>CAVZIE010000030.1:0-122888 GCA_963775185.1 uncultured delta proteobacterium | reverse complement strand
CCTTATGCCCAGCGTGAGTGCGAGCGCGACCGGATGAAGCATGCTGCGGGCATGGCAGGCAAGACGGAAGTGAAGCGTGGCGCGAAGGCGCCGCGTCGCAGTGCGGCGGAGTGGGCGGCCGAGGTTGCCGCGTGGAAGCGCAGCGGAATGACCGCGCGCGAGTACGCTCGGTCGTACGGCATCTCGGCGGCGACGCTGCAGTGGTGGTCGAGCCGCAGGAGCGGCTTGGGCGAGCAGCGAGCGTCGCCGCGCGGCCGCGCGAGCAGCGGTGGGGAGCCGGGTACGGCGATGGGGTTTCTTCCGGTGCGCGTCAGCACGCGTGCGCGAGCTCCGGAGCATGCCGGGGCTCGGGCGACGGAGCTGGTCGTGGAGATCGAGCTGGTCGGCGGGCGTCGCGTGCGCGTTGCGGGTGGTTTCGGCTTCGAAGAGCTCGCTCGCCTGCTCGACGTCGTAGAAGGAGGCGAGTGATGCTGACGCTGCCACCGAGCGTGAAGATCTACGTCGCCGCCCAGCCAGTCGATGCACGCAAGAGCTTCGATGGTCTGGCCGCCGTCGTCGAGGCGGAGTTCGGGCTGGTGCCGATGAGCGGACACCTGTTCGTGTTTCTCAACCGCCGGGGTCATCTGGCGCAGATCCTGTTCTGGGATCGCAACGGATTCTGTATCGTCAAGAAGCGCCTCGAGGCGGGCACGTTCCGTCTGGTGCGCGACGCGGAGGGACAAGCGACGCACGTCGAGATCGACGCGGCCGAGCTCGCGCTGATGTTCGAAGGCATCGAGCTCGCCGGTGCAAAGCGTCGCAAGCGCTACCGTCACGCGGCGTAGCGATCACGCGCGGCGAGTGCGCATGACAATGGTGCGCGGCATTGTCGAATCCTGTTGCAAAGTCGAGAGCGGGAGATCATACGGGATGACGTTCCGCCATGCGCAACGCGACCTCGAAACAACGCACCCGCAAGCGCTCGAAGCACGCGACGAAGCCGCGCAATCCACTCTCCGGACGACTGCCCGTTCCGCGCGAGCTTCTGACCGCGGGCGTGCCACTCGACGCCGACCTGGAGATGGAGCGACAGCAGCGGTTGGAGGCGCTGAAGGCCCACCTGGAGAAGATGTTCGCCGAGGGGCGCGGCTCCGAAGCGCTCGGCCAGGTGATGGTCTCGATGGCGTCGCTCGAGCGAGAAAACGAGCGACTGGCCTGGCGCGTGCTGCGCGCCAACCGCTATCGCTTCGGTCGCAGCACCGAGAAGCTGTCGCGGGACGAGCTGAAACAGCTCTTCCTCGCACTCGGGGGACAAGACGCTGCGGTCGCCGGCGACGGCAGCGCGGAGCTCGCCGTGCCGGCGCCGGACGAGCCGGACCAGGCCGATAGCGCACCGCCAGACGCCGAGGCTGCCGGCAGCGGCGAGGCTGGCGACGCCGACAACGCCAGCGACGTCAAGCGCAAGCGCAAACGCGTGCGCTCGATGAAGATCGCGCCGCACGTCGAGCGCAACACGACGTGCACGCCGATCCCCGAGGAGGAGCGGCTCTGCGCGCTGTGCGGGCGTGACAAGACGATCTTCGGTCACGTCGAGCACGAGCGCATCCGCTACGTGCCAGGCCACATCGTCGTCGACGTGGAGCGGCGCGAGAAAGCGACCTGCGAGCACTGCCGCAAGGACGTGTCGGTCGCGCCGCGTACCCAGGCGCCCGCCGTCGTGCGCAAGGTCGATGCCTCGCTGCTCGCCAAGCTCGTCGCCGACAAGTGCGTGCTCGGGCTGCCGCTCGACCGGCAGCGTCGCGAGCTCGCCCGACTCGGGCTCGACGTACCCGACAAGACGCTGCAGTCGTACTGGGCCTACACCACCGATCTGGTCGAGCCCATCGCCGTCGCCACCCAGTCGCTCGTCTTCGGCAGCAACATCGTCGGCGCCGACGACTCGCACCTCAAGACCCTCGACAAGAGCAGCCGACACGGCGTGTTCCGCGGCCACATCTGGTGCTTCGTAGGCACCGATGGCGCGCCCGGCAGCAGCGAGCTCGTCGCCTACGGCTACACGCCAAGCTGGGAAGCGGAGGAGATCACGGACTGGTTCTCCGCCATCGATGGCTTCATCCAGTGCGATGGCTACGCCGGCTACTCGCGCGAGGTCGAGGACGAAGACGGAGAGACGCAGGTCGCGGTGCCGCCGGAGCGACGGCTCGGGTGCGGCATGCACATCCGTTCCAAGTTCCACGCCGCGCTGCTCGCCAGGGACCAACGAGCCGCCGTGCCGCTCAAGCACTTCGCCGATCTGTACAAGGTGGAATCGGACTGCAAGGCCCGCGGCCTCGACGCCGACGCGCGCCGCGAGGAGCGACGGCGGCGCTCGCTGCCGATCCTCGACCAGTTCGATGCCTGGACGGACGACATCCATCCGAAGCTGCTGCCCAAGTCGCCGCTCCGCCGCGCTACGACCTACGCCATCAACCAGCGCGGCTTCTTCCGCCGCTGCTTCACGGACGGGCGCTTCGAGATCGACAACGGCCGCGTCGAGCGCCGCATCCGGCCGTTTGCTGTAGCGCGGCGCAATTTCCTCTTCACCGGCTCCGAGCGTGGCGGCGAGCGGCTCGCCGCCGCCTTCACCCTCACCGACAGCTGCGTCCTGCTCGGCGTCGACCCGTCCCGCTACCTCGTCGACGTGATCGACCGCATCGAGCGCGGCTGGCCCGTGCGCCGCCTCTCCGAGCTCATCCCCTCGCGCTGGGCCGCCGATCAATCCGCACAGCACGGCGCCGAGTAGCCCGCCGCCACCCTCGGCGCCCGCCTGCGACTCCACTGCCGTTGCCATCGACCGCAGTCTGCTGGCGCGTGGCGACTTCGGCTACGACGCTGGCCGTAAGGGGCTTACGGTACAACGACACCCCCGGCAACCACAGCTACGTGTACGGTGCTCGTTGCGCTCGTGTTCCGTAGGTGACGTTGGCGACCATCTGACCATCCGCGATCGGCGCCGAAACCCCGGACTTCCCGGGTACACCACCGAACGCGCCGATGGAGTGAGCGGGCGGCGGATACGGTACGGCGGATGCCCGGCCAGCTGTAGTCCTGCGTGGTATCCTCGGCGGCAACGATGGGGACCCACGACAGCGCCACCGACCTTGTCGATCCGACGCTGCTTCGGGCGACCAACCGCGTCGGTACGTCGTTGCGCGGCAAGTGGCGTCTGGACGCGCTGCTCGGCGTGGGCGGCATGGCGGCCGTCTACGCAGGCAAGCACCGGAACGGAGCACGAGGCGCCATCAAGGTCCTCCACCCCGAACTGTCCATCGACTCCCACATCCGCGCCCGGTTCCTCAAGGAGGGCTACGCGGCCAACAAGGTCGACCATCCCGGCGTGGTCCGCGTGCTCGACGACGACACGGCCGACGACGGCTCGATGTTCCTGGTCATGGAGCTGCTCGACGGAGAGTCCCTCCCCCTGTGCCAATGTCGGGTGAGACAGCTCCCTCCTGGAATGTTTGTGCCGAAGGGCGAAGAATGGACCCGAAATCGTGTCCAAACCCACCTCTGTTCCTGGTCCCAAGGCCGACCCCGCAAGCGAGCGCCGAGAGCGTGCTCGCGGCGTGAGCGGCGCCGCAAACGAAACCATTCCGAAGCAGCCGCGTCCCAAGCGGACGTTCAGCGCGGCCGAGAAGTTGCGCATCGTGAAGAAGGCCGACGCCTGCCTCGCCAGCGGCAAGCGTGGCGCGCTCGAAGCGATGCTGCGCGAGGAAGGCATCTACAGCTCGCACCTGGCCTCCTGGCGCGCGCAGCTCGCCGAGTCGGGCGCGGCAGGACTTGAAGGCCGCAAGGCCGGGCGCAAGCCGAAGCTCGACGCGAAGGACCGCCGCATCGCCGAGCTCGCGAAGCGCAATGCCCAGCTCGAGCGCAAGCTGTACGTGGCGGACGCCCTCATCGCCCTCCAAAAAAAAGCGCACGAGGTGCTGGGGATAGCCCTGCCGACCCTCGGGGACGACGGAGAGAGCTGATGGACCTCGTCGAGGAGCTGGACGATCCGCGCGTGCCGATTGCTGCGGCGTGCAGGGTGCTCGGCGTGAGTCGCGCAACGCTGTACCGCAACACCCGACCGCCGCCGCCGCCCCGCATGGACGAGCGCGCACCGAATCCGCGCCGCTTGAGCGACGAGGAGCGCGCCGCCATCCGCGACGTATTCCACAGCAAGGAATTCGTCGATCAGCCGGTGCCGGAGGTGTACGCGACGCTGTTGAGCCGTGGCGAGTATCTCGCCTCGATGCGTACGATGTACCGCGTTCTCGCAGAGGCCGGCGAAACGCGGGAGCGCCGGGATCAGCGGCTTCCGCAGGCCCACGTGAAGCCGACCCTGACGGCGACGGCGCCCAACCAGGTGTGGACGTGGGACATCACGAAGCTGGCGACGATGCAGCGCGGCGTGTTCCTGCACTTGTACGTCATCATCGACCTGTTCAGCCGCTACGTGGTCGGCTGGATGGTCGCGCAGAAGGAGTGCAAGCACCTGGCGGCACAGCTGTTCGCCGAGACCATCGTGCGCCACGGCATCGAGCCCGGGCTGACGGTGCATGCCGACCGTGGCTCCGCGATGAGGAGCGACACGCTGGCGCAGCTGCTCGCGTCGATGGGCGTGCAGCGCAGTTTCAGTCGCCCACACGTGTCGGACGACAACGCCTTCAGCGAGGCCCAGTTCAAGACGCTGAAGTACCAGCCCGACTACCCCGGGGAGTGCAATGCGCGCGCGGTCGATCCCGGGCCAGACTCGCCTCGCGCCGGAGCCGATTGTCCCGTAGACTGCCTCCGAGGCTGGGACAGTGACCTGCAGCAGCGACGGGAGGGGCGTTCATGTTGACTACGCGCCCCGAGGCCTGGCGCTTGCAGCACGCGGCCCTTAGTCGAGTCGCGGGCGCGCGGGCCGTCCTGCCTGGTCCGCGGGTTCCGGCGCGCCGCCGCGCGACGCGGAACGTGACGGCGTGCGCACTGCGCGGGGACGCGCCATGCTTTGGCTCGAGGTTGCGGTGCGGTCGATCCTCTCGCTTCTTGTCGTCGGGCTCGTCTGCCCTTCGTGCGGGCCGTCCGGAACCGGTGCGCGGTGCGCGATGGCGCTCGGGGACGGCGGGTTGCACTTGAGCGCGCGGCTCGGCATGTCGCCGGCGGAGGTCGCGAGCGCGACCGCGACCGCGTGCTGGAACGGCGAGTGCAAGTCCGGCATGACCGCGAGCAGCGGCGGGACGGCACAGTTGGCGGGCGCCGGGCGCTGGATCGCTTCTGTCGATCTCGATGCCGCGGATACGGACGTGGAGCTGCAGGCGGGCTGGGGATTCAGCAACGGGGGTGCCGACGTGCTCCACGACGGCGATCGCTACCGGCTGACGCTCACGGATGCCCAGGGGTTCACATTCTTCCGCTACGACAAGCCGATCGGATACGTGGACGACGACACGTGCGCCGGCGTTCTCCGTCACCGGGAGGTGGACCTCGGCCGGGTGCAGGGCAACTAGAGACGCGATGTTGCGCGGCCTCGCCGCGGGATTCCGCGCCGCCGAAGCCAGCCCTGCTGGCACGTCCGCCGGTAGAGTACACTCGCTGCGGAATGCCCCAAGGCGTGCGGATCACCGTCGAGATTGCCGGCGCGCTGGTCGGGCTGGTGGCGTTGCTGGTTGCCTGGGGGGTCTACTGGCGGCACCGGCTGCGCACTGATCACCCGTTCGACCGTGTGGTGGATCTGCCGACGGGCGATGGCGCGAGCGTGGTGGTCGCGCGCGTCCGCGCCGCGCGGGAGCCGCTGCCGCTGGCGCCGGTGGTGCTGGTGCACGGCCTCGCGATGAACCGTCGCGCCATGGCCTTCGACATGGAGACGAGCCTCGCCGGAGCGCTCGCGCGCGCCGCGCGCGACGTGTGGTGCGTCGAGCTCCGGGGCGCGCGGCGCGGCGCCTTCGCCCGGCGTCACGCGCGCTCGGACTTCGACACCTACCTCGAGCACGACGTCCCCGTCGCGCTCGATCACGTGCTGGCCGGTGTGGTCGACACTGACTGTCCGACACAGAAGGCGTACGAGATCGGTTGCTGTCTGCCGGACAACGCCTGCGGCGTGATGGGCGCGATGGGCTGCGAGGGCAATGTTGTCCCGGATGCCGGCTGCAGCTATCCCGGCGGCGCCGACGCCGGCACGGACGCGCCCCCCGACGCCGCGGCGGCAGCCGCGCCCCCGGACCGAGTGCGTCAGCCGATCGCCGCGACCTCGCCCGAGAACGCCGTCAGCGCGTCGCGACCGAGCGGGAGCTCGTCGTAGAGCCGGCTGGTATCGAGACTGCGGTAGGCCTGCGCGATCAGGTTCCGCAGGCCCGCGCAGCCGGCCATGGCCGAAGCGACAGCGGGCGACAGCAGCCCTGCGCGCCCGAGCACCTCGAAATGCTCCCGCGCCGTGGCGGGCAGCTCGAGGTCGCGGTCGGCGATCAGGTGCGCCGCGAGATCGAGCGCGTCCTGGAAAGCGACAAACAGATTGAACGCCACGATCTCCTGCGCTGTGCGGTCGGCCAGAAACGCTGCGCGGTCCGCCGGCGTCATCCGCGCGATGCGGTCCAGACGATCGCGGATCGCGGCGAGCCGCTGCTCGACCAGGTGCGAATCAACCACGCCCGGTGCCCTCCGGCAGTCGCTGCGCCGCAGCGCGACCGGCTTCGACGGCACGCTGGCGGATCGCCGCGCCGATCAAGCGAAGCTGCGGCTCCAGATCCATGTACGCGTGCACGGCCTCGACCCGGAGGGTGCGCGCGGCGCCGGGCGAGCGCTCGAACAGCGGGCGACCGTGCGCGGCCACCTCGCGACGCAGGATCACCGACGTGGAGGACGACTCGATCACGAGGTCGATCTCGCGACGGCAAGCGCGCGCCGCCGCCTCGACCAGTCGCGTCTCCGCGTCGCGGTCGCGCACGCTGCCTGGCGCGAGGCGCACGTAGAGGTCCACGTCGGAGTCCGGGCGCATCCGCCCGCGGGCCGCGGAGCCGAACAGCATCAAGACCTCCAGCGCCGGCCACGCGCGTGCGGCGTCCGCGAGGGCGCGTTCCGCGGTTTCAGGCAGCGTCGAGGTCACGAAATCATGCTAGCAGATCGCGCGCGGTTCCGCGCCGGACCGACGACGCCGCGAAGTCCCTGACGAGGGACAGACCCATGCCTGGACGTGAGCCCGACTATTCACCGGAGAACCTGCTCGTGCTCGCGCGCGCGCGCATGCCGTTCGGCAAGTACAAGGGCGTGCTGCTGATCGACTTGCCGGTGGCGTACCTGGCGTGGTTCGCACGCAAGGGCTTTCCGCGCGGCAAGCTCGGCGAGCAGCTCGAGAGCATGTTCGAGATCAAGCACAACGGCTTGGTGGGCTTGATCGAGCCACTGGTCACTCGACGCTGAACGCGTCGGGCGGCTACGGCGCCTGCGTCGAGTGCGGCGAGCCGATCGGCTACCGGAGGCTGCACTCGCGTCCGGAGACCGCGCTGTGCCTGCAGTGCCAGGCCGAGCGCGAGACGCCCGGGCGCGTTGAGCCCGTTCCGTTCAAGCCGGGCTTGATTTGTCGGTCCGGCGCGGAAACGACGCGCCGCGCCAGCGCGGTCGTCGATTGCAGCCGCTTCGCCGGCGATGGAAGCTCGTCGCCATGGTGCGGTTCCGCGGAGCAGGTTGGGGCGTCGCGTGCTTGCTGCTCGCCGGCTGCGGGCCGGCGACGGACGAGCAGCTCGGCGAGACGTCGGGTGCGGTGCAGGTGTGCGCGAGCGGACCGACGATCGAGGGCATCGACATCTCCCACTGGGACGGCACCATCGACTGGAACCAGGTGAAGGGCGCGGGGATCCAGTTCTCGTTCGCGAAGGCCTACGAGAACAGTGCGGATCCGACCTTCGCGACGAACTGGGCGGGGATGAAGGCCGCGGGGATCCCGCGCGGCGCCTACGACTTCTTCCACCCGAACAAGGATCCGGTGGCGCAGGCCGACGCGTTCCTCGCCATCGTGGGTACGCTCGATGCCGGCGATCTCGCGCCGGTGCTGGATCTGGAGTCGGACGACGGCGTCAGCATGGCGGGCATCCAGACCGCGGTGCAGGCGTGGCTCGACCGCGTCCAGCAGAAGACCGGACGCGTGCCGATCATCTACACCGGGAAATACTTCTGGCAGGACTACGTCGGCGGCGCCGGCTTCACGAAGTACCCACTCTGGATCCCGAACTACTCGAAGCCGTGCCCGGACATGCCGGACAACGCGTGGACCGAGTGGAAGTTCTTCCAGTACACCGACAGCGGCACCATCGCCGGCATCAACGCCGCCGTCGATCGCAACAAGTTCAACGGCACGCTCGCCGATCTGGTGGGCGGGAGTGGTGGCACCGGCGGAAGCGGCGGCACGGGTGGCACGGGCGGCACCGGCGGCGGATCGTCGTACTATGCCGCCGGCTTCGTGGCGCAGTCGTTCCCGACCACCACCGTGGGCACGGCGCAGGTCCAGGCCGGCGGACAGCTCGCCGCGTCGATCACGCTCAAGAACACCGGCACGCTGGCGTGGGACGCGAACACGCGGCTTGCCACGACCCAGCCGCGCGATCGCGTCAGCCCGTTCGCCGGACCGGAGTGGCCCGCGTCGAACCGCTACGGCGCGGTCACGGGCACGGTGCCGCCGGGCGGCACGTTCCAGTTCAACTTCTGGATGCACGCGCCGCAGACGAACGGCGTCTACGACGAGACCTTCGGCATGGTCGAGGAAGGCGTCGGCTGGTTCAGCGACCCAGGCAACGGCGGTCCTGCGGACAACCAGCTCGAGGGCCTGTTCGAGGTCGTCGGCGGCAACCCGGGCGGCAGCGGCGGCACCGGCGGGAGCGGCGGCAGCGGCGCCACCTCCGGCAGCGGCGGCGCACCGGCGAGCTGCACGCCCGGCGCCCAGTCCGCTTGCAGCTGCACCGACGGCTCGCCCGGCGTGAACGTCTGCTACCCCGACGGCACGGGCTACGGCCCGTGCGACTGCGGCGCCGGCGCGGGTGGCAGCGGCGGCACCAGCAGCGCGACGCCGCGCGCGTCCAGCGACAACGGCGGCTGCGCGTGCGGCGTGCCGCGACGCTCGTCGTCGGACAGCGGGCTGTGGGTCGCGCTGGCCGCGCTGGCCGCGCTGCTCACCCGAGCTCGCGCTTCGCGCGCTCGCCGATCAGCGCGCTGACGCGCAGCACCCGCGATCCACGCCAAAGCGCGGCGCTGGTCGATCGCGTCGGGTGATCATCCCAGGCGTTTGCGGATGAGCGCGTTCACCGAGGTGTGGCTTGCCTTCGCCTGTCTCTTCAGGCGCTCCCAGGTGGCTACGGGAAGGCGCACGCTGCGCACGGCCGAGGGCTCGCCGCGGGGCCGACCGCGACGCACGACCTTGCCGACCGCCGACGACGGCATCTCCCAGAGGGACCAGAGCGCGATCCCCTCCGCTGGGTCGTAGTCGGCGAACGGATTTCCGGGCACCCGCTTCCACACCGTCAAGTCGATGGGGTCAAGAGTCCAGTCCTTCATAGATCCTCCTTTGCGCCGCGCTTGCCTTGCGCGCGCTGACTATCCTGATCGCGTTGCGGCCCACCTCGGCGTGGACAACGAACAGCAGTCGGCTTCGAGCGGACATCGCGATCAGGATGAGCCGGTCCTCGTACGCCGGCAGCTCGTTCCGCAAGAAGCAAGCCTGCGGGTCGTCGAAGCACGTCGCGGCCTCGGCGAACGTGACGCCGTGCTTCCGCGCGTTGGCACGGGATTTCCGGGCGTCCCACTCGAAGCGCAGCACGGTAATTGTTGTAACACATAAATGGGTCGCGTCAAGCGCCGGGCGCGGGCGCGGTCGGCAGCGCCGTCTTGCCGCCCAGTTCGCGCGTGTCCATGTGCATCCTTCGCCGGGCACGGGCGCGGCGTCGACGCCGTGATACGGTATTCGCGAGGGCCCGGTGCGGCGCGCTTTTTCAATCCTTGTCTTGGCGATCTGGTTCTCGAGTTGCGGCGCGAAGACCGGATTGGAGTGGAACGGCGTCCCCGCCCAGGTCGGCGCGGGTCCGCCGCCGAGCAGCGCGTTCTGCGCCCAGGCGAGCTACCGCAGCGGTCACGCGTCGCTGGCGATCTACGTGCTGCTGGATCGCTCGGGGTCGATGCTCGACGACAACAAGTGGGACGACGCGACGACCGCGCTGGACGCGTTCGTCAACTCGTCGCAGGCGGCAGGCATCTCGATCGGGCTCCAGTACTTCCCGCTCGCCGCCGAGTGTACGCCGGAGGCGTACGCCAAGCCCGCGGTGCCGATCGCCGCGCTGCCCGCCCATGCGGCGGCGATCAAGGCTTCGATCACGGCAAAGCAACCGGCGGCGGTCGGAGGCACGCCGACCTTGCCCGCGCTGCGCGGCGGCATCGAGTACGCGCGTGCGCTGATCGCCGCCAACCCCGACGAGGCGGTCGTCGTGGCGCTCGTCACCGACGGCGTGCCGAACACGTGCAACTCCACCACGCACGCCGTCGCGGCGATCGCCGCCGAGGGCGTGAAGGGCGATCCCCAGGTGCTCACGTTCGTGATCGGGCTCGAGGCCGGCGCCGTGGAAGACATGCGCCAGATCGCCAGCGCCGGCGGCACGGGTGACCCGGTGCTGGTCGGCAAGAGCCCGGACTCGGCACAGAAGATCGTGGACGCGCTGCAGTTCCTCCGACAGACGCAGACGTCCTGCCAGTACGCGATCCCCGACACCGGCGGCGAACCCGTGGTCGCGAACGACGTCACGGTCTCCTTCACGCTCGCCGCGGGTTCGACGCCGACCTCGCTGGCGCGCGTGGAGAACGCGAACGCGTGCGAGATCGCCAACGCGTTCTACGTCGACGACCCGGCCGCACCGACGCGCGTCGAGCTGTGCCCCGGCGCCTGCAACAACCTGCAGCAGAGCCCCGGCTCCAAAGTGACGGTCTCGGCCGGGTGCGGCCTGGGTTCGGACGCCGGCGTGCCGGACGCCGGTCCGCCCGGCCACTGCAGCGGCATCCTCGATCTCTCGTGCGTCGACGACTGCAAGGCGCACAAGTCCGTGCAGCCCGTCTGCTCCGGCAAGGACTGGGTGTGTCCGCCCGGCTCGACGAACGTGATCGTGTGCAACACCTGCGAGCCGGTCCCCCACGGTTGCTGCAAGACCGACGGCACGATTTCCACCGCCCAGTGCGTCAACGGCGCCTGGCTGTGCCCGCCCGGCGCCACGTCCTTCGGCGATCCCGGCTGCCGCGCCCCCGACGTGTGCTCGTCGCTGTTGCCGTGCGGCGCCGGCCAGTACTGCAGCTACCCCGACTTCGCGTGTGGCACGTCCGACGTCGCAGGCCACTGCGTCGACATCCCATCGTCGTGCGGCACCGGCACCGCGACCTGCGGCTGCGACGGCCTGGTGCACGCGAGCGAGTGTGCGGCCTCGATGCAGAGCGCCGATCCCTCGCTCGTGACCAACTGCGCGACGCCCTCGGGCAGCTTCGCTTGTGGGCCGTACTTCTGCAAGACGAGCCAGATCTGCAAGGAGACGTTGACCCTGGGCCAGGCCATCGGCGGACAGCAGTACGCGTGCGTGGACGCACCGGCGGGCTGCACCACGGGCTGCGGCTGCAACCTCTGCGGCGCCTGCCCGAGCGGCAAGGTGTGCAAGGAATCGTGCAGCCAGGACGTGGGCCGGATGCTCACCTGCACGCGCCTCTGAGCCGGACTGGTGTAGGCTGTCGCGGTGGGGTTCCGCTCGGACCGCGAGGCTTTGCGTCAACGCGTCGGCGATCTGGAGGCGGACGTCGCCACGCGCGACGAGCGGATCGAACATCTCGAGTCGGAGCTGGCCCGCGCCAAGCAACCGCCAGCGCGCGCCGAGGTGTCACGCGCGGAGCGGAAGCTGGAGGTCGGCTGGGCGCCGCCGACCGGCAATACCGAGCCGACCGGAGACGTCTGGAACATCCCGCTCTCGCCGCGAAATCCCCTGACCGATTTCCTCGCTGTGGCGTGGCTCCTCGCGGCGATCGGCATCTCGATCTATGTGCGACTCTCCAGTCCGGACGGCTCGAGCGGCTGGTGGGCGCCCGCGATCTTCCTCGGCTGGCCGGCGCTGCTCTTCCTGTACAAGGGCGGGGTCAGCATCGACCGCGCCGCACGCCGGGTCACGATCTGGCGGCGGCTGCTCGTGCGCTGGCAATGGACCGTCCCACTCGACGGCCCGAAGCTTCACGTCCAGCGCGACGTGAAGATGCCCAAGGACGGCCCTTCCGTCCACATCGGGCACGTCATGCTGGGCCAGGAGCGCCTGGTGACGCGCAAGGGCTATCCCGCCCGCGAGCTCGCCGACCGCATCGCCAAGTTCGCCGGCATCCCCTACGACGAGGGCTGATCGCCGGGATTTGCCGGTCCGGCGCGGAATCGGCGCGCCGCTATTGAAACGCGTTCTACGCGCGCTCGTGGCAAGATGCGCGCGTGGAAAAGCGCTTATCGCCCGTCCTCGCAGCCGTCGTCATCGGTCCGCTGCTCGTCGCCTGCGGCAGCGACGCTGGCGACTCCGGTCCGCACAGCGTCGACCTGGTCTCGGACCAGACGCGCGTGCACGTGGAGCTGTCCCCGTTCTCCATCGAGATCGAGCGAGCGGACGGCACGCCCGTCCTCTCGACGCTGACCGATAGCGGCGACGACCCGTACGGCGGCCCCGCCGCGACCGTCGACGACGCGATCTACTCGGCGCAGTCGCTGCCGGGTTGGGACGGCTACGTGGCGCAGGAAGGCGCGTGGCGCCACGCGACGCGGGCCAGCGTGACCGGACACAGCGACCAGTCCGTGACGCTCGCGCTGTCCGGCCACGACGTGCACATGACGCTCGTGCTGTCGGTCGACGGCCCACGCGTGCGCTTCGGTCTCGAGACCACCGAGCCGGAGCTGAACAAGACCACGGTCGCGTTCGCCTCTGCGACCGACGAGCACTTCTTCGGTATGGGCGAGCGCTTCGCCACGGTCGATCACCGCGGCTGGCAGCTCTACAGCTACGCCGAAGAGGGCGCGCTCGGGAAGGGCGAAGGCACGCCGCCCAGCGCACAGAACCCGTATCCGAGCGGGCCGAGCATGACCTATTTCCCGGTGCCGTTCTTCCTGTCGAGTCACGGCTACGGCGTGTATCTGGACACGACGTACCGGACGGAAGTGAACTTCGCCGCGGAGCGCGACGACGCGTGGCGGTTCGCCGTGAACGCCGGCCACTTCGACGCCGTGGTGTACGTCGAGAAGGATCCGCTGGCGACGCTGGACGACTACACGGCCGACACCGGGCGCCCGGTCGTACCACCACCCTGGGACTTCGGCTTGAGCCGACGCTCGAACGCCAGCGACATGGTCGACGGCGTGCCGGAGTGGCAGGCCATGCGCGACCACGACATCGCCTGCACATCCATCGACGACTCGACCCACTTCCTGCCCGCGCTCTCCCAGACCGGGCGCGAGAGCGAGCTGAAAGCGTGGACGCAGACGCTCCACGGCGCGGGCTACAAGGCCGTCGCCTACAACAACCCGTACGTCGCCGAGGACAACCCGAACGCCGCGGCGGACTACGCCTACGGCAAGGACCACGGCTTCTTCGTCAAGGGCCCGGACGGCGAGCCCACGCTGACCCAGTTCATCTCGGGCAAGCTGCTCACGGTGGCGGCGGTGGACCTCACGAACCCGGACGCGGTCAAGTGGTACCAGAGCCTGCTCAAGCGCACGCTGGACAGCGGCTACGACGGCTGGATGCACGATTTCGGCGAGTACACGCCGCGCGACGCGGTCTTCTTCAACGGCAAGCGCGGTGACGAGATGCACGACGCCTACCCCGTGCTCTCCGCCAAGGCGGCACACGACTTGATGGAGCAGGAGCGTCACGGCGACTACCTGTTCTTCGTGCGTTCGGGCTACGCCGGCACGCAGCAGTACGCGCCGATGGTGTGGGAGGGGGACGCGGAAGCGACCTTCGACGAGACCCTCGGGCTGCCGTCGGCGGTGCGAGCGGGCGTGAACCTGTCGATGACCGGCGTGCCGTACTGGGGCAGCGACATGACCGGCTTCAAGTGCATCACCAGCTTCCCCAACGACAAGGAAGTGTTCCTGCGCTGGGTCGAGGTCGGCGCCGTCTCGCCGTTCATGCACGAGGAGAACGCCTGCTCGAACCCGGTCGGGGCGAAGAAGACCAAGTGGCACCTGTGGGACGACCAGGAGACGATCGACACCTACGCGAAGTACGCACGCCTGCACACGCGGCTGCAGCCCTACTTCATGGCGCTCGCCGAGATCGCCCACACGACGGGCCGCCCACTCACGCTGCACCCGTACCTGCTGTTCCCGGACTCGGAGCAGGCGTGGGCGGTGCAGGACGCCTACTTCATCGGGCCGGCGCTCTACACCTGGCCCGTCGTGCACCGCGGCAAGACCGACAAGAGCGGCTGGCTGCCGCCCGGCCGCTATGTCGACTTCGACGATCTCACGGTGTACGAGGGGGGAAAGTCCGTCACCATCCCGGCGCCCCTGGACAAGCTGCCGCTGCTGCTCGTGGCCGACCAGATCCTGCCGCTGCTCGACCCGAGCATCGACACGCTGGCCCCTGCGACGGACCCGACGGTGGTCACGCCCGACGACGTGGCCGATCGGCTGGACGTCAGGGTGGCGCTCTCGCCCGGCGGTCACGCGACGTTCACCTTGGCCGACGGCACACAGCTCGACGCGGAGCGCCTGGCGACCGACGCCGGCAACCCGCAGAACCTGGCAAGCGTCGCCGCCGACCAGATCGCGGACTGCTCGGCGTGCTTCGTCGCCGGACCGGCGGGAGGCGTCGATCGCCTGCAGGTGAACAGCAGCTACGCCGCCGGATCGGACGTCACCGAGGGTGACGTCCGCCTGACGGTGAAGGGCGGCGCGATGCGCCGCGTGCGCTGGGACGTGCTCAGGCTGCCGTGACCCGCAAGCTCACGACTTGACGAACACCATCGGCGGGTCGTCGGGCTTGTCCGGCTGGCAGCTCAGCGACTTGTCCTTCTGATCGCAGGACAGGTCCTTGCCGTCGATGGTCAGGATCACCTTCTCGCCATCCTTGCGCCAGCTGCCGGTCTTCTGCTCGGTCTTGGCCTGCGCCCCCGGCTGCATCGACGGCATGGTCGACGTCGCCTCGAGCTTGCCGCCGCTCTGGACGTCGAGCTTCATGTCCATCGCGTCGACCATCGCGGTCGCGAGCTTGGCGAATCCCTGCTGCTCGGCGGGGAGCTTGGCGATCTTGGCCTCCATCGCCTTCTTCATCTCGGTCTTGTCGAGCGAGTACTTGCCTTCGGGGCCGCTGTGGCATGCGGTCACCGCACCGGCTGAAATGACGAGCACGCCGGCGGTGATGAGCTTGATCAACTTCATGGTCTTCCTCCTCCTCGGAGCCGTCCCGTGTACGTCCGGGTGCGGGATTGCTCCCCAGGTCCGTCGGGAAAGCAAGCGGCCGCGTCGAACCGCCGCCCCGCCGCGGTTTCCTGGCTGGGAAATCCCCTGATTTGGACTTTCACAGGAAGGGCGGAAGAGCGGAAGGTTTCCAGGAACTCGGGGTATCCAGGCGTGAGTCGCACCTTCGTCGCTGCCGCGCTCGCGAACGAGGTCGTGGGAATCCGTGAAGACCACCTATCTCTCCGCTTGCACAAGGGCGGTGACGTTGAAGTCGACGAGCAGGCGCGAAAGCCATCCCCAGATCTTCCGCCCTTCCGCCCTTCCTGTGCATCGAATCGGCTGCCTAGGGCTTGCGGTTCGCCGGGTCGTTGGGACTCGTCGCGGAAGCCATGTCGGCGAGCAGCGTGTAGCTGATCGGCACGGACGCGAAGTAGCCGTCGGTGAAGCTTCCGGCGTACAAGCCCGCGTAGCTCGCCTCGACGCCGTTCGCCTGGTTCATCATCAGCGTCACAACGCCGAGCTTCGTCGGCGAGGACACACCGAGGTCGGCGAACGGGATCCGGATCTCGACAAACGAGCCGGTGTGGGCCGTGGTCACGACGGTCGGCGACTTGATGGCCCACGCGCTGCCGGTGTACTCGGACAGCTTCGAGTACGATCCGTCGGTCTTCCACGCGAAGTAGGCGTCGGCGCGGAAGCCCGTCGGGAATGCGGGCGTCTCGGTGTTGTACTGCTCGCCCGTCGCAGAGCCGCCGCTCGTGCCGGGATCGACGTCGACGTACACGAACAGCCACTTGCTCGCGCTGCCGGCCGCGATATCGGCGCCGTCGTAGCCGACGAACAGCGCCGAGTCGTCCCACGTGACGTATGCGGCGTAGCCGGAGCTCGTGGTCGTGAACTGCTCGGCGGACGCGGTGAAGTCGTTGGTGCCGTCGATCGTGATGGTGTGCCGGTACGGCGCGGCGGCGTCGCCGCCCGCTGCCCCGGCGCTGCCGCTCGCTCCCGCGCTGCCGCTGGCGCCCGCGCCGCCGTCGCTGCCCGACGCGCCCGCGCTGCCGTCGCTGCCCGCGCCGCCGTCGGCGCCGGCACGCGCCAGCGCTGCCGGACGCGCCGGCGCTGCCGGACGCGCCGCCGCTGCCCGACGCGCCGGCGCTGCCCGACGTGCCGCCGCTGCCCGACGTGCCGCCGCTGCCCGACATACCGCCGCTACCCGAGGCGCCGGCGCTGCCGCCGGTTCCCGACGCCCCGCCGGTGGCGTAGTGGTTCGGCGGCGGCGCGTCGGTGGCGGCGCAGGCCACCGCGAGCCCCCCGGCAAGAACGAGACTGGAACCAAGCAAGAGTCGTCCGCGTGCGCGCACCATGCACGCGAGATTACCACGCGGCCGCGCCCGGTCTGGTGTCGCCTGGCAGGTCGCCGCCGGTGGTTCCGCGCCGGACCGGCAAACACCAATCCGGAGCTGTGCGGGCATTTCGGTCGGCCTGGCCGACCGAAAGTGGGGCACAGGTGGTTGTGCGGGCATTTCGGTCGGCCTGGCCGACCGAAAGCGGGCTACAAAAATGGTTGGGAATGCCGGTGCGGCGCGGAACCGTCGCGGGGCGGTGTTGCGCTGCGGGAACGCGCGGCATCGCGCGGCATCGCGCGGGCGGCTCGCGGGATTCCGCGCCGGAGCGGCAAACCCCAATCCGGAAGCTGCGCGGGCATCTCGGTCGGGCCGCGGGGCGGGATTCCGCGCCGGACCGGCAAACAGCAGGGCGCCTGCGTGCCTGCGGGAACGGCGGCGCCCGGGGCTGGACGCCCGCCAGCGGGGCAGCGAAGGCGACGTCGGCTCTGTCGGGCGCGCGGATTGCGGACTGCGGGCCGGTGCTGAAGCGCGACGCCACGCCGCCGGGTCCGACTACCGGGTCGGATCCGGCGCGGGATACTGCTTGGCGACCGCGTCGGGGATCTTGTTCGCGTCCGCGATCTGCCGAAATAGCGGGACGGCCTGGCGCGCGACGCGCTTCCGCTCGGGGTCCGCCGGATCCATGCCGTACAGCCCCATCTTCACGCTCATGCCGTGGTTCCACTCGTAGTTGTCCATGAGCGACCAGTAGAAGTAGCCGCGCA
Organism: uncultured delta proteobacterium; assembly: GCA_963775185.1. Taxonomy (GTDB): domain Bacteria; phylum Myxococcota_A; class Polyangia; order Polyangiales; family Polyangiaceae; genus JAPSGB01. Next base: position 105,360 of record CAVZIE010000030.1, on the reverse strand, counting down.
CGTCCGCGCCGTCGTGGATGGCGCGCGTCAGCCACTCCAGGTGTCGCACCATGTAGCTGGGCGCGGTGCCGTCGTCGGCCGGATCCGCCGCGCCGTTCTCGGTGATGATCATCGGCAGGTGAAGCTGGTTCTTCACGATCATCGCCATCTCGTAGATGCCGTGCGGATAGTCCTCGTAGGTCTTGAGCGTGAGCGCGTTGAACGTCGTCAGCGGCGACAGGTCCGCCAGGAACGGCTTCTCCTGCCCCTGGGCGGTGATGCGCGTGTAGTAGTTGACGCCCATGTAGTCCATGCGGTTCGCCAGATCGTCGCGATGAACCACGTTGCCGTCCATGTTCGCGTCCAGGTCGCCGAGCGCCACCGCGTTCAGGTACACCATGTTCCACAGGTAGAAGACGTTCTTCGCGCCCTGCACGTCGAGGGGATCGGTGGGGTCCGCCGGCGCGATCGGCGCCATCGCGTACACGACGCCGACCTGCGAAGCATTGCCGTCACCGTCGGCGTCACCGGTGTCGTTCGCCTTGATAGCGTCGTACATGCGCGCATGCGCCTCGATCAGGCCGAGCAACACCGTCTTCGCCTCCGTCAGGTGCAGCGTGACGGCCGGCGGATTCGAGCGCTCCGCCGTGGGCAGGATGTAGCCGGGCAGGAGCACCGCGAACGGCTCGTTCAACGTCGCCCACAGATCGACGTCGTCGCCGAACTCCTTGGCGCAGAAGCCCGCGTACTTCGCGATCTCGGTCACGGTCTTGTCCTTGTCGAGCCAGCCGCGCGGCGAGCAGTTCGCCAGATCCTTGTGGCAGCCGACCGCGTCGTGGATCCAGGTCGGCAGCGTGTAGTGGTTCAGCGTCACGAGCGGCGTGATGCCGCGATCGTGCATGGCCTTGAACATCGCGTGGTAGTGCGCCAGCGCCTCCGGGTTCGCGATCTTCTTCAGCGCGTCGTAGCCGTCTACTCCGAACGTCGGCTGCGGGAAGATCCGGCTCCACTCGATGCTCATGCGGAAGCCCGTGCCGTGGAGCTCGTCCTTGAGCAGATCCAGGTCGTGCTCGTACAGCTCCCACTCGCCGGGCCCGTCGTCGGGCGACTCGCCGTTCAGCTGCGACTTCGGGTCGCCCACCGTGTCCGGCGATGTCACGAACTGGTACCAGTCGGAGTTCGGGTCGTCGCACGTCGCCTTGTCCAGCGTGGGACAGCCCATGTCCACCTGGAAGCCGGCCACCGACGTCCCGAAGATGAACCCCTTGGGAAACGTCAGCGGAGCGGACGCCGACGACGACTCCGACGAGCCGCAAGCCGTCAACACCGGGAAGATCAACGCGCCCAGCACGCACGCGAAACGACGCATGCCCGGCAGTCTACCTTGTTTGTGGATGCCGGTCCGGCGCGGCGGGCTCGCTACCAGAATCTCGGCCATTGCCACAGCTTGAACTTCGACAACAACGACGGCTGCGCGTCGCCTGCCCAGATCTGGACCGTGACGCCCTGCGATGCGGGAAAATACCGAGAGCGTCCCGGCCGAGCCGCCCGGCTCCAGATCTCCACTGGCGAGCGCGGGAATCGCGAACGACGCGCTCGAGTACACACTGCCCAGATGCGAGCACCGTTCGCGCCCGTCCCGCTGCCCAGCCACACCTCGCCGCCGGCCGCGGACGACACAGCGGTGAGCAGCTCGGCGCCGTCCCCGGCGTCGCCGTCGTGCTCGCCAATCGCCAGCGCGGTGACCGTCGCCGCGGCAAAGGTGCCAAGCAGGTGCGCGGTCAGCGCTTCGCCCGGGGAGCTCGAGTAGACGCTCGCGCTCGATCCGTCGTCGACGGCCACGACCAGCTCGCCCTTGCCGTCGCCGTCGAGGTCACCGGCGGCAACCGCGTCGATGCTCCCCGGAAGGTCGCCGAGCGACGACCCGGGCCCCGACCCGATCGCGGCCGACCCGCCGTACACGCTGCCAACACCGCCCTCCACAATTGCGACGTACAGCTCGTCCTTGCCGTCGCCGTCGCGATCGCCGGCAGCGATTGCCGTGGCGACTTGCTTTCCGTCTCCGCCATCCCAGATCGTTCCCTGGTCGTCGAGGCCGCTCGTGCCGCTGCCGCTGCCGGCGACGATTCGCGTCTTGTTCGCGGCGCCGCGAATCACGCCGACGAGCCCCGCGTGGGTCGCGAACGAGCCGGACGCGAGCGCAAGGGTGGTCTCGGTCGTGCTCTTCCAGAGCACGTCGCCGAGATAGCGCGCCTCGAGCTTGGAGCGCACCACGCGCGCCACGCCGGACGACGTCATCGAAACCACGGCGGCGCGTGGCTCGATCGTGGCGGCAAGCACGCTGACGGCGGCGGGACGGGCGTCGCGAAAGAACTGCAGCGTGGTCGCGTCGACGTTGAACTCGCCGCCGGCGCACGTCACCTCGCTCGAGCCGCCGCCGGTGTTGTCGAAGCAGGCGACGCTGCTGCCGTTCATGGTAGCGCCCCAGCCGTAGAGCAAGAGGTCGTCCTTCAGCGAGACGTTCTTCACGTTCGTCTCGCCTTGGGCAAGGTTCCTGTAGCGCGTGACCGGAGCCCACCCGCCGGCGCGCTCGAAGAAATTGCCCTCGATGATGTTGTCGTTCGCGCCGTTCCGCACGCGAATCGGATCGTGGCTGGTGCCGACGACGTAGTTGTCGCGGAACACGTTGTTCGACGAGCCGTGGCTGAAGTAAACCACGTGGATCTGCCCCGGCGCGTCGTTCGGGCCGCTGTAGACGTTGTGGAACACGTTGTTCTCGAACAGGTTGTTCCGGCTGTATTCGAGCACGAACGCGCCGTAGGCCTGCCCCACGCCGTCGTTGTTGCGGTCGCCAATCTCGTCGAAGGCACAGTTCCGGATCTCGAAGCCGCCGTTGAACGTGCCCGCGCTGTTCGGCGTATCGCCCCCCTTGATGCTCATCACCTGGAAGTAGTTGCGGACGTCGATGCCGTCGAGCACCAGCCGCGTGAGCTGGTTGGTCTTGTCGCTGACGGTGATGAACGTACCGACCGCCTGCCCGTCGAACACCGGACGCGCGCCCGGTGACGCCACGATACGAACCACATGGTCGTTCCACAGCTTCGAGCTCGACCACGCGATGTGCTCGCCGACGTACGTCCCCGGGCGCACGACGACGTCGTAGTCGCTCTCGGCGCCGATCGCCGCGTAGGCCGCCGCGAGCGTGGGATACGTCCCCGGCGCGCCCGTCGCGTCGACGATCAGCTGGATCGCGCCCGGCGCGCTGCCGTCCGGCGAGGCTGCGTCCGGACTCTTGCCGTCGACGGCCGCGTCGCCCGGCCACGTGGCGTCGGATGCGGCATCGCCCGGCGACGCGGTGTCCGACGCGGCGTCGCCAGCGTCCAACGCGGCGTCGGCGGGCGTCGCCGCGTCCGTGCCCGGCGTGCCGCCCGCCCGCCCGTCGCCGCAGGCGGCCAGCGCGACGACGACGCCCGAGGCGAGCGCCAAGCGCAACGGCGTCGATTCTCACGCGCCCAGCGTCGCACGACGCCTTGCGACGTCAAGCGAGGCCGCGACGCGGGATACCGCGCCGGACCAACAGGATCGGGATGCCGGCACGGCGCGGAACCGGGCGGGACGCGCCTGGGGCGTCAGTTCTTCGCCCAGATTGCCACCCAGTCGACTTCGATCCGCGCGACCGAGGCGTCGCCGGGCAGCTTGCCGTCGAGGTTCGTCTCGGTCTGCATCACGTAGTGCATCGACGTGGACGGAACCTGCGTGTTGGACGTCCCCAGCGTCGCGCCGTCCAGCAGGAACGTGACGTTGCCCGCGGACCATTCGGTCGTCGCCGTGTGCCAGCCGTCGTAGGTCACGCCGGTATTGCCGAACGCATCCTGTCCGCCGTTCGGGTTCGCGTGATGGGCGAACGCGCTCATGGTGCTGTCGAGATTGCCCTCGGGGAAGTCGATCTCGCCGTCGTCAGGCCACTTGTCGCTGTCGGGCCACAGCAGCCAGGCGGTCTTGTAGTCGCCAGTGGTCGACGTGGCGCGAAAGCGAACGCTGTAGCGGCCGTAGGTCTGGCCGTTGCCCAGCATCGGCTCCGGCGCCGACACGTAGTGCACGCCGCTCCCGGTGTGGCAATCGATGACCAGGACGCCGCCTTGCGCCGACAGCGTGCGCTCCGGGGAGTACTGCCCGTTGCCGCTCGTGTCGTGCCAGCCATCGGGATACGCGGTCCATCCCGCTGCGTACGCGGAGCCGGGAAAGCTGCCAACGGGCGCATCCGTAGGAAGTCGTCGCTGAAGATCAGCTTCCAGCCCGGGAGGTCGGAGTCCGGCATCGCCTCACCCGACGGATTGCCGCTGCCGCTCGCTCCGGCGCTGCCGCTCGCGCCGGCGCTGCCACTCGCGCCGGCGCTGCCGCTCGCGCCGGCGCTGCCACTCGCGCCGGCGCTGCCACCGCTACCGCTCGCGCCGGCGCTGCCGCTCGCGCCACTCGCGCCGCCCTCGGGCGACGTGCCTCCGGAGCCCGGGTCGGAGCCGCAACCGACGACCCCGGCGATAAGCGACGCAGCGAACCAGATCCATCGCGAACGCATACCGGGATGCTACATGCTCGGCGGCTAGCGCGCCGGCATCCCGCTGACGACGTCGCGCGAGCTGGCGACCGCGTTGCCTTCGCCCTTGTGACCGGAGAGCTTGGTCAGCGTCTGGTCGAGCTTCGCCACCAGCTTGATCTCCTTCTGCAAGCCCGACACGTGCGACTCGACGAGCTTCTTGTGGAGCGCGCGCACGAGGCGGTACGCCTGCTCGGTCTTGTTCTGCTGACCGTGGAGCACGGACGCCTGCTTCAGGGTCGTGATCTCGTCCACCAGCAACAGGCCACGCGCGAGGCCGAGCGGAAGCTTGCCGGACGCGACGAAGGGAAACGCGAGGGCGTCGCGCTGCTGGTGCTTCTGCGTGTCGGTGTACACGAGGCGCGCTTGACCGACGGGACCCGGATTGGGCGGCAGCGAGCCGGCGCCGGCGGGAGCGAACGCGAAGTAGATGCCGCCCTTGTCGTGCGACAGGAAGATCGTCTCCAGCGTCATGCTCAGTCCGCCGTCGGCGGTGCGCTTCACGAGATCGCCGGGCAAGCCGTAGAGGCCCACCAGCTTGTAGCCGGGGCTCGGCTTCACCTCGAGGCGCATGTCGTAGGCGAGCTCCGTCACCATGGTGTCGAAGTCCTTGATGAAGCGCTTCTGCATCGTGCCGATGTCCTGGAAGAAGAACAGATTCCCCCCGCGCACGCTGCTGACGGCGGTCGCGCAGCTCGGCGCCGAATTGCTCGCCGACGCCGACCGTCGTCATGCCGACGCCGTGCCGCGAAGCCTCGCGCGCCATGCCCATGAAGCTGTCCTTGTCGGTCGCGCCGACGTTCGGGCGCTCGTCGGTGAACAGCATGACGCGCGTGTTGCCGGCGAAACGCGTGGCGCTCGCCACGGCCGTGCCGAAGCCGACGCGCAGTCCCTCCTCCATCGCGGTACTGCCGGCGCTCTGGATCCGGTCGATGGCCGCCAGCACGCGCGTCTTGTCGGAGAGGCGCGTCGGCGCGAGGTGTACGTAGCTGCGATCGCCATACAGCACGATGCCGAGCTGATCGCGCGGCGTCATCTGCAGCGCGATCTGCCGGAGGCTCGCCTTGACCGTGTCGAGCGGCGAGCCGCTCATGCTGCCGCTCTTGTCGATCACGGCGATCAGGTTCAAGGGCGCGCGGTGCCACGTCTTTGGATCGAGGTTCGATGCGAAGCCAAGCTGCGCGAGGACGCGCACTTCCGGTTGCGCGATCAAGTCCGCCTTCGCCGCTGCGGCGCTCAAGCACAGGATCTGCTTGCAGGCGCGCGTGCTCGGAAGCGGAAGATCGTGCTGGCTGAACAGGCCCTCCGGCGTGAACGTGTTCGCGTGGGGGATCTCGCCGGCCATGATGCGATCGCGCGCGTAGTCGATGTCCTGTGCGCCGCCGGGCGTCGCGCCCATCTGCATCTTCGGCGCGCGCATGATCGGGCTCGGCCTCACCGGCGCGGCCATCTCCGCGGCAAAGTCCTTGTCCTTGTCCTTGTCCTTGTCGCGCGCCCCCGCGACGGACCCCGTCAGCAACAACACCCCGGACACAATCCACCCCGTCATGCGCATCATCCGCATCGCCGACCTCCTTGCCTGGTGGTGGTACGAGCGACCGCGCGCTTCGATCTGACCCAAGCTTCGATCGCTCGAGGGCGTCCATCGTGCATGGGAGGCAGGGCGCCCCACACGTGGCATGCACCGCCGCAGCTGGTGTTCGGCATAGCCGTGGCCGCAGCGGCCGTCGCGCTGGCGCCGCTCGCGCAGTGGGTACCGCGGATGGCGCTGGGGCTCGGTCCCCTACCCGGCCCGGCACCAGTCGGCGAAGTGCTGCAGCCGCTGGCCGCCGCCGCCGCGACCTTCGTCGCGCTGGTACTGCCACGCGGCTTCGGCTTGCTGGCCGCGCGCTGCTTGATTGGCGGGACGGTCTGCGGCCTGCTCGCTGGCGAAGGGCTGGTGCTCGCGGTGGCCCGGCACGCGCCGGACTTCGAGGCGCTGGACGTGGCCTGGAGCGGCGTGGTCGGGCTGGCGTTCGGCGCTGCGTGTCTCGTGCCCGCCCGCGAGGTCGTCGAGGCGCGACGCTTCCCCGCCGCGTCGACCGGCGACGTGCAAATCGTCAACACGAGCGCGTGGCTCGTGATCGTCTGCACGCTGGCCGCCTCGTTCGCGCGCTCGCTCGACGCGCTCCACATCGCAGGCGCGATCGGGCTGGGCGCGGCGCTGACCGGGAGCCTCGCCGCCGCGCGCTGGTCGCTGCGGCGGCGTTGGCTCGGCAGCGTCGCCCGCGGTAGCGTCGCCGACTGGCGTCTCGAGCACGCCGACGCCAGCGCGAGCCCGCTGCCCGTCGTGGAGCTGCTGGGTGCGATGGGCAGCGCACAAGTGCTCGTGTGGCGTGACGGGCAGCGGACCTCGGCGTATCGCTCGCCGGATCGGCCGTACGCGCGCGCCCGACTGGTGCCCGACCTGCGACCCGAACGGAAATTTCTCTAGTTTCCGAAACGTAAGACCCGTTAGCGGCCGCGATCCTGCAATCTACGGCGACCTTCGAAGGGAAGGTTCGCTTGCGACAGGGCGTATAGTGGGGGAAAGTTCGAATCCTCTGGAGGTACCCCCGTCATGCGTTCTGCCTTGCTTCCCGCTGTGTTCGCCGCCGCCGCCCTGGTCGGCACCGTCGTCTCCACCGCCCACGCGGACAACGACTACGACGTCAGCGTCGCCGCCGGCAAGGTCACGGTCTCGGCGCATGCGGGCTGGCACATCAACCAGGAGTTCCCCTGGAAGCTGACGGTCGGCGACCAGAAGCTGGACAAGAGCCACTTCACGCTCGCGAAGACGACCGCGACCGTCACCGGCGCCCCCAAGGGGTCCGGCACGCTCCGGGGGGCGATCTGCTCCGACAGCAAGTGCGTGCCCTTCCACACGAACGTCGTCGTCAAGTAGTCGACACGGACGGCGCACGGCGACGTCCGGCGCGCATAACAGGGGGCGTCGATGTTGTCTGGCTCGCACAACCCGCGGACGCACGCGTCGGTCGCCTGCGCAGGCGTCGTGTTCGCGCTCGCGGGTTGCGGCTCGAGCGCCGATGACGGCCGCAAGAACGGCCAGCCCACGTGGACCGACGCGCCGGCGAGCGTGAGTATCGGCCAAGGTCAAGGCGCGACGGTCGGCGCGCACTTCGCCGATCCCGACGGCGATCCGGTCACCGCCAGCGTCGACGCGCCGGCCGATCTCGAGGCCACGCTTGGCACCGACCAGATCCTGCTCCACGCCAACTACGCCGTCTCGGGGCCGACCTCCGTCGGGGTCACGCTCTCCGACGGGAAGAGCGATCCGGTAGCGGCGTCGCTTGCCGTCGACGTGAAGCCGCTCGCGTGGGGCGCCTCCGCCGCGTGGACGTCCGCGGGACCGGAGGCGCGCGAGCACGGCACGTTCATCGTCGATGACGCCGGCGGGCGCGCGGTCCTGGTCGGCGGCAGTGGCTATGCGCCGCAGCTCACGCCCCTGGACGACGTGTGGGAATTCGCCTTCGCGACCACGAGCTGGACGAAGCTCACCCCCACCGGCGATCTGCCGAGCGGCGGCGGATCGCGTCGAGCCGCGCAGATCCCCGGCACGTCGACCGCGTACCTGTTCGGCGGCTACGGCGCGAACCAGGCCTCGAACAACGAGCTGTACCGCGTCGACGTCGACGGCGGCGTCGCGTTCACGCTCGTCCAGCAGGACAACCCGCCGCCAGCGCGCGCGCTGCACGCGTTCGCGTACGACGCGGTCGGCGATCGCTTCGTCGCGTTCGGCGGCATCGATTCGCAGATCTTCGGCGACACCTGGCTGATGCATCTGGAAGGCGACCGCGCCGTGTGGACAGAGCTGGACACACCGGTCGCGCCGTCGCCACGCTACGGCTTCTTCTACGGCTTCGATACCGAGGCACGCCGCTTGATCGTCTACAGCGGCGCGCAAGGCACGACCATGCTCGACCCGGCGCGCGACGTGTGGGCGCTCGATCTCGCGCGCGAACCACCGGTGTGGTCCAAGCTGCTCGAAGGGGACGCCGACGGCGTGCCGCCCGGACGCCGAAACGGCTGCTCGGTGTTCGATCCGTCGGGCCCGCGGCTGTACGTGTTCGGCGGCACGGGCGACGGATCGACGACCGAGCCGGGACTGTTCGCGCTGGACGTGCGCCCGGGCAAGGAACAGTGGGTCGAGCTGACGCTCGCGGACGAGCCGGCCGTTCGCTCCAGTGGCTTCGGCTTCTACGACGCGACGGGCGATCGCACGTTCTTCGGCTTCGGCAACACCACCGGCGGCGTGTTCCGCGACGTCACGCCGCTCGGGTACTGATCCGGTCAGCCGGAGGGCGTGAGCAGGACATAGGCTGAAAATTTACGGGAAGCCTCCCGCCGGGCGCGGGACATGAACGCACCACGCAGCGCGCCGAGCACGCGCCAGCTCGCGGGTATCGGCAACGGTCGACCCAGCCGCAGCCCCTCTTCAAGCAAGATCTCCGGCCAGCGAAGCGACGGCGGCGAGCTCGAGATACGGGACCAAGCCTTCGGTCACGACGAGCACGCCGCGCGCGGACGCGTCGATGTCCGCGAACAATGCGCCTCGCGGTTCGCGAGATCCATTTTCACGCGCTCGAGTACACAAAAGATCGAGCACGGTGTCGACGCCACGCTCCACGGCGGCGGCGATCAGCTCGTCGATGATCACGGTACGAACCACCACCGACCAGCCACCGATGAACGCCCGCTGCGGCAAGCCGTCGACGATCTCGCGGCCGCGCTCGCCTGCGAGACGCGCCGCCAGCGGATCGTGAAACAGCGCGTCCGGACGCGCGCTCTCGATGGCACGGTAGCGCGTGACCATGAACGCGGTGTCGGGCACGTCGCGAACGGTGGCTCGGGGCATGGGGAGGCGGCCGACCGGCTATTGGAAGTTGCCCTGGCCGACCAGCGTCTGGCCGGCGATCACGCCCACCAACAACTTGCCGACCATGCGCTCCAGGTTATGCCAGGCGGTGGGCGCCCGCCAATCGCGCGGTCCGCCCGGTCACTGCACGGTAAAGTCTGCGGACGCACGTGCGGACGTGCCACCGCCGACCAGGTAGTAGGCGACGTATCGGCCGGCGGCGAGTGGCCACGAGCCGGTACCCGGCGTCGACGCGTCGAGGGTCACGCTGCCCGACGTGGGCGAGGCGCCCTGGGTCTGACCACCGCCGACGTACGCCCACGCCAGCGCGTCCGGGCCCGGCGGGGCAGCCCAGCCCGCGACGTACGGGAACACCGCGATGCGATCCGACGGATCGTTGCCAGGCGCGTCCGCGAACGACAGCGTGACGGGATCGCCCACCGCGTAGGTGGGCTTGTCCGTCGTGAGGAGGTCACAGCCGCCGGTACCGGCCTCGGGCGCTGCCGGCGGAGTCTCGAGCGGTGGCGCGCTGGAGAAATCGAACAGATCCAGCGCCGCGGTCATGTTCGCGTCGCGCGCGGTGAGCGCCGGCAGATCGAACACGGTCTCGATGAAGCGGGTGATCGCCGTGTGATCCTGCACGACGTGGGAGACCGCGTGCGGGCGTGCCCACGGCGAGATCGCGACGAACGGCACGCGCACGCCGAGCTCGTAGAACTTGTAGTCCGTGCCGCCGGGGCGCGCGACGCACGCGTCGTCGGGCGGCGGCACGTGATCGAAGAACCCGCCGCCTTCGTCGTACGTCCAGAACATCGCGAGCCCGGACCACAGCGGACTCTTCACGGCGTGCTCGTAGATGTTACGCGTCCACGCTTCGCCGTGCTGCACGTCCCCCGTCGGGTGCTCGTCCTCGAGCCCCTCGAGACCGTCCACGAACACCACCTGGGGCAACGTGCCGGCGTCGAGCGCGGCAAGGAAATCCGCGAAGGGGTGCGCGCCGGCGTGGGGCAGCTTCCAACCGAGAGCGCCGCTGAACAGTGCGCCGTCCGAATACACGCCCCAGGTCACGCCCGCGCTGTCCAGCGCGTCGAAGATCGTCGGGGTCGACGCATCGGGATAGCCCTCCCCGGTGGACGCGACGCCGTCCGCGGTGCCGAGCAGGAGAAAGTTGCGATTCGGATACGTGCCGCTGAGCACGGACGGGAAGTGGCGGTCGTTCAGCGCGAAGGTGTTCGCCAGCCAGTAGTCGAACGGGAGATCGGTCTGGTCGTAGTACGAGAGCGCCTGCTGTGCGTCGCCGCCCGCTGCCACCGCGCCGATCCGCGCGAAGCCGTCCATCTTGCCCTGGTCGACCGCGAGGTGCATCTCCGGCCACTGGTGGCCGAGATCGTGGACGAAGCACGTCGTCTTGGCATGCGCCGGCGCGACGTCCGCGCCGTTGTTGTCTGGATTGGTGAAGTCCGCGGGGATCGCGTCGGTGTCGGGCTGGCCTTGGTCGTGCAGCGCGCCCAGCATGTGATCGAAGCTGCGGTTCTCCTTCATCAGCACGATCACGTTCTTGATCGGCAGCGCCGCGCGGGCCTCGGCGGAGATCCCGAGCGTGTCTTGTACCCGCGCCCCGCTCGTGAACGTGCACGCCGCGCGGGCCGCGGCGAGCGGGTCGCTGCCGCCGTCACCGGCCGCCACGCCGCCGTCGCTCCCGCTGCAGGCGGTCGCCGCGACAACCACGGCGATCAATTGCAGGACCCGTGCTGACACAGCGCGTCCCTTACACCGTCCGGCGCAGGTCAGCCACCGCAGTCCACGCGAACCCAGTTGAAGCTCACGCCGCCCAGGCGATCCACGAAATACACGGAGCGGTCCACGACCAGCGCCACGCCGGGGTCGATGTCCGTCGAGTCCGGCAAATCGATGCTGGACAGCACCGCCCCGGTGCCGCGCTCGCGCACGACGGCGTGGGTTCCGCTCGCGTCGTGCTCGACGGTGAGCAGACCGTCGTCCGTGCCGACGGCGACCCGCGCCGACAGCGGCGTCGCCGACTGCGCCTCGCCCAGGTTGTCGAGCTCCACGGCGGTCGTGCCGTCGCTGACCACGACCTCGGCGCCGTCCCAGGTGCTCGTCACCGTGCTGAAGGCATGCGGATTATCCAGCGCCAGATCCACGTCGGGCGCGACCCGGTCGCCGAACTCCGTGAACGCGGCGGCGCGCGGCGACTGCGCGGCGCTCCAGATCGCGAGCAGGCCGTCGCACGTTCCGGTCAGCGCCAGAGGATCGCCCTGGTCGTCCACCGGCGTATCGACGAGCCGCTCGCCGAGCGTCGCGTCGAGGAGCTGCAGGCGCGGCGTGCCGCCGACGAACGCGGCCAGCGCCTGCCCCACACCCAGCACCGCCGGCGCGCCACCGCCGCCGGTGGCCAGCGCGATCGGCTGGCCGGGCACCAGCGTGTCCAGCGGGATCGGGACCACGCGGGTGAAGTCCGGTGGCAACACCAGGTCGAGCTCGCCGGCGCGCTGGAACAGCGGCGGCGCGACGTCGCCCACCGACGCGTCGAGCGCCGCGACCTCCACGCTCTGTCCGCTTTCGATCAGCGAGACACCGACGTGTCGAGGAGAGTCGATACCGGACGGCGCGGCGATCCACGACACGGCCGGGCCGCTCGCCGTCTCGACGATGTTGCCGACCAGCGCCGCATCGCCCAAGCCACTGCCGAGGTTGGCCAGCGTCATCGACTTGGCGTGCCGACAGCCGCGAAGCACCGGGCACGTGCCCAGCGTCCCGGCGATCGGCGGACCGGACGGCACGCCGCCGTCGGCCGCGGGACAGCCGGTGAGGCAACCGCGCGCGTGCTCGCAGCCGGCGAGAGCGGCGCTCGCCGCGAGCACGATCGCGACAGCCCACGTCTCAGGGCGCGGCATCGCAAGGTGCCTCCATGTGGACCGCGGTGGGCGGCGTCGCGCCACACGTTGCCGGACACAGGATGACCCGGTGCGGCAGCACGTCGGGTGCTGGATCGCGATCGAAGTAGAAGCCGCCACCCGCACCGCAGGCGCTCGCGGCGGCGACGCGCGGGATCGTCGACCCGTTCACGCTCACGCTCAGCGTCAGGGGATCGATACCACCGGCCTTGGGCCACGGGATCGAGTACTCGCACACATCGGCGCGGTTGCGGATGTCGTTGAACGTCGCGACCAGCTGGTTCGACACGGTGCTGCTGTCCGTCGTGACGATGAAGGCTTGCTCTGTGCCTCCGGCAGTGGCGATCTGCCCGAGCGCGCCTTCGGCGTTCTGCTGCTCTTGCGGCGAGAACACGCCGACGACGAATGTCTGCACGCCGTCCGCGACGCCGCCCTGCGCGGCCTCGGCGACCGCGGGAATGCCTTCGGTGCCCTCGGTCAGCGACGGCGTGATCGCCGGGTCACACGTCGTCGGCAGCCCGTCGGTCGCCAGCAGCACGATCGCCTTCGCGCCGGCGTGCGCGTCCTGCCACGCGCCAGCCGCCGCGATCGCGCCGCGGATCGCGGGCAGCGTGGGCGTCGCGCCCTCCGAGGTGCGCGTATCCAGGCCGAGCAGCAGCTTGGCGCGCACTCCAGGCAGCGTCCCGACATCCACCGCTGGCTTGGCGTACTCGTCCGCGCTGCACGACGTGCGGTTCGTGCAGTCGCCGAGCGGCACGCACGCGACGCCCGGCTGGCAGAACAGGTCCGGCTGCGAGACGAGGCACGCTTGCTGCGCGTCACCGCCGCACGCACCGACGGGCGAGCACTTGTCCGACGAATTGCCGGTGCCGGCGCAGTCCACTTTCGAGCGGCACGACGCCGCGCCGCTGGGCCAGCACACGCCGTAGGCCTTGGTATCGCAGGCGCCCGCGACGCCACAGTCGCTCTCGCTCGTGCATGTCGCGGGCACGCCGGCGCGCAGGATCGGGAAGAAGGCCTCGCCCACGCCCAGGCCTGCCGAGTCTGGATCCTTGAAGAACTGTGCGAGCGCGTCGCGCACCGCCTTCGCCTTCGTCTGCCCGCTCGCGGTCTTGAAGTCCATGGATCCGGAGGTGTCCAGCATGATGAACACGACAAGCGAGGACCGCTCCGCCTGCGCATCGAGCTGCGTGCACTGGAGTGGCACACCGCCGTCTCCACCGCTGTTGCCGTACACGTGCAGGCCCGTGCGCGCGCCGCACGCCGTCGTCAGGCCGAGCGCGAGCGCGCCCAGCCCCGCAAGTCTTCCGCTACCGCCCATCGCCTCCCCCGCGCCGTATGCAAAAGCAAGACCGCAACTCTAGCGCGGCACTCGCGCGGCGCAACGCGCGGCGATTTCGCGACTCCAGGCTTCGATTCGTGCCAGGAGCCGGTGCGCGGGTGTCGCAAGATCGATACGTGGGCGCATGGGTCGCCGGCTTCGACATCGTGTTCGGCTGTCCGCTCGCGCGACGGCCGCGCGCGGCCGTCGACGGCGTCGATGAGCAGGATTCCGCGCCGGACCGGCAAATCCCATCGCGGCCGTTTGACGGCGCCTCGACGTGGCGCCTCGACGTGGCTGTCGCTCGGCGGCGGTGCGAGCGCGTGTGCTCCGGCTGGGAGGGGGTTGCCGGTCCGGCGCGGAACCCCGCGCGCCGCGCCGGCACGACCGTCGAACCGCCGCGTCTGCAGCGCCCGGCGCGGCGGAACTTCGAGCCTCGGGCCGTGTCTGCAACCACGGCGGACATGTCGTCCATGCGGGTGATGGAGATCGCGACGGTCGCGGCGCTGGCGGCGAGCTGCGCGCAGCCGGCGCTGGTGACGGCGACGGCGACGGCGACCGCGACCGCGACGACCGCGACCGCGACCGCGACGACCGCGACGGCGGCGACCGCGACGACGGCGACCGCGACGCGACGCGTGCCGCGACGCTCGCACGTGGACGCGCCGCCGACGTCGCCGTCGTTGGCGCCCGCCGCGCTCCCGGCCGGGGCGGCGCGCGCCGATGCTGGCCGCGCGAACGCGAACGCGCCGTCGTCGTCCGACGCCACGCCCGCGGTCGACGCCGTGGCGCGCCCGGTGCGCGACGCGCCGCGTGGCGTCTCCTCCCGGCCGACGCGCATCCCACGAATCGAGGCGGCGCTTGTGAGAGTGGGACCGGCCTACTCGCCTGCGCTGGTGCGCCGGGTCATCGTCGCGCACCGGAGCGAGCTGCGCGGCTGCGGCAATGCGACGGGCCGGCTCGTGGTCGCGTTCCGCATCGGAGCGGACGGCGCGGCCGAAGATACCCGGGTCGCGTCGAGCACGACGAACAACGCCGCCCGCGATCGGTGCGTGGTGTCGGTGGTCGCGAAGCTGGTCTTCCCGCGACCCCCCGGCGGGGGCGCGCTGGACGTCCGCTATCCGTTCGTGTCCGGAGCCGCGGCGCCACGCCCGTGATCGGGCGCCGCGTCGCATGCTGGCGTGCGCGCGCATCGGCGCGTCGCATAGCGTCGTGTTCGGCGGCTTCGCCGCCGAGAGCCTTCGCGACCGCATCAACGACTGCGGCGCCAAGCTCGTGCTCACGCAGGACGCGCGTGGCGCCGCGGCAACGTCGTGCCGCTCAAGGCCACCGTGGACAAGGCGCTGGAGGAAGCGCCGAGCGTCGAGAAGGTGCTCGTCTACAAGCGCCTGGGCGACGCCCACGTGAAGATCGAGATGAAGGCCGGTCGCGACCTCGACTGGTACGTGGCGATCGCGGGCGCGAACGCCAAGAACGGCGAGACGCCGGAGATCGTGGACGCCGAGCACCCGCTCTACATCCTGTACACCTCTGGATCGACGGGCAAGCCGAAGGGCGTGCTGCACACTACCGCGGGCTACCTGGCGGGCACGCACGTGACCACCAAGTACGTGTTCGATCTGCGCGACGACGACGTGTACTGGTGCAGGGGGGGCGGCGGGCTCCGCCCGCGAGCGCGGGCTCGCGATCGGCGAGCGCGGCGTCGCTTGGAGACGGGCCATCGACATGATCGGGGCGCGGCCAGCGACACGCAATCTCTCGCGCGACAGCGATCTTGCTCGCGCCCCGCCAAGTTGGCTTGGGACCGGCCCGGCGCGGAATCGGCGCGACCCGTCGCTCCGGAGTCCGCGGGTGCGACGTCGGCGGCTCCATCGCCAGCCAATCGCTGACCGGCGGCAAACGGCTCTGGACCGCGTCGCCGATCGCGCCGGTCTCGTCGTCGAGCGCCGCGACCGCTCACGTCGGACTTCTCGGCCGCACAGGCACCCTGGTATGGTATTGGACTTTCGTAGCGTTCGAGCGAGTGATCCATGCGTCTGGTTTCATCTTCCAATCACCGACGTGGCGGCACCATATTGGCCTTGTCCTTGCTTGCTCTCGCGGTCTGCTCCGGCTCCCAGGGCTGCAGCTCGCTGCTCGGCCTGGGCGACTTCTCGGATCAGGCGCCCGACGGCGGCGCCGGACAACCGGGCAGCGGCGGCTCCGGAGCGATGGCGGGCGCGTCGGGCAGCGCGGGGGCATCGCCCGACGCCTCCGCGGGCAGCGGCGGCACGAGCGGTAGCGGCCACAGCGGCAGCGGCGGCACGAGCGGCAGCGGCGGCACGAGCGGCAGCGGCGGCACGAGCGGCAGCGGCGGCACGAGCGGCAGCGGCGGCACGAGCGGCAGCGGCGGTGGCGGCGGCACGGGCGGCGCTAGCAGCGGTAGCGGCAGCGGCGGCACGGCGGGCGACGACGGAGGCGCGACGTGCAGCGGCGTCGTCTGCGACACGCCGCCCCCCGCGACTTGCGTCGGCAACACGCGCCGCACCTTCGCGGCAACCGGCACTTGCCAGGGCGGCACGTGCAGCTACGCGGCGACGGACACCGCCTGCTCGGGCACGACGCCAACCTGCGAGCAAGGCGTGTGCGATGGCCCGGTGTCGGCCACGAGCTGCCTGACCAGCGGCGCCGGTCGCACGGACTGTGGACCGACCAACAATGCGAGCTGCTGCAACAGCCCGCCGGTTCCTGGTGGAACCTACGCGCGCAGCTACGACGGCGTCACCTATCTCGACGCGAGCTACACGGCGACGGTGAGCGACTTCCGCTTGGATGAATACGAGGTCACGGTCGGCCGCTACCGCGAGTTCGTCGCGGCGGCAGTTGGCGGTTGGCACCCGAACGGCGGAGACGGCAAGCACACCCACCTGAGCGGCGGCCAGGGCCTGTCGGACAGCGGCGGCGGCTACGAGTTCGGCTGGGACGCCACGTGGGACAGCAAGCTGCCGTCGACCAAGGCGGCGTGGGATGCCGCGCTGTCGTGCGGCGGCGGCGGCACACTTCACGTCACCTGGACCGCCGCTCCCGGCGCGAACGAGAAGAAGGCCGTCAACTGCCTCGACTGGTACGAAGCGTACGCGTTCTGCATCTGGGACGGCGGCTTCCTGCCCAGCGAAGCGGAGTGGAACTACGCGGCAGCCGGCGGCAAGGACCAGCGGGCGTTCCCCTGGTCGAACCCGCCCATCGACAAGACCATCGACTGCTCCTACGCGAACTTCAGCTCCAACTTTCCGACCACCAGTTGCAATAGTGACGTGTACGACGTGGGCACGGATTCGCTTACCGGCGACGGGAGATGGGCCCAGGCGGACCTCGCTGGCAACGTCAACGAATGGACGCTGGACTGGGAATCGTCGACCTACCCCATGCCGTGCGTGAACTGCGTGGCGGTGAACACGCCCTCGACATACAAGACATTCCGCGGCGGCTCGTTCGAGGACCGCGACGGCAATCTGCTGACCTCGAAGCGCAACTGGGACGCCATCGACACGCGCTCCCCCTTGGAGGGTGTCCGCTGCGCGCGGAGCCCGTGAGACCAATCTCGCGCTAACGCTCCCCGGTCCGTGATGCGTCGACCTGGTCGGAGATACGCGACTTGCTCCGCGTCCGCAACCGCGACGCCGTGAGACCACCGGCGCGCAAGTAGCATGAACGCCCCTCTGCTCGCTCCGCGACGTCACTCTCCCGTCCTCGACGGGTAGCCTACGCGGCGGTCCGGCTCGACGCGAGGCTCGTGGCCACCGTGTCGAGCGGTCGGCGGCTCGTCATCGCCGGTTGACCACTGGCGCGCTCGACGTCGATTTTGAAACTGCGCCGAAGCAATTCTTTCCATGGCCGATACCCGCAGCGATGCGTCGGCGGCTTGTCCTTCTTCGCGGAGCACGTCGCGCAGTCTTTGTCCGCCTTCTCGTCGATCGGTGGTGGCGGCGGAACGACGCGCGATCTCCATTTGCTCGCGGCCGCAAGAACCCCGCTGTACCTGACGGTATTGAACCGCGGCGGATGCACGGCCGTCGCGAGCCGCGCCAGGAAGGACAGAGGGTCTGGATCGCTTCTCGGCCCGCCGTGTCGCCTATGCTCGCGGTTGTTGCTGCATGCCAGGAGAAGCCGTGCTCGGTCGCGCACGGGGCCTTGGTGTGCATCAGTTCGTCGCCAGGTCGCAGCTTGATGGGGTCCCGCCGGTGGAGGCTCGCCCGCCCCGTGGCGGTCCAGCGTCGGCAGCTCGATCTTTCGCGGCGCCTGTTTCGCCGTCGCCGGCCGCCCCGCCCCCAGCGCGAGGACGGCGGTCAAGTCCAGCGCCAGCGCATCGGTCCCGGCTACCACGCCGCGCGCCGAACCACTTCCGTGCGCGCAACCGGCCAACGCGACCCATGCTGGAACGCAGCCGAGCCGTTGCTCTGCCTGGGCTCCAGGCAGGTCGTCCGCGCCTCGGCAAGCGCGACGCTCACTGACACGAGCGGATACCGACGTAGAGCACGCACACGAAGAAGAACACGATACGCGCCCACCGCAGCCAGCGCCCTTGGTCGGGGACGGAGCCCAGCGCCTCGACGGCACAGCCCGCGAGCGGAGCGCGTTGACGCGTCGTCCGCCAGCACCGTCTCGGCTCCGCCCGCGTTGGGAATGCTGGAGACGCCAACCCCGTCCGTGAAGCCCCTCGACCGGGGGAGCTCTCTGTTCGAGAGCGGCGACGACGCGTGGCGCCAGAATCGCGAAAAGACAGGTGACACGCTGGCGCGGCTCCGGTATCCAGAAAGACGCTGGGGTCGGCGTTGGCTCGGCGTGTTGCGCGAGGTGCGCAGCACGCCTCCACAATCTCAATGGGAGTGCGTAATGGGGGACTTGCGTTTGATTCGGTGTGTCTCGGTGGTCTGTCTTGCGGTCGGGTTGGCAGCCATGGCGTGCTCTTCCGACGATACGAGCGGCGGTAGCGGCGGCACTGGAGGCAGCGCGGGCACGTCGGGTACGGGCGGCACGTCGGGCACCGGCGGCACGTCGGGTACGGGCGGCACGTCGGGTACGGGCGGCACGTCGGGCACGGGCGGCACGTCGGGCGGTGCGGGCGTGGATGGCGGCGCGGGCGCGTCGGGTAGTGCGGGCGCGTCGGGCAGTGCGGGCGCGTCGGGCAGTGCGGGCGCGTCGGGCAGTGCGGGCGCGTCGGGCAGTGCGGGCGCGGACGGCGGCGCGGGGGCGGCCGGCAGCGCTGGCACCGACGGCGGCGCGGGAGCGGCTGGCACAGCCGGCGCAGCCGGCGCGGCGGGCTCGTGCACGACGGGCGACGGCGGCCTGTGCAACTGCGTCGTGAACACCGCGCCCGTGGTGACCCCGCGCAACGGGTCCGGCGACGCGCCGACGGGTACCGGTGGCACGATCCCGGAGGGCACGTATCACCTGGTCGACATCGTCTACTACAACACCTCGGCGCCCTCGAGCACCGAGCAGCAGACGATAGTCGTGAGCGGGACCGGCTCCCCCTACACCATGCAAGTGGTTGCCGCGTCGGGGTCGGGCGAGAAGCGCGTGAACCTCACGTACACCACCACGGTCGCCTCGGGGACGACCACGTACACGTGTGGCTCCGCGTCTCCCTTGCCCACGACGTTCTCGGTCGTGTCCGTGGACGGCGGTACCCAGTTCCACCAGATCGTGGGTGGTGGCGCCGGGAACGCGGGCGTGCTCGGCGTCTGGGAACTGCAGTAGCGCGTGGCGCGGGATACCGCGCCGGACCGGCATGACAGTCAACCCGGTTGACTGGACTCCGGTCCGGCGTGGTGCGATCCCGGAGCTGCTGCTCGGCCACGTTCCACCCGGGACGCGCCCCGCCGGGGTCTGCGCTCTGCCCTGCGCCGGCCGCGAACATCGCAGCACGGTCTATGGAAATGTTTGCCAGTGCTTGCCGAGGGTCCCAGCAGCGTTGTTCGTGGTCGCGTTCCGCATCGGAGCGGACGGCGCGGCCGAAGACACCCGGGTCGCGTCGAGCACGACGAACAACGCCGCCCGCGATCGGTGCGTGGTGTCGGTGGTCGCGTCGCGCGCGCGAAGCCGCCCGTCACACTCGCCTCCACGCGACGCACCAGATCAGCGCGCCGACGGCCATCGCCACCGGGACGATCGAGACGGCCAGCGCGAGGCTACCGGTCGCGTCCGACACGGCGCCGAGGATCGGCGGGCTGATCGCGTCGCCGAGGATGTGGATCGCCAGGATCGACAGCGCGAACGCCCTCGCGCGCAGCTCCGGCGCGGTCGCGTTCACGATCTCGGTGTTGATCGGGCCGCTGTAGAACCAGAGGAAGAACTGCGACGCGCCGATGCCGACGACCGAGAGCGTCGGCGTCGGCGCCGCGAGCGCCAGCGCGGCGAGCACCGCGGCGGGGATCATCGAGAGGCCCGCCAGGGCCAGATACGGGTTCTTCGTCTTGCCGACGAGCTTGTCGCCGAGGAAGCCGCCAACGAGGGTGCCGCCGAGTCCGCCGACGACGGTGACGGTGCCGACCAGGCTGCCTGCTTTCTCGAGATCCATGCCGCGCACCCGCGACAGGTAGGTCGGAAGCCAGTCCGCCATGCCGCCGGCGGCGAAGGTGACCGCGGCGTAGCCGGCGACCGCGTAGACGTACGTCCGGTTCTTCGACAGCGCGCGGAGTGCCGCCGGCCACGCCGGTGCGGGTGGTCCGGCGCCCACCGCACCGCCGGGATCCTTCACGCGCAGCGCGAGCGCGGCGACGGCGAGCCCGGGCACGCCGCACGCGAGGAACGCGACGCGCCAGCCGAAGCGCGCACCGAGCACGCCGCCGACCGAGAAGCCGAGCGCCGCGCCGACCGGGATCGCGACGTAGAACCACGTGAGCACGCGATTGCGCTTCGACGGAGGAAACATGTCGCCCAGGAGCGGCGGCGCGAGCGTGGCGTACGCGGCCTCGCCCACACCCACGAGCGCGCGCGCCAGCAGCAACGTCAAGAAGCCGGTCGCGAACGCGGCGGCGCCCGTGGCGATCGACCACACGGCGACGCCGGCCGCGATCAGCACCGTGCGTTTGACCCGATCGGCGAGCGCGCCGAAGATCGGCGACGTGATCATGTAGACGACCACGAACGCCGTGAGCGGCCAGCTCGTCTGCGCGTCCGTGAGGTGGAGATCGTGCTTGAACAGGTCCTTGACCGCGCTCGGAACGTAGCGGTCGAAGTAGTTCAAGAGGTTCATCGCCGTCAGCACGACGACGGCGAAGCGCGCGTCGCGCACCGTGATGCGCGGATGCTCCTCGGCGACAGACAGGCGTTCACGGTGCCATAGGGCGCGGCTTCGGGGAAGCGACGCACGGGTCGACGGTCGCGGTCTGGAATCGGCGCCGGCGCAGCTCCTTCAGTGCGGTCGTGAGCCCTGGGAGATCCCCTCTTGGGACTTTCACAGGAAGGGCGGAAGGGCGGAAGGTTTCCGCGCGAAGCGCCCAGCCGCTGGGTGTGGGGGCGTCGGGACGTCCAGCGGCTCGCGCCGCGCGGTTCCGCGCCGGACCGACAATCCCCTTCCCTGCTAGGCGGCGGCGAACGCGTCGCGGTCTTTCCACCAGCTGGAGAGCGCGGGCCACAGGCCTTGCGACGCCTTGCGCGAGACGACGGCGCCGACGTGGTCGACGAGGGCGGCGGCGCTCTGCCACGGCACGATGTTGTCGTGCTCGAAGGTGACGGCGAGCGTGGGGCACGTGATCGACTCGAGGCGCGCGGGACGGCCGCTCAGGGTGAAGGTGCCGGCGACCAAAGCGTTGTCGAGGTAGAGCGCCTGGATGTAGCGGCGGTAGCACTCGCCGGGGAACGAGACGTTGTCGTTGCCCCATTTCTCCAGGGCGAGGAAGCCGTCGAGGAACTGATCGTCCCAGGCGCGGTCCACGGCCGCCTTCGCGGCAACGATCTCGTTCTCAGTCGCCGCTTTCGCGCGTCGATCGAGGACGTCTGGACCAGCATCACCGAGCCGTCGAGCACTGCGCGCTGGTTCGGTCGCTGGGAAGGCACGAAGACGATCGAAGCGTGCGAGCCGCCTCGCCGCCTGGTCCTCACCTCCGTCAAGGCTGCGATGACGTCGCGGCTCGAGCTCCGCCTGGAACCGGTCGACGACGGCTGCGAGCTCGAGTTCGTCCAGCACGCCGTCGATCGCGAACGCTTCGGCGAGATTGGCCCGGGCTGGGAGCACTACCTCGACAAGCTCGTCGCTTCACGTGACGACGGCCCAGCCCCCAGGTTCGACAGCTACTACCCGGCGCAAGAGGCCTACTTCCTGGGCCTCGCTTCGGAATCGCCGCCCGCCCGAACGTGACCAGCGCCGGACTCCGCGGTCGCCGTCACTGCTCCACGAGGTGCATGTCCGTGAAGTACGTCTGGTCGGCAGGCGTGATGTCCTGGGGCTGCCCCTTGTGGAACTCGACGAAGCCGAGCTGTGGCGGCGGATAGACGATGAAGGCGGAGGCGCTCTCGGTGAACTCGAAGGCCACGCCGTAGACGCCGTCCGGTACGGGGTTCTCGTTCACGTCCGTGCAGTCCCACGTCACGTGGTGCGGGCCGTGGCTGGTCAGGGTCGCGCCGGTCACCGCGTCCACCTTGTTGCCGCCCGACGCCTTGTTCCAGTTGACGAGGTGCACGATGCGCGACGCAGCATGGACCTCGAGCGTCTTCACGAATACGGGCTGGTCCGGGCCGACGATCCACGCCGCTTCGATGTTCCTCGGCGAATAGGTGCCGCCGGCGGGAAGGGTGGTGAAGTCGAAGGAGAACGTGCACGGTCCGGAGTTCGGCGGCGCGCCGGCAGCGCCCGCTGCGCCAGCGCTGCCCGCCGTTCCGCTCGATCCCGCCGTCCCAGCGTAGCCGCCGGATTCCGCCGAAGCCGTCCCCCGCCGTGCACGACGCCGTCGCACCGGATTGAGTGCAGGCGGCCGGGCACGGCGTGGCGACGGTCGCCGTGCCCAAGCTGTTGCACGTGACCACGGAGTTGCCGTCGCACGACGACGTTCCGGCGATGCACGCCGTCCCCGCGCACCAGCCGTCGATACACTCCTGCCCGGCGGCGCAGTCCGCGGCCTTGTCGCACATGCTGCCCGAGCGCGGTCCGGCGTCGCTGGCGTCCGAGGTGGAGCCGCCGCACGCCGCGGCGAGCCCGAGCGCCAGCCAGAGCGCCGGCCTCGCCGCCTGCTTCGCCCATGCCCTCATGGGCAAGCTCTCTCGCAGAATTTCGCCGTGCACTCGTCCAGTGCGTTCATTTCAGCCATCTCCTGGGGATATTGCTGGCCGCAACCCTCGCTGCACGCGTACCCGCACGGACCGTCGCACACCTCGAAGTCGAAGAAGTGCGGGTCCGCGCGGGTCGCACGCCACGCCCCGCAGCACGACCGCTTCAAGCACCCGATGCACAGGGAATCCTCGGGGGCGGGCTCGCACGCCATGCAACCCGCCTGCGGGTATGTGAGCGGCTCGCACTCCCCCGTGAGCATGCCGGGCCCCATGTCACAGGCGCGCGGCCCCGCGGCGGCTTCGCAGGCGAGCAGCTTGCTCGTCTCTGAAGGGCAGGTGGTCAGGGAAGCGCCGAAGCTACGTTCGCAATCCGTCAGACATTTTGCGAGGGCGCCTGGCCCGCAGTCTGCCGACGTGATGCTGACGCACAGGCCGTCGCAATTCGTCCCGGGTTGCGTGTCGGACGCGCCGTCGGTCGACCCGCACGCCCCGAGCGCGACGACAAGCAACGCCTGGAGGCCGCGCCGGGCAAGCAGCGCCGCCGTGCGCCTTCTTCCGGTTCGCCCTGATTGCGGCACTCCGGACCGATATACGCTGGTCGAGCCCGGAGGTTCCGCGCCGCCCCGACAAATCCCGTTTCGTGAGGACCAGCGCGAAGACATGACTATGGAACGGCGCGCCGCGCTGTGGCTCCTTGACGAGGCCTGGAGGGGTTCCGGATGTCGAGAGCGACCTGGCGTCTAGGTGGTTTCGGGTTCGTGCCGACGGTCTTCGCTGCGCTCGCGTTGATGTTCGCGTGCGGCGGCTCCGACGGCGGCGGCGGCACGCCGGCGAGCGGTGGCGCCGGCGGCAACGGCGGCTCGGGCGGCAGCGGCGGCTCCGGAGGGTCGCAGCAGGTCGGCAAGATGGGCGGACCGTGCAACAGCGACGGCTCGTGCGGTCCAGGACTCGACTGCGCGGTGCCCCTCGTCGGCGGCTCGGATCGGTACTGCGCGCCGCCGTGCACCGACACGAGCGACTGCGTCGCGTTCGGCGACACCAGCTACTCCATCGGCGTTCCCGGCGAGGTCACGCCCCAGGGCGGGACTCCGACGCCGAACGTGTGGAGCTCGACGACGCTCTCGCGCGGTTACGTCTGCGCGCCGTTGGGCGGGGCCGCAAGCGGGCCGTCGTACTGCCAGTTCGCGTGCGGCAACTACATGGCCCTGGCCCAGGACAGCAGCGGCTACGCCTGCTACTGCCTGCCCGGCTACAGCGTGACGCCCGACAATCTAGCGTGTGCGTTCGGCACGACGCATCAGTGCTCGATCTTCACCTACGGCACGGATCAGCTGCGCCAGGCTCTTCTCGACAACTACGGCATCCAGACGCAAGCGACGAAATGCGACGCCTGCAACGGCGACACGAGCTTCACGGACACTCTGGGATGTCACTCCGGAGAGTTCTTCTGCGACCTGCGTACGACCTCGATGAACGGCGAATGCACCGAGGGCCTGTCCGTTGATCAGCTCGACCAGTGCTTGACGCAGAAGACCAACTTCAACTGCGATTGCTCGCCGGAGTGCGCGTCGTCGTGCACGGACGCCGACAGCTGCTACGGCTGCTGCAGTTGCACGCCGACCAGCGCCCCGCTCCCGCCGCCGACGTGTGGGGGTACGGGCGGGACGGGAGGCACCAGCGGAACGGGGGGAACCGGCGCCGGCGGTAGCGGCGGTGCCGGTGGCAGCAGCGGCACGGGCGGTACCGGCGGTAGCACCGGCGGCACCGGCGGCCAGGACGGCGGCGCGGGCACCGGCGGCACCGGCGGCGGCGGTCCGTGCGCGTCGTCCAGCTCGTACTACTGCGCGGACTCCAACACGTGCTGGGCCACGAACGTCGCGTGCGCGACCGTGACAAAGTGCAATGGCGCGTGGAAGTCCTGCGACCTGGCCACGCAGACGGTGGACTGCGCCGCGGACCAGTGCCTGACGCCCAAGTCCGCGGAGTCGACGGACGCGACCTGCAGCAACGGCATCGACGACGACGGAAACGGGTACGCCGACTGCAAGGACTTCCACTGCCTCGCCAACGCGTCGATCACCGTCTGCAACGGCGAGAACGACGAGGTCACGTGCAGCGACGGCGTCGACAACGACGGCAACGGCTTCATCGACTGCGCGGACTACTCCTGCCAGGTCAGCCCTTCGGTCACCAAGTGCAGCGCGGAGCACACCGATCCGGCGTGTCACGACGGCATCGACAACGACGGTGACGGCAAGATCGACTGCGCGGACCCCTCGTGCGCGTTCAGCCCGTTCGTCACGTGCCCGTGACGGCCGTCCGGGCGCTTCCGCGCCTGACCAGCAAACGATCGAGCAAATGCTCGACTGTTGGCTGGTTGCCGGTCCGGCGCGGAACCGCGCGAAGCGGGCGGTGCGTAGACGCAGGAATCCCGAGGGCACTGATCCGGGGACGTGAAGCCGGCTGGACACGCCCACGAGCCCTTGCACGCACGAGGCCGTTGCAACGACGTCGCTTCCGCAAAAGGCGTAGCACTCGGGCCTGGAACTGGTGCAGGACTGCGCGCCCGGACCTGCGCCGCAGGCAGAGACCAGCGCCAGCACCGTGAAGCAGAAGAACGCGAAGGTGCCCAACCCACGGCGCGACAGCATGCCCAACCAAGGGGCAAGCACCATGCCGCGAAGTTTGCGCGCGTAAGTCGGATGAACGCCATCTCCGCATCGCCCCCCCGTCTCTCTATGTGGCCCGGACTGGCCCGGATCACGGTCTGGGCGGACGCCGGGCAGACCTTGGCCCTTGTCCGGCGCGTTCAGTGCGCGTCGAACAGCTCCGCCTGCACGGGCTCGCCGAGCCGGCGGCGGATGACGACGCGCTTCGTGATACCCGGAGGGGTGCGACTCTTGCCGGGTGGCCCCGGGAGGTTTCCCTCCCGGGGCTCCCACAGATCCGGACGTGCGGAATTCCCGCATCCGGCTCGTCGGGACATGGGTTCGCTACGTGACGTGCTGGTACATGTGCACGATGCGCGGCGGCGGGAGCGGAAAGCGCTCCAACAGCGCGAACATGTGCGGCCAGTCGACGTATCCGGCGTTCGAGCGGCGAGAAAGCCACTTGCGCCAGATGCGCTGCGTCTCGCGGTAGAAGTGCGCGAGCTGCCAGCTATTCGACGTGATGCCGAAGTAGCTGTAGTGCCCGCGAAGCTTCCGCGCGAGTGCTTGCTGCTGCGCACGCAGTGGGTCATGCCGGTGGGCACGGCACCACTGCCGGACTTGGTGTAGCGCGCGGCCGAGGCGGTCCTTCGCCGTCCGCTGCTTCACGACCCACCGGCCACGCAGGGAGAGTCCCCAGTGGTGGGTGAAGCCGAGAAAGTCGAAGCTTCCGGGTCCGGTCAGGTTGCCCCGATCCGTACGCCTGAAGTCGACCAGCCTCGTCTTGTCGGGATGCAGCGAAAGACCGTACCTGCCAAATCGCTTCGGCAGGACTTCAAGGACGCGTCGCGCGTCGTCGTCCCACGAGAAGACCAAGACGGCGTCGTCCGCATAGCGAACGAGTCGTGCGCGCTGCTTCCCCTTGAGCCGGGGACGCACATCGCGCTCGAACCACGTGTCGAGGACTTCGTGCAGGTAGACGTTCGCGAGCAGGGGCGAGATAACCCCACCCTGCGGCGTGCCGAGTGCAGGATGCATGATGCTCCCCGCCTCCATCACGCCCGCGTTCAGCCACTTTCCGATGATGCGCAGCAGCACACCGTCACGTACCCTGCGGCGGACGATCTCGAGCAAGCTTCCATGGTCGAGGGTGTCGAAAAATTTCCTGATGTCGATTTCCAGGACCCAACCTCCGCCCACCGGCATCGTCGCGTCTCTGACCGCTTCCAGCGCTTGATGTGCCGAGCGTCCAGGCCGGAAGCCGTACGAGCAGTCCAGGAAGTCCTGCTCGTAGATGGCCTCCAGCAGCATCGCGACCGCGCGTTGCAGCACCTTGTCCTCGAAGGTTGGAATGCCGATGGGTCGCGTCTGCTTCCCATCTCCCTTCGGGATGTGCACGCGCCGGACGGGGGGCGCCCGATATGCGCCGGACTTGAAGCGGTCGAGCAGCGACCGGAGGTTTTCCTCCAGCTTTTCCGCATACTCGCTCGCCGTTTGTCCGTCGATGCCGGTCGCTCCGTTCTTGCGCGTGCGTCGGTACGCCTCGCGTAGCCAGTCGATGTCGATGTGGTGGGCGAGCGTCGTGAAAGCTCGCTCGGGGTGTCGTCTCGCTGCTTCTGCTATCCGTTGAAGTTTCGTTGAGACGGTTGGCGAGCTCAGGGTCTCTCCCATCGGTCCCTCCTACGGTTCCATGTTCCGGTGCCGCCCTTTGCTCAGCCGGGTCCCTCGGGCAGGTTCCCCGACGTCATTGCTCATACCGCGGCACTCCGACTTCTCGTGGCCCCGACGTCGCTTCGCTTCTCGCTTCGCTTCGCCGTTCCGGCTCTCGCCGGAGACCACAAGACCTCCCAGGTTCCTGGGCAACCCTTCGTACGCGTGCGCCGGTCTCAGACCCCGGTGGAGGAGCATTGCAGGCCGGGACCCCGGGCTGGCTGCCCTGCGTTTTGGCCCGCGCTCTGTTGCCTTCCGCGTTCATCACCGCGTCGGCCTCCACTTCGACCCACCTTTCGGGGCTCGATGTCGCCGCCCACGTACCCGCTGTCTACGCTTCGCAGTGTGGCTCCCTGTTCGGTTGCAAGCACCACGCAAGACTCGCTTCCGGCTGGCGGTCCTCCACCTTGGCCGGTCGGGAATTGCACCCGCGGGTCACAGTGAAAATTTCACATCGCTACATGATGATTCCATTTCTCCAGGCTTGCCTGGCGCAAGAAGAAGGGCGGGCCGCGCGAAGGGGCGAGCTGCGGTGGCTCGGTGGGCTCGCCGAGCCACTTCAAGTACCACCCCTGCGGGTATCACGAAGCGCGTCGCTCGATGCCGGTGCTCGTGATGACGAGGGCGCGCAGCTTCATGCGCGCGCCGCAGCGGTCGCAGTGCTCGACATCGATCTTGAACGTCCGCTTCAGGAGCTCACGTGAAGGGTCGCTTCAGGGTCAGCCGCACGAGATCGTCGGCGACGAGCTGGACGCGATCCTGCGCGATCGGAGGGCGGAGGATGTACTTGACGCGCTTCGTGATACCCGAAGGGGTACAGAGGGCCTCCTTGCCCGCGCGATCCTCGGCCCCGGCAGTTGTCGCGGCGTGCAAGGAGAAGCCGTGCCCGGCGGCGCACAGGCCCTTCGTATGTGCGAGCTCCGCCGTGCTGCGTAGCTTGATGGGATCCTGCCGGCGCAGCGCGGGACCGGCGGGTACGGTGCCGGCGACGGAGGCGGCGGCGAGCGCGCAGAGCGCGGGCTCCTTGTCCTCCAGGGCGGCGTCCAAAGCAACGACGCTCGCGTCGCTCGCGTCGTCATCGGCGATCACGCCCCGGCGACGCAGCAGCCGGACGATGCGCGTGCGGGCGATCTGGAGGATGTCGGCGACGTCGGCGTTGGTGAGCGCGGGGCCACGTTCAACAGCAGCAGATAGAAGGCGTGCAAGCTGTACCTGGGCACGCCCAGCGCCAATCCGATCCCGATCACCGCCGCACCGTGTCGAATCCCGGACACCGTGTCGAATCCCGGACACCGTGTCGAATCCCGGACACCGTGTCGAATTCCGGACACCGCGGACCGGCTCGCGCGGTCCCGCGCCGGACCGACATCCACCCGATCCGCGGCCGCGGTGTCCCAGGCCGTGTCCCACCCAGCGCGCGACACGGGCAGACCTGGCGGTTGTGCGCAGGCACGACGCTTGCAAATCGTGCGGACCGGAGGAGGCGCCATGCGTTCGATATGGGCGGTGTTCGTGCTGGCCGTTGTGGCTGCGGCGGGATCGGTGGCGTGCGGAAGCACGGGCGCGGCGGGCGGGACGGGAGGTGGCGCCGACGCGGCGCTCGACGCCGGACCAGACGGCGCAGGAGCAGACGCGGACAAGCCCGACAATGCGGCGCCCGACGGAACGATGCCCGATGCCGCCGACGCCGGGGATGCGCCGTCGGACAAGGACGCCGCGTCGTGCGCCGCCGACACCTGCTCCTATGCCGGCGCCTGCGCGCTCGACGCAGGCACGCTGTCATGCGCCTGCAACGCGGGGTACACTGGCCCGGCCTGCCAGTTCTGCGCCTCGACGTACGTGCGCGTCACCGACGGCAGCTGCCTGCCGGACGTCGCGTGCGATGCTCGCTGCGGGAGTCACGGAACCTGCGTCGATGAAGGCGCGACGCTTCGCTGCGATTGCGACCCGGGCTACAGTGGCGCCACATGCGGTGCCTGCTACCCCGGCTACCACGACGACGGCAGCGGAGCCTGCGTGCTCGACCAGACGTGCGAACCTACGAGTTGCTCGGGCGTCGGGAATTGCGACGACAGCGGCGGGGTCGTGTCGTGCGCGTGCCCGCCGGAATACGCGGGAGCGCACTGCGAGGCTTGTGCCAGCGGATTCGCGCGCGATCCTGGCGGCGCCTGCCTGGCATCGACGTCATGTAGTGCCAATGACCCGTGCGGAGCGCATGGGACCTGTCTCGACCTCGCGTCGGGATCCGTCTGTACGTGCGACGTCGGCTGGGCCGGATCGACTTGCGACACCTGCTACGCCGGCTATCACGACGACGGCGCAGGCGGCTGCATGCTCGACCAGCAATGCGCCGCTGGGTCGTGTAGCGGTCACGGCGCGTGCGACGACACGACGGGAAGCGTCGCTTGCACGTGCGATGCGGGCTATTCGGGCACGTTCTGCGATCTGTGTGCGAGCGGTTTCCATCGCGCCGCTGGGACCGGATCCTGTGACGCGGACCAGGTCTGCTCGTCCGCGACGTGCAGCGGGCACGGCACCTGCACGGTCGCGTCCGGCGAGACGACTTGTGCTTGCGATACGGGATTTGCAGGCGCCGACTGCAGCGTCTGTGCGCCGGGCTTCCACTCGACCAGCGCCGGGTGCGCGCTCGACCAGACTTGCCTCGCCACGACGTGCGGAAGCGGGACGTGTGGCGACAACGGCGGCGTGGTGACGTGCACGTGTCCCGCCGACCGCTCCGGGACCTACTGCGAGAGCTGCGCGACCGGCCGGGTCGACGCCAACGGCATCGATGCCGATGGTTGCGAATGCGTCGTGACCTCGAGCACGGACGTCCCCGATGCGAACGGGATCGACGCGAACTGCGACGGCGTCGACGGCGACGCTGCGACCAGTATCTTCGTCGCGCCCTGGGGCGCCGACGGCGCGCCGGGCACGCGGTCCCAGCCGCTGCGCACGCTACAGTCGGGAGTCGACCTCGCGGCGGGCACAACGCGCAAGGTCGTGCTCGTCGCGATGGGCAGCTACGCGGAATCCGTGACGCTCGCTCCCGGCGTCGAGCTGTATGGCGGCTACTCGCTCGACTTCTCGCAGCGCGATGTCGCTGGGTTCACCACCGAGATCCGCGGCTTGCCGCCGACCTCGACGAAGCCCGCCGCGCTCCAGCTGACAGGCGCGTCGACCAAGACGGTGATCGATGGCCTTACCGTGCGCGGCGCCGACGGCGTCAGCCCGAGCGAGAGCTCGTACGCGGTCCGCATCGTCGATTCGACCTCGGCGCTCGTCGTCCGACACTGCACGTTCATTGCCGGTTCCGGCGCCAACGGCATCGCGGGCACGTCCGGAGCCCAGGGCGCCTCTGGGTCACCCGGTATGAATGGCAATCCGACTCGTGACACCGGCCTGACCACGTCATGCACCTCGACACAGGAGAACCCCGGCGGCGCCGGGGGACTGGTGACTTGCAGCGGAAGCTTCCGCGGCGGTGACGGCGGCCGCGCCACGTGCGCCGCGACGCCCGCGACGTGCGGGCCCACGACCGGAGCAAGCGGCAACGGCGCCAACGCTGTTGGGGGTGGCGCCGGTGGCCTGGGTCAGCTGCAGCGCGCCACGTGCCGGAGCGTGAGCTGCAGCCTCATCTACAGCCAGTTGGGTGAAGTTCCGGCCGCGGATGGCGCCGACGGGCAAGACGGCGCCAACGGCGCCACCGGACCAGGCTGCTCGGCCAGCGCGGGCACGGTCTCCGGCGGTCTCTGGCAGCCCGGGTCCGGTAGTGCGGGCCTCGCGGGGGGACACGGACAAGCCGGTGGCGGCGGCGGAGCGGGCGCGTCTGTAGCGCTCGTGCTCGACAGCGGCTCGTGCAGCGCCGGTAACGGGATCGACATCGGTGGCTCCGGCGGTGGTGGCGGCAGCAGCGCGTGCGGCGGAACCGGCGGTGGCGGCGGTGTTGGCGGTGGCGGTTCGTTCGCGCTGTTCATCGGCTGGACGACCACTCCGGGCAGCTGGCCAGACGTCGCGTCGAACAGGATCGAGCGCGGGAGCGGTGGCATGGGCGGCATCGGCGGTACCGGCCGGGCTGGCGGCATCGGCGGACACGGCGGCCTCGGTGGCAAGGCGGGGACGTCCACCGCCTTCGGCGCTGGGGCAGGTGGCAAGGGGGGCCACGGCGGCAACGGCGGTGCCGGCGCAGGGGGAGGTGGCGGCTGCGGTGGCGTCAGCTACGGGATCTTCGCCTTCGGCGGAACCCCTCCGGCCGCATACATCACCGGCAACACGTACGTCACCGCCGGCAGCCCCGGGTCAGGCGGCCCCGGTGGACTGTCGTTCGTGAACGCCGGCGGCACCGGTGCCATCGGCGCGTCGGGCGATACGAACTTCTGAAACGTTCCGGCGATATCAGGCGCGTAGGTAGCATGAACGCCCCTCTGCTCGCTCCGCGACGTCACTCTCCCGTCCTCGACGGGTAGCCTGCGCGGCGGTCCGGCTCGACGCGAGGCTCGTGGCCACCGTGTCGAGCGGTCGGCGGCTCGTCATCGCCGGTTGACCGCTGGCGCGGACGGACCTCGGCCTTCTCGGGCGCGCATCAATGCGCGTCGAACAGCTCCGCCTGCACCGGCTCTCCGAGCTTGCGGCGAATGACGACGCTCTTGCCGGGTGGCCCCGGGAGGTTTCCCTCCCGGGGCTCCCACAGATCCGGACGTGCGGAATTCCCGCATCCGGCTCGTCGGGACATGGGTTCGCTACGTGACGTGCTGGTACATGTGCACGATGCGCGGCGGCGGGAGCGGAAAGCGCTCCAACAGCGCGAACATGTGCGGCCAGTCGACGTATCCGGCGTTCGAGCGGCGAGAAAGCCACTTGCGCCAGATGCGCTGCGTCTCGCGGTAGAAGTGCGCGAGCTGCCAGCTATTCGACGTGATGCCGAAGTAGCTGTAGTGCCCGCGAAGCTTCCGCGCGAGTGCTTGCTGCTGCGCACGCAGTGGGTCATGCCGGTGGGCACGGCACCACTGCCGGACTTGGTGTAGCGCGCGGCCGAGGCGGTCCTTCGCCGTCCGCTGCTTCACGACCCACCGGCCACGCAGGGAGAGTCCCCAGTGGTGGGTGAAGCCGAGAAAGTCGAAGCTTCCGGGTCCGGTCAGGTTGCCCCGATCCGTACGCCTGAAGTCGACCAGCCTCGTCTTGTCGGGATGCAGCGAAAGACCGTACCTGCAAATCGCTTCGGCAGGACTTCAAGGACGCGTCGCGCGTCGTCGTCCCACGAGAAGACCAAGACGGCGTCGTCCGCATAGCGAACGAGTCGTGCGCGCTGCTTCCCCTTGAGCCGGGGACGCACATCGCGCTCGAACCACGTGTCGAGGACTTCGTGCAGGTAGACGTTCGCGAGCAGGGGCGAGATAACCCCACCCTGCGGCGTGCCGAGTGCGGGATGCATGATGCTCCCCGCCTCCATCACGCCCGCGTTCAGCCACTTTCCGATGATGCGCAGCAGCACACCGTCACGTACCCTGCGGCGGACGATCTCGAGCAAGCTTCCATGGTCGAGGGTGTCGAAAAATTTCCTGATGTCGATTTCCAGGACCCAACCTCCGCCCACCGGCATCGTCGCGTCTCTGACCGCTTCCAGCGCTTGATGTGCCGAGCGTCCAGGCCGGAAGCCGTACGAGCAGTCCAGGAAGTCCTGCTCGTAGATGGCCTCCAGCAGCATCGCGACCGCGCGTTGCAGCACCTTGTCCTCGAAGGTTGGAATGCCGATGGGTCGCGTCTGCTTCCCATCTCCCTTCGGGATATGCACGCGCCGGACGGGGGGCGCCCGATATGCGCCGGACTTGAAGCGGTCGAGCAGCGACCGGAGGTTTTCCTCCAGCTTTTCCGCATACTCGCTCGCCGTTTGTCCGTCGATGCCGGTCGCTCCGTTCTTGCGCGTGCGTCGGTACGCCTCGCGTAGCCAGTCGATGTCGATGTGGTGGGCGAGCGTCGTGAAAGCTCGCTCGGGGTGTCGTCTCGCTGCTTCTGCTATCCGTTGAAGTTTCGTTGAGACGGTTGGCGAGCTCAGGGTCTCTCCCATCGGTCCCTCCTACGGTTCCATGTTCCGGTGCCGCCCTTTGCTCAGCCGGGTCCCTCGGGCAGGTTCCCCGACGTCATTGCTCATACCGCGGCACTCCGACTTCTCGTGGCCCCGACGTCGCTTCGCTTCTCGCTTCGCTTCGCCGTTCCGGCTCTCGCCGGAGACCACAAGACCTCCCAGGTTCCTGGGCAACCCTTCGTACGCGTGCGCCGGTCTCAGACCCCGGTGGAGGAGCATTGCAGGCCGGGACCCCGGGCTGGCTGCCCTGCGTTTTGGCCCGCGCTCTGTTGCCTTCCGCGTTCATCACCGCGTCGGCCTCCACTTCGACCCACCTTTCGGGGCTCGATGTCGCCGCCCACGTACCCGCTGTCTACGCTTCGCAGTGTGGCTCCCTGTTCGGTTGCAAGCACCACGCAAGACTCGCTTCCGGCTGGCGGTCCTCCACCTTGGCCGGTCGGGAATTGCACCCGCGGGTCACAGTGAAAATTTCACATCGCTACATGATGATTCCATTTCTCCAGGCTTGCCTGGCGCAAGAAGAACGGCGGGCCCCTGGCGGGGGCGAGCGTTGGCGGATTCGGTCGGCTCGCCGAGCCAGGTCAGGTATCGATCGATCCCTGCGCCGGTCATGACGAGCGCCTTGAGCTTCATGCGACCGCCGCATTCACAGCGCTCGACGTCGATTTTGAAACTGCGCCGAAGCAATTCTTTCCATGGCCGATACCCGCAGCGATGCGGTGACGGAGGCCACGGCGAGCTCGGCAAGCGCGGGCTCCGCGTCCGCGAGCGTCGCGTCCGCGGTGACGACGCTCGCGCCGCTCTCGTCGTCGTCCGCGATCACGCCCTTCCTACGCAAGAGCGCGACGATGCGCGTGCGGGCGATCTGCAGGATGTCAGCGACGTCGTCGTTGGTGAGGAAGGGGAGCGCATGGAACGCCAGCTCGCCGTCGGCGTTCTCGGCGAACACACCGTCCAGACCGAGTGTGCGGAAAGCCGGCGCAGAGGGTCAGCTCCGCGGGGATGCCGGGACCCGTGTCGCGAATCTCGATGAGGGCGCGCCCCGCCGGGTCAGTCGAGGTGACGATGCGGATCTCGTTCGCGTCGGCGTTGCCATGGGAAATCGCCTGCGCCGCGTTCACGAGCAGGTCGACGAAGACCTGGCTGAGACGGGAGTCGCCCGCGTCGATCGTTGAAGGCCATGTCCACGGACTGCTCGAGCACCAACCTAACAAGGACCTGACTCCGCTCTGATGACGGCGGACGAGCGATCAGGGCGTGAGCCGATGCGTGGCGCTTGCGTGTCCTTCCACGTCGCTCCGCCGGAAGCGCAGCGGCGCGTAGCGTTCATTCGCCCAATCGTCGGTACTGCCGGCGTTGCCCATCGGAAAATCGTAGGTCGCGACGGGCGTGCCGTCCGCGTCGAAACCGTTGACCAGACGGTAGACAGCCCCACCAGTGGTGGTGCAATGCTCCGCCAGCGCGTCGTTGTTCCAACAGCGCGATTGCGCCACGTTCAGCGTGCTGTCGTCGCCGTCGGTGACGAGGATCGTCGGGTCGGTCAAATCGGACTTCTTGAATACGGCCTCGTGCAGATCGCCCCAGGTTGCCGGGCGACCCAGCGCGAGACTGCGCTTGTCGAGCTCGGCGATCGCGTCCGACAGCGCACCGACCAGATCGACGCGTTGCTTGCCGCCGAGAAAGGTGTCGAGGTGCTGTTCATGGACCAGCAGATCGATCTTCTGCATCGTCACGGGCTGCGCGTCGTCGATGCCGTGGAACAAGAGCCCCATGGGCCCCGCAAGGGTGCGCTTCGACAGGTACGCGAGGAACACGCGACATAGCGCCGCTTCCGTGGATGCGCGATCCATTCGCCGGTCCCAAGCGTCGAGGCGCGCAACGGCGTCGACCAGATCGCTGCGTCCCACGTACGCAGCCAGGTCCGGGTCGGTGTCGACTGCAGCCATGGCATCGTCGAGCAGAGGCAGTATCTCGACTGCGAGCGTGCTCCTGATTTCCGTCTGCAACGACTGCATCGCGTCGCGAGTCACGGAGCCGGCCTGGATGAGCTCGCCGAGTCGGTTGGTGATGCGCTCCGCCCGGAAGCCGGGAGCGTAGAAGCTACCGTAGTAGAAGGCGTCGTTCGTCGGATCGTTGTCGGCGGTGTGTCCCCATGGGTCGTTGTTTGCCGTAACGATGAACGGCTGCGAGCCGTCGAGGCGCGGCAAGTGCGCGTCCGGCAGATACGCACCGCTCCACAAGGTGGACGGATCGCTTCCGTCGAGAATTGCGTTGGCGTGCGGACGTGTCGCGACGGGCCCGCGATCGGGCACCAGCCCGTGGACACGCAGGCGGATCCCGTTCGCGCTCGCCGCGATCCAGTTCTGCATGCCGATCTGCTGTATTCCGACCGCGTCGTCGAAATCGTCCAGGCTCTTCGCACGGTCGAACCCGGCGAACATCGACAGCTCCGCGGTGGGCTCGAAGCCGGGCCAGCCGAGGAGCAACTCGCCGTTGGCAAGCAACGCCTTGGGCACCGGCAAGATCGCAGCCGGAAGCAGCACGCCCCGCCCCGGAACGACGCGGACGTCGAAGTCCTGATCCTGCACGCTGCCGTCCGCCGCGCGCACGCGGATCGTCTCCGTTGTCGTCTCGATTGCGAGTTGCTCGCCGCCGAGGTCGACGGTGTCGCCATCGACGCTCACGTCCCAGAGGTCCATCGTGTCGGCGAAGTTCGTCGTCGCTCCCCACGCGATGCTCTGGTTGTGCCCGACGTGGACCAACGGCAGCCCGAGGTACGACAATCCGATGACGTCGAGCGTGCCGCCGCCGCTGGTCGAGTCGAGGTGCTGCAGATGCATCAGGTTCGGATCGGTCAACGGCCCGTGGGAGTCGTTGGCGAGATACGGGCGACCGTTGTCCGTATGTTGTCCGCTGACAGCCCACGAGTTGCTGCCTTCGCCGTCGCCGTGGAAACGCCGGACGCGCCCCAACGCGGCAAACAACGCGCTCGCCTGCTTCGCGTCGATGGCGACGCGCCCGGCGGGGAGCGGCGCACTCCGCGCGCTCTGCGTGCTCTTGCCCGCCGCGGCGGCATCCTTGACGTAGAACGCGGAGCCAAACGGCTCGTAGACGGGGAGCTGGTCGGCGTGATCCACGAGCTTGCCGAGCAAGGTCGCAAGCAGATCGAAGCTGAACGTGTTCGAGAACCCGAACTGGATACGCTCGCCAATGGCGTACACGTCGTCGACCGTCCACGGCTCCGGGTCGAAGCCGAGCGTGGCGAAACCGTCGGGCTTCGCGACTTCGCCGCGGTCCACCTCCGCAATGCGTCGATTGATGCCCGCCGCGTAGGCGACGAGCAGGTTGTAGTCGCCGGGGCGCTCTTGCGCCAGGAGCCCGGCGGAGCGCCTGCCCATTTCCGCGAACCGGAAAGTGAGCGCTTGCTCGTCGCTTTGCAGCGCCTGCTGGCCCACCACTTCCGCGAGGTGTCCGGTGGATGCCCGCTTGATCAGCTCGAGCGGATACAGATCGTCCGTCGCCTCCTGGTAGCCTTCGGCGAACACGGCATCGAGATCGCTCTGCGCGTAGATGTGCGGAATGTCCTGGTCGTCGAAGGTGATGTCGACAGGCTCGCGCAGCGTGTAGTCCTTCATCACGCGCGGCGCGCTCGAGGTCGCCTCGTCACTGCCGCAGCCGACCAGCGCCAGGGAGAGCGCGCTCAGGAGCACCCAACCCTTCATGATTGCGTCCTCGCCTGCCTCGAGGGGTCGATGCCGTCGAGCGCGTAGTGGCCCAGGCGCACCAGGCTCCCGCCGTGCTCGAACCACTCCCGCAGCGCGGCGCGCACCACACCAATCGTCGCGCCGGCCAACAAGCGGGCGTCACGCTGCGCCGCCTTGCCGCGCGCGCCGTTGGCCAGCGTGTCTGCCATGGCGGCCTCCCACTGTCGATCCCATTCAAGCTCGCGCGTGACGAGCGTGGGCGCCGCCGAGATCACGCGCTGCTCGGCCAGGATCGCCGCGCGCGAACGCTCGTG
The DNA here is from genome assembly GCA_963775185.1 of uncultured delta proteobacterium. Lineage (GTDB taxonomy): Bacteria > Myxococcota_A > Polyangia > Polyangiales > Polyangiaceae > JAPSGB01. Next base: position 67,950 of record CAVZIE010000030.1, on the reverse strand, counting down.
CTCCTGCGCAATCGCAATCAAGGCGTTTCGCACGCGCTCGAAGGGCGGCGCATCCGGCGTCTCCGCGAGGAGGCGCCGGAAACGCACGAGGCGATCCGGATGCTCGGGCATCGCGATCGCCTCCTTGGTTTCGAAGTACCGGAAGAAGGTGCGTCGCGAGACGTCCGCAGCCGCCACGATGTCGTCCACGGTCGTCTGCGCGAAGCCGCGCTTGGCGAACAACTGCGACGCAGCCTCCACCAACGCGTCGCGAACGCGCGCCTTGTTCCGCTCCCGTCCGGAAAGCGCCTCCATCGCGCGCAGTCTCGGTTTTCTGGCACTCGGTGTCAATAGGCACGAAGTGCCACTTTTTGCTTGAGGCGCCCGGGCGGCGGTGCCACGCCATTCGACATGCGTACTGCGTTGCAGTTGTCGGTGTTCGTGATCGGGATGGGACTGCTCGGCGCTTGCGGTAGCTCCGGCTCCGGCGGAGGCAAGGCAAGCGGCGGCGCGGCGGGAGCGGCGGCTAGCGGAGGCGGTGCAGGCGTGTCCGGCGCTGCCGGTGGCCCAGGAGCCAGCGGCGCGGCCGGTGGCCCAGGAGCCAGCGGCGCTGCCGGTGGCGCTGGAGCCGGCGGCGCTGCCGGTGGCGCTGGAGCCGGCGGCGCTGCCGGTGGCGTTGGAACCGGTGGCGCTGCCGGTGGCTCGGGAGCGGCCGGTGCCAGCTCCGGCGACATCGTGCCTGCGACCGCGAGCTGCACCGCGTCGGCGAACACGTGCGCGTCGCCGGCGGACACCATAACCTACGCCTCGTACCGCAAGGACGCCTACTACCCGGACAGCATCTACAACGAGTACACGGATGCGCCGGTGAACGGCGGCCGCTTCCACGTGGCGCTCGTGGCGCAGAACACCGGCGACGTGACCAAGGTGGTGATCGACGGCTACGACACGAGCCAACTCGCGAGCGCGAGTAATCCTCCGCTCGAGTGGTACCACGTGTGGCCGCACCACGCGGTCGCGGGCGCCCCGCTATTCGTGCAGTTCCACTCGCGCGATGCGAAGTGGGATTCCAAGGTCAGCGGCACGCTGCAGATCCAGACCACCGGCGGCGATGCGTTCAACGGAACATTTCCGGTGGCGACGACGCCCGCACCGCTCGGCTACGTCACCACCAGTCTTGACTACTCGACGCTGCTCGTGCACGTGAAGAACGTCGACACGGTTTCCCACCAGATCGATCGCCTTGTCGTGGACGGAAAGGACGTGACGTCGACTGCGTGCGTTCCGTCGAAAGTGTTGGCACCTGCCGCGCAAATGCTGCTGAGTGTGCCGCTCTGCACACCGGCCAAGCCCGGCGATGCTTGGACGGTGGTGGTGAAGTACGTCGGCACCGCGCCGGCGGTCGGCGTCGGGCGCGTCGTGCCGGTTCGCTATCCCATCGTCACCTGGAACAACACGAGCGACTGCCCGTTTCCGGGCGTGAACCAGCAGAACTACGACAAGCACCGGGCCGCCGGCATCGATACGTTCTTCCTGTCGGGCCCGACCACCGGCTGCAACTTCGATCAATCGGCGCTGGTCGCACAGGCCGCCAGCACCCAGGGCTTCGACCTGATGCCCAGCGACGACTTCGGTCTGGCGCATACGATCGCCGACACCGGTGGCATCGCCGCGTTCATGACCGGCGATGAATCCGACGGGGAAATCTCCGACGGGAGCGGGCACTCCAACGCCGAAACGAAGGCCGCTCGCACCGATCAGCTGTGGGACGCGTATCCTGAGGTGCCCACCTACAACGGCGCCAAGACGAACGGCAACATCGGCACCTTCGCCGGCATCGCCGACATCCAGGGCTTCGACTTCTACATTGCCGGTTGTGCGCCGCACATCACCCAATGGGGATCGAACCCCCAGCCCCGCGCCGCCTACGATTTCCTGGTCAACGCGCGCGATAATCATATGCCTCTGCCGACCTGGCTGTACTCGCAAGGGCTGTCGCCGGTCAGCGCCTGGAAGGCGCAACCCGCGCCGCAGGAAATCATGGTGCAGGGCATGAGCGTGGTCGCCGCCGGCGGCAAGGGGCTGATGTGGTTCCAGTCCAACATGGACAAGGCCGCCGCGAACCCCGCAAGCTGGGACGCGATGTCCACCCTCGATCGCATGGTGCACGGCGTCGGCGACGTGCTCCGCGAGGGCGATATCACGGGCATGGCCAAGGCCGACCCCGGCGTGATCGTGGACATGATCCGTGGTCGCGACGCCCTGGTCGTGCCCGTCATCGACGTGAAGCCGACGTCGGGCAACAATGATTTGACTTGCGCCCTGGCGTCCAAGCCGTGGCAGTTCACGGCAATGGCGCCGGACGTGACCCTCGCCATTCCGGACGACGTTGCCGTTCGCGACGTTTTCGAGGTCGGGCCGTCCGCCCCGATGGACTACAGCGCCTTCCACGTCCAAGGTCGCAACGTGATCCTGTCGAGCGTCGCCCTCGACAACGCGCGCCCGGTGCGGTTGTTCGTGCTGGCCTCGGACCCGGACGTCCGCGCTCGCGTCGCCGCTCGGATGACGTACTAGGCTAGCTCGGCAGTTTATCTTCATCACCGGGGGTGCCTTCACCCCCCGCGCCCGAGAATATCTGAGCAAGGTAGACAACATCAGGTTGGAGAAGCCCTTTGACGTGGCCAACTTCAAAAGAATCGTCGACAGCATGATTCATGAGGCGAAAGCTGCCACCGAGTGATTCCTGCCTTCCTCGCCCGACAACGCCGGTGTGGTCACCATGGCCTGCCGTTTTTCCCGGGCCGAGGAGGTGAACCATGATTCAATTACCAGTCCCCGAAACACCGTCACCGCGCGAGGAAGTGATCGAGATCCTGGCCCGCGGCCTCTGCGAGCTGGTGATGCGCGGCTGTAAACCAGACCAGCCCCGAGGAGAGCGCCCTCCTGTTTTGGGAGGCCAAGCCCGCCATCGCAACCCGGTCGGGAATCGACGACCTGCGCCATCGGCGTTTACCAAAGGTGACGCGACTTCAAGTGGGGGACTGCATTCTCAGCCCCAGATGTAACCACCGACAATGGTTCCGTTCTTCTTTGCGAATGGTTGCGGAGGCGTTTGCTCTCTGGTGAACGGGTTGGTGAAGGTGGGGGAATGCCGAGCCCAAGCCCACGGTAGTGGGAGAAAACGCGAGCCCTCAAAAGCTCGCGTTTCTCTTTTGTATTCGGCCGTGCGCCTCAGGCGATCGCCACGAGCATCGCAAGTTCCTTTCTCCCACCGGCGACCTTCGGGACGATCACGACGCGCCCGCCATGCACGTCGACGTGGTCGATGATGTGGAGCGCGTAGGCGCGGCCGATGTCGTGGTCGCGCTCGATGAAGGTCCGCCACGCGGTGATGAGCTCGGCGGTCGGTGGCCAGTGATGTCGGCGCGCGAGTCCGTGCGCACGCTCGGGCGTGCACGCGACATCGGCGATCGCTGCGAGCACCGCGCCGTCGAGGTCTTCGACGCGCACGCGGAAGCCCGGGCACGCTCTTCTCCCCGCGCGCAGCGTCTTGCGGCAGTTGTAGTAGCAGTACGAGTACGTCACGCCGTCGAGCGACTTGCCCGAAGTCTCGAGCTGGTAGGTCGACCCGCAGAGCCCGCAGCGCGCGAGACCGGTCAGCAAGCGCGGCTTGGCCGACGCGCGCCCGGGCAGCTCGGTTGGACGCCGCTGCTCGCAGAGCTCCTTCACGAGCGCGTAGGTCTTGGCGTCGATGATCGGATCCACGGGCAACGTGATCCACTTGTCCGGCGGTTGCAGCTTGCCGTGATGGTGCACGCCCCAGCGTACGACTCCACCTGCCGCCGACTGCTGGAGCGTCTGGATCACGGCGCCCTTGTCCCAGAGGTTCCCCTTCCGCGTGCGGAAGCCGAGCGCGTTGAGCGCCTCCGCGACCTTCAATGCTCCGCTGCCCGTGATGTAGAGCCGGTACATCATGCGCAAGGTTTCAGCCCCGTCGGGCTGCACCGCGAGCTTGTGCCGGGGCTTCTTTCCGGCGCGCACTTCGACGGGCACCTTGCAGAAGCCGTAGGGCGTGAGTCCGCCAGGATAGAAGCCTTGCTTTACCGCTTCGCGCATCGCCGCCGCGGTACGCAGGCCGTTCAGCTCGGGCTCTCGATGCACTCGAAGAAGCCTTCCATCAACGTTCCCATCGGGCTTCGCCCGAGGCCGAGCCCCACCGGACGCGAGTTGACTACGACGCCCGGGCCCGCCCGCAGCGGCTCCGTCCAGGTCTCGGTCGATTGCCGGTCCCTCGAGTCCCAGTAGAATCCGGCGCCCGGCACGGTGGAACCGAGCCGCGCGACGCCGACGACCCACCATGAACACCGAACCGGAACTACAGCACGCCGAGACCACGAAGTGGCTCATGACGTTGGTCGAGCGCGCGAAGGCGCTCGACGCGATCTTCGCCTGCGGCGGCGAGGTCGAGGTGGCCGCCCCGCTCTCGCTTCGCGGTCCCGGCGGAAAGAAGCTCGAAGTTGTGGAGCGGATCGGCTTCCGGCCAAGCAACGTCGACAAGAAGCTCCGCGCTTGGTGTACCCCGGCGTCGTTCGGAGAAGGAACGGAAACCCGAACGGACGCCCGCGTGCGCGACGGGCGGCAGCTCTACGCTCGCGACGGAGCGCTCGCAGTCGAGGGCTTCGACGACGCTCTTCGCGAGGTCCTCTCCCAGATTCGCGCGTCGCTGTGTCCACACGAGGTCGCGCCGCCGACCGCCGAGCTTCACTCGCTCAACGTCTACGGTCGTGGGGGCCACTTCGTCGCTCACAAGGATACGCCGCGCGAGCCGAGCGTATTCGGGACGCTCGTCGTGTGCTTGCCGCTGGCCTTCAGCGGCGGACGGCTGGTCGTCGAGCAGCAGGCGCGCGCGATGTTCGATTGGGAGACGCGTTCGTATTCTTCTGCGTCGTCGCCCGAGCAGGAGGCCCGGCGCATTCGTTGGGCAGCGTTCTTCGGCGACGTCGACCACCGCATCGAGACGGTCACGTCCGGCTGCCGAGCGACGCTGACGTACGAGCTGCGGCGCGCGACCCGTGTGCCCGACTCTGAGACCGCCGGACCCAACCAGCCCAGTGAAGCCGAGGCAGCGTTCGCCGCGGCCCTCGTCGAAGCACTGGCGGACCCGAAGTTCGTCTCGAACGGCGGGACGTTCGGGATGCCTTGCCTGCAGCTCTATGCAGTCCCCACGGGTGAGAGAACGCTCCCGGAGATCGAGAGCCTCCGCGACTACCTGAAGGGGCGAGACCGTCTCGTCGCCGTCGCCCTGGAGCGCGCAGGGCTCGTGCCGCGCGTCGTCCCCTACGTCTTCGAGACGTGCGCGGGCGACAGCTGGCGTCTGCGCCGCGACGTCAGCGCACGAGAGAAGCAGATGTTTGCGCAGAAGCGACTCAAGGGTTCGACCCTCGAGCGGAAACTGCCGATCGAGTTCCATGCGGACTGGAGCCAATCGGACGACGTAACGTGGTTGGTTCGTCCGCCCTGGGTCAGCAGCTATCGCGAGCCAGCCGACGGACGACCCGAGCCGGCGGTCGAGCTGCTCGGGCAAACCGAATACAGCGCCACGGACTACTTCGGAAACGAGGCGTCGGACGTGTCGTTCTACGCCGCTGCCGCCATCCTATTCGACGTTCCGCCGACGTCCGCAAGGAAGCGCGTCGCGGGCGGCTGACCGAGGCCGGTGGATCGCGCGGCTCAGCCCTCGGCGGTCACTTCGCAGCCGATGGCGGCGAGTAGCTCGACGCGAGACGGGTCGAGCACTCGCACCTCGTGCTCGCCGGCGAAGAAGGTGGTGATGCGGATGTTCGTGAGGGGAGTGCGGCAGACGACGCGGTGCGGCCCGAACTTGTTCTCGCTGACCCAGCGCCGGAGTGCGAAGCTCTGGTGCGCATCATCCCAGAGCGCATGCGTCCACGGGTCGTGCTCGATGTCCAGACCGCGCTCCGCTGCAAGCGCGTCGGTCATCCAAGTGTCATCGCGAATGTGCCCCGTCTCGCATCGCTTCGCTCGGTCGTGGATCGAGTTGAAGGAAATATCAGAGCGCGAGAGTACATCGAACTGAAGCCGCACGTACTTCTCCCACACGCTCGCGAGCCGCGGATCCTTTCCGCTCCGAGAGGAACGCCAGAAGCGAAAGACCTTCGCATCGCCGATGCCGCGGTGGAGATGCACGTAGCCCGCCTCGAGCTCCGGTTGCTCGTCTACGGGGACGCACTGATAGCTGCCGTGCTGAATGAAGAGGTAGCCTCTGTCGCCTCCCCGCGTGTCTTGCCGGTAGACGGCGATCGGAGCCTCGACAGTGCCTCCTGCGAGTCTGCCATTGTGGTGCGCGACGCACTCGACCACTCCACGGCGAGCGTCTTGCCAGAACGCGAACACGTCGCGCGCATCCTCCCGACGGATCGCAGCGAAGTAGACGTGCCGGCGAAGATGAGGCTTGAACACCTGTGGCAACACCCATCCGTACTGGAACAAGCTGTCGCGCACCGGCGGCGACTCGGGCGTGTAGGCCAGTGGCCCTTCCGCGGCGAGCCACGGAACCAGCCGGTCGTCCGACGTCCTGGTGGTGGTGGAGTATGGCTTCCTCGTCACGGCGCCTCGCGCTGTTGGGGCAGTCGTTGCTGGCTGCGGCTCATGTTCCTCTCGTCCATGGCCCGCCCGGTAGCCAGCGCTGCTCGAAGGCCTCGCCGCGCCCGCAGGCGCGCGCGATGGGCAGCAGAAACTCTGAGAGGAACGGGACGACGTCGGCGAGCGTCTCCGGGCACTCGGTGTTCGGGAGCATCTTTCGGAACGCGGTCCACTGCGCCAGCGTCGACGCCTGCTCGGTGAAGTCCGGCGTGAATGCGATCGGCGCGACGTCGATCGCGGTCTCACGGTTCTTGAACGTGGCGGCGATGGCCTTCGCGAGCACCGCGCCATCGAAGGCGAACTGCCTCGCGAGCAGCCACACGTCGTAGAAATCCTTCATGCGGCTGTTCAGCGTGCGCAGGTAGACCATCGCCTGGAACTTCTCGGCGACCACGGTCTCGCGCGGGTAGCCCGAGAGCGCGGGCGCAGGGAAGTCGAGCAGCGCCGGGTACGTGATGTCCACCGCGCCGGGCGTGACCACGTCGCCGAACCCGACGTCGATCTGCATCGTGACGCGCGCCTTTCCGAGCAGCCCGACGAAGCGGACGCGCACACCCTCGTAGTCCGCGTTCTCCTTGATGCGCTCGGCCTTCACGGTGGCCGCGTCGAACACCATGCCGTCGGGCTCGACGTCGGCGGCGCAGACCTCGCGGACCACGCGCTCGAGGTTCTCGAGCGAGTTGTCGAGGCGGCCGAGGAAGTCGAGATCCTTGGTCGCGCGCGCCAGCGGCGCGTCCCAGACGTGCAGCATCAGCGCGCCCTTGAGGACGAAGCGCGCGCGGTGAGAGGTCATCGACAGCCGGTATAGGAAGCGCTCCATCGCGTAGTACTGGAGCAGCTCCTGGAATGGCCGCTTCGAGGCGCGCGCGTGGTTCTGGAGACGGGCCTGCACCGAGGCCGCAAGGTTCGAGATGTTCTTGACGGTCACTGCATCGCCTCCAGGTAGGGGCGCATCGCGTGCTCGACGTGGCGCATACGGGCGTACTTCAGGAGGACGTCGAGCTTCTTTTTGCGGCGCTCGTGCCAGAGCCGCAGCGCCTCCAGGGCCACGTCCATGCCGATCTGGTTCCGGTACCGGAAGCAATCGACGAGGGTCTTCTCCGGGTCGTAGATGCGGACCGGCACACCGTCGAGCTCGTGCGTCTCGATGCCCTCGTGGAAAGCCGGCCCGGAGAACCAGAAGAAGCGCGTTGGCGGGTAGTCGATGCGCGGCCTCGTCTTGCCTCGCTCGAGCGCCACGTCGATCACGTGCGGCACCTGCGTCGTCAGCTCATGGAACGAGAGCGCCGAGATCAGGCAGAGCACGCCCTGCGGGACGCGCTTGGCCACCGTGACGAGGTCCGGGTGCGCGAGCGGATCGAGCGAAGCGAGGCGGTACACCCCTCGGGAGACGGGTTCGATGACACCGGCGTCGCGCATGGCGTAGAGCTTCTTCCGGTTGATGCCGAGACGCAGCGCTTCGGCCATACGGAGGCCGCCGCCATGCTGGCGGAACAGCTCAACCTCGCGCTCGAAGACCCGGGCAGCCACGGGGACATATTGCCTTCAAACTTGATGAAAGTGAAGTGGTTTTGTCTCCCGCGTTGCGACCCGAGGGGGGCGAGCGGCGCCCGGCCTTGGTCGCGGGACAGCGCGAATCCGAGAGAGCGTCCCGGCTCGTGCCGCCCAACCGCCTGGATTCGCAAGCGTTCGCATTTTCGGGAAGGTGCGATCCGAGCGAACCCGTCCCGCCGAGAGCCCTGCGAACGGGTTCGCGAACAGCGCCGCACACGGAGCAGGTTGCTCGAGGCCCCCTGACTGATCGCCAGGGGCGGCGGCAAGTACACGTCGTGGGTGGGCATCTTCGAGCTGAGCTGGCACGCCGCTCTTCCCACAATCGTGCGCAGCAAACTCGCAGTAGCCTCCGTCGCAGTCGGCCGAACTCGAGCAGGGTGGACCGAAGATGGAAGCGGCGTCACCCGGCCTGGCGCTGTCACCCGCTCCGGCGTCCGCTTTCATGCGTCCAGAATCGGTCGCACCACCGCAGGCCGGAACCACGATGTCCAGCGCGACGGCGATGACGGTGGCGGACCGGGTGGCGCGAGACATCTCCCTCGAACGCGAGGGGTATCACGACCCGAGCGCCGCTCCGGACGCGCCTCGTCAGCAGCGTTGTTCGTGGTCGCGTTCCGCATCGGAGCGGACGGCGCGGCCGAAGACACCCGGGTCGCGTCGAGCACGACGAACAACGCCGTCCGCGATCGGTGCGTGGTGTCGGTGGTCGCGTCGCGCGCGCGAAGCCGCCCGTCACACTCGCCTCCACGCGACGCACCAGATCAGCGCGCCGACGGCCATCGCCACCGGGACGATCGAGACGGCCAGCGCGAGGCTACCGGTCGCGTCCGACACGGCGCCGAGGATCGGCGGGCTGATCGCGTCGCCGAGGATGTGGATCGCCAGGATCGACAGCGCGAACGCCCTCGCGCGCAGCTCCGGCGCGGTCGCGTTCACGATCTCGGTGTTGATCGGGCCGCTGTAGAACCAGAGGAAGAACTGCGACGCGCCGATGCCGACGACCGAGAGCGTCGGCGTCGGCGCCGCGAGCGCCAGCGCGGCGAGCACCGCGGCGGGGATCATCGAGAGGCCCGCCAGGGCCAGATACGGGTTCTTCGTCTTGCCGACGAGCTTGTCGCCGAGGAAGCCGCCAACGAGGGTGCCGCCGAGTCCGCCGACGACGGTGACGGTGCCGACCAGGCTGCCTGCTTTCTCGAGATCCATGCCGCGCACCCGCGACAGGTAGGTCGGAAGCCAGTCCGCCATGCCGCCGGCGGCGAAGGTGACCGCGGCGTAGCCGGCGACCGCGTAGACGTACGTCCGGTTCTTCGACAGCGCGCGGAGTGCCGCCGGCCACGCCGGTGCGGGTGGTCCGGCGCCCACCGCACCGCCGGGATCCTTCACGCGCAGCGCGAGCGCGGCGACGGCGAGCCCGGGCACGCCGCACGCGAGGAACGCGACGCGCCAGCCGAAGCGCGCACCGAGCACGCCGCCGACCGAGAAGCCGAGCGCCGCGCCGACCGGGATCGCGACGTAGAACCACGTGAGCACGCGATTGCGCTTCGACGGAGGAAACATGTCGCCCAGGAGCGGCGGCGCGAGCGTGGCGTACGCGGCCTCGCCCACACCCACGAGCGCGCGCGCCAGCAGCAACGTCAAGAAGCCGGTCGCGAACGCGGCGGCGCCCGTGGCGATCGACCACACGGCGACGCCGGCCGCGATCAGCACCGTACGTTTGACCCGATCGGCGAGCGCGCCGAAGATCGGCGACGTGATCATGTAGACGACCACGAACGCCGTGAGCGGCCAGCTCGTCTGCGCGTCCGTGAGGTGGAGATCGTGCTTGAACAGGTCCTTGACCGCGCTCGGAACGTAGCGGTCGAAGTAGTTCAAGAGGTTCATCGCCGTCAGCACGACGACGGCGAAGCGCGCGTCGCGCACCGTGATGCGCGGATGCTCCTCGGCGACAGACAGGCGTTCACGGTGCCATAGGGCGCGGCTTCGGGGAAGCGACGCAGCGGTCGACGGTCGCGGTCTGGACTCGGCGCGCGGTTCCGCGCCGGACCGGCAATCCCCTCTCCCTGTAGTCTCCCTCTAGGCGGCGGCGAATGCGTCGCGAGCTTTCCACCAGGTGGAGAGCGCGGGCCACGTCGCGCTCTGGAGGATTTGTCTGCAGCCGGGCGATCCCCAGCCGTGCGTTCGACGACGCCGCCGTTCGTCGGCCGTTGCGATCGGCGAGCGCGCGCGATTGGTTCAGTGCGGAGCGCGCGGATGCCAGCCCCTCGGCGAGCGTCGCGATGTGGAAGCGTCGCATCGTCGCGCAACCGTTACACCGTGTCGTATGCCGGTCCGGCGCGGAATCAAAGAAGAAGTCCGGACTTCGATATTCCGCCCTGCCGTATCCGCATCAGCCCTGCGGATCGAGCCGCGACGCGTCACGCGAAGTTCGACGCGTATCGACTTGACAAGAAAAAAAAAACAGGGGCACCCTGTGCGCATGGGAGGGAACGACAGGCAGGACGCGGCGTGCCGCTGCACGCGGGTTTCCGCGACGCCGTCGCTCGCCGTCTCGAGCGCCAGCGCGCGCAGCACCGCCGCCGCCCTGGGCGCGGCCACGCAGGAAGGAACAGCGATGTTGAGGACATGTGATCTCGTATTCGACGACGTCGTGCAGGGAACGAGCGCGGTGTACACCGATCCAAAGTGGAACACGCCGATGGGCGTCGGCGACGTGTTCTTCCTGTCGGCGATCGCGTCGCAGTTCTCCGGCACCTCGCCGACACTCACCGTGTCGGTGCAGACGTCCGGCGATGGCGTCTACTGGGGCGATTGGGCCGGTGCCCCGGTGATCAACGCGGTCGCGCTCACCGGCGACGACAAGGTCGGCTCAGGGTCCGACGGCTACCTCAACAACGGCTTGCGCTTCATGCGTCTCAAGATCGTCCTCGGCGGCACCAGCCCGCAGACGCGCCTGCAGCTCTGGTGGGTCGGCCGGGACTTCGCCAAATGAGAAGCTTCCACGTCCTCGCCTACGACGACGTGGTCCAGGGTACGAGCGCGACGTACACCCCGCCCCACTTCGATGATCTGCTCGGCGCGGTCGAACAGCTTTCGATCTGCGTCTCCGCCTCCCAGGTCTCCGGCACGTCGCCCACGCTCACCGTGCAGATCGAGCAGGGGCCGGACCAGATCCGCTGGGCAAACCGCAATACCACCGCGGAGATCAACGGCGCGGCGCTCAGCGCGACCGCCGACAACGTCGAGACCGCCAACGACGGTGATCCCACCGCCACGACGCGCCTGGCCTTCGCGCGGCTCCGGATCCAGCTCGGCGGCACCGCGCCCCAGGCGCGCGTGAAGGTGTGGGTGGTCGGCCGCGGCGAGCTGATGGATATCCGCGTGTAGCCCATGGGCGAAGCGGATCGCTGCGACTCGCTCGCGCCGACGTTGCTACCGTGCGACACTTGTTGCTGCGCGGCGGTCGCGCCCGGAGCGACCGGCGTCCGCGCGGAGGAGCTTGTGACCGCCGCACCCGAGCCGTGCCGCTGCCCGCGGGAGCAAACGATGGCGCCGTTGCCCATCGCCCTGGCGACGAGCTCGCCCGAGCGCCGGCAGCGCAACCTCGCGCGCGGCATCGCCGAGACGCTCGACGACAGCATCGAGCTGGCGCGCCGCTTCCGCGAACGCCACGGCGCCGGCCGCCCCCACGTGGGGGGCGTGCGGGCGCCGATCGGCGCCACGCTCGACGACAGCAAGCGCCTCGCCGAGCGCTTCAGCGAGCGCACCCGGCACGACATCGCGACCACGCTGGAGGAATCGAGGCAGCTCGCCGAGCGCTGGCGCGCGCGCACCGCGCCCAGCGTCGCCCGCACGCTCGCCGAGTCGTACGAGCTGGCGCGCCGCTTCCAGCGCGGCCAGCTGCGGCCCGCCGAACCGTACCGGCCGCCGCTCCCGCAAGGCAGGCCCCTGCTGCCCCGCACGCTCGATGACAGCCTCGCGTTCGCGGCGCGACGCCCGACGGCGACGCGACCGTCGCCAGCGAAGCCGTTCGCGGACAAGCCGGCACGGAATGCGTTGGAAGTCCACCCGACGTACGTCCCGCTCGACCATGGACGGCGCTTCTGGCCGGACCCGGGGGGAATGCCGCCACCTGGCGGGTCGTTCGGGCCCGGATCGCAGGACGTGGGCGGTGTAGCCGCCGCGGGCGTCGCGACCACATTGGTCACCACCAACTCGCCGCGATTCAATCCGTTGCAAGGCGCAGAGCAAGAATACGAAAGCGTCGCTATCGTGGTCCCGCCGGCGTGGACGCCCGGAACGATCCGCCAGCCGCCAACGTCATCCGCCGGTCGGGCCGTTCTTTCGTTTGGTCCGGCGGTGCGGTCGATGTGGGTCGATCTCGAGGCGCTGATGACGAGCACAGCGGATCCCGTTCCCTGGACCGGCGTCGACGGGTCCGTCAACGTCGCGCCGCCCGACACGATTGTGGCGGGCGGCTCCGCCGTGCCCGCGGGGTCGCTTTCGCAGCTGACCTGTGGCTTCAATCCGCCGTACGCCACCGAACCACAATTCCGGTCGATGTACACCGACATGCAGATGCTGCGGCTGGGCGGGCAACGTGTTCTGCACGTCAAGCTCGGTGTAAGCTATGTTTCCCCGCGAAACCCGCCATGTGCCCACGGTGTGCCGAACGTTACGATCGTCGAGGATAACGGCAAGACCCATCCTGGAGCCGACATCCTGCTGGTGGCGAGATCCGAGGACGCGGGGAAGACCTGGAGCCCGTTGCCGCCGATCCGGGCCGCTACGCTCGACGGTGGGAAATACGGCCCGGGCGCATTCGTCGATCGCCAGACAGCCTATTACGACCCGTTCAGGAAGCGCGTCTATGTCGCGGTGTGGGTGCGCGCCGCGGATGGCCGCGACGGCATCGTCGTCGTCCACACCGAGGACGGCGATTCGTGGAGCAACGGCGTCACGATCGCCCCTGGTGGAAGCGTCGGGACGTACTGGGTCTCCATGACGTCCACGCCCGACGCGTTGTTCTTTGCCGGCGACAAAACCAAAGTGCCAACGCTCTACTGGACCTACGACTTCGACAAATTGACGCCCGTCCATTCGGCCGATGCAACGTACGTGGACGTACCTGGTACGCTTTCGGAGTGCGACCATGTGTTGCCGGAAGATCTGCTCGGAGGGATGTCCAACGGCTCCACCGTCGCAGTTTCGCGGATCGTCGAAGACGACCCGCTGGGGGCAGCAACCGTGAACCGGGTCCGCGTCGCCTATTCCTGCGTGGACCCGGACACCATCGAGGTTCCGCCATCCGGCGCAATGGCAGGCCGACAAGCGTTGCGCGTCGTGGAAGTCTATGTGCCCTTATCGAGCCTTGTTCCCGCGGCGGCGGAGCCCGAGGCGTTCGTGTACCCGGTAGCGCACCTGACAGCCGCCGACGGGAACGCTCACCTCATCCAGGCGTCCTTCGTCGAGACGGACCGCTTCGAGTTCGACGGCGGGACGGACCCCAGGCTGCGAAACGCTGCCATCCTGTACTGGTTCGAGGTACCGCACTCCAGGGCCGTGCATCCGGCGCCAGGGATCACTACCCGCTTTGCGCGCTTCACGCACGGCGCCGCGCCGAGCACACCCGAGCCCCTCGCCGTGGTGGGAGGTGTGCCCGACTACTGGGCTCCGAACCTCGAAGGCAGCGGCCCGCGATACATGGGCGACTACATGCTCGGCGCCTTCTTCATTCTGACGTCGACCCCGGGTCGCTTGTTCTTCTTGACCCAGTGGCCGCAATCGGAGCCGAAAATCGCCCATCCCAACACGTATCTGCACTACCGCGTCGTCGATATCGGGCCGGAGCACCTATGAGGTCCTGGTGTCGCGCGCGCGCGTTGGTACTCGTCGCATCCGTGGCCGCGTTGCTTGGTGGATGCCACGGAAGCGACGGAGGCGCGAGCTCCGGGGCGGCGGGCTCCGACGCCGGGGATGGCGAGGTCGCCGCGCCGGTCACTTGCCCCACCGTCGAGCCAAAGAACCATGACCCATGCCCCCCGTCCTTGTCAGGAGTGTTGACCTGCACCTATCCGATCGGGTGTGGCCGGGTCGACCTGGCCTATTGCTCCAGCCACGTCCCGACATGGGGCGTCGGCCCGAGCCCTCACGAGCTGCCAATCGGGCAATGCCCCGGGGACATTCCCGCCGATGGAGCGCCGTGCGATTCGGTTTGTTGGCACTGGCTACCGTGCACCTGGTGCGTGGGCGGCAGCGGCGACGCCATCGAGAAGCACGTCGGGAACTGCGTCGACAACGCCTGGCAGATGAAGACATCGACTACCACTTGCCCCGCGCTGAGCGAGATCGCCGACGGCTCCGTCTGCGGCTGCTGGGGGATGCAGTGCACCTGGTGCGAGGATGCGGGGGCAGGAGGGATCCGTACCGTCGAGGGAAGATGCGGAAGCCTGGTGGGCGAGAGCTGGCACGTGTCGAGCACGACCGAGGGCGGTGCGTGCAGTGCACCGCCGGACGCTGGAAGCGACGTCGGCACCGCCGACGCGGCGGATGCCGGAAGCGACGTTGTGGACGCGGGCAACGAGCAATGACGTGTCACAGGATTCCGTCGACTCGCGTCGGGAAGGGCGCGCGAGATCGAGGTGAAGCAGGAAGTCGGCGACAACGCCATCGTGGCGAGCATCCCGCGGCGAGGAGTTCAATGTCCACGTCTGAGGGTCGTGAGCACCACGGCGCGTAAGTCGGATGAACGCCATCTCTGCATCGCCCCACGTCTCTCTCTGACCGCTGCCGGGTAGGTTGCGCCACGATCGGGCGCGGTGGAACGCGCGGCGGAGGGTTCGTGGGCGCGATCGGTGGCCCGGACTGGCCCGGATCACGGTCTGGGCGGACGCCGGGCAGACCTTGGCCCTTGTCCGGCGCGTTCAGTGCGCGTCGAACAGCTCCGCCTGCACGGGCTCGCCGAGCCGGCGGCGGATGACGACGCGCTTCGTGATACCCGGAGGGGTGCGACTCTTGCCGGGTGGCCCCGGGAGGTTTCCCTCCCGGGGCTCCCACAGAATCCGGACGTGCGGAATTCCCGCATCCGGCTCGTCGGGACATGGGTTCGCTACGTGACGTGCTGGTACATGTGCACGATGCGCGGCGGCGGGAGCGGAAAGCGCTCCAACAGCGCGAACATGTGCGGCCAGTCGACGTATCCGGCGTTCGAGCGGCGAGAAAGCCACTTGCGCCAGATGCGCTGCGTCTCGCGGTAGAAGTGCGCGAGCTGCCAGCTATTCGACGTGATGCCGAAGTAGCTGTAGTGCCCGCGAAGCTTCCGCGCGAGTGCTTGCTGCTGCGCACGCAGTGGGTCATGCCGGTGGGCACGGCACCACTGCCGGACTTGGTGTAGCGCGCGGCCGAGGCGGTCCTTCGCCGTCCGCTGCTTCACGACCCACCGGCCACGCAGGGAGAGTCCCCAGTGGTGGGTGAAGCCGAGAAAGTCGAAGCTTCCGGGTCCGGTCAGGTTGCCCCGATCCGTACGCCTGAAGTCGACCAGCCTCGTCTTGTCGGGATGCAGCGAAAAACCGTACCTGCAAATCGCTTCGGCAGGACTTCAAGGACGCGTCGCGCGTCGTCGTCCCACGAGAAGACCAAGACGGCGTCGTCCGCATAGCGAACGAGTCGTGCGCGCTGCTTCCCCTTGAGCCGGGGACGCACATCGCGCTCGAACCACGTGTCGAGGACTTCGTGCAGGTAGACGTTCGCGAGCAGGGGCGAGATAACCCCACCCTGCGGCGTGCCGAGTGCAGGATGCATGATGCTCCCCGCCTCCATCACGCCCGCGTTCAGCCACTTTCCGATGATGCGCAGCAGCACACCGTCACGTACCCTGCGGCGGACGATCTCGAGCAAGCTTCCATGGTCGAGGGTGTCGAAAATTT
This sequence comes from uncultured delta proteobacterium, assembly GCA_963775185.1. Lineage (GTDB taxonomy): Bacteria > Myxococcota_A > Polyangia > Polyangiales > Polyangiaceae > JAPSGB01. Next base: position 51,832 of record CAVZIE010000030.1, on the reverse strand, counting down.
CCTGATGTCGATTTCCAGGACCCAACCTCCGCCCACCGGCATCGTCGCGTCTCTGACCGCTTCCAGCGCTTGATGTGCCGAGCGTCCAGGCCGGAAGCCGTACGAGCAGTCCAGGAAGTCCTGCTCGTAGATGGCCTCCAGCAGCATCGCGACCGCGCGTTGCAGCACCTTGTCCTCGAAGGTTGGAATGCCGATGGGTCGCGTCTGCTTCCCATCTCCCTTCGGGATGTGCACGCGCCGGACGGGGGGCGCCCGATATGCGCCGGACTTGAAGCGGTCGAGCAGCGACCGGAGGTTTTCCTCCAGCTTTTCCGCATACTCGCTCGCCGTTTGTCCGTCGATGCCGGTCGCTCCGTTCTTGCGCGTGCGTCGGTACGCCTCGCGTAGCCAGTCGATGTCGATGTGGTGGGCGAGCGTCGTGAAAGCTCGCTCGGGGTGTCGTCTCGCTGCTTCTGCTATCCGTTGAAGTTTCGTTGAGACGGTTGGCGAGCTCAGGGTCTCTCCCATCGGTCCCTCCTACGGTTCCATGTTCCGGTGCCGCCCTTTGCTCAGCCGGGTCCCTCGGGCAGGTTCCCCGACGTCATTGCTCATACCGCGGCACTCCGACTTCTCGTGGCCCCGACGTCGCTTCGCTTCTCGCTTCGCTTCGCCGTTCCGGCTCTCGCCGGAGACCACAAGACCTCCCAGGTTCCTGGGCAACCCTTCGTACGCGTGCGCCGGTCTCAGACCCCGGTGGAGGAGCATTGCAGGCCGGGACCCCGGGCTGGCTGCCCTGCGTTTTGGCCCGCGCTCTGTTGCCTTCCGCGTTCATCACCGCGTCGGCCTCCACTTCGACCCACCTTTCGGGGCTCGATGTCGCCGCCCACGTACCCGCTGTCTACGCTTCGCAGTGTGGCTCCCTGTTCGGTTGCAAGCACCACGCAAGACTCGCTTCCGGCTGGCGGTCCTCCACCTTGGCCGGTCGGGAATTGCACCCGCGGGTCACAGTGAAAATTTCACATCGCTACATGATGATTCCATTTCTCCAGGCTTGCCTGGCGCAAGAAGAAGGGCGGGCCGCGCGAAGGGGCGAGCTGCGGTGGCTCGGTGGGCTCGCCGAGCCACTTCAAGTACCACCCCTGCGGGTATCACGAAGCGCGTCGCTCGATGCCGGTGCTCGTGATGACGAGGGCGCGCAGCTTCATGCGCGCGCCGCAGCGGTCGCAGTGCTCGACATCGATCTTGAACGTCCGCTTCAGGAGCTCGCGCCATGGGCGATACCCCGAGCGGTGCGTGGGCGGCTTGTCCTTCTTCGCCGTGCAGGTCGCGCAGTCGCCATCGTCCGTTTCCTCGGCCGGTGGCGGCGGCTTCGTATGTGCGAGCTCCGCCGTGCTGCGTAGCTTGATGGGATCCTGCCGGCGCAGCGCGCGGGCTCCTTGTCCTCCAGGGCGGCGTCCAAAGCAACAACGCTCGCGTCGCTCGCGTCGTCGTCGGCGATCACGCCCCGGCGACGCAGCAGCCGGACGATGCACGTGCGGGCGATCTGGAGGATGTCGGCGACGTCGGCGTTGGTGAGCGCGGGCAGCGGATGGAACGCGAGCTCGCCCGCCTCGTTTTCGACGAACACGCCATCCAGAGCGAGTGTATGGAAATGGGGATTGAGGCGCAGGTCGCTCGAGACGCGCTGCACGGCGGTGACGGCGCCGCGCTTGCCGCCCGCGATGCCGAGCGCCGCCATGTGCCGGCGGTACCAGCCCATCACGGAGTCCACGAACGTCCGGCACACGGCACCGAGCAGCTCAACTCCGCCAGCTCACCCACCCCGAGCTCCTCCTCCGCGGCCAGCGCGAGCATGCGCAGCCTTGTGGGGTCGCCCAGCCGCCGGTACAGGTGCCAGCGCGAATCGCTTTCGAGAGCCGCTTTCATCGGGAGAGGGGATCTATATGCGCCTATGCGCATATACGCAATTAGATTTGCAAGCGCTGGAGTTTGTTGCCTTTGCGGCGCGGCCGGCGGTGCGGTGCACCGATATTGACGCTGCCTCGGGCGTCGTGCTGAAGTCGCGGACACTGGCATTATCGCGGGTGCCAAGGGGCACGGAGCAGACATGAGAAAACACGAGGGGAGACACACTGCTGCATGGTTGCAAGCCGCCGCCTGTGCGGGCGCCATGCTTTCGGCACTCTCTTGCGCTGGGTGCACGCAGAGTTTCGACATCACTCCGAAGACCAGCGCGAAGATCATTGCGCCGGAGCGACGCGGGACCGCCGAGGGCTTCAAGAACGACGCGCGTCTGCGCGACGCGACGCGCGTCCTGATCCTGATGCCGGACGGCGTGGGCGCTGGTGTGCGTGACGGTGGTAGGCTCTACAACTCGGGCATCGCCTTCCTGGAAGCGGCGCTGATCGCCCAGGGTCGTGTCCCCATCGTCGCAGCACGCTCCATGCCGGCCTACGCGGGCAGCGCGCCTGCCGCGTGCAGCGCCAAGACGTGCAAGGTGAAGTCCGACGACATGGAATACCTGCTGCAGATGGGCCACGAAGCGCGGGCGGATTCAGTGCTCCAGCTGGCGACGCCGCTGGATTCGGACCCGGTGCTCGCTCGCTACGTGGATGCGAAGACGGGCGACATTCTGCTGGTCGGCGCATTCTTCGCGAAGCCCGGTCGCGCGAACGTGACCCGACCGCCGTCGTACCACCAGTTCTCGAAGGCTTGCTACAAGTCCAATGGCCATCCCAAAACCGTCAGGGACAGAAGCGGCGTCCTCCACGGCGAGTGCGTGAAGGGGCCGTCAAAGATGTCGGCCTGGGGCTGGCCATTCGCCGTCGTTGGAGGCGTCGACACGTTGGCCGGGACCCAGTCCAGTGGCGACACCAGCACGCTGCTGGTCGGGACCGGCCTGGCGATGGCGGCCGTGGGCACGTTGCTGGTCGTGATCGGCGATCGAACGCTGGACGCGGCCGAGTTCCAGCACGACGTCCAGCGCAACCTGCCCGAGCTCAAAGGCTCCACGGACATCGCGGCATCGCGCGAGCGCACAGTCGCGGAAGCGCTGGTTGCTCCGCTTCAGGGAGGTGCGCAGTGAGGCCCGTCCGACTGCTGGCGGCCTTGCTCGTGGCCGTGGCGCCGCTCTCTTGTGGCAAGCGGCTGGTGGCAAAAGCTCCCCTCGCCCAGAGCATCACAGGCAACGCGCTGCTGAAGGGCCAACGCATGAAGGTGCCGGAGGTGACTCCGGTCGTCTTCATGAGCGGCAATCCCGCCGCGTTCGCCAATCTGAATCGCGTCGTCGTGTTCGAGGCCCGGCCGTCGCGGCACGGTACGGTGGCGCCGAACGCGTTCGCGCTCGAGAACGCCGTGATGTGGAGCGGGCGGGTCCCCGTTGCACCGGCGATCGGCGTGCTCGACGGCCGCAAGGAGCTCAGCGACATCGAGCGCATCCTGCGCACGCGCGACCTCAACAAGGTCGACTTGATCCTGCAGATCGACTCGCCCTTGGCCACCGAGGAGCCGCTCGTGCCCTGCACGAACGACTCGCTTTGCCTGACGTCGATGCTGCAGGTCGAGCAGATGAAGAACATGGCGTGCGCGCCGTCGGGCGCCTTGCCGTCGCTGCCCGTGCTGAGCGTCGAGGCGCGGGTCATCCGGGTGTCGGACGCTCGTGTCGTCGCCGTGGCGCGGGTCGCGATGGTGGCGCCGGTCGGAAAGCAGATCCGGCGCTTCGCCGATCCGTCGGTCGCCGGAGCGTGCCGCTTCGTGACGTTCGAGAAACCCAAACCGTACGCTGACTATCACGCGTGCTGCCAGGCGATCCTCGACACGTCGCAGGGCCGGCTGCGAGCGGAGGGCGTGTGCCCGGACCTGCTGGAGTGCAAGCAGATAACGCCGATGCAGGCGTTCCAGCGCCTGGAGACGATCAGCGTCGGGAACCGCAACCTGGATGCCTGCAAGTACGGCTACGGAGCCGAGGAGATCAAGGACGACGCGAGCGTGCCAAAGGGCGTTCCGGAAGCGATCTTCATGCTCGAGCAGGCCGCCGTGCACGCGCTGCTCGGTGGGCCGAAGGCGCCGAATCCGCTCCCCCCCACGGTGACGGCACCGGTCCCTGCGACACCCGCGACGACACCCTCGGACACCCTGCCCGCACCGCCGCCGCCACCTCGAGCGATCAGCCCCTCGTCCACACCCGGCGACCTCCCGGAGCCTCCGCCACCGGAGCCCAAACCCAACAAGCGAAAGTAAGCCAAGTGACACTGCTATCGAATCGTCGCTCGCGACGACGGCGACAATGGATCGCGTTGGGCACCGCGGCGTTGCTGTTCGCCGTGGCATCGATCACGGCCTGCGCCAGCCAAGTCGCCCAGACGTTGCCATACTGCCCCCATCAGGAGCCCTCCGCCGCCGCGCCGCTCGGCTCGCAGCTGCCGCCGCCAGCACCACGTCAACCTGATTGACGTTTTCAGGACACCCCGCGCGTCACAGCGCGCAGCGGAATCCGACGTTGTGGCTGCGCATGTCGGGCGAGAAGTGTCCGCGTCTTGCGCCACGGAAAACCGCAGGATCGCCATACGTCCAACCGCCCCCGCGATACACACGATCGGTGCCGCTGCTGGCTTCGTCGGGGTAGGGGCCGTAGTAGCTGGCCGTCCACTCCCACACGTTGCCGGCGAGGTCGAGTATGCCGTCGGGCGTCGCGCCGGCGGGGAACGAGCCGACCGGCGCCGCCCCGGCGTAGCCGTCGCTGCTCGGGTACAGCGCCTGGGCGGACGAACCGAGGGTGGTCAGCGCCTGGACGCATTCGCTCCCGCAAGCGTTGAGGCGCTGCGGTGATGGCGGCGCGTTGCCCCACGGATAGATGCGATCGGCCGTGCCCCGGGCGGCGAACTCCCATTGTCGTTCCGTGGGCAAGCGTTTGCCTGCCCAGCGGCAATACGCGCTGGCGCTGTTCCAGTCGACGCAGTTGATCGGGTAGTCCTTGCGGTCCGGACGACCGCCGTTGCAGAAGCGCGACAGCGCACTGTCGTGGGCCGGCATACCCGACCAGGACACCTCGGTTGGAGCCGGCGCGCACGCGCCGGCGGCCGCGCATGCGGCGTACTGCCCTGCCGAGACCTCGAGTCGATCCATGCAGAAGGTCGCAACGGTGACGGCGTGCGCGGGTAGCTCGTTAGGTGCCCCCTCGCCTGCAGCCGACCCCATCTGGAAGGTCCCGCCGGGAACGAGCGCCATGCCCGACGGGCAGTCGGTGCGCGCCGGCTGCCGCGCGACCGGCTGCGAAGTCCGCGGCACCTCGCCGCTCACGGGCACGCATCCCCGACCCGGGGTCGCGACAAGCCCTGGCGGACAACGAAGGTCGATGCTGCCCACGCACCTGCTGCCATTCCAGCTCGTGCCGGACGGACACTCCACCTCTGTCACGACGACCTTCCGGACGCAGCTTCCCCCGACGTCCACGCTGCCGTCGGGGCAGACGGTACGGGCGGCGCCGGCGCACGCCCGGCCGTTCCACGAAGTCCCGGCGGGGCACTCGACGTGCGTGAGCGCCGCCTTGCGCACGCACTCGCTGCCCATCAGCTCGGTGCCCTCCGGACACAGCTTCCCCGCGCAATTGCCGTCGACGAGCGAAGTCCCCGTCGGACACTCGACCTTGGTCGAGGACGACGCGACGCAGCTGTCTACGTACAGCTCCTCGCCAGCGCTGCAGCGTGTGGACGGCGCCGATCCACCGGACAGCGGCGCGAGCTGCAGCTGGATCGGGACGTCGCAGCCGTGCTCGGGCGAGGACTTCCCGCCTGCGCACACCGCGATGTCGCCACCGCGACGTACAATCGACTCCGAGCCGGCCGTGCGTCCCCCCACGAACCCGACGCCGGCGCCGGCACTGGCAGAGCCCGCGCTGGCAAGCCGATACGCGCCGAGCTGCACGCGCCTCACGAAATGCGTCGCGCCCTTGCACGCGTCGCCGCCGAGGAGATCCTGCTTGCCGAGCGCCGGCATGAGCACCGCGCCGTACCAACCCACCAGCGCATAGTCGAGGCTCAGCCCCTTGCTTTGCTCCAGATCCCCGGCGAGGGAAGCCGCACCGATGGGCAGGCGCGCGTACAGCTCGTTCTTGGTGCCGATGTTCCAGGTATCGGCGTTCTTGGTCAGCCCACCGTAGGCGTAGCGGCCCGGCGCGCGGCAACCATCGAGTACATGAAGACTGCAACCCTCATAGTCAACGACCACGAGGCCTTGCTCGAGCCGCCGCTGGAAATCCGAGCGCTTGGTGCCGGACCACTCGACGATCATCGGCTCGAGGTTGGGCGCGGCCGCGCTGCACGTGTGTTCCTCGTCGCCCATCTCCGCAAGCGTGGGCGCCCGCGCCGGCGCCGCCGGTCGGTTGCATGCCCACGGCAATCCCGCACCGACGAGTAGCGCCAGCGCCCACCTGACGGGAATCCTCCTCATCGGACCGACCATATCGCGTCGGCCGCTCCGGCGACCACTGTCTACGCGGTCTGTCCCGAAATCCGCGGAACCGAAGCGGAAGCCGCCGGGACTGGAGAATGGGCTAGGCTCGCGCCGTGTTTCCAACCCGCATCGCCGACATCGATTGGAACCGGTGGCAGCCGCGCGACGTGGCGACGCTGCTGTTCGTGGTCCGCGAGCGCGAGGTGCTGCTGATCCGCAAGAAGCGTGGTCTCGGCGCGGGCAAGGTCAACGGCCCGGGCGGTCGCCTCGAGCCGGGCGAGTCGCCCGTCGACTGCGCGATCCGCGAGGTCGATGAAGAGCTTGGCGTCGTACCCCACGCGCCGGTGGAGCACGGCGAGCTGAGCTTCCAGTTCGTCGACGGCTACTCGCTGCACTGCCACGTGTTCCGCTCGCCTGGTTGCACGGGCGAGGCGCGGGAAACCGACGAGGCGGTTCCGCTGTGGACGCCGATCGATCGCATCCCCTTCGACGAGATGTGGGCAGACGACAGGCTGTGGCTGCCGCGCCTGCTCGACGGCGCGCGCTTCCACGGTCGCTTCATCTTCGACGGCGACGCCATGCTCGATCACGAGCTTCTCCCATGACGGACGCGAGCGACGACTACCGCATCGAGCCGATGCTTCTTCAAGAAGCGGACTATCCCGCGCTGATCGCCGTGATCCGCGACGCATTCCTGGCGAACGGTACGGAGGAGGGCGGCACGATCGCGTTCGACGAGGCGACGTTCCGGCTGATCTTCGGCTCTCCGTTCCTGCCCAACGACTTGTTCGTACGCGCGGTCCATGTTCCCGCTGGAAAGCTGGTCGGCTTCCTCGGCGCGCTGCCGCGCAAGGTGGCCTGGGGCGAGAAGACGCTGCAGCTCGGCGTCCCCGCCTGGCTCGCGGTGGACCCCGCGCATCAACGCCACGGGCTGGCACAGCGCATGGGCCTCGAGCTGCTCGAGCTCGCGCGCGACAAGGGCTACGACGGCGGCCTCGCCTTCTTCGAGCCGGAGGCGCACGGCATCGACGCCACACGCGCGGTGGCTCGCGACGCCGGCTTCTCCGTGCACGACGTGGCGGTGATACGGCGCTTCCTGATCCGCGCCCTGGACGTCGCCGCCGCGGCGCGCGTGGTGAAGCTCGAGTGGTACGAAAAGGTGGCACTGCGCGCGCTCCAGGGGCTCACGCGCGTTCGCGGCGATCGCGTTCGCGCGATGCGCGCCGACGACGCGCCGCGGCTGTTCGAGCTGATGGCCGACCCTGTGCGCGACAACGAGCTCGCCGTGGTGCGCGAGCGCGACGACTTCCTGTGGTACCTGTCGCAGCCCGAGATCGAGTGCGTCGTGCACGAAGACAGCAGCGGCTCGCCGGACGGCTTCATGCTGGCCTGGCCGATGCAGCTCGCCGGCTTCGGCAACAGCGTGCCGTTCGGCTGGCTCGATCTCGTGCACACGTCGCGCCTGGCCGGGCGCGACGCGAAGGATCTGGCGGCGCTGATGTGCCGGCGCGCACGTGATCGCGGCTGGGCGGGTCTGCAGATGCCGTTCATCCCGTACTTCGACCCGAAGCCGCTGTGGCGCACGCGCTTCGTGCCGTTCCCGAAGGAGCTGTCCGTCACGCTGCTCGGCATCGGCAACGTCGAGCTGCCGCGCAGCGTGAAGCGCTTCTACTTCGATTGGCGCTGAGCGAGGGCGTCTGCGACGCGCGGCAACACCTCGCCCGCACGCCCTTCCACGCGCACCGTGGCCACCGCGTCGCCGCGCGTCGGACCCTGGTTGACGATCGCGACGGGCATCTCGCGACGCACCGCCTCGCGTACGAAGCGGTAGCCCGAGAACGCGGCAAGCGACGAACCAACGACGAGCAGCACGTCGGCGTCGTCGAGCATGCGCCACGCCGCGTCCACGATCGCGCGCGGCACGTTCTCGCCGAACAGCACGACGTGCGGCTTGAGGGTGCCCCCGCACTGCGCGCAGTCCACGACGCGGAACGTGGCCACCGCGGAAACGTCGAGCTCCGCGTCGCCGTCGGGGGCGAGCGAGCCCTGGCGCTCGTCCCAACCCGGATTGGCTTCAAGCAGTCGCTGCTGCACGTGCGCGCGTGCCTCGATGGCGCCGCAGCTCATGCAGATCACGCGTGCCAGAGCGCCGTGGAGCTCCACCATTCGCTGACTGCCCGCGGCCCCGTGCAGACCGTCCACGTTCTGCGTGATGAGGCCGCTCGTGACGCCTGCGTGCTCGAGCTCCGCGATGGCGAGATGAGCGGCGTTGGGACGCGCGGACGTGAAACGCGACCAGCCGACCACGCTGCGCGCCCAGTAGCGCTGGCGCGCGGCCGCGTCGCGCTTGAACTCGCGGATCTGGATGGGATTGCGCGGTCGCGAGCCGCGACCCCGGTAGTCGGGGATGCCGGACTCGGTGCTGCAGCCCGCGCCGGTGAGGACGCAGATCCGCCGATATTGCAGGACGGCGGAGTCGCCATCGTCCGTTTCCTCGGCCCGTGGCGGCGGCGGAACGATGCGCGACGCGCTTCGTGATACCCGAAGGGGTACTCTCCATTTGCTGTGCGCCGCGAGGACGCCGGCGTAGCGGGCTGTCGCCATGACACCTGGTTGGGTTGCGCTTCGCGAGGTCCTCGCGTTCCGTTTGACCTGCGAGCCTCTGCACCGTCGCGGCGCGAAACCCACTCGCATACGGCTGCATGAACCTGGAACCTGCTCGCGCCCTGAATCGGCGGCTTGCCCCGACGCCCAGCCCATTTCCAGGTGGGCCGAGCGGGCGCGCCGCCACCGGGATCGCGACGCGACAACTATCCTGACGCAGGAGGCTACCGCGGCGCTTCTGGCTCGCGTGCGCACGCCAGCGCGCAGGCTCGCCACCAGTCGCTCCGCAACAGCTTGGATTCCAGACGCCACCCCGATGACGTCTACGCGCTTGCATGGACGTGGCTCTGGGGGCAAAGCTCGATTCCCACGCCAACGGCGCGGTGAACGCCGCTGCGGGCACGCGGCAGGAAAGACGGGGTAGTGCATGGCCGCAATCCAAGCCAGTTTTTCCAGGACCTACGAGGCCTTCTTCAATTCCGAGAAGACCGGCGGCGTGCTGTTGCTGGCTTGCACGCTGCTGTCGCTGTCGCTGGCCAACTCGGCGGTGGGCCCGGCCTATGCCAGCTTCTGGAACAGCTACCTCGCCGGCCTGAGCATCAGCCACTGGATCAACGACGGCCTGATGGCCGTGTTCTTCCTGTTCGTCGGCCTGGAGTTGGAGCGCGAGCTGTACAACGGCGAGCTGGCGGAGCTGCGCAAGGCGCTACTGCCGGTCTTCGCGGCGCTGGGCGGCGTGATGCTGCCGGCGCTGGTCCACTACGCCTTCAACGCCGGCCTGCCCAGCCAGGCGGGCGCGGGCATTCCCATGGCCACCGACATCGCCTTCGCGCTCGGCGTGCTGGCGTTGCTGGGGCCGCGCGTACCGCTGTCCCTGCGCATCTTCCTGAGCGCGCTGGCGGTGATCGATGACCTGGTGGCGATCCTGGTCATCGCGATCTTCTACACCACCACCGTGCACTTGGCCTGGTTGCTCGGTGCGCTGGCGGTGTTCGCTGGCTTGCTGGTGCTCAATCGCCTGCGCGTACTCGGGTTGTGGCCGTACCTGATCGGCGGCGCGCTGATGTGGTGGCTGACGCTGCGGTCGGGCGTGCACGCAACCCTGGCCGGCGTGGCCCTGGCGTTCGCGATTCCGTTTTCGGACCGGGCCGAGGACGAGAGCTCGCCCTCGCACCGTCTGGAAAATCTCCTGCACAAGCCCGTGGCCTTCGTGATCCTGCCGGTCTTCGCGCTGGCCAATACCGGCGTGTCGATCGGCGCCGATTGGCAATCGGGACTGGTCGGCGCCAGCGGCATGGGCGTCATCCTGGGCCTGGTGTTGGGCAAGCCCGCCGGCATCGTGCTGATGAGTTTCCTGGCGGTATCGCTGGGACTTTGCCAATTGCCGCCCGGGCTGCGCTGGGGGCATATCGTCGGCGCCGGCATGCTGGGCGGAATCGGTTTCACCATGTCCATCTTCATCGCCAACCTGGCCTTCGGCGAGGACCTTGCCGCGATGCGCGAGGCCAAGATAGCAATCCTGGCCGCATCTCTCGGCGCAGGCCTGCTGGGCTACCTCTGGTTGCGCCTCGTGTCGGCGAAACGGAGCAGTGCGTGAATCCGTGAGCACGGGACTGCGCAGCGTCGAGCTGCCAGTCGCAGGTCAGCGCCTGTCAGGCGGACAGCGCGTGCTGGGACTGCTTCACGAACAGTTCGAGCGGGTGCTTCAGCAACAGTCACTTCACGGCGCTCGTATCGTGCGCATGTGGCGCCGGGTGTATCTCCTCCTCGTCCAGTACTGTGGGTGATGCTCATGCACGCGCGTTTCTGGATCTTCGCGGGTGGTGCGCTGCTGTCGGTGGCGTGCAGCAGTGGCAACAGCTCAAGCAACAACGGCGCGAACTCGTGCCCGGTGGGCAGCGAGGGCTGTCCGTGTACGGTGGGCAAGGGCTGCGATCAGGGCCTGGTGTGCTTCGACCCGATCTGCTTCCGGCCCGATGCGGCCGGGGTCAGCGGTAGCGGTGGCACGCCAGGCAGCGGCGGCAGCGCTACCGGAGGCAGCGGCGGCACCGCCACGGGCGGAAGCGGCGGCAGCTCGGGAACCGACTCCGGCGGCGCGTTGTTGATGCTCGACGGCAAGGCGTGCACCGTCGCCACGTCGGCACCCGATCCCCAGGGTGACTGGGGCAGCTACAAGTGTCGCGACGCTTACGACTGCGGCGGGTGTCTCGTGTATCTGCTGTCGCCGTCGGACGCGAGTGCGAAGGGCAACTGGTACCTGCTGGGCGCCTACTCCGCCACGGGCGGGCGCGTTCAGTGCGTGTCGAACAGCTCCGCCTGCGCCGGCTCTCCGAGCTTCGGCGGATGACCCGGCTCTTGAACCACGGCGGGCCGCGCGATGGTGCGAGGGTAGGCGGCTCGGTCGGCTCGTCGAGCCACTTCAGCGACCGCCGCGAGCGGCGTGCTCGACGGAGCGACAGCGGCCTGCGGCAACGCGTGTGGCGGCGCGGCCGGCAGTGGAAGCGGCGATGCGGGTGGCGGCGGCGACGGCGGCTCTGGACGAGCCCATCGCTTTCTCCACGCACACCAGCAGCACGCGCAGCACATCGGGCTCGGCGCGGAGGGCCTCACGTTCGGCGCGCAGCGGGGCGAGAAGGTAGTCGGCGGGGTTCAGCCCGGAGACCTGGACGGCCTGGTTCTCGACCGTCGCGCCAGGCTCCGCCCAGGCTCCGCCGCGCGCACGACCGAGACTACTTCCGGACCCAACGCGAACCGGGCAGCTCCTCCCATGGAACGTCCGCAGGCTGTTTGACGTACTCCTCGAAGTAGCCACAGTCGGCGCAGACGTACGCCTCCACCTCGGCGAGCAGCTGCTCCCGGGAGAACATCCCGGTCTTGCGTTCCACGGCGCCAAGCACCCGGAACTCCCGGTTCCGGGCGCGCGTCTCCCAGTTGTTCTCGGTGTGGACATCCGGCACGTTCGCGATGTGGCGGATGCGCGTGTGACCGCACTTGATGCAGGTGCCGTTTCGCATGCTCCTGCTGTAACACACGCCCCAGCGCTCCGCGCCGCGCGTCGACCGTCGATTGGATGAGGCAGCTGGTGCCGGTCCGGCGCGGTATCCCTTGCCCGTGTCCGGGCGCGGCGCTGGACACGGTCGCAGCGAGCCCGCCGGCGAGCCGCCCGCGAGCAGGTGGCGTCCGGACGCTTTCCGGCGGAAATTCCCGTCGATGGGCTTCATGACCGGAAAAAGGCGACCTACGAGGATCTCGTTGGAGTGCCCGAGCATATCGTTGCCGAGATCATCGACGGCACAGCGAATGACCGGGGGCGGCGCGTGCCCGCACGGCGCCATCTGCGACCGCAGCGTCGACACATACGTGCCCTGATCTCCCGAACGGGTTTGCCGGTCCGGCGCGGACGCGCTCTACGAACGAGCGGTCGCCGAAAACGCGCAGACCTTGTTCGGGACCGTGCGGCGCACCACCGTCGTCAAGCTCGGCGCGTAAGTCGGATGAACGCCATCTCTGCATCGCCCCACGTCTCTCTATGACCTCTGCCGGGTAGCTTGCGCCACGATCGGGCGCGGTGGAACGCGCGGCGGAGGTCGGTTTTGGCCGGCGTGAAGAAGACCGGCATCGACGAGCTGAAGACGCTGCTGCCGTCGCGCCCAGCATCGGCGACGAGATGCACCGCGTGTTCCGGTACCGGGTGGTTCGACGCTCATGGTCAGCTGAAGGACGTCCACGGGCGTTCGTTCTCGTTCGTGTGCAGCACCTGCGCCGGCCTGGGTTGGACCGACCCATCCATCGACCTGAACGAGTCGAGCGTAGAGTTCGTCCACGAGGAAGCGGGTTCTTGATGAACGCGCTTGGTCTCCGGAATGGCTTGGCGACAGTGGTGGTCCCTTGGTCTTTCCGGCGCATGGGCGAGCCGATGCCGTCGTGGTCCGGTTATCTGCGTCTGGTGCACGAACTCGCGCCGTACATCCGCGCGAAGCTGCCGCGCGCAGCGTTCACGACGTCGTTCTCGTCGGGCGCGCTCACGCGCCAGAGCCTGCGCCCCGCCCGCGCGCTGCTCCACGATCTGGATGCGCTCGCGATCACGTCGTACGATGCCGGCCCGGGCACAGGACGCTTCACTGCATCGCTCGATCGCGTGCTCGCGCTTTATCCCGACAAGCCCGTCGTCTTTCAGGAGATCGGGTTTGCGGCGCCGCCCGGCGACGAAGCGCTCCATGTCGCGTTCGTCGAGGAGGTGTTCGAAGCGTGGCACAACGCCGGCGCGCGCGTGCCCTACGTCGGGTTCTTCTCGCTCCACGATTGGTACCAGGCGCCCGAGCCGTGCGATGCGCCACATAGCTGCGACGCGTGCGATCCGGGCTGCATACCTGCGGCACCGCGAACCATCGCTGGCCGCGCTCGTGATGCACGACGGCCTGCTCCGCGTCGACGACACGGAGAAGCCGGCGTGGCAAGCGTTCAAGTCGCTCGCTGCGGACGTGGAGACGCGCCGATGAGCCGCGGGGCGTTCCTGCTGCTCGTCGGCGGCGTCGCGGTTGCCTGCGGTGGCGTCATCGACGATCGCAGCGCCGACTCCGGCACGGGGAGCGACGCGAGCATCGCCACGCCTCGCGACGCGGGCCACGATACCGCGCACGAAGCGTCGGCGGACGACGCGTCCGTGGACCACGCGTACATCGACGCAAGCGCCTCGTGCCCGCCGATCACCGACGCCCCGAAGCAGCCTCTGAAGCTCCGCGATCACGACCCGCTCGACAAGCTGACGGCGGCGAGCGGCGGCCTGGTAGTCGAGACCACCACCTACTACGGGCGAGGCGGCACCTGCACCAACGCGGAGTGGTGGCCGTTCGGGTCCGCCAACACGTTCGCGTTCGGCGCCAGCGGCGGCTGCGACTACGGCAGCATGGAGGTCCGCGGTGCGGAAGCGTGGGGCAGCGCATCCGGGCTCTCGGTGTTCGATCTCGGACCCGGCGGCGTGTCGCCGGCGTATGTCGTGAACACGTCCTACACGTCCGGCGTCGTCGCCGGCCCGTCCGGCGTCGTGTACCAGACCGACAAGACCTATTTCATCAAGAGCCGGACGGCGTCGCCAATCGCGCTCGACGCGCCCGCGCAGGCGGAGACGCTGGCGGTCGGCGATACCGATGCCTACGCGAGTGCCTACGTCGACCTGCAGGAGAGAGTGCTGTGGCAGCTGCCGCTGTCCGGCGCGAAAGCCACGCAGATCGCCAGCGCGGTCTTCTTGTCCCCCGCGTACCCCGTCGACCACTCGCTCGTCTTCGCTCAGCTCACCGACAGCACCCAGAAGGTGGTGGCTCTGCGCCCAGGCGGGAGCGTCGAGGTCGTGCGCGAGCTGTCGGACCCGTTCGCGTTCTTCCCGGGCGTCGAGGTCGACGCATCGTTCATCTAGTGGGTCGAGCCCGACACCTCGTCGGAGCACAAGCTCTACCGGCGCCGCCACTGCGGCGGTGCGCCCCAGCTGCTCGCGACCGCGGCGATCTCGACGCTTACCAGCGACGCGACGTACCTGTACTGGTTCGACGGCACCAGCATCGTACGCCTCGAGAAGTAGCCATCATCCCGGCGGTCGCTCGTACCCGGGACGTCAGCAGTTCGACGTGCAGGTCGCGGTCCACACGCCGCCGCCGGTCTCACGACCCGACGCCGCACTGCTCTGCGCGAACCGGGGACAGCAGCGCTCCGCACTTCCCTGACTCGCACACGGTCCCTGCGCACTCGAGCAGGACAGAGCAGTCTTCGCCAGGCTGCTTTGCCGTTTCGCATACGGCGCTGTCCGGGTTGCACCAGAAGCCTGGTCCGCATTCGAAATTGAATCCCCCTGATGCGGGGACGCATGTTTGACCCGGCGCCGTCGCCTTGACGCACAGGCCTGCGAGGCAATAGAGACCGACGTCGCAATAGTGCTCGACCGGCGCGAACTGCTCACAAGCCGAGCCTTCGCCGACCAACTCGGTCTGCATACACGCGCCCGCAGAACAACTCGCCCAGTTCTTGTTGCCCGTCGGCTCCTTGCAGTCGGCCGCCCCATCGGTGCAGCTCTCGCCCTTCAGTGCCGGCCCCTGATTGGCTTCGCGACATGCCTCGACGCCCGAAAGGTACCCGTAGTATTGGTCGAGGCCCATCTCGCATTGATCGAGCCACTTCTGGATGTCGCTCCGACACTGCTCGAACTTGGCCGCGTCGTGGCTGTGCGTCCCGGCGGCGACCTTCACGCTGTGCTCTTCGCATGCGGCCGTGACGTACTCGACGCACTTGCTCTCGACGTACCCGAGGGTCTTTTCGCAACACGCCTTGCGCTGCTGACAGGTCTGGACGGCCACACTCGCGCACTCGCTGAGTCCTGCGTCTGCCCCGGCCGCCCCGCCAAGGCCGCTGTCACCTGCCGTCCCACCGGCGCCCGCGGCGCCGCCCGAAGCGCCAGGGCCGTCGTCCCCGCCACAACTCCATGCGCCGAAGCAGATGCTCGTCCCCGCGAGGAGGACTGCCGCCCAAGTCGTTGTGTTGTTCATCCCATCTCTCCCAACTCGACCGTGCGTCTGCGAATGAAGCCTCGGCCCTTCCCGAGCCCGAGTCCCCAGCGAACAAGCTCGCATGCAGGTTGCGATCCATCGCGGGGCGGTAGTGTGACTTCGCCTAGCCGGGCGCCGCGGCGTCGAAGCGAGATCGCGCAAGAAACGCAACGGATGCGTTACCCCGCCTCGCGCACGAACTGGGTGCGTACTCAGCGGCGCTGCGCGGCCAGAAGCGACGAGATCGCGCAAGGCGGATACGGCGGTCGCAGTGTCGATCGCGTTCGTCACCGGATCGCGATCCAGGAGCTGACGCGCGCGCGCCATGGCACGCGCGATGCATTGCGCGATTCGATGGGATTCCTGCTCGGCACGGCGCGTAAGTCGGATGAACGCCATCTCTGCATCGCCCCACGTCTCTCTATGACCTCTGCCGGGTAGCTTGCGCCACGATCGGGCGCGGTGGAACGCGCGGCGGAGGGTTCGTGGGCGCGATCGGTGGCCCGGAGTGGCCCGGATCACGGCGCCGGGCAGACCTTGGCCCTTGTCCGGCACGTTCAGTGCGCGTCGAACAGCTCCGCCTGCATGGGTTCGCCGAGCTTGCGGCGGATGACGACGCGCTTCGTGATACCCGGAGGGGTGCGACTCTTGAAGAAGGGTGGTCCTCGCGACGGCGCGAGCGCCGGCGGCTCGGTGGGCTCGCCGAGCCACTTCAAGTAGCACCCCTGCGGGTATCACGAAGCGCGTCGCTCGATGCCGGCGCTCGTGATGACGAGGGCGCGCAGCTTCATGCGCGCGCCGCAACGATCGCAGTGCTCGGCATCGATCTTGAACGTCCGCTTCAGGAGCTCGCGCCATGGGCGATACCCCGAGCGATGCGTCGGCGGCTTGTCCTTCTTCGCCGTGCAGGTCGCGCAGTCACCATCGTCCGTTTCCTCGGCCGGTGGCGGCGGGCGTGATCACGCGAATGGCGGTCTTGTCGTGGAACTTCCGCAGGTCGACCTGACCGATGCCCCACGCCGTCAGCGCGTCCTGCCGCTGCTTGGCGATGGCGCGCGCGATCTCTTCCGGCGAGCGATCGTCGCCGGGCTCCGTGACGGCATCGACCCATGGCGCGAGCTCCGACGCATCGAACGACGGAACGGCGAGCAGCAGGTCCGGCCGATCGCCCTTCACGTCGATCATCAGCACCGGCACGCGACGGCGGAGCGCTTCCTCCGCCGTCACCAGCACGAGACCCGTCTTGCCCGGTCCCGGTCGTGTTCTGGTTGGTGTTGTCGTTGGTGGTCACGGCGCACTCCTGTGCTTCTCGCGGGGCGCATGGCGCCCCATCCGTTGTGGGTTTCCCGGGCCCGCGGCGGCGCGATCAGGCGATCGGCGCCACGCGGACCCGTCGACGGGTCCGGCAGGCCGCGCGGAGCGGTGCGGGAGGGGTGGACGGGGCGATGCAGGTCACGTGGACGCGATCCGGAAGGGTCGACGGGTCGGAAACTCCGCGAGCGAAGTCGATCGGACCCGTCGACGGGTCGCGATGAGCCAAGCGACACCGTGTTTGAACCCGTCGACGGGTCTGAAACGCGATCGAACGACCGATCCGGACCCGTCGACCCCTCCGATCGGATTGCCCGACACCACGGCTGACCCGTCGACGGGTCACGAAGCCCGACTCGATCACCTCGGCCGACCCGTCGACGGGTCGGAGCTGCTCCCTCGAACTTCGATCGGACCCGTTGACGGGTCGGAGGTGGTCGTCGTGTACCCGATCCCGACCCGTCGACGGATTGATGCCGCGGTCCGCGACCTCGTCGCACCCGTCGACGGGTCCAGAGAGGCGCTCTTCGGTGTTGTCTCGCGATGTCATGGCGAGCCGCCCTCGAGCAGGCGTCGTGCCAACGGCTGCGAGACCGCCCCAAGCGGACCCGTCCATGGGCGGATCAGCCTGTTTCCGGCGGAAATACCCGTCGATGGGCTATGGGACCGTCGAGAGCGTGTCGCGCCGGTCGACCCCACGCCGGGCCGGCTCGAGCCGGCTCGAGCCGGCCCGGCTGGGACACCACCTGATTGCTATACTGCGCGGCAGATGGCCGACCCCGCTCGGAAGCACGCGACCTACGAGGATCTCCTCCGGGTGCCTGACCACGTCGTGGCCGAGATCATCGACGGCGAGTTGGTGACGAGTCCGCGTCCGGCGTCGCTGCATGCCCGGGCTGCATCGAACCTGGGCGGGGAGCTCTACAACCCGTTCGATCGCGGCAAGGGCGGCCCCGGCGGTTGGATCATCCTGGACGAGCCGGAGCTGCACCTGCGCGGCGATGTCCTCGTACCGGACCTCGCCGGCTGGCGACGCGAGCGGATGCCCGAGCTTCCCGAGCGAGCCGCGTTCGAGCTTGCTCCTGACTGGTTGTGCGAAGTGCTCTCCCCTTCAACGGCCGCAACCGATCGCGCGGACAAGATCCCGATCTATCTGCGTGAGAGCGTCTCGTTCATCTGGCTCGTCGACCCTTCGGCGCAAACGCTGGAAGCGCTCGGCCTCGAAGGCGGCGGCTATCGCCTGCTCGGTACGTGGCGCGGGGCGGCGAGAGTGCGAGTGCAGCCGTTCGAGACGTTCGAGCTTGATCTGTCGGCGCTCTGGTCGAGATAGAACGCCGCGAGCCCGCTGGCGTCGGGCAACGTGTGCGCCGCAGCAGCGAGCGCGCCGGCCCAGCGCGGTCCGGGTTCTGGTAAGGTCGATCCCGCTGATGGTGGTTCCGGGTCCGTTGGAGCTTCGGCTCTGGACGGCGCCCGAGCACGAGCCTCGTCCGGTGGTCCCCCTGCCGCACGACGGCATCGTGCTCGCGTCCTTCGCCGACCATCGTGGAGGCGGGAACGAGCGCGACGTTCGCGTTGTCTGTGTGCAACTACCGTTGCCGATGCCGCGCTTCGCGCGCGACGCCGAGCACTTCGCAACGCGCACCACGAAGGAGGATGCGTGATGGCTGCCCACAAGCTCGATCCCGAGCTCGTCGTCGCACTCAAGCGCCTCAAGCCAGGACGCATCGTCGACACGCTCCCCGATCGCCTGGTACTCGCCGACAAGCAGGATCTCTCCTTCCAGGAGTTGCTGCTGCTCGTGCTCTCCGACGAGATCAGCCGGCGCGATAGCGGCGCGGCCCAGCGCCGCGCCGACCAGGCCGGAGAAACCGCCGCGTCGTCATCCTCGGACCCGTCGGCGTCGGCAAGACCTTCATGGCCAGCGCGCTCGCCCACATCGCCTGCCAGCACGGCTACAACGTGTGCTTCATCCGCGCCAACGAGATGCTGCGCACACTCCGCGCCAGCCGACTCGACAACTCGCGCGACGCCGAGATGATCGCACTGTCCACGGTCGACCGGCTCGTGCTGGACGACTTCGCCCTCGAGCCGATGAGCAAGGAGGAGAGCAGGGATGTCTACCAGCCCTTCCTCGAGGGCACCGGCCGCGCTTCGATGATCGTGACGAGCAACCGCGACACCGCCGAGTGGATCAGCATGTTCGATGACCTCCTGCTCGCCCAGAGCGCCGTCGCTCTCGCTCGCGAAGCCGCCGCGCGGCTGTGCAGGAGATCTCGCGCGTGCCCTTTCCGTTCTCTCACGACCGCATCGGCCCCACGCTGGTCTCGCGCATCGGCACCCGCGCGCCGTTCCGAGGCCGCGGCAATCGCGACCGGCGACGTGGAACCGCCGCCGGTCGCTGCGCCGTGCGCCGCCTAGAGGTGCATGATCTCGCCCTTCAGCGCGTAGCAGATCGCGAGCACGTCCTTCTGCGTCTGCTCGTCGATGCCGTGCTTCTTCAGCGCGGCCAGGATGTCGTCCGTCGCCGCCATGTACTCGGCGGCGCTGATGTTCATGCCGCGGTGCGCGTCCGGCATGCTGCGCCCGGCGTAGCGCGCCGGGCCGCCGCTGCCGAGCTCCAGGAAGGTGCACAGGTGCAGCTTCAGCTCCGCGAGGCGCGCCGGGTTGTCCAGATAGGGATGGAAGCGCGCGCCGATGACGGCGTTGTTCACGTGCGCCTCCGCGACGTCGTCGACGATCGCACTGATGCCTTCGGACTTGCCGAGCCGCTCGTAGAGCGACGCGGACGTTGTTTGCGGTGTGTTCGACATGGTGTTTCTCCTTCTCCCGTAATCGCTAGACCGATCGGTCTAGTCGAGGCCAAAAAAAAGACCCGCGCCTATCCGCGCGCGGCCTTTCCGAAATAGAAGTCGAGCATCGCGCCGAGCGGCGCCGGATCGCGGCGCAGCCGGCTGCGCAGCGCCGCGCCCTCCCAGCAGTCCACCAGCCGGTCCGCGAGGTACCCCGCGTCGGTGCCGCGCGGCAGATCGCCGCGGCGCACGGCTTCGGCCAGGCACTTCTCCAAGCGCTTGGCGATGGCGGAGAAGCACGCCTCGATCTTCGCGCGGAACACCTCGCTCACGCCGGCCAGCTCCTGCCCGAGCCCGCCGAGCAGACAGCCGAGATAGCCCTCGCCCCGGTACTTCTCGCGCACCTGGTTGAAGAACCCACGCACGCGATCGAGCGGCGGGACCGCGCGATCGGAAAGACACGCGTCAAGCGCCAGGTGCACCTCCGCCATGTACAGGTCGATGACCTGGAGCGTGAAGTCCTCCTTGCTCGTGAAGTGGTGATAGAACGAGCCCTTCGGGATCGCCGTTTCCGCCAGCACGTCCTGGATGCCGAGGCCGTGATAACCGCGCTCGAGCAGCAACGTGAGGCCCGCCTCCAGCAGGCGCTGCTTGGTCGCGTGGTTCATGGCGCTTAGACCGATCGGTCTAGAGGCTGCCTTGCCCCCGCGCGCCCGTCAATCCCCTTGCTCCCGTGCCTCTGCTGGATGCCGTCCCGGCGCGGTATCCCGCGGGTTCGCGGAGCGGGGTTCCGCGCCGCAGCGGCATCCCCGGGAGGCGGGTCAGCGGACGAGGAAGCTCGGCGGTTGCGCCGCCATCCGGATCGTCCACGCTGCCCCGCGATGCGACGGGTCGTCATCCGCAAGCCGGGGGGACACGATTGGCTGGAGGCCGCGCCGGACCTGGTGCCAGGCCCCGGAGAGGTGCGGGTGCGCGCCGAGGCCATCGGCGTCAACTACGCCGACGTGGTCGTGCGCATGGGCCTGTGAGCTCGCGAACCTGCGCGTGCGGCCCGGGCGCGACACGGCCGCAGTCGCCGACGCCGCCGCAGTCGCTGACCCGACCCCTGCCACGGCCACCTCCCGGGACCGATGCGAGCGCCGACGTCACCCGGGAAGTCGCCGACGGGGATACCGCGCCGGACCAACCCAAGGCCCGATTGGCCGCCGCCGCGGCGCGCGGTTCCGCGCCGGACCGGCAATCCCCTCCCCCTCTAGGCGGCGGCGAACGCGTCGCGGTCTTTCCACCAGCTGGAGAGCGCGGGCCACAGGCCTTGCGACGCCTTGCGCGAGACGACGGCGCCGACGTGGCCGCCGGGCAGGTGGAGGCGATCCTTGTCTGTCGAACCGGCGCGGTCGACGAGGGCGGCGGCGCTCTGCCACGGCACGATGTTGTCGTGCTCGAAGGTGACGGCGAGCGTCGGGCACGTGATCGACTCGAGGCGCGCGGGGCGACCGCTCAGGGTGAAGGTGCCGGCGACCAGGGCGTTGTCGCGGTAGAGCGCCTGGATGTAGCGGCGGTAGCACTCGCCGGGGAACGAGACGTTGTCGTTGCCCCATTTCTCCAGCGCGAGGAAGCCGTCGAGGAACTGATCGTCCCAGGCGCGGTCCACGAGGTGCACGGATTTCGAGAGCCCGAGCGTCGGGCGCAACATCTGGAACGAGGCCTGCATCAGCTGCCAGGGGACGTTGCCCATGGCGCCGACCAGGGCGTCGAGATCGAAGCTCTTGGTGCGCGTCCAGGTGGAGAGCAGACCGTCGTCGGAGAAGTCGATGGGCGCGGCGAGGGCCATCAGCGTCGCGACGCGGTCGGGGCGCGCGGCGGCGTGGATGGCGGTGAGCGTACCGCCCAGGCAATAGCCGAAGAGGTGCGCGCGGCGGGTGCCCGCGAGGCGCGTGGCGACGGACAGGGCGCGGCCGATATACGTGTCCGTGATCGTGTCGAAGTCGAGGTAGCGGTCCTCGTCGCCGGGCGTGCCCCAGTCGAGGACGAACACGTCGTGCCCGTGAGCGACGAGGTACTCGACCAGGCTCTTGCCGGGCATCAGATCGAGCACGTAGTGCCGGTTGATGAGCGACGGCACCATGACGATCGGCGTCGCCAGCGGCGTCACGCCGGGCGCGCGCCGGTAGCGCAACAGGCGCCACTTGTTCTCGCTGTGCACGACGTCGTGCGGCGTCAAACCGACCTGGGGCCGACGCGCGGCGATCGTCGCGAGGTTCAGCCAGCGCTTCATGCGTAGAGCGCCTCGAACTGATCGTGGAAGGCCTCGTAGATCTTCTTGCGGCGGAGCTTGAGCGTCGACGTCACCAGCCCGCCGTCCACGGTGAGCGGGCGGTCCATGATGCGGAAGCGCTTGACCTGCTCATGGTGGGCGAGCCCGGCGTTGACGCGATCGATGCGCTCCTGCACCGCGCGCTCGGCGTCGGCGACCTGGTGGTCGAGCCACACGCCGGCCACGAGATACTTCTTCCCGTCGCCGTACACGACAAGGTGTGAAATCAGCGGGTCGTCGGCGAAGCGCAGCTCGATGTTGGCCGGCGGCACGTTCTTGCCGCCGCTCGTCACCAGGATCTCCTTCTTGCGATCGATGATCTGCAGGAAGCCGTCGTCGGTGAAGCGGCCCACGTCCCCGGTCTTGAGCCAGCCATCCTCGGTGAAGGCCTCGCGCGTCGCGTCGGGATCCTTGTGGTAGCCCGAGAATACGCTCTCGCCGCGCGCGAGGATCTCGCCGTCCTCGGCGAGCTTGAGCTCGACGCTCGGCAGCGGCTTGCCGACGGAGTCGAAGCGGAACGCGTCGGGGCGATTCAGCGTGAGCGTGGGCGAGCACTCGCTCAAGCCGTAGCCCTCGATGATGAGCAGTCCGGAGCGGTGGAACAGCTCCTTGACCTCGCGCTTGAGGCCCGCGCCGCCGGACAGGCAGAACTTCAGCCGTCCGCCGGTGAGCTCGCGCGAGCTTCGCCTGCGGATCGCTTGTCGGACGAGCGCCTGCACGGCGAGCTTCTCCCAGTACGCCGGCACGCTCATGAACACGTTCGGGCGCACGCGCGGCAGCTCGCGAAGCGCGCTCGCCGGATCGGACAGATACGTGGTGAAGCCCAGCGTGTTGCCGAGGCACGCCTCGCCGAAGCCGAAGATGTGGCTCATGGGCAGCCACAGCAGGTCCACGGACTGATCGTCCAGCAGCGGCGCGTTGCAGCGCAGCCAGTCCCGCCCGTTCACGCCGACGTTCCGATGCGTGAGCGGCACGCCCTTGGGATTGCCGGTGGTGCCGCTGGTGTAGAGCATCATGCCCGGCGCATCGAGATTGACGGCGTCGAGCAGCGCCTGGAAGTCGCGGCTCTCGTCGGCGGGAAGCGCGTGCATGTCGTCCATGCCGACGACGTGCTCCGCGTCGACGGGCTTGTCGGCGAAGACGAAGCGCGCGTCGCTGTGCTGGATGATGTACGCGACCTGCTCGGGGGTGCTCGCGGGATAGATCGGCACCATCACGCCGCCGGCTGCCTGGATCGCCAGCGCGGCGACCATCCACTCCACGCGGTTCGCCGAGAACACGCACGCGCGCTCGCCCGGCTTGAAGCCGGCAGCGACGAGGTAGAGCGCGGTCCGCCGGATCGCCGCGGCGTACTCGCCCCAGGTCACGGCGCGGTACTCGCCGTCGCCGGTGGGCACCATGAAGCGCGGTTTGTCGCGGCGCTGTTCCAGCGCGTCGAAGACGGCGTGCGGCGCGGGCTTGAGCTCCAGGTACGGCGTGATGTCCAGCATGGCTCAGCTCCGCAGCGACTCCAGCTTCTCTTCCAGATCGTTCAAGCGGCTCTCGAGCTGGTTCAGCGCGTGCAACGCCCGCTCCTGGTCGCGCTTCGTCGGCAGGCCCACGCCGCCCCACCACGTCGCCGCCGCGCGATCGCTCGCGCTCTTGGCCTTCATCATCGCCGACAGCCACGCGCCGGCCGGCTCGAGCAACAGCGGGCTCTTGAGCCAGTGCTCCAGATACTCCGCCGTAGCGCTCTCCCAACGATCGAAGAACTTCTTGCCCGTATCCCAATCGAACATGTGCTTGCTCCTCAGTTGAACCCCAGGCGCCGGACTTCCGACGCCGTGGTGAAGTCTGTCGCGCTCTCGTTCGGCAGGCTGGTGATCCGCGCCACCTCCGCGAAGCACTCGAAATAGAAGCTGACCTGCTGCTGCGAGGTGCTGGCGCCTACCGCGGGCTGGTTCGTCACCTTGGTGCGCAACCGGTGCACCTGTGTGAAGGTGATCTGCGGCAGCCTCAGGATGCCCGTCGCGTCGTCGCTGACCTCGTAGATGTCCTTGCCCGCGTAGGGCAGGCCGCGCAGCGTCGCGTTCTTGATCGTACCCGTGGACACGAACGACTCGCCGGGCTTGATCGGGAAGCGCAGGAGTGCGACGGGCTGGTCGTAGGCGAGCAGCGTGCGGCCCTCGGGCGGATCCTGTTCGCGCGACGCGAGGCCCAGGAGCCACACGCCCTGGTCGTCCTCGCGCAGGATCTGCTCGACGCTGCCCGCCGCGTCGAACGGCGCGACGAACGCGTCCGTCGGGAACGAGCCCTCGTACCACTTGCCGGCGATCGCCGTCGGCTCGATCGTCGCGAGCTGATCGCTGGCGTAGTCCACCGACATGTCCCACAGGTGATCTCCCTGCGCGTTCTGTTGCCCGACCAGATCGACCGGGCGTTGCTGGCCGGCGGGCGAGACGAGGTACGAGAGCGTGACGCCGATCGCCGGCTGTAGCTCCGCCGCGTCGATCTGCCCGTCGAGGTTGGGCACGCACGAGAGCGCTTGGGGCGGCGCGCCGGTGTAGGCCTGGCGCGTGGTCGGGTTCGGCGTGCCGTCGCTGCAAGCGGCGCAAGCGACAGCGAGAACAACAGAGGCGAGAACGCGCATGGGATCCTCAGAACAGGAACGTGAAGCGCAGGCGCCAGAGCTGCGCCGGCTGCGCCTTCTTGTGGAGCGCGGGGTTGTCGAGCCCGGCGAGGGGAAACAGCGTGCCTTGCTCGAGGGCGAGCTCGAAGCCGTCGTTGCTGAGATAGGCCGAGCGTCGGATCCACCTCGATGCCGAGCGGACGCTTCTGTCCCGGCGCCGACTCGGCGTTGACGGCCCAGGACGCGATCCCGGCGAAGCGCGCTTCCAGCGTGCCGCTCGACACGTGGAACACGCTGAGCCGCGCGTGCGGTCGGAGGTACACGGCGTCGGTCACGGTGCCGATGATCTCGCGGAACAGGATGCGATCGATGCGGTAGTCCGGGTGGAAGCGGAAATTGTTGACGGTGTTGTCGCCGGGCGGGTTCGACTGCGCGCCATCGAGATCGCCGGGCTTCGGCGCGGGCGCGCCGGCGACCGGGAACGCTCCGAAGCCGGGCGCCGAGTCGCCGCTGGCATAGCCCGCGTCGAGCCCCGCGCCGATCACGTCGTCCGGCGCGCCGAAGTCGCTCTCGAGCGCGGCGCCGAGCTGGTTCGACGTCGCCGGGTCGTGCAGGATCGTGCCGGGAATCAGCGACGGTTGCTCGACGCGCGCGCGCAGCCACGCGCCCTCGGCCTCGACGCGCACCCCGGGCGCGACCAGTCGCAGCCACACATCGACGGCGTCCGCCGTGTAGCCACGCGCCATCACCTGGGCCGAGTCGATGGGCACGGGCTGGGCGGTCGGCAAGTACGTGGCGGGGATGTCGTTGTTCTGCCAGCGGTGCGAGTAGTAGCCGCCGTAGTCGAACGTCGCGAGGCCGGCCTTGTTGCGACGCAGCAAGGCGGCGGCGCTGTGATACCGCAGCACGGCAAACGTGAGCGTGTGCACGTCGACGCTCGGCGCGATGTCGATGCTGCGCGACCCGGTGCGATCGGGCACGAACGGACCGGTCGCGGAAAAGTCGTACGCCGCGGCCCACAGGTGGCCGAGCAGCGGCGTCACGAACGCGATCCGATCGACGGCGTCGCCGCTGTCGCAGTCGCTGCAGTCGCCGCCGTTGGCGAGCATGCCGAGCCCCCACTGGCTCCCCATGCGCCCGGCCGCCAGCAGCCCGAACGGCGTGAGCGCCTCGCCGTACGCGCGCTTGACGCGCACCACCGCGCTCGCCGGATCCTGCGTCGATGACGACGCCGGGATGCCCTGGGGAGCGCCACCCAGCGCGAGGTTGTCGAGGGCGTCGAGGCGCAGCTTGACGGCCATGCCGCCACCGGGCGCGTAGATCGCCACGTCCGTCCTGAGCCGCATGTCGCCGCGCGTGAGCGCCTGGGCGTTCGGGTCCGACAGCGGCACCGGGTAGAGCAGCTGCCCGGACGGCGTCGGCCCGCGACTCAGATCGAGATTCTCGAGCGCCTCGGCGCGCAGCCGGTAGTAGCCGGTGACGGCGAAGACGTGAGCGGGCGCGTGACGCAGGTCCTCGCCGTGATCGGTGAAGCCCGTCGCCCGGGCGCGCGGTGCGACCAACAACAGAGCCATCGCCGCCAGGGCCGCGCGTTTCATGGCGCGATGAACTGGGCGAGATCGCGCGTCGACGCCGCCGCCGCCTCGATCATCGGGAAATGGCCGCAGCGCGGGTACACGACCAGCTTCGAGTCCGGCAGATCCCGGAGCAGGCGGTCCGCGACGGACACCGGCGCCACGCGATCCTCGCGCCCCCACAAGAGCAGCACCGGCTTGTCCACCTTGCGATAGCTGCTCTGCACCGAATAGAAGCGCTGCCCGCGCACGGCCGCGAGCGCCGCCGCGGTGGTGCCGGGGCGGTCGAGGGCCGCCTTTACCTGGTCGACGAGATCCTGCGTGACGTAGCGCTGGTCGTAGAACGCCGCCGACATCTTCTCGGCGGGCAGCTCCGTGTAGAACATGTCGAACAGCATCTCGCCGAGCACGTCGGTGCGCGCCCACTGGAACGTGCTCGGCAGCTGTTCCTCGTAGACCCACGCATCGTACAGGGCGAGGCGCGTCACCCGCTCCGGGTGCGCGAGCGCCATGCGCAGCGCCACCGAGCAGCCCCAGGAGTGCGCCACCACCGCGACGCGATCCACCTTGCGCTGGGTCAGCAGATCGAAGACCAGCTTCGCCTGCGCCCGCGGCGAATAGTCGCCCGGCGGACGATCCGTCCAGCCGAAGCCCTTCAGGTCCAGCGCGATCACCCGGTGCGTCTTCGCCAGCGTCGGGATCACGGCGTCCCAAGTGTCCAGCGACGACGCGAAGCCGTGCAGCAGCACCACCGCCGGCCCCTTGCCGACGTCCACGTAGCGCACGCGCGCGCCGTCGACGTTGGCGAACGTCGCGTGCTTCGGTTCCCCCACCATGGGCCCACGATGGAATGCCGGCATACAACCCGTGACGAGCAACAGCAGAACGACCGCGAGCCCGAGCGCGCGGTTCACGGCGACAGCCTCTGTACCTCGGCGGCCGTCGTGAACTCCGCGTTCGGCTCGTTGTCCTTGGACACGATCGACGCGACCGTCCCGAAGCACTCCGTGGTGAAGAGATACGTGCGCAACGTGGTCTTCAGGAGCCCGACGGTGCGCGTCAGCACCACGCGCGTGCGCAGCACCGGGAACGACCCGAACGGCGTGGCGAGCATGCCGTGCGCGTCGACCGCGTAGTCGTACTTCTCCGTGTAGTTCGCCAGTACGCCCTGCGCGACGCCGGTCACGTTCGACGTGGTGGTCCAGCTCTTGCCCATCGACAACGGAAACGAGAGCACCGTGGTCGCCGGCGCGTACTTCAGCTCGGTGCGCGTGGCGCCGCCGCTGGGCGACACCACGCCCTGTAGCAGCAGCGACGAGCTCGTGATCTGGAACACGCCGAGCAAGGGCTGCGTGTCCGACAGCTTGGCGGAGTAGCTCGCGCCGGCGAAGCTCGACTGGAACCACTGGCCCGCCAGCGCCTGGGTCGCGACCAGCGCCAGGTGATCGCCGGACAAGCTGCCGGCCAGGTTCCAGTTGCGGCTTCCGTCGGCTTGCGCCGCGCCCGCCGTGTCCACCGGCGCGTTCTCCGCCGTCAGGAACTTCGCGTCGAGACCCGCCGCGAGCGGCACCTCGGCGCGCTCGATCACGCCGTCGTTGTTCGGCAAGCAGGAACCGTTCGCGCCCGCGCTGCCGCCGGCCCCGCTGCTACCGCCCGCCGCGGCTCCGGCAGCGCCCGCCGCGGCTGCAGCGCCTGCCGCGCCGGACTGTCCGGCAGCCCCCGCGGCACCGCCGCTGGCGCCCGCCGCGCCGCCGTTGCCAGCGTTGCCGCCGCTCCCACCGACGCAGCGCCCGGCCTGGCACGCACCCGACGCGCAATCCGCGCCGACCTGGCATTGATCGGCGCTGCCGGTCGCTGCCGTGCACCCGCCGGCGGCCAATACCAGCAGCAGTCCCAGCGCTCGCTCGATTGGACGGTTCATGTCGCCCCGGCTTGTTTGTTGCGCTGCACCATGCAGCTGCCAGACTTTAGGTATACCTGCTTGGTTTGACCGTCAAGATCCATTTTGCATTGCAGTATACCAAGGCCTTGCAAGGGCTCCTGGAAGGGGACATGATGCTGCAACGCAATATGAGCACCGTGGTCATCAAGAAGTACAGCAACCGGCGCCTCTACGACACCGACGCCAGCCGCTACATCACCCAGGACGAGCTGACCGAGAAGATCCGCGCCGGCAGCGACGTGCGCGTGATCGACGCCAAGAGCGGCGAGGATCTGACGCAGGCGATGCTGACGCAGATCATCCTGGAGACGCCCGCCGCGCGCCTGCTGCCGGTACCGCTGCTGGTCCAGCTGATCCGCATGCAAGACGACGCGCTCGGCGAGTTCTTCGGAAAATACATGTCCGGCACGCTCGAGCTGTACCTGTCCGCCAAGCAAGGCGCGCAAGCCGTCGCGCCGTACTTCCCCTTCGCGACCATGCCGTTCAACGCCGGTGATGCGCTCGCGCGCCTGGTGTCGAGCCGGCTGTGGGGCGGCGGCGGACAAGCGCAACCCGCGCCGCACCCCGAGCCCGCCGAGGCCGCGCCGCCGCCCGGACAACCCGTCTCGCGCGCGCAAGGGGCCGACGACATCGCCGAGCTGCGTCGCGAGCTCGCCGATCTCGAAGCGCGAAGTCCGCAAGCGCAAGCGCTAGGCACCGCGTTCCATCCTGATGCCGGTGCGGCGCCGAGAGCTCCCCTCGATTGGACTTTCACAGGAAGGGCGGAAGAGCAGAAGGTTTCGAGGAACTTGAGGCATCCCGGCGTGAACCGTCGCAAGCCATTCCGCAGCGCGGTGACGTCGAAGTCGACGAGCAGGCGCGAAAGCCATCCCCCAAGTCTTCCGCCCTTCCGCCCTTCCTGTGCCATTTTCTCCGCATGGAAATGTGCGGCGCGGAACCACGCCGCGCGATGCGATGCGATGCGGCGCGCGGCGCGGCGCGCAGGCGTCGTGCGGGATTCCGCGCCGGACCGGCAGGCAGGCTTCATTGGTGCGCCGCAGCACGTCATGTTGCATTGCAACAATTCTTGCTTGACAGGGACGCCAGCGGAACCTAGCTTCGCGCCACCGCACCGAGAAACGTGCGGAGAGGAGCGATTCAATGTTCAATTTCGGTTTTACGCAGCCGCAGCAATTCATGGACGCCTGGAGCAAGCTGGCCAAGCAGCAGATCGAACGCATGGAGTCGATGAGCACCGAGCTGGGCAAGCTCGAGGGTCAGAGCGTGACGCGCGCCCACGACGCCGTGGACGAGGCCGCAAAGCTCATGAAGGAGTCGGTCACCTACGCCACGCAGCTCGCGGCCGAGTGGCGCAAGCTCGGGCTCGAGGCGGTGACCAAGAGCGCCG
This sequence comes from uncultured delta proteobacterium, assembly GCA_963775185.1. Classification (GTDB taxonomy): domain Bacteria; phylum Myxococcota_A; class Polyangia; order Polyangiales; family Polyangiaceae; genus JAPSGB01. Next base: position 22,341 of record CAVZIE010000030.1, on the reverse strand, counting down.
AGATGGTGAAGGGAGCCTGAGAGAATGGAGACCGCGCCCACGCCTCGCGACACGTTGTTCCGCGAGGGCACCGCAGCGCTGTATCGGTTCCGCTCGCCGGATCTGCCTTCCACGGCAGCCGGCAAGCGGCCTCCGGTCTTGCTCGTGCCGTCGCTCATCAACCGCTGGTACGTGCTCGATCTACGACCCGGCGCCAGCGTGGTCCAAGCGCTGCTCGACGCCGGGCTCGACGTGTACTGTCTCGACTGGGGGATCCCGAACGACGAGGATCGCTATCTCGAGTGGGATCGCGTCGTCGCCCGGGTGGGGCGCATGGTGCGACGCGTGGTGCGCGAGAGCGGCGCGCCGAAGATCGGCCTGCTCGGCTATTGCATCGGCGGCACGCTGACGGCGATCCACACCGCGCTCGAGCCCGATGCGGTCGCGGCGCTGGTGAACCTGGCCGGGCCCATCGACTTCGAGCACGCGGGCTTCCTTGGTCGCATGACGGATCCGCGCTGGTTCGATCCGCAGGCGATCGCCGATGCGGGCAACATCAGCGCGCAGCAGATGCAGAGCGGCTTCGTCGCGCTCCGGCCGACCGCGGCGCTGTCGAAGTGGGTGGGCTTCCTCGACAAGCTCGCCGAGCCGGAGCGACTGGAGGCATTCCAGGCGCTGGATCAGTGGGCGAGCGAGAACATCCCGTTCCCCGGCAACGCCTACGTGCGCTACATCCGCGAGCTGTACCAGCAAAACCAGCTTGTCCGCGGCGAACACCACGTCGCCGGCCGGCGCGTGGATCTCGCGAACATCACCTGCCCCGTGCTCACCATCGTCACCGATCGCGACGCCATCTGCCCGCCGCTCGCGGCGCGCGCCCTGGGCGAGCGCTCGGGCTCGAACGACGTGTCGGTGCTGAGCATTCCCGGCGGGCATGTCGGCGCGGTCGTCGGCAAGCGCGCTTCGTCAGAGCTTTATCCGAAGCTCGGCAGTTGGCTCGCGGAGAAGATCACGAACAGGAGTTACGAAGCATGAAACTCGAAGACCTGAAGATCGTCGTCACCGGTGCAGCGCGCGGCATGGGCGCCTATTTCGCCACGCGGCTCGCCGAAGCGGGCGCGCGTGTCGCCGCCGGCGACGTGGACGAAGCGGGCCTCGCCGAGCTGCCGGCGGGCATCGAGCGGCGGCGCTTGGACGTCTCGAAGGAGGACGACTGCCGCGCATTCGTGAAGTGGGCAGACGAGACGCTGGGCGGCGTCAACGCGCTGGTCAACAACGCGGGCATCATCCGTGACGGCTTGCTGGTCAGGCGTGACCGCAAGACCGGCGAGGTGCGCACCCTCTCCACCGACGACTGGAACGCCGTGATCGGCGTGAACCTGACCGGCGCGACGCTGATGGCGCGCGAGCTGGTCACGCGCATGGTCGAACGCGAGACGCGCCCCGGCGTGATCGTCAACGTGTCGAGCGTGTCGCGTCACGGCAACCGCGGGCAGTCGAACTACGTCGCCGCGAAGAGCGCGCTGGCGGCCAACACCGTGACCTGGGCGCGCGAGTTCGCGAGCTTCGGCATCCGCGTCGGCGCGATCGCGCCGGGCATGATCGAGACGCCCATGACCCAGGGCATGAACCAGAAGGCCCGCGACGCGCTGGTTGCCGCGATCCCCGTGGGCCGCATCGGCGTGCCGGAAGACATCTGGCTCGCGGTGCGCTTCGCGCTCGAGTGCGACTACTTCAACGGTCGCTGCCTGGACGTGGACGGCGGCCTGGTGATGTAGCCGGAGCGTGAGATACCGCGCCGGGCCGGCATCAAGAGAATGCCGGTGCGGCGCGGAATCCCCCGGAACGCGCCCAGCATCGCGGCGCCGGATTGCCTGACCGCGCGGTTCGGAGGAAGATGGGCGCGGAGGTCGTGATGCGTGGCTCGCTGTTGTTCGTGGTGCTCTTGAGCGGAATGGTCGCCGCGTGCGGGACGGGAGACGGCTCCGCGTCGGGTGACGGCGGTTCGCCGGGCGGCAGCGGCGGCACGGGAGGCAGCGGCGGATCGGGCGGCGGCACGGGCGCGACCGGCGGCACGGGCGCGACCGGCGGCACGGGCGCGACCGGCGGCACGGGCGCGACCGGCGGCACGGGCGCGACCGGCGGCACGGGCGGCACGAGCAGCGATCCGATCGAGGCCGCGCGCCAGACGTGCATCGATCACATCAACCAGCTGCGCGCGACCAAGGGCCGCGCACCGTACACGCGCTGGACGGCCATCGAGTCGTGCGTGGATGGCCAGGCGACGTACGACTCCACGAACGGCCCCCACGCGGACTTCATCGCGGGCAACACCTGCGGCGCGCACTCCCAAGGGGAATGCCCGGGTCAGGGGCCGAGCAGCGTCACCAACTGCATCGACCTGATGTGGGCGGAGGGCGACCAGGCGATCTGCTCGGGCTGCGACGCTTGCCCCAGCGTGAGCGACGGCTTCGCCGGCAAATGCGCGAACTGCAAGGTCCAGACGTCCTCGCCGACCTGCGGCCACTACCTGGCGCTCGTCACGGCGTCGCAGACCACGGCCGCCTGCGGCTTCAGTACGGGCGCCCCGTACATGGCCATCGACTACAAGTAACGGCCGCGGAATAGCGCGGATTCGCAGCGGGTTTTCGCGACATTGGCCGGGTCGTGGTAAGTCCGGCGGCGATCGATGATCGAGGCCCGGAATCTGGTGAAGGACTACGGCACGGTGGTGGCCGTGCGCGACGTGTCGTTCGACGTCGGCAAGGGCGAGATCGTGGGCTTCCTGGGGCCGAACGGCGCGGGCAAGAGCACCACGCTGCGCATCCTGGCCGGCTTCCTCGGCGCGACCAGCGGTAGCGTGAGCATCGACGGCCACGACATCGTGGACGCGTCGATCGAGGCGCGGCGCTCGATCGGCTACATGCCGGAAGCCGCACCGCTCTACCCGGAGATGCGCGTGCGCGAGTACCTGGGGTTCCGGGCGGCGCTGAAGAAGGTGCCACGCGCCGATCGCAAGCAGGGCGTCGAGCGCGCGATGCAGCAGGCGGTCGTGACGGACATGGCGGAGACGCTGATCGGCCACCTGTCGAAGGGCTATCGCCAGCGCGTGGGCCTGGCGGACGCGCTGGTGAGCAATCCGCCGCTGCTCATCCTGGACGAGCCGACGGCGGGCCTCGACCCGAACCAGATCCGCGAAGTGCGCAAGCTGATCCGCGAGCTTGGCAAGAATCATACGATCTTGCTCTCGACCCACATCCTGAGCGAGGTGGAGACGACCTGCGATCGGGCGATCGTGATCCACCGCGGCAAGCTCGTCGCCCAGGGCACGATCGAGGAGCTGCGCGCGAGCCGCACGGCGCGCGGGGCGGTGCTGGTGGTGCGCGACAACGACGATCAAGCGAAGCAGATCGCCAGCGAGACGAAGCACGTCAAGCGCGTCAAGAGCAAGCGCCTCGACGGCGCGCTGCGCCTCGCGGTGGATTTCGAGAAGGACGCCGATCCGCCGTCGGTCATCGAGGATCTGGTCTGCCGGCTCGTCGCGGCCGGCGTCGCGGTGCGGGAAGCGACTTCGGCGAAAGCCAGCCTGGAAGACGTGTTCGCCCAGCTCACGGGCGGCGAGGAAGAGGCGGCCGAGGAGTCATGAGCGGCTTCGTCGCCGTGTATCGCCGCGAGATGCTCTCGCTGTGGGTGACGCCCCTGGCGTGGGTGCTGCTCGTGGTGTTCCTGCTGCTGCAGGGCGCGAGCTTCTACTCGATCGTGCACACGTACACGACGTTCACCCAGCTCGGCGTCGACAGCGGTCCGGTGCAGGGCTACTTCGGGCAGTCGTTCTTCATCCTGGTGTCGCTGTTGCTCGTATGCCCGGCGCTGACCATGCGCCTGCTCGCCGAGGAGCGGCGCAGCGGCACCATCGAGGCGCTGCTCACGGCGCCCGTCACGTCCGCGGCGGTGGTGCTCGGCAAGTACGTCGCGACGCTCACCACGTACTGCCTGATGTGGGCACCGACGGTGCTGTACGTCGTCATCTTGCGCAAGACGGGCCACGTGGACTGGCACGTGGTCGGCTCCAGCTACCTCGCCGTGTTCGGCGTGGGCGCCGGCTATCTCGCCATCGGCACACTGATGAGCGCGATGACACGGAGCCAGCTCTTGGCGCTGCTGCTCACGGCGGTCGTGCTGTTCGGCCTGGTGATCCTCGGGATCGGCGAGTACATCTTCGACCCGGGCGCGCTGCGCGATCTGTGCGCGCACGTCTCGGTGATGTCGCAGTTCGACGAGATGTCGAAGGGCATCATCGATCTGCGGCGTCTGGTCTTCGACGCGTCGCTGATCGCGTTCCCGCTGTTCGTCGCGACGCGCGTCGTCGACTCCTGGAGGTGGGGATGACGACGTCGAAGGGCGGAGTCACCCGCAGCTTCAAGGCCTTCTCGGCGGTCGGCGTCGTGTCGGCGGCGATCGCCGTGGTGATGCTGAACATGCTGGTGGCGCGCTTCTACCGGCGCTGGGACTGGACCAGCGCGCGCCTCTACACGCTGTCGGCGGCGACCACCGACCGGCTGCACGCTCTGGCCGAGCCGATCGACGTGATCGTGCTGCTCAGCCGCAGCGACAACCTGCTGGCGAGCGTGCGGCAGATGCTCACGGCCTACGGCGCGGAGACCACGCGGCTCCACGTGCGCTACATCGACCCGGATCGCGATCCCGCCGAGCTCATGGCGATCCAGCAGAAGTACGGCATCCAGGCGGGCAAGACCGAAGACGGGCGCGTGGTGACCGACGCCAGCATCGTGGTCGCGCGCGGAGACAAGCACTGGTTCATCACCACCGACGACATGATGTCGTACGACGAGGGCGACAACCGCGTGCGCCCGAAGCTGGAGCAGGCGCTCACCGAGGGCATCGCGAACGTGCTGTCGAACGAGAAGGCGAAGATCTGCTTTACCACCGGGCACCAGGAGATCAGCATCGACGACGGCGGGCCGTCGGGGCTGGCGGAGCTCCGCTATCGCCTCGAGAAGAACAACTACGAGGTCGCGACCGCGGACCTGGTCGGCCCGAGCCGCGGGCCGCGCTTCGCCGGCTGCCAGGTGGTCGTCGCTGGCGGCCCGGAGGCGCCCTTCGACGCGAAATCGAGCGCGGAGCTCGTGGACTACGTCAAGGGCGGCGGCAACGTGATGATCCTCGCGAACCCGGTGCTCGACGAGGACAACCGCATCGAGTCCACGGGGCTCGAGCCGGTGACGCGCCTCGGCGGCATCGAGATGGACGACGACTTCATCATCGAGAAGGACGAGAGCCTGCGCTTGCCGACCGGGCTGGGCGAGTCGTTCTTCGCCACGCCCATGCGTCACGACATCACGCGCGGGCTGGTCAAGGAGGACGGCCAGGTCGCCTTCCGCGTGCTGGTCAGCGCGGCCGAGAGCCTGCGCGCGAGCCGCACCGGCACCCCCACTGCGCTGCTCGTGACCAGCGCCAAGGCGTTCAGCGTCAAGGACATCCGTCCCTTCACCGAGCAGGGCAAGGCCGTGGAGAAGGGCCCGGACGACGCGGGCGGTCCGTTCACCGTCGCGATGGCCGCCGAGTTGCCGAAAGCCGGCGCGTCGAAGGCGAGTCACGGGCCGCGCATGGTGGTGGTCGGTACCGCGAACGTAGCGTGGGGCCGCAACTGGCGCGACAGCACGCTGCTCGGCGATCGGCTGTTCATGGAGAGCGCGCTGAGCTGGCTCGCCGCGCGCCCGACGATCGTCAGCGTGCCGGAGAAGCCGTCGCACGACGCCGGGCTGAGCCTCTCCGAGGACTCCCTGGGCGAGGTCGCGCGCTACGTCTTGATCTACATGCCGCTGGCGGCGCTGCTGCTCGGCGGGTTCGTGATCTTCCGCCGCCGCTCCACCGAGAAGAAGTCCCGGCGCGACAAGGAGAAGGCGGCTTGAGGCGCCAGCTCGTCAACCTGGTGCTCGCCGCGATCGCCGTCGCGTCGGTCGTGGCGTTCTTCCTCACCAGCGGCAAGGTCACGACCAACGAGAAGAAGGCGCGCGAGAACAACTTGCTGGTCGCGTATCGCGAAGACGACATCACGCACATCGAGATCGAGCATCCGGGGCAGCCCAAGCCGAAGCTCGTGCTCGATCGCAGCGCGCCGGACGACGCCGGCGACACCGACTGGCGCATCACCGCGCCGACTCGCGGCGAGGCGGAGCCGTTCGCGGTGAACAAGCTGCTCGGATCGCTCGAGTTCGCGACCGCGGTGCGGCGCATCAAGCCGGCGGAGGTCGACAAGCACGCGTTCGGCCTGGACGCGCCGCGCATGGTCGTGCGCGTTACCATGGGCAACATCCACTACGTGCTTTCGCTCGGAAAAGCCGCCGCGAAACCGGCGGGTTCGGCGTACGTGCAGGTCGGTGGAGACGGCGCGCCGGAGCCCGGCGTCTCCGTCGTGAAGCAGTCCCTGGTCAAGGAGCTCGACATCGGCGCGGACCAGCTCCGCGGGCCGCAGATCATGCCGTACATCTCGAGCGCGCTCTCGCGGATCGAGGTCGACGGCCCGGGCGGTCTGCGCAAGCTCGTCAAGGTGGGCGACAACCTATGGCGCTTCGACGGCATGCAAGACAACCTGCGCGTCGAGCGCCAGGCCCTGGACCGGGTGCTGCTGCAGTTCGCGCGCACCAAAGCCGATCACTTCATCGATCCCGGCGTGGCGGCGAAGGCGCAAGCGGGCGCCGTCACGGCGCGCATCAGCATGACGCCGGATGACAAGCAGCAGCCCAAGGGCGTGGTCGTCGTCGGCGGCGCATGCCCGGACAGCAAGGACGACGTCGTCGCGCTGCGCATCGAGCCGGACAAGCTCGCCGCGTGCGTGCCATCGAACGTCATGCCCGGCCTGTCCACGCCGGTAGCCGACCTCGTCGACCGCTCGATCTTCAGCCTGCGCCCCGACGAGGTCGAGAGCCTGGCGATCAAGCGCGGCGACCGCGAGCTCGTGATGGATCGCACCGGCAGCGGCTTCTTGATGCGCAAGCCACGCCACGCCGCCGTCGATCTCGAAGCCGGCAATCAACGCGTGACGGCGCTGACCGACGCCCGCGGCAAGCTCGAGCCCGATGCGAAGCTCGAGCCCGACGGCAAGGTCACGCTGAAGAGCGCAGCGGAGAGCGATGCCAAGGTCGTCACCGAGCAGCTCCTGGTCGGCAAACCCGACAAGGACGGCAGCGTTCTGGTCAAGCGCGAGAGCGACGGCGCCATGCTCCGGCTCGATCGCGACACGGCGCGCGCCCTCGCCGCGGACGCTTCGCTGATCAAGAGCCGCAAGATCCTGGATTTTGGCGGCAAGGACTTCAAGAAGCTCGAGCTGCGGGTCGGCGACGCGCACGAGGAGATTGTCCAGAACGAGTTCGCCCAGCTCGAGCTCGACAAACCCAAGGGCTTCACCATCGACGCCGGCCTCGCCTCGGACATCGTCAACGCGCTGGGCACGCTCGTCGCCGATCGCTGGGTCGCCGACAAGGACGACGGTAGCTTCGGACTCGACAAGCCCAGCGTCGATCTCGTGCTCACGATCAAGAACGGTGACGCCGGTACCCAGACCCACCACATCATCGTCGGCGCGCCGACCAGCGGCGGCGCCTTCGCGCGCGTCGACGACGACCCCGGCGTGTTCGTATTGCCGAAGGACGCCCTCGAGAAGATCGAGACGCTCGCGTTCGATCGCAGCGTGTTCCTCCTCCCCGAGGCGACCACGCGCGTCGAGTTCGAGCACGGCAAGACGCGCGTGACGCTGGATCGCCGTGGCTCCGTCTTCGTGCAGAGCGGCGGCACCGACCAGCTCGGCCCCGCGCGCGTGCAGCGCCTGACCGTCGGGATGTCCAACCTGCGCGCCGAGGCGGCCATCCACGTCGGCGCCGCCAAGCCCTCCGAAGGCTTCGCGAAGCCGGAGCTCGTCGTCCGCGTGACGGTCGGCAGCGAGGACGGCGGCGCCACCACGACCCACGTGTGGCGCATCGGCGCCGGCGACTCGTGGCGCGACATCAGCATCTACTACGCGCGCGCCGAGGGCACCGACGCGACGTACGTGATCGCGCGCAGCAAGGTGCGCGAGGTGATCGACAGCCTCTGACGGCTACCCGCGAGCCAACAGATCGCGCAGGACGCGGACCAGGTCCAGCGCGCTGACGATACCGGTGACGCGCTCGCCGTCGGTGACGAGCACGCGGTGGATCCGGCCGCGCACCATCATGTCCGCGGCCTCTTCCACGCTGCTGTCCTCGGCGATCTGGAACATCACCGGCGTCATCACGTCCCGCACCGTGCGGCTGGACGAGGCCTGCAAATGCATGCTGGCCAGCTCGTCCGCGGCCAGCGGCCGATCCAGGCTGCTGACGAAGAAGCCGTCGGCGCGTGCGCTCTCCGATTCGTCACCTTCGCCCGCGCGCAGCAAGTCCGTCGACGAGACGACGCCGATCAGCGTTTCCGAGCCGTCGATCACAGGGGCCCCCGAGATGCCGTGCTCCAGCAAGAAGCCCTTGAGCTCGTCCAGCGCCCAGTCCGCTCCCACGGTGAGCAGCTCGCGCGTCATCACGTCCTTGGTCAGCATCTATTTCACGATCCTCTCGGCGAGCTGTCTAGCAGGCATTCGTCGTCGGGTCACGCTGGCCGTCAGTTGCACGTCCCGGCGCCGAAGAACGCCGTGAAGCTGTTCGACGGAACACACTTGCCGGCCTTGCAGTTGCCGGTCTCGCAGTCGAGCAGGCTCGCGCAGGCCTCGCCGATCGCGGCGTAGGCGACGCACGTGGCCGACGTCGAGTCGCAGTGCGTGTGCGGCGCGCAGTGGCTCGCGCCGGTGCACGCGTCGCCGAGCGGCACGAACTGGATCGGGCTGCACGTTCCGCCCGAGCACTCCGTGCCGCTCGCGCAGCGATCACCAGACACGCACGGGCTGCCCTGGGCCTTTGCCGCCTCGCAGGTGTCGGTCGCGCCGCCGTTGCAGTAGACGCCGGCGCTCTCGTCGCAGGTCGGCTCCACCGGGTCGTGGCCGGAGGCGCACGCCTCCCCCGGCTGGGCGGTGGGGTGGGACTGGCAGAGCACGCCCGACGCCATGCCGCCGTCGGAGCCCGTGCTCGACCACCTCAAGCAGGTCGCATAGCCGTGGGCCGGCTGCGCACAATCGAGCGTGGTCTCGCACGGATCGCCGGGCTGGCCGGGTCCGTCGAAGGCTCGGTCGCACGCTTGGTTCGCCGCGTGATAAAGCGCCGCGTCACCCAGGCACGACTTCGAATACGCCGAAAGCGCGTCGAAGCAGTGCTGGCCCTCGGCCGCCACGTACTTCGATCCGCGGCACACCGCGGCGTCGACGAACGACTGCACCGCGGCCTTCACCTGGCTCACGCAAGCCGGAACGTCGAAGGACATGCCGCCGCTCGTGCAGCAGCTCGCGACGCCGTTGCACACCGCGTCCGCGTAGCCGGCGGCGAACTCCGGCGCCTTCACGTCCGGCGTGCACGTCACGCCGCCATCCGCGCCGCTCGCTCCGCCGCCGCCCCCGCCCGCCGCGCCCGCGGAGCCGCTCCCGCCGCCGCTCCCGTTCGACGTTCCGTCACCGCTGCCGCCGCACGCGCCGACAGCGAAACCCAGCCCGAGTGCCATCGCCACGTACGCCCATCGAGTCCTCATGCCACGCCTCCCGCTACCCGGCTTGTACGCCCAATCCCTCGCCCCGTCTGCCCGCCTCTCGCTCGTCGATGCCACCGCGGGATTCCGCGCCGGACCGGCAGCTCCCATCTCGTGATATTCCTGCTCGGCCTGCATGGTTTTCGCACTTCGCCCCGCTCGCGCTGCCGATACGCCGTTCCTGTGGGAGATGCTCACCCACGCCGCGAGCATGGACGCGCACGACGCCGCGGCCGTCGCGAGCGCGCAAGCCGACGCGTACCTGTCGCGCTACGTCGCCGGCTGGGAGCGCGCCGGCGATCTGGGCGTGATCGCCGAGCAAGCTGGCGCGCCGATCGGCGCGGCGTGGCTGCGGCTGTCGGACCCCGACGGCGCGCATCCGATGAAGCTCGGCGACGCGAGCGTGCCGGAGCTCTCGATCGCCGTCGCACCCGGCGCGCGCGGCAGCGGCGTGGGAACCGCGATGCTGACGGATCTCATCTCGGCCGCGCGTGCGCGCTATCCGGCGATCGTGCTCAGCGTGCGCGAGGCGAACCCCGCCGTGCACCTGTACGCGCGCCTCGGGTTCGTCGTCGTGCGGAAGATCACGAACCGCGTGGGCACGGTGTCGCTGGAGATGCGGCTCGAGCTGGCTCACCCGGGGCAGTAGAACAGATACGTCGCGCCGTTCGCGGGCAGCCGCTTGCCGACGAAGCGCAGCCGCTCGCGGCGCGACCCGCAGTCGTCGAGCAACGCCGGATTGCCGAAGTGTTGCCCGGCGTCGTTGTCGGCGAGGTAGCAGAAGCCGCTCTCGGCCGCGTGCGGGTCGGTCTGCTCGAGGCACGCGCTGCCCGGGCCGAGCTGGTCGACGCCGCACAGCAGCGTGGCGTCGCCGGCGTCTTCCAGCGCGCTTCAGCACGGCGTCGCGCGCGGCGCCGTCGAGCGCGTGGCGCCCCGCCCGGTTGCAGTCGAGACCCTGGGCGCGCGCGGGGTCGAGCGCTTCGACCAGCGTGCACGAGAGCATGCCTGTCGTCGGATTCGCGGGGAGCACGCGGCCCGTGCAGGCGCTGTCGTTCGCCGACAGGCGCCCGACGATGGCGTCGAACGCGGGGGCGTAGCCATAGTCGGGATTGCCGGTGTCGAGGATCTTCGGGCAGATGCTCGCAGCGAACGCGTTGCCTCCGTACTCCTTCAGCACCTCGAGCTCGCGCAGGCCGGGGTAGGCCTTGGCGTAGAACTGCGTCGGCGTCGCGGCGACCTGGCCGGTCTGCGGATCCTGGCAGAGCGGCTTGTCCGCGGCCTGACCTGCCGAGCAGTCGCACGCGCTCGACGGATCGGAGCAATCGCGCGGAACCGGCAGCGGGAAGATGCAGGCGTACTGCAGGTCGTCGCGATCGGGGATCGACCAGTCGTGGCCGTTGATCGGGTTCGCCGTCGGCGACGAGCCAGGCGGCGCGACCGGATCATCGGTGACCGGGTTCTTGCCGCTGCGCGGGTCCACGGACTCCTGCATCAGCGGATCGATCGGCGGCACGTGCTCCGCGGGATCGCCGAGGATCACGTCCCAGCGGCCGGCGGCCGTGAGCTGGTCCGACGTCATGTAGGCGAGCGCGTCCGGTGCGTCGCGGGTGTCGTCGGTCGCGATGTCCTGCCACGGCACGCCGACGATGCCGGCGATGAACACCAGATCGGGCCCACGCGGCGTGACGCCCGTGTACTCGAGGTCGGAGTACAGCGGGTTCGCCACGCCGGCCTCGCCGTCGGCACACGCCAGATCGAGGTGGTTCGGGCAGATGATCGTCTGCTTGAGCGCGTTCGAGTAGCGCTGGGTCGGATACAGCAAGCCGGACCCGGGGTGCGACGGATCGGACGCGATCCCGAAGCGCCGCTTCTGATCCCAGCAGCGCAGGTTGACCTGATCCTGATCGGCGGGGAGGTTCGGCTGGGTGTCGCAGATCGGGTCGTGCGTGCACCCCTGCGGGTCGCCTTGCCCGCACGAGTGACAGCACTTGTTGTCGGGATCGGTGGCGCAGATGCTGGTCGGCGTCGGCAGGTTGTTCTGGTCGTAGCCCACGAGCCAGCCGAGGCCGACGTCGGCCACGGAGCAGTCGTTCTCGTCCGTCAGCATCACGATCGCGACCAGCGAGTCCGGGCGCAGGAAGTTGATGCGCTCGGCGAGCAGCTCGTTGTCCGTGCCCTGGCCCTCGGTGTTGCCGGTCTTGGCGTTCTTGACGACCGTGTCCGGCGGGTTCGGGTCGACCAGGAAGCGGTACCAGGCCTCCAACGGCGCCTCGAAACCGCAGCCGCTCTCGCCGAGGTTCGCGACGGCGTCGCGCAGCGCCGTCGTCGGCGGATTGGAGCCCGCGCCGGTCTCCCAGTCGAGAAAGCCCGGGCTCGTGCCGATCAGGCGCGCGTGGTCGTCCTTGTTCGCGCAGATCGCCGAGCCGTGCCCGCCGAGGCTCGACGTGATCACGCCCACGTGGATGTCGCCGCCTTCCGGCAGCACGGCGCCCAGGCGCTCGACCAGCGGCGGCACCGCGCGCGACAGGATCTGCTGCTTGTCCGCCATCGACGTCGAGTTGTCGATCACGAGCAGCAGGTCGATCTTGTCGACGCCCATGAACCGGAACGCGATCGACGCACTGCCGTGTGCGCCGCCACCGCTCGTGCTTCCGCCGCACGCGACCGCGAGCAGACCGGTGAAGAGAAGCCGCCCCCGCATGCCTCGCCCCATGCGATTTCCGCGCCAGACCGGAATCCCCCAGATGATGCCGGTACGGCGCGGAATCCAGCCAACCGGGTTGTCGGCGCCGAGCCTCCTCGCCAATCTCAGTTACAGGTGCCGTTGCCCTTGCAGTTGCCGCCGCAGCACTCGGCGGCCGACGTGCACGCCGCCCCGGAGCTCTTGCAGCAGGTCTTGCTCGTGCCACAGGTGAGCCCGGTGCAGCAGTCCGCGCCGGTTGCGCACGCCTTGGTCGCCGCGGAGCAGCCGCACGCGCTCGTAGCCGCGTTGCACACGCCGGTGCAGCAGTCCGCCGCCACCTGGCACGGCGCCGCGTTGGCGATGCAGCCGCACTTGCCCGTGGAGTTGCAGAACGGGTTCGCGCCGCAGCAGTCCGCGGGCTTGCCGCAGCTCTGCCCCGCCGCGGAGCAGCCGCAGGTCTTGGTCGCCGAGTTGCACAGGTTGCCGCAGCACTGGCCGTTCGCCGTGCACGCCTGCCCGCCGTCGATGCACGGCGTGTGGCAGAGCTTGTCCGAGCCGCACGTGGTACCGCTGCAGCAATCCGTGTCGTCGGAGCACGGCTTGCCGTCCCCCGAGCAACCGCAGGTGTCCGTGACGCTGTTGCAGATCTGCGTGCAGCAGTTCGCGTACGACCCGCCGCACGGCGCGCCGTCCGGGTGGCACTTGCCGCACACGAGGCTCGTGCCCGTGTCCATGCAGATCAGGCCGTCGCAGCAGTCCGGGCCGTACAGGATGTCTTGCCCCGAGCACGGACCGCCCACGCCGCCACAGCCGCACTTGTGGATGGCGTGGTTGCACACGCCGTCGCAGCACGGCGTGTCGGGCGGCAGGAGCGGATTCGGGTTCGGCGTGTTCTCGTAGCAGGACGTGCCGTTCGGCACGCACGACGATCCGTCGCCCCCGGCGTCGGATCCGCCCGCGCCGGAGCTGCCGCCCGTGCCGGAGCTGCCGCCCGTGCCGGAGCTGCCGCCCGTGCCGGATGCTGCCGCTCGCGCCGGAGCTGCCGCCCGTGCCGGATGCGCCGCCCGTGCCGGATGTGCCGCCCGTGCCGGATGTGCCGCTCGCGCCGCCCGTGCCGGATGTACCGCCCGTGGATGAATCGAGCGCGGCATCCTGTCCGCCGTCCGGCGCGGAGTTGCCGCCCGAGTCGCCACTGCCACACGCGACGAGCACGCCAGCGGCGAGCACCATCGCGACCCCCGGAACGCGAAGCTTCTGCACGGTGGGACATCGTAACATGGGCCAGGGCATGCCGGTCCGGCGCGGAATCCCGCGGCGCGCGCGGTCAGCGTCGCCGTCCGCGCTCCAAGGTGGAGCGGAGCAGAGGCAGAACCGCCTTGTCCTTGAGACGACCGGCGCGCTCCTTCACCTCGATCAAGCGCTCGAGCGACAGCACCTGGACTGCGACGCCGCCGGCATGGAGCGAGACGACGTCGGGCAGCAGCTGGTCGTAGCCGACGCCCTCATCGAGCGTGCCAAGCACGTCGAAATCTCCGAGCGACGTCTCGAAGAGCTTGTGGCCACTCGACTCCAGGTGCGACAGATTGGGCGCGATGCGCCGCGGGTCGCCGCGAAACACGGCGTCGATCTCCGTCAGCGCTGCCAGCAGCCGATCGAGGTTGGCCGCGTCCCGCGAGTAGACGATGTCGAGGTCGAACGTCAGCGCCGGGGCGCCCTGCAAGACCCCCGCCGTCATGCCGACCACGATGAACTCGACGCGATGACGGGCGAGCAGCCCAAGCAGCGCGATCGTGTCAGTCGCGCGGGGCATCACCCAGGAGCTCGAGCGCCGCAACGCACTGCGCATGGAGCGTCTCCAACCGCTCCGCCGGCGAGAGCGCGAGCATCCGGTCGATCTGCGTAACGTCTACGCCACGCTCGTCGTAAGCGCCGGCCGTGCTCGTCGCGATCTGCTCGTCCGCTTCGCGACGCACCGCGATCTCGACCGCGTGCCACGTCGCGTCATCCAGCACGCCGACACGTTGCTCGACGTGCCCCGAATACCAACGCCCCGACGCAACGCGCACGCCGCCCGCGAGAACCTCCACGGAGCTCCCGGACACCTTGATCTCGAGATCGCCGGCTTGCACACGCCAAGCATACACCGGCCGGCGCGGGTCGGCCTCGGCGATGCTGCATGCCCTCAACGGAACGTGACGCCGACGCCGGCGGTTGCGCGCTGCAGAAGCGCGCGGCCGTGCTCGCTGCGCACGGAAGCGATCGAGAACCGGAGCATCGGCCCCCACCCGACAGAGCGCCCCGCCGCGAACGCATAGCCCGGCGGCCGGCTCTGCCAGGTACCATCGAGCGAACGCGTCGACCGAGATCGCGAACAGCCGATCGCTCTCGACCTCGTACATGTGGGGCCCATGCGAGAGCGGAGCCGAGACCAACGCCGCTGCCCGCGCACCGAACCCCCAATGCTGCACGCTGACTCCCGCCGCGAGCGACGGCGCGTAGGCAAAGCCGGAGAGGCTGTCGCTCTTGTCGCCGTACGCGGTCTGGCGCGCAGAACCGATGTAGAGCGGCCCCTCGTACTTCAAGCTTCCGACGACGGGCCCAGCGGACAGCGCGGCCTCGACCAGCGGCTGCACGGATCGCGGAGTGTCGGCCAGGGCAGGACGGGTTGTCGCCAGCGCCAGGGCAAGGCTGGCGAGTCCACTCGCGGTTCCGCGCCGGACCGGCATCCCCCTCCAGCGGCCCCGCTACTTCTTCTTCTTCTTGAACGTGCCGAGCAGGCTCGCCCAGATGCGCCATGTCACGGGGATCTCGACCTCCGCCTGGCTGCGCTCGAAGAACTTCTCGAGCGCCTGGATCTCGCCGGCGTCGAGCCAGATGCCGCAGTCTTCCGGACACACGTCGATCAAGACCTGCGAGCCGTAGCCGTACGGGCGCATGTCCATCACGGTGCCGCACTTCGGGCACGTCGCCGGGCCCGCGAGCTCCTGGTTCGCGGCGGCGAAGGCCTCGTGCATCGGGTCGAACTTCTCGGCGAGTGCCTTCGAGTAGTCGTGCTCGGCGGCCTTCTGGATCTGCTCGAGCTCGCCCTTGTCGAGGAACATGCCCTGGCACGTGGGGCACGCGTCCACCTCGATGTTGGCTTCGTAGACCTTGGTTTCGAGCGGCGCTCCGTCGCGGGGACAATCCATGGCCGCGGAGCATATCCGACGGCCGCACGCGGGGCACGACCTTTGCTTACCTGATGTCCGTCATGGGCAGCTCGCGAGGCAGGCGCGAGACTTACGCCATGCACCTCACCGATGCGCTCCTGGGCGAGCACGCCGTTTTCTACGCGCTCTTCGCGCAGATCGACGACCTTCTGGAGGATGCCGGTTCGGCGCGGGAGCTCGCGGCCGCGCTCGCGCTCGTGCGACCGGCGCTCGTGTCCCACGCCAAGCTCGAAGACGAGCTGCTGTTCCCTGCCCTGTCGCGATCCGGGCAGCCGAGCGGACCGGTGCCGGTGATGCAGTCGGAGCACGACCAGATCGACAAGCTGCTCGCTCGCATCGAGACGATCGAGGATCTGGACGTGATGCGCACGACCGTCGCCTCGCTGCTCGAGCTGGTGCGCGAGCACTTCTTGAAGGAGGAGCACGTGCTGCTGCCGATGGCCGACGACCTGTTCGACGACAACACGCAGCACTCGCTCGCCCTGCAATGGGCCAAGCTCCGCGACGTCAGCCGCTAGCGGCAGGGAGGACAACATGGACGAGCTCGACCGCGAGCCGGGGTGGCTCGAAACCGACAACGTCGAAGTCCGCGCGCTCGCGCCGACGGATCTGGACTGGGTGGAGCGCATCGATCAGCAGCACAGCGGACGCGCGCGCCGCGAGTACTTCCGCGTCAAGCTCGCCCAGGTGAACGACGACACGGGCATGCGCATCTCGCTGGCAGCGCTGATCGACAAGCAGCCCGTCGGCTTCTTGATGGGACGCCTGTACTACGGCGAGTTCGGCCTGCCCGAGCCCGCCGCGATCCTGGACTCGATCGGTGTGGCGAGCGGCTTCGAGGGCCAGCACGTGGGCAAGGCGCTGATGCGCCAGCTTGCCACCAACCTGCGCGGTCTGGGCATCGAGCACGTGCAGACCCAGGTCGAGTGGGATCAGGGCGATCTGATCCGCTTCTTCCAGCACTCGGGCTTCGTGCCCGCGCCGCGGCTGTGCCTGGATCTCGACTTGAAGCGCAACGCGGTCTGAGCTCCGGGTAGGACTACCAGGAATTCACGCGAGGCCCCAGGCGGCGGCCAGCGCGTACAAGCGCTGGTTCGGCAGGCGGCGGGCCCGGAAGCGCGCGCGCAGCTCGTCGGAGGCGAGCGCCGCCCGCGCGGCCGCGCGATCGCCGGTCGGCGACGTCCAGGCGGCGTCGCCCCAGCCGCGTGTCGCCGTGGCCGAGATAGCGAACGACGCCGGGATGATCGAGCGTGGCGAGCGCCGCGGCCTCGCGCCGGAAGCGCGCCACGTCGCCGTCGGACGGCAGCAGCTTCAGCGCGACGATGTCGCCGCTCGCCCGGTCCCGCGCCCCATGCCCCCCGCGCCGGCCAGCGCCGCAAGCTCGAAGCGCTCCGACAGCTCGACGTCGGCAGGCAGATCGGATCGACGCATGAAGCCCCAGCAGTACGATCGAAATCCACGCGTGGCGCGCCGTGCGCGCCGGAAATCACTGGAGGGGGCCGTCGGGTTTCGCGATGAGTGCGGGGTCGTATCGCATGCATCGTGTGGTCCGACCAGCGGATCGGCAAGAGGCAGCAGGTCACGACGAGGCGCGGCCGACGGCTGCAACGGCTTGTTAGCCGGCGCGACCCCACGTGTGGCTTTTCCATTGGGGCCAGCCTTTCTTTACGCGGTCGGCGAGCCAGCCGCCGATCGTGATCGAGCTCTCATGCGAGGCATAGACGATCCAATCGAGCCCAACAGAAGACCAGTAGCCCTCTGCTCCCGTGTACAGAGGTTCGAACAAGTGCACGTCGCACTCATGACAAGGGCCATACTCGCGCAGTTCCCAGAATCGCTCGACGCCATGTTCTTGCAGCGCGAGTTGGAGCAGCCGCGACGGCATCGCCGCACGGAACGCGTCGACATCCACCGCAACAAGCCCTTCAATCGGCGTTCCACGTAGCGGGTACCAGTAGCCATCGTCGATCCCCCAACGGTGTCGAAGCTCACTGCGGATACGCGCCAACTCGTCCGCGCCGAGAACCCGACGATGCGGGAGCGCTGGCACGCTGGCCACATCCGTTTGGGAGAGTCCTCGCATGAATTGGACGAACGCTGCGCGCTCTTCCCGAATCGCACCAAGTTCCACGCCGTCTCGGACACCACGAGTGAAGTCGTTGTCAGCGGATGCAGCTGTGAGCAGACGTTCGCGCGCCTGGTCCAGGCCAACCAGGGACTCAGATGGGATACGCTCAACAGCCTCGAGAATGGCGGCCAGGACATTGTAGCGAGGAAACGTGCCGCGTGCCTCTCGGGTGTAGTGGTACCCGTCCTTCTCGCGATCACGACCCGCAGCGACAAGGCGTTCGTATTCGCTGCACCATTTGGCGTGCGCCTGGATGCAGTAGTGGCGCGCCGCCGTGTGGAGGGAGACTGCTTTCCGCATCGTCCGCACCATGCAGAACTCGCTGTGCAGTATAGCGCCGTTCGCCCGGTTCCGCAGAGATCGTCGATGCGAGCGAGCAAGGCGAACACGAGGTTCGGCCAGCCTGCAGCGCCGCAAGGACGACGGATGCCTTCGCCGATCCCCAGCTCAACGCGAGAGCTCGAGCCAGCTGGGCCGCCTTGCTCTCGGCGTCGGCGCCCGGTCTCGATGATGAGCGGCTACCGGTGGTCCGCCCGACGAAGCGAAATTCATCTGCGAGCGCCTGCCACGACTTTACCGGACGCTACCACCCCAGCAGCGCGCAGCTCGCTCGAATGGATGCCGGTCCGGCGCGGTATCATCGCTCGACGAGCACTGCGTTGTCCGGCGCACGTCCCCCAGGAGCAACGCAACGCCCCCCTGGGCGCGCGTCACGCATCCCATTTCACGTCGGGGACGCCGCCGCCCCACACGAACACGTTGTTCATGCACAGCCACGCCGACTTCTCCTCCCCGTCCGGCAGCCGCGCGGTGATTGCGAACACGCTCGTCCAGTACCCGCGCGTCGCAAACGGCCCCCGCCGAGAGCTCAGAGCCGCTGCGACCGGAGCTCGTAGCCCCCGTCGACTGCCCATTTCGCGAGCAATCGCGCCGCGCGACGATCGCCGAAGACGCGCAGCGTCATCGGGATCGCGGCGGCCACGATCCCGAACAGCGCGCACGTGACGAGGACAGCCCACGTCGGAGGCGGTGGCAGTGGGTTCCTGCCGCAAGGAGACGCCCCATGGAATCCATTCGATACGACCCGTCCTTCGGGCGACGGTTATGGCAATTGGACCGAGGACTGGGAAGGGCGTCGCGAGGAACGAATAGAGCGCCCTGATCCGGGAAGAGCCCGCGCGCTCACGCTCCGAGGAAGCGCGTCTCGGGGTTTTCCCGGCGCCAGATCACGAAGTCCATGAAGTAGTGGTGGATGTTCACGAACGTGAACATCGCGGCCAGGTACGGCGTCGGGCCGAAGGCCTCGCCGCGCTTTGGCATGGCGGTATCGAGCAGCGTGGGCCCGCCGTGGAACAGCACCCAACCCAGGCCGAGCGCCGACAGGGCGACCAGCCCGACGGACAGGCCCACGGGGCGACCGAACGACGGTGGCCCCTCGTTCGCCCGGGCCTTGTTCCGCGACAGCAGCCAGACGAAGAACAGGTACTGG
Source organism: uncultured delta proteobacterium (assembly GCA_963775185.1). Classification (GTDB taxonomy): domain Bacteria; phylum Myxococcota_A; class Polyangia; order Polyangiales; family Polyangiaceae; genus JAPSGB01. The sequence goes on along the minus strand of CAVZIE010000030.1, from coordinate 3,190 downwards.
ATCGAGTGCAGCGCCGGGATCGCGTACGCCAGCAGCGGATCGGCGTTGGAGAACACGGACCAGGCCCACACGCTGGCGAGCAGGCCGGTGAGCGCCGCCAGAGGCGGCAGCTTGCGCTCTGTCCGCCACTTGCGGACCAGCACGACCACCAGCAAGACGGTGCTGGCGGCGAACAGGATGCCGGTCACGTTTGCGAGCAGCGCTGGATGCGGCAGCGCCCGGTACACGAGCCCCTCTTCCTCGACCTGCACCGCCGGCGCCGCGGGGCGCGCCCAGGCGAACGCCCAGCCCGTGAAGCAGTGCGCCAGGAACGCGTGTCGCTCGAGGTCGGACAGGCGGATTCCGCGCCGCGCCGACAGTACGGAGAACACGCCGAAGCCCTGCTTGACGTAGTGCCAGCCGACCAGCATGTACATCAGCTCGACCATCGCGCCGAGCACCGGCGGCGCGCCTCGCCACAGCGCCACGGCAGCCCAGCCGAACAGCGCCACGGGCACCACGAAGCCGGCGAGCCAGTAGCGGGCACGCTGCACCGGCGTGAACACATCGCCGAACGCCCGGCGCTTCACGTCCTTGTAGAACAGGAGATACGTGACGGAAAAGTGCGGATCGTTGATCACCCACGCGGCGTAGAAGAACACGAAGCTTACCGGATACACGGACGTCTCGACGCCGAACGCGCGCTCGAGCGCCCATGCGATCGGCAGCAGCACGAGCGTGAACCCGCCCACCACGAGAAACTCCATGACCCGCGCGACGCGGTGTGCGGATCGCGGGCGCTCGGTGGCTTGGATCAGTGTCGCGGCGGCACTGGTCATTGACCGAAAGTAGCACGCTCCGGCGCGATAGGCGCCGAGCAGCGCCGCGACGAATTCTTCGCCGTCGATGCGATCGGCGGCCTGTTGCTCTGGTGCGCGTGCAGCTGTACGACGCCGCGACGGGAGAGCGGGTCGCGACCATCGGGCACCGGTGCGGCGCTTCCCCGGGCCATCGCGTTTACGAGAACTCACCGCTTGTTGCGTAGATGCAACTCGTGGTTCACCCGATTCAACTTGTAGCCTCGAAAACCAGGACTTTCCGCGCCGCCCGCGCGGCGTCGTGGCTGGCACGCCGTTTGTAGATGGCGCCCCGCGTGAAGGTTCCCTACTTGCCGGCGATGCAGACCCGCGAAGCGGGCTGATTCTCCGGCGGAGATCGAGGCATTCGTGATCAAGAAGGCAGTGCTCCTTGGATGCTCGTTGCTTGTCGCTGCGTGTGGCTCGAACGCCGACGCCGGCTTCCCCGGGTCCGGCACTGGTGCGGCCGCGGGAGCCGCCGGGGTCGGCGGCCAAGCCGGCAGTGCCGGGCAGGCCGGAAGCGCCGGGAGCGCCGGCGCGGCGGGCAATGCTGGCGCGGCGGGAAGTGCGGGCGCAGCGGGAAGCGCCGGCGCAGCGGGAAGCGCCGGCGCAGCGGGAAGCGCCGGTGCGACCGGTAGCGGCGGCAGCGCCGGCGCGGGTGGCAGCGGCTCGGGACTCTTGATCACCGAGATCATGGCGAACCCGAAGGCGGTGAGCGACGACGTGGGCGAGTACTTCGAGGTCGAGAACTCCAGCGCCTCCACCATCGATCTGAAGGGCTACCGGATCTACGACGGATTCGGCAACACGCACGTCATCGCCAAGGACGTGAACGTCGATCCTGGCAAGTACGCGGTCCTCGCGCGGAACGGCGACCCCAAGGTCAACGGCGGCGTGATCGCCGACTACGTGTACGACAACTTCTTCCTGTCGAACTCCCAGGACTCGATCAAGATCGACCATCCCCAGGGCAAGCTGGTTGCGTCGGTGGACTACACGACGTCTTCACCGTGGCCGGCAGCCGAAGGCGTCGCCATCGAGCTCTCGGACCTCGGCAAGGATCCGGCGGATCCGCGAGCTGGCAGCTCGCCAAGAACCGCTACGGGACGGGGGATCTCGGCACACCCGGCGGGCAGAACGGCTGGAGCGCCGACCCGTACGCGCTGGATGCGTCGGACCTGGGCTGGCAGGACCCGGCACTCGGTGCGAGCCTGTTCTTCAGCTACTTCGATCAGCCGAAAAAGGCGATCCTGGCCGCGCTCGCGACGGCCAAGACGTCGGTGCACATCGCCATGTTCAATCTGCGCGACAGCAGCATCGTCTCGGCCTTGGGCGCGCTCGCACAGAAGGGCGTCGACGTGCAGATCCTCCTCGACAAGAAGCAGATGGATCAGACCTACAACCAGCCGACGCTGCAGGCGATGGCAGCGGCAGGGCTCTCGCCGTCGGCGTCGAGAACACGGTCGCCACCGACGCGACCATGCACGACAAGTTCACGGTCGTGGACGGCCAGACCGTGCTGACCGGATGATGAACTACTCCGGCAACGCCTTGACGCTCAACGACGAGGAGCTGCTGCGTATCGACGACGCCTCGGTGGCGTCGCTCTTCGAGTCGGAGTTCGACAAGCTCAAGGCCGGGACGCCAGACGCCCACGGCGCCCACGACCGATCCGTCCGCGTGCTGTTCGGCACCGAAGACAAGCTCTACAACGCGGTAGCCGACGAGATCCGGGCGGCCCAGAGCAGCGTCTACGTTGCGATGTTCTCGCTGAACTCCCAGAAGCTCATCGACGAGCTCGTCCTTGCCAAGCAACGCGGCGTACACGTCGTCGTCGTGCTGGACAAGCTCCAGGCCGACGCCGGCACCGAGGACGAGCAACTCGACCAGGCGGGCATCCCCGTTCTCCGTTTCGAGAACACTCGCGGCAGCGCAGGCAACACGGGCCTGGTGGAGCTTCACAACAAGCTGTGCGTGATCGACGGCAAGAAGGTGCTGATGGGCTCCTACAACTGGACCAATCTCGCCAGCTTCTTCAACGACGAGAACATGCTCGAGCTCACCTCGGACAAGCTTGCCACCCAGGCCAACCGCGAGATCGCCCAGCTCATCAACGACTACGACCCGGGCTACATCCCGTCATCGGCGGGCTTCTTTGCGGGCAACCGCAGCGTGGAGATCAGCGTGCGCGGATCACGCTCGACGCGGGAGCCGGGCTCTACCTGGTGGCGACGTCGATGCACTCGCCGCCAACGACGACGCGCTTGCGCTGCCGCTCACGGCCGGCGCGGCTGGTAGCTGGCATGTGACCGTCGATTTGCCCGCCGGCACCGCTTTCAGCTACCAGATCATCG
>CAVZIE010000029.1:0-219686 GCA_963775185.1 uncultured delta proteobacterium | reverse complement strand
GGTGCTGTGCGTCGCGGCGTGCACCGGCCCACAAGCCGCAACGCCGCGCGTCGCGCGACCGCCGGCGCACAACTCGGCGCATAGGCACGCTTCGTACGCGGATTCCATCAACCCCGGACCGAGCTGCCGGTGAACCTCGATCAGTGCCCCGATCACCTCGTCCGTTCCATCCCCAAATCTTCCGACCTTCCTCCTGTGCCATTCCCATGGGTCGGGATCGCAGCGGAATCCGTTGCTTTGGTCTTTGTGTTGATATGAGGGGATTTCCCAGGTTGCCGCCCGAAGCCGTCGTCGCCGGCGCCGTCGGCGCGCGGCAGGTCGTGGTGTACCGATCGTACGCGCTCGACCCGAGCTCGGAGATCGGCGACGCGGGCTATCGCGTCAAGTTGCGCGGAGGCGATGGCAAGCTCGAGGATCTCTCGCTCGGGACCAGCGAGATGCGGCCGTACGTGATCGTGCCGAACGCCAAGCTGCCGCTCCTCGACGGCGACACGCTGCAGCTCGCCGTGGACGTTCGCGAGATCGATGACGCGAGCATCACGTTCCCGCCGGTGGGCATGAAGGCGAAGCGCCAGCAGCACGGGCTGGCGCGTAGTCGAGATGAACGCCCCTCTGCTCGCTGCCCCACGTCACTCTCCCGTCCTCGGAGGGTAGCCTACGCCGCGATCGGGCTCGCCGCGAGGCTCGTCGGCGCCGTGTCCGGCGGTCGGCGCGTCGTCATCGCCCGCCCGGGCGTGTCGCGGGCGGAGCTCGGCCTCCTCGAACGCGCGTTCAATGCGCGTCGAACAGCTCCGCCTGCATGGGCTCGCCGAGCCGGCGGCGGATGACGCGGCTCTTGAAGAAGGGGGGCCCGCGCGACGGCGCGAGCTGCGGTGGTTCGGTGGGCTCGCCGAGCCACTTCAAATACCGCTCGATGCCGGCGCTCGTGATGACGAGGGCGCGCAGCTTCATGCGTGCGCCGCACTTGTCGCAGCGCTCGACATCGATTTTGAATGTTCTCCGGAGGAGTTCACGCCATGGGCGATATCCGCAACGATGCGTGGGCGGCTTGTCCTTGGGTGCGCAGGTCGCGCACGTGTCGCCGTCGTGCGCGTCGTCCTTGTCGGGCGGCGGCAGCGGTGGAACGATGCGCGCTCTCCATTTGCTGTGGGCAGCGAGCACGCCGGCGTAACGGACCTGGTTCATGCGGGGAGGCGGCACCGAGCTGGCGAGCCGGACCAGCAGGCTGAGCGGATCCATCTCGAGGGCGAAGGTGCCATCGCTGAAGGGTCGCTTCAGGGTCAGCCGCACGAGAGCGTCGGCGACGAGTTGGACGCGCTCCTGCGCGATGGGTGGGCGGAGGATGTACTTGCAGAGGGCCTCCTTTCCCGCGCGGTCCTCGGCCCCGGCCGTTGTCGCCGCGTGCAAGGAGAAGCCGTGCTCGGCGGCGCACAGGCCCTTGGTATGTGCGAGCTCCGCCGTGCTGCGGAGCTTGATGGGATCCTGCCGGCGCAGCGCGGGCCCGGCGGGGACGGTGCCGGCGACGGAGGCCGCGGCGAGCGCGGCGAGCGCGGGCTCCTTGTCCTCCAGGGCGGCGTCCGCAGTAACGACGCTCGCGTCGCTCGCGTCGTCATCGGCGATCACGCCCTTGCGACGCAGCAGGCGGACGATGCACCCCTTCGGGTATCACGAAGCGCGTCGCGTGCGGGCGATCTGGAGGATGTCGGCGACGTCGGTGTTGGTGAGCGCGGGCAGCGGATGGAACGCGAGCTCGCCCGCTTCGTTTTCGACGAACACGCCGTCCAGAGCGAGGGTATGGAAATGGGGATTCAATCGCAGGTCGGAGCTGACGCGCTGGACCGCGGTGACGGCCCCGCTCTTGCCGCCCGCGATGCCGAGCGCCACCATGCGCCGGCGGTACCAGCCCATCACGGAGTCCACGAAGGTGTGGCATACGGCACCGAGCAGCTCGCCGTCGAAGGCGAGACGCGCGCGCAGCTCGAAAGGCAGCGTGAGCACGAGCTGACGGAGCGGCGCGCGCTCGGGCAGGATGTGGTCGATCAGAATCCGCGCTGGTCGAAGCCATGCGTCTGCCTCCGCAGGATGGACACACGGAGCGCGCCTTGCACGAGAACCCCACGGCGATCCGGCGCGGACAGTCCGGGCACGCGATCAAGGCGAAGCCTCGCGCCAGGATTCCGCAGTCGACGAAGCCCGCGAGCTCGGCGCGCACGAACGCCGGCAGCGGCATGGTGAAGCCGTGCTCGATCGCCTCGTCGAGCGTGCGCAGGTTGTCGCGCACGACGTGGTGCAGCGCGCCCAGCTCCGGGCGGCGGCGCTCGTACGCTGCGGCGGCGTCGATCACGCGGCGCGCTTGCGCAATCCGCGTGCCGCGAACGCACTGTAGCGATTCCGGTTGGTTCACGCGCGGCGAGGGTGGCGACCGCCGCTTCCGCCGGCGGCGGTCGCCACCCGGCGCGCCGGCGCAGCATGCGACTTCCCACCCCGCCGCCGGCGTGCCGTGCCCGGAAGCCGGCGTGCGCGCGCCGCCGACGGCTGGCCTCCCTCCGCGGCGCGCGAGGCGGCCGCGCGCAAGCTCGCGCGCAGGCCCGCGCGCCGCGCATATTGTTGCAGCGCCGGACCGCGTGCGGGCCGAGCACGAGCGAGCACGGCGCCGAGCCCGACGCTTGGGGGAGGCAGGACGCGCGCAGGCCCGTAGGGCCGAGCACGGAACGGTGGGGGCAGCCCAGCAGTTGGTCGAGCAGGCGACGCGGGCTATCGCGTCAAGTTGCGCGGAGGCGATGGCAAGCTCGAGGATCTCTCGCTCGGGACGAGCGAGATGCGGCCGTACGTGATCGTGCCGAACGCCACGCTGCCGCTCCTCGACGGCGACACGCTGCGGCTCGCCGTGGACGTTCGCGAGATCGATGACGCGAGCATCACGTTCCCGCCGGTGGGCATGAAGGCGAAGCGCCAGCAGCACGGGCTGATGCTGCGCTGCCCGCTCGCGGGCGGCACCTGGACGGCCGAGCGCACGCCGTCGGGCTGGAAGCTGAGGGGCGGCGCGCGCTGGGTGACGTGAGCCCCCTGGACGAGTCGGCCCGGCGCATCTACGTTCTGCCGCATGAGCGACGACGACAAGGTCGACAAGAGCGACGCGGAGTGGCAGCGCGAGCTCCCGCCGGAGGTCTACGCGGTGACGCGCGAGAAGGGCACCGAGCGCGCGTTCACCGGCAAGTTCTACGAGCACCACGCGGCCGGCACGTACCACTGCGTCTGTTGCGGGGCGGAGCTCTTCAGCTCGGCGACGAAGTACGAGTCGGGGAGCGGCTGGCCGAGCTTCTACGCGCCGATCGACGAGAGCCGCGTCAAGCTCGAGCGGGATACGAGCCACGGCATGGCCCGCACGGAGGTCGTGTGCCGCCGCTGCGACGCGCACCTGGGTCACGTCTTCGAGGACGGTCCGGCGCCTACGGGGCTGCGTTACTGCGTCAACTCCGCCTCGCTGGACTTCACGGACAAGCAGGGCTGAACTCCGGGGCGATGGGGCCCAGAGAGCTGGCGATTCTCGCGCACGCGGCCTACGCGACGTTCCGCCTGAGCGCGGTGACGGCGATCGACGCCGGGCTCGGACGGCTGGAGCGCCGCGTGACGACCGAGCGTCTGGACCGGTGGTCGCGCCTGATCGTCGAGAGGGCGGGGATCCGCTTCGCGGTGCACGGCCGGGAGAACCTGCCGCCGGGCGACGAACCGTTCGTGGTCATGAGCAACCACCAGTCGCATTACGACGTCGCGTGCTTGTTCCAGGCCATCGACCGGCCGATGCGGATGGTCGGCAAGACCGAGCTGTTCCAGATCCCGGTCATGGGCGCGGCGCTGCGCGCGGGCGAGTTCGTGGAGGTCGATCGCAAGAACCACCAGCGTGCGGTGGCGAGCCTGGGCGCTGCCAAGCGGACGATCCAGAGCGGCATCAGCGTGTGGATCGCGCCCGAGGGGACGCGCAGCCCGACCGGCAAGGTCGCGCCGTTCAAGAAAGGTGGCTTCCACCTCGCGCTCGACACCGGCGTCCGCATCTTGCCCGTCGCCGTCGAGGGCACGCGCTTCGTGTTGCCCGCGCGATCGCTCGAGCTGTCGCTGCGCCGGCCGGTCAGCGTCACGATCGGCGCTCCCATCGACGCCGCGGCGTACGGCGAGGCGCGTCGCGAAGAGCTGATGCGCGACGTTCGCGCCGTCATCCTGTCGATGCTGCCGCCGGAGCTTCGCGATTGAGACGCGGCGCCGCAGGTGTCGTCGCGCTCGCCGCTCTCGGCTGCGCTCCCGGCGGTTCCGCGCCGCCCCGGCATCAACCCCGGGAACGCCCTGCACCCGTGCGCACGAGCGCCGCGCTGCCCGACGCCGGCGAGGTCGCGGCGGACGCGGCGGCGGATGCGGGCGCGAGCGACGCGCCGGCGAGCACCCCGCCGCGGGTCGCGTTCCCGCCGCCGGCGTTCGAGCCGCCGGTCGCGCGCACGGCGGCGCCGGGCGACGGCACGTGGGCGCCGCTCGCGACCGGGATGGTCAAGACGATCGTGCACCCGCACGCGTTCAAGCGCTTCCTCTACGTTGCCGTGGTCGCGATGGATTTGTCGCGGCTGCGCGTGCGGCTGGTGGCGGGAACGCACGAGCCGGAGTCGAAGACGGTTCCGGCCGATCATCGCCCCGGGCTGGTACCGGCTGGCGATCAGCCGCGGCTGCTGGCCGTGTTCAACGGCGGCTTCAAGCAGAAGCACGGCGGCTTCGGCATGCGCGTCGGAGACGACGAGTTCGCGCCGCCCAAGCCCGGCGCGTGCACGTTCGTGCTTGGCAAGGACGACGCCGCGCGCATCGGACCGTGGGAGTCCGTGCAGGGCGCGGCCGCGGACGCCGCGTCGTGGCGGCAGACGCCGCCTTGCCTGCTGGAAGCCGGCCAGCCGAACCCGGACTTGAAGAACGAGTACAAGAGTCGCAAGTGGGGCATGAGCGCCGAGGGCAAGACGGACATCCGGCGCTCGGCCGTCGGCGTCGATGCCACCGGGCGGATCCTGTACTTCGGGCTCGGGGAGTGGCTCACGGCGGCGGAGCTCGCGCGGGCGATGCAGGTGGCGGGCGCGCGCGATGCCGCGGAGCTCGACATCAACTGGTCGTACACCCGTTTCCTGATGTATTCGCCGGGCGCCGACGCCGCAGCGCTCGAGCCGAGCTCCACGTTGATCGCCGACGTCAAGCACGCGCGCGGCGAGTACACGACGAAGGCGTCGGCGCGGGACTTCTACTACGTGGCAGCGCCCTGAGCGCGGGCGCGCAGTTCTTGCCGACGCTCGAGCGCCGCCCGCGACAATTGCGGAGCCTGTCGCGGCGCGTCAGCGAAATATTCCCGCCCTCCGCGGAATCCCACGCGGCACGGGAGTTGCTGACGCAGCCCACCGAAGGTGGTGTCGGCATGAAGAGCAACACACTCCAGACTGCAGCGGGTCTCGTTCTGGTACTTTTTTTCGCTGCCTGCTCCGGTTCCGACGGCGCGAACGGCAGGCAAGGCGCTTCTGGGGAAGCGGGTCCACAGGGAATTCCCGGCTTGAGCGGTGACGCGGGACCGCAGGGCCCGGCCGGCGACGCGGGCCCGGCTGGCGAAGCGGGCCCGGCCGGCGATGCGGGCCCGGCTGGCGAAGCGGGGCCGCCCGGTACGCCCGGCACGCCCGGCACGCCCGGGGGCAACGTCCAGGTCGAGAACTTCCACGGTTCGGCGGCGCTGGAAGCGGCGGACCTGGCGGCTGGCAAGTACATGGTGGACGCCACAATCAGCGGCGCGACCGCCGACGCTGCCGGCAAGGTCAGCGTCGACTTCAAGGTGCTCGACAAGGACGGCAAGGCCGTCACCGGCATCAAGAGCGTCTACGCCAACATCGCCAAGCTCGTGCCGAAGCAGAACGGCGAGAGCTACAACAACTGGGTTCCGTACATCTACCGCAAGGTCACGGTCGCCGGCACGGGTGACTGGCCCGCGGCCGACGGCACCTCGGCCGATCAGGGCTACCGCGAGAACAACGGGACGCTGACCGACCACGGCGACGGCACGTACACGTACGAGTTTGCCACGAACATCGCGAGCGTGACCACGCCGGCCGCGGGCAAGGCGGTGAGCTACGACCGCTCGCTGACCCACCGCGTCTTGATCATGATGGGCGGCCACAGCGGTCCGACAGCCGACGCGACGTTCGACTTCGTTCCCGACGGCTCGGCGCTGACCGAGACACGGGACATCGTCGAGACCGCGACGTGCCAGCAGTGTCACGGCGACGGCTTCCATGGTCACGGCGGCGATCGGCTGACGGTCAAGGACTGCGTGACGTGCCACAACGCCAGCGGCACCGACCCGTACGGTGGGCAGACGCTGGACTTCAAGGTGATGATCCACAAGATCCACGCTGGCGGCGAGCTGGCGAGCATCCCCGGCGCCGACGGCAAGGTGTACGACGACCCGGCGACGGCGCAGGACGAGTCGGCGGACAACGGCGAGTACGCCATCTGGAACTACCAGCACGCGAAGACCGAGTGGTCCGACGTGGAGTTCCCCGCGGTGCTCGACAACTGCACCAAGTGCCACCAGGGCGGCGGCGCGCAGGTGGACGACTGGAAGACCACGCCCTCGCGCGCGGCCTGCGGCGCGTGCCATGACACCGTGGACTTCGCCACGGGCACGAACCACCCCGGCGGACAGATGCTCGACGACCTGACGTGCACGACTTGCCACAAGGCGACGGGCAACAGCTTCGGCAAGGCGGTGACCAATGCGCACGACTTCACGGCCAACGACGAGCGCAACATCCCCGAGTTTACCCCGACGCTGACGATGTCCGCGCCTGCGAACGGCAAGTACTACGTCGCGGGCGAAGCGCCGGTCGTGACCCTGGTACTCACCGACAACGAGAACGGCGGGGCGACCCTCGATCACACGACGGTCGTGCAGGACAGCGCGGCTGAAGGTTGCGCGGCCGGGGCGGCGTGCCCCGCACGCGACGGCAAGTTCACCAGCGCGGCGCTGTTCGTCAGCGGCCCGCGTGCTCGTCGCATGCCGGTGCTCACGACGGCCGCCCGGGCGCAGGTCCTGAGCAGCAGCGCCGGACCCTTCGACATCAGCGCGGCGACCACGCTCGACCTGGTCGTGGACAACGGCAAGGACATCTATCTGCCGAGCCTCGGCTCGCCCCTCGCCAGCGCCATCAGCGTGAAGGTGTCGGACGGGACCTTCGCCGACGCCACGCAGGCGACCTCGCAGGAGATCGCGAACTGGCTGAACGCCAACGCGGCGTTCAAGGCGCGCGCTATCGCGTTCATCGACGGCGGCAAGGTCGGCATCCGCAGCCGAAACCTTGGCGACGTGTTCGCGCTGCAGCTGTCGGCGAGCGACGTCACGACGGCGGTGTTCGGCGGAGATACCACCGTGCACAACCTGGCGAGCTTCACGCCTGCCAACCAGCTGTACGCCTACACCGATTCGACCAAGAACGATCCGAAGGCGACCCGCACGGCCGGCAACATCACGTACCAGCTCGACCCCGTCGATGACCTCGCGTCCGGCACCTACGTCGTGGACGTGGAGATGGCGGATCGCGGCCGCAAGAGCGACACCGACTACAAGACCCCGAGCGTGGCCCGGATCACGTTCCAGGTCGGCACGGACAAGGAAGAGGCCGCGCCGGCGACGGGTTGCGATTCGTGCCACACGAACGCCGCTGGTCAGGGCTTCGTTGTGGACGCTCCGCGTCACAACAAGCTCCTCGATCACACCGCGGTCGACCAGTGCGGCAGCTGCCATGACTACCAGCCGCAGGGCGTGACCGGTGACTGGAGCGGAGCCAAGGCGATCTCGCGGCGCGTCCACGCCGTCCACAACGGCGCGAACCTGACGTACCCGCTGGTGACTGTCGGACACAGCGACGGCGTCCCCGGTCGCAACTGGGCGATTGCCATGCCGCAGGACGTGCGCACTTGCGACAAGACCTGCCACGGCGCCGACACCAGCGGCACCTGGATGACGAAGGCGTCGCGTCAGCCTTGCTACGGCTGCCACGACACCGACGCGGCGCAGTCGCACATGAAGCTCATGACCTACGACCCGACGCCCGCAAACCCGTTCAGCGGCGACGAGGAGGAATCCTGCACCGTCTGTCACTGATCCGACGAAGCCAAAGACCGGGAAGAGAGGCGGCACCTGCGGGTGCCGCCTCTTTTCGCTTGACGATCGCCATGTCCGGTCTTCTTTTCTCCATCGTGAAATACGGGACTATCACCGTGGCGGTGCTCGCCCTCGCCGTCGGCTGCGCCAAGCACAAGACCGCGACAGAGAGCGTCGCGCCGCCGAACGCGAGCGCGGCGCTCCCCGACGGCGTGACGCCGCTTGCCAGCGTCGACGGCGTCCCGATCACGAAGCTGGACCTCGAGCAGCGCATCCGGCAGAGCGGTCACGGCGCGAAGACCGCCCGCGCCGACGATCCCGCGGTGCTCGAGACGGTGATCGACGACGAGCTGATCTACGAGCGCGGCGTCGAGCTGGGCCTGGGGTCCGACTCGGCGTACCGGCGCAAGGTCGCCGAGATGGAGGCGCAGCTCGCGACGTTCAAGCGCCGCGAGATGGCCTCCCTGGTGTTCAGCCACGAGGCCAAGGAAAACTCCGGCGTCACCGACGCGGACGCGCGCGCCTTCTTCGACAAGAACGCCGAGCGAATCCGCACCGCACTGCACGTCGAACAGCTCATGTACAAGGGCGATCGCAGCGCGGCGACCAAGGCGCTGGCGGAGATCCGCGGCGGGGCCGCGTTCGAGGACGTCGCTACGAAGCGCTTCCCCACGCTGCCGGCGGATCGCCACCCCTGGGATCTCGGGTTCCTGCGCTGGGAGCAGATCCCCGAGCCGTGGGAAGACGTCGTGTACAAGCTCGAGCCCGGTCAGGTCAGCGACCTGATCGAAGGCGACGGCGAGCGCTACTGGATCGTCAAGCTGGTCGAGAAACGCCAGGACCCGGCCGTCAGCTTCGAGGCAGCCAAGGCGCGTGTGGTCGCGGTCCTGCAGCGGACGAACGCCGCGGCTCGCCGTGAAAAGCTCATCAAGGACCTGCGCAGTCACGCGAAGATCGTGTACACGCGAAAAGGGCGTTGATCGTCGCGCGGTGCGCGATCACCTCGCGGCGTTCGGCGCCCACGCGCAGGCGCATCGCCGTGGAGAAGCCTCCGTCCAGGTTCAGCGCGTAGGCACGCGTGCAGGTCGGTCGCGAGTAGCTCTGCGATCTCCAGCAGCGTCGGACCTGTCGTGGTCGACGCCGGACTCATCTGGATCACGTCCTTCGACGTCGGAAACGCAGCTCGCTCGTCGAAGGCGACCACGAACAGCACCGCGCCGTCCGCGTCGATCGCGACGACGGAGCGGGCGTCGCGCGGCAGTCCCGGGCGCGGCTTCACGAGCACGCGGCCGTGATCGACCAGCCGATCGATGCTCTGGATCGCCAGCGAGGGTTCTCGCGCCGCGTAGGCATCCCGGTGGACGATGGCGGGGCGCCCTGCTTCGACGAGAAACACGCCGGACCCGCCGCGCTTTTCCAGCGGCGCCACAGGCTTGCCGCCGGCGACGACCAGGCCCATCGGACGATCCTGGTCGTAGAAGCCGCCGTTGATCGCGACGCTGTCGCCGCTGGGCTCGCGCCCCTTCACGATCGTGGCGAGCGGCTGCGGGCGCGGCGCGGGCACGAGCGCGAAGCGAGCCTTGTCCGGCACGATGCGCGCGACCCACAGCCGCCCGTGGCTCTCCGGCCAGTTGTAGCGATACAGCGTGGCCGAGATCGCGTCCGTCGCGGCGCCGAGCTGCTGCTCGACGCGCAGCGCAGGCGGCGGAGCCGGCGCGGTCGTCGCGCTGCTCGAGGCGACGGCTGCGGGTGGCGGTGGTGGCTTGTCGTGCGAGCACGCAGCGAGCAGCAGGCAGGCGAAAAGCGCGCGCCGGATCCATCCGCCCATCGCCAGCGCGTAGCACGTATTGCGGCGGCGTGACGATGCGGCTACGGCCGGTGCATGGCTGAACCCGACGCACCCCCCGGCGATCCGGAACCCGAAGCGCCCGCGCCCGCGCCGGGCCACGGCCGCACCGACGTCGAGATGGATTGGCTGGAGAACGTCTACCAGGGCGACGAGGTGCCCCAGCTCACGGTGCGTGCGGTCGTGATGGGCCTGTTGCTCGGCTCGTTCATGGCCTTCTCGAACCTGTACGTCGGGCTCAAGACCGGCTGGGGCCTGGGCGTCGCGATCACGGCGTGCATCATGAGCTGGGCCATCTTCAAGGGCCTGCGCCCGGTCCTCGGCAGCGAGCCGTCGATCCTGGAGACGAACTGCATGCAGTCGACGGCGTCGGCCGCCGGCTACTCCACGGCATCCACCCTGGTCAGTGCGTTCAGTGCGTACCTCATGATCACCAAGCACCACCTGCCGATGCTGCTGGTGATGGGTCTGGTGTTCTGCCTGGCGATGCTCGGCGTGTTCATGGCCGTGCCCATGAAGCGCAACATGGTCAACATCGAGCAGCTGCCGTTTCCGTCCGGAACCGCCGCGGCCGTGACCCTGCGCTCGCTGTTCACTGCCGGCTCGGAGGCGATGAAGAAGGCGCGGGCGCTGTTCTGGGGCATGGGCATCGGCACGGTGCTCGCCTTCCTGCGCGACGGGATGGCCGACTTCACCGAGCGCTTCCACCTGGGAAAATGGGCCGCGTGGATCACGGTGCCGCCGTTCTTGCCGCTGGACAAGTGGTTCAAGAAGCTCGGCTGGGATCGCGCCGCGACGGTCGTCGCTCCGCACGGCTACACGTTCTCCCTGGAGATGTCGCTGATCCTGGTCGCCGCCGGCGCGATCATGGGCATCCGCGTCGGCGCGTCGATGTTGGTCGGCGCGATCCTCTGCTATGGCGTGCTCGCGCCGATCATGCACCACTGGCCGTCGGGTGTACCCGGCGAGACGGTGATCAACGTACTCGGCTACCGTGGCATCGTGTCGTGGAGCGTGTGGGGTGGCGTGTCGCTCATGACCACGGCCGCGCTGCTCAACTTCGGCTTGCAGTGGCGCACGCTCGCCCGCGCTTTCTCCGGGCTCGGCAAGATGTTCTCGAAGAAGGACCCGAATGCCGCTGTCGACCCGATGGCGCGCATCGAGGTGCCGATGTCGTGGTTCGTCACCGGCGCGACGCTCGCCGCCATCGGTGCGGTGGCGATCAACTACTGGGCGTTCAAGATTCCGGTGTGGCTCGGCATCCTGGCCGTGCTGATCAGCGCGATCCTGGCGATCGTGGCCTGTCGCGCCACGGGCGAGACGGACACCACGCCGATCGGCGCCCTCGGCAAGATCACGCAGCTCACCTACGGCGTGCTCATCCCGCAGAACATCACCGCCAACCTGATGACCGCGAACGTTACTTCGTCGATCGCGGCGTCGAGCGCGGATCTGCTCACCGATCTCAAGAGCGGCTACCTGCTCGGCGCGAACCCGAAGAAGCAGTTCCTGGCGCAGTTCTTCGGCGTGTTCGCCGGCACGCTGGTCGCCGTGCCCGGCTTCTACCTGCTGGTGCCGAACGCGGATGTGCTCGGCGGCGACAAGTTCCCGGCGCCGGCCGCGCAGGTGTGGAAAGCCGTCGCCGAGCTGCTCGGCAAGGGCGTCCACGCCCTGCACCCGACGGCGCTCTACGCCATGGCGATCGGCGGCGCGTTGGGCATCATCATCACGTTGCTCGAGCGCCGCTTCCCGGATCATCGCCACCTCATCCCGTCGCCCACCGGTCTCGGTCTCGCCTTCGTGATTCCCGCGTGGAACGCCATCAGCATGTTCCTCGGCGCACTCGCCGCGTGGTGGTTCGCGAAGAAGAAGCCAGAGCAAGCCGAGACGTACACGATCCCCGTCGCGTCGGGTCTGATCGCCGGCGAGAGCATCATGGGCGTGCTGATCGCCGTCTTCAGCGTCGTCTACGAGCTCGCGAAGTAGCTCCCCGCCGGTCAGGGGATGCCGGTCCGGCGCGGAATCCCGCGTGGCGGCGGATGTCAGCGCGCGACGCGGAACACGCCCGTTGCGTCCGCCCACGCGACGTCGGTGGCGTCGGCGGCGAGGCTCGTCACGCCGTCGGCGGTCACGGCCAGGGGCACCGCGGGACCGCTGCCGTCGCTCGACACGATGCGCCAGCGCGCCGGCGCGGTCCCGAGCGGCGCGGCGTCGACCCAGAACGCCGTGTCGCCGGCGACCGCGAGCGCGAAGCGTGCGCCGGGTCCGGAGGCGACCTGGCCGAGCGTTGTCGGCACACCGGTCCCGGCCAGGTCGAGGGAGCGCACGCTCCCGCTCGTGCCGCCGGCCGCGATCCAGACGAGCCGCGAGCTGCCGGCGGCGACGCGCGGGATCGCTTCTGTGGTCTGCCCGGTGACGACGGGCGTCCCCGTCGTCGTGGACGTACAGGTGCTGCCTGCCAACGTGCCGCTGTAGCGCTGGATCGTCGTTCCGGTCGAGACGAACACGGAGCCGCTCGGGATGTCGACCGCGGCGTCGTAGACTCCGCTTGCCGCGCACGCGACCAGATCGACGGCCGAGGTCGCGCGGTCGATCCGTCGCACTACGTCGCGCGGCGGCGAGCCTTCGCCGATGGTCACGACGTAGGCGTAGGTCGGACCGAGCCCGACCAGGCGCATGCTGTCCGGCTGGACGCTGCCGAGCACGCCGGCAACGGCGCCGCCGGGCACCGTGGCGCGAGCGATCCCGCCGTAGGATGCGAACCACAGATCGTTGCCGGCGAGGCGGACGGCGTCATTTGCCGAGATCTGGTAGCCGGTGACCACATCGCCCGCCGCAGCGCCGTTCGGCACGAAGCGCACCGCGCCCGGCGCGCCCGCGACCAGATAGCCGATGCCCGGCGCGTCGATCGCGACGGCGGTCGCGGCTTCGCTCGCGACCTGGGTGCCGACGCACGCGCCGAGTGCGTCGCAGCTGGAGCCGCTGCCGCACGCGCGCGTGCACGCGCCGCAGTGATCGACGGAGCGCAGGTCCGTCTCGCAGAAGTCCGCGGGATTGCCGTTGCAGTCGCCGCACGTCGGGTTCGCGCACGAGTTGCTCTGGCCACACGCGGTCGCGCCGGCGTCGCCCGCGTCGCTCGCGTCGCTCGCGCCGTCCGGCGCCGCGTCGAGGCCGCCCTCCGGCGGTGCGGCGTCGAGGCCGGCACCCGCGTCGCCGCTCGCCAGGTCGTCGGCGCACGTCACGTGAACCGTGCCCGCGACCGGGGCCGGCGTCGCGTCGGCCGCGAGCCCGGTTGCCTGCACGCCGGACAGGTCGAAGCTCGCGTCGAACGAGACGAAGTCCCGGCTGCTGGTGTCGTTCTCGTGCAACGCGATCGCCGTAACCTGTATCGATCCGGTGCCGAAGCGCCAGTCGTCGCCGGCCTTGCTCGTGTCCACGCGCGGCGTGGTGATGAGCCACGCCTTGCCCGGCGCGATCACCAGCGGACCCCGCACATCGGATGCGTCGCGCACCACCTCGAGCGTGTCCGGCGCCTTGACGTCGCGCGGCACGGCGAAGCGGATCACGGGGCCCGACGGGTACGGGTCGTTGATGCCGATGGCGAAGCTGTCGAGCTGGATCACCAGCCCGGATGAGCCGTTCTCGCGGCGCAAGTACGCCGTCGCGCTGCTGGTTTCGACCTGGCCGGCAGCCGTCTGGAGCGTAGCGGTGCAGTGGTCGTGACTCCAGTAGTGATCGAGCGCTACGGCCGGTTGGCATCCGGACAACGTGCCGACCAGGCCGGCGATGGCCAAGCCGCGGAGCCCGCTCACGGGTTCGCCGCCTTGTCGTCGTCCTTGGACGTCTTCGGTCGCACGATCGGCACAAGTGGCTTGGCGATCTCGGGGACGCCGAGCACGAACTGCAGCCCGAACACATGCGCGTACGGGAGCGGAACGAAGGTGCTCGATTCTGGGCTGTTGTAGCTGTACGAGGCGGCCACCGCGAAGGGGAGCCCGACGTGGCCCGGATCGCCGGCGCGCGAGATCGCCATGCGCAGGTACACGTCGAGTCCGGCCTGCACGCGACTGTCGCTGTGGAAGGCGAACGCCCGGGCGGCAAACGTGAAGCGCCGGTCGTCGAAGTCCGTGTACTTGGCGAGCTCCGCATCGCGGAAGCTCAGGGAAGGCGACACGCGCGTCAGGGCGTGCAGCCGGATGCCGTCGTCGAACAGGTTGTCCGATCCGATTTCGATTTCGTACGGTGAGCTGCCGCTCGCTTGCGGCTTCTGGAACACCTGCGAGGCGTTCGACGGATCGCCGTACGTCTTCCAATCCGCGAGCTTCTGGAACGCCACCATGGGCAAGCCGGCGTTCTTGTCCAGCCACGGCTTCAAGGGCTGAAGTTGAGCACGCACTTCGGAGACACGCGTCGAGGTTGGACGGGTGTCGCGAACCACCACGAGCGAGGCGCCACTCTCGTGGTAGGCGACGAAGGCGTCCTTGGAACCGCCGATCTGATCGTCGTACACGCCGCCGCCCGGCGCATACGAGTAGTACGGCACGGCGCCCTTGGTGTCGCCGAAGTTGCCGTAGCCGTCCAGGCCGGCAAACCTGTCCTTGAGGAAGTAGTCGTAGGCCACCTGGAAGCCCCAGCCGCTGAGCCCGATGAACGCGATCCCCTGGATGGCCTGGTTCTTGTCTGCCCCGACCTGGACGACGTCCGTCCAAGCCCCGAAGAAGGCGCCCCAGCCGTCATCGGTGGAGCCGAGTCCCCCACCGAACATGGTGGCGGTGCGGCTGGCGACAGCTCCGACTCGCGTGCCGTCGTCCCGCGCGAAGTGCATGGGCGAGAAGCGAACGGTCAACGACGCATAGCCGAGCACGCTCCCGTATCGATCCTGGACCGAGAGGAACGAGACCTGATCCTTCAGGATGTCGATCGACGGATCGACGGCCGCCTTCACTTCCGGGCCGGTGTAGGTCTGCGCAGCAGCGGGGCGAACGACGAGCACGACGAGCGCACCGGTCACTGCCAGGGCGGCGTGACGCGGTCCCCGCCGTGCCCACCGCGTCAGGGCGAGCCCCAAGGCGCGGCGTGGAACAAGCGCGGGATCATCCGGGCACGGTTAGCCGGTTGTCGAGCGCCGGCGCCATCGCATGCGCATGCGATGGCGCGCTGGCAGGCCGCGTGCGTGGGCGTCGGCGACGCCGCGCGATCGAGCCGTGCGCGGTCGCGGGACGCCTCGCGCCGCGGACTACTGGATGCGGTACAGGTGCACGCCGTAGGGCCCGAAGTCGTCGGAGAACGACGCGCCGGCGAGCGGGATCGTGCGGCTCTCGCCGAGCACGGTCACGCTCGCCCCGGCGGGCAGATTCGTGAGCCCGCTGAAGGTCGCCGTCGTGGCCTTGCGGCGCATCGCGACGGCGAAGATGTACGTCGCGCCGCCCTGGCGCTTCAAGAGCATGTCCACCGGCACCGACGTATCCGATGACGTCACGCTGCCGCCGTTGACGATCGGCGGCGTGTTGAGCACCGGCGCGAGAGCGGCAATCTGCTGGTTGATGGCGGTGACGGCGGCCTTCATCGCGGCGTCGTCGAGGAGCGCATGCTCGTCGAAGCTCGGCGAGAACTGGTGCGCGAAGTAGCCGATGCCCATCGAACCGTGCACGATGCTCATCCACACCTCCGCCTTGACGTCGGCGGTCGAGGGCTTGCCGGACGGATCATCGATGCCCGTGCTCTCGATCCAGTTCCACACGGCTTTCTTGCCTTGGGCCCAGTCGACCAGGTGCTGGACGCCGTCCCCGACGAAGTACAGGTTGCCCTTGATCTTCGCGTCGGTCTCGTTGTCCGGATAGATGTCGAAAGAGACGATGTCGCTCGCCGCGACGTAGTCCGGGTAGTCGCCGGGGTGCGTCTGGCTGCACGCGCTGCCCCAGCCGATGTACGTCTGGTTCGCGACGCCTTGTCCCAGGTTCAGGAACACTGGCCGCGTGGGGTCGGCCGTCGTCATCTGGTCGTAGATGCTCTTCACGGCGCTCGCGGAGATACACGGCCCGTAGCCGCCGCCGCTCGCCGGCTGCGCGTTGTCCGGCTCGTCCTGCTGCGTCCAGGCGATGATCGTGGGATCGCCCACGTGCGCGAGGCCGACGCTGTTCTGATCGCACGCGACGGGCATGCCGGCGCTCGCGAGATCCGTGAGCATCTGGTCGGTCGGGCCCTGGTACAGCCCGACGAAGGTGTTGACGCCGATGGCCTTGTACGCCGCCGCCGAGCCCGGGCTCTGCAGCCACACCGTGATGGGGAAGAACGACGGAGCGGACGGCGGACCGTGGGACCACTTCTTGTAGTAGGCCGCGCCGCCTGCAAACGGTCCATAGACGTCGCCGCTTCCCGTGCTGCCCGCCGCGCCCGCGCTGCCCGACGTGCCCGCGCTACCCGACGTGCCCGCGCTACCCGACGTGCCCGCGCTACCCGACGTGCCCGCGCTACCCGACGTGCCCGCGCTGCCCGACGTGCCCGCGCTACCCGACGTGCCCGCGCTACCCGACGTGCCCGCCGCGTTCCCGTTGGAGCTCGAGCTGCTGGAGCAAGCGAACAAGATCATCGAAACGGACACTACCGAAATCGTCGCGACCCGCATGCCGGAGAGAGTACCCGGGTCGGCCCGGCGCATGTGCACAAACCGGGGCAAACTCACTATTGCCGCCTGCCACAAGTGCGGCAGGCAATTGCTGGCCGGCGCTGCTTGGCAGCTGGGAAATCCCCTCATTTGGACTTTCACAGGAAGGGCGGAAGAGCGGAAGGTTTCCAGTGACTTGGGGTATTCAGGGGTGTGGTTCCATTCCTGAGCAACAAATCCCGCAGTCGTCGGCCGCGGGGGATGGGGCCCCGGCGGCTGCCACGACCTTTGGGTCTTGGCGGACAAGATCACGATCCGCCAACGAGACCCCATGGAACTACCCGGCGAGGCCGGGCGCGGCTTGCTTCCGATAGCCGGGGGCGCGAGGCGTCGCCGGTGCGCAGGAACAGAACCACACCCGTATTCAGGCGTGATTTGGGCCGACATGGCGCCGCACCTCGACGAGCGCACCGATCCCGTCGTCGGTGCCATCCAGGAATCTTCCGCCCTTCCGCCCTTCCGCCCTTCCGCCCTTCCTGTGCCATCCCCACGGAGCGGCATCGCCGCCGGATAGCGGCCCCTCGGCAATTGTCGCCGACGTGACGGTCTTGCTGCGCGCAGGCGACGCCGCGCGTCTTCCGCGCCGGACCGACAAGACCAGCGAGAGATGATAAAGTGATGGATCGTGGCAACAGACGACGAGCGACCTTCGTCGCGCCGTCGGGGCGCGTTCGCGTTCGGGCTGGTTTCCAGCGAGCTCGCGCTTCGGCCTCCGTTCGAGAAGCTGTGCGCGCTGCTCGCGGAGCGCCTGCATGTGATCCTGTATCCCCAGATCGCGCGCTCGTACGGGGCGCTCGCGACCCAGTTCAGCACCGGCGGCGTGGACATGGCGTGGCTGCCGCCGCTGGTCGCGGCGGACCTGCAGCACGCCGGCGTCGCCGACACCGTGGCGTGCGTGCGACGCGAGAGCTCGGGGCTGTACCATTCCGTGATCTTCACGAAGCGCAGCTCGGACATCCGCGCGTTGGCCGACCTCAAGGGGTGCGTCATGGCGTGGGTCGATCGCAGCAGTGCCGGTGGCTATGTCGTGCCGCGGCAGTGGCTCGTGCACCAGGGGCTGGACCCTGCAACCGTGTTCTCGCGCGAGACGTTCCAGGGCACGCACATCAACGTGGCACGCGCGGTGCTCGGCGGCGAAGCCGATGTCGGCGCCACCTACGCCACGCTCGAGCCCCGCTCGCGTCGCATCATGGACGCCGGCTGGAGCCGCGTGGTCGCCAGCCCCGACGACGTGGAGGTCATCGCGACGGCGGGCTCGGTGCCCGCGGACGCGATCGCCGTGGCCCAGCGCGTCCCGCAGGCGGTTCGCGAGGCGTTCGTCGACGCGCTGTTCAACCCCTCTCCGGAAGAGCGCGATCTGGCGCACGCCGTGTTTCGCGCCGACGGCTTCGAGCGCGCCCTGCCGTCGTACCAGGGCTCGCTCGAACGGCTGTACGCCGACGTGCCTCGCTAGGGTACGCTCCCGGCATGGGACTTCTGGACGGCAAGGTCGCGATCATCACGGGTGCGGGCAACGGGATCGGGCGTGCGACGGCGCTCTTGTTCGCGCGAGAGGGCGCGTCGGTCGTCGTCAACGACGTGGGCGGGCCGCGCGACGGCAGCGGCGCGGACAAGAGCGCCGCGGATCACGTGGTCGACGAGATCACTGCTGCCGGCGGCAAGGCGGCTGCGAGCTACGACAGCGTGTCGACTCCGGAGGGCGCACAGGCCATCGCCCGGAAGGCGATCGACGCGTTCGGTCAGCTCGACGTCTTGATCAACAACGCGGGTATCCTACGGGACAAGACCTTGCTGAAGACCGACCTCGCGATGTGGGACGCCGTCATCGACGTGCACCTCAAGGGATCGTTCTTGTGCATCCAGGCCGCCGTGCCGCACATGCGCGCCGCCGGCGGCGGGCGCATCGTGAACACGACCAGCGTGTCCGGCATGCGGGGCAACTTCGGCCAGGCGAACTACGCCGCCGCCAAGGCCGGGATCTACGGGCTGATGCGGACCGCCTCGATCGAGCTGCAGCGCTACAACATCACGGTCAACGCCGTGGCCCCGATCGCCAAGACGCGCATGACCGAGGACCTTCCGATGTTCGAGAAGCTCGCGACGCTCACACCCGAACACGTCGCGCCGGCCCACCTGTTCCTCGCCAGCGACCTGTGCGGCGAGCGCACCGGCGAGGTGCTGAGCGTCGCCGGCGGAAAGATGAGCATCTACAAGGTCGTAGAGAGCCCCGGCAAGTTCAAGGAGATCGACGGCGGCGTGTGGACCGCCGAGGAGATCGGCGAATACTGGGACGCGATCAGCAAGCTCTAGTCCAGCCGGTCGAGGAAGAATGGGGGATTGGGGTCGGTCCGGCGCGAAACCGGCAGATGTTGCGGCTTCTGCAGGCTTGGCGCCTCTCGCCGTTGATTGCTGGCCACCGGGGCGGGTGTTAACTTCCCCAGGAAGGAGCACGTGGCTGGAGCGCGTGCATCCCGAGGCATGTCCCGCGAATCCAACATCCCGCTCTTCTTGTGGATTGCGACAGCGGCGCTGGCGCACATCGCTTGGGGCGGGGGAGCGCAGCGTGTCTCGGACTTCATCGACCAGGAGCTCGACATCCACCGCTTCGCGCTGACGGTGGAAGCGATGGTGCGCCAGCAGACCAGCGGCATCGAGGTCGCGCTCGTCGACGAGAAGACGCTGCCGCCGCCCGAGGAGAAGGTCGACGACGCGACGGACAAGTCCGCGCCCGAGACCGACACTCCCGACAAGGAGGACGACAGCGCCAAGCCGGACAAGAGCTCGAAGAAGCCGGACAAGGCCAAGCCGAAGTCGAAGGCGGAGCCCGAGAAGAAGAAGCCGGAGCCCGAGAAGAAGAAGCTCGTGCTGCCGTCGGTCACGCCGCCGAAGGTCGCGGCCGAGAAGAAGAAGGCGGAGCCGGAGAAGGCGCTACCGATCCCCAAGGCGAACAACCGCATCGCGGTCAAGCAGCACGTCGATCCTGATCAGAAAGACAACCCGGAAGCCAAGTTCATCGGCAACGAGGCCAACCACGTCAAGACCGAGAGCCAGGCGCGGATCACCTCCACCGATCAGAACGACGCGAAGCCGACTCCGGGCGGCAACCACTCGGGCCCCAAGTCCAACCCAGGCGACTCCGACCACAACAAGATCGCCCAGAGCGAGGACCGGCCCGGCGAGCAGGACCGCGCTCCGAACGACAGCGCACCGAAGGACACGCCGAAGAAGGTCGCGATGGCGACGCCGCCCGCCACCGGCCGGCCGGAGAACAAGCCCGCGCCGACTTCCGAGCCGGAGCACGCCGCGCGGCGTGGTGCCGCCAGCGGCAGCGCGAAGTCGTCGCAGACGTCGACGCACCCCGCCGATCAGGGCCAGAAAGCGCAGACCGCGCTGGCCGGCCGGGACGCGACCCCGGAGACCGTCGACTCGCCGAACGGTAGCTTCTCGGTAGCGCAGGCCCAGAAGGCCCAGAAGGCGCGCAAGGCACGCAAGGCGCGGCGCCGGCACCTGCCGCCGCCGCGCGGAAACGGCACCGGCGACTGGCTGGGGCTCGGCGCGGCCGGCACCACCAAGAGCGGCGTGAACCTGAACCTGACCCCGCGATCGGCCTTCGCCGTGGTCGGCAAGAAGGCGCTCCGCGACGAGCTCCGGCGTGACGCCGAGCGGCGGCGCAGCGCGCATCTCGGATCGTGGAAGTCGTCCGGCATCGAACGCTGGCGCTCCGCGATCGAGAACTACGTTCCGAGCGTGAAGCCCGGCAACCAGACGGCGCTGAACACCGCGCGCGTGCCGTTCGCCAACTATCTGAACGACATCCACAACCGCTTGCACCCGATCTTCGCGGACTCGTTCCTGGCGTCGCTGGAAGGCTTGCCGGACTCGAACCCGATGAACCGTCCGGACATCAGCACCAACCTGGAGATCGTCGTAAGTCAGGACGACGGTCACATCGTGCGCATGGGCGTGACCAAGACCAGCGGCGTCACCGCCTTCGATATCGGCGCGCTGGAATCGGTACAGCGCGCTTCGCCGTTCGGCGCTCCGCCTCACGAGATCATCTCGCCCGACGGCAACGTGTACCTGCACTGGGAGTTCTACCGGAACCCGTACTACGCCTGTTCGACCTACTTCGCGCATCCCTTCATCTTGAAGGTCGCTCCGCAAACTGCGCCGCCGGATGCGACGCCGCCGGCGAAGCCGCCGTACGATCCCAAGGAACCGCCCGCGAAAGACCAGCGGCACGGCCAGCGGGATCGACGCGGCCCAGCGCTGGCCAAGCTTGCACTCGTGCGCTAGACGAAACGCGGCGCGTGACGACGTCCGAACCCAGCGCCGACGCGCAAACCGAGGGTCGAGCCGGCCCGTCCCGGCACGCCGCTGTCCGGCGTCGCGGGGTTTCCCGGAAGCGTCCCGCGTGCGCTCGCCGCGCTAGCGCTCGTGGCCAGCGTCGTCGCGCGCGGACTCTCGCCGGCGCTGCCGGGCTCGCGCGCCGGGATCGCTGGCTGGATCCGTGCGAGCGACGTGGTCTCGAGCCTGCTCTCGCAGTTCCTGGTGCTCGCCGGCGCCCTGCTCGCGTTCCGGCTCATCATCGTTACGCTGCGGGAGCGTGATCTCGGCATCGTCTATCGGCTGGTGGCCGTGCCGGCGGGCGCCGGCGTGCTCACGCTGATCATGGCGTCGGCGTCCCAGTTCCAGGCTCCCGGCCCCTCGCTGGGGCTCGCGGTCGCGAGCGCGCTCGTGGCGCTTGCGGCGACGCCGGTCGTGCTCGCGAGCGCGCGCAGCCGCGCGCTCGGCATCGTGCTTGGCGTCGCGGGCGCGTCGGCACTGGTGCACGCGGTAGCTCGCGTGATGGCGATCAGGGCGAGCGACCAGGCGCTGCGATCGCTGTTCATGACCGCGCGCGCGTTCGTCACCGTGTCGCTCGTGCTCGACGTCGCCGTGATGGTGGTCGTGCTGCTCTGGCTCTCGGCGTCCCGCCGCCGGCTCGGCGCGATCGTCGCGCTGGTCATCGTCGCGGTGGCGTCGCTGACGGCCTGGGGGGCTCTCCGCGGCTCCGGCTACGACGCGCCGTTCTGGCAGGTCATCGCGGCGCGCTCGCTGTCGGCGCTGGTGCGCAACCCGACGCCGCTGGTGCTGCCGTTCGTCGGCTACCTCGTGGAGGTCGCCGCGATACTGGTCGCGGCGGCGGTGCTGCTGTTCCCACGGCGCGCCTCGGCCATCCAGGGCGCGATGGCGCTGGCCCTGGTCGCCAGGTCTTCCACGGATATCCCGCTGCTTTCGCTGTGCCTGGTGCTGGCGGCGCTGCTCGGTCCGTTGATCGCGCTGCCGGATATGCAGGCCTCGTCACCCACACCGGTCGATCCCGAGCCGACGCCCGGTGGCCCGGCGGCGCCCGTCCCGAAATGAGGCAACGGCCTCGTCTCGAGCGCGTGTCGATACCGACCCCGAGCCGCGCTAGAATGACCGAGGTGCTCGATGGGTGACCCGTACCGGATCCTGATCGTCGAGGACGACCCGGTCGTCGCCCGGGCCGTTGCGCGCGTGCTCCGGGATCGCGGCATGTGCACCGTCGCGGCGAAGAACCGCGAGCAGGCGGAGGCCGCCGGGGGCGGCTTCGACGCCGGCGTGTTCGACGTCGACCTGCCCGACGGCAACGGCATCGAATTGGCGCGCCTGCTGCTGGCGTCCGGCGCCGTCGCGGTCGCCACGTTCCACAGCGCCGAGACCTCGGTCGAGACGCGGCTGGAAGCGTCGGAGCTTGGCAGCTTCTGCGCCAAGGGAGAAGGCATCCACGCGCTCTACAACGTCCTGACCGAAGCGCTCGCGGGGCACGAAGTAGCCGCGCTCGCCGTGGGCGCCGACGGCGCGAACCCGCTGGCGCCCGGCGCGGGGCGCGGGCGTACCGGCAAGCGCCGGAAGCTTCGCTGAACGCGTTCCTCAGCGGCTGCAGATGAAGCCGATCACCGGAATCGCGAAGCACACGGCCGCGAACACAAGCCACGGCCACCAGCGTACGATGGGACCGGAGGACGTCATCACCCGGCGACGGTCGCCGCCATTCAGTTCAGCCCGGGTACCAGCACGCCGACGACGAGCGCCGTCGATACCAGCACCAGGTAGGGCAGCGACGCGAAGAACAAGCTGCGCGCCCAGCGCACGCCGGCGTCCGGTGCCAGGCCTCGCGCCGCCCAGACAAGAAAGACCAGCCCGAGCAGCAGCGCCACGCCCAGGTACAGCGCGCCGCCGAGCCCGGTCGCGAACGGCAGCACGCTGGTCGCGAGCAGCAGCACGCTGTACACGACGGCGGCGCGCTTGGCTGCCATCATGCCCTTGACCGCGGGCAGCACGCGCATGCCCGCGTTCTCGTAGTCCTTGCAGCGGAACATCGCGATGGCGAGAAAGTGCGGCAGCTGCCACACGTAGAGCAACGCGAACAGCGACCACGCGCGCGCGTCGAGCGAGCCGCTGACGGCGGCCCAACCGATCAGCGGCGGGATCGCGCCGGGCACCGCACCCACGTGCAGCGCCCAGGGCGTGACGCGCTTGAGCGGCGTGTAGCAGAGCACGTAGCTGATGAGCGCCGTAGCGGCGAGCAGGCCGGTGAGCGGGTTCACGGCGAACGATAGGATCGGCAGCGACACCAGCGCCAGGGCGACGCCGAACCAGAGCGCCGTCTCCGGAGCCAGGCGACCCGACGGAAGCGGCCGCGTGCGCGTGCGCTCCATGGCGCGATCCGACTCGCGCTCGAGGTACATGTTCAGGGTGTTGGCGGCCCCCACGACCAACGCCGTGCCCAGCATCATGATCAGGAAGTGCCCGAGCTCCACCCGACCCGGCGCGGCGAGGGCGCCGCACGCGGTCATGACCAGCACCAGTCGAGTGACGCCCGGCTTCGTGAGCTGCACCATCGCGACGGCGGTGCTCGCGATGTCGCGCGGCGTGTCCGCCGTCTCCACGGTACTGCTCATGAGCCTCGCCTGGGACAAGAACGGCGGGAGCATGGCTCCGGCCGGATGCTGCGCGGTATAGTGCATCGTCGCGGGTCTGGCCAATGCGAAATCCCCGGTACCAACCATGAACTGGATCGGCGTCTCCGGCGTGCTCGGATTTCTCGGCGTCGCGCTCGGGGCGTTCGGCGCGCACGGCCTCAAGGGCAAGCTGCCCCCGAACCTGCTCGAAGCCTGGCACACGGGCGTGCTCTACCACCTGATCCACGCGCTCGCGCTGCTGGCGCTGGCGCTGTACGCGCGTGCATCATCCGCCAACGTCGGGCTGCCCGCGGGGTTCTTCGCGGCGGGGATCGTGCTGTTCTCCGGCTCGCTGTACGCGCTGGCGCTGACGGGCGTGACGCGTCTCGGCTTGATCACGCCGTTCGGCGGGTTGTGCTTCCTCGCGGGCTGGGCGCTGGTCGTGTTCAGGCTGCGCTGACTATCGCTCGGCGCGCTCGACGGCACTTTGCAGCGCGGCGAGTGCCTCGCGGATCACGTCCTCGCCGGCGGCGTACGTGAAGCGCACGTGGCCCGGCGCGCCGAACGCTTCGCCGGCGACCGCGGCGATGCCGCACACGTCGAGCTGCCAAAGCGAGACGTCGGTCGCGCTCTGGAGCGTCTTGCCCTGGTGACGGATGCCGTACAGACCGCTCACGTCCGGGAACGCGTAGAACGCGCCGCGCGGCATGTCGCAGCGGATACCCGGGATCGCGTTCAGGCCGTCCACCATGCTCTTCCGGCGCACCGCGAAGATGTCGCGCATGCGCCGCACTTCGTCGCGTGGGCCGAGCAGTGCGGCTTCCGCCGCGGCCTGTGCCACCGCCGTGGGGTTCGTCGTGGACTGCCCTTGCACCTTGGCCAGCGCCTTCGTGACGCCTGCCGGTGCGATCGCCCACCCGATGCGCCAGCCCGTCATGGCGTACGACTTGCTCACGCCGTCGATGACGATCAGGCGCTCGCGCAGCTCCGGCGCCACCTTGGCGAGCGACACGTGCTCGAAGCCGTCGTACACGAGATCGCCGTAGATCTCGTCGACGATCACGTACGCGTCGGTCTTGTTCAGCAGCACGTCGGCGAGCGCGGCGAGCTCCTTCGCGTCGTAGGCTGCGCCGGTGGGATTGGACGGCGAGCACAGGATCACGGCTTTCGTCTTCGGACCGAGCGCGGCCTCGAGCTCCGCGGGCGTCATGCGCCAGCCGTTGTCCGCGGACGTCTCCACGATACGGGGCTCGCCGCCGAACAGCTTGACCTGCGCCGGGTAGCTCACCCAGTACGGCGCCGGGATCACGACCTCGTCTCCGGGATCGCACAGCACCATCGCCAGGTTGAAGAGCGCGTGCTTCGCGCCCACGCTCACCGTTACCAGGTCGGGCGTCGGGCTCCAGCCGCGATCGCGCTCGGTGGCGGTGCAGACGGCCGCCTTGAGCGACGCGGTGCCCGCCACCGCGGTGTAGTGCGAGCTCTTGCCGATCGCCGCGGCGGCGGCGTCGCGGATCGCCTGCGGCGTCTCGAAGTCCGGCTCCCCGACGCCGAACGTGTAGATCTTGCGGCCCGCGGCCTTGAGCTCCGCGGCCTTCTGCGTCATCGCCAGCGTGGCGCTCGGCGCGACTCTCTCCAGACGTTTCGCGAGTGTGCGCGGCACAGGTCAGGCCCTCGATTTCTTGCGGGGCGCGGGCTCTTCGTCCTCGTCGCCGTCGCCCTCGTCCTCGTCCTCGTCGTCCTCGACGGGAGGCTTCGACGCCAGGCGCTTCGGGTCCTTCTTGGCCTTGCCCTTCACGCGCTTGCGCTGGACCTCGCGCTCCTGCTCGTCGTCGTCTTCCTCGTCGTCATCGTCGTCGCTGATGCCCTTCTTGAAGTTGCGGATGCCCTCACCCAGCCCCTTGCCGATCTCGGACAAACGTCCGGCGCCGAACAGGAGCAGGACGAGGAGGGCGATGAGGACGATCTGCCAGGGACCGACGGACATGATGTCTCCGTTTCTCGCGCGTTCCCTATCACCGCGCTCCACGCCCGGCAACGCGCCACCGAGCGAGGAGGGAGAACCCGGCCGCAAGCACCAGTGCGGCCGCCGCGCCCGCCGCGGGTACCAGCGCATACCACGTCGCGCTCGAGGAGCTGCGATCCACCGCGTGGAGCGCGCTCAGCGCCGCGAGCGCCGCGCTGCCGCCGAGCGCGAGCGCGGCCAGGCGACTTGCGATGCTCGAGCGCACGACGAGCAGCGCGCACAAGAGGCCGAGCGCCAGGGACGTGACGACCACCAACGCGGCGCGCATCGCGGGCCCGAGCTTGTCCGGTCTTCCCCAGCCTGGCAGCCCGCGCACCGTCGCGTGCGCCGCCTTGATATGGACGGCGGGCGCGGGATCGTGCTGCCGCGTCACCAGCTCGAGCTGCTCGAGATCGAGTCGCTGGAGATCGTCGCTCGGTTCGAGCGCGCTGGCGGTGAACCAGCCCTCGCCGCGTGGCATCCCGGGCAGCGCGCCGGTGACGCGCGGTGGCCGGCCGGGGAAGCACAGCCAGGTGACGTTGAAGATCGGGACCAGCGACGCATGCGGCTGCCGCGCACCGCTGCAGCTCGCCTTGCCTTGCGCGACGAGACCGGCGGCGAAGCGCCCCGGGATCCCCGCGTCCGCGTTCCACGTCGCGCACGCGAGCCAGGCCACGGCCAGGACAGCCAGCATCGCGCCGGCACTTCGCGCCACCAGCCCAGCCGGCGAGGTGCCGAGGGCGGTGAGCGCGCGCGCCTCGCCGCGCTCGACGAGGCGCGCCGCGCCGGCGGCGAAGCCGAGCGGGGGCCCGACCAGCGCCGCGGTCTCCAGCGCCGTCCCGGCGAGCGCCTTCGCGAACGGGATCGCCACGCGCAGCGGCACCTCGGGAGCCAGGAGCCAGGGCAACAGGCGGACCACGCCGGCCGCCACGGCGAGCACCAGCACGAGTCCGCCCGCGACCAGGCTGGCCTTGCGGCAGTACCGACCGAGCGGTCCCACGCCCCGGATTCTGCGCCGGCCTGCCGGGGATGTCTTGTCGGTCCGGCGCGGAAGCCGCGCGGCCCGGGCGTACTGAAAGGGCGTACACCGCCGCTCCGTCCGCGGGCTTCCGCGCCGGACCGACACCCAGGAGAACGGCCTGGATCCGCGGAGATAGCGGCGTCCAGCGCCGGGTTCCGGGGGGCGGGCGGAGGGCCAACCGAGTGGGCCTTTCCAGCGCAGGCAAGGGTGTTATGCTCCCCCGCGTATTCGCTGCGGTCAGACCGCGGCGCCCTTGGAGGGTCCATGCGCTTCTCTGTTTCGCTGCCGCTCGCTGCCGTCGCCGTCGCCGGCTCGCTCCTCGCTCCGTCCGTCGCCTCCGCTGACGAGGTCTCGCCCACGGGCAAGGGCATCACCGGCGGCGCGCTCCTGGGCGGCGAGGTCGTCATGCTGACCGAGGCTGCGGCGGGCGTGAAGCCGGCATGGGCGTACGCGGTCGGCGGCATCGTCGGCGCTGCGGGCGGCGGCGTGGGCGGCTACTTCGCCGAGCAGAACGGCAGCGCGAAGCTCTCGCTCTACCTGCTCGCCGGCGGCATGGCGTTCGTGATCCCGACCACGGTCGCGGTGTTGAGCACAACGGCCTACACGCCGCCCGCCAGCTACACCGAGGACAAGGGGCCGACGGGCGAGCCCGTCGCCGAGCCGGCGCAACCTGCCGCCGCTCCTGCGACCGGGGCGTCCGCGCCGACGTCCCAGCGCGTCCAGAAGCGACATCGCCGCGTCGCGCGCGCGCACTTCGACCAGCCGCTCGCGCTGTATCGACCGGTGTTGCCCCCGGCGTTGCTCGGCTACGGCTTGAAGGGGATCACGTTGAGCGTTCCGGCGCTCGAGGTCGGGCAGGTCTACACCCGCGCCGAGCAGCAGGCGTTCGGGGTGAAGCAGGCGACCGAGCTCCAGGTGCCCGTCTTCAACTACGTGTTCTGATCCTGCCGGTCTGGCTGCCGTGAGCGAGCGCGGGCGGGGCATCGGTGCGGCGCGTCCGGCGTGCCGCCGCGACCGCGAAGGCTTTGCTGTGCGAGAGCGCATGCCGTAACATCATGAACTGCGGTTTTCCTGGGTCGCCGGGGGCCCGAACACCACCACGAGGACATGGCACAACCAGCGCCGCAGAAACCAGGCACGCCGCGGGTACGGGGAGGGGACGACCCCGCGTTGGGGAAGGTGATCGCCGGCCGTTACCGCCTCGAGGCGCGCATCGGCGAGGGCGGCATGGGCATCGTGTATCGAGCCCGCCACGTGCTCATCGATCGCGTCGTCGCCGTGAAGCTGATCCGGCCCGACTTGCGCGGCGAGACGCATCTGCGCGCGTGGATGTTGCGCGAGGCGCGCGCGGCGAACCGCGTCGATCACGCCCACATCATCGACATCCACGACATCGGCGAGACCGACGAGGGCGAGCTGTACCTTGTCATGGAGTATCTGGTCGGCACGCCACTGTCGTCGGAGCTGGCGCGCGGTCCGATGCCGATCCAACGCGGCGTCGACATTCTCGAGCAGATGGGAGCGGCGCTCGCGCGCGCTCACGACCTCGGCGTCGTCCATCGCGATCTCAAGAGCGACAACATCCTGCTCACCGCGCGCGGCGGCCGGAAGGACTTCGTCAAGATCCTCGACTTCGGCCTGGCCGCACTGGCGCACGATCCGCGCCTCGCGCCCAAGGGCGCCGTGTTCGGCACGCCCGAGTACATGTCGCCAGAGCAGGCCCGTGGCGAGCAAGCGGGGCCGCAGTCCGATCTGTACGCGCTCGGCGTGCTGTTCTTCGAGATGTTGACCGGGCAGCTGCCGTTCCGCGCTTCGGAGCGCGACACGCTGCTGGAGATGCAGCGCACCGCCTTGGCGCCTCGCCCGAGCACGATCCGGAAGGACTGTCATCCGGTCGCCGAGCGCATCGTGATGCGCTTGCTCGAGAAGGACCAGCGCAAGCGCTACCGCGACGGTCACCACCTGCTCGAGGAGCTCAAGGCCCTCCAGCGCTCGCTGCCGAGCGTCTCCTGGGACAAGGAAGGCGGGGATGCGCCCGCCGTCATCGCGCCGCCTCCGCCGCCTCCACCGCGATCCCTGGCCGTGAGCGAGTGGGCGGGCCGCACCGGGTTGTTCGCGCGCATGGTCGCGCGCGCCTATCCGTCCGGCAACGCGCCGCCGGAGGTGTCACACGGACTCGACACGCTCTGGCAGACGTGCGCGAAAGCGAACGGTCTCGAGGGCGAGATTGCGAGCCACACGCGCAAGCTCGAGGCGCTCGAGCGTCGCGGCCGGGCGCTGCGCGCCGAGATCGGCCGCAAGGTCGAGGAGTTGGCGCAGGAGGAGTCACGCGCGCTCCGCGATGCTGCCGCCTACGGCGAGGAGGAGGAGACGGCGCGCCGCGAGCTGATTCGCGCACAAGAGCAAGCGCGCGAGCTCGTGGCCAAGGCGGACGCCGCCGAGCGCTCCGGGCGCGGCACCCGCGCGGTCTTCGAGCAAGCCGGCGCTTCGCTGGCGATGGTCGAGGCGAAACGCCAGTGGATGCAGACGCGCGAAGCGCGGCGCGTGGGTCGCGAGGCCACCGCGCGCGATCTACGTCGCCAGATCGAAGAGCTTCGCGATCAGCTCGCGCGGTACGCGGAGGCCATGGAGGAAGATCTGGCGTCCGGTCGCGAGAAGGTCGCGGCGCGTTCCCGCGAGGGCCTGAACTACGAGAAAGTGTTCCACGAGACGTCGGCGTCGCTCGGCTCGCACCTGAAGGGCAAGCCGGAGTGCCGGGATCTGATGGCCGAGCTGTCGTCGAACGGTTCCGAGCAGCAGGCCGTCCAGGCCTCCGCCGGAGCGAGCATGGTCCGCAGCGGCGGCGTTCCGCGGCCCGCGTGACAGCGCGCGTCAGGCGGGCAGCTTCGCCGTCAGGAACGCGCGCAGCTTGACCAGGTTCTTCTCGTCGCGTCCGAAGCTGGGCGCGGCGTAGGCGTCGGCCCAGCCCTGCACCTCGCGTACGAACGAGCCGCGCGTGGCGTCGTCGCCCATGATCTCGTCCACGCTGCGCCCGCGTGCCGCGACGTTGTCGAGTCCGGTGACGTAGGCGTCGAGGCGCGCGTAGTCGGCGCCCAGGAACTCCTTGACCAGCTCGGCGTCCTCGCCGAGGCGCTTCAGCACGTCGCTCGCCGACGCCGTTCCTGCCGCCGCCACGCGGAACACGAAGGCGTCGTCGATGAAGCCGAGATCCTCGATCCCGTCGGGGATCAGGTCGAGTGACTTGAACAGGTAGTTCACCGCGCCCGCGACGCGCCGCCGAAGCGACGCGTCGAGCGAGTCGTCCTCGACGAGAGCCGCGAGTGCGCGCGCGTCGTCGCCGAGCGAACGGAGCCAGTCGGGAAACGAATCGAGACAGCGGGATTCCAGCTCGCCCATGAGCCGCTTCGTAGCATCGGGTCCCACGCGGGAGAACCGGGAAAATGACTCCCGGTCGCGATCCCGGCTCAGCAATGAGCGAAGGTGAAACCGATGAAAATACCGAGGCCCAGCGCGACTACAGCGATCACGAAAGCGATTCCGGCCGGGACCTGGGCTCGCTCGACGACCGGCGTGACCACCTCCACGCGGGCTTCGGCCGGCAGCTCGGTGCCGGGTGCCATCGCGCCCGCGCTGATCGCGGTGTCGTGGCTGAAGAGCGCCTGCCCCACCGGCGGCACCGCGCGCGACGAGGGCAGCGCGCTCGCCGGGATCGCGTCGAAATGGTGGGCCGGCACCGGCATGTGGCCTTCGCGCGCGACGGTCATGAGCGCGTCCGCCATCTCCGTCGCGCTCTGGAAGCGCTCTGCCGGCTCGCGCGCGAGCGCGCGCCGGAAGAACGGCGCCCAGTGGGCGTACTGTGGCGCGACCTGCTCGATGGGCACCGGATCCTCGGTGAGCACCTTGGTGATGCGCGCGAACTCGTTTTCGGCTTCGAACGCCGGGCGCCCTGTGAGCATCTCGTAGAAAATGATGCCGACGCTCCACAGGTCCGCGCGCAGATCGGCCTGCTTCACGTCGCGGATCTGCTCCGGGCTCATGTAGCCCGGCGTGCCCAGCAACATGCCGGTGCGCGTCTTGCGCGCCACGCCGCCCGCCGCGTCGATGACGCGCGAGAGGCCGAAGTCGAGGACCTTGATGTCGACGCCGCCGCTTGGATTCCGCGCCAGGAAGATGTTGTCCGGCTTGAGATCGCGGTGCACGACGCCCATCGCGTGCGCGGCAGCGACGGCGAGGAGCACCGCGTGGACGATCGGGGCGGCTTGCTCCACGGGCAGGCGGCCGGCGTTCATTCGATCGGTCAGCGGGTGGCCGGTCAACAGCTCGACCAGCAGGTACGGCGTCCCGTCCTCCGCGCGCTCGGCTGCGTGGACCTTGGCGACGCCCGGATGATCGATGCGTGCGCCGACCAGCGCTTCGGCCAGGAAGCGATCGACGATCTGGGCGTCCTCGCAGAACTCGCGGCGCAGCAGCTTGATGGCGAAGCGTCCCTCGCCGTGCAGCCCTTCGGCCTCGAATACCAGCCCGAGGCCGCCCGCGCCGATCAGCCGGACCAGTCGCCAGCGCTGGTTCAGGATCGCGCCGATCAGCGCGCTCGCGTCGTCGTGCCCGGGCATCACCGACAACAGTATGTCGTCGCGCCGGCGCCCACCACCGAGCCCGTGGGCTGGCCGCCGTCGGGCGTGCAGTCTCCCGACGGCGTGGAGCCGTTGAGTCTCGCCGACCACGTGCCGGTGTCGAGCAGACCGCTCGGGTCGAGACAAGAGCCCGGCCCGACCGACTTGGGTCCGTCACACAAGACCGCACACGTGTCGCAGTTGTCCCCGTCCCAGAACGTCAAGCCGCCGCCGCCGCACACGGTGTTCGTCTTGCACGTGCACGCCGTGCACGCACGCGCGTCGGTGCCGCCCGTGTACGTCACGACGCGCGTGCTCCAGTCGGTGGGGCACGTGGTTTCGCCCGCCTTTCTCACGCACACGTAGCCCGCGTAGTCGCCGGTGCCACGCTGCACGCAGGTCTGGCCCGACGCGCACCCGCCGCCGCCCGGGATTGCCTCGCCGCACACGTCGGTCAAGTCGGAGAACATCTCGTTCGAGAACGTCGACGTCGACGGCGTGCAGCTCCCGGCCGCCGCGACGGCTCCCGACTGTACGATGCAGGAGATCTGGCTGGGGTTGCCCTGCTTGTGGCACTGCCCGTCCGACCAGACGCTGGTCCAGTCCGTCGGTGCCGTGCACGACTTGTTGGCCGTCGTGCACTGCACCGACGGCGTGCCGCAGGACGCCCCCTGCACGCCGCCGCAGCTGCACGTGCTGCACGCCGCGGGCATTGGCGAGTCGAAGAAGCGCGTCGGATCCTTGCCGTCCGGGCACGTCGGTCCGGGCGCCGCGTTCGCGTCGTTGGCTTGGCCGCGCAGGCGGAAGAATCCGGTCCAGCCCGTCGGGGCGACCGGGACGCACTGGTAGTTGCTGGTGCACGCCGGGTCGGAGCAATCCGTGGCCCCGTTGTTGTCGTTGTCGATCCCGTCGGTGCACTGCTCGGCGCCGGCACCGCCGCTCCCGCCCGTGCCCGACGCACCGCCGCTGCCACTGACGCCGCCGCTGCCACTGACGCCGCCGCTGCCACTGACGCCGCCGCTGCCGCTGACGCCGCCGGCCCCGCTGACCCCGCCAGTGCCGGAGCCGCCGTCGCTCGCGCCGCTGGTGCCGCCGTTGCCGCCGGACGCGGCACTGCCGTCGAAGGAGATCGGATCGGCCTGACCTTCGGTATCTACAGTGCAGGCGGACGTGGTGGCCGCTGCAAGCGCAAGCAAAGCGCCCATGAAACCAGGCGCACGGGACGGCATCGATCGGGAACGATAGCACGTTGGCGGGGGCTCCGGGTCGGGAGCCGCCGGCCCTCGCCCGGCGCCGCTTGCATGTAGCTTGCGAGACGCAGGTGTTGCGGGCACGTTCTGCCCCTGGAGCCGTCCTTGATTCGCTTGTTCGCGCTCGCCGGCGTGGTCGGCATCTCGTTTTCCGCCGTGTTCGTCCGGCTCGCGCACGTGTCGCCGTCCACGGCAGCGTTCTTTCGCGGCGCCTACGCGCTGCCCGCGCTGTTCGTCTTGTGGATCCTGGTCAAGAAGCGCGATCGTCGTAGCTGGCGCCTGCGGCTGCTCGCGTTCGTTGCCGGATTGTTTCTGGCGACGGACCTGGCGTTCTGGCACCGGTCGATCGCGTACATCGGCGCGGGGCTCGCCACGGTGCTCGCCAACACCCAGATCGCGTTCGTTGGGCTCCTGGCGTGGCTGCTGCACAAGGAGCGACCGAAGGCCGTCGCGCTGGTGATGGTGCCGTTGGTGTTCGGCGGTGTCGTTCTCATCTCGGGCCTCGGACGAGCGGACGCTTACGGCAGCGAGCCGCTCCGGGGCTCGCTGCTCGGCGCCGTCGCCGGGCTCTCGTACAGCGGCTTCCTGCTGGTGTTCCGGCGCGCGAATCGCGTGCTGTCGCATCCCGCGGGACCGTTGCTCGATGCCACGCTCGGAACCACCGTCGGCGCGCTTCTGGGCAGCGTCTTCGACGCCCAGTTCAGCCTGGTGCCGAGCTGGCCCGCCCACGGCTGGCTGTTGCTCCTCGCGCTGGTCGCGCAGGTCGCCGGCTGGCTCATGATCTCCATCGCCTTGCCGCGGCTCCCGGCGCTCGAGACATCGGTGCTGCTGCTGTTGCAGCCGGCCTGCACGATGCTCTGGGGTTTCCTGATCTTCGACGAGCGGCTGTCGATCGCGCAGCTGGCCGGCGCGGGCGTGGTGCTGTTCGGGGTGCTCGTGCTGAGCCTGCGCGGGAGCGTGCGGCAACAGCCCGCCGAGACGCCGCTCGAAGTCGGTCCCTAGGGTCCGCGCGCGCCGCAAGGCCGACGGCCGCGCACGGGTGTGGCCCGCTCGCGGAAACGTCGCGTTCCGGTTGCTCGAGCCGATCTTCCGCGAGCTGGGCGTGACGTCCCGAGCCGAGCTCCTGCTCCTGCTCCTGCTGCGGCACGTGCCGCGCGCCCCGCGCGCCCACTGTTGAACGGCCGCGGGTCAGCGCACGCGGAGCGCCCGCGTTCAGGGATCTCCCTATATCAATCCGGGAACCGCGCAGGCATGTTCGGCGGATGTGCACTCGTGCTTGACAGCGACTTCGCGGTGGGGCCCGCGCGGTCGTCGCGCTCGGCAACGTCGCGGACCCGGCCGCTCGGGCTGGACAGGTCAACGGCGCTGTCGAACGGCGTTGGATTACCTGGGCTCTGATTACGCCGTGCCAGAGCGCACGCGCGCCTGTTGTGATGCCTGTTGTAACGGTAGTTATCTGAATCATTCATTGACATACAGTCGCGTTCCGTAATATGAAGTTATGCTGCCAAGGGGCTGAGCGTCGCAATGGGTGTCTACATCTCCGGGCATTGCTTCGGCGCGACGCTTTCTCATGACGAGGAGGAGTGCAGTGAACATGCAGAAGCGTTCCAAAGACCGACACGGGCCACGTCCATCCGGACTGCTAGGGCGTCTTGCAGTCGGCGTTGTCGCCATGGTGATCACGGCGTCGGCCGCGTCGGGTTGCGAGAGCGGCGGAAGCGACGGGTCGAGCAGCGGTGGTAGCTGCGCCGACACCGCTACGGACTGCGAGTCGACCGACTGCTGCAGTTCCAGTGACGTCTGTGTGAACTTCACGGCGCTCAACTACTACCATTGCGCGGCGCGTTGCTCGTCCGACTCGGATTGCTCGAGCAATTGCTGTCGCGCGCTGCAGAGTGGCACCCGGGTGTGCCACAGTTCTGCGCACCCGCTCTGCAACTAAGCGAGTTGCTCAAACAGCGCAGCGCGCGCTGCTGCGCTTCCAGTGGGAACACCACGCCGAGGCCGAACGCGGGACCCGAGCGCCCGTCGCGACACAGCGGAGCCGCGATCCGCGCCTGTCGCCGCGCTCGCACGGGCCTTGTACAAGGATTGCTCGCCGCCGTCGCCGCAGCGCGAGGCGCCGGGTCGGCCGGGCTCAGCGCAGCTCTTCGCCGCCGGCCGGCTGCTCCTGGTCGTCGCCAGCCTGGCCCTGGTCGTTCTGATCGTCGGGCGGCGCGTTGGCCGGGCGCTCGTCCGCCGGGCGCTCGTCCGCCGGGTGCTCGTCCGCCGGGTGCTCGTCCGCCTGCGGCGCCGGCACCATGCGACGCAGCCGTCCGCCGAAGAAGCGTCCCTGTACCGGTGGAGGCGGCGCGGGCACATCTACTTCCGGTTCCTCCCGTGGCTGCGGCGGGGGCGGCGGAGGCGGCGGAGGCGGCGGAGGTGCCTCGGGCACGCTGACCGGACTCGGCTCGCGGCGCGCGATCACCGGCGTGGGCGGCCCGGACGGCGGCGCGTTGAAGCCCAACGCGTCGGCCGCGGGGTTTGCGTGCATCGCCGCCGGCGCCCGCGGTGCGGCGCGCCGGCGCGCGCCGGCGATCGCGTTCGCCGGCATGGTGTCGTCGAGCGTCGGGCTCGGTGCGAGCGCGTTGACGCCGGCCGCCTTGCCCGCGCCGCCGAACGAGGTCGGGATGACGAGCACGACCAGGAGCACGTAGACCGATGACGCGACGACCAGCGCGTAGAACGGCGTCCAGCGCCAGCGCACTGCAGCGTTCATCACTTCCTGCGGCCGCATGGCTTGCCTCGCCCGAGCATGATAGCGCCGCAGCAGGGGCTCAACAATGTCGTCCCCGGCGGCGGCACCACCGCGGACGGATTTGCTCAAGAAGTCGCCGCACTACGCGCGTCACCCGCCGTCGCCCGTGGCCTCGGACCCGGGCGGCGTCTCGTCGTCCAGGTCGTACAGGTAGCCGTCGGGGAGTGAACGCGCGCGTCTCGCCGGCCGGGCAATTTCGGCAACGTTGCCGCGGCGGACCGGCATCTGCTCTCGCAGGTTCCGCGGCAGTCGCGCGTCCCGGAGCCGCATCCGACCCCACCGCTCGTACCGTCGCACGTCGCGATTCCGCGACGCAGGCGCCCGAGCAGTCGTGGAACCCGCTGGCGCACGCGATGGAGCAGGTTCCGTTCGTGCAGTCGGCCGTGCCGCTCGGGCGCGGCCCGGCAAGCACGCGGTCCCCGGGCGACACACGCCAGAGGTGCCAGACGGGGTCGCCGGAGAAGACCACGCGCGGCGCGCTGTGGGTCTGGATGCCGGTCCGGCGCGGAATCGCGGCGGACCGGCCGCGCCTCTTGCCACGCGCTCACGGCGTGCAGCACGTGCGGCACGGCTGCTCGCCGCTAGCCAGCGCGGGGCCACGAGGAGAGGGCGTTCTTCGGGACGCCGCGCTCCGGGCCTACATCGCCCAGTACTTCTCGTCGTCGAGGCCTTCTTCGCGTTCCGGCAGCCCGCGGGTGAGCCGCGGCGACGACTGCACCAGCACCTCGTAGCTGACGCGATTGGCGTAGCGGCAGACCTGGCTCATGGACGAGTAGGTCAAGAACTCCCGCACGTGCTTGGCGGAGACGGGCACGCGCGCGCGGTGGTAGCGGTTGGCCGAGATGTCGTGCAGCAGCGCCGACAGCGCGGCGTCGCCGGCGCCGTTCGAGCTGGTGATGCGCGCGGGTCCGCCGTGGTACGGCGCGATGTGCGCGAACACCTTCACCGGCGTGTCGCACTCGTCGCGGAGCATGGGTCGGCTGAACTCGTAGCGGTTGAACTCGGGGATCGCGCCCGGCAAGAGCGGATAGCGCGTCTCGCGCTTCACCGCGTCGTCGGTGTAGCCGGCGAGGTAGAGCCCGATGGGGCCCGCCGTGCACAGCACGAGGTCCGCCCACTCGAGCGCGCGCTCGCACGCGACCAGTGGATCCGCCGATCCCGTCAGCGCCTCGCCCTCCTCTTCGTTCATGGCCAGGATGGCGACATGTTCGGCGATGAACTCCTGCCAGAACTCCGGCCGCTCGGCGATCACGAAGCGCGTGCCGAGCGTGAGCACCACCGGCACGCCGTCTTCCTTCGCCAGCGACACCGCGCGCCGCGTGGCCTCCGGCATCGGTTCCCCGTCGCTGGCGCGCATCAGGTAGGCGGAGATG
Source organism: uncultured delta proteobacterium (assembly GCA_963775185.1). Taxonomy (GTDB): domain Bacteria; phylum Myxococcota_A; class Polyangia; order Polyangiales; family Polyangiaceae; genus JAPSGB01. The sequence continues at coordinate 182,976 of CAVZIE010000029.1, read as the reverse complement.
AGCAGCGCCGCGGCGCTCTCGAAGATCGACTCGGGGACGCTCTCCGGCGATAGCTCGTTCATCTTGCCCGCGCTGATGGCGAAGCTTCGCTCGCCGTCGGGCGTGATCAGGGCGAAGCAGCGCCCGATCGGGCCGTCCACCGGCTGCAGGTGGTCGAGGCTCACGCGGCTGGAAGTGCTCGAGAGGTAGCGGTAGCCCGAAGTGCCGAAGCGGATCGGGTCGCTCATCACGCCCAGCAAGATGGCCGCGTCGTCGGCGAGCAGCGAGTAGTTGTGTAGCGTGTTGCCCACGGTGCCGCCGGCGAACTCGTAGGCGATCTTCCCGCTGGCGAAGAGCTCGTCGTACAGCGCGAGCGCGCGCTCGTTGGGGATCACGGTGGAGCCGCCCTTCGGCAGCCCGTAGCGCTCGAGCAGATCGTCGGAGACGCGCGCGTCGATGTCCACGAGCGTCTGGTCGATGCCCACGATGTGGATTTTCGCCTCCGGGGTGTCGAGGCCCGCGTGGTGGAGCAGCGGATCCCGCTCGTGGACCGGGAAGTAGTGCTTGTGCTTGCGGCGTCCGGGAAAGCGCACGAGGCCCCGAGTCTATCCCAGGATCGAGCTGAACCCTTTGTCGATTGCGTGGCTCCAACCCGATGACGACGGAAGGGCAAACCCATGCACACCACCGAGCTCACCAAGGAAAACTTCGAAACCGCGGTCTCCGGCGAAGGCATCGTCTTCATCGACTGGTGGGCGACCTGGTGCGGTCCGTGCCGGATGTTCGCGCCGGTGTACGAGCGCGCCGCGGCCGCGCATCCGGACATCACCTGGGGCAAGATCGACACGGACGCCCAGCAGGAGCTGTCCGCCGCGTTCAACATCCGCTCGATCCCCACGCTGATGGTGTTCCGCGACGGCATCCTGCTGTTCGAGCAACCGGGCATGCTGCCGGCGCTCGCGCTCCAGAACCTGGTCGACCAGGTGCGCGCGCTGGACATGGTGGAGATCAAGCGGAAGGTCGCCGAGGGCAAGCAGACGCCGACCGCGCAGGCCTCGTGATGTCGGTCATGCCGCAGAAGGTGGCCGAGTTCGATCTCCACGTCCGTCAGCTCGACGGCTACGAGTTCGCCGTCCGCTTCGACAAGGAGCAGTTCGTCGACCTGCACCTGGACGAGCCGAAGCCGCTCGGTCGTGACTCCGCGCCGAACGCGGCGCGCGTGCTGGCTGCCGCCGTCGGCAACTGTCTGTCGGCGAGCCTGGTGTTCTGTCTGAAGAAGGCCGGCGTCGAGCTCCGCGGCCTGGAGTCCGATGTCCACGTCGAGCTCGTGCGGAACGAGAGCCGGCGCCTGCGCATCGGCCACATCGCCGTGAAGCTCCACCCGGCGCTGCCCGGCGACGCCAGCCAGTACGCCCGGTGCTTCGACACGTTCGAGGACTTCTGCGTCGTGACCCAGAGCGTGCGCGACGGACTCGACGTGCGCGTCGAAGTCGAGCCGCGGCAGGTCTAGCGCCCCTCGACGCACGGCAGAAGCGTTCTTGTGGCGAAGCTCGGGCTCCTCGCATGATCCCCAAGGTCCCTGGGGTCCGCGCGCGCCGCCTGGTATCGTCGGTGGGTGGACAAGCTGCCCAAGTCCCCGCCGGCAGCCGAGATCACGCCCTTCGACCGCTACGTGCGGCGGCGGGATTCTGATCCGCCAAGGCGCCCTGTTCGTCGCGGCCAGCGCGGCGTGGGGCGCCGGACTGGTCGCGCTCAGCGGCGTGGCCACGCCGGTCCGGCCCAAGCCGAAGCGGGCGCGCGCGCCCGCTTGGCGCATCGCGAAGCGCGGTCGCTTCAGCACCGACGAGCCGAAGACGCCCTATGACGACGTCACCACGTACAACAACTACTACGAGCTCGGGCTCGGCAAGTCCGACCCGGCGGAGAACGCCGGCACGCTCCGGACGCGCCCCTGGACGATCGCCGTCGAAGGCGAGGTCGACAGACCGCGGCGCATCGACATCGACACGCTGATCGGCTGGTTCGGGCTCGAGGAGCGCGTGTACCGCATGCGCTGCGTCGAGGCGTGGTCGATGGTCATCCCCTGGCTCGGCTTTCCGCTCGCCGATTTGATCAAGCGCTTGAACCCCACGTCGCGCGCCAAGTTCGTCGAGCTGACGACGCTCTACGATCCCGAGCAGCTGCCCGGGCAGAGTCGCGACGTTCTGAGGTGGCCCTACGTCGAGGGGCTGCGCATCGACGAAGCGACGAACCCGCTCGTGCTGTTGGCGATCGGTCTGTACGGCTCGCCGCTGCCGGGACAGAACGGCGCGCCGATCCGCCTGGTGGTGCCGTGGAAGTACGGCTTCAAGGGCGTGAAATCGATCGTCAAGATCCGCTTCACCGAGCAGCGGCCGCGCACCACCTGGAACGACTTCGCTCCGAACGAGTACGGCTTCTTCGCGAACGTCAATCCGCACGTCGACCACCCGCGCTGGAGCCAGGCGAGCGAGCGGCGCATCGGCGAGCTCGAGCGGCGCAAGACGCTCATGTTCAACGGCTACGCCGACCAGGTCGCCAGCCTCTACACCCACATGAACCTGGTCCAGAACTTCTGATGGCGAAGCGGCACGCGTGGCTACAGCCGGCGATCCTGACCGGATCGCTGGTACCGTTCGCGGTGCTCGCGGTGCGCGCGCTGGGTCACGGTCTCGGCGCGAATCCTGTCACCACGGCGCTGAACCGCCTCGGGTTGCTCGCGCTGATCTTCCTGATCGCGTCGCTGGCGTGCACGCCGCTCAAGCTTCTGTTTCGCTGGACCTGGCCGATGCGCATCCGAAAGACGCTCGGGCTGGTCGGCTTCTTCACCGCGCTCGCGCACTTCGTCGTCTACTTCGTGATCGATCACGGCGTACAGCTCGGCGCGGTAATCGCCGACGTCGCGAAGCGCCCGTTCATCGCCGTCGGGTTCGCCGCGCTCGTGCTCCTGGTTCCGGTCGCCGTGACCTCCACCAAACGCTCGCCTGCGCGCCTCGGATTCGCGCGTTGGAAGCGCGTCCACCAGCTGGTGTACGTGGTCGGCGTGCTCGGCGTCGTCCATTTCTACATGCGCGTGAAAGCCGACACCCGCGAGCCGCTGGTCTACGCCGCGTTGCTCGCCGGGCTGTTCGTCGTCCGGCTGGTGGACGCGTCGCGCCGCCGCGCGGTGAAGCGACGAACCGCCGATGCCTGAAGACCTGGCATTGGCCGGTCCGGCGCGGAATCGCGGCGTTTGCGTGCCTCGCGCTCTGCGTCGCGGCGTGGTTCGCTGCCGAAGCGCTGCCGGCGGCGTCGTGTGCGCGGTATATCTCTCGCGTCGTGCCAACCAACCTGTCCGTCAACCTCAACAAGGTCGCACTGCTCCGCAACTCGCGCGGCGGCACCAATCCCTCGCCGCGCGTCGCAGGCGCGACCTGCCTCGAGCACGGTGCGTACGGCCTGACCCTGCACTGGCGCGCCGACAACCGGCACACCCGGCTCGACGACGTCCGCGTGCTTCGCGCGCTGTGCGAGGAGCGCCGCGCCGAGTTCAACCTCGAGGGCGACGATCGGGAGGAGCTGATCGTGGTCGCCGAGGAGCTCCGGGTCACCCAGTTCACCCTGGTCCCGGTGACGCCGGGCGAGGTCACGAGCGATCACGGCTGGGATCTGCCGCGCCAACACGACATCGTCGCCCCGATCGTCGCCCGCCTCAAGGCCAAGGGGATCCGCACCGCGCTCTTCGTCGATCCGGAGCCCGAGCGCATGGCGGCCGCGGCCGCGACGGGGGTCGATCGCGTCGAGATCTACACAGAGCCCTACGCCGCGGCGTTCGGCAAGGCCGCGTTCAGCTCCGAATTCGAGCGCCTCAAGCGCACCGCGCAGGCGGCCGCGGCGGCCGGCATGAAGGTCAACGCGGGCCACGATCTCGACCTGCGCAACATGCCGCTCGTCGCCCGCGAGATCCCGGAGATCGTCGAGGTCTCGATCGGCCACGCGCTGCTGTGCGACGCGCTCTATCTCGGGCTCGCCGAATCGGTGCGCCGCTACGTGGGCGTGTGTCGCGGCGAGATGGTCGACGCTCCGCAAACCGGGTAGACACCGCCATGGCAGGCATTGAGACCGTAGCCATCCCTGGCAGGTCGCAGACGAGCGCCCCAGAGGTCTTGGAGGCGTCACTCGCCGCCGGTGCCCGGATCTTCGGCCCGCCAGCTTCTTCGCCAACGCGCTATGACATTATTTGTCATAGCGCGGTGAGACGTCTTGACGCGGCGGCGGTTCGGCCAATGATTCAAACGACTTACCGACTTCAGGCACGGTATCCGGACTACACCGGGAGCGCAAGCTCCCGCATCCGCCGCGGCAGTCTCGACGGCAGCCACGTCGAGGTCGTGGTTGGGCTGCACCTGCGGCGGCACGGCCGACGCGCAGCCACGAAACGCCCGTCGCTCCGAGCGGCCCCGATCTCGTGGCCGTCATGCGCCGCCGCGGGACTTGGGCGAGTGGACGCGCCGCGCGGTTCCGCGCCGGACCGGCGACCCGTCAGTTCGCGGGCGTGTTGCTGAACGCGACGTAGTCGTGGCACGGCTGGCCGCGGAGCGAAGGGCACGCGGGCAGCGGCGTGGTGGCGGCGACGCCGTCGAGCACCGGGAGCACGACGCTGGACGGGTGCAGCGCCTCGTGGGCGATGGTGTGGACGGCGGTGGTCGAGAACGTCTTCAGGTCGAAGCGCCAGGCGGCGCGCACGTCGCCGGGCGTGTCGACGGAGACGCGGATGCGCGAGCCGGCGCGGAACACGTGGGTGAACGCCGGGACCACCACGCGCGCCAGCGAGTACTTGCCGGCGGGTAGCGGTGTGGCGTCGGCCTGCAAGTGCGTCTCGTCCGCCCACAGCGTGGTCGCGTCGGCGGCGAGGGCGCGCTGGCTCGCGCGGAGCCAGCCGCTCTGGATGTACATCTCCTTGCCGTCGGGACGGATCTCGCTCAGCGTGACCTGCAGATCGGCGTCGTCCACGCTGGACTTCACCCACAGATCGACGCTCGCGGAGCCGAACATGACCTCGTCGGCGGTGAGCGGCGCGCTGTCGAAGGCGACGGCCTGGTTCGGGACCAGCTCCGGCCACGCGTAGGCGGGCAGCGGATCCCACACGTCGCCGCCGGGTGCGAGCACGCCGCGCTGACCGGCCGCGGGATCGAGCTGGAAGCTCGACGCGCTCTGGGTCTGCGTGGGCGGCAGCGCGCCGAGCGACCCGTCCGGCTCGAAGTACCAGCGCTGCGGCTTGGTCGCCGCCGGCGGGAACTGCTTGAAGCGCATCTCGAACGTGCCTTCGGGCGCGCCAGGCGTCGTGCCGCCGCCGTTCTCGAAGATCACGCGCAGAGGATCCTCCGCCTCGTAGTCGGCGAGCGCCTTGTTGTAGTCGGTGTACGCCCCGAAGCGATCGGGCGGCAGACTCATGTCCAGCTTGAACGCCTGCTGGAACAGCTGCGGCGCCAGGATCGAGAGCTGCGCGGGCGTCGAGGGAATGCGACGCGCCACGTAGAACTCGAGGAAGTTGTGCCACTCCGCCATGATCTGCGGCGCGAAGCCGTCGACGTGGACGCCGTTGTAGACGTTCTCGCGCACCACCGGCGCGCCGGTGAAGCGGTTCAACAACGTGAAGAAGAACGGCCCGGTCTGCTCGTCCTGGAAGGCGCTTGCGAAGAACACCGGCACGTTGATCTTGTCGACGAACTTCTCGGGGTTGATCGGGTCGCCGAGCTCAGCCGTGTAGTACGGGTTGTTCTCGGCCTCCTGTATGATGTCGACCTTCTGGCTGTGGAGCAGCTGGTTTTCCTTGCAGACGTCGTCGCCCGCGTCGACCTGCGGCTGCTCCCAGCCCTGGCCGTAGGGGTCGGCCTTGTCGAGCACGGAGGTTCCCCACTGAATGGCGAAGCCGTTGTTCAGGATGCCGCCCGGCAGCAGCGTCGAGAAGGTGTTGCCGATGACCGAGAGCGGCGTGATCGCAGCGAGCCCCGGCGGCTGCGTCTCGGCGACGAACATCTGGCTGATGCCCGGGTACGATAGCCCGACCATGCCGACCTTGTGGTTCAGCACCCAGTCTTGCGCGGCGACGGTCTGGATCACGTCGTAGCCGTCCAGGCGCTGCAGCGTCTCGAAGAAGTCGTAGGCGCCGCCGGAGCAGCCGGTGCCGCGCATGTTCACGCCCACGGTGGCGTAGCCGTAGAACGCCGCGATCTCCGCGCCCGGAGCCGACGGCGCGTCGCACAGCGCCGGGACCGTGGCGCACAGCGGCGAGTTCTCGAAGCCGGGTAGGGGCGCTCCGGGGCGAGCCGGATCGTAGCCCGAGTAGTTCACGACCGTGGGATACGGCCCCTTGTCCGCTGGGCCCGGGAGCGTGACGTAGATCGCGAGCTGGGTGCCGTCGCGCGTGGTGATGTAGCCGGAGCCCGCCGAGAGCTTCTGGCCGCTGTAGAAGCTGTCGGCGGGCAGGCTGTTTTCCACGGACATCACCGTGAGCGGCCCGGTGTGCTGCTCCGGCGTCGCGGTGGTCGTGCGGACGACGTAGCCCGTGCCCGGCGGGATCTTGCGGAAGATGAGGCTGCCCTGGGTGTCGGTGGTGGCCTTCTGCAGCTCCGTCCCCGACGCGTCGTCGAGCGCCAGCTCGTCGCCGGGCGTCGCGTGGGTGATGTCGAGCTGCTCGACGCTCTGGCGCACCTTGAACGTCGCGTTGCCGCTGCTGCCCGCTTGTCCTCCGCCGCCCGCGGCGCCGCTATCGTCGCCGCCGGTGCCGCCGCTGCCCGCGCCACCGTCGCTCGTCGCGCCTGCGCCGCCGTCCACGTTGGTCGAGGGCGTGTTCGCTTCATTGTCGCTGCAGGCGGCGATCACGAAAGCGGCGGCAAGCACGACGGCGGCGCGGTGGAACATGTTTCACTACTGGCACGATTTGCCCGCCGCAGGAAGGGTCTGCCGGTCCGGCGCGGAATCACCGGGCTAGTCGAAGCGGTATCCGGTGCAGACCTCGAGCGCGACCAGGAACGTCCGGAAGTCGGCCAGCGCCGCGACCGGGAAGCGGAAGACGCCCTCGCTGCGGAACAGACCCTCCTTGGCGCCCTGGCGTTTCACGACCAGCGTGCCCTTCTGCAGCGTGAGCGCCTGGATCTCGGCCTTGGACAAGCGCTCGACCGCGCCCTTCCAGCCGATCTCGATGAAGCCGTCCCCGACGCCGATGAAGTCCTGTCCCGAGCGGAATCGCGCCACGCCGTCGCGGGCGATCTGGACCTGCACCTGCGCCAGCCGGTGGCGCGTCCATGCCCGCTCGGCGGCGACGCCGAGCTGCACCGCCTCGAGCGGATCGGTGGGACGCTTGTCGTTGTAGCGCCCGGCGATCGCGAGCACGCGCCGCCCGCTCTTGAAGAACGAGTAGTCGTAGTTCGTTCCGGTGTACGAGCCGTTGGTGAAGTGGCGCGTGCGCGCGACCTTGAGCTCGTCCGCGGCGTCGAACGGCAACACCTCGCGGCGCGGGCCGCCGAGGCGTCCCTTCGAGTAGCGCTGCACGCCCGCCTTGCCCACGTAGCTCGACTCGCGGCGCCGCAGCAGCATCGGCAAGAGGATCGCGAACAGCGCGCCGCCGACCAGCCCGACGAAGCCGCCGGCGAGGCCGAGGATGCTGCGCAGCGCCGGATCGACGTCCACGTCGAGCGCGTCGGCCACGGCGCCGAAGCCGGCGCCCGCGACCACCGCGCCGAGCACGCCGCCGAACACCGCGGTGATGATCGCCCACACCGCGATCTGGATGCGCGCGCTGGTCCCGCGCTTGTGGAAGCCGCGCAGCGTCCGGTTCGTCACCGCGCTGATCACTTCGCCGATCGCCGGATCCGGCGGCACCAGCAGGTCGTCGTCGGCGCCCGCCGCGCTGCCGTCGTGGCGCGGGTAGCGCGCGCCGACCGTGTCCGGGATCTGGACTGCGGCGGCCGCCGGTACGCCGAAACCCGGGCCAGGTGCTGCAGGTTGCATGATGCGAGGATACACCGGCTGGCCCGCGGTTCCGCGCCGGACCGACAGTCCTCTCTCAGAAGCGTAGATGCACGGCCGGCACCACCACCGAGCCGCCGATGGGGGGCAGCGCCAGCGGCGCGTAGCGCGCGCCGTTCCACGCCACGATGCGCAGGCGCCGAGCGTCGTCCAGCGCCCATGCGAAGCGGAAGCGCACGTCCGTCGGCGTGCCGGTGGCGTCCACGGCCACGACGATGATCTGCACGCCGGAGAGCTGCAGGCCTTGCCCCGGGTGCATGGGGAACGCGGCGCCGCGGTACACGCGATCGAAGGGCATGCTCAAGAAGCCGTGCTCCGGGTGGACGAGCAGGTCGTAGCGGCTCTCGCGCGTGACGCGCACCGCGTCGGTGCCGCCGTACATCACCCACGCGTGCTCCGTCGTCGGCTGGCCGAGGACCTTGCGCCGCTGGATCATCATCGCGCCGGTGTACAGATCCGGCGTGTTGACGATCACGACGCGCTCGGCACGCGACGTGACGCCCTCGAACGCCTGGTCGCTCATGCGACCCATGGTGCGGTCCAGGAACATGAGCCCGAGCGAGCGCGCGGGCAGGAGCAGCGCGGAGAGCCACAGGTGCGTCACCACCCACGCGCCGGCGACGAAGCGCGCGGGGCGCGTGCTGGCCGTGGCGATGAGCTTCGCGATCAGCGCGGCGGCGCCGACGCTGGCGAGCACGAGCAGTCGGTCGGCGGGGAAGGTGCCGCACGCGGGGACCAGGGACAGCAGCATGCCGAGCGCCCAGAAGCGCGCCGTTCGATCGGCGCGCAGCTGCTGGAACAACATGGCGATCGCCAAGCCGAGGAACGCCAGGCCCGGCACCAGCAGGTAGATCGGCCAGCGCATGTCGAGGAAGGCCTTCAAGTCGATGGGCGCGACGCCGAGCACGCCGAACAGCAGCGTCGGCAGGCGCGTGATCGCCGCGCGCGCGAACGCGAGCGGCGACGCAACGGGATCGATGTACGCGCCCGAGCCGTGGGCGCCGTAGCCCAGGGCGCGGGTGTAGAGCGCCCACAGCCCGACCACCGTCGCCCAGGGCAGGCACGCCGCGACGCGGCGTCGCCAGCTCGCCGGGTCGAGCACCAGAGCGTACGCGACCAGGTAGCCGAGCACGCCCACGGCGAGCTCGCTCGAGGCGAGGCCCAGCAGGATGCAGAGCGGCGCGAGCGCGGCGCCCCAGCGCTTGCCGCCGCGCCGCCAGCGGTCTTGCGCGACCAGCGCCAGCACCGCGAACGCCGACGCGACGATGGCGTTGCGGTTGGCGAGCCAGCCGAGCGCAGGACCGTGGCCGCTGTCGACGGCGTACAGCACCGCGGCGAGCCCCGCGACCCAGCTCGCGCCCTCGATGCGCCGGTAGAGCAGCGCGACCGCGACCAGCAGCAGCGCGAACCACGCCAGCGACTGCGCGTGCATCAAGAGCGCGCTCCCGGGCCACAGCTTGTAGTCGACGTAGTGCGTGACGCGCGTCAGCGGTCGCCACAGCGAGACGCGCAGGTCGCGGACCGAGATCCACGGGAGGTAGCCTGTGTCCTTGGCCGCGTAGTTCTCGAGCACCGGGTCGCTGACCGGGAAGAAGTCCTTGAGCAGCACCGTCGCCGGCGAGGTCTCGAGGCGTTGCCAGCCGTAGTCCTCGACCTGCCAGCCCCCGAACAGCGACGGCGCGGCCAGCGCGACGCCCAGCAGCGTCGCAAACAGGACGATCCGGCGGCTCTCGAGCCATCGCCATCTGCGGCGCTGCTCGTCGGGTACACGGGCGGAGCCTATCCGGAAGCGGCGGGGCGCGGCGAAGTCAAGCCGCGTATTGTTGCGCGACGCGACGCCTCGCCCTGGGGCATGATGTGCGCCCGCATGGCCTCGGAGCCCGCCGAGCAGTCCGATCCTCGCCACGAGGCGCGGCGAGCGCATCTGCTGCTGGTCGTGCTCGCGCTGGTATTCGTCGCGTATTCGCTGGCGCGCGTGCCGCGGCTCGGCAACTACGCCCTCGGCGACCTGACGGCGATCGGGCAGGCGAGCGCCGTCGCCGCGCGCCTCGCCGCCGGCGCGCACCTCTACTCGACCGCCGTCGTGCCCGACGCGCCCGGTGCGCCGGTGGTGCTGGCGCTGCTGCAGAGGCTCCTCGGCGGCCCGCGCCTCGTCCACGAGCTGTGGATCGCCCAGCTGGCCGAGCTCGGCCTCGCGCTGGTCGCCTACGCGCTCGCGACGCGTCTCGCCGGACGTCTCGTGGGCGTGCTTGTCGCCGCTACGACGCTGGTCGCGCTCGAGTCGCCGCTCGAGCACAACGCCGACACGTCCCTCGCCGCGCTGCTCGCGTGGAGCAGCCTCGCCCTCGGAGCGCGCGCGCTCGGCCTGGGCGAAGACGATCCGCCTGCCCGCCCGCGCGCCGCGTTCCTCGCCGCCGCGTCGGCGACGCTCGCGGTCGCCTTCGACCAATCCGCGGGCTTGGGCATCTTGATCGGCTGGATCGCCGCTCTCGTCTATTTGATGTCGGTCCGGCGCGGAACCGCGCGGAACGCGGCGCGTCGCCACGCGGGCGCCGTGCTCGGCGGCGTCGCCGCCGGTCTCGCGTCGATCGCGGGGCTCGTGCTGCTCGCGCACGGCACTCCCGCGGGCTTCGCGCGCGACGCCGTCGCCGACTGGTTCTCGCTCCAGGCCGGTCCCGCGGGCGCGCTGGCGAACGCGCTCGGCTTCGCCATCATGCAGCGCGGCGCGTTCCCGAGCTCGCTCGTGCTCACGTGTCTCGCGTTCGGCATCGGCTGGCGCGTGGTTCACCGCGAGGGGACGCTCCACGTGGCGAGCTCGGCCCCGCCGCGTCTCGGCTTGCGTGCGGCGGCGCTCGTCGCCGCGCTGGTCGCCGCCGTGTTCGGCGGCGCGGTGGTGCTGCTGGCGTCCGGCGCACGCCTCTCGTCCGGCATGGTCACTGTCGGTACCGTGCTCGCGTTCGTGCCCACATTCGGCTTCGTGTTCGCCGTGGCGAGCTTCTTCATGCAAGGCTCGCGCGCGAGCGCCGAGCTCGGCGATCCCGGGCGTCGTGCGGGACACCTCGCGAACGCCGTCTTCCTGGCCGCGCTCTGCGAGAGCAGCTTCGAGCGGCTCTCGTTCACCACGCTGCCCCAGGGGCGCTTCGGCCTCGCCGCCTTGACGCCGATCGCGCTCTGCTACTTGTTCCTGGTGCTGCTCCGCACGGGATGGAGATGGGCTGCGCCCGCCGTCGCCGCGCTGTGCATGACCGCGCTCTTCGGCTTGCACCTGTCGCGCGCCCTCGAGGCGAGCCAGCCGGTCGAGAGCGGCTACTTCGCGGGGCTCTCGGTCAACGTGCACGGTCGCGAGATGCTGCGGGCCAAGCGCCGCGTGGACGAGCTCTGCAAGCCGGGCGACACCGTGCTGGTGCTGCCGGAGGACTCGGAGCTGTCGCTGCTGTTCGCTCACCCGAGGCCCCCGCTCCGCGGCGCGAGCATCCAGGTCCAGCACTACCCCGAGCGTCTCGTCGACGAGGATTTGAAGGCGCTGGCCGCCGCGCCGCCCAAGGTCGTCGTGCTGTACCCGCATCGCACGTTCCTGTGGCAGGCGTTGTTCGCGCTCTGGCCCGGCGGCAAGGGCGCGACGCGTTTCGTCAACGGCGCGTCCAAGCTGCTCGCCAAGCAGTATCGCGTCGCCGGCCGGTTTCGCGCGACCTACGTCTGGGATCAAGACGAGCTGGTCGTCTACGAGCGCGTGGACGACGCCCACGCGACGGAGGCATCGCCGTGATCGCGTTCCCACGCGGCGAGCGCCGGCGCGCGCTCCTCACGTTGCTCGCCATGAGCGCGGCCTTCATCGCCTACGAGCTCAGCCGCGGTTCCGCGCCTGACCAACAACCATCTCTCGGACATCGAGTTCTCGGGCTGGAGCGCGCCGCTGGCGGAACGCATCGTCAAGGGCGATCGGCCGTACGTGGATTTCATCTTGCCGATCCCGCCGGGAAGCTTCCTGGTCGTCGCGGCAATCCAGAAGATCACCGGGCAGGTGAGGCTCCTGCACGAGCTGTGGCTGAACGAGGTGATCCACCTCGCCATGGGGCTGATGTCGTACGCCATGGCCGTGCGCTTCACGAGCCGGCGCAACGCGCTCCTGGTCGCCGCCTGCACGCTGGTCACGGTCGTGCAACTCAACAAGGAGATCCCCTACGACCACACGGCGCTCGCGTTCGCCTGGGCGAGCGTGACGTGCGGTGCGGCCGCGCTAGCATCCGGCGCAGCGCGAAGCCGTCGCCGCGCCTGGGCGCTGTGCGGGCTCTTCGGCGGCCTGACGATGGCGTTCAAGCAGAGCACCGGGATCGGCGTGCTGCTCGGCTGGCCCACGGCCTTCGCCTACCTCGGGTTCGTCGAGTGGTTCGGCGGCGAGCGCTCGCGCGCGCGGCGGCTGTCTACGGGACGCTCTGCTGTGGGGCGCGTTCGCGCTGGTCGGCCTGTCGGCGACGATCGTGATGGTGCTGGCGCTCGGCAGCACGCTCCGCGCCTACGTGCAGGCCGTGTTCATCGACGGCCCGGCGCTCAAGGGCGGCAGCGCGCACCTGGTCTTCGACCTGATCCGCTACGTCGCGCGCTACGATGCGTTCCCGACCACGATCGTGTTCGCGTTCGCGCTGGTCGGCATCGGGACGCGCATCGCGCGGTTCCAGGGCAACCTCCATATCGGAGACGAACCGACGCGCGCGAGTCCCCTCGATCTGCGCACGGCGATCGCGCTCGGCGCGCTTGTGGCCACCGTGTTCGGCGTCGCGATCGCGCTCTTGCTGTCGTCGTATCGCGGCATCGAGCCGTTCGTGGATCTGTGGTTCGACCGGCTCAAGGTGCTGCCGATGTTCGGCTTCACCTTCGCGTGCGCGTTCTTCATGTCGCACCTCCGCTGGCCGGGCCCGGACGTCGACGGCGCGGACCGGCTGCGTACCGGGCACGCGATCAACGCCCTGTTCATCGCCGCGCTCGTCGCGTCGCTGTTCCACAACACCTCGGCGCCGGAGTTCCGCGCGTTCTACGACAACAACCCGATCATCCCGCTGGTGTTCCTGTCGCTGTTCGCCGCGCTGGACCGCGCCCGGCTGCCGCGCTTGGAGGCGGCGCTGCTGGTGATGATGCTGGCGAGCCTGTACGGCAACAAGCTCGCGCGCGCGATGGCGGCGCACATTCCCGTCGGGCACAACGGCTACTGGGGAGGCATGTACATCAACCCGCGCGGTCGCGTGATCGCGGAAGCGGCGCTGCGCGCGCGCGCCCTGACAGGGCCCAAGGAAGCCGCGCTCGTGCTGCCCGAGGACCTGGAGATCGAGGGCCTGATCGGACGCCCGCGCCCGCCGCTGCTGGGCGCGATCATCTACGTCGACCAGTACCCGAAGCGGCTGTTTCCGCACGACAAGCAGGCGCTGCTCGAGCACCTGCCCAAGGTGATCGTGATCCAGCCGCGGGAGCGGCTGTTCTGGACCAACGTGTTCCGCATCTGGTCGTCCGACAGCGGAACGGAGAAGATGATCGACTTCGTGCAGCGTGACCTGCTGCCGCGCTACTACACGCGCGACAGCAGCTACCCGACGCGCTTCCTGGGCACGCCGTCGACGCTCGATCTGTACGTGCGTCGCAGCGACGTGCCCGCGCCTCAGCCGCAGTAGCGGTAGCCGTCGAGCGTGGTGCTGTTATGACACGTGGTGCCGTTCGGGCAGTCGCCGTTGTCTTTGCAGATGACGAGCTTCTGCGAGCCGATGCCGCCGCCGGAGCACGAGCTGGCGCACACGATCGAGGTGTACGAATTGCCGGTGTACGAGCCGCAGCACACCTGGCCGCCCGGGCAGTCGGAGGGACCGTCGCAGCTGATCGTCGTGTGCTCGCAGCCGATGCCGCTGCACGTGCATGAATCACCGCTGCCGATGCAGCTGTACTTCGGCGCCGGCGGCGGGAGTCCGGCGCCTCTGGTCACGCAGCACTGCTGCGGCGCCGTGCAATCCGAGCTGCCGCACGTGATCGTTGCGCCCGCGCCGGCGCTGCCGCCGGTGCCCGACGTGCCACCGGTGCCCGACGTGCCACCGGTGCCCGACGTGCCACCGGTGCCCGACGTGCCACCGGTGCCCGACGTGCCACCGGTGCCCGTCGCGCCGCGCGCTGCCGCCGGTTCCCGTCGCGCCCGCGCTGCCGCCGGTTCCCGTCGCGCCCGCGCTGCCGCCGGTTCCCGTCGCGCCCGCGCTGCCGCCGCTGCCCGTCATGCCCGCGCTGCCACCCGACGCACCGCCGGTGCCCGAGCCGCTGCTCCCACCCATGCCGCCGGCGGCGCCGCTACCCGCGCTGCCGCCCGTGCCGCCGGTTCCGCTCCCGGAGCTCCCGCCGGTGCTCGTGGTGCCGCCGGTGCCGGTCGCGCCGCTGCCACCGGTGCCGCTGCCCGAGGCGCCCGACGTGCCCGCGGAAGCGTCGTTGCTGGCGCCGCCGCTGCTGCCGAATAGCGCGCTGTTGTCGCTGCCGCCGCAGGCGAGCGGCAGGGCGACGGACACGGCCGCGATCCACGAGATCGTCATCCACCCCGGTCGAGCTATCGCCATTCTATTTCTCCTCCAAGCCAAGAAGCATGGGCGTTGATCGTCGATCGTCATCGTAGCACTCGATGCCGTCGATCCGGATGGGGCTTTTCGCGGCGCGGAAGCACGTTGTCGCGCGATGTGCGCGCGAGACACACATCGTCGTCGTCCCTTCATCACGCCAGCGCGCGCTCGAGCTCGGCGATGGCCGCCGCCGCGTCGCTTACCTTGATCGTGACCATGCCCATGGCGCGTGCCGGCTTCAGGTTCGCCCCGATGTCGTCGAGAAACACCGCTTCGCTCGCGTCTACGCCGAGCTCGCGACACGCATGCTCGTAGATCCGCGCTTCGGGCTTGCGCATGCCGACGCGACACGACTCGACGAACACGTCGAACTCCGGCTTCAGCTTCAGCGTGCGCGTCGACTGCGCGTCATCGCTTGGCCAGTTGTTGGTCAGTGCGGCGGCCTTGAGGCCGCGCGCCCGCACGCGACGCACCGCGTCGAGCACGTCCGGGCGGATCACCGACACCTCGGCGATCTCCACCATCAGCCGCTCGGCGGAGAGCCGCGCGCCTGCCGCGAGCGCCTCCGCTTCGAACGCGGCGTAGAACGCGTGCATGTCGAGCTCGCCGCGCTCGAGCCGGGCCCACGCCCCGGACTCGCCGGTCGCGACCACGAGTCGGCTGATGAAATGCGGCGGCAGCCCGGAGCGCGCCTCGTGGACGCGGAAATGGTCGATGGGCGACTCCAGCACGACGCCGCCGAGGTCGAAGATCACTGCACGGAGTTGCATGTGGCCGGCGCCAGCATAGCGCCGAACCGCCCAGACGCGCAGAAACGGCGCGGCGCCGCCGAACCGTTGCGGGGTGCTCGCGAGCATTGCGCGTGCCGGTCGGACCTGCGCGTCGCCGCGGGCGCCGGTTGCCACGCTGTCGAACCGCGCGGCCTTGCTCGGTTTGCGCGCGCTGGAGCGAAGCCTTTGCGGGGACGCGGGCGTCCGCGTGGCGCGAAAGCGGCGCGGTACGCGGGTTGCAATACACGCGGCGTGTCGCTGATGCCCGAATCCGATCTGGCTGAAGCCGCCCGCTTCGTCGACCAGCTCGCCGCTCACTACATCGACGGAAGAATCGAGCGCGGTGGCGTCCCCGGCCACGCGCCGGTCGTGGTCGACGTGGTTCGCCGGACCTGGGACCCGATGCGCACGCGCTGGCTGCTCGGCGCGGAAACAGGGCGCTTTCCCTCGCTCACCGAGAGCGCGAGCGTGATCGGCGGGCAGCTCACGCTGCAGCCCGACGAGCACCGGTTCGTGCTCGCCATCGACGGCACCGAGACGGTGGAGAGCCTTGTCGCGTCGGGGCCCCTCGCGCCGCAGCGCGCGGCGCAGGTGCTGTGCGCGCTGGCGCTGCTCGGCCTGGTCGTGTTCGACCGCGATCGCAAGCGCGACACGATGCGCGCGCCGCCACCCGCGTCCACTTTCCCGCCGCCGTTCCTGCCGCTCGTCGGCCCCGATCAGCCGGACCCCGAAGCGGCGGCGGTGTTGTTCGAGGCGGGGCGCGAGGCCATGCGTGAGGGCCTGCTCGGCAAGGCGCAGCGCGATCTGGAAGGCGCGCACCGGTTGGCGCCGAAGAACGCCGAATACGACCTGCACGCGGCGTGGGTGCGCTTCTGCGTGTACGACGATCCAGACCGGATCCGCGCGGCGATCCCCGGCATGGAGGAGCGCGTGCTGCGCGTCCTTCGCGAGAACAAGCGGGTGTCGTTCGCCCACTACGTCCACGGCCGGATGCAGCTCTTGCAAGGCAACAACGAGAACGCGCTCAGGGCGATGCGCATCTCGGTGCGCCTCGACCCGCTGGATCTCGAGGCGCAGATGTACTGCCGCGTGCTCGAGATGCGCGTGATCGGTCGGCACCGGCGCGGCGCCTGATCGCTCAGTTGTCGAGCGCCGCGAGGAGCGTCGCCAACACGTTCGACTCGCGGGCGAGCGAAGCGTCGCCGCTCCGGCGCGCCATCACCGCGAGCGAGCTGGCTTGCCACGCGACCAGCCCGCGCAGACCGCCGAGCTCGTCCACGGGCTTGCCGACGAAGGTGCGCTCCAATCGTCGCACCATGGCCAGCGCCGACGCGTACGCCAGCACGTCGCCGGCTCGCTGGTTCGCTACCCGCTCGAGATCGTCCGAGTACACGAATGCCAGCCGCGCGCGGCTGGTGAACGAGCGACCGCTCGTCGCGTCGCGGTAGTGCGCGGCGACCCGGACCTCCCACGGCTCGCCGGGCACCCACGCCGGCACCGTCAGCCGCACGACCTCGGTGCGGGCCTCGCCGGCGTAGAGCTCGCCGACTTCGAGGCGATCGCTCTCCAGCCCCGACACCACCTCGCCGCCCGACGCTTCGATGATGCGCGCAGGCGCGGGCGCCGCGTCGACCTCCAGCACGACGTCGGACAGTACCGTGTCGCCAGGCGGTGGAACCGCGCCGGCGACGGCGTCCTCGCGCGCGTCGGCGTCCGGTTCCGCGTGGCCGTCGCGGCCGAACGGCGCGAAGCTCTCCGGCGTCACGCGCGCCGTCGACGCCACGGCGACGGCGCGCACGTGACTCCGGGCGAGCGCGGAGAGCTCGCTCACGACGGCGTTACGTCGCACCGCGACGCCCAAGCCATCGCCGACCACCAGCACCAGCGCCTGGCGCCGGGGTCGCACCCGAGCTCCGGTCACCAGCCACGCGCGCGCGATCGCGAGCGCGTGCGGCAGATCGCGCGGACGTCGCGGCGACGTCCGGCGCGCCGCGACGATGCGCTCGGTGGCGCCCTCGAGCAGCGACCGGTGCGACCCTGGAACCGGGGGAACCACGGTGTGGGCGCGCCCGGAGCTGTCCACCAATGTCACGCGGTCGCGCTCGCCCAGATTGTCGAGCGCGGTGTCGACAAGTGCGGTCGCGCCGCCAGTGTCGTCATCGACGACGATCGCCAGATCGAGCGGAGCGCGCAGCGACGCGCGCGCAGCGGGAAACGCCCGCGACGGGACCAGCGCGTCGAGCCGCAGCAGGATTTCGCCGCCCCACGACGGCACGACGCGATCACTGGCGCGCAGCACGACGCCCAGGCCGTGCCCGGCGATCGTCACGGGCTGCGAGCGCTCTCGCAGTACGCCGTCCGCCGGCAGGAGGAAGCCCGTCGGCGGACGCCAGGGTTCGAAGGCGCTGGTGCGCACGACGGGCCGCGGCAGCTCCGTCCGGTCCATGAACTCGACCCCGTTCGCGGTGAGCACGGTAGCGCCGTGGCGGCCACCCTCGGAGAACACGAGCTGTCCCTCGTGGCTCAGGGTCGGCGTCGCGCACGCGCAGGCCGACAGCGCCAGCAGCATGGCGCCAAGCGTTCTGCCGTTCGAGCCGCGCCGGACAGTCATGGCCCCATCGGCAGGAAGTATGCCCTACCGGGCAGCGGCATGCCGGGGATGCCGGCCCGGCGCGGCTACCAGATCTTGCCGGGCGAAAACGGCAGGCTGCTGGACAAGCCGCCGTCCGCCGACCAGCGCCTGGCCGTTGACGTAGCTGGCGCCGTCGCTGACGAGGAACGCGACGAGCTCGGCGATCTCCTCGGGTTGTCCGGCGCGCCTCAGTGGGTTGAGCTGCCCGATCTTGTGCGCCTTGTCGGTGGCGCGCGCGTACTCGAACAGCGGTGCTGTCATGCCGGTCTCGATCAGGCCGGGACACACGGCGTTCACCCGCACGCCCGCGCCTGCGAGCTGCATCGCCGAGGTCTGGACGAGATTGATGATCGCGGCCTTGCTCGCGCTGTAGTGGGCGGGACCCGCGCCGGCGCGCAGCCCGGCCACGGACGCCGTGCACACGATCGCGCCGCCGCCGTGGGAGCCCATGTGCGCCGCGCCGTGCTTGATCGCCAGGAAAGCGCCGAGCAAGTTGACGCGGAGCACTTCCATCCACTCCGCGACCTCGAGCTCGCCGATCAGGGCAAGCCTGCCCGAGATACCGGCATTGGCATGCAACACTTCGAGACCGCCCAGCTCGCGCACGCAGCGCGCCACGAGATCGCGCACCGCGGCGTCGTCCCCGGAATCGGCGACCACCGCGACGGCGCGACCCCCGGCGCCGACGATCTGCTCGACGGTGGCTTCAACGCCTTCCGCGGCGACGTCGCTCGCCATCACGTTCGCGCCGCGTTCGGCCAGGAGCTTCGCCGTGGCGCGGCCGATCCCGCTGGCGGCGCCGGTGACGATGGCGCGCTTGCCTTCGAGGTTCCGTTGCACGACGTCGCTACTAAATCACGGGTCGCGATTCTGGAACAGGTGCCATTGGCACCGCCCATTGTTCCTGTCGATGCGACATGGCCACGTCGGAGTGCGATCCGGAAATCTTCACAAGAAGCTCGGAAGATCGGGAAGAGAATTCAAGAATTCCGATTGCTTCCGATCTTTCGCCCTTCCTGTGGATTCTATCCCTACCGATCTGTTCCGGAATCGAGCTCGGTGATCTAGTTCGCCTTGCCCGGCGTGCGGGTCGAGGGCACGGTGAAGTCCGCGCTGTTGTTGTCCGTGTCCTTGCCGTTCGGGATCCGCGCGGCGGAGCTGCCGTCGGGGATGTTCGCCGTCGGCGTGCCCTCCACGAACGGGTGCGTCGACGGGTCCGTGATCACCGACCAGCCCACGGCGTCCACGAGCACGTTGTTCTCCAGCAGCCCGATGCCGCCGCCGCTGGAGCCGATGCCTTGCTTGAGGACCGCGTTGGCGATTCCGTTGAAGCCGGTGCCACCGATCACGAAGTAGCCGCCCCCGGCGATCGCGTCGCTGCTCGTGCCGTCCCAACGCGATGCCGGGTTGAGGCCCGAGCCGGCGGCGTACTTGAGCGACCAGCCCGACAGGCTGACCGCGCAGGTGCCCGTGTTGTAGAGCTCCACGAACTCGTCGGATGCGGCGCTCGACGTCCCGGTGGACACCTCGTTGATCACCACCGGGCCGCAGTTGCCGGACCCAGCGCTGCCGCCGCTGCCCGATGTGCCGCCGCTGCCCGACGTGCCGCCGCTGCCCGACGTGCCGCCGCCGGCGTCCGTGCCCGCGCCGCCGTCCATGCCGGCGCCGCCCGATGCGCCCGCGCTGCCCGACGCGCCCGCGCTGCCCGACGCGCCCGCGCTGCCCGACGCGCCCGCGCTGCCCGACGCGCCCGCGCTGCCCGACGCGCCCGCGCTGCCCGACGCGCCCGCGCTGCCCGCGCTGCCCGACGCGCCCGCGCTGCCCGACGTGCCCGCGCTGCCCGACGCTGCCCGACGCGCCGGCGCTGCCCGACACGCCCGCATCGCGGAGCTTGTTGAACTCGCCGACGGGCAGAAATTCGTGATCGGGAAACGAGCACGCGGGCGCCGCCAGCGCGGCGCCGAGCACGCATGCGGCGGCGAGTCGCGACCGGCTAGAAGCGACCGGCAAGGTTCACTCCCATGCTGTGCGGCGCCGCGGCCACGTCGACGGACACGTCACGCTTCGCTTGTCCGGGCGGCGCGTCGGACGAACCGCCCTGGAGCAACAGGACGGCGGCGACGCCGACGCCTACGATGCCGACACCGAGCGTCACGTCCACCACCGTCGCGTCGAGCTTGCCGCGATCCTGTGCCGACTGCAGCGTGTCCGGGCACTTGGTGCCGATGCAGTTGTCGTCGAGCTCCTTCTGCGCGCTCTTCATGCGTAGATAGAACACGCCGGCTGCGGCGAGGCTGGCGACGCCCACGCCGCCGACGATCCAGGGTAGGGCGGACGCGTGCCGCTCGGGCTGCGGTCCGTGATCGGCGGTGTCGTCCGCGGGCGGCGGGGGTTCAGCGTTGCCCTTCGAGCTAGCAGGGTGCCGAGTGCTCGCGGGCTGCAGGTCCGGCGGCACGTCGAGGATCACCTGCTTGGTGTCGTTGTCCTTCGCATAGATCTTCTTCGTGAAGCGCTCGCCCGACGGCAACACGCCGGCGACCACGTGCGGGCCCGGATCGATGTTCATTTCCCGGCCGATCTCGGTCTGCCCCAGTGCCACGCCGTCCAGCTCGATCTTGATCGTGTCCGCGCCTTCGCCGCGTTCGATCACGAGCTTCGGGATGCGCTTTTCCAGGGCCTCGTGCGCGGCGCGGATCTGGCCGAGGATGTCCGCGCCCTTGTCACCGGCCTGCTCGGCCTCGTACTGCGCGAGCCGATAGCCCCCGAGCGCCTCGTTCAGCCGTCCGAGATTCTCCTTGCAGCGTGCGATATGGAAGCGCACCTGCGGCGTGAGCTTGACGCGCGATACCTGCTGGAACGTCGCCAGCGCTCCAGCCCAGTCGCTGGCTGCTTCTTGAGTCAGGCCTTGGCTATAGAGCTGCCGCGCATGGTCGAGCTCGGCGGCGGTCTGCGCCGACGCGGGAGCCGGCCAGGCCGCGGTCGGAGCGGCGAGCCCCAGCGCGATGGCCAGCACCCGACTGGCCATGCCTGAACGCCGATGATGTCGAAGAGTTACCAAGGCTAGTGACAGCGTAACATCGGCGTCCGGCGAGCGGCGTGACAAGCGCGTGGGGTGTCGCCGGAGGTTGACATCCACCGGCCCTTCTCGGCCATTGGTCCGGATTTCGACGGGTCCGCGAAGCGGGCGTCGCGGCGCGTAGGGCGTGTCGTTCACACCGCGTGACGTGCAGCATCGCCGGCGTCGGCGCCGGGCGCGCTTTTGCCGTGAACCCCGGTGTGGCACGCTGTTTGCTCGTTACGGTCGGCGCGGACGGGCACCGAGCCGTGCGCCTTTGGGGAGTTGCGAGCCTGTACGATGCGGCCGTTGAAAGGCGAGGCGTTCGACACCACGGTGCTCGCGGACAGCGGTCCGCGAGCGACTCCGCGACCTTCCGACGCAAGCTCGGAGCGCTGGACCGGCGCCCGCATGGACCACTTCGACGTGGAACGGCCGATCGCGCGCGGCGGCATGGGCGTCGGTGTATCTGGCCCACGACCGATCTCTCGATCGGCGTGTGGCGCTCAAGGTCCTTCCCGACGAGCTCGCGAACCAGACGGAGCTGCAGGAACGCTTCATTCGCGAGGCGCGAGCGCAGGCCCGCCTCAACTCCGCGTTCGTCGTCCACATCTACTACATCGGGCGGACGCCGGCGCAGCACGAGCAGCAGGGCTCGCTATTCTTCGCCATGGAGCTGGTCGACGGCGGCGCGCTCGAGAGCGTTCTGGACGACGGCGGTGTGCTCGAGCCCGAGCGCGCGCGAAGATTGATGATCCAGGTCGCCAACGGACTCGGCGATGCCGAGCGTGCCGGCATCATCCACCGCGACATCAAGCCCAGCAATCTGCTGCTGGATCGCAACGGCGATCTCAAGATCGCGGATTTCGGCGTCGCCAAGCCCGTGGGGGAGGGGGACACCGCGATCACGCAGGAGGGCGCGGTCGTCGGCAGTCCGCTGTACATGGCGCCCGAGCAAGCGAAGGGCGAGGCCGTGGATCGCCGCGCCGACATGTACTCGCTCGGCTGCACGTTCTACCACCTCATGGCCGGCAGGCCGCCGTTCGACGGCCCCACACCACTCTCCGTCGTGGCCAAGCACTTGAGCGAAGCGCCGGAGCCGCTGTCCGTCGCCGCGCCGGACGCGCCGCGCGCGCTTGCCGCGATCGTCGATCGGTTGATGTGCAAGGACGCCGACGGGCGATATCGCCACGTACGAGGCCCTGATCGGCGATCTCGAGCGCGCCGCGCCCGAAGCGAAGCAGCACGGCGGATTCTGGGCGCGTGGTGCCGCGGTCGGCATCGACGTGGCGATCGCCGGAACGACGATCGGGTTCCTCGGCTGGCCCGGCCTCGCGCTTCACTTGGTCTACGTCACCGTCGCCCACTCGCGCTACGGGCGCACGCTGGGCAAGTACTTGATGAGCCTCAAGGTGCAGCGCGTGGACGGCGCCGTGCTCGGTTTCGGGCGCTCGGCGGCGCGCACCGTCGCGAGCCTGTGGCTGCCGTTCCTGGCCGGGCTCGTGATCCTGCTCACGGAGGGGCGAACCCAGCTCGAGGTGACGATCGAGCGCATGCAGCCGGCGGAGCTCGACGCGTTCAAGGCGTTGGTGATCGCGATCGCGATCGGCAACGTGCTCTTGACGCTGCTCTACACCGCCGGGATGGCGTTGGCGGCGTTCCACCCGCAGAAGCGCGCCGCGCACGATCTGATCGTCGGCTCCGAGGTCGTGTACAAGCTACGGCGCGCGTGAGGCCCAGAACCACCGCCTTCATGATCGGGATGCCGGAGCGGCGCGGAACCACGCGTCACGAGCCCTCGCGCCTCCGGCTCGCGGAAGCAAGCCGGCGCCCGGCCTCGCCGGTAGGCGGGCCGACGACAGCAGGGGTTGTGGCTCAGCTGAGAAATCCCCTCACTTGGGTTTTCACAGGAAGGGCAGAAGGACGGAAGGTCTACAGGGACTTCGGGTATCCAGGCACGAGCCGTCGCAAGCCATTCCGCAGGGCGGTGACGTTGAAGTCGACGAGCGGGCCATTCCATCAACCCTGGGCCGAGATGGCGGTGCACCTCGATCAGCGCACCGATCAGTTCGTCGGTCCCATCCCCAAGTCTTCCGCCCTTCTGCGCGTCCTGTGCCATCCCCATCGATCGGCATCAGTGGAACCACCCCCGATCAGAACGCGATGGAGAGCGGCGCCGCGGTGTTTGCCGCGTGGTCGCCCGCGCTTCCGCGCACGGCGAGATCCACGAGCAGGGCGAGGCCGACCCCGACCGCGGTGCCGGCGACGTCCCAGGTGAAGTCCTTCCAGGATGGGTCGCCGTGGCCGGACAGGTCGTACAGCTCCTTTCCGGCTCCCAGCGTGAGCGAGAACCCGGCGCCGGCGACCGAGCGCTGCCAGCGCCGATCGAGCACCAGCGCGCTCGCCGCGTAGCCGCCCGCAGACAGGCCGACCGACACGCCGAAGTGGAGCGCCTTGTCCGGTCCGTACCAGTCGTCGGCCGCACGAGCCCGCGCCGCGAGGCTCGTCATCGCGAGGAGCGCGCCGAATCCCGCCACCCGTGTCATCGTCCTCACGAGTCCACGCTATCAGAGCGGCGCGCGTGGGGCGACGAACCCGGACCGCCGGGGCTTGTCGGGGCCGGAGCGGCGCGGGACAGTCCCGGGCATGCGCTTGCTCGCGGGGCCGGCCTCGATCGTCGTCGCGCTTGCCGTGACGACGACCGCGCGCGCGCAGACTCCCGACCCCGTCACCGTTGCTCTTGATTGGCGGCGCGCTCCAGGTGCGGAGAGCTGCGTCGACCGGACGACGATCGAACGCGAGGTCGAGGCCCGGCTCGGTCGTCACGCGTTCGTCGCGCGCGACCGTGCCGACGTCGTGGTCGACGCCCGACTGTCTCCGCTGGATGCGGGAGCGGGCTTCCAGGCGGACCTCTCGCTCCAGACGACACGGGGACAGTCGCTCGGCGTGCGGGATCTGCGCACGCCGAGCGCGGACTGCGCCCAGCTCGACGAGTCGCTTTCGCTGGTGATCGCGCTGATGGTCGACATCCCACGCGCGGATCTGCCGCCGCTGCCTCCGGTCGAAGCGCCGCCGCCCGCAGCGCCGCGACGCACGACACCGATCCGCGTGCCCGAGCGGCGTCGCGAACCGTGGCGCGTCGAGCCTCGCCTCGGCGGCAGCCTGGCCGTCGGTCTGTTGCCGGGGATCGCGCTCGGCGCGCACGCGGGCTTGGCACTGGAGCCGCCGCTGTTCTGGCGCACGGAGATCGACGGGACGATCTGGAGGGGCGCCGACGCGACGGACGGGAGCAGCGGCAGCCGCTTCGAGTTGACGACGATCGGCCTCCGGGTGTGTCCGGTCGCGACGCGAGCCGCCTTGCGCATCCAGGCGTGCGTCGGGCAGCGGATCGGCTGGATCCAGGCGCAAGGCTTCGGATTCGACGAGGACCGATCGGAAAAGCGCCTTTTCTACACTGTCTCGCTGCTCGCCCGTGCGGGTGTTCCGATAGCGGGACCGCTTGCGTTGCAGGCCGGGATGGGGCTCGATTTACCCGTCACCCGTGACCACTTCACGTACACCCGCGCCGACGGCTCCCGGAGAGAGATCTTCCGGATGGCCGCCGTCGTCGTCGAAGGAGAGCTCGGACTCGCCATCGAGCTCCCGTGATAACGGCGTCGCGGCCGAGCCACATACGGATGATGGGCCGGAAGAATCGGCCATCACCCAGGGCGCGGAGGCGCGCGGCGTGTCCCGCCCCGCGCTCCGCGAAGTTTTCGATGATCACGCAGCGTTCGTGTGGAGGACCCTCCGTCATCTTGGAGTTCGCGAGCAGGACCTTGCGGATGTCTGCCAAGAGGTGTTCGTCACGGTCCATCGAAAGCTGGACGGCTTCGAGTGGCGCTCGTCGCTGCGAACCTGGCTGTACGGGATCTGCCTCCGGGTGGCGTCGGATCACCGGCGTCGCGCCTACGTCCGGCGCGAGATCCCGGTTTCCGAGCTCCCGTCACGTTCCGTCGCGGCGACCCAGGACGTCGACTACGAACGCGCCCAGGCACGGCAGCTTCTCGCGCAGGTGCTCGACGAGCTCGACACGGACAAGCGCGCCGTGTTCGTGCTCTACGAGATCGAGGGCATGACGATGAAGGAGATCGCCGCCCTGCTCGAGTGTCCGCTCCAGACCGCGTATTCGCGGCTGCACGCGGCGCGACGACTCGTGACCGAAGGGGCCAAGCGCCTGATGGGGAGCGACGGATGAGCGCCGATCAGGATCCGCCGCGCTGGGTCGAGCCCGGCTCGGATGCGCCGGAACAGCTGCGCGCGCTGCTCGAAGCCGCCCGCGCCGACCTTCCGGACGAGGCCGAGCTCGCCAGCGTCGCGGCGGCGCTGGGTCCGCTCCTGGGCGGCCCCGCCGCGCCGCCGGCCGCGCCGCCCAGCCATCCCCATGTCCCCGGGCCAGGCGCCGGAGCGCTGGGAGGCGCTGCGGCGAAGATCGCAGGCGTGATCGCGCTGGCCGGTGCCGTCGGCGGCGGCTTGTGGCTCGCGAGTCACCATGGCGCGGCGCCCGCGGCGCGTGTTCCGCTTTCATCCGCGGCCCCCGCGCGACCGGCCCCGGAGGCGGTTGCCGAGCCGGGCCCATCGGCCGTTGTCGAGCCGGCGCCCGCGACAGTGGCGGAGCCGCCCCCATCCGCCGCGCAGGCGCAGGCGCCCGTGCCGGCAAGGGCGCCTGCGACCGCGCCCGACGAGGCCCAGTTGCTCCGCGCCGCCCAGGCAGCGCTCAAGACGGATCCGGCGCGGGCTCTGGCGTTGACGCAAGAGCACAAGCGCCGCTTCCCCCACGGCGTGCTCGCCCAGGAGCGCGAGGTGATCGCGATCGAGGCGCTGAGCAAGGTCGATCAGGCCGCGGCGAAGAAGCGGGCCGAGCAATTCCGCCAGGAGTATCCTGGCTCGGCGCACGAGAGCAAGGTCGGCGCCGCGGTCCAGGGACAGTAGGCAGCCTGTCGGCGGGTCGCGTACGCGGTTATCAGGCCGAAGCGCAAGTCTGCTCGATAACGAGGTGCCCGTGGCCCCACGAACCATCGCTGTGGTCTGGACAATGGCCCGAGTCTGCGCCGTGCGCGCAATCGGCCTGATGGTGCTTGGCGGTTGGGTGATGTTGGCGTGTGGTGAGATGGTGGACGTCGGCGCGGACCGCGCCGACGGCGGCCCGCAGGGCGGCACGGCCGGGGCCGGAGCTGCGGCGGGGGCTCCCGGCGCGGCGGGCGGCGGAGGGCTCGCCGGCGCGACGCACGGGCCGTCCTCGTGCCAGGGGCACATCTACCAGTGCGGTGACGGCGTGGACAACGACGCCGACGGGCTGATCGACGACGCCGACCCGGATTGTCTTGGACCCTGCGACAACACCGAGGACTCCTACTACGGCGGGATCCCCGGACAGAACAACGCGCCGTGCCGGCAGGACTGCTACTTCGACCAGGACACCGGTCCGGGCAACGACGACTGCTACTGGAGCCACAAGTGCGATCCGTTGAGCGTCGCGCCGGCGTACCCGCCGAGCGCCGACGCGCAGTGCGCCTTCGACCCGACGGCCTCGATTCCGGGCAGCGGAGAGTCGTGTGCGAGCCTCGAGGCGCAGCAATCGGCCGAGTGCGCGTCCGTGTGCGGCACGCTCACGCCCAACGGCTGTGACTGCTTCGGCTGCTGCGAGCTGCCCGCCGGCAGCGGAAAATACGTCTGGTTGGGCTCGACCCAGAACAGCGTGGGCAGCTGCGACGCCGCCAACCTGGGCGATCCCGGCAAGTGCCGGCCATGTACGCCGGTGCCGTCGTGTCTGAACGTGTGCGACAAGTGCGAGTTGTGCGTGGGCAAGGACACGTTGCCCGCCGACTGCGCGCCGGACGGTGGGAGCGCGGGTAGCGGCGGCGCCCAGTGCGCGCCCGGCGTGCAGCCTTGCGGACAGTCCGGTCAGGCTCCGTGTCCGGCCGCCTCCTATTGCATCACCGGCTGCTGCCAGAAGGTGCCCGCCTAGAATAGGCGGCGCCAACGAGTGGGGGAGAGAACCATGAGAAATCCAGGGAAGCTCTGGGCGCTCGCCGCGTGTACCGCGCTCGTCGTCGCTTGTGGATCGAGCGGCGAAGGCGGAAGCGGCATCGGCGGGCACGACGGTGGTGACGGCAGCGCCGGCGCGTCGGCGAGCGGCGGCAGCTCCGGCAGCGGCGGCAGCTCCGGCAGCTCCGGCAGCGGCGGCACGAGCGGCAGCGGCGGCACGAGCGGCAGCGGCGGCACGAGCGGCACGAGCGGCAGCGGCGGCACGAGCGGCAGCGGCGGGATCGCCGGTGGCAGCGGCAGCGCTGGCGCAGCCGGCAGCGACGCCAGCGCGGGCAGCGGCGGCACGGCCGGCGCGAGCACGGGCGGCAGCGCTGGCGCGAGCACCGGCGGCACGGCGGGTGCGGGCACCGGCGGCACGGCGGGTGCGGGCACCGGCGGCACGGCGGGTGCGGGCACCGGCGGCACGGCGGGCGCGGGCACCGGCGGCACGGCGGGTGCGGGCACCGGCGGCACGGCGGGCGCGTCCGGGAGCGCCGGCGCTCCCGCGGATGCCGGCAGCGACGCGCCGCCGCTATGCACGCAGAACTCCGACTGCGACGACGGCGTGTTCTGCAACGGCGCCGAGACGTGCGACACGAGCACTGGCGCCTGCGTCGTGGGCGCTGCGCCCGACTGCGACGACGCCATCACGTGTACCACCGACGTCTGCGACGAGTCGGCTGGCAAGTGCCAGCACGTGCTGCAGGACAAGGTCTGCAACGACAACAAGTTCTGCAACGGCTCCGAGAAGTGCGATCCGACCAGCGCGAACGCCGACGCGACGACCGGCTGCGTCGCCGGCACGGCGCCGACGTGCAGCGACGGGCTCTCGTGCACCGTCGACAGCTGCGACGACATCGCAGGTTGCGTCTACACCCCGGACGATTCGGCGTGCACCGACGGCGACGCCTGCAACGGCGTCGAGAAGTGCGACCCGGCCAATGGCGCGGCGGGCACGGGCTGCGCGGGCGGCGCGCCGGTAAACTGCGAGGACGGGTTCCCGTGCACGACCGACACGTGCAACCCGGCAAATGGCCAGTGCAGCCACAACCCCGATAGCTCGAAGTGCGACGACGGCATGGCCTGCAACGGCGCCGAGACGTGCGTCGTCGGCCAGGGGTGCACGGCCGGCGCCGCCGTGACGTGCGCGGACGACGGCATCGCGTGCACGATCGAGACCTGCGACGACACCACCGGGACGTGCAGCACCACGCTGGACAGCTCGCTCTGCAACAGCGGTCAGTTCTGCACGAGCACGGGCTGCGTCACCGGCAAGTCGTGCACGCAGAACTCCGAGTGCGACGACGGGGACGCGTGCAACGGCACCGAGACGTGCGACACGTCGACCACGCCGGGCAAATGCGTTCCGGGCACGCCCGTCAACTGCAACGACTTCATCCAGTGCACCTTCGACCAGTGCGACTCGTCCACCGGACAGTGCTCGCATTCGCCGATGAACACGTCGTGCGACGACGGTAACAGCTGCAACGGCGCGGAGACCTGCGATCCGGGCTTCGGCTGTCGCGCCGGCACCGCGCCGGACTGCGACGACGGGGTCGCGTGCACGGACGACACATGCTTGCCGGGGTTCGGCTGCCAACACGTGCCCGACAACACGACGTGCCAGGACGGCAAGGCGTGTAACGGAACCGAGCGATGCGACGCGACCCAGGGCTGCGTTGCGGGGACTGCGCCGAACTGCGCCGACGACGGGGTCGCGTGCACTGCCGACGTCTGCGTGGAGCCGGGCGGCTGCGCGCACGTCCCGGACGACAGCCTGTGCGCTTGCGGCCAGACCTGCGACACGACGAACGGTTGCGGGAACTACTGCCAGATCGCCAAGTGCCAGGGCAAGGTCTACCAATGCGGCAACTGCATTGACGACGAGAGCCCGACGCCCGACTGCAAGATCGACTCGGCCGATCCGGACTGCATCGGCGCCTGCGACAACAACGAGAGCGGCTTCTACGGCGACATCCCGGGTCAGAACAACGCGCCCTGCAAGGAGGACTGCTACTTCGACCAGGACACGGGCGCGGGCAACGACGACTGCTACTGGAGCCACACCTGCGATCCGAACGAAGTCCCGCCGGACTACTACCCGTACGGCGACAAGTGCTCGTACGACCCGACCAAGGGCATCCCCGGTACGAGCTCGACCTGCAGCGAGCTGTACTCCACGCAGTCGGCGACCTGCGGCAGCTACTGCGGCCCGCTCACGCCCAACGGCTGCGACTGCTTCGGATGCTGCGCGATCCCCGGAGCGGCGACGCCGGTGTTCCTCGGCTCGCTCGACGCGTCCGGCAAGAACGGCACGTGCACTCTCGCCGACGTCGCCGATCCCACCAAGTGCAAGCCTTGCGAGCAGGTTCCGTCGTGTCTGAACACCTGCGACCACTGCGAGCTGTGTCTGGGCAAGACCACGCTGCCGCCGGACTGCATGGTCCAGGAGTGCCCGTCCGGGGCGGCCCCGTGTGGCCTCGCCGGCCAGGCGCCCTGCGCGAGCGGCAGCTACTGCGTGACCGGCTGCTGCCAGCCGCTGCCGGGCTGACGGCTGCGAGCCGCCGAGCGCCGGATCGGGCTGATGCCGGTCCGGCGCGGCCGGCGGCCGGTCCGGGCCGTCGGCGCACCCGGCGCTTGCGCGTCGCAGCCGGGGTTCCAATGTGGCGACGGGCGGTGGCACCATGCCGGCCCCGGAGACCGCATGCCCGAACGACGCATCCTCGTGACCAGCGCGCTGCCCTACGCCAACGGGCACATCCACATCGGCCATCTCGTCGAGTACATCCAGACCGACATCTGGGTGCGCTTCCAGAAGCTGCGCGGGCGGCGCGTGATCTACATGTGCGCGGACGACACCCACGGCACGTCGATCATGATCCGCGCCCGTCAGGAGGGCCGCAGCGAGGAGGCCCTGATCGGCGACATGAGCGCCGCGCACCAGCGCGACTTCGCCGCGTTCCAGATCGGCTTCGACCACTACGGCAGCACGCATTCCCAGGAGAACCGCGCACTGTGCGAGGAGATCTGGGGCGCGCTCCGCAAGCAAGGGTTGGTCAGCGAGCGCGAGGTCACGCAGCTCTTCGATCCCGAGGCCGGCACCTTCCTCGCCGACCGCTTCGTGAAGGGCACGTGTCCCGTCTGCAAGCTGCCGGACCAATACGGCGACAGCTGCGACAACGGGCACACCTACTCGCCCGTGGAGCTGATCGATCCGGTGAGCACGCTCTCCGGCGCCAAGCCTGAGATCCGGAGCGCGCCGCATCTGTTCGTGAACATCGAGCACTGGCACGCGTTCCTGGGCGAGTGGACGCAGACCGGGGGTCATCTGCAGTCGGAGATCGCGAACTACCTCAAGGGACATTTCCTCGCCGAGCCGCTCCGCGACTGGGACGTATCGCGGCCGGCGCCGTACTTCGGCTTCGAGATCCCCGACGCGCCGGGCCACTACTGGTACGTCTGGTTCGACGCGCCGATCGGGTACATGGCCGCGACGCAGCAGTGGTGCGCCAAGAACGGCGAAAGCTTCGACGACTGGTGGCGATCGCCGAACACGGAGATCCACCACTTCATCGGCAAGGACATCGTCTACTTCCACACGCTGTTCTGGCCGGCGATGCTGAAGACCGCGGGCTTCTCCCTCCCCGAGCGCGTGCAAGTGCACGGCTTCCTCACCGTGGACGGTGCCAAGATGTCCAAGTCGAAGGGCACGTTCGTGCTCGCTTCGACCTACCTCGAGCACCTCGACCCGGCGTTCCTGCGC
Source organism: uncultured delta proteobacterium (assembly GCA_963775185.1). Lineage (GTDB taxonomy): Bacteria > Myxococcota_A > Polyangia > Polyangiales > Polyangiaceae > JAPSGB01. Next base: position 152,105 of record CAVZIE010000029.1, on the reverse strand, counting down.
TACTTCTACGCGAGCAAGCTGAGCTCTCGCGTCACCGACATCGACCTGAATCTCGAAGAGATCGTCGCCAAGGTGAACTCGGATCTGGTCGGCAAGGTCGTGAACCTGGCCAGCCGCACCGCGCGCTTCGTGAAGGATGTGGGCCTCTCTGCCGCCTATCCGGACGACGGCGGGCTGTTCGCCGACGGGGCGAAGGCCGGGGCGGAGATCGCCGCCGCCTACACGACGCGCGACTACGCGGGCGCGATGCGCTCGATCATGGCGCTCGCGGACCGCGCCAACGAGTACGTGGACAAGATGGAGCCGTGGAAGAAGAAGAAGGATCCGACCAAGGCCGGCGAGCTGCAGGACGTGTGCACGGTGGTGCTGAACCTGTTCCGCCAGCTCGTCGTGTACCTGGCGCCCGTGTTGCCGAAGCTCGCGGACGACGGCGGCAAGCTCCTGAACGCCCCGGTCGGGGCCTGGAGCGACGCGGCGACGCCGCTCCTGGGCACGCCCGTCGCGCCGTTCACGCACCTGATGCAGCGCATGGATCCGAAGCAGGTCGAGGCCATGATCGCCGCCGGGGCGAGCGTCGAGGACACCGCGCCGCGGGATACCGCGCCGGACCAACCAGCAGACGACGGTGCGGCGCTGGTGGCGGAACCGCTGGCGGCCGAGTGCAGCATCGACGACTTTGCCAAGATCGATCTGCGCGTGGCGCGGGTGGTCTCGGCCGAGCACGTCCCGGATGCGAAGAAGCTCTTGAAGCTGACGGTGAGCCTGGGCGGAGGCGAGACGCGCAGCGTGTTCGCCGGCATCAAGGCCGCCTACGATCCGGAGACGCTGGTCGGGCGCCTGGTCGTCGTGGTGGCGAACCTGGCACCGCGCAAGATGCGCTTCGGCACCAGCGAGGGCATGGTCGCGGCAGCGGGACCCGGCGGCGCGGAGGTGTACCTGCTGTCGCCGGACTCGGGCGCGAAGCCGGGGCAGCGCGTGCACTGAGAGCGTGAGCAAGACCGGAGGGACAGAGGCCCCGACCGGGAGCGACTATTTCGTGATCCGGTCCAGCACCATCGGGCGCGGCTTCGGACGGCGCGCACCGATGCGGAACGCCGCGCCCGCGCGCGCGGCCAGCGGCGCGAGGTTTCGCTTGCTCCGCACGTGCAGCCAGGCGAGCGGCTGGCCCTTCTCGACGTGATCGCCGGGCTTCGCCGCGAGCTCGATGCCGACGGCGGGGTCCACGGATTGATCCGCGCGCGTGCGCCCCGCACCGAGCGACACGGACACCAGCCCGAGCTCGAGCGGGTTCGCGTCGACGAGAAAGCCCGCGGACGGCGCCAGGATCGGCACACGCTGCGGCGCTCTCGGGAGCCGATCCGGATCGTGGACGGCGCGCGCGTCCCCTCCTTGCGCCTCGACCATGCGCGCCAGGCGGTCGAGCCCGGCACCGCTCTTGATCGCCGCCTCGAGCGCCGCGCGCGCGTCCGTCGATCGTTTCGCCACGCCGCCGACGAGCAGCATCTCGGCGCCGAGGGCGAGGGTGAGCTCGCGCGTGTCGGCTGGTCCGGCGCCCTTGAGGACGTCGATCGCCTCGCGAGTCTCGAGCGCGTTGCCGATGGTATTGCCGATGGGTGCGTCCATGTCGGTGATCAGCGCGACCACGCGCTTGCCGCCGCCGCGGCCGACGCGGACCAGCGCGCGCGCGAGGGCGCGGGCGTGATCGATGTCCTTCATGAAGGCGCCGCGGCCGCATTTCACGTCCAGCACCAGTCCGTCGATACCCTCGGCGAGCTTCTTGCTCAGGATGCTGGCGACGATCAGCGGGATGCACTCGACCGTGCCGGTGACGTCCCGCAGCGCGTAGATGCGCCGATCGGCCGGCGCGAGGCGATCCGTCTGTCCGATCATCGACGTGCCGACGGTCCGGACGATGCGCTCGAAGCGCTTGGCGTCCAGCCGCACGTTGTAGCCGGGGATCGCCTCGAGCTTGTCGAGGGTCCCGCCGGTGTGCCCGAGTCCGCGCCCGCTGATCATCGGAACCGCGACGCCGCACGCGGCGACGAGGGGAGCCAGGCAGATGCTGATCTTGTCCCCCACGCCGCCGGTCGAGTGCTTGTCGACCTTCGGTGCCTTGACCGTCGGAAGGCGGAGGACGTCGCCGGAGTGCAGCATCGCGTCGGTGAGGGCGATCGTCTCCGCGTCGTCGAGCCCGCGAAGGAACGCCGCCATCAGCCAGGCGCTCATCTGGTAGTCGGCGACCTGGCCGCTGGTGAAGCCGTCCACCAGCTGCCGGATCTCCGCGGCGTCGAGCGCGTCGCCGTCGCGCTTCTTGATGATCAGCTCGACCGGGCTCGCCGCGGCGCGGGATGTCTTCGTCACGCCGGGGATTCTAGGCCCGGCGTGACCTCGGGATCAAAGCCCGCCGCCGCCGATCAGTCCGGATTGCCGTCGAAGCAGCAGCGGAAGCCCGTGTCGTAGAGCTTGAGCGAGCGCTTGACCTTGTAGAAGGAGAAGTCGCAGGTCGCGCCGTCTTCCGACTGCGAGTTGAAGGCGCCGCCCATGAGCGGGAACAGGCAGGTGGTGCTCGCCGCGTTGTCGTTCCCGTTCGGGTCGAGGATGTTGCAGCTGCCACCGCTAGCGGAGTTGTCCCAGGTGATCTCGCGGAGGTTGCCTTCGATGTCGAAGATGTTGTTGCCGGCCCAGCTGGCGTAGCAGTTCGACAGCGCCGACGACTTCGTGGGCAGCAGGCCGTCCTGGATGCCCGACGCGCTCGTGTCGAAGTCGAACGGCCCGATGTTGCACAGCCGCGCCGGCGAGCCGCCGCTGTAGGTGCCGTTGGTCGTGCAGGAGGTCGTCTTGTCGTAGCCGCGCGTGCAACTCGCGCCGGCGTGGCAAGCGTTCTTCCAATCCGACAGCTTGCACAGGCGTCCGCCCCGCGCGACGCAGGTCTGCGCCGCTTCCACCGGCGTCACGTTGAACCAGGGCACGACACCCGGCGACGAGCAGGCGACCGTCTGGTCCAGCGTGGTCCCGGACGGTGCAGCTGTCTGGTAGCCGTTGCCAGACCCGGACGTGATCGCGGTCGCGTCGGGCCGGCTCGCTTCGTAGCTGAACACGTAGACGTTGCCGCCGAGCGCGGTGACCGCCGGCTTCACGTAGTACGTCGCGTTCGAGCCGGGCGCGGACTTCGGCTCGTCCACGACGCCGTCGCAGTCGTTGTCGATACCGTCGCAGAGCTCCGCGGACGCCTTGGTGAGGTCCGTGGTCGCGTTGCACACCGTCGAGGTCTTGTTGCTGGCGCAGACGTACTTGCCCGTCTTGCGGCACGCGCCGTCGCCGGGCGGCGGCTTGCCGTCGTCGCTGGCACAGGGCTGGTCCACGTACCCGGTGGTCTTGGCCGGGAAGTGGTAAGCCTCGTCGGCGGTACCGTTGCAGTTGTTGTCGATGCCGTCGCACACGTCGGCGACGCCGGCGCAGTAGTTCGGGCCCGCGTTGTTGTCGCAGTAGCCCGACGGGAACGTGCACTTCCACGCCCCGCCCACGCAGCTGATGGACACGCCGGTCTTGCACGCCGGGTCGGTCGCGCCTGAAGCGACGCCGCACACCTGGACCGACGTGGGCTTCTGGGCGGCCGGCACGTCGTCCACGATGCAGTTGCAGTCGTCGTCGACGCCGTTGCACTGGTCGGTGTTGGAGCTCTTGACGCAGAACGTCTCGCAGTCCGGGTTGGCCGTATTGCAGTTCAGGTAGTTGTTGTCACACCCGTTGTTCTGGCAGGTGCCGTTGTTGCACGTCCAGGCGATGTGACCGCCGGCTGCGGCGCAGTCGTGGCCGCAAGTACCGCAGTTGTGCACGTCGGTCTTGAGGTCCGGCTGGTTCGAGAGCGCCCCGTCGCAGTTCGCGTCCACGCCGCAGGTGTCCGGGGTCGCTGCCGGTCGCGTGATCGACCCGACGCAGGTCTTCGAGCCGCCCAGGCAGGCCAGCGAGCCCTTCTTGCACGGCGACGTGGCGCCGGCCGGCGGAGGCGTCGGGATGTCGCAGTCTCCGACCGCGTCACTCGTCGGTGTCGCGCACACCTTGTCGGACGGACCCGTGCGCACGAGGCAGACCTGGCCGCCGGTGCAGTCCGTGTCCGACGTGCAGCTGACGGGGGCTCCCGTCAGGGTGCCGTCGATCACGCCGTCGCAGTTGTCGTCCTGGCCGTTGCAGACGTCCGTCTGCGGGCCCGTGGAGTTGACGCACTTGAGGGCGCCGGTCACGCACTGCTTGGTACCCGCGACGCAGTTGCCGACCGAGCTGCCACACGTGCCGCCCGCGTCGATCGGGTTGTTGTCGACGGTGCCGTCGCAGTCGTCGTCCTTGTTGTTGCACGTCTCTTGCAGGTCGCCCGGCTTGAGCACCTGGGGGCCGGTGGCGGCGTCGCACACGCCGTTGCGGACGCCGGTGACCGGCAGGTTCGGGTTCGTGCTGTTGACGTTGTTCGAGTCGGCGTCGCAGCACTTGATCTGGCCGCCGATGCACTTGCTGAGGCCCTGGTGCGAGGCCGCCGCGCACTCGCCGTTGATGCCGCCGAAGCACGCCGTCCCGACGCTGGGGTCGTCGGTTTCCAGGCTCGGATCGGTGTTGTCGATCTTGCCGTCGCAGTCGTTGTCTACGCCGTCGCAGACCTCGGGGCCCGTCGGCGTGCACGTGTACTCGCAGCCGTTCGAGGCCGAGCCGTCGATGTCGTAGAAGCCCGGATCGCACTGATCGACCGCGCACTTCGTGTTGGTCGAGTCACAGGCCGAGCCGGTGGCGGTGCTGGTGCACTTGGCCGTGCCGTTGGCGATCACGCACTTCTTGCCGCACTTGCCGCAGTTTTCCACGTCGGCGCAGACGTTCACGTCCTCGTCGACCTGCCCGTCGCAGTCGTCGTCCTTGCCGCAGCCGTTGACGCCGCCCGGGTCCGTTGTGTTGGTCCCGTTCGGGTTCCACTGGCAGTAGTACTCGCAGCCGTTCGACGGGTCGCCGTCGATATCGTAGTAGTCCTGCACGCACTTGCCGTAGGAGCACGTGCCGGCGTTGCAGGTCACGGTCGTCAGATCGACGCCCGTGCCGAACTGCGTCAGGCAGTTGTTGGCGCACGAGCCGCAGTGCTGGACCTGCGTGATATCGACGTCGTCGATCTTGCCGTTGCAGTCGTCGTCGAGGCCGTCGCAGGTCTCGACTCCGTTGTTCGACTTGGCGCAGGCGTCCCCGCCGTCGGGGAAGACGAAGCCGCCGGTGCCGCCCGAGCCGTCGCCGGCTTCGAAGCCGGTGCCGCTGGTGCCGCCGTTGGCGTCTGGACCGCCATCGAGGCCACCCGTGCCGCCTCCGTCGCCGCCGCAATCCCGGAAGCAGAAGCTCTCCGTAGCGCAGCCCGACGCGGCGACCAGCGTGGCGCCGAGCGTCGCGGCGAGCAGGGCTGTCTTGATGCGCGCGATCATGCCCGACCTCCGCGCTTGCGGGACCCGGCGCCGGATCGTGGTTCGGTGCGTCTCCTTCTCAACAGGCCCAACGCCAGTCCGATGCCGACGAGCACGGTTCCAGGCGTCGGCAGCCGATGGCCTGCGCCGGTGGTGCGGCAGGCGCAGCCGCCGCCGCCCGTGGCCAGACCCCACGCGCCGTGCGCTTGCTGACCGCTGCCGCCCGTGCCGTTGCCCGAGGTGCCGCCGCCGCTGTCCGGCTGATTGCCGCCGCTGCCCGAGGTGCCGCCGCTGCCGGAAGTCGCGCCCGTGCCGCCGGAGCCGCCCGTGCCGCCGGCGCCGCCGACGCCACCTTCAGGCGCCCACGTGCACTCGCCGTTCGTGCACAGCTGGCCGGACGGGCAGACGACGCCGTCGCACGGGTCGTTGCCGCAGCTGCCCGTCGCGGGATCGCAGTAGAAGCCGTCGGAGCAGCTGCTGCCGCCGTCGACGTCGCACTTGCCGGGCTGGCAGCTGAAGCCGCCGTCGCCGTCACCGATGCAGTACTGGCCGGTGGCGCAGTCCTGGCCGCAGCCCGTGGCCGTGCACGTGCCCTCGGTGCAGACCTCGCCGGCCTGGCAGGTGACGCCGGCGCAGCTGCCCACGCAGCGCGCCGTGGAGAAGTCGGCGCTCGGCTTGCACACCTCGCTCGCCTGGCAAGGGTTCGGGTCGCAGGGGTCGTCCACACACAACTTGGCGTTGCAGACCTCGCCCTGCGTGCAGCCGAAGTAGAAGCAGTTCGTGTCTTGCTGGCAGGTGCCCGCCTCCGGTCCGGTCGGCACGCACTCCTGACCCGACGGGCAGGAGATGCCCGCGCACGGGCTGTCGCAGCCGTTCGGAGTGCAGGTGCAGACCGGCAGCGTCGCGCCGCCGTCCTGGATGCTACCCGCCGGGCCGCACACCACGTCGCCGTTGGCGTTCTTGTGCGTCTTGGTGCTGCAGTCGCCGCAGGGGTCGCTGACGCAGAACTTGCCGGCGGGCTGGTTCGTCCCGCTCTGGTTCACCTGCTCGCAGGTCGTTCCGCTCTGCGGGCAAGGGAACTCGGCCGAGCCGCACTTCGAGGCGCACTGGCAGAAGTTCGCGTTCACCTCGACGCACGTCTTGCCCGCGGAGCAGATGGCGGCCCCGCTTCCGCCGTCGACCGCCGGGTTGTTCTCGTCGATCTGGCCGTCGCAGTTGTTGTCCTTGCAGTCGCAGATCTCCGGCTGCGGTCCCACGCCGCCCGAGCACACGACCTGGCCGTTGATGCAGCTGAGCTTGCCGGCCTTGCACTCGCCCACGCTGGACCCGCACGAATCGCCGAGGTGCTTCGTGGGATCGCTCGGGTCGACCGAGCCGTCGATGCCGTCCGGCGCTGCGCCGGGCTCGTCGATCAGGCCGTCGCAGTCGTTGTCGATGCCGTCGCAGATCTCCGGCGACGGGCCGACGCCGCCGTTGCAGATCGTCTGGCCGGAACCGCCGGGATCGCACTCGAGCGTGCCCGGCTTGCACTGGCCCTGGCTGCGGTCGCCCGGATACTGGGTGGTGTCGTAGGTCGCCGAGCACGCGCCACCGAGCCCGACTCCGTTGTCGATCTGGCCGTCGCAGTCGTCGTCCTTGCCGTTGCACACTTCCTGGATCGGTCCCTGACCGCCCTGGCAGACGATCGTGCCGTTGTCGCAGGCGTTGACGCCGGGCTTGCACTCGCCGGTGCTCGAGCCGCAGGCGTCCCCGACGGGCGAACCGAGGCTCTCGTCCGTCTGCCCGTTGCAGTCGTTGTCGACGCCGTCGCAGACCTCGGAGCCCGGCTTCTTCGGGTTGGAGCAGGTCCAGCCGTTGGTGCCGGCGCAGGTCAGCGCTCCCGTCGCGCACGGCGTCTTCAGCGTGCCCAGGCCCTGGCAGGTCGCGCCCGCGGGCGGACACCAGTTGTAGTTGTGGAAGCTGCACGCCGGCGTGCAGCTGCCCGCCGGCTCCTTCCAGCAGCCCGTGTTCCCGGCCGTCGGCGCGTCCGTCAGATTGTCGTCGGTGACGCCGTTGCAGTCGTCGTCGACGCCGTTGCACGTCTCGGGCTTCGGCGGGGTGCCGCCCTGGCACACGATCTGGCCGAGGGTGCTGTCGCAAGCCGTGACGCCCTTCTGGCACTGACCGGTGGCGGAGCCGCACGGCTGTCCCAGACCCGGGATGTTGTCGTCAACCGAGCCGTTGCAGTCGTTGTCGATGCCGTCGCAGATCTCGGCGCTGGGGCCGACGTAGCCGGTGCAGGCGCCGTAGGTGCCGCTCACGCACTGCTTGACGCCGCGCTTGCACTGGCTGTTCGGGCCGTAGTTGTACGTCCCGCCGGGCACATCGCAGGGCAGGGTCGGCACCCCGTCGTCGATGATCCCGTTGCAGTCGTCGTCGATGCCGTTGCAGGTTTCTGCGCTCGTCGTCTGCCCGGTGCACGCGCCCCAGGTTCCTCCGCCGTTGACGCAGGTGTGTCCGCTCCCGTCGACGTAGGTCGTGACTGTTGCCGGATTGATCGCCTGGCAGGATTCCGTGCCGGCGCAGTTCGCCGGCGGCGTGAAGCCGCAGCTGATCGGCGCGATGCCGTCGTCGATCGTGCCGTTGCAGTCGTCGTCGCAGCCGTCGCAGATCTCTTGACTCGGCTGGCAGTTGTTCGGACACGCGCTGTAGGCGATGGAGCTACCCGCCTTGTTGTCGACGATGTTGTCGCAGTCCTGGTCCGTGCCGTCGCAGGTCTCGGCGATGGGACAGTGCAGCGGGCTACCGCACTTGTTGTAGCCCTCGTCCTTGGTGTTCGTCGTCAGGTTCGCCGGGTCGATCGTCTGGTCGCAGTTGTTGTCCTTGTCGTCGCAGACCTCGCCCGGATTGTTGCAGAGCCAATCCTTCTCCGGCGTTAGATCGCCGGCGGTCGGCGTCCAGCACGGCAGCCACCAGCGATCGCCCTGCGGATTGCCGGCGTTGATGGTGCCCTGGTACGTCGACAGGCACGTCGCACGCGTTGCCGAGCAGCACTGGCCGAGCTGCGTCGGGTTCGTCGAGGGCGTGCGGTTCTCGTTGCAGTAGTGCTTGTAGCCCTCGTCCGTACATCCGTTGCAGTTGTCGTCGGCGTTGTTGCAGTCCTCGGGCTTGATCGCGCCGCCGATGATGGCGGCCAGGGCGGACGACAGGTCCGCCTCGTTCGCGGTGCTGTAGCTGGCGCCGGATCCTCCGCACGCCGCGATGTGGTCCAGCGCCGTGGTGGACGCGCCGGAGAAGCCGATCACGTGCGTCTTGACCTTGAAATTCTGGCCGTTGACGGTGACACCGTTGGTCCACATCTTGTCGGCTTCGTAGCTGGCCAGGCGCTCGTTGGAGTTGTTCAGGTACGCGCCTTGTCCGCTGCGGCAGCCGCCGGCGATGGGGGTCGGGCTGGTGCCGTCGCACGTCTCGTCACCGTCCGTGATCAGGATCACGTTCAGTGCACGGCAACTGCGCTCCAAGCCGTTCGGGCCGACAGGCGTCGCGAGCGTACTGCCGCTGAACGGGTCGACATAGGAGCCGCTGAAGTACTGGTACATGTTGTACAGCGACCCGCCCAGCGGCGTGTTGCTGACTTTTCCAAGCTCGATGTTGTTCGTACAGTCGTTGTCGACGTAGCTGAGGATCGTGCCCACGTTCGAGGGCGCCGGCGGCGAGGACCAGAAGTGATCCTGGAGCATCGGCACCTCGATGTAGGCGCCCAGGTGAAGGTTGTTCGTGGCGCTGATGGCCGGGTCGCTACCCCGAGGACCGCAGAAATTGTTGTCGTTGGATGTGAGCTCGTAGGTGCAGCCGAAGCCGGTCCGGTTTCCGGAGGTCGGGCACTGCGCGCCGTTGCACCCCGTGTACCGCCACGCGTACGAGGCAAGCCCGAAGTTCGCCTCGCCGGAAAACGCCTGGACCGTGTTCCTCACGGCACACCGGGCGTGTGCGTTGCGGTCCGTGCCGTAGCCGCACGAGTCCGTCGATCCGACGCCGCTGTCCATCGACCCCGAGGTGTCGACGATGATCATGAAGTACGGCTTGGCCGGCGCGGGCCAGTCCGCCGGGTTCGGCGACGAGCACACCGCGGGCTCGGCCGCCGAGATTGATCTCGAGATGAGCAAGGCCGCGAGGATTGTCAGTCCGACTGCTAGGCTCCAGAGGAGTCCGCGCGCTCGGCGCGGCCGCAAGGCGGAGATGCTCGACATGGCAGTTCCTTCGAAGTTCGAGCGCCGCCCCGGATGCGCGCGCTCTAGAAGAATCGCCCGCCCACTACACGGACCGAATCGCATCCGTGGAGCGTGACGAGCAGGCCGGCGTGTAGACCGCCGACCCAAGCCCCCACGTTACCATGGAGTCTCCTCCGGCAGGAGGGGCTCGTTGAAGGAATGTGGAGGGTACTTCGTCGGTCTTTGGTTTACGCGGCGGCCCGGGCTTGGTAGCCCGGTTCACAGTCACAGTGAAATCAGCGGTAGGTAGACCAGAAGGCCGCTTCACGCAGCATCGGCGGATCGACCGTCTACGCGAGCTTCTGGAGAAGCACCCGCGGGGGCTCTCGCTCTACGAGCTCGCCGACGCGCTCGACGTGACGACGCGCACGATGCGCCGCTACCTCAAGGAGGTGGAGCGCGAGTACGACCTCGAGCCCAGCCAGACGCGCGGCGGGGGCCCGCTGCTCTGGCGCATCCGACCCAACGAAATCCCCAGGAAAGTCGAGCTCCGGCGCACGCAGGCCTACGCGCTCCTGGCGGCGCGCAGGATTTTCGAGCCGATGCGCGGCTCCGCCTTGTTCGAGGAGATTGACATGGCGGTCGGCAAGCTCCTGACGTTCGCCCAGAGGCCGGGTCGCGGACCGAACGCGGGCCTCGCCGACGCGCGGCTCGAGGATCGATTCCTCTATCTCCCGTTCGCGCCGAAGAACTACGCCGAGAAGACCGAGGAGCTCGACGACCTCTTCCAGGCCGTCAGTGATCTCCGGCCGCTCACGTTGCGCTACCGCAGCGCCGGGCGCGAGGCGGAGGAGCGCATCGTCATCCACCCGTACGCGATGGTGCTGCATCGCGACTCGATCTACTGCGTGGGCTATCACGTAGGGCGAGGTGAGATACGCACGCTGGTGCTCGATCGCATGCGCGACACCCAGTGCGCCGTGACGGAGCGCTTCCAGCTCCCCGCGGGGTTCGACATCGACGACTACTTCCAGGGCGAGCTCGGCGTGTGGCGCTCGCGTGAACGCCACAAGGTCGTCATCGACTTCGACGCGCGCGCGGCCGACTACGTGCGCATGCGCAAGGTCCACGGCACGCAGAAGCTCTCCACCCTGGCCGGGGGCGGCGTGCGCCTGACCATGACCATCGGTGACCTGAACCAGGTCACGAGCTGGGTGCTCGAGTGGGGCCAGCGCGCGCGCGTCGTCTCCCCGCCGGAGCTGGTGGAGCGCGTGAAGACCGAGCTGGAGAACGCCCTCGCCGGCTACAAGCCGAAGGCGCGCGCGAAGCGCAAGCCCTCGAAGCGCGGCTAGCGGCGCGCCGCGACGCTAGCCGCGCGATAGTAGCGGTACCAGGTGACGACGCGCGCCACGTAGTCGACCGTCTCCGCGTACGGCGGAATGCCGCCGGAGCGCATCACGGCGTTCTCGCCGGCGTTGTACGCCGCGATGGTGAGCTCCAGGTCGCCGTTGAAGAGATTCGCCAGGACGCGCAGGTAGCGCACGCCGCCGAAGATGTTCTGCCGCGGATCGAACACGTCCGTGACCATCATGCGCTCGGCCGTCTGGGGCACGAGCTGCATCAGACCACGCGCGTTCGCCTGCGAGACCGCGCGCGGATCGAAATCGCTCTCCACCTTGATCACCGCGCGGACCAGCTCCTCCGGGATCTGGTAGAGCGTCGCCGCCTGGCGGATCCAGGTGTCGTAGCGGGCGAAGCGCTCCGGCGAGGCGTCGCCGGGCATGAACGCCGGCAGCTTCGACGCCTTCGGCCGTTCGCGCGCGACCAGCGACGAGCTCTTGTGCGACGGCGTGTTCGTGAAGCTGATGACCCCGTTCTTGTCCACGGTCTTGTAGATGTCGGCGTGGCCCGCGTCGCTCAGGGTCAGCACCGCGAGCGCGCCCAGCCCGGCAAGCGGCAAGCGGCGGAGTGCTGGCAGGACGAAGCTCACGGACATCGGGGACTTCCACGGATCGTAGCTGGCCTGGGTCGGCGACGTCCAGGAAGAGGAACGCTGACGCCCCGTAACGCCCGTAACGCCCGTAACGCCCGGGCCCAGCCCGCGCATTCCCTGCATCAGGATGCCGCTCCGGCGCGGAATCCCGCGCGGCGGCGGCAGCCCTGCCGCGGAGCCGTGGGTTCCGGTGCCCGCCGACTTCCGCGGCGCGGCGCTATTCGTCTTCGGTGAGATACGTGTACGAGCGCAGGGCCTGCTCGTAGTGCTGCATCAGCGTGCGCATCTGCTCGTTGCTGAGCCGGCCCGCGCTGACGGCGCGCTCGGCCTGGTGGCGCACGGCTTCGATCATGTTCTCCGGCACGTATTCCACGTAGCGGAGCACGTCCGAGACGCTGTCGCCCTTGATCACGTGGCGCACCGTGTAGCTGCCGCCGTCGCCGACGCGCACGTGCACGGCGTTGGTGTCGCCGAACAGATTGTGCAGATCTCCGAGGATCTCCTGGTAAGCGCCGTTCAGGAACAGGCCCATGTAGTACGGCTCGCCCGCCCGGAGCTTGTGCACGTCGAGCGTGCGCGCCACGTCCTCGACGTCGATGAAGTGGTCGATCATGCCGTCGCTGTCGCACGTCAGATCGGCGAGCGTGGCGCTGACCTCCGGCTCCTCGTCGAGACGATGGATCGGCATGATCGGAAACAGCTGGTCGATGGCCCAGATGTCCGGCGCCGACTGGAACACGCTGAAGTTGCAGTAGTAGATCGCGCTCATCGTGCGCTCGAGGCCGTACAGCTCCTCGGGCACGAACTTCACGCGGCGGAGCGTGTCCTGGATCTTCTCGCACACGTGCCAGTACAGCCGCTCGGCCTGGGCGCGCTCGCGCAGGCCGACGTAGCCGTAGCGGAACAGGCTCTGGGCCTCCTCTTTCGCCTGGCTCGCGTCGTGGAACGACTCCTGGACGTTCTTCGGCGCGACGCCCTTGTACGTCTCGTACAGATCACGCAGCAAGCGGTGCGCGTCGGGCTTCGGCTCGACCGCCTCGCCGAAGCGCACCTCGTTCTTGCCCACGACCTCGAACACCAGCACCGAGTGATGCGCGGCGATGGCGCGCCCGCTCTCGCTCACGATCGTGGGAACCGGGACGTCCGCCTTGTTGCACGCTGACTGGATGTGCCCGACGATGTCCGCGGCGTACTCCTCGAGCGTGTAGTTCTTGCTGGCGTGGAAGTCCGTCTTCGAGCCGTCGTAGTCGATGGCGAGGCCGCCGCCGACGTCGATGTAGCCCATCGCGCAGCCCATCTTGGCGAGCTCGATGTAGATGTTGCTCGCTTCCTGGATGGCGTTCTTGATCGGGATGATGCTCGAGATCTGGCTGCCGATGTGGAAGTGGAGCAGTTGCAGGCAGTCCAGCATGTTGCGCTCCGCTAGCCGGTCCACCAGCTCCACGATCTCCGCCGTGGTCAGCCCGAACTTCGCGCGGTCGCCGGCCGAGTCCGCCCAGCGCCCGACGCCCTTGGCCGTGAGCTTGGCGCGCACCCCCAGCATCGGCTTGATGCCGAGCTTCTCCGAGGCCTTGAACACGTGGTCGAGCTCCTCGATGCGCTCGAGCACGACGATCACGGTCTTGTCGAACTTCTGCGCGACCAGTGCCGTCTCGATGTACTTCAGATCCTTGTAGCCGTTGCAGATGATGAGCCCGCCGGCGTCCTGCATCGCGGCGAGCGCGATCAAGAGCTCGGGCTTCGAGCCCGCTTCGAGCCCGAACTGCCACTCGCGCCCGTACTCGACGACCTCCTCCACGAGGTGACGCTGCTGGTTCACCTTCACCGGGTACACGCCGCGGTAGGTGCCGCCGTACTCGTACTCGGTGATCGCCTTCTGGAAGCACTCGTTGATGCGCCGGATGCGGTGCGCGACCACGTCCGAGAAGCGGATCAGGAGCGGCAGATCGAGGCCGCGCGCCTTCAAGTCCTGCGTCAGCTCGTACAGGTTGATGGCGCTGTCCCGGGACGGATCCGGGCGTACCTCCACCTGGCCGCGATCGTTGACGCTGAAATATGGCGTACCCCAGCCGCCGACCTGATAGCGCGCGGACGCGGTCGCCGTGGTCCACGGCACGCCGTGGGCGTTGCCGTTGCCGTTGCCATTACCGTTCGTGCGCTCGCTTGCGGCTGCGCTTGCACCCTGTGCCGCGGCCTTTGCCGGGGCGCTCGCCGTGTCTTGGTCCACTCTTTGGTTCTCTCGGTGCGGATTTCAGCCTGAATCGCCGGGCGGTGGCAAGCGTGATCCGATGAAATCGTCCTCGCAAGTCTCGCAGGACGTTTTTGGTTTTGCCGGTCCGGCGCGGCGCCGAGGCGGGGCGGCAGCGAGGTCGGCGTCGCGAACGGTGAGCGCACGCTCGGCGATGCCGCCGCGTCCCGCGATCGCCGCGGCGCGAAGGCGCGTTGCTCGCTGCACGCGAGCTCCCGATCACGCGTCGGTCGCGCATCCCGTCCCGTCGGCGCTTCGTCACACGACACACTGGCGACACTTGCGCCCACGGCGGCTTGCGCGGCCGCCGTGCGGACACGCCGCCGCTGTGCCGCCGCGCCGTCGCTGTGCGGCGACGGCGACCGCGCCCGGTTCCGCGCCGGGCCAACAACCAGCCGACAGCCGCGGGCCGGCAGTCACGGGGCCGCCAGTCACGCGGGACGCGCGGGCGGGCCGGCTGTCACGGGTCCGCAGTCATCGAGGGGCGCGCAGTGAGGTGCCCGCGGTCAAGCGGGATCAGCCCGGCGCCCAGAAGTGCGTGGGCAATGCGTGTCGGTGCCACAGCGCGAGGAAGTCCATCGACAGGGCGACGGTGATGTGGACCAGGAAGCCGGCGTAGATGCTCTTGGTGCGCATCGCCAGCGAGCCCAGGAAGATGCCCGCGACGATCGCGCCGTTGGCTTCGAGGTACGGCTTCCCGTAGTGGATCATGCAGTAGGGCACCGCCATCGCGAAGATCGCGCCGGAGCCCATGGTCTTGCGCAGGGCACCGACGATCCAACCGCGGAAGAACATCTCGAGCGACAGGAACTGGAGGAAGTAGATGCCCTCCCAGATGATCAGGTCGAACCAGCTGCGGGAGCTGTTCTTGTAGAACGGGTAGTAGCCGCCGAAGTCGGGCTGGTGGCTCACGATCAGCATCACCGGCACGACGACCGCCAGGCCCACGCCGTAGATCCACAGGTGTCCGAGGAAGCCCTTGGTGCGGAACCCCATGTCCAGCAGGCTGTCCTTCGGGAACAGGATCTTCCACAACGGGAACGGAACCAGCACGTAGCCCGCGACGCGCGCGAACACCCACCACACGTAGCTGTAGTACTCGTTGTACTTGGCGAGCTTGATCCACGCGTGGGCCGGCTCGAGGCTGGTCAGCCACGGCCGGATCTGCGCGGCGTAGAACTCCTCGCCGCCGTAGTAGTACTGCATCGTCAGCATCACCGCGGCGATGCTCAGGCACGCGAGCGGCCGGTAGTCGGCGCGCCCCTCCTCGACCAGCTTCATGCGGTAGTGGGCGGCCTCGACGTCGAGGCGCTTCCAGGTGTCGCGGAAGAACCACCACAGCGCCGGTGCGATGAGCAGCAGGATCGGGATCGGCAGCAGCGCCTTCACCGGCGGGTAGTCCAGGATCACGTCGAACAGCGACACGTCGTGGAGCGGTGTGAGCGGAAACGACACCGGTTGCGGCGGCGGCACGTGGGCGAGCTTCCCCACCAGGTGGGCCACCGAGCCCGCGGCTCCGGCGGAGCCGGGACCGAGCACCAGAGCGAGGAGGCCCGGCATCGCGTGGGCTCCTAGCTGGGCCCGCTGGCGCGGGCCAGGCGGTCGAGGGTGCGCTCCCGGCCCAGCACGGCCATCACGTCGAACAGCGGCGGCGTCGCGCCGCGTCCGGTCACCGCCACGCGGGCGGGTTGCGCGACGTCCTTCATCTTCACGCCGCGCGCCTCGATGAACTCGCGGAACGCGCTCTCCAGCGCGGGCGCTTCCCAGGGCTCGACGGCGGCGAAGCGCTCGGCGAGCTCGCCGAGCACGGGTGCCGCCTCGGGCCGCAGGAACTTCTGAGCCGCCTTCTCGTCCAGCTCCGGCGGGTCGCGGAAGAAGTAGTCGAGCATGTCCGCGGCCTCGATCAGGGTCCGGGCGCGCTCGCGCACGAGCGGAATCGCCGCACGCAGCACCGCGGGATCGGGACTCGACAGGCCACGTTTCTCGAGCAACGGCAGGACCCAGCTCGCGTACTCGTCCAGGCTCGTCAGCTCCGGCTGCTTGAGGTGCTCGAAGGCCACGTCGGCGAACTTCTTGTCGTCGAACTTGCCGTCGGCCTTGCCGACGCGGCTCCAGTCGAACAACTCGACCAGGTCCTTGCGGCTGAAGATCTCGCGGTCACCGGAGGACCAGCCGAAGCGCACGAGATAGTTCAGCACGCCCATCGGCGTGTAGCCGCGATCGCGGTAGTCCTGCACGCCGACGTCGGCGTTGCGCTTGGAGAGCTTGTCGCCCTTCGGCGACAGCATCATCGGCAAGTGCGCGAACTCCGGCGGCTCCCAGCCGAACGCGTCGTAGATGAGCAGCTGCTGCGGCGTGTTGCCGATGTGGTCGCGACCGCGCGCGACCAGCGTGATGCCCATCGCGTGATCGTCGATGACCGCCGCCAGGTTGTAGAGCGGATAGCCGTCGGTGCGCACCAGCACGAAGTCCTGCTGCGTGATGTTCGGCGTGCTGATCGTGCCGAAGACCTTGTCGGCGAAGCTCGTCATGCCCGTCTGCGGCGACTTGAAACGCACCACGTGCGGTAGATCCGGCTGGTCGGTGCGCACGCGGCAGGTGCCTGGATAGGTGAACTGCGCCTTCGGCTCGCGCGCCTTGAGCGCCGCGCGCTGGCCGTCCAGCTCCTCTTTCGTGCAGTAGCAGCGGTAGGCGTGCCCGGTGCGGATCAGCTGTTCGGTCGCGTCGCGGTACAGCGCCTTGCGCTCGCTCTGGAAGTACGGACCGTGCGGTCCGCCCACCTCCGGCCCCTCGTCCCAGTCGAGCCCCAGCCACTTCATCGAGTCCAGGATCGCCCGCACGCTGTCCAGACTCGACCGATCCTGGTCCGTGTCCTCGATGCGCAGCACGAACGCGCCGCCCTGGCTGCGGGCCCACAACCAGTTGAACAGCGCCGTCCGGGCCCCGCCGATGTGCAGGTACCCGCTCGGAGAAGGGGCGAAGCGAACGCGCGGCGGAGCCATGCGCCGCCGCGTTACCATGCGGCTCCCGAGCCGACAAACGCTTGCCGAACGAACCGGGATAATGCCGGTCCGGCGCGGAATCCCAAGCTGTCGCCACACGTCACGCCGCGCCCCTCGCCCGCGCCCCACTTCCACACCGCGTCCGCCGCGCCGCGCCGCGCCGCGCCGTCGCGTCGCGTCGCGTCGCGTCGCGCCCGTCGCGCCGCCCCGCTCCGCGCGTCCGTCGCTTCCGTCGCGCGCGTCGCGTCGCGTCCGTCGCGCCGCGCCGCCGCGCCGCGGCCACGAGATGGGGTCCGCTCGGTGCGGCTGGCATTTCGTGGCCGCGCGACGGCCACGAGAAGGGGTCCGGTCGGTGCGGCTGGCATTTCGTGGCCGCGTGACGGCCACGAGATGGGGTCCGCTCGGTGCGGCTGGCATTTGGTGGCCGCGGCGCGGCCACCGCCACGGAACGAACGCGCCGCGGGCCACAGGATTCCGCGCCGGGCCGACAAGGCTTCCCGGTCATGGGGCCGGTCGCTGGCATCGGCGGTTGCGCTGCCCCGGCAAGGTTGCTAGAAACGCCGCCCCTTTGGGAGTCCCCGATGAAGAAGACGCCTGTCAGCGTGGTCAAGGAAAAGTACGGCGACAAGGAGAAGCTGGTCGCCGCGGTGCAGAAGCTCGCCACCGACGAGCTCTGGCTCGATCGCGTGAACGAGACGAAGGGGCTCGCTCGCGTCTCGAACGCCAAGCTGCTGCGTCTGATTGACACGCTCGGTTCCGTGAAGGAGCGCTTCGGTAGTCGCGCCAAGCTGGTCGACGCGATCGTCGCCGTCGAGAAGCGGACGAAGGACGCGGGCTACAAGTCGCGGCTCGAGAGCTACCCGACCCCGCGTCTGCTCGACCTGCACGACGCCGCCGCGAAGCGCGCCAAGCGCGCGGCCGCGGCTGCGAAGGCTGCTCCGGCCAAGCCCGCGAAGAAGCCCGCCAAGAAGGCCGCGGCGAAGAAGCCCGCGAGCGACTAGCGCAGCCGGCGCGGACGGGGCCCTACAGGCCCTTCTCCTTGATGTAGTCGTTGGTGAACGTCGCCGCCTTGGCGTAGCTCGTCTCGAGGTCGCCGATGACGCGCTTCTCGAGCATGCCGCCGACGCCGAAGATCTTCGCTTCGACGTTGCCCTCGTAGACGCGCTTGCACTTTCCCTCGCCGGCGGGCTCCGTATACAGCGTGCCGGTGATGTGGAGCTTGTCGGCCAGCTTGTTCGGCGTGACCTTGATCTCGTAGCGGCGCGTCTTCTTGTCGAAGCGGCCGTCTTCGCGGTAGCCGACGCCCTCGCCGACGAGCTTCTTCAGCGCGGCCGGCATGTCGCCGAGCTTCGGCACCACGTCGGTCACGCGCACGATGGCGTCGCCCGTGTCCTCCTGCTTGATCTGCTCGTGGACCGGGAAGCCCAGCCCGTCCTTGAACATCCGCCGGTTGTACTCTTCCTCGAAGAAGAGCTTGTCCCAGTAGGTGTCTTCGCTGCAGTTGAAGATGTGCTCGACGCGTACCTTGGCCATGGCTTGCCGGCATCCTAATCACGGCCGGCGCGTCTTGCCATCGAGGATCGTCACCTCGCCGCTCGCGCGGCGCCGTCGCCTGGACTAGCATCGCCGGCCGTGGCCGAAGGCGCTGCTTCAACAACCGGCGACTCGGCGCGCCCGGTCCAGCGGCTCCCCGGTTGGGTCGCCCAGGCCGGCATCTTGCTCGGCAAGGATCTCGCCATCGAGCTCCGGACCGGCGAGGTCGTCACGACCAGCGGCTTCTTCGCGCTGCTGGTCGTGATCATGGCGTCGCTCGCCTTCTACGGCGGGCCGTCCACGCGCCAGCTGGTGGCGTCCGGCGTGATCTGGGTGTCGATCGCCTTCGCCGCGGTGCTGGCGCTCGGTCGCACGTGGCAGCGCGAGCGCGACGAGGGCGCGCTCGACGCCCTGCTGGTCGCGCCTCTCGAGCGCAGCGCGATCTTCGCCGGCAAGGCGCTGGGCGTGTTCGTGTTCCTGACCATCGTCGAGCTCGTCGTGATGCCCGCCGCGGCGCTGCTGTTCGCCGTCGATCTCGTGAAGCTCGGTCCGGGGCTGGCCACCATCGCGCTGTTCGCGACGCCGGGCATCGCCGCCTCCGGCACGCTGTTCGGATCGATGACCGTGCGCACGCAGGCGCGCGACCTGATCCTGGCCATCGTGCTCTTCCCGCTGCTGTCGCCGACGCTGCTCGCCGCCGTGGCTGCGACGCGCGAGCTGCTCGGCGGCGCGCCGGTCGGCGAGCTCGGCGACTACTTCAAGCTGATGGGCGTGTTCGATCTGGTGTTCGTCGCCGGCGGCCTGTCGCTGTTCGGCCCGCTGATGGATACCTGAAGGTTTGCCGGTCCGGCGCGGAACCCCGCGTCACGCCCGCGCGCCCGAGCTCACGTCGACCGCCCAACGTGGCCGCCACGGCGCGGGCGACGCGCTCGCCGTCGTCCACGGAATTCCGCGCCGCGCCGGCCACTTCCCCGGCACACCACACGCCCGGCGCGGCGCGGCCGGCTTCGTCGACCGTCGGCGCGAAGCCGCGCGCGGCGTCGTAGTGCGTCGCGGCGCCGGCCTGGACGGCGAGCTCGAACGACGGCGCGCGCGGGGCGTCCACGAGCAGCGCGCCGGCTTTGATGCGGCGCTCGCGCTTGCCGTCGCGCACGACCACCGCGCGCACGCTCGCGCGGCCCGTGACGCGCAGCACGCTCTCGAGCTCGACGCGCGTGACGCCGACGGCGCCGCCCGCCGCGCGCGCGAACGCGTCGCCGGCGGCGCCCGCGCCGGCGAGCACGACGCGCTCGGCCGGCGCGATGCCGCCGCGCAACAGCCGGAGGCCGGCGCGCGCGCTCATCACGCCGGGCAGGTCGTTGTCGCCGCACAAAGGCGGCGTGTCCTGGGCGCCGCTCGCGACGATCACCGGCGCGCGCGACGACCAGCGTCGCGCCGCCCGGTCCGACGAGCACGGCGTGGAGCCGCCCCGCGGCGTCGGGGGGCTCGCGCAGCAGCGCGATCGCCGTCGTCTCGATCTCGATCGTCGCGCCGCTGGCGCGCGCCTGGTCGACGAGCGCGCGGGCGGCGTCCGGGTCGGCAAGCGCGAGCGTCCCGCCCGGCGCGAGCTCGTCGTCGACGATCAGCGCGCGCGCGCCGAGCACGCGCGCCGCGCCGAGCCCCGCGGCGCCCGCGCCGACGAC
This sequence comes from uncultured delta proteobacterium, assembly GCA_963775185.1. Taxonomy (GTDB): domain Bacteria; phylum Myxococcota_A; class Polyangia; order Polyangiales; family Polyangiaceae; genus JAPSGB01. Next base: position 132,031 of record CAVZIE010000029.1, on the reverse strand, counting down.
CAGCACGTCGAGCTCGCGGCGGGTCGCCGCGCGCGCCGGGCGGACCTGGTCGGGCAGGCGACCAAGCCCGGCGATGCGTCGCGCGATGCCCTGCACCACCTGCGACACGCCGCTCACGCCGGCCAGCAGGTGATGGTGATCCATCCCGTTCGGGAACAGGAAATCCGTGGCGCGCAGCACGTCGACGTGGCGCGTGCCCACGACGTTCTGCGTCTCGACCACCTCGCCGCCGCGCACGGCGCGCCGGCACGTCATCACGTTGGGCACGCCGTCGACCCGCGCCAGGCAGCCTTCGCACGCGCCGCGCAGGCAGAACGCGCCGCGCGGCCGGTGCAGCTTGCTGCTGCGCGACAGCGGTCCGCGGTCCATGGCGATCAGCGCGAGCGCGATCGGCTCGCCGCGCTCCGCCGTGATGCGCGTCCCGTCGTGGGTCAGCGTGACGGGATCGGTCGGGCGCGAGATGCGGTGGGCCATGCGGTGCATGCGGTGGCAGGGCGACTCCGCCACGTCCGGGAGCGGCGTTCAAGCCCGCCGGTCAGGGCGGTTTCCGCGCCCTCGCGCTGGGTTCCGCGCCGGACCGGCAAACCAGCCCCCTGACGGCGCCTGTGTCCGCGGGGTCCGGGCAGGTGCTACTGTCCCGCGGATCGGATGCGGCTTGGTTTGCTTGGTCCCGCCGTGGACCACGAGGAAGCGCTGGAGCGCGCGGTCCAGTTCCTGTTCCAGGACATCGCCGTGGACCGCGCGGTGTACCTCGGGCTCGATCAGGCGCTGGAGCGCGTGGTCCGTCGTTGGGCGGAGCGCCTGGTCGGCGACGAGCCGGACGACAGCGCGATCTGGCAGCGCGCGGTCAAGGCCTGCGCCGTGGCGACGCCGGCGGAGATCGACTCGTTCCTGGTCGCCGAGCGCGAACGTCGCGCGCTCAGCGTGTTCGAGTCGCTGCCCGGCGACGGCAAATGCGTGATCGAGCTGTTGAACGGCAAGATCGTGGTGATGACGCACGACAAGGCGGACCTCGACGAGGAAGACATCCTGCCGGCGTCGCTGCTGGTGTTCGGCAAGAGCGCGCAGCCGTTGGTCAAGCAGGTCGGCTCGCGTTGGTTCCTCGCGCCCGGGCACCTCGATCATTTCGGCGTGATGACGCTCGAGGATCACGACGATGGGATCCACCTCACGCTCTTCGACAGCGCGGGTCGGGAGGTGCGTCGCGAGCGACTGATCGCGGCCCGGCAGGCGAAGCTCCGGGTCAGCGGTACGGACGAGTAGCGCGAGGGCCGACCGATGCTCGTCGCGTTCTACGGTGGCAGCTTCAATCCCCCGCACGTCGCCCACGTGCTGGCGGCGACGTATCTGCTGTCCGCGTGCGGCTTCGAGCGCGTGCTGGTGGTGCCGGTATTCAGTCACGCCTTCGACAAGCGGCTCGCCAGCTTCGAGGATCGCGCGACGATGTGCGAGCGCGCGATGGCGTGGATCCCCGGCGTCGAGATCTCGCGCATAGAGGAGCGGCTGGAGACGCCGAGCTACACGCTGAACACGCTGCGCGCGCTCGCGGCGGAGCGCCCCGGCGCGCGTTTCCGCCTGGTGATCGGCGCCGACGTCCTCGGCGAGACCGACAAGTGGCACGCCTTCGACCAGGTGAGCGCGCTCGCGCCGCCGTTCGTGCTCGGTCGCGTCGGTGTCGACCGGCCGGGGGCGCCGCCGGCGGTGCTGCCCGACGTCTCGTCTACCCGCGTGCGCGAGCTGTGCGCGCCGCCGCGGCACGCCGGATGTCGATCGGGAGCTGTCGCGGATGCTGCCGGCGCGCGTGCTCGCGTACATCGAAGAGCGCGGCCTGTACCGATGAGAGTCGCGATCCTCGGCGCGGGAAAGGTCGGGCGGAGCCTGGCGCGCGCGCTCCGCGCCGCCGGCGCGAGCGTGAGCTTGCGCGCCCTGCGCCGCGGCATCCCGGCGCGCCCGATCGACGCGGATTTGCTGCTGCTCGCCGTGCGCGACGACGCGCTGCCGAAGCTCGCGCGCGAGACTCGAAGTCACGCGCCGCACCGCGGTCGTGCACCTGGCGGGCGTGCTCGACGCCGAGGTGCTCGCGCCGCTCCGCGCGACCTCGGCCGGCGTCGGTCAAGCGCATCCGATGATCTCGTTCGCGTCGCCATCGCGCGTGCCGGAGCTCCGCGGCGGCGCCATGCTGGTGTCGGGCGATCGCGTCGCGGTCGCGCGCGCGCGGCGGCTCGCGCGCACGCTGGGCATGACCGCGCGCGCGTGGCCCGACCTGGATCGCGCGCTCTATCACGCGGCCGGCGGCCTGGTCGCGAACGGCGCGACCGCGCTGGCGGCCGCGGGCGCGCGGCTGCTGGCGCTCGCCGGCGTGCCCGCGCGCGACGTGCCGCACGTGCTCGGTCCTCTGCTCGCGAGCGTCGCCGGCAACGTGTCGGCGCTCGGCCTGCCCGACGCGCTCACCGGCCCCGTGCGCCGCGGCGACGCGGCCGCGGTGGGCGCGCACCTCGCGCGCATCCGCCGTCACGCGCCGGAGCTCGCCGCGCTGTACATTGCCGTCACGCGCGCGCAGATCCCGCTGGCGCGGGCCCTGGGCGACACGTCGCCGCAGGCCCTGGCTCGTGTAGAACATGTTCTAGGGGATGCCGATCCGGCGCGGAACCGGCGGCGGCGCGCTTCCGCGCCGGACCGGCAAGCTCCAGCCGCACGACCCGATTCCGGCGGAGCTGGACGAGCGCAGCGTGTGAAGCGCCGCTGATCGCGCCCGGGAGGCCCGCGTCGAGCGATCGCCTCGTTGCGGGACAGCAGCAATAAAGCTAGATTTCGTCCACCTTGGCCGCCGCGGTTTCCCACCCGGGTGCCGTCGCAACGCGCGTGCGCGATGCGGCGGACGAGCACCCCTCGTTCGAGCTGCTCGACGACGTCGTGCGTCTGGCGCAGACGACGGGCGTGCTCGCGGTGCGCGTGCCGAACGCCGAGCATGTGCACGCGATCGCGGGGCACGTGGCGCGGCGCGCGCGGGCGCTCGGACGCGACGTCGTGCGTGCCGCCCACGCGCACGTCGACAGCGGCTTCCGCGACGCGGCGCTGCGCCTCGGCGCCGACGCGATCCCGCACGACGCCGCGGACATCGCCCACGCTATCGTCGGGCGCGCGACGGCGCGGCGTGCGGTGGTGATCGTGCCGCTGCTCGATGCGTCGGCCTGGGACGAGGCGGTGTGCGACGCCATCGCCGACAATCCGGGCGGTGCGCTGTTCGTCGTCGTGGTGCCCGCAGACGTGGCGTTCCGCGGCGCCGGCGCCAGCTGGTTCGACGTACCCGCGCAGCTGGACGACGCCGCGCTCGCGCGCTGGTGGGAGGCATTTGCCGTCGAGCAGCGACGCGCGCGCGGCGACGAGCTCGGCAGCCTCGAAGGCTGGGCGCAGGCGCTCGGCGCAGCGGAGCCACGACGCGCGCCGGTGCGGCTCGACTCGCCCGACGCCGAAGCGCTGCTGCGCCGGCTCGGGTTGGCGCGACGCGCCTGGCCGCTGGCCGCGATCGCGGATCTCGACGACGGAGACGCGACGGCGTCGCTCGCGGCCGCGGGGCTCGTGGAGATCGCGGACGGCCTCGTGGCGGCGAGCGCGTTGGCGACGCCGGGCAGCCCGGACGCGTCGGATCGCACGCGCGTCGCGGCCGCGCTCGCCCGGGCTTTCACGGGCGATCCCTGGGCGTTCGTCCGCGCCGCCGAGCTTCTCGCCGAAGCCGGCGACGCCGCCGCCGCCGAGCAAGCGATGCAGCGCGCGTTCGCGCTCGCTGCCGATGCCAACAGCCGCTCCGAGCTGTGGCGTCGCTGGAACGTGGTGGTCGGCGCGCTGCCGGCGAACGCCTCGACGCGCATCCGCGGCGCGGAGCTGGCGCTGTCGCTGGGCGACGTCGACGTCGCGCTCGAGTGGGCGCAGGCCGCCGCCTCGGCCGACCCGGGCGCGCGCGCCGCATTCGTGCTGGGACGCGCGGCGCTCGCGCGCGGCGATCTGGTGTCCGCCGAGGCCGCTCTGTCCCGAGCGCGCGAGCTCGCGGGCGACGACGAGACGCGCCTCGAGGTCGCCGTGGATCTCGCCGAGGTCCGCTACGCGAGCGGCGATCTGGAGCAAGCGGAGTCGCTAGCTTGCGCCGTGAAGCAGGCCTCCGGCGTGGCCCGCGTCAGGCTCGGCGCCCAGAACCTGCTCGGCAAGCTGCTGCTGGCGCGCGCGGAATGGGACGCCGCCGACGCGCACTTCGCCGGGGACGCGTGTGACGCTTCGCTGGCCGGCGAAACCATCGCCGAGCTGCGCGCCCGGGTGAACCGTGCGATCGCGCTGTTGTCGCGCGGCAGCTACGACGAAGCGCGCCCGATGCTCGCGCAGGTGCTCGCGGACGCCGAGAAGCGCGGCGAGCTCCGCGCCGTGGGCTTCGCGCTGAGCAACCTGGCCGTGCTCGCGATCGATCGCCATGACTACGGCAAAGCGCTCGCCCTGTCGGAGCGCGCGATTGTGGTGCGGCGTCGGCTCGGCGATCGCCTGGGCTTCGCGCGCGACGTGACGAACCTGGTCGAGCTGCGCATGCGCCTCGGCCTGATCGACCAGGCGGAACAAGGCCTGCGTTTCGGCCGGCAAGCGCTCGGTCCCGGCGCGCCCGCGCCGCGCCTGGCGGAGCTCGCGCTCGCCGCCGCCCGCGCCCATCTCGCCCGCGGGCGCACGCTGGAAGCGGATCGCGAGATCCGCGCCGGGCTGCGCACCGCCGCCCAGGCCAGCGACGGCGACAAGCTGGCCGAGTGCCATCGGCTCGCGGTGCGCGTCGCGCTCGAGGACGGCTCGGTCGCCCGCGCCGAGACGGAGCTGTCGCAGGCCAAGCAGCTCTCGGCGTCCCCGTTTGCCAACGGCGAGGTCGCGCTGCTCGCCGCCATGGTCGAGCGCGCGGCCGGTCGCGACGTGACCGCGCTCGCCGACGCCGCAGTGATGAAGACGCGGGAGAGCGGCGACGAGGAGCTCGCGCGCGAGGCGCACGTGCTCGTCGCGGAGATCGCGCTCGGTGCCGGCGACATGCCGCGCGCGGTGCAGCACGTGAGTGCGGCCGCGGCGCTTCGCGACGAAGTCTGCCAGACGCTCGGCCGCGAGCTGCGCGAGTCGTACCTGGTACGCCGCGACCTGCTCAGGCTGGCCCGGCTCGAGCGCGTGACCCTGGAAGAGCCCGAGGAACAAGTCGACGCGCCAGTTTCCGCTCCGGCGTCCCGCGGGCGGCAGGGCGAGCGGACCGTGAGCTTCGTCGGACGTCACCCGGCGGTGCGCGCGCTGCTCGCGTCGGTGCAGCGCGTCGGGCGCACGGACGCGACCGTGCTCATCCACGGCGAGAGCGGAACGGGCAAGGAGCTGGTCGCGGAGGGCATCCACGCGGCGAGCGCGCGCGCGAGCGGCCCGATGGTCAAGGTCAACTGCGCCGCCCTGGTCGAGTCACTGCTCCTGTCGGAGCTGTTCGGCCACGAGAAGGGCGCGTTCACCGGCGCTGGCGCGCGCAAGCGCGGTCGCTTCGAGCGCGCCAACGGCGGCACGCTGTTCCTCGACGAGATCGGCGACATCTCACCGCGCACGCAGGTCGCCCTGCTCCGGGTTCTGGAGGAGCGCAGCATCGAGCGCGTCGGCGGCAACGCGCCGATCCCGGTGGACGTGCGCATCGTGTGCGCGACGAACCGTGATCTGCAGGAGATGGTGACGAGCGGCGCGTTCCGCGAAGACCTCTACTATCGTCTGAGCGGCATCACGCTCGACGTGCCCGCGCTGCGCGAGCGGCCTGACGATCTGCCCCTGCTCTGCGACGCGATCCTCGAGCGCATCGCCGGCGAGCGCGGCGAGGTCAAGATGCCGATGGCCGCGGACGCGCTGGAGCTCCTGTCGAGGCACCGCTGGCCGGGCAACGTCCGCGAGCTCGAGAACGCGCTGCGCGCCGCGTCGCTGTTCGCCAACGGCGACGTGCTGCACGCCTCGGATCTGATCGAGCACGTCGATACGCTGCGCAAGCTCGCGCTCGATCGCGCTGCGCCGTCGGGCGATCCGCTGCAGGCGCCGGCGCAGGATCCCGCGTCGGTCGAACCGGCAGCCGCAACCGCGACGGCGGCGCTGGCCGAGGAGCCCGTAGCGGGCGTCGCCTACCGCGAGATCCGCGACGCCGGGGTCAGTCTCGGCGATCTCGAAGCGTTCCATCGAACGCGAATGCATCGCACAAGCGCTGGCCGACACCGGGGGAAACATCACGCGCGCCGCTTCCGTGCTCGGCATGAAGCGTCCGCGCTTGAGTCAGCTCGTCAAACAGTACGGGCTGTTGGGGACCGAGGAGGACGCTTCATGAGCCGCTCACTGTGGCTATTTTCGATGCTGTTGGCGGTATCCACCGGCGCTTGCGCCGTGCAGGTGGCGGACGGCGACGATCAGGGCCAGCTCGGAGAAGGCAGCCAGTCACTCGGCGAGCAGCAGCCGGCTATCGTCGTGCAGTCGACCGGTGGCAAGCCGCGCGCCGTCGACCCGTCGAAGCCGACACCCGACCCCTGGGGCGGCGGCATGGTGGACCCGCGCAAGCCGACGCCGGATCCCTGGCACCCGGACCCGAGCGGAACGTCGAGCTCCGGCTCGAGCAACGACAGCACGAACGGCACGGCCGATACCCAGTCGGGTACCGCGCAGGCAGGGCACTGAGCGCGAGCCGGCAGGCTGCTGGCCGAAGAGCGTCCAGGCGGCGGAGGCGCTGAGTGGATCTCCGGACGCGGACCTCGCTGTTCTGTGGCGCACTCGCGCTCGCGATCGCGGTCTCCATCCTGCTGCGCGGGCGGGCGCGTCGCTCGCAGTTCTTCCTGGCGGCGTTCGCAGCGGATATCGGCCTCTGGTACCTCGCGCAGTGGCTGTACCACTTCGTGCGCGCCGACGTCTGGGCGCACTTCACGGCCGTACTCGCGGTGCTGCTGCCGCAGTTCGCGCTGCACCTGTTCGAGGCCATCGTGCCGCAGCCCGGGCGACGCTCGACGCTGTTGCGTGTCGCCGGCGTGCTGATGTTGCCGGTGCTGTTCCTGGTGATGTTGCCGCAGCACATGCACGCGCTCGTGCGCGGCGCGGTCTTCCTGTATGTGTTCGGTCTGCTGGCGGCCGGGCTCTGGTCGTTGCTCTTGCGCGGCGAGCGCAGCCGCTCGCGCGCGACGCAGCGGCGCGTGCGCTTCCTGGTGTTGATCGGCGCGCTCGCCGCGGCGTTCAGCCTGGCTGATTTCCTGTGGTTCATCGGCGCGCCGCTTCCGCCGGTGGGGCAAGTGCTGAGCATCGTGTTCCTGTTCGTGTTGGCGGAATCGATGACGCGCGATCGCCTCGTCGACCTGTACGACATCCTGGGACAGCTGCTGGTGAGCACGGCGCTGGCGTTCTCGGTCGCCGGCATCTTCTACGTGTTCGTCGTCCTGGTCGGCGGCTTCAACACGATGTATCTCAACGCCGTTCTCGCGGCGATCGTCATCATGGTGCTGTTCGAGCCGATGCGCGAGAAGGTGGAGCAGTACATCCATCGCGCCTTCTTCCGCGAACGCGTCGATCTCGAGCGCGCGGTCGGGAAGGCGCGGCGCGAGCTCGCTCACACCTTGCAAGTCGAACAGATGCTCCAGATCGTCGTGTCGGCGCTGGAGAGCTCGCGCCGCGCGACGGGCGCGGCGTTGTACCTGCGCGAGCCACTGGGCCCCGACTTCGAGCTCGGACTCTCGTTCGGTCCTTCGGCGCCGGCACGCATCGACGGTGCGACCGCGCGCCCGCTGCTGGAGCGATTGGCCACCAGCTCGTCGCTCGCGCTCGAGGAGCTCGTGTACGGTCTGGGCGAGCGGCGGCGCGACGGCTGGACGGCGGAGACGGAAGCAGACGAGCGGTTGCTCGTCGCTTCCGAGCTGCTCGGGGCCTTCAAGGACAGCGTGTGTCTCGCGATCCACGGCGAGGCCCAGGAGCTGTTCGGCATCCTGATCGTCGTCGACGATCGTGTGAAGGACGCGTTCTCCGCCGAAGACATCGCGTTGCTCGAGTCGCTGGCGGTGCAGATTGCCGTGGTGATCGAGAACTCGCGACAGTACCGCCGCCTGCAGGAGCGGGACCGCTTGGCGGCGCTCGGACAGATGGCCGCCGGACTGGCCCACGAGGTCAAGAACCCGCTTGGCGCGATCAAGGGCGCTGCCCAGCTCTTGAACGAGCCGGCGGACGGCACGCCCGTCGACCCGACCGCGGGCGAGTTCCTGTCGATCATCCTGGAAGAGGTGGAGCGCCTCGATCGCGTCGTCGGGTCGGTCCTCGACTACGCGCGGCCCTCCAAGGGCAACCCGGGCGAGACGGACGTGAACAGCGTCGTCCGGCGCACACTGCAGGTGCTCTCGTCCGATCGGGACGAGGACTGCAGCTTCGAGACCGACCTCGTGGCGGACCTTCCGATGGTCCGCGCCGACGCCGAGCAGCTCCGCCAGGTGCTGATCAACCTGATGCGGAACGCGGTCCAGGCCATGAACGGGTCGGGCCGGGTACTCGTGTCGACGCGCGCGCGCTCCGCCCGCACCGCGCTGCCCGAGTGGGTCGAGGTCTCGGTTCGCGACGACGGTCCGGGCATCGCACCGCAGGTGCTGAAGAGCCTGTTCGTGCCGTTCTTCACCACCAAGGACCGGGGAACGGGGCTCGGCCTCGCGATCAGCCAGCGCGTGGTCGAGGAAATGGGGGGGCGCATCGAGGTCGCTTCCCAGCCCGGGGCCGGGTCCACGTTCACCGTGGTTCTGCCCGCCGTGAGCGAGCCCGTCGTCTCGCCCAGGCCGCCTGTCACCGAAGAAGCGCCTGCGAAGGTGGAGACGCCGCAGGCGTCCGCCCGCCCGAAGCCGGCCTGAGGCTGGCCGCCTGGTGTCCGTCCGGCCGCCTGGCGGGGACGGATCGTGTTCCTCCGCTTGACCCTATGTCGTGTAGGAGCCTATTATTTTTGTGTTTCCAGCCTGTGCGCATCGGTCGCGGTGGCCAGGCGTCGCTGTGGGCTGACGGGCCTGTTCCCCGGCAGTTCCGCGCCGAACTCCAGCGGCTCAGAGCCAAATCTCATCGCGCATGGGAATCGCCCTGCGATTCATCTCCGGCAAGTACCAGGGAGGAGAATTTCCTCTCGACGAAAGCCAGGAGATTCTCGTCGGCCGGTCGAGTGACCTCGACATGGTCCTGGTCGAGGAAATGGTGTCCCGGCGCCATGCGAGGATCCGCATGTCTGCCGGCGTCATCTCGATCGAGGATCTCGGGCTCGACCAACGGCACCTTCGTCAACGGCGAGAAGATCCAGTCCGCGGAGCTGCGGGAAGGGGACCGCGTCCTGATCGGGACCAGCATCCTCAAGGTGGTGTCGGTGGCCCCCGGCGACCCGGCCGTCAGCCGCAACCTCGAATCGGTGGCCCGGCGCGCCGCGGCCAGCGGTCAGCGCGGCGGCGCGACCGAAGAGTCGGCGCCGCGGATGGCCGGCAGCCTGGAGGAGATCCCGCTGCCGGACCTGCTGCAGCTCTTCGGCACCTCCCGCAAGACCGCCGTGTTGGTGGTCAAGGGCGAGTCGCGCACGGGCAGGATCTTCCTCGACCAGGGCCTCATCCACTACGCGCTCGTCGAGGACTTCCCGGATTTACCGCCGCTCAAGGCGATCTACCGCATGTTGGGCTGGCATCGCGGCCAGTTCCAGCTCGACCCACCCGAGTCGCGCCAGTTCGACAAGCCCTTGGACGCGAGCGTCCAGGAAATCTTGATGGAAGGCTTCCGCCAGCAGGACGAGCTCAACCAGCTCAAGGATCGGATGCCGCCGCTGGACAGTCGCCTGCAGCTCCGGACACCGCTAGAGGCGCCGCTCCACGAACTCGCGCCGTCCCATCTTTCGCTGCTGCAGACCGCGCTGAACGCACCGAGCCTCGACGCGCTGTTCGACGTCAGCCCGTACACCGACCTGGAGACCGCCCAGATCGTCGTGCACCTGATCGCGCGCGGCTACCTGCAGTCGGTCTGAGCGCGAGAGCAGGTCTGCCGGTCCGGCGCGGAACCGGGCGCGGACCGCCGGTCCGGTCAGCCGCGTCGCGTCCGCGCCTCGACGGCGCGCGCATGCGCTTCGAGGCCCTCGGCACGCGCGAACGCCGTGATGCGGTCGGCCTGGCTCTCGAGTGCGCTCGCCTGGTACGCGATCAGCGACGTGCGCGACACGAAGTCGTACACGCCGAGCGGCGCGCTGAAACGGGCCGCGCCGCCGGTAGGCAGCACGTGCGACGGTCCGGCGAGGTAGTCCCCGGCGGCTTCGGGTGTGCTCGCGCCGATGAAGATCGCGCCGGCGCGCAGGATCCGATCGCCCAGGCCGCGCGCGTCGCGTGTCTGCACGGCGACGTGCTCGGCGCACAGCCGGTTCGCGACGTCGATCAAGCCGTCGCGATCCGCCACGACTAGCGCCACGCCGTTGGCGCGCAGCGAGGCGCCCGCCACGGCGGCACGAGGCAGGTCCGCGAGCTGCGTGGCGAGCGCGCTGCGGACCGACTCGACGAGCGCCTCGCTGGTGCACGCGAGCAAGGGGTACGCGGCCTCGTCGTGCTCGGCTTGCGACAGCAGGTCGGCCGCTACCACGACCGGATCCGCCGTGTCATCGGCGAGGACCAGGATCTCGCTCGGTCCGGCGATGCTGTCGATCGCCACGGTGCCGAACACCAGCCGCTTGGCGGCGGCGACGTAGATGTTGCCCGGACCGACGATCTTGTCGACGCGCGGCACCGACGCCGTGCCGTAGGCGAGCGCGGCGACGGCCTGCGCACCGCCGGCGTCGAGCACCGCGTGCACGCCGGCCAGGTGGCACGCCGCGCGCACCTCGACGCCTGGTGCGGGACTCGCGACCACGATCTCGTCGACGCCGGCCACCTTCGCCGGGATCGCGCTCATCAGCACGCTCGACGGATAGCGCGCCTTGCCGCCCGGCGCGTACACGCCAACGCGCGCCAGCGGCGTAACGCGGCTGCCGAGCGACACGCCATCTTCGGTGTACTCGAAGCTCGCGAGCTGCTCGGCTTGCCGGGCGTGATAGCTCTCGATGCGCTCGGCCGCGCTCTGCATGGCGGAGCGCACCGGCGCGGGCAGCGACGCGAGCGCTTCGGCGCCGCCGAAGTCGCGCACGAGGATCGCCGCGGGGCGCCGCTGCTCGAACCGCTCGATATAGGCCCGGAGCGCCGCGTCGCCTTCGCGCCGGACCGCCAGCAGGATCTCGCGGACGACGGGCTCGACGCGATCCAGATCCGTCTCGCCACGGCGCTCGAGGTGCTCGAGCTCGGCGTCGTATTCGCGGGTTCCCGTTCTCGCGCTGCGAAGCAGATCGCTTCCAGCGCTCACGTCCAGTGTCCCGCCTTCAGCGCTGCTGGATCGACCTGCCGGATCTTGGGGCCGAGCGTGTCGCGGAACACCTGCTCGTCGTCCATGTCGACGTCCTCGTCGGCGAAGCCCTCGGCGACCTTCATGGCGATGGCGACGATACGCAGGAACATCGCGAAGCTCGACGCGCACAGCCGCGGCTTCCACACGTCCGTGCCGCTCATGGCGGTGTACACCGGGCAGTCGCCCTCGGCGTCGGGGCTGCCGGTGTCGAGGAAATACGGATCGCCCAGAAGCGAGCTCCGGCCCACGATCACCCAGCCCGGGCGCCACCCGCCTTGGCCAGGGGCGGAGATCGGTTCGCTGGCGTCGTCGAGGGCGAAACCCTTCTGCTCGGCCTCGAGCTCGGCGGCCGGGATCAGCCGCACGCGCTCGGTGGGCGTGCGGCTCTCCACGTCCACCGGGTCCGCCTCGGCGAGGAACTCCCGGTACCGGCGCGGGACCCGGAGCTTGCTGCGCAACGCGGCGATGAGCTCGGCCGGAGCCTTGCCAAAATTCGCCGCAATTTCGCGGCGTTCGAATGACTCCTTGAGGGCAGAAATCGATTCAGCCAGATCGCTGTCCACGGTGCGCGACCCTTTCGTCGTCCCGGCCGAGGGAACGGCCCTGATGCCCGCATGGTGCCAGGCATAGGCGTGGGTTCTAGAGCCCGAGCCCGGCGGGTACGAGCGCGCCAAACACTATTGGCAATCGCGCCGACGTGCCAGAAAGAACAGCGAGTGCGGTCGTTTGGGCGGGGAATTGTCGCACATTCCGGCTGGCCGGTCGTCTAGTTGCGCGCTCGCGGCGCTGTCTGCGCGTCGCGTGCGCCGCGCGGCGGCTCCAGACCTTGGTATTGATCGCCCGATGTCCGACGTCGCCTACCTCCAGTCCCGCTTCCGTCCGCCCGAGCTCACGCACCGCTACGGCGATCGTGTGCACCTGCTCGACGATCCGCTGGCGTGGACGCTGCTCGCGCGCGCGTGCGCGCCCGAGGTCGGCCAGCCCGAGGTCGGGCGTCTCGTGGCGACGCTGTACCAAGGGCTTGTCCAGGGCGTCATCGCCGCGGAGCTCCCGCGCGAGCGTGCCAGCGTCAAGACGCGGATGGTGACCCAGCATCCGGCTGAAGCCGTGTACCGCGGTCTCGTGGTCGCGCACGACACCAAGGTCGTCACGGTGGGCATCGCGCGCGCCGGCACGATGCCATCGCAGATCACCTACGAGATCCTGAACACGGTGCTCGATCCTGCCGGTGTACGTCAGGACCACTTGTTCATGAGTCGCGTCACCAACGAAAAGGGCGAGGTCACCGGCGCCGAGTGGCACGACGCGAAGATCGGGCGCGACGTGGACGACCGCTACGTGTTCTTCCCCGACCCCATGGGCGCGACCGGCTCGTCGATGGTGAGCGCGATGCAGCACTACATGCAGCGCCTGGAAGGCAAGCCCAGGCGCTGCATCGCGATCAACCTGATCGTCACGCCGGAGTATGTCCGGCGCGTGACGCACGACGTCCCCGACGCCGTGATCTACGCGCTGCGCCTCGACCGCGGCTTGTCCGCTGCCGACGTGCTCGACACGACGCCCGGCGAGCGCTGGGACGAAGAGCGCGGGCTGAACGACAAGCAGTACATCGTGCCCGGCGCGGGCGGCGTCGGCGAAGTCCTCAACAACGCCTGGGTCTGACTCGACGCCCGGCGTCAGCCGCGCTTGCGCTTGCGGTTGCGGCCGCCGCGGTGTTTCTCCGCCAGCTCGACGTAGTCGAGTCGCGGCGCGCCGGGCACTCGCTGCGGTGGCGGGTTCGAGGCGTACTCGGCGAGCAGCTCGCACATGCGCGTGAGGTCTGCGACGGCGAGCACGCCGTCCTCGTCGCGCATCCGCTCGAGCGCGCCGGCCAACGCGTCGACGGGCGCGCGGTGGACGTGGCCGCGCCGCCACAGATCGAGGTGGCTGCGCGCGAGCGCGTCGCCGTCGAAGCGGTGTCGCAAGGCAAGCTCCGACGCGACGCGCAGCACGCCCTCCGCGTCGATCCGCCCGTCCTGCTCGAGCACGAAGGCGGCTTGCAGGTAGTTGTAGAAGGGGACGACGCGCGCGCCGTATTCGTCGAAGCGGCTCGGGCGCGATTGACGGTCGAGGTGGATCAAGATCCGCTCGACGACGTCCGCTTCGTCGAGGCGATCGCACGCGTCCAGGCAGCGCCTGGCCTGGTCGTCGTAGGTGTGGGCGGCGTGCAGCACGCGCTCGAGCTCTGCGCGCGGGACCGCGCCGCCGAGGACGTCGGCGTACAGCGAGTAGACGAAGGCGTCGGCTTCGGCGTCGTCGCCGACCAGGGCTTCGCGCACCGTGACGTCGTCGCCCCCGAGGCGCTGATCGTGCACGCGGCTCGCCAGCAGCACCGGCAGCTTGTAGCCGAGCTGATCGCGAAGTGCGGAGAAGCGCAGGCGCAGGATGTTGCTCAGGTTCGGCTTGAGCGTCATCTCGTCCCAGCGAACGCGATCGATGCGCAGCTTCTCCTCGAGGCGTCCGCGCATCTGGCGTGGGCTGCCGCTGACGATGTGGATGCGGGCTCCGCTGCGGTTCAACTCCCTGAGGAGCTGCGCCGCTCCGGGAACGGAGCGCTTGCGATCCGGCCGCTCGATCGCCGTGCGCACGAGCTCACCGAGCGTGTCGAAATCCGTGCGCAGGTACGTCTTGTCCAGATCCCAGCGCGCCACGAAGCGCGTGGCTGACTCGCCACGCGGCGCTTCAGGGGCGTTCACGAGGCCCAGGCGCGCCGCGTGTCCGAGAGGGACGTCGCCAGATCCTGCGCGCCGGCGCGGCGGGCCGCAGCGATGGCCTCGTCGATGAAACCGAGGGCCTCGGCGGGACGCTGTCGGCCGTGCGCGACGTGGGCCAGCGCGCCGAGCACGCGTGCGCGATCCGGCCCGCTGGGACCGGCGACGTCGAGCGCTTCGCGCAGCACGCCCTCGGCGTCGGCGAAGTTTCCGGCGCGCGTGAGCGCGGTGCCAAGCTTGCGCCCGAAGATGAGCACGGCGCGCAGCGGGTCGTCGAGCTCGCCACGGCTGATCTCCTGGCGGGCGATCTCGAGACCGCGGCGCAGGGCCAGGACCTCGGAGGCGGTGTCGCCGCGCGCACCTGCGCGATCTGCGACCTGCTCCAGAAGCAGGAGCGCCTGGAACGAGTCCTGGGAGTAGTAGGCGTGCTGGGCGCGCGTCTCGATCGGCGCTCCGCGCTTCTCGGATACGCCGAGCGCCTTGCCGTGCAGCTCCCGGCGGACCGCTGCCGGAATTCCCGCGAGCACGATCTCGCGCAGCAGCGGGTGCGACGTGGAAACGAGGGTGCCGCTGCGTTCGATCATCCCGGCGCCGCGCAGCGCGTCGAGCGTCCCGTCGAGCTGGTGGCTCTTCGGCAACAGACGTGCGACGTCCTTGGGCTCCGCTAGATCGCCGAGCACCGCGATCGCCTGCAGGGCGCGTCGCGCGTTTGGCTCGAGCGTATCGACGCGATGGGCGATCAAGTCAGCCAGGCGCGTCGGGGGATCGCTGCCACCTTCCAGCCCGAACCGCACCAGCTGCTCGACGTGGAGCGGCAGCGCTCCGCGCGCGCTCTCTCCGTCGAGGCTGCGCATGCGCTCGCCGGATCGGCTTGCCCTGAGTAGCCGCGAAACCGCGGGTGGGGGCAGGCCGGCCAGCACGCGCGCGGGCGTCTCCGCGCCCCAGCCCGATTCGAAGCCGGGCACGTGCGCGCCGATGAACAAGGCGCCGCACTTGGGGGGCTCGCCGAGCACGTCGGCGAAGGCGTTGCGGCTCGGCCCGTCGATGCGATGCAGCTCGTCGATGGCGACGATCACGTGCCCCGCGGTGACGCCGGCGGCCTGCGACAGCGACCAGCGCAGCGCCTCGGCGAGAGCGTGGCGTCGCTCCACCGGCGAGCGCTTGTTCGCGCGGTTCGTGTCGGAGTCGAAGATCTCCTCCAGACCGCGGCGCGCCTCGGCGTGGGCGGCATCGAAGCGGGTCGCCGCGCCTTCGTCGCGTTCCAGGCCGAGCAGCCCGCGGATCGCTTCGCGCAGCGCGAAATAGGCGACCTCCGCGCCGTACGGGTCGGGGCCCGTGAGCACGACCGTGTCGTTTTCGCCGCGCGCCCGATCGACGAATTCGCGCAGCAGCCGTGTCTTGCCGATGCCGGCCTCGCCGACGATCCGCGCGCCGACGACGTCGTCCGAAACCAGCTTCCGGCGATCCTCCAGCCAGGCGAAATCCTCGTCGCGGGCTACGAGCGGGAGCGGGAGTTGAGGCGGGGTGAGGGCGTCGGGGGGCGCGCTGCGCAGCGGTAGACGTGAGCCGCACTCCAGACAGAACTTGGCGAGGGGCACGTTGGCCGCGCACGACGGACACTCCACCATCGTGCCCGGCACGAGGGACGGCGCCATCGAGACGCGCCGATCCGGTGGCGAGCTCTCGATCAACGCCAGCGCGCTCTTCAGCGCGTCGGAGAACTCGATGGCGTCCTGGTAACGCCGGTCGGCTTCCTTCTCGAGCGCCTTGAAGACGACGTCCACGAGTGGCGCGGGGATGCTGCGCTCCGGTGCGACCTGGCGCGGGTCGGGCACCGGGATCGACAGGTGCATCATCACCACCTGCGTCGGGCTCTCGGCTTCGAACGGCAGTCGACCGGTCAGCAGCTGGAACAGGATGACGCCGATGGCGTAGAGATCGCTGCGCCCGTCGATGGGATCGCCGCGCCCCTGCTCCGGCGCCATGTAGTCCGGGGTGCCGCACACGATGCCGGGGCTCGTCACGCTCGGCGCCTGGGTGTCGGCCTTGAGCTTCGCCAGGCCGAAGTCGACCACCTTGACGAAGTCACCGCCCCGGCGGAGTGGCTCGAGAATCACGTTCTCGGGCTTCGAGATCGCGGTGCACGATGCCGAGCTCGTGCGACTCGGCGAGGGCTGCCAAGCACTGGCGCAACACGTCGACGATGCGCGTGAACGAAAGCGGGCCTTCTTCGTAGGCGACGCGCGCGAGATCCTTGCCTCGCAGGAACTCCATCACGAGGTAGGGCTGGCCGTCGTCGGTGCGCCCGAAGTCGAACACGGACACCGAGTTCGGGTGGTTGAGTTGGCTCGCGGCCCGCGCCTCCGTCATGAAGCGCAGCGCGGAGTTCTCGTCGGAGAGCAGGTGCGGGTGGATGATCTTCACCGCCACGGTGCGCCCGAGGGCGCTCTGCTCGGCGCGGTACACCCGACCCATGCCGCCGACGCTGATCAAGTCGAGGATGTGGTAGCCGCCGGGCAGGCTCTTGCCGACGAACTTGTCGTCCGACGACGACCCCATCGTCGCGACGGGGAACCCGCACGCGGGGCAGTACTGGTGCTCCGTCGCGCACGCCGCCCCACACTGGGGGCAGATGCGTGTCGCGGGTTGGGAAACCATGGCCAACGGACGATCTCGAGCTCTCGCGTTCGAGCCGCGAGGGATGACCCGGCTTCGGGCGCGGTCGAAGCTGCGCCGATGCCGGCGGGAACGTAGCAGAACGGAGAAGGGCGGGGGCGGGATGCCCCTCGCGGAGTATCTACCACAGCGGCGCGCGCGAAAAGCTCCCTCGGCGGCCCGCCGGGGGGGGCCCGTGGCGGCCGGCCCAGACGCCGGACGTCATGGATGTGCCCGGAAACCCTCGACATCGGGATGGCCCGGGGGGGCTCCCCTGGGTTACCCTGAAGCTGGATGCCGACGCCGAGAATCCGTCTGGGCGATCTGCTGGTCGAAGCGAGGATCATCACCCGAGAGCAGCTCGAGGAGGTGCTCGAGCACCAGCGGCAGGACGGTCGGCGCCTCGGAACCCTGCTCGTCGAGTCCGGGCTGGTTACCGAAACCCAGGTCACGCAGATCCTCAGCCAGCAGCTGAGCGTGCCGTGGGTGTCGCTCTATCACATCGATTTCTCGCGGCAGCTCTTGAATCTCGTGCCTCGCGAGGTCGCGGAACGATATTGCCTCGTCCCCATCTTCGTGCGCCGCGTGCGCGGGCTCGGCGAGACGCTCTACGTTGCGATGGATGATCCGAGCGACGAGAACGCGCAGCGCGAGGTGGGGCAGCACTCCGGCCTGGCGGTGCGGGCGATGATCGCGCCGCCTTCGGACATCAAGTCGGCGATTCGCGTGTACTACGATGGGGAGGCGTCGTCGCTCTCCGACGCCGAGCCGGGCACCGACGAGCCGGCCGACCCCGACGACCGCGCCGCAGCCGACGAGCGCGCTGCAGCCGACCAGCGCGCCGCGGCAGACGACCGCGCGGAAGCCGACGACCGCGCGGAAGCCGACGACCGCGCGGAAGCCGACCAGCGCGCCGCGACCGACCAGAGCGCGGAAGCCGACCAGCGCGCTGTGACCGACCAGCGCGCGGAAGCCGACCAGCGCGCCGCGACCGACCAGCGCGCCGCGACCGACGAAGCGATACGGGAGCCGGCCGCCGCGGCGCAAGAAACGCCCGCACCGCGCGCGCGCGAACCGTCGAGCTACGACATCGACGTCGACGATCAGGGCGAGCAGGCCGACGCGCCGGCTGCGTCCGCGAGCGCGCCGCCGGCCGCGCCGGCCAGCCAACCAGAAGTCGCGGCTCCCGCGTCGGTGCCGCCGGACAGCGGCCCGCGGATCGAGTCGCGCGAGATCGGAATGCCGCGGCCGAAGGGCAAGGCGCCGCGCATGATCACGCTGACGCTGCTCGACGGGACGCAAGTGAACCTGCCCGCGCGGGGCCGCAAGAAGACGGCGGCGCCCGAGGCGGCTCCCGCGGCAGTCGGCGGCGATCAGCTCACGGCGCGCGATCTGGTCGCGGCGCTACGCGCGGTTTCCCACGGCGCCGACGCCACGGAGATCCTCGGCGAAGATGTCGGGTGGGAGAAGATGTTCGCGGCGCTGCTGGCGCTGCTGCTCAAGAAGCACTTGATCGCGGACTGGGAGTTCGTCGACGAGTACAAGAAGATCTGACGTGCTCGAGCCCCCCGAGCGTGCGCGCGGCGATTCAGCGCGCGGCGCCGGCGTTCTTCAGCGCCTGGATCTCGTCGACCGTGAAGCCCGCCTCGGCGAGCACCGCGGCGGTGTGCTCGCCGTGACCCGGCGCGGGGCGCGCTTCAAGACCAGGCGGCGTGACCGGCGTGCGAAACTGTCCGAACGTGCCGTCCGGCGTCTCCACGTCGAAGAACACGCCGCGAGCGGCGAGTTGCGGATCGGCGCGCAGCTCCTCCGGGCGCAGCACCGGCTCGAGGCAGCAGTCGTGCTCGGCGTTGAACGCTTCCCACTCGGCGCGCGTCTTCGACGCGATCACCGCCGCGAAGCGCTGCTTCAGCTCGACCTGGTGCTCGCCTGGCATCAGCGCCGTCATGTCGATCTCGATACCGGTGTTCTGGCAGAACTTCATCAGGAACTTCGGCTCGAGAGCGCCGAGCGTCACGGCCTCGCCGTCCTTGGTGGTGTAGGTGTTGTACGGCGCGATGCCGCCGGTGAGCAGCTCGTCGCCGCGCGTCGGCATCTCGCCGCCGAGCAGGCGGCTCAGCGCGACCGTCGCGAAGGGCACCACCGACTCGATCATGCCGATGTCGATGATCTTGCCCTTGCCGGTGCTGTCGCGCTCGCGCAGCGCCGACAGGATCGCGATCACGCACCACATGCCGCCGCTGACGTCCGCCAGCTGGAAGCTCGGTAGCTGCGGCGGACGGTCCGTGGGTCCCATCAGCCCGAGCACGCCGGAGCGCGCCAGGTAGTTCAAGTCGTGGCCCGCGCGGTCGCGCAGCGGGCCGTTCTGGCCGTAGCCGGTGAGTGCGCAGATCACGAGCTGCGGGTTGTCGTCCAGCAGGGTCTGGTGCGAGACGCCGAGGCGGTCCATCACGCCCGGTCGGAACTGCTCGATGACGACGTCGTAACGCTTTACCAGCCGCTTGAAGGCGGCCACGCCCGCGGGGTGCTTCAAGTCCAGCGCCGCGCTGCGCTTGCCGCGGTTCAAGCCGTGGAAGCCGACGCCCATGCCGCCGACGACGGGCACGGCCGTCTGGCGCATGTAGTCGCCGGCGCCCGTGTCTTCGAGCTTGTCGACCTGCGCGCCGAGATCGGCGAGCACCAACGTGGCGAGCGGCCCCGGCAGGAGGCGGGTGAGATCGAGAACGCGGAGATCCTTGAGCGGAGCCATCGACATCTCCTCAGCGCATCCGCGCGCGGTGCGTGGCGACCCACGGAGAGAGCCCGCGCGAGCCCGAGCCGTTGCCGTTGCCGTTGCCGTTCGGTCGCGCGGCGTGCTCGATGCGAAACGCCGCGACCGCCACGGCCGCGGCCAGCGCCGACTTGTCCCCGGCCGTGAACGTCGAGCCCTTGAGCAGCGCGTCCTTGTGCCGGTCGATGAAGCCGGTGTCGTAGTTGCCGGCGACGAACTCGGCGTGGTTGAACAGGCGCTCGTGGAACGGCAGGTTCGTCTTGATGCCGCTGACCACGTACTCCGACAAGGCGCGGCGCATGCGCTCTACCGCACGCGCTCGATCCGGCGCCCACACGCACAGCTTGCTGATCAGCGGATCGTAGTTCGCGCTGACGACCGAGCCCTCGTAGGCGCCGCTGTCGTCGCGCACGCCAGGACCCGCGGGCACGCGCAGCCGCTTGATCGGACCGGGGCTCGGCAAGAAGCCGCTCGCCGGATCCTCGGCGTAGATGCGGCACTCGATGGCGGCCCCGCGCCGCTCGACCTGGCCCTGATCCCAGTCGAGCTTTTCGCCCGACGCGATGCGGACCATCTCGCGCACGAGATCCGTGCCGGTAACGAGCTCCGTGATCGGGTGCTCGACCTGCAGCCGCGTGTTCATCTCCAGGAAGTAGAAGCTCTTGTCCTGCGCGAGCAAGAACTCGAACGTGCCAGCGGAAAAGTAGCCCACGGCCTTCGCGCCGGCGACCGCGACCTCGCCCATCTTGCGGACGGTTGCCTCGTCGATGGCGGGGCAGGGCGTCTCCTCCACGACCTTCTGGTGGCGGCGCTGGATCGAGCAGTCGCGCTCGAACAGGTGGACGATGTTGCCGTGGGTGTCGCCCAGCACCTGGATCTCCACGTGCCGCGGCTGGATGATCGCCTTCTCGATGTACACGGTCTCGTCGCCGAAGGACTTCTTTGCTTCGCTCCGCGCGCGTTCGAGCGCGCTGGCGAGCTCCTCCTCCTTGTGTACGAGGCGCATGCCCTTGCCGCCGCCGCCCGCGGTCGCCTTGAGCATCACCGGGTAGCCGATGCGCGCCGCGGTCGCCTTCGCGTCTTCCACCGTGTCCGCGCTGCCGCCCGGCACGATCGGCACGCCCGCGGCGCTCATCTTGTCGCGCGCGGCGGTCTTCAGGCCCA
Source organism: uncultured delta proteobacterium (assembly GCA_963775185.1). Lineage (GTDB taxonomy): Bacteria > Myxococcota_A > Polyangia > Polyangiales > Polyangiaceae > JAPSGB01. Next base: position 111,271 of record CAVZIE010000029.1, on the reverse strand, counting down.
TCGCGCGCATCGCGCTGGCCGGCGGCCCCACGAACACGATGCCCGCGCGCTCGCACGCCTCCGGCAGGTCCGGGTTCTCCGACAGGAAGCCGTAGCCCGGAATCAGGCCGTCGCAGCCGGCGCGCTTGGCCACGTCGATGAGCTTGTCGATCCTGAGGTAGCTCTCGGCCGCCGCGGCGGGCCCGATGCCGTAGGCCTGGTCGGCCATGCGCACGTGCAGGGCTTCGCGATCCGGCTCGCTGAACACGGCCACGGAGGCGATGCCCATCTCGCGCAGCGTGCGCTCGATGCGGACGGCGATCTCCCCCCGGTTGGCGATCAGCACCTTCTTCAACATGGTTCGCGCTTCTACCATCCATGCTGCTTTGGAGGGAGATCCTGCCGGTCCGGCGCGGAATCCCGCGGGGTGGTGGCACCCGATCGGGCGGCGGCAGTCGACCGGGACGAGTTAGGATCGCCGCGTGGAGGCTCGATGGGTGCGCGTGCGGGGACGCGTAGCGGCGGACGTCGACGTCGCGTGGCTCGAGACAGGAGCCACATCCGAGTGTTCCGGCGATCCGACGTTCGAACTCGTCCAGGACGACGGCTCGCGCGTTCGCGTCGTGAGCGATCCCGCCAGCGACTGGCGCTGGCTCTCCCGATCCTACGCCGGGCCCTTTGGCGAGCTCGCGGAGTACGACCCGGACCACCCGTTTCGCGATCGGGAGCACGACGACGAGGGGATCCGCTACGCGCGCGTCGTGCTCGCCCGCGGTGTGAAGCTCGACGTGTGGGGGAGCCCGGACTACGCCGCCGCCCAGGGCGGCTACCGCGAGACGAAGCCGGGCCCGGTCGAAGCGGTTCGCGCCGCGCGCGTGCGCCGGGACTCCGGCGACGCGCCCGAGCCGCTCTCGCGTTCCATGATCGCAGGCGCGGCGGCGGCGGTCGTGCTGGCCGGGGTCGCGCTGTCCACGCGCGCGCCGCTGCTTGGGCTCCGCTGCGCGTTGATGCTCGGGCTCGCGAGCGTCCGGACGCTGCATCGCCAGGCGTCGCCGTTGGCGCCGCCCGAGCCGCCGCCGGTGCGCCCGCTTCTGCGCGCGCTGCTGCACACGTGGTTCTGGGCATACCTCGCCGTCGCGTTCTTGATTCCGGTGGCCGAAGCCTGGCTCCGGGTCTCGGCCGGCGCGGTGGTCGCGCTCGTCCTTTCGCGGTGGGCCTGGGTCACGCGTCGCGATCGCCACTTCGAGATCGTCGCCGCGTTGCTGTCGCCGGAGTCCGTCGACGGCGTCGTCGTGGACGCATGCGTGCGCACGCCGACCGTCACCCTGGCGCCCGACGACGTGGCTGTCACCTGGACGGATCGGCTCGCAGGGTGGCAGACGATCGCCGCGGCTTCCGTCGAGGGCCACGGCTTCGAGCGCGGAGGCGGCGAGTGCGCGCTGGCCGCGCTCATCGACGGCAAGTGGGCGCTGGTGCGGTCGTACGTGCCGTCGATCCGCGCGACCGTTCGCCGCGCGCAGCGCTGGGATCGGAGCATGCCATGGATCTATCTGGTGATGAGCGCGGTCGCGATCGCGTCGGTGTGGTCGCGCGTGTGATCGCCGCGGGGGGTTCCGCGCCGGACCGGCAAACCCGATCAGCGCTTGCGCGCGTAGACGATGCTCTTCGTGGCGTCCACGGTGACGACCCAGTACACGCACGTCGGGTCCACGGCGATGGCGGCGACGGACTGGAGGCCCGGGATCGTCGCGATCGGCTTCACGCTGCCGTCGGCCGTCGACACCTCGGAGAGCTTCTGCGGATCGTCGTCCTTCGGTCCGGAGAAGGTCGCATACACGGCGCGCGCGTCGGCGGCGATGTGCGCGTTCTTGACCAGGCCGCTGGCGAGCTTCTTCGGCTTGCCGCCGGTCTTCGGCACGCTCAGCAGGTCCCCGTCGCCGGCGAGATCGAAGTAGAGGTTGTCGCCGGCCATGGCGAGATCCCAGGCGCGCTTCTGGTGCGAGACCAGCACCTTGTGCTTTCCCTTGGGAAGCGGGAAGGCCAGCACTCGATCGCCGCCCGAGTCCGTGACGTAGATGGCGGAGCTGTCGGCGATCACGCGGCTGTAGCCGTTGGGGCTCGCGGCCTTGTCCGGCCGCGTGCCCGTCGCGACCTCGTCCACGTCGCCGCCCGTCTTCTTCACCTTGGCGAGGCGATCGTACGGGCCGTAGTCGCCCGGTACGCCGTAGATCTCGTCGCCCGCGAGGGCGATGCTGCGCGACGAGAACACCTCCACCAGCGTGCTCGGCGATCCGCCGGCCAAGGGCTCGCTCATCAAGCGGATGCCGGCGGTGTAGTAGATGTTCTTGTCGTCGACGACGAGGCTCTGCGGCTCGAGCGCGAGCGATGCCAGCGTGTGACCGCGCTTGCCGTCCTTGCGGATCGTGCCGACGTCGCCGCGGCCGCCGTAGGCTTGCCACGACGTGTAGTAGAGCGTCGTGCCGTCCTGGGCGAAGCCGAACACGTCGCCGAGCACGGTGCCGAGCTCCACGGGATCGGTGCCCGACGCTTGGCAGCCCTGCGGCGTGTCCACCGCCGGCGCGGCGCTGGCCGTCGCCACCGGCTCCGCGCTCGGTGCCGTCTTCGATGCAGCGCTCTTGTCGCAGCCGACGGCGAGCAGTACCAGCACCCACGCGAGCGTTCGTGTCCCCATGCCGTCACCTCACTAGAGCTCGCCGCGGATTTCAAGTCGCGCCGGGCGACCAAGATCAGTAGCGGTGCGCGAGCTTTGCGATCAGCTTGTGGACGGAATGGTACGAGGGCCCCCGATCCACGTACATCACGGCGCACGCGCCGGTCAGCACGTCGAGGCCGCGCTCGCGTCCGATCGCGATCGCCTCCGGGGTGTCGCGCATCATGTGGATCCACACCTTCTTGATGCCGGCGTCGGCGGCCTTGCGCACCCACCGGGCCGTCTCGGCACGCGGCACTTCGATCACCGCCGCGTCGACCTTCTCCGGCAGCGCGTCGAAGCCGGAGAACGCCGGGTCGCCGTCCACGCGATCTACGCCGGGATCAACGGCGAACACCTTCTTGCCGAGCTGCTTCGCCTTGCCGTAGCTGAGGCGCGGAAAGCCGCGTCGCGCCGTGTCGCCGACGAAGGCGATGCTCTCGCTGTTCCAGAATTGCTCGCGCGCGCTCTGCATGATGCACCTCGCGCGAAGGCTAGCGCCGACCTCGCCGCCGCGGCCTGATGCCGATCATCGGGAGCCGGGCCGGCGCGAAATCCCGTGGTTGTCCCTGCAAGATTGCAGAGACGGACGGCGGCGCCGAAGCCGGATATCATGCGAGCGGCATGGGCTGCGACTATTGCGGTGCGCCGATTGCGCGCTCGACCGAGGCTCCGACGATCTGCGTCTACTGCGGGCGCTCGAACGATCCGCTTCCCAAGCAGGTCGAGGTGCCGGTGCCGGTGCAGGTCGTGCAGAACGTGGTGAACGTTGTCGGGGCGCCGCCCGAGGCGCTGCGCGAGCTGCGCTGCCCGCACTGCCGCAAGCGGTTGGTCACCGTCATCGCCAAGGACGTCGAGCTTGCCGGGTGCGGCGGCTGCGGCGGCATCTGGATCGACAATGCGAGCACGCGGCGCGTGCTCGCGGATCCGGAGAGCATCTTCGCCGTGCTGGCGAAGCGCGCCGGCGACAACGCGAAGAACCGTCGCGTGCGCGAGCCGAACCCGGCGTGCCCCGAGTGCACGGCCGTGCTCGATCGCGTGCGACCGCACGGCATCGAGCTCGACGTGTGCGCGGACCACGGGACCTGGTTCGACGCGTTCGAGCTCGCCACGCTGGTCAAGATCCTGCGCGGCGAGGTCTCCGGGGTGAAAGGCGCCGGACGCTCCGTGCGGTGCGCGCTCTGCCACGCCGAGATCGTCGCCGATCGCGCGAACATCACCGAGTACGGGCTGACGTGCGAAGCGTGCTGGCGCGGCGAGCAGCGCGAGCTCGAGCAACAGTTCGACGAGAAGATCGGCCAGGCCGGCGGCGCGGTCGGCGGCGTCGCCGTGGGCGGCATCTTGCTGGGCGTCGCCGCGGCGATGCTGAGCGGCAGCAGCTCGAGCTGACGCCACGCGGCGGCCAGCGTGGAACCCGGCTTCAGGCGATCGCGTCGAGCAGCGCCCGGTACAGCGATAGCGACCAACCCAGGCGCGGTGCGTCCCGCGCGGCCGACAGGAAACGGGGCTCACCGCGGTCAGAGCCATTTCCGATCGGCGCGGCCGACAGGAAACGGGGCTCACCGCGGTCAGAGCCAGTTGCGTCCCGCGCCGCCGACGGAAACGCGTCTCGCCGCGGTCAGCGCCATTTGCGGTTCCGCGCCGGACCGGCATCCCACAAAAAGGACGAGGCCCGCGCTGTGTGGAGCGCGGGCCTCGTCGGTGGGAGGGTGGATCAGCCGGGCGAGAAGCTGATCGGGTACACGACTGTGACGATGCCGTTGTCCGGCGAGGGGAAGCTCAGGCCGTAGTAGGCGCTGATCACGCAGGAGACGACGCCGCTGTCCGGCAGGTCCGAGCCGCCGTTGCCGACGTTGGAGACGGCGCCGTCGCGACCGATGACGAAGCGCACGGCCACGCGGCCCTGGAGGTTCGGGTTGCGCGCCAGGCCCTGCTCGTAGCACATGCGGAAGCGCCCGTAGTTCTGCCGCACGACGCGCTGGATCACCTCTGGAGGAAGGCGACCGCTCACGTTCGTCACGCCCTGCATCGCGACGCGCGGCTTCGGGGTGTGCCCCTTCTGGAAGCGACCCAGGCTGTTGCCGAAGCCTTGACCCGGGCCGAGGCCCGCGCCGTGCCCGATCGTGCCCACGTTGCCGAGGCCCACGCCTTCGCCGAAGCCGCCGCCGCCTTCGCCGATGCCGCTGAGACCCAGGCCGTTGCCGCCCGCGGCGTCGCCGATCTGGTCGCCCCACATGTTGCCGTTGGCGCTGACGTCGTCCTTGCCAAGGGCGTCGTCGCGACCGAAGAAGGCCGTGGGCGCGTTGGGATCGCTGGCGACGCCGGAGTTGAGCAGACCGATCATGCCGATGGTCTGCGCCTCGCGGAGCAGATCGGTGCGGCTCGCCAGCTGCGGATCGGGGTTGTCCTTCGGCCCCTTCTTGGCCCAGCGCTTGTTCGTGTCCTTCGACACGGTACTGCCCATCTTGCCTTCCTCTTTCGAGGCGCGCTTGCCGGTGCCGCCTTCGCGGTCGGCCTGGCCGTCGTCCTGGGTGACCTCCTTCTGCTCGTCGCGCTCGCGCTCGGCGGCGCTCGAGAGGTACTGCTGGATCATGTAGATACGATCCTGGTCCGCGCCCGAGTCGTCGGTGAGCCCGAGCGGCGGCACGAACGCAGCCATCGCCGCGAGCACCGCCGCCGCGCCGAAGAAGCTCGCGCCGAAGGAGCTGGCAATCGCGCCGTCGATGGCCGCCGCGAGCCGGCGCTTGCTCTTCTTGCCGGCCTTGACCGCGCCGACCGAAAATACGAAGCCGCCGAGCTCCATGCTCGCGCGGGCGCCGTGGGGTAGGGCAATCTCCGTCGCGCCGGTGAGCTCCACGCTCGGCGCGCCGAGCGCGCGTGCCTCGTCGAGGCCCATGCGCGGCTTGCCGGGTAGCGTGACGTGTCCGGTAGCGCCCGCGGGGATCACCAGCCGGCTGCCGGTCGCGTCGCCGAGCACCAGCGGCATGCGCGTCGCGCCGATCTTCTCCGCCGGGACGAAGAAGTCGCAGGCGGTGTGCTTGCCCTGGTCCTCGCCGACGTAGAACGCCCGCGGCGGCGACAGGTGCGAGACGCTGAGCACGTTCGTGCCCCACAGCACCGTGACCTCGACGGCCTCGGCGTCCGCGCTCTCGACCTCTTCCGACGGCACGTCCGGACCGTTCTTCACCATCGCGTAGGTGTACGTGCCTTCCGGCGCGTCGTCGGCGACGCGCAGATCGGGCGCCGCGGCCCGCGCCGCGAACGGGTTCATGGTGTCGAAGGCCGGCGCGCTGAACGGATCGAGCGCCGCGGCGAAGGGACGACCCGTGGTGGTCGCGCCGTGCGATGCGGTGAACGGGTTGCCGGGAATCGTCGCGGACTTCGCCGCGGGTGCGTCGCTCACGCTCGTCATCGGCGCCGCGGTGGCGTCCACGGCGGTCTCCCCACGCTCGAGCACCAACTCCGTGTCGCCGATGGTGATGCGATCGCCGATGTGGAGCGTCGTCTTGTCGACCCGCGCGCCGTTCACCAGCGTGCCCGCGTCGTTGCCCAGATCGATGAGCGTGATGTTGTCGGGACCCGCGGCTTCGATCACCGCGTGCATGCGTGCCGCTCCGTCATCCTCGATGCGGAGGTGGCTCGCCGGGTCGCGGCCGAGCTTGACGATTTCCGAGTGGGTGGTCGCCCGGCGCTGGAGCGCAGAGCCGCGGTACACCGCGAACGTGAGTGCGTATTGGGCCATGTCGATCTCCCCTCGCTGGGATGAAAAGGCAGCGAGTGTGTCGTGTTGGAAGATTGGACAGCCCCCGGGGCCCGAGGTTCCCGAGCCACTGGAAGTGCTGGATTTTGCCGGTCCGGCGCGGAAATCCGCCGGCGACGGGCCCAGTGCGGCGCGCTAGCGGCGGTCGCGGTGCACGCGCATCGCCGCCGGCTCGGCCTCGCGCTCGGTGCCGTCGAGCTCGGGGTCGTCGTCCGTGCCGAGCTCGGTGCCGGGCGTCGTCATGACGAACGGTCCGCCGAGCTCCTCTTCGACGTCCGCGTTCAGCGCGTCCTCGGCTTGCCCCTCGCCGGAGGTGGCGGACGATAGGAATTCTTCCGCGAGCTCCTCGGCGAGCTGGTCGCGAGTGTGCGCGGGGCCGCTGCCGGGATCGCGGATGAACGCGTTGCCGTCGTCCTTGCGCTCGTGGCGTGACGGGCGGTGATTGTTCGCGGTCTTCTTGTCCGGGTGCATGAGCGGTCTCCTCACCCAGTGCTACCATCGTTCGGAGCGGTTCGCCGCTCGCGCAGCGCGCGCCATGACGCCAAACGCGCAAGCCTTGCGCCGATGGGCCAGCTACTTCGGTGCGATCACGGGCTGGGCGATGCCGGCATCCGGCGTGCCGGAATCGAGGGCGCGCTGGAGCGCCGCGCGCTGCGCGGCCTGGTCGTCACCGAGGGCGCGGCCGTCGAGCGCGGCGATCAGGCGGGCGGCGCGTGCGCTGTCGCCGGCCGCGACCAGCCAGGTCGCGCCGGCAAGCAGCAGCGAAGCATCGCGACCGCCGCCGCACGCGTAGGCGGCCTCCACGTACGTCGCGGCGACGGCGGGGTGGCGAGCGCGCCGGGCGCGTTCCGCCAGCGGAACGAGCCCGGCGCACGAGATCGCGCCGAGCCCGGCCGCGCGCGCCAGCAGTGGCGCCGCGCGCCCGGGCTCGCCGCTCTCGGCGAAGCTGATGCCCGCCATCAGCGCCACGTGCCCGTGGCTGCGCGCGTCACGCGGCGGGTGTACCGAGAGCTCGCGCGCGATCGGCTCGGCGTCGCGGAAGCGACCTAGCTCGACCAGCGCGTCGAGCCAGTCCGCCAGCACCTCGGGCTTCTTGCCGCAGATCGCGACCGCGCTCCGGGCGAGCGCCGGAACGCGGTCTGGTTGCTTGTGCGCGAGCGCGCGCACAAGCTTGCGCTCGCGGTATCGACACCGATCCTCGTCGGTGCGGTAGCGCTCCGGTACCGCGAAGTAGAACGCGCGATCCTCGTTGTCGAGCATCGCCACGTCGCTGGCGAACTCCGCGCGATCGGCGCCGGATCGGACCAGCATCAGCACCGCCCAGCTGCCGGCCACGCACGCCGCGGCGATGGCCGGTCTTCTGGCGTTCGCGAACCGCTCGATCGCGCGGCAGGCGATCAGCACCCACACGACGAGTGCCGGGCCGAGCGAACAAGCGAGCCAGCGGTCGGCCAGAGGGACCTTGCCGGTGACGCCGATCACGCTGATGTCGCGCGCTACCAGCACCGGCGCTACGCCCGCGACCACCCAGAACGAGAGGGCGAGCGCGGCGCGCTCGCGCCGGCGCACGGCCCAGGTCACGAGCACCGCGAGCAGGGCGATCGCGACCGCGGCGCGGGCCAGCGCCGCCGCGCCGCGAGCCTCGGTCAGCGAGATGTCGCGCACGCCCGACGAGAGCAGCAGCGGGAAGGTGTTCCACAAGTAGGCGCCGAGGCCGGAAAAGAGGCGCACGGGATCGAGCGTCAGGGCGGTCGCCGACAAGCCCGTCGCCTCGCGCTCGAGCAGCGCGTGTCGCACGATGAAGTAGACGACTCCGAGCCCGACCGCGGGCAAGAGCGTCCACAGCCGCTTGCGATCCCGCTCGAGCAGGCTCCACGCCGTGACCACGAGCGGCAGCGCGATCGCCGTCTCCTTGCTGCCCAGCGCGATCAGCGTCGCGCCGACGTGGAGCGCCGCCCACGCGCGCCGGTGCGGTCCGCCCTCGCGCCACGCGAGCCACGCCACGACGGCCCACGTCATGCACGTCGCGGCGACCACGTCGGAGCGCGCCATGATCATGCTCACCGGCGCGAGCATCACCGGGTGCAGGGCGTAGAGCAGCGCCGCGGCGAACGCTGCCGCGCGCGACAGGCCGACGCGCCGCGCGAGCGCGCCGACGCCGGCGACGCCCACGGCGTGCCACGCCAGATTGACGAGCGCGAAGCCACCGGCCCACATGTGGAACGCCTGCCACTCGACGAGCCACGAAAGCTTCGTCACCGGGCGCCAGTACGGGATGATGTTGCCCGACGACGACCAGAAGTAGTCGTGCACGAGCGTCGCCTTCCAGAAGCGGAGCGCGTGCGCGAAGCGATTGTCCGCGATCAGGAAGCGCGCATCGGCTACGAAGTCGACGCTGGACTGATCGCGGTAGGCGACCACCGCGATCAGCGGCGCGGCGAGCCACCACACGCGCTGCCACGCGCGTGCCGCCGGCGCCGGCTCAGGCGCGGCAGCGGTGGGCGCCGCGGACGGCGTCCGGGGCGGGCCGTCCGCGCTCGCCGGACGCGGCCTTCGTCGTCGCTTCCGCGCCATCTCGGCCGAGCATGCCACGGTGCTGCGTCCGCCTTCGAGCGCGATGCCGGCGCCGCGCGCCGGCCGGAGCGGGGAGGCGCCCCGGTGCTAGAACGTGTTTCAAGGCGACGCCGCGCGGGGTTCCGCGCCGGACCGGCAACCCTGGATCGATCAGAAGTCGAAACGGCCGGCGATGGTCGGCATGATAGCGAAGAACGTGCCGAAGCCGTTCTCGTGCGGGAATCGCAGCAGGCCCGTGGTCACGGACTCGCCGTTCTGGTCGAAGGTGAAGCCGGTCTTGCGCTCACCGGTGGCGTTGCTCAGGCTGTTGTTGCCCGTGCGCGGCGTGTCCGGTGGGAAGAACAGCAGCAAGGCTGCGCCGATGTCGACCGAGAAGTGCTTGCCGAGCTGGTAGCCGATGCGCACTTCGGGCCCGACGAACGGCATCCAGATGCGCGCGCTCTTCTCGGGGACGGTGACGTACGTGGTCGTGTCCGGGACCTCGACCTTGATCTTCTTCGTCGGGTCCGCGGGGTCGGGGACGGTCTTCTGCGCCGTGCCGGTGAAGTTACCGCCGTTGCTGAAGGTCGCGTTCACGCGCGCCGCGCCGGCCCAGAAGCGCAGCGTGAGCGGCGTCTTGTCGAAGAAGCGGTAGCTCGCGGACATGGCGGCGGCCGGGCCGAACAACTGCGTGCTGTCCTGGTAGTCCGTCGACCTCCAGATGTGGTCCCCGTACTCGCCGGTGATCTGCATGTGGCGCGTCATCTTCTCCTTGAGGTAGAGCGCGCCGAGGAACAGCTCGACGCCGAGCCCTTTGGAGATCTCGTAGCCGCCGCGTGCGCCGGCGAGGAACCCGAGCGGTCGCGAGCGGTCGCAGTTGCTGTCGCAACCCTTGTCCGAGCCGCCGCCCAGGCTGGGGGCCCAGGCCAAACCGCCGACGGCCTCCACGTAGATGTGCGGCACGAAGCCGGCCTGCCACATGGGGTTCGACAGGTCGCGGTCGAGGGAGACGCGCTGGAGCTCGCGTTGTCCGGCCCGCACGGCGACGTCGTGCCGATACGGCACGAAGCCCTCCGCGGCGATCTCGACGCGGTGCGTGCCGCTGGTCAGGCGGCCCTCCCAGACTCCGTTGCCGACGCTTACGCCGTCGATGTTCACCTGGGCGTTCGACGGCGTGGGCTCGATGCGGATCGCTGCGTCCAGCTTGGTCGCGCGCAGCGTGAGCGCGGTGGAAGCGTCCTGCTTCACGACCGCGGAGCTCGGCGGTGTGCCGACGTCGGCCTCGCCTCTGAGGAACACGGTGTGGGTCCCGACGGCGAGCGCGCCGGTCCAGGGCGTCTTGCCGACGACGGCGCCGTCGACGACGACGTCGAGCTGCTTGCCGTCCGCCTCGGTGATCGTCAGCGTGCCGGTCGCGCGCAGCGCCGTGAGCTGGGCGACGACGGCCTTCGTCTGCCGTCCAGCGATCAGCACCTGCATCTCGTAGGTCTCGTAGCCCGCCTTGGAGACGCGCACCGTGTGCGTCCCGGCGTTGACGGTCAGCGGCTTGGCCAGCGGCGTCTTGCCCCGCTCCTGGCCGTCCACCACGACGTTGCTGCCGGGCTGGTCGGCGGTGACCGTGAGCTGTCCGACGTTGCCCTGCAGCTGGGTGACGGCTTCCTGCGCGACCTTCAGCTTGTCCGGCGGCAGCGTCGAGCCGAACTTCTGGAGCAGCTCGTTATACATGTCGAGCGCGTCGGCGTAGCGCTTGAGCTGGCGCAGACACACCGCGGCGTTCTCCAGCGCGACGCGCGTCGGAAACAGCTCGCGCGACGCCAGGAACTCGGCGAGCGCGGCGTCCCAGTTCTCGTTCTGGACGAACTCCAGGCCCTTGAGGAAGTGGTCCTTGGCTTGTTGCTTCTTCTGCGCGAGCTCGTCGGTGGGCGCTGCGGCGTCTGCCGCCGGCGCCGGCGCTGCGGAGTCGGCCGGCACAGGCGCGGGCTGCGCGGCGGCCGGCGTGGGCGCGAGCGGAAGCGCGATCACAAGGGCGAGCGCGAGCAGACCTGCTCGCACCCAGGGCGTGGGCTGTGTGGGTGCAGTCATCCGGTTGTCCCCTCGGGGGCAATATCCATCAGGAGCGTGGGCGGCACTAGTTGCCGAATTCACCAAGGTCGTGGGCGATCTGTGGCGTCTTCTTCGGCGGAGGCTTCGCCGGCGTGGCTGCGGCGGCTGCCGTGCTCGCGCCGGCCGCGGCGGCGGGCTTGCCCGTCGCCACGCGCGGCCCACCGCCCACCGGCTTCTTCGCCAGCTCGATCTTCGGCGGCAGGAGCCCGGTCTCCGTGATCGCGACGACTTGCTCCACGCTGTCCTTGCCGAGCACGAGCTTCACGCTGCGCGTCGCGCCCGGCGCGCCGGCGAGCTCCACCGCGTGATCCTTTACCGCGCGCTTGTCGCCGTCGACGCTGACCTCCACGTCGTCCGGCCCGACGACGAGCTTGAACGTCTTGATGACGGGGGTGGCCACGGTCGCGCTGCCCACTTCCGCGTTGAGGACCACGGGGGGCGGCGCGGAGGCGGCCGGCGCCGGCGGCGGTGGGCGCGTGAGCTTCCAGGCCGTGGCGCCACCGATGCCGAGCACCGCGAGGCCGACCACGGCCGCGATGATGGCTGGCGCCGCGGATTTCTTCTGCGGCGTGATCGCCGTGGTGGTCGACAGCCCCGTACGCGTCGTGGCGCGGAGCATGCCGTCGTCGGTGAGCTGCAGGCGCGGCGCGACGTAGCCGCGATGGTGCTCGGAGATCGGCTGCAGCATCTCCGGCGCGATGCGCGGGCCGTCGGGGACCAGCGCCGCCAACGCGTCGCGGAACTCCCCCGCGTGCTGGAAGCGCATGTCGATGTTGCGCGACATCGCCCTGTGGGCGATCTCCGCGAGCTCCGGCGGGACCCACGGAGCGCGATCCTGCAGTAGCGGGATGTCGGCCGTGATGATGCTCACCATGAGCTCGCCGAGCGAGTTCGCGTCGGCGAACGGCAGGCTGCCCGAGAGCAGCTCGTACATCACGACGCCAAGCGACCAGACGTCGCTGCGCGCGTCGATGCTGGTGGACCCCTTGGCCTGCTCCGGCGACATGTACAGCGGCGTGCCGAGCATCGAGCCGGTGCGCGTCAGGCCGTGCGACGTCTCGCTGAACTGCTCCATCACGACCTTGGCGATGCCGAAGTCGAGGATCTTGACCACCAGATCGCCCGAGTCGCGCTGGGTCAGGAACAGGTTCGCCGGCTTGATGTCGCGATGGATGATGCCGGCCTCGTGAGCCTTCGCCAGGCCCATCGTGGACTGAAGCACCAGCTTCGCACTCACCAGCGGGTCGAGGCACTTGAGGCGGTCGAGCGTGCCCTCCAGGTCCTCCCCGGCGAGCATTTCCATGACCATGTACGGGTAGCCCGAGACCGGGTCGGAGCCGGAATCGAAGATCTGTACGACGTGATCGCTCTCGATGACCGAGCTCGCCTTCGCTTCGCGGAAGAAGCGCTTGACCACCTGCTCGTTGCGGCCGAGCTCCGGCGACAACAGCAGCTTGATCGCGCAACGCTTGAGCGTCGCGAGGTTCCGGCCTTCGTAGACCGCGCCCATGCCGCCGGCGCCCAGCAGGCGAACGAGCTGGTACTTGCCCGCTACGGTCTGGCCTTCCATGCCCCCGGTCGCGGCGGGCGCTGATCCGTCGGTGCTGTCCATGCGTCTTGCGGCCCCGGCCCCTTGCCAGCCCGGTGCCAAGGTTAGCGCAGGCTACCGGGGACGGGTATCCCTCGGCCAACTAGCTGAGAAATACGTGGGTATCGTCGCCGGGAGGCCGGAGACCGACGAGTCAGTGCGGGCGCAGCCGACGGCGCGCGGTGCGGTTCTTGATCTGTACCCGCAGCCCGCGCGGTGGCACCGGCGGACGCTTGGCGAAGTCCGCGCGGGCGCGCGCCACGAGCGCGGTCATCCGCGAATCGACGCGCGCCGCCAGCGCGTTCGACGCGCTGCCCGGCACGCGGATCGACGCGTCGTCGACCAGGATCGACCCGGTGGCGGTCTGGCGGGGCGGTGCGACGAGCAGCGCCCAGAAGGCGTTGCCGGTGTCGGTCGGCACCTGGACGTTTGCCGTGACGTGACACCAGCCGTCGGCGTCCGGGTTCGGGTCGTTGGCCGACACGTCCAGGTTCTGTTGCGGCGCGCCCGGATAGTCGGCGAGTGGGGTGATGATGCCGGCCACTTCCTGCGTGCAGTCGCCGCTGCCGCTGGGCTTGGCGTAGTACTCGACGTCGACCGTGCCCGAGTCGGGCCAGACGAAGGTGCCGAAGATGTACTGGCGCAGGGGGATCTCGGCACAACGCAGACCGTGCCGGCAGCGCGCACCCGTGACGACCCAGGTGTAGTCCAGGCCGAACCAGGGGTATTGCATCGCGTCCTGGCCCGAGTACTCGAAGTCGCCGTCGAGCAGGAAGTTGTCCGGGTCGAGGGCACCGAAGCGCGAGCGTGTCTGCACCGTGCGCACGACGGGACCGGCGTCCTTGCCGGCGTCGGGTGGCGTCGCGGCGTCGCTGGCGTCGGGGTTGCCCGTACCCGGGATGGTGACGCCGCCATCGGGGTTCACCGATTCGTCGGAGCCGCACGCGGTCGGCGCGAGCGCCGCGGCCAGGGCAGCACCGAGCAGGAACAAGCGCGCCCTCACGGCTTCAGCTCCGTCCTGAGCCAGGCCATGGCCGCCTGTTCCACCGTGTCCTTGCCGGCGAGCAGATCGCTCTGCTTGGGCACGACCAGCTCGTCGGGATCGACGCCGTGGGTGCAGAGCAGCGTGCCGTCGGGCGTGATCGCGTCCTCGATGCCCACCGACCAGTGCATCACGCCCCACAGCGAGTACTGCATGAACGTACCGAACGCGCCCATGCTGGGGCCGGGGCCGAACAAGCGCACCTTGTTGCCGCCCTGGAGGATGCGCGGCAGGTAGTCGCTGGCCGAGACGTCCCACGTCATGAGCAGCGCGACCGGGATGTCGGTGTGCGCGCCGGCGCTGCCGAAGACGTCCTGTTGGCCCTTGTAGCGACTGAACAGCTGCGCGGCGCTCGCGCTGTCCGGCGGCCCCTCATCGTTGGCGCGCGTGCGCACGTAGCCGATGAACGGCGTGTAGGGCGTGCGCGCGAAGCCGATCAGGATGTTGGCCGTCTGCCCTGTGCCGCCGTGGCCCTCGCGATGATCGAGCAGGGCGCCGCGCGACTGGCCGAAATGCGTGACCGCGCTCGCCAGCGCGGTGTCCACCGGCATGCTCTGGCCGTCGCCGAACAGCGTGTTCCAGATCAGGCCGTAGATGTTCTCGGCCTGCGTCGAGTCGAGGACTGGACCCTGGATGATCTTTGCCGGCGTATACACCGCGTCACCGAAGTCGTGGTCCGCGGGCGCGCCGTCGACCTCGAAGAACGGCCGGTTGTCGCAGCCGACCAGCTTCGGGCTGTCGGCGTTGCTCGTCACCGGCAGCTGGTCGATCTGGATCGTCTGGGGTGCGGCGTCGCAGCTGCCGGCGGTCGCGTCGCAGTGCACGAAGCTTATCGTCTGCGCATGCCGCGCCACCAGATCGCGAAGCATCGACAGGATGTTGGCGATCTGCTGCGGGTCGTCGGCTTCCCAGTACCAGGGGCTCGGCGTCATCAGCTTGCGCGCCCAGGTCAGCGGATGCTCCCCGTCGATCGACACCAGGCGATCGCCCTGCGCGAGACCCCAGGTCGAGTCCGTCCCGGTGTGGGAGACGAGGATGTCCGGCAGCCCGGCGACGCTGGGCGCCGCGCTCTGGCTCACGTCGCCGACGCCTTCGAAGAAGCAGGCGTTGAGCGGGTGTCGCGGCTTGACCTGCGACAGCGCCGCGATGCGAACGTAGGTGTGCGCGTCCCGCAGCCGCCGGATGGCCTCGGCGAAGCGCGACCAGTAGGCGACGTTGTCCGTCGTCTGCTTCATCTTGTCGAGCGTCGCGAGGGTGTCGCCCAGGGTGGTCTTGCGCAGCTCGTACGGACCGAAGCTGTCGTGGATCTTGCGCTTCCAGAAGTCGACGAGCTTGTCTTTCTCGGCGTCCGACGGCAGCGGCGGGAACCAGCCGCGCGCGTCCCGGCACAGCCCGCCGAGGCACATCTCGCCGGCGCTACACGCGCCCGCGGTGTCTAGACCGGCGCACGACGCCGGCGCGGCGTAGTCGCCGTCGGGGACGACTTCCACGGCGTCGATCAGCACCTTCACCGGCTTCGTCGGGTCGTACGCCGACAGGAACATGCGCGCGTCCACGCCGCTCTTCGTGCCGTCGACGACGAACGGCTGGGTCTCCATCTCCACCCAGTCGTCGCTGGTGGCGCGGCCCGTCGGGAACGCCTCGCTGACCGCGCCTTCCGAATCCGTCGTCGTAGTCCACCGCGGCGCCGGCCGTGCAGTCGCCCTTGAGCCAGAAGCGCAGCCGATACGCGCCCTGCTGCTTCGGCAGGTCGAGCGCGATCGGGTAACCCTCTTTCGCCAGACTGACCGACAGCACGCTGTCGCCGGCCAGGGCCGTGGCGTCGGCTTGCGTCTTGGCCGAGCCGTCGCCGGCGTCCGGCGTCGCCGTGAAGCTCGAGAAGTCCAGCTTCACCACCGCCGCGCTGTCGAACGAGAACACGCCCTGCGCGTCGAAGTCGCCGGCGCGCGCGGTTGAAACGGCGCACGTCGTGGCGGCGATGGCGAGCGATGCAGCGAGACGGCGATTCATCGAAGCGCAGCCGGTATGCCACGAAACTTGCCGCGCCTGTCCGCTTTCGTCAGCGGCTCTGCCGAGCGCGGAATTCTTCACCGCGAGCGTGGCGGAGTCGCGCGAGCGCGAGGGCGCCGAGCAGCGCGAACAGCCAGCGCGCGTCGCGCTTTGCCGGCGAGTGGCCCGCGACGGCGCAACCTGCAGCGTCGCCGACGGTCCTCGCGGCTTGGCGCGTGCCGCCGTCTTCGTCGGTGGTGCCGGCGCTGCCGGCGCCGCCGCCCGCGCCCGTCCACGACGCGCCCGCGTTGCCGGTCGCGCCGGCGGCGCCGCTGTTGCCGCTCGCACCGGCGCTGCCGCCAGCGCCGCCCCAGCCGATGGGATCGTCGAGGACGTACACCGAGGGACCGCTGCCCATCACCAGGAACGGCGCCGCGCGGAAGTCGACGCCTTGCGCGTACGCGTACACCTGTGCCGCGGGCATCTGGGTCACCGCGCCGGTATCCAGACGCCAGGCGCTCATGCTCGCGGGATCGACCACGTGCCGCCGCACGCTGCCGTCGATCAGCCACACCTCCGGCGTCCCATCGTCGGCTTGCACCAAGTCCGGCGCATCGGGCCACGCGGGACCGTCGGGATACGCGGTCACGACGCTGTCGTCGTAGTGGGCGACGTCGTAGGTGTACGAGAACTTCCACGCGGAAAAGATCGCGGGCCCCGTCACCCAGCGCTTCACGCCCGAAGGCGCCGGCGGCGGCGGACAGTCGAGGCTGATCGGGCTCTGCGACAGCTCCGCGTTCGCGCCGCCGGCCGTGTCGATGCCGTACGCGTGCACCTCGTGCGGCTGGTTGTCGAGCAGGCCGCGCGGCGGCGTGAGGGTGAAGCCGTGGTTGCACGAGCCGAGGGCGCTGCACAGATCCGCGCGATCGACGTCTGCCGTGAGCGGCACGCCGATCGCGCCGGCGGCGCCCGCGGGGCCGTCGAGGTACACGTGCACGGAGATCGACTGCGTGGGCGCGTCGGGATCCTGCGCCCAGCCGTGGATCTGGCTGCAATCGACGCCGTCGAGGTAGCCCTTCGGCGGCGAGTCGGGCGGCGTCGGCACATAGCCCGCCTTGCGGATCGGCTGGAAGATGCTCTGGAAGGTGCCGCTGCCGCCCCACCAGCTGCCGGGGTCGGAGAGCTTGTGCTTGCTGATATGGGCCGGCGTCCCGGTGCTGCTCTCCTCGATCGCACACAGCTGGCTGTGCGAGCTGTCCGTCCAGCCGCCGAACAGCATCACGTGGCCGGTCCCGGCGTTCACGTCGCCGCCGAAGTTCAGCGCGTCGCCGATGGTGAGATCCTGCCAACCGATGGCGGTGGCGTGACCGTTGTCCCACGGTCCGCCGGGGAACGCGTAGGTGGTGTTGCCCGGCGTGGCCTGGCTCCACACGTAGGAGACGAAGCCCGAGCAGTCCGCGCGATACCCGCTGGTCCCCGCTTCGACGCACTGGCAGTACATGATCCCGGCGTCGACCCACGCGTACGCCCGGTCGAGGAGCGGCTGTGCGGAAGCCGGCGCGCCGGCGCGGATCGACGCTTCGTCGCAGCCCGCGACCGGCTCGCTGTAAACCGCCTCCGCCGTCGCCCCGGTCGGCTCGTCCGACGGCGTCGCGCCGCAGCCCGCGGTCAGCGTCGCGACGAGAAGCCAGCCCGCGCCCGTTGCCCGTCGCACCGTCTCAAGATCACCGAATCGGCCGTGTCCGTCCACGGTCGCCCTGGCCGGCGCCGGTCCGGCGCGCCCGGGGATTGTGCGCCGGACCGGCATCCATCCCTGGGCCTGGGCATAAATTGAAACAATTCCGATTGGTTGTCGGTCCGGCGCGGAATCGGTGCGGTTCGCGGCGCTGGCGCGCCCGCGCTGCTATAAGCACGCCCGCGTGGGAGGCCCGAGCGAGGAAGTCATCAGCGTCGCCGAGCTCGACCGGCGACTGAAGCGCGCCGTCGAGGGCGCGACGGGACGCGAGTGGGTGGAGGGCGAGGTCGGCTCGCTCAAGCGCGCGAGCAGCGGGCACGTGTACTTCTCGCTCAAGGACGAGCGCGAGGACGCGCTGGTCGACTGCGTGATGTACCGCTACCAGGCGCAGCGCGCGCGGCGTGTGCTCGAGGACGGCGCGCGCGTCCAGCTGATGGGACGCGCCACGCTGTGGGCGCCGCGGGGACGGCTGCAGTTCGTTGCCGAGCAGGCGCGCCCCGCCGGGCGCGGCGCGCTGCTCGAGGCGCTCGAGAAGCTGAAACAGCGGCTCGCCGCCGAAGGGCTGTTCGAGCCCGGGCGCAAACGCCCGCTGCCCGACGCGCCGCGCGTGATCGGTGTGGTGACGAGCGGCTCCGGAGCGGCCTTCCACGACATCCGGACGGTGGCGTTCCGCCGCGGCGGTGTGCGGCTCGTGCTCGCGCCGGCGCAGGTGCAGGGTGAGGCGGCGCCGGCGAGCATTCTCGGCGCTCTCGATCTGATCGAGCGCTATCCGGGGCTCGACGCCATCATCCTCGGCCGCGGCGGCGGCGCGAGCGACGACCTGATGGCCTTCAACGACGAGCGCGTGGTGCGGCGCGTGGCGTCGCTGCGCGTGCCGGTGGTGAGCGCCGTCGGGCACGAGATCGACTTCACGCTGACGGATCTGGCCGCGGACGTGCGCGCCGCGACGCCGTCGCAGGCGGCGGAGTTGGTGATCCCCGACGCGAGCGCGCGGCGCGACACGTTGACGCGGCTCGGCCGCCAGCTGACCCGCGCGATGCACGCGCGCGTGCTCGAGGATCGCGCGACCACGGAACGGCTGCGGAATCGCTTGAGCGATCCGCGCTTCTTGATCGCCGAGCGCCAGCAGGATCTCGACGAGCTGCGCGGCGGACTGTCCCGCTTCGCCGATCGTACGATCGCCCGTCGCAAGCAGACGCTCGCGTTGCTCGATCGCCGGCTGGCGGCGCGCCACCCGCGCGCCGTGCTGGCGCAGGCGCGCGGCGCGCTCGGGCCGCTCTCGGCGCGCCTCGGTGCGGGCATGCGCATGCGCCTTGGCGCGCTCGGACGCGATCTCGGCGAGCGCGCGACGCGGCTCGACAGCATCAGTCCGCTCAGCGTGCTCGGGCGCGGCTACGCCATCGCGCGTCGTGCCGACGGTCGCGCGCTGCGGCGCGCGGGCGAGATCGCGGTCGGCGATCCGCTCGAGATCACGCTGCACCAGGGGCGGCTCGGCGCCACCGTCGACCGTGTCGACGACGAGGACACGCCGTGAGCCACTTCGCGCTGGTCGGCCACCCCGTCTCCCACTCGCTGTCGCCGGAGATCCACCGCGCCGCGTACCGGGCGCTCGGCGCGGAGCACGTCTACGAGCTGGTGGACGCGCCGGACGAGGCGGCCGTGGCGCGCGTGGTCGACGCCCTGCGCGCAGGCGAGCTCGCCGGCGTGAACGTGACGATCCCGTGGAAGCGCGTCGCGCTCGCGCTGGCCGACCGCGTCGCGCCGAGCGCGCAAGACACCGGCGCGGCCAACGTGCTCGAACGCGGCTCCGACGGCCTCGTCGCGGCGCACAACACCGACGTCCCGGCGCTCGTCGACGAGCTCGGTCGGCTCGCGCCCGGCGCGCGGAGCGCGTGCGTCATCGGTAACGGCGGCGCGGCGAGCGCGGCGGTCGCCGCGTGTCGCGCGCTCGGTGTGGCGCGGATCGTGGTCGTGGCGCGGCGCTGGGAACCCGCCGTCGAAGCCGGGTTCGCGCGGCTCGGCGCGACGCCGACGCCGTGGGGCACGGTTCCGGCGTCGAGCGGCGTGGTGATCCAGGCGACGAGCGCCGGCATGCTCGGCGCCGACCCGGGCGAGACCGTGCGCGACATCGTGCCGTGGCGCGAGCTCGCCCGGGACGCGGCGGCGTTCGACGTCGTGTACAACCCCGCGCTGACGCCGTTCCTCGCCGCGGCGCGTGCCGCCGGCCTCGCCGCCGAGGGCGGGCTCGGCATGCTGGTCGGACAGGCGGCGCTCGCGCTCGGGATCTGGCTCGGCGCCGTGCCGCCGCGCGCGCCCTTGCGCGACGCCGCCGAGCGCGCGCTCGCGACGCGAGGTGCCGCGTGACCTGGACCATGCGCGACGGACCGTGGCCCAGCGTCGAGGTCGACGGTCAGATCGAGCGTGCCGAGAGCGAGTGGCTGCACACCAACGGCGCCGGCGCGTTCGCCATGAGCACCGTCGCGCTGATGCACACGCGCCGGCATCACGGCTTGCTGGTCGCCGCTCTCGATCCACCGCTCGACCGCCACGTGATCCTCAGCCACGCCGAAGCGGAGGTCGAGGTCGGCGGCAAGACCTGGCGGCTCGCCACGCACCAGTTCCCGAACGTCGCGCCCACGCCCGGCTACAGGCTGCTCGAGCGCTTCGACCAGGATCCGCTGCCGCGCTGGACCTGCCGGCTCGGCAACGGAGTGTTCGAGCGCGAGCTAGCGCTGGTGCGCGGCCACAACGCGCTCGTGCTGTCGTTCTTGTGGAGCGGCAAGGGCGCGGCGCGGCTCGCGCTCAAGCCGCTCATGCCGATGCGCCCGATGCACGCGCTGACGCGCGAGCACGGCGCCATGGTGCAGCGCGCCGCCATGCGCCAGGGCGAGGTGGAGATCCAGCCCGTGCCCGGGTTGCCGACGGTGACGTTCCGTCACGACGGCGTGTTCCTGGGTTCGCCCGACTGGTGGCGGCGCTTCGAGTACCTGGGCGATCGGGAGCAGTTTTCCACCTTCTCCGAAGACATGTGGACGCCCGGCAGCTTCGACATCGAGCTCGCGCCGGACCGCCGCGTGTACATGATCATCGCCGTCGGCGCGCCGCCTTCCGGATCTCCGCAAGAGCTCATGGAAGCGACGCGCGAGTACTGGCTGGCGCAGGATCCCGGGCCCGAGCACGCGCGCACGGTACGCGCGCTGTCGCTCGCGGCCGAGGCGTTCGTGGTCGACGCGTGCGAGCGTCCCGCGGTGATGGCCGGCTATCCGTACTACGATCTGCGCACGCGCGACGCGGTGATCGCCGTGAACGGCGTACTGCTCGCGCGCGAGCAGATCGAGCGCGCCAAGCGCGTGGTGCGCGGGCTGCTCGCCCAGCTCAGGGGCGGCCTGTTGCCCGAGCGCATCGCGGAGCGGGACGGCCCTCGCCAGTTCCCATCGCCGGACGCCACGCTGTGGCTGTTCGAGCTGGCGCGGCTGTTCGCCGATCGCCTCGGCGCCGACGATCCGTTCGTGCAGCGCGAGTTGTATCCGGCGCTGCGTCGCGTCTACGCGCGCGTCGCGGGCAGGCGCAGGCGCTGGATCTGGCTCGCTCCCGACGGCTTGATCGCCAACGGTGCCGAGCGACACGCGCTGACGTGGATGGCGGCGATGGTCGACGGCGATCCGGTGACGCCCCGCCACGGACTCGCGGTGGAGCTGCAAGCGCTGTGGAGCAAGGGCTGCGAGACGCTCGGCGTGCTCGCTCGCGCCGCCGGCGACGACGGCCTGGCCGACGCCGCCGAGGCCGCCGCGAATCGCGCGCGCCACGCGTTCCGTGCCCGCTTCTGGTGCCGCGAGACCGACTACCCCTTCGACTGCGTGAGCGAGATCGGCGACACGGAGGAGGCCTGGGCAGACGCCTCGTTGCGCCCCAACGCGGTGCTCGCGCTCGCCGTCGATCCGTCGCTGTTCGAGCGCTGGCAGATCGCGGCGCTGCTGCGCCGGGCTCGGGACGAGCTGCTCACCTCCGCCGGGTTGCGCAGCCTCGCCGCGTCGGATCCGCGCTACCGCAGCCACTACGAGGGGCGCGCGCTCGAACGCGACAGCTCGTTCCACCAGGGTACCGCGTGGACGCATCTGATCGGCGCCTACGTGCGCGCATCGCTCCACCTGGACGCTGACGACTTCGAGCACCGCGAGGAGCTCCGGCTGGTCGTGGAACAGGCTCTCGAGCACGGCATCGCGATCGGCCAGGTGCCGCAGCTCGCCGACGGCGATCCCCCGCACCGTCCACGTGGAAGTCCGGCGCAGGCCTGGGCCGTCGGCGAGTTGCTCAGCGCGCTGATCGATCTCGGCGTGTGAAAGGCGTCCCCGGCGCCGGCGCGTTCGCGTACAATCCGCGACGCCGATGAGCCTCTTGTTCTGTCCCGGCTGTGGCACCGGCCTCGAGCCGGGGGCGACATTCTGTACGAACTGCGGACGGCCGACCGCGACCGCGCCTGCCGCAGCGCCGGCGCCGCCCTTCGCGCCGCCGCCGCCGGCGCCCGCGTTCGCGCCGCCTGCGCCGGGCGCAGCCGCAACGCTCCCGATCTGCCTCGGCTGCGGCATCGTCGCGCCGGCGGGCCGCGCCACGTGCACGCTGTGCGGCTTCGCCATCGGCACATCGCCGCACAGCGTGGCGCGCACCTCGGGCGATCTGGTGTGGGCCGGCATTCGCGCGGCGACGAAGTGTCGCGCGTGCGGTGGGCAGGCGCCCATCGACGGCCTCGATCTGGGCGGCGTGTACCCGTGCATCCACTGCGGCATCGATCAGCACATGGACGTGTCGCAGTGGAACGAGGGTCTGCAGAAGGCCCACGACGTCGCGGATCTCGCCGGCCCCGGTCCGGGCGCGTTCCCCGGCGCACCGATCGCGGACAACCCGTACGCGTCGATCGGCAGCGAGCACGTCAAGGCGACCATCGGCACGTCCTACAAGATGTTCGAGAGCATCCCGCTGTCGCTCGAGACCTCGCCGGGAAATCCGCTGTGCGAGGCGTGTCACGTGCCCTTGTTCATCGAGTCCGCCGGCGATCCGCTGGTCGTGCGCTGCCCGCAGTGCCGGCAGGCGCACGCCTACACGCGCCCTCCCGGCGCGCCGGCGGACGTCGTTGGCGTCGTCGGTCAGCATCACGAGCAGGGCGTCCGCGACGCCGCTGCCGAGCGCGATCCCGGCGGCGCGGTCGCGATTCGCTGCCCGGGCTGCAGCGCGCCGCTGCCGGTCGCCGCCGTCGGCGCGGTGGTCCGCTGCGCGTACTGCGGCGTGAACAGCCGGCTCGGCCCGGCCATGCGCCGTTCGATGGGTGCGGCCGACGCGACGCCGCCGCGCTGGTGGGCGCTGTTCCGCGGCCCGTCGCAGGCGCGCCAGCTGGGCGAGCGCGCCGCGCGCGAGCAGGCCGAGCGCCGGCAGCGCGCCGCCGCCGCGCCTCCGCCCATGCGCTCGTCGGAACGCTTCGACCAACTCGAGCGCAACGCCGAGCTCGCCGGCAAGAAGGCGCAGCGCAACGTCGCGGTCACGATGATCGCGAGCATGGGCATGGTCGCTGTCGTCGGCGCCGGGGCCTTTGTCTTCACCCACCGCAGCACGAGCTCCAGGTCGAAGCGCACCACGAAGGTCAACACCGCCGCGCCGGCGTCGAAGGTCGCGCCGCCCGCGCCGGCCTACAGCGTGACGTGGAGGGGCAAGGTCACCGCCGCGAAGGGCAAGCCGCTCAAGCGCGGCACGCCGTGCCTTGCGGAGATGACCGCCGCCGGCAAGGCCGTGAAGAGCTTCCGCACCATCTGCGGCGACGTCCCGCTGTACTCCTCGAAGGACGCGATGAGCGGCATGAGCAGCTATGGCTCGGCGATCATCGAAGCGCCGGGCAAGGACGGCGGCCACCAGTATCTGCTGCTCTACCACGACGTCGGGCAGCGCACCGGGCGCAACGAGATCCAGTTCAACTCCGCCTCGGACTGCACCGTGTCGGGTCACGGCCCGCCAGCGTTCGAGGTGACGATGAGCTTCGACGACCTCTCCAGCGAGCAGAGCGGTCCGGCTGTGTTTCCCACGAGTGTGGACACGTCGCACCAGCTGTTCACCGCCAAGGCGACGTCCGTCGACGGCAAGGCGCCGGTCCAGAATGGCCGGAGCTGCAAGCTCGACTTCTACGGCCGCGGCCAGAGCGCGAGCGGCGCCGTGTGCACCGTGAAGATCGACTGCGGAACGAAGAACGTCTACTTCACGACCGGCTACTGCAACACGGACACGCGCGGCCATCCCACGACGTTCTCCGACAAGCAGAGCGCGTCGCACTTCTCGCTCGACGTCGAGTCGTCCCGGGTGGAGATGGCCGGCCAGACCGTCTCCGGCGCGTACACCGTGATCTTCGCGCTGACGCCGGCGAAGCGCTGACCGACCCGCGCGGAACTCCCCGCGATTGTCTTGCCTGTCCGGATTGCCGGTCCCTCGTCAGGGATTCCGCAGCGTCTCCGGCGCGGTATCCTGCGTGGCGCATGCGGACTTCGTTCACGCTCCTGGTGTGCGCCGCGTTGGCTTCGGCCTGCGGCTCGAGCTCGAACAGTGACGGCAGCGGCGGCGCGAGCGGCAGCGGCGGCACGAGCGGCAGCGGCGGCACGAGCGGCAGCGGCGGCACGAGCGGCAGCGGCGGCACGAGCGGCAGCGGCGGCACGAGCGGCAGCGGCGGCACGAGCGGCAGCGGCGGCACGAGCGGCAGCGGCGGCACGAGCGGCAGCGGCGGCACGAGCGGCAGTGCCGGCACGAGCGGTGCGGCGGGCAGCGGGGGTGCGGCGGGCGGGATCGGCGAGTGGACCGACGCGCCGGGCCAGTGTCCGCCCGGCATGACCCAGGTCGACATCACGAACACCGCCGCCCTCGCCGCCGCAGCGCGCGGCGAAGGCGCCTACGCCGGCGATGCGCCGGACACTTGCTACTTCATCCACGACGGCGACTACACCCAGAGCGGCGCGCTGCTCTACGTGTTGAAGGGCGGCGTACCGGGCGGGACGCACCGGCTGTTCCTGGGTCAGAGTCGCGCCGGCGTCGTCCTCCATGGCCGCGGCTCCGTCGAGGACGGTGTGAGCGACGTCACGATCCAGAATCTGACGTTCGATCTGTCCGGCTATTCGCAGAGCGGGTCGTTCAACACGCTGGGACTCGGTAACGGCAAGAACATCGTGGTCGATCACGTCACCTTCACCGGCGACTGCGCCACCGGGCTCAAGGGCGGCCACATCGAGACCAACGGCACCGACGGCGTGCTCGTGGACTCGTGCTTGATCGAGAAGTTCGGACACTGTGGCGGCGGCGGCCACGAGGACCACGGCGTCTACCTTGCCAGCGGCTCGAACATCACCATCCAGAACTCCGTCATTCGCGACAACTCGTCGCGCGGCATCCAGATGTACACGCAGGGCGGCCAGTACGGCACCCTCGACCACATTCGCGTGGAACGCTGCCGTATCTACGCCAACGGCCACAGCGACTACGAGGACGGCATCGTGATCAACGGCTCGGGCACGGGCACGATCACGAACGTGAGCGTGACCCGCAGCCTGATCTACCGGAACTACTACTCCGGCGTGCGTTTCGCCGGCGGCGCGGAGAGCGGCATCGTCTTCAGCGACAACACCTTCGACGCCAACGGCGCGGGCTCGAGCCTCTCCAGCCGCTCGGAAGTGAACATCGACGCGTCGGGCGGCGGCGCCGGCACCACGTTCTCGAACAACCTCTTCAACGCCGGCACCAGCCTGATCAACGACTGCTACGACGCGACCTCGCTGGGCTTCGCGATCGGCGCCGGCTTCGTCAACGGGAGCGTCCCGTCCGGCGCGGCGGGCAACTGTGTCGCGAAGCAGACCAGCGGCGATCCGGGCTTCGTGGACGCGGCGAACGGCGACTACCACACGACGAACGCCGCCGCCGCGCCCTTCGGCGCCTACGCGCCCTGAGTGAGTCGAGTCACGCGTCGGCAGCACGACGCGGCGATTGGTGACGTGCGAAGCGTCACGAGATGCGGCTTTGGTGAGGAGAGGGCGATCTGGCGACGCGTGGAGCGTCACGAGATGCGGCTTTGGTGAGGAGAGGGCGATCTGGCGACGCGTGAAGCGTCACGAGATGCGGCTTTGGTGAGGAGAGGGCGATCTGGCGACGCGTGGAGCGTCACGAGATGCGGCTTTGGTGAGGAGAGGGCGATCTGGCGACGCGTGGAGCGTCACGAGATGCGGCTCAGGTATGGAGAGGGCGATCTGGTGACGTGCGAAGCGTCACGAGATGCGGCTTTGGTGAGGCGAGGGCGATCTGGCGACGTGCGAAGCGTCACGAGATGCGGCTCAGGTATGGCGAGGGCGATCTGGTGACGTGCGAAGCGTCACGAGATGCGGCTCAGGTATGGAGAGGGCGATCTGGCGACGTGCGAAGCGTCACGAGATGCGGCTCAGGTATGGAGAGGGCGATCTGGTGACGTGCGAAGCGTCACGAGATGCGGCTTTGGTGAGGAGAGGGCGATCTGGCGACGCGCGAAGCGTCACGAGATGCGGCTCTCGTGTGGAGAGGGCGATCTGGTGACGTGCGAAGCGTCACGAGATGCGGCTCTGGTATGGAGAGGGCGATCTGGCGACGTGTGGAGCGTCACGAGATGCGGCTCAGGTATGGAGAGGGCGATCTGGTGACGTGCGAAGCGTCACGAGATGCGGCTTTGGTGAGGAGAGGGCGATCTGGCGACGTGTGAAGCGTCACGAGATGCGGCTTTGGTGAGGAGAGGGCGATCTGGTGACGTGCGACGCGTCACGAGATGCGGCTTTGGTGAGGAGAGGGCGATCTGGTGACGTGCGAAGCGTCACGAGATGCGGCTCAGGTATGGAGAGGGCGATCTGGCGACGCGCGAAGCGTCGCGAGTGCGGTTCAGGGAGAGCGCGATCTGGTGACGTGCGAAGCGTCACGAGATGCGGCTCTGGTGAGGAGAGGGCGATCTGGCGACGTGCGAAGCGTCACGAGATGCGGCTCTGGTGAGGAGAGGGCGATCTGGCGACGTGCGAAGCGTCACGAGATGCGGCTTTGGTGAGGAGAGGGCGATCTGGTGACGTGCGCCGCGTCGCGAGACCGGCCTTGGTGGGCGACGCGGTGGGCGGCGGTCCGGTCGGTTCCGCGCCGGACCGGCAAACCAGCCACTGATGGACCGATGGACCGATGGACCGATGGACCGATGGACCGATGCTCCGATGCGGGAGATACTGCGCGCCATGGGGACGATCCGTCGCGCGCTCTGGTTCTCGCTTCCGCTGGCGCTTGCCAGCGCAACCTCGCTTGCCGCGTCGCATCCGCCAGGGGTGACGTACCCGCTCACGCCCGCGGCGATCCAGCCGTCGGGGCTGGCGCAGAAGCTGCCGAGCACGCGGCGCTACGTGCTGATCTGGAAGGACCAGCTCGCCGACGCGGTGCAGGGGATCACCCAGGCGCAGAAGCCCTGGATCGTGGAGCACTACGTCGGGTCGCAGAAGCTCTTCAAGAGCCAGATCGACGAGTACCGGACGATGAACCCGGACTTTCTCATGCTCGTGTATCACCTGGCGTACGGGCTGAACGGCGCGGACCAGAACAATCCTGTCGGCAACATCACGGGCGTGAACAAGTACGGGCAAGAGGACACGGACAACTTCACGCCGTACGTGGCAGCGCACAGCCTGACGCGCGAGAACGCCTACGAGCACGGCACGAACACCGGCTTCACGAACAATCGTGTGAGCTATCCCGATCCGTTCTGGCTGATGAACGTCGACTCCACCGAGTGGCGCTCGTACCTGTTCGACACGCTGGTCGAGTGGCAGGCGTACCCGACGGACAAGGCGACCGGCGTGTTCCTCGATGTGGCGTTTCATCCCTGGTACAACTACCAGCCCGACCAGTGGTGGGCGCCGAAGGCCGGCGGCGGGTCGCACACCGACCTCGCGAACTGGTGGAACCCGCGCGCCACGGCGTACTTCAAGGCGATGCGCGTGGCGTTCGCCCCGACCGCGACCCACCCGCGCTATCTCGTGATCCCGAATCCGGACTCGCTGATCGACGAGGAGCCGGCGTTCCTCGACGAGACGGACGGCGTGTTCACCGAGAACTGGCAGGCGGTGAAGGACTCGGCGGGCAACTGGCACGACTCGGTGCGCCGGCTGTGTCGCTACGTGACCAGCAAGGGCAAGGTGTGGATCGCCGGCATCACGGCCAAGGGCACGTCGCTCTCGAACCAGGAACGCGAGCTGCTCGTCGGCACGTATCTGCTCGTCCGCAACGGCACCAGCTACTACACCCTCGGCCTCGACGACGTCAGCTGGTACCCGGAGTACGAGATCGATCTGGGCGGCTACACCGGCGAGCCGCCGGAGGATCTCGAGACGCTGCGCGTGGCCGGCACCGGCGGCGGCAGCGGCGGCCTGTACGCGCGTACGTACGTGAGCGGGCTGGTGCTCGTGAACTCGTCGAGCGGCGCGCTCTCGTACAACCTGCCCAGCGCCATGAAGCGCGCCACCTTCTCCGGCGGCGGGGACGTGGACGCCCAGGCGAACATGCCCACGTACTCCCTCGACTACACCACGGATGTTCCAGCGGGAAATCTCAGCGTGCCCGCGCGGAGCGCGATCATCCTGCAGGATCCCGCCGGACCGCCGGCGCCCGGCGTGGAGCCCGGTGGCAGCGGCGGCGCGGGCGGTGCGGGCGGCGCCGCGGGTAGTGGCGGATCGAGCGGCGGCGCGGGCAGCGGCGGGAGCGCGGGATCGAGCGGCGGCAGCGGCGGCGCGAGCGGCGGCAGCGGCGGCGCGAGCGGCGGCAGCGGCGGCGCGAGCGGCGGCAGCGGCGGCGCGAGCGGCGGCAGCGGCGGCGCGAGCGGCGGCAGCGGCGGCGCGAGCGGCGGCAGCGGCGGTACGTCGGGCAGCGCCGGCGCGGCGGGGACGAGCGGCAAGGGCGGCGCGTCGTCCGGCGACGACAGCGGCTGCGGCTGCCGCACCGCCGGGGTGCCGGCCCGGCGCGGTATCCCGCTGGCCGGTCTCGCGTTGTTCGGCGCGCTCGCGCTCGTGCGCCGGCGGCGGCGCGCTACGGCAAGAACCGGTAGGTGAACACCAGCCACGGCACCGTGGTGCGCGTGTCGTCGCTGCCGCTGATGATGCGCGCGACGGTGAGATCGAGCGCCCAGTTCTTGAACGGGAAGCGCACGCCGGGCGCGACGGCGATGCCGTTGTACGGACCCACCTCGCGCCCCAGCGGCAGCAGCGTCTCGACCTCGAACAGGAACGACAGCCAGTGGGTCGCGGGAACGATGGCGCCCGCGCCGTTTGTCATCAGCATGGCGGGGCCCGCGAGCAGCAGATCGCTCGCGACGGAGATGCTCGCGCGGCACGGGTCGTCGAAGCAGAACTGGGCGACGGCGCCGGCGCGGCCGACGAACATCGGACCGTCGTTCAGGCCGGAGATGCCCGACGCGGAGCCGACCAGCGCCATGCGGAAGCCGCGCTCGCTCAGGATGCGCGTCTTCACGCTGAGATCCACCGGGAACACGTGGTCCGGCCCGAGCGGCGGCGTCGCGGTCAAGCTGACCTGCGTGGTGTCGGTCACGGCGTAGCCCAGCTGGAGCAAGGCGATGTCGTAGCTCGACGCGTAGAACGTGCCCTTCGGGTGCGTGTACGCCGTGGGCATCAAGACCACGCGATCGGCGTTCGCGTCCTGCACGCGATCGGCGCGCGCGCGCTCCGCCGGCGTTCGCGGCGCTGGTGTGGGCGGCGATGGCGCGGCGTACGCCGGCGATGGCGCGGCGTACGCCGGCGATGGCGCGGCGTACGCCGGCGGTGGCGCGGCGTACGCCGGCGGTGGCGCGGCGGCGGCCCCGTAGCGCGGCGCGTACGGGTTATAGCCGTAGCCGGGGCGGCGCCGGCGCGGCCGCAGATGGCGCCGGAGCGGGCGCGGCTGCGGATGGCGCCGGAGCGGGCGCGGCTGCAGGTGGCGCCGGAGCGGGCGCGGCTGCGGATGGCGCCGGAGCGGGCGCGGCTGCAGGTGGCGCCGGAGCCGGTGCGGGTGTCGGCGCTGGGCCGGGCGGCGGGGCCGGCTGCGCCCGTGCCGCACCCGCCAGCGCGACGAGCACGAGCAGGGCGCGTGCTGCATGGCCGCGCTGTCCCTTCATCCGCGCGCCACGATAGCCGACGCTTGCCGCGCGCGTCACGTCGCGTCGATCTCCCGCATGCGCTCCACGAGGCTGGCGCGAGCACAGCGCGTGCCAGCGCCCCGGGCGCGGTTCCGCGCCGCAGCGACATCCCTCTCTCCAGGCTGGCACGGGCGCTGCTTGGTAGCGAAGGAAGTGCAGGCTAGAGTGGGTCAGGGAGTCGTGGAGCCGCTACGAAACGAGGACGGGGATCGCGGGCGACGGGCTCGCCGCGACCGCGCGTTCACGTTGGAGGTGGAATCCGCGCGTTACGCCCGCTTGTCGTGGCTGGTGTTGCTGCTGGCGGCGCTCGCGGCCACGGCGTGTGGACGGACCGGGCTCGGCTACGACGACTACGACGCCCAGATCTGGTTCCTCGACGCCGGACCGGACGCGGCGCCGCTCGCCGACGCCGGGCCGGACGCCACGCCGCTCCCCGATGCGGGTCACGACGCGCCGGGCTGCGTGCCGAAGCCAGAGACGTGCAACGGTGTCGACGACGACTGCAACGGCGTGGTCGACGACGGGATCGCGTCGGTGGCGTGCGAGGGCGGCGGGCAGAGCTACTGCGTGGCAGGTCACATGAGCCAGTGCCCGAAGCGCTGCGAGGCGTGTGTTCCGGGCAGCGAGCGCGTCTGCTTCCTGTCGTACTGCCGCTACTGGGGGACGCAGACGTGCGCCGCCGACGGGCGAGGGTTCGGCTACTGCCACGAAGCGTCGCCGCCCTCGGAGTGCAAGAGCGTCGCGAGCGATCATCAGGACTCGTCGGAGCTCGAGCAGTGCTGTGTCGACGCCGGCTACTGCTGTATCGACACCTACGATCTGGATCACGACGGCAATCACTCGGAGATGCTCGGGCAGTGCGACAACGTGACGTGCGGTCCGTAGCGCTGGGGCTCGCGCTGCTGGCGCTGGCCGCGCCCGCCGTCGCGGCGCCGTGCGGGCGGCCGGATGTGCTCGATGCGTTCCCGCCCGACGGCGCCGCCGGCGTGCCCACGGACGCGACGCTGAG
The DNA here is from genome assembly GCA_963775185.1 of uncultured delta proteobacterium. GTDB lineage: Bacteria > Myxococcota_A > Polyangia > Polyangiales > Polyangiaceae > JAPSGB01. The sequence continues at coordinate 80,607 of CAVZIE010000029.1, read as the reverse complement.
CGCGCACTACGACGTGACCGCGGACTGGGTGGACGAGGGCGTCGATCTCGATCGCGGAACCGACACCGTTGCGCTGACGCCCACGTGGGACGCGAACGAGGGGCTCTTGTCCGTCGTGCCGCCGGGCGGGCTCGTCGCCGGCGACGACTACGTCGTGCACTGGCCGTCGCTGCGCGGCATCAACACGGCGACCAAGGGACGCGCGAAGGACGTACAGTTCAGCGTCGGTGCGGGGCCGGATCAGGCGGCGCCGTCGTTCGCCGGGGTGACGGGCGTGGACTGGGACGTGGATCGCGAGCGCGACGATTGCACGGACAACATCGAGGAGCGCTACCGGTTCGACATCGCGCTCGCGCCGGCGAGCGACGACGGCGGCAAGGACGCGCTCGAGCTGGTGGTGTTCCAGACCGCGGGTCCGGGCATCGACGGGCCGCAGCCGGTGCGCGTGTCGCACATGCCCGCGGAAGGAACGGTGCGCATCGTGCGCAGCATCGACAGCGCGACGGGGCACGTCTGCTTCGCCGCGATCGCGCGCGATCTGACCGGCAAGACGTCCGAGGGCGGAAGCCGCGAGACGTGCGTGGACACCGTCGCGCCGCCGTTCTTCTACGGCTGCTCGACCGCGCCGGCTGGGCGCGGCGGGACGTCGTGGCTGGTGCTCGCGCTGGGTATCGCGGCCGCCGCCTGGCGACGCAGGCGGGAACGCGCATGAGAGCGGCCGCTTGGGTCTTGTGCGCCTTGGCGGTCGCGAGCGCCGGCACGGCCGCGGCCCAGCCCGCGCCCACGCAGCCGACGCCGGTGCAGCCCGCGCCGGCGCAACCGCCGCTCGCGCAGCAGCCCGCGCCTATGCAGCCCGCGCCGGTGCAACCGCCGCCGACGCAGCAGCCCACGCCGATGCAGCCGGTACCGATGCAGCCGGTACCGATGCAATCCGCGCCGCCGCCGATGCCCGTGCCCGCGCCGATCGCCGTCCTCGACGCGGTCGCGATCGGCGTCGATCCGGTCGTCGGCAGCGCGGTCACCGCGCAGCTTCGCGCGACGGCGCAGGCGCTCGGCTACGGGCCGCTTCCGCCCGACTCGGTGCGCAGCGCCCTCGGGCTGCTCGACGTGTCCGGCGTGCCCGGCGCGGACGACGCTCGACATGTCGCCGAGCGGCTGGCGGCGACGCGCGGCGTGCTCGCGACGGTGCGCGCGAAGGGCGGCGCCTACGTCGTCGAGATCGACGTGGCGAGCGCCGGCGGCGGCGGGCCGTGGCATGCCGGGGCGACCGCCGCCGCGGGCGATCTGCAGGCGACGGTCGATCGGCTGCTGCGCGCGACCTTGCCGCCGCCGGGCGTGATGCCGCCGCCAAGCGCGCCGCGCGCTCCCGCGCCGGACCGGCAAACCAAGCCCACGCCGGAGTTCGCGCGCTTCCGCCTCGCCCTGGCGGCGGAGGGTGCGTACGGCGTCGGGGCGGGGACGTTCAAGAACTACCTCGCCGGCGGTCGTCTCGACTACCGCTTCACGCCGGACGTGGCGCTCGGCGCGTACGTCGCGTACGCCAACTTGAAGGGGCGCTACGGTCGCACGAGCAACGTGCTGTCGTATCTGATGGTGGACAGCCGGCTGCGCTGGTCGGACACCAGCCCGCTGATGGTGCCGCTGCGCTTCGCCGCGGGCTACCTGCCGAAGAACGGCCCGTTCATGCGGCTGTCGGCCGGGCTCGGCTTCAAGGCGAGCGACAGCGTCGACGTGGTGTTCGACATCGTCGCGCCGACGGTGTGGGTCACGCGCGACAAGCCCGTCGTCAGCTTGGACCTCGCGGCTGAAGTGTCGTTCCTGCTGTAGCGGGTCGTTTGGGGCCGCCCCGGCGATCGAGCTCGAGGATCGCGGCGGCGGGCGTGCGCGGCGCCGTCGTTGACGTAGACTCGCGCCGAGGCGCATGCAGGTCTGGCCGAAGCGGGTGCTCGTGGTCCAGACCGTGCTCGGGCTCGCGCTCGGCGGTTCGAGCGCGCTCGCCTTCGCGGTGATGATCGGGCCGCACGCGGCGTTCGGCGCGGGGGCGGTGTTCGTGCTGTACATGGCCGGCGCGACGCGTCGCTATCGCCGTCGGCGGCGCGTGGTCGCGGCGCCGTTCCCCGACGGCTGGCGTCGGTTGCTCGGCGAGCGCCTGCCGTACTACCGCGGTCTGGACGACGCGGCGCGCGCGCGCTTCGAGGACGACATCCGGATCTTCCTCGCCGAGCAGCGCATCTACGGCATCCGCGGGGTGACCGTGCACGAGGACACGCGCCTGCTCGTGGCCGCCGCGGCGGCCATGCTCGTGAACGGCATGCCGGACTGGGAGTGGCCGGTGGTGCGTGACATCGTCGTGTACCCGACCGCGTTCGACGAGCAGTACCGGACGGATCAGCACCCGGACATCCTGGGGATGGTGCACATGCAGGGGCCGATCCTGCTGTCGCAGCGCGACGTGCGGCACGGCTTTCGTCGTCCGGATGACGGCCAGAACGTCGCGCTGCACGAGCTCGCCCACGTGATCGACATGGCCGACGGCCACGCGGACGGCGTCCCGGCGGAGCTGTCGTTCGTCGCGACGGCGCCCTGGGTCCGCGTCGTGGCCGACCGGCTCGAGCGGCTGCGGGGCGAGGCCTACGGCGACACGCTGCGCGAGTACGCGGGCACCAACGAGACGGAGCTGTTCGCCGTCGCCGTGGAGGCGTTCTTCGAGGCGCCGGCGCACCTGCGCGAACACGATCCGGAGCTGTACGCGATGCTCCGCGACTACTTCGCGCAGGACCCGGAGCAGATCCTGGCGCGCGCCGCCGAGCGCGACGACCGGGACGACCGCGCTTGCGCGCCGCCCGGCGCCTTGTAGGCTTGCACGGAGCGGCATGCAGAATCGCGACCTCACGGCGCTCGGGTACCGGCGGATTGTCATCCTGCTGGTGTCGCTCGTCGTCGTGCCGACGTTCCTGATGCTCGCGGTCGGCGTGCTGCTGCTGTTCCTCGGCGAGGCGCGCGTCAACCTCTTGATGGGAATCCTGGTGCTCGCGCTGAGCGCGACCGCGGCGACCGGCGTGATCCTGGTCTGGGTGTTCGTGCGTCGCGAGGCGAACCTGTCGCGGCTGCAGGCCGACTTCGTGTCCAAGGTATCCCACGAGCTTCGCACGCCGCTCACGTCGATCCGGCTCTTCACCGAGACGTTGGCGTTGCGCCGCGGCGACCAGGAAGCCGAAGACAAGTGCATCGAGGCGCTCGGGCGCGAGAGTACGCGCCTGGCGGAGCTCATCGATCGCCTGCTCGACTGGGGCCGCATGGAGAGCGGTCGGCGCGAGTTCATGCTCAAACGCACCGACGTCAGGTCAATCGTCGATTCGGCGGTGGCGGTGTTCGAGAACGTCCGCCAGCGGCGCCGGGTGGAGCTGGTCGTCAAGGTCGCCAACGATCTTCCGGGGATCGAAGCCGATCGCGGCGCGGTCGTGGACGCGCTCTTCAACCTCCTGACCAACGCCTACAAGTACGGCGGCGATCCCGTGAGCATCGAGGTCTCCGCGGAGACGTCGGGGAAGGAAGTGCGCATCGCCGTCCGCGACAACGGCCTCGGCATCGAGCCCGTCGAGCACAAGCGCATCTTCCAGAAGTTCTACCGGGTCGACGACCGGCTCTCGCGCGAGCGCGAGGGGTCCGGCCTCGGCCTCGCCATCGTGAAGCACGTGATGAAGGCTCATCAAGGTCGCGTCGAGCTCGAGAGCGCGCCGGGAGAAGGCAGCACGTTCACGCTGGTTCTGCCCGTCGCGCGCGTCCCCGAGCCGGAGCTGGAAGCGGCCGAGGCCGGCGCGAGGAGTTGACGCGGGACCAGGGGAAGTGGGATGGCGGGGCCGGACACGAAAACCGAGACCGGGATGGCAGCCGCAGACAACGGGCACAAGCACATCCTCGTCGTCGAGGACGACGAGAGCATCACCTTGGGTCTGCGCATGAACCTGGAGGCGGAGGGCTACTCGGTCAGCGTGGCGGGGGACGGCGAGGACGGGCTCGCGCGCATCCATGACCAGCGCGTCGATCTGGTGCTGCTCGACGTGATGCTGCCGCGCTTGAACGGCTTCGACGTCGTGCGGCGCCTGCGTGCGGAGCGCTACACCATGCCGGTCATCATGCTGAGCGCACGCGGCGCCGAGATGGAGAAGGTGATGGGGCTGGAGCTCGGCGCGGAGGACTACATCACCAAGCCCTTCAGCCTGGCGGAGCTGCTGGCTCGCGTGAAGGCGGCGCTGCGCCGTGACGCCATCGCTCGCCCTGCCACCGTCGAGGAGGCGATGCGCGCCGGCGATCTCGAGGTCAACGCGGCGACGCGTCAGGTCCTCCGGCGCGGAGAGGTGGTCGAGCTGACGGCGACCGAGTTCGACGTCCTGTGGTGCCTGGTCGAGGCTGCCGGGCGCGTGCTCTCCCGCGAGCAGATCCGCGCGAAGGTGTGGGGCGCAGGTCACCACGGCACGCTGCGCACCATCGACAATTTCATGCTGCAGCTCCGGAACAAGCTCGAGGACGACCCCGCCGAGCCGCGCTACCTGCTCACGGTGCGCGGTGTCGGCTACCGTTTTGTTGTCTGAGATCGCGGCGGCGACCGGTACGGTTGTTCAGTCCCGTGCATCGCGGCGCGCTTTCGGATAGAACGGCCCGCCGTGGATCAGAACCTGCTCCGTTCGTACTTCGCGACCGTCTACGAGCTGCCCAGCGAGAACGGCCTGCTGCGCGTCTCCATGGACGGCGAGATTGTGCAGGATACCAGCGCGCTGCCCGACGTGCTGCGCCGGCCGTTCTCGGTCCTGACGGCGTACAACCCGCGCAGCATGCTTCTGCCCCGGCGCGTGAACGACGGCCGTCACCAGGTGATGCGCGACTTGCTGATCCTGGGTTGCTACCGCGTGGAGCACTGCGTCGGCTACGACGAGGAGCCGGAGGGCGTGTGGCGCGAGCCGGCCTGGCTCGTGCAAGGTATCGAGCGCGACGAGGCGATCCATTTTGGTCGCACCTTCCGTCAGAACACGATCATCTACTGTCGCGACGCGCGCCCCGAGCTGATCGTGACGGATCCGACCTGCGACGAGGTCGGACGCACGTTCCAGGGCAACTGGCGCGTGCGCCAGTAGCGCCTACTGCGCCACGATGATCAGCTGCGGTGGCACGACGCCGTTCACGTTCCAGTACGTCGCGCCGTTGTTGGAAGCGGGAATCACGCCCAGGTAGAGCGGTGTGCTGGCCGCGACGGAGCTGGTCGGCAAGTTCCAGTCGACCTCTACGTCCACCGCGACGGGCCCGAACGACGCTGCGAGTTGGGTGACGTTCGTGGGCACGGTGGTAAACAGCGAAGCGCGCGTGAAGGGCGTCACGGACCAGATCGTGCCGGCCTGATCCGACGTGGAATTCACGTCCGTCGTCGTGTGCATGCGCAGCGTCACGGATGTCACGGTGCGCCCCGCGATCCCCGCGCCGACGTCGAAGCTGACGTACGAGTGGTGCGGCTGCCCGGTCTGGTCGTCCAGCCCGTCGACGCTCATCTGGCCCTTGCCGGTGAGCGTCTCGCAAGTGTCGGGATCCGGATTACTCGGGTTGATGCAGTCGGCGACCGCGGCATCGACCACGACCGTGATCGGGCCGCCCGCGTCGACGCCTCCCGCGCCGCTCGCGCCGCTCGCGCCGCCGGTGCCGCTCGTACCGCCGGTGCCGCTCGTACCGCCGGTGCCGCTCGTACCGCCGGTGCCGCTCGTACCGCCGGTGCCGCTCGCGCCGCCGGTGCCGCTCGCGCCGCCGGTGCCGCTCGCGCCGCCGGTGCCGCTCGCGCCGCCGGTGCCGCTCGCGCCCGCGGCGCCGGCGTCGGTTCCCGCCGCGCCCGCTGTACCGGCGCTTCCGCTTGAACCCGCCGACCCGCCGGTTCCGGCCGTGCCGCCGACACCCGACGTCCCAGCGCTACCGGCCGTACCGCCGGCCCCGGACGTCCCGCCGGTCGCCGCGCCGCCCTCCGACGCACCGCTGTCGCCGGAGCCGCCAGCCGTTCCGCCCGCGCCGAGGCGCGGATCGACGGAATCCCAGTCGTGAGAGCACGCGCCGATCGCGCAAAGGGTCATCGCCGCGACGCTGCCGCGCAAGAGTCGTCGCGATCGCGCGAGAGCACCCATCAGGCGCGCAGGATACCACGGACGCTGGCGCCGGCGCGCCAATCCGTGCGACCGGCGGCGGCTGGTGTAACCTCGAAGCTGTGGGATTGAGATTCGGGCGCTACGAGACGCTTCGCGCGATTGCCGTCGGTGGCATGGCGAAGGTCTACCTCGGTCGTGCGCTCGGCGTGGGCGGCTTCGAGCGGCTCGTCGCGATCAAGGTGATGCACCCGCACCTCTCGGCGGAGCCCGAGTTCGTCAGCATGTTCCTCGACGAGGCGCGCCTCGCGGCGCGCATCCGCCACCCGAACGTCGTCGCGACGCAGGATGTCGTGCAAGGGCCGGAGGGCGTGCTGATCGTCATGGACTACGTCGACGGTCCGCCGCTCAGCACGGTGCTGCGCGCGGTCGTGCAGGCCGGGGAGCAATTCCCCATCGACGTCGTGCTCCGGATCTTCCTCGACATGCTCGCCGGTCTGCACGCGGCTCACGAGCTGACGGGCACCGACGGCAACACCCTGGGCCTGGTCCACCGCGACGTGTCGCCGCAAAACGTGCTCATCGGCAAGGACGGCATCTCGCGACTGACGGACTTCGGCGTCGCCCACGCCAGCGCGCGGCTCACGACGTCCGACGGCGGCCGGTTGAAGGGCAAGCTGGCGTACATCGCACCGGAGCAAACGAAGGACGGCACGGTCGATTGGCGCGCCGACGTGTACTCCGCCGGCGTGGTGCTCTGGGAAATGCTCACCGGGCGACGGCTGTTTCGCGCCGAGAACGACGGCGGCACGCTGCGCAAGATCATGGCCGGAGAGGTGCAACCGCCGCGCGAGATCGATCCGACGATCCCGGAGCCCGTCGAGGCCGCGTGCCTGCGCGCGCTGGCCATCGATCGCGACCAGCGCTTCGCGAGCGCGGCCGCCCTCGGCGAGGCCCTCGAGGAAGGCGCGCGTTCCCTCGGCATCACCATCGCCACGGCGCGCACGGTGGCCGCGTTCGTCACCGCCATCGGCGCCGAGGAGCTTGAAGAGGAATCGCGCGCGCGGCTGGCGTCGCTGCCGCCGGCGCCCGGCGCGGAGCCCGCGCCGAGCCTGCCGCCCGCGCCGGCGCTGCCGCGGGAGCTCGACAGCGGCGCGCAGCCGAGCACGATCGCCGGCTCCGCCGTCACGCATCCGCCCCCGGGTCGGCGCAGCAAGCCGGTCCTGCTGGTCGTCGCCGCCGTCGTCGCCGTCGTGGTCATCGTCGGCTTGCTGCTTCGCTCGCCAGCGTCCGCGCCGCCGACCGTCGCGGCGGCCCCCGCCGCGTCGGCATCGCCCCAGCCGTCCAGTGCCAGCGTCGCGTCCGCGACGCCCGAAGCGCCCGCCGCGAGCGTGGCGCCTCCGGCGAGCGCGGTTACCGCGTCGCCCCCCGTCGCATCGGCCCCCGCGCCGCGCGCGCCTCGGGTAGGCTCTCCGGTGGCGGCTCCGAAGAAGGCCCGCCCCGCTGCCACGAACTATCACCCCTCCGAGCTCTGATGCGTCGTCTCGCTCTCTCCCTCGTCGTCGCCTTCGGTCTCGCCGCGCCCGTCGCGCACGCCGCCGACGACGCGCAAGCAGCGCAGGACACGTTCAAGGAAGCGCAAGAGCTGTTCGATCACGGCCATCCGGACCAGGCGCTCGACAAGTTCCGCGCCGCGTTCAAGGCCACCGGCAGCCCCAACGCGCGCTTGTACGTCGCGCGCAGCCTGCGCGAGATGGGTCGACTCGCCGAGGCCTACGAGGAGATGCGCGCCACGCTCGACGAGGCGCGTACGCGCGCGGACACCGAGCCGCGCTACGTCCCGACCCGCGACGCCGCCGCCGCGGAGCTGTCATTGCTCGAGCGTCGCGTGGGTCGCGTGGTGGTCGCCGTCGCGGATGCGCCTTCCGGGTTGCACGTCACCATCGGCGGCGTCCCGGTGCCCGCCGATCGCGTCGGCAAGCCGGTCGCGGTCGCGCCCGGCAAGATCGCCGTGACCGCGAGCGCGCCGGGCCGCGCGCTCGCCGAGCGTCGGATCGACGTCGCGGCGGGCGAGCTGTCCACCGTGGCGATCGCGCTCGAAGAACCGGGTGCCGCGACGAAGGCCGCGCCGCCGCCGCCGCTGCGGGACGCACCGCCGCCGGTGGCGTCGTCGCGCCCGCCGCTGATGGGCTGGGTCGCCCTCGGCGTGGGCGCAGCGGGCTTCGTCACCTTTGGTGTGGCCGGCGCCATGGCCAACTCGAAGTACTCCGAGCTGCAGGATCTGTGCGGTGCCAAGCGCTGCACGGATCCCCGCTTCGCCGACGAGGTCGACAAGGGAAAGCGTTACGACACCATCGCCAACGTAGGTCTGATTGTCGGCGGCGTCGGCACGCTCGCGGGCGTGGGCATCCTGCTGTTCGGCGGCAAGTCCACGCAGGAGAAGCAGACCGCGTTCGTACAAGCGGGCCCGCGCGGCGCGTCGGTCCAGCTCCGCGGCGCCTTCTGATCGGCGTCCGCGTCCAGCGGCGGGCTCGTCGCAGCGGCGTCCGGCGCGGAAACCGCGCGCGGATGACGACGCGCTGGCACAAGGGTATGCTTCGGCCGCATGCGGCGACTCGCCCTCGGCCTGCTCTTCGCCGCGCTGCCCCTCCCGGTGGCGGCGTGGGGCAGCGCTGCGCTCGCCGACCACGGGGCGCGCATCGCCGCCGCGGCGCTCTCGCGCGCGCTCGCGCCGCTTTCGGTCAAGTCGGCGCCGGCGCCGACGCTCGCGCTCGCCACGCGCGAGTGCGCGTCCGACGAGGTCGCGTCCGCGTCGGAGTCATCGTCGCCGACGTCGCACGCCGTCCAGAGGCGCCGCATCGTCCACGGTATCCGCGTGTCCGCCGCGAGCGTGCTCCGGTTGGCCAATGCGGGCGCGCGGCCGGCGGGTCACTATGTGCCGTCCGACGGCATTCGTCCCGCGGGGCTCGAGCTGTCGGGTGTCGGTGCGCTGGGCATCGGCATGCGCGACGGCGACGTGCTGACCAACGCCGGCGGGCGCGCTGCGACCAGCGCCGGCGCCGTGGTCGGCGCGGTGATCGGAGCGCGCAGCGCTCGCACGCCGGAGATCAGCGGCGTGTTCTGGCGTGGCGGCGAGCCGTGGCAGATCGTCGTGGAGCAGCCGTACATCGCACCGGCGCGGACTCGCGCCGGACCGGCAACCCCCGAAGAGAAGAAGAGCGCGAAGACGCGCCCGGCCCAACACGATCGCGGCGTCTAGCGGAATCTCGGCGTGTAGCGCTGGACGGACTTGTACTGGTTCGGCCACTCGATCTCGTAGCCCTGTTCGTTGGCGGCGTGACGCGTCCAGTACGGGTCGTAGAGATGCGCGCGCGCGAGCACGCACAGATCGGCGCGGCCGGCGGCGATGATGCTGTTGGCGTCGGCCCACGACTGGATGTTGCCGACGGTCATCGTGGGCATGCCCGTCTCGAGCCGGACCAGCTCGGCGAAGGGCGTCTGGAAGAGCCGCCCGTAGACGGGCTTCGCGTCGGGCACCGTTTGGCCCGCGGAGACGTCGAGGATGTCGCAGCGGTGCTCGAGCAAGAGCCTGGCGATCGCCAGCAGATCCTCCCGCGACAGGCCGCCCGGAGCCCAGTCCGTGGCGCTGACGCGCACGCTCATCGGTCGCTCGGCGGGCCACGCGGCGCGGACCGCGTCGAACACCTCGAGCGGATAGCGCATGCGACTTTCGATCGAGCCGCCGTACTCGTCGGTGCGACGGTTGGTGAGCGGCGAGATGAAGCTCGAGAGCAGGTAGCCGTGCGCGAAGTGCAGCTCCAGCAAGTCGAAGTCGGCCTCCAGCGCCATCTCCGCCGCGTGCACGAAGTCCGCCTTGACGACGTCCATGTCCGCGCGGTCCATCGCCTTTGGCGTCTGGCTGCGCGGAAAGTACGGGATCGCCGACGCCGACAGCAGCGGCCACGCGCCGCTGTCGAGCGGCTCGTTGTCGCCTTCCCAGAGCCGCTTGGTCGCGCCCTTGCGGCCCGCGTGGGCGAGCTGCATCCCGATCTTGGCGTAGCTGTGTCCGTGAACGAAATCCGTGACGCGCTTCCACGCCACGGCGTGCTCGGGCTTGTACATGCCGGCGCAGCCTGGGGAGATGCGCCCGTCGCGGCTCGTGTCCGTCATCTCGGTCATGACCAGACCCGCGCCGCCCAGGGCGCGGCTGCCGAGATGCACCAGGTGCCAGTCGTCGATGGTGCCGTCGCTCGCGCAGTACTGGCACATGCTGGAAACCACGATGCGGTTCGCGAGCAGCAGATCGCGCAGCTTGTAAGGCGTGAACATCGGTGGCGGAGGCTTCGCGCTGTCCAGGTGCAGCCTGAGTCCCGTCTGCGCCTCGGCCTTCCTCGCGACCCAGGCGTCGACGTCGGTCATGAACGCCGGGTCGCGCACCGCGAGGTTGTCGTGGGTGACGCGCATGCTGCGCGTGAGCAGGCTGAACGCGAACTGGATCGGCTCGAGCTTCATGTAGCGCTCGGTGTTCTCGAACCACTCCAGGCTCACCTGCGCAGCGCGCTGGGTGCTGTCGACGACCGGGCGTCGCTCGGCCTCGTAGGCGGTCAGCGCCTCGGCCACGCTCTCGTGCTTCGCGAGCGCGTCCCCGAGCACGATCGCGTCCTCCATCGCCAGCTTGGTACCCGAGCCGATGGAGAAGTGCGCGGTGTGCGCCGCGTCTCCCAGCAAGCACGACGTTGTCGTGATGCCAGCGACGGTTCTTCACCGTCGGGAAGCTCCGCCACATGCTGCGGTTCTTCTGCAGCCGGTGGCCGGCGAGCTCGTGCTTGAACAGGCGCTCGCAGTACGCGATCGTCTCGTCCTCGCTCGCGGCGTCGAGACCGGCGCGCTTCCACGTCTCTTCCGTGGTCTCGACGATGAACGTCGAGCTGTCCTCCGCGTAGCGGTAGGCGTGCACACGGAACAGACCGTGCTCGCTCTGCCGGAAATAGAACGTGAACGCGCCGAACGGGAACGTGGTCCCGAGCCACACGAAGCGGTTCGGGCGCCAGTCGAGCTCGGGCTGGAAGTGCTCGGCGTAGCGCTCGCGGATGCTGCTGTTCACGCCGTCCGCGGCGACGACCAGATCCGCGTCCAGGTACGACGCCGGATCGCCCACCTCCGTGTCGAACCGGAGCTCGACGCCGAGCTCGGCGCAGCGGGCCTGCAGGATCGACAGCAGCTTCTTCCGGCTCATGCCCGAGAAGCCGTGTCCCGTCGACGTCAGCACCTTCCCGCCGAAATGTACGTCGATGTCGTCCCAGTGGGCGAAGCTCGCGGTGATGGCGCGGTAGCTCTCGGGATCGGCGCCTGCCAGGTTCTCCAGCGTCGCGTCCGAGAACACGACACCGAAGCCGAAGGTGTCGTCCGCACGGTTGCGCTCCAGGACCGTCACCCGGTGGGTGGGGTCGGCGCGCTTCATCAGGATTCCGAAGTAGAGGCCGGCGGGGCCGCCGCCGATGCAGACGATTCTCACTTCGCGCTTCCCTCCGGTCGCCCGCGGACGACGGTTCACGCAACGTTTGCGCTCGCTTGGGTCCGGGTCGCAACAATTATCGCGAGAGCGCGACGTATTCCCATCGAAATGTCAGGTTCCGTCGAAGCGCTGCCCTTGCAGCGGCGTGTCGGGTCACTACGCTGGAAAATAGTGGAGACTTGCGAGCGAGCCCGGGACTTGTGCTGCGCCTGCCGCAGGGAGGGCACGTGCCGCGCACGGACCCCGTAGCTCGCCCGCCGCGCCCACCGATGCCGACGCCGGTGGAGATCGACGCGGCGCTCGCCCCGAGCTCGGCGCCGCTGCCCCGGGACCGGTGCTTGCTGTCGGTGATCTCCGGCGCTCAGCGCGGTCTGGTGATGCAGATCGCCGACGGAGCGGAGCTGCTCATCGGACGTGCCGACTACGCCGACGTGCGCGTGCTCGATCCGGGCGTGTCGTGGGTGCACGCGCGCATCCGGCGCGCCGGCGTCGAGGCGTGGCTGGAGGACATGAACAGCACCAACGGGACCTACGTCGGCTCGAAGCGCATCGGCGGGCGGGTGTCGCTGCCCGACGGCGCACACGTCGGGCTTGGGCACAGCACGGTGATCCGCTTCACGCGCTGCGACGACATGGAGCTCGCGGCGGCTCTCAAACAGTACGAGACCGCGATCCGCGACCCGCTGACGGGCATCTTCAACCGTGGCTACTTCGACGAACGGCTGGAGAGCGAGGTCGCGTTCGCGCACCGTCACGAGACGCCGATGTCCGTGCTGATGGTCGACATCGACCACTTCAAGCTCGTCAACGATCGCTTCGGTCACGCCGTCGGCGACGCCGCGCTGCGCGTGGTCACGGCCAGCGTGCAGCGCATGCTCCGCCCCGAGGACGTGTTTGCCCGCTACGGCGGCGAGGAGTTCGTGATCCTCGCGCGGGACGTCGAGCTCGAGAACGCGGTCGTCCTCGCGCGCCGCATCCGCGAGCACGTCGAGCGGCTCGAGATGCCCTGGGGGCAGAACGTCGTCCGGGTGACCCTCAGCATCGGCGTCGCCGCGCTGGTCCCCGGCGGGCCGCCGGTCAACGCGCGGACGCTGATGAACACCGCCGACCGCGCGATGTACGAGGCGAAGGCGCGCGGCCGGAACACCGTCGTCTCGATTCCCGAGGCCGACCTGTAGCGCTGTGGGTTGACGCTCGGGCGCAAAGCGGCGAAGACGCCGATCATGGCTCACATGGTCCAGTGCGTGAAGCTCGGTCGCGAGGCGGAGGGTCTCGAGAAGCCCCCGTTCAAGGGCGAGCTCGGTCAGCGCGTCTACGACACCGTCTCCGCCGAGGCCTGGCGTGGCTGGCTCGAGCACTCGAAGATGCTCATCAACGAGTATCGCCTCGATCTCACCAGCGAGCAGGGTCAGACCATCTGGATGACCGAGCTCGAGAAGTTCTTCTTCGGCGAGGGCTCTGCCACGCCGCCCGAGTTCAAGGACCACTGACGGTCAGCCGCTCGGGACCAGGCGAGGGAGGTCTGCCGGCCCGGCGCGGAATCCCGCGCCCCGCGCCCCGCGGTCACGAAACGCCGAACGGTTGAACCGATCGCCCACTGGTGACCGTCGCGCGGTGACCGCCGCGTGGGCGGGCGAGTCCCCACCCGAGCCCCGCCGCTCCGCATCAGGCGCCATCGCCTACGGTGGGATCGTCCGGCTGCAGCTGTATCCTCCAGAACGCGACTCGCCGCGGTACCTGGCGGCGCCGCGTTTCCACGACGCGCGAGCGGGAGCGGGGCGAGGCCGTGCGGGGCGAGTCCGCACACGTACTGCCGCGCGCAGGCGGGCGTGCAGGGCGTACAGGGCAGGCGCGCAGGGCGGGCAGGGCGGTCGCTATTCGCCGGGCTTCACGTCGAGCAGCTGCTCGAGCAGCTCGAAATCTTCTGCTTCGGCCTCGTCGACGCGGCCGTCGGCGGCGATCAGCTGGCGCGCGGTGTCGAGGAACAGCTTGCGATGCTTGTGCGGCACCAGGTTCGGATCCACGTCCTCGGGCTTCGGCGGCAGCTTCAGCCACTGATCGACCTGCTTCGCTTCGTCAGCAGACAGCTTCAGCTTCTTTACCAGCTTGTGCACGAACGCGCGCTCCTCACGCTGTACCTCGAGATCCGCCCACGCGAACGCGCACACGAACTCGAGCAGGAGCATCCGGTCTTTCTTCGAGAGCTGACTCAGCATCGGGACGCACGCTAGACCACGGCTGGGCGGCGGTACAGCGCCCTCTCGCGGGGGTTCCGCGCCGGACCGACACAAAAGCCAAAGCCTTGGAAATCGGTCGGATTTGCCACGGCTGCGGGATCCGCGCCTTGCCGATTCCTTTTACATCCGGCGTTCTGGCGCTATCAGCGGGAGTCGTGTTCCGGTCGATCGCCGTCATTGTCGCGGGCATTCTGCTCGCGCGTCCCGATATGCCGCGGGAGGATGCCACGCGCTACGCGAAGGTGCTGCAGCAGGAGGCGAAGGCGCGCGACTTCGATCCGCTGACCGGCGTCGCCATCATCCAGCACGAGAGCGCGTGGACCGTGGACATCGTGTCCGACAATCGAGAGGACTACGGTCTGGCGCAGATCCGCGCGCGCTACGTCGGCGCGTGCAAGCACGACGACGATCCGCTCGACAGTCCGAGCGATGAGTGCCGCGCGGTGAAGCAGTCGTTGCTCCAGGCGGAGACGAACATCCGCCAGATGGCGCGGCTCATCACCGACAACCGCAAGCTCTGCAAGGCGAAGACCGGCAGCGCGAGCTTCGCGCGCTGGCTCGCGAGCTACCAGGGGCTCAACGATCCGAAGCACGATCAGTGGTGCCGCCCAGGCAAGAAGACCTGGGAGGTCATCAACTACCGGCAGCATCTGCTCGACCAACTGTTCGGCGGCAAGAAGCAGCCGAAGAAGAAGCACTGAGCGCTACGCCTTGTGCGTGCCGGGCCTGAGCCCCGCCGGCAGCGCGAACACGCTGACGAGCGTGATCGCCGCGAGCACGCCGCCGATCACGTACACCTCGTGGAGCGCGCCATCCATCGCCGCGACCAGCTCTTGCAGGCGAGCGGCGGGGATGTCGCGGCGATTGGCGGCGTCCATCAGCTGGTCTACGACGCCCGACGTCAGCGCCGCGGCGCCGACGCGGCGCGCGATGCCGAAGTTCAGCACCGCGCCGAACAGCGCGGTGCCGACGGCCTGGCCGACGATGCGCATGAACATGTTGCTGGAGGTGGCGACGCCGCGCTGCTTCCAGGGCACCGCCGTCTGGATCGACACGAGGAACGTCGTGGCGCAGTAGCCGAGGCCCGATCCGGTGACGAACGACGCCGCCGCGGCCCAGAGCACGCCGCGCGCCGGCGACATGCTCATCAAGAGAGCGGTGCCGCACAGCAGCAGCACGCCGCCGATCATCGCCGTGAAGCGGTAGGACGTGCGCAGCATCAGCCGCCCGGCGATGGTGCTGGAGATCGGCCAGCCGATGGACATCATCGCCAGCGTGAAGCCGGCGACCATCGCCGAGCGCGCCAGCACGCCCTGCACGTACATGGGCAAGAACGACGTGATGCCCATCATCAACGCGCCGGTCACGAACGCGCCGCCGTTGCCGACGGCGATCACGCGGTCTTTCCACAAGGAAAATGGCAGGATCGGCTCCGCCGCCCGGCGCTCGTGCCACAGGAATGCGACCGCGCCTGCGCCGCCGACGGCGACCAGCGCGTAGAGCGCCTGCGGGCTGCTCTGCAGCAGGTCCTGGCCCTGGATCAGCGCCAGCATCAGCAGCGTCACCGAGCCCATCAGCAGCGCGGATCCCAGGTAGTCCACGCGGTGAGCGCGATGCTCGACGTTCTCGTGAAGATACGCGCCGAGCATGATCATGGACGCGATCCCGATCGGGATGTTGACCCAGAACACCAGCGACCAGCTGAGCTTCTCCGCGAAGAACGCGCCGAGCGCCGGTCCCACTACCGACGAGATGCCCCACACGCTGGCGAGGTAGCCCTGGATCTTCGCGCGCTCTTCCGGCGTGTAGATGTCGCCGACGATGGTGGTGGCGACGGGCTGCACGGCGCCGGCGCCTACGCCCTGGATCGCGCGCAGTACGATCAGTTGCTGCATGGAGTGCGCGAACCCGCACAGCGTGGAGCCGATCAGGAAGATCGTCGCGCCGACGTAGAACACGGGTTTGCGCCCGCGCATGTCCGCGAGCTTGCCGTACACCGGGATGGTGACGGCCTGCGTGAGTAGAAAGATCGCGAACACCCAGCTGAACAGATGGAAGCCGCCCAGATCGGCGACGATCGTCGGCATCGCGGTGGCCACGATCGTGGCCTCGACCGCGGACATGAACATCGCGAGCATCATCGCCGCGAGCACGAGTGGGCGCCGCGTGCGGCCGTGGACGGCGCCGGGTTCGCTCATGAGTTTGTCCCACATTGCCGCACATCACGTGCCGGCAGCTTCGAGCTTGCACGTGGCGCGGCGCACAGCCTTGCTAAGATGGCGTGAGGAGAACGCCGATGGACCTGGCTTCGATGTTGGAGAAGTGCCACCGCGGGCAGTGGAAGGTCGGGGACCTGGACTGGTCCGGACAGCCTCGCGAGATGTCGGAAGCGGACGAGATCGCCATCGTCCAGTACTTCACGGACATGGCCGGGATCGAGCGGCTCGCCGGCGCGCTGTTCGCCGAGCAGCAGAAGCGTGCCGAGGACCCGGCGCTGGCCGGGATCTTCGCGACGTTCGTTAAGGACGAGATCCGGCATGCGCACGCGGCCCAGATGCTCGCCGATTACTACAACGTCCACCGCTTCAAGGTCTACCAGTTGAATCCGGCCCTGGTGAAGTTCACCCCGCACTTCGTCAACGCCATCAAGTATCTGTCCGCGGACATCGCCAACGCATACATCACCGGTGGCGAGCTGATCCTCGACGTGGCGCTGCTCCGCTCGTTGAACGACCACGTCGGGGACGCCATGAGCGAGAAGGCGATGCACCTGATCAACCGCGACGAATCGCGGCACATCGCCGTCGACTTCCACATGGTCGAGTACTACAGCTCGCAGGAATACGCCGACAAGCTCGAGCACGCGCCACGCCAGGCGCTGAGCGAGCGCGCCAAGGCAGCCTGGGCGTTCGCCAACGTGATCTACTACGCCGCGCCGTTCTTCCGCGGCGTGTTCTTCGAGCCGATGCAGCACGTGGACCCGTCCGGGCGCCGGATGAAAGAAGCGTTCAAGCGCATGCAGCTGATGGCGGCCAAGCCCACGGTGCGCAAGAGCCCGCTGGTGAAGGTGATGCTCGCGCTGCAAGACGTGTACAACGATCGCCCGCTGGTCCGACTCGTGCTCGGTCGCGCCATCGAGCGCTTCATCGGCGTGGACGGCAGTGCGATCATGCGCCACTACACCGATGCCGAGAAGAAGCGCGCCGAGCAGATGAGCTACGACGAGCTCGCTGCCGACGCGCTGGCCGCCAAGACCGCGGCCTGAGCGTCAGCCGCCGCAGGCCGCCGGCGCGCAGCCGCCGTTCGCGCAGCGACCGCTGTAGCAGGCCAGATCCGTGCTGCACGGCTCGCCGAGTCGATGCAGCGGCACGCACTTGGCGGTGGTCGGATCGCAGCGCGAGTACGCCTCGCAGCCCGCCGTGCCGGTAAGCGGCGCGGCGCAGGTCTCGCCCGCCTTCGGCACGGGCTGGCAGGCGCCGGTCTGACCCGTGAGCAACTGCTGGACGGTGATGTCGCAGTACTCGCCGGTCGGGCACTGGTCGGGAATCGAGAGGTGGCACGCTGCGCCCGACGCGACCTTGGCGCCGCACGAGGCGGTCACATTGCCGCCGGCGTCCACCGCGGTGACGACGCACGGGACGGCGCCGACGCACCAGGGCCCGTCCTGTGGGCTGCACGCCGCGCCGTTCGTCGCGGTCAGGATCTGGTCGACGGTCTTGCACGTTCCAGTCTTCGATTGCTGCACGTTCTGCCCGATGCAGACGCCCGGCGGGCCGCACTCCGCCTCCACGCCGCCGCCGCAAGCGTCGCCGAGGCCCGGCGGCTTCACGCACTTCTTCGTGGTCGCGTCGCAGGAGAGCCCGCTCTGGCACATCGCGTCCCGGTCGCAGTCCTGGCCCGCGGCGAGCGGCGCGGTGCACTTGCCCGGGCAAGTGCCGCCGCCCTGGCAAAATACGTTCGCGCCTTTGCAGTCCGCGTCGATGGTGCAGTCGCCGCCCGCGTCTACCGTGCCGGACACGGCCGCCTCGCACGCGGCGATGCCACGTTGCAGCAGCTGGTCGCACGACTCGCCGGCGATCGCGTCGAGGCACGCCTGCACGAGGTCCGCGTGGTACTCGACGGTACCCGCGCTGACCGAGCTCGACAGCTCGTTGAAGCCCCCGTCCTCGATCGACTTCTGGGTCCGCGTGACGCAATCCTCGCCGGGCGTGGAGATGTCGACCAGCGCGCCGTAGCACTTGTCGTAGAGGTCGCAGTAGGCCTTCGCCAGCGCCGCCGGCACGTCGCCCAGCGGAATGCCGCTGGCGCCCGCGCCCCCGGCGCTGCCGCTCGCTCCGGCGTTTCCGCTCGTCCCGGCGCTGCCACCGGAACCGGTTCCCGCGCCACCGTCCGCCGGAGTCCCGGACGAGCTGCTGCCTCCGCAGGCCGCCAGCACGGTGGCCAAGCTCACACCGGCAATCGCAAGAACGCTCTTCAACATCACAAGCCCTCCGCCGCCATCATCCGTCGAGAGCGCCGGCGCTTCAACCATGCCGCGATTTGCCGCTATGATTGACGGCGATGCGCGAGCTCGTTGCGGGCCAGGTCCGTGTGCAAGAGCACCCTGTGCGCTTCGCCGGCGGTCGCCTCCTCACGCGCATGACGTTGCTCACGCTGGCCGACGGCGGCCTGCTGATGCACTCGCCGATCCCCGTGGACGCGGCGCTTCGCCGCGAGATCGACGCGATCGGCGAGGTGCGCGCGATCGTCGCGCCGAGCACGTTCCATCACTTGTTCGTCGCCGACGCGCAGCGCGCGTATCCGGACGTGCCGACGTACGCTGTGGCCGGTCTCGCCAAGAAGCGTCGCGATCTGCACTTTCAGCCCCTTGTCGATAACATCTGGGCCGAAGAGATCGATCGCGTGACCGTCGGTAACCGCGTGATGCGCGAGATCGTCATGCTGCACCGCGCGAGCCGGACGCTGATCGCCGTCGATCTGGTCGAGAACTTCCGCGACGAGACGCCGGGGACCGATCGCGTGCTGCGCGCGTGGATCAAGCTGTTCGGTATGTGGAACAAGCCGCGTCCCGCGCCGGAGCTGCGCTTGCTCACGTTCGACCGCGCTTCCGCCCGCGTCGCCGTCGAGCAGATCCTGTCGTGGGATTTCGATCGCATGGTGATCGCCCACGGCGAGCTGTTCGAGAGCGGCGCGAAGGACGCGTTGCGCGAGGCGTGGCGGTTCGTGCTGGAGTAGAGTGACGTCGTGTCCCGGTTCGCACGATGCGGAGGATGGCTGGCGCTGGCGTTCGCGGCGGCGGCCTGCTCGGCGGCGCAGCCCGACGCACCCGGCGAGCGCGTCGGGACGATCCCGCGCGTCGCGCCGGCAGCGCGCGTTGTGCGCACGCACGAGTCGAGTCTGCCGGACGAGGCGGCGGACAACCGCGCCCGCTGCGCCCGCGGCGAGCTCGAAGGCTGCCACGCCGCGGCGCTCGACGCGTACTACGCGCCGGAGAGCGCCGTCACGAACCGCGACACATACGACTATTTCAAGCGGGCTTGCGACGCGGGCTACGCGCCGTCGTGCAATGGCCTGGGTGTGCTGTACGCCCAGGGCCGCGGCGTGCCGAAGGACGCAGTGGAAGCGGCGCGCCTGTACCGGCAAGCGTGCGTGGACGGCGCCACCACGGCCTGCGAGCACCTGTCGCAAGCGCTCGGGGCCGGTCGCGGTGTGGCCAAGGACGCGGCCGCCGCGGCGCGCGCCCACGCGCGCTCGAGCTGCGTCTTCGACGCATCGCTGCACAAGCGGACGCTGGCGAGCTGTCCGGCGCTCGACGATCCCGACGGCGGCTGACCCGCGCGCGGCGTCCGTCACGGCATCGGGCGCGAGCCGACGGACGGCGCTTCCGGTACCGACGGCCATCCGCCGCTCCACACCACGGCGTCGGCGAGCATCAGGCGCTGATCGCCAGGGCCGTTCACGTGGCCGGCCTGCCACGCGTGATAGATCATGACCGTATCGCCCGCGGGCGTGTCGACCACCGAGCAGTGTCCCGGCCCGACCCACGTGCCGTTGGACGTCAGGATCGGCGCGGCGGCCTTCTGGTACGGACCCAGCGGGGACGTCGCGCGCGCGACGCCCACGGCGTAGGTGCCGTTGTAGTAGGCGTTGCCGCTGTAGAACAGGTAGTAGTCGCCGCTGTTGCGCACGACCCACGGGCCTTCGACGACGCCGCCTTCCCACCCGCGGTCGTTGACGATGAGCTGGGTGCGCGAGCCGACCAGCGCGGTGCCGTCGGCCGAGAGCTGCTGACCGTAGATCGGCGTCGGCTTGCCCACGGCGTTGCCATCCGCTTTCCACACCAGGTACGGCGTGCCGCTGGCGTCCGCGAACTCGGTCGCGTCGATCATGCCCATGCTCGCGTCGTGCACCAGCGGCTGGCCAATGTCCGAAAACGGGCCGAGCACGCTGGCGGCGGTGGCCGCGCCGACCGAGAGCTTGCCGTCCTGGTGGCGCGCGGTGAAGTAGGCCACGTAGTGGCTGCCGACGTGGTGGATCTCCGGCGCCCAGAAGTCGCTGGCCGCCCACGACGGCTTGCTCGCCGCGGAGAAGATCGAGCCCGCACCGGTCCAGTGAACGAGATCCGGCGAGGTGCGGATCGGAAAGGCGTTGGCGGCGTTGCCCGACGTGCACGTGACCACGTACTGCTTGCCGTCGCGGAGCACGCCCGGATCGGCGCAGCCGCCGCCGATGACCGGGTTTGCGTAGAGGCCGCCGCAGTTGGTGTACCGGAACGAGAGCGCGCACGCATCGCTGCCGTTGAAGTGCGGCGCCCAGCCGTTCGACAGCGTGGCTTGCGAGCTGCCGCCGGAGCTGGTGCACGTGCGATCCCAGAACACGCGACCCGGCACGTCGTCGTAGGACGCCGGGTGGTTGGCCGCGGGGATCCACGCGCTGCCGTAGGTGATGCGCGTCGAGCAAGCCGGCGCGCCGGCGCAGGTCGTGTCGAGCGCCATCAGGCAGGCGCTGTTGCCGTTGAAGTACGGGTTCCAACCGTTCGACAGCGTCGCCGACGAGTTCTGCGCGTCGTCCGCGCACGCGCCGTCCCAGCTCACGCTGCCGCTCACGTCGTCGAAAGCGTTCGAGTGATTCGCCGGATGGATCCACGCATCGCCGTAGCTCACGCGCGTCGTGCACGGCGTGCTGCCGCCTGCGCCGCCCGCGCTGGTTCCCGCGGTGCCGCCGCTGCCGCCCGTACCCGCGGCGGCGGCGTCGCTGCCCGAGTCGCTACCGCCACTTCCCGGCCACCCGCCGCTGCCCAGCCCGCCGCTGCCCGCGGCGCCGCCGCTCGCGGACGCGTCGGCGCCCGCGTCGGTGCCGGTGCCGTCGCTGCTGCCGCAGCCGAGCGGCAGCAGGATCGCGGTGCACGTCACCAGCCGGCGAAGGCGAGCCATTGCCGGACAGCATAACATCGGTACGCCCCCCGCGAGATCACGCGTCGCGTCGCCACAGCCGGAACACGAGTCGCACGTAGCCCGCCTGGAACGCGAACACCCACAGCAAGAACACGCCGATCTCGATCCCGCCGCTCGCGTGCAGGTGGAAGACGTCGAGGGCGACGGCGAGCACGGTCGCCGTCGCGAACGCGAACGCGAAGCCGGCGGCGATGGCGCCACGCAGCGCGAGCACCGAGGGCGCGGTGCGGCGCCGCCGCGACAGCGATAGTAGCGACCAGGCGCCGCCGGCTGCCACGAACGGCAGGCTCAGCGGTAGCCAGATCTCGAAGCAGGCGAGGGTCGCCAGCGGGTGGCGGCACGCGAGCTCCGCGACGGGCGCGAGGGCTGACGAGAAGGCGAGCATCGACGGGCGCCACTGTACTGCTAAGGTCGCCGGCCATGCGACGTCTCGTCTGTCCGATCGCCGCGCTGGCCGTCCTCTCGTGCGGCGGAACGCGCCCGGTTCCGCGCCGGCCCGACCCCCAGCCCCCGGTCGCCAGCGCGGCCCGGCCGGCACCTGCGCCGGAGGTTGCGTCCGCGCCGTGGGCGCCGCCGGACGCGGCCGACGGTGTGAAGGACGCCGATCTGGCGACGCTGCTCCGCGAGCACTGGGCATGGAGCATGCAGCAGCACCCGGTGTGGGCGACGCAGCTCGGCATCCACCGCTTCGACGACAAGCTCTCCGATCGCAGCCAGGCGGCGATCGCGGCGCGGCGCAAGCAGCGTCGCACCTTCCTCGAGCGCGCCAAGGCGATCGCGGCGCACGGCGATCTGGGCGGCGTGGACCGCACCACGCTCGAGCTCTTGAGCGAAGATCTGGAGTCGACGATCGCGAGCGAGGTGTGCGACAGCGAGCTGTGGGCGCTGTCGCCCGTGGACAATCCGGTCACCGAGTGGAACCGCCTGCACGAGGACCACGTGGTCAAGACGCCCGGGGACGCGGCGCGGCTGGTGGCGCGCTACAAGGCGATTCCCACGGCCGTCGATCAGGAGATCGCCGATCTGCGCGCGGGCGCGGCGCGCGGTCTGTACGCGAACGCGCACTCGACGAAGCTCGTGATCGAGGTGGTCAAGCGGCAGCTCGACCAGAAGCTCGAGGACTGGCCCATGCTCGCGCCGCTCAAGGACGCGCATGCGGATTTCCCCCCGGAAAAGCTCGCGGCGTTCAAGCACGATCTCGAGGCGGCCGTGACGGACGGAATCCGGCCCGCGCTGTCGCGCTATCACGACTTCCTGGAGCAGCAGATCCTGCCGCACGCGCGCGGGAAAGACGCCGAAGGGCTGGGCGCCCTACCCATGGGCAAGGCGTGTTATCTGGCGAGAATCAGGGCGGAAACGTCGCTTCCCAAGACGCCGGAAGAGCTGCACCAGACCGGCGAGACGGAGATGGCGCGGATCAACGCGGAGATGGAGAAGCTCGGGCAGAAGCTGTTCCATACGAACAAGCTGCCGGTCATCCTGGCCAAGCTGAAGAGCGACAAGAAGCTCGAGTTCGACAACGCCGACCAGATCGTGGCGAAGGCGGAAGCCGCGCTGGCCGCCGCCAAGGCGAAGATCCCGACGTGGTTCGGACGCCTGCCCAAGGCCGACTGTCGCGTGCGGCGCATCCCCGACTACGAGGCGCCGTTCACCACCATCGCCTACTATCGCGAGCCGGTTCCCGACGGCAGCAGGCCCGGCGAGCTATTCGTCAACGTGTACAAGCCCGAGACGCGCCGTCGCTTCGAGATGGAGGCGCTCGCGTTCCACGAGTCGATCCCCGGTCATCATCTGCAGATTGCTATCGCGCAGGAGCTGCCGGCGCTGCCCGCGTTCCGCAAGAACTCGGGGACGACGGCGTACGTCGAGGGTTGGGGTCTGTACGCCGAGCACCTCGCCGACGAGATGGGGCTCTACAGCGGCGACCTGGACCGCATGGGGATGCTGAGCTTCGAGGCGTGGCGCGCCGCGCGTCTGGTGGTCGACACGGGCATCCACTCGATGGGTTGGACGCGCGAAAAGGCCGTGTTGTACATGCGCGCGCACACCGCTCTCGCCGACAACAACATCGACAACGAGGTCGACCGCTACGTGGTGTGGCCGGCGCAGGCGCTGGCCTACAAGACGGGTCAGCTCGAGATCCTGGCGCTGCGCAAGCAGGCCGAGGACGCGCTCGGCAAGCGCTTCGACATCCGCGCCTTCCACGACGTCGTGCTCGGCAGCGGTGCGGTCACGCTGCCCGTGTTGCGCCGGCAGGTCGAAGCCTGGATCGCCGAGCGGCAGAAAGGGTGATCTAGATGGAACAGCGCATCGTCGATCTGGAGGTCCGCTACGCCCACGCCGAGAAGCTGCTCGGCGAGCTCAGCGACGTGATCTACGCGCAACAGAAGACGATCGACAGCTTGACCACCCGGATGAAGTCGCTCGAGGAGCGCGTCCTCGGCCTCGGTGAAGAGCCGGCAGGCGGTCCTCCGCCGCACTACTGAACGGGATTTGCCGGTCCGGCGCGGTATCCCCTTCGGCGCTGCCGTCGGTGGGACAAGCCAACGGCTCCTTGCGCTGGCCCTCAGCACCGCGGCTCTTGCTAGTTCGCATGGGACGGCAACTCGCGATCGAGTCCCGGGCGAGAGCCAGTCGGAGACCCACGTGGGGGGAGGCCCATTTGGGTCTTCACAGGAAGGGCGGAAGAACGGAAGGTCTACAGGGACTCCGGGTATTCAGGCACGAGCCGTCGCAAGCAGGCATGAAAGTCGCAGGTAGGTGATGACCCGAGCCGAGGCGATATCCAGAAATCAAGGTGCACACCCTTGTAGTTGATCGGCAGCGGTCGATGTCGCTCGACGCGGAGCCCACGTTCGGCCAACTCGGCGAACGGACAGGCCTCGTAGGCGGATTCCATCGACCCTGTGCCGAGAGGGCGGTGCACCTCGATCAGCGCACCGACCACTTCGTCCGTCCCATCCCCAAGACTTCCGCTCTTCCGCCCTTCCTGTGCCATCCCCGTGGATCGGCATCGAACCCCGATGTCGGGGCACGCGACGTCGGTTCCGCGCAGCGATCGTCTTTCGCCGTCGGCTCCGCCGCCCACGTGGGCGGCGCGCGCGCCGCAGGCCAACTCGAAACGTGCGTGTGCGCGACCGGTCGCGGCGCGGTCGCGAGTTCCGAGCGCGGAACCGCTCCGGGCAGGCTATACTCTCCACGTCATGCTCCGGAGTCGCAACGAGGTGCTTCGCGCGCTGGCGCTGGTCGGCGCGGTCGCGCTGCTCCGCGCGTGCGTGCTCAACCCGCAGCCCGAGCCGCCGCTGCAGCCGGGCTCCGACGCCGGCGTGGGCGCCGGTGGCAGCGGGGCGGGTGGCAGCGGCGCGGCCAGCGGCGGCGGCGCGAGCGGCAGCGGCGGCGCGGGCGGCAACGGCGGCGGGTTCAACAACGACGGCGGTGGGAGCGGCGGCGCGGCGGGCGCGGCGGCGACGCCGGATGGCGGCACGGACGCGGGGTCCGACGCGACCGGCGACGCGATCGGCGACGCGCCCGGCGACGCGACGAGTGACGCGATCGGCGACGCGACCGGTGACGCGATCGGCGACTGAGCGATTCGCTAGGGGCAGGAGATGCCGAGCGACGACGCGGACTGCTTGTAGGTCTTGAGCGCCTGGGTGCAGCTGATCGCCGGCGCGGTCTTCAACGAGTCGCACGCGGTGTGATCGGTGTTGCCGCTCTTGGCCATGAACTTCTCGCAGCACGCGGCGGCGGCGACGCAGTCGGCGCCGCCCGGCGCCGTTGCACTCCGCGCGAAGTAGGCCGCCATGCCGCCGGTCGCGAAGATGAAGATCACGACCGCGATGCCGATCAGCGCGAGGCAACCGCAGCCGATCAGCGCGTACTTGAAGCCCTTGCCTTGCCTGCCGGGCGTGGCCTGGAAGCCACCGGGCGCGGGAGCGCCGCCGGGCGGGGCCATGCCGGGCGGCAGGGCACCGGGCGGGCCGTAGCCGCCGGGTCCGCCGGGTCCACCGGGTGCGCCGGGCGGACCGTAGCCGCCGGGGGGCGCGCCATATGGAGGGGGTCCGCCAGGGCCGAAGCCGCCTTGCTGCGCATGGGTTCGATCCAGCATGGGGAGGCACGCTAACACGACCGCCACGCTCGCGATATCGGCTGCGCGCGCGGGTGCAGCATGCTGGCTGGTCGGTTGACCGGGCGGCGCGCGGCGAACTACCGTCGCCGCGACGATGTGTCGCGCGCTCGCGATCCTGCTCGCTGCAGTGGCGCTGCTGACCGTGGCCGCGCCGGCTCGCGCCGCCGATGACGACGGCGCGGTGCGCGCGCGTCTCGCGTTCGTCGAGCATGCGCTCGACACCGAGCAACCGCGGGCGCGGCACTGGCGCAACGCGTGGCTCGTCACGTTCGCAGCGCTCGCGGTCGGGCAGGGCGGGTTCGCCTGGCTCACGACGAACCGCGGCTATCGCGTGGACGCGGCGGTCGGCGGCGCCAAGAGCGCGCTCGGGTTCCTGGCGCTGCTGGTCGGGCCGCACACCAACACCGGCGCCGCCGATCGCGTCGCCGCGATGCCGGCGCGTACGCACGGACAGCGTCGCGACAAGCTCCGTCTCGCCGAGGCGTTGCTCGTCGACAGCGCGAAGGAAGAGCGCTTCGAGCAATCGTGGATGCCGCGCATCGCCAGCGCGGTGGTCAACCTGGCCGGCGCGTACGTGATGTGGATCGGCTACCAGCGCTACACGACGGGCTGGCTCTCCATCGGCAGCGGGCTGGCCGTGAGCGAGCTCGAGATCCGGACCGCGCCGGTCGGGCTCACGGGGTTCCGCGCCGGACCGGCATCCCCCTCCATAGCTACAAGCTGGACGATCGCGCCGGTCGTCGGCGGCCTGTCGCTCACGGGGTCGTTCTGAGCTGGGCGTTGGCGGCGCGGACAAGATCCTGGCCGCGGGCGTGCATGTCGAGGTCCAACGGCTTGCCGGTGACCTGCTCGATGGCGCGCTGCGCGTAGAAGCGGACCAGCGGGTAGGGGTTGTCGAGCTGCCGGACCAGGAGCGGCAAGGCGACGCGCATCTTCGCGCGGCCGGCGATCGAGATCGCGACGGCCTGCTCGTGGGGCTTGCCGCGCTCGAGCGTCGCCACGGCCGGGTTCACGGACAGATCAGGGCCGTAGAGGCGCTGGAGCGCGCCGCGGTCGTAGCGCTTGTGCCACCAGCGCTCCATCGTCGTGACCAGCTCGGCGACGCTCTTGTCGGCGTGGCAGAGCGCGCACTCGAGCGGGCGATCGCCCTCGACGCGCGCGCGATCCGTCGGCGAGCCGATGCGATGGTAGCGGGTGAGCGTGTAGGCGAGGCCCATGTTCTTGCGCGGCATGTGGCACTCGATGCACTGGCTGCCGGCGCTGTCCGGCGCGTGGTGGGTGTGCGCGGCGATGGCCGCGGGATCGCGGTAGCGATCGTGGCAGCTGGTGCACAGGCGGGTGCCGGCGGGGCCCGCGAGCGCGTCGAGGTGCGCGCGGCTGTCTTTCGTGTGTGGGTCGTGGCACGCGGCGCACGACATCTGCTTCGAGCAGCCGCCGAGCAGGAAGTCGCGCGCTTCGCCCGAGGTGATGCTGCTGCCGCCCGGCGAAGGCCCCAGCGAGCCGCCCTCCCACGTGGCGCGGTAGTGCGAGAAGAGCACGGTGTGGCAGCGCTCGCAGCTGCGGTTGATGTTCTCCGCCGCCGTCGGCTCGCTGCCGTCGGGCGCGAGCACGTGCATGAAGCGGCTCTTGACCGCGAAGGTCGGAAGAACGTGCGTCGGGGCACGTGCGTGCTCGCGCGATCCGCCGTGGCAGTCCTCGCAGCCGATGCCGATCTCGATCAGGTTCCCCGCGTCGAAGTGGCGGCGGGTCTCGCGCATCGCGCCGGCGAGCAGCGCCTTGACGTCGTTCGCGCGCACCGGCGGCGCGCCGATCGCGGACAGCTCGCTGGCGACGGCGTCGCCGAGCGCGTCGGCGTCGGTGATCTGGAAGCGGAAGCGACGCGTGTCCGGCAGCGCGATGCTGGCCGAACCCTGGAAGCCGGGCGACCCGGGACCGTGGAGCTCGTCGAGCGTCGAGTCGAGATACGGCTCGGTGTCGTGGCAGAAGATGCACGTCGTGCGCCAGCGCTCGCCGCGACGGAGTCCGCCGCGCTCGGGCGTCATCACGGAGTAGCCCTTGTAGCGGAAGCGCCCGTCGAAAATCAGCCAGGACACCGGCAGCACATGCTCGGCGCTCACCACGCCGCTGTAGCGACCGGTTCCGGCGACCTCGACGCCGACGAAGTCCTCGCGGTAGCGCCCGCCGATCACTTTCGTGATCTTGTAGATACGATGGCCTTGATCGCGCGAGTCGACGAGCATGTAGCGCCGGCCCTCGTGGCTCTCCATGCGCGCGCTGTCGCCCATGAAGCGGAAGACACGGCCGTCGAAGGGCGCGCGGATCACCGCCGTCTTCGCGTCGCGGGTCATGTTGTGCATCGGTGACGCGAGCCAGCGTGCGTAGATGTCGCGGTGGCAGTCCTTGCACGCCGCCGAGCCGGCGTAGTCCGCCCGCTCCACGTTGCTAGCGACCGTGGGACCGCCCCGCTCCTCGTCGCCGGCGCTGCGTACCCGGCCGCACGCCGCGATCGCGGCGACCGCGAGCAGGGCCGCACGCCACGCACGCATCAGACCAGTCCGCGCTCCCGGAAATACGCGATCGCGTCGCGGATCGTCTCGTCCACCGGGCGGAACGTCGCGCCGAGCTCGCGTACGGTCTTCTGGTTGTCGTAGTACGACGGCTTCAGGCTGTACTCGAAGAAGCTCGAGGACAAGAGCGGCTCCTTGCCGGTACGGCTCGCGACTCGATTCATCGCGGTCACGGCGGCGCGCGCCAGCGCGACGGGCAGCTTCGCGTAGCGGCGCTTGCGTCCGGCGGCGCGGTCGATGGCGCGGAGCAGCTCGAGGTTCGACAAGTTGTGCGCGGTCGCGAGATACGCCTCGCCGGCCCGGCCCTGGTCCGCTGCGAGCACGTGGACGCGCGCCGCGTCGCGCACGTCGACGTAGCTCGCTCCGCCGTCCATGTACACCGGCGGGCCGCCCTTGAGCGAGTTGATGATGAGCTTGCCGCTCGGCGTGGGCCCGATGTCTCCGGGTCCGAACACGATTCCCGGACACACGATGCGCACGTCGAGATCCCAGCGCGCGAAGTCCTGGGCGAGCTTCTTGCTGTGGTACTTCGCGCGGCTGTACGAGAAGTCGATGTCCCACGCCTCGTACGGCGTGCGTTCGTCGCCGATGCCGCCGGGATGCGGTCGCCCGAGCGCCACGATGCTCGCCGTGTACACGACGCGCGTGCCGGCGCGTCGCGCCGCCTCCAGCACGTTGAACGTGCCGGACAGGTTCACGTCGTACATCGGCGTGGGGTCGGGCATCCACGCCTTGTAGATGGCCGCGGCGTGGAAGACCGCGTCCATGCCGGCGACGGCGCTCTCCGCGACGCCGCGGTCGAGCACGTTGCCGCGCACGATCTCCGCGTCCACGCCGGCGAGGTTGTCCGTGCTCTCGCTTGGCAGCGCGAGCACGCGTACCCGGGCGCCGCGCTCGGCGAGATCGCGCACGATCGCACTGCCGAGAAATCCGCATCCGCCCGTGACCAGCGCCGTCCGCATCGCGGCGCAGGATAGCGCCGCGGCTCCATTGACAGCCCCGGGAAAGTGTCTACTGTACGCATACAGTATACATGGCTGCTCCCTCCCTGACCCTCGATCTGGACAGTGGCGTTCCCGTATATCGCCAGATAATCGAGGAAGTCCGACTACTTGTCGCCAGAGGCGCGCTCCGCGACGGCGACGAGCTGCCGAGCGTCCGGCGCCTGGGCGCGCAGATCGGCGTGAACCTGAACACGGTCGCCAAGGCGTACCGCGTACTCGCCGACGAGGGCCTGGTGGAGCTGCGTCACGGGTCCGGCGCGCGCGTGCGCGTCGCCGACGCGCCGTACCGGCAAGCGGTGCCGATCGACGACGAGCGTCGTCTGCAGGAGCTGATCGGTCGCTGGGTCCTCGGCGGCGCGACGCGTCCGGTCGTCCTGCGCCGTCTCGAGAACGCCGTCGAGCACTTCTTCAAGAAGCCTCACGCGGAGGAAGGAACATGAACGTGGCTGGTATCGCCCTCGCGCTGTCCGTCGTGACGGTGGCGCTGTCCGTACATCTGGTGGCCCGGGTGTGGCACCCCGAGCGCTTGTTCCTGGTGCACCTCGGGCGACCTCTCGGCGACGCCGATCGGGCGCGCTCGCGGCGCGTGGTCGTGGTGAACGCCGTCGCGTGCGGGGTCGCGCTGCTCGCCATCGCCGTGTCGCCGGCGAGCGCCGTGACGGCCGCGCTCGCCGTCTTCCTGCCGCTCGTGCCGGTTGCCGCGTTGCTCGTCGAGATGGCGCTGCTGATCCGCGGCATGCCGAGCGTCCGCGTGCCCGGGCGCTTCAGCGTGCCGCTCGACGCACCGCCCGGCGCGACTGCGTACGTGTCCGCGCCGCTGCAGGTGCTCAATCTGGCGGTGGTCGCGTCGTCCTTCGCGCTCTTCGCCTGGTTGCTTCCGCGCCTGCCCGACATCATCCCTCTCCACTGGAACGGCCAGGGACACATCGATCGCACCGGTCATCCCGGCGAGCTGTGGATGATGGGCGGCATCCAGCTGTTCGACACCGCCTTGTTGTGGCTGGTCGCGTTCGGCGTCTCGCGCGAGCGTTGGGCGCTGCCCTCCCACGACGCCGAGCGATACGCGGCGCTGCAGCTGCGTCGCCGCAGTCTGATCGTGCGCCTCGTGGAGGCGGTGATCGTCGGCGTCGATGCGGGCTTGGGATTGGGTTGGCTGGGCGTCGCGGCAGGCTCGCTGCCCGGCGGTCGCGGCTGGATCACGGCGGCGATCGTCGCGTCCGCCGCCTCGGCGACGCTCGCGACGATCCTGCCGCTCGCGCTGTTCTTGCGGCCGCTCGCCAGGGTCCAGGACGAGCTTCGCGCGATCGCCGGCAGCGAGGTGCTCGGCACGCGCAACGACGGATGGCGGCTCCGCGGCCTGATCTACTTTGCGCCGGCGGATCCCGCGCTGTTCGTTCCCAAGCGCTTCGGCATCGGCCAGACGCTGAACTTCGCGCGCGGCGGGGCGTGGCTGCTGCTCGGCGCGATCATCGTCGTGCCTTGCCTGATTGCGGTTGCGCTCAGGTGAAAAGCGCGCGCGGCTCGCGTATGCTGCGCGCCGCCATGCCCGAGCCCCTCGACTGGAACGCCGTCGCCGACGAGGCCGTCGGTTGGTTCAAGGAACTACTTCGCATCGATACGACCAATCCGCCCGGCAACGAGCGCCCCGCCGCCGACTTCGTCGCGCGCATCCTCGAGCGGGAGGGCATCGCCTTCGAGATCCACGAGAGCGAGCCCACGCGGGCCAGCCTGGTGGCGCGCGTGCGCGGCAACGGCAAGAACGGCCCGCTGTTGCTCAACGGCCACCTGGACGTGGTGCCCGCCGACCCTGACGCCTGGGACCATCCGCCGTTCGCCGCGGAGGAAGCCGGCGGCTGCATCTGGGGACGCGGCGCGGTCGACATGAAGAACATGGTCACGATGAGTCTGATGTCGCTGGTGCTGCTCAAGCGCCAGGGCCTCGAGCTCGACCGCGACGTGATCCTCGCGTGCGTCGCCGACGAGGAGGCGGGCTCCACGCGCGGCGCGCTGTACCTCGTGGAGCAGCACCCCGAGCTGGTGCGCGCCGAATACGTCCTGAACGAGGTCGGCGGTCACACGCTGTACATGGGCTCGCAGCGCTTCTATCCGATCCAGGTCAGCGAGAAGGGCATCTGCTGGTTCGAGATGGTCGCGGAGGGCGAGCCCGGTCACGGCTCGATGCCGCACGCGAAGAACGCCGTGGTGCGGCTCTCGCGGGCGATCGCGGCGCTTGGCACTTCGCGCTTGCCGCAGCACACGACGCCCGTCGTGGAGACGTTCCTGCGCACGCTCGCGCGCGGCGCGCCGTTTCCGCAGAGCCGCATGATGCCGCTGTTGCTCGAGCCGCGCCTGGCCGGCTATCTGCTCGACGTCATCGGGCGCGCCAACCCCGACCAGGCCATGGGCATCAACGCCATGCTGCGCAACACCACGTCGCCGACGATGCTGGACGCCGGCAAGAAAGTGAACGTGATCCCATCCAGTGCCCGCGCGAACATCGACGGGCGCACAATCCCCGGCCAGAGCGTGGAGCAGTTCCTGGCGGAAGTGCAGCGGGTCGTCGGCGACGACCTGAAGCTGAACGTGCTGATGCAGCACGATGGCACGACGTTCTCCGCCGACACGCCCCTGTACGACGCGATCTGTCGCACCCTCGCCCGCCACGACGCGGGCGCGACGCCGGTGCCATACATGATCCCGGGTTTCACCGATTCGTTCGCCTACGCGCGGCTCGGCGCGACGTGCTACGGCTTCTCGCCGGTGCGCCTCGGGCCGGATCTGAACTTCACCCGCATGTACCACGGCCACAACGAGCGCATCCCGCGTGACGGCTTCACGTGGGGGCTCCGCGTGCTCTACGACGTGATCAGCGAGTTTTGCGCGGCAAGACCATGACCATGACATGGAAGGGGCTGCTCTCCGTGATCGGGCTGCTCGCGATCGCGCCGTCGTGCAACAACCAGTGCGCCGACGTGACGTGCTTGCCGACGGTGTACCTCGACGGCAAGGTCGACCTGTCCTCCGCCGGGGATCGCCTGGCCGTGCACGCGTGCCTGGATGCGCGCTGCGCCGACGTCACCTTCGACCGCACCGCCGGCGAGTGCATGACGCTGGACGTCACCGCGAGCTCGAGTCTGTGCCTGCACCCGCGGAGCGACGGCACGACCGTTGTCTCGCTTACGCTGAGCTCGGTGGGCGGCGATCCGCCGCTCGCGGACGGCGACACGGTGGTGCTGACGATCGGCGCGGAAGCGGGAGGGGCGCCGATTGTCGACGTCACCCGCTCGGTGACCTACTCTGAGATCTCGGCCGATCCGGGTTGCGGCACGACGTGTCGCGCCGCACAGCTCACGTTCTGAATCAGGCCGCGTCGCGCGACACCGGCGCGATCACCGCCAACCCGGCGGCTTCGCACTCCGCGAGCAGCAGCGAGTCGCACGGGACGCCGTTTGCGGGGGCCGTGTGGCGGCGGATGAAGCGCGCGGCTGCGCCGACCTCCTGCAGCGTCGGGATGGCGCTCGGCACTGGCTGGATCCGGCAGCGTGCGCGCGCCAGGCGATAGGCGGCGAGGGCCAGGCTACCAGCGTCCTCGAGCAGCCAGCGGTACTGCCGCCGGCCTTCCTGCAGCGATCGGAGCCACTCGGTGGGCCGCTCTAGTTCCTCGGTGTTCTTCATGGGCTGACCTCCTGATACACGTCGGCCGCACGAATGCTTGGGTGCTCCGCGCCGGCATCCGCAACACCGAGTGTCGCGCTCGGATTATTGCCGGCGGGTTTCGACCGCCTGACATCGAGCACTCGTCCGGGCTCCACTCACATGGAACGTCCCGGGGACAAGGGCCAAGTTTCTTGCGATCAGCCGACGTTCTTGTTGCGCTCGTCGATGCGCCGCAGGCCCTCGAGGATCAGGCTCTCGATGCTGGCCTGGATCGTCGACGCCGTCGGCTGGAACGACGGATCCAGCGAGAATGTGCCTTGTTCGAACGCGAGCAGGTCGTAGAACGCGTCGTCGCCGGTGACGGAGCCGAGCGCCGCGTGGACGACCCGGCCGTCCTGGAAATGAACCTCGCCGCTCTGCTCGCCGGCGCGCAGCGTCAGACGCCCGCTCTTGCGGCCGGCCCCGAGGATCTGCGCGAGATCCGGCAAGCTCATCTCCGACAACGAGCCGGCCACGCCGGCGCTCACGTCGCGACGCGAGCGCGGGGGCGCGCTCAGCCGCCGCAGCTTGCCGGCGAGCACGTCGCCGCTGGTCGGCTTGACCACGTAGTCCTGCGCGCCGAGGGCGAAGCCGCGGTCGATGCTCGCGGTGTCCGAGGCGCGCGCCACGAAGAAGAACGGTATCTCGCGCGTCGCCTCTCGTGCGCGCAAGCGCGAGAGCAGCTCGAACCCGTCGAACGGCGTCAGCTCCACCTCGCTCAGCACGTAGCCGATGCCGCCCGATTCGGCGATCGAGAGCGCGTCCTTCGCCGAGCGCGCGACGACGACCTCGAAGCCCTGTGCCACGAGCCGCAGCTCGAGCACCGTCGCTTCCTCCAGGTTGGGCTCCACCAAGAGGACCTGCGGCACGTTGTCGGCGAGCTTCCTCTTTAGATCCTCGCCGGCCACCAGGTGCCCCAGTAGCGCCACCAGATCCGGGTCGAACAGCGTGCCCTTCAGCTTCTCGAGCACGGCCAACGACTCGGTGTGATTGAGCACGCGCCGGTACGGGTTACGCGGGTTCTGCGTCAGGTCGGAGTAGGTGTCGCACAAAGCCAGGATCCGCGAGCCGAGCGGGATCGACTTGCCGCTCATGCGCGATGGGAAGCCCTGGCCGTCCCAGCGCTCGTACATGGCCGCGACCGCCGCGGTGGACGCCGCTGGCAACGCGACGCTCTCGAGCAGACGCACCGGTGTCTGCGCCAGCTTCTCGGCGGCGGTGCGGTGGGTCGCGTACTGCGCCACGTTCAGCGCCGTCAGGTGGTACGCCACGGGCTTGCCCACGTCGTGCAGGTTGCCGGCGAGCGAGAGCTGGATCTGCGCGAGCTCGTCCAGGCCCATGCGTTGCGCGATCAAGCGACCGAGGCGCGCCACCGACGCCGAGTGTCCGCGGAACTCGTCGCGCGAGTTCTCGTTCAACGCGACCAGGATGTTGAGCATCTCCGCGAGATCGACCAGACGCCGGTCCACGCCGCTCACGACGCGCGACCCGGCCGGCACGACCGGTGGCGGCGGGACGGTCGGCGGCCGCAGCATCGGCGCGGTGATCGTGCGCGCGGAACCGCCGTGAGCATCGTCGGCCTGGGGCTCCCGGTTCGGCGCGGTACCGCGCGCGGGCGTCGTCTCCGCGACGCCGCCGATGGGGACGGGTGTCAGGAAGTACTCCGGCGGAGAGGTCTGCACCCGGCTCGCGGCGGGCGGCGGCGGTCCGGTCTTCGCGTGCAGGCCGTCCTCCTGCAGCATTTGCCGCTCGTACATCTCGACGGTGGCCTGGATCTGCGTGAACGTGTCCGGCGCGATCTCCGCGAACGCCTGGATCTCGCCGCGGTACCACTTCTTGATCAGGGCGAGCACCGCCGCCGGCCGCGCGAAGTACACCTTCAGGCTCTTCACGCCGGTGGCGATCCCGATCTGCTTGACGTGCTCGGGGTTGCCGGCGTCCGGGGAAACCAGCGAAAGCGTTCCCGTGCTCTCCTCGAACCGGACGGGAAACGACAGCAGCTTCTCCGCGGTCCGCTCCGGAACCGCGCGCAGCGCAGCTTCGGGGACCTGCAGGCTCGCGAGCTTCGCCGTCGGCACATAGCCGGTCTTGGTCTTGTCCGCGACGAACCGCAGCAGGCCCGACTCGTCGATCGCCCCGACGCGGATCAGCGCCTCCTCCATGCGCTCCTCGTGGAGCTGCATGTTCTGGAGGGCGGATCTCAGCTGTGTCGGTGAGATGCGGCCCTCGGCGCGCAGGCGCTCCCCGATCCAGGTAGGCGACCACATTCCAGCCGAATGCTGGGATCCAAGGGAGCGCGCGTCAATCGGCGTTGTCGATGCAATCGTTGCGCACCGCTGAATGTCGCGGGCGGCATCCGACATTTCATTACCAGTGCCTCGACGCACCGGAGCCGTCGTGCCGGCCGATCGTCGGGCGTTCCCGAGGTAACATGCGTCGGTGGACGACGCTTCGACGCGACTTGGCGAGAAGGCGATCGACGTCAGGGCGGCGCTCGCCGCGCTTCGCCGGCTGGTGGCCGATCCGGACGATACCCAGCAGGTATTCCGCGTGATCGAGGCGCTGTCCGGCCGCTCCGGAGCACGCTCGCTCCGGCGTTTCCGCCGGACCGCGACCGGGGTGCGGGTGCTCGGCGAGCGTCGGAAGCTGCTCGAGCTCCTGGCGGATCGCGAGCGGCTCGAGCGGTTGCCCCAGGGAAGTCTCGGTCGCGCCTACCTGGCGTTCCTCGACGCCGAGGGGATCACGGCGGCCGGGCTGGTGAGCGCCAGCGAGATGGGGGCGGCGCGCTGGCGCACGGCGGAGCCGGACGACGCCCAGCTGTTTGCCGACCGCATGCGGGACATGCACGACTTGTGGCATGCGGTCACCGGCTACAAGGGCGATCTGATCGGCGAGGCGGCGCTGCTCGCCTTCAGCTTCGCCCAGACGTGGAACGTGGGGGTTGGCGTGATCGTGGCGCTGGGGCTGTACAAGCTGGACGGCCTGCCGGCGCGCCGCCTCGTTCTCGGCGGGTTCGCGCGCGGGCTCGCCGCGCGCTGGCTGCCCGCAGCGGACTGGGAGGCGCTCTTGCCGCGCCCGCTCGCCGACGTGCGGCGCGAGCTCAAGCTCGGCGCGCCGCCTCGCTATGCGCCGCTGCGCACGTCCGACGCGCGCTACGTGGAAGCGCGCGCCGCACGCTGAACAAGCGCCGTCACAGCAGGATGCTGATGCCGGCGGAAATGTACGGCCAACCGAGCCGCACCGTCGCGCCGACCGTGTCCGAGAACAGGAAGCGCGCACCGGCGAAGAACACCGGCTCGAGATCCGTGTGGCTGTAGGTGTCACGGCACGCGCCGTTGGGACAATTCACGAAATACGGGTAGTCGAAACTCTGGTGCTCGATCGCGAGACCCGGCTCGCCGAACACGCTGATCACCGGCGTCAGGAAGAAGTTCCATTGCAAGACTATCGGGACCCAGAAGTCGTTGCCCGAGCACTGGTCTCCCGGGACGGGTCCGTTGCGATAGTAGTAGTTGCCCCAGCCCCAGCAGTTGCCGCTGAAGTGCGCCCAGTCCAGGCCGAAGCCGATGGCCATGTTGTTGTTGATCTTGGGGATCGGGCCGTTCTTCAAGAACGGGATGCTCGCGCGCGCGCCGAGACCGTAGCCTTCCGAGCCGTAGAAGCCGGATGACCACTGCAAGAGCAGGTGCGGCTCGAGCTCGACCGAGTAGTCCGGATGGTTCCCGGGTTCCTTGATCTGGGCCTGCGAGGGCGTGGCCCAGAGCAGGGTCACGGCGAGCGCACTCGCGGTAGCGAAGACCAGGGCCAGGCGACGCAACGGGGAATCGGTGGACGACATGATTCTCCTGATGGATTTAGATCACGGGAATGCGGCAGGGAACGGGAGAAACAGCTTTGGTAGAATAGCCCAGCTACTCCTGGTGTAGGTCACCGCACGGGCTCCGCATCAGGCACGTTCCGGGCCAGATGGCCTTCCAGGCGCTTTCCTGGGTCCGTGGGGACGCTGGCGCGGAATTATTGCGCCCCAGCCGGGCGACCCAGGCCGGACTCTGGTATTTCTGCGCCGCCAGGAGGACCTGTTGTCGAGCCGCACCTTGAACGTCACCGACCGCGTCTACGAGTACCTGCTCCGCGAGACCGTGCACGAGCCGGATCCGCTGCCGCGCTTGCGTCAGGAGACGGCGCGGCTGCCGAACGCGCGTATGCAGATCAGCCCCGAGCAGGGTCAGCTCATGCGCTTGCTCGTGGAGCTGATCGGCGCGCGCCGCGCCATCGAGGTCGGCGTCTTCACCGGCTACAGCTCGCTGTGCACGGCGATGGCGATGCCGGAGGATGGTCGCATCGTCGCCTGCGACGTGAGCGACGAATACACGCAGGTCGCGCGCCGCTTCTGGCGCGAGGCCGGGCTCGATCACAAGATCGATCTGCGTCTGGCCCCCGCGGTCGACACGCTCGACGCGATGATCGCCGCCGGCGAGAGCGGCCGCTTCGACTTCGCGTTCATCGACGCCGACAAGTCGAACTACGACGCATACTACGAGCGCTGCCTGGCGCTGCTCCGGACGGGCGGCCTGATCGCCATCGACAACATGCTGTGGAGCGGGCGCGTCGCCGACGCCGGGGACCGCGACGTGGACACGCTGGCGATCCGCGCGCTGAACGCGAAGATCGCCGGCGACGATCGCGTCAGCATGAACCTCGTGCCGATCGGCGACGGCTTGATGCTCGCGCGCAAGCGCTGATCGGTGTTCCGCGCTGGACCGGCAAACCGATCAATCCGCGGCGCGGTTGCCCAGGGCCCAGGCGCAGAGCTCGTCCATGCGCGTCCGCTCGGCGTCGCTGTGATCCTTCCAGCGCGCGCCCAAAAACTCGTGGAAGAGCTGGATCGCGATGCCGCCGACGCCGTGGCCCGGCGGCGCGCCCTGACGCTCGCTCTCCCATTCTGCTTGCTCGCAGGCCGCTGCGCGCAGGTCCTGCGAGCGCGCGGCGCCGAGCCCGACGCGCTGGTAGGCGAGCGCGCCGGCAACTTGCTGCGGTATCGGGATCACCTGCGCGGGATCGGCGACGGCGTCGAGCACCAGCAGCGCCGCGCCCGAGGCGTAGCTCGCGGCGAGCGCGGCGTAGCGCAGCACGACCAGGTCCGCGTGCTCGTCGATCAGCGTGTGCTTGCCATGTGGCAGGTGCGCGGACGCGGCGCGAACGGCGTCGACCGTCTTGCGCTCGACGGCGATGACGGCGCTGAACGCCTCGCTGCGCGCTCTGGCGACCCGGGACGGCTCGGCCGCGCCCGCGGCCCAGGCCTCGGCGACGTCGAGCCCGGCGAGGATCGGCGCGTGCGACCCCGGAGGACTACATGCACGTACAGCGAAGCGCGCGAGCGTCACTCCCAGGTAGACGAGGCCGCGATGGTCGGGATCGCCGACGCGTGCGAGCTTGGCGGCGCGCTCGAGCGAAGGCACGGACATTCCTGTGAGCCGCTCGTTTTCGGGAACGAGCCGCAGTGCTGGTGAACGGGGCATGCGGGGTGTAGATTAGTTGCTCTGCTATGACTCGTCTCGTTCGCTCAGCCGGATGGGTCGTGGCGGCGCTGGTCGCCGTCGCGTGCACCGTCGATCAGGCGGGTACCGGTAACGGTATCCAGACCGACGGCGGCTCGGGAACGTCGGGAACCGGCGGCGCGACGCTCGAGGGCGGCGCGGCGACCGGCGGTAGCGGAGGCGGCTGGCCGGAGGGTGGCCCCGCGGGCGCCAGCGGTATCGGCGGAACCGGCGGCGCGAGCGGAACCGGCGGCGGCAGCGGAAGCGCCGGAGCGAGCGGAAGCGGCGGGAGCGCAGGGGCGAGCGGTAGCGGCGGGAGCGCAGGGGCGAGCGGCAGCGGCGCAGCCGCCGGAGCGGCGGCAGCCGGCAGCGCCGGAGCGAGCGGAACCAGCGGTACTGGCGGCAGCGGCGGCACCAGCGGCAGCGGCGGTACCGGCGGCGACCCGTGCAACAACCAGTGCACCGACGTCCACGCCACGTGCAACGCCGGCACGTGCAGCTGCGCCAGCGGCTACACCAACACCGACACCAGCGGCAACGCCATGACCGCCACGTGTACGAACAACGCGACCATCACCGGTCTCGAAGTGACGGTCGGGATCGATCACGGCGCGGCCGGCGAGTTGGTGATCAAGCTCAAGAGTCCGGGCGGAACCGTGATCGCGCTGACGAGCCGTCCCGGGTACGGGGAGGCGGCGGACAACGGCACCGGCAACAACCAGGGCGCCACGGCCGGTCTCGCCGCCGCCAACAAGATCACGTTCTCCGACGCTGCCTCGGACAGCGCGGAGGACATGG
Source organism: uncultured delta proteobacterium (assembly GCA_963775185.1). GTDB lineage: Bacteria > Myxococcota_A > Polyangia > Polyangiales > Polyangiaceae > JAPSGB01. Next base: position 41,554 of record CAVZIE010000029.1, on the reverse strand, counting down.
GCGCGGGCATGAACTGGGACAAGGTCGTCTGCAAGGACAACCCCAAGATCTGCTCGTACCATCCCGCTCGCGGAGCGGCCGCAGGCGCGGACACGCTCTCGGCTGCATTCGGCGGAACGCTCACCACCGGCGACTGGAAGCTGTGCGTGGGCGACGCATTCGGCGGTCAGTACAACGCGACCGGCTCACTCAAGAACTGGGCAATGAATCTGACGACGATCGGCGGCCCGGTGAGCGTGCAGTCGGGCGGCCTCAACGTCGCGATCGCGGATGACGCCTACGACGGTACCGAGGGCACGATGGCGTGCAGCACGATCACCGTGCAGTAACCGCTTAGTCCATGCTGCGCAGGTCGCGGGCGTTGTAGCCCATCAGGAACAGCAGCATGTCCATGCGCTCGTGGTGGTTGAGGCTCATGTCCGCCACTTCCTGCAGCTTCGGCTTGGCGCGGAACGCGATGCCGAGCCCGGCCGTCTGCAGCATGCGCATGTCGTTGGCGCCGTCGCCGATGGCGACCGTCTGCTCCAGGCGCACCTTGTAGACCTTGGCCATGTCCTTGAGGACCTGGGCCTTGCGCTCGCCGTCGACCACGCTGCCCTGAACGCGGCCGGTGATCACGCCGTCCTTCACTTCCAGCTCGTTGGAGAACGCGAAGTCCAGGCCGAAGCGGGACTTCAGCTCTTCCACGAAGAAGTCGAAGCCGCCGCTGACCAGCCCGACGCGGTAGCCGAGGCTCTTCAGCGTCTTCACGAAGCGGTCGGCGCCGGGCGTCAGCTCGAAGCGATCCGCCAGCTCCTTCGCGCGCGACAGCGGCAATCCCTCGAGCAGCTTCACGCGCTCGGCGAGCGCCTGCCGGAACTCGATCTCGCCGCGCATGGCGCGGGCGGTGATGGCGGCGACCTGGTCCTTCACGCCGACCAGGTTCGCCAGCTCGTCGATGAGCTCGCCCTTCACGAACGTGGAGTCCACGTCCATGCACACCAGCCGCTTGCTGCGCCGGAAGATGTCGTCCTTCTGGACGGCGAGATCCACCCCGAGCTCGCGCCCCAGGTTGAGCAGCTCGCCGCGCAGGCTGGCAATCGCGCTGTCGTCGAAGGGCTTGTCCGCGGCAAGCTCCGCGATCAGCTCCAGGCCGCTCAGGTTGTCGTCGCTGAGCGAGCGGATCTCGTTGATGTTCATTTCGTGCGCAGCCATGAAGCGCGTGATGCGCGCCACTGCCGAGCCGTCGCCGAGATCGCCCAGCACCGTGACGCACAGCGCCGGTATGTCGCGGCGTCGCGCCGGGCCGGGCCGGAACGCCGACACCTCGAGCCGCAGGCCCTGCTCCGCGACGTCGAACAGGATGCGCCGGAGCGCGTTCGAGCCGGACGGGATGTCGACGATGGCGCTCAGCACCAGATAGCCGTGGAGCGCGGACTGGCCGATGTTGACCAACTCTGCGTTCTCGTCGGCGATGATCGCGGCGAGGCGGGCGGTTACGCCCGGTCGGTCGACGCCCGCGACGTGGAGGACAATGCGTTCGGGATAGTCGGATTCAGGCATGGCGCAGAACGGCCGCGGCATACGAGATACGCCGGGTGCGCGCAAGCGCCGCGTCCACCGACGCTGATCGAGCTTGGTTTTTCCGGTCCGGCGCGGAACCGCGCGTCACGCCAGCGCGCGGACGGCGCGGCGCTCCCGCGCCGGGTCGTCCCGGGCGAACAGCACCGTGAACACGACGAACGCCGCCCACAGCGCGGCCAGGTGATCGAGCATCACCGCGCCGCCGAAGTGCTGGAACAGGGCGCTGGAGATCGGCGGGCCGAGCAGCATACCCGCGGCGTAGAACGTGTTGTAGACGGACGTGGCGCGACTGTAGTCGCGTGGCGCGCTGACCACGCCCTGCAGCGCCAGGCTGAGCGGCGAGATGCTCGCGAGCGTGGCGCCGGCGACGAACACCGCCCCGCACATCGACGCGAACGACTGCAGGAACACGAAGCCCAGGATCATCGTGAGGCCGACGCTGCCGAGCAGCCGCATCAGCGCCAGGTGCCCGAAGCGATCCCCGAGCCGGCCCGCCAGGTTCGAGAACAGCAGCATGCCCGCGGCGAAGAACGCCGGCACCAGGATCGTCTGCTTGTCGTCGATGCCCTTCGACTGGATCAGGTAGAGCGGCAGGAACAAGACCACGCTGGCCTGGAAGTAGCCGTACGCGAAGGTACCGAAGCACGACGTCTTGATCCGCCACAGCACCTCGGCGCCGCTGCGGGCCGGCGCGATCGGAGCCAACGCGTCCATTGCCACGTCGTCGGCGTCTTCCTCTACGTCGGGGGCGGGCGTCGTGCCGAGACGGAGCACCACGTAGATCGACGTGGCCAGCGCGAGCGCGCCGGAGACGAAGAAGCCGACGGTGAGCGGCGCGAACGCGGCGACGCCGCGGGCGACCAGCGGTCCGAGCACGTAGCCGACGGCGATCGCGATGGAGTACAGGCTGGTGACGAACGCCTTGTCGCGCTTGCCGGAGTACTGGAGCAACAACGTCTCGCTGCTGACCCACACCCCGACCGAGAACGCGCCGTCGAAGAAGCGCACTGCGGCGAGCGTCGCGTAGCTCGTGAGCAGCGGGAACGCCGTGACCGTCAGCGAGTAGCCGAACAGCGACGTCGCCAGCACCGCCTTGGCGGAGAAGCGGCGGATCAGCGCGCCCATCGGCAGCGACAACAGGACGATGCCCGACGCGAACCACGCCGCCAGCGAGCCGATGCTGGTCTTGTCGAAGCCGTGCGCGTCGAGGAAGATCGCGATCTCGCTGATGGCGATGCCGTACGCCAGCCCGAGCGAGAGCGTCGCCGTGTAGACGCGCCAGATGTCCGGGTGCGGGATGCGCTTCGAGAGACTCACGCGGGGACGGGACGCTTAGCACGGCCGCGCCGGCGCGCCGCTCGGTTCCGCGCCGGACCGGCAAGGACCCCCTCAGGCGCGGGGCAGTACCAGGCCGGCGGCGCCTTCTTCGGCGAAGAGCCGGGCGACGTCGGCGCTGCGACGGTCGAGCACGCGGCGCTGGTTGGTGTAGCCCTTGTCGGTCGTCTCGCCCTCGTCGAGGCTGAGCGGCTCGTCGAGCGACAGGGCGCGCTCCACGCGTTCGCTGTTGCCCGGGTGCGCGGCGTTGTACGCGGCGAGCGCTTCCGACAGCCTGCGCGCGAGCTCCTCCGCGGGCAGTGCGCGCGCCGCCGGTGACGGGAACAAGAGCGCGCCGAGGGCGTCGCGATCGTGTCCCGCGACGACGGCGTCGAGTACCAGCGGCGAGCAGGCCTCGCACAGTCCGAGACGCACGTGCGCGACGTTGACCCAGGTTCCGCTCGACAGCTTGAAGTTTTCGCTCAGCCGACCGACGAACACCACGCCGGCTTCCGGCGCGCTCTCGTCGGCGAGGCGTCCCGCGTCGCCGGTGGGCAGGAAGCCGTCCTCGTCCAGGGCGACCGGCATGATCGAGCCGCCGCGCTGCCAGTAGCCAGGCGTGACGTTCGGGCCGCGCACGCGGATCTCGAGGCGATCCTGCACCGGTGCGAGCTTGAGCGTCACGCCGGGAACCGGCACGCCGAGGATGCCGGTGGTGCGCGTCGGGAAGTGCGCGGACGTGGCCAGCGGCGCGGTCTCGGTGGAGCCCCACGCGGACGTGAAGAACACGTCGGGCCGACCGGCCGCGGCGGCCACGCGTTCGAGTCGCTCGCGCGTGGACGCGGCGAGCGCGGCCGCGGCGTAGAACACCAAGGACAGGTTCTTGAACACGCCCGCCGCCGCGGCCGGATCCGCCTCCAGCAAGGCGACGGCCTGGTCGAAGCCACGCGGCACGTTGAACCACAGCGTCGGCGAGACGTCGGCGAGGTTCGCCACGGTGGTCTCGATCAGCGTCGGTGCCGGTCGCCCGCGGTCGATGTACAGGCTGCCGCCGTTGCGGAGCACGAGGAAGAAGTTGTGGTTGCCGCCGAAGGTGTGGCTCCACGGCAGCCAATCGACGACCACCGGCGGCTCCGCGTCGAGGAACGGCCAGCACGCGAACAGGCTCTCCTGGTTCGCCGTCAGCATGCGCTGGGGGTTCGCGACGCCCTTGGGGCTCCCGGTCGAGCCGCTGGTGAACAGCACCTTGGCGATGGTGTCCGGCCCCACCGCGGAGAACGCGTCGTCGAGGCGCGACGAGCGCGGCGCGCGGCGCCATCCGGCCACGTCCGCCGACGAGAGCACGCTCGCGCGCGAGAGATCGAGCGCGTCGAGGGCGCCCTTGAAGCGCGCCGGATCGTCGGCGAACACGAAGCCGGGATCGAGCTGCGACGCGACGTCGCGAAGCCGGCTGAAGCTCTTCGACATGAGCGAGTAGGCCGAGCTCACCGGCGACGCGGGGACGCCGACGTGCATCGCGGCCAGGGCGAGCAGCGCCGCGTCCACGCTGTTGTCCGACAGGATCATCACCGGACGATCCGCGCGCGCGCCGGCTTCCAGCAGTCGACTCGCGATGCCCTCCACCGCGGACAGCGCGCCGGCGTAGTCGAGGCGTGCCCAGGCGCCGCTCGCGTCACGCTCCGCCAGGAACGTCGCGTGCGGTCGCTGGCGCGCCCACTTGATCAGCCACTCGCCGACCGCTCGCGCCGGCTCGGGCAGCGGCGTGGTTGCTTCCAGCAGCAACGCGCCGCCGGTACGGCTCACGCGCAGGCGAGGCTCGAGCAGTCTCATGGGTCGAGACTACCATTCGCCCGGCCCGCGCGCCGGTGTTCCTCGACGCGGCGGACGCGTTCGTGCGCGTCGCGCTCGCGTTCCTGGACGAGTGAGCGGCTTGCCGGTCCGGCGCGGAATCTCGATATCCGCTTCCGCTCGGCCGTCGTGGTGTGCCGGCCCCCACGTGGGCTCCGACTGGCTCTCGTCCGGGACTTGAAGTCCCCTCATCTGGGTTTCACAGGAAGGGCGGAGGTCGAGGCGATATCCAGAATCAAGGTGCACACCGATCGGCAGCGGTCGTTGCCGCTCGACGTGGAGCCCTCGTTCGGCCACTCGGCGCACAGACCAGTTCGAGTGTTGAAAACCCCCACGCGGGTCGGCGCTTCGAGTCTTGTCGCGTGAGCCCGCGTCGGCTGCGGACGCTATGGGTTCCGACGTGAGGAGGAGATCGCGAGTCGCGCCGGCCGCGCCTTTCTTGGCGGATGTCGCGTGAGCGAATTGCGTGGGGTCTTGCCTTTGCGCCCGCCGCGAGCACTGAGCTCCACGCGATCCTTCGGCCGTCGTGGTGTAGCCGAGTCCTTCGCGTGGCCGAAGCCCTCGAGTTCCGCCGCAGATTCAAGAGCTTGCGGGAAACCGCCGTGCGTCCCCGAGCTCGGCTAGCTCGAAGTCCTGCTGCCCACGTGGGGGCGAAAGACAGTCTTCGCCGACGATTTCGTGCTGTTGCAGGTCAGTGATTCCGTCGCACTTACGTGTCTTGAGCTTGCTGGAGCGGCTGGAGCGGGGCGAAGTCACTAGCCCTGGGCGGTCGAGGCGGCAGGTGCAGCGGATGCGCAAGCGTCTGGCGCAGCAAGGAGCGCCGGGGCTGGTGCATGGCAACGTGGGCAGGTCGCCGAAACACAGGACGTCGCAGGAGCTCCGTGAGCAGGTCGGATGCTTCGTCGAGGCAAGTACGCTGGCTTCAACGACCAGCAGCGCCTGTGCCTGACGGGCGCCATCGACATGAACGGGCGAGCTGCTGCCAGGATTCGACCACAGCGCCCGAAACGCAACGACAAGCACTGGACGCTCCAGGAGGAGTTGGCGGGTCGGCGGGAGCCAACGCAGGTGGGACGGGCTCTGGCCAACCTGGGCGTCGAGACGCGGTACGCCCTGTCGGCCCAGGGGCGCGGGCAGGCCACGAGGTGCTGCGCGAATACCGTCTCGCGCACAACAAGCGCTTTGCAGTGGCGCTGAAGGATGCCCAGCCGGCATGGCGGAAGGCGCCGTCCGACCACAGCGACTACCGCGTGTTCTACGACGGACAGTCCTTCGCCTGGGCTCGTGGCGAACGACCCAAGAAAACCTCCGGCAGGGCAGCAAGACGAAACGCGGGCTGGAGAAATCGAGGAACGACGACGTGGGGTGACACTTTCACGGAGCAGTTCAGGGGTGACATTTTCACTTTGCTCTGTCACAGAATCGATTTCGTGCTTGACGCGTTTCGCGGCCGACGTGCCCCGCCGATCGCCGATCGCCCCCAGAGTGCGTCGCTGTCGTCGCTGTCGGCCCGCACGCGCGCGGCGAGCGATGCGGGCGACGCGAAACGCGTTCCGGCCTGCGTTCGCGCGGCAGAGCGTCGCTCGGGAGGCTTCGAAACACCATGTTATGAAAGCCTATGACCCGTTCCGACAACGACTGGAAGCGCGCCCACGCCGAGCTCGTGCGCATCGCGGGGGAGCGCGCGGCGCTGGATCATGACGAGGGGCGCTGGCTCTTGGTCGCGCGAGGCGCGCGCGTGCATGAGCGGTTCGGCTTCGCGACGTTCACCGAGTACGTCGAGCGCATTCTTCGGCTACGGGCCGCGGGTGACGGAGGAGAAGCTCCGCGTCGCCGAAGCGCTGCAGCGGCTGCCCGTGCTCGCGGCGGCGCTCGCCGCCGGCGATCTCTCGTGGTCGGCGGTTCGCGAGCTGACGCGCGTCGCCGTCGGGGAGACCGAGCGCGACTGGCTGGCCGCGGCGAAGTCACGCACCGTGCGCGAGGTCGAGCGGCTGGTGAGCGGGCGCCGGCCCGGCGACACGCCGGCGGATCCGGTGCGCCCGGAAGCGCGCCGGCACACGCTCCGCTTCGACGTCACCGCGGAGACGATCGCGACGTTCCGCGAAGCGACGGCGAAGCTGCGTCGCGATAGCGACGGGGCGCTCGACGACGACGCGGCGCTGCTGCTGATGGCGCGCGCCGTGCTTGGCGGTCCGACCGACGCCGGTCGTTCTAGCTACCAGATTGCCATGACCGTGTGCGAGCGCTGCGGCGCCGGCACCCAGCAAGGCAAGGGCGAAGCGTTCGCCGTCGAGCCCGAGGTCGTCGAGATGGCCGGGTGCGACGCCCAGCATGTCCACGCGGGCGAGCGGGCGACGCAGACGATTCCGCCGGCGACGCGTCGCGCGGTGATGCGCCGCGACGGCGGCCGCTGCCAGGTGCCCGGCTGCTGCAACGCGGTCTTCGTCGACATCCACCACGTGCGTCCGCGCGCCGATGGTGGCAGCCACGATCCGGAGTTATTGCTCGTCCTGTGCGGTGCGCATCATCGCGCGCTGCATCGAGGTCGCTTCACCATCGAGGGACGTGCGTCCGCAGGCTTCGTTTTCCGACACGCCGACGGATCGCCGTACGGGCAGATCGCGTCGCCCGACCACGCCGCGCGTGCGCTGTCGGCGCTGTGCGCGCTCGGCTTCAAGCAAGGCGAAGCGGCGCGGGCGATCGCGAGCGCCCACGTGAGGGACGGCAGCAGCGTCGAGCAGGTCTTGCGCGCGGCGTTCGCCGAGCTGCCGGCGCGCGCGCTTCGCGTGAGGGACAGCGCACGGCCGAGCTACGCGGGCGGCCCACGCGGTCGAGCCCGCGGCGCCCGACGCGCCCAGCGGTTCGCTTCCGCTCAGCCGAAGTCGCGGAGCATCTTGCGCAGCTCGAGCTGGTGACGCTCTTCCTGGCCGATCATCGAGCGCGTGAACTCCTCGAGACCTGAGTGCGCTCGTGTCGCTTCCCTGAAGTCCGGCCGGAGGCGCGACGCGCTGGTCGGCAACTGCCGGCCACGCGGCCTGCGATCGGTCCTTGCGTTTTGCGGGAGGCTGCTCTTGCGCCTCCTGGGTCGCCCAGCCCTCGCGTGGCGCGCGCGGCCGGTGCGGCGACACACGCAAGGAGTGCCCAGATTCCGTGATTGGTCCATCATGGAGGGCATGCTGACGTCTGCGATCCGGATCGAGCGCACCTGGCGGAGGAGATTGTTCATTGCGGGAGCCGGCGACGCCGTCCGGTTCCGGTTCTTGCTCCTGTCCGTCATCGTCCTGCTTGCGGCGATGCTCGGTGGCTGCGGCTCGGATACGTTCGGCAGCGCGGCGGCAACCCACGACAGCGGCGTGGATCATTTCGACGCGGACTCGGGCGGGACGGACTCGGGCGGGACGGACTCGGGCGGGACGGACTCGGGCGGGACGGACTCGGGCGGCGCCGACGGCTCGGGGTGCACGCCCACCACCTGCACCAAACTGGGTGCGGAGTGCGGCAAGGTCGGAGATGGGTGCGGCGGCGTTGTCGATTGCGGCACCTGCGGGACCGGACTGTTCTGTGGCGGCGCGGGGCCCAACCTGTGCGGTACCTCGCCCTGTACACCGGTGACCTGCAAGGAGCTGGCGGCGGAGTGCGGCAAAGTCGCCGACGGTTGCGGCAACCTGCTCGATTGCGGGACCTGCACGGCGCCGGCGACGTGTGGGCTCGACCACTCTTGCTCCTGTACGCCGAAGACCTGTGGGGAGCTGGGAGCGACGTGTGGTTCAGTTGCCGACGGCTGCGGCGGCACTCTGGATTGCGGGACCTGCACGGCTCCCGCCCTCTGTACGAACAACCAATGCGGTTGCACGCCGACGACATGCGCCCACGCCGACGCGGACTGCGGGACCATATCCGACGGATGCGGTGGCACGCTGGACTGTGGCACCTGCTCAGGGACGGAGACATGCGGCGGCGGCGGCGCCAACAAGTGCGGAAGCGGTTCCTGCACACCGGCGACCTGTGGTGCAAGCAACTGCGGAACCATGTCCGATGGTTGCGGCGGCACGCTGGCGTGTGGTGGTTGCACGTTGCCGGAGACGTGCGGCGGCGGCGGCACGTTCAACGTGTGCGGCTGCACACCGAAGGTCTGCGCTGCGAAGAACTGCGGAAACCTCTCGAACGGTTGCGGCGGCACGCTGAGCTGCGGCACCTGCACGACGCCGGCCACCTGCGGCGGCGGCGGCACGTCCCACATCTGCGGCTGCACACCGGATACCTGCGCCGCGAACGCCTGCGGCACCGTCTCGAATGGCTGCGGTATCACGATGAACTGCGGTAGCTGCACGGCGCCCGAGACGTGTGGCGGCGGCGGCGCGGCGGGCGTCTGCGGCTGCAAGCCGATTACGACCTGCGGCGCTGGACAGAACTGCGGAACCATTCCGGACGGATGCGGCGGCACGCTGAGCTGTGGCACTTGCCAGTCGCCCGAAACCTGCGGCGGGGGCGGCACGACCAACGTCTGCGGCGGCGGTTGCACGCCGACGACCTGCCAGCAGCTGGGTTTCACCTGCGGCACGGCCAGCGACGGCTGCGGCGGCACGCTGCATTGCAGCGATTGCGGGCTGCCGTTGCCCGGCGTCTGCGAGACCTCCGGCTGCTACCCCCAGGAGATCTGCAAGAACAACAAATGCGCTTGCAAGACGACGCCGTGCAATTGACGGCGGGGCAGCTGCGGCGGCATGGCGCTCTCGCCGGTGCTCAGCCGAAGTCGCGGAGCATCTTGCGCAGCTCGAGCTGGTGACGCTCTTCCTGGCCGATCATCGAGCGCGTGAACTCCTCGAGGTACACGCTGGCGTTCTCGACAGCGCCGAGCAGATCCTTGTAGAGCGCCGAGGCGGCTTCCTCGTGCTTCAGGCTCTCTTCGAGGATGGCCGTCGTGGAGTGCCGGTTCGACTCCTCGATCTGCGCGATGCGCAGCGACGGATGGCCTTCGAGCCCCGTCAGCAGCTCGCCCACCTGCTCGGCGTGGAGCAGCGACTCCTGCGCCTGCGCCCGCATGAACGCGACGATCGGGATCCGGTTCGGACCGGTCACCATCAGCGCGTAGTGCGTGTAGCGCACGACGCCCGCGAGCTCGCACTCGAGGATCGCGTTCAGGAGGCTCTGGACCTGGGGCGTGTCGAGATCTCGCATGGGCACGCTCCGGTTTTCCGGGCGCGCGTCCGCGGCGTCAAGCGACGTCGCCGGTGGCCCGGTACGATTCCGATGCTGGCCGCCGCGCCGGCTAGCGGGATTCCGCGCCGGACCGGCAATCACCCGCTGAGTGGCGTGCTTGATTTGATCGATGCCGCCGGGGTCGTCCAGCGTGGTGAGATCGCCCGGATCGCGGCCTTCGGCGATGGCCTGGATCGAGCGGCGCAGCACCTTGCCGCTGCGCGTCTTGGGTAATTGCGAGCACGATCAGCACCTGGCGTGGGCGCGCGATGGCGCCGAGCAGGCCGTCGACGGTGGACAGGATCTCCTTCTCGAGCGCGGCGCCGGCGCGCGACGGATCCTTGAGCACGACGAAGCACAGCGGCATCTGCCCCTTGACCGGATCGGCGACGCCGACCACGGCGCACTCGGCGACGGCGTTGTGCGCCGACACCGCTTCCTCGATCTCGCGCGTGCCCAGCCGGTGGCCCGCGACGTTGATCACGTCGTCGGTGCGGCCGAGGATGAAGAAGTAGCCGTCGGCGTCGCGCATGCCCCAGTCGAAGGTGGTGTAGACGAGCTTGTCCGGGAAGGACGTGAAGTACGTCTGCACGAAGCGCGCGTCCTGGCCCCACACCGTGGTCATGCAGCCGGGGGGCAGCGGCGGGACGACGCACAGCACGCCCTTCTCGCCGTCGGCGACGTCTTCGCCCGTGCGCTCGTGGAGCAGGCGCACGTCGTAGCCGTACGCGGGGAACCCCGGGCTGCCGAAGCGCGCCGGCGTCTTCTCCACCCCGGGCATCGCCGTGAGCAACGGCCAGCCGGTCTCCGTCTGCCAGTAGTGATCGTAGATCGGCTTGCCAAGCGCGTCGGCGATCCAATGTGCGGTCGGCTCGTCGAGCGGCTCGCCGGCTAGAAATAGATGTCTGAGAGACGAGATATCGTATTTAGACAAGTATGCCGGATCGTGCTTCTTCAGTACGCGGATCGCCGTGGGCGAGGAGAACATCACGCTCACCTTGTGGTCCTGGACGATCTTCCACAGGATGCCCGGGTCGGGGCGCAGCGGCGTGCCCTCGTACACGATCGTGGCCATGCCGTGGATCAACGGCCCGTACACGATGTACGAGTGGCCGACGACCCAGCCGATGTCCGACGTCGCGAAGTACGTCTCGCCGGGCCGCGCGTCGTAGACGAGATCCATGCTCGCCGCGAGGGCGACGGCATGGCCGCCGGTATCGCGCTGCACGCCCTTGGGCGTGCCGGTCGTGCCCGAGGTGTACAGGATGTACGACGGGTGGCTCGACTCCACGGGCACGCACGCCACCTCGTCGTCCATGTGCTGCGTTGCGCAGCGTGGCGTAGTCCAGATCGCGGCCTTCGGTCATGGGCATCGCGCCGTCGAGACCGCGGTGTACGATCACGACGTGCTCCGGCGGGTGCTTGGCGCGCGTGAGCGCCTCGTCGAGCAGCGCCTTGTATGGGAGCACCTTGCCGCCGCGCATGCCCGCGTCGGCGCTGATCAGTAGCTTGGGACGCGCGTCGTCGATGCGCATCGCGAGCGACGTCGACGCGAAGCCGCCGAACACGACGGAGTGGATCGCGCCGAGCCGTACCGTCGCGAGCATCGCGAACACGGCCTCCGGGATCATCGGCATGTAGATGAGCACGCGGTCGCCCTTCGCGACGCCCAGGCTCTGCAGCACTCCGGCCATGCGCTGCACTTCCCGATGCAGCTCGGCGTAGCTGAAGGTCTTCTCTTCGCCGGTCTCGGTCGAGATGTAGATCAGGGCTGCCTGATCGGCGCGGGACCGCAGGTGGCGGTCCACGGCGTTCTCGCACAGGTTGAGCTCCCCGCCGACGAACCAGCGGGCGAACGGCGGGTTCGAGTAGTCGAGCACGGCGTCGAACGGGCGCGTCCAGTCGATGCGTCGCGCCTGCTCGGCCCAGAACGCGTCGCGGTCCTCGATCGATCGCCGGTGCAATTCCTCGTAGCTCGTCATGGGGCGCGTCACGCACGGCGCGTGCCAGCCGCGGACGCGATCTCGCGAGCATTTCGCGCAAAGCGTGCATGCGGCGCAGGCCGCCGCGCACACGTTGCGTGTCCGGTGTACGGTCCCGCGCGATGCGCGTCCTGTGCTGGAATGTGAACGGAATCCGGGCTTGCGAGAAGAAGGGCTTCTCGGCGTGGCTCGCCAAGTCGCGCGCCGACATCGTCGGGCTGCAGGAAGTGCGGGCGTTTCCCGAGCAGGTTCCGGAGCGCATCCGCGGGATGCGTTGGCACCAGGCGTACGCCCCGGCGAAGCGTCCTGGCTACAGCGGCGTCGCGCTCTTCTCGCGCGCGGTGCCCGACAAGGTGGAGATCGCCCTGGCGCCGCGCTTCGACGTGGAAGGACGCGTCGTCGTCGCGCACTTCGGCAAGCTCGTGGTGTGCAACGCGTACTTCCCGAAGGGCGACGGGCCGAACCGCGATCTCAGCCGCATTCCGTACAAGCTCGCCTTCTACCGCGCGCTGCTGCGCCGCCTCGCCGGCCACGAGCGCGTGATCGTGATGGGCGACTTCAACACCGCGCACCAGGAGATCGATCTCGCGCGTCCGCGCCAGAACGTGGAAAACAGCGGCTTCCGTCCGGAAGAGCGGCGCGCCCTCGACCAGTGGATCCGCGCGGGCTTCGTGGACACGTTCCGCGCCTTCAACCAGGAGGCCGGCCACTACACGTGGTGGTCGCAGCGCATGAACCTGCGCGAGCGCAACGTCGGCTGGCGCATCGACTACGTGCTCGCGAGCCGCGCGGCGATGCCGTTCGTGAAGCGCGCGTTCATCCAGAAGGAAGTGCTCGGCAGCGATCATTGCCCGCTGGGCATCGATCTGGATCCGGCGGTCGTGAGGTAGCGGTCAGTCCGCGCGGAGCCCGTTGCACACGATCTCGGCGAGCCGCTTGCGCGCTGCGGCGTCCCCCGGGTGGCGCTCGAGCGCGGCGAAGGCGCCGGTCACGAGCGCCATCACGTCTTCCATGACCACGTCCTTGCGGATGGCGCCGCTCTTCTGGGCGCGCCGGAGCAGGCGCGCCATGGTGGTCTTGAGCTCCGTGTGGATCGCGCCGGCGGCGCGCTTCACGTCCAGACCGCTGCCGGCGAGCGCGTCCATCAGGTCGCGCTTCGCCGCGCCTTCTTCCATCATGCGGAAGAAGAAGCCGAAGAACGCCTCACCTGGATCGGGCGCGCGCACGAGCGTCTTCGCCTCCGCGGCGAGCCGCTGCATGCGGCTCAGCACGATCGCCTGGAACAGCGCTTCCTTCGTGGGGAAGTGCCGGTACACCGTGCCCACGCCCACGCCCGCGCGCCGCGCGATCTCGTCGATGGGGACGGCGAGCCCTTCGCTCGCGAACACTTCCTGGGCGACCTCGAGCACGCGCTGGCGATTGCGCGCGGCGTCGGCGCGCAGGGGCTTTTCCGTCATCGCGCGCCAGTCTATGTCATCCCGCGCTCCGCGCGGGCGACGACGTGACGAGCGCCATCCGCGCGCCCTGCCGGACAGCTCTCCGGGCAGTCGTCATCGATGGGCTCGCCCAAGAGGTGCGCGGCCAGATCCAGCGCACGCCGCGTGGCCTTGGCCATGGCGAGCGGGCTGTCGTACTGGCGCATCCAGTGGATGCGTCCGTCGCGGATCACCAGCCACGCCGCGAACGGGAAGCGGAACGCCTCGCCGCTCTTCGCCTCGCTGCCCACGACGTCGTAGCTCGCGAACAGGCGCTCCGGATCGGCGCCTGCGTGGAGCACCAGGTCCGCGAACGCCTCGATGCGCAGCGGCGCGCGTGACCACAGGCCGCGCGTCGCCTCGCGGAACGCCGCGCGCCCGTGGTGCAAGCGCTCGACGCCCGGCGCGGCGAACGGCAAGTCGAGCACGGCGTCGTGCGCCAGGATCGCGTCCAGGCCGTTCCAGTCCTGCGTCACGTGGCAATGCTGGAAATGTTCGAAGACCTCGTGTGCGCTCGCGTGTGTCGCCATCGCCCTCTTCTCTGGGTAACCGGAGTATGCATTCCGGTTACGTCCATATACGGAACGGGCCCTCCGTTTGTCAAGCCCGGCCGGGGTCGGCGCTTCGCGAAGCGGGATTCCGCGCCGGACCGGCATTCCAGCCCCCCGTGTCACACCGGGACCGGCTGTCTCGTCTCCCCGGCAGAAGAGGAGACGAATCATGATCAAGTGGCTGATCCGGCGGCGTATCGCCGCCTTCGAGCGGAGCTTCGACTACGACCTGGGCTACGCGCGGGAGATCCTCGACGCGGACACCGGCGCGTTCCTCAAGCTGGCGCGCGCGCTGCCGATGACCCACTGGCGGCGCGACGTGCCGCTGGAGGTCGCGGTGGCCGTCGGCATCACCGGCACGCTCGCGGAGGACTGCGGCCCGTGCACGCAGCTGGGGGTGACGATGGCGCTGCGACAAGGCGTGGACGCGCAGACGCTCGCGACGATCCTGTCCGGCGACGTGGACCGCATGAGCGAGCCGGTGCGGCTCGGCGTGCGCTTCGCGTGCGCGGTGCTGGCGCACGACCCCGTCGCCGACGAGCTTCGCGAGGAGATCGTGCGGCGCTGGGGACCGCGGGCGCTGGTGTCGCTCGCCTACGCGCTGGTCGGCGCGCGGCTCTACCCCACGCTGAAGTATGCGCTCGGGCACGGCAAGACGTGCCAGCGCGTGGTGGTTGCCGGGACGCCGGTGGCCGTGGCACGACTGGCGGCATGAGCGACGACGTTGCAGCCGGGTTCGAGCCGCACCGCCGCTACCTGGTCGGCGTGGCGTACCGCATGCTGGGATCCGTCGCCGAGGCGGAGGACGCGGTGCAGGACGCGTTCCTGCGCTGGCAGGGCGCCGATCGCGCCAGCGTGACCGACCCGCGCGCGTACCTCGCGCGGGTGGTGTCGCGGCTGTGCCTGGACCGGCTCAAGTCGGCGCAAGCGCAGCGCGAGCAGTATGTCGGCACGTGGCTGCCCGAGCCGGTCGTCGAGGAGTACTCGCCCAGCGCGTCCGCCGAGGACATCTCGGTCGCGCTGATGGTGACGCTCGAGCGTCTGTCGCCGCTGGAGCGCGCCGCGTTCCTGCTGCACGACGTGTTCGACATGGACTACGCGGAGATCTCCGGCGTGCTCGATCGCACGGAGGCGGCGTGTCGACAGCTCGCCGCGCGCGGGCGCGAGCACGTGCGACAGGACCGCCCACGCTTCGCGCCGAGCGGCGACGCCGAGGCCCGCCTGACGATGGCGTTCGCGACCGCGATGGCCTCCGGCGACGTGTCCAGCCTGGCGAGCCTGCTCGCCGAGGACGCGGTGCTGTACTCCGACGGCGGTGGCAAGCGCGCCGCGGCGCTCAATCCGATCTACGGGCGCGAGAAGATCCTGCGCTTCTTCGCCGCCTCGGTGCGCAAGCGCCTGCTCCCGACCGACGGCGTGCCCGCGCGCATCAACGGCTTGCCCGGCTTCGTGGCGCACCGTCGCGACGGCGTCGAGACGCTCGCCCTCGAGATCGACGGCGACAAGATCGTGGCGATGTACGCCATCCGCAACCCGGACAAGCTGCGCCACCTGGCTTGATCCGGGCGGATGCCGGTCCGGCGCGGTATCCTGCGTGCCGATGGCGCGGCTGTGGGTCCTGGCAATCGCGATAGCGGGGTGCGCGCCGACGGGCGCGTCACTGCCGCCGCGTCGTGCCGCCGCCACGCCCGCGCCCGAGCGCGCCGCTGCGCCGCCGGATCCGGTTCCGCCAGCGGGCGCGCGCGCGCGGGTCGTCGCGACGCCGGCGGCGGAGCCCGGCAGCGCGCCGTGGGCGACACACTTCGGCGGGACCGGCAGCGTCCAGGGGACCGGCGTCGCGGTCGCCGCGGACGGCACGGTGCTGCTCGCAGGACAGTTCAGCAAGGGCATGAGCATCGGGAACCGCGCCTACGAGAGCGCTGGCAACGAGGACGTGTTCGTGGCGGCGCTGTCCGCCGACGGCGCGCCGCGCTGGAGCCGCGTGTTCGGCGGCCCGGGTCACGCCTACGCGAGCGCCGTGGCGGTCGATGCGGCGGGCGCCGTCTACGTCACCGGCTTCTTCACCGGCGCCATCGACTTCGGCAACGGTGCGGTGCGCTCCGCCGGCGTGCACGACATCTTTCTGGTGAAGCTCGCCCACGACGGGAAGCTGGTCTGGGCGCGGCGCTACGGCGACGCCGCGGACCAGGTCTCGCTGCGCGTGTATCCCGATCCGGGCGGCCAGCTGATCGCGGCGGGCTACGCGCGCGGCAGCGTGCGCTTCGGCAAGCGCGTGCTGTCCAGCTATCCCGACAAGGCGACGTTCTTCGCGCGCCTCGACGCGGACGGCAACGCGCTGTGGAGCATGGGCTTCGGACACATCTACGACTACGCCTATCCCGCGGCGGTGACCGACGCGGCGGGGCACGTCTTCTTCAGCGCGGGCTCGGATCCGCCCGGTGCGCACAAGCCGCGCCAGGCCGATCTCGGGCTGGTGCTCGGCGAGCTCGACGACGCCGGCAAGCGGCTCTGGCAGAAGCGCGTCGGCGGCGGCAGCGCGAACATGGGGACGTCGATCGGGCTGGAGCCGAACGGCGACATCGTCACCGCCGGCAGCTTCGGTGGGACGCTCGATTTCGGCGACGGCGCGCTGCGCGCCGAGGCGATGAGCGACCTGTTCGTCGCGCGCCTCGACGCCCGCGGCGTGCACCTGTGGAGCCGCCGCTTCTCGGGCACCCAGCTGCAGAGCATCGCGGGCGCGGTCGTCGCGCCGGACGGCAGCATCGTGATCGCCGGCCAGTTCTCGCGAGGCACGCTCGCCCTCGACAGCTTCGCGCTCGCCGGCGCGGGCATGGAGAACGGCTTCGTCGCGCGGCTCTCGCCCCGGGGCCGCGTCGTGTCGGCGAAGTGCCTGTGCGCCGACCGCCTGGCGTGGCTCTCGTCGCTGGCCCTGGATGCGTCGGGAGACGTCATCGTCGCCGGCGCGTTCGCCGGAACGCTGGTCGGCGGATCCGCACAGCTGGCGAGCTTCGGCGCGGAAGACGCGCTGGTCGCGAGGCTCCGCCCGTGAGCCGCATCAGAAGCGCAGCGAGCCGTGCACGGCCGCCGAGCGCTGGTCGATCTGCAGATCGGGCTTGAAGCTCTTGCCGAACATCACCCAGCCGACCGGCGTGGCACCGAGCCCGCCGAGCAGCAGGACCACGCCCGCCTTTTGCTTGGTAGCCTCACCGCAGTCCGCGCACCCGTTCGACGAGAGCAGCAGCACCGCGCCGGCGATCGTCGCCGCGATGCCACCGATGCCGAGCGAGAGCCCGGCCCAGCGCTGCCCGGGCGTATCCGGGCTGAGCAGGATCGAGGACGGTCCGTCGAGCTTGAAGCGACGCGTTCCGTCTGCGACATCGTCCGATTCTTTCACGACCAGCCGGTACTTGCCCTTCGGCAGGTACAGGCCGCACCGGGTGTCGCAGCGCGCGACCTCCGCGGCGTCCTGGTCGCGCTTGATGGAGAAGCGCGTGCCCGGCGTGTCGCTGGCGATCGTCACTGGCACGGGCCACGCCGCGTAGCGTGGCGGATAGTACGGCGGCGGATAGTACGGACGCGAAGCGTAGGGCGGCGCCTGCGCGTGAGCCGGTGCCGCCACGACCATCGACGCTGCGAGCGTGACAAGACTCCAGATCGCGACGGCGCGCACGCCCAAGACTCTATCGGCGGGACTCGCCGGACGCAAAGGCGGGAGGCGGCGGTAATGACTGGAGGCGGCGCTCCCACGTTCACTTTTTCCGCAACTGGTACAGGCCGTGACCGACCACCCCCGCGATGGTCGACTCGCGTGTCCCCACTTGCCCCGGAACCGTCACGACCTCCGGACACGTTGCGCGGCCAGGCACGCTCCGGCGTGGTCGCGTGGTGATTGTCGCCGACCACCTGGATCGGGCCAGTGCGGCTGCCGACGCGCTGCACGCGCGGGGGTACCGCGTGGACAAGGTCGACGAGATCGCGGCCGTGGGTCCGACGACGACCCCCGGCACGATCGCCGTGGCGTCGGCCGACGAAGTGGGCGCCGACTTCTGGTCCAGCGACTGGGACGTCGGGCTCCTGGCCCTGCGGGTGGAGATGCTCGGGCGGCGCTGGGCGGGCTCTCCCGAAGCGCAGCCGCCGGTATTGGTGACGATGGACGGGGCGCTCCACTTGCGCGGAAGAGCCGTGGCGCTCCACGGCAGGCCGTACCAGTTCGCGTCATACCTCGTGCACAAGGCGCTCGAGCGCCTCGCGGCGGCCGGGAGCGGCGGGCTCGAGGTCGTCACGCGAGACGAGCTCGCTCGAGTGGTCTGGCAGCGAAGAGTCGTGAGCCCGGGCGCGTTCGACCAAGCCGCCCGTGCCGTGCGCATCGCGCTCGCCCCAGAGGGCGGCCGCGTGAAGACCGTGAAGGGGCTCGGCTACTGGATGCGGATCATGTGACCCTCATGGTCCGTCGTCGTTCACGCAGCTCTGCCGGATCGTCACGGCGGAGCACAAAAAATGCACCCCAAGGGGTGATGCGCAGCGTGGCCCCGGACGATTCCAGGTTCGACAGGGAATCTGGAGCGGCGCGCCGCAACCCACTGGATCCTTGCCGGTTCGAACCACGTCCGGCCGAGGCAGATTTCCTGACGGAAGTAGACCGCGCCAGGCCTGGCGTTCTACGGAGACAAGCCGCTTCCATGGTCGCGCGAATGGAGCTGTAGTGCGTGTCGGGAGACGTCCGGTGGCTCGGAAATCCAACCCCGCATCGACGAGTGCGTTCGATGCAGATCAAGCGTCGCCGACCGGCGACGCTCCCCCACGCGCAGCTGCTTCGCCAGCGGCGAGTACCCCATCACGAGCAGCGCCGCCGTCGACGCGGACGACCCGCGCCCGTCGATCGTCGTCGCCGCGCCCCAGCGTTCATCGCGCCGCACGGCGTCCGGGCGCGCCCCGATCGTGATCGTCGCCGACCATCCAGATCGCGCTCGAGCGGCCGCGGAAGCACTGCGTTCGGACGGCGCCGAGTACAGGTCGCGCGACTGGGATCTCGGCTTGCTGGGCGGCAGCGTCGAGGTGATTGGTCGGCGCGCCAACCGATCGGACTCGCCTCCGCTCGCGTTGGCGGTGGTCGATGGCAGCCTGCGGCTGCACGGCAAGGCCGTCGAGCTGTCCGGCAGACCGCTTCGGTTCGCGTCGTACCTCGTCTCGAGGGCGGTCGAGCGCACCCGTGACGACGCGCCCCACGATCGCGCCGTCGAGGTTGTCACCCGCGAGGAGCTCGCGCGAAGCGTCTGGCACCGCAACGGCGTGAGCGCCGGCTCCTTCGATCAAGCCGCGCGCGCCGTGCGCATCGCGCTCGCACCCGAAGGCCGGCGCCTGCAGACCGTAAAGGGACTCGGCTACTGGATCCAGATCATGTGACGCGGGCCGTGTAGGTTCGCGTCGCACATTTTCAGGATTATTAAGATGACGCGCCGAGCGATTCCGCCGAGGGATCGACACCGGTGGCAAGGCGCGCGCAACAGACGTTTCCCCTCGGGACTATCCTCGTCGACGCGGTGGACAGATGTCCCCGCGTTTTCCCCGAGGTGTCGCCATGAAACGTCTATTCGCAGCTCTCTCCATCGCCACGTTCATCTCCGCCGCCTGCGGCTCGAGCAACGACGGCAACCTGAACCACCAGACCTGCACGCCAGGCGACACGCGCTCATGCGTCGGCCCGGGCGCGTGCAACGGGGGACAGGTTTGTAACGACACCGATGAGTGGAGCGTGTGCGACTGCGGAACGGGGGGCAGCGCGGGCAGCGGCGGCACCGGCGGTACAGGCGCGAGCGGCGGCACCGGCGCGAGCGGCGGCAGCTCCGGCGCCGGCACGGGCGGAAGTGGTGGAACCGCCGGCGCGAGCGCCGCGGGCGGAAGCGCGGGCACAGGCGCCACCGGCGGCACGGGCGGCAGTGCGGGCAGCGCGGGCAGCGCGGGACAGGACGCTGGTGGCGGAACGAGCGGAAGCGACGCGAGCGCGGGCAGCGGCGGCACCGACGGCGGCGCCGGGGCAAGCGGAAGTGCAGGCATAGACGGCGGGCCCGGGCCCAACGACTCGCCGTGCCCCACGAGCCTCGACGCCGACTGCTCCGGACAATGCCAGCCGCTCGATCCGGTCTGCGACACGCTGGTGTGCAAGCCCGTGCAGGAGACCACCTTCACGCTCGATCAGCGGAGCCAGTTCCCGTTCACGCTGCGCTTGCCGGCGACTCCGCCCAGCGTCTGCGACTGCCCGTCGACGCCGTACGAGCTGCGCATCAAGAGTCGCATCAAGGTGGTCCACCCGTTCAACGATCCTGTGCCCGCGTTGCGCATCACGATCGACGGGGTCGGCTGGGAGGTCTTCGGCACCACGGCAGCCGACGCGATGACCTGCCCTGCGGACAACTTCTACCCCAAGACCTGTCTCGTCTACGCCGACGCCTACTCGAACATCTATGTGTTCCCGCAGGACAACAAGCCCGCGAACGCGCCGGCGCGCAACCTGACCGTCGAGCTTCTCGACAGCGGCGCCGGCAGCGGCACCTGCCCCTGACCTGTTCCAGCCCCAGAGGTTCTCATGCCCGCTCTGCTCTCATCGCGTCTCGCCCGCCTCCTCGTTGCTGCCACCGCTGCCGGCGCGTTGGCTCTCGGATGCGGCGATTCCGGCCACGGCAACAAGCCGGCGTCCAAGCCGGACTCGGCGTTCGGCGCCTACGCGATCCACGTGTTCGAGCAGGCGAAGGATGCCAGCGGGAAGTCGGGCTACCACGAGGTCCAGTTCGGACCGGCGGACGCGGCCTTGCTGAAGGCCGACAAGCCCGCGCAGCACGCGGCCAACGTGCCCGCGGGCGAGATCGGGCCAGGCATGCACACGCAGACGACCGTGCAGGTGGACGGCGGCAACGTCGACCCGGACCTGGCTGGCTATGCGAGCGGCATGGGCCTGCTTCTCCGCGCCGCGCAGGAGTGCGGCTACGCGGCGCCGGCGAGCGAACTCTGGCGCGAGGACAACTGGTTCTTCTTTCGCGATACGGACGGATCTCTGACGAGCGATGGTTTGCTCCAGACCAGTTCGTGTGATGATATCCTGTTGAAGGAGCAGCAACTCCTGTGCGTCGCGGACAAGCTCGCGAACGTGGCGGACGCCGTCCAGCCGCTGGTGTGGGAAACGGCGGCTGGCAAGCCCAGGTGGATCATTCCACCGCAGCGGAACGCCGACCGCTTCATCGCCAGGGATCTCGCTATTACGACCCTGGCCAACCTGGCGCGCATGGACCAGGAGGTCCCGTCTTGGGGCCTCTCCGAGTACGACTGTTCCGAGGCCTACGCGAAGTCCGCTGATCCGAACCAGCCCGGCTATGCCATCACTTACTCTTCCGCACTGTATGACGCGAGCCCCAACAGGCACCCGGAGAAATTGGACCGCTGGGGCGCACCATCGAACAGCGTATTCGACAGCACATGGGTTGTTCAGGACCACGTCTACGACTTCGCCGAGTCGCGTCTGGACATCGAGGCGAAGACGCTGAACGCCGCCGGCGAGCTCCTGAAAAAGCTCATCGATGACTCCGTCGAGGCGGACATGTCCGGCGCGTACGTCCAGAAAGCCAAGGCCGGCGACCCGAAGCTGGGCGTTGCCCGGTTCTTCATGGGGGACGGCCAGACGCCCTACAACTCCATCGGCCACCTGCTGCGCGTGCTCTACGGCCGGTGGGAGCTCGACGCGCTCCCCCACCAGGACACGCCCGGGCCAATCCAGCCCTGGCTGCCCTGGCGCGATCCTGAGTGCCAGGGGTACCACGCGGACGCTGTGGCCGGTGCCATGGTGCCCGGCGTGATGGGCAAGCTCGACGCGTTGCCGACGCGATCCATGAGCCAGCTCGCCGCCGTGAAGATGCTCGAACCGACGGGCATCGTCATCGACGTGACCCACATCCAAGGGCTCTCTATCGATCCGACGACGACGCGCAACGCCGTCAAGGAGCAGCTCGAGCTCTCGGGAGCGCAGCAGGCGGGCCTGGATCTCGCCACGTTCACGGCGAGCGCGCGCGGCCAGGCTGTGGCCCAGCAGTTCGACGCCGTCGGCAACGCGGACTTCACGTTCGCCATGGAGCACAACTTCCGCGCCTTCCAGGCCATCACCGGGGTCGACCAAGGCGAGACGCTCGACCAGGACGTCCTGACCAACAAGAACGGCGTCAACTACGCGGATGCGGCCACAGTGAGCGGCACCATGAAGTTGAACGGTATCGTGCTCGCGCACGGGATCCCCAAGATCGACGCGACCGGAGACCAGACGGCGCTGGCCGGGCCGGCATGGGCCGCGTCGGAATGTCCCTACGCGGAACCGCGCTACTGGTACCAGCCCTTCACCGGCGTTTCGCTGCGGAGCGCATTCCAGGACGTGTTCACGATGGGTGGAACGTTCGAGCGCCGGCTCGCCGCCATCCACGACTTCATCGTGGCGCACGCCCATGGCAACGGAATGGACCAGAGCGCCGCCGAGGCCCACTCCCGCGTCGGCGCGGCCGAAATCCGCGCGTGGGCAGGGCCTGGCATGGCGGCGGCGACTCGCTACACCGACGGAAACAACGATGCGTTCTTCCATGTCTGGTTGACAGGGCTGACGGCCAAGGATCTTGGCGTGCTCGATGACGGCACATCCGACCCGATCACGCCCATGCAAGGGCAGATCGTTCTGGTCAAGGGCCAGCAGTGGCAGGCGGATTGCGCCGCCGGGTTGCGCAAGTCCTGCGAAGGATATGAAACGTCGGTTGTGCAGCCGATCACGGACGAGCCCTACCGCAATGACCCTTCGGGATGGCCGGGAATCGACGGCCACCACCACGATCTCGAATTTCCGGACCCGGGCACCGACACCACGCCGGGCTCGGCGCTGTACCTTGTCTCGAAGTCTTCCCCGGACAACGTCGGACACGGTCGCGTGCTTGCCGTATTCCCGAACGCAAGCCCCTGGAGCAACGCTCCGCTTACCGTTCAGTACATCAGTGCGGTCAGCGATTACCGCACGAAGCTCACGAACTCCGCGCTGGGTATCGATCCCAGCTACGGCCAGGCACCCGGGCTCGGTGGCGCGTCGCCGTCGGAGCCCGAAGGCTACTGCCTGCTCGGGAAAGCCAAGCGCATCTTCGTACCGCTCGAGAACGAGCTCACGTCCGATGCCGACCCATTCGAAAATAGCTGGAAGCACTACCTTACGCTTGCCCAGCAATCCGCGCAGCGCGCCGACGACCTCGGGAACGAGCTGATCGCCCAGGGCCTGCAAAAGGACTTCCGGAGCGAAGCGGCGGGCGAAGAGCTCGCGAACCTGTGCGGCGACTACACCGCGCTCGACAACGTCGAGGTCAAGGCCGGCGACGTGCAGCCGTCCACGGACGACGAAGCGCTGAACCAGTGTTTGGGCGAGGACAAGGTGGATGTCGTATTTCTAACCACCGACCCCTGGCCACCCGGCGAGAATCACGACGCGGAGATCCGCGTCAAGCTCGGTTGCCACGACCCGATCGACGTCAAAGACAGCCCCTTGTGCGCCAAGACCGATATCAGCCATGCCGGGCTAGGGCTGGCCAAGTACGAGGATCCCGACGCCACGGCGCCGCCGACTTGCGATCTAGAAAAGGAGTTGGTTGCATCGACAAGTGGAGTCTTCAACAGCCAGGATCTCCAGCAGTTGGCGGAAAACCCGCACCTCGACACAATGGCGTCCATCCTCTCCGGGCTCCGGATCAAGCGCGAGGAGGACTTGAGCTGGAAGGCCGAACTCCACGGCCAGGTCATCATGGACACGCAGGCGACCGGCCTCTGGCCGCACTGCGCGAATGGCAATTCGTGCGGCAGCAACGACCTTGCTGCGAGCCTGGACGCCGCGCTCAACAGTGGCCCGTACCGCATCAACGCCAACGTGGGAGAGCCGAGCGTCAACGAGATCCTTTTCGAACGGTTGACGGGAGTTGTTTGGCTGATGGGCGCGCTCGCGGGCCACATGCCGGACAATGTCTTCGACTTGTGGATACCGGCAGTAGACTTCTCGGCTGCGACCCCCGCTACATCCGCGGTCTCGGCCGTTATCTACGGCCAGGGCAGGTATCTCGCTGACCAGAACAACAACTACGCGCTCGAGCCGACCGGCAACGGAACCTTCGATGAAGATATCCAGGACCTCGGAACGGGGCGCAAGATCGGCCTACTAGCAGCAAACGGGCTCCGGATCGCTCCGCACCCGGCATGGCTACACGATCTGTACGCGGACGCTTTCCAGAATTCCTCTGAAGACCACTATCTGGAGTTCGAGACGAAGACGCGCGGTCACACTTTTCCTCCGCTGGGCGTTGACAAGGCCCAATTTGGCGGCTCCAAGTCCGGTGCCGTCGGCGCCTGGCTGAATGCACGCGCCGCGGAATTGGCTGGTTCGACGGGCGGCAGTGGCTGCGATGGGAAATACGCGGATACCGCCAAGGCGGTGCTGTTCGCCAAGTTCCCTGGCGCGCCGTCTTCCGTTTCGCAGATCTGCACAGCAGAGGACGGCAAGACGCCCTTGATGTTCTATTCGGCGGGGGGCGCCGGCTCCACGCAAACCGTGGGGGATTGGTGCGGCGACAACGGCCTGAAAGGGCCGTTCTTCTGCCCCAGTTTCAGCCACTGGACGATCCCCCACGACCTCGATGCCGGGATCGAGGCAGCGTTCTGGTACACCGGCGGCATCGGCGCGAAGGGAAAGGCGGTCATCCCGCTCAACACGGATGGACAGCACACCGGGGTTCCGTACATGCCCGCCAACTGGCTGGACACCGACGCGGACGGCTACCGGCAGGCCAAGCTCGGGCCCGCCAATCTACAATTTGGTGCCAGCGCAAGCGACCACACGGTGTACCCCGCGCGTGTGCTCTTGCCGCAGGTATGCCCCAAGGAAAACCGCGCCCACCTCTTCCTGAACTCGCTCACGCCCTTCAAGCGGTGGGATTCGAGCGGCAACAGCTACGGGACGAACGGCTGTCTTGCCGGCGAGGAGATCGCGCGCGCGCTGGCGCTCTCGTGCGTGCTCTCGCAGTACCGGGTACTCGGGCGCTTCGATGACCTTCCTGCGATGGCGGCTCCGTCCGATATCCCCGCCCTCGAGGACTGGATCGACGACCAGGCCAAGCATGCGCATTCGATGTTGAGCCGGATTCTCCTCACGAGCGTGCCGAAGCGAGTCGTCGAGGATTTCGCGGCAGGCACTCCAGGCACAGGGATCCTGAAGGGGGAGCACGGCAAGCTGATCCTTGCCTACGAGCAGGGCGCCGACGGGCTGTCGTCTGGATGGTCCAGCATCGAGGGCGATCTCATGAGTATCGAGGGCGCGATCGAGAACGCGCGGGTCGGCCTGGTCGCGGCCGATCTCGACGAGAAGACGACGCTCGCGCAGTACGCCATGCAACGCATCCAACTCGAGGCCCAGGAGGCGCAGGA
Source organism: uncultured delta proteobacterium (assembly GCA_963775185.1). GTDB lineage: Bacteria > Myxococcota_A > Polyangia > Polyangiales > Polyangiaceae > JAPSGB01. Next base: position 16,147 of record CAVZIE010000029.1, on the reverse strand, counting down.
CGCGGTCGGCATCATGGGTGGCATTGCGTCGCTGGTCACCTTCAACCCCTTCCCATTGGCGTCTTCGGTTATTGGCCTCCAGGCGACCGAGGACCAGCAGGACATCATGAACGACCTCTCCGGCATCCCGGCCGAGAAGAACGCGAACGACATCGTGAACGTCCTAAATCAGCTCCGCACTGCAGTCGGGCCCCAATTCACATCCATGCAGGGATCGTTCGATCAACTGCGCGGTTCGGTCGCGGCGGTCAAGTCGAACGGGGTGTCACTTGAACAGCAGGAGAACCAGGCCGCTTACCAGGTGGCGAAGGCAAAGTTGGCGGACTACGTCACGACACCTGACGGGCAGACGGTCCCCATGCCCGTCAACACCGCGCTGCGGCGGCAGTTCGATCTCACGAACCGCCGCTACCGCGCGGCGCTCGAGGACGCGAAGTACATGGCCTATCTCGCGCGCCTCGCGATCGAGCAGCGCATCGGCGTGCACCTCGACGAGATCGACCACAAGGTAGGCGTACTCGCCGCGCCGAAGGAATGGGCCGATGATCTGTGCGAGTTTACGGGCATTGACTACTCGAAGTTTCGGGCCGGCGACGTTCCTGGCGCAGACGGTGGCCTCACGGATAACCAGTTTTTCGGTTTGAAGGACGACGACGAGACGAAGTTTACCGACCCGTACATCGGTGACTACGTCCAGAAGCTCCAGGATTTCGTGGAGTACTACAATGTCGACTATCCCTCGCACGAAGGCGACGACGTCGCGGTACTTTCGCTGCGCGACGACCTGATCGGACCGCAGGGGCAATGCTCGGTCACGGCGCGCAATCTGCTGCTCTTCTCCGACGCGCTCGACCAGCGGCAGGGCGACGCTGCGGCGCCGGCAGGATGGATCCTCGATGCCTGCGACAGCGTGGCCTCGCCGCCGGACGCCAATTGTCTCGTTGTGAGCGGAAACCACACGCTTGTGGACGACACCGGTAGCCCGCTCCAGCCGCCGGAAATCGCCGTGCAAGGTGGCGTGAGCTGGCTGCACGAGGTCCCGGTGACGGATCTCTACATGGACATGGGAGACGCGGGGACCGCGGCGCCGGTCGTACCCGCGCCGCCCCGCGGATCCGCCTACCAACCGGTGCAACTCGACGGTGGCAAGAGCTACGTCCTGTCGTGGTGGGATCTCGCTCGCGACGCGAACGGCAATCCCGTCGATCGGGCGGACGGTGGCGCACCCACGGAGTACCGCGTCGCCATCTACGACGCGAACTGGAACCTCGTACACGGCGACACGCCGATTCCTTACGACCCGACGTCACCGGACGCGGGTGGCGCGTCCCTGTACGAGTTCGCGATCGACCAACGCAAGCAGTTCACGTTTACGGCGCCGGATACAGGCACCTACTACGTGCTGTTCGGCGCCTCTGTCGGCGGTCTCCCAGAAGGCGGAGATCCCGGCAGCGTCGCGATCGCGGATGTGCAACTCGAGGACGCATCCACTTCGGGTGGGGCGACGGGCTACCAGCACACCACCGTGAACCGCCTCGTCCTTTCGCACGACTGTGCGTCGAAGGATCCCACCGAGTTTCGCAACGCGTTCAAGTATGTCTGCGACGGCACGGAGTGCTACCACGAGTTGATCTCGCCGATCGCCATCGACACGACGGCAATCCGCGACGGCAAGTCGCGGCTCAACGGCAAGATCGCTCGGGGGAACTACAACTATCGCACTCTCTCCTGGGCGCTGAACGTCGTCGGTACGGGCGTGGTGGACTGCTCGGTCGTGGGGTCGCAGTCCTGCTACGGCTCCGCGTACCTGGAGTACAGTGTCGATCACGCGGCGTTCGACATCCCGATTCTGGACTACTACTTCGACGTCCACACGTTCAGCTTCGGCCTCGCGCACATGAACCACGCCAAGGCTTTGGCGGCGGAGCGCTACATCACCTTGCCGATCGGCTCGGCCGATGCGGCGCTGCTCGCCCAGCCGGAGGCGACGAAGGTGGAGTTCCGCGGTCGGCCGCTCGACGGGACGTATGCGCTTCGTATCTACGACAAGCCGGGCTTCATCTGGAACAACGTCGAGGACGTGCAGGTCGTCCTGGACTACCGCTACTGGTCGCGAATCGATCCCGAGAGCACGAGCAACTGAGGCCGGCCATGCACTCGACAAGGCACGCCGTCTCCGGTGCCCCGCCTCGGTGGCTGGCCCCGCTGGCGGTCGTCGTTGCGTGCAGCAACATTGCTTCCCAATGCAATCCCGGTGGCGGCGGAGGAACCGGTGGCAGCGCAGGTGCAGCCGGCGCGCCGACAGGTGGCACCGGTGGCGAGGACGCGGCTGCCGGCGCCGCTGGAAACACAGGCGCCGCGGGAGCTTACGGTGGAGCTGGCGTTGCGGGGAGTGCGGGTGTCAGCGGTGATTCCGGGAGCGCGGGTGGCGCCGGCGTGGGGACTGGCGGGACCTCCGGCGCCTCCGGCGCCTCCGGCACCGCCGGCGCCGCCGGCGCCCCCCAGTCTGTATACTGCGGCGACGCCATTCGCGACCCCGTCACGGAAGAGTGCGACGACGGCGCGGACACCCCCGGCGACTCGTGCGACTCGAGCTGCCAGGTTCAGGACGTCGTCACCGGACCCGCGGTGTCCGGCACGCCGCTTCCTGGCCGTCGTCTCGGTACGGGCCGTCACCCTGTTGCTGCGGACGCGAGCGGCTTCGCGGTTGCCCGCGAGTACGAGCTCCTGGGCGATCGCCGCATCGAGCTGGCGATGTACGACGGCAGCGGCACACCCGTCGATGCGTCTGTCCAGGTCGACTCCGCGGCGATCGTTGATGCGAACCCCGTGGTCGCGTCGCTCGGCGGCGGCAAGTACGCGGTGGCGTACACGGACTTCGGAGCGGACGGGGACGAGCTCGGGATCGCGCTCCGCGCGGTCGGTCCGAGCGCGGTGGGATCGCTTCAGCACGCGAACGCGAACACGGCGTTCTCGCAGTGGGATCCGGACATCCTCGCAGTGGGGTCGAGCGTGGTCGTCGCGTGGATGGACGATGCCGACGCGGCGACGGGGCCAGACGTCCGCATCCGCGACGTTCAACACGAGCCTCGTTCCACAAGGCGGTGAAACGGCGCTTGCGGCCACGATCGACGTCGAGGGCAACGTCGCGCTCGCGCCGTTCGAGGGGTCGTGGGCCGCGGCGTGGCGCGCCGGTGATCTGTCCGGGATCGAATCCGTCCGCGCGACCGCGGGGGGAGTCGCGTGGTCGATCGACAACGTGACGGGCGGCCCTGCGGACGACAAGCCGGCGCTCGCCGAGCTGGACGGTTCGGATCTGCTCCTGGTGTACACGGAGACGACCGATCCGCTCGGGACCGGCGTTCCGAACGTGCCGCGGCTCCGGGGCGCGATCCTCGATATGACGCAACCCGGCACCGTGGTCCCGTTCGACATCGCGCCGCAGGTCGTCACCGATGTGTCGATCGGGCAGAGCCATCCGGATGTGGTGGCGGTTGGCGACCGCGTGTACGTGGCGTGGCGCTCGAGCGCGGTCACGGGCGATGCGCAGGCGGAGGACGTGTGGCTCGCGCGCTTCGACTGGGTACGCGGGGACGGCGGTCCGTCCACGCTCACGCAGCAGACGGAGATCCCGCTGCCGCGCTGGCCGGAGCACTTGCCCGGCGATCAGCGGCGACCCGCGCTGGCGGCGACGCCGCTGTATCCGGGCGGTGCGATCGCTTCGGCGTGGGAGGACTACGGGCTGACGTTCGGGGCCGGTGAAGCGACGCCGGATGTGGTGGCGGAGCTGATTCCGGTGCCGATCGTGCGCCCCAGCGGGACGGGGAACCAATGAGCCTCACGCGCTTCAGGCGGCGTGCCGGAGCGCCCACCGCGATCGTGACGTTCGCGTGCTTCGCGATGACGCTGTCGCCGGCGCGCATCGCGCGCGCGGCGGGGGGCGGGCAGACGGAGACGCCCGCACCGCCATCCGCGGCAGCGAACGCGCCCGTGGAGACGGGCACCGATCCAGGTGCGAGCGGGGCGGTACAGCATCCGGACGCGACCGAGACGGCGGCCACGCCGCAGCTCGACACGCGGGATACCGCGACGGCACAAACCAACTCTCCCCCGGACCCGGATGGAACGGAGCAGGCCGGGCCGCCGCAGCAGATGGATCCGTCGAAGAGCACGGCGGCGACGACCGGGAGCGCGGCGCAGACGGGGCCGGCCGTGTCGCCGGAGGCGCTGCCGACGGGGGCGGACAAGAGCGGGGTGACGAGCAAGGCGATCAGTGTTCCGAAGGGAAGCGGCTCGATCAAGGGGATGGGCGAGAGCTTCAGCGCGCAGCTCTCCACGGGCATCGCGACGTTCAGCGTGCCGTTCGCGCTACCGGCGGCGCGCGGCGGGGCGCAGCCGAGCCTGGGACTCTCCTACAGCTCGAGCGGGGGCTACGGCGCGGCGGGCGTGGGCTGGAGCGTCGGGGTGCCGTTCATCGCGCGGCAGACGGATCGCGGCGTGCCGAAGTACCAGGACCAGGCGGACTGGAATGGCGAGCAGGACCGGTTCGTGTTCAACGGCGGACAGGAGCTGGTGCCCGATCTGCACCGTGGGCGCGAACGACACGTGCGTCGGAAAGCAAACGGGCGAAGCGTTTCCGGACTGGGCGATCGGCGAGCAGTACTTCCGGCCGCGGGTGGAGGGATCGTTCCTGCGCTTCTTCTGGTCGGCGGACCACAAGACCTGGCGCGTGCAGGACAAGAGCGGCGTCACGATGGAGCTCGGGGTGCCGCTCGACCAGCCGGGCTACGCGAGCGGCATCGAGGTCAACCCGGACCAGTCGAGCGAGATCTACCGCTGGCACCTGGTGCGGCAGTACGACACGTATCCCGCGAACGTCGTCCAGTATCGCTACTTCCAGGAGGGCGGCTCGGCGTGGCTCTCGGACATCTACGACACGCCGCCGGTGTCGACCGGCGCGGCGTCGCCGCTGTCGGCGTACGCGCACCACACGCACCTCGGCTACGAGCAGCGAACCGATCCGACCTCCAGCTGGCGCAGCGGCTGGAAGATGGAGCAGAACCTGCGCCTCGCGCGCGTGGACGTGGCGAGCAAGGCGTTCAATGACGGCAGCCAGGGACAGCGCCATCAGGTCCGGCGCTATCACCTGACGTACGACGCGGGCTACCACGCCTCGCTGTTGTCGAGCGTGCAGGTGGAGGGGCGCTGCAGCGGGAGCGAGAACGCCGCGCCGACCGAGGACGGGACGGGGCAACTTCCGGACACGACCGGTTGCGCGCCGCTGCCGCCGATGAAGTTCGAGTACACGCACGTGGATCCCTACGCGACCGACGGCTCCGCGGGCGTGGCGGATCTGACTGGATACGAGGGCTTCGACGAGCGCATCAACGCGATCCAGGGCAGCCCGCCGCACTCGGTGGACGAGGAGCTGACGGATCTGTTCGACATCAACTCCGACGGACTGCCCGACGTGCTGGTGACGGCGCCGGGGGACTACGGCGGCGGGCACGGGGTCTACTTCAACAGCGCCGGGGGCGCGGCGGACAGCTTCGGCGCGGCCGAGATCATGGGCATCAACGGCGTGCTCGGCGCGAACGCCAGCAGCATCACGCTGAAGAACCTGAACCTGGCGGCGCTCGATCTGGACGGCGACGCGACCATCGATCTGCTCCACATGCCGAAGGTGAAGACCTACTCGGTCTACACGCCGGTGCTCCACGGGACGAAGTGGATGTGGGACGGGCGGACGGTCGACACGGCGTCGCAGCAGAACCCGAAGATCGACTTCGGCAAGGACACGACCGACGTCCAGGTGATGGACGTGAACTTCGACGGCCTGGTGGACGTGGTGGTCAGCACCGGCACCGAGATGGAGACGTTCTTCGCCCTGGGCCGGTTATCCGGGTGGCGACGGGCAGTTCGGGCACGCCACGCGCACCGGCGCCACGACCGCGACGCTCTCCAACGATCCGGTGACGAGCTGCGTGCCCTGGAGCGCTACGCCGATCCGCTTCAGCGACTCCGACGTGAAGCTCGCCGACATGAACGGCGACGGCATCACCGACATCGTGCGCGTGCGCCAGGGCGACGTTCGCTACTGGCCGGGCCGCGGCAACGGCTTCTGGGGCACGGGCAAGCGCGACGACTGCCCGGGCGGCACGTTCGGCCAGGGGCGCGACATCCAGATGGACGCCGGCCCGCAGTACTCCGACCCGAACGGCAGCAACCTGCGGCTCGACGACGTGAACGGCGACGGCCTGGCCGACCTGGTGCAGGTCAGGTTCACGGACGTGGACGTGTGGCTCAACGTGGACGGCAAGAGCTGGACGAAGCGCCACGTCATCGCGAACACGCCCGCCTCGCCCTCGTACGCGAACCGCGTGCGCCTGGCCGACGTCAACGGCTCGAGCACCCGCGACATCCTGTGGGGCGACGGCGGCAAGTACCGCTACATCGATCTGCAAGGCGGCCAGCAAGCGGATCTGCTGAGCCGCGTCGACAACGGCCTCGGCAAGACCACGGAGCTCGAGTACTCGACCAGCACCGCGGAGATGCTGGCCGCGGAGAAGCTCGGCAAGTGCGATCCCAAGAATCCCCCGAGCGATCCGTGGAGCGCCGGCTGGTGCAAGAAGATGCCCACGGTGGTGCAGGTCGTGAAGCGCGTCACCGAGAGCGACAACATCACCGTCGCCGGTCGCGCGCCGGGCCTCTACGAGACCGAGTACAGCTACCGCGACCCGGTCTTCGAGGGCCGCCAGCGCGAGTTCCGCGGTTTCTCCCGCGCCGAAATCCACCCGCATCGGCGACGCCAACAGCCCGACCGACGTCACCGAGAGCACCTTCCTGCTCGGCGAGTGCAAGGACGAGACGCCGTCCAACGGCGTCGACGACTGCTCGATCCCCGAGCGCTGGCGCGACAATCCGCGCGAGGCGCTGAAGGGCCTGCCCCTGACGACCGAGCGCTACGACGAGAGCGGGACGTATATTTCCACGGAGCACACGAGCTACACGCTGCGCACGCTCTACACCGGCCTCGACGGCCGCATCGTGGCGCACGCCTTCGAGTCGAACAAGGACACGTACCTGTACGATACCGCCGCCGGCACCGCGATGGGCGGCTCGACCCAAACGCTTATCGACGTGGTCCGCGATCCTCCGCCACCTGGCGGCGATCCCGACACGACGAGCTCCGTCACCATCCGCAGCGGAAGCCCCGCGCACCTGCAGTCCGAGTCCACCGTGGACGCGTTCGGCAATCGCCTGACCGCCGTGGCGAAGGGCTGCGTCTCCGGCTGCACCACGCCCACGCCGGACGAGGAGATTACGACCACGACCAAGCCGGGCCGACCGGCGAGTGATCCCACGGACTGGATGTGGCGCACCGTCGAGAGCTACGTGACAGGGGATGCCGGTACGGCGCGGAACCACACGCTTACGACCTACGACGAGCACGGCAACCCCACGGACACGACCGCGGAGCTCACCGGCGCGCTCGATCTCGATCGGTTCAGCCCGCCGGGCAAGGGCAAGGCGCAGACACCGGTCGTCGCGGACATCTCCAACGCGACGCTGCACGTGTCGCACATGGCCTACGACGGCACGACCGGCAACCTGACCCAGGAAGAGGGCCCGAACGGCCGCTGCCGCAGCGTCGAATACAACGGAGACACGATCTACCAGCAGCTCGCGACCAGGGAGACGACGTACACCGGCGATCCCACCGCCGGCACGCCCGCGAGCTTCGGCTGCGCCGGTGCCGGCACGACGAAGTCCCTGCAGACGCTCGCCATGTACGACCGGGGCTTCTCGCTGGTCACGCTCGTGACGGACATGCAGAGCCAGTCCACGAAGGTGGACTACGACGCCTTCGGTCGCCTGACCGCGCTGTATCGCCCCGAGGTCGACGGCCCCGACCCTTCCAGCGTCGCGTCCGTGAAGATCGAGTACTTCCTCCCGCCGGACCTGCCCCCAGATTCCGGATCCAACGTCGCGCGCCACTCCGTCATCCACACCATGACCCAGGACGGCGACGCCCTGGACGACGCGAGCAACTACCTCGAGAGCTGGAGCTACGTCGACGGCTTCGGCCGCAACATCGTCGGCCTGTCCGAAGCCGACCCGACCACCGACGGCCACCCGTGGATCGCGACGGACCTCTCCGAGTACGACAACAAGAGCGCCGTCCGCCGCAAGTACCTCGCCGCCTACTACGACGGCGATCCCAAGCAGTACCCGTTCGGCGCCGCATCCAACGAGCCCTACGGCCGCCAGCGCTACGACGCCTTCGGCCGCCAACTCCAGACCTTCGACCTCGACGGCACCGTCACGCTCCAGAGCCGCTACCACGCCCTCTCGAGCGACCACTGGGACGCCGCCGACCTCGAGCCGGGCCCGCACCAGGGCACCTACGCCACGGAGCAGAAAGACGGCCACGGCCGCACCAGCGCCACCATCGAGCGCATCCACCAAGGCGGCGCCGTTGAATCCCGCGCCGTCAAGACAACCTACCTGCCCACCGGCGAACCCGAGAAGATCACGCGCGTGCGCGGTGGTGACGAGGTCGTCCGCTGGATGCGTTACGACAGCCTGGGCCGCATGGTGCTCAACGTCGAGCCCGACACCACCAAGAACTTCAACCCGAGCCCGCCGACCGACCCGAGCACCATGAAGGCGTGGCGCTACGCCTACGACGACGCCGGCGATCTGGTCGGCACCAGCGACGCCCGCGGCTGCGGCGCCAACTACCTCTACGACGCCGCCGGCCGCCTGATCGCCGAAGACTACTCCCCGTGCCAGGCAAACCACGCCGCAGTACTCCCAGCCGGACCTGATCGACCGACACCGGCATCGAAGTCCTCTACGCCTACGACGAGCCGCCCGCAGCGGCCCTCGCCCCCGCCGGCGGCAGCGCCGCCCGCGGGCTTCCCCACCGGCGACGCGAACTACTACCTTGGCCGCCTCGTCGCCGTCTTCGACCGCGCCTCCGTCACCGTGAACGCCTTCGACGGCCGCGGCCGCGTCACCGCCAGCGCCGTGCGCGTCGTCGGCCGACCCAGCCGACGGCAGCACCGCGAACAACGACATCGCCACGCGCTACACCGACCGCTGGTACCAGCGCCAGCTTCGCCTTCGACGCCGCCGACCGCGAAATCGCCGCCACCACCGGCGCGCCGCCCCCGAGCTCCAGGGCGCCAGCGGACCACCCACGGCGACCTCACCGGCACCAACCTCGTCACCACCGAATACACGCGGCGCGGCACCCTGAAACAAGCCGGCGGCAGCTACCAGCGGGGCAGCACGCCCCAAGTCGGCAACATCCACACGCACCGCCGACGGCCTCGTAGAAGAAGTCCACTACGGCGACCTCGCCGACACCACGACCCACTACAGCTACGACAACCGCCGCCGACTCCGCAGCGTCCAGACCTACCGCGGCCCCCCCGGCGACTGGACCGGTGGCACCAACAACACCACCAGCTACCCGCCCAGCGCCGACCCCAACGGCGACCCCCGACACCTTCCAGCTACTTCTACAAGACACCGACTACACCTACGACATCGTCAACAACCCCGTAGAGATCCACGACTGGCGCAACCCCGACGAATGGCCCGCAGGCGCCAAGCCCGTCACCGCAGAAAGTCCAATACGACGACCTCTATCGAGCGACGCGCATCGACTACCAGTACGCCGCCGGCGACGACACCTGGAAGGACCCGTTCGAGCAAGAAGACACCAGCGGCGTCAACGACGACCCGCCGAGCCGCGCCGAGCCCCCACGTCAAGTTCGACAAGCGCGTCCTCTCCCAGGCGTACCAATACGACTGGCTCGGCAACACCGCCGCAGACCGACGACGACGCCAGCGGCTTCTACGACCGCAGCCTCGGCAGCATCGTCAACGACACCGCCGGCAACAAACCGTACCAGCTGAAGAGCGCGCCAGCACGACCGGCACCCGCAGCGGCAACCTCGACGCCCGCTACGACGACGCCGGCAACATGACGCGCCTGAAAGTCGCCCGCAACGGCCCGTGCACCGACGGCAGCTGCACCCAGCTCTTCGCCTACGACTGGGACGAAGTCGGCCGGCTCGTCGAAGCCCGCCGCTGGGACGGCGCTATCGCAGGCCGTCGACGACCGCCTGCCCAGCGGCGCCGCGCGCCGCGCACCTGAAATACCTCTACGACGCCGGCGACGACCGCGTCGTCAAGGAGGCCGTCGACGACGAGCGCCAACGCGTCGCGCTACACTCTCTACCTCTTCGAGACGCTCGAGCTACGGCGAGCGTCCTGGATCTCTCAAAGCAGGACTACGAGGACAGCGCGGCGACGGAGACCGCCTACGTCTCCGCCCACGGCGTGACGCTAGGCCGCCTCTGGTACGAGCCGCCCAGCGACGGCGTGCCCGACGAACGACAGCCTCGGCCACCTCCACGTCTTCTACGAGCTCGGCGACCACCTGGGATCGACCAGCGCCGTGCTCGACCAGGCGACGGGCGAGCTGGTCGAGCGGACGACGTTCGAAGGCTACGGCGCGACGGAGAGCGACTACCGGCCCGGGCGGTGGAAGAGCTACCGCGAGGACCGGAGGTTCACGGGGAAGGAAGAGGACGTCGAGGTCGGGCTGTACTACTTCGGCAAGCGGTATCTGAATCCGTTCTGGGGCGGTGGGTTAGTGCGGATCCGTTGAGCGTGCATGGGTTGGGGGCGGATCTGAATGTGTACGCCTATGTGAGTGGTGCACTTTTCGTCGACTGATCCATTCGGACTTGCCGACCAGCAAGCTCAGACGGGTGCTCAGCGTCTGGACAGCGTGGTCACGGTGAGTGGTGACGACGTCAAGGCGCCCAAGGGAACAGAGTATTTTGTGTTTGTCAGGCACGGTGAGGCGCGTTCGGTCGTCGCGCCCGCCGACAGGTCTGGCCAAGAAAAATGGGCCGCGAGTGTTCCGCCAAGTACGACGATATTCCGAGTAGGCGCTGAGGGCGAAAAGGGTATTTCGGCTGGAGGACGCGAAGATCTGGCCGCAGCTCGACGATATTCAGCGTGAGTTGGACGAGCGTCGGATTCATCGCCGATATAGTGTCAATTGCCGCAAAGACTCCGGGCTAGGGCAGGCGGAATACGTTGCAGTGAAGGCCGCGGAGTCTTGGACCAATGCAAAGTTCGACGCGAGACAGGCAACAATCGATGAGCGGTAGCCCAGATCGGGCGCACAAGATTCCGAACGTAGGGGCGAGGAAGCTCCTTGAGAATCTGAAAACGTACGCGGTCGGACCAATTCTGTTGCCGCGTGGTGGCGGGAGCGAGGGGTGCTAGAATCGCCAAGCGGGCTGTCGACAGGGATCGGGCCCGAAGGGAATCACCAGGATCGACAAGCCCGACACGAGATATCCCCACACTCAATGGGAGGCACACACCGGAGGACGTGGAAGCCCCGCTCTGCGCAGAGACGGGACATGGAAGCATGTGCCGAACGGGCAGAAACCACCGTCGCTGCCCAATGCGACGCTAGATTGGCTGCGTGAGCACGGGTGGAAGATCTGAGATGGATTCTAACGATTTATGGCAGGTTCATGGCGCTGGTGCGGGAGGAGGATCTTGCCGATCCGTCGTGGATTCTGGGGCTCGATGCGTTCGACGAACCGCCGCTGTATTCCCGACATAGCCAGGTTGAATTTCTTCGCCCTCTCCCAGGAAGCACAACGCGTGGTCGCCACGCTTGAGATCATGCTGACTCTAATTGAGCAGCTCGCGCAGGAAGCCGGCGTGGTGCCAAGCTCCGCACCTTCTTCATGTGCGCTACTTTTCTGACTTCGATTTGTGGCGCTCGGGAGAGCAGCTTGTTCCAACGCCAGCGATTTACGTGAACCCAAACGAGGATGGGGACGCATTCAGGTGTCCGACTTGTTGAGCCGTACAGCGCGGAAGGGCGTGCGGTTGCGCAGTGGTTGGCTCAGCTGGGGCCGCCGCGCGCAGACCAGTACTGTGTTGGCGAGCTGAATGCCGAGACGGCCCGGAACTCAAGCGCGTCTATGTTGGATGGCGAAACGATCCATCAGGCAACGTCAGAAGCGTTGGTAGTGAGATCTCGACGGCGAAACCATTGGTTTTGGATGTGTGAATCGCCGAGAGCGTCAGAAAATCTGCCACCTTGCAACCCCATGTGCTATACGTGTCCACCGAGTTTTCCCCGGCATTTCCCCGGCATTTTCCGCCCGCGGAAAGGCCGCCGGGATGCCGCGGTTGGCGGCGACGATCGCGTCGTGGACAGCGGCGGGTACACGCTCGCATCCGGGCGAAGCGCGCGTTCGAGGGATGTCGCGATGACGCCGCGCTGTTCAGGTATACGTGTCCACCGAGTATTCCCCGCGTTTCCCCGCATTTTCCGCCCGCGGAAAGGCCGCCGGGATGCCGCGGTTGGCGGCGACGATCGCGTCGTGGCGAGCGGCGGGTACACGCTCGCGTCCGCGCGAAGCGCGCGCTCGACGGATGTCGCGGTGACGCCGCGCTGTTCAGGCCACGTCGCGGAGCTCGACGACGGGCAGGAAGGCTCGTCCGTCGTGGGGCGCGACCACGAGCTCGAGCCTTCCGTTCACCGGTCGCCGGAAGACGGCAGCGGGATCGCCGCGCGCGAGCGGATGCCGCGCGCGCGGCTCGAAGGGCGGCAGTCCCGCGGCGGGCGACTCTCCGCGCAGCACCTCGCCGGGGGTCGCGCCGCGGAGCGCCTCGTGTGGCCGATGCTCGATGTACCACCGCATGTACGCGGCGAGCGCTTCCTCCATCGCGGAGCGGGCGAGCGGGACGAGCAGCCGCCGGACGCACTCGGTCTTGAGCGAGCGCCAGAAGCGCTCGAGCACGGCGATCGAGCCGTGCTGTCCGAGCGCGCCGAAGCGCGGCTTCACGGCGTTGCGGTTGCACCACTGCCGGTACTCGCTCTGGAATTGATGGCCCTTGTCGCTGACGATGTGTCGCGGCGCGCGGCCGGCGCGTTCGACGGCGTCGTCGAGGACGCCGCAGACGCCGGCGGCGGTCGGCTCTTTCGGGAAGACGCGCCAGGCGACGGGCGCGCGCGTGAAGTGATCGAGCACGGCGCAGATGCACCAGACAGATGGCCAGACCGTGGCGAGCGAGAGCGGCAGCCATGGCACCCACAAGCCGCCGATTGTCGGGACGAGCGTGAGATTGATGTGACATGCCTGCCGATTTCGGACCAGTTGAAGCGTGAGAGAATCCCGCTCCGGCAGAAGCCGGAGAGACGATGCGCAAGAGCAGGTTCACCGAAGAGCAGATGGTCAAGATGCTGCGCGAGGCCGACAAGACGTCGGTCGCTGCGGTGTCAAAGAAGCACGGCGTGAGCGAGCAGACACTGTACGTATGGCGTCGCCGGTTCGGCGGCATGGACGTCGCCGAAGCCAAGCGGCTCAAGGCACTCGAGGCCGAGAACACGCGGCTCAAGAAGCTCGTCGCCGAACGTGATCTCGAGATCGAGGTGATGAAGGAGATTGCTGCAAAAAATGGTGAGCGCGCCCGTGCGGCGACAACAGGTCGCACACGCTCGTCGGCGTGGCCTGTCCTGTCGCCGGGCGTGCGCGCTGCTCCACGTCGCCCGCTCCAGCTTGCGCTACGAGTCGCGGCTGGCGGTCCGTGACGCGCCGGTCGTCAAGAGGATGCGCGAGCTTGCGGCCGAGTACCCTCGCTATGGCTATCGTCGTGTGCGCGTGTTCCTCGGACGCGAAGGACACGCGATGAGCGCTGACCGTGCACACAGGCTGTGGCGCCAGGCGGGGCTCCAGGTGCCGAAGAAGAGGCCGCGCCGGCGTGTCGCAGCGAGCCGGCCGCGTCCGCTGCCCGCTACGGGCCCGAACCAGGTATGGGCGTACGACTTCGTCTTCGACTCGTGCGCCAACGGTCAGAAGCTCAAGTGTCTGACCGTCGTCGACGAGTTCACTCACGAGGCGCTGGCCATCGATGTGGCAAGCAGCATCCGCTCTCGGCGCGTCATCGAGGTGCTCGCCCAGCTGATCAGCACCCGTGGCGCTCCGCGCTACATCCGGAGCGACAACGGGCCGGAGTTCGTGTCGCTGGCGATCATGCGCTGGCTTGCCGATGAGGGCATCGAGACGGCGTACATCGCGCCGGGCAAGCCGTGGCAGAACGGAACGAACGAGAGCTTCAACGGCCGCTTCCGCGACGAGTGCCTGAACCAGGAGTGGTTCCGGAATCGGCGCGAGGCCGCCGTCATCATCGAGACCTGGCGTCGGCACTACAACGCCGTCCGCCCGCACTCGAGCCTCGACTACCTCACCCCCAACGAGTACGTGAAGAAGATCGAGTCGACATCAACCCAGGCCAGGGCGGCGATTCCAACTAACGACTGGTCCGGAGAATCAGGCAGGTCAGATGTGCCAGAGGTGATGGGGGTGCTCGGCCGTGACGCGCGTGGTGGTCGCGCCGGTCGTGTCGGTCGGCGGCTCGACATCGACATCGACATCGCAAGCGGTCGCGTCGCGATCGGGTGGCGGTGCGACGGGCTTCCTGCGGAGCATGCGGCGGACGGTGGACGGCGCGAGGTGGAGGCCGGTACGGGCGAGCATGTTGGCGATGCGCTTGCGTCCCATGGCGGCGCCGGCGAGGCGGAGCTTCTGTACGGCGAGGGCGACGAAGTCGGGAAAGCGGTTGACCGGGACGGGCGTGCGCACGAGCGCGTCGGGTCCGTCGTCGTCGAGACGCTTCATCCAGACGGCGATGGTCTGTGGCGCGACGAGCAAGCGGCGCGCCGTCTCGGCCTTGTTCCAGCCCTGGGCCGCGCGCAGGGTGAGGATGGCGAGCCGCTCGGCGGGCGGATAGCGGGGGCGTCGCGCCGGAGGGATGTGTTCGAGGCGGGCGCGCAGGATGCGCTTCTCCTCGTTGCTGGCGGCGATTGCGCGGCGGAGTCGCTCGTTTTCGGCGAGCAGGCGCACGCGCGGAAGCGGGCTGTTCTCGAAGCCGGACAGGACGTCGAGCAACGCGGCGCGCGCGAGCGCGACTGCTGCACGAGGCCGCTCTTCGCGAAGCGTGGCCAGCCGCGTGGAAGCGGCACTACGAGCTGTTTCCCCATGGCGCCATGCTACCCGCCCCGGAGCGCAGCGCGCACGAGCGCGAGTGCCGCGGGCAGATCGCGCATGACGAGCGCGGCGTCCAGGCGGACGACGCGGTAGCCGAGGCGCGGGAGCACGCGGTCCCGGCGCGCATCGCGCGCGCGGTGCGCGCGTGATAGCCGCCGTCGACTTCCACGACGAGCTTGGGGCGGGGCGCCAGGAAATCCACGATGAAGCGGTTGCCGATGACGACCTGGCGCCGGAAGCGGACGCCGTCGAGGCGGCGCCCGGAGCGGCGCGGAACAGCGCGGCTTCCGAGCCGGTCAGGTCGGAGCGCATCTGGGCGGCGCGCTGGGCGAGGAGCAAGGGCGACTACGATGCATGGTGACCTCCTGCCCGGCGGAGTGGCCGGGCTTCGCCCGCCCGGCGCAGGATCCGTGACCCGCCCGCGACGCGGGCTGCGCATCGAGCGTCGGGCTCGTCCGGTCCTCGCGAGACAGCGCGGGGCGTGGCGCGGAGCGTGCGCCATCCCTGCGGAGCCCGGCCACAATCCGGTCAGGTGCCGGGGCGCCGCGCTTGCGCGTCGGGCACGCGGGCGTACGCTCCATCGAGCTCTCGCCGCCGTGCGCGGGCCAGTGACGGCTCTTTGAGAAACAGGTAGCGACGACGCCAGGCGACCGGGCCGGATCGCCCGGATGCCCCGTGTCCACGTAAAGGCGCCTTTACGTGACACCGGCAGCCCGCCACGACCTCGCCCGCCCGGAACGGCGCCCTCTCGACACGCCGACCACAGCAACGCGGTTCCTGTACGGCGTCGCTGAAAAGACGCGCGACGCGCGTCCCTCCCTGCTGCGCGCAGCGGCGGCCGCAGCGACGCGCAGCGGCGTCTGCGGCTCCGTACCGCGAGCGCGGCCGGCGCGAGCACAGCTTTGGGAGGGACCGCGGAGGCGAAAGCCGACGCGAGGGTGGGCAACAAGAACCGGGAAGGAAGAAGACGTCGAGGTCGGCCTGTATCTCTTCGGGAAGCGGTATTTGAATCCGTATCTAGGTCGGTGGGTTAGTGCGGATCC
>CAVZIE010000028.1:0-375864 GCA_963775185.1 uncultured delta proteobacterium | reverse complement strand
CACCGCTGTCGATTTCGCTGGACACGTTTCCAGCGCGCGCGGGTCGCGATCGCGCGGCTCGTTGCGAAAGCACGGCGTCGTGCGCGCTGGCGGCGCGCTCGCGGCGTTGCGGCGCGCGGACAGCGAAAATCGCGTCGCGGTGGGCGAACGCGCGCGGTCGGGCGCGCAGCGAGGCGCCGAAACGCGGGTGTAGCGTGGCGGCATGGCAAGTATTGATTCCGTGTATCGCTTCACGGACCTGCCGGACGACGCGCTCGTGGCGCGGACGCGGGCCATCGTGGGGCAGTCGAACCAGGCGCTCGCGGCGCTGCTCGCGCACCTCGGAGAGGTGGAGGCGCGCGGGCTGCACCGCCAGCGCGCCTGCGCGAGCCTGTATACGTACTGCGTCTACGAGCTGCGGATGTCCGAAGACGCGGCGTTCCGACGGGCGCGGGCGGCGCGCATCGCGCGCGAGTTTCCCGCGGTGCTCGATCGCGTGGCCGCCGGCGAGATCCATCTGACGGGGCTGCTCATGCTCGGATCGCATCTCACCGAGGAGAACCACGTCGACGTGCTGGAGCGCGCCAAGCACCGCACCAAGAAGGAGATCGCGAAGCTGGTGCGCGAGATCGATCCGCTCCCGGACGTGCCGGCGCGCGTGGAGCCGCTTGGGCGCACCTTCACGATGCCGCGCGCCCCGTCGTGGAGCCAGTTCGTCGCGTCGTTCGCGTCGGTGCGCGAGCTCGATCCGGGCAACCGACCGCGCGACTGGATGGACGCGAGTCCACCGGAGCCGGAGGCGACGCCGGAGCCGGAGCCCGCGCCGCAGCCGAAGCTCGCGCCGCAGCCGGAGCTCGCGCCGCAGCCGAATCCCATGTTCGCGCGCGACGACGTGCCGCAGCGCTACAGCGTGCAGTTCACCGCGACCGAGGAGTACGTCGAGCTTCTCGAACGCGCGAAGGATCTGCTCTCGCACACCGGCGAGGACAAGTCGCTCGAGCGGGTGCACGTGCGTGCGCTGCAATCGCTCGTGGCGGAGCTGGAGAAGCGTCGCTACGGCACGGGCGCGAAGCCGCGCGCGCCACGCGCCGACGACGTCGAAAGCACGAAGCATGCCGGCGTTCCGCGCCAGCGCGGGTCGAGCTCGGCACATCCCCGTGGACGTGCGCCGCGCCGTGCATGCGCGCGACGGCGGCCGCTGCACGTACGTCGACGTGTCGGGACAACGCTGCCGGGAGACGCGTCTGCTCGAGCTGCACCACGAGCAGCCGTTCGCGCGCAACGGGCCGTCGACGGCCGCGAACGTGACGCTGCGCTGCAGGAGCCACAACGCGCTCGCCGCCGAGGACGACTTCGGCCGCGACTTCATGGACGCGAAGAAGCCGCCTCGCGCCGGCGCGGACATGATGCGCGAGGGCAGCGGCTAGATCGACGCCCTTTCCCGAGCCGATTTCGCCGGCGATGTGTGGCTTTGCGCGCGACGCTAGCGATGATCTCCGGGCTATCGCAGCGCATGGGTTCGTGACCCGCCGTTCACCGATGCTGGATGGGACCGAACGCGATTTGCTCGCGCGCGCCCCGCGCGCGCCCGGTGTTACGCTGCCCGGATGAGCACTGCCCGCATGGGGGGTGCGGTTCTGTTCCTGCGCACTGGACCGCCTCGCGCCTCACGCCGCGGTGCGGCTAGAATGACGCGCGTGGCGCGAACGACGAGGCCGACGGGAGCGCGAGCGCACGATGCGGCGCTGCGCGCGATCTTTCAGGATCTCGCGAAGCTCGCACGTCTCTCGAACGATCAGCGGGAGGTCGCGCTCGATCGCGCCCGCGCCACGGTGGAGCGTTTGCCGCGCGATCCGTTGGTGCTCGAGGCGCTCGATCGCGTCGTTGGTCGCAACGAGCGCCGGCGACGCGACGCGGTGCACGTGCTGGCGGCGCTGGCGGACGTTCCCGGCGGCTTGGAGCGCCTCCGGGCCAGTCTCGCCGACGAGCGCGCGGAGGCGCGCGCGGTCGCGGCGATCGCCATCGCGGACTGCGGCGATTGAAAGCTCGCGCCGCTGGTCGCCGCGCGCCTCGCGAAGGAGACGGACACGGCGTGCCGACGTGCGCTGATCTACGCCGCTGCCGAGCTGCGCGCGCCGTCGACGCTGCTTGCGCTGCTCGCTGCCGCGAAGCGTGATCTGCGCGAGCGCACGCCGGAGCGGCAGGCGCTCCTGCGCGCGCTCCGGGTGCACCGGAGCGCGAAGGCGAAGGCGTACTTCCGCTCGGTGTTCACCGCGCCGGAGCCCGATCCGCGGCCGCGCTTCGACGACTCGCGGGAGGACCGCGTGCTGGCGGCGTGGGGCCTGGCGAGCCTCGGCCCCGCGAAGCGCGCGCGGAGCTTCCTTGTGGCGATGCTCGATGATCCGCGCTTGGAGCATCGCTGGGAAGGCGGATACGGCGTGGACCCAGGGGTATCCCGTCGCGCCGCCGAAGCGCTGGCCGACCTGGACACCATCGCGATTCCGCGTGGCGCCGACGCCGTGGCCATCGTGAAGCGTGGCGTGAAGGCGTGAATCCCACGGACACGCGGTCGAACGCGGGCTGTCGCGCGACCACGTCGCGGATCACCTCGAGCACGACTCGCAGGGCAGATCATTGTGCGCGAGATGGGACGGCGCGACTCGGCAAGCCGACGGGGATCGGGCAAGAGCCCGGCGCGCCGTGATATGGCATCTAGATGGACTCCGAGAACCTCGTGGTTTTCGCGGCCATCGCCCTCATCTCCGTCGGGGCTGTGGTCGCATACTTCTTCTCGCCGGCGCGGCGGCTGAAACGCCGTCTCGACCGGACACCCGTCGTGCCCATCGCGAACCTCGAGCCGGGCGCGGTCGTGCGCGTCGTGGGGGAGGTCGCGCTGGTCGACGACGGGCTGAAGTCGCCGGTCTACCAGCAGGCGTGTGCGTACTTCACCGTCGACGTGCGCGTCCGCGAGTACTCGAACGCGCACCGTGGCCAGAGCTGGTACGTGGCCAGAACGCTGGAGAGGCGGTGCGACTTCGGCGTTCGAGACGCGTCGGGCGTCGTACACGTCGACAGTCGAGGCGCTCGCTTCTTCGTCGAGACGGCGTCACTCGTCCTAGGCGACCGGGGAGAGACCGAGCCGCCTCCGCACCTCGTCGAGTTCCTCCGCGCGTACGGCCACCCGCTCACGAACAAGCAAGGGCGCCCGCGCACGTTCGGCTTCGACGAAGGCGTGGTCGCCGCCAGCGCGCGGGTCGACGTCCTCGGCACCGTCGAGCGCCGTCCCGACGGCAAGCGGGTGCTCGGCGGCGCGCATCTCGTGGTTCGCTCTGCCGAGCTCTAGACGTCTTCTCGCGCAGGCGATGTTCAGGTTCGGGATGCCGCCGTCGCCAGTGAAGCCCTGCCTGCCAGTCCCGCCGGCAAAGTCCGCGTCGCCACTTTGTACCGCTGGCCCCACCAAGCTGCGTCCGTCTGCCATTGTGGCACTCGGGCTTGCTCATTTCGTTACTGCGAGAGCGCATTTCGAACCGGCACGCGAGTTGCTCGGACCACCGTCATGAGCACACAGCATGCGCTTGCGCAGCGTCTCACCGGCGCCCTGTTGGGAACGGCGGTCGGTGACGCGTTGGGGCTTCCCTTCGAGGGGATGTCGCGCCGTCGCGTTCGCGCGACGCTCGGCGAGGGACCACTGTCCCACCGCTTCTATTTCGGTCGAGGGATGGTCAGCGACGATACCGAGCACGCCTGCATGGTTGCTCGCGCGCTGATCGAGTCGGATGAGCCAACCGGGTTTGCGGGGGCGTTTGCCTGGCAGCTGCGCTGGTGGCTGCTCGGACTGCCTGCGGGCATCGGTTTCGGCACGCTGCGCGGCATCCTGAAATTGTGGTTGGGCTTCAGACCCGAGCACAGCGGCGTGCGCTCTGCAGGGAACGGGCCAGCGATGCGCGCGCCCCTGCTTGGTGTCTACGCAGCGGACGACGCTGGAAAGCGCTGCCTCCTGGTGCACGCGTCGACTCGCACGACCCACGTGGACCCTCGAGCGGAAGACGGAGCCATGGCCGTTGCGCACGCGGCGGCGCTCGCGGGCGTCGCCGGGCACCGAACGCCAGCCCAGCTCTTGGGGCGGGTCCGCGACTCGCTTCGAACCTGCGAGTTGGCCGAGCTCCTGGATCGCGCGACGGGTCTGGCGGACGCACCCAGCGAAGAGCTGGCCGACGCACTCGGTCTTCAACAGGGTGTCACCGGCTTCGTGAACCACACGGTGCCTGTGGCGCTGCATTGCTGGGCCAGGCACCCCCGCGATTTCGAGGCGGCACTCACGGAGGTCATTCGTCTAGGCGGCGACGCGGACACCACCGGCGCTATCGTCGGCGGCCTGGTCGGTGCGGCGACAGGACCGTCGGGCATCCCCGGTCGGTGGCTTGCTGGCCTGAGCGAATGGCCTCGAAGCGTCCGCTATATGCGTAGACTAGCGGCCGCGCTGGCGGGCGCGGAACCCGCGCCTTCGCTGTTCTGGCCAGGTGTGCTGCTGCGAAACGCTCTTTTCACGGTGGGCGTGTACGGGCTGATCCTGCGCAGGGCGTTGCCACCGTGGTAGCGCGCGGTGCTTGGTGTGGCCCACGTCGTCTGGCCCGGGGCGGTTCACGCATCCGGGCGGGACTGGCCTAGTTGCAGCCGCTCAGTATGAGCAGGAGCTTGGGGAAGCGCGTCGTCCAGGCCGGGACCACGGCCGGATTGTGCTTGGTCGGCGCGGAAACCGTGAGGTGCGTGCTGTCACGCGCCAGGGTATCGGCCTGGGCGTCTAGCTTCCAGACGAGCTTGTGCGTGCCGGGGACGATATTGCCCATCTTGCCCAGCCAGTGGTCGATGCAACTGTCGATCTTCTCGAGGTAGTTGTCGGGGTGGTCGCCCGACGCGCTGAGGTGCAGGGTGGCGGCCGTGACGTGCGCGTGCGGATTCTTGTCGGCGTTCGACCACTCGACGTCCACCTCGCCGACCAAAGCGTCGTCGACGGGAAACTTGCAGGCGGCCGCGCCGCTCTTCGAGCGGGAACAACTGCTGGCGGGGTACTTCGAGAACGCGTCCTTGGCGCTCGCCTTGTCGGCGGAGAGGCGCAGGTCGAGGCTCGCTAGCTCGGTGAGCTTCGGGCCGTTGAGGAGCGCCAGCTCGGCAGGGGGTGGTTTCGGTTGCCCGGAGTCGCTGTATGCCATGTAGAGCGCAGCGTCCCACAACGCCTTCGCCTGCAGGACGTTCGTTGCGTGGTTCATCGTGATCTTTTCGTTCTCGGGCGTGTGCCCGACGCCGAGCGATGCGCCGTTGAGAGAGTAGTTCTGCGAGGACCAACCGTAGGCGTGGTGCGGTGCCAACCTGGCGACGTTGTGCCACGCCTCATTGAGCCAATGGCTGCCGGTCAGCGTGAACGCCCAGACGCCGCTCTGGTTGCCGTAGGAGATATGGGCATGCGCGATGACGCCAGCCGGATTGAAGTCCACGTCGAGGCTCTTGCCGTCGCTCGACTTCACGCCAAACAGTTGCTCCGCGTTGCTGACGGGTTTCGTGAAGTCGAAGCGCTTGAGCAGGTCGTCCGTCCGCGTCGTCGTGGGAGGTGCTGACGCAGTCTGCTTGGGGTGCGACCGCTTGTAGCGGCCGTAGAGGTACACGCCAGCTCCGAACGCAGGGCCGATCGTGAAGAAAGCGCCGAGCGCCAGCGCGACGAACCTGTTGTCCCTCTTCCTCTTCTGCTCGGCGGCCTCGGCGGCCTCGGCGGCGGCGCGTCCCTTGGCGGCGCGCTCGGCGCGCGCAGTGGCCTCGCGCCGGGCGGCCTCCTCTCGCCGCTTCTGCTCCTCATCCGCTTGCGTTACGACATTCCGGGCGAGCTTCTCGCGCGCGGCCGACACGCCGCTGAAGTAGAGCCACCACCTCAGCTCTCGCGGATCGTCGCTACCGAGGCTTCTGAGCGCATGCGACGGAATGCGAACGGCGATCTCGCAGAACCGGCAGTGGATCACGGCTGCATTTCCGTCGCAGTCGAGCGGTGCGCTGCAGTTGGGGCAGCGGATCGCGACGGCACCGCTGGCATCCTTCTGCACGTCCGCGTGACGCCCGCCTTGCTCATGGTCCAAAGCAAGGACGCCGACAATGGCCCGGAACGCGTCGGGAATACCGTCGGGCCTCACGTAGGTGTGCGCGCTGGCACAGTTCGGGCACTGCACGGACAGCAAGCCGCTTTCGCACGCGGTGACACCGAGCGGCAGCTTGCAATTGTCGCACAGCGGATGCCCCGGTACCGCGCGCATCTCCAAGCCGTTTCCGCCGCTCGTCCGCCACCGGGCAAAGGTCTTGTCGATACCGACCACGTCGTAATTGTTCCTGTCGGCAATCGACGGAGCCCCGGGGATCGGGAAGCGCCCTTCAGGGCTCGGACCCGTCAGGTCGCTGACCTCGTGGGCGAGCTTGAGCCCCTCCCACCACTGGTCCGGATTGAAACGCTGCTCCATGCCGCAGCGGAGGCAGAGCGCCTTGCCGCTGAGCTCCAGATAGTTCATCGGCGACGAGAGGCCGCACACGCGGCACGTGAAGCTGCAGTCGAGACCGGCCCAGAAGCCGTTGACGCCGTCGTGCACCACCAGCGGGTTCGTCAGCGAGGCCGAACAGCACACGCATTCGGTCCGCGCGCTCGGCGCGATCGCGCCACACGCAGCGCAGATCGGCATGGGCGGACCATTCTGGCCCACGGCGGCCAGCGCCGGCGCTGGAGCTGGCCCGCGTGGTGCCGGGCTCTGCGCGACAACCGGGTTGCTGGCGCCGAAAGGCGGCGCGGTGTGACCACAGGCGGAACAGAAGCCCGCTTCTTGCGGCACCGGCGCGCCACACTCCGTGCAGAAACGTGACATCCCGACGAGATTACACAGCCAGGGCGTTGATCGCCATCAACCCGCGCGTCGCCCTTGGCGCTGTCTAGATTTCCGCGAACTGCCTAGCGCGGGTCGCCACGCCGTGCGGACACGATCCGAGCTTGGCTTCGTCATCGCCGATCGCCAACCGGGTTCCGCGCCGGACCGGCAACCCCGCCTTGCGGCAACGCGAAGCGCGCGAAAAGCCCGCCCCGCCTCGCGCCGCCGAGGAGGGTCGAGGTGGACGGCTTTGCCGCCATCCCTCGCGTGCAAGTCGGGCAACAAGGCCAAGTGCTCGAGCGCTGTGGAAGCTGGACAACCCGGCGCTCCAGC
This sequence comes from uncultured delta proteobacterium, assembly GCA_963775185.1. Classification (GTDB taxonomy): domain Bacteria; phylum Myxococcota_A; class Polyangia; order Polyangiales; family Polyangiaceae; genus JAPSGB01. The sequence goes on along the minus strand of CAVZIE010000028.1, from coordinate 368,659 downwards.
AACGCCAGAGACGATAGTCACGATCCACATGAAACGGGGCGTGGTCGCCGGCGTGGCCCATCCACATGGCGACGACCTGCAGGTCCGAGCTCGGGGTGGGCGCGGCCTGCGACGCAAGGACGACGAGCCGAGAGCCAAGCGCAATCAAGAAGCCTACGACGAAGAGTTCGCTCGAGTCGCGGCGATCACCTGCAGGCGCGCGCCGCTCTCCGGATCGTGGCGCAGCGCGCCCGCTGGGAGCCCGCTCGTGACCCCAGCGGTGTCCAGCTCCCCGCGGGCCCAGAGGGTGCGCTCGACCATGGCGAGCAACACGCGTTCGAGCTCGATCTGGACCGGCGGACCTTCAAGCACGCCGAGAGCGCGCGCGATGGCTTCCATCGTCGCGAGGCCCCCGGGGCGCGGTTCAGCACGCAGCCGATAGAGCGACGGCGGGCCCGGCGGGAGCGATACGCACGGCACCGACTCGAGTCCGCGGACGCGCTGCTTCACCTTGGAGGCTTGGCGCCACGTGCCGTCGGGGACGATGAGCGCAACGGGCTCTTGCGACGAGGCGAACGAGGCGAGCGGGACCGCCTCCTCGCTCGGGAACAAGAAGACGGGGCGCACGGCGCGATCGAAGCTCAAGGTTTCGGGCGGCGCACCCGAGCGCGGAACGTGCCCCCGGACGATGACCTCGCTGTTCGGCAAGCAGGCTGCGGCGAGTCGGCCCGTGTTGGTGGGTTTGCGATCTTCGTACCGGTGGATGACGAGCACGAGGCGCGTTCGCGTCTCGAGCCGCGGAATGAGCACGCAGACGCAGAGGCTCGCGTGGAGCCGGCAGCGCGGACAGCGAGACAGGACGTTGTCGCGGCGACTCACCGCACCATCATGGGTCGTTCGGCGGGATGAGGACAACCCTTCGCGCGCCCGGTGCCCGGGCGCTGGCGCGCGGCGGGCGGGCGCCATCCGGCCGTCGGACGCCCGGTTGCCGCTACGCGCCTTCCGGGACTCGCGCGTTGAAGGCTTCGATCGTGCGCATCAGCCCGTCACGCAGCGACACCGTGGGCTCGAACCCGATCAGAGCTACGGCGCGCGAAATGTCCGGCTGACGCTGCCTCGGGTCGTCAGACGGAGGGTCCATGTATTCCAACGTCGAGGAGCTGCCGGTGAGCTCGACGACCAGCTGCGCGAGCTCGGCGATCGTGCACTCGGATGGGTTGCCCAGGTTCAGCGGAGACTCCAGCTTGTCGAGTCGCGCCACGCGGATCAAACCCTCGACCAGGTCGTCCACGTAGCAGAAGGAACGCGTCCTGCCCGCCGTCCCCGAAGAGCGTGATCGGCTTCGCTTGCAGCGCCTGGATGATGAAGTTCGAGACAACCCGGCCGTCGCCCACGGCCATACGCGGACCGTAGGTGTTGAATATCCGCACGATGCGCGAGTCGACCCCCCAACAGCGCCGGGCGTCGTTGAGCAGCGTCTCCGCCCCGCGCTTGCCTTCGTCGTAGCAGGCACGCCGCCCGAGTGGATTGACGTGTCCCCAGTAGGTTTCCGGCTGGGGATGCACAGCGGGGTCGCCGTACACTTCGGACGTCGATGCGTGCACGATCCTGCACCTTCGTCCACGCGCCAGCTCGATCAAGCGCTGGGCGCCGCCCACGCTGGTGGTAAACGTGGCGTATGGATCGTGCTGGTAGTGAACCGGCGACGCCGGACAGGCCATGTTGAACACGATCTCCGCGTACACGTGCAGCGGCTCGCGCACGTCGCCGACCTGGAAGTGGAACTGGGGATGCCGTGAGGCGTCCGACAGATTCGTAAGATCGCCGGTCATCAGGTTGTCCAGCCCGATCACCTCGTAGCCTTCCGCCAGCAGCCGGTCGACCAGGTGCGAGCCGAGAAAGCCCGCCGCGCCCGTAACGAGCACTGTCCGGCGATTCGCACCCAGTCCCACTTTCCGTGTGCCTCCTGGCCGTCAATCGGTAGACGTCGACGGGCCGTACGCTGAAGGAAAGCTGCCAAAAGCTGCGAGCACTGCGAAGCTCACCGGTAGCAGGAGCGTGCCGGGGTGAGGCCGCTCGTCGAGCAACATGGTGATCGCCATGAGCGACCCGGCAGCTGTCACCATTCGACCGAATGCGAGCCGCCCTGGGCGGAGCAGCGCAAGCGCACCGAGCGCGACGCACATCCCAAGCGCGAGCAGAAGGACGGTGCGGACGCCTGGAGCGGTCACCAGACCCCAGAGTGACAGAGGCAAACCTCGACCGGTCAACTTGCCGGCGAGCAGCAGATACGACTCCAGGTGACCCGTCGCCGCGAACGCCCCCACCCCAACCGCGCCGGTCACGATGAAAGCGGCCGTCATGCGCAGCCGCTGGTCGCGCCACTGGTAGGCCGCGAACAACGGTAGCAGCAGAGCCGGCAGGAACTTCGCCTGCGCGGCGATGGACAGGAGGACGCCACACGCGATAGGAAAATCGACGTACGCCAGAGCCAGCAGCGAAAATCCGACAGCCACGTAGTCGTTGAAGCCGAGCGTCGCCGCGAAAGCGTTGGTGGGGAAAGCCAGCCACGCCAGACACGGTGCGGCGGCGCGCTCCACGCCGTCGCGGCTCGCCACGCGCCACACCGCGAACAGCGAGATCAAGAAGAACAGAGCGGCAGTCGCGCGCCCACTCGCGAAGATAAACGGGTCGTCCGGGTCGGGACGAGCGGACGGCATGGAAACCCGTGGATTCCCCTTTGCTCCGAGCGTTCGCGCCACGACCAGCGACGGAACCCCGACGGCGAACGTCGCGACGCCCGGCGAACAGACATCCGTCCCGCCGTAGGGCGTTCGGCCTTCTGTGAGCTCGCGCGCGCCCCAACCCACGCAGTAGCCACTGTCGATGAGAGGGCTGTTGTACAGGGCTACGACGATCGCGAGCGCTACAGCACCGAGCACGACGGGAAGGCGCCAGCCGTGCAGGACACCGGCCAGCCAGGGCAACTGTCCGGGATCGCGGTAGCGGCGCGGCCAGGCAAGAAGAAGCAGCCCGACGAGCAGAGGAACCGCCATCAGGAAGAACTCGGGGAAGTCGTGCAGGAACGCGTGCGACGGCGACACCCCGGCATTGACCTCCTGCACCAGCTCGCTCACCTTGATGAAGAGACGGTTCCCGGCGACAAGCCAGCATAGTCCGTAGCACGCCATCGCGAGCGAGCCGAGCGCCAGCAGCAGGTCTTTACGAGGTCCGCCACCGCGGGGATAGCTGGCAGCGAGCACCGCGAATGTCACGCCACCCAGGAGCGCGGCTACAAGCGGTCCGGTCGGCAGCCAGACGGTTATCATTCGGGCACCCGTTGGCGTACGCTATCGGTCCGTGCCTATCTCGTCAAACGTCGCGCGGTGCCAGACCGCGCGCCTAGCATTGCGGGTGTCGTGAAGGCTGCGTCGAGCGCGCGACGGGTCGCCCTCGTGAACCCGCCGGGGCTGAAGGCCGCGCGGGCGCTCAACATGAATACGCCGTGCCCTCCATTGGGCTTGGCGTACGTGGCGGCGGCGTTGAGGGAAGCGGGCCACGACGTGACCGTGATCGACGGCACCGGCGCAGCGCTCGACCACGTGCGACGTCACCCGGGGCGGGACGACCTGTGGATGCAGGGCCTCTCGCCCGACGAGATCGCGGCGAGAGTGCCAGTGGACGCGGGCGTCATCGGTATCACCTGCATGTTTTCCGCGCTCTGGCCGATCACGCGCCGGGTCATCGCCGCGGTGCGGCGGCGCGTTCCGGATGCGCTGGTGGTGCTCGGTGGCGAGCACGGGACGGCGCTTCCCGAGTACACACTCCATGACTCCGGACCCGACGTCGTCGTGCTCGGGGAGGGAGAAGAGACCATCGTCCGCCTTGTTGGGGCATGGCAGCGCAAGGAGCCGCTGGACAGCGTGCCTGGCGTGGCGTTTCTCGACGAGGGCCGCCTCGTGACAACGGGCCTTTCGCCACGGGTCCGCGCCATCGATGCCATCCCCGAGCCAGCGTGGGACCTGTTTCCTGTGGAGGAATACATAGGCCGGCACCAGAGCAACGGCATCAATCTAGGTCGCTCGATGCCGCTGTTGGCGACGCGCGGCTGTCCGTACGCCTGTACGTTCTGCTCCAATCCCGGAATGTGGACGCGTCGCTACATCGCGCGAAGCCCCGCCGCGGTAGCAGACGAGATGGAGCGCAACTTCCATCGTCACGGAGCGCAGAACTTCGATTTCCAGGATCTCACCGCTATCGTGAAGCGGAGCTGGGTGGTCGAGTTCTGCCAGGAACTCATCTCGCGCCGTCTGCCGGTGACCTGGCAGATGCCTTCCGGCACCCGTTCGGAAGTGTTCGACGACGAGGTCGTCGACCTGCTCGCACGCGCGGGGTGCCGCGTGCTTTCCTTCGCCCCCGAAAGTGGCGACCGCGACGTGCTGCGCGACGTGAAGAAACAGGTCGATCTGGACGCGTTGGTCGAGGCTGCTCGCCGGGTGGTCCGCCGTGGACTGAAGCTGTCCTGCTTCTTCGTCATCGGCTTCCCTTCGGATTCGGAGGCCAGCCTGGAACGAACGGCGCGGTTCGCCAGACGACTGGCGGTCCTCGGTGTCCACGACGTCGCGGTCGCGAAGTTCACGCCATATCCCGGTTCGGAGCTGTTCGGGAAACTGCTCGCCAGCGGCGAGGTCGAGCTGGACGACGCCTTCTTCCTTTCCGCCATGGACATCCATTCGAAAGCCGGCGTTTCCTGGTGTCGCAACGTGAGTGCGGCGCGCCTCGACTACCACCAGTGGCGCCTGTTGCTCTCCTTCTACACGCTGTCCGCCCTCTTGCACCCGCGCCGCACCTTCCGCGCAGTGGCCCGGGCGGCGGCGTTCGGAGAGGAGGAAACACGCTACGCCAAGTGGCTCGTCGACAAGCTCTCGACGCGCCGACGCTGGATGCGTCGTCTGGATGCCGGACCGGTGGAGGCTCGGCACTCGTGACGGCCGCTTCGACGTGGTCCCTCGTCACCCGTATCGCTGCCCGTGGCAGCCGCATCATCGAGCTCGGCAGACGCGGCGACGACGAGTTGGAAAGTGCCGACTATGTACTGGTCGACGCCACGCGTGGCGCGCCCTTGCGCGGTAAGCTCGAGCGGGTCGCAGACAGCGTGCGACCGGGAGCGCGCTTGATCGTGACGGGGATCCCGTCCGTCACGGCCGCGCGTGCGCTTCGCGATGCTGGCTTCGAACCGCTGCGGAGCTACCGCTGCCACGGTTCACCCGTCCAACCGCGGTTCGGCGCGTGGCTGCGCAACGACCTGACGCCGCGAGCGATTCGGGGCGCGGCGAGCGAGGAAGCCGTCGTGGCGCGCCCGCTGCCGCGCCCCGTCGATCCGGCCACGCTCTCGGTCTCGGTGGTGATCCCCTGCAAGGACGAGGCCGGCAATGTCGCGGCAGCCGTGAAGCGGATGCCACGCCTTGGTCGAGCGACCGAGCTGCTCTTCTGCGACGATCGCTCTACCGACGGTACCGCGGACGCTGTGCGGCGCGCGGCGGCGGGCAATCCGGAGCTCGACGTGCGCCTGCTCACCGGACCGGGCCAGGGCAAGGCAGCCAACGTACGTACTGGCTTCAATGCCGCCACCGGCGACGTGCTCGCGATTCTGGATGGCGACCTCACGGTCCCACCCGAGCTCTTGCCGGAGTTCGTCGCCGAGCTGGCGAGCGGTCGCGCCGAGCTGGTCAACGGATCGCGCCTCGTGCTGCCCATGGCGGAAGGAGCGATGCCACTGGCGAACCGGCTGGGGAATGTTGCGTTCGCGCGGGTGTGCTCGAGGGCCCTCGGGCAGCGGGTCACCGACACGTTGTGCGGCACCAAGGTGTTCTGGCGGCGGGACTGGCCTCGCCTGCGTCGATCCGCCGGACAATGGGGCGGCGTGGACCGCTGGGGCGATTTCGACCTGTTGTTCGGCGCGGCCGAGTGGCACCGGGTGGTCGCCGACCTCCCACTCTGCTATCAAGCGCGCGTCTCCGGCATCACCAAGATGACCTCCCGATTCGGAAACGGTCTTGCCATGGGACGCCTGTGTGCCACAGCGCTGGTACACCTGCGCGCGTTCGGCGCAGCGCCACCGCCATGAAGGTTCTCGTCACCGGCTCGAGCGGCCTCGTCGGCTCCGAGGTCGTGCGCTTCTTCGATTGTCGTGGCGACTCCGTGGTCGGTATCGACAACAATCTGCGCGCCGATTTCTTCGGAACCGCCGGCGACACGCGACCCAACCTCGCCGCGCTGCAGGCGGAGACGCGGGACTACGTCCACCACGACCTGGATGTGCGCGATCGCGCGCGAGTCGCGGAGTTGTTCCGCTCTGTACGCCCCGAGGCGGTGGTCCATTGCGCCGCGCAGCCTTCGCACGACCTGGCCCGGAAGCGCCCGGTGGAGGACTTCGAGGTCAACGCGCTGGGGACGTCGAGCCTGCTCGAAGCAGCGCGGGCGCACGCTCCCGAAGCGCCGTTCGTGTTCTTCTCGACCAACAAGGTGTACGGCGACGCGCCGAACGAACTTCCGCTAGTCGAGCTCGAGCGTCGCTGGGAGTACGCGCGCGAGGAAGATCGGGAGGGGATCGACGAGAGTTGCCGCATCGACCACTCGCAGCACAGTCTGTTCGGCGCGTCCAAGGCCGCCGCAGACCTTCTGGTGCAGGAATACGGGCGGCAGTACGGGATGCCAACGTGCTGCCTGCGCGCGAGCTGCCTCACTGGACCGCGTCACGCGGCGGTCGAGCTGCACGGTTTCCTGGCGCACCTGGTCAAGGTCGCCGTGAGCGGGGGTGTCTACCGCATCTTCGGCTACCTCGGGAAGCAGGTCCGCGACCAGCTCCACGCGGCCGACGTCGCGGAAGCTGTCGGTGAGTTCGTCGCCGCCCCGCGCGTCGCGGAGGTCTACAACATGGGTGGCGGGCGCGAAAACGCCGCGTCGCTGCTTGAATGCGTCGACCGCGTCGAGAGCGCACTCGGCCGCCGCCTGGCGACCGAGTACCAGGATGAGCCGCGCCGTGGCGACCACATCTGCTACATCTCGAACGTCTCGCGCTTCCGCAGCCACTATCCGGACTGGCACCAGACTCGCTCGCTCGACGACATCATCGACGAGATGGTGCGACGGGCGTGACACTTCAGCTAGCACAGGCTCTCTTCTCTCGGGGAAGGGATGCCGGTCCGGCGCGGAAGCGTGTGCCACGGATCGCTCTGGGGCAGCGTGGCGCGGTTCAGGAGCGGCGGCGGCCCGTGGTTTCCTAGATAGGGCGTGTCGTAGTACATCGGCGCGTCTCGCGACGCCGGCACGCGGGGTGCGCGTCGAACGCGTGGTGAAGAAGCCCATGATGACGGGCTCGCTCGAGTCGCGGCGATCACCTGCGGGCGCGCGTCGCTCTCCGGATCGTGGCGCAGCGCGCCCACCGGGAGCCCGCTCGTGACCCGAGCGGTGTCCAGCGCTCCGCGGGCCCAGAGGGTGCGCTCGACCATGGCGAGCAACACGCGTTCGAGCTCGATCTGGAGGCGAACGAGGCGAGCGGGACCGCCTCCTCGCTCGGGAACAAGAAGACGCGGCGCACGGCGCGATCGACAAGGTTTCGAGCGGCGCACCCGAGCGCGGAACGTGCCCCCGGACGATGACCTCGCTGTTCGGCAAGCAGGCAGCGGCGAGTCGGCCCGTGTTTGCGATCTTCGTACCGGTGGATGACGAGCACGAGGCGCGTTGGCGTCTCGAGCCGCGGAATCAGCGCGCAGATGCAAAGGCTCGCGTGGAGCCGGCAGCGCGGACAGCGAGCGTCACCGCACGGAGTCCGTGCGTATCGTGAGCTGGTTGTCGAGGCGTTGCGAGAGATCGATCGGGTCGCCGACGCCCACGGTGCCGCGCGCTACTTGATACGCCCAGACCTGGAAGTAGGTGAGCGTCGCGCCGCCGTAGATTGTCGAGAACGCACCGTCCACGGCATCCTGCCCGCAGGACACCTTGATGCGTCCGATGCGCGGCACGTGGAACCGCGCGTCCGTCGTGAACCAGCTGCCGCCGATGTAGACCTCGGCGTAGGCGTGGAAATCCATGTGATTGTCCGGATCGGGAACGCCGATGTCGGGCAAGTGACCGGTCACGTAGCGCGCCGGGAGGTTGAACGTGCGATTGAGCGCGATCGCCAGATGCGCGAAGTCACGGCACACGCCGTAGCCCCGGCGCAGCACGTCCCACGCCGAGAAGTCCGGTTGCCCGGAAAGGTACCGATACTCGAAGTTGTCGTGCAACCAGCGGCTGATGGCCTGCACCCGCGGCATCCCGTGCTCGACCTGACCGAACTTTCCCCAGGCGAAGTCCGTCAGCTTGTCGGAGTCGCAGTACCGGCTGGGCAGCGTGTAGCGCAGCAGCGCGGCCGGAAGCTTCGCCGGAGCGTCGGGAGATGTGGCGGACAGGTCGTGGTTGTCCGGGCGCGACGACACCGCGACGATAGCGTCGTGCCGGAAGCAATTGGTGCCAGGCTCCAGCGTGACCCGGCACACGGCGTTGCCGTGGCTGTCAAGGAACTCCTCTGGGTCGAGGTGGTTTCCCAGGGCCAGCGCCTCGGAGACGACCACGTGATTGCGGTCGGGACGAAGCTTCAGGTTCAGGACCAAGGACGCCGTGCCCGTGACCTCGTAGACCAGACTGCAGCCCACGCGCACGGTGACGTTGAAGTCGGGTGCAAGCTCCGCGGGTCGCATGAACGACGGTAGCACGAGCGCTGGCCGCAGGACTTCATGCGAGCGTATCAGCCAGCGCCCGGGCTTCTTGCAGCTTGGAGATGGCGTCCGCGGGTCAGCCGCTCTCGGTCTGGATGCGCGTCGTCGCCTCGGTCCACGCGCGAGCGCGAGATGGCGATCCTGCGCGCGGGGCTTCCTGTGCGGATCCGAGTACGAGTGGGGCCAGCACGCGGGGCGCGCGCTGGAAGCGGATCAAAAGAGCAGCTGCTCGACCTCGTGTTCGCCGTCGGCAAGTACACGCTCAACCACGGCACGCTCGCACGCGCCGCGGCGGTCGTGAAGCACGTCGGCGAGCACTGGACACGGCGCCACTCGCTCGGTCCCCACGGCTGCGCGCCGACGAGATTCGACGGTTCCCCACCCGTTCGGGTGGGGACACCATGCACGCAGCGTGCTGGACTTGAGGACTCATTTTGGAGGCTCATGTCTGTACTCTCCCGTGCTCGCTCGATTCCAAGTTGCCCATCTCTGGGCTCCCGCTTCGGTGCCTTTGGTACGGCGGTGCTCGCTTGCTCGTGCGTCGCGTATGAGCCGGCGCCAGCCCGTTCTGCGCCACCGCCCAAGACGTACGCGGTTCAGCTGGATCTGGCCGCCGAGGAGTACGTGCCGGGCCTGCCGGATCGCTCGGATGCGCTGTCTTCCGATGTGAAGACGGTGCTCAAGCGGGGCAAGCGAGTCGGCATCTTGCCTCCGGACAACTGCCTCACCACCAAAGCGGGCGTCTCGGCCGACCAATCCGACCTTATCCGCATGGATTGTGGTGTGTTGATGTCGAGCCTTGAAGTGCGCTTGGCGCAGGCAGGCTACCAGGTGGTGTCGTGGCAGGTGCTCAAGCCGGCAACTGGCCAGTCGGGGATCGACCGGGCAAGAGCGCAGAACCTCGATGTCTTGTTCGAGATCGACCAGTTCAGCGCCGGAAAGATCGAGAAGGACAGCGAGCTCTCGGTCAAGTTGCACTACCTCGAGATGACGAACGGCGTCCCGGTACCCGTCGATGCCACCCCGCAGGTCAGGGAGCAGTGCCGCGGGGTAGCGCGCGCAGCGGCCGCACAAGCACGACACGCCATGCAGGGCGATCGCTTTGAAGGCGTGCTGTCAGCCAAAGCCGTCGACGTCGGCAGCGGCACCGCGGTTTGGTATTATCAAAAGTCGATCGCGGATCTGAACGACAAGGCCAGTCATCGCTCTGCGACTATCCTCTACGATGCGCCTGGCTATGTGCCCCCACAGCCCACCGTGGACCCACGAGCCAGGACCAACAAACTTCAGCTTCTTGGGATCGTGTTCACTCCCGTAGGTGGCGGAGTAGCAGCGCTAGGACTGGGGCTCTCCCAAGTCGACACGTTGAAGGACCAGGCCCCCCCTAAGTACGCGTTGATTGGCGGGCTCGGCACCGCCGCGCTGGGGGTGCTGTTCATCATCTTGGGCGACGGCCAGATGCGAAGGGAAAACGCGGCGCGACAACAGCAAGTCGGCCCTCCCCCGCGCTACCCGAGCCCTTCTGCAGTGATTTGTCGCACACCGGGTCACACTGCTGCTTCCCAAGCCGCGCTACCCCGAGGCGCGTTTCCGAGCGCAGGCGGAAGTGGCGACGAGTACGTCGAGCACTCCGGGCCAGCGAGAGACACCGAAGCCAAGCGGCGCAGCAAGATCACCGAGAAGATCGCGGACGACTTCGCCGGATCTCTTGAACGCCTGGTGGCGGCACCATGAAGCGTTGGTTGATTGCCGCCTTGGTAGCGCTGGGCGCGTGCGGTGCGCAAGGGGGAGTGCAGCCGAAGTACGCCGCACTCGGCCAGGACCTCAACGCCAACACGACGAGGCGGCAAGTTGCCCCTTCAGTGAGCTTGGCAGGCGTCGCAGAACGCATGCGAGGCAGCTGCGAGTTCGCCACCACGGGCAACTCGTCCGCCGGAACCGTGCAGGTGGAAGTCGTGACCGCGAGCTGCCGTCGAGTGGTGACGTCGATAACGCTCACTCGCCAAGCTGAAGGCACGAAGCTCTCCTATCACTGCGCGCGCTCGGGCCAAGGCGAGATCACCGTCGTTCCGATGGCGGAATGCCAGGGCATCGTCGAACCGTTCCTCGGCGACCTGTCGAGTGGCAGCGCCTCCGGTGCACCTGGCACTCCAGCAGCCAGCGGAGGTGGCGCTGTGCCTTCCAACTTGTTCGGACCTTCAGAGCAACCCCAGCAGAAGCCCGACGACGGAATTCGCATCGAAGACTGAGCGCGATCTTCTTCGGGAGTGAGCTCGCACTAGTGCTGGAACTGAAGCCGTTTGGGAGACTCGATGTCGCCACTTCGTCATGTTTTTTGGATCGTGGGTTGTCTGGTTCTGTGGGCCTGCAACTCCGGTGGAGGCTCGGGCGGAGGGACCGCGGGCGCAACGTCGGGCGGAAGCGGGGGGAGCGGCGGCAGCTCGAGTAGCGCCGGAAGCGCCAATGGTGGCGGCGCGAGCGGTGGAAGCGCCACCGGAGGCTCGGGCGGCTCGGGACCATTCACGGGGCGCTGCGCGTGGCCGGGGACCCAGATCGGAATTCTCAAAGGAGTGGACGCCAACAACGACGTCTACTTCGTCAGTGGTGAAGAGCTTCGCCGGGTGCGCTGTATCGACGGTGTCATCGAATCGGATGTGGCCTTGGCGACACCGTGGAAGCCTACCTCCATCGGCGGAGACGGCCTGATCGTCACCTCTAACGTGAGCGAGTACCCAGACGAACATCGAATTCGCCGCTTCGGTGAGAGCGACTACCTGTGGACCACGACTGAGTCCGGCGGCGTGATGACCAATCCGGGGATCTTGGTCGCCGTGCATATCGATCCGACGACGGGCGAAGCCACGGGAATTGTGGCCTTGAACGCCGACGGCAGCGAGCGCTGGAAGCTGGATATTCCACCGTCCGCCGACTTCAAGATGAACGTCAGCCGCCCGGGGTTCACGATGTTCCTGAGGAAGGGCACGGACCAGCGCTGGCTCCTCACTTCGCTAGATCCTGACGGAACTGCGCTTGTCTCCGACGTGGACGTGACGCCCGCGCTTGCGCAGATGGACGCCACGACGCCCACGCCGAACGTACTGAACGTGACGACCCTCGATGGCACACAGCTCGGCATCACGACGCAAGGCGGCGTCTTCGCTCAGGGAGTCGTCGACCTCCAAGGAAATCTGCTACGGAAACACGAAGGCATGGGGCTTACAGGCCCAGGCCAGAACTTCCGTACGATTCTCACGAGCCGGGGCGTGCTCTTCAGCACGTGGATCATCTTCAAGCCTCTTGAAGGCAAGACCTACTTCGGCGGCAGCTCCGACTTCGCGGTGGTCGCCCTTGGCGCCTCCGGCGTTCCGCTCTGGGGGCTCGAGTTCGGTACTCCCGCACAGGACTCGCCGGTTACCGCCAATTCGGATGACTACGGGGAGCTGCTGGTCGCAGGCAGATTCGACCAAGAAGTGCGTGTCATGCGCCTCGACCCCCAAACAGGCCAGGAGATCGGCGGCACCGGCCCCGGCACTCCCTGCGCCGGTCCAACGACCTTCAATGGACAGCTGAACACTCCCTGCGCGCCGCGCAGTGGCTCACCAACATTCGAGTGCGCCACGTCCGGGGGCAGCCCGGTAGCCGCGAAGTGCAACACGAGCACCTGCCTGTGGGAGGGGGAAGTCTGCACGGGGACGAGTCAGTGCCCCGCGGCGTGCAACGGAGTCACCGCCTGTCTAGGGCGCAAGTGTGGGATTTGACCGCCGGCTCATTCGGAGGAAACATGCAGCAATTACCACGTAGCAACGGCACACACACCGCGCGCTTCGCGTTCGCCGGCCTTGCGCTGGCCGGCCTCTCCGTAGCCTGTGGCGGCTCCGACAGCGGAGGCTCCGGCGGCGCTGGAGGAACCAGCAACGGAGGCTCGAGCAGCGGCGGCTCCAGCGCAAGCGGCGGCTCCAGCGCAAGCGGCGGCTCCGGCGCAAGCGGCGGCTCCAGCGCAAGCGGCGGCTCCAGCGCAAGCGGCGGCTCCAGCGCAAGCGGCGGCTCCGGCAATTCCTCAGGGAACGCCGGGAGCGGCGGAAGCGCCGGCACTTCGGGCACCTGGCAGCCGCCGCTCCACGGCAGCTTTCGCCGTGTCGGGCGCCTCGCGCAACCACACAAGCTGTATCCCCCGAGCGTGTTTACCCGCCTGTCGATGGCTTCATCGGCCGGCTGCGTGGCGTTTACCAACTCGGGTGATCAGGCACTCCTGGTCGGGCACGACGATGGTCTAGGTGCGGATGAGCAAGTCTACGTACTGGACATCGCAAAGGGCGACTTCATCCACGCGAGTGTGGACAGTCAGGGCAACCCAAACCCGACTGGGGAAACCTTTGCCGAATCATCGTTGGTGGGAGTTGGCTTGGCCGCGTCGCATCGCACCCTGAGCGGCGACTGCTCTCACGTCGCCTTGATCAGCAACGCCCACCTCGCGCCTGGTTTCGTCGAGGGGACGTTACACACCCCCGATTGCTCCTATGTGCATGACCTCAAGACGGGCGTCACGAGTTTCGCCGGCTTCCCGGACGAGATGAGCACGACGGTGACGGTTGCTCCCACCGGAGAAGTGTTCTTCACGGATCAACGCGAGGGCAGGCCCGGCGGGCCTCCCTACCTAAGCCCCACCGACATCTGGCGTCTCCATATGGATACAGGAGAGCGCACCTGGGTGTCCTGGGGCGTGAGCAAGGCGCCGCTCATTCTAGACTTCCAAGTCTCGGCCAACGCAAAGGTCCTGGTAGCCAAGCTGAGCGGCGAACCGTGCCCCGGGTTCCTCTCGTGTTTGCTGCGCTTCGATATGGAGGCGAACAAGATCGAGTTCGTGGCGACCGAGTCAGGTGGCACCCCCGCGACCGCCGACGGCCCCTTCATGCTGAGCGAAGATGGCGACGTGCTCGTGTTTCCTTCGGGCAACGAGCTGACGTCGACGCCACTGAAGAGCACCTACGGTCTGTATTGGAAGCGCTTCAGCACCAACGATCTGCGCCTGTTGAACGTGAGTCCGAACGGAAAGCTAGCCAACTACCACGAGTACGACGTCAGCGCCGATGGGGGCTACGTGGCGCTAGCCGCTTACCAGACTCTCCTCGACGGAGACACCAACTTCGGCCTGTATCGCTACGACGCGGGCACTCAAGCGATGGTTCAGCTCAACCTCTACGCCGATGGCTCGGTCATTCATGACCCCGACCCCACGAACCCGAGCCTTCCGAACTACGATTTCGTACGCATTGGCGGTGACGGGAAGACCGTGTTTTTCCGCTCGGCAGAGTTGAACGGGCACACGAGCGGCCTCGTCGAGGCCCCTGCCGACGACCGGGACACCGGGTTCTACCTGTGGGAGGAGACGCCGCTTTAGGCTGGCCATCTTCCGACCCGTTCGGTGGGGCACGATCGAGGGGCGGCCGTGTCGGCTACGCGGGCACGGATGGCGAGGTTGATCTGGAGCCGCTCGCCACGATCGCCGCGGCAACGTCTTCTGGGTGTGACCACTGCAAGAAGTGGGACGCGGTGTCGAGCAGCACCTCGCGATAAGACTTCGCTGCGCGCTCGGCGGCTCGCGCCCATTCGAGGGGAACGGCTTGGTCCGAAGTGCCATGGATCACCACGACCTCGGGGATGGCCTTCACTCGCAGCTCGGGGAACTCGCTCATCTCCGCGGTGCGCCGCAGGGAGCGCGCGAGGCAAGTCACTCCCATCTCCTCGAAGAATTGCCGCGCTGCAGCGCGCTGCGCTTCGTATTTCTCGCTGGGCACGAGCCAGCGCTGACACGCGATGTCGCTGGCAGCCTCGAGCGTCAGTGCGCCGGACTCCAGCGCTTCGGCGAATCCGAGCATCTCTTGCGCGTGGCTTTCGGGCTCCTCGGCGTGCCCGGACAGGCTGACGACTCGGGCGACCTGTTCCGGTAGACGCTCCGCGACTCGGAGCGCCAACCAGGCTCCCGAAGAGTGGCCAACCAGCGTCAACGGCTCGGAGAGACCCTCGCACTGCTCCGCGAGGTCATCCAGCCAGCCGGAAATATTCGTCGCGGGCGTGGTGGGGACCCTGCAGTCGCGCAACTCTGGAGCCAGCGTGTCGGAGGGAAGGAATGGGCGCATCGGTTCCCACGACGAGGGCAGGCACGGTGCGCCATGGATTAGGACGATCTTCATGAGTGAGTCTTGTCCAGGGCTCGGGCGAGCTCCACTCGGCTTGTGACGTCGAGCTTGGCGTAGGCGTTGCGTAGGTGAAACTTCACGGTGTTGATGGAGACTTCGCGCTTCGCGGCGATGTCTTTGATCTTCAGACCTCGCGCAGCCGCTCGGGCCACCTCGAGTTCAACATGTGTCAAGGTCCGTGGATACAGCCGCCGGATCGACTCGGACTCTTGTACTACCGCGAGGTAGCGAACCTTGCTCCGCGAGGCGAGACGAGTCCAACGGATGCCAACGCCGTCGAGCTGACCGTTACCTTTCTCGTTGGCTTCGTTCGCGTCGAGGTCGCGCACGACGCGCTTCAGCAGGCCGAGGCGGTCCAGGGTGAGCCAGTTCGCAAGCTCTGGGCTGGCGCAGTCGAGCTCACCCGCGCCGTCGAAGACTGCATGCAGCGGCCCCGCGATGCCGACGCTGGCCAAGGCGACCGCGGACGTGAGCGCTCGTTGGGTGCTCCGCACCAAGCCGTTGGCGAGGCGCTGCTCACGACTGGTGAACGCTGGGGATCCGCGGCGACGCATGACGCCAATCCAACCCGCGAACGCCCCATCTTGATAAGTCAGCAACCGAAGCTGGTCGACGACGCGCAGCGGCTCATACAGCTGCGCGTAGACGGGTAGCGCTGCGAAGGCATCGGGGCTCTGGAAGTCCGCGAGCAGACGGGCGAAGCGCTGGTGTGCCTTCGGCGGCGGCGCCCCCAGCGTCCAACCGCCACGCCTTGCCCGCACCGAGACGCTCGACTCATCACACGCTGCGCCGGCCGGCGGGCCCGTGCTGACGAAGTGCGCCATCACCTGGTTCAGTTGAGCCGAGTTTTCGCTGAATACGTCGCACAGCACCGGCCGCCCCTGATGACGTACCGCGCGGTAGAACAGGCCGATCTCTGCACCGACCGTCGTCATCAGCGTGCGCAGCGCCGCGCGGCGGATCCGTTCCGGCCCATCGCTGGTCAGCGTAACTAGCCTTTCCACCCGGTAACCGAGATTAAACGAAGCGGCCCAAGGCGACCCTGAAAATTGCAGGAGCGCCATCCCGACAGCCTGTGCGATAGTGTTTTTCACAAAGGTTCCGGGCACATATAACCGAACCGCGTCCACGAGCTGCGACGGAACCCGCGCGCTCGCCCGCGCCGCGGCAATCGTGAAGCGCGTCGGCGAGCCCTGGGCTTGCGCGCCGGGATGCCTCCCGCGATCAAGGGCACGCGAGGCCGTAGTAGCGGAGCGGCTGCTCCGGGTGCGGGATTTCGAGGCCGAGATAGAGAATCCCGAGCCTGCCGCTCTCGATGACCGGCATGAGGCCGACGCCAATGCCCGGCGCGTCGGGGGTGCTCTCGATGCGCAGCCACTCCAGCTTGCCGCCGGTGACGTGCCCGACCACCGCCGTGAGCTCCGTCTCGAGAGCGAAGGCGGCGCGGTTGCCGTCGGTGCGCACGATCGCGGGCGTCGAGATCTGGGTGTGGGGCCACTCCGCCGACGCGACGTGGGTGCCGTCGGTCAAGCGGATGGTGCTGCCCATCTCCACGAGAAAGCCGTCGAGCCCGCCGATCACGGGCCAGGCGGGATCCACGTCGGCTTGCTCGAGCGCGCCGCCGCCGGCGTGGACGCGACTCGCCGAGCCGACATACACGTCGACGCCGGCGCTCGTCGAAACCGTCGTGAACGATGAGCTGCCGACCGGCTGGCTGTGGATGATCTGGAGCTGGTCGTCGCGAAGCTCCACCGTGCCGTGGTCGTCGGCGAGACGCGAATACGCCAACACCACGTCGTCGCCGGCGAGCCCGAGGGACGAGCCGACGGTGAACGCCGGATCTGCGGGCGGGTTGCCCACGGGCACGCGGATCGTACCGCCGCCCGCGCGATCGATTCGCCACAGCTCCACGTCGCCGTTCCAGTTGATGGCGGTGGTCGTGAGCAGGACGAAGCGGCGATCGTCGACGTCGAGCCCGACAGGGTACACGGGCGAATCCGCGATCTCGACGCGATCCTGGACGACGATGCCCTGGTCGCCGTCGACACCCAGCTTCACGAGCACGATGTTGGCGCCCCTCACCTTGAGCGCGACCCACGGTGCGCCGCTCAGGGCCACCGCGGCGCGCTCGTAGTCCCCGGTGTCCCGGTAGGTCTCGCTGCGCCACGTCGAGAGGTCGCCTGGCGTGCAGCCCTTCGCGGCGTCGGCATGCTCCGGGCCCGCGTCCTCGACTGTCGGCGCGCCCGCGGCGCCGCCCGACGCTGGTGCGTCGCCTTCCGGCGACGCACCGCTGGCGCCAAGGATCGACGAGCGCGCGCCGCACGCCGCGAGCGCGGCGCTGACCCCGAGCACGAGCAGGCGTGCGGTCACCCCCATCGCGGCGGAGCGTACAACCCGAGCCTGGGTGGTCCAGCGTCATCGACGCCCTCCAGATGCAGAGCTGGACGGCGCCGGGCGCGCCGGTCACGCCGGCGCCCAGCGTAGCCCCCCATGTTCGTGGGAACGACGCGTGCCCGGCACTGCCCGTAGGATGCAGGATCGGTTGAATCCTTCCCGCGGAGTGCGGGGGATGGAGGAGAGATGTTGTTCCGGAAAATCTTGTTTGGGGCGGTGGTGTCCGGGCTTGCGCTTTCGACGGCGTGCAGCAGCGACGATTCGGCGGGTGGCAGCGGGGGCGCGGCCGGCACCGACGCTGGCAGCGGCGGTTCCGGCACCGGCGGCACCGGCGGAACAGCGGGCACCGGTGGCACCAGCGGAACAGCGGGCACCGGTGGCACCAGCGGAACAGCGGGCACCGGCGGAACAGCGGGCACCGGCGGAACAGCGGGCACCGGCGGAACAGCGGGCGCCGGCGGCACGGGCGGCACCAGCGGAGCAGCGGGCAGCGGTGGAACCGCCGGTGGCGGTGCGGGCAGCGGCGGCACGGCCGGCTCGAGCACAGGCGGTGGCGCGGGCACCGACGGCGGCGCAGGCGCGAGCGGTACCGCCGGCGCCGGGACGGGCGGTGGCGCGGGCACCGACGGTGGTGCGGGCAGTAGCGGCACCGCGGGCGGTGGCGGCTCCGCGGGCAGCAGCAGCGGCACGTCCGCCCAGATCACCGTGGCTTCCGGCGGCGTGCTCGATGTGGACGGTTCCGAGCTCCGGTTCGTGAAGAACTCGGTCCAGACCGACACGATGATCACCGGATCCTCCACTTCGAGCACGTCCGGGCTGCCGCGCGCGGGCGACATCCGCGGCAAGGTCTACGACTTCAGTCCGGACGGCACGACGTTCGACGAGGCCGGCCTGTTGTTGCTTCCGGTCACAGGTACACCGGCGTCCGGCAAGCGCTGGGTGGCGGCGTGGCTGGATACGGCGGCGTCGCTGTGGATCCCCCTGCCGTCGGTGGTTGCGGGCTCGTACCTGCTCGCGCCGCTGTCGCACTTCACCAGCTATGCCGTGCTCGAGACCAACGGCGTGGACACGAGCGGTGGCTGCAACCTGCCTTCGGCGTGCGGCGGCGCCCTCGGGCCGCACTACGATGTCGGTGGATTCTGCTTCAACGGCACGCTTCCAGCGACCGGCGGCTTCCCGACCTGCACCGGCACATCGTCGGGAACTTCGTCGATGAAGGCGGCCGGCTTCTTCGACTTCGACACCAGCGGACTCACCTTCGATCACTCGTTCACCTACGGCATCGCAGCAGTGCTCACGATGCAGGCGGCGTGCATGACCGCGGTCTCGATCACTTCGTGCGATCAGGCGCGCTCGACCCTCGAGAACGCATTTCGTTCCCGACCTACTGCGTGGGCAGCGCATCGACGCAATGCGATTGTCACTACTGGGGAGGCGTCGGCGACAGCGGTCTGGTCACCGGGACGTACACCACCTCGGGCAATACGCTGAGCTTCACAACGACAGCAGGCAACGACTCGATCGACTACTGCGTGCAGGGCCAGAACCTGTCCTTCAACGACACCAACAACAACGCCGACGTCATCATGAACCCGTAGCCGTGTCCGCGTCACGCACGCCCGTGCTATGGTCGCCGGCGCGGAGGGCGGCCATGTTGATGGGGATCTCGTACCGGCAGTCGATCACGTGCCCGGAGTGCCAGCAGCGCGTCCCCGTGAACCACATGCGGACGACGATGCTGTGCTCGAACTGCCAGTCGACGACCGATCTGCTCCAGAACGATCTCGCCTGGTGGACGCAAAGGCTTGTCGGCCCGACGAACACGAGCTTGCTGTTCAGGCTCGAGGAAGGGCACGTCGGCGGAACCGACTCGTCCGACATCCACGTCGAGTGCTTTCGCGGGCCCGCGGGCTGCCCGGGCTGCGGTCAGCTCATGGCGCCGGAAGCGCTGGCGGCGGGCGCGGCGAGCGGCGCGTACCGGTGCGCGTGCGGCTTCAGCTGCAGCTGTCGCGATGCAGAGCCGTCGCTGCTCCAGCACTTCCCGTATGCGCGCTGGCTGCTCGGCGAGGCGCCCGCCGCGGGCCCGGCTCCGCAGGCCGCGCACCCCATGGCGATGCCGTGCATGTCGTGCGGCGCGGGCCTGCACGTCGACGGGTCGTCCCGCACGGTCGAATGCACGTTCTGCAACACGTCGAACTACCTGCCGGACGGCGTCTGGCTGCGGCTGCACCCGGCGCCCACCATGGAGTGGTTCCGGCTCGTCATCGACATCGACGAGGCCGCGCTGGCTCACGAGAAGACGCGCGGGCTCTTCTGAACGAGATCGCGGCGGAGTTGACAATCCAGCCCGCGGCGACCCGGTCCGCACGCGGGGCTGACGTGGCCTCGATGCGAATCCTGCTAGTCCGGCGCGGAATCAGCCGGTCCGCCGCTGGGGACATCTGCGAGGAGTAGAATGCCTGGGGTGAAGCGGATCTGGCGGGTGGGGCTCGCCGTGCTGGCGGTGTCGGGCGCTTGCGGGCGTGTCGAGCGGGACCGCGACGACGCCGGGGCCGGCGTCGTCGACGCGACGCCCCCGACCCCGGACGCCGGGCGCTCGTGAGGATCCGATCTTGCGACGGCGCGGTCGAGACGTTGGTCGACGGAGTGGACTGGCCGACGGAGCTCGTGCTCACCTCCTCGACCATCTACTGGGTCGAGCGCGACTCCGCCGACGTGCAGGACACGTGGTCGTTGATGGCGCTGGCTCGCTGAGCAGCCGCCGCGATTCTCGGCGTGGACGACGACTCGGGCAACCACACGCTCACGTGACGCCGACGTGCAAGGTCGCCGGCTGCGAGTGCTCGTAGGCCGCCTCGTGACGCGTGCGTGACCGCGACAGCGGTTGCAGAACCGCGCGCGCGACGGCTAGGATGCGAGCATGAAAAACCGCACCCTCTCGTCGCTATTGGTCGGCGGCGCGCTCGTGTTCCCCGCCCTCGTTCATGCCCAGAAGGCCGCGCCCGCCACTGCCGCATCGTCCGACAAGCTGCCGAAGCAAGACGTCGTGGTCAGCGCCGGCGGCGTGCGCGCGCGGATCAACGACCCCAAGGTCGCCGGGCGGTGGTTTTCCTTCGACGGGTCGGCGCTGACGAAGAAGGGCGGAAGCGTCGGCCTCGCCCAGATAGTGCGCCGCGGGACCGACGGTTCGTCATCCACGAGCCTGGTAGCAATCAGCCACGTGGCGACGCCGAAAGGTGATTTCGTGTCGTGGCAGGAACAGACCGTGGCCGCGCTGGCCGAGGCCCCGACCCGCCCGGGCGCGCAGACCAGCGCGGCGGCCGCGCGCAGCGACGTGACGGCGGCGCTCGGCGCGGCCCGACCGCTTGCCGGGCGCGATCAGCTCGGCGACGGCGGCAACCGGGTCGGGTTCTGGCGCGCTGCTACCAGCGCGTCGGGCGTCGACGCTCTCCTCGTCGTGCAAGGTCCGGCGCAGTACTGGGCCGGCGCTTCCGTCCACTTGCCGGGGGGGATGCGGGTCCTCCGGCTCGAGCCGGTGAAGACGGCGAAGATCGCCGTCGCCGCGGCGTTGTCGCATGCCGGGTCGAACCACCATGACGTCGTACTCGCAGCGGGCACCGGGCGCGGCGATGTCATCCGCTTCGATCTCGGCATCTACAGCGGAACGCAGACTTCGACCGCACGCCATCGACACGACGGCGTGATGGTGGGGATGGGGCAGAAGGACGCCTACGTGGGTGACGAGGGCCAGGCGCGCCGGGGCAGCCTCCGTCTGACCCACGACACCCCGGTGCTGGTGGTCGCGCTCGAGGCATTCGGCAGCTAGCGGGAGAACGAATCGGGATAGGGGCACCGGGACCCAGCGGAGTCCACCCAGTAGACCACCATGATCATGGCGAGTCATGGTGAGGGCACGTGGGGCTGGTGCGCGGCGACGTGCCTGTCGCTTGCGATGAGTTGCGGAGGCGGCAACGACAACGGCGGCACGCCGTCGGCCACCGGCGGCGCGGGCGGCGCCACTGCAGACGCGGCCGCGGCGGGACAAGGTGGTGCGAGCGGCGCGCCGGAGGCCCGCGCCGATGCCGCCAGCGACGCGGCGCAAGACGGACCCGGCGCGGGCGAGGCGTGCGACGTGTACGCGCAAGACTGCGCGGATCCGGCCGCGCCAAAGTGCACCTTGGACTTCAGCGGCCGCGTCGACATGCCGACCGTCTGCGACAAGCCGCTCGGCAAGCAGCAGCTGGGCGAGTCGTGCAGGCATGCCCTCCTTCAACCAGCGCAACTGCGACAAGATCTGCGAGTCACCGGACGAATGCGCGAGCGGCGAGATCTGCGGTGCGCTGAACGTCGGCGACGGCGCAGCGCTCCCGCCCGACGTCCGACTGATCGGGGCCTGCGCCGGACCCACTTGCGACTTCCGGGATATGGCGACGTGCCCCGCGAAGGCGCTGCTCGGGATACCGCGCCGGACCGGCAAGCCCGCCTGCTCGACATGGCCACGGAGTGGAAGCCCACGTTCGTCGCGACCTGGGACAGGGTGACGAAGCTGGACCGCTTCGACCTCGCGTGATCCGGGTGTTGCCGGTCCGGCGCGGTATCCCGCCGTGCGAGGACCGGCGGGAGACGTGATAGAACGGGACATGGCGCAGGTGCTCATCTGCGGTCGCTGCGGCGGACCGCTCCCCCGCCCCGTTCCGGGTGACCGCTTCGTCACGTGCCGCTTCTGCGAAGCGACCAGCGATCTGGACACCGGCGAGGCACAGGCGTCGGCGGAGCCGGCGCAATTCGTCGGCATCCACACGCGCTTCCCGGCGGAGGTCACCGCCTTCGAGCAAGCGCTGGCCGAGCGCAGCGGGCGCGGCGAGCCGCCGCTGGCGGCATTCCGCGGCGCGGCGGCGAGCGCGCTGTCGGGCGTGTTCGCGCCGGACACGCTCACCAACGTCGTCTTCGGGATCGCCGCCGACTTCCGCGAGCGCACCGGCACGGACGTGCGCCTGGACGCCCAGGCGATGGGACGGATCGCGCTCCGCTACCTCGACGTGCTGGAGGCGCTCTGGGTCTTCAACTCGCGCAGGCCCAGCGCACGCGGCCTGGGTGCCCACGCGGTCTCGCACATCACGCTGAAGGTCAACGTGCCGTCCGTGACGACCACCGCGCAGGGCGCGATCGATTTCGAGCAGGACGTCACGCTGGAGCGGCTCCAGACGCTCGCCACGACGTCGCCCGTGGTGCCGGAGCCGCGCCCAGAACCGCCCGCGGCTCCGCCCACCGCGCCCACAGCGCCCGCGCCGCCGCCCGCGAAGCGTTCCTGGTGGAAGAAGATCCTCGGATAGCGGCGCGCGACGCCGGGACTTCACGGCTTGCGGCGCAGCTCGTCCAGCAGGCTCTCGAGCTGGAGCAGCATGAGCTGGTCCTTGGGACGGGACAGCTTCCGCTTCACGGCGATCAGCCGCTCTATGGACAGGACCCGGATCTGCGCTCGGACGACCCGGACTGCTCCGGCCTCACCAGCGCCAGGAACTCGAGCATCGCGTCTACGCAAGCCATGCGCTCCGCCGGCGTCATCGCCAACCGATCGCGGATCAGGGTGAGATCCACGCCGCGCCAATCGTACGTAGGTGCGTCGGCGGCTGGCTTGTCGAGTGGGAGACGTCCGGACTCCGCCATCGGTGCGAGGGTAGCACGGCGGCTCGCGCTGGCAGCAGCGGGCAGCGTGGGGCTTCGTCGCCGCTTGGATCAGCGTGACCCCAACGCGCGCGTCGTCGAGGAACGCGAACGCCAGGCCTGTTGCCGGCCCGGCGCGGTATCCCGCGGTCCGGCAAGCGCGGTTCCGCGCCGGACCGGCACCAGATCCCGAGCCCGCGCAGCGCCGACAGCGCACGCGCGGCGTTGTCGATCCGTTCCGGCGACGCGACCTGCCCGCAGGCCGATCCGTCGGCGTGGCGGACGATGAAACCGGTCGACAGACATCCCTCGATGATCAAACGACCGCGATGCAGCAGTGGCGTCGCGCTACGGCATTCGCAGGGTCGACGTCGATCTGAATGGCCAGTCTGGGGCCTGGGTGTCGCAACGCATCCGCCTGTCGCGGTCGGCGGCGAGCGCCAGGCTTCGCGAATAGTTGGCGCCGCGCCGCCCAGGCCCGCGCTGGTTTGCCCGCCGATACCGCGCCGGACCGACAATCCCCTCTGGATGCCGGCGCACGCGGACGTGACTAGATCACCTCGGAGCCGCACTTCGAATCGACCTCGCACGCTTGCACGCTCGTCGAAGGCCGACCACTGGCTGCCGCAGCCCGCCTTGCTCGCGACCTTGGGAGAAGACTCGCAGAAGCCGTCGCAATTGGTGATGCTCGTGCAGCCCGATGCCTGAGCCGCATTGCACTGCGAAAGGCAGCTGGCGCTGCTTCCCGAGCTGCTGTCGCTACCGCACCCGACCACTAGCAACGCTACGGCGGACAAGCACAACGCTAGCCAATGGGGCAAAGCTTGAAAATCACACGACCAGGGTCGTGGCGGCGAAACTCCCGATAACATGCTGTTTCTCCGTCAGCGTCTGCGCGCTGTTGCGGCGACATCGGATACCGGCGCACGTGGAGTCGGGGTGCGTTGCTCGATGGAGCTCGAGCTCGGGATCTCTTGGTGGGGTAGGCCGGTCCGGCGCGGAACCCAGCGGCTGCGCGCCGGGATCGTCGCAGCAGGAGAAGCTCGACCGCACACGCGCACAGGGCAAGGCCCGGGACAACTGCGAGCGGGCGTGCAAGCAGCGCTGCGAGAAGCAGTATCGAGCCGCGCTGCCAGCACGCGCGACGCCGCGCCGCAGCTTGATCCGCGACAAAGGCGACTGATGGCGACACCCGACGAGATCGCCCGGGCTCGGATGGTGCTGTGTCCCGCCTGCGGCGTGGTGGCGCCGCATGTGCTGAGCGCAGCCACGACTCGCTGTCAGCAGTCGCCGACGGGCCGTTCGACTTGATCGGGGCGCTCACGGAGCGTAGCCTTCGGCATGCGCGCAAATGGCTGGAATAATTAACAGAATCTCAGTCACGCGACCTTCCCCGCGTCGCGCCGCTGGCGACCTTCCCCGCGTCGCGCCGCTGGTCTCTTGCGGTCGCGCCAGGCCCTGTCCCCGCACGGCGCGCGCTTGAAACAGGTTCTGCCGGGAAAGGCCTGCCGGTCCGGCGCGGAACCGCCTTTGGAATCAGCTCATCGCGACGTGGATGCTGCGACAGTGGTACAAACAGGCAAATGAACGCTTGGCGTTGGGGCTTGTGGCTGGGGGTCGTGCTTGCGGCTCCGTGCGTCGGCTGCGGGTCGAGCGACACGGGCTCGGGCGGCGGGAGCAACGACGGCGGGCAGCCGGGCGTGCTGAGCCTGTTCGCGGTGCCGGCAAGCCTCGACGACCTTGCCCAGGAGACGTTCTTCGATCACCCGTGGCCCAGCGACTTCCGCAAGGACGCCGACGGGACGCCGCACTACGCCGGGTACCCGAACCCGCGAGCCATCCCGATCCTCGACAGCTACCTCGCGCTCGTGGACCGCGACGTCGACGGCTTCTCGCCGGCCGCGGCGGGTTACCTCCGCTTCACGGGATCGATCAACGACGCGACGCTGCCCGCGGACCCTGCAGCGAGCGTCCAGGCCGACTCCGCCGTGCAGCTCGTGGACGTGGACGACGCTTCGCCCGAGAAAGGGACGCGGAAGCTCGTCGCGCTCTACTACCGCGACATGCCGGGCGTCTATTGGCCCGAGCACACCCTGAGCTTCATGCCCGCGCTCGGCCACCCGCTGCGCGCGCACACGCGCTACGCCATCGTCGTCACCGACGGCGTCAAGGCCACCGACGGCTCCGCGGTCGGCCCCGCGCCCGAGCTGCGACAGGTGCTGGGTGTCGATGCGGCCGGCGCGCTCACCAAGCCCATCGCGGACGCTTGGGCGTCTGCGATCTCCGTGCTCGGCTCGGCGGGGATAACGCCGGCGCACATCGTCCATCTGTCCGTGTTCACCACGTCCGACCCGACCGCCGAGCTGTTCGCGATCCACGACTGGATCAACACGAGCTATGCCGCGCCCCAGGCGATTGCCAGCGATTGGCAGAAGGTGGACGCGGAAGCGACGGCCAACTACGACGCCTTCCACGGGCGCTACGGTCCGTCGCCGGACTTCCAGGCCGGCAACATCCCGTTCATTACGGAGGCGGACGGCGGCGGCTTCGTGTTCAAGGACGGCAAGCCGGTCGTCCAGCGCGAGGCCAACCTGCGCTTCATGCTCGCGGTGCCCAAGGCGTCGGCGTGTCCCATGCCTGCGGCCGGCTATCCCATCGTTCTGCAGGCGCACGGCACGACGGGCGACTACCGCAGTCACTTCTCGCCGTACGCGCCAACGGCGGATCTTCTTGCCCAGAAGTGCATCGCGTCCATGGGCATCGACCAGCCGTTCCACGGCGATCGCGCCGGCGCGCCGCCGAACGACGACCCGCAGAAGGAGGAGGTCTACACGTACAACGTCCAGAACGGCGAAGCGTTCCGCACCAACTTCCGCCAAGGCGCCGTGGACGAGATGCAGCGCGTCCGGCTGTTCGCTGAGTCGCACATGATCGTGCCGGCGAGCGTGACGGGCGCCGCCGACGTGAAGTTCGATGCCTCGAAGATCCTGTTCTTCGGCCACTCCCAGGGCAGCCAGAACGGGCCGCTGTTCCTCGCCAGCGACGACCGCGTGCTTGGCGGCGTTCTCAGCGGATCCGGGAGTCTCACGGCGATCGCGCTACTCGAGAAGGAGAGCCCGTCGCCGTCCATCGCGAAGCTCGTGCAGACAGTCCTCATGGGGCTCCACCCGTCGGAGTTCGAGGAGGAGAACCTCTGGCACCCGATCGTCTCCATGATCCAGACCGGCGCGGACGTCACCGATCCGATCAACTACGTCGGGCACATCACGCTCGACCCGCGGTCGGGCTTCCACAACAAGAGCGTCTACGTCACCGAGGGCGTCAACGAGGACGGCAAGGGCGACACGTATGCGCCGCCGCACAGCCAGGAAGTCGGGGCGGTCGCCATGGGGCTGCCGGTGCAAGCGCCTGTCATCCATCCCGTGGCGGAGGACGCGTACAGCGGCCTCCAACCTGTCACGGTCCCGGCCTCCGGCCTGTCGGGCAACATCGCCGGCGGGGCGGCGTCCGGCATCCTTGCCCAGTTTCATCCCGCACCGAACGACGACGGGCACTTCGTCGTGTTCGACGTGCAAGCGGCCCGCGTCCAGGCGACCCAGTTCCTGCGCAACCTGGCCGACGATCCCATCGGGCGGGTCCCCGCGCCGTAGCCCACCGCGATCGCGCATGCCGACTGGGAGCAGCGCGGCACGTGGAAGGCGATCGGCTTCGTGACGTTCGGCAGCGGCAGTACGCGACTCGCACTCGGTGTGCAATATGCGGGCGGGCGCTTCGCGTTCGGGACGGTCCTCCAACCCGGCATCTACGGCCATTCGGTCACGCGAGCGCGTCGGGTGGTGCACAGACCCTCGCTGGCCGTAGCGCTCTTGTGCGGTGCGTGCGCGCCCTCGTTCCAGGTCCGCCGTCATGCGGTTGAAGGCTTTGGCCAACTCGGCAAGCTCGCCGGTCCCCTTCACTGGGATGCGAGTGTCCAGCCCGGCATTGGCCACTCGCTCGGTGCAGCCACCAAGCGTTGCACCGGTCGGCGCACGAACGCCCACACGAATACCGCGGTGACGATGCCGCCCACCAGGGCCATCAGCACTGTCGCGTATACCGTGGTCCGTTGCGCGCTGACTCGTCCGGTGTCGACGACGTTCATGGGGCGTGACACGGACTGTTGGAGCATTCCCCCGAATTTTCGATCAAATGGATGTGGCTCATCACCAGGCGACCGTTCTCGTCGCGAAACGTCCGTCAAAACGGTTTGAAGTTCCCCGCCGCGATGGATACGAAGAGCGATACGAATAGCTTGAAACCGACCGAGCGCTTTGCAAGATCGGCGTTCAGTCGCGGGCGTGTTGCAGCAGCATGGAGGCGCGGCAGCTTGGGGCCGCGCCGTAGTACGCGCGGCTCGCGGCATCGTTCAAGAGACCGAGCGTGGGAGCCGAACAGCTTGGGCTTGTCGAGGAAGCGTTCGCCCCAGCGCCCGACCGGCGCGCCTGCCTACGTGTGGCTTCCGGGGATCCTCGTGGTCGCGGCGCTGGGCGGGCACATCGTCGCGTTGCGCCGCTTGCTCGCCGATCGCGTCACCCGGTCGGGAGCAGCCACGGCCGCCTTGATCGCGCCGTCGAGTCACGCCGGCTTGCGCGCGACGAGCCCGACCACCGCGGAGGGGCCGGAGTGGCCCGGACCCTCGGAGATCTCGACCTCTTCCTCGACGAGATGATCGATGTGCCAGTCGCCGAAGGCCGCGCGCAGCATCGGCTCGGTGTAGAGGTTCTCGACGGACTTCGGACCGCCGGTGCCGAACGCGAGCTGGCGAGGCGTGTAGCCCTGGAGGATCAGCACGCCACCGGGCTTCAGCGTGCGCCGCATCCCCGCCCACTTGCGCTCGCGATTCGCGGGCGCCGAGAACTGCGTGAAGATCTCGACCACCGCGTCGAAGCCGGCCTCCGGATAGTCCCACTCGTGCACGTCGGCCTCGACGAGCTCCGGCGCCGCGCCCACCCGCTCGGCGAGCCGGCGCGCTTTCGCCTGCGCCGCCGGCGAGAAGTCGAGCGAGACCACGTCGAGGCCGCGCGCGGCCAGCCACACGCCGTTGCGCCCCTCGCCGTCGGCGACCGCGAGCACGCGCCCGCTTGCGGGCAGCGCGCCGGCCTTCGCGACCAGGAACTGGTTCGGCGCGTCTCCGAAGACGTAGTCGTGGGTCGCGGCGTAGCGGCTGTTCCAGAAGTCGAGATCGGATGCCGGCATGGCGGCTCGTCACCAGGTGAACGGCGGCTCGACGCCGGCGCACGGATCCACGAAACCGCTGGGGAGTGGCACTTGCTTGTAGTCGAACGTTCCGCCGTTGTTGCTGACCAGATACTTCCCCGGCGCGGTGCCGGTGCCAGTGGTCACCGTGGCGACTTCCTGGAAGCTATCCGGTCCCATGGTGACATCGCCGAAGGGGATGTCGCTCTGGATGACGAACCCGAGCGCCACGTCGACCGGCGGGTCCCCCGGTTGGAGTACGAGTTGCCGCGTAGCCAAGCGGAACGCCGCGTTGCACGCCGTCGGCTGGGCCGCGTAGGCGCTGCCGTCGACCCTGAGCTTCTGCCCGAACCCGCGCGCGTCGATGTACAGCGCCCACCGCGGGTTGCCGGGCGGGCTCGCGCCGGCGAAGTCGACGTCGCAGTCTCCGGGCGCCGTGGCGTTGGGGGTGTCGCAGCTCACCCAGAGGCCGGCGAACCCGGCGCCGACGGCCTTGCCGATGTCGGGATAGACCGGGAGCGCGCAGTCCTCGGGCTGGGCGTCCGTGTTCGCCCCACCGGACGCGAAGCGGCATGACGCGGGCTGCTGCCACGCTTCGTCCTTCGACAGCGCGTAGAGCGTCGGGGTGTCCGGGCCGTCGGTCCACACGTACGTCGCGCCTCCCTGCTCGACGACGTGCCAGAAGCGCGCATCCGTGACCAGCTCGCCCTCCAGGTCGTGACGGCAGTCGTAGGCGATCAACGCGCCGCTCGGACCGGCGCCGGCGTTCTCGAAGGTGCAGTCTTGCTGCAGCTTGTGGCGATCGCGAGGGCGAGGCCGCCCGCCAGCAGCCCCGTGAACAGGTTCTTCACTCGCGTACGGCGTATCGACATGGATGGGTTTCGCATTGTGTGTTGGTTACTGTCGGCGGCAGCCCGCTACCACGACTCGCGCGTGATGCCGGCGCCGATGATGGGCAGGGTCGCGGACGTCGTGGTCGACGTACCCTGGATGCCGATGTAGTCGAGGCCGCCGAACACGGCCGGAATGAAGCCGCCGAACGACGCCACGTCGGCGTCGAGGAACAGTCGTCCGTGGACCTCGATCTGCTGCTGCTGATCCACCGTGGACGACGTCGTGACGGTGCCGCCGCCGACGGACGCGTCCAGCTCTTCACGGGTAATGCTGAAGTACACGGAGTGCCCCCGGAGGCGCACGCCGATGATCTTCGGCACGATGTGCCAACGCACCAGCAGGCGCGCCGCGGCTTGCGCGGACGTATTCTGCTGCGATGCCAGGCCGATGGTCAGGGCGCCCGTGGATTGCGTCGTGTCGGGGTCCTCGTACTGCATCCCGCCGCCAACCAGGAGCGCGAGGCTCGCGCGATCGACCGGAGCGCCGTAGCGGAGGCCCACGAACGCCGTGCCGCGCCCCATCCGCGAGTCGAAGTCGTAGAAGTTCGACAGTGCATCCTGCCGCGGATAGGTCGTCGTGTCGTAGTAGTCGAAGGCGCCTGCCACGCGCAGCTCCACGCGAAGCTGGGCGGTGGCGCCGCCGGACAGCCACCAGCCTTCGATCGAGCCGCCCGCGTGGGTGTAGTCGTTGTGGGTCTGGCTGTCGTCGATGTTGTACGTGTCGACCCAGCCTCGGCCTATGACGCCGATCTCGCGGGTGGCGTAGCCGACGCTCGCATCGGCGACGACCTTCTGCTCCGCGAAGTCCGCGCTCGGCACGCCGCCGTTCAAGTCGAAGACCCACGGCGTAGGCTCGAGTCCCAACAGCGAGCGCAGGACGGGAACACCCTTGTCGCCGACGTCGTAGCGGCGAGCGAGGTAGCTGCGGATCACTCCCGGGTCGACCGTCCCCGAGTTGCCGACGGACACGATCGCCGCGGGCAGCGCGGCGATCGCGTCCGAGACGAGCGGCATCTTGCCCGGCGGTACGATCGCCGCAACCAGCGCGCGCAGATCGCCGGCCGACGTCGTGCCCGTACCCAGGCGCGTCACCACGGCCATCGACGGCAACGGCGGCGTGTCGAGCGCAGCGGCCAGCGCGGACAGCGGCGCGTCGGCCAGCCCTTGCTGCGCGAACGGCTCGAGGCGCGCGGGATCGATGATGGCCAGCGCGTCGACGGCCTTGGTGCAGGCTTGCGCCGCTGGCGACGGCGGCGGAGGCGGAGGCGGCGGCGCCGGCGGCGGCGCACCGGCGTCGGTGTCGGCCACTCCAGCGTCGTCGACGGCGGGAGGTGGCGGACTCGCCGGCACCGGCGGGGGCGGAAGCGGCGTAGCGCGCAGCGCGCGCAGCTTGTCGGCCAGCTCGACTATCGTGCTCGCCTGGGCGACCTGCTGCGCGGCTGTGGCGCGCGCGGACGCAGCCGCCAGCGCGGGCGAACAGCTCGTGCGCACGTCGGCCACGGCGCTTTCGACCGCCCGGGCGTCCGCACGCGCCCCGGCCGGAACGAGCGCGCGCGCGATGGCGGCGTCCACGGCGTGCTCGGTGGTGCGCGCGGTGGACACGCAGGCCGCCGGCACGTGACCGCGCCGCATCGGAAAACCGAGCGGCGCCAGCGCCGGGCTCAGCGCCAGGCCCTCGTAGATAGCGTCGAGGCGCCGCGCACCGTCGCAACCGGGAGCCTGCGGCACGGTGCGATCGAGTTGGTACGTGAGCCCCGCCCGGATCACCGCGCCAGCGACGCCGCCTTGCTTCGCCAGTTGGTCCCCGTCGGCCACCAGCGCGGCGCCGATGGCTTCCACCAGGTCCACCGTCGCCAGGTTGAAGGACGATCCGGCGGCCTCTCGCGCCGCGCGGGTGAGCGACTTGGCGAGGACGTCATCCAGACGCTCCTCCAGCAAGCCGCGCGGAGCGCTGGAGGAGCGCGGCGTCGGCAGCCGGACCAGAGAGGGATGCCGGTCCGGCGCGGAACACAGCGGTGCGAGACACCAGTGGTCGAACGGCGCCTCGCGCACGAGCGCGACCTCGCTGCTGCGCGGAGGGGTATCGGCGCGTGCGGCTCCGCTCTCCGCGACCAGCGCGCTCGCCGCCAGCGCGACGAGCAGTGCGCCCGACAACGGACGACGCATCTACTGCAAGCAACACGTTGGGTTGATGCTCATGTCGAATGGGCAGATCGGCACATCGAACGTGCCCTGGAGCTCGTGCGTGGCATCCGCGAAGAGGTCGTACGTGCCTGCAACGTGGGTGCCGTCCGCGGCGGTGATGTTGACGCCGGTGCCTTGCGTGGGATGGGCTGAGCCGGAGTTCCCAACGTCGCCGCAACTGCCAGCCGTAGTGCTGCTCGGGATCTGCGCGAAATCGACGCCCAGATCCGTGAGGGCATAGGTCTGGACGGACGGCATGGTCGCGACCGTCCGGAACGTGATCGTCAGCGTGGTTCCGCCAATCTTGTAATCGGCGTTCGTGGCGTATCCGCAAGCCTGCGCGTAGTCCGCCAGCACAACAGTGAAGTGCCCCAGGTCCTGGCCCGCCGTTCCGCTCTGGAAGCTCGCGGTGTCCACGTCCGGGATCGGCTGCGAAAAGAGTGTTCCCGGAATCACGCCGCTCGCGTTGGATACCGAGCCTTCGGATGCGCTGCCGGACGGTCCGCGCCCGGAGCATCCCTGGACTGTGCCGCCGTCGTTCCCGCCGACCCGGTCCGCGACGACGAAGTAGGACAGCGACGTGACCGCGGCCTCGAAAGTGTTCCCCTCGGTGCCGGTTATCGCCAGCTCGGTCCAGCTGCTGGCGCCCTGCTCGGCCTTGAGGATCACCGGGTCCGTGGGCGTGGACTCGTAGGGCACGACCACCGTCGCCGGCGTGAGAAACTGCATGCCGTGGGGCTCGAAGGCGAACACCTTGCCGCGGAAGAAGTAGCTCCCTTGCCCCGGGTACTCGCTGGCATCGGCAACCGACAACGTGAACGCCTGGCTCTTCTGCAGCGCGCCGCCCGGTATCCGCAGCTCCTCGCCCTCCGGACCCTTGGCGATGCCGCCGGAGGCGCCGACCACGTCGCCGCCGGAGCTGTTGCTGTTGATCGAGTTGTTCTTGCAGCCAACAGCCACCACGCCGAGCGCAAGCGGAACCAGGATACGCAGCCAGGTCATCGAGCACACCTCCCAGAATCTTGACCCTAAAGGTTTGACGCACGGTCCGTCAACCACTCCGGGACCTACGCGCACACGCCGCGGAAAAAAAAGCGAGGAAACGCGCGGCGCGAGTCGTTGAAAAAGCTACCGCTCAGCTCGCCGTCACGTCACGTCGTCACGCCACGCCTGCGCCTTTCCCGGAATGCCAGTTGTGTGAGCTCCCCCGCGTCGCCGGCCGAAGCCGCGTCGCGGCGCGTGCTCGGCGTGCGGTTGCGAGGAAGCGCGGTTGCCGCCCGCGCCCGCTGTGCCGCTCGCACGCAGGCGCTGCCTTCCGGAACCTTGCGGTTCCGGCGCACCCCGGATACCCTGCTTGTCACGGGTAAGTCGCTTGAATTGTTGGCGGAACCGCCATGTAAAGACGTCTTTACATGCTATGACAAATAATGTCATAGCGCGCGGTTGCGGAGGTCGTCGTCGTCGTTGCCGGTTCGACGGAGCCGGGAAAACGGGAGCGTCTGATTTTCCGTGTACGAGACCCGGCTCGGAGTCACTGGTTCAGCCGTCCCTCGAACTGCTGGCGTGGTGCCGTCCCGCGCGGCAAGCGCGCCGGCATCGTCCGTGGCGGCGCTCATCCGCCGGCGGCATCCAGCAGGCGCGTGACGAGATCATCGCGATAGCGCGCGAGATCGCCGAGGTCGAGATCGGTGATCATCCCGGGAAGCTCGTGGATCTCCACCTGCGCGATGGCCCACGCCAGCCAGCCCGGATCGGTGCCGGCGTCCTTCCGCAACGCGTCCGGCAGCCCTTCGTCTGCTGGCCAGCCCGCCTTGTCGAGGAAGTACAGGTCGACGAGGTCGCGAAGCGCCGACCGACCCAGGATGGCCACCAACTCGTTCGCGCGCTGGTCGCGGAGGGATTCGACTCGCACCGCCCCTACCCAGGAAGGCTCACGGGCGAGCACCGGACCTGCGTCGCGTGCCACGTCGATCTTCAGGAGTGAACCGGTACCGGTGACCTCCAGCCTTGCAAACGTGGGCGCGGAGCGGGCGAAATGTCCTGCGCGGCGCGCACGATGCGTTCAGCTGATTCAGGTAGCTTGAACATGCTCGAGGTGGCGAGCGCGGAGGAGCCGCCACATCGGCGCCGAACGCCCGAGTCGGTGCTGTACACGCTCCCTGTTCGCTTCCCGCAAAATGCGTGCGATGAGTCGATCACGTGCGCCCTGGTCGGCGCCGGAAAGCATTCGAGGCATCCCGCCCACGGTCATGGGGTCGTCCCTGAGGAAATACGGAACGGTATCCGGATCACGCAGGCGTGGGCTCGTCGGTGGCAGCACGAACGCATTTTTGCACCATCCCGTCGCCTGCGGCGGCGCACAGGCCGACTCGCCCTTTTCCGCGCCGGACCGGCATCCCAACCCATAGGACTTGAGCTGCGGGCCAGAGCGTCGTTGACTGCCGCCCGTGAAACGCCACCACTGTGCATACGCCCTGATGATCTCGCTCGGCCTCGCTGGCTGCGGCGAACAGTCCACCAACTCCGCGCCGCCCGCGCCGCCACCGCCTGCGCCGCCGCCAGCCGCGAGCCAGGCCGCGGCGCCCACACCGCCGCACAAGAACCCGCTACTCGAGCAGAGTCCGCTGCCGTTCCACTTTCCGCAGTTCGACAAGATCAAGGACGAGGACTTCGCGCCCGCGTTCGACGCCGGCATGGCGGCACAGCTCACGGAGATCGACAAGATCGCGAACGTAGCGTCGGCGCCGACGTTCGACAACACCATCGTCGCGATGGAGAAGACCGGCCTCATGCTCACGCGCGTGAAGCAGATCTTCTTCAACCTGAACGCGTCGAACACCGACGACGCGCTGGACAAGATCGCTCTCGACATCGCACCAAAGCTGTCGGCGCACGAGGACACGATCCTGCTCGACGCCAAGCTGTTCGCCCGGGTCGACGCCGTGTACCAGCAGCGCGAAAAATTGAAGCTCGATCCCGAGTCGTTGCAGCTGTTGGTCCGTTACGAGGACACGTTCGTCCGCGCCGGCGCCAAGCTCTCGCCAGCGGACAAGGACAAGCTCAAGCAGATCAACCAGGAGCTGTCGTCGCTGTCGACGCAATTCCGTCAGAACGTGCTCAAGGGGACCAAGGACGGCGCCGTCGTGGTCGACGACGTCAAGCAGCTCGACGGACTGTCGCAGGAGCAGATCGGCGCCGCCGCCCAGGCCGCCAAGGAGCGCGGCCTCGACGGCAAGTGGGTGATCACGCTGCAGAACACCACGATCCAGCCGCCGCTCGAGCAGATGAACAATCGCGATCTCAGAAAGCGCATCTTCGAGGCGTCAAGCAACCGCTGCCAGGGCGGCGACGCGGACACGACCGCGATCATCTCGAAGACGCTGAAGCTTCGCGCGGAGAAGGCCAAGCTGCTCGGCTACGCCAGCTTCGCCGCCTACTCGCTGGCCGAGGAGACGGCCAAGACGCCCAAGGCGGTCGACAAGATCCTGGGGCAGCTCGCGCCCGCGGCGCTGAACAAGGCGCGCGGCGAAGCCAAGCTGATCCAGCAACAGATCAACGCGGACGCAAAAGCGGCCAAACAGAAGCCGTTCACGCTGGAGCCTTGGGACTGGGCCCACTACGCCGCCGAGGTGCAGAAGGCGAAGTTCCACTTCGACCAGTCGCAAGTGAAGAAGTACTTCGAGCTGGAGCGCGTGCTGACGGACGGCGTGTTCTACGCCGCGAACCAGCTGTACGGGCTGACGTTCAAGGAACGTCACGACCTGCCCGTGTACCAGCCGGACGTGCGCGTGTTCGAGGTCCACGACGCCGACGGCTCGATCATCGGGCTACTCTTGCTGGACTATTACAAGCGCGACAACAAGAACGGCGGCGCGTGGATGGACGCGTTCATCCAGCAAACGACGCTGCTCGATCAGAAGCCGGTCATCATCAACAACCTGAACATCCCGAAGCCCGCGAAGGGCCAGCCGACGCTGCTCACCTTCGACGAGGTCACCACGGCATTCCACGAGTTCGGCCACGCGATGCACGGGCTCCTGTCGAAGTGCAAGTACCCGCTCTTGACGGGCACGGACGTGCCGCGCGACTTCGTGGAGTTCCCGTCGCAGTTCAACGAGATGTGGGCGCGCGAGCCGGCAGTGCTCGCGCACTTCGCGAAAGACCACGAGACCGGCGCACCGATGCCGAAGGAGCTGCTGGACAAGGTGCTGGCAAGCGAGAGCTTCGGCCAAGGCTACGCCACGCTCGAGTACCTGGAAGCGACGATGCTGGACCAGAACTGGCACCAGCTGCCGCTCGACAAGATCCCCGCCGCGGACAAGGTGATGGCGTTCGAGCGCGCGGCGCTGGAAGGCGACCACGTGGCGTACGGCCCGGTGCCGCCGCGCTACCACTCGCCGTACTTTTCGCACATCTTCGAAGAGGGTTACTCGGCGGCGTACTACGCGTACATCTGGAGCGAGGTGCTGGCGCGCGACGCCGGCGCCTGGTTCCACGCGCACGGTGGCCTGAGTCGCAAGGCCGGCGACGAGTTCCGCGCCAAGATCCTGTCGCGCGGCCGCACCGAGGAACCGGACGTGCTGTTCAAGAAGTTCTACGGCCACGATCCGGACATCGGACCGCTGCTGAAGTACCGCGGGCTCACGCTGCGCTAAGCCATGCGGGTGCGATTCGGGACGCTCCTCCTGGCTGCGTGCAGCGGATGCACGACGCTGCCGCTCGCGGGCGCGGGCTGGGTGGACGCCGCGCCCGGCAAGGCGGGCGCGATGACGGCGAGTGCGCACGGCGGTGTCGTGGTCATGGCACCCGGAGGGTACAGCGCTGCCGGCGAAGTCCACGTCGATCCGCGGGTGTCCGCTACGGACTCGCTGCCCGTCGACGCGTCGCTCTCGCGATCCTTCGACGGCTACGACGTCGTCCGCGGGCTCTCGCGTATTGGTTGGCGCCATCGCGCGCGGCCGAAGAAGGGGCCGGATACCTTCTACGGCGTCGGCGCGGGCCCGAACTGGGTGCGGTGGGGCGACAAGGGCGCCGCCGAGAACGACATCCGACCGGGCGACGGTCTGGGCGTTGGCGGTGACTTCGAGATCGGCATCGGCCTGCGCTCGCATCTCCTGGGGCTCTCGTACACGCTGCGCCCGGGCGTGCTCTGGAACCAGCGAGCCTATACGTCGCTCTGGGTTCCCTCCGAAGCCCAGGGCGCGCTCTTCGTCGCGGACGACATCGCCATTACTCTGGGGCTCGGTTTCGGCGTCGCGTTCGTATTCCCGGACAGCCGGACGGGCCTGGGCCTGACCCTCGGAGATTCGACGTCGATGGGGTTGGCGGCCAGGGGCTCCGCCACGCTCGGGCTCGCGTACTCGCCGGCGCACCCGGACCGTCAGAGCGGCGATTGATGGCCGAGCGCGACGTCCCCGACGCGTTGGCGCGGCGGCAATCGCGGCACGCGCGCTTCGACGCGATGATGTCGCGCCGAACCGCGGTGGGCGTTTCCGCGTGCTTCGTGGCGCTGCTGTGCGCGTCAGCACTTCAACGAGGGACTCTCGTATCGCGGCTACTGCGCGAACGGCGCGCTCGAGTGGCTCGCCACGCAAGGCCTTGGACTCGCGCTGCGCTACGATGTGGTCGCGGACTGGCGTGCCCGCGTGCCCGTCGACGGCGTGTTCACGGTGAACGTGGAGTTCGGAC
Organism: uncultured delta proteobacterium; assembly: GCA_963775185.1. GTDB lineage: Bacteria > Myxococcota_A > Polyangia > Polyangiales > Polyangiaceae > JAPSGB01. The sequence continues at coordinate 331,666 of CAVZIE010000028.1, read as the reverse complement.
CGCCGTAGTCGCCCGTCGGTGTTGCTGGCGTCCGGGCAGTCCGAAGCGCCATCGCAGTGGAGTACCCGGTCACCAACCTGAGTGCTGTTCGAAGACACCATCCGGGCTGCTGTAGGATACGCGCGCCCGGAGCTCGTCATCGCGCAGGAACGTGTGGAGCGACACGGTGGCGCCGTCCTTCCACTTCCACACCGTTGGCAACGCGCGCTCTTGACGCACGCGCCGATATCGCTTTCCCAGTTGTTGCTGGCGTTCGCCTTGCCGTAGTGCGCTTCCAGTGCTTCGCGAACCTTGTCGAGGCTTGTTGCGGCGTGCTCTTCCGGTAGCGTCACGGTGGCCCGCACGCACGTGAGCGCACCAGCCGTGAACGAGAGTCGAACGCTTCCCCGGACGCCGATAGCCCTGGGCAGCCCGTCGCAGCGTGCGCCGCCGTGCACGGGCGCAAGCTCGTGCCCGGAAGCGCGACACACGCGCTCGCAGTCCTCGAAGGAAGCGCCGAACGAAAATCCCATGCCGCCCCGCAGGGGACGCGCCATGGCGGCCGTCGCCGCGGGTTTCGCCTTCGCGATGGGAGCGCGCGCCGCGCTGCAGCGCACCAGAAGCTCCTTGACGTTGTGCTCTTCCGTCGAGTCGCAATCGTCACCCTTGCAGTTGCTGAGGGCGGCGCGGACGAGGTCGCCCACGACGTTGGTGGAGCGCTCGGTGTGGTTGTCGCTGCTCAGCATCTTGTAGCCTTGCGGGCACAGCGCCTGGGCCTTCGCGTAGCACTGCTCCGGCGCGGCGCAGGTCACGAGCGCGGCCGGCTCGCCATCGGGCCCAGGAACTACGCGCACCCTCACGGCAGCGGCGCCGCATGCCAGGAGCGCGGCAAGCAGCGACAGCAACGCGACGATGTTCGTGGCGCTCGAGCTCATGCAGCGACCCATAGCAAGGCACGCGCCAGCGGTTCTGTGCGGCAAACCGCGGCCGACGTAATCGCCAGTTCGCACGGGTGTGCCGGTCGTGCCTCGGAGCCGTTGACGCTTCCGCCCGGTCCAGCAGTCGCATCGCTCGGCGAGCGTGCGCGGGCCCACAGTTGGCTTGCTCGTCGACTTCAACGTCACCGCTCTGCGGAATGGCTTGCGACGGCTCGTGCCTGAATACCCGAAGTCCTTGTAGACCTTCCGTTCTTCCGCCCTTCCTGTGAAAACCCAACAGGGTTGGGATAGTCGGAGAAGCGCTCAATGATGAGCCCGCGTGGGGGCAGGAACTCTCTGTCGGCGCCGCGCCGCGGGGTTCCGCGCCGGACCGGCATCAGCAGCCTACGCCGGCTCTTGCGCGCGCTGGAGCGGTGGCAGGAAGCGCGTCTCGACCTTCGCGCGTCAGCCGCCGGCGCGCGCCGCGGCAACGACTTGCTCGGCCTGGGCCAGCGTCAGCTGCTTGTTGTAGAGCGCGCCGCCGGGCTCGCTCAGGCCGCGCGCCTGGGCGAGCTCGCCAAGATACAGCGGGCCGAAGCCGAGCTCCTCGATGAGCTCGCGTGCGACGTGCTCCGCGCGCGCGTCCGAGGCGACGAACGGCAACACGCGGCGCTCGGGCAGCGGCTTGTCGGTGTCGCCCTCGACGCGCAGGTGCTCCCAGTAGATGGTGTTGAAGACCTTCGCGATGTGCGTGTCGGGCAACAGGCGCTGCAGCAACTCGCTCTGCGTGAGCCCGGCGAGATCGATCTCGCCGTCGCGACCTGGGTAGTAGTTCGAGGCGGTGATCAGCAGCTTGCCCGCGAGCTCCGCGCGCGGCAGCGTCGACAGCTTTCCAAACGGAACGGCCTCGATGACGATGTCGCCCTGGCGCGCGGCCTCCGGCGCCGTGGCGGCGGACGCGCGCGGGCCGAGCTCCGCGACCAGCTCGCCGAGACTGGCCGGTCCCCGGGAGTTCGCGATCACCACGTCGTGCCCGGCCTGGATCAACAGCCGCGCGAGCGTGCCCCCGATGTGTCCCGAACCGATGATGCCAACCTTCATGACGCTGTCTCTCCCTTGCCGGGCTGCTGCCGGTCCGGCGCGGTATCCCGCGATCATACGCGCGCCGCGTCGTCACGTCGTCGCGACCAGGAACTCCTCGGAGCGACCGGGACGGAGATCGTCCGTCCTGCCGGCGAAGTAGCGCTCGGCGAGGCTGGCGGCGGGCACCGTGCGCGCGTCGGCGAAGCCGGCGTCGCGGGCGAGCGCGAGCATCTCCTCCGGCGTGAAGAAGCTCTTGAACGGCGTGCCGCTGGCGCGCGCGCCGCGCTCCGATGCGTCGCGGCCGGCGCGCTCCTCGGGGGCGCCGAGATCGGCCGGCAACAGGTACGTCATGGCCAGCGTGGAGCCGGGGGCGAACGCCGCAGCGTCGGAGAGCGTGGCGGCGACGGCGTCTTTCGTGAGGTACATGCTGACGCCGGTGCACGCGATCACGGCGGGCGCGCTCGCGTCGAAGCCGCTCGCCTCCAGGCGCTCCCGCCAGGAGGCGCCCGCCTCGAAGTCCACGGGCACGAGGTGCAGCCACTCCGGCACGCCGAAGCCGAGCTCGACCAGGCGCCGGCGCTTCCACGCCTGCGTGCTCGGCTGATCGATCTCGAACACGCCGAGACGCGACGCGAGCTCTGGCCGGCGCTGGGCGAAGGTGTCGAGGCCCGCGCCGAGCACGACGTACTGGCGCACGCCGCGCTCCGCCTGCTCGGCGACGAGATCCTCGACGAAGCGGGCGCGCGCGACGATGCCGGCGCGGAACCGACTCGTGAACTCCGGGTTCATGTCCGGGCGGCTGCGCCAGTCGCTGGCGGGCGCGGCGAGCTTCAGGCCCACCACGTCCTCGATCACGTGCGGCGGCGCGTCGACCTCCACGTGGAGCGCGCGCCACAGGGCGACGCGCACGGCGGTGTTGTCGGGCTCTTTGCCCTCGGTTGCCGACATGGCGCGCCTCAACCCTTCTTCGGCGCTTGCAGGCGCCAGATGCGGCCGTCGGGATCGCGCACCGTCATCTCGCGCGTGCCCCAGTGCGTGTCCTCGAAGGGCGTGAGCACGTCCACGACCGGATCGAGCTGGAGCGCGTCCGCGTCCGCGACCTTCAAGACGACGTGCGCTTCGGGCGGCTCGCGCTCCGGCACTTCCGCGATGAACACGTATGGCCCGGTCCCGTTGCGGAGCTGGCCTGAGTTGTGATCCGTCTCGAGCTCGAGCGTGAAGCCGAGCGCCTGGAAGAAGCGGGCGGCCTTGCCCCAGTTGTGGGTCGTGAGAAACACAGCTTCGATGCCGTCGGTGCTCATGTCACTTCGCCTTTCCGGGTGGTCGCTTGCGCGGCCGCTGGGCGTCGAGGTACGCGCGCAGTGCTTCGCCCACGATCGCCGAGAGCGACATCTCGGCTTCGATGGCGTGGTGCTTCACCTGCCGGATCAGCTCCACCGGCAGGTACACGTTGAACTGCTTGACGTCCTCGGCCAGGGCGATTGCTAGTATGCTAGCATTCTAGTGCGCGTCAAGCGTCCCGCGGGATACCGCGCAGGTGGGTGTGCCGCCGCACGCGTACCTCACACAGCTGCGCATCGCTCGCGCCAAGCAGCTGCTCGCGCGCGGCACGCCCGCGTCGGAAGTGGCCGCGCGCGTCGGCTTCTTCGACCAGAGCCAGCCGAGCCGCCACTTCCGCCGCGCCGTCGGCACCACGCCCGGCCGCTTCGCCGCCGCGCACGCGTTCCGCGCGCGGGCCGCCCGGCGCTAGCAGGCCCGGGGTGCGCGCCTTGTCCGCGAGGTAGCCCACGGATGTCGGCCCGGCGCGGAATCCCGGTCCGCGCCCGCGGAAATGGGCTCCCCGGGTCGCCGCCGCGATCCCCGGCGCGCTTCGCAGTGAGACGCGTTCGCGTCCGCGGCTCGCTGCGGTGCCGCGTCGAACGCCAGGCGTGGGCGTGGTAGTCTCTACCCGCGATGCAATCCGACGCAGCGTCTGCCGACGACTTGAGAGTGCCGGAGCACTTGCCGCTGCTCGAAGGGCTGTCGTGGTTCGACCTGGAGTGGCGTCGTCTCGCGCCCATGGACATGCTGCGGCGCTACGAGGCGGGGTGGCGCGACAAGGGCGTCGTTGCCGACCCTTCGCCGGAGGAGCTCGCATTCGTTCGCGCGCTCGCCCACCGCTATGGCAGCACGCTCGACGTTTGAGCGCGCGTCGCATCGCAAGATCCAGCGCGTCCTGTCGGCGCTGGATGCCGGTGCACTGGCGCGATTCTCCTGCTGGTTCGGCGGCGGAACCCGCATCGCCATGGACCTCGGCGAGTACCGGGAGTCGCGCGACATCGACTTCCTGTGCTCCGACGCTTCGGGATACGCCGACCTCCGCGTGGCCGTGGGGCGGGAAGGCTATGGCGCGCTGTGTCCGGCTAGCCGCGACGTCGAGCTGCCGCGGGAGATCCGTGCCGACCAATACGGCGTTCGCTTTCCAGCGGTCGTCGACGGGCAAACGATTCGCGTCGAGCTGGTGCGCGAGGCTCGCATCGAGCTTTCTGATCCGGTAGAGCTGCCGTGGACCCACGTCGCGGGCCTGTCGGTCGGCGACTGCTACGCCGAGAAGCTGTTGGCCAACTGCGACCGTTGGGCCGACACGGACTCGCTGAGCCGTGACTTGATCGATCTCGCCGCGCTGCGCCGGGCTCACGGTCCCATTCCGGACAAGGCGTGGCGCGCCGCAGAGTCCGCGTACAAGACCGCGCCGCGCGACGCGCTCCGGAAAGCTGCTCTGGCGTACCTCGGCGATGCCAAGCGCCGCGAGCATTGCGCTCGGGGACTTGCCGTCGGCGAAGCCGACGCGGAGCGTCTACGTGCGACGATCCAGACACTCCTCGGCGAGATTTGACGCGCGATTCCCGCGGCGCTTCCGCGCCGGACCGGCATCACCATCAGTCCGAGCGCGAAGCGGAGCCGCTCGCGCGACATGCAAGTGCCGACGCGGCTCGGCAGCTTGGCTGCAGCATCATCTCGAGCGGCCGCGGCCAAGCTGCGACCTTGATGTCGCTCGCGAACGGCGAGGCTCCTGACTTGGTCACGGTTGCCAGCATGTCGCCGGCGACGACCTCGCCGTCGCCGCGGACGGTCGCTACGCGATGTTCGGCCCCGATCAGACGGGTATGTTCCCGGTTGTACGGTTCGCTACCGCCAGCAGCCCCTGAGGTCGGTCCGATGCGCGCGGTGCCCGGTGCGCGCGCCGGGACTGCGGCGGGCGGCACGGCGCTAGCGCCGCGTTTCCCGCAATATCGCGGCGAAGATCACGCGCCCAGGGATCTCCCTATAGCAACGGCGGCAGTCTCGCCGGTACGTTAAGGGATGCGCGCTTGGTCGGCTGGACGTCGATTGTAGCGACGCCGGCACACCGGAGCGGGAGCTCCGGGAGAGGGAAGAACACATGCGTATCCATGGCCGAAACAACGAGAAGCGTTCTAGACAGCTGGTGAAGGGGGCGTTCTTCGCGGCCATCGTCGCCGCTGGCGTGGTTGCGCCGCGCGTCGCCCGCGCGTCCTGCCCGAGTGGCGAGGTACCGTGCGGCGCGGACTACTGCATGTATTGGGGAATGTCTGCTGCGCGAGTGTGGGACGCCCGGACATCTACCTGCCCGTCGGGGAGCGTCTGCCATTCCGACGGCACCTGCACAGCTCGGGCGGCTCGGGCGGCTCGGGCGGCTCGGGCAGCTGCGGCAGCGGCGAAACGCCGTGCGGCAGCGGTTGCATGCCGGTGGGCGCCGATTGCTGCGGTGGCACGGGGTATTGCGATCCAGGTTCCAGCTGCACCGGCTCGGGCACGTGCTCGTCCAGCGGCGGCTCTGGCGGCCGGGAGGCTGGGCGGCTCGGGCAGCTGCGGCAGCGACGACGCCGTGCGGCAGCGGTTGCATGCCGGTGGGCGCCAATTGCTGCGGTGGCACGGGGTATTGCTATCCAGGTTCCAGCTGCACCGGCTCGGGCACGTGTTCGTCCAGCGGCGGAAGCGGCGGGAGCAGCAGCTACGGCGGAAGCGGCGGAAGCACGAGCTACGGCGGAAGCAGCAGCTCCGGCGGAAGCAGCAGCTCCCCGCCCGCCGGCTACACCTGCAGCGGGCAGGTCGAACAGACTGCCAGCTGGATTTCTGCGCGGATCTGGACACGTGCAGCGCCTACTACGAGGTTCTCGGGCAACGCTTCCAGTGTTCGTCGTGCAACGATATCACCGGCTGCGCCAGCGAGGCGGTGAGCGCGTGCTCGGCGAAGCAGCAATCGGACTCGTCGACCAGCGACTCGTCGGGCGGCTGCAGCATCGACGCGACAGGGGGCCACAGCGCTCTGGAAGGCATCGCGATGCTGCTCGGGCTCGGCCTCCTGAGCGGGCGCCGTCGGCGCCGGCGGGCTGCGGGTTCCAGATAAACGCTCGCAGTCGCGCGCTCGGACTCGGTACGGGTACGACTCCAGTGGCGCCGCCCTAACGCATCGGAGCGGGCGGCATGAAGAATGGCGCCGGGGGGTTTCTCCGAGCCCTCGGGAATACAGCCGTCCTGGCTGCATGAGTACGTTGCGGCGCTGTCGCACGCTTCCACGCGGTACGTCTCATGCTGCACCCATCGCACCGTGATCTCTGTCCGGCGAGCAGTTGAACTCCCGCGAGGCCCGGGTGCGCGCCTTCTCCGCGAGGTAGCCCTGCAGCCGAAAGCGTCCGACGCCGTCTTGATTGCTGCGTGTTCGGCGCTTCGCAACCGGCGCTGCCGAGCACTGCGATCGTCAACAAGGTCGCGCGCGTCGACTCTCGCATCGCCGAGGACCATAACACGCGAGGCGCCCCGCGGACTTCCGCGCCGGACCGGCATCATCATCCTATCGCGTGCTTCGTGGTCGGAGTGTTCGCGCCAGCAGCTTCTCGAGCTCCGCGCTGTTGCCGTCCACCCGCATCGTCGGGAACGCGTAGGTCTTGGCCACCGCGGTGCGCACCAGACAATCGACGGCCCGCGTGTAGTCGTCCAGGGCGCGCTGCTGGTCGGCCGCGCTCGCGCGCCCGAGCGCCGACAGCGATGCGTCGAAGGGCGCGCAGCCCGACGCGCCCGGAAGCGCCGCGAGCGGTGTCGCCGTCCCGCGACAGCAACGCTCGCGAGCCACGGCGAACGCCGCCATCTTGTACCAGCTCATCGTCGCCCACGCTTTCATGCCGTCCGTCACGCCCGCGCCGCGCGCCGCGACGATTTGGTGCTCCATCAGCTGCGCGCCGGCACGCGCGTCTGCTTCGCGACACAGGAACGTGAAATCGACGACCTCCGGCTTCTGGAACGTGCCGTCTGGCAGCAGACCGGTGACGCACGCGAGCAGCTCGCCCTGGGTCGGCGGCGCCGCGGGCGCGGACACGGCGCTCGCCGTGGCGCTCGCCGTCGCGCTCGCCGTCGCGCTCGGCGCGGGCGGCGGCGCGGGCTTGCGCGGCGCGCGCGGTGTGGCGTGGGCCACGGGTGTCGGCGGTGGCGGGGCGACGAGCTTGTCGTGGATCCGGCGCACCGCGCCGCCAGCGCCGAACGCGAGCACGAGCGCGACGAGGAACCACGCGACGCGCGGGCGACGCGCGGGTCGGCGCCTTGGGCGGGTCCTCCCGGACATCGGGAAAGCCTAGCCCAGCCCCCCCCCCCCCCCCTCCCGGCGTCGTGCTACACGCAGAGCATGACGCCCGGACGCGCCCTCGCCGGCGGCCTCGGTCTGCTGCTCGCGGCGGCCGCCGCCGGTGTCGGCTGTCGGCATGCGCGGGCGGGCGCGCCGGCGTCGCACGCTGTGGTCGTGGCATCTGCCACGCCGTCCGCCGCGCCGGCGCCGCCGGTCGTCGCGGCCGCGAGAGCGCCCTCGTCCAGCGACTGCGAAGCACTCTGGTCGCGCTACCACGCGGCGGCGCCCGAGGATCCGTACGTGAACCGGACGACGTTCGTCGCGCGCTGCACGCGCAGCACGCCGGCGGTGCTCGGTTGCATCGAGCGTGCGCACCAGGAGATTAAGGACATGATGCACGGCGCCACCGAAGGCCTCGACGCCGGCGCGTCCGGGCCGTCGGAGCCGCTGATGCTCGAGATGATGCTGCGGCTGGCGCTGCCGAGCCGCATGGGCATCTGCATGACGCGCGAGCGGCTGCGCTTCGCGCTTGGCTCCGGGGAGCTCGACGCGCTCGCGCGCGACGTCGTCGCTGGTCGCTTGTCGCCAGACAAGCAGGGCGTCGCGATCGCGAGCGGTCCCGCGGCCACGCTCTCGTCGCGAGGCTTCGCGGAGCACGCGAGCTCCGTCGTGCTCGCGCCCGAGGGCGAGGTGCGCGTCTCGCGGCGACCGGGCGGAAACGTGTGGCTGTACTTTCTCGGCGGCCTGTTCGGGCGCCACCAGAACCAGGCCGGCTTCGTGTACGCGACGACGCCGTTCAGCGCTCGGGACTTCAACCCGGGCGAAGACGGTCGCGACGAGCTGTGCCTGGCCCGCGACGAGAAGGGGTGAGCAGCGCGGATCCGTCGTACCGCTACCTGCTCTCGTGCTTCACCGTGATCGACCACCTGGCGCCACGCCTGCTCGAGGTCGGGGCCGCACCCGACTGATGATGCTGCCGGTCCGGCGCGGAACCGCGCGCACGCCGGCGGCCCGGGACTGCTGGGCGCCGCGCTTTCGCGCGATTCCGCGGCGCAGATCGTGCGGCCAGGGATTCCCCTATAGCAATGGCGGCGCTCTCGCCGGTACCTCGAGGAGATGTGCGCTTGGTCGGCTGGACGTCAATCTGTCGGTGAAGGCAATCTATCCATGAAGCTTCTAGCGCCAAGATCACATCACATCACGCCTGGCCTGCCGTGCTCGGCGCCGCTGGGTGCCGTTCCTAACTTAGCCGGCATCACGTCACGGCCGAAGCGTGCTCGACAGTCTTCATCGCGCGACGGCCCAGGAGTCCGAGCCCGAAAGCGGTGCCCTTGTCGGTGCCGAAGCGCGGAGGATGCCCGACTCTCCGAGTGCAAAGACGTTCCGGATGTTCAGCAGGCGCAGAAGATCGACCAAGTTGGCAAACTGCGAGGTCGATGATCACGAGGCGACGCCGCGTCGCCTCGCTCAGGCGTCGAGGCAGGCAAGGGAGGAGCGACCAACCGTCAAGCGCGCGTTGGCCGAGGCGGCCTCCGTGCATCGAGTCGGTCAAGCGATTCGGGAGCGCCAAGTTCGGCTTGCCTGCCGACATCAGGGCGTGCCTCGACGACAAGCGCCGCGCGACATCGAAGGCCGTCAGGGCAGCAAGACGACGACTACGCGCTGGCGCAGAATGACGACTCGGCCGATCGCATGGCTCGCTTTCATCGCGAAGCACCCTGCGGACCCCCGAGACTTTCGACGGCCGATCGCGCGGATCGTCGCGGCCTCGACCCGCGCGCAGGGCGAGGCGCGAGACCAGCTCGAGGACGAAGCTCGCGGCGACCGACCCATCCGGCGTCGGGTTCGCGTCTCCGGCCGACCGCCGCATCCTCCTGGTCGGACCGAGGGGGCTCCGCGTGCGCGATCTCAGCCAAACTCAGCGCCGCCAACGTGTCACCTGGAATCGATCGTGGCACGCGTGAAAGCGAGCCCCGAGCCTTACAAGAACTTCGACGCCGACGAGCTGGCCGCACTGAAGCAGCTCGGGCTCGCCGACGAGGTCGTCATGGCCATGATTGAAGTGACGGCAAGGTCCAGGAAGCGAAGAAGGCCGACGACGACCGTGCGGAGCTCCACGCGAGCTCGCCGCACTGCGTGCGACGATTGCGGCAAAGAAGGCCGCCGGCGGAGGCGAGGGCGGCGAAGTCGTGCAGACGAAGGAGGGGCCGATGAACTCCGTCGAGAGCTGCGCGAAGCGCCTCGCGGCGATGAAGCTCTGCGAGCAGATACCCTTTCCTGGGATGCGACCATCTGCAAGAGCTCCACCGAGTCCTCATTTCCCTGCCCGAAGGGCACCGGATTCCGGATCGAGCCCATCGAGGCTCGATCAGGCGCACCGAGCCACGTCGCGTCCCGCGCCGGACCGACAGCGTGACGCGCAGGCGCATCCGAGGTAGCGGATCGCATGCAGCTCGTCGCTCCCCCGCCCTCCGCCGCTCCCTATGGACTGGCCGCCATGAAGAAGGTGGCCGAAGCCGCCGAGGGCGGTCTGGTCGACACACACCGCACGTTGATGGACACCGTCCAGCGCGTCGTGCTCCACACCGGAGCTCGACGTGGACACGCTGCCCGACGTGGATCCGGCCGCGCTCGCCGCGCACTTCGCCGATCCGGCGGCGGCGCGCCAGCTCGTCCGCGGCATGATCGTCATGAGCCTGGCGGTCGGTCCCGCGACGCCCGGGCAGATGAAGCTCGTCGACAACTTCGCGCACGCGCTCGGCGTCGAGGAGCCGGCGATCCGCGCCATCGAGCAGCTGGCCCAGCAGCACAAGATCCGGTTCATGCTCGATCTTCATCGCCGCTCGAACATCCGCGACTACATCGACAACCAGTACAAGACCCAGGGCGGCATCCTCGCCGTCGCCAAGGGGCTGCTCGACTTCACAGGCGCGGCGCACGACGACGCGCTCGCCGCGCGCTTCCGCGCCCTCGGCGAGCTGCCGGCGGGCACGCTCGGCCGCGGCTTCTTCGAGCACTATCAAAGCCACGGCTTCACCTTCCCCGGCGAGAAGGGCGGCTTCCCGGTGGGCGCGCTGTTCCACGACTTCGGCCACGTGATCGCCGGCTACGACATCACGCCCGAGGGCGAGCTCTCGATCGCGTCGTTCCAGGCGGGCTACCGGCGCACCGAAGACGCGTTCTTCACGATGCTGTTCGCCGTCTTGATCCACACCGCGGGCGTCAACGTCGCGCCCATCCCCATGCCGAAGCACCCGGGCCGCATTGGCGAGGGCGATCTCGCCGAGCGCATGCTCCACGGGCTCGAGCGCGGCTCGCAGATGACGCGTCGATCTCGGCGACAGCTGGGACTTCTGGCCGTGGGTCGCGGTGCCGCTGGCGGAGGTGCGTCAGCGCATGAACGTGCCGCCGCCGAAGCCGGAGTTCCGCACGGGCCCCGGCGTATACGCTCCGCCCATCGGCAGCTGGTAGGGCCTCTGCCGGTCCGGCGCGGTATCCCGCGTCCGCGGGGTTCCGCGCCGAACCGGCATGGTCCGGACGCGTCTCCGACGCGAAATCGCCTTGGCGTGTAGCGACGGCCGTTTCATGTCGGCGCGACCGACGCGAAACCGGCTTGGGACGGGGCGACCGCCGTTTCATGTCGGCGCGGGCTTGACGACCACGCGCGCCAGGCGTGTGGAAGCGTCGGCGTAGCCACGCTATCCCACGCCAACGCGGAGAACCGGACCATGCATGCCATCGTGACAAGAATGACGCTCGCCAAGCCCGTCGACGACGCGCTGCTGCGCAAGATTCGAGGACGGCTTCTTGTCGCGCGCGCGGCAGCGACCGGAATTCATCGACCTGCAGCTCGTGCGCGTGAGCGACACCGAGGCGATCTTCCTGGTGTTCTTCACGACGCGCGAAGCGCTCGACGAGTTGTCGAGCGAGGTCGCGGCGCCGTGGTTCGCCGAGCACGTGCGCCCGTATCTCGCGGGACCGGTCCAGCGCTCCGTCGGTGAAGTGGTGGTCCACGCCGCCGCCAGGACAGGGGACAGGTAGCGGGAAGTGAACACCCGCTGCTTCAAGGCGCCGGCCAGCCGCGCGCCCGCGCCCACGCCGCATAGTCCGCCATGAGCTTCGGATAGCCGGCAGGGTCGGCGCGCCCCGGGGTTCCGCGCCGGACCGGCATCCCTATCTGCTATCTTCCGCGCATGAACGATCCGGACGCGCTCGAGCGCTTTCGCACCGAGGGGTACGTCGTTCTGGAGCGCCTGCTGAGCGAGGACGACGTGGCGGAGCTTGTCGCGGCGCTGGCACCGTTCGAGCAAGCGCGGCCGATGGGGCGCAACAACTTCGAGGGGGAGCGCTCGCAGCGGGTCTACAGCTTGGCGGGGAAAGGCGGCGTGTTCATGCGGCTCGCCGAGCACCCGCGCGTGGTCGCGCTGGTCGATGCGGTGCTGGCGCCGCATTGGTTGCTCTCGAACCTGCAGTCGATCCGCCTTCACCCGGGAGAGAGCGCGCAGCCGTGGCACACCGACGACGCGTTCTACCCGATCGCGCGCCCGCGACCGACGCTCGCGGTGTCGGCGATCTGGGCGCTTGAAGACTTCACGGACGACAACGGCGCGACCGAGCTCGCGCCGGGGAGTCACGCCTGGACCGACGGTCGCAACCCGGACGAGCGACAGGACGCGGTGAAGCTCAAGCGCGACCATGCCGCGTGGGTCGGTCGTCCTGTTCGACGGCGGGGTGTGGCATCGCGGCGGCGAGAACCGTTCCACGACCACGCGGCTCGCGATAAGCCCGCAGTACTGTCAGCCGTGGCTGCGGCCCCAGGAGTCGCAGCTGCTGATCGCGCCGCCGGAGGTCGCGGCAGGGTATTCGCCGCGGGCGCGCGCCATGCTCGGCTACAGCATCCACCCGCCGTTTCTCGGCCAGGTCGACGGCATGCATCCGCTGCGCCTGGTCGATCCCGACTATCGCCATCGAAGAACGAACGACCATGCGGTGGCCGACGCGGTACTCGAGAAACCGAAGAGCTTGATGTGAGCATGTTGAAGATATTCCGGGGCGCGACCGTTGCGCTGATCGCTGTGGTCGCCTGCGCGTGCTCGAACGCGGACGCGGGCTCGAACGCGAGCGGACGCCCTGCCGGCCCGGCCGCGGATGTGTCCGAGGAGATCAGCGGCGGCAACGGTCCGTTCATCGGCGCGGCGACCGGGCTCACCGCTCCGGACGGTTACGTCGATCACGAGTACGTCGCGGCGGGGACCGCGACGGCGTACGAGCCCGTGGACCCGCTCTCCGACGACGGCGTGTGGACGTTCAAGCCCACGACCAAGGCGGCGTATCGCACGCGGGTGTTCGTGCGTCGCCCGGCGGACGCGAGCAAGGCGAGCGGCACCGTGATCGTCGAGTGGCTGAACGTGAGCGGCGGCGTGGACGCGAACCCCGAGTACGCCAGCCTGGAGGAAGAGATCGCCCGTCAGGGGCACGTCTGGGTCGGCGTCTCCGCGCAGCTCATCGGCGTGGAGGGCGGTCCCGTGCTGGTCAAGACGCCGGGCGCCGAGAACGTCGTGGGCAAGGGTCTGAAGACGATCGATCCAGCGCGCTACGGCTCGCTCGCGCACCCCGGTGACGGCTACTCGTTCGACATCTTCACCCAGGTCACGCGCGCGCTGTGGAAAGGCGGCGCGATCCTCGGCGGCATCAAGCCGAAGCTCGTGATCGCCGCCGGCGAGTCGCAGTCCGCGTTCGCGCTCACGACGTACTACGACGGCGTGCAGCCGCTCACGCGCGTGTTCGACGGCTTTCTGGTGCACAGCCGCGGATCGGTCGCGCTCCCGCTCGTCGCCGACGGCGCCTACGCCGATCTGGTCGGCGCCATCGCGAGCACCACGCACCCCGTCTTCCGCGGCGATCTGAGCGCGCCGATCCTCGATCTGCAAGCGGAGAGCGACGTCACGGGGCTCCTGCACTCGTCGCTCGTGCGCCAACCCGACAGCGATCGCTTCCGGCTGTGGGAGGTGGCGGGCACCGCGCACGCGGACGCCCACCTGCTGGGCTCGACCGCCGACGCCATCGACTGCGGCGTGCCGATCAACAACGGACCGATGCACCTGGTGGCCAAGGCCGCGCTGGCGAGCCTGGTCACGTGGCTGCGCGACGGCGACGCGCCGCCGACGGCACCCGGGCTGCAGGTGACCGGCGCCAGCGTCGATCGCGACAGCGACGGCATCGCCCTCGGCGGCATCCGCACGCCGCCGGTCGACGTCCCGGTGGACGTGCTGTCCGGAGCGCCCGGCCCGAACACGGACGTGCTGTGCCTCTTGCTCGGCTCCACGACGCCGCTGCCGGACGCGCGGCTCACGGCGCTCTACCCGGACCGCGCGACGTACCAAGCGCAGTACGACGCCGCGACCGACGCGACCATCCAGGCCGGATTCGTGCTGCAGCCCGACCGCGCCGCGCTCGCCGCCTTCGCCCAGCCGTCGCGGATCAGCCCGTAGGGCCCGCAAACACCCGCGAGCGCGTCAGAACAAGAAGGTCGCCGTCGTGGTCACGCCGCCGCGGATCGGCACGAGCCCCGCGCCCGCGAACCGCAGCGCCGGCGCGCGGGAGACATCTTCCACTGGAACCGACGCGTGATTGTTCACGTCGATGACGGCCCATAGCGCGTCGCCGGCCAACCCGAACCCCGCCCACAGCGTAAACGTCCAAGGCTCGCAACAGGAATGAGCGCCATCGGACATCGACTGGGCGATGGGCAACCACACCAGGTAGCCGACGCCAAGCCCGAGTGCCGTGAACCCGAGCGAGCCGCCGAACGCGACCAGGCCGCGCAGCGGCTGCCCGTTGGCGATGTGTACGCTCGCCGGGGCGATCCACATCGCGGGCAAGGCGAGAAGCGCGGCTCCGGTCGCAATGTCGCGGTAGCTCGAAGGATGTTCCGGCGCCACGCCTCCGGCGATCCACGACGCGGCCTCGACGCCGATCGGGATCGCATACGACCACGCGAGCGGCGTGGCGTACGACCGCTTCTCGCGCGGCCACGCCGGATCGGGCTCGGCGCGTGCGGACGTCGTGATCGCGAGGAGCGCGAGCGCAATGGCGAGCGGGATTCCGCGCCGGACCGGCATCCAGTAGCCCCGGCGCTCAGCGATCGATCTGCGAGTTGATGATCTGGGCGGGCTGCTTCGCGATCACGTAGAAGCCCGGCAGGTCCGGCGTCTCGAAGGTGCCGCGGGGGTTGTTGCGCGTGATCGAGTCCTTGACCGTGATCGAGCCGGTCTTGTTGTTGCTGACGAAGAAGACCGCGCTGCCGCCTTCGTTCGCCTTGCTGTTCTCGATCAGGCTGCTCTCGATGTTCAGCACGATCTCGTTGCCGTCGTTGTAGATGCCGCCGCCGTTGCCGCCCTGACCGGAGTTCGCGCCGTGGCCCACCGCGGTGCTGTCGGAGATCCAGCTGTTGATGATGTTCCACGACACGCCGATGCTGCTGAGCGAGCCGCCGTTCGCGCACGAGTTGCCGAGGCCTTCGCCCCCGCCGAAGGTGCTGTTCACGATCCACACCGGACGCGCCGGGCCGGCGCCGGGATCGACCAGGTAGTCGAGCTTGCGGATCGCGCCGCCGCCGAGGTCGGAGCCGAGATCGTCGCACACGTTGTTGAAGAAGCGGCAGTTGACGACCTTGAGGCTGCCGCCCTGCGCGTAGATCGCGCCGCCGCCGCCGCCGTTGTTCTTGCCCTCGGGGATGCCCTTGGCGCTGCCGTCGACGAACGTGAGGTTCTGCACGACCAGCTGCACGCCCGGGTTGGTGTTGCAGTCGCCCGGGCCCGGCGGATACACCTGCGCCTTGTCGCAGGTGGACATGTAGAGGATGCGGATCTTCCCGCCGCCGCTCAGCGTGACCTTGTTGCCGCCGTCGATGACGAGCTTCGTGCCCTTGTCGTTGAACACCTTCGCGGTCTTGGTGAGCACGATGGTCACCGGATCCGGTCCGCAGTCGAAGGTGATGACGCCGCCCTTGGCGACCGCCGCGACGAACGCGTCGCCGGTGCAGCTCGTCCGGCGTGCCGGTTCCGATCGACGGTGGTGGGCGACGACACGTCCTCCGCCTTGCTCCGCGGCCGGCACGGACGGCGTGACCGTCCGCGTAGCCCGCGGGCGGCCCGTCCTGCGGGTTCGTGTGCGGGCCGGCCGACGTGGAGCCGCCGTCACTGGAGCCGCACGCGGCGAGCGTGGAGAGCGACGCGAGCGCCGCCGCGAACACAAACGAACGACGCAAGAACATGGGGACACTTTATCATGGGTGTCGGTCCGGCGCGGAATCCCGCTGTCGCGCCGGACCGGAGCGACTACAGCGTGACCACCACGGCACCGCGGGTCCGCCCGGCGTCGACCTCCGCGTGCGCGTCGACGATGCGTTCCAGCGGAAAGCTGCGCGCGATCACCGGGCGGAGCGCGCCCTGCTCGACCAGCTCGCGCAGCTGCTCCATGTCGTCGCGCGTGCCGAGCGCCAGGCCGAACTTGGCCTTGGGTCCGTCGGTCATCGAGGTCAGCGCCATCTGCAGCAGCACCCCGACGCTGACGAACAGTGTCAGGTAGCGACCGTGCTCGCGGAGCGACGACCGGCAACGCGAGAAATGGGTCGCGCCGGCGACGTCGAAGATCACGTCGTAGCGCGCTTCGCCCTGTGTGAAGTCCTCGGTCTCGTAGTCGACCAGGTGGTCGGCGCCGAGCGACCGCACCAGCTCGAAGCTGCCGCGACTGCACACGCCCGTCACCTCCGCGCCCAGGTGCTTGGCAAGCTGGACCGCGAACAGGCCGACGCCGCCCGAGGCGCCGACGACGAGCACCTTGTCTCCCGGCGCGACGTTGCCGAGATCGCGCAGGAAGCGCAGGGCGGTCACCGCGCCGTAGGGCACGGCGGCGGCTTGTTCGTAGCCGACGCCGGTGGGCATGCGCGAGATCGCGCCGTCTTCCGCCAGGGACAGGTATTCGGCGTAGGCGCCGTGATCGACGCTGCCGAAGACGTCGTCGCCGACCGCGTAGCGGGTGACGGCGCTGCCCACCGCCACCACGCGCCCGGCGAACATCGTGCCCTGGACGGGATTGCGCGGGCGGAACACGCCCATCATCAGCCGCCCGGGCACGGCCGAGATGGACGGGAAGTCGGCGGCGCGCAGCCGGCGATCGCCGGCGGTCACCGGCGTCGCGCGGACCTGCACCAGGATCTCGTGCGCCTCGACGGCGGGGGTCGGCACCTCGCGGATGTCGATCACGTCAGGGGAACCGTAGCTGGGGGTGATGGCTGCCTTCATGGGGATGATCTCCTTGTGGGACCCAACCTACCCATGCACTGGTCGATGGTGAATTGCCTGAATTCGCATCTGTGTTATGCATTTTTGCATGGCATCCGCGCCCGCTGGCTTCGACTGGAACCGCGCGCGGGCGCTGCTGGTGACGGCGGACGAAGGCTCGTTGTCGAAAGCCGCCCGCGCCCTCGGCACCACCCAGCCGACGGTCGGTCGCCAGATCGCCGCCCTGGAGCAGGAGCTGGGCGTCACGTTGTTCCAGCGCGTCGGAACCAAGCTGGTGCTCACGCCCACCGGCCTCGACCTGGTGGAACACGTCCGCGCCATGGCGGACGCCGCCACCCGCGTCTCGCTGACGGCCACCGGCCAGTCGCTGTCCATCGTCGGCTCCGTCGCGATCACGGCAAGTGAAGCCATCGCCGCGTACCTGCTCCCGCCGATCGTGGGACGCCTGCGAGTCGATCACCCCGGCATCGAGATCGAGATCATCGCCTCGAACCAGGCGCGCGACCTGCGTCGCCGCGAGGCGGACATCGCGATCCGCAACTTCCGCACGAGCCAGTCCGATCTGTTCGCCCGCAAGATCAAGGACAGCTGCGCCTACCTGTACGCGACCCCCGCGTACCTCGACCGCATCGGTGGCGTGGCTTCACCGGCGGATCTCTCGCGCGCGGAGATCTTCGCGTTCGATCGCACGGACATGATGATCAACGGCCTGCGCGCGCTCGGCCTCGAGGTCACCCGGAAGCAGTTCCCGATCGCGAGTGAAAACCACCTGGTCCAGTGGGAGCTCTGCAAGAGCGGCGCCGGCATCTGCGTCATGATGCAGGAGATCGGCGACGCCGAGCCGCGGGTCCGGCGCGTCCTGCCGGACCAGGCTCCCCTCCCCGTGCCCGTCTGGCTCGTCTGCCACCGCGAGCTGCAGACGAGCCGGCGCATCCGCCTGGTCTTCGAGCGGCTCGCGGACAGTCTGCTGGCCCCCGCGGGATCCGGTTAGGCGAAGCGCCCAGGCGAGCGCGACGATCACGAGCGCGACGATCGCGGTCGTCGGCTGCATCCACGAGACGTAGCCGATGATGGCGACCTGGACGGCGATCCAGCCGAGCAGGATCGCGCCTGCTCCCAGCGACATCGAGCGCGCGCGGCGCGAGCTGGCGAAGACGGCGATCGCCGCCGCCAGCAGCGAGCCGCCGACGACCACGAAGAGGATCGCACTGGGGATGAAGTAGCTCGTGAACGGGCTGCCTTCGAGCCACGCGGTCGGCACGCCGGCCGCGCCCCGCAAGCCGAAGACGCCGCCGCCAAACGCGTTGAGCGCGCCGAACGCCAGCAGCGACCCGAGCGCGATGCGGACCACGGAGCGGGTTCGGGAGGACATGCATTCCGGCCGTGCATCGAGCGTGCCGCCCCGCACCGCCAGTCGGCGGCGCGCGTCGCGCAGCGGTCGCGCGCTCGCGCGCCGGCGCCCGCAGGAAATTCGCGTAGAGCTTCAGCGGCGCGCAGGGCGGCCGTCGACGTGGTCGCGCCGCTTCGAGCGCACCGCGTCGCGCACGCCGTCGGAGCGCAGGAAGTCGTGGGGGAAGCCGAGCTCGACGCGGCTCACGTCGTCGAGCCGGGCGAGCTGCTCGCTGCCGAGCTTCACGGCGGTGCTGCCGAGCGTGTCCACGATCTGCGCGACCTTGCGCGCGCCGACGATCGGGATGAAGCGGTAGCCCTGGGCGGCGATCCACGCCGTCGCCACCTGGGCGGAGGTAACGCCGAGATCGTCGGCGATGGCGTCGACGGCGCGCGCCACGGCGAGCGCTTGATCGGAGGTGCGGCCGCGCTGCTCGTTGCCTTGCTTGCGCAGCGAGTCGTTCTCGCCGCCACGGGTGTACTTGCCGGTGAGCACGCCGGCGCCGAGCGGCCCCCACGCGAGCACGCTCAGCCCGAAGTGCGCCGCCATCGGCAGGAGATCGCGCTCGGGCGTGCGCTGCAGCAAGCTGTACTCGATCTGCAGGCCGACGAAGCGCGTCCAGCCGCGCAGCTCGGCGAGCACGTTGGAGGCCGACACGATCCACGCCGGCGTGTCGCTGACGCCGACGTAGAGCACCTTGCCGTCGCGGACGAGATCGTCGAGCCCGCGCATCGTCTCTTCGAACGGCGTGAAGTCGTCCCACGCGTGGACCCACAGCAGATCGATGTAGTCGGTCTGCAGCCGCCGCAAGCTGGCCTCCACGCTGCGCACCATGTTCTTGCGGTGGTTGCCCGCCGAGTTCGGATCCGTGTGGTCCGACGCGAGCGTGTACTTGGTGGCGACCACGGCGCGATCGCGCTTGCCGGCGAGCCAGCGACCGACGATCTCCTCCGTCTCGCCGCCGTGATAGTGGTTGGCGGTGTCGAGGAAGTTGCCGCCGGCCTCGGCGTAGGCGTCGAGCACGGCGTGGCTCGTCGCCGCGTCGGCACCGAAGCCCCAGCGCTCACCGAGGCTCATCGTGCCGAGACAGATCTCCGAGACGCGGAGCCCGGACGGGCCCAGTAGACGATAGCGAAGCATGCGGGTTCCTCCTCGTTTTCGCGCGTGCGCTGTCCGGTGTGGGGTGGCCGGACGCCGACGTCAACCCGGACCGCGGGATCGCCGGCTATCCCGCGCCACGTTCCGGCGCTGCGATACCACGTGTGTCGACCGCGCCCATGCGGGCCCACGTGTCGCCCCGCGATCGAACACGGCGACGATCGAATCGAGGGTGGCCCGGAAACCGCGCTTCCGCGCCGGACCGGCAAACCCGAACTCCGCGTCCTTCATCGGAGCGCCCCTGTGCTAGCTTTCAAGCGTGGCACGGCGAGTTCGCACTCGTTCCAATTGTCGAGACCGTGCTGGAAGGCGCGCTGTGGCGCGAGCTGAAGAAGTTCCCGCCCGACACGCTCGCCCGGCTCCTCCCTCACCTGCACGTGGCTCCGAACCTGAGACGGCTTGTCGAAATCTGGGTCGAAGAAAAGCTGGACGCGGTCGCTGCCAGCAAGCTCTCGCGCGAGCTGGTGTTTGGCGGAGGGGCCGCGCTGGCCGCGCTGCACCTTCATCACGCATGATCCGCCGTGTGACGCGCCGTGCGCTGGTCGAGTTCTTCGAAGCACGCGTGCGAGCAGACCGACGAGTGC
Source organism: uncultured delta proteobacterium (assembly GCA_963775185.1). Lineage (GTDB taxonomy): Bacteria > Myxococcota_A > Polyangia > Polyangiales > Polyangiaceae > JAPSGB01. Next base: position 311,633 of record CAVZIE010000028.1, on the reverse strand, counting down.
GCGACGAGATCCGCCGGAGCTCGCGAGTCGGAACCCGATGCATCGAGCGCACTCGCTCCAGCCGCGCCCGAGGCATCCGGGGCGAGTTCGGGGCTCGCGGTGCCGCACGACGCGACCGACAGGCGGCGCGTGCGCCCGCCGTACAGCGAACGCGGGGCGAGGCCGAGCGGGCGAGGACGCACATGCATCGCCGTGCGGAGAACCGGCACCCTGGCTCCGGGTCGGCAGATGCTGCTATGCTGCCGGGCGATGGAGACGTCGTTGAAACCGAGTCGCGCGCTGCTCTCCGCGGCGATCGGCGGCCTGCTGTGCCTTGGAACCGCTGGCTGCGGCGCGAGCAACGACGCCGCGTCGTCGGACGGCGTCATCACGTCCTCGAAGGTCGTCACCGACATGACGCTCGCGGAGTTCACCGCGGAGTGCGACACGCGCGGCGGCACGGTGGAAGTGCACAGCCACTGCGGCGGCATGAACTCGTGCAAGGGCATGTCCTACGACGAGGGCACGCAGACCCTCACCGAGCACACCTGCAAGGGCTTGAACACCTGCGCGGGGTACTCCTGCGTCGTTCCGGGTTGAAACATGGCATCAGCAAGTCACGCACTCCTCTCGGCCGCCCTCGGCGGCCTCCTCTGCGTCGCGCCGGCCTGCTCCAGTAACGGCGGCAGCCAGAACGCGGGCTCCACCAAGGACTCGGGGCCCACGGCGGACTCGGGCAACGACGCCAACGGCAACGCGGGCGCGGGCAACGCGGGCGCGGGCAACGCGGGTTCCGGCAACGCGGGCACCGGCAACGCGGGCGCGAGCAGCGCCGGATCGGGTGGCGCGATCGACTCGGGCACGGACGTGATGGTGGCGGACGCCGCCGCCGGATCGGACTCCGGCGCGATCGACTCCGGCACGCCGGACGCCGCGCCGGTGTGCGACGGCGGGCCGGAAGCGGGCGTGATCACCTCGTCGCAGGTCGTCGCGACGATGACGCTCGACAGCTTCACCGCGGACTGCAGCGCGCGCGGCGGCACGCTCGAGCTGCACAGCCACTGCGGCGGCGCCAACACCTGCCGCGGCATGTCCTACGACACCGGCACGCAGACGCTGACCGAGCACACGTGCAAGGGCTTGAACACCTGCGCGGGCTACAGCTGCATCATCTGCTGAAGCGTCACGCGGGTCCGGGCTCGATGCCGACCCAGAAGTCGAGCTGAACGCTGCGCGCGAGCCACGCCCGGGTGCGCTCCGGCAGCCCGGCGCGCTCCGCCGGCTCACACGCGGCTTCGAGCTGCGCGAGCGCGTCGCGCACCGGCACGCGTTGCAAGAGCTCCATCAGCTCGCCTTCGCGCGCGTCGAGCGGCAACCGGCCGATGCCGGCGTCCGTTCGCACCAGCGCCCACCAGCTCGAGCGCGGCAGCCGCGGCGGCAGCGGGACCCGCGCCTCACCGGCATCACCCAGGACCTTCCGCCTGAGCTCGAGCAGCGGCCAGTGCTCCTCGATCAGCGCCAGCGCCGGCGACGGCACCAGCCGCGCGTCGAGCAGCCGGGCCGCGTCTTGTGGGGTGGGCCGGTACGGCGCGGCCGGCGGCGCGGTGAAGATCCGGCGCCACGCGGCGTCGATGCGAGCGGCTTCGAGCACCGCGTCGCGATCCGGCGTGTCGAGCGCGCCGGCGAGGAACGCCTCGAAGCCGTCGGGCACGCGACCGACGTCCCAACCCGACGGTGGCCGCTCGAGCAGGAAGCGTGTCGCGTGGTCGTTGAACAGCCAGTGACCGAAGAGACGCGTCGTCAGCGGGAACGCGTCCTGCAGCACGGAGAAGAGCCGGAACCAGTATTGCCGGTTGTACACGGCGAGGCGCCCGGGCGGCGCGTCCACCGCGGGATCGTACGCCGACGGCGTCGCGCGCAGCGTGCCGGTGCTGCGGTCGAGGGGCGTCCGCAGCACCGTGCCGAAGCGCGCCTGGAAGTCGCCGAGCCAGTCGGGCGCGCGCCGCTCGCTCACGTGCGCACCCGCTTCGCCTTGTCGAGCTCGGCCAGCACCTCGACCATGGGCGGGATCCGCGCGTCCCACTCGAGCAACGTCGGGAACGGGCCGCCGAGCTTCCACGCCTCGGCGTAGAGCCGCCACACCGCTTCGGGCACCGGGTGATCGTGCGTGTCCACCAGCGTGCCGTCGGGCTCGCGCGTGTGACCGGCGATGTGCACCTGCAGCACGCGCGAGTAGTCGATGGCCCGCAGATACTCGCGCGGGTCGAAGCCATGGTTTTCGCTGGAGACGTACACGTTGTTGACGTCGAACATGAACCAGCAGCCGGACTCGCGAACCACGGCGGTGTAGAACTCGAGCTCCGTCATCGTCGAGCGCCGGAGCTCGACGTAGCTGGACAGGTTCTCGATCCCGAAGGGCCGCCCGAGGCGGCGCTGCACGGCGTACGCGCGCTCCGCGGCGAGCTCCACCAGCTCGGGCACGTAGGGCGTGGGCAGCAGATCGTGGTGCGAGACGCCGTGCGCGCCGGTCCAGCACAGGTGGTCGGTGACGAACGGCGCGTCGACCCGATCGGCGAGCCGGCAAAGCTGGTCGAGGTACGCCTCGTCGAGGGGCGCGTGACCGAGCAGGTTCAGGCCCACGCCGTGCAACACGACCGGGTAGCGCGCGCGCACGCGCTCGAGCTTTTGTCGCGGCGGCAGCGCCGGGCCGAGGAAGTTCTCGCTGATGACCTCGAAGTAGCCGACCTCGGGCCAGTGCTCGAACAGGTAGTCGTAGTGCGGGATGCGAAGCCCGAGTCCGAGCGCGTCCCGAGCCAGATCCGCCACTTGGGCAAACATACCGCGCTTTCCCGGGCGCGCTACGCGAGAGCGCCTTTCATATGGGCGCGGGCTGCGCTTATAGTCGAGGTTTCGCTTGCCCCCGCACCCTGAACGCGCTCGCCCCCCGCAGCGGCTCGACAACGTCGACGTCGCAACGCTACCGCTGTCGCCGATCGACGCGTTCGTGCTGTCGCAGCTCGACGGCTTCACGGATCTCGAGGAGATCGCGATGGTGACGGGCCTGGACGACGCGACGCTGCGCGACACGCTGCGCCGCCTCGAACGTCTGGGCGCGGTGTCGCTCGGTGGGCTCGGTGGCGCCACCGCGCAGAGCCGGCCCGATCCGCGGCGCGAAGTCGACGAGCCCGTGATCGAGCAGCGCGAGGAACACGTCTCGACGAGCCGGACAACGCTCAGGAGCGCGCGGCTCGCCGAGCCGCCGCCGCCGCCTCCCGCTCCGACGAGCGAACCCGCCGCCGAGGCCGTGAGCGACGTGGACCTGGACGCGGACCAGCGCCGCCGCATCGACGGGATGTTCGCGCGCCTGGCCGCGGCCAGCCACTACGCGTTGCTCGGCGTCGAGCGCGACGCGGACAAGAAGACGATCAAGAACGCCTACTACGCGCTCATCCCGGTCTTCCACCCGGACAAGTATTTCGGCAAGAGGCTCGGCGGCTTCAAGAAGAAGCTCGAGCGGATCTTCGAGCGCCTCACCGAGGCCGAGACGGTGCTGACGCGCAAGGCGTCGCGCGCGGAGTACGACACGTACCTGGAGTCGCGCCGCGAGACCCACGCGCTAGACGCGGTGATGACGTCGGTGCCCCCGCCGCCGCCGCCATCGCAGCGGCCCGCGGCCGCCGCGGCCGTCGCGCCCGCCCCCGATCCCACGCCGGTACCGGCTGTCGAGAGCTTGCCCGTCGATCCCGTCGAAGCCGCCGAGCAGCGCAGCCGCGCGCTCGTGCGTCGCCTCGCCAACCGCCACCCGGCGGCGCGATCGCCCGAGGTCAGCGAGCCGCGTATCTCCGCCGTGTCCGGCGTCACGCGCGAGCGCGCGAGCGATTCGCTGAAGCGGTTCTTGACTACGCGGCGCTCGCCGCGCGTCGAGACGTTCGTCAAGGCCGGCGAGGACGCCATCGCGACGGAGAGCTGGGTCTCGGCGGTGAACGCGCTGCGCATCGCCCTGAACCTGGCGCCGGACGACGACGGGGTCCGCGCGCTGTACGATCGCGCGGACGCGGAGGCGAAGCGTCATCTCTCGAAGAGCCACGAGGCAAGCGCGCGCTACGAGGAGAAGCGCGGCCACTGGGAGGAAGCGGCGAACTCGTGGCAGCGCGTCGCCGCCGGACGCCCGGACGACGCCATGCCGCTGCAACGCGCCGCGGAGTGCTACCTGCACACGAGCGATCCGCGTCAGGGCCTGAAGGCCGCGCGCGAAGCCGTCATGCTCGCCCCAGAGGAGGTCGAGTACCGCCTCACCCTGGTGCGCGCGTACGAGGCGTCGGAGCTCATCGCGAGCGCCATCGGCGAGCTCGGTCGCGCGATCGCCAAGCGTCCCGACGACCCCGAGCTGCACGCCTGGCGCCGGCGGCTGCAGAAGGCCTGAGGTTGGACGCCGGTCCGGCGCAAGCTACGCTCGCCGGCATGCGACTCCACGGCTTCTGGCGCAGCACGGCGACGTGGCGGGCGCGCATCGCGCTCGCGTACAAGGGCGTCGCGTTCGAGTACGTCCCGGTGAACCTGCTGCGCGACGGCGGCGAGCAGCACAGCGCCGCGTTCCGCGCGAAGAACCCGATGCGCCACGTCCCGGTGCTGGAGATCGAGACGGACGGACGAACGCATCACATCGCCGAGTCGCTGGCGATTCTGGAGTATCTCGAAGAGCGCTGGCCGTCGCCGGCGTTGCTGCCCGTCGATGCGCTCGCGCGCGCCCGCGCGCGTCAGCTCGCGCTGGTCGTGGTGTCGGGCATCCAGCCGCTGCAGAACACCAAGGTGCAGCAATGGATCGACAAGCAGCTCCACGCGGACTCGCGCGCGTGGATCCACCACTGGGTCACGCGCGGGCTCGACGCGCTCGAGGAGCTCGCGCAGGAGACCGCCGGCAGCTTCGCGGTCGGCGAGGCGCTGTCGTTCGCCGACGTGTGCCTGGTGCCGGAGCTCCACTTCGCGCGGCGCTTCGGCGTCGACATGGATCGCTATCCGACGCTCGTCGGCATCGAGGGCCGCTGCGTGACGCTGCCGGCGTTCGTCGCGGCGCACGCGGACAACCAGCCCGACGCGATCGCGGCGCCGTAGCGCGGACCGCGCGCCCGGCGCTTCCGCGCCGGACCGGCATCCAGGCCTGGAGCGAGAACGGCTGCTTGACCCAGCGATACCGCGCCGGACTCAATGTTGCAGCGGCGCGCGCGCGCGCTCGACCACGCCCCATGCGCCGGGAACGCGCCCGTGGCTGCGCTCCTCGGTGAGGGCGAGCGCAGCGGCGTCGGCGAAGCTCATACGCTGCGGGTGGTCGACGAGTTGCCAGAAGCGATCGTCCTTCGCGAGCAGATCCTCGGTCAGGCCGACGACGACCTCGCGCGCGACCGACCACTCGGCGCGCGTCACGAAGCGCACCCACAGCGACGACAGGCGCGGCGAGAGCAGCGGCACCGCGAGCGTGCGTGCGCCGGCGAGGCCCAACATGCGCGACGTCTCCGCGAGGATCTGCTTGCCGGACATCGCGTCCGGCCCCGGGATGTCGAACCAGGTGCTCTCGCCGAGCGGCAGGTCGAGTGCGCGGACCAGGGCGATGACCACGTCGTCGATCGCGACCGGCTCGGTGCGCGACTTCAGCCACCGGGGCAGGACCATCACCGGCAAGCGCGCGGCGAGATCGCGGACGATCAGCCAGCTCAAGCTGCCGTGTCCGACGATCATGCTCGCTCGCAGCTCGATCGTGTTGACCGGACCTGCCCGGAGAACCTCGCCGACGTCGAGCCGGCTGCGCAGATGCGCGGAGCCCGGACCGCTCGGCGCGACGCCACCAAGGTACACGATCCGCTCGACACCGGCGGCGCCGGCTGCCATGGAGAAGGTCTTCGCCGCGTCCACCTCGGCGCGATGATAGTCGTCGGCCTCGCCGATCCCGTGAACCAGGTAGATCGCCGCGGCGCAGCCGTCGAGGGCGCGTGCGCAAGACGCCGCATCCGACACGTCGCCCTGTACCCAGTCGATCTGCGGAGCGCGTGCGCGCGCGCGGTCCGCGTTGCGCGTCAAGCACCGGACCTTCCAGCCACCCGCCTCGAGCGCCGGTCGCGCGGCGCCGCCCACGAAACCCGTGGCGCCGGTCAGGAGAAGCGTTCGTTCCCGCATACTCGAAGGTAGCCTTGCGCTTCCTGCCCCGGGGCGATGCCCGTCATGGCGGCCGATTCGTGCCGCCCGGAATGCGCCTTCACGACTTTCCCGGGAATGCCGGTCCGGCGCGGAATCGACTCGGGCGGTCCCAACCGCGCTCAGACAAGCTCCACGTCTGCCCAGAGCACGCCCAGGTCGAGCTCGATGGCGTCGAACGGCTCGGCGCGCACCCGCGCGTTGTCACGATGGACATCGAGGATGCTCCAGCGGCCGTTTTCCAGCCGCAGCACCTCGAGCGTGCGATCGATCGGGTCGACCAGCCACGCGTACGCGACGCTCTCACGCGCGTAGATCGGCAGCTTCCCGGAACGATCGCTGCGCGAGGTCGAGTGCGAGAGCACCTCGCAGATCCAGTCTGACGCGAGGGTAAAGAACGGCTCGCGATTGTCCAATACCGGCAAGCGCTCGCGCCGCCACCCGCCGAGGTCCGGCACCAGGATGTCCGTTCCAAGGTGGAGCTCCGGTTCGTCCAGCAGGATCCACCCGCCGGGCCCCCCTCGCCCACGCTTGAACGGCGGTCCCAGCTCCTCTCCGAGCGCGGAGGCGGCAGCCGCGTGCGGCTTCGCCGGTCGAGGCTGCAGATGCAGCTCGCCGTCGATGATCTCGGCCACCAGATGGCGCGGCGCGTCCAGGACATCCTGGTACGTGGCGCGGGTCTTGGCAGGTTCGCCCATCCCGACCTCATGGTACCGCGACGCGGCGGTCGCGACCAGCAAGGGCTTTCGGGAGACCTAGAGCGAGAACAGCTGCTTGACGCGATCGAGCAGGACGCGCGTGTGCTGCTCCACCTGCTCGACCTCGACCACGGCGCTGGACTCCGCCTGCTTCTCGAGCTGCGCCTGGCGTCGCGCCAGCACGTGGCTCATGTGCTCGGCGAGCTCCGGCGCCTCCGCGAGCAATGGACGCAGCGTGGCGGTGGCTACGACCAGCAGCTCGCAGCTCGCACCGGCGCGCACGGTCGCCGCGCGCTTCTCGCCGGTGAGCAGCGACATCTCGCCGAAGAAGTCCCCGACGCCGAGGCGCGCCACCTCCGCCGGATCCCGCTCGCCGTTCTCGACCAGCACGCGTGCCTCGCCGCCGAGCAGGATGAACAGCTCGTCGCCCTCGGCGCCCTGCACGATGATGTCCTCGCCCGGCGCGAACAGCCGCAGCTCCGAGCTCCGCGCCAGGCGCTCGATCGCCTTGTCCGGCAACACGTCCAGAAAATCCACGCTGCGCAGCGCGCGGGAGCGCTCCTCGAGGCGGGACGTGCGCTCGAGCTCCGCGGCGGCGGCGGCGTCGGTGGTGCGAACGTCGCGGATCGGGAACGGGATGCCGATACCCGCGCGCTGGAACGCGTACCAGATGCGCGCGCGCACCTGCGAGTCGATCTCGTGGCGCCGCCTGAAGTCGTCGATGAAGTAGCGCACGCGATATTCGATGCCGCTGTCGGCAAAGTCCGTCAGCATCACCGTCGGTGCCGGCGATCGGAGCACGCCGGACGCGCCGCGGATCGCCTCGAACAGCGCGGCTTGCACCCGCTGCGGCGCGGCCTCGTACGGGCCCTGCACGATCGCGGTGCGCCGGCTCACCTTCGTCGGCTGCGAGAAGTTGCGGATCGGCGCCTTGGCCAAGGTGCCGTTCGGCACCACGACCTCGACCATGTCGTCGGTCAGCACCTTGGTCGCACGCCAGTTGATCTCGGTGACGCGTCCGATGCACTCCGCATCGGCGTCGAACTGCACCCAGTCGCCGACCTCGAACGGGCGCTGCGCCTGGATCGAGAGCCCGGCGAACAAGTTGCCCGAGGGTCTCCTGCAGCGACAGGCCGATGACCGCGGTGAGGAGCGCGGACGTCGTCAGCAGCGAGCCCGGCTCGACCCCCATCGCGCGCAGCGTCAGCAGCGCCACCGCCACGTAGACGAGGACCTGGATGATGTCGCGGAAGATCTTCGACAGCGGCCGCGCCAGGCGCCGGTCCAGCAGGCCGTCGACGACCAGCAGGAAGCCGCTGCGGCCCAGGCACGCGAACAGGAAGAACGCCGCAACCACGCCCAGCGCGCGATCGGCGTCGGCGTGCAGCGGCGCTGCCGCGCGCAGCACCACGATCGCCACGTGCAGCAGCAACAGCCACACCGGCGTCCGCAGCTTCTTGCGGTCGCCCCTGGGCAGCGCCACGAGCAGCGCGACGATCAGCAGCAGCGCGAAGCCGATGCCGACGCCGTCGAACGACGCGAGCACTCCCTTCACGACGAGATCTAGCGAGCGCTTCACTTGGAACGGCCGCAGCCTAGTCCCGGTGCGCGGCGCCCGCACGGTTCTCGCGTCATGCCGTTCCCGCAGCCCTGGACGGCCCTCCGGACGACCCCGGCGGAGCTGGCCTCCGGGTGCTCGCATGGGTAACGTGGGCGAGATGTCACCGTGGCTGCGTGTGCTGGCCGCCGTGCTCGCCTACTGTGTCGTGGCGTTGCTCGCCTCGGCGGCGACGCGCCGGATCGGCGTGAAGCTCGAGCGCATGCAGAGCCGCATCGCCGCGCCGGTGCTGCTGATCGGCGTGGTCGCCAACTGGTATCGCGCGTTGGTGACCGCAGCGCTCGTCGCCATGCTGTTCGGGCTCTACGGCGCGAGCGTGAACCTCGCCTAGGCGACGTTCCAATCGGTGAACGCCGCGTCGAGCCCGGCGACCAGGCGCGCGAAGCTACGATCGACGTCTTGCGGCATGCCGAAGCCGCCGACGCTCTCGAGGCTCACGAAGCCGTGGAGGGCGCTGCGCAGGATGCGCGTGGCGTCGACCGCGTCGTCGCCGGTCAGGCCGTAGCCGGCGAGCACGGCGAACACGACCTCGAGCACGGACGCGGCGGCGGCGACGAGCGTCGCGTCGTCCGGGTCGGGCGCGCGCAACGTGGCGGCGTAGCGCCCCGGGTGGCGGCGCGCATAGTCGCGATAGCGGCTCGCCACGGCTCGCAGCGCGTCGCGGCCCGACTTGCCCACCGCGGCGCTCCTGAGCTCGTCGGCGAGCTCGCGGATCGCGAGCGTGGTGATCAGCCGCCGGAGCGCGTCGAGCCCCTGCACGTGCTTGTACAGGCTGGGCAGGCGCACGCCGAAGCGCGCGGCCACGCCGGCGACCGTGAGCCGATCGAAGCCCACGTCGTCGGCCAGCGCCGCCGCCTCCGCGACCACGCGCGCCTGCGTCAGCCCGGCTCTAGGCACGCGGCGTCACCTGCCCGAGGAACGAGACGATCGCGGGCCCGACGATCTCCGGATATTCCGCGTGCGGATAGTGCCCGGCGCCGGGCACGATCACCGACTTTGCGCGCAAGCGCTCGGCGATGTGGGCGGCCTCGGCGCGCGCGTCGGCGAAATCCGGATCGGCGTCGCCCATCACGACCAACGTCGGGGCTCGCACCTCGCCGAGACGCGCCTCCGCCGGTTCGTGGGACGTGTGGGTCGTGGCCGCGAACGCCGCCCAGTGCCCGGGCTTCTGCAAGCTCTCGCGGATCTCCGCGCGATGCGCGTCCAGATCCGTCGGCGGGCGGCCGGGATACAGCTTCGGGATGTACGAGTTCCACGCCGCCGCGCCCCAGGGCTTGAGCAGCGCGAGCCGGAACATGAGCATCTTGAGCGGACTCGTCGGTGGGTTGCGCACGAACGGCCCGACCAGCACGAGCGCGGCGACGGCGTCCGGCGCCTCGGCGGCCGCCCACGCCGCAGCGCCGGCGCCCATGGAGTTTCCGATCACTACCGCGCGTCCGCCGAGCTCGGCGATCAGCGCGAGCACGTCGGAGCCCGCCGCGACGTCGTCGTACGCGTCGAAGGTCGCGTCGCTGTCGCCGTGGCCGCGAAGGTCCATCGTCGCGACGCGGTAGCCGGCGGCGACCAGCGCCGGCACGAGGTAGCGGAAGTTCGATCGCAGATCGCCCATGCCCGGCACGCCGACCACGAGCGGGCCGCTGCCGGCGACGTCGTAGGCGATGCGCCCGCCGGGCCGATCGAGGAACAGGGTGGGATTGTGGGTCGCTCGGGTCATCGTGGCCTCCTTGGTTTAGGCTGATAGCCCACAGGCTAATCATATTAGCTTTTGAGTCAAGGGATGTTTTCCTGGATGCCGGTCCGGCGCGGAACCCCGCGCCCCGGTGCTAGCCTGGACCCGATGAATCCCGGGGCATTCCGCTGGTTCCTGGCTGCAGCCGCGGCGGCGGCGTGCTCGCATGGCGCGCCCGTCGAGCCGCCCCGCGCGGCCCGGCCAGCCCCCGAGGTGAACGTCGCGGCGCCCCCGGCGTCCGGGCCGCCGGCGCCGGTCGCCTCCGACGAGCCACCACCGCCGCGCGCGCCCGACGCGCCCGACGCGCCCGACGCGCAAGCGTGCGAGCCCCTCTCGGGTCCGGGTCTGGTGGCGCGCGGCACCGGTCAAGCGGTGAACGCGACGACGCCCGCCGAGTGCACGCGCTGCGGCGGCGCGTGGGGACGCCACGGTCTGGCCGGCGTCGTGGGCTGTCTGTGTCGCACCCCCGACGCGGGCAAGCCGTGCGCGGGCCCGCACGACTGCCAGGCCGAGTGCCTCGTCGACGAGCCGGGCGCGCGCGAGCTCGCCGACGCGTGCCCCGCCGTCGGCGCGCACTTCCCCGCCCACTGCGCCCCCCGCTTCATCAACTTCGGATGCCACGGCGTCGTGGTCGAGCGGCCAACCCCGGCGGGCCCGCTGCGCGCCGTGCGCTACCTGTGTCTGGACTGAGGGCTACGCGCCGCTGCGCGCGGCGGCGAGCAGGTCCGCCACCGCGCCGGGGTCGCCCTCGTTGTACACGATCACGCTGGTGCGATCGGCGAAGTCGTTGCGCTTCGCGAGCGCGCGGCCGGCGTCCGCCGCGCGGCCCGACACGGCGATCGCGTCGAGCATGGCGTCCGGCACGAGCGCGAGCATCTCTGGCCAGCGGTTCTCCCGCGTGAGCTCGCGCAGTCGCGGCTGCAGATCGCCCCAACCGTGGAAGTCGAGGGTGCCCTTGTACGCGGGCGTCGAGCCGTAGAACGCGATCTGCGCCTTGGCCTTCATGCGCGCCAGCGCGAGCTGCTCGTCGGTGTCGCCGATGGCCACGATCGTCTGGGCCGACACCTGCACCGCGGCGCGCGTGCGTCCGGAGCGCGACAGCCCGCGCTCGAGCGCCGGCAACGTCACGCCGCGCAGCAGCGCCGGCGTGTGCAGCGGATGCACCAGGAAGCCGTCGCCGACCTCGCCGGCGACCTCGACCATCTTCTCGCCCACGCCGGCGACGAAGATCGGCGGATCGCCGAAGGGGTTCGGGCCGGGGCTGAGCATCGGGCTCATCAACGTGTGCGTGTAGAACTCGCCGCGAAAATCCAGACGCTCCCCGGTGTTCCACGCGTGCCAGATCGCCCGTACCGCGCGTACGAACTCGTGCATGCGCGCGGTCGGGTGCGACCACGGCATGCTGAAGCGGCGCTCGACGTGCGCGCGGATCTGCGAGCCCAGCCCGAGATAGAAGCGACCCGAACACAGCCGCTGCAGATCGCTCGCCGTCTGCGCGACGGTCATCGGATTGCGCGCGAAGGCCACGGCGATCGCCGTCCCCAGCTCGAGCCGGGTCGTCGCGCCGGCGGCGACGGCGATCGGCAGGAACGGATCGTGGGGTCCGTCGAAGGTGAACGCGCCGTCGAAGCCCTCGGCCTCGATCGCCGCCGCTGCGCCCGCCTCGGTCAGTGCGCGCTCGTACTTCATCGTCGCCCTAGCCGGTATACGAAATCGTCGAGCTGCCGCGCCGCGCGGAACACGCGCCCCGCGGCGGAATCCAGCCGCCCCTCCAGCACCGCGACGCGCCGCGACGCGCCCTCGCGCTCGAGCACGGCGTTCGCCGCCCGCCGTCCGGTCTCGTTCGCGCCTTCCATGCTGTCGCCGCACCCGAACGCGTTGAAGCAGTGACAACCGGCGAGCGCCAGGTTGTCGATCCCGGACTGCGCCGGCGGCATGCGGAACGACGCGCCGGGAGGCAGGTGCGCCAGCGTATCCTCGTTTTCCACGATGCGGCCGTCGGCGCCGTAGATCAGCGAGCCGTCCACGATGCAGCGTACGCCCTCGGCGGGGTACACGTGATCCTCGACGGCAAACTCCGGCATGATCGCCGGATCCTCGAGGCACATCGCGCACAGCTCCTCGTAGATCTCGTCGGGGGTGCAGTCGCAGGCGCGCTTGTCGACGCGCACCCCCGGCGCGAACCAGTCTGTTATCACGTAACTGATGATGTCGCGGATGCGGCCGCGCACGTCGCCCACGCCGTAGGCGGACATGTCGAACTCCTTCCGCCAGCGGTGCGCGTAGGTGGTCACCGCCACGCGCCACGGGTGCCACATGTAGTAGCCACCCTGGAAGCGGATCGGCTTCGAGTTGTAGATGATGGCGCCGTTGTTCCACACGCGCCGCACCTCCGACAGCCGCGCGATCGCCGGGGCGTCGCGGAGCAGCGAGCCCGGACACATCTTCAGCAAATCCGTGGTCGGCACGCACGCGACATAGCTGTCGGCCGTCACCCGCGTGCCGTCGTCGAGCAGCGCCGCGCGGACGCGCCCGTCGTACTCCAGCGCCTCGACCCGCGAGTCCACGCGAAACTCCACGCCGCGCTCGATCAGGTGGCGCTTCCACGGCTCGATGAAGGTGTCGCTGGTCGGGCCGACCAGCGCGTTCCACGCCACGCCCGGAATGCCGTGCATGAAGTGCTTGTCGAGGAACGCGAGCATCACCTTCACGTCCGGGTGCACGCGATCGGCGCTGTACTCCACCTGCGACATGTCTCGCAGCCCGCCGAACAGCGCGCCGCGCGATCCGTCCGGGCGCCGCAGGAACAGCTGCTCGAAGCTCTTGTCCGCGTAGCGATCGCGCAGCCGCGCGTCGGACGCGCACAGCGCGCGCAAGAGCCGCACCGCGTCCACCGCCAGCCGCGCGCGCTCGACCCGGGTGATCTCCCGGTCCCCAAGGTGCGAGGCGAGCCAGCGCTTGAACACGCCATCGCCGGTGGCCTCGACGTCCTGCCGCGTGACGTACTGCACCAGGTTGTCGCGGATGGTGCGGCCGTCGCCGAGCGGCACGCGCTGCATCGTGTCGAAGGTGTTGTGGTAGGTCGCGTGGAACACGCGGAAGCTGTGCTCGCGGAACACGCAGAGTTCGGGGTCGGTCCAGGTGCGCGCCTTGCCGCCGCAGATCGGCCGCCGCTCCAGCACCGTCACGCGATGATCGGCGGCAAGCTCCATGGCCGCGCTCAGCCCGGCGATACCGCCCCCCACGACTAGAACATGTTTCACTACACCCGGCGTTAGCCCGGTATTTCCAGGGGGTCAATGCCGGTCCGGCGCGGTATCCCGCCGGCGAACGCCCACGGGCAACGCGCCCGACGTCGACGACATTCATCCGTCAACGACGATTGCATTTCCCCACCGAGCTCCATGTCCGACGCGTTGCCGCCCTCCGCCGCCCGCTTCCGGCGCGCCGTGGTACCCTCGGGGTTCCTTGGCGCGCGCCTGCAGAGAAGCCGTGTGGGGTCCGGCGCTGTTCTGGCTGATGTGCCTGATGTGCGCCGTCGCCGCGTGCAGCAGCAGCCAGGACGCCAGTGGCAACCCCGACGGCAGCGCTGCGCACGACGGCTCCGCCGGCACGGGACCCGACGCCTGCAGCCTGTGCATCGAAGGGGGACTCCCCGACGGCAACACCGATGCCGCGGAAGCTTCCGCCGACGGCGACGCGGACGCTTCCGGCGACGCCGCCGCGGACAGCGCGGACGCTTCCGCCGACGCGACGGATGCTTCCGCCGACGCCGACGCGGACGCTTCCGTCGACGCCGCCGACTCGGCTTCCGACGCGGACGCGACCTCGTCGGGCGACGCGGCCGCGGACTCCGCAGCCGACGCCGACGCGGACTCCAACGCTTGCGTGGCGGCCACCTGCGCCTCGCTCCAGTACGTCTTCTGTGGGCCCGTGCTCGATGGGTGCGGCCACGTCATCCAGTGCTCATGCAAGACACCGAGCACCTGCGTGACCGGGATCTGCTGCAAGCCCATCACGAACTGCTCGCAGTACCCCGCCCCGGAAGCAGGAACCTGCGCGACCTTCACCGACAACTGCGGCGGCACCGTCCACTGCGGCAACTGCCCGTCCGACGCCGGCGCAGGCTAGCCCCGCGCACGCGCCGCTCGCGCGCTCAGTCGACGATCAAGAGCAGCTTGCCGACGACCTTGCCGGACATCGACTCCAGGTGCGCGGCTTCCGCCTCGGCGAGCGGGTAGCGACGGGCGATGAGCGGCACGAGCTCGCCGCGCGCGAGCGCGGCCACCAGCGGGTCGAGCGTCGTTCGATCGGGGCGTCCCAGCACCGTGTCGACGTCGCCGTGCAGTGCGATCGCGAGATAATCAGCGGGGCGCACGGCGACCAGCGTGACCTTGCCGCCCGGCGCGAGCAGACGCCGGCAAGCGCCGAGCGGATACACGTCGCTACCAACCATGTGCAGCACCAGATCGTACGGTCCGTGCGCGCGCGCCGCCTCCAGCGCGTCGCCCGCGCCGTAGTCGATCGCCGTGGCGCCATAGCCTTCGACGAGAGCGACGTTGCGCGCCGAGCACACGCCCACCGCGTGGGCGCCGAGCATCTTCGAGAGCTGGATCGCCATCAGCCCGACGCCGCCGGACGCCCCGAGCACGAGCACGCGCGCGCCGGGCCCCGCGGCGATCCGCGGCACGCGCGTCAGCGCCATCCACGGGGTCACGGCCGCGACCGGCAGACACGCCGCTTGCTCGAACGTCACCTCCGCGGGCAGGAGCGCGCACTGGTCCGGGCGCACGACGACCTCGTCGGCGTAGCTGCCGCGCTGCTTGCGCGCGAAGTTGGTGCCACCGACGACGCGGCTGCCGACGGACAGATCGGTGACGGCCGCGCCCACTTCGACGACCTCGCCGGCGAAGTCCACGCCGACCACCAGCGGTCCCTTCGGACCCACGAAGCGGTACGCGAGGCGCAGCGGGCCGCCGCTGCGCATCTTCCAGTCGACGGGGTTCACGCCGATCGCGCGCACGTGGACGCGCACCTCGCCCGGCGCGAGAGCCTTCGACGGCAGCTCCACGAGCGCCAGCGGCTCACGCCCGGACTTCGACGTAGCGGCGTGCATCGCTGCCCTCATCCCAGCGTCTTGTCCCGGACGCAATGAACCGGGAAGCGCCGACCGCGGTTCCGCGCCGGACCGGCATCATCCTGAAGGCGACCACGGTCCTGCGCCCGGTCGGGGACGCGGGCCTCGCCGGGCGACCCGGTCGGGTGTTGCTACCAGCAAGGCTGTCGGCTATTCGACAGAGGGGTGGAAATCGAGCCGCTGATCCAGATGCCGACGGCCTGGTCCGGCGTCGCCGGCCGCTTCGGCGTGCACCTGTTCGAGGGCGTCGTCACCGTCGCCGACATGGATCGCCTCGAGGTGATGGGGAGCCGCTGGTACCGCGACAATCCGGGCAAGATGGTAGAGCTCGTGCTGATCTTTCCGAGCGACGCGCGCATGACCGGCGAGGAGCGCGTGCGGATGTCGAAGATCATCAAGCGCTGGGAGGGCCAGCGCATCGCGTCCGCGACCACGATCCTCGCCGAAGGCATGCGCGGCGCGGTCCACCGCAGCGTGCTGACGGGGCTGCTCATGCTCGCGCCGCCACCGCATCCGTCGAAGGTGTTCGGAAAGGTCGCGGACGCCGTGGGGTGGCTCGCGCCCTACGTGCGGCAGGCGTGCGGCCCCGCCGCGACCCACGCCGCGGCCCAGTCCGCCGTCAGCGCGTTCTGCGCCTCGTTCCAGGCGCGAAGCCAGCCGACCGCTAGGCCTTGATCCGGCGCGAGCACGCCGCGGCGCGAGCCCCGAGCACGTCGCGTTCGCGCGCGTTCCGCGTCAGCGACGCGGCGCGCTCGAAGGCGGCGCGCGCTTCGTCGTAGCGCTCGAGCTTCTCGAGCAGGTCGCCGCGCACCGCCGGCAGCAGATGGTAGCGGGCGAGCGAGCCGTCGAGCTCGAGTCGATCGACGATTTCGAGCGCCGCCTGCGCACCGCTGCCCTCGACACCGCGACGGCGCGGTTCAGCTCGACGACGGGCGACGGCGCGATCCGCGCGAGCTCCGCGTACAGCTCGGCGATGCGCGGCCAATCGGTCTGGTCCGCGCTCCGCGCCCGGGCGTGGCAGGCGGCGATGGCGGCTTGCAGCGCGTAGGGCCCGAGCGCGCCGCCGAGCCTTTGGGCGCGATCGAGCGCGGCCAGCCCGTGCTCGATGAGCAGGTAGTCCCAGCGCGCCCGGTCCTGGTCGAGGAGCAGGACCGGCTCGCCCGACGCTCCGGTGCGCGCGCGCAGCCGCGACGCCTGGATCTCCATCAGCGCGACCAGCCCGTGGACCTCCGGCTCGGCGGGCGCCAACTCCGCGAGCACGCGGCCGAGCCGCATCGCGTCCTCGCACAACCCGGGACGCATCCAGTCGTCGCCGGCGGTCGCGGAATAGCCCTCGTTGAAGATCAGGTACACGACCTCGAGCACCGACGCGAGACGCGCCGCGAGCTCGTCCGGCGCCGGAAGCTCGAAGGGCACGTGGGCGTCGGCGAGCGTGCGCTTGGCGCGCACGATGCGCTGCGCGATGGTGGGTTCCGGCACGAGGAACGCACGAGCGATCTCCGGCGTCGTGAGCCCGCCGAGCATGCGCAGCGTGAGCGCGACGCGCGCCTCCGCCGGCAGCACCGGGTGGCACGCGATGAAGACGAGCCGGAGCATGTCGTCACCGACCACGTCGTCGAGGGCGACCTCCGGCTGTGGCGTCGTGTCGGCCATGAGCTCCCGCCCCAGCTCCTCGTGCTTCCTCTCGATGCGCTTGTTCCGGCGCAGCTCGTCGATCGCGCGACGCTTCGCCGTCGCCATCAGCCAGGCGCCGGGGTTCTCGGGAATGCCGGACCCGGGCCAGCGCTCGAGCGCGACGACGAGCGCGTCCTGCGCCAGCTCCTCCGCCCGACCGACGTCGCGCAGCATGCGGGCGAGCCCGGCGATGAGCCGCGGCGCCTCGATCCTCCAGACCGCGTCGATAGCGCGATGTGTGTCGGTCACCGTCACGGTGACCGATCACAGCATCAAGCTTGTCGCGGCGCAAAGTGCGGGGCTCGGCTGGTCTACCGCTTCGCGTCGGTCTCGGCGCGCAGCCGCTCCTCTGCTTCGCGCAGCTCCGGGGTGAGCGCGGGACCGAAGTCCTCCGACTCGAAGATGCGGCGGATCTCCAGCTCTCCGCCGCCGTCTTGCGGGTTCGGGCAGCGCTTCGCCCACTCGATCGCCTCCTCCATCGACTTCACCTGCCAGATCCAGAAGCCCGCGACGAGCTCCTTGGCCTCGGCGAACGGCCCGTCGACCACGGTGCGCTTCGTGCCCGCGAAGCGAACGCGCGCGCCCTTGGCGCTCGCGTCCAGTCCCTCCCCGGCCAGCAGGACGCCCGCCTTGACCAGCTCCTCGTTGAACTTGCCCATCGCGGTGAGCAGCTCCTCGCCCGGCAGCACGCCCGCTTCCGACTCTTTCGACGCCTTGACCAGCACCATGACTCGCATCCGGTTCCTCCTTTGGATTCCAGTGTGGCGACGAACGAGCAGACCCGGGATCGACAGGCCCGCCGATTTTTCTCTTCGACCGGCTGCCCGCATCGCGTCCACGCTGAAGCGACCGCCACCGTGACAGGCGATGAACAGGAACAGGAACGAATAGAGCAACGCCAGCTCGCCCTTGTTCACGGCGGGAAAGAATCGGGACCCAAGCGCGAGCTTCCAGTGGAATTGGAGGTACGCGACCGCCATCGTGCCGCTGGCGAGAAACGCGGCCCAGCTCGTGAGGGCACCGGCGGCGATAGCCAAGCCGCAAGCGAGCTCGATGACGCCGCCAAACCACAGCTGGCTCATGAATGGCGGCTGGAACGTGGACAGGACGCCGAACAGCTTCTGCATCCCGTGGAACGAGAACATCAGCCCTGCTGCGATCCTCAGCACGGAGAAGGCCGCTTCGGCCTTCGGGCGCAACAGACGAGAAAGCATGATCGTTACCCTTCGCCGCAGCGGTCGGTGCCCGCGATCTAGCACGTGACGGCGTCGCGCACTGCCGCCGGCGCGGCGTGCTGATCGCGTCGCTGTGGACCAGCTACCGCCTGCGCCCGACGGCATCTTGACGAGCTCACCGCCCGCCTCATGTTTCACCCGATGGGCGGCCGCGCCGCCCGGAAAAGCGAGTCCGGATCATGGCTTTCTCGATAGCGCGCCTTCTCCTCCACAGCAGCTCCGTCCCGGCCGACGCGCGGGACGCCCTCCGGGTGGCCCTCGACGGCTCGCAGGCCGAGGAGCTCGAGGTCGCGGCCCGGCTGCTCTACGACGCGACGGACCTCGACTGCCGTGACGCCCGTGAGCTGGTCGGGCTCGCGAACTGCGGCTCCTGCGCCTGACCGACGAATCCTGAGCGGCGCGTGGTAATTTCTCGGCGTGACCACCGACGCCGCGATGCTGAGCGCGACCGGTGTGCCCACGCGCGCTCGCGACGCCCGCGCGCGCGCCGCCGAGTTCCTGCTGGTGGGCGGCGCCACGTTCGTGCTGTTCCCGCTGGCGTGGCTGTGCCGCGCGGCCCTCGGGCTCGACAGCGCCGAGCTCGCCTTCGGCTTCGTGACGTTCCACGCCGCGCACGTCGTGAACGACCCGCACTTCTCCGTCACCTATCTGCTGTTCTACCGGAACGCACGCCGACGGGCGTTCGACCCTGCCATCGTGCCGGTGCAGCGCGCGCGATTCATCCTGGCTGCGGTCGTCGCGCCGCTGGCCCTGGCGATCTGGTCCATCGGCGCGATCGCGGCGGGCTCCGCCCACGCCCTCGGGGGGTTGATCCAGCTGATGTTTCTGCTGGTCGGCTGGCACTACGTCAAGCAGGGCTTCGGGGTGCTCGCGGTCCTGTCGGCGCGGCGCGGCTATCGCTTCACGCCGCTCGAGCGCAAGCTGCTGCTCTTTCACTGCTACGCGGGCTGGGCCTACGCCTGGGCGAGCCCGTTCGATCCCGGACGCGAGGTCGAGGAGAAGGGCGTGGTCTACACCTCGCTCGCGCACCCGCACGGCCTGGTGCTCGCGACCGGCATCGTGTTCGCACTCAGCGCGCTCGCGCTCGGCACCGTGTTGGTGCGCGGCGCGCGCGCACGCCGTGCTCCGCCGCCGACGCTGCTCGTGGTCTTCCTCGCGACGATCTGGCTCTGGACGGTCTACTCGAGCGCCGATCCGCTGATGATCTACGTGATCCCCGCGCTGCACTCGGTGCAGTACCTGTACTTCGTGTGGCTCCTGAAACGGAACGAGGCGCGCGCCGCCGAGGGCCCGCCAAGCTTCGGGCGTCCCACCGGCATGCGCCTCGCGCTGCTCGCGGCGTCGGCGTTGGGGCTCGGCTGGCTATTGTTCCACGGCGCCCCGTCCGCGCTCGACGGCGCGCTCGTGTTGCGAGGTGCCACGGGCGATCTCGGACCCACGCCGTACTTCGCCGCGCTGTTCGCCTGCGTGAACATCCACCACTACCTCATGGACAGCGTGATCTGGCGTCGGGACAACCCGGACACGCGGTTCTTGATGGCTTGATTGTCGGTCCGGCGCGGAACCCGCCCGGCCCGGCGCGCTGCGTCAAGCGCGCGGCACGGCCATTGCTTGGCAAGTTGGCGAAGCCATGCAACCGCAAATCGTGATCACGCGGGACCGACCGGTCCCGCGCCCGGCCCTCAAACCCGTCGTCCTGCTCGCCGAGGACGACGAAGATTTCCGCGCGCTGCTCGCGAGTCAGCTCGAACGCGACGGCTGCCTCGTGCTCCATGCGAAGAACGGCCTCGAGCTTCTGGCGGCGTTTCGCGTCGTGTCGAGCCGCACCGGGCCGCCTTCGCTGGTGATCTCCGATCAGCGCATGCCCAGCCTGGAAGGCCTGGAGGCCCTCGAGCGCGTGCGCGACGCCGGATGGAGCATTCCGTTGGTCTTGATCACCGCGTTCGGTGACGACGACCTGCTCGCGCGCGCGCAGAAGGTCGGCGCGATCCTGATGCGGAAGCCGTTCGCGCTCGAGGATCTACGCAGCGTCGTGCGGCACCTCGTGCGCCGACCCGCGACCGGCGCCGGCGTCGCTTGCGCCGCGTGCGGAAGCCTCGACGATCCCCGCCCCATGGCCGACCGCAGCGACGTGTTCTTCTGTCGGGACTGCCGCTTGCTGGAGGGCTACGACCCCGAAGATCCGTCCTCGGTGGATCTCGGCGGAGAGAGCTGACCCATTCCGGGGCGAGCTGTCCCGTCTTGCCCCGCGTCCGCCGCGTCCGGCACACCGTAGCGCTTCAGCTTGCGCTGCAGCGTCTTGCGGTTGAAACCTAGAATACGCGCCGCGACCGACTTGTTGCCTCCGGCAGCTTCGTAGACGCGGAGCACGTAGCGGCGCTCGATTTCCTCCATCGGCGGCAGGTTCGCCGGATCGTCGCCGGCGAGCACGAGATCGCGGCGCTGATAGTCGCGCACCTTCTCCGGCAGATCCTCTACGGCGATATCGCTGAAGCGGCCGAGCGTCACCGCGCGCTCGATGCAGTTCGAGAGCTCGCGAACGTTGCCCGGCCACGAGTAGGCGGAGAGCTTGGCGGCGGCCGCGGGCAGGATGCCCGTGACGGCCTTCCCCGTCGAAGACGCGAAGCGCTCCACGAAGTGTTGCGCGAGCACCAGTACATCGTTGCCGCGCGCGCGAAGCGGCGGGACGTCCACACCGATCACGTGGATGCGATAGAACAGATCCTCGCGGAAGCGGCCTTCCTCGACCTCCGTCTCGAGATCGCGGTTGGTCGCGGCCAGGATGCGCGCGTCGAACGCCACTTCCGCCGCGCCGCCGAGCGGGCGCACGGTCTTCTCCTGCAGCGCGCGCAGGAGCTTCGGCTGCAGCTCGAGCGGCAGCTCCGCGATCTCGTCGAGGAACAGCGTCCCGCGCCGCGCCTGCGCGAACAGCCCCTGGCGGTCCGTGCGCGCGTCGGTGAACGCGCCGCGAACGTGACCGAACAGTTCGCTCTCGAGCAGTGCGGCGGGTACGGCAGCGCAGTTCACCGCCACGAACGGGCCGTCGCGGCGCTCGCTGCGGGCGTGGATGGCGCGAGCGACCAGCTCCTTGCCGGTGCCGCTCTCCCCGGAAATCAGCACGGGCGTGTCGACCTGGGCCACGCGATCGATCAGGTCGTACACCTTCTTCATCGGCTCGCTCGATCCGAGCATGTCGCCGAGCCGACGCGTCTCCCGCAGGCTCTGTTCCAGGCGCTCCACCTTGCGGAGCAGTCCGCGATGCCGCACCGCGCGCTCGACCACGAGCCGCATCTGGTCGAGCTCGAACGGCTTCGGAACGAAGTCGTAGGCGCCGGCGCGGATGGCTTCGATCGCCGTCTGCATGTTGCCGAACGCCGTGATGACGACGACCGGGATATCCGGACGGCTCCCGACGACCTGGGCGCACAGCTCGATGCCGTCGATCCCGTGCATACGCACGTCGGTGATCACCACGTCGAAGTCGCGTGTGCCGAGCAGCGCCAACCCTCCTCCCGCGGTGTTGGTCGAGCTCGCCTCGTAGCCCGCCCGGCGCAGCCCCAGCTCCAGCATGTTGCACATGCCGGGATCGTCGTCGATAACCAGCACCGACTCGGTCATTGTCGCGCCCCCGGAACGATCACCGAGAAGCGACTGCCGCGACCCGGCTCGCTCTCGACGTCGATCCGCCCGCCGTGGTCCTCGACGATGCCGTGGGCCACCGAGAGGCCGAGCCCCGTTCCCTCGCCGACGCCCTTCGTCGTGAAGAACGGCTCGAAGATGCGCTTGATCGTCTCTTCGTCCATGCCGGCTCCCGTGTCCTCGACGTCGACGCGGACATTGTGGCCCGAACCGCCGTCGTCCGTCGGTTCGTGCGCGACCCGCACGCTTAGCGTTCCACGGGAGGTCATCGCGTGCACGCCGTTCAAGATCAGGTTGGCGAGCACCTGTTGCATCGGCTCGACGCCGATCCGCGCCCACACCTCGTCGTCCCCGGGCGCGACCACGATCTCCACGTGCCGCGCGCGCGCCATCGGCTCGACCATGCGCAGCGTGTCCCTGACCACGCTTCTGAGCTCGGACGGACCTTCCGCGCCGCGGCCACGTCGCGCGAAGTCCAGCAGCTGGCGTATGATCGTCGTCATCCGCTTGCACTGCCTGGAGATGACGTTGGCGTGCTCCTTCTGCTCGTCGGTCGCCACCGGGTCCTCGCGAATGAGCTGGGCATGTCCGTCGATCACGTTCAGCGGCGTACCGAGCTCGTGCGCGACGCCGGAGGCGAGCGTGCCCACGGTGGTGAGACGGTCGGCGTGGCGAAGCTGCTCGAGCGCCGAGAAGCGCGCCTGGGTCTCCGTGCGCACGCGCTTCCACGCGGTCTCCAGGCCGTCGCACATGCGGTCCATCTCGCGGCCGAGTTGCCCGATCTCGTCGCTGCGCACCGGGTTCAACCGGCTTCCGAAGTCGCCGCCACCGACGCGCCGCGCCTGATCGACGAGCTCTTTCATCGGCGCGCCGATCAGCCGCGCACCGAGGACCCACGCGAAGCCGGTGGTGAGCAGCGCCAGAACCAGCGCCGTCGCGGACACGGTCGTCACCGTCTCCTCCATGTAGTCGTACTCTACGGCCAGTGACGTGGAGATCTCGATGGCGCCGGGTCGCCCGTCGGGTACCCGCACCGGGACGTACGTGTAGAGTACGTTGGACTCCTCGGCGCGCCGGACCAGCAGCGGCGCGCCGCTGGCCAGCGGCGTCAGGCGCGCCGAGCCCACGCGCGGGGCGTACTTGTCGCCGGCTGCCGCGGGAACCCAGACCCAGCGGATCTCGACATCGGCACCACGGGCGGCGTGCTCCACCAGCTGCAGCGCCGCGGCCTCGCCGTGGTCCTTCCACGTCGCCTCGGCGGCGCGCGCGAGAGCGCGCCCGACGCTCTCCTCGTGCCGTGACACGTCGGTCTGCACGAGGCGGATCTCGCGACGGATGCGGATCATCGCGCTGACGGTCTGCACCAGCACGATGCCGACGAACAACAGGAGTGCGAACTTTCGGGTAATCGTCATGGCGTTCACTTGGCCGTTCTTGCCGCAGGCGGGACAAATTGGGGCGTCGGTTGGGACCCTTGGCCCGCGCTTCATGGGGCCACATCGCGGGGGTCCGGTGGCATGCTTTCTGCAAATAGCCTGCCGACCGCGGCCGGGGGGAGCGCGGGAGGAGCCCCCACATGTACGATCTCGCCGAACACCCGCAGCTGAGCACCCCGCCAACCGCCACCCCTCCGCCGAGCGCCTTCGACGACGACATCGGGGGGAACGTCCGGCTCGAGCGCCGCCCGCTTCGCGTCGTTCTTGCCGAGGACGACGACGACATGCGCAGCCTGATCGCCTGCAGCCTGCGCCGCGACGGCCTGGCGGTCACGGAGGTGAGCACCGGCTCCGCGTTGCTGGAGCTCGTGGCCGGACACCTGCTCAAGGGCGGGCGCACGCCGTTCGAGCTGATCATCAGCGACGTGCGCATGCCCGGCAACAGCGGGCTCGAGATCCTGGCCGCGATCCGGCGCGCCGGCTGGAGCACACCCGTCATCTTGATCACCGCGTTCGGCGACGAGCAAGTTCATGCCGAAGCCTACCGGCTGGGCGCCATCGCCGTCTTCGACAAGCCCTTCGAGGTCAACGCGCTCCGGATGCTGACGCGCGCGGTGCTGGACTAGGACCGCGTCGCATGCGCGCCAGCTCGGCGTGACGCACGCCCGAGCCCCGCCGCTTCGTCGCGGCGCGCCGCTGAACGCGATCGGGCCGCGGGATACCGCATTTGGATCTTCACAGGAAGGGCGGAAGACCGGAAGGTCTACTGGGACTTCGGGCATTCAGGCACGCGCCGTCGCAAGCCAGTCCGCAGGGCGGTGACGTTGAAGTTGACGAGCAAGCCAACGGGCAGGCGTGAATCGATCAGCACCGATCACTTCGTCCGTGCCATCCCCAAATCTTCCGCTCTTCCGCCCTTCCTGTGAAACTCCAAACGGGGGAAGTCCGCTATGCGTCGGCAACCAGCTGCAGAATCGCCCGCCGCTGGCGCGCGTCGGGAAGCGGCCCGGTGGCGGCTCGGACGTTGTCGGACAGATGATCGGGATTCGACGTCGCCGGGATCGGGCACGTCACGGCGGGGTGCGCCAGGATGAACTTCAAGAGCAGCTGCGCGTAGCTGCTGCACTCGAGCTCGGCGAGGGCCCAGTCCGGTAGCGGGCGCTTGCGCAGCTTGGCGAGGAGCGCCCCCTCGGCGAAGGGACGCATCACCAGCACCGCCGTGCCCGTCTCCTGGGCGGCGGGCAGCAGGCGCCGCTCGGCCTCGCGGTCCGCGACGTTGTACGGGAGCTGGACGAAGTCGAGTCGCTCGGTCCGCATCAAGCGCTCGAGCTCCTCGAACGCGTCGTGGGAGTAGTGCGTCACGCCGATGTAGCGGACGCGCCCGGCTTGTTGCCACTCGCGAAGGACGGGGAGGTGCGTGTCGACGTCCAGCAGGTTGTGCACCTGCATCAGGTCGATACGATCGGTGCGCATGCGTCGCATCGATCGCTCCATCTCCGCGATGCCTTGCTGCCGACCGCGGGTCCAGACCTTGGTCGCGAGGAACGGTCGCCCGACGCTCCCAGTGGCCGCGAGCTGGTCACCGACCACGCTCTCCGCGCGACCGTACATCGGCGACGAGTCGATGACGCGTCCGGACGAGCCGAAGAAGCGCCGGAGCACCTCGGAGATCGGCTCGCGCTCGCGCGGATCGCTGCCGACGTCGAACGCCTGCCACGTGCCGAGCCCGATGCACGGCAGCGCTTCGCCGGAGCCGGGGATGATTCGCGTCTTCAACAACGCAAGCATAGGGGCGTGCAGCAAGATATGCCCGTCGAAGCGTCGTCACGCGGGGCGGCGCCGGGACCGCGCGCTGGCACTGGTGATGCATGTCGGATTGCTATGCCCGGAGCGCCCGTTCGAAAGCGACCCCACGGAATACTCATGTCGGGTTTCGGCCTGGGGAAGCTCTTCGGCGTCGAGATCCGGATCGACTGGAGCCTGCTCATCATCTTCGGGCTGATCCTGTTCGACCTCGGCGCCGGCGTGTTCCCGCACTGGCATCCCGGCTGGAGCCCGGTCCTGACCTGGACCACGGCGCTGGCAGCCTCGGTGCTGTTCTTCGCGTCCGTGCTTGCCCACGAGCTCGCCCATGCCGTCGTGGCACGCGCGCAGGACATCCCGGTGAACCGCATCACGCTGTTCCTGTTCGGGGGCATGGCGCACATGGAGCGCGAGCCTCCATCGGCGGCGTCCGAGTTCTGGATGGCGATCGTGGGCCCCGTGACGAGCATCGCCATCGGCGTGGCGGCGACGCTCGCCGGCGTGTGGTTCGCCGGCGTGGGCGCGGCGCCGGCGAGCATGGACCAGGCCGAGGCGTTCTTCCGCAGCCTGGGTCCGGTCGAAACCTTGCTGCTGTGGCTCGGTCCGATCAACATCGTGCTCGGCGTGTTCAACCTGCTGCCGGGGTTCCCGCTCGACGGCGGGCGCGTATTCCGGTCGATCGTGTGGGGCGCCACCGGCGACCTGACGAAGGCGACGCGTTGGGCGTCCGGCGTCGGCCAGATCATGGCGTGGGCGGTGATGGGCGTCGGCGTCATCAACTTGTTCGGCGGATCGATCGGTCAGGGGATCTGGCTCCTGCTGATCGGCTGGTTCCTCAACAACGCCGCCCGCGCAAGCTTCGAGCAGCTGCTCGTGCGCCAGGCGCTGCACGAGGTCACCGTCGAACAGCTGATGCAACGGGACCTGGTGCGCGTTTCCCCGGATCTGGACGTCGAGCGATGGGTCCACGACTACCTGATGACCGGCGACCAACAGACGTTCCCGGTGGAATCCGGCGGACAGCTCCTGGGGTTGGTCGGATTCGACAGCGTGCGGAACGTTCCGCATTCCGAGTGGTCCCGGACGTCGGTGCGCGACGTGATGACGCCGCTCGCCGATCTCGCGACGCTGCCGCCGGGCGCAGACGCCGAGAACGCGTTCGGCGCGCTCGAGCGTCTCGAGACGGACCAGCTGCCGGTCGTGGAGCGGGGACATCTGCTCGGCTTGCTGAGGCGCAGCGATCTGCTCAAATGGATCGCGCTCCAGGCGCCCGGGCCGCTCGCGCCGTCGCACTGATCGCTAGCGATCCACGTTTTCCATGCGGCCGTCGGCGTGGCGCGCGAAGCGGCTCTGGTCGCGCGGGTGCACCGGATCGTCGCTCGGCCATGGCCAGCCGCCGTAGCCAGTGCGCCGGTAGTCCTGGATGGCGCGCTCGATCTGCTCGCGGCTGTTCATCACGAAGGGCCCGTGCTGCACGACCGGCTCGCCGATCGGGCGGCCCTGGAGCATCAAGATCTCGCACTCGCCGTCGCCGGCTTCGAGGCGGATCGGCTCGCCCGGACGCACGATCATGACGGCGTGCGAGCGCTGCGTGTGATCACCCACGCCGAGCGACGGTCCGGCGAAGAAGTAGAGCGCGCGCACGCTGCGGTCGTTCGCGGCGGGCGGCAGCGACCAGACGGCGCCCGGCTGCATGCGGATGCACCAGATCGCCACGTCGGTGTCCGGGCGCGAGGCCCACGACTTCGGCGGAGGCGGCGGCGGGCGTTTGCCGTCGAGGCTGCCGGCGACAAGCGTCACTTCCGTCTCGCGTCCCCGGTCGTCCTTGGACACGACGCGCGGGATGTCGTCGTTCCAGAGCATGGCGAAGTGCGGCGGGACGAGCTTGTCCTCCGCAGGCAGGTTCAGCCAGATCTGGAACAGCTCGGTGGGGTTCGGCTTCTCGCGCTCGACGAGCGGGAACATCTCCGAGTGGACGATGCCGCCGCCGGCCGTCAGCCACTGCGTGTCCCCGCGGCCGAAGCGCGCCGCGGCGCCGAGCGAGTCGGAGTGATCGATGTAGCCGCGCCGGGCGATCGTCACCGTCTCGAAGCCGCGGTGCGGGTGCTGCGGGAAGCCGGGCACGACTTCCCCGTGGTACATGCGCCAGCCGTCCTTGATCTCGAAGTCCATGCCGAGGTTGCGGCCGGCGAGCGACGCCGCTGGCCCCATCTGCTCGTTGCCGGCAGGGTACGCATCGTCGTGATGCACGCAGAACAGGAACGGATCGACCGTCGCCCAGGGGAACCCGAGGGGCGCGGTCTCGAGCACGGGGTTTGCCATCGGACGGAGACTATGGGGCCGCGCCAGGCGAATGTCACCGGGGCGCGTTTCATCTTGACTGACCCGTTCGGTCAGTTATAGTCCGCCGTCGTGTCCCGCAAGCGCCCCGTGGATCGCTTCGATCGGCTGGTGAGCACCGCGACGCAGGTGTTCATCGAGTCCGGCGGTTTCGCGCGCACGCAGATCGACGACGTGGCCCGCGCCCTCGGCGTGGCCAAGGGCACCGTGTACCTGTACGTGGAGAGCAAGGAAGCGCTGTTCGACCTCGCGCTCCGCCATGCGGACCGCGAAGGCACGCTCGCCGAGCCGGGCGAGCTGCCGGTGCGCACGCCGGCGCCGGGCGCTACCCGGCAGCTCGTGGCCGAACGCGTGCGCGAGCGCGGTCGCTTCAGGCAGCTCGCCGCGGCGCTCAAGTGTGTGGCGCCCCCGGACGCCGCCGCCGAAGTGCGCGCGGTCCTGGCAGAGATCTACGACACGCTGTACGCCGGCCGGATCCGCATCAAGCTGATCGCGATGGCGGCGCGCGACGTGCCGGAGCTGGCCGATGCGTGGTTCGTCCAGGGACGGCGTCGACTCAACCGCCGGCTGGCTCGCTGGATCGAGCTTCGCGTTCGCGACGGTCGGTTCGCGCCCCAACCGGACGCGCAGGCCGCCGCGCGCATGGTGAGCGAGACCTTGACGTGGTTCGCGGTGCATCGGCACTTCGAGCCCGCCCCCGAGGCGCTGGACGACGTCACAGCGCGGCAGACGGCCCTCCTGGGCGTAGAGCGGATGTTGCTCGGAGCCAACGCTTAACTGGAACGAGGCGAGACATGCACGACCTGGTAGTCAAGGGCGGAACGATTGTGGACGGCAGCGGCCGCGCGGCATTCGAGGGCGACGTCGCCGTCGACGGCGAGACCATCACCGCCGTGGGAAGCGTGGGCGCGGGACGCCGCGAGATCGACGCGCGCGGGAAGCTCGTGCTGCCCGGCTGGGTGGACGTGCACACGCACTACGACGCGCAGGTCACGTGGGATCCGTACGTGACGCCGTCGAGCTGGCACGGCGTCACGTCGCTGGTCATGGGCAACTGTGGCGTGGGCTTCGCGCCCGCCGACCCCGAGAAGCGCGACTGGCTGATCGGTTTGATGGAGGGCGTGGAGGACATCCCCGGCGCCGCCATGACCGAGGGCATGGTGTGGGAGTGGGAGTCGTTCCCCGAGTACATGGACGCGATCGGCAAGAAGGCGCGCGTGCTCGACATCGGCACGCAGGTGCCGCACGGCGCGCTACGCGCGTACGTCATGGGCCAGCGCGGCGCGAAGAACGAGGCCGCCACGGCCGAGGACATCGCGAAGATGGCCGCCTTGGTCGAGGAGGGCATCCGCGCTGGCGCGCTCGGCTTCTCCACGTCGCGCACGTTGATCCACAAGGGCATCGACGGCGAGCTGGTACCCGGCACCTTCGCCGCGGAAGACGAGCTGTTCGGCATCGCAGAGGGCATGCGTCGCGGCGGCTCCGGCGTGTTCCAGATGACCAGCAACCACACCGACATGCCGAAGGAGATCCCGTGGATGCGGCGCGTGGCGCGGGAGCTCGGGCTGCCGGTGAGCTTCAACCTGGTGCAATCGGACGCGGCGCCGGAGCTGTGGCGCGAGCTGCTCGGCGAGCTGGAATCGGCCGACCGCGCGGGCGAGCCGCTGTACGCCCAGGTCGCCGGTCGTCCCGCCGGCGTGCTCATGAGCTGGGCCGGCACGGCGCACCCGTTCCTGGTGCACCCGACGTACATGGGACTGCACTGGATGCCCATCGCCGACCGGCTGGTCGAGCTGCGGAAGCCCGAGGTCCGCGCCAAGATCATCGCCGAGGATCCCTTCGACGTCGGCGAGTTCGAGAACTTCATCGTGCGCAGCTACGACAAGATGTACCGCCTCGGCGACAGCCCCGAGTACGAGCCGGATCCGTCACGGAGCGCCGCCGCCATCGCGGCGCGCGAGGGCCGCTCGCCGCGGGACGTCGTCTACGACTGGCTGATGGAGAACGACGGCTGGGGCATCGTCTACTTTCCGATCTTCAACTATTCCCACGGCAACATGGATCACCTGGCGGATTTGCTCGAGCACCCGCGCACGTGCCTCGGCCTGAGCGACGGCGGCGCGCACTGCGGCGCGATCTGCGACGCCAGCATCCCGACCTACCTGCTCACGCATTGGGCGCGTGATCGCTCGCGCGGCCGCAAGGTCTCGCTGGAGGCGGTGGTGCACACCCAGACGGCGAAGACCGCCAAGCTCTACGGGCTCGAGGACCGCGGGCAGCTGTTGCCCGGGCTGCTCGCCGACATCAACGTCGTCGACCACGCGGGGCTCCGCCTCGAGGCGCCACGCATGGCCTACGATCTCCCGGCCGAAGGCCGCCGTCTCGTGCAGCGCGCCCGGGGCTACGACTTCACGCTCAAGAACGGCCAGGTCGTGTTCGAGAGCGGCGAGCCGACGGGCGTGCTGCTCGGCAAGCTGCTGCGCGGCCGCAGACCGGCGCCCGCGACGTCGTGCTAGCGTGATCGCAACGTCATGCGGGAACCGCCCACCCAGACCCTGGTCAAGGGACTCTTCCGCGTGTGGAGCCACGTCTACGACCAACCGGTCTTCCAGTGGACCATCTACTCGCGCGTCCACCGGCGACTGCTCGCCGAGGGGCGCACGCTCGGGCCGTCGCGTATCCTCGACATCGGTTGCGGCACGGGCGAGCTGCTCGGTTCCCTCGCCCGGCAGTGGCCCGACGCGGAGCTGACCGGCATCGATCTCTCGCCGGACATGCTCGCGAAGGCGCGCGCGAAGCGCTTCACACGCGCAGTGACGTGGGTCGAAGGCAGCGTCTACGAGCTGCCGTTCGACGACGGCGCGTTCGACCTCGTGACGAACACCGTCTCGTCGCACTTCTATGTGGAAGGCGAGCGCGCGTTCCGCGAGATCGGTCGCGTGCTCGCGCCAGGCGGCACGCTGCTGCAGGCGAGCCTCACGACCGGGCCGCTGTCGTACATCCCGGGGCTCGGCGGGCGGTCGATCGCCCTGCCCGGCGCCATCTACCGCGGCCCGGAAGAGCAACGCCGCCTGCTCGAAGCTGGCGCCATCGAGCTCGTGTCCACGCAGCTCGTGCTGCCCGGCGTGCGGCTCTACCGCGGCACGAAGCACTGAGCGCATCGTTCCGCTCAGCGCAACAATCTGTTGTGATCTTGGCGCCTTGTTCCAGGCGCCGCGACGCCGCATCTTCCCCTCGACTTCAGAGAGAGAGAGAGAGAAGAAATGGCAACGACAAGCTGGAACTTCGACCTGACGCACTCGAGCATCAACTTCTGGGTGCGGCATCTCATGGTCTCGAAGGTGCACGGGCGCTTCACGAGCTGGAAAGGCTCGCTCGAGTTCGACCCCGAGAATCCCGCCGCCTCGCGCGTCGACGTGAGCATCGACGCGGCGAGTATCGAAACCAAGGAAGACAAGCGCGACGCGCACCTGCGCTCGCCGGACTTCCTCGACGTCGACAAGTATCCGCAGATCAGCTTCCGCTCGACGTCGATCGAGAAGACCGGTGACGGCGAGCTGCGCGCCACGGGCGAGCTGACGATCCACGGCGTGACCCGCCCGATCGAGCTCGACGTGGAGTACGCCGGCGCGGTGAAGGATCCGTGGGGCGGCGATCGGGCCGGCTTCTCGGCGCGGGCGACGCTCAAGCGCAAGGACTTCGGCCTGGAGTGGAACCAGGCGCTCGAGACGGGTGGCGTCGTCGTCGGCGACAAGGTCGAGATCAACCTCGAGATCGAGGCCGTGAAGAGCCAGGCGAAGGCCGCCTGATGCTGGATGCCGGTGCGGCGCGGAACCCCCCGATTCCGCGCCGTACCGGCAAGATCTGCTCAGCTCTCCCAGGCCTGGCCCTCGCTGAGCGCGACGTGCGGGGCGCCCTTGACGCCGGCGCTCTGCATCGCCTTCTTCGTGTCCTCCGACCCGGCAAACGCCTCGAGCTCACGGAAGATACAGCGTGAGGTGGCGGTAGAGTACCGCTGGACGCTCGCTGCCGACGACGCGGATCTCGCTCTCGCGCGTGACCAGCGTCCCGCCGGCCTTCGCCGTCGCGTCTATCAGGCGGCGCCGCACGTGCACGCTGCTTCCCGCGGGCACCGGCGAGACGAAGCGCAGGCGATCCGCGCCGTAGTTGATCACGCTGCCCGAGCCCGTGACGCGAACGTCGTCGCCGGCGGCGAGCGACGAGAGCAGGCTGAGCACCAGAAAGCCGTGGGCGATCGTCCCGTGGTATGGGCTGTCGCGCCGCGCGCGCTCGACGTCGACGTGGATCCACTGGCGATCGCCCGTGAGATCCGCGAAGCTTGCGATCATCTCCTGCGTGATCGCCAGCGGCGGACCGGGCGGCCCGAAGTCGTCGCGCGCCAGCGCCCGGAGTGCCGCGATATCGTCGAAACGGAGCGCGTCGGCCATCTGCAGGGCGATGCTACCGCTAGATCAAGTCCGCGCCCAGACGCAGCGTGAGCGTCGGCAGGAAGCCGTGCTGCACGAGCAGGGCGTCGACGCTGGACGAGGTCGCGCTGTCGACGGCGGGGATGCGGACACTCCCGGGCAGCGTCGAGACGCTGGTGTGCGCGGCGAACGTCCCCATCACGCCCGCGCCGACGGCCAGCACCACGTGATCACCGACGTGCGCCTGGTAGCCCAGCTCGACGAGCCACATGTCGAGCGCCGCTTCGACGCTGTAGCCACCCTTCACGCCGAGCGCGGCGACGTTGGGCACCGCGGAGCTGTCCAGCGTGCCCGAGAGTGCGACGCGCGCGTAGCCGGCGTCCAGGTACAGCCCGAGCGCCGGGAACGGACGAATCCCGCCCTGGATGCGCCAGCTGTGCCCACCCTGGAAGCCGTCGGTGATGAGTGCGGTCGCGAGCGGATCGGCGCCGCTGGCGCTGGCCGCGGCGCGGGTAACCAGGTTCAGATAGGCGGCCGGCACGAGACCGTAGCCACCGGACAAGCGCAGGCCGGGCGGCGCTTCGAAGCCGACCTGCAAGCCCACGTCGACCGGCGCGTGCGTCACCGCTTCGAGCGACAGCATCCAGTCGTCGGAGATGCGCTGGCGCTTGCGCGCGTCTCCGCGGTCACCGGGCACCGGCGCGGCGGCACCCGACTCGACCGGAGCCGCCCAGCGCAAGTCCTGCAGAGCGGGCGCCGTGCTCGCGGGAGCCACGCGGGCCACAACTGGAACGCGCGGCGGCGCAGACGGCGGCGGGACGCGCTCCTGCGGCGTCTCCACCAACGGCGGAAACGCGGCACGCGGAGAGCGATCGGGTTCCGCACGCGCGGGGAGCGGAACGGCGAGGATGGCGACCGAGAGCAATCCGGCGATGCGAATCCGCGGCACGTGCGTTCCTTGTGCAACAAGCGCGCCGCATTCCAGACGCGATCCGCGGCGCGTGTTTGAACCGTCGGGACAATCCGGTGACGCGCGGGTCGCCCGCGTTCACGCGCGCAGGCGTGTGGCGACGCCCGCACGCGGTGGTAGAATTCCGCGGCTCAACCGCGGGGGTCGCGCCGCGATCGCAGACTGGCGGTCGTGCCGCTCACGTCGCTGTAGATCAGCGCACCCTGGGCGCCCTGGTCGAGCTCGGCGGCGTTCGCCTCGTCCGTGTCGATGTGCATCTCGAGCTTGTACTTCGGGCTCACCCGGATCAACACGTCGCCGAACACCAGATCGCGCGGGCCACCGTCGAGGGCGACCTCCACCTCGTCGCCGTCTTTCACGCCGTAGGCAGCGGCGTCGCCCGGTGTCATGTGGATGTGACGCTTCGCGCAGATGAGCCCCTGCTCGAGCTTGACGGTGGCCTTCGGACCTTCGAGCGTGATCGGCGCGGATCCGTCGACCTTGCCCGAGTCGCGGATGGGCGCGTCGACACCGAGCTTGAACTCGTCGGTGCGCGCGATCTCGATCTGGTTCGCCTTGCGCAGTGGGCCGAGCAGACGCACGCTGTCGATGCGCCCGCGTGGACCGATCAGGTTCAGCGTCTCGGCGCACGCATACTGGCCGGGCTGCGAGATGTCGCGGTAGTGTGTCGGCGTCGCACCTTCGCCGAAGAGTTGCGCGAACGTCGCCGCGTCCAGGTGCACGTGCCGCGCGCTGACGGCGATGGGGATCGGCGCGGGGTTGTCGACGCGGGTCCGCTCGGCGACGATCGCCGCCGTCTGGACCGCGATCATCAGCTCTTCGTCCGTCTTGACGACGAACGCCGCGACGCGAGACGCATCCGCGCTGATGCGCGCGACGCCCTGCTCGTCGCCGACCGCGGCGGCCTGGTTCCGGTCCTCGTCGAAGGCGAGACCCAGGAAATCCAGGCGCTGCAGGATGCGCCGGCGCATGCTCGCCGCATTCTCGCCGATGCCGCCGGTCAGCACGACGGCGTCGAGACCGCCCATGGTGGCCGCGTACGCGCCGATGTACTTCTTCACGCGGTGCGCGAACACGGCGATCGCGAGCCGGCAGCGGTCGTCGCCCGCGGCGGCGCGCTTCTCGATGTCGCGGAGATCCATGCCCACGCCGCTGAGCCCGGCCAGGCCGCTCTGCTCGTTCAGCAGCGTGTCGACCGCCGCCGCGTCGAAACCGCTGCGCAGCAGCAGCAGCACCACGCCGGGATCGATGTCGCCGGAGCGCGTTCCCATGACGAGGCCCTCGAGCGGCGTCATGCCCATGCTGGTCTCCGTCGAGTGACCGTACTCGACGGCGCACGCGCTGGCGCCATTCCCCAGATGCAGCGTCACCAGGCGAAGCTCCGCGAGCGGCCGGCCGAGCGCGCGCGCCGCCTGCTCCGCGACGTAGGCGTGCGACGTGCCGTGGAAGCCGTAGCGACGGATCCGGTGCCGCTCGGCAAGCTCCGGATCGATAGCGTAGGTGCGGGCGCGACGCGGCATGCGCGCGTGGAATGCCGTGTCGAACACGGCAACCTCCGGCACTCCGGGCAAGAGCCGCTCTGTCGCGCGGATGCCGGCCAGGTTGTGCGGGTTGTGCAGCGGCGCGAGCGGGATGCACGCTTCGATCTCGGCCACGACCGCGTCGTCGATCAGCACGGCATCGTGGAAGCGATCCCCGCCGTGCACCACGCGGTGACCGACGGCCGCGATCTCGTGGTCCCGCGCCGCACCGACCACCTGCTCCACGGCCTCGGCGTGGGAGAGCTTCTCCCCCACCCGCTCGATCTTGCCGCGCACCGTCGCGGTGCGGTCGTCGGTGTCGACGATCTGGTATTTGACGCTCGAAGAGCCCGCGTTGACGACCAGGACGATCATGCCGGCCAGGCTAACATCACGCCGCGGCTTGTCGTACACTGCGCGATCGATGGCTCGACGCGGATGGGTGACGTGGGTGCTGTGCTGCGGGCTGACGGCGTGCGCGACAGCGGAGACGCTCGGGCCCAGCGGGAGCGGCGGCTCGGGGGCAGCTGGTGGCACCGGCGGTGCGAGCGGCACCGGCGGCGCGAGCGGCACCGGCGGTGCGAGCACCGGCGGCGCGAGCGGCACCGGCGGCAGCGCCGGCGCCACCGGCGGCGCGAGCGGAAGCGCTGGTGATGCGGGCGCAAGCGGCAGCGCCGGCGCGAGTGGCAGCGGCGGCAGCGCCGGCGCGCAGCGCGGCAGCGCCGGCGCGAGCGGCAGCGGCAGCGCCGGCGCGAGCGGCAGCGGCGGCAGCGCCGGCGCGAGCGGCAGCGCCGGCGCGAGTGGCAGCGGCGGCGCGAGCGGAACGAGCGCGGCGTGCCTGGCGCAGATCGCGCCCTACACGCTCGACTTCGAGGGCGCGTCGGGTACCTGGACGCACCAGAAGATGGACAACGCCAGCGCCAGCTGGACGTTCGACAGCTGGCAGATGGGCAACGCGACGTCCGGACCCGGCGCTTGCCACGGCGGCTCGGGCTGCTGGGGCACGAACCTGTCGGGCAACTACATCTCCTGCCAGCGAGCGGAGCTCGTATCACCGGTGATCGATCTGTCGGCGTGCAGCGGCGACGCGCTCAAGGCCGTGTTCTGGCACTGGTACGACTTCTGGACCGGCGCGTGGAACGGCACCACCTGGTTCGACGGCGGCCTGGTGGAGATCTCCGGCGACGGCGGCAGCACGTGGACCCAGCCGGCGAACGCCGGCACCTCGGGCACCATCGACATCAACCCGAGCATGGGCGCGCTGTACGCGTGCGTCAGCTCGAACAACTTCCACGTGGACAACAAGCCTGGCTACGTGGGCGCCAGCGGCGGCTGGGTCAAGGTCGAGCTCGCGATTCCGGCGAACCTGGTCACGTCGAAGTTCCGGGTGCGCTTCGCCTACGCCAGCGGCGTCTCGTACCAGACGTCGAACGAGAACACGTCGATGCAGCACACGCGACCCGGTTGGTACATCGACGACGTGTCGATCGAGCCCAACTGACGCCTACCAGTGGGGCGCAGGCGGGTAGGGCTTGGGTCGCTCCGGCATCTTCTGATCCGCCGGAGCGGTCTTCCACACGACGCCGGACGGCGCCGAGGCGGTTGGAGCGGGGGCGAGGAGCACCCCGGATACGTCGGCGTCGGCGGCCGGGGCCGCGGACGCGGGCAGCTCGCGGCTGTCCGCGGGTGCCGACGGATCCTCCGAGGCGCACGCGCCGACGGCCAACGCGAACGTCAAACCTACAATCAGGGTCTTCATTGCGTCCTCCTGCCGCGAACCACTGCATCGCACATGCCACCACACAAACGCCGGAAACTCGCTGCCGCAGCGCGCAGCGGCTGCCGCGAGGCGGCGTGCGCGTGAAGCTACTGCGCGACTCGCGCAGCGCTGACGCCGGCGAGGCGGCCGAAGAACGTGGCGCAGCCGATCGAGAGCCCGCTCGAGTAGCCCGCCGCCGAGCGCGGCAGGCCCGCGGTGGTGCGTCCCGCGGCGTACAGGCCCGCGACGATCGTGCGCGAGGGCGTGAGCACCTCGCCGGTGGGCAGCGTGTCGAGCCCGCCCATGGTGAAGCCGGGGACCAGCGCCTTGCCCACGGACAGGTCGAGGGCCGCGAACGGCGTCTTGTCGATCGGCGCGAGGTAGTCCCGGCCCTTGTGGAACAGCGGGTCCTCGCCGGCGCGCGCGTGGCGGTTGAAGTACGCCACGGTCTGGACGAGGGAGCCGTCGGGCAGCTCGAGCGCGCGCTCCAGCTCGTCGATCGTCTCTTCCGCTGCCTTGATCTGCATGCCCGCGATCGGACGCCCGAAGCTCGGCTCGTCGACGATCAAGTACGCCACGCCGCCGCTCTGACGCAGGATGAATTCGCCGGTGCGACCGTGATACGCATCCTCGTTGATGAAGCGCTGGCCTTGCGCGTTGACGATGATGCCGCGCACCAGCTTGCTCGGCGGGTAGAACGGCATGCTGACGAAGCCCTCGCCCATGCAGATCGCCGAACCGCCGGCGCCGAGGCCCATCAAGATGCCCGTGCCGTCGTCGCCCGGGCTGCCGATCTGGATGTTCACGTTGAGCAGCTTCGGCACGTGCTCGGCGATCATCGCCGGGTTCATGATGAAGCCGCCCGCGGTGAGGATCACGCCGCGCCGCGCGCGCGCAAAGCGCTCCTCGCCGAACACGCTGATCACCACGCCGACCACGCGCCCGTCGTCGTCCACGACCAGCGTCTGCGCGCGGGCGCTGTCCACGACGCGCGCTCCGCAGCCGATCGCCGACGCCATCAGCTTCTCCATCAGCAGGCGACCCGCGCTGCCCTCGGTACGCGGCTTGTGGCCGCGCGGTGCCGCCTTCGCAATCTCCGTGAACGGCCACACGTTCTCGTTGCCTGTGTAGAGCAGGCAGTCGTCGGTCGGCGGCTCGGTGGTCTTCTTCGGGTAGAAGCTCGACTTGAACTCGACCCCTTGCTCGACGAACCACGCGAAGTGTTCGAGGCTGCGCTCGCAGTAGAGCCGCACCTTCGCCTCGTCGGGGTTCGGACCGCTCGCGGCGAGCACGTACTTCGTCATCTCCTCCGCGCTGTCCTCGAAGCCGCACGCCTTCTGGATTGGCGTGCCGCCACCGAAGTAGATGATGCCGCCGCTCATCGCCGTCGACCCGCCGCCCTCGCCGGCGCGCTCGAGCACGAGCACCTCCGCGCCGGCCTTGCACGCCTCGATCGCCGCGCTCGCCCCCGCGCCGCCGAAGCCGACGATCACCACGTCCGCCTCGTAGTCCCACGCGCCAACGTCGCGCGCGCGTCGCGGCAAGGACGGCAGCGCGCCGCTCGCCTCGACGGGTTCCTTGCTCGTGGACGCGCTCGCCGTGTGCAGCATCGCCTGCGAATAGAACATGTTTCACCCCACCGGGCAATCCAAGGGAATCTTGCCGGTCCGGCGCGGAACCGAGCCGGGCGCGCCGGCGCAGCCGGCGGCCGGCTCGCACGCCGCGCGACCGGTCCGCGCACGCGGTCCGCGCACCGGTCCGCGCACCGGTCCGCGCAGACGCGCATCTCGTGACCGTCGCACGGTCACCAGATGCCGATCGCTTCGTCCGATCCCGATCTCGTGACCGTCGCACGGTCACGAGAGGCCGATCGCGCCGCTCACGCCGGATACCTCGAGTCCCTGGAAACCTTCCGCCCTTCCGTCCTTCCTGTGAAACTCCATTCGTCGTCATGGGCATATGGCATGCGACGTCGCAGCGTCAGAACCACGCCATGGGATTCCGCGCCGGACCGGCATCCCCTGGAAGGATTGTCGGCGTGCTACCAGAGCCAGCCGACGCCGAACACCACCGCGGCGATGCTCGGGACGAGACCGACGGCGGATCCGATCACGTAGTCGCGGGTGCGGATGCTGGTGAACGCGAGGGCGTAGTCCAGCGGCGGCGAGAGCCAGAGCAGCAGGCGCAGGACGATCACGCTGCGCACTGGGTGCTGCTCGACGCGATCGAGTACACGGGCGAGGAAACGCCAGCGCGGATTCCAGGCGCGCTCGCGCTGGCTACGCACGCCGCGCACGAGCAGGAACGGCACGGTCACCGCGACGATCGCGCCGAAGTAGCCGAGCAGGAGGCCCGTGACCGGACCGAACGCGGCGCGGGCCACGACCACGAAGATCATGCCCGGCAGGTGCAGCAGCTCGCCGATGGCGAACGCCAGCACGAAGGCGGGCGGCGCCCACATGCCGTAGGAGCGAACCCAGACGCCGATCGCGGCTTGTGTGAGGTTTCCGGTGCGCCACAGCCAGACGCCCAGCGCGGCGCACGCGAGGAGCACCAGACCGAGGCCAATCTGCCGGACGCGCAACCACGACATTGAGCGCTGCAGCATATAGCACGCCTTCGCCGGGTCGGTTCCTCGGCCCTGCGGGCTCCGTGCCCCGCGGCTTCAGCCCCCGAGCGCGATATCCGCGACGTCCGAGCCGAAGTGGCCCAGGCGCTGGACCTTCAACCGGTCGGCGGCGATCGAGTAGACGAGGTCGTCGACGAACAGGCTGCGCTTGACCGCGGAGGTCGCGTTCGACCACCAGGTGCCGCAGCCGACGCCCTTCGCACCGTGGTCGATCCCGCCCAGGCGCTTGAAGCCGCTGTCGAGGCTCACGTTGTAGACGAGCAGGCCGCTGAACGTCATCTCGTTGCCGTTCTGGCCGTCGCTGCCGCCCTCGCAGATGGTCATGGGGATCGCGAGCAGTCCCTTGTCGGCGAAGTAGTTGAACGCCAGGTGGTCGGTCGCCGCCGCGGAGCTGGAGCCGCGCGTGCCGATCTTCTCGCGGAACATCAGCTTGGGCTCGGTCGGCTTGTGCACGTCGAAGAGCTGCAGGATGACGCCATCGAAGTATGCAAAGTCGCCGTGGTCGTTCGCGTCGAAGCCGATCGCGAGCAAGTGATCGGGATCGATGCGGTGCAGGTAGGTGGAGAAGCCCGGGATCTTCAGCTCGCCGAGGATCGACGGCGCGGCCGGGTGGTAGAGGTCGAGGACGAACAGCGGGTCCGTCTTCTTGAACGTCACCACGTAGCCGCGGTCGCCGTCGAAGCGAACGGCACGGATGTCCTCGCCGGGGGCGATCTTGTCCACCGCGCCGACGCGCGCGAGGTTGCCACCCTGGCCTTCGGCGAGGATCGACACCACGCTCTCCGCCTTCGGATCCGGGACGCGCCCCTTGGTCGTGGCGATGCGCAGGTAGCCGTACCATTCGTCCATCGAGAACTGGTTCAGCACGTGGCCGGGGACCACGCCGCTACCTACGTAGCTGGTCTCGCGAGGGCTCGCGCCGATGCGAAACTTGTGGATCTCGCTGGCCTCGTTCACGCTCGAGTAGAAGGAGTACCAGCGATTGCGCCGCTGGTGCGTGACGGACGAGGTAGAGCGCGTTCCCGGACGCGAACACGGCGCCGGGCCGGCTCTGGATGGTCGCGGTAACGGCGGGCGCGGCGTCGTTCGGTCATGTCGAAGCTCGACCAGTGTGGTGAACGCCTCGCCGTCGCTGAAGGCGGTGCGCAGGAGACCCTTGCACAGCGGCTTCTCCACGCCCGCGTCGCGGATCGTCGGCAGGCTCGCGTGACGGGCGCGGATCGCCTTCTCGTTCTCGCGCTTCAGCTGCGCGAGCTTCGCGCGCACCACCGACTCCCGCACGCCGCACATGGGCAGTGCAGTGGGCCATCGCTGGTAGACCGGCACGCGCGGCGCGTCGTTGTCGGCGACCACGGTGTGCACGGCGTTGCCGATGCGGCGCGCCGCCATGAGCGATCCGGAGAGATCGATCTCCCGCACCTTCTTCGGCGCCGCGCGGTTCGACACGTCGAACACGAGCACGCGCGTGGACGTGCCGTCGCCGGCGAACTGGCAGTCGTAGCCGTACGTGCACTTCGGCGGCGCGGCGGCGCTGGACGTGTACACGACCGCACGGTCGCCCTCGACGAACATCTCCCGCGCCGCGCCGGGCAGCCGCGTGGTGGACACGACGTGGGGCTTCAGCGCTTCCACGATGCGCAATGCGCCGTTCATCGCCAGATACACGTAGCGGCCGTCGCTCTTGACGATGTCCGCTTCGTCCACGCCGGCGACCTGGTTGTTCGTCTTCGACACGCTGTGCGCGGTACGCACTGTCCCGCCGGCGGTTCCACTGCCGTGCCCGATGCTGCCGACGCTGCCATAGCCAACGCCGTAGCCGGTACCGCCGCCGCCGCGACCGACGCCGCTGAGACCGAGCCCGCCGTAGCCGTACGCTTCGCCGATCGACGCGCCCCACGCATATCCGTGGTTGGCGCGCGCCCGCCAGCGATACTCCTCCCAGCACGACGGCTGCTCGGCGGCCCAGTCGTGGTACGCCGCGTCCACGTCCGCGCGCATCTGGCGGATCTGCGACGCGACGCGCTTCTTCTCGATGGCGTCGAGATCCTCGCAGCTCGACGTCTCCAGACGGGCCTCGCCAAGCTGGGCGACGGACGGCTCGCCGGTCATCGGCGTGGTCACCGTCGGCGGCGGCGGGCGCGGCGGCGTGACCGCGATCACCGGCGCGCTCGCCAGCGGTTCTTCCGCGGATCGCGCGGCGACCGGCGCCGGCGCTGGCGCCCGGGCGGCGCGCGCCGGCGGCCCGGCGGCGGGCGAGCAGCTCGCCGCAACAGCCGTGACGACCAGGGGAATCGAGACGAAGCGAGCGAAGCGTAGAGCGTTCACACCCGTTCTGACCGCACCCGCCCGCGAAGGTTCCGGCAGGGCTCGGGAATGCCGGTCCGGCGCGGAACCGCGCGGGACGGGGCCCGGGATTCCGCGCCGGACCGGCAACACCCGGGGCGCTACTGGATGGTCGAGTTGGTGACCTGCGGCGGATCCTTGGCGAGCACGAAGATGCCCGGATAGCCCTTGGTCTCGAAGCCGTCGCTCGGGTTGTTGCTGAGGAACGAGTCCTTGATCACGAGCTCGCCGCTCAGATCGTTGCTGACGTAGAAGATGGCGCCGCCGCCTTCGTTGGCGTGGTTGTCGGTCATCTTCACGCCGCACAGGGTGAGCGTGTACGTGTTGCCGTCGTTGTAGATGGCGCCGCCGCTGCCGCCGCCGGGTGCGGGGGGCTTGGCGGGGTTCGCGCCGTTGCCGATCGCCTTGTTGAAGGAAAATAGGCTGTTGATGACCGTGTACGACACGCCGATGCTGCTGAGACCACCGCCGTTGGAGCAGACATTGCCGAGCTTCGCGCTGCCGCCGAAGGTGCTGTTCACGACATAGGCGGGCATGTTGTTGTACTGGCTGAGCACGCGCACGGCCGCGCCGCCGATGTCCGGTCCGGTGGCCTCGCAGACGTTGCTGAAGAAACGGCTGTTGATGATCTTGATTCGACCGCCGCGATCGAAGATCGCGCCACCGCCGCCGCCGTCCGTGGTCTGCCCCGTGGAGTTGCCGTCGATGAACGTCAGGTTCTGGACGCTCAGCTGCGGCGAGTCCTGGTTCTGGCAGTGGGACGTGGTCCAGTGCTGCGCCTGGTCACACGTGTTCATGT
Organism: uncultured delta proteobacterium; assembly: GCA_963775185.1. Lineage (GTDB taxonomy): Bacteria > Myxococcota_A > Polyangia > Polyangiales > Polyangiaceae > JAPSGB01. The sequence goes on along the minus strand of CAVZIE010000028.1, from coordinate 269,712 downwards.
AGAGGATGCGGCGCTTGCCGGCTCCGCTGAGCGTGACCTTGCCGCCGCCGTCGATGACGATCTTCGGCGTGGTGTCGTTGAAGATCTTCGCGGTCGCGTCGAGGGTGATCGTCACCGGGTCCGGACCGCAGTCGAAGGTGATGACACCGCCAAGCGCGACGGCATCGACGAACGCCTTCGACGTGCAGCTCGCCGGTGTGCCCGTACCGACCACGTGATCGGGCTTCGAGACATCCTCGAGCTGCGCATCGGCAGGGATGGCGCATTTTCCGTCGGGGTTGCCCGCCGGAGGACCGTCGCCGGGATTCGTCCCGCCCTGGCCGCCGCTGCCACCGCTCCCGCTGGTGCCGCCGCTGCCACCGCTCGCGCCGCTGCCGCCGCTGCCGCCACTCGCGCCGGCACCGCCGGCAGCCCCCGACGAGCCGTCACCGCTGCCGCACGCCGTCGCCATGGCGCAGAGCAGCACGCCTGCCGATATCAACAGCGGATCACGCGACATGCCTCGAACCTCCTGCGGGGACGATACACCCGATGCCACCGGGCGTGCGCCCTGATACCGCCTTGACACCCCCTCGGGCTCGCCCCAAGCCATCGTCATGAGCGACGGAAAGCGACGGGGCGTGTGTGCGGTGTTGGGCGTGGGACCGGGCAACGGCGCGGCGTTCGCGCGGCGCTTCACCGCGGACGGCTACCGGGTGGCGCTGCTCGCGCGCGGTACGGAGCTCAGCGAGAAGCTCGCCGCGGGACTGGACGGCGCGCGCGCCTACGCCTGCGACGCGTCGGACGCCGCGTCCGTTGCGGAAGCGTTCGGACGAGTCCGCGCGGATCTCGGCGACGTCGATGTCCTGATCTACAACGCCGGCTCCGGCGTGTGGGGCGACGTCGAGTCGATCACGGCCGCGGACTTCGAGAGCTGCTGGCGCGTGAACGCGCTCGGCGCGTTGCTCGCGTCGCAACAGGTGATCCCCGCGATGAAGAAGAGCGGCGCCGGCGCCATCGTGATCGTCGGCGCCACCGCGTCGCGCCGGGGCGCAGCCGGCACCGCGGCGTTCGCGCCAGCGAAGGCCGCGCAGAAGAGCCTTGCCGAGTCCATGGCGCGACACCTCTGGCCCGCCGGCATCCACGTGTCGCTGATCATCGTGGACGGCGTGGTCGACCTCCCGCGCACGCGCGAACGCATGCAAGGCAAGCCGGACTCCTTCTTCATCAAGCCGGATGACATCGCGGAGACGGCGCTCCGCATCGTCGAGCAGCCGCGTTCCACCTGGTCCTTCGAGGTGGAAGCCCGTCCATTCGGCGAACGCTGGTAGCATCGCTTGCGGCGTGCCGGCCCGGGCTGCATGATCGGCCGGGGCATGACCAGTCCGACGAACGCCGGCAGCACCGCCCCTCCGTCCCTGGCGGAGGGAACGGTGATCGCGGACAAGTACCGCATCGACGGCGTGATCGGCGAAGGCGGCATGGGCGTGGTCCTGCGCGCGACGCACCTGCAGCTCGAGCGCGTGGTGGCGATCAAGGTCGTGAAGCCGGACGTCGCGCAGGTCGACGAGATCGTGGCGCGCATGATGATCGAAGCGCGCGCCGCCGCGAGCATCAAGAGCGAGCACGTGGCCCGCGTGCTCGACGTCGCCCGGCTCGACGACGGAACGCCGTACATCGTGATGGAGTACCTGGAGGGCCAGGATTTGTTCGGGGTCCTCGGCGAGCGCGTCCAGCTGACCGTCGCGGAGACGGTGGACTACGTGCTCCAGGCGTGCGAAGCGCTGGCGGAAGCCCACGCCACCGGCATCGTGCACAGGGACTTGAAGCCCGAGAACTTGTTCCTGCACCAGACCCGCGACGGTTCGCAGATCGTCAAGGTGCTGGACTTCGGCATCTCCAAGACGACGCAGGCGGCGCAGGGCCGGGGCGGCCAGATGGCGCTGACGAGCGCGCACGGCGTCGTCGGCTCGGTGCACTACATGGCGCCCGAGCAGATGCGCGCCAGGCCCGACATCGACACGCGCGCGGACATCTACGCTCTCGGGTCGATCCTGTTCGAGCTGCTCACCGGGCGCCCGCCCTTCGACGGCGACAGCGTGCCGGAGGTGTGCGCGATGGTGCTCGGCGAGCCGCCGCCGCCGCTCGGCGCGGTGCGCCCCGACGTCCCGCCGGAGGTGGCAGCGATCGTCGCGCGCTGCCTCGAGAAGGACCGCGAGCTGCGCTTCCCGAACGTGGCGGAGCTAGCCGACGAGCTCGCGCCGTTCGGCACGCTGCAGGCACGGCGCTCCGCCGGGCGCATCTCCCGCGTGCTGCTCGGCAAGCCCTCGCGCATCACGGCGGCCGACGGCACGCTCGCATCCGCCGCCGACGGCTCCGGCGCGTTCGGTGCCGCAGGCACCGGCCGGTTCGTGGCCGCGGCGGCGTCCGCCGCTGACGGCACCGGCGGCTTCGAGGCGACGCGCGCGCTCGCCCGCAGCGAGCTGGCCACGCAGCTCGCGATCCCGGTGCACGCGGAGCGACCACGCTCGCGCCGCGGGCTCGTCGTCGCCTTGGCTTCGTCGCTCGGCGCCGCGACGCTCGTGGTCCTGTATCTGGCGTACGGGCGCGAACGCAGCGCCCCTGTGCGAGCACCGGTCGAGCCGGCGCCAAGTGCAGCGGCCGTGCAGACCGCACCCTTGCCGCCGCCGGCGCCCAGCGCATCCGTCGCAGGCACGCCGAGCGTGACCGTCGCGGACGTCGTCGCCCCGGAAGCGTCGGCGGCGCCCCCCTCGGCTGCCGCGCCGGACCGGCATCCCGCTCTCGCGCCGCGACCCGGAGTCCGACCGGCGAAGCCCAAGCCGTCGGTCGATCCGTACGATATCAATGCTTTCGGCGGACGACGCTGATAGATCTGCAAACCCGATTGGCGTCGATCATCTCTAGAGTGGCGGAGATCGCGCGGCGGCGACGCGTGCGGATCGGCACGGCGACGCTGCTGCTCGTCGGCCACGTTCGTCGGCTTCGGCTTGCATGCGCGCCACTACTGGCCGTTCCTCTCCGACGACGCGCTGATCTCGCTGCGCTACGCCGAGCGACTGCGCAACCGGTCACGGCCTGACCTGGAGCGACGCGGAGCGCGTCGAAGGCTACACCGATCTGCTGTGGGTGCTGCTCACCGCGCTGGCCGCCAAGCTCGGCTTCGGGCTCGTCGCGAGCGCGCGCGTGCTCGACGCGGTCGGCGCGCTCTGGCGATCGGCGCCGTATCGTGCTCGCCGAAGCCGCTGGCGCTCAGTCCGGTGCGCTGTGCTCACCGGCGGCGTCGCGCTCGCCCTGTGTGCGCCGCTCGCGGTGTGGGCGATCGGCGCGCTCGAGCACGGCTTCATGGCCGGGATCATCGCGCTCGCGCTGCTCGTGCTGTCGCGGGCGCTCGAGCGCGGCGCCCGCGCGCGCGCGCTGCTCGGCGCCGGCGGCTTGCTGGCGGCGCTGGCATTGCTGCGCGCCGACGGCGTGGTGCTGGTCGGCGCAGCGGTGTTGGCGGCATTGCTGTGCGGCGGGCTGTCGCTGCGCTCTCTGCGGGCGGGCGGCACTGCTCGGCTCCGTCCCGGCGCTCGCCCTGGCGCTGCAGCTGGGCTTCCGCATCGCGTACTACGGCGAGTTGGTGCCGAACACCGCGCTCGCCAAGGTGATCTTCAATCGCGCGCGACTGCTGCAGGGCCTGCACTACGTGCTCGACGGCGCGACACCGCTCTGGCCGATGTTGGCCGTGTGCGCGCTCTTGTGCCTCTTCGGCGTGCGCGGTCTGAGGCGCGAGCGCTGGGTGCCCGCGCTGTGCATGACGCTCGGGTGGTCCGCGTACCAGGCGCTGGTCGGCGGCGACATCTTTCCGGCGTGGCGCCAGCTCCTGCCGGCGATCGTACCGATCGCCCACCTGATCGCCGAGGGCGCCGAGGCCGCGAGCGCGCGTTGGCGCTTCGGCGCGATCGCGGCGCCGGTCGTCGCCCTGCCGCTGCTCGGCTTCGGGCTGCAGCTGCAGACCGAGGACGGCGGCAATCGCCGGGGCAGGTCCGAGCGCTGGGAGTTCGACGGATACTCGCGTCGGTCCGCTGTTGAGCTCGCGCGTTCGGCGACAAGCGACCCGCTGCTCGCCGTGGACGCGGCCGGCGCGTTGCCGTTCTGGTCGAGCTCGAGTGTCTCGACATGCTCGGCTTGAACGACAAGTACCTCGCCCGGCACCCGCCGCGGAGCTTCGGCACGGGGCAAATCGGGCACGAGCTCGGCAACGGCAAGTACGTGCTCGAGCGGCGCCCGGACATCATCGCTTTCAATGGCGCAGCCGGCGCGCGTGATCCGATGTTCCTGTCCGGGCGCGAGATGATGCAGATGCCCGCGTTCCGCGACAACTACCAGTTCGTCCGCGCGCGCGGCGACCACGGCAACCGCGTGGTGGGTCTGTTGTGGATCCGGCGCGAGGACAGCGTGCTCGGCGTGAAGCGCACCGCCGACAGCATCGAGATCCCGGGATACTTCTTCGCGAGCGACGAAGCGATCGCGCGGCCCGGCACGCGACGGCCGCCTCGTCACGCCGGTCAGCGCGCGCTCTGCCGCGAAGCTCCCCGCGCTCCGGGTTCCGGCGGGCACCTGGACGCTCGAGCTCGAGCCGGCCGCCCCCGACGCGCGCGTCCAGTTCCGCTGCGACGGCGTCTCGATCGAGCCCGGCGGCAACGCCTTCACACTCGACGCGCCGGGTCCCGTGGACGTGTGGGTCGGCGCGAGCGGTAGCGCGCCGTTCGCGATCCAGAAGGCCGTGCTGCGCCGCTCCAGCGGCCCCGCGCCGCACTGCCCGGCGCCCGGCGCCGTGCTGGACGTCCCGCTCGCGGCGCTCGCGCCGATCGCCGTGAACGGCGGCGCGTGGGACGCTCCGGCGAACCTCGTGTTCCGGTCCCCCGGCGTGCGCGTGCGCTTGCCCGGGACGTCCCACGCCGCCGAGATCGACGTCGGGCTCGACGCCAACGACACGTACCGCGTCGTGCTGCTGTCGCACGGCGTGCCGCTCACGGCGATCGAGGCAGCGCCGGTGCGCGGCGGATCCGGACTCGCGACGCGCCGCCTCCCGGTGCCGGACGTCGACGCCCTGACCGGCTTCGACGTCGTCGAGATCCGTCCGGAGCACGGCGACGGCTCGTACAGCCTCGGGCACCTGGCGCTGCTGCCGTAGCTACCGCTTCCACTTGATGCTGCAGCCGACGCTCGCACGTTGATCGGCGAGCGGGCGCGCGCCCGAGAGCGCCGCGTCGACGGCGGCGCGCACGTCCGCGCCGGTCACCGGCTTGCCGTTGCCGGGACGGCTGTCATCCATCTGGCCGCGATAGGCGAGCCCGCCGGCGCCGTCGAACACGAAGAACTCCGGCGTGCACACGGCGCCGAAGCTCCGCGCCACGTCTTGCGACTCGTCGTACAGATATGGAAACGGGTAGCCGACCTGCTTCGCCAGCGACGCCATCGCCTCGGGGCCGTCCTGCGGGTGAGTGGAGACGTCGTTCGAGCTGATGGCGATCATGCGCGACGCCTCGCTCCGCGCACCAGCGCCCGAGCTCCGCGAGCCCGACCTGCACGTGCTTCACGTACGGGCAGTGATTGCAGATGAACGCCACGACGGCGACCTTCCCCGACAGCTCGCTGGAGCGCACCGTCCGACCGGACACGGTGTCGGGCAACGCGAACGCGGGCAAGCCGAACCCAGCTCGATCGGCTGCGAGGACGTCTTCGCCATGCCTCGAAGCTAACGCGCTTCGGCTCGTGCGCTATGCTTTGGTTGGATGTTCCACTCGGGCTACCTGACGCTGCTGTCGCTGCGTGACGCGCGCGTCCGGCTGCACTGGTCGGTCGCCCTCGGCGCCGTGGTCTTCGGCGGGTTCCGTCTGGACCCGGGCGCGATCCTCGGATTCGTAGCGCTGGTGCTGCTGCACGAGCTTGGCCACGCGCTCATGGCCTGGCACTACGGCCACCAGGTGCGCTCGATCGAGGTCACCGGCCTGGGTGGCGCGTGCAGCTGGTCCGGCAACGCGACGCCGTTCGAGGAGGCGGCGATCGCCTGGGGCGGCGTGCTCGTGCAGGGCGCGCTGTACGCCGGCGCGTGGGGCTGGCTGCGACTCGCCGGGCCGCCGGAGAGCGCCTTCGCGTGGGGCCTCCTCTCCGCGTTCACCGGCACGAACCTCTGGCTCATCGCCATCAACCTGATGCCGATCCCGCCGCTCGACGGCGCGAAGGCGTGGACCATCTTCGGCGCGTGGCGCGAGCGACGTACCGGCGGCGTACCCTACGGCAGCTGGCGTGACGACGGACCGAACGCGCAGCGCGCATGGCTCGACGGCATGGCCAAGAAGAGCCACGGCCATGACAAGCCAAGCCGGGAAGCACAGCGCGCCATCGACGATCTGCTGCGTCGCGCGACGCACAAGGAGTCGGAGCAGGACGAGCCCTAGGGCTTGTCGCCCTTGTGCGTGGGATAGCCGCGCGCCTTCCACACGCCGAGGCCCTCCTCGAGCACCGTGACCTTCTTGAAGCCGATCTCCTGCAACGCGCTGGCGAGCTGGCCGCTCTCCGCGTGCGGGCAGGCGCAGTAGCAGACGAGCCAGGCGTTCTTCGGCAGCTTGTCGGCGTACGGCGCCACGCCGTAGAACGGCACGCTGACCGCGCCGGCGATGTGTTCGCCCATGTAGTCCGAGGGCGCGCGGGCATCGAGGATCGCCATGCGTGCGCCCCGGTCGAGCTGCTTCTTGATGTCGTCGGCGTGGGTCGTCGCCGGATAGATCTTGAAGCCGACCGGATCCGGGCCGTGGGGATTGAGCGGCACGGGGCCCAGCGGGATCGGCTTCGCGGGAGTAGCCGGCGGCGGCAACTTGACGACCGGCGGCGCGAACTCGGACTGGTGACGCAAGAACCCGATCACGTCCTCGACGCCGGTATCGCCCAGCGACTTGGCGAAGGCGGGCATCTTCGTCCCGGCACGCCCGTTCTGGATCGCGTAGCGCAGGAAGCCGTTCGTCGCCGAAGCGAGGAAGTCCGCGTTGCCGATACGGACGTACGGCCCACCGGTGCCGTGGGCGCCGTGGCAGCGCTCGCACTGCTTCTCGTAGATCGCCTTGCCGCGCGACGGATTGCCGGTGAGCAGCCGCTGATCGAGGTTCGCGCGCGGCCCGGTGTCCCAGCTCCGCAGGAACTTGATCACGGACTCGATGTCCGCCGCCGACAGCGGCCCGCCGCGACCGTGCGACCACGCGGACATGGTGGAGCCAGCGCGCCCGTCCGCGATCGCCGCGCGCAGATAAGCGTCGTTCACCGACGCCAGGAAGTCGGGTTGCGACAGACGCGTCGCCTCGTCGGCCTTGTAGCCCTCGCCGTTCGCGCCGTGGCACACCGAGCACATGCGCTCGTACAGCTCGCGGCCGTGCTGCGCTTCGGGCGCGAGCATCGTCGACGGATCGGTGGTCTTGCTCTTGCACGCCGCCGTGGCGGCGAGCGCCAGCGTCAGGGACAGGGCGATCGAATGGCGGCGCACCGGGGCATCATATATGCCACCACGGCGGGACGAGCCACCTCTGTTCTCCAGAGCTGGCCCTGCGGGACGAACCAGGCTACGGAGAGCGACGTCATGACGGAAGACGCCGGCATCCGCCGGGCCACCGACGCCGACGTGGACGCCGCGGCCGGACTCGCTGCCGAGCTCGTGCGCATGCACCACGCGGTGGATAGAGGGCGCTTTCTGCTCGTGGAGGGCGTCGAGCAGGGCTACGCGCGCTGGTTCCGTCGCGAGCTCGCACGCGACGAGGCGGTGCTGCTGGTCGCCGTCAGCGACAGCCAGGTCGTCGGCTACGCGTACGGCGCGGTGGAGGATCGCGACTGGAACCTCTTGCTCGACGCCCACGGCGCGATTCACGACGTCTACGTCGCCAGCACGGCGCGCCGCGCTGGCATCGGCCGACGGTTGGTAGAGGCGCTGATCGCCGAGCTGGAGGCACGCGGCGCCCCGCGCATCCTGCTGTCGACGATGGTCGGCAACGCGGGCGCCCAGGCGCTGTTCAAGGCGTGCGGTTTCCGGCCCACGATGCTGGAGATGACGCGGGAGAAGCCGGTTTCCTGAGCCGGCAACCGGGCGCCCGCTTCTTGGCCCGCCGCCGGGCGACGTCGGAAAATCACACGGCGTGCTCGACCCGCGTCTATTCCTGTGCGCCGCCGCGCTTGTCGGCGGCTTCGCGTGCAGCCCCCGCTTCAGCGACGACCCCGCGCTGTCGCGTGGGCGCGACGCGGCGCTGCGTCTGGGCGAGCACGTGCCGGAGACCAGCGAAGCGGCGACGGTCGGCGCCATCGACCGCCCCGTGCATCGGGGCACGCTCCGGTTCTCGGCCCTGGTCGAGTGCGAGGACGCGCGGATCGTGTTCAAGGACGAGGAGCACACCGGTGCGGACCGCATGATGACGCCGCGCTTGCGCTCGCGCCTGGTCCGGTTGGCCGCGCTCGTGGGTCGCCGCTGGAGCGGCACCAACCTGCGCGTGACCGAGGCCTGGGACGAGGACGCGGAGCACGGCGCCGGAAGCCTGCACTACGAAGGGCGCGCCGCCGACGTGACGACCTCCGACATGGACGCGGACAAGCTCGGCTGGCTCGCGCGCCTCGCGGTCGACGCCGGCCTCGACTGGGTCTACTTCGAAGACGAGAGCCACGTGCACGTGTCGGTGCACGCCGACGTCCCCTCGCGCGAGCAACGCAAGACAGCCCGCTGAAGCTGCAGGAGCCGCAGCCTGCTGCCGGTCCGGCGCGGTATCCCGCGTTCCGGACCGCGGATATCCCGCGCCGGACCGGCATCATCGGAGCCTCGGTAGTGAAGGTTCCCGGCGAAGCGTGGCAATACTATGCGCAGACGTGCGCACGAGGTTCCACGGATGGCGGGTCGCGGCAGCCGTGGCGGCGATGCTCGCAGCGGCGCCCGGCGTGGCGAGCGCGGCGCCTGCGGCCGCGCCTGCAGCCACGCCGCGGCCCAAGCACGTGATCGTGCCGCCGCGACTGCTCTCGTCGGCCGTGGTGAGCTATCCCGCGGGCGCGGCGGGCGATGACGTGGTCGTGCTCGCGGTGACGGTGGGCAAGGACGGCAGCGTGCGCAACGCGCGCGTGATCTCCGGCGCGGAGCCGTTCGCGTCGGTGGCGGTCAAGGCCTCGCACGATTGGCGCTTCGACGCCGCGACGCGCGACGGCATTCCGATCGCGTCGATCATCCGCTTCGAGGTCACATTCAACGAGCCCAAGCCGGCGCCGACCGCTCCTCCTTCGCCCAGGACCGGAGCCGCACCGACGCCGCCGCCTGCCACGCCGCACAAGCGCAGCGGCCGGGCGCGCGTGGTGACCGCACCGAAGGGCATCGAGGTCGACGTCGAAGGCGAGAAGCTCGCACCGGCGGCGACCACGCTCACGCGCGCGGAGGTGCGCCAGCTGCCCGGCGCGTTCGGCGATCCGTTCCGCGCCATCGAGGCGTTGCCCGGCGTGACCCCGATCGCGTCGGGCTTGCCGTTCTTCTACGTGCGCGGCGCGCCCCCCGGCAACATCGGCTACTACCTGGACGGCGTCCGCGTGCCGTACCTCTACCACGTCGGGCTCGGGCCTTCGGTCGTGAACCCGGCGATGGTCGACCGGGTGGATCTGTATCCCGGCGGCTATCCCGCGCGCTTCGGCCGCTTCACCGGCGGCATCGTGTCGGCGGACACCACCACGCCGCGCACCGATCTCCACGGGGAGGCGAACCTGCGGCTGTTCGATGCCGGCGTGCTGGCGGAGACGGGCTTCGCCGGCAACCGCGGCACGGTGCTGCTCGGTGGACGCTACTCGTACACGGCGGCGATCCTGTCCTTGATCGCCAAGAACGTGCAGCTCGACTACCGGGACTACCAGGCGCGCGTCACGTACGACGTGGCGCCCCACGATCGCATCGGGCTGTTCGCGTTCGGCGCGTACGACCTGCTCGGGCAGCGGACACCCAGCGGACTCAGCACGGTGTTCGGCTCGGAGTTCTATCGCCTCGACCTGCGCTGGGACCACACCTTCAGCGACGGCGGCACGATCCGCTACGCGGTCACGCTCGGCTGGGACCAGACGAAGGTGCGCGACACACAGAACGCGCAGGACCGCATGCTCGGCGCGCGAACGGAGCTGACGAAGCCGGTGAGCAAGCGCGTGCGCGTGCACTTCGGCGCCGACACGGTCCTCGACAACTACAGCACCGATCCCCAGACCTACGCGGACCCGGACAACCCCGACACGAAGCGCTTCAACGACACATTTCCGCCGCGCAACGATCTCGCCATGGGTGCCTGGCTCGACGCGGTGACGCAGGTAACGCCGGAGGTCGAGGTCACGCCGGGCGTGCGCGTGGACTACTTCACGTCCGGCGGCGCCGCGGAGCCGAGCGTGGACGCGCGACTGTCGGGGCGCTTCAAGCTCTCCAGGAACTTCCGCATCGTCCACGCCTACGGCATCGCGCACCAGGCGCCGAGCTTCATCGTGCCGGTGCCCGGGCTGACGCCGGCGCATCTGCAGGGCGGCCTGCAGACGAGCCTGCAGACCAGCGCTGGCGTGGAGTGGGACCTGCCGGAGGACGTGAAGGCGAAGGCAACGCTGTTCCACAACGCGTTCTTCAACATGAGCGACACGCTCGGCTCGAGCACGGGCGACCCGATCGACAACCTGACGCAGCGCAGCCTGGGCGAGGCGTACGGCTTCGAGCTGTACATCCACCGGCGGCTGACCAAGCGTCTCGGCGGCTTCCTGTCGTACACGCTCTCGCGCTCGACGCGGAGCATCGGCCGCGAGAAGTTCGTCGCGTCCTTCGACCGCACCCACGTCCTGAACGTCGCCGTCGGCTACAACCTCGGGCGCCATTGGCGAGCGGGGACGCGCGTCGTGTTCTACACGGGCGCGCCGCTGATCGTGCGGTCCCACGGCCTGGTGCCGCCGCTGCGCAGTGGCACGCCAGCGCGGGATCCGCCATTTTACCGCGTGGACATCCGCCTGGAGAAGCGCTGGACGTACGCCAAGAGCCGCTGGCTCGCGTTCGTGTTCGAGGTCATGAACGTGACGTTGAACAAGGAGACGATCCAGAGCACCGAGATCGGTCCGGTGACGATTCCCAGCATCGGTCTGGAGGGAGGGATCTGAGCCATGCCGCGTTGGCTTTATCTCGCATCGGCTGCACTCGGCGTCGCACTGACCGCGTGCTTGCCCACCGACACGCGCACGGCACCGGGGAGCTTCTACGCCACGGCCTCGAGCAGCGACGCGACGCTCGGCGGCTTCACCACCGCCGACGGCTGGAACATCGCCTTCGATCGTGTGCTGGTCGGCATCGGCCGCGTGAACATCGGCGGCCGGGGTGATTCAGGCGGCAGCTGCAACCGCTACTCGAACCGCGGCTACATGCGCTTGCTCGACATGCGGGTGTCGGGCGCGCAGAAGCTCGCCATCGGCTACGCGCTGGGCCAGTGCAGCGTCTCGTTCCGGCTCTCGTATCCCGGCAACGAAGCGGCGCTGGGCACGCACGTCACTCCGGACAACCTCACGTTCATGAACATCGGCAAGCCCGACGGCTACGAGGATCCGACGCGCGCCGGCATCGCCGTGTACGTCAAGGGCACGGCCGCCCGCGCCGGCACGATCAAGCGCTTCGAGTGGGCGTTCCGCCGCAGCGTCAGCTTCACGAGCTGCGGCGACGACGCGACCGACGCGGGCGCGCGCGGCGTCGCACTCCACTCGAACGATGCGTTCACGTCGGACATCGCCGTCCACGCCGAGGCGTTGTTCCAGGACAGCCGCGATCCGGCCGCGGCGTCCCTGCGCTTCCAGCCCTACGCCGACGCCGACAGCGTGAGCGGCGACAACGACGGAGAGGTGACGCTCGCCGAGCTCGGCAAGGTGCCGATTGAGAGCGCCGGCATCCGGGACCTGCCCGTCGACGCCGACGGCGGTGTCGACGCCGCCGTCGAGGCGAGCGCGCCCGACGCCGGCGCCGCCGGCGACGCCAGCGGCGCGGACACCTGGACCACGCTCGAGGACTACGTCTATCTCGGCCTGGTGCCGGTCATCGCCCGCTACAAGGACATCGCCGGCTCGTGCACCGTGGACGAGGCGAGCGCGCCCGACGCCGGGCCGTGAGCTTGCACGAGCCGGATCGCGGTCCTAGGCTCGCGCGCGATGCAGCCACACGCCAAGCGACGCCTGCTGGTCATCGTGGCGGTGATCGTGGTCGTCTGGGCCGCGCTGGTCGCGATTCTGGTCACGGCACACCACCGGCTCGACGCCGGCGGGCCGACGGTACAGGCGTCGCCCACGCCCCCGCCGACCAGCGGCAAGCTCCCGGTACTCTGGAACCTGCCGGCGTTCTCGTTCGTGGATCAGCGCGGGACCACGGTGACCGATCAGTCGCTCCGCGGGCGCGTCTTGATCACGGATTTCATCTTCACGCGCTGCACCACCGTGTGCCCGCTGATCACGGCGAAGATGAACCTGCTTCGCCGCTCGATCGCGCGACCCGACGTGCGCTTCGTCTCGTTCTCGGTCGACCCGGACTACGACAAGCCGGACAAGCTTGCCGCGTACGCGACGCGCTGGAAGGGCGATTCGCGCTGGATCCTGCTCAGCACCACCGACAGCGGGCTGCACGACGTGGCGCGGGACATGAAGGTCACCGTCGCCAAGAGCGACGACCCGGACAACCCGATCATCCATAGCAGCCTGTTCTTCCTCGTGGACGGCGAAGGGCGCGTGCGCGGGGTCTACAACAGCGACGACGACGCCGCGCTCAAGCGCCTCGCCGCCGAGGCCGCCACGCTCGAGCGCACGTCGGCGAGCGCACCGGCGAAGCCGCCGCCGGAGGACGCGGACCGCGCCATGACAGGCATGCAGCTGTTCCAGTCCGTGGGCTGCGCCGGGTGTCACGACAATCCGCACATCGCACCGGCCCTCGGCGGTCTGTCGGGCAGCCAGGTCGCGCTCCAGGGCGGCAAGACGCTGGTCGCGGACGCGGCGTACATCCGGCGCTCGATCGTCGATCCGGCGGCCGAGGTCGCCACCGGCTTCAGCCTGTCGATGCCGGTGTATCGCGGGCACCTGACCGACGCGCAGATCGACGCGCTGGCGACGTACATCGCGTCCCTGCCCGCTCCAGCACCCGCGCCCCCGGGCAGCGCCGCGCCGGCGCCGGAGGCCGCGTCGGACGGACAGAAGGTCGTCGACCCGGTGTGCGGGATGCAGGTCGTCACGGGCAACGCGACGGCCCACGCGGAGCACGATGGAAAGACGTACTGGTTTTGCAGCGACTTGTGCCGCGACAGGTTCGTGAAAGATCCGGCGAAGTACGCGAAGCCGTGATCGCGATACTTCAGCTACCGCATGAGTCATGCCGGTCCGGCGCGGAAGCGCGCGGCGAGACGCGCGTGACGGTGGCGGAAGATCGCCGTCACCACGCGGCGCGCCAGAGCGTCCGGCACGAGCGCGCGGGGCTCCCACGCCAGCCGATCGACGACCCGCGTCCCCTTCTCGAGCGGCTGGAGCGTCCGCTCGTGTTGCCAGCTCCGCATGCTGAGCATCGTCGAGCGCTCGAGGAAGCGACGCCCGGGCTCGACCTCGACGATAGCGAGGTCGTCCCAGTCGAACGGGACGACGCCGAGGGCGAGCACCCAGCTCCGCCCGAGACGCGCCGGAAGCGCCGCGCCTCCGCCGCCGAGGCGCGCCGCGAAGGCGCGAGCGTCGAGCCCGCGCGGGACGGTCATGCAGAGCCACGGTCCGAGCTCGTAGCCGATGCCATCGATGCTCGTCGCGTGGTCCCACAGCTCTGCAGGCGACGCCGCGAGATCCGTGCCGATCTCGAAGCGACCGACCATCAGAACGAGCTGTACCTCAACTGAGAAATCCCCTCATTGGGGTTTTCACAGGAACGGCGGAAGAACGGAAGGTCGGATTCCATCCCAAAATCTTCCGCCCTTCCGCCCTTCCTGTGCCATCCCCATGGATCGGCATCGAACCCGAACGGTTCCGCGTTTTCTCCGCCTGGAATCGAGGGGATTTCTCGGGTACCTCAACTACCGAACCAGCGCCGCCAGAACGGGTCCTGCTTCTTCGGCTCTGGCGGTTGGGCGACGCGTTCGCGCGGCGGCGGGGACGGCGGACGAATCGACTCGATGTCATCCGCCTCGATCTGCTCGGCGGGCTCGGCGGCGGCGGCGGGTTCGGCGGCGGGCGCGGCCTCGGCGGGCTTCGGCGGCGGCCGTCGCGGCGGCGCGGCGGGCCGCGGCGCTTCCTCGAACAGCGAGTCGAGGCCCCACGCCGACGGATCCTCGAAGCCCTCGCTGACCTTGACGCCCTTGGTGCCCAGGGCCGACGAGTGCACGGGCTGCTCGTCGCCGTCGAGCACGCCGGAGAAATCGTGCAGTGCGTCGATGATCAAATCGCCGATCACCGCGGACCTGTCCGGCGGTCGCGAGCGGCGGCGGAGCGCGCGCTCGTCCGCGGTGGCCTTCACCAGCTGCGCGATGTCCAGATAGGTCACGGGCGCGAGACGCGCGAGCACGACGGCGATGTCGCGAGCGAACTCGTCGCCGGTCTGGTAGCGCTGGTCGCGATCGCGCACGAGCGCCTTCGCCAGCAGCCTGACGACCTCCTCCGGGATGTCGTCGCGGAACTGCCGCGGGTCGGGAACCTGCGCGTCCCGCACGAGCTTGAACGTCTCCAGATCGTTCTCTCCGAGGAACAGCCGGCGCCCGGCGAGCATCTCCCACAGCAGGATGCCCGCGGCGAAGATGTCGACGCGCTTGTCCGCACCTTGACCGAGCGTGACCTCCGGCGCGAGATAGCCGAACTTGCCCTTGACGATGTCCTCGTCCTCGTCCGTCAGGTGCGAGCTCGCACGCGCGAGCCCGAAGTCCACCAGCTTGACCTCGCCGAAGCGGGTGATCAGCACGTTCTGCGGCGAGATGTCGCGATGAACGATGTCGAGCGGCCGGCCCTGGTGATCGCACGCCTGGTGCGCATACGCGAGGCCTTCGCAGATCCCGAGGGCGACCAGCAGCGCGGTCTCGACGCGCATCTGCTTGTTGTGCTCGGACAGGTACTCGAGCACGCCCTTCAGATCGGCGCCGTCGACGTACTCCATCACGATGAAGTGCGAGCCGGCACCCTGCCCGATGTCGAACACCTGCACGCAGCGCGAGTGGCTCAAGTACGCGCCGAGCCGCGCCTCGTCGAGGAACATGTCGATGAACTCGCGGTTCGCGCTGAGCTTCGGCAGGACGCGCTTGATGGCGACCTTCTTCCGGAACCCCTCGATGCCCGCGCTCTCGCCGCGGTACACCTCTGCCATGCCCCCTGCTGCGATCCGCTCGATGACCTGGTAGCGCTGCCCGTCGCTCATGACTCAGGGCGCCATTGTCGCATCGCTCGGCGATTGTGCGTCACAGAATCGACCGGACTCAGGTCCGGTATTCGGCGACGCCGTGGTAGCGCACCACGCGCTCGCACGGCACCCCGGCGGCCGAACCGCGGCATGCGTCGCTGCCGTCGAAGGACTGCTCGTGCCGCCCCAACGCGCCCAGGACGCCCGGGGTCACGTCGTGACCGCCGTCGCAGCGGTCCTCGCCGCACGGGATCAGGAACAGCGCCGCCGCGTTCTCCACCACCACCCGCCGCACGTGCCTCGACAACGCCGCGCCGTCGGCGCCGGCACAGTCCTCCACCTCGAGGCTCAGCGACTGCAGCTCCGGAGCCACGTCGTGGAGCCGCGGCGCGGCGTCCTCGCGCTCGCGGCGCGCCGCGTAGCGCTCGGCGGCCTCCGTCTGCTTCCTCCGCACCCGCGAAGCGTATCACTCCCCGGACCGCGGGGCACTTGTCGACAGCCCCGCACGGCTCCAGATGCCCGGGTGATGACCAAGGTTGTGCTCGTACTGGGCGTCGTCGCGCTTTTCGCCTGCAACACCGACCCGGGCAAGGGCAAGACGAAGGCCCAGGTCGGCGCGGCGGCCTCCGCTGCGGCGCCCGCGGCCGGCGCCACGCCGTACGCGTTCTCCGGGGCCGGGTCCACGCTCGAGTTCGTCGGCGCGAAGGTGACGCGCAAGCACGAGGGCTCGTTCAAGAGCTTCAAGGGGTCCGTCCAGCTGGTCGACGGCAAGATCGAGAAGAGCTCGGTCGACGTCGAGATCAGCATGGCAAGCATCACCATCGACGAGCCCAAGCTCCAGCATCACCTGCAGACGCCCGACTTCTTCGATGTCGAGAAGTTCCCGAAAGCGCGCTTCAAGTCCACGTCGATCAAGCCCGGCGGCGAGGGCGGCGCGACGCACACCGTCACCGGCAACCTCGAGCTCCACGGCGTGACGAAATCGATCACGTTTCCCGCGACGATCAAGCTCGCCGGCGACAAGGTCGACGTGCGCGCACAGTTCGCGATCGACCGCAAGGACTTCGGCATCGTCTATCCCGGCATGCCCGACGACTTGATCAAGGACGAGGTCCTGATCAAGCTGGATATCCACGCCAAGAAAGCCTAGCGAACGCTGCTACGCTCTCCGGCGTGCGCCGCCTGGCCCTCGCGCTCTTCTGCCTTGCCGTCGGCGTCGCGGTCGTACCGCGCGCGGTCTGCGGCCTGCCCGCGGATCGCTGGTTCGACGGGGACGCCGCGACAGAGGACGCGCTGGCACGGCGTGTCGCCGATGCCGTCGTCGCGAACCACGGGCGCACCTTCTACGACACCGGCAACGCGCGCTTCGACGGCCAGTCCGCCGTCGCCATCTACCAGATGGCGATCCTGGGCCTCGGGCAGATCGTGCTCGAGCACCCGGACAAGCGCGACGCCTACCTGCCGGCGATGCGCGTCGCCGCCGATCGCCTGGCCGACCCGCGCACACTCTCGTACGCGTCCGCGGTCTACGGCCACAGCGCCGTGATGCGCATGGCCCCGGGCGAAGGGCACGCCTACGCCGGCTACATCAACCTCGCGCTGTCGATGCTGCGCGTGATCGATCCGGCGACGCGCCATGCCAAGTTGAACGATCGCCTCACCGCGGCCTTCGAGGCCCGGCTCGCGGCGTCGCCGACGGGGCTCATCGAGACCTACCCGGGCGAGACCTGGCCGCCGGACGTCGCGGCCGTGGCGGGCTCGATCGGGCTGCACGCGCGCGCCACCGGCCACGACCGGCGCGCCCTGCTCGCCGCGTGGGCGGCGCGCTTCTCGCGCTGCGCCATCGACCGCTCGGGCTACCTGGTGCAGCGCGTGCGCAGCGGGACGTGCCGACCGGCGGACGCGCCGCGCGGCAGCGGCACGGCAGTCGCCGCCTATTTCACGAGCTTCGCCAGCGCGGCGCTCTCACGGCTCCTGTACGGCGCGCTCGGCGAGCGCACGCTGCTGGGCTTCGGCGCGATCGCGGAGTACGCGCCCGGCTCGAGCGGCGCGGGCGACGGGGACTCGGGGCCGGTCGTGCTCGGCGTCTCGGTCGGCGCGACCGGCTTCGGCATCGGGGCAGCGCGCGCGAACGGCGATCGCGCACTCTTCCGTCGTCTCTACCGCACCGCCGATCTGTTCGGCGTGCCGACGAGCGCCGGCGGCGGCACGTCCTTCGCGACCGGCGGCACGCTCGGCAACGCGCTCTTGCTCGCGATGCTGACGGCGAGGCATCCGTGAACCGACGCCCGGCGATCGCGTGGCTCGTCGTGACATCGCTCGCGCTCGCCGCCGATGCCGCGGCGGCGCACGCCGTCGCCGGGCGCGACGTGCTGGCGGCGCTATTCGCCGGCTTCGAGCCGCGGCTGCTGGCGCTGTTGATCGTCCTGGCGGGCGCGCGCCTCTACCTGCTCGCGCTCGCGCCGGGATGGTTGCTGTTCATCGGCGCCGACGCGGTGATCGAGGGCGTGCGGCGGCGCCGGGCGGTTCCGCGCCGGACCGGCATCACTCGATGACCGGTCCCGGATCGACGTGGGCGACGAGATCGCGCAGGCATGCGTGGAGCTCGCGACGCCCCTTGGCCGCGAGCAGCCCGGTGCGCGCGCCGCGCTTGGACAACGCACCGGACAGTCGCGCGAGCCACGGCAGGTGCAGCTCCTGGTAGCGAAGGCCCATCACGAACAACAGCTCCACCGGCTTCGCGTCGGGCGCCTGGGCGTCGAGGCCGTGGTGCGAGCGTCCGACCAGGATGAAGGGGCGCTGGACGTGCTCCGGGTGGCGGGCGAGCGTGTGCGGGAACGCGATGCCGTTGCCGACCGCGGTCGGCAGCACGTTCTCGCGCTCGACCAGGGCGCCGAGGAACCACGTCTTGTCCCGCACCAGCTCGAGCGCACCGGCCAGCGCCGCCAGCTCGCCGAGCGCGCCGGTGAAGCTACGCGACGCGAGCGCCGGCACGACCTGCGCCTCGGTCAGACACTCTTCGAGCGTGAAGGCCCGCGCGACGCGCACGGCGCTCGCCGGCGCCGGTGCCGGCGCGCGCACGCCGAGCATGTGGTCGTCGAGCCACGCGTCGATGACGTCGCGCTTGAAGCGCCACTGCGCGCCGAGCCGGATCCCCGGCACCTCGCCCTCCCCGGCGAGCTTGAGCACGGTGCGCTGGTTGAGGCCGAGATAGCCGGCCAGCTCGCGGAGCGTCATCAGCCGGTCCGGCGCCTCCGGTTCGTCCTTGCGCATTGCTTTACTCTGGATTACCTCATTTTACCTTTCATGACCAGGAACGAGCGCCTCGCGCAGGCGCTGGAGCACGCGGCGCACCTGCTGCCGGCGCAGGGCCCGATCGGCGTGTTCGTCCACCACAACACGCTGCACGCGTTCGAATCCCAGCCCTTCGAGCGAGCCGTGGTCGAGGCAGGTTGTCTGTTCGGCGCGGAACCGTTCGCGGCGGAGGCGGAATATCGCGACGCGTTCGCGCGCGGTCGCATACAGGAGCGCGATCTCGACGCCGTGCTCGGCGACGCGGACGCGCCGATCGCGGCGGGGCTCACGCGCCGGGCGCTGCAGAAGCTCGCGTTGCTGCACCTGGAAGAAGAGCCGAGCGCCGCGGCGCTCGCCTGGCGCGTGGCCGAGGGGCCGCTGTTCGAAGGGCTGCCGCACCCGGACCCGCGCGCGCTGTGGGACGCGTGCGCCGCGCGCTTCCGGCGCGACGCGGCACCGGGCGCGGGCGCGGTGCGGGCACGGGACACCGACGCGTTCGTCCATCCGACCTTGATCCGGCTCACCGCGGCGTTCGTCGATCAGGGCGTCGCGTATTGGCCGATGCCCGGACGCGAGCGCGGCCTGTTCGAGGCCGCACGCACGCTGCTCGCCCAGCCCGGACCGCCGCCGAGCGCGTGGGTGAGGCGCGTCACGCGCGCGATGCAGGCCGTGGGCGGCGACGCGACGACGGTCGCGATGCGCGTGCTCGACGAGCTCGGCGTGCCCGAGGACGGGTGGGACGCGTTCGTGCGGAGCGAGCTATTGGCGCTGCCCGGGTGGGCCGGCCTGGTGCGGCAGCTGGAGCTGCGACCGGATCGCGCGCCGGCCCGGCCCGTGCCGGCTCGGCTCGTGGACTTCCTCGCGCTCCGGCTGGTGCTCGAGCGCGAGGCACGCGGCTTCGTCGCGGCGTCCACGTCGCGCGCGGCGGAGCGCGGACCCGGGCTCGACTACGCCGCCTTCCTCGTGCTGGCCCACGCCGGCATCCGCGCCGGGATCGTGAGCGAGCTCGACGACGCCGCGGCGGCGCGCCTCGCCGACGAGCTCGCGACGCTGGACTCGATCGCGCGGCGCCGGCTGTGGCACCTGGCGTACGAGCGCCGTCACGCGCACCAGGTGCTGGGCGCGCTGGCGGCCCATCGCGGCGCGCCGCCCGGCGACGCGCCGCGCTTCCAGGCCGTGTTCTGCATCGACGAGCGCTTCGAGTCGCTGCGCCGGCACCTGGAGGAGATCTTGCCCTCGGTCGAGACCTTCGGCGCCGCCGGGTTCTTCGGCGTGGCGATGTACTACCAGGGCATCGACGACGCGCACCCGGTCGCGTTGTGCCCGATCGCGATCACCCCGCAGCATGACGTCGTCGAGGTCGCGGTGCCAGGCGCGAGCAGGCGCGAGGCGCGAAGGCGCGCCGGGCGCCGCATCGCCGGGCGGCTCGCCCTGAACACGGAGATCGGCTCGCGCACGCTGCTGCGCGGCACGGCGCTCAGCGCGGTGCTCGGCATGATGTCCGCACTTCCGCTGATCTGGAGCGTGCTGTTCCCGCGCGCCGCGGCGCGCTTCGGGGTGTCGCTGCCCGACGTCGAGACGCGCCTCGCCCTGGACTTCAGCGTGGACGAGATGACGGAGATCGTCGGCAACCTGCTGGAGGAGACCGGCCTCGTGGGGCCGTTCTCGCCGATCGTGCTCGTGGTCGGACACGGCTCGTCGAGCCTCAACAATCCGCACGAGTCGGCGCACGACTGCGGCGCCTGCGGCGGCGCGCGCGGCGGCGCGAACGCGCGCGCGTTCGCCGACATGGCCAACGACGACCGGGTGCGCGAGCGGCTGCGGGCGCGGGGCATCGTGATCCCGACGAGCACACTGTTCATCGGCGGCTACCACGACACCTGCGACGACCAGATCACCTACTACGACGTCGCGTCGCCACCGCCGTCGCTGCCCGAGCTTCGCGCCGCGCTCGACGAGGCGCGTACCCGCGACGCGCACGAGCGCAGCCGCCGCTTCGAGTCGGCGCGACTCGATCTGTCGCCCGCGCAGGCGCTCCGCCACGTCGAAGCCCGCGCCGTGGATCTGGCCCAACCGCGCCCCGAGTACGGACACGCGACGAACGCCGTGGCCGTGATCGGACGCCGCTCGCGTACGCGGGGCCTGTTCCTGGACCGGCGCGCGTTTCTCGTGTCCTACGATTCGACGCAAGACGCCGACGGCGCGCGACTCGCGCGCGTGCTGGCGTCGGTGGTGCCGGTCGGAGCCGGAATCAACCTCGAGTACTACTTCTCGTACGTCGACAACGTGCGCTACGGCGCCGGCACCAAGCTGCCGCACAACATCACGTCGCTGGTCGGCGTGATGGACGGCTACTCGAGCGATCTGCGCACCGGCCTGCCGTGGCAGATGGTCGAGATCCACGAGCCGGTGCGCCTGCTGGTGGTGGTGGAGGCGACGCCGGAGCTGGTGCTGCGGGTCGCGTCGTCGCTGCCGTCGGTACTTCGATTGATCGAGAACGGCTGGGTCCGCCTGGCGACGCTCGACCCGGCCTCGTCGCGACTCCAGCTGTTCCGGGACGGCGCGCTGTCGCCCTACGAGCCCGAGGACGTCGCACTGCCGAGCGTCGCGTCGTCGGCAGCCTGGTACGGCGGTCAGCGCGGGCACCTGGGCGGCGCGGAGATCCGCCCGTGATTGCCTGGCTCGCCGGCACCACGACGTTCGCGCCGCTCGTCGCCTTCGCCGTGCTCGTCGCGGCCCGGGTCTTCGGGTTCCGCTGGAAGGAGCGCGCGCTCGCCGTGCTGGTCGGCGTCACGTTCTCGGTCTCGGTCGCAGCGTCGCTGGGTCTGGTCGCGCTCATGCTCGCGCGCGGCGAGAGCTCGGTCGTCGTGAGCGTGGGCACGTGGTTCTCCGCCGGCGAGCACCAGCTCCGCGTCACGCTGCTGATCGATCGCTTGAGCGTGCCGTTCCTCGTCATGGCCAGCGTGCTGTGCGGCGTCGTCGGCGCCTTCGCCACGCGCTACCTGCACCGCGACCCGGGCTACCACCGCTTCATGGGCCTGATGCTGCTGTTTTCCGCCGGGATCCAGCTGGTCACCGCGGCCGGCAGCCTGGTCGTCGCCTACGCCGGCTGGGAGCTCGTCGGCCTGACGTCGGCGCTGCTCATCGCCTTCTACCAGAACCGCGAAGCGCCGGTACACCACGGCTTGTGGGCGTTCGGCGTGTACCGCGCGTGCGACGTCGGCCTGCTCCTGGCGGCGCTCATCGCCCGCGACCGGCTCGGCAGCTCGGAGTACACGACGCTCTTCGGCGCGGGTCCGTGGCCGGCGGGCGCGCCGGGACTCGCGGACGGGACGGCCACGGCGGTGGCCCTGCTGCTGTTGTTCGCGGCCATGGGCAAGAGCGCGCAGGTGCCGCTGTCGGGCTGGCTTCCCCGCGCCATGGAAGGGCCGACGCCGTCGAGCGCGATCTTCTACGGCGCGCTCAGCGTCCACGCGGGCTGCTACGTGCTGCTGCGCGCGGCGCCGCTGTTCGACCACGAGCCGCTGGCGAGCGCGGCCCTGATCGCCGTCGGCGTCGTCACGTCGCTGTACGCCACGCTGGTCGGCCGCGCGCAGACCGACATCAAGACCGCGCTCGCCTACGCCACGCTCACGCAGCTGGGGCTCATCATGGCGGAGATCGGCGCCGGGCTGCGCCTGCTGGCGCTCGCGCACATCGTGGGGCACGCGTTCCTGCGCTCGCTGCAGTTTCTGCGAGCGCCGTCGCTCTTGCACGAGCGCCATCAGGTCGAGGCCGCGATGGGCGAGCACGTCACGCGAACCGGCGTGCATCTCGAACGCCACGTCCCGACCGGCGCCCAGCTCTGGCTCTACCGGTTCGCGTTGCAGCGCGGCTATCTCGACGCGCTCATCATGGGGTTCGTGGTGGCGCCGGCCGCGCGCGTGTTCACGTGGTTCGATCGTCTGGAGCGCCGATGGACCGGCTGAGCGGCGCGGTGGTGTGGGCGGCCGCCGGCGTCCCTGTGACGGGCGGGCTGGCAATCCGGACCGTCAAGTCGGCGCAGCTGGCGCGGCGCGCCGCGGTCGCGTGCGCGTCCGGCGCGCTCGCCGCGGCGCTGGTCGGGTCCGCGTTGCTGTTCGCCTCGGACGCGCTGCCCGCGCTGATCGTGCCGCTCACGGCGATCCTCGGCTTCACGCTCGTGCTCGCGGCACCTCGCGCGTGGGCGACGCCCCACGCGCTCGGCCAGCTCTTGATCAACGTCGGCCTCGTGATCGCGACGTTCTTGACCCGGGACGCGCGCGTCGTCGCCGTGCTGTGGGCGGCGACGCTGCTGCCGACCTACGTCGAGCTGCGGCGGACGCCCGGCGCGGCTCGCCCCGCGCGCATCTACGCCATCTACGCCGGTGCGAGCGCCACGCTGTTCGCCGCCGGGGTCGGGCTGCTCGCCTTGCCGTTCGCCCGCGGCGCCTCGCCGCGGGTCGTGGGCCTGGCGTTGCTCGTGGTGGCGATCCTGATCCGCAAGGCCGCCCTCCCCTTCCACTCGTGGCTCGCCGCGGCGTTCGCCGCCGGACCGCCGGGACCTGTGCTGCTGCTGGTCGCCCCGATGGTCGGCGCGTACGCGCTGGTGCGCTTCGCGATCCCGCTCTACCCCGAGCTGCTCGGCGAGCGCTGGTTTCTGCTCGGGCCCTTCGCGCTGGCGACTGCGGCGTACGCCGCGGGGCTGGCGTTCGTCCAGACCGAGCTCCGTCGCGTCGTCGCCTGGATCGCCATGAGCCAGTCGGCGCTGGTGCTGGTCGGGCTCGACTGTCCGCACGGCGTGGGCCTCACCGGCGCGCTGGTGACGTGGCTGTCCGCCGGCACGGCGATGACCGGACTCGGCGTGTCCGCGTGGATGCTCGAGGCCCGCTTCGGCGCGCTCCGCGTCGATCGCCACCAGGGCCTGTACCGGCGCGTCCCGGCGCTCGCGCTGGTCTTCCTGCTCTCCGGACTCAGCCTGGTCGCGTTCCCGGGGACGGTCGGTTTCGCCAGCGACGACCTCCTGCTCGGCGCCGTGCTGGACGCGTTTCCGCAAGCCGGCATCCTCTTGTTCGTCGCCACGGCCCTGAACGGCTTCACCGTGCTGCGCGCGTACATGCGCTTGTTCCACGGCGCGCCCGCCGCGGGCCCGGAGCTCGGCCTGCTCGGGCGCGAGCGCGTGGCGCTGCTGGTCCCGCTGGTGCTGGTGATCTGGGCGGGCGTCTATCCCGGACCGCTGGTCCGTCTGGGCAACGAGGCGTCGCGTCAGGTGCTGGCGAGCGCACGAGCGTCCGCCAGCCAGGTCCCGTGGAAGCCGTAGGGGATCCGGTGCGGACAGCGGATCACGGCGACCGCGTCGCGATCCGGCGCGCGCGCATCCAGCACCATCAGCTCGCTCGCGTCGGCGTCCGCGTCGTACACGACCACCAGTAGATAGCCGTCCCCCTCGTGAGTGCTGCCGGCGCGCGGCGCGAAGATCGGCTCGGACACGAACCGCGATGGACCGAGCTCGCGGTGCACCGCGGCGCCGGTCTGGTGATCGTAGAAGGCGATGGCGTTGACGAGACCGCGGCGATCGGCGGTGCGGCGGCGCGACGCCGCCCACCCGTAGCGATAGCGCCGTTGACCGAAGCGCGGATCCACGACCGGGAACTCCATCACCGTGTCGTCGAGGACGCTGCGCCGGACGCTGCCGCGCGCCGGGTCGAGCTGCCAGCGCTCGAGCTGGGCGCCCGCGCTGTCGCCAGGTTCGGACGTCGCGGCGCTGCCCATGTCGAACAGCGGCAGGCGCGGATAGCACGCGACGTCGAGCACCAACTCGTCGCCATCGTCGTAGGCGTTCATCTGGTGAAACACGTAGCAAGGCGGGATCTCCGTCCAGCGCACGCGGGCGCGCGGATCGTCGCGAGCGACCACGCCGATCCGCGCGCCCGCCGCGGGCTCCCAGCGGAACGGCTTGCCCGAGGCGAGGTGTTCCACACGGAACGTCGCGGGCAAGTGATAGAACACGGCCCGCGTCGCGGTGACGCTGAAGTCGTGCATCATGGCCGGGAACGGCACGTCGATGTCGCGCCGGAAGCGCAGCGCGCCGTCGCGGTCGAAGGCGTAGTACGTGAGGTAGGGCGCGATCGGCGAGGCGCCCATGGTGTACACGGCGCCGCTCTGCGGATCGACCTTCGGGTGCGCGCTCATCGCCGTCGCGATCGCGCCGTCGAAGTCGAAGCGAGCTCGCGTCGAGAGCGTGTCCGGATCGATCTCCCAGCCCGCCGCGCTCTCCTCCAGCGCGAGCAGGCGGCCCGCCATGAAGACGACGTTGGTGTTGCCGCGATCGTGCGCACGCGCGGCGCGCATCAGCCCGTCCCGCGGCGGAGCGCCGAGCAGCAGACCGAGCCCGAGTCGCAGCAGCGCCGGCGGCGTCATCCCGAGGCCGCGCCAGCCCGCGAGCGTAGTGGAACGCCCGAAATCGCGCAGGCCTCCGAAGAGCGCGCGCCCCGCGCGCTCTTCCAGCCGCAGCTTGTCGGTCTGCACCCAGCGCCGGCAGTGCGCGACGCGCCCTGCGCCGATCCGGAATGCGTCGATCATCCCGTCGCCGTCGAACCAGTGATACGCGTCCGGGTCACGCGGCACGAAGCGCGGGGCGGGCCCCACACGGTACAGCGTGCCGGCCAGATCATCGGGCAGCGCGCCGGCGACGAGCGCCAGCTCCGGCGCGTCCGTCTCGCGCCGCACGGGGCCAAAGTTGCCGGCGAGGTACGGGTTCACAGCATGAAGATGGCGACGATTCCGCCGGCGATCACCATCAGCACGATGGGCACGATCACCGCCACCAGGATGACCCAGCGGACGCGCCGGACGCTCTGCTCGATCTGCTGGGTGGCGAACTGCTGGTACGCTTGCGGCGCCGACCCCGGCGTGAAGCCCGCGCCGTACTGGTAGCCGATCTGCGGCGGCGCCTGGCCCGGGTACTGGGCGCCGAACTGCTGCTGCAGGACCTGGTTGACCAGGGCCGCTTGCTCGGCGGCGCGCGCGTGGTGGGCGAGCACGCTCTGGCAGTACGGGCAGTTCGGCCGCGTCATGTCGTCGAGCGAGAGCGCAGCGCCGCAGTTCTGGCAGTTCATCGCTACGCCTTGACCACCGCGTGCTCCGGAATCCACTGCTGCGAGCCGTTGTCGAACTGGACCAGGAACTGACCCGGCGCGGCTTGCATCACCTGCCCTGGATACTGGTTGCCGTCCGACCATTTCACGCCGACGCGCGAGCCCGCGACGATGCCCCCGCCGAGAAACGCCGCCGCCTGTCCGAGCCCGAAGCCCACGGGGTTCTGCATGATCGCCGCCTGCGCCTGCTGCGCCTGGAGCATCGCGGGGTTGTTCATGGCGGCGGCGATCGGATCCTGGTTGGCCTGGGCGATCGCGGCCTGGGCGTTCGGCTGCGCCATCGCTGCGGCGCTGCTGTCCCGCGTGACCTGTACGTGGCGCGGCGGCGCACCGCCGCGGATACGCGCCTCCTCCTGCCCGAGCGCGGTCGGGTGCCCGGCGAACTGCATCATGTTCGCCGACATCTGGTTGTTCCAGTACCCGGCCGCTTCCGTCCAGTCGCTCATCGACACGCCGGCCGCCTCGATGGCGGCTTCGAAGCCGTAGATCTTCACGAGCGCGCTGACGTGGACGTAGTCGTCGTAGCTGATGCGCGCGGCGCCGCCTTTGCGCTTGGCGAGCGCTGCCTGGTAGAGCGGCATGAACGCCGTCGCCACCCTGCCCATGAGCGACATGTCCTGCATGCGCGCGGTCCAGCCGGCCTTCGCCGCCTCGTAGTCCGCGCGCGACACGCCTTCGGTCTGGAGCACTTGGTCGATCGCAGCGGGATCCTTGTCCTTGCCGTCGAGCGCGGCACCAAGGTCCGCGTAGCGCTCCAGGGAGATGCCATTTATCGGGCTGAACGGGTCCATCCGGGGGTGCCTCCTTCTGGGCCAGAGGGCCCGATCCCGCGGCGCGTGTAAAGAAAGATCGCGCGCCTGCGGGATTTCCGCGCCCGCTCGCGGCGCGCTATGATGGCCTCGAGATGGAAGCAAAGTCGGTTCTCGTGCTGGTCGCCTTGTGCGCTGGTTGCTCCAGCACGTCGTCCACGCCGGCCAGCGTCGCGTGCAGCGCCGCCGACGACGCGTGCTCTGACCGTCACCGTGACGAACACGGACTCCGGCGGCTACGGCGCGAGCGAGCCGGACGGCTACGGCAACATCTACCTCGCGATGATCGACACGTGTCCGTCGTTCGACAACCCGCAGTACAAGTTCGTCTCCAACGCCGCGAAGATCAAGGACGCGGATCTCAAAGACGGCGAGAGCTACAGCGCGCGCCTTGGCGTGAAGTTCGAGGACCCGAACTTCAAGACCAGCTACCAGGAAGGCGACACCGTCTACCTGACCGGATTCCTCGACGACGACGACAGCGTCACGACGCCGGACACGACGGTGCCCGGCATCGGCGATACCATCTTCAACTGCGTCTCGTTCACGCTCGTGGGCGGCTCGTCGCAGATCGCGACGCCGCTCGTGCCTTGCCTGCTCGACGGGATCCCGCCGTACTACTTCCAGCAGAGCGGCTTTCCCGTGGACTGCTCCGCACTTCAACCGGGCGACGGCGGCGTGGGCGGCGCCGGCGGGGCCGGTGGCGCCGACGGCGGATAGGATGGATGCCGGCCCCGAGAAATCCCCACGTTGGGGTTCGGGTATCCAGGCACGAGCCGTCGCAAGCCATGTCGCAGCGCGCATCAACCCTGGGCCGAGGTGGCGATGCACCTCGATCAGCGCACTGATCACTTCGTCCGTCCCATCCCCAAATCTTCCGCCCTTCCGACCTTCCTGTGCCATCCCCATGGATCGGCATCGAACCCGAATCGGTTCCGCGTCTTCTCCGCCTGAAATCGAGGGGATTTCTCGGATGCCGGCCCGGCGCGGAATCACATCCGCGCGATGGTCTCGATGCCGAGCAGCCCCAGCCCGCGCTCGAGCTGACGGCCCGCCAGATCGCACAGCATCAAGCGACCGGCGCGGACGGCGCCCTCGCTCTTCAGCACCGGGCACGCCTCGTAGAACGAGCTGAACTCGCGCGCCACGGCGTACAGGTGATCGGCGATCAAGTGCGGGTAGCCTTCGGCCGCCGCGTACACGGCGTCGCCGAAGCCGAGCAGCTGCTTGGCCAGGGCGATCTCCGCTGGCGCGTCCAGCGACGGCGCGATCGAGAGATCGATCGACGCGGGGTCGATTCCGCCCTTGGCGAAGATCGCACCGACGCGCGCGCGGGCGTACTGCAGGTACGGCCCGGCGTTCCCCTTGAAGGAGACCATCTTGTCCCAGTCGAACTGGTAGTCGCTGAGGCGGTTCTGGCGGAGGTCCGCGTAGCGCACCGCACCGATACCGACGGCGCGGGCGACCGCGTCGAGCTCCGCCTCCGAGACGTCGAGCCCTTCCTCGCGGATGCGCGCGCGAGCGCGCTCCTCCGCCTCCTCGAGCAGCGACCGCAGCGTCACGGCCTTGCCCTCGCGCGTCTTGAGCGGCTTGCCGTCGGCGCCCATGATCGTCCCGAAGCTCACGTGCTCGAGCTTCATCTCGATGCCGAGCTTCCGCGCCACGGCGAAGAGCTGCTTGAAGTGCAGGGACTGGCGCTGATCGACCACGTAGATCGAGCGATCGGCGTGCAGCGTGTCGCGCCGGTAGAGCAGCGTCGCGATGTCCGTCGTGGAATACAGGAACGCGCCGTCCTTCTTCCGCACGATGAGCGGCGCCTTGCCCCCGAGCTCCGGGTCGTCGTCGAAGAATACGCATAGCGCGCCCTGGTCCTCGCGGGCGATGCCGCGCTCGACCAGCTGCTCTACCACGCCGGGCAGCATGTCGTGGTACGCGCTCTCGCCGAGCCACTCGTCGAAGTGCACGCCGAGCCGCTCGTAGATCGCGTCGAGCGAGCGCCGCGTCGTGGCGACGAACCGCTCCCACAGCGCGTGGTTTTCCGGATCGCCGGACTGCAGCTTCGCGAGCTCGGCGCGCGCACTGTCGGCGAACGCCGGATCGGCCTTCGCGCGACCCGCGGCGTAGACGTAGACGCGCTCGAGCTCGCCGATGGCGTCGCGCTCGAGCGCCTCCTCCGAGCCGGTCTCGCGCATGCCGACGATGAGCAGCCCGAACTGCGTACCCCAGTCGCCCAGGTGATTGTCGCCGACGACGTCGTGACCGACGGCGCGCAGGATACGCACCAGCGTGTCGCCGATGATGGTCGAGCGCAGGTGCCCGACGTGCATCTGCTTGGCGATGTTCGGGCTCGAGAAATCCACGACGATCTTCTCGCGGTGCTCCACGCGCGGCACGCCGTCGTGCTCGCGGTCCCGCGCGTCCTCCACAAGGCGTGCGCCGAGCCACGCCGGCGCGAGCCTCAGGTTGACGAAGCCCGGCCCGGCGACCTCCACGTTGGAGAAGGCCGCTGACGCCTGCAGCCGCTCCGCCACCGGCAGCGCGAGATCCCGCGGCTTCTGCTTCAACGCCTTCGCCAGCGGCAGCACGCCGTTCACCTGGAAGTCACCGTGCTCCGGTGTGGTGGTCGGACGCACGACCGGCGGCGCATCCGCGCCGTGCGCGTCGCGGATGGCGTCGGCCGCCAGCTTCTCGAGGGTCGGCATCAAGCGCATGGGAGCCGGATACGTAGACGCGGACGGCGGCGCTGTCCACTGCTCCGCGGCTCGCAGCTCGAGCGCGCGGGGTTCCGCGCCGGACCGGCATTCCCTTCAAAACGTGCCGCTGACGAAGCCCGGCGCGATGCGGAGGGTCGGACGAATCGCGGCGCTCGGCGCCGGGACGTGCTCGTAGGTGTCGAACTTCTCGTCGCGGCTCCAGAAGTACCACCACGCGCTCGCGCCGGCGGCCGCGATGAAGAACGCGCCCGTGCCGATCAGGAAACCGGCGTTGGGGAAGCAGTCGTGGGTCGGGTCGTTGGGATCCGCGGTGCAACCCGTCTGCACGATGCCCCAGGTGAGCAGGCCGACGCCGAGCGCGCCGGTGGGGATCCCGGCGCCGTAGAACGTCAGCGTCGCGAGCGTGGGATTGCCGCGGCCCGTCTGGTACTCGGCGTTCACGCTGGTGCCGGGCTTGTGCGCGAACGACGCGGGCAGGCGCAGCTCGGCGTGCGGCTTCTCGCGCTGCAGGTAGTAGCCGCTGACCGGCGGCACCCACTCGGAGCAGGGCAGCGTGCACAGCATGGAGCCGGCGCGATCGCGCAGCGTCCAGGTGTCGTCGCTGTCGGCCGGCGCGGGGAACGCGATCTGGACCGCGCCGTCACGGGCGGAGGGCGTGCGCGTCGGCGCGAGCTCCGCCGAGGGAGCGAGCGGCTGCAGGAACACCTGGATCGGCGACGCGCACTCGGCCTCTGGCGCGGCGTCGGTGGCGCGCTCGCAGCTGTCCTCGATGCCGGCGGATCGCAGCACGTTCTGGCTGTTGCTCTGGCGCGCGCCCACCCCCGCCCCGGCCACCGCGACGCCGCCGCCGGCCGATGCGTTCGCCCCGCTGAGCAGCTTGAACGCGCCGACGCTGATGGCGCTCACGTAGTGCGTGGCGCGGGCGCACGCGCCCGGCAGCGATGCCGGCATGGCCGACGCGCTCGACGTCAGCTGGCCCGCCACGGTGGTGCGGACCGCGAGGCGCCCGGAGCGCGCGAGCTCGCCCTCGAGCCCCACCGCGCCGATCGGCAGCTTGGCGTACAGCTCGTCGTCGTCCGCGATGTCCACGGTGTCGGTGGCCAGCGTGGTGCGTTGCCAGCGATAGCTACCCGGCAGCGCGCAGCCGTCCACGATGTGCATCTCGCAACCGGAGTACTCCACGGCGACCAGGTGGCTCGCCGCCAGGCTCTGCAAGTGCGCCTTCTCCGACGCGGGCCACTCGGTGACCAGCGGGCTCGACGAGCTCGCCGCGATCTTGCACTTGGTCAGCGGCGTGGGATCGCCCGCGGGCACCGCGGTTGGTGGCGCGGACGGGCCCGCCATCAAGCCGGAGCACGCGACGAGCGGCAGCGACAGTCCCACGACGGCCAGCACTCGCATCGTCGCCAGGCTACCACGAGCGGAGGGAGGGATGCCGGTCCGGCGCGGAAGCGCGGGTCAAGGTCAGTTCAGCCCGTAGCGCTTCAGCTTGTCGTAGAGCGTGCGCAGGCCGATGCCGAGGCGCTCGGCGGCGCGCTTGCGGTTGCCGTTCACGGCGACGAGGGCGCGCCCGATGGCGAGCCGCTCGAGGTCCTCGAGCGTGCCGGTCCCGACGTCGATGCCCGCCGGCCCCTGGCCACCGACCGGATCGATCACCACGTGCTCGGCGTCGATCACCGGTCCATCGGCGAGGATGACGGCGCGCTCGAGCGTATTTTGCAGCTCGCGCACGTTGCCCGGCCAGCTCGCGCCTTCGAGCTCGGCCATGGCGCGCTCGTCGAGCCGGAGCCCGGGACGCCCCAGCTCGGCGCCGATGCGCGCGAGCAGCTGCGTCGCCAGCGGGCGGATATCGTCGCGACGCTCGCGCAGCGGCGGCAAGCGCACCGGGAACACCGCCAGACGATGGTAGAGATCCTCGCGGAACTCGCCGGCGGCGACCATCTGCGAGATGTCGCGGTTGGACGCGGCGATCCAGCGCACGTCGGCGTTGATCGTACGCGTGCCGCCGACGCGCTCGAAGGCGCGCTCCTGCAGCACCCGCAGCAGCTTGGCTTGCAGGTCGGAGCGCAGCTCGCCGACCTCGTCGAGGAAGAACGTGCCGCCGGCTGCGAGCTCGATACGGCCGCGGTGCGAGGCGTGGGCGCCGGTGAACGCGCCCTTCTCGTGCCCGAACAGCTCGCTCTCGAGCAGGTTCGCCGAGAGCGCCGCGCAGTTGATGGCGATGAACGGACCGCCAGCACGCGCGCTCCAGCGATGGACGGCGCGCGCCGCGACTTCCTTGCCGGTTCCGCTCTCGCCGGCGAGCAACACCGTGGCCTCGGTGCGGGCGACCTTGCGCAGCGATTCGGCGACGCGCTGCATGCCGGCGTCGGCGTACGTCAGCGGCGGGGCGTCCACTTCGGCGCGCGAAGCGCCTTCCTTCAGCGCCAGGAGCGAGCGGCGCTCGAGGGCGCGCGCCGCGACCATGCGGAGCTCCGTCGGGCTCTCCACGGGCTTTTGCAGGAAGTCGAAGGCGCCCAGCTTCATGGCCTCGACCGCGAGATCGATCGAATCCGTGGGCGGTCAGCACGATCACCTCGAGATCGGGCTGCAGCTCGCGGGCGCGCTTGAGCAAGGACAGCCCGTCCATGCCGGGCATCTTGAGGTCCGTGATCACGAGATCGAAGGCGCGCTTGTCCAGCTCCGTAAGCGCGTCCGCGCCGCTGGCGACGGCTCGCGCGACGTGGCCTTCGGCCTCCAACGCCTCCGCGGCGAACTCGCGAATGCCCTCTTCATCGTCGACGACCAATATGTGTCCCATCATTCTTCTCATCCCGGAATCAGGATCCGGAACAGCGCACCGCCGTCCGGATGGTTCTCTGCTCTGAGCGTCCCGCCGTGCATCTCGACGATGCGTCGTGCAACAGCGAGCCCGAGTCCCACACCCTTGGTGCGCTTGGTATAGAAGGCCTCGAAGATGCGATCCTCTTCGCCCGGCTCGATGCCGGGGCCGTGGTCGCGAACCGAGATCTCGAGCGTGTCGTCCTGGCGCGCGACCTCGACCTCCACCGGCGTGTCGCCCGTGGAGGCCTGGACCGCGTTGGTGAGGAGGTTGGTCAGGACCTGACGGATCCGCAGCGGATCGAGCCGCCAGCTGTCGGGCGCGTCGTGCGGATCGACGTGGACGCGCGAGCCGTCCACCGCGTCCGCGGCCTGCCGCACCAGATCGAGCGGCCGGCAATCCGCGAGCTCGACCTGCCCCGAGCGCAGGAAGTCGAGCAGCGTGGAGCCGAGATCCTCGATGCGCTTGGCCTCGGTGACGATGCGCTCGGCCTTCTTGCGCTGCTTGCTGCCCACCTCGAGCTGCTCGGCCAGGAGCTGGGCGTGGCCCTTGAGCGAGGTCAGGGGATTGCGCATCTCGTGGGCCAGCACCGCGGACATCTCGCCGAGCTGCGCCAGCCGGCGCTCGCGCTCGATGCGCTCTTCCTCGCGCTCGCGCTGCGCCAGGAGCTTCCACAACACGACGGCGACGATCAGGAACATGCCCGCGACGATCGCGCTCACGGCGAAGGTCCGGTCCGCGTCCTGCTCCAGGCGGTTCGCGACCAGCGGCTCGAGCTCGAGTACGAGGGACGGGCGGGGCGGTCGCTGCGCGTCGTCCCGGGCCGGACGAGGGGGCGGCGGGAACACCGCGCGGGCGCGCGACGAGCTGCGCGTGATCGTCAAGTCGCCGCTGGCGGGAACCGGCGCGGAGAGCTCGGGCTTTCCAGCCTCGGCTACCACCTTGCCGTCGTCGCCGACGAACGCGATGTAGCGCAGCCCGTCGCCGTACTGTTCCTGAAGCAGCTTGTCGAGCGCAGCACCCGAGCGCGACGCCCGATCGTGGCCGAGCTGGCGCAGGCTGCCGAGAAACGTCCCGACCTGGCCGCGGATCAGCAGAAACGACGCCTCGTCGATGCGCCGCTTGCTGGCCCACGCTGTCCATAGCAGCGCCACCGCCATCGCCGTCGTGATGGCGATGAGGGCGCGACGCGCCAGGCGCTGGCGACCGCGACTCCGGGGGGTTTGCTCGAGTGAACTCACGGCGTGTATTGCGGGGTCAGCCGTCCCATCAGGTTGTCGAGCGCGATGCTCGCTTCCACGGCGTCGACCTGCGCGCGCGCGACGCGGAGCTGGGCTTGGCGTACGTTCTCCTGCGCCTGCTGCACCTCGATCGGGATGGCTTGCCCCAGCTCGAAGCGCTGCTGCTGGTATTCGAGCTGCCGCTTCGAGATGTCGAGGGTGCGCTTCGCCGTCGACAGGCGCGTGCGCGCCGCCGTCGCGTTCGACACGGCGAGCGCCGCCGTGGACGCGATGCGATCGCGCGCGGCGCGCAGGTTGGTCTTCGCCTTCAGGATCGCCAGGCGCGCCTTCTCGCGCTCCGCCACCTTGCGCTGGTCCTCGAGCGGCAGCTCGAACGTCAGGCCGACCTGCGCGCTCCACCACGACAGGCCTCCAGCGCGCTGCCAGGAATGCGGGAACTCGGAGCTGACGCCGTTCGTCTC
The DNA here is from genome assembly GCA_963775185.1 of uncultured delta proteobacterium. GTDB lineage: Bacteria > Myxococcota_A > Polyangia > Polyangiales > Polyangiaceae > JAPSGB01. The sequence continues at coordinate 235,827 of CAVZIE010000028.1, read as the reverse complement.
GACGTAGGCGGACAGATCGAGGCGCGGTCGCAGCTCGTCGCCGGCGGTCTTCGCCTGGGTCTCGGCCAGACGGATGCTCTGCTCGAGCTCGGCGAGCTCGACCGAGTCCTTGCGGATCGACGCTTCCACCGCCTGGGGAGCCGGTGGCGCACCCGGCTCGGGCGGCGAAGAGCTGGGCGCCAGGCTCTCCGGATCCGGACCGACCCCGCCGATGAGCTGGCTCAACGACAGCGAGCTCTGGCGCCGGTTCGCCTCGGCGGAGACGACTGTCTCCTCGAGCTGCGCCGTGGCCGTCTGGAAAGACGCGAGATCGGCAGTGGAGATCGCGCCCTGGTCGAGGCGCTGCTGGGCTTGCTGCTCCTGCGTACGCGCGAGAGTCAGCGATGAACGGTCGATCTGGAGCGCGCGGTTCGAGTACCAGAGGTCCCAGTAGGCCAGCGCGACGTCGCGGATGAGCTCGCTCTGGACGCGCTGCTTGGTCGCCTCGGCGGCGGTGCGACCGACGCGGGCGGCGCGCAGCTGCGCTTCGCCGACCTGCGTGCCTGCGCCGCGGAGCAACGGCTGGTTGAGTGACGCGCGCGCGGTCGCGATGTAGCCCGCGCCCGGAAACCCGGTGGTCCCGGTCGTGACGCCCGACGACGTCGTGTCGTAGCGCTCCCCCTGCACGCGGATCTGGGCCGTCGTTCCGTACGGGAACGTGCGGCTCAGCGTGCTGCCGACGAGCAGCGACCGGGACGGGTTCGACGTCACCGTGTCGTTGTTGCCGAGCCGGGGCGTATCGGTGCGCGTGTAGCTGCCGTCGGCCTCGAAGGTGTACGGATAGCGGCCTTCCTCGGCGTTCACGCTCGCGGCGGCGCTGTCGATGTCGGTGTTCGCACCCGCGAGCCCGGGGTTGTTCGTCAGCGCGGCGCGCACCGCTTCGCGCAGTGCGACGGGACGCGGCGGCGTCTGCGCAGACGCCGTCGCCGACAACGCGAGCAAGCACGCGCCGATGGAGAGAGAAAGCCTATTCATGCCGCAGTGCCTCGATTGGGTTGAGCCGCGCCGCCTTGTGGGCGGGCAGATATCCAAAGGCGATGCCGACCACCGCCGAGAACCCGAACGCGAGAACCAGCGTTCCGGGCTGGACGATGAACGGCATGCCCATGGCGTGCGTGACGCCGAACGACGCACCGACGCCGACGACCATGCCGATGATGCCGCCCAGGGTGGACAGCACCACGGCTTCGACCAGGAACTGGAGCATCACGTCGCGAGCGAGCGCGCCGATCGCGAGCCGGATCCCGATCTCGCGCGTTCGCTCGGTGACGTTGACCAGCATGATGTTCATGATCCCGATACCGCCGACCAGCAGGCTCACGGCGGCGATCGCACCGAGCAGCGCCGTCAGCGTACCGGTCGTCGCGCTGACCGCCTGGGCGATCTCCTGCATGTCGCGCACCGAGAAGTCGTCGTCCGCGCCCTTGCCGATATGCCGCCGCTGACGCAGCAGATCCGTGATCTGCTGTTCGGCGACGGCCGTGGTCGCCGAGCTGTCGGCGGTGACGAAGATCGAGTTGATGTCCGTGGTGCCGATCAGGCGCCGCTGCACCGCGCGCAGCGGCATGATCACGATATCGTCCTGGTCCTGCCCCATGCCGGACTGACCCTTGGCCTCGAGCAAGCCGATGATCTGGCAGCTCACCTTGCCGACGCGCATCTGGGCGCCCAGCGGATCGCCGGCGCCGAAAAGGTTCTGGCGTACCGTCTCGCCGATGATGCACACGGCGCGGCCGGCCTTGATCTCGCCGTCGGTCATCTTGCGACCGCCGGCCAGGGTGTAGTCGCGGGTCTGGAGATATTCGTTGGTGCCGCCGAGGATCGTCGAGTGCGAGTTCTTGTTTCCGATCACCAGGTCCTGCGAAGTCTGCGCGGTCGGCGCGACGTACTTGGCCCGGGTGACCTCCCGCCTGATCGCATCCACGTCCCCCATCGTGAACGGCTGCGCCGGCGTGTAGCTCGCCTGGTGGCGCCCGGCACCGGGCGAAACGATGAGCAGGTTTTCGCCCAGCTTGCCGATCTGCTGGCGCACGCTCTCGCTGGCGGCTTGACCGATGTTGACCAGCGCGATGACCGCGGACACGCCGATGATGATGCCGAGCATGGTCAGGAACGAACGCATCTTGTTCCGCCTGAGCTCGCGCATCGCCATCAGCAGCGTCTGCAGGATCACGGCTGGCTCCTTGCGGACCCCGGGGGGATCGACACCGGGCCGCTGGTCAGCACCTGCTCGGGCCGGCCTTCGCCCACGACCTTGCCGTCGCGGAACATCACCACGCGCTGCACGTAGGCCGCCATGTCGGGCTCGTGCGTCACCATGGCGATGGTGATCCCGCGGTCCTCGTTGAGCCGGACCAAGAGCTCCATGATGTCGGCCTTGGTGGCCGAGTCGAGGTTGCCGGTAGGCTCGTCCGCGAGCAGCAGCGACGGATCGCAGACCAGCGCCCTGGCGATCGCCACACGCTGTTGCTGGCCGCCCGACAGCTCGCTCGGGTGGTGCGTCGCGCGCGACGCGAGCCCGACGGACTCCAGCGCCGCAAGCCCGCGCTCGCGGCGCTCCTTGGCCGACGTGTGACGGTAGACCAACGGCAGCTCGACGTTCTCGAGCGCGGACGTGCGCGCGAGCAGGTTGAAGCCCTGGAACACGAAGCCGATGTAGTGACGCCGGATCATCGCGCGCTCGTCGGCGCCGAGCCGCGCCACGTCCACGCCGCGGAACAGGTACTTTCCGTCCGTGGGCGCATCCAGGCAACCCACGATGTTCATGGTCGTGGATTTTCCGGAGCCGCTGGAGCCCATGACCGCGACGAACTCTCCAGCGCCGATGTCCATGTCGACGCCGTCCAGAGCGCGCACCTCGGCGTCGCCGCTGCCGTAGATCTTGGTGATCCCGCGCAGCGCGACGACCGCCTCGGCGGCGGCGTTGTTCACGTCGCGCCCTCTGCCGGATCCTTGAGGTCGACGATGACCTGCATACCCGGCGAGAGCTGCTTGGCGGTCACCTCCGTCTTGGTGCCGTCGGTCGCGCCCGTCTTGACCTGGATGCGGCGCGCTCGCCCGTCCTTGAGGATGTAGACCGTGGGCGCCGTGGGATCGATCGGCACCGCGGCCGAGCCGGCAGGCTTCGCACCGCCGCGCTTGCCACCCAAGAACGGCAACATCCGCATCGGGCCGCCGCGACCGCCGCTGCTCTTCGGCGGCTCGAAACGCAGCGCCGCGTTCGGCACCACCAGCACGTCCTTGCGCTCGGAGGTCACGATCGACGCCGTCGCGGTCATCCCGGGACGCAGCAGCCGCTCGCCGTTGTCCACGGACAGCTCGGCCGTGTACGTGACCACGTTCGTGGCCGTCTTGGGCATGCTGTGGAGCTTCGTCAGCTTCGCCGCGAACTCCTTGTCCGGATACGCGTCGACCTCGAACGTCGCGACCTGCCCCTGCTGGACACGACCGACGTCGGCCTCGTCCACGTCCACGTCGAGCTCCAGCTTGGTAAGATCGCGGGCCAGCGTGAACAGCACCGGCGTCTGCAGGCCCGAGGTCACCGTCTGACCGGGCTCGACCGTGCGATCGAGCACGATGCCGGAGATCGGCGATCGGATGATCGTCTTCGACAGCTGTGTGTTCGACGTCTTCAGGTCGGCGCGCGCGGAGACTTCCTGGGCGCGGGCGCTGCTCAGCGCCGCCTTCGCCTTGGCGTAGGTCGCCTCGGCGGTCTCCAGATCCTGACTCGACAAGAGCCCCTTGGCGTACATGTCGCGCGCGCGCTTCACCTTGACGTCGGCGTCGTCCAGCGTCGCCTTGGCGGACGAGTACGCGGCGCGCGCACTCGTCATTCCGGCGTTCGATTGGTCGACCCGCGCCTGGAGCGTCTCGGGATCGATCTCGCACAGTACGTCCCCCTCCTTCACGAGGTCGTTGACGTCGAAGCTCACTTTCACGACGCGTCCGCTGACCTCGGCGCCGATCTCGACGGAGTCGACGGGGTTCAGCGTGCCGGTCGCGGTCACCGTCTCTTTCAGGTCGCCGCGCTCGATCGCCGCCGTCACGTAGTTCGCGCCGGTCGGCTTCTTCCCGGCGGCCATCGACCGGTAGCCGAAGAAGCCCCCGACGAGCAGCACGAGCACGACGACAAGCACGATCCAGCGCCGGGCCGGATGCCGGCTCGCGGGACGGACTTTCTGGAGAACATCCGAGGTATCAGCTTCGGTCATGGTGTGATTTCCGAGCGGGTCGGCGACGAGATGCAATACGCACGCCAGCGGCCTCGATTCTGCTCCAGGCTGCGGAATGCGCGTTTCCGGGAAGAGGATGCCGGTTCGGCGCGGAACCCGCACTGCTCGAGTGCGGGTTCCGCACCTCGCCGCATCGGCAAGTGCCCGGAATCCGGCGGCGAAGCTGATGGAACGCAGGTTGCTCTACGTCGAGGGGAACGCCCACCCCCGCCCCCGGAGAACCCCATGCGTACCTTCTCGAAGCTCGGAATGCTGGTCGGATTGCTCGCCGCCGTCGGCTGCAGTGGCCAGGCTCCCAGCGACCCCGGCAGCAGCCAGAGCACGCTCTCGACCGCGCCGGCCGTCGCGCAGAAGCCCGACGCCAAGCACCTCGACGCGTGGCGCCACCACGAGCGTCCGGAGCTGATGTCGGCGGCGCTGAAGCTCGGCTCGCTGAGCGCCGACCAGCGCACGCGCGTGCAGGCCGAGGTCGACAAGGTCCGCGCGGCGCACCAGGCGATCCGCACGGCGGGAGAGCAGCTCCACGCCGCGGTGCTCGCGGCCACGCGCGCCGGCACGGTCGAGCCCTCGGCGTTGCAGCCGCAGCTCGACGCCCTCGACAAGGCGGCGAGCGCCGCAGCCGCTGCTCGAACGGGCGCGCTGGTCCAGCTCCACGGGATTCTGAGCGCCACTCAGCGCGCGGAGCTCGTCTCGACGATCCAGGCGCAGATGCCCAGACCGGGTGAGCGTCCCGCTTTCATGGGCAAGCACCAGCGCATGGGCATGGGCATGGGCATGGGCCAGCGCGTGGCCGCGGGCCAGCAGATGGCCGCGGGCCCACACATGGCCGCGGGACACGCGTGCGCGGGTCACGAGCGCGGCGGCGAGCACGGCCTGCTCATGGGCCTCGACCTGACCGAAGCGCAGCGTCAACAGATCGCCGACGAGCGCTTCCTCGACGGCGCCGAGAAGGCCCCCAAGCCGGACTTCCAGGCGCGCTTCGCCGAGCACCGCGCGGCCCTCGACAAGATGCTGACGGCATTCAAGAGCGACAGCTTCGACGCGAGCTCCGTCCCCGACAACTCGAAGATGGCGACCTTCATGAAAGAAGGCGCCGAGCGCCGGATCTCCATGCTCGCCAAGATCCTGCCGATCCTCGACGCGGGCCAGCGCACCAAGCTGGTCGAGCGGCTGTCGAACCCCGAGTGGTCGCAACCGATGATGCAGCGCCACGAGCACGGCCAGATACAGCGCCCCGCGATGCAGCAGCCGCGATGCAGCCCGCGACGCCGGCCGCGCCGGCACAAGCAAACCCCATCGACTGAGAGCGCGAGCAAATATCGCTCACGCGCGAAGCGAGCAGAGCGAGCCCGCCGCGGGCGGCGGGGGGAGCAGTTGCGAAGCAAGCTGCGGGGGGTCAAGAGGGTGTGGTTCCATTCCTGAGCAACAAATCCCGCAGTCGTCGGCCGCGGGGGATGGGGCCCCGGCGGCTGCCACGACCTTTGGGTCTTGGCGGACAAGATCACGATCCGCCAATGAGACCCCATGGAACTACCCGGCGAGGCCGGGCGCCGGCTTGCTTCCGATAGCCGGGGGCGCGAGGCGTCGCCGGTGCGCAGGAACAGAACCACACCCGGTCAAGACCCCCCGAGGACTGAGTCCCGCCGAGCGCGCTTCGCCGCTGGAGCCTTTCCGGTCTCCAGCGGCGTTCGCGTTTCGGCAGCGCACGCCCACTTGCTCTACCATCCCGTTCCGGGCTACCGGAAGCGAGAGTGCGGAAAGTGAAGCGTGAGCGACCAACAACCGTCGCGGCGTGTCTGGCGGCGTGCGGCGTCGCGTTGCTCGCGTGTCGCTCGCCGGCGTCATCGATCCAGAAGACGCTGACGAGCGTATCCAGCGACGGCATCACGGGAACGGGCGGCGCGCTGCGGCTGGCGATCTGCGGCTGGCGTCCACCGCGCAACCTGCACATGACGCCGGAGGGGCTGTCGGTCTCGCTGACGGGAGACGAGCACGCCGGCACCGGCGCCGCGAGCATGGCGCTCGTGACCGCATCACACTACCGGTGCGAGGGCCACGCCAGCTTCAAGTACGTGCGCCGCGTCGCCGGCGATGGCTATGTCGGCTATCCGCTTTCGGAGCTCCGGCGCGTCGAAGCGACGCCGGCACGGATCCTCGCTGTCCTGACGACCCACGCGACGCCGCTGTCGCTCGACACGCCGACGCCGACGACTCTCCAGCCCGGGTGGCCGGAGCTCGGCGACGCGAGCGCCGCCGTCTACCGGGTCACGATCCCTTCGGCCGGTCGCTACGACTTCTACGTGAAGGACCACGCGCCGTACGCCATGACGTCCACCGTCTACCAGAACGGCACCCCGGTCGTGGATCGGTTCGGCGGCATCTCGACGCTGCCGGTCGTCGCCGGGCCCGCATACATCCTGATCGCGAGCGACCACGCACAATCCACGCTCGTGACCGTGCAGCGACACGGCGCCTAGGATCGCCTATCCTGCGTGCATGTCCGGCGCGGAATATCAGCTCTACTACTGGCCTTCGATCCAGGGCCGCGGCGAGTTCGTCCGGCTCGCGTTCGAGCAAGCCGGCGCGGACTATGTCGACGTCGCCCGCCTGCCCACCGCGAAGGGCGGCGTGGCTGCGATGATGAAGGTGCTGAAGCGCGACGACGCCACGGCGATCCCGTTCGCACCGCCGTTCCTCGAGGTCGACGGCCATTTCATCGCGCAGGTGGCGAACATCCTGCAGTTTCTCGGTCCGCGTCTCGGCCTGGTTCCGGATGACGCGTGGCTGCGCCTCGCCGCGCACCAGCACCAGCTCACCATCGCCGATCTCGTCGCCGAGGCCCACGACGCCCACCATCCGATCGGCTCCGGCCTCTACTACGAGGACCAGAAGCCGGAGGCTCGGCGCCGCGCCGAGTCGTTCCGCGCGCAGCGCTTGCCGAAGTTCCTGCCGTACTTCGAGCGCGTGCTCGCCGCGAGCGGCGGTCGCTTCATGCTGGGCAAGGAACTCTCGTACGTCGATCTGTCGATGTTCCAGCTGCTCTCGGGGCTCGAGTACGCCTTCCCTCGCGCGATCAAGCAGCTCCAGAGCGACATCCCGCGGCTCGTCGAGCTTGGCGCGCGCGTCGCGGAGCTGCCGCGCGTGAAGGCCTATCTCGCTTCGCCGCGCCGCTTGCCGTTCAACGAGGACGGCATCTTCCGACACTATCCCGAGCTCGACGGCTGAACCGTCGCGAAACCGCGTCTACGCCGCTTCCGCCTCGACCTGCGCGCGCTCCGCCGGGTAGCGCATGCGCTGCGCGCCCTTCATGTCGACGATGCCGAGCAGCGCCATCACGCGGATGACCTGGTACGCCGGGTCCAGCTCGAAGCGACGCGCGGCGAAGTTCGGGCTCATGCCGAACTTGTGGTGGTTGTTCTGGAACAACTCCCCCAGCGTGACGAAGTCGAATACCAGCGTGTTGAGCGATTTGTCACCGTTGTCGAAGTTCTTGTAGCCGTACTTGTGACCGCACCAGTTGACGATCGCGCCGTGGATCGGCCCCATCACGAAGTGCATGGGCAAGAGCGCGAACAGCCACGGCGAGGTCGCGAACTTCACGTAGAACAACGTGTACGCCGCGATCCACGCGAGACGCATCGCCCAGTTCTGCCCGATGCGGTCCAGCGTCGGCCACTCGGGCATACCGCCGTCGAAGCGCGGCTCGGGATCGACGCGCCGGTACGCGAAGTCGTCGTACTTCTTCTTGGTCGCGAGCATCATCGTCATGACGTTCGAGAAGAACCACGGCGAGTGCGGGTCCTTGTCGGTGTCGCTGTAGGCGTGATGCATGCGATGCAGGATCGCGTAGCCGCGCGGCGACAGGAAGCTCGAGCCCTGCGTCAGGTACGTGCACAGGTGGAAGAAGCGCTCCCAACCCTTGCTCATCGTGAACTGGCGGTGGGCGCCGTAGCGGTGCAGGAAGAAGGTCTGGAAGAAGACCGACAGCTGCCAGTGCAGGACAAAGAACGCGACCACGATCATGGGCTGTCTCCGGGGAAAAAGCCTAGGCGCAGAGCGGACTTGACCCTGGTCATGCTTCGGTCATTTCGGGGGTTTGCCGGTCCGGCGCGGAAAAGCCGCGGAACGAGCGCGATTTTCCCGGGAACTTCGCTGTGCCACGGTTGTCGCGACCCTGATGGCCGACGTCGAACCCGCGCTCGTTCCCGACCTGCTCCAGCCGCAGGCCGCGTGTCGCATCGACTTCGAGCGGACCCGGGTCGCGCTCGATCTGGCCTTCGCCGGCGGCGTCTCCGGCGGTCTGTTCGACGAGGCGCTGGAGCGCGCGGCGCTCGCCCCGGGCAGCTGGGAGCCGCCGTGCTTCGCCGGCGATCTGTTCCTGACGCGCTTCGTCCCGGGCTGCTTCAAGATCCGCATCGGCAGCGCCGAGCTGGCGCTCGGCGCCAGCCAGCTGTGCCGGCTGCTGGCAAATCCGCCGAGCGACCCGGCGATCGTGCATTTCCGGCGGGCGATCCTCGCCGAGCTCTCGGACTCGGACGCGCTGCGCGGAGCGCTCGAGCAGCTGTACCTGCACCTGCGCCGACTCAAGGGGCTGCTGGAGAACGCCGACGGCGTCCGCAACTTCGACCCGGCGCGCCGCCAGCTCGACATCCTGGCCGCGCTCAAGGAGATCGTCGACCGCATGGCGACGGGCTTCTCGTCGAGCCGCACCGGGCTCGCGCGACTCGGCGCGTTCGGAGCGCGGATCCAGGGCGGCGAGCCGTACCGATCGCTCTCCGACCTGCTCCGCTACGACGAGCGCATGGCGACCCTGAGCCTTAGCATCGGCGTGGGCGCCGACGGACACATCCGCGGATTTTCCGTCACCTCGATCGAGGAAGACGCGGACAATCCCTTCACCAGCCCGGCGTGGCGCCGCTGGCTCGCCAAGCTGGAGCTGTTCTTCCGCGGCTATCGTTTCAGCGACGGCGAGGTGATGGCGCGCTTGGTGGACGCGGTGTTCAGCGGCGTCGAGCGCGAGATCGTCGCGCTGATCCAGCTCCACGGCGACCTGGAGTTCTACCTCGGCGCGCTCGGGTTCCGTGAGACCGCGCGTGCCGCCGGCCTGCCGATGTGTCTGCCGGAGCTTGTCGAGCCCGGCGCGCCGCGGGAGCTCCGCGGCCTGTTCAACCCGCTGCTGTTGATGAGCGGCATCAAGCCCGTCCCGTGCGATCTGGTAACGGACAAGCTGGCGACGACGGTGCTCGTGACCGGGCCGAACTCGGGCGGCAAGACGCGGCTCTTGCAGTCGCTGGGGCTGACGCAGTTGCTCGCCCAGTCGGGCCTGTTCGTCCCGGCGCGCGAGGGCAGCGTGGCGCTCGCGAGCGCCTTGGTCGTGTCCTTGATCCAGGAGACGACCGCCGACCAGGCAGAGGGCCGACTCGGCATGGAGCTGCTGCGCATCCGCGATCTGTTCGAGCGCTTGCCACCGGGCGCCATGGTCCTGCTCGACGAGCTGTGCTCCGGCACGAACCCGTCGGAGGGCGAAGAGATCTTCGAGTTGGTGGTCGGCATGTTGAACCGGCTGGCGCCGCAGGCGTTCATCACGACCCACTTCCTGGCGTTCGCCGCGCGGCTCGAGCGCGAGCAGAAGATCGGCGATCTCGCCTTCATCCAGGTGGAGCTCGACGAGGATCGGCGGCCGACGTACCAGTTCCGCCCCGGCGTCGCGAGCACGTCCCTGGCGGGACAAGCCGCGGAGCGACTCGGCGTCACGGGCGAGCAGCTTGAAGCGCTGATCGAGCGCAACATCGCGCGCTTCCGCGCGCAAGCCGTCGCCGAGCGGAGCTGACGCGCGTGCCGACGCTGCTGGTCACGCGCAAGATGTCGCCGGAGCTCGCCGCGCGCGTGCAGGCCAGCGTCGAGGGCCGTCGGCGGGCCCAGGGCGCGCGGCTCGCGCCCGGCGGCCGCGCCGTCCTGCGCATCGTCGCGATCACGCTGATCGTCGCGGCGCTGGTGGAAGCGGGGCTCGCGGTGCGCCGGGCGCACCGCGAGCTGGAGCAAGAGCGCGCGACGTTGCTGCAGCGCGTACGTGATGCGTCGGCGGCGATCTCGCCTCGCGAGCGCGAGGTCACCCGGCGCATCAAGCCGTGGCTCGTGCGCTTCGACGGCGCCTACGCCGGCGATCACGTGGACGACGCGCTGCGCGCCGACGGCGCGCTCGCGCGCGCCGTGGCACAGCCCACCATCTACGTCCGCGGCTCGCTCGGCCAGCTCGCGACGGACGCGACCGAGTCGTATCCGGACGCGTTCGTGCTGTGCCTGGTCGATCCGCCGCCGGCGCGCACCGAGAAGGAGCTCCGCATCAAGGCGCGCGCCGCCTTCACGGCGAGCGGGATGCAGCCGGCGCACAACGTCTTTCGCTACGCCGACGCGCTGATCGGGCTGCCGCTGCTGGCACCCGGCTGGGCCGCCCGCGTCGCTGCGACCGACGACCGCGGCGAGCTCGACGCGCTTCGACGCAGCTTCGAGCGTGCGCCGATCGAGGCCGCGAAGCGAGCCGCCAAGGCCCGGCAGCTCTTGATCGTCGTGGACGAGCCGGGCGCTTCCACGGGACTGTCGGAGCTCGACGGCGAGCGACCGCACGACGTGCGCGTCGGACTCGTCGATCTCGAGCGCGGCAAGACCCTGCTCCGACTCCGACGGCACGTCGATCCGTCGTGGGCCTCGGGTGCGACGCGCGCCGAGCTCGCGAAGGGCATCGACAGCTGCTCGCTCGCGCTGGACGTCAGGAGCGCGGTCGGCGCGGGCCCCGCCGTCGCGTCCCCGTGATCTTGCACCGGACCGGCGTCCGCAGCTGGCGGACGGGCTGCACTCCGGCGGCTACGACAGCTGCGTCCACACCAGACCGGCCACGTTCGCGAAGTGACGGTCGAAGCTGACGAGCTCGCCACCACTCTCGAACGCATGCGCGGCAATCCAGATGTCGTTGCTCGGGATCGGCGTGCCGGCCTTGCGCAGTGCTGCAGCCAAGCGGCCGAAGCGATCCGCGGTGGTCCGCGTGACCGGGAGCACGTCTACGCGATCGTGGGCGAGAAAGTCGTCGAGCTCGCGCAGGTTCCGGTCGTAGTGTCGTCCGTTGCGAAACCCGAACAGCAGCTCGCCGACAACGACCATCGAGAGTTCAATCAACGTCGCGTCGCGCACCAGCGCCGCGACACCGTCGTGACCGCGCTTCAGCGCCGCGTACGCGTTCGTATCGAGCAGGCGCTTCATTCCCACAGCTCCGCATCGATCTGTTCGCAGGCCGCGATCGATTCGAGAAACGCGTCGGCCTCGCGCTGCTTCCACGTGCCGATCAAGTGATCGAGGCTGCTACCGATGCGGTCGGTGTCCTTGACCGGAGCGATGCCCGCGCCGCGTTGAAGCAGGCGTGACGCCGCCTTGTTCAGCGAGATGCGCTCCCGCTTGGCTAAAGCGCGGATCTCGCGCTCCAGCCGCGGGTCGAGGTTTCTCAGGGTGAGCTGGCGCTGTTGACTCACTACACGAGTCATAGTGACTCGCCACGTGCTGCGGCGCAAGCGGGGCCCGCCTCGTCGCCTCGCCGCCTCGCCGCGCGCGGGATTCCGCGCCGGACCGGCAATCCCTCGAAACCAGAGCCTTCGCGGCTGCGTAGTGTCGTGCCAGGGATGACAGCGCGCGAAGAGCGAAGCGGCCAGGAGCGGAGATGTCGATCGTCGCACTGCTGAAGGGCAAGGGGCCAAGTGGGTTCGGCTACGGCTCCACGGCCGCGGACGTCACCGACGGTATCGACCTGTCGGGGCGAACGATCCTGGTCACCGGGTCCAACTCGGGACTCGGCCAGGAGACACTGCGCGTGCTCGCGGGGCGCGGCGCCCGCGTGATCGCGACGGCGCGCACCGAAGAAAAGGCACGCGCCGCGTGCGGCGACCTGCCGGGAGCGTGGCCGCTGGCGTGCGAGCTGTCCGAGCCGGGGTCGGTGCTGGCTTGCGTCGCCGCGGTCGAACGCGACGGAGCGATGCTGGACGCGATCATCTGCAACGCGGGCATCATGGCGCTGCCCCGGCTGGAGCGGGTACTCGGCACCGAGAAGCAGTTCTTCACCAACCACATCGGTCACTTCCTGCTCGTCACCCGACTTCTCCCGCGCCTGGCGCAAGCCGGACGGGTCGTCATGCTGAGCAGCTCGGCGCACGCCAGCGCGCCGGCGGAAGGCATCCAGTTCGACAACCTGTCCGGCGACAAGGGCTACACGCCGTGGGCCGCCTACGGTCAGTCGAAGCTCGCCAACCTGCTGTTCGCCAAGGAGCTGTCGCGACGCCTCGACGGCGAGCGGCAGACCGCGAACGCCGTACACCCCGGCGTGATCCACACCAACCTGGGGCGCAGCATGGCCGCGCCGGCGCGCATGGCGCTGGCGATCGCCGCGCCGCTCGCGCTGAAGAGCGTCGCGCAGGGCGCGGCGACCCAGTGCTACGTCGCCGTGCACCCGGCGGTCGCCGGCGTCTCCGGCGAGTACTTCGCTGACTGCAACGTCGCCAAACCGACGCGCCTGGCGCAGGATGCAGAGCTCGCGTCCCGCTTGTGGGAAGCGTCCGAGCGCATCGTGACCGGGATAACCTGAGGTGTGGATCCGTGGCATGCTGACGGGCTCGGAACATGTCGGGCGATCCCACCACGCCGCGCGTCAAGGGCAGCGCGATCACGTATTTCGTGGACTGGTACGCGCACCACTACGACGCGCGGACGCTGATGGCGATCGTCGCGCGCATCCCCGAAGCCGAGCGCGGCGACCTCGATCCGGGGACCGCGACCCTGGGGCTGATCCCCACCGCCTGGTACCCCGCGGCAGCCGTGGCCCGGGTGCTCGACGACGTGACCGAAGGGATGACCGGGGCCGAGCGGACGCGACTCGTAAAGGAGAGCACGGCGGCCAGCGTCGATCACGGAATCCGCGGCATCTTCCGCCTCGCGTTCAAGCTGCTGGTCACACCCGAGCGCTACGCGAAGCACATCCAGCGTTTCTGGAACCAGCTGCACGACACGGGCACGCGGCGCGTGGAGATCGTCGCACCCGGCGAGGCCATCTCCAGCATCGAGGACTGGCCCGGCCACCACCCGCTCCTGTGCGCCGTGACGATGGAGACGATGGCGGCGATCTTCCGACGCATGGGGCTCGAGGACGTGGAGGTGCGCCGCGTCGAGTGCGTGAGCAACCAGGACCCGCGCTGCACGGCGGTCGTGCGCTGGCGCGCCGCCGGCAAGTGAAGCGCGTCCGCTTCAGCCCCGCAGCGTGATGGCGGCGTTGGTGATCACCGGCTTTCCGCGCTCCTTGCAGTCGACGGCGAGCACGACGCGGTCACCCTCGCGCCAGTAGCGCGTGACCAGCGTCTCGCCCGGGAAGACCACGCCGCGGAAGCGCGCCTGGTAACGCGCCACCTTCGCGACGTCACCGCCGAGGACGTGATCGACGATCGCCTTGCAGGCGATGCCGTACGAGCACAGGCCGTGGAGGATCGGGCGATCGAAGCCGCCCATGGCGGCGAACGATGGATCGGCGTGGAGCGGGTTCTTGTCGCCGCTGAGCCGGTACAAGAGCGCCTGTTGCGGCAGCGTCGGCGACTCCACCACGCCGTCCGGCGCGCGATCCGGCGGCACGTTGCCGGGCTCGGGTCCGGACTCGCCGCCGAAGCCGCCCTCCCCGCGCAGGAACACCGAGAAGTGGTTGACGAACAGTGTCTCGCCCTTGGCGTTCTTCGTCGTCACGTCGAGCACGACGACGGCGGCCTTGCCCTTGTCGTAGATCGCCGCGACGCGACCGCTGTGTCGCGCCGTCGCGTCCGTGGGGATCGGCCCGGCGATTTCGATGTCCTGCTCGCCGTGGAGCAGCATCATCGGGTTGAACTCGAGGCCCGGCACGGACAAGACGCCCGTGAGCGCGCCGAAGACCGGGATCACCGCGAAGCTCGGCAGCACCTTCAGGTTGCCCTCGTAGGTGTATTCGAGCTCCTTCGGGTCGGTGGGCGGCACGCCCGCGCCGATACCCAGGTGATACAGGATCACCTGATCGGCGTTCCACGCGCTCTCCGCCTCGGGAAACTCGAAGCCCAGGGCCTTGTCCGGCTCGATCGGCATGGCCGGAGACTCTACACTAGACGCCGATGCACGACGTGTACTTCACGCGCTTTCTCGTCGTCGGGCTCGACGTCGACGCGATCCTGGCGCACTACCTCGACTGGGTGCTCGGCCACGGCGAGTTCGCGCGCCTGCGCCAGCGCCGCGTGAGCCTGGGCATCGCGCCCGCTTGGACCCCGGCCGATCTCGCGCCCGGCGGCGCGTTCCGCGCCGAGGGCGGCGCGCGCATCGACGTCGTACGCGGCGCGGAGACCGCGATTCGCTTGTCCCACCCGGACGACCGCGACAGCGCCGTCTCCTGGATTTCGGTTGGCCGGTTCGGCGCGGCCGGCGGCGCGGTGCTGGTCTCCCACGGCGTCGGCAGGGAGATCCCGCGCGGTATGCGGCTCGAACCCGTGGCGGCGGCGCCCGCCGTGATCACGGCGCTGCTCGAGCGCGGCGGCACGGACGTCGATCCAGATGAGCTCCACGCCACCGCGGCAATGACCCTCGACGCGGACGCCGCGGCGGCGTTCGCGCGTTCCGTACTGCTCGCGGAAGGTCGCGCGCTGCCCGTCGCCGTGATCGGACCGGGCCGCGACGACATCGAGCCGGCGCGCCTCGCCCGCGCCCTGCGCGGCGTCGCGCGCGTCGCCGTCCTCGCCAGCGAGGACGCCGCCGACGCGCTGGGCGACACGCTCGAGGACGCGACCGGCCAGGAGCTCGACTGCCCGGACGGCGGGGCGCGCCTCTACTTCCCGCTCATCAGCGAGGCTCCGGAGTGGAGCGCCGCGGACATCGCGCGCTTCCCGCAGCGTCGCCGCACCACGGCGCTCGCCGCCGAGATGATCGGCGACGTGACCGCGCGCACGCTGCCGGACGGGTTCTTCGAGCTTTAGACGCGGCGAACGGCGCCGCGCGCTTCACGGATCGGGCCCGCGGTGCAAGGAGGACGCGATCCGGCTGCGGTACACCGTGAAGTAGAGCTCGGAGAGCGTGAGGAACGCCGCGACGATCAGCGGACCGTAGAGCAACCCCATGATGCCGAACGCGCCGATGCCCCCGAGCACGCTCAAGAACACCAGCAGATCATGCATGCGCGTGCTGCGACCGATGAGCCGCGTCTTGATCACGTTCTCGATGAAGATGCCCTGCGCCGTGCAGAACACGAAGAACGCCACGCCCTTGGCGGCCGATCCGGTCAGGACCAGGTAGAGCGTCGCCGGGATCGTCACGACGGAGATGCCCACCAGCGGCAGGAACGCGAACAGCGTCATGACCGTGCCCCACAACACCGGCGACGGCAGCCCGACCACCGCCATCGCGATGCCGCCGAGCAGGCCCTGCAGCGCGCTGCCGATGCCGTTGCCGAGCAGGATGCCGCGCGCCACGTCGTCGAACTTGGTAACCAGCAGCTGGTCCTGTTCGTCCGGTAGCGGCGAGAGCGCGAACACGAACTGGCGCAGCCGGTCCGAGTCCACCAAGAGGTAGAACACGCTGATCATCACCACCAGGAAGTGGAAGATGAGCGAAAGCGTGCTTCCCAGGATCGCCGTGGTCTCCTTGAGCACGTGGGTCGCCAGCCAGTCACGCGCCTGGATCGTGGCCTGGACCAGCTGGTCGTGCTGGACCGGCACGTGGGCGGTGCGCAGCGCGCTCTCCACCCGCTCGCCGACCACGCTCGCGATCGCCATCGAGTCGGCGGCGCGCACGCGCTGGACCATCGCAACCGCTTCTGCGCCCAGCGTGGTCAGGACGAAGGCGACGGGCGCCGCGACGATCAGCACCACCAGCGTGGTCACGAGCGCCGAGGCGAGCCACGGGCGATTGCCCATGCGCGCCGAGAGCCGCTTCCACAGCGGGCGGAACATCGCGACCAGGATGAAGGCGATCACCAGGTCGGGAACGAACGCGCCGAGCACGTAGAACAGCGCGGCCGCGGTCGCGACGATCAGTGCGAGGAAGAACGGCGGCGCGAGCCGCTGCCGATCCTCCCGCACGCCCTCCGCCTCGCGCTCGTCCATGTTTCCCTAGCCGTCGCCCTGGAGCAGCGCCCGGTGCAGCGAGCGTACCGCGCGATCGACGTCCGTGTCGTCGATCACCATGCTCAAGTTGATGCTCCCGCGCCCATAGCTGATCATCTCCACGTTTATTCCGGCTTCGGCGACGGAGCGCAGGATCCACGCGGCGGCGCCCGGTCGCTCCGGCATGTGGTGGCCCACCACCGCCAGGATCGCCTTGCCCGTGACCAGCCGGCACTCGCCCAGCGCCTCGAAGTCCGGCAGCGCCTGCCGCAGCTGGGCGGCGTCCGGCACAGTGAACGACACGCTGATCTCCGAGGTGCTGACCAGGTCGACCACGATCCGGTGCCGCGTCGCCACGGCGAAGATCTCCGACAGGAAGCCGCACTCGCCGAACATGCGCGGCGAGCTCACGGTCAGGACGCTCTGGTTCTCCTTGTACGCGACGCTGGTGACGGCGCGCTCGCCCGGCCCCGGCACGCGCTCGATCACCGTCCCCGGATACGCCGGCCGGTTCGTGTTCAAGACCCGTACCGGTATGTTCTTCTGCATCGCCGGCATGAGCGTGGCCGGATGCAGCATGCGGCTGCCGAAGTACGCGAGCTCCGCCGCCTCGTCGAAGCCCATGCGCGGAATGCTGCGCGCGTCGTCGACCAGGTGCGGATCCGCCGTCATCACGCCGTCGGTGTCGCTCCAGATCTCCACCTCTTCCGCGCCAAGCGCCGCCGCGATCAAGGTCGCGGTGAGATCGCTGCCGTTGCGGCCCACGGTGGTGATCTCGCCCACGGCGCTCTTGCCGACGAAGCCCGTAACGATCGGCACGACGTGCTCCGGCACGTGCTCGCGGAAGGCGTCGGCCACGCGCGCCTCGTAGCCGGGCAGCGGGCGCGCCGAACCGAAGGTCGAGTCGGTGATGAAGCCGAGATCCCACACGTCGTACGCGCGGGCGGGCAGCCCCGAGCGTGCGAAGTGATCGGCGATGGCGCGCACCGCCATGCGCTCGCCGAAGCTCGAGATGTAGTCGAGGCTGCGCGGGCTGAGCTCGCGCACCAGCTTGATGCCGCGCAGCAGATCCGACAGCTCCTCGTACAATGGCTCGAGCGCGCCGGGCGCGACGCCGAGCTCGGCGGCGATCGCCCGCTGCCGCTCGATCACGGGCTTCGCCGCGTCGACGTCCCCCGCCGCGGCGGCCTTGCCCGCCGCGATCAGCGCGTTCGTGATGCCCTTGTGCGCAGACGAGACGACGATCGGGCGGCGCTCGATGCGGCTCTGCACGATGCCGAGCACCTTGTCGATCTGCGCGCGGTCGGCCACCGAGCTGCCCCCGAACTTCATCACCAGCATGTGTCACCTTCAGCAGGATTTGCGCGAGCCCGCCTGCCGCGGGATGTCGGTCCGGCGCGGAACCTCGTGCGTCGCCCCGACGGATCGTTGCGCGGAATACTGCACCTTCTGCAACCCCGGTAGCGCAAATCGACGATCCGTGGCGTTCCACCGCTTCCGGGGGGCGTGGGCGCGGCACGTTGGCGGGTCTGGTGCGTCACCCCGCGCGACGCCCGAGGCGCTGGCACGTCGGATGCTTTGCTTCGGTGTGAGGCCACAACCATGACACCCATTGCCAACGACGAGCGCACGCTGTTCACCGTGAGCGAGCTCGAGCAGCACTACGGTCGAGAAGCGCTCGTGTGCGTCACCGTCGACGATCCCGAGCTCGTCGAGGCCGAGCTCGCCGGCTTGCCGCGACGTCGATACAAGGCGTGGCTTCTGCTGGTACTGTGCGTCACGACCGGCGCCGCGGTGCTACTCGGCTACGCGTGGTCGCGGCATCGCAGCGCGCGTCGATAGCAGCGCGCGGCAGCTAGCTGCCCGACTCAGCCGGAGCCAGCGGCAAACGCGGTCGCGCCGATCACGGCGACGCCGCGCAGCGACACGGCGAGCGCCGTGACCGCGACCGCACCCGCGCCCGTGGCCGCGACCGCCGTGACGAGCGCACCGGCACCGGTCGCCGTCGCGGCGCGGAAGGCGACGAGCGCGACGCAGCGAGCCGCCGCGCCGTGGGCGGCAGCAACGCCGCGGGCGAACGCGACGCCGCACGCGGTCGCGACGCCGCACGCGGTCGCGTTCGACGCAGCGGAAGCGCGCGCCCGCGCCAGCGCTGCCACGGACGAGGCGCTGAGGCGCGATCTCGCCGAGCTTCGACGCTCGCAGGCCGGCTCCCAGGAGCCCGCGCCGGAGCGTTCCGCGGCGCCCGCGCCGGAGCCTCCCGCGGCGCCGGACGACACCGACAATCCGTACCAGTGATCGCCCCGGCCCGTGTCCGCGCCGGACCGACAACAGCACAAGCTGCCGGTCCGGCTCGGGACAGGGTCTACGCGATCAGTAGCGGTAGTAGTCGGGCTTGAACGGCCCGTCGGCGGGAACGCCGATGTACTCCGCCTGCTCCGGCGTGAGCGTGGTGAGCTTCGCGCCGAGCTTGCCGAGGTGCAGCCGCGCGACCTCCTCGTCGAGCTTCTTGTCGAGGGTGTACACGCCGACGTCGCGCTTGTTCCGCCACAGATCGATCTGGGCGAGCGTCTGGTTGGCGAACGAGTTGCTCATCACGAAGCTCGGGTGACCGGTGGCGCAGCCGAGGTTCACCAGCCGCCCCTCGGCGAGCAGGTAGATCGAATGCCCGTCGGGGAACGTGAACATGTCGACCTGGGGCTTGATCGTCGTGCGCTTCACGCCCGGGTACGCCATCAGCTTCGCGACCTGGATCTCGTCGTCGAAGTGGCCGATGTTGCAGACGATGGCCTGGTCCTTCATGTGCGCCATGTGCTCGGCGGTGATGATGTCCTTGTTGCCCGTGCAGGTGACGTAGACGTCCGCGATCGGCAGCGCGTCCTCGGTCGTCGTCACCTTGTAGCCGGCCATGCACGCCTGCAGCGCGCAAATCGGGTCGATCTCCGTGACCATGATGCGGCAGCGGCTGCCGGCCAGCGACTCCGCGGAGCCCTTGCCCACGTCGCCGAAGCCGCACACCAGCGCGACCTTGCCGGCGAGCATCACGTCCGTCGCGCGGCGGATGCCGTCGACCAGCGACTCGCGGCAGCCGTAGATGTTGTCGAACTTGCTCTTCGTGACCGAGTCGTTGACGTTGATGGCCGGCACCAGGAGCTCGCCCTTGTCGCGCATCTGGTAGAGGCGATGCACGCCCGTCGTGGTCTCCTCGGACACGCCGATCAGATCCTCGACAACCTTGTGCCAGTGCTTCGGGTCGTCCTTGAGCACGCGCTTCAGCAGCGCGTTGATGATCTTGAGCTCCTCGTTGTCCGTCGGCTGGTCGAGGATCGACGCGTCCTTCTCCGCCGGCGTAGCCGCGGTGGATGAGCAGCGTCGCGTCGCCGCCGTCGTCGACGATCAGCTGCGGGCCCTTGCCGTCGGGCCAGGTCAGCGCCTTGAAGGTGTACTCCCAGTAGTCTTCCAGGCTCTCGCCCTTGATCGCGAACACCGGCGTGCCGGTCGCCGCGATGGCGGCGGCGGCGTGGTCCTGCGTCGAGAAGATGTTGCACGACGCCCAGCGCACGTCGGCGCCGAGATCCTTCAGCGTCTCGATCAAGACCGCGGTCTGGATCGTCATGTGCAGCGAGCCCGACACGCGCGCGCCCTTGAGCGCCTTCTCCTTGCCGTACTTCTCGCGCGTCGCCATCAGCCCGGGCATCTCGTGCTCGGCGATCTGGATTTCCTTCCGGCCCCAATCCGCGAGCCCGATGTCCTTGACGATGTAGTCCTTGCCTGCGGTCTTCTGCGACGAGGTCGCCGTTACGCTCTGGGTCATGGTGTCTCCTGCCTCTTCTTCTTGTTGTTCTTGTCGTTGTCCGGGCGCGTTGCCAGCACCCATAGCCATCCGATGTGCGCGTCGGGGCCACCGCGCGGATACTGCGGGATCTCCCCGACGCTCACGTCCGAGAGGCCCGCGCCCTCGGCGTAGCCGCGCAGCTCGTCGGGCGAGAAGCCAAGCCAGATGTCGGCTTGCTGCTCGCTCATCTTCTCGTCCTCGTGGCGCGCGTAGTCGATCACCAGCACGCGTCCGCCGGGGCGCGCCATGCCGGCGAGCTCGCGCATGGCGGGGCGCGGGCGCGGGGCGTGGTGCAGCACCCGCGCCGCCACCACCAGATCCGCGCCGCCGCCGAGCTTGCCCTGCACGACGGGGCCGCCGATCTGGTCTTCGACCAGCTCGACGTTCGCGTAGCGCCGCGCCTTCACGCGCTGGCGGGCGCGCGCGAGCTGCGCGTCGCTCCGGTCCAGCGCGACGACGCGCCGGTAGAGCGGCGCCAGCAAGTCGAGCAGCGCGCCGTCGCCGGTGCCTGCGTCCACGGCCAGCTCGCGATCGCCGATCAGCCCGGCGAAGGCCGCGAGGTACGCCGGCAGGTCCGGCGACAGCCCGACCTCCGCGCTGCCCGGCTGCGCGAAGAACTCGCGCGTGCGCGCTTCGCGCCGCGCCACGACGTCCGCGACACGCGCCAGGCTGCCGTCCTCGGTGCACAGCTTGCGTCCGGCGCGTAGCGCGTCCGCGATCACCGGGTCACCGACGACGCCGTCGGCGAGGTGCACGAGCGTGCGATTGCCCTGCTTGCGGTTCGCGAGCAGCCCGGCTTGCCGCAGCTGCGCCGCGTGTCGCGACACATTCGGCTGCGACTCGTCGAGCAGCTCCGCGAGCTCGCCGACGCCCAGCTCCTCCTCCGCCGCGAGCGCGATCAGCCGCAGCCGGGTCGGATCGCCGAGCAGGCGGTAGAGGTGCCACCGCGTGTCGCTGTCGAGGGCCTGCTGCATCGAACGCGGATCTATATGCGCTCATGCGCATATATGCAACTAGCATTGTAAACATCTGGTTTCATTGTAGTTACAGCGCGAAGCCCGTACACCGGGCGCGGGGATTCCGCGCCGGACCGGCATCCCCCAGAAGCTAGACTCGTACCGATGCAGCGGTGGATCGGCGGTGCGTTGCTGCTCGCGATGCTGCCGCTCGCGTGCGAGTCGTCGCAGGACGCGCCGCCCCGGACCGACGCGGCGGGCTGCACGAACGCGCGCTGCGCCGCGCCGGCGTGCTGCGGCGACAGCTGCACCCAGGGCTCGTGCTGCGCCGGTGCGATCTGCTCGCTGCAGGGCCGCTGCATCCCCGACACCTGCCAGGCGTGCGGCGCCGCCGGCTGCGACGTCGACTTCACGACGTGCAGCGCGGTGTGCGCGAAGCCGGCGTGCTGCGACAGCGCGTGCACGGGCGACGCCGACTGCTGCGCCGGCACCCACTGCGATCCGGGCGGCCGCTGCACACCGGACGTCTGCAACTCGTGCGGCGGGATGACGCCCGTGTGCCAGGTCGACGCGAGCTGCGCGGCGGACTGCGTCGCGCCGCAGAGCTGCGGCAGCTCCTGCACCAGCGACGCGGAGTGCGGCGCGGACAGCGTGTGCAAGCAGCTCGACCTCGGCGGCACCTGCGTCCCCAAGGCGTTCGACGCGGCGTGCGCGGCGTGTGGCTCGGCCGGCTGCACGCTGCGCCCCGGCTGCCTCGTGCGCTGCGGCTACGGCACGTCCGACGCCGGCGCCTGCAAGCGCTGCTGCGAGCCCTGCGCGATCGACGGCGACTGTTGCGCCGGCGCGATATGCGATAGCAACGCCGCAAGCGGAACGCCGCACTGCATCCCCGCCGCGTGCGCGAGCTGCGCGTACGGCTGCAGCTTCAACTGCCCGACCTCGCCATGAACCCGACGCGCATCGCCGACATCGACCGGACAGCTTGGAAGCCGCGCGACGTCGCGACGCTGCTGTTCGTCGTGCGCGGAGGCCAGGTGCTGTTGATCCGCAAGAAGCGCGGGCTCGGCGCGGGCAAGGTGAACGGACCAGGAGGCCGCCTCGAGCCGGGCGAGTCGCCGCTCGAGTGCGCGATCCGCGAGGTCGAGGAGGAGCTCGGCGTGGTGCCGCACGCGCCCACTCATCACGGCGAGCTGGCGTTCCAGTTCTGCGACGGCTACTCGCTCTTCTGCCACGTGTTCCGCTCGGAGGATTGTGCCGGTTCGGCGCGGGAGACGCCCGAGGCGATCCCGCTCTGGACGCCCCTGGATCGGATTCCGTTCGCCGAGATGTGGGCGGACGACGCGCTGTGGCTACCCCGGCTGATCGCCGGCGAGCGCTTCGGCGGCCGCTTCATCTTCGACGGCGACAGCATGCTCGATCACGAGCTGTGGAGCGCGCCGTGAGCGACGACTACCGCATCGAGCGCATGCGCCTGGACGGTGGCGGTGCGCCAGGTGTCGGGCCGTACTGCGGCGACGCTCTGCATCGTCCGCACATCCTCGCCTGTGTCGCCGTCGGCCGCGACGCGGCGTCCGCGATCGCGCGGCGCGCTTCCTTGTCCTTGAAGCCCAGCCCGCGCGCAACGGACTCGAAGCGCCGGCCCACGTGGGGGTTTTCAACACTCGAACACCGTCGGCGACGCGCTCACGCTTCTTGCGCGGCTTGGCGGACATCTCGAGAGCAACGGCCCGCCTGGCTGGCGCACACTTCGCCGCGGCAACGACGAGCGCTTGCTACTTCGCGTGGGATGGCACCTCGCGATCGAGTCCCTGATCAGCCCTCGTGGGCGTTCCGGTTGGGCCGCGAGCGGGTCACTCCGGAGTCGGGCGCGCCACGGGGTTCCGCGCCGGACCGGCATCAAGCCGACAGCGTGGCGACAAGCCGCGGCAGCACGTCGCCGGCGCGGCCCTCGACGCGTACCGCGGCCACGCTGTCGCCGCGCGTCGGCCCCTGGTTGACGATCGCGACCGGCAGGTTGCGGCGCGCGGCTTCGCGAACGAAGCGATAGCCGGAGAACACGGCCAAGGACGAGCCCACGACCAGCAACGCGTCGGCGGCGTCCAGCATGCCCCAGGCGGCGTCGACGGTGGGACGCGGGACGTTCTCGCCGAACAGCACGACGTGCGGCTTGAGCACGCCGTCGCAGCGGGCGCACGCCACGACGCGGAACGTCTCGACCAGCGCGGGGTCGAGCTCCGCGTCGCCGTCCGGCGCAAGCGTACCCTGGAGACGGTCCCAGCCCGGATTCGCGTCGAGCAAGAGCCGCTGCAGCGCAGCGCGCGTCTCGACCGCGCCGCAGTCGAGGCACACGACGCGTGACAGCGCGCCGTGGAGCTCGACCATGCGACGGCTGCCGGCCGCGCCGTGGAGGCCGTCGACGTTCTGGGTGATGAGCCCGCTCGTGAGCCCCGCGTGTTCGAGCGCGGCGATAGCGAGATGCGCGGGGTTCGGGCGTGCGCCGGCGAAGCGTGCGAAGCCGACGACGCTGCGCGCCCAGTAGCGGCGGCGTGCGGCGGGATCGCGCGTGAACTCCCGGATCTGGATCGGGTGTCGCGGGCGGGAGCCCTGGCCTCGATAGTCGGGGATCCCGGACTCCGTGCTGCAGCCTGCGCCGGTGAGCACGCACAGCCGCCTACCGGCGAGAAGGTCGTGGAGGGCGTCGCTCACCAACCAGGGATAGCGCAAGCCGCCGGGGCCGTCAGGTCGGGCGCCAGTCGAGCTCGATCACGAAGCCGGACGCCGACACCGAGCCGATGCGCGTGCGGGGTGGCCGCGAGATCATCACGTCGAAGAGGACGTTCAGGCCCGCGATGAACGCGATCTGGTAGAGGGGATCGTCTGCGAACTCGAGGTCCGTGATGCTGATCGACGCCTCGCCGTCGCGCACGTCCACCTGCGACGTTCACTGGGCCGCGGCGCAGCTGCCTGACCAGCGTCGGGTAGTGCTTGAGCAGGAACGCGGGGGTCGCGATACCGAGCAGCGCGCGGAAGAAGCGGTTCATGCCGATCCGCGTGCAAGCCTCGAGCATCTCGAGAAAGATCGCTTCGTCGCGTTCGCACACCCGCTCGAACACCGCGACGAACGCGTCGTGGAGCGCCTGCTCGGGGTACCAGGCGGAGGGCAGCGGATCGAGCAGCGCCTGCTGATGCGCGATGGGCATCGCCGCGACGGCGCGCGCGAGGGCCTCGGCGCCGTGGTGCTCCAGCAGGTGCTGGCGCGCGGCGACGAAATACATGCCCTTGACCTCGCCGGATTCCATCGGTGGGCCGTCAGTTGTCCGACAGCAGCTGGCTTGCGCGAGCTTCGCCGATGCTCCGCGTCTCGGCTTGGTCTTCCAGCTTGGACGGCACGGCGCTCGCGCCGGTGAACGCGATGTACGTCACGCCGGTGTCCGCGCCGCCGGTCGCGGGATCCGGATCGATCCCGAGGCTCGCGGCCATGGCGTACGACGCTTCACCGATGATCGCGGTGGGGCCGATATCCCCGATCACGCCGTAGGCGACCTGACCCTGGTAGATCACGGCCACGACGCTGCCGAGGGACAGACCGGCGGTCTTGTAGTTGAAGCGCGAGCTGACGCCGGGGACGACGACATACGGCAGGTGCGCCGCGTCCAGGTAGTTGCCACCGGAATCGATGGCGGCGGTCTGCGCCTGGAACCACGGGTCCGTGCTCGAGTTGCACTCGGTCGTCGCGATGCCGTCGCAGTCGACGTCCATGTCCGCTTGCCAGGTCACCGCGCCGTTGAGCGCGCACACCGGCACGTCGGCGGCGACGCCCGGGTCGTTGTCCGTCTTGTAGCGTCCGTTGGTCAGCTCGTTGCAGGAGCCGAGCAGCGCGAGCAACTGGGAGGCCGTCGGCGGGCCGCCGCCAGCGTCGCCCGCCGCGCCGGCAGAACCCGCCGCGCCGGCAGAGCCGGAGGCGCCGCCGGAGCCGCCCGCCGCTCCCGCGCCGCCGCCGCTGCCACCGACGCCCGCGCCACCGCCGCTGCCACCGACGCCCGCACCGCCAGACGCGCCGGCGCTGCCCGCGCCGCCACCGGCGCTGCCCGCCGAGCCGCCGGTGCCCGCCGTGCCGGCGCCCCCGTCGGCGGCGCCGCCGCTCTGCCCACTCGAGCACGCCACAAGACCGACGAGCGTTGCGGCAAATGCAGCTATCCCGACGCGCATGCGAACCTCCACGCGCAAGCGTACGGCGTCCCGACGCCGCCGTCACCCCGCGTGCCTGGACAGCCTGGGGAGGCTCTGCAACGCTCGATGCGCGATGTTCGTGTGCCCGGAATGCGGAGCGGCGAAGCCCGTACCGGGGTTCTGCACCGAGCACGGCGAGCAGCTGGTCGACGCGCGTGTTGATTCGCTGCTCGGGCAAGCCATCGGCAGCTACCGCGTAGCGCGCGTGATCGGGCGCGGCGGCATGGGCACCGTGTACCTGGCCGTGCACCCGGGCATCGCCAGCCGCGTCGCGATCAAGATGCTGTCCGGCGAGTGCGCGTCGAATCCCGCGCTGGTCGAGCGCTTCTTCGCCGAGGCGCGCGCGGTGAACGTGATCCGTCACGAGAACATCGTCAGCGTAATCGATCTCGCGCAGCTCCCCGATGGCCGACCGTACATCGTGATGGAGTACCTCGACGGCTCGCCGCTCTCGGCGGTGATCCGCGAGCGCGGCGCGCTGCCGCTCGGCTCGCTGGCGCGCGTCGTCGGCGAGGTGCTCGAGGCGCTGGGCGCCGCGCACGACAAGGGCGTCGTGCACCGGGATCTGAAGCCGGACAACGTGTTCATCACCGCCGGCGGTCGCGCCAAGGTGCTCGACTTCGGCATCGCCAAGCTGCGCCCCGAAATCGGCGCGATGTCCGACGCGACGCGCACCGGCTCGCTGCTCGGCACGCCGCAGTACATGTCCCCGGAGCAGGCCGCGGGCCAGCACGTCGATGCGCGTGCCGACCTGTACGCGGCGGGTCTGCTGTTGTTCGAGGGCGCGACCGGCCGACGTCCCTTCGACGCACAGACGCTGTACGAGCTGTTGCGAATGCAGATCGAGCAGCCGCCGCCGCTGCCGCGCTCGCTAAGGTCGGACATGCCGCCGGCGTTCGAGAGCGTGATCCTGCGAGCGCTGGAGAAGGACCCCGCTCGCCGCTTCCAGAGCGCCGCCGAGTTCGGCGCGGCGCTGGTCGACGCCGCGCGCTACGCGCCGCCGGACAGCTGGGCGCCGCTGGGCGCGTCCTCGGCGCGGATCGTGCCTTTGCCGACGCCGGGCGGACCGCTCTCGCCGACCCAGCCTTCCCCGGGTGCCCCGCCGCGACCGCTGCTGTCACCGGCGGTCGTGCCTCCGACCATGCCGGGCTACGCGAACACGTATGCGCCGGCGCTGCACACGCCCACTCCGATCTTCCGCTACGTCGCGCTCGGCGCCGGGGTGCTGCTCGTGCTCGGCGGCATGGCGACGGCGATCGTGCTCAAGCTCATCGACAGCGAGGGCAAGGGCGCCGCGTCCGCGTCGGAACAACCGGCGGCCGCTACCACGCCCGACAAGCAGAGCGCCGTCACCGCGCCCGCGACGCTCGCCGGCACCTACTCCATCGAATCCTCGTCGAACCCCGGCGGGCAAGGCCACTACGCCGGCACGGTGGCGGTGACCTCCGTCGCCGAACACTACGTCCTCGAGTGGTCAATCTCGAACACGCCGCCGTACAAGGGCGTCGCGCTCGAAGAGGGCGACGTGCTCGGCGTCGGCTGGGGGATGGGCGCCGGCTACGGCGTCGCCGTGTACGCCATCGACGGCGGCCGCCTCACCGGCCGTTGGGCGACGGCATCGACCGGCACCCGCCTCGGTACCGAGGTGCTGGTCGGCCCCGCGGGGCTCGACGGCACGTATCGCATCGACAGCTCGTACTCGCCGGATACCGGCAACGCGTACGAGGGCAGCGTGAGCATCAAGCGGTCCGGCGCGACCTACCACGTGCGCTGGCACGTCGGCACCCAGAGCTACGCCGGCGTCGGCCTGCGTGAAGGCAATGTGTTGGTGGTGGGTTGGGGCGGCGCGAACGGCGCCGGGGTGGTGCTCTACACGAAGAGCGGGGCGCGGTTGGTCGGGCACTGGGCCGCGCCGGGCAGCGACCTGCTCGGCACCGAGACGCTGCGGCGCTTGTAGCCGTTCAGTACGTGCGCAGCGCGCAGCCCAGCGTCTTCGCCTGCGCCCGTCGCGGCTGACGCCCCGCGAGCACGTCGCGAATCGCGTTCTCGAGATACGGCACCCTGTCCGACGTGAGCCGCGTGTGATCGGAGTCGATGCCGCCGCGGTAATGGATCCGGCCGTGGCGATCGACCAGCAGGACGTACGTCGCGAACTCGGCGCCGGCAGCGCGCGCGAGGCGCGCGTCGGGGTCGCCGAGGAGCGGAAACGCGTAGCGGCGTTGCCGCGCCTCGGTCGCCAGCTCCGCGGGCGTGACGCCGACCTCGGGGTCGACGGCGATGACCTGGACGCCGGCGGGGCCGTAGCGTCGCGAAAGCGCCTTCAAGCGCTCGTCGTGCGCACGCTGGCACGCGCAGTTGGCGGAGAAGAAATCGATCACCGTGAAGCGCGCCCGCGCGAGCAGCGCGGACAGCTCGACGCTGCGGGTCGGCGTCGCGGGCCGGACCAGCGTGGCGTCGGGAAGCATCGCCGGCCGCGCCGGACCGGCAGCACAAGCAGACACGACGAGCGCGAGAAACACAGCGCTCGGCTTCACCACCAGGACCTCACGATGGTCGCGCCGAGACCCGTGAGCGCGGGCTCGTTTCTTCCGATGTGATCGAACGGCGGGTCGACGAAGACGCTGGCCTGCAGTCGCCAGTGGTCGGAGATCGGCAGCATGCCGCCGACCGACAGCTCCAGCAGATGCCGCGCCGTCCCGTCCTCGCTGGCGCGGCCCTCGGTCGCGTAGGACGCGGACATCGACAGCGCCGCGCCACTGTCGAAGGTGTAGGCAGCGCCGGCGAGGAGCGTGAAGCGCGTGCCCAAGGTCGTGTTCTGGCCGCGCACGCTGCGCGCGGTCCGCTTCGCGACGATACCGGTGAGATCGATCAGGACGTTGCCGAACAGCTGTTCGAGCGCGACGCCGCCGTTCAGCTGCCAGGCGCCGACGCCGGTCGCGTCCGTCACCAGCGGCTTGTGCGCCTTGTCGGGCGGCGTCCCGGTGGGTGCGGTCACGCCCCCGAGCAGCGCCACGCCGGGCACGAAGCGGGACTGCCCGGCGAGGGTGAAGTCGTAGCGCACGCTCGCGTTCACGTCGCCGATGCCGCCACCCAGCTCCGAGCGGCCGCCGGCCTTGCGGTACGTCTCGGGAAACGGCACGAGCACCGCGACCTGGCCGCGCGACAGCAGCCGCACCGCGCCGAACAGGCTCTCTTCGAAGTCGAGCTCGGACGCGTTCGACGGCGAGCGGGTGTAGCCTCCGGCGTCGTCCCACGACCCGATCACGCTCGCCGCACGGACCTGCGCGCCGGCCAGCGCGTCCTCGTGCATGGCCAGGCGCCCGGGTGTGAGCGCGCCGGTGCCGGCGCAACACGCCTGGGCATACGCGCGCGCCGGCGACAAGATCGCCAGCAGCAACACCAGCGCTTCAGGGGATCTGGAACGCCGGCGCGACACGATCCACCAGCGGGCCCGAGATCTGCGACTTCAGCTCCCAGCGACCCGGCATGAACAGGTTGACGTTCACCAGCACGTAGCGCCCGTCGCCCTTGGCGTGAACCTCCGGCACGATCGACGTGCCGTGGCCCATGGCGGGCATCCACGGCACGACGCTGATCGCGAGATCGTCGACGGGCGAGCCGTCCGCCGCATCCGTCACGCGATACTCCACGGCGATCGTGCCGCGCTGGGGCGGCTGATCGGGCGCGGTGCGCACCTCGACGTCGACCAGCTTGGAGTCGCCGGTCACCAGCTGCAGCGCTTGCGCGGGAAATTGCGCGTCCGCCCCTGGCGGCGCGGCGTCCGGACCGGAGCAGCCGGCCGTCGCGCAAACGAGCGCGAACGTCACTAGGCCGGGCAACGCTTGCATGCTCGACCTAGGGCACGTCGACGAAGAACGCGACGTGGCCGTGCGGCGAGTCCTCCGTCAGGTCCACGCAGTCCTCGTAGAAGTGGAAGCGCGCGGTCCATTGTCCGGCCGCATCGAACTTGATCGGACCGACGCTGTACTTGCCCGGCGAGATCTCGTTGGGCTTCTGCGGCGTGTTGGGCGCCGGATGCGTGTCGTCCAGGTACACCTCGAGCCGCGGATACGCACCGGTGAGCGGTTGGCCGTCGACGCGGCGCGTCGCTTCCACGGTGAAGGTGACGTTCTTGTTCCGGTAGACCGGCGTCGACGTCCATTTCACGTGGTACTTGCAGTCGTCATCGTCGGCTTCCTGGTTGAAGCGCGTGGCGCCGTAGGGCTCGACGTCGCCGCCGTCGTCGGCGATCCCGCCGTCCGGCGCAGCGCACGCCGATTGGCTCGTCTCTTGATTGACCGGCGCGCCGGCGTCGTCGACGCAGTGGTTGTCCGCCTCGCCGACGACCGCGCCGCCAGCCTTGCCCGGGGACGGCGCGTCGGAGCTGCTGCAAGCGGCTGCGAGCAGGGCGCCGATCGCGATGAGCAAGAGCGTACAGGTGCGTGTCTTCGCGCGCGGCATCGGCTTCGCATACCGCAGCTTGCGGACGACGGCCAGTCAGTCATCCACGGGAGCGAGCGTCGCGCCGAAGTGACGGAGCACGGGCGGCTCGTCGACGATCCGGTAGCCCCTCATGCCTTCGAGGCGCCCCGCGACGCGCTCCGCCGTCTCGATCACCCAGTCGACGTGGCTCGCGGTGTAGACGCGGCGTGGCAGCGCCAGCCGCACCAGCTCGCGCCGGGCCGCCTCGGCGAACATCAGCGTCCCGACCTCGACGCTGCGCACGCCGCCTTCGCGGAACAGCTCCACGGCGAGCGCCTGGGCCGGCAGCTGCGCCGGCGGAATGTGCGGCAGCGCGCGGGCCGCGTCGACGAACACCGCGTGTCCACCCGGCGGCTCCACGATCGGCAACCCCGCCTTGCGGAAGCCCGCCGCCAGGTACGCCACGGTCGCTTCGCGATAGCGCAGATAGTCGGGCTCCAGCGCCTCGTCGAGACCCAGGGCGATCGCCTCGAGATCGCGTCCCGCGAGCCCGCCGTAGGTCGTGTACCCCTCGGTCAGGATCAGCAGCGTCTTGAAGCGCTCCGCCCAGTCGTCGCGATTCGTCGCCAGCACGCCGCCGATGTTGACGATGCCGTCCTTCTTCGCGCTGAGCGTGCAGCCGTCGGCGAGGGAGAACATCTCGTGTGCGATCTCGCGCGGCGAGCGCTTGCTCTGCCCCGGCTCGCGCCGCCGCACCAGCCAGGCGTTCTCCGCGAAGCGCGCCGCGTCGAGGAACAGCGGCACGCCGGCGCGGTCGCACAGCTTGCGCACGGCGCGCAGGTTCTCGAGCGACACGGGCTGACCGCCGGCGGCGTTGTTCGTGAGCGTCACCATCACCAGCGGCACGGGGCGGTCGCCGGCCAGCGCGCGCTCGAGCGCGGCGAGATCCATGTTCCCACCGAAGCCGGGCTCCTCCACCACCGGGATGTCGTGCGCCACGCCTCCGACGTGCTCGAGGTTCGCGCGCGTGGTGTCGAAGTGGGTGTTGTTGGGTACGAGGTCGCCCTTCGCGACGACCGCCTCGAACAGGATGCGCTCGGCGGCGCGGCCCTGGTGCACCGGGAACACGTGCTTGAAGCCGGTCAGACGACGGACCGAGGTCTCGAAGTGTTCGTACGACCGGCTGCCGGCGTAGGACTCGTCGCCGCTGAGCAGTCCGGCCCACTGGTGGTCGCTCATCGCGCCCGTGCCCGAGTCGGTGAGCAGGTCGATCGTGACCTTCCACGCCGGGATCTTGAACAGGTTGTAGCCCGCCGCCCGCAGCAGCTCATCGCGCTCGGTGCGCGTCGTGAACGGCAGCGGCTCGACCGCCTTGATCCGGAACGGCTCGATGATGGTGCGGAAGGGCACTTCGTCCATGCGGCCAGCGTGCGACGGCGTCCCCGCGCCGACCATGACGTCCGTCACGACGTCGGTGCGGCGCGGAACCGCTCACGGCGTCGGCTGCGGACATTCGCTGCCGCAGTTCGTGCCCTTGCAGGTGATCAGCGCGTTGTAGTCGTGGGCGCCGCCCGCGCGGTAGCAACCGGACGCGCAGCTCGCGCCGCCGTCGATCCCGCAAGCGCGAGCGCACGCGACCATCGCCGTACAGTCGGCGTTGGCGGCACACGCCCCGGCAGCGGTGCAGCAGTTGGTCGCCAGGCAAGCCTTGCACGTCGCGTCGAGGCCGAAGTCGCCGCAGCTTGCCCCCGCGGCGCCGGCGGATCCGCTCGAGCCCGAGCTGCCGCCCGCGCCGAAGCCGCCGGTTGCGTTGGTGCCAGCGCCTCCGGCGCTGCCCGCCGCTCCCGCGCCGCCTTCCGTCTGGAGGGTGGATCCACCGGAGTCACTGCTCCCGCATGCGACGAGCGCGCACGCGACAAGCGCGCCGATACCGACAAGACCGAGGGAACGCATGGCGTGCATCTACTTCGGGTTCGCCGCGCAACAGCCGGTGTTGCAGAAGAAGCCGCTGGGACACGGCGGTTGACACGACAGGCCGCACGCCTGCGCGCCGGGCGGGCAGATCTGGCCTCCGCAGAAGCCGCCGCTGCCGCCGCTGCCGCCCGTGCTGCCGCCGCTGCCGCCCATGCTGCCGCCGCTGCCGCCGGTGCCGCCGGTGCCGCCGGTGCCGCCAGTGCCGCCGCTGCCGGCTCCGCCGTCTGTCGGCGGTGGATAGCAGTCGGCAGGAAGCGTGGTCTTGCCGAGGCAGAGCTCGCAGTGCTGGCACGTGTTCAAGCAGCCCTTGACCGGCGTGCACGGCTTGCACTTGGTCGGGTCGTCGACGTGCGCCAGATCGCAGGTCGCCATCGCGCACTTGCCCGAGTCGTCCGACGTCGATCCGAGATACACGTACTTGCCGCTACCCGACGGAAGCTCGCAACAGCCGAAGCAGTCGCAGCCGTTCGGGACGAGCGGACCGCAGTAGTCCTTCACGCAGGTGTCCGACTGCTTGTTCAACGCCTGGGTGCAGGTCTGCGTCCCGGACGACGTCCCGGTGATCTTGAAGTTGGGGTCGTAGGCGCACATCGAACCCTCCGGCGGGTAGTTCGGCGCCTTCTCCAGCGGGTCGCAGCGGCGGTCCCAGTAGCAGTCGTCGTTGCCCGCACCGGTGTCCTGGTCGAAGTAGCAGTCCGCCTTGCAGGGCGCGTTGTTCTGGCCGGAGATGCAGCCGCTGTAACCCTTCTCGTTGTCGTCGCACGGGCCGAGACAGTCCGGGTCGGCCGAGTCGATCTTGCCGTCGCCGTCGTTGTCGATGCAGTCGCCGCATTGGTAGGTGTGGCCCTGGCAGGTCGCGGGCACGCACGGCCCGCCGGCCGTCCCGCCGGTGCCACCGGCCCCGCTGGTGCCGCCGCTGCCCCCCGTCGCACCGGTGCCACCGGCCGCAGCGGCGCCCGCGCCTCCCGCCGTACCGCCGCTGCCCCCCACAGCGCCGCCGGCCGCGCCCCCACTCGCCGCCGTGCCGCCGCTGCCCGACCCCGCCGAAGAGCCGCCGGAGCCGGTCGCGCCGCTGCCGGCGCTGCCCGCCGTGCTCGCGTCCGCCGCCGCCCCCTCGACGCCACCGTCGGAGAACGGCGCGTTGTCCCCGGATCCCCCGCAGGCGGCGACGAGCGCGAGCCCGGAGGCGCAGAGCCAAAAGACACGGTTTGCCGGACGCATCGGGAACTCCTCGCGACCGCGCCGATGTGCGCTGATGTGCGCGCAGCGGTACGCCCAAGATGGTGAGTGGGAGCTCACGACCGGCTTTAGCAACGCGGCGAGGCGCTACAGCGCGGCGTCGACCCGATCGGCAGCCACGAAGCTGAACGCCATGATCGTCACGCTCGGATCCACGCTGGGCGGCGTGGGCAGCACGCTGGGATCGGCGACATACAGATTGTCGAAGCCGTGGACGCGATGGTCGAAGCCGACCACCGCGTCGGCCGGGTCCTTGCCCATGCGCGCGCCGCCACCGGGATGCGGCGCCGCGAAGATGTTGCGCGACGGCGCGAGATCGAGGCGCTTCACCGCGGCCTCGATCTCGCCGCCGCGGTGGATGCGAGTGTCGGCCGCATCGCCGAAGACGACCTCGCGCGCACCGACCGCGAGCAGCAGCCGCGCCTGGTTGTGGAACGCGTTACGGATGCGCTCCCCGTTGCCGCCGCCGAGCGGCACGTGAACGCGACGGCGATCACCGTCGAGCTCGATACGGCCTTCCTCGGCGTCGTCGATCCAGCAGATCGTGCCCCCCAGCTTCGGCAGATTGCGCA
The DNA here is from genome assembly GCA_963775185.1 of uncultured delta proteobacterium. Taxonomy (GTDB): domain Bacteria; phylum Myxococcota_A; class Polyangia; order Polyangiales; family Polyangiaceae; genus JAPSGB01. The sequence goes on along the minus strand of CAVZIE010000028.1, from coordinate 202,191 downwards.
TGAGCTTCGAGTGCGACGCGCCGAAGCCCGGCAGCACCGCCGCCAGGGTGGCGGGCTGGAGCTGGTTGGCCATGAACAGGTAGCCGCCCTGCATGTAGCGACCGGTGGAAGGGCGACCGAAGATCTGGGGCTCCCCGTCGACTTCCGCGAGACGAAACTGATCGATGCCCCACGCCGCCGGGATGTTGCGCCACTGGATGATGTCCTCGTCGAAGAGCGCGTGGACCATCGGACACGGGTTGCAGAAGAAGTGCGCGCCCAGCGCCGGGAGCTTCGACTTCAGACCCTGGCGCAGGAGAAACTCCGGCGTCGCGTAGCCGCCGGCGGCGACCACGAACGCGCGTGCCTCGACCCGGACGCGGCGCCCGTTGGGACGTCCCGTGGCGCGGTCGACGACCGCGCACTCGAGGCGCTGCACCTTGGCGCCGCTCCGCACGAGCTGCTCGGCGCGCGTGTCCGCGTACAGGCGCGCCCCCTTGGCGACGGCGCGCGGGATGTACGTGACGAGCTGGCTCTGCTTCGCGTCGTAGGCGCAGCCCTGCATGCAGTGGCCGCTGGCCAGGCAGCCCTTGCGCGCTTGCGGCACGCGCTTGACGCGCCACCCGAGCTGGCGCGCGCCCTTCTCGAGCAGCGCGTTCATTCGGTTGGTGTACGGCGCGGTGGCCTCGAACACGTTCAAGTCGCGCTCGATCTGCTCGAAGTGCGGCGTCAACGTCGCGAGGTCGTGGCCCTCGAGCCCGAATTCGTTGTGCCAGAGCGCCAGCCGGTCGGGCGGCGTGCGATAGCTGTCGGCCCAGTAGTGGACGCTCGCGCCGCCGACGTTGTTGCCGTACGTCATCGCGACCGAGCCGTCGCTGCTCGTAGACAGCCCGCGACCGCCGTCGATCTTGGCCAGCATGTGCGTCTCGCGCTGGTCGAAGTCGGCCTTGGTGTAGTAGCCGCCCTGCTCCACGACCACGACGCTGCGCCCGCGCTCTGCCAGACGCGCCGCCAGCGACGCGCCGCCACAGCCCGAGCCGATCACGCACACGTCGCACTTCTCCTCGACGTCGCGGGTGATGTCGGTGTGCTGATTGATCGGCTGCGTCACGCCGCACTCCGCTTCCGCTCGGCGAGCAGCTTCTGGTACGCGATGTCGCTATCGGGCGGGCGCGGCGTCTTGATCCACGGACCGTCGTAGCCGATCGCCGGCCACGTCGCGTCCTTCGCGTAGTAGAAGATCTGGCACAGCTCCTTCACAGCCACCGCGGCCTGCACGAGCACCGTCCTGGACGACCGCAGCATGGCCGCGAGCACCTGCGCTCGCGTCTCGCGCGGCAGACGCGTGAAGCGCCCGAAGTGTCCGTACAGCGGCGGCACGTGCTCGATCAACATGAGCACGGATGACAGATCGGACGCGAGCCCGGCGTCCGCCGCCCAGATCTCCTCGTCGATATCCTGCGGCACGGCGAGCTCGAGCCCGGGCTTCTGGCCCGCGCCGCCGGGCAGCATGGTGTCGACGATCGCGCGCACCACGCAGTATTCCTTCACGCTGAGCCCGATGGCGAACTCCCCGCGCTGGAGCGCGTAGCCGGTGGACAGCCACGCGAGCACGCCGCCGCCGAGCGCGAGCACCGCTGCACCCCCTGCGCCGACCTGGATCAAGCGTCGCCGCGAGACCTGCATCGCCAACGTGTTGTACCACCGTCGACGCTACTTCGCCGGATCGAGCGTAACCTCGCTGATCTTCTGGCACTTGATGTCGACGGTCTTGCCGTCGCTCAGCCACTTTCCCATCGGCACGACGCCGACGCGCGCGTAGCGCAGCCCACAGTGCGTCTTGAGCTTGTGGTTGGTCGGGCCTGCGGCGAAGCCGCTCAGGTACACCACGCCGTCGAGCGTCGAGTGCACGACGAGGTAGCCCTCGGTGGTCAGGAGATCGGAACCGTCGCCGCCGGACAAATCCACCGGGGTGGACGCCGCGGGCGCCGCCGACGACGGCGCGGGCGCCGACGACGGCGGTGGAGCGGCCGACATCGACGCGGGCGGCGCCGCGGAGGCCGTCGGCGGCGCCGCTGCCGATGCGGTCTCGACCGGCGCGCTCGTCGGCGGCGCCGGCGCGGGGCGCGTCGCGACCACGACCGCCGCGACGACGGCGCCCATGGCCAGCCCCGACACGATCAGCAGCGGCAACCGCGAGCGACGCGGCGCCGGCGGCAGCGACGACGGCGTGGACGGTGACGGCGTGGACGACGACGGCGCGGGCGGCGGCACGGGCACTGTTACGAGCTCGTCGGCAGCGACTGCGGGCGCCGGCGGCGGCGCGACGAGCGACGACTCGTCGAGCTCGAAATCGATGCTCTCCGGCGCGGGCGGCGCGGGCGGCACGGGCGGCGCGACGCCCACCGACGGCCGGTCGAGCGACGGCGTCGGATCTTCCACGCCGGTGATCTGCACGACCGGCGCGCTGGCGCGCGAACCGGCGCTGGGCAACTCCAGATCGGGCCGCGACACGCGGGCGAAGCCGCCGGGCGCGACGTTCTTCGCGAGCGCCTCGTAGCTCTCGTGCCAGGTCGCGATCGCGTCGCCGAGTCCACCCGAGATCTGCACGCCGAAGCCCGCGGGGCCCGACGCGCTCGCGCCGGGGCCGAAGCGTTGCCGCCACACGACGCGTCCCTCGAGGCGCGCGCGCGTCTTCGACCGCGGCGGTCGGATCTCCAGCCAGAGCACGTCCGCCTCGGGCGGCGCGAGCGACCGCACGTACAGCCCGTCGCGACTGATGTTGTACGAAAACCCGATGTCGTCCTCGTCCGCGCCGGCGGCCCGGAACCACACCAGCGTCCCGAACAGCACGCGATCGCTCGAGCGCCCGGAGTCACGGTGGTCGGCCGCCAGCTCGTTGGCGGTGAACAGGAGATTCTCCGGTGGCGCGTACGCGCCGATCACGGCCACCTTCTCGAGCCCGCTCGTGGCGTCCGTCAGCTCCGCGAGCTCGCGCCGTTGGCTGGTGATGATCCACACCGGCGGGTCGGGGCGTTTGCGCGAGGACTGTGCCAGCGCCACCGGCGATCCAAGATCGGCGTTGGCGACGACGAGCTGGATGTCCTTCTGCTGCGAGTAGTACTCGAGCGCGCGCTCGTCGAGCGCGAGCCGCACGTCGTAGCCGGCGTTCATCAGAACGCGCCCGATCACGTCGCAACGCCCGTGATCCGGATCGGCCACGATGGCTCGCCCGCGCGCCGGCGGCGGGCGCAAGGACTCGGCGACCGGTACGGCGCGGATGCGTTCCACCAGCGACGCCCACGCGCTGCTCGGCAACACGTCGTCGGCGCCCATGCCGTAGAGCTTCGCGACGAAGGGATCGTCGATGTCCGGCGACAGCGCCAGCAGCGGGACGCCCGCCAGCTGCTTCTTGCCTCGCAGCTTCTGGCAGACCTTCTCGACCTTGGGCAGCGTCGGGTCGAAGACGACCACGCGCGGATCGTGACGCTCGAGCCAGGTCAGCGCCGCGGGCGCGTCCTCGAGCGTCACGAGCTCCATCTCGTCGGCCGTCGCGATGACCCCGAGCTTGCGCTTCCGCTCGGCTTCAAGGCGAGCCAGGATCAGGAGATAGCGCGCGGCTGGCATCGTCGGAGCCACGCATCATAGCCGGCGCGCCGCGAGGCGCGAAGGAATCGATCCCCCTGCCTACTGCCGGGATTTTCGGCCGGGATCGCCGCTCACATGGCACGCTCGCCGGATCGCGGCACCGTTGACCGGCGCTGCCGCGCCCGCCAGCATCGGCGTCCAATGCTACGCCAGGTCGTGCTCGACCAGATCGTCCCTGTCCCGGTCGGGCATCTTGTGCGGATCCACGAGCTCGAGCTGCGACGCGGCGGCGGCTGGCTGCCGGCGCCCCACGACGCGCTGGTCGTCGACCTCGACACTGGAATCGAGTACGTGCCAGCGCGCCTGTTCTCGACCGCAGGCGCCTCGAACTCGTTCTACGATGCGACGTTGTTCAAGGATCGGCTGGACGCGGAGCACGCCCGCATCGCGACGACGTGGACCGGTCGCGTCGTGGCGTGCCGCATCGCAACCGACGCCTCGCGCGATCACGGCTATGCGACGCGCTTGCTCATCGAGCCGGCGCGCTGACGGCATCCACGGCGAGCGCCAGCGTCTCCTCGACGCGCCGCGGATCCAGCGGCTTCTCGAGCCGCAGGTTCGGCACCCGCTCGAGCAACTCGCGAGCGTGCTCGGTGACGGCGCCGCCGCTGACGAAGACAATGCGACGCTCGAGCCCTGTCTTCGCCGCGGCCAGGGTCTCGTACACGTCCATCCCGCTCACCTCGGGCATCATCAGATCGCACAAGATCACGTCGAAATCGCTTTGCTCGGAGAGCAGATCCAAGGCCGCTCGACCGCCGGCAACGGTGACCACGTCGTGCGCGCGGAGGAGGCGCGCCATGGCCTTGAGCACGAGCCGGTCGTCATCGATCACGAGCACGCGGCGGCGCCTGGGGCGCACCGCGGCCAGCGAGGCGCTGGAGCGACGCGATTGGAAGCCCGGCGGCGCAGGCGGCACCACGACGCGCACGCGCGTTCCGGCTCCGGGGTGGCTGTCGACCTCGATGCTTCCGCCGTGCTCTTCCACGATGTTCTTGCACACCGAGAGGCCGAGCCCGGTGCCGACGCCGAACGGCTTGGTCGTGAAGAAGGGCTCGAACACGCGCGGCAGGACCTCGGCCGGGATGCCCGCGCCGTTGTCCTCCACCTCGACGAACGCGCGCCTGTCGGGCGTCGTGCCGACACGCACCGTGACGCGCGCATCGCTGGTTGCTGGTGCGATCGCCTGCGCGGCGTTCACCAGCAGATTGAGGAACACCTGCCCCAGGCGCGACGCGCGCCCCTTGATCCGGGGCGCAACACCGAACTCGGTGGCGATCGTCGCGTGGTGCCGGATCGTCGGTCCCGCCATCTTGATCGTCGAGCGGAGCACCTCGCCGAGGTCGACGAGCTCGACGCGCTCTTCGCTGCGCGTGAAGGTCTTGAGGTCGCTCACGATCTGGGCGACGCGATCGACGCCCTGGCGAGCCTCGTCCAGCGCCTCGGCGAGGGCCGCGCGCTGCGTCTCGAGATTCGCGGGTGTCAGCTCGCCCACGCGGTCGGAGGCGAACGCGACGTTCGCGACGACGTAGGCGAGCGGGTTGTTGATCTCGTGAGCCACGCCGGCCGCGAGCGTCCCGACGGCCGCCATCCGTTCCGCTTGGCGAAGGCCGGACTCGAGGCGCTCGCGCTCGGAGCGATCCCGCACCACGAGCGCAAGCGCGGGCACGCCCTCCCACGTCAACCGGACGGCCGACAACTCCACGCTCAGCGGCTCGCCGTTCTTGCGCAGCAGACGTCGTTGCGAGGGCCGGAACGCGGTGCCTTCCGGCGCGGCCAGCGCTCGCTCCACGTTCGCGACAGCGTCGGCGAGCTCGTCGCGGTGCACGAAGTCCGCCCACTCGAGCATCTCGAGCCCCTCGCGGGCGTCGTAGTCGAGCATGCTCGCGAGCGCCGGGTTCACGTACACGATGCGGCCACCGGCGTGGATGGCGATGCCGTCGACAAAACACTCGATGATGCGCTCGAACGGCGACGCGGGCTCCGCGTCAGAGCCGGCGCGGACGCTCGGACGCAGCCCGGAGCCTCCGCCCGTGCGGTCGTCTTGCGGTCGCTCGCGCTCGCTGCTCAACGCGATCAAGATACGGACAGCAGCGCGGCGAGGCAACGCGCGGGGCAGCGCCAACACGATCGTGTTGTTCGCTACGAGGTGTGAACGCTCGGCAGTCCGTGGTGCAGGCTGTGCGCGAGCTGGCACAAGGCGATCGCCAGCGCGAAGTACACCCCGGCGGCGATGAGTCGCTGGTCCGGTGTGACGTCGCTGTCTTGCTGGCGCTTGCCCGCGCTGGCGAGCCGCGCGAGAGCCCCCTGCTGGGAACGCCCGCTCCACCACGCGGACGCGCTCCGCCACGCGCACAGCGCGACGAGCAACATCGGGATCGGCTGCACGTGGCCGGACGCCGACGCGTCGTGGAGCAGCACGAGCGCGAGCACCACCGTGCCGGCCGTCCACAGCGCTGGCGTGAGCGGCGCCGTCATGCGCGCACCGTCGAGTTGCCAGACCGGGAACAGGTTGAACAGATTGATGATCAGCGTGAAGTAGCCGACCGCGTACAGCAGACCCGGCAAGGAGCCGTGGAACGAGCCGGCGGCCACGATCGCCAGGACGCCGCCGGCGGAGCCCGCGAGCGGCCCGCCCGCGCCGATGATGAAGTCCTCGAAGGTGGTGCGCGGTCGCTTCTTGAGCGCGATCACGGCGCCGAAGAACGGGATGAACACCGGCGCACCGACGGGCAAACCCACGAGCCGCGCCGCCAGACCGTGCCCGAGCTCGTGGACCAGGATCAGGATCACGAAACCCGCGGCGAACGGCCAGCCGTAGAGCGAGGAGTAGAGCCACATCGACAGCGCCATCGTGGACGCCGTGGCGCCCACCTTGCCGAGCAGAAGCAGCGCCGCCTTGAGCTTCCACACCAGGAGCAGGAGTGCGCTCCAGACGCTGGCGAGCACGCCGCGCTTGCGGCGCGCGCCGGGCATGGCGGCCGGGGCGAGCGCGCGACCACGTTCGGCCTCGAGGGCTTGCAGGCGCTCGAGCGCGCTACGGGGTCGCTCGGTCATGCGTTACGCCAGGACCACGTTTGGCGACTTGGGCACCCGCCACGCCGCCATCACCGCGAGCCCCAGCCACAGCAGATCGAACACGCCGAGCACGTCGAACAGCACCTTGGGAAAGGTCGCGATGGCGATCGCGCTGAAGTAGCCGATGTTCACGCCGGCTTCCTTCAAGGCCGCCTGCGAGAAGAAGTGCGCGAAGATGAGGTACTTCGACAGCAGCAGGCCGAACACCGACCAGGCAACGGCGATGATCTGGAGCGTGCGGCCGTGGCCGCCGCGGGCACCAAGCTTCACGCCCGTTCCGGCAAGGAAACCGACCAGCACTGCGACGTAGCCGATCTCGAACTCGGTCGCGATGGCGATTCCGGCCCACACCGCAGCGCCGATGATCGCGCCGACACCCCCACCGATGACGGCGAGGGGCAGCAGGGAAGCCGGGGGCGCACCGGCGGCGAGCTCGGACGAGAGCTGCATCGCGCAGTTGCTGCAGACGCGATGACCGTTGGCGCGCATCGCCATCGACGCCGGGATCGACTGCGAGCACAGCTCGCACAACACCATATCCGTCGCGCTATCCATATCCACCTCCCCGCCCGGCGATACTCTCACGCGGGCGAGGAGGTGTCCACGGGGCGTCAGGAAGGCGCGACTTCAGCGGACGCGACGCGCTCGAGCCCTTCGGGGTCGACCACGGTGACGCGCCGGCCACGCCCGAGCACGCCCCGCTCGCGCAGCTCGGCGAGGGCGCGGGACAGCGTCTCCGGACGCATGCCGAGCACGCGCGCCAGGAGCTGCTTCTGGATCTCGAGCGCGCTGTCGCCCGCGCCGGCGACGTGCCGGCCGAGCAGGAAGCGCGCGACGCGCTGCGTGGCGCTGCCTTCGAGCGCGATGCGCTCCTCGGTCTGCCGTGCCGCTTCGCGCAGCGCGAGCGTGAGCACCGTGCCTTGCGGCGACACCAGCGGGCCGATCCACGCGCGGAAGTCGTCGATGTCGAGCGCGCACAGCACGACGTCCGACAGCGCGTGGGCCTCGCAGCCCGACGGCTCGCCGAGCAGCGCCTCGAGACCGAGCAGCGCGCCGGCTCCGCGCACCGCGCAGCTCCCGGACCCGTTACCGCTCGAGACGCTGATCAGGACCTGACCCGAGCGGACGTACCAGGCGGCTTCGGGCCGCTCGCCTTGGCGCAGCAGCACGGTGCCCGGTGGCTTGACGCTTTCCTCGAACGGGCACTGCCCGGGTGCCGAAGCCAGCCCCAGGGGGCAGCTCTTGCACTCGGCCTTCACCGTCGAGGTCCGCGACTCGTGTTCGATCTCACCGCCGGAAATCACATGAAACATCTTCGATTACCCCGTGCGTGTAGGGTCCGCCCCGACGCGCCGAGGTCAAATGACCTTCGTCATGTCGAACCAGCGCTGCTATACGAGCGCGCTCCGATGCTGGCGCTCTCGGCACTCCGACCGGAAGCCCTCGCCGCCGCCGTCCCGCAGGTGAGCGTGGCGGAGTCGCGCAAGATCGTGTCGAGGATCCACCACACCGGAGCCCTGCCGGCGTACATCCCGCACGTGCGTCGCGTCGCGATCGAGGCCGTCCGCGCCGCCGGTCACATCCCGTCGCTGACGGTCGTCAGTCGCCACGCGAGCGCGCTCGATCCGTTCCTGAAGCTCGCCCTCGAGACGCATGACGGTCTGCGCTTCGAGACGGTGCGCATCCCGCTCGAGCGCGCCGGCCGCTATTCGGTGTGCGTCAGCTCGCAGGTCGGCTGCGCGCTCGCCTGCGCGTTCTGCGCGACCGGACGCCTCGGCCTCGCCCGCAACCTGGAAACCTGGGAGATCGTCGAGCAGGTCCGGCTGGTGAAGCGGGGACTTCTGGATGCCGGTCCGGCGCGAAATCAGGCTGGCGCGCCGCGCGTCCACGGCGTGGTGTTCCAGGGAATGGGCGAGCCGCTCGCGAACGTCGATCGCGTGCTCGAGGCGATCGGCGTGATGACGGATCCGAGCGCACTGGCAATCGACGCCCGCGCGATCACGGTGTGCACCGCGGGGCTGCCCTCGGGCATCCGGCGTCTGGCGCGCGACGCCCCGCGCGTCCGGCTCGGAATATCGATGGGCAGCGCCCTTTCCGCGACGCGCCGGCAGCTGATGCCCGTTACCGCAGCCCACCCGCTCGAGGACGTGATCGACGCCGCGGCGGAGCACGCCCGCGTGACGCGGCTGGCGCCGCTGTGGGCGGTGACGCTGCTGTCGAACGTGAACGACAGCCCGGATCACGCCCGCGCGCTCGCCGCACGCGTGCTCGACTTCCAGCAGAACACGGGCAAGCGCCCGCGCGTCAGCGTGATCCCGTACAACTCCATCGCGAGCGGCGACGACGACCCGTTCAGGCGGAGCCCCCGCGAGCGCGAGATCGCGTTCTTGGCGGTGCTGCGCGAGGCCGGTATCCCGACGCACAAGCGCTACAGCGGCGGCAGCGACGTCGCCGCCGCGTGCGGCCAGCTCGCGGCGCGTGAGCGCGGGGACGCCGCCGGCGATCTAGTTTAGCGACTGGGGCATGGTGATGCGCCGGTTGGCGCACTTCGACGCGGACGGCCACTCCTCGAACGAGATGGGCACGGTCGGATACGTGGAGCTGACCCAGACGTTCGGGTACGGGTTGTAGTTCGCGGCGCACCCCAGACCGTTTGCGCCACACTCGCACTTCGGCGCGCCGGTGTGCACCTTGCCGACCTGGAAGTGCAGGTGGACGCCGGTGGAGTGCCCGGTCGTGCCGGCGGTCGCCAGCGCCTGGCCCTGCGTGACCGCGGCGCCACAGGTGATGCCCGCTCTCGCCGACATCCCCTTGAGGTGCATGTAGATGGCCTGGGTGCCGTCGCCGTGATCGATGACGATCATGTTGACGTAGTGGCTGAACGTGGAGCTCGCGCCGCCGGAGGTGCTGCTGAGCTTCAGGTGCGTGATCGTACCGGCGCGCGCCGCGCGCACGGTGAAGCCGGTACCGTTCGCCCAATCCCACGCATACTCGTCGCTGCCGACGTGATCGTTGCAGCAAGCGTCGTTGCAGTCCTGCGTCAGCGACATGCTCACGCCGTGGGTCCAGGGCAAGCGGTAGCTCTTCGCGGTCGACGGGAGCTTGCAATAGTCGTCCGAGCCCGCCGGCGCGACGACGCAGCCGTCGGCGCACTTCACGGACTTGGTCGGCAAGCCCGGGCCGTTGCAGGTATAGAGCGTGTTCGCTTTGCCGTTGTCGACCTTGTCGTTGCCGCAGTAATCGCCGACCTTCGCGGTACCGCCGCAGGTCGGCCCAGCGGCGGCGTCCACGGACGCGTCCGTGCCGCCCGCGTCCGTGGACGACGCGCCGGCGGACGACGCCCCGGCAGCGGCGTCCGCGGCGGCGTCGGGGATCGCGCCGTCCGGCCACACGCCGGAGTCGTAGCCGGCCGCACCGGCGCTGCCGGCGGCGGCCGCGTCGTGGCCCGCAGCGCCAGCGCCACCGGACGTGGTGCCGTCCCCCGACGAGCACGCCGTCATCGCGAGCAGCACGGCCGCGCCGAAGCCGGGAAACCATCGTGCCTTCATGCCGACCCGAGTATGCCACGACGGGATCGGCCAAGTGCATCGGATGTTGCTGCCAGTCGTGACGGGCGATTTCGCGTTTGGCGGCCCGCACGCGCGCGCCGCGCGCGACGCTAGACCACGACGAGGGGCGTTGGCTCCTGGGTCGCGCGACGCGCGCGCGTGCTGCGGGCCATCCACTTCCAACCGCGCATGGCGCGAGGAAGTCCCCGTCGGATTGGCGTCGGAGCCGGAGTCGAAGCGCTGCTGCGCGCCGCGCTCGGGATGCTCTCGGCGGGGGGCCAGGCGGCGTGAGCGGTGAGCCACGACCCACGTGGGCTCGAGCTCCGTCACATGTTGCGTGAGCGGATCAAACGTCCAGACGGTCAGGCCGGACTTCGAGCTCGCTGAGTTCGGGGACGCACGGCGGACGTCGGTATTCGAGCCCTCATCGCAATGGACTCGAAGCGCCGGCCCACGTGGGGGGGAAAGGGGGTGTGGTTGCATTGCGGACACGATCGCGATCCGCCAGAGAGACCCGACTGAACTCGCCGGGGCCGCTCGGGTGCGGCCGATCGCCGATCACGCGTCGCGCCGCCGCATCGAACGCGCGACGCACCCAACTGCGACACACGCGCACGCAGATGACATCGATCGATTTGACATCGATCAAGAGTCGCAATTCGCTCGCACGCGCAGCAATCGGGGACTAGCGTCGCGCGGATGAAAGCTCTCTTGATCTGGCCGAAGTTCGACAGCTTCTCGTTCTGGAACTTCGAAAAGGTTTGCGAACTCGCCGGCGTCAAATACATGACGCCGCCACTCGGCCTGCTCACGGTGGCTGCGCTGCTTCCGCAGGACTGGGACATTCGTCTCGTCGACGAGAACGTACGAATGATCGAAGACGCCGATCTCGAGTGGGCGGACATCGTGATGGTCGGCAGCAAGATCGTCCACCGCGCCCGCGCGCTCGTCGTGATCAAGAGGGCACTCGAGCTCGGCAAGCTCGTAGCTGTTGGCGGCCCCGATCCCACGCTCACGCCGCACCCGTACCGCGACGCGGGCGCGAACTTCCTGTGCCTCGACGAAGGCGAGGTCACCGTGCCGATGCTGCTCGCGGCGCTAGAACGCGGCGAAAGCAGCGGCGAATTTCGCGCGGACCGCCTGCCGGATCTGAAGAAGGAGACCCCGGTACCGCGCTTCGATCTGATCAACCACCGCGACTACCTGTACATCGGCGTGCAGTACTCGCGCGGCTGCCCGTACCATTGCGAGTTCTGCAACGTCATCGACCTGTTCAAGAACGAGTACCGCACCAAGACGCTGGAGCAGGTGCTCGCGGAGTTCCAGCTGCTCTACGATCTCGGCTATCGCGGCCAGCTCGACTTCTTCGACGACAACCTGGTCGGGCACCTCAACAAGGTGAAGCCGTTCCTGCGCGGCGTCGCGGACTGGCTGAAGGCGCACAACTATCCGTTCATGCTGTCCACGTCGATCACGCTGAACGTCGCGAAAGATCCAGAGCTGCTCGCGCTGCTGCGCGAGGCGCGCTTCAAGGCCATGCTGGTCGGCATCGAGACGCCGAGCGAGTCGGCGCTCAAGGGCGCGCAGAAGCCACAGAATACCGGCTTTTCCATCGCGGAAGCCACCGACAAGATCTATCGCGAGGCCGGCGCCACGCTGCACTCCGGCTTCCTGCTCGGACTCGACGGCGAGCCCGACAACATCGCCGACGAGATCATCCGGTGCATCGACGAGGCCGGCATCCCGTGGGTGATGGCCGGCGTGGTGTACCCGCTCCCGGGCACGCAGCTCTCGAAGCGGCTCGACCGCGAGGGGCGGCTGTTCCCCAAGGCGCGCTACGACATCGGCGAGAACGCGCGCGACCAGATCTCGGCCGGACTGCAGTTCCGCCCGCAGCGCCCACCGCGGGACGTGATCCGCGATCTCGTGCGCGTGATGCACCACTCGTTCGATCCGGAGCAGTACTTCAAGCGCTGCGCCGACGTCGCCACGCGCCTGAACACCATCCCCGTGATGGTCCCGGGCTGGTACATCTTCTTCCGCAACCTGCGCACCTTCGCGCGCCTGTGCGTGAAGATGACGCGCATGAAGAGCACGCGCCGCCCGTTCTGGAAGGCGTTGTGGCGCGTCGTCACCCGGAACCCCTCCGGCATCGAGGCGCTCGCGACCCTCAGCGTGCTGTACGTGCACTTCGAGTCGATGATGCCGTACGCGTACGAGCAGCTCGATCTGCAGCTCCAGGCCATCACGGACAAGGGCGACGAAGCGTGGCTCGCCGAGAACCTCCGGGAGGTCGACGAGGCGCCGATCTCCGGCTCGAAGCCGCTGCGCTCGCCGCTGCCGATCGCTTCTGAAGCCTGAGAGGGCGGCGAAGGACCGCCGGGCCGGGGGTTGCCGGTCCGGCGCGGAAGCGTGCGAAGCGCCGCCGGTGGCGCGGCACCTCGCGTGACCCGGCGTCACACCTACATGTTGCCGGAACGACCAGGGGTCGCGCGCCACGCGTCCGCTACGCGCGCTTTCGCCCGTTCGAAAGCGCGTAGGTCGTGACTTGCAGTTCTCACCGCGGGTCGCAGGAAGCGTGGCATGCGCCGTGCAATCGTCGAGCGAACGTCCCTCGACGCAAACCGCGACCGCTTCACTCGATCGGACGCGCTGGTCGTCGCCCCGCAACGGAGTTCCTCCATGATCGCTGCCGATCTGCGTCAGAAAACCTGCGTCCGGCGCGCTCTCGTGCTCGCCGCGGGAATGGGACGACGGCTCATGCCGCTGACCGCCACTCGCCCGAAGTGTCTGCTGGAGGTGAACGGCTCGCCGCTGCTCTTCCAGCTGCTTCACGCGCTCCGATCTGCCGGCGTGGACGAGTGGGTGATCGTCGTCGGTTACCGCCGCGGGCTCGTACAAGCGGCTGTTTCTTCGTGGAACCTGTCGCCGCGGGCGCTCCGCTGGGTGGTCAACCCGGCGTACCGGAACACCAACACCCTCGCCTCGGTCGCAGCGGCGGATCGCGAGCTCAGGGGCGAGCCGTTCCTGCTCGTGAACGGCGATCTCTGGATCCGGCCCGACGCGCTTCATCCCTTGCTGCACGAATCGCACGACTGCGCGATGCTGGTCGACCGCTCGGTGGCGCTCGACCACGAAGCCATGAAGGTGATCGTCGACGACCGCGGGCACGTCAGACGGCTCGGCAAGCAGCTTCCGCTCGCCGCGGCGTCCGGCGAGTCCATCGGCGCCTATCGCTTTGGCGCCGACCGTGGGGCGCGCTTTCTCGACACGGTCGCGGCGCGCGCGACCGCGGGAGACACGCATGCGTTCTACGAAGCCGCCCTCGACGACCTCGTGGCACAGGGCATGCGCGCGACGGCCGCGGACGTCGCTCCGGACGCGTGGGCCGAAGTCGACGACGCCCGCGACCTCGCGCGGGCCAACGCGCTGGCTGCCTCGCCGCTGCAGGCCACGGGAAGCTGATGCGGGGCGCGGCGACCGCGGACGGCACGCGCGCCAGCCCCGACACAACGGGTTGGAGTCTCGGCCGCGCGCTCAAGGATCCGGCCGTCGAAGAGCCCGTCAACCGCTGGGTGCATCGTCCGCTGGCGTTTCTCCTGATCCGCCCGCTGGAGCACGTCCGCCTGGGGCTCACGCCGAACCGGATCACGCTGCTGTCCGGCGTGGCCGGCGTCGCTGCCGGAGCCAGCTACTACCATGCGCTCGAAGGTGGGGTGGCCTTCACGCTGGCCGGGGCAGCGTTGCTGTTCTTGGCGGTCATCCTCGACTGCGCGGACGGCATGCTGGCGCGGCTTCGGGGCGAAACGAGTCGGTTCGGCATGCTGCTCGACGGCATGGTGGACAGCGTCGTCGGCGGGAGCGTGTGGTGGGGCGTGTCGCACACGCTGTGCGGACAAGTCGGCGGCGACCCATCGCGGGCCGTGTGTGTGCTCGCCCTGCCGACGATCCTCGCGCACGTTGCAATCTACGACAGCGTGAAGAACCGCTACCTCCGCGCCGTCGGCCGCGACGAGAGCTCGCGCGCCGCGTCCGGCGCGCTCGAGCGTGCGCTCGACGCGCTGTACCGCGCCGTCTACGGCGCGCTCGCCGCAGGGACTTCCGGTAGCGATTGGCAGGGACGCGCGGACCCCGACCTCGCGAGGCGCGAGCTCGAACCGGCACTCCGACTGGCGCGCTGGCTCGGTCTCGGCAGCCACCTTGCCGTGATCTACCTGGCAACGCTGCTGTCCGTTGTGGATCCGCGCATCACGCTGGCGGCGGTGACCTTGCTAATCGTGGTCGGCTCGAACGTGCTCATGCTTGCTGCGCTCGTCGTGTGGCGGGGCGCGTGGCGGCGCATCCGCGCCGCCACGCCGGAGATCGCGTGCGCGCCGTGATCCTCGTCGAGCCCAGTTCCGATCCGCTGCGCCGCGTGGCCGGTCTGGAGCTGCTGCGTCGCGCGGAGCTGACCGTGCGGAGCTGGGGCGCCTGCGACGTGGTCGTAGTCCGGCCGGGCGAGGACGTGCCGCGGGACATGGCCTTGCTCTTCGTCTCGGCCGCAACGGTGTACGACCCGCAGCTGGGCGCTGCGCTCGACGCTCCGCCGCCGAACGGCGCGTGCCGCGCGGGCGGAGCCGTCCACGTCCATGCCACCGTCGCGCATGAGCTCGACCTCGCCGCGGTCACGTGCCCCGAAGACGTCGTCACGGCACTCCGCCGCCAGAGCGTCGCCGTTGTGGAGCGCCGGGGTCGGGGCTTTTCGCGTCGGCCCGTGCGCGACGCGGACGACGCGCGACGCGCGGAGCGCCTGCTGTTCGAGTCGTGCCGCAAGCCGATCGACGGCATCGTCTCGAGACACGTCAACCGCACAATCAGCCTGTCCCTCAGTCGCCGGCTCGTCGAGACACGGATCCGTCCCAACCACGTGTCCGCGCTGTGCATCGCCCTCGGCGCCCTCGCCGCGCTGCTGGTTCTTGGTGGAAGCTACGGCTGGGTGCTTGCCGGCGCGGCCGTGTTCCAGGTCAACTCGATCCTGGACGGAGTCGACGGCGAGCTCGCGCGCGTGCGGTGGCAGAAGAGCAAGCTGGGCGAGCTGCTCGACTCGGCCGGGGACAACTTCTCCAACTTCGCGTTCTTCGGGGCACTCGCCTGGGTCGCGGCGCACGACGGCCACCGCGTACTCGCGGCGTTGGGTGCCGCGGGCCTCGGGCTGTGGGCCCTCTACCTGGTGTTCCTGTACACGTGGCTGCACGGAACCGGCCGCGGCGACGTGATGCTCGTGACGGAAGCCGGGGCGCGGTCGCCTGGCTCACCCGGGCGGCTTGTGAGGCTCGGACGCACCATCCTGCGCCGGGACAGCTTCGTGATGCTGGCGCTTGTCCTCGCGAGTCTCGGGCGCCCGTTCTGGATGCTCCCGTTGACGTTGGCGGGCGGAGCTTCCGTGTTCGGATACGCGGCCAGCCATTGGTCCCGCGCGCTGGGGCGACGACTGGGCCGGGGGGTCGACGTCGGCGCCCGCTCGGCTTGATCGTGCGCAAAGTCACGACCATCCCCTGACGGACTCGTGACGAACGGCGGTGCACGCGACTCCTACTGTGCTGCGCATGGCAAACAAGCTGTTGCTCACGAGTGTGATCCGTCCCTTCGGCGGGCCGGGCGAAGGCGACTCGGTGGGCGCCGAGCTGTTCCACGCGCAGGTGACGCGCGCACAGGGACCGTTCTCGCTGCGCCAGACGATCCGCGTGTGGGCCATCGATTACATCGCGGAGAACGTGCAAGCGCCAGCCGTCACGCTCCACTACCCGTCGAAGAAGGAGTTGATCCGCGAGCTGCAGAGCGGCGGCTACACCCACGTCGGGATCAACTTCGTGGTCGCCACGTTCCACAAGGTACGCGAGATGGTGCCGCTGATCCGGCGCTACGCGCCCCGCGCGAAGATTGTTCTCGGCGGCTACGGGACCGTGCTCCCGGACGACGTGCTCGCGCCGTGGGCGGACGCGATTTGCCGCGAGGAGGGCATCGGCTACATGCGACGTCTGCTCGGCGAGGATGTTTCCGCGCCGGTCCGGCATCCTCATGCCCCGATCCCGAGCATCCAGGTGCTGGGCTACCAGCTGCCGAGCTTGGTCGGACACGTGACGGCGGGCCTTGGCTGCTCCAACGGCTGCGACTTCTGCTGCACGTCGCACTTCTTCAAACAGAAGTACGTGCCGTTCGCGAACACGGGGCGCGACATCTACGAGGCCTTGATCCGCACGCGCGAACGCGCGCGCGCCGACGGCCAGGCGATGAACGGCTTCATCGTCATCGACGAGGATTTCTTCCTGCACCAGAAGCGCGCGCGGCAGTTCCTCGACTGTGCCCGCGAAGGCGGCGAGCCCTTGAGCTTGATGGGGTTCGGCAGCATCCGCGGGCTGTCGCAGTTCACGGCGCGCGAGATCGCCGAGATGGGCTTCGACCTGATCTGGAACGCTTTCGAAGGCGTGGAGTCGGGCTACACCAAGCAGAAGGGACGCCCGATCGCGGAGCTGTATCGCGACCTGAAGAGCGTCGGGTGCGGTCAGCTGACGAGCATGATCATCGGCTTTCCGTACCAGGACGAGGCGACGATCTGGCGGGAGTTCGAGCAGCTGATGAAGCTCGAACCCGGCATGACGCAGTGCCTGATCTACTTCGCGTTCCCAGGGACGCCGTTCCACTCCGCGGTCGTAAGCGAGGGGCGCTACCTGGAGCAGTACCGCGACGCGCCGGATCTCCGGCGCTGGGACGGCTTCGCGATGCACTTCAAGCATCCGCGCTTCGACAATCCGCTCGAGGTCGAGCGCATCCAGCGCGCAGTCTACCGCGAGGACTTCCGGCGACTCGGCCCGACTCCGCTCCGGCTCGCGCGCGTGTGGCTGACCGGCTACGAGAACCTGCGGGACGACGAGAACCCGATGCTCCGCGCCCGCGCCGAGCGCCTGCGGCAGGACGTGCGCGGCGTCCTGCCCGCCATCAACGCGACGCTCGCCTTCGGTCCGAGCATGCAAGCACGCCGGCGCGCGCTCGCACTGCGTCGCGACATCATCCGGCTCACGGGCGAGCTCACCGCGACGGAGCACGCCATGAGCGCGGCAGCGCCGGCGATGTACGTCGCGTCGCGCGCCGGACGCGCGCTCGGCTTGATGCAACAGCCTGGGCTGCTGCGCACCGAACATCGCACAGCGGGCGCACACGCGAGCCACCACGCGCAACACGTGATGCGGCTGCAGGGCGGCGTGTACACAAACGTCGCACGCGTTCTGTTCGAGGACGCGGTCGCGCGCTTCGGTCGCGGCACGCCGGCGGCGGTGGACGCGCGCCCGGTCACGAACCGGGCCGGGGAGCTACCGCGCTCGCTGCCCGTCCTGCAGCCCGGGCTCACGCCGGCCGCTGCTCTCGCCGGTGCCGCCGGCGGCTGAAATCCCACGGGGATCGGCTCCAGATGCCGGTCCGGCGCGGCCGGCGGCGCGCCGCGCGAGATCGTGTAGGTCGGTGTGTGATATCATCGAGCGCGCGTCTCCGCTGGAGTCGCACGAGCGCCGGACATGGCCCGCTTCCCGGATTCGGAATGGTCGGATGAGGATCTCACCCGGACCTTCGTTCGCCCGCCGCCACGCGCGTCGGATTGGGAGTGGACCGCGCCGACGCTGGAGCTGATCACCCAGCCCGACGTGCTCACCGACCCGCTGCTCGAGCTGGTGCCGGAAGCCGATCTCGAGTCGCGCAGCGACTGGGAGGTCACGGTGCCGCGCGGTCGCGCCGGGGCGCTGCAGCTGCCGCGCGTCGCGCTGCCTTCACGCATGGCGCCGGTGCCCGGCATCGCTCCGTTGCCCCGCGTCGCGCCGTTGCCCCGCGCGGCGCCGCTGCCGCGCGCCGCGCTGCCGGCGATCGCGCCACTGCCGGGCGCACCGCGCCGCTCGTCACCCGCGCCGCTGCCGCCCTTGGCGCCGCTGCCGCGCGCGCTCGCGCCGTCGCTGCCGGCGATCGCGCCGCTACCGCGGCGCAACTCCGCGCCGCCTCCGCGGCGCAATTCGGCGCCGCCGCCTCCGCGGCGCGATTCGGCGCCGCCGCCTCCGCGGCGCAACTCGGCGCCGCCGCCTCCGCGGCGCAGCTCGGCGCCAGCACCGATGACACCGGCGCCGGCGTCGCCCAGCTCGCTGCCGCCGATCCCCACGTTCACGCAGCAAGCGGAGGCGCACTTCCCGCCGACGTCGCGGCAGGCCCGGGACGAACCGGCCGTCATCGTGCACGGCATGGAACCGCCTCCGACGGCCGCGGTCGCGCCGTCGTACGCGCCGCCGCCGGTCGCGCCGTCGTACGCGCCGTCGCCGGTCGCGCCGTCGTACGCGCCGTCGCCGTCGCGCCGTCGTACGCACCGCCGTCGTACGCGCCGCCGCCGATGCTGGCGCTCGCGCCGGCGCGTCCCGCGGGCCCCTCGCGCACGGTGATGGCGTTCGTCGCGATCTACGTCGCGGCGGCGCTGCTACTGGTCGGGCTCCTGATCATCAAGACGCGCGGGGACGACGCGGCGCCGCCCACCGTCACGGCGACGGACACCGACGGCCACTCCATCGGCGTCGCGACGGTGTTCCTGGACGGCCGGGAGATCTGCGGCGTGCTGCCGTGTCGCCTGCACGACGTGACCGGACGGCACTGGGTGTCGATCCGCGCGGACGGCTACGCTCCGGCGGATCCCATCGAAGCCGACGGCGACGGCGCCGTCCACTTCACGTTGAGAAGCACGCACGCCGCCGCGCCTGCCCCCGAGCCGGCGCCGGTCGCCTCGGCGTCGCCCGCGCCATCGCACAGCGCGGAGGTCGCCAAGCTGGACTCGCTGCCGCCGGCACCCGAGCCAGCACCACGCCGCGAAGCGCCGGTGCGTTCCGGCCCGGCGCGGCTGAGCTTCTACGCGCACCCGTCGGCGGTCGTGTTGCTCGATGGCCGCCCGCTCGGTTCGACGCCGCGACCCGGCGTGATCGTGTCGCCCGGCGCGCATACCGTGCTGTTCGTCCACGATGGGCGCCGCGTCGGCCGCAGCGCGACGGCGGTCGCCGGCCGCAACGTCGGTGTCTCGGCGCGCTTCTGACATCGGCGTGACGTCCGTCATGGTCGACAGCGAGCGCGGGCTGCACGCTCGTGGCTCGAACCACGGGGGTAACGGTGACCGTCGTCGGCATCCCGCCAAGCAAGCCCGGCAAGCGATACCCGAGCTGGCCGCGTCTCGCACGCGAGGCGTCGGCGATCGCCGATCGTTTGCGTCCCGCGCTCGAGCGGCCGCGCACCGGCCCGGTCGAGTGGCGCCGGCGCGCCGCATCGTTCGGCACGGCGGCGCGGAACTACCGGGCGAACCGCGTGCTCGCACGCCAGGGTCGGGAGGATCTCCGGCCGCTCTATTTCATCTGGACGACGCACCGCGCGTGCAACTTCCTCTGCGACTACTGCGACGACCACCGCGGAGCGCGCTATCCCGAGCTGCCGCTGGCCGGATCCCTCGACACCGCAGGGGGCAAACAGCTCCTGCGCATCATGCGGACCGGCACGCCTTCCGTGTACTTCTCCGGCGGCGAGCCGACGCTGCGCAAGGATCTGCCCGAGCTCGTGCGGGAGGCGCACCGGCTCGCGTACTATCCGATCGTCATCAACACCAACGGCAGCGCCCTCGACCGGCTCTTGCCGAAGCCGGCGTACCGGAGCTTCCTCGCCGATCTCGACATCATGGTCGTGAGCCTGGACGCGCTCGATCTCGATGTGCTGTCGCGCATGTGGAAGTACGAGCGCCCGGAGGAGGTGCTCAGGAACCTGCTCGTGGTGCACGAGCTCGCGCGGGAGATGAACCTCAAGCTCATGGTCAACACGGTGATCCAGCCGGGCCACGTGGACGATGCCCGCGCCGTGCTCGACTTTGCCTGCGATCTCGGGATCTGGTTCTGTCCGGTACCGCACAACCTCGGACCGCGCGTCGATCCCGCGCTGCTCGAGGATCCCGAGTACGCGAGCCTTGTGGACACGATCCTCGAGCGCAAGCGCAAGGGAGCGCGCATCGCCGGCTCGCTGCGCATGAACCAGCGCCTGCTCCGGAACGCGAGCCTCGACTGCAGGAACACGCTCAAACCGCACGTGGACCACGACGGGCGGCTGGCCTGGCCGTGCAAGGCGAGTGCCGACATCGCGCCGACCTGGCTCGACGTCCTGCAGTTCAAGGACGTCGAGACGCTCTACGACCACGCGCGGCAGCTCGTCGATCCGGCCGGTTTCCAGCAGCGCTGCGGCGCCGCGTGCGGCTGGGCGCAGAACTACACCACCGACGAGTACGCGCACGGGCTCGCGTCGCCCTTCGGGCTCGTGTCCGCGGTCTCCGGCTTCCTGAGCCGGACCTGATGACCGGCGACCGCGCGTTCGCCCTGGACGCCGCCTCGATTGCCCTGGCGAGCACCGCCATCTGCGCCGCTGCGCAGCATCTGGCGTTCATGACCGCGGTGATCGTGCTGCTGTTCGCGATCCGCACCGTGCTGTGGCTGCTCTTGCCGCGACGCGAGCGCGACACCGGCGCCGCCGGCGAAATCGTGTTGCTCGGGATCTGTACGCTGCTCGGCGCGGCCAACGACCTCCAGTCGGTCGTGGTCCACCGCGTCTACGACTACTATCTGCCGGTCTCGATCCCGCTGTGGATGCTGCTCTACTGGGGCTTGATCCTGCGCTTCGTGCTCACGCTGTTCGCGTGGCGACGGCTCTCGCTCCCCCAGGCGCCGCGCAGCCTGCCGCTGCTCGGCCTGGAGCTCGCGCTGGTCGTGGCGACGCGCCAGGCGATCTACCGCCTCTTCCTCGATCCCTGGCTCTCGTGGCTGCCGTTCGCGGCGGCGCTGGTGATCGCCGCCGTCGCGCTGCGCCCGACACGCCGCGAGCTCGTCGTGCTCGGGGTGTTCGCGCTGGGCGGCACGGCGACGGAGGTGGCGTACATCCAGCTCGGCGGCCTGCATCGCTATCACCTCGGCTGGATCGGCGGCGTACCGCTGTGGATCGCGCTGTGGTGGCCGCTGGCTGCGCTGGTCTGGGCGGACGTCGGGCGGCGGATCGTCCGCACGCTCAATGCAAGCGTGACAGGAGCCGCGCCGACAGGTACCGCGACACCGTGATGATCGGCGCCATGGTGTGCGTGGACGAGCTCGACGGGAACCCCGACGAGTCGAAGACGTAGACGTCCCGCGTCCCGTACACCTGACCGTCGGGATCCGCGGCGCCGTCCTTCGCCGACGGGGCGAAGCAGACGCCGCCTTGCTGGTGCGCCGAGAGCAGCGGCGCCGTCACCGGCTGGAAGGCGAGCGCGTCGACCTTCGACAGCTCCGCTTTGGAGCGGATTTCAAGCGGCGGCAGCGTCGGGACCAGCACGCGGCGCGCGCCCGCCGCGAGGTAGATGCGCGCCGCGGTCTTGATGGCGGCGCGCAGCCGTTGCTTGTGCTCGTCCCGGTGATCGTAGCTGACGAGCGGTCGCCCGGTGTCGGACACGTCGATCGTGCCTGACGGCGCGTCCGGCACGAGCAGGAGCGCGGCCGCGACGTGATTGTAGTCGGTCATCAGGCGCTTGCCCTCGGCTCCGGTGTACGGAAACATCGTCGAGACGATGCCGGGCGTTCCCATGATCGCCTCGATGCGGTAGCCCTCGAGGCCGCGATCCGGATCGATGCGCTCGTGGTGCGTCACCGCGTACGCCTGCGGAATGCCGCGGAACGCGTCGATGCGTTCGTCGAAAAACGCTGTCACCGGGAGCTGCGGCTGGAGCGTCAGGTTCTGCCCCACATGCCGGTTGCCGATGCCCGATCGCAACAGCAGCTGGGCGCTCGCGACGGCGTTCGCCGCCAGGATCACGACTTTCGCGTGCACCTCGAACGAGCGCTGCTCGTGATAGCCCTTCGGATCGAGGGTCCGGACCAGGACGCGCTTGAGCTCACTGTCGGCGTCCTCGACACGCACGGCGCGCGCGCGCAGGTAGAAGCGCGCGCCGGCGTCCACGGCCATCGGGATAGAGACGAAGCGTGGATTTCTCTTGGCGTTCGCCGGGCAGCCAATCAGGCACGTCCCGAGGCCGAGGCAACCGACGCGGTTGTGCAGCATGTTCTCGCCGCGGAGCCCGAGCGCTTCGGCACCAGCGCGCAGCAGCTGGTTCGCTCGGTTCAGCTGACCTTCGACGATGCGCGTCGCCGACAGGTCCTCGAGCGCCGCCCGGGCGTGCGGCGCCAGCGCTCGCGGCGAGAAATCGGACAGGCCGCGGCGCTTCTGCCAGAACGCCAGCACCGCGTCGGGTATCGGCACGACGTCGCAGGCGTTGATCACGCCGCCGCCGCCGAGCGCGCGGCCCTGGAGAATGGAGATCGACTGGTCGGCGGTCGCGCGACCACCGCGATCCATGTAGAGCTGATCGTACATCGCGGCGTCGCGCTGCGTGAGCGCGGCGCCGGTCAGATCTGCGCCCTCTTCCAGCACCACCACGTCGCGTCCCGCTTCCGCCAGCACGCGCGCCGCCGTGCCGCCGCCGCAGCCGGAGCCCACGATGCAGATCTCCGCGTCGAGCCGCGGCTTCGGCGCCAGCTTCGACAAGTCGATGATCGCGCCGCTCATGGACGGTTTCCCGCGAACGACGGCCCCGGGTAGCCGATCGCCGGCCACACCGCGGGGCTGTCGTAGAACACCAATGACAGGTACTTCTTGAGCGTCCAGGCGATCTGCCGCCGCACCAGCGAGTCGCCATCGAGCCAGCGCTTCCAGTGCGCGAGCTGCGCCGCCGGCGTCAGGTTCGAGAACGTCGCCAAGCGCCGATCGAACATCACCGGACCGTACTCGAGCAGCGCGAGCGCGCGACGCACGTCGCGCTGCACGTCGGCCGGCTCGTCGGCGAGGTAGGCGTCGAATTGCCGCGCGAGCCCGAGCTGATCGGCGCCGGGCGCGATCGCTCCGCCCGCGGGCAGGTGCACGCGCGCGACCGCCGCGAGCGTCCGGTACTCCTGATCGCCGAGGACGCGCAGGCCCGTGACGTTGGGCGCGCGCCCGCGCAGCGCGAGCAGCCCTCCACCGCCGAGCAGCACCGTCGCCGTCAGACCGAGTCCGACCTGCAGCACGCGTCGACGCGTGATCACCATCGCCCGGCGATCATGCCGCGAAACGACCCGCGGTGCGCGCAGGCCTGACGACCGTCAGGTCGCGCGGGAATTTGCAGGCATCCGCCGAGCGCGACACGGAAGCGCGTGCCGCCGGCTCAGTCGCGATCCCGCGCCGCGACGCGCGCCGTGACGTCGGACACGAGCAGCTCATCGAGCACGTGGCCCGCGCGCGCGTCGGTGTCCGCGTCCAGCTGCATCAGGCTGCGCAGCGTCGGTGCGATGTCGGCGAGGTAGCGCTTCACCGGCGCGCGCACCCGGCCGTGGGCGCGGACGAGCGAGCCGCCGGCGACCAGCCACGTGCGCGCCGCGGACGCCACGCCGCCGTGGTTCCGGCACTCGGGATCCCGGCCGTGATCGGCCGTCACGAACAGCGCCGTCGACCAGCCACGCTCGTGGAGCGATGCGAGCGTGCGCACCACCTCCCCGACCAGCGCGTCGGCGCGATGCAGCGCGTCCAGGTAGCGACGGTAGCGGTTCTTGTGCGCCCACTCGTCGGTGTCGCCGAGCCCGATGAACAGGAAGCGCGGGTGGCGGGCGCGCAGGTAGTGGAGCGCGATCGCCGCCGTGTAGCGGTCGGGACGATAGTCGCCGTAGCCGGGCAATGCGCCGGAGCGCTTGCCCGCGGACCAGAGCTTCGTCGCCGTGGAATCGAAGCGCAGGCGCGTGAGATGGGTGCCGGTTGTGCGCCCTGCCGAGAGCACGATGTGCGACGGGTGCGCTGCCGCGGCGCTGGCGATGCCGGGCCACGACGCGATCACCGCCGCGTCGCCCAGCTGCACGTCCGGCGTGGTCGCCAGCTGATCGAGGATTGTGGGCGCCGTGATGCGCGGGCAGTGGTTCGTCGCGCAATCTGTCACCGCGCGCCCGCTCGTGATCTCCATGTACCCGGGCAGGGACTTCACGGCGGGATCGCTGGCGGCGATCGGCTCGCCGCTGCCCGGCGCGCCGATCGCCGCTCCCTCCCCCACGACCAGCGCGTGGAGCTCGGGCACCAGCGCGGCGGGGCCGACGATCTCCGACGCCGCCAGACCGTGCTCGCGAGCGAGACGCCGATCCACGCCGCCGAACACCTCCTGCCAGCGCACGCCGTCGATGGTGACGAGCACGACGGCGGTATGCGACGCCTCGGGCGGTGCGGGGGCTGGCGCGACCGACGCCGTGGGCAGGGGCAGCAAGATCGCCTGCGGTTCGACAGGACTGGCCAAGCGGAGACCCGGTTGCTCGCGGGCGCAGCCAAACAGCGCCACCAGCAGCACCAGGAGAAGACGAAGCTTGACCACTCGACCGCGCAGACCGGATCTCACCCTTCCTGCAAGCACCCGCGCTTGCGGACGTCGAGGAGCGAGCCCGTTCCCACAGGCGCGCGCGAAGCTCGACGACGCACATACGGTAGCACGAACGACGCACTTTCGCAAATCGCGCGCGGTGAACGCGCGGCGTCGCGCGTTCACCGCGCGTCGTCGAAACCGCGTCGAGACCTAGGCCGTGGTCTCGGCGACGTGGATCTTCGTGGGGTCGTACACGCCGACACCCTTCTCGCCGGCGATACGGATGTACGTCGGCTCGCGACCGGCCTGCTTCAGCGTCTTCAAGCCGTTTTCCTGGCGAACCTTGTCGATGATGCCGGCGCCGATGGTGTCCATGGCAACCGGATCGGTGGCGACGTAGACCGCGCCGTGGAGGATGCGGCGCTTCGGGTTCTTGTCGAGCGGGCCCTGGTCGTAGATGAGCTTGAAGCCGTCGGTGATGTGCACGCGCACGCGGCTCTGCATGATCTCGTGCGCGTACAGCTCGGCGATCTGCGGCGAGGCGTGGTGCGCGTGGTGCTTGGACGGGTTGATGATCGAGCCGTGCGTCATGTTCTTGAGGCAGCCCGTGTAGCCGCAAATGCCATGATCCTTTATCTGCGTCATGTTGATCACGGCCGTCGCCTCCGTGAGGAAGCGCACGTACTTCGTGGGGATGCCCTTGCACACATGGATCTCGTGCATGGTCGCGTCGGCGTTGCCGTGGATGCCGACCTTCACGCCGTGCGGCAGCTTGCTCTGCTTGGTGCGCGTGCCGTTCATGTACGTGCCGAACTGCTCGTAGACGGTGATCTTGTTCGCGGGCACGCCCATCGCGATCAAGCCTTCGACCACCGGCAGGATCATCTCGAAGTTCACGGCCATGGTGGCGCCGTGCTGGCCGGCGATGCCGTTGACCTTGACGGCGACGACGTCGTCCTTGTGGATGAACTTGGCGAGCGCGCCAGGGATGTCGCTGGCACCGGTGAAGGTGGTGAGCGCCTTCTCGAGCATGGCGCGCGCGACCTCGGGCTTCGGCCAGAGCTGATTGGTCTGCATCAGCGCGGCGAGGTCGCTGCCCTTGGTCACCTTGACGATGTGCCCGGGCTTCTTCATCGGCGTGAAGCCCGCCGGCGGGTGCGCGATCAGGCTCTCGCCCTTGGCGGCCGCGTCGCCGGCCGACAGCAGGCCGGTTCCGAGAGTGGCGGCGCCGGCAAGAGCGGCGGCACTGCCGAGGAAGTGGCGGCGGGAGAAGTCGTTCGACTCGGACATGGGATCCTCCGGGATCGCGGGATTGACCGCGCGCAAAAGCCTAGCTCAAGCCAAGGCCCGGGCGCACCTTTGCGGCCAACCCCACGGAATGGCTATGCTCGTGGGGCCATGCGCCAGTGGATGATCGCGGCGGCCGCCATCGCGCTTGCAGGATGCGGGAGCAGCTCTAGCAGCTCGAGCAATGCCGGCGGCGGCGGCAAGAGCTACGGGGAGACGCCCCTCGACACGCTGGACGCGACGTGCGGCGCAGATCGCGGGCCTGACCGGCCAGGCGATCCTCGACCAGCGTGCCGACAGCATCCAGACGACACTGGGCTACGTCACGGCCGACGCGCAACGGATCGACGCGACGGCGCTGTCGATGACGCTGCAGTGGCCCGCGACGCCCACCGCGACCTGCTATCCGCCGTACGCGGAAAAGGGTGTGCCCCTCGCCGACGCGCGCGTCGCCATCGACGGCGTGCAGCTGCACTTCTCGACCGCGGACGGCAAGTTCAACGAGACGCTGCAAGCCAAGGCATGGCTCGCGGGCGCCAACTCGAACCTCGCGAACGGACTGGTCGGGCTCGGCGAGCCTGCCGGCGTCGGAGATTGAAGCCTACGTCGTTCGTTCGTCGAGCGCCGTGGCGACCTGGCCGGACTGAATCGGCGCGCCGCTCACGGCGGCGCGACCGGCCAGCGCCAGACCAGCGGTCCGTGCGGCACGACGCCGCTGATGCGCACGAGCGGCTTCGTTGCTGGAGCGCGCGGCGCGAGCACGTAGCCGCTCGGCGCGATCGCCAGCACCGGCTCGTCTATCCGACCGACGACGCGCGCGCTCGCGAGATTGACGACCCACGGCTCGGCCCAGGCGAACGAGCCGCTCTGGAAGTACACCGGGTACTGTGGCACCGGCGCCGCAAGCGGCAGCTCCGTCGCCACGTCGAGGGCGCCGACGGACAACTGGGTTCCGCGCTGGACCAACACCCTGCTTCCGAAGGTGGCCAGCAGTCGGCCGCCCTCGTGGTCGAAGTCCATCGGAAACTGGCGCGCGCGCCCGGCCCGCAGATCCACGACCGTCGTACCACCGGCTTCGATGACTTGGCGACGCGGGCGGCGGCTCCATTCGTCGCCCATGGTGTCGACGGCAATGCCGAGCTCGCGATGGAAGCCGACGCCGTCGATCTCGAGCCGGCCGCGATCGCCGTCGCCGCTGCGGCACGCCACCAGCACGCGTCCGCTCGCCGGGTCGGCCTCCCGCAGCACGCCATTGCAGCGTGCGCTCGCGATCTCCACGAGCGTGCCGTCGCGACGCTCGAGCACGAGCGCGCCGCTTTCCTGCCGGCGTAGCAGCGCGTCGCCCAGGGGACGGATCAGATCGGGCACGTCGCGCGCGGGACCGCCGTCGATGGGCGCGACGCGCGTCTGCGGCTGATCGCCCGTCATGCCCATGACGCCGTAGGACGCGACGGTGCCGCGACAGCCGCGGCGGGCCAGCCACGTGATCGGGGCCGGCCAGTGCGCGTCGACGACGCGCAGCACGACGTACGCGCCGTCGATCCGCGCGCGCCACAGCCGGCCGCTGCCGGCGGCGATGCGCGTCGTCGCGCCGGTCTGGAGATCGCGCACCTCCACCGCCGCGGCTTCGCCCTTGGCGATCGTGAGCAAGTGCCGCCCACTCGCGTCGAACGACGCCGCGCGATGCGGGCCGAACGGCGATGGATCGTCGCGCGGATCGGCGTCGGGCAACTCGAGGCGCCGGCCCGTATACGTGTCCACCAGCACCACCTTCTCGCTTTCGATCACCGCGACGAAGCGTCCGCGCGGATCGGCAGCGACGAACGCATCGATGGGCTCGCCCGCGCCCGGCGCCGTCACCAGATACGGCCGCATGCGATCACCGTAGACGTCGCCGTGCATGCCGAAGGCGGCGCGGATCGCGCCGTCGTGGTTGGTGTCCTCGCGCGCCTGGCAGATCACCAGCCAGTGACCGTCGCGTGCCGCTCGATCGACCAGGATCGGATGCGCGGTCCCGATCTCGCCGTCCATCGGCTTCACGCCGCGCCGCGGCATGGGACCCGGCACGATCGCCGCCGCCACCGGCGACGCGACCTGCGGCAGGCTCATCGGCGGCGCGCTCCGCACCCGGGCAGGAGGCGGCGACGCGCAACCCACCACACCGGCGACGAGCACGGCCAGGAGCTTCTGCATCGCCCTCATGGACAGCGCGCGCAGGCTCGCGGTTCCGGCCGACCGTGAAAGAAATGTCATGGGGTGCCGGTCCGGCGCGGAATCCCGCGCGCCGGAAACACCATATCTCGCGCGTGGCACGCGCCTTGCTCAAGTTCGGCGCTTGCCGCGCGCGGGGTGCGCTCGGGGCTCTTGACTTGTCGAAGCTGGAGGGCGGGATGCGCAACGTCGTAGCTTGGGGACTCGCGATGATCGTGACAGCCGGCGTCGCGACCGCGCCGCGGGCCGCCACCGCGTGCGGCGGCACGTTCTGCGACGCGCCCGCGCCCGGCCAGCCCCCGATGCCGGTAGCGCAGACCGGCGAGAACGTGCTGTTCGTGATGAGCGGCGGAACAGTCGAGGCGCACGTCCAGATCCAGTACAGCGGCGACCCCGCGCGCTTCGCCTGGATCGTGCCGGTACCGACCGTGCCCGAGCTCGAGGTCGGATCCGAGCCGCTGTTCGACGCGCTGCTCACCGGAACCGTGCCCACGTTCAACGTGGCGGGCAGCGCGGACGCGTGCGGCTCGAGCCCGGGCTACTCGTCGGGCGGCGTCGGGTGCAGCTCGTCGGACAGCTCCGGGACCGCCGCCTATTCGGCGGGCGGCGGGGGCTACGCGCCGCCGGATTGGCACGGCGCGGAGCCCGACGCCACGCACCAGTCGGTCGGCGCCTACGACGTCGTGGTGCTCCAGCCCGCCAGCGCCGCCGAGCTCACGACCTGGCTCACGGACAACAGCTACCTGCCTGATCCGGCTGCCGGCCCCATCCTCACGGACTATCTGTCGAAGGGCTACGTGTTCGTCGCGGTGAAGCTGAATCCCGACGCGGGTTCGGACGAGATCCACCCGCTGGTGATCCGCTACACCGGTGACAGCCCGTGCGTGCCGCTCAAGCTCACGAGCATCGCGGCCAAGCAGGACATGGGCGTGCGCACGTTCTTCCTCGGGCAGCACCAGGTCGTGCCGACCGGCGAGTACAAGTCCGTGAGCATCGATCCCGCGCGCTTCGACTGGGTCGACCTGGCGCAGAACTACGACGACGCGGTCGGGCGCGCCGTGGACGCGCCGCTCGCCAACGGCCACGCGTTCGTCACCGAGTACGCCGGCACCGACAGCGTGGTGGCGCGCAACGGCATCTACAGCCCGGGCTGGGACGCGAGCGCCTTCGCCGCCGCGTCGGCGACCGACGTCGTGTCGATCCTGACCAACCAGGGGCTCGCGAGCTGCGCGCAGGCGTCGAGCTGCGCGTTCTACCACCCGCTGGTGCTGCCGCTATTGCGCCGCTATCTGCCGGCGCCGGCCGGCGTCGGCGAGGGCGCGTTCTATAGCTGCCTGTCCTGCTACCAGGACCAGATCGATGCCGCATCGTGGGACGCCGCGGCGTTCGGCGCCGACTTCGACACGCTGATCGTCCAGCCCGGCGAGCACGCGATCTCGATCCTCGACGGGAACCCGTTCCTGACGCGCCTGTACACCACGATCTCTCCGGCGGAGATGACCGCCGATCCCGAATTCCGCGAGTGGCCCGGCTCGCTCCCCGGCACGTCCGCGACACTCTCCGCGACGGCACGCCTGACCTGCGCCGCGCAGACGGTGATGGAGCTCGGCGACGGCAACGAGGTCGCGATGACCAGCCCGCTCCAGTGGCCGGCCTTCGACGCGAGCCTGCCCTGGGCGGAGACGGTCACGGAGTATCCGGCCGCCGGCGACAGCGCGATCCCGCTCGCCGACAACTCGAAGCAGATCAAGAGCGTGCTGGACGCGCTGGAACAAGGACAACCTCGTCCCGGTCCCGCCGTCGAACGACGGCGGCTCGCGCTCCAACGTCTCGGCCTGCGGCTGCCACGCGCCGGCGGGCACGCCGCACGGCGAGCTCGGCGCGTTCGCGTTCCTGGGGATCGCGCTGCTACGTCGCTTCTGGCGCCGGCGCAGCTGAAGCCCGGACCTGGTATCATCGCCGGCGATGCGCGAGAGCACGGCCCTGGGCATGGCGCTGGCGGCGGTGTTGCTCGCCTGCGGCGGCGGCGTGAAGCACGAGCCGGACACGCCGGAGAACGCGCCGCACGGAAGCGGCTACGCGATCACCAAGCCGCCGGTCCCGGGCGCGGGCGCCCCCGCGGCGACACCCGAGGCCGTCACCGCGGCGCCCGCCGCGTCCAACGACGCGCCGGAGATCAGTCGCTCCGTCGGCGCCGCCGGCGGCGTGGTCGTGCTGTGGCCGCGCATCGTACAGCCGCGGGGCGCGCCGCCGCCCGACGCGGCGCTGCGACAGCTCGCAGGGCGGGTCCAGGCCGAGCTCGCGCGCATCGCGAAGCAGGGCGGCGCGAGCGTCGACGTGCGGCCGGAGCCGGAGCGCGTCTGCCCGCGAGGCGGCTGCCGGGCGGCGCGCGTCGGCGCGCTGGTCACGCGCGCCGGTGGCGGCTGCGCCGTGGTCGCCGTGGTCGGGCGCGCGGGGGCGTCGCCGACCGAGCTGGTGCCGTGGGCCGGCAGCGTGAAGCTCTCCGCCACCGAGGTGCCGTTCCGCTCGCCGCCCGAGCGCGTCGTCCACGTCGAAGATTATGTGCCATGCGACGCCGTCGATCTGGCGCCGCGCGCCGCGGACGTCGCCGCCGCCCTGCGCGCGGCGCGCTGAGCGCGCTGGCTAGCGCGCGCCACGCTTCTGCTCGCGCAGCATGAACAGGTACAGGCTCTCGATCTTCGCGCGTGCCCACGGCGTCTTGCGCAGGAACTTCAGGCTCGACTGGATGCTGGGATCGATGGAAAAGCATCTCATCCGCGTGCGCTCGCCGAGGTCGGCCCAGCGTCGCGGCGAGCACGCCGGGCGGCGTGCCGCGCGAGGTCGAACAGATCGACGGCAAGCGGCGCTCCGCCGCGCGGCGTGATGACGGCGCGGCGTTCGGTGGCCGCCATCGCGGCGCGATCGACGACGGCGAGCTCGCACCACTCCGTGTCGCCCCAGGTCGCGCCCGCTGGTTCATGCGCGGCGGCGGCACGGAGCTCGCGAGCCGCACCAGCAGGCCGAGCGGATCCATCTCGAGGGCGAAGGTGCCATCACTGAAGGGTCGCTTGAGCGTCCATCGCACCAGATCGTCGGCGACGAGCTGGTGGTCGCGGCGTGGAGCGAGAAGCCGTGCTGGCGGCGCACAGGCCCTTCGTATGCGCGAGCTCCGCCGTGCTTCGGAGCTTGATGGGATCCTGCCGGCGCAGCGCGGGCCCGGCGGGTACGGTGCCGGCGACGGAGGCCGCGGCGAGCGCGGCCAGCGCGGGCTCGCTCTCCGCGAGCGTCGCATCGGGGGTGACCACGCTGGCTCCGCTGCCGCTCTCTCGTCAGCGGCGATCACGCCCTTGCGACGCAGCAGGGCGAGCGCGCGCGATTGGTTCAGCGCGGAGCGCGCGGATGCCGGGCCATCGGCGAGCGTCGCGATGTGGAAGCGTCGCACTGCCACGCGACCGTTACACCGTGTCGTATGCCGGTCCGGCGCGGAATCAAGGAAGAAGTCCGGACATCGATATTCCGCCCTGCCGTATCCGCATCACCCTCCGGACCGAGCCGCGATGCGTCACGCGAACTTCGACGCGTATCGGCTTGACAAGAAAAAAAAAAACAATGGCACCCTGTGCGCATGGGAGGGAACGACGGACAGGATGCGGCGTGCCGCTGCACGCGGGTTTCCGCGACGCCGTCGCTCCCCGTCTCGAGCGCAAGCGCTCGCAGCACCGCCGCCGCCCTGGGCGCGGCCACGCAGGGAGGAACAGTGATGTTGAGGACATGTGATCTCGTATTCGACGACGTCGTGCAGGGAACGAGCGCGGTGTACACCGATCCAAAGTGGAACACGCCGATGGGCGTCGGCGACGTGTTCTTCCTGTCGGCAATCGCGTCGCAGTTCTCCGGCACCTCGCCGACACTCACCGTGTCGGTGCAGACGTCCGGCGATGGCGTCTACTGGGGCGATTGGGCCGGTGCCCCGGTGATCAACGCGGTCGCGCTCACCGGCGCCGACAAGGTCGGCTCAGGGTCCGATGGCTACCTCAACAACGGCTTGCGCTTCATGCGTCTCAAGATCGTCCTCGGCGGCACCAGCCCGCAGACGCGCCTGCAGCTCTGGTGGGTCGGCCGGGACTTCGCCAAATGAGAAGCTTCCACGTCCTCGCCTACGACGACGTGGTCCAGGGTACGAGCGCGACGTACACCCCGCCCCACTTCGATGATCTGCTCGGCGCGGTCGAACAGCTTTCGATCTGCGTCTCCGCCTCCCAGGTCTCCGGCACGTCGCCCACGCTCACCGTGCAGATCGAGCAGGGGCCGGACCAGATCCGCTGGGCAAACCGCAATAGCACCGCGGAAATCAACGGCGCGGCGCTCAGCGCGACCGCCGACAACGTCGAGACCGCCAACGACGGTGATCCCACCGCCACGACGCGCCTGGCCTTCGCGCGGCTCCGGATCCAGCTCGGCGGCACCGCGCCCCAGGCGCGCGTGAAGCTGTGGGTGGTCGGCCGCGGCGAGCTGATGGATATCCGCGTGTAGTCCATGGGCGAAGCGGATCGCTGCGACTCGCTCGCACCGGCGCTGCTACCGTGCGACACTTGTTCCTGCGCGGCGGTCGCGCCCGGAGCGACCGGCGTCCGCGCGGAGGAGCTTGTGACCGCCGCACCCGAGCCGTGCCGCTGCCCGCCGGAGCGGGCGATGGCGCCGTTGCCCATCGCCCTGGCGACCAGCTCGCCCGAGCGCCGCCAGCGCAACCTCGCGCGCGGCATCGCCGAGACGCTCGACGACAGCATCGAGCTGGCGCGCCGCTTCCGCGAACGCCGCAGCGCCGGCCAGCCCCACGTGGGGGGCGTGCGGGCGCCGGTGGCGGCGACGCTCGACGACTCCAAGCGCCTCGCCGAGCGGTTCAGCGAGCGCACCCGGCACGACATCGCGACCACGCTGGAGGAATCGAAGCAGCTCGCCGAGCGCTGGCGCGCGCGCACCGCGCCCAGCGTCGCCCGCACGCTCGCCGAGTCGTACGACCTGGCGCGCCGCTTCGAGCGCGGCCAGCTGCGCCCCGCCGAACCGTACCGGCCGCCGCTCCCGCAAGGCCGGCCCCTGCTGCCCCGCACGCTCGATGACAGCCTCGCGTTCGCGGCGCGGCGCCCGACGGCGACGACGTCCGCATCGCTCGCGGACGCGAAGGCCGCGGCGGCGCGCTTCGGCGCGCGCTACACCGTCAGCGAGCTCGTCAAGGGGCCGTTGCTGCGCGGGCCGGATGCGATTGTTCCCGGGTACACGGTACTCGGTGACGGCGACAGCGGGCCACTTGGTCCTCCGGTCGGCCCGTCGGGGGTGGGCTCGACACCGGTCGGTGTAGTGGCCGTGCCGATCAAATTGAAGAACGCCCTGTGGACGGCAGTCGGCGCGGAGAACGAGCCAGCTGTTCGCTTTGTCGATGTCGCCGCGTCCGGCGAGTGGGCGTGGGCAGTCGCCGAAACGGGGGGGCTGTACGTGCTGAAGCCCGGAGAGTCGGCCTTCGTCCACCATGCGAGCGTCCCAAAATCGTTCATCCGGGTCGCGTCGGCCAGCGACGGAAATGCGGTCGCGTTGACGAGCGACAGTCGCCTCTGGATCACCGCCGACCACGGCGAGACTTGGACGATTCCCGAGGTTGGAGGCACCGCGGAGCTTGTCGATGTGGCCGCGGGCAGCATCGACGTGCACGCGGGCGGCTATCCAGGTGGCGAAATCTTCACCGTCGATGCCAATGGGCGCGCGTACTCCCTCCACATCCAGATCCACAAGCCCGACCCGCTCCTGCCTGTGACGTACGAGGCCTGGTACTCGCTGGACCAACTCCCGATCAACGCCAAGCTCGCACGGATCACGGCGCGCCTCGGCGAACAGTACGCGCTGGACCGTAGTGGGCTGCTGATCCAGATCCACGCCAACGGATCGTTGCCGATTTTCGCGGCACCAGCAGCCACTGACGTCGGTGTTGCCCCAGACGGTATCGTGTGGCTCGTCGATACCGCAGGACTTGGCTGGCGCTGGAATCCGGCGACGGATGCCTGGTTCGACGCGCAAGGCGACGCTACCGCGATTGCCGCGGCGCCGAACGACAGCATGTGGATCGTGGGTGCGGACGGAAAGCTCTACAACCGGGGGGGCAGGAGCTTCGGCTTCTGGAACGTGGGGTTGCGCGCGCGTCCGGAGAGTTCGAAGGGCCAAGACTGGTGCGCATTCGTCGACCAATTGGGTGCGGACAGTGCCGCTGGAGTCCAGAGTCTCGTAGACTTCTACACCAAGAGTCCACCCGCGCTGTCACCCACGCTCGAGAACCTGGTGCAGGGTGGGCCGCTGCCCGCGTTGTGGCAGGAGTACGCTCGACGCGTCCAGGAGGGCGGCGCGACGACGATCCTGCTCGGACAGAACTGGCCCGACACAAGCACCGGTTTGCCGGAAGGGACGATCGGCCCGCTCTTGGCCCTGTCGATCTGCGCGGTGCTGGGGTTGGACGTGTATCTGATCATTCCCGTGATCATGACGCAGCGGAAGGTCGTTCCGAAGGCGTACATGTACTTGCCTTTCAACTCCGATGCCACGAAGCAGGGGTTCAAGACGTTCCTCGGTGCTTTCGTCGAAGACGTGAACACGCTGTTTGCCACGCTGGGTATTGGCAAGACCTTCGAGGACGTGATCAAGTACGTGACCATCGGCGGCGAAGTGGACTTTTTCCTGACAGACACGCCGCAGCCGATCGTGCCAGGATACCCCGTGCCCGCGCTGCCGAGCACCTGGGACTCTTGGGACAACTGGATCGAGTTCTATGAGGACGCGGGACAATATTTGAGGAGCATCGTGCCGCGCGTGAAGCTCGGTTCGCTGATGACGCGAGCCGGAGCGTGGGCCGGGTTCTTCGACACCAACACCAAAGCGCCGCGGACTGACCCAGACAACTCCCACGTTCGACGTTTGAACGCCACCAGCGACTACTTCGCGTTCACGACTTATCCGCCGATGAACATCAAGTCGCCACCGGAAGCCGAGATCCCTCCGTGGTTCACGCAGATGCTCACCATGGCGGGCGACAAGCCGGTCGTCATCCAGGAGATCGGCTGGCCCACCTACGACGACGCAACCCGGTCCAGGCTACTGGCTGCCTGGCCCGAGCACGGCCCGTTTCCCGCGAGCTTCTACACGACCGAGGATCCCACGTGTGCCCCCATCGGCGAGTGCTGGCAGGAGCGCGCCGTGAAAGTGGCGTTCGAGCAGTGGAGTAGCGCGAAGCTGCGCATCCCCCTGGTGATCTGGTTCACCGCGTACGAACAGCATGTCGAAGGCGACGGCTGCTCCTGCTTCCCGGCGTGGGAGAAGTTGATCGAAGATGCCGGCGAGCATTGTACCACCACCTGCAATCCGTGCGTGGACCCGAGCTGTCACATGTGCAGTGGCGGCGAGCTGATCGACTTCCTGGGCCAAGAGCCCACGGAGCGTGACAAGCGGTTCTTCGGGTCTGACGGCCTCATCCAGTCGGACGGGACGCCCAAACCAGCTTGGAACGCACTGTCGTCGCTCACTGGCGCTCTGCGGGTGCCTCGTGGCGGCTAGACGACCGCGCTGGCCAGTGCTGGTTGCGTGCGCGTCCATCGCATCGTGTGGAACCACGAGTCTGGAGCTCGCTCCGGATGCCGCCGGCGCTGCGGGAACGGGCGCGCTCGATGCATCGGGTTCCGACGCCGACTCGTCTTCGATTCCGGACTGCGCAGTCGGCCCCGGCGCAACGTTTGGGCAACCGGAAGTCGTTGTCGCGGGACGGAAAGGACTGGCTCTGGTCGCGGCGTCCAGCTCTGGCCCGGTGTGGGTCGAGATCGATCCCTCCGGAGTAGATCCCTCTTCCGGCCCCCTTGCCGTTGTCGCCATCGAGAGTGGCACGCCACGCGTTGTCTTCAGCGTCCCGGAGCGCTGCGATCCCGGCGCGGTTCACGTCGCCCGTGCCGCCTTCGGCGTGAGTTACTTCGAATGGGGATATAGCGGCGCCAGCTTTTCGGGGGTCACGTGGGGGCCGCTCGACGGATCGCAGCAAGTGCACTCGGCCGAGTCTACGGACTACGCGAAATTTCGCGCTGGATCCGAAGTACGTGTACGTAGCGGACTGGCCGCCGATCTTGAAGCGATGTTCGATCGCGGCCGACTGCACGGCGCCCGACGAGATGTCCGGCATCAACGGGTTCCTCGCGGTCGATCAGACGGGGACCTACGTTCTCCATTGGGCTACCGAAGGCAGCTTCGTGGCCCGCATCATCGCCTGGAGCGCGCAACCGCAGATGCTCGCGCAAAACCTTGGCGGACCTCCCGATAAGGTCGGTGGCTTCTTGGTCGATGGCGGAGCGGCATTCTGGACGACCGGCGACGAGATCGTATACGAGCTGCCCGCGGGCGCGACCGTGCCGCGCGTGCTCGTGGACGACCCGGACGGCGTTTGGGCGTTGGCGATCGATACGACCTCGGTTTACTGGGCTTCCGGTGACGGGTGGAAGACGGCGGGGGGCATGGTGAAGCGCGTCGGTCGCTGCGGCGGGACGCCAGAGATTCTCGTGGCAGGGCAACGCTGGAGCGACGAGTTTCGGGATCCGGTCGGCATCGCCGCTGGGGACGACGCGCTCTACTGGCTGACGGGCACCGGCACGGTCATGCGCATGCGCAAGCTCGACGCGCCGGGATACAGCGACGCCGGCATCACGGACGCGGACGCAAGCGCGAAGGACGCCGATGGTGGCGACTGACATCGAGCCGCGGGATTCCGCGCCGGACCGGCCAACCTGCACCGGCACCGCGATCGAAATCGCGGTGGCGCGGACCGCACCCGAGCCGTGCCGCTGCCCGCCGGAGCAAACAATGACGCCGTTGCCCATCGCCCTGGCGACCAGCTCGCCCGAGCGCCGCCAGCGCAACCTCGCGCGCGGCATCGCCGAGACGCTCGACGACAGCATCGAGCTGGCGCGCCGCTTCCGCGAACGCCGCAGCGCCGGCCAGCCCCACGTGGGGGGCGTGCGGGCGCCGGTGGCGGCGACGCTCGACGACAGCAAGCGCCTCGCCGAGCGCTTCAGCGAGCGCACCCGGCACGACATCGCGACCACGCTGGAGGAATCGAAGCAGCTCGCCGAGCGCTGGCGCGCGCGCACCGCGCCCAGCATCGCCCGCACGCTCGCCGAGTCGTACGACCTGGCGCGCCGCTTCGAGCGCGGCCAGCTGCGCCCCGCCGAACCGTACCGGCCGCCGCTCCCGCAAGGCAGGCCCCTGCTGCCCCGCACGCTCGATGACAGCCTCGCGTTCGCGGCGCGGCGCCCGACGGCGACGACGTCCGCATCGCTCGCGGACGCGAAGGCCGCGGCGGCGCGATTCGGCGCGCGCTCGCAGGCCGCCAACGCGCGCTACAACGTCAACGAGCTCGTCAAGGGGCCGTTGCTGCGCGGGCCGGATGCGGTCGTGGAAGAGCCACAGGGACCAACGCTCAGGACGAGAGGCGGCCTGCTGCTTGACGAGCCGGTCACGTTCAGGAACGCGCTGTGGACGGAGTACCCGGTCGTCTCGTTGTTCAAGGGCCTCCAAGGCGCCGCGTACGTCGACTTCATCGATGTGGCGGCGGGGGGCGGCTACGTCTGGGCGGTGAGTTCCCTCGACGACGTCTACGTGCTGCGTCCGGGCTCCTCGGTATTCGAGCGGGCGGACGGCGCCCCGGCCGCGACGCGTGTCGCCGTGCTGTCGGATGGAAGCCCCGTGATCGTGACATCCGACCATCGTATCGAGATCGGGCGACGCGCTGGCGAGCACTGGATCGACCTGTCGCTGTACTCGTCGCTCGCGCAATCGCCGGTCGCCGCAATCGACGTCGGCGCGGGCGACGCCCAGGACGACTACCCCTACGGCCAGATCGCCGTGACACTGATGGACGGTCGAGTGTTCAGTTTCCAACACGGCTTCGTTCCGGTCGACGGCGGCATCACGATCGCCGCCATCGCGCTCGCTCGCAACGGGGCGCCCCGGACACGATCGTCCGATGGCGCGCCGCTCTACACGTTGTGGGCCGTCGGCAAGAACGGCGACCTCTTCGTCGGTCCCGGCTGGCAGTACGCCGACGGATTCCCGGTCCAGGTCGAAGCATTGCAGTCGGTTCCTGCACCGTTCGCGGCCGCCGACGTCGGCGTGGACAACCAGGGCGTGGCCTTCGTCACGGACTCGAGCGGCGACGCCTGGCAGCTCGACACCTTCGGCAACCGCTGGCTCGACACCAGAGGCAAGGCCAAAGCCATCGCCGCGGGACCCGACGGCAGCATGTGGATCGTCGGACAGGACGGAACGCTCTACAACCGCGGAGGGCGGAAGTTCGGGTTCTGGGAGCTCTCGACCCGAAGCCGGCCTAGTGCAGACAACGAGGATTGGTGCGTGTTCCACCAGGAAGTCGCGGAGGCAACGGCATACGCCGACGCCCTACCCGCTTCCACCACCTCGGAAATCCAAGCAGTCAGCGACGCCGCTCGGAACGGCATCTTGCCGTCGCTGTGGCAAGAAGGCGTGAACAGGTTCGTCGAAGGGGGCGCGAGCATCTTGCGCGTGAACCAGAGCCTCTTCGGCGCCTTCTCGAACGGAGAGATCCAGGAGCGGCTCCAGATTCTCGTTGCCGCGAGCCTCGGGATCGACGTGCTCGTGCTGTTCGACGTGATCCGAACCAAGCTCAAGCTGCTGCCCATTCCGGAGGAGTTCGTGTCGTTCGACAAGCTGGCGGACTGGTTCAACGCCAGGTTCGACAACTTCCGGTACGATGTCGATGCGCTCCTCCAGGATGCCGGGCTCCCACAGAGGTTCGAGGACGTGATCAAGTACGTCTCGATCGGCGGTGAGGTCGATGTCTACTTTGGCGTCTTCCAGGGACAACAGTTCACGGACGAATGGTCGAAGTGGGTCACGTTCTATGCCGCGGTGGCGGACCATATCCGTCAGGTCGCGCCGCGCGTGAAGGTCGGGTGTGTGTTGACGCTGCTGGGGACGCCGCCGGGACACGACGGCGCCCAGTACTTGGCCGCCGAGACGGAGGACTGGCCGCGTGCTCTCAAAGCGTCCAGCGACTACGCCGGGTTCACGACCTACCCGAACAAGGACATCAACGTCAAACTTGACGACCCCAACGCCCAGAGTAGCTCCGCGGTCAAGGATCGCTTCAGCGCAATGTTGCACGTCGCGGGCGACCTCCCCGTGGTGATCGAGGAATACGGTTACCCCACGTACGACGACGCCACGAAAAGCGCGCTCGAGCAGGCGTGGCTCTCGCGCACGACGGAGTTCCCGTCGAGCTTCTTCTCGCCGGGTACAGACGGTCCGGCGGTCCAGTCCATCGCCCTGGCCGATACGTTCGACGAGTGGAACAAGGCGAAGCTCCGGATCCCGGTGCTCATCTGGCTCCCGCTGTTCGAGATGCACGTCGAAGGCGTGGGCTGCAACCTGCCGTGCGTTCCGGACCCGAACCCGAACCCTGGATACTACAGCGCAACCGCGTGTAGTTCGTGCGCGCAGGACACCACGGGATCGCCGTCCACGGCCTGTCCCGAAAAGGCATCGTATTCCGCGGACTGCCACCCGTGCGGCCCCGGGGAAGGTCTCAATTCGCTTGGCACCGGCGTCGATGAGCGCGGGGCGCGCTTTTTCGGGTCGTCGGGTTCTCATCCAATCCGACGGACAGCCGAAGTCCGCTCCCTGGGACACGGTCGTTGCCTGGACCACGGCAATGCGAGCACCTCGTGGCGCGTAGCGCCGTGGCTCGGGCGCTCTTCGCGTCCCTCCTCATCACCGCTTGCGGGAGCTCGACTGCAACGTCCGGAAGCACCGCGCCGACGGTCGACGCCGCGGTCGACGCCAGCGACGCGCCCGCGGCGCAAGATGCCAACATGGATGCGTCGACGGACGCAGCGGACTCGGGAGCCGCCACGGACGCCCACGACGACGAGGTGGATTGGCCGTCACACTGCTCCGGGTCACCGGACGCGGGAGCGCTCGGGCCGACGGAGGTGATCGCGTCCGGCCGATCCGACCTCGGGCTGCTCGGAACCTCGGACTTTGGCGGGGTGTGGTCCGAGGACGACTTCGGCGGCCAAAGCGCTAGGGTGCTGCTCGCGAGCGCTCCACCCCGGCCGCTCTTCGACTGGTCCGGCTACGGCGAGGGTGGAGCATGGTTTCGCGTCGCGGGTTCGTTCTTCCAGATCTACTTCGGCGGCTTGCCGAACTCGGGCAGCTACTTCGCGATTGGAAACGTCTCGACCGGTGCTACCCACGAGTATTCGACCTCCTGCTTGCCGAACACTGGCATCGAAGACACGGCTCTCGACGACTCGACGCTCTTCTACCTGGTGTTTCCAATCCCAC
Source organism: uncultured delta proteobacterium (assembly GCA_963775185.1). Lineage (GTDB taxonomy): Bacteria > Myxococcota_A > Polyangia > Polyangiales > Polyangiaceae > JAPSGB01. The sequence continues at coordinate 161,622 of CAVZIE010000028.1, read as the reverse complement.
TTGTAGACGGCCTTCCGAACTACTTCGCGCGCGCGCCACTCTCAGCGCCATGCGACACCGCCATCGTCGCCGAGCTTCCCAAATGGAGCGAGGGCATCGCGGTGGACGGCAACTGGCTCTACACTGTGGTCATCGGGTCCCCCAGCCCCCCCGAAGCATACAGCCTCCGGGCAGCGCCCAAGACTGGCGGCGCCGCCAAGATCATCGCGTCCGGCGTCGAGCCGGGAGAATGGTTGGATTACACCACGACCATCCAGGCCCATGACGGCAACCTGGCGTGGACGCACGCAGGTGCCGACAGCCGATTGCACGTGCTTCGGGCGACGGAGACCGCCTCTCGCACGCTCGTCGAACCAGACGGACTGGGAATATCCGAGAACCGCATGGCGATCGCCATCGACGACGAGTACGTGTACTGGACGACCACGAGCGGTTTCGTCAAGCGCATCCGCCTGTGCGGCGGCATGCCCGAAGTCCTGGCCTCGAACGAAGACGATCCCATCGCCGTCGCCGTCGATGACAACGCCGTGTACTGGCTGAATCACGGCACGCAGCCCGGCACCGGCGCGGTCATGCGCCGCCGCAAGCTCGACGCCCCGGGATACAGCGACGCCGGCATCACGGACGCGGACGCGAGCGCGAAGGACGCCGATGGCGGCGACTGACATCGAGCCGCGGGATTCCGCGCCGGACCGACCAATCGCGATCGAAATCGCTCCGCAAACCACACCCCCCGAGCCGTGCCGCTGCCCGCCGGAGCAAACGATGGCGCCGTTGCCCATCGCGCTGGCGACGAGCTCGCCCGAGCGCCGGCAACGCAACCTCGCGCGCGGCATCGCCGAGACGCTGGACGACAGCATCGAGCTGGCGCGCCGCTTCCGCGAACGCCGCAGCGCCGACCAGCCCCACGTGGGGGGCGTGCGGGCGCCGGAACTCCACCCAACGTACGTCGAGCCAAAGAGCCATGACGAGCCATGACCCGTGCCGCGTGCCGCCCGTCCTTGTCAGGAGAGTTGATCTGCACCTTCCGATTGGCTGTGGCCGGGTCGACGTGGCCTATTGCTCCAGCGACGTCCCGACGATACGGGGCGTCGGCCCGAGTCCTCACGAGCTGCCGCTCGAGCAATGCCCCGGGGACATTCCCGCCGATGGAGCGCCGTGCGATTCGGTTTGTTGGCACTGGCTACCGTGCACCTGGTGCGTGGGCGGCAGCGGCGACGCCATCGAGAAGCACGTCGGGGGATTGCCGACGGCTCGGGCACCCGACCCGACCCCCGCCGGGCGCAGCGGAGGAGCGCTGACGCGCTGCCGGTCAACGCCGCCGGCAAGGCGATCGGCGCATGGCAAGCATCCGACGGCGCCGGCGGGACGAACATCTCGGTCGCGCCGTTCGACGGCAGCAGCTGGGCGACGGCCACCGTGCACGACTTCGTCATCGCGGCCGGCTACGCCCAGAACTTCAGCTACGCCGCCCTCTCCAACGGAGACGCCATCGTCGCCTACGCGGCCGGGCCGAACGGCGACATCCTCTCGATGCGTTTTCACGCGAGCAACGGCACGTTCGACGCGCCTGTCAGCGTCGAATCCGTGAGCGCGTCGGCCTCGACGCAACCCGTCGTTGTCGCCGATGCCAGTGATCGCGTGACCTACGCGTGGCTGCGCGCCGGCCACGCGTACGCGCGGCGCGACCTTGGCGCCGGCTTGCTCGCGACCGCCGACCTCGGCGCGGCGAGCTCGGTGAGCCTGACGCTGAACCCGACCACGGGCGACGTGGTCGCGCTCACCTACCGACTCGACATGCTCGAGATCCAGCGCATCGGCGCGACCGACACGACCTGGCCCAACCTGCTCCCGACCAACGTCGGGGTGTCGAACGGCATGACCGTCGGTCGACAAGCCGCGGTCGTCTTCGACAGCGCAGGCACGCCCACGCTCCTGACGATGCAGAACGCGCCCGACGCGGGCGGCTTCGAGCTCGTCTATACCAAGTGCCAGTAGCGACCTCGGTGTCACGCCCGGACCGCGAGCCCGATCGCGGCGCTCGCGCGCTTCCGCGCCGGACCGGCAAGACCAGCAATTTTCGACGAGGTCGACACTGGACGGACCAGGAGCTCAGCCGCCCTTGATCAACTTGCGAGCGGCGAGCCGTGCTGCCATCGGGTACGCGGTCTGTTGCGAGACGCGCTGCAGATCCGTCCGCGGGAGCGCCCTCAGTACCTTGGCGAGGACGGTCGCGCTGGTGCGCGGGTTGGACAGCAGGGCGCGCTGCACCTCCGGTGATCCAACCCAGGCGCCGTTCAGTCCGATCACCTCGAGCAGCGGCTTCGGGAGCGTCCCCTTCTTCGCGATGCGCGCGACCTCGGGCGCGGAGATCCGGGTGTTCGAGAGCAGCGCCTCCCACACCGCGGGGCCGAACGTCCGCTCGAGCGCGACGCGCTCGGGAAGCGAGCCGTTGCGGCCCATCCGCTGCTGCTCGGCCAACGAGAGCCCTCGCACACGCTCGTATACGTTGCGCGCCAGTCGATTCGGCGTGCGCGTGAACGGGCTCGTCGGCGTCGGCGTCGGCGTCGGCGTCGGCGTCGGAAGGCGTGGACGCCTCCACGAACGCGCGCAACGCCTCGATCGTCGTGGCGTCGAACGGTGCGAGTTGGAGTCCGACGCCCCTGCCGGGATCGTCGGACTTCACGTACACGACCTCGGCGGAGAGCTCGAGTGTCGCGTCTTGCGTCGGGTGCACGATCACCAGCGTGCAGAGCGCGCGCTCGGAGATGCCCTCGGCACCAGCGACGAACGCGCGCCCGCGCCGGAGGTTCTGCTCGAAGTCCGTCTCGAGCGCGGCGAGATTGGTGAAGCGAAGCTCCAGCAGTCTCTCGCCGCCAACCCCCGTGTACACGACGCCAGTGTAGCGCTTTATGCAGCTATGCATCGAGATGTGCTTGGGCGGCCTCGAAGCCCCGCGGAATGCCGAGCGCGATCAACGGCCCCGCCGCCGTGCCTGGGGCGGCAGCAGCACGATCCGGGAGCCGCGACGCTCATCGGCGTTACCCGCGTGAACTCCGCGTCGTGCATCGCGTGGAGCGTGACGACCATGCGCACGCTGTACCCGGTCGAAGCCGAGCGCGTCGCGCACGCCAGCCATCGCACGAAGCTGCGAGATGAGATCCAGCTTGGCGGTCACGGCCCACGACTCTACCGCCAGGCCGCGGATGGGTGATCAATGGTCTCGCGAGCATCGAGGGAGATCGGTGCAGGTCTCGACGTGCGCGCAAGTAACTGGAATAGTTGACCGAATCAGCAACGTTCGGCGTGCGGGTTGGGCGAAACGCTGCGCGGCAGCGCGGGTCGCGTGACGCGCGGAGATCATCCGACCTACGCGATCAGCGCAGGACGCGGAAGATCGCCGCCGTCCCGAGCTTCTTGTCGAAGGTCACGGTGTGTTCGCATCCCGCGGCGACGTTGCGACGGCCGATCAGATAGTCGGCGAACTGGCCCGGGCCGCGCCGGAAGTCGTCGATGGCACGCAGCACTTGATCGCGAGCCTCGATCTCGATCTGCTCGACGTCGGCGAGCGCGTCGAGGGCCGAGACGATCTCCTGCCGCGAGTATCCGTACAAGGCGTCGAGAACCCACGCGAGCTCGCACAGGACGATGCCGTTCACGCAGAGCGTCGTGCCATGCCCGAGCGCGTCGCCGAGAAACGCGTCAACGAGCCGGGCCTGGCGCGCGTCGTCTTGTGTGATGTACCGCACGAGCAGGTTGGTATCGACGCCGACTCTCACCGCGACGAGCCTCGCCGGGAACGCCGATACTTCGCCGCAAGATGGCGCCGGATCGCGGCGTCCATGTCTTCGATCCTGGCCGCTTTGCGCGGCTTCGGGAGGAAGCCGCGCAGTTCCCCGATGTCGCGGCGCGCAGGGCGAAGCACGACGTCTCCCGCCTCCGTGACCACGAAGTCCACGCGGTCGCCGGCGTCGATGCGCAGGTGTTCGCGGACCGATTTGGGAATCGTGACCTGGCCCTTGCTGGTGAGCGTCGCCTCCGCCATTCCTTACTTGTAGTAATGATTCCAGTCCGCCGCAAGCGGCGGCAGTGCGTCCGCTGAAGCCGCGGCGCAGGCGCCGCAGTGGCGCCGCGAACCGGCGCGAAGCGCGCCCAAGCGCCCCGCGTCACGCCTCGCGTGCTTCCGCGCCGGACCGGCAACCCCCAATCCATGCGGTAGTGCCGTGCGGCGCGCCGAGCTACTGGCAGACCAACAGCAGGCCCAGGTCGCCGAGGTGCGACTGGCCGCACGTCATCGCCGTGCTGTCGCAATAGCTCGTGACACACTGCTCGTTCGAATCGCACGCCGCGCCTTCGGCGAGCTTTGGCGCACAGCTGCCGCTCGGGAAATTGTCGCAGTAGGCGCCGTCCACGCACGCTTCCGTGCCGGTGCACGCGCCGCCGACCGCGACGCGCGGCGCGCAGGTACCGCTGTCGCACCACGCGCCGTCCTTGCACGCGCCGTAATCCGCGCACGCGCCGCCGACGTCGAGCAGCGCCTGGCACGTGGCGTCACCGGCACAGAACACGCCTTCGGAGCGGTAGCAGTACGGCACCGCCGTTCCGCTGCTGTCGCCGGTGATCATCGTGAGGTTGCCGTCGACCGTGCCCTGGCACGCCTGCCCGACCTGGGCGTGGACCGCGACCTGGCAGATCGACGACGCGCTACCCGGCAAGCACGTCACGTCGCCGTTCGTCTGCGGCGCGCAATCGCTGGTCGTGTCGCATGCCTGACCGGGTTTCTTCGTACCGTGCTGCGATGTCTGCGGATACGCCTTCGCGCACGACGCCGGCTGCGGCGTCTCGAAGTGACAGAAGCCCGGATCGCTCGACTCCGCGGTGAGGTCGTCGAGACACTGCTGCGCCGCCGCGGCGTCCGTGACCGGCAGCCCGCCGAAGAACGAGCGACACCCGGCCTGGTCGCCCGCGGGATACCCCGCCGACGCGCAGCACGGCTGGTACAGCGCGCAGTACTGCTTCGCGAACTCCGCCGAGTCGCCGCCGGAGCTCCCGCCGCTCGACCCACAGCCCACCGCGAGCGCGCCGCCGACGCCCGCGAGCAGCACCGCACCAATACCCGCGCCGATCCGCATGTCCGGTTGTACGCCCGCCGCGGGCGGGACTTCCCGCGGCTTGACGGGCCGGGAGCCACGTGGTCTAGTGGCTGAGCCACTGATTCACCGGGTGACCCGTGCCCGGGCCGGATGGACACCAGGCTGGAGGCTGCATTGGTCGACGTCGAGCCGTTGGAGAAGAAGAGCCTGGTCGATCTCGTGACGAGCAAGCTGCGCGAGGAGATCCTGAGTGGGCGCTACGTGAAGGGCGCGACGTTGCCGCCGGAGCGCGAGCTCGCCGACGCGCTGCGCGTCAATCGCACCTCGCTCAAGCACGCGCTGATGCGCCTCGAGCAGCTCGGCTTGATCGCGATCCGCCACGGCATCGGCTCGGTCGTGCTCGACCCGGCGGAGACGGCGGGGTCGGAGATGATCGCCCACCTGGTGTTCCGCGCCGACGGCATCGACGCGGCCATGCTCGACGACTTGATCGAAGCGCGCACCTTGCTCGGCGCGTTCCTGGCGCGGCTCGCGTCGGAGCGACGCTCGGGCGCGGACCTGGTCGCCCTCGGGACGCCGCTCGCGGAGATCGCCCGCGACACGGCGCGCGTCGAGGACGTGCAGCGCCTCGAGCTCGAGTTCTTCCGCGCGCTGGTTCGCGCGACGGGCAACCGTGTGTTTTCGTTCGTCGCGAACTCGATGTTCTCGATCTACCGCTCGCGCGCCCAGGTGTTCCAGGCCGCCTTCGAGGACCGCGATTTCTTGCGCGAGTCGCTCGAGCGCATCTTGCGCGCGGTCCGCGACGGAGAGCCGGGCGAAGCCGAGCACGCGACGCTCGAGTATCTGAAGGAGAACGGCAAGCGCTTGCTGCAGGCGGCGCTCGCCCACGCACAGAGAGAGCACGCCGCGGGACGTCGCGGCTTGCTCAGGAAGCCGCGCGCACGGCACGCGGCGAAGGCATGACGGAGGGCACGACCATGAAGCTCGGACTACACGGATTCAGCGAGACGATGCGCGGCACCTGGACGCCGACCGACGGCAGCGGGCGGCGCGTGCTCTGGTTCTCCATCGACGCGGACGCGATCGACGCGCTCTCGTACCTGAAGGACGGCGTGATGCAGCTGGACGGCACGATGTTCGCCGAGGGGCTCGCCGAGAACGTCCCCGCGACGGGCCGGCTCGAGGTGCAGCCGATGCGCCGACGCATCGGCTATCGACTGACGTTCAAGGGCGACGACGGCAAGACGTATCGCTTGATCGGCGAAAAGACGTTGTCGATGCTGCGCCCGCTCCACGGCGCGACGACGCTGCCGTTGGAGATCACCGACGAGCACGGCGCACGTGTCGGGACGTCGCTCACGCGCTTCGACGCGCGCCGCGATCTTGTCGGCTTCCTGCGGACGTTCCGCGCGGCCCGGGTCGAGCGGCACCAGCTGGTGGCGAGGAACGCATGAACGAGCGGGTGGTCCAGCTCGAGCCCACCCGCGCCACGTCGCGCCGGCGCGCCGAGGCCGGCCGGCACGCCCGCGAGGTGCTGGGGGAGCGCGGCCTGCGCATCGCGACGGCGCTCGCCGAGGCGGTGCTGCCCGCCGGCACGCGGATGCCGGGAGCGGACGCCGCCACGATGGAACGGCTCGCGCGCAGCGTCGCCAGCTTCGGCGCGCCCGGCGGCTATCTCCGCTTGCTCGACCTGCTGGAGATCGCGCCGCTCGCGACCACCGGCAAGCGCTTCACCGATCTCGACGCGGAGCGCCGCGCGGCGTTCCTGTGGAAGTGGCACGAGGGCGGCCAGCTCGCGCGCGGCATGTTCATCGCCCTCACCTACCCGCTGAAGAACTCGCACTTCGACGATCGCGACGTCTACAAGACGCTCGGCTGCGTCTGGGAGAACCCGCCCGTCCACGACGAGACGCCGCGTTGGATGCAGCAGGTGACCGCGGCCAGCGACCTCGACGCGAGCGAGACGCTGGAGTGCGACGTGGTGGTGGTCGGCACCGGCGCCGGCGGCGCCGTCGTGGCCAAGGAGCTCGCGGAGCGCGGCGTGGCGGTGCTGCTGGTCGAAGAAGGCGAGTACCACACGCGCAAGGACTTCGTCCGCCGCTCGATCCCGGGCATGCGCAAGCTGTACAAGAACGCCGGTCTGAACGGCGTGGTCGGCAACTGCGTGATCCCGATCCCGCTCGGCAAGGGCGTGGGCGGCTCCACGACGATCAACAGCGGCACGTGTCTGCGCGCACCGGACTGGATCGTCGACAAATGGCAGCAGGACCACGGCCTCGCGGACTTCACGCCGGACCACTTCGCGCAGTACTACGACAAGGTCGAGCGCACGCTCGAGGTCGCGCCCAGTGACAAGAAGGCCGTCGGCGCGGCGGCCGACGTGCTCGCTCGCGGCTGCGACAAGCTCGGCTGGAAGCACTTCGCCGTACCGCGCAACGCGCCGGGCTGCGACGGCCAGGGCGTGTGCCAGTGGGGCTGCCCGACGGACGCGAAGAAGAGCATGAACGTGAGCTACGTCCCGCTCGCGCTCCAGCGCGGCGCGCAGCTGGTCACGGGCTTGCGCGTCCAACAGGTGTGGCTCGAGAACGGCCGCGCCGTCGGCGTGATCGGCCGGAGCAGCGACGGCAAGACGATCCGCGTGCGCGCGCGCGGCACCGTCCTGGCGTGCGGCTCGCTGGCCACGCCGGTGATGCTGCTCTCGCAGGGCATCGCCAACGCCAGCGGCATGGTCGGGCGAAACCTCACGATCCACCCGGCCACCAGCGTGAGCGGCGTGTTCGACGAGGAGATCCGCGGCTTCGAGCACGTGCCACAGGGCCACGGCGTGACCGAGTTCCACAAGGACGGCATCCTGATCCTCGGCGCGAGCGCGCCGCTCGACGTCGGCGCGACCATGTTCCCGATGGTCGGCCGGCGCTACATGGAGCTGATGAGCGCCTACGACCGCGTCGCCTCCTTCGGCGTCATGGTCGAGGACGAGCCGAACGGGCGCATCGTGCTGGGTCCCGGCAAGCGGCCGCTCATGCTGTACAAGCTCGGCACGCGCGAGCGGCGCCTGCTCGCGCGCGGCAGCGCCGCCGTCGCGCGCATCTTCTACGAGGCCGGCTCGCGGGAAATCCACACGGAAATCCGCCACCACCACGAGCTCCGCTCGAGCGCGGACATCGACCGGCTCGAGAGCGCCTGCCCGGGCGGCCTCGACGTGATGATGATCGGCTTCCACCCGCTGGGCACCTGCCGCATGGGCGTGGATCCGGACAAGAGCGTCGTGGACCCGTACCACGAGTCACACGACGTGCCCGGCCTGTACATCGTCGACGGCAGCGTCGTACCGACCAGCATCGCCGTGAACTCGCAGCTCACGATCATGGCGTTCGCCACGCGCGCCGGCGAGCTGCTCGCCAGCCGCTTCAGCTGATCTTGATTGTTGCCGGTCCGGCGCGGAAGCGCGGACCACGGGCTCAGCCGTTGAACGCGTTCTTCACGCCGGGTTGCAGCAACACGTAGAGCGCCCACGCCCCCAGCGGCAAACCGAGCAAGCAGCACGGGCCGACGCACGGCAGCATGGCGGCGATCGCGCCGCCCATCGCCAGATTGTAGCTTTGCAGGTTCTTCATCTTCATCGCGCTGAAGATGATGAAAGAGGCAAGCGCGATAGCGACGATACTGAAGACGATGCCGATCGCGCCGGAGAACAGACCGACCGCGGCGTCACCGCCGCCCGAAGCGCTGAGCACCGAAAAACCGGTGCCCAGAATGCGCAACAGCAACATCAGGAGCTCGATCAGGATGGAGAGGCCACCGAGCACCATCAGGCCAATCGCCGGGCCGTTGACCATGTTCCGCGGATCGCCCTGGGGCGCGCCGCCCATGGGCGGCTGGAAGCCGCCGGCCGGGGGGTAACCACCGCCCGGCGGGTAGCCCCCTTGGGGCGGCATGGGTGGCTGACCGGGGGGACCGTAGGGGGGAGGCTGCATGGGGATACCTTTGGGTTCTTTGGCTGACGCAACCCGGGCGGCCGCGAGAAGTCAACGACGAGTGAAAAGAACGAACGTCGTCCGCGCCGGTCGAGCGCCCGAGCCGGGCATTGTCGAAGCCGCGCGCGGGCCGCCCCGCCGCCCGGGCGCGGCGCCGGAACCGCGTTCGCGCAGGCCCGGTTCCGCGCCGGACCGGCAAATCCCAAACCTATGTTCGCTCGGCCGCGCCGAGCCCGTGCTGCTGCACGAGCGCGATCACCATGCCGATGCCGACCTTGTTGTTGCCGCCCTCGGGCAGGATCAGGTCCGCCCAGCGCTTCGACGGCTCGACGAACTGCAGGTGCATGGGACGCACGCTGCCGTAGTACTGCTCGCGGATCGACTCGAAGCTGCGCCCGCGTTTCTCGATGTCGCGGCGGATGCGACGGAACGCGCGGATGTCGGCGTCCGTGTCGACGAAGATCTTGACGTCGAGTTGCTCGCGCAGGCGCGGTTCCACGAACACCAGGATGCCTTCGACGATCACTACCGGCGTCGGCTCGACGCGTCGGCGCGCCTCGGCGCGGCGGTGCGCCTTGAAGTCGTAGATCGGCACGTCCACGGCTTCGCCACGCCGGAGCGCCACCAGGTGCTCGACGAGCAGCCCGGTCTCGAGCGAGTCGGGATGATCGAAGTTGAGCTGCGAGCGCTCCTCGTAGGAGAGGTCGGGGCGATCGCGGTAGTACGCGTCGTGCTCGACGATGGTCACGCCGGCCTGCGGCAGTGCTGCCGCGACGCGCTCGGCGACGGTGGTCTTGCCCGAGCCACTCCCGCCCGCGATCCCCAACAAGAGCGGTCGGTGCGCCATGCCGCGACGACCATAGCCGAAGCGCGCTTCGGCGCCATGACGTCGATCGCGGGGAGCGCGCGCCGTCGCCGTGTGGGCTAGGATCGGCGTATGGCGCTGCCTCCGGACGAGCTCGAGCGGTTCATGCGCGAGGCCTTGCTCGAAGGGCGCAAGGCGCTGCCCGCGTGTCGCCCGAACCCGCCGGTGGGGTGCGTGCTGGTGCGGGACGGGCGGATCATCGCGCGCGGCCACACGCAGCCCCCCTTCCAGCCGCACGCCGAACCGATGGCGCTCGCCCAGATCGACGGCGAGCTCGACGACGTGACCGCGTTCGTGACGCTCGAGCCGTGCGCGTTCCACCAGCGCACGCCGAGCTGCGCCCGGGAGATGATCCACCGCAAGCTCGGCGCGGTCTACGTCGCGCTCGTCGACCCGCACCCGAAGAACCGCGGCCGCGGCATCGCGATGCTGCGCGACGCCGGCATCGAGGTCGTCACCGGGCTGCTGGAAGCGGAAGCCGCCGCGGACCTCTCGGATCTCGTGTGGCAAGAGGGCGACCCGGGCGAGCTCGACCACAGCTGAGGCGACATGACGCGTATAGCCAAGAGTCTGCTCTGGACGCTGCTGACCAGCGCCGCCGTCGCGTGCGGCGCGCGCACGGGGCTGCACGTCCCGCCGCCGCAAGACGCCGCGGTCGAGGAGTCGGCCGCGCCCCCCGCCGACGCGGGACCGGACGTGTTCGACGCGGCGGAGGAGGACGCTTTGCCGCCCATCGACGCCTCCCCGGATCACGTCGTCACCGTCGACTGCCCGGACGCCGGCAGCACGCTCATCTATCTGTTCACGGAGAGCAGCGAGCTCTACTCGTTCTATCCACCGACCCACGCGTTCAAGAAGGTCGGCGACATCGGCTGCCCCTCGACGGGCACGCCGTTCTCGATGGGCGTCGACCACCAGGGCAACGCGTACGCGCTGTTTACCAGCGGCGAGCTCTTCCACCTGAGCACGGCAGACGCGTCGTGTACGGCCACGCCCTACGTCCCGGGTCAGCTCGGCTGGCAAACCTTCGGCATGGGCTACGCGGGCTTGCCCGACGGCGGCGAGGCGCTGTACGTCACCGAAGCCGACTTCAGCGGACCGTCCCAGGGGCTCGGCACCGTCGACACGCAGACGTTCCAGCTCTCGTTCGTCGGTGCGTTCAGCTCGCCACTACCGCGCTGCGAGCTCACGGGCACGGGCGACGGGCGTCTGTTCGCGTTCTGCATCCAGCAGAGCGGCAGCGGCAGCGTGCTCGCGCAGATCGATCCCGCGACCGCGGAGGTGGTCGCGCAAGACACACTCTCCGTCGGCAACTTCCAGAACGCGTTCGCCTTCGCGTTCTGGGGCGGCGATTTCTGGATCTTCACGGCCTCCGGCACCACCACCGTCACGCGCTACGATCCGCAGACCAAGGCCCTCGACAGCGTCGCCACGTTCGCGCCGGTCGTGGTGGGCGCCGGCGTGTCGGCGTGCGCGCCCCAGTGATCCACTTCACCCGAGCGCGGTGATCGCCCGCTCCATGCGCTCGGCCACCTTGCCGCGCCAGCCGTTGCCGAGCCCGTCGAGCGCCATCGCGTCCTTGGCCTTGAAGCCCGTGTGCTCGAGGTGCAGGTGCGTGCCGCCGGACGGCGTGCCGGAGAGCGTCCACGTCACCACCGTGTCGATGTCGGCGCCGCGCCACGAGTAGCTGATCTTCTGCAGCGGCTCGACCTCCAGCACTTCGCACTGGACGGTGCCGTCCCAACCGGGCATCGGCTTCGCGCGGAACGTGAAGCGGTGGCCCACCACCGGCTCGATGTCGTTGTCCATCAGCCACGACGCGAGCAACTTCGGCTCCGTGAGTGCGCGCCATACCTGCGCGGGCGGCTTCGCCAGCTCGTAGTCCACGACTATCGACGACTCTTCACTCATTCGTCCATCTCCTCCACAACCGCTGCCAGGTTCTTCAGACGCTCGGACCAGAACACCTGGTAGTGCGCGAGCCACTTCACCAGCGGCGCGAGGCCCTTCGGCTCCGCGCGGTAGAACGCGCGACGTCCCTCGCGCCGCGTGCGCACCAGCCCCGCGCGCCGGAGCGCGCCGAGATGCTGCGACACCGCCGGCTGCGACACGGCGAAGTGCCCGCAGATCTCGCCGACGGAGCTCTCCCCGCGCGTGAGCCGCTCGAAGATCGCCCGCCGCGTGGGGTCCGCCAGCGCCCTGAATACCGCTGTTTGCCCGTGCACGCAGCATTCATAAGCGCTTACTTATGCATTGTCAAGGCAGGTCTGTCTGCCGGTCCGGCGCGGAATCCCGCGGCCGACGATCACGCGACGCGGCGGCGTTGAAGCCGAGGCGACGCTACCGCGGGATTCCGCGCCGGACCGGCATTCAATCCCAAGACTGTCAGGGACCGACGTGCGTCACGTTGCCGTTGATGGTGTCGCCCAGCCACTTCGGCAGCGGCGTGCCGCCAACGACGGTGGTCCAGAAGCTGGGCAAGCGCAGCACGGTGTGACCGATGCCGCTCACGTAGTACGTGGCGATGCGCGTGGAGTACGTGGCGCGGAGCGCGAGCAGATCATCTTCGTACGCCTTGGCGGGGACGATGGTCGAGACGCCGGTGCAGTTGTCGTGCTGGCCGTTGCCCCAACCCGCGCCCATGTACGTCCGGATCACGCTGTCCCAGGCGTTCGAGAACACGCCGGCGTGGAGCGTCGGATAGCGCTTCGCCACGTGTCCGATCCAGCCGCGCGCGAAGTCGTTCTTGTCCGGGCAGTCGGCGCCGCAGGCGGCGAGCACGGTCTTGTCCAGGCCCCAGACGTCGCGGAAGATCTGCTGCAGGCAGGGCGCGATCACCTGATTCGACAGCGGCGGTCCGGAATCGTCCACCAGCGCGAACTGTCGCGACGGACCGAAGGCGTCGGCAACCTGCTGCAGGTTCAAGCCCGAGCCGAAGCCGCCGGCGCTGATGCCGGTGACGAGCACCGTGTCGACCTTCGGGAAGCTCGGCACCCACTGCTCGAGGAAGGTCGTGATGTTCGAGTAGCCGTGGAAGTAGCGGAGCTTGCCGCCGAGCATGGCGTCGTTGTCGCCGCCGTGGATGTCGCCGCTGCAGTACGGCACGTAGATCATGTTCCAATCGCCCACGGGGTTGCCCGGATTCTGGCGATTGAAGATGCCGTCGGGCGGCGGCACGAACGGGATACTGAAGGCGGTGAAGTCGCACGTGTCGTTGAAGCACGCGCCACCGCCCTCGAGATAGATCATCAGCTTGGTGCTCGCGGGGTTCATGCTCACACCGAAGCCCGCGGGCTTGCCGTCCAGGCACTTCGTGCCGGGCACCTGGTGGTACGTCCACGCGAGCGTCGGATCGCTGAGCGGCGCGACGCTCGTGCAGTCGGGCAAGCAGCCGTCGAAGCGGCTCTGGTTGCCGTCGTCGCACTGCTCGCCTGGATCCACGTGGCCGTCGCCGCAGTACGGCGCCACGAAGACGTCGGCCGGCGCGTCGAGCGCTGCGTCCGCTTGCGCGTCGGCGGCGCCGGCGTCGCTCGCCTCCGTCGGCGCGTCCGCCGCGGCGTCCGCGCGACGCGGCGAAGCGTCACTTGCCGAGCCGGTCCCGCACGCCCCGACCAGCAGAGCGGACCCGAGCGCGATCACCAACCGCCAGCCCCACGACGTCATCATCCCGTGACGACAAGGCTATCACGCCTCCCACCATACGTGCACAAACCGCTATGCTCGCGGCCATGCGATGGCTCGCGCTCTTGTGTCTCGTGACCGCGTGCGGGTCGACCGATCCCGCGACGACCGGCGCCGGCGCTCACCGCTACGAGGTCTTCCAGGATTCCGTCGATTGGCCGACGGCGCGCCAGAAGTGCGAGGCGCTCGGCGGCGCCCTCGCCTGCATCTCGTCCCAGGAGGAGAACGACGCGGTGCACGCCCTGGTCGGCCTCGACAAGCTGTGGCTCGGCGGCACGAACCAGGACGACGTTGCCGTGTGGAAGTGGATCGACGAAAGCCCGTGGTCGTTCGAAAACTGGGACGTCCTGCAACCGGACAAGCCCGATACCGAGCGCTGGCTGAAGATGAATCCCGACGGTGCCTGGGACGACGCGAACCTGCCGGCGGGCTACGTGTGCGAGTGGAACAAGTAGCGCGGCGAAGATGATCGCGCCCAGGCTTTCCTGGGGTTTGCCGGTCCGGCGCGGAACCGAATGGGGCTCGAGCCTGCCTGGTGCAGCAATCCGGCCCGCGGGAACGGCACAATGCTCGCATCCAGGAGCCAGACTCCGTGCGAGGATTGGTGGCAGCTGCTGTGGTGGGAGCAGACAACAAGATGGGACATCGGCCGAAGCGCACGAGCGGGGCCGCGCCGGCCGAGGCACCCGCGGGCTTGCGCGCGGTCACGCTGGAGCTCTCGGGCAGCGAGTACGTCGTGCTGAGCTATCCGGCGAGCGCGCCGCCCCCTATCCCGGGCCTGTCCGCCGCGGAGTCGGAGGTGCTGCGAGCGGCGGTGAGCGGGCTCACCAACGCCGAGATCGCGGCGGGGCGCGACCGCTCCGTGTTCACGATCCAGAACCAGCTTGCCGCCGCGTGTCGCAAGCTCGGCGTGTCGTCGCGCGCCGAGGCCACCGCCAAGCTCGCGCGGCTCGGACTCCAGACGTGAAACGCGATCTGATCCAGGTGATCGAGGGCGCGTACGCCAGCGAGCCGTCCGAGGCGCGCTGGCTGCAGTCGATCGCCGAAGCCGCGCGGCCGTCGCTCGACGCGGGCCTCGGCATCTGCGCCTTCACCTTCGAGCTCCCGGACAAGCGCCCGGTGTGGCGCGAGTTCGTCAGCGTGGGCGGCGACGCGCAGGCGATGGAGCGCGCGCACCGCGAGATGCACGCCGAGGCGCCGGCGGACGTCATCGTCCACGGCTTCAACGTCAACCTGGTCTCGACCCTGAGCGAGTACCGCGGCGCAGCCTTGAACCAGCAGCCCTACGTGGCCCGGCACCTCGCGCTGTGCGGCGCGACCGACTCGATGGGCATCGTCGCGTTCGACCCGCGCGGCGCGGGGGTGTGCCTCAGCGTGCTGCTGCCTTCGCGCACCCGGCTGACAGCGTCGATCCGGCGCACGTGGCTGCGCATCGCCGCGCACCTCGACGCGGGCTTCCGCTTGCGCCGGGGCGGCACGCCGGCCGCGACGGAGGCCGTGCTCGACGCCAGCGGAAAGCTCCACGACGCGACGGGAGCGGCGCGCGATCGCGAAGCCCGGGTGGCGCTGCGGCAGGCCGCGCGCGCCATCGACCGCGCGCGCGCGACCCGCGGCGACGACCCGGACCGCGCCGTGGCCGTGTGGCGCGCGCTGGTGTCCGGACGCTGGTCGCTGGTCGATCGCTTCGACTCCGACGGCCGGCATTTCCTCATCGCCAAGCAGAACAAGCTGCAGACCGCGCCGGCGCGCGCGCTCTCGGAGCGCGAGCGACAGGTGGTCGCGCTCGCGGCGCGCGGGCGCTCCAACAAGCTGATCGGCTACGAGCTCGGGATCGCCGTCGGCACGGCGGGCACGCTGCTATCGCGGGCAGCGCAGAAGCTCGGCGCCACGTCGCGCACCCAGTTGATCGCGGCGTGGCGACGCGTCGAGGAAGACGACAAGCGCTGACGCCTGCGCGGATCAGTCGCCGGTGATCCGGAACTCGAGCGTCGCCCCGGCGGCGAGGGTCGTCGCGGGCACGGCGAGCGACTGCTGCCCGAAGTGCTCGGTTCGCTGTGCGTCCTGATCGACGATGCGCACGGACTTCTTCGCCGGCGCGTCCCAGCGCAGCGCGAGCTTGTAGTCCTCCGCCGCGTGCGACGTGACGCTCACGATGCGCGACGCGCCCTTGCGCGTGACCTCCAGGTCGAAGCGCGCGTCGCCGGCGCGAAAGCCGCGCAGCGCCATGTGCGGCCAGTTGTCGGGCAGGTGCGGCCGGAACGCGACGCTGCGCGCCGGCTGGTCCGGGCTGAAGCCGGCCAGATATTCCAGCATCGCCGCGACGTTGATGCCGCCCTCCCAGGGACGGAACTTCGCCGTGTAGTCGCCGAGCGGGCCCTGCGCGTCGTAGATCAGGCTGAGGCCGGACAGATCATCTGCGATCATGTACTCCTGGTAGTTGCCGCTGGTGGTCGCGGCGCGCCCCATGACGTTGAACGCGTCTTCCGCCTCCGGGTGCCCGACGGCGGTGAGCGTGGACAGCGTGTAGCCGGGCAGCATGCCGGTGAGCACGCCGTTCAGCGGCGGCAGCAGCGCGAAGTTCTTGTACTGGTCGGCGGCCTCGCTCTGGACGCGACCGGGCTCGGTGCGGAGCTGTTCGAGCAAGCACGCGGTCGCCTTCTGCGCCTCCGGGTCGTCGCCGTCCCGGGCGCCGGCCCAGGTCAACTTCAACGCGACGTCTTCGTATGGCTTGTCGGCGGCTTGTCCGGTGTCGCGATCCTCGAACGGGCTCACGCAGCCGTTCGCCAGGACGTAATGCTTCTCGAAGCCGGCCTCCACGTCCTTGCGCTTCTGCTCGGCGTCGGCGACGTCGGCGTCCTGGCCGAGCGCCGTCGCGAGCGCGACGTATTGCTTCTCGGCACCAAGCCACAACAGCGTGGAGTTCGCGGACCAGTCGTGGGTCTCGAACGCGTAGCTGAGACTCAGCCCGAAGGCGACGCTCATCGCCGTGCGGTACGTCTCGTCGCCGGTGAACGGCATCAGCTGATCGGGGCCGAAGTCCTGGGCGAGGAGACAGCGCCGGAGCAGGCCGAAGCGATCGGTGGCGCGATCGAGCTTGCCGGTGCTGCGATACCAGGCGCCGTACGTCCACACCACGTAGCTCGGCGTCTCGCTCGCGACGCGCCCGCCGAGCGCCGGCAGCGCGGCCCAGTCCGGTGCCGCGGGCACGCTCGCGAGATCGAGATCCGCGGGATAGGAGTTGGACAGGTCGCCCTTCTGCAGGATCGCGGCGTAGATGTAGTCCATCATGCGCGCGACGTCCTCGTGGTCGCCAAGCTGGAGCAACCCGAGCACCGGGCCGATGTTGTCGCGCGCCCAGGTGCCGGTGTAGTTCGACATCGGACACGTCGCGCCGCCGGCGGACGTTTGCACGTTCAGCGTCATCTTCAGGCCATCGATCAGATCGGCGACCATTGGATCCGGGACGTCGACCTGCACCAGGTTGGCTTCCCACGCTTGGTACGACGCCGCCTCCGCATCGAGCAGCGCGCCGACGTCCAGGTCCGCCGGCGGCGTCGTGACGTCCGTACCGTCACCACCGCAGTGGAACAGCACGCTCCGGTCCTCGGCGCCTGGATCGAGCGAGGGGACCGTGCGGATCAGCGTGCCGGACTCGAAGCGCACATCGCCGCCGATGAACCCCGTCGTCAGGTTTCGCGCGTCCAGCGTCTCCTGCATCCGGCCTTGCCCGGCGTCGGTCGTCGTCTGCGCCGGCGTGACCACCAGCTCGAAGCCGGCGCTCGGCTGCTTGCCGTCGTTGGTCACGGTGAGCGCGCGCAGGAAGCAGGTGCGGAGCGCCGGGTCGTCGCTGCGCGGCGCGAAGTCCACGCTGTCGAGCCGCATCGTCCCGAGCTTGCCGCGCGTCAGCACCACCCGCGCCGACAAGCTGCGCGCCGCCCACTCCTCGTCGAAGTCCGCCGGCGCGCCCCCCGTGGGCGCGAGCCGTATCGCGTAGTCGCCGTAGAAGCGCGGGCGCCGCTCGTAGCTGGGCGTGGTCAAGCTGTGCAGCGTGTTCAACGGATCCGCTTCGCCCACGAACCCGAACGCGTAGCCGTTGCCCGTGCCGAACGCGCCGCGGTGTCCGACGTCCGGTCGCTCGTCCACCGGCCCCGAGACGTGCGTTCCCCAGCGGCTGATGCGCTCGAACGCCGCCGGATGCTCGTCGACCAGGCTGCCGGCGGGCACGAACGCGTCCTTCGACGGCCACAGCCGCGGCCCGGACGCGCTCACCACCTCGTCCGACCCGCAGGCGGGGAGCAGCAGCGCTCCCGCGAGCAACACGAACCGACCGCACGTCATCCCGCGCGAGTATCGCGGTGCCGGCGCCCGGCGACAACGACGCTCGTCCAGGCTTGTGGTCTTGCCGCTGAGAAGTCCCCTCGATTCCAGGCGGAGAAAACGCGGAACGATTCGGGTTCGATGCCGATCCGTGGGGATGGCACAGGAAGGGCGGAAGGGCGGAAGAATCGAGGCTCGACTCAAACGTCACCGCCCTGCGGAATGGCTTGCGACGGCTCGTGCCTGGATACCTGAAGGCCCTGTAGACCTTCCGTTCTTCCGCCCTTCCTGTGAAGACCCAAATGAGGGGATTTCCCGGGTTTGCCGGCCCGGCGCGGAATCAGCGTGGGCCGGGCGCCGCCGTGACGGCGTCGGCCTCGATCTCGACGAGCATCGCCGGGTCGATCAGCCGCCGGACCTCGACCATGGTCGTGGCCGGGCGGTGCTCGCCGAAGAACTCGCGATGCGCGCGCCCGACCTCGCGCCAGCGCTCGATGTCGGTGACGAACAGGCGCGTCCTGACGACGTCGTTGCGCGACGCGCCGAGGCCTTGCAGCGCACGCTCGATCAGCTCGAAGCAGCGCGCCGCCTGCCGGTACGCGTCGCCCGGCGCGGTCACGCCGCCCGCGTCGTCCACCGGCGCGGTGCCGGTGACGTACACGTGGTCGCCGGCGCGGATCGCGCGACAGTAGCCGACCTCGTTTTCCCACGGCGCGTTCGAGAACACGCGATCGAAGTCCATGCGTGCGCGGTATACCGCGCCGCACCGGCAGGATCTAGCGCGTCACGTCGACGAGCCGCGCGCCGGAGCTCTTGTCGATCTCGTAGATGCGGCCGACCCACGCTGTTGGACCGCCGGGCGGCGCCACGGCGAGCTCCACGTGGTACGTCTTGTCCGGCTTCGCGATGAAGCGTATGTGCTGCGCGACCGGTATGTCGGCGTCGGGCTTGTAGACGTCCAGGATGTGTCCGCCGGGCAGCAGCTCGACATGGACGCGCGTGTCGGAGGCGAGCTGCACGTCGAGGGGCTCGCCGTCGACGGCGCTGACGTGCAGCGGATCGTCGTAGGTGATGCGCAGGATCGCGATCGTGTCGGACGACCGCGGATCGCCGCCGTACTTCTGCACGACGTAGGTCACCGTGCCGCAGCCCGCGAGCACCAGCGACAACAGTGCGACGAGCGCCGGGAACAACCGGACCAGGGGACGCATGCGGCGGAATGTAGCCTACATCAGCGGATCGGCGCAGCTGGTCATGGCGGCGTCGCACTGCGACGCCGGGAAGTGGAAGGCCTCGAGCGGGGGATCGGCGGCTTTCGGCGTGCGTCCGCGCCTCCGGTCGCGGCACCCGCGCCCGTGGTAGAATCGGCGTCATGCGGTGGGGAACGACGGGCGCGGCGGTAGCGGCGCTCGCGATCGGCGTGGCGGGTTGCGGCAGCAGCCCCGACACGGAGTCGTTCGGTCGCGCCGCGGAGCCGCTCACCTCGATCTGCGGCGACCCGCCGGTGGTCAGCACCTTCGACGGCTATCCCGCGTTCAAGTACTGCGGAGACTTCAACGTCTATTCCAACGACGGCAAGCACACGAGCTCCACACAGCAGCCCGGCTGGGTGCGCACCGAGGGGGGCTACGGCTACCAGTGCGTGGAGCTGGCGGTGCGCTACTTCCACTTCCGCTGGGGCGCGGCCAACATCTGGGGCATCAACGGCGCGAAGGACATGTGTGGGACCCATCCGTCCGGCGTGTCCACGACGAGCAGCCCCGTCCCCGGTGACTTGATGGTGTTCGGGGCGAGCTCGTGCGGCGCGGATGCGACGTTCGGGCACGTCGGTGTCGTCGACGCGGTGAGCGGCACGACGATCACGCTGGTGCAGGAGAACTTCGCCAGCAAATACGATTACAAGAAGTCATGTGCGAGCTGCTTCCTGCACGCCGCGAGCAACACCGGCAGCGGCGGCGCGACGGGTAGCGGCGGGTCGAGCGGCAGCGGCGGGTCGAGCGGCAGCGGCGGCACGAGCGGCAGCGGCGGCACGAGCGGCAGCGGCGGCACGAGCGGCAGCGGCGGCACGAGCGGCAACGGTGGCGCCGCGGGCAGCACCGCTGCCGCGGGTGCCGCGGGATCGGGTGGGGGTTGGTCCGGCTCGGCCGGCGGCGCGAGCGGACGCGGCGGCTGGGTCCAGGCCGACGCGGGGCCCGGCGTCACGCCGGCGGACGACGCCGGCACGCAGCAGCACGCGGCGACGATCGGCGACAGTGGAAGCTGCAGTGCGAGCGGCTCGCGCCCGGCGGCTCCGTCCGCGTTCGCGTTCGTGCTGCTGGGGCTGGCGCTGCTGCCGCTCCGCCGCCGATCGCGCGGCGGTTGACCGGCGCCCCGTCAAGTCCGACCATCCCGCGCGTGGACAAGCGCGTCGCCTGGTCGCTCGCTTTCGCAACCGTGCTCGCCGCCTGCGGAGCGCGCACCGGCTTGCACGTTCCCCCCGCCGAGGACGCCGGCCCGATCGTAGACGCCGGCCCCGACGCGGACGCGCCGGAGGACGCGCCGCTGGACGCGCCCGAGGACGTCTTCGACGCGCCGCCGGACAAGCCCGTCAACAACTGCAAGGACGCGGGGATCACCTACGTCTACCTGATCTCGACCGAGGATCGCCTGATCCGGTTCTACCCGCCCTCGGCTTCCTTCACGACCATCGGGACGATCTCCTGTCCGTCCGGTCCCGGCGCGGAGCCGTTCTCGATGGCCGTCGATCGCGACGGCATCGCGTACGTCTTGTTCAACGACGGGGAGCTGTTCCGCGTGAGCACGCTCACCGCGTCGTGCCAGGCGACGGGCTTCCAGGGCAGCCAGAACGGCTTCCCGTTGCTGTTCGGCATGGGCTTCTCGTCGAACGCGACCGACCCCGGCGAGACGCTGTTCGTCGCCGGCGCCGACACCCAGAACACGGGCATCCCGAGCGAGCTCGCGACCATCGATCCGCTGACGTTCACGCTCGCGCCGATCGCACATATGAGCCAGTTCATCGGCGAGCCCGAGCTCACCGGTACGGGCGACGCGCGGCTGTTCGCGTTCGCGCCGGGAACGCCGACGTCGCACCTGTCCGAGATCGACAAGGCCAGCGCGGCCGTGCTCAGCGACGTGCACCTGGACCTGAACCAGGCCACGATCACGGCCTGGGCGTTCGCGTTCTGGGGCGGCGATTTCTACTTCTTCACGTCGGACCAGCCCGGGCACTCGGTGGTCCACCGCTATACGCCCGGCGGCGATCCGAAGCCGCCGGTGGTCGCGACCACGAACCTCACGATCGTCGGCGCCGGTGTGAGCACCTGCGCGCCGTCGAAGTAGCGGCCTCGGCGCCGGCTACTTCTCGATCGCCGCGTCGCTGAACAGCTCGCCGGCGAGCTTCTTCAGCTTGCCGGACAACGTCTTGCTCTTGAACAGCGACGGCCGCACCAGCGGGCCGCCGGCCAACGACGCATCGAGCGTCGCGCCGTTCTTGTCCACGTGGTACGCGCGGTCGACCTTGCCACCGTGCGGATCCGCCGAATACAGCACGGTGTCGTAGCCGTCCTTGTTGTCGGTGTCGTAGTAGGCCCAGGCCAGCCCGTTGCGCTGGAAGTAGGCGAACTCCGCATCGATCTTGCCGTCGCGCGCGAGCTTGCCCAGGTCGAGGCCCTTGGTCTTCTTGCCGCGCAGGCTGTTCTGGTCGAGGTCGACCAGGTAGCCGTCGCTGCCGTAGCCGTGGACCGCGATCACCGCGTGCGGGCTCCCCTTCTCGGCGAGCAGCGACATGCTGGTGCCGCGGTGGTCGCTTACCGGATCGGGGAACGACGCGAGACCGCTGTCGTTGCCCGCCGTCAGGATGTCGAGGAAGCTCTTGTCGGCGATCTTGTGCATGCGCGGCCCGAGCGCACCGAGCAGCTCCGGCCGCATGAGCTTGCGCCCCACGTCCTCGGGCGCGTCGGTCCGGTTGCCACTCGCGTCGACGTGGAACGCCTCGGTCGCGACGTACAGGCGCGAGCCCGGCGCGTGCAGCACCAGGTCGTAGCGCCCGTCGTTGTCCGTGTCGTACCAGACCCACATGTGCGTGCTCTGGCTGACGACCGACACCTCGGAGTCCAGGTTGCCGGGCTTGATCGTCTTGCTGACGTCGAACTCTGCCGGCAAGGACGGAACCGAGTTCTCGTCGGCGTCGACCACGACGCGCGCGCTGAAGGTGCTGTTGATGCGCACCGAGTCCTTGGTTCCGTCGCCGTCGAGGTCGGCGGTGATGGCTTCGCCGGTGGGGCCCACCGGCTGCGGCAATGTCTCGGCGAGCGGCGTGGCGGCCTCCACGTAGCTGTCGGGGAACGCCGCCATCGCGATGCGCTGGAGCCGCTCGCGCGTCTCCTGATCCTTGAACAGCGACATGCGGATCACCGGCCCGCTCGCGAGCTTGGGATCCTTGACGATGTCGCCGTCGGGCTGGATGCGATACGCGGCGCTGCTGCGACCCGTCGTGCTGTCGTCCACCAGCAGGATGTCGGGGTGCCCGTCCTCGTCCGTGTCGTACCAGATGTAGGAGGTCGACTCGAGCTGGAGGTAGACCAGGTCGCCGCCGAAGCTCTTCTTCTCGAACACGTCGGTGAGCGACGGCAGCTTTCCGGCCATGTCCTCGTCCGGGTCGATGAAGACCGCGACGCTCTGGCGTGGGCAGTAGGTGCACGCGCGTCGGCCCTGCAAGAGCAGCGTGTCCACCTTGCCGTTCAGATCCACGTCCTCGTAGCTCGCGTCGCCGCCGCCTTCCGTCCACGGATCGGGGATCAGGCGCGCCACCTTGGCGGGCTTCTGCTTCACGAACTTGGAGATTTCCTGCAGGTGGATGTGGAAGTTGAGCAGCCCGCCGGTGCGCGGATCCTTGTTGCTGAACGCGTTCAGACCGACCAGCTCGCCGCGCTGGGTGACGAGCGGGCCGCCGCTGTCTCCGGGCAGGATGTTGCACGTCGACTGGATCACCAGCCCGAGGTTCTGCCCGTCGAGGTACTTCTTGAACTCGGCCTCGGCCTTCTTGCCGCTGTCGTCGTCCTTGAACTGCGCCAGCGTGGCCAGGTGCTCGCTGAGCTTGCCGAGCGCGGAGATCTCGCCGGCCTTGATCGCCCACAGCATGCCCGCGCCGGCGTGGCCGATGGCGATCACGTGCTCGCCTGGCACCGGGGGCGTCTTCGACAGCGGCACGAACGGCAGATTCTTCGGCGGGTTTTCGATCTTCACCAGCGCCAGATCACGGAGCTTGTCGTCCTTGTAGACCCACGCGGTGTACTCCTTCTTGTCGCGCTCCATCCCGCCGGTCGACTTGTCCAGGTGACCCAGCACGATGCCGACCTTGGTGCGGAAGTCCTCGCTCGTGCCGTGCTCGACGACGTGGTGGTTCGTCAGCACCCAGCCTGCGGGATCGATGATCACGCCGCTTCCGAGCCCGTCCGGCACGCGCACGATCACGGTCGCCGGCGCGACCGCGCGGTAGACCTCTTCCTCGGTCTTCGGCGGGCGTGCGGCGCTGCGCGCGACGCCGAGCGAGTCGGACGCGACGGCGTTGCGCGCCCGGCGGTCGATCAGCTTCGGGCTCGGGACGCGCCCCGACGGCAGGTCGTGGTCGTGGTGGTGCGCGTCGGCGTGCGCCGCGGGCGCGCCGGTCGCGCCGGGCTGTGCCGCCCCGGGCGCCGCCGCCGGCGGCTTGGCGTCACCGCCGCACCCGACCGCGAGCAAGCTGGAAAGACCAAGCGTCCAGAGCGAACCCCGAACCGACCGCGCAACCGAGCCGAGCAGCTTCACCACGAGCACCCTTTCATGGGAGGAGCGGCGAAATGTAGCAGACGCCGCGTGACGCGGGGGTGACCGGCGTCTCCTTCAGGGGATCTTGCCGGTCCGGCGCGGAACCGACGGGACTTCCCTTGCATCTTCCGCGCGTTCTTGCTTGGTAACGACCCGATGCGACGTCTGGAAGAGGTGGTCCGGCGGAGGGGGGCGCGCGCCAGCGCCTCACTGGCCTTGCTCGTGGCATGCGGCGCCGCCCCCGCCGGCTGCAAGAGCCACCACGAGGCCGGGCCTCCGCCGCGACCCGACGCCGGCGCTCCCCCCGCCGCCAGCGTCGGGAGCGGCGCAACCCCGCAGGCGTCCGCCGGCTCGACGCCTCACGCCGCTCCGGACGCCGGCGCGGACGCGGCGGCCACCGCCGGCGGGCGCGCCGACGGCTGCCCCGACGGCATGTTGCGCGTCGAAGGCGAGTACTGCCCGGCGGTGATCGAAGAGTGCATCAAGGAGCACCCGGACTACCTGGCGCGCAAGAACGACCCGACCGTGAGCGAGCGCTGCCTCGAGTACCGGAACCCCTCGCGCTGCGTGTCGAAGGAACGCCAGCACCTGGCGTTCTGCATGGACCGCTACGAGTACCCGAACAAGGTCGGCGAGAAACCGCGGGTGCTCGTCTCGTGGACGCAAGCGCGCGACACCTGCAAGCTGGAAGGCAAGCGCCTGTGCACCGAAGACGAGTTCAACTTCGCGTGCGAAGGCCCGGACATGCTGCCGTACTCCACGGGTTTCACGCGCGAACCCGACAAGTGCAACATGGACAAGCCGTACGTCTTCCCCGACCACGAGCACCGCATGCTCTGGTACGAGTTCTGCCTGAAGAACGACCGCTGCAGCGCCGAGCTGAAACGCCTGGACCAACGCCACGCCATCGGCGAGACCAACACGTGCACGTCGTGGGCCGGCCCGGTCGATCTGAACGGCAACGTGAACGAGTGGGTCGATCTTCCCGGCAAGGAGACGCCCAACCGCAGCGGGCTCAAGGGCGGCTGGTGGGGCCCGGTGCGCGATCGCTGCCGGCCCACGGTGATTTTCCACAAGGAAAACGACTACGGCTACGAGGTCGGCTTCCGTTGCTGCAAGGACGTCGCGGGCGCGGACGCCGGAGCAGCGGCACCCGCCGCGAAGCCCGCGACGAGCGCGCCATGAGCCGCGCTTCCGGTCGCCGCGCGTCTGCTATCGCTGCGAAGCGCAAGAAGAACCGGGCCCCGCTGCTCGCCATCACCGTGGGCTGCGTCGCAGGCGCGGCCGCGATGACGTACGGCGTGTACCGGCAGGATCGGATCGCCCACGCGAACCAGCTCACCACGTGCACCGTCGTCCAGCAGAAGGTCGGCACCAGCAGCTCGAACCGCCGCCACCGGTACACGCCCGAGGTCACCCTCGCTCACGAGGTGGGCGGCCGCCGCTACCAGCGCACCGATAGCGGCGACGGCGTGCAGGACCGGAACGCTGCCCTGCACCAGCTCCAGCCGTACAAGGTGGGAGTCCAGGTGCCCTGCTACTACGTCGCCGGGAGCCCCGATCTGGTGACGGTGTTCCGCACCGCGGCGGGCCACGGCCTGCTCTGGTTCGCCGGCTTCCTGCTGCTGATCCCCGTGTTCGCGTTCGTCGTGGATCGCCGGCGCGCGCGCTCCTAGGCGGCCGTCACGGGGGGTTCCGCGCCGGGGTGACAGCCATATATAGCTTTAAATACGGCTAATATTTGCATTGAATCGCATTATGCATACATAATGCATTTGGGATGCATTTTCGCGGCGCAGCGCGTCATAGGTCGGGCCCGACGGCCGGAAATCGAGCGCGGTAGTGGGCTGGCTGCGGGAGCTGATGGCCGCGGCCCGGCCGCCGGTCCGGAGCTTCGGTGCCCTGGCCCGGTCGTCGCTCGCCAGCGCGGCGTGGCCCGCCGGCGCGCGGCCCGGGAGCCGATCGCTGGCGGCGGTGTTCAGCAAGCTCGACCGCGACATCGATCTCGAGTGGCTGGTCGACCGGCCCGGCGTGCAGCACGCGATCGCCGGCGCGCTCGGCTGCCAGGTGGCGGACATCCGCCAGGCGCTCGCGCCGGCGCGCACGCCGGTCGCGACGGGACCGGCGCGCCGCGCGCCGCTGGATGATCTCCGCTTCGCGCGTGCGATCGATCTGGTCGAAGAGGAGCTGTTCCCCGGCATCCCCGCGAGCGTCACGCGTCCGGCGACGTGGGGACGGCTGTGGTGGCGCGCCGCCAGCGGATCGGGACGCACGCTGGCCGGGCGCTGGCTGGAGGCGCGCGGTCTCGCCGCGTATATCCATGTGGAAACGTGGAGCGACGCGCGCGCGCGGCTCCCGGCGCGCGGCGCCGTCTACCTCGAGCTCGATCGCGACGACGGCGGCGTGCCCGACGCGGGCGATCGCCCGCTGTGCGTCGTGGCGCCGTTCGCCGCGCCCGACGGCGCGTTCCGCGAGATCGAGACGCCGCCCGTGGACGCGTGGCTCGCGTCGCTGGTCGAGTGGGTGGCGCCGCGCTTGCCGACGGACGGACGCTTCGACGCGGCGCGCACGCTACAGTGGCTTCGCGCGTCGCAGCTGGTGGACGCGCCGGGCACGGCGCTCGGGCTGTGCGGGCTTTCGGATCAGCTCGGCATCCGCGCGCTCGGCGGCCACGGCCTGGGCGAGCTCGCGGAGCGCTTCTATCGCGATCGGCTGACGCAAGCGACGGAGGCGGCGAGCGCGGAAGCGTCGTGGCTCAAGCGCCAGGGCTTCGCCGTGGTGGCGGGCATGGCGGCGCGCGCGCTGACCGACTCGGACGAGCCGCTTGAGGCGCCGCGCGACTTCGACGCGTGGCTCGAGCTCGTGCCCGAGGAGCACCGGCGCGGCGCCGATCTCGCGTGGCTACGCGCGTCGCTGGTGAAGAAGAGCGGCGCGATCCGCGGCAGCGATCTGGACAAGGCGGCGCGCGAGATCCCGCCGGGCGCGTTCCGCATCGTGCGCGCGCTCGCCGGCGCGGGGCTGCTGGTGGACGACGGCGGCGGCCGCTTGTCGCTGCGGCCGCGCTGGTTCGTGCGCGCGCTGGACGCGGTCGCCCGCCGCGCGCTGGTCGGCGGCTCGCCGTTCGAGTGGGGCGAGGCGCTGCTCCGGGCGCACGCCGCGCCGGCCGTCGCGCGCGGGATCGCCGCGCGCGTGGCGTCGGGATCCGGGCCGGTGGAAGACGTGCTGGAGCTCGAGGGCGACGACAACCCGGCGCACGCCGCCGCGCTCGAGACCGTGTTCCGCGCCGCCGGCCTCGCCCTCGTCGGCGGCGCGGAGCTTCCGCCCGAGCCGCTCGAGGAGCTGTTCGACGCGGGCCTCGCGCTGGCGATCCAGACCGGCGACGCGCTGCCGCTCCCGCGCATCCGCCACGCGTCGGGCAGCGGCGTGCTCGCCGACGGCTGCTGGCTGCTCGCCGCCCTCGCCATCAGCGAGCATCTGCCGGTCCGGCGCGGAACCCCGCGAGGTCCGCTCCGCCCGTGGTCCGGCGGTGCGCCGCCCTCCGAGCTGCGGCGCGTCCTCGACGGCATCTTCGCGGCGGTCGACAGCGGCGACGCGCCGCTCGGCGCGTTCGCCGTCGCGGAGCGGCTGCGGGGCGCCGTCGGCAGCGTCGCCGCCGACGGCGCCCCGCCGCACGCCCTCGAGCTGCCGGGCATCGCGCTGGAAGAGGCGCAGCACGGCGTGCTCGCGTGGGCGACCCTCGACGCACTCGCGCCGATCCGGCAAGCCATCCCGGCGCTGCAGCTCCTCGCTCGCGCGCGCGGCGTGGCGTGGGCCGACGTCGCGATCGCGGCCTTTCAAGCGTGGCTCGACGCGAAGCGGCCGGCGCTCGGCGGCAGCGTGCTCGATCCCGGCTCGCCCGACGCCGCGACGCTGTGGTCGCACGCGCCGGCGGAGGTCCTCGCAGAGCTGCTCGCCGAGCCCGCCGCGGCCGGCGGGCAGCTGCCGTGGGACGCCCTCGGCGACCTCCAGTGGACGGCTTTCGTCGAGGCCGCGCCGCGCGCGGCGGACGCGGCGTGGGACGCGCTGGGCCTGGACGTGGCGTGGCGCGCGATCCCGGAGCCGCACGCCCGCGTCGCGCTCGGGTCGATCGCGGATCGTCGCGCTCTGGCGGCGCTGTGGGCGCGCTTCCCGGACGCGCTGCTCGAGCACGCGCGCGCCGCGGATGTGGCGACGCAGCTCGCACTCGCGGAAGCGGCGGAGGGCGCGCACGTCGCGGCGCTTGTCGACGTGTTCGCCGCGATCCCGGAGCCAGCGGATCTGCCGGCTCCGGAGCTCGACCGCCTGCGCGTGTGGCTCGCGTCCCGCGTCACGGCGCGCGACGCGGGCTGGCGCGACGCGTATGCGCTGCTCGCGGCGACCGAACGACGGATCGCTCCGGCGGCCCGGGCGGGTTGATCGCCTCGAAGTACGCGGCGTCGTCGAGGACCAGCGGCACGACGCGCACGCTGAGCACGCCGAAGCGCGAGCCTTGAACGCCGTCGTCGCTGCCGTCGCCCGCCCGGACGCTCGTGAACGGAGGCGGCCCCGCGTTCGCGGCCAGCCGCGCTGGTGGCGGTCCGTCCGGGCACGCGCCGACGGCCACGAACACGGCGCTCAGCACGAGCGCCAGCGCGCCCAGCCGCGGACGACACGCGCGCGTCGTCACCGTGCCGTCGCGGCGGCGGAGCACGCGTCGCACGCGCCGTCCGGCCTGCCGCTCGAGCAACGCCGCCGCCTCGTCGGGTGGCAGATCCGCCAGGTCGTATACGCTCTGGCCGCAGCGCGGGCAGGTGCGCACGCGATCACCGCCGGCGAGGTCGTCCCAGCGCGCGGCGCAGCTCCGGCCCGCGACCACACGCGCGGCCAGCGGCAACGGCGCAGCGGCGAGCCGCTCGCGCACGCGATCGAGCCGGGCGCGGAGCCCGGCCGAGCGCGCGGCCACGTCCGCGCCGCGCAGCGCGGCGGCGTGCAGGGCGTCCAGCCGGTGCTCCAGCTCGCGGGCGCGCGAGCGCAGCGTGGACAGGTCCCGACGATACGGCACGTGCGTTCGACACCGCGCCGGCGCGGAGGTTTCAGGGCTTGGCCGGAACCAGCGTCGGCTCGGCCGTGGCCCGCGGCGGCGCGCCGGCGTCGGGCGGCGCGCGCGGACCGGGCGGCGTGTACGCGCCGTCACCGTCCACGTCGACCAGGATTGGGTTGGTGAAGGCGAAGGGCGTGGTGCGCGGGCCGGGCAGCACTTGATCCATCGGTCGCTCGCCGCGCGCGACCACGGTCACGAACGCGTCCCGCTCGAGCTGGATCACCGGTTGCCAGCGCAGGCGCTCGACGCCGGATCCGGTCACGCCCTGTTCCGCGACGGTCCGACCATCCACCCGGACCTCGACCCGGGTGACGTCGATCCACGGCGCCGCGCGCACGCGGATGTCGGCGGTGATCCTGCCGCCCTCGGCGCGGACCAGCGAGCCGGGTCCGTCGGGCCCGACGTGGAACTCGATGAACGGGCCGGTCGTGACCAGCGCGCGGCCGTGGCGCAGCGCCGCGGCGACGTCCTCGGGGCGCACCTCGCCGGGGTGCGCGTCGTCGACTTCGACGTAGGTGCGCGGATAGCCGGCCCACTGGAAGACGAGGCTGTGCGAGTCCGAGTTGCCGACGGCGGTGAACGGGTGACCGGCGAGCATCAGCGCCGCCCAGTCGGCGAGGTTCCGTTCGACGTCGGGGAGCGCGTCGCGCGAGAAGCCGTTGAACACCTCGATCGTGTCGAAGTCGAAGGAGAAGCCGGCGCGCGACGCCACGGCGCTCGGCGCGTCGAGCTGACCCAGGGAGAAATAGCCGATGTCCGGGCCCATGCGCGGGTGGTTCACCTGGATGATCGCCCGCGGCGCGCGCTCGCGCACCGCCGCGAAGATCGCGTCCGGCGCGACGGTGAACGGCGGCGGATCGCCGACCGGATACGGGAACGCGTTGAAGTGTCCCCAGCTCGACGTCGTGATCTCGACGCCCGGGATCGTACCCAGGCGCTTCGCCGCCAGCGGCCCGTAGTCGGTCACGTGGTTGTGATCCGTCGCGACCGCGAACTCTACATGCTCGGCGAGCAGCGCCGTGACGCGATCGGCCAGCGGCACGTCCGAGTCGCCGCTCGGCGCCGCGTGCAGGTGGAAGTCGCACGCGAGCCAGCCCGGCGTGTCGACGACGTGGTCGAGCGTCGCGCGCACGGTCGCGCCCTGCTGATCGGTGACGTCGATGTCGTGCTGGTCCAGGCTGTACTCGACGCCGTGGGTGAACAGCACGCGGTAGCGTCCGCGCGGCAGCTCCAGCGCGCCGTCGCCGTCGGCGGTGTACGCGACCATGCCCGCGCCGCTCGCCAGGTGCGGCGGCCCGAACGCGGGATCCTTCGTGCCGTCGATGCCGCGCACGACGATGCGCGCGGGCAGCGGCTGTCCCGCCGTGTCCATCACGCGGTAACGCAGCGTGCGCGCTTCGGGCACGATGAAGCGCGGCGTGACGCTGGTGCGCGGCTCGACGCGCACGCGCTGCTCGTCCGTGCCGCCCGGCGCGTGCAGGATCAGCCGCCAGTCTCCACCGGGAAGCGGCAGATCGAAGCCACCGTCCTTGTCCGCCTCGGCCACCAGCGCCGGCTTGTCGTCGTCGCCGCGCGCCTCGACGCTGGCCCAGGCCGGCGCCGGCGCGAGCTTGCCCTTGGCGTGCCCCACGGGCACGCCGGCGAGCGCCCAGGCTCGCGCCGCCAGCTCCGGCACGCTCGCCGGCGCGGCCAGGGCGAAGCTCCGGAAGCGCACGCTCGCGCCCGGCGCGAGATCCACGGGCGGCGACCACGCGACGATCGACGCGGGCTCGCGCCGGCCGCCGGGCACCTCGATGTCCGCCGGCGCGTCGGGAAACACCAGCGCGTACGCGAGCACGCGCCCGCGACGCGCGAACCAGGGTGCGCGCGCCGTGAGCGGCCCGTGCTCCACGCTGCCGGCGCCCGGGATCCACGCCGGCCCACCGAGCCACGCCGCCCGATCACCGAGAGAGACTTGCCGGATCGGCGAAAAACCCCGGTTCTCGGCCGCGCTGTCGATCGAGAGCGCGTCGCCCTGGATCGCGATCTCCGTCGTTACCACGAGCGCGCCGTCCCGCGTCGCCTGCACGACGCGGACGGCGGCGCGACGCGCGTCGACGACCGGCTCGACGCTGCGCACGGACAGCGTGCGCCCGCGCACCACGGCGCGGATCGCCTCCACGTCGTCGTCGCCGAAATCGCGCGTGACCAGATCGAGCACGCTGCCACGCGCCAGATCGCGCTCGGGCGTCCCGCCGCGACCGACGATCGCGCGCAGCCGCGCGGACGCGAGCAGCAGATCGCCCGCGCGTCCCTGGGCGTGCTCGCCGCGAGGCGCGTCCGCGGCGGCGAGCACCCGGACGCGCACGCCCGCGCGCGTCGCGTCCAGTGGCGCGGCCGGCGGCGCCGAGCGCGGACACGCCGCGACCGCGACCAGCGCGAGCGCGAACACGAACGGCCAGAGGCGGGAAAGCTGCACGCGACGGCAAGCATGGCGCGGACGCGCGGCGGGCGCGAGCGCGAACGTGATAGCGTCGTGCGGTCATGGACGGCAGTGTCGATCCCGCGCGTTCCGCGCTGATGTCGCGCATCCGCGGCAAGGACACGGCGCCGGAAACGATCCTGCGCAAGGCGCTGTGGGCGGCGGGGCTGCGCTACCGCAAGCACGCACGGGCGCCGATCGGCAGGCCCGACGTGGTGTTCAAGGGCAAGCGCGTCGCGGTGTTCATCGACGGCTGCTTCTGGCACGGCTGCCCGGATCACTACGTCCACCCGCGCAGCAAGCGCGACTTCTGGGCGAACAAGCTCGCCGACAACGTGGCGCGCGATCGGCGACAGACGCTGGCGCTCGAGGCGGCAGGGTGGAAGGTGGTGCGCGCGTGGGAGCACGAGATCTTCGAGTCGCTGGATCGCGTCGTGGCCGACGTGCGGGCGGCGCTCGACGGCCACGCGCCGGCGCGCCGCGCGTGGCGCGTGGTCCGGGTGGAAGAGCTCGACCGGGCCACCGATCTGGAGCGGCGTCACGAGGTCGATCTGCGCGTCGCCGAGTGCGTGCAGGTGGTGCAGCGATACCGCACGACGGCGCGCGGCAAGCGCCCGGCCGGGCTGTATCCGCGCGCGCCCGTCAAACGCGGGTCGCGAGGAACTCGTCGAGGTGACGGTCCGCCGTGCTCTCGTGGTTCTTGAACCAGGACTCGAGCAGCTGCACCAGCACGCCCATCAGCTCCGAGCGCCGCTCGTCGCACTGCCGGCGCAGCGCCGCGAGCCGCCCGACGAACGCGACGTGCTTGGCGTGATGGTCGTGGTAGCCGGGATACGCGGCGCGCAGCATCAGCGTCTCTTCCGTGGAGAAGTGGTGGTCCACGTCCGCGATCAGCTGATCGAGGAGCAGCGCGAGATCGTTCCAGCTCGAGCCGCCCTCGTGCGCGTCGCGCACGCGACGAATGGCCGCGCTCAAGGCCGTGTGCTGATCGGCGATGTCCTCGGTTCCAGGAGCTTCGTTCATGGTTCACATACGCCGAGCCAGGCAGGATTGCCGAAGGCGTGACATGTCTGTCCGCCGGGGCACCCCCCGAGCCCCACGCTGCCACCCACGCTGCCGGCGTCCGGCGCGCCCGTGTCGGATGCCTTGCACAGCCAGCGACAGGTGCCCGCGCCGGCGTCCGCGCCCGCATACAGACAGTACTGCGAGTCGCCGCAGTCGTTCACGTACGTGCAGGGCTGACCCTCGGTCGAGCCCGCGTCGGGGCTGTAGTTCGGGAAGCTGCACTTGAACTTGCCGCCGGTCGCGACGTGGCAGTCGCTCTCCGGTCCGGCCGGGCAGTCCTGGGTCCAGAGCGTGCACGACGCTGCGAACGTGCAGACCTGCAGGAACGCGCCGCCGCCGTAGGTGATCTGGAGATCGCACGCGCCGTTCGCGCCGCACAGCGACGTCTCGAGCGCACCGCAGCACGGGCGCGAGCACTTCTGCAACACGCAGCGCAGGCCCGCGGCGCAGTCGGTGTGGCTCGCACACGCGTCGCCGAGCTGCGCGGCGCCGTTGCCGAGATCGACGCAGGCGGTCTGGTAGGCGCCGCCGTCGTCCTGCACGACGCTGCAGGTGAGGCCCGCGCCGCAGTCCTGCGCGACCACGTCGCAACTGCCGCTCAAGTTCGTCGCCGAACCGGAGGGACAGCTGCCGCCGTCCACCACGCCGGCGTCGCCGCTGGCCCCGGCGCTGCCCGCCGAACCGTCCTGACCCGCGCCGCCGCCGCTGCCGCCGCCGGAACCGCCGCTGCCGCTGGAGCCGCCGCTGCCGCTGCTCGCACCCGAGCCGCCGCTGCCCGACGTGCCGGAGCTTCCGCCGCTGCCCCCGCCGTCGGCGCCCGCGCCGCCGTCGCTGTCGCAGTTGCAGACCGCCCACCCGCTGCCGTCGGAGAGGCACGCGCGCGTGCCGCTCCGACCGTAGCCGCAGCTACACGGTCCGGTCTCGCCCGCGCTGCACTGGCTCGTGTCCGACGACGACGAACAGAACGGAAGGAGCAACGCGAGCCCGAGAGCGAGCCCGACACGAATCACGCGGTTCACGAGCGCAGGTTACCCCACTCGCGACCGCGCGTCACTCCAGCGCTGATACCGCCGCGCCCAGCACAGCGAGCGAGCGTGCGTCCTGCACCCACACCACGACCCGCGTCGCGTCGGCGTCGGCGACGCGCAGCGTCTTCCGCCCGGATCCTCGCGCGTCCAGGGTTTGCGTCGAAAGCGCGCGCACGACGTTCACGTGCGAGAGCTCGCGGCCGGCGTTCTCGCCCCGGGTCGCGTGGTCGGACGCCGCGGCTCGCACGAACGCGAGCTCGAGCAGCGCGTCCGCGGGCGCGCCGTCCACGCGCCAGCTCGCCGCGATCTCGTGCCGATCGGTTCCGCGCCGGACCGACAAATCGATCTTCGCGAGCGCCGGCGTGTCGAGCGCGCTCGCGATCGCCTGGTCGGTGGCGGCCGCGTCGGATCCCAGGAGCTGACGGACGCCATTGACGACGATCTGCGGCGTGTACACGTTGCTGGATCGCATGACGCGCGCGTAGCGGTTCTGTCGCGCCGACCAGCGCGCGTCGCTCCACGGATCGCGCCATCCGAGGTAGTCCCAGTAGTCGACGTGGAACGACAGCGCGTACACGTCGTCGCGACCGGCGATGCGCGCGAGGTTCGCGTCCGCCGGCGGACAGCTGGAGCACCCCTCGGAGGTGAACAGCTCCACCAGCGCGAAGCCCGGGTTCTGGTTTGCCGGTCCGGCGCGGCCGGCGACCGGTGCGGCCGCGTAGTGCAGCGACCCGGACCCGGACGCAACTTCCGCGCGTGCCGGCACGTCTGGACGACGCGAGCACGCCGCCGTGCCGGCGCTCGCGACGGACAACAGAGCCAAGCCGACGAGGCGCGGAATTTCCCACACGCTCCAGAATACTGTGAGCCGCACGAACGGTTACGCCATCGACGCGCAAGCGCGCGTCCAGGGAAAAGCCGCGGCTTGGCGCGCTACGCGCCGCGCACGACCGGCGTGGCCGCGTTCTTGCACTTCACGTGATCGCCAGGCAGATGGCGCGACGCGGGAAGCAGCGCGTCATCCGCACCTGGAGGCGGTCATGACCACGTGCTCCACGTTCTACGTACTCGCCGCGGCCCTCGCGGTCGCCGCCTGCGGCGACGCGGGCGGGCGGATCGCGGCGGGCGACGCTGGAGCGGGGCCGGAAGTGATCGTGCTCCCGCATCTGGGCACGATCGACGGCGGCAACGACCCCGGAGACGCGCCGTCGACGTGCGCGCCGCCCGCGAGCGCTCCAGACACGTGGATCGCGAGCGTCCACGCGCTGGACA
The DNA here is from genome assembly GCA_963775185.1 of uncultured delta proteobacterium. Lineage (GTDB taxonomy): Bacteria > Myxococcota_A > Polyangia > Polyangiales > Polyangiaceae > JAPSGB01. The sequence goes on along the minus strand of CAVZIE010000028.1, from coordinate 126,960 downwards.
TCGAGAGCGACCAACCCGTCGCCGGCGCGACGGTCGAGGTGCGAAGCGCCGACGACGCGCTGCTCGCCTCCGCGACGACGGACCCGAGCGGGAGCGCGGCGCTGAGCGTGCCGACCGGCGGCGTCCCCATCGACGGCAGCGTCAGGCTGACCCGCGGCGGCTATCTGACGACGCGCGTGCGCGTGCAGGGCGGGCTCGGCGGGTTGCCGTCGCTCGATGTGCCGATGGCGCGCGCGACCTACGCCGACGCGGAGGTGCTCGCGGCGACCGGCGAGGCACGCGTGCCGGGGACTTCGCTGCTGGTCGTCGAGGTCGCCGAATGCAACCAGCTGCCGACCGCGCACGGCGTGCGCAACGCGACGGTGTCACTGGCGACGGCCGGCGCCGGGGTCGTGTACGCGAACGCGTACGGCAGCTGGGATCCGTGGCTGGACCAGACCACGACCTCCGGCGTCGCACTGGCGGCGAACGTGCCCGCTGGCGACGCGCTGGTCGAGGTCGCCGTCGACCGCGTGACGCTGCAGCGTCGGATCGTGCTCGAACCGGATACGTGGGAGGTCGTCGTCACCTACCCGCGCGCCCCGGTAAAACCACCCGAGTGCGCGCCGGGCGACTTGACCGCGTTCGAGCCCACGCGTCGCGCCCCCGTCGGCCTCGCCCAGGGCGCGTGCACCGACCGGCAGATCGACGAGCTCGTGAGCGCCTGCTTCTCGGGCGGCAGCGGCTGCACCGGCTTCCGCACCAATCCGGCCAACGCCGATTGCTACAGTTGCGCCGTCGCGCACCCCGACAGCCTGCACTGGAACGGCATCGTCGATTTCGACGACCTGGGCTTCGTGCAAGCGCTGCCGTCGCAGTGCATCGCGGCCTTCGAGGGCAGCGCGGGCGCCACCAGCTGCGGAACGAAGCTGACGTCGCTGTTCCAGTGCCAGCTCGAAGCGTGCGCCGCGAACTGCCCGATCCGCGCCGCGACGGGAGCCGAGGACATGGTCGCGTTCGACATGTGCCTGTCCGACGCCCGCGCGAACGGTTGCCTGACCTACGCCATCGACGCGGACATGTGCGCCATGACGCTGCTCGGTTACGGCAACCCCGTCGACCAGTGCCTGGTCAAGGGAAGCGACTCGTTCGCCACCTGGGCCCACCGCGAGCTGTCGCTGGTGTGCGGCGACGGCAGCGCGTGAGCGCGCCGCGCGGTCACCTCGCGACGTGCTCGTACAGTACCGGCCGTTCCCCGGCGATTGGGATACCGCGCCGGACCGACATACTCAAGCATTCACTTGAGTCTCCATGGGTGCGGTCCGGCGCGGTATCGGCGCGGCTGCGCGCGCGATCTTGCTTGCGCGAATCATCCGGAAAGTCCGCGACATGCGTTCGCGACGAGATTGCGCTTGCACGTGTGCGCCGTTCCCGTCGATCATGTTCGATGATTGCTGGAATTGCCGCATGCAACCGGGGCGCGATGCCGACCGGCGCCACGTATCGCCATCGCGGCTACCGGTAGTCTCGTCGCGGCACTCGCGTCGTGCCCGGGCGGCCGCGCGGGGGCGCAGGCGGTTCTCCGGTGAGCTCCACGCTGCGCCTGCACCTCGACGACGCGGGCTCGGGCACTGCCCTGCTGCTACTGCATGGTCGCCCGAGCACGGTGCAGGTCTGGGACCCGGTCGTGGAGTCGCTCCGCGGTCGACACCGTGTGCTCGTGGCGCACCTGCCGGGGTACGGTCGGAGCCCGGCGCTCGAGGGACGCTACTCGTTCGAGCGCGTCGGCGTCGCGATCGAGGATGCGTTGCTCGAGCGCGGTGTCGACGAGGTCGCCGTGGTCGGGTTCTCGGGGGGCGCATACCGCGCGATCGGACTGGCGTTGTCCGGGCGCGTTCGAGTCACCTCGTTGATGACGCTCGGCGGCGTCGCGGGCCACGATGCCGCGGGAGGCGACGCATTCCTGGATCTCGCGCGCCTCGTGCGGGAGGGCTTCGACTTCCTCCCGACGTGGCTCGCGCGCATGGCCGCTCCCGGTTTCGAACAGCGCCATCCGGACGAGGTAGCGGGGATCCTGTCGTGGATCGACGCGACCAGTCGCGAGGTGCTCGCGTCCGAGTTCGAAGCCATGGCGATCGGCGAAGACTACCGCTCACGCCTTCCGGAGCTCGCGATGCCGGTCGTCGCTCGCGTCGGCGAGCTCGATGCGGCGACGCCCGCCGAGCTCAGTCGGGTCATCGCGACCGGCGCGCCGCGAGGGGTGCTGCAGATCGTCCCCGGCTGTGGTCACGCGCTCCTCGCCGAGGATCGAGTCGCGACGCTGGAGGCCATCCGGATGGCGGTATCTGCGACATGAAATCCGTCGTCTCGCCGCGCGACCGCCGGCGTTTGCGCGACATCGAGGCAGGCCTCTCCCGGCTCGTGCTCGATGCGCCCGATGGCACGCTCGCGCCGCCCTGGCTTCCTGCATCGCTCGGCGATCTACTTGGCTGCAAGCGCTTCATTGTGACGCGGCCTGCGCCGGGAGCGCACGTCGAGAGCGGATGGCGCCTCGCCGAACGCGTCTCGACGGATGACGCGTTCTTCGACGCGTATGAAGAGGCGGTAGGCACGTGCGCGCGCCCCTTCAACTTCGACCCCTTGAGGCCCGAGGACGCCCAGCAAAACAGGGTGTCCGTGTACGACGACGTCCACACTCATGGTCCAGAGGTCACCTGCATCGTAGAAGACGCCTGGCCGCGCCTCGGACTGGAGGGCCACGACCAGATCCGCGCGTTGGCGTGCGACGGGCCCGCGCTGCTCGCGTGGGTCGGCGGCTACCGCGCGACGCCGTTCGGGGCCCGGGAGCGCGCGCTGTTCCACGCGGTCTTGCCGGCGATCCGGCGAGCGCTTGCGCTTCGCCGGAGGTTGCTGGACGGTGGGATTGCGATCGCCGGACTGGTTGCCGCGCTGGAAGCGCTCGGCGCGGCGTCGTTCGTTACCGATCGAGAAGGCCGGGTCAGCTACGCCAACTCCTCGGCACGGTCGCTGATCGACGCAGCCAGCAGCGAGACTCGAGCACGCTTGCGTGCGGCGATCGCGGGGGGGGCCGAGACGCCGAACTTCGTCGCGCGCCTCGACAGTCCGGGGCTGCCCGACCTCTTTCTCGTCGTGGTTCGCGACCGTCCCGAGGCGCTCGAGGTGCGCTTGCGCGCCGCGGGGCGCGCGTGGTCGGCGACCGGACGCGAGCTCGGCGTGCTCCGCTACCTGGTGTCGGGCGACGCGAACAAGGAGATCGCGCTCAAGCTCGGTTGCTCGGAGGTGAGCGTTGAACGGCACGTAACCGCTTTGCTCCGCAAGGCGGGCTGCGATGGACGGAGTCGCTTGATCGCGCACTTCTGGACGCGCCTGTAGTCCGGGCCGTGCTGGGGGTGAGGGTTCTCCCTCACTTGTCGGCCCGCGCCGCCCAGGCCAGCCTCATGGTGGCAGAGAACCGTGCGCCGAGGTCGGGCGCGAGTCGACGCCCCGCAGCGTGGTGATTCCGCGCCGGACCAACAAGAGGCCAACGGAACAACGCACATGGGTTTGTGTCGGCGCGGAATCCCGGTGCTCGTCGCGGTCGCCGCGTGCGCGCCGATTGTATGTGGTGGCAGCGGCTCGTCTGGAGGCGGGGGAAGCAGCGGCACAGGCGCGTCGAGCGGCTTCGGAGCGTCTCGACTGATGTGGGCGGCCCGCCCCCGGCAGCATCCTGATTCTCGGAGCACGGGCGCGCCGAACTACCTCCGACCGCGGGAAATGATCGGGTTCGGGCGCGTGCAAGGTTAGCGCGAGGGCAAATGGAAATGAAGCGAGCATCACTTCTCTTGTGTGTGGTTCTGGCATTCGCGACTGGTTGCGGTGGCGGCAACAATGACCAAAGCGCACAGCCCGACGGTGGCGAGGCCGGCACCGGCGGAGGGAGCGGCGGCCAGGGCGGACAGCCCGACGGAAGTGCCGCGACCGGCGGCGCGGCTGGTGACGGCGCGGTGCTCGACACCACCCGCGAGAACCGTGGGTACTCAAGGCGGCACCGTCTCCCTCGGGGACGCGACCATCACCATCCCCGCGGGCGCCCTTCCTGGCGACACCGAGATCACCATCACGGAGACCGATGAGCAGCCTGCCGGCTTCATCCTGTATTCGCACGTCTACAAGTTCGGCCCCGACGGGCTCACCTTCCCCGCGGACAACCCCGCGCAGATCGAACTGCATTTCCAGGCCCCTTCCGGCCAGGATCCGAAGCTGGCCACGTTCTTCTGGTCCAAGACCGGCACTACTGGCTACGACTGGCTGGGCGGCAAGCCCACGAGCGCCACCGTCACGAGCAGCGTGACCCACTTCAGCAAGGGGTTCATCGCCAACGGCGTCGACTACAACGACCCACCCGACGAGTCGTGCATCGTGACCCACCTGGTCGAGGGGCGCCCGAGCACCACCGGAGACTCGGGCCCGGGCGTGGCGCTGTTCTTCTCGGTCGACGACTGCTGGGGTCGTCCGGTGACGGGGCTTACACAGTCGGACTTCGCACTCCTGGAGGATCGGACAGTCGATAAGCGCGACCGAGTCGCAGCAGACGATCCTCCAGAAGCCGGGGCTCGAGGTCTCCGTGATGCTCGCCATCGACATGTCGGCGTCGACGCAGACTGTGTTGCCCCAGGTCATCTCGGGAGCAAAAGCGTTCGTCGACAAGCTCCGCGTGCAGAACAATCTGCCCGTACAGATCGGTGTCGAGCTCTTCGCGGGCGAGCAGCAACTCACCACATGGCAGGCGCCCACGCTGGATGCACAGACGGTCAAGGACGAGCTGGATGCGCTCACCGGGTACACGCCGCAGAAGCCGAGCGGAACCAACCTCAACGGGGCAGTGATCAGCGGGCTTGGCAAGCTTTCGGCGGCGGAGGCCGCGTTCCGGCTGCGGAACTACGGGGGCGCGTTCACGACGGGTTACGTCGTCCTCTTCACCGACGGCAAGGACACGGCGGCGTGGAATACGCAGCAACAGGCGCTCGACGCTATCGCCAACAGCACCGATCAGGTGGTGGCAGTCGCGCTGCAGACGAGCGACTACGATCCGGCCGCACTCGCGGCGTTCGCGCCCAATGCGGTGCTGGCAGCGAGCGATCCCGTGGCGTTGGACACAGCCTTCGGGGCGATGGCCAACCGCATCGCGGGACAGATCACGAGAACATATTTGCTCGGATACTGCTCTCCGAAGGCCACCGGGCAACACGCCGTCAGCGTCCAGGTGGCGGGGACAACGAACCAGGAGATCGCCGAATTCCCCTTCGACGCCGCGCAGCTGAGCGGGACATGCAGCGCTTCTGCCTACGATCACGCTTGCGATGGGATCGAGTGCGGCGGGTTGGGATGCGGCGCGTGTGATGATCAGACCAGCTTCTGTGATGGTCCCAACGGTCTCGGCACTCCGGCCAACACCTGCGTCACTGGCAAGTTCAGCGACGCCTACATCGCGTTCTGGGCCGACAACGCCAAGATCACGTCTGACGGCGGCAACGGCACGCTCGACATCAACTGGGCGGATGGTTCGGGCACGCGTGCCAGCTCGCCGCCGGGGTCGTTCTTGCACCCATTGTTTCGCCAGATGGGCGCCACATTGCCATCGCGACGAACCAAACCAAGTACCCCGATGCATCAATCGGGATCGTCAATATGGGGGGCTCCAACACGTCCGTTCCACTTGCCGCATCCGCCTCCTGGGAGACGGGCCCCAGTACCAGTTCGGTTTCCTTCTCGCCTGACAGCAACCACATCGTGTTTCTGGCCAGCGCAGGAGCGTGGACCGTCGCCAATGCTGACGGCTCAGGGACGCCTGTCCAGCTCGGAACGGGACCAGGGACGCCGGCGCCGACCATGAAGGTGGAGGGAGCGCCGCACATGTTCTCCCCCGATAGCCTTCACATCGCGTTTGGCGACGATTGGAACGCGTCTGCCCAGACGTGCACGCTCAAGGTCGCTCCTGCGGACGGCTCCGGGGCGGCTGTCCAGCTCGCTGGACCCGATGGCGATTGCACATGGACTAGCTTCACGTTCTCCCCCGACAGCCGCCATATCGTCGTGTCCCAGAACTACGGGACGGCGCGCCACTCCATCGTCGCCAATGCGGATGGTTCCGGGACGCCCGTGCAGGTGGGGATCGGGGGGAGACGGTCAATTTTCTCCCGACAGCACGCGCCTCGCGTTCATCGACGCCACTTCCGGTGAGACGACGCTCAAGATTATCGCTGCGGATGGCTCCGGGACGCCCGTCCAACTGGCGACAGGGGTCTCCACGAGCACGAACCGTGCGTTCTCCCCCGACGCCAGCCACATCGCATTCCAGGCCAACGGCTCGATGATGGTCGCCAATGCGGATGGTTCCGGGACGGCGGTGGATTTGGGGCCGGGAGAAAACGCATTCCAATTCTCCCCCGACAGCAAACGCCTCGCGTTCGTCGCCACGATCTCCGGTACGAGCGTGCTGGAGGTCGCCGGTGCGGATGGTTCCGGGACGGCGGTGCAGTTGGGGCCGGGGGGAAGCAATTTTCAATTCTCTCCCGATAGCAAACGCCTCGCGTTTATTGTCAGCGGTAGTCCAAACATGTTGGAGATCGTCGCCGCGGACGGTTCCGGGACGCCCGTCGAATTGGGCCCGGCGAGTTTCTTGCTCAACTTCTCTCCCGACAGCAAACACCTGGTGTTCTTGCTTCCCGACCCAAATACATTGGATCCGTTGGAGGTCGTCGCCGCTGATGGCTCGGGGCCGCCCGTCCAGTTGGGGCCGGGGAGGTACGACGGTGTTCAATTTTCTCCGGACAGCAAACACCTCGCCTTTCTGACTGGAGCCAGCACACTCAGCTCAGCTAGTCTGACGACGCTGGAAGTCGTCAATGCAGACGGTTCGGGAACGCCGGTAGAGCTCGGAACAGGGGTCGGGTCGTTTGACTTCCTGTAGAGTCTCCTTCGCTTTGACGTGAACGTTGTCGATCGGTTTCCGACGGACGGCACGCGCAGGGTCGCCATCGTTGCGGTTGGGCCGGATGCCGCCGGTGAGGCAGCTGCGTTGAAGCCCCCAGCGCGACTGCGCGCGCCGTCGAACGCGAGCCGCGCGCGCCGCCGCCGCGGCGCTGCGTGCGCTCGCCGCTCGCCTAAGGCACCTGCGTCGACCGGCTGGGAGCCGCCGGACGTGGCCGGCGCGCCGGCGCAGCAGCGGAACCCGATCGTGGGATCCGCCGTTACGCGGGTGAAGCTCGCCGACGCGTTGCAGCGCAAAGCGAACTGCGTGTCCGCGTAGCTTCCGCCGCGCACGTGGCAGGAGTCGGCCTGACCGGTGGCCGCGTTGCACGAGTCCTCCCACTCCGTCACGTTGCCGCTGAGGTCCCACGGCCCGTTGACGGGGTCGGCGGCGCACGTGGTGAGCGACCCGGCGGCGACCGTGGTGCCGACGCCGTTGTTGGTGCCGTTGCACGTATTGCCGCCGTAGCTGTTGCCGTACGGGTACGTGAATGCGTTCGGCCCGGTGCACGCCGCCATCCACTCGCTCAGCGTCTGATCCTGGAAGCCCGTAGTGTAGTCCACCGTGCCGCCGTCGATGGATCCGCATAGCTGCTTGCCGTTGCCCGCGCAGTACGCCGCGGCATCGCACCAGTCGACGTAGGACACAGGCAGGCTCGAATCCGCGGGCGGCCAGGCGCCTTGCGGCGTGAAGTCGGCATTCCACGTGCACGCGCTCGACTGCGAGGCTGTGGATGGCGCGGTGCTCAGCCATGTCTGGTAGGCGCCGCCCGTCACCTCGTTCACGTCGATGCAGAACTGCTTGCCAGTGGTCGCATCGCCGGCCGTGGCCTTCACCATCCCCTGCGGACAGTCGCACGTGCCGGCAGCGCCGTTGCAGATCCCCGTGGTGCAGTCCGTGCCGACAAGGCACTTCTTGCCGACGAGGCACGCCGGGCACGTAGTGCCGCCGCAGTCGACGTCCGTCTCGGTGTTGGGATCCGTGGAATCCTGCACGCCGTTGCTGCACACATTGCCCGAGTCGAGAGACGGCGCCGTCGCCCGAGTCGCTCACGTCCAGGCCGGAGTCAGTGACGGTCGCGTCCGACCCGCCGTCTTCACCGGCTTCCTGGGGCGCGATCACGTCGGGGGCGCCGGCGTCGAACGTGCCCGGCTCGCTCGTCACGCTCGACCAGGGACCGCACGTCGGCGTGCCGGGCGTCTTGCTCGCGCAGGTGGTGGTCGCCGCGACGGCTTGGACGTCGCCCTTCTTGATGCGATCGCACACCGCCGTGGGCAGCGCGATCCGGCCGTTCTGCCGCTGCCAACCTTCCGGCGTGTCGGAGTCGAGCGGAATCAGGCACGCGTCGGGGCCGCAGATGCCCTCGGTCTTCGGCCCGCGCACCAGGGCGATGTTCAACCCCGGCTTGCCGTCGCTGGCGATATCGTCGATGGTGCAGGTCGAGAAATCGACGGCGGCGCCGAAGCCGTCCTTGAAGCAGCCGACGGTGTCGAGGCAGGTTCCGGTGCCATCGCCCTTGCCGCCGCCGAACACGTCTTCCGGCTTGAAGTCCGGCAATTTGGCGGAGTCGACGGTGTCGTCCGCGCATGTACCCGCGACGCACGTCTGTCCGCTGGGGCAAGTATTGACGAACTGCGGAGGCGTGACGTCCGGCACACGCTGACCGGATCCGTCGCACAGCCACTGGATCGGAACGCGCAGCGTCGCCGAGCGACTCGCCGGGATCGTGGTCACGACCTCGCGCAAGGTCCGCGTCGTGTTCTGGTGTTCGCTGATCACGCGGATGGTGACCGGCGGTGACTGGCCGGGATCCGCAATGATGCCCAGCGTAGACGGGATCTTCACGCCGCTCGGTCCGACTTCGTAGCGGTTCTTGAACACGACGTTGCCGTACTTCGAGATCTCGATCCAGACGGCGTCGACGTCCTTGGGGATCGACATGTCCGTCTGGATTGCGAGCATCAGCTCGCCGGACGGGGCTTCCTTCTTTGCCGAGCACGCGCCAGCGAGCAGCGTGCTCGAAACCAGCCCGACCGAGAGCGCGATAAGAGAGCGAGCGCGAACCTTGCTTGGCATGGCCTACCTGAAGAGCTGGATGTGGAGGGTTCCGGGATCCATTGTGCCCGCGGTGGGCGGCGGTGCGGCCTCCGTACCCGGCCGCAGCAGGAAGTAGCCGCCGGTTGCCAGCCCGGCAGCGAGCACGCCGCCGCCCACGGCCCAGACCCAGGCCGGGAGGCCGCCGCTGGGAGCCGCTTGCTGCGGCTGGTTGGACTCGAGCGCGACCCGCGACGTCGACGTCTGGTCGTCGACGATCGCCACGTCACTCTCGTAGGGCTTGCGTCCCGAAGCTTCGACGCGCAGCGAGTGCGGTCCGCTCGGCAGCTTGCCTTCCCAGGTGCCGCGCCCGACCAGCTTGCCGTCGACCGCGATGCGCGCATCCGGATCCGTCACCACGCGTAGCCGGCCCTCGTGGACGACCTGCACCAGCTTCACATCCAGGTGGGCTTCCGTGCCGCCCTCGACGGTGCGCGTATCGGTGAAGTCCTTGTAGCCGGGCTTCGTCACTTTCAGGCTCCGGACGCCCACGTCGACGCGCAGCGGTTCCGGGAGCGGGCAGCGACTGGGCACGATCGCTGATCGGCGCGGCCGGGAGCGAGACTGTCTTGCGAGCGGCGATAGGGGCGCCGGGACAGCGAATTTCGTCGCGCGAATGGCACCGGACTGGGTCGCATGATCGCGCACTTCTGGACGCGCCTGTAGTCATGGCCGCGCCTCGGGGTGAGGGTTTTCCCTCACTTGGCGGCGCGCGTCGGCCAGGCCAGCCTCACGGTGGCAGGAGACGCGCCCTTCAGCTAGCCATGACGCGGACAACAAGAAGCCAGCGCGGTCATCTGTCGATCTGGGCGGCCGCGCTGTTCGCCGCGACGCTCGCCCCATCGTGCGCGAAGAAGGCCGAGCCGTCCGGCGAGCTGATTCTCGCGATCCAGACGGACATGTCGATTCCGAAGGACATCGACGCCGTGTGGATCGAAATCTACACGTACGGCAGCTTGGTGTTCCAGAACCGCTACGAGGTCGGACCGGCCGGCGTGAAGATCCCGGCCACGCTCGCATTGCAGGCCGACCCGGGCAAGTCGCCCCCCGTCTCGATCCGCGTGATCAGCGAGCGCCAGGCCGTCACGCGCACCCTGCGCGAGGTCGTCACCACCATACCGCCTGAGCGCGTCGCGACGCTGCGCGTGCCGATCCAGTGGCTCTGCGACGGCTCGGGCCAGCGCGTTCCGGACACCAAGCCGCAGCAATTCATCAACGGCTGCCCGGCGGGCCAGACCTGCATCGACGGCGCGTGCGCGGCGAGCGACGTCGACTCCTCCCAGCTGCCGGCGTTCAAGTCCGGGGACGTCTTCGGGGGCGGCACCGGCGACGGCGACGGCAGCTGTTTCGACACGCTCTCGTGCTTCGCGACGAGTGTTCCGCTCCAAGTCGACGCCGCCACGTGCAGCGCGGATGCGTCCGCGCTTGGCGCAGCCGACGCGCAGAACCTGAACGTCGCGCTCCAGCTCCCCGTTGGGGGCGACGGCATCTGTGACTCGACGCACTGCCTCGTTCCACTCGACGCAAGCGCCGACTGGGCGTTCCAGAACAACACGCTCACGCTGCCGCCCGCGGTCTGCGCGCGCTTGAAGGCCGGGACCGTGCAGTCCGTCGTGGCCACCGCCGCATGCGCGACGAAGACGTCCGCGACGCCCACATGCGGACCGTGGTCGAGCGTCGGCGGCGCCGGCGACGACGGCGGCGCCGGGACGGGCGGGAGCGGTGGTACCTCGGGCAGCGGCGGCGCAGCCGGGGTCGATGGCGGCGCGGGAGCGGCTGGGAGCGGCGGAGTGGGCGGCAGCTCGGGCAGCGGCGGCGTAGCAGGGGTCGATGGCGGCGCGGGGACGGGAGGGAGTGCTGGGACCGCCTCGGGCGGAACGGCTGGCGCCAGCGGAGCGAGCGGCACCGCCGGGGCGGCTGGCGCGTGCAGCCTCACGCTGTGCGGCGGAGCCTGCGTGGACACGCAGACCGACGTGACGAACTGCGGCAGCTGCGGTCACCAGTGCGCGACGGGCGGCTTCTGCACCAACGGCGATTGCGGCAGCGAATGGGCGGGCTGGCGCATGCCGAACCCGGTCGCCGCGGGCCTGCCGAACCCGGCCAGCTACGACACGACCACGCCCGGCGTGGTGCTCGACAACGTGACCGGGCTGATGTGGGAACGCGTCGTCGCTCCGAACGGCTACGCCTGGGCCGACGCGAAGACCTACTGCGCGAGCCTGACGCTCGCCGGTCACAACAACTGGCGCCTGCCCACCGAAATCGAGCTGGTCTCGCTGGTGGACTACACGGCGTCTCCCGCCATCGACGCGACGGCGTTTCCAGGTACGTCGAGCTACTTCTGGTCATCGTCGCCGGTCGCCGGAGATTCGATCAACGCCTGGGTCGTCAGTTTCATCAATGGCTACCCGATGTTCAACGACGTGACGATTCCGTTCAACGTTCGTTGTGTGCGCTGAGGACGGGCTTTTCGATGTTTCGACTTCTTGACGATTTCTGGCGTTTTCCCGGGTGAGCGCATGCAAAGCTACTACGAGGCCCTGCCCATTTTCCGCGCCGCGATGGACGCGGCGGTTCGCGTGGACGCCGCCTTGCAGCGCTTTCCCAAGGGCCACAAGCACTTGCTCGGCAGCACGAACGAGCACGGTGTGATCGAACGCATCCTGCGCGCCGGGCACCCGGTCGCGGTGGCGCTCGAGCGCAGCGAGCCGAGCGGCAACGTCAAGCGCCGCGAGTTCGCCTATCTGTTCGAACACGTCACGCTCTCGAACTCGGAGCTGGAGGAGTGATGACCCATCGCCTGTTTCGCCCGACCTCTTCTCGTTCCGCTGCGCTCGCGCTCGGCGCCGCCTGCGCGCTGGCGCTGCCCGCCTCGAGCGCCCGCGCCAACGCCCCGGCGGGGCGCTACACCATCGCGAGCGGCACCGTCACCGACACCGCTACGAAGCTCGTGTGGCAGCAGGCCGTGGACCCAGGCATGTGGACCTGGCAGGACGCGCAGAGCTACTGCGCGGGCCTGGCGCTGGCGGGCGGCGGCTGGCGCGTGCCGAGCGTGAACGAGCTCATGACTCTGATCGACTTCAGCGTCGCGGGTCCCGGGCCGACCATCGACGCGACGGCGTTTCCGGGCACGCCTGCGGAGTCTTTCTGGTCCTCGTCGCTGGTAGGTACGGCCAACGCCTCGTTCGTCTACTTCAGCAGCGGCAGCGCGTACTACGCCGACGTGACGGTTACGTACCGCGTGCGTTGTGTGCGCTGAGGACAGGCATTTTCTTTCCGGCGTGCGCTTCCGCGCCGGACCGACAAACCCGACAAACACCAAAGGCTTCCACGATCAGGGACATTGCTCATTCGATGAAACGCCGGATGCTGCGCGTGGCGTTCTTGTCGCTCGCCGCCTTGGCCGGCGGTGGGGCGTGCGGCGGCGCGTCGAATCGCGACGTCGGAGGCGGGGGCGCCGCCGGAGCCGCGACCGGAGGGAGTGGCAGATCAGCCGAGGGCGGGACCGTGGCGCAAGCCGTGATCGGGCCGGAAGGCGGTTCGGTGAGCTCGGCGGATGGCGCGGTGACGCTCGAGGTGCCAGCGGGTGCGCTTGCGAGCGCGACGAACATCACCATCGCGCGGTCCGCCACGACGCGACCCGACGCCGTAGGTCCGGTGTACGACATCGGGCCGACCGGCACGGTGTTCGCGGTGCCGGTGACGCTGTCGATCCATTACGACCCGTCGCTGATCCCCGCCGGGAGCGCGGAGTCCGACGTTGCGACGGACCGACATACTAAAAGCGAATGCTTTAGTATTGAGGATTGCCGGGCCGGCGCGGAATCCCGCTGCGCAGCGTCGCCGGAACATTCCATGAACGGAGAGACCCGCGACCGGGCAATGCGCGGGCGCGCGGGATCGACAACCTACGGATATCCGCCAATTCGTGCGGATCGCGTGTGCCAGTTGCTCGGCGCTTCCGCTGCTCCGGAGCTGCCATGGGCGGCGGAAAGGGTGGTCCGGCGCGATCCCGTACGTAGTATGGCCTCCTTGGACGTGTGTGCGGTGGTCGGGGCCCGGGCATCGCGCACGCGCGGAGCAGCAAGGATGGAGCGGGCGCAGTGAGCTCGAACGCGGAGTATCCGGCACCCGCGCAACCGGGGGACGTCCTGGCGCAGAAATACCGCGTCGAGCGAGTACTCGGCGTCGGCGGAATGGGCGTCGTCGTCGCGGCGACCCACATCCACCTCGGCCAGCTCGTGGCCCTGAAGTTCCTGCTGCCCGAGATGGTACTGGTACCGGAAGCCGCAGCGCGCTTCGCACGCGAGGCGCGCAACGCCGTGCGCATCCAGAACGAGCACGTCGCGCGGGTGAGCGACGTCGGCACGCTCGAGGGCGGCGCGCCGTACATGGTGATGGAGTACCTGAGCGGCTGCGATCTCTCCGAGCTTGTCCGCCGCCAGGGCGCGTTGCCCATCACGGAAGCGATCGACTACGTGCTGCAGGCCACCGTCGCGGTCGCCGAGGCGCACGCCCTGGGCATCATCCATCGCGACCTGAAGCCGGCGAACCTGTTCCTCGCCGATCGCAGCGACGGGCTGAAGACCGTGAAGGTGCTCGATTTCGGCATCTCGAAGGTCACGCTGGACTCGACGGACGCCGCCCTCACGAAGACCAGCACGATGATGGGCTCGCCGCTGTACATGGCTCCCGAACAGATGAGAGCCTCGCGCGACGTGGACGCCCGCGCGGACATCTGGGCGTTGGGCGTGATCCTGTACGAGCTGCTCGGTGGGCGGCCGCCGTTCCGCGGCGACACGATGCCGCAGATCTGCGCCGCCGTACTCGCGGAACCGGCGCCGCCGCTGTGCAATCTCCGTCCGGACGTTCCGGCCGGGCTCGAGGCCGTGATCACGCGTTGCCTCGACAAGAACCCGCTCCAGCGTTTCGCCGACGTCGTCGAGTTCGCATCTGCGCTGCTGCCGTTCGCGGACAAGCGGTCGTACGCACATGCCGAGCGGGCGTCGCGCCTGTTCGCCGCCCACGGCCGGGCGAGCATGGTCGACATCCCCCAGCCGGCCTCGTCGTCGGCACCGACACGACGCGTGTCGGGCGCCGATGCCGACGCCTCCAGCGTCGATGCGGACCCGACGGCCATCACCTCGGGTACGGTCGGCTCGTGGAGCGACACCCAACCCCCGATGAACTCGGGATCGCGCACGCTCATGTTCGCGCTCGGCGCATTGGCGCTCGCGGGCGTCGCGGGCGGCGCCTGGTTCGTCTTGCGCTCGCCGGCAACGGGCGCGAGCGCGACGCCCGCTGCGACCGTGTCAGCGCCCGCGCCCTCGGCGGCACCGCCCGCGATCGCGCCGCCGGAGCCCAGCGTCGCCCCCGCGGACACGCCGTCGGCCAACGCTCCGGCGTCCGCATCCGCCGTCGCACCGGCGGCGCGGCCCGCACCGGCACCTGCGCCGGTGGCGCACGTCGCGGCGGCGCCGGTCGCGCGACCACCGGCCAAGCCGAAACCCACCGCCGTGGCTGTCGCTTCTGCACCGGCCAAGCCTCCGCCCGCGGCGAAACCGCCGCCCGCCACGCCGAAGAACCCGTTGCACATCGACATCAAGTGACGAGGCCGTTCGTGCGAAGCCGCAACGGCGTCTGGCCGTTCTGCTCGCCATTTGTCTGACGGTCGGCGCGGTCACCGCCGCCGCCCAACCTGCTCCGCCACCGCCCGCCCCGGCTCCGTCGGTCGCGCCGCGCGGCTCATCGCGGATCGCCGGCCGCCGCGCCGCTGTTCATGCCGCTGGCGCCGGCGCTCGAACGCTCTCGTCGCGGTCGACGACGCGGTTCCGCCCCGCGCGCTTGGCCACGTACATGCGCGCGTCGGCGCGCTCCATCACCGCTTCGCTGTTCGCGCCCGCGCCTCTGACGGTCGCGCAGCCGATGCTCACCGTGACGGCCACGCGCTTGCCGTCGCAAGAGATCTCGTGCGCCGCCACGGCGCATCGCAGGCGCTCCGCCACGGTGCACGCTCCGCCTTCGTCCGTGCCGCGCAGAAGCGCGACGAATTCCTCGCCTCCGACGCGCGCCACGATGTCTTCCTGGCGCATGCTCTCGCGCAAGACCGCGTCGATAGCGACCAGCACCGTGTCGCCGGCGGCGTGGCCGAGCTCGTCGTTCACGTTCTTGAAGTGGTCGATGTCCAGCGCGAGGATCGAAACCGGACTCGGGTGGCGGCGCGCGAACGCGATCTCGCTCGCCAGTCGCTCCACGAAGAAGCGCCGGTTCAAGAGGTTCGTGAGCGGGTCGCGGATGGTGCTGTCGTAGAGCTGGGCGGCAAGCGCGCGAAGCCGGATCTCGACCTCCCGGCGCTCCTGCTCGTACACGCGAGCGATGGCCCACCACCGCCCGGAACGCGGGTGCGTGCGCGGCGGGTTGAACCCAGCCCCAGGTTCCCGCCCAGCGCGACGCCGACCATCTCGAGCGCGAGTAGCGCGGCGAACGTCGCGGCCACTCGGTGGCCGGCGAGGAACGCCGCGAAGATCGGCAGCGCCGGCACGATCATCAACGCGGGCGCCTCGATTCCGCCGGTCTCCACGCAGATCACCGGCATCACGACCAGGAGAGCGTCGAGCGGCAGGAGCGCGGCGCGATGAACGGATCGCGTCTTGCCGAGGGCGAACGGCGCCAGGAACAGGGCAAAGCCCAGGAGCGCCATCGCCGCGAGGTAGGCGTGCGAGACGTCCGCTCCCAAAAGCAACCGAGACGTGATCGCGATCGCGGTGAGCAGGGCGCCCACATGGCACGACACGACCAGGACCGTGGCGCGGTGGCGCAGGTTCCAGTGCTCCGCATCGTCCTGGGGCGGATCGTAGAAGTGCGCGGAATAGCGCTCGATCAGGCCGCGTCGGGGGCCTGGGCGCGAGCTTGGGTCTGCTGTCACTACGGTCAGTACGGCCGGCGACCGCGGTTCATTACCGCCGCGCGGAATCGCGTCAGGGCGAGGGCGATACGGTGACGCTGTTGATCGGCGCGACGCCGGCGCCGGCGGGGTACGCGTAGCTGACATACTGCGTGTACACGCCGCTCGGTGCGATGCCCGTTTCCGCGCTTCCCCAACCCCACACGGTGACGCCGAACGGGAACTTGCTCGAGACCACGTGGCGGCCGTTGTCGCAGCCGTTCTGGCCCTGGAAGTCGTGTCGCGACAGATCGATGCGGGTGTACTCGTAGTCACCGGCGTTGCCCACGGGCGCCCATCCCGTCAGGTTGCCCGCGCAGTCGAGGTTCACGTCGGCGAAGCCGCCGTTGCCGCGTGGCCGGACCACCACGAGATTCGTCTCGGGATAGGTCGGGTCGGTGAAGAACACGTATTTCGAGAGGTACTGGAGCGGCGGGACCACGTTCACGAACTCGGCGTCACCGCGGCCGTCGCCCAATGCGGGGTCGTTCGGGTCCGGGTCGTACAGCCCGCCCCCGGTCATGTGCGCGGACATGTAGAACGGATGCGCTGCGTCCTGGCTCCACACGGTGAACGGCCCGGCGGCGTCGAATTGCGCGATCTCGCCGCGGCCCAACGTGGTCGGGGCACCGGCAGGCGGTGCCGGGTCGTAGGAGAGCTGCGTGCCGTCGACGACGCCGATCAGGCGCCAGGGCGGCGACTCCTCGGTCCCGTCGTAGCGGTTCCGGTAGCGCACCGCGACGTAGCGGCTTCCGAGGGCGCGGATCGGCGGGATCTGCTGATGAGCGCTGTCGTTGCAGCAGTCCTCTACGCTATACCCGGAGTGGCCACCCCAGACGCCCACCGGCACGTTCGACTGGATCACGCTCCCCGCGAGCTCCTGTGGCTGCCCGAACTGGAGCACCTGGCCCTTGTCGATGTTGTAGATCGTCGCCTGGCCCGCGTCGCCCGCGGCCACGCCGTTGATGCCGACGATGTTGTTCGTCGGGTTGATCTTGATCGCGGTGTTGTCCTGCTGCGCCACGATGGCGACGAACGGGACGGCTCCGTTCAGTCCGCTGGGAGCCGGGTCCACAGCGATGTAGTTCGTATCCCAGGCTGTCGTCGGGATCAGCAGGGTCGCGCTTGTTATCGCGCCTTGGCCGCCGCCGTACGGGTAGATGTCGTACGCCGTCACCGGCGCGGACGCCGCGAGGTGGAACGCCTTGCCGATGCCGGTGCCGTGCACCGCGGTGTCCGTGCCGACGATCATCGGCGTCACGCCCGCGGGGCAGTCGAAGTTCAGCCCGGGATGAAATCCACCCGGTACGACATCGAGAAACAGGATGCCGACCTGGCCCGCCGGGACCTGTCCGCCGGGCAGCGGCGCGTACGTGATCGACGACCCTGTCCCGGTCGGGACGTAGCCGAAGCTCGACGCGTCGTACAGCTGCCCGTCGTACTCGACATTCAGGGAGACAGGCGTGGTCCACGTGTTCACGATGAACGTCGCGAAGCAGGCGCCCGCGCCACCGCCGACGCCACTGAGGACTGCGGGAGTGACCGAGTAGTAGTCGCAGCCATAGGTGCTCCGGTTCTGCTTGGCGCTGTCGCACGCGGGAACGCACGTGTCGCCGGAGCAGCCTTGATCCGCCGGGCACGTCTTGACGACGTTGCCGTTGCAATCGACGACGGCGTGAAGATCGCTGGAGCAATGCGTGGTGCACGGCCCCGCGTCCGCGCCGGCAGAGCCGGAGTTGCCGCCGGCGCCCCCGCTTGCACCCGCGCTACCGCCAGCGCCCCCGCTTGCACCCGCGCTGCCGCCAGCGCCCCCGCTTGCACCCGCGCTGCCGCCTCCCGCCCCGCCGGCTCCGCCAGCGCCCGAGCCGCCGGTCCCCGCGTCGTGGGAGCCGGTTCCGCCCGTCGAGGACCCGCCGCAGCCTGCGATCAGCAAGGCAAGTGTCGATATGGAAAACCATACGAAGGACCGTGCCACAGCGAGTACGTTATGGCAGCGTGGAAACCGGCGCAACACGTTGTCACTTCCAAACGCGAGTAGCGAGTCGCCGATATCGATAGTGCAGTCGGTCACCTGGGAAATCCTGAGGAATCCCCTCATTTGGATTGCACAGGAAGATCGGAAGAGCGGAAGGTTTTCAAGGATTTGGGGTGTTCGGGTGTGAGCCGTCGCAAGCCGTTCCGCAGGGCAGTGACGTTGAAGTCGACGAGCAGACCAACTGGTAGGCGGGAAAGACGTAGGTAGGTGATGACCTGCGCCTCGTGAATCGGGCGCTCCGATCACCTCGTCCGTTCCATCCCCAAATCTTCCGCCCTTCCGATCTTCCTGTGCCATTCCCATGGGTCGGGACCGCAGCGGAATCAGTGCTTTGGTCGTTGCCTGAAATGAGGGGATTTGGGGTGTGGTTCGATTCCTGAGCAACAAATCCCGCAGTCGTCGGCCGCGGGGGATGGGGCCCCGGCGGCTGCCACGACCTTTGGGTCTTGGCGGACAAGATCACGATCCGCCAATGAGACCCCATGGAACTACCCGGCGAGGCCGGGCGCCGGCTTGCTTCCGATAGCCTGGGGGCGCGAGGCGTCGCCGGTGTGCAGGAACAGAACCACACCCGGGATTTCCCAGGTTTTCACTTACTTGCGGCGGGCCTTGCGCCCCTTCCGCCCTTCCTGTGCCATCACTACGTGATGCCCTTGTCGCGCGTTGTCCTTGGGGCGAAAGCCACCAGCGGCGGCTGGCGTTTCGCGGCAATAGCGCGGTGCTGGGCGACCGCCGAGCTACTTCGCGAGCTCGGCGAGCAACGCCGGAAAGTAGCCCGGCAACGTGTCCCACGGGTTCGGCAGATCGTCGTCTGTGACGTAGATCCAGCCGACGGTCTGCCGCGCGGTCTGCACGAACGCGGGATCGAGGCTGGGCACCGCGTACGGAATGATGCCGAAGTTCCCCGGGGCGTGCTGCGCGTGCCAGCCACCAAGCGCCGTCGGCGCGGGCACGCCGTCGCTCTCGTAGATGAGCTCGGTGTCGAGGGCGCCGACGAACGCCGGATCCACGTCGGCTGCCCGGGTTGCCGACGGTGACCGTCAGGCCCTTCGTGCGGCAGTACGCGTCGAGCGCCGCGTAGTACGACACCTTGTCCGCCGTCGCCGCCTGCTCGTCGAAGAAGATGCCGTCGGTGACCGGGTACCACGCCACGTACTTGTCGATGTCGGGCTTCACGGCCGTGTCGGGATCGCGCGCGGTGTAGCCGGTCGCGACGTAGCCGAGCACGACGATGCCCGCCGCCTTCAGCGCGGCGACGCCGCTGGTGAAGCTCGGGTCGACCTGGGCGCCCGGGCCGGAATCGGGGTTGAACACCGCGATCACCGGTACCGCCGGGTGCGCTTGCTTCGCGGCGACGATCGCCGACCACGACGGGTCGTCGGGATAGCTGTAGAGCGGAACGATCGTGCCGGGGTGCGCGGAGGCCGCGCCCGCGCTTCCCGCCGCGCCCGCGTTGCCGCCGTCCAGTCCGGCGCTGCCGCCGCTTCCGGCCGCGCCGCTTGTTCCGGCGTGCCCCTCGGTTCCCGCGTCGCTGGCGCCGTCGCCGCTGCTGCTACAGGCGACGAGCGCGACACTGGCGGCGAGGATCGTCCAACCGTGTGCCGACACGCGCGCAGAGTCGCATTTCCGCATGCCCGGCGACAAGGCGCCCACGAGGCCCCGACCAGGTCCGGCGCGGTGGTTCTTGTTGTACACGCGCGATCTCGCCTTCGACCGCGACCACGTTCTTGCGGCCGCCGTGCAGCGTCTGCGCGCGGCGCCGCGCCGCGACTCCGTCGGTCGCGTGCGCAGCGCGCGCCTGGGCTGGCAGCGGTTGCGTTTGCGGACGACGGTACGCTTCGTGCAGACCTGAACCAGGTATGTACAGAGGGGCATCGTCCAATCGCTTCGGAACTGCGTCTGGAATACTGGGCGCCCTGGCGTCGTGTGCGGTGCTGCTCACCGGTTGCGGCGACGGCGGCACGACAAGCGTCTCGTTTCCCGGCACCGCCGAAGGCATCTTCGGCAAGCTCGGCGACCCGTTGCCGTCGGCGACGCCAGAGCAAAGACGGGTCTTCCAGCGCGGGCTTCAGGCCCAAGCGCGGCGCTTCACGCCCGCGACCGGTCTCGGTCCCCAGTTCAACGTCACCTCTTGCGGCGCGTGTCACGAGAAGCCCGCACCGGGTGGCAGCAGCGCGCGCTACCGGAACTTCCTCCTCGTCGGACAGGAACTTCCCGACGGCACATTCAAGAACACAGGCGTGGGCGGCATCCAGGACCAGTTCACACTGAAGGCAATCGGCCGCGTACCGGATCCCGAGAACACGAACGTCCGCGCCACCCGCAACGCGATCCCGTTCTTCGGCGTGGGCCTGATGGCGGAGATCCCCGACGAGAGCATTCTGGAGAACGCCGACCCGGACGATCGCGACGGAGACGGAATCAGCGGTCGACCCAACTACGAGAGCGGGTATCTGGGCCGGTTCGGAGTAAAGGCGCAGACCGCCAACATCGAGAAGTTCGTCCGCGGCCCCTTGTTCAACCACGCCGGGATCACCTCCAACCCGCTTCCGCCCGAGCTTGTGGCCCAGCTGCCGATGCGTGCCGTCGGGCCCAGCGCGAAGCCAAGCGTCGACGACGACGACGCGCCGGACCCCGAGCTCTCGAGCCAGGATCTGTTCGACCTGCTTTCCTTCGCCATGTTGCTTGCGGCGCCCGAGCCGGATCCGCCCACGGACGCAACGCGCACCGGCCAGGCGCTCTTCGCCCAGGCGCGGTGTACCTCCTGCCACGTTCCGGCGCTGCGTTCGCCGCGCGGCCTGGTGCCGCTGTATTCGGATCTCTTGCTTCACGACATGGGTCCGGATCTCGCGGACGGTATCCGCCAGGGCGTGGCTACCGGCTCCGAGTTCCGGACCCAGCCGCTGTGGGGTGTCGGTGTGGCGGCGCCATACCTCCACGACGGACGCGCGGATACGCTGGACGAGGCGATCCGCATGCACGGCGGCGAAGCCGAGGCAGCCCGCGACGCGTACGAGGCCTTCGACGAGCGCGACCGGGCGCTCGTGCTCGCTTTCTTGAATTCGTTGGGCGGCGCGTCACAGACCACCGCCGGGCTGCTGCCGCCGGACGCGCCGATCCCGGACGCGGGCACGTACGGCGGGCCCGATCGCGTGCTCACATCCGCCGAGCTCGACCGCTTCGTCGCAGGTCGTGCGGAGTTCGACCGCGACGTCACTCGCGACCAGGGGCTGGGCACCGCGTTCAACGGCGACTCGTGCCGCGGCTGCCATTCGACGCCCGTGATTGGCGGCGCGGGGCCGAGCGGCGTCGATGTGACCCGCCAGGCCATCATCGACGCGAACGGGAACTTCGTCGAGCCAGCCGGAGGCACGCTGGCGCACCACGACAGCCTGCGGCCGGAGCGCCCGGACGCCGATCCGCTGTGCAACTGGATCGAGCTGCGCCAGACCCCGCCGCTGTTCGGTATCGGGCTCATCGACCAGATCCCGGCTGCGACGATTCTCGCGCTGCAGGATCCCCTCGACGCGAACGGCGACGGCATCCGCGGCATCGCCAGCGTCCTGCCTGACGGACGCCTGGGACGCTTCGGCTGGAAAGCGAACGTGCCGTCGGTCGCGGAGTTCGCCCGCGACGCGCTCAGCAACGAGGAGGGCGTGACCCTGGCCGATCAGTCCGCCGTCGGCCTCGACTTCGGAGCCGCGACGGACAACGACGGCGTTGCCGACCCCGAGCTCGGCGTCGACAAGATCAACGCCATCGTCTATTTCATGGATCACCTCGCGCCGCCTCCGCGCACGAGCACCGACCCGGCCCTCGAGCGCCAGGGCGAAGCGCTATTCTCGCAAGTTGGCTGCGCGAGCTGCCACGTGCCCGAGCTCGAGACGGCGAACGGCACGCCGGTTCGCCTCTACAGCGATCTGCTGCTCCACGAGACGCTGCCAAAGGGCATGGGCGGCGTCGTGGTGGGCATGGCCAGCATGCGCGCGTTCCGCACCGCGCCACTCTGGGGGCTGTCGAAGAGCGCGCCGTACATGCACAACGGTCGGGCCTTCACCCCGAGCGACGCCATCATCGCGCACGACGGTGAAGCGAGCGCCGCTCGGCAGGCGTTCCAGCAGCTGTCCCCGTCGGACCGCGACGCCCTGCTCGCGTTCCTCCAGTCCTTGTGATTCCGCTTCGCCCACTCGCTGCACGGCGACGTCGGGCTCGCGGTGGAGCGCGGCGGGGCGACTACTGCCGCGTCAGGTTGACGTTCCCGGTGTTCGTTCCGTCGCTGCCGGTGCCGGTGGCGGTGTTGTCGGTCACGGTCAGGCTGTAGTTGAGCTTGCCGGCGCCCGTGTCCAGCGCGCCGGTCCACTTGTTGTCGCTCACGGCGCCGGTCACGGCTACCTGGGTCGTGTCGAACATGCCCGTGCCCGTCACGGTGGCGCCGCTCTGGGTCACCGTCACCGTGATGGTGTCCGCGGCCTTGCTGCCCTGCTGGCCGGTTCCGGTCCACGTGCCCGTCACGTCCACGCTCGGTGCCGCGGGCGAGCCGCTCGAGTCGCTACTACCGCAGCCGACGGCTGCCGCGCAGACCAGGAACACAGCCACGGCAAGATGATTGACCGTCATGAGAGCCTCCTCCAGGAAGTCGCCAACGTATCGGCGTGGATTCGGCTCGGATATCGCATCTTCATGCGACGTGGGGTGCCGCGGGATTCCGCGGCGAGCGCCACTCGGGATACCGCGCCGGACCGGCAACCAGCCACTAGCCACGCCAAGCTCCCGCAGCACGTCGCCGGCGACGACGACGCCCGGACGGTCGCCGGCTACAAGCGCGCCCACCGCAAGGCCCGCGATCAGGCGCTCTCCGCGAAGAGCAGTCGACACCAGCGCCAGCTTCTGCGCTCGCGCGCTATGACATTATTTGTCATAGCATGTAAAGACGTCTTTACATGGCGGCGGTTCGTCAACGATTCAAGCGACTTACGACTCGGGCACGGTATCCGGGTTGCGCCGGGACCGCAAGCGCCGGGCCGGCATCCCGGCAGGGATCGCCTGCCAGAGCGTCCTGACGTTCTTGCCCGTGGCGATCCGCGCGTCGCGCGTGATCAGCGGCACCGACATGCGCACCGCCATGCCGGCGATCAATCGATCGTGTGGATCGACGAGATGGCGAAGCGCCCGGGCTTCTTGCGCTCGTCGCGCAGCACGGCGGTCTCCCACAAGCCCACAACCAGCCGGCGCGCGCACAGCTTTGGAGACTCTCGTCGCAGCCTGAATCTGGTGCCGGTCCGGCGCGGAATCGGCGAATGTGCTCGCCCGACCTGGCTGCGACGCCACGGCCGTCGCGCGGCCACCAAACGGCACCCGCTACGACCGGACACCATCTCGTGGCCGCGACGCTTCCGTCGCGAGCGCGCACGTCGGGCGGATCGACGCGCTGGCGCTTCCACAGCCAGCGCCGCGGCGATCCGGGATCAGAACGCGCCGGACAGGTGCGCGCTGCCGGCGCCGACGGACAGCTGCAGGCGCCCGCTCCCGGAATGCTTCTTCGGCGCGGTGAGCACCAGCACCAGGCCGCCCACGGTGAGCACGCCGCCCGCAACGAAGCCGATGGTTGACACCAGCGCCAGCTTTTTCGCGGTGTCCACGTCGGCCTGGGCGGACGGCGGACAATGGACGCCGTCGCAGGTGCTGTCGATGTCGCTCTTCTTGTTCAGCGCCAAGTCGCCGGTCACGCCGCCCAGAGCCAGTCCGATCACGCCGGCGCCGATGGTGATGGCGCCGAGCGTGCTCTGCCCGGAGCTTGGATGACGGACGTGCACGACGCCCTCGTCACGCTGGGGACGCGCAGGCTTCGACACGTAGCGCGGCTTTGGCGTGGGCGTGGGCTTGGGCGCCGGCTTGGCCACGGGGACGGGCGCAGCAACCGGCTTCGGCGGCGGGGCGACGGAGAGCCTGAACGTCTGGCGATCGCTCTCGGCCACCTTCACGTCCTGTGTAGCGGTCGGCTTGCCATCCGCGCTGGCCTCGATCTTGTAGCTGCCCGGATCGACGGCGATCCAGGCGCCGGCCGCGATGGCCTGCCCGGACAGCTTCACGCTCGGATGTTCGCTGGCCTCGGCGCCGTCGACGTCGACGCGGATGCGCGGCACGCGCGCTTCCATTGTGGGTAGCGTGCGGGCCGCCTCGGCGACGGCGGCGGTATCGTCCGCGGGCGCATGGTCCGGCAGCTGCGCTGTTGCGACGTCGCGCAACACCATCATCGCCTGCACCAGGTGTCCGGCGTCGGCTTCGGCGCGGGTCAGCTGCAGGCCCACCGCCGGCGAGCGCGACAAGCGGTAGGCAGCCTGGAAGCGCTGGATGGCGCCCGCCTTGTCGCCGTGCGCCGCGTGTGCCTTCGCTTCATCGACGAGTGCGGAGGTCGTTTCGTCGTCGGGCGACGTCTTCGCGAACACGGCCGGCGACAGCGATGCGACGACGAGATTCGACGCCACCAGCAGAGCCACGGCGCGCTTCATCGTCCCGCCACCTTGTGCAGCGCCTTCTCGAGCCCCGCATAGTGCTTGTCGACTTCTTGCGACAGCTTCTTGGCGCGCATGCGCTCCTTCGATGCTTCTTTCGCGGCTTTCTCGCCGTCGGTGTTCGACGCTGCGCTCGTCAGGTCCGAGTGCAGCTTGGCCAGGTCCTTGCGCGTGCCCGAAAGCCTGTCCCGCGCGCGGGTGATCGCCTCGCGATCTGTTTTGGAAAGCGTCGCCTGCGCCAGCCACTTGTTGGCCACGACGATGGCGTCGTACGCCTTGCGATCCGCGTCGGCCACCGTAACTCCAGCGGCTTTGCGGCTCTTCTTCGCTGCTTCCAGCGCCGCCGCGTTGGCCGCCTGCTTCTCTTGCGCGGCGGCCGCGGCCGCCGCTGCCGCGGCCGCCGCGCGCTGGGCTTTCGCTTCAGCGAGCTGACGCTCCTTCTCGGCCTTCGACGCGGCGCGCTGGGCTTTCGCTTCAGCGCGCTGACGCTCCTTCTCGGCCTTGTCGGCGGCGCGCTGGCGCTCCTTCTCGGCCTTGTCGGCGGCGCGCTGGCGCTCCTTCTCGGCCTTGTCGGCGGCGCGCTGGCGCTCCTTCTCGGCCTTGTCGGCGGCGCGCTGGCGCTCCTTCTCGGCCCGCGCCAGCTTCTCCTGATAGTGGGCGTCGATGCTGTGCGGATCGGCGATCAGCTTGCGCGCGTCGTGGAGATCGGAAGCCCCGCGCTTGTATTCCTTCGGGTTGTTGCCCTTCGCCGACACCGCGTCCGAAGGCAGCCGCTCGAGCAGCGTCTGGGCGCGCTTCTGGGCCGTGTGTTTGAGGTCCGGCCGAGCGCTGAACTCCTTCAGGCTAGCCAGGGTGTCGCCCAGCGCGAGCGAAAGCCCCTGGCCCAGCAGCTGATCGTGTTCCGTCGCCGCGACGTCCGACGAAGCGGCGTTGCCCGGCAACGGACCGTTGCAGGCGCTGCGCCAGTGCGCGACCTTGCTTTGACACGCGAAGTGCAGCCGCGAGCAGGCATCGCCGCCGCCGGAACATTGCGCCGCGCGTCGATCCAGATCTTCGGCGACGCGTGCCGCCGCCTTGCCGTCGCTGTACGTGCCGTCGACAGCCACGACGCTGCCGTCCTCACACGCGGCTTCGACCGTCCAGCTGGCGCAGCAGTGCGCGCAACTGGCGTCGCACGACGCGGCGCACACCGGCGCTTGCGGCGCCTGCGTGCCCTTGGCGAGCGCCGGCGCGGCGAACAGCAGCGCCAATGCGGACAGCAGGATCGAGACGGGTTCTTTCATCCGTATCCTCATGGACAAACCGGCAGCCCGGTGTCGCCGCCGGCTAGCTCGCAGCTGCCCAGGTGACCCAGCGCTTGCTGGAGCTGCGCAGCTTCGTCGGCGCTCCACGGCAAGCAGATGAAGCCGCTCGCGCATTGTGAGTTGCAGTCGCACAGCTGGCCGCAGAACCCGCGGTCACCGTTTCCCTCGAGATTGGGAGCCTGTTGGTCCACGCACGCCGCCGCTTGCACGGTGCCAGACGTGGGATCCGATCCGCACGCTCCGGGCGTGCCGATCGAGCCAATCGTGCACGCACCTGAACACACACCTTGGGTTGGATCCGTCGCCGAGATCGGCTTGCAGAAGCCCGCGCATGTCACGCCCGCGCTCTGCGGGTCGCACAACGTACCTACCGGAGCGCCAGAAGGCTGCGTCAAGCCGCAGAGCCCCGTGCGGTAGTCGCAGAACCGACCCAGGCCGCAATCCGCGTCGGTGTTGCAGGTCGGTGTGCACGCGAACTGATCCACGCTGCCGCCGTCCGGATTCGACGAGAAACCGCTGCACGCGACATCGTGCCGCCCCGAGCACTTGGACGGGTCGAACGACGTCACCGAGCCGCCCCACGAGCAGCCGGCCATGCAAATGCTTGTGCCGCCTGTCCCCGCGGGCAGGCATAGCGCGCCCGGCAGTATGGCGTCGCACTCCACGTTCGAAGTGCACGGCCTGGTGCAGTATCCCCCGGGCGGGCCTTCGCCGTTGAAGATCGGGGTGTCCGGCCCCACGCACATCAGACCGCCGGCGCAAGGCGACGTCGCGTCGCACGCGGTGCCGATCGTCGCGGGACTGCCCGAGCCTCCGTCGTTGCCCGAGCCGCTCGAGCCGCTCGAACCGCCGACGCCGCTCGAACCGCCGACGCCGCTCGAACCGCCGACGCCGCTCGAACCGCCGAAGCCGCTCGAACCGCCGAAGCCGCTCGAACCGCCGAAGCCGCTCGAACCGCCGAAACCCGTACCGCCCGAGATGCCGCCCTCGGTCGCGCCAGCGTCCAGATTGAACTGGTACTGGTCGAGGGACAGTACCTTCGAGCATCCGAGGGTAAGCACCAAGCCAGCCGCGGCGGCCACTAGATATCGCGAGTATCCCAACGTGCTAGCTCTACTTTGAACATTCAAGAGGGGGGCCTTGCAAGTCACTATCGGGTCAGGGTGCAATTCTTCTGGTTTGCCGGTCCGGCGCGGTACCGGGGCGGGGCGTCATGGGCAGGCCACGCAGGCTTGCGAGGTCTGGCAGGGCGGGCTCGTCGAGTAGCCCGCACACGACCCGTAGCTGCAGGTCTGGTACGTGCTCCACGAGTAGCCGTCGCAGTACAGGACGGCGCTCCCGTCGACGGCGCAGGCGTGGCCGGTGGCCGAGCCGCAGTCCGCGCCCAGGGAAGCGTACTGGACGGTCTCGGGCGACCCGCACGCGACCATGTCGCTGTACGTCGTGCACACGTCGTAGCCGCAGGTGCCGACCTGGTAGTACGTGAAGCTGCCGTAGTCGCAATCCAGGATGACGCTCTCCCCGTAGTCGTCGCCGCAGACCAGGCCGCTCGTGTAGCAGGAGTCCCCGATGGACGGCGTGCCGCCGCTTCCACCGCTTCCGCTGGTTCCACCTTCCGCTGTCCACCGCTCCCGCTGGTTCCACCGCTCCCGCTCGTTCCACCGCTCCCGCTGTCGCCGGCACCGAGCCAGCCACCGTACGACTCGCACGCCGTCGTGCACGTGTCCGCCTCGGTCGCGCAGCAGCCCTTGTCCGTGATGCACTCGCCCAGGTCCTGCGTGCCGTACGCGCATTCGCACGAGAAGTAGGGGCAATCGGCCGTCGTGGTGCATGTGTCGGCGCCACACGCCTGTGCCGAGCCGGACTTCGCTCCGAACATCACGCCGCACGCCCCCTCACCGCCGAGCGCCAGCGCGAGCAGTGCCAGGACGAAGAGCTTGCCGGATGTTCGAGTCGCCATTGTCGTCTCGCTACAGGGGGAAGAACTGGGCGCGTGCGCCGATCTGCATGAAGCCGTGGAGAGGCGGGGAACCGACGCTGGAGTTGTCGCCCGTGCCGTCGATTGCGTCGACGTGATACAGGTACATCGACAGGCCAAGGCCGCCGTACGGTCCCACCAGGAACGACTTGCCCACGCGCAGGTCGAAGCCGCCTGTGAGCGTCGCCAGGTCGATGCCGCCGTACGCCGTCTGGTGTTTGCCGTCGGACTGCGATTGATCGATCTCCTCGCCGCTCCAGCCGATGCCGTAGCCGACCCACGGCGTGCTCGTCCCGCGATCCGCGAAGCGGTACTCGCCTTGCAGCCCGATGCGAGCCGCGTACACCGAACAATCGACGCTGTCGCAGGCGGTCTTGGCGTCGCCGCCCGGTGAACCGGGTGCGTACGCGCCGTACAGGCCCAGGTAGATGTGTCGGCTCAGCTGGGCCCCCACGTCGAGCTCCAGGGGGTACACGGTTCCGATCGAATCGGAGAGCGTCACGCCCTCTTCCGCCTTGCCGAAGGGAATCGCGATCCCGAACCGGCCGCCAACGCGCAGGCCGGTGGGCAACGGGCTGCGATCGGTCGGCGTCGGGTTCGCCTCCTGGCCCTGACCCGCCTCGTTCGGGCCGCCGGCAGCGGGCTTCTTCGGCGGCGCGCCGATCTGGTTCCACGGGATCGTCACCTGCCAGCCGTCCGCCGTCTCGATCACGACGTAGCGGCCCATCTCCTGCGCGACCACGCGCCCCTGTACGGTGGAGCCGTTCTCGAGCGGGAACGTCTGGACGGGCCCGGGCGGCGCGGCTGGTTCCGGTGTCGGCGCGGCGGAAGGCGCGGGCTCCGCCGCCAAGGGCGGCGGCGGGACCGGCGCTGCCGACGACGCCGCAGGCGGTGCCGACGGTGCTGCGGGTGCGGGCGGGGTAGGTGGTGCCAGCGGTGGGACACCGGCATCGTCTTGCGTCTGCGCGTGCGCCGTCAGCGAGCCGACCAGCGCGACCAGTACCGCTGTCGTAGCGAGCCGCCAGCGCGTCATGGCTTCACGCAACGACCGTCTTCGCAGAACTGGTCGCCCTTGCAGTCGGTGTCCTTGGTGCAGCCGGTCCCGCCCT
This sequence comes from uncultured delta proteobacterium, assembly GCA_963775185.1. Taxonomy (GTDB): domain Bacteria; phylum Myxococcota_A; class Polyangia; order Polyangiales; family Polyangiaceae; genus JAPSGB01. Next base: position 97,976 of record CAVZIE010000028.1, on the reverse strand, counting down.
GATCCGGCGGAGGTGGCGGCGGAGGTGCCGAGCTGGGTGCGGTCGGAGGAGGTGGCGGTGGCGGAGTGGGCGGCGTCGGCGGCGCGGTGGGCGGCGGCGGCGCCGTCGGCGGCGCGGTGGGCGGCGGCGGCGCCGTCGGCGGCGCGGTGGGCGGCGGTGGCGCCGTCGGCGGCGCGGTGGGCGGCGGCGGCGCGGTGGGCGGCGCGGTGGGCGGCGGTGGCGCCGTCGTGGGCGGCGGCGCGGTCGGCGGAGGAACGGCGACCACCGGCGCCATCTCGGGCAGGGCGTGCAGGTCGACCTTCGACAGCAGCGCTTCGAGCGCGGCGCGTGCGTCGCTGGCCACCTGGTCCGGCTCGGAAATGAGCTCGCGCCGCGCGGTGATCCCGCCGCCGACGACGGCCAGCTTGACCGTCATCGACCCGGTCGGATTCGCGCTGGCCACGACGCTGATCGCGAGCGCGGCGTGGGCCGCGCGGCGGATCGCGTCCAGGCGCGATGCATCGAGAGCGCTCTCCGGCGTCGCGCCGGCGCTTGCCGTCGCCACCTCTGCCATCGACAACGCCTTGATCTGGTGCGCCCGTAGACCATCTTGCTGCCCGCGCTCGACTGCGGGAAGTAGCGCATCGTCGGGCTCGCCGTGAACCCGTACTGCGTCACGTACTCGTTGTGTCCGAAAAGCAGATCACCCGACAGGTCCAGGTCGGTGTTGTCCAGCGTGAAGCTCCTGGCGTAGCTGACCGGGAGCGCCACGCCGTAGCTCGACAGGCCGCCCGAGTAGTTGCTGTATTCGGCGATGCCGCCGTACTGGATCGGCGATCCCGGGCGGTTGTGGCGGAACGCGCGGTCCAACGTCGCGCCTTGCATGCCCGACGCCGACGCGGAGGCGACCATCGAGCCGCCCTGGTTGACGCAGTAAAGCTGCTTGCCGACGTTTATCAGCTGCAGCTCCTGGCTCTGCCCGTTGTCGGTGAACTGCAACGAGCCCCAGGTGCAGCTCCTGACGTCGCAGTTCACCGGCACGCCGCACAAAGTGCAGCTGAAGGTGGTGGCCGTGACTTGCGCGCCACCCGTTTGGCACTTCACGAGGTCCCGCTCGAACGTCGACGCCCTGCCCACGCACGCGTGCAGATACACGAGCACGAAGGCGCACCAGGCGAGAGCGAGTCGCCAACCGCGCACTATCGTCATCCAACCTCGGAAGCTAGGCGGAGCAACGCACATTTTCAATAGGTTTTGTCGCGCAAGACCTGGTCTTGCTCGTCCTCCGGCTTGTGGAGCGCGCGCAGCTCCGGCCCCGCTGCGCCGATCCGCGCGGTCGGCGCGCGGCGCGTTTCGTCGCGCGCGCACGGCGCGTTGGACGACGGCGTCAACGCAAACCAAGGCCATGTCTTCGGCACGGGATCAACACGTCGGCGACGGACCGCTGGAGGATTTCCAGGTTCCGTACGAAACATGGAATTCGAATCGCCTCACGCGATTCCGCGCCGGACCGATATTCAATCAGAGACACCGATACGACGCGTCACCCGGCGGCGCGGCGAGGCGCGTCAGATCGCTCGTGGTGCTGCCGATGGCGAGCGTCGCTTGGCCGGGCTGGAACGTCGTGCCGTCGAACACGACGGGGAACGAAGCGACGGCGTTGTCGCCGTCGAGCACGAACTCGATCGTGGTCGAGCCGCCGTCGAGGGCGCGCGTCACCTTGCCGACGTGGCGTTCGTCGAGCGCGCCGTCGGCGCCGAGGAACAGGCGGAAGTCCTCGTAGCTCCAGTCGTCGTGCGGACGCGTGACGACCATCACGCGCTGGTCGGGTAGCTGGGCGGTGTATTCGACCACGACGTCGCCGGGCAGGTTGTGCAGCGGCACGCCGGCGAGGGTGTCGGCGGCCACCACCTGGAGCTCCTCGCCGTCCTGGCCGATCACGAACGACTTGCCGTCGAACGGCCCGGTCACGACGCCCATCCGCGTCGTGCCACCGTCGGTCGTGACCTCCAGCGTGAACTCCGGATCGTGATCGGTGACGCTGAACACGTAGCGCGTCGTGCCTTCGATACCGGAGCCGGCGATGCGCTGGCGATACAGCGCGCCCTGGCTCGAGACGTACACGCGGTAGTCGGCGCCGCTCTGGTCGACAACGTAGAGCGTACCAACCGCGTCGCGGCCCACGCCCAGGATCTTGCCGAGGGCGATCGGCTGCTCGACGGCGGCGAGCGGATCGCATGCCTTCAGCGATCCGGCGCCGGAAGACGACGGCGACGTCGTGCAGCCGACGAACAACGCCGCGAGTAATACGACCAGGATCGCGAAGCGGGACATCGGAACGATCGTGGAACCGCCCGCGCGCACCGGCAACCGGCGCCGGGTGATCGGCGTCATCCGCGGGATTTCCCGCGGCGCGTCGTGTAGCCTGCAGCGCATGAAAGCCATCGCTGTCGCCGGATCGTTCGGGCTCGACAACCTGCGCGTGGAGGATCGCCCGGAGCCGAGCGCCGGCGCGGGACAGGTCAAGCTCCGCATGCTCGCCGCGTCGCTGAACTTCCGCGATCTGCGCATGGTGCTGGGGCAATACAACCCGAAGCAGCCGCTGCCGCTCGTACCGTGCTCCGACGGCGTGGGCGAAGTGGTGGAGGTCGGCGCAGGCGTCACGCGCGTGAAGGCCGGCGAGCGCGTGTGTCCGATCTTCAGCCAGGGCTGGGTCGCCGGCGAGCCGACACGCGCGCGCATCCGCAACACGCTCGGCGGCCCGCTCGACGGCACGCTCGCCGAATTCATGGTCGTGGACGCCGACAGCGTGGTGCACGCGCCGCCGCACCTCACCGACGCCGAAGCCGCGTGCCTGCCCTGCGCGCCGGTCACGGCGTGGAACGCGCTCGTCTCCCAGGGCAACCTGCGACCGGGCGAGACGGTGCTCGTCCAGGGGACCGGCGGCGTGTCGATCGCGGCGATCCAGATCGCGAAGCTGCTCGGCGCGCGCGTGATCGCCACCAGCAGCAGCGACGACAAGCTCGAGCGCGTCCGCACCCTCGGCGCCGACGAGACCATCCACTACGTGCGTGACGCGGACTGGGGCAAGACCGCGCGCGGCATGACCGCCGAGGGCGTCGATCACGTCGTGGAGGTCGGCGGCGGCAAGACCATCGCCCAGTCACTTCGGGCGGTGAAGATCGGCGGCACCATCAGCGTCATCGGCGTGCTCTCCGGCGTCGCCACGGATCTGTCCTTGTTGCCGATCCTGATGAACAACGTGCGCCTGCAGGGCGTGTTCGTCGGTCACCGCGAGTGCTTCGAGGCCATGGCCCGCGCCTTCGCCCAGAACGGCACGCGGCCGATCGTGGATCGGGAGTTTTCCTTCGCCGACGCGCGCGCCGCCCTCGAGCACATGCAGCGCGGCGATCACTTCGGCAAGATCGCGATCCGCGTAGCCGGCTGAAGGGGTTGCCGGCCCGGCGCGGAATCAGCGCTTGCCGTGCGCGCCCTTCTTCTTCTTCTTGTCGGAGGCGTCCGCCGGCTCCGCCTCTTCGACCTTCTCCCACATGCACTCGCCCGCCGCGTCCGCGTCGAACATGGGCTTGAAGTCCATGTCCTCGCTGGGGCGGAAGCGCACCTTGAAGGTCTTCGTGCCGGACGTCATCGGCAGCTCGAACTCGAGCCACTTCTTCGGCACCAGCGGCACGTGCAAGCTCTCGGACTTGCCGTCGGTGGCGTACGAGCCGCGGTAGCGGTACTCCGCGCCGACGATCACGTCGTCCTTGATCTTGATGACCATGCGCTCGGTGTACTTGCTGTCCTGACCGTCGTAGCCGTTGTCCGTGTACGAGCACAGGCCGGTCCGGAGTGGCGGTCCGCCCTCCGCGCCGGCGTCCGCCGGCGGCGTGTAGCCCAGCGGGTACGCGACGATCGTCGACGACGGCGCGGCCGACTCCTTCTCCGCCGCGGCCGTCGTCGTCGCGACGGGCGCCGGGGGCTTCTTGTTGTCGCACGCGCCGGCCAGCGCCAGCGCCAGCGCGGCGACGGCCTGGGCAGCGGTCCACTTCGAACACAGCGTCACGGCGTAGTTTTCTATCACGACCGCGGGGGCGATCGGCAACGAGCGGGCGCCTTGCGGCTCGCAACCGCGGAACAAGGCGGCGCCGGGCCTCGCCGGCTAGCTCCGCCGGGTCGCGTTGGCGCGTTCCAGACGCTTCCGCGCCGGACCGGCAGGCCCGACTGGGGGGCTGCGGGCTGCGAAAACCCTGCGCGCTCGCCCGGGTGCGGCGAAAGTCCGGCGGACGCACGCGTTTCAATCGTGCAATACGCCGCGGCGGATCGCCTGCAAGCGCGCGTTGCAACGTCGTATCGGCTCGCGGCACACGACTTGCTGGTGTGCCGTCATGCGCGCGATCGTGGCCGCCCTGCTGCTCTCGTCCGCGCTCGCCACCGCGCCGGCGCGCGCCCAGCGCGCACCGCTGCGCCTCGACATCGCGAGCGCGGTACGCCTGGCGTTGCAACGCTCGCCGGAGCTCGGGCCCGGACGGGCGGCGATCGGCGGCGCGAGCGACGTGGCGCGCGCGGTGGACACGCCGCTGGCGACGCCACCGCGGCTCGAGGTGCAGGCCGGACCGCGCTGGCGCAACGACGTCCAGCGCTACAGCGTCGATGCGACGGTCGCGCTCTGGCAGGACTTCTCCCTCGGCGGCTACGGGGGCGCGCGGCGCGATCTCGCGCGCGCGATGCAGCGCGAGGCCGGCGCCGGGCTCGCGGTAGCGGAGCGCGACGTCGCGGCCACGACGGCGCTCGCGTGGATCGACGCGCGGCTCGCCCGCGAGCTGATGCGGATCCGCGCCGAGTCGGTAACCGACGCCGTCGAGCTCGTGCGCCTCGCTTCGGCGCGCGTCCGCATCGGACAATCGCCGCCAGGCGAGGAAGCGCTCGCGCGCGCCGTGCTCGGATCGGCGCGCGCCGCCGCCCTCGACGCCGAAGGCCGCCGCTTCGAGGCGGACGCGGCGCTCGGCTACGTTACCGGGCTGCCGCCGGCGCAGCCGATCGACGTCACCGGCGCCCTCGACACGCGCGATCCGCCCCTCGACGAGCGGCGGCTGCTGGCGCGCGCGCGCGCGGCGCACCCGGACGTGGCGCTGGCGCGTGCCGTCGCCGCGCGCCAGACCCGGACCTCGGAGGTGGCACGCGCCGGCGGCAAGCCGTACCTGTCGGTCGGGCCGCTGGTCACGCGCGAGGGCACGGGCGACTGGCTCTTCGAAGGTCGCGTCGCGGTCCCGCTTCCGCTGGTGAACCCCGCGGCGCTCGAGTCGGCGCGCGCGCGCGCCGACGCGCGCGTCGCCGCCGCCCAAGCGCGGCGCGTCGAGGCGCGCATCAACGGCGAGATCCGCATGGCACTGCACGAGCGCGAGCACGCACGCGAGGTCCGCGAGGCGCTGCTCACCGGCGCCATCGCGCCGGCCCGCGAGGCGCTGCGCCAGAGCCAGGCGCAGTACGAGGCGGGCAGCGGCGATCTGAACGCGGTGCTCGTCGCGCGCCGCGCGCTGCTCGACGCCGAGGAGCGCTGGGCGGAGGCGGCGGCGGACGTGCGCCGTGCCGACGTGAAGCTGGCGCGCGCGTTGGGGCGCGAGCCGAAGGCGATGGGAGATCCGAACCGATGACGCTTCGCTGGATATTCGCCGCCCTGGCCATGCTGGCCGCGTGCGGACGGACCGAACCGTCCGTGCAGTCGGAGCCCGCCGCCGGGCCACCGGGCGCGCGCCACGTGAGCGTCGATCCCGCGCTGCTCGACAGCGGGCGCGTCGTGACCACGAAAGTCGCGCTCGAGATCGTCGGCGGCAGCGTGACCGCGACAGGCGAGGTCGTGCCGCCGCCCGACGGCGCCGCCGACATCGGCGTGCCGGTGGCGGCGCGCGTGCGCGAGATCGCCGTGCGCGTGGGCGACGTGGTGAAGAAGGGCGCCGTGCTCGCGACCCTGGACGCCAGCGCGGTCGCGCGCACCGCCGCGGATCTGCAGCAAGCCCGGGCGCGGCGCCTCCGCGCCGAGCGCGTGCTCGCCCAGGAGCAGAAGCTGCTGGCCGAGCGCGCGACCAGCGAGCGCGCCGTCGGCGACGCGGAGAGCGAGCTCGCCACCGCCCGCGCCGAGGAGCACGGCGCGCTCCTGATGCTGTCCACGTGGAAGGCGCGCGGCGGCACGCGCGTGGTGCTGGAGGCTCCCATCGGCGGCACCGTCGTCCGCAGTGACGCCGTGCTCGGTCAACCGGTGGACGCGGGGCGCGTGCTGTTCCGCATCGTCGACGTCGCGCGCCTGGTCGTGCGCGCCGACGCTCCGGAGAGCGAGGTCGCAAACGTCGCGCTGGGTGCGGGCGCCACGCTCGCGTGGCCGGGACGGGCTCAGCACTGCAGCGGCGTGGTCGAGTCACGCGCGCCGAGCGTGGACGCCGCGCGTCGCACGGTACCGTTCAGGGTCCGCCCCGGCGCCGACTGTCCAGTGCTGCTCGAGGGCGGGTTCGTCGACGTCCGGCTCCCCCGCGCCGGCGCGACCGGACGCAAGCTGCCGATGGTGCCGCGCGACGCGCTCACCGAGCTCGACGGCGCGCCGCTGGTATTCGTGGCGACGGGCAAGCGCGGCGAGTTCGCCGTGCGCAGCGTGCGCGTGGCGGAACACGTGGGCGACCAGGTGTTCATCGAAGACGGCGTCAAAGCGGGCGAGCAGGTCGCCAGCCGCGGCGCGATCCTGCTCAAGGGCGAGCTGATGCGCGCCGCGCTGGAGTAGCGCGATGATCGGCCGGCTCGCCCGCGCAGTCCTCGACTACCCGCTGCTCGCCGTGCTCGGCGTGATCGCGCTGATCGCGGTCGGCGTGCGAAGCTACCGGACGCTGCCGATCGACGCCGTCCCCGACGTCACGAACGTGCAGGTGCAGGTGCTGACCACCGCGACCGGGCTCTCGCCGGTAGAGGTCGAGAGCCAGGTGACGGGACCGGTCGAGCTGGCGCTGACCGGGATCCCGCGGGTGCAGCGCATCCGTTCGGTGTCGCGCGCCGGCGTCAGCGCCGTGACGCTGGTGTTCGACGACGGGACGGACATCGAGCTCGCCCGGGCGCTGGTCTCGCAGCGTATGCAACGCGCGCGCGAGGCGATTCCCGCAACCGCCGGACGACCCGAGCTGGGTCCGCTCACCACCGGGCTGGGCGAGGTCTACCACTTCACCGTGCGCTGGCCGGGCCACACGCTGCGCGAGATCCGCACGCTGCTCGACTGGGAGATCGCCTATCGGCTGCGCTCGGTGCCGGGCGTGGTGGAGGTGAACTCGTGGGGCGGCGACACGCGCCAGATCGAGGTGCGCCTGGACGAGCCGCGGCTGCTGGCCCACGCCGTCACGCCGGACATGGTCGAGACCGCGGTGCTCGGCGCGGGCACCAACGTCGGTGCCGGGCTGATCGAGCGCCGCGAGGAAGGCACGTTCGTACGCGCCGAGGCCGTGTATCGCGACGTGAACGACGTGGCACGCCAGGTCGTCGTCACGCGCGACGGCCGACCGATCCTGGTCGACGACGTGGCCCACGTTGTCGACGGAGCGGCGCCGCGCTTCGCCGCGGCCACGGCCGACGGCAAGGGCGAGACCGTCTACACGATGGTGCAGATGATTGCCGGCGGCAACGCGCATCAGGTGGTCGCGCGCGTGAAGCAGCGCCTGGCGGAGATCGAGCCGACGCTGCCCAAGGGTGTCGTAATCGAACCGTTCTACGACCGCGCGTCGTTCGTCGACGAGGTGCTGCACACCGTGCGCAAGAACCTGCTCGAGGGCGGCGTCGTGGTCGCGCTGGTGCTCTTGATCATGCTCGGCGATCTGCGCGCGGGCCTGGTCGTCGCGTCGGTGATCCCGCTCAGCATGCTCGGGGCGTTCGCGCTGATGCGGCTGTTCAACGTGAGCGGCAACCTGCTCAGCCTGGGCGCCATCGACTTCGGCCTGGTCGTCGACGGCGCGGTGGTCGTCGTCGAGGGAGCGCTGGCGGCGATGGCGGCAAACAAGCTCGATGGCAAGCGCGCGATGGGTCGTGTCGCGTCCGAAGTCGGACAGCCGGTGACGATGGCGGTCTTGATCATCGCCATCGTGTACTTGCCGGTGCTGCTGCTCGAGGGCGTCGAGGGGCGGATGTTCCGCCCGATGGCGCTCACCGTGCTGTTCGCGCTGGGAACGGCGCTCGTCCTCACGTTCACCTGGGTCCCGGCCATCGGCGGGCTGGTGCTGGGAAGCAAGCACACGGGCGATCCGTGGATCGTGCGCATGCTCAAGCGCGCCTACAAGCCCGTGATCGGGGCGTTGGTGCTGCGCTGGAAGTCCGCCGCGGTCGGCGTCGGCCTGCTGATTGTCGCCGGCGCGGCGGTCGCCGCCACGCGCGGGGCCGAGTTCATCCCGCGCCTCGAGGAGGGCGACATCGCGATCCAGGTCACGCGACCGCCGAGCGTGTCGCTCGCCGAAGCCGTGCGCGGCACGTCGTCGGTCGAGCAGGCGCTGGCGCGCTTCCCCGAGGTCGAGCGCGTGGTGTCGCGCATCGGCAGCCCCGACGTCGCGACCGACGTGATGGGCATCGAGCAAGCCGACGTGTTCGTCCTGCTCAAGCCGCGCGCCACGTGGACGACCGCCAAGGACGCCGCGGGCTTCGCCGGCGCGTTCGAGCCGGTGCTCGCGAAGGCGCTGCCCGGCACCGCCTTCGGCTTCACGCAGCCGATCGAGATGCGCGTGCAGGAGCTGATCGGCGGCGTGCGTTCGGACGTCGGCGTGAAGGTGTTCGGCGACGATCTTCCGACGCTGCGCCGCCTGTCCGACGAGATCGCGCGCGTCGTCGGCGCGACGCCCGGCGCCGCCGACGTGCGCAGCGAGCCCACGCGCGGCCTGCCGCTGCTCACGATCCGCCCCGATCCGCGCCGCATGGGTCGGCTCGGCGTCGCGTCGCCCGAGCTGCTCGACTTCATCTCCACGCTCCGCGTCGGGCGCACCGTCGGTCGCGTGATCGAGGGCCAGCGGCGCTTCGACGTGGTCGTGCGCGCCGACAAGGTGCCGGCCGCCGACGAGAGCGCGATCCGCGCGCTCCGCGTTCCACTCGCCGACGGCCGCGCCGTCCCGCTCGGCGAGGTCGCGGACGTCACGATGGAGCAAGGTCCGGCGCAGGTCAGCCGCGAGCAGGGCCGGCGGCGCGTGATGGTCGAGGCCAACGTGCGCGGACGCGATCTCGCGAGCTTCGTCCAGGATCTCCAGCTGCGGCTGTCGCGCCTCACGCTGCCAAGCGGCTACTACCTCGAGTACGGCGGCCAGTACGAGAACCTCGCGCGGGCCTCCAAGCGCCTCGCGATCGTCGTACCAGCGACGCTCGGGCTGGTGCTGGTGCTTCTCTACCTCGCGTTCGGCGCGATCCGCCCCGCGCTGCTGATCTTCGTGAACGTGCCGGCGGCGGCCACCGGCGGCATGTTCGCGCTGGCGATCCGCGATCTCGATCTCTCGATCAGCGCCGCGGTCGGCTTCCTCGCGCTGTTCGGCGTCGCGACGCTGAACGGCGTCGTCTTGCTCGCCGCCGTGCGGACGCGCCAGATGGCCGGCGAGGCGCGCACGGACGCCGTGCTCGGCGCGGCGTCCGATTGGCTGCGCCCCGTGCTCACGACCGCGCTCGTCGCCGCGCTCGGTTTCCTGCCCATGGCGCTCGCGACGGGCACCGGCGCGGAGGTGCAGCGACCGCTCGCGACGGTCGTGATCGGCGGTCTGGTGACGAGCACCCTGGCCACCCTCCTGGCGCTGCCAGCCCTCTACGTCCGCTTCGGCGGCAAGCCCTCCGAGCAGGAAGAAGAGGGGGAATGAATGCCGGTCCGGCGCGGAATCCTGAGGAATCCCCTCATTTGCATTTTCACAGGAAGATCGGAAGAGCGGAAGGTTTTCAAGGATTCGGGGTGTTCGGGTGTGAGCCGTCGCAAGCCGTTCCGCAGGGCCGTGACGTTGAAGTTGAGGGTGTGGTTCGATTCCTGAGCAACGAGTAGACCAACCGGTAGGCGGGAAAGACGTAGGTAGGTGATCACCTGAGCCTCGTGAATCGGGAGCAGTCGCTCGACCGACTCGAGCTCGAGAAGGACACAACCGCCAACAACGACGTCGAGTCGATACGCGGACTCGACGCGTACGCCTTTGTAGTTGATCGGCAGCGACCGCTGTCGCTCGAAATCGAGCCCTCTTTCCCACAACTCGGCGCATAGGCACGCTTCGTACGCGGATTCCATCAACCCCGGACCGAGCTGCCGGTGAACCTCGATCAGTGCCCCGCACCTCGTCCGTTCCATCCCCAGATCTTCCGACCTTCCGATCTTCCTGTGCCATTCCCATGGGTCGGGATCGCAGCGAAAATCCGTTGCTTTGGTCTTTGTGTTGATATGAGGGGATTTCCCAGCGCGGAATCCCCGGGGGCGGGCCGCGGGATTCCGCGCCGGACCGGCAGACATGAACGAGGCCGACCGGGGTTGCATCAGAAGGGGCGATGTTGCGAGGTCTGGGCTCGACGTTTCCCGTGCTTCTGGCGGGTCTTCTCGGCGCGTGCGCGCACGGGGCGGGCGCCGCGGTCGCGCCGCCGGCCGGGCCCACCACGGTCGCGGTCCGCAGTGCGTCGACGCCGACGCTTCCGACCGATCAGGTCGAGGTCGCCGATCCGCATCAAGTCATCGAGATCGTCGGATTCGAAAGCCAAGTTGGTGGCCCGCGAGCTCAATCAGGCTCGATCGCGCGGCGACACCGCCGGCGCGCGCTGCCTCGACAGCGACCTGAGCCAGATCCACGCGGAGGCACGCCGCGCTCGCGAGCAAGCCGAGGCGCTCGCCGCGGCGCGGGAGCGCAACGACCGGCAGGCCGCGAAGCAGCATCGCGTGATGCTCGGCGTCGTGCTGGAAAACGCGGACGAGCTCGTGAGCCACGCCGGGCGCTGCTGCGGCGACGCGCAAGCGGACCTGTAAGGCGTCCGGGGCTCCCGGCGTTTTCGTGGTGGAGGCCACGATGACGTTCCGATCCCTGCTTGTCCCCCTGCCCTTGCTGATGTTCGCCGCAGGCTGCGGCGCGAGCGCCGCGATGACGCCGGGCGCCACGTCGCACGCGCCGGCCGGGGGCGCCGCGGTCGCCGAGGAGGCGCCGTCTCCCGACGCGCCGGCGGCCCCGGAAGCGGTCGCCGCGATGGATGCGGACGAGGCCCCCGCCGAAGCCGCGGGAGCCGCCGCGCCGCCACCCGCCGCGGCGCCGATGGCGACGGGCGTGGCCAAGGCGGCGCGCGCCGGCGCTGTCGCCGTCGCCGGGGATCGCCGCGAGCGCTCGCGGGTCACGGTCACCCACGCCAGCGGCGTGCGGGCCGGCGAGTGGGACGACAACGCGAACTATCGCGAGTTCTCGCGCTGGCTCGGGACGGAGGACGGCCTCGGCTTCGTCGCCGTCGACGTCCGGTCGCGGCGCTTCCTGGTCGTCGAGGACGAGCACGGCAAGCCCGTGCCGAACTGCACGGTCACGGTCACCGACGACCAGCAACATCATACGTCACTAGTGACCACGGCGTCGGGCCGCGCGATCCTGTTTCCGTTCGCGGAGGGCTTGCGTGGCAAGGATCTGGTCGCGACCACGCGCTGCCAGGGCGAGCGCGCCGCGGCGCGCTTCAAGCTCGATCGGAGCGACGGCGTCGTGAAGCTCGTGATCCAGCGCGAGCGCGCCTTGCCGCAGACGCGCACCGTCGACATCGCGTTCGTGCTCGACACCACCGGCAGCATGTCCGAGGAAATCAGCGCGGTGAAGGCGACGATCCGCGCGGTGGCGAAGAAGATCGACAGCGACAAGATCGACGTGCGCATCGGCCTGGTCGAGTTCCGCGATCGCAGCGATCCGTTCGTCACCCGCACCTACGGCTTGACCAAGGACATCGACGGCTTCGCGCGCCGCGTGTCGGGTCTGTCCGCCGACGGCGGCGGCGACACGCCGGAGGACGTGAACGCCGGCCTCGCGCAGGCGGTCCACGGCCTGGCCTGGAGCCCGCAATCGGTCGCGCGCCTGGCGTTCCTGATCGGCGACGCGCCGCCGCATCTCGACTACCAGACCGGCGCCAGCTACGCGACCAGCATGCGCGACGCCGCGCACCAGGGCATCCAGCTGTTTACCGTCGCCGCCAGCGGCATGGACGACCTGGGCCAGGTGGTGTGGCGGCAGCTGGCGCAATACACCGGAGGGACGAACCTGTTCGTGCTCCGCGGCGGCGCGGGCCCGCAGTCAACCGGCGCCGGCGACCCGAAGTCGAGCTGCGGCGGCACCCAGACGGCCTACGCGACCGGCAACCTGGACCAGCTGATCGTGGCGAAGATCCGCCACGAGCTCGCCGCCCTGGACGCCGATCCGATGCGCATCGCCGGCCTCGGTCAGGACGAGAACGCGAAGCCCTGCGGCGAGCGGCTGGTCGTCGCACAGTAGTGTACGATGCGGCCATGAACGTCGCTGGGGGTCAGGCTTTCGGATACTACGCGCTCGCCGCCACCGTGCTCGCGCTGCAGCTCGTCCTGCTCGCGCTGTGGACGGGCACGGTGCGCACGCTGCGCAAGCAATACGTGAATCCGGAGGACGCGAAGCTGAACAAGGCCGAAGGCGTCGAGACCGATAACCCCGACGTCGCCCGCGTCCGGCGCGCGCACCAGAACGCCCTCGAGAACGCCGTGCCGTTCTTCGTCGTCGGCGCGCTGTACGTCGCCAGCGGCGCGACGCGGACCGGTGCCGCCGTGTACTTCGGCGTGTTCACCGGCGTCCGGCTGCTGCACTCGCTGTTCTACCTGTGGGGCAAGCAGCCCTGGCGCACGCTGATGTTCGCCGTCGGCGTCCTCGCGCTGATCGGGATGAGCGTCCAGGTCATCCGCGCCGCGCTGTAGCCAGCGCGCTACTTCTTGGTGCAGGCGATCGAGCCGCCCTCGGTCGAGCACGTCTGTCCGGTCTTGCAGCGCTCGTCCGCCTGGAACTTGCCGCCGGTGCACTTGACGATTCCGTGGCGATCCTCCGAGCAGGCGACCTGACCCTCCACGCGCTTGTCGCACGGGTCGCCCACCGCGGCGACGGACAGGTCGCAGTCGAGCTTTCCGCCGGGGTTCGCCTGGCAGCCGTCGTCGCCGCGGCACGGGTACAGCTCGACCATCTTGCCATCGGTGCAGGCGAGCAGCCGCTTGCCGTCCGGGGTGCAGGCCTTGTTGCCCTTGTCCTTGCAGCCGTCGCCGGGTTCGGCCACGGAGGTGTCACACAGCGCGCGCCCTTCTTCCGTGCGGCAGCCACCCGGTCCGCGGCACGCGACCTTCTGGTACGCACCGCCGTGGCACGCGAGCATCTGCTTCGCGCCGAGGCACACGGCCGCCCCCTCGTCGTCCGTCGAGCAGACGTCGCCAGGACGATTCGCCGAGATGTCGCAGGCGATGCCCTTGGTCGTCGTCTGGCACCCGTGCGGGCCGCGGCACAGCGTCGAGATGTAGCGCCCGCCGCTGCACGCGAGCTCCGAGGCCTTGTCGAGGCAGCGCGCCTCGCCCTTGTCACACGAGCCGCCGACGCGCGACTTGCAGCCGGTGCTCAGCGCGAGTGCAAACAAGATGGGCCACGAGGCGATGCGAAGGTTCATGCGTGCTCGTCGGTTCAGTGGGGAGCGGAGTCTAGCGTTGCCCCTTGACGGTGCTCAAGCCGGACATTACTCCGCTAGCCCACCCGCAATTTCTGGAGGAGGTCAGCACCATGGGTCTTCACATCGGACAGGTCGCACCGGATTTCGAGCAGGATTCGACCGAGGGCAAGATCAAGTTCCACGAGTGGATCGGCAACAAGTGGGCCGTGCTGTTCTCCCACCCGAAGGACTTCACGCCGGTGTGCACCACCGAGCTCGGCCGCGCCGCGAGCCTGAAGGCGGAGTTCGAGAAGCGCGGCGTCAAGATGATCGCCGTGAGCGTCGACGACGTCGCGTCGCACAACAAGTGGATCGGCGACATCGAGGAGACGCAGAACACGAAGATGAACTTCCCGATCCTCGGGGACGACGATCAGAAGGTCGCGAAGCTCTACGACATGATTCACCCCGAGGCGAGCGACACGCTGACGGTGCGGTCGGTGTTCATCATCGACAACAACAAGAAGATCCGCGCGATGATCACCTACCCCGCGAGCACGGGGCGCAACTTCAGCGAGATCCTGCGCGTGATCGACTCGCTGCAGCTCACCGACAACTTCAAGGTCGCGACGCCCGCGGATTGGACCGACGGCGGCGACTGCGTGATCGTGCCGGCGATTCAGGACAAGAAGGAGCTCGATGAGCGCTTCCCGAAGGGCTACCAGGTGCTGCGGCCGTACCTGCGGATGACGCCGCAGCCGAACAAGTGAGCTAGTCGAGCAGGTCCACGTCGGGCTGCAACGGGATCAGCACCGCCTCGCGCGAGCCGGGCGGTGCGTCCTCGCCGTCCGCCAGCGCGTGCACGATCAACGTGCCGCGCTGGGTGGGCGATCGATTGACGGAGACACGCAGGCCATGCAGCGCCGCGGGCTTGTCGCCGCGATGGACCGACGGCACGTGCGCCGGCCGCGTCGGTTCGTGGCGCGGTTCGACGCGCGCGGCGTGCGCTGGCGTCGGTGCGACCGGCGGCGGCATCGGCGAGCGCTCGACCGGCGGCGGCGCCGGAGACGGCGCGGGTGCGGGCGCGGGCGCGGCAACGGGTAGCGGCGGCGGCGCCGCGACGGCAGCGACGGCCGGAGCCGCGGGCGTCTGCGGTAGCGGTGGCGGCGTCGCGACGGGAGCGACGGCCGGAGCCGCGGGCGTCTGCGGCAGCGGCGGCGGCGTCGCGGCGGCCGCAGGTGGCGCGGCGGGAGTCGGCGCGCGCTGCCCGAGGCCGAGCTGGGTCGTCGCCGGACGGCGCGGCGGAGGCTGGGCCGGAGCGGGCGCAGGCGCGGGCGGCGCCGGCGCTGCGACGCGCCGCGTGTGCGCCGCGAGATCGGCGGCGGCGCGCGCGAGCGTCAGCAGGCGCATGTCGTCGCCGGCTTCCTCGGCCGCGGTGGCGGCGCGCTGCAGCCAGCGCGCTGCCTCGTCCAGATCGCCTCGTTCGAACATCGTGTGCGCCGTCTGCAGCGCCCACGCGACGTCTTCGTTGTCATCCGGAAGCGGACGGGGAAATTCCTCCACGGCCGACGCAGTGTAGTCGCGGTTCGGCGGGCCCAGGGAAAAAGAAAAGGCGCCGCGACCTGCGCGGCGCCTTTGTGGATGCGTGGCGTTTCGTGTCGGCGAGCGTCAGCCTCGCTGAGCGCGGCGCCGGCGGCGCCGGCCGGCGAACGCGCCCGCCGCGACCACCAGGCCGAAGGCCGTCGCCGCATCGCCCGCGGGCGTGCCCGGCGAGACCGCGCACTTCGTGCTGGCCGCGGCCTGGGCCTGGCCCGAGCAGCTGCTGCCGCTGCAGCTACCGCTCGCGCTCGCGCTCACGTCGACGTGGGCCTTCAGGTAGGCGTCCAGCGCGTCGATGCACTGCTGCAGGTGGCCGCCGTGATCGACGTACTGGCCGTCGCAAAACAGCGCGCCGTCGGGGCTCGTGCACTGCGTCTCGCAGCCGCCCTGTAGATCCGCCGTGCATTGGGCGTAGCCCTGCGACTGGCAGCTCACCTGGCAGTTGATGTTCGCGTTCGCGTTGCAGCTGCCCTGGCAGCTGGCGTTGCACTTGGCCGTGCAGTCCGCGCTTGGCGGCGTGCCGGTGCAGCTGGTGTTGCACTTGGCCTGGATCGTCGCCTTGCACGACGCCTCGCACTGCGTCTGGTCGGCGTTGCTGGCGCACTCGGCGGTACAATCGCTCTGCGCCGAGGCCTCGCAGTCGGCCTGGCAGTCGAAGCTGCCGGGATTGACGTTGCACTTGGCTTCACACGTCGTCACGTCGCAGCTCGCGGTGCAGTCGGCGCTCGCCGTCGCGGTGCACTGTCCGTCGCACGTCGTCTCGAGCTTGCCGGAGCAGGCCGCCTCGAAGTGGACCGGCGTGCACTGGGCAGTGCAGCCGCCCTCGACCTCGAGCTTGCACTGGGCGTTGGCTTCTACGTTGATGTTCCCACAGTCGGCGAAGCTCGCGTGGGCCGGCGTGCTCGCGAGCAGCGGCACAGCGAACGCCAAGAGCCCGGCGCACAGTGGAGCGAAGTAACTACGCATGGTCGATGTTCTCCTTGAGCAAGCAATCCCGCAGGATCCTACGGACCTGCTATCCGGACCTTCCCCGGCAGCGGCTCCCCGGAGTCTAGCAGCGCCTCGTCGTTCGGCCCGGATCCTGTCGGAACCTCTCCAGAAAACGCGGTCCCCGCGGCAAGCCACTGTCCTTGGACGGACAGCCTGGGCACGTTGTTCACGGCCGGCGCCGCGGCCGGATCTCCGGTCGGGCGCGCGTCGGCCGGGTCCCACGACAGCACGTAGCCGGCCTCGCGCAGGCGCGCCGCCAGCGACGGCAGCACGGCCAGCGTCGCGCGCGCGTGCATATGGAACAGCACGACCGAGCCGGGCTTCACGCGCCCGAGCACGAGGTTCTGGATGTCCTCCGCCGGGCCGCCTTCCCAGTCCCGGCTGTCGACGTCCCACAGGAACACGTCGTAGCCGAGCTCCCGCGCGACGCGCGTGACGCGCTTGTCGATGCCCATCAGTGGCGGCCGGAACAAGCGACACGCGCCGTCGTTCGCCCCGCGCTCGATCTCCGAGCGGATGCGCGCCTCGGTCATCCACGGCTCGGTGAGGTTGACGTGGCTCAGCGTGTGGTTGCACACCCTGTGCCCGTCGCGAAGCGCGCGCGCCACGAACTCCGGGTGCGCCTGCGCCCAGCGACCGCTCGGGAAGAACAGCGCGCGGATGCCGAGCTCCGCGAGCAGGTCGAGCAGCTCGCGCGCCTGGCGCGGATACTGCGGTCCGTCGTCGAAGGTGAGCACGACGTTCGCGCCGCCGCCCGGCACGACGTGCGCGGGCTCGGGTACTTCCGTGCGGAACGTCCAGGTCGCATCGATGACGGTTCCGCCGCCCGGCGCCGTGCCACCGACGTGCACGCGATAGTCGTGGCCCGGCTTCCAGCGCTTCGGCGCGAAGCGGAACGTGCGGTCGTCGATCCACGCGAGTCGACCTTCCGCCGGCGGCTCGACGCCAAACGCGCGCGTGACCGTGTCACGATCGACGGCGTGATCGAAGCGCACGGTGACGGGCGCGCGCGTCGCCACGCGCACGCCGCGCGGCTGCATGTCGATCACGTCCACCGCGAAGGGCCGGGCCAGCGGCGCGCCCGGCGCGCGCGCGGCAATCGGCTCCGGCCGCGGCACCAGGTCGGACAGCGCCGCGGGCCCGCTGCTGTCCGCCAGACACGTGCTGGCGGTCAACGCCGCGACCAGGATCAGGAATGGCGAGCGCACCGCGACGTATCCTATCGCCGGTCGCGGGCAACGGATACGCCGTTGGAGCTCCCCGCCGAGAGCACCGCGGGCGCGCCACAAAGGATCAGCACCTTCGCCGGATCGTGCCTGCCGCCCTCCGCGCGCGGATCAACCGGGCACCGCGGAGCGTCGCCAGGGTCTCCGCCGAGACGTCGAAGCGCAGCGCATGACGCCGCGCTTCATCGTGCGCCGGGTCCGCAGGGCGATCGCCGATGCGACGCTCCGCCCACGTGGGTCGAAGCTCACCGCTCACGCCGCCTGGCTCCCCGCCGAGAGCACCCCGAGCGCGGCCCGCAGCAGCGCTTCGACTCCGTCGCCGTCGCCGTCGCCGTCGCCGTCGCCCACGTGGGCACGCGCCTTCTTGATCGCGCGCCGCGCTTCGCCCTCCTTGAACCCCAGCTTGCGCAGCGCCGTGAACACCCGCGCCGCGGTGTCGGCCACCTTTACCGAACCGACGCGCCCATAGGGCGATCCGTCGGCATGCCGGAAGGTGAAGCCCACGTGGGCGTCGCCCTCGACGAGCAGACGTCCGCGATGGTGCAGCCGATGGTGCGCCGAACACAGCGTCACCATCCGGGCCGGGTCATGCCTGCCGCCCTCGGCGCGCGGATCGACGTGGTGCAGATCGACGAACACCGCGTTCTTGCAGCCCGGCACCGCGCAGCAGCCACCGTCCCGGCGCACGACCTCGCGGCGCGTCGCCGGCGGGACGGCCTGCGTGGCGCGGCCGCCGGGAGCGACGTACTGCGCGTCGCACGCCGCCATCTCCGCGATCGCCGGCTCGACGGCGATCGCCTCGCCCTTGCCCTGCTGCGTGGCGTGCTGACAGCGCTCGCACACGGTCATCGCGATCTGGTAGCTCGCGCGCCCGGCGTCGCCGGGCCCGCCGAGCACGGCGCGCGCCATCAGCAAGAGCGCCGCGTCGTCGTCGAGCGGCTCGTCCGAGCCGCGCCGCAGCATCTTCAGCGCTTCCCGCACGGTCGCCACCGTGTCGGCCGAGACGTCGAAGCGCAGCACATGGCGCCGCGCTTCATCGCGCGCCGGGTCCGAAGGGCGATCGCCAGGACGGCGACCGCTCACCAGCCGCTCGAGCTCGCGCACCGTGCGCCCCTCCGCCGCCGCGACCCACTCGCGCTCGGTCGCCGGCGTCGCGACCCGGGTGAGCTCCCGCAGCGCCGACCACGACAGCTCGCTCGCCGCCAGCTCCGGCAGCTCCTCGAGCGCTGCCGCGACGCGCAGCTTGTCGTCGGTGGTACGCGGCCCGTAGCCGAGCACGCGCTCGACGTACTCGGCGAAGGTCGCGAAGCCGAGCCGCCGGTGCACGCGGGCCCGCTGGGCTGCAAGCAACCACTGCCCCTCGTCGCGATCGAGCGCCACCCGCTCGACTGCGATCCGCAGCAGCTCCGCGTGCGCGCGCCGCCAGTCAGAGATATTCCCACTCATATTTCCCCTCCCTCCTGCTTCGGCTCTACCACGAGGTTTTTCGCCCCCCGGAGCGGCGCACAGCCGCGCGATCGCGCCGTCGATCACGCTTCGAGTCGCTCCGCCGCTGCGAACGCGACACGCGGCGCGACAAGCCGCCCACGTGGGCCATCGCGAGCGCGATCGGCGTTCGACGACCGGCAGCGCCGCGGATCGCGTCAAACACATTCGACGATCGCGCGTCGATTTTCCGGGATCCGCTCGGCGCGCGACTTCGCGTCACCCACGTGGGCGCAGCGCCGACAAGCGCGACGTACTCGGCGAACGTCGGGAAGCCGAGCTGGGAAATCCCCTCATATCAACACAAAGACCAAAGCAACGGATTCCGCTGCGATCCCGACCCATGGGAATGGCAGTCGGGTAGGCCCGGGCGTTGCCGCCCGGGCCCCCCACAGATCCGGACGTGCGCGATTCGCGCATCCGGCTCCTCGGCTCATGGTTTCGCTGAGCCCGCCGACGTACCGTCGTCCTCTTCGAGTACGGCGGCCGTTTGAAAGGCAGGAGGTGCGTCTTGTCCGGGTGCAGTTCCAGTCCATACTTCGCGAATCGCTTCGGTAGCACTTCATGCACACGTCGTGCGTCATCTTCCCGCTCGAATGCCATGACGAAGTCGTCAGCAAAGCGCACCAGTTCTGCGCGTCCGCGCAGCACCGGTTTCACCTGGCTTTCAAACCATACGTCCAGCACCGTGTGCAGGAAGATGTTCGCCAGCATCGGCGAGATGACTCCACCCTGCGGCGTGCCGGATTCGGGAAATTTCACCTCCCCGCGTTCCATCACGCCCGCGTTGAGCCACTTTCCGATGAGGCGTAGCACGACGCCATCCCCTATCCGTTGACGAAGCACCTCGCGCAGTTGCTTGTGGTCGATGGAGTCGAAGTACGTGCGTATGTCGACTTCCAGTACCCATCCGCCGCGCATGTCCATCAGAGTGTCGCGTAGCTTCCCCAGGGCCTGGTGGGCACTCCGCCCCGGCCGAAACCCATACGAGCAGTCCAGAAAGTCCTGCTCGTATACGGCTTCAAGAAGCATCGCTACCGCCCGCTGGAGCACCTTGTCCTCGAAGGTTGGGATGCCCAGGGGGCGGGTCTGCCCGTTGCCTTTCGGAATATGCACCCGCCGGACCGGTGGCGCCCGGTATTCGCCGGAGTGTGCGCGGTTGACCAAGCTCTCGAGGTTGGCCTCGAGGTCCCGGGCATATTCCTCCGCAGTACGTCCGTCGATCCCCGTCGCCCCGTCCTTGCGCGTGCGCCGATACGCCTCACGCAGCCACTCCTCGTCCATGTGATGCGACAGCGACCACATCGCCGCGTTCGGCATTCGCTTCGCCAGCTCTGCTATCTGTTCGTATTTCGTTGAGACAGTTTCCGAGCGTGACATCCCGGCTCCCTTTCACCCGAACAGGTCCATGTTCCTGACCTGCCTGATTTCTCCGGACCAGTCGTTAGTTGAGAATCGCCGCCCTGGCCTGGGTTGATGTCGACTGGATCTTCTTCACGTACTCGTTGGGGGTGAGGTAGTCGAGGCTCGAGTGCGGGCGGACGGCGTTGTAGTGCCGACGCCAGGTCTCGATGATGACGGCGGCCTCGCGCCGATTCCGGAACCACTCCTGCTTCAGGCACTCGTCGCGGAAGCGGCCGTTGAAGCTCTCGTTCGTTCCGTTCTGCCACGGCTTGCCCGGCGCGATGTACGCCGTCTCGATGCCCTCATCGGCAAGCCAGCGCATGATCGCCAGCGACACGAACTCCGGCCCGTTGTCGCTCCGGATGTAGCGCGGAGCGCCACGGGTGCTGATCAGCTGGGCGAGCACCTCGATGACGCGCCGAGAGCGGATGCTGCTTGCCACATCGATGGCCAGCGCCTCGTGAGTGAACTCGTCGACGACGGTCAGACACTTGAGCTTCTGACCGTTGGCGCACGAGTCGAAGACGAAGTCGTACGCCCATACCTGGTTGGGGCCCGTAGCGGGCAGCGGACGCGGCCGGCTCGCTGCGACACGCCGGCGCGGCCTCTTCTTCGGCACCTGGAGCCCGGCCTGGCGCCACAGCCGGTGTGCACGGTCAGCGCTCATTGCGTGTCCTTCGCGTCCGAGAAACACGCGCACACGACGATAGCCATAGCGCGGGTACTCGGCCGCAAGCTCGCGCATCCTCTTGACGACCGGCGCGTCACGGACCGCCAGACGCGACTCGTAGCGCAAGCTGGACCGGGCGACGTGGAGCAGCGCGCACGCCCGGCGACAGGACAGGCCACGCCGACAAGCGTGTGCGACCTGTTGTCGCCGCACGGGCGCGCTCACCATTTTTTTGCAGCAATCTCCTTCATCACCTCGATCTCGAGATCACGTTCGGCGACGAGCTTCTTGAGCCGCGTGTTCTCGGCCTCGAGTGCCTTGAGCCGCTTGGCTTCGGCGACGTCCATGCCGCCGAACCGGCGACGCCATACGTACAGTGTCTGCTCGCTCACGCCGTGCTTCTTTGACACCGCAGCGACCGACGTCTTGTCGGCCTCGCGCAGCATCTTGACCATCTGCTCTTCGGTGAACCTGCTCTTGCGCATCGTCTCTCCGGCTTCTGCCGGAGCGGGATTCTCTCACGCTTCAACTGGTCCGAAAATCGGCAGGCATGTCATTCCGGCATCCCGCTTCGCTCGGAAGGGTCCCTTCGGCCAGGTTCCCCTTCGTCACCGCTCGTATCAGGACGCTCCGACTTCTCGCCGACCTCCACGCCGATTCGTTTCCTTATCGGTGCTGTACCGCCCCGGAGGGGCGGCGCCGACGAGATCTCCCAGCTTTCCAGGAATCCCTTCTGTGCACGTGCCCTGCTCTATGACCTCGGTTCGAGCCAGCCTTTGGTCTGATGTTGCCTTCCACCTTCCTGACGGTGTCGGCCTCGAACGACTTCTTCACGCGGCTCAATCACACGGCCCACGCACTCGCTGTCTACGCTTCGCCTTCGGGTCGCCCCTCCAGCGCAAGACTCGCTTCCGGATGTGCCTCGCGCGTACGCTCGGCCTTGGCCGGGCGGGGTTTCCACCCGCGGGGTTTCAATCCAAGGTTTCAACGCATGGCATCCTCCTCGGCTGGACTTTGTGCTGGCGCACCAGGAAGATCGGAAGGTCGGAAGATTTGGGGATGGAACGGACGAGGTGATCGGAGCGCCCGATTCACGAGGCGCAGGTCATCACCTGCCTACGTCTTTCCCGCCTACCGGTTGGTCTGCTCGTCGACTTCAACGTCACCGCCCTGCGGAACGGCTTGCGACGGCTCACACCCGGACACCCCGAATCCTTGAAAACCTTCCGCTCTTCCGATCTTCCTGTGAAAGTCCAAATGAGGGAATTCCTCAGGAAGCCGAGCCGCCCGTGCGCGCCGTCAGTCGGAGATCTTCCCACCCGTCTACCACGAGATCTTTCGAGCCCCTGAGCGGCGCGCAGCCGCGCGATCGCGTCGTCGATCACGCTTCGAGTCACTCCGCCGCCGCGAGCGCGACACGCGCCGCGACACGCCCCCCACGTGGGCCATCGCCGGCAGCGCCGCAGATCGTGGACGCGCGCCTGATCGCGATCGAGCGCCACCCGGTCACGCCTGAACCCCCACAAGCGTTGCGCCGGCGCGGTGGTCGCGGCAGCCTGCGCGGCGATGCGCGCGGTGGCGGTCGTCCTTGTTCTCGGGCTTGCGGTTGGATGCCGGTCCGGCGCGAGGCAGAGCCGGCCCGACGCTTCCGCGCCGGACCGGCAGACCCCTGCCCCTGCCAAAGTCGCTCCATC
Source organism: uncultured delta proteobacterium (assembly GCA_963775185.1). Taxonomy (GTDB): domain Bacteria; phylum Myxococcota_A; class Polyangia; order Polyangiales; family Polyangiaceae; genus JAPSGB01. Next base: position 75,300 of record CAVZIE010000028.1, on the reverse strand, counting down.
CGCGTCTGCATCGGCCCCAGCTCGGCCAGCGGAGGCGTTGCCACCGCTGCCGCGCGCGTTGGTGTCGGCGCCACCGCGACCCGGCCCGGTCGACGCCGGCTTCGCCGGCCCGGTGGATCCGGCGCTCGACGGCGCGTGGCTGGCGCGCCTCGCGAGCGCGGCCATCGACGGCGTGAAGCGCAACAAGGGCGGCGCGACGATCACGATCCGCTTCCAGTTCAAGGACGGGCGGCGCGCCGTGTTCAAGCCGGAACAAACGCACAGCGCGGGCAACTACCGCGCGGAGATCGCGGCGTACCACCTCGACCGGCTGCTCGGCTTCGGACGCACCGCGGCGGTCGCGGGTCGGCGCGTGGGGCTCGCGTGGCTGCGGCAGAGCCTGGCCGCGAGCGGCGCGGACGCGGCGTGGCTCGCGCGCTTCGACAAGGAGGTGCGCGCGCACGACGGGCGCGTCGCGGGCGCGGTGGTCGCGTGGCACAGCGGACGACTCGTGCCGATCGAGCCGCCGCACGGTTGGACCACGTCCGACAACCCGCGCGTTCCGGAGTGGTCGGACATGGTCGTGTTCGACTTCCTGATCGACAACACCGACCGCTACAGCGGCGGCAACGTGCTGTCGCTAGGCAAGGGCGGGAGGCTGATCTTCCTCGACAACGCGGCGGGTTTCACCGACGCGCGCATGAAGGCGGGGTGGTCCTTGGGCAAGATGCTCGCGCCGCTGTGCAGGTTCCGGCGAAAGACGATCGCGGCGCTGCGCGCGGCCGCGCACCTCGGCGCGCGGCTCGAGGCGTCGCTCGCCCGGGATCCGCTCGCGCCGGTGCTCGCGAAGGGCCATTTCGCGGCGCTGGACGCGCGCGTCGCGAAGCTGCTGGCGCACGTCGACGCTTGCATCGCGGAGCAAGGCGAGAGCGCGGTGCTGATCGGCGACGCTACGGAAACGCGCAGGTCACACTGACGCCGCCGCTCGTGGAGTCGCACTGGCAGGCCCCGGGTGCATGGAAGGCCGCGAGGCAGGCGCACGAGGGCACGCCGGCGCATGCGGAGGGCAGCGCGATGCAGCCGTACGAGCCCGAGTCGGGACACGTCGCCGCGTCCGACAGGTCGCGGAACATTCCGCCCGACGCGGTGTAGCAGTAGTTCGTCGCGCCGTTGCACACGCAGCCGCCACACAGGAACGGTCCGCCGTCGATCGCTCCCGAGTCCGCCCACGGGTTGACGGGCTCGTCCGGCGCGTCGAAGCCGACCGCGCCGCCGGCACCGCCGGCGCCGGCAAGACCGCCCGCACCACCTGTTGTCGCCGAGGCGTCGTGACCCGCGTCGTTCGCGGCGACGATCGTGGTGCCGCCGCAGGCCCCCAAGAGCAGCGCCAATCCGATCGCTCCACGCCCGCGCATCGCGGAAGCGTACCCCTCCCGCAAGCCGCCGTCACTTCAGGCAGGGATTCATCGGGTCGTTCGGATCGCCGCAGGCGACGTCGTTGGTCGCATGCGTCACGCGCGGCGGCGGCGCCACGCGCGGGCCGTCCGGCCGGCGCGCGTGCGCCTGCTGCTGCGCCGCGAGCTCGCGACGCGCGTCGGCGAGCTTCGCCTTCACGCCGTCGAGCTCGTCCCCGAGGGCGTCGTTCTTCGACTTCTGCTTGTCGGCCAGCCGCTGCGCGTCGTCGGCGCGCGCATGCTCTGCCGTGACCAGGTGCGCGTACGCGCCCTCCATGCGCGCTTGCTCGGGCCGGAGCTTGCCCAGGTAGAGCGCGGTCGCGCAGGCCAGCGTCGCGAGGCCGAACGCCACGCCGCCGAGCGAGAGCGCGCGGAAGCGTCGCACGCGCGACTCGAGCTCGATCGCGGCCATGCGCCGCTCGTGCTCCTGCTGCATGGCCATCGTCTCGATCCTGGCGCGCGACCCGGCCTCGAGGCGGACCCGCTCGACCTCCGCGCGCTTCAGGGCTTCGGCGCGCAGCTCGTGCTCGCGGCGCTGGGCGGCTTCGCGGAGCGCCCGCTCGTGCGCCTCCCGCACCCGCTGTTCCTCCTCGTCGCGGTGGCGCCGCTCGCGCTCGAGCCGGACCCTGTTTGCCTGCTCGATGGCACGCAGCCGCTCGTTCTGCTCGTCGTCGGTGCGCTCCTTCTCGCGGTCGAGCAGCCCCTGGAGCGAAAACAGGATGGAGCTTTCCTTGAAACCCGGCATCGGCGAGCACCTCCGCAATCGGCGCCGCCAAAGCGGCGACGGTCCCACCTATGGACAAGCGAGCCGCGTCCGGCTTGGGCCGTCGCTAGCTTTGAAGCCCCCTGGCCGTCAGAATCGCCCGGACAGGGCGCCGACCGCGCCGTGGGCCGTCGGCGCGAGGTCGACGTGCACGCGGCGCGCGCTCTCGGCGCTCTGCGGGGCCTCGCCGCCGGCATCCTGGACCAGGAGATAGGTCGCGAGCCCGATGCACACCGCGCCGATGCCGAGCGAGACGTCCGCGTACAGGTACTTGCGCTTGATCGAGTCCACGCGCGAGGGCGCGCAATCCGGCGCGCACTTGCTGGCGCCGCTGCGCGCGGCCTGCTCGTCGTGCACGCCGGTCGCGCCCAGGTAGGCGAATGCGCCGATCGCGACCACGCCCGCGCCCGCGAGCAGGTACGCCAGCGTCCGGTCCGGCTCCGCGTGCTGGGCGTCCGCCGGCGGCAGCGCGCGCCCGTCTGCCGTAGCAGCGGCGGCGGACGATCGCGGAAATTCCACGCGCACGAAGCGTGCCTTCTCGCCCTCGCGGATCACGATCTTCTTCTCGATCGGCTCGGACCCCTCGCGCTCGAAACGAAACGTGTGTCGCCCCGGATCGACGTTCACGGCCAGTCCCGTCAAGCGATCGAGGAGCAGCTTGTCGTCGACGTACACGCTCACGTCCGTGATGTCCTTGCCTTCGCCGTGCGTCGCGCCGAATACAACGGAAGGCATCAGCGCGTCGATCTCGCCGAGCCAGCGGGTGCAGTCGCTGACGATGAATCCGGCGCACGCGGAGCGCCGGCACGCGGCGGCCTGCTCGCGCGCCGCGCGCAGCTTGCCGGCCTTGCGCTCGCGCTGCGTGCCCTCGTACGCCTTCGCGCACTGCGCCTTGTCGCTCTGCTCGTCCGCGCCCGCGGGTCGGGGCAGCGCCCCGCACAGCATGGCCACGCCGAGCGCGGTGACGAGCGCAGGAGTGACGCGTGCCATCGCTGGCGGAGTCTACATGCACTCCGGCTTCGGATGTTGGATGCCGTCCGCGCCGATCGTGTAGGGCACCGCGCAGTCCGCCGGCTTGGGCGCGGCGGGCTTCTGCGGGACACGGACCTGGGCGCCGTGCGCCGGGCGGGATGCGGGCGCCGGCGCCGTCTGCAGCGGCAACGCGGTCAGCGGCACGGGCTCCAGCTCGCTGTCGTCCGTCGGCTTGGCCGAAGCCGCGTCCGGCTCGGGGGTCGGCGCCGCCGGCGCGGCGCTCGCCGCCGGTGCGGTCGGCGTCGGCGAGCGACCCGCGGGAGCTCCGTCCGGCTGCGACGCGCGCCACGCGAAGGCGGCCGTGACGATGACCAGCGCCGTGGCCCCCACGACCAGCAGCGCCGGCAGCAGCGCGCGCGGGGAACCGCGCAGCTTGTCGTCGGTCGCGCTGGTCGTCACCGACAAGCTGCTCACCTGCGACGACGCGCCCACGGGCGACGACGGCGTGACCAACGGCACCTCGGCGACCGTCGACTCCTCGAAGTGCGGGCGGGAGGCGCGCAGTTGCACCGCGGACTGCGCGCTCTCCGAGCGCTCGATCTCCGCGATCCGCGCCGAGCGCTCGGCGAGCACGTCGCGACACGCCGCCTGGACCCAATCGCCGATCTGCGACGCGGTGGCGATGCCCGTGCTCTCGATCGCGAGCGCCATCTCGCGCGCGGTCTGGTAACGGCGCGAGACGTCGCGCTCGAGCGCGCGCATCACCACGGCCCCGAGCTCGCGCGGGACCGACGGCCGCACGCTCGACGGCGACAGGATCGGGTCCTCGAGGATGCGCGCCAGGATCACCGCGGCGTTCTCGCCGTCGAACAGCTTGACGCCGGTGAGCGCCTCCCAGAGCACGACGCCCGCGGCCCAGATGTCCGTCCGGTGGTCGGAGCTGCCGGCGACCTGCTCCGGGGACATGTAGCGGAGCTTGCCCTTGACCTGGCCCTCGCGCGTGGCCTGCACGCGCAGCGTCGCCTTGGCGACGCCGAAATCCAGCACGCGGGCCACGCCGTCCACGCCCACGATGATGTTCTGCGGGCTCACGTCGCGATGCACGATGCAGAGCGGCGCGCCGCGCTCGTCCCGCGCCTCGTGCGCCGCGTGCAGCCCGTGGAGCGCGCCGGCGACGACGCCCGTGACGATCGAGTGCTGGACGACCACGTCGCGCTCGCGCGCCCGGCGGATCAGCGCCGAGAGCGACTCGCCCTGGACATACTCCATGACGACGAACATCTCGCCGTCCGTGACCACGACATCCAGCGTCGGAACGACGTTCAGGTGCTGCACGCGCGCCGCGAGCCGGGCCTCGTCCATGAACATCGCCACGAACTCGGGATCCTTCGCGTATTGCCGATGCAGACGCTTGATTGCGACCGTCCGCGCGAAGCCGACAGGGCCGATCAGACGCCCCAGATGCACCGCCGCCATGCCGCCGGAGGCGATCTCCGCGTGGAGCGCGTATCGGCCAATCGTGCCGATTCTGGTGGTTGCGCCGGCCGGAAACATGCCCGACCTGCGAGTCTAGCAGATGAACCCGACGCGGGTTCGCGATAAGCTTTCGCGGCAATGCGAGGCATTTCCGTGATCGTAGCCATCGCGCTGGTGGCGTCGTGCACGCTGACCCGCTCGGTGGACGACCTGTCGAGCGGAAGTCACGGGAGCGCCGCATGCGGCGGAAAACAGGGCTGCGCGGCGTGCGACTCCTGCATGTCGAAGTGCGCGTGTTTCGGCGCCTCCTCCGACGCGTGCGCCGCGCAGTGCGGATCGAGCGGAGGCACGGGTGGCGGCACCGGCGGCGGGCCGGAGCTCTGCACGCCGGGCAATTGCGCCGCGTGCAACGACTGCGTGTCGAGCTGCAGCTGCTTCACCGGCGACTACGCCGCGTGCCAGGTGACGTGCAACGGCGGAACCGGTGGCACTTCCGGGACCGGCGGCGCGCCGGTGGACGCGAGCAGCGGCGGCACCGGCGCGGCGAGCGGCAGCGGCGGCACCGGCACTGGGGGCAGCGGGGGCAGCGGGGGGACCGGCAGCGCGTACTGCGGCTACTTCGCCGACACGAACTGCGTCTTGTGCGTGCAAGCCCTGTGCTGCCAAGAAGACATCGCGTGCGCGAACGACGACAGCGTGCAGCGGGATCGTGTCGTGCTACGCCAACTGCGACGCGACCGGCCACGACCCGACCTGCTACTACAACTGCTACAGCTACGCGCCAACGCAAGGGCAGACGGACTTCGGCGCGATCACATCCTGCTACTACTACCAGTGCAGCGAGTGCGTCCCGCAGTGATTCCGCGCCGGACCGACCCCTACAGGCCCATCTGCTTGGCGATGATCACCTTCATGATCTCGTTGGTGCCCGCGAAGATGCGCTGCACGCGCGCGTCCATGTAGGCGCGCGTGACCGGGTACTCGAGCATGTAGCCGTAGCCGCCGAAGAACTGCAGGCACTCGTCCACGACCTCGCCGAGCATCTCCGTCTGCCACAGCTTGGCCATGCTCGACTCCTTGACGACGAATTTCCCCGCCACGTGCTCGGCGATCAGCTTGTCGAGGAAGGCGCGACCGACCTCCACCTTGGTGGCGCACTCGGCGAGCTTGAACTTGGTGTTCTGGAACGCCGCGATCGGCTTGCCGAACGCCTTGCGCTCCTGCACGTACACCAGCGTGTCGGCGAGCACCTGCTCGGCGTTCGCCTGCGCGCCGATGGCGACGCACAAGCGCTCTTGCTGCAGCTTCTTCATCAGCATCATGAAGCCGCTGCCCTCCTCGCCCAGGCGGTTCGCCACGGGGACGCGACAGTCCTCGAAGGCGAGCTCCGCCGTGTCTTGCGACGGCATGCCCATCTTCGCGAGCTTCTTGCCCTTGATGAAGCCGGGCATATCCGCCTCCACCACGATCAGCGAGAGGCCCTTGTGCGCGTTGGCCGGATCCGGGTCGGTCTTCGCCGCGACGATGCACAGGTCGCACAGGATGCCGTTGGAGATGAACGTCTTGGCGCCGTTCAGCACGTAGTGATCACCATCGCGACGCGCCGTCGTAGCAATGCTCGCGAGGTCCGATCCGGTCCCCGGCTCGGTCATGGCGATCGCGGTGATGAGCTCCCCCGACGCGCAGCCCGGTAGCCAGCGCTGCTTCTGCGCGTCGCTGCCGAACTCGTGGATGTACGGCACGATGATGTCGGAGTGGAGCGACATCGCGAAGCCCGACTCGTACACCTTGGCGAGCTCCTCCATCACCACCACGGAGTGCACGAAGTCGCCGCCCGCGCCGCCGTGCTCCGGCTCCATCCACGGACACAGGAAGCCGCCGTCGCCGGCCTTGCGCCAGGTTTCCCGATCGACGATGTGCGCCTCGTTCCAGCGGGGCTGGTGCGGCACCACCTCGCGCTCGACGAACTTCTTGAACGACTGGCGGAAGAGCTCGTGCTCTTCGTTGAACAACGTACGATCCACGGCGGGCCTCCTGGGCGCGAAACCGCGGAAGCATACGTGCCCCGCGAAGTCGTTTCCAGTGATGGATGGGGTGCCGGTCCGGCGCGGCAATCACGCGGGGCGGACGTCAGGAGCCGTCGCGGTCCGCGCCGAGCCACTTCTGCTCGATGCGGCGCGCCTCGCCCGAGCCCTCGACCTCGAGCAACGCGACGTCGAGCGCTCGCAACAGATCGCGATCGTCGCGGATCGCGAAGCCGTAGCCCTGCGGCTGCCACGCGCCCTGCGAGAGCTCGAGATCCACGTCCGGATGCTGCTTCAGGTAGTACTGCAGCATCGGGCGATCGAAGACGACGGCCTCGGCCTTGCCGGAGAGCACGCGCTCCACGGCTTGTTCGAGCCGCGCGGTCTCGATCAAGCGCGCCCCGTTCGTCGTCCGCGAGCGCGGCGCCGGTGGTCCCGCTCACCACCGCCACGCGACGACCGTCGGAGCTGATCCAGGCGCGCGATGGCGGCGCGGTTCGAGCTGCGAGAGGGTCAGCGCGGTCGCGATGCCGGCCGTCAGCGAGCTCGCGCTGATCAGCGCGATCACCATCCACACGCCGGCCATCACGCGGCCCGCCGTGGTGATCGGCACGCGATCGCCGTAGCCGACGGTGGTCATGGTCACCAGCGCGAGCCAGACGCCGTTGCCGATGCCGCGCACCGGCGTCGCGGGAAACTGCTCGGGATTGTCGCGGCGCTCGGCGAGCCACAGCAGCGTGCCCACGCCGAGCAGCACCAACAACAGCGCCCCGACGCCGGCCGCGAACGCCTTGCTGAGGAACGGCGCGATCCGGCTCCACGCGCCGCTGCCGCGCGATCGGCGCCAGGATCGACAGCCGGGCCTGGAAGTAGGGCTGCGTGAAGCGGAGCTTGCGCGCGCGGTCGGCGGTGATGCTGATGGGCCCGACCGCCGACGTCGAGCTCGCCGCGCTCGACGCGCTCGAGCGCCGCCTGCACGCTCGGTTCGCGCACCAGCTTGAACGACACGCCAGCGCGTTCGGCGACGCGACGCCACACCGCGACGCTCGAGGCCGTCGATGCTGACCGCCGGCGGTCGGTGACGAACGGCGCGGAGCCCGCGACGCCGACCTGGAGCGGCGCGGCCTGCGGCGCGCCGGCGCGCGCGCCCGGCGCGAGCAGCGCGAGCAGCGCGAGCAGCAGGACGGTAACGCGAGCGGCCCCGCATGCTTGCCTTCCGTCGTACCAACTCGCTGCCCGGGTCGGGCAACGCCGCGCTCTCAATCCACGAACATACGCTTCACGAACGCGTTCTCGAACACGCCGCGCGGATCGAGCTCGCGCCGGATCTCGTCGAAGCGGTCGTAGAGCGGGTACATCTCGCGGATCGCCCGGCGGCCGACGCTGTGCTCCTTGCCCCAGTGCGGCCGGCCGCCCATCGGCAGCATCAACGCCTCGAAGCCGGCGAAATAGCGCGCGGTATCGCGATTTTCGAACTGGTAGGCGCCGATCTGGCAGGTGTCACGACCATGGGCCGGGCTCAGCATGTTCTCGTCGGCGGCGACGAAGCGCATCTCCACGATGAAGTTCACGGCGAGTCCCTCGCGCTTGATGAAGTCGCGGAGCGCGTACATCGCGGCGGCGCCGTACTCGCGGCGACGGCGTACTCCATCTCGCGATGCAGCGGCACCTGCGGCACGTTGAACACGCGGATGGCCTCGTCCACGCGACGGTAGCTCCGGTACATCGTAGCCTGCGACCACGCGGTTCAGCGCGGGCACCGCGTCGGGCCGCACCGCGCCGGCGCGCAGCAACGGCCGCGTACATGCCCCGGGACAGCGACGACTCGTCGAAGCGACGCGCCCGGCTTTCGCCGTGGGCGGCTGCGCGGTGCGATTCGCGCGATACACCTCCATGCGCTCGGTGTGCGGCAGCCACCACAACTTCACGTGCTCGTTCTCGTCGAGCAGCTTCGGCAAGCGATCCAGCGCGCGCTCGAAGTCGAGCGGCTCGGCGTGCTCCTCAAGGTTGAACGCGGGCTCGCACTGCAGCGTGACGGTGCTGATCACGCCGAGCGCGCCGAGCCCGACGCGGGCCGCCGACAACAGCTCGCTGTCGCGCGGCGCGACGCAGCTCGCGCACCGCGCCGCTGGCCGTCCACCAGGCGCATCGCCGCGACGCGCGTGGACAAGTTGCCGAACCGCTGCCCGCTGCCGTGCGTGGCCGTGGAGATCGCGCCGGCCACGCTCTGCTCCGAGATCGAGCCGAGCACGCTCATGCCGAGCCCACGCGCGCGGAGCTGCGCCTCGAGCTGGTTCAAGCGGATGCCCGCTTGAACCGTGACCTGCTTCTTCTCCATGTCGACGTCGGTCACGGCGTCGTAGCGGTCGAGGCTCGAGCATGACGCCTTCGGTACAGGCGATGTCGCTCCACGAGTGCCCGGCGCCCACCGGCTTCAGCTGGAGCCCCGCAGCGGCCGCGTGACGGACCAGCGCCTGGATCTCGCGCTCGCTCGTCGGCTCCTCGAACGCCGTCACCTGCGAGCCGCAGGTTCTCGCCCAGTTGAGGAAACCGCGCGCGCTGCGCCGCGACTTTGCGAGGCCGGCCATGGACGCCGGGCAGTTCAACCGGTGCGCCGCGCGCTGGCAAGCGCAGCGCGCCGCCGGCCGCGCCGGACCGGCACCCCCTTCCCCTTGACCCGGCCCGGTTCTTAGTCGACACTGTCGTCGATAAAGATGACGGGGGAGCTTGCCGAAGATCGTCGATGAAGCCGCGCAGCGCCGGCGCATCCGCGCGGCCGCGCGGCGGGCGTTCGCGCGGCTGGGCCTCGCCGGGACCGGGCTCCAGCACGTCGCAGCGGAGGCGGGGCTCGGGCGCTCGAGCCTGTATCACTACTATCCCGACAAGGCGGCGCTGGTGCGCGACCTCGCCGAGGAGCTGCTCGACGAGGAGAGCGCGCTGTTCATGCGCGCCTTCGCCGGCGACAGCAGCCCGGTCGAGCGCATCGAGCGGCTGATGGCCGCGATGGTCGAGCTGTTCGATCGCTCGGCCGCCATCGGGCGCTTGATGCTGCAGATCTGGGCCGACGATCCCGATCGTCTCGCCCCGATGCTGGAGTCGTTCCGCGGCGGTCTGGCCCTGCTGATCGAGCAAGGCCAGACACGCGGCGAGGTCGACGCGACGATCGCGCCGGCGGCGACCGCGACCCTGATCATCGCGTTGATGGACGGCGTGCTCGTGCAGGGCTTCGTCGATCCGCGCGTGCTCGCCGACAAGCGCGAGCTCGGTGGCGCGCTGGTTTTGGCCGTGCGCCGGCTGCTCCAGCCGCTTCCATCAGGAAAGGAACGAAAGCCATGGACGTGACCGTGTTGCTCTTGATCGTGGCGGGTACGATCGGTGCCGTGGATATCCTCTACTACCATCTATACAAGTTCCGCCTCTCGCGCCGGCCGGGGTCGCGCGCGGAGACGGCCACCCACATCCTGCGCGCGTTCACGTTCGCGTTCGGCGTGTGGATCCTGCTCGGCAACACGCCGATGGGCGGCTGGTACTGGGCGCTGGCGGCCGTCTTCATCCTCGACTTCATCGACGGCGTGGTCGACGTCGCGATTGAGCCGCGCAGCCGCAAGTCGCTCGGCGGCCTGCCGCCGCTCGAGTACACGGTACACATGCTGAGCGCGACGCTCACCGGCGGCGCGTGGGTGACGTTCCTGGTCGCGGGTTGGGCGGGCCGTCTCGCGCCGACCGCCCTCGTGGACCGGACCAGCGCGCTCCCCGCGTGGTTGATCCTCGACGGCCGCGCCATCGCCGTCAGCTCGGTGTTGCTCGGCACCGCCGAGGCGGCGCTGCTCGTACACGGCATGCTCACCGCGCCGCGGCAGCCGAGCTCGGCAGTCGCGCCGGGTGAAGGTCGGTAACGGCGGGAAAGCAATGCGGCTGACGTGCCGCCGGGCGCGAGCAACCTCGATCTCGGCGGCGTGGTCGGCAGAACGAGCTGGCAGCATCGGGCGCGGCGCCAACCGTGTAGCTCGGCCGCGCGCTGTCCCTCACGCGAAGCGCGCGCGCCGGCAGCTCGGCTCGAGCCGGCAGCTCGGCGAACGCCGCGCGCAGATACTGCTCGACGCTGCTGCCGGCCCTCACGTGGGCGCTCGCGATCGCGCGGGCCGCTTCGCCCTGCTTGAAGCCGAGCCCGCACAGCGCCGACAGCGCACGCGCCGCGTTGTCGGGCGACGCGACCTGGCCGTAGGGCGATCCGTCGGCGTGGCGGAAGTTGAAGCCTGTCGCCGCACGTCCTTCGATGGTGAAGCGACCGCGATGCAGCGCGCGATGGTGCGCACCGCACAGAACCAAGAGCAATTCCGGATCATGGCCGCCGCCATCGGCGCGCGGACGCACGTGGTGGATGTCGACGAAGATCGCGTTGCAGCAGCCGGGCACCTGACAGCGGCCGCCGTCGCGGCGCAGCACCGCGCGACGCGTCGCCGGCGGAATCGTCTGGGTCGCCCGCTCGCCCTCGTGGAGGTGCTGGGCGTCGCACTCGGCCATCTCGACGACCTCGGGCGCGACGGCGATGGCTTCGCCTTTGCCTTGCTGGGTGGCGGCGCTGCAGCACTTGCATACGGTCATCGCAATCTGGTAGCTCGCGCGACCGGCGTCGGTCGGGCCGCCGAGCACGGCGCGCGCCATCAGCAGCAGCGCCGTGTCATCGTCGAGTGGTCCCGCGCTTTCACGACGCAGCTTCACCAAGGCTTCGCGGAAGGTCGCGAGCGTCTCCGCGGCGACGTCGAAGCGGAGCGTGTACCGGCGCGCGTCCGGGCGCACCGGATCCGCCGGCGTGTCACCGGGCCTGCGCCCGCTCACCAGCCGCTCGATCTCGCGCACCGTGCGCGCCTTCGCAGCGGCCAGCCAGTCGCGCTCGGTCTCGCCGACCGCGACGCGCGTCAGCTCGCGAACCGCCGACCACGAGAGATCGCCGGCGGCGAGCGCCGCCTCGAGCACGGGCAGCCGCTGCAGCGCTTCGGCGACGCGGAGCTTCTCCTCCGTCACCCGCGGCCCGTAGCCGAGCACGCGCCCGACGTACTCGGCGAACGTCGCGAAGCCGAACCGCTCGTGCACGCGCGCGCCTCGCGCGACCAAGAGCCAGCGCCCCTCGTCGTGGTCCAGTGTCGCGCGTTCCCCCGCGATGCGCACGAGCTCGTCGTGAGCGCGCTTCCAGTCGTTGTCGGCATGGGTCATGGACTTTCATAACATGCTGTTTCAAAGCCTCGCGAGAGACGCTCTGGCGCGCGAACGCACGCCGGAACGCGTTTCGCGTCGCCCGCTTCGCGCGGCGCGCGCGTGCGGGCCGACAGCGACGACAGCAACGCATTCTGTGGGCTACCGGCGATCGACGGGCCGCGTTGGCCGCCAAACGCGTCAAGCGCGAAATCGTCGGTGACGAGTTTTCTGTCGCCCCCACGTGGGGGGCATAGTGCACGCGGCGTCGGTTCCGCAGAGCGATCGCCTTTCGCGCCGTCGAGAATGCCGTGCGCGCGCTCGGCGAGCCCAAACGGCTGACCGGGATGTTACGAACTCTGGCGCCCCGGCTTGCGACGAAACCTTCGCACGATGGATACGAGCTATCTCAGGTAGCTCATGCCCGACCCGTCGATGAAACCAAACCCGTCGATCGTCCCCGTCGCGAGCCCGGGGTCTGGCGCGTACTCCGTTCCACATACCCCTGGAATGTCTGTCCGTCACCCAGCTCAAACGTGGCGAGGGCCACGGCGCGCGCCCTGTCGCCCCCACGTGGGGATCCGCGGCCAGCCCCCACCCGCGTGCTACGCTGCCCACATGCAGATGCGGGGTTTCGGGGCGCTCGCTATTTCACTCGCGCTCGCGGCCTGCGGAGGCAGTACCGCCGCCGGCACGGGCGGCGCCGCCGGCAGCGGCGGCTCGGGCGGCACGGGTGCGAGTGGCGGCTCTGGCGGCAGCGGCGCGACCGGCGGCATTGGCGGCAGCGGCGGCTCGGGCGGGTCGGCGGGCGCCTCGAGTTGTCCGTCGGGGGGCGGCGGCTCGAACCTCACCGGCGTCACCATCACCTTCCCGCCGCAGCCGTGCACGTACACGCTCGCGCAGGTCAAGGCCGGCATCACGTTCCGCTACGCGATCATCATCGACCAGAGCGTCGCGGACGTCGTGCCGTTGTCGGGCGACGCCGGGGGCTGCGCGACGCCCGGGCCGAGCGGACTCATCGCGGCCCAGGCGGTGTCTGGGAACAACCAGAACTATTGCCTGTGCGATACCGGGCTGTGCGCGCCACAGCCGCAGCAACCGGTGACGCTCCAACCGGGCGGCTATGCCGGCAGCTTCGCATGGGACGGCACCAACTGGAACGGGCCGAGCGACACCGGCAACCCGCACGGTGCACCGTTCCCGACCGGCAAGTACTCGTTCACCGTCAGCACCAGCGGAACCCAGGGCGGAGCGCCGTTCAGCGTGACCGGGTCGATGGACTTCACGCTCGTGCCGTAGCGCGAGCGGTCAAGCGTTGCCGGCGAGCGTCGCTTCGACCGCGCCAACCTTCGCGACGCTCGGCATCACGCCGCTCTCGCGCGTGTCGTCGGGAAAGCGCACGCGCACGTTCACGGAGCTGGCGCCGAGCTCGTCGACCAGCGCGCCGGCCAGCGCCAACAGCGTGTGCCGCGCGTCGTCCGGCAGCTCGCCGTCGGCGACGAGGATCAGCTCCCCGCCTTCGCCGTGGTTCATGGCCCGGCACAGGGCCCGCGCGATGCGCGCGCGGGCGGCGACGGCTCCGGCGTCCGTGTCGCCGTTGGTGGCGATCATGCCGAGCTTGAGTGCACCGGTGCCCGCGCCGCCCTTGGTGATGCGGTGCAGCACGCGCGTCGCGTAGTCATCCGCGCGCTCTTCGACCAGCTGCGCTTCGACGACCGTGTTCGGGGTGAGCGGATGCGGCCTGCCGAGCCAGCTCGGCCACGGTGCGCCGGCTTCCAGCGCGACCAGGGCGACTCCGTTTTCGTCGATGAGCATCAGCACCCCTCCTTGGATCAGTGCGAGCAATGGACTCGGTGCCTGTTGAAGAGCCCGCGCAGAAGAAATATTCCGCGAGCCCCGCGCCAGGAAAGCGGTCGGGCACCAACCCCGGGAAAGCCGTGAGAGCGAGCCACCTGCTGCAGGCGAAGCGCCTGCATTTCCAGGCTCGCTCAAGCACAGGCACAATGCAGCAGCGACGCGCCGACGTCAAGGCACGTGCGGGTAAAATCCCTGCAACGCGCACACGACCACGACGCGGCGCGGCACGCTTCGGCGACTCAGATATGCAGCGCGCGATTGTCCACAGCAAGCGCCGCTTCGTGCACGACTTCCGACAGCGTGGGATGCGCGTGGCACGTGCGCGCGATGTCCTCGGAGCTCGCGCCGAACTCGATCGCCGCGACGAGCTCGGCGATCAAATCGCCGGCGCGCGGGCCGACGATGTGAACGCCCAGGATGCGGTCCGTCTCCGCGTGCGCGAGCATCTTCACGCGGCCGTCCGTCTGGCCGAGCGCGCGCGCGCGCCCGTTGGCGCTGAACGGAAACACGCCCTTGCGGTACGGCACGCCGTCTTCCTTGAGTTGTTCTTCCGTCTTGCCCACCGACGCGATCTCCGGGTGCGTGTACACGACGCCGGGGATCGCGCCGTAGTTCACGTGGCCGTAGCCGGTCGCGATGTGCTCGACGCACGCCACGCCCTCTTCGCTCGCCTTGTGCGCGAGCATCGGCCCGGCGATGACGTCGCCGATGGCGTACACGCCGGCGACCGCCGTCCGGTAGTGCTCGTCCACCACGATGCGTCCGCGTTTGTCGGGCTCGAGCCCGATCGCGTCCAGCCCGAGCCCCTCCGTGTTCGGCAAGTCGGCCCACGGCCAGCAGCACGCGGTCGCACTTCAACGGGTCGGACCCGTCGATCTCCACGAGCGCGCCCTCGCCGTCCTTGCGGGCGCCGGTCACGCGCGCGCCGAGCTTGAACTCGAGCCCCTGCTTGCCGAGGATCTTCTGCGCCTCGGCGGCGGTCTCGCCGTCCATGCCCGGCAGGATCCGGTCCAGGTACTCCACCACCGTCACCTTGGCACCGAGCCGCGCCCACACGCTCGCCATCTCGAGCCCGATGTAGCCGGCGCCGATCACCACCAGGTGCTTCGGCACCTCGGCGAACGCGAGCGCCTCGGTGCTGGTCACGACGCGGTCGCCGTCGAGCTCCACGCCCGCGAGCGGCGCGACCTTGCTGCCGGTGGCGATCAGGACATGCTTGGCATCGAGCTGCTCGCCTTCGACGACCACGCGACCCGGCGCGACGAAGCGACCCAGCCCCGCGTAGCGCGTGATCTTGTGCTTCTTGAACAGGAACGCGACGCCGCCCGTGTTCGCTTTCACGACCGCGTCCTTCTTCTTCATCATCTTCGCGAGGTCGAGCTCCACGCCGGTGACCTTGATGCCGAAGGCGCCGAGCCCGTGCCCGGCCTGGTAGTACAGCTCGCTCGCTTCAAGCAGCGCCTTGCTCGGGATGCAGCCGACGCGCACGCACGTGCCGCCGAGCTCGCTCTCTTTCTCGATGCACGCGACGTCGAGCCCGAGCTGCGCGGCGCGGATCGCCGCGACGTAGCCGCCCGGGCCGGCGCCGATGATGACAAGATCGTGGGTCTTGGCCAATTTCACACCTCGAGCAGGATGCGCTGGGGCGCTTCCACGCATTCCTTGATGCGCTTGAGGAACGTGACGGCCTCGCGGCCGTCGATCAGCCGGTGATCGTAGGTCACCGCGACGTACATCATCGGACGGATCACGATCTGCCCGTCGCGCACCACCGCGCGATCCTGGATCGCGTGCATGCCCAGGATGGCGGCCTGCGGCGGGTTGACGATCGGCGTCGAGAGCAGGTTGCCGTAGATGCCGCCGTTGGAGATGGTGAAGGTGCCGCCGCTGAGCTCGTCGAGCTTGAGCTTGTTGTCCCGGGCGCGCACCGCAAAGTCGGCGATCGTCTGCTCGAGATCCGCGAAGCCGAGCCGCTCCGCATCGCGGATCACAGGGACGACCAAGCCCTTGCCGCCGCCGACGGCGACGCCGATGTCGTAGTAGTTCCGGTACACGATGTCCGTGCCGCGGATCTCCGCGTTCACCTGCGGCATGATCTTCAGCCCCTCGATCGTCGCCTTCACGAAGAAGCTCATGATCCCGAGCTTGATGCCGTAGCGCGCCTGGAACGCGGGCTGGTGTTCCTTGCGCAGCGCCATCACGGCGCTCATGTCGACCTCGTTGAAGGTCGTGAGCAACGCAGCGGTCTGCTGCGACTGCACCAGGCGCTCCGCGATGCGCTTGCGCATCGGACTCATCGGCACGACTTCCTCTTCGCGCTCACCACGCGGCGCTCGCGGCGCTGGCGCCGGTGGCGGCACGGCCGGCGCGCGTGTCTCGTGGCGCAGCACGTCCTCCTTGAGCAGCCGCCCGCCGGGACCGCTGGCTTCGACCTCCGACGGATCGAGCCCGCGCTCGTGCAACACGCGACGCGCGCCGGGCATCACGCGCGCGTAGCCCTCCGGCGGAATGCTCGCCTTCGGACTCGACTTCGCCGGTGCTTCCTCGGCTTCAGGTTGCCGGTCCGGCGCGGCCGGCGGCGCGGGCAGCCTCGCGGACTTCGGCGACGCGGCGGCGGGCGCCCGCTCCACGGCGCCTTCCTCCATCGTCCCGATCACGTCGCCGACGCCGGCGGTGGCGCCCTTCTTCAAGCGGATCTCGCTGATCACGCCGCTGACCGGCGCGGGCAGCTCCACCGTCACCTTGTCCGTCTCGATCGTCACGACCGGCTGGTCGCGCTCGACGCTGTCGCCGACGTTCTTCAGCCAGTCGCCGATCTGGACCTCGGTGATCGACTCGCCGACTTCCGGCACCTTGAGCTCGATGGGCATTGCTGCGCTCCTTCACTTCCGCGAGACGCCTATCTAACTCCGCGACGCCGGACCGGAAACCCCCGCACGGAAACGCCGGGAAAGCCCGGGGGCGCCCCGCCGGCACGCCCGGCCCGCGGTTCCGCGCCGGACCGGCATCCATCCTGGAGACGGTCAGACGAGCTTGATGCCGAACTGCTCGCGGATCTGCTTCAGCGGGGTGTCCAGGTACTCTTCACCGCCGAAGAACGGCCACTTCCTGTGCATGGCGCGGGCGTGCATGAACGCCTCGAATGCCTTCGGGCTGGCCTTCATCGACTCGAGCAGCATGCGCATGAAGCCGGTCTCCTTCAGGATGCCCTGTACTTCAGGCAGCTTCGAGTATTCTGCGTACGCCTTCACGCTCACGTCCGTGCCGAAGATCGACCAGGTGTCGACCATGGCCTCGTTGCCGGGCGTGGTGTCGCAGCCGAAGATCACGTGGCAGCGATCGTGGTGCAGGAACATGTCCTTCGCCTTGTCGGACTGCATCTTGTCCTCGGTGACCAGCCCCTCGAAGCCGGAGCGGAACTCCTCGAAGCCTTCGCGCAGGGTCATCGTCGAGTCTTGATCCTGGTAACGCTTCGGGGCGGGCCCGTGCGACTTGTCGGCGAGCTTGTGGTGCAACCAGCGCACGCCGTATGCGGTGCCCACGCCGAGGCCGACGACCGCGCCGAAGCCGGACGCGATGCCGAGACCCAGCCCCACCGCGGCGAGGCCCGTCGCGATTCCGGATACGCCGAGGAACGCCGCCGAGCCGAGCGCGAGCGCGCCGGCCGGCACGCCGACGGCGGCGAGCTTGTCGGCGACGCCGGCGCTGCGCCGCTTCAGCTCGTCGTGGTCCGCGCCGGGCTTCACGGCGTCGTGGGCGACCTTCACGTAGTCCTCGAGCGCCGCCGCTTGCTCGTCGGTGATGCGCAGCGTCGCCGCGATGTCGGCGAGCGCGGTGCGCTCTTGCGGGGCAACCTGGTCGTCCGCGTAGGCGAGCAGCAGGCAGTCGGTGTACAGCGTGAAGCGCAGATCGACATTCGCCAGGCGCTCGAGCGCCGCCCGCGCCTCGTCGGGATGGTGGCTCTGGGCCGCGAGCTTCACGCGCTCCGTCTCGTCGGCGGGAAGCCCGAGCGCCGCGCACAGCGCCGCGAGCTTCTCGAGCTCCGCGGTGTCGACCACGTCGTCGGCGGCAGCCATGGATCCGACCACCGTCGCGTACGCGACGCGATCGGCGAGCGGGATATTGCGGGCGTCGTGGGTCTTGTTCGTCATGCTGGCCTCCCCGCCGACCACGATAGCGAACACCGGCGCCGGAGCGCCAGCCTCGGTCAGACCGAAAACGCGCGCTCGAGCAGCGCCTGCTGCTCGAGACGGTGGCTGCTCGCCGAGCCAGTGGCGGGGCTCGCGGACTCGGCGCGGTACGCGCCGGACAGCGGAAACCGCCCGAACAGCTCGTGGCCGAAGTGCGCGCGGAAGTGCCGCCACGCGCCCATGTTCTCCGGCTCGTCCTGCACCCACACCACCGGCGTGCCGTCGCGGTAGCCTTCCAGCGCCTCGATCACGAAGTGATCGGGCAGCGGATAGAGCTGCTCGACGCGCAGGATCGCCACGTCCGTGCGGCCGTGGTCCTCGCGATACTTCTCGAGGTCGTAGTAGACCTTTCCGCTGCACATCAGGATGTGCTTCTTGTCGGCGCGCGCGTCCGGGCTGGCGTCGGGGATGACACGCTGGAAGCCGCCCGTGGCGCAGTCGTCGAGGCTGCTCGTCGCGCGCGGGTGCCGCAGCAGGCTCTTGGGCGTGAACACCACCAGCGGCTTGCGCCAGCTCCTGAGCGCCTGGCGCCGGAGCAGATGGAAGTGCTGCGCCGGCGTGGTCGGCTGGGCGATCTGGATGTTCTCCTCGGCGGCCAGCACCATCCAGCGCTCGAGCCGCGCGCTCGAGTGCTCGGGACCCATGCCCTCGAAGCCGTGCGGCAGCAGCATGACCAGCCCGGAGAGGCGCTTCCACTTGTCCTCCGCGCTGGTGATGAACTGGTCGATGATCACCTGGGCGGCGTTGACGAAGTCGCCGAACTGCGCCTCCCACAGCACGAGCCCGTCGGGCCGGTCGAGGCTGTAGCCGTACTCGAAGCCGAGCACGCCGGCTTCGCTCAGCGGGCTGTTGTAGATCTCGATCTGCGCCTGGTCGGGCGACAGGTGCAGGAGTGGCACGTACTTGTTCCCGTCTTCCACGTCGTGGAGCACGGCGTGACGCTGACTGAACGTGCCGCGCGCGACGTCCTGACCGCTCATGCGCACGCGCACGCCGCCCTCGAGCAGCGTGGCGAACGCGAGCAGCTCGGCGCTGCCCCAGTCGAGCGGGCGCTCCCCGTGCGCCATCTCGCGGCGCTGCGCCAGCAAGCGCTCGATCTTCTTGTGGGCGTGAAAGTCTGTGGGCAGCTCCGTCTGCATCTCGATCAAGCGCACGAGTCGCGTGCGGTCGAAGCCGGTGTCGACGTCCTCGACCTCGGCCTCGGAGCCACCCTGGTAGCCTTTCCAGTAACCGCCGAGCCAGTCCTGACGCTTGACGAAGTCCTCGCGGCGCGCTTCGCCGAGCTCGCGCTCCAACTCCTCGCGGCGCTCGACGGCGATCTGGTCCGCTTCCTCGCGCGTGATCTCGTCGAGCTTGAGCAGATGCTCCAGATAGCCGTCGCGGACGCTGGCGCGCGCGGCGATAGCCTCGTACATGAGCGGCTGTGTGAACGACGGCTCGTCGCCCTCGTTGTGGCCATGACGACGATAGCCGTACATGTCGATGACCACGTCGCGGCAGAAGCGCTCGCGGAAGTCGAGCGCGAGCCGGACCACCTGGGCCACGGCCTCCGGATCTTCGCCGTTCACGTGGAAGATGGGGATCTGCAGCATCTTCGCCACGTCCGTGGCGTAGGTGCTCGAACGGCCTTCGGAAGCCGGCGTCGTGAAGCCGATCTGGTTGTTGACCACGACGTGGACGGTGCCGCCCACGGTGTACGCGTCGAGCCCGCTGAGGTTCAGCGTCTCCTGCGCCATGCCCTCGCCGGCGAAGGCGGCGTCGCCGTGGATCAGAAGCGCCAGCTTGCGACGACGCGCGTGGTCGTCGACGCGGTCCTGCTTGGCGCGCGTGCGCCCTAGCACCACCGTGTTCACGAACTCGAGGTGACTCGGGTTGAAGCAGAGCGAGAGGTGCACCTTCTTGCCGACGGACGTCGTGTAGTCGGAGCTGTAGCCGAGGTGGTACTTCACGTCGCCGCTGCCGAAGTAGAGCTCGGGATCCTTGTCCTCGAACTCGCGGAAGATCTCCGCCGGGCTCTTGCCCATGATGTTCGACAGCACGTTGAGCCGGCCGCGGTGCGCCATGCCCAGCACGATCTCGTCCGTGCCGTGCTCGGACGCGCGCTCGATGGCGAACACCAGCAGCGGGATCAGGCTCTCCGAGCCCTCGAGCGAGAAGCTCTTGGCGCCCAGGTACTTCTTCTGGATGAACTCCTCGAAGATCACCGCGTCGGTGAGCTTGGTCAGGATGCGCACCTGCTCGTCGCGCCCGAGCTGGACGCGGTTCTCCGTGCCCTCCATGCGATCCTGCAGCCAGCTCTTCACGTCCAGATCGTCGATGTGCATGAACTGCACGCCGATCGAACGGCAGTACGTGTTGCGCAGCCGATCGAGCATCTGCTCGAGCGTCAGCACGCGCGCACCGTGGATCGTGCGCGCGGAGAAGTAGCGCTGCTGATCAGCGGGCGTCAGCTCGTAGAAGCCGGGGTCGAGCTCCGGCTGCTCGGGCCGCGGCAGAGCCAGCGGGTCGATGCGCGCGACCATGTGCCCGCGAACGCGGTAGGCGCGGATCAGCTGATCGACGCGGTCCTGCCGGATGGCGGCGTCGGAGACGCCTTCGGGAGGGGGTGGGGTCTGCCGGACCGGCGCGGAGACGACAGGCGGCGCGTGGCCGTTGCGCCCGTGTTCGACGTCGAACACGCCGCGCGGGCGGAACGACGGCCCCGTGACGAAGCCCCGCGAGCCGCCGTTGGACTCGGCCTCGAAGTAGCTACGCCAGTCTGCCGCCACGCTGGACGGGTCACGCAGCCAGTCCGCGTACAATGCCTCGACGAACGCGAGGCTCAGGCTGTTCGGCGAACGCTCGGTGCTTTGCATGGATCCCAGGATACGTAGTGTTCCGCGTGCCGGATCGCAACCAGGACGCGCGCGCGCCGCGGCCGCCCTGCAACCTGCGGCCGGGCACGGGCGCCGGGGTGAAGACCGGTCAGCGTGGCCAATGTCCGGCGCGGCGCACGCTCGCCGGCGCCGCTCAGAGTGACGCCACGACGCGGGCCAGGCGCGCGCCGATGTCCTCGGCCACGCTCTTGATCTCCGCGTCCTCGAGGAACCCCGCGGCTTGCATCGGGTTGAACGCGGAGACGATCGTCTTGTCGCCTTTCTCGTACACGATCACATTGCACGGCAGCAAGAGCCCGATTTCCGGGTCGACCGAGAGCACCTTGTGGGCGGCTGGCGGGTTGCACGCGCCCAGGATCCGGTAGCGCGGGAAGTCGACGTCGAGCTTCTTCTTCATCGTCTCCTTGACGTCGATCTCCGTGAGCACGCCGAAGCCTTCGCTCTTCAGCGCCTCGGGCAGCTTCTTCAGCGCCTCGTCGAAGCTCATCGTCAGCTCTCTCCGGATACCCGTGTTGTCGAATGCCACGAAAACCTCGCTTGCGTCGACCGACGCGTCAGTCACCGACCATCGCCTGGCGGATCCCCGCCGCCTCGTCGTAGCGCTCCTGCGGCACGAAGATCACCGTGCCCTGGCCGCCGAAGCCGGACACGAACACGTCCTTCTTCAGCATCGTGCGGATGCCCGAGTCTTCGAGCGCCTCCCGCACCATCTCGCCCTCCGCTTCCGTGTTGAACGACGGCAGCTCCCGCCAGTGGATGTCCTGGGGCGCAGGGTCGGCGGGCAGCGTCGCGACCAGGGGGACGTCGCAGTCCTCGCAGCGCGCGACGCTCTCGACGTATTCCAGACGGCAGGTGGGACAAAACGGCATGATGGCTCCTTTCGCGCGCCTGCAAGCGCTGTGCCTTGCGACAACAACATGCGCACGAACCGCACCCCGTGCACGTCTTGCGTGATTCCGCGCCGGACCGGCAATCCCTTCGTCCGGGGTCATCCGGAGTCGGCGGGAGCCAGACCAAGCCCGATCAGGCCCGAGGGATGTCGGGGCGGCGCGGAATCACCCCGCGCGCTAGGATGCAGGCGCCGATGTGCGAGCTGTTCGCCATGTCCGCCGGCACGGCAACCAACGTGAACTTCAGCTTCGCGGAGTTCTCGCGGCGCGGTGCGTCCGACGCGAGGAACCCGGACGGCTGGGGCGTCGCGTATTTCGACGGCCCGGACGTGCGTCTGGTCCGCGAACCCGAGCCGACGGACAACAGCGCCTGCGCCCGCTTCCTGATGGAGAACGCACTCGAGAGCAAGCTGGTCGTGTCGCACGTGCGGCGCGCCACGCAGGGCTGCCGCGGGCTCGCCAACACGCAGCCGTTCGCACGCGAGCTCGGCGGCCGCATGCACGTGTTCGCGCACAACGGCAACCTGAAGGGCATCGGCGACGCGGCGCTGTCGAGCCGCTACCGGCCGATCGGCGACACGGACTCGGAGCGCGCGTTCTGCGCGCTCCTGGCGGAGCTGTCGAGCGCGTGGAGCCAGCGCGAAATCCCCTCGCTCGAGCAGCGCTTCGGCATCGTCGCCAGGTTCGCGGAGCGGCTACGCCCGCTCGGTCCGGCAAACTTCCTCTACTCCGACGGGGACGTGTTGTTCGCCCACGCGCACCGCCGCACACAACCGGGGCGCAACTGCATCGAACCGCCGGGGCTGCACCTGCTCACCCGCGCGTGCACCGCGCCGACCTGTCCCGATCTCGGCGCGGGTCTGGACATCGACCGCGTGCAGCGCGTGTTGCTGTTCGCCAGCATCCCGCTCACGACCGAGGGCTGGATCGCCCTCGACGAGGGCGAGGTGCTCGCGGCGCGCGACGGCGTGCTGTTGATGAGCAGCACCGACCGCAAGCTCGAACCCGCGGCGATCGCCGGCTGATCAATCGACCGCGAGCGTCGTCGCGAACGCCGGCGTGCGGTCGGCCTTGCGCGCGCTAGCGATGGCGTCGCAAACCGCGATGATCTCGCCGTAGGAGACGCTGTTGCCGGTGTGGATCACCGCGCGATCCGCCTCGTGATCGCCGGCTCTGCGGTGCACGCCGCTGGCCGCCCACTCGCGGCGGATGCCTGCTGCCAGATCGGGCAAGCCGTGATCGGCGGACGTCGCGCTGCGCGCGAAGCGCTCGCTCGAGATCACGGTGGATCCCAGCTTCCAGGTAATGTCGTAGCTGTGCTCGTGCACCGCGACATGCAGCTCGCGCACCGGCGTCGGCGGCGTACCGGCGGGCGCGCCGACGCGGGCGTCGGCGTCCACGCGCGCCATCTGCGACCACACCGCGGTCACGAGCAGAAACGACACCAGGCACAGCATGAAGTCGATGAACGGCACCAGCGGGAGATCGTGATCCAGCTTGCGCTCACCGGCGTGTCCGCTCTGCACATCCATCGTCGCCATGACTTCCACCTCCGCTTGGGTGAACCCGCGCACCGCGTCTCGCCTTGGCTCGACGCGACGCTTTGGATCGAGGCTGGAAAGATCCAGCCACCGCCGGGTCGGCCCGACGATCTAGCGACCGCGGCCGCGACGGCGTGCGCTCTTGTGCTCGCGTTCGCCGACGCGCAGGTAGCCCTGCGAGAGGAACGCGTACAGCTGCTCGGTGAGCGCGTCCGCGCTCTCCTCGCTGAGCCCGAGGGTGACGGCCTGGTAGAGCAGCTCCTTCAGCGCGCCGATCGTCAGATAGGCGAGCACGCGCGGCTCGCCGTCGGCGACGATGCCGAGCTGCTGCCCCTCCTTCAAGCTCTCCGTCATGAGCTGCACGACCTCGTCGGTGAACGTCGCGAGCTTGCGGTCGAACGCCGGATCGATGCCGACGGCGTCGGTGAAAAGGATCTTGGCCATCGCGCGCTCCGACAGGAACACGCCGACGATGACGCGGATGTTCGCCCGCACCTGCTCGGCCACGGTGTGCACCGCGTCGGCGGTGTCGATGCGCATGATCGCCATGGAGATGCGCGCGTTGAAGCGATCGATGAGGTCGACGAAGACGGCGCGCTTGTCCTCGAAGTACAGATAGAACGTGCCGCGCGCGACGCCCGCTTCCGCGACGATGTCGTCGATCGTCGTCTGGTGGTAGCCGCGCTTGGCGAACAGGTCGCGCGCCGCCGTCAGGATGTGCTGGCGGCGCTCCGCCTTGTTGGCGACGCTCTTCTTCTTCCTGGGCGCTGCCACGAGCTCACGGTCCGCCGAGCGGTCCGGGCGTCACCACCTCGAACGCGCTCGCGGGCACCTTCTTCAAGCTGGAGATGTCCGCGTCCGGCCAACTCGCGTTGCGCTCGCCCTGGAAGTAGAAGTTCGAGCCGTTGTCAGCGAGGATCATCCCGTACTTCTTCATCGCGGTGAGCACGACCTGCGCGCCGGCGGTGTGCGTCGAGATGTCGTAGCTCGCCTTCAAGCGCACGCGCATGCCCATCGGCGGCTTGTTGGTGGGCGTGCAGCCCTTCGGCACCGCGGCGTGCGTCGCCGGTTCGACGTATTTGTCCTCGGTGCAGTCCATCGTGAAGCGTAGCGCGTGGTTGATCGCGCCCGCTTGCACCTCGGACAGCCGCAATAGCCCGGGCATGATCGCGAGCCCCGCGGCGTCCGCGCTGGTCCAACCCACCGGACGCTGCCCGAAGCTCTTCTTCGTCAGATCCCACTTCGCGCCGTTTCCGCAGTGCCACGTGCCGGAGGTGTACTGGCACGAGTAACCCTCGTAGAGCATGCACGTCCCCTGCTGCACCACGATCAGGTGACAGTCTCCGTCGCAGCTCGTCGCGTCGGTCGTGCCTTCGAGCAGCACGCTGCCCACACCCGGGATCGGATACGGACCAGGGTCGCTCTCGGCCGGCCACCAGTCGAACACGATCGGCACCGCGGCCTGGTTCGACGGCACGACGTTGATCGGGATGCCGTAGTCCGTGCCGCCGTAATCCGGGTGGATGTTGATGCTCCCGACCTGGTTCTGGACGCGCGTCGTCCAGGTCGCGTCGGCGCTCAGCCCGGAGATGTCCTTGTCCCAGTCGTCGTCCCCGGTGAACACCTGACAGCCGCCGATGGTCGGCACGCCGCTGGCTCCGCCGCTGCCACCCGCACCGCCACTGCCACCGGTCGCGCCACTGCCGCCACTGCCGCCCGTCGCGCCACTGCCGCCACTGCCGCCGTTGCCACCGTTGCCGCCCGTCGCGCCGCTGCCGCCGTTGCCGCCCGTCGCGCCGCTGCCGCCGCTGCCGCCCGTCGCGCCGCTGCCGCCGTTGCCGCCCGCGCCGTTGCCGCCGTCGCGCCGTTGCCGCCCGTCGCGCCGTTGCCGCCCGTCGCGCCGCTGCCGCCGTTGCCGCCCGTCGCGCCGCTGCCGCCGCTGCCGCCCGTCGCGCCGCTGCCGCCGCTGCCGCCCGTCGCGCCGTTGCCGCCCGTCGCGCCCGCGCCGAATCCACCGTTCTCCGCGCCGCCGCTCGATCCGCCCGAGCACGCCGCCACCGCGAGCGCGCCCATGATCCACACCACCGAGAGTCGTCCGCGCATCGTTCGGCCTCCGGGCGCCGATACTAGCATCGCCGGGCCGGTGGGACTGCCGAAACCTCGCGTTTCCGGCACGCCGCGTCGCCGCGCCGCCGCGCCGGCGGGCCGCGAAGCGCGCGCGGGCCGCGGCGTGCAGCGGAAAAATGTGACCGGGTTTTTGGCACTCACAGCGCCAAAAAGGGCGCCACATTGCAATGTGACCCGGTTTTTGGCGCGCTGGGTGCCAAAAGTACCGTCTCATTTCCGCGGCGGCGCAGCGCTCGATACCGCGCCGGACCGGCATCGGCGTGCGACGCGTCGGATCACCGGTGTGGGACGTGGCGCAAACGGTCGTCGGCTAGATAGAGACGTCCCACTCGCACGAGCTCCGGGCTCGGCTGCGTTGCGAGGCGGTACGCGGTGCGGGCGGACATGTTGCCGGCTCGCGCGATCGCCTTGGCGTCGCGCCAGCCCTGGTCCCACGCGAGCGCGACGGCGAGCCGGCGGCGAACGACGGTCTGGTGCGCGAGCGGAGCGGCGGCGTGCGCGGCGGCGATGATGTCGGCGAGCGGCGTCGCGGTGACGGCTCGCGGCGGCGCGCCGACGGGAAGCGGCGTTCCGGCGACGTGCACCGTGGCGTCCTTGGACACATAACCGTGGAACCACTCGGCGAAGCCTTGCTCGCGACGGTGGAGACGAGCGGCCAGTTGCGCGGGCGTGATCCACGGCTCGAGCTCTGCACCGACCGCCGCACGATGGGTCGACCAGGGCCAACACAGGGGATCGCCGACGAGGTGATCGCGGCACGGGTTGAGATGCACGTAGCGCACGACGCGCATCAGGTGCTTCAGGTCCGGAACGATTTCCGCGTCGGGCAAGCGATCCCACAGCCGCGTGTAGCCGAGCTTGCGCGCGAAGGCGGCGAGGCGCAGCGCCAGGCGCCGACGCGCGGCGTCCGGATCGTCGGTGTGCTCGAGCTGGTGCAGATGGTCCGGCATCAAGCACGCCGCGACGGCGTCGGGCGCGCCGCGTCGCAGCGACGTCCAGAGGTCCCACGCGACCGCGGCTTCGGCGAAGGGCCGCACGCCGAGGAGGGTGTGCGCGACGAGATGAACGTACATGGCGACCCGTTCGGCCGCCGCCCACGCCGGTTGAGGAAAATGTGACCGGGATTTTGGCACTCACAGCGCCAAAAAGGGCGCCACATTACAATGTGACCCGGTTTTTGGCGCGCTGGGTGCCAGAAGTGGCGTCTCATTTTCGAGGCAGCGCGGCGCGCGATTCCGCGCCGGACCGGCATCGCCCGGATCACCGGCGTGCGACGCGTCGGGGCACCGGCGTGCGACGCGTCGGATCACCGGCGTGCGACGTGCCGGCGCGCCACGCCGCGGAAGAATGTGACCGGGTTTTTGGCACTCACAGCGCCAGAAGGGGCGCCACATTACAATGTGACCCGGTTCTTGGCGCGCTGGGTGCCAAGAACGCCGTCACATTTTCAGCCGCCGAGCGGTCCGGGCTTCACGACTTCGAACGCGCTCGAGGGCACCTTCTTCAGGGCGGAGATGACCGCGTCGCTCCACGACCCGTTCTGGTCGCCCTGGAAGTAGAAGTTCGAGCCGTTGTCGGCGAGGATCATCCCGTACTTCTTCATCGCGGCGACGACGACCTGCGCGCCCTTGGGCATGCTGGACGCGTCGAAGTCGGCATTCAGGCGCACGCGCAGTCCCATCGGCGGCGGATTCGCGCAGCTGCCGTGCTTGGCGAAGTGCGTAGCCGGCTCGACGTACTCGTCCGTCGAGCAGTTCATGGTGAAGCGGATCGCGTGCTTCACGACGCCCGTCTGCACCTCGTCGTAGCGTAGCAGGCCGGGCATGATCGGCAGCCCCGCCGCGTCGGCGCTCGTCCAACCCGCCGGGCGCTGGCCGTAGCTGTTCTTCGTGAGGTCCCACTTCGCGCCGTTGCCGCAGTGCCAGCCGTCGGACTGGTACTGGCACGCGTAGCCTTCGTACAGCGTGCACGCACCTTGCTGCACCACGATCAAGTGGCAGTCGCCGCCGCACGCGGTCGGATCGTTGCCCTCGATCCTCACGTCCGGCGGGCTCAGGAACGGATACGGGCCGGGATCGCTCTCGTCCGGATAGTCGTCGAAGCTGACGTTCGCGTTGGGCTGGGACGCGGGCACGACGTTGATCGGGATGCCGTAGTCCGTACCGCCGAAGTCGGGATGGATGTTCACGCCGCCGGCGATGGCCTGCACCGCG
Source organism: uncultured delta proteobacterium (assembly GCA_963775185.1). Lineage (GTDB taxonomy): Bacteria > Myxococcota_A > Polyangia > Polyangiales > Polyangiaceae > JAPSGB01. The sequence goes on along the minus strand of CAVZIE010000028.1, from coordinate 47,745 downwards.
GCGGTCCAGGTCGCGTCCACGGGCGCACCCGAGACGTCCTTGTTCCAGTCGTCTTCAACGGTGAACACCGGACAGCCGCCGACGTCCGGCACGGCGCCCGGCACGCCGCCGCCGCTGCCGCCGGTCCCGCTGCTAGTGGAGCTGCCGCTACCGCCGCTGCCGCCGTTGGCACCGTTGGCGCCGCCACCGCCGGAGCTGCCGCCGCCGCACGCCGGCAGCGCCAGGAAGAGGCCACAAACCACCAACACCGGGAAGTGTGTCTTCGTCATGGGCGCCCACAAGTTTAACGCTATTCGACACTTCGGGTACTGACACGTCTGTCAGCTCGATCGCGACCCGCCGGCGCAGCGGGCCGCGGGGTCCCGCGCCGGACCGACAATCCCCAACCTATCGACAACCTGTGGTTTCTGGCTTGTTTCCTGCGGCGCGGTATCCAGCGGCCCGACGGCCGGGCGCGCGGCGGGGTTGCGCCCGGGGCTTCCGTTCGCTACCACCGGGAACACACTGACGTCAGCGTCAGTTGGGGGACGAGGGCCAACGATGAACGACTCGAGCGAGCGACCGAGCGGGGCGACGAGTAATGGGTCCGGCGGGACGAACGCCCCGACCGGCACCGCGGATCTCGTGATCGGGATGGACGTCGGATCGACCACCGTGAAGGCGGTCGTGATCGATCCCGGGACGAAGGCGATCCTGTGGAGCGACTACCAGCGGCATCACACCAAGCAACCCGAGAAGGTGCTGGAGCTGCTCGAGGCGATCCTCGCGGCGTTCCCGGATCGCGCGCCGGAGTCGTTCCGCATGTTCGTCACGGGCTCGGGCTCGGGACCGATCGCGGCGCCGACCGGCGGCAAGTTCGTGCAGGAGGTGAACGCGGTCACGATCGCGGTCGAGCACAAGCACCCGGATGTGCTCAGCGTGATCGAGCTTGGCGGGCAGGACGCCAAGATCATCATGTTCAAGCAGGACACGAACACCGGCGCGAAGACCGCGACCACGAGCATGAACGACAAGTGCGCCTCGGGGACCGGCGCCACCATCGACAAGTGCATGATCAAGGTGGGCGCGGAGCCAGGCTTCGCCACCAGCCTGCATTTCTCCGACGAGAAGCTGCACCACGTGGCGGCCAAGTGCGGCGTGTTCGCCGAGACGGACATCGTCAACCTGGTGAAGACCGGCATCCCGAAGGACGAGGTGCTCAACTCGCTGGCCGACGCCATCGTGCTGCAGAACCTGTCGGTGCTGACGCGCGGCAACACGCTCAAGCCGCGCGTGCTCTTGCTCGGCGGCCCGAACACGTACCTGCCGTTCCTGCAGGAGTGCTGGCGCCAGCGCATTCCGGAGACATGGCGCGATCGCGGCTTCGACTACCCGAAGGACGTCCCGCTCGAGGAGCTGATCTTCGTGCCGGAGAACGCGGATCTGTACGCCGCGTTCGGCGCCGCGGTGTACGGCATCGCCGAGGGCGACACGGGCGCACGCTTCGCCGGCCTCGACACGCTGCGCGACTTCATCACCAACGGCCGGCGCGCGCGCCTGGGCGAGACGGCGGGGCCGCCGCTCTCCGCGCACGAAGCCGAGACGACGGAGTTCATCGACACCTTCCGCGTGCCGAAGTTCTGCGCGCCGAAGCTCGCCGCGGGCACGGTGGTCCGCGGCGTGATCGGCCTGGACGGCGGCAGCACGTCGAGCAAGGCCGTGCTCATCGACACCGACGGCGAGATCGTCTGCAAGGCGTACCAGCTCTCCAAGGGCAACCCGATCCAGGACACGAAGGAGCTGCTCGCCTCGTTGCAGGAGCAGGTCCAGGCGCAGGGCGCGACGCTCGAGTGCGTGGGCTTCGGCGCGACGGGCTACGCGGCGGACGTGCTGGAAGAGTGCGTGTTCGCCGACGTGAACATCGTCGAGACGGTCGCGCACATGATGAGCGCCGTGCACTTCTTCGGCGACGTGGACGTGATCTGCGACATCGGCGGGCAGGACATCAAGGTCCTGTTCATGAAGAACGGCGACATCCAGAACTTCAAGCTCTCCAACAGCTGCAGCGCCGGCAACGGCATGCTCTTGCAGGCGATGGCCGATCAGTTCGGCATCCCGGTGACGGAGTACGCGGAGACGGCGTTCAAGGCCGAGCTCGCGCCGAAGTTCAGCTACGGCTGCGCGGTCTTCCTCGACACGGATCGCGTGAACTTCCAGAAGGAGGGCTTCCAGAAGGAGGAGCTGCTCGCCGGGCTCGCGCAGGTGCTGCCGAAGAACGTGTGGCAGTACGTGGTGCAGATCCCGCGGCTCGCGTCGCTGGGCCGGCGCTTCGTGCTGCAGGGCGGCACGCAGTACAACATGGCCGCCGTCAAGGCGCAGGTCGACTACATCAAGGAGCGCGTGCCGGGCGCGGAGGTGTTCGTCCACCCGCACACCGGCGAGGCCGGCGCCATCGGCGCGGCGATCGAGACGCTCAGGCGCTGGAAGCGCAACCCGACGTCGCGCTTCATCGGTATCGAGGCGACGCTGAACCTCGAGTACACGACCAAGAACGACGAAGAGACGGTCTGTCACTTCTGCGCCAACGAGTGCAAGCGCTCCTTCATCGACACGACGCGCCCGGACGGCTCCACCAGCCGCTACATCTCCGGCTTCAGCTGCGAGAAGGGCACGGTCGAGAGCAAGGAGGCGATGCACGCGCTGGTCGCCGAGCGCAAGAAGACCGCCGCCCAGTACCCGAACCTGATCGAGTACGAGGGCCGGAAGGCGTTCCAGCACTTCTACAAGCCGGTGCCCATGCCCGAGGCGGGCACGCCGATCACGGACGTACGCGTCAAGAACGGCTTCTTCCGCATCAAGCGCGAGACGTATACGCGCCCGTTCCAGCGCGCGAGCGCGGAGGCGCAGGCCAAGCTGAAGACCGACGCGCATCGGCATGCCGCGCGTGCTCAACATGTACTCCACGGCGCCGTTCTTCCGGGCGTACTTCGAGTCCGTCGGCATCCCGAAGGCGAACGTGCTGTTCAGCGAGCCCACGACCGAAGAGATGTGGGTCGAGGGCGGCAAGTACGGGTCGATCGATCCGTGCTTCCCGAGCAAGGTCGCGCAGGCGCACGTGCACAACCTGCTCTTTCACGCCCACGAGCCGGAGCGCAACAAGCCGCTCAACTACATCTTCTTCCCGATCCTCACGCACGTGCCGAGCTTCGTGGAGGACACGATGGACAACACGTCGTGCCCGATCGTCGCCGGCACGCCGGACGTGATGAAGAGCGCGTTCACGAAGGAGGTCGACTTCTTCGCCCAGCGCGACATCGAGTACGTGGACACGGCCATGAGCTTCAGCGAGCCGACGCTGCTCGCGAAGCGCATGTTCGAGACCTGGGGCCCGCGCCTCGGCATCACGGAAGACGAGAGCGACCACGCGTGCCGCGAGGCGCTCAAGGCGCTCACGACGTTCGAGAACGATCTGCAGGACAAGGGCCGCGCCATCCTCGACACGGTGGAGGACGAGGACCGCATCGCGATCCTCGTGATCGGCCGCCCGTACCACTCGGACCCGGGCCTGAACCACGGCATCCCGGAGGAGTTCCAGGTGCTCGGCTACCCGATCCTCAGCGTGCGGTCTGTCCCGAGGAGCAGGGAGTACCTGGACAAGTACTACAAGGAAGAGCTCGAAAGCGGCACGATCAAGACGCCGCTCGAGCTGAACCACGTGTGGCCCGAGAACTACTCGGCGAACAGCGCGCAGAAGGTGTGGGCGGCGAACTTCGCGTCCCACCACCCGAACGTCGCGGTGCTCGATCTTTCGAGCTTCAAGTGCGGCCACGACGCGCCGACCTACGGCCTGATCGATACGATCCTGCAGACGGCGAAGACGCCCTCCGCCGCGCTCCACGATCTGGACGCGAACAAGCCCGGCGGCTCGATCAAGATCCGCGTGAAGACCTACGCCCACTCGCTGCGTCTTCAAAAAGAGCGGCTGGAAGATCTCGCGACCAAGCGCCGCGTGCTCGATCACGCCATCGACAACAAGCGGCTCGAGCTGCTCACGCTCAAGCAGACGCAGCTCGAGGCGATGAAGCGGCACGACCCGGCTCTGGAGCAGCAGATCGCCGCGCTGGCGGAGAAGGTCCGCGCCTACGAGACCGCCGTCGAGCCGGTGATCGAGCTTCCGAAGGGCATCGTGCAACTCGGCAAGAAGCACGAGGGCCGCATCGTGCCCGTGCAGCACCATCCCCACGAGATCCACGCGGACGTGCCGCATCCGCCGCCGCACCTGGGCGGGCGCCACGCGCCGCACGCCGCGCCGAACCAACAAACCAACCCAGAGTTCCTGGAAGAGGCGCCGCCGCCTCCAGCCGAGTAACGCGAAGAGGGAGACCGACCCATGAGCATGCAATTCGACACCGACTCCAAGAAGCGCCTGCCCGTCGCGGGCCAGAAGACCGCCGATCTCGACGTGGACGCCGAGCTCGCGAAGTTCGAAGCGGAGGAGCGCGCGCGCCTCGGCCTGCAAGCGGAGAACCACTGGGTCGAGGACATGGCGAACCTCGGCTTCACCAAGAGCCAGAAGGCGAGCGTCACGCTGCTCGTCGGCGGCCTGACCATGGCGCACGACTACTTCGTCGAGGGCGCGCTCAAGAACCTCGGCTACAACGTGATCGCGCTGGACGCGCCCAACAACGACGCCCTCCGCGTCGGCAAGGAGTTCGGCAACCGCGGCCAGTGCAACCCGACGTACTTCACCGTCGGCAACCTGGTGCAGTACCTGATCGCCCTGCGCGACAAGGGCATGACCAAGGACGAGATCGTCGACAAGTTCGTGTTCCTCACCGCCGGCGCGTGCGGCCCGTGCCGCTTCGGCATGTACACGACGGAGTACCGCAAGGCGCTGCGCGACGCGGGCTTCGACGGCTTCCGCGTGATGCTGTTCCAGCAGCAGGGCGGCCTCAGCCAGGCCACCGGCGAGGAGAGCGGCCTCGAGCTCAAGCTGCCGTTCTTCCTCGCGCTGATCAAGGCGCTCGTCGCCGGCGACGTGCTGAACGGCCTCGGCTACCGCATCCGCCCGTTCGAGGTCGTGCCCGGCGCCACCAGCGAAGCGATGCAGGAAGCCAAGCGCATCTGCTACGACGCGCTCTCCAACGACAAGAACATCCTCGCTGCGCTGTGGAAGGCGAAGAACGTCCTGGCCAAGGTCGAGGTCGACCGCCTGCAGCCGAAGCCGCGCACCGCCATCATCGGCGAGTTCTGGGCCATGACCACCGAGGGCGACGGCAACTACGCCCTGCAGCGCTTCATCGAGAGCGAAGGCGCCGAGTGCGACATCCAGTTCGTCACGGCGTGGATCCTCTACAACATCTGGGAGGTCCGCTTCGACACCCAGAACCGCGCGCTCTTGAAGAACCAGGACAAGGCCAAGCTCGGCCTGGCAGAGGTCGGCGACTACGGCGTGTTCGTGCGCCGCGTCGGCCTGGCCCTCGCCGACAAGGCCGTGCGCGCCATCTTCCAGACCTTCGCCCACGCCGGCGGCTTCTACGACTACCACCTGCCGGACATGGACGCCGTCGCCGAGGTCGCCGCGCCCTACTACAACAACGATCTGCGCGGCGGCGAAGGCCACATGGAAGTCGGCAAGCTGATCCTCAACGTCGTCAAATCCAAGGCGACCATGACGCTCAGCGTGAAGCCGTTCGGCTGCATGCCCAGCAGCGGCGTCAGCGACGGCGTGCAGTCGCTGATCACGGAGAAGTTCCCCGGCACCATCTACTGCGCCGTGGAGACCAGCGGCGACGGCGCCGTGAACTTCTACAGCCGCGTGCAGATGTACATGTTCAAGGCCAAGCAGGCCGCCCAGGCGGAGCTCGAGAAGGCCCTCGACAACGCCGGCCTGACGCTCGATCAGGTGCGCGAGTTCGTGAAGGAGCACCCGCGCTACGGCCATTCCCTGCACCGCGCGCCGCACAGCGGCGCGAGCACCGCCGTCGATCTCGTCAACGAGATCGCCAGCGTCTACGGCAAGCCGGCGTGGAAGGTCGCGCTGGAGAAGGCGAAGAAGCTCGCCGGCAAGGCCGGCGGCGCGGGCAAGAGCGCCGTCGTGGCGGCGCCGGCGACGATCAAGAGCGTCGCCGGAGTGACGGCCCAGGGCGTCGTCGAGCTGGCGGAGATCGCGAAGGAGCGCGTGCTCAAGCGCGAGACGATCAGCAACGTGGCCGCAGCCGCGGGCTGAGCTTCGGGAAGAGGGTGTCGGGGCGGCGCGGAAACGCGCCGCCCCGAGACGCGTCTACCCCAGCAACGCGCGGAACTCGTCCGGCGAGATCTCGACGGTCCGGAGGATCGATCGCAGCGTGCCGCGATCGAGCGTGTCGTGGAGTGGTACCGTGACGGGGGAACGGCCGGGACACGTGAGCCTTGCGTGGCTGCCTCTGCGACGAGCTTCTGTGTAGCCGACGCCTGCCAGCGCCTTGATACACTGCGCGCCGGAGATCACGGGCAGGCCCGCCACTACTTCACCAACTTCAGGCGGGCGCCCTTCTTTCGTCGTTGGTCGCGCTTCGCCTTCTTCCGACGCTCACGCTCTTTGACCATCTGTTCCGCGTGCGGCTCCAACTCGCGAATCAGGCCGTCGAAGTGAATCGCATTGGTTCCCAGTGGGCCGCGCCGACGACGTCGTTCAATCAGGCCAAGCTCTTCCATGTAGGTGATTCGGCGCTGGACTGTGCGCGACGATACGCCGATTGCTTCCGCGATCGCCGCCTTGGACGGGAAGGGCGGGTCGTCCGCTCGCCACCAGTACTTCATCAGCTGCAGGAGGATGTTCAGATCGATTGGACTCAGACTCAGCGCATGCTGCTTCTCCAGCAGGACAGCCGGCACGGCGGTCCATCCGGTCCGCATGATGTTGCGGCTCCACTTGCGTTCGTTCTCGCGAAGGAACTCCTCACGCTTGGTGTCGCTTGCCTTGGTGTCCGCCATCGGGTGCTCCTCTGCTACGGGAGAATGCGCTCGGGCTTTACAGCCGGCAAGCGGAGTGGGGAGACACCAGCGTCTCTGGGGTTCTTCACCTATGTTGGGCTATGCTCGTGGGTGTATGCGCTGTATCTACTTCAGCGGACACCGGTGACCCGTCGACAAGACAGCTGGGTCCCTGGCACGAGACAAATTTGTCTCCTGTCGCGCCCTATCCGACCGCCACGTGAACGTCGACGACCTCGTACTCGGTCGGCGCCGTCCACCCCTCGTCAGTCTGCGTTTCCAGGCAGAGCTGGATCGCCTCCTTGACGTTCGCGAGCGCTTCCTCGCGCGTGCGGCCCTGGCTGATGCAGCCCGGGATCACGGGGCATTCCGCGACGATCCAACCGTCCTCCCCCGGGACAAGCACCACCGGAAAACCACGGGCAGTCATGGCGGCAAGCCTACCGCTTCCGCGTCACCCGAGCCAGCCTGCGCTCAGGCCGCGAGCTCCTGCGCCGCCGGCGTCGTCGACTTCGCGGAGATCGCGAAGGACCGCGTGAGAGCGCGGAACCCGCCGGCTGTGGCGGCGATCGAGCACGCCGCCCGAGCGCCGATCTTCACTGCGTACCGCCACTGCGACAGGCGTCGGCGCGCCCACGCGGCGCCGCTCTATCGCGTGGCCGCGGTCGAGCCGTCGTGCTTCGAAATCACCGAGGGCGAGGACGCGCTCACGGAGTTCCAGAAGCCGGGCGGCTCGGCGGCGTGACCACGACGGCGACCTTCTTGTTCTGACGCGCCTGGCGTGGCAGTGGCGCGGCCCGCGATCGCGCCACGGGATTCCGCGCCGGACCGACAATCCAGAATCCGGAATGTACTTTGATGGCCGGCTGATCCAGCCTTCGGAAGAAGCTACTTTTGCCAGACGAGAAAGTCACAGAGCTCGAGCTCCCGGAAGCACGGGCGGAGCAGGAGACGATTCGTGTCCTGGCACCCCACCTGCAGGCGCGTCGCTATCGCGCAGGGCAGGTCCTCTGGACCGAGGGCGAGGTATCCGGTCGGCTGGTGCTTCTGGATCGGGGGCGCGTCAAAGCAGTTCGAGTCCTGCCGGACGGGTCTTCCGTGCTGCTCTACGTATTCGCCGCGGGCGACTTGTTCGGATTCCTGCCCTTCGTCGACGGGGGGCCCTATCCCGCGACCGCGATCGCCGTGGACGATGTCGAGGCGCGCGTGATGTCGCGTTCGACGTTGCGCCGGGCCATAGAGCAGGATCCAAAAGTGGCGATGGTGCTGCTGGGCGCGCTGGGCAGGCGATTGCGACAAGCGTTCAGCCGCCTTGGCGACCAGGCACAACGCTCCTCCACTGCGAGAGTTGCGGCGGCTCTCTCGCTGCTTCTACCGGCGGGCGCTCATGCTGCAACGCTGACGATCGACGTCCCAACGCCCATCCATGATTTCGCCGGCGACGTCGGAATGACGCCAGAGACCTTCTCGCGTGCGGTCACCGGGCTGGTCGAGACCGGCGTGCTGCATCGCCTGTCGTCTCCGCGACTCCAGGTCCTGGACGCGCGAAGACTGCGCGCCATCGCCGCCGGGCACGACGACGCGAAGCGAACCGACGCCGATTGATCTCCGATCAAGGCGTCCGCCTCCGGCGTCCCTATCTTGTGTCTACGAGCGCTGTGGGTCAGCGCGAGGAGCCGAATCATGATCGATCCCAGGGAATTTCTGGCCGCAGGACAACAGCTTCACGGGCACAAGTGCCCCGCGATGCCGCTTGGACTGCGCGCCGGTGCGGCAGCCATGAACAAACTCGGCGTCGATCGCGCCAAGGACGGACAGCTCCTGGCATTGCTGGAGCTGGGCGAAGGCCATTGCGCGCATTGTTTCGCCGACGGGATCCAGATGATCACCGGCTGCACCTTCGGCAAGGGCAACATCCAGCAGCTCGGCTACGGGAAGTTCGGCTTGACCCTGGTCGACAGAGCCTCCGGGCGTTCGGTGCGGGTTGTGCCGAGGGCCGAGGCCCAGGGCGCGACCAAGCAGACGCCATTTTTCAAGGAGTACCGCGAGAAGGGCATACCGGCGTCACAGGTGCCTGCCGAGATCGTCGAGCCCCTGATCGAGCAGGTGATGGGTGCCCCGGACGAGAAGATTCTCAAGATCGGCGACATCCAGGCTCATGACGTAGCCAAGCCGCAGGAAGCGTTCGAGTCCTTCGTCTGCGAGCAATGCGGCGACATGGTCGTCGAGAAGTACGGTCGGGTTGTCGGCGATCGCACGGTCTGCATCCCCTGCCAACGGGAGCTGCTCGCGGGCTGACATGTCGACGTTGCTGGTCGCCGGATTGGTGACGCTGCTGTTCACGACGCTCCTGACCATCGCCGGCGTCGGCGCGGCCTTCATCTTGATTCCGGTCTTCGTGGCGCTCGGCATCGACATCCACGTGGCGATGGCGACGGCGCTGTTGCTCAACGCCATCGCCATGAGCTTCGCGTCGTACCGGTACGTCCGCGCCAAGCTCGTGCTGTGGAAGGTCGCGATCCCGATCTTGATCGTCGCCACCGCACTGTCGCCCGTCGGAGCCTGGGTCAGTCAGGGGCTGCCGCGCGACGTGCTGCTCTGGGGCTTCGTCGGCTTCCTGCTGTTCGCGGCCCTGATGATGCTCTTCTACAAAGCCAGAGAGCGAGAGGTCGAGCAATCTCGTGGCAAACAGCTCGCCTACGGCGTTTCCATCGGCGCCTTTGCCGGGTTTCTGGGCGGTTTGCTCGGAGTTGGAGGCGGCAACTTCATTGTCCCGGTGCTGGTCTGGCTCGGGATCAACCCCAAGAAGGCCTCGGCCACCACCTCGTTCATCGTCATCTTTTCCTCGCTCTCCGGATTTCTCGGCCACGCGAGTCTGGGCGGCGTGAGCCGTGGCCTGCTCGGTTTCACCGCGGTCGGCTCGGCAGTCGGCGCAGTGGTGGGGGCGTGGTTGATGACGGAGAAGCTCAAACGACAGCACGTCAAGCTGATCATCGGCGTCGTCCTGCTCGGCATCGCGGCCAAGATGATCTGGGGGCTCTCGGCATGAGCAAGCGGACGAGCGCGTTCATCCTCACACTCGTCGCGTTCGCCACATTCCCGGTTGTGGCGCACGCAGAGCCATTCGAGGCCCGGACCTATCTGGACATCGGTGCCAGCTGGCCTCCGGCGCCTGACAGTGCGCCCGCCCTCCGACTCGGCCCCTTCGTCCGCGAGGAGAGCCGCTTTCGCGAAGCCGGGCTGACCTATGTGAAGGCCTTCGCGGGCGCCCGTGCGACCTTCTCGCCATGGTTGCGCGCCGCCGCATACTACGCCCACAAGGATTTCCCAGGCTCCGACCGGCACCAGGCACACATGGCCGTGCTCGACGCATTCGTGGACGTCCACTTGGATCCGTTCGTCATGTTCGACAAGAACGGCTTCGAGGCTCACGTCACCGACGAGTTCTTCCGCTACCGCAACGCGTTGGAACTGCGCTGGGAGAGCCCTCTTGGTTGGCTCGCTCCCTTTGCCCGGGGCGAGTTGCGCGCGGACTCCGACGCGGCACGCGTCAACCTGCTCGACGCCTGGGCAGGTCTGTTGCTGAGGCTGCCGAAACGGGAGCCTTCGCCGCTGTCACTGCGGCTGTTCTACGGCTACGAGGCCAACCGTCGGGGCCAGTCGGAGTGGAGCCGGGGTCCACCTTCTCGGACTCGAGCTCGCCGCGCGGATCTGACGCCGAATATCAGGGTGGGTGTCGGGGCGGCGCGGAAACGCGGCTTCGTTCCACCGCCCGCCAGGCGATGATAGATGCCGACTGGACGCGGGGTGAGGTGAGGATCGAGCACCTGCCGCCGGAGCGGCACGGCGAAGCGCAAATCACAGGAAGAGCGGAAGAACGGAAGGTCCACAGGGGACTTCGGGTATTCAGGCACGAGCCGTCGCATGCCGAATCGGGAGCAGGCGCGGGGCCGCCTTCAGCTCGAGGAGGATGCGATGTCCAACGACGAGGTCGAGGCGATATCCGAAATCATGCATCGAGCCCGGATCGGTTCCGCGTTCTTCTCGCGTGTCCCCGAGCTCAACTAGCTCGAAGTCCGGCCTGACATCCGCGCACGCAAGATGTGACGGATCTTCAGCCCACGTGGGGGTGTGGGCCGACCGACGGCGCCAAGCCCGCCTTGCGGTCCGCGACGACCTTCTTTCGCCCTCACGTGGGGGCAGGAGATCTCTGAACGGGCACGCGCCACTCGAGAAGCGCAGGCGGAGCCACGCTGGCGGCAGGGCGTCGGCGCGCACATCACCGCGGGGTTCGTGCGCGTCGCGCACGGAGAGCTGCCCGGCTACTGCCGGCGATCTGACGTCGGATCAAGCGAAGCGCTTCTGGAGCGCCGCCCACTTCGCCGAGAGGTTCTTCATGGGAACGGACGAAGTCCACGACGCGATGCGCGCGCTGTGCAAGGCGCTGGAGGACGACGGGATCCCGTATGCTATCGCGGACGCGATGGCGCTCAACGCCTACGGCTACCAGCGCGTGACGACGGATGTGGATGTCCTGCTCACCGCGACGGGGCTCGCGGATTTCAAGGCAGCCCACCTGGGTCGGGGTTGGGTCGAGCGCTTCCCTGGATCGAGGGGGATGCGCGACACGGCACGGGGCGTGAAGATCGACGTTCTGCTGACGGGCGGGTACCCAGGCGACGGCAAACCGAAACCGGTAGCGTTTCCCGATCCTGGTGTCGCGGTCCGCGGCCAGGGAGTCATGGTCCTGCCGCTCGGCTGCCTGGTCGAGCTGAAGCTGGCGTCGGGGATGACGAACCCCGACCGGTTGAAGGACCTGGCAGATGTGCAGGAATTGATTCGTGCCGCTCACCTCCCGCTGGAGCTCCGCGAAGAGCTGAACCCGATGGTCCGACAGCGGTACTCCGAAATCTGGAACGCGACGAAGCGCAATCCGGACGCCGACGACGAGTTCTGATTCTGGCTCGAACAGCGTGGTTCCGCGCCGGACCGACAAACCTGTGGATAGCCTGGGAGCGGGTTGTGAGCGGGTTGTGGAGAGAGCTTCGGTATTGATTTTCGCGCGGCGCTGTCGCAAGCCGGGGCGATGTCGCGCGCGAACGCGAAGGAATGGTTCGGCGGGGTCGTGTCGATGCCCGCCTACGTGATGGGCGAAGGCGAGGCGTACCGGCCGGACGTGCTGGTCTGGGCGAACCACGAGGACGGCGTGGTCGGCTTCGAGGCGACGCGGCCCGGCGATCCGCTGGATGCGGCGGTGGAGTGCTTCCGCCGTGCAACGCGCGCGCCGCTGGCGGGGCGCCCGCACGTGCCGGCGCGCGTGCGCGTCGCGTCCGCCGAGCTGGCTGCGGCGCTGGGCGAAGCGCTCCGGGGCGAGACGCGCGTGGTGTGCGCGCCCACGCCGGAGATCGATCACCTCGCGGAGTCCATGCGCGAGTTCATGAAGCTGAACCCGGCATCGGAGCCGTCTTACGTAGGTGGCGACGTCGATGCGGCGATGGTGGCGGCGTTCTTCGACGCGGCGGCGGACCTGCACCGCGCGGCGCCGTGGAAGGTGCTGCCCGGGGATGCGCACGTGCTCTCGCTCACCATCGAAGCGCTCGACGTGCGGGACTACGCGGTGTCGGTGATCGGGCAGAGCGGCGAGAGCTTCGGCGTGCTGCTGTTCGCAACCCTGGAACGCTTCGAGGAGCTGCTCGACGTCGCGGAGGAGTCCCAGCCGCGCGTCGTGCCGCCCCACTTCGCCATCAACTTCGAGCGCGGCGCCGAGGTGGAACCCGCGTTGCGGAAGGAGATCGCGAAGTACGGCTGGCGCGTCGCGGGCGCCGACGCCTATCCGTGGCCCGTGGTGGTGGACGAGGACGTGGTCGGGCGTCCTCCGGATGCGGAAGAACTGGTGATCGCCGAGGCGACGGCGCGCGCGCTGGCCGGAGCCATGAAGCACAAGCGCGCGATCCAGCGCGCTTGTGCTGGCGAAGCGCCGTTCGAGCACACCGCGGAGGTGACGACGCACGCGGGGACCGTGAGCGTGACGTTGCGCGTCCCGTACGCGCGTGCCGAGACGCCGGATCTGCTGGGGGCGCTCGCTGCGCTCTCGAACGACGACGAGATCGACCACGAGGCGCGCTCGCGACTCGAAGCGAGTTGTTCGAGCGCTTTGCCGCGTCGCCCGAAGCGGCGAACGTCGAGCTGCAAGGCATGCTTCGACCTCGTCACCGACTACGCCGCCGATTACCACGGCGTGACGCTGCCGCTGATGAGCGCCGCGCAGCTCCGCGACGTCGTGTTCGAGATCGTCCCGCGCAAGGTCAGCATGGATGCGGAGTCGGGACCGCCGCTCGTGGACGAGCTCCGCGCGCTGCTCGCGTTCATGAAGCGGGAGTTCGGCTGGTCCGGCGCAGACCCGCTGCTCGGCGTGCTCGACCCCGGCGCCGGCGCACGCCTCGAGCGCGCGCTCTCCGATCCGCGCAAGTTCGGCATGGCGAAATCCATGTTCATGGCCGGCCGGGACGCGGGCCACGACATGCAGTCGGAGGAAGGCATCAACGAGTGGTTCTCGCGACTCCAGACGTCGCATGTGCTCGATCGCCTGCAACCGTGTCCGTCGAGCCGCGCGCGCCCGCCTGCGGAGGCGCGGCGCAAAGGCAAGAACAAGCGCAAGGCCGAACGCAAGGCGCGGCGCAAGAACCGTTAGCGGGAGCGCGGTTCCGCGCCGGACGCTCGGCACTACCCTCGACGCGCATGGCCGCGCCACGGGCGGCCGTCGGATTCCGTCTCCCTTGCGACGGGCGCTCGCGCTTCGTCACCTGGGTCGTCGGCTGTCGTTCATGGCCGGCTACCTGGTGCTCCTGGGCGGAGCCACGATGGATCTGGTGTGGTCGATCGTCGCGCCTGGTTCTGGCATCGTGATCGGCGCGATCGTGCTCATCGGGTTCGGTGCGCGCAGCCTGCGTCAAGCCTTCAGCGATCGACCGGCCGATATCGTGATCAGCACCGAGGGCGCGCGCATCGAGCGGTCGGGCCCCACGCGTTCTACTACACCACGACGACGTCCTGGAGCGTTCTGGCGAAGGACAAGTGGCGCGGTGCGCGAGGCCGGCGGCTTCTCCGAGCTCGTCACGCGAACGGAAAACCTCGGATGGTGCTGTTCGCACGCGACGGACCCGGGCGAGGCGTTCTCACTTCGGAATCGCCGAATCATCGACGTCACCCCCCAGGCCCGCACTGGACCGCCGCGATTCACGGCGAGTCGCTGCGTCTGCTGTCGCGCGTGCGGCGCTCCGCTCGCTGCCCGACGACGTCGACGCCGTCACCTGCGCCTTCTGCCGGCGCCCGGTCCCGTTGCCGGCCGAGCTTACGCCAGAGCGTGCGCGCCGCCCGTCAGCTCCAGGACCAGCCCGCTGTTCACCCCGCGTTGATCGCGCGCTTCATGCACCAGCCGAGCGCTCGCCGCGTGAACACGATCGGTGCCATCGCCGCGCTCGCGATGCTCGGCGCGTGGCCCGGCGCCGTCGCAGTCGGCGCGTGGCTGTACCACTTGGATAGGCTCACGTGCCGGCGCCGTCGCCGGGCTGGCGATCCTCGCCCCGGCCTCGATCATGCTGCTGTACGCCGTGGCCGAGGCAGCGATCGACGAAGTAGACGAACGGCTCTTCAAGCCGCGCGGACTGCGCTTCCTCGATCTCGGCAACGCCCACCCCGAAGTCCCGCGCCAGCGCCTTCGCCGAGTCGCCGCCCCTGAAGCGCTCCTGAATCGTGGCCACCGGGATGCCCGTGCCGCTCAGCACCGGGCGGCCGAAGCCACGCTCGGGATCGATGACGATGATCCGCGGCCGCGGCTCGCGCGTCGCGCGGACCGAGGAAGAACAAGCGCACCGCCCGACCCTGCTCGTACTCGATGCCGCGAGCCGGCGCCGATCGCTTCGCGGATGGCGACTCTCGGCCCTCGTTCCGGCATCGAGGAGCTTGCCGAAGCGCTCGACAAACTATGCCACGCCGTCCGTCTCGATATCCCGACACGCGAGCGGATGGGGTCGACACCCGAGGCTCGTCTGCGACCGAAGCCCGCGGCGCGGCGGATGGCGTCGAGCTTGAGCTGGGACTCGCGACGCATGGCAGCGAGCACATGCGCCTCGACCAGGTTGGTGAACGACAGATAGCCCGGCTCGACCTGGTGGATGACCGCGGGCGCGTGCTTGCTCCCGGTCTTGGTCGGGTAGTTGCGACCGGCCACCCACGCGCGCAGCGTGGAAGTCGGCACGCCGACGATCGATGCCGCGTCGGGTACCGCGTAGGCGGCGACGTCCCGGGGTCCTGCCGGGCGCGCGTACGGTTTGCCGGTCGGCGTGCAGTCACGCGCGGAGTGTATCGCCCGCGCGGTCCATGGACAACCTGCGCGGCAAGTACATTGGGAGCCTCCGGAAGACCGGGCCGATCCGCGTTCGAGCAGCGTCCGATGACCACCGGCTCCCGGCGCTCCGCGCTGGTCGGATTCCGCGCCGGACCGGCATCAGTACCCGTTCGTCTGGTACTCGAGCAGCGTGACGTTCGAGATGGCGCCGCCGGACCCGATGGTTCCCGCCGCGACGAGCGCCCCGTGACCCTGGTAGGCGCCGATGTTCGGCGTGACAACGCAGGTCTCGCCCGACTCGCACAGGCCGTTGTCGTTGCCGATACCGTCGTCGAACACCTCGAACGCGTTGCGCAGGAAGGTCGAGCTGCACTCCGCCCCGGCGAACACCGCGCCGGCGATCTCGTCGCACGCCGCCTGGGTGGTGACGGCGCTCCAGACGTTCTTCACGACCGCGTCGCCGTCTGCCGGCGCCGGCACGACGGCCCGAAGCGCCAGTGTGTCCGACGCGTGGAGGGCGAAGTCCCAGATCCGGCACGTCGTCCCCGTGCCGGCGGTGCGACACGCTCCCTGGTTATCTGCCGCCGGGAACGTGCTGCCGTCCATGCCCCAGCCGCGCGTCGAGCGATCGAAGGTGGTAAAGTCCGTGATGTTCTCGAAGAGTGCCGAGCCGGCCGTGTCGGAGGCATTCGTGACGTCGTTCGTGGTCACCTTTCCGAGCAGCGCGGCCGCGGCGGAACGTTTGACAAGCGTGGCGTCCGAGCTTCCGACGTTGGCGCACGCGTTGTCGACGCCCGAGTTGGTGCCCGTCATGGAGCAGCTCGTCAGGGGGTCGGTGACGGCGAGGAGACCGCTGAACACGAGGTCGTGGCTCAGGCCCGAGTTTCCGTTGAACAGATCCTTGTAGAACGTGGTGTTCGCGTTGTCGGTGGCGGCAATGTTGATATACGTCTGGGCCGTGCTCTGGTCGATGTCGAGACCGTAGTGACCGTTGTTGACGCTCGCGACGTCCATGATCGTGCCGCCGCCGGCGCCCGACGACGTGTGCAGCCCGTCGTACAGGTTGTTCACCGACGTGAGACCGATCGCGACGTCGCCGTTGCTGGTGAATGCCCCGTTCACTCCGTTGTTGGCCGCGACCACGTCCACGAGCACATTGTTGGTCTCCGACCGGACGCCGTCGTACTCATTGCCGAAGGCCGCGACATCGTAGGCGGCGCTGAGCTTGGTGCTCAGCTCCACGCCGGCCGCGATGCCCGTCCCCTTGCCGTTGTTCATCGAAACCGCGTGGAGCAGCCGGTTGTGTCTCCCGCTGACCCACGCGATGCCCCCGCTTCCATTGCTGGCAGCCATCACGTTCTCGACCGTGAGCTCGATGGGGAACGTCGGCGTTCCGCTGTTGCCCACGGAGAGGCCAGTGGTGCCGTTGCCCGTGGCCTCGATGCCAGTGACAGTGCTGTGGTTGGAATCGATGACCACGCCGATCTTGGTCTGGTTGCGGGCAACCAGGTTCTTCATGACGTTGTAGTCGCCCTGCAGGTCCATGCCGGTCTTGGCGTGGCTCTCGGCGGAGAGATCCGTGAGACGCAGGTTGTCGCCCGAGACCGTGATGCCGTTCCCGCTGCCCCCCGAGGTGTGGAACCCGCAGACCGCGGAGAAGCGGGTCCCGCCGTTGTCGGTCACGAGCCCGCTCGCGTCCCCCGTGGCATCGACAGTCGCTTCGACCCACGCGAAGTCGTGGCCGTTCGTGGTGACCACGTTCCCTCCCGCATTACCGCCCTGGAGCGTGACCGAGGGTCCGGCGACGAGTCCCAGCTTGTCCGCGTCGAAGACGTAGTCGCCCGTGGCGTCCGTGGTCACGACATAGATCGTGCTCTCGGTGCCGAGCGAGCCGCCGTCGTTGTCCACTGCGACGGGGTTCGCCCACCAGACCGCTGGATCGGTGCTCACCGTCGTGCTCCCGTCGGTGATCGTCACGGCGTTCAGCTTGAACGCCACCGGATTTGCCGACCAGTCGATCAACGCCGTGAGGCACACGCCCGTCTTGAGCCCCGTCGAGATGACCCGGGGCGTGCCGGTGCTGTCGTCGCACACCCAGTCGAAGACGCCGAGCTGATCGGACGCCGTCACGTTCGCGCAGCTCGCGAACGCGGATCCGACGTCGACCACGCGAAGCTCGCCAGCGTGGAGACACGGCGAAGGTCCTGTCCCCGACGTCGAGGCCGCGCACGCGGCGTCCGAGCCGTCGGCATACGTTGGGCCGGTGCTCGTCACGTAGTCGTTCCACAGCGCGCCGTTCTGCTCGAACAGCGGCCGCACCGCGAGCCCGGAGCTCCCCGCCGCGCCGGCAGCGCCCGCCGAGCCGGCAGCGCCCGCCGAGCCAGCAGCGCCCGCCGCGCCGCCGGTCGCGCCCACACCGCCCGTTCCGGCAGTGCCACTTGTACCGCTGACGCCTGCCGTACCCCCGGATCCGCTGGTTCCGCCCGTTCCACCGCTGCTTCCGTCGGGCCCGGCGTCGGCACCCGGACCGGGCTTGTGCGTCTCGTCACTGCTGCACCCCAACGCGAGCAACGTGACGAGAATCGCCGCAAGACGCGCGCGCTTCCCGAGCAACAAGAATGAGTGATCCCGAGTCGCCATCGACCCCCCTCTCCTTCGCCATCGGCCCACGAGCCGCCCGCGAACGCGGACGATCTTCGATACGGCCCCAGGTTACGGCCCGCTCGCAACCCACGCGCGAGCTCGACAATGTTGTACCTCCTCGGGAAGATGAATGCCAGCGTCGTATCGATGCCGGGGCGCCATCCAGGCCACAAGCTCGTGCGCCGCGCGCTGAAGCGCCGATTCAGTTCCGCATCGATATCGAGCACTGCAGCAAAGTGCAGCGTTGGTTGCCGCGATGGTTGGGTGGGCGGCGCGCGAATCGCCTTCATCGCCCTGACCGACTGCCACGTGAACGCCGCCGAACTCGTACTCGGTCGGCGCCGTCCACCCCTCGTCACCGTGGTCCTCGCGCTACTCGCCGCGGCGTGCGATCCCGGCTTCAGCGCGAAGGGAAGCGTCGTGTACACGGAACGTGCGCGATCTCGGTTGCGACCGCGAAGGGCCAGCGAGATCGAGTGCAGATTGGCGCGTTCTGCAGGCACACACAATGGAACTGCGCCGACACGCTCTGCAGCGCGGTCGAGGCGCGAGTCGTCCTGCGGGCGACGAGCAAGAAGTGATGCGTGGGATTCCGCGCCGGACCGGCAAGCTGACGATCCAGCATCTGCCGCCGACGCGACACGGCGAAGCGCAAGCGCGGTCCCGGGGCAAGGGGCGCCTGACCGGCGCGCGGGCTCACCGCACGGGCGTGCCGAGATGAAGCAAGGAGCGCGCGCCGCGAACGTAGATGGCAACGACGGGCTTCGCGCCGTCGAGACCGAAGGCGCGCAGCCGCGCGGCCATCGCATGTTGCGACGCGCCGACCGACAGCCGGAGCTTGCCGCCCGGCCCGCCGCGGTGCTTCCCGCGCACCTCGACCACCGCGCGCAAGAGCGTGTGCTCGAGCTGCGATAGCAGCATCAGTTCGAGCTTCGGCATCGGGAGCGGCGGGGGCAGCGCGCCCTCGAGCGCGACGATGTCGAGCTTGGTGTCGCCCGGATCATGCACGCGCCCCGAGAACCACATCTCGCCGAGGCGCACGTCGATCGGCGTGACGAACTTCGGGTATCCCCACAGCTCGCGCCCGGCCGCGTTCGCGGCCGCGGTAGTCACTGGAAGCTCCAGCACGTGCAGCCCGACGCGCCGCTTGGCCGGCCCGCGCAGCAGATCCAGCCCGCCCAGCCAGGGCGGCGGTTCGCCCCGGGGCGTCACGAGCGTGCCCAGGCCGACCTCGTTGTACGGCCCGATCGACGTGGCGCGGTACTCGAAGAAAACGAGACCGACCAGGGCCTTCCCACGCACGGTCACGAGCGACAACGGGACGTCGGACAGCGCGGCCCTGACCGGCTCCGGGTCGACGCTGAAGAGCGCGACCAGCTCGTCGGTGTCGTAGTACGCGATCGGCAGATCGATCTCGCCTTCGCTGGTCTTGCGCCGGGTGCGTGGCACCTGGAAGAACGGGTCGCTTTCCACGGGTCTCATGCGCTGGCTCCTCGACTCGCGGCCACCTTGGCCAGGAGTTGCTCCTGGATGTCTTCGATGACGCCCAGTCGGTTGATCTCGTTGGTGCCTTCGTAGATCTGGGTCAAGCGGGCGTCGCGAAACGCCTTCTCGACCCGATGGCCGTGAACCACGGCGTGGTTGCCGAGCAAGTCCATCGCCTGGTTGCAGACTTCGACGGCGCGGTCGCCGCAATGAAGCTTCGTCATCGAAGCCATCGCCTGCGTCGGCGTGTAGGCGCTGGCCGCGTGCCAGATCATGCCGCGCATCGCCGTCGTCTCGGCGAGCATCGACGCGATCTGGAGCTGCACTTCCTGGTAGTCGATCAGCGGCTTGCCGGCGAGGCGCGTGCGGCAGCTGAAGTCGATGGCCGCTTCCATCGCGCCACGCGCGATGCCGAGCGCGATCGCGCCGACCGGCATACGCGAGAAGTTGAGCGTTGCACGATTCAGCGCCCAGCCGTTGCGCAAGCCGCCCACCACGCGCGCCTTGGGCACGAACACGGAGTCGAGCTCGATCTCGGCGGCGCCGGAGGCCCGCTGTCCCATCTTCAGCTCGTTGCGGACGAAGCGGAAACCCGCGCTGCGCGTGTCGACGTAGAAGCAGGTCCAGCTCTGCATGCCCTCGTTCTCGAGGCCGGCAAACACGAGCACGACGTCGGCGAGGTCGCCGCCGCTGATGAAGATCTTGCGGCCGCTCAGCACGAAGCCGCCCGGCGCCGCCTTCGCCACGCACCCGGGGCGGTAGCGATCCGCGCCGTCGGTGTCCTCGACGTCGCTGCCCGCCGCAGGCTCGGTGATCGCGAACGCGAACAGACAGCGCTCGCCGCGTTGAATGCGCCGGTATGCGGGCCACAGCATGCTCGTGATCGCGCCGACCTCGCCCGACAGCAAGAGCGGCGCGGTGCCCAGCACGTGTGCGCATACAAGCAGCCCGAGGCCGCCGCACGCGGCGCACAGCTCTTCCGTCTTGAGGCAGCTGGAGAGCTGGATCGAATGCCGGAAGTGGAGGGCCGGGCGCGAGCCGAACGGCCGCGGCAGGAGATCGGTCATCAGCCCCTCGCGGCCCGCGAGCGCCAGCAGCCGCGCATCTTGCTCGGGAACGTGCGGATCGAGATCGGTGGCCAGCGCGAGCGGCGCCAGCTGCCCGGTCGCAAAGCGGCGCAGGCTCCGGCGGTACTCGCGCAAGCACCGCGGAAGCCGCGCCGTATCCTGTTCCCACAACGCCGTCGGCTCGTAGTTGGCGATCGCGATCACGCGGGACACGGCCGTACGCACGGACAGCGGATGCTCGGCCGCGCGGTGTCCGTCGAGCGCGCTCATGACGCACGCTCCAGCTCGGTGACGAAGCGCCGGAGCTCGCGCGGGCTGCCCCAGAACACGCGAAGGTGGTTCTGGTCGCGAACCAGCTTCTCGACGCCCGTATCGCGCATGTAGCCGCTCCCGCCGAACACCTGGAGCGCGTCGTTCGCCGCGCTGCACGCTTCGACGAGCAGCGACGCACGCGCAGCCAGGCTCCGGGTCAAGCTGCCACGCCGGAGCGCGCTCTCGCCCAGGCCGACGAGCAGCGCATGCCCCGACGCCGCCGCCGTGTGTGTACGACCGAGCAACGTCTGGACGGCCGCGTGCCGGATGATCGGCACGCCGCCTTGCCGGCGGAGCTCGGCGTAGTCCGCGGCTCTCGCGGCGCTGTGCTGCTGGATGCCGACACTGATCGCGCAAAGCCCGAGGCTGTGGAGCTCGAGCGCGCTGCGGTAGAGCTCGACGCCGTGCTCGTCGCCCGGCATGCGCAGCGGCTCGGCCCATGTCGGCAGGGCCCGCACCACGACGGTCTGCGTTTCGTCGAGGCCGTGCGAGTCGCCGATGCGCTCGCAAGCGAGCGCGTCCGTCGCCACGCGCTGGAAGCCGAGGCTCTGCGCGGACGCGTCGTAGCGCGCGAACAGCACGGCCGCGGTCGGAGGGCCGAGCTGTAGCAGGCGCGGGCAGCTCTCGTCCGGCTCGAAGTACGCGGCGAGCCACGCGCTCTCGTCCCTGTCGAGCGAGCCGCCGCGCAGCACGCGCGGGAGCAGCGCGCGCCCCATGCCGTAGCCGCCGAGCAGGTCGACCGAGCTCGGCGCGCCGTCGCACACCCCGAGCTTGCGAGCGAGCCAAGCGCCGAGCGCGAGCTGATGGAAGTGCAGTGCAATGCCCGCGTTGGTGCACGCGAGCTCGCGCAGGCTGCGCAGCGTGCTGCGTCGCGCACCGGGCTGTTCGGCCATCTCCCACAAGCCGCAGCCGTCTTCCGCTTCCAGGTTTAGCAAGCCCAGATCGCAGGCCTCGCGCGTGAGCGCCTCGACCGCGGTGGGGTCCACGCGCTCTTCAGGGCGCGCGACCACCGGCGCGACGTGTTCCCGCGCGAAGCGCCGCAGCGTGTGGCCGATAGCCTCGGCGTCCTCGTCGCTTGGATCGGTCTTCATGCGGCAACCCCGGAAGCCTGTCCTGGACCGCGACAATTGACAATGAGTGTTGTCAATTGTACTGGAAGATGCCGTGCCCGCATCGCCACCCCGCCCAAAAGCCGGCCGATTCCGCGGTGTTCCGGCCCACGCCCGGGTCGAGCGGCGCCGCGCTCTGCTGATCGAAGCGGGCTTGCAGTGCTTCGGGACCGACGGCTTCCACGCCAGCGGCGTCCGCGAGATCTGCGCCGAGGCCGAGCTCTCGGAGCGCTACTTCTACGAGTCGTTCGAGAACCGCGAGGCCTTGTTCCTCGCCGTCTACGAGCACGCGGTCGCGCACATCCACGAGCACCTGGCCGCCGTCGCGCGGCGCGTTCGCCAACCGCGCAAGCTCGTACGGGCGATGCTGCGCGCGTATCTCGAGCTGCTGCGAAGCGACCCGCGCCTGGTCCGCGTCGCGCTGATCGAGGTAAACAGCATCGACGCCGACATCGGCAAGCGGGCGTTCCAGGTCAATCGAAGCTTCGTCGACCTGATCGTGCCGCCGATGCAGCGCGCCCTCCCCGATCTCGCAGCACGCGGCTACGACGCCCGGCTCGTCGCGGAAGGCTTGCTCGGCTCGACCATCTTTCTCGTCACGCAGTGGGCCCTCGACGGCTTTCGCACGCCGCTCCGCACGATGCTCGAGCACTGCGTGCTCTACTACGAAGCGTTGCTGTCGTTGGCGGACTGACGGTCCGGCGCGGAACCGCGCGGCCCCCTGCGTCGGACCCGAACCGGAGCCGTCACCGCTGCCCTGGTCCGAAGCATGATCATCGAGTTTGGCATCATCGGCGCGGAAGTGCTTGCAGCGATCGCGCCGCGCTAGCACGCTTGCGGGGTGCGGTGGCTTGTTCTTCTCGCGTGCGTGGCGAGCGCGTGCGGCGGCTCGACGACGGGTTCGCCGGGGCCCGACGTGAACGCGCTCGCGGACAACTACTGCGACAAGGTCGCGGCGCTCCCCTGCGCGCCGCCGGACGGCAAGCAGACATGCGCCAGCGGTGTGAGCCAGGAAATCGCCGATGCCGAACACGCGGGCTGCACCGCACAGCTCCAGCAGGTGCTGACCTGCGCGGACGGCGTGACGTTCACGTGCGACAAGAGCGGGCAGATCACGCCGAACCTCTTGACCGGGTGCAAAGCGCAAGTCAACGCGCTCGACCATTGCGAGTCGGGCCTTGCCGGCGGGAGCGACTGCAGCTCGGGCACCGCCGGCGGCGGAGGCACCGGCAACAACGACGTGAACTGCAGCGTGACCTGTCCCGACGTCGGCGCGTCGTGCAACGGCCCTTCGGCCACCGCGCCTGTCGCGTGCACCTGCCAAGGCGGCGCGCACGACGGACTCGCGTTCCAGGCGACAAGCTGCGGCAACCTGGAAACGATCACCAAGCAGACCTGCCGCTGACGCGTTCCGCACAAACCAGCGCTCGTCGCTTTCTTGTGATCGATCCGCGGTACAGTGGCGACTTACCAGTATGAAGAGCCGCGTACTTTCCGCGACGATCGTGTCCGCCGCCGCGCTGCTGCTCTCCTGCGGCGGATCCGTGGTCAGCGGAACAACCCCTGGCGGCGATGGTGGGGCCGGCGCGCCGGGTGCATCGGGCGGCGCGAGCGGATCCGGGACCGGCGGCGCGATCGCTACCGGTGGCACCGGCGGCACGAGCGGCGGAACCGGGGCGAGCGGCGGAACCGGGGCGAGCGGCGGAACCGGGGCGAGCGGCGGAACCGGGGCGAGCGGCGGAACCGGGGCAACCGAAGGCACCGGCGCGGTCGGCGGCACCAGCGGGACCGGCGGGGCAACGGTCTGCAACGGCACGACGTGTGCGCCGGGCCAGGACTGCTGCCTCGTTTCGGGCAAGTGCGTGGATCCCGCGACGGCCGCCGACACGTGCCCGGCGCCGACCACGCCGGGCCCGCAGGGAGAGAAGCCGTGCGCGGCCTCGTACCAATGCGCGCCGGGCGAATACTGCGTCCCTCTCGACGCCGAGCTTTGTCTGGGGGCCGGCTACTGCACGTCCACAGCGAACTGCCCGGCAAGCTCGTTCCAGGTGTGCGGATGCAATGGCGTCACTTATGCGGGCATCGGCGCGGCGTGCAATGCCGGCGAGCCCTACGTCGGGATAGGGCCGTGCGGTCAAGAGATGACGGTCGGCGCGGGCGGCTCGTCGGCAGGTCTGACGGCGACCTACTGCGGCACGAACGACCAATGCCCGGCGGGCGAGCAGTGCTGCGGCATCACGGGCGCATGCTACGACCCGTCGTTGCCCGCGCTGTGCACCGAGCCGCCGCCGGGCACACTGCGCCCGTGCATCGACGACTCGCAGTGCATCGCCGGCCAGGAGTACTGCTACGCGGACGGCTGCGACGGACCCGGCGGTTGCGTGCCACTGCCCGGCAGCGGGTCGTGCACCGGCCAGCTCGATCCGGCGTGCGGTTGCGACGGCAAGTCGTACGTGAACGCGGACTGCGCGGCAGCGGCCGGCGTTCGCGTCGCGCATACGGGACAGTGCCCGTAGGGCGCCGTGTAGCCCGACTCACCCCGTTTCCGATCCGCCCACGCCGACAGCAAACGACCCTCACCGCGGTCAGAGCCGTTTCCGATCGCCCGCGCCGACAGCAAACGACCCTCACCGCGGTCAGAGCCGTTTCCGATCGCCCACGCCGACAGCAAACGCCCCTCACCGCGGTCAGAGCCGTTTCCGATCGCCCACGCCGACAGCAAACGCCCCTCACCGCAGTCAGAGCCGTTTCCGATCGCCCGCGCCGACAGCAAACGACCCTCACCGCGGTCAGAGCCGTTTCCGATCGCCCACGCCGACAGCAAACGACCCTCACCGCGGTCAGAGCCGTTTCCGATCGCCCGCGCCGACAGCAAACGCCCCTCACCGCGGTCAGAGCCGTTTCCGATCGCCCACGCCGACAGCAAACGCCCCTCACCCGTTTCCGAACCGCGGTCACGCCCGTTTCCGAACCGCGGTCAGAGCCGTTTCCGCTCCGCGACGGGCCGCGGGATACCGCGCCGGGCCGACATCCCCACGGCGGCGCTCGCGTCGCGATATCGCGGGGCTGGCAAGGGTGCGGGATTCACTCTACGCTCGCGGGCGATGTCGGACGTCATCCTCCTCGCGACCAAGAAGGGCACACTGATCTTCGACCGCTCCAACGGAGCGTGGAAGGCGCGCCCGATCTCCCACGCCGGAATCGCCGTGAGCTACGCGGCTCGCGACCCGCGCGACGGCACGCTGTGGGCGTGCATGGACAACGCGCACTGGGGCCCCTCGCTCATGCGCTCGAAAGACGGCGGCACGAGCTGGGAGGACGCGAGCCGCATCGCGTATCCCGAGGGCGCGCGGTACATCGAGCAGCTCATCCCCGATCCGAAGGCGATGGAGGAAGCGGGCCGGCCGATCACGTACAAGGCGGCGGCGCTGATGAAGGTGTGGGTGCTCGGCTTCGCCGGCGCCGACCAGCCCGGCGTGATCCACGCCGGCACGCTGCCGGGCGGCCTGTTCACGACGCGCGATGGCGGCGAGAGCTGGGAGCTGAACCGGCCGCTGTGGAACCACGAGAGCCGTGGCGGCGATCTGTTCGCCGGCGAGGCCACCAGCAAGAACCAGTGGGGCGGCACCCCGGCGGCGATGGCGTACGGCGATTTCGTGCCGGGCATCCACTCGGTCGCCGTCGACCCGCGCGACTCGAACCACTTCTACGTCGCGGTGAGCTCCGCCGGTGTTCTCGAGACGCGTGACGGCGGCAAGACCTGGGCCGGCGCCAACAAGGGCATGCTCAACGACTACCTGCCGCAGCCCGAGGCGGAGTGGGGCCACGATCCGCATTTCGTCACCGTGTGCCCCGGGCAGGCGGATCGCCTCTGGCAGCAGAACCACTGCGGCGTCTTCACCAGCGAAGACGGCGCGCGGAGTTGGAAGCGCGTCAGCCAGCCCGACGTGGCCGTCCACTTCGGCTTCCCGATCGTCGCCGACGAGAAGGACGGCCAGACCGCGTGGGTCGTGCCGCTGCGCAGCGATCAGGAACGCATCACCATCGGCGGCGGCCTGTTCGTCGCCCGCACGAGCGACGGCGGTCAGAGCTGGCAGAGCTTCCGCGAAGGGCTGCCGCAAGAGCACTGCTACGACGTGATCTACCGCCACGCCCTCGACGCCAGCGGGGACCGCCTCTGTTTCGGCACGACCACCGGCAACGTCTACGTCTCCGAGGACCGCGGCGAGAGCTGGCGCTGTCTCGGCAACAACCTGCCGCCGGTCCACTCGGCGCGCTTCGCGTGATGGCCGAGGTCACCTTCACGCGCCACCTGCAGCGCTTCTTCCCGACGTTGAAGGCTCTGGAAGTGGTTCCCGGCCGCACCGTGCGCGAGGTCGTCGAAGAGCTCGACCGTCGCTATCCGGGTTTCGCGGGCTACGTCGTCGACGAGACGGGCCGCTTGCGCCGCCACGTGAACGTGTTCGTGCGCGAGGAGCCGATTGACGATTGCGAGGCCCTGGACGACGCGGTCGGCCCCGACGACAAGGTCTTCATCGCGCAGGCGCTCTCCGGCGGATAGCACATGAAGGCGAAGCCGAATCCCGACGTGGACGCGTATCTCCGCCGGCGAAAGACGTGGCGGGCGGAGGCCGAGAAGCTCAGGGCGGTCCTGCTCAGCTGCGGCCTGGATGAAGCGCTGAAGTGGGGCAAGCCCTGCTACGGCTCCGGCGACAAGAACATCGCCATCATGCAGCCGATGAAGGCAGCACCTCGCGCTCATGTTCTTCAAGGGCGCCCTGCTCGCGGATCCCCGCGGCGTGCTCGAAGAGCAGGGTCCCAACTCCAGGTCCGCGCGACGCATTCGCTTCACCAAGCTAGAGGACGTCGTCAAGCTCGAGTCCGCGGTGAAGGCCTGCGTGCGGGAGGCGATCCAGGTGGAGAAGCGCGGCCTGGAGGTGGACAAACCGAAGCAGCTCGTCCTGGTCGACGAGCTCGAACGGGCGCTGGCCGCCGATCGCAAGTTGAAGGCGGCGTTCGCCGCGCTGACGCCCGGGCGACAGCGCGAATACAACCTCTACATCTCGAGCGCCAAGCAGTCGCAGACGCGATCGGCGCGCATCGACAAGCTCCGACCGAAGATCCTCGCCGGAAAAGGATTCCGCGACGCGTAGCGTGGACGCTTCGGCACCCACGCGGGTGAACGCGCGGGGCGCGGCGCGGAACGTGCGCCGTCCCTTGCGCGACAAATCCGTCCCTCCGGTCGTCGCCATCGGATGTGCTCGATCACGACGAGCGTGCCGCCGCGTTCGAGGCGCGCACCGAGGGCTCGGCGCTGCTGGCGTGGGCTCGCACCGAAGCTGCTGGATGATGCCTGGGCGGCGCGGAACAGAGCGATAGCCGCCAGCCCCGGTCGCGTACTACGAGGTCAGGTATAGAGCGCGACCAGCAGAATGCCGGAGTAGTTCTTCCCTTGATCCGCGTTGCCCATCTGCACGATCACCGTGCCGTCGTTCAGCATGTAGTACATGTCCGTGAAGAAGCCTGGAAGATGGCCCCCGTGCCCGACAGCCGGGCTGAAGTTGCCGAGCTTGCTCGCATCGTAGAGATCCGCCCCGAGCCCGTAGCTCAGTCCAGGGGAACCGGTCACGACCGGCGTCATCATCTCGGCCAGTCTGGGCGCGGACAGGATATGCCCACCGTAGAGCTGTGACGCCCAGTCGGCCAGATCGCCGGCGGTGGTAACGATGGCACCGGCAGTCCAGTTCACCGAAGGATGAACCGCGTTCGTCACGTCCATCCCCTGGGCATCGGTCGCTGTCACGACCGGAGCGGGCAGCGTCTCTTCGCCATCGAAGAACGTCGCGTTCAACCCCGCCGGAGCGAACGTTCGCTGCCGGATGGCCGCGCTCGCAGAGGTCTTGGTGACCGACTCGATGATCATGCCGGCCAGAATGAACCCCGTATTGGTGTAGGCCCAGCCCGTGCCCGGCGCGAATGTCGCCGGGTGGCTCGTGCCGACATCTACCAGCGTTTGCGGGGCCACCGGCGTATCCGGCTGGGCGAGGGCCTGCTGCCAGAAGGTCGCGTCGGTGGTGTAGTCGTACAGGCCATTCGTGTGGTTCAACAGCATGCGCACCGTGATCGCGTTTCCAGCGGGAACGCCGGACACATACTTGTCTACCTTGTCATCGAGCGACACTGCTCCTTCGTCCACAAGCTGGAGCATGGTCGCTGCCACGAATGTCTTGGTCACGCTCGCCACGCGAAACAGGTGATCGGGTGTCATCGGTACACCCGGGTGGGCCTCCCCCACCGCCCCGACCCAGCGACACGATCCACGGATGACCGCAACCGACGCGCCGCCGACGGTCTGCGCCGGGGTGCTGGAATAGTGCGCTTCAATCGCCTGCTGCAGCTTCGCTCCGAGCGCCACGCAGGCCGGATCGGTTCCGCCCTGCCCCGCGGCTCCA
Source organism: uncultured delta proteobacterium (assembly GCA_963775185.1). Lineage (GTDB taxonomy): Bacteria > Myxococcota_A > Polyangia > Polyangiales > Polyangiaceae > JAPSGB01. The sequence continues at coordinate 19,376 of CAVZIE010000028.1, read as the reverse complement.
GCGCCTCCGCCGGTTCCAGCCACTCCGCCGGTTCCAGCCACTCCCACTCCCGCAGTCCCGGCGGCTCCAGCCGTACCTCCGCTTCCTGCAGTCCCGATGCTGCCCGCCGCTCCAGCGCCTCCCGCGGATCCGCCGGCTCCTGCTCCGCCGTCGACTCCGGCGCCGCCGCCCGCTCCTGACGCTCCGGCGCTTGAACTACCGCCAGAGCCCGCGGTTCCGGCCCCGCCTCCCGAGCCTGACGCTCCGCCGCTAGCAGTCCCACCGCTTCCGCCCGTTCCGGCGCCGCCTGTCCCACTGCCGACGCCAGCTGCGCCCGCCGACGCCTCCGTCGATGGACCGTCGCCGCTACAGGCGGTCGTGAAGAGAAGGCTCCCGAGAAGCGCGGGCAAGAGCAGTCGGTTCAACATGCGCGGCGCCCTTGCACGCGGCGGGCCATCCCGTGAATCTCACGCTCTTCGGGCAAATCGCCGATGGTCTGCTGTGCCCGGACGACACCTTTTTGCGGACTCGCACCATTCTTTTCCAGGGAGCCGCTGATCCTTCTTGCTGGTCCAGCGCGGAATCCCGCAGGCGATAGCCTCCTCGTCGACCACGCTCAACTCGAAGTTCGACAAGGTCGCAGTGAACGAGCGCCACTCACCGCGTTCGAAGTCCGCTTCCCGGAGCACGTGACCGACGGTTCGTGGCAGGTCCGAACCGGACGCGCGGTGGCGGGCTTCAACGCATCGCGCTTCTCCTCTCACCCACGAGATGAGCTTCCTGCGCGACGTCGTGACCGCGCGGTTCCGCGCCGGTCCGACATCCCCGAGAAGACGGCGCGGGTTACGTCACCCTCGGCCAGGGCTCGCGCGACGGGAAGCGTGTTGAGGGCGCTCGGCGTCTAGATATGTCGAGTGCGTTGACGCTGCTCCTAGCTCGTTCAACGCCGTTCGAGATCGCGAAGCTGGCGAGAGTGCAGCGCCGCCTGAGCCGCGACGACTCGATTTCCTGGTCCAGATCGATCTTGCCGAACTGCCACCGCTGGAGTCGTTAGAGCGACCGTCGTCGGGTCTGCTGACGTTCTTCACATGCCAAGCGGCCACGCTCCGGACGACCTGGAAGCGGCGAAGGTCGTGCTCGTGAACGGCAAGAAGCTAGTCGCGCGCAAGCCTCCGAGCGGCATCGTGCTCGCGGAACGCGGAATCCGCTTCCGGCTCTCCGAAACTCTTCCGTACCCACGCTCGGACGCCCTCTCGGCGTTGCGAGCCGAAGTGGATCTTCCCGCCAACTACGAGAAGCGCATCGGGCAATTCAAGCGCCGCAAGTGTCCACCGGGTGGCGGCCCCTCGCGCGCGGCGTCGACGAGTGGCTGCTGCTGCTGCAACTCGACTCCGACGACAACGCGGGCACCATGTGGGGCGACGCCGGGATGCTCTACTTCTGGATCCGCAAGGCGGACCTCGCAGCGTCGCGCTTCGAGCGGACGTGGATGACCTGGCAGTGCGCGTAGCCGGAGCGGAGCTTCGTTGGGTTGCCGGTGCGGCGCGGTATCCCGCGGTCCGCCAAACGGGACAGCGTTTGTCCGGTGGTCACACCGCACCGAAGCCGAGTTTCCGGACTCGCGCGTCGACCGGGTAACGCCAATGGTCGACGCTGCTCGAAGGCGAAGATCGTCGACTTCACGCTGCTCGGCCAGCGCTTCCAGGCGATCACCGCGAGACCGCATCACGAGTTCAACGACGCCATCTCGATGGTCGTCTTGTGCGAGGACCAGGCCGAACTCGACCGCTACTGGTCGGCGCTGCTTGGCTGATCGATCGCTTCGGCATGCGCTGTCCTCGTCATCACGCATCGCAAACATGCCAGACTGCCGGTCCGGCGCGGTATCCAACCGCGAGTCCGGGAACGGAGGAAGATGTGAAGCAGAGCATCAGCCTGGTGACGTTGGGCGTCGCAGACTACGCGCGGGCGAAGGCGTTCTACGAAGCGCTGGGGTGGACGACCGCGATGGACGTGGAGGAGACGGCGTTCTTCCAGGCGAACGGCACGGTGCTCGTGCTGTGGTCGCGGGAGAAGCTCGCGAAGGATCTCGGCATCCCGGACGCGGGCGCGGATTTCGGCGGCGTCGCGCTGGCGCACAACGTGGGCTCGCGTGAAGAGGTGCACGCGATCGTGGACGTCGCGCGACAGAGCGGAGGCGTGGTCACGCGCGAGCCGACCGAGACGTTCTACGGCGGCTACGCGGGCGCGTTCCGCGATCCCGACGGCCACGTCTGGGAGATCGCACACAATCCCGGCTTCGGGCTCGCCGACGACGGCAGCGTGGCGCTCCCGCAGAGCTAGCGCGCGGTGGAGACCGCGCTCAGCGAACCGCGGCCGGCACGGCGCGGTATCCCGCGCGGCGAACATCGGCGATCACCGGCGATCGCCGGCCGTCGCCAGCGCCGGGATCGTGAGCTTCCGCGCACTTGCAGCCGGCACACCGGCTGCATCAGGCGGGGGCACACTCGTGGTGCGCACGCGCGCACCGGGGGCTATATTGAAGGAGCACACGATGGAGCCGACCGACGTCACCCTGACCATCCTGCGGGCGATCCGCGACGGCGTGAACGACACCAACTCCCGCCTCGACCAGACCAACTCTCGTCTCGACCAGACCAACTCCCGCCTCGACCAGACCAACTCCCGCCTCGAGTCGATGCACGAGGAGCTGGCACGGCGCATCGTCGAATCAGAGGTCCGCACGGCGACCGCGATCACGGAGCTCGCCGGCTCCGTCCGCGAGATGACGGACGTGCTGCGAAGCGCGAACGAGCTCCGGCCGCGTCTCGATCGCTGCGAGGGCGACGTGAAGGACCTGCGCGGGCGCCTCGATCGCCTTGAAGCCGCGCGCTGAGGCGGCGATCGACCGGGCGCAGAGACGCCTACTTTTCGAAGACGCTGTAGTCGCGCCGACACGAAACGGCCCTCACCGCAGTCAGAGCCGTTTCCGATCGGCAGTCAGCGACGTGCCGGCGGGATCGCGTCGGGGAACACGAACGCGCCGTCGGCGCTCGCGAGCGGCTCGACGCGCGTCACGGCCGCGAGCGGCACGTCGCCGTACACGTGGGGGAAGAGCGCGCCGCCGCGCGACGGCTCCCAGCGCAGGCGCCCGCCGGGGATGCGCTCGGGATCCACGCTCACCAACACGAGATCGCGCTGGCCGGCGAAGTGAAGGCGCGCGGTCTCGCGCAGCTGCGACGCGCTGCTGAGGTGGACGAAGCCGTCGGCGACGTCGACCGGCGCCCACGGGACGCGCTGCTCGCGCTCGGCGCGCGCCCACAGCGCGGCCGCGATGATCTTGTAGACGAGGTCCGTCATTGAATGCGATCGGGAAGCGGGATCAGCACCGTCGCCACGCGCCGAAGCTAGCATGGGATGTCGGAGCGGCGCGGAACCGCGCCGGGAACCCTTTGTCGCGCCGCCGGCTCTCACCGGATGGACGCGTCGTCGCCGGCGCGCTACATCGAGGTTGTCATGGGTTTGCTCTCCGCGATCTTTGGTCCGAAGCACGAGGTACTGCCGATCCACATCGCCGGACCGGAAGACTTCGAGCGCGAGGTCGCGAACAGCGATCAGCCGGTGCTCCTTGACGTGTGGAGCGACGGCTGCGTGCCGTGTCGTCAGCTGGCGCCCGTGCTGATCGACATCGCGACGCGCTACGAGGGGCGGATCAAGGTCGCCGAGGTGAACACCTCCGCGCCGGTCGCGCTGGTCCGCAGGCTGGAAGTGCACGCGACGCCCACGGTGCTGGTGTTCCGGGACGGGCGCGAGATCGGTCGCGCCGTCGGTTATCACCCGGGCAGCTGGTTCGAAGAGATGATCGCCGCGGAGTTCCCCGAGGCCGGCGCCGAGTCGGCGTGACGCGCGGCGTCGAGCGCGGGGCGCGATCCCATGGCGTCGCGCCAGGCGCGGAAGACGTCCTCGGGAAACGGGCTCTGCGGGGTCCCGGCGTCGGGCGGCGGCGGGTAGTCGCTCTCGCGCTCCCGGTAGTCGGCCAGGATCCCTTCCAGGGACGCCTCGCACGCGCGCGGGGTGTTGCTGGTGCTCACCATGCGGACAAGTGTCGCGACGCGCGCGCCGCGGCTCACGGGTCGGCGGCGGGCGGGGTCCGGTAGCCCTCAGCCCGTCGCAGCCCTTCAGGCCGCTTCGCGGCAGTGTTGGCAGCGCGATGGGGTCGACGACGCGGCGTCGACCAGGCGCGCGAGCGCCTCGTGACCGGAAGCTCGGGATGACAGCAGACGAAGAGCAGCCGCAGGATGTCGTCGCGATAGCGCGGTGTCAGCGAATCCGCGATGCCGTCGGCATCAGACGCGCGACCGGACCTATCCGGCCTTGCTCGGCCAGCTTCGCCGCCACGCCGTCGCGGGCGGCGACCGCGGCGTCGTCCTGGTCTTTCGTCCAGGCGCAGACGACCTCCTCGGAGTCGTAACAAAGAATGGCGTATTGCATCCGCTCTTCTAGCCGCCGTCGGCGGCGCGCTTCAAGCCCGCGATGTCGAGCTTGTTCATCGCGAGCATCGCCTGCAGCACGCGCCCGGCCTTGTCCGCGTCCTTGTCGCCCAGGAGCTCGCCCAGCACGTTCGGCACGATCTGCCAGGAGACGCCGAAGCGATCCTTGAGCCACCCGCACCGGCTCTTCTCGCCGCCTTCGGAAAGCTTCTCCCACAGCTCGTCGATCTCCGCCTGCGTGTCACAGCTCACGAACAGCGACATGCCCAGCGAGAACGAGAAGATCGGGCCGCCGTCGAAGGCCATCAGGCGTTGGCCCTGGATCTCGAACGTCGCGCTGTTCACCTTTCCGTCGCGCTTCGACGTGCTCAGCACCTTCGAGTCCTTGAACACGGAGGTGTACAGCGCGAGCGCTGCCTCGGTCTGGTCGTTGAACATCAGGAACGGGTTGATCTTCTGCATCGCTCTCTCCTCACGCTGCCGGCGGCAGCGGCTTCAACACGGCGAGCACGCCGCCAGTCGGATCCTGCACCACGCCGAAGCGGCCGACGCCGGGAATGTCCATGGGCCCCATGGTGCGCGGCGCGTGGGAGTAGCCGACGACCCGCTGGTAGAACGCGACCGCGCGCTCCGGATCCGGCGTGTGCAGCTCGTTCCAGCACCAGCCACCCAGCAGCGCCGGTGCATCGGACGGATCATCGGTGGCCTTCGCGAACACGCGAGCTCGGCGCCCGCGGGATCGGCAACGCGCGCGCTCGCCCTCGCCGTTCGCCTATGGGTATAGCCGCCGATCATCGCGTCGCCCGCGTAGATCATGTCGTAGGTGTCAGCGCCCATGGGAAACGACCGCGTCTTGTTTGGCCGGGTCCGGCGTCGTCAGCTCGAACCACACGAACTTTCCGGGAATCTTCTTCGACATCTGGCGTGTCCTCCTGCGCATACGACGAAAAGCGCCGCCCCGGACCGACACTCCCCGTCACTTTTCTTCGCGACGGCAGCAACCGGCCCAACAGGGTGTGCCGGTCCGGCGCGGAACCCCGCGGTCCGACCCGGGAGGTTCCGCGCCGGACCGGCATCCCTTCCCCGATCCCGTCGCTACGACGTCGGATTCATGATGGAATCGCGTGACGCCGGCTCGGCGGCGCCAGGTCGGCTAGACTCGCCGCATGGGGAAGACGGCAGCATTCGTTGTGTGGGCGTTCGTGTGTGTGGGTCTGTGCGTCGCGAGCCCGGCACGGGGGATGCCCGCGAAGCCGGACAAGCTGGCCGCGCACGATCCCTCGGCGGGATTGGTCGGCGCGCTCACGCTCGATCAGCACATCGCCCGGCGCGTGACGAGCGGCGAGCTCGACGACGCCGCCGGCAAGCGAGCCCGGAGCCTGGTCGTGTCCGAGCTCGAGCTCGCGCACAGCCTGGCGCTCAAGGCCGCCGGCGCGCGCAAGCTGGCCAAGGACGCCGCCTCCGCCGCGGAGCTGATCCGGATCGACCAGATCCTGATCGGCCTGATCAAGGACCTGAAGGCGAGCCACGCGCTCGCGCCGAAGCTGTCGGCGAAAGCCAAGCCGACCGCGAAGCCGAAGCCGACATCCGACCCGTACGTCGGGTTGGACGCCAAGCTGTCGTCGTTGAACGCCGCGGCGACGGCGGTGGCGATCAAGTACGACAAGGAGCTGAAGGTGAAGGCGCTCGCGGTCGTGCTCGGCCAGGCGATCGATCACCAGCTGATTCCGAAGAAGAACGCCCCCGCGAGCGCGCAGATCGTCGGCAGCGACTGGATCATCGGCGAAAACGGCATCGCCGCCTATCTCGCGAAGAGCGCCTCGGCGATCCCCCAAGCAAAGGCCGCCTCGGCGAAGCTCGCCGGCGCGCGCACGGCGTTCCGGGCGTCGGACGCAAACCTCGGCAGCTTCCAGCAGGCGCACGAGTCGATCATCGGTATCCTGATCGGGTTGTAGGTGTAGGTCCCCCCCGCGCGCGGGCCGCAGTCGCCTACCACATGGAAGAGCTCGCCGTGAAGGTGCCGCCGAAGTGCGGAATCAGGTTGCGGCGGATCGAGCTACGCTCGAACTACCCCAGATCGAACAGCGCCATCGTCGACGCGCTCGAGCTCGATCGCCGCAGCGTCGCCTGGGTGAAGGGCGCCCTCGAGCTCGTGCCAATGGGTCAACGATCTGGGCTCCCGGCGAGCGAGAAGTGCAGCGGCCTGGCGGTCGGGGCGCCGAGCAGGACGCGCCGGCGGAATCGGGCACGGAGCCGACCGTGTAGCTCGGCCTTGCGCGGTCCCTCACGCGAAGCGCGCGCGCCGGCAGCTCGACGAACGCCGCGCGCAAGATGACTCCGGGCGCACCGGATCCGTCGGCGTGTCGCCGGGCCGGTGCCCGCTCACCAGCCGCTCTACTTCGCGCACGGTGCGCGACCTCGCCGCGGCCAGCCAGTCGCGCTCGGTCTCGCCGACGGCGACGCGCGTCAGCTCGCGAACCGCCGACCACGAGAGTTCGCCGGCGGCGAGCGCCGCCGCGAGCACGGGCAGCCGCTGCAGTGCGTCGGCGACGCGGAGCTTCTCTTCCGTCACCCGCGGCCCATACCCGAGCACGCGCTCGACGTACTCGGCGAACGTCGCGAAGCCGAACCGCTCGTGCACGCGCGCATCTCGCGCAACCAGGAGCCAGCGTGCCTCGTCATGGTCCAGCGTCGCGCGCTCCCCCGCGATGCGCACGAGCTCGGAGTGGGCGCGCTTCCAGTCCGTGTCGTGGTCGGTCATACGCAGTCATAACATGCTGTTTCGAAGCCTCCAGAGAGGCGCTCTGCCGCGCGAACGCACGCCGGGATGCGTTTCGCGTCGCCCGCTTTGCGCGGCGCGCGCGTGCAGGCCCACAGCGACGACAGCGACGCACTCCGGGGCCGACCGGCGATCGGCGTGGCAGTTTGGTCGCCAATCGCGTCAAGCGTAAAGTCGCCCGCGACGACTTTCTTTCGCCCCCACGTGGGTCGTCGCCGCGACCAAGTGTGTGCCACCCTGGCGGACCGTTGCTCTCGAGATGTCCGCCAACCCGCGCAAGAAGCGTGAGCGCATCGTCAACCCACGTGGGCCGGCGCTTCGAGTCCATTGCGGTGAGGTTCGAATACCGACGTCCGCCGTGCGTCCCCGAGCTCGGCCAGATCGAAGTCCTGCCTGACCGTCTGGACGTGTTGCGCCATGACCAGCTTCGATCATGTCTGATCCGCTCACGCAAGATGGGACGGATCTCGCCCCCACGTGGGTCGTCCCGCGACCAAGTGTGTGCCACCCTGGCGACCGTTGCTCTCGAGATGTCCGCCAACCCGCGCAAGAAGCGTGAGCGCATCGCCGACCCACGTGGGCGGGCGCTTCGAGTCCATTGCGGTGAGATTCGAATACCGACGTCCGCGGTGCGTCCCCGAGCTCGGCTAGGTCCGCTCACGCAAGCTGTGACGGATTTCGCCCCCACGTGGGGGCGGCGCGCGCGGCCCGCGAATCTGGCGCGCTGGCTCGGCGAAGCGCCCACGGCACGTTGACCGGATCCTGCCGGATCGATAGCATCCGCGCGACATGCGAAACGTTCACGTCGCGCCCGCGCTCGTAGCGAGCATGCTCGCGTTCGCGGCGTGCGGCACGGACGCAACCGACGGCGGCGCCGGCGCGGCAGGCAGCGACGCGAGTGCGGCCGGCACGTCAGGTACAGCCGGCGCGTCCGGTACCAGCGGCACCGCCGGCGCGTCAGGAACCAGCGGCACCGCCGGCGCGTCCGGTACCGCCGGCGCGTCCGGAACCAGCGGCGCGTCGGGTACCAGCGGCACCGCCGGCGCGTCCGGAACCAGCGGCACCGCCGGCGCGTCCGGAACCAGCGGCACCGCCGGCGCGTCCGGAACCAGCGGCACCGCCGGCGCGTCCGGAACCAGCGGCACCGCCGGCGCGTCCGGAACCAGCGGCACGTCAGGAACCGGCGGCACCGCAGGCGCGTCAGGAACCGGCGGCACCGGCGGCGCATCGGGAACCGGCGGCGCGTCGGGAAGCGGCGGAACCGGCGGGAGCTCGGGAGGCGGCGGGTGCATCTCCGGCGCGACGGGCAACCACGCGGTGCGTTTCCAGTGGACGGGCTCGTATCCCGGAACCACCGCGTACGTCGTCTACGAGACGAACAGCTTGCCGGACACCTCGCGCTGGCACGTCAGCGCGGCGTCGTCGAGCTTCAGCTACACGCCGGTGTTCGACGACACGTACCTCGGCGAGGGCGGGCTCGATCTCGAGGGCACCGCGTTCATCGACGTGGAGATCAGCACCGCCGGGCTCTCGTCGATCAACGCGGTCACGATTGCCGTCTACGGTCGCAGCTTCAACACCACGGCAAGCGGCAGCTACACGTGGATGACCTTCGCCGGTAGCGGCGCGTCGCCATCCGGTTCCGTCGCGAACAGCACGCCGTACGCGTGGTACGTCGCGGATGCGACCAGCGCGTTCACCGCCGGCGACGGCAACGTGCTCTTGCGCTTGCGCCCGGGGCCGCCCTCGGACGCGCTGATCGTCGACCGCGTCGAGATCTGCTTCGACGCGTCGTAGCTCGTCCGCGGGGTTCCGCGCCGGACCGGCATCCCGCTTCAGGCCTTGGCGCGACGGGCGCGGCGGCCCGCCAGGCGCGTCGCGATGAACACCAGGAGCGCGGCCGCGCCGATGCCGACGGCGGAGATGAGCAGGTTCTTGTGCACGTCTTCGCCGTCGACGTCGTCGAACGACTTGACCGGCGTGCCCGGCGGCGTGTGCGCGAGCACGTTTTTCACCGCGTCGACGGCGATGCCGAAGTTCAGCCCCTGCCCTGCCGTCACCTCGCCCACCGCCACGCCCACCACCTTGCCGTCGAGGGTGATCACCGGCGAGCCGCTGGAGCCCGGCGAGATCGCGGCGGTGAACTGGATCGTCCAGGCGGCGGTGGTGTGGGTCTCGTGGAGACCGGCGTCGTCGATGCCCTCGGGGCGGACGGCGGCGATGATGCCGGAGGAGAGCGTGGTGGAGTAGCCGACGGGGCTGCCGATGACGATCACTTGATCGCCGGGCTGGAGCTTCGCGGACGTGCCGAGCGGGAGCGGCGTGTACGTGCCCGGCGCCGCCTGGAGCACGGCGAGATCGCGCACCTTGTCGGTGGCGAGCACGCCGACGATCGGCACCTTCCGTCCGCCGTCGAGCCGCGCCTGCATGCGCTCCGCGTCCTCGATCACGTGGTGGTTGGTGACGATGCGGCCGTTTTTCGACACGAAGAAGCCGGTACCGGACGCGATCTCCTCGCCGGAGCGATCGAGCACGGCGAGGCGCACGACCGAGCGGCGCGCGCTCGCGCCGAGCGCGGCGATGTCGGCCGCCGACGCGGTGGACGAGACGCCGAGCGACGCGACCACGAGCAGGGCCAGGAAGAACCGCATGCCGGCCGCAGCATACCAGAGTCGCGCTCAGAGCCTGAGTGCGAGGCCGCCGGAGACGGCGCGCTCGCCGAGCGGGATGCCCTCGGCGAACGCCTGGATGCTCCGGCCCAGATCCAACACAAGGCCTGCACCAAGCTGGAAGTGCGATGTGTCGGTGCCGGTCACGCTCGCGCCCCGGTAGCGCCAGAACACCGGACCGCCGAAGACGCGCGCCACCGCGTAGGGGCTCAGCGCGTCGAACAGCGTGGTGCCGAACAGCGCGCCAAGCCTGAGATTGTACGCCTCGTAGTTCGCGCGCTCGCCGCTGCCCTCGCGCTCCGTACGCGCCCCGCTGAGCGACAACAGCGACGTGGCGAGCAGAAACGGGCGGCCGTCGACCACGCGATAGGACGCGCCGAGCGCGGCGGTCGGTCCGGGCGAAAACTTGTAGCTGCCGTCGGGCATACGGAGCTCGCCGCCGAACGCCGCGCCGATCTCCGTCTCGATCGCCCAGCGGTGCGACAAGCGGCGCGACAGCGACGCGAGCACGGCCGCGCGCGTCTGATCGCCCTCCACGCCGGTGCTGAAGTGCAGCGCCGTCGACGTGTACACGGCGCTCGCGCCCAGCGTCCACGGGTGCGCGGCCTCGTTGTGCTCGGCGAGACTGCACCCCACCGAGCCGCCCGGCCCGGACACACCGCAAGCCACCACCGGCGCGGCGATCAGCACGGAAGCGAAGCCAAGAGCGAGCGACACGAAGCGCGAGGGCAACATTGGCGGAGTGTACGACCCTAGCGTGCGTCCGTGCACGTCGCCGCTTCTTCTGGTTTGCCGGTCCGGCGCGCGGGCCCCGCGGTTCGGCGTTCCCGCGCCGGACCGGCATCCCTCGTCCCGCTCGGAATGCCGGCTATGGGCACGAGTTCATGATTGTTAGTCCGACGTTTCTGGACGGAGCGTCAGGGCTCTCCGTCTTCACCTCGACGGCAACAGACGAGGCAAAGAAGTCCCAGCAACTCTGGTGGTTCAGGTTGCCGTCATCGCTCGAGCCGCAAGCGGCGGAGACGAACGTGGCGATGGCGAGAGCTGCGAATAGACGTTTCATGGCGACACGACCCCCGCCCGGGAAGCAGCCTGGTGCGAGCGGTTCATCGCTTTATATCCTTTACGGGCAAGTCGTGGTGGCTGGAACCAACTCGATGTAGGCGTTGCGGGAGGGAGCATTGGGGTCGTCCGTCAGAATCTGGAATTGTGTATCACCGGAAACAGCCGTGGTGACCAGGCATCCCTCCGTACTTCCCGCCATGCACACCCCCGGCGGATACGTGATTCGAACCCGCCACGGAGGACCAACTCGTACGCGGAGGGCCACATTTGGGGTAAAGACTATGGATGTTTGGATAAGGGCCTGCCAGGCGGCGCTGTCCGCCCCGCAGTGTTGGCACAGGGGCTCAGCCCCGGGCGCGTGTGGTGTGCGCAAGATCAGCGGCAGATCTGCTTTGTGGATCGTGAAGGCGCCGGAGATGTCGTCTCGACAGGTCAGGTTCGCGTACTGACTCCCCGTGCAGAGTCCCGTCGGTCCGCCGCACTGGTCTGTGCAGTTCACGGCGATCGGTGCCGCGGGGCAGGGGTCGTCCTGGGCCGCTCCGGCTACGCCCCCTGTTCCGCCTCCCGCACTGCCAGCACTGCCGGACATTCCGGCGCCTCCAAGTCCTCCGCTACCGGCAGTCCCCGCCGTCCCAGCGATGCCTGTGTCGGCACTTCCGTCGACTGTTGCGCCAGAAGCGCCGGCGGCGCTTCCTCCAACACCCGCGCTCCCGCCACTCCCGCCTCCTCCACAGTCGCACGTCCCCCAGTTCCCATCGCTCCCACAAACCTGCCCGCCGTTGCACGCGCCCGGTCCGACGCATGTGCGCGTGTCGCCCGGCGTGCACGTCTGGTGGTTCAGGTTGCCGTCATCGCTCGAGCCGCAAGCGGCGGAGACGAACGTGGCCATGGCGAGAGCTGCGAATAGACGTTTCATGGCGACACCTCGGGGCAAACGTGTGGACACGTCGCTTCCCGACACTCATGGAAGCTCCATTCGCGCGACGTTGGAAGCGGCGTGGTCACGCCCGCGGTCGAACCGGTAGTAGACGAGGTACTCGGTCTTCGGCATCAACCAGCGCCGGATCGCTCGTCCGCGCCTCACCGTGTACAGGGTCCCGGTCTCGGGCGCGGCTCGCAGGTGACGGATCGCCACGAGAAATTCTCTCGCGAAGAGCGCCTTCTCTTCGCGATGCTCCCGCCGCAGGGCGCTCTGCTTCCGGTATTGAGCGCGAGCTTCTTCAAGGATCTCGAGCTTCACGTCTCCGCGCAAACTTCGGCGAGAAACTCCTCGGCGTCCACTATGCGCCCTGCGTCTTCATCATCCATCGCTCGATCCAACGACGCATGCAGGCGGGCTCGCTCCTCATCGTCGAGCTCGTCGCCGCTCAGGATTACGAGCTCCACTTCGGCTCCGTCGGGGAGGTTCGTTGGCTCGTCGAGCCTGATGTGTCCGTTCTCGACGCGGACCTTGCGTGCTTCCATTTTTCAAGGATACCGCGTCCGGCGTTGGCCAAGCCGGGTTGTCGCGAAGGAGATCGAGCACGTGGAGCACTTCGCGGAGCAAGAGATCCGGCGCATCGGGGCGGTTGGCTCGCCACCACGCATCGTGTCGATCCACCTCGCGCTGGGCGCGCTTCGAGACCCGCATCCTCACAGTCGCGAGCGCAGTTCGGCTGCCCACTGCTCTGCGTCGATCGTTCGCCCCGCCTTCGCATCGGCAAAGCCTTCACGAATCGCGTCGTGCAGCTCCGCACGTTCCTCGTCGCCCAGGTTGTCCCAGTCGTCGGCGATCTGGAGCGGCACCGCTGTGCCCTCGGGCAGGTCCGTGGGCTCGTCGAGGGTCAAGCGACCGTTCTTCACCAGAGCGTGCATTTCCACAACATAGCATCCCTTCGCCGCGCATGCCGCACGTTGCCAGGTCCCCGGCTCGGCCCCGGGGATCAGGGAACCGTCGTGCGCTCGTGCTCCGACGCGGCGGTGGAAGCTCGACGCGACGTGCGCAACACACCTGCCCGCACCGGAGCCGGGCTCCGCCGGGACGGAGCTCGACTCTCATCCGATCTCTCGCAACCTGCGGAGCGCCTCTCGGGAATCGATCACGCGCCCGGCGTCGCCATCGTCTAGACCTTCCTCGAGTGCGGCTTCGAACGCCGCATCGTCGGCCAGGTCCGAGGCGTCATCGTTCGCCTCGGACACGACGACGTAAAGCTCCGCCTCGCCGGCGCCGCCATGGGACGCAAGCGCATCGCCAACGTGCTCGCCCGTACCGGCCTCCACCTCGCGCCGTCCACCGTCCGCCGCATGCTCCACCGCAAGCCCGTCGCACCGCCACCCGATCGCGACGCGACCGCTTGCGATGTCGATGTCGATGTCGAGCCGCCGACCGACACGACCGGCGCGACCACCACGCGCGTCACGGCGGAGCACCCCCATCACCTCTGGCACATCGATCTCACACTCGTCCCCACGATCGGTGGCTTGTGGGTGCCGTGGCTCCCTCTGTCGCTCGCCACGGTCTGGCCATCTGTCTGGTGCATCTGCGCTGTGCTCGATCACTTCACGCGCGCACCGGTCGCCTGGCGCGTCTTCCCGAAAGAGCCGACCGCCGCCGGCGTCTGCGCCGTCCTCGACGACGCCGTCGAACGCGCCGGCCGAGCACCGCGACACATCGTCAGCGACAAGGGCCATCAATTCCAGGGCGAGTACCGGCAGTGGTGCGATCGCAACGCCGTGAAGCCGCGCTTCGGCGCGCTCGGACAGCACGGCTCCATCGCCGTGCTCGAGCGCTTCTGGCGCTCGCTCAAGACCGAGTGCGTCCGGCGCCTGCTCGTCCCGCTCGCCCGCTCCGCGATGGAGGAAGCGCTCGCCGCGTACATGCAGTGGTACATCGAGCATCGGCCACACGAGGCGCTCCGCGGCGCGACGCCCGGCGAAGTGCTGCGCGGAGAGTTGCCCGCCGCCGGCCTGCCGCCCTTCGAGCCGCGCGCCCGCCATCCACGCGCGCGCGGCGATCCCACTGCCGTCTTCCGGCGACCGGTGAACGGAAGACTCCAGCTCGTGGTCGCGCCCCACGACGGACGAGCCGACAAGCCTGCCGCCCCGTCGTCGAGCTCCGCGACGTGGCCTGAACAGCGCGGCGTCACCCCGACATCCGGTCGAACGCGCGCTCCGCGCAGATGCGAACGTGTACCCGCCGCTCGCCACGACGCGATCGTCGCCGCCAACCGCGGCGGCCGCGCGGCCTTTCCGGTTGCGGAAAATGCCGGGGAAAGGCCGGGGAAAACTCCGTGGACACCTTTTAGCGGTGGATCATTTCTCGCGAGCGCTGAAGCGCGTAGGTGGGTGCAACTTCGTCGAGGTACCGTTTCCATCGCTCGAACAAGCGGCATTCGTTCGCCTCTCGGCTCCCAAGGTCTGGTCCTTCCATCGGCATGTACCTGACGAACTTCGCCATCTGCTCTGGATAGCCAAAATCAGCGTAGACCTCTTCGACCGTCTGCAGCGGGTCCGGAAACGCGTCTCGATGTTCGTGAATCCACGCGAGTACGATGTAGAGCCACTTGTCGCGAATCTCATCGTCGGAACGCGGGTGGTCATCGTTGGCGAGCTGTTCAACGAGTCCCGACGTGGGTTCGTCCTTGCCTGCTCCGGCCAGCTCAAGCACTGCCGCCGAGGGTTCGGCGAGTTCGTCGAGCTGGTCGACAGCCAGCTCGACGGGCGCCTGCGGATCGAGGAGGTCGTTCGCGAGCCCGAAGCGCGTCTCGCGCCAGCTCATGCGCGTCCGATCGCGGATAAACTGATACGGAATGCGCAGATGCACGATGTCCACGGCGTCACCTCACGACCTGGTTCGGGATTCCGGTGATGCTACCACCAGGAATGAAGCGTTGATGCGATACGGCGCCGCCGGGCTCGAGGATGTACTCGAATATCCCTGCCCGACCGTTCACCGCTCCCGGCGTCTGGAGCAGCGTCCGTTCAACCGCGTCACCTCCGCGAATGGTGAAGACCTTGCCTGCCTCGAGTTGCTCCCAACTCAGGAAGCTCGCTGCCCTATGTAGCGGGTCGGCCTTCAGCCCACTTCCCACGCGCTCCGCCTCGAGAATCCTGTCCGCGGCGCCTGCCGTTCCCCTTGCGGCGCTCGCCTCCTCGCCAAGGCGCGGCACCATTCGCTTGAGCAAGGCGCTGGCTTCACTCTCGAGCGCCTTGCCGACCGCTTCCCCTATTCCGCGCGCGGCCAACCCCGCGACCTTCTTCCCGATCCACTTCGCGCCCGCCTTGGCGAGTCCGGCAATACCATAGACAGCGCTCGCGATGTCGACAGCGGCAAGCCCGGCGAACACGCCTTGCGCGACGCCGCTCGCGTTCTTCACATTGCCGTGGCCGCCGGGGATCCTCCGCTCACACCGCCGGCCGTTGGCGAACTGCCAAACCACTTCCCGGCAAGCTTGCTAAGGTTGTCGAGCGTTGTCGCGCCACCGCCACCACCTGGTGGCGTGGGCATGTCGCCCCCGTCACCGCCCTTGCTGGATGTCAGCGGCGCTTGGCCCGTGAGCGTCGCCAACGGGTCGTCGCTGCTCAGCGGCGGTCGCGGCGCAGGCGCCGATGCACCCGTTGAAGAATTGGCGGGTGGCGGCGCGCCGCCGTCGCCGCGTTTCACATCGGCGGGAGATCCACCAGGACCGAACTTGTACGTGTGGAACGTCGCATTCGGTGGCGGTTTCGCCTCCTCGACGAGCCCAAGTGGGTCCACCGCACTCAACAGGCGCCCGGACACGTAGGCGTATACGTCGAGATCCGCCCCCAACCCATGCACCCCCAACGGATCCGCACTCACCCACCTTCCCAAGAGCGGATTCAGATACCGTTTCCCGAAGTAGTACAGCCCAACTTCGACGTCTTCTTCCTTGCCGGTAAACCTCCGGTCCTCGCGGTAGCTCTTCCACCGCCCGGGCCGGTAGTCGCTCTCCGTCGCGCCGTACCCTTCGAACGTCGTCCTCTCCACCAACTCACCGGTGGCCTGGTCGAGCACGACGCTGGTCGATCCAAGATGGTCGCCGAGCTCGTAGAAGACGTGGAGCTTGCCCGCTCCGTTCGTCGGGACGGCATCCTCCGGCTCGTACCAGAGCCTTCCGAGCGTCACCCCATGCGCGGAGACGTAGGCCGTCTCGGTCGCCGCCGTGTCGTCGTAATCTTCAGAGACCCAGGACGCCCGGCGTAGCTCGAGCGTCTCGAAGAGGTAGAGAGTGTACGCGCGGTTGTCGTTCGGGTCGATCGCCTCCTTGACGACGCGGTCGTCGCCGGCGTCGTAGGCGTACTTGAGATGCGCGGCCGCCGCGCCACTTGGCAGCGGATCATCGACGGCTTCCGAAGCGCCGTCCCAGCGCCGCGCTTCGACGAGCCTTCCGACTTCGTCCCAGTCGTAGGCTGGGGCTGCTCCCCCGGCGGGGGCTCGTCGCGGTCGGGCCCGCCGTGCTCGCTTCGCTGCGCGCGGCGGGTGCCCTGATGCGCGTGCTCGCCCGCCGGCGCGCCGCGCACTCCACGGCTCGCGGGCTGCGCGCGCGCGAGGGTCACCCAGGGGCTCTCGCGTCGCGAGGCGGCGGCGCGCGTGCCGGAGCTGTCGTGGACCGCGTTGCTGTCGGAGGCGCGTGGAAGACTCGCGACTTCAGGCGACTCGCGGGTCTGCTGGCGTCGCCGCTACTTGTTTCTCAGAGAACCGACACGAGCGCGCGGCGGCGCGAGCTCGATGGAGAGTACACGAATTCGCGCGTCCGCATCTACAGATTCGGCCCGCGCCCCCGCCGCGCGCCCCATACCGAGTGCAGGACAACCACTCCCGCCGCTGCGTCCACCGAGAAGTACACGTGGTACTCGGTCTTCTCCAGCAGCCAACGGCGGATCAATCGGCCCTTCCTGTGGCCGTATACTTGGCCCGAAATCGGCGCGCTACACAGGTGACGCTCGGCCGCCTCCAACTCCGCGAGGAACAGGTCGGAAGCTTCCGGCCGATTTGCCGACCACCACACCGCCGCGCGCACGATCTCCCGCTTGGCCCGCCCCGACGCGCGGACCTTCACAACTGTGCTCGGAGCTCGGCAATGATCTTCGACAGGTCTTCGAGGTTTCCAAGTCGCTCGTCGTCGATGCTTTCGTCGATCGAACGATGAAGTGCCGCGCGTTCCCGGTCGTCCAGATCATCGCCGTCCATTGCGACAACTTCGTCGACGGGAACGAGCTCGACGACTTGACCCTCGGGCAACTCGGTCGGCTCGTCGAGACGAAGCCGGCCGTCCTTGACTCGGGCCTTCAGCGGTGCGGTCACACCGGAAGTGTACCCGCGGTCGGTGTTGTTCGCCATCCCGTTGCGGCGGGCAGGGCGCGATGCGGCAACGCATCGTTCGCGGCGAGCTTGCGAGACTGGGGCGGAGTGCCCCCCGCGCGCTCCGGGGCCGGGTTCCGCCGGGATGGCGCAACCCGCGCGCCACGCGCCGGGGTGTTCCGCGTGGAGCATCTTCGCGCGACGCTCGATGCCCGCGGCGCGGAACTCGCGCGTGTTACGCGGCCTGCGCCTGGGTGGGCGAAGCCCGGCCCCTCCGCTCCTGGCGTGGAGGTCACCATGCATCGTCCGTCGCAACGCTCGTCGCTCATCGCCCTGCACGCCGCGCAGATGCGCTCGGCACCCACCGCTTCCGAAGCCGCGCTCTTCGCCGCATTGCGTGGCGGCGCGCTCGAAGGCGTCCTCTTCAAGCGTCAGGTCGTCATCGGCAACTTCATCGTGGATTTGCTCGCGCCACGCCAGAAGCTCGTCGTGGAAATCGACGGCGGCTACCACGCGCGCTGCCGCGCGCGCGATGCCCGCCGGGACCGCGTGCTCGCGCGGCTCGGCTATCGCGTCGTCCGTCTGGACGCGGAGCTGGTGCTCCGTGATCTCCCCGCCGCGCTCGCGCTCGTGCGCGCTGCGCTCCGGGGCGCGTAGCATCGCGGCATGAGCAAGGTCATCACGATCCCGCTTCCACGCGGCTGGCCACGCTTCGCCAAGAGCGGCCTCGTGCACGCGGTCGCGCTCGCGCGCGCCGCGTTGCTCGACGTCCTGTCCGGCTTCGAGAACAGCCCGCTTCCGCGCGTGCGCCTGCTCGCCGAAAACGAGCGACTCCACCGAGCAATCGCCGCCAGCAACGAGGAGAAGCGCATCCTGCGCGCCCGCCTCGAACACATCCCTCCGGCGCGACGCCCCGCTATCCGCCCGCCGAGCGGCTCGCCATCCTCACCCTGCGCGCAGCCCAGGGCTGGAACAAGGCCGAGACGGCGCGCCGCTTGCTCGTCGCGCCACAGACCATCGCCGTCTGGATGAAGCGTCTCGACGACGACGGACCCGACGCGCTCGTGCGCACGCCCGTCCCGGTCAACCGCTACCCCGACTTCGTCGCGCTCGCCGTGCAGAAGCTCCGCCTCGCCGGCGCCGCAATGGGACGCAAGCGCATCGCCAACATGCTCGCGCGTCCGGCCCCACCTCGCGCCGTCCACCGTCCGCCGCATGCTCCGCAGAAAGCCCGTCGCACCGCCGCCCGATCGCGACGCGACCGCTCGCGATGTCGATGTCGATGTCGATGTCGAGCCGCCGACCGACACGACCGGCGCGACCACCACGCGCATCACGGCCGAGCACCCGCATCACCTCGGCACATCGATCTCATTTCGTCCCGACGATCGGCGGCTTGTGGGTGCCATGGCTGCCGCTCTCGCTCGCCACGGTCTGGCCATCTGTCTGGTGCATCTGCGCCGTGCTCGATCACTTCACGCGCGCCCCCGTCGCCTGGCGCGTCTTCCCAAAGAGCCGACCGCCGCCGGCGTCTGCGCCGTCCTCGACGACGCCGTCGAACGCGCCGGCCGCGCGCCCCGCCACATCGTCAGCGACAAGGGCCATCAATTCCAGGGCGAGTACCGCCAGTGGTGCGACCGCAACGCCGTGAAGCCCCGCTTCGGCGCGCTCGGACAGCACGGCTCCATCGCCGTGCTCGAGCGCTTCTGGCGCTCGCTCAAGACCGAGTGCGTCCGGCGCCTGCTCGTCCCGCTCGCCCGCTCCGCCATGGAGGAAGCGCTCGCCGCGTACATGCAGTGGTACATCGAGCATCGGCCACACGAGGCGCTCCGCGGCGCGACCCCCGGCGAAGTGCTGCGCGGAGAGTTGCCCGCCGCCGGCCTGCCGCCCTTCGAGCCGCGCGCCCGCCATCCACGCGCGCGCGGCGATCCCGCTGCCGTCTTCCGGCGACCGGTGAACGGAAGACTCGAGCTCGTGGTCACGCCCCACGACGGACGAGCCTTCCTGCCCGTCGTCGAGCTCCGCGACGTGGCCTGAACAGCGCGGCGTCACCGCGACATCCGTCGAGCGCGCGCTTCGCGCGGACGCGAGCG
>CAVZIE010000027.1:0-469901 GCA_963775185.1 uncultured delta proteobacterium | reverse complement strand
GACCAGGCTGTTCGAGACCGCCGCGAGCCCGCTCGAGAAGAAGCCCCACGGCACCAGCGCCGCCAGCGCGAACACGGCGTACGGCTTGCCCGCCGACGGCAGGTGCGCCAGCCGTCCGAACACCAGCGGCGAAGATCCCCATCGTCGCCAGCGGCTGGACCAGCGCCCATCCGACCCCCACGACAGTCTGCTTGTAGCGGACTTTCACGTCCCGCCACGCCAGGAACCAGAACAGGCGCCGGTACTCCCAGAGCTCGACCAGCTGGTCGCCAAGCCGCTGGGGGCGAGGCGTGATGCAAATCACCCGCATGCTCCGAAAACCGGACGTGGGATGCGCCGCGCCGCCATGCCGTTCACGCACGATGTTCGAAGCGCCGCCCCGGGGCAACCCCTGCGCCCACCGCGAATCCTGATGCATTCCGAAGCCCTTGCGCCCGTCAAAGTTTTGCAACAGACTCCACCGATATCTCCCTGGGTTGAGAGGGGCTTTCATGCGTTTGCTACGTGCTCTTGCTGTGGTTGTTTCGGTCGGCGCGGTATCAGCCGGATCGTTTGTCGGGTGCGGCGGCAGCGACAGCACGACCTTTACCAAGGTGGACGGCTCGGCCGGTCAGGCCGGCGCCGACGGCGGGGGCGCCGCCGGGATGTCCGGAACGTCGGTTCCAGCGGCTCCGCTGGCTCGACGGCTCGGCGGGCTCCGACGGCGGCCAGTGTACGGTCACGTTCGTCGTCCCAGTCGCCAACGCGCAGCTCACCAACAAGGATGACGCCAACGGCGACAACTGCGCCGACGGCTTCCAGTACACCGTGAGCGCCGCCGTGATCGGGGACGAGGGCGGCACCGCCACCCTCTACGGCGACACCCAGCAGTTGGCGCAGACCACGGTGACGGGCGGGCGTGGCGAGTTCGCCAACGTCCAGCTGCCTTCCAGCGGCACCACCACGCTGAAGGTCGTGCCGAACGCCGGCTGCGAGGCTTCCGAGGACGTCTCCGTCCAGTGCGCGGGAGCACCCACCTGCGACATCGTGAAGCCGGTCATCACCGCGGATCATCCCGACCTGAACGGCGTGCCGGCGAGCCAGGGCGGCGACCGCGTCAGCGCCGACGGCTCGCCGTACCAGGTGGCCCTGGAGGTGGACACCTCAGTGGCCGACGGTCAGCCGGTGTTGCTGCAGGTCTCGGGATCGGCCACCGGCCTGACCGGCACGGCATCCGGCGGCAAGGCGCTCTTCCCGGGTGTCACGCTCTCGCCCGACGGTGACTTCGACGTGACGGCGACCTGCGTGCCGAGTCACCGGCATCAACGGGACGGCCACCGCCCACTACACGGTCGATTCTGCTGCGCCGGACCTCTCCGCGCTGAAGATCACCGCTAGCCGGCCCGAGTGCCCTGCAGTCCGGCGACCACTTCGCGCCGGCGGACGACGCGGATCCGAACACCAGCGGCCTGCAGATCCGCGTCTGCGGCACGACGACCGCTGCCGACGCGATCGACCTGCCCGCGACCGCTCGGCGCGAACCAGAACAACTTCTGCGTCGCCGTCGGTACCGGTTCTCCGACGTGCGTCGCCGCGACCACGGGCGGCGCTGACTCCTCCGGCGACGGCGCCTGCGTCAACTTCGACTGCCCGGGTAACGGGACGTTCGAGGTCACGACCACGTTGAAGGACGCCGCGGGCAACCCCACCGCGACGACAGTGAACAACATCACCTGCGCCGCGACGAACCCCGTCGGTGCAGTTCCTCGATCCGGTCGGGGACACGGCGCCCTTCAGCGACGTCTCGAAGCACATCCTCGCCGCCTCCATGCCCGCGGGGCAGCGCAAGGACATGGACGCGACGAACGCCGGCGCGCAGTACGACGTCGTCGCTTGCACGACCGCGACCAACGGCACGGCCGTGCTTATGGGCGCGCGCCAGGGCGACACCCTGCAGCAGATCGCGACGGCCACACGTGCAGGCGGACACGACGCCAGCAGTGCCCGTCGCAGTTCCCCAGCATCGTCACCTTCTCCGGCGTGACGCTGCCCGAGAGCGCGACCGGTCAGGGCTTCGTCCTGTCCAAGGCCACGGAGCTGCAGGTCACGGTGACGGACACGTCCACCGCGTCCGGCAGCGCAACGATCGACCTGTGGGTCGATTCCCAGGTCCCGACGCTGACGATCTCGTCACCGGCCGGCCTTGTGCGGCACGCTTCTTCCCCAGCGCGACGCGCCGTCACGAAGAACGTCGTGTTCAACACCTCGATCGCTCCTGTCGACTTCACCATCGACGGCGCGACGGTGCCGAACCAGGGCTCCCTGGTCTTCAACACCGTGACGTTCACGGGCGTCACGTTCCCCGTCGGCACCAGCCAGCTCGCCGCGAGCGTCACGAAGCCGTCCGGCAACATCGGCTATCTCCAGTCGCCGTGCACCGTCGACGTGGGCTCCTAACCCGCCGCCAACCGTCACCTGGTCGACGCCCGTCAACCGGCGATAGGCTCGGCGGAACCGCGGCCACGGGCGCGGGCGTGATCCAGGACGCCGACGGAGCAACCGCCGGCTGGCAGGGCACGCTCAAGGTCTGCACCGACATCAACGTCGGCGCCAACCCCGGCGCGACCGTGCAGTTCTCCGCCGGCAGGCACGGACATCGGCTCGCCCGTCACCCTGGACGCCAGCGGTTGCGCCACGCTCGATCCCGCCACGGTACCGGAGGGCACATCCGTCGCGCTCAAGGCGACGACGAGCCTGGTCAACGGCTCCGTCGGCACCGCGACGATCAACGTCCCCGTGGATGTCACTCCGCCCGCGGCGGTGACCAACCTCGCCGCGGCGGTCAAGAACCGCCGCCAGACCAGCTTCAACCTGACATGGACCGCGCCCGACGACGGCGGCAAGGCCGCCGCCGGCTACGACGTCCGCGTTTCGAAGTCGCGTCATCGACACGCAAGCCAAGTTCGACGCAGCCGAGCAGGTCACCTACGCGAGCACGCCCGCCGCGCCGGGCTACGAGCGACTCGGTCGTCGTCGCCGACCGCCTGATCGAGACGGACTACTACTTCGCGATAGCAGGCGACCGATATCGGCGGCAATCGCGGACCACTGGCGTTCACGAGCGCGGCAACGCGCGCGTCGTTCAAGACCGTCGAGCTGACGCCGGACACGACAAACCAGCGCTTCGGTGCGGCCATCGACGGCTCGAGCGACCTCAACGGCGACGGCTACAGCGACATCGTCGTCGGCCACGGCGCCGGTCAAGACGCGCGCATCTACTTCGGCAGCGCCACCGGCGTATCGACGACGCCGTCGGTCGTGATCTCTGGAAACGCCGTCGACTTCGGATCCGCAGTCGCCGGCGTCGGTGACGTCAACGCGCGACGGAAGCCCGGACCTGGCCATCGGTTCCTTGGGCGATGGCGACGGGAAGGTGTTCGTCTACTACGGCCGCGCGACCTGGCCCGCGACGCTGACGGAAGCCGACGCGGACGTCACGATCGTTCCCGACGCCACGGCCGACCCGAAGTTCAACGGTAGCGCATTCGGCCTCGCGATCGCGCGTCTCGGGCGACTTCAACGGTGACGGCGTCGACGACTTCGCCGTCGGCGCGCCGGTCTACGACTCGACGAACCTCCAGGGCATGGTAGCCATCGTTCTTGGTAAGTCCGGCGGCCTTCCCGCGCAGCTTCCGGTGCCGTCGGCGGGCAACACAATCGTCATAGCAGGACCGCCCGGCGCTTCCGGTTTCTTCGGCTACACCCTCTGCGGTCTCGGCGGTTTCTATGGCTCCGCAATCAACGCGCGGCCTCATGGTGAGCGCGCCGTTCCAAGGCGGATCCAAGGGCAAGTTGTACGCTTTCAAGGGCCAGTCCGGCGGTGCAGGCAGCATATCCGTAACGTCTGCGAGCGACACGCTCGCCGGGTCCGCGAACTGGTACCTCGGATTCCGCGGCCTAAATCCCATCGGAGCGGTCGGCGCGGCGAACCGGCCGGCGTTCGGATATCTCCCTGAACGACGTCGCCCCAAGCGGGCAGGTTCTGCTCACCAGCGGCTCGACGTCCGCGGGCCCCTTCGCGCAGACGACCGCCCTACTCGGTACCAGCGAAACAGCGAGTCACACGTTCGGCGAGATGGTGATCGGCGGCGGCTTCTCTGGGACGCAGGTCTCCGTCTCCTTCATCGGCTCGAGCACGCCCGACCTGGTCGTCTCCACGCGGCAGGAGGCAATCCCGCGGCTCTTCTTCGTCGACGGCGACAAGCTGGCGGGCGCCGGCTCCGCCCTCCAGAACATCGAGAGCCTCGCGGACCTCGTCTACCCGCTTGCCGGGCAGCGTTCACGGACTTCGCCCGTACGCGTGACGCCGTCATGGACATCAACAAGGACGGCTATGGCGATATCGCGGTTGGTGACACCGACTACTCAGGCTCGCCGATAACGGGCGCGAGTCGTCGTGCTGTACTAGCTTTGCAGATGGCGCGCGTATGTCCGCGCTCAGCGCCAGGAACGTGTCGTCCTCCAAGGTTGACGACGAGGTCGTCCTGCTGGATACTCCGGACCGGCAACTACTTTGGTCTGAACGCCGTGGCGGTTCACGTGTGGGAACTGCTCGAGCAATCTTGCGAACTCGGTGAGCTGGTGGATGTTGTGGTCGGTCGATTCGACGTCGACCGCGATGCCTGCCTGGGCGACGTGGGCACGCTGCTCGACGACCTGGTTCGCCTCGGACTGGCCGAAGCGCGTGACGAGACCTGAGCTGAGCCCCCTCCTCGAGTCGATCGCGGCCACGTGCCTTGCGACGGCGATGGTCGCCAGGCGCCGGAGCCCGTCACGGCGCGCTGGCTCCGGCGGTCGAGAGCCAGGCGGCGTGCCTCGGAATCGGCTCGCGCCGTCACGACCCGCGCCGCGGCCCGCGCGATCGGGCTGGCCGGCCGTCTCGTGCCGGGCGCGACATGCCTCTCCCGCGCGCTGGCTGCGGCGGCAGTGCTCCGGCGCCACGGTCTCGACGCGACCGTTCATCTGTCCGTGGAAAGCCCTTCGACGCAAGACTTCGCGGCGCACGCATGGGTAGAATCGGGCAACGTCGTAATCGCGGGACCACCCGGGCGAGGGCCCCGGTTCACGTTCGACGGCTGATGGGCGCCGTCGCTGGCATCGCGAGCCGGAACCCGGCGGACCATGAGAACCGTGATCGCCCGAATGGCATCGCGCATGGCTCGGCGCGCCCCGGGCGAGCCTCGCACGTGGTCCGGCGCCGGCGTCGCGCTGCTGCAAAGCCCGGCCTGTGCGACTGCGCGCTGCTCGACTTTCCGTTTCATCGCGAGCACTTGACCGTTACTGCGTGCGGTCGGCTCGACAATCTGCCGAGCTGCGAACGGAGCTCGGACTGCACGACACGACGCCTGTCGGCGCCCTCTTGCTCGACGCGTTCCTCCGTTGGGGAGCAGCCAGCCCCGCACGGCTGCTCGGCGACTTCGCCATCGCGATCTGGGACGAGTCCACGCGCAGAGCTTTTCCTCGCACGGGACCGGTTCGGCGCGACTCCGCTGTTCTACACGGGCGGGGCGTGGGGCGTCGCGTTCGCCAGCCAGATCGACGCGCTGCTGGATCTGCCTCGGGTCAGCGCGGATCCCGATCCACGTCGCGTCGCGGAGTACATCGCGGATCTGCCTTTCGACCCTGGGTCCACGTTCTATCGTTCCATCAGGACCGTTCCACCGGCGCACGGCGTGTTCGTGCGTCCCGATCGACCAGCGCGCATCGCTATTGGCAGCTCGCCGCGACGCCGCGCTTGTCCTTGGGAGACCGGAAGAATACGTTCACGAGTTCCGACGACTGTTCGTGCGTGCGGTCGCCCGCTGCACCGCCGACTCGAGCAGCACGGCCATCCTCCTCAGCGGCGGGCTGGACTCATCGTCGATCGCGTGCACCGCCGCCCTGCTCGGGAAGCGAGTCGAGACATTCACGGGGGTCTTGCCCGAAGTTCCGATCTGCGACGAGCGACTGTACGTGGCGGAAACCGTGGAAGCGATTGGCGCGGTCGCGACATTCACGGGTCTAACGAACCGCGATTCCTGGCCGGCGCCTCGCGAGCTTGCGCCGCGCGTCGATGACCCCGAATGTGCTCGATTGGTACCCGCTCGCGTGGCAACAGTTTCGAGCGGCGCGGACGAGCGGACATCACGTGGTCCTCACAGGTGCTCTCGGCGATTCCACCGGAGGCGGTGCATTCAACTACCTGGGAGAGTTGGCCGCGAATCACCAATTCACCATCTTGGCACGGGAGATGAGCCAGCGCCCGCTCCCAGCAGCCGCGAAGGCAACCACTCGACTGCTAGGCGAAAGGGTGTTCCCGCATTCGTTCGGCGCTTTGAATCGCGCTCGCATCCGGTGAGGCATCGACGATCGGTATCCAGGGCTTCGCTATTTGCGCGATCGCCCGGCGCGTGACGAGCTCGCTCGCGCGCGGTGGCGCAAGATGCGGCGCGCATGCCGGTGGACTCCGCCGCCGACCTCGTCGCTTTTCTGGAGTCGAACATGCCCGCCCTTGAGGTCGGCGTCGCGGACTGGTGCGCCGCGGAGCACGGGATCACCGCGCGCCATCCGTTCGCCGACGCTGACCTGGCATCCTGGGTAGTGCGGCTCCCGCTCGTGGAAAAACGGCACGGTGACCTGTCGCGGTGGATTGCCCGCCGGGCCGTGCTGGGGATCGTGCCTGACCGAGTGCGCCTGCGCCCGGATAAGACCGACTTCGCCCCGTTCTATCGCCGCGAAATTCCGTTATGGCTGGAACAAGTCAGCGAGCACGCTTGGAGCCGGGGCAGCGAGCTTCTCGAGATTCCGGTCGTGCGCCGCCGGATGAATGTCCGCACTGCTTCTTGGCACGAATTGCGTGCGTTGTGGCGTTGTGGCAGCCTGTGTTTGTGGCTCGACCGCTTGAGGGATTTCTCATGACCGAACATTGTACAGAGACCGCCTGCGAAACCGGGGAACGAAACCCGGCGGAGGGTGGCGCGTACGTGCCCCCGCAGGTGCGTCTCCTTGGCAACCTGGCGGATCTGACGCACGGCGGGACCGGTGGCGGCAACGACAACCTGCCGGGCGGTGGCCCCTTATCCTAGCGAGTCGTGCCAGCCGATTCGCTCACGCGCCGAATCGAAAGGGCGCGCCGCGCACATGCCGAAGGCTCGATCGCGTTGCACGGCAGCGCTGTCGCTTGCGCGACGACGTGTTGCCTGATCGGGCCGTCTGGGGCCGGCAAGTCGACGTTGTGCGCCATGCTGTACGCGCGGGGCTACGCGCTCGTGTCAGAGGGGCTTGTCGTGGTTTCCGCAGGCGACTCGGCGCCCACAGCTCAGCCCGGACCGCCCGTTCTTCGTCTGTGGGACGACGCTCTGGCACGACTCGTAGAGGATCCGGAAGACTATCCCCTCGCGGACCCGCAGAACGCGAAGCGCTCCTTTCCAGCGCCGCGAGCCGTCAGCTCGCCGGTGGCCATCGCCGTGATTTACGTTCTGGCAGACGGCGACGCCGAGCGGATCGAGGAGCTCCGCGGAGCGGAGAGTGCCGTGGCACTGATCGGCAACTTGTACCTCCAGGGACGCTTGTCGCAACATGAGGTTTCCGCGGCCCTGGGCCTTTGCGCTCGCATCGCCGATTCGGTCCGGGTATGCCGCTTGCACCGTCGGAAAACCGTCGATCTCATCGACAGGATCCTGAACCTGATCGAGACGGACATGGCGAGTAGCGGCTCGCGCTGAAGTCGGGCTCACGTGGCGCGAGCTCGCTTCTGAAAGATCCGCGGATTGAAGAAGCTGTCGCCACCACGACGCCCATTCCGATCGAAGTGAGGTCGCTGGCGCGCGATGCCGGAGCCTTGATCGAGCGCGTCGTATTTCGACGCGATGTCTGTGTCTATGAAGCGGTAGTCCGTGTGGTCGAGCACGAGCAGCCCCGCGGGCTTCAACGCGGCGTCCAACACCGTCAGCGCTCGTTCGAAGCGCGCGAATGAGTACGTTATTGTACCTTGAGTTCTCGCTGGCTGTCGGTTCTGGGGACGTTGAAACACCGCCATGCAGAACACGGCGTCGTACGGACCCTTCTCGCGAATCGACCTTGTGATCCGCGAACAGGAATTCCATGCGCTCGTCTCGATCGGGACGCTGCCGGCACATGCCGAGCTGTGCCGATTGACGTCGACTCCGACGAGATGCGCCTTCGGGAAGTAGCTCCGGAGCGTAATCACTTCCTCGCCCGTGGAGCAGCCAAAGGACAGAATCCGCAGGTCGGCGACTTCCTTCGAATGGTGGGCGCAACGCGCGAAGACGTCCGGGTACCGGTCGAGCGCCGTCGTGCTCGCCCACTGGTGCACGGCACCGTTGCGGAAGAATCGCAAGAACTGGACGGAGCGGTAGCCTGGGCCGGTCGCCAGGCGCTCGAATCGGCGCACCTGGCGTGAAGCGAACTGCCGCAGAGCGCCCGGCTATCCCGTGTGCCCCATCCACTCGTACGTCCGCTTCAACCCCTCCCCCAGCCTGACCTGCGCCTCGAACCCGAACCGCTCTTTCGCCCGCGACACGTCCAGCTTCCCGCCGCGGCTGGCCGTTCGGCTTCGTCGTGTCCCCAGCGACTATCCGGTCCTTGATAGCCGACGAGCTCGGATCTGCTCCGACCAGATCCCGGATCGAGATCTCCGCCCCGGAACCCAGGTTCACCGGCTCCGGCGAAGTCGTAGCGCTCCGCGGCGAGGAGATGCCCTTGCCGCAGTCGTCACGTAGAGGAACTCGCGCGGTCGGGGAGCCGGTAGCCCCAGAGCTCGATCTCCGGGTCGGCCTTCGCGCTTGCGCCTCGTCAAGAACTTGCGCGAGCATGGCGGGGATGACGTGGCTGATGTGGAGATCGAAGTTGTCGCCGGGGCCCGTAGACGTTCACCGAGTACACGTACGATGGAGTCGAAACCCTACTGCTCGCGGTACGCCCGCGGACTGGACGACCCATGATCTTCTTCGCGATGCCGTAGGGCGCGTTCGTTTCCTCCGGGTTCCAGATGTCAGTCTTCCTTGCGGAACGGCACCGCGCAGAGCTTCGGGTACGCGCACACCGTGCCGACGCACACTAGCCTTTTTCACGCTGGCCATCCAGCTCTGTGCGATATCTGGATGCCCATCATAGCGTTCTCGTAGAAGAAGCGGCCGGGGTTGTCGCGGTTCGCGATGCCGCCGACGCAGCCGGCAAGGTGGAGGACAATCTGGCTTGGCTTCGGCGAGGAGGCGGCGCACGTCGTCGCCCTGGACGAGGTCGTACTGCTTCGAGCGCGGAACGGTGATCTCCTTCGCGCCGCGCTTCTGCAGGGCTTCCATCGCAAAGCTCCGAGGAAGCCCGCGCCGCCGGTGACGACGACCCGCGCTCGCCTCCAGTCCAGACTCGTTTCCGGGCTCATTGTCCCAGCTTTCCGGCGACCTTCTCCCGCTCGTCGTGCTCGACCACGGCTTCTTCGCGCCGCGCCAACACCAGCTCGTCGAAGCAGACTTTCCCGGTCCAGCCGAGCTTGTGCGTGGCCTTGGTGGCGGCGCCGCAGAGGGAATCAACCTCCACCGGGCGGTCGTAGCGCGGGTCAAGCTCGACGTACTGCTCGTAGTCGAGCTCGAGCACGCTTAAGACCATCTCGCGGAACTCCCGTACGCAGTCGGTCCCGTCGGTGGCAAGCACGTAATCGTCGAGCTCGGGCGCCTGGAGGATGCGCGACATGCCCTCCACATAGTCACCGACGAAGCCCCAGTCGTGATCCGTGTTGAAGCTCGAGGAGCGGCTCCCTACGCCGTAGACCTCGTAGCCCTTGTCGAGCACGCAGCTCCGTGAGCCATGAGCCGTCTTGCCCGGTGATTCCCGTAATCAATGCGCGGGTCATGGGGGATGGATCCTAGTTTGGCTCGGCGGGCTGGCCACCGGGCCCACCGGCCGGACCGTGGGCCGAGCGATTGAATACCCACGTCTTCGCGGAGCACCCACATCAACTACACTCCGCCCCATGCCTTCCCTTTCCGAGAAGATTGCGTCGAAATCCGCCCACGTCGTCGTCATGGGCATCGGCTACGTCGGGCTGCCGCTGGTCGCGGAGTTCGCCAAGGCCGGTTTCCGCACGACCGGCCTTGATCAGGATCCCGGAGAAGGTCCGGCTCCTGAACGCGGGCGAGTCGTACATCGCGGACGTGCCCACCGGCGATCTCGCGCCGCACGTGGCGGCGCGCAAGCTCGACGCCACGACCGACCCCTCCGTGCTCGCGGAGGCCGACGCGGTCGTCGTGTGCGTCCCGACGCCGCTGAACAAGACCAAGGATCCGGACATGCGCTTCATCGTGGCGGCGACCGACGAGATCGCGCGCCACCAGCACAACGACATGGTCGTCGTGCTCGAGTCCACGACGTATCCGGGCACGACCACCGAGGTGCTCGTGCCGAAGCTGACCGAGAACGGCTTCAACCTGGGCGAGACGGTGTTCGTCGCGTTCTCGCCGGAGCGCGTCGATCCGGGCAACCCGGTCTACAAGACGCGCAACACGCCGAAGGTGCTCGGCGGCGCGACACCCGCGCTGCCTCGAGATGGCGACGAAGCTCTACTCGAACATCATCGACACGGTCGTCCCGGTGTCGTCGACCGAGACCGCGGAGATGGTGAAGCTCCTCGAGAACACCTTCCGCGCCGTGAACATCGGCCTCGTCAACGAGGTGGCGATGATGGCGAGACGGCTCGGAATCGACCCGTTCGAGGTCATCCGCGCGGCTGCCACCAAGCCGTTCGGCTTCATGCCGTTCTATCCCGGCCCCGGCCTCGGCGGGCACTGCATCCCGATTGATCCGCTGTACCTGTCGTGGAAGCTCCGCACGCTGAAGTACCAGGCGCGCTTCATCGAGCTGGCGGACACCATCAACAGCAGCATGCCGGACTACGTCGTCGAGCGCGTCGCCGAAGCGCTCAACGACCAGGGCAAGGCCGTCAAGGGCTCCAAGGTCCTGGTCTACGGCGTCGCCTACAAGCGCGACGTGAGCGACGTCCGCGAATCGCCCGCGTTCGACATCATCCACACCCTGCGCGGCACGCGGCGCGGATGTCGCGTACATGGATCCGCTTCGTGCCCGAGCTTCGCGAGGACGGCATGAGCATGCGCAGCGTCGATCCGGCGAGCAGCTTCGAGCCGTACGACGCCGTGGTCGATCGTGACGGAGCACGCTTCGCTCGACCGCACGCGGCTGCTCGCCCAAGCGCGGTTGGTCGTGGATACCCGCGACGCGCTCCGGGGCGTGGAGGGCGACCGGTCGAAGGTGTACGGTCTGTAGATTCCCGCCGTGCCTCCGCCCCTCCAGGCCCTCGCCGCCCGCCGCTTGAGCCACCTCCGCCAGCTCGAGGCGGAGAGCATCCACATCATCCGCGAGGTGGCGGCCGAGTTCGACAACCCGGTCATGCTGTACAGCATCGGCAAGGACTCGAGCGTGATGGTGCACCTCGCGCGCAAGGCGTTCCATCCCGGCAAGCTCCCCTTCCCGCTCCTGCACATCGACACGACGTGGAAGTTCCGCGCCATGATCGAGTTCCGCGACAAGTTCTGCGCGGAGCACGGGCTCGACCTGATCGTGTACACGAACCAGCAGGGCGCCGAGGCGGGGGTGAATCCGTTCGACTACGGCAGCGCGAAGTACACGACCATCATGAAGACGCACGCGCTGCTCCAGGCGCTGCAGCGCGGCGGCTACGACGCGGCGTTCGGCGGCGCGCGGCGGGACGAGGAGCGCTCGCGCGCCAAGGAGCGCATCTACTCGTTCCGCGACCGCTACGGGCAGTGGGATCCGAAGAACCAGCGGCCCGAGCTGTGGAACATCTACAACGCGAAGATCACCCGCGGCGAGAGCATCCGCGCGTTCCCGCTCTCCAACTGGACCGAGCTCGACATCTGGCTCTACATCTACCTGGAGAGCATCCCCATCGTGCCGCTCTACTACGCCGCGAAGCGGCCGGTGGTGGAGCGCGAAGGCACGCTGATCATGGTCGACGATGACCGCATGCGCCTCGAGCCGGGGGAGAGCGCGCGCATGGAGCTGGTCCGCTTCCGCACGCTCGGCTGCTATCCGCTCACCGGCGCGGTGCGCTCGCCGGCGGTAACGCTGCCGGAGATCATCCGCGAGATGCTGCTCACCAAGCACTCCGAGCGCAGCGGCCGCCTCATCGACTTCGACGAGGAAGGCTCGATGGAGACGAAGAAGCGCGAGGGCTACTTCTGACGTCCGACATGGCTCCGTCAGCTTGCGCGCCTGACCGACGTCACCTGTCCCAGGACAGGTCGGCGCACGCCGCCGGCATCTCGGTCCCTACCCTGCGCAAGCTCGAGCATGGCGACGCGGGGGTGGCGAAGGCGTCATGAGTGACGCCGTAACGGTGGTGCTCGATGACGCGCGCCGTTCGGGGCCGCTCGATGTGGGCACGCTCGCGCGCGACCGGCGGGCGAGCGCCGAGGTCGTTCATCGGCAACCGCGACGACCACCTGCGAAACCACGGCTTCCTGCGCGGCGCGGCAGGTTGGCGCCTCGCCCCCGCGTTCGACATGAACCCGAACCCGGACAAGGACGAGCACGCGCTCGCGCTCGACGCGACGTCAGGCGTCCCCGACGTCGCCACCGTGCACGTGCACCGGACGCGCGAGCTCTACCGCTTGAGCGACAAGGCGGCGCTGCGCATCGAGCGCGAGGTCCGACGCGCGTTCGACGCCTGGCCGTCGATCGCGCGCGCCGCCGGCGTTGCGCGACGCGAGATCCACGATCCACCGCCTCGAGACGCTCATCGACGCGACGCGGTGACGAACGAGACCCGCCGGCGCCGACCCGCGCGAAGGGCCCTACGCCGTGGACGGGAACGTCGCGCGCGATCTGCCCCCTTCTGGCCGGCGCGACAGCGCCCAGGACCCTACCGGGCTTGGTTCAGCTAATCGGCAAGCGACGAACGCGGGGCGGAGCGCCCGTGTCGTCCGCAGTCGCGACCGCGCCATCGGTCAAGGCCGCGTCACACAGGCTGATGACGCGCGTGAGCAACTCTAGATCCGTGAAGGTGCCTGATCAAGAACCTTCCAGAGAGACGCTACTCGAGATCCCAGCACGCGGCTCATCCCGGCGTCCCGCGGGATACCGCGCCGGCGTCCCGCGGGATACCGCGCCGGCGTCCCGCGGGATACCGCGCCGGCGTCCCGCGGGATACCGCGCGAGTGGTTGGCGGCGCTGGACCAGGCCGAGGCCTTCGTCCGCTCGCGTCGTGCCTGTACTACTCGCCGTCGCTCGAGCGGTTCGTCGGCGATCCGGCGGACGTGCCGGACGTGCCGGACGTGCCGGACGTGCCGGACGCGGTGCCGCACCATGGCCGACCGGGCGGCACGCTACCCCGCTCACCGACGACTCTTGAACCGCGTCACCGACGACTCTGAACCCGCGTCACCGACGACCGAACCCGCGTCCGACGACTCTGAACCCGCGTCACCGACGACTCTTGAAATTGTCGAACCGTGCTTTGCAGTGGCGGCGCGACGAGCATGAATCGCATGGGAAGTCGGCATCGAGCAGGCCCCGCGCGGATGCCGACGAACACTCGCAGGCCCCGCGCGCACGAGCGCTCGCAGGCCCGCGCGACCGCGAAGCACTCGCCGCGAAGCACTCGCAGGCCCCCGCCGCGCGAACCCGCACGCCGCACGCGGAAGCACTCGCAGGCCCCGCGCGGACGACGCGAAGCACTCGCCGCGAAGCGGGCGCGGCCCGCTCCTCGACGTCCACCATTTCTTCGTCACCAATGACTTGACATCTGTTCAGCTATAGCTAGCCTACCCCCATGTTTTCTGCCGGAACGGATGCTGCTGCGCGGCCGTTCGATGCGCGGGTGCACCGGGCGCGCGCGGCCCCGCCGGATGCGGTCGTGCGGCTCGACGCGCGGCTCGCGGAGCTGGTGCGCGGCGAGGGGCGGGCGCGCGTCGTGCTGGGGGAGCTTCTGGATGCGCTGGTCCGGCCAGCCGGGCATCACGAGCTCGGGTTCTCGTCGCTCGGCGCCTACGCCAAGGAGCGCTGCGGCCGGAGCGGGCGCTGGGCCAACGAGTCACGCTTGCTCGCGCAGCGGCTGGCGGCGCTCCCGCAGCTCCGCGCCGCACTCTCTGGCGGCGCCATCGGTTGGTGCAT
Organism: uncultured delta proteobacterium; assembly: GCA_963775185.1. Lineage (GTDB taxonomy): Bacteria > Myxococcota_A > Polyangia > Polyangiales > Polyangiaceae > JAPSGB01. Next base: position 455,717 of record CAVZIE010000027.1, on the reverse strand, counting down.
GGCGGAGCTTGTCGCGCGCCACGCGACCGCGGAAACGGACGCGGAGCTGACGGCGCTCGCGTGCCGCTCCACGGTGCGTGAGATGCGGGCGCGGTGGGTCGCACAGCCCGAGCAGGAGATGCAGTCCGCGCAGCCCGGGACGGTAACGCTCGGCGTGACCGTCAGCGCAGAGGATGCGTGGCTCCTGCAATGGACCCGGCGCTTCGCGGAGCAAGCGTTCGAAGCGGGCACCACGGACGACTTCGCGACCGCGCTCCTGCAGGAGAGCTACAGCTCTCTCATGTTTGTCTTGCCGGCGCGGGACCTTGCGGTGTTCGAGGCGCGGGAGCGGGAGGTCGACGCGCAGGCGAAGTGGCGGGAGCAGCTCGAAGCGTGGCGCGAGGAGGCGGAGCAGCGCTGCGAGAAGAATTTCAGCGCGCGCGGTCCGGGCGGCATACCCGCCGCGCCGCTGTACGAGCTGCCCGGGAGCCTGCAGGCGCTGGACGCGCGGATCCTCGAGCTGTCGCGCGAAATCGCCCAGCGAGAGGTGGAGCTGGCGCGTCTTGCGCGGGCGCTGCACGAGGCCGAGGGCTGGCGTCGGCTCGGATACGCAACCGAATCGCAATACGTGCGAGAGCGACTCGGCCTGTCGCCGTCGAGCTTCAAGGCGAAGGTCGCGCTGGCGCGGCGCTGGTGCGATCGCGTGCGCGGAGCACTGGGTGCGGGGGAGATCGGTTACGAAGCGGCGCTCCTGATCTCGCGGGTCGCGACCGCGGAGACGGCCGACGTGTGGGTGGATCGCGCGAAGGCGCGCACGGTGAAGCACCTTGAAGAGGAGGTGCGGGCCGCCGAGCTCGTGCGCGACGTAGGCGGCCAAGCGGCACCACCGTCCGAGCAGACCGTGGAGGAGATCCGCCGGCTCGAGTCGCGGGTGCTGTCGGGCGACCGCGACGCCGTGCTCCAAGCGCACGGCCAGATGTCCGCCAAGCTGCGCGCGGGCGCGCAGGGCCTGCGAGTGGATCTGCACGTGACGCGGGACACGGCGTGGTTCTGGCGGACCCTCGCCGGCATGACGCGCAAGCTCTTGCCGCGGAGCACCAGCTTCGTGCGACTGTTGTGCGACACGTTCTGGGAAACCTGGCGGCACCTCTCACAACGCAGTGAGAAATACGCGCACATCTACGCGCGCGACCGCTACACGTGCTCGAGCCCCGTGTGCTCGCGACACGACGTCACCCCGCACCACGTGCGCTTCCGATCACAGGGCGGCAGCGACGACGACGAGAACGTCATCGCGCTCTGCACCTGGTGTCACCTCGAAGGCGTGCACGGCGGGCGCCTGCGGGTCAGCGGAGCCGCGGGCAATTTGACGTGGGAGGTGGGGCGCTAGGCATCAGGCCGGACGGGAGGTCGCCGCGGAGTTCGACCACCCGGTGATGCTCTACAGCATCGGCAAGGACTCGAACGTGATGGTGCGCCTCGCGCAGAAGGCCCAAGCAAGCTCGAAGCGCGGTTCGTGGGGTTCCGCGCCGGACCCACAAGCAATCCCCCATTTCTCCACAAGCTGTACCGATCCACGCGCCGCGTCAGCGTTCTGAAAGTATTGGCGCCGCCCCGTGGGCTCGGGTAGACGCGAGCGTCGTGGGCAAACGCATGCGCGACAAGCGTCGCAAGCGCCTCGAGCGGCGCGCGGCGAAAGGCGACGCGGAGGGGCTCGAGAAGCTCGCGCTGCGTGCGCCGGCGGCCGCGGCGCGCGCGCTCGCTGCGCGGCTCGCCCAGGATGCGAGCGACGCCGGGCTCGTCGATCTCGCGGCGCGGCTGACCGCGCGCCTGCGCGCCGACGGCCAGCACCTGCTCGCCGCGGATCTCGCCGCGGCGACCGGCGGCGCGACCACGGCGCTGCGCCTGGACGAGGCGCTCGCCGCGTTCGCGCTCGGCGACGACGCGCGCGCTGCGGCGGCGATCCGCGGTGACGCGCGCGTGGCGGCGAGCCTCGCGCCGCTCTTGTCGGCGGCGCGCTTGGGCACGGCGCGCCACGTGCGCTCGGCGTTCGCGATGCTCGGCGCCGGTGCGCGCCAGCTCCCGGCCGCACGCGCGCTCGAGGCAGCGGCGGCGTGGGGCGCGGCGCGAGCGGGCTCGAAGGCAGCGCGCGCGGCGTTCGCGCGCGTGATCGGCGAGCGCGTCGCGCTCGAGCATCCGCTGGTGCAGGACGCGCTCTTCGACGAGGCGCTGGCGGCCGGCGCGCACGAGCCGCTCGATCGCGCGCTCGCGGCGCGCGGCATGGACGCGGCGCGCCGGGATCTGTCCGCGCGCGCCCTGGCGAGTGCGAAGCTCGAGGAGCCGTCCGCCGCGGCTGCCGCCATCGCCCGCGCCGGCGCTGCGGCTTTCGACGCGGCGGTCCGGGGCGACGCGCTGGTGTTCGAGGGCTTTGGTTTGCTCGGCGCGGAACCCGCGCAGGCCGCCCGCGTGCTCGGCAGCGCGATCGCGGCGGGCGGCGACCGCGTCGAGGCGCTGCGCGGCGCCTGGCTCGCGAGCATGGCGTCCGGGCGCGACGGCCGCGCGGTGCAGGACGCCGCGTGGAAGCTGTGCGACGCCCTCGCGGACGACGCCGACGGCGTGGCCGCCGCGGTCGCAGTGGCGGAGATGACGCTCGCGCGCTTGACGCGCTCGCGCGCCGCCGATCCGGATCTGCGCAAGTGGACCAAGCGGCTCCGCGATCTCGCGGCGCGCCTCGGCCCGGCCGGGGCCGCGCCGCTCGTCGAGGCGGAGGTGTGCGCGGCGGAGCTCGAGCTCGCCGCCGATCCCGCGCGCGCGCTCGCCCTCGTCGCGCCGGTGCTGGAGCGGGCTCCGTCCCATGGGCGCGCGTGGCGTGTGCGGCTCGCCGCCGCGCTCCGCTGCGAACCCGACCGCTACGACGCTTGGCTCGAGCAGGCGGCGCGCGCCAGCGGCGATCGCGAGATCGCGATCATGGCGCGGCGCGCGCGGCTCGCGAGCGGCGCGATTCAGCCGCTGGCGGACGTGCGCGCCTGGGAGCTGTCGGCGCCGGTCCTCGCCGCCGATCTCGCGTGGGGAGCCGGCGCCGCGCTGGTACAGGGCGACGCCGCGCGCTGGTGCGACGACTGCGAGGCGTTCCACGTCGAGTCCGGCGCCATACCCGCGCTCGGCCCGGCGCTCGCGCAGCTCGCGACGGCGGCGGCGCCACACCGCGCGGGGCTCGAGCGCGACGAGCGCGCGGCGTTCGACGCGGCGCTGCTCGGCCTCGCCAGCGCTGCGGCGGCCGACCACGCGTGTCCCGACGCGCTCGCGCGCGTGCTCGCCGACCTCGCCCACGAGTGGCGCGACGAACCGGCGCGCCTCGAGCAGCTCGCCCTGGTCGCCATCGACGCGGACGAGGACGCGTTCCTCGCCGCCGCGCGCGCGCTCGTCGCGCACGGCGCCGATCCGCGCGCGCTCGACGCGCTGGCGAGGGCGGCACGCGCCTGCGACGCGGATCTCGGCGAGCAGACGCTGAAGATCGTCGTCCCGGGCCTGGACGCGGCGTCGGTGCGCGCGCTCCGCGCGCCGCGGCGACTGGAAGAGGACACCGAGGACCCCGCCGCGCGCGCGCTCGCGGCCTTCGACGCGCTGATCGAGCCAGGGCTCTCGCTCCGCGATCTGTCGTTCGAGGGGATCCGAGATCCCGAGCGAGCTCGGCGGCGGCGACGGCAACGGCGACGAGGACGAGGACGACGACGACGACGACGACGAGACGCGGACGCGAAGCTGATAGACATGGTGAACGGCGTGCGCCTGCGCCCCGAGTTCGCTCACCTCACGCGCGCCCAGATCGAGAACATAGTGTTCGAAGCCATCCAGATCGCGGCGACCAAGGACGGCATGGCCGACATCGACGACATCGATCGCTTGCTCCAGAAATACGAACGCACGCCGGCCACCGTGCCGAGCCGGAGCGCGCGCAACAAGCGCAAGCGCGAGCGCAGGGGGCGGCGGTGAGCCTGGTTGCTCCGCTTCGCGAGGCGCGCGAGCGCTTGGGCCTCGACGCCGACGCGGCGCGCGACCCCGCGGCGCTCAAGCGCGCGTACCGCGAGGCCGCGCGGCGCTGCCCGCCGGACCGCGATCCGGAAGGCTTCGCGCGCGCGCGCCAGGCGTACGAAATCCTCTCGGCTCCGGTGGACGCGCTCCGCGCGCGGCTCTTGCACCCGGCGCCGTTCCTGGCCCCGCCGGCGGTTCCGGCGCGGGCGCCCGTGAAGCGCGGCGCGACGGCGCTCGCGCTGTTGCGCGTGGTCGCGGGGAGCTGGACGGACGATGACGCCCGCTGATCCGATCGCGGAGCGGCTCGAGCAGCTGGCCGCGGAGATCCGCCGCCAGGGCCGCGCCGCGATCGCCGCGCAAGCCGCCGCCGAGTCGTGCCTGGAGCAGCTCCGCGCCGGCGCGCGCGCTGCCGACAACGCCGGCGCGCGCGCTGCCGACAACGCCGGCGCGCGCGCTGCCGACAACGCCGCGCGCGCGCTGCCGACAACGCCCGCGCTGCCGGCGACGCCCGCGCTGCCGGCGACGCCCGCGCTGCCGGCGACGCCCGCGCTGCCGGCGACGCCCGCGCTGCCGGCGACGCCCGCGACGCGCTGCCGCTGCTCCGCGCGCTCCTGCCGGCGTTCGATTCCCTCGATCGCGCGTCCGCGCAGGCGCGCGGCGCGGCGGCCCGGGCCGGCTCCACCGGCCCGCTGGCGCGACTCGTCGGCCGCGGCGACGAGCGCGCGCTCGCCGCGCTCGCCGAAGGGCTGGAGGTGCTTCGCAAGCAAATCGCGTCCGCGCTCGAGGAGCACGGGATCCGCATCGAGCGTCCGTCCGGGCGCCCCGACGCCGCGCGGCACCGCGTCGTCGAGGTGCGCCCGGAGCCGGGCGCCGCGCCGGGCGCCATCGTGGAGCTGGTGCGCCCCGGCTACCTCGCCGGCGCGCGCGTGGTGCGCCAGGCGGAGGTCGTGGTCGCCGGTCCACGATCGGCCACGTGACCGAGGAGACAACATGTCGGAAACCATCGTAGGCATCGATCTCGGCACCACCAACTCGCTCGTCGGCGCCGTCGCCCAGGGCCAGCCGCGCCTGTTCGCGGACGATCAAGGGGAAGAGCTGCTGCCGTCGGTCGTCGGCGTGGCGGACGACGACGCGATCCTCGTCGGTCGTCCCGCGTTGAACCGCCGCCTCATCGATCCCGAGGGGACCGCGGTGGCCGTCAAGCGCCGGATGGGCACGGACGCGCGGCTGCGCGTCGGCAAGCGGCAGCTGTCGCCGCAGGAGATCTCGGCGCTGATCCTCGCCGCCTTGCTCGACCGCGCCGAGCGGGCTCTGGGCGCGCGCCCCACCCGGGCGATCATCACCGTGCCCGCGTTGTTCGACGACGCGCAACGCCAGGCCACGCGCGACGCCGGCGCGATCGCCGGGCTTGCGGTGGATCGCCTCGTCAACGAACCGACGGCCGCCGCCGTGACCCACCAGACCGGTGCCGAGGAGCTGGTGCTCGTCTACGACTTCGGCGGTGGCACCTTCGACGTGTCGCTGCTCGAGCGCGACACCGGCATGCTGGAGGTCCGGCGGAGCCGCGGCGACACGCGTCTCGGCGGCGGCGACATCGACCGCGCGCTGGTAGGCGCGGTGCTTGGACGCACCGGCGCCGCGCGCGACCGCATCGAGCGCGATCCGCGCGCGATGGCGCGCTTGGAGGAGACGGTGGAACGCGCCAAGATCGCCTTGAGCGACCCCGGGCGCGACCGCGCGCGCCTGTTCGAGCCGTTCCTGATCGGTGGCGACGACCCGGTCAGCCTCGACGTCGCGCTCGAGCGCTCCGACGTGGAGCGCGCCGCGCGTCCCTACATCGAACGCACGCTCGCGTGCATCGACGCCGCCTTGCGCGACGCCGGAGTAAAGCCGCGCGATCTCGACCGCGTGCTGCTCGTCGGCGGCACCAGCAAGATGCCGTGCGTGCAGGCGCTCGTCGCCGAGCACCTCGGGCGCCCGGTGATCGTCGACGAGAACGCCGATCGCGCCGTGGCGCTCGGCGCGACGCTGCTCGCCGCGCGCGCCGCCGGACACGACATCGACGAGGTGCTCGTCGACGTGACGCCGCACACCCTGGCCGTGGGCGCCATCGACAATTCGGTCTACCCGGGCGGGCCGTTCGACGACACGCAGCTGGTCGCGTGCGCGATCATTCCGCGCGACTCCGTGGTCCCGGTGAAGCACAAGCACGTGTTCTACACGCGCGTCGAGGATCAGCCCGTCATCGACGTGCCGATCGTGCAGGGCGAGCACCACCTCGCCGTCGCCAACACGCTGCTCGGCAACGTGCGCGTCGAGGACCTACCGCGCGGGCCGGCGCACTCGCCCGTCGAGGTCCAGTTCGAGCTCGATCTGTCCGGCGTGCTGGACGTCTCGGCGACCCACCTGCCGAGCGGCAAGAGCGCGAGCGTCACCATCGCGGACAGCCCCTCCCGGTTGAGCGAGAATCCGCCGCGAGTCCGCGCGCCGCCAGGTCGAGGCACTGCGCGGCGCCGGCGCGGCACAGCCCGCCGCGCCCGGCGTCGATCCCGCGCTCGCCCGCGGCCTGCTCGCCCGGGCCGCCCGCGCTCTCGACGTCGCCGCCGATCGCGACAGCGCGGCCGCGCAGAAGGTCCGCGATGCCGCCAGCGCCCTCGAAGCCGCCCTCGGGCAAGACCCGTCCGACGCGCCGTCCCGCTTCGACGCGCTCGCGGACGCCTTGCTCGATCTCGCTTGATCCGCGCGCGCAGGTTCGCTGCGTCGGCCAGGAGAACAACTTGTCCGCGTCGACGTCGAGCTGGACCTCGAGCACGCTGCCGGCGACCGGCGTTCCGTCGACCAGCAGGATCACCGCGGGCTCTGCCCTGCGTCGCTTGCGCGCCCGCGCAAGACGCCCCGCGGCCATTCCGCCGTGGGCAACGTGCCGGATCCGCCCGGCAGGGGAAATCGCCTGGATCCCGGCACCTTCCGGCGGTGGCGTTGGCGGAGATCCGGGCGCAGCGGATCCGCGCCGGACCAACGCGGCATCCGGCGTTAGACTCCGTCCATGACGACGAAGGCACCGGGACGCGGCGAGCGCGGGCCGTTCCGCGCGGACCAGCTCAAGCCAGGCGATCGCTACGAGCTCTCCGACGGCCATCCCGTGTATTGCGCGCCGGCCGGCGGACGACACGCGCGGAGCAACGCCATCGGCGGCGCAGTGGTGGGCTTCGATCCGGCGGTCGAGGAGGTCGGCGTGGATGCGGGTTACTCGCCCGATCCGGGCACGCTCCGGGCGCCGGACGTCGCCGTGGGCAACGTGCCGGATGCGCCCGGCTGGGTGCGTGGCGCGCCGGGTCTGGCGATCGAGTACGCCGACACCGGGCAGGACGCGGACGAGCTGCCGAAGAAGGTCGAGGAGTTGATCCGCGCCGGCTCGCGTTACGTCTGGGTGGTGCACCTGGTCGGTCCGCGCCGCGTCGAGGTGCACGCGCCCGGCGAGGCGGTGCGCACCGTGCTACCCGGCGAGAGCCTGACCGCGCCAGGCGTGCTCAAGAACGCCGTGCCCGTCGAGGCGCTCTACGACCGAACCGCAGCGGCGCGCGCGTTGCTCGTCAACCTGCTGCAACGCGAAGGCTACGAGAACCTCGACGCCGTACGCGTCGAAGGTCGCGTCGAGGGTCGCGTCGAGGGTCGCGTCGAGGGTCGCGTCGAAGGTCGCGTAAGACGAGGGTCGCGTCGAAGGTCGCGTCGAGGGTCGCGTCGAAGGTCGCGTCGAGGGTCGCGTCGAGGGACTGCGCAGCGCCGTGCGCGATCTGTGCGAGCTGCTCGACATCGACCTCGACGCCGGGCGCCAGCACGCCATCGATGCGATGGGCGAGCCCGAGCTCGACGCGCTGCGCGCCGCGCTGAAGCGCGACCGGCGCTGGCCGGGCGAGCTTCGCTGAATCCACGAACCCGGCAAGCTTCCGCCCCTCCGCCAGGCGGCCACCTGCGCCTCGGCGCGAAGCACCGCGCGCGGAGGGAGAGCAACGTGGTGAAACGTCGCCTGCTACCACTCCCGGGCATGAAAGGCGCACGCGCCACGCGCCTGCGTGTTCTCCCGTCACGGGTCCGGCGGGCGCGGCGGACCGATCTTCCGCTCCATGAACTCGCGGCCGAAGTCGTGCTCCGCCGCGAGCCGGTTGTGGCAGGCACATCGGAGAGAGATATTCGCCGCGGTCGGCGGCCCACCAAGAGCGAAGGCCCGCTCGTGGTGCAGCTCCAGCATCGCGGTTTCACGGCAACGCTGGCCGCGCTCGTCCACGTAGGTGCAGCGCCCGCCATCGCGCTCCCACACCTCGCGACGCACGGCGACCGGGATATGCCGGCTCGGCTTCGCCCCCGGCTTCGACTCCAGCTTCATCCGACCCCAGCTCCGACCCCAGCTCCGACCCCGACCCCGACTCCGACCCCAGCTCCGACCCCAGCTCCGACCCCAGCTCCGACCCCGACTTCGACTCCGACCCCAGCTCCGACCCCAACTCCGACCCCAACTCCGACCCCAGCTTCGACTCCGACCCCAGCTCCGACCCCAGCTCCGACCCCAGCTCCGACTCCAGCTTCGGCTCCGACTCCGACCCCGGCTTCGACTCCGGCTTCGACTCCGGCTTCGCGTTCGAATTGGACCCGCGCTGGCGCGGTACGCCGGCACGCTTCGTGCTCGTGCTCGTGCTCCGCGGCTTCGCCCCGACGCCGAAGCGCCGCTTCTCCAGCTTCGCCACCAGCGCCTGCAGCGCGCGCAGGTGGATCGTCTCGAGCGATCGGTCCGCCGGTCCCCGCCGGTGTGCGAGAGCAGATCCTTCGCGCGCTCCAGCAGCGCGACGTACTCGTCCGTCGCCGTGAACTGCACCTTGTAGCGCTGCGGCTTGTCGTCCCGCGTGTCGACCCGCCTGTCGTCCCGCGTGTCGTCCCGCGTGTCGACACGCCTGTCGTCCCGCGAGTCGTCGCGCGCCGGCGCGGGTTCATGCTCCGCATCGTCGATGCTGTCGCCCAAGGTGTCGCCGTCCGGCTCCGTCCAGTCGCGCGGTCGTTCGCCCGGTTCGAGATCGCGCACCCGCACCAGGGACGTCCACCACTGGCCCCAGGTCGGCGCACGCGGGATCGTGAAGCCCCCCGCCGCCGGGCCGAGCGGCTCGACCCGCGCCGGCACGTCGGGCAGCGGATCGAGCTCGCGCAGCAGCTTCAACAGCTCCTTCTTCGTGCGATGCTTCGCGCGCTCCAGCACCTCGAACTGGTTCTCCGGCGTCAGATGCGGCCCGATCAGCAGCAGACCCGTCAAGTGCAGCTCGCCGCTCGCGACGCGCTCGAGCAGGGCCGGAACCTCGCGACACAGCCGGGCGGCGCGGGCACGGCGAGCCGCGGCGTCCTCGGACATGCAAAGCTCGTAGATACAGTAGGTGTACAGGCTGGTGCAGGCGCGCTCGCGGTGCAGCCCGCGCGCCTCGACTTCCCCCAGGTGGGCGAGCAGCGCGGCGAGGGTCTGGTTCGTGCGGCCGACCAGCTTGCGGGTGTTCGCGAGCAACACCTCGTTCGCGAGCGCGCCAAGAGTGATATTCGTGGTTTCCATGGCAGCGACTCTACACCCGCGATCTCCGACCGACCTGGAGCGCCACCGGACAGCGTTTCGAGCCCTGGAACGGCAAATTTCCCACCCATCGCACGCAAAGCCGTCAGCGGCGCGCTGTGGCGCCGACAATCGCCATGTCGATACAAAGACTCAATATCGATGGTCGGGAGCCATGGAATCGCGTCAAGCGAAATCGACAGGGTGGCGCAATTGTCCGTGCCGCACCCGCGTGCCGCACCCGCGTGCCGCACCCGCGCACGGCCCACGCTCTCGCGCGGAAACCCTGGTGCCAGCATGCGGCCGAGCACGGCGATACGATCGCGACGTGTTGGCGCGCGCCATCGGAACCCGACGGCCTCCACGCTCGCTCGATCGACGTGAGCACTTCTGGCGGGAGCCAGTCCGACTCCACGCGCCGGTATCCTGCCTCTTCAAGAATCTGGTCGAGCGTCCCCATGCGAGCGGCCTCCTCGACGAACAGTCCGACGGCCCATCCAGGCCGGAGACCGTCAAACCTGCTGCCGCCGCGACGGAGAAGGAGCTCCTGCGCTTCGGCGCCGTTTAGCATGCATAATAAACTTTGCTTTTGAAGCTCTGATCGCTATCTTTATTTATATGCCCAAGCGCCGTCCGGCCACGTTCCCCGCTGCGGAACGCCAGATTGCCGCGCTCGGCGAGCGCCTGGCGGCGGCACGCCGGCGCCGGCGCATGACGCAGCACACGTTGGCGGTCCGGGCCGGCATCTCGGTCCCTACCCTGCGCAAGCTCGAGCATGGCGACGCGGGGGTCAGCCTCGCGACGATCCTGCGCATCCTCCAGGTGCTCGGCCTCGCCTCGGACATCGACCGCCTCGCCGCCGACGACGAGCTCGGCCGTCGATTGCAGGACATCCAACAGAAGGGCGCTCCCCGCGGTCGCGCGGCGAAGGCGTCATGAGTGACGCCGTAACGGTGGTGCTCGATGACGCGCGCCGTTCGGGGCCGCTCGATGTGGGCACGCTCGCGCGCGACCGGCGGGCGAGCGCCGAGGTCGTGCGCTTCACGTATTCGAACGCATGGCTCGAAGCCCACGACGCGTTCCCGCTTGGACCTGACCTCCCGCTCGTCCCCGGCGATCTCTTCGCGGCAACGCGAGCCGGAATGTTTGCCCTGTTCCGGGATACGGCGCCAGACCGCTGGGGGCGCGTCCTGATGGAACGCCGCGAGGCCGCGGAGGCTCGCACGGAAGGACGCAAGGCGCGCCGGCTCGGCGAGTGGGATTTCCTGGTCGGAGTCTCCGACGTGGCGCGCATGGGCGCGCTCAGGTTGCGTAGCGGGCAGCGGTTGCTCGACGACCGCGCACTCGGCGTGCCACCCGCGGCTCGCTTGCGCGAATTGCAGGCTATCGCGCGCGCGATCGACGAAACGGGCAGCGAGGAACGCCCGGAGTACGAAGCCTGGCTGCGGCAGCTTGTCGCGCCGGGCACCAGCCTTGGCGGTGCGCGCCCCAAGGCGACGTTCTCCGAACCCGACGGCTCGCTGTGGCTCGCCAAGTTCCCCGGTCGCCAGGACCGCCACGACGTCGGCGCGTGGGAATGGCTCGCGCACGTGCTGGCGAAAGCGGCCCGCGTCCGCGTGCCCGAAGCGCGATTGCTGAAGCTCGGAGGCGCACACCATACGTTTGCGGCGCGCCGCTTCGATCGCGAAAAGCGCGGCCGGCGGCTGTACGCGTCGGCGATGACGCTCGTCTTCGCCAACGACGGCGATGCGGCGAGCTACCTCGACGTCGCACAGGCACTGCAGGATCACGGGGACCCGGACACCCTCGCGGCCGATCTCGCCGAGCTCTACCGCAGGGTCGTGTTCAACGTGCTCGTCGGCAACCGCGACGACCACCTGCGAAACCACGGCTTCCTGCGCGGCGCGGCAGGTTGGCGCCTCGCCCCCGCGTTCGACATGAACCCTAACCCGGACAAGGACGAGCACGCGCTCGCGCTCGACGCGACGTCAGGCGTCCCCGACGTCGCCACCGTGCACCGGACGCGCGAGCTCTACCGCTTGAGCGACAAGGCGGCGCTGCGCATCGAGCGCGAGGTCCGACGCGCATTCGACGACTGGCCGACGATCGCGCGCGCCGCCGGCGTGGCGCGACGCGAGATCCAGCGCCTCGAATCGGTCATCGACGCGACGCGGTGACGAAACGAGATCCGCCCTACCTGGCTTGGCTCACGTAATCGGGATGCGCCCCTCGGCTTCCGCCCATTGGAGGATGGTCTCGTCCGACGCCGCGGCGAGCCCGACCTCGGCAGCGTGGACCACGTCGAGACCTCGATCGGCGAGAACGTCGCAGGCTCCGCGCGGCAGCCCCTGGTCGAGCAGGAGCTTCACGACGCGGCGGGAAGACGATCCGGAACCAGCGTCGCCGCGTACGCCAATGCCTGGCGGATATCCTCGTCGTCGAGCTCCGGATACTGCCGCTTGAGCTCCTCGCGATCCGGGTACGTCGCGAGCGCCTCGAGCAGGCGGCGCACGGTCAGCCGCATTCCCCGGATGCAGGGCTGGCCGCCCATCTTGGCGGGATCGATCGTGATGCGGTCGAAGCTCACACTTCAGCCTAGCACGAGGCGCGCGCCGGACACGGTGGCCGCACCTGGCCTGCCGCCGTCGCCCCGCGGGATACCGCGCCGGACCGGCAAACGCTCGCTGCTTCCGCGTGCTTGACGCGGGAAGCTAGCGGCACGCCGGCGCCCGGCGAGTGGAAACCCTGACCAGGATGCGTAGAATCCCCCTCGCCATGACCCGCGCCGAATCAGGGACGTCGAACGCCGTGCGCCTCGCCCCGGACGACGGTCTATTCGACCTCCCGGGCGGTGATCCCACCTGGATCTGGGTCCACACGTGCCCCGACCCGGAATGTTCGTGCCGTTCGGCGCTCGTGCTCGCGACGACCGCGGGGCGGGACGCGCTGCTCGAACGCGGCGCGGTGGTCCGGACCGCCTGGGAGGCGGCATCGGACTACGCCGAGGTCGCGTCGAAGCTCGAGGGCGTCGATGTGTTCCAGCTCGACATCGACACCGGTCACGTGACTGCGCCAGCGAGCGACGAAGCCCTGGATCTCGCGGCGGTGCCGCACGTCCGCGCGATCGTCGATCGCATCGACGGCGATCTCCTCGATGCAATCGGTCGTCTCTGGTACCGCGGGAAAGGGCGGCCAGACCCGGAGCTGCGGGTCCGGGCTGCGAGCGAGGTGGTCATCCGCGGCTGGCAGCCCGGCGACTTGCTCGCGTATAGCGAGATGCTGGCCGGCGTCCGCCGGGACTTCTACGTGCAGGACGACTGTCTCTTCGAGGCCTCGGAGCTGTACTGCATCCGACCGGATTGCGAATGCGGCGAGGTCATCGTCGACTTCACGGCCCGCATGCCACGGGGTGCACCGCCGCCTGGACGGGTGAAGGTGAAACGATCGGGAACGCCGCGTCTGGAGCCCACGAACAACGCGCGCGAGCGTACGCGCCTCGAGCGCTTGTGGAGCGCATTCCGGAAGCGACATCCGAAGTACGTCGAGCGTTTCGCGCGTCGCTACGCCGTGATGAAGGACATCGGCACGCGGGTCGTGCCGGCCGCCGTGGAAGCGCCGTCGCCCGCCACACCCGGGCGCAACGCTCCCTGTCCCTGTGGCTCGGGGAAGAAGTTCAAACGCTGCTGCGGCAGGACAGTGTGATTGGCTCCTGGTCCACAAGTACCGAGAGCGTCACAAGCTCCGCAAGAACCGCCGCATCTCGTCGTGCGTCAAGCGCGCGAATGGCGACCTGCGCGCGTTCCGTCAGCGTGAGCTTCATTTCCGGCGCGTGGCCTTGCGCGCCGTCTTGCTGCGGCGGCTTGCGCGCCGTCTTGCCTCGCTGGTTGAGCGACGAGGCATTGCGCGGCTTGGCGCCGGCGGGATCCGACAGTTGCGTCACGAGCTCCTCCGGCGAGCCGTACGTGGTGAGCGTCCCCGCGCGCCGCTCCTCCGCGACCGCGCTCCACAACGCGTCGGCCTGGCGATCCGTCAAGTGCGGCTTGAGCTCGAGCAATCCGCTGCACTGATCGGCACGATCGCCGCCACGTGCTCGGACACGTCTTCACGGCCGGATCCAGTCCTCGACAGTGACGCCGGGGATGCGTTCGTAGTGACGCCGATTCCCCGTGACGACGATGGCTTGATTCGCCACGGCGATGGCGCCGATCAGGAGATCGGCGTCCGCGAGCCGCTGTCCCTGCTTCTCGAGCAGCGCCTTCGCCTCGCCGAAGATCTGCACCGAAGCGTCATCGAGCCCCAGCACAGGTAGCGTTGCAAGGAACGCCTTCGCGACCCCGCGGTTCTTCTCCGGTGCCACCGACTTCGCGGCACCGTAGTAAAGTTCGGCGGCCGTGATCCATGTGGTGGCCACGTCATCGGCGGTCGCCGCCCGGCGCTCGATGACCGCCTCGTTGCCGCGCAGGATGGCGATGCACGTGTCGGTGTCGAGCACCCTCAAAGATCGACCTCACGCCCGGCAGTCCGCCGCTCCATGATGCGCTCGGCCTCGTTCGCGTCGGCGACGTCGGACTCCCACTTCCCGGCAAGCCTGCGCCAGGCGGCCACCTGCGCCTCGGCGGTGGCGCTGCGCACCGTCGCTCGCTCGCCGTCCCGGAGAGCAACCTCCAGCAGGTGGATGGTCTCCTGGGTCAGGCTCCGGCGATCACGGTCCGCTGCCCGCCGGAGTGCGTGGACCAGGTCGTCCGGCAGATTCTTCAACGTCAACGAGGCCATCGCCACCTCCAGGCAACCATTATGCAACCATTATGCAACCATTATGGTTCCGTGACGGTTGCCCGTCAACCGCCGCGATACCGCAAACTCTCGATGTTTCCGCATGCTTGACGCGATAGCATGCGCGCCATATATGTCGAGCATGCACAAGACGACGATCTACTTGGACGAGAAGATCTACGAGAAGATCCGCCGGCTTGCGCATGCCACCGGCCGCACGCAGGCGATGATCATCCGGGAAGCGCTCGTCGCCTATCAAGCTGGGGGAAAACGACGGCTGCCGTCCAGCATCGGAGCCGGCGCAAGCGGCACGCCGGACCTGAGCGACCGCGCGGAAGAGCTGCTTGAAGGCTTCGGCGAGGAGCGATGACGACGCGCACCGGGATGATCGTCGCCGACACCGGCGGCATCCTCGCGCTGCTCGACCGCGACGATCGGCACCACCAGTCGGTGTCGCGCCTTTTCGAGAAGGAGCCCGACTGGATCCTGCCGTGGGCGATCCTGCCGGAGGTGGACTACCTCGCGGCGAAGCGGCTCGGCAATCACGTCGCGCTGGCGTTCGCCACCGACCTGCGCGAAGGCCTCTACGCCGTGGACGGGAACGTCGCGCGCGATCTGCCACGCGCGGCGGAGCTGCTCGGACAGTATGCGGACTTGCAGCTCGGTCTCGTGGACGCCGTCGTCATGGCGCAAGCAGAGCGGCATCGTGCAGCGGTGATCGTGACCACGGACGAGCGCCACTTCCGCGCGGTGCGTCTGGCGATCGATCCGGCGCCGCGCCTGGTGCCGCTGGACGCATGAATGGGCTTACACCGCGGATACACCTTGCTTTTGGATCCCAGGACCACGAGCTACCTGCGCGAGATCGGCCGCCGCGGGGGGCGCGCGAGCCGGCGCCGGCTCAGCACGGAGAGCGCGCGCGACATGGTGCGCGTTCGTGAAGCGCAGCGCGCGTTCCGCGAGCTCCACGCGCAATGCTTCTGGTCGGAAGATCCGGACTACCGCGTCGCCCTCGCGGACGTTCCGTGGGTGGCGGATCGGCTGATGCGCTTCGGGGGTCGCAAGGGCTGGGAGCGCGGAGCCAAGCTGTGCCGCTGACAGCGTTTCAAGCTCGAGCCTGCAAAGCCTGCGCGCCGCCAACCTGACGCCTGACAGCTATCCCGCGGGCGTCGCGCGCGCTGCACCTCGAGCCGCAACGCAAGCGCTACAGCAACGACCTCGATTTGCTTCAACGACTCTCCGCGCAGCGCGCCGGCGTCCGCATGGTCGACGGGCGCACGACAGCGCGTGGCGCTTCCTGCCAACCGTAAAGCACGAGCTGTCCGGCTTCCAGCTCCACCCCATCGATCTCGCCATCAACAAGCTGCTGGCGCTCGCCGGCAGGAACGAGCCGCGCGACTTCATCGACATCATGGAAGTGCATCGCCACGTGCTCTCGCTCGGGGCACTGTGCTGGGCAGCAGCGGGGAAGGATCCGGGTTCACTCCGCCGCTGTTGCTCGACCTGCTGCGTCGGCGCGGGACGTGTGCGACCGGAAGACGTGTGCGACCGGAAGACGTGTGCGACCGGAAGACGTGCGGCGCCTGCGTCTGACGGAGGTGCCGGACCTCGGGGAGCTGAAGCGCGAGCTGGTTGGCGGCGCTGGACCAGGCCGAGGCCTTCGTCCGCTCGCGTCCTCCAGCGGAGCTGGCGGAGCTGGGGTGCCTGTACCACTCGCCGTCGCTCGAGCGGTTCGTCGGCGATCCGGCGATCCGGCGGACGTGCCGGACGCGGTGCCGCACCATGGCCGACCGGGCGGCACGCTACCCCGCATCACCGACGACTCTTGAAATTGTCGAACCGTGCTTTGCAGTGGCGGCGCGACGCGCACGAATCGCATGGCAAGTCGGCATCGAGCAGGCCCCGCGCGGATGCGCGACGCCGCGAAGCCCTCGCAGGCCCCGCGCGCACGCCGCGAAGCACTCGCCGCGAAGCACTCGCCCCGGCGCCGCGCGAACACTCGCCGCGAAGCACTCGCAGGACCCGCGCGGATGCCGCGAAGCACTCGCCGCGAAGCACTCGCAGGCCCCGCGCGCACGCCGCGAAGCCCTCGCCGCGAAGCACTCGCCGCGAAGCACTCGCAGGCCCCGCGCGCACGACGCGAAGCACTCGCAGGCCCCGCGCGGATGCCGCGGATGCCGCGAAGCACTCGCAGGCCCCGCGCGCACGACGCGAAGCACTCGCAGGCCCCGCGCGGATGCCGCGAAGCACTCGCCGCGAAGCGGGCGCGGCCCGCTCCTCGACGTCCACCATTTCTTCGTCGCCAATGACTTGACATCTGTTCAGCTATAGCTAGCCTACCCCCATGTTTTCTGCCGGAACGGATGCTGCTGCGCGGCCGTTCGATGCGCGGGTGCACCGGGCGCGCGCGGCCCCGCCGGATGCGGTCGTGCGGCTCGACGCGCGGCTCGCGGAGCTGGTGCGCGGTGAGGGGCGGGCGCGCGTCGTGCTGGGGGAGCTTCTGGATGCGCTGGTCCGGCCAGCCGGGCATCACGAGCTCGGGTTCTCGTCGCTCGGCGCCTACGCCAAGGAGCGCTGCGGCCGGAGCGGGCGCTGGGCCAACGAGTCACGCTTGCTCGCGCAGCGGCTGGCGGCGCTCCCGCAGCTCCGCGCCGCACTCTCTGGCGGCGCCATCGGTTGGTGCATGGCGGAGCTTGTCGCGCGCCACGCGACCGCGGAAACGGACGCGGAGCTGACGGCGCTCGCGTGCCGCTCCACGGTGCGTGAGATGCGGGCGCGGTGGGTCGCACAGCCCGAGCAGGAGATGCAGTCCGCGCAGCCCGAGACGGTAACGCTCGGCGTGACCGTCAGCGCAGAGGATGCGTGGCTCCTGCAATGGACCCGGCGCTTCGCGGAGCAAGCGTTCGAAGCGGGCACCACGGACGACTTCGCGACCGCGCTCCTGCAGGAGAGCTACAGCTCTCTCATGTTTGTCTTGCCGGCGCGGGACCTTGCGGTGTTCGAGGCGCGGGAGGCGGGAGGTCGACGCGCAGGCGAAGTGGCGGGAGCAGCTCGAAGCGTGGCGCGAGGAGGCGGAGCAGCGCTGCGAGAAGAATTTCAGCGCGCGCGGTCCGGGCGGCATACCCGGCCGCGCCCCTGTACGAGCTGCCCGGGAGCCTGCAGGCGCTGGACGCGCGGATCCACGAGCTGTCGCGCGAAATCGCCCAGCGAGAGGTGGAGCTGGCGCGTCTTGCGCGGGCGCTGCACGAGGCCGAGGGCTGGCGTCGGCTCGGATACGCAACCGAATCGCAATACGTGCGAGAGCGCCTCGGCCTGTCGCCGTCGAGCTTCAAGGCGAAGGTCGCGCTGGCGCGGCGCTGGTGCGATCGCGTGCGCGGAGCACTGGGTGCGGGGGAGATCGGTTACGAAGCGGCGCTCCTGATCTCGCGGGTCGCGACCGCGGAGACGGCCGACGTGTGGGTGGATCGCGCGAAGGCGCGCACGGTGAAGCACCTTGAAGAGGAGGTGCGGGCCGCCGAGCTCGTGCGCGACGTAGGCGGCCAAGCGGCACCACCGTCCGAGCAGACCGTGGAGGAGATCCGCCGGCTCGAGTCGCGGGTGCTGTCGGGCGACCGCGACGCCGTGCTCCAAGCGCAGGGCCAGATGTCCGCCAAGCTGCGCGCGGGCGCGCAGGGCCTGCGAGTGGATCTGCACGTGACGCGGGACACGGCGTGGTTCTGGCGGACCCTCGCCGGCATGACGCGCAAGCTCTTGCCGCGGAGCACCAGCTTCGTGCGACTGTTGTGCGACACGTTCTGGGAAACCTGGCGGCACCTCTCACAACGCAGTGAGAAATACGCGCACATCTACGCGCGCGACCGCTACACGTGCTCGAGCCCCGTGTGCTCGCGACACGACGTCACGCCGCACCACGTGCGCTTCCGATCACAGGGCGGCAGCGACGACGACGAGAACGTCATCGCGCTCTGCACCTGGTGTCACCTCGAAGGCGTGCACGGCGGGCGCCTGCGGGTCACGGGAGCCGCGGGCAACTTGAGGTGGGAGGTGGGGCGCCAGGCATCAGGCCGGACGTCCCAGCCCCTCGCCGCCCACCACTTGAGCCACCTCCGCCAGCTGGAGGCGGAGAGCATCCACATCATCCGGGAGGTCGCCGCGGATAGCTCAGCGGCAGGGAAACCCGCACTGAATCCCTGCATTTTCCCGCGCAACGGAGTAGATTCCCGACGTCTTCCCCGACCTCCCCGCGTCCATTCCGCGCCGGACCGGCATCAACCCCATCATGACTTTCGCACTCGAACAGGACGTCCACGAGTACCTGAAGCGCCACCAGGAGAAAGAGCTCCTGCGCTTCGTCGCCGTCGGCTCCGTGGACGACGGCAAGAGCACGCTCATCGGCCGCCTGCTCCACGACACCCACGGCGTCTACGAGGACCAGCTCTCGGCGGTGAAGCGCGCTTCCAGCCGGGCCGGCATGGAGATCGATTTCTCGCTCTTCACCGACGGGCTCAAGGCCGAGCGCGAGCAGGGCATCACCATCGACGTCGCCTACCGCTACTTCTCGACCGACAAGCGCAAATTCATCATCGCCGACACGCCCGGCCACGTGCAGTACACGCGCAACATGGCCACCGGCGCGTCCACCGCCAACGTCGCCATCATCCTGATCGACGCGCGCCTCGGCGTCCTGCAGCAGTCGCGCCGTCACGCGTACATCGCGTCCTTGCTCGGCATCCCGCACCTCGCGGTGTGCGTGAACAAGATGGACCTCGAGGACTACAGCCAGGACGTCTACGAGCGCATCCGCCGCGAGTTCCTCGACTTCGCCACCAAGCTCGGCTTCCGCGACGTGCGCTTCTTCCCCATCAGCGCCCTGCGCGGCGACAACATCGTGCACCGGAGCACGTTCACTCCCTGGTACGGCGCCGGCACCCTGCTCGAGCACCTCGAGACCGTCCCCGTCGCGAACGACCGCAACCTCGACGACTTCCGCTTCCCGATCCAGTACGTGATCCGACCGGACCTGAACTACCGCGGCTACGCCGGCCAGATCGCCTCCGGCGTGATCCACCGCGGCGATCGGGTGATGGTCTTGCCTTCACGGCGCGAAACCACCGTGACGTCCGTCGACACCTTCGACGGCGAGCTCGACGAGGCCTTCGCGCCCATGAGCGTCACCCTGCGCCTGGCCGACGAGATCGACATCAGCCGCGGCGACATGATCGTCCACCCGGAAGCGTCCACCCGCGTCACCCAACGCTTCGACGCCATGCTCGTGTGGATGAGCGAGCGCCCGCTCGACCGCCAGAAGAGCTACTTCCTCAAGCACACCACGCGCATGGTCCGCGCCGAGGTCACGCGCGTCGCCTACACCAAGAACCTCGAGCTCCTGACGGACGTCCCCGCCGAGCGCCTCGATCTGAACGACATCGGTCGCGTCACCATCGCCTGCCACACCCCGCTGTTCTGCGACGCCTACGCCCGCAACCGCAGCACCGGCGCGTTCATCCTGGTCGACTCGCTCACCAACAACACCGTCGCCGCCGGCATGATCCTCGAAGGCGACCCCGCCGCCAGCGGCGCCACCGAGCTCGACAGCTCCACCGAGCAGGCCCCCCACACCCAGGTCAGCCCCGCCGAGCGTCGCGAGCGCCTCGCCCAGTCCGGCGCCACGGTCTGGCTCACCGGCCTCCCCGCGTCCGGCAAGAGCGCCATCGCCTACGCCCTCGAGCGCCGCCTCTTCGACGCGGGCCGCGTCGCCATCGTCGTCGATCCCGACGACGGCCTGTCCAGCCGCGCGCGCCCCGACGGCTCCAGCCCGCGCTTCACCCCCGAGATGGCCCGCCGCATGACCGACTCCGGCGTCCTGGCGATCTTCGCCTTCGCCTCCCCCCTCCGCGCCGACCGCGCCGCCGTCCGCGACGCCGTCGGCACCGACCGCTTCATCGAAGTCCACGTCGCCACCTCCCTCGACGCCTGCCGCAAGCGCGACACCCGCGGCGCCTACGACCGCGCCCACTCCGCCCCCAGCTACGAGTCCCCCCGCGACCCCGAAGCCACCGTATCCCTCGACACCCTCGACCCCGAACAAGCAGCCGCCGAAATCCTCACCCTCCTAGCCACCCGCGCCGTCTTCGACGAACCGTGACCCGGCTGGCTGAAGCGTGACCCGCTTGCTGGCTTCACCGTGACCCCACCCCCTTCGGACCGTGACCCGGCTCGCTGCAGCGTGACCCCACCGCCGGCTTCAGCGTGACCCCACCGCCGGCTTCAGCGTGACCCTGCCGCCGGCTCAGCGTGACCCCACCGCCGGCTTCAGCGTGACCCGGACTGTTCGCGCCTCGCGTGGCCCCCAGCCTCGAAGCTCCGCCCCGCCGCGTTCCCGCGCCGGACCGGCATCACGCCACCACCTGTCCCAGGACAGGTCGCCGGATCGGCGGAATCGCGAGCACTCACGCGTCAAGCCACCTGCTCCGGAACCAGCACCGCGAGCGTCGCCCGCAGCAACTCCTCGACCCCCGCCGCTGCGTCCGTCCCGCGCGCTGCGTCCGTCCCGCGCGCTGCGTCCGTCGCGAGCACTCACGCATCAAGCCACCTGCTCCGGAACCAGCACCGCGAGCGTCGCCCGCAGCAACTCCTCGACCCCCGCCGCCACCGCGCGCTCCCGTCCGCGCGCACTGCCGCGTCCCTCGCGCGCACCGCGTCCCTCCCGCGCGCTGCGTCCCTCGCGCGCACCTGCGTCGATCGCGCGCCGCGCGTCGCGCTCGCTGAACCCCATCTTCACCAGCGCGCGCTCGACCTTCTTCGCTTCCACGTGCTCGTCGCCGAACACGCGCCGCGCCGCATGGCGATTGTGCGCGGCGCACAAGAGCTCGAGGTTCGCGGCCGTCGCCGGCCCGCCCAGCGCGTACGGATACCGGTGCTCGAACGTAAGAAAGCGCCGCGCGCTGCAACGCCTGCCCTGGTCGTCCACGAACGTGCACTGCCCGCCGTCCCGCTCCTCGACCTCGCGCGCCACGTCCACCGGCACATGCCGCGATCCGGGCGCCGTCGCCCGCCGCTTGCGCGCCTTGCCGGCGCCCAGCCGTCGCTTCGTCTCGCGCTCGATCAGCGCGTCGATCGCGCGCTCGAACAGCGCGGCCAGATCACCGCTCGGCAGCGCGTGGCTCGAGAGCTCCCGCGCGCGTTCGATCTTGTCCGCCAGCTCCGCGCTGGCCGTGAACTGCACCGCCCACCGCGACGCCGAGAGCGGCGCCACCCGATCGTTCCGCGCCGCGATCCGATCCGGAACGTCCGGCTTCGGAAAGCGCGCGGCAACGATCAGCTCGATCGCGCGCCTCGTCTTGCCGCGCGCCTCCGCGATCACATCGTCGTAGTTCCCGGCATCGAGATGATGCGCGAGCAGGAACAGGCCGGTCAGATGCACCCTGCCGCCGCGGATCTCGTCGATGACCTGCGGCAAGCGCCGCGCCAGGCGCGCCACGCGCACGCGCTTGCCAGCTTCGTCTTCGCTATAACCCAGCCGCTCGACGCAATAGCTCGTGAGCGACGCGCACGCCTGGTCGAGGTACAGCCGTCGCCGATCGATCTCGACGAGGTGCTCGATCACATCCGCCAAGCAAGCGCGCTCCGCGCCCACCAGGCGATGAATCCGCGCGAGCAAGTCGGCGTCCGACAGGCCCTTCGCATCCATCGTCCGTCTCCATGTCCATCCCCTCCATGTCCACCGGCATACCACGCGAAATTTCGACCCTCTCCGCCGTCCGGGAGCGCGCGTTCGGCACGCGGGACAGCATCGATCTCGTCTTCGCGCCGCAACGCCCGCACGCGCCGCCACAGCGCGAGCACGCCGCATCTTGGCAAGCGATCATCGCTGCGCGTCCGTGGCGCTCGCGAAAGCCGTCTAGCGAAATTCGACATCGCCGATCGATTTTCTGCCGCTCCCACCGCGCTTCCGCGCCGCACCGACATCACCTGTCCCGGGACAGGTCGGCGCACGGTCCCCTCGCTCGCGAGCCAACTTGAACCCGTCTTGGTCGAGCGACCCGTGCGGGCGGCCTCCTCGACGAACAGTCCGACCGCTTCGCGCAAATGCTCGTCGGCCTCCTCGACCGTCGAGCCCGCGCCACCTCGTGGTCCGCGCCGCACCGCCACCACCTGTCCCAGGACAGGTCGCCGGATCGCGGGCGGGCGTCGATGACCCGCGGCAAGCGCCCCGCCAGGCGCGGCTTCCCGTACCTGCAGCGTGCGCTACACTGCACGCATGACGACGAAGGCACCCGGACGCGGCGAGCGCGGGCCCTTCCGCGCGGACCAGATCAAGCCGGGCGATCGCTACGAGCTGTCCGACGGGCATCCCGTGTACTGCGCGCCGGCCGGCAGACGGCACGCGCGGAGCAACGCCATGGGCGGTGCTGTGGTGGGGTTCGACCCGGACGTCGAGGAGGTCGGCGTGGACGCGGGCTACTCGTCGGAACCGGGCAACCTCCGCGCGCCGGACGTGGCCGTCGGCAACGTGCCGGATGCGCCCGGCTGGGTCAGCGGCGCACCGGGCCTCGCCATCGAGTACGCCGATACCGGGCAGGATGCACAAGAGCTCGCGGACAAGATCCGCGATCTGCTGGACGCCGGCACGCGTTACGTCTGGGTTGTACATCTGGTCGGTCCGCGGCGCGTGGATGTGCACGCCAGCGGCGAGGCGGTCCGCACCGTGCTGCCCGGCGACGCGCTCGCCGCACCCGGCGTGCTCAAGAACGCTGTACCTGTCGAGGCGCTCTACGACCGATCCGCGGCGGCGCGAGCGCTGCTCATCAACCTGCTGCAGCGTGAAGGCTACGAGAATCTCGACGCCGTACGCATCGAAGGACGCGTCGAAGGACGCGTCGAAGGACTCCGCAGCACCGTGCGCGATCTCTGCGAGCTGCTCGGCATCGACCTCGACGCGGAGCGACAGCGCGCCATCGACGCGATGGGCGAGCCCGCCCTGGACACCCTGCGCGTCGCGCTCAAGCGCGACCGCCGCTGGCCCGACGCGCCCTGACCGTGCCGAGCTCGACGTGGCACCCCGCGCGCCCTTCCGCGCCGGCCCGACATCACCTGTCCCAGGACAGGTCGCTTGCCGAACCGCGCGAGGGAACCCCCGCGGAGGCCCAAGAAGCGCGCGCGCTTGCGCGGCATGGCCTTCGCTTCGCACGCGCTTCGTTTCACTCTGAGCCATAGGCGCCCCTGAAACATCTGCTAGCGTCCGGCACCGGAGACGGTGGTGATCGGGTACGCGTGGCAGCGCCGGCGTTACGGCTGGCTGCTCCTTGCGCTGGGCGCGCCGGGCGCTGCCGCCGTATTGCCCCTCGCGCGCGGGCTCACGCGCCCGGGCGAGGTCGCGCTCGGCGTGTTCGCCATGGCCGTCATCTTGTGGGTGAGCGGCGCGCTGCCGCTCGCGGTGACGGGGCTGCTCGTGCTGGCGAGCTTGCCGCTGTTCGGCGCGATGGCCCCCGCCGACGCGTTTCCCTTGTTCGGCAATCCGGCGGTCTTCTTCATCCTGGGCGCGTTGGTGCTCGCCGCCGCGCTCATGACGTCGGGGCTGAGCCGGCGGCTGTCGCTGTTCGTGCTGGTCAGGTTTGGCGGTTCGGCGCGGAAGCTCGCGCTGGGGATCCTCGTCACGTGCGCGCTGCTCTCGTGCATCATGCCGGAGCACGCCGTGGCGGCCATCGTGTTCCCCACCGTGTCGACCATCACCCGTGCGCTCAAACTGGAGCCGCGCCGGAGCAAGCTGGCGATCCTGCTCTACCTGTCGATGGCGTGGGGCTGCATCACCGGCGGCATCGCCACGCTGCTCGGCGGCGCGCGCGCGGCGCTCGCCATCGGCATCTTGAAAGAGACGACGCACCAGAGCCTGGACTTCACCGCGTACAGCGCGGCGGCCGCTCCCGTGGCGCTGGTCCTGGTCGCGGTCGCCGCGACGCTCCTCAACCTGTTCTTCAAGCCCGAGACGAACGACGTGAGCGCCGCGCGGGTCGAGCTCGAGCGCGAGGTCGCCGCCGCCGGCGCGTGGAGCCGGACGGAAATCAAGGTCGGCCTGGTCACCATCCTCGCGATCGCGTCGTGGACGCTGTTCGGTCACACCGTGGGCCTCGCCACGCTGTCGCTGCTCTGCGCGTGCGCGCTGTTCGCCCTCGCGGCCGTGTCGTGGAACGAAGCGGAGCAGGCGGTGAACTGGGGCGTCTTCCTCTTGTACGGCGGCGCCATCGCCATGGGCAGCGCGCTCACGCGCACCGGCGCGACCGCGTGGATCGCCCAGGCGGTGATGGGCGGCTTGCCGCGCTCGCCGGCGCTGATCCTGGCGGCGCTGGGCGGCCTCGCGTTCGTGCTCACCGAGTTCGTGAGCAACGCGGCGGCGGTCGCCGTGCTGCTACCCATCGCCATGTCGGTGGCGCCGGCCTTCGGCCTGGACGCGCGCCTGGTCACGGTCGCGGTGGCCGTGCCGGCGGGGCTCGCCTTCACCCTGCCGGTCGGGGCGCCGCCGAGCGCCATCGCGTTTTCGTCCGGCTACTACGACGTCCGCCAGGTCGCCCTGCCCGGCGTGCTGATGACCACGCTGTCGTTCGCGGTTTTCCTCGCTGCGGCTTGGCTATTCTGGCCACTTTTGCCATGGTTCCACTGACGATGCCGGAAGGGACCGAAGCCGCCGTGATGGCCGTGTTCTCCGGCACCGACGTCGATCGCGCGATCTTCGACCGCGCCCTCGCGCTGGCGAAGGCAGCGCAGGCGCGGCTGATCCTCGCGGACATCCGGCATCAGCACCACGCCGCGCGGCTGGCCGAATCGCTCGCCGCGCAGACGTTCCTCGGCGCCGGCGCGGTCGCGGATCTCCAGCGCTCGGTGAAGGCCCAGCGCGACGATCTGATCCAGCGCGCGCTCGCCGCCATGCTGGAGGCGGCATCGGCTGCCGGCGTGCCCGCGGAGATCCGCGAAGCGAAGGGCACGCTGAGGGAGAGCGTGCAGCAGATCGCCGCGGAAGTCGCCGCCGGCACCGTCGTGATCGAAGCGCGTCATGCCGCGGAGATCGCAGGCGGCTATCAAGTGGTTTCCCCATGAGTCAAGGCTTCGTTCTCTGGTTCACCGGTCTCAGCGGCTCGGGCAAGAGCACCCTGACCACGCGCGTCGCCGCGGAGCTCCGGCGTCGGGGCGTCCACGTGGAGACGCTCGACGGCGACGAGGTCCGCAAGAACCTGTCGCGCGGGCTCGGCTTCTCGCGCGAGGATCGCGACGCGAACATCCGGCGCATCGGCTTCGTCGCGAAGCTGATCGCCCGCAGCGGCGCGTGCGCCATCGCGGCGGCGATCAGCCCGTACCGCAGCGTGCGCGACGAGGTGCGGCGCTCGACCGATCGCTTCTGCGAGGTCTACTGCGAGTGCCCGATCGAGGTGCTCGCCGAGCGTGATCCCAAGGGTCTCTACAAGAAGGCGCTCGCCGGCGAGATCAAGCACTTCACCGGCGTCGACGATCCGTACGAGGCGCCGCAGGCGCCCGAAGTGCACCTGTACACCGACTCGGAAGAGCCGGAACAGAGCGTCGGCAAGATCCTGACGCGGCTCGAGGAGCTCGGCTACATCCCCGCGTGGGGCAAGCTGCTCGCCGCGAGCGACGAGGTCCGGCTGATCGCGCCCCACGGCCGCGATCTGGTCGACCGCGTGCTCCGCGGCCAGGATGCCGAGACGGTGCGCGAGCGCGCGCAGGGCCTGGAGGCGCTCGAGCTCGACGCCTCGACCGCGATCGCGCTCGAGAACATCGCCTGCGGCCGCTACTCGCCGCTCACCGGCTTCATGGGCAGCAAGGACTACCTGCGCGTGATCCGCGAGATGCGCCTGGAGAGCGGCTTGCCGTGGCCGGTACCGATCACGCTGCCGATCCCCGAGGCCGCCGTGGCGCGCGTCCGCGCGGCGCGCGAGGTGGCGCTGCGCCGCGACGGCGCGCCCGTCGCCGTGATGGAGATCCACGACGTGTGGCAGCCCGAGGGCGGCCCCACCTGCGCCGGCGGCGAGATCCGCTGCTTCGGCGCGGCAGGAACCGCGCCCACGCCCGTCGACACGCGCGACCACATCCGCGCCCACGGCTGGCGGCGGGTCGTCGCCTTCGCCGCCGACGATCCGCCCGTGCTCGCCGACGAGTACGCCGCGCGCTGCGCCCTCGAGCTGAACGACGGCCTGCTGCTCCAGCTCCGCACCACGCCCGCCGACGCCATCCCCCTCGACGTCCGGCGCGCGTGCTGGGACGCGCTCTTCGCCGGCTACTTCGCCCGCGACCGCGCCCTCGTCGCGCCGCTGCCGGCGATCGCCGCCGCCTCGGTGGTCCTCGACGCCATCGTCGCCAAGAACCACGGCGCGACGCACATCCTGGTCGCCGCGGGCTCGAACCGCGCCTTCGACCACTACGGCGAAGGCGAGCTCGGCATCGTGCCGCTGCCGGTGGAGCCGGCGACCCTGTCGCCACGCCTGGGCTGCTTCGCGAGCCCGCGCACGGCGCCGGACACGGGGCACGCCGCGGCGTTCGAGCAGGTGCGGGCAGCGCTCCATCGCGGCGAGGACGACCGCCGCCGGCCTTGATGCGGCCGGAAGTGCTGGCCGCGTTGCGGAAGCGCTGGCCGCGAGAGCCATCCAGCATCGGAGCGGGCGCCAGCGGTACGCCCGACCTTGGCGATCGCGCGGAAGAGTTGCTCGACGGCTTCGGCGAGGATCGGATGATCGTCGCTCGAAGGCGCGCGACGGGTCGACACGCGCGCCGTTTCCCGCGCTACGCTTGCGCCCGATGAAAACGGCCCTGGTCACCGGCATCAACGGGCAAGACGGCTCCTACCTCGCCGAGTTGCTGCTCGCGAAGGGCTACGCCGTCCACGGCGTGGTCCGTCGCGCCTCGACCTTCAATCGCCAGCGCATCGACCACCTTCGGGACGACCCTGGGACGCGCAGTCGGCTTCGAGTTGCACTACGGCGATCTCGGCGACAGCGAGTCGCTCGCCCGCGTCCTCCACGCCGTGCAGCCCGACGAGATCTACAACCTCGCCGCCCAGTCGCACGTGCGGCATCTCGCTTCAACATGCCCGACGTACACCGGCGAGGTGACCGGCCTTGGCACCATGCGGCTCCTCGAGGCGGTGCGCACGTGGGCGCCGAAGGCACGCTTCTACCAGGCGTCGTCCTCGGAGCTGTTCGGCAAGGTGGCCGAGACGCCGCAGCGCGAGACCACGCCGTTCCATCCCGCGCTCGCCCTACGCCGTCGCGAAGCTGTACGCGTACTGGGCCACCATCAACTACCGCGAGGCCTACGGCATGTTCGCGGTCAACGGCATCCTCTTCAACCACGAGTCGCCGCGGCGCGGCGAGAACTTCGTGACGCGCAAGATCACCCGAGGCCGCCGCGCGAGATCGCCCTCGGGCGGCGCGAGCAAGTCGTCCTCGGCAACCTGGACGCCAAGCGCGACTGGGGCTTCGCAGGCGACTACGTCGAGGCCATGTGGCTGATGCTGCAAGCCGACGAACCCGAGGACTACGTGATCGGCACAGGTGAGACGCACTCCGTCCGCGAGCTCGCGACGGTCGCGTTCCACGAGGCCGGCATCGAGCTCGACTGGGAGGGAACGGGCATGCATGAAGTCGGGCGGGAGCGCGGAACAGGCAAGGTGCGCGTCGCCGTCGATCCCCGCTATCTCCGCCCGGCCGAAGTGGACCTGCTCCTGGCCGACCCCACCAAGGCCCGCGAAAAGCTGGGCTGGAAGCCCCGCGTCGGCTTCGCCGAGCTCGTCCGCATGATGGTCCAGGCCGACCTCGAAGCCCTCGACCCCGGCAGACCCCACCGAACGCCCTGAACCGCGCCGCGACCCGCTCGCCCTGGGACGCGCGCTCGTCCCCAGCGCCGTCGCTTCTCGCCGCGGGATACCGCGCCGGACCGGCAACCTACCAGCTGGCTTCACCCTCTCCCGAACGCGCTCCGGATGCCCCAGCTGCAGCAATCCGCGATGCTCTCCTCGAAGCGGTCGAACGCGGGGTTGTCGCCGAAGTCCTCGGCGAAGCGCGCCCGCGTCGCTCGCGCGAGCGCCGGCAGCTGCTCCGCCATGGCGCGGAGTCGTTCGAGCAGCCGCTTCGGCGGTACGCCGATGTCCTTCGCGCAAGCCGCCCAGTCGTGGCGCGTAATCTCTTCGGGAACGTTCTTGGTTCCGACGAAGAACGCGAGCCTGCGGTCGAAGTGCATGCCGAGCCGGTTCAGGAACTCGATGCAGACGAGGTCGTAGAGCGGCGCGAGGCGCGGGACGGGGCTCTCCTGGTCGTAGAGCAGCGCGAGGTTCTTGGCGTGGCCGTCGGAGTTGCCGGCGAGGTAGTTGAAGATCTGCCAGTCGCGCAGGATGGCGATGTCGCGCACGGGGTCGGCCGAGTGCCGTCGGATCAGCGCGGCGACCGCGCCAAGCCCCGGGCCGCCGTCCTCCTGGTACTTGACCGCGCTCGGGAGCGCCATCGCCTGGGTCACGTCTTCCTGGTGGATGCGATGCACGCGCCCCGTGGCGTCGCGCGCGCAATCGTACCGTGTCACCTGGAGATACGGCGCGGGAGCATCGCCGGCGTGGAGGCGGTACGCTTCTCCGGGCACGGCGAGGCCCGACTCGCGCGCCAGCGCGTTGGCAACATACTCGGCGAAGCACAAGCACCGCACGGTCTCGAACTTGAGGATGTGCGTGGACGGCCGCTCCCGCGTCGGCAACCACAAGCCGCCGCTCTCGACGTACACGGCAACCTTGTCCTGTGCTCCCGCAAGCGAGAAGCGAGGGCGTCCGGCGGCCAGCGGCATCGCCTGTCCGCGCGTCTCCACGAGGTGAGCGAGGTCGTCGGCGTCGAGCGGCACGGCAGGGTCGTCGTCCGCCGGCGCCGCGTCGTCCGGCAACACGGCGAGCGCGCCGGCGCAGTCGCGCCCGATGGCAAGGAGCAAGCCCATGTCGTCGTCTTCAGGAAGCCGGAACTGCCGGCAGACGCGCTGTCGCACGAGCCCTTCCGGGAGGAGGCCCGCGAAGAACGCGTGAGCGTCGAGCTCACCTCCCGCGAGGGGAACGCTGATCGGAGATCGGGAAACCGCTCTCGACCCACGCTTCGTCGTAGACGAAGCGGATCACCCCGTCGCCGTTGTCGATGAGCCCACCAACGCGGCGCGCCTCGAACCAGGCCGTGCCCCGCCGCACGTTCATCGATCCTTGCCCCACCGACGCAGCACGCGATCCGCGTCCGCGCGTGGCAGCACGATCAGGTCGAGCCCGAGGTTCTCGAGCGCGCGCAGCGCGCGTCCGATCGAGGCGTTCTCCTTGCCGCGCTCGAACTCGGACATGAACCGCGTCGTCAGCCCGGTCGTCTCGTACACGTCCGCGAGCGTGAGCCCACGCCGCGCACGCTCCTGTCGGCACAGCTCGCCGACATCCGCGGGCGTCCGGACGCGTCCGTAGCGTGGCTCTCTCGACTGCTTCTTCACGGGTCGCTCCTGTTACGAATAGGTACAATATTGCGCCTGTACCCGATCATCTCCAATGAAATTACGAATACGTACATACGCGGCCTCCCGGCTCCGCGTTGGGCCTTGGATCGCACGATTCGTAAACGCCGGAGCCCAGCGCGAGCTTGTCGCCATAGCTGGAGCGCGCGCCCAGCTTATGGCCATAATATACCGATATAGCTTGATTTTTATCGTAAGCGGCTTATGTATATTGCATGCATCCAGAGGTCGTCGGCTATCTGCGGGAGATCGGGCGCCGCGGGGGCCGCGCGAGCCGGCGGCAGCTCAGCGCGGAGAGCGCCCGGGAGATGGTGCGGCTCCGCGAAGCGCAACGCGCCTTCCGGGAGCTCCACGCACAGTGCTTCTGGTCCGAGGATCCCGACTACCGCATCGCCCTCGCGGACGTCCCGTGGGTGGCGGAGCGGCTGATGCGTTACGGAGGCCGCAAGGGGTGGGAGCGCGGAGCCAAGCTGTGCCGCTGACGCCTTTCCAGAGCGACGTGCTCGGCCTGCTCGCCGCGAACCGGACGCCCGACAGCTACCTGGCCGGGGGCGCGGCGCTCCACATCGAGCCACGCACCAAGCGCTACAGCAACGACCTCGACTTCTTCAACGACTCCGAGAAGCGCGTCGCTTCGGCCTTCGCACAGGATCGCGCCACGCTCGAGAACGCCGGCTACGGGCTGGAAGTGCTGCTGCAACAGCCGGGCTTCGTGCGCGCGCTGGTGCGGCGGGGCACGAACGCCACGAAGGTGGAGTGGGCGCACGACAGCGCGTGGCGCTTCCTGCCGACCGTGAAACACGTCGTATCCGGCTTCCAGCTTCACCCCATCGACCTGGCCATCAACAAGCTGCTGGCGCTCGCCGGCCGGAACGAGCCGCGCGACTTCATCGACGTCATGGAAGTGCATCGCCACGTGCTCCCGCTCGGAGCGCTGTGCTGGGCGGCAGCCGGGAAGGATCCGGGGTTCACGCCGACGCTCCTGCTCGACTTGCTGCGCCGCCGCGGGACATTGCGATCGGAAGACGTGCGGCGCCTGCACCTGGCAGAGGCGCCGGATCTACCGGAGCTCAAGCGGGAGTGGCTGGCGGCTCTGGACCAGGCCGAGGCGTTCGTCCTGTCGCGTCCTGCCTCCGAGCTCGGGTGCCTGTACTACTCGCCATCGCGCGAGCAGTTCGTCGGCGATCCCGCGGAGGTTCCGGACGCGGTGCCGCACTACGGCCGACCTGGCGGCACGCTCCCCCGCGTGGTCGATGCGTGAAGCGCACGCCTGCCGACGCCCTCACCGCAGGCGCTCGACCGCCGTCGACGCATTGAAGGCAGGTCGGGCGAAGACAGCCGTCTGACATCGCGGAAGCTACGCCCGAATACGTGCGCTTTCCGCCGCAACGGCGTCACTGCGCGTTTGGGCTATCATGAGTGCGATGGGGGCCGGTTCACGTCTCGTCGCGGTCGCGCTCGTCGCGGTCGCGTTCGTCACCGCCTGCACCGGCAATTCGGCGGCGGTCGCGGACTCCGGCGCCGAGGGCGGCGTTCCGGCGGACGCGCAAGCGGACGTCGTGATGCCGGCCGACGCGGGGGCCGACGCGCCGCCCGCCTGCCCGGACGCCGGCGCTCCGTCGCTCGACGCCGGCTTCGACTGGCTCGACGACACGTGCCTGTGGCGCGCCCTGCCCGAGCCGGCAAAATGCGACGCGTACGAGGCGCGCCTGCCGACCAGCCGCTTCCCGAAGCGCGCGTTCACGTCGTGTGGTGACGGGTGTCGCGTCGCGCAGCTGGGACTCGATCCCGACGGGAAGTACGCCGGACTCTGGCGCGGATACTGGGACAGCCAGGCGTCCTACGTGCGCGTGCGCTCGTTCGTGGATCATCGCTGGGTAAACGATGTGCTGGACGTGACGCACAACGTGACGCTGGCGGCGACGCAGACGCGCACCACGAGCACCCTGGGGTACGCTCAGTGCAATGCCATCGATACTCGTTCGCTGGGTCCCGACCTCGTGGAGACCTGGCGCCGCTGGAGCAGCGACCCGAACGCGAGCGATCAGACGGCGACGACATCGTTCGCGCGCGTGCGCTATCGCGAGAGTGCCAGCTACCAGGTGCTCGACGGGGCGTTCAAGGAGCCCGACCATTCGCTCTTCGACATCGATGCGCTGGTCACGAGCGACAACAGCTGGGGCTACCTCGTGGCGCAGCTGTTCGCGAGCACGTCGCTCGATCAGGTCCCGCCGCTGCCCGCCGTCGCGCCCGCGCCGCACCACTCGGTCACGGATCTCACCGCGTGGAGCGACGTCTACGTGTGGCGCGACGACGTCGATGGAAGCGCGCCGCACCGGATCCACACCTGGGCGCCAGCAACCGGCTACCGCGTGCTCTACCAGAGCCCCGATCCGGTCCGCGCGGTCGCAATCGGCAGCTCCGGCGTGGTCTGGCTGAGCGGCACGTACAGCGACGCCGCTGGCGCGACCACCGGCACGTCCCTCTGGTGGCTGCCGGATCCCGGCTCCAGCGCGCCGCCAGAGCTCGTGGCCTCGCAACTGGCGATTCCGGTGTTCCCCACGGGCATCGTCACCGGAGAGGGTCTCGCCGCCTTCATCGACTGTCGCCGGATCGCCGTGACCGGCACCGACCCGCCGCTCCTTCCCGACGAGTGCGCCCTGCGCGTCGTCGATCTCGCGTCCGGCACCGTCCACACCTACGGCCCGCCCACGCCGTCCACCTTCTGGGCGAACGTCGCCGTGATCAACGCGCGCGAGCTCGTGGTCGGCGAGATCGACCGCGCCCCCTACGACGACAACCAGGGCACCTCGCTACGCCTGTTCGTCCTCGACACCACGCGCCTCGACGAGCTGGAGAGCGTGTTCCCCGCGCCGCCCGCCGACGCCGGCCCGTGACGACGACGGACCGCCACGCCCCTCCAGTCCGGCCTAGCGAGCCAGCTTCGCGGAAACGAGGCGGTTGAGCGAGACTCTCTGCTCGGCTGCTTCCATGCTGAGCCGGCGGTGGAGCGCGGGCGGGATGCGGACCTTGAACTGGCCGGAATATTCCCTCACGGAGAGCGGCGTGGGTGGCATCTCATCCGCCCGGAGCATTTCCGCGAGAACGTCGCGAACGACCTGGTAGATGCCGTGAAGCGCGGCATCGCGCGACTCTGCCAACCAGCTCAAGCTCGGAAGTTCGACGCATGTGCCAACATGCTCCTGGTCCTCCTCCGACCACGTAACCCGATAGGTGTACCGCTCGAGGTAGCGTTCACGCGCGGCGACCGCGAGGGACTTTGTCTTGCTGCTCATCGAATTCCTCCTGGCCTGACCTTCGCTACCGCGCTCGCTGAAGTCGATCGATCGCAGCCAAGAGCTGCCGCACCGGATACGTCTTCGCTGTTCCGTCCTTGCCGCGTTGCATGTTCACTCGGGGATCGCCTTCCCAAGGCGTCGCCCGGATCCTGTGGCTTGTTCCGGATTGGCGAGGGGCACCGAAGAAGTGGTCGGCGACCTTGCAGGCGTCGTCGAAAGGCACGTCCGCCGGATTGTTCCTGATGCTCTCCAGCAGCTTGTCGAACTTCGACACACGTCGCTCCACCGCAATTCAGCAATGGTGTCAATAATGACACCATTCGCGCCGCCGTCAAGACCGACACCTCGCCGCCCGCTCGGGAGGGTCTGGCCGCAGCGATTCGCATCGCTCTCCTCGTCGCCGCGCCGCGCCTGTTCCCACTCGATTCGTAGCGATTCTGGTCCGATCCGCCCTCCCCGCCGTATCGTCGCCCCGTGCGCCTCTGGCCGTCTCTCCTGGTTGTTTGTGCCGGCGCGGCCGGCGTCGCGTGTCGCCACCGCGACGCGCCGCGTCCCGCCCCCGTCGCTTCCGCGCCGGACCGGAAATCCCCTCCCCTTCATTCCGCGTCCACGTCCGCATCGGCGTCCGCGTCTCCGGCGAACCCAGCGCTCGCGCCGGATCTGGACGTGCTGCTCGTCACGGTGGACGCGCTCAGAGCGGACATGCCCTGGAACGGCTACGCGCGGGCGATCGCGCCGCGGCTGACGGCGCTGGCGAAGCAGAGCGTGGTGTACACGCATGCGTACGCGCTCTCGAGCTACACGTCGATGTCGCTCGGCGGGCTGATGGCGGCGCGCTATCCGTCGGAGCTCGCGCGCGACGGGCACGCGACGAGCTCGTTCTACGCCGACAAGATCGCGTTCATGGGGGAGCTGCTGCACGCCGCGGGTGTGCAGACGATCGGCGTGATGGGCCACGTGTTCTTCGCGGGCAACACCGGCATCAGCGCGGGCTTCGACGACTGGCGACTGATCCCGCACATCCAGGAGACGGTCATGCGCGACGGCGCCGTGACCGACGACAAGCTCGCGGACATCATGATCCAGGCGCTGGACGATCGCGCAGCGAAGCACGCGGGCGATCGCTTCTTCGCCTGGGTGCACTTCATGGATCCGCACTACGCCTACGCGCGCCACGCGGGCTATCCGCGCTTCTCGGGCGTGCCGGACGGCGCGCCGCCGCCGCCCGGTGTGAAGCTGTCGAAGATCGGCCAGAACCGGCGCAACCGCTACGACGGCGAGGTCGTGTTCACCGACGCGCAGATCGGCCGGCTGCTGGACCACGTGGCGAAGGCGCCCTGGGGCAAGCACACCGCCATCATCGTCAGCGCCGACCACGGCGAGGCGTTCGGCGAGCAGAAGAGCTACTTCGAGCACGGCTATTATCTGTACGAGGTCACCACGCGCGTGCCGCTCATGTTCCACATCCCCGGCGTGCCGCCCGCCCGCATCGACACGCGCCGCAGCCAGATCGATCTCGCGAAGACGATCCTCGCGATCCTCGGCGTGAAGCCGGATCCCGCGATGCGCGGCACCAGCCTGGTGCCGGAGCTCCTCGGCGCGCGCCCGCCCGAGCGCGACATCGTGATCGACATGCCCTACAGCGACCAAGCGCCGCGCCGCCGCGCACTCATCCACGGCGCCGACAAGATCATCGAGACCGACAACGGCACCAAGCCGCTGCTGTTCGACCTGGCCGCCGATCCCGGCGAGCAACACAATCTCACCGCGGATAGCCCCGCCCTGCTCGCCGACATGGCGAAGCGCCTCGCCGCCGTGGACAAGGCCGCGCCCGACTACCCCGCCCCGCGCCGCTCGCACAGGTATTGAGAGCGTGAACAGATATCGCTCACGCGCGACTATTGCTCACGCGCGACTATTGCTCACGCGCGACTATTGCTCACGCGCGACGCGAGCGAAGCGAGCCCGCCCAAGGCGGCGGGAGGAGCAGTTGCGAAGCAAGCTGCGGGGGGTCCAGACCGGTCAAGACCCCCCGAGGCCTGAGGCTCGGCCGCCGCCCGGCGGGATGAACCGCCGGACCAGGTCCTCGATCTCCGCCGTCCCGATATCGGGTGCGCGCAGACGCGGTCGCGCGCGGCGTCGTGCAGCTCGAGCGTCGGCGGAAACACATCGACGCGCCACCCGAGACACCGGGTCCCGAAATCGTTCCCCGCGGACAGCGCGTCCATCGCCTTGCCGGAATCGACCTCGCAACCGGCGGCGCGCAGCGCGGCGATGAGCTCCGGCAAGGCGAACGCCGACGGAAACACGTTCAAGTCGATGTCGTTCGTTGCTCGGGGAACGCCGTAGTAGGCGTACGCCAATCCACCCCCGATCGCATAGTCGATACCGGCGGCGTCCAGCGCATCCGCTATTCTTCGCGCCGCCTCGGCGACGTCAACGCGTTCGGTGGGCACGCTTGAGCCTCGCGAGCAACGCCACGCTGTCAGCAGGCAGTGGATCGCGCCACGCCAGGATCTTGTCGCGATCCGGGCGCGTCGCCAATGCCTGGGCAGCAAACGCGCAGGCGGACATCAGTGCCCGATCGCGCGCCGCGTCGGTAGCGCCGATCCAATCGCGCGCCAATTCGAGCACATCGACACTGCGATCGCGTGGGTCGATCCCGGACATTGCCGATAGTGTAGCGCCCACTCGCAATTCTACGCGCCCCCACCTCGGCGCCCCTCGCTGGCGATCGAGAGACTCGCGAAGTCGGGCCACTCCGATGCATACGACCACCCGGCGGCCCGGGTTCGCGCGCTGTCGCGGACGATGCCGTAATTCCAATGCATTTTGGCGTGCAGCCCCCCAGGGCCGGCAGGGCCGGCGGGGCCCCACCCGTCTCAGCTCGCGGGCGACGCGTGCTGCAGCGGTTCGTATCCGGTGACGTCGTCGCCGATCACGATCGCGCCATCGTACTCGACCCACGCGTGCGCCTCGAATTCCCGGGCCGGCGACCGGCGCACGCCGAAGACGATCCGGCTCGGCACGCCGCGCCGTCGCAACAGCACCTGCGTCGCGAGCGCCCGCGCCAGACACGTCGAGTGCCAGGGCAGCACGCGCGCGGCGCGCTGGACCGCCAGTCCCAGCGCGCGCGGCTCGGGATTGCGCTGCCGCGGGGCGCGCCCGAACGCGCGCTCGGCGGCGGCACCGACGCGACCGAGGCGAGCGTAGCTCACCAGGTGCATCGTGGTGCGCGCCACCACGAGCGCGACCAGGCCTTCAGCGGCCAAGGCGACCTCGTCACGACGTCTGAGCAGCACGAGCGGGGAAATCACGATCGCCGCCAAGCGTAGCTCGCGGCCGCGAGTACGGCCACTACGTTGGTGACCCGCGCCGCCCGCGCGCATCGCGCGGGTCACATGCCGGTCACGTGCCGCCCACGTGGGTCGTAGCTCACCGCTCACGCCGCCTGGCTCCCCGCCGAGAGCACCCCCAGCGCGGCCCGCAGCAGCGTTTCGACGGCGTCGCCGTGGCCGTCGCCGTCTTCCACGTGGGCACGCCCTGCTCGATCGCACGCCGCGCCTCCCGCTCCTTGAACCCCAGCTTGCGGAGCGCCATGAACACCCGCGCCGCGGTGTCGGCCACCTGTACCGAACCGACGCGCCCATAGGGCGATCCGTCGGCATGCCGGAAGGTGAAGCCCACGTGGGCGTCACCCTCGACGAGCAGCCGCCCCCGATGGTGCAGCCGATGGTGCGCCGAACACAACGTCACCATCCGGGCCGGATCGTGCGCGCCCCCCTCGGCGCGCGGATCGACGTGGTGCAGATCGACGAACACCGCGTTGTTGCAGCCGGGCACCGCGCAGCAGCCGCCGTCGCGGCGCACGACCTCGCGGCGCGTCGCCGGCGGGACGGTCTGCGTGGCACGGCCGCCGGGAGCGACGTGCTGCGCGTCGCACGCCGCCATCTCCGCGATCGCCGGCTCGACGGCGATCGCCTCGCCCTTGCCCTGCTGCGTGGCGTGCTCGCAGCGCTCGCACACGGTCATCGCGATCTGGTAGCTCGCGCGCCCGGCGTCGCCGGGCCCACCGAGCACGGCGCGCGCCATGAGCAGCAGCGCCGCGTCGTCGTCGAGCGCCTCGTCCGAGTCGCGCCGCAGCATCATCAACGCTTCCCGCACGGTCGCCACGGTGTCGGCCGAGACGTCGAAGCGCAGCACGTGACGCCGCGCTTCATCGCGCGCCGGGTCCGAAGGGCGATCGCCAGGACGGCGACCGCTCACCAGCCGCTCGAGCTCGCGCACCGTGCGCCCCTCCGCCGCCGCGACCCACTCGCGCTCGGTCGCCGGCGTCGCGACCCGGGTGAGCTCCCGCAGCGCCGACCACGACAGCTCGCTCGCCGCCAGCTCCGGCAGCTCCTCGAGCGCCGCCGCGACGCGCAGCTTGTCGTCGGTAGTACGCGGCCCGTAGCCGAGCACGCGCTCGACGTACTCGGCGAACGTCGCGAAGCCGAGCCGCGCGATCGCGCCATCGATCACGCTTCGAGTCGCTCCGCCGCTGCGAACGCGACACGCGGCGCGACAAGCCGCCCACGTGGGCCGTCGCGGGCGCGATCTCGGTGCGCGAGCCCGCCGCGCTGAACCGTGGAAACGCCCGGATTGCCGACATTTCGACGTGAGGACTGTCTGCTACACTTGTCGTCGTGCAAGACGTCGTTCTCGAGTCCACTCGCTCGCTGACGCAGGCGGAGTTCGCGGCGTGGGTCGCCCGCCGCGCGGGCGAACCGGACCGCTACGAGCTGTTGAATGGGAGGATCGTGATGACGCCGCCGGCCGGCTATCCACATGGGCAGCTCGAGGCCACGTTGACCCGCCTCGTCGGAACGTTCGTTGCCGCGCGCAAGCTCGGCAAGGTCTCCGGGTCGAGCCAGGGCTTCGACCTGCCGTCGGGCGACACCGTCGCCGCGGACGTCACGTTCGTGTCCACGGCGCGGTGGCAAGCGGCGCCGCCTCCCGAGGCGGGGAAGTTCCTGGGCGTCGTCCCTGATCTCGTGATCGAGATCTTGTCAGCGTCCACGGCCAGCCGCGACCGCGGCGAGAAGAAGGCGATCTACGCGAAGAACGGCGTGACCGAATACTGGCTCGTCGATGCGCGCGCGCGCGAGGTGCTGGTCTTCCCCCTCGCCGGCGATCGCTACGGCGAGCCCGCCGTATTCACGAACACGGACCGCGCGCGATCCGTCGTTCTGGCCGGCCTCGAGATCGATCTGGGCGAGCTGTTCGAGTAGAGCTCACCCGCGCCCCCACCCCGTCACCGCCAGCGCGGCCAGCGTCGCGAACACGCGGATCTCGCCGCGCGCGACCATGCGCGCCACGCCGGCGCGGTCGAAGCGGCGCACCGCGACGATGCCCTCCTCGCGCTGCGGGCGGGCGCGCCGCGCGGTCGGCTCGGCGCCGTGCGCGACGATCACCCGGTGCGGCATGCGGCCCATGCCCGGCGCCGCTTCGAGCACGCTGGGCAACAGCGTCGCGCCGCCGGTCGCGACCAGGCCGCACTCCTCCTCGAGCTCGCGCAGCGCCGCGTCGATGGGCGACTCGCCGCGCTGCACCTCGCCGCCCGGCACCTCCCACGTGGTCGCGTCGCAGGGCGGCCGCGCGATGCGGATCATCCACAGCCGGTCGTCCGATGACACCGGCACGACCACCGCCGCGGTCGGGCGATCGACGATCCAGCCGTAGCGCGGCTGCCAGCGGACCTTGAAGTAGCGGAAGTCGTGGACGCGAGCCAAACCTCAGCCGGGAGGAGCCTGGTTGCAGCCGTAGACGACGTCGACCTGGGGCTTGTTGTTCTTCAGGTCGTCGCAGGTGCCGCCGTAGAACGTGATCTGGTTCGTGACCGGATCGTAGTCCCAGCCGCTCTGGTGCGTCGGATCGCGCGCGACGCTCTGCTTGTCGAAGAATGCGTACAGCTTCGTCGCGTCGGGCGGTGCGGAGCCGAGGCTGTAGGTGCAGCCGATGACGCTTCCGGCGATGGCCCCGAGCGCGGCGGCCAGGTCGGCGGCGTTGTCGGCCTGGTAGTACTGCGTCGTCGGATCGTTGCGCGGCACGCCGCCGGCGTTGGCGAAGGTGTTCATCTGCGCCGGGTCGGTGCCGCCGCCGAAGCCGACCACGAACGTGGAGACGCCGGCGGCGTTCATGTCCGTGATGATCTTGGTGGTGCCGGTGTCGCCGCCGGCGAGGTTGCAGCCGGCTTGCTTGCCGTCGGTGATCAGCACGGCGAACGACTGGCGCGTGGTGTCGGCGAACGCCGGCTCCTGGCTCGCCTGCTCCATCGCGCTGTCGATGTTGGTGACGCACGGGCCGTCGGGGAAGTTCGGATCGCCCTTGACCAGCGCGGCGGTGAGCAGCGTCTGGATCGTGCTCTCGGTGCCGGGAGCGACGGGCACGGCGGGCGGATCCTGCGTGCACTTCGCGCCGGCGCGATCGGGGAACACGATCAGCCCCCAGCGGATCTGGTCCTTGAAGGTGGTCGTGAGGCCGTTGATCGAGTCGACGGCGATCTGCCACTTGCTCTGTCCGCCGACCTTGGACGTCATCGAGCACGAGCGGTCGAGCACGAGCAGCATGTTCGGCGGGACGGACGTGATCTTGAACACGTCGCTGCCGCAGCCGCCGCCCGGCACGCACACGCCGCCGTCCGGATCGCACACCTCGCCGGCGCCGCACTGCGCGCTGTTGGTGCACGCGCCACCGTTGCCCGACGAGCCGCCGCTGTTGCCGCTGTCGAAGCCCGAGCCGCCGCTGCCCGACGCGCCGCCGCTCGCCGACGAGCCACCGCTACCGCCGGAGGCGGCCGACGCGCCCGACCCGCCGCTGCCGCCCGTGACGTTGCTCGCGGAGCCGTTCGGATCGCCCGAGGCCCCGCAAGCTGCCACAACCAGTATCGTGACCGCGAAGACCCCACGCCACTTCATGTCCAGCCTCCTGGCCGGATAGTAGCGTGATCTCAGCCGCCGGTCATCTTCGCGACCTCGGCCGCGAAGTCCTCGCCCTGGGGCTTCTCGATGCCCTCGCCGAGCTGGAAGCGCACGAAGCGCACGATGTCGAGCGTCACGCCGAGCTTCTTGGCGATCTCGGCGCGCGCCTGGTCCACGGTCTTCTCCGTGTCGAGGACGCTCTGCTGCTCGAGCAGGCAGACCTCTTTCATCCACTTGGCGAGCTTGCCCTCGATCACCTTGGGCCGCCGGTCCTCCGGGACCTTGCCCTCCTCGGCGAGCTGGCCCTCGAAGATGCCGGCCTGCTGCTGCTTGTCCGCCTCGGGCACGTCGGCCTTCGACAGATACAGCGGCGCCATCGCCGCGACCTGCATCGCCACGTCGTTCAGGAACTCGCCGACGGCGGCGTCCTTGTCCAGGCGCGCGGCGATCAGCACGCCGATCTTGCCGCCCATGTGCACGTAGCTCGTGACGGCGCCGGGGCCGTCCACGGCGAGCGACTCCCAGCGGCGCACGGTGATGTTCTCGCCGAGGCGACCGACCAGCGCGGCGCGGTTGTCTTCGATCGTGCCGCTGCCGCCGGGGAACGGCTCGGCGCCGAGCTCCGCGCCGGGCTTGGCCTTGTCCGCGGCGTCGAGCACCTTCTGCACGAACGCGCGGAACTCTTCGTTGCGCGCCGCGAAGTCGGTCTGGATGTTGACCTCCACGATCGTGCCGCGCTTGCCGTCGTCGCCGACGCGCGCCGCGACCTCGCCCTCGGCCGCCACCGCGCCGGCGCGCTTCACGCTCTTCGCGAGGCCCTTCTTCAGGATCACCTCGACGGCCTTGTCCATGTCGCCGTCGGCTTCGACGAGCGCGCTCCGGCAATCGTTGAGCCCCGCCTGCGTCCGATCGCGCAGCTCCTTGACCTGCTGCATGTTCACTGTAGCCATTAGCTTCTAGCCCTTAGCTGTTGGCCCAGCAGCCGCTTCGCGCAGCTGCTGGGCACCGTCCCTGACTTTCGATTTGTGGCCGCGAACCGCTAACAGCTAAGAGGGCTGGCGGTTGCGCGGTGCCTGGTAGACGACCGCGTCGGGGCCCTGGCCCTGACGACCGCCGCCGTCGCGCTCGCGGCTCGACTGGTGCTCGCGACGGCGCGCCGTGCCGAGCACGCACGCGTCGGCGACGGCGCGCGCAGATCAGCCGGATCGAGCGGATCGCGTCGTCGTTGCCGGGGATCACGTAGTCCACGAGATCCGGGTCGCAGTTCGTGTCGGTGATCGCGACGATCGGGATGTGCAGCTTGCGCGCCTCCTTGACGGCGATCGCTTCCTGCATCGGATCGATGATGAACACCGCCTGCGGCGGCGAGCCCATGCCCTTGAGACCGCCGATGTACTTCTCGAGACGCGCGCGCTCCTTCTCGAGCTTGACCGTCTCCTTCTTCGGGATCTGGTCGTAGGTGCCGTCCTCGCGCATGCGCTCGATCGAGCGCAGGCGATCGAGGCCCTGCTTGATCGTACGGAAGTTCGTCAGCGTGCCGCCGAGCCAGCGGTTCGTGACGAAGTACATGCCGGCGCGCGCCGCCTCTTCCTGCACGATGTCCTGCGCCTGGCGCTTGGTGCCCACGAACAGCACGCTGCCGCCGCGGCCCGTCGTCTCCACCAGGAAGTCGAACGCGCGCTTGAACAGCTGCACCGTCTGATCGAGATCGACGATGTGGATGCCGCTGCGCGATCCGTAGATGAACGGACGCATCTTCGGGTTCCAGCGCTTGGTCTGGTGACCGAAGTGCACGCCGGCCTCGAACAGCTCGCGCACGCCGAGCGGCTGGGCGGGATCCCGCGGACGCCGCTGCGTGTCCTCCGCCGTCGCGCGCTCGGCGGCGAGCGCTGCCGTCAGCGGGACCTCCGTGGCGTGGGGCGGCGGTTCGCCTTCGACCGGCACGGGGGGTTCGATCGGGGTCTCTGCTGCTGCGCCCTCGACGGGCGTCGTCGTATCTTCGGACATTTCGCGCTTCCTTCCGGTTGTGCCTCCGCTCCCCGCCGGGCTAGCCCCCCGCGTGGGGAGCACCGGACCCGGTCGTTTGCGACGGGAGCGTGTGGTCTGTTCGATCCCCGGCGAGATTGCCGGGGGCGCGGAACCTAGCTCACGACCGCGCCCTGGTAAAGGCGGTCGGGATCGTCAGAGCCCCGAAGCGGGGAGCGCCGACGCGGGACGATGCGGCGGCGGCGGCTTGGGCGCGGCGGCGTGGGTCGGCGCGGGCGCGTGGGTCGGCGCGCCGGCCGGATGCGGCGCAGCCGCGACGTGCGGCGCCGGGACCGTCGCCGTCGCCGACGGCGCGCCGGAAGCGGACGTCGGCGGCTCGGCGACGGACGCGGGGGCCGCGGCGGTCACGGCGGCGGCAGACGCGGGCGGCGGCGCGGACGCCACCTCGGCGGGGTGCGCGCGGGACGCGCCGAGGATCGCGGCAGCGCCGATCAGCGCGACCACGAGCAGCCCGCCTCCGGCCACCGCCGCGACGATCCACGGCGCGGTGGCGCGCTGCCGCACGGGGACGGCGATCGCCGGGCCAGGCTCGACCGGCGGCGGCGTGCCCAGGTTGGCCATGTCGGCGACCGGCACGGCGGTGCGCGTCGGACCGGGCTCGGGCAGCACGCGCGGGCGCTCGCCGAGCTCCTCCAGGGTCAGGGTGCGATCCGGGGCCAGCGCCGCGGCGGCGGGGGTGGTCGGCGCGAACGCGGCGTGCACGCGCTCGTCGTGGGCCGTGTTCATCCCGGTCTGGGTCGCGTCGAACACGGGCGCTCCGACGTGCGTGGTGTTGCCAGCCGCCGACCGGCTCGAGACGCATCGTCGCGCCACGCCCGGGCGGCGGCGGATCGGAGGCGCGCGCGGCCAGCCCGTCGGGGCGCGTCCCGGCGACCTGCACCGGCGTCGGCACGGCGACGGGCGCGCCGGAGACCGGACCGGACGCGCGCGGCACGAGCTGGCGAAGCGCCTCCGCGACGGGGCGCGCGCTCGACGGCCGCTCGCGCGGATCCTTGGCGAGCAGGCTGCATACGATGTCGTCGAGCTCCGGCAGCACGTCGGGCACGACGCTCGAGAGCCGCGGCGCCGGGATCGTCAAGTGCGCGAGCAAGAGATCGGTGGCTTCGCGCGTGGCGTCGAACGGGCCGCGCCCGGCGACCATCTCGAACAGCACCAGGCCCGCCGCGTACAAGTCGGCGCGCCCATCGACGCGCTCGCCGCGCGCTTGCTCCGGCGACATGTAGCGCGGCGTGCCGATGGCGATCCCGCGCGCGGTGATCACGTCGGCGCGCGCGTCGGCGATCTTGGCGATGCCGAAGTCGAGCAGCTTCACGCCGCCGACCTGCGCCAGGAAGATGTTCGGCGGCTTGACGTCGCGGTGCACGATCCCGATCTCGTGCGCCGCGTTCAGGCCGTCGAGGATCGCCGCGCCGATCTCGAGCGCCTCGGCGGCGGGCATGCGGACCGGTGCGCGCGAGGCGCGCCGCCAGCGTCTCGCCGTCGAGACGCTCCATCACGTAGAACGGCACGCCGGTGTCGCTGGTGCCGGCGTCCGTCACGTTGACGATGTTGGGATGTTCGAGGCGCGCCAGCGCGCGCCACTCCTGGCGCAGGCGGGCGACGAGATCCTTGCGGCCGGCCAGCTCGCGCAGCATCGCCTTGAGCACGAAGCGCTTGCCCAGCTCGACGTGCTCCACGTCGTACACCGAGCCCATGCCGCCGGCGCCGATCAGCGCCACGATGCGGTAGCGCGTGCCGGCGACGATCTCGCCGTCGGAGAACTCCCGGTGCACTTCGTTGACCATACCCGACAAGGACGAGGGTATCCGCTCGTCACAGATCCGTCGACTGCTCCGCCTCGTCGACGCTCTGCGCGGCGCCGCTGGCGATATGCGCCGGCAGCAGCATCCGCCCGACCACCAGCCCGACCACGCCGGCAACGAGCGATCCGACCAGGATCGCCAGCTTGGCGAGGGACAGGT
This sequence comes from uncultured delta proteobacterium, assembly GCA_963775185.1. Classification (GTDB taxonomy): domain Bacteria; phylum Myxococcota_A; class Polyangia; order Polyangiales; family Polyangiaceae; genus JAPSGB01. The sequence continues at coordinate 411,562 of CAVZIE010000027.1, read as the reverse complement.
GCAGCTCGTCCGTGAAGGCGAGCTGGGCGATGAACAGCGCCATCGTGAAGCCGATCCCGCCGACCATGCCGACCACCAGCAGGCCGCGCACGTCGACGCCGCGCGGCAGCGCGCACAAGCCGAGCTTCACCGTCAGCAGGCTGACCGTCACGATGCCGATCGGCTTGCCCAGGAACAGGCCGACGGACACGCCGGCGACGATGTGCCAGGCGCCTGGCGCGTGGAGATCGAGCGAGCCCACCGTCACGCCGGCGTTGGCGAGGGCGAACAGCGGCATGATCACGAACGCGACCCACGGGTTCAGGGCCGCCTCGATGCTCACGACCGGCGCCAGCGCCTCGCGGCGCGCCTTGTCGAGGCGCGCCAGCGGAGAAACCAGATCGTGCTGGCTCATGTCCGGCCTGTCGACGCGATGGCGAAACTCGGCGATCGCCGAGTCCGCCTCCTGCAGGAACCCCTGGTGGCCGTACCAGGGCACGACCGGCGTCATCAACCCGAGGATCACGCCGGCGATGGTCGGATGGATGCCGCTGACCATCAGGCCGATCCACAGCACCATCGCCGGGATCACGTACACCAGCGCGTGGCGCGCCCCGAGCCGCTGGAACGCGATCACCAGACCGACCCCGGCCGCGGCGATGGCCAGACCAGCGAGCTTGACGCCCGCGGAGTAGAAGACGGCGATCACCAGGATCGCGCCGATGTCGTCGATGATCGCCAGCGCCAGCAGCAGCACGCGCAGCGCCGCCGGCACGCGCCGTCCGAGCAGCGCGAGCACGCCGACCGCGAACGCGATGTCCGTCGCGACCGGCACGCCCCAGCCGTGGTGGGCCGGCCGGCTGTGGTTGAGCGAGAGGTAGATCAACGCCGGCGCGATCATGCCGCCCACCGCCGCCGCGACGGGCAGCGCGGCGCGCTTGAGATCGCTGAGCTCTCCCGAGTGGATCTCGCGCCGGATCTCCAGACCGACGACGAAGAAGAACACGACCATCAGCGCGTCGTTGATCCAGAAATGGAGATCGCGCGAGAACACGAACCCGCCCAGGCCGATCGTGATCGGCGTGTGCCACAGGTGCTCGTAGCTCGCCTGCCAGCCGGAGTTCGCCCACACCAGCGCGACCACCGCGGCGATCAACAGCACGATGCCGCTGGCAGCCTGGATGCCGAGGAAGCGCTCGAGCGGTCGCACCACGAGCGCCATCGCCGCGTTGCGCGCGGGCTCCCACGCCTGCGGCGGCGGCCGATCGCTCGGCCGGTGCGTCGACCCCGTTGCCATCCCGTATGCTCAGCTCAGCGCGGACAGGATCGCGATCAGCAACCAGACGACGCAGCCGATCAGGTTCACGATACCCAGGATGATCCCGGCGAGCGCCAGGCCCTTGCCGCCGACGGTGTTGGGATTGGCGGCGGCCGCGCGCCGCGCGAGCACGCCAGCCACGATCGCCGTGATGCCCGTGAGCGGGCCGAGGCACAGCAGCACGCCGCACACCAGCGCGACGATCGCCGCGGTGCTCGCCGGCGGCTTCTCGCCGCGCGGCAGACCGGTCGCGGGATCGATCGTCATCGCGTGCAGCGCCATCGTCTGCGGGCTGCCGGTGATCGGCTTGCCCCCGGGCGGCTGGAAGCCACCGGGCGGCGGCGGTGCCGGCGCGAAGCCCCCGGGCCCGGGATACCCCCCGGGCGGCGCGCCCGGCGGAGCGCCCGGCGGCGGCCCCCAGCCTCCCCCCTGTGCGCGCAAGGACGGCGACGGACGAACGTCGTACGGCTGCATCGACGCTCCTATACTCCGGCCGCGCCCGGGGATACAGGGAGCCACGCTGGCCTGGCTCCACCGGGCGATATAGGCTCCGCCGACGCGATGGCCATCACCCGCGACGACGTGCTGCACGTGGCGAAGCTCGCCCGCCTGGAGCTTGAAGAGCCGGAGATCCAGCTCATGATCGCCGACCTCGGCAAGATCCTGGCGTACGTCGGCGAGCTCGCCGAGCTGGACACGTCGGACGTCCCGCCCACGGCGCAGATCGCCGTCGATCGCGCACCACTGCGTCCGGACGAGCGGCGCGCCGGCCTGCCGCACGAGGTCGCGCTCGCCGGGGCACCGCGGGTCGTCGACGGCGCCTTCGCCGTCCCCGCGTTCGTGGACGAGTCGTGACGGATTCCCCTCTGGATCTACCGATCCCCGCCATCGTGGAGGGGGTGAAAGGGGGCCGGTTCGGCGCGGAACAGCTCGCCGCGGAGAGCCTTCGGCGGATCGAGGCCGGCCGCGGTCTCGGCGCGTTCCTCCACGTCGCCGCCGACGCGGCCCTGGCATCGGCGCGCGCCGTCGACGCGCGCCGCGCCCGCGGCGAGCCGCTCGGCGCGCTCGCCGGCGTGCCGATCGCCGTGAAAGACGCGCTCTGCACCGTCGACGCGCCGACCACCTGCGCGTCGCGCATCCTGCGCCGCGCCGACGGCAGCGGATGGCAACCGCCCTACGACGCCACCGTGGTCGCGCGGCTGCGCGCCGCCGACGCCGTGCTCGTCGGCAAGACGAACATGGACGAGTTCGCCATGGGCTCGTCGAACGAGAACAGCGCGTTCGGCCCCGCGCGAAACCCCTGGGATACGTCGCGCATCGCCGGCGGCTCCAGCGGCGGCAGCGCCGTCGGCGTGGCCGCGGCGATGACGCCCGGCGCGCTCGGCAGCGACACCGGCGGCTCGATCCGCCAACCCGCGGCGCTGTGCGGCGTGGTCGGCGTCAAGCCGAGCTACGGGCGCGTCTCGCGCTACGGGCTGGTCGCGTTCGCGTCGAGTCTGGACCAGGTCGGCCCGTTCGCCCGCGACGTGCGCGGCGCCGCGCACCTGCTCGAAGCCATCGCCGGCGCGGATCCGGCGGACTCCACCTGCTCCACGCGCGAGGTCGGAACGTACGCGGCGGCGTGCGAGCGCGACGTGCGCGGCCTGCGGCTCGGCGTGCCCGGGGAGTACTTCGGCGAGGGCCTCGACCCGGACGTGAAGGCGAGCATCGAGGGCGCCCTCGCACAGCTCGAGCGCGCGGGCTGCGAGCTCGTGCCCGTGCACCTGCCCCACACGCGCTACGGCGTCGCCACGTACTACATCGTCGCGACCGCCGAGGCGTCGAGCAACCTGTCGCGCTTCGACGGCGTGCGCTTCGGCCTGCGCGAGGAGCCGCCGGGCAAGGATCTCGGCGCGATGTACGGCGCGACCCGCGACGCCGGCTTCGGCGCGGAAGTGAAGCGCCGCATCCTGCTCGGGACGTACGTGCTGTCCGCCGGCTACTACGACGCGTTCTACCTGAAGGCGCAACGCGTCCGCACGCTGGTGAAGCAGGACTTCGATCGCGCCTTCGAACAGGTCGACGCCATCGTCGCGCCGACCAGCCCCACGCCGGCGTGGCCGCTCGGCGAGCGCGTCGACGACCCACTCGCGATGTACCTCGCGGACGTCTACACGCTGCCCGCGAGCCTGGCCGGCATCGCCGGCGTCAGCGTGCCGTGCGCGCCCGTCGCGGCGCGCGGCGATCGGCCGGAGCTCCCCACCGGGCTGCAGCTGCTCGGCCCCGCCTTCGCGGAGGAGCGCCTGTTCACGCTCGCCGCCGCGTGGGAGTCCCTGTCGCCCCCGCGCCGCGCCCCGGTGTTGTAGGAGGGTCGAGCGATGTCGACGACCGCGAAGCCCGCGCCCCGTTTCCACGTTGTCGAGGCCGGCCCCGAGCACGCAGAGGGCGTGGCGGCCTTGTTCGATCGCGCGGAGTGCCCCTGCTACTGCCGCTGGTGGCATTTCGCGGGCGACAAGAACGCCTGGGGCGATCGCTGCGCGAACGCGCCGGAGCAGAGCCGCCGCGAGCTGCTCGCGGCGTTCGCGTCGGGGTCCGACGAGGCGTCGGGCATGGTCGCCCTCACCGACGCGGCCGGCGAGGCCGACGCCGCGATCACCGTCGGCTGGATGAAGCTCGCGCCGGCGGCGTCCCTGTCGAAGCTGTACGCGCAGCGGCTGTACCGGAACCTGCCGTGTTTCGCCGGCGATCGCGCGGGCGTGCTGGCCATCGGCTGTTTCCTGGTCGATCCCGCGTGGCGCCGCAGCGGCGTCGCCCGCGCGCTCGTCGAGGGCGGCGTGGACGCGGCGCGCCGGCGCGGCGCACCCGCCATCGAGGCGTTTCCGCGCCGGGCCGACATCATGACCCCCGAGGAGATGTGGACCGGCCCGGTCGCCACGCTGCTCGAGTGCGGCTTCACCGTCGTGAGCGACTTCGCGCCCTACCCGGTGCTGCGCCGTGCGGCGGCAACGGCCGCAGCAGCAGATCGCGACCAGGCGGAGCCCGGTAGCGCCGCCCCGGATAAGCGTATAGTCTGAGAGACTGGTCTGCGGGGTCACCCGCGCGTGTCATGTCGTCCGCAAAGCTCCGGCTGAAGCGCCTCGAGTCGCTCCTGATCTTGTCCGCGCGCATCGCGGGCGAGTCGAGCGGCGGTGTGCTCGGCGACTCGCTCGATCTGCTGATCGAGGGGTCGGCGGCGTTCGGGGGTGCGGCGTTCGCACACGGTGAAGCCGTCGAGCAGGTCGCCGAGCGCGGGCTGTCCGGCGCGGGCAACCAGGCGGAGCTGAGGCGGGCGCTGCGCAGCGTCGCCCGCCGCGCGCTGCAGAACCACCGCCCGCTGTGGCTGCGCGACGTGCGCGGCAGTCAGCACGCGCTCAAGGAGGTCGGCGAGCTGGTCGCGGCCGGCTGCGCCTCGGCGCTCGCGCTGCCGATCGAACACCGGCGCATGACGCTCGGCGCGCTCGTGCTGCTGTTCGACGATCCGGCGCTGCTCGACGAGGAGACCGCCGGCTTCGGCGAGACGGTCGCGCACGTGCTCGCCCTCGCCCTCGACCGCGACCGCCGCATCGAGGAGGACGCGGCGCAGCGCGCGGAGATCGAGGCGGCGGGGCACCAGGCCAGCGTGGGACTGCTCACGGCGAGCGTCGCGCACGAGCTGCGCGGGCCCGTCGGCGCGCTCGTGCTGCAACTCGAAGAGCAGGAGCGCATGCTGCACCAGCTCGAGCTGCTCGGCGGTCCGAGCGATACCGCCCTCGGCGGCACCGTCGCCGAGCTGTCGGAGCTGACGCGCGACATCGAGGCCGCCGTGTCGCGCTTGCGCACCACGACCGAGCAGCTCGGCGAGGCGAACCGCCACGACAGCTCGCCGGAGAACCTCGATCTGAGCACGGTGGTGCGCGAGTCGCTCGCCGTCGCGCGACCGCACCTCGAGCGCCGCGGCATCGCCCTGGTCGAGCAGCTCGATCCGGGTTGCTTCACCGCGGGCCGCCGCGACAACCTGGGCCAGGTGGTGCTGAACCTGGTGTTCAACGCCGCCGACGCGTGCGCGCGCTCCCCGAGCTCCAAGCCGCGCATCTCCGTGCGCGCGACCGAAGAGAAGGACCGCGTCGTCCTGGTCGTGGACGACAACGGCCCGGGCATCGCCGATCCGAAGACCATCTTCACGCCCTTCTTCACCACCAAGGGCAGCGGCCAGGGCACCGGCATGGGGCTCAAGATCTGCAGCGACGTCGTGACGGCACACGGCGGCCACATCGAGGTCGTCAATCGACCCGAGGGCGGCGCCTCGTTCCGCGTCGTGCTCCCGCGCTCGGACGACGAGAGCGGCGTGCACCCGGTCGCGCCGGTGGTGACGATCCCCACGCCGAAGCCCGGCGGCATGCCGAGCCAGCGCTCGGTGCTGGTGGTCGACGACGATCCGGTATTTTCCCGATCGCTCCGCCGCGCGCTGCGCGGGCACGTGATCCGGACCTGCTCCACGGCGTCGGAAGCGGAGATCGCCCTGCTCGACACCAGCTACACGCCGGACGTGATCCTGTGCGACGTATTCCTGCCGGGCGCGAACGGCGACGCGCTGCACGCGCGCGTGGCGAGCTCGCGTCCCGACCTGGCGCCGCGCTTCGTGTTCATGACCGGCGGCGCATTGGGCAAGGCGGAAGCCGACTACATCAAGCGTTCCGGCTGCCGCACCTTGTTCAAGCCGCTCGATCTGAAGGACCTGCAGGAGAGCATCGAGCCCGATCCCGACTCGGTCCCCCCGAACTCCGTGCGCACGCTGAGCGCGCCTCCGTCGCGGACGCCCGCCGTGCCGTCGTGGCCGCCACGCAAGTGAGAGCCGCGCTCGCCCTGCTCGCCGCGACCTGCCTCGCCGGTTGCCGCGGCTGCGGCGCCCACGTCGGCGGCGGCGCGCCGTCGGCGTCGTCGCGCCCGCCGCCGGCCCCGCTGCCGACGCTGGCCATCGGAAGCACGCCGGCGATCACGGCGCCGACCTTCCCGAAGCACGCCCGCGCCCCGGGCGTCGCGCTGCCCGCCGGCTGCAGCGTCGATCTGCCGGTCCGCTTCGCGCCGCTGCCGGCGGCGGCCACGACGCGCTTCATCGGCGCCCGCGCCGCGCTCGACGCGCTGGTGATGGCCGAGAGCGGCGAGGCGGGCGCGATCACGGCGCGCGGCGCGGTGGACCTCGCGACCGGCAAGGTGGACGCGCGCGTGCCCTGGACGGATCCGGGCGCGCCACCGCTGTTCGACCGCGCTTCCAGCGGCTGGGTCGCCGCGCTGTCGCAGCCCGGCGCGCTCGAGCGCGCGGTGTTGTGGCGGCAAGGCGCCACGCCCGGCGAGCTCGCGCGCGGCGATCAGCTGCGCGTCGCCGATCTCGCGTGCAGCGGCGCGCGCTGCGCGGTCCTGACCAGTCTCGCCCGCGCGTCGGTGCTCCCCGGCGCGACGCTCGTGATCGGCGACGTCGCGACCGATCCCGCGCGCTGGAAGCACGTGGACATCGAAGCCGGCAGCGACGCCGCGTGGGGCCCGCTGGCGTTGCCCGCCTTCGACCAGCCCGAAGGCACGGCCTGGGTCGCGCTCGCCACGAACACACAGGTCGCCCTGTGGCGCGTGGAGGGCGGACACGCATCCCGGCGGCGAACCGACGTCACGCCCCACGGCGCCTACGATGCGGTCGCGACGCGCACCGAGCCGATCGTGATCGCGCCCGGCGCGCCGCGCGATACGCCCTGCTCGGGCAAGGGCTTCCCGCTGGTATTCGTCGGCGCCGGCTCGAAGCCGCACGAGCTGTCGCTGGTCGCGCCACCGACGGGGCTGATCGCTCGCCCGCTCGCCCGCGGCGCGCTGGTCGCGTGGATCGGACCGCCGAACTGCCGCGTGCCCGAGCCCACGGTGGTGCACGCCGTCATCCTCGACGACGACGGCACGCCGCTCTCGCCACCGATGGCCGTCACACCGGGCGCGGGCTTCGCGCTGGCGACGTCCGGCGATCGCCTCTCGCTCTGGATCCGCACCGACGACGGCCTGGTGTGGCTGCAAGGCCGCTGCAACGTCACGCCCCCCGACTGATCGGTTTGCCGGTCCGGCGCGGAACCCCGATCAGCGATCGGTGGCGATGCGCCAGCCGGGCATCACGCACAGCCCGCTCGCGAGCCCGATGAAGATCGCGCGACGCGTCTCCTCGGCGCTGGCCATTCGCTCTTCGGCGAAGCGCGCGACCAGGGCGTCGAGCGGCGCGCCGGTGCCGAGCTCGAGCGCGCGGCGCTCCGGAGCCGGCAGACCGAGTCGCGACGCGGCGATCGGCGCGCCGGGCGCTCGCGTGACCAGCGCCGTGCCAAGCGGCGCCAGCAGCTCCGCGATCTCCGCGTCGGGGTAGGCCGCGCGCACCACGCGCGTGACCAGCTCGAGCGACGACATCCGCGACGAGATGCGATCCTCGCCGACGCGCGCGTTGCGCACGAACGCGACCTCCCCGCCCCGCCAGCGGAACAGATCGAGCACGCGAGCCTCGAACTGCTCGATCAGCGCGCGCAAGAGCGCGAGCGGGCGCAGTTTGCCGTCCTCGACCAGGGCCTGCCCCAGGGTCTGGCCCTGGTCCATGGACCGCTCGATCGCGCGCTCCAGATCGGCGCGCGTGACCAGCCCGTCGTGGACCAGCCGATGACCGAGCAGCTCGCCGCGATCGGTGGAGCTGGCGAACACCAGCTCGCCGTCCACCAGGTGCAAGCGCTTCTCGCGTCGCTCGGTGCGCGCGACCAGCACGCCCGTCTCGCGGCGCGCGACCAGCTCGTACACGAACGCCGGCAGCCGCATGCGCTCGATCGGCCGGCGCCACAACACGACGCCCGCCGGCAGCTCGCCGAACTGGAACGCGGGCCGCGCCAGCACCCGCGCGACCTCCGGCAGCTGCTTGACGGGACGGAAGCCGCCGCCGTCGCGCGAGACCAGGGCGTCGCTGCCCAGGCGGCCTGTCGCGGCCAGCTCGAGCAGCTGGGCGCGCGTGAGCGTGCCCACCGACGGCGCGCGGCCGAAGCGCAGTTGGAAGCCGCCCGGCGGCGCAACGGCCGCCGGCCGCGCCGGCTCGCCGTTCCCCCGACCCCGGAGCGCGCGCGACGGGCGATGCGACCCGCGCGACGACCCGGTGCGCGCGGCCGGCTGCGCGTTCCCTGGGCGCGCCGTCGGCTGCGCGTTCCCCGGGCGCGCCGTCGGGCGGAGCCGCGCCGGCACCGGCGCGGGCGCGAGCGCGACGGCGGGCGCGGGCGCGACGGCGGGCGCGAGCGCGACGGCGGGTGCGCGCGCGACGGCGGGCGCGGCCAGGAGCTCTGGCGGCGCGACCGCCGTCGTCGCTTCGCGGAATCCGCTCTGGGACGGCAACACGCCGAGGCTCGACAGCCACGGCACGAGCTCGGTGTCGGACAGCGGCACGCCGGCGCGCCGCGCCACGGCCCGGAGCGCGTCGGCGAATTCGCGCGCCGAGCCGAAGCGCGCGCCGCGATCGCGCGCGAGCGCCGTGCGCAACGCGGCGTCGAGGTCCGCCGGCAAGTCGCGACCGTAGCGATCCAGCACGCGCAGATCCGCTTCGTGGATGCGCGTCAGGACTTCGAGCTCGTTCCGGCCCGGGAACAGCGGTCGGGCCAAGAGCAGCTCCGCGAGCACGATGCCGACGGCGAACAAGTCGCTGCGCGCGTCGACCTCCGCGCCGATCACCTGCTCCGGCGACATGTAGCCGAGCTTGCCCTTGAGCTCCCCGGGATACGTCCGGCGATCGACGAAGGCGCTGCGCACGATGCCGAAATCGGTCAGCTTGACCTCGCCGGCGCGTCCGATCAGCACGTTGCCCGGCGACACGTCGCGATGCACGATGCCGAGCGAGCGACCATGCTCGTCCGACGCCTCGTGTGCGAACGTGAGCGCGCGCAGCACCTCGTGGACGATGAACAGCGCGGCGCCGAGCGGGAAGCGCTCGCCGCGCGCGGCGACGGATCTCAAGAGCTTCGCGCACGAGATGCCGTCCACGAACTCCATCGCCATGAAAAGCTCGCCGTCGTACTCGCCGAAGTCGACGACCTGGACGATGTTCGGATGCGACAGCGCGGCGCAGATGCGCGCCTCGTCGCAGAACATCGCGACCAGCCGCGTGTCGGCGGCAAGCTGCGGCAGGATGCGCTTGATCGCGAAGCGCTTGGCGAAGCCGTGGGGGCCGGCGCGTCGCGCGACGTAGACCTCGGCCATCCCTCCGGCGCCCAGTCGCTCGCCGAGCTCGTAGGGGCCCAACCAGTGGCCCTTGTCGGGATAGACGACACCCATCATTTTTCATTCTAACCCAGCTTCACGCCTCCGGTCAGGGCGGATTTGCCGATGATCAAGCGCTGATGTGTGGAATTGTCGTTCTTGGTCGGCCCGGCCCGGGCGAGCAGCGCATCCCACCGCGGGTCCCATTTCGTGTACTTTCACGGCCCCATGAGCGGAGCGGACGACCACAAGCCAGGCCGGCCGATCACGCGGACGGATTCCCGCGCGGTCACGGCGAGCCGCGCTCGCCCGCGGGTCGTCGCCGTCACCGGCGCCGCGTCCTTCCTCGGACGCAACCTGGTGGGCCTGCTCGAGGAAGACGAGCGCGTCCGGCGTATCGTCAGCGTGGACATCGAGACGCCGCCGACTGCCGGCCAGAAGACGCGGGTCTACGACGTGGACCTGGCCCAGCCCAGCGCCGAGGAGCGCGTCGCCGAGATCTTCGCCGCCGAGGGCGTGGACGCGCTCGTGCATCTCGCCTTCCTCGCCTCGCCGACCCACGCCTCGGCGTGGGCGCACGAGCTCGAGAGCGTCGGCACGATGCATCTCCTGAACGCGTGCCGGCGCGCGGAGGTGCGCAAGCTCGTGCTGTGGAGCCAGACGGTGCTCTACGGCGCGCATCCGACCAACCCGAACTTCCTCACCGAGAAGCATCCGCTTCGCGCGCGCCGCGAGGAGCCGTTCTTCGCCGACAAGATCGAGGCGGAGAGCGACGCCCTGCGCTTCGGCAGACCGGGCAAGGGTCGCGTCGTCACGATCCTGCGCACCGCGCCGATCCTCGGTCCGACCGTGAAGAACTACCTGACCGAGTACCTGAGCCGGCGGATCGTGCCGACCATCCTCGGCTTCGACCCGCTGTGGCAGTTCGTACACGAGGCCGACGCCGTGGCCGCGGTCAAGCTCGCGGTGGACCGCGACACGCCCGGCGTGTTCAACATCGTCGGCGACGGGGTGCTCCCACTCAGCACGGTGATCAAGCTGGCTGGGCGCGTCGCGCTGCCGCTGCCGCGGTCGGCGCTGTCACCGCTGGTGAGCGCGCTGTGGATCGCGCAGGTGGCCGAGGCGCCGCCGAGCTTCCTCGACTATTTCCAGTACCTGTGTGTCGCCGACGGCGAGCACGCGCGCAAGGTGCTCGGGTTCTCCCCGGTGTACACCACGCGCGAGGCGCTCATCGACTTCGCCAGCGCGCAACACCTGAGAGACGTGAAGCTCCTGACGGAGACGACCGCGTGAGCCCCCGCAAACCCGACGAGAAGGACCCCGCCGCGCCGCGACCGCGACGTCGCAAGCGCTCGAACTCCCCGCGCACCAAGAAGCCGCCCGCAGCGGCGAAGGCCGACGCCGCCGCGCCGGACGGCGATGGCAACGAGCCCGACAAGGCGGAGGCGGCCGCCAAGCGCCCGGCCAAGCGCGCGAAAGCGGAGGCGTCCGGGCCGACCCATCGGCGGCCGCAACGCGATCAACCGCCGAAGAGCGAGTCGCGCGCGCGCGACGAGCCCGCGCCGGACGACGAGGACGAGGCGGAGGAGCTCGGCATCGGCTCGCGCGTCGTGCCGCCGATGTTGTTCGAGGACGAAGGCGAGCAGCCCGCGCCGTCGTCGGGACGCCGCGCGCCCGGGCTCGACGTCACGCTGCCGGCGGACGTTGAAGAACGAGATCCGCGCGCTCGAGGCGCGCCTCGACGGCATGATCCGCCGCGCCGGCGGCAGCGACGACGACGAACCCCCGGCGTCGATCCGCGATCAGGTGGAGTCGGCGGCGCGCGAGGTGGTCGAGCGCCTGAGCGTACCGCTGCCCGTCTCGCGTCCCGGCGAGGACGAAGCGGGCATGGTGGACGCGGTGCGCGAGCTGTTCTCGAGCGACTACTACCTCCGCCAGTGGGGCCGCATCGGGATGCGCAACCGTTCGGAGGAGGTCGACGACTTCGGTCTCGATCCGACCTACGAGAAGCGGCTGCGGCCGCTGTTCGACTTCCTGTACAAGCGCTACTTCCGCATCGAGTCGACGGGCGTCGACCGGATCCCGGCGGAGGGCCGCTGCCTGGTCGTAGCGAACCACTCGGGCACGTTGCCGCTCGACGGCGTGATGCTGCGCACCGGCGTTCGCCTCGAGCACCCGGCCGCGCGCGAGCTGCGCTGGCTCGCCGAAGACTTCATCTACTACCTGCCGTTCATGGGCGCGTTCATGAACCGCATCGGTGCGGTGCGCGCGTGCCAGGAGAACGCCGAGCGCCTGCTCGGCCGCGAGCGCCTGGTCGCGGTGTTTCCGGAGGGACTGAAGGGCATCGGAAAGCTGTATCGCGATCGCTACCGCCTGCAGCGCTTCGGCCGCGGTGGCTTCATCCGGCTGTGTCTCCGCACGCAGACGCCGCTCGTGCCCTGCGCGATCCTCGGCGCCGAGGAGACAAACCCGCTGCTCTACCGGCTGGAGTACCTGTCGCGCGCCATCGGCTTGCCGTACATCCCGGTCACGCCGACCTTCCCGTTGCTGGGCCCGCTGGGCCTGATGCCCGCACCGACGAAGTGGCGGGTGATGTTCGGCGAACCGATCCGCTTCGACGGCTACGGCCCGGAGGCGGCCGACGACCACGTGCTGGTCGGGCGCCTGGCGGAGCGCGTCCGCACGACGATCCAGCGCATGCTCGACGACGCCCTGCGCGAGCGGAAGAGCGTGTGGTTGGGGTGAGCGGTCCGCACGGCGTGCTCGTCGTGGACAAGCCGGAGGGGCCGACCAGCCACGACATCGTGGCGCAGGCGCGGCGCCTGTACGCGACGCGCGCGGTCGGCCACGCCGGCACCCTCGACCCGATGGCGACCGGCGTGCTGCTGCTGCTGCTCGGCGAGGCCACGAAGCTGTCGAGCTATCTCCTGCTCGACGACAAGCGCTACCGCGCCGGCGTCGCGTTCGGGCGCAGCACCGACACCCTCGACGCGCACGGGCAGACGCTGGAGGAGCGCGCGCTCGCACCGGGCTGGCTCGATCCAGCGGCGCTCGCCGCCGCGGTCGCCGAAGAGCGCGCTCGCACCGAGCAGGACCCGCCGGCGTTCAGCGCGATCAAGATCGGCGGCACGCCGGCCCATCGCCTGTCCCGACGCGGCAAGCCGCCGGATCTCGCGCCGCGCGCGGTCGCGGTGCGCTCGATCGACGTCCTGGCCGCCGACGACCGCGGGGCGAAGCTCGATCTCCACGTCTCCAAGGGCTACTACGTGCGCTCGTTCGCTCGCGATCTCGGCGCACGGCTCGGGGTTCCGAGCCACCTCGCCGCGCTCCGTCGCGTCGCCAGCGGGCCGTTCAGCCTCGACGAGGCCGTCACCTGGCCGCCTCCCGCGCCGGTGCCGCCGATCCCGCTGGCGGTCGCGGCGACGCGCTGCCTGCGCGGCGTGCACCTCGCGCCGAGCGGTGAGCAAAAGGCGCGGCTTGGGCAGCGGCTGCAACGCGACGACTTCGTCGACGAGCCGGGTGGCGCCGACGTCGCGGCGTGGCTCGCCGACGACGGCTCGTTGCTCGCGCTCGGCCGCGCAGCGGACGACGCGTTCGTCGTCGTGCGCGGCTTCCGCTAGCATCACCGAGCCCGATTCCGGAACAGATCGGTAGGGATAGAGCTCACAGGAAGGGCGAAGGATCGGAAGGAATCGGGATTTTCAAATTCTCGTCCCGACCTTCCGATCTCCGACGTCGCCACGTCGCGTCAGTGCACGTCGACGGACGCGAGCTCGAAGCCCTTGGCGCGCAAGCGCGCCGTGATCCGCTCGCGCCACGCATCGGCGGAAACGCCAGGCGGCAGATCGATGTCCACCGCGAGCTCGCGCCCGCACGACTCCACGGTGATGGTCGCGCCGGCGAGCTCGCCGGCGCCGAGCTCGATGCGTGCGGCGCCGCGCCGGCCGTCGCCGCCCCAGGCGACGCGACGGACCAGCCGCGCGACGAGCTGCTCGACGTGCAGGAGCGGCGCGTTCGGTGGCGGCGCGGCCGCCGCCGGAGGCGCCGCGGGCAGCGGCCGGTCGAGCGCCAGGTGGCGCGAGAGCGGGTCGAGCGGCGCGCCCGGGTCGTGCCCATCATCGCCGGTCGACGGCTCGCGACGGTCGTGGTGGCGGTGCGCGACGAGCGGCGGCGGCACCGCCTCTGCCGGCTCGGCGACGTCCCGGCCGGACCGCGGGTCCGGAGCGTGGCGTTTCGCGGGCCCAGCCCCACGGGCGGGCTTCACCGCGCCGCGGAGGCTCGAGAGCACGCTCGCGAACACGTGGAATTCCATGTGCTTCCTGGCGCGATGGGGGTTGGGTCGGGCCGGCGCGGCCGGCGGCGCGGAGCGTTGGGCGGCGGGGACTGCAGGCGTGGTCACGGCCGTCCAGTCGGCAATCCGTCGCCGCGGGTTGCGCGTCGCGTTCAGGCGACGCTAACTTGAGCGCTGGGAGGGGGTGCCCTAGCGCCCTTTTTTCAGTTGGATCCAAGTTCCCCACCACAACGACTCGCCCTAGACCTCTTGATCGCCGTCCTGCCCGCCCTGGGCGCGGCGGTTTTCGCCTCGGCAAGCGCCGCGGTCAGCTCGTTGTCCGGTGCGCGCCGTGCGGCCCTGAGCGACACGCTCACGGGGCGCCCGCGCCGCGCGCTCGAGCGCTACATCGACAACGGCGCGGCAGTCGAGTCGCGCTGGCTGGTGCTGCGCGTGCTCGGCATCGCCAGCGCCGCGCTGTTCGTCATGCACAAGCTGCCCGCGAGCCTGGACGGCTGGGCGGCGCTGCTGGCGGCGCTGCTGGCGCTCGTCGCCTACGGCGTGCCGGCGGAGATCGGACGCGCCATCACGGCCCGCGTGCCGGAACGCGCCGCGCCGCTGCTGCTCCAGCTGCTGCATCCGCTGGAGCTGCTCGGTGATCCCGCTCGCCGCACCGATGGTGTGGTTCGGCCGTATCGTCGGGCGGTCGGTCACGCCGCGGACCGCGCCGGCCGCGTCCCGGGTCACCGAGACGGAGGTCGAGCTGATCGTCAACGAGGGCGAGCTCAACGGATCGCTGGACCACGAGCAGTCCGAGATGATCCGCAACGTGCTCGACTTCGGCGAGCTCACCGCGGGCGACTTGATGGTGCCGCGCACCCAGGTCACGGGCGCGGACATCGAGACGCCGCCCGCGGATCTGCTCAGGTTCGTCACCGAACACGGGCACTCGCGCTACCCGGTCTACCGGGAGAGCATCGACAACGTCATCGGCGTCCTGCACGTGAAAGACTTGATCTCGCACGTCGCCGAGAGCTCGCTCGAGTCGTTGAGCCTCGAGAGCATCCTGCGCAAGCCCGTCGCCTACGTGACCGAGGGCCAGAGCGCGTCTGCGGTGCTCCGCGACATGCGCGCGGCGCGCCATCACATGGCCGTCGTGATCGACGAGTTCGGCGGCATGAGCGGCGTCGTCACGCTCGAGGACCTGATCGAGGAGATCGTCGGCGACATCCAGGACGAGCACGACCTGGACGAGGCTCCGATCGTCGATCTCGGCGACGGCCGACTGATGGTCGACGCGAGCGTGCCGATCGGCGATCTCAGCCGCTACCTCGGCGCCGAGCTGCCGGAGGACGGCGACTACCACTCGCTCGGCGGCTTCATCGTCGACCGCATGGGCCGCGTCCCGCGGACGGGCGCGCGGCTGGTCGCCCTCGGGCTCGAGTTCATCGTGCGCGAGGCCGACCCGCGCCACATCGCCAAGGTCGAGATCGTACGGCATCCTCCGTCGCCGGAAACCGTGTCGCCCCGTTCGTCGCGCATGAGCGCGGCATGAGCGCGCCGGCGCCGCTCGTCCCCCCGTTCGACCCCGAAGCATCGCCCGCCGTCGTGATCCACCCCACCGTCGGCGCCGACTGGCCGTCGAGTGGGCTCGGATCCGTGTCGCGCCTGGCGACCGAGCTCCCGGCGCCCACCGGGTACGCCGCCGACAGCTGGATCGCCGTCGACGGCGGACGGGCGTCGCGCCCCGGCATGCTGGCGCGCTTGCTCGGACAGGGCGCCAGCGCGCCGCGCGTGCACCTGGCGGTGCGCTGCACCGCGCTGCTCGTGCGCGGCTACGTCGATGTGTGCGCCGACGACGCGGGCGTCGCCTACGGCCGGGTTCCGCGCCGGACCGACAATCCCTGAAGATCAGCCCGAGGGCGTGCCGATCTTCTTCAGCGACTCCAGCAGCGCGTTGCCGGTGTCGATCACGCCGTCCTTCTCGTGGCCCGGCGTCTTGTCGCCGCGGAGCGTGTCCTCGAGATCGCCGAGCTCGCGACGCAGCTTGACCAGCGTGTCGGACTGGCACACCGAGCCCTGGGACGTGGGATCGACCGGGATGATCTTCGGATCGCCGCTGCCCATCGGGTTGCCGCTGGTGTAGCGCTTGAGATCGTACTTCTTGCCGCCGTCGGAGATCTTGAAGGTGTCCGGCCAGGTGTAGGCCTTCTCCTTGCCGTCCTTGTCCTTTTCCTTCTTGTCGGTCTTGACGAGGAACGGATCGGGCAACGGCTGCATCACCGCCCACGGCCCGTACGCCCCGTTCGCCATGTAGACCGCCCAGCGCACCTTCGGCGTGGCCTGCTGCGACAGGAAGTCCTCGATCGCGGGCTTGGCGCCGCCGAGCACGCCGACGATGCGGTCCTTGCCGTCGTTCGCCTCGTGGGCGCCGCTGGCGAAGGCGATAAGCTGGGCGATCAGCCGCGGCGGGAAGCGGCCGATACCGCCGTTCGCCAGCTCGATGCCCTCGAACGGAACGTTGATGGCGCCCAGCGCCTTGACCTCGGCCTCGGGATACTTGTTGTCCGAGAGCTTGGCCTTGGCCGCCTTGAGCGTGTCGGCGAGCTTGGTCACCTCGGCGTTCGCGGTGTCGACCTTCTTGATCAAGTCCTGCGCGAACGCGAGCGCCGCCTGCGCCTGCTTGTCGCGCTCGTGACCGCTGCCGAACGCGAAGCCGACGCCACCGCCGACGATGGCGGTCACGACGGCGAGGACGATGACGCGGGTGCGACCCTTTTTCTGGGCGGCGACCACTTCCTCGCTCATCTCCACCTTGATCGCCTGCGGTTCGTTGCGAACCGGGGCGGCGTCGGCGGAGATGGAGGCGTACGGGTCCGACGCGTCGACCCTCGGCGCTGCGGGCCGCGAGGGGCCGGCGCCGAACGGCGGAACGGGGACGCCGGAGGGCTTGGGGATGCCGACCGGCGGCGGGATCGAAGGCCCCCCCGACGCGGTGACGGTCTTCTTCCCCAGGCGGGCCTTGAGATCGATCTTGGGCTTCTTTTCTTCAGCCATCGATAGCTTGCCAGCGGGGGTGATTGCCTTGTACTTCGGCGGCTCCCGACGGCGGTCCGGCACACTACCGGGCGCGGAACGCGCCGGCAAGATTGAATTCTTCCCGGGCACTTCGGGTTCGACTCCCGCACCGGCGCCGTCTTGGGCGCCCAGCGCGCCGCGGCCCGGAGCCGGCTTTCCGGCCGCGGGCGCGAGCCCGGCCGCTGGCGCGAGGCGCGGCTGGCCGGGGGCGCCGCGCTGGTCTACATGGCCGGCGCGCATGCCGTCCTTCGAGCTCGAGACCCGGACGCTGGAGAGCCCGGACGGGACGACCATCGCCTACCACGACACCGGCGGTGACAAGCCCGCCGTGGTGCTCGCCAACGGGCTCGGCGGGCCGCTGATCGGCTGGCGGCACCAGATCGCCTACCTGTCGGAGCGCTACCGCTTCGTGAGCTGGGACTACCGCGGCCTGTACGGATCGTCGCGGCCACCGGGGCCGACGCCGCGCATCGACGTCCCGGCGCACGTGGACGACCTGCAGCTCGTGCTCGAGGCGACCGGGATCGAACGCGCCGCGTGCATGGGCTGGAGCATGGGCGTGCAGGTGTTGCTCGAGCTGTACGCGCGCGACCCGGGGCGCATCGAGAACCTGGTGCTGCTCAACGGCACCTTCGGCAAGCCGCTCGGCAGCGTGGCGATTCCCCTCGCCGATCGCGTCATCCCCGCGGTGGTCGACCGCGTGCGCCGTCACCACGCGCTCGGCGAGCGGGTGCTCAGACGCGCGTCGCACTGGCCCGAGACCGTGGGGTGGCTGAAACGTCTGGGGCTGGTCGGCAACACCCTCGACGAGGAGCTGTTCCGCGAGATCGCGCAGCACTTCGGCAGCGTCGATCTCGACATCTACCTGGGCATGCTGCGCTCGCTCGGCGATCACGACGCTTCGCACGTGCTCGAACGCCTGCGCGTACCGACGCTGGTGATTGCCGGCGAGCGCGACGCTTTCACACCGCGGCGCCTCGCCGAGCAGATGGCTGCGCGCGTCCCGAACGGCGAGCTCTTGGTGGTGCGCGGCGCCACGCACTACACCGCCGTCGAGTACCCCGAGCTCGTGAACCTCAGGATCGAGAAGTTCTTCCGCGAGCACGGCTGGTAGGATTTGCCGGTCCGGCGCGGAATCAGCCCGGCGCGAACAGGAAGCGATCGAGACGCGCGCGATCCTCGCCGTCCATGCCGAGGAACTCGAGCGCGTGGTGCTTGCCGTCGGTCCACACCCGGCGCGCCCACACCCACAGCCGCGCGTCGTCTTCACCGAGCTGCAGCTCCAGGGGAAACGACTCGACGTCGGTGTCGGGCTCGAGGAACGCTTCCGCGAGCATGCCCGCCGGCGACAGCTCCAGCGTGCGGCACAGGTACGGATAGCCGTCGAGGTACTTGTTGAAGAGCATGTCGACGGGCTGTCGGATCGAGCTACGGCGATCGGTCATGATCGGATCGTACAGAGGCGGCGCGGCGGACCCGCAATTTCCCGTGCTCGATTGACCGGCCGCGGGACGGATGTCACGCTCCGGGCCGTGGTGCGTCGCGTCGTCGTGGTCGATAACTACGACTCGTTCACGTACAATCTGGTGCAGTACATCGAGTCCCTCGGCGCGATGTGCGACGTACGGCTGAACGACCGGACGACCCCCGCGGCGATCCTCGAGGCCGCGCCGAGCGGCGTGCTGATCTCGCCCGGGCCGGGCACGCCGGACGACGCCGGTATCACGCTGGGCGTGCTGGCAGCGCTCGCCGGCCGCGTGCCGATCCTCGGCGTATGCCTCGGGCACCAGGCGATCGGCCAGCACTACGGCGGGCGCGTGGTTCGCGCGGAGCGGCTGATGCACGGCAAGACGTCGCCCATCGAGCATGACGGCCGGGGCGTGTTCCGCGGTCTCCCCTCGCCCTTCGACGCGACGCGCTATCATTCGCTCATCGTGGAGCGCGAGAGCCTGCCGGAGTGTCTCGAGGTGTCCGCCTGGACCGCCGAGGGCGAGATCATGGGACTCCGCCATCGCAGCCTCGCGGTCGAGGGCGTGCAGTTCCATCCGGAGTCGATCCTGACGCAGCACGGGATGCGGCTCGTCGAGAACTGGCTGGAGGCACTGTGATCGACGCCGCGGAGTCGCCGCGCTTCAAGGACGTGTACGCGGAGATCACCAGCGAGTCGGGCATCGCGCCGGCGACGGTGCGGCGCGTGTTCGACGCGATCCTCGCGGGACAATGGACGCCGGTGCAGGTCGCGGGCTTCGCCGTCGCGCTGCGCATGACCGGCGAGAGCGCGGCGGTGATCACCGCGGCGGTGCAGTCGCTGAGGGCGGCCATGGTCGCCGTGGACCACGGGTTGCCGCGCGTGCTCGACACCTGCGGCACCGGCGGCGACGGTCTGGGCACGCTGAACCTGTCGACCGGCGCCGCCATCATCGCGGCCAGCACCGGCGTGCCCGTCGCCAAGCACGGCAACCGCGCGGTCTCCAGCCGCGCCGGCAGCGCGGACGTGCTCGAGGCGCTCGGCGTGCCGGTAGACGTGCCGGCGAGCGCCGCCGTCGAGGTGCTGCGCGAGGCGAACATCGCGTTCCTGATGGCGCCCGCGCATCACCCGGCCATGCGTCACGGCGGCGTCGCGCGCCGCGAGCTCGGCATCCGCACGATCTTCAACGTGCTCGGTCCGCTGGCGAACCCGGCGCGGGCCACGCACCAGCTGCTCGGCGCCTACGACGACGCGCTCCGGCCGGTGCTGGCCGAGACGCTGCACGCCCTGGGCGTGACGCGCGCGTGGGTCGTGCGCGGCGCCGACGGTCTCGACGAGGTCTCGCCTTTCGGCGCGACGCGCGTCACCGAGCTGTCCGCCGACGGCACCCTGACCGAGCACGTGATCGCGCCGGAGGATTTCGGGCTCGCGCCGAGCGCGCCGGGCGCGGTGGCCGGCGGGGACGCGGCGCACAACGCCGGCGTGCTCGAGCGCGTGCTGTCGGGCGAGCCGCACCCGGCCACCGACGCGTTCGTGCTCAACGCCGCCGCGGCGCTGGTGGTCGCCGACAGCCTCGCGCCGCGCGCCGCCGTCGATCGCGTACGGCAAGCGCTCGCCGCCGGCGACGCCATGCACACGCTCGAGCGCTGGCGCGCCGCGGTCGCCGCACGACGGTCGGCATGAGCGTGCTCGATCGCATCCTGACGCAGAAGCGCTCGGAGCTCGCGGCCCTGCGCCAGGCGAAGCTGCCGTCGCCGCCCGCGCGCCGCGCCGTCGATCTGTCGCGCGCGGCCGGCGCGCCGCTTCGGCTGATCGCGGAGATCAAGCGCCGCTCGCCGTCGGCCGGCGCGCTGTCCACGAAGCTGAGCATCGGCGAGCGCGCGGCGACCTACGAGCGCGCCGGCGCGAGCATGGCCAGCGTGCTGTGCGACCGCGCGTTCTTCGACGGCGCGTTCGCGCATCTGGCCGAAGCGCGCGCTGCGTGCGCGCTGCCGCTGCTGTGCAAGGACTTCGTCATCGACGAGGCGCAGCTCGACGCCGCGCGCGCGTACGGCGCCGACGCGGTGCTGGTGATCGTGCGCTGCGTCGCGCCGGCACGCGTGCGCGAGCTCGTCGGCGCCGCCCGCGAGCGCGAGCTGGAACCGCTGGTCGAGGTGGTGACGGAAGAGGAATCGCGCGTCGCCCTGGACGCCGGCGCGCGCCTCGTTGGCGTCAACGCGCGCGACCTCGACACGCTCGTCATGGACGCCGGGCGCGCGGCGCGCGTGCTCGCGGCGCTGCCGCCGGGGATCGTCGCCGTGCACCTTTCCGGCCTCGCGACGCCCGACGACGTGCGCCGGGTCGCGGCGTCGCGCGCCGACGCCGCGCTGGTCGGCGAAGCGCTGATGCGGCAGGACGACCCCGAGCCGTTGCTGGCGTCGATGCTGGCTTCCGCGGGCTGAAAACTCGCTCGAGCGCGCTCCGGATCGTAGGCTCGAGGCGTGGCCCTCGACACGCTCGTCGATCTCTACCTCGACCACCTGCGGGTCGAGCGCGCGCTGTCGGCGAACACGGTGCAGGCCTACGCACGCGATCTCGGCAAGCTGGTGGCGTTCGCCGAGCAGCGCGGTGTGGCGGAACCGCGCGGGCTCGATCTCGGCTTTCTGAGCGGCTGGATCGGCTCGCTGTCGAAGAGCGGGCTGGGCGCGCGCAGCTCGGCGCGGCACCTGTCGGCGGCGCGCGGGTTCGTGCGCTTCCTGCTCCGCGAAGGCGTGCTCGACGACGATCCCACCACCCAGACCGCGCGCCCGCGCTTCGGCCGCAAGCTGCCGCACACCCTCGGCGTCCACGACATGCTGCGACTGATCGACGCGCCGGACGTCTCCACCCTGCGCGGCCAGCGCGATCGCGCGATGCTCGCCCTGGCCTACGCCGCGGGGCTGCGCGTCAGCGAGCTGGTCGGCCTCGGCCTGGGCGACGTGGACTTCGAGCGCGGCGTGGTGGCGGCCTTCGGCAAGGGCGGCAAGCGGCGCCTGGTCCCGCTCGGCGAGATCGCGCTCACGCACCTGGCGGCCTACCTGGACGCGCGCCGCGCCCGCGACGAGCGCCGCCCCGCGCGCAAGGGCCCGGCCTCCGCCGTGCTCTTCGAGTCGCCCCGCGGCGGACCGCTCACGCGCCAGGCGTTCTGGAAGATCACCGGTCGCTACGCCCGCGCGGCGGGCATCCGCGAGCACGTGCACCCGCATCAGCTGCGTCACTCGTTCGCGACGCACCTGCTGTCCGGCGGCGCCGATCTCCGCAGCGTCCAGACCCTGCTCGGCCACGCCGACGTCGCGACCACCGAGATCTACACGCACGTCACGCGCGACCACGTGCGCCGCGCCCACAAGCGCTCCCACCCGCGCGCCTGACCGCCCCGGCGCCGCGCGCCGACCGCCCCGGCGCCGCGCGCCGACCGCCCCGGCGCCGGCCGCTGACCGCCATCCCGGCCGCGGTGCCGCGAGAGTGCAGCACCGACCCGGCAGCGGTCCGGATGGGATGGGATGTCGGTCCGGCGCGAAACCGAGCGCGGCGCGACGCGGCACGCGGGCCGGCGCGACCCGGGATTCCGCGCCGGACCGACATCATCCGGGCCTTCACCTGTCGGATCCGTGTGGTACATCGCGGGCGTGTATTTCTCTGTCCATGAGCCCGACAGCGGCGAGACCGCGGTGGTGGTCGAGGTGCCGCACGCGGGGTTGTTCGTCGATCCCGAGGCGCTGAGCACGCTCGCGGCACCGGCGCGGGCCCTGGCGCGGGACGCGGACTTGTACGTGGACGAGCTGTACGCCGACGCGCCGCTCGAGGGTGCCAGCCTGCTGGTCGCCCACGTGAGCCGCTACGTGTGCGATCTGAACCGGGCCGAGAACGACGTGGACGCGCTGGCGGTCGAGGGCGGCAAGCTCGCGAACGCGCCTCACGGGCTGGTGTGGCGCACCACCACCGACGCCACGCCGGCGCTCGACGGCCCACTGCCGCGCGCGGAGCTCGAGCGCCGGCTCGAGCACATCTACCGCCCGTATCACGCGACCCTCACGGCCTTGCTCGAGCGCAAGCGGCAGCGCTTCGGCTTCGCGGTGCTGCTGTGCGGGCACTCGATGCCGAGCCGCGGGCGCGCGGGTCACAGCGACCCGGGCCGCAACCGCGCCGACGTGGTGCCAGGCAGCCGCGGGCGTACTTCCGCGGCGCTGCCGGTGATCGACGCCCCGGAGCGGGTCGCGCTCGAGCTGGGCTGGAGCGTGGCCCACGACGACCCGTACCGCGGCGGCTTCAGCACCGCGCACTACGGTCGGCCGACCCGGGACACCCACGCGATCCAGGTCGAGCTATCGCGCCGGCTCTACATGGACGAGCGGAACCTCTCCAGAAAATCCAATGATTTCAACGCGACGCGACGATACTGCCGGACGCTGGTAGCGGCTCTCGGCCAGCTCAAGCTAGCATGAGCCCGCCCCGGGCCTCATGGCTGCGAATTCGTCGAACGCCCGTGCCGAGCGGCTCTCCGAGTCGGCCCCCGCGCAACCCGCGACCGAGACGCCCAAGCCGCTGCTCGCGTCCGAGGTGCTGCGCGAGGAGCTCGCGCCGCTGCAGCCGTCGCGCGTGTCGTGCCGCGTCTGGCAGATCGGCGTCGCCGCCGCGCTCGCCCTGCTCGGGCTGGCGATGCGCTGGGGCGTGGGCCTGCCCTTCGAGCAGGACGCCGGCGCGACGATCGCGTTCTCGGCCGCCGGCGCCGTGGCCGCGCTGGCCATCCTGCCGTTCCCGTACGCGCTGAGGGCGGGCGTCGGCCTGCTGCTCGGCGGCGTGCTGGTGGCTCTCGGGCTCCGGGGAGCCGGACCGCTGGCCGGTCTCGCGGTGGACGGCGGACTGCTCCGCCACGGGACGCGCCTGGTCGTCGTCGCCGCGGTCCCGGCGGCCCTGATGCTGCGCGCCCACTACCGCGCTTACCGGCGCGCCCGCATCCTGCTCGCCGCGGCGCTGCTGCTGGCGCTGCCGTTCGTCGCCCTGGAGGCGATGCTGGTCCTCGATCCCGGCGCGGCCACGATCCCGCGCGTGGCGGCCGGCGTGAGCATCGCGGCGGTGTGCTCGTCGCTCCTCGGCTTCATGGGCGAAGGCACGACGGGAGCCGGGTCGGTCTGGGCGGCGGTGATCCTGCTGGTCTTGCCGGCGGAGGTCGCGCTCCGCCAGCTCACGCCGCTCGGCAACGCCGACACCGGGCTCTTGACCTACGTCGCGACCGGCGTCGGCGTCCTGTGTGCGGGCCTGCTGGCCAGCCTCGGGCTGTTCCAGCTGATGGCCGCGATGCTGGCGCCGGACGCCCGCCGCGCCGCCGATCCCATGGGCCCGGCACCGGACGACGACTCTGGGCTTGATGGGCCCGGCTCCATGAGCTAGGTTCCGCGCCCTCACGATGGCTCGCAGCGAAATTACCGGCAAGCGCAGAATGAGCGCGCGCAACGTCTCGCACTCGAACATCAAGACGCCGCGCTGGCAGCACGTGAACGTGCAACGCCGGCGGCTCTGGGTGCCCGAGCTGGGGCGCTACGTCACGCTGAACCTGACCACGCGCGATCTGCGCACGATCGACAAGATCGGGTTGCTCGCGTTCGCGAAGAAGCACGGCGCGCAGGTCTGATCGTCACGGTCGCGTGACGCGGACAGCCTGCGTCGACGGATCGCGCGACAGACGGAACGGCGCGCGCGCCGCGTCGTCCAGGCGACGCGCCGCGGGCGCCGCGACGACCTCCACGGCGGTGCCCGCCGCATCGAGACGCACGGCGATCGGCGCCGGGCACGGCAGGCGTGTCCCGGGCGGAACGCGCGCGACGTTGCGCTCGACCGGAATCGCGATCGGCGGCGCCTCCAGATCGAGCTCGTCCACCGGGATGCCGTCCGACGTGCGCCGGAACGAGAGCGCGGCGAAGACGCCACGCACGTCCACGGCGATGATCGCGCAGCCGATGCCGAGCTCCTCCACGCCGGGCGCCTCGGCCCCGGACTCGGCCCACGGCACCTCGAGCAGCTTGCCGTCCGCTACGGCGCGCTCGACGGCGGTCTGATCCAGATCCTGCGCCGGCTTGAAGTCCGACGGCGTAACCAGGCCGCCCTCGCTGGCGCCGGCGACGTGGAGCATCGATCGGACGAACGTCGGCTCGACCATCGCCGAGGCACCGGCCGAGCGGATGCGCCGCAGCAGCTCCGCCCGCGCATCGGCACCGCTGCGCTGCGCCCGCGAGATCCCGCCCTTCATCACCGCACCCAGGGACTGGTTGCCGTCGTACGCGAGCGACACCAGCACGGCGTCCACGCCGGTGGGGATCGCAACGCGCGCGGCGTCCGGGATCGCCTCGCCGCTCTTGAAGCCGCGCGGGCGCTTGGTGCCGAGACCGGGCTGGCGCAAGCGACCGTCGAACGCGCGCGCGCCCACGCCGATCCCCGCCGTGAGGATCGCCACCGGGCCGAGCAAGACGCCGGAGAACGCGCCCGCGGACGCGAAGTAGCCGGCGACCACGGCGCCCACGGCCGACCCGCCGGTGACGAGATACTCCTGCGCGGCTTCGTCGGCCACGCTGTCGTTGGACACCGCCGCAGCGCGCATCGTCATGGCTCCACCTCTTCCTCCGGCTCGTCCTCGTCCAGGTCCTCGTCCTCGTCCTCGTCGTCCAGCTCGTCGTCGTCGAACCCGGCGGCGGCCTGCGCATCCCCGAGCACCTGACGCAGCAGCCGCGCGGCGCGCACCGCGCCGGCGCCCTCGATCACCACGTACGCCTCGTCGCGATCGGCCAATGCTTCCGCGGCGCGTTCTACGGCGCCCGCCCGGACCGCGCCGCCATCGCCCAGCCCGCGCAAGCGCGTATAGACCACCGGACCGTCCGGCGGATCGCTGCGGCCCAGATCGCGGACCAGCACGACCCCGAGCTCTTGCGCGAACGCCGCCGCGTCGTCGTCTTCCCACACGCCGCGCGGATCCCACGCGACGCGCCGGGACGCCAGCAGCGGCTCCACCACGGCGGCCAGGCGCTTGCGGTTGCGCGCGCCGGGCGTGACCGACGCCGGCGTCTGCAGCAGCAGCCATCCGGCGCGGAGCGCCTCGGCCGCCCGCAGCGCGCGGGCGAGCGCGTCGGCGGCCTCCTGGCTGGCGTCGAGCGCACACGCGATGCGCGGCAGGACCACGCTGAACTCGAACGCCTCCGGGACGCGCGCTCGCCACTCGGCGAGCCGGGCGGTGCGGGGAACACGACCGGGTTCAGCCCGGAGCTCGAGCAAATCGAAGACGCGCGCATAGCGGGCGACGTCGCCACGGAGCGCGGGCTGGCCGACACGGAGGATCATGGGGCGCTCGTTCTGCCAAAGGCGGGTACGCCGCGCCAGCCCGATTTCATCCTGCGGGCCGCGGGTCGAAGTCGAACCACTGGGTCGGCGCCGAGCGGATGAAGCGTTCCATCTCCGAAGCGGCCCGTTGTGCCGCGGCGGCGAGCTCATCCGCGGACGCGCGCCGGACGATCTCGAAGGGCTCGCCGACCACCAGTTCGTAGTCGAAGAAGCCGAGCCGGCGATTGAAAAGCGGGAGCAGCGGGGCGCCGGCCAGCGCCGCCAGCCGGAACGGCCCCTCGGGCACGGCGCCCCGCTTGCCGAACAGCTCGACCTCCACGGCGCGCTGGCCGGGAGGCACGCGATCGAGCTGGACCGCCACGACGCCGCCGCTGCGCACGTGGTGCAGGAGCCGGAGGGCGTCGGTGGGGCTCGCGCCCACGTGCGCGACGGCTACGCCGGCGCGCTCGCGCACGTGGTCGTGGATGCGGCGCGCGGCGGCCTGCGGCTCGCGCGTCATCACGACCATGACGCGGACGTCCTTGTCCAACGCGAGCAGCCGCGAAGCGGCGTCCCAGGCGCCGACGTGCGCGGTCACGATCACCAACCCGCGCCGCTCGGCCAGCGCGCGTTCGAGGTTGTCCGCACCGATAACGCGACGGCGAGCGTGCTCCGCTTCGGGTCGACCAGCAGCCAGGGCCTCGGCCAGACAGCTCGCGTAGGCGGCAAACGTGCGCATCACGTCCACTTGCTCGATCAGCGGGGCGCGCTCGCCGAGGACGCGACGCAGGTTGCGGCGGATCGCCTGGCGCTGCGCGGGCAGCAACGCCGCGAACAGCGCGCCGAACACCGGCGGGCTGTAGCGCACCCAGGCGCGCGGACCGTGGCGCGCGCCGGCGATCGCCAGGCGACGCAAGAGCACCCCGTCGGGAGCGAGCGCGCGGCGCGCACCGGCTAGCGACATCTACTTGACCGACGCCAGCTTCTGCCGCAGCCGGGCCTTGTCGACCGGTCCCTTCGCGGCGAGCGCCTTGCCGTAGGCGCGGCGCGCCGCCGCCTTGTCGCCCGCCGCGAGCTGCACGTCGCCGAACACCTCCCACGCGGGGCCCCAGTCCGGGAACGTCTGCGTCGCTTGCTCGGCGAACGCCAGCGCGGTGGTGGGCCGCGCGCCGTCCAGACACGCGCGCGCGGCGTGGACGAGCGGCGCCGGATCGCTGCGCGCGAAGCCGCGGGCCAGCGAATAGGCCTCGATCGCGAGATCGATATCGCCGCGCTTGGCCAGGGCGTCGGCCTCGACCAGCTTCGCACCGGCGTGATTCTTCACGATCTTGAGCGCCGCGGCCGACTCCTTCAGCGCCGCGGCGGGATCGCCCTTGTCGAGCAGCAGGCGCGCCAGCAGCGCGTGCGGATCCGCCTGCGTCGCGTCGAGCGCGATCGCGCGGCGCAGAGCCTGCTCGGCCGGAGCGAGCTTGCGCTGGTCGAGCAGGACCTCGCCGAGGCGGGCGTAGGCCGCGGCGTAGCCAGGGCGCTCCGCGACCGCCCGCTTCAGCAGCCCTTCGGCCTCGGTGCCCGCGGGCAGCAGCTCCGCCAGCAGCAACGCCGGCTCGGGCTCGTCCGGCGCGAGCTGGACGGCCTTGCGGAGCTCGGCGACGGCGGCGCTCCGCCGCCCGGCGCGCTGGAGCAGATCCGCCAGGAAGCGGTGCGCCTCCCAACGCGCCGCGTCGGCGCCGATCGCCGCGCGCAGCGCCGCTTCGGCCGGCTGCGGCGAGCTCATTTCCAGCAAGGCGCGGCCCTTCGCGACCAGCGCGTCGTAGTCGTTCGCGTCGCTCGACAGTGCCTTCTCGGCCGCCGGCAGGGCCAGGCTCGCGCGGCGCCAGAGCAGCTGCGCTTCCGCTTCGCACACCTGCGATTTCGGCGGCGAGAGCTTGCGGAGCGCGGCGCACTCGCGCAGCGCCGGCTTCTGCTCGCGCGCGTCGATGTAGCTCCGCGCCGCCTCGAGCCGGAGCGCCACCGCCAGGTCGTGCTTGCTGCCGGCGCGCAAGGCCGCGCCGCGAGTGACGCGCGCCGCTTCGGCGAAGAGCCCGGCCCGCCGCAGCTTGTGACCGAGCTCGAGCGCCTGCTGCGGGTCCTTCGGCGGCCGCTTGGCCGCGGCCTGGAGCGCTTCGACCGTGTCGGCGCCGGCGGCGACGCCGGCCAACATTACCGCGCCCGCCATCGCCGCCGCCCCCAGCTTCCACCGAACGCTCCTGCTCGTCATCGCTACCGCCCCCTGGCCAGCCCCGGAATCTGCCACCTCCACGCCACTCTTCCAAGTCGTACGCCCGGAACGGCGAAATCGCATGCGGGGAGCCGCATTCTTGGCTAGCTTTCGACGACGGGCATCCGGCTTCGATTCACCCCGCCCGACCTTGGACAAGCGAGGCACTTGCATGCTGCGGCTGACCGGCACCCTGACCTTCGGATTCCTTGCCCTCTCGCTCGGGCTCCTGGCCTGCTCCAGCGACAAGAACGTCGACAAGAGCAACGACGGCGGCGGTGGCGGCACCAGCTACACCACCGGCCCGGCCGGTGTGTGCGACGGCACACTCCGTCCGACCAACGACGCCTTCTGCCACGGCGACGCCACGGGGACGTGCAGCGTCGACGCCAACTGCGGCCCCAAGAGCTCGCGCCCCGTCGAGAGCTGCTGCGTGCTGCTCGCGGAGCCGGGCAAGGGCCAGCCCTCGACGCTCGCGCGCACCACGGACACCAAGAAGTACGCCGATCCCGCAGGCGGAGCGCCGGATCTGTCGTGTTTCGATCCGGCGAACTACCCGCCCAAGTCGACGGACACGACGCCCGTGACCATGAAGGGGCGCGTGGTCGCGTTCGCGAGCGGCTGCGATCTGGTGGGCGTGAAGATCGAGGTCTACAAGGTCAAGCGCACCGGCGATCCGGCGACCGACGGCGATCTGGGTGACCTGGTCGGCACACCGGTGATCACCTCGGCGAGCGACCCGGTCGAGCTCGAGGACGTGGAAAAGTGTGTCGATCCGCGCAAGGACCGCGACTACGAGTACGCGGGCGTTCCGAAGAACACGGAGCTCCTGGTGAAGACCAGCGCCGCCACGGCGAACGACGGCTGGTCCCCGCTCTACACCTACAACGTGTACATCACCGACTCGGATCCGGACTTGTCGAACGGCGTCTACACGCGGGAGCTCGAGGCCCTCGCCAACGACGACTTCGGCACCATCCCGAGCGTCGCCATCGGGCGCACGATCAGCGCCGGCAACGGCGCCATCGGCGGCGAGGTCCACGACTGCCAGAACATCCGGCTGCAGAACGCCATCGTCGACGTGTCGACGAGCCGCGCCGGTCTCGTCTACTTCAACGAGAGCGAAGACAACCCGCTGCCGGACGTGAACCGCACACAGGTGGGCACGGGGCGCACGAGCCTGTTCTCCGCGCTGGACGTGAAGCCGGGTCCGGTGCGCGTCTCGGCCGGCGGCCTGATCCCCGACGGCAACGGCGGCACCCAGCTCGTGAGCCTCGGCTACTACGACGTGCGCGTCTTCGCCGACGGCGTCACGAGCGTCACGTTCCGCGGCTTGCGCCCGTTCCAGGAGCCGTGACCGGGCTCCGCGCCGGAGCGGAGCCGCCGCTCCAGGGCGCGGAAGCGACCGCGGGCGTGACCTGCGACTCGCTCCTCGGCGGCGCGGTGACGCTGCTGCAGCCGGCATGCGGCTATCGGGTGAACGTGGACGCGATCCTGCTCGCCGCCTTCGCCACGCGAGGCCGCTGCCTCGCCCGGGGGGTGGATCTAGGGGCTGGTGTCGGCGCGGTATCTCTCGTGCTCGCCCACCTCGGCGGCGCGCGGCGCGTCGATCTGGTCGAGCAGGACGCGGCGCTCGCGGCGCTCGCGCGCGACAACCTGGCGCGGGCGGGGCTCGACGGCGCGGTCCACCAGCTCGAGCTCGGCGGCGGCAAGCTCCCGTCCGAGCTGCTCGGCGCCGAGCTGGTCGTCGCCAACCCGCCGTTCTTCGCAGCAGAGGCGACGCGGCCCGCGCGCGATCCGCGCGTCCGGCGCGCGCGCTCCGGCGCGCTCGCGCCGTTCCTCGCCGCGGCCCGCGAGATCCTGCCCGGACCGCGCGCACGCGCCGCGTTCGCCTATCCGGCGCGCTCGCTCGCGGCGTTGCTCGAGAGCGCAGCCCGCGAGGGCCTGGTCGCGAAACGCCTGCGCATGGTCCACGCCGACGCCGGCGCGGCCGCGCGCCTCGCCCTGGTCGAGCTGCGCCGCGCGCGCGCCGGCGGCCTCGTGGTCGAGCCCCCGCTGTTCGAGTGGTCCGCGCCCGGCGTCCGCAGCCCCGAGCTCTCGGCGCTCATCGAGCGCCCAGCAAGCGGTCGAACATGATGGCGGCGGCGGCGCGCACGCTCAGGTGGTTGTAGCCGTCGCTGCGACGCGACAAGATCGGCGCCAGCCGACGATCGGCGCGAGCCATCACCGCGCCGGCGAGCCCCCAGCCGGTGCCGAGCAACACGAGCACGGGCGGCCCGACGCTCTCGAGCAGCGCGCGCGCCGCGGCGAAGCTCGTGCAGCCGGGATCGGACGCCGCGCTGGTCGCCCACAGCTCGACCTCCCCGCCCAGGGCGGCAATGGCGTCGTCGAGCGCCGGCACGATCCGGAGAAGCTCCATCGCCGGCTTGCGATCCGGGATGCGGCGCGCGCCCGAGCCCTCGACCCAGTGCGCGCGCACGCGCTCGGCGAGCTCGCGCTGGGCGGCCACCGGATGCACGACCATGAAATCCGTCAGCCCGTACGTGTGCGAGCTACGCGCGATGTCGTGGAGATCCAGGTTCGTGATCGCGGTCGTGACGACCTGCTGCTGGCGATCGATCACAGGATGGTGGATCAGCGCGACGGCGACGCGTCTCATCCGCGTCCCCGGTCGGTCGGCGGCACCAGCTCCGGGCGGCGTTCGCGCGTCCGGGCAAGCGCCTGCTCGCGCCGCCAGTCGCGGATGCGTGCGTGGTCGCCGCTCTTGAGCACATCGGGCACGCCGAGCCCGCGGAACTCCGCCGGCCGCGTGTAGTGCGGATACTCGAGCATGCCGCCGAGCTCGTCGCTGAAGGACTCCTCGCGCGGCGAGTCGGCGTTGCCGAGCACGCCGGGGAGCAGACGCACGATGGCCTCGACGACCGCCATCGCCGCGACCTCGCCGCCGGTGAGCACGAAGTCACCGAGCGACAGCTCATCGTCGACGAGCGTTCGCACGCGCTCGTCGAAACCCTCGTAGCGCCCGCACACCAGCGTCATCGTGTCGTGCGTCGCGAGCGCGTGCGCCCGGCGCTGCTCGAAGCGGCGGCCCTGGGGCGTGAGCAGGACGCGATGCGTGCGCGCGCCGAGCGCGCTCTCCGCGGCGTCGATCGCCGCCGCCACGCAGTCGACCCGCACGACCATGCCCGACCCGCCGCCGTACGGCGTGTCGTCGATCGACAGGTGCTTGCCGAGCCCGTGACGACGGAGCTCCTCGAGGTGCACCGACAGCTGCCCGCCGGAGCGGGCGCGTCCGACGAAGCTCGTCTCCAGGAACGGAGCGAACAGCTCGGGAAACAGCGTGACGATGGCGATGCGCACGGTCGGGCTCTGGCTTCAGACGATCATACCGTCCCGGCTGGCCAGCGTGACGCGGCGCGCTTCGACGTCGATGCTCTCGACCCACGGCTCGGTGAGCGGCTGCTCGACGAGCGTGCCGTCCGCCACGCGGATCACCAGGCAGTCCAGCGTGGGGTGGGAGCGGATCTCGACGACCTCGCCGACCTCGCCGTCGGGCGCGACCACGCGAGCCCCGATCAGGTCGGCCAGGTAGAATTCGCCGTCCTCGAGCCCGCCGAGCACGCCGCGGTCGACGCTGACCACGGCACCGACCAGGGCCTGGGCCGCGTCGCGGTCGTCCACGCCGGCGAACTTCACGAGCCACGCCTTGGCCGCGGGACGGGCGCTCTCGACAACGAAGCGTTTCCGCGCCGAACCGGCAATCCCCAGCTCGACTTCCCGGGCCTGCACCAGCGCGTCGCTGTCCGACCAGAACAGCTGCACCTTGAGCTCGCCGCGAACGCCGTGTGGGCGTCCGACGCGACCGACCTCGAGCGTGGTCAATCCACGATGTCGAGGTGCGCGCGACGGCCCAGCTTCGTGGACGCCGCGGTGAGGATTGTCCGCATCGACTGCGCCGTGCGTCCGTCCTTGCCGATGACCTTGCCGATGTCGTTCTTCGCGACCTTCAGCTCGATCAGCGAGTTGTGATCGCCTTCGATCTCGGTGACCTCGACGGAGTCGGGATCATCGACGAGGGCCTGGGCGATGGTCACAATCAGTTCCTTGAGAGCCATGGGGTGAAGAACTCCGGAATCGCTGGCGGTTGGGGGAACGGCGCCGGGAAACTGCGTGGGGGCTCGACAGCGGACTCGAGCGACCGGAGGAGGCGGCCTCAGCTATCGGTCGGAGCGGAAGCGGCGCCCTGCTTCATCAGCCGGGCAACCGTCTGCGAGGGGCGCGCGCCCTTGCCGGCCCAGTAGGCCAGTCGCTCGTGATCGAGCTCGAGCTTCACGGGCTGCGAGGTCGGGTTGTAGACGCCGACGTTCTCGATGAAGCGCCCGTCGCGCGGATTGCGCTGGTCGGTGACGACAACCCGGTAGAACGGCGACTTCTTCGAACCGTGGCGAGCCAAGCGGATGTGAACGGCCATCTGGAATCCTCTATCGGAGACTCTGCGGTCACCCGGACCGCGAGAAAAGGTAGCACCCGCCGAAGCCGGCGCCAGGGCCCGCCGGTGGGCGGGGACGGGAAGCTAGAGGAAGGCTATCTGCCGGGTCAAGCGGCGTGGTAGCTTTCGCGTGGGATGTCGTCTCCGAAGGACCGGATCGTCCGCGTCGTCCACGAGGTCGTCGGCCCGATGGTCCGGGCGGACGGCGGCGAAATCTATCTCGTTCATGCCGCCGACGACGCCGTGGTCCTGCACCTCGCCGGGCGCTTCGCCGGCTGCCCGGGCAACACCTTGGTCAAGCGCCGCGTGATCGAGCCGGCGATCCTCGCGGTCGCGCCCGATGCCCTGGTGACGGTCACGTCGGGCGTGATCGTGCCGGCGAACGCGACGCGCGTGGACGCGAACGCCGGCTGAGAGGGCGTCGGCCCGGGTCAGTGCCCGCGCCGCGGCTTCTTCTTCTTCTTGTCCTTCTCGTCGGGCGGCGGCGGCTCGGGAGCCTTGCGCGTCGCGGCCGCGACGTCGCGGTCCATGGCGTTCGGGTTCTTGGCCTTGTTGCGCCGGTAGCTCGCGATGCTGTCCTGCACGCTCTTGTCGACGTAGACCAGCCCGAGCACGTGCTCGCCCTCGCGATTGACGGCGCGGTAGATTGTCGCCGAGTCGTGCCACTGCGCTTCGTCGTAGTTCTGGTGCGCGGCGAAGTCGGCGGCGACCATCACCGGCGCGACGCCGAACTTCTTGGTGAGGATCTTCACCGCGTCCTTGAAGTCCTCGCCGAGCGAGCCGCCCTTCTTCAGCTGGTACTCGTCGTAGATCTTCCACAGGCGGTTATCGAAATAGAAGAAGTGGCGGGTGATCTTGCCGATCTCCACATTCGCCATGCTCTCCTTGTTCCGGTACGTGTACTCGCCCTGGAGCGGAGAGTTGTCGAGGCCCGTCGGCACGGTGCCGAACTCGAGCAGGCTGTCGCGGATCAGCGCCTTCTTCTGGGCGAGCTCCGCGTCGAGCGCCTGCATGCGCGGCCCCGGCTCGACCTTCTTGTAGAGAGGCAGGTACTGCTTGTCGAAGATCTTGTCGTAGATCTTCGCGACCATCTCGTTGCCCAGGCCCCAGCGCATCCCGCGCGGCGCCAGCCCGAAGCGCTTCTTGAGCTCGCCGGGATCGAGCTTCCCGCCCTTCTTGTCGGCCTTGTCGGCCTCCTTCTTGGCGCCCTTCTTCTCGAAGCGGGCCAGAATCGAGGGGTGCGCGTAGCTCGCGCTTTCCGTCGCGACCACGCTGGTCGCAAGGCCTACGACGGCGAGCGTCGCGATGACTCTGAGCTTCATCGGTATCCTCCCGAAATCCTTGGAACGAATCGGCAGCCGTCCGGCGCAGACGCTAGCACCGCGCCATGGCGCGGCTCAAGCCGCGTCGACAGCACCCCGTTCGACGGACGAGCCGGGCGAATCATGGCAATCGCGAAGGACAAATCAAGCCCGCGCGCGGTGCCGGGCGCAACGCGCTGCGTCACGGCACTCGACGTCGTGGCGCTCTGGAGCTAGAAGAATCCGGACCCATGCCCGTCCGCCGCGCGCCGAGTTGTTGTTGAGACGCCTGGTTCCTGTATGGCTGGTCGTCGCGGCCGGCGTCGCGGCCGGCGTCGCGTGTGGCCCGACGGGAGGCCCGGCCGTCGCGCCCGCTGCCGACCGTTACCCAGCGTATTCGGACAACGACGCGCTGCTGTTCAACGACACGTTCGCGCCCGAGGTGTTCGGACTCGAGCTCGGCACACCCGAGGTCCGCACGCTCGCCGACCGCGCGCAGGCGGCCGACTCGGTGCAGCGCGTGCGCGTCACCACCGTGAGCAGCCAGGGCGACATCGCGCAGCCGGCCTACACGCTGGTGCTCGACGCCGTCCCCCCACCCCTGGCCGGGCCCGGCGACAGCGGGCCGATTACGGTGGAGGTGGTGGCGAACAGTCCGTCCTTCTCGCTGCTGCGGGGCGCCGAAGGCACGCTGATCGGGAAAACCTTCATCCTGATGTCGAAGCGGTATAACGAGGACGGGCACATCACACTTCACTGGCGCGCCGAGCCCGACACGGACGCCGTGCGGACGCAGGTGAGCAAGACGCGCGCACTGCACGATCTCGAACCTTCCAACGCTCCCCGTTGAACGGCTGGCATCAACAACAATCCCAGGGTACGCAATGCGCTCGGTGCACTTCCGGATGAGTCCCGTAGAAATCAAGTCGGCACGCGAGATCGAGGCGATGCGGAAGGCCTGTCGCCTCGCCGCCGAGACACTCTCCGCGGTCGCCGCCATCATCCGCCCCGGCGTGACGACCCAGGAGATCGACGACTTCGTGCACCAGCACACGCTCGGCCAGGGCGCGATCCCGGCGCCACTCAACTACAAGGGCTTTCCGAAGAGCGTGTGCACGTCCGTGAACGAGGTGGTGTGCCACGGCATCCCCGGACCGCGCCGCCTCGACGACGGCGACATCGTCAACATCGACGTCACCCACATCTACGAGGGCTTCCACGGCGATACTTCCGCGACGTTCTACGTCGGCACACCCTCGGAGGACGCGAAGAAGGTCACCGAGGTATCCCGTCGCTCGCTCGAGCTCGGCATCGCGGAGGTCCGTCCAGGCGCGCGGCTCGGCGACATCGGCGCGGCGATCCAGGAGTTCGCCGAGGGCCAGGGCTGCTCGGTGGTGCGCGACTTCGTCGGGCACGGCATCGGCAGGGTCTTCCACGACGAACCGAAGGTCAGCCACGTCGGCATCCGGGGCCGCGGCATCCGCTTCAAGCCGGGTATGACCTTCACGATCGAGCCCATGATCAACCTGGGCGACTGGCAGGTCGACGTGCTGGACGACGACTGGACGGCCGTGACCGCCGACGGCTCGCTCTCGGCGCAGTTCGAGCACACGGTGCTCGTGACGCCGGAGGGCTGCGACGTACTGACCGCGCGCACGAGTCCGCTCGCCAATAGCGAGCTGTTCCCCGACTACTTCGACAACTAGGTCGCGCC
The DNA here is from genome assembly GCA_963775185.1 of uncultured delta proteobacterium. Classification (GTDB taxonomy): domain Bacteria; phylum Myxococcota_A; class Polyangia; order Polyangiales; family Polyangiaceae; genus JAPSGB01. The sequence goes on along the minus strand of CAVZIE010000027.1, from coordinate 376,121 downwards.
CTGTCCGGCCGTCTGGCCCGCGTCGCCCGCCTCGCGACCACGACTCGCCGCCAGACCGCGCCTGGGCCAACCGCTCGCTGGCTCGAACAGCCCGCTTGACGCGGTCCATGCCGCCCGACTAGTTTCCCTGTGCATTTTCGGGACCGTGGTCCCTCCGGGAATACCTCCTTCGCGGCGTGGTGGAACGCCGATCGTCCGGCGGGCCCTCTGCTCGCCTGTCGGGGGGTCAGGCTTCCGGCCACGCTTCCGCATACGCCGATGCCGGCCCAGAAGAAGAAGAAGAAGCCGAAAAAGTCTCCGGTAAAGCGGGGGCGAAGCGCGGCGCGCAAGGTGCCGGGGCGCAAGCGCACAGGCGCGAAGCCCCGGCCGGCGAGCCGGAAGTCCGCGTCGACCAAGCGCGCCAAGTCCCGGCGCCCGGCTCGGGCCGCGGCGTCCAGAGCGAAGCAGCGGCCGAAAGCCAAGCCCGCGCCGAAGGCCAAACCGAAGGCGAAGGCCAAGGCAAGACCCAAGGCGAAGGCCAGGCTCAAGGCGAAGCGCCCCGCCGCGCGCAGCAAGGCAGCCTCGAGCAAGGAGCGCGAGCAGGCCCGGCGCAGGAAAGAGCGCGAGCGCGAGCAGGCGCGGCGCGAGAAGGAACGCGAAGCGGCCCGGCGCGAGAAGGAGCGCGAGCAAGCCAAGCTCGCCAAGGCGCGCGAGCAGGCCAAGCTCGCCAAGCAGCGCGAGCAGGCCAAGCTCGCCAAGGCGCGCGAGCAGGCCAAGCTCGTCAAGGCGCGTGAGCAAGCCAAGCTCGCCAAGCAGCGCGAGCAGGCCAAGCTCGCCAAGGCGCGCGAGCAGGCCAAGCTCGTCAAGGCGCGTGAGCAAGCCAAGCTCGTCAAGGCGCGTGAAATCGCCAAGCTTCGCGCCGACAAGCTCCGCGAGCAAGCGCGCGCCCGGCGCGAGAAGGAGCGCGAGCAGCAGCGCCGCGCCCAGGAAAAAGCGCGCGAGGCCGAGAAGGCACGCAAGCTCGCCGAGCGCGAAGCCGCGCGAAAGGCGCAAGAAGCCGAGCGCGCGAGGCTCAAGGCCGAGCGCGACGCCGCCCGCGAGGAAGAGCGCCGGCGCAAGGAAGAGGAACGTCTGCGCATCCAGGCCGAGCGCGACGCCGCCCGCGAAGAAGCGCGGCGCCTCAAGGAGGAAGAGCGCGCGGCACGCGACGCCGAGCGCGAGGCGTACCGCAAGGCCAAGGAAGCGGAGCGGGAGCGCCTGCGCGCCGAGCGCGAGGCCGCACGCCGTGCTCTGGAAGGTCGCGTTGCCCGCGCCACGCGCCGCGCCCAGCGCGTCGCCGGTGTCGGGCGCGGCACCACGACGCGCGTGTATCGCCCCGACGCGATCCCGAACCAATCCGGCACCACGCGCCGGGTCGGCGACGGGGAAGCACTGCCCAAGAGCCGGTTCGCGAACCTGCATCCGCCGGAGGCCTCGTCGCCCGTGCACGCTCCGCCGGAGCCGCCGCCGAGTCCGGCACCCGAGGCCGCGGAGGCGCCGTTGGTGGTGGTGCCTGCGGCACCGCCCGCTGCGCCGCAGCCGGAAAAGACCACGCCCGACCGCTTCGACGAGCGCTATGCGCTGATCCAGCAGCGGCTCTCGGACACGGACGAAGCGTTCCGTCGGGAGTACGACGACAACTTCGACATGTCGTGGATCTACCACGACAGTGCGCTCGAAGGCGTCGTGTACACCTTCCAGGAGCTGAAGACCGCGATCGACCCGAACATCACGGTGGTGCCGGACTCGAGCCTGCAGCCCGTGTGCGAGGAGATCCGCCGTCACAAGACCGCGCTCGATCTGGTGCGGGAGCTCGGCGACAAGAAGCGCGTCCCGATCACGGTGGACGTCATCAAGCGCATCTTCCTCGTGCTGCATCCCGAGGAAGGCGATCTCAAGAGCGTCAAGTACCGCAAGGACATCCCGCAGCACCGGCTCTACTTCCACGAGTACGCGGCGCCCGACAAGATCGCGTACAAGGTGCGACAGATCGTCGACTGGTTGAACGGTCCGGAGCCGAAGAAGATCAAGAGCCCGGTGCGCATCGCGGCGCGCGTGCACTACGACCTGCTGCGCGTGTTCCCCTTCGCCGTCGACAGCGGCAAGGTGGCTCGCCTGCTCATGAACGTGCTGCTGCTGCGGGCCGGCTACCCGCCGGCGATCATCCACTCGACGGAGCGTCAGCGCTACTACGAGGCGCTGAAGGGTTCGCTGCCGACCATCGTGTCGATGCTCAACGAAGCCATCGTCAACGGCTTGATGAGCGTCGAGAAGCTTCTGGACGATCGCGACGCCAAGCTCAAGGGGTGAGCCGGGCATCGGCGCGTACGCCGGTCACGGCGTCGCGATCTCGTCCCAGCCGGTCGCGAGCGCGAGCTTCGCGATGGCCATGTTGTAGTCGAAGGTGGCGCTCATCTGCGAGAAGCGCTTGAGCGCGTACTCCTTCGCGGGATCGACCACGTCCTCGTCGTCGAACGTGCCGACGTCGATTCCCTGCTGGACCTTGATCAGCCACTGGCGCGCGTAGCCGGTGGCACGCGTGTAGGCGTCGAGACGGCGCGCCGCGTCTTCGGCCTCGGCAAAGGCCTGCTCGACCTCCACCGCTACGCCGCCCAGCGCATAGCGCTCGGTGGCCCGGATCTCCTCGAGCTGGGCGCGCGCTTGAGCCAGGCGGGCGGTCTGCGGCAGGAAATCGAGCTTCCACTTCAGCACGAGCGCGGCGCCGTAGTGGAGATAGTTGGCGTTGTCCTGCACGTAGGGGTTCGTCTGGTCGGTGACTTCCGGCGCGCGCGCCCACTTGGCGCTGAGGCCGAGCGCGATGTCCGGGTAGTAGCGGGCGCGTTCCATGCGGAGCTGGGCCTCGCGCGCGATCACGCCGGCTCGCGCCATGTTGATCTCGGGCCGGAACAACCGCGCGGCCTCCAGATAGCGGGCGAGCGGCGCCAGCTCGTGCGGATTGCGCTTGAGCGGCTTGTCCGGGATGTCGAACGCGCCGCGCACACCGGTCAGGAAGCGCAGCCCGGAGAGCGCAATGGTCTCCTGGCGCGAGGCCTCGCTGTCGCGCGCATCCAGCTCCGCCCGGTACATCTTGAGCTTGAGCAACTCGATGTCGTCGCCCTCCCCCTCGGCCACCTTCTTCTCGAGCCGCCCGAGATACTTGTCGATGCGGCTCTCGGCGTCGCGGAGCAGAACCAGCGAGTCGCGCGCGAGCTCGACGCCGTAGTACGCCTTGCGCACCGACAGCTTGACCTCGTTCCGCTCCTTCTTGACCTCGTGCTCGCCGACCGCGACCTGCGCCTCGGCCGCATCCCAGAGGTTCGAGATCTTGCCGAAGGTCCACAGCGGGACCGCGCCCTCGATCCCCATCTGCCAGGCGAGCGCCATGTTCGAGGTCAGCGCGACGTCGGTGTTCGGACTGTACACGCTCGTGCCGCGAACCGTCGGCGCCAGGCCTACCCCCGCGGTGACCGAGAACTCGCTGTACGGCGCGGTGTGCGCCTCCCACAGCTGGGCGCGCTTGTAGTCCAGACGGGCCCTGGCCTCGTGGACCTTCGGGTAGTTCTGTTCGGCGAGCTGGAGGCAGCGCGAGAGCGTGTAGACCCGGCGCGTGTGGACGGGCACCGTGCGCGGACCTGCCGACGCCGCGACGGCAGGCGCCGGATCGGCGCGGCCGACGCCCGACCACGCGGTCGCCAGCACGCCGAGCAACAAAGCCGGGAGCGTCGCTCGCATCCCGGCGGAGCGTAGTGCCACGCGACGCAAGATTCACCCGCTATCTCGGTCGTGCTCGTTCTCTTCGCCGTCGGCGTCACGTGCGAGGGCCCCGGCGCGCTTGGCCGCGCGACGGAAGTTCGACCGATCGAGCCCGGCCTGTCGCGCGGCTTCAGAGATGTTGCCACCCGCCCGCCGGAGCACGGCCGAGAAGTACTCGCTCTCGAATGCCACCACGGCGCGGATCTTGGCCTCCCGGTACGGAAGATCGACGAGGCCGTCGGGCAACGTCGCCCCCGCGGTGGAATTGCCGACGACGGGTGCCGCGGACGAGCGTCCGAACGGCAGATCGGTCGGCGCGAGGGTGTCGTCGCGACAGAACACGACCGCGTATTCAATGGCGTTCTCCAGCTCGCGCACGTTACCCGGCCAGGGCTGGCGCTGCAGCAGCCGCATCGCCTCGGGCGCGATGCGCCGGACGTCGCGTCGGGCGCGCGCGGCGTACTTCTCCAGAAAGTGGTACGCGAGCAACGGAACGTCCTCGGCGCGGTCGCGCAGCGGCGGCAGCTCGATGGCGACGACGTTGAGGCGATAGAACAGATCCTCGCGGAACCGGCCGTCGGCAATGCGCTTCTTCAGGTCGACGTTGGTGGCGGCGACGACGCGAACGTCCACGGTCCGCGTTTCGTTCGACCCGACGCGCTTGATCTCGCCTTCCTGCAGCACGCGCAACAGCTTGACCTGCGCCAGCGGCGGTAGGTCGCCGACCTCGTCGAGGAAGATCGTGCCGCGGTTGGCGCTCTCGAACAGTCCCTCGCGGGTCGTCGTCGCGCCGGTGAAGGCGCCGCGAACGTGACCGAACAGCTCGCTCTCGACCAGATCGACGGGGATCGCCGAGCAGTTCACCGCGACGAACGGCGCGTCCGCGCGCGGCGAGTGCTGGTGGATGGCGCGCGCGGTGAGCTCCTTGCCGGTACCGCTCTCGCCCAGGATCAGCGCGGTGGACGACGTGGGCGCGACGCCCATCGCGAGGCGATACACCTCCTGCATGCCCGGCGAGTTCCCGATCAGCTCGCCGAACTTCTCCATCTGCTCGAGCCGCTTCTCGAGCATCTCCGTGCGGTCGACGAGACGGCGGTGCTCCGCAGCCTTCATCACCGCGACCACCACCTCGTCGTTCGATCGGAACGGCTTGGTCAGGAAGTGGAAGGCGCCGGCCCGGACCGCCTTGACGGCCGTCTCCACGTCCCCGAACGCGGTCATCATGATGACCTCGACGCCGACGTGCTCCGATCGCACGCGGTCGAGGACCTGCATGCCGTCGACCTTCGGCATCATCAGGTCCACCAGCGCGACGTCGATCTTCTGGTGCTCCATCACGTCGATGGCGGCCGCTCCGTCGTCGGCGGTGAGCACCTCCATGCCCCGGGCGAGCAGCAGCCGCGCGAGGCTGCGGCGCAGCGTGGGCTCGTCGTCGACGACGAGCACGCGCGCGGGACGCGAGCCCAGCGACTCCGCACCCGGTTCCCCCGGCCGCTTGCGGGCCGACAGCATCACTCCGAGCCCCGGCGTCCCGGCGGTCGGTCCGACGTCGTGCCCCGCGGGCGCGTCGATGGGCTGCGGGCGGCCCCAGGCGGGCGGCTCGACTGCGGCCGTGGACGCGAGGAGTCGCGCGCCGGCGCGCGATCGGACGCAGAAGGCGCGCGGGCGCCCGACCCCACGACGGGCGTGTACATGTAGCCTTGTTGCTGGAAGACGCAGATGCGATTTCCGCCGTCGCGCTTCGCCTGATGCAGCGCGGAATCCGCGCCGCGCAGCAGGGCGTCCTTGGTGCGGATATCCCGTGACGGATACAGGGCGACACCGATCGACAACGTCGCGCGCAGCGTCTTTCCAAGATCCGCGATGAAGGCGCGCTCGGACACCTCGCGCCAGATGCGTTCGGCGACCGTGACCGAGCCCGCGAAGTGCGTGCTCGGCAGCACCACCAGGAACTCGTCGCCGCCGAAGCGCGCGACCACGTCGACCTCGCGTACGCTCCGTCGCACGGACTCGGCAACGGCCTTGATCACAGCGTCGCCGAGCCCGCGTCCCGACTGCTCGTTCAAGCTCTGCAGGTGATCGATGTCGATCACGATGCACGCGAGCGGATCGTGGTAGCGCTCGGCGCGCTTGAACTCCTCGCTCAAGCGCGTGTGCAGGTAGCGATAGTTGTAGAGCCCCGTGAGGTCGTCGTGCACGCTGAGCTGCTCCAGCTTGGCGCGCGCCTTGACCACGTGGTCGTTCAGCTTCTTGATCCGGAGCATGGCCTCGACCCGGGCGATCAACTCGCTCTCGTCGAATGGCTTGCACACGTAGTCGTCGGCGCCGATCTTGAGGCCCTCGACCCGGCTGGCCGTGTCCGTCTTGACCGTGACCAGCACGACCGGCAGAAACATGTCGCTGGTCATGCCCTTGAGCAGCCGGCACGCCTCGAGCCCGCTCAGACGCGGCATCAGGATGTCGAGCAGCACCAGGTCGACGCCCCCGCGCGCCACGCGCTCGACCGCGACCTGGCCATCCGGCACCGTCTCCACGATGAACCCGTGGGAGCGAAGGATGCCGGCCAAGAGCTCGCGCGCGATGCGGTCGTCGTCCGCGACCACGATGGTCGAGCCGATCACCGACCGGGACACCGGAGCCGTCGAGATCGGTGGCTCGCTGGTCCGCGGCCTCTCGCTGTCGGACACGGCCCAAGCCTACCCGATGGCCGTCGCCGGCGCGACCGCGCAGATCCCGCGGGAAGCGAGGGTCACGGCGCGAGATCCAGCGTCACCCAGGCGTCCACACCCTCGCGACCGAGCCGATGCCCGGCCGTCGCCAGCAGCGCGAGACAACCGCAACGGTGGCGGTAGCCGAGCGAATCCGCGCACGGCGAGCAGCTCGCGCGCCGTGACGTCGTAGTCGACACCGGCGGCGCTCACGAGCCAGTCCGTCCACGGCACGGCGAGCTCGCCGCCGACCGTCCAACCGCGACGATCGAACCATCCCACGCGTGGCGCATCGAACGCGTCGGCATCGAGCCAGCGCGCCGCCACGGGCTCCACGGCGAGCCGACCATCGACGTAGCCGCCCAGGTGCAGTCCGTCCTCGCGCCCCGCGCGCGCGTGGGCACCGACGACCAGTGCGTCGCGACGTCGCGCGAGCCACGCGACCTGGCTCCTGAGCGCCGCGAACGCTGCGGTCGCCCCGACGCGCGCCTCGAGCGCGGGCTCGGCGGATGCGGGCTTGCCCACGAGTCCGCCCGCCACGGTCGCGCTCGCGCCGGCGTGGCTGCTCCAGCGGCCGAACGACGACCGCACGCCGCCGACGGCGCTCGCGAAGCCGCCGTCGGCGATCGGCTGGGGCTCGGCAAAGGCCTGGTCGCGCGACGCGACGGCGCCGCCGCCCGCCTCGATGAACGGCGCGACCACGTGCTGCAGCGGATCGCGACCTCCCCACGCCCGCACCAGCGGCAGCTCGACGCGTGCGCGGCCGGCGCCGAACGCCGCGAGGCCGCCGGCGCGCCCCGTTCCCGCCGCGTCGAGACGCTCGTGGAGCGCGACGCTCGCGCCGAGTGGTCCCGGGCGACCGGCGAGCTCGAGCTCGCCGCGCTGCACCGCGAGCGTGGCGTCGCCGGCGTCGCGATCGTGCAGCGTGGTCACGCGCAGGGACGTGTCGGCGCTGCCGGCGCCGTCGAGCGCTCCGCCCGCGCCGAGATGGAGCCACGGACCGAGCGCGCCAGGTCGATCGACGGGCCCGCCGCGCAGCGCGTCGGTCTGCACCCCGAGGCCGATCACGCCCGCGCCGCGCGCCCGCATCACGGCGAAGCCCGCGCGGTCATACAGCCGCGCCGCTTGCTCGAGCCCGAGCGTGCCGTAGCGGCCGCGCGCGCCGCGCACCGCGTCCACGCTCCACGCCGCCACGGCGCCGGAGCGCGCGTGGATCGCGCCGCGCGCGTCGACCGCGAGCAGGCTCTGTCGCAGATGATCCCAGCGCAGCAGCGTGCTCGTCGCCGGCGTCGACACGCGCGACTCGATCTCGGCGCCGCCCAGCAGATAGCCCGACGCGCGCACGTCGAGCGCCGACGCGCGCGATCCGATCGGCACGTGCACGCCGCTGCCGGCGAGCAGCCCGTCCTTGCCGCGCCACGAAAGTCGCGGCGGCAGCACGCCCAGGCGGTCCGGCGACCGGAGCCAGAGCCACGGCAGCCACATCACCGGCACGCCGCCGAGCCGCAGCGTCGGCTGATCGATGAGCATGTCGCTGGGCGGCGCGACGGTGACCGACGAGAATCCGATCGTGACCGGCGGATCGGGGCACGGACAGAACGCCACGCGCCCCGCCCCCTCCACGACCACGCCGCGCGGTCCGCGATACAGCTTCAGGTGATCGCCAGTCAGGCGGTAGCGATCGAGCCGCACCGCGACCCCGCGCGACAGCTCGAGCTCGCGGTTGTCCGCGTCGATGTCCACGCGCCCGGCGTGGAACTGCAGCCATTGGGGTTGTCGGTCCGGCGCGGTATCGACCGGCGCGGCGTCGTCGGCGCGGGCGCGTCGCGCGCCGGCGCAGAGCGCGAGCGCGCACAGCCCCGACACAAGCGCACGACCGGCCCGCACGCCCCATGGATAACAGCTAAGCGCTGGCGCGGAGCCGGCGGCGACGCGGCGTCGTCGCGGAATCGACGGACCCCCGGAGCCGGCGCGCCAGGCGTTCCCGCGCCGGACCGACAAACCAGACCATGTCGCGGATCCGGGGCATTTTCTCTGGATCCGGGCCGGGCGGCTGCCGCCGGCGACCAGGCGCACGCGACGCGCCAGGGCGTTCACCAGCCAAATCAACGCCGCGGCGCGGTGCCGGCGGGCGGACAGATCCCCGCGAGCCGCCGCCGGCAGAACATGTTCTATGCGCGGCGTCGGCGGTGCCGTCGGCGCCGGGGACGGTTCACGGCTGCGCGGTGGCGGCGGCGGGCGTCGGCGCCGGGAGCGTCACCTCCAGCGTGATCCAGCCCCCGGGCAGCGTCGCGATCCTGAACGTCGGTTCGACCGCCTGGCGCAGCTCGAGCACGAGCTCGGCGCCGCCTCTCGCCCGCGACAGCCGCGCGCGCGCGAGCGGCGTCTTGAACCAGGTCGTGACCAGCGCGTTGGTGTTGTTGCGGATCGCGACGACCGACCCGCCGAGCACGTACACGACGCGCCCCGCCGAGCGTCGAACCTGCACGTCCACGCTCTTGCTGATACTGACGAACACCTGGCTGCGCCCGTCGGGCAACATGCGGAAGCCTGGGAACGTGGCGATCGGCGCGCTGGCGTCGAACTTCCGGCGCCGGGCGCGGCGCGCGGGCCGCGCTCGCGGCTTGTCGGTCCACGCGTAGCCGCCGGTCACGCCGGCCGGCTTGGGCGCGGCGGAAGTGGACGGCGCCGCAGCGCCCGACGGCGCCGCAGAGCCCGACGGCGCGGGCGATGGCGCGGCAGAGCCCGACGGCGCGGTGCCGCTCTGCGCGCGCGCCGCCGGCACGGCCAGCAGGCCGAAGGCGACGACGCCACAGAGCGCACGCAGGAGCGCCATGGCCGAATTCGACCACGCGCTCCATGCCCGGTCAAACCGGACGCTGCGATCGATCAGAAGCGCGTGTTCGCGCCGCTGTTGCCCAGGGCGAAGGTCGGCGCGGGCGTCGTCTTGACCTTGGCCTCGGCGCTGCCGCCCTTCTCGCCGGCGGCGAGCAGGTACAGCTGATCGAGGTTGGCCGTGACGGTGAAGAACATGCGCGCGTCGGGGCTCCAGAATCGGATTGCGGCGGTTGCCGTCCGGACCGATCTGGTTCGTCGCGTTGTAGTAGCCGAGGCTCAAGCTGAGCTCGTCGAACAGGTCGTAGTCGAGCTCCGCCGCGACCCACGGCAGCACGCGGTGGTTGGTCGGGCTGTCGATGTTGCTCGGCGCGGTGGAGCCGCTCTGGGTGGCGACGTTCGCGGGCTGGCTGCCCACGTCGTACGTCCACTGCAGGACCCAGATGTAGCTGAGGCCGAGCTTGAGCTTCTGCGTGATCGACGTATCCGCGGCGATCACCGCTGTGACCTGGTGGCTCACCATGGCGCCGCCGGAGAGCTGATCGGACAGCAGCGTGCGGCCGCCCGTGTCCTGGCGGGTGTAGCCGAAGCTCGAGTTGCACGCGGTGGTGCAGCGGTCGATCGCCTTGGTGTAGTACGCGCTGCCGGTGAACGCGATCATCGGGAACACGTCCGCGTCCGGGCCCGCGAGCGGAACGGTCTGGTTCAGGCCGCCGCCGGCCCCGACCTGCATGATCGCACCGCGACCGCGGGACGCCTTCGAGGTGCCGAAGATCAGCCGCGGGCCGAGGCTCATGGTGGTGGAGTAGCCGCTCTTCTTGTCGACGTAGAGCTTGTGACTCCACGCGGCGTTCAACCAGATGTCGCCGAACAGCGGCTCGTTCTTGTACGTGGTCGAGTCGGAGTTCGTGAGCTCCTGGTACACGTCGAAGCGCGCGTTCACGTTCACGCTGTCGTCGCCCTGGTCGTACACGTAGTAGCGAGGCTTGAACGAGTACCAGAGCTCGTATGTGGGATCGCGGCTCAGGTAGCTGGAGCCGACGCCGATCTCCTGGGTGTTGACGGACTGGTCGAGGGAGAGCGTCGTGCCGCGCCACGCCAGCTTCTTCGGCTTCTTCTCCTTCTTCTCCTCGCCCTTCTTCTGGCCGGTGTCCGCCTGCGGGTTCCAGCTGAGCTGGCCACCGACGGCGGCCCCCGACGAGGCGGGAGCGGCTGCGGGCGCCGCGCCAGGAGCCGCCCCGGGCGCCGGCGCCATCGGAGCCGGCGCAGGACCGGTCGGCTCGGCTCCACCCTGGGCACTGGCAAGACCCGTGGTCATCACGAAGGCCGCGACCAGCGCGGCACTCATTCCCAAGCTTCGCATCATCTGTCCCTTGTTCCTCGACGAGTCCGGCGGCGAGTCCGCCGGGGGAGGCGGGTTGGACCGCTCGCACGGTCGGGGTGCCGAGTCAATCGGCGCTCCCGGCCGGGCGGGCGCGGATCCAGCCACACGTCCGGGCCTTCCACAAGCACGATCCGTTCCCGCGCCGGACCGACATACAACCAATCAAGATCGCTTGTAATTTCTGGGTCCGGCCGGCGGACGTTACGGCGCTTACGGTCGAGGGCAGGCCCAGGCGTCGCGAAGCTGACAGATCGGGGGCCGCCGGCCCCCCGCGGCGGCGTTTGAGGAACGGCGCCGCTCGACTAGGATGCGCCGCCATGGACCCCGCGCTGCCGGCCACCGAGATCACGGCCTTGCTCGGACGCGGCACGCACTTCGAGGGCAAGCTCCACTTCGAGGGCCGCGTGCGCATCGACGGCAGCTTCAAGGGCGAGATCCGCAGCGCCGACGTGCTGATCATCGGCGAGGGTGCCGAGGTAGACGCGCAGATCGAGGTCGGCACCGTGATCATCAAGGGCGGCACCGTCCAGGGCAACGTCCGCGCCGCGAGCTCCATCGAGCTGTACGTGCCGGCGCGCGTCAGCGGCGATCTGCACTCGCCCGAGATCTTCATGGACAAGGGCGTCCAGTTCTCCGGCACCTGCACCATGGCGCCGCTCGACGACCCCGGCCCGTAGGCCGGCGCGACGCCGTGACGCAGCTCCGTCACACCCTGTAAACGGGCGACGGCAGCCGGGCGCGGGTAGCCCGACGGGCCTGGTGCGTATAACCCTGGGATGTCCGGCCAATCCGGGGATTTGGGCGATGCCCGGGCTTCCCGGCATGCACCGTGCACTCGCTCCCACCAGAACCCGATCACTCGAAGGAGCCGATGATGAAGCTGTCCCGACGCACCCTGCTCACGATCGCCGCCACGCTCGCCCTGTCCTTCGCCGGCACGTCGATGGCCGCCGCGAAGCAGACCGACGAGGCCAAGCGCTTGATGAAGCTGCGCGACTCCGAGCGCTACGAGGTGCAGAAGCCGGAGAGCAGCATCAAGGCCGGCGCCGCGCGCATCACCGTCAAGGCGCCGCGCGCCGTCGTCGAGAAGGTCGTGCTCGACTACCGGCACTACGAGAAGTTCATCTCGCGCTTCGAGAAGTCGAAGGTCGTGGGACGCGACGGCGACAAGACCGACGTGTACCTCCAGGTGCCGATCCTGAAGGGCGCCGCCAAGATCTGGGCCGTGGTGCGCTTCGAGCCGCCGAAGAAGATCGACGGCGACACGGAGATCGTGGTCGGCCACATGATCAAGGGCAACGTCAAGCGGCTCGACGCCGAGTGGCGCATCATGCGCATCGACGACGACAACACGCAGGTGAACCTCGAGCTCTTGATCGTGCCCAAGCTCCCGGTGCCGGGTTCCCTGGTCACCGGCGAGGTCGCGTACGCCGCCGACACGGCGGTCACCGGAACGCGCGATCGCTCGGAGAAGAGGGTCAAGGCCGCGCAGAAGAAGTGAGCCGCACCACCACCGCATCCGTCGCGCTCGCCCTGGCGGCCTGCACTCCGGCGCCGCCGGCAGGACGCACGCGCGACACACCACCGCCGCCACCGCCGAGCGCACCCAGCGCGGCGGTGGCCGCGCCGTCGGCCAGCGCGTCGGCCGCCCCGGCGCCGCTTCCTCCGGAGGGCTGTTGGTCCGGCGCGGAACCGCCCGCGGCGGCGAGCGCGAAGCTCGACGCGCTGGCGGCCGCGTGCATCCAGGGCATGCAGCCGGTCGCGCCCAAGCCGCTCGTCGTCGAGCTCGCCGGCGGTGGACGCAAGGACCTGCCCTTCACGGTCACCGATCCGTCACGCTGCGTCCGCGCCGCGGCCGCCGGCGGTCCGGGCGTGCAGGCGCTCACGCTGTCGATCGTCGATCGCAAGGACGCGGTGCTGGGCGCCTCCGATCTACACGCGCCGTTCGCGTTCGTCGCGGACGCGGGCCCGGTGTGTCTGGCGGCACCCGGCGTGTATCGCGCGGTCGTGCGGATCGCACGCGGCGCCGGACCAGTCGCCGTGCAGGTGTGGCAAGCGCCGCCGGCGAGCCGCTGAGCCGGACAAGCCGCGCGTCCCGGGGTGAAATCGGTCGCAGGCCGGGAGCGGCGTGTCGCCGCTTCAGCGCCGGACCAGCGTCCAGAGCACGGCGCCGTCGCGCTCGACCGTCGCGACCGGGCGCCCGCCGGCGGCAGACCCGCGACGCAGCTCGAGCTCGCCGGCAGCGGGCACCGTGACGACGGCGGTGCGCAGACGCCCGGCGTCGCGGAGCGCGCCCCACAGTTGCTTCGGCACGTCGCGCGCGGACAGCGCGATCTGCGGACGCCCGAGCGCGTCGATGCGCGGCGCCAGCGCGGACAGCTCGCTGCCGTCGCCGGGTGGCAGCACGCGCGTGGCGACGACGGCGCGCGGGCCGCCGAGCAGCAGATCGAACGACGCCGCACCGGTGCTCGGCGCGCGCAGCGCCAGGAACAGCACGGCCAGCACTACGCCCGCCGCCACCGGCCACGCGCCCTTCGCGCCGCCGACCAGACGCGCGGCGCGGTCGAGGCCGACGCCCGCGGCGATGGCGACGAACGGCAGCGCCAGCTCGACCCGCGGCGGCCACTGGACGACGGGACGCGCCTCCAGCGCCGGCGCGATCACCGTCGCGACCAGGCCAACCGCCACCAGCGTGCCGAGCGCGCGCGCGTCGCGCGGCGGTCTGAGACTGCCGGCGGCGAAGCGGCGCGCCAGCGCGCGATGCGTCAGGACGCCCAGCCCGACCAGCGCGCACGCCACGACCGCCGCGGGCAGCGTGAGCGCGAGCCAGGTCGCGACGTAGCCCGCGGGGACCGCGGCCCGCTCGACGAGTTGGCCCGCGTACGCCGTGGGCGTCACCGCCGGCTCGAGCGGGGCAAGCGTCCAGCGCACCAGCGCGATCAGCTTGTCCGTCCACAGCGCGGGATTCGTCGAGAGCACGAAGACGGGCAGCAACGCAGCGGCGACCGCGGCCGACGCCGGCACCGGCAAGCGACCGCGCGCTGCCAGGCGCCGCGACGTTCCGCGGTGCGCGAGCCAGAAGTGGATCACGACCACCGGCAACACCCACAACACCGCCATCGACACCGATGCGCCGAGCCCGAGCGCGACCGCGACGCCTGCGATCGCCGGCGCGCCGGCTCGCGGCCTGTGCATCGATCGCAGGTACGGCGCGATCACCAGCCACCACAGGCTGGTCACCACCGCCCCGTCGGCGCCGCAGGCGGCGGCGTGGAGCCAGCGCGGCGTCGCGATCAGCAGCGCGCCGGCGAGCAGCGCCGGACGACGCCCGAGCGACGGACGCGCGGCGGCGTAGACGAGCACCGGCGCGAGGGACGCGATGGCGATCCACGGCAGGCGCATACTGGTCAGCGGATCGACGACGCCGACGCGTCCCAGGCTCAGCCGGGACCACGCGCCGATCAGCGCCGGCAGCGTGCCGTGGCCGCCGAAGGACGCATACGCGGCGTGGGCGGACGCAGACCACAGCGCCGCCGGACCGTGCGCGGCGACCGCGCGTACGACCGCGCCCAGGCGGCTCACCGCGTCGAGCCGCGCGAGCTCGTCGAAGCGCGGCCCGATCGCCCTTGATAGCGCGACGGCCAGCGCCAGCGGCACGACGATCAGCAGCGTCGCCTCGAACGGAACGCGCCGCCGGCGCGGCGCCGCACCGCTCACCGGGACACCAGCGCGACCACGACCTCGCCGAGGGCGAGGAGCGGGACGATGAGTGCGATCACGCGGGGCCAGCTCACGACGATGACGGCTGGATCAGGTGCCGGCGCGCGCGTCCCGTCAAGCGCCGTTTCCGCGCCGGACCGACAAACTCATCCCGCGTCAGTCCGCGCTGATCTCCTTGATGGTCTTCGCGTAGCGCGGATCGCGGTGCAGCGGGACGAACTCGGACTGGGTGCGGGAGCGACGGATCCAGTCGTCCACCGAGTGGTGGCTGCGCAGGAACAGCGGACGCCGCAGCGCCTTCGCGATCACCAGCGACTGCTTGAAGTCCGCGACGCACGCGTCCACGTCCTTCTTCAAGCACTCCGCGCGGGCCGCGTTGTAGAAGAGCTCGGCGCTGTTGTCCCATTTCTGCTTCGACACGGTCAACTCGGCGAGCGCCTTGTCGGCGTCCTTGAGCCGCAGAAACGCGAGCGCGCGATCGAAACGCAGGTAGTAGTCCTCGACGTCGGGCAACGTGCAGCCCTTGTCGCGCAAGGTCACCGCCTTGTCGAAGAACTCGAGTCCGTTCTTCGCCGCCTGGTCGTCCTTGACCTTGGCGTCGTACATCGCCGCCTCGCCCCGCCACACGAGCACGGTCGCGCTGTTCGGGTACGCGGTCGCCAGGTTGTCGAGGAGTTTCTGCGCCGTCTTGTAGTCCTTGTCCTTGAACGCGGTGATCGCGGGCCGGAACTCCCCCTTGCCGGGATCCACGCTCTTGCCCATCGGGCACGGCCCGGTGGACAGGGGCGCGACGCTGGCGACAGGTGCGGGGTCGGGCGCCTTCCTGGACTTGCAGGCGAGCAGCGCGAGGAGGACGACGGCGAGCGCCGCGAAGGCGCGCGGATTCGGCATGGCCCGGGGTACCAAGGTCGCCGGCGGGCGACAACGGCAGGACGCCATGGATCGACCTGCTGGCCGGCCCGCGCCAAGCCTTGCGCGGCGCGTCAATTCGTGGCCCACTATGGACGGATCGATCAGCCCCGGTTTGGTCGATCCGCCGCGGATATCCCTCGCTTGATCCTTCCCGCCCCCCTTGTGGACCGCGGGGTCGTTCCGCATGTGCAAGCGACGCCCCGAGGCGCGCCGCAACAAGGCTCGAGATGACGCTTCCCACCCGGTCTGGCCTGTACGACCCGAACTTCGAGCACGACGCCTGCGGCGTCGGCTTCGTCGCCAGCATCAAGCGCGAGGCGTCCCACGACATCGTGCGCAAGGGCGTCGACATCCTGTTGAACCTGGTTCACCGCGGCGCGTGTGGCTGCGACCCGCTGACCGGTGACGGCGCCGGCATCTTGATCCAGATCCCGCACGCGTTCTTCGCGCGTGAGTGCGAACGGCAAGGGATGCGGCTGCCCGAGGCGGGCAAGTACGGCGTGGGCTGCGTGTTCCTGCCGCGCGACAAGACGCAGCGGATACGGATGAAGCAGATCATCGAGGACAAGATCCTCGGTACCGGCCAGCGCCTGATCGGCTGGCGTCGCATGCCCGTGGACGAGAACGCGCTCGGGCCGATGGCCCGGGGCGCCGCGCCGATCATCGAGCAGGTGTTCGTCGGCTCGACCTGCGAGACGCAAGACGATCTCGAACGCAAGCTGTACGTCATCCGCAAGTGGGCGGAGACGGCGGTCCGCGAAAGCAGCCTGGCCGCGCGCGACAAGTTCTACGTGCCGAGCCTGTCGTCGCGCACGATCGTCTACAAGGGTCTGCTGCTCGCCGAACAACTGACGGCGTTCTATCGCGATCTCGACGACCCGAGCGTCGTCAGCACGCTGGCGATGGTCCACCAGCGCTTCTCGACCAACACCTTCCCGACCTGGGAGCTGGCCCAGCCGTTCCGCATCATCGGGCACAACGGCGAGATCAACACGGTGCGCGGCAACGCCGCGTGGATGCGCGCCCGCGAGCAGCTGTTCGACGGCCAGATCTTCGGCGAAGACGTGCGCCACGTGCTGCCCGTGATCACGCCCGGCGGCAGCGACTCGGCGATGCTCGACAACGTGGCGGAGCTCCTGATGCACGCCGGCCGCTCGCTGCCTCACGTGATGATGATGCTCGTGCCCGAGGCGTGGCAGAACGACGAGCTGATGCCGCGCGAGAAGCGCGACTTCTACGAGTACCACTCGTGCCTGGTCGAGCCGTGGGACGGGCCGGCCGCGCTGGCGTTCACCGACGGGACGCGCATCGGCGCGATCCTCGATCGCAACGGCTTGCGGCCCGCGCGCTGGACCTTGACCCGCGACGGGCTGGTCGTGATGGCGTCGGAGACGGGCGTGCTGGACATCGCGCCGGAGAACATCGAACGCCGCGGGCGCCTCGAGCCGGGCCGGATGTTCCTGGTGGACACGGCGGAGGGACGCATCGTCGAGGACGAGGAGATCAAGCACGAGATCGCCAACGCCCGGCCCTACGGCAAGTGGCTGACGGACAACACCGTCTGCATCAGCGAGATCACCGACGTCTCCGGCGCGCCGGAGAGCACGCATGGCGACCAGCTCGTGGTGCGGCAGAAGGCGTTCGGCTACACCGAAGAAGACCTGCGCCTGTTGATGGCGCCGATGGCGACGAAGGGCGAGGAGGCGACCGGCTCGATGGGGACGGACACGCCGCTGGCCGTGCTCTCGGATCGCCCGCAGCTACTGTTCAACTACTTCAAGCAGCACTTCGCCCAGGTCACCAACCCCGCCGTGGATCCGATCCGCGAGGAGCTGGTGATGAGCCTGATGAACTACATCGGCGGCGAGGGAAACGTGCTGTTCGAGCTGCCGGACCACGCGCAGATGCTCAAGTTGCCGCAGCCCTTGCTCGGCAACGACGAGCTGCACACGCTCCGGAGCACGCATCAGCTTCATTTCCGGCAACCGGCGACGTTGCCCATGCTGTTTCCCGTCGCCGAGGGCGGCGCCGGCCTGAAGTCGGCGCTCGACGAGCTGTGCCGTCTGGCCAGCCTCGCGGTGCTGAACAACCACAGCATCCTGATCTTGAGCGATCGCGGCGCGAACGAGCACATGACGCCGGTGCCGAGCCTGCTCGCCACCGCGGCGGTGCACCATCACCTGATGCGCAACGGAACGCGCATGCGCTGCGGCATCATCGTCGAGACCGGCGAGGCCCGCGAGGTCCACCACTTCTGCCTGCTGCTCGGCTACGGCGCCGGCGCGATCAACCCCTACCTGGCCTTCGACACGCTCGAGGACATGGTCCGGAGCGGGCTCTTCCCCGGCCTCGCCGACCCGGCTGCGGCACGGCACAAGTACGTCAAGGCGGTGAACAAGGGCTTGCTCAAGGTGATGAGCAAGATGGGCATCAGCACGCTGCAGAGCTACCACGGCGCCCAGATCTTCGAGGCCGTGGGCCTGTCCCCGGAGCTTATCGAGCGCTACTTCACCGGCACCGCGTCGCGCATCTCCGGCATCGATCTCGACGTCGTCGCCGAGGAGTGCCGGATGCGCCACGAACACGCCTACCCGAAGCGGGTCGCGCCGTCCCCGCTGCTCGACGTCGGCGGCAACTACCACTTCCGGGTCCAGGGCGAGCGTCACCTGTGGAACCCCGGCACGGTGGCCAGCCTGCAACGCGCCGTACGCCAGGAGGACGCCGCGAGCTACGCGGAGTACTCGCGACGCATCAACGACCCCGGCGGAGAGCTGATCACGCTCCGGCAGATGTGGGACCTCGCTCCCGCCGCACAGCCGGTGCCGATCGAGGAGGTCGAGCCCGCGAGCGAGATCGTCAAGCGCTTCGCGACCGGAGCCATGAGCTTCGGCTCGATCAGCGCCGAAGCGCACGAGAACCTGGCCATCGCCATGAACCGCATCGGCGGCAAGAGCAACACCGGCGAAGGCGGCGAGAAGGAGGAGCGCTACCAACGCGACCCGAACGGCGACTGGCGCCGAAGCGCGATCAAGCAGGTGGCCAGCGGCCGCTTCGGCGTAACCACGTGGTACCTGGTCAACGCCGAGGAGTTGCAGATCAAGATCGCGCAGGGCGCCAAGCCTGGTGAAGGCGGTCAGCTGCCCGGTCACAAGGTGGACGCGGTCATCGCCAAGACCCGCTACTCGACGCCGGGCGTCACGCTGATCTCCCCTCCCCCGCACCACGACATCTACAGCATCGAGGATCTGTCGCAGCTGATCTTCGACTTGAAGAACGTGAACCCGGCGGCGCGCATCAGCGTGAAGCTGGTAGCGGAAGCGGGCGTGGGCACGGTGGCCGCCGGCGTTGCGAAGGCACACGCCGACGTGATCCTGATCGCCGGCCACGACGGCGGCACGGGGGCCTCGCCACAGACGTCGATCAAGCACGCGGGCGTGCCCTGGGAGCTCGGGCTCTCCGAGACGCATCAGGTCCTGGTCAAGAACGACCTCCGCAGCCGGGTGATCCTGCAGGCCGACGGGCAGATGCGCACGGGACGCGACGTGGTCTTCGCCGCGCTGCTCGGCGCGGAGGAGTTCGGCTTCGCGACGGCGCCGCTGGTCGCGTCCGGCTGCATCATGATGCGCAAATGCCACCTCAACACCTGTCCGGTCGGCGTAGCGACGCAGGACCCGGTGCTGCGCGCGAGGTTCACCGGTCAACCGGAGCACGTGATCCGCTTCATGTTCTACGTCGCCGAGGAGGTCCGCGCGATCATGGCGCACCTCGGCTTCCGCACGCTCAGCGAGATGGTCGGGCGCGTCGATCGCATCCGGCTTCGCGACATGTCGCACAACTGGAAGGCATCGCGGCTCGACTTCTCCGACGTGCTCGCGAGTGCCGAAGCGGGTCCGGGTGTGGACGTCTGCAAGACCCGCACGCAGGACCATGGGCTCGAGGCGGCCCTGGATCACGAGCTGATCCACCGCGCGGCAAGCGTTCTCGACAGCGGTCAAGGCACGGTGGAGATCGCCATGCCGATCCGCAACGTCCACCGGACCGTGGGCGCGATGCTCGCCGGCGAGATCGCGCGCCGCCACGGCAAGCATGGCCTGCCGAACGGCAGCATCAAGATGTCGTTCACGGGCTCCGCCGGTCAGAGCTTCGGCGCGTTCATGATCGACGGCATGGAGCTGTGGCTCGAAGGCGACGCCAACGACTACGTCGCCAAGGGCATGAGCGGCGGCGTGCTCTCCGTGCGGCTCCCGCCGGGCGCGAATTTCGACCCGGATCGCAACGTCATCATTGGCAACGTCGCGCTGTACGGCGCGACCGGAGGTCGCGCGTTCTTCGACGGCGTGGCGGGTGAGCGCTTCGCCGTAAGGAACAGCGGAGCGACCGCCGTCGTGGAAGGCGTCGGCGACCACTGCTGCGAGTACATGACCGGCGGTCGCGTCATCGTGCTTGGACGGACCGGCCGGAACTTCGGCGCCGGCATGAGCGGCGGCATCGCCTACGTGCTCGACGAGGACGGAACGTTCGCGAGCCGCTGCAACATGGGGCTCGTGGAGCTGGAGGCGCCGGACGCCGCCGACCGCGCGTTTCTCGCCGCCATCGTCGCGGAGCACACCGAGCGCACCAACAGCACCAAGGGCGCCGAGCTGCTCGAGCGTTGGGAAAGTGTCGTCGAGCGCTTCCTCAAGGTTGTGCCGGTCGAGTACCGCAAGGTGCTTCTCGAGATGGCGGCCCGTCGCGAATCGGAGGCGGCGAGCACGCACGCCGCGACGGCGGACGCGGAGTAACGAACGTGGGCAAGATCACCGGCTTTCTCGAGTTTCCGCGGCAAGAGGCCGCGAGGCGTCCCGTCGCCGAGCGCGTGCGCGACTATCGGGAGCTCGAGCTCCCGGTCCTGCCGCAGGTGCTGCAACAGCAAGGCGCGCGCTGCATGGACTGCGGCATCCCGTTTTGCAATACGGGCTGCCCGCTCGGCAACCTGATCCCGGATTGGAACGACGCCATCTATCGCGACGCGCTGCCCGAGGCGATCCAGAAGCTCCACGCGACGAACAACTTCCCGGAGTTCACCGGCCGCGTGTGCCCCGCGCCCTGCGAGACCGCGTGCGTGCTCGGCATCAACGACGACCCGGTGAGCATCAAGCTGATCGAGCATGCGATCGCCGACCTTGCCTGGGACGGCGGCCTGGTGCAGCCGGTCCCGCCGCGCCAGAGCACCGGGAAGCGAGTCGCCGTGGTCGGCTCGGGACCCGCCGGGCTGGCATGCGCCCAGCAGCTCGCACGGGCGGGACACTCGGTCGTCGTGTTCGAGAAGGCCGACCGGATCGGCGGCCTGCTGACCTACGGGATCCCCGACTTCAAGCTCGAGAAGCGCCTGGTCGAGCGCCGCCTGGAGCAGATGCGCGCCGAGGGCGTCGAGTTCCGCGCGGGCGTCGACGTCGGGAGACACGTGACGACCACCGATCTTCGCACGGACTTCGACGCCGTGTGCCTCGCGATGGGCTCTCGCAAGCCGCGCGATCTCCAGGTCCCGGGGCGGGAGCTCGCGGGCATCCATTTCGCCATGGACTTCCTCGAGCAACAGAACCGGCGCGTCGCCGGCGACAGCGTTGCCGACGAGCAGGCGATCGTCGCCACCGGCAAGCACGTCGTGGTCATCGGCGGCGGCGACACCGGCAGCGACTGCATCGGGACCTCGCACCGCCAGGGCGCGAAGAGCGTGACCAGCTTCGAGATCATGCCGCGCCCGCCCGACGCGCGCTCGCCAGGCACGCCGTGGCCGCTCTGGCCAATCATGCTGCGCACCTCGAGCTCCCACGAGGAGGGCGGCAAGCGCGACTGGAGCGTGTCGACGGAGCACTTCAGCGGCAAGGACGGGCGGGTCGCGCGCTTGCACGGTGTGCACGTCGAGCTCCGCAACGGATCGTTCGAGCGCGTGGACGGCAGCGAGTTCGAGATCGAAGCCGATCTGGTGCTGTTGGCCATGGGCTTCGTGCACCCCGAGCACCTCGGCCTGCTGTCCGATCTCGGGGTGACGCTGGATCGGCGCGGCAACGTGGAAATCGACGCCCGCTGCATGAGCTCGGTCCCCGGCGTGTTCGCCGCCGGCGACTGCCAGCGCGGGCAGTCGCTCGTGGTGTGGGCCATCGCCGACGGCCGGCGCGCGGCCACGGCAATCGACGCCTATCTAATGAGTGGCCGGTCGGAGCTGGACTGAAACCGCCGACAGCGGCGCACACAGACCCACAGTGCATGAGCGCCGACTGCCCGACTCGGCGCGTTCCGTGCGATACTTGAAGAACCAATCCCGGTTCGGGAGGAGGTTCGTTGGCGCCCAGCCATCGCAAGTCGAAGAGCACCAGACCGCCGAAGCAGGCCAGCGGCACCACTCGCCGCCCCCCGCTCCCGCCGCGGCCTAGCCCACGCACTCCCGCCGTGCTCGCGTCGGCACCGGACATCGACGTCGGCTACGGCGCAGCGGGACGCGACACGCTCGCCGCCATCGCCGAGGAGGTCCTGTCGATTGCGCAGGCCGCGGGCCGCGGGGACGAGCCCGGCAAGAGCGCAGCCGGCGCGCCGGCTGCGCGCAAGGAGATCGCGTCGCGCCCGCGGCTGTCGACGCTCGGCTACGAGGAACGACCGGTCGAGCGGCTGCAGGTCCTGGTGCAGCCCGGTCGCTCCGGCTCGTCGCCCGAGCTCGCCTTCGGATCCGCTCCGGCGGGACGCGAGACTCTCGCCGCGATCGCCGAGGAGCTCGCCGCCGAGCAACCCACCGGCGTGCGCAAGCGCCTGTCGGACGACTCGCCGGAGATCACGATGCAGGTCCGTCCGGCTGGCCGCGAGACGCTCGCGGCGATCGAGGCCGAGCTGGAGTCGACGCTAAGTCCCGCGGCGGGGGCGCCGCAGAGCTCCCCGCGGCCCCGGGAGGCCGGCGAGGAGATCTTCGAGATGGTCACGTTCGTGGTGCGCATCACCGACACGGCGCGCCTGTCGACACAGCAGGCCCGCCGCAATTTCGTCGCGGAGCGCTTGATGCACCGCCTGCCCGTCGATTCGCTCGACGACGTCGACCGGGTCGACGTCACGCCCTGGACCGTTCGCGGGACGGTGATTGTCCGCGTGTGGTGCAAGGTGCCGGAAGCCTGACCTGCGCACCCGGGCGGATGCCTGGTAGGCTGGGGCGCCGATGCGCCCGGAAGACACGGAACGAGCCCAGGTCGAAGCGGCCAACCGCGTCGTGGACCACCATCTGCGTGTGGCCGGCGCCACGCCGCACCGCTATCTGGAGGACCTGATCGGCGACACGCTCTACGAGGAGCGTCGCCGGCTCGACAAGGAAGACCCCCACGACGCGCGGACGCGCGCCGACGCCGCCTACTACCAGGATCTCCAACGCCAGCTGCGACACGCCTCGGGCACTGATCTGGTGCGTCTGCTCAGGGATGTGGCGCGACGCTTCGCCGCCGAGATTGTCGGCAGCTTCGACGAACGCGTGTACAAGGTCGCGACCACGGCGGTCCCTGCGGGGCTCTCGCTCATGCTTGGCGCGATGAGCCCGCGGCTTTCGTCGCTGAGCCAGCTCACGCACGGTGTGTCGGACCACCTGGAGCTTGGCGGCGCTGTCGACCACGTGCGCGCGTTGCAGGACCAAGGCACCCTGGTCGTCGTGCCGACACACTCGTCGCACCTGGACAGCATCGTGCTCGGCTACGCGGTGCATCTGATGGGCCTGCCGCCGCTGCTCTACGGTGCAGGCCTGAACCTGTTCCAGAGTCCGCTGGTGTCCTTCTTCATGAACCACCTGGGCGCGTACCGCGTCGATCGCAAGAAGTCGTCGCAAGTGTACAAGGACGTGCTCAAGGAGTACGCGACGTACGCGCTGGAGATCGGCTACCACAACCTGTTCTTCCCGGGCGGTACGCGCAGCCGCAGCGGCGCCGTCGAGCAGCACCTGAAGAAGGGGCTGCTGGGAACCGCGATCCAGGCCTACGTAGCCAGGCTGCGTGCGGGTGGTCCCAAGCCGAACATATATCTCGCACCCTGCACCATCTCCTACAAGCTGGTGCTCGAGGCCGAGACACTGATCGACGACCACCTGAAGGAGGTCGGCCGATCACAGTACGTGATCGACGACGACGAGTTCTCGCGTCCGCGCCGCGTCCTGAGGTTCCTCTCCGGCATCGTCTCGATGGACAGCCGGATCGTGATCACGTTTTCGGATCCGATCGATCTGTTCGGCAACCGCGTCGATCTCGAGGGCAGAAGCCATGACCCCCGCGGCCGCGCGGTCGACGCGGCGAGCTACGTCGTGCGCGACGGGGAGCCCGTCCACGACCCACAGCGCGACCACCAGTACACGAACGAGGCCGCGCAGGCGATCGGCGAGGCGTTCCTGCGCGACAACGTCGTGATGTCGACGCACGTGGTCGGCTACGCGCTGTTCCGCCTGCTGGAGCGCAGCAACCCGGATCTGGATCTCTACCGACTGCTCCGCACCGGCGGGGCGGCACCCTCGTTCACCGCGGCGGAGCTCGCTGCGGAAGTCGAGCAGGTGGTCGCTGCCCTCCGCGACCTGCCGCGCGGCCCGCGCCTCGACGCCGAGCTCGCACGCGACGACGCCGCACGGATCGTCGACGACGCCTTGCGCTATTTCTCGACGTACCACAGCGAACCCGCTGCGATACGCCGTGGCGACCGCGTGTTCCACCAGGACCGACGGCTGCTGCTCTTCTACGGCAATCGGCTCCGGGGTTATCACCTCGGGCGTCGGATGGAGACATGAGCGATGGCCGATAGCGAAGTCGTCGCAGTAATCGGCGGCGGAAGCTGGGGCACGACGCTCGCCAAGATCGCCAGCGACAACGGGCGGAAGACGTTGCTCTGGGCGCGGCGGGAGGACCTGTGCCGGGAGATCAACGAGACGCGCGAAAACCGCGTGTACCTGCCGGGCGTGACCCTGCCGCCGAACCTGGAAGCGACGCACGACCTCGGCCGCGTCTGCGCGGCGACGCATCTACTGATCTTGGTGGTGCCGTCGCACGGGCTGCGGGCGGTCGCTCGCGAGATCGGCAGTCACGTGACCGGGCAGCACGTGCTCGTCCACGGGACCAAGGGCATCGAGGTCGACACCTTCAAGCGTATGACCGA
This sequence comes from uncultured delta proteobacterium, assembly GCA_963775185.1. Lineage (GTDB taxonomy): Bacteria > Myxococcota_A > Polyangia > Polyangiales > Polyangiaceae > JAPSGB01. The sequence goes on along the minus strand of CAVZIE010000027.1, from coordinate 351,650 downwards.
GATCATCCGCGAAGAGACCTGCTTGCGGAAGATCGGCGTGCTGACGGGACCCAACCTGGCGCGCGAGCTAGCGCAGCGGGAGCCTGCCGGCACGCTGGTGGCGTCGCACTACGACGAGGTGTTCGAGCGCGCCCAGGCAGCCCTGCAGAGCGACTACTTCCGCGTCTACTACAGCCACGACGTGGTCGGCGCGGAGGTCGGCGGCGCGTTCAAGAACATCGTCGCGCTCGCGGCGGGCATGGTGTCCGGCCTGGGTTTCGGCGAGAACACCAAGTCCCTGCTGCTCACCCGCGCCTTGAGCGAGATGGCGCGCCTCGGCGTGGCGATGGGCGCCGACGTGTTGACGTTCGGGGGCATGGCCGGGATCGGGGACTTGATGGCCACCGCGGCATCCAGGCTCTCCCGCAATCACCAGGTGGGGACCCGTCTCGCCCAGGGCGAGACGCTGGAACAGATCCAGACCGAGATGAAGATGGTCGCCGAGGGCGTGAAGACGACTCGCGCCATCCACGATTTCGCGCTGCGCCGCGAACTTGATTTGCCAATCGTCGCGGCGGTGTATCACCTGCTCTACGAGGGCGGGAACGCCCCCGAGCTGATGCGCGACCTGATGACGGCGCCGACCGGTCGAGAATTCGTCGCGCTCGCGCCCTAGCGGAGCATCACGCGGCATACGGATCCGGGCCGGCCCATCGGTGGTAGCATCCAGGTGCGATGGGAAACCGCGTCTTGGTCGTCGAACCGGTCCGGGCCGTGGCGCGGGCAGTGGCCGCGATTCTCGGGCGCAACGACGACCTGGTGACGGTCGCCGGCACGGCCGCCGAGGCGAATCGCCATTCGGGACCGTTCGATTGCGGCGTGTTCAACACCCAGCTCCCGGACGGGAGCGGCATCGCGCTCGCCGGCTGGCTGCTCGCCGAGAACCGCGTCAGAGCGGTCGTGTTCTACGGCGACGAGACGGACACCGACGTCAGATTGCGCGCGAGCAACCTCGGAAGCTTCGTGCACCGCTCGAACGGGATCCACCACCTGTCCTGCGTGATCGCGGACGCCATCGCGGACAGCGTGTCGCGTGCCCGCGTCGCCGGCGCGGAAGACGCCACGCCGGGCCGCCCGGAGTTCAAGTCCGGGGCGCGGCGCAAGCGCTGACGGCCGACCCGGACCCGTTCAACGGGAAACCCAGGCGAGCATCGCCGCACGTTGCGCGGGCGCGAGCTGCGACTCCGGCAACGCCAGCGCGATGGCGAGCTCGGGGTGGTGCACGAATCCCGATCCCTTGTAGAGCGTCGCGCCCCGGGCGTCGCGCACCTCGACCGCCGCGCCGGAGATGGCGACGCTCGCAACCCGGTTCGCGTCGACCTCGAGCACGTAGCCGGGATCCTTGCGCTTGATGCGCGCGAGCTCGCGGTCGCTCCCGTCCTCGACTTTCCAGCCGCCCTCCTTGAGCTTGAGCTTGATCTCGGCTCCGCCGTCGACGGCGAGCTTGATACCTCCGTCGTCGCGCGCCTTGACCTTGACGTGGGTGCTGCCGCAGTCGAGTGACAGCTGCCCGCCGCCTGCCACCGTGCAGTCGACCTCGCGGTAGCTCGCCTTGGTGTCGGCGACGCTCGCGACGCTGGCGCCGCTGGCGTCCTGCAGGGCGAGCGCGGCCGGCCCGCTGCCATGGGCCGCGGCGGGCGCCCCGCCGGAGGTGGCGACGGTCGCGGCGCTGCCGGCGGCGGCACCGTCGCTCCGCGAGCGCTTGCACGCCAGAAGCGTCGCGATCACGAGCGTCACGAGCAGGAGCAGACGAGAGCGATGCATGTGCCACATCGTAGATCGCCGGGTGCGATCCGCGAACCCCGACCCTCGCCCCGACTCCCGAGAGCTACCGCGGTCAGCGCACGACGCCCCACGAGAACAGCTTCCGACGCTGCGGCGGCGCCTTCCGCTGACCCGGCGGCGGGATTTGTTCCGTCACGTACCAGGCGTCGAAGGCGACCACGCGGTCTTGCGGACGCCCGGTCAGCTCGTGATGGTGGAGGATGAAATCGCGCACGCCTTGCCAGTACGCCGAGAAGCGCTGATCGGCGATCCGGCGGTGGAAGTCCCCCCAGAGCTGATCCATGCGAAATCCGTCCTTCGGCTGCACGTCGAAGCTCGGCGCCTTGCCAGTGAGCGGGTCGAACGGGCGACCGTCCGCGGTGCGACCGTCGACGACCAGGCGTCCGTCTTCCGTCGGCGGGCCGGGAGCGAACATGCTCCAGCCCTGGAACAACCGTGGATAGATCACCGCGGACAACATCCACTCCGGGCGTCGCTTCGGCTTCATCCACGGCGGCACGCCGGCGTTCTCGACCAGCACCTGGCTGGTGCACGCGACCATCAGCAGCAGCACAAGCGCGGACGCGAACACCGTCCTGGCGCCCAGCATGAAGCTGCGCGCGCCGCTCGGCTCTCCAGGCGGCGTTCCGCGGTCGGTGCCGGGTAGGTCGTCGATGCCGAGAAAGCGCGCCGTCGCGTCGCGATCGGCATATGCGCGCGCGATGAACCGACGCGGCCCGAGCGGCACCCGCAGCGGCAGCGCCTGGCCGAGACGCCGGAACGCCGCTGCGCCGCTCCATACCTGCTCGCGGTCCGCGACGACCAGCGTGCGCCCGACCGTGTCGGCGGGCAGCTCCGGAAGCCCGGCGTCCGCAGCGGCTTCCGGCGAGACGAAGTGCACGTGCTCGAAGCGGTCCAGCCGCTTCACGCCCCGCGCAAGCGTCAAGGCGAGCGCGTCGGACGGATCCACGACCATCCAACGCTCGGCACGTCGCGCGCGAAGCCGCGCGCCGAGCCAGTCCCACGCCTCGCTCGGAATCAGGGCGATGAACATGACGACCATCGCCCAGGAGAACGGCCCGAGCTGGACCACGGCGTCGATCGACAGGTGCAATGAGCACACCAACAACCAGGCGACCATCCGCGTGTAGCGCGTGAAGACCGGCAACAGGATGAGCAGGCAGATGCTCGACTCGATGACTAGCGTGGACCACGTTATCAGCTTGATCCCCGACAGCGGCAGGGTCTGGCGAAGCCACACGCCGAGGGACGTCACCATGCGATCTTGTTGGAAGAAGTAGTAGACCGCCGTCCCGTCGTGCCACGGCCGCCCGGTCTTGTGCACGACGTTGAAGAAGTAGATCGTGGCGTACTGGAGGATCAGCGCCGTGACCGCCAGCGACACCACGGGGGCCCGCGCCGGCGCGGGCCAGCTGCGATCCGAGAGCGCCTCGATCGTGCCCTCGCGACGGGCGCGCCACGACGCGAGCCACGCGTCGACGCTGAAGCGCCTGCCGAGCGGCAGGAACATGCTCCAGACAGCGAGCTCGTTCAGCACGACCCAGCCGCCGTTCTCGAGCATGATGTTGCGGCTGTTCAAGCTGGTGATGAGCAGCGCCGCGAGCACCTGCATCAACTTCGTGCGGTAGCCCACTAGCAGCAGCACGTTCACGAGCAAGTGCACGACGACCAGCGTCCGCACCTCCGACGGCGTGCTGAACGCCAGATACACCGAGAACAGGTGATCGCTCATCGGCCGGAACAACGCGAAGTGGTTGGGCAGCCAGCCCGCGTTGGTGTAGTGCGCGTCGAGATCCGGCAGGCGACGCGCCACGTCCTCGAACAACAGGGCGCCGAGCGCGATGCGGAACAACCCGAGCGAACGCGGGTCGACCGTGGCGTAGGTCTTCACCAGGTACGCGATGAAGCGGCGCAGAGCGCCTGCACGAGCGTCGGCCGCGGCGGCAGCGTGGCTTGGCGGCGGCTCGCGCTCCTCGTTCATCGAGTCGTTCTCGCGAGCCACGGCGTCGCGCCCGAATCGTCGACATGGCCGAAGGACACAAGCCGTTCCGGCCTGCGCGGCTTGCCCCGCGCCTGACCGGGCGGAGGCGAGTCGTCCTGGACCCACCACACGTCGAACGCGACGAGGCGGTCCTTCGCGTGCCCGTTGTACCTCCACAGCTGCAGCAGGTAGTCGCGCAGGAACTGGCGCGCGCCGGCATTCCCCGGGAAGCGGATGCGGTTGTTGTAGTCGCACCAGAGCTGATCGAGTCCCCAGCCGGTGGGCGTGAACGGGTCGAAGTCTGGCGGCTTGCCGGTGAAGGGGTCGAGCTTGCGGCCATCGACGGTGCGTCCGTCGACCACGAGGTGACCGTCATCGTATGGCGGCTCCGGCGCGAACATGCTCCAGCCCTCGAAGATGCGCGGGTAGTTGACGATGTCGGCCATCCACTCGGGCTGATGCACCTTGACCCGATTGCGCAGCCAGGCGTTCTCGAGCGCCAGCTGGGATGCGAGCGTCACCGCCAGCACGATCACGGCGGCCTCGCGCACGAACACGCCGAACGAAGCGAGGTCTCCGCGCAGGGTGCGCTGCTCGGCCGGCTCCGCGGGTGCGTCCTCGCCGTCGCCGGCGGCCGGTTCTTCGGGCGCGGGCGGAGCGGGCACGCCGCACACGCCGAGGCCCAGCCACGCCGAGACGTGCATCCGGTTCTTGGCGAACGCGCGATACAACGCGCGAAACAGCTGCGAGAGCAGCGGCACGCGGAGCCACAGCCCGACGACGATGCCGAACGGCAAGGCGCGCAGCACCTCGAACAGCGCGCGCTCCTCCTGCACGGCACGACCGTCGGGCAACACGACCACCACGGTGCGCTCGAGCAGCGCCGGCTCGATCTCCGACGGGATCGCGTCGCGGTCGTCGTTCGCGACGAAGTGCAGGCGCTGGAACGGGTCCAGGCGCTTGAGCACGCGGCAGGCCAACAAGCAAACGCCGCAGTCCGCGTCGTAGATGACAGTGCGCGCGCGCGCTGCGCGACCGAACCAGCGACCGACCAGTCGCCAGTCGTCGTCGCCGAGCATCATGACGAAGAACACGATCATCACGTACGAGAACGGTCCGAGCCGCGAGCACGCGGCGATCCCGCCGTGCAGTCCGAAGGCGAGCAGAAGCGCGATGCGGCGCCGCCAGGTCTGCCAGAACGGGAACAGCAGGATCCACGCCAGCGTCGCTTCGGTCGCGAGCGTGCCGTAGGTCATCACCTTGACGACCGGCAGCGGCACGTGCGTGCGGGCCCACACCGAAAGCCACGTCACGATCCGGTCCTGGTGCCAGAACCAGTAGATCGCCGTCCCATCGTGCCAGCCGCGGCCGGACTTGTGAACGTAGTTGAAGAAGTAGATCGCGCTCCACTGCAGCAGCAGCGCGAGCACGACGAGCGAGACGTGATGGTACCGATCGACCTCGACCACCGGGCGCTCGTTCAGCTCCGCGGCGCCGTGCTCGTGAACCGCCGCGAGGGAGCGACGCACGGCGTCCACCGAGAGACAGCTGCCGAGCGGAAGAAACAGCGTCCAGACCACCAGCAGGTTCGTCACGACGGTGCCGCCGTTCTCGACCATGATGTTGCGGGCGTTCAGGCTCGTGATGCACAGCGCCGCCAGGATGTGGAACAGCTTCGTGCGGTAGCCGATCGTGAACAGGAAGAAGACCAGCACCGCCAGTGCGAACGCGACGTTGACCTCCGCGGGCGTCGAGAACGCGTGGAAGATCGAGAACACGTCCCGGCCCATCGGGCGGAACAGCGAGTAATGGTTCGGAAGCAGCCCTTCGTTGGAATAGAACGCCCGGGCGTGCGCCCAGCGCCGGATCCCGTCGACGCACAGGATCGTGCCGAACAGGATCCGGAACACGCCAAGCCAGCGCTTGTCGGCAGTCAGGTAGTGCCAACGGAGGAAGGCGGCGATGCCACGCTCGGCCTCCGGTGCCGTCGACGGTGCGGTCGTGGGCGACGGGTCCATCGAGGAGCCGCACTCTAGTTCACCCGCAGCGTCCGTCGAAACCGGCTTCGGTGGTTTCGCGCGCTTTCGCCCCGGGAACCCGTTCCGTAACGGCACCCCTTGCGTCCCGGGCAAGATTGCCGACAAACTTGTTGCTCCGGGCCCATCGCGAGCGCCGCCATGCTAGAAACGCGCCGAGCACGAGCCAGATGAACGTCTCCTGCGCCAACTGCCCGGCGAAGTACGCGGTCCCCGACGAGAAGGTCCGCGGCAGGAAGGTGAAGATCACCTGCAAACGCTGCGGTGCGCCAATCATCATCGACGGAACCGCGCGCGCGTCCTCGGTACCGCCGAATCCAGACTCGTGGGCGCCCCCGGCATCCGCGCAGCCAGCCAGCGCGGCGCCCGCCCCCGCCCCGGTCCGCGCGCCCGGCCCGGCGGCCTCGCCCGCTCCGGCCGCGGCGCCTGCGCCGGCCCGGGCACCCACCGCGGCGGTGACCGGAGAACCGCTCCGCCGCGCGCGCAGCGCCGCCAAGCAGACGATCCTCGGCATCGCGGCTCCAGCGAACCCGCCGCCAGCGGCGTCGCCGCGGCCGGCAGCCGGCGGCGCTCCGCGACCTGCGCCCGCAGCCGCCACGCCGAAGCCCGCCGCAACCGCCACGCCGAAGCCCGCGGCAACCGCCACGCCGAAGCCCGCCGCAACCGCCACGCCGAAGCCCGCCGCGGCCGCCACGCCGAAGCCCGCCGCGGCCGCCACGCCGAAGCCCGCCGCGGCGACGTCGGCGTCGAGCGCGCGCGCCGGCGGTACGGCCAAGCGCTCCGCGAAGCAAACCATCCTGGGCGGCCTGCAGGCCCCGATGGGCAGCACCGCATTCGCCGGCAAGGAAGCACCGCCGGCCGCCGCCCGGCCTTCGGCGGCCGGCCCACCAGAGCCGGAGTGGACCGTGGCGATCACCGACGATCAGCACGAAGAGATGGACACGCCGGAGATCGTCGCGCTGTTCGCTGCGGGCACCATCGACGCCGAAACGTTCGTCTGGAAGGAGGGCATGGACGACTGGCTGACGCCCTTCGAGATCCCTGCCATCGCGGAAGCGCTGACGACGCGCGGGCTCGGGCCAGAGGGGCTGCCGAACGCCAGCCCGCCGCGCGCCGGACAACCGAGCGGCGTGTGGCGCGAGCCGGGCCGGTGGAACGAACCCGGCGTTGGCGCCATCGTCCCGAAAGCAGACGTCACCTTCGACGACGTGACCGTGGCGATGGCGGTGCCGGAAGCGGAGGCGTTGTTCCGCGCTGCCGAGGCCGGCGAGCTCGCGCCGCCGTCGCGCTCCCCTGGGGCCACGCCGTATGCGGATGCGCCGCCCGACCTCGGCGACGAGCCGTCGAACGACGACGTGACGGTGATGCGGCCGGGCCTTTCCGCGTACGGGGACGAGCCGTCGAATGAGGATGTGACGGTGGCGGTCGCATCGCCGCTGCTGGCCGCGCGTAGCGCCGGCTTCGCACCGCGACCGCGACGACACGCGGAGGCGCCCACCGCGGAGCGCACGCCGCGTCCGGCGCCTCCAGCGGCCCCGTTCTTCGATGACGCGGCGCCCACGGACCTGTTCCCACCTTCGCCGTCGCGTGCGTCGCAGCCCGACGATCACGACGCGCACCTCACCGGCGCCCGCAACGAGAGCTCGGTGCTGTTTTCCCTCGACGCGTTGGCGAAGCAGGCGTCCACCGCACCCGCGCAGCGGACGGAGCGGGTCGGCGACGACGAGCTGCTCGGCGCGCCGCCGCGCCGCCGCGACGCGCCGCCCGATTCGTTGGCGAACCTCGGCGGAGGCGGCCTGCTCGCCGCGCCGGACTTCAGCGCCCCGGTCGCGGAAGCGCCGCCGGCGTTCGTGCCGGACGTTCCCGTTTCCTCGGCCGAGCCCGCTGCGGTGCCGGCGCGCAAGGGCAACGGCGGCGTGATCGCCGTGCTGCTCGTCTTGCTGCTCGTCGCTGCGGCGATCGTCGCCGGATACGTCCTGAAGATCCCGAGGAGCCTCTTCCCTGCCGCCGCGAGCACGGCCGAAGTGCCCTCCGCGCTGGCACCGGCAGCGTCCGCGCCGGCCGACACGGCGAGCGCCGCGCCGCCCGCCAGCGCGAGCGCCGTCGCACCCGCACCCGCCGCCCGCCCGACGCCGCCGCCGAGGCCATCGCGAGCGCGGCGACGAGAGAGCAAGCTGCGCGGCCGGAACCGACCGCGACCTCCGGGCAGCCGAAGCCGGAGGAGAAGCCCGCGACCCCAGCCGAGCCCGCCAAGGAGAAGGAAGCCGCGAGTGCCGCGCCGGCGGCCAGCGCCGCTGCACCGTCGCTCCCGCCGTTCGATCGCGGTGCCGCTGCGTCGTCCCTGGGCTCCGCCGCGGGTTCGGCGTCCGGCTGCAAGCAGCCCGACGGTCCGACTGGAAGCGGGCGGGTCACCGTGACGTTCGCGCCGAGCGGACGCACCACCAATGCCATCGTCACCGGCGACTTCGCAGGCACGGCGGTCGGTGGATGCGTGGCGCGGATCTTCCGCGCGGCGCGCGTCCCGCCGTTCGCAGGCGATCCGGTAACCGTCGGCAAGAGCTTCGCGATCCGCTGAAGTGGCCGTCGTCGCTCTCCTCGCCAGCGCAGCCCTTGCACTCGCCGTGCTGGTGCTGGTCGCGCGCGGCTGACCCCGGTCATGGCCGCCGCGGAAGCATTCCTCGCGCAGCTCAGAGCGACCATCCGCGTCGCGGACGTGCTCGACATCCTGGTCGTATCCGCGTTCGTGTACATGGCGCTTCGCTGGTTCCGCCGGGCGCGCTCGCGTCTCGTGATGACCGGCGTCGCGGCGGTAGCGGGGCTCTACTTCGTCGCGCGCATGCTCGACATGTACCTGACGCTCTACCTGCTGCAGGCCGCCGTCGCCGTCGCCGTCATCGCGCTGATCGTAATCTTCCAGGAGGACATCCGGCGCGCATTCGAGCGCATCGCGCTCGCCGGCCGACTCGGCCCTCGCCGCGGTCCTGCCGCGTCCGGAGAGATGGTCGACACCGTGGTCACGGCGGTGTCCACGATGGCGAAGCGGAAGACCGGCGCGTTGCTGGTCGTGCTGGGTCGCGAACCGCTGGAACGGCACGTGACCGGCGGCATCGTGCTCGGGGGCCGCGTCAGCGAGCCGCTGCTCTACAGCATCTTCGACCATCACTCGCCCGGCCACGACGGCGCGGTCATCATCGATGGCTCGATCGTCCGCAAGTTCGCGGTGCACCTGCCGCTCTCGACCGCGGTCGACGGGCGCGCGCGCTTCGGCACGCGACACACCGCGGCGCTGGGCATCTCCGAACGTTCCGACGCGTTCGTGATTGTCGTGTCCGAGGAGCGCGGCCAGATCAGCGTGGCCCAGGCCGGAGCGCTATCGGTCGTCGACGCCGCGACACTCGAGCGCGAGCTCGCAGCGTTCGTCGCCCGCCTCGCGCCGGCCGCGCACAGCAGCCTGTTCACCCGCGTGTTCGCACGCGACGTCGGCATGAAGTTCCTGAGCGTTGCGATCGCACTGGCCGCGTGGATCCTGATCTTCGGCATGCAAACCGAGACCGTCGCGCGCACGCTCACGGTTCCGATCGTCTATCGTGACGTCCCGCACGACTGGTTTCTGGAACAGCCCAAGCCGCTAGAAGCGCGCGTGAGCATCTCCGGACCGAATCGTGCGTTCCGGCTGCTGGTTCCGTCACGCGTGTCCATATCGCTGGACGTCGGTGAGCTACGCTCCGGGTCGCAGCGCGTCGAGATCCACAACGCCGACATCGAGCTGCCGTCGGGCGTGGTAGTACAAAGCGTCGAGCCGCGAGCGGTGACGCTCGTCGCGTGGCCGATGGTCCCGATCGATCTCACGGTCGTGCCGCAGACCACTGGTCACCTGCCGACCGGCGTCGTGCTGCGCCGGATCTCGTCCGAGCCGTCACGCGTCAAGGTCCTCGTCCCCCAATCCGAGCGCCAGCGTTACGCAACGCTACGCACCGACGCCATCGACCTCGCGGTCGTCGCGCAGACGACGACGTTCGAACAAGCGCTGGTGCTCCCGAAGGACGCGCGCCTCGCCGACAACACGGCGAAACTCGTCCGGGTTACGGTGGACGTCGCCGGCAAGGCGCGCTGAGGCGCGCGATCAGGGGTGGATGTTCACGATCGTCCCCTGCTCGGTCGCGTCGCTGGCGTACTCGGCTTGCCAGTGTTCCGGAACCTGTGGCGACGTCCACATGAACGTGTAACGCGCGTCGATCGGCGCCACGTTGACACAACCGTGGGAACGCACCCGGCCGAAGTCGTCATGCCAGTACGTCGCATGGATGGCGTAGCCGCCCTTGAAGTACTCGACCCAGGGAACGTCGCGCAGCTCGAACTCGTGATCCGCCACGTTCGAGTCCATCGTCGTGGTGACGTGCTTCTGGTAGATGCGAAACGTGCCGCGCGGGGTGCTGAGCGTCTTGCCCGGCTCGCCAAGCCCGCCACGACCGGTGGAAACGAGCGTGGCGTACACCGGCCGGTCGCCCTCCCACAGGACCATCGTCTGGCTCACGATGGAGATGTCGATCCACTTGACGTTCTTCTTGGCCCACGACGGCAGGGAGCTGGGCTTGGCGGCGGTCTTCAGGTCCTCGCTGCGCAGCCAGCGGCCGTTCTTCGCTTCCACCATGCGGACGCCTCGAATCATCTTCACGGTGCCGGTGAGCGGAATGAACTCTCGCCACTTCAAGCGCTCGCCGTGCTCGAGGTCGTCGCCCTTGACGTCCCACCAGGTAGCGCCTGCCTTGCGCGCGAACGCCACAGGCAAGCCGGTCTCGCGGATGCTGTAGCCGTGGAAGGGCGAACCCGAGTCCGCCTTCAGCTTGTCCGCCGGCACGAGCCGCGCGTCGGTGGTGATGGCGAAGCGGCGGTTCATCGACTTCGGGCCCGAGATGAACGTGCCGATCAGCGCCACACCGGCGTGTCGCTTGAGGCGATTCGCGATCACGGCGTAGGGCGGCGCCCGGAACGCGGAGATATTCGGGATGCGACGCTCGCCGACGAGCCACCACGGCACCTTGTCGTCACCGTTGCCACCGAAGCGCTCGCTCTGGTCCATCGGCTTGGCGGTCTCGGGGATGTCGCCGACGGCGAGCCCGTGTTCGTCGAGCGGCACGTCGTTCGCCCCGACGTCGAGCGTGTCCCAGCGCTTGCGCAGGCGCTTCCAGCTCCGCAGGTGACGCTCGAGCCGCATCTCGTACTGGAACTGCTCGTCCTTCGTCGGAACGCGCAGGTAGTTGGGGGCGATCGCGCGCAGGAACGCGTACTTGTACGGCATCGGGTTGCGGCGGTCGGGCTCGACGTTGATCGCCTTGGCGATGGGGTTGTCGAGCTTGATGGTCGCGTCGGCGCCCGCGCACACGAATCCGACGGGACGGACCGCGTACCAGCCGTCCGGACAATCACGCCGGCTCACCGGCTCGCGCGAGCGCGACACCCGCGCGCCCACGCGCAGATAGCCGATCGCCTCGCTCTTCTTGTCCGGCTTCGGATACACGGGAACGATCATCGCGAGCGGCGCGAGCTTCGGGCCGTCGGCGGCTGGGACGGGCACCGTGGACCAGTCCTCCTTGTCGACGGAAGCACCGCCGTTCTCGGCCTTGATCTTCGACGTGGGGGGCGCCTTGCCGCCGAAGAAATCGACTTTCTGGTCGCACGCCGTCGCGGACAACGCGAGGGCAGAGAGTGCCCAACACGCCGCGTGGCGGGCGGCGCGCACGGAACGGGCTCGGATAGCCATGGCTCCTGCATGCCAAATCCGGCCCGGCGGGCCCAGTAATCGGCGAGCGGCCAGCGCGCCGCCCCGACCCCTTCCCTATCCACTTAGCGAAGTCCGCTCACCGCCCATCGAGCATGACCGCCTGCGTCCACGCTTTCGTGCCGTCCGGCGCCTCGACCACGGCGCGCACGTAGCCCTCGTCGCCGCGCGCGGTGTAGCGCGCGGCGCGTCCGCTGGACGTGGCGAGCACGCGTCCGCCCTTGCCCACGAAGCGCGTGTGGACCGGCCCGCTGCCGCCGACCGACAGCGAGACGGCGTGTGGCGATAGTTCGAGCGACGTCAGCGTGACACCGGTCGAGCAGTAGAAGTCGCCCGCGAGCATCGCCGTCCGGATCGACGCCAGGGTCTTGTCGGCCCGCACCATGATCCATGCCTGATCGCCGACGTACGCGAACTTGCCGTGCCGACGCCGGCTCGCGGCGTCGGAGAAGTGGTGCGCGTCGTCGGTCGCCACCGCATACACCAGCACGCCGTCGGACAGCACCTGATCCCACAGCTGCTCCGCGCGCCGCTCCGCGTCCGGCTTGCCTGCCGGATGCTGCGCCGAGAGGCTCGCGTTGAAGAACTCCACCAGCTTGACGCCCTCGTGGGCGAGCGTCTCGATCAAGTGCGCGTCGGCCGCCCAGTGGAACTGCGGATGGTTCACGACGGCGACGCCGCCGAGATCGCGCGCCGCGTGGATCTCCTCCTCGAACGCCGCCAGCCGCCCGCGCTGGAACGGCAGCCGGAACGGCTCGCCGTGCGCCGGGTCCCGCGCCGGATCGACGAACAGACCCGTGGTGTGGAACAAGCAGCGGTAGCCGGGACGCGGCGCCGGCACGCAGTCCGCGGCGTTCTGCGTGTACTCGACGCCCGGCACCAGCAGTAGCCCCGGCGGCGGCTCGGCGACGGTCACGTGGTTGTGATCGGTGAGCGCGACGAAATCGTAGCCGCGGGCGGCATAGAACCCGAGCACCTCGGCGGGCGGCGTGTGCGCGTCGTAGGACCCGCTCGTGTGCACGTGCGTCTCGCCCTTGAGAAAGCGCTTCACCGCCACGACCGGCTGCGGAGGATCGGGGGTTTGCCGGTCCGGCGCGGCCGGCGACCGGGGCGGCCGGCGCACCGAGGCCTCCGTCGCGGCACGCCGGAGCATCGGCGGCGACGACGGACGCGGCGGTGCGGCGCCGCACTCCAGCGCCGCGACGGCCGCGACGGCCGCGACAAACGTGCTGCTTCGCACAAGCATCGCTGCTCCTATCTTGGCGCGGGCGCGCGCATCGTCCAAGCAAAGCGCCGCCGAGCGGTCGTTGTCCTCGACACTCGCGGTGGGCTGGCCAAACATGCTGGCCAGCCATGCGATGCGCCTTCGTCCTGCCGGCCCTGCTCGCGATCGCGTGCGGCGGCGCCGATCCGTTGCCCCCCGATGTGCCGTCGGCGCCGGGCACCGGCGTCCGACCCGTGCCGATCAGCGTGGAGTCCACCGCTGTGCAACATCCTCCGATCCCGACGCCCCGCGACACCGTCGTCGACATCCTTCACGGCGTGAAGGTCGCCGATCCGTACCGCTGGCTGGAGAACGACACCTCGCCCCGCGTCGCTCGCTGGGTCGAGGCCCAGAACCAGCTGACCGCGCGCACGCTCGGCGCGGTGCCGGCGCGCGCCGACATCCACGCGCAGCTCGAGGACCTGCTCGCGATCGGCGATCTGACGGCGCCGACGCTGCGACGCACCGCGCCGGGGCACATGCGCTACTTCTACCAACGTCGCGAGGGCACGCAGAACCAGCCGGTGCTGTACGTCCGCGACGGCCTGGACGGTCAGGACCGTGCGCTCATAAATCCCAACGCGATGAACGCAGCCGGCACACTGGCGCTCGACTGGTACTTCCCCTCCCACGATGGCGCGCTGCTCGCGTACGGCACCAGCGGCGAGGGCAGCGAGAACAGCACGCTACGCATCCGCAACGTCGCGACCGGCAAGGACCTGCCCGACGCGATCAGCCGGACGCGCTACGGGTCCGTGTGCTGGAAGCACGACGGACGCAGCTTCTACTACGCGCGCTATCCGGCGCCGGACAGCGTGCCCGCCGGCGAAGAGACCTATCACCGGAAGATCTACGAGCACGTCCTGGGGCGCCCGCCGGACAAGGACCCGCTCGTCTTCGGCGCCGGGCGAAAGCTCACCGACTTCCCCAGTTGCGCGATCTCTCCCGACGGCCGCTGGCTCGTCGTCCGCGTCTCGGAGGGATGGAGCAAGAACGAGATCTTCATCGCGGACACGACCGCGCCCCGCATGACGTTCACCGAGCTGACCTCGGGCAAGAACAACCTGTACGACGCGCTGCCGCTGAACGAGCGGATCTACATCCGCACCAACGACGGCGCGCCGCGCTACGCGCTGTACGCCGTCGACCCGACGCACCCGGCTCGCGCCGATTGGCAGCTCGTGATCCCCGAGCACCAAAGCGACGTGCTCGACAGCGCCGAGGTAATCGGCGGTCAGATCCTCACGGAATACCTCCACGCCGCCGTCAGCCGGCTCGAGCGCTTCGACCGCGACGGGAAGAGCCTGGGCGCGGTGGCGCTGCCCGGGATCGGCAGCTCCGGCGGCTTCAGCGGACTTCACGACGGCGACGAAGCCTTCTTCGATTTCGAGTCGTTCGTCGCGCCCACCAGCATCCATCGCCTGGATCTCGCGACCGGCAAGCAGGCGGTGTGGCAGGCCGTCCAAGCGGACGTCGACCCCGCGGAGTTCATCGTTACGCCGGGCTCCGCGCGCTCCAAGGACGGCACGCGCGTGCCGTACCTGATGGTCAGCCGGAAAGACGTGGATCTGCGCGCCCGCGACAACCCGACGCTGCTCTACGGTTACGGCGGCTTCAACGTCAGCCTCCAGCCGCGCTTCACGCGTACGGCCTACGTGCTGCTCGATCGCGGCGGCGTGTACGTACAGGCGAACCTCAGAGGCGGCGGCGAGTTCGGCGAGGCGTGGCACCGCGCCGGTGAGCGCGCGAACAAGCAACACGTGTTCGACGACTTCGTCGCTGTCGCGCGCAATCTCGTCGCACGCAAGGTCACGAATCCCGAGCACCTTGCCATCTACGGAAGATCGAACGGGGGCTTGCTCGTCGCAGCGAGCGTCGTACAAGCGCCACGCTTGTTCCGCGCCGCCGTGAGCAGCGTTCCGCTCACGGACATGGTCCGCTACGACCGCTTCTTGATCGCCAAGCTCTGGGTGCCGGAATACGGCTCGCCGGAGGACCCGGAGCAGTTCCGCTGGCTGTACGCGTATTCGCCGTACCATCACGTGCGCAAGGGCACCGCGTACCCCGCCGTGCTGCTCACCACCGCCGCCAGCGACGCGCGCGTCGCGCCGATGCACGCCCAGAAGATGGCCGCGGCGTTGCAGTGGGCGACGAGCTCGGACCGACCGGTGCTGCTTCGAACGGATCATGCGGCGGGCCACGGCGTCGGAAAGCCGATCAGCAAGGTCGCCGACGAGTACACGGATCTCTATTCGTTCGTGCTGTGGCAACTCGGCGTGATCGACGGTCCCGTCGACGAGCCCTGACGCGCCCTAAATCACCGAGCTCGATTCCGGAGCAGATCGGTAGGGATAGAACTCACAGGAAGGGCGAAAGATCGGAAGGAATCGGAATTTCAAATTCCCGTCCCGACCTTCCGATCTTCCGATCTTCCTGTGAAGACTTCCGGGTCGCAGTCCGGCGTCGCCACGTCGCATCGACAGGACGAATGGGCGGTGCCGATAGCGCCTGTTCCAGAATCGCGACCCGTGACTTAGTTGCGCCGCAGCCGGTGCAGCGCGAGCAGAGCGGCACCGACGGCGAGGGCTCCACCGGCGACCAGCAACTCGACCGCACGGGCCGAGCGCGCGATCAGCAGGATCGCGCCGATCGCCAACGGCGCAGGCCACAGGTGTCGGCGGCCGAGGCCGTTCTTCCCGCCCGCAGCCAGCACGGCCAGCGCCGCCGCGCTCACCGCGTACTGCGCGAGCACCGCGACGCTGGACAGCGCGAACAATTCACTGAGCCGGCCCGCCAGCACGAACACGAGCACGACCGCGGTGGTGATAGCCAGCGCGCGCAGCGGGACGTGCCGTGCCTCGTTGCCGATCCAGCCGCCGAGCGCGTCGGGCCGGCCGAGCGCGGCCAGGTAGCGCGGCGTCATCGCGAACATGCCGAACGCGATACCGAGCGCGGAGAGGTTCGTGCCGGCTCCGACCAGCCAGGCCGCGCGCGGTCCGCCGTAGACGCCCGCGGCATCGACCAGCGGCGCTGCGTGGTGCGCGAGATCCGGCAACGCGCGCACGCACGCCCAGTGGAGAACGACGTACAGGACGGCCGCCAGCACCAGCGAACCCAGCGTGGCCACCGGGATCGCCCGGCGCACGTGCTTGGCGTTGCCGGCCGGGACCGGCACGATCTCGAAGCCCTGCATCGCGAACACGACCACCAGCGCCGCACGCCCGGCGTCGGAGAGGCGCGGCGCCGCGAGCGGCGGCGGCGCGTGCGGCGCCGCGAGCACGAGCGCGAGCCCCGCGAGCACGACCAGGGGTACGAGCTTGAGCACGGTCACGACGTTCCACACGACCGCGCTGGGCTTAAGCCCGACCGCCACCGTCGCCGCGAGCGCGGCGATGCACAGCGTCGCGAACGCGCGGACCATGGTCGCGCCATGTAGACCCAGCTCTGGCGCCGCGTGCTCGGCGAGCCCGGCGACGACAGCGGAGGTACTGAACAGCGCCGACACGTACGCGATCCAGCCGACGCCGAAGCCCACGGCCGGTCCGAACGCCGCTCGAGCCCAGACGTACGGACCGCCGTCCTCGTCGAAATGACCTCCCAGCGTCGCATAGGTCCAGGCGACCGGCAGGAGCGCGAGCGCCACCAACGCGTACACCCCGACGCCGGCCAGTCCCGGCACGCGTGCGGCCACCTCCGACGGCACGAAGAAGATGCCGACCCCGACGATCCCGTTCACTCCCAACGCGAGCAGTGAGCCCAGTCCGAGCGTGCGCGACCCACCCGCGTCCGCAGCCGGAGGTCCTGGGCCGCCGGCTGCTCCGTGCTGCCGCATGCGGACTCAGCTCAAGAGGTCCGCGAAACGATCGCGCACCAGGGCGACCGCTGCATCCAGCGCGGAGGCGTCGATGTAGCCGTAGCGGCGGGAGAGCTCGTCCACCGCGCGCCGCGCCTCGGTGCGCTGATCGAGCGACAGCGTGGCGCCCTCCTCGTGCAGCAACGTCACCATGTCCCTGCACAGTCGCGCGACCGCGACGCGGCGTTCGGCGAACACCGACTCGCGCATGCGCCGCAGCTGCGGTGCGAACACCACGCCGTTGTCGATGGGATCGCCCGGATGATCGATCGCCCACGCCGCGACCCGGTTGATCAGCGAGTGGCGGAGCTGCTCGGGCTTGTCGGGCGTCCCCAGCAGGCTCTCCACTTCCTGCATCAGGGACTCGCTCGGCTCCTCGTACTGGCCCGTGAGGGGATTGCGCAGCTTCTCGCCCTTCATCCAGAAGCTGACGTTGGTGATGTAGCGGTCGAAGAGCTCGTTGTAGCGCGTCTCGTCGACCAGCCCGCTCGCGACCCGGAACTCATCCTCCAGCATGTCGAGCAGTCGCTCGCGCAGCATCTCGCGGAACAGTTGGTGATCGTGATAGCCGCCCGGCATGCGCTCCTCCTCGAGCCACGCGTACTCGCTCGTGCGTGAGCACAGCCGGTCGAGCTCGGCGAGCACGGCGAAGGGCGACAGGCAAGCGAAGCCAGGATTTTGCGCGGCGTCGAGCAGGACGGCGCGCATCTCCCGTGGGCTCGCTCCGGTGCTGCCCTCGTAGATCGGGTACGAGTCCGCCTCGGCGTAGATGCGCGGGATATCGGCGCGCAGTGTCTTGGCAGCCTCGTCGTCCAGGCGCGACGGAGCGACCCCGCGGGCGTACAGCTCCATCTTCTCGAACGCGGTAAGCTCACTCACGATCGCGCGCAACGAGCGCTCGTAGCGCTCGGGATTCGGCCGGCGCATGCGGGTCAGCACCGCGAACATCGCCGCGATCTGCGTCGCGTGGGGCGCCACGTGCGCGCCCGCCTGCGGGGCAATCTGGGAGTCGTAGATGCGCTGTTCGTCGATACAGCTCAACAGGTACGGCGTGCGCACGAGCTCGAGCCGGCCGCGGAAGCTCTCGAACTCCGGATGCTCGCGGAACGCCGAGAGATGGAGCTCGTTTCCGCTCGCGAGCATCACGCAGTTGACCTGCACGTTCTGGGATCGCAGCCCGACCTCGCCGGTCTCGGCGGTGATCTGCAGGTACTTGAACGCGTCCAGGGGACGCTTGAGGAGATCGGAGAACTCGAGCAACCCGCCCGCCGCGTCGACCAGCTCGCCGAACGCCTCGAACAACGTCACCGACTGCAGCGACGCGGGCAGCGCGCCGAGCGACCTGTCGGCGGTGATCTGGCGCTCGCCAGCGTCGACGCTGAGCTGGGGACCGAGCGTCACGGCGCCCACGCGGTAGCGCCGCGAGATGAAGTATCGCTCCACCTGGACGTGGCGCAGCGCCTCCTCGAGATTGCCGTCGTAGCTCGCCAGCAACGCTTCGTACACCTGCTGGCTCTTGTGCGAGAGGCTTCCCCTGAGGATCCACGCCGGAGGCGGCTCCGCGGCGCCGGCCTCCTCGTAAACGCGTTGCAGGAGCGCCGTGCGTTGCTCGCGCGGGACGAGGAACAGCGGATGGTCCCGCACCTCCATGAACAGGCGCGCGTCGATCTGCTCGTCGGGCAGATGCGCATAGCTGCCATCGTCGCTCTTGCCCGGTCGCCGCCCGCCGAACCCGATGGCGCCGCGTAGCAGGTTCTGGTTCGGGAAGACCCAATGGAAGCGGTACAGCGCGCCTTCGTCGAGCGAGGAGTAGTGCTCGAGGGCGCGCATGATGCACGCGGCGACGGTCGTCTTCGCGGAGCCGTTCGGGCCGTGCAGCAACACAACGCGCTTCGGTCGCCCTTCGCGCACGAAGTTCGAGAGGATCCGGTAGAGCTCGGCCTGCACGGCCTCTTGCCCGACCAGCGCTTCGCGCACCCGATCCTCCTCCGGCAAGAACGGCAGATCGAAGAGGCTGAAGCGCGACAGCTTGCCCCAGTGCCGCTCCGCGTCGACCCGCCCGTAGTGGTCGAACATGTCGCGCAGGTAGCGCGCGGCGTCCCGCGAGTGGCGGACCGGATTCGAGGCGAACAGCTCGACGTATTCCTGGAACGACAGCAGGCGCCGTTCCTGCTCGAACTTCCGCTGCACGTCCTGGGCGATGTGCCGGAGCTCTTCGACGAGGCGCTTCGTGCCCATGGGTCCCAAGTGTCCCAGGCATCCCGGCGTTCCACCAGTCCGGCGTGCACAAGCGCGGAACGCCGCGAAAACCCGCCCCGTTCGCGGCGCGTGCCGCCGGGCGCCTACATCACGTCGATATCGAGCTTCACGTCGCGCTTGTCCACGAGGCACTTGTCCGCCGAGCAGACCGAGAACAGATAGCGCCCTGCGATGGTCTTCTTGCCGGCGGTCGCGGGCGTGAAGGGCACGGTCATCGTCGCCTGCATGTGCTCGACCTTGACCGCGTCCTTGCCCACCAGCTTGTCGGGGAACGTCACGCCTGGCGCGTCGTCGAGCTTGAGCTTGTACGGGTACTTGTCGTTGCAGTGGAACGGTGGCTTCGCCTGCAACACGATCTCGACCGCGCCCGGCTGACCCGCCTTGTAAGGCCCCGTAGGCCGGACCGATACGTCGTAGTTGGGCTCGTTGAACGCGCTCGCGGCCGGAGCGGCCTGGTGGGCGGGTGTGTCCGGCGCGGCCGGCGTCGCGGCCGAGGCCACGGGCTCGGCGCCCGGGGTCGTCCGCTTGCTGCATCCGACCGCACACACGAGCGCGACGAGCAGCCACGCGATTCGATCTCGATGATTCATCGCAGCACTCCCATCGCAGTCAGGCCGTGCACGTACCACACCGCTCCGACCCCCACCAGGCGGCGCGCACGCGCGCTCAGTGCATCACGACGAGCACGATGACGACTCCGACGACCAGCGCGAGCCCGCCCACGATTGCGACGACCAGCCACGTGGCGCCCGCCTTGGGGAGACCGGGCACGCCATCCGGGACCGGCGGGTAGCCGGCAGGCGGTCCGTAACCCATCGGCGCGGCTTGCATCGACTGCGCGACGCCCGCGCCCTGGGGTGCGGCGAACGGGTCGCCCATGGAGTCGAGCGCGGACGATTCGCCGAAGAACGAGTCGGTGGCCATATCGGCGGGCGCCGCGACCGGCGGCGGCGCGACCATCAGCCCCGGCATCTTCGCGGCGATGCGCTCGCCGAGCTCCGACTGCGTGGTGTGCGCCCAGTCGAGGTGATTGCCCTCGAGGCCGTAGGCGGCGCCGACGGCATCCGCGAGCGCGCCCATCGACGCGATGCGCAGCGCTGCCTGCTTCTTGAGCGCGTAGGTCATCACGCGATCGAGCGTCGGCGGCACCTGGAACTTCTGGTCCGCGCCCGCCTGGCTCGGCGCCATTGGCTCCTTCGTCAGGATCTCGAGCAAGATGCTCGGCCCGTTGATGCCCTTGAACGGCACCTGGCCGGTGACGCATTCGTAGGTGATGGCAGCCATCGCCCAGACATCGGCGCGATGATCCAGTGTCTCCAGGCCCTGGGCCTGCTCCGGCGCCATGTAGTACGGCGACCCTATCGTCGTGCCCATGACCGTGAGCTTCTTGGCGTTGTCGGCCTTGTCCTTCACCGAGCCGAAGTCGAGCAGCTTGGCGATGTCGCCCTCGCGCGTCTGGCACAAGAAGATGTTGTCCGGCTTCAGATCGCGGTGGACCAGCTTGCCGGTGTGGGCCTTGTCGAGAGCGATGGCGACCTGGCTCAGCATGCGCACGACGCGCTCCGGTGGAATCACCGACTCGCGCTTGAGGGTGCTCCGGAGCTCCTCGCCGTAGAGGAATTCCATGACCAGCGCGTAGCTACCGTCGCCGGTGGGAACGAAGTCGAGCACCTCGACGATGTGGTCGTGGGGCAGCTGCTTGCTGACGTCGAACTCGCGCTTGAAGCGCTCGACCGCGACCTGATCGTTGGCGACGTCCGGGTGCAGGATCTTGAGAGCGACGTTGCGCCGCTCGTGCATGTCGAGCCCCTCGTAGACGCGCCCCATGCCGCCGTCGGCGACGACGCGACGGATCTGGTAGCGCGTCGCGATCAGCTGTCCGATGCGAGCATCCTGGTCGTCGCTCGCGACGGGCACCTGGGTGGCGCTCGATAGCTGCTGGCCATCCACCGGACAGAAGCCCGCGTCCTGGGGATACAGCCGGCCGCACGCCGGACACGCCTTCATTCAGCCCCCACTCCAGGCTCCGACATCGGCCGCTCGCACCCCCGCTTGGCTCAAGGACCGCTCGACTGGCTGTCCGCCTGACCCTCGGCGCTGGGCGGCCGGAAGTAGAGGATGCGGTGACAGCTCGGACACTGCTCGAAGTCCTCCCGGCGCATCAGCTTCTGGAACATCATCGGCGGGAGCAGCATGTGACACTCGCTGCACGTTCCTTCCGTCGTGAACGCGATGGCGGTTCCGCGCCGCTTGCGGATCATCTCGTAGCGCCGGTAGAGCACCGGCTGCACCTTGGCAACCAGAAGCTTGCGCTCGCCCTCCTTGACGGCGGCCTCCTTCTCGAGCACGCCCAGGCGGCTCGTGACTTCGCCTTCAGTGCTGCCGAGCTCGGTCGACAGTACCTCGCGCTCCTGCGACGTCTTGTCGATCTCCATCCGTGCCTGATCGAGCAGCCCGACCAGCTTCTCGATCTCGAGCTCGCGATCACGGTAGAGCTTGCGCAGCTCCTCGATCTCCCGCTGAGCGGCGTTGGCTTCCCGCTCCGTGCGGCATCGCGCCAGCTTCTCGCGCGATTTCTCCACCTGCAGGCTCATCTGGCGGATTTCCTGCATCAGCTCGTTGCGGAGCCGTTCCATCTCCTCCGAGCTCTGGCGATCGCGAGTCAGCTTCTCGTCGAGCTCCTGAAGGTGCTCTTTCTTCTGCGTGAGCGCATCGCGCTCGCGACTCAGCTCGTCGTTGAGCTCCCTCAGCTCGGCGTCGACGGCTGAAAGCCCTTCAAGGGCTTCAATCTGCACTTGGATATTCACGATCGGATCGGGCTCCTTGCACTAGAAGAAAGCCCGGGCGCCGTTCACGTCGCCCGGTACGGGTGGGCCCACCTGGGTTCGAACCAGGAACAGCCCGGTTATGAGCCGGGGGCTCTGACCGATTGAGCTATGGGCCCTGGCAACGTTCCCTCGGGCGGGCGCCGACTGCCTGGTTCGCCCTCGCCCCCGCGGCGGTGGAGCAAGGTCGTGGCCGCGTCGGGGGTCGAGGTCCTCCCCAGTGCTGGCACAGGCAAACTCCACGCGGGGAAACCTAGTCGAACAGAGCGGTCGGGGCAACACCGCCCCGACCGCCGGCCGCGCCGCCCCGGCACCCAAGCCCAAAGGACCTGCGCGCCGTCATCCAGGGTGTGGTTCTGTTCCTGCGCGCCGCAACACCTCGCGCCTCCGGCTATCGGAAGCAAGCCAGCGCCCGGCCTCGCCGGGTCGTTCTGTCGGGTCTCTTTGGCGGATCGCGATCGTGTCCGCCAAGACCCCGAGGTCGTGGCAGCCGCCGCGGCCCGATCCCCGGCGGGCCGACGACAGCAGCGTTTGGTGCCGAGCAACGGAACCACGCCCGTCAGCCACCCGCGGATCGCGGCGTGCTCGGCGCGTCAGCGGCACTCGCCGCGGGGTCCGAACAGCAGCGGAATCCGACCTGGTAGAAGCGGAACCAGCGGTTGTGGTCGGTCGTCATCGGACGACAACGCGCGCGGATCGGGCCGTAGTAGCCGCCTTTCAGCCCCGAGACGACCGGGTCCCGGGACTCGTTCACGACCCATTCGTCCACGTTTCCAGTCATGTCGTGGACCCCGAACGGGCTCACGCACCGGGCCATGCTCCCGCTCGGCACGCGCTGGTCGACGCGGGAGAGCTCGGCGGCAACGCTGCGGGGATGGTCGAACGCGCCGAGATCCGGCATCCGGTAGTGGCGATCGATATTGCACGCCGTCGCGTCACGCTCGTAGCCATATGGGTAGGGCAGCCGCTCCGTGCCTTCGCACGCGAACGTCCATTCGCTGGCCCCGCACAGCCGCTTGTTCTCCGCCCGGCAAGTGGCCTTGGCGTCCTCCCAGCTGACCATCACGACCGGCAGCACGCCGGCCTGGTTCGGGTACTCGTAGCGATCGATGCAGAAGCGGCGTTTCTGCAGGCGGCCCTCGCAGATCGGCGGAGGCGCGTAGCGCCGGCAGCGATCGGCCTTCTCGTCGATCCACTCCGCGCAGCGATGCCCGACGAAGGGACACCAGGTCCCCTCGACGAGCAGCATCTCCGAGGGACACGCCTCATCGCCGCGCGGGTCGACGTGGACCCAGGCCGGCTCGCGGGTGCGCGTGTCCTGCACAGCGCGGGCCTGCGGCGCGGAGGCCGGCGGCGCAGCGGACGCCGGCGCGGGCCCGGGCGCGGCTGCGCTACCCGCGGCGTGTTGCTGCGGCGCTCCGGACGCGGAGCCGCGAGCGAGCGCCGTGAGCGCGGCGCCGCCGAGAAGCGCGCCAGCGAGCGCTAGCGCCACCCGCCAGGGCGTGCCGCTCCCCCACCCGACGATCATGGTCCGCATCGCATGCCGAGATCCGCGAAATCGGGCCAACTTTGTACCGCTTTGGCGACCCGCGCATCCACTGCGACGTGCGGCCGCGTCATTTGTGCTTATATGTCGCCTCCCGTCATGGATTGCCTGGTCGTCCGGGGAGCGTCGCAGCACAACCTGCAGAACGTGAGCTGCGAGCTGCCCCGCGGGCAGCTCGTGGTCATCACCGGGCCCAGCGGCTCCGGCAAGTCGTCGCTCGCGTTCGACACGATCTATGCGGAGGGCCAGCGCCGCTACGTCGAGTCGCTCTCGGCGTATGCGCGCCAGTTCCTGGACCAGCTCCCCAAGCCGCGCGTCGAGAGCATCGAGGGCTTGAGCCCGGCCATCGCGATCGAGCAACGCGCGCTCGGCAAGAGCCCACGCTCGACCGTCGGCACGGTGACGGAGATCGCCGACTACCTCCGGCTCCTCTTCGCCCGCGTCGGCGTGCCGCATTGTCCAAAATCAGGAAAGGTCCTGCACGCCTACACCGTGCAGGAAATCGTCGACGCGATCATGGCCAGGGGCGAAGGCGCCCGCGCCGCGATCCTCGCGCCGATCGTGCGCCGCAAGAAGGGCGAGCTGCGCGCGGAGCTCGAGCGCCTGCGCCGCGACGGCTTCGTGCGCGCGCGGGTCGACGGGCAGCAGATCGACCTCGGCGAGGAACTGACCATCGATCGGCAGAAGCCCCACGACCTGGACGCGGTCGTGGACCGCATCGTCGTGAAGAGCAGCGCCAAGGGCCGCATCACGGACTCGGTGGAGCTCGCGCTGCGGCTCGGCGACGGCACGCTGCTCGTGGATCCGGTGGACGGCAGCGAAGCTATCGTGATGAGCGAACGGCTGGTGAGCTGGGAGTACGGCATCACGCTGCCGCCGCTGGAACCGCGTCTGTTCTCGTTCAACAGCCCACACGGCGCGTGCCCGACCTGCGACGGCCTCGGCATGCGTTCGGCCATCGATCCCGCGCGCGTCGTCCCCGACGGCGCGCGGACGCTGCGCGAGGGCGCGATCGCGGCGTTCGGCCGCCGCGGCTCGGTGGCGACGGCCACCGAGGTGTCGCGCGCCGTGTCGCTCCTCGGCGTGGATCCCGACACGGCCTGGAACGAGCTTCCCGAAGACCAGCGACAAGCGCTCCTGTACGGCTCGGCGGGCGGCGGCCGGCGTCGCAAGCGCGGCGAGGGCTACGAGGGCGTGATCCGCCGGTTGGAGCGCATGCTCGAGACCGGCTCCGCCGACGAGAGCGAGGGCGAGCTGGACGAGGGCGCGATCGGCCCCGAGGACCTCGGCCGCTTCATCGTCGACCAGATCTGCGAGACGTGCGACGGCCGGCGCCTGCGCACCGAGGCGCTCGCGGTCAAGCTCGGCGGTCGTGACATCGCCGAGCTGTCGAACATGCCGCTTCGCACGCTGCAACGCACGCTCGCGGAGCTCGTCGACAGCGGAGCACTGGCGGGCCGCGACGCCGCCGTCGCCGAACCTCTCGTCCGCGCAGTGACCGAGCGACTCGGCTTCCTGATCGAGGTCGGCCTCGACTATCTGGCGCTGGATCGCTCGGCACAGAGCCTCTCGGGCGGCGAAGGTCAGCGGATCCGGCTCGCGACGCAAATCGGCGCGTCGCTGGTCGGCGTGCTGTACGTCCTCGATGAACCGTCGGTTGGCCTCCACGCGCGCGACAACGCCCGCCTGCTGGAAGCCGTGCGGCGCCTGGTCGACAAGGGCAACAGCGTGATCGTCGTCGAGCACGACCGCGACGCGATCATGGCCGCGGATCACGTCGTGGACATGGGGCCCGGCGCAGGCGCGCTTGGCGGCCGTATCGTCGCGCAAGGCACGCCCGACGACCTGATCGCCAACCCGGATTCGGTCACCGGACCTTATCTCTCCGGCGAGAAGCGCCTGCCCGTCCCGACGAAGCGCACCAAACCCGGCAAGGCGAGACTGCGACTGGTCGGCGCCCGCGCCCACAACCTCAAGCATGTCACCGTCGACATCCCGCTCGGCTTGATCACCGCCGTAACCGGCGTCAGCGGTTCGGGCAAGAGCAGCTTGATCGTCGACACCTTGCTGAGCGCCGCGCGCGCCGAGCTCTACGGCGCGACGGGCTGGGTCGGCCCGTGCGACCGCATCGAGGGCTTGTCGCACATCGACAAGGTGATCAGCATCGATCAGGCGCCGATCGGTCGCACGCCGCGCTCGAACCCGGCAACATACACGGGCATCTTCACGTACCTGCGCGAGCTGTACTCTGGCCTGCCGGACGCGCGCGCCCGCGGCTACCGACCTGGGCGCTTCTCCTTCAACGTGAAGGGAGGCCGCTGCGAGGCGTGCCAGGGCGACGGCGTGCTGCGCATCGAGATGCACTTCCTGCCGGACGTCTACGTCACGTGCGACGCGTGCAACGGGCGCCGCTACAACCGCGAGACGCTGGAGATCCGCTACCGCGGTCTGTCGATCGCGGACGCGCTGGATCTCACGGTCGACGACGCCACGGCGATCTTCGAGTCGATCCCGCGCATCAACCAGCGCCTGGCGGCGCTTCGCCAGGTCGGGCTCGGTTACATCCAGCTGGGTCAGCCGGCCACCACGCTCTCCGGCGGCGAGGCCCAGCGCGTGAAGCTGGCCAGCGAGCTCGCGCGCAAGGCGACCGGTCGGACCCTCTACGTGCTGGACGAACCGACGACCGGACTCCACTTCGCCGACATCGAGCTGCTGACGCACGCGCTCACGGGGCTACGCGACGCCGGCAACTCGATCGTCGTCATCGAGCACAACATCGATCTCGTCGCGGGCGCCGACTGGGTCATCGACATGGGCCCCGAGGGTGGCGAAAACGGCGGCAACGTCGTTGCCGAGGGCCCACCCGAGAAGATCGCGGGCATCGCCGGCAGCCACACCGGCCGCTACCTCGCGCCGGCGCTGGCGGCGGCCGCGCGGCCACGGGGCGCGGCGAACCGCGCTTCCCGCACTGCTCCAAGCAAGCGCTCGCGGCGAGCCTGACCTCGGCCTAGCCGAAGTCCTTCTCGACGCGTTCCTGATCTTCCTTGCAGCGGATGCACAGCGTCGTCTCGGGACGCGCTTCGAGCCGCTTCACGGAGATCTTCTCGCCGCAATCGTCGCAGACGCCGAACGAGCCCTGGTCGAGCTTGTCGAGCGCCTTCTGGATCTTGTCGAGGAACACCTTCTCGCGACCGCGCAAGCGGAACGTGAAGGACTGTAGATACTCGCTCGACGCCAGATCCATCTCGTCCGGCAGATCGTTGGCGTCGAGGGTCATGTCCTCGTCGAGCGTCTGTTGCGCACGCCTGATGATGTCCTGACGCTTGGACTCGAGCAGGTCACGGAACTTCTTGAGTTGGGCCTTCGTCATCTTCAACTCGCGAGTGGTTTCACGTCCGGTTCCCCGCCTGCTGGCGAGGAGCCGTCAAACATAGGAATCGGATCCGGCGCCGTCAATCGACACTTCGCGGTCCGTCCGGGCTGTCCCCGTCCGGGCCGGCCGGCCTCACTAACACCGTCCGGGCCGGCGCGCGAGCGCATAGTTCTCGTGGCAGAATGGCCCGATGCTCGATCTCGATGCGGACCGCCCGCCCGTCGCCCCGAGGGACGCCGCCACCGTGGTCGTCGTCCGTCAGGCCAGCGGGGCCGTGGAGCTGTTCTGCGTGAAGCGCCACGCCCGCTCCGGGTTCCTCGGCGGGGCCGTGGTGTTCCCCGGCGGAAAAGTCGACGCCGCCGACGCGCACGAGCAGTGGCAGGAGCTGTCCACGCCGCTCTCCACCCGGGCGCGCGAGCTCGCCGGGAGCGTCGAGCTCGCGCGCACGTTCGCCGTCGCCGCTCTCCGCGAGCTGCTCGAGGAAGCCGCGATCCTGCCCGTCGCCGGCACCGACCTCGACGCAGAAGCTGCACTTCTGCTCCGCGAGGAGCTGGCACGCGAGAGCGCCGCGGTCGGAGCCTTCGCGACCCTCCTGCGCCGGCAGGGACTCGTCGTCGACACCGGTCGGCTCGAGGCTCTCTGGCGCTGGGTCACGCCGGCCGCCGAGTCACGCCGCTACGACACGCGCTTCTACGTGCTACCTGTACCCGGGGGTCAATCCGGCGAGCACGACGCGCACGAGACCACCTCCAGCTTCTGGGCCACGCCGCACCGGATGCTCGAGCAATGGGAGCGCGGCGAGATCTTCCTCGCGCCGCCGACGGTGCGCACCGCCGAGATCTTCCGCCAAGCGCGCAGCGTCGACGAGGCGTTGCAGATCGCGCGCGCCCAGTCGCTCGCACCGGTGTGTCCGTTCTTCGTCATGGACGGCGATCGCGCCGTCCTGGCACTGCCCGGCGACCCGCTCTTCCCCGATGCGGGTCCCGCCCCCGCGGATCCCTCGGCGCCGACGCGCTTCGAGATGGACGGCGGCCGTTTCGTCGGCAGGCGCGTCGTCGCCGGCTCCTGATGGGTTTGCCGGTCCGGCGCGGCCGGCGTCGCGGTCCGCGACCGTCGCGGAACGCGCGCAGTCGCACGCGCCGCGCCGGCGCGTTGCCGCCCCGCGCTCGGCACTCGACGTGAACGTCGGCTCGAACGGCACCGCTGGCGGCTCGAACAGCAGCATCACCGCCGCACGGCGCGTCGACGCGTCACGGCATCGCCGCCGCCGGTCACGACGCGCCGCGGCACGGTCGCGCGGCGACCGCGGTCACGACGCGCGCGCCGACGCGATCGCGACGGCGCTGGCGGCGCGGTCCGCCATCACCGCGGTCCGCCATCACCGCGGTCCACCATCACCGCGGTGCGCGCGGAGCGGCACCGCGCCGCGCCGGCGCGTTGCCGCCCCGCGCTCGGCATTCGGCGTGAACGTCGACTCGGACGGCCCGCCGCCGACGCGGGCCCCGCACGCAAGCGGCGAGCGCGCCTCGCGCCGACGCGGGCCCCGCACACACGGCGGCGGGCGCGCCTCGCGCCGACGCGGGCCCCGCACACACGGCGGCGGGCGCGCCTCGCGCCGACGCGGGCCCCGCACACACGGCGCGGTCAGCGGCCGTCGCGGAACGCGCGGAACGCGCGGACGGCGTCGACGGCGTCGACATCGCGTCCGCGCGTTGCCGACCCGCATCGGCAATCGACGTGAAGGTCGACTTGAACGGCGGGCCGCGGCGGCGGCCGCGGCGAGCGCGGGCGGCGGCGCGGGCGGTTAGCGCACCGCCGGCGGCGCGGTCGCGGCGCGGCCGCGCGGCACGAGCGCGCGCGGACGCGATGCGCGCGCGGCGGCGCGGTCAGCGGCCGTCGCGGAACGCGCGGATGGCGTTGACGATTGCGTCGGCGAGCTTCTGACGGTAGTCGGCGGTGTCGAGGCGTCCCTCGCCCTTCGGGTTCGAGATGAACGTCGTCTCGAACAGCACGGCGGGCATGCGCGCGCCGGCAAGCACGTAGAAGCCGGCGCGCTTGACCCCCTGGTCCGGAACGTCCGGATAGCCGGGTTGCAAGGACGCCATCGTCGAGCGTTGCAACAGATCCGCGAAATGTACCGAAGCTCCTACGCTGGTCGCGTCCAGCACCCGGCTCATCGCGTTCGCCAGCTCGGCGGCAGCGGCAGGCGACGCCGAGTTCTCGCGAGCGGCAACGTGACTCGCGAGCACGTCCGGCGACGCATCGAGCACGAACGTCATCACGCCGTGACTCGCCGCGTTCTCGCTGGCGTTGCAGTGGATCGAGACGAAGAGATCCGCTTGGAAAGCGTTGGCTCGCGCGGTGCGCTCGTCGAGCGCCACGTAGTCGTCGCCGTCCCTGGTGAGCAGGGTCGAGATGCCGAGCTCGCGCGCGACGAGCGGCGCCGCGCGATGCGCGATGTCGAGCGTGACGTCCTTCTCGCGCAACCCACCGGGCCCCGTCGCGCCGGGATCGTGCCCGCCGTGCCCCGGGTCGAGCACGACGCGGCGAACGACGCGCTTGCCCCCTTTCCCCGGTACGACGTCGGTGCTCGCCGGCGGCTGCCGCGACACGTCGATGACGAGCCGGAACGGCTCCGGCAGGTAGAAGATGCGGTGGTAGACCGTGGCATCGAGGTCGAGCACGACGCGGGTGTCCGCCTTCTGGCGCCCGACGCGCACGCGATCGACCAACCCTCCGGCGTCGAATTCGTGCTTGCCATGGTAGCGCGCGTCGTGGATGTCCACGTACAGTCGCGGGCCTCGTTGATCTCCCTGTCGCGGCAAGGTTCCGACGCTGAACGTCGCAGGATGGGTGACGAACACGACGACGCGCGCGGACTCCTTGCCGGGGTAACGCTCGATCTTGGTGATGCGCGCCGGCCCAGCGGGCAGCACGGCGGAGAGCGTGGGGACGACGACCGAACCGTTCGCATCCTTCGTCACGCCACCGTCGACTGCCGCGCCGGCATCACCGCGCGCCGCGCCGCCGGGTCGCGCCTGGCGATCGAGCTCGGTCAGTACGTTTGGCAACGGCTTGAACGCGGCGAGCGTGCCAAGCGCCTGGGTGGCGCGCTGCTCGCACGACGGGTCGGCTCCGGACGCCCGCACCAGATAGAGTGCTCGATAGGTCTGCGCGGGATCGGCGCGCAACTCGCCTTCGAGCAGCGCCCGCTCCACGCCCGCGGCACACGCGCCGCTCCAGCTCGCGCCCTCGGCAGTCCGGTAGAGCTCGACGGCTTCCAGCGCGTCGGCATCCTTGCGCTCGATCCGCCATAGCCGGCGCCGGAGCGCCGCCGCCTCGACGAGCAGGTGTCCGCCCTTTTCGCCCCCGGCTCGCGATCCGGCAACGGCGAGCGCGTCGGCGCGAGCCACCACGTCGGTGCGCGCGGGAAGCGGCTGGGACCGCCCGGCGACGGGGGGATCCGCGGAGGCTGCTGGCGCCGGTGCCGCCCCGGACGCGGGGCGGCATGCGGCAAGCCCCACGGCGCACAGGCACGCGACCCACCCCGGGACGCAGACCATGACGCTCCGCGGCCACCGGCGGCGCGTCGGGCGGCCAGGGCCACGGAACCAGAGCGAGCCAAGAACGCTGATACCCCCGTGTACCGCCGGAGCCCGTGACCCGCCAGTTACGGGAGACGCCGGCCGGAGGAACGACTCGTTGCGCGGCGTCGCACCCCGATGCTAGCCTGAAGTTCACGCTGGATTTTCACGGAGTTTCGGATCATGGCCGAGCGTTCGGGCGGCAATAGCAACGCGGGCGCGGTGCCCGAGGGCGTCGCGCTGCCCAAGGGGCTTTCCTCGGACGACGCAGAGCGCGTCTCCGAGAACTTCAAGCCCATCTGGGAGACGGGCGCGGACGACGACGTGCCCGAAGCGGCAGCGGCGAAGCCAGCCGCCGAACCGGCCAAGGCAGAACCCGCGAAGCCCGCTCCCGAGCCGGCGGCGGCCGAAGCAAAGCCCGCCCCGAAGGCCGAGTCGCCGTTGCGCAAGCAGACGATGATCGGCATGGGCGCGGTGCGCATCCCGCAACCCGACGAGATCGCGAAGGCCGCGGCGTCGAGCTCGGCCGCGGCGAAGCCGGACGCCAAGCCTTCCGCACCAGCGGAGGTGGCAGCGCCACAGGCCGACGCGCCACTCGGCAAGAAGACCATGCTCGGCATGGCGGCGCCGCAGGCTCCCGCGCCCGCGGTAGTCGGAGCCCGCCAAGGCGGGAGCGCCCGTACAAGCCGAGCCCAAGACCGCGGGCGCGGCGACGCCCGACGCCCAGGCCGACGCGGCGAGCGCCGCAAAAGACGAGCCCGGCAGCCAAGGCCGACGCCGACAAGAGCCTGAAGCCAAGGCCGACTCCGACAAGGCTGAAGCCAAGGCCGACTCCGACAAGGCTGAAGCCAAGGCCGACTCCGACAAGGCTGAAGCCAAGGCCGACTCCGACAAGGCTGAAGCCAAGGCCGACTCCGACAAGGCTGAAGCCAAGGCCACCGCCGCGCCGGATCGCGCAACCGAAGACGAGGAGCCCGCAGCTCCGCCGGCCAAGCCGAAGCCCAAGCCGACCGCGGCGGCGGCGCCACGCCCGGGCGCCGACAGCGACGCGGGTGCCGCTGGCCGTGTCGCGCGCACCCGCGAAGAACCAGAAAGTCGTGATGGCCGTGATGGCCGGCGCGGTCGTGCTGCTGCTGCTCATCGGGTTGAAGACCCTGATGGGTTCGAAAGACGAGACACCGGCGACGAGCGAGCCGTCACGGACCGAGGCGGTGCCGGCCAATCAGCCCACCAAGGGCACCGAGCCCGCGAAGGCCGAGGAGCCCGCGAAGGCCGAGGAGCCCGCGAAGACCGAGGAGCCCGCGAAGGCCGAGGAGCCCACGAAGGCCGAAGAGGTCCCTGCTCCCACCCACGAAGCGCCCGCGAAGGCGGAAGTACCGGCGCCGGCCAAGAAGCCCAAGCCGCACGCCACGCCATACGCCGCCGCGAAACCGGCGCCGGCACCGAAGCCGGCAGCGAAGCCGGCGCCGAAACCGGTACCGAAGCCCGCGGCACCGCCCGCTCCCCCGAAGCCCGGGTCTGGATCTATAGTCCGCGAGACTCCGTTCTAGACACCGACCTGTGCGTCCGCACGGGTACCGACGTCACGACGAGGCTTTTCATGAAATTCCGCGCCCGTTCCCTTGCTCTGCTGCTGTGCGCCTCGGCGATGACCGCACCGATGCTTCTCGCACCCTCGGTCGCACTCGCCCAGGAAGATCCGATGATCAAGATGGCGCGGGAGCGGTTCCAGGAGGGAGTGAAGTTCTACGACCAGAAGCGCTACGAGGAAGCTCGCGCCGCATTCCTTCAGGCCTATGCGCTGAAGAAGCACCCGGCCGTGCTCCTGAACCTCGCGCAGAGCGAAGTCCGCTCCGGTCACGAGGCGGATGCCGCCAAGCACTTCACGCAGTTCCTGCGAGAGAACACCGCCGCGTCCGCTGCGGAGAAGAAGGATGCGGACGGGGGCCTGATCATCGCCAAGTCGCGAACCGAAGAGGTAACACTGTCCGTCGATCAGACGGGCGCCGAGGTGTTCGTCGATGGCCAGTCCGAAGGCTTCGCGCCGCTGGCGGACCCGATTTATCTGATGCCCGGCAGCCACACTCTCGAGGCGCGCAAGGGCGGCAAGACAGCTTCGCAGACGGTCAACGCTACCGCCGGCAGTGCCACTACCGTCGCCTTGAGCTTCGCGGGTGGAACAGCGGCGGCGGCGGGGCCGCCCGCAGCGGGCGGTGGAACACCACCACCAGCGGGCAACGATGGGCTGCCGCCACCGATGGACTCATCTCCGCCCGCCGACAGTACCGGACCTGGAAACGGAATCTCGATGGACACGTCCGGCCCGCGCGAGCCGTTCATTCATTGGGCGGCGCGCAACAAGCTCGCCTGGGTGGGCGGCGGTGTCACCGTGGTTGGCCTGGGCGTCGGCATCGGCTTCGCGCTGGGCAGCAAGAGCGCCTACAACAGCGCCGACAGCGTCGCCTCGCAGATCGACCGCGCACGCGCGCATCGGAAACCCCACCGCGGTCGACCGCCGGCCTGTGTAGCCACCCGCCCAGCGCGGACTACGCGAGCGCATGCAAGCTCTACGAAGACGACCGCAACCGGGGCGACTCGCAGAAGACCGTCGCAACGGTCGGCTTCATCTTGGCCGGCGCCGCCGCCGTCGGCACGGTCGTGTACTACTTCATCGACTCCAAACCGAAGAAGACGTCGACCGGCGCAACGCCCCCGGGCGGGCTGCGTGCCGGCATTATTCCGATCGCGAGCCCGACCGAGCAGGGACTCGGCGTCGTCGGCCAGTTCTGATCGCAAGCCCGACCCAATCGGACTCGGCGTCGACGGCCAGTCCGATCGCGGACCCGACCGGGCGGGCGGTGCTCGACCGAGCGGAACTCGGCGTCGACGGCCAGTCCGATCGCGGACCCGACCGGGCGGGCAGTGCTCGACCGAGCGGAACTCGGCGTCGATGGCCAATCCGATCGCGGACCCGACGGGCGGCTCGTGCTCGTCGGCCAGTTCCGGTCGCGGGCCGGCCAAAGCGGGCCGCGCCCGCCCGGACGGGCCGCGCCCGACCTGGACGAACTCGACGTCGTCGGCCCGTCCCGTTCGACAACGGCCAAGCGTCACGCTTCGCGAATCCAGGATCCGGCACCGACGACTGGGACAGCGCGCTGCGTGCGCGGCGCGCGTCCAGCGCGGTGGGCGCGAAACCTCTTCTCAGCGCCGGGCGCTGCGCCCGCCGGCGAGCCACGATCGAAACGTGCTGCGCGCCACGCCCGCGGCGGCGGCGGCGGCAGTGATGTTTCCCGCGTGTCGCTCCACGAGGCGCGCGGCCTCGGTCGCCGACAGCCGCCCGGTGTGCGCTTCGCGCCGTCGCGAGCTGGTGATCTGGATGTGCTCCGGACCGATCTCGGCGCCATCGCAAGCGACGGCCGATCGGTAGAGCACGCTGGACAGCTCACGCACGTTGCCGGGGAAGTCGAACGCCACCAGTCGCGCCAGAGCGCTGCTGGACAGGCGACGCGGACCCAGCTCCGGACGAAGCCCGTCCAGAATCGTCCGCGCGAGGGCCGGGATGTCCGTCCGACGCTCGCGCAGCGGCGGAAGCTGGATCGTCGCGACGGACAGCCGATGGAACAGGTCCGCCCGGAAGCGGCCCTGGCCGACTCGATCCTGAAGGGGCGCCCAGGTCGCAGACACGATGCGCACGTCCACGCTTACCGGTTGCGTTCCGCCAATCGGACGCACCAGCCCGTCCTCCACTACCCTGAGGAGCTTGACCTGGATCGACGGCGGCAGGTCCGCGACCTCGTCGAGGAACAGCGTGCCGCGGTGTGCCTGCTCGAACGCGCCGGCGTGCGCCGCGACAGCGCCGGTGAACGCCCCGCGCCGATGCCCGAACAGCTCGGCATCGGCGAGCGACTCGTTGATCGCGCCAACGTTCAGAGGGACGTACGCGCCCGGGCGCTTGGAGATCGCGTGCAATGCCCTGGCCACGACGTCCTTGCCGGTGCCGGACTCCCCCTGCAGCAGGAGGGCGGCGCGCGTCCGCGCGTGTCGCCGCACTTCGCGCGCCATGCGACGCATCGGCGCGGAACTCCCGACGATACCCGGCAGCGACTCCGCCGATCCCGCAGCGTCGGCGGCGTCGCGGCAGCGCACGGACACCGTGGTTCGACCGACGACGAAGCCACTCCCTTCGCCGTGGAGCGTCGCATGCTTGATTCGTGCACCGCCCACGAAGACGCCGTTGCGCGCCCCGAGATCGGTGAGCTCGAGGCCGTGCGGCGTCGCGGAGAGCTGGCAATGGCGTGCACTCACGGCACGGTCGCAGATACGGAGGTCCGCCAGCTTGCCACTGCCCAGGACGACACACTGATCGGGGTCCAGCTCGACGAACTGCACGCCCTGCTCCGAGCCGACTTCGAGCACCCACGGGCCGCGCGTCGGCGACCACTGGATCTCCATCGTGAGCTCCTCGGTCAGAGATGAGGAAAAAGGCGCGTCCGCATCGAAGGTCTCGGTCATCACCTGGGTCCATCGGCACCCGGGCCGCGGCAGTTGCGCCGGTTCAGGCCGGTCCCGCGACGCGGCGGCCGCGCCAGCGTCGGGCGACGGGCCGAAACAAGTCGCTCCCCGCACCCCCCAGCCGGTGGTAACAAGGCGGCCATGCGTTGGTCCCCCGTCATGCTCGCCGCGGCGCTCGCGGCCTCGTTGCCCCGACTCGCCGCCGCGCAGCCGGCCGAACCGGCCGCCGCCGAGCCCGCCGCCGACGGCACGGACTCGTCGACGGGCGACGAGCAAGCCGAACAAGCGGAGACAACGGACCAGGCTTCCACAGCGACGGCCGCTCCGGCGCCGCGCGCTCCGGCGACGCCGGAGGACGGCGACGAGCCGATCGCACCGCCGGTCCCGCCGGCGCTAGACACGTTGGGCGGCCACGTCGCGGCGTCGATTTCCGCAGGCCTCGTCGTGCCATTCGGCGATCTCGCTCATGGGACGAGCCAGAGCGGCGTGATGAGCACGGGCTCTGGCTTCGGTCTCGAGCTCGGCTACGGAGTGAGCCGCACGGTCGTCATTGGCGCGTGGGGTCAGTATGCGCACTTCGGCTCCGGAAGTGACTGCTCCGCGTGCACGTCGACCGGCTTCGCGGTGGGCCCGTTCGTGCGCTACCACCTGGTGCAGGGCGTGCGCTTCGATCCCTGGCTCGAGGCTGGAGTCGGCTTTCGCAGCATGCACGTGGACAACAAGGGCCAATCCGCCGTCGGCGTCCCGCAGGGGGGCTCGTCATGGTCCGGCATCCAGTGGGTCCGCGTCGCCGTCGGCGGCGACTGGTACGCTTTCTCGAAGCTCGGCCTCGGGCCGTTCATGAGCCTGGGAATGACGACGTACGGTAGCCGGCCGAGCGGTGCTGGTGGCTCCGCCGCCGCATGGCAATTCTCCCTCGGCGCGCGCATCACCTTCGACGTGCCGGGCAAGTAGCCGTCCGCGACGTGTGCCGCGCCGCACCGGCAACCCCATCCGGGAGCCGCTGCAGCGCGCCCCCTCGATCGTCAGCCGACGGCGATGCCCAGCGCCTTGCGCAGCTGGGCGTAGTGCTCACTGACGCTGAAGGTAAGGAGATCCTTCATCTTTTCGGCCGCCGACAGATCGCCCGGCAGCTGCGACTCCGCACCGATGATCTTCTTGGCAATGTCCAGATCGCCGCACACCAGCAAGCCGGCGCGGCACGCCGTAAGCTCCACGGCCTGGTTCCAGCGCTTGATGTTCGCCTTCGCGCCTTCCTCGATGAAGCGCTTGACCACCATGCGCAGCCCTTCGAGCTCGACGGGCGTCATGTGCTTGGCGAGTTCCTGCGCTGTGGCCCTGATCTGGGCCGCGGCGTCCTGCGGCATCGGCGTGTTCGGCGCGGCGATCATCACGCCAGCAAACAACATGATCGTGAGCTCGGCCTGCGTCGGGAACAGGTTCCGGATGTAGTGCTCGGGCCGGTAGGACGCGAGGTGCTTGCCGCAGATGAACGTGAGTTCCTGCGCCTGGAACCCGGTAAGCACGGTCTGTCCCGCCACCGATGCCGGCGGCATCGCGGGCACCGCGACCACCGACCCCGGCACGTCGTTGCGCACGTAGAGATCCGGCACGGTCGGGATCGCCAGCACCTGCGCCGCCCACCCGAACGTCTTCGCGAACGTGACCGTCGACGTGGCCGGGTCCTGCTTGAAGCGCTTGTCGAGAACCGGAAGCTTCCCCTGGCCGGTCAGCTGCGCGATCTTCGCCTTCAGCGCCGCACCGGCGATCATCTCGAAGATCTTCGAGATGTACAGGTTCTCGTTCGGGTGGAACAGATCCTTCACCCACAGCTCGTTCGAGAGACGTCCCTTCACCGGCAGCATTCCCTGCGGGCGGTAGTCCTCGAAGAAGCGCATCTCCTCCTCGTCCGCCTTGCGCATGAACGCCATGGCCGCAGCCAACGTCCATGCCTCGTCGTAGGCGTGCTTGTGAAGGTAGAGGCGATAGAGCGCGCGATACGGATCGATGCGGAGCGGATCGGTCTCGAGAATCGCGCGCTGTTCCTCGATCGCCTCGTCGAAGCGTTCGCTCGTCTCGTACAGCTCGGCGAGGATCTGGTGCTCCACCAACTCGTCGGGCTTCAACGTGGAGGACATCTTGAACGCCTCGAGCGCCTGGTCGATCTGGCCGAGCCGATCACGATAGATCAGGCCCAGCTGGTGCCAGAGCGTGTGCTCGAGATCCGCGTTCCCCTTGCCCGCGATGCGATGGATCATCTTGCGGTACGAACGCTCGAGCTGCTTCCAGTTCTTGTCCTGGGTCAGGATCTTGTTGATGCGCTCGAAGGCCTCGAGATAGCTCGGGTTCAGATCCAGAGCCTCGTTGAAGAGCTCGACGGCCCGATCCATCTCCTGCAGCTTGTCGCGGAACACCTGCGCCATCGTGTAGAAGTACCGGGCCTTGAACTCGGGCTTCTCCTCGATGTCGGCGATCGACTGCAGCGTATCGATCATCTTCTGCCAGTCGCCAGCGGACTGGTAGAGCTGCAGTAGCTTGTGCAGCAGGACGTGATCCTGCGGCTTGAGGTCGAGTGCCTCTTCAAGCGCTTCAATCGCCTTGTTGGCGTTCTTCTCCTTGTCGCTCCAGATCTCGCCGATATCGTTGAGGATCGTGTAACGCTCCTCGCCGTCGAACACGCCGTCGAGAATCTGGCGCTTGTACGCCGCGACCTGCTTCCAGTCGTTCGACTTGGCGTAGATGTCGACCAGGGCCTCGAGCGTCGGACGATGCTCGGTGTTGAGCGCCAGCGCCTTCTCGAAATTGTTGATGGCCTGCTTCGCCTGTCCCTGCTCGCGCTTGATGCAGCCGAGCCGGTAGTAGACGTCGGTCCGCTCTTCGACGTCCTCCTCGCCAAGCGAGGTGAGCACCTTCTGGTAGTTGGTCAGCGCGCTCGGCCAATCCTGGAGCCGGAACGCGACGTCGGCGATGCCCCGGATCGTCTCCTGGTCCGTGAGGTCTAGCTGATGCGCCGTCTGGTAGGCCTTCAGCGCGCGTTCGTCCTTGCCAAGCGCGGCGAGCACCTTGCCAAGGAGCTTGTTGAGCATGTGCTGCTCGTGCCGCTCGCGGTTCTTGCCCTTCTTGACGAGCATCTCCGCCAGCGGCTCTGCTTCCGCCCAGCGCTCCGTCCGTCCGTACTCCTCGACCAACGGCAGTGCGGCTTCCTCGCAGTCCTCGTCGCACTGCATCGCAAGCTCGTAGGCCTGCACGGCGAGCTCATGCTCCCCGAGCATCTCGTCGCGCAGCTTGCCCAACTCGACCAGCAGCTTCGCGCGAGCGCGTGGCGCCTGCGTGTTCATCTGCTCTTGCTCGAGGTACCGGGCCGCACGATCCCAGTCGCTCTCGTCGATCGCGATCGTCCGCAGCGCCGCGAGCGACGGCAGGTGCGACGGATCGAGATCGAGAGCCATCTCGAACCGCTCCTGCGCCTGAGCGCGATCGCCCAGCTTCTCGTCGAGTGACTTGCCGATGCGGAAGTACATCTCCACGCGCTGGCCGCCGTCGGTCGTCAGGTCGGCGACTCGCGTCATCGATTCGATCGCGCGTGCCGCGTCGCCCTGCTTCTCGTAGAGCTTGCTGAGCGCTTCGAGCGCCGGGATGTTCGCCTCGTCGAGATCGACGATGTTCTGGTAGGCATCGATCGAGCGATCCGTGTCACCGACCTCGTCACTGTAGACCTGGGCGATCTGGCCATAGAGGTCGATCTTCGCCTGGTAGTCGGCGGCTTCGCTGATATGGCGCTCGAAGGTGCTGACGAGATCGAGCCACTGCTTCAACCGGCGGTAGCAGCGCTCGAGCGCGACGTACGCGCGCTCGTTCGTCACGTCGATCTCGAGAGCCTGCTCCAAGCGCTGGGACGCCACCTCCGGCTTGAGGAACTGCTCCTCCTGAATCGTCGCCAGCTTGAGCAACACCTCGACGCGCTCGCGCTCCGTCTCGACCACGTCGAGCTGACGCTCGAGAACATCCACGAGATCGGGCCAGTTCTGGACCGCCTCGTAGATTCGCTCGAGCCCGCGCAACGCGAACACGTTGCCGCCGTCCAGCTCCAGAACTTCCCGGTACACCTTGCCGGCGCGCTCGAAATCGCCGATCGCGGTCTCGTACAGGCCGCCCATGCGCAGCTTGTGTTGCGCGATCACGTCGGAGTCGGTCAGTGCCTGGACCTTCGCCGCGAGAATCTCCACCAGCTCCTGGTGATTGCTGCGCTCGTCGTAGATGCGCTCGAGCGCCTCGAGCGCCGGCAGGTACAACGAATCGACCTCGAGGGCACGCTTGTAGAAGACGACCCCCTGGTCGTTCTGGTTCATGTGCTTGTCGAGCAACTCGCCGAGGTCGACCAGGATCGCCTTTCGATCCTCGTTCGCCACGGCAACGTCGAGCGCGCGCGTGAGCGTCTCGCCCATCTTCTGCCACTGCGCGCCCATGCGGTGGATCGCGGCCATCTGCCGGAGCACCTGCACGTTGTTCGGATCCATCTGCATGATCTGCGCGTAGTAGGGCTGCGCGTACTCGGGATGACCGAGGTCCTCGCCGTACCACTTGCCCAAGCGCAGACAGAGCTGGATCTTGGCCCGGTTCTCGGTCTGCTCCTGCAGCCACGCGTTCGCGGTGTTGATCAGTTCGCCCCAGCGGCCGGTCGCCTGGGCCATGCGCTCGAGGTAGCGCACGCTCTCGTCGTCGCCGAAGTCCTCGCTGAACGCGTTGACCAAGGCGTCGAAGGCCTGGTTCTGATCGTCCAGGTGCTCCTCGAAGACGCGAGCGATCCGGCGGAGCAGATCGCTCTTGTCCTCGATCTCCTCGCGCGTCTCCAACCGGTTCAGGTAGAGCTCGATCAGCGGCTCCCAGCGAGCTGCCGCCGAGTGCAGTCGCTCGAGCGCTTCGAACGCGTCGTCGTGCGCGGGCTCGATCTCGAGGACCTTCTCGAAAGCCGCCGTGGCCTGGTCGTAGTCGTTGACGTCCTTCTTCCAGATCTCGGTGACCTCGAGCAGCTCGCGGATCTTCTCCGCCGGCTCCTGCAACGCTTCCGCGCGCTGCATCTTCACGCCGATCACGTCGACCCAGCGCTCCTCGGCCCGATAGAGCTTCTCCAGCTCGTCCATGGCCTCGAAGTCGAACGGATCCACCTCGAGCAGATGCCGCCAGGCGTCGGCCGCGTCGTAAGGCTGCTCGAGAACCTGGCCGTAGGTCTTGCCGAGCTCGCGGTAGATGCCCTTCAGCTCGTCGGCTTCAAGCAACGCCGCCGCCCGGTCGATGGTCGCGTGCAGCGCACTCACCAGCTCCTGCGGATCCTGCCGCGTGCGCCAGATCTGCGCCGTCGCCCGCAGCGCGGCGATGTTCGAGAAATCGATGTCGAGAACGCGCTGCCACGTCTCCAGGGCCTCGTCGTCGCGTCCGAGCTGCTCGGAGAACAAGCGCGCGCGCCGCGTGAGGATGTTCACGCGCTCCTCGTCGCTGTCCGCGATGTCGAAATGCCGTTCGAGCACGTCCGTGAGCTCGGCCCACTTGCTCTGGCGCTGGTAGAGATCCGCCAACGCCCAGAGCGCCTCGGGATCCTCGCCACGAAGGTCGAGCACGCGCTTCCAACCCTCGATGGCCTCCTCGACCTGGCCAAGGCGCTCGGAAGCGATCCGCGCCATCTTCGCGCGGATCTCGGCCTCCTGGACGTCGCCAACGGCGTTGTCCAGCTCGCGCTGGTAGACCGCGGTGAGGTCGGTCCACGCTTCCTTCAGCTCGTAGATGCGCCCGAGCGCGGCGATCGCGCCCTCGTTCGTCGGCTCGAGCTCGTCGAAGATCATCCGGTACGCCCGGATCGCATCGTCGACCTGCCCCAGCTGCTCCTCGTAGACCTGGCCGAGGCGCGAATACAGCTCGACCTTGTCCTGCGCGTCATCTGCGACGACCGCGCGCTGCTCCAACACGCCGGCGAGCTCCGGCCATTGCTCAAGCGAGCTGTAGATGCGATCGAGGTTCGCGAGCGCGTCGCTCTCTTGCGGCGCGACAGTCAGGACGTAGCGGTACGTCTCTTCGGCCTTCGCCACGTCGGCGAGCTCTTCCTCGAAGACGCGCGCGAGGCGCTTGCCGATCGCCGCCTGGGTCGCCGCTTCCACGCCTTCGATCGACAGTACGTCGGCGTAGGCGTTTGCGAGCTGCTCCCAGCCAGCGTCGATCATGCCGGCGAGGCGCTCGATTTCGTCGCCGGTCCGCTCGTCGAGCGGGCGCTCGCGGATGGCACGCACGTAGACGCTGAACGCGAGCGCGGCGTCGAGCAGCCGCTCCTCGGCGTCCTCCGCAATGCGGTGATACATGCTGATCCGCTGCTCCGGATCCTGCGTGTGCGCGAGCTGGGCCTCCCGAACGCGGAGCAACTTCTCCCACTCGGCGGTCGACTGGTACAGCGGCTCGAGGATTTCGGCGATCTCCAGCTGCTTCGTACCGGCCTCGAACAGGCTCTCGAGCGCCATCAGCGTGTCGGCGTGCTCTGGCGCTGCGTTGATGACCTCGCGGTACGCCTCGATGGCCTTGTCGAGATCGCCGAGACGGAGCTGATACACCTGCCCAAGCCGGAACTTGAACTCGAGGATCTCCTCGGGGCTCTGGCCGATCTCCGCCTCGCGCGCGAGCACGTCCGCCAGGTCGCTCCAGCGCTCGGACTGCGTGAACAATCGATCGAGCGCACGCACGGCGCTCTGGTTCTCGACATCCGCGTCGAGCACGCGTCGGTAGCGCGCGACCGCGTTGTCGACGTCCTCGAGCTGGACCTCGTAGACCTGAGCGACGCGGAGCGCGAGCTCCACCAGCCGCTCCGGCTCGTCCTCGAGCTGGCTCAGCGCCTGGTCGTAGAGAGCCGCGACGGCCGGCCAGCGTTCGATCAGCATCGCGAGGCGCTCCAGCGACGCCAGCGACTCCTCGTTCTGGCTGTCCACGGTGACCGCGCGCGCATACGTGTCGAACGCTCGTGCGTGATCACCGAGGTTCTCCTCGTACAGCCGCGCGACGCGGTGCAGGAGGTCGACCTTGGTGAACGCGTCGTCCGCGAACCGGACCTCTACCTCGAGAACGCTGATCAGGCGCTGCCATTCG
Source organism: uncultured delta proteobacterium (assembly GCA_963775185.1). Lineage (GTDB taxonomy): Bacteria > Myxococcota_A > Polyangia > Polyangiales > Polyangiaceae > JAPSGB01. Next base: position 309,692 of record CAVZIE010000027.1, on the reverse strand, counting down.
CCCATCGCGTCGTACACGGGCTCGAGTACGCCGGCGGCGGCCAGCGGCGCGCGCTCGCCGTTCTTGATGCCTTCAAGCGCCTGCAGCGTCGGACTATGATCGGGCTGGATTCCGAGGATGTCGCGGTACAGCTCGACCGCGCGATCCACGTCGTCGAGATGCTTCTCGTAGAGTTCCGCGATGCGATACTGGTAGCTCACGGCCTCTGCAGCGTCCGCGGTCAGCTCCGCCTCGTGCGTCAGGACACTGAGCAGCTCCTGCCAGTTGCTCGCGGTCTGGTAGAGCACGTCCAACCGGCCCAGCGCCGTGAGATCGTCCGGGTCGAGCTCGAGCACCTTCTGGTAGGTGTCGATCGCCCGCTGGACATCCTGCAACTCGCGTTCGTAGACGGCGCCAACCTGATAGAAGATCAGCTTCTTCTCTTCACTGTCGAAGACGAGGTCGGCCTTCTTGTTGTAGATCCCGAGCAGCTCCTCCCAACGCGACAACCCGAGGTACAGGTTGATGAGCGCGTCGATGCTCCTGAGATCCTCAGCGTCGATCTCGAGAATCTTGAGGTAGACGCCGATCGCGTTCTCCTTGCGCTCGAGGACCTCTTCCTCGAGGGTCGCCGCCTGGTAGAGCGCCGCCTTCTGCGCGTCGATGTCGTCGAGGATTTCCGCCTTGCGCTGCAGGATCAGCGACATGTCGGCGTAGCGCTCGGTCGACTGGAACAGCACCTGCAGCGCCTCCGCAGCCGCCAGGTTCGTGGGATCGATCGTCAGGACCTTGCGATACAGCTCGATGGCGCGGTCGACATCGCCCACGTCACCCTCGAACACGCGAGCGGCGAACGTGAACAGCTGGCTGCCGAGCTCCGGATCGTCCTGCTGCGCGGCAAGCTGCTCGAACACCTGGGCCAGATCCGTGAAACGGCCCGTCGCCCGGGCCAGCCGATCGATGCCCTGCTGGGTCGAATCGTTGGAAGGGTCGACAGCCAACGCCCGCGCGTAGGTGTCGAACGCGCGGTTCACGTCGCCAGCCGCGTCCTCGTAGAGCTCGGCAATCTGGTGTAGCAGCTCGACCTTCCGGTTCGGGTCGTCGGCGCGGCGGACCTGCACCTCGTGCACGCCAATCAGCTTCTGGAAGTCGCCTTGCTGGCGATACAGCGGCTCGAGAATCTCGGCGATGACGAGCTCGTTCGCCTCGTCCTTGCCCAGGCGTTCGAGGGCTGACAGGGCCTGCTCGTTCACGGGATCGCGGTCGAGCACCTGGCGATATCCCTCGATGGCCGCGTCGACCTGTCGCATCTCGCCCTCGCGCAACGCCGCGAGTCGCAGCATCAGCGCGAGCTGCGCATCCTCGGTGTCCGCGAGGCCGAGCTGGGTCTCGAGGTTCTCGGCGAGCTCCGCCCACTGACCCTGACGCGTGAACAGACCGTCGAGCGCTGCGAGCGCGACCTGGCTCGCCGGATCGAGCGCGAGCACCTCGCGGTAGGCGGCGATCGCGTCATCCGGCTTGCCGAGACGCTCTTCGTAGACCTGCGCCATCTGGCCGTACAAGGCCTCGCTTTCCGTACCGTCGCCCGTGAGGTCGATGCGACGGCGGAATACGCCGATCAGCTCTTCCCAGTGCTCGGTGCGCCGGTACAGCGCATCCATCGCCTGCAGCGCCTCGCCGTCGGCGGGGTCGAGCGACAGCACTCGCTCGTAGCTCTGCGCCGCTTCGTCGACCTTGCCAAGGCGCTCCTCGATCGACGCCAGGCGCATCCAGAACTCGCGCGCCAGCTGCGCGTCGTCGAGCGAGCCGGCCACGTCGTTGTAGATGACGATGAGCTTGTCCCAGGCGTTCGCCTGTTCAGCGAGAGACTCGAGCTCGATGCGAGAATCCGCGAGAGACGGATCCTCCTTCAGGGCGCGCGCCTGCGCATCCAGCGCCCGCGCGACATCGCCCAGCTGATTGGCGGCCGTGTACGCGATCTTCCGGAGCAGCGAGACGCGACGCTCCGCCTCCGAATCGGCCAGCGCCAGGATCTCGAGCGCACCGATCAACTTCTCCCAGTCGCCACGCGCCTCGTAGATCGACTCGAGTATCGAGGCGGCCTCCCCGCGCAGGCTCTCGTTCTCGAGCATGCCCTCGAGCGCCAGACGGGCGCCCTCGTGGTCGGCGTCGAGGAACAGGATCTCCCGGTAGTTCTCCAACGCCCCAGCGGCGTCGCCGAGATGATCCCGTTGTGTACCGGCGAGGCGGAACTTGAGGTCGATGAGCTCGCCCTCGTTGACGTCGAGCTCGATGCGCCGGCGCACGACGTCGGCGTACGGTTCCCAGTCGCCCGTCTGCTGGTAGAGCCCGTCCAGTGCCTGGAGCGCGACCGCGTCGGCAGCGTCGTCCTCGAGCACCGCCTGGTACGTTTCGACAGCGGCTGCGGCGTCGCCGATCTGCGCTTGGTACAAGCGCGCGATCTCGTACAGGATCTGCTTCCGCTCCTCGCCGTCGAGCGCGAGTTCCCGCTTCTTGTTGTACACCTCGAGCAGGTCGCGCCAACGCTCGGTCTGGCGGTACAGGCTCTCGAGGGCCTCCAGGGCCACAGTGTTGTCCGGCTCGCTCTCGTAGACCGCGCGGTACTCCGCGAGCGCGTCGTCGATGCGATTGACCTCTGCAACGAGGACGCGCCCGAGCCGTAGCCTGAGCGTGTTGGCGAGCATCGCGTCCGAGTCGCCCTCCGCGTGCGCGATGGAGTTCCGGTACGCGGCGACCAGGTCATCCCACTGGCCCGTCAGCTGCGCCGCGCGCTCGACGTCCGTCTGGCTTTGCTCGTCGGCGGGCGCTATGCCGAAGGCGGCGAGATACCGCTCGAAAGCCTTGGCCTTGTCGTTGATCCGCGTCTCGTACAGACCTGCGACCTCGCGCAGCAGTGCGAGGCGCTCGTCCGGATCCTCGATATGCTGGAGCTTGACCTCGATCGCGTTGCTCAACCCCTTGGGGTTGTTCGCCTGCGTGTAGATCGGAATCAGGCGCTCGGCAGCCGCGAGGTTGTTCTCGTCGAGAGACAGGATCTTCTCGTAGGCGCGGGCCGAACGATCCGGCTTGCCCTTCTGGGTCATCCACAACTCGGCGACCTTCATCAGCATGCCGATACGCTGCTCGACGCTATCGGCGCGCGCCTCGTTGCTCTCGAGCACGCGGATGAACTCGTCCCACTTGCCGGTGTCCGCGTAGAAGACCTCGAGATCGTCCCAGCGCCCGAGCGAGACGTAACGCTTCTTGAGCTGCTCCTGGGCGCGCCGATCGTCGGGCTGCAACGTCAACAACGTGCGATACGCCTCGACCGCGCGGGCGTCGTCCTTGAGTCGATCGCCGGTGACCTGACCGAGCTTGTTCAGCGTGTCGATCTTCTCCTTCGTGTCGAAGGTGAGCTCCGCCAGCTTCTCGAGGACGTTGGCGAGGTTCTCGTAGTCGCGCGCGCGCTCGTACATGCTCGCGAGCGCGCCCAACGCGTCGACGTCATCCGGGTCGTTCTCGAGCACGACCTGCCACAGCTCGATGCAGACGTCGGGCTTCTTGACGCGTTCGCTGGCAAGCTGTGCGATGCTCTTGAACAGCGCCGTGCGCGCGGGACCGGGATCAGTCCGCTCGGCCTCGGCCTTGTTCAGCGCGATGAGCTTCTCCCAGTCGCGCCGCTTCTCGTACATCTGGCGCAGGTACTCGGTAGCGTCACCGTTCTCGGGATCGACTTCGAGCACGCGCTCGTACGTCTTGACGGCCTCGGCCTGGTTCACGAACTTGTTGACGTACAGGTCCGCGGCCTTGAGGTAGAGTTCGGTGCGCTCGACCGGGTCGGCAAGCTCGTCGGCGAGCTGCACGAGTGTCTTGACGTACTCGTGATAACGCTTCGCCTCGTCCTGCTGCTGCAACTTCTCGCGCAACTCGGCGATCAACGACTCGTCGGCAACCTTGGGCTCCGCCGGCGCGGCGCTCGCCACTGGGGGATCACTCGGCGCCGCCTGCGAGGCGGGTCGCTCGCTCGCGGCGGGCGGAGGCGGACTCGCCTCCGGCTCGCTCTGCTCGGGCGGTGCGGGCGTGCGATCCGGGACTTCCGCGTCGGCGTGCGCGGGTGGCGCTTTGGACGGCGTCAGCTCGGCGCCAATCTGTGCTTCGAACGCCTTCAGCGCCGGGTGCTGGGCATCGAGCCCGCCCAGCCGCTCGAAGTACGTGCGCGCCTTCATCAAGTCGCCCTGCTCGCGCCACGCGAGCGTGCCGGCGTTCGCGAGCAAGTAAGCCGCGGTCGAATTCTCCGCGAGACCGGCGAGCTCGTCCGCCAGCTGTATGACCCGGCCCCAATCGCCGCTGCGCGCACCATACGCATCGCGCAGGTAGGTGAACGCGGCTTGGCGCGTCGGGTCGAGGCGCAGCGACTCCTCGAGGAACTCGGCGCCGACCTCGACGTTCTGGTGGCGAAGTGCCCAGCGGACGCCGAAGCAGAAGGCTGCTTCAGCCTTGCGCTCGTTGTCGCTTGTCGCATCGAGCAGCTCGCGCTGCGTCGTGAGGATCGCGTCGGTTCGTTCCGCATCGACGAGCAGGCTCTCGTACAGGGCCGCCGCGACGATACTGGTCGGGTCGGCGCTGTACGCCTGCGAGAGCATGCCCTCGACTTCACCGGGGGCGTAGCGACGCGCGATCCGGGCGGCACGCATGAACGCCGCCGACTTCTGCAGGGGGTCGGTGGACTCGTGCGCCGTGCGCAACAAGAGCCCGATCCGCTCCTGCCAATCGTCCGGCCCGAGTTGCACGTCTTCGAGCAGGTCGCCGATCCCGTCGGCTTGCCCGCCGGACGTGCGCAGTGCGTTCGCGTAGGCTTCGGCAGCTCGATCGTAGTCGTCCTGATCGCACAGCACGTCGCCGAGCTCGCGGTACAGGGCCGATTGCGCCGCTTGATCCTGGGTGCTCTTCAGCTGCAGCTCGAGCAGCTTCTGCACCATGTTGAGCTTGCCGAGCTCCCAGTAGATGCCGCGTGCTTCCGCCAGCGCTTCGAGCAGCGCAGGGTTCAGCTTGAACGCGTCCTGGAAATGCTTGAGCGCCTTCACGCCTTGCAGGAACTGCGAGTGCAGAAGCCGGCCGAGACGCAGGTGGAGAGACGCCTTGACGCTCGCATCTTGTGCGCTCGCAAGACCCTGCTCGAGGGCCTCGGCGGCTCCCTGCCAGTCGTGGTGGCTCTCCAGGTAGTTGAGACGTTGCTCTAGATCCATGCTCCCTCGGGCAACAGTACGGCGCTAACGCGGCTGGCCCGCTTCGGGAGCGGGGACCGCGGGGGAAAGTTCAAACAAGACAAGCAATCGGACACGCGCCGCGCCGACGAGGCCAGGCTCGCACGCGACATGACGGACTGGAACCTCGCCTGGACGGCGCAAGCTCAATTCACCTTCCCGCCAAGTTTCTGGATAAGCGACTGGCTGGTCTCGCACTGCTCCTGGAACTTCTTGCGGGCGGCACTCTTGCAAGCGCGCTTCGTGAACGAGCTGAGGAGCCGGACCGCCTTTTCCTTCTGCGGCGGATCCATGACGGCGTAGGTGCTTCCGAGGTTGAAGGCGATCTCGGGGTGCGAATCGCCCGCCACCTTCTGGGCCTCTTCCATCGCGGTGACCATCCCCGTCTTGTCGTCCTGCGCCTGCGCCACACCGAAGCGCAGCACGTACATGCCGTACAGAGCGTTCTGCGTCTTCGTCGTCGGCTTGACGATCCCGGTGCCTTCCTTCAGCACCTGCTCCGCTTCCTTGTAGTACTTCAAGTTCATGTACAGCTCGGCGAGCGCTGGATAGAAGTACGCGACCTGCGGATCGTGCTGGATGGCCTTGGTGTAGTTGTCGAGAGCGCCTTGATCGTCCGACGTCCAAAGGTCGGCGTCCGCGAGGTTGAAGTAACACTCCGCGTAGTTCGGGTCCTTCTCGACGCACTTCTTCAGTGGCTCTTTCGCCTCTTCGTACGCGTCGGGATTGCCATTCTCCGCGAGCTTGATCAGCGCGTAGCCGCGCTTGTACCAGTAGTTCGCGAAGCTCGGCGCCACCTGCACCGCACGCGACAGCGTGGACGCCATCTTGTCCCAGTCTTCCTTCTTCTCGTAGGCGACTGCGAGCTTCCAGATGATCCGGTGGTTGGTCGGGTCGAGCTCCAGCGCCTGTTGGTACTTCTGGATGGCGTCCTCGACGTTCACCTTCACGGCCTTGTCGCCCTCGTTGGCGAGGTTGATCGCTTCGATGTGATTGCGGCTGCAACCCGCCGTACTGGCGAGAAGAGCGCCCAAGACAACGGCGACCTTGACTACGCTGCGCATGTTCATCGCGAGCTCACCCTTTTCTCATTCAGGCGCCCGTCGCTAGGACCGGGCGCGTGGCGGCGGAGTGGACTTTCTTCTTGGACGGATCAAGTTGGAGACACAAGCGACAAGCTTCCCTGCCATCAGCGACGGCGGGACCTGGACGCCATGTGCTCATCGGGCACTGGAGCCCTGGCTTCGAAGTGCCCCGAGCATAGGCGGACAAACCCCACTAAGTAAAGGCGGTTCGTGGCCGACTCCTGCCCGGATTCCTTCGCTTTTTCGATGTCGTCGGCGCGCCCCGCGCGGGTCGGGCACGACCGCGCACCGCCGCTGTCCACAGGCGCGCACCGCGGGCACTCCACGCGTCGCGCCCGCGCGGACCGGATGCGTCGACTCCGGGGGCCGCCCACGCCCGTGCTGGCCGGACACGCGCCGCGCCGACCAGCCACGCCCCCGGGGCCGAGCGCCCCCCGCGACTCCGGAGATCGAGGTTTGCTGGCGCGGCGCGGAACGCAGCCGGGAGCGCCCACGAGAGGTCGCGCCGCGCGAAGGGCTGCGCCCCCGCTCACCAGCGGAGAGCGCCCGGACTGCCGATTTGCGGTCGCCGGCTTCGACGCCTCGCCTCGTGCGGCGCCGAACCAGGCCCGCCGCCAGAAGTCGCGGCGCTCGAAGGCCTGCCGCTGCTCCGAACAGAGGTCGCGGCGCTCGAATCCACCGCGCCGCGCCCCGCGCGGATCGCCCCGCGCAGGCCGCGGCGCACACGCGCGCTCGCTCGCGCTGTCCTGCTGGTCGTCGGGTCCGACGCGTCGGGGCGCGAGGGCACGCGCGGCGCCGCATCGTCCGGACCGGCGACCGGCCCGGACCGCCAAGCTGCGCTGGGGCCGTGGATTGGGCTCCGCCGCCACGAACGACGACGCGCGGACCGGGAAGCCCGGACCGCGCGTCGTGCGCTGCAGTCGCCCGGCTCAACCCGGCGAGAACATGATTGGGTAGACGACGGTCACAATGCCGCCCTCGGGCTGCGGGAAGCTGAGCCCGTAGTAGGCACGCACCACGCAGTTGACGACACCGCTATCGGGAATGTCGGATCCACCGTTCGCCACGTTGGATACCGAGCCGTCCCGCCCGATCACGAAGCGCACCGACACGCGCCCTTCGAGGTTCGGGTTCCGCGCGAGCCCCTGCTCGTAGCACATGCGGAAACGGCCGTAGTTCTGGCGCACGATGCGCTGGATGACTTCGGGCGGCAGACGCCCGCTGACGCTCGTCGCGCCCATGCGGACCTTCGGCGCGCGCGTCGAGTGCGCGCCACCCAGGCGGCCGTGTCCCGAACCGAAGCCCTGGCCGGTTCCGGTGCCGGCGCCGTGACCGAGCGTACCGATCGAGCCGAGGCCGATACCTTCGCCGCGACCACCGCCACCTTCGCCGATGCCCGACAAGCCGAGACCGCCCGCGCCGAAAGCGTCGCCGATCTCGTCGCCCCACATGTTGCCGCGCGCGCTGACGTCGTCGGTTCCGAGCGACGTATCGCGTCCCCAAGGGGCCGTCGGTGCGTTGGGATTGCCCGCCGCGCCGGTGTTCAGCAGGCCGATCATGCCGAATTCCTGCGCCTCGCGCAGCGCAGCCTGACGAGCAATATGCGGATCCGGGTTGTCCTTGGGACCCTGCACCGCGTAACGCTTGTTGACCGCCTTCGTCGTCGGGTTACCCATCGAGCCCTCTTCGCCCTTCGCGCGAGTGCCCGTACCGCCTTCCTTGTTGTCGGCGTTGTCCTGGGTAACCTCTTCGGTTTCCTTTTCCTCCTGCTCGCGCTCGGCTGCCGCGTTGAGGTACTGCTGGATCAAATAGAGCTGATCCTTGTCGACATCCTCGTCGTCGGTCAGACCGAGCGGCGGGACGAAGAACGCCATGGCGGCGACGAATCCGCTCACCGCGAGAAGCGACAGGCCGAAGTACATGAACACGGCCCACTCGAGACCGGCGCCCACTCCGTGCTTGAGCGGCTTGCCCGCGTTGACCGCGGCGATCTGGAAGACGAAATTGTCGAGCTCCACGCGCGCCTTCGCGCCACCCGGAAGCGCGATTTGCTGCGCGCCGCTCACCTCGGCGCACGGCTGCGCCTTCTGCCGCGCCTCGTCGATCGTCATGCGCGGCTGACCCGGCAATTCGATGAAGCCCTTCGCACCCTGCGGAAGCACGAGGCTGAGCGAGGTGCGATCACCCAGCACCACCGGCATGCGGGTCGTCCCGATCTTCTCGGCTGGAATGAAGAAGTCGCAAGAGAAGTTCTTGCCCTGTTCCTCGCCGACGTAGAAATTTCGCGGCGGCGTGAGGTGCGAGACGTGCAGCACGTTCGTGCCCCAGAGGATCATGACCTCGACGGCCTGGACGTGCGGTAGCTCGACCTCGTCCGGGCTGACGTCCGGTCCGCTCTTCACCAGCGTGTACGTGTACGTACCTGGCGGAGCGTCGTCCGGCACGCGCAAGGACTCCTGCTGCGCCTGGGCCGCCGACATCGCGGCGCCCGCCGCGAACGGATTGAAGCCCTGGACCTCGAAGGGGTTGCTGGCCGCGGCAAACGGGCTCGACGCCGCCGCCGCCGCGAACGGGTTCGAGCCGCCTGCCGCCGCGAACGGATTGGAGCCGGCGGCCGGCGCCGCGGGAGGCGGCGGAGGCGCCGCTTGCGGAGCCGGTGCCGCCGGAGCCGCGGCGACAGGAGCCGGAGCGGCCGCGACGGCAGCCTCTGCCCCGGCAGGTTCTGCGCTCTCGAGAACGATCTTCGCGGCGCCGACCTGGATCTGGTCGCCGACGTGCAGCTTGCACTTGTTGACCCGGGCGCCGTTCACCATCGTGCCCGGCTCGTTGCCGAGGTCGATAAGCGTGATGTCCTCTGGACCACCGACTTCGATGACCGCGTGCATACGCGACGCGAGCTCGTCATCGACCCTCAGATGGCTCTTCGGATCCTTGCCGACCTTGACGATGTCCTGCGTCACCGTCTCGCGACGCTGCAGGTCATCGCCTTGGTAGAGCGCAAACGTGAGAACAGCCTTTGCCATGCGATTGTCTTCCTTGTTTCCCGGTGATCAGCGCCAAGCCCCAACGGACACGAGGGGCGCAAGCGCCGCGCGTACGGTCACAGGTTCTCGACCGACTTCAGCATCTCGGGCACGAACGACGTGCGCGGACGAATCAACGTCGTGCGCGCGGCGCGCGGACGAACACGGATGGTGGCGTCGTTGGGTCCGAAGCCACCGGCATTGAGAGGATCGTCATCGAACGTATAGCCGTAGCCGTCGTCTCCGCCCGAATCCCCGCCCTTCGCGGCTGCGCCCGCCTTCGGCTGCGCGAACGCAGCAGATGACATGGCGAAGGTAGAAAGGCCGAGTGCGATGGCGATCAGAGCGATTCGCTTGGTGGACCGAGTCATTTCATCCTCCTCGGAAAATTGCCGCTCGATTACAGTGTAATTGTACTTTCGACGACCACGAGCCGTCAACTGCGAATCTACTTCATCCCGCCGCGCTTCGGAGCGCCGCACGGGATGATTCGACAGTGGCGGTTCATGGAAGTTCCAATGTTCGACCGACGAGCGTCGATTGTTCAGCCCGCGACGGGGGCGAACCGACCGAACGATCCGCCGATGATGGAAGCTTCCGCTCGTAACGCACGGGAGCACGCCTAAGCGCGCTCGCCGAGCCCGAGAACGCTCGGGATCACTTCGCCGGAGGCGTTGGTGCAGCGCTACCGGCCGGCGCCGCGCTGGAGGCCGCGGGCGGCGGTTGCGCGGCCTGCTGCTTCGCTGCCTGGTCGGCCTCCGCCTTCGCCTTCTTGCCTTCTTCGATGAACTTCACCGTATCGGTGATGTCCTGCTCACGGTCCTTGGCGCGCTTTACGGCCTCGGCAAACGCCGGATCCGTGCCGGCCTTCGACGCGAACTGTCGATAAAGCTCCGCGGCCTTCTTCAAGGCAGGGATCGCCTTGTCCTCCGCGCCCTTGGACTTGTACTCCTGCGTGAGGATCGCTTCGTTGTAGTAGGTCTCGGGGCGGTTCGGGTCGAGCTTCTTGGCCGCGTCGAGTTCGGACTGGGCCTCGGCCACGTTCTTGTCGAAGTTGGAATCGTTGATCTCGCCGCGCAACGCGAGCGCCAGACCAAGGTGCGCCTCGTACTCGTTCGGTCGCAGCTTCAGCGCCTGGCGATAGGCCTTCTCCGCCTCCTCGAAGCCACGGAAGCTGAGGTTGACCGCCGCGTAGTTCATGTGCGCCTCGAAGAACTTGGGGTCCAGCGCGCGCGCACGGGCGAACTCCTTCACCGCACCGTTGAAGTTCTTGAGCTCGACCTGGATCAGTCCAGCCGTGTTGTGGATCGGGGCATAGTTGGGATTCTTCTGGATCGCCTGGGAGGCCACAAGCGCCGCGAGATCCAGTTGCTGCTCGTTGACGTCGGCCTTCGCCGCGCCCTGCACGACCAGTCCGCGCTTGCGCCGGCCGTGCTTGTCGCCCTTCTTCTCTGCCTTCGCTTTCGCCAGCTCGAGATAGTAGATGGCGAGCTGGTTGAACGCCGGCATGAAGCTGTCGTCGATGGCAAGCGCACGTTGCAGGTTTCGCTGCGCTCGCTCCAGATCGTTCTTGCCGTCCTGATCGGGCTGGTCCCCGCCGCGCTCCATCTGAAGCGCCGCCACGCTGACCAGAGCTTCCACGTTCTGGAATTTCGCGTCGCGGATGATCTGGTTCAGACGCGTGATGGTGCCGTCCAGGTCGCCCGACTTCTGGTAGTCGTACAGCGCGATCTGGGCGCGGGCCCGGTGGAAGCTCGAGTCGACCTTCACGGCTGATTCGAACTCCGAGCGCGCCTGGGCGTCGTCATCGCAACGCTGATAGGCGAGGCCGGCGTTGTAGATCGCCTCCGGAAGCTCCTTGTTGGTGGCCTTCTTCTGTTCGGCCGACGCGTCGATGAACTGCTGGGCGACGCCCTTGCACGTGCCCTCGCTCCAGTCACCCGACTTGTCGTGCCCCATGAACGCTTCGAGAGCGCGCTCGAAGCCTTGCTTCGCAGCCTTGCTCACCATGTGGCCGGAGCGATCCTTCGCTCCACTCGGGTGAGCCGGCGGCTTGACCGCTCCGGTGGATCCGCCGCCGCATCCAACAACACCAACGACCGAGGCCAGCGCCGCAAAAGTCCTGAAACGCATCATCTTCGCTCCTCTTCACACGTCTTCGACTAGAGGCGGGCCACGCAACCTGCGGTCGCGTGGCCCCTCGCCTCACTTCTTGGAGGCCTCTGCCTCCTCCTTCTTGGCGCCCGGCGCCGGCTCGGTGGGTGCGACGACCATCGGCTCGCCGCCCAGCCGGAGCGGGTACGGGCGCTCCTTCAAGGCGCTGTTCACGCGGTTCGGCGAGCCGCGGAACTCATCGATGAGGTGGTATTCGGTCTTGTAGTTCTCGGCGAGCCACTTCTCGCACGTGCGGCTGAACTCATCGAAGTACTGGTACTTCACGGAGTAGCCGAGACAGATCTGGAACGCGCTCTTGGCCTGCTGCTTCTGCGGCTCCGAAGCATTGTCCAGCGAGAAGTAGTAGGCCTGCCGGAGCTCCGTGTCGTCCTTGATGAAGCTGGGGATCGGGGCAGCACGGAAGTCCTTCACGAAGTCGCCCCACATCTGGCCAACCCGAGCACCCGCGGCGATGACCCACCGCGGAGGCGGCACGGGCTGAAGGTCGACGATCTTCTTGTACTCGGCCGAAGCACTCTCGATCAGCGGGCGCTTCTTGGTGATCCAGTCCTTCACCTTGGTGTTGATGTGCTTCTGGATCGCTTCTTTCTCTTTCTTGATGCGGTCCGTGTAGATCTGCCACTCGGCAGACGAAGCGTTGTTGCCCGGCTTCTTGATCGCGGGGCCAGCCTTGTATTCCGGGAACTTGATCGCGTTCGCCTTCGCCCGCTTCTGCTCGGCGAAGTAGAAGATGGCTTCACCCACCGATTCGAGCGCGCGGCCGATGCGACGCTGCGGTTCGCCATTTTCCTTGTCGGCCTCGATTTGTTCGACAGCCTTCTTCGGATCCGACCAGAGCTTGACGACCGAACCGTATTCCGACGCCGCCCCGCGATCGCTGTGCATGTTGTCGAAGGCGCGCCCGAGCAGGGCGTGGGCCTGGGCCCGCACGTCGAGCGTCGCCTTGGTGTCGATCAACCGCATCGCACCGGAGAGACGCTTGCGGACCTGCTCCCAGTCCTTCTTCTCGCCGTAGTGCGCCGCAACCGCGAACGCGATCTGCGCGGTCTGGGCAGGCTTGCGCCTGCCGAAGTAGCGGTTGAAGTCGTTCGAGTCGGCGATGGCTTCGTCGTCCTGACCGAGGCCGAGCCGGAGCACGACCGCGTCGCTGACCGCCTTGTCCGCGAACTCGCCCTTGTAGTGGGTTGCCTTCGCGTACCGCTCGAAGAACTCGGCGGCGCGATCGTACACGGCGATTGCCTGGTAGTTGCCGCCGATCTCGTACGTCGCCTTCATCGCGAGATCCGACTTGTCCAACCCGTACTTCGGGTTGAGCAGGATCAGACGCGCCTGGATCGACTTGGCGAGCAGGCGACCGGCCTGGTAGGCCTTCGCCATGTTGTAGACGATCTCGTCCGCCTTTGCGCACTGCTTGGGGTGGTCGCCATTCGACAGCGGCTTCTCGCAATACGTACGCCAGAGGTCGAGGTAGGAGTCGCCGCCCTCCTTGTACTTGTCCAAAGCGTTGCGGTAGTCGCCCTTGGCCTGCAGCGCGTCGGCGCTCTCGACGACCTTCTGCGCCTTCAGGCGCATGATGTCGAACTGGATGGATCCGAGCAGCTCGCACTGGTCCTTGTTGTCCTCGGCCTTGCTGCCCTTGCAGTACAGGTCGATGAACGTCGGAACGTCCTTGGCCATCTCGTCGAAGCACGCCGTGCGCGGCGGAACGGCGCGCGAACCGAGCACGTTCACGGACTCGAGATAGAGCTGCGCGGCATAGATCCCGGCGTCCTCGTCGGCGTGATTGATCGCCACGTCACGGAACCCGAGAGCCGCCTCCTCCCAGTGCTGCGCCTCGAAGTAGGTGCGGGCGCGGGCGTACTTGACCTCGACGTACTGCTCCTCGGCCTTCTTGTCGCCCTTCGGAGGCTTGATGTAGCAGACGTAGCGGTTGAAAGCGGTGAGCATCCCCTTCTGGAGATCCGTGAGCGGCTTGGGCTTGAACTTCTCCCAGTCGCTCTCCTTCGTCGCCTTCTTGTCCTTCTCCTGGTCACCGGTCGGACCCAGGCCCTTGCCCTTGCGGTCCGCGTTGCCCTTGTACATCTGGTCGTACATCTTCTGGTAGCAAAGCACCGCGGCGTACGCTGCCTCGGCGGCCTCGGAACCAGTCGGGTCCTCGGCGACGACGGCGTCGAACGCCGGTCCGCACTTCGCCCAGTCCTGCTGGAAGTAGAGCAGGTCGGCCATCGCGTACTTGATCTTGTACAGCGTCGGCCAGTCTTGCTTGACGATGCGCGGGAACTTGAACTTCGCGAAATCAGCCTTCGTGAAGTTGTCGCCGACCTTCTTGTAGAGGTAGGCGGCAAGGTCCATCGTCTTCTTGTCGCCCGTGCCGCGGACGCCACCCGACCCGACCGCCTCGAGGTGCCACGCCATCGCGGTCTCGGCGAGCAGATCGGCCGTCGTGTTGTCGCACTCGAGCTTCGACTTGGCGGGGTGATTGTCCTTGTCGAACTCGTTGCGGAGCGCCAGCTGCGCGTCGAGCTCCTTCTTGATCGCTTCCTTGTCGGAAGCCTTGATCGCCGCCGTCGCGATCGTGATCTGGCCTTGGTAGAAGCAGGTGCGGTCGCCCTTGTCGCGGCTCATGAGGTCGCGATAGAGCACGATCGCGTCCTGGTAGTGACCGGTGTCGAGGTAGGCGTGGCCTAGCTGGTTCATCCATGTCGATCGTCTTCGTCTGCTCACCACCCTTGTCGCCGGAAAGCGGCTTGAAGAAGTTGTAGGCGAGGTCCGGGCGCCCGCTCGCCGCGTAGACGGGGATCAGGTCGCGGCGCGCCGCCTTGGCGAGCTGCGCGGCGTTCGGCAAGCTGGAGTACTGCGTTCCGAACTGGATGACCTTCTTGAACTCGTTGATGGCGTTCGCGTAGTCACCCTCGTTCCAGAAGACGTAGCCGAGCTTGTAGTGAGCGTAGCCGAACACCTTGTTGTCCGGCGGCGGGTACTGCGTCACCTGCTGGTAGGCTGCCGCGGCAAGCTTGAACTTGCCGGGATCACCCTGCGCCTCGTTGAAGAACAACTCGCCGAACGCGAGGTAGGCGTTCGGGATGTAGGGCGACTTGGGGGCCTTCTGGATCAGCTCGTAGTAGACCTTGCGAGCCATCTTCAGGTTGCCGGCCTGCTCGTACTCGTACGCGAGGTAGTACAGCACCTCGTCGATCTTCGAGTAGTGCGGGTAGGCGTCCTTCATCAGCGTGTAGTACGCAATCGCGTGCTTGCGAGCGAGGTCGACGATCTTCTTCGCCTGCAGCGCCTCGCGACGGTACTTCTGCGCCTGTGCACCCTGCTTCTTGCGCTGTAGATCCTGAGCCTTGATCTCGTCTGCGGTCTTGTCGCGCAACGCCGCGGACTCGAGCTCGACGTAGCCTTCTGCGAGACGCCGGACGAGCTGCGGGCGGTCCGGCGAGTTGCGCGGTGTGCTACGCAGCAAGCGCTCGAGGCCCTGGATCTCCGTGACGAGCAACGCACGGGCGCGCGCCTTGAGGCGCGTCTTGCGCGTGTCGCGGTAACCCGCGGCCATGCTCTCCGCAGGATTCTTGGGCTTCGCGTCGGACTGCTGCTTGACCTCGCGCGGCGGGGGGGCGCTCTTGAACGCCGCTCCTCGCTTCTCGTGGACCTCGAACTTGCTCGGCCCGCCCGGACATTCGGTGATGGCCTTCACGGCATCGGGCGAGATGCACTCCTTGCTGAGATCAGTCGGCTTTGCTTCGGCGGCGGCACGAGCCTCGGGGGCGGCGAGCAGCATGCCCAGCAGGGCGAATACGAACGGGTACGCTCTCCTGGCGTTCATCAGCTTACCTACCTCCCACACGCGGACTGGACGACCTGGCGGTAGAACCCGAGCTCGTCACGCCAATACTCGCCGTCGAATGGCCAGCGGACATGCTCCGCGTCCGGCCGGACAATACCGAATTCCTTGCCTTCAGCCTTGCTCACCTGGCCCTTGGCGATCTTCTCGTCGAGCAGGTTGCGCTGCGCGGCCGTGATGTCGATGAGGATCTTCTCGCCGTCCCGCAGGTGCTCGTTCACCTCGTCGAGGTTGCGCTGATAGCGCTGCTTGGCGAGCTCGCCGGCCTGCCGCACGGCGAGGTCGCGCGCCAACTTCAGCGCGTCCTCGATCTGCGTTCCCAGCGACGACGCACGGAAGCTGGCGGGCGCCTTGCGGAACCGCGCCATCTCGTCGTCGAGTACCTGCACGTACTGGATGTTGCGCAGCAGCTGACGATCGCTGAGCGCGTTCTCGACGATACCGCGAATCTTCGGGTCCAGATCTGCCTTGCCTTCGCGCACCTCCTTCAGAAACTTGAAGAAGGGCTCCTCTTGGTTCTGCCCCTTGAATCGGTTCAGAACCTTCTGCAGCTCGTCGCGGATGGGCGTGTACCGCTTGTTGAAGCGCGCCACGACCGTGGTTGCCGCGTCGTAGTTGCAGTTCGAGAAGTAGACGACCGCCTTGAGAATCTGTGCTTCCGGGTAGAAAGCATTCGGGAAGTACGGCGACTCGATCGTGTGGATGTTGCCGAGTGACCGCGGATAGTCACCGGCCATGAAGTAGGCCCACGATTCCTCGAACAACGCGTCGAGCCAGTACTCGCTCGCGACGTCGATCTGGTTCCAGTACTTGACCGCGGCGCTGAGCTTCTTCGCGTCGACGCTGGGCGTGTTCGTCTCGGCGTCCAGGCGAATCGACGCGGAGTAGTACGTGCGCGCCATCGACAGGTACGCGAGGTCGCGGAGACGCGCTTCGTCCTCGACCGCCGCGCCTTCCTCGATCGCCTTCTCGACGCGCTCGAACGACTTCACGGCGGGCACCGACTTGCGAACCTGCACGTAGCTGATGCCGGTGAAGAACTGCGACTTGATGTAGTACTCGCTCTTCTGGTCGACCTTCTGGAATACGCGGATCGCATCCTCGTACTGGCGGTTCCGGTACTTGTAGCGTCCGAGCATGTAGTTGAGCTGCCAGAACAGGTCGCGCTGCTGCGGGTTGTCGAACCGCGCGATCTGGTCGTCGGTGTACTTGCCGACGCGCTCGATGATGTCGGCGGGCTCGGGCAGCTGCGTCGCGAGCTTCGCGAGCCAGAGCAATGTCTCCTTGAACTTCAAGTGATTCGAGTTGTCGGCGATGACGCTGAAGATCGCGTAACTGGCCTGGTAGAACTTCAGGCGGTAGAGCGAGATCGCCAGGTAGTACTGGGCCAATTGCTTGTTGCCGGGATCGTCGCCCGTCTCCCCGTTCACCACGCGGAACAGCGCGAGAGCGGCCTCGCTCCAGCGTTCGCGATCGAAGAGCTTCTTCGCCGCGGCCGCTTCCTCCGTCATCTGGCCGGCGACGACCGGTCCCGCTGCGGCCGGCGCGCCCTCGTCGAGGTCGATGTCGACGGCGCCACCAGCCCCCTTCTTGCTGCTCTTCTTTGCGGTGCCCTTCTTGCCGGTTTGCTTGCCGGCGGGCTTTGCTTTCGGCTGATCCGCGTCCAGGTCGATCACCTCCTGCGCATGCGCGTGCGTGGAGACGAGCAGACCAGACGAGAAGGCAGCCGACGCGAGAATGCAGACGGCGACGAGGCGCTTTCGCAACATGGCTCCTCTTTCTTTTCTTCCGGTTTCATCCCGCCCGTAGGCATTGCTCGGGGCACGCCGGGCGACGAGGTGTTGGCCCTTGGTCAAAAAATTCAATGAGAACAAATAGATACCAACCGCGGGCGAGCCGATGTTAGATACCCCCGTGATGCGTTGTCAAGCGCGACCGCAGCGGTCGCGCACGCACCTTCCGGGGCCTGCCACGGAGTATTCCTGCGCTGTGAGAATATTCGTGTGTGACGGTATCCGACCGATGGAGACACTGGCCCCGGCGCGGGCGGTCGAATCGACAGACCCAGTGGCCGTGACGCGAGCCCCGCATGCGGCGCACGTTGCCTCCGACACGTCGGATCGCGGAAACCGTTGGCGCCTTTTCGCGTTGACGGTTCGATCTCGGCTCGACTAGCGTACGCGGGTCGCGTGGCCGCGTGTTGCGGTCGCATCACGCACGACCGTACCGAGACGAGCAAGCGATGACACGTCCGATTAACGGCTCCTGGTTGGTGGCGGGCACGCTCGGCATAGTGCTGATGGGGTGCCAGAGTGGTGGCGTCGGCGATCCCTGCACGCCGGAAGACGAGTACCAGAGCACCTTCAGCGGCTTCGACGTCGGTGAGGTCAACGTGGAGAGCCGCTCGTACCAGTGCGAGACGCGCGTCTGCCTGGTGAACCACTTCCAAGGGCGCACGACCTGCCCCTACGGACAGGCCGAGGGCGACATCACCAACGCGCCCGATCAGCTCGGCTGTCCACCCGACGCGACGTGCGATCCGAACGTCCAGGGCAAGATCCACTGGAGCGCGGACAATCACCGCTGCCACATCCCCGGGACCAAGGAGACCATCCAGGTTCCCGTGGATCCCCAGTTCGTGAAGCGCCAGACGGACACGGCTGTGTACTGCTCCTGCCGTTGCGACGGACCAGATCCGAACGCCAAGTACTGCCAGTGTCCGAGCGGCTTCTCGTGCACGCCGCTGGTGCAGGATCTCGGCCTCGGCAGCGGTCAGCTCGCCGGCTCGTACTGCGTGAAGGACGGAACCGTCTACAAGAAGGGTTCCGAAGGCGCGCAGTGTGATTACGGCAAGCAGGACGGCGACCTCACCTACTGCGGCAATCCGGATCCGAACGCCAACAATGTCGGCGTGAACCCCTAAGGGTTCGCGCGCGCGATCGGTCGGGCGTGGGGGACGCCGGAGCCAGCGTCGGCAGGGCCGCGGAGCGGGCCGTCGCGGAATGGCTCGGCCGAAACGGCTGGGAGGTCATCGCGACCAATCTGCGGGTCGGCCACCTCGAGCTCGACGTCGTGGCGCGCCGCGACGCTGTCATCGCTGTGGTCGAGGTCAGGACGCGCGGCGCGGGCGCGTGGACCAGCGCGCTCGGCAGCATCGACGCCGGCAAGCGTCTGCGGATCCGCCGCGCTGGCGAGCGCTTGTGGCAACGCCGGTTCAAGCGCGACCCGTCGATCGATCACATGCGCTTCGACGCCGCCAGCGTGACATTCGAGGACGGCATTCCCCACGTCGAATACATCGTCGCCGCCTTCTGACCGGCACCGGCCTCCATGCGCGTCGAAGGCCTCGTCGCCGCCGTCCGACCAGCCTGGCGTCCACCGCGTCCACCGCGTCCACGGCGTCCACCGCGTCATCGCCGCCGTCCGACACGGCGCGCTCCGATCGCGGAGGCCGGCGACAGGCTCCGTTGTGCCAGATGCCGGTTCGGCGCGGAACCGGGCCTGGTCCGCTCGCGCACTTGTTCGGCACGGGCCCGCTTGTCCGGCACGCTGCGCGCGTTCCGCGCTTGTCCGGCGCGCTGCGCGCGTTCCGCGCTTGTCCGGCGCGCTGCGCGCGTTCCGCGCGGTCGTGCTTGTCTGGAATTGCGCGCGCGGTCGGAAGGGGCGTGCGGCGTCGCGCCTCTAGACGTCGAGTGCGGCCTTCATGTCGCGTTCGAGGTCGCGCAGCGGTGCAATCACCGCGTCGTCCGCCTTGCCTTCGATCTGTCGGATCGCGGCCTCGAGCAGCCCGATCTCGTACTCCTGGCGTTCGCGCAAGCTCCGGACCATCGCCTCGAACGTTTCGAAGAAGTCCACGAGCTCGTCGCCTTTGCGGAGCTTGCTCGGGATCTTCAGCTTGCCGTCGGCCACATCGCGGATCTGGCGCTTCATCTTGAAGATCGGACCTGCGACCTTGTGCGTGACCATGATCCCCGCGATCCCGACGCCAAGCACCAGCAACGTGAGCACCACGCACAGGGTGATGAGCATGGTGTCCTGCCGCTTCGCGAGATTGGCGGACTGCTGCTTCAGCGCAGCGGACTGCGACTCGAGCGCCTCCTGCTGCTGCTTCAGGCGATCGTCCTGCTTCTTGGCGTCGGTCTTGAACGCCTCGAGCAGCGCCGGGTTGTCGCTGTAGACCGGGTCCTTGACGATATTCATCTGGACGACGGCGCTGACCTTGCGGCTCTCTTCGACGACCTCGCGGCCGCGCGACACGACCTGCTCGCCCTGGCTCACGGCCTCGTGGCTCTGGGCGATGACCGAGCGACTCGTGCGCCACAGGATGAAGCCCAGCGCCACGCTCAGCACCAGCGCGATACCCACCATGTAGCTCGAGTACTTGAGCTGGAATCGGCTATCGAGCAGGTAGTTCCGCAGGCGCCGCTGGTGGCGGCCCGTGGGCGGCGCCTTTGCGGTTGCCGCTTCTCCCATGTGCATCTCCTCGTGGCGTGCTGCCCCGCCGCATGCGACCCACGACGGGCCCGCTACTTTCGACGTTAGCAGCGTACGGGGTTCTCCGGTAGCCGAGCAAGAACGTCGCGATCCCGCGTCGCACCCGCGTCGCGTCCTCCCCTCCCCCTCCGCGGCGCGCTCGTCCTCGCCTCGGCGCATCGCGTCCACGTCGGGGTCGCCTTCGCACCGGCCGCGCGGCGCGCCCACTCACGCCGGCCGCGCGGCGTGGCGATGCGCGGGAGCTCCGTACTGGCTGCGCGCGAGCGTGGCGATGTGGGGCCGGCTCCGTGCCGGCCCCGCATCGGGACGGCCGCGCGGCGCGGCGATGCGGGGGTCTGTGCCGGCTGTGCATGGCGTCCACGCGGGGCTCGCGCCGGCCGAGCGGCTACGACCGGCGCACCTTTGCAGCGCCCGGCGCCGTGGACCGCGCCGCCCCGGCACCAGCATCTGGAGCTGGATTGCCACCGCAACGACGACGGCCGCGGCCGCCCTATTCGAGGCGTTCCGCGTTCGATGCGAACGCCTGCATCGCCCGTTGCGCGGCCATCTTGATCAGCCCGTTCTCGGCGTCGGTGTCGCCCGCATCGACCCCGGACTGGGTGAGCTTCTTGGTGAGCGTGCCCTTCAATGCCTTGCCCGGATAGGTGAAGATCGCGAGCTCGACCCTCACCGTGAGATTGCCCCCCGAGTAGCTGGGCCGTAGCACCTTCACGGACAGATAGAACGCCTTCACGGACTTGAAATGCGCGAGCCGCTTCTTCGCCTGCGCCGGTGTCTCGCTCCGCGGCGCGACGACATAGCCGTCGAGCTCCTCGGCCGCGCCGGACATCGCCGCGTGCACCAGGCCGTCGATCTCGTCGCCGTCGCGGCCGGTCTTGTCGGTCGCCTTGCCGATCGCCACGTAGTAGCGGGTGTTCGACGTGATGGCGGGCTCCGCGCCGCTCTGGATCTGCTGGAGCGCCTTCTTGATGGCGCTCTTGACGGCGGAGCTCGACTCGTCCGGCAGGCGCTTCTCGAGACAGTCCTTGCCGCCGAGCTTGAGCTTGCCCAGGGCGGCTGCCGCCGCAGCGCGCACCGTGGTGTTCGAGTCTTCGAGCCCGCCGCACAGCGGCTCGACCGCGCGCTTGTCGCGGGACGCGCCGAGCGCGAGCGCCGCCTGCGTTCGCACGCGGAAGTCATCGCCGTTGGCGAGCTTCTCGGCGAGGTTGTCGATGCGGTCCGCGCCACGCGCCTGGCTGGCTACGAGCAGCACGCACGCCGCCACGAGCAGAGCACACGCACGACCGAGCAGTCGGAGCATCCCGGGATACGATAACACGGCGCGCGGCGGTGTTCTCGCCTGGGCGATGGGCGCTCGCGGTTCGGGCCGCGGTCGCCGCTGGTGCGGGATCGTGGGGGCGTACGTAGGAGACACCTCTGGCACGTCTGACGGACCGGGGCCGCGCCGCCTTCACCCCGGATCGAGACCGCGCCGGCCGGCTGCCGCGCGCTTGACCCGGCGCACGCGCCTGATGACTGAAATCTCCCCGGGTCGAGCTAAGCTCCGGCGGGTATGACCGGATCACCCGAGCGTTCGCGTCGGCGACTCGTCGCGGTCGCGGCAACAGCCGCGTGCATGGCCGCGCCGCGACCGGCCGGCGCGGTTCCGATCCGGGTGCGGGGCGTCGCGAGCATCGAAGGCCGTGTCGTGTCGCGGCCGGACGCCCTCGAGATCCGGGGCGTGCTCAAGGACGACTCCGGCAGACCGGTGGATGGCCGCGTCCGCGCGACGCTGCTCGACGGCACGGGCGGCCCGGCGAGGCCCTCCGGCGCCGCACGCACCTGCTTGCCCGCGCATCCGTCGCGTTCGGTCCCGGTGGACGCACACGACTACGTCGTGGAGCCCGACGGCACCGGGAGCTTCTGCATCCGCGTCTCCGGCGCCCCCCCGGGTGGCGTGGTTCGCCTCGCGTTCGCCGGAGACCGCTACTACGCCGCGGCGAGCACGGATCTGGCCATCGACGCGTCGCGACGCAACCTGGTGATGCGCTTCAACCCCGAGCCACGCACGCTCGCGCTGGATCGCCCGACGCATGCGCTGTGGATCGACACCAACGTCGAACCTCCCTTCGATGACGCCGACAAGAGCGAGGTGCTCCAGCTCAAGCTCTTTTTCCAAGGTCGCGGCGCGTCGCGCAAGGAGCTCGGCAGCGCGAGAGTTCGCGCCGGCGAACGCGCCTTGTTCGAGGTCCGCAGCGCCGACCTCGGCGCGGCGGGACCAGGACGACTCGACGCCGTGTTCGCTGGATCGCCGACGCTCCAGGCCGCGTCGCGCTCCGACGTCGTCCAGCGCAGCGCGCGCGTATCGCTGTCGCTCGCCGGGAGCATCGAGCGGCGAAACCCGCAGGACGGGATCGAGATCCGGGTGGCCGTCGGCTCGGTACTGGGTGCTGTGCCCGGCGGGTCGGTCGAAGCGATCGTGGCGGGCGAGTCGGTGGGAACCGCGCCGGTCTCTGCCGGTGCGGCGCGGGTGGTCGCGGTGTTCGACGCGCCGAACGCGAGCCATGTGCCGATCTCGCTCCACTATCTACCCGACGCGCCATGGTGGACACCCGGCGATTCCCTGGACGTGGTCGCCCCGGTCGCGCCGCCCGGACCGTGGCGGCGCCTGCCGTGGGTGCTCGGCGCGCTCGCCGTCGCGATCTGGTTGGTCCGCGGCTGGCGACGCCCCGCCCATGTCGAGCCGCGACGACCCGAGTCAGCCAGCCTCCCCCCGGGGCGTCCGTCGCTCGAGGTGATCGAACGCGGGCCATCGCGCGCCGGCTGGCGCGGACGCGTCGTCGATGCACACGACGGCACGCCGATTCCCGACGCACGCGTGGCCCTCGTGGCGCCCGGCTTCGCGGGCAGCGCCACGACGGCCAGCGTCGAGACGGACGCCGACGGAAGCTTCGCGCTGCCACACGCCGACGCGTTCCGCGCCGAGGGCGCGCGCATGGTGACATCGGCGCGCTGGCACGCCGCGCTCGCGCGGCCGGTGCCGCCGCCCGGCAACGTCGTCATCAATCTCGTCGCGCGGCGCCGCGCACTCCTCGACGGCTTGGTTGCGTGGGCGCGCCACGCGGACCGTGCCTGGAGCGGTCCCGGCGACCCGACGCCCGGCCACCTGGCGGACGCCGCGCGCAAGCGCGGCCAGGACACGGTCGCGAACTGGGCCGAAGCGGTGGAGCAGGCCGCGTACGGCGCCGATCCGCCCGACGAAGCGACGATGCGGGAGATCGAGGCGAGCGAGCCGCGCTCGGCCGGCCCCGTCAGCACGCGACAGCCATAGAAAATTCCGTGTGGCCTGGATCGACACCAGAACCGCGTACGAACGACCACCGCGCGGGACGCAGGCGTTGACGCGACAGAACCCGCGTTCCTATAGTGCGCCGCGTTCGCGAAGAGCGATTACCCGATGGTCGTTGTCTACATCCTGGTCGCCGTCGTCGCGCTCGCCGCGATCTACTTCTTGTTCCTCGGGAAGCGAGAGGAGCCTCGCGTCGGCGCGCCGCCAGAGGAGCGCAAGCTCCCGGAGAAGCCTGGCGCCAAGCGCGGAGGCCAAGCGCGACGCTGCGCCCGCCAAGAAGAAAGAGCAGCCCGCGCCCGCGAAGCGGGAATCCGAAGCGCCGAAGGCGCGCGCCGACTCGGAGGCTGAAGCAGCGGAGCAGGAAGCCGCCGAGCAGGAGGCCACCGAGCAGGAAGAGCCCGCACCCGCCGAGTCGGCGCGACCGTCGCTCACGCATGTGCGCGACGTCCTGAGCCTGCGCAAGGGGCTGGCGAAATCCCGCGGTGACGAAGGTTTCTTCGGCAAGCTCAAGGCGCTGATCACCGGCAAGAAGGAGATCAGCGCGGACATCGCCGAGGATATCGAGGAAGTGCTGCTGGCATCCGACGTCGGCGTGCAGACGACGCAAGCCATTCTGGAGCGCGTCCGCGACGCGCTCGGCAAGGGCGATCTCGTCGACTCCGGCAAGGTTTGGGAGGCGCTGCGCGCTGAAGCGCGCCGCGTGCTGGAGCTCGAGGATCGGGCCGGCGCGTTCGCGCTGACCGCGAAGCCCACGGTCGTGCTGATGGTGGGTGTGAACGGCGCGGGCAAGACCACGACGATTGGCAAGCTCGCGACGCGCCTCGAAGCCGAGGGCCACAAGTGCGTTCTCGCGGCCGGCGACACGTTCCGCGCCGCAGCCGTGCAGCAGCTTGATAGTGTGGGGCGAGCGCGTCGGCTCGGAGGTCGTCCGGGGCAAGGACGGATCGGACCCGGGAAGCGTGATCTTCGACGCCATCAAGAAGGCCGAGGAGGTCGGCGCGGACGTCGTCCTCGCCGACACCGCAGGTCGCCTTCACACGAAGTCGAACCTGATGGCCGAGATGAAGAAGATCGTGAAGACCGCGGGCAAGGCGCTGGACGGTGCCCCGCACGAGATCCTGCTGGTCATCGACGCCACCAACGGGCAGAACGCCTTGGCGCAGGCCCGGGAGTTCCAGGAAGCCTTGTCGCTGACCGGAATCGTGCTGACGAAGCTCGACGGCACGGCAAAGGGCGGCATGGTCCTCGGCATCTGCGACACGCTCAAGCTGCCCGTGCGGTTCATCGGACTCGGCGAACGAGCCGACGATCTGCACGACTTCGCACCCGACGGATTTCGTAGAGGCGTTGCTCGGCAAGGACACCGAAGCGAGCGCCGCGTGAGCAATGCGGATTTGGATGTTGATCGCGAGAATTTCTGCGTGATATAGTCGCGCGGCACTCGCTCGTGGCGGATTTATTCAGTATTTCCACGCAGTTGCAGAGCTCGTAGTTAGCGGTCGTTCCAGGGGATCACGGAAGAGGCATCGATGAAGAAGACTCGCATCGGGCTCCTCGTTGCAGCTCTGCTTTGCGCGTACCCCGCCGGCGCATGGGCCCAGAAGAAGGGCGATGCACCGGCTGGCGCCGACGCAGGCGGGGACAAGGCAGGGGGTGACCAGGCTGGTGGCGACCAGGCTGGCGGCGACCAGGCCGGCGGCGATCAGGCAGGTGGCGATCAAGCCGGCGGCGACCAGGGCGCAGGCGCAGGCGCGGCCGCTGGCGGCGGCGAAGAAGTGCCTGGCGGCCTTCCAGAGGGAGGCGGTCTTGGCGACATCTGCAAGATCGATCCCGAAGCATGTCCACACCTGGACATGAACAAGGAAGCCGCAAAGCCGCTCAAGGAGCAGATCTACGCGATGCAGCAGCTGTTCGTGCTGCGTGTGCATCGCGTCGAGCTGAACCCGTACTGGTCGTTCACCTTGAACGACCAGTTCGTGAGCCACCCTGCTCCGGGCGTCGCGCTGAACTACTTCATCACCAACGTCCTCGCGATTGGTGCGAACTTCAACTACTACCCGAACAGCGACAGCGCGTTCAACGCCGAGCTTCGTCGCTCCGCGCGCGTCTCGGTGCCGCTGACGGAGTACCAGTGGGGCGCCGCGCTGAACTTCAGCTACGTCCCCGCGATCGGCAAGTTCGCCGGCTTCGGTGACTTCATCTTCCACTACGACGCCTACGTCGTGGGCGGCGTCGGCGCAATCAGCACGCGGCCGATTCCGGTCATCGACCCGGACAACCGCAACTTCAAGTTCGAACCGAAAGTCGCGTTCAACGCGGGCATCGGCTTGCGCATCTTCTTGAACCGCTGGTTCGCCGCGACCTTGGAGGTGCGTGACTACATCTTCAACGACAAGCTGGAGAACCTCAGCGTGCCTGCCACGGTGAAAGAGCAGCAGAACAGTGACAATTGGTACGGCGACTCGAAGCTGACCAACAACGTCCAGGCACAGCTCGGTGTCTCCATCTTCCTCCCGTTCTCGTTCGAGTATCGGTTGCCGAAGTGATGGAAAGGCGAGGTCAGGCAACGATGGGCACCACGACGACCAAGACGAGGACGCGGAACGCAGCGGCGCGATGGCTCATGGCCGGTCTGGTCGCGGGTTTCGCGATGCTCGGCCTCACCGAGCGCGCCGAGGCGCAGGAAATCCTGCTGACCGGCCCCCTCGCGGGCGCGCCGGCTGTACGCAAGCTGCGCCTCTACCGCGAGGGACGCTTCGAGGTGGCGCCGGCCATCTCGTTCACCCTGCTCGACGAGTACCAGCGCACGATGTTCGCCGGCGCTCGCATCAACTACAACTTCACCGACTGGCTCGCGATCGGCGTGTGGGGCGCGTTCGGCGCGCTCAAGATCAACACCGCCCTCTCCGACCACGTCCAGGACGTGAACGCAGCGCGACGTTCGGCGAGCGCCCAGCACGCCGCCAACGACGCGCTGGGGCAGCCCACAATCGACCAGCGCCTGGTCGGCACCAACTTGGGTCCCGACTTCCACAAGCAGCTCGGCTCGATCGACTGGATCGCCGCGCCGCAGATCACCGCCGTGCCGTTCCGCGGCAAGCTCGCCCTGTTCGACAGCATCTTCGTCGACACCGATCTGTACTTCTTCGCCGGGCCGGCGTTCGTCGGCGTGAGCGAGCGCAAGGACTGCGGGCGGACGCAGTGTTCGGCAGACGCGGCGTTCGATCGCACGAGCCACATGGCCATCGCGCCGACGTTCGGACTCGGATTCACGTTCTACGTGAACAAGTGGAACGCCATCGGGTTCGAGTGGCGCGGTCTGCCCTTCGCGCGCAACACTGCCGGCTTCGACACGCGCGGCGGCGGCAAGGACGGCCAGTTCCCCGACGGCGCGATCGACAGCAACGATCGCGAGTTCAAGTTCAACCAGATGTTGACCTTGAGCTACAACTTCTACTTGCCGCAGCAGTATCGCATCAGCGAGTAGCCTGCGAACGTCCGGGCCAAAGCGCACCGGGCTGCGTCACAACGAAGCGGGTACCGTGTCACATGCCGCGCGGCGCGCGGTTCGCCGACGCACGCTCGTCGATTCCGCGCCGGACCGACACCCAGACCCGCCTGGCAGCGAAGCTTCCGCGCCGAGCGAGGTGCGACTCCGACGGCCGGCGGCGCTTCGACGGCTGGCCAGTCGAGCCCGACGCGGAGCGGCGCAGCGGAACGCTGGCGGGACGTGAGCCCGACGCGACGCGGGATTCCGGGCGCCGGCCGGGACGCGAGCCCGACGGTGGCTTGGCCGCAACGTGCGACTGGCGGTGGTAGCGCGCGACCGACGGTGAGCGGCTGCCAGCGTCGGGGGCAGCGCACGACCGACGGTGAGCGGCGGCGGGGCGCGCTTCGAGTGCCGGCGCCCCGGGGGGGCGGGTCAGCGGCGCCGCACGAGCCCGTCGGACAGCCGGTAGTCGTCCGGAAGCGCCTCCGAGCACGCCTCGACGAGCTCCGACGCGACCTTCCACTCGCGCTCCGCGAGGCCCGCGGCGATGCGGTTCCTGACGCGGAGCGACTCCTCCTCGACCAGGGCGGCCACGAGCGACGGAACGCTGCCCGGGTCGTTCATGGCGAAGGTTGTCGTGACGGCGCGGAACCGGACCGGCTCGCTCGCGTCCTGCAGGAACGGCTCGACGGCTTCGCGCACGTCGTCGCACGGGTACTCTTCGAGGATGCCGATGAGCTGGACCTTGGGCTCGGGATTGCGCACGTACTCCGTGTCGAATTGGTCGAGGATGCCGAGCAGTTCATCGACGACGTCCTCTGACGCGGCGATCTGCTGGATGATCTTGAGCGGCCAGGTCAGGCTCTCCGCGCGGGCGCAGTAGGCGCGCAGCGGCTCGAGCGCCTCCTCGCCGGCGCCGACGATGCCGCGCGCAGCGGAGTCCTTCTCCTCCTGATCGGTGATCGACGGGTCGAGCGTCCAATCGAATCGCTTGAGGAGGGCAACCGCGGCCTCGGCGTTGGCCATCCGGCTCAGCTCCTCGATCGCTTCCTGGCGATCGTAGTTCTGGCTCATCTTGTCGCCGACCAGGCGCGTCAGGCGCGCGATCTCCCGGTCGCTCTTCTTGCGCGGCGCCGCCTCGCCCTTCTTCTTGAAGATGTCGAAAACGCCCATAGTTCCTTCCATGCTCGCAGCGGGCTGGCTCCGGAGCCCCGCCGGGGTGCGGGCTGATTACCGACCGCGCGAGCTTATAGCCCGATTCGGCTCGTCATGCAGGAAAGCGCCTCGAAGCGGGGCACGTGTGGACGGCAGCGCTCCCCCGCCCTGCGTGGTGCAGGGCGGAACCGCGAGGCGCGCGGGGGCTCAGCCGGGCAGCGGTACGGCGATCAGCACCACCGAGCCGTCGCGCATCTGCACCTGGTAGCGCACGGGACGACCGTGCTTGGCGGTCATCTCCTGTTCGCTGCCCTGGATGCGGGCGATGAACGCCTGCTGCGTGATGTGATCGACCGGATCGCCGAGCTGGCGCTTCGCGGCAATGTACTCGTTGAAGAGCCGACCGTAGTACTGCGCCGGCGGCTCGGCGGCGAGCGCCGCCGCGACGCCTGGATCGACGGCTTGCCCGGAGACCGAGCTCTCGTCGACGGCGAGCGCTTCCTGGAAATCGTTCGCTGTCGCGGGCCGCGACGGACGCCCCTCGTCGTCCGTGTTGTCTTCCGCGACGCCCATCAAGGCGTTGAGGAGCGAGTTGAGTCGGAACACCAGGCCGCCGAGCTCGGCGTGCTCGATCTGGAAGCGGAGGTCGGTGCGGCCGTTGATGATGGCGAGCAGACCGTCCTCGAGCTCCGACAGCGGCACGTCGATGTAGTTGCCGAGCAGAACGCCGGCGACGATTACCAGCAGGATGCCGAGCGCCGAGACACCGAACACCGGCCAGAGCAGGCTCATCATGTTCGGCACCAGCGAGGCCGGCACCGCGGAAATCAGCACGGCCTTGGTGTCCTGGCCGTACCCGGTCAGCGCCGTCGCACCGAACACCTGGTTTGCCGCGGTGGTGTCGGCGGCCGCGACACTGTCGGTCGAGAGCGCGCTCTTGGCGGCGGCCTGCACCGGCGCCGTGGCCGCCGCGGTGATCACGTCCGGGCCGACCTTGCCGCTGTTGGCGATCAGCTCGAGCTGGTTGCCCGCCATGACGCCCAGCACCAGCAGGTGGCCGCTGGTAAGATCGCTGGTGCGCGCCAGGCGTTCGTCGTTGAGCGGCGTGCCGACGATGACCGCACCGATGACCTTGCCGTCGTCACCCCGCACCGGCGCGTAGCTCGCGAGCAGCTGCTCCTGACGGCTGCGGTTCAGCCAGATCGCGCTGCCCGTGTTGCCGCTCTTCAGCGACGCGGCGAGCGACGGATAGGCGTCGGCGACCTTGTCCCCACGCATCAGCGCCGAACCGTTGCGGCCGAGCGCCACACCCTGCTTGTCCACGAACAAGACGAGAGACGGCGCCATCTTCGCGAAGCTGGCCTCCGCGACAGCCGCGTCGCGGAGCTTGTTGGCCTGGGCCGTCGCGCTTTCGCTCCGGGCGTCGGCAGTGCCGCTGGAGAACACGCCGCGGACCGGATCGGTCGTCACGCGCTCGTCCAGCCAGCGCTCGATCCGCAGGGCGTCGAGCGCGAGCTGCGCGTTCGCTGCGCCCAGCGCCTGCTCGACCTCCTGCTTGCGCGCGCTCCGGTTCGACACCAGATCGCCAAGGGAAGTCTGCAGCAGGAAGAAGGACAGGAGGCCAACGATGACGACGATGCCAGCGTTGACGATGATGATCTTCCAGCGCATTTGTGGATCCCTTCCGAACGTCCCGTCGCACGCGCCCGAGCGCGTTGAAACCCGCGCGAGGGTATCATCCGGGCCGCCGGAGTAAAACGAACATGCAGGATTCGACCGGGACAGCCAGTGGAGCGCTTGCGCTGGTGGACGACCCGCTGTTTTCGCGTCACGAGGCGGAGGTCCCCCACCCCGAGCGGCCGGAACGACTGGACGCGGCGCGCGCCGCCCTGGCCCGCGCCGACCTGACTCTGCCTCGGCTGGAGCTGGCGGCGCGGGACGCGACCGACGACGAGCTCGCTCGAGTCCACACGCCCGGGTACGTCGAGACCCTCGGCCAGACGGCCGGCAAACGGGGCTACTTCGACGCGGATACCTTCTACGGACCCGAATCGAGCGCGGCGGCGCGACGCGCGGCCGGCGGCTCCATCGCCATCGTGGACGCGCTCCTGTCGGGCGAGGCGGCATACGCGCTCGGGCTGCTGCGTCCCCCCGGCCACCACGCGCGCCCCGGCTCGGCCATGGGGTTCTGCCTGCTGAACAACGTGGCGATCGCGGCAGCGCACGCGCGCAGCCGCGGCGCCGAGCGCGTGGCGATCGTGGACTGGGACGTGCACCACGGCAACGGCACGCAGGAGATGTTCTACGACGACGCCTCGGTGCTGTACGTCTCGTTGCACCAGGCGCCGTTCTATCCCGGTACCGGCGACAGCCTCGAGCTGGGCGAGGGCGAAGGCCGCGGTCACACGCTGAACATCCCGCTGTCGAAAGGCGCCGACGACCGCACCTACCTGGCCGCGTTCGACCGCATCGTGGCCCCGGTGATCGCACAGTACGACCCCGACCTGCTGCTGATCAGCGCTGGCTTCGACGCGCACCTCCGCGATCCCCTCGCGGAGATGCGCCTGGACGACGCGGCGTATGCGCGCATGCTCGCGCGCCTGATGAGAGCGATGCCGCGCGGGGCCCGGGGCCGGCTCGCGCTGCTGCTGGAAGGCGGCTACGACCTGAAGGCACTGTCCGGTTCGCTGATCGCGACGCTGCGCGCGCTCGACGGCGAGCTGCCGGAACCCGCGCGGCGCCGGGATCCGGATGCGGGCCACGCCGACGACGTCGAGCGCGCGCAGCGTGCGGCCGCGCAGCACTGGATGCTCGACTGACCACCGGGTTTCAGTGATACGTCACGTCGAGCAACAGCGCCGGCACGACCAGCGTGTCGTGCTCGGTGTAGCTGTCGCCCGCAGCTAGCGGCACGTCGACGTGGAGCGGCGCGTAGGTCAAGCGACCGAGCAGGCCGAGGCTCCACTGCTGACCGATCCACCAATCGTAGCCGAGGCCGACGGCGAACACCGGTCCGGTCGGCTCGTCGGCGCTCGCCGACTGCTTGCCACTCGCATCCACGTAGCTCATGTTGCCGATCCCGATGAACGCCTGCCCGTGGAATCCGCCCTTCGGATCGAAGAAGTAGTCCCCGAACACGCCCAGCGAGCTCAGCGTGAACGAGTCGAAGCCCGCGGCGGCGCCATCCACCGTGGGCTTGGACGTCTGCATGGCGATGATGCCGCCGCCGAGGACGAGGCCGGGCGCCGGAGTGCCGCCGAACAGCATGTCGAAGCCAAGGCCGCCGCCGGTCAGCGTGGGCGAGGCCGCGTCGCTCGACACCGAATCGTGCAGGTACGCGGCACCAAGCGCGACGCGGAAGTAGAAGCCGTCGTGCTCGTGCACGCCTCGCGGGGGCGGCGGCGGGGGCGGCGGCTGCGGCGGCGGATAGGCGTACCCCGGCGGCGGGTAGTAGCCGGGCTGCCCGTAGTAGCCGGGCTGCCCGTACGGTGCGGGTCCGTACGCCGAGCCGGCGGGCGCGGGAGCGTAGCCACCGGGCGGCGGCACGTAGGCGCCCGGTGGCGGCGCGGCGCCGGCCGGAGCCGGCGGCGCCGGAGGCGGCGCCGGCGGCGGCGCCGGCGGGATCGACCCGGCCGGCGCCGGGGCGGCGGCGGACGAAGACGGCGCCGGAGCCGGCGGCGCGGGCGCCGCGGCCGAATCGCTCGCAGCGGCGGCGGGCGGCGCCGGCGGCGCCGGCGTCTGGGCCAAGGCATGCGCTGCGATCACCGACAAGGCGACGGCAGGCGGAACAGCAAGCACAAGCGGCAGACGCATCGTGGACCGGGGCCTCCCTGGCGAGCCCGCCCAGGCTAGCGGGATGGGCCGGGAAGTGAAAGCGATCGCGCGGCCCGGGCCGCCTGCGAGCGCTTCTTTTCACCTCGGCAGTTGCGCCCCCCCCTCCCCGTGGACTAAATGCCGTCCGCCGGGCCCGGGCCGGCACGTCCCGACGGACGCACGGTGGGTGTAGCTCAGTGGTAGAGCACTGGATTGTGGCTCCGGTTGTCGCGGGTTCAATTCCCGTCACTCACCCCGAAGACAAGGCGCGGCGCGCCGCCGGCCGCGCCGGACCGACATGAATCCCCAGCGCGGGCCATGGTAAGCAGCAGCCCATGAGCCTTCCGCTGGATGCCGCGTTCGAGACCCTCGCGATCCACGCCGGGCAGGAGCCCGACCCGGGCCACGCCGCGGTGATGCAGCCGATCGTGCTTTCCAGCACGTTCGCCCAGAGCGAGCCCGGCAAGCCGAAGCGCTTCGAATACTCGCGAAGCGGCAATCCGACGCGCGAAGCCCTGGAGAAGTGCCTGGCCGCGCTCGAGGGCGGGACGCACGGATTCGCGTTCGCCAGCGGCAGCGCGGCGACGGCGACGCTGCTGCACACGCTGCAGCCCGGGGACCACGTGGTGTGCGGCGACGACGTGTACGGGGGCACGTTCCGGATCTTCGACAAGGTGATGAAGCCGATGGGCGTCACCGCAACGTTTGTCGACATGCGCGATCCGACGCGGGTCGAGACGGCGATCACCGGGAGCACGCGCCTGGTGTGGATGGAGACGCCGACCAACCCGATGCTGAAGGTGTTCGACATCCGCGCGGTGGCGGAGATCGCCGGGTCGCACAAGCTGCCGCTGGTTGTCGACAACACGTTCGCGTCGCCCGTGCTGCAGCGCCCACTGGAGCTCGGAGCGACGGTGGTGATGCACTCGACGACCAAGTACGTGAACGGCCACTCCGACGTCGTGGGCGGCGCGCTGATCACCAGCGACACCGCGCTGGCCGAACGCATCGGGTTCTTCCAGAACGCGATCGGCGCGGTGCCGTCGCCGATGGACTGCTATCTCGTGCTCCGTGGGATCAAGACGCTGCCGGTCAGGATGCAGCGCCACGTGGAGTCGGCGGGTGAACTGGCGCGCCGTCTGGAAGCCGCGCCGGGCGTGGTGCGGGTGCACTACCCGGGCCTTCCGAGCCACCCCGACCACGCGCTGTGCACACGGCAGATGGCCGGCGCCGGCGGCATGATCAGCGTCGAGCTCGCCGGCGGCCTCGCTCCCGCCAGCCGCTTCCTCGCGTCGCTCCGCATCTTCACCCTGGCCGAAAGCCTGGGCGGCGTGGAATCCCTGGCCGAGCACCCGGCGATCATGACCCATGCCTCGATTCCCCCGGAAAATCGCCGCGCGATCGGCATCTCCGACGGGCTGGTGCGCCTCTCGGTGGGGCTCGAGAACGTCGAGGACCTGTGGGCGGACCTCCAACAAGCGATGGTCCAGGCGTCACGGATCGGCTAAGGATCCAACAGCTTCGGCAAACGCGGGAGAGATCGATGAAGGCTGGTCTTGGTGGTGTGGTCGCGGTTGTCCTGGCGGCCGTAGGTGGGATGGGCTGCAGCAGCACGCCGGCGGCCACGCCGGACGGCAACGTCCAGATGCGCCTTTTCGCGAGCGCCGATCCGGCGACGCAGAAGTTCTGCAAGATCGTTCACTCGATGCAGATGGCGAAGAACAGCCAGCCGCCGAACCACGAAACGAACTCCCCCGGCCAGCGCCTCGCGGACGGCGACAGCGGCTACCACGTGAGCTGCAAGATCCACGGCAGCACCGACTTCACCATCAACGGCAAGATCGTGGGACCGACGTCGCAGTTCGAGTTTGCCGGCACGGCGACGAAGGGCGGCACGGGCCAGGGAAACGTCTCGGAGTACGACTCGCAGTACCAGACGTCCGTCTCGAACCCCGGGGATCAGCCCTGCACGTTCACGGTCACGCCCGATCCGCTCCAGGTGGCACCGGGGCACATCTGGGCGACGTTCAGCTGCCCGGCGGTGCTCGATGACAGCAACGCGACCGGCACCACGTGCGGCGCGAGCGGCGAGTTCGTGTTCGAGAACTGCGACGAATAGCCGTCAGCTCGTCGACGAACCGGAACCGCCAGGCGACGAGTCCGGCGCCGCCACCGCCGCCACGCCCGCGGGGGGCGTGTCCGCGGTCTGATCGGACTCGGACATCGCGGTCGCGCCGGGCGCGACGCCGGGCGGAGTCGGCATCGCATCCGGCAAGTTGATCTTCTCGGTGCCGGCGGGACCGTCCTCGATGCGGACGATCAGCGCGGTGATGTTGTCCTCGCCACCGTGCTCGTTGGCCAGCATCACGAGTCGGCGACAGGCTTCCGCCAGCTCCGGCGTCTCGCGAACCACGGCGAGGATTTCCTGGTCGTCGATCATGCCGCTCAGGCCGTCGGAGCACAGGACGTACACGTCGCCCACCGCGGCCTCGTCGCTCTGCAGATCCACCGTGACGTGATCCTGCATGCCCAGCGCGCGCGTGATGACATTCTTCGGGAGCTCGTTGCGCTGCTCGTCGGTGAGCTCCGGCATCGCCAGGACGTACTCGTTGAACAGCGAGTGATCGCGCGTCATCTGCTTGATTTCGCCGTCGCGCACGCGGTACGCGCGGCTGTCGCCGACGTGACCGATGTACATCTTCTTCTTCTTCGGGCTGAACAGCGCACCGACGACGGTCGTGCCCATCCCGTGGCACTCCCGCGAGCGCGCGCTGCGCTCGATGATCTGACGATTCGCGATCCTGATGCCCGTGAGCAGCCGGTTCTCCTCTTCGCTGAGGCGCGAGTCGAAATGGAACGGCCACGTGACGTCGTCCGACGCCGTGGCCCGGAAGAACTCGATGATGGCATCCGTCGCGAGACGGCTCGCGACGTCGCCAGCGCGATGACCGCCCATGCCGTCGGCGACCACGTAGAGCTCTTGCTCGTCGAGGATCGCGAAGCTGTCCTCGTTGTGGTCGCGCTGCAGCCCGACGTCGCTGATTCCTGCCGCTACCGCCCGCATTCCCAACGCTTTCCTGGCCACGCGGCCCCAGACCTGTACGAAGCTGAGATTTCCCTTGGCGGGAGGCCCTGTCAAGGTGACGTCCCTCCTCGGTCGGCTTCGCCGGGTCGGCCTAGACGGTCAGGATCTCCTTTTCCTTGCCCGAAACGATCTGATCCACGGACTGCCCGGCTTCCGAGACGAGCTCCTCGGCGCGCTTCTTGGCGCGGTCGACCTCGTCCTCGCTGGCGCCCCCACCCGATTTCAGCTCGCTCAACATGTCGAGCGCGTCGTGGCGAGCCTTGCGGATCGCCACCTTGCAGTCTTCCCCGTATTTCCGGGCCAACTTCACCAGCTCCTTGCGCCGCTCCTCGCTGAGGGGCGGGATCGGGATGCGGATGACCTCGCCGTCGACCTGGGGATTCAGGCCGAGATCGCTCTCCATCAGCGCCTTCTCCACGGCCTTGACCTGGCTCTTGTCCCACGGCTTGACCGTGATGAGACGGGGCTCCGGCACGTTGACGGTCGCCATCTGCGGGATCGGGGTCTGCTGGCCGTAGTAGTCCACCCGGACCATGTCGAGCATTCCGGCGTGCGCCCGCCCGGTCCGGAGCTTCGAGAGCTCGCGCTTGAGCGCGTCCTTCGCCTTGTCCCCGGCGTCGCGGAGCTCGTCCAGGATCTCGTCGATCATCGCCGTTTTCCTCCGTCTCTCGTGGCTGCCGGACCATATCCCATGGCCCACGGCCGAGCCAGGAACAACCCGCCGTCGATCGGCCCGGGATCGGGCGTCCGGTCAGCGCTTGCGTCGTGGCGGCGTCTTCTTGGCGGGGCGCGCCGAGGGCGCCGCGCCGGCATCGTGCGCGGCCGCGTCCCAGAACGCCTTCTCCGCTTCCGCCAACTTGCGGTCGTTCTCGGCGTCCACGACGGCATTCGCGCTGGCCGCCGTACGCAGCACCGCCTCGTTGGCCTCGTTCGTGCGCTGGTAGACGAACCATCCAAGGCCGCCGAGCGTCACGGCGGCGCCCACCAATAGTCCGGCCAACAGCACGCCCCGGCTCGCCGGTCGCGGCTCGGGGATATCCAGCTCGAGCGCGCTGGGCTGAGCCGGACGAACCTCGAACGACTCGTGCTCCTTGTTCGCCTGCACCCAGCGGTCGAGATCCGATAGCGCGTCGGAGAGCTCGCGAACGCTGGCGAACCGCTGTTTCGGATTGCGCGTGCAAGCACGCGCGAACCACGTGTCGAATGCGCGCGGCAGCCGCGGATTCACCGCGCTGGGAACGGGGATCGGGGCGGCGCACACCTTGAGCACGACGTCGCCGATGGCGTCGCCCTCGAACGGGACGCGGCCGCAGGCCGCGGCGAACGCACACGCTCCGAGCGACCACACGTCCGACGCCGCGCTCACCGGCGCCGACGCGGTCAGCGCCTCCGGGCTCATGAAGTGCGGTGTTCCGAGCACGGTCCCGGCCTGCGTCGCCGCCGCCCCTGTGGCGGCGTCGTCGTGGACGATCTTCGCGATCCCGAAGTCGACCAGCTTGACCGTGTAGCCGAAGCGCGGCGCCTCGCGATCGGTGGCGAGCAGGATATTGTCGGGCTTCAGGTCCCGATGGACGATGCCCGATGCGTGAGCCTCCTCCAGCGCGCTCGACGCCTGGGCGACGACCTCCGCGATTTCCGCCAGCGGCAGGGCCCCGCGCCGCCGGATCGCCTGGTCGAGGGATTCCCCGTCCAGGTACTCCATCACGATGTAGGGTTGACCGTCCTCGGTAACCCCGTGATCGTAGACCGTGACCGCGTGCCGGCTCTTGATGTGGGCCGCGGCCTTGGCTTCCGTGTCGAACCGGCGGAGGGCTTCGCTGCTCCCGGCGAGCTTCGGATGGATAAACTTGATGGCGACGAGCTGGTTCAGCGTCAGGTGGCGCCCGGCCCACACCGACCCCATGCCGCCCTGCCCCAGCAGGCGCTCGACCCTGTAGCGCTCTGCAACGACCCTCCCTGCCAGGTCCGGCGGCGAATCCGTCATGTCACGCATCCGAGTGGCGCTCGCGCCGCTCCCACTCAGGATACTACACTCGCCAGACCTTTCCGCCATGCGCCTCCGCGTCGTCTCCTGGAACATCCACAAGGGCATCGGTGGCGTCGATCGACGCTACCGGATCGACCGCGTCGTGGAAGTGCTCGAAGCGTTGGCGCCGGACGTAGCGCTGCTGCAGGAGGTCAGCGAAGACATGCCCCGGTCCAAGTTCCACGACCAGGCAGAGCTCCTCAGTGCGGCGCTCGACATGCCGCACCGCGCGTATGGGCCGCAGCACCGGTTCTCGGTCGGCGGCTACGGCAACGCGATCCTCAGTCGTTGGCCGCTGTCCAGCATCCACCACGTGGATCTCACCATCGGCACGCGCAAGAAGCGCGGTGCACTGCAGGCGCGCACGCGGGTGCGCTTTGGCAAGCACTCGCGGACGGTGGTGTTCCACAACCTGCACCTCGGCCTGGCCGGGTCCGAGCGCGGGCTGCAGCTCGATCGCTTCCTCGCGAGCGAACCGTTCAAGGGGCTGCACCAGCGCACGCCGGTGGTTCTGGGCGGCGATCTGAACGACGTGTGGGGAACGCTCGGGCCGCGCTTTCTCCAGCCCGCGGGGTTCCGGCGAGCCGGCAAGCTCGCGAACACGTTCCCCGCCTGGCTACCGGTACGTCCGCTCGACGGGCTCTTCGCACGCGGCGCCATCGGCGTGCGCTCGTGCGCGCCGCCACGCAATGGTGTGGCGCGCCAGGCCAGCGACCATCTGCCCCTGGCAGCCGAGCTCGACCTCTCCATCGAGGAGTGATGCCGGCTCGGCGCGGAATCCCGCGGACCGCCGCCGGCGCGCTCAGTAGCAGTGCACGCCGTTCGCGGACGCCGACGCACTGAGCGCGTTGAGGACCGAACGGCAAGCAGCGTCGGACTGGTTCCGGAACGCCTCGCACAACGTGAGCTGGGACGGAGGTCCACCCGCGGCGGACAACAGCTTGCGGCAGCACTCGGCGGCCTTCTGGCAGACGATCCCGCCGAACGGCCCGGAGATCTGCTCGCCCTCCCGGGGGTGCGCGGGCGCCGTCGAGTCGAGGCGGGACGGCGGCGGTGCGTCGTCCGCCGCGGCGCTGGCGCTGCCCGGGGCCGCTGACGGCACCACGACCACCGCGGGCTCCCGCGACCCGACGGCCGCCGCGCGCGATCCGCACGCCACGACCAGCAGCAGCGCAGAGCCGCTCGCCCAGCGCCGCGAGCCCTGGGTCACGCGCCCGGTCCCACCCAGGGCATCCGTGGCCGCGCTGCCTCGCCTCGCCCGACCCGGGGCGGTCGCCGGCTTGCCGCTACCGGGCGGCGTCCCGATCCGTCCGTCGCCTCCCGGACGCTCAGTTGAAGAGATCCTCGAGGTCACCGTCGCTGATCTCGCCGAACGGTGCAGCGTGCTGCTTCTGGATCATGAGCTCGAACAAGCGGTCGAGCTCGTCGCCGGCCTCGCGGGAGCGCAGACGCACCAGACCCAGGCTCGAGTTCGACCCGAAGATGACGACCAGGATCACGCGCTTGCCCACCAGGCGGATGTGCACGTGTGTGTCCTTGCCCTCGTGGAACTGGGCGGAGAACTCGCCGGCCAGCAGCAACTTCCCGATGCCGTCGGTCGCCGCGACGTTGCCGGCGGTGAGCGAGGCGAGCGAGGTCGAGTCCAGCTCCTCCATCTCGCCGGTTGCGCTGACCACCTGGCCTGCACGATCGATCAGGAACGCGCCCTGCGCATTCGCTTTCTTGACGAGGCGCCCGATCACCTCGTCGATCTGTGCAAGCTCGGCGTCGGCTGAAGCGCCCAGGACGTCGGTCAATTTTGGTCTCCATCCGCCGGGGACCACTCCGCCGGCAAGGCCCGCATATTGTGGCTGTGTTTTGTCGCGTCGCGCAAGCCGCGCCGGCGGGAAACCGCTCTTGTCGCCGGATTGTCGCGCCCGGCTCGCCCGGACCGTGGCGCCGGCCGCGCCGGACCGGCCACCTCCCCTCCACCCCGGCCCGCCCACCGGAGGTCCCCGGCCCGCACGTCACGATCCCTCAAAGCCGCCGGGGGGCTGTGATTGCCGCCGACGGACGCGGGATCCGGCGGCGAGACGCATCACGGAGCGGGCACCCGACCCGGGCGCGCGGCACTCGAGACGCGAACACGCCGGGCACGTTCAGTCGTTCAGCGCGCCGAGACAGATCCAGTCGTACAGCGTCTGGAGCTTGTCGGTGGCCAGGGGCGTCTGGTCGTATGGCATCTGGCGACCGGCGCACAGATCGTGGTCCTCGAGCTTCTGGAGCAGGTAGCTGCCGTCCGGGTTGCCGGGATCGACGATCTTGCGACCGTCGCAGCACTCGCGCGCGGGCTTGCCCACCATCGTCGGCCAGGGGTCGGGCCCGGCCCACTGCGCCACGTGGCAGATCTCTCCGGAGCACGCGGTCAAGATCGGCCTCACGTCGCGGCCGAAATGGACGTCGGTTCGCGACGGCGTGCAGCTCGGCACGGTCGCGTCCGCGTCGCCGGCCGGAGCGGCGTCGGCGGTGGCGTCGACGGGTACGCAAGCTTCTATGACCGCCCCCGCGTCGAAATGGAAGCCGTTGCCACCGCTGCCGTTGCCGCCGTCGGTGTCCGGCGCGTCGGGGGCGCTGCACCGGAAGGAGACGAGCGCCGCGATCACGGTGAGCAGCACGACACCTCGCGTCGACATGCGTGTAGCTGAACGCTCCCACGTCGCGCAGGCGCGGACAAGGCGCCGTCGCAGCGTGCATCCTGCATGACGCTCAGTCGACCGGCGCCGCCTCGCGCCCGAGCGCGCGCCTCTTCCACATCGCGAAGATCGCCGGATACACCGTGAGCTCGAGCAGGAACGATGTCACGAGGCCGCCGACCATGGGCGCGACGATGCGCTTCATGACGTCGGCGCCCGTCCCCGTACTCCACAAGACCGGCACCAGGCCGATCATCATCGTCATGACCGTCATGAGCTTGGGACGAATACGCTTGGCGGCGCCCTCGACGATGGCGTCGGAGAGATCCTGCATGGTGCGCATGCGGCCGTCGCGGAGGCGCGCGTCGTGGGCCAGCGTGAGGTAGAGCAGCATCACCACGCCCGTCTCCGCGTCGAGTCCGGCGAGGGCGATGACGCCGACCCAGACCGCGACGCTCACATTGTAGTGCAGCAGGTAGAGCAACCAGACTGCACCGACCAGCGAGAACGGCACGGCGAGCAGCACGATGAAGGTCTCGGTCAGCGAGCGCGTATTCAGGAACAACAGCAGGAACACGATCCCGAGCGTGATCGGCACGACGATCTTCAGCCGCTCCTTGGCGCGCTCGAAGTACTTGTACTGACCGGCCCACTCCAGGCGCTGCCCTGCCGGGATCTTCACCTTGGCGGCGACGGCGGCCTTCGCGTCGCGCACGTAGTCCGCGATGGGACGGCCGGCGACGTCGACGAACACCAAGCCCTCGAGCTTGCCGCTCTCGCTGCGCACCATCGGCGGCCCCATGGAGAAGCTCAGCTTCGCGACCTGGGAGATCGGGATCTGGGCGCCGGTCGGCGTCGCGACGAGCACGTGATCGAGGGCGTCGGGCGAATCGCGGAACTCGCGGGCGTAGCGCACGTTGATCGGGTAACGCTCGCGTCCCTCGACGGTCTCGGACACGTTCATGCCGCCGATCGCGGTCATCACGACGTTGTCCACGTCCGAAACACTCAGGCCGTAGCGGGCGGCCTCCACGCGGTTCACGTGGAAGTCGGCATAGAAGCCGCCGGTCGAGCGCTCGGCGAACGCGCTGCGCGTGCCCGGGATGCCCTCGACCGCGTGCTCGATGGCGATGGCGGTCTTCTCGATCTCCGCCAGACTGTCGCCGAAGACCTTGATGCCGAGCGTGCTGCGGATGCCGGTCGCCAGCATCTCGGTGCGCGTCTGGATCGGCATCCACCAGACGTTGGGCATGCCCGGATACTGGAGCTTCGCGTCCATCTCCTTGATCAGGCCGTCCCAGGTCAGCCCCTTGCGCCACTGCTCGCGCGGCTTGAGCAAGATGACGATCTCGGCCATCGACAGCGGCGCGGGGTCGGTCGCGGTCCGCGCACGGCCGATCTTGCCGAATACTCGCTCGACCTCGGGGAACTGTTTGAGCTTCGCGTCCATCGACTGCAGCACCTTGGTGGCCTGGTCGATCGACATGCCCGGCGGCGCGGTGGGCATGTACAGGATCGCGCCCTCGTTCAGCGGCGGCATGAACTCGTTGCCGAGCCGCAGGTACGCCGGCACCGTGATCGCGATCGCCAGGAGCGCCAGCGCGATCACGCTCTTGCGGTAGCGCACGACGAAGCGCACGACCGGCGTGTAGGCAGCCACCAGCAAGCGGTTGATCGGGTTCTGGTGCTCGCCGCGGATCTTGCCGCGGATCAGCAGCACGGCCAGCGCCGGCGTCAGCGTGACGGCGAGGATGGCGGAAAAGCCCATCGAGTACGTCTTGGTGAACGCGAGCGGCTTGAACATCCGGCCTTCGGTGCCCTCGAGCGTGAACACCGGCATGAACGCGACGGTGATCACCAGCAGCGCGAAGAACACACTGGGACCTACCTCCTGCATCGCCGCGACGATCACGTCGCTGCGGCTTCCGGGACGCCCTTCGTCTTCCCAGTGCTCGAGCTTCTTGTGGATGTTCTCGATGATGATGATGGACGCGTCGACCATCGCGCCGATGGCGACGGCGATCCCGCCCAGGGACATGATGTTGATCGTGAGCCCCTGGTAGTACATGGGGATGAACGCGAGCAGCACGCCCACGGGCAACGTCAAGATCGGCACGAGCGCGCTGCGCGCGTGAAGCAAGAACAGGAAGATGACCACGCTCACCACGATCATCTCTTCGGTCAGCGTGTGGCGGAGCGTCGCCACGGATCGTTGGATGAGGCCGGAGCGATCGTACGTCGGGACGATCTTGACGCCCTGGGGCAGCCCCGCCTGGATCTCGGCGATGCGCTGCTTGACGCCGGCGATGACGTTCAGCGCGTTCTCCCCGTAGCGCATCACGACGATGCCGCCGACGGTCTCGCCCTTGCCGTCCAGCTCGGCGGCGCCGCGACGCATGTCGGAGCCGATCTTGACCTCGGCAACGTCCTTGATCATGACGGGGACGCCATCCCCGCGGACCTTCAAGGGGACGTTCTCCAGATCCTCCTTCTTCTTCACGTAGCCGAGACCGCGGATCATTTGCTCGTGACCGGCAACCTCGATGATGCGACCGCCCACCTCCTCGTTGGAGTCGCGAACGGCCTGGATCACCTTGTTCAGCGGGATGCCGTAGCCGCGCAGCTTGTTCGGATCGACGGTGACCTGGTACTGCTTGACGAAGCCGCCGACGGACGCGACCTCGGCGACGCCCGGCACGCTCTCGAGGGCGAAGCGCACGTTCCAGTCCTGCAGGCTGCGTAGCTGCGCGAGATCGTGCTTGCCACTCTCGTCCACGAGCGCGTACTCGTAGACCCAGCCGACGCCCGTGGCGTCGGGGCCGAGCGTCGGCGTGACGCCCGCGGGAAGGTTCGCCTTCGCGCTCTCCATGTACTCGAGCACGCGCGAGCGCGCCCAGTACATGTCCGTTCCGTCCTCGAAGATCACGTTCACGAACGACAGGCCGAAGAACGACTGCCCGCGCACCGCCTTGACCTTCGGCGCAGCCAGCAGCGTGCTCGAGATCGGATACGTGATCTGGTCCTCGACGAGATCGGGGCCGCGCCCCGGCCACTCGGTGAAGATGATCACCTGCACGTCCGAGAGATCCGGAATCGCGTCCAGCGGGCCGCTGCGCATGGCGAACAGCCCCCAGAACACACCGGCGACCACGAACAGGATGGTGACGAGCCTGTTTTTCGCGCTCGCCGCGATCACGCGCGCGACGAGGCCGTGCCGCGCTGACTCGGGGACCTGGGACGTCATCTGGTCACCACTGCCCGGTCGCGGACTTCAGCCGGCTCTCCGAGCCGATCAAGAAGTTGCCGGAGGTGACGACGCGCTCACCAACCTCGAGGCCATCCTTGACCTCGTAGAAATCGTCGCTCGCGACCCCGACGTGGATCTCCTTGGGCTTGAGCTTGCCGCCGCCGAGATCGACGAACACCAGACGCCGCGGACCGGCGTAGATCACCGCCGACTCCGGCACGACCACGCGCTCGCCCAGATCGACGTCGATAGCGACGTTCGCGTACATGTCGGGCTTGAGCTCGACCTCCGGGTTGGGCAGCTCGATCCGCACCTTCCCGGTACGCGTCGAGCGGTCGAGGTACGGGTAGATGAACGTGATCTTGCCCGTGAGCTTCTGGTCGCCGGCGTAGGGCAACGTCACTGTCGCCTGCATACCCTTCTTCACCAACGGCAGCTCCGACTCGTAGAGCTCGGCTTCGATCCAGACCTTGTCCAGGTTCGCGATGCGGAACAGCCGCGCGCCGGCCTCGACGGTCGACCCCTCGACCACGTTCTTCTCGACGATGTAGCCGCTGGCGGGCGAGACGATCGGCACGTAGCGCACGGCCTCGTGCTTCTCGAGGACGCGCCTGACCACGCTCGATGGCACGTCCCAGAGTCGCAAGCGCTGCTTGACGGCATCGACCAGGAAATTCTCGTTGCCCGGCAACCCGGCGTCGGGCAAGAGCGCGCGGTTGTTCTGCGCCGTCAGCAGCTCTTGCTCTGCCTCGTACACCTCCGGGCTGTAGATGGTGAAGAGCAGCGAGCCCTTGCGCACGCGCTTGCCGACGGAGTCCGCAACCAGCTTGCCGACCCAGCCCTTGAACTTCAACGACACGTCGGCGAGCCCGGTCTCGTCGTAGGCGATCATGCCGACGGTCCTGATCGAGTGGGTGAAGTGCCGCTTGGCGACCAGCTCCGTGCGCACGCCGATCAGCTGGCGGCGCGTGGCGTCCACGGTGATGATTCCCTGTTCGACGTCCTGGCGCGACACCGGCGTCAGCGTCATGCCGCAGATCGGGCACGCGCCGGGACCGGCTTCGTGCACCGATGGGTGCATCGGGCACGTCCAGTACGCGACGTCGCCGCTCGACGCGGGCGCAGCGCCGGCGCTCGGCTTCGCGCTGTCGCTCGCTCTCGGCGGCGCGCTCGGGTTGCCGCACGTCGGCATCTTCGTGCCCATGTAGGGGTTGTCGAGGGTCGCCGACGGCTGCAGCCACTTCTGGTAGCCGGGAGCCATCGGACACAGGAACACATGCTCGCCTTCGAGCAACCGCGCGTCGGATCCGGC
Source organism: uncultured delta proteobacterium (assembly GCA_963775185.1). Lineage (GTDB taxonomy): Bacteria > Myxococcota_A > Polyangia > Polyangiales > Polyangiaceae > JAPSGB01. Next base: position 265,700 of record CAVZIE010000027.1, on the reverse strand, counting down.
GAGCGCGACCAGCACCCGGCTGAGCTCGCTGAACTCGTGACGCGCCGCCGCCACGTCGGTCGCCGCGCCGAGGCGCTTCGCGGCCGCGGCGCCGTCGTCGATCGCGTGCTTCACGTCGTCCGGTGCGCCCTCGACGGCACTTCCGGCGGCCACCAGCGCCGCGTCGATGCGGTGCGCGCGCGGCGCGATCCCGTCGGTCTTGTCCTTGGCGAGCAGCGCGCGCACCTGCTCGTAGGCGGCGTAGACCGTCCGCAGCGACGCGAGCGCGCCGGCCTTGAAGTGGTACTCGGCGAGCGCCGGCTCGGCCGCTTTCGCCGGTGGGGGCGGAGGTGCGCTGGCGGTCGCCGCGACCGCGGACGCCTCGCTTGCCGGGCCGGAGAACCACGCGATCAGCGCCTTCCGGTACGCGACGCCGGCCGCGACGACACAAACAACCAGCCCCAACGGCACAGCCAACCCGCGGAGCCTGTGTAGAGTATTCGACATTGTCCTGCTCGTTCCTGAACACACCTGGAGCCGAGGCGCGGGCGCACCGGGAGTGCGAGCCGCGCGCGAACGACACACCGCGCGACGCCGATCGGGGCGCGCGCGGCGGGTGGCTCAAGCGAGCAGGGCGCAGTTCTGGATGAAGAGGGGGACGCCGGCTCGTGGCGGCGCGCGACTGCGCACGAGCGGCGTGAGCGTCGACCGCACTGCCGGCGCCGTCGCGTCGAGGATCGGCACGCGACCGGAGAGCACGGCGGCGGGCACCAGCGCCGGAAGATCGGCGGACGCCGTCACCGCGGCGTCGGGCTGACCGACGCGCATCTCGCAGCAATCCTGCGCCTGGACGCGCGACGCGTGACGCGCCGCGGGCGCCAGGGACGGCGCGGGGCAGCAGCAGGTGTCCACGACCTCGCCGGTCATGCTGCACGCCCACGCGATCCGTCCGAAGCTCGCCACGGGCACGAGCACGGCGATGGCCATGGCCAGCGCCAGGAGACGGGAGCGGAGCGACCGCATGCTGCGAGGATAGGCCCCGCTTCGCTTCGCCGCTAGCCGCATCGCCCGGACGAGACTGCAATTCCCATGCCGCGCGCCGGGCGGGAAGTCCGCACAGATATTGCGAAATTCTAGCGCTTGGTAGAAGAATTTTCGCCCATTCTTGCGCCCCACAAGGCGTCGCCGAGCCCCGACGAGCGGGCGACGCGACGCTCGATGGCGCGGACCACGCTCTCGCGGGAGCCGTGCAGGACGACGCGGCGGCGCGCGCGGGTGACCGCCGTGTACAAGAGCTCGCGCGACAGCAGCCGCGAGCGCGCGTCCGGCAACACCACCGCGATCTCGTCGAGCTCAGAGCCCTGGCTCTTGTGCACGGTCATGGCGAACACCGTCTCGTGTGGCGGCAGTCGCGACGGCGAGAGCTCGCGGCTGCTGCCGTCCGCGGCGACGAACCACGCGCGCAGCGCGCCGGCGTCCCCGGGCAGGATCATGCCGATGTCACCGTTGAACAATCGACTCTGGTAGTCGTTGCGCGTCACCATCAAGGGCCGCCGCGGATACCAGACGCCTGACCGCCGCAGCAAGCCGGCGTCCTCGAGCGCGGCTTCGACGAACGCGTTCAGCGCATCGACGCCCGCAGGGCCTGTCCGATGCGCGCACAGCACGCGGAAGCGGTCGAACGCCGCCAGCGCCGCGCCCGGCGTGGCCGCCACGAGGCAGGGACGAAAGCCCGCGACCACGGCTTCGGCGAGCGCCGCTCCGGGCGGCGCCTCGACCAACCGGACCTCCTCGCCGCCCGCGTCGAGCACCGCCAGCGCCGCCGCGGCGTCGCCGCGGTTGATCGCCGCGGCGAGCGCGCCGATGCCACCGTCGTCGCGGAAGCGGTAGCTCTGCGTGAGCTCGACGACGTGCCGATCGAGCAGACCCGCCGTCGCGACGCCGGCATCGCGACAGATGTCGCCGAGCACCGCCCCCGCCTCCACCGACGCGAGCTGGTTGCGATCGCCGAGCAGCACGAGCCGCGCCGCCGGACGCACGGCCTCGAGCAGACGCCGCATCAGCGCGACGTCGACCATCGACGACTCGTCGACGATCACCACGTCGGCCGACAGCGGGCTCTCCGCGCCGAAGCGGAAGCGCGCCAGGCTGCCCCCGACCGGGCCGAGCGTACGGTGGATCGTCGCCGCTTGCTCGGGGATCGCGCTCCGGATGTCGTCGTCGCACGGCAGCGCCGCCTTGGCCCGCTTGATCGACTCCTGCATCCGGGCCGCCGCCTTGCCCGTCGGTGCGACGAGCGCCACGTCCAAGCGCCGGCCGCGCGCCCGCGCCTGCTCCGCGAGCAGCGCCAGCACCTTCACGACAGTGGACGTCTTGCCCGTCCCGGGCCCGCCGCTGACGACGCACAGCCGCTGCCGGACGGCCAGGGCGGCGGCGTCGCGCTGGCGATCGACCGCCGGGAACAGGCGATCGAGGCCGTCCTCCAGAAGCTCGTCGTCGATGGGCTCTTGTGCCGGTCCGGCGCGGGACAACAGCAGCTCGGCCAGACGTCGCTCGTGCTCGAAATAACGGCGCAGGTACAGCCGGTCGGACGCGTCGAGCACGAGCGGCGTGTACGCGTCGGCGTCGCCCACGAGACGACTCGACCGGATCGCGTCGCGCCACGCTTCAAGCGCGGGGAAGCGCGCGTCCGCAATCGGCTTGCCCTCCGCGTCGGCGACATCGGTGCCGGCAATCGCACGCAGATCCGCGCACACGTGGCCCTCCCGCGTCTGGCGGCTGGCAAGCGCGGCGGCGAGCACGACCTCGCCGCGCTGCTCGTCGACGATGGCGCGCATCGCCTCGGCGAAGCGTACGTCGAGCGACGAGAAGAAGCCGGCCGCCGCCAGTACCGAGAGCGTCACGGGCGCGCCTCCCGAGCGTCGGGCGCCTCGAGCACGGCGGACAGCGCGGCGACCAGCTCGCGCGACGGACGATCCCGGAATACGCCCGAGCCCGCCTCGTTCGACGGCGCCATGCCGCGCAGGAACAGGTAGAGCACGCCGCCGACGTGCTTGTCGTAGTCGTAGCCCGGCAGGCGCGCCGCCAGGTAGCGGTGCAGCGCGACGGTGTAGAGGTGGTACTGGAGGTAGTAGTCGTGCTCGAGCATGGGCGGCGCCAGCTGCCCCGGCCGATAGCTGCCGGCGCGCTCGCCCAGGAAGTTCGACTTGTAGTCCACGACCCAGAAGCGCCCGTCGTGCTCGAACACCAGATCGATGAAGCCGCGCAGGAAGCCCGCCAGCGGCTGGAACCCCAGGGCCGCGACCCGCGCGGCGTACGTGGCCGGCAGCGGCGGACGCGCGTGGCGCTCGAAGACGGCCGCCAGCCGGCGCGGATCGAGTGCGCCGCCGGCATGCGCCACCGGGAACACGAACTCCATCTCCGCCACGCGCCGCGATCGCGGCACGCCGCGAAGCCGGAGCCCGGGGACGTCGGCAGCGAGCGGCGTGTCGAGGACCTGCGACAGCCCGCGCGCGACCACGGTCCGCCACTTGTCCGCGTCGAACGGCGAGCGGCCGAGCTCGGCGTCGACGACGCGCGCGAGCGCGACGTCGTCCGCGGCGAAGTCCGCGTGCTCGAGGATCCGGTGCAGCAGATCGCCGGGACGCGCGCCGCGCGGGAACCCGGCGAGCACCACGGGCTCGCCGTCCCGGTCGTCCGCGACGCGCGGCGGCGCGCCGTCACCGAGCGCGTCCCGGTCGATGCCCTGGAGGATCGGCGCCACCGCCGGTGCCTCCTCCGCGGCGTGCAGCGCCGAGAAGCTGGAGCTCCGCCAGCGACGGTCGAGCGGCGCGCGCCGGAACTCGCGCGCGGCGAGCTCGAGCGCCGGCGCGGCGCGACGCGTGAACTCCGGCGCCGGCGTCTCGTCCAGCTCGCGCCACGCGATCGTGCCGCCGGACGCGTCGGCGAGCCGCGTCAGATCGCGACGCATCATCGCGTCGTCGCCCAACTTGAGTCGCGAGCCGGCGCTCTCGCCGCCCTCGCCTTCGTGCAGGAGCGCGCCGAGCGGCGAGTTCTCGTGACCGTTCACGGCGCCCCAGAACACCACGACGCGGTGACGTGCGCGAGTAAGCGCGACGTAGGCGAGGCGCATCGCTTCGGCGTGCGCCTCCGTCTCCGCGTGCGCGATGGCGGCGTCATCCGGTCGCAGGTGGAGCCGCATGCGGTCGCCGTCCGCCGGATCGTGGTAGCGCACCACGCGCTTGTCGTTCTTGCGCAGTCGCGACGACTCGTGGAGCCACGGGCAGTACACGATCGGGTACTCGAGCCCCTTGCTCTTGTGCATCGTGGCGAGCTGCACGGCCTCGGCGTCGCTCTCCAGGCGGATCTGTGCCGACTCGGCCGCCATCACGCCCTGGCGCACCTTCTCGTCGTGCCGCATCTCGTCGAACCAGGCGATAAGCCCCGGGATGCCCAGGTGTCGGGTGACGGCTGCCTGATGCAGCAGCTCGACCAGATGGAACACGTTGGTCAAGCGGCGCTCGCCGTCGACCAGACCGAGCACGCGCGTCGCCACCGCCTGGTCGCGCGACAGGCGGCGGAACGCTTGTACGAACCCGCGCCGTTCCCACAGCTCGCGCCAGCCCGTGAGCGACGCGATCCACGCCTCCATCGCCTTTTCGTCGTCGCGCAGGGCGTGGAGCTCCTCCGCGCCCACGCCGAGCAGGCCGGTCGCCAGGGCCGACTGCAGCGCCATCGTGCTGCCGGGCTCGGCGATGGCAGCGAGCACGCGCGCCAGCTCTACCGCTTCGCCCGAATCGAAGACGCTCGCATCACCGTGCAGCACCGACGGGACGCCGAGGGCGCGGAGCTCCTCCTGGACGGCGAGGGCCTGTCGGTTCGTGCGCGTCAGGATCGCCACGTCGCCCGGCGAGACGGCGCGCCCCTCGATGCTGGCGGCACGCGCGAGCAGCCGCGCCACGTCGTCGGCGACCATGCGCGGCAAGCGTGGATCGAGCCAGCGCTTCGGGATCACGCGCCCCTTCTTGCCGGTGCGGCCCGCGCGCGGAATGAACACGATCTCGAACGGCGTCGCGCTGCGCCCATCGACCACGAGCCGGTCCTTCGCGCCGGGTCGCGCGTCGACCTCCGCGTAGTCGATCCGCTCCAGCGCGAACGGCTGCGCCACGCGCGACCACAGGCAGTTTTGCGCCGCCACCAGCCCGGGATCGGAGCGATAGTTCGTGCCCAGGGTCCAGGCGCCGTCGCCGGCGTCCGCGGCCGCCCCGAGGTACGCGAAGATGTCCGCGCCACGGAACGCGTAGATCGCCTGCTTGGGATCGCCGATCAAGAACAGCGTGGACCCGGCGCCGGCGTAGATCTGCCGGAACACCTCGTACTGCACGGGATCGGTGTCCTGGAACTCGTCGATCAACGCCGCCGGATATTGCTCGCGGATCTGCTTGAGCAGGAGCGCGCCGCTCTTGCCGAGCACCGCGTCTCGGAGCCCGTACAGCAGGTCGTCGAACGACTGCACGCCGGCGGCGAGCTTGCGCCGCGGCAGCTCGCGACGGACCGTCTCGATCAAGTCCTGTTTCTCGCCGATCAGCCAATCCTCGAAGGCCGCCGAGGCGGCTTCGAAGGCCGCGACCCAGTCCCGGCACGCGTCGAAGAACGGGTTTTCCGGCGCGCGCGTGCCCTTGTTGTGCTTGATCGCGCCGGTCGCGTAGCGCCCGAGCGCGGCCACGCGGCGGTCCACGCCGGCGATGGCATCGTCGAAGATCGCGTCGATCCCGGCGCAGCGCTCGTCGGTCTTGTCCTTGGGGTGGGTCTGGCGGTTGAGCGCGGGGCTCGTCGCGAGCACGTGGCGCACCGTCTCGCGCTCGACGCGCCACACCGCACCGGCGCGCTCGCGCGCCGCGACGTACGCGGCGAGCGCCCGGTCCGGGTCCACGCTCGGGACGCGCGGGATCACCGGCACGTCGCGGAAGTCCGCGGCAACGCGCGCGAGCGGCAGCAGACCGGGCACGCTGCCCTGGTGCTCCATGGCGTAGCGCACGCGGCTCTCGCTGGCGGCGTAGAAACGATCCGCCCAGAAGTCCTCGACCACTTCGCGCACCAGCGGGCCCGGCTGCGCCACGAGTTCGAGATCGAAGCGCGCTCCACTGGCGAACGCCTGCGTCACCAGCACGCGCTGGCAGAAGCCGTGGATGGTCGAGATCGCGGCCTCGTCCATCGAATGGATCGCCGCGACGACCAGGGCGCGGGCACGATCGAGCCCGCCCTGCCGTCCGGCATAGCTGCGCGCCAGCCCGGCGAGCACCTCGTCGTCGGGCGTCTTGCCGCGCGCGGCGTGGGCGAACGCCTGCGCGGCCTCCGCCAGCCGGCGCCGCACGCGATCGCGCAGCTCGGCGGTGGCGGCGTTCGTGAACGTCACGACCAGGATGCGCTCGACCGGCAGCTGGCGCTCGACCACGAGACGCAGGAACAAGGTCGTGATGGCGTACGTCTTGCCCGTCCCGGCGCTCGCCTCGACGAGCTGACGCCCTTCGAGAGCGATCGCGAGAGGATCGAGGCGTCTCACGGCGCGACCTCCGGCTCGAGACACGCGATCAGCGGCTCGAACACGGCACGCGAGACCTCGGCAAAGGTCGGCAGCGCGAGGTCCGGAACCGCCCGGAACCCGGGAGCGAGCGGATCGCAACCACGGTAGAGCTGCTGGACGTAGGCGTCCTGCGACTCGGAAAACGACGCGTTGTGCTCCGGCGGCGCGAACGTCTCGCGTGCCTCGTCGAGCGCATCGCTCTCGCCGTCGGGGAGCTTCTCCACGTAGCGCCGCGAGCTCGCCGGGAACAGCGCCAGCGGCGCGCACATCCCGAGCCGGTACAGGTGCACGAGCTCGCTCAAGCGGGCTCCGGCTTCTGCTGCCGGCACGGCGCGGAAGACGCGCTGGGCGAACGCATCGCCGTCGTCGGCCGCGCGTCCGACAACGACGCTGCGGCGCGGGTGGTCGAGCGGCGCCGCGCAGCACAGCGCCAGGTGCCGGATCCACATGGACAGTTCGTTCTTCGGCTTGAGGCGCGAGTACTGCCGGCGGACCTGCGCGCGCGGGTAGACGCCGCGGAGCGTGCCGGTCACGCGCTCGCCGTCGAGCGCGAGATCCAGCATCACGGGCTCGAGCCGCTCGCCGTCGAGCCAGACCGAGGCCGCGTCCGCCACCGCCTGCACGTCGGCGGTCAACGACTCGTGGAAGAGCTTGCCCGGCGTGCCGAGGGGCAGCACGCCGCCGGCGCGCGACCGCTCGAGCGTGGCGCCGAGCTCCTGGCCGTCGAGCGCGAGCTGGAACAGCTCGTCGCCGATGCGCCAGCGCTCGAGCGCGCCGACCTCGATCGGCTCGCGATCCTCGACCAGCACGGGCTCGTCGGACAGATCGAGGCCGAGGCGGTCGCGGATCAGCGCCTTCGCCGGGTTTTCGAAGAAGCGCGCGAGCGCGTCCACGTCGATCGGCCCCGCCTCTGCCGGCGCGAGCGCGCGGCGCTGGAACGGCGGCTCCGCGTGGCTGCCTTGCGAAAGCGCGCGGGCACCGCGGGCCTCCGCTTGCGCGTAGCTGAACAGCCGCGGCTCGTCGGCGCGGAAATAACGCGGGGAGAACGGCTGCAGCGGATGCTCGACGACGAGCTGGTCGGCACCGATGCCGTAGCCCTGCTCGATCGCGTCGAGCAGCTCCCCGAGCACCACCGACGGTGGGCGGCGCTCGTTGTCGCGGATGCCGCGCCCGACGTAGCTCGCGACAAAGCGCTCGCGCGCCGACAGCAGCGCCTCGAGGAACAAATAGCGATCCTCGTCGCGCAGCGAGCGATCACCGGGACGCGGGCTGCTCGCGATCAGATCGAAGTCCGACGCCTGGTTCTTGCGCGGGAAGCCCTCGTCGTTCATGCCCAGCAGCACCACGACGCGGAACGGGATGCTGCGCATCGGCAACATCGCGCAGAAGGTCACGCCGCCGGCCAGGAAATCGTGGGCGGCGCGATCGCTCTCGAAGCGGCGCGCCAGCAGCTGCTCGACCAGCTCGAGGTGGACCGGCTCGTCGAAGCCCGCTGCCTCGGCGTTCCGCACGAGCTCGGCGAGCACGTCGCGCACCGCCTGCATCTGGTACGCCTCGCGCTCGGAGGTCGCGAGCAGGTCCTCGATCAGCCGGCCGAGATCGCGCTGCCATTCGACCAGCGGCCGCGGCGCGACGAGCCGGGCGCGCCACGCGAACAGCCGCTCGCACACGTCGACCAGCCGCCCCACGGCCTCGGCCGCGCCGCCCTCCACATCGTCCTGCGGTAGCCGGCCCTCGAACAGCCGCGTGCCGTCGCCGGCCATGGCGTAGCCGAGCAGCAGGCGCTCGAAGCCGAATCGCCAGGTATTCTCGCGCAGCGCCGGCTGGCCCTGGGCAGCGCGATCCGCGGCGTCGACGCCCCAGCGCACACCGGACGCGTGCACCCAGCGCTCGAGCTGCTCGACCTCGTCGGCGGCGATGCCGAAGCGCGCGCGCACCGGCTCCAGCGCGAGCAGATCCAGCACCTCGCTCGCCTTCATGCGACTTCGCGAGAGCGCGAGCGTCGCGACGAACGCCTGCGCGACGGCGCTCTCGGCGCGCAGCGACCGATCCGCGATGCGATACGGGATGAAGCCGCGCTCCCACGGCTCGAAGCCGAACACCGCGTCGATCAGCGGTGCGTAGGCGTCGATGTCCGGCGTCATGACCACGACCTGCCGCGGCTCGAGCGTCGGATCCGCATCGAACATCGCCAGCAGCTGATCGCGCAGGATCTCCACCTCGCGCATCGGCGCGTGGCACGACACGACACCGATCGACCGGTCGTTGTCCGTGATCGCGGCGACCCGCGGCTCGAGATGCAGGATCCCGGACTGCAGCGCGGTCAGCAGCGTGTCCGCACCCGGCTCGCGATACAGATCGCGCCCGTCCTCGACGTAGTCCACCTGCGCCTCGAGCACGCGCTGGAAGTCGCGCCCGGCGCGGCCGAGCGATCCGAGCAGCGGCACGTCCCCGGATCGCGTCAGCGCCAGCTCGTCGACGTCCGCGCCGCGCCACAGACCGCGCAGCTCCTCGCGGCGCGAGCGGATCTCCGCCCAATACTCGCGCGACGGGCTCAGGTGGAACAAGTGCACCTCGACGCGGCTCGCGACCGCGGCGAGCACCTCGAGGTACAGCGGCGGCAGCGTCGAGACGCCGAACACGGCGATGCGACGCGGCAGCCTCTCCGGAAGCTGCGCGAGCGCGGGCCACGCGGCGAGGAAGCGTCGCGCGCGCGCAGCCACATGCCCCGAATCCGTGCCGCCCGACCAGCGCGCGCCAGAGCTCCGCCTGCCAGCCGCCCGGCTCGCCGCGCTCCCAGCCGAGCACGAGCTCGGGGCGATACACCGCGTACTGATCGAAGGTGTTCGCGACGCGCTCGGCGAGCGCCATGCGCTTCCGCGCGCGCTCGTCGCCCGCCAGGTACGCCGCCAGCGGGCCGGAGTCCGGGCCCGCGCACAGCGCAGGCAAGAGCGCCGCGACAGACCACGTCAGCGCCTCGCGCGAGAACGGGTCGACCGCGGCCTCGCGCCCTTCCACCGCGCCCAGCAGCTCCTCGACGATCGCGCGCGGGAACGGGAAGCGCGCGTTCGCCCACACGCCCAGGTGCTTCGACAGCTCCATGCCGAGCCAGCGCTCCATGCCCTTGCTCTGCACCACGACCACCTCGGGCTCGAGCGCCGCCCCGACGGGTCGGCGCACGACGTCCGCGAGGGCGGCGGCGAGCTCCTCCATACGGTTGCTGCGGTGGACGTGCATGCCCGGCATCTCGATACGTCCACGCGATCGCCCGATCAAGCACGCCCCGGACAGACAAGATCCGCCCACGGGGATTTGCCGGTCCCTCTCCAGGGACTCCGCAGCGTCGTCGGGCGCGGAACCGGGCGCGGCACGCCGGCGCAGCGGGCGCTCGCGAGCTTGCCGCGCGCACACGAGCGCGCGCGCGGAAGGCGAGGCGCGCAGGCCCCCGCGGCGTGGAGCGCGCCCGCGGTGTGCCGGACGGATTGGAAATACCTACGGATAGTCGCCAAACGGACAACAATATCCGATAGGTACCGGCGCCCCGCGGGATACCGCGCCGCACCGGCAGCCCGGATCACGGATCACCACCGCGGACCGTACCGCCGATCACGCGCGGCACCGGCATCCCGAATCACGGATCACGGCTCGCGACCGCGGATCGTACCGCCGATCACGCGCGGCACCGGCATCCCGAATCACGGATCACGACCGCGCACCGCGCCGAGGGCCCGCGCCGCGGGGGCGCGCTCGACCACGCGATCCGGCGCCGCGCGGGCTCAGAGCTCGATCTGCGAGCCGATCTCGACCACGCGATCCGACGGGATGTTGAAGAACGCGGTGGCGCGTTGGGCGTTGCGGCTCATGAACGCGAACACCGACTCGCGCCAGGGCGACATGCCCTCGCGTCCTTCGGCGAGCAGCGTCTCGCGACCCATGAAGAAGGTCGTGTGCTCCAGGCTGTAGCCGGCGACGTGGGAGGTCTCGAGCAGCGCGGGCACGTCCGGCTCCTCCATGAAGCCGTAGTGCGCCACGATGCGCACGAAGCCTTCGTCGAGCTCCTCGACTTCGAAGCGATCTTCCGGCGACACGCGCGCGATCTCCTCGGTGATCACCGTGAGCAGGATGTTCTGCTTGTGGAGCACGCGGTTGTGCGTGAAGTTGTGCATCAGCGCGGGCGGCGTGCCTTCGGCGTTGCCGGTCATGAACACGGCCGTGCCCGGCACGCGCGCCGGGATCTCGACGCGGATAAGCTCGTAGAAGTCGGTGAGCGGGACGATGTTGGCGCGGATGCGCGCGCCCAGGACCGCGCGCCCCTTCTTCCACGTCGTCATCAGCAGGAACATGCCGGTGGCGATCAAGAGCGGGAACCAGCCGCCCTGCTCGACCTTGATCAGGTTCGCGCCGAAGAACGCGATGTCGATGGCCAGGAACAGCACCGTGATGCTGCCCGCAGCCGCGATGCTCCATCCCCAGCCCTCGTGCGCGACGATGTAGGCGAGCAGCGTCGTGATCACCATCGTGGTCGTGACGGCGATGCCGTACGCCGCGGCCAGGTTCGTCGACGAGCCGAAGCCGAGCACGAGCCCGATGGTCGCGAGCATGAGGATCCAGTTGATGACCGGAACGTAGATCTGCCCGATCTCCTTGGCGGAGGTATGGTCCACCTGCACGCGCGGCCAGAAGCCGAGCATCATCGCCTGGCGGGTGAGCGAGAAGGCGCCGGAGATCACCGCCTGCGACGCGATGATCGTGGCGGCGGTGCTGATCACGACCAGCGGGTACAGCGCCCACGCCGGTGCCATGCGATAAAACGGGTTCTCCGCGGCTTCGGGACGCGCCAGGAGCAGCGCCCCTTGCCCGAAGTAGTTGACCAGCAGCGCCGGCAGCACGAGCGCGAACCAGGTGAGGCGGATCGGTTTCGCGCCGAAGTGTCCCATGTCGGCGTACAGCGCCTCGCCACCGGTCACGACCAGGAACACGGCGCCGAGCACCAGGAAGCCGTGCATCTTGTTGTCGATCAGGAAGCTTGCGCCGTAGGTCGGGCTGAAGGCGAACAGCACCCGCGGATTGCCGACGATCTGCACCAGCCCCATCACCGTGAGCAGCAAGAACCACACGAACGTCACCGGTCCGAAGATCATGCCGACGCCCGCGGTGCCGCGGTGCTGGAAGTAGAACAAGCCCACCAGGATCACGATCGTGATCGGCACGACGTAGTGCTGCAGCCCGGGCGCGGCGAACTGGAGCCCCTCCACGGCGCTCAGCACGGAGATGGCCGGCGTGATCATGCCGTCGCCGTAGAGCAGCGCCGCGCCGAACAGCCCGAGGAAGACGATCACCACGGTAGCCGCGCGCCCGCGGGCGCGGGTCGAGGCGAGCGCCATCAACGCGAGGATGCCGCCCTCACCGCGGTTGTCCGCGCGCATCACGTACCCCAGGTACTTGATCGAGATGACGACGGTCAGCGACCAGACGATGAGCGACAGCACGCCGAGCACGTTCTCGTGCGTGACCGCCACGGCGTGCTCGCCGTGGAAGCACTCGCGAATGGCGTACAGCGGGCTGGTGCCGATGTCGCCGTAGACGACGCCGAGCGCCGCCAGGCAGAGCGAGAACAAATAGCGCCCGCGAGGCGGCTGGCTCGCATCGTCGCCGGACGTGGACTTGGACATCGTTCCTCGACTTCCTACCGGGATCGGTCGCCCTGTCGGCGTCCCCGGGGTGTCGGAATCGGGGCGAGGTGCCCCGGGGAGCTCGCGCTCCCTTCTCCCCGAGCCGCCCTGGAGGCGGCACCCGGACCCGGCTCCCACTCGGGGTGGGACTCGGCTCGTCCCGCCGGGTGACGGAACGCAAGGGCACGGGTATCGGTCCGGAAGGGGAACGTCAAGTACACGGAACGCGGCCGCGGAGGCGCAAGAAGCAGGAGCGCACGCCGCCTCCCTGCGGAGCCGAAAGCTCGCTTTGCAGATTTGCGACGCAGTGCGCCGGAGCCGGAGATAACCCGCTGGAATCACGGGACCCGCGGCTGGCACGGGTACTGCTTCAAGGGAGAGCCGGCGGCAGTCGGAGGTAGTGCCCCCCCGCCCTCCTTCTGCTGCCGATTTCTCCGCACGGCGACCGCGACGATCCCCCCCTCCGTCGCGGCCGCCGTGCCCTTTTATTGTCGGCACGCGCGAATTCCGACCCCGTGCTCCGCGGCAGGCGCTATTATAGTGTCACTGCAATGTCCTGGTGCGCCGCGAGGCGGCCAGACCCGGCGCCCGGAGGACGAAGCCGTGCCGATCGAAGTACCCGCAGTCCGTATCCTTATTGTCGACGACGACCGCGCCATCTGCGACTACATGCAGACACTGCTCGAGAAGGATGGCTTCTCGGTCAAGGCCGTCAGCGACCCCACCGTGGTCGAAGACGAGGTTCGCCACGGCGACTACCACGTCATCATCCTCGACTTGATGATGCCGAAGCTCGACGGCATCGAAGTGCTGCGCCGCATCCGCGGGATCGACAGCGACATCGCCGTCGTGATCTTCACGGCGCATCCGAACCTCGACTCGGCCGTGGCGTCGATGAAGCTGGACGCGGTCGACTACATCAAGAAGCCGTTCAACGTCGACGAGTTCCGCGACGTCCTGGCGCGCGTGATGAAGAAGAAGGGGCTGGCGCGGACGCCGGAAGAGCAGCTCCACAAACTGATCGGCGACACCATCCGCTCCATGCGCAAGGAGAAGGAGCTGACGCTCAAGCAGATGAGCCGGCGCACCGGGCTCAGCATCTCGCTGCTTTCCCAGATCGAGCGCGCCGAATCGAGCCCCAGCATCTCGAGCCTGTACAAGATCGCGATGGCCCTCGACTCGCGGATCCACAATCTGTTCGGCGACAACTAGCGCCCGCAAGTTCCTTTGACGGCCAGAGGGCCGGCTCGTGCTAGGCTCGGCCGCATGAAGCAGGTGCCCGAACTTGCTCGCGATCCGCGGAAGTCCGCGCGTCGCAAGCTGACCGCGCTCGGGGGAGCAATCGTGCTGGCCGTCGTCGTTGCTCCGCGCGACGTCGCAGCGGGGTGGCCTCCGCCACCGGACGCAACACCGCAGACGCTGAAGTCTCCGGCGAACTGGCCGAACGATCCGGACTACGGATACAAGGCGGGCACCAGCGCCGAGCGCAAGAGCGGGCAGTGGGAGCTGTACTCGTACATCCCGGATCGCTCGCCCGGCGCGCCGCCGCTGAGCGCGGGCGAGACAGCGTCGGGCATGTCGGTGGACATGGCCTGGCGCCTGACGACCGGCGACGACCGCACGGAGATCGCGATCCTGGACTCCGGCATCAAGTGGGACGACGCCGATCTGCTCGACAAGGCGTTTCTGAACAAGCGCGAGCTTTCGACCCACCTCCCGCTGCACTCGGACGCGTCGCCGTGCGCGCCGCTCGACCCGAGCCAGCCCACGCAGGATCTGTTCGACTGCAACGGCGACGGGATCCTGACGATCGCCGACTACGCGGACACGCCCTATCTCGTCCCCGACGCGGACGGCAGTCACCCCAAGGGCGACTACAACCAAAATGGTGTGCTCGACGCCGGCGACCTGATCGAGATGAGGGACGCCAACGGCAACGGGATCTTCTCGGACGGAACCGACGACGACGGCAACGGCTACGTCGACGACATCTCCGGCTGGGATTTCATGAAGAACGACAACGACCCGTACGATGACACGCGCTACGGGCACGGCACGGGCGAAGCCCACGACTCGAGCGCCGGAACGAACAACGCGATCGGCGGCGCCGGCATCTGCCCGGCTTGCCGCTTCGTGCCGCTGCGCGTCGGCGACAGCTTCATCGCGGACGGCCAGGCGTTCGGCGCGGCCGTCGCGTACGCCGCGGACAACGGGGCCAGCGTCATCCAGGAAGCGCTCGGCACCATCGACATGTCCGACTACGCGCAGAGCGCGCTCGACTACGCGTGGAAGAAGAACGTCGTGGTCGTGGCCAGCATGGCCGACGAGAACGCACGCCACGCGAACGTCCCGGCCGCGGCCAACCACACCATGCCGGTGCACGCCATCGCCATGCTCGGCGCCGATCCGCAGAGCACGACCGCTACCAGCTTCATCGGCTTCAACACCTGCTCGAACTACGGCGCCCACAACCTGTTGTCCGCGACGGGCGACCCGTGCTCCAGCGAAGCTACCGGCAACCTGTCGGGTCTGTCTGGCCTCGTCTATTCCATGGGCACGAAGGTGGGCCTCACGCCGCCACTGACAGCGGGCGAGGTCCTGCAGCTGTTCGAGATGACGGCGGACGACATCGACGTCGCCGCCTCGCGCGAACCGGACGCCTCGCGCGCCTGGTCGCAGGCCGGCTTCGATCAGCGCTTCGGGTACGGCCGCACCAACGCGAATACGGCCGTCGAGTGGGTGCGGGACGGCAAGATCCCGCCGGACGTCGATATCGTCAGACCGCATTGGTACGACGTGCTCTATCCGGACCAGCTCACCGCGCCGGTCCCGATCATGGGCGCGGTCAGCGCCAAGCGCGCCACGTCCTACGACTACAAGGTGGAGTGGGCGCCCGGCGTGCAACCCCTGGAAAAGGACTTCAAGACCATCACCGAGGTCGACAACGTCGCAAGCTCGGTAGTGTCTGGAACCGATGCGCCGTTGGCGCAGTTCGACGTGCGCTCGATCGACGTCACGCATCCGCGCGACGTCGACAGTCCGCACGGCGAGAACGACTTCACGGTCACCGTGCGCGTGCACGCGACAGCGCACTACGGCGGAAGCATCGGTGACGTGCCGGGCGAGCTCCGCCGCGCATACTACGTGCACAAGGATCCGGACCTGGCGAGCGGCTTCCCCATCTACCTGGGGTCGTCGGGTGAATCGAGTCCGAAGCTCGCGGACATCGACGGCGACGGCGTCCGCGACATCGTTGTCGGGACGTCGGATGGCAAGCTCCACGTGTTCTCCGTGAAGGGCGGCAAGCCGGCAGAGCTCGCCGGGTTCCCGTTCAAGGCGAAGAAGCTCGACGGCCTCGACGGCGCGGCGGGCCGCCCGGACCATCGCAGTGCGCCCGCCTACACCTCGCCCGACGGCGTCGACGCCGATCTGGCCCGCGAAGCGATCGTCGCCACACCGGCTATCGGCGACGTCGACGGCGACGGCAAGCCGGAGATCGTGTTCACGACGTACAGCGGAACCACGTACGCGGTGAACGACGACGGCTCGGTCGTGCCCGGCTTCCCGGTGCGCATGCCGGATGTGCCCTCGTGCCTGCCGGACGGCTCTCCGCCGGGCGGTGCCACGCTGTGCATGAGCGAGACGTCGATCATCGACCGCGGCGCGTTCGGCAGCCCCGTGCTCGCGGACATGGACGGCGACAAGAAGCTCGACATCATCCAGGTCGGCTTCGACGGATTCGTCCACATCTACAAGGGCGACGGCTCGATCCTTCCCGGTTGGCCGGTGCGCGTGCACGCCCCCGAGTCCAAGGAATACAACCGCATCATCACGACACCGACGGTCACCGACTTCAACAAGGACGGCACGCCCGACATCCTGGTCGGGTCGAACGAGAAGATCGGCGGCGGCGCCGGCGCCGGCGCGTTCCACCTGCTCGACGGCAAGACCGGCAAGGAGATGAAGAACTGGCCGGTCCGCATGACGTCGTTCCATTTGTTCCCTCTCGTCGCCGAGGGCGTCGGCAACTCGCCGATCGCCGCGGACATGGATGGCGACGGCGTTCCCGAGGCGATCATGCACGGAAACGTCAGCGCGCCCTTGATCGAGCCGACGGATCCCGGGTTCCTCTCGCCGCTGGCACAGAGCCACCTCACGGCTCCGCCGAATTCGCTGCCGGTGCACGATGACCCGAACAACCCCGGCCAGACGGCGCGGGGCATCCAACAAACGAGCATCTTCGGCGCTGACTCGAAGGCCGCGACGCCGGACGTGATGTTCCCGCTGTTCGCGCAGCCGGCGGCCGGCGATCTCGATCAAGACGGAACCCCCGACGTGACGACGTCGGGGGGCTCGCTCAGCATGGCGCAAGGGTTGCTCGCGAAGGGCACGAAGGCGACGGGCCTTTCCCAAGAGCTGCTGGCGATGTGGAACGGCAAGACCGGCGCGATGTTCCCGGGCAGTCCGGTCGTGCTCGAGGACTTCACGTTCTTCAACGGCCAGGCCATCGCCGACATCTCGGGCGACGGCTATCCCGAGGTCATAACGGGCAGCGGCGGGTTCTACGTCCACGCCGCGGACGCGTGCGGTCGCGAGCCCGAAGGTTGGCCGAAGTTCACGGGCCAGTGGGTCATCTCGACGACCGCCGTCGGCGACATCGACGGCGACAAGTCGCTCGAGGTCGTCGTGAACTCCCGCTCCGGCTGGCTGTACGCTTGGCACACGAAGGGTACGACCGACGGCACCATCTCGTGGGAGAGCTTCCACCACGACAACCGCAACTCCGGTGACCTGTCGACGCCCCTCGACCAGGGCAAGCTGTTGACCGCGGACAAGCCGCTGGAAATCGACGCGGACGGTAAGTGCGTGCTGCCGGACACGGACGGCGGCGCGGGCAAGACCGCCCTGGAGCCGAAGGGCGGCTGCGGTTGCGCGGTCCCCGGAGAGCGGCGAAACGACCCGATCCTGGCGCTGCTCGGCCTGCCGCTGGCCGTCGCCGCGCGCCGGCGACGACGGCGCGCGCGCAATCGCCTCGATTGAGACTCAACTCGGCCCGGGAGCTGCCGTAGGCAACTCCATGAGCGGGTGGGTCGTGTTCAACGTGTTGGCGCGTGCCGCCCGGCCCGGCTACCCGGACCGCAAGGTGCGGCGGGCCGTGGTGGAGACATGGTGCCGCGAGGCGCTCGGGCTTGGCATCTGCACGGTGATCTGCTTGCTCGCGGATGCGGAGCTTGCCGAGTACTACCCGGCGCTGCTCGGCGTCGGAGGGCTGCTCGGCGTGTACCGATCGCTCGGCTTCGAGGTCCGCCACATCCCGATCGCCGACCACCAGCACCCGCCGCTCACCGCAGAGGAGCTGGGACGCGTCGTCACCGCGTTCGAACAAGCGGAGAAGCCCGTGCTGGTGCACTGCTCGGCGGGCGTCGACCGCACGGGCCAGGTCGCCGCCGAGCTCGAACGACTGCTGGTTCCCAAGCGGTCCTAGCGGACCGTGGTGCCGAAGGCCGGACTTGAACCGGCGACACCGCGCTTATGAAGCGCGTGCTCTAACCGACTGAGCTACTTCGGCGGGGGGCGGGAATATGATCGCGCGGCGCCTGGGCTGTCAAGGTCGCGCTCAGCGCCGCCGGCCGTTGCCCGGACCGTCGCGCCCCACCGGCGGATTCGTCGCGTCGAACGCGATCCTGAGCGCGAGCGGACCGTGGCCGAGCACCGCCGGCAGGGGGCCGAACGGCGCGGCCACGGACAGCGCCGCCATCACCTTGCGATCGAACTCCGCGATGCCGCTGCTGCGCACCACGTGGATGCCGGTGACGCCGCCGTCGCCGGACACGGTGAAGCCCACCACCGTGACGCCACCGCGCCCGGCGCCGATCGCCCACTCGGGGAACGCGTCGCGCCAGTACGGGCGCACCTTGCGCTGGATCGAGCGGAAGTAGCCGGTAGCTCGCGGGTCGGCTCCCGGATCGCGGATCGCGCCGGGGCCGTATCCGGCCGCCGTCGCGCGCGATCCGGGACCGCGCGCGCCACCGCTTCCGGGCAGGCCCGGGGCGTTCTCGCCTCCCGGTCCCGCGCCGGACCGACCCCCAGCGGTGCTTGCGTGGACGAGCGATCGCACGGCGCTCGCGACCTCCTGCGAGCTGTCGACGGTGTCGTTCGGACGACCACGTGCCGGAGCCGGCACGGCCGCGCGTGCGCGCGGCACCCATGGACGCGCGAGCATCACCGAGGCGCTCTGCCGGAAATCATGACCGGGCGCGCCGCGCGGGATGCCGGCGGCGCGGGCGCGAGCGTCGCGACCGTCGCGCACACCGCCGGGCTCGGGCTCGGGGCCGCGCCCGTCCTCGACCTCGTCGCCACCGACCGCGCTGCCACGATCCGCCGGCAGGCGCCCTGTCAGGCTTCCACGCGACGGATCGAAGCGCGCCTCGGGACGTCGCGACGCGGTGCGGCCGCGGCCCGTCGCGAGGAACGACAGCTCCATCGGATGTGGCGTGGCACGCCGGTCGTCGTGCGTCGCGCGCCGCGCCGCCGTGCGGAGCCGCTGCACCTGGCTGCGGTCGAGCCGGTTCATCGGATCGCGGTCGAGCGTCAGTCCGTCGTCGCTGTCGGCGAGGTTCAGCGCCCGCATGTTCGCGACGTCGCTGCCGCCGCGACCGGCCCGCTGCATGTCCGGATGCGGTTCGTGATCGCCACCGCCCGCCGCCGGAGGTTCGGGCTCGGCCTGCGCCCTCGGGTCGGCGGAAGCGGCGAGACTGGCGCGGCTCATCGGCGGCAGATCCATCGTCGAGCCGGCGAGCGTGATCTCGACGGTGAGTGGCGCGGCACGCGTCGGCGCCCCCTGCGAAAAGCTCCGCGACAGCAGCCACGCGCCGCTGCCGAGCCCGACAGCGTGGACCAGGACCGACGCGAGCAGCGCGCCTGGTCCCCTGATCCACACCCGCGCTCGCATCAAGCTCGAGTCTGGCCCGATCGCACCGCCGCCGCCAGCCTCTCGCCGAAGCGGCGGCACGCATTGTCCGTCGTCAGCTCGGCGACGCGCTCGGGCGCGATGCCGCGGAGCGCGGCCAGGCGCGCCGCCGTGTGAACGACAAACGCGGGCTCGCAGCGCTTTCCGCGCAAGGGCACCGGCGCGAGATACGGACTGTCGGTCTCGACCAGGATGCGATCGGCGGGCGCCCACGCGGCCACGTCCTGGATCGCGACGGCGCTCTTGAACGTCAAGATGCCCGAAAACGAGAGGTCGAAGCCGAGATCCAGCGCTCGCTTGGCGAACGCGCGATCCTCGCTGAAACAGTGGATCACGCCGCCGACGTCCCGCGCGCGCTCCTCTTCCAGCACCGACAGCGTGTCCTCTGCCGCGTTTCGCGTGTGGATCACCAGCGGCTTGTCGAGCTCGCGCGCGATGGCGACGAAGCGACGGAACACGCGCTGCTGCTGCTCGCGGGGCGAGTGATCGTAGTGGTAATCGAGCCCGACCTCGCCCACGGCGACCACGCCCTCGTCCGCCAACAAGGGGAGCAGCGCGCCCTCCCCGGCTGCGTCCCAGCTCGCGGCGTCGTGCGGGTGGACCCCCACCGTGGCGACGACGTCCGGGCGCCGCCCGGCCAACGCGACCGCGTGGCGCGCCTCGTCGACGCCGCCTACCCCGACGCACACGAACGCACCCACGTCGGCTTCGCGGGCACGGGCGATGACCGCGTCGGGCCCCTCGGCGGCGTTCCCGGGATCGAGATGACAGTGCGTGTCGACGAGCATGGCCCCGCCATATAGCGCGTCACGACGGGGAGGACCGCCGGCGACCCGGCGTATCACGCAGGGAACGGGGTCGCCGACGGGAATGAATCCGGATAAGCTCGCCCTCGTCTCAGCCGAGGTCGGGGTCTTTCGTCCCCTCGCCCGCGCTCCCAGACCAACAAGGATCTTGTCCATGAAAGTCCACACCATCCTGGTCCTCTCGTTGACCGCCGCTGCGGCCCTCGGCGGCTGCGTCATCGAAACCCGTCCCGCGGATACGGCGCCGCCGCCCGCGGCGAGCGCCACGACGGCGCCGGCCGCCACCACCACGACCGCTCCGGCGGCCACGACGGCTCCTGCGCCGGCGCGTCCGCACCTGCCTTCCGCGCCTCCGCCGCCCGGCGCGAGCGCGACGCCGGCACCGTCGGCGACCACGCCCGCTCCCTGAAGGCGTCGCGGCGGCCCCAGCCGACCCGAGAAGACCCGGCAAGTGTCCAGACTTGCTGGGTTTTCTTGTTTGTGATGGCGCAGAACCCGGGCGTTTTCGTTTGTCCAACAAACGCCGTTGATTGTTGGACAATGTCCGGGTTACAACGCGCCGCGTGAGGGCGCCGACGCAAAAGCGGACGCTGACCGAGCAGGTCGCCGAGAAGCTGAAGCTGCGCATCCTGTCCGGGACCTACGCCGCCGGGCAGAAGCTGCCCCCCGAGCCGTCCCTCGCTGCCGAGCTGGAGGTCAACCGCTTCACCGTGCGCGAGGCGATGAACAAGCTCGAGCAATTGCGGCTGATCCAGCGCACGCCGGGCGTCGGCACGGTGGTGCTCGACTACAGCCAGCACGCCAGCGTCGATGTCATCGAGTACCTGGTGCTCAAGGACGGCGTCGTCGACACCGACGTGCTCGCCAACCTGCTCGAGTCCGCGCGCATCTTGACGTCGGAGCTCGCCGCGCTCGCCGCTGAACGGCGCACGGAGGAAGAGCTGCGTGCGCTCGAGGTGGTTGTCGCGCGCATGCACAGCGAGAACAACCTGTCACGGTTGTTCTGGCTCGACTTCGATTTCAACTGGGCGCTCGCCGGCGCGGCGCACAACATCGTTCCGCGGCTGCTGATGAACAGCGTGCGTGGCTTGCTCGCCAAGCACACCCACCTGCTCGAGACACTCTGGGTGTCACCCGGATCGATCACCGAGGGCTACGCAGCACGTCGTCGAAGCCGTGCGCGGCCACGACGCAGAGCGCGCGCGCTCGCTGGTGCGCTGGATCTGGACCGGGCGGCACCAACGCTTCGTCGACGCCGCCGAGAACTGGAAGGGGCCGCCGCGACCGGCCCGCACCGGGCACCGCTGAACAGACTTCCCGCCGGACACGGTGTCCGGCGGACAAGGACGGGACCGGTCGGTCCCATCGCAATCCGAGAACACAACCGAATCGAGGAGAAGTCCAACATGGCTACTGCCGCAGAGAAGATGAAGGAAGCCGCGACCCACATTGCATCGAACGCGGAGGCCGCGAAGACCGTCGGCGCCGTCTACAAGTTCGTGCTCAGTGGCGACGGCGGCGGCACGTGGGTGCTGAACCTCAAGGACAACCCGGGCGTGACCGAGGGCGACGGCGACGCGCAGTGCACGATCAAGATGGCGGCGACCGACTACGTCGACATGATCGAGGGCAAGGCCAACGGCCAGCAGCTGTTCTTCTCGGGCAAGCTCAAGATCGAGGGCGACATGGGGCTCGCGATGAAGCTCCAGAAGCTCACCGAGATCCTGAAGTAGCGCTCGCGAAGGGGAAAGCGGCGACGCCGGCGCGCTCTCGAGCGCTCCGGCGTCGCCGCGCCCTGGAACTGGAAGCCGGGCAAGAACACGCGAAATCGCCGTATAGACTTCCGCGGATCGGGTCGTGGAGGTATACTTTTCGATTCGCGCTGTAATCCCGCGTCGCCATGTCGAACCAACCCCGAAATCCAGATCTCGCCGTCACCACCCGGATCCTCGACCGAAGCACGCCGCGACGCTTCTCCGCGGATCCGGACGCGGCGGTCACCGCGTACGCGCCGCCGAGCGAGGATCTGGTCGCGCTCTCGGCACGGGTCTTCCCCGACTCGCGGGACATCGCGGCCGATCCCGAGTCGGGTCGACGCCGCACGCTGCCGCCGGAAGCGCCCGACTGGATGCACGCCGCGCGCTCGATGTCGGACGCGCTGGAGTCGATGATCGCGCACGGCGTCGACCGCAAGGACCACGCCGCGATCGAGCGCATGTGGGCCGCGTGGACGTTCGGCGGCACGACGCCACGACAAGCGCTGAAGGTCGCGCACCTGGTGCGGCGCGCCCACACGGCGATCCGCGAGACGCAGCGCGACGAGCTCGAGATCGCCTACCGCGATTGCGCGGAGGTGCTCTACGGGGGCCTGCCCTCGGGCATCCGCCAGAGCATGCCGTTCGAGCGCGCCTTGATCGTCGTCCGCGCACTGCGGCAGGAGGTCGATCCGTGGCACGCGGTGGTCGAGGGATCGGCCGAGCTGCTCGGGTGGAAGGACTACGCACGGATGTTCGCCGCGTCGTTCCTGCGCGTCGTGATCGAGGACACCGGCTGACGGTGGGTCGAGCGCGCCGCTAGCCCCATGGCCATCGACGACCTCAGACGGCGGATCGACGCCATCGACCGGCAGCTGCTCGAGCTCCTCGACGAGCGCGCGCACGTGGCGAAGGCGATCGGCGACGCGAAGAAGGCCGAGGCGCGCGCGCTGCACGATCCGGAGCGGGAAGCGCGGGTGTTCGAGCGCCTGGAACGAGAGCTCGACGCCCGGCCCGACGCCGCGTTCCCGCGCGCCAGCATCCGACCGGTGTTCCGCGAAATCATGAGCGCGTGCTTGTCGCTGGAGCAGCCGATCGGCGTCGCCTTCCTCGGCCCTCCCGGCACGTTCACGCACATGGCTGCGCTGAAGGCGTTCGGCCTCGCAGCGCAGTACGTGGAGGCGGCGACGATCGCCGGGGTCTTCGACGCCGTGGCGCGTGGGGCGACGCCGTACGGCGTCGTGCCCATCGAGAACTCCACCGAGGGCGGCGTTACGTTCACGCTCGACTGCTTGCTGGACACCGACGTGCGCATCCGCGGCGAGCTGGTGCTCGACGTCGCGCAGTGCCTGATCGGCCGCACCGCGGCCCTCGGCAGCATCCAGCGCGTGTACTCGCACCCGCAGGCGCTCGCCCAGTGCCGCAGCTGGCTGGCCGGGAACCTGCCCGCGGCGCAGTTGGTCGTGTCCCAGTCCACCGCGGCCGCCGCCCGGGAAGCCGCGGCGGATCCGGGCGGCGCGGCGGTGGCGAGCGCGCTGGCGGCGGAGCTGCACGGCCTGCCGGTGATCCGCGACGGCATCCAGGACCGCACCCACAACCAGACGCGCTTCCTCGTGATCGCTCCGTCGGACGCGCCGCGCACCGGCACGGACAAGACCAGCCTGGTCTTTTCCACACCGCACGAGCAGGGCGCGCTCAAGCGGGCGCTCGAGCTGTTCGACGCCGGCGGCATCAACCTGTGCCGGATCGAGTCCCGTCCTGTTCGGGAAAAGCTCTGGGAATACGTGTTCTTCACCGATATCGAGGGACATCGCGAGGACCCCGCCGTGGCGCGCGCGCTGGAGCGGCTCGCCGAGCACGGCGCGATGGTCAAGGTGCTTGGAAGCTATCCCCGGACGCCTTGAGCGCGATCGACGGCTGGCGTCGCTTTACGCGGCCGCCGGAGTCCGTTACAGCCCTTCGGGGCGAATGACCAGCGACTCGGCCAACAAGATGCCGACCCCGGCGCCAGCGAGCGGCGAACGTCCAGTGCGGGTCTTCGCGGTGCGCTTCGGGCAGCTGGACATCCCGTTGCTCAAGCCCGAGCTCGTCATCGGCCGCAGCGCGGCCGCCGACATCGTCATCGACAGCACGATGGTGTCGAGACGGCACGCGATGCTGTCGGTGCTCGACGACGGCGAGCTGCTGCTCGAGGATCTCGGGAGCCGCAACGGCACGTTCGTGAACGGCGCCACCGTCGAGGCGCGCCGGCCACTGCGGATCGGCGACAGGATCCTGGTGGGCGATCACGAGCTCGTCATCGTCGAGGATACGACGTCGCCGCGCTCGCGTCGCGTCACCGCCACCGCCGCGCGGACGCAGGAATTCAAGGCGGTCGGCGGCGCCCTCGCGCGCCAGTTCGCGCCGGAGGAGCGCACGCGCCACTCGAGCGCGTTCAACCTCCTCGCCGGTCTCGTCGACAAGGCGCTGGCGCTCGGCCACGGCGCGGAGGCCGAGCGGCTACTGTCGGGACATCTGGCGCGTTTGCTGGTCGAGGCCGAGAGCGGCAAGCTTCCGTCGCCGGAGACCGCCGCCATGGCCGCCGGCTACGCGCTCAAGCTCGCCGCCTCGCTGAATCGCGCCGGCTGGGTCGACTACGCCATCAAGCTGTACGCCACGATCGGCGCGACGCTACCGATGCCGCTGGTCGACGAGCTGTTCTCGCTGCTGCGCCGCATCCGCGGCCTCGACGTCCGCGCCCTCAAGCGCTACCTCGACGGCCTGCGCCAGGCCTCGTCGCGGCTCGGGCCCGCCGAGCGCTTCGCGCTTCAGCGCTTGGAAGGTCTGCTCAAGATCGCCGGCTAGCACCGCCTCGGTCGACCGGCCGGATTTGCGCGGTGCGCCATGCGCTTGTAGATCTCGTTCCGGCACGTTTCCGCGCCGGACCAACAAGCAGACGAGCATGAGCATCAAGGCGGCGTTCCAGGGCATCGAAGGAGCTCACTCCAGCGTCGCGCTGGCCGCGTATTTCCGCTCGCTGGGCGTGGACTTCGAGCCGGTGGGCGTGCCGACGTTCCGCCAGGTCGCCACCAGCGCGATCTCCGGCAAGGCGGACGTCGGGATCCTGCCGGTGGACAACGCCATCGCCGGCACCGTGCGCGATGGCTACGACCTGCTGGCGCAGTATGACCTGTCGCCGATCTGCGAGATCGAGTGGCGCATGGATCACCGGCTGCTCGGCGTACCGGGCGCGAGCTTGAGCGACATCCGCGAGATCCACGCGCACCCGCTGGTGCTGGCGGAGTGCGGGCGCTTCCTCGGCGCGCTGTCGGGGGCGCGGGTGATCCCGAGCGAGGACACGGGCGTCGCGGCGCGCGACGTCGCCGCCGCCGGCGACAAGACGCGCGCCGCGATCGCGCCGCCGGAGGCCGCCGCTCGCTACGGATTGGTGGAGCTGGCCGAGAACATCGCCGACCACCCCGACAACTTCACGCGCTTCATCTTGTTCTCGTCGCAAAACCCGCGCGACGAGGTGCTGGCGCTCGGCGGCCGCCGCCCCGACGCGAAGCGCAAGACGTCGCTGCTGCTCGCGACACGCCACGAGCGCGGCGCGCTCGCCGAGTGCCTGCGCATCCTGTCGGACGCGAACATCAACCTGGCCAAGCTCGAGTCGCGGCCGAAGCTCGGCAAGGCGTGGGAGTACCTGTTCTATGTGGATCTCGAGGGCGACACCGACGATCCCCGCGTCGCCAAGGCGGTCGAGGAACTGCGCGAGCACACCACGAGCCTGCAGCTGATCGGGAGCTACGACGTCGACGACGCGCGGGCCGAGCCGGAGCCGGGACAGCCGCGCCGTGTGCGCATCTCGCCGAAGGCCTCCGAGCCACCCGCGGACGCGCCGCCCATGCCGGCGAGCGCCGCGAAGAACTGGCCCAAGGCGGCCCGGCCCGAGCACCCGCAGGGCACGCGCATCCCGATCGGCAACGTCGTCGTGGGCGGCGACGAGTTCATCGTGATCGCCGGCCCCTGCTCCGTGGAGTCGCGCGAGCAGGTGCTCGCGACTGCGCGCGAGGTGATCGGCCACGGCGCGCGCTTGCTCCGCGGCGGCGCGTTCAAGCCGCGCACCAACCCGTATTCGTTCCAGGGACTCGGCTGGGAGGGCGTCGCGCTGCTAGCCGAGGCGGGTCGCGCCACCGGCGCGCCCGTCGTCAGCGAAGTGATGAGCGTCGAACAGGTCGAACGCATGGCGCGCGAGGTCGACGTGCTGCAGATCGGCGCGCGCAACATGCAGAACTTCGATCTGCTCAAAGCCGTGGGCAAGACCGAAAAGCCCGTGATGCTCAAGCGGGGGCTCTCGGCGAGCCTCGACGAGCTGCTCGCCGCCGCCGAATACATCCTGGCGGAGGGCAACCCCCACGTGATCCTGTGCGAGCGCGGCATCCGGACGTTCGAGACCGCGACGCGCAACACGCTCGACCTGAGCGCCGTGCCGGTGCTGCGCGAGCGCACGCACCTGCCGGTGATCGTCGACCCGAGTCACGGCGTCGGCGTGCGGCGCTGGATCCGCCCGCTGTGCCGCGCCGCCAAGGCCGTCGGCGCCCACGGCATCATGATCGAGGTGCACCCGAATCCCCCGGAGGCCAAGAGCGACGCCGACCAGGCGCTGACCTTCGACGACTTCGAGGCGATCATGGACGACCTCGCGAAGATCCCGTTCGAGAGTTGAGGTCTGCCGGTCCGGCGCGGAACCCAAGCCAGGCAAGCGAGCGCGCCCGGGATTCGGCGCCGGACCGGCAGCTACTTGATCTCGAGGAGCTCGATCTCGAACTTCAGCGTCGCGCCCGGCGCGATCTTCGGCGGCGCGCCGCGTGCACCGTACGCGAGGTCCGGCGGGATCGTCAGCTCGCGGATGCCGCCGACCTTCATCCCGACGACGCCCTCGTCCCAGCCCTTGATCACGTGACCCTCGCCGAGCGTGAACTCGAACGGCTCGTTGCGATCCCGCGAGCTGTCGAACTTGGTGCCGTCCATCAGCGTGCCGACGTAGTGCACGCTCACCGTGTCGCCGCGCTTGGCCGCCTTGCCCTTGCCGACCTTCACGTCCTTCTTGATCAACGAGCTGGCGGCGGGCGCCGCGCTGGCGCTCGGCGCCGGGTCCGGCGTGGGCTCCGGTGCGGCGGACGCCGCTGCCGTCGTGGGCGTGGGCTCGGCCGTCATCGAGGCGGGCTCGGGGACGCGATCGCGACACCCCGCACCAGCCAGGGAAACGACCATGCCGAACGCGATCCACTGGTGAGTCATGGCGGGCGTCTAGATCGTGCGGCGGCGCGTGTCAAAGATCGCCCCGGGGACTACGCTGGGCGCATGCGTCGCCGACGCTTGCCGATCTTGCTGGCCCTGTTCATCGCAGGGCTCGCCGTCGCGGCGCTGTTTGCCCGCCGCCCGGCCGAGGACGCGCCGGCGGCGCTGGTGCCATCGAGCGCCAACCCGGCCCGCGCCGTGGCCGCACCGCGCACCGGGCGCATCCCGATGATCGACACCCACGTGCACCTTTCCGCGGGCGGCGTCGGGCGCCTGCTCGGGCTGATGCGGCGCTACGGCTTCGATCACATCGTGAACCTCAGCGGCGGGTGGCCCGGCCACGGGCTCGCGCGCCAGCTGGAGGCGGCGCGGCAGAGCGGCGGACGCATCACGGTGTTCACCGTGCTCGCGTATCCCGCAGCCGACGAGCCGGGCTACGGCAAGCGCATGGCAGCGCTCGTGCGCAAGGCGCACGCGATGGGCGCGCGCGGCCTGAAGATCCACAAGGTGCTTGGGCTGGCGCTGCGCGATCCGTCCGGCAAGCTGATCCCGGTCGACGACCCGGAGCTCGACCCCGTGTTCGAGACCTGCGGCGAGCTGGGCATGCCGGTGGCGATCCACTCCGGCGATCCGGAAGCGTTCTGGAAGCCGGTGGACAAGAACAACGAGCGCTACGACGAGCTGACGGCACACCCCGGCTGGTCCGAGTTCGGGCGCGACGTGCCAAGCTTCGACGAGATCCTCGCCCAGCTCGAGCGGCGCATCGCGCGACACCCGAAGACGACGTTCATCGCCGTGCACTTCGGCAACGACGCGGAGCACCCGGACCGCGTCGCACGCATGCTGCGCAAGTATCCGAACATGTATATCGACACGGCGGCGCGCATTCCGGAGATGGGACGCCACGACCCGGACGAGATGCGCCGCTTCTTCATCGAGTTCCAGGACCGGATCCTGTTCGGGTCGGATCTCGGCGTGGGCCCCGAACCCGAGCCGCTGTTCCTGGGGTCGTCCGGAAGCCAGCCGCCGACGCCCGCCGAGGAGCGGCTGTTCTTCAGCGCCACGCATCGCTGGTTCGAAACCGCAGACAAGGACTTCCCCGGTCCGACGCCGATCCAGGGCAAGTGGACGGTGAGCGGCATCCACCTGCCGCGCGAGGTGCTGGAGAAGATCTACTACAAGAACGCCGAGCGGCTGCTCGGCGTCACGCTCGACAACTGAAGCCCTTCACTCCTCGCGATCGAGGAGCACGTTGCTGCCAAGCTGCAGCGCGCCGTCGGCGACCGACGCGAGGATCGGCTGCGCCTCCTCGCTCGTGAAGCCCAGCAGCTTGGTCAGCCGCTCCAGCAGCTCGGACTCGCTGTCGCTCTGCTCGCCGTCGGCGTGGGTGAGCAACGCGGCGTTGGCGAGCAAGAGCTCGCGATCCTCGCGACCCATCTCACCGAGCGGGATGTCCTCGTCGAGCGTGCGCCGTTGCTTGGCGTACTCGAGGATCTCCGTCTCTTCGTCTTCGGTCGCGTCGAAGCCGCACAGCATGCCTTCGATCACGCCCGACTCGGGCTGTTCCAGCTTGCCGTCCGCCCAGGCGACGGCCACCAACGACTTGACGATGTTCTTCTCGCTCGGCGTCATGGCGCGGATCCTAGCAGGAAGATCCCGAGCCCGGACAGCGTAGACAGGATCGCCGCGGTTTCCCGGGGATGGCGGTCCGGCGCCGGAAAGGTGTGTTTCCGCGCCCGCCTGGCTGCACTACAACCAAACGACGTGGACGACGACACAGCAGCGGCAGCCCGGCGCATCGGCGAGGTGCTGGGCGGCAAGTGGACGCTCGAGCGCCTGATTGGCACGGGCGGCATGGCGGCGGTGTACGCCGCGCGCGATCCGTCCGGAGCGGTCGCCGCGGTCAAGTTGTTGCACGCGGAGATGACGCTCCGGCGCGACGTGCGCGAGCGCTTCCTGCGGGAGGCGTACGTCGCGAATCGTATCGACCACCCGGGCGCCGTGCGCGTAATCGAACACGGCGGAGGCGGGGACGGCGAGCCCGCGTACATCGTGATGGAGCTGCTGGAGGGACAGACGCTCGCCGATCGCGCGAAGGCCGGAATGGGCACGGCCGAGCTGCTCGACACGATGGACCAGATCCTGGACGTGCTCGATCACGCCCATCAGCAAGGCGTCATCCATCGCGATCTCAAGCCGGACAACCTGTTCGTCGGCACGGACGGCCGGGTGAAGGTCCTCGACTTCGGCCTGGCGCGCATGCTCGACGAGATGCCGGGCGATTTCAAGACGCGCACCGGCATGGCCCTCGGCACGTTGCCGTACATGGCGCCCGAGCAGGCACTGGGCCGTCGCGACGAGCTCGACGGTCGCGCCGACATCTTCGCGCTCGGGGCGACGGCGTTCCGCATCGCGAGCGGACGCAAGTTGCACGAGGCCAACAGCGAGGCCGAGCTCTTGATGGCGATGGCGTCGAAGCCGGCGCCCCCGCTCGCGAGCGTCGCGCCGAGCGTGCCCTCGGACGTGTGCGCGGTGATCGATCTCGCGCTCGCGTTCTCGAAGGACGCACGCTATCCCGACGCGGCGACGATGCAGCGCGACGTGCGCGACGTGCGTGCCGGCCGCCGTCCCGCGTTCGCCACCAGCCGCGGCACCCAGCGCGAGGAAGCGACGCGCCTCGACATGCCGGCCGTCGCGGCACCCTCGAGCCGGCGCATCGTCGGCGCGACGATGCCCCTGCAGGCGATCGACGCTCCGCCGCCCTCGACGGCGGCGTTCTCCGTGGACACCGCGCGCGCGGCGACGATGCCGGCCGGCCCGTTCGCGACCGCGACGTCCGCGGCGGTCCATCCGCCGCCGACGGACGGCGCCGCGACGGCGCAGCGACGACGCTCCCTGCTGCCGCTACTACTCGCCCTCGGATTCGTGGCCGTGCTCCTGGGCGTCGGCATCGTAGCGCTGGCGTACATGGCGGAGTCGTCGAGCGTGGCGCCGGCAGACGCCTCGGCGGCGGCCTCGGCCAGAGCGGCGCCAGCCGCGCCGGGCGCCGCCGCACCCGAGGAGGCGATCGCCGCGTCGGCGCCGGCGCCGGACCCCACAGCCCCGCTCGGCGCGCCCGGCGGCGGCGGGACCGCGGCGCCCACCGAGCCAGCGGCCGCGACGCCCACCGAGCCGGCGCCCGCGACGCCCAACCCGACCAAGCCCGCGAGCGCCCCGGCCACCGCGACCGCGCCGCCTGCCGCGCCCAAACCAGCGGCCACCGCGCCGGCGACGGCCGCGGCGAAGACCGCGGCCGTCGCCGCCCCCGCCGCCCCGTCGAAGCCCGCGCCGAAGCCGCCGAGTCCGCCGCCACCGCCCGCGCCGGCGCCAGCACCGCCGAGTCCGTCCAAGCCGGGCAACTCCGCGCACGGCCACGGCGCCTCGACGGTGACGCACGGGCACGCGCACGGGCACTAGCCCATTCATACCGTGATTCCCGCTACTTGTGACCCCGGGCTGGGCACGGGCTCGCAATCCGGGTCGTCGTTCGAGGTAGACTCCCGCGCATGGATCGCTTCCGGCGCTTCGACGAGGCCTACTACCACCGCTTCTACGAATCGCCGAAGACCCGCGTCGTGTCCGCCGAAGAGCACGCCGAGCTCGCCAGGTTCGTATTTTCGTTCGCCCGCTACAACCACGTCGAGCTGAAGAGCGTGCTCGACATCGGCGCGGGCGTCGGCCTCTGGAAGCAGTACGTGGAAAAGCACGAGAAGACGCTGCAGTACACCGGCACGGAGGTCAGCCAGGTGATGTGCAAGAAGCACGGCTACCTGCATCGGGACATCGCCCGCTGGCGCGACCGCAAGAAGCACGACCTGATCGTCTGCCAGGGCGTGTTGCAGTACCTGCCCGACCCCGACGTCGCGCCGGCCGTCGCCAACATCGCCGCGATGGCGCGCGGCTTCCTGTACATCGAGGTGACGACCCGCGCCGATCTGCGCGAGCGCTGCGACACGACGCGCACCGACACGGACATCTTCGTGCGCAACGGCTCGTACTACCGCGGGATCCTCGCCAAGCACCTGGTCAACGTCGGCTGCGGGCTGTGGTGGCCCAAGGATCGCCCTCCGCCGTTCTACGAGCTGGAAATGTCCAGCTAAGGCCGCCATGCAGAAGCGTAGCGTCCCCCGGATCTTGTTCAGCGTGCTGCTGCTCGTCGTCAGCACGCTGGGGCTCGTGAACGTGTTCGCCGACAACGCGGACGTCGTCGCGCAGGCCAAGGACACGGCGTGCGAAGCCAAGGGCTGCGATATTCGCCGGACGGAGCTGTCGCGCAATCCGCTGTGGCAGACGTTCCAGTTCGAGATCGGCGGCAAGAGCCCGGCGAGCGTTACCGTGCAGTGCCACCGGGATTTCTACTTCGTCGGCGCGTACTCCTGCGCGCGGCAGTAGCCGATCAGGGCACCGCGATCCCCAGGCGTCGGCGCAGCTCCGCGCAACCCGGACCGATCGACCACGCGCACAGATCCGCGATCTGTTCGTCCGGGGTCAGCTCTCCTGCAGGCGGAAAGCGCCGCACCAACTCCGCGGCGCGATGGATGTCGCCACACGCGAGCAGCCCGGCGCGCGCGGCGGCCAGATGCACGGAGCGCGCCCAGGCCGTGATCCGGCGCCGCGTGTTGCGCGGCTCGAAGCCGGCGACCGCGCTGCGCAAGGCGCGTCGCGAGTCGTCGTCCATCGCGTCGCCGATCACCGCCGCGAGCCCGGCGACGTCGCCCTCGAGCGACGCGCTCTGCCGGCTCTCGCCGCCGAGCGAGAGCGCCGCCAGGAGCAACGACCCCACGTCGCGAAGCGACGGATAGAACACCAGCAGGTAGTGCTCCGGTCGGAAGAAGCACAGGTGCCGGCCCCACAGGAACGCCAGCTCCGGCAGGCCGAGCCCGCGCGCGAGCGACAGGCTCGCGACCGCCGTCGGCTCACGCGCGGCGAGCGCGTGCATCTCGTCTTCGGTCTCCTGCATCACGTACAGCGCCGGCATCGGCACGCCGAGCAGGCGCGCGGTCCACACCAGGCTGCGGGTGATCGTCGCGGTGCTCTTTTCCGGATCCTGACGGGTCGCGGGATCCAGAACGGGCAGCTTGCCGCCGTCCTCGAGCTCGCGGATGCGGACCGAGACCGCGGCCGCCGACACCGCAGACAGCACCGCCGTCAGCGACGCGTCGCGCTCCGGCCAGAACAGCCCTGCGTTCCACGCGCTGTCGTCGAGCGTGCTCTGCGCAGCAACGAGCCCTTCCGGGCGATGCGCGTCGGCAACCAGCGATTCGTTGATGTCGGCGTCGCCCAGCAGGTCGAGCACGCTGGCGGCCGCCCACGCTGGATCCGCGTCGCCCAGCTTGTCGAAGGCAGCGAGGGCGCGCCGGTACAGATCGCTTCGCACCGGCAGGTGCGGCGCCGACCCGACAAGCACGTCGGCCACGCCGCGGTAGTCCTGATCCGCTTCGTAGAGATCCGCGATCTGCCACACCAGATCGACGTCCGCCGGCTCGCGCTCCAGCGCCGCGGAGAGCGCGCGCTTGGCGGCCGCGGCGTCGTGGATCTCGGCGAGATAGAGCATCCCGAGGCGCTTGCCGAGATCCCACTGCACGTGCGGATCCTCCGATCGCGACACGACGCTCTGGTACAGCTCGGCGAGCTCCGGCCAGCGCCGGCGCCGCGCCATCAAGGTGGCAGCGACCTCCAGGGCGGAGAGCGCCGACGGATCGGCGTCGAGAGCCGCGCGCGCCAGCTCGACGGCCTCGTCCTTGTTCGGGAGGTGCTCGGCGGCGACGCGCGCGGCCTCCGCCAGCACGGCGGCGCGCCGCTGCGGATCGTCGGCCAGCGCGTCGGCGAGACGCCGGCGCGCGAGGTTGCCCGCTGCGTGTCTGCCGAGCTCCTTGTGCGCAGCAACCAGGCGCTCGAGAGCATCGACATCGGTGGGCGCCTGCGCGAGCCAGTGGTCGAGCGCCAGGATGCCGCGCCCGAGATCGTTGGCGTCGTCGAGCCAATGCAAGGAAAGCTCGCGCCAGATCGCGGCGCGCTTCTCGGCCGACTCGATCGTCTGCAAGCGCCGCTGGTACAGACGCTCCAGGTGCTCCCAGTCGCGCGCGCTCTCGAGCAGCGCGCGCGCCGACTCGAACGCGCCGGCGTTGTCGGCGTCGATGCCGAGCGCCTTGTCGTAGTTGTGGATGGCCTCGGAGTCCTTGCCGAGCAGCCGCTTCGCGTCGCCGATCTTGACGTACAGCGCGGCGTGATCCGGCGTGCGTTTCGATCCGAGCATCAACAGCGCCCGCTTGTAGTCGGCGATCGCGTCGTCGTGGCTTCCGGCCTGCGCGTGGCGGTCGCCCGACTCGATCAGCTCGGGGACGGCCGGCGCTACCAGCGGTCGCTTGCTCGGCGGCGGCACGGACGCGGGCGGGATGCTGGCCGGTGCGCTCGACGGCGGCGGCGGCTCGGAGACGCCGCTCCGGAGCGTGGACGGCGCGCTCGAGATCAGCCGATCGCGCGACGGCTCCGCCGCAGTCGCGGGGTCGGCGGCGCCGTCGGCCACGACGATGCTCGGCGCCACCAGCAGCGGGAAGTCGCCGCGACCGCGGAAGAAGCCGGTGGCGGGGATCTCGATGAAGCGCTCTTCCTCGGCGCGCATCGCCTCGAAGACCGCGCTCGCCGTCACCGCGCCGGTGCGCGTGCCTTCCGGTGACAGGCGCTCGAGCGCCAGCAGCACGAGTCGCGTGAACAAGGACGGGCCGTCGGGCACCGCGCGATCGGAAGGCCGCGCCCCGACCAGCAGCGAGATACCGGTGTGCTTCGGGTCGATCGACTCGCGCGCCGCCGCGACGACCGAGACGGACGCCATCGGATCCTCGGGGTCGGGACCGTGGACGGCTTCGAGGATGACGAGCACGTCGGATGCGCGCCGCGCCAGCATCCCTGCCAGGCTGGACAGGGCGATCGAGCCTCCGCGACGCGAGCTCGACAACAGCGCCAGGTCGCCCTCCTCGCGTGCCAACACGTGGCCGGAGAAGTACACGACGAGCGAGCGTTCCCCGGGGTCCGCCGGATGCCGCGCGAACACCTGCTCGATGCGCTTGTCGAGATCCTGTCGCGCGTCGAGCTCCTCGACGAGCGAGCGCGCGTCGGGCTCCGCGAGGCGTTCCGCGATCAGCCTGGCATCGATCGCTGCCGAGGGCAGGGTCGGTAGTTGCGAGCTCTTCTTGTAGGTGGACGAGACGACGATGGCGAGGCGCATGAAGGTCCAAGCGCTCATAGCACGCCTCGCCACGTGGCTTGCGCGCGCGTTCCAACCGGGCAAGACTGACTCCAATGCGAGCGCTACAGGTCGTCGCGAGCCTCGCCCTGTTGACCTCTGGCGCGACGCTCGTCGGATGCGGCAGCTCCGACACGTTCAGCGCCGCAGCCGCGGGCGCCGCCGGAGCGAGCGGAGGCAGCGGAGGACTCGACGGCGGAGGAGCCAGCGGAAGCGCCGGCGCCAGCGGCGCTGCCGGGGTTGGGGGGCTGGGCGGCGCGGCCGGCGGCGCGAACGACGGCGGCAAGTGCGATCCATCGGGGGCGCCGCGGGACAACCCCTGCGGCGTCACCGACGCCCTCGGCGTGTTCATCGACGCGCAGAACGGCAACGACAACACCGGCAACGGCTCACGCGCGAAGCCGTTCCAGAGCTTCGCAGTGGGCGCGGCGGCCGCGGCCGCCGGCGGCAAGCGGCTGTTCGCGTGCGCGGGGACGTATGCGGAAAGCGTCACGCTCGACACCGGCGACAAGGGGCTGTCCATCTTCGGCGGCTTCGATTGCACGTCGTGGAACTGGACCGGCAAGCGCACCGAGGTGCGACCGGGCACGCCGGGGCCCGCGCTGAAGCTCGACTCGGCCCAGAACGTGCTGGTCGAGGACATCGACTTCCGCAGCGAGGACGCTTCGAACCACGGCGAGAGCAGCATCGCGGTGATCATCGCCAGCTCGGAGTCGATCACGGTGCGTCGCGGGAAGATCCACGCCGGGTCCGGTGGGCCGGGGCCAGACGCTGTCACCCCCTCGACACCGGTAGCCGACGGCGCTCCGGGCAACGGCGGTACGGCCGCCGCGTGTCTGCAGGCGAGCCCGGGCGGGCCCACCGCGATCACGACCTGCGGCGTCGCTGCCCGGCTCCACCGGCGGCAAGGGCGGCGACGGCGGCAAGGATTCCGCGAGCGGTGGCGCGGGCGTCGACGGCACGCCGGATCTGGGCGGCGGCGCCGGCGGCGGCGGCGAGAAGGCGGCCGGCTGGAGTTGCGACCAGGGCGGCAACGGCGGCACGGGCAAGGACGGCGAGCGCGGCACGGCCGGCGCCGGCGCGGCGTCGAAGGGCACAGTCGAGCGCGAGCGGCTACCAGGGCGAGCCCGGCCATGCACGGCGGGCCCGGCAATCCCGGACAAGGCGGCGGCGGGGGTGGCGGTGCGAAGGCCGCGGGCGGCCTCGCCTGCACCATCCTGACGAGCTACGGCGCGTCGGGCGGCGGCGGCGGCGGCGGCGGCTGCGGCGGCGGCGGCAGCCCCGGCGGCGGACCGGGTGGCTCGAGCATCGCGATCCTTTCGATCGCGTCGGACGTCGCGATCGAAGGCGCGACGGTGGAAGCGTCGGCGGGCGGCAACGGCGGCAAGGGCGCCGCGGGCCAGCCGGGCGGCAACGGCGGCACGCTCGGCGCGGGCGGCGGCGGCAAGAGCGGAAGCGCCGCGGGCTGCGCCGGCGGCGCCGGCGGCCGGGGCGGCGCGGGCGGCCCCGGTGGCGGCGGCGCCGGCGGGCACTCGCTCGGCATCGCCTACACGGGCAGCGTCCCGCTCGTCGACGCCACCAGCAACGTGACGTTCGGTGTCGCCGGCACGGGCGGACTCGACGGGCTCGGCACCGGCGCGGAGAAGGGCGTGGACGGCCTCGCGAAGATCGCCGAGCCGTTCTGAGGCGCGTCGCGCGGCAGCGCTATCACTCCGTCCCGACGAGCCGCAGCGTCGCCGCGCCGGAGCGGCAGACCCTGCTACGCGAATCGGACGTCGCGAACACCTCCATCGCGTCGAAGCGTCGCGCGAACGCGTTGGCGAGCAGCGGAGGAACGGCGTTGCCGACCATCGAGTACGCGTCCACCACACCGGCGCCGCCGAGACGGAACCAGTCGGGGAACGACTGGACGCGCGCCGCCTCGCGCAGGCTGAGCGCCCGGGGCTCGGTCGGGTGCACGTAGCCGTAGGTGTCCTTGCCGATGTGGGCCACGACGGTCTTGCACGGACGATCCGGCGCCAGCCGCTCGAGCCAGTCGCCGTGGCGATCGGTACCCTTCGCGAGATAGCCGTCGAGCAACAAGTGGTGCTGCGGATCGATGCCCTCGAGCAGCAGCCGGAGCAGCAGCGAATCGTCGAGCAACGCCAGCAGCGCGTCGATCTCGGCGTCGGCAGCCCGACGCCGGCCTCGCGCCGCCTCGAGCGCACGGCGCAGCCGCGTCAGCGTCGGCGCGCCGTCGAGCTTGTAGTCCATCCAGCGCATGCCCGGCGCGAGGTAGCGATACAGCGCGCCGTCGTCGTCGCGCGGCCGGCGCACGATGTGACCGTCCACCTGCGCGGGCGACGCGGTATCCGCGTCCGCGCTGCGCGCGGATCCACTCGACGAAGCGGCGCTCGGCGGCCGGCATCGCCGGATCGAGCAACGTCAACGCCAGAGCGCGATGGTCCGTGCCCGGCGAACCGCGATCCGCCGGGTCGAACACGCCCGGCGCGGCGAGCCCCGCCAGCGCGACGGCCAGCGGCACCGCGTCGGTTTCCGCCGGCAACCCCTCGAAGAAGGCCGCGGCGCGCGCGGCGCCCCGCGCCGGCAACCCGACCATGATGTAGCGCTCGCGGTCCTGCGGTACGGCGTGCTCGCGCGCGCGGACGACGCGCGCCGCGACGCTGAAGCGGCGCGCGCCGATCGCGTTGACCGCGTCCTCGAGCAACTCCGCCGCGTTGATCGATCCGGAGGGCGTCCGCAGCGAGGACTCGAAGTGCGCGACGTTCTCGAACAGGAACGCCGCCGGCTCCAACGCGTCCAGGAACAGGACATACTGGTACAAGAGCGAGTTGCGCTCGTCGCCGTAGTCCTGGCTGGCCCACGCGTGGACGCCCTGCTCGCGCAGGCTCTCGATGACCGCGCGCCCGATCCGGCTCCAGCCCTTGCACGGCGGGCCGCCCAGCACGAGGTCGATGTGGCGCCCGTCGCGATACAGCGCCTCGAGGCGCGGCTCCGCGTCGAGACAGAAGCGCGCGCGCACGCTGTCGCGCGCCGCCCGCCAACGCAGCCACAACCTGCGCAGCGCGCGCCCCGGCTTGCTCGCGAGCAGCGTCGCGACCGCCGCCATGCGCGAGGCGACGCCCCGGTGCTGGCCCTTGCCGCGGCGCGACGCCGCCTGCTCGACGCGCGCGCACTCCTGGTCCCAGAGTCGCCGCGCGCCCCGCTCGATGGCGCCGTGCGGCAGCTTCGCGCCGCGCTCCGCCGGGACGTCGAGCAGCGTGTACTCCTCCACCCACGGCAGCGCGGCGGCGGCCGGCGCCGGCACCCTGAGCCCGGTCAACCCGAGGCGCGACACCACGCCGCGGTACAGCGCCAGCGTCGTTGCCGCGGGATCGATTCCACTCCACGCCTCCCGCCACGCGTCGGACGCGCCGAGACGAGCCGCTTCGTCGGCGAACGTCGCGTCGAGTCCGCGTAGCGCGCCGAGCATGTCGCGTATCGCGAGCTCGTCGAGCGCGCGCTCGAGATCGCGATCCGGCAGCCACAGCGCGTAGTGTACGAGGTAGTACAGCAGCACCTCCGACCGGTGGCCGAACCACGACAGATCGCAGCGCCGCCCGGTCGGCACGCGGCGTCCTGGACGAGGCTGGTCGAGGTTCCGGTTGAACACGCCGAGCGCCGCGGCGTCGATGTCCGCGCCGAGCACGGTCTCGAACGCGATCCGCCCCTGGTGCCGCTCGAAACCCACGCTGAGCCCGCCGCAGCCGCAGAACAGGTCGAGCGTCCTGACGACGCGGCTCATCGCGTCCCCCGCCGCCGTCCGCTCGACGCTTCCCTGTTGAACAGCGACGGCTGTCGTCGCTCGCGCACGAACTCCTCGGCGCGCGCGATGAACCACTGCTTGAGCGTTTGTCCGTCGCGGATGAGCTCGGCGTAGAGCTCACGCTTCAAGGCGGGCTCGATTTCGATCACGACCCGCCCACTCGTCCCACGGCTCATCCATGTCATGTTACATGGAGCACACGCGCGGTGGGGCTAGCTCGTGACTTTCTCGCGAAACATCCGCGCCCGGGCTTGCCGGTCCGGCGCGGGACCGCCCTGGGCGCGGCGGATGGGGGGCCACGCGGGCCGCGCCGCGCTGGAGCGGGCGCCGCCGCCCGGGGCGTCGCGGCGCACGGGGCCAGTTTCCAGATTCTGCCCCGAATCTGGACCGGGCCGCGTCGCTTCATCGCGCGAGACGCGGCGGCGATGGTATGTTCGCAACACCCCAGGGGCTGGCAGTGAGCGACTCTCGTCCTGCAATATCTGTGCGTTGCGCGGTCGCCATCGGCCTTTGCGCGTTCGCTGTCGGCGCGAGTGTGCTCGCTTCCGCGCACCTGCTCCGCCAGGAATGGAAGGTCGCCGCGCTGGTCGTGTCCGCCGCGCTGACGGTGGCCTGCTTTCGTTGGGTGAACGCGCGCGTCCGCGAGGCGCGCACGCGCGGCATGTTGCTCGCCCACAGCGCCCACCAGCGCGAGCTCGCCGTGGTGAGCGCGGCCTTCGCCCACGAGCTGCGCAACCGCCTGGGGGTCGCCCGGATGAACCTGGGCTACCTGGCCGAGCGCGAGATCGACGAGCGCCGCCAGGCCGCGCTCGAAGACACGATGGTCGCCATCGACCGCACGCTCGAGCTGTCGGCGGACCTGCTCGAGCGGACGACGGGGCGAGGCGAGCCGACACCCGGACCGGTCGTGCTCGCGGAGGTGGCCCGCGCCTGCGTCTACTCCGCGACCATGGTCGCGAAGGACCGCCGGATCCAGCTCGCGTGCGACCTCGACGAGTCGGTCGAGGTGCTGGCGAACTCGCTGGACGTCGAGTACGCGCTGATGAACCTGGTGCTGAACGCCGTCGACTCGAGCCACGAAGCAGGCGAGGTCGAGGTACGCGTCGCGCGCGTCGGGGAGACGGCCGTGGCGGTCGTGCGCGATCACGGCCCCGGCATCCCCGATGACGTCCGACCGCGACTGTTCGAGCCGTTCTTCACCACCAAGGGCAGCCGCGGCACCGGCATCGGCCTGCCGCTCGCGCTCGCGATCGCCGAGAGCCACGGCGGCACGGTGCGTCTGGCCGACAGCAACGCCGGTGGGTCGACGTTCGAGCTTGCGCTCCCGCTCGCCGTGGCGGCGCGAACACCGCCGCTCGCCAAACCGGCACCGGCAGGAGCGCTAGTCAGCGCCCCCGGCGTGCGCGCTCCCGGACGCTGAGCGAGCAGCCCGGCATCGCCGCCTTCGCAGCTCTGCCTGACGCCGGGCCCGGCGCGCACGGCCGGACAGGCCGCCATCGCGCAACGCTGGAAATGCTGCCGATCGAACATCGTCGATCGCCAGACTGCCTTGAATCAAGCCATGCCGGCGATCCTGAAGCACAGAGTGGCATAATTCGCGCCAATTCCGATGTGAGCATGCTATGAGCTGATTACGCCGTTCCCGCCGAGCGTGTTGCGCCAGCGGGAGCGCAGTTCCGATCCCCGCGCGCCGGCGTGGCGCGTGGAATCCCGTCCCACGGAGGTGAGATGAGCGTTGTGTCGCCGGTGATAGCTGGACCCGTAGAACAGACATGGAAGGGGCGGGTTCGCCTGCCCGCGCTGCACAGCGATGTGCCGCAGGACGCCGAGTGGTGTGAATTTCTCGAAAATGGCCGGTGGAAGCGCCTCCGCTTCCACGACTACGACGAGATCTACAAGCGCCCGGGCTTGTACGAGCACCTGTTCTACGATCTGCTCGAGTGCAGCTCGCCGCGACGCGTGGTCGGTTTGCTCGCCGCCGTGCGGCGGGATCACGGCCAGGGCGCGTTCGCAGCGCTGGATCTGGGTGCCGGCAACGGCATCGTGGGCGAGGAGCTGCAGAAGGTCGGCGCCACGCGCGTCGTCGGCATCGACATCCTGACGGAAGCCGGTGAAGCCGCACGCCGCGATCGTCCGGGGCTCTACGACGACTACGTCGTGGCGGACCTGACCGATCCGGACGAAGACACGCGCACCCGGCTGGGCCGCGCCAAGCCCGACGTCCTGGCCTGCGTCGCGGCGCTGGGCTTCGGCGACATTCCGCCGCGCGCGTACTTCAACGCCGCGAGCTTCATCCCGATAGGCGGCCAGCTCGCCTTCAACATCAAGGAAGAGTTCCTGGACGAGCGCTTCACGCACGGGTTCAGCGAGCTCATCCGCCGCACGATTGCCGAGCGCGTGTTCCGGCTGGAAGCCTGGGTCAGATACAGGCACCGCTTGTCCGCCGGTGGCGAGCCGATATTCTACACGGCGATGGTCGCGACCAAGCTCGCCGAGATCCCGCGGTCCATGCTCGTGGACCCGTGATCCATCTCGAGGGGGTCGAGAAGCGTTTCGACGACGGCACGCTCGCGCTCCGCGGCGTGTCGTTGTCGATCGCGCCGGGCGAGCTCGTAGCCCTGGTCGGCGAGTCGGGCAGCGGCAAGACCACGACCCTCAAGACGATCAACCGCCTGGTCGACCCTACGGCGGGCACGGTGCGCGTCGACGGGCGCGACGTGACGGAGCTCGATCCGATCGCGCTCCGACGCTCCATCGGCATGGTGTTCCAGCGCTTCGCGCTTTTCCCGCACCTGACGGTGGGCGACAACGTCGCCGTCGTGCCCCGGCTCCTGGGCTGGGCGGAGCGCGACGTCGCCGAGCGCGTGGACGCGCTGCTCGAGCTGGTGAAGCTCGATCCGGCGGCGCACCGCGACCGCTCGCCCCGTGAGCTGTCCGGAGGTCAACAACAGCGCGTGGGCGTCGCGCGGGCGCTCGCGGCGCGCCCGCGCATCCTGCTGATGGACGAGCCGTTCGGCGCCCTCGACCCGGTCACGCGCGAGTCGCTCGGGCTGGAGTGCCGCCGCATCCACGAGGAGCTCGGGCTGACCACGGTGCTGGTGACCCACGACATGACCGAGGCCCTGCTGCTCGCCGATCGGATCGCGGTGATGCACGCCGGCGAGCTGCTCCAGGTCGGCACACCGCATGCGTTGCTCGAGGCCCCGTCGCACGATCGCGTTCGCGAGCTCGTCGGCTGGCCGCGGCGCCAGGCCGCGCAGCTGGCCACTCTCGCACGCGGAGCCGAAGGCGCTGGATGAACCCGAATCTCGCCGAGCAGCTCGACAAGCTGCCGGGGTTCCTCGGTGGGCACGTCGTGCTGAGCGGCGCAGCGCTCGCCACGAGCGTCGCGATCAGCCTGCCGCTCGCGCTCGCTGTCGCGCGCTCGCCGCGCTTCCGCTGGCCGGTCGTGACCGCGGCCGGCGTGATCCAGACCATCCCGAGCCTGGCGCTGCTCGCGTTGATGGTGCCGCTGCTCGGCCTGTTCGGCTTCTGGCCCGCGCTGGTCGCGCTGGTGCTGTACGGCATGCTGCCGATCGTCCGCAACACCGTGACCGGCATCGTGAACGTCGATCCGGAGCTGGTGGAGGCGGCACGCGGTCTCGGCATGACCGAGCGCCAGATCCTGCGCAAGGTGGAGCTCCCGCTCGCGCTGCCGGTGATCGTGGCCGGCGTGCGCACCAGCGCGGTGTGGCTGGTCGGCATGGCCACGCTGAGCACGCCCGTGGGCCAGACCAGCCTCGGCAACTTCATCTTCGGCGGGCTGCAGACGCGTAACTGGACCGCGGTGCTCGTCGGTTGCGTCGCCGCGGCGACGCTCGCGATCGCGCTCGACGCGCTGCTCGCGTTGCTCGAGCGCGCCGCCGAGCAGCGGAGCTCGACGCGTCTGGCCGTCGCGCTGGTCGGGCTCGTGCTCATCTTCGGCGGTGGCGCGCTGGCCCCTCGCCTCGCCCAGGCGCGCTCCCGACCCGCGCCGCCGGCCGCGACGCCACCAACAACCAGCCCGTCGCGCGCGGCGCAGCTCGGCACGGTCCGCGTGGGCTCGAAGAACTTCACCGAGCAGTACATCCTGGCGGCCTTGATCGAACGGCGGCTCTCCGCAGCCGGCCTTGCCGTGTCCCACACCTCGAGCCTCGGCTCGACGATCGCGTTCGACGCGCTCGTGAAGAGCGACATCGACGTGTACGTCGACTACACGGGCACGCTGTGGGCGAGCGTGATGAAGCACGACGACGTGCCGCCGCCCTGGCGCGTGCAACAGCAGGTCGCGGGCTATCTCGCCGACAAGTACGGCGTGCGCGATCTTGGCTCGCTCGGCTTCGAGAACGCGTACGCGCTTGCGATGCGCCGCGACAATGCCGAGGCCCTCGGCGTCCACAGCATCGCGGACCTGGCACGGCACGCGCGCACGCTCTCGATCGGTAGCGACTACGAGTTCTTCCAGCGCCCGGAGTGGAAGCGCCTGCAGCAGACCTACGGGCTCGCGTTCGAGACCCGGCGCAGCTTCGATCCGACGTTCATGTACGACGCGGTGAAGCAGGGCGAGGTGGACGTCATCACCGCGTTCTCGAGCGACGGCCGGATCGCGGCCTATGATCTGGTGACGCTGTCCGACCCGCGGCACGCGTTCCCGCCCTACGACGCCGTGCTCTTGCTGTCACCGCGCGTAGCCGGCGACGTGCGTGTGGTGCGCGCGCTGTCGCCGCTCGTCGGCAGCATCGACGTGGCACGCATGCGGCATGCAAACTCCCTGGTCGATCGCGAAGCGGACAAGTTGACTCCGGACGCCGCGGCGGCGTGGCTCGACGGCAGAAGGTGACGCCGGTCGCCGGCTCGGCTAGTCGTAGGAGCGCGGTGCGTATTCCCGTCCTGATCCTGGT
Source organism: uncultured delta proteobacterium (assembly GCA_963775185.1). Taxonomy (GTDB): domain Bacteria; phylum Myxococcota_A; class Polyangia; order Polyangiales; family Polyangiaceae; genus JAPSGB01. The sequence goes on along the minus strand of CAVZIE010000027.1, from coordinate 222,650 downwards.
CTCGAGCGCGTGCGTCGCGGCGGCGTGCGGCCACGACGAGGCCGTGCAGCCCGCGCCGCCGGCGCCGGCGTGCGCGCCCAGCCTGGACGTCGCGGCACAACAGCAGGACATCCCCGAGCAGCGCGACGCCTGCGCCGAGCACGACGAGCTGCGCCGACCGTACTTCGGCGACCTGCACGTGCACACGTACCTGTCGTTCGACGCCTATACGGAGGACGTGCGCACGACGCCGGCCGAGGCGTACGCGTTCGCGCGCGGCCAGGCCATCTCGATCCCGCCGCTCGGCCCCGACGGCAAGCCGACCCAGAAAGTGCAGCTCGCGCGTCCGCTCGACTTCGCCGCCGTGACCGATCACGCCGAGTTCCTCGGAGAAGTGCTCACGTGCTCGACGCCCGGCGACCCCGGCTACGACAGCGAGACGTGCAAGGAGTACCGGCAGGGCGGCTTCACCGCGACGCGGCTGATGGGCACCCGGCTCAGCAACGCCGTGCCCGAGCGCGCCGCGGACGTGTGCGGCGCCGACGGCGCCCAGTGCGCCAAGCGCGAACGCGACGGCTGGCAGGAGCTACAATCCGCGGCAGAGGCCGCCTACGATCGCACCAGCGCGTGCGCGTTCACGTCGCTCGTCGCCTACGAGTGGAGCGGCGCGACGGGCGTGAGCAACCTGCACCGCAACGTGATCTTCCGCGATGACCACGTTCCCGCCGCGCCCATCTCGTACATCGACGAGCCCACGGCGGCGGGCCTGTGGAGCCGGCTCACCTGCGAGTGTCCGGGCAGCATTCCCGGCTGCCGCGTGCTGGCGATCCCCCACAACTCCAACCTGAGCAACGGCAAGATGTTCTCGCCAACCTACCAGGCGCCGGACGGCATCGACGCCCAGCGCGCGCTCGCGAAGACGCGCGCGGCGATGGAGCCGCTGATGGAGGTGTTCCAGCACAAGGGCACGAGCGAGTGCGACAACGGCTTGTCGGGCGTCGTGGCCTCGCCGGACCCGCTGTGTGCCGTGGAGCAGCTGCGCCCGGTCACCGACGACTGCGGCGACGGGACGGGAACGCTGGGCATGCTCGGCGCCGGCTGCGTGTCGCGCTGGGACTTCGCGCGCGGCGCGTTGCTCGCGGGCCTGACGGAGCAGCAGCGCCTGGGCGTCAATCCGTACCGCCTGGGGCTGATTGGCAGCACCGACACGCACGTCGGCACGCCGGGCGCGACCGACGAGCAGAACTTCGCCGGCCACATCGGCAGCGAGACGACGCCCGCGACACGCCTCTCCACCGGCAACATCACCACCGCCATCGAGGGCAATCCGGGCGGCCTGGTCGGCGTGTGGGCGGTAGAGAACTCGCGCCACGCGATCTTCGACGCGCTGCTCTCCCGCGAAGCGTTCGGCACCAGCGGCACGCGCATCGTGCCGCGCGTGTTCGGCGGCTGGAGCCTGGCACAGAGCGAGTGCCAGGATCCGGACATGGTCAAGCACGGTTACGCCGACGGCGTGCCGATGGGCGGCACGCTGCCCGCGCGCAGCGGCGACCAGGCGCCGGTGATGCTCGTGTCCGCGCTGCGCGATCCCGACCCGGGCGCCGGCGATCTCGACATGGTCCAGATCGTCAAGGGCTGGGTCGGCGCCGACGGCACGCCGCACTACCAGGTGTACGACGCGGCGAAGGCCGGTGGCAGCGCCGGCGTCGACGACGCGACCTGCCAGCGCACCGGCAGCGGCGCCGCCAGCCTGTGCACCGCGTGGACCGATCCGGACTTCGATCCGGCGCTGCCGGCGTACTACTACGCCCGGATCGTGGAGGTGCCGTCGTGCCGCTGGAGCCGCATCCAGTGCCTGGCGCTACCGCAGGACAGCACCCTGCCCGAGGGCTGCACCGATCCCGCCGTGCCTCACACGATCCGCGAGATGGCCTGGACGTCGCCCATCTGGTACCAGCCCTGATCGTTTCGATAAGTGAATCTCTATGTGCTCTCGCTGGTCTCGACGCGGATCGTGCCGGTGAGCGTGCGGTGCACCGGGCACTTGTTGGCGATCTCGATCAAGCGTGCGCGCTGCTCGGCGGACAGCTCACCGTGGAGCGCGATACGGCGCGTGATCACGTAGCCGTCGGGCTCGCGCTCGCCGGTCAAGCGCACGTCCACCGACGCCAGCGGCCAGGCGTGCCGGTCGGCGTACATCTTCAGGGTCATCGACGTGCAGCTGCCGAGACCGGCGAGGACCAGCTCGTGGGGAGCGAGCCCGGCGTCGTCACCACCGATTTCCGCCGGCTCGTCGGACACCAGCGTGATCGGGCCCACGCTGACGTTCTGGCTGAATTTTCCTGCTCCGGTGGCGACATGGACTTCTCGCATGCGGGGAATGTTGTCGGTCCGGCGCGGAACCGCAATCCGCGCTTGCCGGAAGTTGGCGCCGCAGCGCGTCGTAGGCGACGATCCGCGGGTCATGAGCTCGACCACCGTCCGCGTCGCAGCCTCGCTGGCGCTGTGCGCGCTGGCGGGCGCGGCGGCCTGCCACCGCAGCGCGCCGCAGCCGGCGCCCAGCGACGCGCCGGACGCATCGGCGCCGGCCCGGCCGACCCTGACGCCGGCCGCGACGCACCGACAACCCCAGGCAACGCGCCCGGCGGCTGCCAAGCCCCCGTCGCCGTGTCCCGACGACATGGCGCTGGTCGGCGACCATTTCTGTGTCGACAAGTGGGAAGCCGCGACGGTGAACGCCGACGGCACGCCACACTCGCCGTACCTGCGCGTGAAGGCCGAGCTGGTCAAGGCGGTGAGCCGACCCGGCGTGGTCCCGCAAGCGTACATCGACGAGCAGCAGGCAGACTGGGCGTGCAAGCGCGCCGGCAAGCGGCTCTGCACCACCAAGCAGTGGATCGCCGCGTGCACGGGCACCGATCGCATCAAGCGCCCGTATCCCTACGGCATGCAGCGGCGCAAGGCGCTGTGCAACACCGAGCGCAAGGTCCACCCGACACTGATCGTGTTCGGCGAGCCGCGGCTCGACTCGGTGTCGATGAACAGCCCGCTGTTGAACCAGGTGCCCGACACGCTGGCCAAGACCGGCGAGTTCGATCAGTGCGTCACGCCCGACGGCGTCTACGACCTGTACGGCAACTTGCTGGAGTGGACGCGCGGCGGAACGCCGCGGCCGTATCTGATGGGCGGTCACTACCTGGACGGCTACAAGCACGGCCTGGGCTGCTCGTACGTCACCGATGGACACGGCGATCAGTACAGCGACTTCACCACCGGCTTCCGCTGCTGCTCCAGGCCCGACCCGGACAAGCTCGCGAGCTATATCGCCGCCGAACCGACGGCGGAAGAGGCGGCGTTCCATACGCCAGCGCCGCCGGCGGACGGCAGCTCGCGGGATCCGGAGGGCATGCGCAGCTTCGAGAACGCGCGCGGGCGCCTGCCGGAGGTGGCACCGCCGAAGTACGACCCGGAAGACGCGGCGTGTCCGGTGGACATGGTGCACGTGGCGGGCAAGCGCTGTCCCGACGTCGTCGAGCGCTGCCTGAAGTGGCTGCCGCATCGCATGGCGGGCACGCTCACGTCCTGCGTCGAGTTCGCGAAGCCGACGAAGTGCCGGAGCCGCGAGCTGCACGCGATGGACTACTGCATCGACCGCTACGAGTTCACGCCGCCGGGCTACGACTATCCGCTCACGCACGTCAACTGGACCGAGGCGGGCATGCTGTGCAACCGCATGGACAAGCGGTTGTGCCAGGAGAACGAGTGGGAGTTCGCCTGCGAAGGCGAGGACGCCCTGCCCTACCCGTACGGCTACACGCGGAACGCCAAGCTCTGCAACCACGACATCCCCGAGATCGATCTGGTGAGCGCGCCGGACGTGTTCATCGATCACCGCGTGAAGCCGGACGCGCTGCCGGGCTGCAAGAGCCCGTTCGGCGTGTACAACATGGTCGGCAACGTCGACGAGTGGACCACGCGCCCGGGCGGCGATCCGTATCCGTCGATCCTGCGCGGTGGCTGGTGGTTCCAGGGCCGCAACCGCTGCCGCGCCGCGACCGCGAACCACAGCACGCTCTACGCCGGCGTCCAGACCGGTTTCCGCTGCTGCAAGGCGTCGCGCGACAAGTAGACGGGTGCTTCCGGTCCGGCGCGGTATCCCGCGCTACGGCGCCGCCGCGCTGGACGCGTCCCGCGGCGCGGCCGGCGTCACGCTCTTGAAGTCGCTGGCGTTGTCGCCGGTGTCCTGGCAGTTGCCGGCGTTGCCGCCGGGCAGGCGCTCGAGCGCCGCGTCGACATTGCCGGTGGTGGAGTTGTCGTGCGGCGAGTTGTCGATCGGCGTGCCCTCGCACTTGTAGCTCGAGTCGAGCGCCGACTGGGTGCTGGAGCTGAAGTAGAGGCAGATCGCGTCGACGATCGTGCCGCCGTTCTTGAGCTGCACCGCTCCGGCGTCCGTGATGCCGGTGGAGAGCGTGTCGTCGCCGGGCGGGCTCTGTGCGTACGCCGTACCGACGATCAAGAGATAGCCGTGCGGTGCGATCGTCTGTCCACTGGCCGCCCAACGCGCCGAGAAGCTGGAGCTCGAGTCGCTGCGGGCCTCGATCGCCCAGTTCGCGTCGAGCGTGACGGACGCCGTCGTCGGATTGTACAGCTCGACGAACTCGTCGAGCGCGCCGGCCGCGCCGCGCGTCCGGATCTGGCTGATCACGACGTGCGACGTGGTGCACGTCCCGCTGCCGCCGCTGCCGCCGCTGCCGCTCGCGCCGGCGCTGCCGCTCGTGCCGCCGCTGCCGCTCGTGCCGCCGCTGCCGCCAGTGCCGCTGGTGCCGCCAGTGCCGCTGGTGCCGCCGCTGCCGCTCGCGCCGGAGCTACCGCCTGTCCCCGCGCTCCCGCTCGCGCCGCCGCCCGCGCTACCGCTCACGCCGGCGTTGCCGCCCGCGCCGCCGCTGCCGCTCGCGCCGGCGGCAGCCTGCCCGGCGCTGCCGGACGCGCCGCCGGTTCCACCCGGCGACAGATCGGCCGCCTGCGCGCAGGCGACAAGGAGGAGCGCGGCCGCGGGTGCGGCGGCGCGATAGAGCGGGAAGAGCAGGAAGCGGCGCATCGGTACACCTCGAAGCGATGCCCCGGCTAGCACGGAAACGACGCGGGCGTCAGGCGCGACGTGACATCCATCCGCCGACGCCACCGGCCGATGGGCCGCGCGCCGCGCGCCGCGCGTCTACTCGATGTCCATGTGCGCCTTGAACGCGCGCTCGACGAGATCGAGCGCCGCGTCGACGTCGTCGGGCTCGAGCGCCGCGCGCGCGAGCCGCGCGCGGCGCGCGCCGTCGAGCAACAGCCGAGCGCCGCCGCACGCGCGGCAGATCAGTCCGCCGCGCGATGCGTCCACCATCGCGCGCCGCCCCTCTTCGCACGCTCGCCCGCAGCTCACGCAGCGCTCGAGCTCGATGCCCCAACCGAGCGCGCCGAGCAGCAACAGCCCCGCCTCGGCGAGGTGCAGGCGCGCCGAGCGCGCGTCGTCTCGATCGTCGAGGCGGTCGAGCAAGCCGGTGACGACGCGCCACGCCGCGGGCTCGGGCGTACGCGGCGGCGCCGCGCGACGCACCCAGCCGAGCGCGCGCCCGGCAGCTTGCATGCGATCCAGATCGGCGACGAGATGACGGCGCGGCGTGGCGAGCGTCGACTCGCGCAGCGTCATCAGCTCCGCGCCGGCGCGCTCGTCGAGCCGCACGCCGAGCGTGTGCATCGGCTCGAGCGAACCGCCGAAGCGCTTCGTGCTACGCCGCGCCCCGCGCGCCAGGGCCGCGACGCGTCCGTGCGACTCCGTCAGCAGCGTGACGACGAGATCCGACTCGCCGTACGCGACACTGCGGAGGAGTAGTGCGCGGGTGACGTGCGTTGCCACGATAGCTCCTGCGGCATGTCGTCACCGCGCGGCTTGAGCACGATGCTGAGCGCGAGCGTGAACAGGATGAGCAACAGCACGAACGCGATGGCGACGCCGAAACGACGGCCGCGTGCGGGCCGCGTGGGGCTCGAGATGGGCAGCGGCGTGACCCACGCCACGCGCCGGCTCGCCGTGTAGCGCGCCAGCACCTCGTCGGGCGAGACGCCGAGCGAGCGCGCGTACGACTTGAGGAAGCCGCGCACGAACACCTCGCCCGGAAGCTCGTCGAACTGGTCGGCTTCGATGCGCTCGACGCTGGACATGGGCACGCGTGTCGCGCGCGAGATCTCCTCGACGCTCATGCGTCGATCCTCGCGCTGCTGCCGCAGGTATTGCCCAACCGTCTCCATCCGGGGGTCCGAGCCTACTTGAGTTTCTCCAGCATGGAGCCGCATTCTTTGCCCGCCTGGGTCCGCTTATCCAGCTGCACGCAGTGGTCGAGGTCGGCCCGCGCGTCGTCCGCTCGGCCGAGTTGAATCAGCACCCGCGCCCGCGCGGCGAACGCGTCCTGGAGCGCCTTGCACGCCGGCGAGTCGGTCTGCAGCGCGCGCGTGTACGCCTCGAGCGCCGAGGACAGCTCGTGCTTCTTCGCGTACGCCTGCCCGAGGCGGTAGTTGCCGACGCAGAACAGCGGCTGGGCCGCGACGCTGCGCTGCAAGGCGTCGATCGCGCGCGCCAGATCGCCCTTCTCCAGGTACGCCCAGCCGAGATTTCCCCAAGCATTTTCAGGGGTCTGGTACAGGATGTCCTGCGTGAGCGGCTTGAGCACGCCGACCGCGTCGTCGTAGCGCTTCTCGTGGATCAGGATCACCGCGAGCGTGTTCTTGGCCTCGCGGAAATCGCTCTTCGCGGCGAGTGCGCCGCGAGCGTATTTCTCCGCCTCCTTCAAACGACACTCGTCGGGACCACGCTGGCAGAAGTCGAGGTACAGCAACGCGACCAGGTGGCTCGCCTCCGCGTTGTCCTCGTTCAGGTCGACGGCCTTCAGCGCGTGACCGAGCGCCTCGCGCGCCTTGCCCTGGCGCAACCAGAGATCGCGCGCGAGATCGTACTCGCTGTCGCTCATCTTGTCGGGGTCGCCGCCTGCCGGCACGTTCGCGCCACGACCGCCGCACGCGAGCGGCGCGAGCGCCATCGCCACGAGCAGCAGCCCCGCCGCCGCCCCCGCGACCGTGCTCCCTCGTCGCTCGCGCATGCGCGCCGGATTACCCCACGGTCAGGGTCCCGTCAACGTCGGCGGCTGCGGCTAGATCCTTGATTTTGCTGGGCCTCAGCGGCCTCGCGGACGCCGGGCCGGCTCGCCGCCGACGATCTGGTCCTTCACGCCGAGCAGCCCGTACAGCTCGGTGAGCGCAGCCAGGTCGGGGAGCTCCACCTTCTCGTCGGCGATCGCGACGTACCCGCCCTCCCGCAGCTGCTGCACGTTGCGCTTGACCGTGTCCACGTCGAGCCCGACCCGCGTCGACAGCTCCATCGGCGAGATGTTGAGCGCTACCGGCCCGTCGGTTTGCCCGGGTGCCGTCTGTCGCGCCAGCTTCAGGAGCGCGACGACGATCTTCGACTGCGAGTCGCGCAGCATCAGGATCTCGATCTGGTCCTCCGCGTCGCGCAGGCGCCGGATCACCTGCTGCATCACCCGCGTCCCCACGGCGGGATTGCCCGACAAGACCTGCTGGAACGTCGCCTGATCGAGCGCCAGCGCCACGCCCTCCGAGAGCGCGACCGCGGTCGAGCTGTGCTCGGCGCCGGGCAGCAGCGCCGCCTCGCCGAACAGGTCGCCCGGCCGGAGCACGCGCAGGCTGCGCTCGATGGCGCCGATCTGCTTGATCAGCCGCACCCGACCTTCCTGCAGCAGGAACGCCTCGCCGGCCGTATCCCCGTCCTTGAACAGCACGTCACCAGCGGCGAAGCGCCGGCCGAAACGGGCCAGCAGCCGGTTCTCGCCGCTCTCCGCGGGCTCCGACGAAGTCATGGGGCGCACATGCTAGCGGATCCGGCAGCCGCCAGGGGCGCGTGGTTTGTTTGCCGGTCCGGCGCGGAATCCCCCGCCCCGCGCCGCCCCCGCCCCCGCGAAGCGCCGCCTCGACCACGACGCGGACGCCGCGGGCGCTTGGCTACAAGAGCGGCGACGGCGGGAGATCCGGCTTGATCGCGTCCGCGCCGCGCACGTAGTGCGGCACCGCGGGGTACGCGGCGGGATCCAGCTCGCCGCCGAGCAGGGCCGCGAAGCTGGCGTGCGGCAGATCCGTCCCGGGGGAGCGGAGCAGGTCGGCGGGCGCGCCGGGCAGCTCCGCCACGACCGCCCCGATCACCACCCGCGCCGGACCGGCAACCCCCTCCAGATCGACCAGCGCCGTCGCTCTCGGCAAGGTGCGCGGCGCGACCAGCTCGCGGCCGTCGACGTCGTAGACCGCGACGAAGAGCTCGTCGCGGCGGGCGTCCACCATCGGGCAGCGCGCGCCCGGCAGCGATGCAGGAACCGCACGCGCCATGGCGGCGAGGCTCGGCACGCCGACCGCGGGAATGCCGAGCCCGAGGGCGATGCCCTGGGCCAGGGCGATGCCGACGCGCAAGCCGGTGAACGAGCCCGGCCCCACGCCGACCGCGACGCGGTCGAGGGACGCGCGCGCCCAGCCCGCGTCGGCGAGCAGGCGCTCGACCAGCGGCAGGATCTCCTCGGCGTGCGCGTTGAGGCGCTGGTGCGATGCCGCTGCGACGGGCACGCCGCGCTCCACCAGCGCGACCGTGCCGCGAGTGGCCGACGACGTCTCGATGCCGAGCACGCGCATGCGCGCTCCCTTACCATGAATCGCCGACCGCTTCCCCCGGGTCCAGGGTACGCTCGGCGTGTGCTGCAGATCGTCCCCCGCTTCGACTTCCGTGTGGATTGCGCCGTCGCGGACGACATCGGTCGCACGCGCTCGAGTCACCAGGACGTCGCGCTGGTCGCTCCGGAGCACGCGCTGTTCGCCGTGGCCGACGGCATGGGCGGCCACGCCGCCGGCGACGTGGCGGCGCGCATCGCCGTCGAGGAGGCGCGCGACGCGGTCGCGGGCGAGACGTCCCAGCGCATCGTGGAGCACTACTGCGCGACGCCGGACCTGGCGGCGCGGCGCAACGTGCTGGCTCGCTTGCGGCGCGCGGTCGAGCGCGCCAACGAACGCGTGCGCGCGGTCGCGGCAGAGAACGAAGCCCAGCGCGGTATGGGCACGACCCTGGACCTGGTGTGGCTCGCGCGCGATCACGCATTCCTCGCCCACGCCGGCGACGGGCGCGTGTACCTCGCGCGATCGAGCACCGTGATCCAGCTCACGCAGGACCACGCGCAGATCGAGTCGCTGCAAGCCGAGGGCCGCGTGCGACCGCACGGGCGGCGCACCACGAGCAATCGGCTGATCAACGCCGTCGGCATCGCCGATCAAGTCGCCGTCGACACCATGTTCGTCGATCTCGCGCGGGGCGACCGCCTGCTCGTGTGCAGCGACGGCGTGCACGGCCAGGTGGGCGACGAGGGCGAGCTCGCGCAGCTGCTCCGCACCGGCTCCCCCGCCGACGCCGCACACGCGCTTGATCACGCGCGCCGCCGAGAAGGGACGCGACAACGCGACCGCCGTCGTGATCGAGATCGGCGATCGCTTCGTCGCGCGCGGCCACGAGGACCGCGGCCTGGCCGCCGCCGATCTCGAGCGTGCACGCGCGACGCCGCTGCTCGCCGGCCTGACCCAGCCACAGGTCCTGGGCGCCCTCGCCGCCGCCGTCGAGATCGAAGTCGACGCCCGCCACACGCTGCCGCGCGTCGTCGCCAACGATCTCGTCGCGTACCTGCTGCTCGACGGCCTGGTGCGCACCGCGCGCGGCAAGCTCCTCGGCACCGGCGCGCTGCTCTTCCCCGAGTCGCTGCTCGGCGTGTGGGGCGAAGGCGAGCTGCCCGTGGTCGAGCAGACCGCGCGCCTGCTGCGCGTGCGCGCCGACGACTTCGAGGAAGTCTGCCGAGCCGACGTGACCCTGGCCGCGGACCTCTACCACCACCTCGCCACGCATCTCGCGCGCCTCGACAAGCGCACCCGCGGCGTGCCGCCCTCGAACGCGACCTCGTCGCCCGCCGCCGAACCCGACGAAGAAGACGACGGCGAGGGCTGAATCCAGCGATTTGCGCGGGCTCCAAGCCAGCGCTTGCAATCGTTGGCGAAACGACTAGCTTCCGCGGGCCCGCTTCGACCCACCCAGGTCGAGTCGGGCGGTCGGGGCGTAGCGCAGTCTGGTTAGCGCACTTGACTGGGGGTCAAGGGGTCGGTGGTTCGAATCCACTCGCCCCGACTATTTCTTCTTGCCGGTCCGGCGCGGAATCCCGCGCCCCGCTCATTGCCGTCCGACAACCACCGTCGAGGCAAGGAGCATCGACCGCTTGTGTCACGCGAGCTTCGCCCGGTGCTCGTCGTCAGTATGCCTCGCCGAACTTGAAGAAGATGCCCCACTGATCAGGCGCGAAGCCGGCGTCGAGGCGGAGGCGCACGAGGCGATCCGGCGGCAAGCCGTAGCGGAGGCCGCCCCCGTAGGTCCACGCGACGCCCCCGGACTCGTCGAGATCCTCGACCCAGACCCGTCCGGCATCGACGAAGGCGGCTCCGGAGAGCGCCAGCAACAGCGGGAAGCGGAGCTCCGTGCTGCCCGCTGCGTAGTAGCGCCCGCGGAAACGGTTCGAGTAGTAGCCACGCAAGATGTCCCCGCCGCCGAGCGCGTAGTCGGTGACGTAGGCGGCCTCGCCGGCGCTGCCGGCACCTTCCGCGCGCAACGCCAGCACGAAGTCCGGCGCGCGCAAGGGGATGAACTGGGTCGCCGACAGGCCGAAGCGTTGCCGGAAGGACGCGCGCCCGGCCTGTGCGACGTAGCTCTCCGTCCACACAATCCGTCGGCCGCCGTAGCGCGTCGCGAACTCGTTGTCGCGATCGTCGTCCACGAGCTCCAACCTTCCACCGGCGAAGGCGCCGTCGACGTGCCCTTCTGCACCCGCACCCCGCGCCATGATGTTTCGCGCGGCGCGATCGTGCAGGAAGCCGCCTACGCCGTGCACGCCGACGCTCCACGCTCGTCCCACGGCCACGGAGACGCCGAGGCTCGCGTCCACGCGCACCGGCTCGGTGACGTCGTACGCATCGGGATTGGTGTTCATCCCTACGCCGTAGTACCGATCCTTCAGCGCATCGAAGCGCGCCCAAGCCCGCGGCGAAACCGCGCCGAACGCGCGCATTCCGACCATCTCCATCTCGAGGCGTCCGCGCAGCTGGGCCGGCGCGAAGTACGCCTGCACGGAGCCGCGCAGGCCGTGCGGCTCGTAGGGGTAGAAGAAGTACGCGCCGCCGACCAGGAAGCTGGTCACGGGGTCGTAGCCCAGGACCGGCGAGAACGCGGCGCCGCTGGGCTGGGAGGCGAACCGCGAGACGTCGACGTCCGGATCGGCGTCGCGGTCGCGCGTGGAAACGAGCACGCCGTCCACATACGTCGCGTCCGGGTCGACGCGGTAGAGCGCCAAGGGATCGACCTTGAACGGCGAGACCGGCAGCACGACGAAGTCGGCGCGAGCGCCCGGCACCAGCCGCCCGACGTCGTCTCGACCGATGGCGCGCGCGCCGTAGACCGTGACGCCGAGCAGCGCCTGGCCGACGGGGATCGTGCGCGACGCGACACCGTCGATCTTGCGCCCGGCTGGAGTCTTCCCGCTGACCGCGACGGCTACGTTGGCGAGCGGCGCGAGACCCAGCCGCTGCAAGCCGTCCGGTACGCCCGGGTAGGACGTCTCTGCGCCATACGGCCAGTCCGAGGTGATCGCGGGGCGCAGCCCCGCGGCGAACAGTTCGCGAATGGCCAGCACCGACGCCCGATCGCGGTCGGGCAACCCGGCGAGGATCTGCGGGAGCTCGTGGAGCTGGCCCGGAAGCACGGTGACGCGGAACCCCGCAGCCTTGATCCGCTGCGGCAACCCGCCACCGCCGCACCGGCCGCAGTGATCGATGATGTCGGGAAGCGAGTGTTCGCGCCGCGAGACGATGGGGGCGCGGGCGGCGACCAGTCGCTCCGCGCCTTGCCGCGACTGCGTGTGGTACGCGGTCCCGAACGGCCCGGCGAACAGCATGAAGTCGCGCAGCTCTTGCACGCCGTAGCGCGCCCGCGCCACGGGCATGGCCTCGCCCGGGCGCGCTCCGGCGGTGGAGAGCGCGCCGTCGAGGAAGTACTTGTCGCCGAAGTAGCGAATCTTGTCGCCCAGCCGCCCGAACAGGCCGGCGCCTTGCGACTTCATCGTCAGCCGCGTCGAAGGCGCGAGCCCGAACGAGCGCGCGCTCACGCGCATCTGGAAGGCGCCCTGCCCCGACATCCTGACGTACTGCGCCATGTGCGCCGGAAAGAACGTGTTGTCTCCGATGCTCGTGATCCCGTAGTGAAGCGCGCGCCGCTCGGCGAACAGAGATCGCGCGCGCGATTTCCGCAGGCGGCAGCGCCGCGTCGAGCGCTCGCATCGCGTCCCAGGCCGCGTCGTCCACGAGCAGTCCCGTGGGCACTCCGGCACGGTCGCGGACGATGACGCCCGCGGCGGGATTCTTCGTATCCGCGTCGATCCCCAGACGCGCCAGCGCGGCAGAGTTGGCGTACGCGTGGTGCCCGCCCTTGAGCAGGATGACCAGCGGCCGACTTCCGGCTGGTGCGTCGATCCGCGCCATCCGTGTGTGCGTCGGCAGATCGCCGCCCAGGACATCGAGCCCCATGCCGCGAACGACGATCCACGCTCCGACGGGATGCGCGGCCGCACGGCGCACGGCGGCGACAACGTCGTCCTCCGTGCGTGCGTCGGACACGTCCGTCTCGAGCAAGCTCAGGCCACCGTCCACGAAGTGAACGTGCGCGTCGACGAATCCCGGTGCGACGAAGCGCCCGCCGAGATCGACGCGGCGCGCGCCGGCCCATCGCGCCGGGACCGCGCCGTCACCCACGTCCGCGATGCGCTCATCGCGAACAACGAACCACGACGCATCGGGGGCGGCGGTGCGCGCCGTGAATACAGACGCGTTGTAGAAGACCGTCGCCGGGGAATCGGCCATGGTGACGGACGTGAAACAGAACAGGAGGGCGAAGATCGCCGCTTGCACGATGACGCGCATCTCGAACCTCGGGGGGAAAGCGGACAGGCCGCGCGTGGGTCGGTAGCTGGGCGCCGCGGCGGAACGACCGCGACGCGCGACGGACCTCCCGGCGGGGCGACTCGTTGGGAGGGGGCCTCTCACGCCGCAGGCGGCGGCGACGTCTTCGGCGCGACGGACAAGTCTCTTGCCGCGCACGGTTGCGGCGCCGCGGAGGAAGACCCCGCCCCCCCGTGCGACGTGGCGCGCTTCGCCGCGGGCCCGGACAACGCCGTGGTGCGACGGGTAGCGTGACCGCGCGTCATGCCGCCGGATCGCGGTGCGCCGGCCGCGACGTACCCTGATGCGACGACCTGTGTGCTGGTGGCCGGCCACCGCGGCTGGGGCTCGATGAGCCCTCCCGCCACGCCCAACCCGATCGCGAACAGCGCGATATAGGGAACGACGACCCGCGGCACGGACGACGCGTCCAAAACGGGCGGAACATCCACCGTGGCGCCCCGAGGTGTCAAGCCGAACGTCGAGCGGGGCATCGCACCGCGCTCGCCGTCCGACCCAGGACCGCGACTCTGACACCCGGAGGGGTGCTACTTGAAGCGCGGCGTGGAGCGCCCTCTCCCAACCAGCCCCGTGTGGCCCACTTTGACGGCTCCGACGTGGGCGATGATACGCCTCGGCGCGCGATCCTGCATCTTCGCGCTCAATAGTCTCGCCCTGTTGCACGACGCTGCTCGTTGGCGTCTCCCTGGGGCATGTGCGTCCTCGCCCGCTCGGCCTCGCCCCGCGTCCGCTGTACGGCGGGCGCACGAGCCGCCTCCAGGTACCGCTGGGCGGCGCGAAGTCGGGATAACCGCTGCAGCCCGCTCCATCCCACGCGGTCAGGACGGCGGCGGGCGCGGATCTGGGGGCTCGGGGCTCGCGGGCTCCGCCCACGCCGGTTTCGAGCCAACGCAGCTATGCGGCGCTCGTTTCCGCGTCGAACACCTCACCGCGATCAGCCTCATCTGCCGCGGTGCGAAGCTCGGCGAGATCCTTCGGATGCGGGCCGAATGAGGTCGCGTTGGTGGACGGATCGGACCGCGTGTTCATGGGTCGACGATACCGCGGAGTGAGGTGGGTGTCGCGAAACGGGACGGTGGCAAGCGTCAGCGTCCCCTCCGCGCTCACGCCACGTACGGCGCGCCGACGCTGTTGCCAGAACTGGTTCGAACGCCGCGTCGCCTCGCGCAGCGACCGCGCGGTCCCGTCGCTGCGGCGTGACTGCGTCACGGGTACGGATGGAACGTGCACGCGGTGGCGCCCACCGGCTGGGCCCCGGTCGGGAACCCGGGGAGCATGCCGCCAAGGGGCGGGCCGCCGAGCTGATGCGCCCACATGTACTGGTAGTACATGCCCTGCGTGAGGTCCGGATCGAGCGTGTGGCCGAACGTGTGCGCGCACTCCATGACGGTGCGCCCGTTGTTGTAGAGGAACGGCAACGCCTGCTGGTTGGCCTTCTCCAGGTCGGCGACGGTCGCATAGTCGTTCGGTCCGCCGTGCGTCAGAAGGACGTTGCCCCGATCCGCCGGATTGAACGCCGGCCACTGCCAGTTCATGATGAAGCCGAGTTGGATGTCCGCCTGCTCGGGCTTGTCGTTCATCCACATTCCAGACTCGCTGATGGTCGCCGCGAACGTGTGCGGGTACTGCGCGGACAACAGGTCGGTGAAGACCGCGCCGGCGGAGAAGCCGAAGGAGTAGATCCGGCTGTCGTCGATGTTGAACTGCTGGTGGATGCACTGGAGCATGGCGTCGAAGTACGGAAAGTCCTTGTTCCCGTCCTTGATGTCCCAGTCGAGCCCGTTGGGCGGGATCATCTTCGTGTCGAACGGGGTCACGATCATCAGCGGCATGGGGAACGCGTTCGGGTTGAACGGCACCCACTGGCCGGACGGCACGTCGTAGACGATCGTGCTCATGAAGTCGGCGGGCTTCTGCATCCAGCCGTGCCACAGGAAGAGCAGCGCCATGTGGGACGTGTCCCCCGGCAGCTGCACCAGGAAATTGCGGGTGGCGCCGTTCACGGTGACGGATGACGTGCCGTTGATGATGTTGTGGCACACGACGTTCGCCGGGGTGCCGCCCGTGCCACCCGTGCCGCCTGTTGCGGAACCACCTGTGCCGCCGCTGCCACCGACGCCGCCGGTACCGCCGACGCCAGCGCTGCCACCGAAGCCGCTGCTGCCGCCCACGCCTCCCGCGCCCGGATCGCCGCCGGTGCCCGCGCCAGCCGCGCCGCCGGCGTTGTAGCCGCCGGCGCCACCGGTACCGCCCGCACCGTCACCGCCGGCGCCGTCACCGCCCGCGGCGGTCGAGCCCGCTGCGCCACCGGCTCCGCCCTGCCCCAGCCCCGCCGTTCCCCCCGACGCGCCGGCGCCCGTCGCGCCTCCGCTGGTCGACGACGTGGGTCCATTGGCCGCCGAGCACGCCGCGAGCAGGCCGCCGAAGGCGACGACGACAGCCCCGCGCCGGAGCGCACCGATCGTTGCAATGAAGCCGGGAGTTCGCATGTCGATAGCCTCCAGCCCCGATGGTAAACATGCCGTATACCTTGGTCAAGACAAATCCCTTCGGCCGACCGGCGCCCCTCGTTCGAGGCCGGGCGCGGACGCTTCGCGGGGCTCGCCGCCGCGCGCGGGCGTGCGGCCACCCCGCGCGGGCGGCCGGAAGGCGATCCAGCTGGATGCCGGTCCGGCGCGGAATCGCCCGCGGCGCCCTCGCGGGATCACGACGAAGTGCTGCGGAGCGCTACCAGCACATGCAGATGAATCGTTGCGGTGCCTGGTTGCACGCCAAGCCGCCTTGCCACAGCCACGACTTGTCCGTCTTGATGGGATTCCCGTAGGTGCCACCGTCGCTGTTGTCGGCCACCGTCCAGCCCTTGCAGGTCTGGTTCAGGCTCCCGTCGCCCTTCGAGCCCGTCCAGTAGTTGCTACTGAAGACGCTGCTCAGCGGGTTCTCGATGCTGGAGTCCAGCAGATCGGCCCAGCTCGTGGCCAAGCGCGTGCCGTCGCTCAGATCGATCTCGCGCGTGGTCGGCACGGCGTAGTTGCCCGGCATGTCGCGGATCTCGTCGTTGGCGTCGACGCCGAGGAACGCGCGCACGTGCGAGCAACCAAGACCGGTGAAGGCGGCGTTGTAGCGGGTATCGCAGATCGCGTCGGCGCCGGCGCGGCCGCCGAGGTCCGGCTTGTAGGAGGTCAGCGTCGGAAACAGGAAGATCTTGCTCGCGCCTGCGTCGCTCCCGCTCGCGCCCGCACTGCCCGCGGTACCCCCATCGGTTCCCGCGCTCCCGCTCGCTCCGGCGCTCCCGCTCGCTCCGGCACTACCGCTCGCTCCGGCACTACCGCTCGCTCCGGCACTCCCGCTCGCTCCGGCGCTCCCGCTCGCTCCGGCGCCGCCGCTCGCTCCGGCGCTCCCGCTCGCTCCGGCGCTCCCGCTCGCTCCGGCGCTGCCGCTCGCTCCGGCGCTGCCGCTCGCTCCGGCGCTGCCGCTCGCTCCGCCGCTGCCGCTCGTGCCGCCGCTGCCGCTCGTGCCGCCGCTGCCGCTCGTGCCGCCGCTGCCGCTCGTGCCGCCGCTGCCGCTCGTGCCGCCACTGCCGCCGGCACCGCTGCTGCCGTCGGTTCCCGCGTCGTGGCCGTTCCCGCTTGAAGCCGCGTCGCTCCCGCACCCCGCGACAAGCGACGAAAGCACCAACGCGCCGACCCCGATCCAGCGATTCGCCATCTCCAATGTCCGCATCGCGCCAGCGTACCCGCGCGCGGCGGAAATGTCCCGCGGCGCGTCTCCGGTGGAAACGCTTCCGCGCCGGACCGACACCTTCCCTACCCGGCGCTGGCCCAGAATCAGAGATACGACGGCGGATGAAACTTCGTAGCCTCGTCATGAACCGGCGGCCGGCGTTCCGCGCGCGATCCTGGAAAATCCCCTCGTTTGGACTCTCACAGGAAGGGCGAAAGAGCGGAAGGCTTCCGTGCTTCCATCACCCCTGGGCCGAGATAGCGGTGCACCTCGAGCAGCGCACCGATCACTTCGGCCGTCCCCATCCCCAATTCTTCCGCCCTTCCGGCCTTCCTGTGCGATCTCCGGGAAGCGACATCGCCCCCGCATCGGTTGCCCGTCGCGCGATCACGAGCGACTACGCGCCGTCGGTCGCGCCGGCGCCGAGCTCCGCTTCGATCGCCTCCCACTGCTTCATCAGATCGGCCTGCTCGCGCGTGAGCGTCGCCTCGCGCTTGCGGAGCGACTCGACCTCCGCGGCGGCAGTGCGGTCGAAGAAGCCGGGCTCGCAGTAGCGCTGCTGGATGCCGGACAGCTCGGTGTCCACGGCGTCGATGCGCGCCACGAGCGCGTCGCGACGCTTCGGCAGATCGCGCTCGCGGTTGGACTTCGCCCTGGGCGCGGGCTTCGCCGGCGGCGCGACGCTCGCGCCTTTCTTCTGCTTCTTGTCCTGCTTCGCGCGCAGCTCCACCGATTCGGCGTCGAGATGATCGTCGCCCTGGCGCTCGAGATATTCCTGGAACGTGCCGCGGAAGTCGTTCAGCCCGTCGGCGCGGATCTCGATCACGCGCGTGGCGAGCTGCGAGACGAACCAGCGGTCGTGGGACACGAAGACGAGCGTGCCGTCGTAGCTCTCGAGCGCGCTGACGAGCGCCTCGATCGACTCGAGATCCAGATGGTTGGTCGGCTCGTCGAGCACCAGCACGTTGGGCTTTTGCACCATCAAGCGGCTCATGACGAGACGCGTGGCCTCGCCGCCGCTCAGGCTCTTGACCTTCTTCTCCACGTCCGGTCCGCTGAAGAGCAGCCGGCCGAGCACGCCGCGCACGAAGCTCGTGCCTTCCTGCGGGCACGTGTCCCACAGGAAGTCGAGCGCCGTCTGCTCGGGGTTGGTGAGCTGGTCCTTGTGGTCCTGGGCGAAGTAGCCGACGTGCGTCTCGTGGCCCCAGGTGACGGTGCCGGCGTCGCTCTCGAGATTGCCGGTGATGATCTTGAGCAACGTGGACTTGCCGAGCCCGTTGGCGCCAATCACCGCGATGCGCTCGCCGCGCCGGATCTCGATCGACACGCCGTCGAGCACCGTCTTGTCGCCGTAGGCCTTGCTCAGCGCTTCGACGGCGAGCACGTCCTTGCCGCTCGGGCGCACGCTCTCGAAGCGGAACTTCGGGTAGCGCCGCGAGGACTGCGGCAGCTTCTCGACTTCGATCTTCTCGATCTGCTTGACGCGGCTCTGAGCCTGGCGCGCCTTGGTGGCCTTGGCCTTGAAGCGCTCGACGAACGCCTTCTTCTCGGCGATCGTCTTCTCGACGCGAGCGATCTCCGTCTCCTTGCGATCGCGGGTCGCGACCTTCTGCTCGAGGAAGGCGTCGTAGTTGCCGGGGTACTCGGTGATCGTCTCGTAATCGACGTCGAGGATGTGCGTGGAGACGTTGTTCAAGAACCTGTGATCGTGGCTGATCACCACCGCGCAGCCGCGGTAGTTGCCGAGGAAGCGCTCGAGCCAGCGGATGCTCAGGATGTCCAGGTGGTTCGTCGGCTCGTCGAGCAGCAGGGCGTCGGGCTGACCGACGAGCACCTGCGCGAGCAGCACGCGCAGCTTGTAGCCGCCGCTCAGCGTGCGCAGCGGCGCGTGCACCGACGCCTCGGGGATACCGAGCCCGACCAGCACCTGGCTCGCCCGCGACTCGAGCGTGTAGCCGTCATGCGCGGTGAGGATCTCCGCGACGTCTCCGATGCGATGCGGGTCGGGGTGATCCTGCGTGGCCAGCTCGTCCTGCTCCTTGAGCGCGCTCCAGGCGATCTCGTCGCCCATCATCGCGACGTCGAGGATCACCTGGTCGTCGTTCAGGAAGCGGTCCTGACGCAGCACTCCGAGGCGCGCGTTCTTGGGGAACGTGAGGTCCCCGCCGCTCGAGGGCTCGTCCCCGGTCAGGATCCTCAGGAACGTGGTCTTCCCCGAGCCATTCGCGCCCACCAGGCCGTAGCGGCTGCCCGCGTTCAGCTGGAGCGTGACGTTCGCGAACAGGGCCTGGGGCCCGTAGCTCTTCTGGAGGTTCGATATCCCGATCACGGCGCGCCGGGCCTAGCACGGACGCGGCCGTGAGGGTCGTCCGCGAAGCGGGAAACAAACGCGGCAGTTTGCGAAATCGCGGGAGAGACTACTTGACGGCGCTTGCGCCAAGCCGGTACGGATGCGGGATCCTGGAGGTCTTTATGCGTGCATTGTTGTCGAAGCGTCGGTTGTCTTGTCTCTCCGTGTGCTCCGTGCTCGCGCTGACCGCGTGCGGCGGCGGCAGCGATGCCGGTCTCGGCTCCACCGACGGCGGGGCGGGATCCGACGGGAGCGGCACGGCGGGACCGGCGGCACGAGCGGTACCGGCGGCACGAGCGGGACCGGCGGCACGAGCGGGACCGGCGGCACGAGCGGGACCGGCGGCACGAGCGGGACCGGCGGCACGGCGGGCGCGAGTGGCTCGGCGGGCGCCAGCGGCTCGGCGGGCGCGAGTGGCTCGGCGGGCGCGAGTGGCTCGGCGGGCGCAAGCGGCTCGGCGGGCGCGAGCGGCTCGGCGGGCGCCAGCGGCTCGGCGGGCGCCAGCGGCTCGGCGGGCGCCAGCGGCTCGGCGGGCGCCAGCGGCTCGGCGGGCGCCAGCGGCTCGGCGGGCGCCAGCGGTTCGGCGGGCGCCAGCGGCAGCGGAGGCTCGGCGGGCGCCGACGCGGGTCCGACCTGCGCGACCACGACCTGCGACGCCAACGCGACCTGCGACGACACGAGCGGCACGCCGGTGTGCTCGTGCAACACGGGCTACACGGGCAACGGTACGACCTGCACGGACAACAACGAGTGCGGGACCGCGGGCACGTGCAAGAACGCGATGTGCGTCAACACGCCGGGCAGCTACAGCTGCATCCATCCCGCGACCTGCGCCGACGTGGCTGCAGCCGATGCCAGCGCCGCCGACGGCACGTACACGCTGTACATGAACGGCGATGCGTCGATGCCTTGGCTCGCCTACTGCGGGGACATGGCCGGCACGCCGGCCACGTACATCACCTTGCCGACGACGGCGAACCACAACTTCTCGACGTACCACGCCGGCGGCGCGTCGAGCGGCACCGACGTCGTCACGACCTACACGCGCGTGCGCTTCGATCCGACCACGATGCTGGTCGACATCAGCGACCAGACGTACTCGACCTCGACCGGCAGCCTGACGCACAGCAACAGCGGTACTGCGGTCACATCGATGCCCTACGGCGTCGCCATGAGCTGCGACAGCAACCCGAGCGGGTCGGCCAACGTCGACATGACGACCACCGGCTTCAAGGTCGTCGATCCGTTCTGCAAGAGCAGCGGGTCCGGCACCATCACGTTCTCCATGAACGATCAGGTGGTGGACCTGACCGGCGGCGGCTACTGCGGCTGGACCGCGTCGGCGCCGTGCCCATACAACCCGATCAACGCAACCGGCGGGCCGAACCTGGATCTCGCGTACCTCGCGCCTGCCACGTGCGCCGAGCTGGTCACGCGCGATCCGTCCGCCGCCGACGGCGACCAGACCCTGTACATCGACGGCGATCCGACCAAGCCGTGGACGGCGTACTGCCACGACATGGCGGGCACACCGGCCGAGTACATCACGCTCGACAACGGCACGACCGGCGCGCCGCTGAACTTCTCGCAATACACCGCGGGCGGCGCCTCGCCGGGCACCGACGTGCGCACCGTGTACCAGCGCATCCGCTTCGATCCGACCACGATGCTGGTCGACATCGGCGACCAGACCTACGCGACCTCGACCGGCAGTCTGACCCACAGCGGCAACACCGCGGTCACGTCGATGCCCTACGCCGTCGCCATGAGCTGCAACAGCAGCGCGAGCGGCATCGGCAACATCAACCTGACCGGCACGAGCTTCATCGTGGCGGACACGTTCTGCAGCACCCAGGGCGCCGCCACGATCTCCAGCGACAAGAAGAACGTGGACCTCACCGGCGGCGGCTACTGCGGATGGACCGCGCCCACGCCGTGCCCGTACAACCCGTTCAACAGCAGCGGCGGCTCCCTGCTCGACCTCGCCTACCAGTGAGATCCGGCCGGGGCGATTCCGCGCCGCACCGGCAATCCCCGATCCTGGATCGGGGTGCCGGTCCGGCGCGAGTCAGGTCGTAGCGACCGTCCGGCGAGCGGGCCTCGCGCTTAACTCCCGGCCGCGTCGGCCGTTCCTGCGTCGGAGGTCCCGAGCAGGATGCCCGACGACACACACACACGTCCCGCCGCGCCAGCGACGCCGGCGACGCGATGAGCCCGCTCCTGGTCGGCGAGATTGTCGTTGCGACCGTGGCGACGCTGCTCGCGGCGCTCGAGTTGTGGCTCGCCACGGTCCGCCGCTCGCGCGAGCACGCATGGGCCGGGCTCATCTGCCTCGGGACCGGAGCCTACGCCGGGCTGCAGTTCTTCTTCTACCAGGTCGGCACGGCGAGCCAAGCCATCACTGTGCAGCAGCTCGAGGATCTGGCGCTCGGGGTGCTCACGCTCGCCGTGTTCGAGTACGGCGCGACGCGCCGCGGGCTCGCGCGCAAGTGGCCGCGCCGCGTCGCGCGGGCGCTGATGCTGCTGTCGATCGTGCCGATCCTGACGACGCGATGGTTTGTCGCCGCCAACGTCGACTGGCTGCACTTCGGATCGCTCGACCATCTCGTTCCGGAGCCGGACGCGACGTTCCCGCTCGGCGTGCTGTTCCTGGCCTTCTGCCTGGCCCTCGCCGCGAGTGGCGCGCGAGACATACTGAAGGCCGAGCAACGCTCGTGGCTGCTGGTGGCGGGACTCGGCGCCTGGGTGCTCGCCGGACTGAGCGACCTGCTGGCGATACTGCACTTGACCGACGGCTTTCCCCTGGTCGAATACGGCTTCCTCGGCTTCGCAGTGGCGCTCGCGGCCCAGCACGCGAACGAGTACGCGGCACTGCTCGAGCGGAGCGAGCGTGCACGCGACGAGCTGTCGCAGGAGAAACGGCAGATCGACGAGCTGAGCCACACGGTGGTGCTACGCGTCGAGGAGGGCATCGTACTCGTGGACGCCCACGGCCTGATCCGGATCTGGAACCCGATGATGGAGCAGATCAGCGGGCGCGCCGCCGATGACAGCGTTGGGCGCCACTACACCGAGCTCTTGCCGGAGGCGTTGCACGGCGCGCTGCTGGGGCAGACCATCGCGCGCGTGCTCGGTACGCGCGCGGCGGAGACCCTCGAGCTTGCGATGCCGAACGGCGCGGCGGCGTCGCTCGCGATCGTGCCGGCCAGCAACGACCCGGCGAACCACAGCTTCATCGTGGTCTTGCGCGACATCACCCGCCAGCGAGAGCTCACCGAGCGCATGATGGAGATGGACCGCATGATCGCCGCAGGCACCCTCGCCGCCGGCGTCGGTCACGAGATCAACAACCCGCTCTCCTACGTCCTGACCAACATCGAGCTCGCCCGCGAGCAGGTGACGGCGAGCGCGGATCCACGCCTGCACGAGCTCGATGAGATCCTGCGCGAAGCCGCCGAGGGCGCGCGACGCATCCGCGACGTGGTCGAGCAGCTGCGCGCGATGGTGCGACCGGACGACCGCGCCAGCACGCGCGCGGTGCCGCTCGCGAGGGTGCTCGACTGGGCCACCAAGATGGCGGCGAGCGAGATCCGTTCGCGCGCGACGCTGGAGCGCAGCTACGACCCGACCGCCACGGCCCTTGGCAACGAGAGCGAGTTGGGCCAGGTGTTCCTGAACCTGGTGTTGAACGCCGCGCAAGCGATCCAGCCCGGCGCCGCGGCGAAGAACCGCATCCGTCTGACGACGAAGCGTGTCGGCGACCTCGTGCGCGCGGAGGTCGCCGACACCGGCGCCGGCATTCCCGCCAGCGAGATCGAGCGGATCTTCGAGCCGTTCTTCACGACCAAGGCCCGCGATCAAGGCACGGGGCTCGGGCTGGCGATCAGCCGGCGTATCGTGCAGCAGCACGGTGGTCGCATCGAGGTACAGAGCGAGCCCGGCAAGGGCACGCGCTTCGTCGTCGAGCTGCCCGCGATGGACGCGATACCGTCGGTCCGCGCGCCCGCAGCGTCCGGGCACGCTTCGTCGCGCCTCCGCTTGCTGATCGTCGACGACGACCGGCTGGTCGCGCGATCGCTCGCCCGATCGCTCGGCCGCGAGCACGACGTCGTGCAGTGCTTCAGCGGCGCCGAAGCGCTGGCAGAGCTCGTGGGCGACGCGCACTTCGACGTCGTGCTGAGCGACATCATGATGGGCGACATGGACGGCATCCAGCTTTACGAGAGCGTCGAACGCGACTACCCGGAGCTGGCCGGGCGCGTGGTGCTGATGACGGGCGGACTGCTCACCGCCAAGGCGCAGACGTTCCAGTGCGAACACCCGGATCAGGTGCTCCACAAGCCGCTGGAGCGCGCGGAGCTGGCGGCGCTCGTCGCGCGCTTCCAGCCCGTCGCGACTCGGTCCTCGGGGGGCCTTTGCCCCCCGCAGCTTGCTTCGCAACTGCTCCCCCCGCCGCCTGCGGCGGGCTCGCTCCGCTCGCGTCGCGCGTGAGCAACACTTGCTCACGCTCTCACTCGCGCGCAGCGGCCTCCACGAGCGCCGCCGGGTGCGCGGCGCGAACGTAGTCGAGGCCGGCCGCGTCCCCGAGCAGCTCGCCGCTGAAGAACGCCGTCACGTACGCCTGGGCGATGGCCTTTCCGGTCGCGACCGGCAAGTACGAGAAGCTCTGGCTCGAGTCCGTCTGGCGCTGCGCCGTACCGCAGCAGGCGCTGAACCCGCTCGTCAGCGCACAGATGTCGGAGAACGACCAGTGCCCGGCGTCGGCGACCTCGAGCTTCCAGAGCGGCGGATTGCCCTGGGCGAAGTTGTCGCGAATGATGCCGTTGCCGATTTCTCCGATGCTGTGATCCTCCTTGGCGACGATGAACAGCAGCGGTTTGTGGATCCTGGATAGATCCACGCCGGACGGCAGCGGGCTCTGCGCCGGCGCGGCGATGGAGAGCCCCGCCAGCGGCCGCGGATCGTTCTCGAGCACGAGACCCGTCGTCACGCCGCCGAAGCTGTGACCGAACACGCCGACGCGCGTCGCATCGAAGTGCCCGCGAAGTGCGTCGGGCACGGCCGTGGCGCTGCCATCCAGCAGCTGGTCGAGCACGAAGCTGATGTCGGCGGCGCGCGTCTGCAGGAACGCGGTGCTCAAGCTGGCGGACGTGCCGGCGATCTGGTCGAAGACCGTGTTGTCGGTGTGATCCGGCGCGGCGACGGCGAAGCCGTGGCTCGCCAGCCGCTCGGCGACGCTCATCTCGCTGAAGCGCACGCAGTTGTGGCAGTGCGAGAACGCGATCAGCGGCAGCGACGTCGCGCTCGCCGCGAGCGGCGCGTCGGGCGCCGAGTGCGAGGTGTGCGACGGGCAGTCGGCGGGCGCCGCGTCGAGCAGCCCCTTGTACGTGTCGCGGTCGGCGCCGGCGGGCACCAGGTTCTCGATCGGCTCACCGGTGCTCGCCGCGGCGCGCGCGCTGTCGTCCGCCGGGTACCACACCGTCACGAGCAGCGTGCGCCCGCGCGCGCTGTCGGTAACGGGGAAGGTCATATGGCCGACCGCGTACGGGCCGTCCTGCTCGTAGATGGACGTGCCGGCGTCGCCGGCCGCGCCCGCGGTCCCGCCGCTTCCCGACGCGCCAGCGCTCCCCGCCGCGCCCCCCGCGCCGCTCGCGTCGCCGGACGAGCTGCAGCCGAGCGTGGCCAGCGCGATCGCCAACAGCAGATCCCGCGCCGGACCGGCACCCATCAGCGCCGGCCCTTGAAGCCCATCATGTCCTGCACGACGGACTCGCTGGCTTCGGCGACCTCCGCTTGCTCGCGGGCGAGATCCGCGCAGTCCTCGCACAGCTTCTTGTTCTTGCCGTCGACCTTCACGACGACCAGCTCGTCCACGTCTTCTCCGCACGACTTGCAGGTGGGCATCGGGCGGCATGCTAGCCACGCCCGGACGGGTGTACAATCGCCGGATGGCCACACGCTTCATCGGATTTGTCCTGGCAGCCGGCATCTTCGCCATCGGCTGCTCGGGCAGCGACGGCGGCACGGCGGGCAACAGCAGCGGCGGCCAGGGCGCAGCCTCCGGCAGCGGCGGTTCCGGCACCGGCGGCAGCCTTGACGACGCCGGCGGGTGGCCGGACAGCGGCACCGGCGGCACCGGCGGCACCGGCGGCACGGGGGCTACCGCGGGCAGCAGCGGCACCGGCGGCGCATCGGGCTCGGCCGGCGCGGGCGCAGGCGGCAGCGGCGGCGGTGCCGGAGCGAGCGGCAGCCCGTGCGACGGCAAGATCGGCCAGCAGTGCGGCAGCGCGCTCGGCCTGGACGCATCCAAGCTGTACGCGTGCAACGACGGCACCGCCACGGAGATCGCGACCTGCACCGGCGCCTGCATCGCGCGCGGCGACGGCAGCGACAGCTGCCCGTGCCCGGACGGCAACGGCACGTTCTGCGGCGGTCATGGCATCAGCGGCGACAGCGACAAGCTCTACAAGTGCCAGGATGGCGTCGTCACCCTCGATTCGGAGTGCGGCGGCACGTGCCAGACCGGCTCCCCCGATCACTGCAGCGCTTGCCCCAGCGGCAACGGCGCCTACTGCGGCGGCGACAGCATCAAGGGCGACACCAGCACGCTGTACAACTGCAACGGCGGCATCCTCAGCGTGATCCAGAAGTGCCCGGTGAGCTGCCAGGTGATGCCGGCGGGCACGGCGGACAGCTGCGGCTCGTGCCCGAGCGGCAACGGCGCCTACTGCGGCTCCGAGGTCGGCGCCGATCCGAACACGCTCTACAACTGCAACAATGGAACGCTCAGCGTCGTCCAGGCGTGCCCGAGCGCGTGCCACGTGAGCGCCGCAGGCGTCGCCGACTACTGCGAAGGCGGCGGTACCCTGACCTGCGGCAACCTGCAGTGGTGGAACTCGTCGATCACGTACCAGTGGCAGCTGAAGAACGGGGCGCACACCTGGTACGACACGGACTTCGCCGTTGCCGCCGGCACGCCCATCGAGCTCCGCCACGACTCGCGCCTCGAAGCCGCGCCGGTAAAGGCGTGGGGCTGGCAGCCGCAGTTCACCGATCTGACGACCGGGCAGTTGTTCCAGTTCCTGCACATGCAGCCGGGCGCGCAGTACACGACCAGCGTCGGCACGACGTACAAGGCCGGCACCGTCGTCGGACTCAGCGGCGGCAACACGCCGGACACGGGCTACTCGCAGTACTCCACCGGCGCGCACCTGTGCGTGGAGACGCTGGTGCCGTTCACCCAGGCGTTCCCGAAGGGCCAGGACGCCTGCCAGTAGCGCTGCACGTGACGTCCGTGTGACGCCGCGCGTTTCCGCGCCGGACCGGCATCCCGATCGGCTATTGTCGCTGCGTGAATCGCTGCATCACCGCACTCCCGGTGCTCTCGTGCCTGGCGCTGCTCGCGTGCTCGTCCCCGGACGACGGCGCCGCTGCCGCGCCGACCTGCGCCACAGGCGAAGCCGAGGCGGCCCAGCGCCTGGCGTGCACGTACGCGAAGGGCGACCTGCCGAAGCAGACACTGGGCGCCTGCGCGTATACGGGCAAGCACATCCCCATCGACCACATCGTGCTGATCATGCAGGAGAACCGCTCCTTCGATCACTACTTCCAGAAGCTCCCGGAGTACGGGCAGCCGGACGTGGACGTGGCCCCGCCGGGCACGACCGTGCCCGCGCCCGACGGCACGCCGATCGCGTGGGCCCACCGCACGGACTACTGCTTCGACGACACGAACCACGAGTGGAGCGGCAGCCACGAGGAGTACGACGACGGCAAGAACGACGGCTTCGCGAAGGCAAACGCGAAAAGCAGCGACCCGACGGGCGCGCGCGCGATGGGCTACTACGACGACACGGACATCCCGTTCTACTACGAGCTCGTGAACACCTTCGCGACGTCGGACCGCTACTTCTGCGGCGTGCTCGGCCCGACCTGGCCGAACCGGCTCTACTTCTACGCCGCGACGAGCTTCGGCAACACGACGAACATCCCGGCCGACGGCGACAACATCTTCGCGGAGATGAACGACGCCGGCGTGAGCTGGCGCATCTACCGCGCGAACTTCGCGCCGGAGGGCATGCTCACATCCACGCTGATCGCGAACCTGGACAAGGTGCTCGACATCTCGCAGTTCGCCGTCGACGCCGCAGCGGGCGACTTGCCCGACGTGACGTTCGTGGACGCGGTCTTCAACAAGGACGGCGCCGCGGAGGGCAGCGAGCACCCGCCGGCCGATCCGCAGGTGGGGCAGAAGTTCGTGTACGACCAGATCCACGCCTTGATGACGAGCCCGCTCTGGCCGAAATCCGCCATGTTCGTCACCTACGACGAGCACGGTGGGCTCTACGACCACGTGCCGCCGCCGGCGGCGTGCGAGCCCGACGACATCGCGCCCAAGCTCTCGGCTGGGGACCCGCCGGGCAAGTTCGATCGCTACGGCTTTCGCGTGCCGGTCTACGTGGTCTCGCCGTATGCGAAAGCGCATTTCGTGTCGCACGAGATCCACTCGCACACCAGCATCCTCCGGTTCGTGGAAGCGCGCTTCAACCTGCCGGCGCTCACCAACCGCGACGCGAACTCCGACGCGATGCTCGACCTGTTCGACTTCAAGAACCCGCCGTTCATGACGCCGCCGGAGCTTCACGAGCCGCCCGTCGATCAGGCCAAGCTCGACGCGTGCCTGCAGCTCTACCCGAAGTGATCAGAGCTCGGCCTTGGCAGTGACCGCGCGGCTCTTGCACTCGAAGTGCGTGAAGCCGACCTTCTTGGCTTTCGCGCCCAGCTCCCCGCCGATGAAGTTCTTCACGAAGAAGCCGTTGCAGAGCTCGCCGGTGACGAGCAGCGTGGCGTCGTCCTTGTCCGCCGCCGACACGCTGTCCGGCTTCTTGTTCTGCGACTCGAGCGCGGCCTTGTACTGCTTGGCGAACGCCGGACGCGCGACGGTACTGAACGCGGCGCGCTCGGCGTCCGTGCCCGCCTCGAAGATGGCGTCGGTGACGGCGTCGTCGCACGCATCGCCGACGTAGCAGGCGGTCTTCGCCGCCTCGAGACGACCGGCGGGCGTCATGGCGGCGAACTTCTTCACGAGCTCCGCCTTGCGCGCCGCGCTGCCGGCGGGCGGCGCCGACGTGGCGGCGGCGTCGGAAGGCGATTGCTTGCACGCGCCCAGCGCGAGCAGCGTCAGCATCGAGAGAACCCGTCGAGCCCACGTCATCGCGGCGACCTTATCACGGCACGGCCGAGAGCTCGAAGTCCGTGTAGTCGGCCTCGGCGATGGAGTGCGTGTTGTCGGCGTCGGTGACCACGCCCACGTACAGCAGATGTTGCCCCTCGCACGCTCCGTACCCGGCGCGGTAGAGCGCGCACAGATCGACGCTCTCGCTCTGCCACTCTCTGGTCGGCGGCGCCGCACGGAGCGCGATCTGGAGCAGGCCGTGCTGATGCGTGCCGCGCGCTCCCGGGCGGGCGAGCCAGCCGAACTTGAAACCCCTGCCGCCGAACAACAGGGACGGCGTCTTCACCACGACGTACACGCTCGCCGCGACGTCGAGCCACGGATCGTCGCCGGTCGTCGGGTGGCGCAGCACGCGCCACTTCCAGCGCAACGCGCGGATCTTCTCGAGCGGCGGCGGATGATCGGGAAACGGCTTGCCGAAGTCGATCGCCGGCACCGCGTCCGCTTCGGCGCCGTCGTGGAGCGCGTGCAACCAGCCGTGCTCGACGGTGTAGACCCGTGCGATCTGCGCTGCGCTGTGCCCGAACGGATCGAGCCAGTCGACGCGCGGCTGGTTGAAGTGCTCCTGCCACACGACGCGCGGCGCCGGCGGCGCGCTCACGACGCGCGCCGCCTTCGGGGTCGCTTGCGGCGGCGGCGTCTGGGCCGCGCACGCCGCGGCGGCGCCGAGCGCGGCGACCGCCGCCAACGCGACGAACCGACAAGCAAGCATATCGACCGGAGTCTGCTGCCGGTCCGGCGCGGAATCCAGGTGCTATCCTCGGGCCGTCGATGGCGCAGCGCTTCGTGAATCTCGACGGCTCTGGACCGCACCCGCTGCGGAACGTGCTCAAGTGGGGCGTCGTGGATCGGCTCGCCGGGCGCCGCCGTCGCAGCCCGGCGCGCGCGCCCGTCCCGTGCGTCGAGGCCGACCTCCGCGCGATCGCCACGCCCCCGGCGCCGGGCGAGCCGGCGCGCCTGACCTGGCTGGGCCACGCGAGCTGGCTGGTGCAGGTCGACGGCGCGAGCCTGCTCGTCGATCCGGCGCTCTTCGACTCGATCGCCGGCCGCATCAAGCGCAACGTGCCGCCCGGCGTCCGGGTCGCGGATCTGCCGCGCATCGACGCGCAGCTCGTCAGCCACAACCATTTCGATCACCTGGACGCGCCGACGCTGCGCGCCGTCGGCGCGCCGGTCATCGCGGGGCTCGGCTTGCGCCCGCTGTTCAAGAAGCTCGGCCTCCTCTGCACGGAGCTGGGCTGGTGGGAGTCGACCTCCGTCGGCGACGTCACGATCCACTTCGTGCCGTCGCAGCACTGGAGCCGTCGCGGACTCGCGGACGCCAACGCGACGCTGTGGGGCGGCTTCGTGATCGACGCCCCGGGCGCGCGGCTCTACCACTCGGGCGACACCGCCTACTTCGACGGCTTCCGCGAGATCGGCCGGCGCTACCCGGCGATCGACGCCGCGATGTTGCCGATCGGGGCGTACGAGCCGGACTGGTTCATGGAGAAGCAGCACATGAACCCGGAGCAGGCGGTGCAGGGCTTTCGCGACCTCGGCGCGCGGCGCTTCTTCGCCATGCATTGGGGCACGTTCAAGCTTACCGACGAGCCGCTGCTCGAGCCGCCCGGGCGCCTCGGCGCCGAGTGGGTGCGGCTGGGCCTACCCGGCGCGGCGAAGCGCGTGCTCGCCGTCGGCGAATCGGCCGCGCTGGCGCGCCCCGACCGGGACTGATCGACCCGCGCCAAGCCGTGATAGCCTGGTAGGCCCGGTCCGATTCAGCCATGTCCGCCAATTTTCCTCACGGATATCGCGTCGTTGGTCTCCTGGTGACGGCGCTCGCCGCGTCCTGCGCGCCGAAGCCGCGCGCCGCGCCGCCGGCCGCGCCGCCCCCCACCGCGACCCAAGCCGAGCCCGAGCCGCCGCCGGCGCCGAAGTGCGAGTCGCTCGACGACAAGTGCGTGGCGAAGACCGACACGCACTGCGACGTCGGCGACGCCGGCGCGTGGTTCGTTCCGCCCGAGGGCTGGCTGTACGCGAAGACGGGGACCGGTTCGGTGACCCAGGCCAGCGACGGCCTGGCCGTGCTCGGCTTCGCGCCGGCGCCCGGCGGCAAGCCGAAGGACGTGATCGCGGCGCTCGAGCCGCTGCTCGCCGGGATCCACGTCACGAAGGTCAAGACGAAGAAGCTCGAGAAGCGCTTGAAGAAGCCGCAGAGCAGCGTCGACGCCGGCGACGCGAAGGTCGGCTTGTGGGAAGTCGACAAGGCGAAGCAGGGCGTCGCGCCGGAGCTCGACGGCAAGGCCGGCTCGCTGCTCGTCGTGGTGATCGCGCCCTCGGCCGATCGCACCGTCGTCGGCGCAAGCTTCGTGGTCAAGCCCGGAGCCGAGGATCGCGTCGGCGCGATCATGCAGTCGGTGCAGAGCCTCCGGGGCACGCGGTGACGGTCCTCGAGCCCGGGAACACTGTCGCAGGTCGCTGGCGCATCACGGCGCTGCTCGGCGAAGGCGAGATGGGCGAAGTCTACGCCGCCGTCGATGCCACGAGCGGCAGCGAGCTCGCGCTCAAGCTCTACCGCGCCGAAGCGTTGAAGAACCCGGCCGCGTGGGTCGAGTTCCAGCGCCAGACGCGCGCGTTGTCCGCGCTACCCTTCGACGCGATCGCGAAGATCCACGAGTGCGCCGTCGAACCCGTGCTCGGCCGACCGTACACCGTCGGCGAACGCGTCCCTTGGCCGTCGCTGGCGACGATCGTCGCCCGCGCGCCCATGACGCCCGCGCGAACGGCGGCGCTGCTCGCCTCGATGGCGCCGGCGCTCGAAGCGGCGCACGCCGCCGGCTTCGTCCACCGCGGCCTCAAGGCGACCAACGTGTTCGTCGATCCCGACGATCCCGCGCGCACGCGCATCACCGACTTCGGTGTCGCCGGGCTGCGCGCCGCCGCGCCGCCGCCACCCGGCTGGTCCGCCACGCCGGGCTGGGTCGCGCCCGAGGCGGCCACCCCGGCGAGCGCGAGCTCGCCGCGGATGGACGTGTACGCGACCGGCGTGGTCGCGTTCCATGCGCTCACGGGCTACCTGCCGTTCCGCGTCCTGCGCGTGCAGCCGCTCGACGCGATCGCGCTGTGGAACGAGCTCGCCGAGGCGTTCGGTTCGGCCTCGGCGCGCGCCGCCGAGCTTGGTCGCAGCCTCGACCCGGCCCTGGACGACTGGTTCTCGCGCGCGCTCGACCCGACGCCGGCCGCGCGCTTCGCGTCGATGATCGAGCTCGCCGCCGCGTTCAACGCCCTCGTCCCCGGCGGCGCGAGAGCGGCAAAGCCGCCACGCGCTCCCGCAGCGCACGCTGCTGTTCGGGGTGGGAGGGGGTTCGACCGGCGCGGAACCGCCGCCCGCGCCGCCCCCTCCTCCACGCGTCGCTCCCGCGCCGCACGCGCCAATCGTCGCGCCGCCGCCCGTACCGGTCGCGCCGCCGCCAGGGCACGCCCCGCCGCCGCACGCCCCAGCGCCGCACGCCCCGCCGCCGCACGCCCCGCCGCCGCACGCTCCGATCGTCGCGCCGGCGCCCGTCGCGGTCGCGCCGCGGCCCGCGCACGCGTCGCCGGCCGCGCCCGTCCTCACGCCGCTACCCGTCGTCGCGCCGCCGCCCGCGCCGGTCGTCGCGCCGCCGCCCGCGCCGGTCGTCGCGCCGCCAGTCGCTCCGACGCTCGCGGACAAGCTGCCCCCGGCCGCGTCGGCGACATCCACGCCGATCGCGCTCGCGAGCGCGCGACCGCTGGCACACATGGCTCACATGCCGCGCGGTGCGTCGCTCGCACCGCCCGCGCAGCCCGCGCCCGCGCTCGGCGAGCCCCAGCTCATCGAGCCCACCGCCGCGACGCCGCCGCCCGCTCCGTTCACGCCGGCGACGCCGCCGGCGCGCACCCTCGGTGGAACCCACATCATCGACGCTCCGACCACGACACCCGCGCCACCGCTGGCTTCGATGCCCGCGGTCGTGCCTGGATCGATACCGGAGCCGCCCATCGACATCCCTCCGCTCGCACCGCCGATGGGCGCGCCGGCGGCCGTCGCTCCACCGATCGCCATGATGCCCTACGGCGCCGCCGTGCGCGACCGACGATCTTCGCGTCGACGCGCGCGGGCGCAAGCGCGTGCCGATACTCCCCCTCGCCATCGGCGGCGGAGCGCTCGTCGTGTTCCTGCTGGCGCTCGGCGTGTGGGCGCTCGCGCGCGGTGGACACCGCGACGCCGCCGCCCCCACGTCGAGCCGCGCCGCTGCCGCTGCGAGCACCGCCTCCGCGTCCGCACCCGCGCCGCCGGAGAGCGCAGCGCCCGCGCCGCCGGAGAGCGCCGCGCCCGCGCCGCCGGAGAGCGCAGCGCCCGCGCCGCCGGAGAGCGCCACGCCCGCGCCGCCGGAGAGCGCCACGCCCGCGCCGACCGGGAGCGCATCGCCCGTCGCAGCCGCGACGGGCGACGCCAGCGTGAAGTTCGCGTGCACGCCGACGTGCGAGTGGCTCGAGTGCGACGGCAAGAAGATCGAGACCGACGCCGACACGACGTTCGCTCCCGGCGCACACACGTGTCACGCCGGCGCGCACGGCTTCCTGGCGAAGACCGAGCAGCTCCGCGTCGAGGCCGGCGAGCACACGACCCACGAGATCCACCTCGAGCGCCTGCCGCCCGGTCCGCTCGAAGCCAGCCGGCAAGCCGAAGCCGAAGCCCAAGTGCGGCACCTTCATCAATCCGTGCAGGTGACGGCGCGCCACGCGGTTCCGCGCCGGACCGGCAATCCCCGACCCTTTCTGCTGCGCCGGGTTCCGCTGGAAATTCGCGGCCGAAGCGCCGCCGCGCTACACGCTGGAGCGTGACCGAGGAGGCCCGGACCACCGGCGACGCGGAGCGCAAGCGCATCGCCGGGCGCGCCGGAGTGACCGCCGCGGGTACGCTGGTGAGCCGCTTGCTCGGACTCGGGCGCGAGCAGGTGCTGGCGGCGATGTTCACCCGCGGCGAGACCGACGCGTTCTTCGTCGCGTTCGTGATCCCGAACGTGCTGCGGCAGCTGCTGGCGGAGGGCGCGGTGCAGAGCGCGATCCTGCCGGTGCTCGCGCAGACCAAGGAGCAGGACGGCGAAGAGGCCGCGAAGCAGTTCTTCCGCGCGGTGCGCGGGCTGTCGCTGTCGATCCTGCTGATCGTCACCGTGCTCGGCGTGGTGGCGGCGCCGTGGCTCGTGGATCTGTTCGCCGCGGGATACCGCGCCGAGCCCGGCCAGTTCGAGCGCACGGTCACGCTCACGCGCTGGGTCTTCCCGTACATCTTCTTCATGGGCACGGCGGCCCTCGGCGTCGCCGCGCTGAACACGCACAAGCGCTTCGTCGTGACGGCGTTCGCGCCAGGGTTGCTCAACGTCGCGTTCATCGCGTTCGCGCTGCTGTTGCCGGGCTGGCTCGGCGCGCACGGCCACGAGCGCATCCTGGCCATGGCCGTCGGCGCGCTGGTGGGCGGCGGACTGCAGGTCGTGGCGCAGTGGCCCAGCTTGAAGAAGATCGGCTACCTCCAGCTGCCGCGCATCGACTTCAAGCACCCGGGCGTGCGCGAAGCCCTGCGCCGGATGGGGCCGGTCTTGATCGGCATCGGCATCTACTACGTGGACGTCGTGCTCGCGCGCCGCTTCCTGTCGGAGCTGCCGCAAGGATCGCAGAGCTACTTCGGCTTCGCGCTCCGGCTCTGCGACTTTCCACAGGGTATCTTCGTGATGGCGCTCCAGACCGCGACCTTGCCGAGCCTGGCGCTGCTCGCCGCGCGCGGCGACAAGGACGAGGTCTCGCGCACCTTCGCGTTCGGCATGCGCCTCGCCCTGTTCGTCGGGCTCGCCGCGACCGCGCTGTTCGTGGCGCTCGCCGAGCCGATCGTGGTGGCCGTATTCGAGCGCGGCCAGTTCGGCGCCGTCGCCGCCCACGAGACGGCGCGCGCGCTGATGGCGCAGGGGCTCGGCATCTGGATGGTCGCCGCGGTGCGCCAGCTCGTCGGCGTCTACTACGCCATGGGCGACACGCGCACGCCGGTGATCGTCAGCGGCATCGATCTGATCGCGTTCATCGGGCTCGCGCTCGGGCTGCGCGGACCGCTCGGCCACGTCGGCGTAAACCTCGCCGTCGCCGGCTCGAGCGGCGTGCAGATGCTGCTGCTCTGGGCACTGCTCCGCCGTCGCCTGCCGGACACGCGCTTCCGCGAGATCGCCGGTAGCGCGGCGCGCACGCTGGGAGCGATCGTGCCCGCCGTGATCGGCGCCGTCCTGGGCGCGCGCGCGCTCTCGCCCATGCTCCACGGCGGCGGGCTCTCGCGCCTGGTGCCGGGCCTGGCCGCGGGGCTGTTGTTCGCGATCGTGTTTGTCGGGGCGGCGCGGCTCCTGAAGAGCGAGGAGCTCGCGACCATCCTGGGCGCGGTGCGGCGACGGCGGGCGTGACTCAGCCCGGCGCGCAGTTCACGTAGTTGCCGAAGCCGCCGCTGAAGCTGCAGCTCAGGTTCGTGCCGCTGCTAGTCGAGTGGAACCCGGTGGGGCACGAGTACCCGCAGGCCGTGAACGAGCCCGAGTTCACGCCGCACGATACCTGGTTGCCGAAGCCGCCGCTGAAGCTGCAGCTCAGCGTCGTGGTCTCGCTGGAGATATGATAGCCGCTCGGGCAGCTGGAACCGCACGCGTTGAAGCTGTTCCCGCAATCCGGCGAGCAGCTCACCTGGTTGCCGAAGCCGCCGGACCCGCAGCTGATGGTCGTGGTCTCGCTGGTGATGTGGAAGCCCGAGCTGCACGAGCTGCCGCACGAGTTGAAGCTCGGCGTGGTCACGTGCTTCACGCCGCCCGTCGGCGTGCACGAGTCGGCGGTGCACGAGTTGCCGTCGTCGATGTTCACGGGCGTGTGCGTGATCTGGCCGGTCGACGTGTTGCACGCGTCGGTCGTGCACTTGTCGTTGTCGTCGACGCTGACGGGCGTGTGCGTGACGGCGCCGGTGGACGGGTTGCACGAGTCGGTGGTGCATGCGTTGCCGTCGTCGACGGTGGGCGGCGTGCCGGGCAGGCAGTTGCCACCGCTGCAGCGCGCGACGCCGTTGCACTTGTTGCCGTCATCGCAGTCGGCGGTGTTGAACGAGTGCTGGCACGAGCCGCCGCTGCAGGTATCGTCGGTGCACAGGTTGCCGTCGCTGCAGTCGGCCGGTCCGGTGCACTGCGGCGGCGAGCCGCCGCTGCCGCCCGAGCCGCCCGTGCCACTGCCGCCTGAACCGCCCGTGCCACCGCTACCGCCGGTGCCGCCGGTGCCGCCGGTGCCGCCGGTCGCGCCCGTGCCGCCGGTCGCGCCCGTGCCGCCGGTCGCGCCCGTGCCGCCGGTCGCGCCCGTGCCGCCGCTGCCGCCGGTCGCGCCCGTGCCGCCACTGCCGCCGGTCGCGCCCGTGCCGCCGCTGCCGCCTGCGCTGCTGCCACCGGATCCGCCCGCGCCGCCCGCCGCGCCCGCCGATCCGCCAAAGCCGCCCGCGCCGCCGGCGCTCGTGCCGCTGCTGCCGCCACTTCCGGACGCGCCGCTGCCGCCTGAGCCGCCCGCGCCGCCGCTGGCGCCGCTGCCGTCGGGCCAGCCGCCACTATCGCCGAACGTACCGCCGTTCGAGCCGTCGGCGCCGAGGCCGCCGTCCTGGGCGAGCAAGTCCTCGGCGCCGGTGAACGCCGTGCACGCGCTCGCCGCCACGCCCCCCGCGAGCGCGAGCGACGCCGCCGCGAGCGACAAGCGAAGCATCCGCATCGTCACGAGAGTCTAGCCAATGCCCCTCCGACGGGCAATGCTGCCTGCCAGTGCCTACACCCACCCACGTCACGCCCGCGCGCGTCAAATCCGCGTCCTTTGCCGCCGCCGCGCGCCGCATCGAGGAGCTGCCTCCACCGGTGGGCGCCGAAATCGCGTTCGCCGGTCGCTCGAACGTGGGCAAGAGCAGCCTGATGAACAGCCTGCTGGAGCGCCGGAACCTCGTGCGCACCAGCTCCACGCCCGGCTGCACGCGCAGCGTGTCGTTCTTCGAAGCGCGCACGATCGACGACGCCGCGCTCGCGTTCGTCGATCTGCCTGGCTACGGCTACGCCAAGCGCTCGAAGGCCGAGCGCGGGAGCTGGGCCGACCTGATCGAAGGCTATCTGCTCGGGCGTCCGACGCTCGGCGCCGTGATCCTGCTGGTCGACGTGCGCCGCGGACTCGAGGCGGACGATCTGGACTTGCTGGAGATGATTGCCGGTCCGGCGCGGATACCACGCAGGCCGGTCGAAACGCTCGTCGTGGCGACCAAGCTCGACAAGCTCCCGGCGTCGCAGCGCAAGCCGGCGCTCGCGAAGGTGCAGCACGCCGCCGGGAGGCGCGTGGTCGGCTTCTCCGCCAAGGACGGCACGGGTCGCGACGAGCTCTGGCGTTGGATTCCGCAGCGTCGCGTTCGGAGACGCCGCGCCGGAAGGCGTCACTCCGTCGCCGAGTCCGCCGCCGAGTCCGAAGATCCGTCGAGCCCCGCGTCGGCGCACGCAGCGCCAGGGCAAGCGCTCGTCACGGTGAAGCCGCCGCCGGGGTTGCACTGCCAAGCGCCCGTGTCGACCTCGCACTGCAACATCGCGCGCTTCGCGGCGGCGCACTCGGACTTCGCCGGCGCGCACCAGTAGTTCTTGTCGCAGGTGCCGCCGCACGCGAGCGCATCGGCCTTGGCGCAGAACGCTGCACACTCGGCCGTCTTGGTGACATCCTGGATGGCTTCGAAGCTCGCGAGCCCGCCGCGGTCGTAGCAGACCGTCGTGCACAGGTCGTGACCCGGCGTGCAGGTGTTGTTCAAGCACTCGCCGGTGTTGCCGACCTGTCCGTTGCGACACGTGCAGCGCCACTCGGGGCAGTCGTCGAGCTTGAGGCAGCTGTCGGCAGAGTCGTCCCCGCCGGCGTTGCACCCCGACGACGCGATCGATCCGAGCACGGCGAGACCGAGCGCGGCGAACAAGGTGCGAGCGAACATGGCCGCCAGGATAGCTCCACAGCGGGCCGGCACGCTATGCTCCGGGCATGCGCATCGCACTCGGCGCCGACGACAAGACGCACCTGGTCGACGCGATCGCGCGCCGCCTCGGCGAGCTCGGCCACGACGTGACACGCTTCGGCGCCGCCGCCGACGAGCGCGAGGCGTGGGGCAAGACGGCGGTCCGCGTCGCCGAGGCGGTCGCGCGCGGCGACCACGACCAGGGCATCGTGTGCTGCTGGACGGGCACCGGCGTCTCGATCGCGGCGAACAAGGTCGAAGGCGTCCGGGCCGCGCTGTGCGCCGACGCGGAGACGGCGCGCGGCGCGCGGCGCTGGAACGACGCCAACGTGCTCGCGCTCAGCCTGCGAGCGACGAGCGAGGCGGTCGCCCGCGAGATCGTGGATGCGTGGCTCGCCGAGCCCTACGGCGGCACCGAGGACGAGAGCCTGGCGGCGATCCGCGCGCAGGAGCTCAGGGCAGCACGGTGACGGCCTCGCGCTCGTCGAGCTCGCGGCCGCAGTCGCCGTACAGGCTGAAGTGGACCTGGGTGCCAGGCATATCGAAGCGCCACGCCGGCCCGGCGCGCGATCGGTAGTAGTCGATGCGCGCGAGGTGGTCCTTGGGGGCGCCCTTGGCGACCGCGCGCTGCCACACCGCGCGCATGTCGCAGCGCGGCTCGGGCAGCGCGTCCTCGTGCTGGGTCGCGCAGGGGTAGCTCGCCAGGTCCGGGTCGGCGACCAGCCCTTCCTTCTTCAGGTGCACCGTCTGCTTTCCGCAGTACGTGCTCCGCGCCAGCACGCCCTCCTCCCGCGGCGGCTGCGGGCCCTCCCCCGGAGCGCTCTGGAACGTGTAGCGCACGCGCGCGAGGCCCGTCGACACGTCCACGGTGCCGTCGCTCTTCACCCCTTCGGCGTCGATGCCGCGCAGCAGGTCGCGCGCGGTCACGGCGCGCGCGGCGTCGAGGGCACGGACTGGATCGACCGCGTGCGGGTAGCCGACCAGGCCGGCGGTGGTCGGCGGGCCCGGCGGCTGGCTCGTCTGCGGACGCGACGCGCGGCTGGCCCACAGGGAGAGGCCCAGCGACGCGACGAAGGCGACGGCGATAATCGCGATGCCGACAAGCCGGTCCTTGTTCCGGTCGCGGCCCTCGGCGGCAGCCCCCACGGGCTCTGCGTCCTCCATCGGGTCGCTTCCTATAGCAGCCCGGAGCCGACCCGGGCCGCGAAAAACCGCCCCGACCGTTTGGATTGCGGATCGCGGCGGAGCGCGGTATTAACCGCGTCCCCTCGCCCCGGGGCGTGTCCCGGGCACCGGGCGCATAACTCAGCGGTAGAGTGCGTCCTTCACACGGACGAAGTCGCAGGTTCAATCCCTGCTGCGCCCACCCCCCTGTCTCGCCGCGGCACGGCCGCCCGGCTCGACGAACTTCAGCACCTCGAAGCGGGTGATCCGCGCCGGCGCGTGCGGATCGATCCCGCCCTTGCGCCGGGCGATGGCGACCTGCGCGCGGGCGTCGTCGATGCCCGGCACGTCGGGCAGGAGCAGGCCCTGGCGCCCGAGGCCGTCGCGGACCACGACGCCGTAGCGTGCCGGGTCGAGCTCTTCCTCGCCCGTCACCGGCTCCTCCGGCAACAGCACGCTCACCTCGATGTGGACGCCCGCCAGCTCGTCCGCCTCGAGCGGGGGAAAGCGTGGGTCGCGCGCCGCGGCGAGCACGGCGCTGCG
This sequence comes from uncultured delta proteobacterium, assembly GCA_963775185.1. Taxonomy (GTDB): domain Bacteria; phylum Myxococcota_A; class Polyangia; order Polyangiales; family Polyangiaceae; genus JAPSGB01. Next base: position 183,500 of record CAVZIE010000027.1, on the reverse strand, counting down.
CGCCGTCTCCGCGGCGACGTCGGGCTCGGTGGGCACCGTCGTGCCGATACAGCCGCGCAGCGCGCCGTCGGGATCGCGCAGTGTGACGAACACGGGCGCCGCCGGCGCGTCCCGCGCTGACACGACCGGCCGGTCGCCGCGGAGCCAGGCGGCGATGGCCGCGCGCGCGATCCCGGGGAGCTCCGGTCCGACCCCAGCCAAGGTGGACATGCGGGTGATGTACGCCTGCCGCGGGGCGCCCGCCATGACGTCGGTTATAAGAGCGGGATGCAGCGGCGGACGTGGACCGGGCTCCTCGCGGCCTTCGCGCTCGGCGCGCTCGTCGCGGTCGGCGGCTGCAAGGCGACGTTCACCGATCCCCGCGTCCCGGTCGGGACGGAGCACAGCCTGTGGCGGAGCTTCTACGTCGGCGGGCTCGTCGGCCACGCCGAGGTGGACGTGCGGGACGTGTGCGCGAGCGGGCGGGCGCGGGAGGTGCAGACGGGCGAGGACGCACTGACGCTCGGCGCGACCATCATCACGCTCGGGATTTACGCGCCGCGCCGGATCTACGTGACGTGCGGCAAGGAGCCCCGCCGATGAACCGCCGTGCCGCCCTCGCGCCGCTCGCGGCCCTGGCGCTGACCGGCTGCTTCCGCACCAGCGTCTACTCGGGGCTGCCGCCGGGCAAGACCGATCCGCAGCACGACAACCAGTGGCAGAACGGCTTCGTCGGCGGACTCGTCGAGGCCAGCGGCTCGTCCGATCTGGCGCGCGCGTGTCCGCACGGCTGGGCCGAGGCGTACAGCCAGACCAGCTTCCTCCACGTCCTCTTGCAGTACGTGACACTGGAGATCTACAGCCCGCAGGCCGTGACCGTCGTGTGCAGCGCGCCCCGCGCCGATTTTCCGGTCCCGTCCGCGGGATACCGCGACGCTCCGGCCCCTGCCGACAGCCGCTACCCGCCAGCGCCCGCGTCCAGCGTCTTCCCGCCGCCGCCCCCGCCAGCGATGACGATCGAGTAACCGGTGGTAGCCTCCGCCGCCATGGACAAGCCTCCGCTACGCTGGGAGATCGGTCGCGTCGCGCGCATCGTGCTGGACCGACCGGACAAGCACAACGCCATGACCGCCGAGATGGGCGAGCTCGTGGCCGAGGCCGTCACGGCGATCAACGCCTCCGACGAGCCGCGCGTCGTGCTCGTGTCGGGCGAGGGCCGGGCGTTCTGCGCCGGCGGCGACTTCGCGGTGATCGACGCGAACGCCGCCCGCGCTCCCGAGCTGAACCGCTTGGGCATGCTGCGCTTCTACGGCGCGTTCCTCTCCGTGCTCAGGCTGCGCGTGCCGAGCATCGCGGTCGTGCAGGGCGCGGCCGTCGGAGCCGGCCTGTGTCTGGCGATGGCCTGCGACGTGCGGCTCGCCGCCCGCGAGGCGCGCCTCGGCGCGAACTTCGTGCGCGTCGGCTTGCACCCGGGCATGGGCTGCACGCTGCTCTTGCCGCGTCTGGTCGGGCCGGCAAAGGCCGCGGAGCTGATCCTTGGCGGCGCACTGATCCACGGCGACGAGGCGGAGCGGATCGGGCTCGTCAACAGCGCGGTCCCGCGGGACGAGCTGCCGGCGATCGTCGATCTTCACGTGGAACAGATCACGAGCGCCGCGCCGATCGCGGTCGCGCAGGCGAAGGCGACGCTGAACGCGCCGTTGCTCCGCGAGCTCGATGACGCGCTCGCGCGCGAGGCGAACGCGCAGGCGATCGATTTCACGACCGACGATCTGCGCGAAGCCGTGAGCGCGTTCCGCGCTGGGCGCGCGCCGTCGTTCGCGGGGCGCTGACGCCGCGGTAGGCGAGGTGGGCGTCGCGCGCCCTGCCCCCGCGAGGCGCGCGACGCCCGACCTACGGCGATACTCTCCACCCGTTCCGCTCGCCGCGTATATGACAAAGCCCGCCGGCAATTGTCGCCCATGACGGCCGTCACCCGCGCGCCGGTTGCGCTACGCTCCGCCACGTGACGTTTCGCATCGCCGGCGCCGCCGGATTCTGGGGGGACCGGAACGACGCCCTGCTAGCGCAGGTTCGCGGCGGTCCGGTCGATGCCGTGATGCTCGACTATCTTGCCGAGATCACCATGTCGATCCTGCGCCGACAGCTCGCCCGCAATCCGCGTGCCGGCTTCGCGACGGACTTCCTGACGGCGCTGGAACCGGCGCTCGACGAGATCGCGCGGCGCGGGATCCAGGTCGTGACGAACGCAGGCGGCATGAACCCGCGCGGCTGCGCGGAGGCCGTCGTCGAGCTCGCGCGCCGGCGTGGCGTCCGCGGCCTCCGCGTGGGCGTCGTGACCGGCGACGACCTGTTCGATCGCATCGACGAGCTGTCCGACGCCGGCGTCACCTTCTCCAACCTGGACACCGGCGCGCCGCTCTCCAGCGTACGCGAGCGATTGCAGAGCGCGAACGCCTACCTGGGCGCGGCGCCCATCGCCGACGCGCTCGGCCAGGGCGCGCGCATCGTGGTCACCGGACGCTGCACGGACTCGGCCCTCGCGCTCGGACCGCTCTGGGCGCGCTACGGCTGGCCGGTGGACGACTGGAATCGGCGCGCCGCCGGCGTGATCGCGGGGCACGTGATCGAGTGCGGCGGCCAGGCGAGCGGCGGCAACTTCGCCGGCGGCTGGCAGAGCGTGCCGGCGCTCGCCGATCTCGGCTACCCCATCGTCGAGGTCGAGGAGAGCGGCGACTTCGTCGTCACGAAGCACCCGGGGCTCGGCGGGTTGGTCACGCCCGCAGTGGTCAAGGAGCAGCTGGTCTACGAGATCGGCGATCCGCGCCGCTACCTCACCCCGGACGTCACCGCCGACTTCACGTCCGTGCGTCTGACCGACGTCGGCGCGGATCGCGTGCGCGTCAGCGGCGCCCGCGGCAGCGCGCCACCGGAAGCGCTGAAGGCGTCGCTCAGCTACGACAACGGCTTCAAGAACGTCGCGACGCTGACGTTCGTGTGGCCGCACGCCGTGAAGCGAGCGCGCGCCGCGGCGGATCTGCTGCTCGCGCGCTGCCGCAAGCTCGGCATCCGCATCGAGGAGCACCGCGTCGAGCTCGTGGGCGTCGACGCCGCTCACGGCGCGCTTTCGCCGCGCCGCGCCGGCGAGCCCGACGAGGTGCTGCTGCGCGTGGCGATCCGCACCCGTGATCGCGAGTCCGCGCGGCGCTTCGGCGCGGAGATCGCGCCGCTCATCACCAGCGGGCTGCCCGGCGCGTGCAGCGGCCCGGGCTTCGGCGGTCGCCCCGATCCGGCGCCGATCATCGACTTCTGGCCGACGCTCGTCCCGCGCGACGCCGTGCGGCCCGTGGTGGAGGTGCTCGAGTCATGAAGACGAGCCTGTACAACCTCGCCCACGCCCGCTCCGGCGACAAGGGCGACCGCTGCAACATCGGCGTCATCGCACGGCGCCCGGAGTACTACCCGCTGCTGGTTCGCGAGCTCACTGCGGAGCGCGTGAAGGCGCACTTCGGCGAGCTGTGCCGCGGCGCGGTCGAGCGCTTCGAGCTGCCCAACATCGAAGCGCTGAACTTCGTCCTGCACGCCGCCCTCGACGGCGGCGGGCTCGCCTCGCTCCGCCTCGATCGCCAAGGCAAGACCTACGGCTACGCGCTGCTGCGCATGCAGATCGACGTGCCCGAGGACCTCCGCTTCGAGGATCTCGCCGGCGGCTGATTGCCGGTCCGGCGCGGAACCGCCCTGTGCGCCGCCTGCGCGCGGCAGTACGTGTGCGTCCTCGCTCGATCTGATTTCGCGGAGTTGCGCGAGCTGGCCTCGGTGTCGGGTTCGCGCCCGCGGAATCGCGTAGCTCGGCCGTGCGCTGTCGCTCACGCGAAGCGCGCGCGCTGGCAGCTCGGCGAACGCCGCGCGCAGATACTGCTCGACGCTGCTGCCAGCCCCCACGTGGGGGGGGGGGACCGCAAGGAGAGAAGGGGGGATGGCGCGGAGCAGGGTGGATGTCGACGAAGACCGCGTTGCAGCAGCCGGGTACCTGACAACGCCCGCCGTCGCGGCGCATCACCGCGCGACGCGTCGCCGGCGGAATCGTCTGCGTCGCCCGCTCGCCCGCGTGGATGTGCTGGGCGTCGCACCCGGCCATCTCGACAATCCCGGCCTCGACGGCGATGGCTTCGCCCTTGCCTTGATGGGTGCCGGCGCCGCAGAACGTCCAGACGGTCAGGCCGGACTTCGAGCTAGCTGAACTCGGGGACGCACGGCAATCTGCAGCGGAGCTCGAGGGCTTCCGCTTCATCAACAACGACGCGTTCGGGGCAAGTGCGGTATTGGACTCGAAGCGCCCGCCCGCGTGGGCGTTTTCAACACTCGAACTCGAGCTCCTTTCGGAAAACCGTCGGCGACGCTCACGCCCGTGCTCTTGCTACTTCCATGGGATGGCAGCTCGCGATCGAGTCCCGGACGAGAGCCAGTCGGAAAAGTAGTCAATGATGAGCCCACGTGGGGGCAGGAATCCGACGGAGCACGCGGCGCCACCTCGGGGATCAGCCAGCAGTAGCCGGAGCGCGGCGGTGCGTGGGCGGCCGAGTCCCACCCGCAGCCCCGCAGCGCTGCGCCAGGCGCCATCCTCACACCGGGGGATCGTCCGGCTGCAGCTGTATCCTCCAGAACGCGCCGCCCCGCGGTACCTGGCGGCGCCGCGTTTCCGCGACGCGCGAGAGGTCGCGGGGCGAGGCGTGCGGGGCGAGGACGCACGCGTACTGCCGCGGCAGGCGACGCGCAGGGCGGAGGAGCGCCCGGGTGTAAGCCCGGTGCGCCGGCGCGCGTTTCCCGCCCGAACCGGAGGTGCCCGTCCATGTCGAAGCGCTCGAAGCTCGTCGCGATACTCTGCGTGTGCGCGTTCGCCCTCGCCGGCTGCAACGCCAGCCGGTCGGCGCCCGCCGGCGCGGCACAGGCCACGGACCCGTCGCCGGCCGCGACGGACCAACAAAAGCTCACCGTGGACGCCGCGGCGCGCAGCCGGGCGTCGGCGACCGCGCGACAAATCATCAAGAACGCCTCGCTCGCCCTCGACGTGGACGATCCCGACGCGGCCGCCGCGAAGGCCGCGCGCATCGCCGACGACGCGGGCGGCTTCGTCGCGAGCAGCGAGCGCCACGCCGCCCGCGGTGACGACGCCCGACCCGACGTCAAGGTCGTGATGCGCGTGCCGGCGAAGCGCTTCCGATCCACGCTCGACGCGCTCCACGCGCTCGCGCCGGGTCGCGGCTCCGAGCAGATCACCACCGAGGACGTCACCGAGGAGAGCATCGACCTGGCGGCTCGGCTGAAGACCCAGAAGCAGCTCGAGCAGCAGTATCTGGAGATCCTGAAGAGCGCGACCAAGGTCGACGACGCGCTGTCGGTCCAGAAGCAGCTCGCCGAGGTGCGCGGGGCGATCGAGAAGATCGAGGGCCGGCAGCGCTTCCTCGACAACCGCGTCGCGCTGTCGACGATCACGCTCGAGCTGGACGCGAAGGCGCCGCTCGTCACGGCGCACTGGAGCGACTTCGGCCACGCCGTCCGCCAGGCGGGCGCCGACGCCGTCAACGTCGGCAGCGCGCTCACGACGATCTCGATCCGCGCGATCGGCGTGCTGCTGCCGCTGCTGCTCGTGTTCGGGCTTCCCGGCTACGCGCTCTTCGCCCTGCTTGCGGCGCCGCTACTTCGGCGCGCGCTCGGGTCCGATCGCGTAGCTGAACACGTCGAGATCGAAGCTCTGCTTGTCGGGCGTCTTCACCTCGAAGCGCGTCGGACGCTCGAAGCGCTGGCGCGGGAACACCAGTGTGGCGTGCTTGGTTTCGCCGACGCCGATCTCCGCGTCGCCCTCGAGCACGCCGATCGGCTGCTTGAGCGGCGACGCCCAGTGCCCCGGCGCGGTCTCCAGCTTGAACGAGAAGTCGCGGGCCTTCGCCGGCTTCGGCTCCTTGTCGCCGTCGGCGGTCTGGGTGCTGACGAGGTCGAGCTGCATGACGACCAGGAACTGGTCCTCCCCTTTGGGCTCGTAGGCGCCGAAGTCCTTCACGGCCGTCATCTTCTTCACGCGCACGGTGAAGCCCGGGCTCTTCGCCTCCACCGGCAACGGCGCGGCGTCCGCCGCGGCGAACGGCGCGGGCTGCTCGACCTTGTCGCGCGCGACCCACTCGATCTTGCCGCCGTCGCGCCTGACCAGGATCCGCTCGAGGCGGCTGTAGAGCGCCTCCACCGGCTCGAGCGTCGTGTCGTTGCCGTGCTTCATCTCGAGCGACGCCGACTTGTTCACGACCATGCCGACGACCTCGCGCCACTGCACCGGCACGAAGCCTACGGGCTCGACGTCGCGGCCGGCCTTCACGCCGTAGCTCGTGACGTCGATGTACGCTTCGGCGGAATCCGGCTCGGCCTCGCAAAATACACTGCCGAACGCGCGCGATTCCCAGTGAAACAGCCGGCTCTCGCCGGGCAGCCACGGATCGCCGCCCCGCGCCGGCCGGAGCAGGCGCGACACGACGTGCGTCCCGCCCCACATCGAGTACGCCTTCTCGAGCATCCCGACGCTGGCGTAGCGGTCGCCGAAGCGCAGATACGCCGAGCCGCCCAGGGACGCGCTGCCGAGCATGTCCTTGCCCGTGTAGGTGAGCTTCCCGTCCACGATGACCTGGATGCCGTCGCCGTCCGAGCGCTTCACCGGATCGTCGCCCTTGGCGCAGGATCCCGAGAGGTAGACGCGCGTCAGCGCCAGCTTGAACGGCGAGTGCGCGAGCGCCGCGCGCTTCTCCTCGTACCAGGCCCGATCGCCGAGTTGCTCGGCGATGCATTCCGTCTGGCACTGGCGCTCGCAGCGATTGGCCAGCTTCGGATCGATGCTGCTGGCGAACGAGCCGACCTGGTCCTGGCCGCCGCCTGCGACGGGAGCCGGCGGGGCACCGGACGCCGCGGCCGACGCGGACGCGGCGCCCTTCGACGAGTGGTGCAGCATCTTGCCGCACCCCGGGGCGGCGGCGAGCACTGCGAGCGTTGCGGCGGCGAGCGCACGCGATGTGGATGCCATGGATCCCATCTGTTCTCGTGCGATGTCTAGATCGGGCAGGTGTTGTCCGTGTAGAACGTCTTGCCGCTCTTGAGCGCGGCGCACCGGGTGGCGCACGTGAGCGACGGCGAGCTGCAGTAGCGCTCGCTGCCGCCGATGACCACGACCGGGCACTGCTGCGGCAGGCCCCAGCACACGCCCGTTGGATCGAGCTTGCCGCACGTGCCGGAGCTCGCCAGCGGATAGGCGCACGTGGACTTGCCGGGACACGCGATGCCAGCGATGCCGCCGCAGACCGTCGCGTTGGTGCCGCACGCGCCGGCGGTCGCGGCGGCGCTGCCGCTCGCTGCACGCAGGCAGTCGTTCCAGTAGCTGACGCCATCGCAGCCGCACACGGCCTTCTCCGCGTTGTCGCAGCTCTTGGGGCGCGCATGGCAACTGCCGCTCGCGTCGTTGCACGCGCTCTTCATGCAGAATTCGTTCTGTTTGCAGTCCGCGTTCGACGCGCACGTGTTGCCCGACGCGCCCGCAGCTCCCGCCATGCCCGCACTGCCCGACGCGCCGGCCATGCCCGCCGCACCGGCCATGCCCGCGCCGCCGTCCATGCCCGCGCTGCCCGACGCGCCGCCGCTGCCCGACGCGCCCGCACCGCCGTCCATGCCCGCGCTGCCCGACGCGCCGCCGCTGCCCGACGCGCCGCCGCTGCCCGACGCGCCGCCGCTGCCCGACATGCCCGCGCCGCCGTCCGCACCCGCGCCGCCGGAACTACCGCCGCTGCCCGACGCGCCGCCGCTGCCCGACGCGCCGCCGCTGCCCGACATGCCCGCGCCGCCGTCCGCACCCGCACCGCCGGAACTGCCACCGCTGCCCGACGTCCCGCCGCTGCCCGACGTCCCGCCGCTGCCCGACGTCCCGCCGCTGCCCGACGTCCCGCCGCTGCCCGAGTGCCGCCGCTGGCGGACGCGCCCGAGCCGCCGGTGCCGAACAGATCCCCGCCGGAGTCGCTCCCGCATCCGGACAGCCAAGCCAGCGCGCAGATCGAGCCGGCAGCCCATGCAGCGTGACGTCGCTTCATCGCGTCCCTCCTCCGACCCGCATGAGAGCACAGCGCGCACGCCAGGAAAATGCCCGTGTCGAGCCTCGCCGTCGCGGTCGCGCGATCAGTGACTGTCCGGATCGTACGGATCGGTACCGTTCGCCGTCTCGGTGGCGTCGGGAACGCCGTCACCGTCGTAGTCGTCCAGCGGCGGCGCCGTGACCGTCACCTCCGGCGGCGAGCCGGCCAGATCCGCCTCGAAGAAGTGCAGGAGCGCGGCGATGTGCTCGCGGATCGGCAGCTCGACGGTGATCTTGTGCGGGATCGTCGGCCAGCGGTTCTGTGGGTCCGGCTGGGGATCGCCCGGTATGTACTCGCGCGAGTCGTAGCGGTTGCTGCCCAGAGCGTGGGTGGAGGGCGAGTACTGCACGGCGGCGCCGGTGCGGCCGTCGAGGTTTCCGGAGACCGGCGCGGCGACCACGTCGACGCCTGGTACGTCGCGGATCGTCGGCTCGACGAGGGGAATGCCGAAGGCGCCGATCAGCGCGCCAGTCGCCAGATTGGGCATGACCTCGTCGTCCACGGAGTAGCTGAGCAGGAGCGACGGGCGGTGCGCCGGCGCGGGATCGAAGAGCGACGCGCCGAACACGTGCGGCGCGTAGTCGATGGGATCGCCGGGCTCGGTCGCCATCGCCATCAGCTGCACGCCGGGGTGGTACTCGTCGAGGATGTCGTCGCCCTGGATGCCGAACGTCGACGACGCCAGCGTCGCCACGACGGCGTGCAGCTTCGCCGAGTTGGTGGCGATGAGCCCCACGAACGCGCCGCCCGGCACGTCGATGGCGGACGCGCGCAGGTCCGGCTCGACCGCCGTGAAGATCGTACCCATCATGCCGCCCAGCGACTGGCCGCTCCAGTAGATGTGCGCGGCGTCGAGCTTGGGCGTCGCGCCGCCGAGGGCGCCGGCGAGCGGCGACAGATCCAGCGCCGGGTTCTCGATCATCCGGACCAGACTGCACTCGTCGAGGATCGTCTGGCGAAAGCTGTCACGGATCGTGACGAAGTCGGTGAAGCCGCCGAAGAACTGCAGCGGCAAGCCCGGGTGATCCGGCAGGCCGTCGGGACCGACGTACGGGCCCTTGAAGTTGTTGACGTTGTCGGGAATGCCGCCGGTGCGCAGGCCGTGCCCCACGTCGTCGATCGCCGCCACGGCGAAGCCGGCGCGGGCGTACTCGTTGGCGAACGCGAACATGCCGCTGCGATCCGCCTGCAGGCCGTGACCGTAGATGACCACCGGGTAGCCCGCCGCGCTCGCCGGCGGCGCCTTGGGGATCATCAGCGTCACGGGGATCTTCGCCGCCGGATCGGCGACGATCGCGCTGCCGTCCGCCGCGTGTTCGATGTGGTGCGTGTCCGGATCGGCGAACGCCGGCGAGACGATCGCGCCGCTGGCCACGACGCCGATCTGGTCGTGCGCCGGGCCGCCCGGGTTGTCGACGCCGGGCCACTCCTTGCCCGTGTCGTCCTTGTCCGGCGTGCCCAGCCACGCGTCCAGATCCGGCGTGCTCGCGACGCCGAAGATCGCCGCGTGGTACGGCGCCGCGCCGGTCGCGTCGACCAGCAACCCGGGCGCGGGAAACTCCGCGCGCAGGCGATCGCGCAGCGCCGCCAGCTCGAACACCATCCGGGTCGTCGTGAACACCGCGAGGCCCGCCACGTCCCTCGCCGACGCGATCGCGCCGCTCTCGCGCAGCGCGTCCAGGGCGTCGCCGTAGAGCGTCTCGGCCGCGCTCTTCCGCGCCGCACCGGCAAGCCCTTCAATCGCTCCGAGCGCCGTGTCCGCCCGGAGCGCGCGGCCCTTCGCGTCCGCGACGCGCGTCGTCACCACCGTCGCGTAGCGCACGCCCGGCGCGAGCACCGTGCCCGGTCGCGGCAGCACGCTGATGCACGACAGCGACGGCAGCCAGCGCGCGCCCACGGGATAGCTCGTGCCGCGATCCGGCGACGCCGGATCGACGTCGACGAGCAGGACCGCGCCGTCGGCGTCGAGGCTCGACGCGTCGACCTCGGCGTTGGTGAAGAACACGCTCGCCGTCGCGCGCCCGAAGCCGTCCAGCGTGCCGAAGGCGCTCTGGAACACCTCCGTGTGCAGCGACGTCACGCGCTCGAAGCCCTGGATCTGTCCCGACACGCGCCCGTCGGCGTCGCGATACAGATCGCTCGGGAACGGCACATCGCCGTAGGCGGGCAGCGCGTCCGCGCCGGGCTTGAACACGATCACCGTGGCCGGCGCGCCCTGTGCCGCGTCGTTCGACCCAGAGCACGCCGACAACGCCGCGACGACCCCCACAAGCTCGATGATGCGCACGACCCTGGAGTCTATCTCCGATTGTGCCGGACCGGCGCGGAATCCCGCGCACCGGCCTCGCGCTCGCGCGACGCGGCCGGCCTACGCCAGCGGTCCGACGCGGGCTTCCACGGCGCGGACGAGCTCGCCGCTCTGGATCAGCGTGACGACGCGCTCGATGTCGCCGTAGAGCGCGCGATCGTCGTCGAGCGTCGGCACGACGGCGCGTACGGCGGCGTGGGCGGCCGCCACGCCGCTGCCGGGCGTGAGCGGCGTGCGTTGATCGAGGCCCTGGGCGGCCGTGAGGATCTCGATGGCGAGCGAGCGCCGCACGTTCTCGACCACGGCGGTGAGCTTCTTCGCGCCGATGCTGCCCATGCTGACGTGATCCTCCTTGCCGGCGCTCGACGGGATCGAGTCCACGCTGGACGGATGGCACAGCACCTTGTTTTCGCTGACCAGCGACGCGCTGACGACCTGCGCGATCATGAAGCCGCTGTTCAAGCCGCTGTCGCGCGCGAGAAACGGCGTGAGCCCGCTCGACAGCGCGGGATTGACGAGCTGCTCCACGCGCCGCTCGCTCACGTTGCCGAGCTCGGACAGCACGATGGCTGCGAGATCGAGCGCGTAGGCGATGGGCTGGCCGTGGAAGTTGCCGCCGCTGACGATGTCCGCGTGGCCGTCGGCGTCGACGAACACGCTCGGGTTGTCGGTGACGCTGTTCATCTCGCGCGTGGTCACCTCCGTCGCCCAGCGCAACGCGTCGCGGGAGGCGCCGTGGACCTGGGGCATGCAGCGCAGCGAGTACGGATCCTGGACCTTGCCGCAGTCGCGGTGGCTGACCATGATCCCGCTGTCGGCGAGCAGCGTGCGCAGGTTCGACGCGACGATCGCCTGGCCCGGATGCGGGCGGAGCGCCATCAGCCGGTCCTCGAACGGGTGCTCGGAGCCCTTGAGCGCCTCCAGGCTCATCGCGCCGGCGACGTCGGCGACGCTGGCGAGCTGCGCCGCGTCCGCGAGCGACAGCGCCCCGGACGACGTCATGTACTGGGTGCCGTTGATCAGCGCGAGCCCCTCCTTCGCCTGGAGCTCGACCGGCTCGATGCCGGCGCGCTCGAGCGCGACGCGGCTCGGCATCAGCTCGCCGCCGAGGCGCGCCTCGCCTTCGCCCGTCAACGTGAGCGCCAGATGCGCGAGCGGCGCGAGATCGCCGGAAGCGCCCACGGAGCCCTGGCTCGGGATGCGCGGCGACACGCCGCGCGCGAGCATCTCGATCAAGCGATCGATGATCAGCCGTCGCACGCCGGAGTGACCGAGGGCGAGCGTCTGCGCGCGGAGCAGCAGCATGCCGCGCACGATGTCGTCGGGCAGGTCCGGGCCGACGCCGGTGGCGTGGCTGTGGACCAGGTTCTTCTGCAAGCGGCGCACGTCCTCGGCGCCGATGCGCGTCTCGCTGAGCGCGCCAAAGCCGGTGTTTACGCCGTAGACCCGCGGCGCGGCGTCGCCCGCGTGCGCGATGCGCTCGACCGCCTCGCGGGAGCGCTCCACGGCCGCCGCCGCCGCGGCGTCGAGCGCGACCGCCCGGCGGCGGCGCGCGACGTCTTCGAGGTCGACGATGTGAAGCGGACGGCCGAGCAGAACGGGATTCACGAATCGAGGCTATACCAGCGCGAGGCGTCGATTGCCTTGGACTCCTGTCCAGTACCTCACTATCCTCGCCGGCCCGTGGGCCGCACTTTTTTCCTCCCGCTCCCGAACCTGCTGTGCGCTGCGGCGCTCGGCTCCGTGGTCGTCTGGTCGCAAGCTGCCGTCGCGCAGCCGGCGCCCGCGGCGGCCCCTGCGGAGGGTCGGCCCGTACCGCCGCCACCGCCGCCGCCTTCCGACGAGGCGGCGGGCACGGGCTTCAAGCCCGCGTTCGTGCTCGACACGGGACGCACGCCGTTGTCACCGCCCGATCCGGAAAAGCTGCGCTTCCAGGTCCACGGGCAGTACCAGTTCCGCGTGATGGGGCTCAGCGATCTGCCGCTCACGCCGTTCGGCCTGGTGCCGGACACGGACCACCTGGGGCAGACGACACGCGTGCTGCACTGGCTGCGCATCACGCCGCGCCTCACCGTCGGCCGCAAGATCGCGGTGACGGGACAGATCGACGTCCCGTACGGCTTCTTCGCCGGACAAGAGACGAGCCACGTCGACGCCGCGGAGACGCCGTACAACGTGCGCCAGCCGCTGCACATCGCACCGCGCTGGCTGTACCTCGACTGGATGAATCCGGTGGGCCTGGTGCGCGTCGGCCAGCAGCCATCGCACTGGGGCATGGGCATCATCGCCAACGACGGCGATCACCCGCGCACGTTCGGCGACTACCACGGCGGCTCGATCGTCGAGCGCGTGCTGCTCGGCGTGCGCCCGGCCGGCAACGACTCACCGTTCAACGTCGCCGTCGCCGGCGATCTGGTGTTCAAGGATCCCAACGCCGATCTGGTCGACGGCGACCACGCCTTCCAGGGCGTGCTCGCCGCGTTCTACCAGAACCGGAACGACAACATGCTCGGCTTCTACGGCGTGTACCGCCACCAGACCCGCGACGCGGCGGGTCTGACGGACTTCACCGAGAAGCTCGACGTGTGGGCGCTCGACTCGGCGGGGCACTTCAACGCCAAGATCCCCGGCTCGCAGGGCCACGTGTTCGGCGAGTACGAGGTGGCGTACCTGTTCGGCCGCACGAACTTCGTGCGCACGGTGCAGCAGACCACCAACAACGAGGACGAGAGCCTGCGCCAGCTCGGCGCGGCCACGCGCCTCGGCGCCGTGCTCACCGCCGGCAAGGGCGACGAGCGCTGGGGCAGCTTCGTCGGATCGCTGGAGTGGGGCTGGGCTTCCGGCGACGCCGATCCGAACGACGGCACGACGAAGCGCTTCACCTTCGACCCCAACCACACCGTGGGTCTGATCCTGTTCAACGAGGTGATGGCGTGGAAGACCGCGCGCGCGGCGAGCATCGCGCAGGATCCGGCGCTGGTGGCGCGACCGAACCCCGGCACGGATCTCGTGCCCAGCAACGGCGGGGTATTCGGCGCGACGTACCTGTACCCGACGGTGATCGTGCGCCCCGTGCGCCAGCTCGATCTCAAGGCGGGCGCGGTGATCGCGCAGAGTACCGCCGACTTCGTCGACCCGGTGCAGGTGGGCACGACCGGGCGCTTCCGCAACTACAACGGCGGCAGCGCGACCAGCCACGACCTCGGTCTCGAGCTCGACACCGGCGTGGAGTACCGCCTGGCGCTCGACAACGACATGACGCTGCAGCTCGGCGCGCAGGGCGGCATGTTCTTCCCCGGCGGCGCCTTCACCGACGCCGCAGGCAACAAGATGGCAAACCAGTACATCGGCGTGGGCCGCCTGGGCCTTCAGTACTGACGAGGAGAGAGCGACGTGAACGACGAAAAGCGCAACCTCGTAGCTCTTGTCGCGGTCGCCCTGGCGACCGGCGTGCTCGGCTGCTCGGCGGAGGAGGTCCCGCAGGGGCTGAAGCAGACCCCGCCCGGCAATGGGCCGACGATCCGCTTCGACCTGTACAACAAGCCGCTGCCGGAGATCCCGCTGCCGAACGACGCGGCGATGTGGCCGGATCCGACCAGCCGCACCGGGCTCCGCATCAACTCGAGCGCCGTCGCTCCGACGACGATCGAGTCGGTGACGCGCAAGAAGCTCGACACGCTGGAAGGCTGGGGCACCTTCGCGCCGATCACCGTCAGCTTCAAGAAGCGGAACCCGGACGACACGCGTGCCGCGATCGACCTGGCGAACGTGATCAAGCGTCACCAGCACGACGACTACGACCCGTCCGACGACGTAATCTACGTCGTGAACCTGAAGACCGGCGTGCCCTCGCCGCTCGATCTCGGCAGCGGCGCGTTCCAGTACATCATCCGCGATACGGCGCGCCCGGGCGGCAACGCCAACAAGTACTGGGCCAACGACACGCGCAACACCGAGGAGAACCTGCTGTGGGAGACGGCCGACGAGACCGTCGACCCGGTGACCGGGCAGTTCGACCCGGCGCGCACCATCGACGGCACGCGCGACGGCAAGCCAATCTACAAGCCCGAGTGGGACACGGACTTCGACGGCGTGCTCGATCGGCCGAACCTCGTCGATCCCGACGGCTGCGCGAACCAGGTCGAGGTCGCTGGCGACGCCGCCAAGACGCTCGCGCGCGACCAGTGCGTCGCCAACACGCTGCTCACCTGGTACGAGCGCGAGACCGACACGCTGATCGCGCGCCCGCTGGTGCCGCTGGAGGAGAAGACGGAGTACGCGGTCGTGCTCACGGATCGCCTCGTCGATCCCGACGGCAACCCCGTGAAGTCGCCCTTCGACTTCGTCTACTACCCGGCGCAGGAGAAGAGCATCGAGCGGCTGCGCTCCGTGCTGTCGAACAAGGATCCGGCAGCGTCGGGGTACTTCGGCGACATCGGCGGAACCGGCCTCAAGCACGTGGCGTTCGCCTGGACGTTCACCACCGAGCCGGTGCAGGAGGATCTGGTCGACGATCCGCAACGGCCTGTACGGCAAGGGTCCGCTGGCGCGCCTCGCCAAGGACTTCCCCGCGAAGGCGGACATCGCGCGCGCGCCGGGACTGGTCGATCTCGAAGCGCTGGCGCAAGGCGCGGAGGAGCCGCCGAACTGGCAGTCGAACCCGACCTGCAGCGGCAAGGCGGACCACTACCGCATCGTCAAGCTCGACCAGATCCAGGGCACGCTCGAGAGCCTGGTCAGCCAGGGCTTCGGTATCTCCGGGCCGTCGCAGCAAGCGTTGATCGACTCGTTCAATTCGATCGACTACTTCGTCGTCGGCTCGTTCCAGTCGCCCTGGTTCCTCGAGGGCGGGCCGGACAGCGCCGACCCGGACGCATGCTTCGACGTCGATTTCGCCACGGGCAAGGGCCGGGTCAGCGCGGACACCGTGCAGTTCATCATCAGCGTGCCCAAGCCGACCGCCGGCCACAAGCAGCCGTTCCCGGTCGCGTACAACGGCCACGGCTACACCGGCGGCGACTTCGAGTCGCTCGCCTACGCCGGGTACCTGGCCCAGCAGGGCATCGCGACGGTCGGCATGAACGCGGTGTCGCACGGTCTCGAGCTCGACAAGGCGACGCTCGACATCGCGAAGAACCTGTTCACGTCCGCGTGCGAGGGGCCCTTCGGCAGCGCCTTCCTGCAGGGACGCATGAAGGACCTCGACAACGACGGTGTGCTCAACAGCGGCGGCGACTACTGGACCGCGTACCTCTTCCACACCCGCGACGTGGTCCGCCAGACCGCCATCGACGGCTTGCAGATGCTCCGCATCTTCAAGACCTTCGACGGCAAGAACCTGGCGCCGCACCAGTCGGTCGAAGGCGACGCCGCGACCATGGCCGGCGACTTCGACGGCGACAACGTTCCGGACATCGGCGGACCCGACAACCCGTACTTCGTCTGGGGCCAGTCACTGGGCGGCATCGGGACGTCCTTCCTCGTCGCCCTCGATCCGGACGTGGCAGCCGGCGTGCCGGGCTCGGGCGCCGGCGGGCTCCTCGACGTCGGCGCGCGCACGGTCAACGGCGGCGCGTTCGAGGGGATCTACCTGCGCGAGTTCGGGCCACTGGTCGTGAGCCGCAAGGTCTCCGAGGTCAACCCGAGCTCGACCGTGTGCAGCGAAGGCGAGCTCAGCTTGCGCTTCATCATGGTCAACGTGAACAAGACCGCCGAGGTCGAGTTCGGCTGCTTCAACCCGGTCGAGAACACCAGCGGCGCCGGGCTGCCGAACGGCGCCACGGTGATCGTCACGGACGCGAAGAACGGCAAGGTGCGCTGCGCGCGCATGGACAAGGACGGCCACTTCCGCATCGGCATCCCGACCAGCCAGGGCGACAAGCTCGAAGTGCAGATCTGGGACAAGCCGGACGCCATCGACAGCTACGACGGCGATCACGGCTGCAACATCGTGGCGTCGAAGGGCGCGAAGCGCATCGCCTTGATCAACACCTGGGGCAACGGCATCCTCGGCGACGGCGCCGGCGATCCGACGGGCCGCGTGGATGGCCCGGTCTGCACCCAGGCCGACGGCTGCACACCGTTCCAGGGCCACTACATCCCGGCGCACTCCCCGCTCACAGCGCTCGTGGACGGGCTCGGGCTGATCCGCCAGACGCCGGACGTGCGGCGCTTCCTGACGATTGGCGGCACCGTCGTCGACCCGGGCGACCCGGTGAACTTCTCGCCCTACGCCGCGCTCCGCCCGATGCTCGATCCCGACGGGAACGTGCAGCAGCCGAAGGGCTTCCTGAACTTCGTGACGATCGGCGATCCGGACGTGCCGCTCAACGCCGGCGTCGCCCTCGGCCGCGCCGCCGGCGCGGTTCCGTTCCTGCGTCCGGACGCGGCCCAGCTCTACCCCGGCTGGGCCGACTACGCGACGCCCGACGCCATCTACCAGCAGCTCGGCGGCAAGACGCCGAACGGCGTGTACGTCGACAACTACGTGCTGGAAGGCCGCGCGCGCCTGCAGCGTGAATCGCCCCCCGACGGCATGTGCCAGGACAACGAGGTCCCGCTCTCGGCGGATCCCTCGAACACCGAGTGCCATCCGAACTGCACGCCCGGTGGCGACACCTCCGCGTGTCTGAGCGACGACAGCGCCGGCTCGGACAAGCAGTTCTGCGACACCGACGGCCGCTGCAAGCAGAACCCGGACACGCTCCCCGATACCGTCTACGGCGGCGCGGGTTCGAACAAATGCGCCAACACGCTGTTCGCACCGGACTGGCTCAGCGAGGGCCAGGATCTCTACGGCGCGCTGCACCCGGCGATCCCGGTCCGGAGCGCGCGCATCGCCGCACCGGCGACGGCGGACAATCTCGACGCGATCTGGGCCCCGCGCATCATGGGGACGCCGTTTTCAGCCGACGCCAAGGGTTGGACCGCCGACAAGAAGGTGGTCGGACAGCTTTTCGTCTACACCAGCCCCGAAGGCGACCATGGCTTCGATCAGGTCGATCCTTGCCAGAACTTCCCGATCCATCGCTACATGCCCGAGTTGCTGGGACGGTTCTTCGCGACAAGCGGCGCGGACGTGTACTACCTGTCGCACCCGACCAGCCACCATTGCTTGTCGAAGCCACTCGGAAAGGGCTCGTGCTCGTTCGAGCTTGCGCCCGTGCCCCCCAAGTAATCGATGAGATATTTCGTAACCATCGACGGCGAGGAGCATGCCGTCGACGTCTCCGAGTTGCCCGGCGGCGGCTACGACGTGCACTTGATCGACCCGGAGACGGGCACGCGTAGCTCGGCCGTGGACGTGGACGTGGCGACGCGCGGCAGTCTGCTCAACCTGCGCGTCGGCGGACGCGTCCTCGATCTCGTCGTGGACGGCGAGCCGCCCTCCCTCGACGTGTTCGCGAGCGGGCACCGGGCCGTGGTGCAGGTCGAGAGCGCGCGCATGCGCGCCGCGGCGTCGGTCCGTGGCGCCAAGCCCGGCGCCGGCGCCGGCGCGGTGCTGTCGCCGATGCCCGGCAAGGTCGTCAAGCTGCTGGTCGCCGAGGGCGACGAGGTCGCGGTCGGCGCCGCCCTGGTGGTGGTCGAGGCCATGAAGATGGAGAACGAGCTCGTCGCCGAGATCACCGGCATCGTGCGCAAGGTCTTCGTCCAGCCAGGCGACGCGGTCGAAGGCGGCGCGCCGCTCATCACCATCGAGTGATGCCCGCACGCCTTCGCCTCGCCCACGTGCCCACGCCGCTCTGGCGCAGCGACGCGCTCGACGCGCTCGTCGGCACCCAGCGTCTGGGTCAAGCGCGACGACATGACCGCCGGCGCGGCGGCGGGCAACAAGATCCGCAAGCTCGAGTTCCTGCTGGCCGATGCGCGCGCGCGCGGCGCCTCGCACGTGCTCACGTGCGGCGCGGTGCAGTCGAACCATGCCCGCGCGACGGCGCTCGCCGCCGCCACCCTCGGCATGCAGAGCGTGCTGTTCCTGCGCGCGCCCGACCCGTCCGCACCAGGACCGCTGGTCGGCAACCTGATGCTCGATCGGCTGGTCGGCGCGGAGACGCGCTTCATCACGCCCGCGGAGTATCGAGACCGCGCCGCGGTCATGCAGCGCGCCGCCGACGAGCTCGCGGGCGCCGGCCATTGCCCCTACGTGATCCCGGAAGGCGGCTCGAACGGCCTGGGCGCGTTCGGCTACGTCGAGTGCATGCGGGAAATCCGCGCCCAGCTCGATCTCGGTCTCGGCGACGGCCCGGCGCCTTTCGACGCCGTGGTGCACGCCTGCGGCTCCGGCGGCACGGCGGCCGGCATCGCGCTCGGCGCCCGTCACTTCGGCGTCGCCCCGCGCGTGCACGCGGTCGCCGTCTGCGACGACCGCGCCTACTTCGAGCGCGTCGCGGGCCGCATCATCGTCGAAGCCACGCACCTCGACGCGTCGCTCGGCCGCGTCGCCGATCTCGTCGTCCACGACGCGTGGAAGGGCCCCGCCTACGGCGTCCCGAGCGACGACCAGAAGCGCTTCATCGTCGAGGTCGCGCGCCGCACGGGCCTGATCGTCGATCCCGTGTACTCCGGCAAGGCGCTGTTCGGCCTGGCGCGCATGGATCCGAAGCCGGCGCGCGCGCTGTTCATCCACACCGGCGGCCTGCCCGGCCTGCTCGCCCAGAGCGACGTCTTCGGCGACGCCCTCTCCTGAAAGGATTGCCGGTCCGGCGCGGAACCGCGCGCGACCGGTCCGCGCCGCGCGGCGCCGCCACCGGTTCCGCGCCGCACCGGCATCCCGGATGTCTCACAGGAAGGTCGGAAGAGCGGAAGGAATCGTGGTCGGCGCTGCCAATCGCGTGGACGAACGCGAGAATCGGAGCTGCGACGATCTCGTCGTGCGTGCCGTCCCCGATCCGACGACCCGACGACCCGACGGGCTACTTCGGGATCGGACGCACGTGCACTTCGCGCAGGTGGCGGCGGAAGGCCTTGAAGCGGTCCATCACCTTGCCCTTCATGTCGGCGTCGTCGAGCAGATCCTTCTTCTCGCCGGGATCGGCCGCAAGGTCGTAGAGCCCGATCGGCTGGCCGTTGGTGGCGACGAGCTTGAGGTTGTGCTCGATGAACGCCTGGCGATCGGCGTTGTTCGGGCCGGCCGTCATGTCCACGAACACGATCCGCGGCTTGGGCTCGTAGCCGGGCGGTAGCAGCAGATCCGGCAGCAGCGACTCGCCGCTGATGAAGTCGCTCGAGCCCTCGGGCGCCTTCGACTCGCTCGGCGGCAGCGGCTGGCGGTAGAGCGCGAGAATCGTCGGGACGAGATCGATACAGCTCCTGCGTACCGTGACGTGGTGCGGCTTCGCCCCCGGAACGTAGATGACGAAGGGCACGTGCACGAGCTCGTCCCACACCTCGAAGCCGTGGCGGATCAGGCCGTGCTCGCCGAAAGCCTCGCCGTGGTCGGCGGTCACGATGATCGCCGTGTCCTTGCCGAAGGCGCTGTGCTCGATGAAGTCGATCAGGCGCCCCACGTGCTTGTCGGTGAACGCGACCTCGCTGTCGTACAGATCGCGGCTCTTGCCGCCGAAGTCGAACTCGTCGTGCTTGACGTACTCGGCGTGGGGATCGAGGTAGTGGATCCACATGTAGAACGGCTTGGCGACGTTCTCCGGCTTGGAGAGCTGGGCGATGGCGGCGTCGCTCAGCTTGTCGCTGTTGACGGTGCGGTCCCCCTCCTGCTGCAGCACCCGCGGCGCCGCGCTCATGTCCAGGATGTCGAAGCCACGACCGAGCCCGGTGTTCTCCTTGAAGTACCAGTGTCCCTGGACGCCGATAGTGTGGATGCCGGCCTTCTGCAGCCGCTCCTGCACCATGATGTCGTCCTTGGTGTAGGAGTTGAAGTGGCTCCAGCCGCGGTGCGTCTCGCTCGAGTACTTGCCGCTGAGCAGCGGCCCTACGCTCTTGCCGGTGTAGGACGCGAGCGAGTACGCCTTGTCGAAGACCGTGCTCCGCTTCGCGAGCGCGTCGATGTTCGGCGACACGTTGCGCGGGTTGCCGGCGTAGCCCAGGTCGTAGCGCAGCGTGTCGATGGTGATCAGCACCACGTTCATCGACTTGGGCAGGTGCGAATCCATCCACGACTTCGCGTCCTTCGGCTCGGGCGCCGCGGGCGCGTCGAGCACGACGTTCTTGTCGTCGGCGCCGGAGCAGTCCTCGTCGATGCCGTTGCCCGGCACGTCGTCGGCGCCGGGGTGGATCTTCGCGTCGTGATCGTTGCAGTCGCCGCCGCCGAAGCTGCGGGCGAAGCCGTCGTGATCGCGATCGTCGAACTTGCGAACGGCGTGCAGCGCGATCTTGCCGAGCGGCGCGCCGCGCTCGACAGCGAGGGCGAGCTTGCGCTGGTCGAGGGCGCCAGCGCTGCGCCACACCAGCCCGAGCGGAAGCAGCGCGATCGCCACCGCCGCGAGGGCGGGCACGCGCCGGGGCAGCGCGGCCGGCGCCAGGTACGCGCCGGCGGCGATCACGACGATCAGGCCGGGCGCGCGCAAGTCGAGCTCCGCGCGCTTGAGCACGCCGAAGATCGCGTGCACGCCGCCGGTGCCGCTGGTGGTGCCGGTCGCGACCGCCCAGCCGAACCACAACGCGGCAACGCCGACGCCCGCGGCGAGCATCGCGACCGGGCGCGGCGGCGACTTCCACCACAGCGCGGACAACGCGCGCGCGCCGCCGAGGACGAGCGCGCCCACGATCAGGCCGAGGGCGAAGGCGGCCAGACCGAGCCCGGACCCGCTGGCGTTGTTGGACGCCGGCGACACGAGCAGCGCCAGCGCGGCGCGCGCGGCCAGCACCGTCCACGCCACGACGCCGAGCGGCGCGAGCAGCGCGACGCCGGCGGCGTGCGCACGCGCACCCGCGGCGTCGGGCGCGAGGAAGCGCGCGAGGCCCCGCGCGGACGGCGCGCCCGCCGGGTGCAGGAACAGCGACGCGACCCCGACGCCCACGCCGACCGCGAGCGCGACCGGCGCGATCAGACCCGAGATCCGCCAGGAACGCCGCGCCCGCGGGCGGCGCCTCGCTAGCGGCCCCACGCGCCCACGCGCTGTCGAGCAGCGCGGCGAGCACGCCGGCCGCGGCGGCGCCGAGCAGGGACGCCGACAAGCGGCGGAGCATCATCAGCCGGTCCAAGGCGCGGCTGTTCTGCCAGACCCGGCGCCGGGACACAAATCCGTCAGAACTCCGCGTTGCCGGGCGTGCGCGGGTACGGGATGGCGTCGCGGATGTTGGCCAGGCCGCACACGTACACCACCAGCCGCTCGAGCCCGAGACCGAAGCCGGCGTGGGGCACCGTGCCGTAGCGCCGCAGATCGCGGTACCAGTCGTAGTGGTGCATGGGCAGGCCCAGCTCCGTCATGCGCGCGTCGAGCACGCCCAGGCGCTCCTCGCGCTGCGAGCCGCCGATGATCTCGCCGATGCCCGGCGCGAGCACGTCCATCGCGGCGACGGTCCGCCCGTCGTCGTTGACGCGCATGTAGAACGCCTTGATCTGCTTCGGGTAGTTCATCACCACCACCGGCCGCTTGAAGTGCTCCTCGGTCAGGAAGCGCTCGTGCTCGGTCTGCAGGTCGTGCCCCCACGCCACCGGGAACTCCCACTTCTTCTTGGCCTTCGACAGGATCTCGACCGCGTCGCTGTACTCCACGCGCTCGAAATGCGACTCCGCGAGCGTCTCGAGCCGGTCGATCGCCGTCTTGTCCACGCGCTCCACGAAGAAGCGCATGTCGTCGGGCCGCTCCGCGAGCACCGCGCGGAACACGTACTTCAGGAAATCCTCGGCCAGGTCGGCGTCCGCCGCGAGATCGGCGAACGCGATCTCCGGCTCGACCATCCAGAACTCGGCCAGGTGCCGCGGTGTGTTCGAGTTCTCCGCGCGGAACGTGGGTCCGAACGTGTACACCTTCGACAGCGCCAGGCAGTACGCCTCTACCTCGAGCTGGCCGGAGACGGTCAGGAACGTCTCCTTGCCGAAGAAGTCCTGGGAAAAATCGATGGCGCCGTCTCCGGTGCGCGGCAGGTTCGCGAGATCCAGCGTGGAGACGCGGAACATCTGCCCCGCCCCCTCGGCGTCGCTCGCGGTGACGATCGGCGTGTTGACCCACACGAACCCGCGCTCGTGGAAGTAGTGATGGATCGCGTGCGCGATCGTCTGGCGCACGCGCGCCACGGCCCCGAACGTGTTGGTCCGCGGCCGCAGGTGGGCCACTTCCCTGAGGAACTCCAGGCTGTGCGCCTTCGGCTGGATCGGATACGTCTCCGGGTCGTCGATCAGCCCGACCAGTTCCACGCGCGACGCCTGGATCTCGAGCGACTGGCCCTTGCCCTGGGACCGCACCAGCGTCCCCGTGCACGCGACCGAGCACCCGCTCGACAGCTGGAGCACGTCGCTCTCGTAGTTTTCCAGGGTGCCCGGCGCGACGACCTGGATCGGCGCGAAGCACGAGCCGTCGGTCACGTGCACGAACGACAGCCCCGCCTTCGAGTCGCGCCGCGTCCGCACCCAGCCCTGGACCGTCACCTCGGTGCCCTCGTCGATCGCGCCCGAGAGCGCCTGCTTCACCGTGACCCACATTGGCCGGGATATACCCGGAAAGCGCCGCCGTCACCATGACCGGATTTCCGGTTTGCCGGTCCGGCGCGCGTTCGGGCGGCGCGACCACGAGACCGACGACGGCCACCGGGCGAGCGGCGGCGGGCAAGGCGGCGCTTGCGCTACTCCTCGCCGCCCAGGATCGCGTGGTTCGCGCGCTTCTGCACTTCGCTCTTCGGGATCGCGACCCCGACCTCCTCGCCCAGATCCTTGACGGCGTCCTTCGCTCCGAGCGCGACCAGACCCTTGGTGCCGACGCTCGCGCCGAGGGTGGCTGCGGTGAACACGATGTCCTCGGCGGCATCCACCGTCGCCGCGTTGAACTCCCGGTTGTCCTTGTCCACGCGATGCGCCGCGGCCAAGAACTGCTTCGATGTCGCGTCCATCTGCCCGGCGAGCGTCTTCATGCGCTTCATCGCCGCGGGAACCGCGTCGTAGTCGTGGGTCTTCACGGCGCTCGACACCTGCCTGGAGAGCTGCACGAACTCGTCGTGCTGCGTCGCGAGCTGCATGTAGAGGCCGTTCGCCTTGTGGATGTGGTCGGAGAGCTCGCCGGCGATGTACCCGCCGCTGTTCCCGGCCTTGTCCACTGCGCGTGCGACGTGCGATCCGTCCAGCGTGACCGTGGAGTGTGCGGCCCCCACGGCCACCGAAGTCACCGCGCCGATCGACGACGCCACGCCGGTGGTGATCTCGGCGCCGCGCGAGAGCACCGGCAGGCGGCGGAACTCGGCGTTCGCCTGCTGGTAGATCTTCTGGAAGCGCGCGGTCTGGGCGGCCACGTCGAAGCCGTGACCCGCCGCGGGAGATCGCGTATGCGTCGCGACTTTCTGTTCCGTCGCGATCTCCGCCAGGGCCGCGCGCTCGCCCTTTACGGCCTGGGAGACGCTATCTCCGGTCTGGACGAGGGCCAGGACGTCCGCCTGGTGCTCCGGCGAGAGATGCTGGACGGCGCCAATCGCGTGCTCCGCGACGGCCAGCTTCTGCATCCCCTTGGCGCCGCTGCGTGCCACCTCCTGCTGGACGATCTGGTGGACCACCTTCGACTGACCCCGCGTGCGCATCGCGATCGCGTGGTCCGCGAGCGCCGGGTTGTGCGCCAGGGCGGCGCGCGTGAACTCGTAGCGCGCCGTGCTCGCGATCTGCCCCTTGCTGGCGCCGGCGTAGTGCGGGCCGGCGAAGCGGGTAGCGAAGGCGTCGATGTCCACGCCGCTGCCGGGCAGCTCGCGGGTGAGCGCGGCGGCCGTGCTCCTCGCCGTGGTCACGCGCACCGACGCGGCCTTCGCGCCGAGGCTCGCCGTCAGCCGGGCGGCGCCGGCGGCGGGCCGGGCGTCCTCGGCGGCGGAAGGCCGGGGCCCGCCGGCCGCCGGCCGCGCCGGACCGGCATCCTGGGACCGGGAAGCGTCCGGGTGATCGGGAACTTGCTGGGCGTGGGCGCGGGACTGGTTGATACGGTGCGACATGCGCTCCGGGTCGGACGCGCAGCGGCCCGGTTTCGTGAAATCGCCAGGGGCGCCGCTTGCCCCCGCGCCTCAGCGCTTCGGCGGCTTCGCGAGCGGGTGCGCCTGGTCGTAGACCTTGAACAGCTGGTCCATCGAGAGGTGCGTGTAGCGCTGGGTCGTCGACAGGCTGGAGTGGCCGAGCATTTCCTGGATGGCGCGGAGATCCGCCCCGCCCTCGAGCATGTGCGTGGCGCACGAGTGGCGCAGGGCGTGGGGGTGGAGGTCGGGACGGCCCGCGCCGAGGGCGCCGTAGCGCTGGACCAGCGTCTGGATGCGGCGCACCCCGAGGCGCGCGCCGTGCCGGCCGATGATCAGCGCGCGTGGATCGATGCGTCCGGTCTTCGGGTGGCAGAGCTCGTCGCGGCGCGCGAGATAGGCCTGGACGGCGGCGATCGCCTTTGCGCCGAGGGGCACGATGCGCTCCTTGTTGCCCTTGCCGAGCACGCGCGCCTGCTCCTCTTCGAATGAAACGTGTTCCATGTCGAGGCCGGCGAGCTCGCTCACGCGCAGCCCGGAGCCGTACAAGAGCTCGAGCATGGCGGTGTCGCGGAGTCGCTCGATCTCGCGCACGCCGGCGAACTCGCCGGGCGCGTCCATCACCTGCGACGCCGCGTCGGCGCCGAGGAAGGTCGGCATCTTGCGCCGCACCTTCGGGCTCGCGAGCTGGGTCGTGGGGTTCTTGCGCACCTTGCCAGTACGCTCGAGCCAGGCGAAGAACGCGCGCACCGCCGCCAATTTACGCCCGAGCGTCTGCGCGGAGCGGCTGCGCGAGAGATCGCCGAGCCACGCCCGCAGCAGCAGCTTGTCCACGTCGCCGATCGCCACGTCGCGGGCGAGTCGTTCGCGCAGGAAGCCGGACAGCTGGCGCAGATCGCGGCGGTACGCGTCGACCGTGTGCACGGACGCGCGACGCTCGTTCGCCAGATGATCGACGAAGCCGTCGATGGCCGGATCGAGAGCGGGCGCGCTCGCCATGCTCTCAAGCTAGATCAGCGGCCCGGTCCGGGCCACCAAACGCGCCGGCCTACGCCCGCCAGACCGCGAGCAGCCAGCACACGACGCCCACCACGGCGAGCACGAGACCGACGCGGGAGCGCTCGAGCAGCAGCTCCCCGCCCGGACCGACGCCCCGGAGCCCCACGATGCCGAGCCCGCTCACCGCCAGCGCGAAGCCGAGCCCGAGAACGATCACCCAGTTGCCGCGCGGCGCGGTATCGCGATCGAGATCCGCCAGCGCGCGCTTCTCGTCGGCGTGCAGCTGTTTCGCGTCCGGCGCGCCGCGCGCCTGGGCCTGGGCCTGGGCCTCGAGGCGCGCGAGGTTCGCGTTCGCGCGATCGAGCTCGGCCTTGCGCGGGATCCACAGGTGGCGGGTCTCGAGCGCCGCCCCGCGTATCGCGCGCCACGCAATCTCGGCGGTCCGCGGGTGACCCGTGGACTCGGCGCCGACAGCGATGGCGATCATGCGCGCGTACGCCGCGCCCACGTGCGGCGCGCCGGGCGCGTACAGCACCGCCGCGCGCCGGGCGTGGTCGAGGGAATCGCGCAGCTGACCCTGGTCGAACGCCGCGTCGCTGGCGCGCATCTCGCTCTGGCCGTCGACGACCGCCCGCGCGGTGAGCGTCGCCAGGGCGATCACCGCGAGCATCAGCCCGAGCGCGACGCCGCGAAGCCACCTCACGACAAGCGCCTCAGAGGAAGTCCCGCCGCTTGAACACGAGGCTCGCCGCGGCGATAAGCCCCAGCGCCCACGCCAGCGCCTGCGCCGCCGCGAGCAGGAGATAGTGCGAGAGCGGCGTGCCCGCGGCTTCGCCGGTGAGCAGCGTGCGCGGCGGCACGTAGAGCATGAGGTTCGGGAACACCTTGCTCAACACTTCTCCCGTGTGCTGGATCGCCGTGCCGAACACGCGGGGCGGCATGTGCGCGAGGGTGTCCGCCGAGCGCCCCACGAGGAACACGCCGAAGGTGAGCACCGCCGTCAGGAACGGCGACGAGAACGACGAGAACAGCGTCGCGATGGCCGTGACGATGCCGACCTCGCACAGCGTGAGCGCCGCGGATCCCAGGATCACGCGCCGATCGTCCGGCGCGTTCGAGCGCGAGCCACCAGCCCGCGGCGCAGACGAACGCGGCCCAGGGGACCGGCAACCACGTGCGCCAGCGCGCCACGCGCCACGCGACGCAGCAGCGCCAGGACGGCGCTGCCGAGCCCCGTGCCCCACACCAGCGCGGCGCTCTTGCCGGACATCTCGGCCAGCGCCAGCAACAGCGCGCCCGAGTTGGCGGCGATGAACACGGCCATCGTGAACACCGTGCCGAGGTACTTCCCGAGCAGGTACTCGCTGCGACGGATCGGCCGCGCCAGGATCGGGAACACCGTCTTCAGCTCGAGCTCCCGGTACAGCGACGTGGACGCGAGGACGACCGCGACGATGATGCCGTAGACGGAGATCGACGCGGCGCCGAGATCGCTGATCACGCGCATCTGCGCCCGCACCGCGTACGCGCCGACCACGAGCGCGTAGCCCGCGGTGCCGAGGGCGAGCGCGAACAGGCCGTGCAGCACGCGCGCGCGCACCGCCTCGCGGTACGTGTTCATCGCGATCACGCCGACGCGGGAGAGCATGCGGGCAGGAGGATACCGCGCCGGACCGGCATCACCCAGGATAGCCTGCAGCCCTGGCCTCGGCGCTTGGCGCTCCGGTCGGGCCGTTGGCCGCTGGGCCGGTCCGGCGCGGAATCCAGCTCAGGGCTCGGGCGGACGCGAGCGCCATGGGCTCGACGAAGGCCTTGATGTGGCCGGGCGTCGAGAGGATCACGCGCTGGATGCGCTCCTCGAACAGCATCCGGGCCAGGCCGGGGCCGAGATCGAGCGCGACCGCGACGGTGACCAGCGTGCGCCCGTCGCCGAACGGCTCGGCGCGGAACCAGCCCCACACGTCGTCGATGTCGTGCGCGCGCGACTTGTCCAGGCGGAAGCGGATCTCGCCGGCGTCGCGACGGTCGACCACCACGGTGTAGCGCGCCTGGACCAGGCTGTTGCCCTGGACCAGCTCGACGCGGGCGCGCGAGCCGGACTGGCCCACGAGGCGCGCGCTGCGCGTGCGCGGCAGCAACGCCGGAAGCGAGCCCACGTCGGCGAGCGCCTGCATCACGACCGACGGCGGCGCGGCGACCAGCTGGTACGCGACGCCGCCGACGAAGTGCGCGTCGCCGCGATCGAACGCCATCGGCTGCTCGACCGCGTCGCCGGCGAGCAACGCCGCGCGCTCGTGCAGCGCCGAGGCGCGTGCGGTCTGCCGCGCCTGCGACCGCGGCGGGCGCTCGCGTCGTCGGCACCGAGCCGCAGCCCGCGAGCGCGAGGGCGAACCCGACGGCGACTATCGACGTCGCCAGCATGCCCTTCGTTCCGCCCACCACGACTGCAGGATAACAACCCGGATCGCATTCCACCAGGAGCCACGGATCCCAGCCTGATACCGCGACGATGCGGCGAATTGTCACGAAGTTGTAAGCGCGAGGCTCACGGATCGGCGATGAACACGTCGAGCAACCACTGCCCCTTGTCGCCGCCGTAGCCGTCGACCTGCACGTAGTAGTCGCCCGCCGGAGCAACAGCGAGAGGAAGCTCTTGTCGGTGTAGTAACCGGCGGCGCACGCCTGCACGAGCTCCGCGCCCGGGCAGCCGGGGCCGCTCCGCACCTCGAGCAGCGTGCTGTAGCTGCTGCCCTTCATGTCGAGGACGACGCGTTGCTGCTTGGCGAGCGTCAGGTGGAGCATCTGGTCGGGACCGCCGCCGGGCGCTTGCCCACCGAGATCGCAACCGACGTCGTAGTCGGCGCTCGCGTTCGCGGTGTTGCCCTCGAACAGCCCGCCCTGGGGCGGGATCTCGACCGCGCTGGCGCAGGTGTCGGCGAAGGCCACGAGCACGGGCTGCTGCGCGGGCCGCACGTACGCGACGAGCTGCACCGGCGCGCCTTCGAGCGCCTCGGCGACGGCGCGGTAACTGCCCGCGGCGACGCCGTGGGCGACGGCGCGCACCGGGCTGCGCGTCGAGGTGCCGCACGCCAGCACGTCGGTCTTCTTGCACGCGGGCGCCGCCAGCCCGACGCCGCCCGTGTCGCCGCTCGACGTGCGCTCGACCAGCAGCACGTCGGAGGCCGTGGCGAGATCCAGCTGGTAGGCGGCGTCGGGAGCGCCCGCGAGACATCCGAGCTGGACGTCGTCGGTGTGACCGGTGAGCGACACGTCCACGCTCTTGCCCGGCGCGAGCGTCGGCGCACCGCTGCACGTCTCGTCGGCCGGCGGCTGGGTGGGCGCGTGGAGCAACGCCAGCAGATCGACGTCCGTGGGCCCGCTCGCGGACACGGAGACGTAGTAGTCGCCGGGGCCCGGCGCGCGGGCGAACACATGCGCCGTCTCCGACGCCTGGCACGTCAGCTCGTCGTCGGCGCCGCTGCACGCCGTATCCGCGCAGCGATATCGACGGCGTTCCGTAGTTGTCGAGCGACGTGGCGTACACGTCGATGTCGTAGGCGGCGTCGAGGGCGAGCTTGTACACCAGCTCGCCCGTGCTGCTGCTGCTGCTGCACGCGCTCTCGAGATCCTTCGCGGCGTCGACGAGCGACACCGTCTGGTGCACGCCGGGCGCGAGTGGCGCGGCGGTGCCGCACGTCTCGTTGGCGGGCTTGGGCGCGGCCGGAACGAACTCCACGTGGAGCGTGACGTCGGCGTTCGAGGTGCCGAAGACGTACAGCGGGTACGCGCCCGGCGCGAGCCCGCGCAGATGCACGCGCGCGACGTTGCCGCTCTGCAGCTGGTAGGCCGGGCCACACGCGATCTCGCTCGACGGATCGCCACACGTTGCCGCGGCGGCGATGGCCAGCGACGAATCCGCCGAAGTCGCCACCACGTCGATGTCCAGCGGCGCGCCCTGCGGCACGATCAGCGCCGCGACGACGTCGCGATAGTTGCCGCCGCTGCCGGCGCAGCTCGCCGAGTAGTCGCTGGCGGCGGCGGCGAGCGACATCGGGTAGGTTCCCGACGCGGAGATCTCCAGCGCGTCCACGCAGGTGTCGTACTGCGGCGCCTGGCAACGCGC
This sequence comes from uncultured delta proteobacterium, assembly GCA_963775185.1. Taxonomy (GTDB): domain Bacteria; phylum Myxococcota_A; class Polyangia; order Polyangiales; family Polyangiaceae; genus JAPSGB01. Next base: position 153,835 of record CAVZIE010000027.1, on the reverse strand, counting down.
TCTCGTCGATGCTGCCGTCGCAGTTGTCGTCGATGCCGTTGCCGCAGATCTCCGGCGACAAGCTCGACACCAGTCGGGTCGCTGTCGTTGCAGTCGCCGCCGCCGGGACAGTTCCACGGCGGATCGCCGTCACCGTCGGCGTCGCGCGGGTCGTGCTTGCACGTGTGCGTCGCTTCCACGCACGTATCGATGGTGCAGGTGTCGCCGTCGGAGCACGAGACGGGCGCACCCGCGACGCAGCCCAGCGACGGGTCGCACAGCTCCGGACCGTTGCAGTACACGCCGTCGTCGCACGGCGCGGGATCCGGCAGGTTGCGGCAGCGCCCAATCGCAGTGTCGCAGCGGTCGGCGGTGCAGGCGATGCCGTCGTCGCACTGCGCATCGTCGAGGCACGGACCGCCGAGGGTCGGGTCCGCGTCCGCGTCGTCACCCGCGTCGGTCGGCGCGTCGGCCGCGTCCGCCGCGTCGGCCGCGTCGGCACCGCCCTCGACGAACGGGCTCGGAGCGGACGACTTCGAGCCGCACGCCGCGCACGAAAGGACAGCGATAAGGAGCGAAAGGCGCCACACGACGGCTGCGTCCGTCCTAGCAGATTGGCCGTGGCCCGTCCCCCCGTAGCCCTGGGAAGCGGCCCGTGGCATGATCCCGGGCCGTGTCGCAGGAACGACTGACCCGGCAAGAGCTGAGCTGGCTGCTCGCACAGGAAGCGCGCGGCGCGGCGCGGGTGCTGCGCGAAGGCGTCACCCAGCTCAAGCAGCCTGGGCCCGGCATCACCATCAAGGACGAGCCGGCCGTCGAGACGACGCTGGACGCCCTCGACGACGCCATCAGCAAGCTCAGCGAGCTGCAGACGGGCACCCCCGGCAAGGGCGGTGCGCGCCGCGGCCGCATCGACCTGGCCGCGCTGCTGTACGAGATTGCGCCGGCCGCGCGCATCTCCATCGAGCCGGGCGCGGGCACCGAGGTGTTCGGCGAGGAGGCCGACCTGCGGCGCATGCTGCACGTGCTGTTGAGCCAGACCCACAGCGACCCGGCGCTCGGGAGCGCGTCGCCCGACATCGAGATCCGCCGCCAGGACCAGTGGGTGCGGATCAGCGTGGAGCTCGGTCCCGACACGTCGGCGAACCTGGAGCTTGAACGGCGCTGGCTCAGCCGCATGGCGGTTCGCCACGGCGGCCGCCTCGAGCTCGAGGGTGGGACGCAGTCGATCCTGCTGCCCGCCGACGGCGCGAGCGATCAGCGCGAGGTGGTCGAGCTGCGCAAGGAGCTGGTGGAGGCGCAGCAGCTGGGCGAGGCCTACGCGCGCGAGCTCGCCGCGGTGTTCGCCGCGGGCGACATGCCCGTCGAGCGGAGCGAACCGCCCGGCCCGGACGTCGCGTCCGAGCGACTCGACGCGCTCGTCTCCGCGGCCACGTGCATGGCGCGCGAGGTGCGCGAGCTCGTCGACGGCATGCGAAGCGACGCGACCACCGCGAGCGAGACGCTCGGCGAGACCTCGGAGCTTGCCAAGCGCCTCGCCCGCCGCACCGCCACGGCGGCGGAGCGCACCGTCGAGCTCATGCGGATCGCCGAGTGCACACCGGCGGACGCGGTCGCGACGCTGGACGTCGACAAGCTCGTCCACGCCGCCGCGTCCGACGCGGAAGCGCGCGCGCTCCCGGCACGGCGTCGTGCTCGAGTCGCCGTGGAGGCGACCTCCGGCTTCGCCGCGCCGCGCGCGGTGCTCGATCTCGGCCGTGCGCTCGCTGATCGACCACGCCATCGCCGCCACGCCGCGCGAAGGCAAAGTGGTGATCCGCGCGGCGCGACGCAGCGACGGCGCTGGAGCTGTCGTTCGAGGACGGCGGACCGCTGGTGCCGGAAGCGGCCTGGCAAGACGTGCTCCGGCACCGGGTCGATCCCGACGGGCCTGGGACGGCCCGGCGGCCTGACCTTGCTCGCCGCCGACGCCGCGGTCGGCGCGCTGGGAGGCCGGCTCGCCATGCGCGAGAGCGAGCGCGGGCGAAGCGAGATCCGCGCCGTCATCCCGCTCTGAGCGGACCGCGCGGCCGCCGCTTCGGCAAGCGCCGACTCCGCCGCGTCGCGCATTTGCGCGGCCATCCGTCGAAGATCGGTTATGATCGTCTGAAGATGCGTATTCTCGTCGTCGAGGATCAGGACTCGATCCGGCGCATGATCGAGGCCCTGGTGCAGGCGCGCGGGTACGAGGTCACCGCCGTCGCCTCGGGAACCAAGGCGATCGACGTCGCGATGACCCAGCCGCCCGACATGGTGCTGCTGGACCTGATGCTGCCCGGCCAGTACGACGGATTCGAGGTGTGCCGGCGCCTGCGCGCCGATCCGTCGACCCAGAAGGTGCCGGTGGTGATCATCAGCGCGCTCGACGACGCCGACTCACGCAGCAAGCGCCGCGGACGCCGGCGCGACGGCGTACTACACGAAGCCGTTCAGCCCGATCGCGCTGCTCAAGGAAATCGACCGGCTGCACGCCAAGGCCGGCGGCTGACGCTCAGAGCAGGTTCAGGAAGCTCTTCGCGCGCTCTTCCGCCGCGGAGATGATGCCGGTGGCCTCGACCGCGCGGGATGCGCAAGCGATCGCACAGCTGCTCGACCAGCTGCTTCTCCGTGTCGGCCTGCTCGCCGTCGATGTACGTGAGCAAGACCGCGTGCTGGAGCAACACGCGCCGATCGTCGAAGCTCAGATCGGTCACCGGCACGTCGTCGATGGTGCGCTTCTGCTTGGCATACTCCCGAAGCTCCACCGCCTCGCTGGGCGACGCGTTGAAGGCCTGCAGCAACGCTTCGATCACCTCGAGCTCCTCGTCGGCGACGCGGCCGTCGGCCCAGGCAACGCTCACGAGGCTCTTGAGGATCGCCATGTTCTGGTCGTGCATGGCGCCCAGAATGGCACAGCGCGGCGGAGCGCCGCAACGCCTCGATGTGGCGCCGGGCCGGCGGGACGGATGCCCTGCGGGACTTGTCCTGGTCGGGCCCTCCGTCCCTCCGGGCCCTCTACTCGCTTCGCTCGCTTCGAGGCCGAGCAATTCTTGCTCGGCCTCTCGGTCCTGGTCGGGCCCTCCGTCCCTCCGGGCCCTCTACTCGCTTCGCTCGCTTCGAGGCCGAGCAATTCTTGCTCAGCCTCTCGGTCCTGGTCGGGCCCTCCGTCCCTCCGGGCCCTCTACTCGCTTCGCTCGCTTCGAGGCCGAGCAATTCTTGCTCAGCCTCTCGGTCCTGGTCGGGCCCTCCGTCCCTCCGGGCCCTCTACTCGCTTCGCTCGCTTCGAGGCCGAGCAATTCTTGCTCGGCCTCTCAGTGCGAGCGGGTCCCGGCGACGCGCCGCGGCGGCTCGCCGCCCTCCTCGACGACGGCGACGGGCGGCGGCGTCGCGCTCATTCCGGCGAGCGCCTTCAAATCCCGGCAGAGGTCGCGGTCGCCGTCCGTGTCCGCCGGGACGAAGCCCGCGAGAAGCTCGCTGACATCGCTGCGGCGCGGCGCGAAGCGTGGCGCAGCCGGCGCGAAGACCCGCGGCACGGCCGGAGCGGGCGCGTCGTCCTCGACCACGGGCGGAGCCCCCGGGGGGGTTGCCGGGGCGGCGCGGCCGGCGTCCGGGCCGGCGCACGCGGCCGGCTCCGGCTCCGGCGCGTCGACCGCCGCGACCGCGCTCGACCACCCGGCGTCCACGGCGTCCGTGCCACGGACGTTTCCTTCCACGGCGCCGGTCGGGGTCTGGTCGCGCGGTGCGACGCGCAGCTGCACGTCCGAGATGCCCGGATTGGAGTCGAGCTCGGCCGCGAACTCGTGGAGAGCGTCGTCGGCGTACAGGTCGGCGGCGGCTTCGTAGCGATCCGCGTCGGCGGCGATGTCCGCGAGGGCGGCTTCGCCGAAGCCCAGGTCGGCATCGGCGACGAGCTTCGCGTCGGCGACGAGGTCGTCATCGGCGTCGGCGGCGTCGGCGACGGTCGGCCTCGGCGATCGGCGTCGGCTACAAGTCGGCGTCGGCGGCCAGACCCGCGTCGGCATACCGTTCGGCGGCGGCTTCGTACAGGTCGGCCGCCGTGTACAGGTCGACGACGTCGGCGGTGAGATCGACGGGCTCGGCAGCGACATCGACGGGCTCGGCAGCGACATCGACGGGCTCGGCAGCGACATCGACGGGCTCGGCAGCGACATCGACGGGCTCGGCAGCGACATCGACGGGCTCGGCAGCGACATCGACGGGCTCGGCAGCGACATCGACGGGCGAGCCGGCTTCCTCGAACGCGTCGTCGAGCTCGGCATCGTCGGCGGCGACGAGCTCGAGGCGAGGCGCAGCGACCGGCGCAGGAGCGACAATCGCGATCGTCACGGGCGACGGCGCCGGGGACTCGATCAGCTCGACCTCGGGCATGCGCTCGGTCGCGTCGCCCTCGGCGAGCTCGAGCGGACCGACGTCGCTCGCGACGGGCGCGAGCAGCGTGCCGAGCGGAGGCGTGGGCGCCGAACCCGGCACGACCGATCGGAGACGGCGCGCGTTGGCGCGTGCGACGCTCGGCTCCGCCGGCGTGAGCTGGTCGAAGCCCGGCGCGAACGGCTCGAGCGTGCGCACCACGGCGTCGACCGGCGCTGGCGGCGGCGAGAGCTCGACGACGATCGGCACGTCGAGCGGAGACGGCTCGGGCGACGCGACGATCGCCGGCTCGGATTCGAGATCGGGCTCGAGCGACGCGACGATCGCCGGCTCCGGCTTCGAGATCGGGCTCGAGCAACGCGACGATCGCCGGCTCGGGTTCGAGATCGGGCTCGAGCAACGCGACGATCGCCGGCTCGGGCTCGAGATCGGGCTCGCCCACCGCGACGGCGATCGGCTCCGGCGACGCGACGATCAACGGCTCGCGCACCGCTACGGCGACCGGATCGGGCGACGCGACGGCGACCGGCTCCGGCGACGCGACGCGTGAAGGCGAGGTGACGCGAGGCGCCGGGGCGACGGGCGCGGCAGGCGCGCGGCGTGACGGCCCGCCGGAAGATCGCGACCTCCGCGTCCACGTCGAGGCCGGCCACGAGCGCGCGCTCGGTCTCGCGGTGCAGCCGCGAGAGCGCACGGCGCGCGGCGGAACGGTTCACGGGGATCAGCGCCCGCTCCAGATCGCGGACCAGGCCCGCGACGCCGCCGCCCGACCGAGCGACAGGTCCGGAACAGCGCCGGCGTGGTCGAGCCGGCGACGTCCATCATCGTGCCGAGCAGCGCGCGGAGCGCGTCGCCCGCGTCCTCGTCGCTGGTCGCCGGGCCTGCCAGGGCGCGGAGCAATCCGTCGGGCGCCAAGCTGATGTCGCCTGGCTCCGGCAGCCGCGGCGCGTTCGCGATCTGGTCGGCGACGCCGAGCACCAGGTAGCCCGCGGTCTCGGCCACGACGGAAGCCTGGCGATTCCGCGCGGCGGCCATGATCTCCAGCAGCGTGACGCTCATGCTTCTCCTCCCCGGACGAGCACCCCGGCGCCGCGCAGGTAGCGCTTCGCTTCGGCAATCGTGTGGATACCGTCGTGGAAAATCGACGCCGCCAGCGCGGCGTCGGCACCGCCCTGGTCAAGGCCCTCGCGCAGGTGCTCGAGCGTGCCGACGCCGCCCGAGGCGATGACCGGGATGCCGACCGCGTCTACCACGGCGCGAAGCAGCTCGATGTCGTAGCCGGCGCGCGTCCCGTCGCGGTCCATGCTGGTCAGCAGGATCTCGCCCGCGCCGAGCTCCGCGGCGCGCACGGCCCACTCGACGGCGTCCACGCCGGTGGCGCGCCGCCCGCCGTGGGTGAACACCTGCCAGCGCCCAGCGCCGTTGCGCTTGGCGTCGATGGCGACGACCAGCGCCTGGCACCCCCACGCCTCGGCAATCTCGCGCACCAGCGGCGGGCGCTCGATGGCCGCGGAGTTGACGCTGACCTTGTCCGCACCGGCGTCCAGCAGCGCGCGCACGTCGTTCGCCTCGCGTACCCCGCCGCCGACCGTGAGCGGCGTGAACACCACGTCCGCGGTCCGGCGCACCACGTCCAGCAGCGCCCCACGCGCCTCGTGGGACGCCGTGATGTCGAGGAACGTGATCTCGTCGGCGCCCTCGGCGTCGTAGCGCCGCGCGGCCTCGACGGGGTCGCCCGCGTCGCGGATATCGACGAAGTTCACGCCCTTGACGACCCGCCCGTCGCGGACGTCGAGGCACGGGATGATGCGCTTGGCCAGCATGGCAGACCGTGTGATCCCTTATCGGAGTCGCGCTCCATTGGACAAAGACCTTGCAGCCGGCCCGGAGCGGGGCCCCGGCGCCGCGACTCGGAGGTATAGTGGTCGCGATGACGCCATGCCCGCGGTGCGGCACGCAGAATCCGCCCCATCAGGCGGCCTGCGTCGCCTGCGGGGCGCTGCTCCAGGCGGCCCCCGCGGCCCCCACGGCCACCGGCGCCGCCGGTGGCGCTGTGGGAAAACAGACCATGATGGGGCTGGGCGCCCGCCCCCAGGGCGTGCCGGCAACCTGGCCGGACACGCCGGCGCTGGTTCAGCAGCCGCCGAGTGCGTCCATCCCCAGGACGTGGCCCGACGCCCCCGCGGCGCCGGCACCGCAGGCGGCCCCGGCGGCCGGCAAGGAACTGCAGCGGACGATGCTGGGGATGCCGGCGATGGCAGCTCCACCAGCCGCGCCGGCAGCATCGCCACCGCCCGGCGCGCTGCCGGGCCCGGTCGGCAAGCAGACCATGCTGGGCATGCCTGCCGCGCCCGTGCCGGGCGCTCCCCCCTCCCCAGCAGCCGGCAGCACGATGCTCGGCATCGCGCCGCTGGCACCGGCGCCCCAGGCGTACGCGCCGCCGGCCGCGCCGTACCAACCCCAAGCGGCCCCGGCGTCGCAGGCGGCCCCTCCCCCATCGTCCGCGCTGCCCTCGAACATGAAGACGATGCTGGGCGTCGCGCGGCCCGGCATCGCGCCGCTCAATCCGGGTGTGTCCAAGGCCGCCCCGCCGCCCTCGGCCCCCGCACCGTACAGCGCGCCGTTCCGCGGCGTGAACGCCGACGCCGGGCTGCGGCCCGAGGATCTCGCGGTGCTGCCGGGAGCGCGCAAGCGCGGCGGGATCTCGCCAGCTGGTGATCGTGATCGGCGCGACGTTCGTCGGGTTGCTGGCCGCGGTGGTGCTGGTCGCCGTGCTCTGGAAAGGCGCGCCGCCGCTGACCGCGGGCGTCGCGCTCGATGCGCAGGGCAAGGAGCAGCTGAAGCTCGCGTGTTCGAAGTGCGCGGACGGAACGACCGTGCGCATGGACGGCCAGAGCGCGACGTTCAGCGGCGGAAACGCCACGCTGGCGGTCACGCAGCCGCTCGGCGTCGGTGACAACAAGCTCGCGGTCGAGCTGATCAAGCCGGGGCAGAACACCGGTGACCACGTCGAGCTCGCCGTGCCGGTGGACTATCGCGTGCGCGGCGATCTCGACCAGCTCTCGGCCGATCCACCTGCGCTCGCCGTCGCGGTCGAAGCGACGAAGAAGACGAGCGTCGTCGTCGACGGTCACGCGCTGCACCCCGGCGCGGACGGCAAGGCGACGTACACCGTCGACGTCTCCCATGATCTGACCGGGGCGGCGCCCGGAGTGCAGCCGCTCGAGCGGAAGATCCCCTACACCATCACCGGACCCGACGGGCAGGCGCACACCGGCGAGATCACGCTCCAGCTCGGCATCGTCCCGCTCGTGATCGACGCCCCTGGCGAGAACATCGTCGTCGAGAAGCCGAACTTCCTGCTCGCCGGCCGGACCCAGAAGGGCGCCACGGTCAGCGTCGCGGGGCGTCCCATCACGGTTGATCCGTCGGGAGCCTTCGCGCAACTGATGAACGTTTCCTCGGTCGGCGAGACCACGGTTACGGTGCGCGCGGCGGCTCCCGATCGGGCTCCTCGACTCTTTCCAATCAAGGTACGGCGCGTGGACAGCCTGCGCGCCGAGGCGGGACGCTTCCGCGCGAACGCGACGGACAGCTATGCGGCGCTCTCCAAGGACATCGACGCCAAGCGCGGCTGGGCCGTGGCCCTGGACGGGAGCGTAGTGGAAGCGCGCGTGGAAAATCACACGACCCTGGTGTTGCTCGACGTGAGCAAGGGCTGCCCGCAGGCGCCCTGCCTCGCGCGCGTGATCCACGGCGGCGAGATGCAACTCGGCCGCGCCGAGCGCATCTCGGTCTTCGGCCATGTGACGCGCGCCGTGGACGGCCCGCGCACTGGCGTGAAGGTCCCTGAGATCCGCGCCGACTTCATCCTGGCGGGGAAAGACCGCTGATGCAGTCCGCCGCCGAGCTCGTCGTGTGTCCGGCGTGCCGCGCGCAGAACCTCGACGACGCGCGCTTCTGCAGCCAGTGCGGGATCCGCCTGTCGCGTGACTCGGTGGTGGCCGACGAGCCTCCGCTGGGGCCGTCGGACAGCATGGTCACGGATCGCACGTTCGACGCGAACTCCGACTCGACGGACGACGCACGTCGGGCCGATCCGCTGATCGGCGTGGTCGTCGCCGATCGCTATCGCATCATCGAACCGCTCGGTCGCGGCGGCATGGGCGTCGTATACAAGGTGGAGCACGCGCGCATCGGCAAGCTGATGGCGCTCAAGCTCCTGACGGGCGAGCTCGGTCGCGACTCGGTGCTGGTCTCGCGCTTCAAGCGCGAGGCGCTGATGGCGAGCAAGCTCTCGCATCCGAACACGGTGCAGGTCTTCGACTTCGGCAGCTCCGAAGGCCTCACGTACCTCGCGATGGAGCTGCTGCGCGGCAACGATCTGGGCCGCATCGTCCGGCACGCCGGACCGCTCGGCCCCACGCGCACGTGCAGGATCGTGATCCAGATCTGCAACTCCCTCGCCGAGGCCCACGACCAGGACATCATCCATCGGGATCTGAAGCCCGAGAACATCATGATCCTGCGCGGGCAGAGCGGCGACGACGTGGTCAAGGTGCTCGATTTCGGTCTGGCGAAGCTGCGCGAGTCGAAGGAGCTCGGAGACGTCACGACCCGCGGTGCCATCGTCGGTACGCCGTTCTACATGTCGCCGGAGCAGATCCGCGGCGAGCCGGTCGATGCGCGCAGCGACGTGTATGCCCTCGGCGCGCTGATGTACGTGTGCCTGACGGGGCATCCCGTGTTCGACGCGCAGACGCCGATGGGCGTCCTGACCAAGCACCTGACCGAGGAACCCGAGCCGCCGGCGTCGCGCGCGCCATCGAGCGGCATCCCGCTTGCGCTCGACCGTGTCGTGATGCGCTGCCTGGAGAAGGACCCGGCCAAGCGCTGCCAGAGCGTCCGCGAGCTGCAGCAAGCCCTGGTCGAGGCGCTGCGGGGCGAAGGCGGCATCTCCAGCGTCGACGCGTTGCTCGACTCGAAGCAGGTGCGGCGCCTGGCCGAGCAGGACACGATCGCGGCGACGCGCGCCGAGGTCGAGCGCTACGAGCGCAAGCTCAAGCGTCGCGGCCTGTACGCGTGGACGACGTTCGTGGCGGTGGCCGCGGTCGTCGGCGCGCTCGGCTTCAAGCTGTGGTCGCAGCACACCACCGTGGAGCCTTTCAACGGCATGGAGAGCGAGCCGAACAACTCGGCGAGCGAAGCCGACGCGCTACCCTTCGGGGAAGAGGTGCGCGGCCAGCTCGGACGCCGCCTCGACAGCGCGCGCAGCGATCGCGACTTCTACCACGTGGACGTCCCCGCCGGCGTGGACACGGTCAAGCTCGAGCTCCGCGCGCTGCCGAACATGGCGCTGTGCGCGTGGCTCTACAAGGTGGGCGTGGACACGCCGTTGGGCCGGTATTGCCCCGGGGCCGCCGCGGTCGATCTCTCCGTCAGCGCGCTCACGATCACGCCGGGCAGCTATCTCGTCGCGGTGCTGCAGGACCGCGACTCCTACGACACGAACCCAGCGCCACCCGTGCTCGAGAACATCTCCGATGTGTATCGCCTCGAGCTGTCCCGCGCCGCACCGACACCCGATCGCGAGGTCGAGCCCAACGACACGCTCCGCGACGCCAACGCCGTGACCGCGGGCATGACGTTCCACGGCAGCCTCGGCTGGATGCGCGACGTGGACTTCGTCTGCGTGAAGGCGGGTTCGGGCCGCGTGCGCTTCGCGGCGAGCGACACGGCCAGATCCCGCTACTCGGTGTTGCGCGTCACGCCGCACGGGGGGCCGGACGACGGCGTGCCGGTGCGCGTCCACGGCCCGGGCAGCGACACCAACGCGTCCGAGCGCGACGTCGAGGGCGAGTGGACGAGCACGGACATCGACACCAGCACCGAGCCGGCGTGCCTCGAGCTCAAGCTGGTGCCCAATCCCTGGGCGCCTCTCCCCCACCCCACCGTCGCGCCGGCTGGCGAGCAGGAGTACACGGTCCGTGTGGAGCAACGCTGAGCGCGTTCGCCGGGCGCTCGGTGCGTCGCTGATCGTCGGCCTCGCGTCGGCGATCGCCGTCGGCGACCCGGTCGATCCCGGCATCCCGATCCGCCGCGTCGTGGGCGAACCGGGCGGTGCCGCTCCGATGGCGCGCGTCGACGGCGCGCGCACCGGGCGCGCGCGATCGCGCCTGCCGCATGCGCCACGCTTGGCATGGCGCGCGCGCGTCCAGGGTGGGACGGACCTGCACGTCGCGATCGACGCGCGCGGCGCCGTCGTCGTCGCGAGCGCGCTCGGACAGCTCGTGCAGTTCTCGGCCTCCGGCAAGCTGGTCTGGTCCACACGCACCGGGCCGGGCGCTCCGCTCGCCGGGCCGGTGATCGCGAGCGACGGCACGCGCGTGCTGCTGGTCGCGGGCCCGGCGGTCGTCGGCGTTTGGCCCGACGGCAGGCCGCGCTATCGCCGCGCCGTCGGCGTCGCCAACGATCGCCCGGCGTCGGAACCGCTCGCGCTCGACGACGGCAGCGTCGCGATCGCGCTCGGACGCGACGTGCTGCGACTCGAGCCAGACGGCAGCGTCCGGGCGCGTACCCGCGTCGAAGAGTCGGCCGCGTCACTGGTGGCGCGCGCCGGCAGCGTGCTCGTCGTCGGTGAGCGCGGCAGCGTGTGGGAGTGGCGCGCCGGCAACGGACCGACGCGCCTCGGAAGCTTCGCGGGGCGGATCGACGGCGGCGCCGCGCTGTTCGGCCTGCGCACGCTGTCGGCGGTGGTCGACAAGCGGCGCGTGATCGATCTCGATCTCGCGACCGGCGCGCGACACGTCCGGCTCGACGACACCGCGGGCTTGGCCGGTCCACCCGCGCTGACACGATCCGGCGAGACGCGATTGGCGACCGCCGACGGCGTGCTGCTGGGACACGACGCGGCGGGCAAGGAGACCGCGCGCGTCGCGCTCGAGCCCGGCGCCGGAAGCCTCGTCGGCTCGAGTACGGCGCCGATCGATCTGGGGGCGCCGCCGATCGTCGTCGACGACGGCGGCCAAGCGGCATTCGCGCGTCCCGGCATCGACGCCGCGGTCGTCGACGCGACCGGCGCGGTGCACGCCGCCAGCGGCACCGCCTGCTCCGATCCGGTGGACGTGGCGCCCGCCGGCGCGGGCCGCATGCTCGTGGCGTGCCGCTCGGGGCTGCTGTTCTTGATCAGTGATACAGCGCGGTGAACAGCAGCGAGATGTTGCGCGGCGTGGCCGTCTCGGTGAGCCCGCTCTCGGTCGTCGAGACGCGCGCGCCGCTGAACCGCAACATGCCACCGAGCGACCAGTCGGCGGCGATCCACGCGTCGTAGCCGAGCCACAGGGCCATACCGGCGCCGTTGTAGCTCGTGGTCGAGTCGCGAGCGCTGCCGCTGCCGAACACGAGCCCAGCGCCGCCCAGCATGCCGCCGACGTGGAATCCCTTTCGCGGATCGATGAAGCCGTCGATGAACGGACCGACGAGCACGAAGCCCATCGAGCGATCCAGATTGGTGCTCTGGCCGCTGGCGCTGTAGCTGGGGTTCGCGACCGAGTTGGCGAGCAAGCCACCGCCGATCGTCAGGCCCGCCGCCGGGGTGCCTCCGATCAGCACGTCGAACGCGCCGCCCGCGCCCGACGCGGTCGCATCGGTGGACGCGCCCGAGTACCCGCTCACCGCCGTAGACGTGTAGCCCGCGCCAAGCGACAGCCTCAGATAGAAGCCGTCGTGCATATGGAAGGTTCGCGGCACGGCCGGCGGGGGCGGCGGCGTCTCGACGCGGATCGTCGGCGGCGGGGGCGGCGGCGGAGCGGCGGGCTCTGCTTGGGCCGCCGCGCTGGCGAGCAGCACGGTCGGCAGCAAGAGCACCGGAAGCGGTCGGACCGGCATGTTGCCCAAGGGATGCGCAGCCGCACCCGGGGTGTCAAGCCACCCCGCTCAGGTGGGTTGCCGGTCCGGCGCGGAACCCGGAGCCGCGCGCGGCCTCATCGGGAGCCGCGCTGCCAGCGCGCGAAGGCGCTCGCGGCGGCGTTCGGAGGCGGCGTGCGGGGTTCGAGCGCGCGCGCGATGCTCTGCTGCATGCTGGCGACGGCCTCGCGGTCGCGCGCCGCGAGCACCGCGAGCGAGCGCAACGCCTTCGCTCCTGCGGGCGCGGCGCGGACAACCGCGTCGTCCACCACCGCCTCGCCCTCGGAGAAGCGCGACTCGACCAACATGCACGTCGCCTTCTCACGCTCGGGCGCGACGACGTGGAACCGACACCATCCGTCGGCGTCCGGTTTGCCGTCGTCGTCGAGCAGCGGCACGTCCGCCTCGGTGCGCTCGGTGCAGCCGATCAAGAACACGCCCACGTCGCCGCACGCCTTCGCCGGCGGCTTGATCCAGACGCTCGCGTCGATCGCAGCGTGACCCGGCGCCACACCGATCGCACCGATGCTCTCCCCGGAGCCGATCCACCCGCACTTCATGCCGCTGTGGCACGCGTAGCCGATGTGGATCTGGTCGAAGGTCCCGATCGGAACGAAGAAGGTCCCCGCGCCGACCCAACCATAGGAGTCGGCGAACGCGGTGTCCCACTCGAAGTCGCCGTCCCAGAGCAGGTTGTCGCCAGCGGCCACGTCGCCGTACGGGTTGCGCGTGATGATCGTACGCTTCGCCGCTTGCGCCTCCGGCGCCGCGACGTCGGGCGGCGCGGCATCGACCACGTCGGGGCCGGCGTCCACCGGCAGCGGCGACACCAGCGTCTCGTCGTTGCCGCACGCTCCAGCCGCCGCCAAGGCGAGCGAGCCGAGCGCGAGCGCGAGCCGGCGCCTCACGGCTTGAGCTCCTGCCGCACCCAGGCGAGTGCGGCGTCGTACACCGTGTCGTGACCGGCGAGCAGATCCGACTGCTTGGGCGCGACGACCACGTCCGGCGCGACGCCCCTGCCGTTCAACGTCTGGCCGTTCGCGTCGATGGTGTCGCCGACCGCGATCGAGTAGCCGACGCCCAGCCAATAGCCGAACTGGAAGCGCGTGGAGAAGCCGCCGGCGGTCTGGTACGGCGCGAAGATGCGCGCGAGCGGCGCACCCTTGACGCCGAGCGGGAGCCAGTCGCTCGCCGACCCGTCGAGCGCGGTGAGCAGCGCCACCGGCACGTCGACGACGGCGTCGTTGCTCCCCGCCTTCTCGACCTGCGTCGTGAGCTGGTCGAACATCGACTTGCCCTCTGCGAGCGACTGCGGCCCTTGCTCGTCGGAGCGCTGGCGGTAGAGGAAGATGTCGAGCTTGACCGGCTTGCGCACGAAGTTCCAGATCTTCGCCGGTCCCGCCGAAGTGCCGCCGTAGCCAGTGCGATGGTCGAGGATCACGCCGCGCGCGTGCTGGCGCCACGACGCGACCGCCTTGTCGAGGTCGGGCCCGACGTCGCCTTGACCGCCCTGCCCGGTCACGTACAGCGAGCTCCACTGCAGGCCGTAGATGGCCTCCGTCGCGTTGCTCTCGTCGACGATCCCCGAGTAGAAGCCGCCGCTCGAGTGGCCCGGGGCCGTCCCCGGCAGGTGATCGAGCGGCCGATTGTCGCAGCTCACGTCGGGCCGCGTTCCGCCAGGTTGCACCGGCAGATCGGCGATCGAAATCGTCTCCGTGGCCGCGGCGCACGTGCCGCTGGTCGCGTCGCAACGCAGCACCTCGATGTGGTCGGCAAAGCGCGCGATCAGCGACGGAAGGCGCTGCGCGTCCTCGGCGTGCGTGGTGTGGTTCGACGCCGTCCAGAAGTCGTTGTCGACGCCGATCAGCGATCGCGCCCACGCGATCGGGTGCTTGCCGTCCACGCTGACGAGCCGGTCGCCGGGGTGGAGACCGAGCGTGTTCACGCTGCCGACGTGGGACACGAGCACGTCGTCGTAGTCCGCGTCCGGCGGGATGGTCGCGTCGGACACGTCGGCGACGCCCTCGATGAAACACACCGAGATCGGCTTGGGGTTGTCCAGCACGAAGCCGGCGATGTCGGTGCTCTGGGTGTGCCAGTCGTGCAGGTGGTGGACGGCGGCGTAGAAGTGGCGCCAGAAGTTCCACGCGTCGCCCGCCGAGCGCATCGCCTCGAGCTCGGTCAGCGCGCCGGGCAGATCGAGGTCGCGGTTGCGGAAAGGCCCGAACAGGTAGCGGAATCGTCCCTGCAGATAGTCGACGAGCTGGTCGCGGATGTCGGGCGCTGGCAGCGCGGGCACGCGCGGCCCCATGTTCCGGCACTCGCCCCATTGGCAGAGCTGGTCGACGCCGCACGCGCCCGTGTCGCCCACGCCGCGGCACGCGGCTCCAATCGCGGCCGAGCCGTCGGCGACGATCTCGATGGCATCGACGTCCGCACCGCCCGGAGAGAACACGCCGACCTGCACGTACGCGGCACGCGCCGGGTCGAACGAGAAGCCGTGCGTCTCCAGCTCGTACCAACCGTCGCTGGTCATGCGGCCCGTCGGATACAGCGAGCCGAACTCGTCGCTGCGGTCCTCGCCGTAGCTGGCCTCGATCGTCGCGATGACCTCGCCGCGCGCCCACAAGCTCACGCGGTACGATCGCGCGTCCGACGGCAGCGTGACCGGGATGTTGATGCCCTGGTACGGGGCCGCGTGCAGCACGTGGCCGCCCTCGAGGGCGCCGGCGTCCTCGACGATGTCGAGGGCGTCCGGGGACGCGCCGCCGTCGGTTCCCGCGTCGCCGGCGTCGGGAACGCCCGCCTCGGGCAAGCTGGGCTCGCCCGGCTCGAATCCGAGCGTCCAGGCCGCACCGGGATCGAACACCGGGGCGCCGGTCGCGTCGAACTCGACGGCGCCAGCGCCCGGCGCGAAGGCGAACGCGGCGAGCGCCGCCGCGGAAACGAGTACCAAGCGGGCCATCGACGCGGGGCCGGGTCGTAACACGATGGTCACCGCTCATCCAGCGGTGTCCCCCTCTGGCGATGCCGGACAGGATGAGTATACTTCCAGGGCGCGCGCATCGGCCGGGTGGCCTGTGTGTGTCGCTCCCGGAGGAACGCCGTCGATGATCTCGATTACCAATCTCGCCGCCGACAAGGTCAAGGACATCGCGAAGACCGAGGGTCTCGAGGGCCAAGGGCTCCGGCTCCGCGTGATCGGGGGCGGTTGCGCCGGCTTCCAGTACGACCTGTACTTCGAGGACAAGCCGACGGATCTCGACGAGCGCTTCGAGTCCAACGGCGTGCTCCTGTTCGTGGACCCGCTGAGCTACCAGTACCTCGACGGGACGGAGATCGACTACGTCGACGGGATCCACGGCTCCGGCTTCAAGTTCGGCAACCCGAACGTGACCGGGACCTGCGGCTGCGGCTCGTCCTTCCAGGCCTGAGAGCCGGCAGCTAGCGAGCCCGCCCAGCAGAACGATTCGAGTCGATCGTTCCTGCTGCGGAGGGGCGACGGGGGCCCGATCCGGTGCGCGGGGGTGCGTGCCCGATGCGTTCGTGCGTCCGCCGGGGCCGCGAGCAGAAATCGACACGGGGGGACGAAACCGACGCCTCCGTGTGTTCGTAGAGAAAATTCGAGTGGACTCCAAGGATAGAGGAAATTCTAGCAACCCTCTCTTCTGGGCCCAGTCGTAAATTGGACAGTTTTTGAACTCAGCACATTGACGAGCATATGTCCTGGACACATGCTGGACCAATCATCGTCTCGTGGAGAAGCCCCGATGCCCCGTAGCTCCGACGTTTCCGACTACATCACGACGGTCCACCGCTACCCGAAGCTGGACCGCGAGCAAGAACTCGAGCTGACCCGTCGCTGGAAGGAAACCCAGGACGCCGACGTCAGCGACCAGATCGTCCGCGCGCACCTCAGGTACGTGGTGGCGATCGCGCTCAAGTACCGCCGCTACGGCCTACCGCTGTCCGAGCTCATCGCCGAAGGCAACTTCGGCCTCGTGCACGCGCTGGCGAAGTTCGAGCCGGAGCGAGGCAACCGCTTCGTCACCTACGCGGCGTACTGGATCCGCGCGTACGTGCTGAACTACATCATCCGCTCCTGGAGCCTGGTCGGCGTCGGCTCCGGCGCACTGCGCTCGAAGATGTTCTTCAAGCTGCGCCGCGAGCGCGTCCGCGTCACCAACCTCGTCGGTGAAGGCCCCGAGGCCGATCGCCTGCTGGCGGAGCGCTTCAATCTGCCGACCGAGCAGATCAGCGCGATGCTGCGCCGTCTGGAGTCGCGCGACGTCTCGCTCGACTCGAACGTCTTCGAGGACTCCGCCGTGCGCATGGTCGACACGCTCGTGTCGCCCGACCGGGACTCCGAGGAGGTCGCCAGCGCCGGTGAGGTCGGCGACATCGTCCGCGACACCGTGCGCGACGCCGTCCGCGGACTCGACGAGCGCGAGCGCTACATCGTCGAGAACCGCCTGATGGCGGATCACGAGGACGAGCTGTCGCTCGCGGAGATCGGCCGCCGGCTGGGCGTGTCGCGCGAGCGTGCGCGTCAGCTCGAGGCGCGCGCGAAGCGCAAGCTGAAGAGCCGCATCACCGAGCTGTCGCACGCGTCCGGCAACGACTGGCTCGACGCGGCGTAAGCGGCGCCGCCAGCCGGGCCGCGGCATCGGATGGATGCCGGTCCGGCGTGGAACCGGCGCTTGCGACTTCCGGGACACGGCACTAGCTTGACGTCGTTGCAGTAGCCGAGGCGATCGCCCGGTTCCGTGAGGAGCCGGGAGGAAAGTCCGGGCTCCACAGGGCAGGATGCCGGGTAACCCCCGGTGAGGGTGACCTCGAGGACAGCGCCACAGAGAACAGACCGCCCGGGCCGGGTTCGCCCCGCGCCGGGCAAGGGTGAAACGGTGGGGCAAGAGCCCACCGCGCGGTCGGTAACGGCCGTGGCAAGGCAAGCCCCATCCGGAGCAAGGCCGCATAAAGGGGCGTTCGAGGGTAGTCCGCCCGAGCCCCAGGGTAGGCCGCACGAGGCGTCCGGTAACGGACGTCCCAGATGAATGACCGCCGGCCGCGCGAGGGTGATCTCGCGCGGCAACAGAACCCGGCTTAGCGACTACTGCGACCACTACCGGCGGGCCTCGGCCCGCCGGTGGCGTTTCGGGGACCGCAGGCGCTACTGCGCGGCGAACACGAACGGCACGTTGACGGTGGTCGTCCCACTCGACGCCGGGAACTGCCAGCTCCGGACCTTCGATCCGATGCAGCCCGCCAGCCCGCGATAGCCCTTCGGGTCGCCGCTCGTGCTCGCGCTCTGCACGCTGCCGCTGGGCGAGACGCGAATCGCGACCGATACGCGCGCCGAGGTCGGCGCGTCCTTGTCGCGGGTGTCGAGCGCCGGCTGCCAGCAGCTGCGCCGTACGCTGCTCGTGTAGCGCGCGACCGTCGCCTGCACCTTCGCGCCGTCGAGCGGCTCGCCCGACGACGCACTCGACCCGACGTCGCCGCTCGGCCCCTTCGGCCCCGTCCCGGCAGCGAGCCCGGACAGGCCTTGGAGGCCGGACAGTCCGCTCGTCTTGGTCGGCTGCGGGTCGCCGTTCTTCGGTGCCGGGCCCCCCTTCGCGATCTTCTGCCCGTGTGTGGCGGGCGTCCCGGTCTTCGGGTCCTTCTCCGCCTCGGGCGTCTCCTTGGGGCCGCCGGCGACAGGCTGCGCGGCGGCCGAAGCCGGCACCTGCACGTACTTCACGATCTGCTGGACCTGCTTGTCCTTGTTGAACATGACGAAGCCGATCGTGAGACCGAAGAGCAGCGCGACGATCACGGCGATCCAGGCGGCCGGCGACGTGCCGCGCTTCGGCGGGACGATGGCGTCGATGTCGAAGTCGCCGGCTTGCTTCTCGGTGACGACCGCGGGACCCGTCACCGGCGCCACCGCGCCCAGCTTGAACGGATCGGACATGTGCCCAACCGGCGAGGCCCCGAGCGCGTCGCCACGCGCGGTGGGAGCCGCCGACAGGGAGTCGGGCGGCGCGAGCGACGCGTAGGCGCTGGAGGCGCCCTCCTCGACGATCGCCACCAGCTCGGGGAACGTCTTGAGCGGCAGCCACTCCTCGAAACCGTCGCGCCAGACCAACGACTCCGCGGTCACGGCCCCGGACGCCGCCTTCGACCGCAGCTCGCTCAACCGGATCGGGCCGACCGGAACACCGTTGATCCCGACGTACCAATCGTCCGCCGCGGACGCGAGATCCTCGAGCGCGGTCGACACCGGGGCCGCGCCCACCGCCGCGGCGAATGCGCCGGCCAGCGCGCCGGCGCCGGCGATCACCGTCCGCTCGTCGTCGTCCTGGTACGCGATGCGACCGGCGGGGGGCGCGCGGTCCGGAGCGTGCGGCGGCGCGGCCGGCGGCGGCGCGGCCGTCGCCGGTGTGGGCGTCGGGCGCGGCGCCGGCGTCGCGACGGGCGATGAACGCAAGGGCGCGGACGCTTCGCGTCGCGGCGGCGGACCACGCCGTGGCGGCGGGGCCGCGCGCGGCGCGCTGGGACGGGCCACCGCCTTGGGCGCGCCGGGCGACGGCGGCGAGACGACCGCGGGCCGCGACGAAGGCGGAGCCGGCGTGTCGGTCGCGGGCGCCGCGTCGTCGTGGGCGGTCGCCTCCGCGAGCTTGCTGACGTGGATCATGAAGCCGCATTTGCGGCACTTCATGCGAACAGACTTGCCCGCGACCTTCTCGTCGGCAATCTGGTACTTCGCCTTGCAGCTGGGGCAGAGGAACTTCATTCAGCTGGGGCCCAGGTCGTCGGGACGGAATTGGGTGCCGGGAGAATAGCGCGAGCCTGGCCCAGGCGCGAAAGCTCTTTCGCCAGCGCCACGACCCGGGTGGAAACAAGCATCCGCCGCCGACCCGCGGCCCGGGCGACGGCCATGCGGGCGCAGCCGACGAGCGGCTTGCGCGGCGTGGCCGGAGATTGCGAGGCCGTCGCGTAGTTCACAGGAGCTTGAGCAGGTGCTGCTTGATCGACAAGCGAGTGGCATCGTCGGGCGCCAGACCGAGCGCCCGTTCCCACATCTCCGCCGCCTTGTTGCGGAAGCCGGCCTTCTGATAGAGGATCGCCAGGTTCTTGACGGCGGGGAAGTGCCGCGAGTTGATTTCGACAGCGGTTTCTAGCTCGCTGATCGCTTCGTAGATCTGTCCCTTCTTGCCGTACAGCAGCCCGAGATGGAAGTGGAGGCGGTAGGCCAACGGGTCGATACCGATGCCCCGCTTCAGATGCGCGATGGCGTCGTCGATCCGTCCGGCCTTGTACGCGGCCACGCCCGCGTCGAGCGCTTTCTCGGCTTCGCCGGAGCTGTCACGCGCGTGCTGGCTGTCGGCGGGCTCCTGGTCGGCCGCGAGACACGTCTCGACGGCGCGAAGCACGTCGGCGATGCGGAACGGCTTCTCGATGTAGTGATCGACTCCGCAGCTCTGTTTGAGATCCTCGGCGTAGCGCCAGCCGCGGTACACCGCGCTCACCATGATGATGGGGATGTGCCCGTAGCGCTTGCTGTTCTTGATACGCCGCGCGATGTCGAAGCCGTGGACCTCGGGCAGCATCGCGTCGAGAACGATCAGGTCGGGAGCGTGCTCTTTCACCATCCTGAGCGCGAGGAGCCCGCGGTCGGCTTCGTGAACGCGGTAGCCCCGCGTAGTGAGCAGCCGCTTGAGCATCTTGCGAATGTCGGCTTCGTCGTCGACGACCAGGATGGTGCGCGTGCCGGCGGGCGTCGGCCCTGCCTCCTCCAGCGCGTGCTCGGGTAGATCCGTAACGACGCTGAGCTCCTTGGAGAGCTCGCCGAAGTCGGCCTCGGAGATCTCGTCGGAGTGCGACACCCGCCCGACGGCGTCGTCGACCACGACGCCGGGCGCGTCGACGCCCTCCTGCTCGCTGGTCATCGCGCCAGACGGGGGCTCGGGCTCGGGTTCCGGGGCCGCCGAGCCGTCGGCCTGGAGCCCGACCTTGCGCAGCACCTCCGGGGGACAGCGCGGCCCGACGTAGTACGCCTCCCCGCGCGTCTTCTGGGTGTACGCGTCGTCGATGACCTTGCCCAGCACGGTCTCGAGCGCGACGTACGGGTACACCTTCTTGCCCGTCACGAACTCGAGCTCGTCGATCACCTTCTTCTCGCGAGGGTTCGCCATCGCGATGAAGAGACGGTCGTCGCGCACGAGCACGGGCAGGATCAAATGCTTTTCCGCGATCTCTCGCGGGAGCAGATCCAGATCGTCCAAGCGGAGACAGATCTGACCGAGATCGATGCCCGGAATGCCGTGCTGCTCGCTCAACGCCTTGAGCGCCGCGACGTCGCTGATCGTGCCCTGCTCCATGAGCCGCGACGCGAGCCGGTGGCCCCCCTTCTCTGCCAGCGCCTTGTCCAGCTCCGCCGGGCTCAGCGCCCGCTGTTGGAGGAGGATCCTCCCGATCTGCTTCTTCGGGCCGCCCTGGCTCATGGGTGCACCGATTATTCCACGACCAGGCCCGATCAGGCCCGTATTTCGCGGAATCCGCAGAAAAGGGCGGCGGCGGACCCGAACCGGAGACGTGTCGCCGCCGCCATCCCGCCACGCCGCTAGCGTCGCTCTGCCCGCCCCGCCTCGCCGGCACTAGTCGCTTCGCCGGATCGCGCGCTCGCCCGCCGCCCAGGCGTCGAAGCGGCCCTCGAGGATCGCCTGCCGCGCGTCCGCGACCAGGCGCTCGTAGAACCACAGGTTGTGCAGCGACAGCAACCGGTGCGCGAGGATTTCCCCAGCGACGTACAAGTGGCGGAGATAAGCGCGGGAATAGCCTCCTTCGCAAGCCGGACACCGGCAGTCCCGCTCGATGGGCTCGCGGTCTTCGCGATAGCGAGCGTTCTTGATGACGATCCTGCCGCCAGGCACGAAGACCTGGCCGTTTCTGGCGTTGCGCGTCGGCATGACGCAGTCGAACATGTCGACGCCGCACCCGATCGCGTGGACGAGATCGGCCGGCGTGCCGACGCCCATCAGGTATCGCGGCCGCTCCGGATCGAGGCGAGGTGCCACGATCGAAAGCGCCCGGTGCATCTCGTCGATCGGTTCGCCGACGCTGAACCCGCCGAGCGCCAGACCGTCGAGCGGGAGCCGCGCGAGCGCGTCGGCGTGGGCGGTGCGCAGCTCCGCATCGGTGCCCCCCTGGACGATGCCGAACAAGGCCTGCTCCGGCGCCTTCGCGGCCAGACATCGACCAGCCCATCGCGTCGTGCGTTCGACCGCCGCGACCAGCTCGGCGCGGGGCGCGCGACCGGGCGGACAGACGTCGAGCTGCATCGCGATGTCCGAACCGAGCAGCCCCTGGACCCGCATGCTCTCTTCCGGCGAGAGCAGCCGCCGGGAGCCGTCGAGGTGCGACGAGAACGCGAAGCCGTCCTCGCCGAGACGCGTGCGCTCTGCGAGCGAGAACGCCTGGAAGCCGCCGGAGTCGGTGACGATCGAATGCGGCCAGCGCGAAAACTCGTGGAGCCCGCCGTGCGCCGCGACCACCTCCGGCCCGGGTCGGAGCCACAGATGGTACGTGTTCATGATCACCATCCGCGCGCCGGTCGCGCTCACCTCGTCCGGAGTCAGCGCCTTGATCGTGGCCTGGGTGCCGACCGGCATGAACGCCGGCGTCGGCACGTCACCGTGACGCGTCGTCAGCACGCCCGCGCGGGCGACGCCCGATCGCGCGTCCACGCGAAAGCGCATCATCGCGGACGACCCGGAAGCCACATCGCGTCGCCGTAGGAGAGGAAGCGGTAGCGCTCGGCGACCGCGACGCGGTACGCCTCGAGCACCCGATCGAGTCCCGCAAACGCGGCGACCAGCGCCAGCAACGTGCTCTTCGGCATGTGGAAGTTCGTGAGCAAGGCATCGACCACGCCGAACGCGTAGCCGGGCTGGATGAGCAAGCGCGTGTCGCCGCGCGTGGCGACGATCCGGCCCGGGTGCTGCGGATCGCGCGCGCTCTCGAGCGCGCGGACCACTGTTGTTCCCACCGCCACCACCGGCGCACCTCTGCTGCGCGCCGCAGCGACAGCCCCCACCAGATCGTCCCCGACGTCGATGTATTCGGCGTGCATCGGGTGGTCGTCGAGATCGTCGGCGGAGACCGGACGGAACGTGCCTGGGCCGACGTGGAGCACGAGGCGCGCGATCTCCACGCCGCGCGCTTGCAGGCGCGAGAGCGACTCCGGCGTGAGATGCAACCCCGCCGTCGGCGCGGCGACGGAGCCCGGGTGGCGCGCGAACACGGTCTGGTAGCGCTCCGCGTCGAGCGCATCGTCGTCGCGGCGCAGATACGGCGGGATCGGAACGTGTCCGTGCTGCTCGAGCGCGCTGGCCACGTCGGGCAGCGCCTCGACCTCGACGTCGAGCTCGCCGTCGTCGTCGCGCGAGCGGATCTCGACCGCGAGCGGTCCGGAGTCGATGATCGTGCCGGGGCGAAGCGCCTTGCTGGCGCGGCCGAGCGCGCGCCAGCGCTCGCGCGACCCCACCGCAGACACGCGTCGCAAGAGCAGGATCTCCGCGCGCCCGCCGCTGCCGCGACGCGCGCCCAGGATGCGGGCCTTGAGCACGCGCGTCTCGTTCAGGACGACCAGGGCGCCCCCGGGCACAAGCGACGGCCACTCGTCGATGCGGCGATGCTCCAGACGATCGCCGACGACCAGGAGTCGCGCGCCGTCGCGACGTTCTGTAGGTCGCGCCGCCACCAGCGCCTCGGGTAGCTCGTAGTCGAGAAGCGCGCTCTTCACTGCTGCTTCCACTCGGCCTGGTAGGCGAGCCCGAGCTGCACGATGCGCTGCAGCAGCGCCGGGTACTTCACGCCGGCGGAGTGCGCGCTCTCGGAGAAGTCCTCCCCGTACTTCAGGTCGGGGTTCGGGTTCGCCTCCAGCACGTACACCTGGCCGTCGGGCGCGAGGCGCAGATCCATCCGCGCGTAGCCGGAGAGACCGAGCACGCGGTAGATGCGCTTGCAGAGCCGCGCGATCCCCTGTTCCTGGGCCGGCGTGAGGCCCTCCGCGCGGTGCGTCTTGATCTTGTACTTCTTCTGGTAGTCGAGATCCCACTTCATCTTCGCGGTCGCGATGTGCGGCGCGTGATCGGGAAGCTGCGTGAACGGCAGCTCCCAGATCGGAAAGGTCTTCAAGCGCTGGTTGCCGAGCACGCCGACGTACAGCTCGCGACCCTCGATGTATTCCTCGACGATGACGTCCACGCCGAACGTCTCGTGCATGAACGCGACGCGCTCGACCAGCTTCTCCGGCGTCTGCACGACGGACGCCTGGGAGATGCCGAGGGACGCCTCCTCGTTGACGGACTTCACGACCAGCGGGTAGCCCAGCTTCGCGGGCACGTGCAGGCGGCGACCACGCGGAAACACGTGGAAGCGCGGAACGCGGATGCGGTGATAGCTCAGGATCTTCTTGGACAGGGCCTTGTCGCGCGCGAGCATCATGCCGCGCGGATTGCAGCCGGTGTAGGCCTTCCTGAGCAGCTCGATGTAGCTGACGACGTGCTGGTCGTAGACGGCGACGCCGTGGAAGTGCACGAGCAGGTTGAAGGCGATGTGGGCCTCCGAGTCCGCGAACGCGTTGCGGATGGCGCCGAGATCGCTGCCCACGCCCAGCGGATAGACGTCGTGACCCGCCTTCTGCAAGCCGGCGATGACGTCGTACTCCGTCGCCCACTCGGCGATCTCCTTGTCGGAGTAGCCGTCCACACTGACGGGCGGCACGAGGTTTTCGTGCATCAAGACCAGGATGCGGAGCTTCTTCATCGCGCCAGCCGATGGTGACCGCCGTGGAGATAGTTCATCGTCTGCACGGCAAGCAGCAGCATCGCGTCCTCTTTGGCCTCGTTCCAGTCGCGGTCGATCCTGAGATCCAGCTCCTCGGAGCGCTCGATCATCTCGAGCAGCACCTGTTCGATGGTGTACTGGAACTCCCCGGTCCAGCGCGCCACGCGCCGGCGGGCATCGGGGCGGACGTGGCGAAGGAACGCTGCCGCCGGGCGACCGCGGACGTCCGCGGGGAGCGGGGGGAAGAGCCGCCGGAGGTCGCGATCGTAGAAGCTCGGGTAGTCGAGCCCGTAGCGCTTCTTCTTGGCCGCGTAGAACTCGCGCAGCGTGCTCTTGTTCTGGCGCAACGGCTCGACCCGCTCGCGACACCGCACCAGCGGCGGCCGACCGGCGATGCTCTGGACGAGCTGGTCGACGTACTGGAGCTTCTTCAACGCGCGCCAGCCCCGATAGCGCTTCTTCCAGCGCGAGTGGGGGTCGAGCCACACGGCGAACGTCTCCGCCCAGTCCTCCGCCGGGTGGCTCTGCGCGTACCAGAGGTCCAGATGCAGGACGTAGCTCTTGCTGTAGGGCTTGGGCTGGTAGAAGCGCGGGTACGGCGCGCCGTAGCGGCCGAAGGCTTCGCGCCAGCTCGGCTTGCGGTGCAGCCGGAAGGCGGTGTCGAGGGCGTGCGCGGCCTCGTGGCGGAGCAGCTGCATGCACGACTTGGGCGAGCCGCCCTCGACGTCGAGCATCTGCCGCTCCTCGAGCTTCATCAGCCGCGGATGGGCCAGCCAGAACGGGATCGCGATGCCCGGCACGCCGTCCGGCGAGAACCACTCGGTCGACAGCCAGGCGTGCGGGCGGAAGCGCAGCCCGCGCTCGGCGAGCTCCGCGTGCAGCTTGTCGAGGCGCTCCTCGAGCACGGTGCCTTCGAGGTGCACGTCCAGATCGCACAGCCGGACGTCGAGCAGCCGCTCGTAGGGCAGCGCGGCCCACTCGAAGCGCGACCGCTTCCCTGGGCGGCGCTTCGCGCCGGTTCCGCGCCGATCCGACAAGACCACCCGGACTCAGCGATTCTCGAAGGTGATGCCGAGACGGGTCATCTTGCGCCACAGTGTCGTGGGGCTGATGTCGAGCGCCTCGGCGGCGCGCTCGCGGCTGCCGTCGTTCGCGCGCAGGGCGGCCTCTACCGCCTCGCGCTCCGCGTCGTCGACGATGTCCGCAAGGGTGCGCCCGGTGGTGTGCGACGGCTTGCGCGGCGCCTGGGGCAAGATGTCGTCGACGGTGATGACGCCACCCGACGACAGCGCGACGGCCTGCTCCACCATGTTCTCGATCTCGCGGACGTTGCCTGGATAGTCGTACATCGTCAGTCGATCCATGACGCCGTCGCCGACCCGCGCGCGCATGCCCATCTTGCGGCTGTACTTGTCGAGGAAGAACTCCACCAAGAGCGGGATGTCTTCGCGACGTTCGCGGAGCGGCGGCAGATGAAAGCGCGCGACGTTCAGCCGATAGTAGAGATCCTGGCGGAAGCGCCGCTCGTCGACGGCGCGGGACAGATCGATGTTGGTCGCCGCGATCACGCGGATGTCCACGTGGATCGGCCGGTTCTCGCCGACCCGGCGCACCTCGCCGTCCTGGATGGCGCGCAGCAGCTTGGCCTGGAACGGCGGCGTGGTCTCGGCGATCTCGTCGAAGAAGAACGTGCCGCCGTCCGCTTCCTCGAACATGCCCTTGCGCGCCGAGACGGCACCGGTGAACGAGCCGCGCGCATGGCCGAACAGTTCGCTCTCGAGCAGCGTCTCGGTGATGGCGGCGCAGTTGACGGTGACGAACGGTCGATCGGCGCGCTTGCTGTTGGCGTGCACGGCGCGCGCGATCAACTCCTTGCCCGTGCCGCTCTCCCCGGTGATGAGGACGTTCGCGTCCGTCGGCGCGATCTTCACGACGCGCGTGAGGATGTCGCGCACGGCTTGCGAGCGACCGATGATGTTGTCGAAGTGGTAGCGCTCCTTGAACTCCTGGGCGAACGCCTGCACCTGGCCGTGGAGCTTGCGGCTCTCGAGCGCCTTGGAGACCTTGACGATCAGCTCCTGCTCGGTGAACGGCTTCTGGATGTAGTCGAACGCGCCGAGGCGCATCGCTTCGACCGCGCTCTCGATGGTGCCGTACGCTGTCATCACGATGACCTCGGTCATCGGCTGCGCTTCCTTGATGGCGCGCAGCACGTCGATGCCGTCGTATTCGCCCATGCGCAAATCGGTGATCACGACGTCGTAGGCGCCGGTCGCGCCCATGTCCTTGCCCTGGGCGCCCTCGGCGGCCTCGTCCACCTCGTAGCCGCCGCCGCGAAGCATCATCGCGAGCGTGGTGCGCATGTTGCGCTGGTCGTCGACGACGAGGATCTTGCCCATGCTGTCGCTCGTGCTCCGGACACCCCCGCCCGCCCGCTCCTTCGGGCGGGTGCCGGTCTGCTGCCGATCGTACGTTTCCTGCACCTGTCGGGTGGACCGATCCCGGGCCCGCCTGGACGCGGGACCCCTCGTCGGTCGCAGCCGCCCCAAGGGGCCAGCCACGCGTTGAACGTAGGGCGATCCGGGCCGGGCCGCCAGCATCAGTATCAAGCCCGACAGCGCATCGGCCAACAGGCCGAACGATCGACCGGGATGCCGGTGCGGCGCGCTGGCCGCGCGGCCCGGAAACGACTCAGAACGCGCCGCGCGTGACCAGCGCGCCGCCCCCGGTGAGCGGAGCGATGTCCACCGTGACGTAGCCGCGCGGGCGCGGCCCGCGGCGGGTGGCGGTGTGGTCCGCCGGGGCGGCGCGACCCTTCTTCAGGTCGCGCAGGAGCAGCACGGTGCCGACGCCGACGCCGACGATGCCCACACCGAGGCTCACGTTGGTGAGGAGCTTGTTGCGGTTGAACGTGTCGTAGTCGGTCTGGTTGGGTTGGGCGTCGAACGAGCTCGCGGCGCTGTTGGCCGAGAGCCCGAAGACCACGGCGCCGATGGCGCCGACCCCGCCCACACCGAACGCGATCCAGGTCACCGGGCGGACTCCGCCTTGCTGCGCGCCCGCGTCGTGCGCCGCGCCGCCTTCTCCGTCCCCCGAGTCCCCCGACGTGCGCTTGGCGCCGGGTGCGGGCTGGAGCGACGCGACGTCGACGCTCCGCACCGTGCCCGCGGCGATGTTCAGCGCGCGCACCTTCGCGCCGTCCACGTCGATCAGGGACACGCGGTGGGGCCCCGGATAGACGAACACGCTGTCGCCACCCTTGAACTCCTCGTCGTCGACCCGGACCCGCTGGCCCGGCTTGCCCAGGAGCTCGATGGTGCCGAGTTGGGGCTTCAGCCGCGCGAGCCGGTCGATCGCGTCGACGCGGTCCTGCTGGCTGGACTGCTCGAGCTTGAGCACCTTCTGGTAGTCACGGGCCGCGTTGGCGTACTCGCCGGCCTTTTCCCACGCGTCGCCGGCGTTGATGAGCGGCGCCGGGTTCGGCTTGATGCGGAACGCCTCCTCGAAGGCGCGGGCGGCGTCCACGAAGCGCCCCTCGTCGAAGGCCTTGGAAGCGGCCTCGAAGAAGTGCTTGGCGTCCTCGACCTTCTCCTGCGGGGGCGGGGCGGCCTGGGCCGGCGCCGGCAGGGCGCCCGCGGCCAGCGCGACGACCGCCGACAGCGCGACGCGGCGTAGTCCTGCGTTTGTCATCGGTTATCAATCCCGCTCACAATGCTATCATGGCTTCCGTGATGATGCGCCATGGCCGCGCCTGGACCGGGCTCGGATTGCTTGTCGGCTTGATCCTGCCGGTGGCGCTGCTCGCGCCCGGTTGCTTGAAGTCGCTGGACGAGAGCTTGATCGGCCAGGGCAAGCAGGACGCGGGCAGCGGCGGCAGCGCGGGCAGCGGCGGCAGCGGCGGCAGCGCGGGTACCGCCGGCAGTGGCGCCAGCGCGGGCAGCGCCGGCGACGACGCAGGCGGCGGCAGCGCGGGCGACGACGGTGGCGGCGGAACGAGTGGCACCGGCGGCGCGGCCGGCGGCGGCGGATCGGGCGGGCTGCCCGACGGCGGTTCGACGCCGTACGATCCTGTCGCGCATCCGGTGAAGAAACTCGCCGACACGTTCGACACGGGGATCCTGATCGGGGCCGACACCGGCGACGTCTTCCACACCAAGAAGAGCGCCACCAGCGGCACCATCGTCTCCACGCCGCTCGACGGCAGCGCGTCGACGCCGGTGTCGGGATCGTCGCCGGACCGGCCCACGTCGCTTGTCGCGCCGACGGGCACGCTGTTCGTCTACTACGTGGGCGGCGCGTCCGGCATCGGCAAGATCGGGCGTTTCCTGAAGAACGCTGGCGGCAATCCCAACCCCGAGTCCGTGATCGCGACCGGGCTCGACGGCAGCGCGATCGAGCAGGGCGTGGCGCTCGCGGCCGGCAGCGACAACCATGCCTACGTCGTCGCACGCGGGATCGCGAAGAACACGCCCACCGTGCTCCGGTTCTCGCTCGCCGCCAACGCCACCAGCGCCGAGACGCTGTACACGACGCCCGACGGCAACGAGACCGGCGGCGACATCACCGAGAACAGCGGCTGCGTCTACTGGATCAGCAACGGCAAGATCTGGGTGATCCCCTCCTCCGGCGCGCTGTTCCGCAAGAGCGCGCTCGCGACGCCGGTCGGCGACGCGGTCGGGCTCACGTCGGACGCGACGAACTTCTACTACACGCGCTCGAACGGCGTAGACGGCGAAGTGTGGCAGCGCCAACACTCGGCGTCGTGCGACGGAAGCGGCCCGCCGGAGAAGATCATCGCCGGCGGCTACACGAACATCGGCGACGTGATCGTCTACGGGACGACGGTCGCGTGGGCCGTCAAGGGCGACCAGGCCAAGAGCTTCGACGGCGGCGGCATCTTCACCACGCCGGTGGGCGGCTACGCGGTCGTGCAGGTCGCGCCGGCCACGGACGGCGTCGACCAGATCGCCGATGCCGGCAACGACATCGCCTACGTCACGACCACCGGTAGCATCCGCAAGGTGCCGAAGTAGATCCAGTCAGTTCGCGTAGGGGTTCTTGCGCGGCAGATTCTCGGTGCCGGCCGGCACCGCGGGCGGCGGCTTCTTCGCCGGCGTGGTGGCAGGCGCTTGGGTGTGGGGCTTCTGCGCGGGCTGGAAGCGGGCCGCACCACCGGTGTGGGCGGGCACCGCCGCGCCGCCCTCGATCTCCTGAAGCTTGTCGACGCTCACGGTCGGCGTGTTGTCGGGCTGCTTCTGGACCGGCAACTGGGCGCCCGGGTCGGCGGAGGCAGTGGAATCCGGACGCGCGCCGGCGCCGCTCGTCACGTTCACGATCCGGGTCGTGGTCTGGCGCGGGCTCATCGCGAAGAACAGGACCACGACGAGCGCGACCAGCAAGGCGCCGATGCCGACGACGTACCCGAGCATCCCGCCGCGCTTCGCGCGGCCGACGTGGGCGACGTGAGGTCCGGTGGACGAACCGTTCAGGCTGTACTGCGACACGGACGACTGGCTGATGCCGCTGTTCGATCCGGGGACGCCAATCGAACTGATGCCGCTCGCACCGGTGATCCCGCTGACGCCGGTGACGCTGACGTGATCGCGCCCGGTGGGCGTGAACGCTGGATCGCTCGAGAGCGGGACGCCGCTCGTCGGACCCTCTCCGGCGAGGACCTTGATCGCGGCGCGGACGGCCTTGCGCCGTTGCTCGATGCGCGTCCCCATGACGCGCTTGAGCAAGGCGGCGATCCCGGCGCGCGCGACGAAGATGCGCTCTTCCCTCAAGTACGCTTCGAGGTCCTTCTGCAGCTCCTCGGCGGTCTGGTAGCGCTGCTCGACGTCCCGCTCGAGCGCCTTGAGCACGATCTTCTCGAGCTTCGGCGGGTAGGTGGGATCGATCTTGGTCGGGCTCGGAATCTGTCCGGACACGACCAGGTGCAACGTCTCGGCGTCGTGCTCGCCGCGGAACAGACGACGCCCGGTGGTCAGCTCGAACAGCACGATCCCGAGCGCGAACACGTCGGCCCGCCGATCGACGGGCTTCGCCATCGCCTGCTCCGGCGACATGTATCCGAACTTGCCCTTGAGCTGGCCCGCGCTGGTCGCCTCGGTCAGCCGACCCATCGCCTTGGCCACGCCGAAGTCGACGAGCTTGATCGCGCCGTCCGTGCCGATCAGGATGTTGTGGGGCGACACGTCGCGATGGACGACGCCCAACAGCTTTCCCTCCGCGTCCTTGAGCTCGTGGGCGGCGTGCAGGCCCGAAGCGGCATCCGCGATGATGCGCACGGCCATCTCTGGCGGGATCGGACGGCGCTTGCCCGCCTCGGCGATGATCGCGTGGAGCGAGTCGCCCTCGACCCATTCCATCGCCATGTACATGACGCCGTTCGCCTCGGCGACGTCGTACACGTCGACGACGTTCGGGTGGCCGATGCTCCGCACGAGCCGGCCTTCGTCCAGAAACATCTTCGTGAACTCGGGATCGCCGGCAAGATCGGCGAGGATCGCCTTCACGGCGATCAGCCGCTCGTCCTCGCGCTTGTCGGCGTGCTCGCGCGCCACCCAGACGGTCGCCATTCCACCGCGCCCGATACGCAGCAGAAGCTCGTACTTCCCGAGCCGGTCGCCCCGTCGCAAGTCCTCGGTCATCGTCTGATGGACGTCGGTGCCCACTCCCTGATCTGACCCGGAGCGCGGTTTCGCGTTAGGTTGAATCGACACGCGTCGATTCATTACGCACACCCAGGCCGGATCGCGTCAAGCCACCGGGCGGGCAGGCGCCGGCGAAATGGGCGGGATTTCCCTACATGTGACGACACGTGCGGCGCGCCGGGCCGGAGACAACACACCGCGTCGGGGCTGCAACTTCAAAACCCGTCGTCGCGGTGCTAAGAGCCGCCGCGACATGCCGAGCTTGAAATCGATCGTGGATAACCCGGACAAACGCCGTGAAGTGGTCGCCGACGCCTGCGACGTGCTCGATCAGGAGGTCGGGGACAAGGGCGGCCTCTCGGGAATCGCCGTCAAAGGCGCATACAAGATCGTCAAGAGCGTCCGCCCGGGGTTCGTCCGCGAGGTGGTCGAACACCTGCTCGACGAGTTCCTGGACGCGCTGGACCCGCTGTACCAGGAGGCGGTGACCCAGGGGCGGCCCCCCGGCGCGTACCTGCGCGAAAATAGCGGCCGAGTGGCCGATGCGCTGCTCTCCGTCACCGACGCCAAGGCCCGGAACGCCGAGCGAGCCGCCATCAAGAAGACGTACGAGAAGCTCCGGCCGAGCGCCAAGAACCACGTCGAGGCGGCCGCCCCACGGCTCGGGGCGATGCTCGAGCGCCATGCGCCGCGCGCCGACTGAGGCCCCGGTCCCGAGCCCTGCGCTTCGCCCGGGCGATATCCGCATTGGCACACCACCGCGTTCTCGGTCCATGATCCCCCCGGCCCTGGCCCGACGGCCCCGGCCGACAACAGCGGATGGCTTTCCGGGAACCCCCGCGAAGAAGAGTGACCGTTCTCGTCTGCGGTGGTAGCCGAGTCGATGATCACGCTTGCTGTGGTCCGATGGTGCGCGTCCATCGCCCGCCCGCTCCCCCCGCATTCCGAAGAAAGGCAGAACGAGAAGGATGACAACCCAAGCGGAAGCTGTGTCGTCGCCCGCCGCCTCGCACGCGAGCGAACCCGGTAAGAAGCTTCAAGGCGCCGTGGTGCGGTTCGTGGGTGACTCCGGTGACGGCATGCAGGTCACCGGCGCCCAGTTCACGTCGGCGGCAGCGCTGGCCGGCAACGACCTCGCGACGTTCCCGGATTTCCCGGCCGAGATCCGCGCGCCCGCAGGGACGACCTACGGGGTGTCGGGTTTCCAGATCAATTTCGCGTCGCAAGACGTGTTCACGCCCGGCGACGCTCCGGACGTGCTCGTCGCCATGAATCCGGCGGCGCTGAAGACCAACATCGCGCAGCTCCGCACCGGCGGCCTCTTGATCGTGAACAGCGGCGCGTTCAGCCCCGCGAACCTCAAGAAGGCCGGCTACGACGAGAGTCCGCTCGAGAACGGGTCGCTCGACGGCTACAACGTCCTGACGATCGACATCACCAAGAACACGCTGAACTCCGTGAAGGACGCGGGGCTTTCGACCAAGGAAGCGAACCGCTGCAAGAACTTCTGGACGCTGGGCGTGATGTTCTGGATCTACAGTCGCCCGCTCGAGCCGACGATCAAGTGGATCGAGAGCAAGTTCAAGAAGCGCCCGGACGTCATCCAGGCGAACATTCTCGCGCTCAAGGCCGGCTACGCCTACGGCGAGACCACCGAGGTCTCGCACTACCGGTACGAAGTGCCGCCGGCGCCGGTGCCGAAGGGCACCTACCGCAACATCGGCGGCAACCAGGCGACGGCCTGGGGCCTGATCGCGGCGACCCAGCTCTCGGGTCTCGAGCTGGTGCTCGGCTCCTACCCGATCACGCCGGCGAGCGACGTCCTGCACGAGCTCAGCCGCTACAAGCACTTCGGCGTGACGACGATCCAGGCGGAGGACGAGATCGCCGCGGTGTGCGCGGCGATCGGCGCCGCCTACGCCGGCAAGATCGCGGTGACCACGACCAGCGGCCCCGGCCTCGCGCTCAAGACGGAGGGCGTAGGCCTGGCCGTCGCGACCGAGCTCCCGCTCGTGATCGTCGACATCCAGCGCGGCGGACCGAGCACCGGCTTGCCCACCAAGACCGAGCAGGCGGATCTGCTGCAGGCGATGTACGGCCGCAACAGCGAGGCGCCGGTGTGCGTGATCGCGGCGTCGACGCCGGGCGACTGCTTCCACATGTCGATCGAAGCCGTCAGATTGGCGCTCAAGTACATGACGCCGGTGATCCTGCTGACGGACGGCTACCTCGCCAACGGCGCCGAGCCGTGGCGCATCCCCGACGTCGCGACGCTGCCGAAGATCGACGTGAAGTTCCGGACCGATCCGGAGGGCTTCCAGCCGTTCGAGCGCGATCCGGTGACGCTCGCGCGCAACTGGGCGATCCCGGGCACGCCCGGGCTGACCCACCGCATCGGCGGCATCGAGAAGGACTTCAACACCGGCCACATCTCGTACGACCCGAAGAACCACGATCTGATGTGTCGCACCCGCGCCGCGAAGATCGCCGGCATCGCGAACGACATCCCGGAGCTCGCGATCGAGGTCGGCGACGACAACGGCAAGCTGCTCGTGCTGGGCTGGGGCTCGACGTACGGCGCGATCCGCACGGCCGTCACCCACTGTCGCGAGCGCGGCCTGTCCGTTTCGCACGCGCACCTGAACTACCTGAACCCGTTCCCGAGAAACCTCGGCGACGTCCTGCAACGCTTCGATCGCGTGCTGATCCCCGAGCTGAACCTCGGTCAACTGTCGAAGATGGTACGTAGCCAATTCCTGATCCCGGCCGAGAGCTTCCCGAAGTGCGAGGGCCTTCCCTTCCGCACCGACGAGCTCGAGGATCGAATCCGCCAGATGCTGGAGAGCTGAAGTATGTCCAACGTCATCGAATCACCGAAGCTGACCAAGAAGGACTTCTCCACCGACCAGGACGTCCGGTGGTGCCCGGGTTGCGGCGACTACTCGATCCTCGCCAACGTGCAGCGCGTGATGCCGGAGCTCGGCGTCGCGCGCGAGAACATCGTGTGGGTCAGCGGGATCGGCTGCTCCAGCCGCTTTCCGTACTACATGAACACCTACGGGTTCCACACCATCCACGGCCGCGCACCGGCCATCGCCATGGGCATCAAGGCCGCGAATCCGGCGCTCAGCGTGTGGCTCGCGACCGGCGACGGCGATGGACTCAGCATCGGCGGCAACCACCTGATGCACTGCTTGCGGCGCAACCTGGACATCAAGATCCTGATGTTCAATAACCGCATCTACGGGCTTGACCAAGGGGCAGTACTCGCCGACCAGCGAGTTTGGCAAGATCACCAAGAGCACGCCCTACGGCTCGGCGGATCACCCGGTCGACCCCGCGACCTTCGCGCTCGGCGCGCACGGCACGTTCATCGCCCGTTCGATCGACACGGATGCGACGCACCTGCCGGACATGCTGCGCCGCGCCGCCAAGCACAAGGGCACGGCGTTCATCGAGATCTACCAGAACTGCAACGTGTTCAACGACGGCGCTTTCGACAGCTTCACCGACAAGAGCGCGAGGGACGATCGCCAGATCCGCGTCGAGCACGGCAAGCCGTTGATCTTCGGCAAGGATCACAACCGCGGCTTGCGCATCGACGCGCGCACGCTCTCGCTGGAAGTGGTCACGCTGGGCGAGAACGGCGTCACGGACAAGGACATCCTGATCCACGACGAGACGAACGCGACCATCGCGTACATGCTCGCGCGCATGCCGTACCCGCGCTTCCCGGTCGCGGTCGGCGTGCTGTACGCCGTCGAGTACCCCACCTACGACGACACGCTGGGCGAGCAACGCGCGGCTGCCGTCGCGAAGCAGGGCAAGGGCGATCTGTCGGCGCTGCTCAACTCCGGCAACACCTGGCAGGTCTAAGCCCGGCGCGCGCGTCTCAGCCGCGTCGCCGCTGGCGGCGCGGGGGCTCGCGCTCGGATCCCGGCGCGGCGGCGGCGCCGTCGCGCCGCGCGCGCCCGGTCTCGCTCTCGAGAATGGGCGAGAAGAAGTTGTCCTTCTTCACGTACTCGTCCGGGCTGAAGGCGAAGCGATAGCTCGGCGCGGCGCGCTGGTTGCAGTCGGTGCGCTCGCAGAAGCGGCACGTCACGCCCACCGGCACGCCGATGCGATGCGCGCGCTCGGGCGCCCAGCGCGGCTGGTCGTCGGCGTATACCAGGTGACGCGAGTCGTCGGCGTGCGTGCCGAGCCCGATCGAGTAGACCGTGCCCTTCACGAGCGAGCCCTGCACCGGCGCGCTGGTGATGCGGGCGAAGCAGAAGTACGCCGCACCGTCCGGCATCACGGAGAACTGCTTCGACATCTGGCTCGGCGTGAGGAACGCGGTGTGCGCCGCCCATTTCGGGCACGACCCGAGCCCGCTGGGAAACGCCAGCCCGGTGGCGGAGTAGCGTTTGGAGATATTGCCTGCGATGTCGACCCTGACGAAATGCATCGGCACGCCGCGCCGGCGCGGGTTGGCGAGGTTGGTCAGGCGATGCGCCGCCGCCTCGTAGTTCATCTCGAACAGGTCCGCGAGACGTTCGACGTCGTAGCGCGTGCGCTGTGCCTCGCTCCAGAACTCGTCGTAGGGCATCAACAGCGCGCCGGCGAAGTAGTTCGCCAGATGCACCTTGATCAGCGTGGGCGTGCCGGGATGACGCGCCTTGTACGCGGAGACGATGTCCCGGTGGAGCCCGCGCTCGTCGAGCAGACGCAGCCCGATCACGTGCGCCAGATCGAACTTGCGACGCGACTCGCTGAGGGCGTTGGAGATCGACAGCGTGCCGGCCGCCGGGTCGTAGCGCCTGACGACGCTGGTGCCCTCGATGTCGCGCGGCGCGGAGACGTTGATGCCGAGACCGGACAGCACGCCGACCAGCTGGTCGCTGAGCACGCGCCGCTCGAGCTGGAAGTCGCGCCGCACCGCGCCGGCGGCTTCCTCGATCCCGGCGAAGTAGTTCTTGTTCGCCTGCACGAAGTCCGCGACCTCGTCGAGCGGCGAGTAGTCGAAGCGCAGCGCCGGATCGGACGGCTCGTCGCCAGGCTCGGCGCGCGCGCGCCGATCGGCTTCGCGCCGCGACACCTGTTCGAGCAGCGTGTCGAGCTGCCCGCGCGCGTTCTTGTAGAGATTGAACAGCGTCACGATGGTGGAGACGGCGCGCGGCTCGCCGCCGAGCGCCGCCAGCGCATCGCGATCGAGATTGAGCGAGCGCAGCAGCGGCTCGTCCAGCAGCGCGGCGAGCGTCTCGTCCGGGCGCTCGGCGCCGAGCGTGCGCATGAAGCCCTCGGGCTCGACGTCGAGCAAGTCGAGCGCCTTCCAGAGCAGCGGAAGCTGCAGCGTCCGTCGCCCCTTCTCGATCAAGTTCAGGTACGCCGGCGAGATGCCGAGCCGGCGCGCGAGCTCCGCCTGCGCGAGCCCGCGGTCGAGCCGGAGCTCGCGCAGGCGCCGGCCGATCGCGGCGCCGATGCCAGGAGGCGCGGTGTCGGGCATGGGTTTACAAGTTTACCGGAGCGCGTGGTTCCGCGCCGGACCGACAACCAGGAACCCATAAGTATGCCGTTATCCGCCGTTTACAAGGGCATGCCGGTGCGGCGCGCTACCGGAGCGGGCCGGCGAGGCGCGTGGCGTTGCGGTGCCGTGGTCAGTTGCCGGTCCAGGGGCGGCCGAGCTTGGCGAGGGCGGCCTGCGCCTCCGCGCGGTAGGGCGAGTCGCGCGGTCCGTCGCGCATGAACGCCTCCCAGTGCTTGGCGGCTTCCTTGCGGTTGCCCATGACGCGGGCGAGCTGCAGGTGCGCCTCGGGCAGCCAGTCGGGTTTGGGATCCGCCTGCTCGCCGAGCTCGACGGCCTTGGACAGCTGCTCCTCCGCCTCCGACGCGCGGCGGTTCGCCGCCAGCAGCTTGCCGTAGCGGAAGCGCCACGTGGCGTTGTCGCCCTGGGCGGTGATCGCCTTCGACCACTCGTCCATCGCCTTCGCTTCCTGGCCCATCTGGTAGTAGGCGTCGGCGAGCGCGGCGTGCGCCTCGAAGCGACTCGGCCTGAGCTCGAGCGCCTTCTGCAGGTCGGCGATCGCCTCCTTGGTCGCGCCCTGACGGAAGCGCAAGACGCCACGTTGCCAGTAGGCGTCGGCCATGCCCTGGTCGAGATCGAGCGCCTTCTTCAGCGCGATCTCCGCCTTGTGCACGCTCCCCGCGTCGTTCGCGGCCCAGCCGACGTACAGCCAGTACTCGGCGCGATTGGGATCGAGATCCGTCGCGCGCTCCAGCGACTTCAGCGCTTCGGCGAGGTTCGTGCCTTCGAGCAGCAACGCGCGACCGAGGCAGTGGTTGGTCTCGGCGGAGTTGGGGCGCTGTACGAGCACCTTGCGCAGCAGCTCCTCGGCCTCCTTCGCGCGCCCGGCGCTCACCTTTCCGCAGCCGACCCGCAGCATCAGATCAGGGTCGTTCGGCGCCTTCGCGAGCGCCGACTCGTAGGCCTTGAGTGCCTCGTCGGAGTGTCCGGAAGCCTCGTACATCAGGCCGCGTTCGAGCGCGAGGCTCGGGTAATCGCGATCGACCTTGGCGACCTCGTCGAAGGCCTTGGCCGCCTCGTCGAACTGGCGGTCGCGGCGCAACGCGACGCCGAGACGGAACTTCGCGCCGACGTCCTTGGGATCGCTCTTGAGCGCCTCGCGGTACTGGGCCAGCGCCTCGTCGTAGCGCCCCTGCGATAGCGCGAGCTCGCCCAGCGCCTTGTGGATCGCCGGCAGGTCCGGGAACTTCGCACGCGCCTCGTCGAGCGCCTTCTTGGCGTCGTCGTTGCGGCCTTGCTGACCGAGCAAGAGGGCGAGCGCGACGTACGGCTCGACGACCGCCGGATCCTTGCCGCCGACGTCGATGGCCGCGCGATACGCTTCCTCGGCTTGCTTGCGATCGCCGAGCGACTCGAGCGATTTGCCGTACCAGTAGGCGACGCCGACCGACTTCGGGTACGCGTCGCGGAGCTTCTTCAGCATCGCCTTCGCGTCTTCGAGCCGCTCCAGCGCGATCTTGGTCTTCGCCACGCCGATCTTCGCGTCGATCGCGTCGGGATCGGCCTGGACCGCCGCCTCGTAGCGAGCCAGCGCTTCCGAGAAGCGTCCGGAGCGATACAGCGCATCGCCGAGCCCCGCCAGCGCGCCCGCCGCCTTGGGATCGATCTTGAGCGCCTCGTTGAACGCCGCTTCGGCGTGGCTGATGCGGGAGCGTGCGAGATGGATGTTGCCGAGCAGCGTCTGCGCCGCGACCCGCTCGTCGGGGCTGGCCTCGGCGCCGGGCGCGGCGACATGCGAGAGCAGCTTCACCGCACCGTCCTCGTCCCGGCGCACTTGCCACGCGATGCGCGCCAACAGGATGCGGGAACCGACGTGTTTCGGATTGGCGTCGAGCGCCGCCTTGGCGTCCTTCTCCGCGACCATCACGTCGCCGAGGGCGAACTCGGCGCGGGCGAGCCCGAACGACGTGCGCGCGTTCTTCTCGATCCCGCTCGCCGCCTGCCACGCCACCAACGCGGCCTTCGGTTCGCGCGCGGTGAGCTCGATCTCGCCCTCGAGCACGCGCACGTCGACATCGTGGGGATCTTTCGACGCGAGCGATGCCAGCGCCTTGCGCGCGCGCGCCAGCTGGCCGCCGTCGGCGGCCTGCGCCGCGCGAGCCAACGCCAGGTACTGGACGTCGTTGTCCTTGTCCTCCTTCAGCTCGTCGAGCACGACCTTGGCGCGCGCACGCGCCGCCGGCTGTCCGCCGAAACGGATCTCGCGCTGGAAACCGAGATACGCCGCGTACGCCGCGAGCGCCTTCACCCGCTTCGCGCCGGCGCGCTGCTTCTCGACGAGCTGGACCGCCTGCTCGGCCGCGGAGTCCGTGTCGCGCGCCATCGCGGCGCGCGCCTTGCCCACCGTCGCCGTGACCATCTTCACGTTGCTACCGGCGTTGAGCATGTCGCTGATCCAGAACGCGCCGAACGGCCCGACCGAGGGCAGCAACGCGAGCGCG
Organism: uncultured delta proteobacterium; assembly: GCA_963775185.1. Classification (GTDB taxonomy): domain Bacteria; phylum Myxococcota_A; class Polyangia; order Polyangiales; family Polyangiaceae; genus JAPSGB01. Next base: position 115,052 of record CAVZIE010000027.1, on the reverse strand, counting down.
CCGCCGCCGATCGCCACGATCGCGAGGATCACCAACGCGCCGCGCAGAACGCCGCGCCCGCGCGGCGCCGTCTCGCGCGCCTGACCGACGACGCCACCGACGGCGATCGGGACGTGGAGCCCCGACGGCGCGGCTGCGGGCCCGCGCGGCGCCTCGTCCGCCTCCTGCGGGATGGCGCCGAATTCCATGTCGTCGTCGGCGATGCCGACCGCGCCGGTCGCACCGACGCCGCCATCGAGATTCACCTCGCCGTAGTTCGTTCCGCCGCCCGCCTGGCGCACCAGATCGCTCGCCGCAGACTCGGCGGGAGGCGGCGCCGACGGCACGACGAACGGCGGCGCGGAACCCGCTGGAGGCGGCAGCGACGCTGCGAACGGATCGGCGTCCGGCGGCGGAAATGAACCGGGTGCCGCGTCGAGCCCCGGGCCCGGCGGCAGCTCGATCTCGCCGAACGAGTCCTGTCGCATCGGCGGCAGGTCATCGAGCTGCGCGGCGGGATGGGCCATGGGAAGGCCGCCGGCGTGGCTCGGCAGAACCGCCGCGGACGCTGGCAACGCCCCGGCCTGCGTGGGCAGGCCCGCAGCCTGCGTGGGCAGGCCCGCAGCCTGCGTGGGCAGGCCCGCAGCCTGCGTGGGCAGGCCCGCGGCCGGCGACGGCAGGCCACTACCGCCGGGCAACGGCAGATCGGCGGCGGTGGCGGGCAGACCTGCAAGCGGCGACGGGAGGTCGAACGAGGGCGACGGCAGATCGAACCCGCCGGAGGGCGACGGCAAATCCAGTCCGCCGCCTCGCGCGGGCAGGTCCGCGCGGCCGCCTCGCGCGGGCAGGTCCGCGCCGCCGCCTCGCGCGGGCAGGTCCGCGCCGCCGACCAACGGCAGATCCGGCAGGTCGTCTTCTCGATGAAGCGGCATCCCGGGCAGGCCCGGACCGGTCGGGGACGGCAGATCGATCTCGCCGAAGTCGGCTGCTCCGCCTGCGGAGATGTCGGGCAGATCGATCTCGCCGAAGCTCGCCTCGGCGGACGGGCCCGTTGGAATCGCGGGCAGGTCGATGGCGCCGCGGCCGACCGGGGCCGGCAGATCCGCGGCCGGCGCGTGCGGCGCGGCCGGCGCGCGCGGCGCGGCCGGCGCGCGCGGCGCGGCCGGAGCCGGCAGGTCCGGGTCGGCGAAGCCACCGGGCAATGGCAGATCCAGGTCGCGATCTGGCGGTGCAGGTGCGGGAGCCGGAGCCGCGGCCCCGCGCTGGGTGCCGACGGTCGGCAGGTCGATCTCCCCGTAGGGATCGGCGCCACCGGGGCGTGGCGGGGCGAACGCGGGCGGCACGGCGGAAGGCGGCGCAGGCGCCGCTCGCGGAGGCACCGGCGGCGGTCCGCCGGGCTTGACGCCGCCCTGGGCGGCGACGCCGAGCATCGTGGCCTTGTGCGCCCGCGGCGGCAGCGGAGGCTTGGCGGCGGGCTTCGCGGGTTCCGGCGGCGATGCGCCCAGCACCGGACTGGGGCCGGTCCGGCGCGGATCCTGCGGCGCCTCGACCATGAACGAGGTGCCGCACTTCGGGCACCGCATCTTGAGCCCATTCGAGGGGACGCGGCGCTCGTCCACCTGATACGGCGCTTTGCAACCGGGGCACTCGACCTTGAACATCGCCCTAGTAGCGGAGTCTTAGCAGGTGACCGGCGGTGTTGTCGCGGTTTCCGCGCCCGGGGCGGCGAGCGAATCCCTACCTGACGGCCGGGCATTCGTGCTAGGCGCAGCGGGCGATGCAGCGCTGGACCTCCGTCGCTTTCGGCCTGTTCTTCGCTGCCGCGGTGGTGATCGTCGTGCTGCAGGCGGGCTCGCCGGCCCACCTGGCGGCGCCAGCGCCGAGCGCCGCGCCGAGCGCGTCGGCGGCTCCTGCGGCCGGGCCGGACGACGCCGACGCGGGGGCCCCGGAGCCGTCGGCCGGCGACGGCGGCAGCGGGGATGCGAGCAGCGAGCACGCGGCGTTCGCGCTGCTTCCGGATGGCAAGCCGGCACCGCGGTTACCGGCCACCGCGCCGAAAACCGTCGATTTCGGCGCGATCCTCTTCAGCTACCGCGGAGCCGAGCTCGCGCCGAAGACCGCGCCGACCCGACAGGAGGCCCTGGAGCGGGCCCGGGGCGTGGTCGAAGAGGCGAAGAAGGACTTCGGCGAGGCCGCCAAGAAGGGCGACCGCGGCTCGACGGCGGAGGCCGGTCGGATCCCGCGGGGCGTGCTCGAGCCCGCGCTGGAATATCTGCTCTTCACGTTGCCCAAGAGCAGCGTCTACGATGAGCCGATCGATACTCCGCGTGGGTGGTGGATCGTGCGAAGAAATGACTGATGGTGCGGCTAGGCACAACGTGCCGCGTCGCATAGAGTGCTGCAAGTTCGCGTCATCACAAGCGCATGTCGAGTCCCTCCCGTCCGCCGAATTCCGCGTCCGCGGCACCGCCGGATCCCTCGCTGGTCACGTCGACCATCGCGAGGTTGCGTGCCGAGCACGATGCCACCGATCGGAACACGATCCAGGCGATCCTCCTGCACGAGATCGGCGTGCTCGAGGAGCTGCTCGGCGACGAGGCTTCCGCGGCGCGCGACCAGCTTGGCGCCGTCAACGCCGAGCCCGAGTTCCGCGAACCGCTCGAACGGCTCATCGCCATCATCGAACGGCGCCAGTCGTACAAGAACCTGGGCAAGCTGCTCGAGCGGCTGGTCCGGGTCGCCGATTCTCCGGACGAGCGCGCCCGCGCCCTGGTCGAGCGCGCGGTGTATCTCGCCGACCACGAGAACGATCTCCCCGGCGCGCGCGACGCGCTTGAAGAGGCCGTCGACGAGCGGCCCGAGGACAGCGCGGCGTGGCTCATGCTCGAGATCACGGCGTGCAAGCTCGACGACGGGACGACGCGCGAGCGCGCCCTCGCCGCGCGGGCCCGGCTCGCGCAGGATCCGTCGTGGCGCGCGCTCTTGTTGATCGACCTGTCCGGCATCCAGCTCGCCGCGGGCGACGTGGAAGCCGCGCTCGCTTCGCTCGATCAAGCCATCGAGCAGAAGAGCGACGCGACGTACCTGGCGCTGACCGCGCTCGAGGAGCTGGGTCGACGCGAGGAGCGCCACGATCTGCTCGCGCGATCCCTGGAGGCCCAAGCGGCGCTGCTGCTGCGCGCGGCCGAAGACGAGACGACCGGCGACGCACTCGGCATCCCGCGCTACCGACGCGGCGCCGCCTACGCCGCCGACGCTTGGCTGCGCGCCGCGGACGCACACCGCGCCATGGGCGACGTCGCCGGTGCCGTGTCGCTCCTCGACCAGGCGCTCGAGCGTCTGCCGGGCGAGGCCGCGTTGCTCCACGCGCGCCTGGGCGCGGCGGACGCCGCCGGTGACATCGCCACCGCGGCGCGCGTCGCCGGTGTGGGCCTCGAGCACGGTGCGAAAGGCACGATCGCTTCGGCGTTGTGGCTCAGGGTGGCGGAGGCCGCCGCCGCCGAAGGCAACGGACAGGCCGCGCTCGACGCCGTCGACAAGGCGCTCGCCGAGGACTCCGGATCGATCCCGGCGCGTGCACTCCAGCTCGATCTGCTGGCGGGCGGGCACGATCCGCAGGCGCTCGCGTCCGCGCTCGAGGCCGCCGCCGCCGAGTTGCCGTCCGACGAGGCGAAGGCCCGCTTCTACCTGCTCGCCGCCGACGCCTGGGCGCGCTTGGCCGGCGACATCCAGGGCGCCAAGGCCGCGCTGTCCCAGGCCGGCATGTTCGGCGCGGGACCCGGCGTGCTCGCCCGGGTGGGCCGCATGCTCGCGTCGATCCGCGGCGACATCACCTGGTACGAGGAATCCACGCGTCGCCTGCTCGCCGCCGGCGCCACCGAGGGCGAACAGACCGGACTCGCGTTCGAGACCGCGCGCAGTCGCCTGCTCCGCGGACAGCGCGATGCCGCGGAGCGCGCGCTCGCCAGTCTCGCCCAGACCTCTCGCGGCGCATGGCTGGGGCACGCGCTGCGCGCCTACGCGCTGGAGTTCGCGCCGTCGCCACCCGCGGACGCTGCGCCGACGAGCCTGCCGCCGCCGGCGCAGGAGGCGACGTCGCCGCTCGTCGAGCTCTCCAAGGTGGAGCTGGATGCCGGTGCGGCGCGGGCACTGCGCCTGGTCGTCGCCGCGCGGGCGGTGCGCGACGGCCAAGCCGACAGCGCCGTCACCCAGCTCGACGAGCTCCACGCCGCCGACGCGTCGGACGTGCTCGTGGCCGCCGCGCTCGCCACCCTAGCGCGATCCCGAAGCCAGTCACGGCGCGCCGCGGAGGTGTTGTCGGCGTGCGCGCTCGCGGCGCAGGACACCGGCCTGGCTGCCGCGTTCCAGCTCGAAGCCGGCATGTTGTTCTGGAACGAGGGCGAGCGACAGACCGCGGTTGAATGCTTCACCGCGGCGAGCTCGCTCGCGCCCGCCGCCGGAACGACCGTGCTCGCGTGGGCGCTGCGTGCCGCCGAGCCCGACGACGTCGACGCGCGCCGGCGCGCGCTCGATGCCTCCGGCGACGATGCGGACGCGGGCCTCGCGCGTCTCGAGCGCTTCGGCATCGAGGTCGCCAAGGGCGGCGACGCGAGCGAGGCGGCCGCCGCACTCGACTCCATCAACGGCGATTCGCCGCGCGACATCTCCACCGCCGCGCTGCTCGCCCGCGCGCTGTGGGCTCCCGCGGACGCCGCGCCGGAAGAGCGGCGCGCGACGCTCGACAAGCTCGCCGCCCTGTCGCCCGCGAGCGCGGCGCTCGCCCGCGGCGCCGCGTTCCAGATCGTGCTGGAAGCACAGCGCGACCTGGAGGATCCGGCCGAGCTCGAGATTGCGGGCGCCGCGTGGGCCGACGCCGATCCATCGCCGGCAGCGGCGATCGAGTGGCTCGCCGCGACCGTCGCACTCGGGGACGTCGATCAGGAAGTCGCGGCGCGACGGCATCTGGCGAGCCGTCTGGACGGCGAGACCGCGACGGCGGTCGAAGCCAGCGCCAGCATCGTCTCCATGTATCGCGGTGACGAGGCGGTGCCTCTGGTCGCGGCGCCCGACGCCATCGCCCAGCTCACGAACCTGGAGCTGGCGTTGCCGGGCAGCGACCCGCGCCGGCGGGCGATGGCGCTGTGCGGGCTCGACAGCGCGCTCGGCGAGGACAGCACGCCGCTCGCGCGTGCGCTGGCGGGGTGGAACCAGCTCGCGGCGCTCGACGTGGAAGAGGCGCTGGAGTCGTTCCGCGCCGTCGTGGAGACCTGGCCCAGCGACACCATCGGCTGGGAGGGACTGCGCGCCGCGGCCGAGGCCGCCGGCGATCGCCGCACCGTCGCCGAGGCCAGCGCCGCGCTCGGCGACGTCGTGAGCGACGACGCGCACGGCGCGGAGCTGTGGGAGCAAGCGGCGTTGATCCTCGTCGACGAGCTGGGGGACGAGGCGCGCGGCGCGTTCGCGCTGGAGCGCGCCGTGCAGCGCGACATCCGTCGATTCGTGGCGTTCGACCGGCTATTTCGCATGGTGCGCGCGAAGAAGGACGGCCCGCGCCTGCTGTCGTTGATCGACGCGCGCCTGGAGGTCGCCGACGACCCCGACGAGATCGCCAAGCTGTTCTGGGAACGCGCCCGCATGTTGCGCGGCGCGGGCGACCGCGAGGGCGCGCTCGCGGCACTCGAGAACGTGACGATGCTCGAGCCCGATCACGTCGGCGCACTGGCCTTGTCCGGCGAGATCTACATCACCACCGGCAAGTTCGCCGAGGCCGCGGCGAGCCTCGCGCGCCTCGCCACGCTCGACGACGCGCCGGTCAAGCAGCGCTTGATGAGCGGCGTGGCAGCGGTGGATCTGTACGAGAACAAGCTCCGCGATCTGCCGAACGCGCTCGAGGTCCTCCGGAGCCTGTACAAGAGCGGGCTCAGCACGATCCCGGTGCGGGAGCGCCTGGCTCGCGCCGCCGCCCGGGCCGAGGCGTGGGAGCTGGCCACCGACGTGCTCGAACACCTGATGCGGGAGCGCGACTCCCGCGAGGGTCGCATCGAGGCCGCGCGCCTCGCGATGGCGATCCGCCGCGACCGCCTGGACGATCCCGCGGGCGCCGCTGGCGCCGCGGAGCAGCTTCTGTCGGAAGCGTCGGGCGACGGCGAGGCCCTCGATCTGGTGCTCACCGGCGTGCTGCCCGAGGCCATGACCGAGCGCGTGCTCGCGAACGGCCGCGAAGCACTGGTTCGCGAGGCCGTCGACGATCCGCTGGACGCCGAGCGCATCGATCGGCTGTCGCGGATCGCGCTCCGCCTCGGCAACGCGCCGCTCCGGCAAGCCACCCTTGGAGCGCTGGTCGCGCTCGGTCATGGTGGGCCAGAGCTCGATCGCGAGCTGGCGGTGCTCGACGAGCGCGTGGCGAGGCTGCCGCAGATCGCCATCGACGAGAGCGCGCTGCCGGAGCTGTGCGATCCGGACGACGCGGGCCCGATCCCCGAGCTGATGCGCGCGCTGGCCGAGACTTTCGCCGACGCGCTGGGGCCCGGGCTGGTCGCGCTCGGCGTCGGCAAGCGCGAGCGCGTCGACCCGCGCGCCGGGCTGCCGATCCGCAACGAGGTCGCGGCCTGGGCCGGCGCCCTGGGCCTGGGCGACTTCGATCTGTACGTGGGCGGCAGCGACGCGCAGGCCGTCAGCGCGGTGCCCGGCGAGCGCCCGGCGATCGTGGTCGGCTCGGCCGTCTCGGCGCCGCTCGCGTCGATTCATCGACAAGCGCTCGCGCGCGAGCTGTTCGCACTCAAGCGCGGCGTGACGATCCTGCGTCACCGCGACGCCACCGACATCGCCGCGTTGATCGTCGCGGCATGCGGCGTCGGCGGGCACGAGATCGCGTCGCCGCAGTACGCCATGCTCGCCGAGTTTTCCCGCGTCCTCGCCAAGGAGATGAACCGCAAGGTGCGACGCGTCGTGCCCGATCTCGCCGCCGCCGTGGCACGCGCGGGCCAGGATCCGCTTTCCTGGGTCGGCGCGGCCACGTCGAGCCTCGACCGCATGGCGGCGATCGCCGCCGGCGACGTGTCGTACGTGCTCGCCGCGACGCCCGGGACGCGCGGCCAACCCGGCGCCTCGCGCGAGGCGAAGGAGCGCGCGCAGCGCCTGTTGGCGTTCGTGCTTTCCCCCACCTACCTGCAGCTCCGCGAGCAGCTTGGCATGGGAGTACGATGAGCGATCCGGACAAGCCCGACGACCCGGCGGAGGCGCCTGCGTCGCAGCCACCGGCCTCCCGTCAGCCGCGGCGCGGCCCGACCGGCGCGGGACGCAGCGGCACAGCCGGCAGCATCGGCGCCGAGCTGGGCGAGCTCGACTTCGAGCCCGATGCGTTGCTCGACTCGCTGCTCACGGAGGACGACGCGGTCCCAGGCCGGCCAACGCCTTCGCCGGTGATGCCGGCGGCGTCGCCGTCGCCGCCGGTCAGTCGCCCCGGGCGCAAGCTCCACGAGCCCCCGGAGCGACGCTTCGCCATCGACGACGTGACCGTCGTCGGCAACCGCGACTCGATCGCGGGCCCGGAAGACGCGATCAGCGAGCAGCCCGACTCGTCGGTCCCGACGCCCGCGCGGGCAGCGCCGCCGCGACCGGCCTCGATCCCGCGGCCGTCGCCGCCACGCCCGGCGCCCGACACCACCGCCCAGCCGCCGGCGATCAACCCGCCGGGGCATCCGCCGCGCGAACCGTTCCCACCTGCCGCAAGCCCGCTGGCGCCGCCGGCAGAGGACGCCCGGGACGTCATCGCCGTGGAGCCGCACGGCACGCCGTCGCTGTCGGGCGAACCGACCCATCCGTTCATCGACGCGCACGCCGTCGCGCAAGCCAACGACGCGGCGTTCGAGATGCTCGACGGCGGCACGTTCTCGGAGCCGCCGCCCGAGGTCGGGTCGCGCGCGCCGCTCGTCAGCGACGATCCGATCATGGTCGGCGACGACGCCGGTGTGGACGACCTCGACCTCGGCGAGTTCGACGAGATCGAAGCGGGCGTCGAAGACGAGCCCGAGGCGCCCGGCGCGTCCTCGGCGCCGCCGCCGTCGGCGCCTCCCCGGCCGATCCATTCGCGCCCGCCGCCACCCGGCGCGGCTTGGGAGGACGAACGACCTGCAGCGGCGCACCTCGCCGAGCAGCAGGTCCGCGACGCCTGGATCGCGCGCGCGGAGCGCGCCGAGACCGAAGCCCAGGCGCTCGCCGATCCGCAGCAGCGGGCGCGCGCGTTGGTCGTCGCGAGCGAGCTCTGGGCGCTCACCGGCGACACCGGCCGCGCGCGCGAGATCGCGACGGAGGCGGTGATGGCCGCGGCGTCGATGCCGCTGGCGCATCGCCAACTGCGCTGGTTGGCCGCGGCCGAGGCCGACTCCAGCGCCGTGGCGTCCGCGCTGGAGACCGAGACGCGCGCCTCGCCGACGTCGGAGGCGCGGGCCCATGGCGCCTACCTGGCGTCGGAGCTCCAGCGACTCGTGACGCGGGACGACGCGGCAGCCCAGAAGAAGGTGGAGCAAGCGTCACGCGCGCTGCCCTCCGACCCGCGGCCGCAGCTCTCGAAGCTCGTGCAGGCGCTCGCGAGCAGCGCGGACGCGCCGAAGCTGCGTTTCCCCGACGCGCCGTCGGTCGCGCCGATCGCAGAGGCCGCACAGGAGCTCGTCGCGCTGCGCAGTGGGCAGGCCGGCACTGCGTCGAGCCCTGCGATCGCGTTCGATCAGGCACACCGCGCCCTGGCCCAGGGCGATACCGCGAGCGCGGGCGAGATGGTGGCGCGCCTCGCCACGACGGAAGGGCTCGAGGACGCCGCGCGCTGGCTCGCGGCCTCGGTGCTGGCGCCGGCCGCCGCGACGCGCCAGCGCGCGATCGAGCTGCTCGGTCAGGTGCTGGAACGCGGGCGCACGACCTACGTCCGCCGCGCCCTGGCCCAGCGCGCGCTGGAGCAGGGCGACCCGGGCGCGGTCCAGTCCGCGCTCGAGTCGAACGAGGACGAGGAGATCGACGCTTTCACGCCTGCCGATCGCGTCGCGCTCGCGGCCCTCGCCGGCGGTGGCGCCGAAGCCATGCGTCCGCTGATCGCGGACCTGGCCGCCGACGAGACCCAGATCCCGCTGGCCGCCGCGGCCCAGGCCTGCTCGGCGCCCAGCGACGAGCCGCCGTCGCTCACGAGCGGCGACGACGCTTCGTGCACCGAGGTGACGCTCGGTCGGGCGATCGCCACGCAGGGACTCGACCGCCCGACGCTCGAGTTCGCCATCTCCGCGTTCGGCGAGGCGCACCCCGACCACGCGTTGTCGCGGATGCTCGGGCTCGAGCTCGCCCTCGCCGCACGCGACGCCGCTGCCGTCGCACAGGGCGTCGCGCTGTGGCCGCGGGACGGCTCGGCCAGCGAGGACGAACGCGATCGGAACCTGGCGGCCGCGCTGATCCGCGAGCTGGCGGGCGACGCCGACGGCGCGCGGCGCGAATACGCCGCCGCGCTCCGCGCCGACGCCGCTTGCGAGCCCGCGGCGCGCGCGCTGCTCGATGCGACCCCGGGCGCCGGCGCCGCGAACATCCTCGCCGGTCTCGCGCAAGCGGCCGGAGACGACTCGCAGCGATCGCTGCTGTTCGTCGAGGCGGCGCTCCGCCGTGGCTTCGATGACGTCGAACACTTCAGCGCGCTGCTGGAGCAGGCGGCGGAGGCCCAGAGCGGGCTGCCGTTCGCGTACCGCCTCGGCGAGCAGCTCGCGCGCATGCGCGGTGACGTCGGCATGCTGCTCGCGTGGTTGCGACGGCGGCGCGACGCCACGACCGATCCCATGGAGAAGGCCATGGATCAGGTGCGCGAAGCGCTGCTCGTGGCCGACACGGACATGGGACTCGCCGCGTCGCTGCTCGACGACGCGACGGCCGCTCGACCGGGCGACGTGGCGCTCCACGCCTTGCACGACCGGTTGACTCCGGGCGCGCGCGTCGACAAGGGCGTATGGCGCGAGCAGGTCAGCGAGGCGCTGGACGAGGAACATCGACCGCGCTTGCTGGTGGAAGCTTCGCTCGAGTTCGAGCGCGCCGGCGACATCGAAGGCGCCGCGCGCGCGGCGCTCGCCGCCGCCGCGCTCGACCAGGGCGACTACGCGCGCATCACGGCGGAGCGCATCGGGACGCAGGCGTCGGGTGCCGCACGCCTCGCCGCGACGCTGATGGAGCAGGCGCGCGACGAGCAGGACGTGGTCGCCCAGCGCGAGATCTGACGAGCGCCTGGCGCGCCTCGACGAGGCGCGGGGCGAGCATTCGAGCGCGCTGCTCTGGCAGAGCGCGATCCTGGAGCGCTCGCCCACGTATCTACCGGCGCTGCGCCGCGTCGAGCACGCCTACATCTCGGCCGGCCGCGAGGACGAGCTCGAGCCGATCGCCGCCGCCGTCGCGCCGGTGGTCGCGGCCGGCGAAGCGACGGCGCACGCGATGCTGGCGGCGCGCCTGCGCTCGAAGAACGGCAACTGGGCGGAGACCCGCGAGCTCGTGGACGTCGCAGCCCGCCAGGAGCCACCGTCGATGTGGGCGCTGCGCCAGCTCGACGCGCACGGCCGCGTATCCGGGGACGACGCCGCCGTCTACCGCGCCGACCGCGCGCTGTGCGACCAGGCGACGCGCGCCATCGACGCCGCGACGCTGGCTCTCCGATCGGCCGAGGCGGCGGCGCGGCTGTCGAATCTCGACGAGGCGCGCGCGTTGCTGGAGCGCGCGGTCGAGATGGTGCCCGAACACCTGGTGGCACTGACGACGCGCGCGGAGGTGCTGGAGTCCGCCGGCGATCTCGCGGGCGCGGCGGAATCGCTGGAAGCGCTCGCGACCGCCAGCGCCGTGCCCGCCCACCAGCTCGCCGCCTGGCACCAGGCGGCCTTGCTGTGGCTGGACCGCATCGGCAACGAGGAGCGCGGGCTCGACACACTGGAACACGCGGCCGCCATCGAGGGCGCCGGCGAAGACATCTTCACGCGGCTGCAGGGGCTGCTCGTGGCACGCGGCGACCGCGCCAAGCTGGCCGAGCTCCTCGAACGTCGCATCGCGATGACGACCGATCCCGCCGAGCGTGTCGCGCTCGAGGTCACGCGCGGGCGCGCGCTCGCGGATGTCGGCGATCGCGACGCGGCCAAGCGCGCCCTGGCTTCGGCGCTCGACGCCAACCCGGATCACGCCGACGCGCTGGATGCCTTCGCCGATCTGTGCGCCGCGGAAGGCGACTGGACCGGCGCCGAGCAGGCGTGGATCCGCCTCGCGCGCCACGTCGCCGAGCCGGAGCGACAGGCGGAGATCTACCGCAAGCTTGGCGAGCTCTACGACTCCGAGCTCGACAACCCTGCCCGCGCCGAGCTGTCGTACCGCGAGGTGCTCAAGCGCCAGCCGAACGACGTCGCCGCCATGGAGCGCCTGGTTCACGTGTACGGCAAGCTCGGGCAGGGCGACAAGGCCGTGCAGATGGCGAGCGATCTCGTCGAGCGCGCGCAGAGTCCGGAGGACAAGCGCGACCGGATGATCGCTCTGGCCCAGGTGCACGAGCTCGTGCTCGGCGATCGTCGCACGGCGGAGGCGACGCTCGACAAGGCGCGCAAGGCGGCGCCCCACGACGGCACCGTCCTGCGTGCCCTCGCCGGCTTCTACGAGCGCAACCACGAGGATCGCGCGCTCGGCGTGCTGCTCGATCGCGCCGCGACCGACGCGCGCCGCGCGCTCGGCACGGGCCGCTTCGACACCTCGTTCTTCGAGGTGCTCGCGACGGTGGCGGAGCTGCGCGGCGGTGCCGACGCCGCCGCCGTCGCCACCGCGACCATCGCCGCCCTCGACGGCCGCGAGGAGACCGCGGTCCACGGCGCTGGACCGGCCGCCGGCGACGTGCGCCTCGACGAGCTGCTCGCGCCCGATCTGCTCACGCTGCCGCTGCGGGCGCTGCTGCGCAAGGCGGGCGACGCGCTCGACGCCGCCTACCCGGTCGATCTGCGCGGGCTCCGCGCCGCGCCGCTGCCCACGGAAGCGCAGCATTTCCAGGGCCAGGTGCAGCAGCTCGCGAGCGCCTTCGGCATCAACGCGCTGCAGGTGTTCGTCTCGCCCGGGATCGGGTCGACGTGCATGCCGGTCAGCTCGAATCCGCCGCAGATCGTCTTCGGCAAGGAGCTGATCGACAGCGACGACGACGCCGCGCGCTACTTCCTCCTGGTGCGCAGCTTGAAGATCCTCCAGGCGCACGCGGCAACGCTCTCGCGCACTCCGCCCATCGAGCTCTGGCCGGTGACGGCCGCGTTCCTCGGTGTGTTCGCGACCAACTGGCAACCCCAGGGCGTCGACGCGAAACGCTTCGCGGAAGCTCGAGCGCGCATCCAGCCGGCGATCCCGCGCAATCTCGACAACGACGTTCCGGTGCTGGCGCTCGAGGTGATCGGCTCGATCGGCAACCGCGCGAGCCAGCTCGGCACTACCATCCACGAGTGGGGCAGCCGCGCTGCGTTGCTCGCGCTCGGCAATCCGTCGGCGGCGCTGCGCGGCGTCGCCGTCGCCGCCGGTCAAGTGATTCCCGAGAGCGGGACGGAGCGCGTGAAGTGGATCGTGCGGCACCCCGAGGCGCGCGATCTGGCCGTGTTCAGCGTGAGCGAGCAGTACGCCGAGGCGCGCCGCCGGCTGGGTCTCGCCGGCTGACGCTCACGGCGGGGCGGCGAGCTCCGTTGCCATGGCGATGAGCCGCGCGTTCTCGCGCATCGCCAGGAACTGCCGTCGCAACTCCGCGTCGGCGAGCAGCGCCGCGCGTGCATCGACCCGCGCGCGGGCTTCTGCGAGGGCCTGGTTGGCTTCCGCGTCGCGGCCGGCGGCGCGCAGCGCCTCGACGCGCGAGAGGCGGATCGACGACTCGCCGACGGCGCTGTCGCCGATGCGCGCGAGGATCTCCATCGCGCGCTCGGTGTGCTCGAGCGCCGCCTCGACGCCGCCCGCGGCCAGATGCACGCGCGCGAGCGTCGCGAGCGCCGAACACAGCAGTGCCGGAGCGCCGGCGAGGATCGTGACGGCGGCGCGCGCCTCGTCCTGTGCGGCGTCGAGATCGCCGGCGTCGAGCAGCATGCCGGCGAGATAGCCGCGCGCGACGCCGGACAAGCGCTGGTTGCCCTGCGCCGCGAGCCCGTCGACGGCCTCGCGCTCGAGAGCGATCGCCTGCGGGTTGTCCCCACTTCGCGCGAGTGCACGGGCGAGCTGGGCCCGGGCGACGGGAACCGAGTTCGAGAGCGCCAGACGCTCGCCGTGCGCCAGCGCGTCGCGCAGCGCGCGCGTCGCGAGATCGTAGGCGCCGATCTCCACGCAGGCGAAGCCCACCGACACACGCTGCAGGCACGCGTTGCGCAGGTCGCCCGCCTGCTCGAAGCTGTCGGCGGCGGCCTCGGCGAGGCGCACGCGCGCCGCCGGGTCCCCGGCGGCGTTGGCGCGCACCGCGCGCGCCTCGTGGATCCAGGCGAACACCGCCGGGTCCGCGTCGCGCACGGCGCCGGGCACTTCGAGCAGCGCGAGCAGCTGATCGGCGAGCTCGAGCTTGCCGCTCAAGGTGAGCTGCGTGGCCGTGCGCGCCAGCGCCACGAGCCGCTGGGGCGGATCGCCGTCGGCCGGCGCGAGGTCGCGCAGCTGCTCGCCGAGCCGGACCAGCTCGGCGGTGTCTCCCGCCTTGCCGCTGGCTGCGGCGGCTTCGCCCGTCGCGGTGAACCACAGCGGCCCGCCGGGCTCCAGCGTGCGCGCCGCGCCGAGTGCCGCGCTCTGCGCCTCGCGGTTCTCGCCGCGCCATTTCTGGGTCTCGGCCAGGAGCAGCTCGAGCGCGCCGCGCTCCTCGCCGACCGCGCCGAGGGCGATGCCACGACGCGCCCGCGCCAGCGCCGCGTCGAGATCGTTGCCCTCGAGCGCCTGGCGACCCGCCTGCAGATACCAGCGGATCGCGCGCTCCGGTCGCTCGCCGCGCTCGAAGTGCTCGGCGAGCACGAGCGCGTCGATCTCGCCGGCCCGCTCGAGCCACTCGGCCGCGAGCTGGTGGCCGACCGCGCGATCGCGGTCGGTGAGCATGGCGTAGGCGGCGTCGCGCAGCAGCGCGTGCCGGAACGAGAGCTGCTCCTCGCCTGGAAAGCGGCTGTTGTCGCTCCTGACGAGCACCTCGCGCTCCGTCAGCTCGTCGAGCAACGCGTCGACGCCGCCCTTCGCTTCCGCGCCGAGCAGGCATTCCACGGCCCCGCGCCAGAAGTGCTGCCCGAACACGCTCGCGGCGCGCAGCAAGCGCCGCGCCTCGGTGTCCAGACGCTCGAGGCGCGCTTGCGCCATCACCACGACGGTGTCCGGCAACGTGCCACCCGGCCCCTCCGCCTCGGCGCGGATCAGCTCTTCGAGCCAGAAAGCGTTGCCCCCGGCGCGCTGGACGAGGCGCCCGACCACGTCGGCCGGCACGTCCGGTCCGAGCACTTCGCGCACCAGCTGCTCGCTGGCGCGCGTCGTGAGCTCCGACAGGCGCAGCTCCGACACGCCGCGCTTTTCCCATAGCTCGGGGAACTGCTCGTGCACCTCCGGGCGCGCCAGCGCGAACACCATCAGCGGGCGGTCACCGAGATTGCGGAGCACGGTATCGATCAGCTTGATCGTCGGAAGATCGCTCCAGTGGAGATCCTCGAGCACGAGCAGCAGCGGATGCGCCGTGGTCTCGTGGGCGAGGAAGTCCTCGAAGGCGCGGCGCATCTGATCGCCGCGCAGCATCGGATCCTGCCGCGCGGCCCGGAGCTGCACGCTCGCATCGTCCGGGAACGGCGTTCCCACCAGCTCGCCGAGAAACTCGACGACGCGGCCCTGCTCGGCGGCGGGGACGCTGCGCGCGACGCGCGCCTGGAGCTTCTGCTGGCGCACCGCGAGCGGCTCGCCGTCGTGGATCCCTGCCGCGCGCCGCACGGCCTGCGCGACGATCGCGAACGGCGCGCCAGCGGTCACGGAGTCGCCCTGCCCGATCAGCAGCTCCGGCGGCGGCTCCGCGCGCCTGAGCCGCTTGATGATCTCGTGACGTAACCGGGACTTGCCGAATCCTACCGGCGCGGTCACGAGCACGGCGCGAGCGACGGACTCGCCGGCGCACTCGGCGTAGGTCGCCTCCAGCGTCACGAGCTCGCGCTGCCGCCCGACGCAGGACGTCGGCTTGCCGAGCAGCGTCCGCGTGGGCTCCAGCAGCTCGCGCGTGCCGCGCAGCAGCAACGCGTCGGCATCCCCGCCGAGCTCGAAGCGCGGGTCGAGCAGTCCCGCCGTCACCGGGTCGACCCGCACCGGCCGCACCGGGCTGGTCGTGGTGCGGGTCGGGACCTGTCCGGAGTCCAGCAGCGACAGGGCGCGCTCGATCACCTCGCCGGCTGGACGCCCTTCGGCGTGCTCGCCGCGCCCCGTAGCGAGCACGATGTGCGCGTCCGGAAGCACCGACCGCAGCGCGAGCGCCGTCCGCGCGGCGCGGCCGGCCTGGTCGATCGCCGAGCTCTCGCCGGCGAGCGTCACGACCAGCGATCCGTCGATCAGGCAGTCCACCTTGGCTCCGTACGGCTCGACGGCGCCGATCACCGCGTCCCGGCGCGCGAGCGCGCCCGACGACGCGTCGGCGGGACGGGCCAGGATCACCGACAGCAAGCGCTTCTCGCCGCCGGTGATGGCCACAGGGCGCGGCCGTGGCGCCGCAGGGCGCGCGCTGCCCACGGGGCCGAGCCGATCGAGCGCCGCGCTGACCGCCGCGCCGTCGACAGGACGCTCCTCGCGGCGCTTGGCGAGCATCTGCCCCACCAGCTCGTCGAGCTCGGGCGGGACGTGACCGGCGACGTCGCTGGGCCGCGGCGGTTCCTCGAGCAGGATCTTCGTGAGCAGCGCCATCACGTTCTGGCCGACGAACGCCGGCCGCGCCGTCAGGCACTCGAACAGCACGCACCCGAGCGCGAACACGTCCACGCGTGCGTCCAGATCCTCGGCGCCCTGCGCCTGCTCGGGCGCCATGTAGCCCGGCGTGCCGATGCTGCTTCCGCTCAGCGTCAGGCGTCGTGTCGCGTCGCCGAGATGCGCGATGCCGAAATCGAGGATCTTGGCCCGCGCGACGTCGCCCCCGCACAGGAAGATGTTCCGCGGGTTCACGTCCCGATGCACGATGCCCTGGCCGTGCGCGGCGGCCAGCCCGGACGCGAGGCGCCGCGCGAGCGCCACGCTCTCGACGATCGTGAGCGTCGAGAGCGACAGCACGCTGGCCAGATCCTCGCCGTCGAGCCACTCCATCGCCAGGTACGGCGAGCCGCCTCGCGTCCGGCCGTGAGCCACGTAGCGGACGATGGCCGGGTGATCGAGGCCCGAGAGCACGTGCGCCTCGCGCGCGAACCGTCGCTCGCCCTCGCCGACGCCTCCGAGCAGCATCTTGAGCGCGACCGCCTCGCCGGTCAGCCGATCCCGGGCCTCGTAGACCGCGCCCATGCCGCCCACGCTCGCGAAGCGTTCGACCTCGAAGCGCTCCGCCACGAGCGATCCGTGCACCAGCTGCGTGCTCGGCCCCACCGACCACGCCGCGGCGGGCCCGCTGGGCACGGTCCGGTCCGCTGCCGCGAGACGCGGCGACGGCGGCGGGGCCGAATCCTTGGGAGCGGACACTGGCTGTCAGAATAGCACTCCCGCGCGCCGCGCCACCCGCGAAGAATCGCCTTCGAGGCTTGCCGACTGGAAGGTCCACGTCGAACATGAGGCATGTTCGACGTGGACGACGAGGCGGCCGCGCGGGGGGACCTCGAGCGGATCATCGACATGCAGGACGCGGTCCTGCGCAATCTGCTGATCACGCAGCGCTACCACGACCTGTCGCGCGCGCTCGCCGGCATGTTGGGCGAAGACAACGTGAACTGGTCGACGTTCGCGACCTGGGCGTCGAAGACCGCGGGTCAGTCGATCCGCAACGAGGAGATCCCGGCATCGATCCTCGAGCTGCTGGACCGGGCTTCAAAGCTCGACCGCGCCGTGGACTGGCTGAACGAGCGGCTGTTCGGCTCGGCCAGCGCGCGCGCGCTCGAGCGTCTCGACGTGATCGAACGCATCAAGCGCACCGTCGCCGACGTCAGCGGCGTCATCGCCGAAGGCAACTTGAAGGTCTTCCGCGAGCTCGCGCCCGAGTTCCTGCGCGCGGTGCACGCGTTCCGCGCAGACACGGTCTACAGCGCGTCCACGATCGAGCGTTTCATCGAGCGGTTCCGCGCCGGACCGGCAACAGAGGGCGGTCAGGATCTCCTGAAGAGCGCCTTCCGCAACTACTATCTTGCGCGCTTCGCCCAGGATTCGAAGCAGAAGGCCGAGCTCATCCTGCTCGCCAACGGCCAGGTCGGCCTGCACGAGCAGACGCGACTGCAGCCGAACATCAAGGACGCGCTGGACGCGCCGGTGGAGGACCTGCTCGCCGGACACATGCACGATCATCTGACGCAATCCGGCGTGGAGCCGACGCGCGAAGCCCTCGATCCGCTATTGTCGGGGGTGGCCGGCGCGTGGCGCCACGCCGCCACCCATTTCCTGATGAAGCTCGCCCTGCCCGGCAACCAGCGGCTGTCGCTGGGCGCGAACGTGCCGCCGCTCAGCCCCGCCGCCGATTTCCCCACGGCGCTGCGCGCGCTCTCGCTGCCGCAGCTGCTCGCCTTCGCCGAGCACTACCTCTCGACGCTCGACTCGGACGCCGGCACCGCCGCGCACGACTGGGCCGACCTCGAGCAACGCATGGACTTCATCCTCGACCTGTTCCGCTCCCGGCAGCAGACCCGCGATCTGCTCGACCCACCGTTCACCGAGGCCCAATGGCAGGACATCGAGCGCGGCGTGATCCCGACCGGGCCGCTGTACTGACGCGCCCGGCGACGGAGGTGGGCGACATCCGGCGGCGCCTGGCCGCCACGGCGACGCGCGCGCGCGCGGCCCAGGAGAAGCGCTACCTGAAGAGCGATCTCGACTTCCTCGGTGCCGACGTCCCGGCAACGCGCAGGCTGACGCGCGATTGGCTCGCCGAGCACCCCGGCCTGGATCGCGCCGGGCTGCTCGGCGTGAGCGACGCGCTCTGGAAGTCGCGCGTCCACGAGCTGCGCTCGGTGGCGGTGTTCCTGCTCGACCAGCGCTCGTCGCTGCTGCAGGCGCGCGACGCTGGGCGCATCGTCGCGTTGATCCGCGATGCGCACACCTGGGCGCACGTCGACTGGCTCGCGGCGAAGACGCTGGGGGCGCTCGTCGAGCGCTATCCTTCCGTGCGGCGGCGTCTGCCGACGTGGAGCCGCGATCCCGACTTCTGGGTGCGACGCGCCGCGCTGCTGGCCCTGGGCGAGCGCTTGCGCCGCGGTCGGGGCGACTTCGCGCTGTTCGCCCGGCTCGCGGTGCCACTGCTCGGCGACCGCGAGTTCTTCATCCGCAAGGCGATCGGCTGGGTGCTGCGCGACACGGCGCGCAAGCAACCGGCCCTGGTGCGCGCCTTCGTCGCCGAGCACCGCGCGGAGATGTCCGGACTGACGCTGCGCGAGGCGACGCGCCACCTCAACGAACGCTGAACGCGACGGTGTCGCTGGCCGCGCCGCCGGGCGCTTGAACGCGGAGCTCGTGGCGGCCCGGCACCAGCGGCCACGGGACACGGAACGGCGCGTCGGCGCGGGCCAACACGCGACCATCGAGGACGAACAGCAGGCCGCGCGTGCCGGCCGGCGCGCGGGCGCCGAGCACGATCGATTGATTGGCGAGCCGCACGCCGGGGTCGGTCGCGAAGCGCGCGCCGTCGAACGGGAACGCGACGGCCGGCGCGCCGTCGGAGTCGGCCGCGCTGCCGGGACAGGCGGCCGAGAACGTGGCCGGCGCGAGCGGGCGCCCGGCCGCGCTGGCCCACGCGGCGAAGCGCGCCGGATAGCGCTCGAACACGCGCTCGGTCGCGTCGCGGCACGCGGGCCCGGCGCGGAGCCCGCTCCGGGGATCGATGGCGACGCGCTGGTGCATGGCGCACTGCTCGCGGGGCGCGTGACCGGGACGGAACCACTCGTCGATCCGGTGCGGGCAGTCGGGGCCGGCGAGCTTGCCGCTCAGGGCGCAGATGCCGACCCGCTCGAGCCCCGCGTGGTCGACCAGCGGCGCGGGCCGGCGGCCGCGCATCGACGCCAGCATCACGTCGTGGAACAGGGGACCTGCGCCGGTCACGCCGCTCGAGCCGTGCATCGGCGAGCCGTCGAAGTTGCCGACCCACACCGCCACCGTCACCTCGTGCGTGAAGCCGACGGTCCAGTTGTCGCGATAGCCCTTCGAGGTGCCGGTCTTGGCGGCGACCGGGAACGGTAGCTCCAGCGCGTTGCCGGCGCCGAACGCCGCCATGCGCGCGTCGTCGTCCGCCAGCACGTCGGTGAGCACGGCGGCGATGTGGGCGTCGATGACCCGGACCGGCGCCGGCTCGCCGCGCGCCACGCGCTCGCCGCTGGCGAGCTCGGCGAAGCGCGCGAAGTGGAGCGGCTCGTAGCGTCCGCCCCGCGCCAGCGTCGCGTAGGCGCCGGCGAGCTCCGTCAGCCGCACCTCGCCGTCGCCGAGAGCGAGCGCCGGCCCGTAGTGCGACGCGCTCTCGCGCAGCGACACGAAGCCGAGCTCGTGGAGTAGATCGAGCACGTGCTCCGGGCCGACGCGGCTGGCGGTGAACACCGCCGGCACGTTCAGCGAGCTGCCCAGCGCCTCGCGCAGGCGCACCGGCCCGTGGAAGATGCTGTCGTAGTTCCGCGGCGCGTAGTCGCCGGCCGCCGTCGGCAGATGCAGCTCCACGTCGGGCAAGATCGTCGCGGCGGTGAAGTCCAGCTGCCGCATCGCGACCGCGTACACGAACGGCTTGAGCGTCGAGCCGGGCTGGCGCAGCGCTGTCGCGCCGTCGTTCTGGCCCTGGCTCGCGACGTTGAAGAAGTCGGGCGAGCCCACGTAGGCGAGCACCTCGCCGCTGGCGTTGTCCACGACCAGCGCCGAAGCCGCCGTCGCGTCGAAGCCGGCGACGCGATTGGCTGTCTGCCGGACGAGCTCTTCGACCTCGCGCTGCAGATCGAGATCGACGCTGCTCTCGATCAAGCGCGGCGCGCCGCGCTTCGTCAGCCCGGGCTCGAGCACGCCCTGCGCCAGGCCGCGCACCAGCTGCCAGGCGCCGCCCTCGACGCGACCCGCGTGCAACGTGACGCGCTCGGCGAGCGCGTGGTCGATGGCGGCGTCGTCTGCCAGGCCGCGATCGCGCATACGCTCGAGGATGCGATCGCGACGCCGCCGCACGCGCTCGGTCCCGCGCCGCGGATCGTAGAGCGTGGGACCGCGCGGGATCGCGACCAGCGTCGCGGCCTCGGCCAGGTCGAGCTGCTTCGGCGGCTTGTCGAAATAGAAACGACTGGCGGCGTCGATGCCGCGCAGGTTCGGGCCGAACGCCACGCGGTCCAGGTACTCCTCGAGGATGCGGTCCTTGGACAGCGACCACTCGATGCGCAGCGCGAGCGCCATCTCGCGCAGCTTGCCGCCAAGGGTGCGCGGGCGGTCGAACAGCGTGCGTGCGAGCTGCTGCGTGATCGTGCTCGCGCCGCTCACCACGCGGCGGTGCCACGCATCCTCCGCGACGGCGCGGGCGATCGCGATCGGGTCGATGCCCGGATGCCAGCGGAAGCGCGCGTCCTCGGCGGCGAGCAGCGCCGTGACGACCGACGGCGACACGTCGGCCAGGCGCACCCGGCCGGAGATCTGGCCGTCCGCGTCGCGCAGCTCGCGGATCACGCGCCCGTGACGATCCACGACGCGCAGCGCCAGCTTGGAAGAGGGCTGCCGGAGCGGCGCGGGAAAGGGCGTCGCGGCCGCCGCGACGACCAGCGCGACACACGGCGCGAGCACGAGCACGGCGAGCGCGATCCCCGCGCGCCGCAGCGCGCCGCGCGAGGCCACGCCGAGCAGCGCCTTGACCATCCGCGACATCAGCGGACCTCCACCGTGACCGCACCCGTGCGCCCGAAGACCTCCGGCGAGTACATCTCCTCGGCCTTGGTCGGCGGCACGACGTAGCGGCCGAAGGTGGTGGCGCGCGCGAGGTAGCGGTAGTGGTACATGCCCGCGGCCATGTGGTCGACGAAGTAGAGCACCCGGTCGTCGCGCAGCTCGCGGTGGTACCAGCTCGGCAAGTACGCGGTGCCGCTGGCGATGCGATCGTCCTGGGCGTCGTCGCAGCCCACGCAGTCGACGGCGTCGCTCTCGCCGCCCGAGCCGGGCACGCTGAGCCAGGCCGCCGTGGTCGCCAGGTTCGCGTCGATCGCCTCGAGGCCGGCGGGGAGCGGATCCTCGATCGCCACGTACTCGCGCGGGCTCGGCGTCACGACCACCAGATCGGCGAGCACCAGATCGCCGCCCTTGAAGGCCGTCACGCCGGCGCCGGGCACGCTCTGCAGCAGCCTCGGCAGCTCCTCCGGCGTGACGGCGCGCAGCGTCTTCTGGACGTAGAAGCCGCGATCGAGCGGCGCCGTCGGAAGCGCGATCCGCGCGTACTTCAGCCGCGCCTCGTAGAACAACGTCCCGGCGCCGTGCTTGTCGAACACGAGCAGCCCGCCCTGGGCAGCGAGGCGCGACGTGGGAATGCTGGCGTCTTGCGCGAGCGTGCTGCGGCCTTTCATGCTCGCGCTGAACAGCTCGGTGCCGGCGAACCACACCTTCGCGACGTAGTCCGGCGTGACCTTCTCCTGCGCGTGCCGGTACTCGTCGAGGGCCAGCAGCGCGTACGCCGTCTCCTGCGTCGAGCGCCACATGCCGCCGTGGCGCGCGGCGAGCAGACCGCGGGCCAGCTTGGCAGCCAGCGGATGATCGGGCTTTTCGGCGAGCAGCGCGCGCAGCACCAGCGCGGTGCCGCGCGCCGGCGAGTCCATCAGCACGGCGTAGGCGTCCCCCTGGTTGTCGGCGACGGCGGCGATGTTCGCGTCCAGCCGCAGGTGATTCTCGATGTCGTCGTCGAGCGTCTTGATGCTGGCCGGGCTCTGCTTCGAGATCGCCATGGCGTGCAGCAGCAGCGCGCGGGCGAACAGCGGCAGATCCGCGCGCCGCTCGAAGACCTTGGTCATGTAGCCGGGATCGGGCTGGCCCATCGACGCCAGCACGTCCACCACGAACGCGGCGCTCGGCCAGTACAGCTCGTTGTCCGGCGTCGAGGCGAGGAAGCGCCGGAGATACGCCGCGCCCTGGTCGAACACCACGCGCGGGACCTTCGCGCCGTGCTTCTTCGCGGTGTCGAGCGCCCACAGCGCGTAGGCGCTGACCCACGGGTAGCTCTCGCGCGAGTCGGGCCACATCCCGAAGCCGCCGTCGCCGCGCTGATGCTTGATGATGTCCGCGACGGTCTTGTCCACCACCGCGTCGATGTTGGCGGGCAACGGAATGCCGAAGTCGCGAGCGAGCGATCTCAGCGGCAACAGCGGAACGAGGCGGCTCGAGAGCTGCTCGGTGCAGCCGTAGGGATAGTCGATGAGCTGCTCGACGCCGCCTTCCAGCCCCACCAGCGCCGTCGACGACACGGTGACGTCGAGCTTGCCGACGTCGCGACGGATCTTCGAAAGATCACCGATCTTCTCGCCAGACGAGTCCTTGGTGCTGCCGTAGAGCGCGACCGACTCGAAGGACGTCGGCGTCTCCACCTTGCGCGTGACCTCGACCGCGTCGCGCGCGCCTTCGGCCACCGCGTCGAAGCGGAGCTTGGCCGTGCCGGAGACCTTTGCCAGCATCGGGAAGCGCACCTCCACCGACTCGTCCTTGCCGAGATCCACCGTGCGCGTCGCCGCGCCCTCGAGCTCGAGCCCCTGCACGGTCGCCCGGACGTCGACCTTGGCCGGACCGAAGTGCTTCGCGCTGAGCACGATGCCGGCGTCGATGTGGTCGCCGGCACGAACGAAGCGCGGCAGCGCGGGACGCGCCATCAGCTTCTGGCTGGTCGTGACGCGGTCCTCGCCGAATCCGTAGGCGTCGTCCCGGGTGACGGCGACGGCCATCACGCGGAACGTGGTCAGGCTCTCCGGAAGCTTGAACGACACGTGGGCCTTGCCCGCGTCGTCGGTCATCACCGCCGGGTTGAAGTAGGCGCTCTGGCGGAAGTCGCGCCGCGCGCCGCTCTCGCCGCCGCCGCCGCCACCCTCGGCGCCCTTCTGCGCGCCGAGCGCGCTCGCCAGATCCTGGATCGACACCTTGGCGAGCGACTCGCGGGTCTCCACCGTGGCGACCTCGAGCGGACGCGCGGCGGTGAACACCGGCACCGGGTCCGGCGTCTTGTACGCGATCAGCGACAGCACGCCCTCGTCGACGGCGTAGACCGTGACCTCGGCGCGGGCCGGCTTCCCCTTCGCGTCCTTGACCGACAGATCGACGCCGAGCTGCTCGCCCGGGCGCAGGTCCTTCTTCGACGGACGGAGCGCGACGGCCAGGCGGTGCGACGACGGATCGATGGCGAGCTCGGCGTAGCCGGCGCGATACGCCGGCGCGCCCACGTCCGGGCGGTCGCTGCCCGCAGCGGGTGGGGCGTGCGTGCGCGCTCGCAACAGGTGTACGCCGACGAACGCGTTCGGGCCGAGATCCGCCGTGACCGGCACGCGGACGGTCGGGGTCGGGCCGCGCAGGGTCACGCGCTGCTCGTGGTACACGCCGGCGCGCTCCACGGTGACCAGGGCGTCGGCGACCGGGAACGGCGACTTGACCAGCACCCGCGCGGTGTCGCCGATCTTGTACTCCTTCTTGTCCAGCGCGAGATCGACCGACAGCTTGTCGGAGTCGTGCCAGCTCGCCTCGCCCGCGCCGATGCCGTAGCAGCCGACCGCCGACTCGGCGGTGTTGCCGCGCCCGTCCTTCGACGTCGCGTGCACCACGTAGTAGCCGCCCTGGTCGACCGCGGAATCGCAGCCGGCGACGGCCGTGGCGCTGGTCGTCACCTCGCAGCGCCCGACCACCGAGTCGACGACGCTGGACACGACGTGGGCGCGCGCTCCGCCGGTCTCCTGCCGCGCCAGCGTCCAGCGCCGGCGCACCAGCTCGACGCTCACGCGCTTGCCGCCAAGGTGCTTGCCGCCGGGCGTGAGCGCGACGATGCCGGCGTGGAACTTGCCGGGCGCGTCCACGAAGTAGTCGTCGGGGTTCTTGATGCCGATGTAGAACTCCGCCGGATGCACGATCGCGGTGGTGCCACCGCCCACCGACTGGCGCGAGACGTCGGTGACCTCGGCGTCGACGCTGACCATCTCCGGACCACGCTGGCCGGGCAGATCGAGCTTGGCGTCGAACGCGACCCGACCTTGCTTGTCGAGCTTCGTCTGCTTGTCGAGCAGCTGCCCGGCGCGCAACGCCGCCTCGTCGTTGTCGCCGTAGAAGCGTTCGGGGTCGGTGACGAAGCCGTCGCTGTCCGGCGGCGAGAACCACGTCCGGCTGCGCGTGACGGTGTAGCGAACCGCGGCGCCCGACATCGGCGCGCCGAACAGGTAGTCGCCGCGCACTGTCCACGAGGCGTGCGCGCCGCGCACGTAGCTCGGCCGATCGCTCTCGGCGCCGACCTTGAACTCCACGGGCTTGTACTCGGCGACCGTGAACGACTCGCCTAGATAGCTGCCCTCGGGCAGGCCGCCGGTCTCGATGCGCCAGCCACCGAGCGCCGCCGAGCGCGGCAGCTTGAAGTCGACGGCGAAGCTACCGAAGCGCGTCGTCGTGACGCTCCGGGTGGCGAGATCCTCGCCCTTCGGCGAGCGCAGCTTCACGCTCAATTGCTGGCCGGTGGGAACGCCGTTGCCGGTCCGGGTGGCGTTGCGCACGATGGCCTTCACCCGCACCGTGTCGCCCGGTCGGTAGATGCCCCGCTCGGTGAACATCATGCCGTACTCGGCGCGCCCGCCGGAGAGGTCCGTCGGCACGTCGTAGCGCCACGGCGAGATGTAGTCGTCGACCCTGCGGAAGCTCCAGTCGTCGCCGGCCCGGACGAAGATCGTCGCGTTGGTCGAGTGCCGGAAATCCGGCACGAAATCGCTCTCCGGGATGGCGGCGATGCCGTCCTTGTCGGTCTTGTGGGCCCGCGCATCCACGCCGGGCTCGCGGATGTCGACGTCGGCGCCGGCGACCGGCGCGCCGCTCGACAGCCGCGTGACCCAGACGCTCGAATCCGTGCGTGGATAGCTTGGCGCTGATGGCAAGATCGCTGACCTGCACGATGCGCGCGAGCGTGCGTGGGCCGCGCTCGTCGTAGCGCACGCCGATGCCGATGGCGCCGCGCCCGCCCGAAGCGCGGAGCACCTGCGCCGGATCGATCCGTTCGGTGCCCATGTGGTTCAACGCCGCGCGCGGGTGCATGACGCGCGCGGCGTGGCGCCCGGTGAGCAGCTCGAAGCGATCCTCGACGTTCTCGACGCTGCCGAAGCGCAGCACGTCGTCGGGCGTGAGCGCGACGGTCGCGAGCTCGTAGCTCGGCGTATTCACCGACCCGACGGGGATCGGCTGGCTCGTGCTCGGTTCCAGGGTGTCGCCGCTGACGCCGACCTCGACCGTGGGCCAGAGGTCGTCGAAATCCATGCGCCGCACGATCGTCTTGCCGAGCTTCTGGCCGTAGCGGTCGAGCAGCGTGCCGGCGATCCGGATCGTGTAGCTCCGCCCCGGCTTGAACGGCGCGACCACGTCCGCGTAGCGCGTCAGGTCGTCCGCGTCGCGCCAGCTGTCCCAGCTCAGCTTGACCGGCGGCTCGACGCTCAGCGCGCGCACGATATCCTTCATCTTGACGGCGTTCGTCAGCGACAGCGACAGATAGCCCGGCGCGCACTTCTTGTGCGGCGTGTCGCGGCCGCAGTCGAGCGCGTCGAGGGCGAGCGGGCCGTAGGTGGAGAAGTCGACGTGCTCGGCCTTGCCGGCGTCCAGCGGCCCCTCCTCGGCCACCAGCGCGGCGGAGATGTCGAACGCGAAGCTCGTATGGATCGGCAGGCGATGCGCGGGCTTCACTTCCAGGCGCTTCGGCACGGCCGGATCGGGCCGACGTACCGAGAACGGGATGTGCGTGCGCGTGTTGCCCTCGATCGAGCTCAGCGTGGCGACGCGCTCCAGCTGCTTGGGATCGACGGCCTGGTTGAAGCGCAGATCGAGCACCGCGTCCGGCTCGAGCCCCTCTTGTCCGGCCGAGGGCGACGAGCGCACGAGCCTGGGCCGCGGCGTCGTGAAGTCGAAGCGGTACGGCTTGCCGAGCGTCGCGCCGTCGAGCGCGCGGGTGGTCGCCGGAACTTCCACCGTGACGCGCGTCGCGCCGGGCAGACGCCCGCTCGCGGGCACGAACTGGATCGCGTTCGTACCGACCCACTGCCAGCGTCCTTGCAGATCCGGCTGCAGCTTGACCGGCGGTGGTGCCTCGTCGCCGGCGACCGACAGCTCGCGCAGCGGCCGGCTGAACACGATCGACAGCTCGGCGCCCTCGCGGGTGTCACCCTTGGGCGCGGCGAACGCCACCAGGAACGGCCCGCTGCCGCCGTGCGCTCCCGGTCCCTCGCCGATCGCGAGCGTCGACCGGGGCACCACCGCGGGCATCCGGGCCCCCTGGATGCAGGCCGTGAACGCGAGGAGCACCAGGCCCAGCGCCGGCCGGAACCGGAAGCGCGAAGCACGCAGGAGAGCACGCAGGGATGCCATGAGGAGCCCGAGTCAGCAACGGACGTGCCGGCGCCACAAGCCCGCGGGATCGCCGGGAAGCGGACGGCCCGCGTGACCCCGCGTGGCCAGACAGACGCGGCGTGCGGCTGGCTGCCCACAGCGCGCGGCGACGCGCGATGCCAGGCCCGGGATCCGCGCCGCCGCACCAGCCCGGCCGCGTCGCCGCCGGTACGGCCGCACCGAGCACGGAGATACCGCGCCGGGCCGGCATCCCCTCAATCCGCGGACGGCTTGTAGCTCGTGGCGACCTTGTCGGTGGTCGAGAAGCTCCCGTCCTTCAACGAGTGGGCGAGCTTCCATTGGTCGCTGTGGAGGCTCGAGTGCGTGGGGTAGCCGGTGTCCATGCCCTGGTAGGCATCGAGGAGATCGAGGATCAGATCGGGCCGGCCGTCACCGTCCGCGTCTTCGACGCCTACCGCCGGAAGCTTGGCGCACGGCGGGTAGAGGTCGACCTTCCCCTTCTTGAACGTCCAGACCGTCAGGTGTCGCTGGCCCGACGCCGAATGCTCGCTGTCGAGCGTCGGCAGGAGCAGCTCGGCTTCCCCGTCGCCGTCGAAGTCGAAGAACAGATCGCCGGCGTCGCTGCCCGGCGCCCCCGGGATGCCCGTCGTGCTCCACTCGCTCGCCGAGAAGGCTTGCTCCGGTCCGAGCGCGACCTTGCCGTTCGTGTCGATGTGGGCGAGGCGCCAGGTTCCGGTGACGGCCTGCGCGTCGATGCCGACGCCGCGATCGACAAGCGCCGCCCAGGTCGCCTTGGGCCCGGGCATCACCGGCGCGCAGAAGTCCAGAGTCTCCGCGTCGAAGCCGCCGGCTCCCACGTCGCCGACGCTACGATTGCCGACGACCGAGCGATTCAGCGCGGAAGCTTGCTCGCAGAAATCCTTGCCGGGCGAGAACACCGGCGGTGCGGGCGGAACGGCGCCGCCGCTCGCGCACTTCACGACCGCCGCGCACGCCGGTTGACTGGCGCACTCGAGCTTGAACCGGGAAGGCGCGCGCTGGCACGCGAGCCCGCGCGCAGGGTCGGCCTGGTCGCTCTCGTGGCGCGCGCAGATCGACAGGCGCGCACAGCGCGCAGTGGCGTCACCGAGCGCGGGCGGTCCGAGGAGTCCGGGCAACAGGACCGAACCGGTGGCGTCGCCCACGGCGTCGATCGCGCCGCACCCGGTCTTCGGGTGCGATGCGGGCACGACCGCGCGGATCATCGCTGCCAACCGCGTGCACGTTCGCGCGCGCCTGCACTCGGCGACAAGCGCGATGTTCTTGTCGCCTCCGTAGCGGTGCTCCTCGACGGCGATGGCGTTGTCCGGCGCCTTCGCCAGTGCCTTGTGCAGGACCAGCGCGAAGTCGCCGACGTGGGCGCTGAGCGCTTGTACAACCCATGGCCAGTTCCAGCCCTCGATGGCCTCCTTGGCCGTGGCGGGCGCGACCGCGAGCAGTACCTTGGGCGTCGCACAGCTCTCGTCGATCGCGGCGAGGCCGCTTTCAGGATAGGCGTTCCGCGGCGCTGTCTTCGGCGCGCTCGCGCTCGGCGCTGGCGCCGGGGCGGAAGTGGACACCGGCACGCTGACGCTCGGCACGACCTCCGGGCGCGGCTGCGCCGAGACGTCGGGCTTCTTCTTGCAGCCCGACGCGAGCAGCGGCACCGCGACCACGAGAACCTCTAGCGTCAGGCTTCGCACCCCGGGCACCATAACAAGCCGAGGCGGGATTGACAGCAGCAACCCATCCCGCAGATTGGGATTGATGTCGGTCCGGCGCGGTATCCCGCGTGGCGATTGCGTCGCGGGCCAGAAGCGACGCGCCCTTCAGCGACACGCCTGCTTCGCCGTATCGACCAGCGAACCGCTGCAATCGGCTACCTGGAACGTCGCGTCGGTCTGCTCGTGGTCGGTATCGCCGTTCTCCGCTGCCAAGCCGGATCGCATAACCGCGATTCCGTAATCCGCCTGGGCCCGGACGAGCGCTTGTCGCGCTATCTACCCAGGCAGGATCCCGTCCCAGAACTCGCGGCGCGCGCTCGCCGGGTCGAGCTCCACGCGTGCGTCGCGGTCGAAGATCATCGTCGCGCGACGCGCCTCGTCGTAGGCGGGCCACGTCGGGATGCCGTCGTGACCGGGGTCGCCGGTGTGCGCGAACGCGAGCCACGCGCGCTGCATCTGGCTCGACACGCTTTGTGCCGGCGCGCCGCCGCCGGTGAGCATTTGACCGAACGGATTGTCGACGTCGCCGAACACCAGCGGCACGTCGATGGCGTGGCAAGCGCCGAGCATCGGTCCCGCGAAGTCGACGCGGTACATCCACGTGCCCGGGTTGTGCTTCGCCTGCGCCTCGGCGAGGCGCCGCGCCGGCGCGCCGAAGATGCGGTCCGTCTCGATCGCCGTGTACACGTCGCCGGGCGGCTTCCCTTCCAGAAGCTGCTTGTAGGTCTCGACGGCTTGCGCCGCATGATCGGGCAGACCCATGGCGATCAGCCCGGGCAGCGACGCGTCGGTCGCTTTCGGCAGCGCGAGATCCCCGACCATGCCCGAGCCGAGCTCGGAGAGCTGCGCGAACAGCCGCCACTCTTCCCGCGTGGAGCCCGCCATCAGCGCCACGCCCCGCGCGCTGCCGTCGCGCACCGCCTCCCACGGTCCCTGGGGCAGCACGTCCCCGTCGACGACGGGAAGCAGCGTCATGCCCGGTTGCGGGAGGTTCGCGGGTCCGCCGTCCACGCGCACGCGCAGAGCCGCGCGCTGCGCCTTCACCAGCGCCGCGGCGTCGACGGACCAGAGCTGCTGCGGGCTCTTCGCATCGATGCCCAGCTTGTCGAGCAGCGCCTTCGCGACCGTGCTGGCGCCGTCGCGATGCAGGTAGTTGTGAGCGGCTCCCGACTGGGCGATCGCCTGCTTGAACAGCCCGTCCGATGCGGGCGCGCCGAGCAGCGTCCCGACGCTCATGCCGCCGGCGCTCTCGCCGAAGATCGTCACGTTCGCCGGGTCGCCGCCGAACGCCTCGATGTTGTCCCGCACCCACGCCAGCGCCGCGAGCTGATCGCGGATGCCGTTGTTCGAAGCGGCGGCGAAGCCCGGGCCGAGTAGATCGGCGAGGTGCAGGAAGCCGAACGCGCCGAGCCGGTAGTTCGTGGAGACCACCACGACGTCGCCCCGCGCGGCGAGCAGCTTGCCGTTGTATTCGCCCTGCGCGCTCGAGCCGATGATGAACGCGCCGCCGTGGATCCAGAACATCACCGGCCGCTTCTT
This sequence comes from uncultured delta proteobacterium, assembly GCA_963775185.1. Classification (GTDB taxonomy): domain Bacteria; phylum Myxococcota_A; class Polyangia; order Polyangiales; family Polyangiaceae; genus JAPSGB01. The sequence goes on along the minus strand of CAVZIE010000027.1, from coordinate 85,119 downwards.
GCCGTCGCACGCCGGGGTCCAGACGTTGAGGTAGAGGCAGTCTTCACTCTGCGTCCCCACGGTCATCATGGGGATCGTCTCCTGCGGACACGCGCCGCCCCAGCGCGTGGTCTCGAGCACGCCGCCCCAGGGGTCGCACGGCCGCGGCGCCTGGAAGCGCAGCTCGCCCACGGGCGGCTTCGCGAACGGGACGCCCTTGAAGATCGAGAGCCCGTGCTTCTCGAACCCCTGGATCTTGCCTTGCCGGGTCTCCACGATGCTCATGCGTCGCTCCGATCGCGCTCAACGTAGCGCCGTTCCGTCAGCGGCGGCAACGCCGGAACCCACGCGGCACCTGGTCGGGATTGTCGGTCCGGCGCGGTATCCCGCGCCGCGCCGGGGCGATGGTTCGCCACGGGGAGATCGGGAAGCGCGAGCGACGCCGTCGCCGGGGCTGCCGATAGCGGCGGCGGGTAGCAAGAGCTCCTCCGGCGGTGCGGAGCTGCGCCGCTACGAGCGTCACTGGACTCCCGTCCACCTGGATCTACACGTCCAGGGCTTCGACGCCGTGCTGGACAGCGTGCGCGCCCACGGCGGCTCCATCGAAGACGAGTTCCGCACGCAAGGCCCCATGCCGGCGGCATTCTGCAGCGACCCTTCCGGTAACGGGTTCTGCGTCATCGGCGAACGCGGCGGCTGACGCCGGGGGGGCCCGGCATCTCCAGCGCGGGCCAGCTCCGGACGGTCTACAGGATGGAAAGCGACTCGAGGTTCGGGAACCGTCTCGCAAGCGCGGCCTCGTCCTCGGGCAGGGTCTGCAGGTCGGGGTGACGCTCGAGCTCGAGGGTACGGAGGGAGTCGCTCGGCACCACCAGTGCGTCGCAGAGGCGGGGTAGCTCGTGGAGTGCGGGTGCTTCGTCGGCGAACGGATCGACCGCTACCTTCACGCTTCTGACAAGCCTCGCTGTGGGCAACGCGAACAGCGCGCGCACGATCGTCGCCGGGGGCGGCGCGTCGGCGTCGAGCGTGAGGCGCACGAATGCCGATTCGATGAAGCCGTCCCGAAAGAGAAGCTCGACCTCGCCCCACGGCTCGCCGGGCTCGCCGATCGGGAACGGCCCGGCAAGGTAGCCGCGCTCGGCGCGCAGCAGCTGCGACGCGCGCCGTTGGTCCATCTTGCGCGGGCTCCGCATCCACTGGCCAAGCTGGCCGCGGGGGTCGCCCCGCTCGCGCAGCCACTCGAGGTAGCCGGAAAGCGCGGCCTCGTCGCCCGTCTCCGCCAGCATCCGCTCCCGTCCGGGGTCGCTGGCTATCGGCGACGGCACCTGGTCGAAGTCGGGATACACCGTCGAATCCGGCCGCGAATCCAGCCACCTCCTGCGCTCGAGCGCCTGGGCAAAATCGTCCCCGGTGACCAGGTCGAGGTCCTCGAGGGCGGGACCATGCCCACGGCAGAGCTCGGTGACTTCGGCGAGCGACGCGTCCTCGCCGATGCGCTCGAGGCGCGCTGCAAGCGCTCGCGACCACCCCGCGAGGAAGGCACGGGTGCGCGCGACCTCGTCGACGTCCTCGAGGTGCACGAGCGCGACCTCGACCTCGGCGGCTTCGGCGACGGTGCCGCAGGCGAGCAGAGCGCCCAGCAGCGCCACCCGCACGTAGCCCTCGTCGTCGACGCGGAGCGGCGCATCGCCGCGCTGCACGAGCGCGTGTTCGGCGCGCGCGGGCAGCACGGCGTCGAGCCAGTCGGCGAGCACCTCGGTGGGCTGGGGCATGTGGCGGAAAGCGTGCCATGCCGCCGCGAGCGGCGCCCGGCGTGGGCGCCGGCTCACCCGCGCGAGCCCGTCGACGCGTGTCGCGCCTGCTCCGCCGCAAGGGCGTCATCGAGGACGACGACGTCACCGAAGACATCGACCTCGCCGACGAGCCCGCGCTCGCCGGGCTTGTCGGCCCGAGCGTCGCGGGCACGCCCCCCGCTGGCCCCGCGCTGCGCCGGCAGGACCCCATCAAGCTCCGTGCGGGACGCGGCGACCTCGTCCACGTGCCGCCGCCACCAACCGCGCGAGCCGAACGAGCACGACGACGAGCACGCCCCGGACCCGGCCGACGACAAGCCGCCCACGCACCGCTGCGGCTACCGGCCGTGGCGCGCCCCCGCTACCTCCGCTGGCTCGGCGAACCGACGGACCCGCCCACCGCGGCGACCACGTGCACGGACGCTTGTCCGGGTGTCTGAGGCTGTGACCAGAAGTTCTACTGCAATGCCTGCAAGGCGAACGCAGAGGGCGTCGACGTAGTGCACGCCGGATCATGCAAGTGACGCGCGGCGCCTCCGACACGACACGCCGTCGTCTGGCGGCGCTGCGCCATCGCGCCTCAGGGCTGGTAGAGCGGGTTTTTCACTCGGAAGAACGCTTGGTCGACATTCGGGTCCGCGAGGGTGTCGACGTGCAGGTTGTCATCGCCCCAGAACACGATGTACTTGCCATCGAAGGAGATCACCGGATCGTCGGCGTTGCCGCGCAGCCCGGCGGCGTTGACGCTCAAGCAGAGGATCTCCTTTGTGACGAGGTCCTTCACGTAGACGGCCGTCGTGTCGGCGGCGACGAGCTCGCAAATGGGATCGACACGCGCCTGGTCGGACTCGAACGCTACGTAGCGACCGTCACCGCTGACGCTGTACGGGGACCCGAATTGGCTGCCGGCAAATTGATCGGTGGTGCCGTCCCACTGCTTGTCGAGACAGTCGATGTCTCCCGTCGTCATGTCCTTCACCCAGATGCGATACCCCCGGCAGCCGGGGACGAAGCCCTCTGGATCCCCCGGCACGCTGCCCGAGCCCACGAAGAACGCGTAGTGGCCGTCGTCGGACATCTCCGGATAGGCGCCGCCCGTGATGTAGACCCCGGTCGGGCCGGCGTCGCCGTTCACCTTCACGCCCTCGATGCGCACCGTAGCCCCCGAGCCGAAGCGCGCGAGCGCATAAGTACCCGCGGGATCGAGGGGAAACGCGTCGAATGCGCTCGTCTGCAGCATGCCGATCGTCCCGTCGTAGTTGAGGAATCGGGGAAACGTGCCGGCGTCGACGGACTCGTCGCAAGTGCTGGACGGACAGTTGCAGGCGGCGCAGTAGCACGGCGGCATGCTCAAGCGCGTGAGCGTACCGTTCCCGTTTAGATTACTGATGTCCTTCAGGAAGAGGTTGTTGATCGCCGATGCGTAGTACTCGCAAATCCCCGGCTGGATGTTCCTCGCGCGGGTCGCGAAGAGCAGCTTCGTCCCGTCTCCGCTGATCTTCATGTCCTGGTTCTCGGCGTAGTCGTTGCCGAGGACGCCCGGAGCCGTCCCCTTGCTCACGAGCCCCGTGTACCCGGTGGTCAGGTCCTTTACGTACACGTTCGAGTACTTGCCATCATCGACAACGTTGTCCGCGGCGTTGGTGGCGCTGGTGTTGAACGCCACGCGGTTGCCGTCGTCGCTCATGTCGTAGAACTCGTAGACAAGATCGTTCGGCGTGTCCCCCGCCTGGTTGGTGTCTGCCCGCAAGACCGCACCGGTCTGCATGTCCTTGCGCATGAGCCGGGTGATGTTCCAACCGGTGTCCTCACCGTCGATCAGCTTGCCTTCGCGATCGGCGAACAACACGTAGCGACCGTCGCCGCTGACGGCGGCTGCACGGAGATGGACCAACTGCGAGATGTGACCGCCCTCCGAGCGGCTCACGATCTCGAGCGCGTGGTCTCGGCAGCGGACGCGCAGGTCGGTGATGGCGGCCGCGTTCGCAGTGCCCGAATAGTTGTAGACCGAGCACACCTGGCCAGCGGGCTGTGTCTTCACCACGACCGAATAGCTTGCCTTGTCCGGCACGCCGCCTTGCAGCGTAAAGGTGCCGTTGGTGCTCACCGTCGTGTCGGCGTGCCCACCCGCGGCGTTCAGCTCGAGCACGACGGAGCCCGTGAGCCCGACCATGTCCCCGCTGACGGGGAACCCCGTGGGGCCCGCATCGGTCGGACCCGCATCGGACCCCGCGGTCCCGGCGCTGCCCGCGGTCCCGGCGCTGCCCGCGGTCCCGGCGCTGCCCCCGGTCCCGGCGCTGCCCCCGGTCCCGGCGCTGCCCCCGGTCCCACCGGCAGCCGAACCGCCGCTGCCCGCCGCGCCGCCGCTGGTCGCGCCGCTTCCGGCGCTGCCGTCGATGCCGGACGTGCCGCCGCTTGCTCCGCCGCCGTCGGCGCCCCCGGTCCCCGACGACTGCTTGCTCTCGTCACCGTTGCACGCCCCGAACAACGTGGCGGACACCACGGTCGCCGCAAGCACAATCCCGAGCCGACGCGATGCCATTCGACACTCCTTTGGCGCGAACTTTCCCCAGCCCGGAGCGAACACCAGGCCCGCGCCTCGCGCCATCCCGCAACTGCGGGGGGCACCGCACGGCTTCCGGAAGGAATGCCGTGGCGGCGACCCGCAATCTCCCCGTAGATCCCCTTCCGGGTGGCGTCGTGGCGCGGGTACCCCCGCCTTTGCGGGATGTCCGGGTCGCGTGAGATCTGCTACCGCGGGGGGGCTCTCACCATTTGCGGGGGAGACGATGTTGCTGCGAGCGGCGTCTGGCGGCGTGTATCCGGGCGTAGAGCGCGCCGATTCCGCGCCGGACCGGCATTCCCGGGAAGATCGTGAAGGGTGCTCCGCCGCCACGATTCAACCCGTGTTCTCGACTCTGCAAGTCACGCCGAGGAAGCACACCACGCCGCCGGCGGCTGCTCGAGCGAGTCGGTCGGCGTTGGCGGCTTCTTGCTCGTAGACAAGATCGACCCGGCGAGTGGCTACGCCCGGCTGTGCAACGACGTCACCGGCCAGACCGACTGCACCAAAGGCGGCTCGGTAACCGTGGCCGGCGACTGGGCCTACCACGTCAGCGCCGATCGCTTCGGCCCGTACTACGGCCTCGACTGCAGATACACCCAAGTCGCGGCCGCGCATTTGACGCGGACGGCCGACGGCATCGTCGCATCGACGACCAGCACCATCGCGACCCCGATCGGCGACGAGTGCGCGGAGCTCGAGGCCCGGATGCAGCAAGACTCAGCGAGCGCCAACCCGCTGAAGAACAGCTGGATCGAGGCCACCTACCGCTTCACGCGGGCTACGGCTCCGTAGCTCGCGCCCTCGCCCCGACGAGCAGCGTGACCGCAGCGCGCGACACGGACTCTGCCAGAGCGTTGGATCCGGCCCATGGCGCGCGATGGTGGCTAATGCCGGTCCGGCGCGGAAGCCCCGCTGTCCGCGACGACCTGCCACAGGGCCCCGCGTAGCTGTCCACCCGCGTACAGCTTGCCGTCGAAGACCGCGAGCGGCGCGGCGCAGTACCCGTCGTCGACCTTGAACGGCGTCTTGCCGGCGGGCGCGGGAGCGATCTCGCGAAAGGCGTCCCCCGCGAGCTCGTAGAGCCCGTGCTCCGCGAGCACGATCAGCCGCTCGCCCACGCGCAGGATGTCGCTCGGTCGACCGGCGCCGGACGGAAGCGCGAGCAGGCGGAACGTGTCGCCGTCGTCCGTGACGCGCAGCTCGCCGCCGTCGGCGCCGATCGTGATCCAGTACAAGCGCCCGCGGTCCGCGTACCAGCGGAGCGTGTGCGCGCCGCCGGTAGCCGTGACCTGCACCGGGTGCGCCTGATCCGCCGCGATCGCGGTCGCGTCGCGCGGCGGATCGATCACGACGAAGTCGTGCTTGTCGATGCCGTAGAGCGGGCTCACCGCCACGTACAGGCGATCGCGGAAGCGCGTCATGTACCCGAGCCGTACCGAGGCCTCGCCCGGCGCGCCCGCGTACGTGAACGCGACGTGCCAGGGCCCCGGCGCGTCGCCGGGCGTGAACAACGTGCCCGGCGACGACGTCGCGGTCGCCTTCGGCGGGATCACCGCGCTCGTCGACGCGTACAGCTTGCCGCGGAAGCGGATCACGTCGAAGTCGTGGATAGCGCCCGGCAGGACGATCGCGCCGGCGCGATCTCCGGTGGGCGCCGCTGGCGGCAGATGTCCGGGCCGTCGCGCTCCCGCGAACGCGCCGAGCGCGTCGCTCTCGAACACGTAGCCCTCGACGCCGGCAGCGAGCCCGAGACCGAGATACGGCGGATCCGCGTCGGGCACGTATAGCCGACCGTCGATGTCGCGGATGCGCAAGAACCCCTGCCCGCCCGCGCCGCCCCGCTCCGGCTCGCCCTCGCGGTTCCAGTTGAACACCAGCGAGAAGCGCGCCTTCGCCGCCGGATCGAAGCGCGTGAGCGTCGCGCCGCCGAAGCCGAGCGGGCGCGTCGCGTGCGCCATGATCAGCGCGCCGTCGTGCTCGGCGAAATCGCAGACGCGCTGGAGCGCCGCCCAGTGCCGCCCGACCTTCTCGAAGTGCCCATGCGCGGGCAACGCGACGTCCGGCGCGACGGCCTCGTCATTGCCGTCGGGATCGATCCGCGGCGGTGGCGCCGGCGGAGCGGGCGACGCGGAAGCGGACGCGAGCGGCGCTGCTGCGCTGCTCGCGACGGCCGGCGCCAAATCGCGCGCCGGCGCGGGCGCCGGCGAAGCGGGTCGGCCGGACGCGCAAGCGATCAGCGCGGGAAGCGCGATCACCGCCACGAGACCGCTGGAGCTGGCCACGATGTTCCCTGCTCGCTGACGCATCGCTGGTTGGATTCCGCGCCGGCCCCGCATCCAGAAGACAGGCCCGGAAGCTTTCCGGGGGATGCGCGTATGATGGCGCAGAATATGACCCACGACGAAGCGATCGCGCGGATCGGGCCGCAGCAGGACGCCGGAGCGGTGGTCGAGGAAGCCAACCGTGTCCGCGAGGACGTCGTGCCGGGGAGCAGGTTCTTCGGCGGACGGACCACGACCTGGGGCTTCGTGCGCGATGACGAGGATCCCGGCGTGTCAGGCGCGGATCTAGAGCGGCGCTGCGAAGCGGTCGAGCTCGCCCGCGGCCTGGCGGAAGAGGCCGAAAGGCTCGGCGTCTACCTGTCGTCCGAGAGCGACGAGGCCTACGAGCCGCTCGTGGTCGCGCTCGGTCCGGGCACGGACTTCGTCGAGCGCGTCCGCGTCGCGCTCGCGCTCGGCGCCGGCGAGCTCGTGAAGGACGACACCGTGGGGCCGGCGGAGAAGTTCCTGTTCTTCAAGCGCGACGAACTCGACTACGCGCGCGACTACCTCGCGGACGAGCACGGCCTCACCGACCCCGACGACGACGCGGTGCTCGGCGCCATCGGAATGCGCGAGGACCAGTCGAGCTTCACTCCGGAAGAGGCGGATGCGTACCGGCGACTCGTCGCGCGCATGGCCGTCGAGCTCGAGCACCTGCACCAGCTCTCGTTCGACTGGGACCAGCAGCCGGAGCTGTACGCGGTGTCTCCGGTGATGTTCGTCGGGGAGCGTCACGGCTACGCCGTGGGGCTGTGGGCGAACCGCGTCTGGACCTGAGCAGGAGCTCCAGGCCGGGGCGGTCGATCGCTGCGAAGCGGGCGTCGCAGGAGCGTGACTGGAGGCGCTCGCTTCGTTCGCGGACGACGTCGCCAGTGACTGGGCCATGTCGAAAGTGGCGATGCGTGCGACTGCCTCTCGCGACCGCTGCTGCTTGTGCAGCGACCCGGGGTGGAAGGAAGAGTTGCAAACGGAAGATAGGCCTCCGACAATTCTGGAATGGGTCTGCGTGGGATGGCGGGGACGAGCTGGAATCGGCTGGTATTGGGGTCGGGAGCCGACCCGCGGCGGCCGCCGCAAACGCCGCAGGGGCTGCAGCTGGGCGAGGACCGCCTGTTCAACCCCTTGGCGCGTACGCTGCTCTATCTACCGCTGATGCATCACGAGAACATCGAGCTGATCGATCGCTGTGTGAGCCTCTACCGGAACGCTCACGACGAGAGCCGTGGGCTGGCGCGTATCGTGATGTCGGTGGAGATGAAGAGCGGTGAGCGCCACCGCGAAATCATCCAGCGCTTCGGTCGCTTTCCCCACCGAAACGCGATCCTCGGACGCGAATCGACCCCAGAGGAGCTCGAGTTCCTCACGGAGCACTTCTCGTCGTTCTGAGAGCGTCGCGCCGAACCACGGACTTGATCGGGCGCCCACCGCGCGTAGCCTTCGACATGCGCGCAAGTGACTCGCGAGCGTGCGCGGCCAGGCTACGACAACAAGTACATCTTCAGCACCGCATCGTCCGGGCGCGCCGGATCGTACCAAACGGTCACGTCGTCGGGAATGCGCGCGAGCTCACGCTCCGCCGCGGAGCGCTTGAACCCGCGGTCGACGTCGACCGGGTCCTCACACGGTAGCCGGCGCGTACTGGTCGAGCAGGAGGAAGAACGGGCGCTTGCGGTAGCCCGGATGGAACGTGAACCACAGCGGGTCGGGCATGTAGCTCGTGGCTTGGCAGTACCCGCACTCGAGGATGCGCGGCGTCGTGCCGTCGATCTTGAGCGGAGCGCCACAGGCGAGGCAGCTGAACATCACCGGCGCGCCCGGAGCGCTGGCCTGTCCTTCTTCGTGCGCTGTCTCGCCAACCAGTGCGACGGGCGTCGCACACGAGCATGCGAGGAGCGCTTGCGCTGCTGCGGCTGAACGCAGGCTCATGCCGGCGCCGCATGCAGTGCAGTGAGCCTCCGTCGTACCTTCCGCCGCCATCCGCGCCAGATCCGTGGACTCCTGAGGGCTTCGGCACGCCGGGCAGGCGACCGGTGAGTTGTCCAGCTCCAATAGAATGCCCTCGAACCGCCGGTGGATCCGGCTCGGACGCATCAGGTAGTTGTCGAGCACTGGAGTCGCCTTCGGGCTGAGCGTCAGCCCACCCGTCGTCTTGCGAATGCCTTCCCGCGGCGCGTACGTCGTGATCTTGTCCCAACCGAGGTCGCCCTCGAATGTGATCGGCACCGCGCATTGGTGGCAATTCATGCTCTGGATCACACCGTTTACCGGGACCGGGTAGGCACACTCCGGACACTCGACGGTAACGCGCATTCGAACGCTCACAAGGCTCATGCTCTGGAGTATCGCTCACCGGGCGGCCGTGGTCATCGGCGGATGTCCTCGCTGGTCGGCGAAGCGTGCGCCCCGGCAGCTCGGCGAACGCCGCGCGCGGATACTGCTCGACGCTGCTGCCGGAGTTCCGGATCGTGGCTGCCGCCATCGACGCGCGGATGCACGTGACGGATGCACGTGGTGGATGTCGACGAAGACCGCGTTGCGGCAGCCAGGCACCTGACAGCGGCCGCCGACGCGCGGCGCGCGCGTGCGGGCCCACGGCGAAATCGTCGGTGGCGACTCTTCTGTCGCCCCCACGTGGGCAGCACTCCGGGCTAGCCGAGCTCGGGGACGCACGGGGAAGAGTCGCCATCCGCGCCCGGACCTGAGCTCCGGGCCCGCGCGGCTGGCTGCCCACAGCGCGCGGCGACGCGCGATGCTAGGGTCAGGCTGGGTATGGTCTGGGTACGCGCATCTCGTGTCGCCGGCGCAGTGGCGCTCGCCGGCTACCTCTCGACGGCTCCGGCCTGGGCCCAGCCCGTGGCGCGCTTCGCCGAGGTGCCGGCCGCGCCGCCGCGTCCAAGCGCCGCGCCGCCGCCCGCTGCGCCGCCGAGGTCGGCACCTCCGCCTGCTACCGGGGATGCCGGTCCGGCGCGGAATCACGTCTGGTCGAGCGCGCTCGTGGCGGATCTCTTCCGGCGCGCGCAGGAGCACGAGCGGCGTGGCGACGCCGCCCAGGCCGTCGGCGACTACCTCGACGCGATCCGCGTGGACCCGGGCTTCGGTCCGGCGTTGCTCGCGCTCGCGCGCCTGCGCCAGGCCATGGGCGATCCCGACGAGGCGGAGAAGCTGTGCGCGCGCGCGGTGCGGCTGCCGCGCTACGCCGCGGACGCGTTCGCGCTGCGCGCCCGGCTGCGCCGCGAGCGCGGGCGCATCGACGACGCGCTCCGCGATCTCGCCGACGCCGCGGATCGCGATCCCTCCGCCGCGCGCCTGGAAGCGCTCGCCGACGCGTACGTCGAACAGCAGGCGTGGCCGGCGGCGCTCGCGGTGTGGCGCCGCATCCTCGACCAGCGCGAGGCGAGCCCGGGCTCGCCCGGGCTCGCCGACGCGCGCGTCAAGGTCCGCGCGCTCAGCGTGCTGGCCGGCGACGCGGACCCGGTCGCTTCCGGGGACGCTTCGCAGAGCTGGGTGCGGCGGGCGCTGTCGCGGATCGCGGAGCGGACGCAGTGAGCGTGTCGATCGGCGCCGGGCACTCCGCGCGCAGGCGGCACGCACCGCACTCGCGCCCGGACCAGACCGCGTCGAAGCGCGCCTGCGCCACGTCGAGCAGGTAGTCGTCGCCGGTCAGCACGCCGAGCTCGAAGTTGCGCTTGCCCTCGCTGCGCGCGCCGAGCCCGGCGCCGGTGAAGTTCGCGCTGCCCAGGTACAGCAGCCGCCCGTCGATCGCGACGATCTTCATGTGCACGCGCGGGCACTCGCGCAGCTCGAGCCGTGCCGCCAGCGCGGGTCGCGCCGCGAGCTCGCTCTGGAACGCGCGCGACGGCGTGCGCCCGTGCAGGATGCGGAGCTCGACGCCCTGCGCGGCGAGGTCGGCGAAGCGTTCGAGGATCGACACGTAACGCCCGCGCGCGCGAGCGCGCGTGCCGATCGCCGCCTCGACCCGGAGCTCCTTCAGGTTGGCCGTCGCGATCCACAAGCTGACCTTCGCCGACGGGATCTCGCGCGCCACCAGCTCCTCGTAGTGGTCGGCGCCGGAGAGCAGCCTGAGCTCGACCCCGCGCGGCGCGGGCCGCGGTCCGCGCGAGCGCGCTCGCGCCGCGCGCGCGCTCGCCGCGGCGGCCCGCGCGACGAGCCCCTTCATCCGACCGGCTCCAGGTGCTGCTCCGCAATCGCCCGGACGTCGTCGGGCATGGCGCAGCTCTCCAGGCGATCGAGATCCGTCGCCACCACCGTGTGGCGGATCTCCGCGGACGCGCGCCCATCGCTCGCCCGCAGCACGCGATAGCGCAGCACCATGCTGCGATTGCCCAGCTTGGCGACCGACGTCTCGATGCGCGCGACGTCGCCGTAGGTCAGCGGCGCAACGAAGTCGCACTCCACGTGCACGGCGGGCAGCCCGATCCGGCGCGTGGTGACGAGCGCCACGTAGCCGCCGTCGAGCCCGCCGAACAACCGCTCCATCGCCTCGTGGGCGTAGGTAAGGAAGTGTGGGAAGAACACCAACCCCGCCGCGTCCACCTCGTGGAAGGCGACTGCGCGCTCGGTCGAGTTCATCGTTCCCACGCTATCCCACCCACCGTGCCGCCGCGAGTTCCAGAACCTCGCCGCCCGGCTTGCACGCGTCCCGCCGATCGCGGCACACTTGGGCATGCTTGCTCGTCGTGTCGCTGGTGGGTTGGCCTATCTCGCTCTGATCGCCACATTCGCAGTCGCAGGCTGCAGCGCCGGCGGCAACGACACTGCCGGTGCCGGCGGCAGCGGCGGCGGCAGCGGCAGCGGCAGCGGCGGCGGCGCCGGAGTCAGCGGCAGCGGCGGCAGCGGTGGCGCGGGCGGCTCGGGCGGCTCCAGCGCCGCCGGTGGCAGCGCCGGAGCGAGCAGCGGTGGCAGCGCAGGCAGCGGCGCCGGCGGCAGCGCGGGCACGAGCAGCGGCGGCAGCGGCGGCGGCCCCGCGGACGCGGGACTGGACGTCGTGTTCTCCTACGACGGCCCGGTCGACGACGGCGGCTTCAACACCGACGCTTCTTGCGCCGACGTGACGGCGAAGGCCGAGCCCTTGCCGCTCGATCTGTACGTGGTGCTCGACCGATCCGGCTCGATGGTCAACGCGAGCCGTTGGGTCCCGGTGAAGAACGCGATGAACCAGTTCTTCCAGAGCCCGGGCGCCGCGGGCATCGGCGTCGCGTTCACGATGTTCGCGCACCCCACCCAGAACGAGTGCGCCGCCAACAGCTACGCCACGCCGCTGGTGCCGATGGCGCCGCTCCCGGGCAACGCCACAGGCCAGGCGCTCACGCTGCAGAACATGATGAACACGTACCCGTCGGTGAACGGCATCTACACGCCGACCGTGGCGGCGTTGACCGGCGCCGTCACGTTCGCCAAGAACCACAAGAACGCCAACCCGACACACACCGTCGTGATCGTCCTCGCCACCGACGGGCTACCCGGGGACCCGAACTGCTCGGCCCAGACCGCCGCGGCGGTGCAAGCGGAGGCCGCCGCGGGATACACCGGCACGCCGTCCATCCGGACATACGTCATCGGCATCGATCCGACCGCGCAGATGAAGACCAACCTCGACAGTTGGGCGAGTGCCGGAGGCGGCCAGTCGTTCGACGCGGCGACGTCGGGCGGCTCGGCGCAGTTCCTGGCAGCGATGCAGAGCATCCAGACCGCGGCCGTCGGCTGCAGCTACAACATGCCCCAGACCGACGCCGGCATCGTCGATCCGGGCAAGGTCAGCGTGGAGTACTCGCAAGGCGGCAATCCGCCGGCGTCCACGATCCCGAAGGTCAACAACGCCGCGGCCTGCCCGTCCGGGAGCGGCCAGGCCGGCTGGTACTACGACAACAACGGCAACCCCACGACCATCACCCTGTGCCCCACCACGTGCACCCTGGTGCAGGCGGACGCGAACGCGAAGGTCGAGGTCAACCTCGGCTGCCTCGGCTCCTGAGCGTGCGCCGGAGGCCGGAAGTCGCCCTCGGCGACCCTCGGCGAGCGAACGCGCTTGCGCGGATCCCCGTTGTCGCGGCAAACTTGACGCATGCGCGTTCGTCGTGTCGCTCTTGGGCTTGTTGGTCTTGTAACGATCGGGGGGCTCGTAGTGACCGGCTGCGGCAGCAGCGGTAGCGGTACCGCGGGCAACGCCGGCGGCAACGCCGGATCCGGCGCCAGCAATAGCGGCGGCTCGGCCGGCGCCAGCGGCGGCGCCGCGGGTTCGGGCAGCGGCGCGACCGGCGGCTTCGCCGGCACCGGCGGCAGCTCGGGCTCGAGCAGCGGCGGCAGCGCGGGCGCGAGCACCGGCGGCAGCGGCGGCAGCGCCGGCTCGAGCAGCGGCGGCAGCGGCGGCGGACCGGCCGACGCCGGGCTCGACGTGCAGTTCACCTACGACGGCCCGGTCGACGACGGCGGCTTCAACAACGACGCGTCGTGCGCCGCGGCCACCGCGGAAGCCAAGCCGCTCCCGCTCGACATCTACGTCATGCTCGATCAGTCGGGGAGCATGGGCAGCGACTGCAATGTCAGCGGCAACTACCAGGCTTCGACCGGCTCCAAGTGGTGCTACGCGGTCAACGCGCTGGCCGGGTTCATGGCCAACGCCAACGCGACCCAGGACGTACGCGTGGCACTCCAGTACTTCGCGCTGGGCAGCGGCACCTGCGGCGGCGCGGGCTACAACACTCCGGAGATCGCTCTCACGGCGATTCCAGGTGGCACGTCGGCGTTCGTTGCGTCCCTCAACAGCCACGGGCCCAGCACGGGCACGCCGACCGAGGGCGCCGCCAACGGTCTGACCCAGTTCACGAGCAACCAGAAAGCGTCGAACCCGAACCGGACGATCATCGGCATCCTGATCACGGACGGCGATCCGTCGGGTTGCACGAGCAACCTCACCACCATCGGCAACATCCTGACCACCGCGTACAACGGTGGTCAGGGCGTGCGCAGCTACGTGATCGGCATGAGTGGCGCGACCTTCGGCAATCTGGAGACGATCGCCAAGGGCGGCGGCGCGCCGTCGCACTCCACGTACTGCAGCGGCGCCGGGCCGTGCCACTACTACAACGTAGCCAACGGCGACTACACGACGTTCCAGTCGGTGCTCAGCACGATCCAGGCGTCGGCCATCGGCTGCGACTACAACATGCCGACCAGCGATGCGGGCATCGTCGACCCGAACAAGGTCAGCGTGGAGTACTCGCCGGGCGGGAACCCACCGCCGTCCACCATTCCCAAGGTAGCGAGCGCGGCGGCGTGCCCGGCGCCGGGCGGCGGCCAGGGCGGCTGGTACTACGACAACCCGGGCAACCCCACGAAGATCACGCTCTGCCCCGCCACGTGCCAGGTGGTGCAGGCGGACGCGAACGCGAAGGTCGCCGTCAACCTCGGCTGTCTCGGTTCCTGAGCCTCAGGGCGTTCGCCAGGCGGCGCCCAGGTCGTCGGAGATCAGCACGGGATAGGTGTCCGCCGGGCGGTTCGAGCCGCCGTACAAGAGCACGCGCTTGCCCGCCGCGAGCAGCTGCACCGGCGCCTGCACGCTCGTCCTGACCTCGGGGTGCGCCTCGGGGTCGAAGGCAACGCTGTACGGCGTCCACGTCCGGCCGTCGTCGCGCGTCGACGCCACGCGCACGATCCCGTGCATGGTGACGGCCAGGATCGTGGCGCCGTCCAGGCGCGCGACGTCGAGCGGCAGCTGCGGGCGCGCGCCGACGCCCTCGAACGCCGGCGTCGCGAGCGGCCGGCACGGCTGGCGATACGGGCACAGCTCGAACGCGACCTGGCGCGAGTCGGCCGGCGTCAGCGCGGCGACGAGCGCGTCCTCGTCGCACGCGGCGGAGACGACCGTCATCGAAGCGGGCGCGAGATCCGCGCTCTGCGGCGCACCGTCCGGGCCGAGCGACGTCACCAGGGTGCGGCGACCATCCTGGCTCGTCGTGAACGTGTAGGAGCGCGCGCCGTCCTGCGCCGCGCAACGCTCGGCGAACGACGCCAGTCCCGGCTCGCGCAGCGACGCCGGCGACCAACTCACGCCGCTGTCCGTGCTGCGGTACACGCTGAGGTTCGCGCCGCGACCGACGGCGAGCACGAGCGCGCCGCGCGCCGCGTGGAGCGCGCGGTAGCGCGCGCGCCACGCCGGTAGGCCGCGGCCCACGGCGGGGCGCGGCAGATCGACCGGGTGCGTCGCCTCGTGCGCTCCCAGCGACGGACGCACGAGGTGCGTCCAGCCGTCGCGCACGAACGGCCAGCTGTCGCGCGCGAGCTCGGCCAACGGCCGCGTCGTGACCGCCAGATTGTCGATGCTCACGGCCGCGCGCCGCGCCGCGCCGGTCGTCGCGGACGCCGGACCGCCGTACTCCACGAAGCTCCACGCCGTCGCCCGGTGCGCGCGCTCGATCCGCGTCGATCCCGTCAGCGACAGCGCGCCCTCGGCGCAGCGCTCGAACGGGCGCTCGCCTGCGGCCGAGTAGATCAAGCGGCGCCGCACCAGCCGCTTGAACTGCGACGGGTTGTCCCGCAAGAGCGACGGTCCGGTCGGGCCGGCCATGCACAGCGCGTAGTCGGCGAGCACGGTCGCTTGCGAGTGCAGCGCCCAGGCCGCTCTCGCGCGCGGGTACAGCCCCCAGGCGATCAGCGCCACGACGGCCAGCGCGAGCAGCTTGCGCAAGCGCAGCGGCGGTGCGCCGGCCGGCGCTTGCGGGACAGGCGCCGACAGCGCCGGGGGCGGATCGCTGCGGGCGACGCGCGCGTTTCGCGGGGTGGATTCGGGGAGGGCCATCGTGGTCGCTCGCCAGGGCGCTGGCGCGGAGTGACCCAGGTTGCCCGACGCCCCGGACGACGGCCAAATTTGTGAAGGGTTGCCGGAGGTTCAGTGGTCTGTCGAAACGGCGCGGAATCCCGCGGACGTGCGGCGCGGTTCAGGCCAGCGCTCGATCGAGATCCGCGATCAGATCCGCGCTGTCTTCGATCCCGACGGACAGGCGCAGCAGGCCGTCGGCGATGCCGGCGCGGAGCCGGAGATCCGCGGGCATGGTCGACGCGGTGGTGGAGGCCGGGTGCGTCACCAGCGATCGCACGTCGCCCAGGCTCACGGCGTGGGAGATCACGCGCACGCGCTCGAGCACGCGCTTGCCCGCGTCGAGGCCGCCGCGGAGCTCGAACGCCACCAGCGCGCCGAAGTCCTGCATCTGTCGCTTCGCGAGCGCGTGGCCCGGGTGCGACGCGAGCCCCGGGTAGTGCACACGCGAGACGCCCGCGTGCGCCTCGAGGAAGCGCGCGATGGCGAGCGCCGACGCGCACGCCTGGCGCTGGCGCAGCGCGAGCGTGCGCACGCCGCGCGCGACCAGGAACGCGTTGAACGGAGCGAGCACGCCGCCGAAGCCCTTGACCACCAGATCCGCCACCGCCGCGACGCGTTCGCGCGATCCCGCCACGACGCCACCGATGGCGTCGCCGTGACCGCCGATCGCCTTGGTGAGCGAGTGCAGCACGAGATCCGCGCCGAGCGACAGCGGCTGCTGGCAGACCGGCGTGGCGAAGGTGTTGTCCGCGATCAGCGTGATGCCGCGCGCGTGCGCGAGCTCCGCTACGGCGGCGATGTCGGTGAGCTGCAGCGTCGGGTTGGCCGGGCTCTCCACGTACACCACGCGCGTCGTCGGGCGGATCGCCTCCGCGACCGCGTCGCTGCGCGTGGCGTCGACGAACGTGGCTTCGATGCCGAAGGCGGGCAGCCGCTCGCGGAGCAGCCGCGCGCTCTCGCCGTAGAACGCCAGCGGCGCCACCACGTGATCGCCGGCGCGCAGGTTGGCGAGCAGCGCGCCGGTGACCGCCGCCATGCCGCTGGCCGTCGCGACGGCGTCCTCGGCGCCCTCGAGGGCCGCGAGCTTCTGCTCGAGCTGGCGGACGGTGGGGTTGCCCCAGCGCCCGTAGATCCAGCGATCGTTTTCGCCACGGAACGCGCCGGCGGCCTCGTCCGCCGTGCCCAGCGCGAACGCGCTCGACAGCACCAGCGGCGGCTCGAGCGCGCCGGAGGCGTCGCGCTCCTCGCCCGCGTGGACCGCGATCGTGGAAAGTCCGGCTTCGCCCTCCCGATCCGACATCGCAGACCGGTGGCGCGCCCTAGAGCTCGATCTTCTGGCGCTTGCGCCGGCGCCGCGCCGCTTCGCTCATCTTCTTGCGGCGTTTGATGCTCGGCTTCATGTAGTGCCGGCGCCGCTTGAGCTCGCGAAGGATGCCCTCCGCGGCCATTTTACGCTTCAGGTGCTTGATAGCGCGCTCGATGCCCTTGTCCCCGACCTGGACCTCGAGCGGCTTGCACTGGACTGATTCGCTGGGATTCGCCAAGGGGCCGGACGTATGACATCCGGCGCGGCGGGCTGCAAGCCCCTTTTCCGGAGGACGGCTTTACAGCGCGACTCTTTTCCGCGAAATACCTGGGCTGCATGGCCCAGGACCCCAGGACCCAGCCGACCGGCGTGAAGGCCCCCCACGGCGCCACGGTGCTCTCGATCACCTGGGCCGACGGCCACGAGTACAGCTATCCCCACGAGATCCTTCGAGGCTTCTGCCCGTGTGCCACCTGCCAGGGGCACAGCGGGACGATCCGCTTCGTCGCCGGCGGGAACCTGGAGATCCGCGAGATCGAGCAGGTCGGCAACTACGCGATCCAGCTCTCCTGGGGCGACAGCCACAACGCCGGCATCTACAGCTTCCGCTATCTGCGGGCGCTGGGCGCGCTGCTCGAGACCCACGGCGCACAGGGATTGAAGGACATGGGGGAGCTGCCTCGTCTATGACGGAGCGTCGATGAAGGTCGCCATCCTGACCACCTCCTACCCGTCGCGCCCGGGCGACGCGGCGGGCCACTTCGTGGAGACGGAGGCGCGCGCCTTCGCCGCCGCCGGCCACGACGTCACGGTGATCGCGCCGGGACGCGCCGTCGCCGGGGCGGTCGACTTCGTCCAGCGCCTGCCGGACCTGGGTTTGTTTGGCTTTCCCGGCGCGGTATCCCGCCTGCGCGAGCGCCCGATCCGCGCGCTCGGCGCGCTGCGTTTCGCGTTCGGCGCGAGCCGCACGCTCAGGCGCCTGGGGCCGTTCGACCACGTGGTCGCGCACTGGCTCGTGCCGAACGCGTGGCCCGTCGCGCTGGCGAGCCGCGCGCCGCTGGAGGTGGTCGCGCACGGCAGCGACGTCGGGCTCTTGCTCAAGCTGCCGCGCGCGCTGCGCCTGCTGATCGTGCGCGCGCTGCTCGCGCGCGGCGCGCGCTTCCGCTTCGTGTCGGCGGATCTGCGGGATCGCCTCGCCGCGGGCACGGTGCCCGAGCTGCTCGACGCGAGCCACGTCGCGCCCTCGCCGATCGACACGCTGGGAACGCCCGATCGCGGCGGCGCGCGCTCGAAGCTCGGCATCGGCGCCGAGCAGCGCCTGGTCGTGATCGTCGGACGCCTGGTGCCGGGCAAGCGCGTCAGCGTGGGGCTCGCCGCCGCGGCGCTGCTCCCCGACGCCGAGCTGGTCGTGGTCGGCGACGGTCCCGAGCGCGCCGCGCTCGCCCGCGCGTTCCCGCGCGCGCGCTTCGTCGGCCAGCTGCCGCGCCCCGAGACGCTGACGTGGATTGCCGCGGCGGATCTGCTGCTCACGGCGTCGCGCGACGAGGGCGCGCCCACGGTGGTGCGCGAGGCGCGCATGCTCGGCGTCCCGGTCGTGGCCGCGCCGAGCGGCGATCTCGACGTGTGGGCGGCCACCGACACGGGTCTCACCGTGGTCGCGTAGCGCCGGCGCTCACGCCGGCGCGTCGCGCTTCACGCGCGGCAGCAGCTCGACGAAATTGCAGGGGCGAGTGCGGCTGTCGAGCTGCGGCAAGATGATCTTCTCCATCGCCAGGCGGACCGCGCCGGTGGAGCCCGGCAGCGCGAACACCAGCGTCGTGCCGCACAGCGACGCCTCGGCGCGCGACTGGATCGTGCTGGTGCCGATGTCGGCGTAGCTGAGCATGCGGAACAGCTCGCCGAAGCCGGGGATGGCCTTGCTGACGAGCGGCGCGAGGGCGTCCGGCGTCACGTCACGGCCGGTGATGCCGGTACCGCCGGTGGTGATCACGGCGTCCACCGCGTCGTCGGCGATCCAGCCGGCGACCTGGCCGCGGATCGCCGGCGCGTCGTCCTTGACGATGACGCGCGCCGCGACGCGGTGCCCCGCGCTCTCCAGCTGCTCGGCGGCGAGGGCGCCGCTCTTGTCGGTCTCGAGGGTGCGCGTATCGCTCACCGTGAGCACGGCGACGCGAAGCGGGATGAACGGGCGATCGGACATGACGCGCGAGTCTACTCCGGATCCCGGTGCGCCGGGACGCGCGGCCGGCGCCGCCCATCGCCGCCGTGTCGCGCTGGACCGGACATGCGCCGACTGAACCCGGGCGGGGCGGGCGCGGATTCGGCCCGGTCCGGGCACATGCTGCTCGACCCGTGCCGGACGCCGCACATCGACTTGCCACCGCAGCCGACCTGGCAAGCCTGGGCGACGCACCCGCCGAGGTGATCCACGGCGTCGTGACGTACAGGGCGGAACCGTCCGCGGAGCACGCCGACGCGCAGCCCGGTCTGGGCGCGTTCGTGCGCCAACACTTTCACCGCGCGACGGGGCGCGGTGGCCCGGGCGGCTGGCGGGTCCTCACGGAAGTCCACGTGGAGCTCGAGACGCACGAGGTCTATCGACCCGACGTCGCCGGATGGCGTCGTGAGCGCGTGCCGGAGCGCCCCACCGGCCGTCCCGTGACGGTTCGCCCGGACTTCATCTGCGAGATCCTGTCGGAGAGCAATGCGGCGACCGACCAGGTGGACAAATTCCGTGTCTACGCGTCGAGCGGTGTGCCGTTCTACTGGATCGCCGACCCGACGCGGAAGATCTTGACCGTGTCCCCTGAAAATCCCCTCATTTGGGCTTTCACAGGAAGATCGGAAGAGCGGAAGGTTTTCAAGGATTCGGGGTGTTCGGGTGTGAGCCGTCGCAAGCCGTTCCGCAGGGCGGTGACGTTGAAGTCGACGAGCAGACCAACTGGTGGGCGGGAAAGACGTAGGCAGGTGATGACCTGCGCCTCGTGAATCGGGCGCTCCGATCACCTCGTCCGTTCCATCCCCAAGTCTTCCGACCTTCCGATCTTCCTGTGCCATTCCCATGGGTCGGGACCCGGATCCCGGTGCACGGGGACACGCGGCAGACTACGATGCAGCAGATGCAGCAGATGCAACCGATGGGGTTTCCCGGCGCGCCGTTGGAGCCGCAGACGACGGTGAGCCCCGCCGCGGCGATCAAGTTCGCGTTCAGCGATCGCGATTGGACGACCACACTGCTGCTGAGCACGGTCTTCATGTTCATCCCGATCGCCGGACCGATCGCCCTCGCGGGCTACCACTGCGAGGTGATGCAGCGGCTGGTCCGGCGCGACCCGCGCCCGCTACCGAAGCTCGACTTCGCGGACTTCACGCACTACCTCGGACGCGGCCTGGTGCCGTTCGCCGTGAGCCTGCTGGTCATGCTGCCGATCGCGATGCTGTTCAGCGTGCTGGGAGTGCTGGCGTCGTTCGGGATCAGCGGCGTATTCGCGTTCGGCCTGCACCCGGCCGTGGGCATCGGCATGCTGGTCGGCGTGGGCGGCCTGGCGATCATCGCCGGCCTCGCGCTCGCCGTCGTCGTCAACGCCGCCCAGACGCGCGCGGAGCTGACCGAGGATTTCGGCCAGTCGCTCTCCTTCGGCAAGCTGATGTCGTACAGCGGGGCGACCTGGGCGGTCGTGATGGTCAAGGTGTTCGTGTACGGCTTCCTCGGGGCGCTGGTCGGCATCGCCGGCATGTTGATCCTGTGCGTCGGCGTGTACCCGGCCTCGATCGTCGTGCAGCTCGGCCAGCTGCACCTGCGCTGGCAGATCTACGAGCGCTATCGCGCGCTCGGCGGCGAGGAGATCCCGGCGAAGGCGCCGACGCCGCTGCCGAGCCAGGTCCAGCCGCAGTACGGCATCGGATGAACCCACCGCCGGACCTGACGCTCGCGCCGGGCCCCGCCGAGCGGCGCCCGCCGAGCGCGCGGATCGCGCTCGCCTTCGCCTTCGAGATGCCCGACGCGCGAAGAAGATCATCGCCGCGTCGCTGCTGCAGCTGGTGCCGATCCTCGGCTGGATCGCCGTGCAAGGCTGGCTCGCCGAAGGCGCGCGGCGCATGCTGCGCAACCATCCGGATCCGCTGCCGCCGCTCTCGCTGCGCGATCTCGGCCACTATCTGCGCGAGGGCGCGGCGCCGTGGGCGGTCGGCTATCTCGGCGGCGTGGCCGTCGGCGCGCTCATGTACGTGGTGACGCTCGCGCTGCTCGCCGCGGCGCTGGCCACCGCCGGCTTCGCGCCGCTGGCGCTGTGGGTCGTCGTCGGCGCGCTCGCGCTGCTCGCCATCGGCGCCGCGGCGACGCTCTACGGCAGCGCGGCCACGACGCGATCCGCGCTCGGCGCGGGCTTCGCCGGCGCGTGGCGCCTGTCGCGCGGCCAGCGCGCGCGCACGCTGCTCGGCTACGCGCTGCTCGCGCCGGCGCTGATCGTGCTGATCGCCGCCGGCGCGCTGTTGTGCGGCGTCGGCTTGCTGCCGGCGCTGGTCGTGGCACAGATCGCCGCGATGCATCTCGGCGTGCAGCACTACGAGCGCTACCGCGCCCTCGGCGGCGCGCCGCTGGCGGCCGAGCCCGCGCTGCTGGCGTCGGAGCGCCGGCGGCTGCCGGAGCTTCCGCCGTGAGGCGCGCGCTCTGCGCGCTCGCGCTCTTCGCGGGCTGCACGCCGACGCCGTCGTCGCGGCCCGCGCCGTCGGCGAGCGCCGCGCCGCGCGTCGTCGCGAGCGCCGCGCCGCGCGCCGTCGCGAGCGCCGCGCCGAGTGCTTCCGCGCCGGACCGGCACCCTGCCCCTCCCCCGGCCGCGGCGGCGATCGCGCTGCGCGCCGGTGGCAAGCGCGCGGTGCGCGGCGATCGCGGGCTGGTCACCAGCGTCGAAAGCCACGCGACCCACGTCGGCGTGGCGACGCTGGAGGCCGGCGGCAACGCCGTCGACGCGGCGGTGGCGGTCGCGTACGCGCTCGCCGTGGTGCACCCGAGCGCCGGCAACATCGGCGGCGGCGGCTTCATGCTGGTGCACATGAAGGGACACGACACGGTCGCCGTCGACTTCCGCGAGAGCGCGCCGGGCGCGCTGACGCGGCAGGTGTTCGACACGATGATCCTGCACCACGCCGTGGGCCCGGCGGCGGTCGGCGTGCCGGGCAGCGTCGCCGGGCTCGAGCTCGCGCACGACCGCTTCGGCAAGCTCGCGCGCGCGGCGGTGCTGAAGCCGGCCATCGATCTGGCGCGCGGCGGCCACGCCATCGGCGACCGCGAGGCGAAGACGATCCGCTGGGCGTGGCCCGTGCTCTCGCGCGACAAGGCCGCCAAGCAGATCTTCGGCGACGGCGACAAGCCGAAGACGCGCGGCGAGAAGCTGCGCCGCCCGGATCTCGCGCGCACGCTCGAGCGCATCGCCAAGCAGGGGCGCGACGGCTTCTACACCGGCACCACGGCCAAGCGCCTGGTACGCGCCCTCGGCGGCCGCATGTCGATGGACGATCTGGCATCGTACCGCGCCATCGTGCGCGAGCCGATCCGCATCACGTACCGCGGGCTCGACGTCGAGACGATGCCGCCGCCCTCGGCCGGCGGCGTCGCCGTGGCCGAGGAGCTCGAGCTGCTCGACCGCCTGCAGGTATGGAAAGAGGAGGCCGGTTCGGCGCGGGAGCTGCACTTGTTCCTGGAAGCGTCGCGACGCGCCCAGGCCGACCGGCGCTTCGACGTGGTGGATCCCGAGACGCTCTCCCACGACGCGCTCGCGGCGCGGCTCGCGCACTGGACGGATCCCGCGTGGCTCGCTGCGCGCGCGCCGGCGATCGATCGCGACCACGCGACGCCCTCCAAGCAAGTCGACGCGCGCTTCGACGCGGCGATGCGCGAGTTCGAGAGCGAGCACACCACGCATTTTTCCGTCGTGGACGCCGAGGGCAACGTGGTCAGCTGCACGACCACGCTCTCCTCGGGCTTCGGCGCGCGCATCGTGGCG
The DNA here is from genome assembly GCA_963775185.1 of uncultured delta proteobacterium. Taxonomy (GTDB): domain Bacteria; phylum Myxococcota_A; class Polyangia; order Polyangiales; family Polyangiaceae; genus JAPSGB01. The sequence continues at coordinate 62,316 of CAVZIE010000027.1, read as the reverse complement.
CCGGGCACCGGCGTGGTGCTGAACAACTCGGTCGCGTCGTTCGGCACGCTCGGCGACGACACGCCCGCGCCGGGCCGCCGCACCGTCAGCTCGATGGCGCCGACGCTGGTGCTGCAGAGCGGCGAGGTCGCGCTGGTGCTGGGCTCGCCCGGCGGCGACACCATCCCGAGCACCGTCGTGCAGGTGCTGCGTAACCTCGTCGATCGCGGCATGACCATCGACCAGGCGGTGGACGCGCCGCGCGTACACCAGGATTTCGCGCCCGACCTGTTCCGTTACGAGCGCGCGCGGCCGATCCCGGCGAGCGTGCGCCAAGCGCTCGAGGCCATGGGTCACCACGTCTCGCACAAGACGCTGCCGATCGGCGACGCGAACGACATCTTGATCCAGGGCGGCGTCGCCTGGGGCTACGCGGACCGGCGCGAGGGCGGCCTGGCGCTCGGCGCGCGCTAGCCGGGATTTCCCCGGCGCCGGCGCTGCGCGGCCACCGGGCCTGACGCTTCCGCTCCACGCGGACGCGCGGGTCGACTAGCATGCGCCCCATGCCGATTCTCGACTCCGTCCTCGACACGGTAGGCCACACGCCCATGGTCCGGCTCTCGCGCATCGGGCGCGATCTGCCGTGCGAGCTGCTCGGCGAAGCTCGAGTTCCTGAACCCGGGTGGCTCGGTCAAGGATCGCATCGGCGTGCGCATGCTGCTCGAGGCGGAGAAGGCCGGACGCATCAAGCCGGGGGACACGCTGATCGAGCCGACCAGCGGCAACACCGGCATCGGGCTCGCGCTGGCCGCCGCCGTGCGCGGCTACCGCATGATCATCACGATGCCCGAGAAGATGAGCAAGGAGAAGCAGGTGGTGCTCGAGGCGCTCGGCGCCGAGATCATCCGCACGCCGACCGAAGCCGCGTGGGACGCGCCGGAGAGCCACATCGAGGTCGCCAAGCACCTGAAAGAGACGATCCCGAACTCCCACATCCTCGACCAGTACTCGAACCCGGACAATCCGCTGGCCCACGAGCTCGGCACCGGCGCGGAGATCATCGAGCAGTGCGACGGCAAGCTCGACGCGGTCGTGCTGACGGCGGGCACCGGCGGCACCATCACCGGCGTCGCGCGCGCGATCAAGAAGGCGCTCCCCGACTGCCTCGTCGTCGGCGTCGATCCCGAGGGCTCGATCCTCGCCGGCCCCGGCGAGATCAGGAGCTACAAGGTCGAAGGCATCGGCTACGACTTCATCCCCGACGTGCTCGATCGCAAGCTGGTCGATCGCTGGATCAAGAGCAACGACCGCGACTCGTTCCGCGTCGCGCGTCAGCTGATCCGTCAAGAGGGCCTGCTGTGCGGCGGCTCGAGCGGCTCGGCAGTGTGGGCCGCGATGCAGCTCGCCAAGGAGATGCCCGCGGGCTCGCGCATCGTGACCATCCTGCCGGACTCGATCCGGAACTATCTCTCGAAGTTCGTCGACGACGCGTGGATGCGCCAGAGCGGCTTCCTCGAAGCCGACTGGGAGATGGGCAGCATCGGCGACATCGTGCGCGCGCTGCCGCCGCAGATCCTGATCTCGATCGAGGACAACCGCACCCTGGGCGACGCCGTCGAGCTGCTCAAGCGTCACGGCATCTCGCAGATGCCGTGCACCCAGAGCGGCCGCCTGACGGGCATCTTGACCGAGACCGATCTGCTCCAGCTGCTGGTCCAGGGCCGCCCGCGCGACGTGAAGCTGGTCGAGGTCATGACGCGCCGGGTCGCCACCGTGGGCATGCACGACAGCGCCGGCGAGCTGCCGCACATCTTCGAGCGCGGCGAGGTCGCGATCGTGGTCGACGCCGAGCGCAAGCTCGAAGCGCTGCTGACCAAGATGGACCTGATCGAGTACTTGTCGCGCGCGCGTCACGCCGGCGCCAGCCGCACCCAAGCGCCGAAGGCCTAGTTGGCCGGTCCGGCGCGGAACCCCGCGGGCGGACAGCGGGGTTCCGCGCCGGACCGGCATCAAGCCCCTGGCGACACGGCCTGCTGCAGCAGATCGCGCTTGACGACCTTGCCGCTGGGATTGCGCGGCAGACGCTCCACGAAGACGACGCGGCGCGGACGCTTGAACGAAGCGAGATCGCGGCTCGCGCGGAAGTGCGTGTCGATCGCATCGGAGGTGAGCGCGGGATCGCCCCGCACCACGAACGCCGTCACCGCCTCGCCCCAGCGCGCGTCCGGCAGCCCGGCCACGGCCGCGTCGGCAACGCCCGGACAGCGGAACAGCACCTCCTCGACCTCGCGCGGGTAGATGTTCTCGCCACCCGACACGATCATGTCGTCGGCGCGGCCGTGGAACGTGTAGTAGCCCGCGCTGTCGCGGCTCATCAGGTCGCCGGTGTAGAGCCAGCCGGCCTTGACCCGCTTCGCGGTCTCGAACGGGTTGTTCCAGTAGCCGAGCATGACCTGCGGACCACGCACGATCAGCTGGCCGATCTCGTCCGGACCGACGGTCTCGCTGGGCGCGACGTCGCGCGCTGGATCGTTGACGACGATGCGGCAGCTGCTGATGAGCGTCGGTTTGCCGCACGACCCGAGGTGGCTGAGCGCGTCCTCGGGATGCAGCAACAGCGTCAGGCTCGCCTCCGTCATCCCGTAGCCGTTGAAGATGGCGGGGCAAAACCCCTTGATCGTCCGCTCCATGGTGGCGACGGAGATGGCCGCACCGCCGGTGGTGATCATGCGCAGGCTGCGGACGTCGTGCTCGGCGAAGCGCGGATGACCGAGCATCTCCTGGATCTGCGCGGGTACGGCGAACAGCGTGGTCGCGCGCTCGCTCTGGATCGCCTCGAGCGCCGCCAGCGCGTCGTAGCGGCCCAGCACCACGTTGGTCCCGCCCACCATCAGGTGCGGGATGAAGAACGCCTGCATCCCGCCCACATGGTAGAGCGGCGCGATGTGCAGCGCGACGTCGTTGTGCGTGAGGCCGTACTCCATCACGCAGTTCATGGCGATCGCGACGTCGTTGGCGTGGCCGTGCATCACGCCCTTGGGCCGACCGGTCGTGCCCGACGTGTAGACCAGCGCCGAGAGCTGCTGTTCGCCGGCGATCGGGCGCGCGTCGCCGCGATCGACGGTCTGCTCGGCCAGGGTCTCGAAGTGGTGGTGGCCCGGCGGCACGGCGGACGCGTCGGCGGCGCAGTTGATGTAGTCGTGCGTGCTGCGCAGCCGGCTCTGCACGTCGAGCACGTTCTCGACCAGGTAGCTCGCGTAGATCAGCACGCGGGCGCCGGAGTCCGAGAGCACGTACGCGACCTCGCCGGGCGACAAGCGGAAGTTGAGCGGCACGGCCACGGCGCCGAGCACCTGGCAGGCGAAGTAGCTGGTGGCCGAGTTCTCCGAGGTGCTGACGTAGAACGCGACGCGATCGCCGGGACGGACGCCGAGATCCGCGAGCGCTTGCGCCAGACGCATCACGCGTCCGTGCCAGAGCGCGTAGCTCCAGCGCCGGTCCTCGAACACCAGCGCCGTGCGCTCGGGGTGGCGGTCGACGACCTGATGGAAGACGCTGGCGATGTCCATGTGCGCGCCCGGTCAGAGCCCCGGCGGATGATCCGGCAAGTCGCGGCGTGCGATGACGTACTTCACGATCTCCGACGTACCACCGACGATGGTGAGCGCACGCGCGTCGCGGTAGATCTGCTCGGCGCGACCGTACTCCTTGGTCAAGCCGTCGCCGCCCAGGATCTGGACGGCGATGTCGGCGCAGTGGTTCGCGGTCTCGCTCGCCACCAGCTTGGCCATCGCCGCCGGCTTCATCAGCGCGCGCCCGTCTGCGCCGGCGTCGTACATCCTGGCCGCGCGGTAGGTCAGCAGCTCCGCGCTGTCGATGCGCCAGCTCATCGAGGCGACCTTGTCCCAGACCAGCTCCTTTTCGCTGAGCGGCGCGCCGAACGCCACGCGCGACTGGGCGTGCGCGGTCGCGATCTCGAAGGCGCTCCGCGCCACGCCGAGCCCCGAGCCGCCGAGCAGGATGCGCTCGAGGTTGAACATGCCGAGCATGACGCGGTGACCCGCGTTCGCCTCGCCCAGCACGTGATCGGCCGGCACCCGGCAGTTGTCGAACGCGACCTCGCCCACGACGCAGCCGCGGCGGCCCATGAAATGATACGTGCGCGGGAACGAGATGCCCTTCGCGTCGCCCGGCACGGCCACGCAGCTCATGGTCTTGTGCGCCGGCAGCTCCGGATCGGCAATTCCGTAGACCAGATACACGTCGGCGACCGACGCGTTGGAGATGTAGCGCTTGAAGCCGTTGATCACCCACTCGTTATGGGCGGCATCGAACTCTACGCGGGTCTCCATGCCCGCGGCGTCGGAGCCGACGTTGCGCTCGGTGACGCAGATCGCGCCCACCGCGCTGCCGTCCAGCAGCCCCGTCAGGAAGCGCTCGCGCACCGCCGGCGTGGCGTGCCGGTAGAGCGGCAGCGCGCAGCTCAGCGCGGTGGCGATGGTCGTCTCGAACGCGTAGCTCAGGCGCGCCGATTCCTCGCTCAGGATCGTCGCGTGGACGAGCCCGGGCGCGGCGAGCGGACCGCTGTACAAGTCCGGAAACATCAGCCGCAAGTAGCCCGCCTCGCCCAGCGCGCGGACGACCGCCTTCACCGCCTCCCAGTCTTCGTTGTCCTCGATGGCGCGAGCGCGCGGGCCGAGGTGGCGCGCCAGTACCGCCCGCACCTCCGCGCGGAAAGCGCGGTCCGGGTCGCCCAGCAGGAAGTCCTGCATCAGCTGTCCCGCACGGCTTCCGGCACTCCCACCGTGCGCACCAGTCGCGCCGTCTCACGCAGGATCAGGTCGAGGTTGGAGTCCCGCACCGTGGGCAGGCGATAGCGCGCCTGGCGCACGGCGTGGTAGTCGAGCTCGGCGCTGACCAGCGCCTCGCCGGAATTTCCCGCGCGGGCCACCGTGCGCCCGAACGGATCGAGCACGCGGGAGCCGCCCCAGAAGTGCAGATCGCCCTCGACGCCGACCCGGTTCGCGACCATCACCGGCATGCCGTAGATCATGGCGTAGAAGCCGAGGCAGCGGTCCCATCCGTCGGCGTTGTCGAACTCGATGCCGACCGCTTCCACGGCCGAGCTGATCGGCGCCATCAGCACCGTGGTTCCATGGACCGCGGCCAGGTGCACCAGCGCCGGGTTCCAGAGATCGGCGCAGATCAGGATGCTGGCGCGCCACGGCGGCTCGACGGCGAAGGTCTCGACGTAGCGCCCGGCGGCGAAGTGCTTGCCCTCCTCCAGCGCGCCGTACGTGGGCAGGTTCACCTTGTGATGCAGAAAGACGAGCTTGCCGTCCCTGACCGCCAGGCAGGCGTTGTGGAACTGCGCGCCCGGCCCCTCTTCGATGCAGCCGAACACCGTGCACATGTCGCCGGACGCCTTCGCGATCTCGCCGACCAGCGGGTCGGTCCGGTAGATCGCGCAGCCGAGCGCGTCCTTCGAGGCGATGTAGCCGGTGAGCGACAGCTCGGGGAAGAGCAGCAACTGGACGCCTTGCCTGCGCGCTTCGTCGATGACGTCGACGTGTTTCCGGAGGTTGGCGTCCAGATCGCCGACAACACTCTCGATCTGGGCAACGGCGACCTTCAGCTTGGCTGATTCCCGGGGCACGGGATCCACCCTAACGCAAGCGGCCGGCACACGCGACCAAAGCCGGTATGCTTGGAGCCATGATGCAGATCGGCGTCACCATGTTCACCACGGACTTGTCCATCGCTGCGGCGGAGCTCGCGCGGGAGGCAGAAGCGCGCGGCTTCCACTCGCTGTACATGCCGGAGCACACGCACATCCCGACCAGCAGGAAGACGCCGGCGCCCACCGGCGCGGCCACGCTGCCGGAAGAGTACAAGCGCACGCTGGACCCGTTCGTCGCGCTCGGCGCCGCGGCCGCGGTGACCACGCGGCTCAGGATCGGGACCGGCATCTGCCTGGTGGCGCAGCGCGATCCAGTGGTGACGGCGAAGGCCGTGGCCACGCTCGATCACCTGAGTGACGGGCGCTTCGTGTTCGGCGTGGGCTACGGCTGGAACCGCGAGGAGATGCACACGCACGGCGTGGCTTTCGAGCACCGGCGCGCGCGCGTGCGCGAGCACATGCTCGCCATGCAGCGAATCTGGGACGCGGACGAGGCGTCGTTCCACGGCGAGTACGTTCATTTCGACCCGCTGTGGTCGTGGCCGAAGCCGCTGCAGCGCCCGCGTCCGCCGATCCTGGTCGGCGGCGCCGCGGGACCGAAGCTGTTCGAACACATCGCCGAGTGGGGCGACGGCTGGATCCCCATCGGCGGCGCCGGCGTGGCCGACGCCCTGGTCGATCTGCGCGCCGCCTTCGAGCGCCGCGGGCGCGATCCCGCGACGCTGCAGGTCGTGCCGTACGGGACCGTCCCGGAGCGCTCCAAGCTCGACTACTACGCGAGCATCGGCGTGACGGAGGTGGTACTGCGGATCGAAAGCGGCCCGCGCGACGCGGTGCTGCCGCAGCTCGACCGCTACGCGGCGCTCGTCGAGTAGCGCTACTTCGAGCGTCCGGGCTTGACCGGCGCGCGCGAGGCGAGGGTTTCCGGCACGTCCTCGATGTCGGCGATCATGCTGTCCGTCACCAACGACGGCGCCGCGTCGTCCGCGAACGTGACCTTCGGCTGGAGGTCGAGCACGACGCTGCCCCCGCCCTCCGGCTCGAACACGACGCTGACGGCGACGTCGGTCGGATCCGCGGCGGTCACGTCGCCGCCGGCGGCGACGTCCCCGACGTTCCACGCCGCGGCCATGCTGAAGCGCTGGAGGCTGGGAATCGGCTGACCCGCGATCTCGCTGAACACGGCGCGCCCGGCGCTCTGCATCGCCCGCGCGCCAGGGAAGCGGTCGTCCTTCTCGAACGCCAGGCAGCGATCGATGTAGGCGACGAGCGCATCGGGCAAATGCGGCGCGACGCTGGCGAGGGACGGCGCAGGATTCTTCATCGCGGCCATCAGACGCTCCACGGTGCTTCCGCCCTCGTGGACGATGCGCCCGGTGAGCGCCGTGAACATCACCGCGCCGACGGCCCACAGATCGCTGCGCGCGTCGATGCGGTCGTTCTTCCCCTGCGCCTGCTCCGGCGCCATGTACGACACGGTACCGATCACGATCCCGTCCCGGGTCCGGTCGCCCTGGAACGTGCTCTCGCGCACGCGCGCGAGGCCGAAATCCAGGACCTTCACGCCGCGATCCCGGGTCAAGAACAGGTTCGCCGGCTTGAGGTCGCGGTGGATCACGCCGCGAGCGTGGGCGGAGGCCAGCACGTCGAGGATCTGGTCGCCGATGAACAGCACCTCGGAGGGGTCCAGGCTGCCCTTGCGCTCGAGCCGCGTCGCCAGCGGCTCGCCGTCGAGCAGCTCCATCACCAGGAACACCGCGCCGTCGTCGGTCTCGTCGTCGTCGAGAACGGTGACCGCGCCGGCGTGGTCGACCTTGTTCGCCGCGTAGCCCTCGCGCAGGAATCGATCGCGCACGTCCCCGTCGCATGACAGCTCCGGGTGCAGCAACTTGATCGCGACGCGGTTGCCGTTGCGGTGCGTCGCCTCGTACACCGCGGCCATGCCGCCGATGTCGATCAGCCGGTCGATGTGCCACTTGCGACGCAGCGTCGTGCCGACGCGCGCTTCCGCCGTGTGCCGGGCGGTGGTTCCGCCTCCAGACGAAGATACCAATACACCTTCAACATTTCGCCAACCGCACCGGCGCGTCAAGGCCGGTCTGGACTTGGTCTAGACTCCGCCGGCCATGCGCGCCGCCGTCCTGCTCGAGCCGCCCCCGGAAACCCTGGATAGCCTACCGGAGAGCTTCCGGCCGCCGCGCGACGAGACGGCGATCCGCGAGTGGGTCGCGCACCCGGCGGCGCGCCGCTGCCTGGTCGGCGTGGGCGCGAACGAGCGCTTCGACCACGCGATCGCGCGCGCCCTCGGCGTCGACACGAGCGCCGACGACGCGCGCGTGCTCGTCGCGCACGTCGCGGGCGTCGCCGTCGTCGATGCCGAGGAGTGGGCGACGCTCGGCCTGGCGCGCGCTCTCGACGGATCGAGCAGCGAGGCGGACGTCGCCATCGAGCGACTGGTCGTGGAAGCGGAGAGTCACTTCGACCGTGGCGACTGGAACGCGGCGCGCGCGTGCTACGCGGCGGCGGACGAGCGACTGGGCTCGGAGGCGAGCCCGCGCCACGCCGGGGTGCTGGTCGCCCTCGGCGAGATCGAGCGCATGCAGGGGCGCACGGCGGAGTCCACGGCGCTGCTCGACCGCGCGCTGGCGCTGGCGCCGGACGACGGCGAGGCGCTGCGCGGCCGCTCGGCGATCGCGCGCTCCACCGGCGACCGCGCGCTGGCCGCGGCGCTGCTGGCGCGCCTCGCGCCGCAGCTCGACGGCGAAGCCGCGGCCGACGCGCTGACCGTCGCCGCGGCGGACTCGCTCGCCGCCGCGCAGCGCGCGCTCGAGGCGGCGCTGAAGCTCCGGCCCGGCGACGCCGATCTCGCCCAGCACCTGCTCGGCATCTACGAGGCGTCCGGCAACTGGAACGAGGCGGTGAGCATGCGCGTCGATCGCGCACAGAAGATCGACGATCGGGCGCTGCGCGCCCGCGCGCTGGTGGACGCCGCCGAGCTGTGCGCGCGCCGCACCGGCAACACGCCGCGATCCGTGGCGCTCTACGAGGCGGCGATCGAGGACGATCCGCAGGTCGGGGGCGCGTTCCAGGCGATCGAGCGCGCGCTGCTCGACACCGGCGACTTCAAGGGCGTCGCCGCGGCGTACGACCGCCAGCTTGCGCGCCTGGAGGCGATGAACGCCAGCGACCAGTGCGTTCCGCTGCTCGGCAAGCTCGCGGACGTGAGCCGCGGCCAGCTCGACGACGTGGCCCGCGCGATCGCCGCGCTCGACCGGCTGCTCGTGCTCCAGCCCGGCGACGTGGAGCGGCGCATCGAGCTCGGCGAGTTGCTGCACGCTGCCGGCGAGAGCGTAGTCGCCACGCGCGTGCTCGAGCTCGGCGCCGGCGCCTCGCCGGCGCACGCCGGCACCTATCGCGCGCTTTATCGCATGTTCGCGGAGCTCGGCGACGCCGATCGCACGTTCGCCGCGAGCGCCGCGCTGGTCGCGCTCGGCGAAGCCGCTCCCGACGAGCAGACCACCTACGTCGAGCGCGCGCCGATCGCGCCAATCGCCGCCGCGCGTCCGTTCGACGACGACGTGTGGCGCGGACTGCAGCCGGAAGATCACGACATGGCGCTGGACGCGCTGCTCGCTGCGCTCGCGGAAGCGGCGGTGGCGATCGCCCTCGCCGAACGCGAACGGCGCGGCGCGCTGGCGCTGCCCGACGAGCGCTTCCGTCAGAATCCGTCCACCACGACCGTCGGCGCCGTGCGCAGCTTCGCCTGGGCCAGCCGCTTGCTGGAGCTCACCGAGCCCGCCGTGTTCGCGCAGGCGGACAACGCCCGCGTCGGCGTCGGCACCGTGCCGTACGCGACGCCGGTGGTGCTGCTCGGACGCTCCGTCCTGACCGGCCGCTCGCTGCTCGAGCTCGGCTTCGTGGCGGTGCACCACATGACCTACTTCCGCGGCCCCTGGCGCGTGCTCGCCTACTATCCGACACTCGACGAGCTCCAGGCATTGATCCGCGCGGCGTTCGCCCTCGCGCGACCGGACGTGGTCGCGCCGGCGAGTCTCGACGGGCGGGCGACGGCGCTCCGCGACGCGCTCGACACGCGGCTCGATCGCGCCGCCGAGGATCGCGTCACCGAGGCCGTGACGCTGGTGCGTGATCGCGGTCGCCGGCTCGATCTCGTCGAGTGGGTGCGGTCGGTGGAGCGCATCGCGTGTCGCGCAGCGCTGCTCGCCGCCGGCGATCCGGCGGTCGCCGGCCCCGCGCTCGCCGTACCCGGCTACTCCGGCGGCCTGAGCGCCGCGGAGCGCGCCCACGAGCTGCTCGCGTTCAGCGTGTCGCAGCGCTACGCGGGCCTGCGCCGCGTGCTCGGCGCCGCGGGCAGGTGATTCCGCGCCGGACCGGCATCAGTTAGATTGCGGCATGGTTGCCACGTTGGAGGCCGGGCCGGCGAGCGAACAGACCTCGGCGGCGCGATCGCGCCTGGGCGCGCTGCTCGCGATCGCGCGCACCAGTCGCGTCGTCCACTTCGCCGTGCTCGGCGGTCTGCTGTTCGCGGTCGCGCGCGATCCGGACGCGAGCCGGGTGATCCGCGTGCAGACGCACGGCGCGGGCCTCGACGGCGCGGAGCGCCGGCAGATCGAGGACGAGGTGCTGGTGCGCGAGGCCGCGCGGCTCGGGCTCGATCGCGACGACCCGATCGTGCGCCGGCGCCTGGTGCAGAAGGTGCTCTTCCTGGCCGAGGATCTCGGCGGTGCCTCGCGCAGCCCGGACGACGCGGCGCTGCGCGGGTTCTTCGCGGCACATGCCGAGCGCTACGCGGTGCCGGCGCGCGCACGCTTCACCCACGTGTTCGCCCGCACCCGCGACGAGGCGGCGGCGCTCCGGCCGCAGGCGATCGCCTGGAGCGCCGCCCATGCCGGCGACGCGCCGCCGCCGCTGGGCGACGCGTTCCCGATCTCGCGCAGCGTGAGCCGCGCCATCGCCGACGTCGGCGACGAGCTCGGCCCCGACGTGCAGCGCGTCGTGACGACGACCGCGCCCGCCACCTGGAGCGAGCCCGTCCGGTCGAAGTACGGCTGGCACCTGGTGCGCGTGATCGCGCGCACCGCCGCGCGGCCCGCGCGCTTCGAGGAGGTGCGGAGCCGCGTCGCCCTCGACTACCTGATCGACAAGCGCGAGGACGCCGTGGCGGCGTTCATGGACAAGGCCTTGCCGCGCTACGACATCGAGGTCGACGGCAAGCGCGTGCGTCACCTGGAGCCGACGCGTCGCGCCGCGAGCCCTGCCCAGGCCTCGGCGGAAGACTGATGAAGCGCGCGCTCGTCGTCCTGCTCGCGACGTTGGCGCTGCTGGCGCCGGCGCGCCTCGCGCGTGCGCACGGCATGCTCAGCGCGTACCTCGAGATCACCGAGCAGGACGGCGGCACGCTGCTGGTGCGGCTACGTTCGGCGGTGCCCGGCGTCACGCTCTCGCCGATCCTGCCGCGAGGCTGCCGCGTCACCGAGCCGGCCAAGCCCGAGGCGACGGACATCGGGCTCGTGCACACGCTGGTCGCGCACTGTCCCGGCGCCCTCGCCGGCCAGGACGTCGGCATCCGCGGGCTCGGTCGCGGGATCCCGGACGCCGTCGTGTGGCTCACCCGCGCCGACGGCTCGGTACAGACCCGGCTGCTGACGGCGCGTGCGCCGCGCTTCACCGTCCCGGCGCCGGAGAGCGGCACGGCCATCGCCCGGCAGTACGTCGGGCTGGGCGTGCGGCACATCGCCAGCGGCGCCGATCACCTGTTGTTCCTGCTGTTGCTCGTGCTCACGCTGCGGCGCTTGCGCTCCGTGCTGTTCGCGGAGACGGCGTTCACGCTGTCGCACAGCGTGTCGTTCTCCGCGACGGCGCTCGGCTGGGTGCACGTCGCGCCGGAGGCCGCCGAGGCGTGCATCGCGCTCAGCCTGGTCCTGGTCGCGCTCGATCTCGGACGCGCGGGCGCGCGTCGGCCCGGCCCGCGCGAGGGTGCGCTGATCGCGCTGGTCTTCGGCCTGGTGCACGGCCTCGGCTTCGCCGGCGGGCTACGCGAGATCGGCATCCCCGACGCGCACATCGCCGCGGCGCTGGTCGGCTTCGGCGGCGGCGTCGAGATCGGACAGGTCGCGTTCGTGCTGGCGGTGCTGGGCGTGATGGCGCTGCTCCGGCAGCGCTGGCTCGAGCGCGTGGAGATCGCCGTCGCCTACGTCGCAGGATCGATCGCGACGTTCTGGCTTGTCGCGCGGCTGCTGCTCGTGCTCCACGGCGGCGCTTCCTGAGCGCGTGAGGCGGCGATCAGCGCTGCCCGCGCCAAGCGGTTCCGCGCCGGACCGGCAATCCCTACTTCAGGAAGTCCTTGTAGAACTGCCGGCGCCACTCGAAAAAGCGCGCGTAGTCCGGGTTGTCCGCCCAGCCGTGGGCGCCGACGCCGGCAAAATCGGGGATGCCGAGGTACTTCGAGTGCGGGAACTCGAGGTGTAGCGTGAGGCCGACGGCGGCGATGTCCGCAAGCGACGGCTCGTCGCCGACCAGGTAGTTCGACTTGGCCAGACGATCGCACAGCTCGGAGAGCATGCGTGCGGTCTTGTGGTTGGAGCGTTCGACCAGGCCGCCGCGCGGTCCCCGCTTGCCGAGCAGCGCGAGCGCGCGCGCGGTGCGGCGTCCGATGCCGTACACCTCGGTGCGCAGGACGCGCGCGAGCACGTCGGGCTGATCACGGATGGTGTCGATCCACGCGACCACGCTGGCGATGGCGAACACACCGTCGAGGCGATCCTCGAGCTCCAGCACGTCGCGGCGACGTCCCTCGTCGGCGGGCAAGAGCTTCCGGCGCTCGGGGAACGTGCGCTCGAGGTAGAGCGCGATCTGCGTCGAGTCGGCGACGACCTTGCCGTCGTGCTCGATCACCGGAACCTTGCGCTGACCGCTCAAGCGGTACACTGCAAGTTGCGAGAGTCCGAGCTGGTGCTCGACGATCTCGTAGTCGAGCTGCTTGAAGTCGAGCAGCGCGCGGCCCTTCTCGGAGAAGTGGCTGATCGGGAACCGGTGGAGCTTGATCGCCATGGCGAGGCCTGGTTAGCACGTCCCGGCGCAGGGTATAAGCGCGGGCGGAGGCCGCAGACGCATGGGACTCTTGGCACGCAAGGACCTCGGCGCACTCCGCGCCGAGGCGGACCGCGAGGACGGCGGACTGAAGCGCGCGCTCGGCCCGCTCGATCTGGTCGCGCTCGGGGTCGGCGCCATCATCGGCGCCGGCATCTTCGTGCTGACCGGCAGCGCCGCCGCCCAGTACGCGGGGCCGGCCATCATCCTGTCGTTCGTGATCGCGGGCATCGGCTGCGGCTTCGCGGGCCTCTGCTACGCGGAGTTCGCGTCGCTGATCCCGATCGCCGGCAGCGCGTACACCTACGGCTACGCCACGCTCGGCGAGATCTTCGCCTGGATCATCGGCTGGGATCTGATCCTCGAGTACGCGTTCGGCGCCGCCACCGTCGCCGTCGGCTGGAGCGGCTACCTGAACAGCTTCCTGCAGGACTACGGCATCCACATCCCGCCGGCGCTGACGGCCTCGCCCGGTACGGAGCTCGCGTTCTTCCAGGGACGCTGGGCGCCGGTCGGCACGATCCAGCACCTGCTGGACAAGGCCCACGTCGACGCCGCGACGCTGCCGCACGTCACCGCCGACTTCAACCTGGTGGCGCTGCTGGCAATCTTGCTCGTGACGGCCGTGCTCGTCGTCGGCATCCGCGAGTCGGCCAGCGTGAACACCGCGATCGTGATGGTGAAGCTGTCGGTGGTGCTCGTCTTCGTCGGGCTCGGCATCAGCACACTGTCGAGCGCCCACTGGGCGCCGCTGCACAAGAACTGGACGCCGTTCATCCCGCCGAACACCGGCGAGTTCGGCCACTACGGCTGGAGCGGCGTGCTGCGCGGCGCCGGCGTGATCTTCTTCGCGTACATCGGCTTCGACGCGGTCTCGACCGCGGCGCAGGAAGCGAAGCGGCCGCAGAAGGACATGCCCTTCGGCATCCTCGGCTCGCTCGTGGTCTGCACCGTGCTCTACATCCTGGTCGCGGGCGTGCTCACCGGGCTCGTGCCGTACACCAGCCTGAACGTGCCGGACCCGGTCGCCGTCGGCGTGGACGCGACGGGCGTGCACTGGGGGCGCTTCCTGGTGAAGATCGGCGCCATCGCGGGCCTCGGCTCGGTCATGCTGGTGATGCTGCTGGCGCAGTCGCGCGTGTTCTTCAGCATGAGCCACGACGGCCTTTTGTGGCGCTGGGCCGCGAGCATCCACCCGCGCTTCCGCACGCCCTGGCTGTCGTCGATCGCCGTCGGCGTCTTCGTCGCGATCTTCGCCGCGCTCATCCCGATCGGCATCCTGGGCGAGCTGGTCAGCATCGGCACGCTGCTCGCGTTCGTGATCGTGTGCGCCGGCGTGTGGATCCTGCGCCGCCGTCACCCGGAGATGGAGCGCCCGTTCAAGACGCCCTGGGTGCCGTTCACGCCGATCATGGGCATCGTCGTCGCCATGGCGATGATGCTCGCGCTGCCCTGGGAGACGTGGCTCAGGCTCGCGATCTGGCTCGCCCTCGGCATGGCGATCTACGTCTTCTACGGTCGCCGCCACAGCAAGGTGCAGCAAGCCCTGGCCAAGCCCGATTGAGGGCTTTCTATCGGGTCGGCGTGACTTCGATGTACTTGATGTCGATCGTCCGGCGGGACGGCTCGGCGTACGTCAGCGAGATCAAGCAGGTCTGCTCGCTGGTCGTGTCCGGCGTGATGACCGCGACCATGTGACCGGGCTCGCTACTCGCGAACGTCTGCAGCGCCGTGGCGCTCCCGCTGGCGATCTTGAGCTGCGTGTTGCTGTGGCTGGCCGCCGTGACATAGACGTCGATCAGCACGGGCTTCCGCGCGACGGCAGGCCGGAACGATACCGAGATGATCGGCCACTTGACTTCCTTGAACAGCAACGAGCCGAGCACGATCAGATCACTTCCGGTGTCGACCTTCTCGACCAGCTGCGTCGTCAAGCGGGCGCCGCCGGCGTACGTTCGACGCGCGGAGAGGCGCACTGACGTCGTGAGCGTGCCTGGCTTGACCAGCATCGCCTTCTGCGCCGCGGTGAGCCCGGTCTGCTGTTTGACCAGCGAGGACTTCAGTCCCTTCCGAGGGGCCGCGCTCGCGTCCAGCGTCCAGCCAACCACGCTCGCCCCGACCGCCAGCCCGAAGTTCCTTCGATCCATGTTCTATCTCCTCGCGACCGCGTTCCAACCATGGGCACACGCATAGCGATCGGCGAAAGCCCGAGCACCCGCGCGCAGGGTAACCGGAGGCGGCTCGGGCGTCACGAGTGTTTTGCCACGGGCATGCTGTCGGTCCGGCGCGGAACCGCGCGCGGGCGCGGTCGCGACGGGTGATCGACGGCGAGGGCATTGCCCCGCCCGACTTCGCGACGGCGTTGCGGATAGTCACCGGTCGCGATGCGAATGTAGGGCTCTTCCGCTCGATCCCACGGTGTGCACACCGACGCCAGGAAGAAGGTAGACGGCAACCCTGCGTACCGAACCAGCGGCGAATGCGCAAGCCGGTCCTGGGCTGGGTCTTCTTCATCGCTTCTGGCTCACTCTGCGCGCCTCGTCAGGGACGAGCAACGGACATGGTGTGGGTGGTGTCGTAGTATCCCCGCTCGCGAAATCGTGTCCGCGCGCTCGCGCCGAAGTTGCCAGACGCCGCCTTCGCCGTCGCCACTATGTTCGAGTACGGCGACGGTGTTCCGGGAAGCCTGCGAACCGCGCGAAGCTGGTATGAGCGGGCAGCGAAGCTCGGGTCCGGCGTCCGTTCCGGGTTCGCGCCCGCGGAGCTGTAGCTCGGCCGTGCGCTGTCCCTCACGCGCAGCGCGCGCGCCGGCAGCTCGGCAAACGCCGCGCGCAAGACCTGCTCGACGCTGCTGCCGTCCCCCACGTGGGCGCTCGCGATCGCCCGCTCCGCTTCGCCGCGCTTGAAGCCGAGCCCGCACAGCGCCGACAGCGCACGCGCGGCGTTATCGGGCGACGCGACCTGCCCGTAGGGCGATCCGTCGGTGTGACGGAAAACGAACCCTGCGGAAGCGCGTCCCTCGATGATGAAACGACCGCGATGCAGCGCGCGATGATGTGCACCACATAGAACGAGCAATAGCTCCGGATCGTGGCCGCCGCCGTCGGCGCGCGGGCGCACGTGGTGGATGTCGACGAAGATCGCATTGCAGCAGCCGGGCACCTGACAGCGGCCGCCGTCGCGGCGCATCACCGCGCGACGCGTCGCCGGCGGAATCGTCTGTGTCGCCCGCTCGCCCGCGTGGAGGTGCTGGGCGTCGCACGCGGCCATACGGGCGACCGCCGGCTCGACGGCGATGGCTTCCCCCTTGCCCTGCTGCGTGCCGGCGCCACAGCGCTCGCACACGGTCATGGCGATCTGGTAGCTCGCGCGACCGGCGTCGGTCGGGCCGCCGAGCACCGCGCGCGCCATGAGCAACAACGCCGCATCATCGTCGAGCGACCCGTCGCTATCGCGACGCAGCTTCACCATGGCTTCGCGAAACGTCGCGAGCGTCTCCGCGGCGACGTCGAAGCGCAGCGTGTGCCGGCGCGCTTCCGGGCGCACCGGATCCGCCGGCGTGTCGCCGGGCCTGCGCCCGCTCACCAGCCGCTCGACCTCACGCACGGTGCGCGACCTCGCCGCGGCCAGCCAGTCGCGCTCGGTCTCCCCGACGGCAACGCGCGTCAGCTCGCGAACCGCCGACCACGAAAGATCGCCGGCGGCGAGCGCCGCCTCGATCACGGGCAGCCGCTGCAGCGCCTCGGCGACGCGGAGCTTCTCCTCCGTCACCCGCGGCCCGTAGCCAAGCACGCGCTCGACGTACTCGGCGAACGTCGCGAAACCGAACCGTTCGTGCACGCGCGCGTCTCGCGCGACCAACAGCCAGCGCCCCTCGTCGTGATCCAGCGCCGCGCGCTCCCCCGCGATGCGCACGAGCTCGTCGTGCGCGCGCTTCCAGTCGTTGTCGGGATGGGACATAAGCTCTCATAACATGCTGTTTCGAAGCGTCCCGAGAGGCGCGCTGACGCGCGAACGCACGCCGGAACGCGTTTCGCGCCGCCCGCTTCGCGCGGCGCGCGCGTGCGGGTCGACAACGGCGACAGCGACGCATTCGAGGGGCGACCGGCGATCGACGGGCCACATCGGCCGCGAAACGCGTCAAGCGCGAAATCGGTTTTTTTTCGCCCCCACGTGGGGGCAGGACTTCGAGCTAGCTGAGCTCGGGGACGCACCGCGGACGTCGCGGCTGGTCCAGATTGTCGAGGGCGGGCCAGCTCAAGCGCAAGGTCGACGCAGACGGCGCGGATGATGAGCCCCACGTGGGGGCAGGAATCGCTGGCCAGCGCCGCGCCCGCATCCGCCGTGACGACGTACGGCTCGGTTGGCGGAGAGCTCCACGCGGAGCTACCGCGCGGCTTGGCGCGCGACGCGCGGCGCGCCAAGCGACGCCGCGCGACGTGGCCTACGGCTGGATCGACACCACCTTCACGCCTCTCGCGTGAGCCGCGAGAGCGTTCATGTCGACGACATCCACCGTAGCGATGACGGCGCCCCCCGCGAGGTCGGCGACGGCAACGACAAACGCGTCGACGGCAGCGTCGGAGCCCCGGCGCGCGGCGCCCAGCAACTGCCCGGCGCGCACACCCGTCCGCGTGTCGACCGGATGGACCTGGACGCGCTCGCGCCGCAGGCCCGAGAACACGGCCGCGTCGGCCGCACGACCGCGAATGACCTCGGCAAGAACCGCCGCGACGGTCGCGACAGGGAGGTCCCGTTGCCGCATCTGCGCGACGAGCGCGCGCACGCGATCGCGCCGCTGAGCCGGACCGCTCGATATCGCCGAGATTGCCTCGCTGTCGAGGAGCAACATCAGCCCGCCTTGCGCCGACGGGTTCGCTTCGCCCAGTCTTCCACGATCTGACCGGCCCACTCGAGGGTCTCCGGTGGTACCGGTCCGTGACGGCTCTCGAGCTCCTCGAGCCATTCGTCGACAGCTGCGAGGTGCTTCATGCGGGAGATGTGCGCCGCGATCGCATGGTCAACGGTCGCCGATAGGCTCCGTTGACCCACGAGCGAGCGCAGCTCCGCCAGGTTCGCTGCGTCGAGGGTGAGCGTCACCTTCTCCTTGGCCATACCCGATAGTAGTACCTCTATACCACCTCGACAAGTGCGCGCGCGTGGGGTGCGCCCGCTGTGATCACGGGGACGGCGGCAATGACTTTCCCGTGGCGGCGACCCGGTCCAAGGCGAGCTGGACCGGCGGCGTCACGATGCACGGGCCGCTAGTCGCGCACCAGCAGCGAGCGCATCACGAACTCTTCCGCCGTCCGGTGCGGACCGGGCGCGCCGGTGAGCGCGCGGAAGCGGGCGCGCACGCGGCGGCGCTTGTAGCTCGTGTAGAGCGCCTGCGGGCCTTCGTCGCCCGGTGACCAGGAGGGCGGCCCGCCGAGCAGCTCGCGCGCCTGATCGGGCGTGACCGCGCTGGCGCCCCGGGACTGCATCGCGTCGCGCAAGCTCGCGAGCTGTTCGAAGCCGAGACCGAACAGGAACTCCTCGAACGCCTGCAGCTGCTCGTCCGGCACGTCCTGACCGAAGTAGTCGAGGAAGCGCGTGTCGCTGCACTCGCTGAGCAGACGGAAGAACTCCTGGGTGCCGAGCGTCGTGCCGATGATCGGACGAAGCTTGTTGCGTGCGCGCCAGATCGACTCGAGCGCCGGCGCGAAGTCGTCGATCTCGGTGTGCAGGCGATCCTCCCAGATGCGGATCAGGGCGCGGGCGGCGGCGACCTTGAGCTCGCGCTCGGCGTGCGCGTCGGTGACGATGGCGATGAACAGCTCTTCCGCGAGCTTCGAGTAGATCGACTGGCCGAGCTCGGCCACGACGCGCTCGCGCAGCTCGTCCGCGGCGTCCGCGGCGTCGAGGCCGCGCCCCAGCGCCTTGAGGAAGTCGATCTTGGCGATCAGATACGCCTGGCCAAAGGTCACGCGCACGGGAACGTGGAGATCGAGATCCCAGTCCGGCACCGCGCACAGCAGATCGAGCAACGCGCCGTCGGAGTGCTCGACCACCGACGGGCTCTCGCTCACGAGATCGGCGGCGCGCGCCAGCCGCCGCAGGTTGTCGTGGAGCGGCCCGGCCTCGCCCGGCGCGACATCTTCCAGCACGTCGAGCGCGCGCCCGGTCACGGCGCGCTCCGCGTCGTCGAAGAAGTAGAGATCCGGGCGCTGTCGCACGCGCCAAGCATACGCCTACCCCGCGCCGCGTGGCGTAGACTCGAACGCGATGGCTGCCGGCACCGACATCGAAGTGCGCGTCACGCGCCGCCGCTCGCGCTTCGCGCGCTGGATGGTGGCGCTCGCCTGCACGGCGTATCTCGGCGTCCAGACCGCCGGCGTCAACGCCGCGTACGCCCTGGTGCCGCTCGTGTTCGTCGCGATCTGGTACGCCCTGCCCTGGCGCACCGGCGCTGGCCTGCTCGGCGCGAGCGCCGCCGGGCTCGCGTTCAAGGGCAAGCCGCTCGCGGCCTGGCCGCGCATCACCGCCGTGGTCCCCGCCGGCGAGCGCGGGCTCGTCGTGCAGTGGCGCGGGTGTCCCGGGCCGCGCGCGGAGACGTTCGAGCTCGCCGAGGCGAATGCAGCGGCTCGCGTCGCCGGGCTCGCCGCGCTCCACGTCCGGCGCACGCGGATCGAAGCCGGCGTCCGCATCCTCGACGTCGGCTTCGTGCTGGTGTTCGCCGCGGTGGTGGCGGTCGGTGCGTTCGCGCACGCCTGGGGGCTCGCCGCGTCGGTGCTGCTGCTGGCGCTCGGCTATGTGCGCGCGACGATCGTGATCGGCGCCGACGGCATCGCGCTCCCGCCGCTGTCGCGACGGCGCTTCGTGCGCGCCGACGAGATCTCCGACTGCACGGTCGTCGGTGCGGCCCGCCTGCGCGTCGATCTCGTCGGCGGCGGCTCGGTCAAGGTCGGGCTCCCCGCCGACGCCACCGAGTCGCGCGAGCAGCAGCTGGCCAGCGACTACGCGCACGCGATCGCCGCGTGCATCCGCGCCATCCGGCGCCCCGGGCCGGCGCTCTCCGGCGCGCAGCGCGGCGCGCTCCAACGCGGTTCACGCACGCCCGCGGACTGGCTCGCGGCGCTGCGCGGCGCCGCGCCGGCGCCGCACCGCGGCGCGCTGCCGCGCGAGCTGTTGTGGCAGATCGCCGAGTCACCCGGCGCAGACGAAGAGCGCGTCGCCGCGCTGGCGGCCTTGGCACCGTCGATCGATCGCGCCGAGCGCGCGCGCGTGGAAGCGCTGTCGGCCGAGACCGGATCGCCGCGCGTGCGCGCCGCGATCACGGCGGTGCTGGCCTCGGACGACGCCGCCGTGGTGCGCGCGCTGGCCGCCGCGGTTCCGCGCCGGACCGACAACCCTTGAAAACAGGCTGGCTTGGCGCGGCCAGGAGACTACGCTCCTGGCCAATGATCCGTGTCCACCCCGAACCCCAGCGTCTGGCGCTGGTGATGGTCGGCCTGCCGGCGCGCGGCAAGACGTACGTCGCGCGCAAGCTCGGCCGCTACCTGGCGTGGCTCGGCTACCGCACGCAGATCTTCAACGTCGGCGACTACCGCCGGCGCATCGCGGGCGCGCAACAGCCGGCGGAGTTCTTCTCGCCGGACAACCAGCACGGGCACGAAGCGCGCCAGCGCGCGGCCCTCGAGGCGCTCGACGATCTGCTCGGGTTCCTCCGGGGCGGCGGCGAGATCGGCCTCTACGACGCGACCAACACCGAGCGCGCGCGGCGCGACATGATCTACGAGCGCCTGCGCGCCGCCGGCACCCAGGTCGTGTTCATCGAGTCGATCTGCGAGGACGAGAGCGTCGTCGAGGCCAACGTGCGCGCCAACAAGCTGCGCTCGCCGGACTACGCGGACATCGCACCCGAAGAAGCGATCCGGGATTTCCGCGCGCGCATCGCCGCCTACGAGCGCACCTACGAGCCCGTGGACGACGACGAGCGCAGCTACGTCAAGCTCATCGACGTCGGTCGCCAGGTCGTGGTCAATCGCATGGAAGGCTACCTGGAGGCGCGCATCATCTTCTTCTTGATGAACCTCCACCCGGCGCGGCGGCACATCTATCTCTCGCGTCACGGCGAGAGCCGCTTCAACGTCCAGGGCCGCATCGGCGGCGACACCGGCTTGTCCGAGCGCGGGCTGGCGTACGCGCGCTCGCTGTCGCACTTCATGCGCGAACAGGGCGAGGCGAGCGAGGACTTGATCGTCTGGTCGAGCACGCTCAAGCGCGCCCTGCGCACCGCCGAGGCGCTGAACCACACGCCGGTATCGTGGCGAGCCCTCGACGAGATCGACGCGGGCGTGTGCGACGGCTTGACCTACGTGGAGATCAAGGCGCGCATGCCGGAAGAGTACCGCGCGCGCGCCGCCGACAAGCTGCGTTACCGCTATCCCCGCGGCGAGTCCTACGCCGACGTGATCCAGCGCCTGGAGCCCGTCATTATCGAGCTCGAGCGCCAGCGCCATCCGATCCTGATCATCTCGCACCAGGCGGTGCTGCGCGCGCTCTACGGCTACCTGATGGGCAAGCCCCAGGCCGACTGCCCGCATCTCTCGATCCCGCTGCACACCGCGGTGGAGCTCGCGCCCACCGCCTACGGCTACGAGGAGCGCCGAATCCCGCTCGAGCCGCAGCCGCTGAACGCCTACGCGTCTTCGTCGGCTTGAGATATCCTGGGCTCTGCCATGCCTGGAAAGCTCACTGCCAAGAAGCCGAGCGGCCTGCTGCGCTGGTTCTTGCGCGCACCGATCACGCTGTACAAGGCGAAGCTCGGCTTCGTCATGGGCACGCGCTTCCTGATGCTCGAGCACACCGGAAGAAAGTCCGGCAGCCCGCGCTTCACCGTGGTGGAGGTGGTCGACCACGACGAGGCGACGGACACGTGGATCATCTGCTCCGGCTGGGGCCGCAAGGCCGACTGGTTCCGGAACATCGACAAGACGCCGGAGGTCCGCGTCACCGTCCGCACCCGCACCTTCCCCGCACGCGCCGAGGTGCTGGCCGAGGACGACGCCGTGCGCCGGCTGCTCGCCTACGCCGGCAAGCACCCCGCTGCGTTCTCCAAGCTCGGCAACTTCATGCTGGGCCGCGCCCTCTCGCCCACCGACGAGGACTGCCGCGCCCTCGCGCAGGAGGTCCCGGTGGTCGCCCTGCGCCCGCAACCGGGAGGCGCCTGATGGGGATTGCCGGTCCGGCGCGGCCGGCGGCGCGGCTCGCCGCCCTGGCCGCGCTCGCGTGCATCGCGTGCGCGAAGCACGGCGCGGCGCCGGCGCCCGCGGCTTCGGCCTCGACGCCGCTTGCCGCGTCGGGCGCCGCGTCGGCCGCGCCGCGGCACGCGCCGACGAACGCGTGTGGCGACGGCTGCCGCCTGTTCGATACGCCGGAGGCCGCGTTCAAGGCCGTGCTCGCGGACAAGCCGCGCGTGCTCGCCATCGGCGAGACGCACGCGCAGCAAGGCTCGGAGACGATCGAGTCGGCGACCAAGCGCTTCACGACCGCGCTCTTGCCGCTGGTGAAGGGGACCGCCGCGGATCTCGTGCTCGAGCTGTGGTTCGCCGATCCGAAGTGCGCGAAGAAGAAGGTCAAGCAGGTCGCAAAGCAGCAGAAGGCCGTCACCAAGCACCAGGCCAAGCGCGATCAGAACGAGTTCATCGCGCTCGGCGACGCCGCCAAGGCGATGGGCATCCAGCCGCACGTGCTAACGCCGGCGTGCAAGGAGTACGACGCGATCATCAAGGCCGGCGACAACGACGTCGCCACGATGCTCGACATGATCGGGCGCCTGACGCGGCAGGACATCGAGATCCTGCTCGACCGCCAGCAGAAGAGCGGCAAGCCGTCGCTGGTCCTGGCCTACGGCGGCGCGATGCACAACGACCTGCACCCGCGGCCCGGCTTCGAGTCGTTCAGCTTCGGGCCGGCGGTGAGCCAGCGCACGGCGGGCCGCTACGTCGAGCTCGACCTGATCGTACCGGAGTTCGTCAAGGACACGCCCGCGTGGAAGTCCCTGGCGTGGTACCCGCACTACGATCCCGCGGCCCACCCGGACAAGACCACGCTGATCGAGACCGCGAAGGGCTCGTACGCGCTGATCTTCCCGCGCACGCGCTGAGCTAGCGCCCGAGCTGGTCGCGGAGCTTGCAGGCTTCGGCGTCGCCGGCGGCGCACTGCTTGGACACCGCCGCGCGCGCGACGCGCGCGTCATCGTCGTCGCCCTGCCCGCTGCCGACCATCAGCGCCAGGTTGCGGCAGCCGCGCGCGTCGTCCAGGTCGCACGCCTTGCGGAACCAGCGCGTCGCCGCGGCCGGGTCGGGCGCCGCGCCCTCGCCGCGATCCGCCAGCACGCCGCGGTTGTTGCACGCGCGGGAGCGGCCGGCGTTGCACGCCAGCTCGTAGAACCCGCGCGCGCGCGCCTTGTCGATGGGCACGCCGTCGCCGGTGTCGTAGCGCTGCCCGACGATCTCGCAGGCCGTAGCGGTCCCGTCGTGGCAGAGATCTTCGCACGCACCGAGGTTGTCCGCGTCGCACGCGAGCAGGCGCCGCGCCTGGCGCGACGCGAAGCGCTCGCCGCCGACGGAGAGGGCGATCGCGACGGAGCCGACGAGCGCGACGCGCCCGAGCGCCATGCCGACCATCGGCCCCACGAGGATGAAGCCGAAGGCCGCACCCAGCGCGTGCGCCGCGAAGCTGATGCCGGGCACGGTGAGGTCGATGCCCGCCTGCAGCACCACGATCATCACGATCAGCGACAGGTGACGCCGCGCGGCGCGCGCGCGCTCGAGCCACCAGCCGTGCGCGACGATGGCGGCGCTCGCGCCGACGATGCCCATGATGTTGCCGGACGCGCCGATCAGCATCTCCGGTGCGGTGATGCCGAGCCGCGCCAGCAGCACGTAGACGGAGAGGGCGAGCGTGCCGGACAGGAGATACGCCGCCAGATAACGGACGCGCCCCAGCGTGCGCTCGGCGAAGCCGCCGAGCGCCAGCAGGCCGAGCACGTTCGCCCCGATGTGCACCGGCCCGTAGTGGAGGAACTGGGCGGTGACGATGCGCCACGGCTCGTGCAGGGCGCGCTCCGGCGCCAGCGCGCCGAGCGCGAGCAGCGTCTGGTCGTTCGTGGCGCCGCCCTTGACCACCTCGAGCGCGTACACGGCGAAGAGCACCGCGACGATCGCCCAGGTGACGACCGGGCGCGCCTCCGAGCCGGCATCCGGCGCGTAGCGTCGCTCGCCGTCCCAGTCGCGTTCCAGGCGCGCCAGCGTCCGGAGCGCCGCGTCGTCGAGCAGCGGCGCGGCCACCGGCGGCGGGCTCGCCAGCCGCTGGTCGAAGCTCTGCGCGAGCAAGCGGTCGGCGGCGGCGTAGCTGGCCTCGAGGCGCGCGCGCGCGGCGTCGGGATCGCCGGCGGCGATCTCGGCGGTCGCCAGCCACAGCGCGCGCGCCGGCGCGTCGAAGTGACGGAGCGGCCCGCCCAGCAGCTCCGCGACGCGGTCTCGCCTGCCCGAGAACGCGAACGCGAACAACAGCATCGGGTAGCGCAGCCAACGCGCCGACGGCGCGTCCAGGCGCGAGCCCGTCCGCGCGATCACCGCGAGCATGCGCGCCGGCTCGCCGGTCTCGCCCAGCGCGCGCACGTAGCGCGGCAGCAGCGCGAGCTCGAAGCCGTCGGGACGCGCGTCGAGCTCGGCGCGCAGCTCGCGCCAGCCGCCGGTGGCGGCCAGCTGCTCGGCGCGCGCCGACGACGCCATGCCGGACGAGCCGCGAGCGAGCCGCTCGAGCGTGGCCAGCCCCGCGTCGCGCCTGCCGTCCCGCAGCGCCTCGAGAGCCTCGTAGAAGGTCGCCGCGCTCCGCCACTCGCCGCGCGGGCGAAGCACCGCCACGACGCGGGCGATCCTGGCCGCATGCACGTACTGACGCCGGTAGACGCGGCGCACGATCGCCTGGCTCAAGAGCCCGGGCGCGAGCACGATCGCCAGCCACGCGGCCGTCGCCACGTAGCCGGCGGCGTGCGGCGCGACCGCGTAGGTCGCGCCGCCGAGCGCGATCACGAGGCCCGTCACCAGGCGGACCTCCCAGGCCTGCGAGCGCGGCATCGTGAACGTGCGGATCAGCGCGATCACGCAGGTGAGCCCGATGAAGCCCAGCAGGGCCAGATTCGGGTCGAGGAGCCAGCTCAAGGCCCAGCGTCCATGACGCGCCTGGCGGAAAGTTTCAAGGGCGTTCGTCGGCCCATCACGCCGACCGCACTGCTCGTCGGACCTGGAACACGGTACACTCCCCGGATGGCAGCGCGCATCGCGTCGTGGGTGGTTTGGCCGCCGGCCCTGATCCTTGTCGGCTGCACGTCGTCGTTCACGGCGAGCAGCGACGGCGGCGCGGGCAGTAGTGGCTCGTCCGCATCGGGCGGAGCGGGCGGATCGGGCGGCGCCAGCGGCGCGGCCGGCGCCGCAGGATCCGGCGGCAGCGCGGGCACCGGCGGCAGCGCGGGCACCGGCGGCAGCGCGGGCACCGGCGGCAGCGCGGGCACCGGCGGCACCAGCGGCACCGGCGGCAGCGCGGCGGCACCGGCGGCACCGGCGGCACCGGCGGCGCGGCAGCGGCGCGGCGCCGGCGCCGTCGCGGGCACCGGAGGCAGCGCCGACGCGGGAGGCGACAGCATCGACTGCACCGCGAACCCAGCGGTGTGGCCAAGCTTCGATCGCGACTGCACGGACAGCGCGTCGTGCGCGATCGCGATGCACACTGTCAGCTGCTGCGGCACGATGGTCGCCACCGGCATCAACCACGCGGAGGTCCAGCGCTTCAAGACCGACGAAGCGATCTGCGACGCGCAGTACCCGGCTTGCGGATGCGCGGGAGGGCCCACGACGGTCGATACCGGGGACACCGTGATCGACCCGGCGGCGATCAGCGTGGAGTGCAACGGCGGCACCTGCACGACGTTCGTCAAATGATCGAACGCGGCTACCGGCGCGAGCTCGTGCTCAGGCTGCTCGCCATCGCGCACGGCGGCCCGGTGGTGCTCGCGCTCGGCGGCTGCGGCGCGAAGAGCGGCCTGCTCGTTCCGTCGGGCTCGGGCGGCACCGGCGGCGTCGAGTTCGACGCCGGCAGCGGCGGCACGGCGGCAGCGGTGGCACCGGCGGCATCTCCTTCGGCGGGAGCGGCGGCACGGGCGGGAGCGGCGGCGACATCTTCGACGGGTCGGTGTGCGACGCGGCGCCGAGCAGCGACGCGAGCGATCCGCGCGACGCGGCGCCGGACGCTTGGCAGGGGCAGCTGGTGTGCATCGGGTACCTGACGCCGGACGGCGGCCCCTGCCCCAGCGCGTGCGTTGCGCTGCCGCGGATCGACGGCCAGTGCCAGGTCGCCAACGGCGTCGTCACGGACGTGCTCGGCGGTCCGTACCCGAGCGGCACCGACTGCTGCTACGACGTCGCGATCGAGAGCTTCCCCTGCTACGTCGGGCGCACGTTCTTCATCGACGAAGGCGTGGTCACGGCCAAGCTGCGCCCCGGCCGCGGCTGGTCGACCGATCACGTCCCGGACGTGTCGGCGCTCGACGCCGCGACGCGCCGCGCGCTCGGCGACGCGTGGGCGCGCGACGGCTTGTTCGAGCACGCGTCGGTCGCGTCGTTCTCGCGCTTCGCGATGCAGCTGCTGGCGCTCGGCGCGCCGGCGGAGCTGGTGCGCCAGACGCTGGCGGCGAACCTGGACGAGGTGAACCACGCGGAGATGTGCTTCGCCCTGGCGTCGGCATACCTGGGCGAGCCCGTGGAAGCGGCCGCGCTGCCGCTGCCTCGCGCCGTGCCGACATCCAGCGATCTCGTCGAAGTGGCGTTCGAGACCGCGATGGAAGGCTGCATCGGCGAGACCGTCGCCGCGCTCCAGGCGCTCGATGCCCTCGAGCTCACGACCAATCCGGCCGTGCGCGCCGTGCTCGAGAAGACGGTGCTCGACGAGTCACGGCACGCGGAGCTCGCGTGGCGCTTCATGGCATGGGCGCTGGAGGTGGGCGATGCGCGCGTGCACGACGCGGTCGCGCGGGCTTTCGCCGCGTTCCGCCCTCCCCCGCCGCGCGTCGAGGACCTGCGCGAGGTCGATCGCGCGGCCTACGCCCGGCACGGCCGTCAGACGGCGACAGAAGCCCGCGCCATCGCCGAGCGGATCCTGCGCGAAGTGGTCGGCCCGTGCGCGAACGCGCTGCTCGCACGGCGCACGGATCACATCGCGTGCACTGCCGCCGGCCCGGGACTAGGCTGCAGCGCGTGGCCCGGGCGTTCGCGATCGCTCTCGTTGTCGCCGGCGTGACCGCCGCCGCGGGCGCCGCTGCGGACGACGCGGTCGACCGCGCGGGACCGCACCAGACCGTGCTCGCGCACACCGCCAGCGTCACGCTGTCGGTGTCCGATCCCGCCGACGCCGCGAAGCGCATCACCGACGCGGTCGCCGCGCTCGGCGGGCGGCTCGTCCGCGGCACGGATCGGGAGCTCGTCGTCGACGTGCCGAACGCGCGCTATCGCGAGCTCGTCGCGCGGGTCGCTGGCATCGGGGATCTCCGGGGCCAGCAGCTCACCACCGAGGATCTGACCGACGCGATCGCCACCACCGCCGCCGACGACCGCGCCGCGGGCGCGCGCCGCGATCGCCTCGAGCACATGAAGGCCATCGCCCGCAGCGTGCCCGAGAACCTGCTGCTCGAGCGCGACATCGAGGGCGCCGCCGACGACGTCGCCCAGGCCGATCGTCAGCTCGGCGAACTGCAACGTCGTGGCACGGTCACGCGCACGACGATCCACCTCGTCGCGCCCGGCGTCGAGCCGATCGCCGCCCCGAAGCTCCCGTTCCCGTGGCTCGACGAGCTCGGCCTGCCGCGGCTCGTCGACACCGGGACGCGCCGCACGCCGACGCCGGTCGTGCTGCGCTCGTTCATCGACGGGCAGATCGATCTCCGCGGACAACGCAGCGTGCGCGGCGGCAGCCTGGGCGATCCCGCCGGCGCGATGGGGCTTGGCTTGTCGATGCGCGACATCGGCTACGCCGAACCAGTGGGCCCGTTCGTCGGCTTCGACCTCGACCTCGGCGGCGGCAGCGGCTTCCTGTACCGCTTGCAGAGCGTCCTCGGCGCAGGCGTCCCGATCGGCCATCGCTTCGCGTTCGCCCTCGGCATCGGTCCGGGCGTCGACGGCCTGACGAGCCACATCCCGCTCGGCGTCGACTTCCCGGTGGAGCTGTACGTCGATCTGGACGCCACCAGCTTCGTCGGGGCCAGCGCGTGGGTGCACGACGGCTGGGTGGTGGCAGCCAAGGCGCGCCGCCGGGGCTCGCCGCACGCGCCGTTCGGCGACGAGAGCGCGGCCGGCCTCACGCTCACCTTCGGCACGCGCGACGACTACGGCTCGTCGTCGGAACGCATGGGCCTGCGCCTCGGCTTCGACGTCCGCGAGGCGATGGGCACGCAGATCTACGAGCTCGCGTTCGGCTTCGGCGCGCGCCACGCCGACGTGTCCGGCAACGACGACTGACGCGCTCGCTCATCCATGTGTCATGGCCACGGACCATGCAGGTTGGTGTTGCCGGTCCGGCGCGGAATCCCGCCGTTCGCCCCGCCGTTCGCCCCGCCGTTCGCGTCCCGCCGTGCGTCCCGCCGTTCGCCCCGCCGTGCGTCCCGCCGTGCGCCCCGCCGTTCGCCGGCGCGCCACCGGTCGCCCGACGCTATGACATTATTTGTCATAGCATGTAAAGACGTCTTTACGTGGACATGGCGGCGGTTCGGTCAACGATTCAAACCACTTACCGACTTCAACCTATCCGCGTCGCACCGGGATCGCAAGCATGACCGACACCGCGCGACGCGCCGCGCATGGACACTTACCCCCCACATAACCGGTTATCCCCCCCTTCAATGTCCGCCCGCACACCTCCCGCACCCGACAACCCGCACGTCGCGACCAGCTTCCGCACACTTGCAGCGCTGTCACCGTCGACGACGCGACGCGCATGGACACTTGCCCCCCACATAACCGGTTATCCCCCCCTTCAATGTCCGCCCGCCCACCTCCCGCGCCCGACAACCCGCACGTCGCGACCAGCTTCCGCACACTTGCAGCGACTTTCACAGGAAGTGCGGAAGAGCGGAAGGTCTCGAGGCGGATGCAATGTCCGACGACGACGTCCAGGCGATATCCGAAAATCGATGTGCACCCCCTTGTCGCGCGAAGTGAAGGCCTCGTTCGGCCAACCCGGCGCACAGCTTCGTCCGTCCCATCCCGAATCTTCCGCCCTTCCGCCCTTCCTGTGCCATCCCCACCTCGCGCGCCCGACAACCCGCACGTCGTGACGTACGCCGGATCGGCTCGCCGAATTCTTGTCCCGCGCGGCGTTCCTTCGACACATTCGACGCCGTGGCGGCACTCCAGCGAGCTCCTCTTGAACGACCCTGCGTGGTCGTCCGCGCGAGCGAGCCGCCACCTCCGGTGTCCGGATACCGGCGACGCTTCGACACCTTGAGCGGCCTCGGCGCCGGCGAGGACGACGCGCCGCGGCGCCCGGCGACGCTGCGCCCCGACGTGGACGAGGCGCTCGCCGAGCACTACCGCCAGGAAGCGCGACGCATCCTGGGCCCCTGATCCCGGGTCACCAATTCCCGTCGCGCACGCCGAGCACGCCCGCCACATGCACCGGGCCCGGCTCGACGCCCGCGTCGTCCTGCAGCGGCAGCGCGCTCTTGTCCGCGTCGATCGCCTTCACCGATGCGACGTCGGCCAGCGCGTCCTGCGCGTCGACGCCAGGTAGCTGCTCGTCGTAGAGCGAGAACCACGGCAGCCCGTGGCGCGCGTACTCCTTCGCGGTCACCGGCGTGGGCGGCGGCGCTTCGCCGGTGATCTCGCGCCACAGCTCGCTCGTCACGATGTGCACGTAGAGACGCGTGGCGTTGTGCTCGTCCCAGGTGTCGATGCCATGCGGATCGTCGTAGATCTTCTGCAGCATCGTGCCGCCGGCGGCGAGCCCCATCGCGCCCGCTTGTGGCGCGGGCGCCGCGCAGCACGGCGGGCACGGCGCGCCGGTCGCGCGCGCGCGCGGCACCGACCGCGGCGGCGCATCGGGGAAGCGCCCGGCCTTGGGCTCCACGACGCGCAGCTGGATGCCGCCGAAGCGCTCCTCGCCGCTGACCTGGCCCTCCACCGTGTAGCCCATGCCGAGCGGCATCGCGACGAACTGCCGGATGCGTCCCCGCGCGACGCAGATCCCGTCGAGCCACGGCTGCGGCGGCGTGACCACGTAGTCCTGCGGGCTCGCGCGCAGCGCGTCGCGCCACGGCTTGCCGGTGATCGCGCACACCTTGCCGACGCCGACCTTCAGGGCGCGGGGCTTCCAGT
Organism: uncultured delta proteobacterium; assembly: GCA_963775185.1. Lineage (GTDB taxonomy): Bacteria > Myxococcota_A > Polyangia > Polyangiales > Polyangiaceae > JAPSGB01. Next base: position 32,139 of record CAVZIE010000027.1, on the reverse strand, counting down.
GCTGCCCGGACAGCGACAGCCACAGCGCTTCCCGCTGGTACATCGGGATCATCACGCCGCCGCGCTGGCGCCACTCCGCGGGCACGCGCTCCGCGAAGTCGTCCACGCGCCGCACCGGGAAGCGTCCGAGGCCGGGCGGAAGCGGATAACTCTTGCCGTCGTCGGGGATGCGCAGCGTGCGCTGGAACGTCACCGCGAGCCCGTCACCGAATCGAACCGTGTCAGCCGTCACCGTCACTTGTGCCATCGTGGCCTCCTTGATGGGAATGACGGTCCGGCGCGGCCGGCGTCACGAGGCGCCGGTGCGGAAGTTTTTTCTCTTGGGATTCCGCGCCGTTCCGACAATACCCGCAGTCAGGCTGTGACAACCGGGCGGCGCCCGACGTCTATCATCGCCGGGTTCATGCAAGCCGAGCTCTCGCAGTGGATCGCCGCCGGCGACCTCCGGCGTGCCGGCGAGTGGCTGGTACGCGCGCACGCGGCGGACGTCACCGCGCTGTGCGGCGCGATGCTGCGCGATCGCGCGGCGGCGGAGGACGTCGCGCAGGAGGTCTTCAGCCAGGCCTTCGACAAGCTCGCCGGCTTCCGCGGCGAGGCGTCACCGCGCACCTGGCTGCTCGCCATCGCGCGCCACCGCTGCATCGACTACCTGCGCGCGAGGCGGCGCGATCCGTGGGCGGGTGCCGGCGCGGACGGCGCGGAGCCCGACGCGCTACCCGACGTGGCGCCGCTGCCGCCGGAGCTCTTGTTGCGGCGCGGCGACGTGGAGACGGCGCTCGCCGCGCTGGGCGAAGCGGAGCGCGCGCTGGTCGTGCTCCGCTACAAGAACGGGCTCGAGTTCGCCGAGCTCGCCGAGGCGTTCGGGCTGCGTGAGGGCACGGTGCGGATGCGCATCTCGCGGGCGCTCGCGCGCATGCGCGCCGCGCTCGAAGCGCCGCTGGCGATGCCGGCCGCGCCCGCGCCCCAGGCGGCGCGCGCCCGCGCGACGGCGGGCGCGTTGCCACCGCTGCGCTCGGCCCCGGTGCCGCCCGGCGCGCCACCCGCGATGGCGCCGCCGCCCGCGGTCGCGCCGCCGCCCCCGCCGCCCGCGCCGGCGCCCGCACCGCGCGCGCCGGCGCCCAGACCAGCGCTCGGCGCAGCGCCCGCACGCGTCGATCCGCTGTCGGCCGCGCTGGCAGACGTCGACCTCGGCGCGTCGACCGCGCTCTCGGCGCGCCTGGCGACGCTCGTCGCACGCTTGCCGTCCGCGTAGTGGCAACGTCCGTGCGGGATCAAGCGCGCGCTCCGCACTTGACAGGATCGGCGTGCGGGGGCCTTGTCTCGCCGCATGGAACGCTGGAGAGTGCTCGCGAGTCGCGTGGTGCTCGATCGACCGTGGCTGCGCGTCCGCGAGGAACGCGTCGCGCTGCCGACCGGCGTCGAGATCGACGAGTTCCACGTCGTCGAGGGCGTGGACTGGGTCGCCGTGCTGGCGATCACCGACGCGGGCGAGGTCGTGACGGTCGAGCAGTACCGGCACGGCCTCGGCGGCACCAGCCGCGAGTTGCCTGCCGGCGTGATCGATCCCGGCGAGTCGCCCCTCGACGCGGCGCGGCGCGAGCTGCTCGAGGAGACGGGCTACGCGTCGGAGCACTGGACGCCGCTCTGCGTGGTGCATACCGAGCCCAGTCGCCACACGAACCGCGCCCACTTCTTCGTCGCGGCGCGGGCGCGGCGCGTCGCCGATCCGACGCCCGAGGTCGTCGAGCAGATTGAAGTCCGGGTGATCCCGGCGGCCGAGCTGCTCGACGCGATCGAGCGCGGGCACGTGGAGCACGGCGTCCACATCGGCGCGATCCTGCTGGCGGCCCGCCGCGGACTGCTTTAACCACTTCCGGCCGGAAGACCGACGGCGGAAAAATCGTCCGCGGCCGCATTGCGCAGGCCCCCCGGCCGTTCTATTCCGCCGGCGACGCCCCCCGGGGAGATGCTTCGAGGCGGGGGCGTAGGAGCGGTCGAGCAGATGTCCATTCTTCGCTTTTTTCCCGCGCCCCGCATCGGCGCCGCGCTTCCCGCGCTCGGGCTGATGGTCGGACTCGCGGTCGCGTGCGGGTCGAGCAACACCAACCTGATCGGCGGCGACGGCGGCCCGGACGCGGCCGGCGCCGGCGGCGGCGCGCCGATCCCGTGCGCCTCGGACAAGGAATGCAAGAGCGCCGGCCTCTTGTGCGACACCGCGATCCAGCAGTGCGTCGAGTGCAAGCAAGCGACCGACTGCGCCGACAACCACGACTGCGTCGCCGGGGCGTGCGTCGCGTTCACGCCGTGCACGAACTCGCTCGACTGCAAGAACGGCCAGGTCTGCGATCCGTCGCAGGGGCGTTGCTACGACTGCGTGGGCGACGGCGACTGCGGCACGGGCGGCACATGCGTCGCCCACAAGTGCTTCACGAGCTGCAAGTCGGACAAGGACTGCACGACGCTGGGTCTGCTGTGCGACGCCGCCGCGGGTCACTGCGTGCACTGCCTGACGTCGAACGACTGCGCGGGCAACGAGACGTGCATCGCCGGCGACTGCGTGTCGAACGGCACGGGCGGCAGCGGCGGCACGGGCGGCAGCGGCGGCACGGGCGGCACGGGCGGCAGCGGCGGCACGGGCGGCACGAGCGGCAGCGGCGGCACGGGCGGCAGCGGCGGCAACGGCTGCGTCGATCCGGGCGCGTACGACTACCCCGGCAACGGCCTGGACGAGAACTGCGACGGGGTCGCCGACAACGAGCCGGCGTGCGCCCTGGGTTCGGTCGCGATCGACGACGCGGATCCGATCAAGGCGGCCAAGGCCATCGGCATCTGTCGCGAGTCCGACGGTACGTCGTGGGGGCTGGTGAGCGCGAAGTACGTCAAGGCGGACGGCACGACGGGCATGGCCGACGTGTCCCACGGCCTGCTGACGAAGTTCGGCACGGCGGTCGTCCCGCTCGAGGGCGCTCAGCTGCTGGCGTTGTCCTCGGGCACGGCGCGCAATCCGACCGACCCCGGCTACCAGGACCCGTCGGGCGCCAAGCTCGGAACGACCTCGGGCGCGCCCGCCGATCCGGGCATCGCCGGCGGGACGTTCTGCGCGACCGCGCAGCCGGCGCCGACCACGGTCAACGACCCGGCCGCGCTCGAGCTGGAGATCCGTACGCCGAGCAACGTGCACGGGTTCTCGTTCGACTTCGACTTCTACAGCAGCGAGTTCCCCGACTGGGTCTGCAGCGCGTACAACGACGCCTTCATCACGCTGCTGTCGCCTGCGCCTTCGGGCTCCACGACGTCGAACCTGTGCTTCGACGCCGCGAGCGACCCGATCAGCGTGAACAACCAGCTCATCGACGTCTGCACGCCGCAGACGGCCGGCGGCGTCGCGTTCGCGTGCTCGCGCGGAGTCGGCGAGCTGGCCGGCACGGGCTTCGACACCGGCGGTACGGCGACCGCGGCGCACGCCGCCACCGGCTGGCTCCAGACGTCCGCGCCGGTGCCCGCCGGGCAGACCGTGCGCATCCGCTTCGCCATCTGGGATGCCGGCGATGACGTCCTCGACTCGACGGTCCTGATCGACAACTTCAAGTGGCTGAAGACGGCGCCGCCCGCGGCGACGACGATCCACGCGCAGTAACGATCTTGGGCTACTGGGCGTACTATCTCGTCTGGGTGGTTCTCGCCTACGGGCTCCGGAACCCGCTGCTGCTGGTCGGCATCGTGGTGTTCCTGCTGCTCAGGCGCGTGCTGCCCGCGCCCGGACCGCTGCTGCGCGCGCTCTCGCGCATGCGTGCGTTGCGCGAGCAGGTCGAGGCCAACGCCGCCAACATCCCCGCGCGACGCGAGCTCGCGGAGCTGTACCTGGAGATCCTGCGGCCCGGCCGCGCCCTCGAGCTGCTCGACCAGGCGCGCGCCCGCGACCCCGACAGCGCCGAGCTGCTCTACCTGACCGGCCTCGCGCGCCACCGCAAGGGCTCGAACGAAGCAGCGCTGGAGGCGCTGGTCGCCGCCGTCGAGAAGGATCCGCGCGTCCGCTTCGGCGAGCCGTACCGGGTCGCCGGGCGCGCGCTGATGGCGCTCAAGCGCTACCCGGAAGCCGAAGACGCCTTCGAGCGCTACGTCGAGGCCAACACGTCGGCGATCGACGGGCCACTGCAGCTCGCCATCGTGCGCGCGGCCCAAGGCCGCCGGGACGACGCGCGCGCTTCGCTCGACGAGGCGCGGTCGACCTGGCGCCAGATCCCGCGCTCGCTCCGCCGCCGCCAGCGCGGCGCGTGGCTGCGCGCGCAGTGGGCGCGCGTGTGGCTGGCGCGCGAGCCCGGCGCGCTGGTGTTCGTCGTGGTGTTCGTGGGCTTGCTCGGCGTCGGCGCCGCGCTCGCCGCACCGCGCGTGGCGCACGTCCTCGCGGGTGGGCCTGCCGCGGGGCGCTTCCAGCGCTTGCCGGCGGACGCGGCCCGCCACGCGAAGCTGGCGGTCAGCAAGGGTCGTTGGGAGCTCGGCAGCTCCGGCGAGATCGACGACAAGACGATGTCCGTCGGTGATTTCGTGTGTCGGCTGTGGACGGCTTTCGGCCCGCCGGACCGCACCGCGGGCGGCTTCAGCTACGCCTTCCTGGACCATGCCACGGGCGCGGTCGTGACGGCCTCCGGCGCGCCGCCGATGTTCGGTGCGACCGGCGGCGCGGACAAGGGGCTGGCCGCGATCCGCGCGCTCGACGCGATCGTCGAGCGCACCAAGCCCAGGGATTGCCGGATCCAGTACTCCGACAACGGCGACGTCATCACCAGCGGCGTCAAGGGCGGCCTGGCGTTCGACACATCGCCGGACGGCGACGACTGAGAAGCGAGCGCAGCGAGCCCGCCGCAGGCGGCGGGGGGAGCAGTTGCGAAGCAAGCTGCGGGGGTCAAGACCCCCCGAGAACTAGCGAGCCCGCCGCAGGCGGCGGGGGGAGCAGTTGCGAAGCAAGCTGCGGGGGTCAAGCCCCCCCGGGACCTGGGAGTGTGAGCAAATATCGCTCGCGCGCGAAGCGAGCGGAGCGAGCCCGGTCTGGCGCGGTATCGGTGCGGGAGGTGCAAATTCGCATCGGCGGTCAGGGTATGACGCGCGAAACCGCTTCCACGCCGCCGTGCCGGTACCACTTCGTGCGGCTTGTCGTCCCCGGGCGCCACCTGGGAAATCCCCTCATATCAACACAAAGACCAAAGCAACGGATTTTCGCTGCGATCCCGACCCATGGGAATGGCACAGGAAGATCGGAAGGTCGGAAGATTTGGGGATGGAACGGACGAGGTGATCGGAGCGCCCGATTCACGAGGCGCAGGTCATCACCTGCCTACGTCTTTCCCGCCTACCGAACCCGAGCATGAGCAGTCCGGCGCCGATCGAGATATCGACTCCAAACGCCAGGAACACACCGACCACGACGAACGCCGCGATCCCCATGGAACGCACGAGTCCCCCGGAGCGTTTCGGCTTGTCTGCCATCGGGAAAGCGTACACGACAGGCATGGCGCGGCCGAGGGCCGAGGGCGAAGGCGGAGAGGCCGCCGCGCCCATGGTGCCGTCGCTGTCGGCTCTCTCGGCGTCCGTCCGCTCCCACCCAGCGAAATTCCGCCGGTCAGGGGACGGTGGCCGGGCGACTGCCAGCGCAGTCTCTCGCCGGTCGCTTCATCGCGGCCGGCGACGAAGGATTCCGCGTCGCCTCGGGATCAACCCCTGGGACGTCGCAGTCCGCGGATTGCGAGAAACATCACCAGCGCGAGCGTCCCCGCCAGGACGATGCCGCCGTGGAGCAGCGCCGGCACCAGGGACGCCGGACTCGTCGGCGTGTCGCCGATGCAGAGCGATCCGCCGTTCTCGTCGCGGCCGTGCACCTTGACTGTGTAGCGCCCGGCGGCTCGCACGCCGATGGTGGCGACCTGGACGAAGGAGTCGCCGTTCGCCTGCACCTCGGACTTCTCCTTCACCTCCTTGAAGGCCGGCTCCGGAAGTCCGGAAGGTGGGACCAGCGCGATCGACAGCGGCGGCGCGCGAAGCGCGATCCGCGACGGTGCGTTGTACTTGGCGAAGAAGAGCCCGTAGCTCTTCGCCTGGAGGTCCACCTGTCGCTCGGACGGGATCGGCATGCGCGTGATCGCGGCCGGGTTGCCCGGATCCGGCGCCGCGCCGATACCGAAGGTGATCGCCGCGGCAAGCACGCCGACAACCAGCAGCAGCCCCGGAACCACGAGCACGCGACAGCCGCGCGGTGCTTGGTATGCCACGACCGCGACTCTAGCCCGACTCCGTTCGCTCGCGTCCCTGCGTGTTGATCGGGCGTATGAAGCCATCACCCCCGCGACCACGAGTCGCGCCGAAACCGGGGGGCGTGCGGCGGTCGAGAGATCGGGAGGCGTTCGCCCAGGACGCGATCACCCTGCCTATCGTCGAAGAAGGGCTGCAGCTGGGCGAGGACCGGCTGCGCGGGCGAGGTGCGATCAGCTGCTCGCGTATCCTTCGGCGTCCTCTTCGGCCGTGAACTGCACGGTGCCGCTGGCACTCGTTCCGGTGCGGCCTTTGGTGTAGCCATGGCGAAGCTGATCCAGATCGAGACTCGAGCCGTTGAAGGCTCCCGGCGCTGATCGCTTGCCTCAAGGCGTCCGCGCGCAGCGGATCCCGAACCACGGATTGCGGCCGCCCGGGCCGTTGCCGTTGCGCATCGTGGCGCGATTGTCCACTGCTTGGCCCTGGTTGAAGTAGCTGCCGCGAAGGACGCGGCTGGTCGACGTACCCAGGTTGACGCAGTCGACGCACGTGGTGGGGTAGACCGTCGGGCCGGTGTCGAGCGCCCACTCCCACACGTTCCCGTCCATGTCGTCCTGTCCCCAGCGCGCGCGGCCCGCGGGCTTCGATCCCGGTGGCATCAGATCGGTGAGGTCGCAGCCCGCGACAGCGTCGCCGAGACAGCCGATGCTCGCGTACGTCGGCGAAAGGCTTGTGTCCGTCGCGGGCACCGACCAAGGAAACACGCGCTCCTCACCGCCGCTCGCGGCGTACTCCCACTCCGCTTCCGTGGGGAGGAATCCGCCGTCCCAGACGCAGAACGCGTAGGCCTCGTACCAGGTGACGCAGTTCACGGGGCGCGACTCGTTACCGCCGGGCGTCGACGTCCACGTGGACCACAGGGTGCTGCAATCCAGATCCGCGTCGAAGTTGCTGGACAGCTGCCAGCTGGCGTCCCAACCCGTCTCGCCCGCGAGCTGGCCGCCGGAAAGGTGGGTGTGCTTGCCCGCGCCGGCCGCGGGCGTGGGCGCGCCTGCGGCGACGAATCTCCGGAAGCGACCGACCGTGACCTCGTAGCGGTCCAAGCGGAAGCTGCTGATCGTCGCCGGCTTGCCGGTCTCGTTGGCGCCGCAGCCGACGCTGCCGCAGCCGCCGCACGCCGAGCCACAGGCGGAGCAGGGACAGTCGTCGGCGTCGCCGTTGCCGCGTCCCAACGTGAAGCTTCCACCTGGAATGAGCGGCGATTCGCAGCAGTCGCCGGTGCCACTGCAGGTCTGCGGTAGGCCGAGGCAGCTCGGCGGCATCGCCGTGGAGCCGCCGGATCCGCTCGCGCCGGCAGTCCCGCTCGCGCCGGCAGTCCCGCTCGCGCCGGCAGTCCCGCTCGCGCCGGCAGTCCCGCTCGCGCCGGCAGTCCCGCTCGCGCCGGCAGTCCCGCTCGCGCCGGCAGTCCCGCTCGCGCCAGCCGTGCCACCCGCTCCCGCGCCGCCGGCCCCCGACGCGCCGCTAGCGCCGGAGACGCCGGAGGTGCCACCCGTCCCGCTGGCGCCGCCTGTACCGGAGCCGGCCGTGCCGCCCGAAGCGTCTGCTCCGCCGCTGCCGCCCGTGACGCTGGCGTCGGCGTTGCCGCCGCTCCCGCCCGGGCGCTTCGACTTCTCCTCGTCGCTGCAACTGAACGTGATCGCGCACGAGAGCCCGATCGCCAGACCAACAAGACGTCGCACGTGTTCTCCTCCCGCGTCAGCTGCACGCAGCTGTTCCTGGTGGAGGTCTGCCACCCCTGGCGACCTCGGTTGTCAGGGCTAGCACACCCGACTCGGGATCGTTGACGGAACTTGTCGAGCAGGCCGGGCGGGCCGCTCATGGTGCGCCGCTGGATACCCGCGCTGGTATAATCCAGGCATGGCATCGATCCGGCTCCTGGCGACCTGCGTCGCGGCGGTGCTGGTCGCGGCGTGCGGCGCGCGCACCGGCCTCCTCGGCGCGGGCGTCGCGGACGCCGGCGGCAGCGGCGGCGTCGCAGGCGCGGCGGGCATCGCAGGCGCGGCGGGCGTCGCCGGGGCCGCCGGGGCCGCCGGGGCAGTCGGCGCGCCGCCGCTCGTGCGCGCGACGCGCGTCGCCGCCGGCGCAGGCCACACGTGCGCGGTGCTCGACACCGGACAGGTCGCGTGTTGGGGCGGGGACCTGGACGGCGAGCTCGGCAACGGCACGATTGGCGACGGCGTCACCGTCGGTCACCCGCTGCCGTCGATGGTACCCGGGATTGAGGACGCCACGGACGTCGCCACGGCGGCCGCCCTCACCTGCGTGTTGTCCGGCGGGCCCGTGCGCTGCTTCGGGCTCGCGCCGGGCGTCTCCACCGCGGGTCCGGAGCTGGTTCCGGATCTCGACGACGCCACGCAGATTGCGGTGGGCGAGCAGTTCGCGTGCGCGCTGGTGAGCGGCGGGCGGGTGCGCTGCTGGGGCGTGGGCGGATGGGGCAGCCTCGGCGATGGCGCGATGCAGGACTCGGCGGCGCCGACCCAGGTCGCCGGCATCACCGGCGCGACCGCCATCGTCGCCGACGGCCTGCACGCGTGCGCGCTCGGTCCCGCGGGCGGCGTGTGGTGCTGGGGCTTCGGCGCATGGGGCGAGCTCGGCGACGGGGCGAGCGTGAACCGCCCGGTGCCGGTGCAGGTCGCCGGGCTGTCGAACGTCGTGGCGATCGCCGCGGGCTGGGACAACACGTGCGCGGTGCGCAGCGACGGCACGGTGTGGTGCTGGGGACGCGACCAGTACGGGCAGCTCGGCGACGGGACCACCGCCGACCAGAGCGGCCAGTCAACGCCCCAGCAGCTCGCGATCTCCGGCGCGACCCAGGTGGCGATTGGGTTGGGTCACGGCTGCGCCATCGTCGACGGCGGGGCCGTGCAGTGCTGGGGCTCGAACCACGAGGGCTCGCTCGGCGTGGGCACGTCGGGCCAGGCTCCCAGCACGCCGGCCCCCGTCCCCGATCTCTCCGGCGTGGCCCTGATCACCGTCGGCGACGGGCACACCTGCGCGCTCCGCGCCGACGGCTCGCTGCGCTGCTGGGGCGGCAACGGCCTCGGCGAGCTCGGCGACGGCACGACGACCCCGCGCACCAAGCCGACGCCCGTCCACGGATTCCTCTGAGCGCCCGGATTCCTCTGTTTGCCCGCGGGCCATCGCCCCTGAGGCTTGCCGGCCGTAGCGTCAGAGCAGCTCGACGCGCACGCCGTACTTCTCGTAAACCGATAGCGCGCGCCGATCCAGGCTCACCAGATCGGCACTTGCGTGCGACGCGCACGCCGCGATCAGCGCGTCGTACACGGCACCACCCGAAATATCCCGTTCCGGCAAGCCCCGGACGAACTCGCGGTACGCCGCGGGACTCAAGCGCAACAACGGATGGGTGAAGCGCGACGCCAGGTAATCGCGCACGACTACGGCCGGTGCACGATGCGGCGCCGGGAGGCGCGTCAGCACCGAGTACGCCTCCAGCGCGCAATGCTCGACGACGTGAATGTCTCCATCGAGCGCGCGCCGCGCCGCATCGTGCTTCTCGTGCCACGATGCGAAACCGGCCACGACCAAGCTCGTGTCGGCTGCCTTCACCGCCGGAGCTGCTCCAGCGTTTCGCGCACTTGATCGGTAGTCAGCACGGGAAGCCCGGAATCCGGCACAGCGACCATGCCCTTGCCGCGCTTTTTCAATCGCATCGTTGTGGGCGCGACCTCGATCTCGAGCACACCGTCGCGTGCGCGCATCTCGAGCACCTGTCCGGGTTCGAGATGCAACGCCTGGCGCAGAGCCTTGGGTACGACGATCCGGCCCGCCGCGTCGAGGGTGCCTTTCATGGAATGAAGAATGCCATGAAAATGGCACACGAGCCACCATCACCGCGGGTTCGTTCCGCCGCAAGCGGTGGCGGCGCAACCTCGTCATAGCCGGGTTCGCTGTCCGGTTGTCCCACGACGAGGCGCTCGTCCTGTTCGAGTGGCTGGCCTGTCACGACGGTTCGCTGCCTATCCACGACCAGGCCGAGCAAGACGTGCTCTGGAACTTCCCGGTTCTGGGACGCTTGGCCCACGTGTCATTGGCGCGGCGCGCGTGGCGCGAGCGCGACATGACCGCGCAGCGACGCTCGGCTATCCTCGCGCGCACCGGTTTCCAGCCGGGCCGCGCGTTGTTCGGGGTCGTATGCGGCGCCGCGTTCGGCGTAACCAGCACCTGGCTGTTGCTCGAGGCCGGCAGTCGTAGCGACGAGCTGTATGGTGCTTCGCTGGTGCTCGCGGCGGCGATTGGCGCGACGGTCGCGATCAAGTCCTGCCGGGTGGTGCATGCCACGTTGGGTCAGGCGACCGTTGCCGGCGGGCTCACCGCGCTCGTGGTGCTGGCAGCGGGCATAGGTTCTCGGTCTCGGCTTCGGCATCGGGAGCCTCCTCGCGCTCGGGGCTGCCCTCTTCATTTCGATCCTGCTCGGCGCAGTGGACAATCCCCGCAGCGGGTGGTTCTCGGTGCGCGACTGAAGAGCGTCGGAGCGTCTCGATGCGGCGTGCGCCGACACGGCGTCCACGCGCACGCGCCCCCGATTGCAGCGACGGTCCGGAGCGTCCGGCCCGACAGCGCGAGGGTACGCCAAGACATCGCGCCGTCGGGGGTCGGACGCTCATGCGCGTGCGCTCGCTCGTCGTGTCCGCCGCGCTGGTCTCGTGCAACGGCGCGCTGCAAGCGCCGCCCCGGCGCGTCGCCGTGCGGCGGACCCCGGTGTTCCGCGCCGCCCCGGCAACCATTCCCCCGGAACCGGGCTTTGCGCCTGCGGCTGCGCCTCCGCCCGGGCGCCCGTTGCCGCCCGGGATCCCGCAACCAGCACACGCCACGTGCGCGCTCGACGCGCGGACGATTGTCGCGCACCTGCGCTTGTCCGCGGACGGCGCGCTGTTCGCGACGGTCGCGCAGGGGCCGCTCGCTCTCGTCATCGGTCCCGGCAAGAGCACGCAGGCCGAGCTCGACGACGGCCGGATCCGCCTGCGCGCGTTCGTGGACGTGCGGCAGATTGTCGTCCATCCGCGGCGCGCGCTGCGCTTCGGCGGCTTCGTGATCCCCGGACCCAGCGCGGGCTTCGCGCTGCTGTCGGCGAAGGACGACGCGCTGCGCGTCGAGTACCGCCTCCAGCCGCACGCGGAGCTCCGCGTCTCGCCGTCCACGCTGCGTGCAAGCGTCGCGTGCGAAGACGTTGCGACGGATTTCGCACCGTCGAGGCCATGGGATGATGGGGGTTGGTCCGGCGCGGAATCGGCGCGGCTCGCTCCGGCGCGCGTCATCGCGTTGTCGGAGCGCGCGGGCGGGCGCGCCGTGGCGACGGTGGTGGCGCCGGGCTCGTACCCGGTGCACGTGATCGAGCGCCACGGGAGCCGCGCGCGCATCGTGATTCCCGACGGCGCCGACGTCCTGATCGGCTGGGTCGCGGCGTCGGCGCTGCTGCCGCCGGCGCTGGCGCTGGGCGCCATCGGGACGGTCGGCCACGGCGCGGGCACGGGCACGGGGCAGGGCTTCGGCGCGTTCACCTCGGTGCGCTGCGCGCACGCGCTCGCGTTGATCGGCGAGATTGGCAGGGTGCGCCGCACGGTCGGCGAAGTCCGCGCCGGCACCTCGCTGATACCCGGCACGCCTCGCGACGGGCTCGTGCCCGTGGGCCTTCGCGTGCATTTCCTTGATCTCGCGCCGCACGCGGAGCTGCTTGTGGACGAGGCGCAGCTCGCCGACTGTGCACGCCGTCATCCGCCGTCGCTGCCGGAGCACACGCCGTCCGGGCGCCCGTGATCGCAACGTGCGCCGCGCCCTTGCTTCTTCCGGATGCAGCGTGCGATGGCCTGCCGCTCCCAGGGCCAGCGCAGCGGGCCTGAATCGACCGCACACTCGTACTCCCGTGTGGGAGCGCCGCGACAGTCGACGGTGCACCAGGTCTCGCACGGACCGAAGCAGACGTAGCCGTGGGGACCGTGGACCGAGGTGGGGACGCATCCGTGGGCGAGCGCAGTCTCCCGCGCCGCGCCGACCACGAGGTGATCCCGCCAGAGCCCTTGCACCGCGTCCGTTGGCCGAAGGCTGTGCCACCGGGGCTGCTGCGGCGCCTTCTGTCCCCGCGTTGATACGGGAGCAGCGAGTGAGCTTGCGTGCGGGGCGGCTGCAGCGCCGCGGCGGCGCTGGGCGGTCAGCGCCGCGACTCATCCACCGTCGTTGCGTCTTGACCGGCGCGCGGCTCGTCTCCGCTCTGCACTGCCTTTCCGCGCCTCGTCCAAACCCGTCACGATGCAGCTCGCCACGCCGCCTACCACGAACCATTCGCGCGCGATGACAGACGCTGCGGCCAACACGCTGGCGAAGGCAAGAAACTCGACCGCCGCGAAGTCATGGGCGGCCCACGGCGCGTACTCGACGTGGCCCGTGATCGCGCCGCGTGCGATCAGATCGCGTTGGGCGAGGACGTAGACATGACGCAACAGGAGCGGTACTTCCAGGAGTACCAGCGCGCCGAGCACGAACAGGTAAGGCTCCGGAAGGTGGACGGCGGCGGCTGCGCGTTGGATCGCGCACAAGATGAAAGCGCCAGCCAGAGTGGTCGTCCAGAACGAACGCCCGCGCCGCCGCGGGATAGCTCGAGCAGCGGGAGAGGTTTCGCTCCGGAACTGTCCGGCGGATTGTTGGTCCGCCTCGTGCGGGCGGACGGCTCGCAGCACCAGCGCGCGGTCGAGGACGTGCAGCTTCGCCCACAGAAGCGGTCCCGACCACCAGCTCGTGCCCAGCGCTTCCATGCCCCGACAACAGGACTCGGCCGGCCCGGAGTACCACGTGGACATGGGCGGCAACGCCGCGCGGCTCCACGGCATCGGCTTGCAGCTCGAGAACACGCCAGGCGCTGCTCGACGAGCAGCGGCATGCGTGGACGAGCTGGCTGCGCGTCGTCCGGGTGGCACCTGACACCGGAAGCGCCGTCGTCCTTGCGCGAGCGCCCTACTTCCGTCGCCACGACCGGGTGTACCTGTCCACGAACGACTCCGGCGAGCTGGTGCTGGCCGCCAGCGCAAGCCGCCCGGGAACGACGTTGTTCATGACGCTCCAGCCCGACGCGGACGGCGTTCAGCTGACGGGATGGCTCACGAAGCGCGGCACCTTGCTGGCGCCCCCGGACACCCGTGGCCGGGGCGATGCCGAAGGGCTGCCTGTCGGTGTGCATCCCGGACGACGTGAAAGCGCGAATGCCTGCGCTGACGTCGACCGCCTCGTGCACCACTCCGTCGTGCTGGAGTTCAGCGGCAAGAGCGTGCGCGCCGAGACCGCCATCCAGCGCCATACCGAAGCAGCCACGGTCAACGCCGACCCCGGCAAGGACCAGACGCCGCCGAAGCGCAAGCGCTGATCGCGAAGGACCCCAAGAGATGCGACCGCTCTACAACAACTTCGAAGTCAACCGGGCCGCGGCGTGGTCGCCGGCGTGGTCCATCTACCTGGCGACGACCTGCAGAAATAATTGTCGTTCACCTGCAAGAATAGTTGACGTTCATCACGCGCCGCTGGCCCTGCCCGGCAAGGACCCACCGAAGACGTGCAAGAAGAAGAAGAAGAAGGAACAGAACGTCGAGGCGGAAGCGCCTGCGGCTGAAGGCGGCATCGAAGCAACGAGCGCCGCCACCGGCGCGCCGCACCACCATCGGGCCAAGCGCAAGAAGCTCTGGCTCGTGTTCGGCGTCTCGCAAGACGTGGCGCTACTGGGCGGAGACGACGTGTGCTCCGAATCCGGGCAGAACGCCGGCTTCTATTGCTTCCGCGACGACGGCAACCAGTACATCGGCAATCCGGTGCTGGGAGCTCGCGACAAGATCTCGTCGGGCTTCGCGCTTTCCGCCACTCGCATCCTCGCAGGGCTCGACTATGCGCTGGGAAGCGCCGCGATTGGTGCGCGCCTGGGCTACACGCTGCGCGGAACGTCGCCGAAGCCCGACGGTGGCAGCAGCATGCCGTTCCTGGCGGCAGCGCGCGTGGAGTACTGGATCGCGCCGCACGCGTACTCGACCAAGGGGTTCGCGGTGTACTTGCTCGGCGAAGCGGGTCTCGCGGAGGCGGACGCGACCCATCGTGTCGCCCTTGCGGAAGACACGACGAAGCCTTCCCAACAGGTCAACCCCGCGAGTCAGGAGCTGGATGCTTGGAAGCGCATGGGACGCGGCTTCGCCGGTCTGGGTCTTGGCGGCTTCGTGCCGGTGGGCAAGAGTGGCGGCGTCGTGATCGAGCTCGAGGGCAAGCTGATGTTCCCCGCCAGCGGATTCGTTCTCGGTCCCACGCTCGCCTACGCCGCAGGGTTCTAGCTCGCGGATCAAAGACGATGACCACTCGCGGCGCACTCAAGGCGGCGGGCACTTCGACACGCTGGCGTAGTACTTCCCGGATGGCGGCGTGGGCGCGCAGCCGCCCGCTGGAGGGGCCTCGCAGACGCAGTCGATGTAGGCGGGGCTGTAGACGAGGTAGCAGCAAGTTGCAGCGGGAGACAACGTCGCGCAGTCGACCGATCCCTGTCCGCTCCCGGCTTCGCACAGGCAGTAGGTGCTGGAGGAGGCCGCGGGCGAACAGGTCCACTGCGATTGCACCGTGGGTCCGTTTGCGGCCAGCGGCGCCTGCGGGCAGTTGGCGACCACCTTGCCGCCGAACTCGTCTGCGAATTGCTGGCATGTTGCCGCTGTCGGAGTGGGGAAGCACTCGCATCGCCTCCATGTGGGTTCGTCAACGCAGCACGGGCCTGCACCGCTGCAGGACTGGGATGTGACGTTCGGCGGCGTCTGCGGGTAATCGCATGTGCAGACTCCGCCCGTTTGGTCATAACACACAGCCTGATCTGCGCTGCTGCCTCCGCTTCCGCCCGTTCCCGCGTTTCCCCCGCCACCACCGCCCGCTCCAGAGCCAGCCGCGCTGGAGCCGCCTGTTCCGGCGCCGCCCGTTCCGGCGCCGCCCGTTCCGGCGCCGCCTCCTCTCCGGCTTCCATCCGCCGCGCTGCACGCGAGCACTGCTCCGCTGGCGAGCGCCGCCACGACGAAAGATCGAATCCGGCTCATGCTCACATGGTCTCGCCCGGGTGCGCGGGCTGTCAAGGGACCGCAGAGTCGCTGCGAGGCGGCGTGCTGTGCTGACGGGAATGGAATCGCCGTTGCGGGGCCCTCACTTCGCCAGCGGCATGATGCCTTGGTCGCCGGAGCCTAGGCAGAGCAACGGCTCAGCCGCGTTCCAGCATCGATTGGGTTGACCGGTGCGCGAGTACCCCGACTTCGGCGCCCTCAGCCCCGTCGCGGTCGGTGGGACGCCGGTCGCGCTCCACCTCTACATCGAGAACGTCGATGAAGTGGTGAAGACCGCCGTCGAGGCTGGTGCGACGATTCTGCAGCCGCTGCGCGACGAGTTCTTCGGCGACCGAACCGCAACACTCTAACACTCTCGGACCCGTTCGGTCACAAGTGGCACCTGGCTACGCGCAAGGAAGAAGTCAGCCCCGAGGAGATGCAACGACGCATGGATGCGGCGTACGCCTGAGGGCAGCAGCGATGAACCTCGCGGAAGTTCGAACGCCGCGTCCTCGCCTCCGGCAAGGGTCAGCTTCGACGCCGAGCGCACCACCCGAGTCGGCCACGCCGACCGATTCTGGGCCATCGCGCTCGCCTGCCAGAAGGAGCGCGGGCCAGCGCCGAGGACCGGGACGGAGATTGGGGTACGGGTGCTCGGCTGAGCAGGCACGCTACTCGGTCGCCTTCAAGAACCACGCTTGCGTCCGCTCATCGAGCGCGTCCAGCACCGTCGCGACCTCTTCGGGCACCCGGTCCTGCGCGCCTTGTCGCTCGCGCCATGTCGCCCAGCGTGCCTGCGCCTCCTTGGGCATCCCGTCCAGCACCTCGCCGAGCGGCCGCAGCAGGACACCTCGATGCCCGGCGACCGCACGCAGCGCCGCGATGATTCTCGGACTCCACCACGTCGCCTGGCACGAGCATGAACAGGTCGGCGAAGTCGCGCCAGCGGGTGCTCGCCCGTCCCCGCTGGAGGGCCGTCACCAGCTTTTCGGCGACGACCATCACCTTCGGGTAGGCCAGCACTTCGATGGTCTCGTCTCCGAGGAGCACCGGGACGGCGGTTCGGATCGGTGCTGGGATCACCGGATCGCCGACGTTGAAGTCCACGCTGAACTTGAGACGTGCGGTCGCGAGGCGTGCTTCGAGCGAGGCGCGAACGCCTGGGTACACGTCATCGTCACGGATCACAGCGGCGGTGATCGTGTCTTGCAGAAACTCCACGCCGTCGTCGGCCTCGACCGAAGTGACATCGACGATCAGGCGCTGGACCGCAGCCGGGTCGTTGTCGGTCTTCAAGGCCAGCACGTCCACGTCGCGCGTGGCTCGCCGCAGATCGAACGCGGCTAGCAGCATCCCGCCCTTCAACACGAGCGTGTGATCGTGTTGGGAGCGCACGAGCCGTCGGAGGAAGCTCTCCAGGACGTAGAGCTGGAGCAACTCGGCGGTGGTCCTCTTCTGTGCCCGAGCGAGGCGCTGGAGCGCGAGATAGCGCGAGCCCGCGAGGTCGGCGTGAGTGGGTTTCGATTTCACGAGAGGATCCTGAGCGTGTGCAGCAGCGATGGCTCGGCCTTGGGGAAGTGTTTGGCCATTTCGAGGAGGTTGGCAGGCGTCGCCCCTGGCCGCTTGAGCCACCGCCTCAAAGCCTCGACGGCCATCTCATCGCCCTCTTGGTGGCGCAGCCGGAAGGCGTCGATGAGGCTGCGCTCGGCATTGTAGATGCCGATGGACAGCCCTTCATCGACTTCGATGGTCTCGCGACCGACGTCGAAGGTGTCCTCACGGAACCGGTGCCAGCGAACTGGTGCGCGGACCCTCGGTGGGCGCCGTGATCGCGGCAAGGCGACATCGATCTCGGACGGGATGACATCGGTGAGGTCGTGGTGCGACAACGCGGTGGTCAGGCACAACGTCGCGTCCGGCGCCCGCAACGCGATCTCGATCCGGTCGAGGTCGGCGGGCGGCGCGTCCGCCTTGCGGTAGAGTCCGTGCCCCAGACGCTCCAAGGCCCCGTCGGCCAAGAGCCCTCGGAGGCGACGGTCCGACAGACCACGCTCCTGAGCGAGGCCGTGGGAGAAGGCGTTGGGCAGGGCGTCGAGGCTCACGGAAAAAAGTGTAGCCACATACCATGGATGTGGCTACAGTTTCCGCCGCTCCGGCCGGCTGGGGGCATGCGACTTGCTCCGCGCGCCTCGTCGTGGAAGTCGACGGCGGCTATCACGCGTCGCGCCGCACCGCGGACGCGCACCGGGACGCGAAGCTCGCGCGCCTGGGCTACCGCGTGCTCCGCATCTCTTGTTGCCCCCACCGTTCCGTGCTCGGCCCTGCGGGCCTGCGCGCGTCCTGCCTCCCCCAAGCGTCGGGCTCGGCGCCGTGCTCGCTCGTGCTCGGCCCGCGCGATCATCCGGACATGTCACGGCGCGCGTCGTCGCGCGGACCTGCGCGCGAGCGTGCGCGCGGCCGCCTCGCGCGCCGTGGAGGGAGGCCGGCCATCCGCGGCGCACGCACGCCGGTTTCCCGGCACGGCACGCCGGCGGCGGGGTGGGAAGTCGCATGCTGCGCCGGCGCGCCGGGTGGCGACCGCCGCCGGCGGAATCGGCGGTCGCCACCCTCGCCGCGCGTGACGTAGCCGGAATCGCTACGGTGCGCTCGCGGCACGCGGATTGCGCAAGCGCGCCGCGTGATCGACACCGCCGCAGCCTACGAGCGCCGCCGGCCCGAGCTGGGCGCGCTCTACCAGGTCGTGCGCGACAACCTGCGCACGCTCGACGAGGCCATCGAGCACGGCTTCGCCGCGCCGCTGCCGGCATTCGTGCGCGCCGAGCTTGCGGGCTTCGTCGACTGCGGAATCCTGGCGCGAGGCTTCGCCTTGATTGCGTGCCCGGACTGTCCGCGCCGGATCGCCGTGGGGTTCTCGTGCAAGGCGCGCTCCGTGTGTCCATCCTGCGCAGGCAGACGCATGGCTTCGACCAGCGCGGATTTGATCGACCACATCCTGCCCGAGCGCGCGCCGCTCCGTCAGCTCGTGCTCACGCTGCCTTTCGAGCTGCGCGCGCGTCTCGCCTTCGACGGCGAGCTGCTCGGTGCCGTATGCCACACCTTCGTGGACTCCGTGATGGGCTGGTACCGCCGGCGCATGGTGGCGCTCGGCATCGCGGGCGGCAAGAGCGGGGCCGTCACCGCGGTCCAGCGCGTCAGCTCCGACCTGCGATTGAATCCCCACATGCATACCCTCGCCCTGGATGGCGTGTTCATCGAAAACGAAGCGGGCGAGCTCGCGTTCCATCCGCTGCCCGCACTCACCAACGCCGACGTCGCCGACATCCTGACGCGCTTCGTGATACCCGAAGGGGTACAGATCGCCCGCACGCGACGCGCTTCGTGATACCCGAAGGGGTGCATCGTCCGGCTGCTGCGTCCACAGGAACGTCCGTAATACACAAGTACGAGTTTTTCCGAGGGGAATCCAACTGATGCCGATGAGTCGCCTTCGAAATGTTTGTTTGGCGTCGTTCAGCCTCGGGCTCGCGCAGTTTGGCTGCCATGCGCCTGCGTCCGTGTCGACGGTCGATGAGGCCGGCGCCGCCGCCGGCGCGGGGGGCGCCGCGAACGACGCTGGCGTCGTCGCGAACGGCTTCGAACGCATCGTCGTCGACACGGACTTCCTGTGCGAGGGCGCCAATGCCGGCGACTTCGACGGCGACGGCGTGATGGACGTGGTCGCGGGGCCGTACTGGTACGCGGGGCCCGGCTTCACGACGCGCCACGCGATCTATCCGGCCAAGCCCTTCGATCCCCACGGCTACTCCGACAACTTCTTCGCGTGGGTGTACGACTTCAACCAGGACGGCCGGAGCGACGTCTTGTTCGTCGGCTTCCCCGGGCAGGGCGCCACCTGGTACGAGAACCCCGGCGTGCTCGACGGCGCGTGGACGCCGCACGTAGTGTTCCAGGGTGTCGACGACGAGTCGCCGGCGTTCACGGATCTCACCGGGGACGGCCTGCCGGAGCTCGTGTTCGCGAACGGCGGTCGAGTGGGCTACGCCGCGCCGGACTGGAACGATCCCGCCGCGCCGTGGGTGTTCCACGCCATCTCCGCGGTGATCGGCCTCGTGCCCTTCACCCACGGTCTCGGCGTCGGCGACGTGGACGGCGACGGCCGGAGCGACGTCGTCATCTCCGGCGCGTGGTGGCAAGAGCCCGCGTCGCTCGCGGGCGATCCGGCGTGGACCGTCCACCAGCAAACCTTCGGACCGGGAGGCGCGCAGATGTTCGCCCTGGACGTGGACGGCGACGGCGACGCCGACGTCGTGACAAGCTGGCAAGCCCACGGCTACGGCCTGTCGTGGTTCGAGCACACCCAGGCGGGCTTCACCGAGCACGCTTTCGCGCCCAAGGCCGTCGACGACACGACGCCCGGACCGCTGATCCACGAGCCGCATGCGCTCGCGATGGCGGACATGAACGGGGACGGACTACCGGATCTCGTCACCGGCGAGCGCTTCTGGGGCCACGTCCCGGCCGGCGATCCGCCGTTCAACGAGCCGGCGAGCTTGTACTGGTTCGAGCTGCAACGCGGCAGCGGCGGCGCCACGTTCGTGCCGCACCTGATCGACGACGCTTCCGGCGTGGGCACGCAAGTCGTGGCGGTCGATCTGGACGGGGATGGCCACATGGACATCGTCGTCGCGAACAAGAAGGGCGCGTTCGTGTTCTTGCAGAAGCCCTAGCTAGCGCGTCGCGCCGCGCGAGCAGAGCCTTCGGTCCGTGGACGTGGAACCCCGCCGCGGCGCTTGGCTTGACCCATCATAAATCATGTTGGATATTACCATCATGAGCTCGCGCCCCGTGCAAATCTCCCTCGACCAGCAGCTACTGCAGCGCATCGACAAGGATCCGCAGACCAAGCGAGAGGGGCGATCCGCGTTCATCCGCGACGCGATCCAGCTCTACCTGTCGCTCAAGCAGCGGCGCGCGGTAGACGCCCAGATCGTCCGCGCGTTCAAGGGCCAGGCGGACGAGCTTCTGGACGACGCCACGGGGATGATGGGGAGCCAGGCGTGGCCCGACGAGTAGCTCGCGGCGAGATCTGGATGTTCCGCTTCGGCGCGCCGGACAAGCGGCGTCCGGTGCTTGTCTTGAGCCGCCAGGTGCTGCTCGACGTGCTGCACACAGCGACCGTCGTCCCGATCACCAGCACGCTCCACGGCTCGCCTACCGAGGTCGAGCTGGACGCAAGCGACGGCCTGAAGCGCACGTCGTGCGCGAACCTCGCCAACGTGCAGACAGTTCGCAAGGACGGCCTCTTGCGCTTTATCGGCACAGTGCGGCCGCACAAGATGGTGGAAGTGTGCCGCGCGCTCGCCGTGGCGAGCGGGTGCGACTGACGCGGCGCCCTGGGCGGTTCCGCGCCGGACCGGCAAAACCAGAGAGCCTTACTCCTCGACGAGAGAGATGGCGCGCTTCGGACAGCGGGCGGCGGCCTTTTCCGCCTTCTCGCGGAGCGCCTCGGGCGGGTGCTCGTCGAGGATCTCGAGGAAGTCCTGGTCGTCCAGGCGGAAGAGCTCCGGCGCGATCTTCACGCACACACCGTTGGATTCGCACTGATCGAAGTCGACCACGATCTTGAGCTTGCTCACGTCATCATTCTCCCGATGCGCGTGCCCCAGACCCACTTCATGATCTTCTGGAGCAGCGCGCCCTTTTCCGCGGTGAAAGGGTACCAGACTTGTTCCTCTTTCGCGTTGAAGCGATCGAGGATGATGGGCTGGGCGAAGCAGTAGCCCTTGAGGCCCGTCTCGCCGTTCACCTGGCCGACGCCGCTGGATTTCCGGCCACCGAAGGGCGCTTCCGTCGCGCCGTATGTGACGCTGGAGTCGTTGACGCACACCGACCCCGAGTCGATCTGCTTGGCCAGGCGTACGGCCTTCACGGCGTCCCGCGTCCACAGGTTGCTGCTGAGGCCGTACACGGAGTCGTTGGCCATGCGCAGCGCCTCTGTCTCGTCCTTCACGCGCATGATGGGCAGCACGGGACCGAACGTCTCCTCGCGCATGATGAGCATGTCGCCCGTGACGTCTACCAGCACGGTGGGCTCGTAGAACAGGTCACCCTTCGGGCTGCGCTTGCCGCCGGTGAGGACCTTCGCGCCCTTCTGGCGCGCGTCCTCCACGTGGCGCTCGATGACGGCTCTGCTTCTCGAAGATCATCGGCCCGATGTCGTACTCGCCGTCGCTGCCCAGGCGCAGCGCCATAACGTGGGCCAGCACCTTGTCGATGAAGGCTTGCAGCACGCGGCGCTGTAGTCGAGTCGCGGGCGCGCGGGCCGTCCTGCCTGGTCCGCGGGTTCCGGCGCGCCGCCGCGCGACGCGGAACGTGACGGCGTGCGCACTGCGCGGGGACGCGCCATGCTTTGGCTCGAGGTTGCGGTGCGGTCGATCCTCTCGTTTCTTGTCCTCGGGCTCGTCTGCCCTTCGTGCGGGCCGTCCGGAACCGGTGCGCGGTGCGCGATGGCGCTCGGGGACGGCGGGTTGCACTTGAGCGCGCGGCTCGGCATGTCGCCGGCGGAGGTCGCGAGCGCGACCGCGACCGCGTGCTGGAACGGCGTGTGCAAGTCCGGCATGACCGCGAGCAGCGGCGGGACAGCACAGTTGGCGGGCGCCGGGCGCTGGATCGCTTCTGTCGATCTCGATGCCGCGGATACGGACGTGGAGCTGCAGGCGGGCTGGGGATTCAGCAACGGGGGTGCCGACGTGCTCCACGACGGCGATCGCTACCGACTGACGCTCACGGATGCCCAGGGGTTCACATTCTTCCGCTACGACAAGCCGATCGGATACGTGGACGACGACACGTGCGCCGGCGTTCTCCGTCACCGGGAGGTGGACCTCGGCCGGGTGCAGGGCAACTAGAGACGCGATGTTGCGCGGCCTCGCCGCGGGATTCCGCGCCGCCGAAGCCAGCCCTGCTGGCACGTCCGCCGGTAGAGTACACTCGCTGCGGAATGCCCCAAGGCGTGCGGATCACCGTCGAGATTGAGCGCCCCGGCGATCCGCGCCACGGCGATCTCCGCTTTGCGGCGGAAGAGCTTGCGGACGCGTTCGGAGCCCGACTCCGCGACGTAGCGCTTGACGTCCCGCAGTCGCCGCGCGAGGGCGCGTTCCGCGTCTTCAGGCAGCGTCGAGATCACGAAAGCATGCTAGCAGATCGCGCGCGGTTCCGCGCCGGACCGACAACGCTGCGAAGTCCCTGACGAGGGACAAACCCATGCCTGGACGTGAGCCCGACTATTCACCGGAGAACGTGCTCGTGCTCGCGCGCGCGCGCATGCCGTTCGGCAAGTACAAGGGCGTGCTCTTGATCGACTTGCCGGTGGCCTACCTGGCGTGGTTCGCACGCAAGGGCTTTCCGCGCGGCAAGCTCGGCGAGCAGCTCGAGAGCATGTTCGAGATCAAGCACAACGGCTTGGTGGGCTTGATCGAGCCGCTGGTCACTCGACGCTGAACGAAGCGGAGAGCGGGAGATCCTGCTCCGGCCCGGCGCGGAAGCGCGTGGTCAGGGACGCCGCGCAGTTCACTGCGCCGCGCTCGGCCGGAAGCCGGAGCCGGCGCGCTCTTGACCTTGGCTCTGTACGCCGTCCCGCGCACGCTCGTGGTAGCTTGAGCGTCGCGCCTATCGCGTAACGACGCGCTCCGCCGGCAGGATCTCGATGATCGGCGGCGTCATCCCGGCTCTCGTCGCCGCGGGCATCCGTCGCGGGATACCGCGCCGCTCCGACACTCCTGTCAGGCTTCCAGCAGGCCCTCGGCGGCGGCGGCGGCGAGATCCAGCTTCCGCCCCTCGGCCCAAGCGGCGTCGAACGCCGCGTCCCCCAGCAACGCGCGCGCGCGCGAGGTCGTCTTCCACCAGCGGCCGCTCCAGCGCGGGCAGGCCGACCGCGCCGTACGCAGCGGAAATGGCGTCGCGAGCGGCTGCCAGGCGCACGGCGCGCGCGGCGTGACCCGCCGCCGCGGCGACGTGGATCCACTGCAGGAGCAGGACCGTGACGCCGATCGAATGGTTCAGGGCGAGCAGGCGCTGCGTGCAGTCGGCGAACAGGGCGCGCGCCCGCTCGCCATCTCCCGTCTTCCACGCCACGCGCGCGACGCCGAGGCGCAGGAACGCGATGCCCTCGGCGTTGCCCACGCTCTCGAACAACTCCGCCCCCTCGCGGAAGCACGCTTCCGCGCGTGCCGGATCGTCGACGGACAGGGCAAGATCGCCCAGGGTGCCGAGGGCACGCGCCGCTCCGTAGCGATCGCCATCGTCGCGGCACAAGGCCAGCGCCTCTTCCGCCGGCGCCCGGGCGGCGGCGTAGTCACCGGCAAACGCGTAGGCGTGGCCCAGAATCGTGAGCGCGCGCGTGAGCGTGGCCCGGTCGTCGAGCGCGCGCGAGACCGCGACGCTCTGCTCCAGCAGGCGGAGAGCCACGGCGTCGTCGCGCTGCATCCACGCCAGCGTGCCGGTACCAAACAGCGCGCGAGCGTGGAGCGACGACCCCCGCTCTGCCGCGGCGATCGAACGCTCCATCCATTGTCGCCCCTCGCGCAAGCGACCCACGCTTTGCCAGAAATAGCAGAGCGCCGTCGCCATCTCGAGGCGCTCGACGGAGTCGTCGCCGCACCACTCGAGCGCCGCACGCACGTTCTCGTGATCGGCCGACAGGCGCCCCAGCCACTTCACCTGCTCGGCGCCCTGGATCCGCGGCGTGGCGTCCCGGACGACAGCGGCGTAGAACGCGCGGTGCCGGTCGCGCACGCCCTCGGCCTCCTCGGCGTCCAGCAGCTTCTCGCGCGCGTACTGGCGGATCGTCTCCAGCGCCTGGTAGCGCACCTCGCCGGCGGCGTTCTCGACGGAGAGCAGCGATTTGTTCACGAGGCTGGAGAGCAAGTCGAAGATTTCCTCCGGCGGGACGTCGTCGCCGGAGCACACGCCCTCGGCCGCCTCCAGCGTGAAGCCGCCCTCGAACGCCGACGTGCGGCGCAAGACGACGCGCTCGGCTGGCGAGAGCAGCTCGTGACTCCAGTCAATCAGCGCGCGCAGCGTCTGCTGGCGCGGCAAGGCCGTGCGGCTACCGCCGGTCAAGAGCCGGAAGCGGTCGTCCAGGCGCCCGATCATCTTCTCGAGCGGGAGCGCTCGCACGCGCGCCGCGGCAAGCTCGATGGCCAGCGGAATGCCGTCCAGACGCCGGCACACTTTCGCGATCAGAGGCGCGTTCTCCGGCGTGACTTCGAACGACGGCAGCGCGGCGGCGGCGCGCGCGGCGAACAGCTCGGTGGCCTCGCGTTCTGCCAGTGACGGTACCCGCCACGCCGTCTCGCCGGGGATCCCCAGCGGCTCGCGGCTGGCCGCCAGGATGCACAGCCCCTCGCACTTGCCGAGCAGCGTGTCCGCGAGTCGCGCGCACGCGTCGAGCAGGTGCTCGCAGTTGTCGAGCACCAAGAGGGCGCGCCGCGCCTGGAGGTGACCCGCGAGCACACTGGTGGGCGTCCGGTCCGGCTGCTCGCGGAGCTCCATCGCGTCGCTCACGGTCTTCGCTACCAGCTCGGGATCCGTGACGGCGGCGAGCTCGGCGAGCCACACGCCGTCGGCGAAGCGCGGGAGCATGCGGCGCGCGGCCTCCACGGCCAGGCGCGTCTTGCCGGCGCCGCCGGATCCCGTGAGCGTGACCAGGCGCGTCGCGTCGCCGCCGAGCAACGCCTCGATCTGCTCGACGTCGTGCGCGCGACCGACGAACGACGTCATCGGCGCGGGCAGGTTGTTGGGCGTCGCCGCGCGCGGCAGCGCTGGCTGGGTTGCCGAGAACGCCGCCATCGTCGTCGTCGGCAAGAGCTCCGCGAGCGCGTCGCGGGCGTGCACCGCGTCCGGCCAGCGCTGCGCGGGATCGCGCGCCACCGAGCGCGCGAACCACGCGTCGAACCCCGGCGGCACGCCGCCGCGTTCCGAGGCCGGCGGCAGCGGCGCAAACAGGATTTCGCGCAACAGCGCCACGGCGTTCGTGGCGCGCCAGTAGCTCCGCCCCGTGAGCATGTAGAACGCGACAAGGCCGAGCGCCCACACGTCTGTTCTCGGTGTGATCGCCAGCCCGGGCTCGCTCTGTTCCGGCGCCATCCAGAGCGGCGTGCCGATCGCAAGCGTAGCGGCGGAGGACCCGCCTTGCGCGAGCACCTTGGCAATGCCCAGATCGAGCAGCTTGACGAGCAGCGCGCTGCCGGCCATGTGGGCGCGCGCGAGGAACACGTTTTCGGGCTTGAGATCACGGTGCACGACCGGTTCGCGCGCGCGGTGCGCAGCGCCCAGAGCGTGGCAGAGCTGGTCGAGCACCACCCACGCCTCGTCCTGCGGAAGTGCGCCTACCCGCGCGACCCGCGCACCTAGATCTTCCCCGTCGAGCAGCTCCATCGCGAGCCACGGCATGCCCGACGCCTCGTCGACCCCCGCGGCGACGACCTGGACCACGTGCCGGCTCTGGATCGCCGCGCCCGCGCGCGCCTCCTGCGCGAACATCGCGCGGAGCGTCTCATCGCGCACCGTCTCCGGGCGCATCACCTTGAGCGCGCGGCGCGCCGCCGTGCTGATCTGCTCCGCGACGGAGCCTAGGCAGAGCAACGGCTCAGCCGCGTTCCAGCATCGATCGGGTTGACCGGTGCGCGCACGGAGCGTAGCCTCCGATCTGCGCGCAAGTCACTGGATTCGTTTACAGAATCGGTTTTATGCGATCCAGATTGAGCTAGTCCAACGCCGGCCACGATCACGCTCCCGTGCGCCTCGGCAACGCTGGCCGGCTGGGCGGCAGCATTGCTGATTGATGCACGCGCGGGCGCTTGGTCCGGTCGCGACGCGAGCGTGCGCGTGCGCGTCGCAACCTCAGGCGGGGTCGCTGGAGTCGGGTGGAGGGTCGAGCGCGTAGTAGTCGGGGGGCGGGTCTGCTGTGTCGTAGTCGGGCTCTTCGTCGAGGCCGAGAGCGGCGTCGGCGCGGAGCGCTGCGCGCAGGGTCGGGTCGGCGTCGAGCTCTCGATCGCTCGAGATGCCGAGCGCCGCGCCGTGGGTCGCGAGGAACGAGCGCGCGTCGCGCTCGTTGTCCACGAGCTCGACGAACTCGAGCTTGCCACCGCAGGGGCACGCGAGCGCATTCACGTCGTACACGCGGCGCAGCAGCGTGGCCCAGTCGATGTACCATTTCGAGCGGCCCTGAGGTGTGCGCTCGCTTGCGGATTCGGGGTCGCCGTCCGGATCGGCGCGCGTAGCCGCGGGGGTTGTTCCGGCCGGCCGCGTCGGCTCTTGTTTGGCCGCTTCCTCCTGGGCCTTGGCGTGCTCGCGCTCGTGTTCGTGCTCGTGCGCGCGGGGGGCGCGGGCTCGCGCGCATGCTTCTCGCCCGCGAGGCGCGGCGGCGTGAGCGGGATGACGTGCTTGCGCCAGGTGGAGTTCGGTGCGAACGCGCCGTGGAAGCGTATCAGCGGGTGGCGCGGCGGGGGCACGAGCGCGGCCAAGCGGGCCAGGAGCTGCATCGGCTCGAGCAGCACGTGCGTGCGGTCGGCGTGATCCCCCTCGGGGATCATGACGCCGGCGTGGACGTCCCAACGCTCGTACGCCCCCGAGTGCGGCCCCTTGGTGCGACGGAAGCGTTGATCGGACTCCTCCGGTGTGTCCGGGTGAGGCGTGCCGCCGCCCCTGGCGCTGGGATCGGCGGGATCGCCCGCGCGGCGCGGCCGCTTCGGGGGCGTTCCGAGCGTTCCGAGCTGCAGCGCGACGCGCTGGCACGCGTCGATCGGGCTTGTCGCGTCCTGGTCGTTGCCTTGGTCTTCGTCGGGAAGGTCATCGTGGACGAGACCGCGCTTCCGGCACCAGGCGAGGAACCGGAACGCGACGTTCATGGCCAGCTCCGACACCTCCTCCGAGGTCGGGCCGCGCAGGCGATGGAACGTCGCGCGTCGTTCGGGATCGCGCTCGCTTGGCTGCGCGGGTTCCGCTGTCGCGCGGGTGAACACGCCATCGCAGACCAGGTCGTGAAGGTGCACGTTCAAGTTGATCGCGCCACCGAAGCGCTGCATGTGAGAACGCGACTGCTCGCTCGAGACCACAATCCTCGCAGCGCGCGAGCGAAGCCGTACTCCAGCCGGCCACACTCGAGGTAGGCACGCAGCTCGCGTTCGACGTAGCGCGGCAGCTCGCGGCCGTGACGCTCGCGCGCGGTGGCGAGGAAACGATCGAGGTGCGCCTCCACGACCTGGTAGAGCACGGTCGTCTCCGGACGATGGCGCTCGTACGTTCGACTGGCGGACACGCCGCGCGCATCCGCAATCGGTATGCCGCTGGCGCAGGCGCTGATTCCGGCTGGTCGACGCCGGCGAACGGGTGGCGACGGCGGTTTCGCCGGCGGCGGCCGCCACCCGCCGCGTGGCCGCACAGCGCGGTTCCGCGCCGGACCGACAGGCCAGCGGGGAGCCGGAGCGCTACGAGGTGCCGCGC
Organism: uncultured delta proteobacterium; assembly: GCA_963775185.1. Lineage (GTDB taxonomy): Bacteria > Myxococcota_A > Polyangia > Polyangiales > Polyangiaceae > JAPSGB01. The sequence goes on along the minus strand of CAVZIE010000027.1, from coordinate 4,267 downwards.
ACGCTCGAGGAGAGCCTCGCGTTCGCGGACCCGACCACCGCCCCCGATGGCCGCGGCGCGGAGCGCCCGCGGCGGTCACTGCCGCCGCCGCCGACCCAGCCGCCGCCCCTGCCGGAGCGGGCTGGCAATGTCGCTGCGCCCGCACTATCCATCCCCCGATGATGGATCAGCCGTCGCTGTCGCCCGCCTCGCCTGGCACCTTCCCGTCGCTGGTGATCCGGGCGGATGCGCTCGAACCGCGCGGCGCGTTCGCCGAGGCGCAAGCCGAGTACCTGGACCCGGACCCCGCGACGGTGGCGCGGCTCCGCGCGCTGCTCGCCGACAAGCACGTCGGCGTCGTCGCGCATTTCTACATGGGCCCGGAGCTCCAGGGCGTGCTTGCGGCCTGCGACTGGCCGTTGATCCACATCGCGGACTCGCTCTTGATGGCGTCGCGCGCCGTGGAGATGGCGAAAGCCGGCGCGCGGACCATCGTCGTCCTGGGCGTGGATTTCATGAGCGAGAACGTGCGCGCGATCCTCGACCATTCGGGCTTCGCCCACGTGCCGGTGTACCGCGTGGACGTGCGGCCCATCGGTTGCTCGCTGGCGGAGTCCGCCGAGGCGCCCGCCTACGGCGCCTACCTGGCGAAGGCCGCCGCGACGCCGCGCTCGCTCCACGTGATCTACGTGAACACCAGCCTGCGCGTGAAGGCGAAAGCCCACGCGCTGCTGCCGACCATCACGTGCACGTCGTCCAACGTCGTGACGATGGTGCTGCAGGCGTTCGCGCAGGTGCCGGATCTCCACGTCTGGTTCGGCCCCGACACGTACATGGGGGAGAACCTACACCGGCTGCTGTCGAAGCTGCCGGATCTCGGTGACGCTACGATCCGCGCGCTGCACCCGGACCACGACGCGACCAGCGTGCGGAGCCTGCTCGGGCGCTTCCACTACTTCGGTCAAGGCATGTGCGTCGTCCACCACCTGTTCGGCGCCAGCGTGGTCGAGCGCACGCGCGGCGACTACCCCGACGCGATGATCGCCGCGCACCTGGAAGTGCCCGGCGAGATGTTCGCGCTCGGCCTGGAGGGCCAACGCCGCGGCACCGGCGTGGTCGGCTCGACGTCGAACATCCTCTCGTTCATCACCGGCAAGGTCGACGCGGCGCTGGCGCAAAACGAAACTGGCCGCCTGCAGTTCGTTCTCGGCACGGAGAGCGGCATGATCACGTTGATCGTGCGCAGCGTCCAGCGCACGCTGCGCGAGAACCAGGGCGAGGGCGGCGCCGCCCTCGACGCCGAGATCGTGTTCCCTGTCGCGAGCGAAGCGATCGCGCCAGGCGACGCCTTGCTGCCCATCGTACCCGGAGTCGCCGCGGGGGAAGGCTGCTCCACGGCGGGCGGCTGCGCGACCTGCCCGTACATGAAGATGAACTCGCTGGACGCGCTGCTCGACCTGCTCGATCGCGTGGGCGTGGCGAGCAGCGCGGAGCTCGCCGCCTTCGAGCCGCGGAAGTACACCGAGTCCATCGACGGCCGCACCATCGCCGAGCTGGGCACGGCGTCGATCCTGCACATGCGCGCGTTCCAGCAGGAACAGCGCCTCCCCGACGACCTCGTCGCCGACATCGAGACGCGCCGCGCCAGCTCTTGATCAGGCGCTCGGCTGCGGCGGCGTGTCCGTCTTCATGATCCGGTTCGAGATCATGACGTAGACGACGAAGATCACGACGCACGCGGGGATGATGTAGAGGAAGTTGTGCGTGACCATGGCCTTGCCCTGGTGCACGAGCTCGGGGTAGCCAAGGTCCTTGGTGCGCTCGCCGATGGTGAAGCCCACGCCGGTGAGCAGGCTCACCCAGATCGCCGCGCCCAGGCCCGTCCAGAGTGTGAAGCTCTTGATTGGCATGCGCGAGACGCCTGCGGGAATGCTGATCAGCTGGCGGATCGCCGGCAGCATGCGGCAGACGAACGTGGCGCCGGCACCGTAACGGAGGAACAGCTCCTCCGCGCGCGCCAGCTTCGGCGGCGGTAGCAGGATGTACTTGCCGTACTTCTCGAGGAACGGCGTTCCGAGCCAGCTGAACAGGTAGTAGTTGATGAACGCGCCGACGAGCGACCCGGTGATGCCAGCAGCGATGCAGATCGCCGCGTCGAGCCCGGGCGAGCCGAGCGTCAGGCCGCCGCGGGCTGCGAGGAAGCCCGCCGGGATCATCACCACTTCGCTCGGGAACGGGATGAACGAGCTCTCGACGGCCATGAACACGACGATCAGCAGGAAGCCCCACGTGGGCGCGTACGCCGCCATCGTCTGGATGTACTTGATCAACGCGTCGGTCATGGTCTTGCCGTGGAAGGGGTGATTCTCGCCGCCGCCGGGGCAGCGGCCGGGGAACCTAGCACAGCGCCCGGCGCCGGCGAAAAACGCCTCAACGAAGCGCTTCCACGGCCCGGCGCAACGCGTCGGATTCCTGCGTCGACCCGCCGACCCAGGCGATGCGCCCGTGGCGGTCGACGACGAATGTCGCCGGCAGCTCGGTGACGCGGAAGCGCCCGGCCAGCACGTTGCCCCGGTCGTGGATGACGGAAAGGTCGACGAGTACCGCTCCACCTGGGCGGCGGCGTCGCTCTGGCGCTCGTCCTCCGAGACGCCGACGAACGCGACGTCCGGGCGATCGCGATGCAGCGCCTCGGCGACGGGGAGCGTGCGCTGCAGGGGCCACAATAGGCGGCGAAGAACTTCACGACCACGACGCGCCCGGCGAGCGCGCTGGTGTCGAGCGGCGCGCCGGCGAGCGTCACGCGGTGGAAGCGTGGCAGCTCGCGGTGCAGGATTCGGGCTGGGCGCCGACGGCGGCGGCGGCGCCATGCCGCCGCAGGCCGTCAAGCACAGCACCGCGAGGACCAAGCGGAACACGCGGGAAGATACGTCGTACGGGCCGGCCTGGCCCCGGACAATGCCGCCCCCGGGGCTGGTCCGGCCAGCCGATGTTGACGGCGGGTATTCTCGCGCTCGAATCGCTCGCATGCTTGGCGGTCGTGCGGGCTTCGTCCTGGTGGTGGGCTTCGCGGTCGCAGCGGGGTGCGCCCAGGCACAGAAGCTTGTCCCGGACTATCGCCACTCCGGGGACGCGGGGGCCCCGGCGCGCCGGGCACGGGCGGCACGAGCGGCGGGCAGGACGCGAGCGCCGGCAGCGGCGCGGGAGACGCCAGCGCGGGCAGCGGCGGCACGGCCGGCATGGGCACCGGGGGCACCGGCGGTGTCGCCGGGGCCGGCACCGGGGGAACCGCTGGCGGTGCCGGCGCGGGCGCGACCGCGGGTGGCGGTGCAGGCGGCAACGCGGGCAACTGCGGCACCAGCCTCAAGGCGTGCGGCGGCGTGTGCGTGCTGCCCAGCCTGTCGAACGGCTGCGATCTGGTCAGCTGCGCGGCGTGCACGCCGCCCACCAACTCCACAGCTGTCTGCACCAACCAGCAGTGCGACTTCACCTGCGACAGCGGCTACGAGAAGGACGGTGCCGGCACCGCTTGCCAGCTTATCGGCACCGGCACCGGCGGCACGAGCGGCACCGGCGGCACGAGCGGCACTGGTGGCACGAGCGGTACCGGCGGCACGAGCGGCACTGGTGGCACGAGCGGCACTGGTGGCACGAGCGGTACCGGCGGCACGAGCGGCACCGGCGGCTCGGACGCCGCACGGTCGTGGAGTGCTGCCCCAGCACCAACTGCCCCGGCGGACTGTTCTGTCGTGCGTCGCTGGGACGTGCCAGAAGGTGAGCTTCAATCCGTCGTGCGACCCGGCGGAGTGCTTAGCGCTTCGCACCCAGTGCCCGGACAACGTGCCGGAGAGCGTCAGCACGTACACCACCGGCCACTGCCAGACGTTCCTGGGCATCTCGAGCTGCAACTGCGGCTGAGAGCGCGAAGTCCGCGCTCCCAGCGTGAAGTCGAGCAGGCCTCGTCACTCCGCTGGCGGCGGAGCGCTAGGCAGGCTCGGAGCGGCAGCGGGCTCTGCGCCGGCCATCGCGCCGGCACCGGCCGCGAACACGAACTCGTAGTTCGCGTCGGCGGGGACGGTTGTCCGCGGGCGCGAGCTTCAAGCCCGGCAGCGCCTGCATCACACACTGCTGGAGCGCCGGCGGCGCGGTGGTCTGTTTCGGCGACGACCTGCGGGTCGGTGAACTCCCCCGTGTCGTCCTTCACCCCGCCTTTGAAGTGGACCATGACGGAGCCGGCGGCGCTCGGATCGGCCTGCTGCGCGGCAGCCTGGCACTGGGCAAGGTCGCC
>CAVZIE010000026.1:0-7833 GCA_963775185.1 uncultured delta proteobacterium | reverse complement strand
CCACCCAAGCCCGATGGTCTCGACGTCGGTGTCCGCCACCCACGGGCCGCCCGGCGGCGACGGCTCGACGCTGAACCCGATCAGGCGCTGCATGAGATGCGCCTGGCGCCGGCTGCTGCGGCGGAGCGGTCCGGCGTCAGGCGCGTCGCGCGGTGGATAGGCGTCGAGCTGCCACGCCGCCCAACGCGCGAGATCCCGCCCGGACAGATACAACCCGCCGCACGCCTCCGTTGCACCGAGGTGCGAGTAGCCGGTGTCGGGCTCGAAGCCGTCGTGGTCGTGATGATACGACCTGGCCAGCCGCGTCGCCGGCACCTCCGCAGGATCCCACGCGGCGGAGTCCAGGTGCAGCGGCTTGAACAGTGCGCGCGAGAGGTACGCGCGGTATGGCATGCCCGACGCCCGCGCCACGACCAGACCGAGCAGCGCGTACCCAAGGTTCGAGTAGCGGAAGGCAGTGCCGGGAGCAAACGCCAGCGGCAGATCGTCGAGCGTTCCGATGACCTCTGCCTCGGTGACGGCGCGGTCCGCGCGCTCGGGATCGTAGCTGCCATCGCGGGGCAATCCCGAGGTGTGGTCCAGCAGTTGCCGGATGGTGATCAGCGACGAATCCAGCGTCGGATATCGCACTCTCGCGAGTTGTGGCAGATAGTGCTGCGCTGGCGCGTCGAGGTCGAGTTTGCCCGCGTCGCGCAGCTTCAGAATCGCCGTGGCCGTGAACGTCTTGGTGATCGAGCCCACACGGAATACCGTATCGGCGTCGACCGGGCTTCTTGTCCTCACGTCGCGGAATCCCGCGCCGGCGTTTTTCACCAGCTTGCCGTCGATCACGACCCCCACGAACAGCCCTGGCACGCCGAGCGTCTGGCGCCGGTGCTCCACGAACGCTTCGAGGTCCGCGAGGGACGCGACCAGGTGGCTCTCGCGGTCGGGATCGGCGAACTCATCGTGGATTCCCGATGCAGCGAAGCGCTGCTCAAGCGGCGCTAGAGATGGAGGGGGCACCGTCCGCGCTGCAGGAAGCGGAGCCGCGCGCGGGGATGGACCTGGGGCGCCGCCGCACGCGGCCACCGACAGCGCGACGACGAAGACGGCGCGCTCACCTCGCACCGCGGTCTCCCGGCCCGAACGAGAACTCGATTCCGATTGGGCCCGACGCCTCGGCCCGCGGCGGCGGGAACTGCACCTGTTGCAGCGCGTCGAGCGCGCACTTCTGGGCGTGCATATCCGGCAATGTGACCTTGCGCAGGCGCACTCCGATCACCTTTCCCTCCGGGGTGAGGTCGAAACGCACGGCCATTCTTCCGCTGAGCTTGCCGGTGCGCTTCAACGCCGCGTCGTAGCAGTGATCGATGCGCTTGGTCGCGAGCTTGATGGCGGCCTGGAACGCGTGGTGATCGTCAGGCTTGGCGCGCGCGCAGCCGGAATCGACCGCTGATTTCACCTCGGTCCCGCCAGGCGCGCACCCGCACATGCCGTCGTGACCCGCTGCCATGAGCCCTGGGCCGCAGCATGCGATGACCTTGTCGCTGTCATCGCACCACGGCACGTTGCCCTTGTCGCAATCGGATGCGGCGACGCTCGTTGGGCAAGCGTGTCGGGGAAGAGGTGGCGGCGGGACCTCGGGCGCGTGAAGGGCGGCGAGGCGCCGCACCAGATCCGAGCAGCGATGCGCCGCGTCCGTGCTCACATGCTCCTCGGTGGCCAGCTGGTCGCACTGCCGCGCCAGGTCCAGGGCGGTGCGAATCATCGGGGCGGACGCCGCGTAGAGCGCCGATTCGTACTTGTAACGTGTGTCGAGATCGTCGCGTATGGCGTTCGGGACCGGCGTGTTGCGGAAGTCGTCCACGAAGTCGGCCCACAGCGCGGCGGCTTGTCCCTGGACATCGACACGTTCGGCAGGAGCGGATGTCAGCTCGTAGACGTGACCGAGTGCGCGGCTCGCCGCGTCGACAGCCGACTTCTTTCGTTTCACCCACGCAGCGATGTCGTTCTTCACGAAACTCTGCACGTCGGCGGCACTGCCATCGCCCTGGTAGCGCGGAGGCCGCATCTGGAGCGCCCGCTCGCGGGCGTCGTGGGCCTCGGCCCGCATGCGCGCGAGCGCGCCGCTCCCCGCGGGGGCCGTGGCGTGGCGGGTGATCCACGCCACGCCGGCGCCGGCGCCGGCGAGTGCGACTACCACGCCTGCGACGAGCCAAGTGCGCGTTCGCCGGCGACGCGATGCTGTCGGAGAGCCCGGATCCGGGTCGGAGACAAGCGCCGATGCCGTTCCGCCGACTGTCGCCGCGTACGGATTGACCGTTCCGGGGTCAGGAGCCACAGCAGGCGTCGAGCGTTCCCCCGGCTCGCTTGCGCCAAGCTCCTCGAGAGCTGCCAGCAGCTCGCCCGCATCCCGGAACCGTGCTTCGGGCTTCTTCGCGAGGCAGCGGCCAATCACGCTGTCGATCCCGACCCCGACCGCGAGTTCCGGCACCGCCGCTTGAAGGCCCGGCGCCTCGTCGCGCAAAACCGATGCGAGGCGTTCGAGAGGCGTATTGCCCGCGAATGGGACTCGCCCCGTCAACATCTCGAACAACACGACACCCATCGCGAACACGTCCACGCGCTGGTCCGCACGCTCCCCGGTCGCCTGCTCCGGCGCCATGTAGCCGGGCGTGCCGAGGATCTGTCCGGTTCCGGTGAAGATCTGCCCGGTCTCGGTGACCGCGTCCGCGACGCCGGGCGCGCCTTCGGGCGAGAGCGCCTTCGCGATTCCGAAATCCAGCAGCCGCGTGCCGCCCTCGGTGGCCAGCATGATGTTCTCGGGCTTCAGATCCCTGTGCGCGACGCCGTTGCGGTGGGCCTTCGCCAGCCCCGCGCACACATCGCGGGCAATCCGCAGCGCGCGCGCGGCGGGCAAGCGGCCGCCCCCGAGCGCGCTCCTTAACGTCTGTCCTTCGACCAGCTCCATGGCGATGTAGAGGCGGCCCTCGCTCTCGCCGACCTCGAACACAGTCGCGATCGCAGGGTGGTGGACGGCGGCAGCCACACGTGCCTCCCGCAGGAAGCGCCCTCGCCGATCTGCGTCCGTCGCGACCGCGGCCGGCAGCAGCTTCAGCGCGACACGGCGTGCGAGCTTGGCGTCGCGCGCCTCGTACACGACCCCCATTCCGCCGCGTCCCAACTCGCGCAGCAGACTGAAGTGCGCGACGGTGTCGCCAATCGCCGGTTCGCCTGCCACCCCAGAATGGTACACCAGGCCGTCGTCATCCGGGGCCCAGGCCGGGCTACTTCCCGGCACACCGTGACTCCTCACGGCTTGAAGGCAACCGGAATCTTGATCGTCGCGCTCGCTTCCGCAGACGGGAAGCGCACGCCGTACAGCACCTCGCGGCAGCAGTCGATGAACGCGTCGTCGAAGTCGCCGTGGACCACGAGATCGAGGTTGGACACCACGCCGTCGGCAGCGACGTGGAACTCTGCTTTCATCGTGCCACTCATCGCCGGCTTGCGCCCGAGCTGGTCCTTGTAGCAGGCGCGGAAGCCCGGCCAGGAACGGCATTTCGACTTGATCGTCTCGACGCCGCTGTCGGTGGACGAGACGCTCATCGAGATCACCAGCCTTGTCCCGGATCCAGGGCCCGAAGGTTTCAGCGAGAAAGCGCGCAAGTACTGGGCGGCCAACCACGCTTTCACGACGCAGACTCTCGACGAGGACTTCGCCATCGCGGAGAACATCCAGCGCGGCATCGCCACCGGCGCCAACGACAGCTTCCGCTTCGGTTCTCTTCGAAGGCGCCCTCTCCCAGTGGCACGACACGATCGACGCCAAGCTCGCGTGCGACGGGTCGTAGGCGGCTCGTCGCCCTTCGCCATGTCGGCGGGCTCGCCGCGGGCGTGCATGTCGGTCCGGCGCGGAACCCCGCTCAGCGCAGCTTCACCACGACCTCGCTGGGCGCGCTGGCGTTGCCCGCGAGGTCGATAGCACGGGGCCGTGCCGCTCCCGGACCCGCTGCGCGTCGAAGCGGCGATTGCCGCGTGCCACCAGGCGCACACGCGGTCCGTCGGCTGGATCATCTTCGACGTGCCCAACTCGAAGCCCTACGAAGAGGGTTACCAGGCTGTGGAAAAGGCGCGCGTCGTGGAGACCGAAGGTGTCGCGAAGAGCGTTGTGTCGGCCATCGACGTTGGCGCTGGCCGCACCAAACCCAAAGAGCTGTTTGGCGGAGCGCACTACCAGGCGTTTCTGATGGTAGAGGAGGACGCCACCCTCGAAGGGCTGAAGAAGGTCAGCATCGAAACGAAGGACAAGACCGTGTCCTGGGTCCTCACGGTAGAGTTCACGCCCAGCCAGAAGACGGCGCGTGAACCCTGGTTCGAAGAGCAGCGGTCCCGCGCAAGCAAGATGGCCGCCGTATTGCGCGACCTGACCACCGACAAACGCCCCGACCCCGCCGCGCTGGTCGCGATTGGTTTTCCGAAGAAGGACGACTAGAACCGCGCACGCCGGTCCCGACGCGCAGGCAGCGTCCCCCGCCGCGTCGGCGTACGCAGGTAGCGATCGAGCGTCACGACAAGGACGGATACCCGGCCAAGGATGTCCGCTGCTGCGCGAGACTCGAAATCGCGGCTGGGGCAGGCGGGTGGGCTCGATCGCAAGTCCTGTCGTGGGTTCCGTGGGCGAGTCGAACCGTTGCGATTTGCGGCGCGGACGCATCACGACCTCGCGCGGTCCGGATGCGCCGGCCGCGCCGCGCCATTTCCGGAAACCCCTCACCAAATCAGGATTGCGGTTTTCACCTATTGTCAGAACAGCGCGCGTCCGGTAGACGAAATTGGGGAGCCGTCTGGGCGACCGCGAGACTGCGATCAACGTGTCGACCATTCGCAGCGGGGATAGTGGCATCCGGGCCAGCGGCGTCGATCCCGGCGAGATCCTGGCGGGCAAGTACCGGATCGACCGCGTACTCGGCGCCGGCGGCGGCCGCTGCCAGCAAGGCAAGTGCAGCTCCGATCAGTGCATCCCGGGCAACAACATCTGCGATCCGTCGAACAAGACGTGCGTGCCGACGACCGGCGGCGGCACCTCCGCCAACCAAGGCGGCGGTGGCTGCAAGATGGCAGGAATGCCGGTCCGGCGCGGTATCCCGCTGACGTGGCTCGGCGCGCTGGCGGCGCTGGCGCTCGCGCGCCGCCGGCGGCGACATGTCGCGCTGTCCGCTCGCGCCGCCGCGCTGTTCGTCGCCATCATTGCTTTCGTCGCGGGCTGCGGTTCCAGCGAACCGACGCACGACGCGCCGCCCGACGCCGGCACAGCCGCCCCGCAGCCGCTCGTAATCCGCGCTCTCGGACTGCCGGCGCTTCGCGGCGTCACGGATCCGGTCAAGCGAGCCGCGCGGATCCGCGCCGCGCAGACAAACCCAGGACCCGGCTTCACGGTGAAGATGGACGGCGACACGGCGCGCTTCCGTGCTCTGGGGTTGCGTCTTGCCGGCGCGCCGGCAGTGACGTCGCGCAGCGCTGTTGGCAACCGCGTCGAGCTGCGGCGTGGGGCGGACCTCACCGAGTGGTACGCGAGCGGGCCGCTCGGGCTCGAGCAGGGGTTCGACGTGGCAAGAGCGCCGTCAGGTGGCGAGATCGTGCTCGACGTCGCGGTGACGGGCGCCGAGGCCGTGCAAGCCGGCGACGGCGAGATCGCGCTCGTCGGCGCAGCGCAGCAGATTGTCGCGCGCTACGGCGAGGCGGACGCGACGGACGCGACGGGGGCGCTGCTCGACGTGGAGCTCGTTGCGGAGCAGAGTGGGATCGAGATCCGCGTCGCGGCGGGGAGCGCCGTGTTTCCGGTCACGATCGATCCGATGCTGTGGCTGACGCAGGCGGAGCTCCTGGCGAGCGATCGGGCAGCGAACGACATCTTCGGCACGTCGGCGGCGCTGTCCGGTGATACGGCGCTCATCGGCGCGTACGGCCGAAATGGCTACACCGGCGCAGCGTACGTATTCGTGCGTTCGGGTGGCTCCTGGTCCCAGCAGCAGGAGCTCCTGGCGAGCGACGGCGCATCGGGCGACATGTTCGGTTCGTCGGTCGCGCTTTCTGTCGACACGGCCCTCGTCGGAGCCGAGGGGCACACGGGCGCGGCCTATGTGTTCGTGCGATCGGGCAGCTCCTGGACCCAGCAGCAGAAGCTCGTCGCGAGTGACGGCGCGTCGGGCGACATGTTCGGGATCTCGGTCGCTCTGTCCGGGGATACGGCGCTCGTCGGTGCGCGTCGAAGAACAACGCCACCGGCGCCGCGTACGTGTTCGTGCGCTCCGGCACGACCTGGAGCCAACAACAGGAGCTTCTCGCGAGCGATGCGTCGTCCGACAGCCTCTTCGGTGCGGCGGTTGCGCTCTCTGCCGACACCGCGGTTGTCGGCGCCCCCGGGTATGCCGGCAAGGCCTACGCGTTCGTGCATTGGGCAGCTCCTGGACCGAGCAGCAGGAGTTCCTCGGCGCGAACAACGAGAACCTGGGCTACTCGGTCGCGGTCTCCGGCGACACGGCACTGGTAGCCGCCCTTGCCGCGAACAGCGCCGCTGGCACAGCGTACATCTACGCGCGCTCGGGAACCACCTGGACCGAGCAACAGCAGGTGTCTGCGAGCGACGCAAGCCCGAACGCCTTCTTCGGCGTGCTTCGGCGCTCACCGGCGGAGCGGCACTTGTGGGCGCGGACAACGGCGCCGGCACCGCATCGTCTTCGTCCCGCTCCGGGACGACGTGGTCCGAGCAGAAGGAGCTGACTCCGTTCGACGGCGCGGCCGCTTCGGCTCGGGCGTCGGCCTGTCTGGCAGCACCGCGCTCGTGGGCGCATTCGGCAAGAACAACTCCGCCGGAGCCGCCTATGTGTTCGTCTTCTCCAATCCTCTCCCGACGGGCTGGCCGTGTACTCCGGAGGCCGCCCAGGTTGTGCGAGCGGTTTCTGCAAGGACGGCTACCGCTGCGAGAGCGCGTGCGACGCGCCATGCCAGACGTGCGCGGCGACACCGGGCTGGTGCACCTCCGTCACCAACGCCGACGACGTCCCGGAGTGCGCCGCGGGCAGCACCTGCAACGGCGGCGGCGCGTGCGTCTGCGCGACGGATGCCGGTTGCATCGCCGGATACTACTGCGCGGCGGGCGGAGTCTGCGCACCCGAGAAGGGTCAAGCCGCCGCGTGCGATGATGCGGCGGAGCGGACTGCAACCAGTCGGGCTGTCGTGTATGCGCCGCGGGTGCCGGGCGCTGCATCGACGGCTTCTGCTGTGACACGACGTGCAGCGGCGCGTGCGATCGCTGCGACGGGGCGTCGATAGGCTGGTCGGGCACGAGCAACGGGACCTGTGCGGCAGCGCCGGCGGGCTATCCGGGGGTCCCGCATGCGGCGCGTACGCCTCACCGGCCTAGCCCCGACGTGCACGGGCACGAGCTGCGTCAGCGACCTCTATTGTGGTCCCGACCACTACTGCGCGGCCGATGGCACTAAGGCGCGGCGCGCTCAGGGCGCAGCGTGCGACGCGACGGCCGGCGCGGACTGCCTGGACGCGGACTGCGGCGTCTGCGCCTCCGGCAATTGCGTCGATGGCTACTGCTGCGAGACAGCATGCAGCGGTGTGTGTGATGTCTGCAATGCGACGCCCGGCACATGCACGAACGCCGCGAAGGGTTCGTCGGGTTTGCCGATGCGCCCCTTCGTGTGCACGGGATCGAGCGCGGCATGCGGCACCAGCTGCGACACCACCCCGGACTGTGTCGTGGGCGATTGGTGCGCTGCCGGCGTCTGCAAGGCCAGGCTGGCCAATGGCCAGCCCTGCACGCGCAAGGATTCGTGC
>CAVZIE010000025.1:0-90264 GCA_963775185.1 uncultured delta proteobacterium | reverse complement strand
TGGTTCTTGAGCGCGGCGATCTTCCTGTCCATGCGACGCCTCCGGAACGCCTTGGCGATCACGCCTTCAACCAGCAGCGCGGTGAGCGTCGACTGGAAGTACGCGATCGTGCCAATGCCCGAGATGATCAGCGCGCCGGTGACGAGACGCGCCCAGGGATGGGTCTCGAGGCCGGGCAGCTCTGCATAGCCGACCGTCGAGATGGTGATGACGGCGAAGTAGACCGCCTGACCGAAGCTGTACTGTCCTTGCCCGAGCCACCAGAAGCAGACCCCGCCGGTGACCGTGATGACGCCGAGCAGCACCAGGGCCGAGAACACGCGCTGGATCGCCGGGCGGAACACCGGCGCGAGCATAACCCGGATCGCGGCTCAGCCCAGCGCCTGCTCGAGCGCGGCGTCGAGGGCCGGATAGCGCCATTTGTAGCCGCGCTCCTGCATGACCCGCGGCAGCACGCGCTGGCCGGTGAGGAGCGGGTCGGCGCCTTCGCCGAAGCGCACGCGCAACGCCGCGGCGGGCACGCGAAGGAAAAACGGCCGATGAAGCACGCGACCGATCGCTCGCGACAGCTCGGCGTTGGTGACGGGCGCCGGCGCGACCACGTTCACCGCGCCGGAGATCGCGGTGTCGTCGAGGCACGCGAGCAGCATGTCCACCACGTCGTCGACGTGCACCCATGACACGACCTGCTCGCCGCTGCCGATCGGTCCGCCGGCGAACAGCTTGAACGGCGCGGCCATCTGCTCGAGCGCGCCGCCGTCGCGCGCCAGCACGATGCCGAGCCGCGGCGTCACGACGCGGACGTCGAGCGCCGCCGCCTCGAGCGCCGCGGCTTCCCACGCCACGGTGAGCTGGGCGAGAAAGTCGTCGCCGGCCGGCGCGCGCTCGTCCACCGTGTCGGCGCCGTCGTGCGGGCCGTGGTAGCCGACCGCGGACGCGCACACGAACGTCGATGGACGCCTCGCCGCCTGCTGCATCGCCTCGACGATGCGGCGCGTGCTGCCGACGCGGCTGTCGACGATGCGGCGCTTGGCCGCGTCGGTCCAACGCACGCCCACGGCTTGCTCGCCGGCGAGGTGCACCACCGCATCGGTGCGCGCGACCTCGCCGTACCAGTCGCCGCGCGCCGCGGCATCCCACACCGCCGCGCGTGCTCCTGGTGGAAGCCGGGCCCGGGACGGGTCGCGGGTGAGCACGGTCGGCTCGTCGCCGCGCGCCGCGAGCGCCGCGACCAGATGCGATCCGATGAACCCCGTCCCACCCGTAACGATGACGCGCATCAACCCCGTCCCTGCTCCTAGGTCCTTGTATCTACTCCGATTAGCCGGGGGCTTCGAGGTCGGCTGCGGTCCCCGCGCTTGTCGTCCCGTCGAAACCGCCCTACGCCATGGCCCTATGACCACTCACCGTGCCCTGCTCGGTTCCGCCCTGCTCCTCGCGCTGTCCGCCGTCGGCTGCGCGGGCGCGCCGGCGGCGCCATTCGACACGCTCAAGACTTCCAACCTCACCGCCTTCCGGCTGCAGAACTACGAGCCCCCGCAGCCGGCCCAGGGCGCCGCAGCGCCGGCCGGCCCCGGTGTAATCCCCGGCGTTCCACCCGAGGTCCAGACCTGGATCCAGCAGGGCGCAGCCGGTCTGCAACAGCTGATTCCGCCGGGACTGCTGCCGCCGGGCATGATGCCGGGTACGGCCGCGCCGGCCGCAGCCGCGCCGGCTGCCGCGCAGATCCCGCGCTTCGAGGGCTTCCCGATCCTCGGACAGACGCAGGTCGTCGACCCCGATCTGAAAAACAAGCTCGCCGACGTCCTCGGTCACGACGGCAACTTCCAGGCTGGCCACGCGAACTGCATGTACGCGGAGCTCGGACTTTCGTTCAGCTCGAACCCGAACATGCCGCCGAACGACGTCTTGATCTCGTTTTCGTGCAACCAGGTCGGCGCGCGCAACTTCGCGTGGCCGTTCCCGAACACCGGCATGACCGCGAGCACCGTCAAGGAGCTCGCGGACATCGTCAGCAAGGTGTTCCCGCCGGGGACTTGATCGAATTTCCGGTTTGCCGGTCCGGCGCGGAAGCGCCGGGTGCCGCGACGTTCAGCCGCGGGTGCGCGGCACGTGCCGCAGCAGGAGCACGAGCTCGGCTCGGGACGTCACGCCCAGCTTGCGGAAGATCGACTCGAGCTGGTTGCTGACCGTCTTCGAGCTCACGCCGCGCGCCCGAGACGCAGCGTCAGCGCGTGTACGTGTAGGTTGTGGAGCCCACGGTCGTTGTCAGCGTGTTGCCGCTGCACGTAAACTCGAACGTATCGTCGACCGTAGGCATGGCCGGAGTCTGCAGGCCGAGGGCGCCGCAATCGATCTGGTGCGATTTGGTATAGTACAGCGTGACGCTCGAGCCGGTCACCGTATACGTGTAGTCGAATTGAATGGGATCAACACACACCTGAGGGTCGGCGCAATCGGGCATCTTGTAGGTGCCGCTTCCGCTTCCGGCGTCGCCGGTGAAAGTGAGCGTGTTCCGATCCGTGTTCGTGTCGCAGGCCGACCTTCCCCAAGTTCCTCCAACGAGGCAGGCCGCCCCGTCGCCGCCACCCACGCCACCATCGGAAGTGCTACTACCGGCAGCGGTCGCTGCGGCGCTGACAATCTTTCCCCCGCCGGTGCCGTCACCCCACTTACCGTGCTCGCCGGGGGTGACGTTGCTCGTATCCGAGTACTGCCAAGCTCCAGCCGCGAGCGCGTCTTGCGACACGGCCATGTATCCGAGGTGCTCGCAGTCCGTGCTCGGCCAGAACGCCTTCTCGCCAGCCGATGAACAACCGTCGTCGTCTTGCGGATACTGACACATGTAGAGCGTGACGTTGTTGTGGTTGACGAACATCTGCTCGCACGCGCCCGCAGGGTAGTATTTGCCGTCGAAGGAATAATGGCCCCAATCACTGAACTCGATCTTCGGGGAGTTTACCGTCCACTTTGAATTCGACTCGTCCCACGTGATGGTGACGGCGACGTACTTCATTGATGCGGGCCAGTGCTTCGGAGCGGTAGGCGAATGCGCGAAAACGATGTCCGCAACGTCGCCGCGGAACGTCTGCGAGTCGACGCGCGTCAGGCCCTTCAAGAACAGATCGCCACCGTTGATCACCTCGGGATTCCCGATCTGAAAGCCCGGCCCGAAGCGCACGACCGTTGCCTTGTCGGACTCCACGTTCACGTCGAACGACTGTTGCCCGTCCGGGGCGGCGTGCCAGATGCCCTCGAACGGAACGTCCGCGGCCTGTCCGTTCGAAGACGAATCGCCGTCCGTGGATGAGCACGCAGCGCCAAGAGCGAATATCGCGACGACGCAGCCTTGAATCGCGGGTCGAACGACGCGAGAAAGTCGAAAGAGTCTGATCATGGTGATGCTGTCCAAGTAACCAGGGGAACTTCAGTTCGGAACGATGACTTCAAAGTGTGTCCGAGGCGCAGCCAGCGCACTATTCCGGGTCGGCGCCCGTCACGGCGTCTGGAACTGCGGGTTGTACGTGTACGCGCCCCAGCACACGAGTCGGCCGGAGCCGGAGAGCACGCCGCAACCCATGTCGTCGTACACGCTGATCCGATCGAAGGCGACGCCCGTCGGCGCGAAGAGGACCTCGGGTGGCGTGCTCGAGGCAGCCTCGGCCCAGCACTCGAGCTGACCGTTGTCCGCGCGAATGCCGCAAGCGCCACGGTGTCGGCGGCGACGGAGGAGAAGACCGTAGCCGGAACGGGGCCCATAGAGCCGAGGTCACCCCAGCACTGGACCTTCCCGTCGCTGCTCCGAACGGCACAGGCCTGGTAGTAGCCCACGCTCAGCGAGCTGAACGCGACCCCCGTCGGAGCGGACAACACGTCGCCGTGTAGTCCGTGCCCCAGCACATGACGTTGTCGTTGTCGGCGCGGAGCGCACACCCGTAGCTCGGGCCGACGCCAACCGCCTTGACCGGGATGCCGGTGGGCACGCCGCTCAGGAGCCCGCTGCCGCTCGGGCCCCAGCACTGGAGCGTGCCGTCGGACGCGCGCACGCCGCAGCCGCCAGAATTGCTTCATCGAGATCGACTCGAACGCGACGTCGAGCGGCGCGTAGAGCGGGACATTGCTGCCCCAGCACTCCAGCAGACCGTTGTCCGCGCGAATCGCGCAGCTCTCCCCGTAGCCTCCGTGACCGATCCCGATGAACTGCGTTCCCGTCGGAATGTCCGTCATGACCTTGCCGCCGTCGCGAAACCAGCACATCAGGGTGCCATCGGCGCGCAGCGCGCACGCCGATTCCGATCCGGCGACCACGTCGGCGTACAGGTTCGAGTCCTGGTTGCCTTCGACCTTGCCCGAGCCATTCCAGCCCCAGCACTGGACCTTGCCGTCGAGGGCGCGCACGCCGCAGGCCTGGTCGTTCCGGCCGGCGTAGGTCCCTTGGTTCTGGCGAGACGACATGCTGAGCTGCGTGAAAGCGACGCCGCGCGGGGTGTGGAACGCCGCGTTGTCCGCCATCAGCCCCCAGCACACCGCCTCACCATTGTCGGCGCGGAGGCCGCAAGCGGCGGAGTCGCTGACGGACACGGACGCGAAGGCCAGCGCCGGCTTGTTGTCCAGGTAGGTGAGATCGCCGGAAAAGCCCCAGCACTCGACCTGGCTGTCGCTGGCACGCACGCCGCAGGCGGCGCCGAGGCCGACGCTCACCTGCGTGAACGCGACGCCGCTGGGCACGTTGTTCACGACATTGCTCGAGTTGCCCCAGCACGCGACTTCGCTCGTATCGGAGCGCACGCCGCACCACGTGAGTGAGCCGGAGCCGCCCCCGCTGATGCTCGAGAACGGCACCGTGGCCAACGCCGCCGGAATCGCCGGGATATAGAGAGGACTCCAGCACTGCACGTGAGCGTTGTCCGCCCGGATGCCGCACGACCAGTAGTCGCCCGCGCTGACGGCCTTGAACACGACGCCCGGATTGCCCGAAACCTGGCCATAGTAGTCGCTACCCCAGCAGTGCGTCGCGCCGCTCGTCAGGATGCCGCAGTAGTGGTCAGTGCCACCGTCGATCGACGCCCATGCGGCGTTTGTCGGCGGGGTGGCCCCGCTAGTCGGGATCGTATGGCCCCAGCACATGACACGACCGGTATCGGCACGGATGGCGCACGTTGATTGCTCGGCGGTTGCCACCTCGGTGAAGCTCGGCCCGCCGGTCCACAGACCGCAATTCGGCGCGTTCACCTCGAAGGCGGCGTAGTTGGCGGGACACGCGTTGCAGGTGCGATCGGTGACCGGATCTCCGGCGCTCGCCTCGTACTCGGCGAGCGTGCAGTTCGTGCGCGCGACGCAGTCGGTCGCTGGGTCGCCGTCGGCGTCCCAGCCGGCGTCCCCGGAACAGCTGACCGGCGCTGCCGCGCCACCCGCGCAGTACTCGCCCGCGACGCAGGCCGTACAGATGCGATTGTGCACGGCGGTCGGCGCCTGGGTCTCGTACTTGCCTGCCGCGCACGGCGCGGTCACTTGCACGCACGGCGTCGCGGGATCGCCATCGTGATCCCACGTGCCGCTCTGGCAAGCGACAGGCGCAGCCGCCCCGCCCGCGCAGTACTCGCCCGCGGTGCAGTCGCTGCACGCACGATCGCTGGTCGACGTCGGCGCCTGCGTCTCGTGCTTGCCCGCGGCGCAGGTCGTCCAGGTCACGCACGCTGTCGCGGGGTCGGCGTCGTCGTCGAAGCCGCTCGCGTCCGCACAGCTCACGGCGGCCGCACTACCGCCGGCACAGAACTCACCAACTGCGCACGGTGAGCAGGCGGGGCCCGCGGTGCCCGCGCTGCAGCCGCCTCCGCCGCCGGCAGCTCCCGCCGTCCCGCCAGAACCCGCGCTGCCTCCGGTTCCCGCGGAGCCTGCCGTGCCGCCAGTGCCCGCGGTGCCGCCCGTACCGGTCGAGCCCGCCGCGCCGCCGGTGCCCGTCGAGCCCGCCGCGCCGCCGGTGCCGGTCGAGCCCGCCGCGCCGCCGGTGCCCGTCGAGCCCGCCGCGCCGCCGGTGCCGGTCGAACCCGCCGCGCCGCCGGTGCCCGTCGAGCCCGCCGCGCTCGACCGGTGCCGGTCGAGCCCGCCGCGCCGCCGGTGCCCGTCGTGCCCGAAGTGCCGCCTGTGCCCGAAGTGCCGCCTGTGCCCGAAGTGCCGCCTGTGCCCGAAGTGCCGCCGGTGCCCGAAGTGCCACCGGTGCCCGAAGTGCCGCCCGTGCCCGAAGTGCCACCGGTGCCCGAGGTGCCGCCTGCGCCCGAGGTGCCGCCCGTGCCCGAAGTGCCGCCGGTGCCGAGTGCCGCCCGTGCCCGATGTGCCGGAGTCCGCGGTGGTGCCACTGGCACCTGCGTTGCCGATGCCGTCGGAGCTGCCGCAGCCGGTGGTGGCCGCGAGGAAGGCCACGCTGAGCGCCAGTAGCCCAGGGAGCGTTCGACGCGCGAAGAGCACGGGGGAAGTCGCTTTCGAAGCACGAGTGCACATCCGCCAAACATGCCTGCGCGGTTCTCGTATTGATATAGGGAGATCCCTGGACGTGGGCGCCCCGCGTGCGCTGACCCGCGGCCGTTCAGCCGCGGCCGTTCAGCCGCGGGCGCGCGACGGGGTGCGCGGCACGTGCCGCAGCAGGAGCACGAGCTCGGCTCGGGACGTCACGCCGAGCTTGCGGAAGATCGATGCGTACTCGTCTCGCGATGCGTCGTCGTCGGTCACAGGGGTTGCTGTGGGTAGCGCGTTCCGAGCTTGCGGAGCAGCTCGACCCGGTTGGAGATCCGCAGCTTGCGCATCGCATCGACAAGGTACGACGACGCCGTGCCTTCGGCGATGCCGAGGTGGTAGCCGACCAGCTTGTCGGCGTAGCCACGGACCGCGAGGCCGACCACGCGGGATTCGATCGGCGTCAACCCGCGCGGATCGCGAACGTCCTCGGGATTGCGGTGCGCCAGGACGAAACGCTTGCCGTCGGTGTCGAACTCCTCGACCAGGGACCAGCGGCCCTGGATAAGGCCCTGCCAGACGCGCAGGGCGTCTTCCTCGCGACCGGACTTCGCGCTGCGGGCATGGTCGATGCGACGGGCACCTTCGGTCAGCTCCTCGATACCGGTGCGGGCCTCGCCCTCCGCGTGTACGACGCCGCCCGAGGCGTTCAACACGGCGCCGCCCTCCGGCGCTTCCACGGCCCCTGTCGATTCGTGCAAGCGCCGGCGCAAGCGCAGACCGGCCTTGATGTGGGCACTGAGCATCTGGAACGTCGCGCGCTCGGACGGACGGAACCTGCGAGTGCTGTCCAAGCCGGCGAAGATCGCGGTCGCCCCGTTGCCGTCCACGTGGTGACTGATCAGCGCGAACAAGTCGTCGACCGGAGCGCCGAGTTTGTACAGCCAGTCCGGAGCGACACGCCGGAACTCCGACATCTGGAGGTGGCCGGCCGGCTCTGCGAGCATGGCGCGAAGGAGCGCGTCGGTCAGCCTCGCCTTCGCCCGCGCGACGAGGCCCGCCTGCCCGCTGCGTCGCGCCTCGAGCAGTGCCGCTTGCGCCTTGATCCGCTCGACCATGTTCAGCGGTGGATTGCCAGATTGGACGGGAGTGCGCAGCTGCGGGCCCTGCTCGTCGATGTCGATATGGTAGGCGAGCAGGCCTCCTTCCGGCTTGAGCACGGCGTGGAAAGTGTCCGCGACGCCTTGGACCCACTCGACTTCGGTGGCAGCGAGATCGTAGCAAGACTCCACGACCGCAATCAGGTCACGCCGGCCAGCCAAGCCCGGAAGGCTAGCGCATCGGTCGCTCGCAACAACTCGATTTCGCGCCGTGGATGTGATGCGGTGCCTATCGGTGAAACGTCTACCTTGGCGACAAGGCGCCCACATCATCCACTCCGATTGATTCATTCTTTTTGGCTAAATGAAGGAGTCCGCACTGCGAGCGCGTCGTTCTCCAACGCACGCGCTTGCACAACGTCGTCGACCGCGGGCCGTGAGCAGCACGACCGGAGCCGCGCGGCTCGCGCCGTGCTCGACCGCGGCGGGTGCGTCCAGGGATCTCCGCGCGGGTGCGGGCGAGCGTGGCGCCGTACAAGAACTTCGACAGCGACGAGCTCGTAGCGCTGAAGGCGCTCGGGATCAGCGACGACGTCGTCGCGGCGATGCTCGACGTCACGACGAAGCTCGACGGGCAACGTCGAACGGACGAAGAGCGCCAAGCGCTCCGCGCCGAGCTCGCGGCGGCAGGCGCCGCGTGCGCTGACCCGCGACGTTCAGCCGCGGGTGCGCGGCACGTGCCGCAGCAGGAGCACGAGCTCGGCTCGGGACGTCACGCCCAGCTTGCGGAAGATCGACTCGAGCTGGTTGCTGACCGTCTTCGAGCTCACGCCGCGCGCATCCGCGATCTCCGCGTTGGTGGCACCCTGGAACACCCGCACGGCGATATCTTGCTCCGCGTCGGTGAGGGCGGGTGGGATCCGGGCCTCGGGCTTCACGAACTCGAGCAGAGCGAGGTCGGGCGTGAGATAGCTCACGCTCGTCCCCTCCGGTAACGGGAGTGCAGCGTACTCGTCGTCGTCGTCGGTCACAGGGGCTCCTGCGGATAGCGGGTTCCGAGCTTGCGGACCAGCTCGACCCGGTTGGAGATGCGCAGCTTGCGCAGCGCATCGACAAGGTACGACGACGCCGTGCCTTCGGCGATGCCGAGGTGGTAGCCGACCAGCTTGTCGGGGTAGCCACGGACCGCCAGGCCGACCACGCGGGACTCGATCGGGGTCAACCCGCGCGGATCGCGAACGTCCTCCGGATTGCGGTGCGCCAGGACGAACCGCTTGCCGTCGGTGTCGAACTCCTCGACCAGGGACCAGCGGCCCTGGATAAGGCCCTGCCAGACGCGCAGGGCGTCTTCCTCGCGACCGGACTTCGCGCTGCGGGCGTGGTCGACGAGGCGGGCACCTTCGGTAAGCTCCTCGATTTCCGTGCGGGCCTCGCCCTCCGCGTGTACGACGCCGCCCGCGGCGTTCAACACGGCGCCGCCCTCCGGCGCCTCGACGGCCCCCGCCGATTCGTGCAAGCGCCGGCGCAAGCGCAGACCGGCCTTGATGTGGGCGCTGAGCATCTGGAACGTCGCGCGCTCGGACGGACGGAACGTGCGCTTCTTGTTCAAGCCAGCGTAGATCGCGGTCGCACCGTTGCCGTCCACGTGGTGGCTCATCAGCACGAACACGTCGTCGACCGGGGCCCCGAGGTTGTACACCCAGTCCGGCCCAACGCGCCGGAACTCGGACTGCAGTATGTGGTCGGCCGGCTCCGCGAGCGTGGTGCGGACGGCCCGGTCGATCATCATCGCCCTCGCCCGCGCGACGAGGCCCGCGTGCCCGCCGCGTCTCGCCTCGAGCATTGCCGCGAGCGCCTTGATCCGCTCGACCATGTTCAGCGGCGGATTGCCCGATTGGACGGGGTCGCGCGGCAGCTGCGGGCCCTGCTCGTCGATGTCGATATGGTAGGCGAGCAGGCCCCCTTCCGGCTTCAGCACGGCGTGGAAAGTGTCCGCGACGCCTTGGACCCACTCGACTTCGGTGGCCGCGAGATCGTAGCAAGACTCCACGACCGCAATCAGGTCACGCCGGCCAGCCA
Source organism: uncultured delta proteobacterium (assembly GCA_963775185.1). Lineage (GTDB taxonomy): Bacteria > Myxococcota_A > Polyangia > Polyangiales > Polyangiaceae > JAPSGB01. The sequence goes on along the minus strand of CAVZIE010000025.1, from coordinate 80,635 downwards.
AGCCCGGAAGGTAGCGCATCGGTCGCCCGCAACAACTCGATTTCGCGCCCCGGATTCGATGCGGTGCCACTGCCACGTTGTCGACAAAGCTCCCACATCCACTCAGATTGATTGTCCGGCGCGGGTCGCGCGAATGAGCGTACAGGCCGCCGCGTCCGTGTCGATGCGAGGACGGACAAGGAATGTTCGAGCTGTCCGAGCTTACTCGTACTGGGTGTCGTCCACGCGGTCGAGCGGGCGTTCAGCCCGGAGCTCTTGACCCAGGCGCCGCTCGTGTCACGCTCTTATTTGCGCGCCCGACCCCCGCTACCTCCGGAGGCGCTCGCTCGCGCGCTCGATGAACGATCCCAGCGGTCTGCTCCCCAGTCTCATCGAGTCGATCTTCGACGCCGCCGAGTCGCCGGAGGGGCTCGGGCCGGCGCTCGTTCAGCTCGCCGATCTGCTCCACGCCGACTTCGGCCACAGCCTCGTCCTCGGGGCCGGAGGGCTGATCGAGTCCCACGACTCCGGCGCCGATCCCGCACTCGTCCTGGAGTACGAGCGCGAGTGGCAGCACAAGGACCCCCGACACCCCGCCGCTGCACGCGCGTTCGGGCGGGTCCTGTCGGACGTCGAGGTCCTCGACGCCCACGAGTTCGATCGATCGGCGCTCTACAACGAGCACCTGCGTAAGTCGGATCTCCGGTATTCGCTGTTCGCCCACGCCGCGATCGGGCCCGGGATGACGCTCGGGCAGGCGTTCCTGCGCAAGCCGCGCAAGGGCCCATTCGACGCGGAGCAGATCCGTTTCCTCGGCGCACTCATGCCGCACCTGCGGCGCGCGCTCCACCTTCGACACCTCCTCCACGCGGCGCGCGAGCAGATCGACGATCTGCGGAGCGCGCTCGACGCGATGCCCGGCGCGGTCGCGATCGTCGACGCCGCGGGGATGCTCCTCTGCGCGAACGTGGCGGCCGATCGCCTCTTCGCCGCACGCGACGGCCTCGTGCTCGAGCAGGGGCGGATCTCCGCTCGCCGCTCGATCGAGGCGCAGGCGCTCGCGGCGGCGCTTCGCGAGACGGCGCGTTCGGCCGAGGGGGTCCCGGGCCGACCGCCCCGGAGCCCGCGCGTGGTCTTCGTGATGCGCGGGCGCGGGCGCGCCTTGGGGCTCGTCCTCGCGCCACTGCGCCCCGCGAACGCGCTCCGGCTGCATGCCGACCGCCACGCGCGCGTGCTCGTCGCCTTCCACGATCCCGACGCGCGGCTCCAGCTCGACCCCGCACTCATCGCGCAACTCCACGGGTTCACCGAGGTCGAGGCGCTGCTCGCCTCCGCGCTCGCCCGCGGCCTCACGCTCGCCGAGTTCGCGCTCGAGCGCCGGTGCTCGGAGCACACCGCGCGCACGCACCTCAAGCGGATGCTCGAGAAGAGCGGCGCGCGTCGCCAAGCCGACCTCGTGCGCGTGCTGCTCGGCAGCGCGGCGCTGCACCTCGCGGCGCGCTGATCGGCGGTGCGCGACGCCGCGCGGTCGCGCCTCGTCGTGCCCGAGGCGTGACGAAAGCAATGAGGGCAACGAACAGCGCGGCGGCGCGAGCGGATAGCGCGACGCTTCGTCTCCGACGCCGCGCGAGCGCCAGCGCCGCCAGCACGCCGAGCCACGTCAGCGGGATACCGCGCCGGACCGGCATTCCTGCCATCTTGCAGCCACAGCCGCCTTGGTTGGCGGAAGCGTCGCCGGTCGTCGGCACGCACGTCTTGTTCGACGGATCGCAGATGTATCCGCTGATGCAGTCGTCGGAGCTGGTGCACTGCTTGGGGCAGACTCCGCTGGCGCACAGGTACGGCGAACAGTCCGTCGTGTTGCCCGCGGGATCGACGGATGTGGTCGTGTCCTTGCACGTCGTGCCGGAGACGCAGTTGCCCTGCTGGCAATGGCCCCCCGACGCGCAGTCGGTGTCGGTTGTGCACGTCGTCTTGCACGCGGTCGCGCCGCACGTGTACGGCTCGCACGGCTTGGTATCCGCCGCGGGACAATTTCCCTTGCCGTCGCACGCGGCCGGCAGCGTCGCGACGCCCCCGCTGCACGAGGCCGCCCGACAATTCACGCTCGATCCGACGAAGGCGTTGCACGTCGTGCGCTCGATACCGTCGCACTGAGCGGCGGAGCACGGCTCGCTCGGCGTGCCGGCGCTGCACGCGCCGTGGCCCGTGCGCGGCGCGCCCGCGACCGGCGTGCACGTACCCGCCGTGCCCGTCTCGTTGCACGCTTCGCACGTCCCCGTACAGCCCGCGTTGCAGCACACACCGTCGGCGCAGATTGTGCTGGCGCACTCGTCGCCCGTCGCGCATGCCGCGCCGTTGGCGTGCCGCGCCTTGCACGTGCCGGCGTCGCACCAGCCGCTCGACGAGCAGTCGGCGCTGGTTGTGCATTTGCCTGCGCACACTCCGCTCACGCACGGGTACGCGCCGCAGTCGATCGGTGCGTCGATGCACGTGCCGGAGCCGTTGCACGTGTGGGTCGTCGCGCTGTTGCCAGAACAGCTCGGCGCGCCGCACTGCGTACCGGTGGCGTAGTCGGCGCACGCGCCCGCTCCGTCGCAGCTGCCGTCGCGCTTGCAGCTCGCCGCGCCGTCGTCCGGGCAGCTGTCGTGCGGGTCCTGGCCGGCAGCGGCGTTGTCGCACGTGCCGTCGCCAGTGCCGGACGCCTTCGTCGCGGCGCTGCACGCCTGGCAGATGCCGTTGCACGCCGTGTTGCAGCACACGCCGTCCACGCAGAAACCCGACTGGCACGTCCCTGCCGTCGTGCACGCCTGACCGTTGACGATCTTCGGCTTGCACGTCCCCGCGTCGCAGAAATTGCTCGTCGTGCAGTCGGCGTCGGCCGCGCACGGGATGGTGCACGCGCCGGTCCTGCACACGTAGGGCGCGCAGTCCACGCCGGTCGCCTGCGTCGTGCACGCGCCCAGGCCGTCGCAGATCTGGCCTTTGACGAAGTTGCCGGTGCAGGTCGTTCCCGAACCGCAGCTCGCGCCCTGCTGGTAGAGCCGGCACTTGCCGGAACCGTCGCACTGGCCGTCCTGCTGGCACGTGCTCTGCGCGTCCGCCGCGCACTGTGCGTGCGGATCGCCGCCGTTCTTGGCGTTCCCGCAGGTGCCGTCGCCGGTGCCGCTCTCCTTCATCGCCGCGGCGCACGCCTGGCACAGCCCCGTACAAGCGCTGTTGCAGCACACGCCGTCCACGCAGAACCCGCTGGTGCACTGCGTGCTCGATGTGCAGGTCGCCGCGAGCGCCTGGTCGGACTTGCAGGTCGAGCTCGCGGCGTCGCACCACCCGTCCGCCGCGCATTCCGCGTCGCTGGCGCAGCTGGCGGCGCAGCTCGCGCTCGACCCGCCGCACAGGAACGGATCGCAGCTCGGCGACCCGGGCGCGCCCTTCGCAGCGTTGGTGCACGTGCCCGGCGTGGCATTGCAGACGTCGCAGGCGCCGCTGCACGTCGTGTTGCAGCAATAGCCGTCCTCGCAGTTGCCGGTCGTGCAGACGCGGCAGCCTGTGACCAGGCAGTCCGCGCCGGCCTGCGCGTCGCACACCGCGCCCTGGCCGCGTCGCGGCTTGCAGGTGCCGTCGGCGGCGCAGAAGTAGCCCGTGCCGCAGTGCGCGTCGCTCGCGCAGCTCGTCGGGCAGAGCGAGCTTGTACCGTTGCACGCGTACGCGCCGCAGCCCGGGCTGCCGGCGTAGCTGGTGTCGGCGAGGGAGCACGTGCCGTCCGCCCCCTGGCCGAGCGCCGATGCGCACACGTCGCAGCTGTCGGTGCATGCCGTGTCACAGCAGAAGCCGTCCACGCAGTGCCCGCTCGTGCACACCCGGCACCCGGCCTGCTTGCAGTCGGCGCCCGCGGTTGGGTCGCAAATGGCGCCCTGCGCCTTCGGCGCGGCGCACACGCCGACCGCGTTGCAGTGCCATCCCGCGGCGCAGCCAGCGTCATCCGTACACATGCAGGCGCCGCTCGCGTCGCAGGAGTTCCCGCCCGCGCAGGTGTCGGGGTCGTCGGTATTCGTCACCGGCGTGCACGTACCAGGCGTCGCGGCGCAGGACCTGCACGGCTGATCACAGGCGCTATCGCAGCAGTAGCCGTCCTTGCAGAAACCGCTGGCGCAGCCGACCGCCCCCTCCAGCGGACATGGCGTGCCGGATGGAAATGGGTCGGAGAACACGAACAAGTACGCCCCGCCGATTGTTGTGTATCCCCCGTTGGCCCCGACCAGCGCCGTATCACCCGAGAGCGCGGCGGACGTGCCGAAGTAGTCACTCACCGTGGAATCGCTGGCGGCGAGCTTCTGCTGTTCGGCCCAGGTGGAGCCCGAGCGCAAGAACGTGTATGCCGCGCCGGCGGGGCTGTTCTTCCCGTTGGCCCCGACCAGCGCCGTATCACCCGAGAGCGCGGCGGACGTGCCGAAGTAGTCACTCGCTGCAGCATCGCTGGCGGTGAGCTTCTGTTGCTCGCTCCAGGTGGAGCCCGAACGCAGGAAGACGTACGCCGCGCCGGCGGAGCTGTTCTTCCCTTCGGCCCCGACCAGCGCCGTGTCGCCCGAGAGCGCGACCGACCAGCCGAAAGCGTCACTTGCCGCGGCGTCGCTGGCGGCGAGCTTCTGCTGCTCGGTCCAGGTGGAGCCCGAGCGCAGGAAGACGTACACCGCGCCGGTGCCGCTGTTCTTCCCTTCGGCCCCGACCAGCGCCGTGTCGCCCGAGAGCGCGACCGACCAGCCGAAAAAGTCGTCCGTCGCGGCGTCACTGGCGGTGAGCTTCTGCTGCTGGGTCCAGGCGGAACCCGAGCGGAGGAAGACGTACGCGGCGCCGGCAAACTTCCAGCCGTAGACACTCTTTTGGCGGGCCCCGACCAGTGCCGTGTCGCCCGAGAGCGCGACCGACCAGCCGAAGGAGTCTTGCGTCGCGGCGTCGCTGGCGGCGAGCTTCTGCTGCTCGGTCCAGGTGGAGCCCGATCGCACGAAGACGTACGCCGCGCCCGTTTCGTAGTCCTTGTAGCGCGCCCCGACCAGTGCCGTGTCGCCCGAGAGCGAGACTGAACTGCCGAACCAGTCGGCGGCGGCGGCGTCGCTGGCGGTGAGCTTCTGCTGCTGGGTCCAGGCAAAACCCGAGCGCACGAAGATGTACGCGGCGCCGGTGTTGCTGTTCTTCCGTTGGTCCCCGACCAGCGCCGTGTCGCCTGACAGCGCGACCGCGTTGCCGAACCAGTCGCCCGTCGCACCGTCACTCGCGGTGAGCTTCGCCTGCGTCAGCCACATCATCGGATCGATCTCGATCGGAAATGCCGCGCCCTCCACCAAGACGCGGATCTCGATCGCGTCGCGTCGCGCGACGAGCCGCACCGGCAGCGTCGCGCCAAGCGCGTCCGTCGCGTGTGCCTCGCCGTAACGCACGACGACCTGCTGCGCCGCGCCGACGAGCGCGATCTCGCCGTCGCCGGCTTGCACGGCCTCGGCGCCCGTCACCGCGACGTCGAGCACGATCTCGTCACCACCCGGTGCCTTGCCCACGTCGAACCCCTGCTCGAGCCCGAGCGGCCCGCTCGCGTACCACTCGGTGAGGTCCGCCCCACGCCGCAGCTCGACGCGGTTGCCAACAGCGCTGCGCGACGTTACTGCCGGCGCGCCGGCAAGACGCAACCCCAGAGCACTTAAGCGCGCCGTGTCGCCGTCCATCCGGACCGTGTATCCGGGTCCGGGGTTTGTCTGCGCGGCGCGAATCCGCGCGGCGCGCTTGACCGGATCCGTGACGCCGCGAAGCGCCGGCAGACCGAGAGCGCGGACCACCAGCGGCTGCCGCACAAACGCGCCGGCGTCGGGCGGTGCGTCGTGCGTCGGTTCGCTGGAACCGCAGCCCACGACGAGAGCAATCAGGGCGACGAACAGCGCGACGGCACGAGCGGAAAGCGCGACGCTTCGTCTCCGCCGCCGCGCGAGCGCCAGCGCCGCCAACACGCCGAGCCGCGTCAGCGGGATACCGCGCCGGACCGGCATTCCTGCCATCTTGCAGCCGCCGCCGCCTTGGTTGGCGGAGGCACCGCCGCCGGTCGTCGGCACGCACGCCTTGTTCGACGGATCGCAGATGTATCCCGGGATGCACTGATCGGAGCTGCACTTGCCTTGCTGGCAGCAGCGCCGCCGGCGCCGGGTACGCGGTCGACCCGGTACTTGCCCGCCAGGATCTCGCCGGGATCCACGCCGCTGGCCCGGATGCCACTATCCCCGCTGCGAATGCTCGACACGTTGATCGCAGTCTCGCGGTCGCCCAGACGGCTCCCCAATTTCGTCTACCGGACGCGCGCCGTTCTGACAATAGGTGAAAACCGCGATCCTGATTTGGTGAGAGGTTTCCGGAAATGGCGCGGCGCGGCACGGCGCATCCGGACTGCGCGAGGTCGTGATACGTCCGCGCCGCAAATCGCAACGGTTCGACTCGCCCACGGAACCCACGACAGGACTTGCGATCGAGCCCACCCGCCTGCCCCAGCCGCGATTTCGAGTCTCGCGCAGCAGCGGACCAACCTGGCCCGGTATCCGGCCTGTCGTGACGCTCGATCGCTACCTGCGTACGCCGACGCGGCGCGTTGACGCTGCCTGCTCATCGGGACCGGCGCTCCTGGTTCTAGTCGTCCTTCTTCGGAAAACCGATCGCGACCAGCGCGGCCGGTTCAGGGCGTTTGTCGGTGGTCAGGTCGCGCAATACGGCGGCCATCTTGCTTGCGCGGGACCGCCGCTCTGCGAACCAGGGTTCACGCGCCGTCTTCTGGCGGGCGTGAACTCTACCGTGAGGACCCAGCTCACGCGCTTGGCCTTCGTTTCGATGCTGACCTTTTTCAGCCCTTCGAGCGTGGCGACCTCCTCTGACGACAGAACGGCTCGTAGTGCGCTCCGCTACACAGCTCTTTGCGTTTGGTGCGACCAGAGCCAACGTCGATCGACTACTCCAAGCCACCGCGCACCTCCGGTTCACGACGAGCGAACCTTTTCCAAGCATAACCGGCACAGGCATCGAGCCGCGCACTTCGAAGATGAGCCAGCGACGGACCGCGATGTGCGCCTGGCGGCACGCGGCGATCGCCGCATCGATCGCGCGAGGTTGCGCCTGGGGCATGGCGCCGTGCTGTCGACCTCGCGGGCAACGCCAGCGCGCCCAGTGAGGTCGTGGTGAAGCTGCGCTGAGCGGCGGTCCGCGCCGGGCCGACATGCATCGCCCGCGGCGAGCCCGCCGACGTGCGCGAAGGGCGACGAGCCGCCTACGACCCTTCGCAGGCTAGCTGGCGTCGATCGTGTCGTGCCACTGGGAGAGGGCGCCTTCGAAGAGACCGAAGCGGAAGCTGTCGTTCGCGCCGGTGGCGATGCCGCGCTCGATGTTCTCCGCGATGGCGAAGTCCTCGTCGAGAGTCTGCGTCGTGAAAACGTGGTTGGCCGCCCAGTACTTGCGCGCTTTCTCGCTGAAGCCTTCGGGCCCGGGATACGGGACAATAGCTGGTGATTCCACGAGCATCTCGTCCACCGACAGCGGCGTCAACGATCCCAGTCGAATGCCGTTCCTGAACCAGCACCGAAGCGTTCGGGAAGAGCGCGTAGAGCGATGGGCGGCCTTGCGGAGACTCCACTCGCTCTGCGGCCGGTCGACGACCTCGAGCAGCGTGGGGCGCGGCAGGATGGTTCGCGTGTGGTCGCCCAACATCTCGAACACGCAGACGTTGTCGGCGAAGTAGGGCCGACCGTGCCCTTGTGCGCGACGCGGAAGTGGTACGACTCGAGCCCACCGTCGACGATGAGCTTCCAGTTGGCTTTCCAGACGCGGCGGTGTGACGCGAACACCTTGCAGCGGCGTCCCGAGCGCGGCAAGCTCCTCGAGCGCCGTGTTCAGCCTGCATCGCGGAGCAGCGCCTGCGGCTCGGAGCCCGGACCCGGCCGCGGGCACACCCAGACGAAGCCGGCCGCCTCCACGCACGGCAGCTCGGCGAGCCGGATTGCCTCGCGCTCGAGGGTCGGGAAGCCCGTCGGGTGGCGCACCTTGGCGAGCGCCCCGTGGGTGTCGTAGCTCCACGCGTGGTAGGGGCACACGAAGCGTTTGCACTCGCCTCGCTCGCGCCCTTCGAGCGTCGCGCCGCGGTGCCGGCACACGTTGAGGAACGCGCGGACGGCGCCGTCTTCCCCCCGCACGATCAGCAGCGGCGCGCCGAGCTGATCGCGGGTGAGAAACTCGCCGGGCCGCGCGACCTCGTTCGCGTGCGCCACCAGGTTCATCGACGGCCGGAACAGCTTCTCGAGCTCCGCGTCGAAGCGCTACGGGTCGATATACCGGGCGACCGGCACGAGCCGTTCCTTTCCGGAGAGGAACGGCCGCTCGTCGCGAAGGTGATCGACGCACTGTTCGATCAGCCGGAGCTCGGTGTCACGTTGCATGGTCACTCCTCGATGTGAAGCACGTCGCGCATGAAGCGCTGAAGCGCGACAACCACCCTCCGTCGCGGGAGCCGCCGCGGACGGTCGATCGCCGACTGGATTGCCAGGCTGACACCGCCGATGAGCAACGAGCCGGCGAGCTCCGCGTCGACGCTCCCGGGCACGCGGCCGTGCCGCTTTCCCGTTCGCACGTTGAGCACGGCGCCGCGGACCTGGTTCTTCACGCGGCGCTCTCTCGCTTCGGCGACGAGCGCGTCGCCCGCGAGCCTTCCGACCACGAAGCGCGCGAGCGGCTCGTCGTAGTAGAACTCCACCAGCTTCTCGATGCGGGCTTTCTCGCGCTCCCACCAGTCGTCGGACACCTCGTCGAACGCGGGGCGATACACCGCGTCGTAGAAGGCGTCGTAGAAAGCCTCGATCACCGCGACGACCAGCCCGCTCTTCGACTCGAAGTAGCGGTATGGCAGCCCCGGCGACACTCCGGCACGCTTCGCCACGCCCGCAAGCTCCATCTCGCCGCGCCCTTCGATGATTGCTGCGCGCGCCGAGCGGAGCAGCCGCTGGCGCGTCGCCTCGCCCTTCCCGGGTTCCGCGTCGCGCGCCGTGGTCGAGACCTGGTTCACGGAAGTAAAGTGACTTCACTTTACTTCCAGGTCAAGTGCTTGTGTCCGCTGCGCTCGGCCGGGCCCTGGCGGCATGGATTCTGCGCGCCTACGGCACGCAGGGCGAGTCCTGCGACCTCTGCATGTGCAGAGGTCCGGCCTATTGCAAAGTCGAATATTGAGGTCCGGGACCGGCCGGGCTACTCGGATCGCATGAGCCGAGGGTGGTTCCGGACCGTGGCTTGCCTGGCGGCGGCGACGGCCTGCGCGCCAGCGGTACCAGCGCCGTCTGGTCCGGGAGGCGGCGAAATCGCCGAAGCCGATCGCGCGACGACCCACGCTGCCGCAGCAATCGATGAATCACGATGCCAGCAAGGGGATAGGCGTCTGACGCCGTTCGTAATCAACTGGGACGCCACGCGGCAAGCCGAGCTCAGCGCGGCCACGGAGGACTCGCTGGTCGTCGTCAAGATGAGCGGGTGCTCGCTCGACCTCGTACCTTCGTGCCGCGTTCCTGGCGAGTACCGGTTTCGCGAGACATCCGGCAACGAGCAGCGACTCTATGTGTCCAGCCAGGACGACCTGTACGCCAAGCTACCGCTCAGCGTCGCGGAGCTCGGTGCAACGATCGGCCGGAAGCAGGCTGTTTCGCTTCGCTATTTCGTGCGCGGCGTCCGCTATGCGACCGCGCCGGCGCTGTACCGCTCGCAACTCGGGCCCGGCTGCGAGCAAGCCACGCACTTCCTCCTCAACTACGCCACGGGCGCCTACGAGCTCGACGTCGCCAAGGACGGTTCGCGCGGTGCGTCGGCAGCGGCGCTGGGCGCCGCGGCGGGAGCACGGCATGCGGACTCGCGCCGTGTGCTGTATCGCGCCGGCAACTTCGGGGGGTGCACGGCGGGCGCGCGCTGCGACGCGCCAGTGCGGCTGCGCCTGTTGCCGATCCTTCCGGGCGAGCCGCCCGAGGCGCTGCGGGCGGCGCTCGCACGGGCCACCAGCGCGCCGCGCGCGGGGGCCCAGGTGGACATGACCGAGGATGAGCGAGTGAAGGCCATCCAGGCCTCGGCCGACAGCGCGAGACCGGGCTTCCGCGCCTGCTACAAGGACCAGCTCGGGCGCAAGCCGGCGATGAGTGGCACGATGAAAGCAGTGTTCCACGTCGCTGCCGACGGCGTGGTGTCCAACCTCGATCTCGTGGTCCACGGCGACTTCGACGACGCGTTCATCGACTGCTGCCGCGAGGTGCTGTACGGCGTGCGCTTCCCGTCTGCGGAAGCGAGCGCGACGATCAAGATTCCGGTTACCTTCAAGCCGTGAGGAGTCACGGTGTGCCGGGAAGTAGCCCGGCCTGGGCCCCGGATGACGACGGCCTGGTGTACCATTCTGGGGTGGCAGGCGAACCGGCGATTGGCGACACCGTCGCGCACTTCGGAGGGGTTCGAGACCTGCGCCATCGCCGACGGAGTGACGAAGGGCGGCCAGATCGATCATTTCAAGTCCGACGTCACGCTCCTCGCGGACCACGGCGTGGGCATCGTGGCAGCCGCCGACTCCATCCCGGCCGACCTGCCACGCCTGGCACGGGATCTGATCGCGAAGCTCGCCGCCAGCGGCGCGCTGGCACCTCGCGTGCTCCGCATCGAGCGTACGCCGGCGTTGGACCGGGCGTTCCAACGTCTGCTCGCGGTCTACAACGCGTGGGACGCGCAGCGCTACGAGCCGCTCGTGCGAGACCACCTCGACGCGACGAGGCTCGAAGCCGCGCACGCGGAGCTCGCGGGCTACCACGCCCTCCACGGCACATGCAGCGGAGGCCACATCGACACCTTCACGAGCTCCACCGAGGCCGTGTATGCCCTCGACTGCGAGCGCGGGCGGTTCCGGCTATCGATGATGATCGACGCGAAGACCGGCAAGTTCGTCTTCTTCAACGGCATATCTTCCGGCGTCCGGGCCATCCCGGGGACGCGCGACGCGGCAAGCCGCGCGCTCGCGCTTGTCGCCCGCCGCGATGACAAGGCGTACCACCGGATCTTCGAAGCGTCGTTCATGTCGCCGGATGACTTCGAGCACGCCGTCGCGCCGCTGCGCGAGCGGCACGGCAAGTGCACGCTTGGCGACGCCGTCGAACGCGACGGCGCCGGCGTGCAGCGCTTCCACCTCGATTGTGCCCGCGGCGGGGATCAGCAGATGGTGATCCGTCTGGCGAAGAACGGCCGAATCGACGCGCTCTACCTCCGGCCCGACCACGCGGGACCATGCGCCACGCCTTGAAGTCCGGGAGCTTCGCGAAGCGCCGCACAAGCGCTCTCATTCTTGCGGAGTCGTCCGCCACGAAGGCAAACACCACGGGCGCTCGGGCGCTCTGCTCCGACCTTGGCGAGCGCCGCCGCGGCGTGGAGCTGCACCGTACCGTCGGCGCAGCCGAGCACCACGGCGATAGCGCGGTTCGACCCGCCGCGCGCGAGCAATGCGCTTCAGTCGGGCGTGAACGTGATCGGGTAGACCACGGTCACGCCGCCGCTGCCGACCGGCGGCGGGAACTCGAGCCCGCGCCAGACTTCGAGCGCACACTTCTGCGCCTGTGGCGCGGGCAGCGACGAGCCCTGGATGCGTACCGAGAAGACGCGACCGGACGGGGCGATGCGCGCCGCGAAGCTCATCGTGCCGCGTAGCTTGGCGCTCGCGCCGAGCGCCTTCTCGTAGCACTTCCGGAGCTCGGGATAGTGATCGCGGACGACGCGCTGGATCGCGTGCGGAGGAAGGCGCTGCTTCGCCTCGACCTTCCTGCAACCCGCGGCGATCGCCTCGGGCTCGTCCGCGCCCCCGGGCGGACAGCCGCACGTGCCGTCGGCGTCGAGGGCAACGAGCCCTTTCGAGCAGCACGCGATCTGCTTCCACTGCGGATCGCACCAGGCGCTCTGGCCCTTGTCGCACTTGAAGCCGAACTCCGGATCGCCGCTCTCGCGCTTCCCGCACAGCCACGACGGCGGAACGGCCGGCGGCTTCGCGGCGGAGGCGGCGCCTGGCGCCGGGATCGACGGCGCGGGCACCGGCGCTGCACGCGCGGAGTGGGCTGGCGGCGGCGCAGGAGGACCTCGCGTTGCCAAGAGCGCGCCTCCGACGGCGACCGCCGCCACGATCACTCCCGCCGCGACCCAGACAGGTCGCACGCGGGACGGCTTCGCCTCGACCGCCGACAAGGCTTGCGTCCCGGCAAGCCCGGTCACCGTGGCTGCCTCGTGCGCGTCGGGCGCCACCGTCTCCGCGTACGGGTCCGGGCTCGCGTCGCCGCCGACGGTGACGCGTTCGGCTTCCGCGTCGAGGCGGACGCGCGCCAGGGCGTCGACCAACGCGCCGGCGTCGTTGAAGCGATCTTCCGGGCGCTTCGCCAGGCAGCGCTCGAGCAGATCGCGGAGCTCCGCGGGCACGTGTCGGGTCGTGAGCGCGGGCGGCTCGTCGCGCAGCACCGACGCCATGCGCTCCATCGGCGTCGCGCCGACGAACGGCGCCTTGCCGGCGAGCATCTCGTACAGCACGACGCCCCAAGCAAACACGTCCGCGCGCGCGTCCGACGCCTGGCCCGTGGCCTGCTCGGGAGACATGTAGCCCGGCGTGCCGAGGATCTGTCCGGTCTGGGTGATCGCATCCGCGCCCGCAGCGTTCTCGCTGGCGAGTGCCTTGGCGATCCCGAAGTCGAGCAGCTTGGCGGTACCGTCCGGCGTGATCATCACGTTTTCCGGCTTCAGATCGCGATGCACGACGCCGGCGGCGTGGGCGCTCGCCAGCGCGGCGGCGACGTCCCGGGCGATGCCCAGCGCGCGCCCGAGCGTGATCCGACCCGAGGTGAGCACGCTCCGCAGCGGCTGCCCCTCGACGAGCTCCATTGCGATGTACAGCTGCTCACCGCTGTCCCCGATCTCGAACACGGTCGCGATTTTCGGGTGGAGCACCGCGGCGGCCGCGCGCGCCTCGCGCAGGAAGCGCGCGCGCCGCTCGGGATCCTGGGTGAGGGTCGCGGGCAGCACCTTGAGTGCGACGCGTCGCTCGAGCTTCTCGTCGAGCGCGACGTACACGACGCCCATGCCGCCCTGCCCGAGCTCGCGGAGGACCTTGAAGTGTGCGAGCCGCTCGATCACCCGCGCCAGCATAGTCGGGCGAGCGCTGCGAAATCCATGCGCGTCTGCCCCGGCACGGACCCGATGAATCCCCGCAGGGGGATTCCGCGTCGGACCGGCAACAACTAGAACGAGGCCTTCTCCGATGAACTCGACCTCGATTGGCGCGGGCGCTGCCTGGTGCCCGTGCAGTCGCAGCCGTGTTATTCTTCCAGGTGTCGAGGGGTCTGTGCGTAGCGGACTCTTCCGTGACCGAAAGGGTGCCCATGAGATTGCCGAGACTCCTCGCGCTCGTTCTCAGCATGGCCGTCACAGCCGCGTGTGGCGGGCAAGCGGGCGACCCGCAGGATCTACCCGAGGGCGAGCTCGGCACGACCGAGCAGCCGTTGACCTGCTCGGCGGCGTCGGCGGACAGCTGCATTCTCACGACCTACGACGGCTACGCCATCTTCCGGTCCTCCTGCTCCGACAACGGAAGCTTCTACACCACCGACACCAAGGCCGACGCCTGTTGCACGGCCGGAACGAGCGGTTGCAAGTACACGGGGCTCCGCTGGCAATGCGTGGAGTGGGCGCGACGCTACATGTGGAAGCAGTGGGGGCCCGTCTGGCCGGGCGTGACCGGCGCCAAGGACATGTGCGCGAGTCACCCGAGCGGAACCAAGCTCGTCTCGAAGCCGCTTCCGGGTGACGTCGTCGTGTACGGCGCCGCCGCGTGTCTGCAGAAGAACAGCGCCGGGACCTGCATCGTCAAGGCGGATGCCACGTACGGCCACGTCGGCGTGGTGGAGGGAAACCCGAGCAGCACGAAGGATTGGGTCAAGGATCAAAACGGGCCGCAGAACGCCCACAACGACTACCTGAAGTCGGCCGCCAAGTGCTACGTGCACGCCACGAGCAACCCGCGCTGCTGGGCGGGTGCCAAGCAGACCGTCACCGATTCGGCGTGTGCGTCCGGAAGCGCGACGCAAACCTGCACGTCTTCAAACGCCTGGGGCGCGAAGACGTGCGTCCCGGTCACCGGTTCCGACGCGGGCGTCGCCGGCGCGGGCGGCAGCAGCGGCGCGGGCGGCAGCGCCGGCGCGAGCGGCGGCAGCGCCGGAGTGAGCGGCAGCGCCGGCGCGAGCGGCGGCGCCGGCGCCAGTGGCGCGAGCGCGTCGTCCGGCGGCGCGAGCGGCGCGAGCGGCGCGACCGGATGGGTCGGCGGGACCGGCGGCTCCACCGACACCACGGCAGGCGACCCCGATGCGGGCACCAGCAGCCCCAAGACTCGAATGGTCCCGAACCAGGACAGCGGATGCAGCGTTGATCCGGGGAATGACGAGCCGCCCGGCGCGCCGCTCGTGCTTATCGGTCTGGCGTTGGGACTCGCCCGCATCCGCTTCGCGCGGCGAGCTCGCGCGAAGCGCTAGAGCCTGTGCAAGCGGAGCTGTTCGACGCGCATTGACGCGCGCTCGAGAGGCGAGCACGGTGGGAGCTTCATCGTCGACGCGATCGGCGTCGGTGGCGGCGGAGTTTCGACAATGGGGAAGTTCTGGATATGAGCATGCGCGTCGCGGCATTGACGCTGATCGGTCTGTGCGCGGGCTGCGCGTCGATCGCCGGCCTCGACCTCGACGGCCTGCACGCCCGCGACCAGGACGCGAGCGCGCAGGGGGGAACCGGTGCGACGGGCGGCACCGGCGCCACGGGTGGCACCGGTGCGACGGGTGGCACCGGCGCGACGGGCGGAACCGGCGCGACGGGTGGCACCGGTGCGACGGGCGGAACCGGCGCGACGGGTGGCACCGGTGCGACGGGCGGAACCGGTGCGACGGGCGGCACCGGCGGCAGCGGTGGCGCGGCGGGCGGCGGTGGCAGCGCCCCGATAGCTACCACCAACGTCGACAAGCAGGGCTATCACCCCGGCGGCAGCGCTTGCATCACAGTGGTCTGCCCCTCCGGACAGAAAGTCCTTGGTGGCGGAGGGCAGTGGGACTCCGCCATCACCATCGACAACAACCGCCCGACCGCGGACGACGAGTGGACCCTGTGCGGCTATTCGGCGAACGCCGGCACCGACCATTGGTTCGTGCAGGCAACCTGCGCGAAGCTCGATACCGAAATCGTCAGCACGCCGCAGGTCAAGCACCCCGTTGGCAGCAGCTGCATCAAAGCGACCTGCCCGGCTGGAAAGTATGTGCTGGGCGGCGGCGGGTACTGGGACATCTTCGGGACGCCGATGAACATCAGTTTGGACACGAGCCTACCCACCGCCGCCACCGAGTGGTCTCTGTGCGGGTACTCACCCAACGACACCAGCGACTGGTACGTGCAGGCCGTGTGTGCGGCGGTCCCCACCGAATTGGTGACCACGACGACGGCCAAGCATCCCGGAGCCGTCAAGTGCCTCAACCTGGACTGCCCCCCCGGGAAGAGTGTGGCAGGCGGCGGCGGGCACTGGGACGCCCTCGGGACGCCGCAGCACATCGTTCTCAGCGATCTCCGCCCGATCAAGGTGGACCAGTGGCTGATGTGTGGCTGGTCGGCGGACGCGAACGTCTACGACTGGTACGCCGCGGCCGTCTGCCTCTGACGCACGGCTCGCCGGGTGGGAGCTCAGCGATGAGTACCTGGAGCACGGCATGCTGCACGCGCGATCGAGCCGGAGCTGCTGCCGTTGCTCCGCGCCATGCACCGGGAGAGCGGCGGCACCGGCGCCGTGGTGACGCTGCCGGACGAACGACACATGGAGCGTGCGTTGCGAGACGTGCTCCACCACCTCGGGCAAGCGTATGAGTCGCAACGCGCAAGGTTGATCGCGCTCAAGACCGCTGCATCCGCGACAGCGACAACCTACCGAAGCTTCGCTCCCGTTGCTCGGCTGCATCGAGCGATGCTCGGCGCGCCGCAAGCAGATTGCTGCGCGTGAGGATGCCCGCCACTCGATCCGCGGCGCCGGGCGCGACCACGACGAGCCGGCCCACATCGTGACGGGCCATCAGCTCCGCAGCGACCCGGAGGTTGTTCCCCTCCTCGACGACCACTGGCAATCGCTCGACGAGGGACGAAACTGGCGAATCTCCGGGTGCTTTGGAAGCCTGGATGGCGCGGCGCGCGACAACTCCGAGGAGCTTGCCGGCGCCATCGACAACCGGGAAGCCCTGGTGCTGGTGCGTGCCGTCCAGTAGCCACAGGCGGGCGTCAGCCAATGTGGAAGTAGCGTCGAGCGTCACCACGTCGCGGGAGCAATAGTCACCAACGAGAGCGTGAGCGAGCGCATCGACGTCGAGAGCCGTCACAAGCGGAGCGCCGCGCCGCACTATCTTCTCGGTCATGATCGAAGTCTTCATCCAGATCGTCGAAATCAAGTACGCGGTCGAGCACCCCGCGAGCAGCGGCAGGAGCCCCATCGGCTGACGCGTGGTCTCGAACGCGAACACGACGGACGCGAGCAACGCGTGTGAAGCTCCGGCAAATATCGCAGCCATGCCCACGAGCGCGGCCACACGCACGTCCACGCCCGCGCCGGGCAACACGAGGACGGCGAGAGCGCCGAGCGCCGAGCCCAAGGCGCCACCGATGGTGAACAGCGGCGCCAGCGTCCCACCGGAAGTTCCGCTGCCGAGCGAGATCGCCCACGAGACCAGCTTGAACGCGCCGAGGGCGATGACCGCACGACTCATGAGCGTCCCCGACAAGATTGAGTCGATGTTGTCGTAGCCCACGCCGAGCGTGCGCGGTTCGAGGAGAGCGACGGCGCCGACCGCGACCCCGCCGATAGCGGGCCACCACATCCAATGGATCGGCAGGTGTTCGAACGCGTCTTCAATCCGGTACACGAGCTTCGTGACCAGAACCGCCGCGACGCCGACCACCGCGCCCAGCGCGATGTAGAACGCCAGCGCCACGCCTCCGGGCTGCGCCAGCGCGGGCATGGGGAACACGGCTGCAGATCCTGCGATCGCGACACGGCCCGCCGCAGCGGTCGAGCTCGCGAGCGCGACGGGGATCAGCGAACGAGGATTGAGCTCGAAGAGCAGAAGCTCGATCGCCAGCAGTACCGCGGCCACTGGGCTGCCGAACGTCGCGGACATGCCGGCGGCGGCGCCGGCCGCGAGGAGCGTCTTGCGCTCGGACGCGTTGATATGGACGAGCTGTCCCACGAACGAGCCGAGCGCCGCGCCCGTCGCGATGATCGGACCTTCCGCACCGAAAGGCCCGCCGGTGCCGATGGCGACCGCCGAGGAGAGTGGTTTGAGGAACATCACGCGCGCCGGAATGCGGCTCTTGTTGAAGAGCACCTGCTCCATCGCTTCCGGGATTCCGTGACCGCGGATGGCCGACGAGCCGTAGCGTGCCATCACGCCGACGACGAGCCCGCCCAGCACCGGGACGACCAGGACCCAGACGCCGAGATGATGGCCTGCCGGCGACACCAGCGCCGTGGAGACGCGGCCGAAGAACGCGAGGTTCGTGATGAAGCCGATCAGCCGCATCAGCCCCCACGCGATGCCGCTGGCGACGACGCCGAGCGCCGCCGCAATCGCGGTGATGAAGAGGGTCCGGCGTCCGGGTCCACGCGCCGGACGCGAGCGCACCGAGCGCAGCGCTTCTGTCATCGACGGGGCGACGGGCAACGGCGCGGCCCCGCGTGACGTTGTATGGGGTCCCATGTAAGTTCCGGCAGCATAGCTCCGCCGGGCGGCGCTGGTAGGCCCAAAAGTGCCGGACGCTCAGCGCGCAGAGCGCATGCGCTTGTCGAATCCGCGCACGTACAGCAAGAGCGCGCCATTCACGGCGAGCAGCACCAGGGACGCAATCGCGGCTGGAACGGCGCGCCCCGGATCGCGGCCCAGGACCGCGTCGAGAGAGGCGGAGAGCAACCAGAGCTGGACGATGACGAGCGTGCCGATCAGCACGGCGATCGCCGTGTACAGCTGTTGGCCTTGTCTGCGGTAGCTCATGGCTCAGCTCGCCACGCCGGTCGCGAACACGTCGTCGCCCCGTACGGAGAGGACGATCTGCGGAAGCGGTCGCTCCGGGGGGCCTTCGATGGGGCGCGCACCGCCGGGGCCGCATTCGAACAGCCCCCGATGGCAAGGACAGAAGAGTCGATCATCGGACGCCCGGTAGACGACCGCGCACGACAGGTGGGTGCAGACGCTGGAGAACGCGACGAGCACGCCTTCGCGCGTGCGCACCAGGATGCAGGGGTCCCGGTCGGTCGGGTAACGGAACAGGAGCGACTGCCCGGCCGTGAGAGCCGCGGCGGACGCGATGCGCTTCTCGGTGTACCTCGGCTCGGAGTGCAGCCGCCCGACGACAGCCACGGCGACGTTCGCGCCGGCAACCAGCGCCGACCCGAGCGCGAGGAACTTCGCGAGCTCGCGACGAGTGATGTAGTGGTCCTGGTCCCAGTCGATGGGAAAATCGGCCTGCCAGGCCGGCAACCGTCGCTTTTCGTCGGCCATCTATGCTCCCTCCAATAGCGTCGCGACATCTGTGGGATCCGGCGCGAGCGCGATGGGCGACCCGTCCTTCCGGTGAAGCCCGACGACGTCGACTTCCACGCGCTCTGTTTCGCGCGGGACCATCACATGTACCAAGGTGTGTACGACCTCGTCGCCGAAGCGCCATTCGTTCACGGCCGTTCCACCGCGTGTGCGTTCGATTTCCTCGCGCGTCGTGAAGGCGAGCGCCTGCGACGGGCACACGGTAGCGCACATCGGGCGCTTGCCGACGCTCGTTCGATCGTAGCAGTAGTCGCACTTCATCATCTGGTCGAACTCGACCTCGTACTTCGGCACGCCGAACGGACACGACAGCACGCAGTTCGAACAGCCGATGCAACGTGGCTTCAGCGACGACTGCGTCACGCCGTCGGGCGTCTGCTTGATGGCGTCGGCAGGGCAGACACGCGCGCAGATCGGATCCTCGCAGTGCATGCATACCTGCGGCGCCGTCTGCACGCTGTCGCGCCGCGCGATGGTCTCGAGGTGGATCATCGATCGACCGCGGTGCGTGTCGCACTCTTCGCACGCCTGCACGCACGCCTTGCAGCCGATGCATCGCGAGTAGTCGATGAAGAACGCGAGCTCGCTCATCCAATGCCTCCCGCCTGGGGTTCGAGCCGGGCGTCCGCGTCGTCGGGCGCGTCGACGCGCGTGACACGCACCGCGCAGATCTTGAATTCGGGGATCTTCGATACCGGATCCAGCGCCCGGATGGTGCAGTTGTTGGCCGCTCGCTCCAACGGCCAGTGGTACGGGATGAAGACGTGGTCCGGACGGATCGTCTTGACGATCATCACACGCAGCGTCGCTGTTCCGCGGCGGCTCTCCACCCGGACAAAGTCGCCGACTGCTATCCCGAGCTCTTCCGCCAGGCGCGGGTGCATCTCGCAGTAGGCAGACGGGTTCTGCTTGACCAGCGCGCCGATGCGGCGTGTCTGCGTGCCCGAAAGATACTGGGACACGACCCGACCGGTCGTGAGCGTGATCGGATATTCGTCGTCCGGCTCTTCTGCGGCGGGATGCCATTCTACGGGCTGGAAGTGGGCCTTCCCGTCGGGGTGCGCGAACTTTCCGCCTTCGTACAGGCGCGGCGTACCCGGATGATCGAGCGATGGGCAGGGCCAGAACACGCCCATCTGCTCGTCGATCTTCTCGTAGGTGATGCCGTAGTAGTCGGACGCTCCGCCTCTGGACGCGACGCGAAGCTCCTCGAAGATCTCGCGCGGCGACTGGAACGCGAACTTGTCGGCGACGCCGAGGCGCGCAGCAAGGTCGCAGATGATGCGCCAGTCCACACGGGCATTGCCCGGCGGGTCGACTGCCTTCTGGTGGTGGACGACGCGACCCTCCGCCGTCGTCGTCGTGCCCTCGTCCTCCTCCATCAGCGAGCCGGGCATGACGACGTCCGCGTGGTGCAGCGTCTCCGACAAGAAGAAATCGATGCCGGCGAAGTACTCGAGCTTGTCGAGCGCCGCGCGGATGTAGTTCTGATCTGGCAGCGAGACCATGGGGTTGAAGCAGATGAGCAAGAGCCCCTTGATGCGCTCGTCGTGGATCGCCTCCAGCAGCTCGACCGCGCTCAGCCCCTTGTGCGGAATCGACTCCTCCGGCACGCCCCAGACGTCGGCGATGTAGCGCCGATGCTCCGGGTTCTCGACGTCGCGCTGGCCGGGCAACTGCTCGGCCTTCTGACCTTGCTCGCGAGCGCCCTGGCCGTTGCCCTGACCGGTGATCATGGCGTAGCCAGAGCCTTCGCGACCGATGCGCCCGGTGGCGACGACCAGGTTGATCGCGGCCATGCAGTTGTCCACGCCCTTCGAGTGGTGCTCGATGCCGCGCGCGTGCAGCAGGAAGCTCGACTTGGCAGGCCCCCACAGCTCGGCAGCGCGCACGATCATGCTCGCGGGCACGCCGGCGATCTTCGCGGCGTACTCCGGTGTGTACTTCTCGACGGCCGCCTCGACCTTGTCGAAGCCGGTGGTGTGGTCGCGGATGAAGTCGCGGTCGACCCAGCCGCGCTCGATCATGACGTTGAGCATTCCGTTGAACACGGCGATGTCGCCGCCGGAGCGCACAGGAATGTACAGATCCACGGTGCGCGCGATGGGCGTCATGCGTGGATCGAGCACGATGATCTTCGCGCCGCGCTCGCGTGCCGACCAGATGTACTCCGTGGTGATCGGCGCACACTCTGCGACGTTCGCGCCGGCGATCAGGATCACGTCCGCTTTACGGATGTCGCTCCAGGGATTGGCCGCGCGATCGATGCCGAGGATCTTCTTCGACGCGGCGGCCGCGCTGACCATGCACAACCGGCCGTTGTAGTCGATGTTCGCCGTCCGCACGGCGACGCGGGCGAACTTGCCCATCAGGTACGCCTTCTCGTTCGTCAGCGAGGCGCCTGTCAGGATCGCGAAGCTGTCCGGACCGTGCTTCTCCTGGATGCTCCGGATCGCCTTCGCGGTGCGATCGAGCGCGCTGTCCCAGTCGATCGGGCGGAAGCCGACGCCCTCGACGCGCTCGAGCGGCTCGAGCAAGCGGTCGGGGTGATCGCCCTGCATGTACCGCTTCACTCCCTTGGGGCAGAGCTTCCCCTGGTTGAATGGAAACTCTTCCCATGGCTCGAACCCGACGACCTTGTTGTTCTTCACCTTGAGCTGGATGCCGCACTGCTGGCCGCAGAAGCAGCAGTGGGTCTTGACCAGGCGATCTGGCTCGCCGATGGGCGTCCAACCGCCAGCCGGCACTGTGTGCAAATGGGGACCGAAACGATCCACGAGGTCGGCAACGGGAACGGGCAGCTTTGCCATCGTGTCATTTCCTCCGAGCGCGCGCGTCGCGCCACAGCCGATCCTGCGTCACGGCGAGTGATTTGCGCCGGCACGCCGGGCAAACGTCCTGGTAGTGTCCGCGGTCCGTGGCGTAGGCGATACCGAGCTCCGCCTGCACCTGTTTCAGGTCCGCGACGTGCAGCGACGTCGCGAAGGGCTCCCCGCAGCTGGCGCATCGCGCCGGCCCCCGCGCCGCACCGACATCCCTGTAGAACTCCAGACTGAGCTGCGCCGGTCGTTGGAACACATGGAAGAACTTGCCAAATGGCAGGTACAAGAGCGTGAAGATCACCGTGACGGCGTGAAGCTCCGACAGGAAGCCGTAGTGAAGCCCCTTCATGAGGTGCGTCGAGACCGTCAGGAAGACGCCGGTCACCGATACGGCGAACAAGAGCAGCAGCGGCAGGAGGTCGTTCGCGAACTGTTGCACGGCGAGAGCGCCCCGATCCCGACCGCGCCGGAACAGCGCGATGCCGATGCCGATGAGCACCATGCCCGCGGCGACGTCGAGGACGTTGAAGACGAGCGGCGCGAGCGGGCTCGAGAGCGGGAACGAGAACACGTTCACGCCGAACACGAACGCCTGGTAGATATCCGGCGAGTCCGCCGCGCTCTCGAAGCGGATCCAGCCGAAAGACAGCGGAAACGTCACGGCGGCGGCAAGCAGGCAGCCCCACGCGATGAACAAATGCGCGAACCAGCGCGCGTGCGAGCGCTTCTCGATGAAGCGCTGCGCGATGATGTTGTTCCAGAACAGCGGCACCAGCTTCGCGATGTTGCGAGGAAGGCGCGACGGCGCGAGGAACATCTGCCAGCCGCGCCGCCAGTACAGACGCGTCGGCGGCCGGCTCAGCCACATCGCGTAGCGGTACGCGAGGCCGAACGCGCAGAACACGGAGGCGCCAGCGTAGGCGACAAGCGCGGCGTCGAAGTCACGCAGGCCGCGGCTCCCGATGTAGATCCCCGCCACGAGAAGCCCGGCGACGGCCAGGCCCCAGAGCGACGCGCGCCGAACGCTCGCATCGCCGCTCATGCGGAGCCGACCCCTGGCTGGGGGTTGGGTTTGTCGGTCCGGCGCGCCCACAGCGGGTAGTCGAGCCCCGCCAGGCGGTTGATGACGATCGCCTGCACCGTGAGCAGCGCCACCGCGACCTCGATCAACACGAGGTAGAGCGGCTTGCTGACGATTCCGAGCGACACGATCAACGTCGTCGCGCCTGCCGGAGGGTGAGCGGCCTTGCACAGGATCATCAGCGCGCCGGTCGCCGCGAGCGAAAGCGCCGCCGCCAGCACACGCGCGCCATCGACGCCCACGCTGATCGCGGGCGGCGTGTGCTGGAGCCCACAGATCACGAGCGCACCGTAGCCGCAGGCGATACCGATCGCGTGGCCGAGTAGCGTGTGACGCGGGCTCGCGGTCGGCGAATTCGGGGTGAAGAAGAACAAGAACGCCGTGGGGCCCAGCGACGGGAACACGAAGGGCGTCCCGGTCAGCATCGCCACCGCGGCGAGCAACGCGATCGAGACGAACCCGTTGACGAACATGAAGAGCGCCCACACCGGACGCTCCGGAAACCGGCCCAGGAGACCCGTGAGCCGGAGTCGGCGGATGAGCCCGCGCGTGACGTCGGGGCGCAGAAGCTCGAGCTCTCGCCCGCGTGGATCGCTATCCGGCATGTCGACCCATTGTATGGGCTCCCAACAGATTGCGCCCGACATTAGTGCCCACGTGGCAATTTCAACCTGGCCGGCGGCCCGGATATCGACCGGAGCGCTCGCCCTTCAGCCTGTGCGCGTGGCGTAGACCCGCTCGAAGTCCACCCCGTCACGACCGAGCCGCGGGTACACCAGCTCATCGACCGGCGTGTCCGCGCCGGCAGGGCGTCACGCAATACCAGTGCGTGCTCCCGCGCTCGGCCGGTGCCGAAGCGATCGAACGCATGCTCCGGCTCATGACGGATCGTGGCGGCGCTTCGTTTCTCGCGGTAATCAAGGACTGCGGGGAGCAGGGAGAAGGCATGCTTGCCGGTCCGGCGCGGAAACGCCGCGGCGACCGCTTCCGCGCCGGACCGGCAGGAAACCATCAATGAAGGTGCCGCGCGCGCTGGCGGGCGCCGCGGATCAGCTCCCGGCACCACCGCAAGCACTTGCACGCACGACCTGCGACAGCCGGTACGTCGGCGAGTCGGCGACGTCCTTCTCCGGCTGCCAGAACGCGACCACGTAGTACATCGCCCACGCCACGATGCTGATGAGCACGATCCACGCCCACGTGGGCACCGGCGCGGGCGTCTCCGCCTGGGCCGGCTCCCAGTTCTCCTCGCCGCCGCCGGCGAACGCATGGACCACCAGCGCGAGCCGGCCTTCGACGACGTCGCCCGTCGCGAGCCCGCGCACCGTGATGGCCGGCCCGTTGCGCACCGTGAACTTCACCAGCTCGACGCCCTTCTGGCCGCGCTGGTCCCACGCCTCGATCCTGAGCTCGTGCTCGCCGTCCTCGAGCTGGCGTGTGTCGATGTTCAAACCGACGGGCGCTTGTTCGCTGAGCAGCGGTGTCTCCGAGTCGTCGAGATAGGCAACGACACAATCGACAAGGTCGGTCATCGATCATGCCTCTCGAGGTCGCGGTCCCGAATCGTCCAGCACGGTTCGCTTGATGTGGTCCGGCGAACGTTCGCCCGGTCGGAGCAGCAGCTTCACGGCGACGACCAGCGACAGCACGACGATCACCAGCCCGACGGCGACGACGCCGATCTCCCACGGGCCGCTGGGCATGCTGGAGTGTGCGGCGGGATTCGTCACGGTGCAGTTCGGACACAGGCTCATGGCGACTTCTGCTCCTTGCGCTGCTTGGCGACCTGCTCCGCGGTGACCGGAGGTGCGTGGTTGCCCCAGCTCGAGCGCTCGTGGTTGATGATGGCCGCGATCTGCTGGTCGTCTAGCACGGCGGCGAACGGCGGCATCGCCACCGCGTAGGCAACGCCGCCGATCACGCGTCCGTGCGCACCGTGGAGCACGGTGGAAATGTGCCCGCTCGGGTCCGCGGCGTTGACGATCGCGTCGCCGGCGAGCGGCGGGAACGTCGCCGCGACACCGGCGCCGGTGGCTTGATGGCACCCCGCGCAATTGGCAGCGTAGAGCTGCTCACCCTGGTCTCCAGAGCTGCCCGGCGCGGACACAACAGGTGCTCCGCCCAGGGGGACCTGCTGCAGCGAGAGCAGGTACTGCACGAGGTCTAGCGCGGCCCCCGTTGCCACGACCTTGCCGTGCGCCGGTGCGAAGGCCGGCGGCACGGGCACCTGGGTCGCCGTCGGTGACGGGTGCAGAGCGACCTCGAACAAGCCATGGAACCGCGGCATCACCGACCACGGCGTGACGGCGCGCGGATTGTAGAGGTGGATGAGCTGCCAGGTCTCGCTCGGTTGCCGCTTGCCGATGTTCGACAGGTCGGGGCCGGTGCGCTCCGAGCCGAGCACGCCGGGCGTCTGCTGCAACCACGACATGGGCCCGAGGCGCGCGTAGTCGGCCGCCACCGTGGGACGCCCCCACACCGCGTCGATCGGAAGGGGGCGCACCTGTTGCGTGTGACACACAGGACAGCCCTCCGCGACGTAGACCCCGAGGCCACGCCGCTCCGCCGCAGTGAGCGGCTTCGAGCCTTGAAGCGGTTTGTACTTCGACTGCACGTCGATGGCGGGGCCGACCGCGACCAGCATGCTCAGGCCAAGAAATCCCAGGAACACCGTACCGAAGAGCAGCGCCGGTCGCTCGTAGAAGTCACGCAGCACCGGGCACCTCCAGCGCGGCCGGCGCTGCCGCGCGAGCGGGCAGCATGCGCCACACGTTGAACGCGAAGAGCAGGTGCGAGGTGAACATCAGGGTCCCGCCGATCGCCCGCCAGAGCCAGTACGGCGCCATCAGCACCACCGAGCTCTCGAACGGCTCGCCGTGCTTCCAGCTCAAGCCCTGGAGCGTCCCGCCGATGCTGAGCGACACGCCGTAGATGAGCAGTCCCATGAAGGCGAGCCAGAAGTGGATCCCAATCGACAGTTGCGGCGCTTCACGCCCGGACAGCCGTGGCAAGAGACCGTACGCGCCGCCCCAGATCAAGAATGACACGAACCCGTACATCGTGATGTGCGAGTGACCGACCGTGTAGTTGTTGAAGTGCCAAAGCAGGTTCAACGAGCGCAGCGCCTCGAAAGTGCCCTGCATCGATCCCACGAAGTAGTAGACGACACCGACCAGCAGGAATGGCACCGCGTAGCTGCTACCGATCGCGTGACGACTCCCGCGCATCGTGAGCAGGAAGTTCGCGGTGCCGGCAACCACCGGCACGATCATGCCCACGCTGAACAGCACAGCCACGGTCTGCAGCCACCAGGGTAGCGGGCTGTACAGGAAGTGGTGCGAGCCGATCATCGTGTAGAAGAGCATCTGCGTCCAGAACGCCAGGACGCCGAGCGAGTACGAATAGATGGGCTTGTTCAGCAGCTTGGGCAGGAAGTAGTACGTGAGCCCGAGCACCATCGGCGTAAACCACATGCCGACGCCCTGGTGCATGTAGTAGCCCTGGATCGCCGTCTCCCCGAGACCGTGCTGGTAGAAGGGCAGATACGCGATGGTCACGAGCGTCAAGGTCCAGATCAACGCGGCGATCACGTACCAGTTGGAGATGTAGATCTCGTGCGTGCTGCGACGCGCGACGGTCATGTAGAAATTGTAGAGCGTGAGCGCGAGGCTCGCGGCGAAGAGAGCGATCGCGGGCCACACATACTCGCGGTATTCCTGCGCGCCGTTGTTGATCCCGGCGGCCAGGCACAAGTCGCCGACCACCACCGATGTGGACATCAGGCCGAGGGCGACCCAGCCCAGGCGATAGCTGAAGAGCTTCCGCCGACACGTGCGCGGTACGACGTAGTACGCCAGGCCGACCATCCCGTGCGACGCCCAGCCCCAGAATACGGTGTTGGTGTGGACCGGTCGCAAGCGACCGAAGCCGAGCCAGCTCACTGCATCCAGGTCGGGCCAGATGAACTTCAGGCTCAGATACAAGCCGACGAGCGTTCCGAACACGAGCCACCACGCGGCACCGACGAGGAAACCGAACACGAGACGCGTCAGTTGCCGGTCGGTGTCGATCACCTCGTCGATCGGTGCTTTGGCGACCGTCAAGGGCCGTCTCATGCTGCTTCTCCCAGTTGTCGATCGAGCATCAGGGCTCAGCGCTTGGCGACCTGTACTCGCCACACGATCGGCCCTCGTTCGAGGTAGTCGAAGGCGAAGTCCCGCTCGGGCTGCGTGGCCTCGAGCGTGTAGTACATGCAGCTCGGATCGTGATCGAGCGTGAGCTCGAGCGGAACACCGCGCGGAAGTTCCGCGTACGCACCAAGGATCTTCGCGAGACGGTCCTTCGGCTCCACGTTCCGCACGTCGAGCGCGCGACGCGCGCTTCGCTGGTCGGCGCGCTGCGCCGCAGTACCGCACCCCGCCGGCTTGGACGATTCCATCCAATGCGACCACAGGGGACGCTGGCCAGGATTACCCGGGCACAGCACCAGCGGGCCGGCGTATCTCGCTCGAGCCAGCGCCACGATCAGCGGTCCCACGCCAAGCCCGTCCATCTGGCGTTGCTCCGCGCCGCCACCGAACAGACGGACATATTGCAGATGGCCCCGGACGCGCTCCAGCACGTGCTCCGCATCGCGCAGGTCCTCGTCGAAGGGGCGCACCTCCCAGGCGAGGGCGACATGCATGAGCTGCCGACTCTCGACGGCCTGCGCCAGGAGCTCGGCTTCGTGCACGCTCGTGCCGTGGCTCACGAGCAAGCGGCCCCGCGCCGCGGCGTAGAGTGCGTCCAGGTCCTCGAGCAGCCCGGGCGGCACGCGCCCGGCGGGGGCGACTACAGGTGCCGCGATCACCGTCGAGAGTTGCGCGGTCTCCAGGCTGCAGATCTCGTCCAGATCGTCGACGTACAAGCCGGTCAGCGGGCAGTCGTGACGCGCCAGCAGCCTGGCTAGCTCGGCGAGCTGCCGCGGCTCCAGAACGCGTGGCAGGTCGCACTCCTGATCGCTGACCAACTCGATCCCGTGAAGCCCTCTCACGGTGCACACATCAAGTAGATCGACCACCCGACGCGCGGGGTCGACGCTCGCGCTCAACGCTTGCTTCATGCGCCTACCGACGGGAGATCCGTACGCGCCAGGTCGTCGGCCCCTGTTCGAGGTACTCCCACGCGAAGAGCCCGGCGCGCGTCGCGTCGAACTGGTGACGCAGCGGGAACGGATCGTGATCGTTCAGCAGTGTGAACGCCTCTCCGGGCGCCAGCCCGTCGAAAGTGCCGAAGATCGCGGGGTGCTTCTCCCGCGGAGGAATCACCCGCACGTCCAGCTCCATGCTCGTGTCTTGTTCGCTCATGCTGTTCACTCCTTTGTGGACTCGAAGATCAGAACCTTTACGAGATCGGGTGCGATCTCGTGGACTTGATACGAAAAGCCGCGCGCGGCGAGCTTCGGCAGCAGCATCGCCGGCACGCGCACGTTGAGCTGCGCCAGCGTTCCGCCCTTCGGCAGGCTCGCCAGCGCGGCCAGGGTGCGCACCATGGGCTCGGGCGGCTCGAGCCCGCGCACGTCGAGCACGACGAATCCTTCCGGGTCATCGAGTGGCGGCGCATGGACGGGCTCCGGCCCGGGCGCGGCGTCCGGCAGGGGCTTGTCGCTGGGATAGAACCAGACGCGCCAGTCGTCGTCGGCCAGCCGCTCCGTGAAAGCCGCGTAGCCGCGCTTCTGCAGCACGCCCCGGAGGGGCGCAGGGTCGAACGTCGCACGAAGCCGCAGCACCTGGTCCGCGCGCAGCCCCGCGACGGCGCTCATGATGCGGTGAAAGGGCTCGACGCCTCGCCGGAGATCCGCGCGCACATCGACGTCCACCAGCTGCTCCGGCAGGACACGCACCAATGCCGCCGGCCTGCGCGCGGCGTCGATGGCGCGGGCTCGAGGCGCGACTGATCCGGGTGCGTCTCCGCCCAGCACGGCCTCCAGTCTCGACACCAGCTCGTCGGGGCTGATATTCGCCATGCGGGCCGCCTCCGCGACGGTAACGACCCTCTCCATCACTTCGCGGACGGTGGGCACGCGCAGCATTTCCAGCGCATCGGAGGTCGCGGCGAGCACTTCGAGCAGGCGCTCGTCGCGCGCGAGAACCGACGCCAGACGCTCTTGCGGGTCGATCAAAACACACCGTCCTTCACGCGGCGGGGATCCCAGGGCGGCGACCAGACAAGCCTGGGCACGATTTCGCTCACGCCAGGGAGTGGCGTGAGCGTCGCGAGGATGCCACGACGAATCACGTACTCGAGCGGGCAGCCACGGGTCGTGAGCGTGAACGTGACATCGACCTTCCCCTCGACGAAGCTCACGTCGTAGACCAGCCCGAGCGTGACGATGTCCACACCGAGCTCCGGATCGATCACGCGACCGAGCGCTTCGTAGATCTCGTCGACCGACACCGGCGTGGTCATGCTGCGCTCCTGCCCGCGACGGCAGCCAGCTGGGCCGACTCGATGATCGCGCCTGCAGTGAAGACGAGCGCGGCGGCGCGGACTCCCGGAGCGGAACCGACCAGCATGCCCGCAGCGATGCCGACAAGCCCAACGGGCAGCGCGACCGTCGCGATCCGCGCCACACGCTCGGAGTACAGGTCGGCGACGTTGGGCACTGGCCGCTCGCCCACGAGCGCCGAGTAGCGGTGGAACCAGACGAGGAACGGGACGATCTTGTAGTAGTGCCCGGCGACGAACAGACTGATGCCGCCGACGACAAGCAGCACATAGGTCGACAGCCAGCGCGGTGCTAGCAAGCCAGTCCACGCCGCGTACGGCGCCAGGACCAACGCGAGCGCGAGCGCGCACAGGCCGGCGGCCGCGAGCACGAGCCCCGGCCCCAGCCGGCGCTTGTGACGTGCCTGGTAGTGCAGTGTCGACTGCAGCAGGAAGGCGAGCACACCCAGCGCCATGAGCGCGAGCCCGGCGCCGTCGGCGAGCTTTCCGAGCGGAAGCACGGCGAGCGCGACGCCGGACACGATCAGCCCGACAGCAACAGACGCCGCCCGGCGCGAGACGCCATGCGCGACCAGGAACATCGGTTGGAGATGTCCCGCGACGGCGATCATCACGAGCCCGACCCAGCCGAACAGCGCCACGTGCGCGTGGACGAACACCGCGGCGAAGCGGTCCTGGATGAATCCGGCATGTTGGTTCAGCGCCAGCGCGAACCCCCACCCCAGCGTCACCAGCAAGCACAGCGCAGCGCCCAGCAAGGCCCACCACGTCGTGTCGCGCTCCCGTGCGCCGAGCAGGGTAGCCAGGACGTCGATCGCGAACGCTGCCAGCCCGAGCGCGAGCGCGCTCGCACCGAGCCGGAGCGGGACGGCCTCGTGCGTGAAGAGTCCGGCTTCAAGAAGCGCCAGACCGCCGGCGACGAACAGCAAGGTCCATCGCGCCAGGGCTGGCCACCGCAACGAGCGACCAACCGCGACGGGCAAGAACTGGCAGAGCGCCCCGCAGATGGAGAGCGTGATGAATCCGAGCGTGAACAGGTGGGTCACCACGATGACGGCGGGGACATAGAAGGCACCAGTGGCGAGCTCCGGAGCGATCCACACGAGGCCAACCGAGCCAAGCAACAGGCACACGGTCGCGGCGACGAAGAAGCTCCCAGGGAGTGACAGCGGCGGTGACTCGCTCGTAGCGAGCGCAAAGGGCGTTCGGACCGGTAGGAGACCGACAGCTGGGTTGGCGTTCGACATGAGAGCAGCGCTTTGCACAGACCGCAGCCGGCTGAGCAAGGAACGGACCACCGTTTGATTGCCGTCAAAAGTGCGTACGCTCCCTCCTCGACTGTTCCAGATCAGAACAGCGAGAAACGGCTTCGCCGCCGGAGCAGGCGCTTCGGTCCGGGGCATCGCGAGGCACAGTTCGTGCAGCTCGCATCGGCCCATGAAGCAAGTAGACGTCCGTTCAATCGCACCGGTCCATCGACACGCGGAGATCTTCCGGAGCTTCGACGAGCTGCCCGCCGGCGACGGCCTGGAGCTGGTCAACGACCACTACCCGAAACCTCTACTGTTCCAGTTCATGACCGAGCGTCAGGGGCAGTTCGAGTGGAACGTGCTGCAAGCCGGTCCCGCGTTGTTCCGCGTCCATATCCAGAAGCGAACCGCCCCAGGGCCGCGTGGGGTCAACGACTACCTGCAAGCCGACCACGCGCGCTTGGACAGTCTCTGGATTCGGTTCGTGGCGGATCTCGACGCCAACCGCCAAGACGCCGCATGCGCGGCGTTTGGCGAGTTCGCGTGCGGCCTTGCCCGGCACATGCAGGCCGAGGAACAGGTGCTCTTCCCCGCGTTCGAGCGGACCACCGGCATGGTCGGCGGGCCGGTCGCGGTAATGAATCAGGAGCACAACGCACTGCGCGAGTTGCTCGGAACGATCGCTGCCGCCCTCGACTCTCGTGACTCCGACGCAGCACGCGGCCAGCTTCACGAGGTGGTCGCTATCCTCGAAGCCCACAACATGAAGGAAGAGAGCATCATCTACCCGCGCACCGACGCGGCGCTCGGCGAACGGGAACGCGAGGAGCTCGTCAGGCAGATGCAGGCGTTGTAACGAAGCTTCACGCGGCGCCGAAACGGGGCTTCAGCACGTGGTTCTCCGCGTGCACGTGACGCAAGACGTCTGTCTCCAGGCGCTCGAGCTCGGAGAACAACGCCCGGTAGCTGCGACATCCCCACTCGGGGACGCGGTAGTCCTCCGCTGCGGCGCGCATGCGCTCCAGCAACGCGCCGACCTCGCGATGCTCCGACGCCATCGCCGCCAGCTCCGCGCTCAAGTCGCTTCCGACCCGCGCTGGATCCAGCAACGCGGGGAACAGATGCGTTTCTTCGGAATCGCAGATGAGGCTCGAGTGTGTCCCCGAGCTCTTCGACGATCGCTTCGAGGTCGAGCAGCCGCTCGTTCTTGTCGCCGTGTACCCGCGCGACCTTGGTGGCGAGGCTGCGCACGAAGGGCAGCGCCTCGCGAAGATATCCGTGATGCCGTTCGACGATGAACTCGACCAGGTCCGGCGTGGAGAGCGATCGCAGATCGACTTCGGCACCATCACGTAAGGCGTTTTCCAGCTCGGTGACGAGTTTCTGCGCGTCGACACCGCGCGCGCGGCAAGCCTCGGCGAGCGGCCGTTCGCCTTTGCAGCAGAAGTCGATCCGGTACTTCTGGAAGACGCGGGCGAACTCCGGATGGTCGAGGACAAGCGTGGCAACGGTGGAATCAGGATCCAACATGGGCGTCTTCCGAAGCAGATTCCATACCAGGGAGATCGCGCAGCTTGCGCCAGAGCGTCGTTCGGCCGATCCCGAGCACGCGTGCCGCTTCCACCTGGTTGCCACCGCAGTGTTGGAGCACGCGCCGTATGTGACGGCGCTCGACCTCGGCAAGCGTCTCGATGCCCGGAGTGGTCTCCGCCGCGCGGCAGGCCACGACCTCCTCCGGCAAGTGCACGACGTCGATGGCGTTGCCCTGCGAAAGGACCGCTGCGTGGTGCACGGCGTTTGCCAGCTCACGCACGTTGCCCGGCCAGGCGTAGGCAAGCAGCGCCTTCTCGGCGGCAGGCGTGAAGCGCTTTGGCCGATGTTCGACCCGGTCGCTCAACAGGTGGGCGAGCGCAAGGATGTCGGCGCTGCGCTCGCGCAGCGGCGGAACCACGAAGCGGAAGACGCGGAGCCTGAAGTACAGGTCCGATCGAAAGCGGCCCTCGCGAACTTCCCTTTGAAGGTCGGCGTTCGTCGCGCACAGCACTCGCGCGTCCACGGAGAATGATCGGGTCTCGCCAACCTTGCGGACCTCGCCGTCTTGAAGCACACGGAGCAGCTTCGCCTGGAGCGCGTGTGGCATCTCGCCGATCTCGTCGAGCAGGATCGTGCCGCCGTTTGCCTCCTCGAACAGGCCGCGCTTGACCGAGCTCGCTCCCGTGAACGCTCCTTTCGCGTGACCGAAGAGCTCCGACTCGAGCAGCTCCGACGGAAGCGCAGCCACATTGATCGCGACGAATGGGCGCGACGCGCGGAGGCTATTGGCGTGAAGGGTGCGGGCCAGAACCTCCTTGCCGGTTCCGCTCTCGCCCTCGATGATGACCGGCGCGTCGCTCTTGGCCACCGGGCCGAGCTTCGCTAGCAGCGAGCGCATCGACTCGCTGCGAGCGACCAGCCGGCTGCACGCCCGGACGCCGTCGATCTCCACACGCAGGCCGCACCTCGCGCACAGACGTCCGAGCTCGAACGGAACCTGGCATTCTTGTAGGTGTTTCATCAGTTCCAGACTGGAACATCGCGCTCCCTTCCTCTGCCGGCGATGACTTAAGTCATGGGCGTGGCGCTCGCCACGCCGCACAACGTGACGCGTGTCGCTCAAGCCGAACAGTCGCTGGACAATCCCGGTCGCCGCCTTCGCCGTCTTGTTCGGTACCGCGACGATCCTCGCGGGCGGGCGAGCGCTATCCGGTAGCGCGGCGTCCGGCAACGTCGTCCCGTTTGTGCTGTGGTTCAACTTCATAGCCGGCTTCTTCTACGTGGTAGCGGGTATCGGCATCGGTGCGGGTCGGGCTTGGGCGCACGGAATTTCGGTATTGATCGCCGCTTCGTCGGCGCTGGTGGGCGTGGCTCTTGCGGCGCATATCGCGTCCGGTGGGGCCTTCGAAGTGCGCACCGCGGTCGCGATGCCGTTGCGCTGCGTCGTATGGACGGCTATCGCCGTGATGAGCCGGCGGAAGCTTGCGAGCGGGAACGTTCGCGCATGACCAGGCGCCTTCCTGGATGGTTTGCCGTGGCGCTGCTCGTGTCGGGCGTGTTTGCGGGATGCGACGAGCATGTGCCCGCGGCGCCCCCGTCGGGCGCAAACCCGGTGCAGAACGAGATGCGGCTGCTCCACGAAGCCGCGCGGGACTGGGTCACTGCCGTGTCGTACAACACGCTGGAAACGATTCCGAAGAGCGTCGAGAGGATCCACGCCGCCCGCGCCCTGACCGAGGCCGCCCTGGAGACGGGGCAGTACAAGCCCCCGCGAAACGGCGCGGCTCTCGACGAGTTCAAGCGTACCGACGAGGCGTTCCACGGCGAGCTCGTCAAGCTCGTGGAAGCATCGAACGCCAAGGATCTGCAGCGATCGACGCATCAACTCGGAGTCGTTCTCGACAGCTGCACCGGCTGCCACCAGAAGTTCCGCTTCTGAGCTCGCTGGCACGTGATGCTACCGCGCCGACGCTCCACTCCCGAGCCGATTGCCGATCATCACCGCCACGGCGAAAACCAGTAGCGACAGCGCATTGCCCAGACCGCCGGCTTGTCGAAGCAACGCGGAACCGAACAGATCGCCGGCCAGGCGGAGCAACAACGTGGCGTGAAGCAGTACGAGCGGCGCGTACAGAACGCGGTGATACGTCACGCGCACGCGAGCGACAGCCGGCAGAATGATCGGCGCGTGTGCGAACACCATGCCGAGCACGAAGCCGACCATTACCGCGTGCACAACCGCGTCGTAGCGCGGCCCGGCGGGCGGCAGACCGGAGATCGCGAGATTCGAGCCCTGCTACGACAAGCCACGCGGCGCCGGCGAGCACGCCGATCCCTGCGAAGCGGGGCAGACCCGGCTGGCGCACCGTGCGACGCGCGGCGTCGAAGCCGAGGACCCACACGCCAAGAAGGGCGAGCGGCACGCCGATCGCGATTGCAGGCGTGTCTTCATCCACGAGCGTGGATATCGCGCCGGCCGCCAGCATCAGGCACAAGGCCCCGACGGCGAGGCTCGCCCAGCGCGGCGTCCGCACCATGCGCGACAGCTCCAACCGCTCCGCGACGATCGTGAGCACGAAGAATGCGATCCATGACGGAACAACGCGGCTCGTAGCGAACTCCTCCGCCCACGCCACCGCGCCAACCAGCAGCACGAGGGCGCCGAGCAGCATCAGCCACGTGAACACCGCGGACTGACGCCGGATCACCGCCAGGTTCACGGCGACGAGGACAGCCGCTGCCGCAACGAGCAGCCAGGGAGCGCTGTCGATCCGGGCAACCGCCAGCGCTCCACCGATCGCAGCGAGTACCGGCGCGAGGTACGCCCACCGCCTCCCGAGCGCGACCGCGCGCTCGAGCGCAATCACGCCCTGGAACACCCCGAGCACGATGAGCGGACCGTGCACCGGCGCAACGGACGCAATCAGCGTGATTTGGAACCCCATGCGCGCGAGGCCTGCGAGCACGGCGATCGCGGCCATCGCAGCAATAGCCAGCAGCAGCACCCGACGCGACCCGAGCGCAATCCGGGCCGGCCTCGCGATCCCGCTCCCGCTTAGAGGTCCCAACCGAGTTTCTGCCGCGCTTCGGGCGTCATGCGCGCCGGCGTCCAGGGCGGATCCCACACCAACTCGACCTGCACTTGCAAGACGCCCGCCACGGCACCGACGCGACGCTCCGCGTCCTCGACGATCTGCTCGCCGAGCGGGCACGCCGGCGTGGTCATGGTGAGCTCCACGCTCACGACGCCGTTGGTCACGTCGATCCCGTAGACGAGCCCCAGCGCGACGACGTCCAGGCCAACTTCTGGATCGATGACGCCTCGGAGCGCTTCCATCACGCGTGCAGGGATTTCGCCGTCATCGCTCATCTCTTCGACTTCCTTCTTGCAGCGATGCGCTCCGCGCTTGCCAGCGCCGACGCTGCGGTGCGGTGCGCCTCCGGGCCGTCGTAGTACGGCGAAACCGGGACGGGTTTCTGATCACGGGCGCGAACGAAGAGCGCGTCGCTCTCACCGCCAAGTGCCGCTTCGCACGCAGCATAGACCCCGTCAGGTCCTTCTTCACGGGCGTCGTGCGGATCGAGGATCAGGCGGATCTGGGCCACCAGCGCGCAGTCGGGTGGCGGCACCAACAGCGACGTCAACGCCGCGTGTTCAACGCGGAGGCGAGCAGCGGCGTCAAGTGGATGACCCAAGCGGCGTCGCACGGTCGGAAACAGGATCTTCTCTTCGATGCCGATGTGACGGAGAAGTCCCGCACGGAACGCCGCGAACGCTGCCTCGTCGAACGGTCTCTTGTCGGACGCTTCCAACAGCGCGTGCAACCTCCGGTGGTCTTCGACGAGATACTCCGTGATGCGTGGCATGCGCTTCGTGCGGAGGAGCATTACACGTAACGCGCGCGACCGCGGCGGCGACTTCTTGAACCCGCGATGATCTTCGCGAGCTCCTTCTTCAGCTCCGGGTGCGGAGGCATGGTCGGTATGCAGCAGGGCGCTGGATCATGGGCGCATACCGCGGTATGCTTGGAGTATGAGCGCTGCGAAGGAACGGCTGACGGTCACGGTCGATCCGGCGCTGCTTGCTGCGGGGAGGGCGGCCGTGGAGCAGGGGCGAGCGGAGTCGCTCAGCGCGTGGGTCAACGCTGCGATCGCCGAACGTGTCGCTCGCGAGCGCAAGCTGCGCGCGCTCGCTGAAGCTATCGAGCTCTACGAGGAGGAGCACGGCGTGATTTCGGACGCAGAGCTGGCGGCACAGGAGCGCGCCGATCGGCGAAGCGCTGTGGTTGTGCGAGGAGGACGGCGCACGCCGCGCAAGACGCGCCGTGGGGGCAGGTGAAGCTCGTTCTCGACGCTGGCGGGTTGATCGCGATCGAGCGA
This sequence comes from uncultured delta proteobacterium, assembly GCA_963775185.1. Classification (GTDB taxonomy): domain Bacteria; phylum Myxococcota_A; class Polyangia; order Polyangiales; family Polyangiaceae; genus JAPSGB01. The sequence continues at coordinate 44,433 of CAVZIE010000025.1, read as the reverse complement.
AACGATCGAGCGATGTGGCGCCGCATGAAGGCTGCGGTTGCCGCTGGCGAGGTTCCGGTTTCGCACGGCGGTGTGGTGGGGCAAGTCTGGCGCGGAGGCGGCCCGCGGCAGGCGTTGCTCTCGCGCGCGCTGGACGGCGTCGACGTGCGCGGACTCGACCAGGCGCTGGGTCGTGCTGCCGGCCAGCTCCTCGCGGACACCCGCGCATCGGACGTCGTCGACGCCGCGCTGGTGCTCTTGGCAGACGACGGCGATCGCGTCGTCACGTCGGACCAGGACGATCTCGCGACGCTTGCCGCTGCCGCAGGACTGGACATCGAGCTGGTCGTCGCGTGATCCGTGGTCCGCAGCACGGCGCATGCTGCATGCGTGCGCGGGCTCGTCGACGCGCCGACGTAGCTGCCCGCGTCGCCCCGGTGCCGCGACCGGATCACGCGCAGCTTCGCAGCGAGCGCGAGCTCCCTGAGGTCGAGCCCGGGACTCCCGGCAGCGGCGCCGTTCGGGTCGTAAGCGTTGCCCGACGTGCAGCGCAGATGTGAAGTGTCAACGAACAGTGGTGGAGGCGCCGGGAATCGAACCCGGGTCCGCGAGGCATCCCATCAACCCTCGTTCACGTGCGTAGTCGCCGTATCCCCTGCGACTGGGTTCGTGGATTCGGCCACGACCTATCTTCCACTAATCTCGGTCACGCTATCGGAAGCGCCCTCGCGTGACCTTACCTTGGGTGGTTGACGCCCTTCCGCTACTCAAGGCTACCTCGCGGTTGGACGGCTCTACGGTTTTCTAGGCCGCGAGAGCGATCGCGTTGTCGTTCGCAATTAATAACGTCCCGGTTTTCAAGTGGGCCAGGAGCCACCGCACGCAGATTGATTTTCAGTCCCCACGTCGAAGCCGATCGCCCCCTTGGGTTTGGTCGATGTGTTGCGGCGTAATCTAAGCGCTTTGCGGCGCCGGTCAAGCGGCGCGCGATCCGGCTCGATCCGGCTAGCAGTTCGGGCTGCAGGAGGCGGTCCACAGGCCGGCGTCGCCCACGGAGAGATCCAGCACGTCGACGCTGCAGTTGGTCCGGTCGTAGACCGACGTCCGGCCGCACGCGTCCGTGAACGTCAGCGTCTTCACGGACAGCCAGCTCATCGTGGCGCCGCCGGCGAGAGCGCTCGACAGATCGATCGTGACCGTGTTGTTCACGACCGGCAACGTGCCCGAAGGGCTCGACGGCACGATAGCGCCGACCGCGTCCATGACCTCGATGTCCGCCGAGAACGTGAGGCTGTCGACCTGCAACGGGTAGTCGAGATGAATCGTCAGGATGCCCGTTGAGGGGATCGAACACGGTGGTCGCGTTCGCGAGCTGCTGGCAGGTGAGCGCGGCAACGTATGGGTCGGCTCCCGCGCCGGCGCCCGCCGCGCCCGCCGCGCCGGCGGTGCCGCCGTCGATCGGGCAAGCGCGGCAGATGCCGGCGACGAAGTCGTTCACCGTGCCCTGCGCGCATCCCGTCGCGGCGTCGGCTTCGGCCGGTGCGTCGAGCCCGGCGTCCATGCCGGCGACGCCCGCGGTGCCCGACGCCCCGGCGCTGCCCGACGCCCCCGCGGCTGCGTCGACGCCCGCGCTGCCGCCGGTACCGCTGGTGCCGGCCGTGCCGCTCGCGCCGCCGGTGCCGCTCGCGCCGCCGGTGCCGCTCGTGCCGCCGGTGCCGCTCATGCCGGCGTTGCCGCCGGCCTCGGTCGAGCCGTCCGCCGACGTACCGCCGTCGGTGTCCTTCTTCCGCTTCGTGTCTTCCGTGGAGCAGCCGGCCGCGATCAGCGACGCGAGCGCGAACACGAGCACGATCCGTCGGCCGAGGTTCGTCATGACGCGCATGCCTCTACCTGGCTCAGCAGCCGCCGCAGTTCAACGTCCAGACGGTACTCCCGTCCTGCTTGGTGAAGCCGAGGTAGTCGGGCTGGCAGAAGGCGTAGTTCGAGGTCCGGCCGCACGCGTCGGAGAAGGTGAGCGAGTTCACCGAGATGTCGGCGATGGTGATCCCGGCGCCCGCGTCCCCGAGGCCCGAGCCCAGATCGACGACGACCGCATTGTCCGTGAGCGAGAGTGTACCGGTGAGGTCCACGCTGCCGGAGCCGCCGTCGGTGTCGTAGTAGACGGTGATGTCGTAGTCCAAGCTGTCGACCTGGAGCGGGTAGTCGAGCTTGAACGTGAGCAGACCCGTTGCCGTGTCGAAGCTTGTCGTGGTCGCGTCGAGATCGGCGCACGCGATCCGCGACATGTAGGGATCCGGTCCGGCGTCCCCCGTGCTGCCGGCGGCGCCCGCCGCACCGGCAGCGCCGGACGCACCGGCCACACCGGCTTCGGCGGGACACGCGCGACAGATCTGTGCGGCGGTGTCCTTCACCGTGCCCTGCGTGCACACGAGCCCGGCGTCGAAGACGTCGGCGGGCGCGTCGATGCCCGCGTCCATGCCTGCGGCGCCGGCCATGCCCGCGGTGCCCGCGGTGCCCGCGACGCCCGCGGTTCCACTCGCGCCGGCCGCGGCGTCGACGCCCGCGCTACCGCCGGTGCCACTCACGCCGCCGGTGCCACTCACGCCGCCGGTGCCACTCACGCCACCGGTGCCGCTGACGCCGCCCGTGCCGCCGCCCTCGTTGGAGCCGTCGGCGGCGGACGCATCCTTCTCGTTGGTCTTCTTCTTGGGGTCGTCGTTGGAGCAGGCGACGGCGACGAAGCCGGCGAGCAAGACCAACGAACCCCAGCGCGAGAATCGGCTCATGGATCCGAGGATACGCAATCGGCGCCGGATTGGGGACCGCAAAATCCCCGGGGCGCCTCCGCCGGCCGAGGCGGAATTTCGCGTCGTCGATGCCCGTCGCCACGACGCGCGTCTCGAGCGCGATGGTGGTGATCGCCTGGCCGTCGGCGGTCTTGTCGACCCGGCCGCCGCGCCCACCAGCTCCTCGGGATTGCCCCCGGCCTGCCCTCGGGATTGCTCCCGGCCTGCCCCTCGAAGCGCGCGCCGAACGAGAACGCGGTCGCCGCGCCGTGGTCCGGCTTCATCTCGCCCTTGCCCGCCTTGATCGTGCCGTCCCAGCTCGCGCTCGCCTCGCTCGTTGCCGTTGTTCCCTCCTTCTACCCGCGCACGCGTGCGCGGAGCCGTCGGCTAGGTTGGTCCAGGGTGTCGGTCCGGCGCGGAACCGCGCGCGTCGCCGGCCCGACGCGGTTCCGCGCCGGACCGGCATTCCTCTCAACGAACGTCTCGTGACCGTCGCGCGGTCACCAGATGCCGATCGGTTCGTCCGATCCCGATCTCGTGACCCGTCGCGCGGTCACCAGATGCCGATCGGTTCGTCCGATCCGATCTCGTGACCCGTCGCGCGGTCACCAGATGCCGATCGCTTCGTCCGATCCCGATCTCGTGACCGTCGCGCGGTCACAAGATGCCGATCGGTTCGTCCGATCCCGATCTCGTGACCGTCGCTCGGTCGCTCCGCGACAGGCTCGGCGACGGCGAGCTCGTCGCCCGTCCTGCGCGGTTCCGCGCCGGACCGACATTCCTCTTCAAGGAACAGCGGCGTGTGGTCGGTGCCGCGAGGACGGTGCGCGGACATTTCGAGGGGGGATAACCGGTTATGCATGGGGTGCGTGTCCATGCGCGGCGTGTCGTCGAGGCGGATAGCGCTGCAAGTATGCGGAAGCGCGTCGCGACTCGTGCGCCGGCGGCCCCGGCGGCCCCGGCGGCCCCGGCGGCCCCGGCGGGAAGCGTGCGCGGACATTTCGAGGGGGGATAACCGGTTATGCATGGGGTGCGTGTCCATGCGCGGCGTGTGGTCGAGGCGGATAGCGCTGCAAGTATGCGGAAGCGCGTCGCGACTCGTGCGCCGGCGGCCCCGGCGGCCCCGGCGGGAAGCGTGCGCGGACATTTCGAGGGGGGACAACCGGTTATGCATGGGGTGCGTGTCCATGCGCGGCGTGTGGTCGAGGGCGCGGCATGGGCATGATCGACGGCGGCGGCGTCGTCGAGCGGCGCAAGCAGATCTCTCGAAAGCCCGGATCCCCGCCGGAGTGCCGGCGCGACCCTGCGATTATTGCAGCTGCCTGGTGGAAGGGCTGGACCGCGCGACGCAGCGATGACAATGCTCGGCGGCGTGCTTCTCCTGTCTCCCGAGGACGACCTGCTCGCCGTGCTCCAGGGCGCCGTGGTGCCGTCCGGCGACGAGCCCGGCGTCACCTACAAGCTCGAGGTGGTGCTGGGCGCCGGGAGCTTCGCCGTCGCGTTCCTGGCAATGCGCATCGCTCCGGACGGCCAGTCGCCCGTGGTGATGAAGATCGTCCGGCCGCGCATGATGCGCGACCAGGGCGAGACGGCGATGCTCGCGTTCGAGAAGGAGACGGTCGCGCTCGGGCGCCTGAAGGAGCGCGTGCCGCCCACGCCGTTCGTGGTGCGGCTGATCGACAGCCACGTGATCCGCGTGATGTTCGCCGGCGTGCCCACGGACCTGCCGTGGCTCGCGCTGGAGTACGTGCACGGCGGCGCCGAGGGCACCACGCTGGACGAGCGCGTCGACTTCAGCGTGGAGCAGACCGGCTACGCGTTCGATCCCGAGCGCGCCGCGCTCGCGCTCACCTGTCTCGCCGGCGGGCTCGAGGCGATCCACGAGGTCGACGTCGTGCACCGCGACGTCACGCCGTGGAACGTGCTGTGCTGTGGCTTCGGCTCGGACGAGCTGTTCAAGATCGCCGATTTCGGCATCGCACGGCCGCAGGGCAGCTCGACGGGCACGTTCGTCGGTTCGCCGGGCGGGACGCCGGGCTACGCCGCGCCGGAGCAGGTGCGGTCGGGCAAGAACCCGGTCGGGCCCGCGACGGACGTGTTCAGCCTGGCGTCGGTCGTGTTCCGCATGTTGACCGGCGAGGAGTACTTCGAGGTCGGCAGTACGCTGGACGGCGTGCTGGCCGCACAGGAAGCCGCGCGGCGCGGCATCCGCGAGTGCCGCTCGCTGTGCCCGGAGCTCGCCGAGCGCCCGCACGCGTGCGCGGCCATCGACGCTTCCCTCGCCCACGCCACCGCCTACGATCCCGCGCATCGCCCGCAGTCGGTGTGGGAGTTCGCCGCCAGCGTGCTGCGCGCGCTGCGCCCCGATCCGGTGCGTCACCGCCCGCCACGCCGGCGCCTGGAGAGCATCACCGACGCCTCCGTCGTGGCGCGCTTCGCGTGGACCTGGCACGTGCGCCACAACGGCGGCGATCGGGTGGTGCGCAGCGTGGCGTGGGAGGGCGACGGACGCTGCCTGGCCGCGACCGGACGCGGGCTCGCGTTCTGGGACGGCATGCGCTGGGTGGACGCGCCGTCGCGCGGCCTGCCCAACGCCGGCGGCATCCGGTTTGTCCAGCGCGTCGAAGCGGGCCTGTGGCTCGTCGGCGGCGACGAGGCGACGATCGCGCACTACTCGCGGGACGGCGTGTCGAGCGTGCTGCGCGCGGCCGATCCGAGCGTCACGTTCCTCCACGCCAGCGGCGAGATCGGCGATCTCGCCGTGCTCGTCGGCGCGCGGCCCGAGGAGTCGCCGGTGCTGTACACGCTCGCCGCGCACCGCTGGCTCAAGCCCGCGGCGCTCTCGAAGGCCGCCAGCGTGTCGGCGCTCGCACGCGTCACCGACGATCGCTGGCTGATCGCCGGGCGCTCGCTCAAGGGCGACGGCTTCGCCGCCGTGTACGCGCCGCTGATGTTCGAGGTGCGTCGCATCAAGACCGACGCGGTCAAGGCCTTCCACGATTGCGCCGCCCAGCCGGATCTGGGCCTCGGCGTCGCGGCCGGCGCCGCTGGGCGCGTGCTGCGCGTGACGAAGTCCGGCGTGCGGGAATCGGTCGTGCCGCGCGAGCACGACCTGTCGTGCTGTCGCCGTCGACATCGCCGGCCGCGTCTGGACCGCCGCCACCGGGCGCATCTACGTGCAGGGCGAGCCGCCGGAAGGCTGGAGCTGCGTGTGGCGCGACCGGACCTGGACGTCGCCGTTCGTCAGCTTGTTCGTCGACATCGGCTGGGTCATCGGCGTCACCGCCGACGGCGCGGTCGTCGAAGGCCGCTGGGAAGCCGCGCCGCGCAAGCGCACCACGTCGCGCTCGCGGGGGTGAATTGGGGCGGGGGCATCGGGGGACGCTTCGTTCGCGTTTGGCTATGCGGCAGCGACGACGGCTGCCGCAGGCAACGGTGCGGCTCCGACCGTGTAGCTCGGACGTGCGCTGTCCCTCACGCGAAGCGCGCTCGCCGGCAGCTCGGCGCTTGAAGCCGAGCCCGCGCAGCGCCGACAGCGCAGCTCCGTTGGTCTTCAACCACCGGCCTCCCTGGAGGCTCGATGGCGACGGAGAAAACGGCGATGCGGAACCTGCGAGGGATCCTTCGACATAAGCTCGCGCTGCGGCGAAGCCATCGGGAGGCGGCCCGTGCGGCGGGCGTGAGCCCAGGCTCGGTCGCGATGGCGGCGACGCGCGAAGGGACTCGGCCTGACCTGGGACGACGTGTGCGCGCTCGTGCCCTGCTGGCTGATCACGCGGACCGTTACCGGCGGCGACTTGCCGGGGTCGGCCTCCACCGCGAGCGTCGCGGGGATCTTCACGCCGCTCGGACCCACGTCGTAGCGGTCCGGAACTTCGAGATCTCGATCCAGACGGCGTCGATGTCCTTCGGAATCGACATGTCCGGCTGGAGCGACAGCATCAGCGATTTCGCGCGACTCATCAGCTACCTTCACAAGGGCCGAATCAACCTGGGCCGGCGTCTGTGGCCGGGCAGGTTGGAAGCCCGCCGTCCACGTCAGAACTGAGCCCGCAATAGCCCGCGCGCCCCAAAGCGGAAGCGAAATTAGAGGGCAGCGGGGCACACGACGCACCTTGCTGACACTCGCTGTCGCAGTCGCACAATGCGTCGCAGAATCCGAGATCGAGACTTGAGGCGCCAGCTGGTGAAAAAAGGCATGCGGCAGTCGCTGTCCCCGCTTGGTAGCCACAACCCACCTGCGACAAAGTGCACGGTGCGGAGCAGAAGGCCAGATTCCCAGAGCCCCACGGCTGACAGAAGCCCGAGCAAGGACTCGGACTCACGCTGGGGTCGCAGGAAGACCCAATCGGCAGGCCCCCCGCAGGCGGCGACGCGCTGCACAGGCCCGTCTTGAGGTCGCAATAGCCACTTCCACAATCCCAGTCGTTGCCACAGACCGGAATGCACGCCGCGATCTGATGCTCCGGAGTCGAGCACGCCGCCGTCGGAGCCGGTCGCATTCAGAGCAGCGCACGCGGTCGTATACCGCGCGTGGCACTTGCCGGCGAGACTATCCCCGAGGGTGCACCCTTCGAGGCAATACGACGTGGTGCCGCCCTCGCTGACGCACTGGGAGTTGGGCGCCAGCGCCTGGCAGTCCGCGGTGGTCTGGCAGGTCTGCGTGCAAAGCCCTCCGGGCGGTCCTTCCCCGTTGAAGCTGGTGCTATTCTCGGGCACGCAGATCAGACCGCTGCCGCAATCGCTGGTCGTCGTGCACGCCTTGCCAAGAGGCGATGCCGTACCGCCGTCCGCGCCCCCGGTCGCGCCGGCGCCGCTGCCCGCGGCGCTGCTGCCCGCAATCCCGACGCTGCCACCAGCGCTACTGCCCGCTACCCCGACGCTACCCCCGGCACTGGCGCCCGCGGCGCTGCTGCCCGCGGTCCCGCCTGTTCCAACTCCCGCGTCCTCCGGCCCAGTCCCGTTCACACTCGACCACGGTCCGCACGTCGGTATCGCCGCGGTCTTCGTGTCGCACGAAAGCGTAGCCACGACAGCTTGCGCTGCGCCGCTCTGCAAGCGCGCGCACACCGCCTTCGGCAACGTGACCGTGTTGTTCGACACAGTCCACTCGCTCTGGTCGTCGAGCGGCACCAGGCACTGGTTCGAGTCGCAGATGCCGTCGCCACCGGTGGGTAGCTCCAGCGCGATGTTGAGCTTCTTGACGGCTGCGCCGCCGCCGCTGCTGCCTCCGGCTCCCGTGCTGCCGCCCGTCGGGCCGTGCGCGCCGCTGCCCCCGACGCCGTCGGCGCCGCCGCCGCCGGTTCCGGCGCCTGCGCTACCCCCGAGCAGTTGCGACACATCTGCGGTGCACGTCGTCGTGTCGACAGGCAGCGCTGTCGCCGTCGAGAAGCAGCCCAGCGTGTCGAAGCACTTGCCGGTGCCGTCTCCGTTGCCGCCGCCAAAAACGTCGGCAGGTTTGAAGGTCGGCAGCTTCGACGAATCGACCGTGCTCGTCGTGCACGTCCCCGACTGGCACGTCTGCCCCGCGGGGCACTTGTTCTTGAACTGCGGCGGCGACGTGCCCGGGATCTGCTCGCCCGACCCGTCGCACAGCCACTCGATCGGTACGCGCAGCGTCGCGGTGCGATCCGGTGGCACCGTCGTTACCACTTCGCGCAAGGTCCGCGTCTTCGTGCCCTGCTGGCTGATCACGCGGACCGTTACCGGCGGCGACTTGCCGGGGTCGGCCTCCACCGCGAGCGTCGCCGGGATCTTCACGCCGCTCGGACCCACGTCGTAGCGGTTCCGGAAAACCGTGTTGCCGTACTTCGAGATCTCGATCCAGACGGCGTCGATGTCCTTCGGAATCGACATGTCCGTCTGGAGCGACAGCATCAGCTCGCCGGGCGGTTTCGGCGTGTTCGAGCAAGAGAACGACATCGCCACGCCGGCGACTACGAGTCCCGTCAATTTCAACCAATGCGGTGCGCGAAAGCGGCTCATCGACTATCTCCGAAAAGAAACGTGCACGATGCCGGGGTCCATCGAACCGGCATTGGGAGACGGCGTGGTCTCCTGGGGTTTCAACAGGAAGTAGCCGCCGGTTCCAAGCCCCGCTGCGAGCACTACACCGCCGGCAACCCACAACCAGGTCGGCACGCCGCTGCTCCGCACCACGGCTTGCGGCTTCTGCTTGTCCTCCAGCGTCACGCGCGCCACCTGGAGCTGGCCGTCGGAGATGGCGACGTCGTCCTGGTATTGCATCTTGCCCGGCGCGGTGATGCCAATGACGTGATCGCCGCTGGACAGCTTGCCGCTCCATTGCCCGCGACCCACGTACTTGCCGTCAATCTCGATGCGGCCGTTCATGTCGGTCACCACGCGCAGCTGCCCCTTGTGTACGACCTGCTGCAACTTCGCCGTCAGGGTCATGGGCGACCCGCCGGGGACGACCAGCGTCTGCTGGAAGATCTTGTAGCCCTTCTTGCTGATCGTGATCCTGCGCTGGCCAACGTCCACGCGCACGGGGCTCGACAGCGGGCTGGTGCCCACGCGCGTCCCGTCGATGATGATGGCCGCGCCCGACTGGTCCACGTTGACGGTGAGCGTCGCGACGTACGCCTTGATCGCCTGCACGACGCTCACTGCCACCTCGCGGTCCTGATCGGTCAGCACGCCCTGGCCGTCGCGCAGGTACTGCTCCACGAGATCCTGCGCCTTGGCGTAGTGCCGCAGGTTCTTCTCGCACACGGCCATGTTCCAGAGCAGCCGCGGGTCTTCCGACGTCTTGTAGGCGAGCTTGAACTTGATCAGCGCGCCGGCGTTGTCGCCGTCGGTGTAGAGGATGCGGCCTTGCTCGTAGGCCTGCTTCGCCGCGCCCGTCAGCGAATCCGACAGCGACGGCACCGCCGGCGCGGCCGAACCGGCAGGCGCCGCAGAGCCGCTCGGCGCGGCGGGCGCGGCCGAACCGGCAGGCGCTGCAGGCGCCGCAGAGCCGCTCGGCGCGGCGGGCGCGGCCGAACCGGCAGGCGCTGCAGGCGCCGCAGAGCCGCTCGGCGCAGCGGGCGCTGCAGAACCGCCCGGCGCAGCTGCACGCGGCAACGGCGCCGGCCCTTGAGCAAGCGCGGCTGCGGAAGCGATGGTCAAGCAGGTGATGACCGGAATGCAGAGATACCTGTGCACACTACGTGTCATTCAACACGCCTCACTTGATCTGGATGTTCAACGGGTTGTCCGGTTGCCGCGGCGGCGCCGCGTGGGTCGGAGCTGGAGCGGGGGCGGCTCGCCTCGGCGCGGGCTTGCTAGGCGCCGGCGCCTTCGGTCGCGCTGCCGGATTCCAGGCGTAGTGGTGCGCTGGTGCGGACTTCGGCGGCGGGGCAGGCTGTGCGCTCGAAGCGGCCGGCGCGACGCTCGCCGAAGGCTCCGCGGAGGGCGTGACCGCCGGCACAACGGCAGGTTGCGGCGTCGTACTGGACGCCTTCGGCGCCTCGGCCGTCGTGGCAGATGCAGGCGCCGATGCACTCGCGCTCTTCTGCGCAGCGGCCGAGCGCATGAGGAACCATCCACCGCCAACAACGACGACCGCGCCAACGGCCAGCGCTGCCAGCCACACTCGCGACCCGGAGCGCTTCGGGGCGTGCGTCTCGCTCCACGAGCCCACCGTCGCATCGGTGACGGCAGGCGCGGCGGGAGCCGTGGCCGCTGGCGCCACCGTCGAGGGCGGCACGGGTATGTCCACGATGCTCGACCGGACACCGTGCGCCACAAACAACCGCGACGCGCGCTCCACGTAGGCGCGGGAGCTCTTGTGCGCAAAGGGAAGCAGGGCGGATGCCAGCTCGACGACGTCCGCGTAGCGCGCCGACGGGTTCTTCGATAGACAGCGCTGGATCACGGCATCTAGACCGGGAGGGACGTCCGGGCGCGCCGATGAAATGGGAGGCGGATCCTCCGACAGCACCGCCGCGCAGATCTGCGGCATCGTTTCCCCAAGGAACGGCACGTGCCCGACAATCAGCTCGTACACGATCACGCCTAGCGCCCAGATGTCGGCGCTCGTGCCCGCCGTCTTCGCCGCCGTCATCTGCTCGGGCGCCATGTACAGCGGAGAGCCCATCATCGCGCTGGTCTTGGTGAGAGCGGCTTCCTGCTGCCCCACCGTGGCTTTCGAGATCCCGAAATCGAGAACCTTCACCGTCCGGGTGCCGTCGCTCTGGTCCGCCAGGAACAGATTCGCCGGCTTGAGGTCGCGATGGACGATACCGAGCGCATGGGCCTCCGCGATCGCCACGCAGGCCTGCAGCACATAGTCCACCGCGTCGGCGACCGGAACCGGACCCTGCCTGCGGACAAGCTGCGACAAGTCGCTGCCCTGCAGGTACTCCATGACCATGTACGGCGCGCCGCTCTCGAGCGTGCCCACATCGCTGACCCGGGCGACGTGCTCGTTCTGGATCCGCACGGCGTTGCGCGCTTCACGGGCGAAGCGACCCGCGGCCTCCGGCACACCCAGGTACGCGGGCAGCAGGAACTTCAGGGCAACGCGCTGGCCAAGATGCACGTGCTGCGCCGCCACCACGACGCCCATTCCGCCCACCCCAAGCACCTGCTCGACCCGGTACCTGCCGGCCAGCAAATCGCCTGGTCTGACGGGCGCAGACTCGTCTGCATTCGAGTCGCCGCTCAAGAGTCCTCCAGATCAGCACGAGCCTCGACGAAATCCCCGGGCCAGACCGCTGCATCAGCGCGCAACGAGTGCATCTCGGGGAACAGACCGAGGTTCCAGCCATTTGCAGACTGCTGGGGAGCGCGGGCGGCGCGAGTGAAGACCGGTACGGCAGGCCACATGGGGAAATCCCTTATCCGTGATTGCAAGCCGGCCGAGAGCGCGGGGATTCACAGGCTCAGGGAAATCCCCATGGACGCGCCGGTGCGCCGCGGACTGCGTCGGAACATTCGATCGATCGCTATCACTCGCGCGCACGACGGCGATATAGGTAATTCCTTGAGACCGTCTCCTGGCCCGGCGCGAATGTTTCACGCCGGAAAGCGTGTGGCGGCCCACGCGCGCAGCTACGTCCGCGGGCGGCCCACGACGTGCGCGGAACACATGCTGTCCCCGCACCGCGCGCACGCTGAATGGACGCCGACCCGGATCGTGAGCTGGGCGACGACGGTGAGCCCGAACGTGGCGCTCCTGGCGCGGGCCATCCTCGACGAGCGCCGGCACCCCGAGCATGGCTATCGCTCGTGCTTGGGGATCTTCCGGCTCGGGCTTCCGCGCCTGCTATCGGAGAGCACCGCGTCTCTTCGACGAACTGCGCCTCGCTCGCGCAGACGGAAGCTATCCGAGGCTGCTGGCGCGTCTCGCTCGGCTCGATGTCCTGTCGATCGACGACTTCGGGATCGCGCCGCTCACCGATCCCGAACGGCGCGATCTCCTCGAGATCCTCGAGGACCGGTACGAGGCGCGCGCGACGATCATCACCAGCCAACTCGATCCGAAGCACTGGCACGAGTACCTCACTGACCCGACCACGGCGGACGCCATCTGCGACCGTGTGCTTCACACCGCGCACCGCATCGCGCTCAAGGGTCCGTCGCGTCGCAAGCCCGAGGCCCAGACCAAGTGACCACCGCGCGCTTCCAGTCGTTGTCGGAATGGGTCATAGGCTTTCATAACATGCTGTTTCAAAGCCTCCCGAGTCTTGGGCGACGACTTTCGTTCGCCCCCACGTGGGGACCAGGCATCCGACGGGGCGCGCGGAGCCAAGTCCGAGATCAGCCAGCAGTAGCCGGAGTGCTGCGGTGCGCGGGCGGCCGAGTCCCCACCCGAGCCCCGCAGCGATGCTCCAGGCGCCATCCTCACACCGGGGGATCGTCCGGCTGCAGCTGTATCCTCCAGAACGCGCCGGCCCGCGGTACCTGGCGGCGCCGCGTTTCCGCGACGGGCGAGAGGTCGCGGGGCGAGGCGTGCGGGGCGAGGATGCACACGTGCTGCCGCGCGCAGGCGGCGCCGACGGCCTCGCGTTCGCGGCTTGTCGCGAAAAGCGCTATATTGGGGGCTCGAGCCGCTTCGAGCCCATGTAAAGACGTCTTTACATGGCGGGCCCGGAGCCCACGTTAAGACGTCTTAACGTGGCGGGCCCGGAGCCCACGTTAAGACGTCTTAACGTGGCGGGCCCGGCCCGGCCCGGAGCGGAGCGGCGCACCCAGTGCCACGCTTGTTCCATATGGAATCGTTCCATATGGAAGCGCGCGCGGCGGCGTGCTCAGGGTGCGGGCGAAGCGCTCGGTGCGGTTCCGCGCCGGACCGGCATCCCATTCCCGGCGCTGGGGCTGGGGCTGGGGAGCGGATCGATCGACGGCGCGCCGACGTGATCGCGCACGGCGGGCAGGGCGTCGGCGATGCGCGCGCGGACGGCGTCGCGGAGGCGATCGACGTCGGCGGGACCGAAGCCGCGCGTCGGGATTGGCTCGAGCACGCGGGCGTGACCGCGCGCGCGGCCGAACCACTTCGAGCCCTTGGGACGGCAGTTGCGCGTGCCGGCGAGGGCGACCGGCAGGACCGGAACCTGCGCGTCGATGGCGAGCTGGAACGCGCCGTTCTTGAACGGCAAGAGCCGTCCGTCGGGCGAGCGCGTCCCTTCGGGGAACATCATGATGGGCATGCCCGCGCCGAGCGTGCGGCGGCACTCGTCCATCATCTTCTCGACGCTGTCGCGCTCGCCGCGCCGGAGCGGGATGTCGCCGCCGAAGCGCATCAGCGGACCGACGAGCGGCAAGTGGAACAGCTCCTGCTTGGCGATCCAGCGCATGTCCCAGGGCAGCCACGAGAGCAGGAACGGATCGGCGGTGGACTCGTGGTTGGCGACGACGACGTAGGCGCTGTGCGCGATGTCGGGCGGGTGCGCGCCGTCCACGGAGAACTGCCACACCGGGGTGAGCGCCGAGGTGGTGCGACCGAAGCGGCGCATCCAGCGGCCGGGCATGCGCTGCGTCGGGTCACCGCGGTGCCTGAGGTGCGAGATGCCCATGACCGGCAGGAACGCGAGGGCCGTTCCGACGAACTCCGCGTACGTGTAGCTTCCGAGAACGACGCCGGTCATGCTCCTGGCGTATCCCATCCGCGGTCGGGAGAGTCTCACGCGACTGTCAGGAAACGGTCACGGGCGCCGCTGGCGATTCACGCCGGACCGCGTCATAAGGTGTATCGATCGGACATGGACGACCAGGACGACGAGCGGAGGCCGGCCCGCGCGGGCTGCTCCCGGCCGCTGGGCACCGCGCTGGTGGGCGTGCTGGTGCTGGTGGCGGTCGGCCTGGGTGCACTCCTGGGCCGGTGCTCGAAGCCGGAACCCGCGAAGCCGGCGTCCGTCACCGTGGTCCGCGGCACGCCCAGCGTGGTCACGGCGATCCGCGACCTGTCGAACATCGAAGGCGCGGAGTTCCACATCGAGAAGGTGATCGACTTGACCGAAGAGCAATCGCGCTTGTTCGGATTGATCGACGCGAAGGACGCGATCTTGCTGGTGGCGGCCGGCGACGTGACCGCGGGCGTGGACTTGAGCGGCATCCGCGACGCCGACGTGCAGGTGGATCGCGACGCCGGCACCGCGGTGATCATCCTGCCCCCCGCGAAGATCCTCTCGCATCGCCTGGACAACGATCGGACGTACGTGCACTCGAGAACCACGGATCTGCTCGCCGAGCGCAAGCAGAACCTCGAGACGCGCGCCCGGCAGGAGGCCGAGAAGAGCATCGTGGAAGCGGCGGAAAAGTCGCAGATCCTGCCGCGCGCGGAGGCGAGCGTGCAGCGCACGGTGGAGAGCCTGGTGCGCTCGCTCGGCTACGCGCGGGTCTCGGTGAGCTTCCGGCATCAGGGGGAAAACGCCGGCGAACCGCGGTGATTCCGCGCCGGACCGGCAACAATCCCCTCGCCTGGCGGGCTCGCGTGGTTAGATCAGGGCGCCGTTGTGGAGGGCGGCGAAGCCGATGCGATGTCCCTTAGCCACCTACCGGGTCCAGCTCAACGCCGGATTCACCTTCGACGATGCCGCGGCGATCGCCGACTATCTGGCGGATCTGGGCGTGAGCGATCTGTACGCGTCACCGTATCTGCAGGCGGCGCCGGGCAGCGCCCACGGCTACGACGTCGTCGATCACAGCAGGCTGAACCGCGAGCTCGGCGGCGAAGCGGGGCACGCGCGGCTGTGCGAGGCGCTGCAGGAGGCCGGGCTCGGCCAGGTGCTCGACGTGGTGCCGAACCACATGGCGATCGGCACGCCGGACAACCGCTGGTGGTGGGACGTACTGGAGAACGGCCGATCGAGCCGCTTCGCCAACTACTTCGACGTGGACTGGGGCGCCCGCGAGGAGTCGAGTGACGACCGCGTGCTGTTGCCGGTGCTCGGCGACCAGTATGGACGCGTGATCGAGTCGGGGGAGGTCCAGCTGCGGCGCGACGGCGCAAGCTTCGTGATGGCGTATCACGAGCGCACGTTCCCGGTCGCGCCGCGCTCGTTGGCCGCGGTGCTCGCGCGCGCGGCGACGCGCGCCGACAGCGACGAGCTCGCGTACCTGTCGGACGCTTTCGCGCGCCTGCCGGAAGCCGTGGAGCCGGAGACGGCGCGGCGCGCCCGCGACAAGCACGTGATCGAGACGCTGCTCGCGCGCGCGCTCGCCGAGCCGGCGCACGCCGACGCCGTCGACGCCGAGATCCAGGTGACCAACGGCGACGCGGATCTGCTGGACGCGCTGCTCTCGGAGCAGAACTATCGCCTGGCGTACTGGAAGACCGGGCGCCACGAGCTCGAGTACCGGCGCTTCTTCGACATCGACAACCTGGTCGGCTTGCACATGGAGCGCGAGGACGTGTTCGAGGACACGCACCGCGTCGTGATCGATCTGGTGGAGCGCGGGCTGGTGACCGGCATCCGCGTCGATCACCCGGACGGGCTGCGCGATCCGAAGGCGTATCTGCTGGCGTTGCGCCGCAAGGTGCCGTCGGCGTGGATCGTGGTCGAGAAGATCCTCGAGCGTGGCGAGAGCCTGCCGGATGGCTGGCCCGTCGCGGGCACGACCGGCTACGACTTCTTGCGCACCGTCGGCGGTCTGCTGCTCGACCCCGGCGGGCTCGCGCGCCTGACGGACGTGTACCGCGAAGCGACCGCGCAGCCGGATCTCGACTTCGATCGGCTGGTGCGCGAGTCGAAGATCCGCGTGCTCGACGACGGGCTGCGCGCGGACGTCGATCGGCTGGTCGAGCTGCTCGCCAAGGTGTGCGAGCAGCACCGCCGCCAGCGCGATCACTCGCACCTGGCGCTGCGCGAGGCGATCCGCGCGCTGGTCGTCGCGTTCCCGGTGTACCGCACCTACGCGTCGCGCTCCGACGACAGCCCGTCGCTGCGCGATCGCGAGACGCTGGAGCAAGCCGTCGCGCGCGTGCACGAGCTCTACCCGCGGATCGACGCGGAGCTGCTCGGCTGGATGCAGGACATCCTGCTCTTGCGCTACCGCGGCGCGCTCGAGACGGAGTTCGCGCTGCGCTTCCAGCAGCTCACCGGGCCGGCGATGGCCAAGGGCGTGGAGGACACGGCGTTCTATCGTTTCAACCGGCTGGTGAGCGCGAACGAGGTGGGCGGCGATCCGTTCGAGCCGGCGACGACGGTGGAGGCGTTCCACCAGGCGATGGCCGAGACGGCGCAGCGCCAGCCCAACACGATGCTGACCACGTCGACCCACGACACCAAGCGCAGCGAGGACGTCCGGGCGCGGCTCGCGGTGCTCACGGAGATCCCGGAGCGCTGGCGCAAGGCCGTCGCGGGGTGGCTCGAGCGCGCGCGCCGTCACGAGAGCGACGCCGGCCCGGAGCGCAACACGGCGTACCTGCTGTTCCAGAGCCTGGTCGGCGCGTGGCCGATCGACGCGGAGCGCGCGTGGCAATACATGGAGAAGGCGATCCGCGAGGCCAAGCTGCGCACCGCCTGGACGCGCATCGACGAGCCGTACGAGGCCGCCGTGAAGAAGTACGTGCACGGCGTGCTCGGCGACGCGGAGCTGACCCGCGACGTCCAGCGCTTCGTCGCGATGATCACGCCGGCGGCGCGCATCAACTCGCTGGCCCAGCTCTTGATCAAGCTGACGGCGCCCGGCGTGCCCGACATCTACCAGGGCAGCGAGCTGTGGGACGGCGATCTGGTCGACCCGGACAACCGGCGTCCGGTGGACTTCGAGCGGCGCCGCCGCTTGCTGGCGGAGGTGCGCGGCCTGTCGCCCGGACAGATCCTGGCGCGCAGCGACGACGGCCTGCCAAAGCTGTGGACGCTGTGCCAGGCGCTCGCGACGCGCCGCGCGCTGCCGGACCTGTTCGAGCGCGGCGGCTATCGCGCGCTGCCGGTCGAAGGCGCGCGCGCGCCGTACACCGTCGCCTTCACCCGCGACGACAAGCTCGTCACGATCGTGCCGCGCTTGTCGTTCCTGCTCGACGCCGAGGGCTGGGGCGACACGCGCGTGGAGCTGCCGGAGGGCCGCTTCAAGAACGTCCTCAGCGGACAGAACGTGCGGTCCGGCGCCGTCGGCGAGCTGCTCGAACAGTTCCCGGTGGCGCTGCTGGTCGAACAGGCATGACCGCGTTTCGCGTCTGGGCGCCGCTGAAGCAGCGGGTCGAGCTGGTGCTGGGCGACACGCGCCACGGCATGACCCGGGGCGACGACGGCTGGTGGAGCGCGGACGTCGCGACGCCGACGGAGGTCGACTACGCGTTCAGCGTGGACGGCGGCGCGCCGCTGCCCGATCCGCGCGCGCCGCGTCTGCCGCGCGGCGTTCACGCGCCCGGCCGCAGCGTCGACTTCGACGCGTTCACGTGGACCGACGCCGATTTCCGCGCGCCACCGCTCGACCGCGCGTTGATCTACGAGCTGCACGTCGGCACCTTCAGCGAAGCGGGCGACTTCGACGGCGTCACGGCGCACCTGGATCACCTGCTCGCGCTCGGCGTGACGCACGTGGAGCTGATGCCGGTCGCGAGCTTCCCGGGCGATCGCGGCTGGGGCTACGACGGCGTCGGCCTGTACGCGCCACACGAGGCCTACGGCGGGCCCGCGGGCCTCGCGCGGCTGGTGGACGCGTGCCACGCGCGCGGCCTCGCCGTGGTGCTCGACGTGGTCTACAACCACCTCGGCCCCGACGGAAACTACCTCGGACAGTTCGCGCCCTACTTCAGCGATCGCTTCCACACGCCCTGGGGCAAGGCCGTCAATCTCGACGACCGCTACGCCGACGAGGTGCGCCGCTTCTTCGTCGACAACGCGCGGCACTGGCTCACGCGCTACCACGTGGACGCGCTGCGCCTCGACGCCGTCGAGACCCTGTTCGACATGTCCGCGATCCACTTCCTGGGGGAGCTCGCCAGCAGCGTCGAGGATCTCGATCGCGTGCTGATCGCCGAGAGCGGCCTGAACGATCCGCGCGTCGTCCGCCCTCGCGCCGAGCTCGGCTACGGCATCGACGCGCAGTGGAGCGACGACCTGCACCACGCCCTCCACGTCGTCTTGACCGGCGAGCAGAACGGCTACTATGTCGACTTCAACGGCATCGAGGATCTCGCCCACGCGCTCCGCCACGCGTTCGTGTACGACGGCCGCAAGTCGGTGTTCCGCAAGCGCCGTCACGGCGCGCCCGTCGGTGCGCTGTCCGGCCATCGCTTTCTTGGCTACGCGCAGACCCACGATCAAGTCGGCAACCGCGCCCTCGGCGAGCGCTTGTGCCAGCTCGTGCTCCGACGCCCGCGCGCGGATCGCCGCCGCGGTCGTGCTCACCTCGCCCTTCGTGCCGATGCTGTTCGCCGGCGAGGAGTGGGCCGCGTCCACGCCGTTCCAGTACTTCACGAGCTTCCCCGACGCCGATCTCGGCCGCGCCGTCCGCGACGGCCGCCGCCGCGAGTTCGCCGAGCACGGCTTCCGCCCGGAGCGCGTTCCCGATCCGCAGGCGCGCGACACGTACGAGCAGAGCAAGCTGCGCTGGAGCGAGCTCGAACAGCCGGCGCACGCGTCGATGCTCGACTGGTACCGCCGTCTGATCGCGCTGCGGCAGAGCGAGCCGGATCTCCAGAGCGGCCGCCTCGACGACGTCCACGTCGAGCTCGACGCCAGTGCCGGTTGGATGTCGGTCCGGCGCGGAAGCGTGCTCGTCGCCTTCAACGTCGGCGGCGCGCCGGTCCGCGTCGCGGCCGGCGAGGTGCTGCTCGCGTCCGCGGAGGTGGCACGCGTCGGCGGCGCCCTCGAGCTGCCGCCGGACTCGGTCGTGATCGCGCGGCCGGCGTTCGCCGGAGCTACTTGACGACGGGGTTGATGACGCTGTTGCCCCAGCAGAGCAGGCGGCCGGTGACGCTCTCGAGGCCGCACACCTCCGATCCGCGCACGCTCACGTCGGTGAAGCTCACCCCGGTGGGCGGCGCGTCCAGAGAACCAACCCAACACACGATCGCGCCGTCGCTGCTCCGGACGCCGCACATGTCGTTGCCCGAGCCGGCGATTGCGTCGAACTTCACGCCGGCGGGCGGGTTGTATACGCCGGCGCCGATGTCGCCCCAGCACTGCACCTCGTCGTTGTCCTGCCGGATCCCGCACCCTGCCGCGAACCCCTCGGCCCCCGCGATCTGCTTGAACGCGACGCCGGTCGGCACCGGCACGCTGGCGCTGTCGATGCCCCAGCACTGCACCTGGTGATCGAAGCTGCGTAGACCGCACGCGTAGCCAGTGGCGAGATCGATCTGGTCGAAGGCTACGTTCGTGGGCGCCTGGCTGGCGATTTGCGAACACATCGCTGCCGAGCACCCAGCACTCGAGCAGGTGGTCGCTGGCGCGGATCGCGCAAGCCGCACCCGAGCTTCGGCGGACGCTCAGGTAGTCGCCAGAGGCAAGCTGTGTCACCGCAGTGCTGTCCCAGCAGATCACGCCGGGCTGGTCGGTTTGCACCGCGCAGTACGACGCGGGCGCGTTATCGTACATGTCCACGTCGGAAAACAGGCCGTCGGGCGTCTTCGAAGCTGTAGCCCCAGCAGTCGAGTCGCCCATCTTCCCGGATCGCGCATCCCCCATAGGCCGAACCTGCCGCCACCGCCGTGTAGGCGAGGCCGCTCGGCGCGCCGAACCCGCTGCCGGAGCCCGGGCTGCTGGGATTGTCCCGATCGCCCCAACATTGGATGCGGCCCGTGTCCTCGCGAACGCCGCAGGCGACCTCGCCCACGCTCAACGAAGAAAACGCCACGCCCGCGGGTGCAGCGGACAGCCACTGGCGCGACGTACTGGCCCCAGCACACCACCTCGTGGTTGTCGGCGCGGAGGCCGCACGCGGTGTGCTCGCCCACGGCGCTGGACGTAGTCGCGTCCACGCTCTCGAGCTCGACGTTGGGAGTGCCCGACGCCAGGTCGCCCCAGCACTCGGTGAGCCCGTCCGAGGCGCGGACGCCGCAGGCGCCGGCTTTGCCCAGCGTGATCGACGTCACAGCCACATCCGTTGGCACCGCCGGTGTCGTGCCCCAGCACTCGACGAAGCCGTTGTCCTGGCGCACGGCGCAAACACCGCCGCCGTTGGCGGAGATGGAGACGTGGGCCACCCCGGTGGCCGTGACGCTCGGCGGCGGGCCACCGTAGGCATCGGTGCCCCAGCACAACACTTCGCCGTTGTCGACGCGAATCCCGCACGCCCAGTACCGAGGCGAAGCCCGTGGCGATCTGCGTCAGCGCCACCGACGGCGGAGTCCCGTATCGATCGTCGCCCCAGCAGATCGGCGTGCCGTCCGACGCCCGGATCGCGCACGCAGAGTCATAGCCGACGCTGATGGCCGTGACGGCTACGTCCGGAACATTCCGAGCGGGTTGATGTCCAGTGCCGTCCTGGTCGTACCCCCAACAGACCGGCTTGCCATTGTCCGCCCGGATGGCGCACGACAGCCCGCCCTCCGTCGAGACCGTGGTGTACCCGACGCCGCCGAGCCAGTGTTCGCAGGCCGTGGCGTTGAGCTCGAGCGGCGCCCAGTTCGCCGGACAGGCCTGGCAGTCGCGGTCGGCGGTCGTCGAGGGAGCCGTCGCCATATACTCGGTGAGCGTGCAGTCGCTCCACGCGACGCACGCGGTCGCGGGATCCGCGTCGTTGTCCCAGGTGCCCGCGAAGCAGGCGAGGTGTGGGGCGCTGCCGCCCGCGCAGTACTCGCCGGCGACGCACGCCGTGCACACGCGATCCTGCGTGGCGCTCGGCGCTTGCGACTGGTAGCTGCCCGCTGCGCACGCGGGCGCGACCGCAACGCAGGCCGTCGCGGGATCCGCGTCGTCGTCGAAGGTCGTGCCGGCCACGCAGGCCACGGGCGCCGTGGTTCCGCCAGCGCAGTACTGGCCCGCGCTGCACGCGGTGCACACGCGATCCTGCGTGGCGCTCGGCGCTTGCGTCTCGTAGCTGCCCGCTGCGCACGCGGGCGTTAGCGAGACGCAGGCCGTCGCGGGATCCGCGTCGTCGTCGAAGCCGCCAACGTCAACGCAATTGACGATCGCGGCGCTGCCCCCCGCGCAGTACTCGCCGGGACTGCACGGCGCGCAGGTCGATCCAGCGCTGCCCGGTGCGCAGCCGCCGGAGCTGCCGCCAGCTCCCGCGGTACCGGCACTTCCAGCGGCGCCGCTCGAGCCCGCCATCCCCGCTGCCCCCGCGCCGCCGTCGGTGCTCGTCGATCCGGCGCTTCCCGCTGCACCCGCGCCGCCGTCGGTGCCCGGCGATCCGGCGCTTCCCGCCACGCCCGCGCCGCCGCCGGTGCCCGGCGATCCGGCGCTTCCCGCTGCACCCGCGCCGCCGTCGCTCCCCGTCGACCCGGCGCTTCCCGCTACGCCCGCGCCGCCGCCGGTGCCCGGCGATCCGGCGCTTCCCCCAACGCCGGAGCTGCCGCCGGCGCCGCTGCCACCGAGCCCGCCCGTGCCGCTGGTTCCGCTTGCTCCGCTCGTTCCGCCCGTGGATCCGCTGGTACCCCCCGTGCCGTTGCCGGCACCGCTGGTTCCGCCGCTACCCGCGCCGCCACTCCCGTCCGCGCCGCCGCCCCCGCAGCCCGCCAGGCACGCGGCGAGCATGGCGGTGGCGAGCACCACCCTGGAGGGGTTTCGAGTCGGGCGAGTATGGAAAGGAGGCATCTCTTCCGCATAAGGGATCCAGGCCGGGCTTCGATATGGGGAATTCCTTGAAGGCGTAGCGGGGCGAGGCTGCTGCAGACCGAGAGAGAAGCGGAGCGAGCCGCCGTGGCCGCGACACTCCCGAACGAGGTTTTGCTGGAGCTGCACGCAATGGCAAGCGGTGCGCCGCCGTCGCGCTGCCGATCCGGCCCGATTCCGCTCCTGACCGCCCCCCGTCAGCCGGCCTTCGACCCGAGTGGCGTTGCCCAGCCACTCGCCAGCGCCGCGAAGCTCGCGCTGACGCGCGGCCAATCGTACAGGGTCGCCGGATCGAAATCGGCTCCGTTCGGCCATACCAGCGTGTGAGCTTCGTCGTCCAATGCGACCTGCCGGAAAAGAGCCGGGTCGCGGAGCGGTCCGTAGATCTCGCCGCGGAGGACGTCGCCAAGATCGACGTCACGCGACAAGCCGTCGTCGGCAATGCGCCGGCGATGAGCTGGATGGAGTCCACCGCGAAGACGCCGACGTGCTCGCCGTAGTACGCGTGGAAGTGCGGTCGATGGTGTCCGACTGTCGGCTCCACGAACATGCGGATGAGAATCCCGTAGAAGCGCGACCAGACGCTTGGAAGGCGATGATTCGGCCTTCGGCGCGGAACATCGGAGCACCCCAAGCGCAGCGACCGCCCGCGGGGCTGCGCGGCGGAGCGGGCGTCCGCAGGCGATGTCCGCGCGGCGCGGAGCGAGTCCGACACCAGCCCGAGCGAGCGCGCCACGCGCATGAGTACCCGCGCGCACACCAGGCCGCGCGATGCCCGGGCGAGCGGACAGGGACAGGGAATGTCGGTCCGGCGCGGAATCCCCCGGTCCGTAGCGACGTCGCGGCGCGACGAAGCCATCGGCGCTTGCCGTCGCCGCCGCCGCGTGCCGTCACTGCCGCGATGCAAACGCTGGCGGTCGCGCAGGTCGTCGCGGCGGCGCGCTTCGCCGCGCGCGGCAAGCGGCGATCGCCGGACGTCGCGGCGTTCCTGCTCGACGGCGAGCGCGCGTGCGCTGCGCTGCTGGGCGAGCTCCGGGCGGGGGAGTGGCGGGCGTTCCTCCGGGCAGAAGCGATCCGCGCGACGTGAGCTCGCCGTTCAATCGCATGGGACAGCGCCCATGGCGCTCGACGTCGATGCGCCCATCGTGCGCCACGAGCCGCCACCAGGCTGCAAGCACGGGAGGTGGCGTTTCGAGTTGGACGAGGATCGAAAAAGAACATCTGGGTAGCCCCGCTTGCTGTCCATCGCGTGTGTCAAGCCAACTGCCGCGCCGCGGGATACCGCGCCGTACCGACAAACCATTGCAGTGGTCGACGCGATGCGCGCTAGGGGCCGCGTGGGACGTGCCGCAGCAGCAGCACGAGCTCTGCTCGCGAAGACACATCCAGCTTGCGGAAGATCGAGTCGAGCTGGTTGGCCAGCGTCTTCTTGCTCACTCCGCGCGCCTTCGCGATGTCCGGCGTGGTTTCGCCCAGGAACACCCGCGCCGCGATGTCCTGCTCCGCGGCGGTAAGCGCCGCGCGTACGCATCCTCGTCGTCGGTCACAGCTCTGCCTGCGGGTAGCGAGTGCCAAGCCGGCGCACCAGCTCGACCCGGTTGGAGATGCCCAGCTTGCGCAGCGCGCCGGCCAGGTGCGACGACGTCGTGCCTTCCGCGACACCGAGATGGTACGCGATCAGCTTGTCGCTGTAGCCGCGGACGGCCAGCCCGATCACGCGGGTCTCCATCGGCGTCAGCCCACGTGGATCGCGCACGTCCTCGGGGTTCTTGTGCGCCAGCATGAAGCGCTTGCCGTCGGTGTCCCACTGCTCCACTAGCGACCAGCGGCCCTGGACGAGTCCTTGCCAGACGCTCAACGCTTCCTCCTGGCGGCCGGACTTCGTGGTGCGGGCCTCGTCGATGCGGCGCGCGTTTTCCGTCAGCTCCTCGATGCCGTCGCGAGCCTCGCCGTCGGCGTGGACCAGACGACCCGAGGCGTCCAGCACGGCGCCATCTTCAGGCGCGTCCACTCCGGTGCGCTCCTGCAAGCGCCGCCGCAGTCGCAAGCCCGCCTTGATGTGCGCGCTCAGCATCTGGAACATCTGGCGCTCCGCCGGCCGGTACGTGCGCTTGCCCTTCAGCCCGGCGAAGATCGCCGTCGCGCCGTTGTCGTCGATGTGGTGGCTCATCAGCACGAACACGTCATCGACTGGAGCACCGAGCGTGTACATCCAGTTCGGACCTACGAGGTCGAACTCCGATCTGCAGGATGTGTTCCGCCGGTTCGCGCAGTGCGGTGCGAACGACCCGCTCGTGCCATGTTGGCCTGCGCGCGCTCGTGAACAACCCCAGCTTCTTGCGCCGCTTCTCCCGGAGCAGGTCCGCGATCACCTGGTTTCGCCGCACCATGTCCAACGGCGGATCGCCGGACTGCACCGGATTTGCTCAGCGCGTATCACCGCGCTCGTCCAAGTCGACGTGATACGCGAGCAGCCCGTCATCCGGCTGCACCACGTTGCACACCGTGTCCGCCACGCCCTGGAGCCACGCTTCTTGGGTTCCGCCGAGGTCGTAGCACGACTCCACGACGGCGATCAGGTCACGCCGACCAGTCACAGTATCGCCAGACAAGCAGCAAAAAACTGCCGAAACAACCTTGATATTTGGGTTGGCCTGTGCGGGCCGCGCGTCGCGATCGCGCTCGACAGCTACGGCTTCCTGCGCGCGCCGCCCCGCGTCGGATTCTGGATGTATCCGAGGATGCCGGCACGGCGCGGAAGCCCGGTCCGCGGCGAATGACTCGGAGCCCGAGGTGCTGCGTCCGCGTCCGCGGAGGTGGCGACGCGGTCGGCGGCGCCCTCGAGCTGCCGCCGGACTCGGTCGTGATCGCGCGGCCGGCGTGACCTGCAGCCGCAATCACGCGCACAAACTGCAAACGTGCTGCGCCGTCGCGAAGATATTGCGCGTCGCTCGGCGCATCTTGCCGAGGCTTTCCGTCCAGACGTCGTTGGCCAAGTCCTTGCAGAGGGACGACGGCCGTGGCGACGTTTCTTCTCGTGGACGACGAGCACAACACCGTTCGTGCATTGAAGGACCTGCTCGAAGACGACGGGCACGAGGTCCACGCTTTCACGGACGGGCGTCACGCGGTCGATGCGCTATCCGCGCACCGGTTCGACGCGGTCTTGACGGATCACGAGATGCCGCAGTTGTCCGGCGAAGTCGTGGTCCGGACCGCCAGGCAACACCATCCAACGGCTTGCATCTTCGTCAGCAGCGCACGCCGACACCCGGCGATGGCCGAAGAAGCCTGCCACGTCTTCGAAAAGCCGATCGACTACGAAGAGCTCACACGCGCCGTAGCGGAGTGCCGCGCTCGCCGCGGGCCCGGGCGCCACGGCGGGTGTTACATGAAGCCATCTGACGCTTGAGCGGCCCTGGCTCCCTCGCGACGGTCGCTGTCGCGGCTTGCCGGTCGCACGCGTCTCGCCGCACGGGGTGACGCCAGGCCATCCCGCGTTCGCGGGATGGTGCCCCGCGCCCGCCCGGGCAAGATCTGCCCGGGGAGGTGCTCCGATGAAGTCCAATCGTCCTTGGATCGTGCTTGTCGGCGTGGTGTTGTGCGCGCCACTGTTCCAGGCCTGTGGAGGCGACGACACGAGCTCGTCGCCCGGCGGCGGCGCCGGGAGCGACGGCGGCGGCGCGACCGGAGGGACCGGCGGCGCGGGTGGGAGTGCCGGCGCCACCGGCGGCAGCGGTGGCGCCGGCACGGGCGGAACGGCGGGCACCGGCGGAACGGCGGGCACGGGCGGAACGGCGGGCACCGGCGGCACAGCGGGCAGCGCGGGGTCCGGCGGCAGCGCGGGCAGCGCGCCGACGGGAGACCCCATCGCGATCTGGCGCAGCTACGACAAGGACGACAACGACACCCACCTCTGGGGCCTGTTCGAAACCGACGGGGTCATCCAGATCCAGAGCCAGGTCCGCGGGTATCGCGTCTCTCCCGACGCGACCCGCGTCCTGCTCGCCGACAGCGCGGGCATCGAGATCGTGGGCATCCACGGCGGGTCGCCGGTGCTCATCGACTCGTCGAGCAATTCGCACAGCAGCAACGCCATGGCGTGGTCGAAGTCGGGCACGTACGTCGCGTTCCTGCGCGGCTTCACCACGCCGCAGAAGCTCGTCGTCGCCAAGGCCGACGGATCGAGCGCCGTCGAGATCGCCACATTCGACACCAGCATCTCGGGCGTGTGGCTCTCTCCAGACGGCTCGCACGTGGCATACTTCAACGAGGCCAAGAGCACCTACAAGCCGGTCCTGTCCGTGGCGCCGACCGACGGCAGCTCGGCGCCGGTGAAGCTCGCCGACGACGGTGACGGCGCGGTGTGGACGCCGGACAGCACCAGGCTCGTGTATCGCAACGGCACGAGCGCGTACGTCGCGATGGCGGACGGAACCGGTCAGACCGAGATCGCGCCCGGCGCGCTCACGATGCAAGCCAACCCCGACGTGAGCAAGAATCGCGTTCCTGCGCAACACGGGCACTGGCAGCAACGTGCTCGAGCTGTTCACGGTGGACATCGACGGAACGAACGAGCACAAGGTCAACGGCCCGCTCGGCGGCTACCGTGTCCTTTCCGCCCACAGCTTCTGGTCGCCGGACGGATCGAAGATCGCCTACGCGGCCGACCAGGACACCAAGGATACGATCGAGCTGTACACGGCGAATCCCGACGGCACGGGCGGCGTCAAGATCTCCGGGACCATGGGCGCCACCCAGGATGTCCGCTTCAACACGGCGCTTTCGTTCGTGCCCAAGGCGGCGTTCCTCTGGTCGCCGGACTCCACGCGCATCGCCTACGTCTCCGACCAGGAGACGGACACGGTGTACGAGCTGTTCGTCGCGCCGGCGGACGGCTCCTCCGCGCCGCAGAAGGTGAGCGGCACCATGGTCAGCGGCGGCGGGATGGAGCGCGGAAACGCCGACGCGCTGTTTTCGTTCGCGTGGTCCGGCAACGGCAAGTGCCTGTCGTATTTCGCCGAGGAAACAACGTCGGGAGAGACCGACCTGTACGCGGTCGCCCTCGACCAGATCAGCGACTGCCCGGCGGTGCAGGGGCTGCCGCAGCTCTTCACCATCGGCGGGCCGTTGCGCGTCCCCGTAGCCACCGCCGTGACCGAGGCCGCGTGGTCCGCGGGTCGCATCGTCAGCAACGCGGCCGGGGCGAAGGAGGTCAATGTCAGCGACGCGTCGGGCACGACGCAGCACACCGCTCCGGGCAACCCGACCAATATCGAGGGGCGACGGTTCGCGTTCGACCGGACCGTGTTCGGCAACTTCGTGACCGCGTTCGAGCTCATCCTCGACAACGCGACCGGCGCCAGCGACTATTTCCAGTGGTGAGCCGGTAGCAGGGTGTCGGGTTGCGCTCAAGATGTGTCCATCTATCGCGTGACAGGCGCGGCGCGAGGGGGCGCGACCGCGCGGCGCGACCGCGGGCAACGCGCTGGTACCGCTGCGGCCGGATGAGGGCGCCCATGTAGGCGTCCTTGTTGGCGCGGCTGCCCGCGCGGGCGGCAGGCGTCAGCCGAGGAGGTGCGCGGCGTGCTGCAGAAGGTTGGAACCGATTGCGTTGAGCAAAATGACGCAGGTGACCTTGGCGGCACCGCGCACGAGCACCTGCGTGATGCCGTGATGCGTCTTCTGGTGAGCGTTCGCAAGCTCGACCAGTCCGGCCCGAGCTCGGTAGAGCTGCTTGGCTTCGTCTGTTTCCATGCGTTCGCGCCAGGCAACGACTTCAGGATCGGCTCCCGCGGCCTCGAGCTTCTCGATGGCCTTTGCCGCCTCGGCGGGCGGGACGATGACATCGACGCCCATACGCCTGGTCGCCGCGATGTCATCGGCCTTGGCGTGTCCACCGTCGGCCAGAAGCACGGCCGGTCGTCGAAGCGCGCGCCTGCGAGTCCGACGGTGAGCGGTGCTTCTGCAGCTCCGTCACCGTCGCGATCGCGGCCTCCACGCGCTCCTGGTAATCCTTGGCCGCTGCGGCCCGCGCCGCATGTCGAGCGCGCGTGTACTCCGGGTCGTCCGCTGCGGCCAGCACCGCCTTGATGTGCAGCTTGGCTTGTTCCCGGCACTGCAACAGCGAACCGTAGGTCCGGAACGACGGGGCGGTGGCCGCTGCGCGAATCCGTGTCCCGTCCTGTGCCACGAGCGAGAGCGACAGCAACCCCTGGTTCATCAGCGTCGCCAGGATGCTGGTCATCAGCTCGCCGAGCGCCTCGCCGTGCCCGACGCGAAACTGCGACAGCTTTTGATGGCTGATGTCCACGTCGCCTGCGATCCACCGATACGCCATGTCGCTGTCGACCAGCCGGGCGATCTCGCGCGCGCTGCCCACCGCCTGCATCAGCGCGTACAACCACAGTGTCAGCAGCATTCGCGGACTCTTCAGCGAGCGTCCCGCGCTGCCCTCCACCGCCTCGCAGCCCCGGCTGAAAGCCGCCAGATCCACCTTCCCCAGCACGTCCCAAATCACCCGGGCGGGATGCGACGACTCCAGCGCATCCTCCGGATACTCGAACCGGATCTCCCCTTGCCGTCGCTGCGGCTCCTCGATCCGGGGCTCTGCCTACGCCGATCCGACGTAGACCGGTGCCCGGCAGTCGGACACGCGGAGCGAGACGCTTCCGAGCGCGGCCCTGAGCAGCTTCTCCACACTCGACGCGGCTCCGCCCCTCGACGCGGCGTCGACCGCGCGGCGCGCTTCCTTCTCCTTGAACCCGAGCCCGCGCATCGCGACGAACACGCGCGCGGCGGCATCCGCGCGCTCCGGCGCCGCCACGCTCCCGTACGCCGAGCCGTCCGCGTGCTGGAACGTGAAGCCCGCCGATGCGCTGCCCGCCACGATCAGGCGACCCCGGTGCACCGCGCGATGGTGGGCGCCGCATAGGATCAGGATATTTCCCGGATCATGCCCGCCGCCCTCGGCACGCGGGTCGACGTGGTGCGCGTCCAGGAACACCGCGTTGTGACACCCTGGCACGGCGCAGCAGCCGCCGTCACGGCGCACCACCTCGCGGCGCGTCGCCGGCGGAATCGTCTGCGTGGCGCGCTTGCCGTCGGCGACGTGCTGGGCGTCGCACTCGGCCGTCTCCACGATCGCGGGCTCCACGTCGACGGCTTCGCCCTTGGCTTGCTGCGTTCCGGCACGGCAGCGCTCGCACACGGTCATCGCGATCTGGTAGCTCGCGCGCCCCGGGTCGGGGGGCCCGCCGAGCACGGCGCGCGCCATGAGCAAGAGCGCGGCGTCGTCATCCAGCGATCCGTCCGAGTCGCGCCGCAGCCGCGCCATCGCTTCGCGGACCGTGGCAAACGTGTCCGCCGACACATCGAAGCGCAGCACATGCCGGCGCGCTTCCGCCCGCGGCGGATCCGCCGGCCCGTCGCCGGGCGCGCGACCGCTGACGAGCCGCTCGATATCGCGCACCGTGCGCGTCTTCGCCGCGTCGATCCACGCGCGCTCCGTGGCCGGCGTGGCCACGCGCGTCAACTCGCGCAGCGCCGACCACGACAGATCGCTCGCCGAGAGCAGCGGCAACTGCTCGAGCGCTTCCGCGACTCGAAGCTTGTCTTCGGTGGTCCGCGGCCCGTATCCGAGCACGCGCTCGACGTACTCGGCGAACGTCGCGTAGCCGAGCTCCACGTGCACGCGCGCCCGCCGCGCCGCGAGCAGCCAGCGACCCTCGTCGCGATCCAGGACCAAGTGTTCTTCCGCGATGCGCTGCAGCTCCGCGTGCGCTTGCCGCCAGTCGTTCTCCACGGTTTTCATGCTTCCGCTCTAACACGGGCTTTTCGGCCCCCCAGCGCGCCGCGCTGGCGTGCGATCGCGCACCCGGACGCGTTTCGAGTCGGCCGATTGCGCGCGCGGCGCCCACGTGGGCGTTCTGGCCGCCAGCGGGCATGGCGCGGCGCGGTCGACCGTTTCTCTCGCCTCGACGCGCGCCGATCGTGTCAAGCGCGAAATTCGATATCTGTACGATTGTGCCGGCGCCCTGCGCCCACGTGGGCGCCCCGGACCTCGCCCTGTCTCGATCGTGCCTTGCGCCCAGCCGACGTAGACACGGGGTTGCCCCGCACTCCGACGCCGCCCACGTGGGCGGCGTTGACCGCGCTCGCCTACCTTAATTTTACTCTTTCCGCGCCGGCGGGATCCAGGCGGCACGAGCTCTCGCGCTCGGATTGGAACGTGACGGCGTTCCTGTCCGCGCCGACGGCGCCCACCCCTGCGATTTCTGGACACCTCTTCAGAACGTCTGCGTCGCGTAGCGGAACAGCAGATACGTCGGGTCGGGCGAGGTCGGATCGACGACGATGGCGCCGTCCGGGTAGTTGTCGTTGCGGTGGATCTGGTGCGCGCTGCTCGGCTCGCTCCCGTCCGAGTAGGCGTACACCGACACCGGCGCGCCGATCTGCAGGTGCGAGCACAGGAACGCGACGCCCTCGTCGAGCGTGACGGACGTGAAGTCGCCGCTGTGCACGCCGAGATCCGTCGGGTAGTCGAGCACGACGTTCTGGTGCCAGCCCTCGGCGTACGCCGGCCCGACCAGCGGCGCGCTCGCCGTGGTGACCGCGACGCCGTTTACCGACGTCACCAGGCGCTGCACCTGGCCGGCGATCGACAGCTGCAGCGTGACGTGCGTGCCGTTCGGCAGCGCGCACTGTTGATCGACCGGGCGCACGAGCGCGACCAGCGTACCGTCGGCGCGGCCGTCGCTCTTCGTGAACAGCGATCCGAACGTGCTGGCACAGCTCTTGGCCTTGTCGTCGCAGCTCACCGCGCCGTCGGTCGGCGCCGCGTCGGTATCGGCGTCGCTCCCGGCGTCCGCATCGGCGTCCATCCCGGCGTCGGCCAACGTCGCGTCCGCGTCCGGCGCGGCGTCCTGCGCCGCGGCTTCGGCGTGGGCGTCCGTCGGCGCATCGGTGGCGGCGTCGTTCGACCCCGCGCCACCCGGCGAAGAGCTGGAGCCGCACCCGGCGGCCAGCAGCGCCAGGATGCCGAGGATGGGCACCCGCTTGTTCGTCATGGCGGCCGGACGCTAGCACGCAGCGGACGAACGCCCCGGGGCGCGAATGAACCCGGGAGAGGCGGCATCGAATCGCTCTTCCACGGAACCTGCATGACAGCATCGCTTGCCGGTCGCGCTCGGAGCGCCGTTCCGGCCCTGTTCGTAGGCCTGCTTTTCGCGACGTCCGCTCTGGCCCAACCCGCCGGTGAGTCGCCTCCCGCGGGCGCGCCAGCGCCATCCGCGACGGCGCCGCCGAGCGGTTCCGCGCCGGACCAACCCCCTGCCCCATCGGCCACGACGCAACCGGCCACGGCGCAGCCGCAACCGGCCGCCGCGCAGCCCTACGCGGGACAGCCGGCCCAACCGTACGGACCGCAACCGTACGGACCGCAACCGTACGGACCGCAGCCGTACGGACCGCAGCCGTACGGACCGCAGCCGATGTATCCGCCCCAGTCGATGTATCCGCCGGCGGGCCCGCCGTATGGCGCACCGTACGGGGACGCCGGGCCGAGGCCCGTGGCGCGATCACCGGCGGCCGGCCACGTCGGTGCGAGCGGCGTGTGGTCGCAAGGGCTGGACAGCACCGACAGCGCCACGCGCCAGGGCGGCTTCGTGCTCGAGGGCGGCGCGCTGATCGCGAAGCAGGTCCCGATCGACGCGCACTACGCGTTCGCGAGCGGCCACGTCATGGAGCGCTTGCCCGGCTCGCGCTTCGGCGCGTTCGGCGTCCCGAACGACGTCGATCAGCTGCAGAGCCGCCACGCGTTCGACGTCACCGCCGGCTACCTGTGGCGCATCACCGAAGGTCGCGAGCGCGTCTGGGCCGTGCCGTATCTCGGACCGCGCGCGCTGGTGCTGGTGGACAAGGTCTCGCCCCAGTGGGCGATGGAAGCCGAGCTCGGCGCCCGCCTGGGACTGTGGTCCGGCGACGAGATCGAGGCTTCGGCGTTCTTCGCGTTCGATCCCGCGTTCGCGCGGAGCAGCGATCCTGCGAGCGTGTACGGCAGGATCGCCAGCGAGCTGCGCTTCGGTGCGGGCTTCACCATCCACCCGGCGGGCGGCGCGCTCGGCGCCCGGCTTGGCTACGAGGGCGACGTGGTGTCGCTCGAGCACGAGAAGCTCACCTACCACCAGCTCCTCGCGGGGCTCGTCTATTCGTTCGAATAGCTCTGGATAATCCGCCATGGGATCGATGCGTCGTTCGCTTGTCTTGTTGCTGGTTTGTTGGTCCGTCGCGGTATCGTCGCTGCTCGCGACGAGCTGCTCGAAGGATCTGGTGCCGCCGTCCGCGCGCATCGCCGCCGTCGCGACCAGCGTCGCGGTCGGCGCCGAGGTCGCGCTCGACGGCGGCGCGTCGAGCGATCCCAACGGCTTGCCGCTCCAGTACAGCTGGCGCGTCGCCGACGCCCCGACGGGGAGCACCGCGGCGATCCACGCCGCGGACGCCGCGAAGGCGTGGCTCGCGCCGGACGTCGCCGGCGACTACACGATCGAGCTCGTCGTCTCCGACGGCACGCTGACCAGCGCGCCCGCGACCGCGACGTTCAGCGCGGGCCCGTGCGGCGCGAACGTGCCGGTGGTCGGCGCGATCGCGTCCGCGCCGTCCGCGCCCGCGACCGGCGACGTGGTCGTGCTCGGCGCCGCGGCGAGCGACGCCGACATGGACGCGGCGTGCAGCGCCGGCGACGCGCTGTCGTTCCACTGGACGCTCGTGTCGCAGCCCGTGGACAGCGCGGCGACGCTCGATCATCCGGACGCGCACGCGCCGTCGTTCATCCCCGACCAGCGCGGTGACTACGACGTGAGCGTGACCGTGACCGATCGCGCCGGACACGCGGCCACCGCCGAAGCGATCATCGCGGTCGGCGGCTGCAGCGTCCTGGACGGTCGCGTGACCGGGGCGACGGCGACTCCGGGCACGCCGGACAGCGGCGGGCTGGTGACGCTGTCGGCGACGGTCGAAGCCGTACCGCCGCCCGCCGCGCCCGACGCGGGCGCACCCGACAGCGGCGCGCCCGACAGCGACGCGGGCGACGCGGCCGCGGACGCGGCGTCCGACGCCGGCACCGGCGACGCCGCCGCGGACGCGGGACCGCCGGTCCCCGCCTGCACCGACGCGCCGCACTTCACGTACCACTGGACGCTGATCGCGGTTCCGCCGGGCAGCAGCGCGTCGCTGGTGGACAGCCCCGAGATCTCGCCGACGTTCGTCGCGGACGTCCCGGGCAGCTACACCGCGGAGGTCCATGTCACCAACGCGCGCGGCCGCTCGAGCAACGTGCGACAGGTCCCGGTCGTCGCCGGAGCCTGCGGCAGCCACGCCCCCAGCTTGTCCGACGTGAAGGCGACGCCGGCGTCGCCCCGCACGGGTACGCCGGTCACGCTCTCCGCCAACGTCGACGACGCGGACACGTCCGCACCGTGCAACCAGACCGAGCACCTGTCGCTGCACTGGTCGATCACGTCGGTGCCCGCCGGCAGCAGCGCGGCGCTCAGCGGCGCCGACCAGAGCTCGCCGTGGTTTTCGCCCGATCTCCCCGGCGAGTACGCGGTGGAAGTGTTCGCGCGCGACGCGGCGGGGCACCAGAGCGACGTCCAGACGCTGACGATCCGCGCGACCGAGAACACGTGCGGCACCGCCGTGCCCGTCGTCGACTCGATCACCGCCTCTCCCGGCTCGACGACCGTGGGATCGGGCGTGTCGCTGTCGGCGAGCGTGAGCGACGCGGACACCGGCGGCGCGTGCAAGCTGACGGAGACGAACAGCTACGCCTGGGCGTTCACGAAGGTCCCCTCGGGGAGCGTGACGGCGCTGATCGATGCCGCGATGCCGATCGCCGGCTTCACGCCGGACCGGGTCGGCTCGTACACGGTGTCGCTGATCGTCACCGACAGCGAGGGTCACGCGAGCGTCGCGGCGACGCACAGCGTCTCCGTGACGGCCGCCTCCAGCTGCGGCAGCGCGTCGCCGGTAGCGCGCCTCGCCGGCGTGACGGCAGGCTCGTGCCCCTCCACCTGCACCGCGATGACGATCGCGCCCACGCCGCCGGCGCTGCCGGGCGGCAGTTCGCCCTACGTCGTCCACATGAACGGCCACGCGTCGCTGCGCTTCGACGCCACCGCGAGCAGCGACGCGGACAACGCCGCTCCCTGCAACGCCAAGCAGGCGCTGTTCTACACGTGGACCATCCTGTCGGCGCCGCTCGGATCGGCCGCGGCCTGGGACATCGGCAGCGGTGCGACCACCAGCGTGGCCACGCCGACCCTGGTCGTCGACGTGAAGGGCGTGTACGTCGTCCAGCTCGTCGTCGGCGACGGCGCCAACTCGAGCGCGCCGCTCAGCGTGCAGATCACGAACTGAGCGCGGACGGCGCGTCGCGCGGTTCCGCGCCGGACCGGCATCCCGCCCCCGCTGCCCCAGACCCGGTCGCCGGCGCCGGCGGAGCTTCCACAGGCAATCTGTGAGGGCTTGTCCGGGGCGGCGGACTCCGGCATGTTGCACGTGGGGATTCTCGAAATCGGCTCCGGGCTCGGGGGCGCGTTGCTTGGCAAAGACAATCAGTGGGTGGTTCATAGCGGCGTGCGCTGCGCTCGCGCTGCTCGGGGTCGGGTGCAGCGACAAGAAGCCGCCTGAAGCTGCCATCACGGCGACCGTGGCACAGTCGTTGACGTACACCGGTACCGCGATCGCCGACGACATGACCGATGGCTCGCACGTGCACCTGAACGGCGGCGCGACCGCGCTGTGTGTGGGGAAGACCGGCAACGGGCAGCGGCAGATGCTGCTCAAGTTCAACGTCTCCAGCATCCCCAGCTACGAGACGGTCAGCGCCGTCAGCGTCCAGCTCTACCATCTGGACTGCGGCCACACGCCCTGCCAGACGTACACGGACTCGGTGCGGCTGCACCGCGCCACGAGCAGCTGGAGCGAGGGCGGCGGCAGCAACCTGGGCGGCAACGGCGGACCTTGCAACGGCGGCGCCGGCGTGGCCGGCTCGGTGAGCTACAACTCCGCCTACACGGCGCAGAACGTGGGCACGAGCGCCGGGTATGTCACCTGGTCGAACGGCAACTTGATCAGCGACGTCCAGGCGTGGGTGGACGGCAGCGCGACCAACTACGGCTGGGTGATCGACGACTACAGCGCGACCTCCGGCAAGCGCTTGAAGGAGTTTCTCTCTTCGGAATACGTGTTGAGCGCATTTCGCCCGCAGATCACCGTCACGTACTCGACCAAGGCCAACGGCCAGACTTGCAGCACGGACAACCAGTGCACCAACGGGCACTGCGTCGACGGCTACTGCTGCAACTCCGCGTGTGGCAACGGCGCGTCCGGCGACTGCCAGGCGTGCAACGTCTCGGGGAGCCACGGCACGTGCACCGTCGAGCCGACGACGTACACGTGCCGCGCCTCCGCCGGAACGTGCGACGTCGCGGAGAAGTGCAACGGCGTTTCCTCGAGCTGCCCGGCCGACCTGAAGTCGACGGCGGTGTGCCGCGGCTCGGCCGGTGCGTGCGACACGGCGGAGGTCTGCCCGGGCAATTCGAACAACTGCCCGGCGGACACGAAGTCGACGGCGCTGTGCCGCGCGGCGGCGACGAATTGCGACGCGGCGGAGTATTGCCCGGGCAACTCCGACAACTGCCCTACCGACGACAAGCAGCCGGCCAGCACGGTGTGCCGCGGCGCCGCCGGGACGTGCGATGCCGTCGAGTATTGCGATGGATCGACGAACGCTTGCCCCACCGACGACAAGAAGCCGGGGACGACGCTGTGCCGCGGTGCGGCGGGCGTGTGCGACGCCAAGGAATACTGCACGGGCAGCGGCAACGACTGCCCGGCCGACTCCAAGCTGACCTCCCAGTGCCGCGCCTCCGCCGGACCCTGCGACGTCGCCGAGGACTGCGACGGGGCGGGCGACGACTGCCCGGCCGACGCCAAGCTCCCGAATACCACGCAGTGTCGCGGTGCGGCCGGCGTCTGCGACGCCCCCGAGTACTGCGACGGGGCGACCAACCCGTGCCCCGCGGACGTGAAGAAGTCGAGCGCCACCGTGTGCCGCGGCGCGGCGGACGTATGCGACTCAGCCGAGAACTGTACGGGGAGCGGCGACGACTGTCCCGCGGACATCAAGAAGTCGAGCGCCACCGTGTGCCGCGGCGCCGCCGGCGTCTGCGACGCCGCCGAGCACTGCACCGGATCGGCGAACGCTTGCCCGAACGACACCAAGCTCACCACCCAGTGCCGGGGCGCCGCCGGCGTGTGCGATGCGGCCGAGATCTGCGACGGCGTGGGCAACAACTGTCCGGCAGACCTGAAGAAGTCGACCAGCACGGTGTGTCGCGGCGCCGCCGGCGTCTGCGACGCCCAGGAGACCTGCGACGGCAACACGGACGACTGCCCGGCCGACACCAAGCTGTCCAACACCACCGAATGCCGCGCGAGCGGCGGCGAGTGCGACGTCGCGGAGTTCTGCAGCGGCTCGAGCAACCTGTGTCCCGCGGACGCCAAGCTGCCGGGCACCACGGAGTGTCGCGCCGCCGTCGGCGTGTGCGACGCGGCGGAGCACTGCACCGGCGGCAGCAACTTCTGCCCGGCGGACACCAAGCAGCCGACCACCACCGTCTGCCGCGGCGCGGCCGGGTCTTGCGACGCCGCCGAGACATGCGACGGCAGCACCAACAATTGTCCATCCGACACCAAGCTCCCGAACACGACCGTGTGTCGCGGTGCCGCCGGCGCCTGCGACGCCGCCGAGAAGTGCGACGGCAGCACCAACAACTGTCCGTCCGACACCAAGCTCCCGAACACGACCGTGTGTCGCAATGCCGCCGGCGCCTGCGACGCCGACGAGAAGTGCGACGGCAGCACCGACAATTGCCCGGCCGACGCCAAGCTGCCGAACACCACGCTGTGTCGCGGCACCGCCGGCGTGTGCGACACGGCCGAGTATTGCACCGGCAGTGGCAACAACTGCCCCACCGACGCCAAGCTGCCGAACACCACGCTGTGTCGCGCCTCCGGCGGCGTGTGCGACACCGCCGACTACTGCACCGGCAGCGCCATCGACTGTCCCGCGGACGCCAAACAGCCGAGCAGCGTCGTGTGCCGCTCGGCAGCCGGGGTCTGCGACGCGGACGAGCACTGCACCGGCAGCTCGAACGCGTGTCCGACGGACGCCAAGCAGCCGGGCACGGTGGTCTGCCGCGCGTCGGCCGGCACGTGCGATCTCGCGGAAAACTGCACGGGGAGCTCGGACAACTGTCCGAACGACAGCTTCAAGTCGTCGGCGGTGGAGTGTCGCGCGGCGAGTTGCAGCAACGGACCGCCCGCGGTCGCGACGCTCCAGGCGTTCTGCCCGGGTGACGACGCGAGTTGCCCGACGACGCAGACCCAGAGTTGCTCGCCGAGCACGTGCAACGGCAGCCAGTGCGGTGGATGCACGACCGACGCCGAGTGCGCGGGCACGGAGTACTGCTCCGGCGGCGTCTGCAAGACGAAGCAGATCAACGGTCTGCCGTGCTCCGGAACGAACGCATGCCAGAGCGGGTTCTGCGCGGACGGCGTGTGCTGCAACAGCGCGTGCAGCGGCGGCACCGCCGACTGCCAGGCGTGCAACCTGGCGACCAGCAAGGGCACCTGCACGCCGCTGCCGTCGACGACGGTGTGCCGCGGCTCGGCCGGCACGTGCGACAAGGCGGAGAACTGCACGGGCAGCAGCGCGACCTGTCCGGCGGACACGAAGCTGCCCAGCAGCACCGTGTGTCGCGCCAGCGCCGGGACGTGCGACGCCGTCGAGCACTGTACGGGCAGCACCGACAACTGCCCCGCCGACGCGAAGATGCCGATGGTGACGGTGTGTCGCGCGGCCGCCACAGCCTGCGACGCGGCCGAGACCTGCGACGGCGTCTCCGACGTGTGCCCGAGCGACGCCAAGCAACCGTCCGGCACGATCTGCCGCGGGCTGGCCGGCGCCTGCGACGTCGCCGAGACCTGCAGCGGCTCGTCGAACGTGTGTCCCGCCGACGCGAAGACACCCTCCGGAACGCAGTGCCGCGCCTCGGCGGGCGTGTGCGATCAAGCCGAGACGTGCGACGGCACCAACGCCGCCTGTCCGGCCGACGGAAAGCAGCCGTCCGGAACCTCGTGCCGCGCCGCCGCGGGCGTGTGCGACGCCGCCGAGACCTGCAACGGTACGTCCAACAGCTGCCCGAACGACGCGAAGAAATCGACCAGCACCGTGTGCCGCGCCGCTGGCGGCGTGTGTGATGCCGCGGAAAACTGCGACGGCGCGAGCGACAACTGCCCGACCGACGCCAAGCAGCCGACCTCCACGGTGTGTCGAGCCTCCGCGGGCGGCTGCGACATCCAGGAAACGTGCGATGGCAGCGCGAACGCCTGCCCCACCGATTCCAAGCAACCGTCGGGCACGGTGTGTCGCGGATCGGGCGGCTCCTGCGACGTGGCGGAGACGTGCAACGGCACCAACGCCGCCTGCCCGACCGACGCCAAGCAGTCGACAGCTACGGTCTGTCGCGTGGCGGCCGACGTGTGCGATGCCGCCGAGAACTGCGACGGCTCGAACAACAACTGCCCGGCAGACGCCAAGCAGCCGACGACGACCGTATGCCGTGCCGCCGGCGGCGTGTGCGACCAGGCGGAGACCTGCAGCGGGAGCGGCAATGCCTGCCCGGCAGACGCCAAGAAGGCGACGACGACGGTGTGCCGCGCCAGTGCCGGTGCATGCGACGCGGCGGAGGCCTGCGACGGCTCCAACGACGCCTGTCCGGCCGACGTCAAGCTGGCGTCGACCACCGTCTGCCGGCCCTCGGCGGGCGGCTGCGACGTGGACGACACCTGCACCGGAACGTCGGACAACTGCCCGAGCGACGCCAAGCAGCCCGTCGGCACGCTGTGCCGGGCGCCAGCGGGCGTCTGCGACATCGCGGAGACGTGCAACGGCTCGAGCGCGCAGTGCCCGGCCGACGCCAAGCAGTCGACGGCGACGGTGTGTCGCGCCGCCGCGGGCGCGTGCGACACGCAGGAGACGTGCGACGGAGCCAACGCCGGCTGTCCGGGCGACGCCAAGCTGCCGAGCGGCACGGTCTGTCGCGCGTCCGCCGGCGGGTGCGACGTCGATGACGTGTGCAACGGCTCGTCGGCGACCTGCCCCGCCGACGCGAAGCAGCCGAGCGGCACCGTGTGCCGCGCGGTCGCCGGTGCGTGCGACGTACAAGAGGTGTGCGACGGCACGTCGGCTTCGTGCCCGAACGACGCGTTCGAGGCGTCCTCGACGCAGTGCCGCGGCGACGCCTGCTCGTCCGGCACGCACACGCTTCCGGCCAACTGCACCGGCATCGACGCCGCGTGTCCAGCCGTCCAGACCGAGACGTGCGCCCCCTACGTCTGCTCGAGCGCGATCTGCGGAAGCTCGTGCACGACGGACGCGGACTGCGCGGTGGGCAACTACTGCGACGCTGGCATGTGCGCCGCCAAGCTGCCGAACGGACAGGCGTGCTCGACGACGAACTCCTGCCAGTCGGGCTTGTGCGTGGACGGTTTGTGCTGCAACAGCGCCTGCACCGGCCAGTGCGAGGCCTGTGACGTCCAGGGCAGCGAGGGCAACTGCCTGCCGGTGAACGGCGACCCGCACGGCACGCGAACGGTGTGCGCCGGCGACGGGTCGACGTGCGCGGGCGCGTGCAACGGCAGCAACCGCACGGCGTGTGCCTACCCGGGCTCCACCACGGAGTGCCGCGCCGCGAGCTGCACCAACGGTATCGCCACGGTCCAGACCCTGTGCCAGGGCGACGGCAACTGCCCGCCCATCCAGACGGTCGACTGCATGCCGTTCACCTGCGGCCCGACCCAGTGTCTGGGCGACTGCGGCGTCGACTCCCAGTGCGTCGCCGGGAAGTACTGCGCCGCCGGCGTATGCACGGACAAGAAGGACCTCGGCGCCAGCTGCGGCGCGGACAACGAGTGCACGAGCAAGCACTGCGCGGACGGCGTGTGTTGCGGCTCGGCCTGCGCCGGCCAGTGCGAAGCCTGCGACGTGAGCGGCCAGGAAGGGACGTGCGTCGCGGTGAGCGGCGCGCCGCACGGCACCCGCGTCCAGTGCGCGAGCGACGGCAGCCAATGCGCCGGCGCTTGCGACGGCGTCGACAAGGGCGCGTGCGCCTACCCGAGCGCCGGTGTCGAGTGCCGCGCCGGGATTTGCAGCAACGACATCGCGACGCTCGCCGCGTTCTGCAGCGGCACCGGCCTGTGCCCGCCCGAGCAGAAGCAGGCGTGCTCGCCGTACCAGTGCACGGGCGACGCTTGCGGCGGTGACTGCGTGGTCAACGGCGACTGCTCGATCACGGAGTTCTGCGCCGCCGGCGTGTGCGTGTCGAAGCTGGACAACGGTCAGGCCTGCGCCGGGTCGGACCAGTGCGCCTCCGCCTTGTGCGTGGACGGCTACTGCTGCAACGGCGCGTGCACCGGTCAGTGCGAGGCCTGCGACGTGTCCGGCGCGGAGGGCTCGTGCAGCGCGGTCATCGGCGCACCCCACGGAACGCGCACGCTGTGCAACTCGGACGGCTCCAGTTGCGCCGGCTACTGCGACGGCGTGCTGGCAGGCGCGTGCGTGTACCCCGACGCCACGACCGTGTGCCGCGACGCGAGCTGCAGCAACGACGTCGCGACGGTCGAGTCCACGTGCCAGGGCGACGGCCGTTGCCCCGCCGCCCAGCAGGTGCCGTGCTCGCCCGTCTCCTGCGGCGCCACGCAGTGCGCCGGAGACTGCACCACGTCGAGCGATTGCCAGGCCGGTAACTTCTGCTTCGGCGGCATCTGCACGCCGACGTTCGACGACGGGACACCGTGCGGCGCCGCGGAGCAATGCACGAACGGGCAGTGCGTGGACGGCGTGTGCTGCGACACGGCCTGCACCGGCCAGTGCGAGGCGTGCGATGTGGGCGGCGCCGAGGGCACGTGCAGCACGCTCGCGGGCGATCAGCCGCACGGCGGGCGCCCGGCCTGCGGCGGTAGCGGTCCGTGCGGCGCGGTCTGCGACGGCACCGACGCCAACGCCTGCGCCTTCCCCGACGCGACCAGCGCGTGCGGCGTCGCCTCGTGCGCCAACGGCGTGGCGACCCAGGCGGCCGCGTGCAACGGCGCCGGAAGCTGTCTGCCGCCCGCGACGGCGAGCTGCGCGCCCTTCATCTGCGGCACCGACACGTGCTTGACGTCCTGCACCACGGCCGCCGACTGCGACGTTGGTCTCGAGTGCGACGCGGGCGCGTGCGTCGTTCCGGCGCCGCCCGACGCCGGCGCCGATGGCGGCGATGCGGCGGCCGGCGCCGCGGGCGCCGCGGGCGCTGCGGGCGCGGCTGGCAACGCCGGCGCCGCTGGCGTCGATGCGGCGGCCGGCAGCGGCGGCGCCGCGGGCTCGGTGACGGGCGGCAGCGGCGGCGCGCCGGACAGCGGCACCGGCGGCGGAGCCGTCGACAGCGGCGGGGGCGGCTTGCAGGACGCCGGCCTCGACGGTGCGGACGCGGCGATCAAGCACGGCGGCTCCGCGGACGAAGGCAGCTGCGGCTGCCGGGCACCGCGCGGCACGGCGCCGCCGGCCGGCTTGTCGCTGCTGGCGCTGATGGGCATTGCCGCCCTCGCCGGCCGCCGGCGCCGGCGATCCACGCCGCGGCGCTGACGTTCCCCGGCGGCGCGCCGCGGAGTTCCTCGGCCCGGTGGACGATCTCGGCGAGCTCGGCCTGGGCGGCGCCGTCGCCTATCGCCGGCAGGAGCGCGAGGTGCGCGGCAACTGGAAGCTCGTGATCGACGCGTTCCTCGACGGCTACCACATCCGTCACCTGCACAAGGACAGCATCTATCGCTTCTTCCTGGACGTCCGCGGCGAGGCCGAGCGCGGTGTTCGGCGCCCACGAATATCCCGCGCTGTGGTTCCACGAGCAGCTGCGGTCGACGATGCAGGACGCATGACCGGGCTGCCGGTCCGGCGCGAAACCGATGGGAGCGCACGCGGTTCCGCGCCGGACCGGCAAGAAAACCGGGCTGCTGGTCATCCATGACGGTCCCCGTGCCCGCCCGCTCGCGGGCGGGTATGCTTGCCGCGGGGGGAATGTCAGACAGGGCGGACGAGAAAGGCACTCTGCTCGAGACGCGGCGGGCGCTCGAGCAGAGCGAGGCGATCAATCGCGCGATTGTAGCCCACATTCCGCAGAAGCTGTTTCTCAAGGATCGCGACTCGGTCTACGTCTCGGTGAACGAGGCGTACGCGAGCAGCCTCGGAAAGAAGCCCGAGGAGGTCGTCGGCGAGGACGACTTCGCGTTCTTCCCGCCCGAGCTGGCGGAGAAATTTCGAGCGGACGACCGCACCGTGATGGAATCGGGCAGGGTCGCGTTGATCGACGAGCGCTACCTCGCCCTCGGCCGGGAGTCCTGGATCCGGACCACGAAGGCGCCGGTGAGGAACGCCGCCGGCGAGGTGATCGCGGTCCTCGGCCTGTTCGAGGACGTCACCGAGGAGAAGCGCGCGCGGGACGCGTTGGCGCTCTCGGAGCGGCGCTATCGCCGCCTGTTCGAGTCCGCCAAGGACGGCATCCTGATCCTCGACGCGGACTCGGGTCGCATCGTCGACGTCAACCCATACCTGGAAGCACTGACGGGACACGATCGCGAGCAGCTCCTCGGCATGCGGCTCTGGGAGATTGGCGCGTTCCGGGACATCGCCGCGTCGAAGGATGCGTTCGCGCGGCTCCAGACCGAGAAATACGTCCGCTACGATGATCTTCCGCTGGAGGCGCGCGACGGACACAGGGTCGACGTCGAGTTCGTCAGCAACCTGTACCGCGTCGCCGACCAGGACGTGATCCAGTGCAACGTCCGCGACATCAGCGCGCGCAAGCGGGCGGAAGCCGAGCGCGACCGGCTCACGATGGCCATCGAGCAGGCCGCGGAGATGGTCGTCGTCACCGGCGCCAACGGCGACATCGTCTACGCCAACCCCGCGTTCGAGCGCGTGACGGGCTACACGCGCGACGAGGTGCTGGGCGAAAACCCACGCTTGCTGAAGAGCGGCGCGCAGGACGAAGCCTTCTACCGCGCGCTCTGGGCGACCATCAGCAGCGGCGGGACGTGGCACGGCCGATTGGTCAACAAGAAGAAGGACGGCAGCCTCTACACCGAGGAGTCGACCATCTCGCCGGTGCGGGACGCGAGCGGCAGGACGACCAGCTACGTCGCGGTGAAGCGGGACATCAGCCAGGAGCTCGCCCTGGAGGCGCAGCTCTCCGAGGTCCAGAAGATGGAGAGCATCGGGCGGCTCGCCGGCGGCGTGGCCCATGACTTCAACAACCTGGTCTCGGTCATCTTGAGCTACACGGGCTTCGCCATCGAGCAGCTGAAGGACGGCGATCCACTCAAGGACGATCTGCTCGAGGTCGCGAAGGCGGGCGAGCGCGCGGCGACGCTGACGCGCCAGCTGCTCGCGTTCGGTCGCAAGCAAGTGCTGCAGCCGGTCGTGGTCGATCTGGACCAGGTGGTCGCCGCCATGGAGAGCATGCTCCGCCGCATCATCGGGGAGGACATCGAGCTGGTGCGGAGCCCGGCGCCGCAGCTGGGGCTGGTCAAGGTGGACCCTGGTCAGATCGAACAGGTGATCATGAACCTCGTGATCAACGCCCGCGACGCCATGCCCAACGGGGGCCGGCTCGAGATCAAGATCTCCAACGCCGAGATCGACGAGGCCTACGCGGCGCTGCACGTGGCCGCGGAGCCCGGGTCGTACGTCGCGCTTTCGGTCAGTGACACCGGCGTTGGCATGGACGCGAAAACCAGGGCCCGGATCTTCGAGCCGTTCTACACGACCAAGGAGAAGGGCAAGGGCACGGGCCTGGGACTTTCCACCGTCTACGGCATCGTCAAGCAGAGCGGCGGCACGGTCTGGGTCTACAGCGAACCCGGCAAGGGCACCGAGTTCAAGATCTACCTGCCACGGGAGCTCGAAGCCAGCGCGGCGACGCGCGTCAAGCGCTCGACTGCTCCGGCACGGACCGGCGCCGAGACGCTGCTCGTGGTTGAAGACGAGCCCTCGCTGCTCAGGGTCGTCCGGCGGACCTTGAGCGCGGCGGGCTATACGGTGCTCACCGCCGCCGACGGCAGCGAGGCGATCCGCATCGCGGCGGAGCACGCCGGCGAGA
This sequence comes from uncultured delta proteobacterium, assembly GCA_963775185.1. Taxonomy (GTDB): domain Bacteria; phylum Myxococcota_A; class Polyangia; order Polyangiales; family Polyangiaceae; genus JAPSGB01. The sequence goes on along the minus strand of CAVZIE010000025.1, from coordinate 240 downwards.
TCCATCTCCTCGTGACGGACATGGTCATGCCGGGCATGAGCGGGTACACGCTCGCCGGCGAGCTCACGAAGAGCCGACCGGAGCTCGAGATCCTCTACATGTCGGGATACAGCGACGAGGGGCTCGTCCACCAGGGCGCGCTGGAGCCGGGCACCCATTTCCTGGGAAAGCCCTTCAGCAACGCCGAGCTCGCAGCCAAGGTCCGCGAGGTGCTCGACCGGGAGCGACGCCGGGTAGGCG
>CAVZIE010000024.1:0-55016 GCA_963775185.1 uncultured delta proteobacterium | reverse complement strand
CCTCTCCGCAACTGCAACGACCCGTGACCCTGTGCGAGAGCTCGAGCGCCGCGGGTTCCTGCGGTCCTCGGCTACGCCTGCGGTCCTCGGGACCTGGCGTCTCCACGCGGACGTAGGTCCACGACGCGATTCCGGGCGTGGCGCAGCGCTATCTCGCCGGTGCGAATCCCGCCCTCTCCGCAACTGCAACGACGCTGGGCCCACACGGCGACGCTCGGCGCTGTGCAAGCGCTCGAGCGCCGCGGGTTCCTGCGGTCCTCGGCTCCGCCTGCGGTCCTCGGGACCTCCTGTCTCCGCGCGGACGAAGCCACTCGCGCGATTCCGGGCGTGGCGCGTCCCTATCTCGCCGGTGCGAATCCCGCCCTCTCCGCAACTGCAACGACGCGTGGCGCTGTGCAAGAGCTCGAGCGATGCGGGTGGCCTGCGGTCCTCGGCTACGCCTCCGGTCCTCGGGACCTACCGTCTCCACGCGGACGTAGATCCACGACGCGATTCCGGGCGTGGCGCGTCTCCATTTCGCCGGTTCGAATCCCGCCCTCTCCGCAACTGCCCGTCACACGGCTCCCTGTCCGACGCGTCGCGCTGTGCAAGAGCTCGAGCGATGCGGGTGGCCTGCGAGTCAACGCAGTCGACCGACGACCGGTGGCGCTACTTCGCCACACGGAATGCGTCGCGATCGGTGGCTTGTGCATCCGGCACGGAAGCGTCACCTGTATCCAGCATCGATTCGCTTCCAGCCGTGCATCGCGAACGCCTCGCCGTCCAGCCGGCGGCGCTCTGGCTGCTGCTCGTCGATCCGCGGCGCGTCACCTCCACACGAGCCTCCACACCACGTAGCCGATGAGCGTCCCGGCGGCCGCCGAGGCTGCGGCGCCGACGAGGATGCCCGTCGTGTCGTTGGCGAACTGCGAACGTACGATGTGGCCGACGAGGACCGCCACAGCCAGGCCGACGACGATGCTGACGACACGCGCGTTCATCGCTGCGGAGCATAGGATACGATTCGCGCGCCCGAGCAAGGCGCTCGGGAGCGGGGAGGAGCTGATCGCCTGGGTCCGGCTCACCTACGGTGAGCTATGGCGGTGAGCCGAGGCGCGCGACCTCCGTGCGGATCTTCGACTCGAGCTGATCGACGAGATCGCCCATGACCTCCACGGTCGGGTCGTTCCCGGTGAACTTGACGCGATCGCTGCTCGTCAGGTTGAAGCTGAACCCTCCGAGCAGCTTCTGATCATCGATCCGGTAGACAAGGATCTCGCCGACGTGCGAGCCCGCGGTGAACGACTGCTTGTCCTTGGCGACGACCGGCCCCTTCCTGGCGATCGTGCGCACGACCAACGCGTAGCCGAGCGCCGCGCAGTTCTTCCACGCAGCCTCGAGTCGGTGGTCCGGCACGTAGGCCGCCAGCCCGCGCGACAGTCGGAAGCACGTCCGGAACACGCGCGACTCCTCCATCGTGTAGCTGCCGGCCGCCGCGGTCGTGGGATCCGGCAGATCCTCCGCGTAGACGATCAGCGCGTTTCGATCGCCCGACGACGTCTCCGACGCGATCGAGAGCGGGACGCCGCTCGTGTCCACACCGTCGGCCTTCAGGTGAGGTGCGGCCGCGACGGCGCCACCGAGCGACTCCAGGCTCTTGACCTTGGCGGCGACCGGCGCCGCCAGCGGCGCGACCTTCTTCGCGATCTCGGCCTTCGGGTCGCTCTTCTTGCACGCGAGCAGCGCACCGACGAGCATCGCCGCCGCCAGCACGCGGACGCAGCCTCGGGCACGCACCGGCAGCATCGACCGTCTACACTGCCCGGCGCGAAGGCGCCGGTCAAGCGCGACGACCGGCGCACGACGCCGGGCGTCGCGCCGTCGACGTCGACGTCGAATGCGTGGGCTCCAGCGTTCGCGAAGCGCCGATGCGTTCGATCACCGAGCGTAACCGAGCGCGGAGTCGACGTCGACGAGGCACGTTGCCAGAGGTGGATCGTGACCCGGTCGCTTTGGCCGAGGCCGCCGTCGATGGTCTGGAGCTCGCACACCCGATCGGCGGACATGTCGCCGATCGAGATCGACCCCGAGCACAGTCGCCCGCCGCCCCGCCGCCGACCACCCCGCGAACGCGGGATGTCCGGCGCGGTCGAGTTGGACGCGAGCCGACGGCGCGCGATCGGCGCGGTGCCGCGATGCGCCGTCGAATCGGACAGCGGGATTCCGCGCCGGACCGACGAGATGCCCCTGCGTTCTCCATCGGGGCTACGGCGGATGTAGTGTTGGGGAAGTCCCCGGGCATCCGGACGTATGAGGCTTGGCGATGCAACGCATATCCGTCTTGGTCTTGCTGTCGGTTGTGGCTCTCGCCGGCTGCGGAGGAGGGGGCGGCGGCGGCGGCCTGGACGGCGGCACCGGCGGCGGATCCGGCACCGGCGGCGGATCCGGCACCGGCGGCTCCGCGGGCAGCACCTCGGCGTGCCAGAACAGCCTCGACTGCCCTTCCGACCAGGTCTGCGATCCGGCGAGCTCGACCTGCGTCGAGTGCGTGAGTGCCGCCGACTGTCCGGCCGACAACGAGTGTGTGGACCACGTCTGCGCGGCGTTCCAGCCGTGCCTGAACTCACTCGACTGTCCGTCGGATCAGGTCTGCGACGACGTGGCCGGGCGCTGCGTCCAGTGCGTGCACGACGCAGACTGTCCGACGGACGGCACGTGCGTCGGCAACGTGTGCCGCATGGCGTGCGTCTCCGACGTGCAGTGCACGCCCCATGGCCTTCTGTGCGACGTCGCGGCGGGCTACTGCGTGGAATGCGTGCAGCACACGGACTGCGACCCGACGCAGTTCTGCGCGAACGGCAGCTGCAAGCCCGACGTGTGCGCCGCCGGCTCGACGACGTGCCAGAGCAACGCGGTCGCTACCTGCAACGCCTACGGCGGCGGATACGACGTCACCCAGACGTGCGGAGGCGCGGCGACCTGCGTCGCCGGCGCCGGCGGCGCCGCCTGCGAGCCGTGGGTGTGCACGCCTTCGGCGACCACCTGCAAAGGGGAGCAGCTGACGGAATGCTCGGCAGATGGCCTCGTGGAGTCGGTGAAAGAGGACTGCGGCGCCGTGAGCCAGGTGTGCGTCGCAGGCGCTTGCGCGCCGGTGGTGTGCAGCGCCGGCGCGCTGTATTGCCAAGGCGGCTCGGTGCGCTTGTGCAGCGCCAAGGGCGAATCGTCGTCGCTTTACCAGACGTGCGGCTCGACGGAGTACTGCGACAGCGTCGGCCCCACGTGCCGGGCGCAGATATGCCAGCCGAACCAGGCGGTGTGCAACGGCAACATCGCGACCGTGTGCAACAGCGACGGCTCGGGCTACGCCGGCGGCGGTACGGACTGCACGACTTCGACCAAGGTATGCTCGAGCGGCGCGTGCATGAGCCAGGTGTGCACGCCGAACAGCTACTTCTGCGAGCCCGGAGCGTTGAAGCACTGCGCGAGCGACGGCCTGTCGTCGACCACCTACCAGACGTGCACTTCGACGCAGTACTGCGATAGCGCGACGAACGCGTGCAAGGCGCAGGTGTGCACGCCGAGCCAGCCCGCGTGCAACGGCAACCAGGCGACGACCTGCAACGGCGACGGCTCGGGCTACACTGGCACGAGCACCGACTGCACCACGACCAGCCAGGTCTGCTCGCAGGGCGCCTGCAGCAGCCAGGTGTGCACGCCGAGCAGCTACTTCTGCCAGGGCAACGTGGTGAAGCACTGCGCGAGCGATGGGCTCTCTTCGACCAGCTACCAGACGTGCACTTCGACGCAGTACTGCGATAGCGCGACGAACGCGTGCAAGCCGCAGGTGTGCACGCCGAACCAGCCCGCGTGCAACGGCAACCAGGCGACGACCTGCAACAGCGACGGCTCGGGCTACACCGGCGCCGGCACCAGTTGCTCGCCGAAGGTTTGCGCGGGCGGCGCCTGCACGGACTACCTGTTCCACGAGGACTTCGAGGACGGCAACTACAACGGCTGGATCACCGGTACCAGCACGCCTCCCGTCGTCAATGCGTCAGCCGCGGCCAACGGGACGCTGCTCGGCCTCTACCTGGACAAGAGCACGGGCGACAGCTCGCACAACGACGGCATCCACTACAACTTCAGCTCGCCGATCAGTCCTACGTCGATAAGCTGGTACGGCAAGGCCGGCCAAACCAACAAGGCCGTCGCCTACTTCAAACTGTTCAGCGACACCGGCGCGGTGAACTACCTGGATTGGTTCTACTTCAGCGACACCGGCCAGATCTCGCTGAATCCGAACTCGGACAACGTCCTCGTGCCCTACGTCGCGAACCAGTGGTACCACTTCGAGTTCCGCAACATCGACTGGTCGGCGCACACTTTCGACTACTATGTCGACGGCGCGCTCCAGAAGGCCGGCTGCGGTTTCGTGAGCGCCGCGAGCTCGATCGCGCGGCTCGACCTGTACAACTACCATGCCGGCGCCGCCGGCTACTGGGACGAGATCGAGTTCAAGTAGGCGCTAGCGCACGACGATGGCGTAGGGCATCGCGGCGAGGATGTGCTCGCCTTCGAGGAGCGGCTGCATACTGCCGGCGAAGGGACGAAGCGGCGCGGGCAGGAGTCGATCCAGAGGCGGAGGTGCTTGCCGCAGGCGCTGCACAGCAGCCTCGACGTCCTGGGCGGAAGCGTCGTCCCCGACCATGAGCTGCTGGATCAAGCTCTCGCTCGCGCCCTCGACCGTCACCGGCGCGTCGGCGTCGAGCTTCCCGAGATCGCGCGCGATGGAGAGCGCGCGATCGAGGCCACCGAGCTCGTCGACCAGGCCGTTGCCCTTGCCTTGCTGGCCGCTCCAGATCCGTCCCTGGGCGATCTTGCGAACGTCGTCGACCTTCATCTTGCGGCCCTTCGCCACGCGCGAGAGAAATAGCTCGTAGACGTCGGACATCTCTTTCTCGACGCGCTGGCGCGTGGCGTCGTCCCACGGCGTGAGCACGGAAAGGTAAGCGGCGCGCGCCTCCGCGCCCGGCTCCGGGCTCGCAGCGAAGGTGTAACTGTTGATGCCAAACTGGGCGAGCGCGTTCTGGACGGCGATCTTGCCGCCGAGCACGCCGATCGAGCCGACGATGCTCGTGGGCTCCGCGACGATGCGCGTACCGGCGCAGGCCATGTAGTAGCCGCCGCTCGCGGCCATCTCGCCGACGGAGACGACGATTGGCTTCTCGTCGCGAAGCTCGGTGAGCTCGTGCCAGATCAGGTCGCTGGCAAGTGCCGAACCGCCCGGCGAGTCGATGCGCAGCACCACGGCCTTGACCGAGTCGTCCTTCGCGAGGCGCGCGAGCGTGCGCTTCATCGCCTTCTCGCTGATGCCGCCGCTCGAGATCAGGCCGCCCGGGTCCATGGTGATGCTGCCCTCGGCGGGCACCACGGCGATATGCGGACGCCCACCCGTGCGCTCGTCGGCGCCGGACAGGATCCGGATCAGCTCCGCCACGCCCGACGTGCCCGAGCCGCGGGCCTTGGGCCCGAAAGCGACCTTGACGCTGCCGGCCTTGCCGCGCTTCTTCGCGTCGTCGAGCGCGTCGGTGGCGTAGCCGATCTCGTCGACCAGGCCGCGCGCCTTGGCGTCCGTCGCGCTCCACGGGCCGTGCTCCATGGCGTGCCGCACGCCGTCGGCCTTTCGCGCGGACGAGATTCCGTCGAGCCACGATTTCCTGATGGAACCGAGCGTCGAGAGCATGTCTTCCTTCGCCGGATTGCTCGGTCCTTCGCGCGTGAGCGGCTCGGAGGCGCTCTTGTACTTGCCCATGTGGACGAAGTCCGCCTCGACCTTGAGCTTGTCGAGCGCGCCCTTCAGGTAGACCATCTGCGCGGCGATGCCGACGGCGTCCACGTCGCCGGCCGGGCTGAGCCAGATGTGGTCGCACGCGGCGCCGGCAAGCCACGCCGTCGCGTTGTCGAGCGAGTGCGCGTGGCACACGATGGGCTTTCCGCCCTTCTTGAGCGTGGCGAAGAGCTGGCCCAGCTCCTGGCTCCGGGCCCAACCGTAGGAAGCGTCGCCGAAGCGGATGAAGACCGCGCTGGCGCTGTCGTCGTCCCGCGCGCGCTCGATGGCACGCACCAGGCCCGCGTACGTGCGCGACGCCGGCAAGGGCAGGAACATGCTGCCTGAGTCGAGGGATTCCGGCGCATCGTGGGAGAGATCGAACTCGACCAGGGTGCCGTCGCCGAAGCTCTTCTTGGTCGTGCCGTCGCCGAACGTGCCGGTGCGCGCGCGGCCCTTGCAGCTGGACAGGAGCAGCGCCGTCAGCGCAACCGCGGCCAGCGCGCGAAACTGCACTAGTTCATCCCCGGCAGATCCGTCGTGTCGATGTTCGGCTGATCGGGCTTCGGCTTGTCCTCGGCGGGCGGCGGCTTCTGTTCCGGCGGCGGCTTCTGTTCCGGCGGCGGCTCGGTGGTGCCGCTCGCGCTCGGCGTAGGCTCCGCCGTGGGTGCCGCGCCGCTGGCTTTCGGCTCCGGGCCTTCACCCTGGGCGATGCGCGCGGCCGCGTGCTGGCCGTAGCTGGATCCGGCGCCCGCCTGCTCGAGCACGCGCCGGTACAGCACGAGCGCGCCCTTGCGATCGCCCGAGTCCCACTTCTGATCGGCGCTACCCACGAGCGCGGGAAGGTAGCTGGGGTTGTCTTCCAGCACCTTGTCGTAGAGCTTGCCGGCGGTCGCGGGATCCTTGCGACGCCGGGCGACGTCGGCGAGCCCGGCGAGCGCCTCGGTGTTGCCGGGCTGCTTGGCGAGCACGGCGTTGTAGAGGCTCTCGGCGCCGGCCATGTCGCCGCGCCCGAGCGCCGCGCTGGCGCGCGCAAGCAGGCTGCGGAAGTCGCCGGCCGGCAGCACGTCGTCGTCGGACGCGGCGGGGTGCGACGTGTCCAGCTTCGGCAGCGACTGCGGATCGACCGTCGCGACCTCCGCCTCGGCGTCGGCTCCGCCGTCCTTGACCGCTTCGAAGCGTCGGATGAACGCCTTGAGATCGGCGATCAGCGGGTGCGGTCGCTGCCGGTCCTCGATCTTGGCGAGCTCCGTGTCCGCCTCGGGAACGTGACCGGCGCGCGCGAGCGCGTACACGAGGGCCGCGCGCGCGCGTCCGAGATCGCGCTCGGCCGCCGCCGCGGTGCGCAGCCGATCGATCACGCTGGACCAGCCCGGCGACGGCTCGGCGAGATCGAGCGTCGCGAGCACGTACGCGTTCTCCGGCTCGCTCGGGTTCTTCGCGATCGGCGCGACCAGATCGCGCGCCGCGGCGAGATCGCCCTTCATGCGCAGCACGTCGACCTCGGCGCGCAGCACGACCGGGTCGTCGGGGGCGGCGTTCTTGGCGGCCTTCACCTGCTCCTCCGCCTTGCCCACGCGAGCGCCAAGCAGACGATGGGTCGCCGTGACCGTGTCCTTGTCCGACGGATCGAGCAGCCGCAGCTTGAGCCAGAGCGTGTCGGCACGGATCGTCTCGAGCCGCGCCAACGCGGCGAGCACCGCCGGATCCTTCTCCGCGACGCCGCTGGCCCGGTCGTATTGCTCCTTCGCGCCGTCGATGTCGCCGTCGGCGAGCAGCCGGTTGCCGGTCTCGAGCATCGTGGCCACGCGCGCGTCGCTGCTGCCGTGTGACTCGGCCGCCGGGTGCGACAAGCGCACGATGTACTTGCGGCCGATCGTCGCCCCGAACAGGACGAGGACACCGGTGACGACCACGCCGGCGATCCAGCGCGAGCGAGCACGGCGCGAGGTTGGCCCGCCGACGTAGCGAGGATCGGTGTGGATCTCGCCGTACGAACGCAGGCTCTCGCGCACGTCGCTCGGCGTCGGTGTGAGCGAGTCGTGGATCGGGACGTGCTCCGCGGGGATCGTGGGCTCGAACGCCACGGCGGGCATCGGCGCCACCGGCGGCGGCGACGGCCGCGGATTGCGCGGCAGGGTGGGCGGCTCGGGCTCTTCGCTGCGTAGCGTCTGGCGCATCTCCGGCGGCACGATCACCGGCGGTGGCGGCAGCGGCGTGCGCGCGGCGGGCACACGGACGGGCTTGGCGGGTGGGCCGCCGGCCGGTTGCGGCGAGGGCCGGGTCGGCGGCTCGGGTGCCGGCGCGTACGCCGGCGGCTGAGGTGCGACCGGAACGCGCGCGGTGTTCGCCGGCGGCGCCACGCCGGCCAGCGTGCTCGGCGTCTTGCCGCCGCGAGCCGGCACCGAGCGCGATTGGAGGAACGGCTCCAGCTCGGCGATCGATCCGAGGGGACGCTGCGGCTGATTACCGCGCGTCAGCATGTCCTCCGGACCTACCTGACGCTGGGCGATTCCCTTCTGGAGGTCCCGCAGGGACGTGTAGACGAGCTCGCGCCCGCTGCTGGTGCGGACGACCCAGCGCTCGGGGGCGGACTGGCCGGAGCGCACCGGGTGCACCTTGAACTGATGGCCACAGTTCGTGCACTTGACGGTCGTGCCGCGCTCGGAAACAAGCGCGTCGTCGAATTCATACTCGGTTCCGCACCGACCGCAGCGAACGTCCATGACCCACTCGTCGAAAAGGCGCCGGAAATCTAGCATGTTGGACGCCGCGGGTTGGCGTTTTCGGGAGCGCACGCCGGGCCCTCCGTCCACGGCCCGCGCGTGAACCCCGTTTCACTGCCCGGCTGGAAAGCCCAGCCGACGAGCCGCCTTGTCTGGGGCACGTCGCTTGCTACGCTCGGGAGGGAAGATCCGCGGCCGATCCCGGCCGCGCCGGAGGCGAGACGATGAAGCGAACCATGCTGTTGGGCGTCATCTTCGCGGGTGTGCTCGCCCTGCCGGGGTGCCCGATCTATCCCGACCAGGCCCAGACCTGCGTGACCAGCGCCGACTGCTCGAACGGCGACGTGTGCGACTACTCGACCGGCGTGTGCGTCGCGCCGGGCACGGGAGGCAGCGGCGGCGGCGGCGGGAACCACTGCACGCGCCCGGCCGACTGCAACCTGAACGAGACCTGTGGCGCGGATGACCGGTGTCACGTGGGCGACTGCTCCTTCGCGTCGATCGGCTGCGTCGCTGGCTACAGCTGCCAGATCCTCGACGGCGCGTGGGCATGCGCGCTCGGCGACGGCGGCATCGGCGGTTCCGCGGGTGCCGACGCGGGACCGGACGGCTCTGCCGGAAGCGCGGGCGCAGCGGGAAGCGCGGGCGCAGCGGGAAGCGCGGGCGCAGCGGGAAGCGCAGGGACCGGCGGAACTGCCGGCGCTGCGGGAGGCGGAGGTCTGGCCGGCGCGGCTGGCGGCGGCGGTACCGCTGGCGCGGCGGGTGCAGCCGGTGCCGCGGGCAGCGCCGGAACAACCGCCTCGGCGGGCGCGACCGGCAGCGCAGGCAGTGACGCCGGCTCCAGCGCCGGAGCCGCCGGCAGTGCGACCGACGCGGGCGCCGGCTGACGCGGCGGACGGCGGCTACTTCACGATGCGCAGGTACGGCGGGAGCTTCCGCTTGCCCTTGCCGTCGCCGCTCGCCTTCTCCGCCGGCTCGTCGTCCGCGACGGGACGCGGAGGCTCGGGCGCCGCGTCCACCGACGCGAGCTTGGCCTGACCGGGCTGCGCCTTCTTGCGCGTGCGCTTCTTCGCCGCCTTGCGCTTGGGCCGCGCGTCCGCCGGCGGGGCAGCCTCGGCGACGTCCGCGACGTCCGCCGGCGAGGCCTTGTCGGGCACTGCTCGCAGGTGGGCGCGTTGCTCGGGCTTGGCCTGCGGTTGTTGTTGCTGCGAGGCCGCCTGCGCCGCGACCTCGGGCGGCACATCGTCGGGCCACACCATGCCACGACCGTCTTCGCCGACGAGGGCGTACACCGACGTCCATGGGATGAAACAGAAGAACGGCGATCGATTGAAGCTCAACGTGCACGAGACGGACTGCTCGTCGACGTTCAGATCCTGGATCGGCACGGGCATGTTGAGACCGATCTGCAACACGAGCTGCGGCTGCTTCTTGAACCACTGCGGAACCCGCACGTCATCGACGCGTGGATCGAGGTGGACAAAGACCGTCGAGCTCTCGAGGAGCGCGAGCGCGACGTCTTTCTTGGGCGGCAGCGCCGTCGGCGAGGTCATGGGCGCGTCAATACCGCTGTCTCGCGGCGGGTGCCAGCGAGTCGGACACGAGCGGCGACATCTGGCGTAGAATGGTGAACATGCGGATGGGGTTCGCGATTGGGCTCACGTGTGGCATCACGCTCCTGGTGCCGCTTGCGTGCGGAAGCGACAGCGGCACGGGCAACAACCCGGGCACCGGCGGCAGCGCCGGCAGCGACGGCGGCGCTGGAAGTGACGGCAGCGCGGGAAGCAGCGCCACCGGCGGCAGGCGGCGGCGGCGCGCGGCGAGCGGCAGCGCCGGCGCGAGCGGCAGCGCCGGTGCGAGCGGCAGCGCCGGTGCGAGCGGCAACGCCGGCGCGAGCGGCAGCGCCGGCGCGAGCGGCAGCGCCGGTGCGAGCGGCAGCGGCGGCAGCGCCGGGAGCGGTGGAGGACCGGACGCGACGATCACGCCCGGCGCCGCGGATCGGCTCCTGCTCATCGGCAGAGTGGTCACGCCCGACACGGACTACGACGGCGAGGTGCTCGTCTCGGGCGAGAAGATCGCGTGCGCGCAGCCGGGCACGGCGTGCGAGAGCAACGCCGCCGCGTCCGGCGCGACGATCATCGACACCCACGGCATCATCCTGCCGGGGCTCATCGACACGCACAACCACATCCTGTTCGACGTCTTCAACGACGACGACTGGGTGCCGAACATTCCGAAGACCTGCACGACGAAAGCGGACTGCAACAACGGAACCAGCAACTGCAAGACGTCGCGCTGCGACTGCGTGGACAACACCTGCCGCTACACCTCGCACACCCAGTGGCCTCTCGAGCCCGAGTACGGGCTGATGCTGGACTACAAGCAATGTCTGGATGACGCGTCCCAGGGCAAGCCCACGTGGTGCCCGCAGAAATACGACGGCGCGAACAGTCTGCACTGCGAGCTCGACAAGTGGGGCGAGCTGAAGGGCCTGATCTCGGGCACCACGTCCATCGTCGGCCTCGCGGGCGCGGGCGCCACGTCGTGCTTCCACTCGCTCGCGAGGTCGATCGACGCGGAGAACGGCCCGGACGGCAACGAGCACATCCAGACCAACGCGCTCGGGCCGGCGAGCAGCGAGGTCGGAGTCTGCAGGAACATCACGGCTACCCCCCAGCAAACCCAGGCGTACCTGATCCACGTCGGCGAAGGCACGCCGGCGTCGAACGCGAGCGGCGAGTTCGCGGACCTCGGCGCGCTTTCGTATTCGGCGCCCAGTGGAACGGTTGCTGGAACGCCCACCGACTGCCTGTACGCGCCCGAGACGACCATCACGCACGGCGTGGCGTTCGGGGCGACCGAGTTCTCCACCATGGCCGCGAACGACATGAAGCTGACGTGGTCGCCGGCGTCGAACGTCGCGCTCTACGGCGTGACCACCAACATTCCGCTGGCCCTGAGCTCGGGCATCACCATCGCGCTCGGCCCGGACTGGTCCATGGGGGGCAGCCAGAACATGCTCGACGAGCTGCGCTTCGCCGACGCCTGGGACAACGCCCACTTCGGCGACCTGCTGACGCCCAAGGATCTAGTCGTGATGGCCACGAAGAACGGCGCGAAGGTGCTGGCCTCCGACGCGCTCATCGGGTCGATCGCCACGGGCATGTACGCCGATCTCTTCGTCATCGGCGGCGACGTCCAGAAGCCTTACGACGCCGTGCTGGCGGCGCACTCGAAGGACGTGCGCCTGGTCATGGTCGGCGGAAAGGTTCTCTACGGCGACGCTCAGCTAGAGGCCGCCGGCCCCGCGTCCCCGGGATGCGAGACGGTGACGATCTGCGGTCGCAGCAAGTTCTTGTGCGTCGCTACGACCGACACGGCCAACAAGCTGAACCAGAGCTATGCGACGCTGAAGAGCGTTCTCGAGACGGCGATGACCGATCTCGACGCCATCACACCAACGACGGGCTGCTCGTCGAGCTGCGCGTCCGACGAGGCGTGCTACCCGAACACGCGCTTCCCGCAGGTCGCAGCGACGGACTGCGTTCCGGGCTGCGGCGCCGGCCAGGCGTGTTACCAGACGACCGCCGGCGGCAAGAAGGCCTGCGAGGACCTGAACGTGTGCGCGCCGCTGAAGAACCACACCTTCGCCCCCATCGCGCCGCTCGATAGCTGCAACTGAGCGTTCACGGCACGAGCACCGGCGCGTGCAGCTCCGGCGCGGCGAACGCTTCGACCGGCGCGAGCGCCGGTGCGGCGCTCGTGCCCGCGGGAGCGAACGCGAAGATGCCCGCCGCCGTGGCAACCAGGATGCGCCCCGACACCCGGTCGCGCGCCAGCGCGTGCAGCGCCGCATTCGATCTCCGGGCATGCGCCGGGAGCTGCCGGTGCGGCGCGGAACCGCCGGGTCCGGTCGGCACGACAGCGAGCGTCGCACCGTTCTCGCTTTCCACGAGCAGCACGAGGGCGCGCTCGTCCGGTTCGTAGAGCACGTCCTCGAGCTCGCCGGCTCCAGGGTCCACGGCGGCGTCGCCGAACGACACGGCGGGATGCGCCAGAATCCACGGCGGCCAGCCGCAGCGTGCCGCCTTGGCGCGGACGGCGGACGAGCCAAGCCGCGTCCGCCGTCGCGCCGCTCACCAGACGCGTGGCGCTTGCCACGTCCGGCGTCGAACAGCGTCGTCGCGGCGCTCCAGGCGACGCCGGGAGCGTCCACCGCGACGAGCTCGTCGCGATAGCCGTCGCCCGACCACGCGTGAAGCGCGAGGCCCGTCATCCAATGCGCGGCGGCGGGCACGAGCGACGCAGCGACGGGTAGCTGGGCGCTCGCGCCGACCGGCGCGAGGTATTCGTCGAGCAGCGTCCACCACGATAGACCCAGGTCGTCCGCCACCACGAGCACGCCGGCCTCCGTACAGGCGAGGCGCGCGTGCGCGGGGACGCCCCCGGACGCAGCGCGCAGCGCGAAACCGCCGTCCCACGCGAGGGCGTACACGCGGCTGCCGTCCACGTAGCCGTCGGCCTGGGCGAACACCAGTCGACCGCGCCAGCGGTCCCAGCAGAGATCGCTGACATTGCCACCGAAGGGGTAGCGCCCGAGCGTGGTGCCACTCACTGGATCGAACGCCGCGACGTCGCCCGCCTCGTCCAGCGCGAAGGCGACGCGCGACGCACCGCCGTCGCTGGACGTCGCACCGGCACCGCCGTCGCTGGACGACGCGCCGGCATCGGCGAGCGGACCTGTCAGCACGGCGCCGCGACGCGGAGCGCGAAGCGGCGAAGGCGTGGCGGCATCGTCGCGGGATCGAGGCGGGCGCGGCGCCGCGACGAACGGACCGACGTCGAGCGGCGACGCGCGCGGGCGCGTGCCGCGGGGTTCCGCGCCGCACCGGCAGAGCCCGGAGGCGACAAGAAGGGACAGACCGATGAGCCCAGGCGAGGTTCTCGCGACCATGCAGCGCTGGTCGGGCGAGGCGGCACGCCGGTTGCGCGCTAATCGAGCTCGCGCGGGCGCCAGAGCCGACGCAGCGAGCCACGCGTCGCGGCGTCGAAGTCGGCCCAGTGCGCGATGTCCACGTCGATGACGGCCAGCGCGGCGGTGCTCATCGCCTCTTGACGGCCGGTGAGCTGCGCCACGAGATCCTCCATGCCCGGATTGTGGCCGACCACGAGCGGCCGGATCACGTCGTCGGCGAGGCGCGCCAGCGCGGCGACGTAGGCCGGCGGCGGCGCCAGGTACAAGCTGTCGAGCGCGGCGACCGATCCCGCGAAGCCGCACGCCGCCGCTACCGCGCGGGCCGTCTCCATCGCACGCGTCGCCGACGACGCCAGCACGCGATCCGGCACCAGGCCCTTGTCCGCCAGCTGGCGTCCCATGCGCGGCGCCGCCTTGTTGCCGCGCACGTTGAGCGGACGATCGAAGTCGTCGAGCGCCGGGATCGTCGCGGCTCGCCTTCGCGTGCCGCATCAGGAGCAGCGTCTTCACGGCTTGCGCGGCGGAAGCCACTCGGCGCGGGAGGTGATCGATCCGCCGAGATCGACCCGCGTTATTCCGCCCTTGTCGCACGCGATCTTCACCTTCGGCACGCCGCCCTCGGTCGTGACGATGCCGTCGACCTTCGCGCTGGAGGGATGCAGCTCGTCTTCGCAGAAGGCCATGATCTTGAGGCCCTTGGCCAACTTGCCGATGCGCACGCTGGACAGCGCGACGGTAGCCTCGAGACTGTCGGCCATGCGCTTGACGGTGACCTGCTTGCCCTCGACCTTGGTGACGACGCCCAGGTGGTATTCCTTGCTGGGCGGGCGCAGCGGCCCCCACACCTGGACGCCGACGAGCTGGTCCGTGGGCGGCAGCCAGGTGTCGGTGTCGCCGCTCTTCAGGTGATCCGGATCCGCCCAGCCGTCGGCCTTCGCCCACACGTCGCCCGCGCCGGGCTTGCCCGGATCCTGCAGCGCGACGAGCACGTTCTTCTTGCCGTGGGCGAGGATCCATACCTGCTGGGCGTGATTGATCTTCGCCTTCTCCGCGCCTTCAGCGGCGTCCGGCGGATGCACCACGACGGCGCCCCACGCCCATGCCTTGGTCGGCGTCTGGGTCTTGCACTTCAGACGCTCGCACTCCACGGCGATCGCCAGACACATCACGCGCCGCCGAGAGATCGTCCGGGAGCGTCTTCCACGCGGCGATCTTCGCGTCCGCGTCGATCTGATCCATGTCCTCGGCTGGGCTTGTCGGCGGTGAGCCCCTCCTTGGCCAGCTTCATCAGCTTGTCGTGGATGGCGTCCTGCACGATGCCGAACGCGACCTGGCGCTCCTTGTCGCTCAGCTTGCCGGCCTTCTGCAGATCGTCGAGACGCGCGATGGCGTCGGTCCACTTGGCGGCGGCGAGCAGCGGCTGGATCTCGCTGGTGCTGCGCTTGACGATCAGCTTCAGCAGCACGTCGTGCGCGGCCTGGTAGTACTTGTTCGAGAGCGCGGTGGTCGCGTCCGGCGTCTCGATCATGGCGCGCGCCGGATCCAGGTTGCCCTGATCGACCTCGCCGGCGAGCTTCTTGGCGAGGCAATCGACCAGGGCGGGACCGGACAGCTTCTGGACCTGCTGCTTGAAGGTGTCGCGCGGCTTCTTGCGCAGCGGCGTCGCGACGGCCTTGAGCGCGCTCGCGCACTTGCCGTCCTTCGCGAGCTCCGACGCCTGGCCGGCGATCTGGGCGGCGCGCGACTTGTCGAGCTGGTCCTCGACGGCCACGGCCTTGCGCGTCAGCTCGAGTCCGGCATAGATGCGCGCTTCCTCGGCGCGATCCTCGGCGGTGCGCCAATCCTTCTGCGCCATCGCCGTCTCGGCCTGCTTGACCAGGATCGCCGCCAGCTCGTCGCGCGCGTCGGCCGCAGCCTTGGAGTCGCTGAAGCGCGTGATGAGCTCGCGATAGCGGTCTGGATCCTTGGTCTCCCGCGCGCGGTCGAGCAGGCGGCTGGCCTTGGCCTCGTCCTTCTTCTGGCCCTCGGTCTGCGGCGTCTCCTGCGCGCCGCCACAAGCGACGGCCACGCCGCTCGCAACCACCACTCCAAACAGGACACGGGCTGTAACCCGACGAAGCTCTTTCACGGCCGTGTGGTACCCGCGCCTACTCGGGCCCGTCAAGCCGCCCCCGGGCCGTGCTACCCCTGGGGTCATGGCCCAGGAGCCACCCCGGCTGCCGCCCGGCTCGGATCGCGTCGCCGCGTGGGCGCGCGCGCAGCGCTTCGCCTACGAGGGCTTTCCCGCCCAGGACTGGTTTCGCGCGTGGGAGCCCTACGACACCATGACCAGCCCGGAAGGCTGGTTCAACAGCGTGTCGTGGTCGCTGGCGCCGGGCGGCGTGACCGTCGCGGAGCCCTGGCTCGCCCCGCTCGACAGCGAGCCGCTGGCCCGCACCGTGATGATCTTCGTCATCCATCCGGGCTTCCGCCGGCGAGCGGCCGCGCGCGGCGGCGAGCACTTCAACACGCGCGTCGCGTTCTTCGAGAACCCGCCGCCACCCCGCGTCGAGCTGGGCGATCCCGCGTGGGACGCGCACATGGCGACCTTCGCCGCGTCGGGCAGCGAGGCCGCCGCGGCGTTTCCGCCCGCCGTGCGCCGACTGCTCGCGCGCTGGGGCTTCGCCGGACACCTGGAAGTGCGCCCCGGCGGCCTGGTCGTGAACTTCGCCGGCATGACGCCGGTGCCCGAGCAGCTCGCCGGCTTGCCGAACGCCACGCGCGAGCTGGTCCAGACGTTCTTCGCCTGAGCTCAGAACGCGCCGCCGCCGCCGTTCGTGCAGTTGACGCAGTCGGGGTCCTGCTTGTTCGCCGGATCCGAGCACTTGAACGGACAGTAGGTCACGGTCTGGAAGACCTTGCCGACCTTGTCGCACTCGTCGCTCGTGCCGTCGACGCTCATCTCGGCGTAGCCGCCGTTGGTGACGAACTGCTGCGCGCACGCGAGCTCGGAGCTGTCGGTGATCCAGCCGGGCAGATCGGGGAACGGCTGCGCCTGGTTGGCGGTGCCGTAGTAACCCTCCGTGCAGACCTGGGTCATCGTGCAGTCGGTGGGCGCCGGCTTGCCGTTCACGGCAGCGAGCGCCTTGAACGTGTAGCAGAGCTTGAAGTAGCCCGTGCAGTCCGCCGTGACGGTGTCCGGCGTGAACGGCGCCGACGGAGCCGGCGACTGCGCGGTCGCGCCCTGCGGGCACTCGTACTGGCTGGTCGACGGGTTCAGGTACGTCGAGACGGAGAACGCGACCTGGTTGGTGCCGCTCGTGTAGAAGCACGGGCTCAGGTTGTCGAGCTTCCAGTAGCCGCTGCTGAAGCAGCCGCACGCTGCCGCGCCCGCCGTGCCGAGGGGCAGGCCGGTGCTCGGATCGATGCCCGTGTACCCGTCGCAGGGTCCCCACTTGAGGGCGCTCTCGCCGGCGAGCACGCAGGTGGTGGTGCCGTCCTTGCACGAGCCGTGGTTGCGGTTCTTGCGCAAGCCCGGCCAGCACGCGGCGGTCTCTCCCGCCTTGGTGCAGGGGCAGCCCTCGTAGTTCTTGTCGTCGGGGCAGTCCGGCGTGCCGCCCGGCGCCTGGTAGTGCTGACCCGCGTCGTTGCAGCTCGCGGGCGGCGGATCGTTGACGAAGAACGCGTCGGGGCTGGCGTCCTGCGTGTTGCCGGCGTCGAAGCCGCCGGAGCCGCCGGTGGACGAGGCGTCGAAGCCGCCGCTACCTCCCGAGTTGCCGCTGCCTCCCGAGTTGCCCGAGTTGCCACTGCCGCCACTGCCGCCGCTGTTCACGGTCGAGCCGTTGCCGCTGGCCGAGCACTGCACGAGGCCCAGGCCAAGAATGGAAATTGCCGCGGCGACGAGCGCGCCGCGGGAAGCGTGATTCAAGTCGACAAAGCTCATGACTGCTCCACCTCGTATGCAGCGAGGTTCCCGCTTTCGCACGCGCCGCGCAAGACTCACCGAAGCGCGAAAATTCCGCTGTCGCGCCATTCAAATCAGGTCGTGGCTAAAGAGCGCCGGAGCGTCGCCGTAGTGTGAGACATGGCAACGGCACACTCCCCCTGGTTCTTCGCAAGGCGGAGCTCGTTCGATGGACCGACGCATCGGGTCGATCGGGAAGCGCCGACCCTTCCGCCTCCGCAGCGTCGTCTCGACGGCCGGGCGGAAGAGCCCGAGGACTGGCCGTCAACCGAACGTACGCCGGTGTTTCCCCGCGCGCCGCGCGGCGGGTTTACGCCCGTGCCGGTGCGGATCCGCCAGTTCTGAGGCGCCCCGGCCTGCAGACGACAGGGCACACCGCGCTCCGCAGGGTGCTAGGTTGGGCGACGTCGCATGGCGCAGCGCATCCTGGTCGTGGAGGACGAGCCGGCGATCGCCGAGAGCGTCGGCTATGCGCTCAAGCGCGACGGCTTCACCGTAAGCACCGCGGCTAGCTTCGCGGATGCCGACCGTGGCGCCGCGGACGCCGACCTGATCGTGCTCGACCTCATGCTGCCCGACGGCAGCGGCTTCGATCTGATCCGCAAGCTTCGTCATCGCGGCCAGCCGACGCCGGTGATCGTGCTCTCCAGTCGCGACAGCGAAGCCGATCGCGTGGCCGCGCTCGAGACGGGCGCCGACGACTACGTCACGAAGCCTTTCTCGCCGCGGGAGGTCGTAGCGCGCGTGCGCGCGGTGCTCCGGCGGTCCGCGACGCCGGCCGCGCCGGACCGGCAAGCCCAGGCCCCGTCCGCGATGACGGTGGACGAAGCCACGCGGCGCGCGACCGTGTCGGGTCAGGCGCTGGAGTTGACGCGCGTCGAGTTCGACCTGCTCGCGAGCCTGCTCGAGAGCCCGGGGCGGGTGTACACCCGCGCCCAGCTGATCGACCGCGTGTGGGGCGACGGCTTCGCGATCAGCGACCGCACCGTGGACTCGCACGTGAAATCGCTGCGCAAGAAGGTCGCCGAATCCGGCGGTGACCCGGGCCTGATCGAGACCGTGCGCGGCGTGGGCTACCGCGTGACCGACGAGCCGTCGTCGGGCGACACGACGTGATCCGGCTCATCATCGTCG
This sequence comes from uncultured delta proteobacterium, assembly GCA_963775185.1. Classification (GTDB taxonomy): domain Bacteria; phylum Myxococcota_A; class Polyangia; order Polyangiales; family Polyangiaceae; genus JAPSGB01. The sequence goes on along the minus strand of CAVZIE010000024.1, from coordinate 36,432 downwards.
CGGCCGCGTCGATCGGCCTGATCCTGTTCGTCGCGTTCATCGTGTCGCGACTGCTCGGCACGCGCACACGCGGCATGTCGATCCGCATGCAGGTGTTCATCGCGCTGGCGGTGATCGTCGGCGCGTTCGCCTTCGGTCTGGGGCTGATGGTGATCGACCGCATCGATGCGCGCGCCGTACGCATCGCGCTGCAGGCGGCGCACGACGAGGCCACGAGCATCTCCGGCATCATCGAGGGCGAGATGGATCGCAGCGGCATGCGCATCGACGAGATCGCCGATCGCATGCAACAGGAGCGCGATCGCGGGGCGGATCTACGCCTCGAGCTGCTCGACGAGCGCGGTCGCGTGTTGTTCCCGCGCGGGCCCACTGTCGCGGAGCAGGAGCCTGGCACGGTGGCCGTCGATCACCCGATCATCCTGCACGGGCAGCGCGTCGGCGCGGTACGTGTGGTCAAGCCGACGGTGGTCATGAAGCGCCTGCTCGCCGACTTCGCGCCCACGGTGCTCGTCATCAGCCTGGTGCTGGGCGCCGTCGCCGCGCTGGCCGCCGCGTGGATCGGGCGCGCCATCGCGCTGCCGCTCGAGAGTCTGGCCCGCTTCACCGAGCGCCTCAGCGCCGGCGAGCGCGTCGCGTCGCCGCCGTCGCCGTTCGGACGCGAGGTGACGCGTCTCACGCGGTCCATCGACTCCATGCGCCGCCAGCTCGAAGGACGCCCCTTCGTCGAAGCGTTCGCCGCCGACTTGTCCCACGAGCTCAAGAACCCGGTGGCGGCGATCCGCGCCAGCGCGGAGATCCTGGAGGAAGGCGCGCTCGATGAGCCGGAGGAGGCACGCCGCTTCGTCGCCCGCATCCGCGAAGCGACGGCGCGCATCGAGCGCCTGCTCGGCGATCTGCTGGGGCTCGCCCGCATCGAGGCGCGCGGCGTCGAGAACTACGAGTCGGTGGATCTCGCCGCGCTGGTGCGCACCGCCATCGAGGCGCTGGCCGACGCGAAGCGCGTCGCGCTCAGCGTCGAGGGCGACGCGCGCGTACGCGGCGACGCGGTGTGGCTCGCCCGCGCCGTCGGCAACCTGATCGACAACGCGATCGTGCACTCGCCGGACGACACGCCGATCGCGATCGCCGTTCGCCGCGAGGAGGCGCGCGTCGTCGTGACCGTCACCAGCCACGGCGAGATCAAGCGCCATGTGCGGCAGCGCCTGTTCCGGCGCTTCGTCACCACGCGCGCCGACAAGGGCGGCTCGGGCCTCGGCCTTGCGATCGTGCGCGCGGTGGTCGAGTCGCACGGCGGCAGCGTGGACCTCTCGAGCGCGGGTCCGCCCGAGGTCGCCTTCCGCGTGGAGCTGCCGCCGGCCCGCCGGCGTGCCTCCGAACAGCTCCGCGAGGCCGTCGAGCTGGCCAGCGAGCCGCGCCACTCCGAGCCCGGCCCAGCGCCGGATAATGAGCGTAACCAACCGTAATTCTGGGGTTTATTGCCGGTCCGGCGCGGAAACCGACCGCCCCGGCGCCGGCCACCGCGCGGCGCGTTCTCCATCGAAGCTCCACACACGCTCCGCTCTGGGCGTGCGCTCCTCTGGCAGTCTCCACTTCACACCCGATAGCTTCAACGTCCCTCTCGAGAGAACCAAGTTGGACAACGGACAGACCGAGATCCCCCGCCACGTCGCGATCATCATGGACGGCAACGGCCGCTGGGCGAAGGCCCGCGGGCTCGAGCGCGCCGAAGGCCACGCCGAGGGCGCGCGCGCCGTGCGCGACGCCGTCGAGACGTCCGCGCGCATCGGCGTGGAGTACCTGACGCTGTACGCGTTCAGCGTCGCGAACTGGGCCAGGCCGACGGCGGAGGTGCAAGCCTTGATGCGCCTGCTCGTCGAGTTCGCCAAGCAGGAGCGCGCGGAGCTGCGCCAGAACGGCATCCGCCTGAACGTCATCGGCCAGCTCGAGGAGCTGCCCACCGAGACGCGCCGCGCCGTCGAGGATCTGATGCAGTACACCGCGGACGGCGACCGCATGACGCTCACGCTCGCGCTCTCCTACGGCGGTCGCAACGACATCGTGGAAGCGGCGCGCGCCTTCGCGGTGCGGGCACGCGCCGGCCTCGTGCTCCCGGAGGAGATCGACGAAGCGTGCTTCCACCGGGAGATGTCCACGCACAGCCTGCCGGACGTCGATCTCTTGATCCGTACCGGCGGCGAGAGCCGGCTCAGCGACTTCCTGCTGTTCGAGGCGGCCTACGCGGAGCTCGCGTTCCTGCCGATCATGTGGCCCGATTTCCGCCCACAGACGCTGCTCGACACGATCGCCGACTATTCGCAGAAGGAGCGCCGCTTCGGCCGCACCTCCGAGCAGATCCGCGGTGCGAACGGGCAGTCGTTCGACCCGCCCGACCCTAGCTGAACTCCGCCCCACCGCGCAGCGCGCGGCCCGCCGTCAGAACGCGTACTCGACGGTGTTCAGCGACTTGACCGGATCCTTCCAGCTGAGGGAGCGGATCTGCTTGTCGATGCACGCCGTGAGCTTCTTGTTGTCCGGCGTGGTGTGAACGTCCACGCCGACGGCCTTGCCGTCCCAGATCGCGACCTTGATCTTGAAGTGCTCGTTGGGGCGCGGCTTGCACGGCGCGTACACGTCGAAGCTCTGCAGCGGCTTGCCGAGCGTCTCCTCGTCCACGTTCACGCGCTCGACGCCCTGCGGCACGGCGTTGATCGCGTCGTTGACGGACATGCCGTCCTTGAACGCGGGCTCGGGCACGTCCGACTTCGGCTTGTCGCCGTCGTCGGGCTTGTCTTGCTTCGCGCCCGGCGCTTCCTCGTCCGCCTCGGACGGCGCGGACGCGGGCGCGGTCATCGACGCCGCCGGCTCGGGTTCCGGAGCGCTGGGCTCCGGCGCCGAGGGCGGCGGTTCGGAACCGCCACACGCGACCAGCACGGCAGCCGCGCAACCGATCAGATACGTTCTTGTGCCCCACATGCGGCGGACTCTACCTCCGCCCCTCGCGCCCCGCGAGCCCCGACAAGTCCGTGGCGTGTCGTGCATCATCCGGCGTGATGCGGCGCATCAGCTGCACTGGATTCCAGACCTGGCGCTACTGCCCCGTGGCCCGAAATGCTAGATCCCGCGGCGTCGGCGCTCGTAGCTCAGCCGGATAGAGCAGCGGGTTTCTAACCCGCCGGTCGCAGGTTCGAATCCTGCCGGGCGCGCCAACCTACGACGTGTGTACGAACTTCGTCGCGCGTCTGCCGCGCTACGGGATGCCGCCGTCCGGCCAGTTCGGCGTGGGCTCGCATTGCCATTGGAGCGCGGGGTCGTCGAGGTTCACATCGACGAGAGTCTTGCTGGCGGTAGCCTTGTCGAACCCGTCGCCATACATGTGATGACCGTACACGGGCTTGAATCCGGCAAAGCGCGGTGGCGCCAGCGATGCATGATCCGTTCATGGCGCGATCCAAGCCGGCGGCGCTGACCCGGTCATCCTGCGCGTGCGATCCGGCGCTTGCCGCATGCGGTGATGCGCCGCAAGGAAGGAGGAAGACCGAGGGCACGAGGAAGCGACGGCGCAAACAACGGACGACGAGTACGGCCGCCTACGCGAGACGCCGGAACCCTTCGGCCAGATCGAGCCGGACATGACCAACGTCGCCGATCGTTCAGCGTCGCTGTAGTACGACCAGGAGCGCGTCGTTGAAGTTCAGTGCGCCGGACGTGGTCTGCATCACGGCGAGAACTTCCGCAAACGACTCGCCTTCCGCGCGAACGATCTTTCCGGCGTCGTCGAGCGTGCGGACGTGTTCGAAGATGGCCGTGAGGTCGGGTGGATTCGTCTTCCGCTCGCGACTCCTGCGACACACCACCGACAGCGCCTCGGCCACGCAGAAGTCGAGCAGCAGTGCGACGTCGCCATTCGCCATGATGCGTTGCACGAGCTCGGAAGCGGCGGCGTGGAGCGTGTCGTTCCGGTCGAACAGGCCGACCAACCGTTCGCGTCCAGGACGGCGTCAGCCATCGTACAAGGCGTCGCAATCGTCGAGCGCGTTGCCGCCGATGGCCACGACGCCGGTGAGCCGCTGGATGTCCTGCTCCGATAGCCCGACGAACTCGCGGGGCTCAACGCTCTGCTCGGCGGCCTCGACCACCAGTCGCCGCTGCTCGCCGGTCAACTTCGCGAGCTGATCGACGAGCGGCTTCAGCGCGGCTGGGACCGGTTCGGGCATGTGCTTCGGTTGGGCCATCGACGTCAGGATACCACCGGCCGAGATGGACGCACCGGTGGGGTGGGAGTGCGTAGCAGCTCGGTTTCGATCTGCGCGCGCGGCCTCCTCGACGATCATGACGGGCCGCACCTCGGCAGCTCGCCGGTCTCTACGCTCGTGCCAGGCCGGCGCTGCCAGTGATTCCGCGCCGCGGCGGCCTGAAGCCCGGAAGGCATCCTCGGCACGCCCCGCAACGCGCCGTGCAGCTCGGCCGCGTACGCGCGAGCGACGTGCAGGGACACGCAGGCGCGATTGGTCTAGCGCGGGCGTCCGAGCGCGCCGTCGGTGGGGTCCGTTGCTGGCTTGCGCTTCAGCCACTTCCACGTCGTCCATGCGGCGTAGCCGATGAAGATCCCGCCGGCGCCGCCGGTGTAGCCGTGATGCGCGGCGGTGAAGATCGTGACGATGCTGCCGACACCGAGCGCGAAGGAGATCGGCACGGCGATCCACACCGGGATCACGTGAGCCAGCGGCTGGCCGCGCCACTCCGAGTAGAGGCGTTTGGCCACGAGCGCGAAGAAGGCGGTGACCAAGCCGCTTGTCACGCCGACGAGGATGGCGCGCTGGACGAATGGCTCGCCCGGCGAGTGCTTCTCCGCCAGCGAGATGCCCACGCCGAGGGCGGTGACGAACGCCATGAGCACCGCGATCGCGAGGCACACCACGAATGTGCAGCCGATGACGAAGCGGCCCGACTTCCCGTCCGTACGCGCTCCAGGCACCACGGCCCGAGCGTATCACCGGCGCATCCTGCAACGCCGGGTCGTATTCGCAGACCAACCTGTAACCACCTCCCGCGCGCCGCATAACCCCGGGCAGGAGCGCCCTTGCGACCTTCTCGCGGGGGCGAACGGGAGAGTGCGTCAGCTTGCAGGCCGACGCGTGAGGGAGTGGTCCGCCACTTCACTGGAGGATGTCATGCGCTTGTATGTACTTTCGGCGATTTCCTTGATGCTTCCGCTGGCTTTGGCCGCGTGCGGCAGCGACGACACGAGCGGGTCCGGTGGCGCCGCCGGCATGGCGGGCACCGCCGGCTCATCTGGCTCCGGCGGCACGTCGGGCACCGGGGGCAGCGCCGGAACCGCGGGCAGCGCGGGCACGGCCGGCAGTGGCGGAACGGCGGGCAGCGCCGGGATGGCCGGCACGGCCGGGATGGGCGGCATGGCCGGCGCCACGAGCACGATGTTCAAGGTGCGCATCGAGAATGTCTCGGGCGACACGCCGGCGCCGACGCCGATCTCGCCCGGCGTGTGGACGCTCGGCAGCGCGGCCGATCCGCTGTTCACGGCGGGCCAGGCCGATCGCGGCGACGGGCTCGAGCACATCGCCGAGGACGGCGATCCGTCGATGCTCGCCACCTCGCTCATGAGCGACACGAACATCGCCGACAGCGGCGTCTTCAACACGCCCGTCGGCGCCTCCGCCGCTGGCCCGGCGACGCCGGGCGGCGCCTACGAGTTTACCGTCAGCGCCACGCCCGCCGACGGCAAGCTCTCCTTCGCGAGCATGTTCGGGCAGTCGAGCGACACGTTCATCGGCCCGGACGGTGCCGGCATCGCGCTGTTCGACAGCAACGGCATGCCGATGGCCCAGCAGGACGTCAGCATGATGGTGCACCTGTGGGACGCGGGCACCGAGAAGAACGAGGCGCCGCGCATGGGCCCGGACCAGGCTCCGCGCCAGGCCGCCGCGAACACCGGCCCCGCCGAGGGCGCCATCGCGCACTTCACGAACAGCACGCGTGCGCTGCCGATCCCGAGCAAGATCGTCGCGGTGACGGTGACGGAGTCCAGCGGCACGTTCACGATCAAGATCGACAACGTGAGCGCGTCGATGCACGCCATCACCACGCCGATCGCGCCGGTGTTCTACGCGACGCACGACAGCAGCTGGTCCCTGTTCACGCCGGGCATGCCCGCCCCGACCGGCCTCGAGAGCCTCGCCGAGGACGGCTCACCCGCCGCGCTCGTCACGGCGGACACCGGCGCCAGCGGCACCGGCACGGTCGGAGCGGTGACGATGAAAGACGGTTCGTCGACCGCCGGCCCGGCGCTGCCCGGCGACTCGTTCACGTTCATGGTCACACCGGACGCGAGCCACCCGATGCTGAGCTTCGCCAGCATGGTCGGGACGACGAACGACGCGTTCCTGGCGCTGCCGCCGAGCGGCGTCGCGCTGATGGATAGCAGCGGCGCGCGGCCTGCCGCGGACGTGCAAGCCGACATCATGCGGATGCTCTCCGTGTGGGACGCCGGCACGGAGAAGAACGAGGTGCCCGGCATCGGGCCGAACACAGCGCCGATGCAGGCAGCGCCGAACACCGGCGCCGCCGACCCGGACAACACCGTGCGCCTGTACGCCGACGCGACCAACGATCTCGCGGGCAGCATGGCTGGCGGCTACGTCAGCGTCACGGTCGTCAAGGGCACAGGCGCGATGGACTTCGACGTCACGGTCACGAACACGTCCGACACCACGGCGTACCCCGGCAAGGTGGCCCCGGTGGCGTGGTCGTTGCACGACGCGAGCACGATGGTCTTCGACGACGGCGGCAAGGCGTCGGCGGGCCTCGAGAAGCTCGCCGAAGACGGCAATCCGTCGCTGTTCGCCACCGAGCTCGGCGGCATGTCCGGCGTCGGGAGCTCCGGCGTCGACAACATGGCCGACGGCACGTCCACCGCCGGGCCGCTCTCGCCGGGCCAGAGCTTCAAGTTCACCGTCACGGCGGACTCGACGCACCGGTTCCTGAGTCTCAACGCCATGCTCGCGCCGTCGAACGACACGTTCATGGCGTTCGACCCCGGTGGCATCGCAGCTGCTCGACTCGTCCGGCGCCGTCCGCTCCGACGCGGACATCGCCACCGACGTCGCCGCGCATCTGTTCGCGTGGGATGCCGGCACCGAGGAGAACCAGTCCGGCGCCGCCGGTCCGGATCAAGCCGGTCACCAGACGGCGCCGAACACCGGCCCGGCGGAGGGTGACGGCACGGTGCGGATGCAGAACGACCCCGTCTGGGCGCTACCCGGCCGCCACCAGCCTCGTGAAGGTCACCATCACCCCCATGTGACCGTGCGATGTCCCCGGGCGTCCGTCGGTATCCGTCAGCACCGTCGGGCGTCCGGGGATTCGTTTGTCCGGACCGCTACTGACGCTTGAGGTCGAGGCCGCCCGGGTACATGTAGCTCGTGTCTGTACCGTAGCCGTAGACCTGGATGCCGAACGGCTGCCTGCTGCTGGTCGGTGTGCACGCCGGTGCAACCGGCGCGTTCGCCAGCGCACGCGAGGCGCGTCCCACGGAGTAGCCGCTCGCGCCGATCGCCGACCAGTTCGTCGAGCGGCGAGCGTTGCCGTCGATCTGCACCGACGTACCCGTCGGCGCGATCACGTTGACCCAGTTCTGACCGTAGTTCGCCGGCGCGACGAACTGGTAGTTGTCCCGGAACTGGTCCGTCGCGATCGCCGTGGTCATCGCCGGATCGCCGCAGTGGCGCTGCGCGTGAAGTTGTCGCAGCCCTCCATGTACTGCCCGATGATGATCGGCTGCCGAAGACTGGAAGCCCGGCAGTTCTTCGTCGTCTCGAAGGTCAGCACCTGGCCTGCGCCGATGGTCGCGCTCGCGTGCACCGAGGCGGGATCGAAGGTGAGCGTGGTCCCTGCCTTGTGCCGACGATCCGTACGAACTGCTTGCGGCGTGCCGTTCGCGTTGTACGGCGCGCTGACGAGATAGTCGGAACGCAAGGTCTCGAGCGGGAAGATGATCTCCTCGAGGTGGTCGCAGTAGCCCTGGTTGTAGTCGATGTAGACGCAGTTGTGCCCGCCGAACACCTCGACCGGATGCGACGCCGTGATCGACGTGCCGCTCATGTCGCCGCCGTAGGCCTGGTTGCTCGGCGCAGGGTTCGTGATCTGGAGCACGTCCCCGCGGTTCAGCGTCACGGTGCCGTCCGTTCGCCGCGAGCCCGCCGCCGGCGTTGACCGCGACGCTGGTCCCGGACGTTGACGACTCGTGCCGTCCTCCGTCCCGGTCACGGCCATCTCGCCCGGCGAGCCCCAGAAGTGGGATACGCCGACGACGCGGTAGTTGCCGGCCAGCGCGGTGTCGGGAATCAGCAACGACGCGTCGTTGGTGAACGAGCGCGGTCGCCGATCTGTGTAGTCGCGCGGGTTGAACTGGTACACCGTGACCGGCTGCGTGCTGCGGATGCGGTACGCGCCCGGTCGCGTTCTGCGTCGTCGCCTGTTCGAGATCGCCGACACCCAGGGCTTAGCGTGCACTTCCCTTGAGCGCGCCGGCGTTGACCGCCACGCGTCTGGGTCGCGATCGTGCGGCGCCGCGGGTGATCGTCACCGTCGCCGTCGAAGACGCCGGTGTTCGAGATCGAGATCGAGAAGTAGAACGTGCCCTGATTCAGGAACGTGTTCGCCATCGTCACCGCGTAGTAGTCGCAGCCGATGTAGCTCTGGCCGAGCGCCTGCGGCGCGCACGCGCCGTCGCACGACCCGGACGACGCGTTGCACGTCATGCCCTGCAACGGTATCGCAATCTCGCCGTGGCATAGCCGCTGCCGTCGTCCTTGCAGTAGGTGCCGTCGAGCCGCTGCAGCTGCCGGTTCCGGGCTTGCACGCCGCGCAACCGAGCCCGCCGCGCAGACCTGACTCGTCGTCGTGCAGTCGGTCGTGGTCGAGAAGCCGCCGTGGCCGTCGCAGACCTGGGCCACGTCGCCGTTGCACTGGATGTCGCCGGCGGTGCACGGGATGACGCAATGGCCGCCGACACAGCCCTGCGTCGAGCAGTCGTTCCAGGTGTTGCACTTGGAACCCACGCCGCAGCCAGGGCACGTCGCGCCGCCGCAGTCGACGTCCGTCTCGTCCTGGTTCTGGTAGCCGTCGGTGCAAGTCGCCGTCTGGCACACGCCGCCGGTGCAGACCTGGCTCTTGCAATCGGATCCGGTGTTGCACGCGCCGTTGTCCGGGCACGGCGCGCAGCTTCCGCCGCAGTCCAGATCCGTCTCGTTACCGTTCTTCACGCCGTCGGTGCAGTTCGCCGGCACGCACATGCTCGTACCGGGATCGCAGACGTTGCTCGTGCAGTCGCTGTTGTCGGCGCAGCCGCTGCCGTCCGCGCACTTGTTCGGACACGTCGGTCCGCCGCAGTCCGCGCCCGTCTCGTCGCCGTTCTTCACGCCGTCGATACAGGTCGGCGTCTGGCACGTCCCCTGGCGACATACGCCGCTCGTGCAGTCGCTGTTCAGCTTGCAGCCGCTACCGTCGGCGCACGCGTCCGGACACGACCCGCCGCAGTCCACGCCGGTCTCGTCGCCGTTCTGCGCGCCATCGGTGCACGAACCGCCGCCGCCGTCGGTTCCGGAAGCGCCGCCCGTCGCGCCGCCGCCGTCGACGCCCGCGCCGCCGCTGCTGCCGCCGACGGCTCCGAAGCCGCCGGTCCCGCTGCTGCCGCTCGTTCCGCCGCTGCCGCTCGTTCCCGACGCGCCCGCGCCGCCGTCGATCGCGCCGCTGCCGCCGCTGCCCCCCGATCCACCGCTCGAGCTTCCGCTCGACCCGCACGCGGCAAGCGCCAGCGCCAACCCCGTCATCCCGATCCGGACCGAACAGCACGTCTTCATGGCAAGCATCTCCTCAGCGTGCCGTCATGGTACCGCGCAAGCCAGTGCGCGTGCGCGCAAGTAAGCAGGACCTGCAATCTGCACCGGCGCGCCGCCCTACACCTTGCGCCGATGGACGCCGTACACCCACGCCGTCCGACACCCGGCAGCGCGCCCTCGCCGCGAGCTCCGGAGAAGGCGCCAACCATCCAGAGTCATTGTTGTTTTGCTGGTCCGGCGCGGAACCGCCCAGTCCACGGCCAATCGGCCGGAATGTTCTTGATGTGTGCCTTACCAAGTGGTAAGTGATTGCTGTTCGAATGGTAAGCGCTCCTAACGCCGCCCCCGATGTGCGTTCGCAGGTCCTCGATGTCGCGACGCGTCTCTTCGCCGCGCGCGGCTTCGGCGACACGTCGCTGCAGCTCATCGCCGACGAGGTCGGCGTCACGAAGCAGGCGGTGCTCCACTACTTCTCGTCCAAAGAAGCGCTGCGCCAAGCGGTGATCGACGTGATCCTCGATCACTGGCGCGACATCATGCCGCGCATCCTGCTCGCCGCCACGGCCAGCGACGACCGCTTCGACGCCGTGCTCGGCGAGCTGTACCGCTTCTTCGCCGCGGATCCCGATCGCGGCCGGCTCCTGGTGCGCGAGATGTTCGACCGCCCGCAGGCGGTGCGCACGGTGCTCAAGGACTCCGTGCGCCCCTGGCTCGACGCCGTCGCGGGCTACATCCAGCAGGGCCGGGACGCGGGTCGTCACTACGCGGACGTCGACGCCGAGGTCTACGTCGTCCACATCATGCAGCTCGTCATCAGCGCCACGGCCAGCGCGGCCGTGGTGGAGAGCGCGATCGAGCCCGCGCGCGGCGCCCACGCCCGCTACGAGCGCGAGCTGATGCGCATCGCCCGCGCGAGCCTGTTCAGAACCGACGCAGCGCACAAGAAGCGCGGCAAGCGTCGCAATGGTGAGTCATGAGCGTCTCCGTCTTTCGCTTGCTCGATCAAGGTCAGGTGCTCAAGACCCTCGCCGGGGTCGCGCTAGCGGATCTGCTGCCGAAGCGCGACAGCGCCTCCGCCGCGCGCGAGCTGCCGGGTCCGTGGATCCGCGCGACGATGTCCCCGCGTCCGGACACGTTGATCCGCGACTACGTCCGGCACGTGGGCGGCGATCCCGCGTGGTACCGGGGGCGTGTTCCCGCCCATCTGTTCCCGCAGTGGGGCTTCCCCCTCGCCGCGAAGGCCATCGCCGGCATGCACTACCCGATGGCGCGCGTGATCAACGCCGGCTGTCGCATCGAGATGCACGCACCGCTTCCAGCCGGCGAACCGCTCGAGGTCGCAGCGCGCCTGGAGAGCGTGGACGACAACGGTCGACGCGCCTTGATCGCGACGCGCATCGTGACCGGCACCGCGAGCGTGCCACAAGCGGTGGTCGCGACGTTGAACGCGTTCGTACCGCTGCGTCCCCCCGAGCCGCCGGGCGCGCCCCCTGCGCCACCCGCGCCGGACCGGCAAACCAGCCCCAAGGCGGCCAAGGCGCGTCCGACGGTGCCGGCGGATGCGCACGAGATCGCGTTCTTCCGCGTCGCCGCGAACGCCGGCTGGGAGTTCGCGAAGCTGACCGGCGATCTGAACCCGATCCACTGGATCAAGCCGGCCGCGAAAGCGTCCGGGTTCCGCTCGGTGATCCTGCACGGATTCGCCACGCTGGCGCGCGCGATCGAGGCGGTGAATCGCGACGTGCTGGCCGGCGACGTGGACGCGCTGGCGGTGGTGGAGGCGCGCTTCACGCGGCCGCTGGTGCTGCCGGCGAAGGTCGGCGTGTACACGACCCACGCTGGCGGCCTGTACGTCGGCGACGCGCCGGGCGGGACGCGCGTACCTGGAAGGCAATTTCGAGAGGAGAGGCTCATGACCGACTGGCTCGTCGATCTCGGTCGAAACCCGCAAGCGCGATCGCTCGTGAAGTCGCTGGGCTTGCCGCTTCCATTGCCCGCGAACCTGGCGCGCGAGCGCGGCGCGTGGTCGGCAAGGCCGCTGATGGATCGCGCCGTGGCCGTCGGCGCGGCACCGGGCGCGACGTTGCTCGGCGAGATCGCGACGACCGTCGCGCGCGCGGGAGCCGACCCATACGTCGACGGCGCCCCCGGCGCGTTCGCCGCCGCGGGCGAAGCCTACGGGCGTCCGCCGCGCGATCCGGCATCGGCGCCGAGCAGGCTGCACGCGCTCGTCTTCGACGCGACCGGCATCGGCGACGTGGCGGGGCTGCGCGCGATCTACGACTTCTTCCACCCGTTGATGAGCCGACTCGCGCAGTCGGGGCGCATCGTCGTCGCTCGGACGTGCCGACGACCTGATGATCGCCGGCGCGCTGACCGGCTTCATCAAGAGCGCGGCCAAGGAGATCGGCGGAAAAGGCGCGACCGCGAATCTGCTGCTTGTCGATCGCGGCGCGGAATCCCGCGTGGCGGGCGCGCTCGAGTTCTTCTTGTCGGCGCGTTCGGCGTTCGTGAGCGCGCAGCCGGTGAGCGTCAGCGCCGCGGCGCGCGACGTTGGCATGAACGGCCACGGCACGCCGGCGCGCGCGCTCGATCGCAAGATCGCCATCGTCACCGGCGCGGCGCGCGGCATCGGCGAGGCCACGGCCCGGCTCCTCGCGGCACAAGGCGCACACGTCGTGTGCGTCGACCGCCCGGAAGACGCCGGCCCCACCAGCCAGCTCGCGCGCGACATCAAGGGCACGCCGCTCGGCCTCGACGTGATCGCACCCGACGCGGGCGACAAGCTGGTCGCCGCCGCGAGAGCGCTCGGCGGCGCGGACATCGTGGTGCAGAACGCCGGCATCACCCGGGACAAGACCCTCGGTCGCATGAAGGAAGAGCTGTGGGACATGGTGCTCGGCGTAAACCTCGCCGCGGTGGTGAAGCTGACCGCCGCCCTCGAGGCGAACGCGCTGCGCGACGGCGGTCGCGTCGTGTGCCTGTCGAGCATTGCGGGCATCGCGGGCAACAACGGCCAGACGAACTACGCCGCGAGCAAGGGCGGCGTCGCGGGCTACGTGCGCGGCCTCGCGCCGAAGCTCGCGAGTCGCGGCATTACCGTGAACGCCGTCGCCCCGGGCTTCATCGAGACGCGCATGACCGCCGCCGTGCCCGTCGCGATCCGCGAAGCCGGTCGCCGCCTGAGCGCGCTCGGACAAGGCGGCGTGCCGGAAGACGTCGCCCAGGCGATCGCGTTCCTGTCGTCGCCGGCGGCCCACGGGCTCACCGGCCAGGTGCTGCGCGTGTGCGGCGGCGGATTCATCGGAGCATGACCGGCATGCTCTCCATCACTCTAGAACGTCGCGACGCGACGCTTCACGCCCGGACTAACAGGAAGGCGGGAAGGCAAGAAGGGTTCTTGGGGTTGGGCCGACGCGACACGCAGCTCGAAGCGCGGGGTGAACCGCTTGGCAAGCGGAGCGCCCTTCCGCTGGTTTTTACCACGCGGAAACAACGCGACCCGGCGTTGTACGCCCGGACTAACAGCGGGATACCGCGCCGGACCGGCATCCATTCCAACATGATGGAGAGAAGTCATGAGTCGTAGAGCAGTCATCGTTGGCGGAATGCGGACGCCATTTCTCAAGGCGTTCACGGATTTCACGGAAATCGACACGATTGGTCTCGGGGTCGCGGCGGTGCGCGGGCTGCTCGACAAGCTCGGTGTGGCCTACGGCGACGTGGAGTCGCTGATCTGGGGCGGCGTGATCCTGCCGGGAACGGCGCCGAACGTGGGCCGCGAGATCGTCCTCGACTTGAAGCTCGGTCCGGCGTGCGAGGCGTACACGGTGACGCGCGCGTGCGCGTCGGGGCTACAGGCGATCACGAACGCGGCCATGGCCATCGAGCACGGCGACGCGGACGTGATCGTCGCCGGCGGGAGCGACTCCACGAGCAACGCGGAGATCAAGCTGCCGCAGAAGGTGGTGCACGCGCTGGCGCCGCTGGCGCTCGGCAAGCCGACGCCGTCGGACTACCTGGGCGTGCTGGCGCAGCTCGCGCCGTTCACGGATCTGCTGCCGCGACAGCCGAAGATCGCCGAGCGCTCGACCGGCGAGGTGATGGGCGAGAGCGCGGAGCGCATGGCGCGCCGCAACGAGATCACGCGCGAGGCGCAGGACGAGTTCGCGGTGCGGTCGCACCATCGCGCGGCCGCCGCCATCGCCAGCGGGCGCTTCGACGACGAGATCGTCCCGGTGCAGACGCCGAGCGGGCGGTGGGTGCACGCCGACGGCCTGGTGCGCGGCGACACGTCGATCGAAAAGCTCGCGAAGTTGCGGCCGGCGTTCGCGAAGAAGGACGGCACGCTCACGGCGGGCAACTCGAGCGCGCTCACCGACGGCGCGGCGGCGGTCTTGCTGATGAGCGAAGAGAAGGCCAAAGCGCTCGGCTTGAAGCCGCTCGCGGTGGTGAAGAGCTGGGCGTACGCCGGCGTCGACCCGGCGGATCAGCTGCTCATGGGTCCGGCGCTGGCGATGCCGAAGGCACTCGAACGCGCCGGGCTCGCGCTCGCGGACGTGGATCTCGTGGACATGCACGAGGCGTTTGCGGCGCAGGTGCTCAGCATCTTGAAGATGCTGGGCAGCGCGGGCTTCGCGAAGGCGCGACTCGGGCGCGACAGCGCGGTCGGCGAGGTCGATCCCGCGAAGCTCAACGTGCACGGCGGATCGCTCGCCCTGGGGCATCCGTTCGGCGCGACGGGCGCACGCATGGTGACGACGATGGCGAACGAACTGGCGCTGACCGGGAAGAAGACGGCGCTGCTCGGGATCTGCGCGGCGGGCGGCCTGGGCGCGGCCGCGGTGCTGGAAAGGGTCGAGTAACAATCATGGACATCCGCAAACAGACAATGGGCGTGGCCCTGGCGGGTCTGCGCAACTTCGCCGGCTCGGAGTTCGTGCAGAAGCGCGGCTGGCTCCCGCCGGCGCAGCGCATCACCCACGACCTGGCGAAGAACGGCTTTGCTGCCGCCACTGCCGTCGCCCGTGAGTTCCGGGCGAGAACGCAGCCAAAGCATCCGGAGAGGCTTGCCGGTCCGGCGCGGAAACCGGATCTGTTCGACCTGAACGTGAGCGAAGAGCAGCAGATGATCCGCGACGTCGCGCAACGCTTCGCGCGCGACGTGCTGCGCCCAGCGGCGATGGACGTGGACGCCTCGAGCGCGCCGCCCGACGGCTTCGAGGCGACGCTCGCCGATCTCGCGCTTGGCCCGATGGCGGTTCCGGAGACCTACGGCGGCGCGGCGAGCGAGAGCGCGAGCGTCACCGGCGCGCTGGTCGCGGAGGATCTCGCGTGGGGCGACGTGGGCCAGGCGCTCGCCGCGCTGGCGCCGATCGGCGTCGCGAACGCGCTGGTGCGCTGGGGCAGCGCAGGGCAGCAAGCAAAGTACCTGCCCGCGTTCGCGGAAGAGACGCCGCCGCGGGCGAGCCTCGCCTTGAGCGAGCCGCGCCCGCTGTTCGATCCGGCGGAGCTTCGCACGCGCGCCGCGGCGCGCGGCAATCGCTTCGTCCTTCACGGCGAAAAGTCCCTGGTCGCCCTGGCCGAGCGCGCCGACTTCTACCTGGTCGCGGCGGAGCTGGTCGGGCGTGGCCCGGTGGTGTTCATCGTCCCGCAGAGCGCGCAGGGCGTGACGGCGAGCGCGGATCCGGCCCTCGGCGCGCGCGGTGCGGCGCTCGGGCGCGTGCGCTTCGACGGCGTGGAGCTCGATCAGAGCGCGCTGCTCGGCGAAGCGCCGGACGCCGTCGACTACGACGCGCTAGTCGCGCGCTCGCGCATCGCGCTGTCCGCCTTGGCGGTGGGCGTCGGACAAGCGGTGCTCGACTACGTCATCCCGTACGTGAACGACCGCACCGCGTTCGGCGAGCCGATCAGCCATCGTCAATCGGTCGCGTTCATGGTGGCGAATCTCGCCATCGAGATCGAGAGCATGCGCCTGGTCACGTGGCGCGCGGCAGCGCGCGCCGAGCACGGGCTCGACTTCAAGCGCGAGGCGTATCTCGCGCGCGTGCTCGCCGCCGAGAAGGGCATGGAGATCGCCACCAACGGCGTGCAGCTGCTCGGCGGTCACGGCTACATCAAGGAGCACCCGGTCGAGCGCTGGTATCGCGACCTGATGGCTCTCTCCACCATGGAAGGCGGCGCGCTCGTCTGAGCCGGGCGCACGGAGAACCCACATGTACCTCGAAACTCCCAAGAAGTTCCGGATGCTCATGCAGCAGGCGGGGATGGTCGGCGAGCAGGTGTTCCGGCCGATCTCGCGAAAATACGACAAGCTGGAGCACGAGTATCCCGTGGAGCTCGATCTGCTCGCGTCGCTCCTCGACGGCCTGAGCGAGAGCGGCGCGACCGGCGGCGCCGGCGCGGGCAAGCTCAAGCGAGAGAAGAGCGACGGCGAAGACCCGGGCGTGCGCAACGGCTCGAACATGGCCACCGTGCTCGGCCTGACGGAGCTGTGCTGGGGCGACGTCGGGCTCGCGCTCACCATCCCGCGCCAGGGCCTCGGCAACGCGGCCATCGCCGCCGTGGCCAACGAGGAGCAGCACGCGCGCTTCGACGGACGTTGGGCCGCGATGGCGATCACCGAGCCCAACGCCGGCTCCGACTCCGCCAGCATCCGCACGACGGCCCGCCTCGACGGCGACGAGTACGTGCTGAACGGCGAGAAGATCTTCATCACTGCCGGCAGCCGCGCGGACCTCATCGTAGTCTGGGCGACCCTGGACGCGGCACGCGGCCGCGCCGCGATCAAGAGCTTCGTGGTCGAGAAAGACACGCCGGGCATGCAGCTGGTGCGCCTGGATCACAAGCTCGGCATCAAGGCGTCCGACACCGCGACGGTCACGTTCAGCGACTGCCGCATCCCGAAGGGAAATCTCCTCGGCGATCCGGAAATCCACAGCGGCGGCGGCTTCGCCGGCGTGATGCAGACCTTCGACAACACGCGACCCGTGGTCGCCGCCATGGCCATCGGCGTGGGTCGCGCCGCCCTCGAGCGCACGCGCGAGCTCTTGAAGAAGGCCGGCGTGAAGGCTGCGTACGATCGCACGCTGTTCTGCGCATCCGCCGCCGAAGCGGAGATCTACCGGATGGAAGCGGATCTCGAGGCAGCTCGGTTGATGACGCTGCGCGCCGCGTGGATGGCCGACAACGGCATCCCCAACTCCAAGGAAGCGAGCATGGCCAAGGCGAAGGCCGGCCGCAGCGCGAACCACATCACGCTGCGCTGCCTGCAGCTGTGCGCGAGCGTGGGCTCCACCGAGACGGAGCTGCTCGAGAAGTGGGCGCGCGACTCGAAGATCCTCGACATCTTCGAGGGCACGCAGCAGATCCAGTTGCTGATCATCGCGCGCCGGCTGCTCGGCAAGAGCTCTTCGGAGCTCCGCTAGGTCTCGAACGCGCATACCCCACGCGGAAACGACTACGGCGGCGGCCAGCAGCCAAGCTGCGAACCGGATGCGCTGCCGGAGCTGTTGGCGCCGAAACACTTCTGGTAGACGGGGTAGCCGACCGACGCGCTTCCGCCGAAGCACGTCATGTCGAGGCCACCTGGCGTCTTGGGGCATCCGCCCCCGGTGCACGCGGTGTTTCCGCTCTCGACCGGCAAGCCCTCGCACGAGCAGCTGGCCGAGAGATCCACGCAGAACTGCTCCTTCGTGAACGGGGCCAGGATGCACGCGGCGTTGGTGCCGCAATCGCTGTCGGTGCGGCACGGCTCGCAGTTGTTGCCGGTGCCCTTGCACGATCCGAAGCGGTGGCTGCAGGTCGCGAACCCGAGATCCGCGTCGAAGTTGCCGCAAACAGATGCGTTGCCCCACGGACAGGAATCCGTGCCGACCTGGCACGGGAGGGTGCAGATCTTGTTGCCGCCAGAATCCTTCGCGCAGACCTGACCGGCGATGCCCACACAGTCCGAGCTGGTCTGGCACTCGTCGCAGAAGGTCCGCTTCGCGCAGTAGTGACGAAGCACGTCGAGGGTGCCGCATGTGTACGCCTTGCCGTCGCCGATGTCCGCCGCCGGAACGCAGTCCACGCCGGGCGTGCCGGGGCGAGGGGCAATGCCACACGCCGCCTCGCAGGGCGGCTTGTTGGCGCCCTGGACCAGGCAGCGGAAGTCGGTCGGGCAGTCGCTGTCCGACGTGCACGGCTCGAGCGTGCAGTACGCGGACAGATCGCCCGCGCCGGCGCCCTCGCACACGAAGCCCGAGGCCGCGTCGCACTCGTCGCCGTTCGGACACATCGTACCGAACTGCCCGGGCCCGCGCGGCTTGTCGTCCGTTGCGCACTTCCCTTGCGTGGCGCCGTTGGCGTCGATGGAGTCGATCTGGCACGTCCCACCCGGGCAATCCACCGATGACGTACAAGCAGCGCCCGTCGGCTTGACGCACTTCGAGCCCTCGCACTTGTCGCCCATCGCGCAGTCGGCGTCGGTCGTGCACTTGGTGCCGGCGCCGCCGCTGCCCCCGTCGCTGCTGGAGCAGCCGACGCCGCTCGCTAGTGCGCCGAACAGGAGCGCCGCCATGACGGCGCGCGCGCGCACCCAGGGTTGCCGCGTTCTTGTCTTGACCATGTCGCGCTCCTCCGAGTGACCCGACCCCGGCCTGTGTAGCTTGGGTTTGTCGGCGCGGAAAGGGTTGGCGGCAGCTTCGATTGGCGTCCACACGCTCGCGCGGGATACCGCGCCGGACCGGCATACTCCGGCGTGATACCCTGGGGCTGGAGGAGACACGTGTGATGCTGCGGCGGAGCTCGATACTTCTGGGTCTTTCACTTTCCCTCACGCTTGGCACCCGCGGCGCCCAGGCTGTCGTCGGACACTGCGAGACCAACGCCGGCAACGACTGCCTGGCGGCGATCCAGGCCAGCGGCGGCGTCGTGAACGACATCTTCAAGGACGCCAACGGCTTGACGGGGCAGCAGCTGCCGGTGTTCGGCCAGCTCTTCAACGCGTGGCCGGGCTGCACGATCGCGAACGCCGGCAACTACCTGGACGAGTACCAGGGCACGGAGAGCCAGTGCCCGAACGTGCCGCCGCACAACGTGGGCGGCTACGATTTCACGGCGGCCGCCGCGTACGTGAACGCGCTCGACTGGAAGTACATCCAGCCGGTGCGGCTGGTGAACGGACACGCGATGAGCCAGAGCGGCGCGTGTCCGTCGTGGGACCAGAGCGGGACCTGGGTGGACGAGAACGGCGCCACCAGCCACGACGGCTACGTGCCGCGCGAGGGGCTGATCTGGGATCTCGGCGGACCCAGCAACAAGGTCGCCATCTTCGCCGTCAACGACCACGGGCCGCAGCCGTGCGAGTCCGTGGAGTACACGGTCTGGCTCACGGACAACCCCGCCGCGACCGACGTCATCGACGCGCCGACGACCGACGGCGCCGACCCGAACAAGTGGAACCGCGCGGTGCTGTCGAAGATCTTCACGCACGGCTGGATCGACCAGCGCGCGGCGAACCCCGGCGATGCGTGCGGCGATCCCGCCGATCCGAACAATACGTATCCGGTCGAGGCCGACTCGTTCGTGACGGTGTACGGGCTGCCGTGCGGCATCGCCTTCCGCTACGTGTCGGTTGCGTCGGGAAACGACGGCAAGGACTTCGCGGACTGCGCCTACGACTCCTTCGACGGCGAGATCGACGCCGTGGCGGGTTTGACGGAAGGCGGCGCCGGCGTCTGCTCGGACAGTGACGGAGACGGCTTCGTGGATTGCAGCTGCCCGGGCGCGCCCAGCGTGTGCGACTGCAACGACAGCGACCCGGCGGTGCATCCGGGCGCTCCGGAAGCCTGCGACGACCCGGATCTGAACTGCGACGGCACTCCGGGCAGCTGCGCCGCCGGCACCTACTGCTACACCCACGTCTGCCTCGACGCTTGCGGCACCGGCGAGTTCACCTGCCCGATCGGCGCGAAGTGCCAGGACGCCGACGCGGGGCTCAAGCTGTGCGTGCCCACCGACTGCACCACCGGCAGCTGCCCGCCCGGCAGCGTGTGCGATCCGGCGAGCAAGACGTGCAAGCCCGCCTGCGACAACGTCGTCTGCCCGTACGGCCAGAAGTGCCAGGACGGCAAATGCATCGACTTGTGCCAGGGCGTGCAGTGTCCCAGCCCCAAGACCTGCATCAACGGCCAGTGCAAGGCCCCGTGCAGCTGCTTCAACAACGACGCGGGCTGCACGGCGCCGCTGGTGTGCGACCGCGGCGGCACGGATCAGTGCGTGCCCTCGGCGTGCCAGAACAAGACGTGCGGCGCCGGCGAACACTGCGACGACAGCGGCAACTGCGTCGGCGTTTGTGACAGCGTCACGTGCCCGGCGGGTCAGAAGTGCGACGCGACGCAAGGCGGCTGCGTCGACAACTGCGACGGCGTCACGTGTCCGGCCGGCGCGACGTGCGACCCGAAGACGGGAACCTGCACGGACAAGTCGTGCGACACCGTGTTCTGCCAGGGCGGCCAGACCTGCGTCGCGGGAAAATGCGTCGACACCGACGGCGGCGTGGCGGACAGCGGCGCCAACGACAGCGGCGGGGGCGGGACGTCGGGAAGCGACGGCGGCGCCGGCGGGCCGCCGCGCGGCTCGACCGCCGCAGGTGATTCCGGCGGCTGCGGCTGCCACACCGCGGGCGGCGAGAGCACGGGAAGCGCGTGGCTCGACCTGATCGCGCTCGCGCTCACCGGAGCGGGCGCGGCCAGGCGCCGGCGCCGGCGCGCTAGCCGACGCGGGCGGTGCGCGTGATCTCGCCCATGCGGCCCGTCTCGTAGTCGCGGAACGCCTGCTGGATCTCGTCGCGCGTGTTCATCACGAACGGGCCGTAGCGCGCGACCGGCTCGCCGATGGGCGTGCCGGCAAGCAGCAGCAACCGCGCCGCACCGGACGCGCGCAACCGCACGCTGTCACCCTCGCCGAGGATCGCGAGCTGTCCGTCGGTGACGTTCGTCGGGGCGTCGCCGATCCGGGCAGCGCCTTCGAAGACGTAGACCATGGCGCGCTCGCCGTCCGCGATCGCCACGCTGGTGTCGGCGCCGGCTTCCAGCGTCCAGTCCTGGAGCACGATCGGCGTGTGGGTGTCGATCGCCGCGCGCACGCCCAGCGCTTCACCGGCGATGACGCGCACGCGCGCCTTGCCGTCGGCGCTGGCAGCGCGCGGGATGCGATCGGCCTTCAACTCCTGGTAGCGTGGCTGGGTGAGCTTCAGCCGCGCGGGCAGGTTCACCCAGATCTGGAAGCCGTGGACGCGACCGCCATCCCGCCGCACGCGATCCGACGGCTCTTCCGAGTGGATGATGCCAGCGCCGGCGGTCATCCACTGCACGTCGCCCGGCCCGAGGGCGCCGCGGTGACCGGCGGAGTCCTCGTGCTGGAACTCGCCTTCGAGGGCGAGCGTGACGGTCTCGAAGCCGCGGTGGGGATGGTCCGGCGCGCCCACGGCCTCACCCGGTGCGTAGTCCACCGGCCCCATCTCGTCGATCAAGAGGAACGGGTCGACCAGCGCGACGCCGACGCTGGGGAACGGCCGGCGTACAACGAAGCCCGCGCCCTCGGTCTGGCGGTGCGCGGTGACGACTCGCGTGACTTCCATCGCCCATACGTAGGGCCGCCGCGGCGGCGCGCAAGGCGCCGGAAGACGCGGCGAAGTCCCCGACGAAGCTGCTATCCTGCCGGCGGGATGGCTCGGTGCACGCCGGTCGCGACGTTGCTCGTGCTCGCCGCTTCCGCGTGCGACGGGGCGCCGCCCCACGCGCCGCACCCCGCGCCACCACCAGCGACGATCGCGCCGCCCGAAGCGCCACCCGCTGCGGAGGAGTCGCCGGAAGCGGACGCGGACGCGGCCGCGCCGGCGGCGGACGCCGCAACCGACGCCGGCGGCGATCACGCGCACGGGCGGATCGCCGCGGCCGATTTGATCGCGGGCTGCACCGCCACCACGACGCCGCAGCCGTCGAAGGGCAAGCTCGTCGAGGTGCGGGTGGACGTGCGAACTGCGACCGACGCCGAGCGCCGGCAGAGCGGCAGCGACACAACGAGCGTGGTCGCCGTGGTGACGGCGAAGTCGCTCGGCGCACACTGGGTCGTGTTCGCCGACAGCGAGCCCGCCGGCTGCAGCGCGTTCGTGCGCGGCGACGACTGCTTGTCGTTCACGTGCCGCGGCGACCTGCAAGTGCATCCGGTGCTGATCCGCAGCGACGGCGGCAGCATCTTGTCGCGCGACCAGAGCGTGGACGCGGCGCCGGGCGGGCTCGCGGGACCGGGCTCGGCCGCGACGCTGCCGCGAGCGCTCGGACCCGAGCAAGCGCACATGACGCCGCTGCTCCCGGGCGTGGCCGTCCGCTTCAAGGTGGTCGTTGCCCCCGCGCTGAAGGCGTACTCGTCGGCGGTGCCCGCGGGGTTGTAGCGGCGTCAACGCGTCGGCGGATCGATGTGCAGCTCGCCGTTCTCGTAGCGGATCGGCGCGTAGCGGATGCGACGATCGTAGCCGGGCTTCGGCGTGCTCTTGGTATGGTAGAAGACGAGCAGGTCGTCGTGGGCGCCCGCCACGATGCTGTGGTGTCCGGGACCGTAGAAGTCGATGTCCGGGTTCTGCTTCAGGATCGGATTGTCGGGATAGCGGGTGAACGGTCCGAGCGGGCTCTGGCCGATCGATCCACCGAGCGCGTAGTCCGCGGTCGGCGCGACGTTTCCCGAGTACGTCAGGTGGTATTCGCCGTCGTGCTCGGTGACGAACGGCCCTTCGCAGATCACCCCTTCCCACGCCGCCTCGGGCCCGAACAGACGCGTCGGCGCCACCGGCTCCACGGTCGCGTAGTCGCTCATCGGGACGGCGTAGAGCGTGCCCAGGGGATCGTTCGCGGAGTAGTACAGCGTGAGCGAACCGTCGGAGGCCTTCAGCACGAACGCGTCGATGGCGCGGTCGTCGAGATCGCCGCCGGGCTGACCGAGCACGCCGTCCCCGCGGCCGCCGAAGCCATTGCCGATCAGCGGGTGATCGGTGATCTCCTGGAATGGCCCGAGCGGCGAGTCCGCGCGCGCCACGCCGATGCGCGTGTTGGCCGTGTAGTACATGTAGTAGCCGTCGGGCGCGGGCTCCACGTCGGGCGCCCACGCGCCGCCGTCGTTGGTCTCCGCGTTCCACGTGCCGGGCGTCGGTTGCCACACCACGCCGCGATCGTCCCAGTGCGCGAGATCGTCGCTGGTCCACACGTGCAGGTCGACCTTGTCGTTCGTCGCGTACAGGTACCAGGTATCGCCCACCTTGATCACGTCCGGATCGGCGATGTCGCCGTCCGCGGGAATGTCGAGCACGCGGTGCGGCGCGTACACGATGCCGCCCGGCGCGTCCGCGCTCTTTCCCGAGCATGCGACGAGCCCGACGCACGCCAGCATCGCGACGCGAACACGCAGCGCGCCCCCTTCGTCGCGATAGCTCAACGCCCGCGCCTCCGGCGCGAGAGACCGAGCCCGACCGCGAGCAGGACGAGCCACGCGCTCGCCGAGCGGGGTTCCGCGCCGAACCGGCATCCACATCCCCCACTGTCCGACGACGCGCCCGGGCTGCCGCCCGCGCCGCCGGGGGCGCCCGCGCTGCCCGCATCCGTGCCGGCGCTTCCTGCGCTGCCGGCCGCGCCCGCGCCGCCGTCGCCGATCGCGTTCGCGATCCACAGGTGACTCGTGACGGTATGCCGCTTGCCGCCGATCAGCACCTCGGCGCGCCAGCGTTCCTGTGCCGGGCCCGCATCGAGCGTGGTCTTGTACTCGAACGGATCGCTGGTCACGTCCACCGGGTCGAGGGGCGCGCCGTCGTGGACCAGGCGCAGCTGATCGCCGGTGCCGCCGGTCACGGTGACCGTGAGCTCGACGCTCGCCGCGCGGATGACGTCGTCCGCCGGGTCCGGCGCGACGGACGGCGCGAGCTCGATCATCGGGTCGTCGGGGCTCTGGAGCTTGACGACGGTGCGGCCGTGCTTGACGGCATCGACGATTGCCGTGGCGCTGAGCTCGTCGGCGTAGACCATGGTCGTGGGGTTGGCGATGGGGCTGCCGGTAGCGCCCTCGTTCTGCCCCGCCTGGTGATTGTCGCTGCCGCCGAGCGCGGTGATGTGGTGACCACCGTCAGACATCGAGTCCCACAGCTTGAGCACGGCATCGATGAAGATCTGGCCGACCGGCGTGAGCCCGCCGTTCTCGATCTCCATGGCGTCCACCTGATCGGCGGGCAGCGTCAGACTCCAGCCGCAGCCGATGCAGAACGAGAGCGCGAGCTTCGGATGGTTGATGGAGAACAGCCCGCCCTGCGCGTGCACGGCGGCCGCGGCGCTCTCCACCGTGACGCCGGGTTGACCGAGCTTGTGGTCGACCCACTTGGTAATGCCGATACCGTTGGCGTGGCCTTGGTACGTCGTCCACTCCATCCCCGGCACGAGCAGCAGGTCCGGGTGCCGCGCCTGCGCGTCGTGGAAGAAGTCCTGCGCCGTCACCACGTTGTGATCGCTGATCTCGACGAAGTCGAGCCGCTGCGCGCGGGCGAAGGTCGCGATCTCGTCCAGGTCCGGACGCGCGTCGCCGCTCTCCCGCGAGTGCACGTGGAAGTCGCCGGCATACCAGCGGGGACCGCTGGAGAGCGCAGGCGCGGGCGTGTACGGCGCGCGCTCGGGCTGCGCCGCCAGCGTCGCCGCGTCGCGGAGCACGACCTCGATGTGATACTTCGCGGGCGTGTCCACGATCTTGGCCTTGCCGACCACGACGTTCCACGTGCCGGGCTTGATCGGACCGGGCACGTAGCTTCGCGACGCGGCGTCGATGCCGACCACAGCGGGTTCCGTGTTGCCGCCGCCCCAGCCGCGGAAGCCGTCGGGATCGTCGAGGCCCCAGTCGAGGATGTTGTTCGCCGACAGATCGTCGTGGCGGATCTCGATCTCCACGGTGCCCGCGGGCACCGTGAACGGGACGAAGAAGTGATCGGGCCCGCTCGCAGGGACGTCGCCGTCGATGGGAATCACCGTCTCGGCGGCGCGCGCCGTGTTCGAGGACGCGATGCCCGCGAGCAGCACGGCGAACAATGCCGCGGCGCGTCTCACGGCTGGAAGAACTCCATCATCGTATCGGCCTTCACCGCGGCGCCGAGCCGCGGCAAACCGAACAGGTCCTCGACCGTCGCCAGGTAGCTCGCGTGGCTGTACAGGTGGTTCGTCTTGAAGCCCGGCGACACGAGCTTCGGGCTCACGACGATCATCGGGATCTGGTCCTTCGAGTTGCCGTTGCGCCCTTCAGCCTCGTCCCAGGTGATGAAGATGACGCCGCCCGTCTGGTACGCCTGCGTGCCCATGATTTTGGGCAGCTCGCTCTGCAGCCACGCGTCCGACTGCTTCATGCCGGCGACCGGGTCCGTCTGCGGATCGTGCCCGTCGTTGATCAAGTTGGGCACGATGTACATGTAGCGGTACTTGCCGCTCGCCACGTCCGCCCCGAACGACGTGTAGTCCACGTTGTACTTCGCGCACAGACCGCTCGCGCCCTTCTGGATGTTGGTGAAATACAGGAACGGATCGTGGCGCGCCGCGTACGTGCCGGCGCTCACCAGGTTGCACGGCGTCGCCATGTTCTCCTCGTAGAAGCGCCACGGCACGCCGTAGCTTATGAACTGGCTCCCGAGGTTGTCCTTGTCTACCGGGAACGGGTACGTCGTGGGCCCGACGTCGATGATGCCCACGTACTGCGTGTCGCCGCTGATCATGTACAGATAGTTCGGCAGCGACGGGTGCGTTCCCGAGTCCATGTAGTTCGTCGCGAGCCCGAACTGATCGATGATGCCGTTGATGAACGGCGCGTTCGCCGAGCCGACGATCTCGTTGTAGTCGTGGTTCTCGAACACGATCGTGAACACGGTCGTGAAGCCGGCGCTGCCGCCCGTGCCGCCGCTGCCGCCCGTGCCCGCGGTGCCACCCGTGCCCGCGCCGGCACTGCCGCCCGTGCCGCCCGCGCTGGCTCCAGCGCTGCCGCCCGTGCCGCCGCCCGTGCCGCCGGTGCCCGCGCCGGCGCTGCCGCCCGAGCCGCCCGTCGCCCCCGAGCCGCCGCTGCCCCCGCTGCCGACCGGCCCGACATCGGAACCCGAAGAACCGCACGCGACCGCGAGCGCCGCCGCCAGCCCGCCGAGCGCGAGCCGCCAAGTCATCGAAGAAGGCATACCGCAAGCCTACCGCGAGCTTGGCGCCCTGCCCATGAGAGAGGTCTTGCCGGTCCGGCGCGGCCGGCGGCGCGGTCCGGGCGTGCGATCCCGGCCTGGCACCGTGCGAGGCTCCGTAGTACCAGATGCGGCCCGTGCAGAAACCCGGCAGCCCCTCCGGACGCCGCGACGACGGTCGTCGGCGCCGCCCTCGCAAGCGCCGCGGCAACGACGAGCGCGGCTCGGCTCCGGCGCAGGTCATCGCGCGGGCGGCCGACGCCAAGCCCGTGCTCGACGGCAAGCCCGCGGAAGAGCCGCTCACGCCGGAGGAGCTGGCGGAGATGAAGCAGCAACTGCGCTTCCTCCGCGATCACCGCCGCGCGCTGCAGCTGCGCGTGAACGCGCAGGAGGATCTGCTCTTGAACGGCGCGCGCGAGCCGGAGCGACGCGGCGTGTGCCAGCACCTGCTCTCGAAGGTCGACCGCGCGCGCGTGCTCTCGGCCTCCGAGCGGCTGGAGCCGGCGGCGGCCACGCGGCTGGCGGAGGGCGTGCTGCGCATCGCGCCGAGCCTGGACTACCTGCTCCTGTACCTGGAGTGCGTGCGCCGCTCCGCGTCGACGACGCACGCCGTCTCGGCGCTGGTGCACGCGCTGTCGAGCATCGACTTCGCGGCGGTCTCCGCCGGACAGATGCGGCGCGTACTCGATCTGGTGGTGGAGCTGTACGACGCGCGCCAGCTGCCGCAGATCCTGTTCGGGCTGTTCGAGGGCAAGGCCTTCCGCGAGGCCTTCGACGCCAGCGCCGCGGAGCTGCCGGAAGCCCTGGCCAGCATCGTCGTGCCGCTGCGCGCGGTGCAGCTCGTGGTGTTGCGCGACAAGCCGAACCGCTTCGGCGCGGAGATGCTCGCGCGCGGCGTGCGGCTGTTGCTCGAAGGCGACGCGGCCGCGCTGCTGCGCTATCCGCCGCCGGTACGCCGGCGCCTGCTCGAGCTCGGCCTCGCGGCGGGTGCCGCGCGCGAGCCGGGCTCGAGCGCCAGCCTGCTCGCCCTGCACGCCGGCGTGAAAGGCGACGAGCGCGAGGAGCTGGGGCTGGAGCTCGCGCGCGAGTGGATCGCGTCGGATCGCGAAAAGGACGCGCGCAAGCTGCTGCGCGAGCTCGACACCAAGCGCGCGCGACGCTGGCTCGAGACGCTCGACCTGCCCCGACGCGGTCGCTTCGCGCTGATCGGCGCCGAAGGCGCGCGCGCCTCCACGGTGTTCCTCGACAGCATGGGTCCGGCGACCGTGCTGTCCGGCGCGGCGCCGCTCGATCTCCCGGTTCCGGGCGTCGCGCCGCTGCTGGCCGTGGGCACGACGGACGACGGCACGCCGTGGTTCGCCGTGGCGCGTCCCGGCCAGCGCTTGTCGTTTCTCATCGATCGCCGTCGCGGCGTAGCGCGCTCGACGCTGCTCGCCGCGTGCTCCGAGGCGTCCCGCCTGCTGGCGACCCTCGCCGGCCTGGGCGTGCGCCTGCCCGACGCGGCTCCCGGGCGCTTCGAGCTCGATCGCGCCGACCGGCTGTGGCTCGGCGATCCCACCGGCGCCACGCGCGGCGATCCACGCGAGATCGACGCGGCCCACGCGGCGCTGGTCGCCGCCTTCTGCCGCGACGTGCTCGCGGCGGCGATCGCGCCGCCGGGCCTGATCGAACAGCTCGAGCAGGCGCCCACGGCGAGCGCCGCCGCCGGCCTGCTGGCGCGCTTCGCCGTCTAGCGCGTCGCAACGCGCGCGACGCCGGCGCTAGCGGTGCTGGCTCGCCGCCGACGTCACGTCCGGCTTCGGCGTGTAGGTCGGCTTCGGCGCCGGCGCCGGCGGTGTGTACGTGGGCTTCGGCGCCGGCGCGGGCGACGTGTACACGGGCGGAGGCGACGTGTACACGGGCGGAGGCGACGTGTACGTCGGTCTCGGCGCGACGGACGTCGGCCGCGGCTTCGGCGTCGCGGTCGGCGATGACGGCGCGGTCGGGAGCCGCGTGGTGACGGACGGCGCTTCGCGGGTTGCCGGCTCGCGCGGTCGCTCCTCCTTCCACGCGGTCGTCGTGTGGCACTGCTCGCAGGTGGTCGCGAAATTCCCGGCCACGTGCCGCGGCGCTTTCTCGTAGTCGGCGCGATGGCAGCCGTAGCACTCAGCCGGCGTGCCCAGGAACACCGGCGGTACGCCGTGATGGCACCCGAAGCAGGACGCACCGGCGTGCGCGCCGGTGAGCGGCCAGGTGTGCTGGACGCGCGTCGGATGCCAGCCGTTCTGCGTATGGCACGTCGCACACGTCGTCGGCTTCACCCCCTCGTGGTTCCGCGCCGAAGCGAAATCCCCCATGTGACACGTGGCACACTGGCCGGCCGGGCCCGTGGTGGGCGCCGGCGGCACATCGACGGACCCGCAGGCGCACGCGAGCAGCGCCGAGAAGACGAGGGCGAGGGCGAGGCGCTTCACGTCAGAACCGCTCCTCGCGGAACGGCATGTCGAGCCGGTCGCAGATTGGACGAAGCTTCTTCGCCAGCCCGGGTGGGCCGCAGAAGTAGACGTCGACCTCCGCGTCGCCGTGCATGGCGCGGATGCGGCCGAGCATCGCCTCCCAGTCCGGCGCGCCGACGTGCGTGTGCGTCCGGAGCCCGGTGATGATGTCGCTGCGCCCCCACGCGTGCATGATCTCGCGCGCGATTTCGAGCCCCATCGCCGTCGCGCCGCTGCGCGCGCCGGTCATGCACAGGTGCACCTCGAGCAACGCCCGCAAGTCGATCTTCTCCATCTCCGCGAGCAGCGTCGAGAACCACTCGAAGGAGTACTGGTCGCGGTTGAGCCAGAAGAAATGCAGCTTCTGCAGATCCGACGACGAACGACCGCCCCAGCCGTACGCGCGCAGCACGATGCTCTCGAGCACGCTCGCGAACGGCGTGACGCCGATGCCGGCGCCGATCAAGACCGCGATCCGCGACGCGTAGATGTGTGCGCTCGGCGATCCGTAGGGGCCGTCCACGTAGGCGACCAGCCCGGGCGCGTCGGGCCGCTGCTCGACCTGACGCCGCAAGGCCGCCGTCCAGTTGCCGAGGGATCGCACGTGGAACGTGAGTGCGTCGCGCTCCGGCGCACTGGAGATCGTGAACGGATGCCACTCGCGGCGGGCGATCGCCGGGATGCGCAGGAACACGTAGTCGCCCGCGCCGAAGTCGAAGCCCGGCGGGCGCGCGATCTCCAGCCGCGTCACGCCGGAGCGCAGCGGGACGCTGCCCGTGATCGGACTGCGTGGCGCGCGGCGCGCGAGCCGGAGCGCCTGCTCGACCAGGTAGCCGAGCAGCGGCACGCCGGCGAACAGCGCGAACGACGGCGCGTGGGCGATCGCCAGCACGAACCACACGATCCACAGCATGTGCGTGACGGCGAACAGCTCGAAGCGATGGCTGCGTCGGATGAACGACAGCGAGAACACCCACATGATCGCGAACACGATCACGAGCGCGCCGCCGGTGATCAGCCGCTCGCTCGCCAAGAAACCGGCCACCGACGACGGCGAGTGCCCGACGGCGAACGCCGTGATGAACATGCCCGCGTGGAACAACCCCACGAAGAACAGGCCGTGGCCGACGACGCGATGAAAGTCCACAGACTCGTCGACGGGGATCACGCGCCCGAGCCACGTGGAGCGGACCCACGTGCCCAGTCGCCGCATCATCGGCACCAGAATCAACGCGCCGGAGAAGTCCAGGCAGCGCCCCGCCGCGCGCCCGGCCTCCATGAACGGGTTCGATGTCACGAACGCGCCGCCCAGCAGCATCGACGCGGTGAAGATGCCCACGTTCACCATGACGAACAGCGCGACCAGCACGTACGGCGCGAGCCCGTGCTCGAGAAAGCTGGTGCGTCCCAGCTTCCTGCCGGCGGCGCGCTCGTCCACCAGGACGAGCAGCTCCTCGTTCGGCGCGATCCAGATCGCCTCGTTGCGCGTCATCTTGCGCACCAGCTCCGGCCGCGTCATCACCGCGTCCACGAACTCGTCGAACGAGATCCGGCCGTCGCGGTTCTTGTCCACCGCGGCGAGCAGCGCGTGCGTCAGGTACTCCGGCGGCTGGGACAGCTTCTCGGCGATGTCGCTCTCGGCCAGGCTGAGCGAGATCATCCGGAACAGCTCCTGCCGGTCGATCATCCCGTCGCCGTCGTGATCGTGCAGGCGGAACGCGAACCAGAGCTTGTCGCGGTCCGGCCCGAACACCAGCGCCTGGGCGCCCGCCAGGAACTCGTCCTTGGTGATCACGCCGTCCCCGTTCTGGTCGAACAGGAACAGCATGCGCCGCGCCAGGTAGTCGCTGCGCAGGCCAAGCGCCCGCTTCAGGTCGGCGAAATCGATGACCGCGTCCGCACCAGCGTGGTGCGCGAACGCGCGCTCGAGCACGCCCAACAGCTCCTTGTCCAGATACGACGGCGTCGGAGCCAAGCGTCAGGACCTATCGCGCCGCCGCGCGCCCGGGACCAGTGCGGAATACGCACTGCCAACACCGCGCGCGCTCGATCTGTACACACGTCTCTTCGCACGGCGACGGGGCATCCTTCACGGGCGGGAGGGGGCCGACGAGTGAACGCCAGACCTCGACGCGACACGCGCTGTTCGGGACGTCCGCGGCCGCGTGTCTGGATGGGGATGCGCTGATCGTGGGAACGCGCGTGCCGTTGGCTCGGGTGTGCGCGAATGGGCAGGGACGGGATTGGATTGCCGGGCAGTGTGCGGCGCTGTCCGCGAATCGGCCGGGAAGCGAGCAGTGAGCGGCTGCCCCCTCGACAAGGCTTGCATCCCGCACCGGAGCCGCGCTGCGCGCGCTCGTCCTCTTCGACGAGTCTACGGCTTTCTCCCGCCCTACCCGGCGAACCCGCCGACGAAGAAGCCGATCGTCGCGCTGATGAAGCAAGCCCGCGCCTTCGGCGTCGGCGTCGTGGTCGCGACGCAGAACCCGATGGACCTCGACTACCGCGCGCTCGGCAACGCTGGCGTGTGGTGCCTCGGAAGATTGCAGACCAACGCCGACCGCGCGCGCGTGATCGAAGGCATGGCCCAGAGCGGCGCGCCGGCGAAGCAGCTGGACGATCTGGTGCAGCGCCTCTCGCCGCGCTGGTTCGTCATGCGCGACGTGCACGACGGCGGGGGATCAAGTTCTTGCAACCGCGCTGGGCGATGAGCTGGATGCGCGGGCCGATGACGCGGGCGGAGTTGAAGCGGGCGCTGCGGGCGTGGGATGCGCCGCGCGCGAACGGCTTGCCATCCGCGTTTGTGGAACGCCACGCCTAGCCAGGCGGACGCCTACTTCGTGCACAAGAGACGCGTAAAATACACCTGACCCACGCCCGTCCGGTCGTCTCTGAAGATGACACCGATGTCGCCGTGCGGCCCAAAGCTGGCTGTAGGAAAGATGCTGTCGCCAGGTGCGTCGGTGAGGCGATCCGGGCCGGCGAGGGGCGCGAGCGATGCGTCGAGCGTGACGCCGAACACGTCGTAGCCGTGGCCTTCGTCACGGTCGTCGCTGTAGACCATGATGATGCGGTCACCGGTCGAGATGGGGAACGGGTAGCGTGCGTGGCCCGGCGTATCGATGATCCGTCGCACGGGCGCGATCAGCGCGCCGTCCGCGTCGAGCTGGACGCCCCAGATCGTGCGCTGGCCTTCGGCGGTCCCGTGCCACACCGCCACCCAGCCGGTCTGCACCTTGGCCAGGCGGACGAAGTCGCCCGGAGCCCCATCGGCGTTGAGCTGGAGCGGCCCGGACACCAGTTTCAAGTCGTGGTCCAGGAGCGCGAAGTACACACCGTTCGTGTCTCCGCCGATCCACGCGGCAGCCGTGCGGTCCGCCGCCGCCGCCACGAATGGGTTGTACTGCACGGTGGGCAGTCCAGCTGCGCAGTTGGTCAATTGCGCGCCCAGGGCTGCGTCCGGCTCGATGGGTCGCGCGAAGATCGTCGATCCATTGGCCGCTTGGAATGGGCCGGATAGCGGCCCGGACCATACGGCCACGAAGCGCTTGCCGTTCCAGTCGAGAGACGGATTGAAGCCCCAGTCTGCGCGGACCGACACGTCGTCGGCGACGAGCCGGTCGCCGTCGAGGTTCAGCACGTTGAAGAAGATCTGGCCGTACGGGTTGCTTCGATCGTCGATCCACGCCACGCCGTAGCGATCCCCGGCCCACGCGATCGCGCGACCGTGCACGGTGCCCCCGTGGGCCGAGCTGACCAGACCCGTCAACGGCTGCTCGTCGCGCAGGCGGTTGCCCGCTTCATCGAGGGGCGTTGCGAAGACGTCGAGGGCTGAACCCGTAGAACCCTCGTAGAACGCGAGGTAGCGCTCCCCGTTGGAGGCAAAGCCGCTGGGCTCCGACTCCAGATTCGAGACGAGCACCGCGGTCGGGTCGGGCGCGGCCCGCCACACGAACCCGTCGTCGATGATGCCGTTCCGATCGTCGTCGCGTCCGTTGCAGATCTCCCCCCGGAATGCGGGCGCCGGCGCCTCGTTTCCGGCGTCCATGGGCGGCGACGACGGCGACGGCGAGGACGGCGTCCCGGATTCCGGCACGCCTGCGTCCGGCTCGCGGTCGAACGCGAGCCCGGACCTCGCGCCGCAGGCCGCGAGGAGGAGAGCCAGCGCGCACGCGCAACGGGTCACTTGCAGACTCCGACGCCGACGTAATCGACGACTCCTTCGCAGACAAAGCCGTCGGGGCAGGGCAGGTCCGGTGCACACCGGAGCCCGCAACGATAGGGCGTGCCCACGCACAGGAAGTCGCCTGCGCAAGAGTTCTCCTGCGTGCAGGCCGCCCCTGGCTCTCCGCTGCCCTCGGGTTCGCAGCGCGCGACGAACGTGCTGGGGTCGCACGCATTCTTGCCGGGGTACACGTGCGGATAGCAGGCCTCGCCTGCAGGGCAGCCCGCCGGCGCCGGAGCGAGGAGATCGCAGTGGAACGTGGGCGGCGGAGCTTGCGCGTCCGGGCAGTCCGGACCCTTCATACCGCCCGCATCGGTAGAGGGTTGCACGGTGGAGTCGGTCTTCGATCCCTCGTCGATGCCGACCGGCGCGTCCGCGGCGACCGCCGCGTCGTCGGCGTCCATTAGCGCTGCGCCGCCCTCTACCTGTCCCCCGCAGGCGAACAGCAGACACGCGACCGGCGCAAGACGCGCGACGAGCCTCGCGACCCTCGTCGTGGGGTCCGGCCGCTTCGAGCCAGAGAAGCGAGCCAATGTCGGTTCGGCGCGAAACCGTCTCACCGTGGGTAGAGTGGCGCGAGGCCCCCGCAGCGGCTCACCCGATGACTGTCGCGCGCGGCGAGCCCGACCTGCGAGTGGGGCGTCGATGACGTTAGCCCGACGTCACCTCCGTCAGCCATGCTGGCGGGGGCCAGCCGAGGCACGGCTCGAGCGATCGCCCGAAGACCATCCAGTCGAGCACGTCCTTTACGGAAACGATCGCGTTGGTGAGATGGCGCTGCGCGTACGGACCGGCAAACAGCTGGAGCTGTGCGTCGCCCTCCTGGCCTCCGGCGCCGTTGCCGAGGTACGCGAACGGGTTCGCCATGTACATGCCGGACGACACGACGAGCACCGCCGACGACGACGCTGCGCGGCGGTGGGGGGCGAACGCACTCTGGAGCTTGCCCTCCACCACGATCGCGATCGCCTGCTGTGTCGCCGTGGGTGCGGCGGCGGATCCGGGGTGAAACGCCAGGTCGCACGGAGATCGCGTGCAGAGCACGGTCTGGTCGGAGGTCTGGGCGACGATGTGCGGCGTCACATCTCGCGGTTGCGCGCTCGAGACGATGCGGAGCGACGAGACATACGGGAACGCGAGCGAGTCGATGGCGAAGAATCCGGGGAAGCGAGCGTCCAGAACCGCGCCGTCCCGACCAGCGCCGCCATCTTGCGTGGCGACGATGGCCGGCAGGTAGTCGATCTGCATCATGCCGCTGCCGGTCATGACGGGCACTACGAAGTGCGACCGCACGTCCCCGACCACGTCGGTGCCCATCGCGATGCCGTAGCCGGCGGTGAGCCGATCCAGGCGGTGCGTGTCGAGCCGTGCGCTCATCGTGGAGTCGTGCGCAGCGAAGCTCGCCGCGGACGCGAAGATCGCCAGCGCGTTTCCGCCGTGCATGACGAAGTCGTCGACGCGCCGGAGCTCGGCGTCCGTCCACGCTTCGGCCGGCTGGGTGATGATCAGGCCTTCCAGAGCGGGGTCGATCGGTTGCGCTTTCGTCACGTCCACCGGCACGAGCGAGTACGTCGGGAACGCTTCCTCGATAACGCTCTGGACGCTTGGGCTCCGCGCCCGACCGGCCCGTGACACCAGGTTGCGGTCGTCCACGCCGATGCCGCCCTTTCCGACCACCACGCCGATGCGACGGCGGACGTGCGCCGCCTTGTCCCGGGCCACCCTGATCTTGTCGACCAGCCGGTACTGCATGCCGGGGATGCCGGTCGCCGACAGCTCCACCACCCGCTCGCGCTCGTGCTCGTAGCTGACGACGATGACGTCGGTACCGCGGCGCTGGTTCGTGTCGGCGCCTGGCTCGTCCGCGCGCTCGACCGA
This sequence comes from uncultured delta proteobacterium, assembly GCA_963775185.1. GTDB lineage: Bacteria > Myxococcota_A > Polyangia > Polyangiales > Polyangiaceae > JAPSGB01. The sequence continues at coordinate 1,779 of CAVZIE010000024.1, read as the reverse complement.
CAGATCGATCGCGTCGGGTAGCGCGCGGCGCAGCGTGTCGAACACGGTGGACACACTCGTCGCGAGACCGTCGGCGGCAGCGTCGTGCCCGGGAATGTAGGCGACCACGCGCGTCGTCGCGGTCGAGCCCGACAGCGCGTGGGCCAACGCGACGTTGCAGCGCTCGGCGTCGCGCGTCGCGCGATGCTGTGGAGGCTTCCGGGCTTGCCGGTGCGGCGCGCTGGCCGCGCGGACCTGGGATTTTGCGCCGGGCCGGCATCCAGCCAACGACAGCGCCAGCAACGCGAGAAGCGGCAACCCCGAGCGCCCGCTTGATGAATGCATGGCCTGCATGGTTATGCCAGATAGCTGTTCCGAGGATAACGTGTTTCAATCCGCACATGCGTGCCTGCGTTGCTGCGCTTGCCGGCGTGCTGTTCGCGTCCACGGCCGCCGCGCAGACGCCGCCGACGACGCGGTCGCCGACGGACCCGGCGGAGCTGCCCTACTCCGGGGACCAGCCGATCCCGCCGGGGTACCGCCTCGACTCGCACGTGCTGCGTGGGCCGGTCATTGCCGGATCGGTCATGGCGGGCACGACGTACCTCGTCAACTCGCTCGGTGCGATGTTCAGGTACGCGGTCGGGGTCGACGATCGCACGGGCTACCTGCTCGTGCCCGGCGTCGGGACGTGGGTGTACGTCGGAGGCGCTTGTGGCGGCGGCGAGTACGACAGCGCTGCGGGCTGCGCGTCGCCCGGAAGCGGTTCCTGCGGCGTGACGTCGGCGTGACGATCGCGCCGTTGTTCACGCGAAGCGCTACCGGGCTGGCCGTCGGCGGGCAGTTCTGAGCGCGCAGGGCCGCTGTGCGCGGCGCGCGGCGGCACAAGCTGACACAAGTCCGGCAACGCCACCTGGAATAGCGCACAATTGCAGCCGGCGAACCTGGCATGTCGCTTGCTACATATCGGTTGAGCAACCTATCGGTACGTGACGCATATCCGTATCTGGCTGTTGGCGACGCTGTGTGTCGGCGCGATCGGCGGCGCGTGCGGCGGGCAGGCGGCGGGATCGCCGGGCGGAGCCAGCGGCGGCCTGGGCGGCAGCGTCGACGCCGACAGCGGCATCGCGGACGTCGGCGGCGCGTCGAACGATGTCGTCGATGCGGGCGACCTGGACGCCTACGACACGAGCGACGCCGACCTGGACGCCTGCGGTGGCATCGCGATCTGCTGCACGACGGCCTGCGGGTTCGCAGCGTGCGGCGACGCGTCCCAGGCGATTGCGTTGAGCAAAATGACGCAGGTGACCTTGGCGGCACCGCGCACGAGCACCTGCATGATGCCGTGATGCGTCTTCTGGTGAGCGTTCGCAAGCTCGACCAGTCCGGCCCGAGCTCGGTAGAGCTGCTTGGCTTCGTCTGTTTCCATGCGTTCGCGCCAGGCAACGACTTCAGGATCGGCGCCCGCGGCCTCGAGCTTCTCGATGGCCTTTGCCGCCTCGGCGGGCGGGACGATGACATCGACGCCCATACGCCTGGTCGCCGCGATGTCATTGGCCTTGGCGTGTCCACCGTCGGCCAGAAGCACGGCCGGTCGTTGCCCGGTGCGCTCCTCGATCTGCTCGACCATCGGCGCCATGCTCCCCATGTCGCTGCCGACGTTGGTCACGTTGACGCCGACGATAGTTCGCGGGCCGCCCATCTCCGAGCCGGCGACCGCGTATTGCACGTTGTATCCGGGGCGGAATCCTCCGTCGCCCATCTTCATCACCCGCGCTTCAGCGTCGGTCGTCGAAGTGC
>CAVZIE010000023.1:0-124570 GCA_963775185.1 uncultured delta proteobacterium | reverse complement strand
CGTGATGGGGATGGAGCTGCTCCAGGCCGGCCCGATCGAGTTCTACGACAAGATCCCGCTCAAGCACGGCCTCGACAAGGCCGGCGTGCGCGTCGTGCCGCCCGGCACCGTGCGCTACGGCGCGTTCCTCGAGAAGGGCGCGATCGTGATGCCCGGATACGTCAACATCGGCGCCTACGTCGGGGCGGGCAGCATGGTCGACACCTGGGCCACGGTCGGATCGTGCGCTCAGATCGGCAAGAACGTGCACCTGTCCGGCGGCGTCGGTATCGGCGGCGTGCTCGAGCCGCCCGGCGCGCAGCCGGTCATCATCGAGGACGGCTGCTTCATCGGCTCCCGCGCGATCGTCGTCGAGGGCGTGATCGTGGAGAGCGAAGCCGTCGTCGGCGCAGGAGTGATCCTGACCGCGTCGACTCCGATCATCGACGTCACGGGGCAGAGCCCGGTGGAGATCCGCGGCCGCGTGCCGGCGCGCAGTGTCGTGATCAGCGGCACGCGACCGAAAGAGTTCCCGGCGGGCGAGTACGGCGTCCCGTGCGCACTGGTGATCGGCAAGCGCAAGGAAAGCACCGACCGGAAGACCAGCCTGAACGCCGCGCTGCGCGATTTCGGCGTCGCGGTGTGACCGCCGGGCTCCGGGGCGCTACCCTGGATTCGTGAAGCGCGCCGCGGCCCTGTCGTCACTGCTGCTCGCCGCATGCTCGGGACCCGCCGCGCCGGTTTCCAGCACCTCCGCGGCGACAAGCTGCCCAGACGCGCTCCAGCTGTCGCTTGTGCCGAGCCTGCTGGGCGCGGCCTCGGAAGCGTACGTCTGCTACGGCTTCGACGCGTCGGCGCTCGCCGGGCGTGCCATCACCAGCATCCGATGGACCGCGCCCGACGGCGGCATCTTGCTGCACCATGGCGTGCTGTTCGCCGCGCCGGAGTTCCCCGACGGACCCGTCGCCTGCGACCAGATGGTGCCGGAAGCAACGCCGCTCCACGTGTGGGCGCCTGGCGAGCAACCGCTGGTCTTCCCCGCCGACGTGGGGCTCGCCTTGCCTCCCGGGACCCAGCGCCTGGTCGTGCAGACCCACCTGCTCCAGCTCTCGACCGCGTCCGCCGCACAGGTGACGGCTACGCTGTGCCCGGCGCCGGCCCCCCCTGCTCATCTGGCTGGTTGGTTCGGCGCGGAAGCGCCCGTTCCGGCAATCCGGCCGCACTTCACCGGAACCTCTACCGGCTCCTGCAAGCCGGCCGGCGACGTGCACCTGGTCTTCAGCTGGCCCCACATGCACCGCATCGGAAAGTCGTTTGTCGGCGAGATCGACCGCGCGGACGGTTCGCACGCGACAATCGTCGACCTGCAGCAGTGGGACTTCGACAGCCAGCGGATGCATCCGGTGGATCTCGTCGCCACACCGGACGACCGCATCTCTACGACGTGTGTCTGGCAGAACCCATACGACAGCTACGTGCTGCCCGGCCCGCACACCAGCGACGAGATGTGCAACCAGGGCATCATCGCGTGGCCCGTGCAAGCCGCGCGCTGCGCGCCGTGAGCGCGATCACTCCGCGGGCGCGCGGATCGACGAACGTGCGCACCGTCACTCCGCTACCGCGTCGCCGGCGGCGTCACCGGGCGCGTCCGGTTCCGCGTCCGCGCCGCCCTCCGTCTTGCAGGCACGGGCGGCACACGGGCAGCTCCGTGTCTCCACGGCGAAGACACAACTGCCGCTGTCGCACGCCGCATCGTAGTACGTGAGCGTGTCGGGCGTGGAGCAGTACGGCGGGGGCCCGGGCGCACAATCCGCAGCCGTTTTGCACTCCGACGCCGGCCCTCCGCCCGCTGTCCCGCTGTTGATGCATCCGCCGGCCACGCACGAGTACCCGCAATCCTGCTTGTGCGGCGAAAAGACGCAGCGGCCCTTGGTGCAGCTGTCCGCAGTGAAGTACTGGAGTGACACGTAGTCGCTGCATCCCGAGGGAGGTGGCTGGCAGTCCGCGAGCGTCTTGCACGACTGCACGGGCGGTGCGTCCAGCCCGCTGTCGATCGCGGCGCCGCCGTCGGCGTCGTCGCCCTGCGTCACGCTGCACATCTGGACGGAGAACACGAGGCAGAGCAGCAACAGCGGATGAGTGAGGCGCGGCATCATCAGTCCGGCGCCGCGTCGCCTGCGGCGTCACCGGGCGCGTCCTGCGCGGCGTCACCGGGCGCGTCGGCCTGGGCGTCGTCGCCGCTCCAACCGCCGACCCCGCCGGTCGTGCCGCCGGTGTAGCAACCGTTGGTGTAGCACGGACAGCCGGTCGTCTGCTGTGTGTGGATGCAAGTGCCGTTCACGCAGCTCGTCTTGTCGTAGGCCAGCGTGCTCGAGTCGAGACAGTAGGACGCCGTGGGCGTGCAGTCCGAATCGGTGACGCACTCGTACGCCGACGAACCGCCCGTCGTGTCCGTGCTCGTGCACCCGTGGCCGGAGCAGAACCCGAAGCTGCAGCCACTCGTGCTCTGGGTGTAGTAGCACCGGCCGCCCTCGCAGCGGTCCGCGGAGTAGTAGGCCAGCGTCTGCGTGTCCAGGCACTCGGAGGGCCGGGGCACGCAGTCGGAGATCGACTTGCACGACACCACCGGACCGCTGTCGACGGATGCACCCGCATCCGTCGCACCCGCATCCGTCGTGTCGCTCGACGACGCGGAGCTGCACATCTCCAGCGCGAACGCGAGCGCGAGCAAGACAAGCGGGTGGGCCCCCTGCTTCAAGTCCACGCGCGCAAGTGTATCACGCTCGCGCGGGCGCGCCCGTGCGAGCGCGGATGGGCCAGAAACACACCAGCAGCGCCAGCATTTCCCAGCTGAAGAAGTCCGGGCTCGCGACGACCTGCAGCACCATGTGGAAGCACACCGCGACGGCAAGCGCGTAGCGCCGTGTGCGCCGCCACAGGAGCAACGGCCCAAGCGCGAGCTCCGTTGCGACCACGCCCACGGCCACAAGGGTGCACCGCGCCGGATCGGAAAGCACGAAGTCCGCCAGCGCGCCGCGGAGCGAACCGTCCGCATGGTACAGCGCGAGCGTGCGACCATCCAACCAGTCCGGCCGGAGCTTCGCCAGCGCGGCCCACGGATAGATCGACGCGACGAACCAGCGCATCAGCTGCTGCCCCGAGAGCACGTCGCGGCGCGGCTCGGGCCGGAGCGCGAAGCTCGCGCCGCCGCCGGCGACAGCCAGCAGGATGGTGCCCAGGAACAGCAGGTGCAGCGTTAGCAGGAACTCGAACGGAGTCTGCGCCAGCACGAGGTAGCCGGCGACGCCAGCCGTGATCCCGGCCGCGCGCGTCTGCACGCCGAGCATGAAGGCCGCTGCGGCGAGCGTCCGCGCGACGCACAGTGCGGCGACGACGCCAGGCGCAAGCGCGATCCACGGCGCGCCGGCGAAGGCATGCGTCGGCCAGCCGAGGAGCGGAGCCGTGCCGGCGAGAAAGGGCACGTGCAGGGGCAGAAGCAGCGGCGTGCTACGAAGCAGGAACAACGCGCCCAGCGCCGCCCGCGCCCAGCCCAGCCGCTGCGCGGCGGCGCTCAGCGGCGGCATTGTCGCCCTATCTCGCTCCGCACCACGGGCGCGTCGAGCGTGCGCCGCCGCTCGAGCACGACGCGCACTTCGCGCGCGCCGGACACGCGGCACGCGACGCCGGCGATGCCGTAGAGCTGACCGGCGAGCGCCGAGCCGAACGGCCCGTGGCGCCACGACTCCGCGCCCGCGAGCATCGTTCGAAGGGCGCCGCGCATCTGCTGTGCGACCGCCGTGGGTGCGACGTAGCGGCGCGCCCCGTCGGCGTCTTGTGCGCTGATCTCCAGGCGGAACGTCTCGCTCTTCGAGAACATGGTCCACGCGAGCCAGCCCGTACCGTCCCGCCACGACAGCCCCGGAATGACGACACACACCAGCACGGCCAGTGCGCGGTGCGCGCGCGTCATGACGCGGCCGCGCGCAGCGCCGCGACGCCCGCTCCGCGCTGGCAGTCGTGCCCCGCGTCGATCAGCGCGTCCTCGATCGCCTGCACGGTGCGCTCCAGCATCTCCGGCTGCGTCGTCGCGTAGCCCATGTGTCCCACGCGGAAGTACGTCGTCTGCAGCCCGGGGTACAGCCCGCCGGCGACGACCACGCCGCGCTCCTTGATGCGTCCGATCAGCGAGCTGTCGACGCCGGCTGGATAGCGGATCGCGCTCAGCGTGTTCGCGAACAGCTCGTCGCGAAGCGGAAGCAACTCTAGCCCAAGCGCTCGCCACGCGGCGCGCATGGCCGCGCCCGTGCGTTCGTGCGCCGCGACGCGTTCGGCGATGGCGTGCTCGGCGAGGGCGACGGCAAGCGCCAGGATCAGGTTCGTCGCGGGCGTGGCGAAGTAGCTGGGCTTGCGCGCTTCGTACGCTTGCATCACCGGGCGCCACGCATCCCAGTCCACGGACAGCATCGGCGGCGTGCGGAGCGCGGCGCGCGCCGCGAGCGCGCGTTCGCTCGCGACACACAGCGCCAAGCCCGGCGGCAAGCCGACGGCCTTCTGCGACGCGGTCAGGTACAAGTCCGCGTCCCACGCCGCCATCTCGAAGCGCTCGCCGCCGGTGGCGCACACGCCGTCGAACACCGACAGCGCGCCGTGGCGGCGCGCCAGCGCGGCCAGCGCCTGTGCATCGACGCGAACGCCGGTCGACGTGTCCACGTGGGTCACGAACAGCGCCTTGCACGGCATCGCCGCTTCCACGTCGGCGAGCGACGGCGCGTCGCCCGGCGGCGCGGCCACGACGGCGACGTCCGCACCGCGCCGGCGCAGCATCTCCGCCATCCGGGCCGAGAAATATCCGGTATCGACCACGACGACGCGGTCGCCGGGCTCGATCACGTTCTGTACCGCCATGTCCATCGCGAGCGTTCCGCTGCCGGCGACAACGAAGGGCTGACTCGACGGCGCGGCCTGCCACAGCGCGCGCATCAGCTCGATCGATCGCCCGAACGCTTCGAGCACCTCCGCCGACAGGTGGCTCGGCGGCGCGACGCCGAACGCGCGCTGCACCGCCGGAGAGATCTCGATCGGACCGGGAATCATCAGGAGGGCGCGCGACGACATCGCCGATCCGTACCGCCGGCCGCGCCGGACAGGCAACACCCGAAGGAATGTCGTAGATTGCGCCTCGATGGACCTGGCCCAAACGCTGCTGTGGCTGTGTGCGATCCCGTCGCCGATCGGCGAGGAGAAGGCGATCTGCGACGCCGTTGCCGGGCGCCTCGCGGCGTTTCCGATCCGCCGCTATGGCGACTCGATCGTGGTGCCGGTCCGGCGCGGAAGCGGCGGGCCGAAGGTCGCCCTCGCCGGACATCTCGACGTCGTCAGGACGAGCCACGACGCGCCACCGCACATCGACGGCGAGCGCTTGTACGGACCCGGCGCCGCCGACATGAAGAGCGGGCTCGCGCTGATGCTCGATCTGGGGGAGACGCCACCCGGCGGCGTGGACCTCACCCTGGTGTTCTACGCGCGCGAGGAAGGACCGTTCGCCGAGAACGAGCTCGGCCCGGTGCTGGAGCGGGATCCGGAGCTGCGCGACGTCGACATCGCCGTCGCGCTCGAGCCGAGCGACAACAAGCTGCAGCTCGGCTGTGGCGGCTCGCTGCACGCGAGCGTGCGCTTCCACGGGCGCACGGCGCACAGCGCGCGGCCGTGGCAAGGCGACAACGCGATCCACAAGGCCGCGTCGCTGCTGGCGCGCTTGTCCGCGCTGGAGCCGGAGTCCAGTGTCGTGGACGGGCTCGAGTGGAAGCGCGTGACGAGCGCGACGATGGCCAGCGGCGGGCGCGCGCGCAACATCATCCCCGACCTGTTCGAGCTGAACCTGAACCACCGCTTCGGGCCGGACGTCACGCTCGAGCAAGCGGAGCAGCGCGTGCGCGAGCTGGTCGGCCAGCATGCGGAGGTCGAGTTCGTCGACCGCTCGCCCGCCGCGCCGCCGCGCGCCGATCATCCGTTGATCCGCGCGCTCGCCGACAGCGGCGTGCTCGCCGTGGAGCCGAAGACGGCGTGGACCGACGTGGCGCGCTTCGCCGCGCTCGGCGTGCCCGCGGTGAATTTCGGTCCAGGCGTGCAAGCACAAGCGCACCAGCGGAACGAATGGACGCTGGTGCCGGCGCTCGACACCGGGCGGCGCATCTTGCGAAGCTGGCTCGACCGCATCGGAGGTTGCGAGCCCGGGGGTCAGCAGATAGGTTCACCGCCGTGAGAAGACCGGTCGTCGCCGCCGTCGCGTGCTGTCTGGCGCTGACCGCCCAGAGCTGCAAGAAGCAAGCGCCGGAGCAGCTCCAGACCAGCGCGGCGACCACGGGCCCGTCACTCTTGACCGAGCGCGGTCTCCACCAGGGCATGGCGTCGCTCGGGCTGCGCATCGGCGCTCACCCGAAGCTGCTCGAGGTCGTGGTGTACCCGGACCACATCGTGGTCCAGGCGCAAGACCCGAAGCATCTCGACCAGGTGCTCCAGTACGAGTACCGCACCGGCGACGTCGCGCCGCCGCAGCGGGTGGCGCTCGAGGGCACGGGCACGCTGGACGACAACCTGTTTTCCCTCGACGACATCAAGCTGGACGTGATTCCGGACCTGGCGAAGCGCGCCGCGGAAAAGGTCGACGACAAGAACGGCAAAGTCAGCTCCGTACTGCTCAAGCGCAACCTCCCGTACGAGATGGACGTGCAATACCGCGTCTTCGTGAAGAGCCCGATCAAGGACGGATACGTCGACGCGGACAAGAACGGCAAGCTGCTCGAACAATAGGCGCTAGGATACGCGCGTGAACCGTCCGGCCGTCCCCGGCGTTACCCGCGTCGACGCCCTGCGCGTCGGGCGCGACGCGCCCGAACATCATGACGACGTCGTGGTCGTCGAGGAGCCGCTCGAGATCCGCGTCGCGGGCGATCCGCTGGCGATCACCATGCGCACGCCTGGGCACGATCACGAGCTCGCCCTCGGCTTCCTGTTCGCCGAGGGCATCATCGCGTCGCGAGACGACGTGGGCACGGTGGCGCACTGCGGTCGTCTCGACGACGAGGGCTACGGCAACAGCATCGACGTCGCGCCGGCCCCCGGCACCGTGCTCGACCCCGAGCGCACGGCCGCGTCGCGACGCGGCACGCTGACCACGGCGTCCTGCGGCGTGTGCGGCCGACGCAGCATCGAGGATCTCGTGGCACGCGCCGGCCGCATCGAAGACGACTGCGTGTTTTCCCGTGCGCTGCTCGGCCAACTCGGCGAGCGCCTGCGCGACGAGCAGCACAACTTCCGCCACACCGGCGGCGTCCACGCCGCCGGCATCGTCGTCCCGGACGGACGCTGGCTGTGCGTGCGCGAGGACGTCGGGCGGCACAATGCCGTCGACAAGGTCGTCGGGCGGCTGCTGCTCGACGCCAGGCTGCCGGCGCGTGGCACGGCGCTGGTCGTCAGCGGCCGGTCGAGCTTCGAGATCGTGCAGAAGGCGCTGGTCGCCGGCATTCCCGCGGTGCTCAGCGTGAGCGCGCCCAGCTCGCTCGCCGTCAGCACCGCGCAGGGTGCAGGCATGACGCTGATCGGCTTCGCGCGCGCCGGCACGTTCAACGTGTACGCCGGTGCCGAGCGCGTGGGCGGGTGATGCTCTCGACGCGCCGGCGCCGACCGCCTACCATCCCGGGCATGCGACGGACCGTACTGGTGATCGCGGGCACGCTCCTGACCGCGGGCTGCACCGCCTCGGCACCGCAGCCCGCCGCGGCCCCTGCCACCCCGCCCCCGGCGCCGGCTACGCCGACGCCGCCCTCGCCGGCGGAGCAAGCAGCCGCGCCGGCACCCGCGGCCGAATCCGGCAACCCCTCGGCGAGCGTGGAGGAGTTCGCCGCCGAAGGCGACGAGACGCGCGCCAAGATCCTGTTCGTCAACCCGACCGCGCACTCGTGCGAGTTTCGTTCGTACACGCTGATCTGGCCCGGCGGAAAGAAGCGGGTGGATGCCAAGGCGTTCCACGTGTCCGCGGGTGGCAAGCGCGAGCGCAGCTTGCGCATCCACAAGAACGACGGCGACATCTCGTCGTTGAACAAGGGCAGCGCGCACGTGGAGATCGAGACGGACTGCGGCGGTTCGTAGCGTCTATTTCACGTCACGCCCCACCGCGTGGTCGAGCTTGGCGCGCGCGATGCGCAGATCGACGTGGGCGTTGATCATCTCCAGGCGCGCGCGCAAGAGCTCGGCCTCCGCGTCGACCAGCTCGATGTTGGTCGCACGACCGTACTTGAACTGCTCGGCGCGCACGCGGTAGCCCTCCTCCGCGGCGGCCAGGCCGCGCTCGGTGGTGTCGGCGGCGACCTGGGACGCACGCACGTCCTGATACGCCTGCATCACCTCGTTGCGGAGCGCATCCTTGAGCGCCTCCTTCTGCGCCTCGAGCCGCGCGCGTTGCGCGTCGATGGCATCGGTCGACGCGCTCGACGTGCCGATGTCGTTCGGCGTCCAGGTGAGCTGCACGCCCACGTCCCAGGTCGCGTGCCACTTCTCCTCTTGGGGCACGTAGCGCGCGTTCGGGTTCGCGTAGTAGGCGTCGCCAAAGGCGTCCAGCCGCGGGTAGTTCCCCGCGCTGACGGCGCGTCGCTGCTCGCGGAGCGACCACGCCGTCTGGTCGAGCGCGCGGATCTCGAGGCGCTTGGACAGCGCCTCGGCGTACAGTCGCCGGAACTCCCCCGACGGCACCGGCGGGAGCGGCGCGAGCAGGTCCTCGCCGATCTCGTAGCTCTTGCCGCTGTTGTCGTGCATCACCGTGCGCAGCTGGTCGGCGGCAAGATCGACCATGTCGCGCGAGCGCTCCACGAGCAGCTCGCTGCTCGCGACCTGCGACTTTGCGCGCAGCACGTCCGCCTTGGACAGACGCTCCGCGTCGAAGGCCACCTTCGCGGCCGAGAGGTGCGTCTGCGACTGTCCGAGCGTGCTCTCGGCCACGACCTGCTGCAGCCGCGCGCGCGCCCAGGAATAGTAGATGACGCGCCCCTGGAGCGCCGCCCCGAGGCGCGCTGCGCGCACGTTCGTCTCCGCGGCACGCTTCGAGTGCGACGCTGCGGCGTAGCTCTGGCTGGTGCGCAGCACGTAGTCCGACAGCGGCACCACCAGCGCCGCCTGCAGCGTGTACTGGTTCAGGATCACGGGAAACGAGAACGCGCCGGCCGGTACGCCCACGAGCGGCGCGCCGGGCGGGAGCGGCCCCTCGCCGGCCGGCGTCGCGACGAGGTTGCCCGTGGCCGGTCCGAACGACGGCGCGGTGATCGGCGACAGCCGCGTGTAGCGCGCGGTGAGCGTCAAGCGCGGGAACCAGCCGACCAGCGCCTTGTCCATGTCCGCGGCCGCGCCCTTCACTTCCTTCTCCTTGGCGCGCACGTCGAAGCTCGTCTGCGCCGCGCGCCGCGCCACCTCGTCGCTCTGGAGCCCGCCGGGCCGCGCGATCAGCTGCCTCAGACTGTCCTCGATCGTGGGCTGGGCAGCTTGTCGGTCCGGCGCGGTATCCCCGGGCGCGGGCTGCGCGAGCAGCGTCGCTGGCGCACCCAGCACGGCAAGCAGCAGAGGCGTCGTGAAGCGTTTCATGATCGTTCCTTCGCGTCGGGGTTACCGATGCCGTTGAAGAGCACGTGCACAAGCCGGTTCGAGAGGTCTTCGCCGGACGGCACGTCGGGGAGCGGAATGTTGTTCGCGCCCATGCGTCGCATGAACTGCGGCAACGTCCCGAGCGCGAGCATCGCCATGAACGGAAGCGCCGGGTGGAGCTCCGGATCGAAGACGCCGGTATTCCGGCCCTCGAACAGCGTGGCGAACACCAGCGGCAAGTGCCCGCGCTGGAAGCGCTCGATCAAGCGCTCGAATCGCGACGAGCTCACCAGCACCTCGCGCACGACGAGCTTCACGGTCGTGAGCTCCAGCTCCGAGAGAGCGCCGATGCGCACGTAGAACCGGCGAATGCGCTCGTGCACCGACGCGTCGGGGGCGAGCGCCTTCTCCATGTCCGCCAGCACCCCGACGTACAGCTCTTCGACCACGCCCAGGAACAAGTCGTCCTTGGTCGGGAAGTAGTAGTAGATCATGCCGATGCTGGTCTTCGCGCCGCGCGCGATGCGGCGCAGCGACGCCCCGTCGACGCCGTCCACGAGGAAGCGCTCGCGCGCCGCGTGCACGATCCGGGCTTTGATGTCGCTCTTGGGTCTTGCCATGGCTAGTCCAATTTCTTCGAGAAGCGCAGGGAGCTGATCACGATCCACGCGCCCAGAATGCCCGTCAGCCACACGACTTCGTAGGACACGTCGTTGAACCCGCTGCCCTTGAGCACGATGCCGCGCACGATGCGGAGGAAGTGCGTGAGCGGCAGCAGCTGCGCGAGCCACTGAGCAGGTTTGGGCATGCCCTCGAACGGGAACGCGAAGCCGCTGAGCAGGATGTTGGGAAGCAGGAAGAAGAACGACATCTGCATCGCCTGCTGCTGCGTCTTGGCGAGGGTCGAGAAGAACAAGCCCAGCGCCAGGTTCGCGGAGATGAACAGGAACGCCAGCGCGAACAGCAGCGCGGGCGAGCCGACGAACGGCACGCTGAACACCACGCCGCCGACGAGCAGGATCAGCGCCATCTGCACGTAGCCGATGATGACGTAGGGCGCGATCTTGCCGATCACGAGCTCGAGCCGTCGAACCGGCGACACGATCAGCTGCTCGAGCGTGCCGCGTTCCCGTTCGCGCGCGATGGCCATCGACGTGAGCATCACCATGGTCATCGTCAGGATTACGCCGACGATGCCGGGCACGATGTAGACGGCCGTGCGAAGGTCCGGGTTGTACCAGGTGTTCTCGTGCAGATCGATCGGCTGGGCCGAGAACGCACCGCCGCTCTTCTCGAGGCGCGCCACCATTAGATCGCTCGAGCGCGCGCTCACCAGCGACGCGAGGGTGTTCGTCGCGCTGGCGACGGTCTGTGGGTCGGTGCCGTCGACCACGAGCTGCACCTGCGCGGTGCGCCCGCGGGTCAAGTTCGACTCGTACCGCGGCGGGATGACCAGGGCGACTTTCGCCTTGCCGGCGCGCAGCGCGCGGGTCACATCGTCGTAGCTCTGGACGTGACCGACGACGTCGTAGAACGTCGTCACCTCCATGCTGCGCCAGAGGTCCCGCGATTGCGCGCTGTTGTCCTGGTCGTAGACAACCGTGGGAACGTGTCGGACGTCCGTGTTGATCGCGTAGCCGAACAGCAGGAGCTGCATCACCGGCAGCGCGATCATCATGGCCAGCGTCAAGCGATCGCGGCGAAGCTGGAGCAACTCCTTCCAGGCGATGACGAGGGTGCGCAGGCTCATGCCGCTCGCTCCTGGTCGCGCAGCTTGGTGTCCTCGCGCACCATCGACACGAACGCGTCTTCGACCGTAACGCGCGTCTCGCGGAAGCTCACGAGCGCGATGCCGCGCGGATCCAGCACCTCGCGAGCGATGACGACCGGGTCGACTCCACCCCTCGTGGCCAGGCGCAAGACGTGTCCGTAGTGCGCGACCTCGTCCACGTGGGGAGAAAGGCGCAGCGCGTCCGCAGCCTCCGTCGCCCGGTCCACCTCGAGCTCGGCGACGCGCAGGCGGCGTCGCTCGACGATCTGCTCGGGCGTCCCGGTGTCGAGGAGCTCACCGCGAAAGATGAACGCGAGCCGATGACAGCGCTCCGCTTCGTCCATGTAGTGCGTAGTCAAGAGCACGGTCGTGCCCTCGGCCGCGATGCGGTGGATCTGGTCCCAGAAGTCGCGACGACTCACGGGATCTACACCCGCGGTCGGTTCGTCGAGGAACAGCAGCGGCGGCTCGTGGATAGTCGCGCTCGCCAGCGCCACGCGCTGCTTCCATCCGCCCGACAGCGTACCGGCGAGCTGCTTGCGGCGATCGCCGAGCCCGGCTTGCTGGATCACGGTCTCGATCCGCGCCTTGCGCCGCGCGCGGGGCACGCCGTAGATGCCGGCGTAGAACGTCAGGTTCTCGATCACCGTCAGGTCCTCGTACAGGCTGAAGCGCTGGGTCATGTACCCGATGCGCTCCTTGATGCGCTCGGGTTCGGTGGCGATGTCGTAACCGACCACCTTGCCCTTGCCCGAGGTCGGGTCGAGGATGCCGCACAGCATGCGAATGGTCGTGGATTTGCCCGCGCCGTTCGGCCCGAGCACGCCGAAGATCTCGCCACGACGCACGCTGAGCGACACGTCGCGGACCGCGACCAGATCGCCGAAGTGCTTGGCGAGGTGCTCGGTCTCGATGATCGGCGACGAGTCGGCGGGGTCACTCGCGCTCATCGCGAGCTCGCCTGCGGCTGTCCGCCTTGGCTCCGCTCGATGTCCGCAAACGCCGGCACGCCGGCGTGCAGGAGGTGGTGGGGGTCGTCGATGCGCACGCGCACGCGGAGCACCAGGTTCGGCCGCTCCCGTTCGCTGAACAAGAAGCGCGGCGTGAACTCCGTGCGGCGCGCGACGTCTTCCACGTGGCCCGTAAAGGTCTGCTTGGTCGCGTCCACGTGCAGCGTCGCCTTCGAACCCACCTTGATGCCGTCGAGATCGCCCTGGGGCACGAACACGTCGGCGTACGGGTGGTTGATGTCCGCGATCGTGGCGACGGGCGCGCCCGGCGCGACTACCTCCCCTTCTTCGACGTGGACGTCGAGCACCGTGCCGTCGTGATGGGTGCGGAGCGTATAGCGATCAATGCGCTCGTCCTCGAGCTTCACCGCCTTGTCGGCGGCAGCGGCGCGCGCCTCGGCGGTGTCGATCTCCTGCGGGCGCGCGCCCTTGACCATCGCGGCCAGCTTCTGCTGGAGCGCCTGTCGATCCGCGACGGCCGCCTTCAGCCGCGCGTCGAGCTCGTCCACGGCCGACTGCGTGGAGACGCCCTTTGCGTGGAGCGCGCGCTCGCGGTCGAGGTTCTTCCGGAGCAGCGACTCGCTCGCGCGCGCTGCGCGGATCTGCGCGCTCACCGCCCCGATGTCCTCCTTGCGCGTGCCGGCCTTGAGCAGGTCGACCTGCGAGCGCGCCGCATCCGCCTCCTGCTCGCGGGACGCGCGCGCGGTGCGCTCCAGCCCGTCATCGAGCGTCGCCACGACCTGGCGCGCCTTGAGCATCTGCCCGCGATCGACGGGCAGCTTCTCGATGCGGCCGCCGACCTCGAAGGACAGCACGCGCTCGTCGAGCTCCACGATGCCTTGGTAGGCGCCGGGGTGGGCGGCCTTCGCCTGGCAGGCCGGCAGGGCGAGGAGCGTCGCCGCGACCACCAGCCCCTTCCAGTTATTTATCATGCGACTGATAATTGATCGGGCGATCGTGGAGCGCAAGTGGTGGCATGACAAAAACATGATTGGTTTCAATGGCAAGGAGTATGCCCACGACGCGCGGGCCCGCGCCGGAAGACGGCATTCGCGCGAAATTCCCGGTGTTTTTATCAGTCGTCCAGTAACTGCGTTGACCGATCGGTCAACGCGACGCGCGCGGCGGCGGCGCCTGCCGCGCCGGACCGGAGACCGGCGCGCGGGGTTCCGCGCCGGGCCGGCAAACCCGAGCGGCTGCTCCCGCGGCTGTAAGGCGCGGCGACGCGC
The DNA here is from genome assembly GCA_963775185.1 of uncultured delta proteobacterium. Lineage (GTDB taxonomy): Bacteria > Myxococcota_A > Polyangia > Polyangiales > Polyangiaceae > JAPSGB01. Next base: position 110,951 of record CAVZIE010000023.1, on the reverse strand, counting down.
GTCGTTGTCGGTGTGTCGGATCGAACGGAGGACGGATCATGAAACACGACAAGCTCTGGGTACTGGTTCTGTTCGCGCTGCTGCTGGCGGCGTGCGGTGGTGGGTCGACCCTGGGCGCGCCGCGCTCGGCCGCTTCAGGTCACGGCGGGACGCCCGCCGGCGAGGCGCAGGCCAGCTCGGCGCCGATGGCCGACGGCATGCCGGCGCCGGCGCCAGCGGAAGCGGCCGCATCGCCCAGCGCCGGTCCGCGCGACGAAGCGTTCAACCGCGGCGGCGAGGCGGAGCAGCCGGCGTCGGAGCGGCCCGGCCTCGGCACGAGCTGGGGCGAGACGCGCGGCAGCCACGTGTCGACCGCGCCGTTCTTCCGCATGAATCCCGACAACCCCGACAAGGTCGCGACGCTGTTCTACAACAACGCGGCGGGCGTCCGCGCGATGGCGCGCCGCAGCGGCTCGAGCGACGCGGGCGACGGCGCCGTGAGCATCGCCGGCGGCGCGCTCGGTGTGCGCTTGCTCGACGGCAGCGGGCGTCCGCTGCGCGGCGTGCACGCCGGCGGTCGCACCTACGCCATCGGCGAAGCCGGCGACCGCTACATCATCCAGATCCGCAACAACACGCGCAACCGCATCGAAGCGGTCGCGACGGTCGACGGTCTCGACGTGATCGACGGACAGCCGGGCTCGTTCGAGAAGCGCGGCTACGTTCTCGCGCCCTTCGGCAGCGTCGAGATCGAAGGCTTCCGCCGCAGCATGGACGAGGTCGCCGCCTTCCGCTTCGGCTCCGTCAGCAGCTCCTACGCCGCCAAGACCGGCACCGACCGCAACGTCGGCGTGATTGGCGTCGCGTTCTTCCTCGAGGAAGGCTCGCGCTTCCCGTGGACGGACGACGAGGTGCGCCGCCGCCACGACGCCGACCCCTTCCCCGGCCGCTTCGCGTCCCCTCCCCCCGACAGCTTCTGATCCCCGCGAACGCGGTCTTTCCCGGCGGGCGGCCTCGAAGAGAGGTCGCCCGCTTCTTGTTTGTTTGCCGGTCCGGCGCGAAGTCCGCACCGGCCGGCGCCCCGTCACTTCGGTTCGCGCGGCCGCCGGGAGCCCGGCCGCGCCATCGCCCGCCCGTCGGGCGGCGGCTCCCGGGCCGCGCTCGCGGCAGGCGGTCCGCTGCCGTGACGCAGCGCGTGCGGTACGCTCCCGGTGATGGCGAACGGCGAGGGCGACAGGGGCGCACTGGGCGTCGCGAGCACGCTCATGGCGCTGGGGCTCGACGTCGAGACGAAGCCGGGCATCGGCGAGGCGTCCACCCTCATCGCCGACGAAGCCGGCGGCGACGAGGGCGCGCCGCCGGCGCTGTCGCGGGATCGCTACGTGCACCGCGGCGTGCTCGGCGAGGGCGGCATGGGTCGCGTGGACCACGTGTGGGACGTGGACCTGATGCGCGACCTCGCGGTCAAGCGCATCCGACCGGAGCTCGCGCGGGACGTGCACTTGATGCAGCAGTTCCTGTGGGAAGCGCGGGTGAGCGCTCACCTCGAGCACCCGAACATCGTGCCAGTGCACGAGCTCGGCTGCGGGCCGGACCTGTACTTCACGATGAAGCATGTGCGCGGCACGTCCCTCGAGCGCGCCCTCGAGCGACTCGTCGCCGGCGAGCCCGTGCTCTGCACGCGGCTCTCCTTGCCGCGGCGCCTGAGGATGTTCCTGCAGATCGGCAACGCGATCTCGTTCGCGCACTCGCACGGCGTGGCACACCGCGACCTCAAGCCGGCGAACGTGATGCTGGGCGAGCACGGCGAAGTGCTGGTGATGGACTGGGGCCTGGCGATGCCGCTGCCGGGCCCGGCGGGGGACGACGTGCGCCCCGCGCTGCCGGACGGCGTCGAGGCGGGCCACTCGGGCACGCCGCAGTACATGTCGCCCGAGCAAGCGCGGGGCGACCGGGTGGACGAGCGCTCGGACGTCTACACCCTCGGCGTCATGCTGTACGAGCTCGCTTCGCTCCAGCGCCCGTACGACGGCCCGACGGTGCCCGCGATCCTGCTCAAGGCCATGAACGGCGAGCACACGCCACTCGGCGAAGTGATGCCCGACGCTTCGCCCTCGCTCGTCGCCGTCGTGGAGCGCGCGATGGCGCTCGATCCCGCGGACCGCTACCCGGACGTGCGCTCGATGCTGGACGACGTCGAGTGCGTGATCGACGGCCGCACGCCTGGAGCGGAGCACGCGTCCGTGGCCACGCGCGCAGCGCGCTTCTACTTCTCGCGCGACCCGGCCCTGGGCCGCCTGCGCGTCGTCGACGTGGACCTGTGGGCGGCGTCGTCCACGCTGTTCGGTATCGCCATCGGCGCCCTGATCGCCGGCATGATCGGGCACCTGTGGTGGCTGTTCATGGTCGCGGCCGTCCTCGTCGCCGCACAGCCGACGCTCAGCTGGCTGCGCTTCCGTCGCGAAGCGCGGCTCCCGCGCCGGAGCGACATCCCCCCGGAGCAGCCATGAGCGAGGAGCGACTGCAGGCGGCGATTGCGGCGTTCGACGCGGCCAACGCCGAGGACCCGAACCAGCGCGTCGTCGACGGCGTGGCCCGGCCGCGCGAGGTCGTCGACGCCGAGCGGCTGTCGGCCTGGGTCGAGCGGCTCGCGCCCGACGCGCCGGAACCGCTCAGGCTCGCCGCGCGTTGTCAGCACCTCGAGCGTTGGGCGATCCCGCGCGGCGACTACCCGGAGGGACGGGTCGGCTACCTGCAGTGGCGGACGGCGCTCGGGCGCTTCCACGCCGACGAGGCAGCGCGCATCCTCGGTCGCGTCGGCTACGACGCGGACGTGATCGCCGAGGTCCGGCGCATCAACACCAAGCAGGGGCTGCGCAGCGACCCCCTGGTCCAGACCATGGAGGATGCGCTGTGCCTCGCGTTCCTGTCGCACGAGCTCGAGGACTTCTCGACCCGCCACGAGCCGGACAAGGTCGTCGGCATTCTGCGGAAGACCTGGAAGAAGATGTCGCCCCGGGCGCGTGATCTGGCCCTGGGGCTGGAGCTTCCGGAGGCGGCGCACAAGCTCGTATTGCAGGCGCTCGCGCCGGCAGACGGATCTGGTAGTCTCGGCGCTGAAAACGCCATGACCGAAAAGAGCGACGAGCGCAGGCGCGATCCCCGCAACTTCAGCTGTATCCCGGCGTACGTGGAGTCGAAGGACGAGATGCAACATCTCGCCCTGATCCGCGACGTGAGCCCGGGTGGAGCGCGACTGTTCTTGCGCAACAAGCTGCCGGTCGACGAGGTCGTCCATCTGTCGCTCTACCTGTCCGGGGACGACGACAAGCCGCGGCCGGCGAGCGGCATCGTGATCCGGTGCGAGCCGCGCCAGGGACCGCGTGACGTCTGGCAGTTCGAGGTCGCGATCGAGTTCGACACGCCCATCGACGACTACGCGGACGAGATCGCCGAGTTGACACGCCGTCAAGAAGACATGGGTCTGTTCAAGTAGCGCGCAAGCACGATCGCACAATCGCGAACGGTCTGCCTGACCTGGATCAAGAAGCGAACGGATTTCGCGAACAGGCGCTGATCGCCGGCGTCCATTGCGCGTTTTCGCTGGCGCATCCGTTGCATCACGCCCAGCGTCACGACTCCTTGCCTGGGGTCGAGCGCCAAGGGGCCTCGAGGTGCGATGAGCGCCGCGCGAAGGGATCTCCGCGAGAGCTCCACCGGAGCACGCCGAGACGACGACTCGATCGTCGACGGCGAACGTCCGCCGAGCGGGCCCGCCGATCGGGTCGAGGCGCTCGAGGCGCGCGTCGACGAGCTGGTCGAGACGTTGGCGGGAGTCACCGAGCGGCTCTCGCGCCTGGAGAGGCGAGAGTCTGGGCGAGCACCCGCAGCGCGCGTCGTGCCGTCCCGTCCCTCGGGAGCGCGTCCCGTCGAGCAACCGCAGAACGAGTCCGTCGGCGTGTGGGCGACGATCGTCGGGCGCACGTTCCTGATCCTGGGCGGCGCGTATCTGCTCCGGGCGTTGACCGAAGCGGGCATCCTGCCCGCGGGGCTCGGCGCCGCGACGGCGTTCGTCTACGCGCACGTGTGGCTACTCCTGGCCTATCGCGCCACGACCGCGAAGCACGCGACGCTCGACCGCACGGCGTACGGCGTCGCGTTCGCGCTGATCGCCTTTCCGCTGGTGGTCGAGACGACGACGCGCTTCCACCTGCTGTCGCCGGCCCAGGGCGCGCTCGGCCTGGCGGTCGCCGCCGGCACCGGCTCGTTCGTGGCGTGGCGGGGCCGCTTGCGCGCGCTCGGCTGGGTGGTGTCGTGGATGACGATCCTGTCCGCGATCGGAGCGGTCGTGGAGACGCAGGCCTGGCCCGTGCTGATGCTGGTCGTGGTCGGCGCCGGCGTCGCGACGGACTGGATCGCCGCGGACCGCCACTGGGTCCCGCTACGCATCGCCGTCGCGGCCGCCGTCGACGTCGTGATCCTGGGCTTGTACACGCCGATCATCCTGCTGCGCGGCGACAGCTACGCGCTGCTCGGCACTTTCGCGCAGCTGTCGCTGTTCCTGGGCTACATGGGGCTGTACTCGGTCCGCTCGCTGGTCCTGCACCGCACGCTGTCCACCTTCGAGCGGATCCAGGCGAGCGCGGTGCTCCTGATCGGCTACGTCGGCGCCGTGATCGCCTCGCTCCGCGTTCCCGCCGTCAGTCACGCGCTCGGGTGGACCAGCCTGCTTATCGGCAGCGCGGCGTTCGCCGCGGCCTACTTCCTCTTCGTCCGCCGCAAGGCTGACGCCGCGGAGTCGTGGTTCAACACCAGCTACGCGCTGGTCGGTGTGCTGGTCGGCAGCTGGGTGCTGCTCCACGATCCGGCCTATCCGTGGATGGCCATCGCCGTGCTCCTGACCGTCCTGGGCGCTCGCGATCGGCACGCCACACTGCCGCTGCACGGCGCGTGCTTCGCCGTGTGCGCGGCGATCGCCTCGGGGCTCGCCCTCGCCGTCGGCTACGCGTTCGCGGCGGACGCCCACGGCGCGTGGCCGCCGCTGACGATGCAGGCGTACCTCGCTATCGCCGTCGGCGCGTTCCTGTACGTCGCGCCGCTGGAGAGCGACGCGCTCCGGCGCGTGCTCGCGGCGCGCCTGGCCAAGGTGCTGACGCTGGTCGTCGTGGTCGCCGGACTCGGCGGCGTGCTCTTGGCGATGGTCCTGCACCCGCTCGTCGCCGACGGCGATGCTGCGAGCGACGCCGCGTGGCTCGCGGCATCGCGGACCGTCGTGATCGTGGGCTCCGCGCTGGCGCTCGGCCTGCTCGCGCGTGCCGAGCGTTTCCGCGAAGCCCGCGTGCTGGTGTATCCGCTGCTCGCTCTGGGCGGCGTCAAGCTGGCGGCCGAGGATCTCAGGAACGGCACGGCCGTCACGCTCGCGATCGCCTGCGTGTGCTACGGCGCCGCGCTGGTGTACGCGCCCCGGACGTTGCGACTCAAGGAAAGTTGATCAGTTCGGCAAGGTCGCGAGTCGCTGCCTCAGCGTCGCGATGCTTCCGGCGCCGGGCGCGCGCACGCGCGCGGACAACAGCTGCTTCGGCGTGCCGTCCGCTTCGATCTCGAACGCTTCCACGATGCGCGGCAGGAGCGCGGCGAGCGCCGCGCGGACCGAGTCGAAGTCGTCGACAGCGAGGCGATCGTTCACGCGCAGCAAGATCTCGTCGGTGCGAAAGTGGATGCCCTCGGCCTCGAGCAACGCCGCGGCGGCGAGCAGCCGCCCGAGCGCGTCGCCGAGCACGTCGTCGGGCGCGTCGCGCTTGCGGCTGTAGACGAGCCCCGGGCGGCCTTCGCCCAGATCGAGAAAGTAGTCCGATGCGTGGCCAATAAGCGCGATGCCCGGGCCGCCCTGCACGTGTTGGTAGTCCGCGACGTCGATCAACAGCTCGTCCAGCTTCTGGTCGCGGATCCAGCCGTGGAAGACCCGGACGATCTGGTCCAGATCGACGTCGCCGTCGGCGTACAGCTTGAGCTTCAGCTTGTGCGCGTTCATGTCCGTTGGCTCATGCGCTGGTAGCACTGGTGCGCCGCCTCGACGAAGAGCTGCGCCTCTTCGATCAGCTGGTGCGTGGACTCGCGCGACACGCCGTTCAAGCCGTGGGCGTGATTCTTGAACAGGTAGTGGGCGAACTTTCCGCCGGCGAACGGATCGTGGAACAGCTTCGTGTCGTACAGGTGGGCGCGGAACTGCCCGACGATCTCGTCCGGGTGGTCGCCGGCGCTGCCGGTCTTCTCGCGCGTCAGCGCCTTGGCGGCTTGCAGCATCGCGCTCATGGCGTGCTCGGAAGCGCCGGTGAGCTCGCCCTGGTCGAGCAGGATCTGCGCCTCGAACACCTCGCGCTCGCTGTCGGCGAGCCCGAACTGGGCGAAGCTGATGACCTCGCCGGCGCACTCGCCGACGCCCATGTCGCCGATGGTGTACTCGCGCGGATCGCCCCAGTCGCTGTAGTAGCTCGGGTCCGCGTCGTAGGCCGGCACGCGCGTCAGGTCGTCGATCATCGCGCGCACCTCCTTCTTGCCGATGCGTGCGATGAAGTCGTGGAAGCTCTCGCCGCTGCTGCGCTCCGCCACGTAGCGGCCGGTGAGGCGATCGACGGCCTTCGGCACGTTCTTCGATGGGATCGCGCCGATCGCCAGGCCGAAGCTGCCGCCGTTGTCCTGCCACTGCCCGCCGACCACGAGCTGGAAGTGCGGCACGCGGCGCCCGTTCACGTTGCGGCTCACGCCGAGGAAGCCGATGTCGGCGATGTGGTGCTGGCCGCAGGCGTTGAAGCAACCGCTGCACTTGACGCGCAGGTCGCGCGCTTCCGGCGGAGCGACCGCGAGACGGCGCCTCAGCTCGCCGGCGAGGCCGCGCGACGACGAGATCCCGAGCTTGCACGTGTCGGTGCCCGGGCAGCTCGTCACGTCGCTGATGGTGCTCGCGCCTGCGTCGGCGAGCCCCAGCTGCTTGAGCGCGTCGAACAGCTCCGGCAACTCCGCCTCGCTGACCCAGCGCAGGACCAGGTTCTGCTCCACGGTGGTGCGCAGCGTGTCGCCGGTGAAGCGCCGCATCAGCTCGGCGAGGCCGCGTGCCTGGTCGGGCGTGAAGTCGCCGAGCGGCAGCGTGATGCTCGCCGCGGCGTAGCCGCTCTGGCGCTGCGGCTTGACGTTGGTCCGGCGCCACGCGTCGAATGCCGGTGACGTCCGCTGCGTCAGCGGAGCCGGCGCGCGCACCGGCTTCTCGTCGGTCACGGCCAGGTCGTCGAGGAACGCGGTCCAGCGCGGGTCCGGCGAGAGCGCCGTCCGCTCTTCTTCAACCAGACGGCGAAACTCGTCGATGCCGAGCTTCTTGACCAGGAACTTCAGCCGAGCGCGCGAGCGATTCTCGCGCTCGCCGTGGCGCGCGAACACGCGGCACACCGCCTGCGAGACCGGCAACAGCTCCTCTTCGGTGACGAACTCCGAGAGTGGCGCCGCGGCCTGCGGCACCGAGCCCAGACCGCCGCCCACGAAGAGCTCGAAGCCGCGGCGCAGCTCGCCGTCGACGACGCGGGTCTTCGCGATCGCGCCGATGTCGTGGAAGCTCACCAGCCCGCAGCCGTCGTCGTGACAGCCGCTGAACGCGATCTTGAACTTTCGCCCGAAGCCCTGCGTGTCGTCGTGACCGAGCAGGAAGTACGCGAGCGCGTGGGCGTACGGCGTGGTGTCGAAGGTCTCGCCACGACACACGCCGGACCACGGGCACGCCGTCACGTTGCGCACGGAGTTGCCGCACGCCTCGCGCGTCGTGATGCCCACCGCGGCGAGCCGGCGCATCAGATCCGGCGTGTCGTCGATGTGGATGAAGTGCAGCTGGATGTCCTGGCGCGTCGTCACGTGCAGGATCGAGTCCGAGTACTCCTCCGCGAGCTCCGCGAGCACGTCCAGCTGATCGGCGGTGATCTTGCCGTACGGGATCTTGATTCGCATCATCCCGGGCGCGTCCCAGATCGTGCTCGGCCCCTTCGTAAGATCGCCCGACGGGAACGCGAGCGTGCGCGTCTCCACGCCGTCGTGCCGCTGGCCGTTGTCGTAGCGCTGGCCGTACGCGCCGCGCCGCAGCCGCGTCTCGGCGAACACCTTCTCGTCGAGCTTGCCCGCCTTGCGCAGCGCGATCTGCGTCTCGAAGACGTCGATCTCCTGCGTCAGCTCCGGAGCTGTCCGATCCGCGAGGCGCTCGCGCCAGGTCGCCGGCGCGCTCGTCGCTTCACCCGCTTCGCTTGACATCGTGCCCGGATTCTTTTCACGCTTTTCCGATGTCACAAGTAGGGATTTGAAAACAAGCTACCAACCATCGGTTTAGATTGGACAATTTTCAGCATTAATCCCGACTATTCTTGTGTGGATTTGCCGGTCCGGCGCGGAACCCCGCGGCCCGCTGGCGGACGCGGACCGGTGACAAGAGCTCACTCGCACCGGCCGCCTGCAACGCGGGCACTGGAGGGCTCGAGGGCGACGGCGCAGTCGACGCGTGTCCCGGCGCGGGCTTCGGCGGCCCGTGTCGCGACGGCGGCTGCATCGAGCGGACATGCGCGGAGCGCTCGCGGCGTTCTGCTCGACCGTAGGCTGCCCGCTGAACCGCTGGGCATTCGACGCTCCCCGCCGAGGCCCAGCGCGACAATGATCTACACCGGCGTCGGCCTCGACTGCCCGTAGTCGATTCGTTTCAGCGAGGCGGGGCTCGCGCTAGCGCCCCGGGATTCCGCGCCGGACCGGCATCCCCGGGAAACGACGGCGGTTTCGTGGTAGGAGGCGCGAGCCATGCGTTACGCGAATGCGCTCTTGCCCACGCTGAAGGAAGCGCCGTCGGATGCGACGAGCGTCAGTCACGTACTGCTCTCCCGGGCCGGCTACATCCGCCGGGTCGGCGCGGGGATCTACAGCTTCTTGCCGCTTGGCGTGCGCGTGCTGCGCAAGGTGGAGCGCATCGTCCGCGAGGAGATGGATCGCGCGGGCGCGCAGGAGGTGCTGCTCCCGGCGCTCTTGCCGGCGGACTACTTCCGCGAGTCGGGGCGCTGGGACAGCTTCGGCGACACGCTCTTCCGACTGAAGGATCGCAAGGGCGGCGACTACCACCTGGGGCCGACGCACGAGGAGATCATCACCGATCTCGCTCGCCACGAGGTCAAGAGCTACCGCGACTTGCCGAAGAACCTGTACCAGGTCCAGACCAAGTTCCGCGACGAGCCGCGGCCGCGCGCGGGGCTGCTGCGCTGTCGCGAGTTCACCATGAAGGACGCCTACTCCTTCGACACGAGCGAGCAGGCGGGACTCCAGAGCTACGAGAAGATGCGCCTCGCGTACCGCGCGGTGTTCGATCGCATGGGCTTGAACTACCGCATGGTCGCGGCGGACTCGGGCGCCATGGGCGGATCGCAGAGCGCGGAGTTCCAGGTGCTGGTGCAGAGCGGCGAGGACATCATCGCCGCGTGCAACCAGTGCGAGTACGCGGCAAACCTCGAGGTCGCGACGTCGCCGGCGTTCCCGCAGCGCGGCGACCCGTCGAAGACGCCGGCGATGGAGAAGGTGAGCACGCCGAAGCAGCGCACGATCGAGGAAGTGAGCGCCTTCATGGACGCGGCGCCCGACAAGTTCCTGAAGAGCCTGCTCTACATCGCCGACGAGAAGGTCGTGATGGCCGTCGTACGCGGCGATCACGAGGTGAACGAGATCAAGCTCGCCAAGGCGCTGGGCGTGAGCGAGGTGTTCCTTGCCGGGCCGGAGGACGTGAAGAAGGCGACCGGCGCCGCGGTGGGCTTCGCCGGGCCGGCGGGCTTCAAGGGCCGGCTGATCGTCGACCGCGACGCGGCCAGCGTGGTGGACGCCATCACCGGCGCGAACGAGAGCGGCTTCCACCTGAAGCACGTGCAGCCGGGGCGCGATTTCACGGGCGAGACGGCGGAGATCCGCAGCGTCAAGGACGGCGACCTGTGCCCGATGTGCGGCGCGTCCCTGGGGCTCTACCGCGGCATCGAGGCCGGACACATCTTCCTGCTCGGGACGCACTACAGCGCGAAGATGGGCGCGAACTTCCTCGACGACGCCGGCGAGAGCAGGCCGCTGGTGATGGGCTGCTACGGCATCGGCGTGTCGCGGCTGATCGCGACGGCCGTCGAGCAATTCAACGACAAGGACGGCATCCTGTGGCCGATGAGCCTCGCGCCGTACCAGGTTCACGTCACCCAGCTCGGCGCCGAGCCGGAGGTGATCGAGGCCGTCGCGAAGCTCGAGCGCGAGCTGGAAGCGGCGGGCATCGAGGTGCTGATCGACGACCGCGAAGGTCGCCCGGGCGTCAAGTTCAAGGACGCCGACCTGATCGGCATCCCGCTCCGGGTCACCGTCGGCGCCAAGTCGCTGGGCAACGGCGGCGTGGAGCTGAAGGCGCGTAGCGAGCGCGATCCGAAGAAGGCCGAGCTGATCCCGCTCGGCGACGCGACCGCGACGATCGTGGCGCGGGTTCACGGCGCGTAGCTCGGCAAGTCGCCGGTCAACGCCAGGCTGATCGCCAGCGCGATGCCACCCGTGATCGCCGCGCCGAGCAGCGCGCCCTGCCCCGTCGCGACGCCGCATCCGTCGGAATAGCTGTCCGGCGGACAGTGCTCGCGGGCGGCCACCGCGCCGAGCGCAGCACCCGGAATTGCAGCCGCCAGCGTCACTCCGGTGACGACGAGCCCCCGCACCGGATCCTTCTGTGACACGGTTACGGACGATACCGAGTCGAGCGGGACCACGCGCGGGCGGCGGCCATCCTCGTCGTCGAGATACAGGTTCCCTCCCCAGAGCGTCACCGCGAACGGGCGGGTCAGCTCGTCCTCGCCGCCCCGCCACTCGACGACGCTCACGTGCTTGAGCCTGGATCGGCGCACTTCGACGCGCTCGCCGTCCTCGCGCCTCACCACCACCTTGTCGGGCCCTGGCCAGGAGGTGGCGAGGATGGGCACGTCCTGCGGCTGGATCCGCGCGCTGCTGTAGCAACCGCTGGCAACGACAAGCGTCGCCGAAAGCGCACACATGCGGGTCGCGCGTCCACACCGACGCAACCCGCGCACACCTCGTGCGGATATACCCGGCGGGAACGTGTTGGCGGAGCGCATGTCCGCCACGCCGTTGCAAGGCGTGGGCCGTCAGCGAGCGATCGGCGCGACGCGCGACTTGAGCAGCAGGATGATCTCGTCGTGGCTCCGCTCGGGCGCGCCGGGCAGGGCGACGAAGGCGCGGGCCAGCGTGTTCCAGCGGCGGAGCATCAAGAGCAGCCACACCTGGAAGAAGTCGATGCCGTCGAACACGACGGCGTCCTGGCGCCCGTACTCCGCGGCGTTGTCCACGAACTCCGTGGGGTACTCGCTCCAGTGGCAGCGCGCGCGGACGTGATGGTGGATGTGGTAGCCGTCGTTGAAGCAGCGCTCGTTGTAGCGGGTGTTGATGCAGGTGATGCTGTTCTTGTAGGCGTTGGCCGGGTCGCTCGCGTCGACGAACGCGTGCTGGCCCCAGTTGCCCATCATCATCAACATCCGGACGAACAGCACCGGTCCCACCAGCACCACCAGGGTCGCCGCCGGCTTGAACCACATGAGCACGAGGACGACGCCCCAGAACGAGAGCTCGCCGACGACCAGGCGCCGCAGCAGCTTGGAGTTGTGCTTTCGCACGTGGTAGCGCGCGAGATCCGGCAAGCCGAGCAGGATGAAGCGCCCGAAGTAGCCGAGCCAATGCAGCACGCTGTCGCGCCGGTACGCGATCGTCGAGCTGAGGTCGTCCTCGAGGTTGTTCTCGGGGTGGTGCATCCCCATGTGGTGCGCGAAGTAGCTCTCCGGCGTCTGGCCGAAGAACGGGCCAAGCAGCCACGGGATCACCAGGTTCATCCGGCGGAGGCGTGGCTTGTACAGCGGCCGATGCGACGTGCAGTGCAGCATCAGGATGAAGCGATCGAGGAAGCCGAGCCCCCAGATCGCCAGGTACGGCGGCGCGAGCCACCAGAACCATCGCCCGCTGAAGAACAAGGCGACGCCACCAACCGCCAGCAGCGCGCAACCGACGGACAGCCACACGAACGGCAGATCGCGCGGGTCGTTCAGCAAGCCGACCATCCAGCGATCGACAGCGCTCGGGGCGGGTTCTTCGAACGACGGAGCGGCGGTACTGTTCGACACAGGGGCCGGGCACCGTAGCACAGGTCGCCGCGACCCCGAAGGCGTCGAACGACGCAATTTGTGCCTCAAACGCGCCGGAACAGGCAGTACACGAACTGCTGCGTCTTCTCGGCCGGCGTCACATGGGCCTCGCTGCGGGCTTCGACCAACGCGAAGCCCTCGCCCAGCTCCCGCGCGAGGGACGACGGGTCGTAGCGGACCACCGGCAAGCCGCTGCACATCGTAGGGCCGTCCAGCGCGAAGGTCGCGATCACGGCGTGACCGCCCGGCACCAGCGCGGCGCGCAGGTTCCGGACGTAGCCGGCGCGGTCGGCCGGCTCGGTCAGGAAGTGGAAGACCGCGCGGTCGTGCCAGAGATCGTACGGCCCGCCGCCGAAAGCGCGCGCGATGTCGGCCTCCACGAACACGACGCGCGGATCGCCCACACGCTCGCGTGCCTCGGCGAGGGCGGTCGCCGAGATGTCGAGCACGGTCAGGTGCTCGAAGCCGCGCGCGAGCAGCGCGTCGACGAGCCGCGACGTGCCGCCGCCGACGTCGACGACGCGCGCGGACGGCAGGACGCCCGCCGCGTCGATCAGCTCGAGCGACGTCGCCGGCCGCGGCGAGAACCAGCTCCGCGTCGTGGGCGCCTTGTCGCGGTAAGCGGCGTCCCAGTGTGCCCTGCGGTCCGACATCGCGGAAAGCTAGCGCGTTTTTCCGCGCCGGACCCGCATCCCTCTTTCAATTCCAGGTCCGGGCGGATATGGGACGGAGAGGAGGTAGCCATGACGAGGGGACGCATCACGCAGCTGTCGGCGGTCGCAATGGTCTTCTTCGCGCTGCTCGCGTGCAAGAAGAAGAGCGCTTCGACCAGCACCGCGGCGACGACGACGGCAGCGACCGCCGCGGCGCCTTCGGGACCGGTGAACCCGGCCGACGTGTCCGGCCAGTACAAGATCCTGTCCGCGTCCAACCCGGGCGGCGGCGGGGGCTACTCCGGAAGCGTCGCGATCGCCAAGCACGGCGACATGTACTCGCTCGACTGGACCATCGCGAACACGCCGCCGTACAAGGGCGTCGGCATCGTCAACGGGCAGATCCTCGGCGTCGGCTGGGGGCTGGGCGACGAGTACGGCGTCGCGGTGTACACGGTCGACGGCGGCACGCTCGACGGCAAGTGGGCCACCTCGTCGAGCCAGGGCCGCGCAGGCGTCGAGAAGCTGTCCGGCCCAGCCGGGCTGCGCGGCACCTACAAGATCACCGAGGCCAAGGACGGCGACAGCGGCAAGGCGTACACGGGTAGCGTGACCATCTCGCCGACCGGCCCGGTCTACAACGTGACGTGGAACATCCCGGGCCACTCGTACTCGGGGGTCGGCATCCTCCAGGGCAGCGTGCTCACCGTGGGCTGGGGCACCGCGGGCAAGGGCGCCGGCGTCGTCGTCTACCAGGTCGGCGACAAGCTCGACGGCAAGTGGGCGCAGCCGCACGGCAGCATGCTGGGCACCGAAGTGCTCGGCAAGAGCTGAAAGCCTGAGCAAATACTGCTCACGCGTGAAGCGAGCGGAGCGAGCCCGCCGCAGGCGGCGGGGGGAGCAGTTGCGAAAGCAAGCTGCGGGGGGTCAAGACCCCCCGAGGACTGAGCCGCGTCAGAACGTCCCGATCGCGGACAGACCGCCGCCGTGGCCGCCTGCGGACCACGGCAGCAACGCGACGTGGTCGCGCACGAACACCGGGCGCTTCTGCAGGCCTCTCGCGATCAAGTACAGGCCGAGCCCCTGCACCGCCGCGTCGGCGGCGACGATGGCGCAGCCTTCGGCGACGCCGCCCGAGCCGCAAGCCTCCGGCAACACGAGTAGCGGCCCGAGCACGGGAATGAAGCCCTGCTCCAGGTAGCCCACGTGCGCGCACTCGTCGTCGTAGCGACTCGTGCAGCCCGGCTGCCGCGCCGCGAACACGGCCAGCGCGAACGCCGGCCCGTACCCCGCCGCCAGCACGAGCCCGCCGGTTACGACGAGCCCGCCGCGCGCGCGCTGCTCGACGTGATACCCCGCCGGCGGTGGGCCGGGGCGGAACGCGAGCTGCTCTGGCGGCCCCGCGGGCTCGGCGGTCTGGTCGAAGTCGACCGGCTCGAAGCCGCTGCGGTCGGGCTGGGCGACCGCGCCGCGCGCCGCCAGCAGCGTCGCGAGGACGACACCGGCCGCGCACACGTGTGCCGCGACGGCACGCCGGCTCCGGCCGGTTGCAGGGGAAATCGCCCTGTGTCGCATCGACGCTGGAGCAGTGCACGGAACGCGCCAACGGCGATTGGCTTCACGCCCGGTTTGCGGATAGAGCTTCGACTTCCGTGACCGACAAACCGGACAACACCGCCACCTCGACACAAGCCGTCCACGCCGGCACGTCGCGCAAGCAGCCGCATCACACGCTGGCCGCGCCGATCGCACAGACGGCGACCTACACCTTCGACGACACCGCCGATCTCGAGCGCTACATGCGCGGCGAGGATCCCGATCCCGAGCGTGAAGAGTACGGGCGCTACGGCAACCCGACGGTGCGCGAGCTCGAGAAGCGGATCGCGGCGCTCGAGGCCGCGGACGACGCCGTCGCCTTCGCCAGCGGCATGGCCGCCGTGAGCACGGCGACGCTCGCGCTGTTGAAGGCCGGCGATCACGTGGTGCTCTTCCGCGACTGCTACCGGCGGACGCGCCAGCTCGTCGTTGGCACGCTCGCCCGCTTCGGCATCGATCACAGCATCGTGCCGCCGGGCGACCTCGACGCCATGCAGGCGGCGCTGCGGGACAACACGCGTCTCGTGATCAGTGAATCTCCCACGAACCCGTATCTCTATTGCATCGATCTGGAGAGGCTGGTTGCTGTCGTCAAGGCGCGGAAACGGATCCGGACGCTCGTCGATGCCACGTTCGCGACGCCTGTGAACTGCCGTCCGCTCGGCTACGGCGTGGATCTCGTGGTCCACAGCGCGACCAAGTACCTCGCCGGGCACAACGACGTGCTCGGCGGCGTGGTCGCCGGGCCGTCGCACCTGGTGTCGCTGGTCCGGGAAGCTCGCGGCGTGCTGGGCAGCGTGCTGGATCCGCACGCGGCGTTCCTGATCGCGCGCGGGCTCAAGACGCTGGGCGTGCGCGTCGAGCGCCAGAACGCGACGGCGCTCGCCGTCGCGCGCATGCTGGAGGCGCATCCCGCCGTGCAGCGCGTGTACTACCCAGGTCTGCCCAGCCATCCGAGCCACGAAATCGCCACCCGTCCAGATGCACGGCGCCGGGGGCGTCGTGAGCTTCGTGGTGGACGGCGGCCGCGCCGCCGCCTCTCGCGTCGTGGACGGCTGCCAGCTGGCGCGGATCGCGGCGTCCCTCGGCGGCGTGGAGACGCTGATCGAGCAGCCGGCGATCATGAGCTATTCCGAGCTTTCCGAGGAGCAACTCAAGGAGCTGTCGATCGATCCGGCGCTGATCCGCCTGTCCGTCGGCATCGAGGACGCCGACGATCTCGTGGCGGATGTGCGCGCGGCGCTGGACGCTCTGACGCGCACGCGCCTTGATTTGTCGCTACCGGCGGGCAGGCGTATACTCCCGGAGCTTCGATGCCCGCCCAACTCAGAGTCCGATTCTTGCGCGACATGTTGCGCGCTGCGGAACGCGAGCAGGGCGCCGGTACTCTGTCGCGCCTGCAGGGGCGGCTTCCGGACCGGCTACGGACCCACGCCGACGCGAGCGTGCTGAACGCGAGCACGCCGTCGGACACGATCTCGCTCGACGACGGAGAAGAAGTCCTGTTGGCGATGGACACGATGCTCGGCGACGGCTCGGGTCGTCTGCTGGAGACGGCCAGCTTCGATCTGGTCGCGCGCACCGTGTCGCAAGGCAACATGCTGGTGGTCGGCGATCTGCTGGGGACGGTCGCGCGCATGCGCGCGCCGCTGGAGTGGCCGTTCATCGCCGTGCAGATGATGTTCGAGCTCTCGCCGACGGACACCGGCTTCTCGCTCACCCTCGGCATCCCCGGGCGCCCGCGCTCCGCGCGGATCCTGCGCCACGTCGCCTCCGGCGCGATCCGGGCGGCACAGCGCTACTGCCGCGAAGCGAGCGTCGACGGCATGGAGCTCGTGTCCGGCGTGTTCGGGGATCGCGCCAACGTGACGGCGAGATACCGCGCGCCGCCGGTCGCGGAGACCACCGAGCCGACCGTGGACAAGCGGCGCAAGACGACCCAACGCCTCGTGCGCCGCACCACGCAACCGCGCCTCTCGGACGAGGTGGAGCGGATCCTCTCCGCGCCGCCGGGCGCGCCGAGCCAACCCCCCGAACCGCTGTCGCTGCGCTCCGATCGCCCGCGCACCTCGCCGATCCCCGGCGGCGACCGCACCAGCAGCTATCCGCCGGCGCGCCCGAGCAGCCGGCCGCCCAAGAAGGAATAGCGTCTCAGAACTCGGCGGGGTCGCTGTACGTCCCGAGCGTCTCGCGCAACACGTCGCAGACTTCTTGCTCGGTGCAGTAGACGCGCGCCGCCGCGATGATCGGCGGCATCAGGTTCGAACCGCCCTTGGCCGCGGCGCGCACCGCGTCGAGTGCCTTCGCGACCTCGACGCTGCTGCGCTGCGCCTTGACCTGGGCGAGCGCGGCGAGCTGCGTCTTCTGGACCGCCTCGTCGATCTTCAAGGTCGGGATGCGGTCGCCCTCGCCGCTGTCCTGGAAGCGGTTCAGGCCGACCATCACGCGCTCACCGTCGTTCAGACGCCGCTCGAACTCATAGGCGGAGCGCGCGATCTCGCGCTGCGGATAGCCCTTCTCCACGGCCTGGACCATGCCGCCCATCTCGTCGATGCGGCGGATGTAGTCGTGCGCTTCGGCCTCGAGCCGATTGGTCAGCTCCTCGACGTACCAGCTGCCGGCGAGCGGGTCGATGGTGCCCGCTACGCCCGATTCGTGCGCGATGATCTGCTGCGTGCGAAGCGCGATGGTGACGGCTTCCTCGGTCGGCAACGCGTACGTCTCGTCGAGCGAGTTCGTGTGCAGTGACTGCGTGCCGCCGAGCACCGCGGCCATGGCCTGCAACGCGACGCGCGCGACGTTGTTGTACGGCTGTTGCGCGGTGAGCGACACGCCGGCGGTCTGGGCGTGGGTGCGGAGCTTCATGCTCTCGGCTCGCTTGGCCCCGTAGCGCTCCTTCATGAAGCGCGCCCACATGCGGCGCGCCGCACGGAACTTCGCGATCTCCTCGAAGAAGTCGTTGTGCACGTCGAAGAAGAAGCTGAGTCGCGGACTGAACGCATCCACGTCCATGCCGCGCTCGATGCACGACTCGACATAGGCCAGGCCGTCGGCGAGGGTGAATGCGAGCTCTTGAGCGGCGGTCGCTCCGGCTTCGCGGATGTGATAGCCGCTGATCGAAACGGTGTTCCAGCGCGGCACTTCCGCGGTGCAGAACTCGATCATGTCGGTGACGACGCGCATCGCCGGGCGCGGCGGGACCAGCCACGCATGCTGGGCGATGAACTCCTTCAGCGCGTCGTTCTGCACGGTGCCGCCGATCTTGTCGCGCGCGATGCCGCGAACGTCGGCGAGCGCGACGTAGAACGCCAGCAGCACGATCGCCGGACCGTTGATGGTCATGCTGGTCGTGACCTTGTCGAGCGGGATGCCGTTGAACAGCACCTCCATGTCGCGCAAGGTGTCGACCGCGACGCCGCACATGCCGACCTCGCCGAGCGAGCGCGGCGAGTCGGAGTCGTAGCCCATCAGCGTCGGGAAATCGAAAGCCGTGCTGAGCCCGGTCTGGCCCTGATCGAGCAAGTAGCGGAAACGCTGGTTCGTCTGCTCGGGCGTACCGAAGCCGGCGAACATGCGCATCGTCCACAGCCGGCTCCGGTACATCGTCGGCTGCACGCCGCGCGTGAACGGATACTCGCCGGGCATGCCAAGATCGCGCGCGTAGTCGATGGGCACGTCCGCGGGCGTGAGCACGTCCGCGACGGGCACGCCGCTCCAGGTCTCGAAGCGCGCCTGGCGAGGCGGCATCTTCGCTTCCGCGCGCGCCACCGCTCCCTTGCGCCACTCGGCCACGCCGCGACGGAGCTCGGCAAGGCCGTCGCTGTCCAGCGCGGGAGCTTCGCCCTCGGCGGAGAAGACGTCGGTGTGCTGTGCCATCAGACGAAACTAGCGCCGTTCCCGGCGCGGCGCTACGGGCGCGCGCCCGAGCCCAGCGGAGATCGGTTTCGTCGGGCCGAGTCCGTTGCTCCGGCTCCCAGCGACCGTGACAGGGTCGGTGACGGGGCCGGCGGCGGCGGCGGTGACCGCCGCGGACGCTCCGCGCCGCGGCCATCGGGGGCGGTGGCCGGGTCCGGGGCGACCGGGGCGGGATGTTTTCAAAGAGCGGGCGGCGCAAGGCCTCCTGTCGGCTACGCCGGAGCCGGCGCCAGCCGGTGACGGCGTAGCCCCGCGAGCTGGTCCGTCGTCGCCTTGATCACGGCGAGCTCGACGTCGCGCATCACCTTCCGCCAGGGCCGGTTTCGCTGCTCGTCGCTGCGCAACGTCACGCCGCGCCACAGTGCGAGCAGCGTGTACGCGATGCGGCGAAGCACCATGACGACAACGGTGGCGCGCGGATTCTGCTCGATCCACGGATGGTCGTCCTCCTTGAAGGCGACATCGAGGATCTGGTGCGACGTCTCGACGCCCCAGTGACGACGTACGAGCAGGAGCCATTGGGCGTCGGTCAGGCGAGAGCGCGGCAAGCTCGCGACGAAGTAGCGGTTCTCGATGTTCGTTCGAGTGCCAGCCGGGTCCAGCGTCTCCATCTCGACGCGGAGCACGGTGCGCAGGTGGTCCCAGCCTTCCGGCGCCGCCGTCGCTTCGCCGATGTAGAGGCGCCGCACGACGGTCTCGTCGCCGTGCACGTCGGATGTCGTCGCGTTGGCCTCGTCAGGCTGGCGGCAGCCGAGCCACAGGGCGGCTTCGTTGTAGAGCGTGGGCTGCGATGCCTTCAGGCCGAAGAGGTAGTGCAGGCCGTGCTTGCGCACGGCCTGGGCATTGTCCTTCGAGCACGCGCCGGCATCGTACGTGACGAGCCGGAACAGGTCGCTCCGGCCGTACACCGCCATCACGGCGTCGAGCGCCCGCGCGAAGCAGCCCATCTCGTTGGTGCTCGCCGGAATCGACGTCACATCGACGACGGGTCGCGCCCGGCTGCTGACCAGCGTGGCGGTGACGGTACGCACGGCACCGGCCACAGCCGCGTCCTCGCCGGCGGTCTGCCGCTGCGCGAAGAAGTCGTCGCACGCAGGCACCAACGTGGCCTTGCCGTCGAGTGCGACGACGCCGAAGGGCAGGTCGTCCGGGTCGAGCGCCTTCCTCCGGCGCGCGCTCCTGACAGTGTCGTGCAGCAGCGGGCGCAGGTCGTCCGGGTCGAGCATCGAGAGCGCGTCGCGCAGCGTGGTGTCCGGCAGCCGACGCGGGATGCCGAGCCTGTGCGCGACGGCGGGCGTGAGCTCGTCCGTCAACGCTTCGACCTCCTTCAAATTCCGGCTCCCGGCGACGAGCCCGAGCAACGCGCCCGACAAGAGCGCCGGTAGCGACCAGCGCCGGCCGCGCGCGTCGCGCGGATCCGCGACCTCGTCGAGCCGCGCTTCGCCCAGTCGCTTCGCGAGCATACCGATGATCCTTCGTTTGGTACGTGTGCTTTGCGCCATCCGCTCCTCCTTCACTGTTGCCGCCACCACACGACACAGAGCAGGATGGTGTCGCCTGCGCTCGATCGTGTGGTGGTCGTTTTGTTGCAACTCGATCTGTCGCGAAAGCAGCGTCAGGCATTCGATGGATCCGCCCCGGCGCCGCTCGCGCGACGCCGGGGCGGTCGTGTTCAGTGGGTGAGTTTCCACAGGGAAGCGAGCAGGCGATCCAGATGCCCGAGCGCGGGCTCTGCCTCGCCGTGGCGCAGGTAGCCCCAGCCCACGGCCGCATGCAGGCCCATGCGCACCTCGCCGGCGCTGCCGGCGGAGCTCTGGTAGCGGCTGCGCCGCGTGCCGGGGATCGGAGTAGGCCCCCTCCCCGAGATTCGAGCACGAAGCTGTTGGTCGCGTCCTTCAGTTGCTGCGCCAGCTTGCGATCGTGGCGCTGGACGCGGTGGACCAACGGCACGATGGCCCGCTGGGCGGCGAGGGCGAGGTCGAGAGTGTGGAAGCGCATGGTCGAGTCTCCTTTCGCCCGCCCGGCGGCGGGTCGCCCGACCCGCCCGCCGCCGGGCGGCGGAGGAGTGTTGACGCGCTGCATCCATCACACGCCCCGCGCTCCTGAATAACGCCGCTCCACGACGATCAGCGCCGCGTCGGGTCGTCCGGCGCTACGGACACCCGTCGACGTTGAACTCCGCGCTGGTCGCCGGGAAGGACGCGCCGCCGGCGTCGGTGACACTTCCGGATATCCGCACCGGGCCGGCGCACAGCGCGGTCTGGGCCGAGGCGTCCAGCGGATTCTTGTCGTCGAGCGTGTACGTGAGCGTGCGCGCTTGCCCGACGTTCACGTGAACCGGATACGACTCCGTCGTCGCCGCCGAGAGCGTCGGCACGATCGTCGCATCCCCCGCGCCCAGCACCGAGAACTTGTCCGGCGTGAGATCGAGCGCCTTGTCCGCGCGCTCTCCGAGATCAAGGCGCAGATCGAAGCTGCCGCTCAGCTTCGTTCCGAGCGCCACCGTCGCGACCTGGAGCTGGGCGTTCGGCACGCTTGCGGAGAGCGTCACCACGCCCTTGCTCCCGCAACCGGCGGCGGCGAGTGCAGCGAGAACCACGACCAGACCACGGCGCATGCGTCGGATGCTAGAACAGATCGCGCATGTCGGCACGAACAGCTTCGGTCGCGCTCGCGCTCGCGTTCGCCGCCTGCGCGCCGGCGCCCCTGCCCGCGCCGGTGGCGCCGCCGCGCGCGCGTCCACGCGCGTCCGCGCCGCCGCCGCCACCGCTCGCCAGCTCGAAGCCGAAGCCCGCGCAGGCGCCGCCTGCGCCGACCGCGAAGGGACCCATCGGCGGCGCGACACCGCTAGTGTTCGAGGCCGCCGGGCGCGACGCGAGTTGGGTCGCCACGTGCGTCGCCGGCGCCGACACCGACGGCAACGGCAAGCTCGAGGTGAGCATCGGGCCGTCCGGCGAGCTCGGCGGCGACGCGCTCGCGTCCATGCTCGTCATCGGCGACGCCGCGCCCACGGCCATCGACGAGCTGGCCGCGTTCGACGACACCGGCCGCTGGTTGGTGGTGAAGCGGGCCGGCAAGCTCGTGCTCATCGACGCACACGCCGGAACGGAGACGACGCTCGAAGGCGCCGACGCCCGCGACGACGGCACGCCCTACGCCGCGCATCGCGCCGTGTCCTTCGATGCCCAGGGCAGCCGGCTGATGTTTGTCCGGCGCAGAGCCCCGCGGAGCGACGTCGTGGTGCGCGATCTGGCGACGGGCAAGGAGGCCCACGTCGATCCCGGTCCGGGCAAGCTCTGGCGCGCCGAGCTGTCGCCGGACGGGCAGCTGGTCGTGCTCCACATGATCGTGAACGACACGAACAAGAACGGAAGACTCGGCTGGCCGGTGCCGGAACGGAAGAAGAACGACTGGCGCTGCCACGCTCCGGTCGCCGGCTACAACGCCTGGCTCGATCGCGGCGACACGCCCGTCGTGGCCGTCGCCCCGTCCAGCGGCGGCACGGCGCGCGCCGTTCCGGGCTTCGTCGCGCCATTCGGCACCGCGGTGCTGGTGCGCGACGAGAACGATCGCCTGCTGCTCGATCGCGGCAGCGGAGCCCGGGTCGAGCTCGCCGACGCCAAGTGCTTCGCGCGGGTGCTCCACGCCGATCCGTCGCGCGGCCTGGTCGTCGCTGCGTGCAGCGGCGCGAAGCTGCGCCCGCCCGTCGAGCTGCTGGGCGTGGGGCTCCGGCAATCGACCGGCTTCGATCTGGGCGCCGCCGACGCCGACAGCTGGCCGGATGCGGCGCCCGAGCGCCTCTTCGCGTTCCATCCCGGCACCGACACGGCGTTGATCGATCTCGATCGGAAGCGAGTCGAGGTGCTGAACAAGGACGACCGGGTCGCCGCGACCTGGGGCGCGCGCGCGCTGCTGATCCGCGCTCGGTCGCTGGTCGTGTTCGACGCGGACAGCGCACACGACAGCCGCGCTGCCGGGAGACTTCATCCCCGGCTACGTCGGCGACCCGGCGTACCAGGCCGGGCCGATCGTGGCGGTCGCGACGTGGGCGGAGGACGCGCCGGCAGCGACGGTCGTCGATCTGTCCGCGGTGCGCGTGCTCGGCAGCGTCGACAAGCTGCCGCTGGCCGTCGCCCGCGACGGTCGCGTGCTGGTGACCGAGGGCGGCGCACCGGACGCGACGCACCTGGCCGTGGGGCCGCTGCGCTGGGTCGCGCCCACGCCGCCGCCCGCGACCGCCTCTGAGCGGTGAGCGCGCTCTGAAATCCCCTCGTTTGGGTTTCACAGGGAGGGCGGAAGAACGGAAGGGTCGTCCGTCCCATCCCCGAACCTTCCGCCCTTCCGCCCTTCCGCCCTTCCTGTGCATCCCCATGGAGCGGCATCGCGCCGCATCGGCTTCGCGCGCTCCGTCGTCGATGACGCGGGGCAGCGGCGTTCGGGATTGCCGGTCCGGCGCGGAATCCAGCGTTCCCGGAGAGATCTCCTCACAGGAAGGACGGAATCGCGGAAGGTTTCCAGGGATTCGGCGAATCCAGGCGTGAGCCGTAGCAAGCCAGCGGTGCACCTCGATCAGCGCACCCAATCTCTTCGTCCGTCCCATCCCAAAATCTTCCGCCCTTCCGCCCTTCCTGTGCATCCCCCCGGTTCCGCGTTCTCTCCGCCTGATTCCCAGGAGAGCGCGGTTTCGCGCCGGACCGACATCCCCTCTCAACGGCAGATCGAGCGGAACGCCGTCCACATCGCGCGCACGCCGAGGAAGCGGTGATCGCGCTCGATCGCCAGCACCTGCCGTACCCAGTCGTCGATCGCGGGCGGAAGATCGCGACGCAGCGCGTGCAGGCCCGGGCGCGGCGCCGACGTCACGTCGCGCAGCAGCTGCTCGATGCCACCGCTGAACGGCGGCACGCCGGCGAGGGCACGGAACACCACGGCGCCCATCGAGTACACGTCGACACGTGCGTCCAGATCGCGCTTGCCGAACCAGCACTCCGGCGCGAGGTAGCTGGGCGAACCGGCCACGAAACCATCGCCGGTGAAGCTCATCAGGCGCGTGAACTTCGCGAATCCGAAATCGAGCAGCCGCACGCCGCCACCGTGCGCGCGTCGACCACGTACAGGTTCGCCGGCTTGATGTCGCGGTGGATGATGTGCTGGGAGTGGGCGGCCTCGAGCGTCCAGATCACCGGCTCGACGATGGCGACAAGCTCGGCCACGGAGATCCGCCGACCCGTGGCCTCGATCGCCTCGAGGTGTTCGTCGAAGGGCCGACCGTGGAGCAGCTCCATGACCAGACACAAGGCGGCGTCCTTGGTCCATTGCTGGTCGAGGATGCGCACCGCGGCGGTGCCGCCGAGCGACGCGAGCGCCCGCGCCTCGCGGAACATGCGCTCGCGCGATTCGGGATCGGCGGCGACCGTGTCGTACAGGACCTTGACGGCGACGTCGTCGTGATCGCGCTCGTCGCGCGCGCGGTACACCTGCCCTTGCCCGCCGCGATCGATCAGCGCAAGCAACCGATAGCGGCCCCCGACCAGCTCGCCCGAGCGGTCGCGGGGCACCGGAGCGGTAGGCTGCGGGCACATCGCCGCGACTATATACACCGGGACGGGACGCGCGAGGGCTAGTGCCCGACGAACACCGTGACGTCCGCGGACAGCCCGGCGCGCATGGCGCGATCCGGCGGCTTGTCCCACCGGATCCGCACCGGCACGCGCTGCACCACCTTGACGAAGTTGCCGGAGGCGTTGTCCGGCGGCATCAACGCGAAGCGCGCGCCGGTGGCCGCCGACAGGCTCTCCACGACACCTTCGAAGCTCTTGCCGGGATACGCGTCGATGTCGATCTCCGCGCGGTCGCCGGCCTTGATGCGCCCGACCTGGGTCTCCTTGAAGTTCGCGATGACGTAGGTCCCCTTCGGCACGAACTCGGCGATCGGCTGCCCCGGTTGAACGAGCTGACCCGCGTGCACCGAGACGCGCGACACAACGCCGTCGTCGGGCGCGGTGATCCGCGTGTAGGAGAGCTGGAGCTTGGCCAGCTCGAGCTCGGCCTCGGCGCTCTTCACGCGCGCGTGCGCGAGGGCGTCGTTCGCCTTGGCGATGGCGATCTGCGAGTCGATGGGCTTGCTCTGGTCGAGCCGGCCCACGGCCTCGGCGACGCGGCTCCGGGCGACGCGCTTCGCCTGCTTCGCCGCCGACAGCTGCGCCTCGGCCTGATCCACCGCGGCTCTCGCCGAGGCGTCGACGGCGACGGCGTTGTCGAGCTGTTGCTGGGCGACCGCGCCGCGCTCGGCCAGCTGCTGGACGCGCTTCAGATCGAGCGCGCTCTTCGTGGCGTCCGCCTGGGCGCGCTTGAGCCCGGCCTCGGCAGCGGCGATCTGGGAGCTGGCGCTCGACACCTGCTCGTTGGAGCCGTAGACGCCGGCCTTGGCGGTGGTGAGCCCGCCCTTGGCCGTGGCTTCCGCGACCGTGACCTGGGCGTCCGCGGCGTTCGCCTGCGCCTTGGCCGTCGCGAGGCCGGCTTCGGCCTGCTTCACGCGCGCGCTCAGGTCGTTGTCGTCGAGCTCCACCAGCAGGTCGCCCTTCTTGACGGGCTGGTTGTCCTTGACGTGAACGACGCGCACCTCGCTGCCGACACGCGCCGAGACCGGGACGACGTCCGACTCGATCTGCGCGTCGTCGGTGCTCTCGCGGTTGGCGGAGTACAGCGCGTAGCCGCCCACCGCGGACAGTACGATCACCGCGAGCACACCCAGGATCATGAACGGCTTGCGCGCGGAGCGGGTCTTGGCGGCCGGCTCCGCCGCCTTGGCCGGCGCCGGGCCAGCCTGGTCGCGCGGGGGCGCGCCTTCCGCCGTCGTGCTGTGCATGCTCATATCTCGATCGCCTCCGCGTGAACTTCTGTCGCCCCCTTCTTGCGGTCGTCCTTCAGGAAGATCAGCACCGGCAACACGAACAGGAACAAGATGCCGGACAGCATGAAGACCTTCTCGAAGGCCAGCATGTACGACTGCCGATACACTTGACCTGCCAGCGCTCCGAGCGCGCCCTGCTGGGCGCTGACCTGATCGTAGCCTTTCGAGACCAGCCCGCCCTGCACCGCGTGCAGGAAGCCCTGCACCTCCGGTCGCGTCGGCGACAAGTTCGCCGCGATGCTCGCGCGCGCGGTCTGCGACGCGCTGGTCAGATAGGTGGCGAACACGGCTAGGCCCACCGAGCCGCCGATCTGGCGGAGCAGCGAGTTCAAGCCGGTCGCGTCGGTCAACTTGCGGCGTTCGATGGTGCTCAGCGCGACCGTCGTCAAGGGGACGAACAGGCAGCTGAAGCCAACGCCCTGGATGATGATGGCGCCGATGATGCCGCTCTCGGTCGTCGCCAACGTGAAGTGGCTCATCTGGTACGCGCCGATGGAAAATGCAATGACGCCGAGCCCGATCATCAGGCGCGGCGACACTCTGTTGTAGAGGCGGCCGACGATCGGCGTCGCCACCATCATCACCAGCGTGCGCGGCATGAGCGCCAGACCCGAGTCCACGGCGGTGAAGCCGAGCAGCTCCTGCATGAACAGCGGCAGCAGGAACATGTTCGCCATCAGCATCGCGAACATCATCGCGCCGATGAGCGTGCCGCTCATGAACACCTTGTCCTTGAACAGCGAGAGATTGACCGCCGGCACCGGCGCCGTGAGCTCGCGGATGGTGAACGCGGCAAGCGAGAAGAAGGCGAAGATCGCGCAGCCCACGATCACCGGCGAGCTGAACCAGTCGTCGCCCTGGCCTTCCTCGAGCAGGTACTGCAGCGCGGCCAGCCCGAGCGTGAGCAGCAGGATCCCTTGCCAGTCGAGGTTGCCGCGCTGCTTGGCGGCCATCTCGTGGTTCGCTTCCCGGATGTCTTCCGGTTCGTGCACGAAGCGCGACACCATGAACAGGCCGAGGGCACCCACCGGCAAGTTGATGTAGAAGATCCACTCCCAGCTGTAGTGGTCGACGATATAGCCGCCGAGCGTGGGGCCGAACGCCGGTCCCAGCATCACGGACATGCCGAACAGCGCCATCGCCATGCCCTGCTCCTCGGGCGGGAACGTCTGGCGCAGGATCGCTTGCTCAGTGGGCTGCAAGGCACCGGCGCCCAGTCCCTGGATCGCGCGAAACGCCACCAGCGCCCACAGGCTGCGCGCCATGCCGCACAGCGCCGAACCGGCGAGGAACAGCACCAGGCTGAACATGTAGAAGCGCTTCTGCCCGAAGAAGCGCCCCAGGAACGCCGTCAGCGGCATCACGATCACCGTCGCGATCACGAAGCCCGTGGCAATCCACGTGATCTCGGTGATGCTCGCGCCGACGGCGCCGCGGATATGCGGAATCGCCACGTTCACGATGGACGAGTCGATGGCGCCCATCAACGTGCCGAACGTGACCGACACCGTGACCAGCCACTTGTTGACGGGCGCACGAGGGGCCCTCGCCGGCAGCGCCGGCGCCAGCGCCGCGCTAGTCACGACGGGCGGCTCCGCGAAGGAAGAAGTCGACAAGCTCCGGCACGGACTGCCGGAGATCGACCTGGGGCGACTTCTCGAACAGTGTGCGGATCAGTACACCGCGCAGCATCCCCATGAGGATCGCCGGGTAGAGCCGCGCCGGCGCGGCCTGCAACGCCCCGGCTTCGACACCGCGCTCGATCAGCTGCTCGAGGCGCGCATACACGGCGCGCATCGCCTCGCGCGGCGGTCCGGCAACCGCCGCGGTCTCGGGGTCCCGCGCGAGCTCGCCTTCCATCAGGATCGACATGAAGCGTCGGTGCGCTTCGAAGTCCTCGAACAGCGCCGTGAGCAAGCCGGCGAGCTGCGCCCCGAACGGCTGGCCCACGCCGCGCGCAAGCGCGCCGTCGAGCCGGCTCATCATCTCCGTACGACGCGAGTCGAGCAGCGCGCCGAGCAGCGCGCCGCGATCGGCGAAGTAGTTGTACAGGGTCCCCACGGACACGCCGGCGCCGGCCGCGATGTCTTCCATGCGTGCCGCGCGGAGACCCTGGCTGGCGAACGCGTCCTCGGCGGCGGTCAGGATGGTCGCCGCGGTCGCCTCGCGCAGACGCTCGCGCAGGCGCTGCACTCGGCCTTCATTCTTTGAAGCGGCGTTCATTCAGTGAGCGGTTCATGTAGGGCGGCGTCCACTCGCCGACAAGACAACTGACCGCATAATATCGTAAACATATGTAACAACTAAACTTTATGTGGATGCACAGCACCGGATCCCGGTGCCTTCGGGTGGACGTGCGGACCCGTGGCCGGTGGTCCTGTTACCATGACGCCTGGTTCGGTCGGTCGGAGGGACGCCATGAACAAGCTTGTCGGGCTGTGCGCGCTGTCAGCGGTCTTGAGCCTCGTCACGTCCGCGGCCGCGACCATCACCGAGCCGAACGGCCAGGTGTACCCCAAGGCGTCGACCGGCGGGGAGATCCAGCTCTCCACGTTGTTCCAGCAGCGTGGCGAGTCGCTCGACATGGTGACCGACGGGCAGTCCACGCCGAGCACGTTCTCGCCGCTGTGCGACTTCACGGCCACGTTCGTGTTGAACCAGGCGGGCTCGCACTTCGGTGTCGGCTGGTACAACGCGCCGGCGGCGGGAACGCCGCAGCCGGGCACGGACATCCACGTCATCATGCCGCCGAACTCGCCGGTCGGCACGGTGATCACCGCGGCGTCGATCCGCAACGACCCGGCGTACGCCGGCGGCACCATCGGCTTCGCGCTGCTTGGCGGGCAGACGCACTACTCCGAGCCGCAGTGGAACCCGAAGTACACCAACGGACAGCCGTGGATCCTGGCGGTGATCTACAAGTCCACGGTGACGCCCAACGCTTACTACCTCGCGTTCGAAGATGGCGACGTCAACGCGCTCACTTTCGGCAACGACGGCGACTTCAACGACGACGTGTTCTTCTTCGAGGGCCTGGTGTGCTCGGGCGGCGGGGCCGCGTGCGACACGGGACAGCCCGGCGTGTGCGCGGCGGGGCTCACGCAATGCGACGGGACGACGTGCAAGCCCATCACGAGCGCGGGCGCCGAGCAATGCAACGGCCTCGACGACGACTGCAACGGCCAGGTCGACGAAGGTGATCTGTGCCAGACAGGCTACGTCTGCGACAAGGGCACGTGCGTCAAGGCGTGCAGCAGCGGCGAGTTCACCTGCCCGACCGGCAAGGTGTGCTCGACCGACGGCTATTGCGTCGACGCCGACTGCGCCAGCGTCACGTGCAGCGCCGGACAGGTGTGTGTCCACGGCACGTGCAAGGCGCCGTGCGACGGCGTGACGTGCCCTGCCGGGCAAGTGTGTCGCGTCGGGCAGTGCGTCGATCCGTGCGCCGGCGTCACCTGCGATCAAGGCCAGGTCTGCGTCGACGGCGTGTGCCGCTCGTCGTGTGCGTGCGCGCCGTGCGCACAGGGCCTGGTCTGCGAGAACGTCACCGGGCTCTGCAAGACGTCGTCCTGTGTCGCGATCCAGTGCCCGACCGGCACGCACTGCGACGACACGAGCGGCCAATGCGTGGACTCGTGCGCCGGCGCCGTGTGCCCGAGCGGCCAGAAGTGCGACACTGGCCAGTGCGTGGACGACCCGGACGCGGGCGCCAGCGGCGGCAGCGGCGGGAGCGCCGGCGCGCTCTCCTTCGGCGGCACGGGCGGGACGCTTCCGGGCACCGGCGGCACCGGCGCGAGCGACGCCTCCGGCGGCTCCGCCGCGAGCGCGGCATCCACCGGCAGCGGCGGGAGCTTGAGCCGCGGCAGCACGGCGAGCTCCCCCGGCTGCGCGTGTCGCGCGGGCGGCCGCGGCGGCGAGAGCGAGAGCGCCCTGCTCGGATTGCTCGGTGTGGCGTGGCTGGCGACGCGCCGCCGTCGCCGCCGCTAGGGGTGGGATGGGTGTGGTTCCATTCCTGAGCAACAAATCCCGCAGTCGTCGGCCGCGGGGGATGGGGCCCCGGCGGCTGCCACGACCTTTGGGTCTTGGCGGACAAGATCACGATCCGCCAATGAGACCCCATGGAACTACCCGGCGAGGCCGGGCGCCGGCTTGCTTCCGATAGCCGGGGGCGCGAGGCGTCGCCGGTGCGCAGGAACGGAACCACACCCGATGGGATTGCCGGTCCGGCGCGCGGCCGCGCTGCTCGGGCTCGCGCTCGGCGGCTGTCTGGGCCCCGCGCCGACGCCCGTGGCACGCGAGTACCCGGAGCCGGCGCGCCTCGAGTGGGTCGACCCGGCGCGCTGCGTCGCGCCCTGCAGCGGTCCTGTCGCCGGCGAGCTAGTCGGCATCGACGCGCTCGGGCGCACGAGCGGCGACGGCTCGTTGCGCTTCGCGCGCGAGGCTCAACCCGCGCTCGCCGACCTGCTGATCGCGGCGCGGGACGCCGGCTTCGCCATCTCCGTGGTGTCGCCGTACCGCACCTACGACGAGCAGGCGACGCTGTACGCCGGCGCCCAGGACATCGGACGCGCGGCGCGCCCCGGGCATAGCGAGCACGAGCTCGGCGAAGCGGTGGACCTCGACACCAGCGCCGCCGGCTACGCGTGGCTCGACGCGAACGCGCCCCGGTTCGGCTTCGTCCAGAGCTATCCCGAGCTCGCGCAGAAGACGACCGGCTTCATCCACGAGTGGTGGCACTTCCGCTACGTCGGCACGCGCGTCGCGCAGGGCGTCGCAGGCTACGGGACGCTCGAGGCGTGGCTGCAGGCACACGCGGACCGCGCGATCTCCGGCGACTGCAGCGACTGCGCGACGGACGCCGCGCGCGCGCCGTGCGGCGCGGAGACGGCAGCTGGCCGCTGCGACGGCGACGTGCTCGTGTGGTGCTTCGACGGCAGCCTCGACGCCGTGGACTGCGCGCAGATGTCGCTCGCGTGCACGAAGGGCGACGCGGGAACCGACTGCGAACCGTGAGCCCGGCGCGAGGGATTCCGCGCCGGACCGACCATCTAGCGATCGCCTGACTACTTCACTTCCGGCGGATACACGCCGTGCTGCTTGGCCTCGTCGCAGCCGCGCTCGACACCGGTGTCGCCGTCCTCGGTCTTGATGACCTTGAACTCCACGCGACGGTTCTTCTCCCAGGCGTCCTTGTTGTGCGCCGCGTCGAGCGGGCAGTACTCGCCGTAGCCTTGCGACACCACGCGGTCGCGGCTGACGCCGCGCTTGATCAGCGCCTCGACCACGGAGTGGGCGCGGTCCTTGGTGAGCTTCAGGTTGTAGGCGTCGCTGCTGCGCTCGTCGGCGTGGCCGGCGACCTCGATCACCTTGAACTCCGGGTGGCCCTTGAGCGTCGAGGCCACGGCGTCGAGGATCGCGTTCGACTCGGGGAGGATCTCGGCGCTGCCGGTCTTGAACTGCACCTTGTCGAGGATGACGATGTCGCTACCTTCGACGATCACGCGGCCCTTGTCGGGGCAGCCGTCCTCGTCCTCGAAGCCGTTGTAGGTCTCGGGGTCGTTCGGGCACTTGTCGTCGACGTCGGGGATCTGGTCCTTGTCGTTGTCCGGATCCGGGCAGCCGTCGGCGTCCTCGAAGCCGTCCTTGTCCTCGGGGTCGAGCGGACACTGGTCGTCCTTGTCGAGGATGCCGTCCTTGTCGTTGTCCGGATCGGGGCAGCCGTCCTTGTCCTCGAAGCCGTCGCGGTCCTCGGGCTCGTCCGGGCACTTGTCGTGGTTGTCGAGGATGCCGTCGCCGTCGCGGTCGCCGATCTCGCCCTCGGGGCAGCCATCTTCGTCCTGATCGCCGTCGCGATCCTCCGGCACGTTCGGGCACGCGTCATCGACGTCGAGGATGCCGTCGTTGTCGTTGTCGGGATCGGGACAGCCGTCGGCGTCGTTGAAGCCGTCGAAGTCCTCCGGATCGTCCGGGCACTGATCCTCGTCGTCCTTGTAGCCGTCACCGTCGCGGTCGCCGATGCTGGGCTCGAACACGAAGCCGAGCACCATGCGGACGTCCGCCGCCTCGAAGCCGGTGCTGGCCGCGGCGTAGCGGCTGCCCGCGCCCATCATCAGGTAGCTGTTGCGCTCGACGAACAGCTTGAGACCGCCGATGGCCTCCTGGGAGAGCTTCTGCTTCGAGTCGGTGTTGCTGGCGAGCAGATACGTGCCGTACGACTCGGCGACCAGATCGAGCGAGTCGATCACGCGGTACGAGAGCCCGAGCCCGAACGTCGCGAGGTTGCCGTACTCGAGCGTGCCCTCGGCGAGCTGCGGCCGGCCGTCGGTGTCGAGGCCGAACTGCGAGTTCTTGCCGGTGTGCCCGCGGTAGCCGCCGTTCAGGCCGATCTTGAAGCGTCGCGACGCGCCGAACTGGTTCTCGACGGCGAGGCTCGGCCAGTACCAGACGCCCGGATCCGCGGCCATGTCCTTGGGCGCGCTGCCGATGGGGATGCCGCCCCGCACGATGATCGCGATGCCGATACCCTTCTCCACGCGCGTCAGGCGGAGCTTTCCGTGCAGCGCGAGCGTGCTCAGCTTCTGCGCGTCGAGCTTGCCGGCATTGTAGGTGGCGCCGGTCGGCCCGATGTCGTTCGCCTCGTCGCCGGCCATCAGCACGACCGGTACGTCGATACCGATGACCAGGCGGTTGGCGATGCCGTAGTTGAAGTTGAACGTGCCCTGGAACGAGTCGCGCACCAGGGACTTCACGCCGCGGTCCGGTGCGGTCGCGGTCTGGCCGCGATCGGGATTCGTGCGCATCAAGCTGCGGCCGTAGTCGAGCACCAGACCGAAGCTGACGTCGTTCGCGCCGACGATGTCCGAACCGTTGACGCCGAAGAAGCCCTTCGAGTCCACCGCCGGCCGGAACAGATGCGTGTCCATGCCGTCGCCGTTGCCGTCCTGGATGCGGGGCGGGCCGCTCTGCTGAGCGCGCGCGACCTGGGCCGAGCCCGTCAGCGCCGCGACCCACGCTGCCGTTCGTATCCAGCCCCGAAACCCGGTTGTCCGCGACATGGTCGCCTCTCCTCAAGTGCAAGACGCCGGAAATCCCCGACAAACCGGGGTGTTACCAGCGTGCGCGCCGACGCTAGCACCGGAAAAATCAGCGTGTCAACGAACCGGGCCCTCGCTTCGCGGGACAACGATGCCGGCCCGGCGCGGGTTCGACGCGGCCCGGGGCGCGCCCCGTGCTCTGCGGTGATCCCCGGAGCCGCCAGGCGCGCCCGCGCGAAAACTGCTGTGCTGGAGCCAAGATGCTTTAATGCGCGCGGTGCAGTCGGGACGGCAGGCCAGGTACGTTGTCTTCGCGCTCGTCGCGCTCGTCGCGCTGGTCGCCACGGCGTGGTCGGGCAGAGCGCGCGCCGACACGCCGAAGACGCTGTCCGGCCGCTGGTCGGCGAGCGCCATGCGCGTCGCGTGGAACATCGGCGACTGGGGCGCGGCGTGCGGGCCACGCCCGGGTGGTGGCGGCGCGCCCGGCGGTACCGCGACGATCAACCAACAAGGCGGCGAGCTCACCATCAGCGGCGCCGGACGGACGTATTCGACCAGCCAGTGCTGGGAGCAGTTTCCGGGTCTATCCCGCACCAGCCACTCCGGCGGGCAGCGCGGCTGGCGGAACGTGTGCAAGACCGGCTCCGGCGATCCGCGCCAGGCCACGATCATCACGACCATCAGCGCGACGGACAGCAGCATCAGCTTCGACGAGACCGGTCAGTACCAGTTCGTGATCAACGGACAGAACTGCACGGCCAGCGTGCGGCGCAATCGCTCGTTCAAGTTGATCCAGCGCGAGGGCGAAGCGCCGCCGGCGCCGCCTTCCGCCGCGCCCCCGCCGGCCACGACCGCGCCCCCGGCGCCGAGACCCGAGCCCAAGCCCGCGCGCTGCAGCGAGACGGGGCCGCCGGCGCGGCTGGAGGTCCGTCCCTCGCGCAAGCTGATGCGACCCGGCGATGAGTTCACGTTCCGCGCTGCTGTGCTCGACGCGCGCGGCTGCGCGCTGCGGCTGACGCCGGCGTGGCGCATCGCGACGGAAAACGCGCCGGCGAAGCTGCTCTCGCCCGGACGCATCCGCGTCGCCGACGACGCGGGCGAGATGGAGCTGACGCTGAGCGCGGTCGTCGCGGGCCGCGCCGCGAACGTGGTCGTCGAGGTCGCGTCGAAGGACCGTTACGAAGCGCTGCTCCACCAGGGCGGGTTCAACGACTCGGGCGAATCCGACGAGGCGGCGGTAGCCGTCATCGCCTCGGGCTCGATCGGCGCGCGGTCGACGGTATCGAGCGACGAGGCGCGCAAGCGCAAGCGGCTGTTCATCGCCGTGCTCGGCGGCGCGGCGACGCTGCTCGGCCTCGTCGGTCTGGTGCTGGTGCTGCGCGGCCGCAAGCGCCGGAGCGCCGGCCCCGCGCCCGACGAGCGCGCGTCCGCCGACGCCGGCGCGACCCCCGCGCTGCGGCGGCAACCCGGCACCTATTGCCCGACCTGTCGCGAGGAATACCCGCCGGACGCGCAGTTCTGCGCCGTCGATGGCAATCGGCTGGTGCCGATGGAGGAGGACGGCGGCAGTCGCGGCCCGACCGGCGGCGTCTGCCCGGTGTGCGGGCAAGGCTACGATCCAGGCGTGCAGGTGTGTCCGAAGCACGACGAGGAGCTGATTCCGGTGGCCGTCTATCGATCGAACCAACAAGCCGCGGCGACCGGCAAGACGATCTGTCCGCTGTGCGGCACCCAGTACCCCGGCGACTCGCGCTTCTGCGGCACGGACGGCGCCGCGCTCCTGCCGCTGAACTGATATGCGGTATCGCGGCGCGAGCGCGCCGCCGACAACTCGAATACCCGGCACAATCTCTGCTAAGCTAGTCGTCCCCGGCGTCCCGTGACGCGCGGGCAAACCGAGGAGAAGCGTCGCAGATGAAGATCACCTGCCAGTCGTGTGGGGCGAAGTACTCGATCGCCGACGAGAAGGTCCGGGGCAGGAAGGTCAAGGTCCGCTGCAAGAGCTGCAGCACCGCGATGGTCGTCGACGGCACGGCCCCGGAGGAGGAGTACTCCGAGCCGGTGGACGACGACGAGGCGACCCGCATCGTCGACACGCGCGCGGCCTTCGGCGCGTCGGAACCGGCGCCCGCCGCCGACGCCTGGTCGGTGAACCTGAGCGACACGGATCAGCGCACGATGACCACCGACGAGATCGTCGCCGCGTATCACGCCGGCGAGCTCGGCCAGGACG
This sequence comes from uncultured delta proteobacterium, assembly GCA_963775185.1. GTDB lineage: Bacteria > Myxococcota_A > Polyangia > Polyangiales > Polyangiaceae > JAPSGB01. Next base: position 76,398 of record CAVZIE010000023.1, on the reverse strand, counting down.
CATTCGTGTGGCGCGAAGGGATGGGCGACTGGCTCCCGGTGACGGACGTCCCGGAGCTCGTCACCGCCCTGGGCGCCGGCGCGCCGGCGCCCGCGCCGGCGTACGCGCCCCCCGCGCCGGCGCTGCCGTCGTTTGGCGCTGCCGCGCCGACCGCACGCGTCAGCGGCGGGCGCGCCACCGGCGGCCTGGACCTGTTCGGCAATGTCGACGCCGCTGGCGCGGAGCCCGCCGCGCCACCGCCCTCGAGCGCGCCGATGGCCGGCACGCAGGAGTACGACGAAAAGCCGACCGGAGCGCGCAACGAGAACTCGGTGCTGTTCTCGCTGGACGCGCTGAAGGCCGGCTTCAGTGGCAACGCGCCGGCGCCGGCCGGGCGCCCGCCGCCGCGCCGCGCCGAGCCGCCGGGCGGCAGCGCCAACCTCGACGATCTGATGAACATCGGCGGCGGCGGCGGCAATGCGCTGTTCGGTCTGGGCGCGAACCAGGCGCTGCTCACGGCGCCCGCGCCCCCCGAGCCCGAGCCCCCTCCGCCCCCGCCTCCCAGCGTCCCGCCGCCGTGGCAAGCAGGCAGCGTCCCACCGGCGCCGACAAGCGGCTCGAAGAACAAGCTGATCATCGCCATCGGCGGCGGCGTCGCTGCGCTGGTCGTGCTCGGCGTCGCGCTCGCGTTCGCGTTCGGCGGCAAGAAGCCGGAGCAGGTGGCGAAGAACGACGTGACCGCCGCAGCCGACAAGGCCAACTCGAAGACGAGCGCCGCCGGTGACAAGAAGGCCGACGACAAGCCCGCCGACGACAAGAAGGCCGACGACAAGCCCGCCGACGACAGGAAGGCCGACGACAAGCCCGCCGACGACAAGAAGGCCGACGACAAGCCCGCCGACGACAAGACGCCGGTGACCGACGAAGAGAAGAAGCGCTTCTTCGAGGCGCAGAAGAAGAAGGCCGAAGAGGCGAAGACCGCGGACAAGGCCCCGGACAAGGCCCCGGACAAGAAGACCGACGACAAGCCGGTCGTGAAGGACAATCCCTCGTCGGGCCTCGCCAGCTTCAACAAGGGCGCCGCCATCTCCGCGCTCTCGGCCGCGGCGTCGGCCGCGACGGGCTGCAAGCGGCCCGACGGCCCGACGGGCAGCGGGCGTGCGATCGTGACCTTCGCGCCCAGCGGGCGCGCGACCAGCGCGAACGTCACCGGCGGATCGTTCGGAGGCACCTCCGTGGGCGGCTGTGTCGCTTCCGTGTTCCGCCGCGCCCACGTGCCGCCGTTCAGCGGCTCCTCCGTGACCGTGGCGAAGAGCTTCAATATTCCGTAGCTGCGGCGCTCCGGATCCGCTCGGCCAGGCTCGTCATGCGCTCTTCGCGACGCGTCTCGGCCAAGGCGAGGCGCAAGGCACGCGGATCGGCGACCAGCACGCACAGCCGCTTGGCACGCGTGACGGCCGTGTAGACCAGATTGCGCGACAGCATCACGAAGTGTGTCGTGAGCAGCGGGATGATCACGGCCGGATACTCGCTGCCCTGGCTCTTGTGGATGCTGGTCGCGTACGACAGCACCAGCGACTCGAGGCTCGCGTCCTCGTAGTCGACCACACGATCGTCGAAGCGCACCGACAGCCGGCGCCCCTCGCGGTCCACGCTCTCCACGCTGCCGATGTCTCCGTTGAACACCTCGCGCTCGTAGTCGTTCCGCGTCTGCATCACCTTGTCGTGCAGGCGGATCGTCCGCCCGCGCACCTCGAGCGACGGCCCCGACGGATTGAGCGCGCCCTGCAGCACCGCGTTGAGCGCGACGGTTCCCGCCGCGCCGCGGTGCATCGGCGTCAGCACCTGGATCTCGCGCATCGGGTCCAGGCCGAAGCGGCGCGGAATCCGCGCGGTCACGAGCTCGCGGACGACGGCAGCCGCTTCCTCCGGGTCGCGACGCTGGATCACGAAGAAGTCCGCGCCCGGGGCGTCGGCGTCGGCAGTCTCCGGCATCTGCCCGTTCAGGATGCGGTGCGCGCTCTCGACGATCCGGCTCTCCCGACCTTGACGGAAGATCTCGTCGAGCCGCACCACCGGGACCCTGCCGCTGTCGATCAAGTCGCGCAAGAACGCGCCGGGGCCGACCGACTGCAGCTGATCGGCGTCGCCCACGACGACCACGCGCGCCGCCACGGGGATCGCCGCGAGCAGCGCCGCGGCGAGCGGCACGTCGATCATCGACGCCTCGTCGACGATCACCGCACCGGTTTCGATGGGGTGCTCCGCGTCGCGCTGGAAGCGACCGCTGCGCGGCTCGAACTCGAGCAGTCTGTGGATGGTCGTCGCTTCGCGCCGCGTCGCTTCGCCCATGCGCTTGGCGGCGCGCCCGGTGGGAGCGGCGAGACGCACGGCCAGGCGCGCCTGGTCGAAGACGCCGAGGATCGCGCGGACGATCGTCGTCTTGCCGACGCCCGGGCCGCCGGTGATCACCACGACCTTGCGCGTCGCGGCCGCCTCCACGGCGCGGCGCTGCTGCGGCGCGAGCTCGATCCCGGCGGTGTGCTCGAACGCCGCGATCGCACGCGCGAGCCCCGGCAGCTCGTGCCCGGGGCTGGACAGCAGCGCGGCCAGGCTCGCGGCGATCTCCTGCTCCGCGTCGTGCAGGCGTGCGAGATACACGCGCTCGTCCTCGACGACGACGCGCCCCGCGGCCCAGGCCGCGTCGATCGCCGCCTCCACGTGCGCCTCGTCGATCTCCAGCATCGCCGCCGCGCGCTCGACCAGCGCGGCGCGCGGGCTCTGGACGTGCCCCTGGTCAGCGAGCGCGCCGAGCTCGTGCATCACGCCGGCTTGCGCGCGATCCGGATGATCGCCGGCGATGCCCATGGACTTGGCGATGCGGTCGGCGGTCTTGAACCCGACGCCGCGCACGTCGAGCGCCAGCCGATAGGGCGAGCGCTGCAGCACCGCCGCCGCCCGATCCCCGTAGCGCTCGTAGATGCGCGTGGCGAGCGCAGGCGACGCGCCGTGGGTCTGCAACAGCAGCATCACCGCGGTGATTCCGCGTTGCACCGACCAGGCCTTGATGATCTCCTGGACGCGTTGCTTGCCGAGGCCGGGCACTTCCGCCAGCCGCTCCGGCGCGCTGTCGAGCACGCTCAGCGAGTCCATGCCGAACTTGCCGACGATGCGCTTGGCGAAACCCGGGCCGACACCAGGGATCATGCCCGAGCCGAGATACTTCTCCAGACCCGCGAGCGTGCCGGGCGCGATCGGCAGCAGCGTGTCGGCGCGGAACTGTTCGCCGTGGCGCGCGTCGTTCACGAAGTCGCCCGTGACGCGCACCCGCGTGCCCGGACCCACCGGCTGGAACGTCCCGACCACCGCGAGCACGCCCGCGCCGGCACGCGGCGCGCCCTCTACCGATCCAAGCTTGATGACGCGGAAGCTGGTTTCCTCGTTCTCGAACGTGACCCGCTCGACCTCGCCGGTGATGGTGGTCGGCACGGCGCGGAATCTAAATCAGCGCGCGCGATCCCGCTACCGCCATCGCCCGCGCGCGCCGTCGCCGGCTCGACCGCGATCCACTCTCCGGACCGCCCGGCGCGCGACGATGCACGTGCGCGCTCACGCCGCTCGGCCGCGCCCCACGCAACGCGCGCGGCGCCGGGACGCGGCGCCGCCGGCTAGCGCGGACGACGCGATCGGGAGGATTCAAGTGCAGCGCGACGATCCCGCGCTGCGAAGCGTGCGCCGCGCGCGGCGTCGCACAGCTCGGGAGGGCACGCGCGCCGCACACGCATCGTCGCGCGCCGGCACTCCGCGCGGCGCGCGAGTCGACGACCCGAGCGCCCACATCGACACGCCGGGGTCGGACATTCCCTGTCCCGGCACGCTGCCGTGAGGGGTGCGGGCCGAGAAACCCCTCATTGGGACTTTCACAGGAAGGACGGAAGAGCGGAAGGTTTCCAGGAGCTGGGTATTCCAGCGTGTGCGCGGGGAGCGCGTCACGGGCACGGGTGGTGACGTTGCACCGACAAGGCTGACCTGGATTCCGCGCCGGGCCGGCATCCCCCGGAAGGCTCCGACGCTTGGCATCGCGGCGGGGTGGGACAACGGCGGAGAAGCGGAGACCAGGTAGGGAAGACGCCTACAGATTTTCGTTGATCCAGGTAGACGGCATGTATACCATCTTGATCGGCGGACATGCTGCTCGAGGATCTCGAAAACAACGTGGAGCAGGGACTTCGAGTCCGGTCGCGGCGCGGGCGCGCGTCCTCCACAGGCGAGCAGCTGCAGGGCGCGGTTTCCACAAATCGACCGAAGGAGGACCCATGACCAGCAGTGCCTTGAAGGGATCGATCGTCGCGGCGGCTACCCTGATCGTTGCCGTGGCGTGCGGCGGGAGCAGCGACTCCAGCCCGGGCGCCTCGACCGGCGGCTCGGGCGGAACCAGCGCGACCGGCGGCTCGGGTGGAAGCGCGGGCTCGACGGGCGGCTCTGGCGGATTCGCCGCGACCGGCGCCTCGGGTGGAAGCGCAGGCGCGGCCGGCAGCTTCGGCGGCAGCGCGGGCGCGGCCGGCAGCTTCGGCGGCAGCGCGGGCGCGGCCGGCAGCTCGGGTGGAAGCGCGGGCGCGGCCGGCGGCTCGGGCGGAGCGGCGAGCGGTTCCGGCGGTTCCGGCGGTTCCGGCGGCAATCCGCTGCAGTGCCCCAGCGCGGCGCCGAAGGACGGCGCCGGCTGCTTGCAGTTGGGCACGGCGTGCACCTACGGCGCGGACACGTGCAGCTGCTACGCCGCCCCCGGCAAGCCGGTCAATTGGCACTGCGCGACGTGCCCCACGACCGAGCCGAAGACGGACGACCCGTGCGACGCGGCGAACCTCGAGTGCAGCTTCGGCGCCGACCATTGCTCCTGCACCGCCAGTCTGGGCGGCTCCACGCAGTGGACGTGCGGCAGCTGCCCCAGCGCAGCGCCGAAGACCGGCGACAAGTGCCCGCTCGACGCGCTGAGCTGCGCGTACACGAAGTCGGACTGCACGTGCAACGCGACGCTCGGCGGCCAGACGTGGTGGCAGTGCAGCGACTGCCCCAACAACAAGCCGCTGCAAAGCACGCTCTGTCCAATCGAGGGGCAGACGTGCTCGTACAGCGGCACCGACTGCACCTGCACCCACGGGCCGGGCCCGGTTGGAAACGGGTGGAACTGCGGCGGTGGCGGAAACCCGAGCGGGTGCCCGCCCAGCCAGCCGCAAGCGGGCGGCAGCTGCAACCTGAGCGCGACCTCCGTCTGCAACTACGGAAGCCACAACTGCACCTGCGCTTTGAACCAGTGGTTCTGCCTGTGAGCCGCTGCGAGGAGGCCCGCGCCGCCTGCGGCGCGGACCTCCTCGGCACAACAATGCAGTCTTGTCGCGCGCACCGACGCTCATGAACCGCTTGAACGCTCCGCTGGTCGCTCTCGTGGTGGTGCTGGTCGCTGCCGTCGCCGATGCCCAGCCCGACGTCACGATCGCCGTGCCCATGAGCGACGGGGTCACGCTGAGTACCGACGTGTACCAGCCGCTCGCCGTGGGCGCGTTTCCGGTCGTGCTGATTCGCACGCCGTACGGGAAGGCGAGCGGACAGGACACCGCGAACAACCTGCGCGGTGCCGGGATCGCCACCGTGGTTCAAGACATGCGCGGGCGTTTCGATTCCGGAGGTGCCGACTGCGTGTTCCGGTGCGACGGCTCGGACGGCGCGGACACGCTCGCGTGGCTCCAGAGCCAGTCGTGGTGCAACGGGCACGTGGTGAGCTACGGCGGATCGGCCGCCGGGATCCCGCAGTACATGGCGGCGCCTTCCGCTCCGCCGGTGCTCGATGCGATGTGGGTCGCGGTCGCCACGCCCACGGTCTACGAGCACGCGCTGTTCCCGGGCGGGGCTTTCCGCAAGTCGCTGATTGAAGGCTGGCTCACTGCGCAGGGCAGCACGTTCTTCCTGCAGGACCTGGCCGCACATCCGCTCGACGACGGGTACTGGGATACGGTGCAGACGGCGGACTCGTACGTTCAAGTCCAGGTACCGGCGGTTCACGTCGGCGGCTGGTACGACATCTTCGCGCAGGGAACGCTCGACGCGTTCATGGGATACCAGCACCAAGGGGGCGCGGGAGCGAAGGGCAAGCAGAAGCTCGTGATGGGTCCGTGGACGCACCCCGGCCTGCTCACGACCCAGCAAGGCGAGCTGACGTATCCCGCCAACGCCAGCGACTTTCCCGCTGGGCAAGACACCATGCTCGTCGCGTGGCTCCAGCACTATCTCGGAATCCAGCCGAGCTCCGCCGACGTCGACGCGATCCCGGCCGTCCAGTACTACGTGATGGGCGACGTGACGGACCCGTCCGCACCTGGCAACGAGTGGCGCACGGCCGACGATTGGCCCGTTCCAGCAGCCCAGATCCGCATGCACCTGCAGCCCGGCGGCAAGCTCGCCGAGGGCTGTCCCCCGGGCGGTGGCGGCAGCACGTCCTACGTCTACGATCCCGCGGACCCGAGCCCCACGACCGGCGGCGCGAACCTGCTCTTGCCCGCAGGGCCGAAGGATCAATCGTCCGTCGAGAGTCGCGCCGATGTGATCAGCTTCAGCACGCCGGTGCTGACCGCGCCTCTCGAGATCACGGGACGCGTCCGCGCACACCTGTGGGTCGACATCGACAAGGTCGATACCGATCTGATGGTCAGACTTACCGACGTGTACCCCGACGGCCGCTCGATGCTCGTGCTCGACGGCGCGTTGCGCCTGGCCTACCGCAACGGCGCGGCGTCGCTTGCGATGATGACGCCGGGCGAGGCCGTCGAGGCGGTCGTGGACCTGTGGAGCACGTCGATCATCATCGCGAGCGGGCACCGTCTCCGCGTGTCGGTCACGTCTGGAAACGCCCCCCGGTTCTGGCCGAACCCCAACGACGGCACCAGCTACGGCGGCAACGCGCAGCCGGTCAAGGTGACGGTCAACGTGCATCACGACGCGTCGATGCCGTCGTACATCGAGCTACCGGATCCCGGACGCGATCCGTCGGAGGTGACGCTGTGCAGCGCGGCCGGCGACGACGCAGGCGCGACCAGCGACGACGCGGGCGCACCCGCTGACGACGCGGGCGCACCGGACGCAGCCACGGTCGACGCGGGCGCGAACGGATCGGCGTCCACCGGAGACCCGTCGAGCGGCTGCTCTTGTCGAGCGCCGCAGCGATCGGCTGCGCTCGACGGCCGTGCGATGACGTTGCTGCTGGGATTGGGCCTGCTCGGATTCCGCCGCGCGTCCGGGAAATCGAGGGCGGCAGCCTCTGGGGCGTCAGCATCGCCTTCGACGGCGATCCTCGGCATTCGATCGTGCGAGACCGGACCTTTGACGCGCCTCGTCCCTGCTCGTCTGATTGCCATCATCGCCGTCGGCCTGCTGCTCGGCGCTTGCGGCGACGACGGGGCGAGCGCCGAGCGTCGTAGTGACACGGTCGCGCGCTTCGACCCAGAGACCTCCGCCGGCGCGGCGCTCGCGTTCGCTGCGGTGTCGGTCCGGCGCGGAACCCCGCGCACCGCGTGACCGGTATCTCGCGTCGAGCGCCTCGCGGGGCGCGTGATACTCGCGCGGGATGCGCTGGGGCGGAAGAACGGAAGGTTTCACGAGCCGTCGCAAGCCATTCCGCAGGGCGGTGACGTTGAAGTTGACGAGCAAGCCAACGGGCAGGCGTGAAAGTCGCAGGTAGGTGATGACCTGAGCCTCATGAATCGGGAGCAGGCACGGGGCCCATCCCCAAATCTTCCGCCCTTCCGCCCAACCCGAATCGGTCCCGCGTTTTCTCCGCCTGAAATCGAGGGGATTTCTCAGGTGGGCGACCGCAAGGTCGGGTTCGTGGACACCGCTGGCGAGCTAGTGGTCGAGCTGCGCTACGACGACGCGATGCCGTTCTCGGGTGGGCTGGCAACGCCACGACGCGCGACGGCCGGGCGTGGTGCCGATGCGCCCCCGCCGCCCTCCGGAACGCCGGGATCGCGACGCTCGTCGTGGCGCAACGCGTCGCCGGCCGCGCCGGACCGGCCCATCGAGGCTTGCCCGGAGCCGGCGCTGCGGCGACCATCGCCGCAATGAAACGATATCGTGTCAGCTTCGTTCTTGCTGGCCGGGGCGCTTGCCGCGACGCCGGCGCTGGCCGCTACGCGCACCGTCGGTCCCGGCAAGCAGTACGCGAAACCGTGCGCGGCGTTCGCCGCCGCGTCCGACGGCGACACCATCGAGATCGACGCGACCGGCACCTATGACGGCGACGTGTGCGCGATCAGCAAGAACAACCTGACGATCCGCGGCGTCGGCGGGCTCGCCAAGATCGACGCCGCCGGCCAGAACGCCCAGGGCAAGGCGATCTGGGTCATCCAGGGCAACGACACGGTCGTCGAGAACATCGAGCTCACCGGCGCGGCGGCGAGCTCGCAGAACGGCGCCGGGATCCGTCAGGAGGGCGCGAACCTCACGGTGCGCGGCTGCTACTTCCACGACAATGAAGACGGCATCCTCGCGGGCGACAAGGCGGGCAGCACGATCCTGATCGAATATACGGAGTTCGATCGCAACGGGTTTGGCGACGGCTACTCGCACAACCTGTACATCAACCACGTCGCCAAGCTGATCTTCCGGTACAACTGGTCGCATCGCGCGAAGATCGGCAACCTGATCAAGTCGCGCGCCGCCGAGACGCACATCCTGTACAACCGGCTCACGGGCGAGAGCGGCGGCACCGAGAGCTGGGAGATCGACGTGCCGAACGGCGGCAAGACGTACGTCATCGGCAACCTGGTGGAGCAAGCCCCGAGCAGCCCCAACTCGAACATGTTGGGCTATCTCAAGGAGGGCCCGAACGCCGCGAACCCGAGCGACGCCTTGTTCGTGATCAACAACACGTTCGTGAACGACAAGGGCAGCGGCATGTTCCTGAACGTCGATGCAAGCACGCCCGCGCTGATCGAGAACAACATCTTCCAGGGGGGCGGCACGATCACGAACCAGGGCAGCGCGACGCTGAACAACAACTACAGCGGCAACGCGACGTGCCTCGTCGACGCCGCGGGCTTCGACTATCACCTGAGCGCGGGCTCGGCGTGTGTGAACGCGGGAACCGATCCGGGCAATGACGGCGCGTTCTCGCTCTTGCCCACGTATCAGTACGTCCAGCCCACGGCGCGCGAGAACCGGACCAGCGTCGGCGCGATCGACATCGGGGCATACGAGCTCGGCGCCGGCAGCGCCGGCGCGGGTGGCACAGGCGGCAGCGGCGGAACGGCGGGAACCGGCGCGGTCGGCGGCAGCGGTGGAAGCGCGGGCATGGGCGGCTCGAGCGGCGGCGCGGCCGGGGCGAGCTCGGGCGGCAGCGGCGGCGCGAGCTCCGGCGGCAGCGGCGGCGCGAGCTCCGGCGGCAGCGGCGGCAATGCCGGCGGCAGCGGCGGCGCGAGCTCCGGCGGCAGCGGCGGCGCGAGCTCCGGCGGCAGCGGCGGCAATGCCGGCGGCAGCGGCGGCGCGAGCTCGGGCGGCAGCGGCAGCAGCGACAGTGGTGGCTGCGGCTGTCGCGCGACACGCGGCGGCGGCGGTGGCCAGGGCCTACTGTGGGCGTGCGCGGCGCTGGCCCTGGCCGCGTCACGTCGCCGACGATCGATCAGAGCGAGCCGGCAAACGTCATCGTGATCGAGCACGCCCCCGCGTCGCCGCTGCACGAGAGCTGGATCGTGCCGCCCGACGAGGTGCCGGTGCACGACGCGGTGCCGGTCCCGAGCGTCAGATCCGTGGCCGGCAGGTTCCCTGTCGCGTCGAACGTCACCTGGCCGTAGACGCCGTTGCCGTCGCTCTCGAAGTAGCCGCTGCAACCGCTCCCGTCCAGGCGCTGGCCCGCCGCGGTGGCGTCCAGATCGCCGCATCCCGAGCCGGACACCGACATCGGGTAGTACCCCGATGCAGGGCACGTCGACGCGTCCGCCCCGCCTGCCCCGGACGCACCCGCGGCGCCCGCGCTACCTGCGGCGCCCGCGCCACCGTCCATGCCGGCCGCCCCGGCGCTTCCCGCTGCACCGCCTGCACCCGCGCTCCCCGCCGTGCCGCTGGCGCCCGCCGCGCCGGAGCTCCCCCCGCGCCCGCACCGCCGAGTCCCGCGCTGCCGCCGGCGCCTGTGCCCGCGCTGCCGTCCGCGTCGCCGCCACTTCCCCCGGTGCCGGGCTTCGCGCTCGTCGTGTCACTGCCGCACGCGGCAACCAGGACCGAGCCCCCTACCAGCAACGCCCCCCATGCAGCCATCCTCGGCTTCGTCATTGCCACTCTCCCTCCCCGAGCGAGTCTATCCGAAACCCGTGCACGATCAATCGGGTTGAACGTCGAGATCCGTGCTCAGGAACACCTCGTGGATCTCGAGCACGTTCGGACCCGCGAACATCTCCTTGGGCGGGCGGTTCCGGTGCGCCTCGGCAAAGGACGGGCTGTTGGTCCAGCGCGTGAAGTCCTCCAGGGTGCGCCACCAGGTCTTGACCTCGTAGTGGCCCCGGCCCGCCGGGTCGTCGACCCATTTCCCGGCTTCGCGATCGAAGCGCATCGGGCGCGGTCGGTGCACCTCGTTGCGCACGAAGCCCGGCGCCTCGTCCACGAGGTGGACGCGCTTCCGGAAGCGATCCTCGAAATCGATCTGGTGGCCCTCGGCCACCGGAATGCGGTTCGTCACGACAATCATGGACAAGCGTGTAGCGCCTCGCGGCGGGGGCGCCCAGGCGTCCGACGGCGGTTTCCTCGCCGGCCCGGAAGCTGGAATCCCTTGCGAGGTCTGCGACGCCCGGCTAAGCGGTTGATTCCCCGCATGCCTACCTCGCACAGACTCCACGCCCGTTGCTGCGCGGCCGCCGCGCCCTCGCCGTTCGCCCTGGCCGGAACGGAGCGCAAGTACGAGCGCTCGCGGCCCTTCGCGATCCGGCACCTCGCCCTCGATCTGGCCCTGGATTTCGCCGCGCGGTCGGTTTCCGGCACGGCCACGCTCGACTTCGACCGGGTGGCCCCGGAAGAGAAGCAGCTCGAGCTCGACGCGGTCGGCTTCGACGTCGCGCGCGTACAGCTGGACGTGGGCAAGGGCTTCGAGCGCGCGAGCTTCGACTACGACGGCGATCGCATCCACGTCGCCGTGCCGGCCCGCGCCAGGCGGGGTCGCGTTCGCATCGCCTACGCCGCCACGCCGCGCCGCGGCATGTACTTCCTCGCCCCCGACGCCAAGGTCAAGGATCGCCCGGAGCAGGTGTGGACGCAGTGCCAGGACGAGGACGCGCGCCACTTCATGCCGTGCCACGACAAGCCGCACGTCAAGATGACGACGGAGCTCAAGGTGCGCGTGCCGGCCGGCTTCATCGCGCTGTCCAACGGCGAGCTCGTCAAGAGCGACACGCCGCGCGGCAAGAAGCCGTGGAGCTACCACTTCAAGATGGATCGCCCGCACCCGAGCTACCTGATGACGTTGGTCGCAGGGCGCTTCGACGTGATCGAGGATCGGCCCGCAGCGCCCGCGGGTTCGGCGACATCGGTGCCCGTGACGTACTACGTCCCGCCGGGACGCAAAGCGGACGGCCTCCGTAGCTTCGGCGAGACGCCGCGCATGATCGAGCTGTTCTCGCGCCTGACCGGCGTGCCCTATCCGTGGAGCCGCTACTCGCAGATCGTGGTGAGCGACTTCATCTTCGGCGGGATGGAGAACACCACCGCGACGACCATGTACGAGTACGTACTGATCGACGAGCGCGCGGCGCTCGACGCGACCAGCGCGGATCTCGTCGCGCACGAGCTCGCCCACCAGTGGTTCGGCGACTACGTCACCTGCCGCGACTGGTCGCACGGCTGGCTGAACGAAGGCTTCGCGACGTTCTTCGAGCACGTGGAGCGGGAGGATCGCCTCGGGCGCGACGAGTACGACTACGGCGTGCACGGCGACCTCGGCGCCTACCTGAGCGAGGCGAACGGCCGCTACATGCGACCCATCGTGTGCCGCGACTACGAGCACCCGATCGACTTGTTCGACCGCCACCTGTACGAGAAGGGTGGGCTGGTGCTGCACATGCTCCGCCGTGAGCTCGGCGACGAGCTGTTCTGGCGCGGGCTGAACACCTACCTGACACGCCACGGTGGCGGCATCGTCGAGACGAACGACCTGATGCGCGCGTTGGAGGAGACCAGCGGCCGCTCCCTCGAGCGCTTCTTCGACCAATGGGTGTATCGACCCGGGCATCCGCAGCTCAAGGTCACGGTCGCGTGGGACGAAGGGCTCTTGTCCGTCACCGCCAAACAGACGCAAAAGACCGGCGACACGGCGATCTTCGCGTACCCGCTCGAGATCGAGGTGGCGACCAAGGACGGCAAGACGCGCCGCCACAAGAAGAACGTCACCGACAAGAGCGACACGTTGGTCGTCAAGCTCGCCGAGCGCCCGGCCTGGGTCGCGTTCGATCCGGACTCGCGCGTCGCCGCCGAGGTGACGCTGGAAGCACCCGGCGACATGCTGCGCCAGCAGCTGGAGCACGGCACGCTCGCGCGCGCGCGCTGGACGGCGGCCGAGGCGCTCGCGAAGCGCGACGACGCGCCGAGCGTCGCGGCGCTCGAAAAGGCGCTGTCGAACAAGAAAGAGACATGGATGGTTCGCGCCGAGGCGGCGCGTGCGCTCGGCCTGATCAAGAGCGAGCAATGCTTCGCCGCGCTTTCCGGGCACCTGGGCGAGGCTCACCCGAAGGTACGGCGCGCCGTCGTGGCCGCGCTCGGGAACTTCCGCACCGAGCCCGCCGCCGCGGCGCTTGCGCCGATCGCGAAGAAAGACCCGAGCTATCTCGTCGAGGCCGAGGCTTCCCGCGCCATCGGTCGTACGCGCCAGCCGCTGGCGCTCAAGACGCTGCTGCCGCTCATCGATCGGCCGTCGTGGGCCGACGTGGTGCGCGCCGGCACGCTCGACGGCCTGGCGGCGCTGCGCGACGACAAGGCCGTTCCGCAGGTGATCGAGCGCACGCGCTACGGCGTACCCACGCGCGGACGGCGCGCGGCCATCGCCGCCCTCGCGGAGCTCTCCACGGAACGAAAGGTCCGCGAGCAGCTCGAGGATCTGCTCGACGACAAGGATCCGTACCTGCGCATCGACGTGGTGCGCGCACTCCAGGCGCTCGGCGACGCCAAGGCGCGTACCGCGTTGCACCGCGCGCTGGCGCACGAGCTCGACGGCCGCGTGGCGCGCCGCATGCGCGAGGCCCTGCGCGACATGGCCGACGGCGGCGCCGCCGACCGCAAGCGCATCAAGGACGAGCTCGAAGGCCTGAGAAACGAGCTGGCGGAGCTGAAGGCGCGCCTCGGCAAGGTCGAGAGCACGAGCCTCGGCAAGAAGGCCGTCGCGGCGCCCACGCGCAGCAAGGCCGCCAAGAAACGGACGCGAAAGAAATGAGCGACGAACAGCCGGTAAAGGTCGAGCGGCGCGGGAGCGTGGCGATCGTCACGATCGACCGCCCCGAGCGCATGAACGCGCTGTCACGCGGCACGCTCCAGGCGTTCGAGGAGCTCGGACGCTCGATCTTCGCCGACCCGGCGCTGCGCGCCATCGTGGTCACCGGCGCGGGCGACAAGGCGTTCTGCGCCGGCGCGGACCTGAAGGAGCGCAAGGGCATGGACGAGAACGCCGTGCGCGAGCAGCTCCGTCTGTATCGCCGCGCGCTGCTCTGGCTCGAGCGATCGCCGGTACCCGTGGTCGCCGCGCTCAACGGCGTGGCGTTCGGTGGCGGTCTCGAGATCGCGCTGCTGTGCGATCTGCGCGTCGCCGCCGCGGGCGCCAGGGTCGGGCTGCCCGAGACGACCCTGGGCATCATCCCGGGGCTCGGCGGCACGCAGCGACTGCCGCGCATCGTCGGCGAGGCCAAGGCCAAGGAGCTGATCCTGCTCGGTCGTCGCATCGACGCCGCCGAGGCGCTGTCGCTCGGCATCGTCAACCGCGTGGTGCCGGCGGACAAGGACTTGATCGAAGACACTCTCGAGTGGATCCGGCCGATCAGCGACGGCGCGCCGATCGCGCAACGGGCGGCGCTCGCCGCCATCGACGCCTCCTACGACGTCGGCATGGATCGCGGCATGGAGCTCGAGATGACGTACTACGACGACTGTCTTCGCAGCGCCGATCGCGTGGAAGCGCTGGTCGCGTTCGCGGAGAAGCGCAAGCCCGTCTTCCGCGGCGTGTAGCTACTCGCCCTGCGCCGACGCCGGCGGCTGGACCAGTACGGTCGCCTTGTTGTTCGCGGCGACCACGACCTTCACGACGAACAGCTCGCGCACTGGATACAAGGACGCCGCGTCGGCGCCCAGCCCCCACAGGCCGACCTCGAGCTCCGCGCTCTGCTTGGCGAGCGGCGGCTTCGCGTCGCCCGGCGGCCAGCGGCGCTTCAGCGTGCGTTTGGCGCCCGCCCGGATCTCCAGCGTCGCATCGCCCGAGCGCTTGTCGCCGATCTTCTCGACGTCACCACCGCGATCGACGCGCGCCGCGATCGCGAGCGGGCCGTGCTCGGGCTTCGCCAGCAGGTGCGGCTGCTTGTCCTTCGACGACGCGATCACCGTGATGTCGGCGCCCCAGCCCTTGCCGACGCGCACGGCTTTGGCGTTCGCGACCAGCAGCATGCCGCCGATCTCGACGTCGAGCCCCTGCGGCGTCATGCGGTAGATCTTGTCGCGCGACGGCGCCTGGTCGTCGGGCTTTGCCGCCTCCGCGCCCGCAGCGGGCGCCTCCGGCGCGGTAGCGCTGGGGGCGGCGGCGGCGGACTCCGCCGGAGCCGGAGCCGGCGCGGCCGGAGCCGGCGGGGGCGCGGGCGGCGGAGCCGGCGGCGGCGCGGCGGCGGGCGTGGACGCGCCGCAGCCGCCGATCGAAATCGCGAGCACCAGCGCAGAAAAGCATCGCATGGCCGTCATGCTCGCACGCCGGCCCGGGTCCGCGGAAGCCGTCCCCGACGCCGGCCGCGCCGGACCGGCAAGATAGAACGTGTTCTCGTTTGTGGGGGTGGGCCGGACCGGCGCGGAACCAGCGCGGTCAGTGGCAGTAGGCGCCGCAGCCAGCGACGCAGGCGGAGCTGTTCGCGGCGACGCAGTCGCATAGCGCGCGGTACGTCGGGTTCGCTTGGCACGTCGGATCCGCGTAGTCCTCGAGGCCGTTGACGCACGGCACGCAACCGTAGTCTTCGGTGCAAGCGTAGAGCGGATCGTAGCAGCCCTGCCCGGCGCACTGCGTGCACTCGCTCGACCAACCCGCGCCAGCGCTCCCAGCCATCCCGGCGTTGCCGCTCGCGCCGCTCGTGCCGCCGCTGCCGCTCGTGCCGCCGCTGCCGCTCGTGCCGCTGCTGCCGCTCGTGCCGCCGCTGCCGCTCGTGCCGCCGCTGCTGCTGCACGCTACAGCCGCGACGAGCGCGAGCCATGGCGCGACGCCGCGAGCGCGTGTGTCATGCGCCATCGGCGAACTCGCGCTTGGCGGCGTCGAGCAACGCCGGGTCTTCCACCAGATCGATCGCCGTGCGGGCGAGCGCCTTGGCCGCGACCAGCATCGCGTCGAAGCCACGCTCGCTCGCGGCACACGCGGCGAAGCGGTGCTGGTGGCACAGCGCCTCGTTCTCGTCGCAGATCGCCAGGTACGGATGGATCGCGGGCAGCTTCAAGCTGACGTCGCCCATGTCGGTCGAGCCCGCGCCGATGCGCGGATCGTGCTCCAGCGGCGTGCGCCCGAGGGCAGCGAGCTCGCGGCCGAAGTGGCGCGCCATCGTCATGTTGTTCTTCATCTCGCGGTAGCCCTGGCGCGTGGAGAGCTCCACCTCCACGTCGCACGCGAGCGCCGCGCCGCGCGCGCAGCGCTCCACGATGCCGCGCACGCGCGCGAGCTCGGCGCCGTCGCGCGCGCGTACCGAGAACTCGGCGGCGGCGTTCTCGGGGATGATGTTGACGGCCTGACCGCCGTTGGTGACGAAGCCGTGCACGCGCACGCCGTCGCGGAAGTGCACGCGCTGCGCATCGATCAGCCGGAACGTCTCGAGGCACGCCGTCAGCGCGCTCCGGCCGTCCCAGGGCGCCATCGCCGCGTGGGACGGCGCGCCGGTGAAGCGCATCTCGACCCAGACGCTGGCGAGCGCCGGGTGCGCGAGCAGATCGCGATCGAAGGGGTGGTACATCATCGCCGCGTCCACGCCGTCGAACACGCCGGCGTCGACCAGGCGGATCTTGCCGCCGCCGCCCTCCTCGGCCGGCGTGCCGATGATCTCCACGCTGCCGGGCAGGTCGCGCGCGGCCCGCGCCAGCGCCAGGAACGCGCCGACGGCGCCGCCGGCGATCAGGTTGTGACCGCACGCGTGACCGATGGCGGGCAGCGCGTCATACTCCGCCAGCACCGCGATGCGCGGCCCCTTCCCCGAACCGACCCGCGCGCGGAACGACGTGGCGACGCCGCCGGTGCCGCGTTCCACCTCCACATTGCCCAGGCGCTCCAGCGTCTCGGCTATCCACCCCGAGGCGCGATGCTCCTCGTAGCGCAGCTCCGGATTTTGGTGGATCCTCCCGGCGAGCTCGACGAGATCCCCTCGGAGCTCGTCCACAGTGCGATCGATCAGGGCACGGTCGGTGGCCATCGACCCAGGATAATGGAAATGCCTCTCCGTTTGGCGAACGTTGCCGCGATCGCGCTGTTGATCGGCCTCTCCGGGTGCGAGCGCGACGGCGCCATGCACCGCACCGCACCCTCGATCGCGCCGCCGCAGCCGCCGCCCACGGCCTCCGCGCCGGCGCCGACAACACCCCCTCCCCCGGCTCCTGCCGCGGCGAGCGCGGCTGCTCCGGCCGAGCCGATGAAGGTCGACTTCCAGGACACGGCCATGGGCACCGACGTGCACATGGTGGCGTTCACCAACGCGAAGGTCGACGCGACCGGCGTGAAGGCGGCGATCGACAAGGCCTTCGACGAGATGCGCCGGCTCGCCAAGCTGATGAGCGGCTGGACGGACGAC
This sequence comes from uncultured delta proteobacterium, assembly GCA_963775185.1. Taxonomy (GTDB): domain Bacteria; phylum Myxococcota_A; class Polyangia; order Polyangiales; family Polyangiaceae; genus JAPSGB01. The sequence continues at coordinate 59,389 of CAVZIE010000023.1, read as the reverse complement.
AGCGACGTCGCTCGCGTCAACAAGAACGCCGGAAAGTTCGTCGCCGTCGACCCGCAGACCTTCGAGGTCGTGCAGAAGAGCCTGTGGGCCGGCAAGATCTCCGGCGGCGTGTTCGACATCAGCTTCCAGGCGATGAGCGGCCTGTGGAAGTTCGGCGACGCCGCCGAGGATCACCCGAAGCTGCCGAGCAAGGCGGAGATCCTCAAGCGCAAGAAGCTCATCGACTATCGCAAGATCCAGGTTCACGAGGACAAGCACGAGGTGATGGTGCCGAAGGGCATGAGCATCGGCCTCGGCGGGATCGCCAAGGGCTACATCGTGGATCAAGCCGCGAAGATCCTGCGACAGGGCGGCGTCACGGATTTCCTGGTGCAAGCGGGCGGCGACCTGCTCGGCTCCGGCACCAAGCCGGACGGCTCGCCATGGGTCAGCGGTATCCAGGATCCGCGCGGCCCGCGCGGCACGTTCTTCGCGACCATCAAGCTCACGAACCACGCATTTTCGACCGCCGGCGACTACGCGCGCGCCTACGTCCTGAACGGCAAGCGCTACCACCACATCATCGACCCCCGCAGCGGCTACCCCGCGACGGCGTCGCGCAGCGTCACGCTGTGGGCACCGGACGCGTTCACCGCCGACGCGGTGGACGACGCCGTGTTCATCCTGGGTCCTGAGAAAGGCCTCAAGCTCGTCGACTCGCTCGACGGCTGCGGCGCGGTGATCGTCGACGAGCACAACAAGGTCTGGGTCAGCGACCGGCTCAAGGACCAGGTGCACGTGCTCAAGCAGCCGACCGACGGGATCTAGCGCCGCTTCGCGGTTCGCCGGGGGGTTTACACGGGCGCCGCGCAGCCCCACGTTACCAACGGGTGTCGCGGCATGAAGCCAGCGACAGGTTTTCTGTTCTCCGGGCGGTCGGGCCGCCACCCGGAATTGGTCGATTACCGGAGGACCCATGGCCCAAGCGAACGTCGCCGAGGAGCGGACCCAGGACGCCCTGCAGGGCAAGGACAAGATCAGCGGACCAGGGCTCCTGGCGCGCCTGTTCTGGCTCGTCGGCGGCAATCTCGCGCTGCTCGGTGCGGCGGCGGTGATCCTGCGCGACGACCTGGCGGCGCTGTCCTGGATGAGCTTGATCTTCTGGCTCTTCGCCGGCGCGCTGGTCGGCGTGCGCTACCTGGACGTCACGCGCCTCGGCGGGCTGACGAGCGACGGCAAGCCCGCGACGCTCGCCGACTTCCGCCGCTACGGCTTCAAGCTGCTGGCGTTCGCCGCGGCGCTGTGGGTCGTCGTGCTGGTCCTGTAACGCTCGCTCGCGGCCTGGTACGTCGCTCGAATCGACGTACCAGGCGATGCCGCTCCCCACACGTCAGTTCTGGCCGAACGGCGAGAGGTTGCCGAACGGGTCGAGCGTGAACACGGGCTCGTCCGTCTCGCGCAGCATGCGGCAGAGCGGGCAGTCGTCGTCGAGCATGGGCGGCGAGCCGTCGAACGACGCGATCAGGTGCACGAGCTCGCTCTTCGGGGCCTTGTGCTGCTTGTTCTTGCGGATGCGGCGGCGGATTCTCTTCGTCATGGTCTTCCTCCTGTGAGAAGCCCATCGGACGGCAGGCGTGGCAGTTGTCGGCTAATGCCGGTCCGGCGCGGAATCCCGCGGCGCGCAGCGCCGGCGCCGCCAAGATTTCACAGGAAAGGCGCAAGAGCGGAAGGTTTCCAGGGACTCGGCGTATCCAGGCGTGAGCCGTCGCAAGCCATTTCGCAGGGCGGTGACGTTGAAGTCGACGCACAGGCCAACGGGCAGGCGTGAAAGACACGAGGTCGGTGGTGACCTGAGCCTTATGAATCGGGAGCAGGCGCTCGACCGGCTTCAACTCGAAGAGGATGCGCTCTCCGACGACGAGGTCGAGGCGATATCCGATAATCAAGGTGCACACCCCTGTCTTTGATCGGCAGCGGTCGTCGTCGCTCTAGTCAAGGCCTCGTTCGGCCAACTCGGCGCACAGCCAGGCCTGGTGGGCAGATCCCATCAACCCTGGGCCGAGATGGCGGTGCACCTCGATCAGCGCACCGATCACTTCGTCCGTCCCATCCCCGAATCAGGCGCGCGCCCTGCTGCGCCTGAACGCCGAGCTCGCGTCGGCGAAAGTGGCGCTGTTCGACGACGACGGGATAGCCGTGGTCAACGAGCTGCCCGAGCACAACGTCGACGCGGAGGCGCCCCGGCTCGCGATCGGAGGTGTCGTCGAGGGGGCGCGTCGGGCGAACAGAATCCCCGGATCCGCCCAAAGCTGACCGGCTCGCGGGATTCCGCGCCGGACCGGCATCCCCTTCCCGCTTCGATGGCGTTAGCATGCCGGCATGCGGTGGCTCACGGGGACGGTATCGGGGGCGGGGCTGGTGCTCGTCGCGCGGGCGGCACTAGCGGCGAACAACCTGGCGATTGTCGACACGAAGATCGATCCGCCGACGCTGATCACGCTCGGCGTGCAGGTGCTGGTGTCGGACGACGACAACCGCAACGCGCGCATCGACGTGCGCTATCGCGAGCAAGGCGCGAGCGCCTGGCAGGTCGGGCTGCCGCTGTGGCACGTCCGGCCGTCGGTGGTGGTAGGCGACACGCTGCCGGAGCAGTTCGCCGGCAGCTTGTTCGAGCTCATGCCGGCCACCACGTACGAGATCGAGCTCCACGCGGTCGATCCCGACGGACTCGACCAGACCTGGACCACGACCGGCACGACGCGGCCCGTGCCCGGCGATCCCGCGAGCCCGAACGCGGTGAACGTCACGAACGCGAGCAGCCTGAACAGTGCGCTGAACGGCGCCAAGCCCGGCGACGTGATCACGCTGGCGAACGGGACCTACGCCGGGAATTTCTCGATCCAGGCGAGCGGCACGGCGAGCGCGCCGATCGTGATCCGCGGCGCGAGCGAGGACGGCGTGATCCTGGACGGCGGCGGCTGCACGGGCTGCAACGTGCTCGAGGTGTACGGCAGCTTCGTGCACGTCGAGACGCTGACGATCCAGAACGCGTCACGCGCGCTACGCTTCCAGGGCACCGGCGCGACGGACAACGTCGTCCGGCGCGTGCACGTCAAGGACGTCACGCTCGGCATCGGCTCGAAGGACGGTCAGCAAGGCTTCTACATCTGCGACAACATCCTGCAAGGACGGCTCGCGTGGCCCGCCGTCTATGCCGACGACGGCGGGGCGCACGCCAACGACGACGGCATCAACGTCACCGGAGACGGGCACGTGGTGTGTCACAACACGCTCAGCGGCTTCGGCGACTCGATCAAGAACGAGGCACCGACGTTCCGCTCATTCGACGTGTACGGCAACGACAGCTTGACGGCATACGACAACGCGGTGGAGCTCGACGGCGCGGAGCGCAACGCCGTGGCCTTCCGCAATCGCTTTACCAACTCCTGGTCGCCGGTGAGCTTCCAGCCGATCTACGGCGGACCGGCGTACGCGATCCGCAACATCGTGGTGAACATCGTGGACGAGCAGCAGAAGCTGCACTCCCTCGGCGGCAGCCAGGAGACGGTGGGCGCGCACGTCTACAACAATACGTTCGTCGCGGCGAAGCACGCGCTGAACCTGCAGGACAACGCGACGCCGCACGATTTCGTGCTCGAGAACAACATCTACTTCGGGCCGGACAGCCCGGACAACGCCAGGACCGTCGACTGGAGCGCGACCATCGACAACGGCGTCATCGACACCAACGGTTGGTACCCCGACGGCGCGTTCAATTTCGGCGGCGCGGGCAAGTGGACGAGCTTCTCGGCGTACACCGCGAGCGGCGTGTTCGGCGCCGGCGCGACGCTGCTCGGCAGCGCGACGTTCGAGAGCGGCCTCGCCGCGCCGGCGAGCTACACCACGAAGATGGCGCCCCCCGACGCCACGCTCGCCGCGGCGTCCAAGGCGATCGACAAGGGCAAGACCCTGCCGGGCATCACCGACGGCTACCAGGGCGCGGCGCCGGATCTGGGCGCGCTCGAGCTTGGCTGCGCGACGCCGATCTACGGTGTACGCCCGGTCGGCACGAACGAGACGAACGAACCGCGCGGCTGCACCACGGGCGGCGGCGGAAGCGCGGGCAGCGGCGGCGCGGGAGGAAGTGCCGGCGCCGCGGGCAATGGTGGCGCCGCCGGCAGCGCGACGGGCGGTAGCGGCGGTCTTGCGGGCGCGGCCGGCAACGGCAGCGGCGGCGCGGCCGGCTCTGGCGGCAGCGGCGGCTCGAGCGGCGGCGCCGCCGGCTCTGGCGGCAGCGGCGACAGCGGTGGCTGCGGCTGCCGCACGGCGCCCGGCCACGCGTCGAGCCGCTCGGCGCTGCTCGGGCTCGCGCTCGGACTCGGTCTGCTTGGACAACAGCGGCGCAAGCCACGGAGACAATCATGAAGAACCTGGTCATCGGCAGCCTCGCCTTGCTCGCGGTCGCGTGCGGAAGCAGCGACTCGAGCGGCGGCGCGGCGGGCAGCGCCGGTATGGCGGGAAGCGGCGGCGCGGCGGGAAGCGGCGGCACGGCGGGAAGCGGCGGCACGGCAGGAAGCGGCGGCGCGGCGGGCGCAGCGGGGAGCACGGCGAGCGGCTGCGACGGCGAGACGTTGCTCCCGAACCCCGAGGACACGTCGAAGGCGGGCCCCTGGGCCGTCGGCGCGCGCACCGTCGTCGTCGACGGGCTGACGACGGAGGTCTGGTACCCGGCCGCGGCGTCGAGCGAAGTCGGCAAGGACACCGTCGTCTACGACATCCGTCAGCAGCTGCCGGCCACGGAGCAGAGCAAGATCCCCGACGCCGACAACCCGTGGCAGGCGTGCGACTGCTACCGCGACCTGCCGCTCGACGGCAATCACGGCCCGTACCCGGTCGTGATCTTCCTGCACGGCACCGCTGGGTTCCGGACGCAGACGCTCTCGGCAATGACCCACTGGGCGAGTCGGGGCTTCGTCGTCCTGGCCTCCGATCACCCGGGGCTCTACCTCGGCGATCTGCTGCAGCTCAAGTTCGGCGCCGACGTGCCGGGCGACACGACCAAGCTGCTCGCGGCGCTCGCGCCACCGACGGGCGATCTCGCGTTCCTGGACGGGCACATCGACATGACGCGGATCGGCATGGTCGGACACAGCGCCGGCGGCTCGGCGCTGGCCGACATGGGCGGCATCGACGGCGTGCGCGTCCTGATCCCGATGGCCGCCGGCGGCGTGAAGGCGGGCAGCGCGCTCGAATCCACGCTCGTGATGGGCGCCCTCGACGACAAGGTCGTCAAGTACACGAACCAGTCGGGCGGCTACCAGACGTCGCCGACGCGGAAGCGGCTGATCGGCATCGCCAACGCCGGCCACCTGGCGTTTTCCGATCTGTGCGGCCTCTTGAACAGCTCCGGCAAGGATCTGGTGGAGATCGCCCAGCAGTACCAGATCAAGAACGCGAACCTCGCGACGCCGCTCTGGGACGGCTGCGCCGACGGCCAGCTCGATCCGGCGAAGGCCGAGGAGATCGTCGGCTTCGCGACGTCCGCCGTGCTCGAAGAGACGCTCCAGTGCTCGAAGACCGCGGCCGCGCAGATCGCCGCCGCCAAGACGCGCTACAGCGAGGTCAGCGAGTACCAGGAAGCGCTCTGAAGCGATCAGGCGTCTTCGTTCGCGACGACCTCCGGGAGCTCGTCGAGGCCCACGCCGCCGCGCACGGGGATCGCGCGCGCCGCGCCGACCTTCTCCAGCGCCGCGGACAGGCCGCCGCGATCGCCCACCGCCGGCAGCACGTGGCGTGATCCGTCCCACAGGTCGAGGGCGATGCTCCGCTGATCGAGGATGATGCAGTCGATCTGCGCCCACTTGAAGCGACGCACGCGCGGCCAGCCGAGCGCGAGCACGTCGCGGTACTCCAAGCCGTCGGGGCGCAGGCGCACGCCTCGCATGCCGGAACGCACCACCGACGCCAGCGAGCTGACGACGAGCACGAGCGCCAACGTGCGTGCGCCGACCACGCGGTGCACGTCGCGCTCGACGATGTAGACGTGCAGCCACGTGTTGGATCCCGCCATCTCGCCGGCGACCACCATGCCGACGACCACGATGGCGACCAGGACGTACAGCCCGGACGGGAGCCAAGCCGTCCACGGCGGACCGAACGCCGATTCGGTCGGCCGATACGTCATGTCGAAGCCGGGTGGTCGCGACGGTCGAGCCACGTCTCTTCAAAACTAGATCAGGGCCGGTCCTTGGGCCATGGCTAGCGTGCGGGGGCCGGGCACCGGGCGGACGCCGGGGCAGATCGGCCAATAATGCGGCGCAAGAGCCGCCCGACCGCCCACGCCGGTCATCGAGCGTGGATTTCGCGCCACCGTGTTGTAGGAGAAGCCCTGGCGCGAGCGGCGCGAGCGGCGCGACCGGCGGCAAGCGAGGAACCATGAAAATCTTCATCGACACGGGCGACATCGGCGAGATCAAGGAAGCTGTCGCGATGGGCGCGATCGACGGCGTGACCACGAACCCGTCGCTCCTGGCCAAGGCCGGCAAGCCCATCAAGGCGGCGATCTCGGAAATCTGCGAGGTCGTCGACGGCCCGATCAGCGCCGAGGTGCTGGCCACGGACACCGACGGCATCCTCCGCGAAGGGCGGGAGCTGGCGAAGATCCATCCCAACGTGGTGGTCAAAGTGCCGCTCATCGTCGATGGACTGAAAGCGGTGCGCGTTTTCAAGAGCGAGGGTATCAAGACCAACGTCACGCTTTGCTTCTCGCCGACGCAGGCGTTGCTCGCCGCCAAGGCCGGCGCCGGCTTCATCTCGCCGTTCATCGGCCGGCTCGACGATCTGAGCGAAGAAGGCATGCAGCTCATCGAGCAGATCGTGACCATCTATCACAACTACGATTTCGAGACCGAGGTGCTGGTCGCCAGCGTGCGTCACCCGATGCACGTGGTGCAGGCCGCGCTGATCGGCGCGGACGTGTGCACGATACCGTTCAAGGTGATCACGCAGCTTGCCAAGCATCCGATGACCGACATCGGGCTCGCGCGCTTCCTCGAGGACGCGAAGAAGATCCCGAAGTGAAGCCCGGGCGATTCCGCGCCGGACCGACATCAGGATGCCCACGGTAGTCTCCAGACGCGCACGGCGGTCGCCCGCACTGGCGCCGCGCGACGTGCAACGCATCGCCGACCGCATGCTCGCGGCGCTCGAGCTGGATCACGCGGAGCTCAGCGTGCTGCTCGCCGACGACGCGCTGGTGCACGAGCTCAATCTCGAGCATCGCGGCAAGGACCGTCCGACGGACGTGTTGGCGTTTCCGCTGGACGAAGACGCGGCGCCGAGCGGCAGTCCGGCGCCGCGATTGTTGGGGGACGTGGTGATCTCGCTGGACACGGCGGCACGCCAGGCGCGGTCCCGCCGGCGGGAGCTGCTGGCCGAGGTGCGCTTCCTTCTGGCCCACGGATTGCTGCATTTGATCGGCTACGACCACGGCAACCGCGAAGAAAAACGACTGATGGACGCCATGACGCGCCGGCTCGTGAAGGCGGCGGCAACGGATGCGGCTCGGCGGCCGCGTAGCGGGCGCGCGGCGCCTCCGGGACGCCGGAAACGCGCCTGACGGGGGGTTCGCGAAGCGCCTGCGAAATCACGGGCAAGCCCGCGCGGACACACATGAAGTAGTGATGCGGGCGACGGCGTCCGGAACTTCCGGAGGGTGTCGTTCAACGGCCGCGAAGGACGCGCGGATCGGCCCGGATAACTGCAGTCGGCGAGGGTGGGGTGGCCTGGTCCGGCAGGAAAAAAGCTTGATCCGCCATCGGCGCCTCATGTTTTCCGCTTGTAAGGCCAAAAGCGCCCTGTTATCCGTCGCCGTGCCTTGGATGGTTCGAACGGCGAACGCAAATTCGCCGGGCGGACCTAGAGGGCGGGAGACGGCGTCAAACAAGGGTTTACTCAGGCAGGAGGAAGCGCATGGCAGGCAAGAGACTAACTAAGGCGCAGGTGATCGCAGAGCTCGCCAACGCGTCTGATCTGGACAAGAAGAGCGTGAATCGCGTGTTCGATGGGCTTCAAGATCTGATCAAGAAGCAGCTGTCGGGGCGCGGCCCGGGCGAGTTCGTCGTTCCGGGTCTGGTGAAGCTTCGTGTGGTGAAGAAGCCCGCGACGAAGGAGCGTCAGGGCATCAACCCGTTCACGAAGCAGCCGATTACGATCCCGGCGAAGCCCGCGAGCAAGAAGGTCCGCGCGACCGCGCTCAAGGCTCTGAAGGATCTGGTCCAGTAAAGAACGCACTCCGCGGCACAGCCGCGAGCAAGAGCGGGATGTCCCCGGCCTTCGAATAGAGGGTCGGGGACATTTCGTTTCGAGGGGTCACGTCGATCCGCGAGCGCGCCGCCGCGAGACGAACCACGCGCCGAGCGCGTACACGGACAAGCCGAGCAACAGCGGGATGTCGCCGACCTTCGTGTAGAACGTCGGCGGCGCGTCGTTCAGGGCCGGCTCGGCCAGCATCACGCTCATGGCGTCGTCGCGGCCGCGCCGCACGATTGTGCCGCTCGCGTCGATCCACGCCGGGACGCCCAGGTTGACGGCGCGCACGAGATCGCGGCGCGCCTCGATGGCGCGCATCACGGACAGCCGCAGGTGCAGCTCCGGCTCGGCGGTAGGGCCGAACCAGGCGTCGTTCGTGACGTTCACGAGCAGGTTCGGGTTCTGGCGAGCTACGCGCCGCCCGACGCCGGCCAGCGTGTCCTCGTAGCAGTTCAGCACCCCGATGCGCGCCGCGCCGGCGTAGAGCAGCGTGACCCGGTCGCCCGGCACAAGGCCACCCGCGCGGAAGAACACGTGACGGAGCGCCGGCACGTACTCCGACAGCGGCACCGTCTCGCCGAACCAGAGCAGTTGCATCTTGGCTTGCGGCAGCTCGGCATACCCGCCCGGGTCGACGATGGTGGCGGCGTTGTACTCGCCGTCGCCGTCGGGCGCGCGCGTGATGAGGCCCGTGAGCACCGGGCCGTGGATGCCGCCGCCGACGATGCCGCTGCCGCCGAGGGGCGTGCGCTGCACGGCCTGGCGCATCACGTACGGATACGCGGCCTCGGGCCACACCACGAGATCGACGCCCTGGCGCTCGGCCTCGATCGTCAGGTGCCGTAGCCGGTGGACGATCATGGCGCGCGCCGCCGGCTGCCAGCGTAGCTTCGCTTCCACGGCCGCCTGCACCACGCCGAGTTTCATCGTGGGCAAGCTCGCAAGGTGCGCCCGGACTTCACGCATGCGCCCCGCCCCGTAGATGCCGAGCGCGGAGACGATCCCGACGCCGGCCGCGACGGACCGCCATCCAGAAGACCTGGCGGCAGCGGGCTCGAAGACGCGTTCCAGGGGCGTCGCGATGAGCGCGGCAATGATGGCGAAGAGCAGCACCAGGCCGCGCTCGCCGACGACGTCGGCGGCTTGCACGAGCGCGGGCCAGGGCGTGAGCAGACCGGCCGGCGTCCACTGGATCACGTTGGGCCAGATGCACGCGAGCAGTACGCCGACGGCGAACGCGACGCGGCGGTCGATGGCGAGGCGGCGCTCCAGCGTGAAGGCGACAGCGCCGCCCACCGCCCAGCCGAGCGCCTGGAAAGCCGCGAGCAGGCCGAGCAGCGCGACGCCACCGGGCATGCCGACCGGCGTGAAGCGCTGGATCACGCCGGGAATGAAGCGCAGGCCCACGACGCTTGCCGACGCCGCCCACACCCACGCGATCAGCGCGCGACGTCGCGCGCCTTCGCCGGCGCGAAGCGCGACGTGGAGCGCCGCGAGCCCGATGAAGACGCACGGGTACCAGCTCGTCGGCGGCGACGAGAGCGCGAAGGTCACGCCGCCGACCGAAGCCAGGCCGAGCGACGCGCGCGCGCGTTGTTTCGGCGTCACCAGTAGAACGTGATGCCGCCGCGGAACAGCCCGCCGCCCGACGTGTTCGTGCTGCGGCCCGTCGTGGGATCGGTGAACTCGGGCTGCGTCTGCGCCTGCGGATTGGTGCGCCCCCGGATGAAACCGATGGCGTCGAGGTTGAGCGACACGCGGTGGCTGACCCGGAACTCGAGGCCGACGCCGAGCTGTCCGCCGAAGTAGCTGTAGTCCTCGTTCGTCACTGGGTCGGTGCCGTTGTCGACCTGGACGCGCGCCCGGGCGAACCCGAAGCCGCCGATGGTGTAGAACTGCACCGCGTCTTTCGGGTTGAAGAAGATGATGCCGTTGAACATCAGCGCGTCCTCGTTGCGCTGGTAGCCCGACCAATCGCGACCGTCGAAGAAGTCGAGGCCGACATCGAACGCGAAGTGCAGGACCGGGCGATAGCGGAAGCTGAAGCCTAGGCCCGCCATGCCGGAGCTGTTGTTGTTCTTGTCGGTCTGGTTCGCGTCGTGGCCCATGCCGACGCCCTCGAGCCGGAGGTTCAAGCCCCAGCGGGGGCGGTAGCGCTGGCGCTTCGGCGGCGGGACGTCCACCGGACGATCGACGACGATGACGCGGCCCTTGTCGTCCTCGCCGGCAGGTGCGTAGACGACCACCGGCGGCGTCTTGCCGTGGGTCTTGGGCGGCTCGGGCGCGTCGGGCAGCGCCTCGTCGCCGGTGTCGCCTTCGTCGGCGTCCGGCGCCGATGCGTCGTCGGATGCGGGCGGCGCCGGCGCGTCGTCGCAGAACCACGAGCCGGGCGGACAGCCCTGGGCGTACGCCAGAGAAGGCGTGACCAGCATCGCGGTGCCGGCCAAGATGGCGAAGCGGGTGCGCATCGACGGGCTCCTTTCCCGGGACCTCGGTTACGAGGGTAGCAATCCCGGTGCCAGTTTCCAGCGCCGGGAAAATGACGGGCGCCGGCTCGGGAGCGTGGAGAGACGTTTACAGCAGCGTGGCACCAGGAATACTCCCCCGAAGCACAGCGCCATGGCCAGGATCACCCTCAAACCCGGACACGTTCAGCCTGTGTGGGCCGGCCACCCCTGGGTGTTCGCCCAGGCCGTCGCCCGTGTGGAGGGAGGCGCCCAGCCCGGCGACGAGGTGGAGGTGGCCGACGCGCGCGGCAACGTGCTCGGGGTCGGGCTGTACTCGCCCCGGTCGGCGATTCCAGTAAGGTTGTATGCGCGTGACCCGACCGCGCACATCGACGCCGCGCTGATCGCGACGCGCATCCGCGAAGCCGTGGAGCTGCGCCGATCGATCGGATTGCCGTCGGATGCGACGGACGCTTACCGGCTGGTGCACGCCGAGGGCGACGACTTGCCGGGCCTCACCGTCGATCGTTACAACGATGTGCTGGTGGTGCAGTTCGGCACCATCGGCATGAAGCGTCGCGAGGGCATCGTCTTCGACGCGCTCGTGCGCGAGCTCGGTCCGCGGGCGATCGTCGATCGAACGTCGCCGCGCGCCGCCCAGCGCGAGGGCTTCGAGGCAGCAAGCGGTGTGGTCCGCGGCGACACGTCGCTGACCGCGCTCGAGTTCGCCGAGCGCGGTCTGGTGTTCCGCATCCCGATGGAGCTCGGGCAGAAGACGGGCTTCTACGTCGATCAGCGGCCACTCCGGGCGCGCGTGGAAGAGCTCGCGCGTGGACGGCGCGTGCTGGACACGTTCACCTACGTCGGGGCGCTCGCGATGGCCGCCGCGCGCGGCGGCGCGAAGCAGGTCGAAGCCGTGGACGCCAGCGCGCTGGCGCTCGAGGTCGCCGGCGAGTGTGCGAGCTTGAACGGACTGATCGGTCACATCCGCTTCGAGTGCGAGGACGCCCACGACACGCTCGCGCGCGTCGGACGCCAGGGCGGCGTCGATCTCGTGATCTGCGACCCGCCGAAGCTCGCGCCGACCCGCGCCGCGCGTTCGCGGGCGCTAGGCGCGATGCGCCGGCTCGCCGCCGCGGGCACCCGCGCCACGAGGCCGGGTGGGCTGCTGGTGCTCTGCTCGTGCTCCGCCGCGGTGGGCATCGACGATCTCACCCGCGCCCTCGCGCTGGGTGGCCGGGACAGCGGACTTCGCCCCGTCGTCCTCGAGCGCTTCTTCCAGGGCCCCGATCACCCGGTCCCCGCAGCATTTCCGGACGGGCTGTATTTGAGCAGCTTGATTGTCGAGGTCCGGAAGCTCTGAACGCCGGCGCTGCAACGTGCACCGCCGCCGGCGCGAGCCAGGTCGCCCGGGATCTGCTATCTGAATCGCCGCCGCATGGTCCGACCCTCGTTCCGGGTGCTTGCCCACCTGGTCCGACCCTCTACGGTCGGCGCGCTGTACACCACAGCGCTCACGTCGCTGACGCTGTGGAGCACCGTCACCGACGATCGCTTCCAGGGCGTGCACGCCCACGACGTACAGGAGCTCATCGCCGCGCACTTCCGCGGCGAGGTCGCGCACGTCGTCGCCCTCACGCTCGCGCTGGGCGTGCTCGCCGGCCTGGCGCTGGGTGCGCTCGCCGGTCTCGTGCTGCAGCTCCGGGATCGCCTGGCGCGGCGCGCGCCCGCGACGCCGCCCGCGCTCGCGCTGAGGAGCGCCGGGCTGATCGTCGCGACGCACGCGGTGCTGCTCGGCGCGGACATGGCCGCGCGACCGCAGCTGTACGAGCAGACGTTCTACGATCGCGGCGGCGTGCGCGCGGCGCTCCAGCTCGCGTGCACCGGCGTCGGCCGCGCCGGCGTGCTGGCGATCGGGGCGCTCGCGCTCGCGGCGTGGTTCGGCGCGTCGCTCGGTCCGTTCGCGAGCGTGGCCGCGCGCGCTCGCTCGGCGTTCGCGCACGTCGGCGCGCCCCGCGCCGTCGCGGTCGCCGCGGTCGGTGCGCTCGCGCTGGTGGTCGGCCTGGCCGCGACGCGAGCGCCGGAACCGGCGAATCACGCCAAGAAGAACGTGCTGATCGTCGCCGTGGACTCGCTGCGCTTCGACCGCGTCGACCCGCGCGTGGCGCCGCACCTGGCGGCGCTCGCCGCGCGTGGCACGCGCTTCGACCGCGCGACGGTGCCGTTGCCGCGTACGTTCCCGTCCTGGGTCAGCATCGCGACCGGACGCTATCCGCACCACCACGGCATCCGGAGCATGTTCCCGCGCTACGCGGAGAGCTCGGCGGACCTCGACCCCGCGCCGCGCAGGTTCGCGCACGCTGGCTACGCGACGAGCGTGGTCAGCGACTTCGCGGGCGACATCTTCCGCCGCGTCGACCTGGGCTTTTCCCGAGCCGTGACGCCGACCTTCAACTTGAAGGAAGTGATCCGCGAGCGCACCGTGGGCGGACAGATCGCGCTCTTGCCGTTCTTCAACGGACGCCTGGCGCGACGCCTGGTGCCGTCGCTGCGCGAGCTGCACAACGGAGCCGACGCGCAGCTGCTCACATCCGACGCGCTCGGCGAGATCGATCGCGCCGGATCGCGTCCGTTCCTCGTCACGGTGTTCTACTCCACCGTCCACTTCCCGTACGCGGCGCCGGCGCCGTACTACTCGCGCTTCACCGACGCGAGCTACCGCGGTCGCTTCCGCTACAGCAAGGCGGAGCTGCTCGGCCACGAGGCGCCGCCGGACGCGGCCGACATCCGGCAGGTGCGCGGCCTGTACGACGGCGCGGTGGCCGCGACCGACGCGGCCATCGGCGAGCTGCTCGACGGTCTGGCCGCGCGCGGGCTCGACAAGGACACGATCGTGGTGCTGACGGCGGACCACGGCGAGTCGCTGTACGAGCCCGGACGCGGCCAGGGCCACGGCGATCACTTGTTCGGAGACGAGGCGCTGCACGTGCCGCTGGTCATCGCGGATCCCGGGCGCGCACCGCGTCGCGTCCCCGATCAGGTGCAGAGCATCGACATCGCGCCGACGCTGTGCGCACTCGCCGGCGTGCAGTGCGCCGGCGGCCTGGACGGCCGCTCGCTGGTGCCGCTGATGGACGGGAAATCGCTGCCGGCGCTGCCCGCGTTCGCCGAGACGGGGCTGTGGTTCGACACCTCCCTACCCGAGGTGCCGCGCGACCTGCGGATGCCGTACCCCGACTTGCCGCATCTGACCGAAGTCGTGCCGGCGCACGACGACGCCATCGAGATGCGCGCCCGCTACGAGCCAATCACGATCGCCGCCAAGCACCGCATGATCCGCGACGGACACTACAAGCTGATCTACGTGCCCACGCGCGCCGGCGTGCGCTGGATGCTCTACGACACGGCCGCCGATCCCGGCGAGACGCACGACATCGCCGGCGACCATCCCGACGTGCTCCGGCGCCTGCAGGCGAAGCTCTGGAGCTGGATGCTCGCCGACCCACGCATGGAGCGCCAGAACGGCTACCTCGTGCCGCGACACGGCGCCTGGCCCGACGAGGACGACGCGAACGCCGTCCGGCTCGGCGACAAGGGGAAGCCGTGAACCGCACCGACCTGTTCGCGCGCGGCGTCGTGCTGACGCTCGCCGTCGGCGCGCTGGCAACGGTGCTGCACCTGCGGGAGTCGGCTGCTGATGTGGTCGGTCCGGCGCGGAACCGCGCGCCGGCGGCGACGAGCAGCGCGGCGCGGGACGGCGCGACCGCGCCGAAGAGCGGCGGCGCCGTCGGCGTCGCGATCCGGCTGGTCGACGAGCTCGGCAGCGCGATGGTCGACGCGCCCGAGCTCGCGCGCGTGGAGGCGACGCTCAAGTACTGGCGGCGCATGCGCTCCCCCTACGTCGGACCGGGCGGTCCGCTCGGACGCATGGTGCAGGAGGTCGCGCTGGTGCGCTCCGGCGGACAACAGACGGAGCGCATGCAAGCCGGTGGCGGCAAGAGCTGGGTGCCCGACCCGAAGGTGTGGAACATGGCCGAAGGCAGCTTCGACCAGCGCGAGGCGATCCTGGCGCCGCCGCCGTCCACGCTGCGCTTCCACGTGACGCTGCCTGCGGGCGCGGTGCTCGAGAGCGCACCGGCGATGCTGCGCACGCTGCCCGTGCCGGTATCGTTCGAGGTGTGGATCCGCACTTCGCCGCGGGAGCGCAAGCTGGTGGCGTCGCGCGTGGTCGAGCCCAAGGGCGAGCGTCACTGGGCCGACTGGCACGTCGATCTGTCCGCCGTGGGCGGGAAAGAGCGTCGATCTGGAGTTGGTCACGCGCCTGACCAAGCCGTTGGACGCGGCGGGGCCGTTCCACAAGCAGGACGCGCCGGTTCGCCGGCGCCGCCCGGTCCCACCCGCCGCCTACTGGGGCTCACCGGTCGTGCTGTCGCCCGGCGCGAGCGACATGCCGTTCAACGTGCTGTTCATCGTCGTGGACGCGATGCGCGGCGACGCCATCAGCGAGACCCACGATACCGCGACGGACCAACAAAAGAGAACGCCGAATATCCGCCGCTCGAAGCCTGGCTGCCGAGGATGCCCGAGGTCGCCCCGAACCTGGACGCGCTGGCGAAGCAGGGCGTGATCTTCACCGACGCGCATTCCGGCGCGATGTGGACGCGCCCGGGCACGGTGGCGATGCTCACGGGCACGCGCTCCGGCGAGCTCGGGCTGTCGCCGCTGGGGCTGGTGCCCCCGCTGTCGGAAGTGCAGCGGTTCTACGCCGGGCACCCGCCGTTCCTGCCGCTGCTGCTACGGCCGCGCGGCGTGACCTCGCGCGCGTTCGTCAACAACTTCTACATGATTGGCTACGCCGGCGCCGGCGTGGACATGGGCTTCGAGGGCGTGGTCGACCATCGCTACGACACGCGCGACACGAAGATGATCCTCGACGATAGCGTCGCGTGGATCGACGCGAACGCGAATCGGCGCTTCGCGCTGTTCGTCAACTTCGACTCGCCGCACTCGCCGTACAGCCCGCCGAAGCCGGACCTGGCGGCGGTGCCCAAGCCGCCGGAAGGTCCGAAGGACCACGTGGTGCGCGAGTACCTGGGCGAGATCCACAAGGACGACGCGGCGATCGGCGAGCTCGTCCGCCACCTGGACGCGAAGGGGCTGGGGAAGAATACGTTCATCGTGGTCACCGCCGACCACGGCGAGACGCTGAGCGAGGATCACGACTCGACCACCATCCAGCTCGACGGCAACGGCGGCATTTCCGGGCGTTTCCATCACCTCTCGACGATCTGGGACGAGACCACGCGCGTGCCGATCATCATGCGCTACCCGCCGGCGTTCAAGCCGGGCACGCGCGTGTCGATCCCGGTGCAGAACCTGGACATCGTGCCGACGATCCTCGATCTGGCGAACATCGACGCGGGCACGCCGATGGACGGTCGCTCGCTGGTGCCGCTGGTGCAGGGCAAGTCCAAGCAAGCGGTGCCGGTGATCGTCGAAGGACGCGGCGCTCGCGGAATCGTCGACGGCAAGTGGCGGCTGGTGGTGCGCGATCAGGTGGCGCAGGTGCAGCGCGTGCACGGCAAGCGCGTCAGCCACAAGTTCGAGCTCTACGATCTTTCGACGGATCCCGGCGAGCGCCACGACGTGGTCGCCGAGCACCCGGACATCGTCGCGAAGCTCCACGCGGAGCTGCTCTCGCACCTCGGGCGCGTGAAGCGGGCGGCGTCGGCGGGCGCCAAGCTGCCGACGATCCGCTTGCGCTTCAGCGGCGCGGGCAGTGCGCACCACGTCACCGGCACGCTGCGCACCCGCGCGCTGTCGGGTGGCGCGCAGGCCACGCTGCGCGTCGTGCCCGTCGGGCTGCCGCCGACGGCGCTGACGCTCGCGGCCGGCGTGGCCCAGGTTGATTTCACGACCGTCGGCGACCGCAGCGTGGGCTTCGACGTGAAGGTCGAGCCGCCCACCACCGATCTCGAGTGGTCGCTCGCCCTCGACGGCAAGCCGTGGCCGGCCGATCGCGTCTTCGGCGGCGGCCTCGGCCTGGCAGCGCCGAAGCTCGCCGGCGGCGTGGTCGGCGAGCAGGGCCGCGCGCTGGTCGCCGCCGATCGAACGCCGATCGTCGACCCGGCGACTGATCTCGGGCTGTTCGTCACCCGCGATCTGGTCGCGCACGAGGTCGAGATCGATCAGGGCGGCGCCGCCGCGCAAGAGACGATGAACCTGATGCGCGCCTGGGGCTACGTCCGCGACAAGAACGACAAGTAGCCCCGGGGTGCCGACCGGGGTCAGGCTCGCTCGAGCAGCCGCTCGACGGCGTCGAGCAGCGACTGGGGCTGGAACGGCTTCTGCAGAAACGTGGTGTTGGGACGCTCCAGCTGTTCGCTCGCGAGGTGCGGATTCGCGTAGCCCGACACGTACACGACCGGCAGGTCCGGGTGACCCCGACGCACGCGCTCGGCGAGCACCACACCGGTGATCCCCGGCATCACGACATCGGTGACCAGCAGCTCGAACGACAGCCCCTCGGCGATGCGCGCCAGCGCGGCTTCGCCGCTCGCGACGTGGACGACCTCGAAGCCGTGGGAACGGAGCGCCCGCGCCAGCACGTTGCGGACGGCCGGCTCGTCTTCGACGACGAGCACGGTCTGATGCCGCCGCGCCGGCGAAGAGGCGGCCACCCCGGGGTTGGGCGTGGCCGGGCTGGACGGCCTGTCGGAAGCCGGCAGGTGGATCCGGAACGTCGTGCCGCCGCCGGGCGTGCTGCGCACGTCGATGATGCCGCCGCCTTGCTGCACGATGCCGAGCACCGTGGAGAGCCCCAGACCCGTGCCCTTGTGCGCGGGCTTGGTGGTGAAGAAGGGCTCGAAGATCTGCGCCTGCAACTCTTCACTCATGCCGATCCCGGTGTCCTCGATCTCGACCACGACGTACGCGCCGGGCGCGACCTCGCCCGTCCGCGTGCGGAGCGGCGCCTGGAGCTTGGCGTCGTAGGTCCGGACCGTGATGCGGCCGCCGTCGGGGAGCGCGTCGCGAGCGTTTACCACCAGGTTCATCAGCACTTGCTCGAGCTGGCCGCGATCCGCCTCGACGTGTCCACTGGCGTCGGACTCCACCGAGAATTCGATGTCCTCGCCGATCACGCGGCGCAGCATGTTCTCGAACGAGCTCACGACGCGGTCCACGTCCAACACCTCGGGCGCGCGCACGTCACGCCGGCTGAACGTCAGGAGCTGGCGACTCAGGGCGGCACCGCGCTCGGTCGCCTCGCGGATCTGCTGCACGTCGGCGACGGCGACGGAGCCCTCCGGCAGCTCGTGGAGCAACAGCTCGGCGTAGCCGGTGATGGCGGTCAGGAGGTTGTTGAAGTCGTGGGCCACGCCGCCGGCGAGGCGCCCCACGGCCTCCATCTTCTGCGAGTGGCGCAGCATCACTTCGTGCTCGCGCAGCGCGGCCTCGGAGCGCTTGCGCTCGGTGATGTCCCTCACGATCCCGACCACCGTGTTGTCGTCCACGACGCCGGCGCTCACCTCGGCGGGCAGCTCGCTGCCGTCCTTGCGCACCAGCACTCGCTCGACAATCGTGGGACCGGCGCCCACCAGACCCGACAGGTCCAGGCCACGCCGCGCTTGGTCCGCCGGCGACACGACGTCCGCGATGCGGAGCTGGAGCAGCTCCTCGTTCGAGTAGCCGAGCATCTCCCACGCCCGTTGGTTCACGTCGAGGAACCGACCCTGGATGTCGCTGATGAACACGCCGTCCGAGGCGTTGTCCATGATCGACCGGTACTTGACCTCCGTGTGCGCCTGGAGCGCTTCCGCGCGCAGGCGTTCGGCTTCCTTCATGCCCAGCGCGAAGGTCGCGCGGGCGCGCCAGAAGCCGAACGCCACGAGCAGCACCGCTACGACGGCGCCGCTGATCCAGAGCACCCGACGCACGTTCCAGAACGGGGGCGCATGCGCGTACCAGCGATTGAAGATCTCCGCATACTCGGGCGAGTGCGAGAGCCGTGCGATGCCGCGGTTCAACACCGCGAGCGTCGCCGCGTCGCCGCGCCGCACCGCCATGCCACGCTTGATCTCCTCCAGCGGCGGACCGACGACCGCGATGCGGTGCTCGAGCCCCACTCGCCGGGCCAACCCGCGCATCACGGGCTCGGGATACACGAGCCCGTCCACGCGCCCGGCCAGCAGATCGTAGAACGCGGTACGGACGTCGGGATACTCCCGGGTGTGGATGTCGCTGCGCCCTGCCAGCAGCGCTACGCCGACGTTGGAGCGCACCACCGCGACCTCCCGACCCTTCAAGTCGTCGAGGGAGCGCAACGATCTGGATTTCGCGCGCACGAACAGACAGATATTGAAGGTCTCGACTGGGTCGGTGAAGTCGTAGAGCGCGCGTCGATCGTCGGTGATGCCCATGTTCGGCACCACGTCGATGCGGCCCGCGTGGAGCGCGGCCATCGCCGCCGGGAACGAGTCGAAGATCTCGTAGCGGACGCTGAATCCCGCGTTCCGCCCCACCGCGTTGATCACGTCGATGGCGAAGCCCTGCGGCTTTCCCTCGCTGTTCACGACGTACTCGGGCGGCCACTCGCGAATCGCCGCGGCGGTCAGGGTGCGCCCAGGCGCGGCCGACGCGCGACCGGCCAGCGTCGCCACGGCGAGCACGACCACCGCCAGCGCGGCGGTCCGCCGGATCGCAAAGAGCCTGGGCACGGACGCATACTCCGCGCGTTGGCCTCGCGTGTCCACGCGCGTCACGGCGCGGACACGCAGCGGATCATGGTCGATGAGCCGGCTCCGCAGTGGTTCGTGGGCGAGCTGGACGCTTGCCGGTACCCGGACGGA
Source organism: uncultured delta proteobacterium (assembly GCA_963775185.1). Lineage (GTDB taxonomy): Bacteria > Myxococcota_A > Polyangia > Polyangiales > Polyangiaceae > JAPSGB01. Next base: position 39,804 of record CAVZIE010000023.1, on the reverse strand, counting down.
CAGCTGCCACAGGTGTAGAAGCCGGCGGCATCGTCCTTCTGGCAGAACGTATAGGGCGACGGCTCGCTGCCGCAGCGCGTGCTCGTCGAGCGCGACGCCGCGTGATAGCGCGCCGGGCACTCGGCGCCGCAGAGGTAGAAGCTGCCGCCACAGTCCGGCGCGCAGAACGTCTGCAGCGCGCCGACCGCGGCGCACTGCGCCCCCGGCGTCCGCGACGCGGGATGGAAGCCGGCGCCGCAGCTCGCGTCGCAGGTGTAGATCGACGCGGGCTTGTTGTGCGAGACCCCGGCCTCCGGGTCGCACACGTCGAGAGTGCAGTCGTCGCCGTCGTCGATGTCGACGGGGTCGTGGGTGACGCCGGTCCGGGGATCGCACGCGTCGGTCGTGCACAGGTCGTGGTCGTCGACCTCCACCGGCGTGTGGGTCGGACCGGTGACCGGGTCGCAGCCGTCGATCGTGCACGCGTTGCCGTCGTCCACGACCGGCGGCGCACCCGGCCGGCAGCTGCCGCGACCGTCGCAGCGCGCGACACCGTCGCACACCGTACCGTTGTCGCAGCTCGTGCCGGCCGCAACGAAGCTCGCGACGCACCTGCCGTCCGTGCAGCTCGCCGCGGTGCACGGATTGTCGTCGGCGCAGTCCGCGGCGGAAGCGCAGTCCGCGGCGTGCAGCGGCGCCGGCGCGCTCTTCCGCGGCACCGGCTTGTCGTGGTGACAAGCGACGCCGGTGACGAGCAGCGCTACGCACAGCGCGGTTCCGCGCCGGATCGGCATCTCCGGACCATAGCTCACCTGGCGAGCCTTGCCCGCACGGCTTCTTCCAGCTCTTGCTCCTCGAGATGCGACTCGATGGCGTGGAGCGCGTCGCCGAGCTCGGGCAGGATCACGTCCTCGAGCGCGCGAGTGCGACGCTCGGTGCGCCGGTAGTCGGCGAGCAGGCGCGCGATGCTGGTTTGCGATGCGGCAAGCTCGACGGCGATCTCCACGACGCGGCGAAAGCGTTCCGCGGCGCGCCGGGCCTCGGGCGACGGATTGACCGGAGGCCTTGCAGCGCTTGCCGGTCCGGCGAAAAACCGCAGATCGACGAGTGCGACGCCGAGGAACGCCTCCGGCGCGCGCTCCACGGCGTCGACGCGTGGCTCCGGCGCCGGATGCGCACGGAGCTCCGCGGGACCGTGCCGGGCAAGCGCGGCGCCAAGAGCCTCGCGCGCGGTTGCCTGCGCCAGATCGAAGCTGCGCGCGAGCTCGCGATAAGCGGCGAGCCTTCGCAGGATCTCGCCGGCGAGCAGGATGCGCTTCTGGTCGAGGAAGTCGTGGCCCTCGGCCAGGGAACGATGTTCCTCGGATAGCTCGAGCAACATCGAGTGGGTAGGAACGAACTCGCGATCGCCGGCTCGCATCATGCCTCCGGCGTCAGGTGCTCGTCGATCTGGCGCTGGCTCAGGCGATGCAGCTCGCGCGCCGGCAGCATGCCGAGCAGCTCCCAGCCGACGCGCATGCTCTCGTCGAGGGTGCGCGGGTCGGCCTGGTTCACCAGGCGCGTCTCGAAGCGATCGGCGAACTCGAGGAAGCGGCGGTCCACCGGCGGCAAGCCCTCGGTGCCGACGACACTGGCAAGCTGACGGACGCCGATGGCGCGCGCGTACGCCGCGTACAACTGGTGCGCGAGCGCCGGGTGATCGGCGTGGGTGAAGCCGGCACCGATGCCGTCCTTCATCAGCCGCGACAGGCTCGGCAGCACGCGGATCGGCGGGTAGACACCTTTGCGATCGAGCTCCGGGTCGAGCACGATCTGGCCCTCGGTAATGTAGCCGGTGAGATCGGCGATCGGGTGGCTGATGTCGCCGGCGGGCATGGTCAGGACCGCGAGCTGCGTCAGGCTGCCGGGCCTTCCCTGGATCACGCCGGCGCGCTCGTAGATGCCGGCGAGGTCGAGTACATGTAGCCCGGGTAGCCTTTGCGCGCGGGCACCTCGCCGTGGCTCGCGCTCACCTCGCGCAGCGCCTCGCAATAGTTGGTCATATCCGTCATCACCACCAGGACGTGGCGCCCTTCCTCGAACGCCAGGTACTCGGCCGCCGTCAGCGCGAAGCGCGGCGCCAGCAGCCGCTCGATGCTCGACTCGCTGGCCAGGTTCAGGAACATCGCCGTGTGCTCGAGCGCGCCGCTGCTCTCCATCGCGCGGCGGAACAGCTCCGCCGTGTCGTAGGACACACCGATGCCGACGAACACGACGGCGAAGGACTCGGCGGCCTCGTCGAGCAGGCGCGCGCGCTGGGCAATCTCCGCGACGATCCGGTCGTGCGGCAGGCCGCCCATCGAGAACAGCGGCAGCTTCTGCCCGCGCACCAGGCTGTTCAAGAGGTCGAGCGCGGTGAAGCCCGTCTCGATGAAGCGGCTGGGCTTCTTGCGCCGCGCGGGGTTGATCGGCTGCCCGTCGATGCGGTAGCGGTGCATCGATGGTACCGGCGGCCCGCCGTCGACGGGCTCGCCCACGGCGTTGAACACGCGTCCGAGCAGCTTCGGCCCCACACCGAAATGCAGCTGCTCGCCGTGCAGGCGCACGCGCGTGCCCGGCAGGTCGAGGCCGCGGGTCGACTCCAGCACCTCGACGACCATGCGCTCGTCGTCGAGCGTCGCGACGCGTCCGAGTCGCGCGCGGCCGTCGACGCCAATCACTTCGACCGACTCGTTCAGCCCCACGCGCACCTCGCGCTCGAGGAACAGCAGCGGCCCCTCGATGCGCGTCGCGACGCCGCGAAGAGACAGATCAGCTCGCATGGCGCTGCTCCGTGATCAGGGCGGCGACGCCGGACTCGAGATCGCGCGCGAGGTCCTCGAAGCGCTCGAGGGCGTCCTCGCCAATCTCCTCGCTCATGCGCGACAGGCGCGCGAGCACGGGCAGCGCCTGGATCTGCTCCACGCCGGCACCGGCGGCGAGCGCGCCGGCGGCCAGCTCGGCGAAGCGCGTCACCAGACCGAGCATGGCCGCTTGCCGCGCCGGCGAGCAGGTCGCGTCCACGGGCGAGAGCGCGGATTGGGACAGGAACGCGTCGGTGACGAGCTGCGCCGCGATCAGCACGAGCTGCTGCGCCTCGGGCAGCGCGTCCTTGCCGACGATACGCGCCATGCGCTCGAGCCGCGCCTGGTCCTCGAGCAGCGTCAGGAGCTTCCTGCGCTGTTCCGCCCAGCGCGGATTGCCCGCGCTCTCCCACCAGCGCGCCAGGACGGGCACGTCTTGCGAATACGACAGCAGCGGGTGGATCGCCGGGTAGGTACGCGCGTGCGCGCGCGCCGGGTCCAGGCTCCACAAGCAGCGGACGTAGCGCTGGGTGTGCTTGGTCACGGGCTCGGAGAAGTCGCCGCCCGGCGGGCTGATGGCGCCGATGATTGTGACCGAGCCCTCGCGCCCGGACAGCGCCCGGACGCGACCGGCGCGCTCGTAGAAGTCAGCGAGACGGCTGCTCAGGTACGCCGGATAGCCGCCTTCCGCCGGGAGCTCGCCGAGCCGGCCGGAGATCTCGCGCAGCGCCTCGGCCCAGCGGCTCGTCGAGTCCGCCATCAGCGCCACGTGCAAGCCCTGGTCGCGGAAGTACTCGGCGACGGTGATGCCGGTGTAGATGCTGGCCTCGCGCGCCGCCACGGGCATGTTCGAGGTGTTGGCGATCACCACCGTGCGGTCGAGCAAGCGGCGCCCGGTGCGCGGATCGTCGAGCGCCGGGAACTCCTCGAGCACCTCCGCCATCTCGTTGCCACGCTCGCCGCAGCCGATGTAGACGACGACGTCGGCGTCGCTCCACTTGGCGAGCGTCTGCTGCAGCACGGTCTTGCCGGTACCGAAGCCGCCGGGCAACGCCGCGCGCCCACCACGCGCGACGGGGAACAGCGTGTCGAGGATGCGCTGTCCGGTTAGCAACGGTCGATCCACCGGGAGGCGCTCGAGCACCGGCCGCGGCTCGCGCACCGGCCAGCGGTGCGTCATCGACAGCTCGGCGGTGCTGCCGTCATCGCGCCGAATGACGGCGATCGTTTCCCGATCAGAGTATTCGCCAGCCATGGCGATGCTCTGGATCGTGCCGCGCTCGTGGGGCGGTGCGAGACACGCTTCCACGCCGAGCGTGCCGAGCACCGCGCCGGGCTCGACGCGATCGCCGACGGCGAGCAGCGGCTGCAGCAGGAAGCGCGCGGGAGCCGCGGAGCGCATGCCCGGCGCGACGAAGTCCGCGTCGGTGGGCAGCGGTCGCAGCAGACCGTCGAAGATGTGCCCGAGCAGCCCCGGCCCGAGCCGCACGCTGAGCGGCAGTCCGGAACGCTGCACCGCGTCCCCCGGCGAGAGGCCGCTGGTGTCGTCGTACACCTGCACCACGATCTCGTCGCCGCGGATGTGGATCACCTCTCCGAGCAGACGTCGCGGCCCGACCAGCACCGCTTCGTTGACCTGGAACGGCTGCGACGTGCGCGCACGCAGGGCCGGCCCGCTGATCCAGCAGATCACCGCGTCGTCAGCCATGGGTCGCCTCCATCTCCGCGTCGATCTCGGCCAGCAGTCGGGCCTCCACCTCGGTGCGGCGGGCCAGCAGCCCTTCGACCGTGCCGTCCAGCACCGCGGCCTTCGCGACGATCCGGAAGCCCGCCTCGGCGTCGGCGACAGCGACGATCTCCGGAGCGACCCCGCACGCTTGCGCGATGCGCGCGGCCGCGTCCGCGAGCTCGGCAAGGAGCAAGGCCGGGGGATGCTCGATACGCCAGCTCGCCCGCGGCAGGATCGCCAGCGCGTCCTCCACGAGCCCGTGGATCCACGCGCGGCGCGAGCCGGGATCGCGCCAGCGGCGCACCAGCGCGTGCTCGAGCTGCGCGATGCCTTCCGCCAAGGCGGCGCGGTGCGCCTCCTGACCCAGCTTGCGCCAGAGCGTCCCGAGCTCGGCGCGGGCCGCGGCGAAATCGGCACGCGAGCGCACGCGACTCTCGAGCACCGCGGCGTGTACGCGCGCGCGCGCCTCGGCGCGCGCGCGGCGCACGATCGCCGCCGCTTCGTCGCGCGCGTCGGAGAGCAGGCGCGACGTGCGCGCTTCGCGCGTGCTCTCGATCATCGCCAGGAACGCGCCCACACGCTGTGCTTGGTCGCTCACGGCAGGATCCCCAGCTCGCGCCGGACCTCCAGCTCGAAGTCGGGCACGGCCGCGTCGCGCCGCGCGCTCTCTACGACCAGCACGACGGCGTCGTCCGGACCGGGGCGCCGCGCCACGCGCTGGGCGAGCTCCGCTGTCACGAGCACGAGCGCCGCAGCCTCTCCCGCCTCGGCCAGCACCCGCCCGGCGTCGGCGCCCACCGCGACGCGCGTCTCCACGCCGGCCAGACGGTAGCCGAGCGCGCTGACGGCGTCGCCGACAAAGACGATCCGGCCGGTCTCGCGTGCCATCAGGTCACCGGAGCTGGTTCAGGATCAGGATCGAGATGATGAGCCCGTAGATGGCGATGCCTTCTGCGAGACCCACCAGCACCACCATCCGCCCGAACACCTCGGGCTTCTCGGTGATGGAGCCCACGGCCGCGCTGCCGACGCGGGCCACGGCGTAGGCCGCGGCGAGCGAGGTTGTGGCCGTGGCCGCCGCCGCGGCGACGAACGCCCAACGCGCCAGCGACGGATCGACCATCGATGCGCCGACGCTCGCCGGGGCCGCGAGCGCCGTACCGGTGACGAGCAGGAGCGTGAAAAGCACGCCCATGACCAGAGTCGCACCCAGCAGGATCCAGACACGCGTCTTCACTTGAACGCTCCCGTCATGGCTTCGTCGGAAGCCGGTGGAAGAAGAGGAACGAACGCCCGCCCCTCCGCGCGGACGAAGCGAACGAAGAACTCGAACAGCACCAGGCGGGTCGTCTGGATGCCGACCACCAGACCCTCCAGCACCAGTGCGATCGCGTTGCCGAGCACCAGCACGACCCACGAGCCCACGCCGCTCCCCGCCGCGCGCGCGAGCTCGACGATGGCGACGGAGAGCCCGGCATGGGCGAGCGCGAACGCGCCGACGCGGGCGAACGACACGGTGTTCACGCCGAGCTGCAGCGTCCGCTCGAGCAAGTGACCCAGCGCAGCGAACGCCGCGCCGATGCGGTGGCCGCGCGACCCGACCCCGGCCGCGACGACATGGATGAGCGCGGCCGCGCCGGCTACCGCCAGTCCCGCGCGGTGCGCGAGCGCGCCGAGCAAGCCCAGGTAGACAAGCGCAAGCGTGCCCTCCGTTTCCAGCCACTCGCCGAGCGCGCCGCTCCAGTGCGCCTCCAGTCCGGACAGCGAGAGCCCCAGGACGAGCACCAGCGCTCCGAGCGCCACGGACACCGCGAGCACGAGCAGCGGCTCCGACAGCGGATGGACCCAGAGCGCGGGCAGCAGATCCTCGCGCGCGAACACGCTGCCGAACACGGCTCCAGCGAGCATGGCGGCCAAGCCGCCGGGCACGAGCATGCCGAGCGCGGGCACGCGCCGACGCAGCACGAGCCCCGTCGCGACCAGCACCGCGCCCTGGCCGACGTCGGCGAACATGAAACCGAACAGCAGCGGCGCGAGGACCACGAGCAGCACGCTCGGGTCGGCTTCCACGGACGAGGGCGTGCCGAGCAGCCGCGACAGCTGTTCGAAGGGGCGCGCCCAGCGCGGGTTCCTCAAGATGATCGGCGGATCCAGGCGCGCGGAAGGCAGCCGCAAGAGCGCGTGCACACCCGCCTCGTCGAGCGCGCGCCGGAGCGCCTCGCCTTGAAGATCACTGGTCCAGCCCGTGACCAGCGCGAAGTGCCGCGTGCGGTCGAGCGGCGGCACGTGCTGGAGGAACCAGTCGAGACGCTGCACGTCCGCGAGCACAGTCGGGAGCTGGCGGGCGTGGGACAGCCCCTGGAGCTCCGCGGACAGGCCGGCGAGCGCCGCGGCGATCGCGGCGAGCCGAGCACGGACGGCGTCCAGCGTGGCGTCGCGCGGAATCGCGACGCCACGCGCCTCGCTCTCGGTGAGCACGCGCTGGGCAGCGTCCAGCTCCTGGCGCGGGCCCACCAGCGAGACGAACACGTGCTGCTCGGCGGGCGTCACGCGCGCGACCACGCGTGGCAGCTCCGGAACGGGACGACCACGCTCCAGCGCCAACAGCCGGGAGTCGAGTTGCGGCCCGGCCGCGGCCAGGGAGGAGAGTTGGGCGAGCGCGTCGGGCGAGGTCTCGCCGAGCTCGGCCAGGAGCAGGAGCTCGTCGCGCTCGGCCTCGAGCCGCTCGGCACGTTCGATCAGCGGCTCGGCGGGCCCGGCCCACTCGCCGATCACCGCGATGGCGTGCCGGACGATCTCGCGGGGAACTCCCGCCGTCATCCGCGCGCGGAAGTCGGGCCGCGGCCAGAAGCGAGCAAAGCGACGCGAAAGGCGCCGGTACTCCTCGAGCTCGGCCGCGGGCTCGTCGGTCGGGCGGTCGATGCTGCGCTCGGCCTCGACCTGCACCTGCCCGGTGGCGGCCATGGCTTCCACCGTGCTCGCCAGCTCGTCGCACGGCGTGAGCACCTCGAACCAGCGCGCGGCGGTCGGTCTCAAGCCCACGTGCCCTCGCTTCCGGCCCGCGGCAGGAGCAACCGCAGCGCAAGCTCGCCGCGCAGACGTTCGAGCTCGAGCCACGTCAGGGCCAGGTGGCTCAGCGCGGCGGCGGGCGTCGCCGGGTAGCGGCGGAAGCGTCGCTCCAGCTCGCGCGCCAGCTCGTCGCGGAGCGCCCAGCCGTTGTCCGCCGGATCGGCGTCGCGCATCGCGCGAAGGTGGCGGGCGACCAGAGCGACGATCTCCTCCACCTCCGCGGTCGTCGAGCGGCCGGCGCTCGGCCACAACGCGCGGAAGCGCGCGTACCAGCGACGGCCCGCGTGCTCGCCGGTCAGCGGCGCGCCGGCGTCGTCGAACGTGCCCGCTTCCAGTCGTTCCAGCGCCGGAACCCAGCGCGTGAAGCGTACGCACGGCGCCCACGGCGCGCCGACCCAGTCCGCGACCTCGTCGACGTGGGCGCTGAACGCGGCCTCGAGCGTCGTCTCGACGTCACCCGCGTCGGGATCGCTGTCGAGATGGCGGACCCAGTGCGCGAGCGACGTGCCACGGACGGCCTGCAGGAAATGGTCGGCACTGCGGCTCGCGCGGAGCCGCGCCCAGTCGACCGGCTGCGCGCGCTCGGCGTGTCGCGCCGCGAGCCGCGCTTGCGCGTACGCGAGGCGCGGCGCGCTCATGGCCCGCTCCCGAGCAGCAGGTCCGCGACCCGCTGCACCGCATGCGCCACCGCCGCGGCGTAGTAGCCGCGCCGGCTCAGCTGCTCGCGACGCTCCGCTTCTTCGGATCGCAGCGTGGCGATGCGGCGCGCCGTCGCCGCGTCGGCGCCGGCGTGGACCGCGGCGATGCGGCCGTCGGTGCGCTCGCGGACGCGACGCGCCGTGTCACGCGCGGCTTCGACGATCGCCTGGGACTCGGCGCGAGCCCGGTCCACCGCGTCCTCGGCCTCGCGCTCGGCGCGCAGCACGACATCGATTTGCTCGCCGCTGTCGAGCTCTGGTGCGGGCGCATGCATGTATCCGCAAGCTACGCAGCAACGCGCGTGCCACGGCGCAGGGTCGCCGTTTCCAATCCGCCGGCAACGCCACACGCACGCGGTGCGCCTGGCGAAATGCGGGCCGCACCGCTTGCGTCGCGGCCTGCTTGAGCCGCGTCAGGTCCCCCGACGCGCTCCAACCGGGAAGGGTGCCGGTCCGGCGCGGAATCGCGCGGGGAGCGCGCTCGCGCCGTCACGCCGCATTCCTTGTATCGCACAAGGAATCCGGTTCCGCGCCGGACCGGCAAACCAGACCGGGTCCGATGCTGCGGCGTTGGATTCCCGGGACCTGCTTGACCGTCGGCCAGGGCCGGCGTTCGCTTCGGCATGCGCACTTCGCTTCGATCGCTCCTGGCCGTAGCGGCGATCGTCGCGCCCGCGTTCGCCGCGTGCGCCGTAACGGATACGCCCGCCAGCCACTTCACGCAGCCCGACGGCGGCGGCGCGGGCGGCACGGCGGGCAGCGACGGCGGCGGCGCGTGCGCGGGCAATGGCAGCGGCGCGACCGGCAGCGGCGCGACCGGCAGCGGCGCGACCGGCAGCGGCGCGACCGGCAGCGGCGCGACCGGCGCCGGCGCCAGCGGGAACGGCTGCGGCGCGGGCGCCACAGGTCCCGGCGGCAGCGGCGGCGGCGCCGGCGTCGACGCGGGACCGCCGCAGTGCGACGACTCGCTGAAGCGCTGTCTGCACGCGTTCAGTTATCCGGCGGGCAGCGAGACGTCGGTGGAGCTGCGCGGCGACTTCACCGCCGACGGCTGGACCAGCGGCGTGCCGATGACGAAGCAGGGCTCGGCATGGACGGCAAGCGCGGACGTGCCGTTCGGCGTCGACGTGAACTACAAGTTCTTGATCGACGGCGCGACGTGGGCGACGGACCCCGCGAACCCGGTCACCGCGCCGGACGGCGTCGGCGGACAGAACTCCGTGCTCGCGGGCGTGACGTGCGCGGACTACACGTGCGCCGCGCCGCCGGTGCTGGGCTACGATTGGCGGGACGCGATCCTGTACTTCGTGTTCGTGGACCGCTTCAAGAACGGCGACCCGTCGAACGACGGCGCGCCGGTGCCCGGCGTCGCGAACGCCGCGGGCTACCAGGGCGGCGACTGGGCGGGCGTGATGCAGGAGATCGACGCCGGCTACTTCACGGATCTGGGAGTGAACGCGCTCTGGCTCACGGTGCCGATGGACAATCCGGAGAAGAGCGGCCTGGGCACCGACGGCAACCAGTACAGCGCGTACCACGGCTACTGGCCGCTGAACCTCGACCAGCCGGAGGAGCGCTTCGGCACGCTGGCGAAGCTGAAGGCCCTGGTCGATGACGCGCACCAGCACGGGCTCAAGGTGATCCTCGACTACGCGATGAACCACGTCTACATCGACTCGCCCGTCTACCAGCAGCACGCTGACTGGTTCTGGCCGCTGGACGAAAACGGCAAGCACTGCGTGTGCGGCCAGGACTGCGCCTGGGACGGGCCGGACGCGAAGCGCTGCTGGTTTGCCGACTATCTGCCGGACTTCAACTTCACGGTGCAGGCGGCGCGGGACTTCTCGGTAGACAACGCGGTGAGCTGGATCACGAAGACCGGCGCGGACGGCTTCCGGCTCGACGCGGTCAAGCACATCGAGGACTCGTGGGTGACGGAGCTCCGCTCGCGCGTCACGACGGACATCGAGCCGAACAGCGGCCAGCACTTCTACATGGTCGGCGAGACCTTCACCGGCGACCGCAACGCGATCCGCTACTACGTGAACCCCGGCATGCTCGACGGACAGTTCGACTTCCCGCTCCGCGCGGAGATGGTCGGCACGCTGTTGACGCGCAGCACGCCGCTCACGGAGCTCGACAAGTTCCTGGCCACGAACGACACCTTCTACGGCTCGGGTGTCATGAGCACGTTCCTGGGCAACCACGACGTCCCGCGCGCGATCCACTTCGCCGAGGACACGCCGATGTGGGGCGACCCGTGGGCCGACGGCAAGGACCGCGCCTGGCAGAACCAGCCCGGCGCGCCGGGCGCGTCGGCGTACCAGCGCCTGGCCACGGCGTTCACCGTGCTGTTTACGCTGAGAGGCATTCCGCTGATCTACTACGGCGACGAGATCGGCATGGCCGGCGCGGGCGATCCGGACAACCGCCGGATGATGCAGTGGACGGGCGAAAGCGCCGCCCAGGACGCGCTCCGCGACCATGTGTCGAAGCTCGCGAAGATCCGCGCGGCGCACCCGGCGCTGCGCGTCGGCACGCGCAGCACGCTCTCGGTAAGCAGCGACACCTACGCCTACCAGGTGCAATCAGGCGCGGACACGCTCTACGTGCTGGTGAACCGCAGCGACGGCGCGGCCAGCGTCGGTGGCCTGCCCGCCGGCGCCTACCAGGATCTGCTCGGCGGCCCGGACGTGAACGGCCCGGCGCCCCAGCTCGCGGCGCGCTCCTCGCTGGTGCTGGTGGCGAAGTAGATCATCGGCAGGGCGATCCAGGGTAGAAGACACGCGCATGCGGCCCATCGACACGCTATCGGACGTCGAAGCGCGCGCCCTGTCGGGACTGTGCTTCGACCTGGACGACACGCTGCTCGATCACGGCCAGCTGACCGAGGCAGCCTACTCGTCGCTGTTCCGGCTGCGCGAAGCCGGCCTCGCCCTGGTCGCCGTCACCGGACGTCCCGCGGGTTGGGGCGCGCTGCTCGTCCGGCAGTGGCCGATCGACGGCGCGGTCACGGAGAACGGCGCGATCCTGCTCCGGCGCGACGGCGGGACGGTCGCGCAGCTGGATCGGGCGAGCGCGGACGAACGGCGCGCGCGGCGCCTGCGCGTCGCGGGCCTGGTCGCCGACATGCGCGAGCGCTTTCCGGTGCTGCAGGCCGCCGACGACGTCGACGCGCGCGTGTCGGACTTCACCTTCGACATCGGCGAGCGGGTACGCGCGCCGGAGGACGTCGTCAGCGCCGCTCGATCGTACGCGCGCGCCCGGGGCGCCCGCACCACGCGCTCGAGCGTTCACCTGCACGTGTCGTTCGACGGCGACGACAAGGCGTCCGGCACGGTGCGGCTCTTGTCCCTGCTCCGGAACGTCGACCCCACGGCGGCGCGCGCCCGCTACGCGTTCATCGGCGACAGCCAGAACGACGAGGCGTGCTTCAACGCGTTCCGCACGACCATCGGCGTGCAGAACGTGACCGGCCGCTTCACCGTCGCGCCTCGCTTCGTGACGGCCGCGCCGCGCGGCGCGGGCTTCGCCGAAGCCGCCCGGGTGCTGGTCGAACGCCGCCGCTAGACCAACCTATTGGTATTTCCAATAGGTAAAGCGCCGCTCCATCGGATTTTCCTATGGGAGCGACCCGTCACTCCACGACGCGATGCGCCACGCCGGCGCCCCCTGCAGGCCGCGGGGCCCGCCGGAGTGACGGGTGTCACGGCGGTGACCCGGCACAGCGGAGCAGCGGTGCGCTCGAGCGCCACGGCGACCTGGGCTCGTGGTAGGAGACGGCGCGAGGTGTCCTCCTTGAAGAAGTCGAACAATCACTCCAGGGCGTTGATCCGCGGTCCCTCCTCGGCGTTCGACAACGCCCTGGTGCAGTTCAACCGCGCCGCCGAGATCATCCACCTGACGCCAAGCCAGGTCGCGATCATCCGCGAGCCGCGGCGCATCGTGGAGGTGAAGCTGCCGGTGCGGATGGACGACGGCAGCATCCAGAGCTTTCGCGGCTATCGCGTGCAGCACAACATCGCGCGCGGCCCGGGCAAGGGCGGCGTGCGCTTCCACCCCGGCGTGACGCTGGACGAGGTCAAGGCGCTCGCGTTCTGGATGACGTTCAAGTGCGCGACCATCGGCATCCCCATGGGCGGCGCGAAGGGCGGCATCATCGTCGACCCCGGTACGCTCAGCGAGGGCGAGCTCGAGCGGCTGAGCCGTCGCTACTTCGCCGAGATGATCGAGATGTTCGGTCCGGATCGCGACGTCCCCGCGCCGGACGTGAACACGAACCCGAAGATCATGGCGTGGTTCATGGACACCTACTCCATGCACCACGGCGGCGACTACCTGCCCGGCGTGGTCACGGGCAAGCCGCTCGAGCTCGGTGGGTCGCGCGGTCGCAACTCGGCGACGGCGCAAGGCATGGTGTTCTGCGTGCGCCGCGCCGCGACCTATCTGAAGCTCGAGCTCGGCGGCGCCACGGTGGCGGTCCAGGGCTTCGGCAACGCGGGCTCCTACGCCGCGAAGCTGCTCGCGGAGCAAGGTTGCAAGATCGTCGCCATCAGCGACGTGGACGGCGCATTCACTTGCAAGGCCGGCATCGATCCCGAGGTCGCGATGGCGCACGTCGCCAAGCACCGCACGCTCAAGGGCTTCGAGAAGACCAAGGGCGTGGAGAAGCTCGCCGACCCGATGAAGCTGATCGAACTGCCCGTGGACATCCTGATCCCGGCCGCGCTCGAGAACCAGATCACGAAGAAGAACGCCGCGCGCATCAAGGCGAAGATGATCGCGGAGTGCGCCAACGGGCCGTGTACGCCAGAGGCCGACGACATCCTCGAGAAGAAGAAGGTGTTCATCATCCCGGACATCCTGTGCAACGCCGGCGGCGTCGCGGTCTCCTACCTGGAGTGGGTCCAGAACCGCATGGGCTACTACTGGCGCGCCGAGCGCGTCGCCGAGGATCTCGAGCACATGATGAACACCGCGTTCGACATGGTGCTGGCCACCAGCTACGACAAGAAGGTGCCGATGCGCACCGCCGCGTTCGTCGTCTCGATCGAGCGCGTCGTGAAGGCGTCCGAGCTGCGCGGCCTGTACGCGTGAGCGTCAGGGCGCGGTGCAGGTCGCGTCGCGCGCCGCGCCCGGGTCGGAGCGGGCCGCCGCGCACGCGTCCGCCGTCTTGCCCGCGCGTCGATACGCGCTCACCAGAATCGCGGAGCATGGCTCGCGCGGCGCGCTCGTCGCTCTTCGCCCTGAAGAAGTCGAACGCCTTCGCCGGCGCGCCGACGCCGACGTACACGCGGACTACACGGCGGCGCGCTTCGCCGGCAATCGCGGACGCGCACGGCAGCGACGGATAGCGCGCGGCCGCGTCCAGCGCGCCCACGTAGCTGGCGAGCGCCTCCGGCCCGGCGCCGGACTTGTCTTGCGCGTCGCCCAGCCGCAGCCTGGCGTAGCCGTAAGCGACGTTGTCGGGCGGCGGATAGCTGAGCACTTGCGTGTACGCCTGCTCGGCGAGCGAGAGCTTGCCCGGGTCACGCTCCGCTTCCGCCTGGAACATCTCGGCGAACGCCAGGTACGCTAGCGGGATCAACCGGGAGCGCGGCAAGGTCGAGATCAGCTCGAAGTACGTCTTGCGCGCGGTCGTCGCGTCCCCGGCCTGCTCGGCGGCGAACGCGCGCGCGTACAGCGCGTGACCTTCGTCCGCGGGCACGATCGACGAAGCGTCGCGGAGCGACGCCACGCAGCCGTCGAAGTCCCGCGCGCGCCGTCCAGACGGCGCCTCCTCCGGCGCCGGGCCGGGCGAGCTCTCGCTCTCGCCGCCGCTACTCACGACCACCGTGGCGACCGGCGTGGCCTCACCCCGCGGCCCCGGCGTACCGCCACCGCAGCCCGCCACGAGCGCAAGCATCGGGAACACGACGCGCTTCACGACGCTGATCCAACACGCTCCCGGCAACAGAGGCAAATGCGACGCTCCGATCTTGCTGTCGGCCCGGCGCGGACCCCGCCGCCGGTCGCCGATTCCGGTTCCGCGCCGGACCGGCATCCCCAGCCAGAGTTGGCGCGCGGGCTGTCGTAGGGTAGTTCTCCGCCCATGACGGAGTCCCAAGCCGCGCTCGTCGAGTCCGCGCAGCAATACCTCTACCCGAACTACCGCCAGCCGCCGCTCGTGCTCGAACACGGTCGCGGTTGCGAGCTGTGGGACAAGTCCGGCAAGCGCTACCTGGACATGTACGCCGGGATCGCGGTCAGCACCCTGGGACACGCGCACCCGCGCCTGGTCCACGCCATCGCCGAGCAGGCCGGGCGACTGCTGCACGTGTCGAACTACTTCTTCAACGAGCCGAACGTGCGCCTCGCCGAGCGGCTGTGCGGCTTGACGGGGATGGACCGCGCGTTCTTCTGCAACTCGGGAGCGGAAGCGAACGAGGCGATGCTCAAGCTCGCGCGCCGGCACTTCCACGCCCAGGGTCAGGTGGAGCGCTTCCGCGTCGTGGCCTTCGACAACTCGTTCCACGGCCGCACGATGGGGGCGCTCGCGGCCACCGGTCAGACCAAGTACCGCGACGGCTTCGGGCCGCTGCCCGGCGTGACGCACGTGCCGTACGGCGATCTCGACGCGGTGCGCGCGGCCATGGGCGCCGACGTCGCAGGCATCCTGGTGGAAGCGGTGCAGGGCGAAGGCGGCGTGTTGCCGGCGCCGGAGGGGTTCCTCGCAGGCCTGCGCGCCATCGCCGACGAGCACGGCGCGCTGCTGCTCGCCGACGAGGTGCAGACGGGCGTCGGCCGCACTGGCCGGTTTCTGGCGTTCGAGCACGACGGCGTGCGGCCGGACGCGGTGGCGCTCGCCAAGGCGCTCGGCGGCGGCGTGCCGATCGGCGCGATGCTGTGCGCGCACAAGCTGGCCGACGCGCTCCCGCCGGGCAGCCACGGCTCGACCTTCGGCGGCAACCCGCTGGCGAGCGCCGCGGCGCTCGCCGTGCTCGACGTGATGGAAGAGGACCAGCTCGTCAAGCGCGCGGCCGAGCGCGGGGAGTTGCTCGCGGCGCGCCTCCGGGCGCTCGCCGATCGCCACCGCGACATCGCCGAGTGCGCGCGGGGCCGCGGTCTCTTGCAGGCGCTCGTGCTGCGCGAAGGCGTCGATGCCCGCGCGCTGATGGAGGATCTTCGCGACGCCGGTCTGCTCATCACCGTGGCCGGCGGGCGCGCGCTGCGCTTCTCGCCGCCGCTGGTGGTCGAGCCGGCCCAGCTCGAGGAAGCGGTCGCCATCCTGGACAAGGTGCTCTGATGGCGCATCTGCTCACTCTGTCGGATCTGGGTCGTGACGGCCTACTCGGCGTGCTCGACGCCGCCGATCGCTTCAAGGCGGAGCGCGGGGCGGCGGCGGCGCGCCCGCTCGCCGGCAAGTCCGTGGCGCTGGTGTTCGAGAAGGCCTCGACGCGCACGCGCATCTCGCTCGAGGTCGCAGTGGCGGAGCTCGGCGGGCATCCGCTGGTCGTGACCAGCGCGGGCTCGCAGAATCGGCCGCGGCGAGCCACTCGCCGACACCGCGCGCGTGCTGTCGCGCATGGTGCACGCGATCACGTTCCGCACAGCGGGCGAAGAGCGCCTGCGCGAGCTGGTCCTGCACGCGACCGTGCCGGTGCTGAACGCGCTCACGGACATGAGCCACCCGATGCAGTTGCTCGCCGATTTGATGACGGTCCGGCGCGTGCGCGGGCGGCTCGACGAGCTGCGTTACGCTTGGATCGGCGACGGCAACAACATGGCAAACTCGTGGATCGAAGCGGCGGGGCTGCTCGGTCTCGAGCTCGCGTTGGCCTGCCCCGCGGGCTACGACCCGGACCCGGAGTATCTGGCCGCGGCGCGCGAGCGCGGCGCGAAGCTGACCATCACGCGCGATCCGGGCGTCGCCGCGCGCGGCGCGGACGTGATCAGCACCGACGTGTTCACCAGCATGGGGCAGGAAGCCGAGAGCGCGAAGCGCCTGGCCGACTTCGCCGGCTTCTCGCTGACGGCCGGGCTCGTGAAGACGGCATCGCCGGAGGTCGTGGTGCTGCACTGCCTGCCGGCGCATCGCGGCGAGGAGATCGAGGCCGAGGTGCTCGAGGGGCCGCGCAGCTTCGTCTGGGACGAGGCCGAGGCGCGGCTGCACACAGCCAAGGCCGCGCTCGCGTGGGCGCTCGGAGCGGGATGATCGAGGAGACGGGCCGCCAGTCCTCGCCCACGCCGGCGGGCCCGATCGGCCGCCCGGTGACGTGCGCGAGCTGCGGCGCGACGGTCGACCCGCTGCGCGCGGCGCGCGTCGCCTTCTTCGGCGAGCGCTTCCGCTACTTCTGCAGCGCGGAGTGTCGCGAGCGCTACAACCCGGACGCCTCGCTGACACCCCTGCCCCGCCCGCAACGCCGGCGCGGCACGGAGCCGCTCGGCACCGAGCACGTCGTCGCCGTCCGTCACTCGGCCGACGCGAGCGAGCTCGGCGCGCGACGCCACGCCGCCGAGGCGCTGGCAGACGTCGCGACCGACGGGCTCGGTATGGACGCGACAAGCGACGACGAGGATCTGTCCGTCCCGCTCGGGCACGACGTGGTGTCGCAGACGGACGTGGGAACGCTGTTGCTCGCGATCGCGATGCTCGGCGGCACGCTGGCCGTCGCGCTCGTGCTCGCGGGCGACTCCGGCGTGGCGCTGAGCGCGCGACTCGTGGTCGTGATCGTCGGCGCGGCGGCGCTCGTCGCCGAGCAGGCGATGGGACGCCGCGATCCCACCGAGCCGCACCCGGTCGCGCTGCTCGCCGCGCCGCTCGCCGGCGCCGGCACGGCGCTGATAGCGCGCGTCACCGACGTGGCGCACGCGAGCGCCGCGGTCACGCTCGCCGGCCTGGTCGTCGGCGCGGCGGCGGGCGGCGTGTGGGCGATGCGCCGCGCACGCCGGCCGAGCGACGCGGAGCGCGACAACATCGTTCGCGAGCTGGAGCGCCCCGCGCATCGCGTCGTCGCCGACGAGATCGCCGAGGCGCGCGTCGCGGATCTGCGGCCCGGCGAGGAAATCATCGTGCAGGCCGGCGAGGTGGTCCCAGTCGACGCGACGGTGATCGCCGGCACGGCCACGTTGCTGCCGTGGCTCGGCGCGAAGACGACCGCCCAGCGCGGCGAAGGCGACCCGGTAGTCGCCGGCGCGTCGGTACTGGACGGGCGCCTGCGGCTGGTCGTCGGATGGGCCGGCTACGATCGCGCGTGGCTCAGGCTCACCAGCGATCCGCGACGCCGCGCCGACCTGTACGCACCGCTGGCGCGCGTCGGGCGCCTGACGGCGGAGCGCATCGCGCCCATGGCAGCAGGGCTCGCGGCGCTCGCCGCCTTCGCCGAGAACCAGAGTGTGCTCGGCATCGCCATGTTCGCCGTCGCAGCGCAAGCCGCCCTCGCCGGCAGCGGCGTCGCGCAGATCGGCGCGCTGCACGTGGCGCGCACCGTGCTCGCGTCGCTCCGCCGCGGCATCGCGATTCGCTCGCCGGACGCGCTCGATCGCGCGGGACGCGTCACGGTGGCGGCGTTCTGCGCGCGCGGCACGCTACTGCTCGGCGAACCGGAGGTGGCAAACATCGAGCCGATCGGCCCCATCCAACCGGAGAAGGTGCTGGCGCTCGTGGCCGGCGCCGAGAGCGGCGCGACGCACCCCGTCGCCACCGCCGTGCAGCGCGCCGCGCGCGCGCGCGGCGTGCGACCGGACGGCGTGCGCAGCCCCAGCGTCCAGGCCGGCCTCGGCGTCACGGCCGTGGCCTCGACGGGCCAGCCGCTGGTCGTCGGCAGCCGCGCGTTGATGCTGAAGGAACGCATCAGCGTCGCCACGGCGGAGTCGCGCATCACCGACCTGGAGGCGATGGGACGCACGGTGCTGCTTGTCGCGCTCGGCGGCCGTCTGGTGGGCGTCGTCGGCCTGCAGGACGGCCTCAGACCGGGCGCGCGCGCCGCCGTCCAGCACCTGCTCGACGTCGATGTGGAGCCGGTGCTGATCTCCGGCGACGCCCGCGAGACCTGCGAGGCGCTCGGCCGCACGCTCGACATCGAGCACATTCGCCCGGAGCTGCTTCCCACCGAGCGCGGCGACGAGATCCGGCGACTCGCCGACGGCGGCGCCACCGTCGCGGTGATCGGCAAGAGCCCCGCCGACGACGCGTCGCTCGCCGCCGCGGACGTCGCCGTCGCGCTCGGCGCGGCAGGCTCGAGCGCCGCGGAGTGGAGCATCCAGCTCGCCTCCGACGACGTACGCGACGCCGCGTATTCGATCCGCCTCGCGCACCAGTGCCGGCGCGAAGGACGTCTCGGCCTCGGCCTCGTACTCGGACCGGGCATCGCCGTCGCCGTCGCCGTGGCCTTCGCTCTGGTCCCTCCCGCGGTCGCGCCACTGGCGGCTCTCGCCGGCACGGCGATCGCGCTGATGCGCCTGCGATCCCGCGAGGATTGAGGTCGTCGCTTGACCGCCGTACCGCCTGAGGCGATAGAAGAACGAGTGAAGAGTGGGGTAAGCAAGCTCACCGCGCATCACGCGCCCGACGTCGCGCGCCTGCGCGAGCAGCTCGATGGCTACATGGCCAAGCACGGCTTGCGTTCCACCGAGCAACGCCGGCTCATCATCGACACGTTCTTCGACTGCGTGGAGCACATCACCATCGACGAGCTGCTGCGACGCGTGAAGGACGCCGATCCGCGCATCGGCTACGCGACCGTGTACCGAACGATGAAGATGCTGGCGGACGGCGGGGTCGCGCTCGAGCGCAAGTTCGGCGACGGCTTCACGCGCTACGAGCTCGCCGACGAGGGCGCGCACCACGACCACCTGATCTGCATCGAGTGCGGCCGCATCACCGAGTTCGAAGAGCCCCGCATCGAGGAGCTGCAGGATCGCGTCGCCGAGCGCTACGGCTTCGAAGTCAGAAGCCACAAGCACGAGCTGTACGGCGTGTGCGCCCAGTGCCTGGCGAAGCTCGCCGCGGCCCGCAGGCGCACCCGCCACTGATCCAGCTCCAGAGGGTTGCCGGTCCGGCGCGGTATCCCGCGCAACGCCCGGACCGGCGCGCCGCGGGATACCGCGCCGGACCGGCATCATCCGGGATCGGGGAACACGTGGCGGTCGGTGACGACGAGGTCGCACGCTACGTCGTGATCGCTGGCGGGGAGCTCGACTACGAGCTGGAAGTCGAAGGCGACGACGACGGCGAGCGCCGGGGGACGGAACTCCGGCAAGGTGACGTCGTAGAAGCCGGCGCCGTAGCCGAGACGCGTGCCGTCCTCGGTGACGGCGAGCGCGGGCACGACGATGGCGCCGAGCTGGCCCGGTTCGGCGCGCGCTGCGTCGGCAGGTGGCTCGCTGAAGCGGCGCCCGCGCTCGGCGAGCACGACCGGATCGTCGACGCGACGGAAGCCGGTGCTGAAGCCGCCGTGCGGGAGCGGATCCATGAACGGGTAGTAGAGCGTCTTGCCGGCCGCGCGCAGGGTGCGGTCGAGGTCGCGCAGATCGACCTCGTGCCGCTCGAGGATGGGCCAGAACAGCGCGACGGACCCGGCGTTCGCGATGGGATCGAGCGCGGCGAGGCGATGCGCGATGCGCGCGCTGCGCGCCGCCACCGCCGCCTCCGGCAGCGCCATACGGAGCGCGCGCATGCGCCGGCGCAGCTGCTGCTTGACGCGATCCTTCATGTCGTCGAACGGGTCCGGATCCATGCTCCAGCCGATCTACGCCGGCGACCGCAGCCCGGCAACGCGACGTGGTATATCGCCCGGCCATGCGACGTGTCGCGGTGATCCCGGCGTTCGAGGCAGCCCGGAGCGTCGGCGCGGTGATCGAGGGCCTGCTGTCGGCGTGGCCGCCGGAAGCCGGCCCGCCGACGGTGATCGTCGTGGACGACGGCAGCACCGACGACACCGCTGCGCGCGCGCGTGAAGCCGGCGCGGTCGTGCTCCGGCACACGCGCAATCGCGGGAAGGGCGCGGCGCTCAGGACCGGACTCGCACGGGCGCTGGCGCTCGGGGCCGACGCCGCGGTGACCGTGGACGCCGACGGACAGCATCCGCCGGCCGAAGGGCTGCGGCTGATGATGGATGCGGCGCCGGCCTCGACGCTGGTGCTCGGTATCCGCGATCTGGTTCGGGACGCCGCGCCACGCGCGAACCGGATGTCGAACGCGATCTCGAATTTCTTCCTGTCGGGGTTCGCCCGCCGCCGCCTCGATGACACCCAGTGCGGACTCCGGCGCTATCCGTTGCCGCAGTCGCTCGAGATCGCTGCGCGGGCCGACGGCTTCGCATACGAGGCCGAGATCGCGCTGCGCGCGGCGCGCGTCGGCTGGGACATCGTGCAGCGTCCGGTGCGCGTCGTGTACCCGCCGGAGGACGAGCGCGTTTCGCATTTCGACGTGGTGCGCGATCCGGCGCGCATCGTCGCGCGCGTGCTGCTCACGCTCGCGACCACGCCGGGGCCCAGGTGATCGCGAAGCGCATCGGCAAGACCCTCGCTGCGACGTTGCTCGCGCTCGCCGTCGCGCTCGGCGTCATGCACGTCGTGATCATACGGCGCGCGCGGCTCGTGCCGCCCCACGTCGAGTTGCCGGCGGCGGACGCGAAGCAGATCGCGCCAGGTTTCCGCCAGCTCGGCCGCTCCTGGACGACCCACCGCGGCAAGCTCATCGTCGTCCACCTGGAGGGCGCACCGGCGACCATCGGCTACTCCCACGCGCGGCTGCTCTACCCGGAGATGGTCGACAACGAGGGCGTGATGTGGGGCCTGTTCCGGCAGAACGTCTCGCGTCCCGCGCGGGTGCTGCTGCTCGATCTGGCCCAGCTTCGCTACCACGCCGTGGATCAGGGCATGTCGCCGGCGCGACGCCAGGAGATCGCCGCCGGCGCCCGCGGCTTCGCGCCGGATCCGTACACCGACCTGTTTCCGACCTACCAGCGCTTCGTGTACCTGAACGCGCTCTACGACATCGCGCTGTCGTTCGAGCACTCGCCACTGATCGGCTGCACGACGGTCACACTGAGCGGCGGCGCGTCCGCCGACGGCGGCACGCTGCTGGGCCGCGCCTTCGATTTCGAGGCCGCGGAGATCTTCGATGAGCAGAAGGCCGTGTTCCTCGTCCACGAGCGCGGCAAGATCCCGTTCGCATCGGTGGCGTGGCCGGGGCTGGTGGGCGTGGTCAGCGGCATGAACGCCGAGGGCGTCGCGGTCGTCGTCCACGGCGGGCGCGCCGGGCAGCCGCGCGCGGAGGGCGAGCCTGTGGTGCACGCGCTACGCCGCGTGCTGTCCACCACGCGCACGACGGACGAGGCGATCGCGGCGCTCGCCCAGGGGCAACCGATGGTCAGCCACATCGTGATCGTGAGCGACGCCGGCGGCCACGCGGCGGTCGTGGAGCGCGTGCCGGGGCGCCCGCAGTTCGTGCGCTTCCTGGCCGAGCGCGCCGTCACGACCAACCACTTCGAGGGCCCGTCTGCCGGCGACCCCGCGAACCAGCGCGTCCGCGCCACGACCTCCAGCGTGCCGCGGCGGAAGCGCGGCGACGAGCTGATCGCCGCGCTCCACGCGCCGGCAACCGCGGCGGACGCGGTACGGCTGCTGCGCGACCGGCGCGGCGTCGGGGGCGTGAAGCTCGCGCTGGGCGATCGTCGGGCGATCGACGCCCTGATCGCCACCCACGGCGTGGTGATGGACACGGCGGCGCGCGTGCTCTGGGTCAGCGAGAGCCCACACCTGCTGGGTCGCTTCGTCGCCTTCGACCTGAAGCGGATGCTCCGCGACGACTACGATCCGCGCGCCGATTCCGCGCCGCTCCAGGCCATCCCCGAGGACCCGCTGCTCACCAGTGGCGAGTACGCGCGCTGGCGCGCCGCCCACCCGCCGAGCGGCGCGTTGAAGAAGACCGGTCAGTAGCAGACGCTGTAACCGGCACCCGTATCGACGCAGGACTGCGACGACCCTTCACAGTCCGCACCGGTCTGGCACACGCGCAGACAGTAGGTGTCGCCGAGGCCGCTTGTGTCGATGCAGGCCGCCACACACGCACCGGCGGAGATTTCCGCGGCCGTAGTGCCTGCAGGGCAACCGCAATCGGCGTGCGCGGCGCACGACGCGGTGCACACGCCAGCGCTCGGGCAATACCCGCCCGGAAGCCCGCCGCAATCGCCGGTGCTCGCACAGGCCGTGCCCACCACCGCGTCCGGACCGCCGCCACTGCCTGAGCTTCCGCCGCTGCCGCTCGTGCCGCCGCTGCCACCCGTGCCGCCGGCGCCACCGAACGCGCCCGCCGAGCCGCCACTGCCCGACGTGCCGCCGGTGCCGCCGCTCGCGCCGGTGCCCGACGTTCCGCCGCTGCCGCCGAACGCGCCCGCCGAGCCACCGCTGCCGCTTGTCCCACCGGTGCCGCCGCTCGCGCCGGTACCCGACGTGCCACCGCTGCCGCCGAACGCGCCCGCGGTGCCGCCGCTCCCCGACATGCCGCCCGTACCCGACATGCCCGCTGCGCCGCCCGTGCCCGCCGTGCCGGCGGTACCCGCCGTACCGGCGGTACCGGATGTGCCGGCCGTACCGGCGGTGCCGGACGTTCCACCCGTGCCGTAGCCGGAGCTGCCACCCGTGCCGTAGCCGGAGCTGCCACCCGCGCCGTAGCCGGAGCTGCCACCCGTACCGCTGCCGCCTCCACCCACACCGTCGACCGCCGTGGCGCAGGCCGCGAGGCCCACACCCAGCGCCCCCAGCATCACCCAGCGCAAGGAACGAATCATCGGGAGAGCATATGCGCCGCCGGCCCCAGTGCAAGCGTCGGAGGTCAGGGGCGCGCGGAATCGAACTTCTGCGTCGCCATCACCTGGAAGTATGCAATCAGAGCATCGAGATCGGCGTCGCCGAGTCCCGGGTGCGGCGGCATGACGCTGTAGCGGAACGCCTGGGGATTCCGGATGTACTGCCGAATCTGCGTGATCGGCCGATACTCGACGATGCTCCGCGGAACGTTCAGATCGGGACCCACGTGACCGCCTTCGCGATTGATGGCGTGGCAGTGGATGCAATCCCGCCGAAACAATCCGAAGCCGCGCATGGCCGGCGAGCCGGGCGGTTGTCCGGACGGCACGGTGTGCGGAAACACGGACTCGAAGCGCGCTTGCTCGACCGCCACCAGCTGCCACGGGCGCGGGTACGCGTCGGCGTCGCGCTGGCCCGGCGCGAGCCACACGACGCGCAGCGGCCCCGGGTCGACGTGACGCGCGCCGACCGCTTCCCAGCCCTTCACGTCGAGGTCCGCGACGGCGAGCGCGCCGCCCTTTTCCATCAGCCGTGCCCCGTCGATCGGCACGGTGTAGCCGTCGGCGGCCCGCAGCACGAACTCCTGGGCAGCGAGGCTCTTCGCGTCGGCGCCGAACCCCTGCTCCACGACGGCCGCGAGCGGCAGCACGCTCAGGTGCTTCTGCTTGTCGTATTCCGGATCGTACACGGCGACGTCGCGCGGCGTCGCCGTGCGTTCGAGATCCGCGACGCTCAGCGTGCGGAGCGGCTTGCCGTCGCGGATGAAAGCGAGCCGCGCCGCCGGATCGACGTCGCGGTGCGAGCAGGCGACGAGCGCGAGCAGCGCCGCGAACGCGACGCGCCTCATTGTCCGCCGAGCCCGAACCAGGCACCGCCGCAGGCGAGCGCGAACGCGACCGGTGCGACGGCCAGGGCGAACACGACGGCGATCGGCGCCGTGGCGGAAAGCAGCACGAGCACGGCAACGATGGCGAGGCCGGCGCCCAGCGCCGGCTCGAGCACGCTGGTCGCGGCGCTCGCCTTCGCGACCAGATAGCCGGCGATGGGAAACGCCGAGAGGATGGCCGCGCCGATCAGCACCAGCGGGCCGCTCGAGCGCACGTCCGCCTCGTCCGCCATCGCGAAGTCGATGCCGACGCGGTGGCCGACGAAGACGGCGCTGGCGATGCACGCGATCATCACGCCGATCGTGACCAGCGTGCCGATGCCGATCCACTGCAACATCAGCGGACGATCGGTGCGACGGAGCGCGCGGCGCATGGCACGGAGCGACGGCGGCTCGGGCAGCGCCGACAGCAGCGTGGGACGGCCCGACGTCGGGGGCGCGTCGCGCGGTGCAACCTCGCGCAGCGCCGCCCACGCGAACAGCGCCATGGCGATGAGCATCGGCGCCGCCGCGACCATGAAGCCCGGCCCGCGCCCGAAGACGATGTGGTCGTACAGACCGTGTAGCAGCATGGCAAACAGCCACGCCAAGGAGAACCACCTGCCGCGCGTGCGCCGTCCCGACCCCAACCAGTAGCCCCAGAAGCCGGCGAAGAAGAGGTGCGCGGGGACGCCCAGCGCGACGCGCGTCGCGACCAGCCAGTCGAGCGGGCCGGACAGGATCGTGATCACGGCCTCGGCAGCGGCGAAGCCGGCGGCGGCGGTCGCCGCGAACGCGAGACCAAGGCGCGGCCCGCTGATGCGCCGGGAGCTCTCGAGCGGCCACACCACCAGCACCTTGAGCGCTTCCTCGAGCGGCGCGGCGAGCAGGAACGTCGCGAGCAACGCTCCACCCGGACCGGCGACGCTCGCGCGGAACGACAGGCCCGTCCAGCGCAGCACGACGTGCTCGATGTACGTGGACAGCGTGCCCGCGGCGACGCCGCCGAGCATCACCAGCGCCGAAACGCGCACCGGGATGTGGCGCCGTCGGCCGAGCCAGCGCAGGAGCCCGACGGCGACGAGGAGCGGAAACGCTCCGAGGACGATGCCGAGAGCTACGCGGAGCACATCAGAAATGCAGTCCGGCTACTGCCGTGATGGCCACCGCGGCACCGATGCTGGAGCCGTCGGCCTTGTACACGTCGCTCGCGGCGTTGCTGGCGCCCCCCGACTGGAGCTTGCTCGGATCGACGCCGGGGCGCGTGAGCACGAGCATCTCGCCAGTCAGGTTCGCGCCGAGCGAGAAGGCCGGCGACAGGTAGTAGTCGAGCCCGAACCCGCCGCGGAGGTTGTAGCCGGTGATGCTGACGCCCGCGCTGTTGAAGTCCTGGCCGATGTTCGAGGCGTTGAACGAGCCCATCGACGCGTAGCCCCCGGCGAACGTGAAGTACGGCTCGAGATCGCCGAGCGGGATGCGGAGCCCGAGCTCGGCGTCGAGTGTCCACATCTGGAACTCGCTGAAGTTGCCGAGGCGGAAGCGCGCACCCAGCGTGATGAAGACCAGACGCGCTCCGATGCCGCCGCCGTAGAGCAGGCCGTTCTGGGTGGTCTTGACGACGCCGGCGTCGACGAGGTTGTTCGCCTTGAACGTCTGCAGGCCCAGATTCTCGTAGCCGACCTCGGCGTTCAGCCACAGGAACTCGAGACCGCGCCCCGAGTCCTCCTTTTCGGCCTTCTCGAGCGACTGCTCGGTCTGCTCCGATCCGGCGCTCTGGTTCTGCTGCACCGGCGGCGGCGCGAGGCCCCCGGCGTTCATGTCGCCGTTCTGCGGCTGGCTGTTCATGGGCTGGGAGCCGTACGCCTGCGCGAACGCGACGGCCGGGACCAGCGAGGCGGCGACCAAGGCAAGAAGACCGGAAAGGAGTCGCATGGCAGGCAAGCGTAGCAGGGCCCGCGGGCGTTTCCCAATCCCCCACCTCAGCCTTGCCAGCGCGGTACGCGGGCGACGAGCGCGCTCTCGCCAATCTCCGCGCACAGCGACTCCAGCTTCTCGCGCCGCGCACCGCGCCACTCGAGGTCGCCGAGGGATTCGTCGAGCGGCACATCGAGGCGGAGCGTCGCGAGGCGACGGTAGAGCCCGGCCGCTTCGCGGTGCTCGGCGAGGCTGCGGCCGAGCGCCGCCGCCCCGCGCAACTTGACGTCCCACGCCGCAGGGTCGTCCGGGATCGCGTCGAGCGTGCCGTACCGTGCCAGCACCGCGGTTGCGGACTTGGCACCCCAGCGCGGAACGCCGGGAATGCCGTCCGCGCTGTCGCCGACCAGCGCCAGGTAGTCGGGGATGGCCCGCGGCGGCACGCCGAACTTCGCGATCACGCCCGGCTCGTCGAGCACACGGTCGCGCATGCGGTCCCAGGTCACGACACGTGCGCCGCGGACGCACTGCGCCAGGTCCTTGTCCGGCGAGCACAGCAGTACCTGCGTCACTCCGGGCGCCTCGGCGAAGCGCGCGGCGGCGGTGGCAAGCGCGTCGTCGGCCTCGAACTCCACCATCGGCCAGGTCACGATGCCGAGCGCATCGGTAGCGCGCTCCGCCAGCGGGAACTCGCGCAGCAGGTCCGGATCGATGCCGTCGCCGGTCTTGTAGCCGTCGAACATGCGGTTGCGGAACGACTCGATCACGTGGTCGAAGGCGCACGCGACGTGCGTCACGGCGTCGTCGCGCAAGAGCGCGAGCAAGCTCCGCATCAGCTTGCGCGTCGCGGTCATCTCCGGCGGGCCGCCGTAGTACGCCCGGAACAGCTCGTACGTCCCATCGATCAAGTGCACGTGCATCGTCAGGCGTCCCGCGCCAGGCGCACGCCGAGCGGCACCTGGCGGATCGTCGGCTCGTAGAAATTGCGGAACGAGGCGCGCGCGATCTCGATCTGCGTGAGGTACGAGCCGCCACGCGCCACGCGATGACGGCCGTCGAACCACGGCTCGCTGTAGCCGCGATACGCCTGGGGCTCGAAGCCGGGATACGGCTCGAACGTGGTCGCGGTCCACTCCCACACGTTGCCGATCATGTCCTCGGCGCCGCACGCCGCCGCGCCCGCGGGAAACGCGCCGGGCCCGGACGCGCCGGCTCGCGCGAGCGCCAGGTTCGCGCGCCCGGGCTCCGCGGCATTCCCCCACGGAAATCGTCGCTTTCTGGCCGCCGCGCCGTCCCACGTACGCGGCGCGCTCCCACTCGATCTCGGTGGGCAGGCGCGCGCCGGCGAAGCGTGCAAACGCCTCGGCCTCGAAGCAAGACACGTGACACACCGCTGCTTGTTGCCGGACCGGCGCGAAACCTTGCAGGGTCCGCGTGAGCCAGCTGCCGTCGCTGCCGCGACGCCAGTACAGCGGCGCGCCAACGCCGACGCGGCGGCGCCAGTCCCGGCCGGCGTCGCTCCACAGCCGGTCGTCCTCGTAGCCGCCGGCGCCCATGAACTCGAGCCACTCGCCGGCGCTGACGGGATGGGTCGCGATGGCGAACGGCGCGACCCACACCGCGTGGGCGCGGCGCTCGTTGTCCCAGCCGTCGGGGTCATCGTCGTCGCCGAGCGCGAAGCGTCCGCCGGGCACGTCGATGAAGCGCCGCGGCGACGCCGCGGCGCGCCCGGCATCGTGCGGCTGCCCGGCGAGCGAAAGCCCGCCGAGCAGCCGCACGATGCCGATAATCTCGGCGTGTTGGCGCTCGTGGTTCGCGAGGAAGCGCAGCACGTCGCCGCCCTGCAGCAACCCGTCGCGGGCCTCGAGATCGGCGTGCTCCAGCAGATCGAGCGTGCGCGCCCGGACCAGGTCGGCGTAGTGCTCGACGTCGGCGAGCGACGGCAAGCGCGCGCCACGGTCGCGCTTGACGCTGTCGAAGGAGTCGTAGATCGCGTCGAGGCGCGCATCGATGGGCGGCGCGCCCGCGCCGCGGCGCAGCGCCCAGCACTCCTCTTGCCAGGCGACGTGCCCGAGGTGCCAACCGATGGGCGAGAACGCGGGATCGAACTGGCGCCGCGCGGTCTCGTCGTCGAGCCCCTCGGCGAGCCGCCGGGTGAAGCGGCGCGCGCCTTCGAGGGCGTGCGCCAGCGTCTCGCGAGTTGCCGCGCCGGTCACGCCAGTCACGCCAGATTCGATCTCCCGCGGCGGCGCGTCGCGCGTGACGACCACGAGCCGCCCGGGCGCAACCGCGGTCCACGCCGGGTCGTCGTCGAGCGGCTCGGAAGCGAGCAGCGCGCCAGGCGCCACCCGCGCCGGACCGGCATCCAGATACAGCGACGGAGGATCGGCGCCCTCGGCGAGCCGCGCGCCGACCAGCGCGTCGCCGTCGCTGACGATCACCGTGAGCAGCGCGACCACGCCGCGCTCACGCGCGAGATCGCGCACGCGCGCGAGCGTCCGCGCCAGCGCGACCTGCAGACGCTCCCCGGGCGCGGCGGTCGACGGCCGCGTACTCGTCGAGCAACACCGCGAAGACGTGCTCCGAGTCCGTGCTGCCGCGCAGCCGCGCGTACTGCTCGTCCGACAGCGACGACCGCAGCGGCCGTGCGATCGCGCGATCGAAGTCGCGAACGTAGCCGTTGTGCACGAACGAAAGCGAGCCGGCGGCGAACGGCTGCGTGTTCGCGTGCGAGAGCCCGAGCGGATCGGTGGCGCTGCGAACCGCAGCGAGCAGGCAGCGCGAGCGGATCGCGCGCCCGAGGTGTTCGCGGTTCACGTCCGCCCAGATCGGTAACGTGCAGCGGTAGACGCACGCCTCCGGATCGCCGTCGAGATACCAGCTCGCGCCCCAACCGTCGGCGTTGACGGTCGCGCCTTGCATCTCGCGCGCGAGATAGCTCTGCTTCTCCAGCGAGTGCGGCGGGGCGTCGATCAACGCGCGGAGCGCGATCGGTTCGCCGAGGTAGCCGAGCATCCGGCACATCGACGGGATGTTACACCGCCGACGTGGGGTTGCGCCCGGGGCATGCGGAGCTTATAGCCTTGATCGCTGCGAGGGCGAGCCGAGTCATGACTTCCGGGCGGGTGAACGGCCTTCGAGGCGAATACGCATCGCGCGCCGAGCAGCGCTTGACCGTCGAAGTGCACCTGACGGACGGGCCGGGCGCGCTAGCCCACGATGCGCGCGTCGGCCTCGGCGCCACGCCCAAGTGGCTTCCGCCAAAGTACTTCTACGACGACCTGGGTTCGCGGCTGTTCGACGCGATCTGCGATACGCCGGAGTACTACCAGACGCGCACCGAGCAGCAGCTGCTCGAGAGCGTCGTGGACGATCTCGTCCTGGGTTTGCGCCCCACGGACGTGGTGGAACTCGGCAGCGGCGCCGCGCGCAAGACGCGCGCCGTGCTCGACGCCATCGGCCGCGCCGGCGCGAACGCGCGCTACGTCCCGTTCGACGTCAGCGAGAGCATGCTGCGGAGCAGCGCCGCCTCGCTGCTCGCGGACTACGACTGGCTCACGGTGCACGGCGTCGTGGGCGACTACGATCGCCATCTGGATCGCATCCCGCCAGGCGATCGGCGCTTGTACATGTTCCTCGGCAGCACCATCGGCAATTTCACGGAGCTCGAGGCGGTGCGCTTCCTGAGCACGCTGGCGCGCGGCATGGCGCCGGGCGATCGCCTGATGCTCGGCGTGGATCTCGTGAAGGACAAGGCCGTCCTCGACGCCGCGTACAACGACTCCCAGGGCATCACCGCTCGCTTCAACAAGAACGTCCTCGCGGTCCTGAACCGGGAGCTCGGCGCGACGTTCGATCTCGACCGCTTCGAACACCACGCGTTCTTCGACGTCGACAAGAGCCGCATCGAGATGCACCTGCGCTCCAGCGCCACGCAGCAGGTGGAGATCCGGCGCCTCGAGCTGTCGATCGAGCTCGAGCGCGGCGAGACGATTCTGACCGAGATCAGCCGGAAATTCTCCCGCGCGAGCGCGACGCACCTGCTCGAGGCCGCCGGCCTTCGGCTGGAGAGCTGGTTCACACCGGACGGCGACGGGTTCGGCCTGGCCGTGGCCCAGCGGCGCTGATCCCCGGCTTTGCGGACCGGCGCATCTACCCCCTTGCGCTCGCTGGCCGAGGCGGGAAGAATGCGGTCCGGCGCGTGTTCGCGCCGTTTGCCCGAGGCTTTTCCATGCGTTCTTCACGACGGAACTATCTCCTCGCTGCGGGTCTGGGACTCCTGATGCCGCTGGTGAGCTGCACGCTCATCACCGAGGTGGACCGCAGCAACATTCCGGAGCCGGACGCTTCCGCCACCGGCGGCACGGCGGGCGCCGCGGGAAGCGGCACCGGCGGAACCTCGGGCTCCAGCGGAACCTCGGGGACCGGCGGCTCGAGCGGCGCGTCGGGCACCGGCGGCAGCGCGGGTGTGGACGGCAGCGCGGGAGCCAGCGGCACCGCGGGCATGGGTGGCATGGGCGGCATGGCCGGCACCGCGGGCGCGTCGGGCACCGCGGGTGCGTCGGGCACCGCGGGCGCGTCGGGCACCGCGGGCGCATCCGGCAGCGGCGGCACCGCGGGCGCGTCGGGCAGCGGCGGCACCGCAGGCGCGTCGGGCACTGCGGGCGCATCGGGCACGGGCGGCACCGCAGGTGCGTCGGGCACCGCGGGCGCGTCGGGCACCGCGGGTGCGTCGGGCACCGCGGGCGCGTCGGGCACCGCGGGCGCGTCGGGCACCGCGGGCGCGTCGGGCACCGCCGGCACGGACGGCGGCACCGACGGCAGCATGGACGGCTCCGCAGGCGCCGCCGGCATGGACGGCGGCTCGGACGCTCCCGCGGGCTGAGCCGCCCGTTTCCGGGACTCGAGCGGCAGGTCCGCCTATACTGTATTGGTGCCGTGCTCTTTCCGCCCACTGCGGGGCGGCGAGCACACCGCGCGACCTTGCTCATGCAGCGCCGTCACTTCCTGGCGCTGCTCGGCGCGGGACTGTCGAGCAGCGTGATCGCCCCCGCCCTGGGCAAGCCCGGGGCGCCGCGCGGAGTTCGACCAGCTCGATCTGGCGCTGGCCGGGGACCCGGCGATCGCACGGCGCGCGCTCGTGCTGGTCCCGCGGCGGCTCGACCCGACGAAGAAGCATCCGGCGGTCGTGCTGCTGCACGGCTACGGACAGGCCGCCCACGAGGCGACGGCGATCCACGCCTGGCGCGACGACTACGGCGCGATCCGCAACGACCGGCGGCTGCGCCATCCGCCGATCAAGCGCCTCTACGAGAGCGTGCGCTATCTCGATGATCGCCGCATCCGCGAGCTCGACCGGAGCCTCGAGCGCGCGCCCTTCGACGGCCTGGTGATGATCTGTCCCGTGGTTCCGATCCCGTATTTCACGCGCGAAGCCGGACGTCTGTTCGACAACTACGCCGGCTGGATCGCACGACGTGCTGCTGCCCGCCGCGCGCGAGCACGCGCCGGTGAGCGACGACCCGGCCCGGATCGGACTCGCCGGTCACTCCATGGGCGGGCACGTGGCGATCGAGGTGTTCCTGCGCAAGCCGGAGCTGTTCGGCGCGCTCTCCATGATCCAGCCCGAGCTACAGAAGAACGCCGGCTGGCGCTACGCGCGGCGCATCGCGGGCCGCATGCAACAGCTCGGCGCGCGGCCCGTGCAGCTCCTGACGTCCACGCGCGATCCGTATCGCCGCGAGATCCATCGGACTGCATCGCGAGCTCGCGCAGCACGGCGTGGCGCACGCGTTCCGCGCGCCATTCGGGCCGCACACGTCGAACTGGATGCGCGAGGTCGGCACGCTCGAGACGCTACTTTGGCAAGACCACGCGCTGCATGGCGCGCACGCCGAGCCCACTCCGCCGCCGGAGCCCACGCCCGGCCACGACGGGAGCGGCGAGCACGTCGCAGTGGTGGATGTGCCTGGGCCGCACAGCTGTCGTCGAGAGGTCTGACCAGTTTGCCACAGCGACCCGCGCCGGACCCGGCGTGCGGCAGGTTCCACGGGTCATTCCAACGCTTTGCGCGTGACGGCGCGGGTGGCACGCGGACTGCTTCAGCGCTCGGCATGACCCAACGTGCCAGCTCGCTCCTGCCCCGTTTCCACAAGATCGGACTCGCGACCGCGTTGCTCGCGGCCGCCTGCTCCTCCGCGCCCGATCCGGTATCAGGTCGGACCGGCGCGGAACCGAGCGGGCCCGTCGCAAGCGACGCCGCCGAGGCGTTTCCCGATCGGCCGACGGGCGTGCCCGTCATCACGCCGGTGGAGATCGCGAGCGCGTGTGCAGACTCGGCGGCGTGCATCGAGGATCGCGCGCAGTACTCCACGAGCGATCTGTACGGACTCGTCGCGCTTTGCGTCGAGGACGCGCGCTGGTCGGCCGAGCGCGCCGTCCCGATGAGCGACTTCTCGCACAACGGCGAGCGCGCCGAGTACTACGTACGCTGCGTGCTCGATCACGCAGGCGACTGCAACGCCGTGAACGCGTGTCGCACCGATCGCGATCCGGCGATCACCTGCCAGGAGGACGGCTGCACGGCGCCGGCCGGAACCACGTTCAGCTGCGACGGCAGCGTCGCGCACGTCACGATCGGCGGCACGAGCAGCGAGCGCGACTGCGCGCGCGCGTACGCGGCGTGTGATCCGTCGAGCGCGACCGGCTGCACCGATCGGCAGTACACGGCGTGCCCCGCCGACGGCGAGCAGGCCGACCGCTGCGACGGCGACGTGCGACTCGGTTGCGACAGCGCCGGTCAGGTGAGCTACCACGACTGCTCGCGCATGGGCGGCCACTGCGGCGACGCCGGCGACGGCAGCCAGGACTGCATCTATCCGGGCACGCCGGCGCCGGACTGCAGCGCCGACACGCCGAAACTTCCCGAGTGCATCGGCGACCAGATCGCCGTGTGCTTGAACGGACGCCGCATCACCGCGCCGGCCGCGGCGTTCTGCGGCGCGACGCCCTGATCGCGCCGCGCCGGGCGCGCTCAGCGAGGGTGGACGCGCTTGCGGCGCCGGCGCCGGCGCGCGGCGCCGGCGAGCGCGAGCGCGGTGATCGCGCCGGCGATCGCCGCGAAGCCGTCGAGGTGCCGGGCGGGAGCGACGTGCGCGCCGCAGCCGTAGGTCGGTCCGCACAGGCCCGCGTCGCCCTTCACGTTGGGGTTCTGACCGCGCTCGAGCTCGCTGATGTCCGGCACGCCGTCGCCGTCGCTGTCGACGGCATCGGCCTCGAGTGCCGCGAGCGCGGAGCGGACCGAGTCCTGGTTCGTCGCCTCGGCGTCGTGCGCGATCATCGCCTTGCCGAAGGGCTGCACCACCGTCCCGAGGCCGCCGTTCAGGTCGCGATGACACAGCGTGCACGGCGGCGCGCACGGCATGTTCAAGGTGCTCTGCACGACGCCCGGGAACGCCGGCGAACCCGACGCCGGCCGCGCCGCCACAAACAACCCCATCCCCAGGCTCAGGGCCACGGCCACGGCGGGGCCGATTCGGCATGCGTCAGAGGTAGGCATGGAACTGCGCGAGCAGGGTGAAAGGGTCGTCCTGGCGCGCCACCGCATCGACGCGCATCTCCAGGTGCGGCAGGAAGAACCAATCGGCGGTGAGCCAACCGCCGAAGCGCGGCTGACCGAAGCCGCGCGCGCGCGGCAGCGGCGTCCCTGACGCGGGGTGGGTCTCGTAGCCGGCGTCGAGCACCTCGCCGGTCGTGCCGAGGTGGAGCCCCTGGATCAGCTCCCAGTCGAGCTGCAGGAAGCCGGTGTAGCCGAGCTCGCGGCGCGTCTTCACGAGCCCGTCGCCTTCGACCAGCACGACGAACGGCTCGACCGGCGCCCAGCGGGCGAACAGCCCATGCGCCTGACGCACCGTCTGCTGGTTCTCGAGCGTGGCGGCGTCGGCCTGGGCGACGCTGACGAGGCTGCTCATGCCGACGGCGAGGCGATCGACGGCGATCCACTCGACGTAGCCGCTGTAGCCGCGTTCGCGAAAGCGATCCGGGTTGATCTGGTAGTTGCCCGCGATGGCCATGATCTCGCCACGCAGCACGTCGCCGTTGTAGGCGAGGGCGACGCCGTGCTGCTGATCGGAGTCGCGGTCGGTGCGCGTCTGATCGCGCACCCACATGGTGTGCTCGGGGATCCGGATGCCGAACGGCAGCTCGATGCGTCCCGCTCTCAACAGCAGCTCGCCGTTGGCGAAATCGTATCCGAGCCAGTGGCTGCGCGAGATCAGGTTGAGCTGGTCGCCCTGGTTGGTCGTGACCTGCGCGGCGCGCGCGTGCGGCGAGCCAGCCGGCACCTTGATCACGCCGATGCTGGCGGACGCGTGGAAGTGGCCGACCTCGATGCCGCCGTACACGTCGACCTGCATGGGAAACGTGGCGAGCTTCGTACCCGACGCGCCCGGCTTGAACACGGTCAGGTGGCGGTAGCTGCCGCCGAGCAAGAGCCAGCTCGGCGGGTCGTAGAGTCCCCACAGGAAGCCCGCGCTCGGGCTGGGGCCCGCCGCTTCCTCCGCGGGCGGCGGGGCCGGTGCGGCGGGCACCGGCGAGCTCTCGTCGAAGCTGTCGAAGCTGTCGAAGCCGCCTCCGCCAGCGCTGCTCGGCTGGGCCGCCGGCTTGCGCTTGCCGTAGTGCATGCGAAGCAAGAGGTCGCCCTGGACGCGCCCATACGCGGTGAGCATGCCCGCGCCCGACGGATCGGTGTGACAGGTGGTGCAGCCGCCGTAGCCGTGACGGATCATCCACGGATAGGCGTGGGCCGTCGACGGCCAGACCAGGACGAGGAGCGGCAACGCCAGCGTGACGAGCCAGCGAAGCGGACCACCAAGCATGCGCCCGCGTTCTGGCGCGGGACGCTGGCTGCGTCAACGTCGGTCTACTCGACGTCGCGCAGCTTGAAGTGCAGCTTGAGCTTGACGTCGGGCTTCACGCACACGCCAAGATAGCAAGGGACCTCCACGCCGAAGCGGCGGATGTCCACCGTGGCGAGCGCTTGCACGTGGTAGTCGCTGCCGGTGCGCTTGGCGCGGTAGGTGAACGCGAGCGGCTTGGTCACGCCGTGCAGCGTGAAGGCGCCGGTCGCAGACGCGGTGACGGTCTGGTTGTCGTCGGGGAGCTTGAGCTTCGAGCGCTCCACCGAGAGCGTCGCATCCGGATGATGCGCCGTGTCGAGATAGCCGCGCAGGTGCTTGTCGCGAAGCGAGATGCCGGTCTTCAGGTTCGTGAGCGGCACCGTGACGACGACCTTGCCGTCGCGCTCCGCGGCGGTGAGCTGCGATGCGGTGCCGTCGATCTTCATGCCCGCGGGACCGATGGCCTGGAAGCTCACGGCCGGGGTGCCGATCGAGACGAGACGGGCGGCCGCGCCGCCGGCCAGGGTGGAAGCCGCGGCGAGCGCCGCGACGGCGAGGACGGAGCGACGGGAAAGAAGCGCCATGCTCGATTGTACGGCGTCTGCTGCGAAAAATGCCGTCCGACGCGAAATTGCGGCTATTTTTCTACAGATCCGCCGAGCGGCGTGAAGCACAGCGCGCGCCGCTCCGCGCCCCCCAGCGGCAGGCGGTAGCCCACGTCGCGAGCGACGTGCCAGCCGCCGAGCGCCGGCGGCTCGGCGCGGGCCAGCAGCACCCACACCGCGTCCGTGGCGAGGCGCGCGCCCTCGGCAAGCCACTCGGGCGGCGGCAAGGTGGCGCGCGACAGCGCGACCTGCCACCCGCCGGCGGGCAGCGCGTCGCTGCGGCTGCGCTCCACGCGCACGTTCGCCAGCGAAAGCGCGCCGACGGCGCTGCGCAGGAACGCCACGCGCCGCGCCTTCGGCTCGACCAGGGTCAGCTCCAGATCCGGCGCCAGCAGCGCGAGCACGAGTCCCGGCGCGCCCGCGCCGCTGCCCACGTCGATCCAGCGCCGGCCCTTCGCGACGTCGCGCGAGGCGGCGATCACCAGCGCGTCGGCCAGGTACAGATCGACCAGCTCGGCGTCGTCGCGCGCGGCGGTGAGATCGGTGCGCGCGTTCCATGCCAGAACGAGGTCGAGCAGCCGGCCGAGCGCGTCCGCCACGCCCGTGGCCCGCGCCGGACCGGAATACCCCCGGAGCTCCGCGGTCGCACGCTCGATCAGCGGCGAAAACCGCGACGCCGACGCCATGCGCGTCGATCTACCGCAGCTGCCCGAAGCGCGGTAGTAGTGCGGACTCGCATGGCATCGTCCTCCATCGCGCCCGCACCGCTCGACCGCCTCGAACGGCTCGTGCAGCGCGTGAGCGGCCGCTCCGACGCCCCGAGCGTCACGGAGATGCCCGGCGGCGCCTCGACGCGGCGCTTCTTCCGCGTGGATCTCGGCGACGGACGCAGCGCCGTCGCGATGTTCGTTCCCGACGCCGCGCGCCCCGACGAGATCGTCAAGACCCACGAGGGCGGCCGCCGCTGGCCGCTGCTCGAGGTGCGCGAGCTGCTCGCCGAGCGCGGCGTCCGCGTGCCGGAGCTGCTCGGCGAGGCGTGCGAGGACGGCTTCGTGCTGGTCGAGGATCTCGGCGACGACACGCTCGCCAACTTCCTCGAGCGCGAGCCGCACCGCCGCACGCAGCTCTACCAGCTCGCGGTCGCGGATCTCGCGCGCGCCCAACAGGCGCTTGGCGATCTGCCGTCGGAGTCGATCGTGCGCCAGCGCGCGTTCGATCACGATCTGCTGCGCTGGGAGATCGATCACTTCCGCGAGTGGGGCCTGGAAGCGCGCGACATCCACCTCGCGCCGGAAGACCGCGAGACCTTCGACGCGGTCGCCGAGTCGCTGGCGCGACGCATCGCCGACTGGCCGCGCGGCTTCGTGCACCGCGACTACCAGAGCCGCAACCTGATGGTGGAGGCGGGCGCGGGCGGCGAGCCGGGCCTGGTCTGGATCGACTTCCAGGACGCGCTGCTCGGGCCGCGCGTCTACGATCTGGTGGCGCTGCTCAGCGACAGCTACCAGACCTTCGACCGCACCTTCATCGAGGCACGCCTCGACGAGTACGCCGCGGCGCGCGGCCTGGGCAGCGCCGGCCGCGCGGAGGTCGGGCGCGAGTTCGACATGGTCACCGTGCAGCGCAAGCTGAAGGACGCCGGTCGCTTCGTCTTCATCGACCGCGTGAAACAGAACCCGTCGTTCCTGCAGTTCGTCGAGCCCACCATCGGCAAGGCGCGCGCCGCGCTCGAGCGCTTGACCGACGATCCCGGGCTCGCGCGCCTCGCGAAGCTGCTGGATCGAGTGTTGGGCTGATCGGCGCGGTATCCCTGCGACATCTCCCGGCGGTAGCGAGCGATCCCGAGTCCGCGTAGACTCCGGCGTCCGATGGAGCCGCCGCCGAGCAAGATGACGCAGCGCGAGCTGCTGCGCGATCAGCTCGAGCCTCTGGAGGCGGCGTCGTCGAACGTCGCGATGCTGAGCCTGATCCCGGCGATCCAGGTCGCGTGGGCAGACGGGGTGGTTCAGGACAAGGAGCGACAGCTGATCCTCGCGCTTGCCGCCAGCGAAGGGCTGGCCGGCGACGAGCCGGCGATGGAGCGCATCGCGCGCTGGCTCGACGCGCCGCCCGCGGACGCCGAGGTCGAGGACATGTTGGGTGAGCTGCGGGGCAGCGCCAGCGGCGACGGTGCGGGCAGCGACGAGGAGCTCGTCGGCAAGATGGTGGCTTGGGCGCGCGCCGTGGCCCGCGCCGACGGCGGCTTGCTGGGCATCGGCGCGGTCGGCTCCGAGGAAGCTCGCATGCTCGAGTGGCTCGAGTCGGCGCTCGACCCCGAGCGCGCCTGGGGCGAAGCCGGCGGCGTGCCGAGCCGGCGCACGCGCCCCGCGACCGGGCCCGGCGCGTCGGGTCTAGCGGTCATGCGGGACCTGCTCGCGGAACGCGCGGCGGGTACGGGCGACCACGTGGACCTCGTGCCCAAGGACGTCGAGTCGATGTGGCCTCGTGGCTGTCCGCTGTACGCGGAGCGGATGCCACCAGCCGTGTTCGGGATCCCCGAAGACGAGTATCGGGCGTTCAGCTCGAAGATTGTCACCCGCTACGTGCGCTCCCTCACGCTCGGCACCCGCCACGCCCTCCGGGCCGCGGTCACCGACGCTGTCTCCGACATCGACGACCGCGAGCTCGGCGCGCTGGTCCGGGAGACACCGTTCAGTCGCTTCCTGGTTCCCAAGTTCGATCCCGTGGACGAGCAGCGCTTCGCCGCGAGCTTGCCGAAGGCGCGGCGTCTGGGCACGCCGTACAAGCTCGATCTGAGTCACATTGGAAACCTGGAGCCGCTACCGGACGTCGCGCTGAGCCCCACCGTGGCACTGTTCGCGGAGACGGGAACCGCGCTCGAGCCGGTCGCCATCGGCGTCGGTGAGCATGTCTTCGAGCCCGACGCCGGCGAGTCGTGGGCGCGTGCGCGCATCTTCCTCCTGAGTGGTTGCTCGCTGTCCCTCGTGGCGGGGATCCACTCGTCGCTTCACTTCCCGATGGATTCGGTGATCGCCGTTACACGCGAGGTGCTGCCCGGCCGGCACCCCCTCGCCCGGCTCGTCGAGGCGCATAGCTACCTGCACCTCCCCCTCGACTACGGCGTGCGCTGGAACGTGCGCTCCGTCGCGTGGAACAACCAGCGCGAGATCTACACGCCGTTTCCCACGTCCGGTCGCGACGTCTTCCGCGGCTTCGCCGACTACTACGCCGGCATCGAAGGAAACAGCGGATACCCGGGCTACCGCTACCCGATGGCGCCGCCGGACTTCCCGGGTCCGTACTGCGAGTTCCTGCGCGCCTACTACGACGTCGTCCTGGCGTTTTGCCGGACAGTCGCCGCGAAAGTGCAGCGCGATGCGCCGGAGCTGACCCGATGGGGCGCGGCCTTGCACGAGCTCCTGCCCGGTTTTCCGTCGCCCGACGAGCTCCGGGACGAGGAGGTCCTGGCCCGGACCATGGCAGGCTTCGTGCACACCGTTTCGATCTGGCATTCAACCGAGCATCACGTGTATGGGAGCCTGCCGGTGCGCAAGGTCCCGCAGCGGCTGCGCGTCCCGCCCCCGAAGGGCGGCGACGCGCCCATCCCTACCGATCGCTGGGTCCGCCCGACCGACGTGTTCCGACAAGAGATGGCCAGGCAGATGTTCTACGAGGCGCACACGGTCCGCTCGATCCTCGAAGTGGAGTACGGCTTCGCCGAGCCGGAGCTCCGGGCGGCCGCGGATGATTTCTTCGCCGCGCTCCGGGCATGCGATCGCGCTCAGCCGCGACGCTTCATCGAGCTCCAGCGGATCGCGTGCAGCATCCAGTTCTGAAGGACGCCGCCGAGGCGCCCGGCGAGCCGCCGTGGCCCACGGTCGGACCCGTGCACCGCGCCGTCGGGCGCGCGCTTCTCGGCGTGCTCGGGTGGCGCTTGGAAGGGCGACCGCCGCCCGAGTCGAAGGTCGTCTTCATCGCCGCGCCGCACACGAGCTATTGGGACATGCCGCTCATGCTGGCGGTCGCGTGGAGCCTCGATCTGCGCGCGACGTGGTTCGGCAAGCACTCGATCTTCCGCTTCCCGTTCGGCGGTTTCATGCGGGCGATCGGCGGCATTCCGGTCGTGCGCGACGAGCGCCGCGACATGGTCAAGCTCGCGGTCGATCGTTTCCGGGCCGACGACAAGCTATTCCTGGTGATCTCGCCGCCCGGCACACGCGGTCGCACCGGGAGCTGGCGGACGGGTTTCTACCAGATCGCTCGCCAAGCGCGCGTCCCGCTGTGTTTCGGTTTCCTGGACTTCGAACGGAAAGTCGGCGGCCTGGGCCCGACCCTGGCCGTGACCGACGACGTCCGCGCCGACATGGACGCGGTGAGAGCGTTCTATCAAGCGATTTCACCGAAGCATCCCGAGCGCAAGAGCGTGATCCGCC
>CAVZIE010000022.1:0-125711 GCA_963775185.1 uncultured delta proteobacterium | reverse complement strand
ATGCTGGGTCTGCTGCTTCTGGTCGTGGGCGCGGGCTACGTCGGCAAGGTGGCGCCCGAGCGCGGCCGGAGCGCGGGCGTGTGGATCTTCCTGTTCGTGCTCGCCGCCGTCTCGGGATGGCTCATCGGATCAATCGGCGAATCGCTGATCAGCCAATCGCCGTCGGCTCCGGCTGCGCTGGTCCTGATCGTGAACCCGTTCATTCCCGCCGCCTTGCTGTCCCTGGGCGTCGTGTTGGCGCTGTTTCAAATGCCCGTGGGGTCGGCACGGCTCCAAGGCGCAAGATGGGAATTCGATGACCTCGGTACGGGCGAGCGCGTGATGCTCGACGTGACAAGCGGCGTCCGGGTGAGCTCGAAGACCGGCGAGCTGATCGCCGACGCCGGTAGCCGCGTCCAGACTCGCACCGA
Organism: uncultured delta proteobacterium; assembly: GCA_963775185.1. Taxonomy (GTDB): domain Bacteria; phylum Myxococcota_A; class Polyangia; order Polyangiales; family Polyangiaceae; genus JAPSGB01. The sequence continues at coordinate 125,301 of CAVZIE010000022.1, read as the reverse complement.
CGGCGAGTGTCTGGTGCTCGAGTGCGGAGCAGATATCGGCACACTGGTGCTGCGCCCAGTCGGCCTGCCAAGTCGCGAGACGCGCATGCGCTTCGTCGAGGCGCTGTGCGACCGCATCGATCGAGCGTGAGCGCGCGGAGCCGACCAGCGCCGGGCACGCGCCGGCAGCGCCGCGATCACAACGGCGGCGGCGTGCCGATGTCGAAGCCGCGGAATCCCGAGAGATCGAAACGATAACCGATCGAGAGCGTCGCGCCGCCGGGCGCCGCGCTGCGCAGGTCGCTGCTCGCCGTAAGCGTGTAGAACGCGGCGAGGCGCAGCTCGAGCTCGGCGATCCGGTACGCGAGCGACGCGTAGGGCGTCGCGTAGGTGGCGTCCAGCGTCGTGCCGGGCCTGGAATCCGGACTGCACGAGGACGTGGCAAGGTCGCACACGGAGTCGACGGTGCTGCGATAGAACAACGGAAAGCGTTGGACGGACGCGCCCGCCGACGCGACGATCCGCGGCGTCACGCGGTACAAGCCCTCGATCGCCGCGCGGAGCTGGAACCACGCCTTGTGATCCGCCTCGATCACCACGCCGGGCGAATCCGCGCTGCGGATCGTGTACGGCAGTGGGCTATCGCCCAGCTCGCCGCCAATCAGCAGCGACCAGCGCTCGCGCCGCAGCACCGCGACGCGGAGCGTGCCGTCGAGCTCCCACACCCTCGTCGCGTCGAGCCCACTCGTGGTCGCATCCGTGGCGACGCGACGCACGGTCGACGTGTCGCCGTAGGTGAAGTCCGCGCCGAGCTCCACACGACTCGTCGCACCGTACGTCAAGCGACCGCGCGCGGTGAACGCCGGGATCAGATTGCCGGGCGCGCCCTGCGCCATGGTGCGCGCGGCGTGTCGCACGACGCTGCCGCTGGCCGCCGCTTCGACGCCGATGTGCTGAAGCGGCGTCATCGGTCCGACGGCGTGCGGCGGCGACGGCGGCAACGTGAGCCCGGCCGCCACGTAGTTCTCCGGCGGCGGTGGCTGCGGCAGCCCGACACACCCGGCCGCCGCGACGCCGAACCACGACACCACGATCAGACGCCCAGGCGCACAGACCGCCAATTTTCGCCCCACGACCCCGCGGTTCAGCAAACCACATGCCAGCGCCGCCCCCGATCGATCCTGCCGGTCCGGCGCGGAATCCCGCGTCCCGCCCGCCCCCGCGGTTCGTGGTTCCGCGCCGAACCGACATCCTCCGGACGCGTCACCGACGCGAGATCGGGTTGGCTCGTAGCGACGCCGGTTTCAAGTCGGCGCGGCCGACGCGACGACATGTGATCCGTTGATCCGGGGTGTCGGCCCGGCGCGCGACTGGATTTCTGCTCGGGTCGCAGGACGACAGTGCAGATGCGAATCGCACAATCGCCGCCCACGAACGCTATTTCGACTCCTGACTGGATGTGCAGGTTGCCGGGGCGGCGCGGAACCGCGACCTTTTCGCGCAACTGAAAGCGCCGCTGGCCGAACAGGCGTCTTTCCACACCGTATTCGCAGGAGAGCGTCATGCCCATTCGCATTCCGGTCGCCGTCATCACCGTTGGACTCGCGGGCGCCGCCGTCGCCGCATGTGGCTCGTCGGACTCGAGCTGCGCGGACACCAAGACCTGCGCGTCGAACGTCGACGGCGGCGCGGGCGCGAGCGGCGCGAGCGGCGCCAGCGGCGCCAGCGGCAGCGCGGGCACGGGCGGCGGAGCCGCCGGAACCGACGGCGGCACGCCGGACGGCGCCGCCGGCGCCAGTGGCGCCGCGGGCAGCGACGCCGGAGCGAAGTGCACAAGCAACGCCGACTGCGACGACGGCCTCGCGTGCAACGGCGTCGAGACGTGCTTCGCGGGAAAGTGTACGCAAGGGACCGCGGTGTTCTGCCCGAACCCCGACGCCGCGCACTGCGTCGTCGAGTGCCAGGAGAAGGCCGGCGGGGGGACGAGCTGCTCTCGTGACGGCAGCCGACGCCGACAACGACGGTCACGGCGATGCACAGTGCGCGGATGCGGTCGCGCCCGGCGACGACTGCGACGACGCCCACGACACGGTCTACCCGGGCGCTACCGAGATTTGCGACGGGTTGGACAACGACTGCAACGGCAAGACGGACGTCGGCGATGGGCTACCACTGGGCGGCACGGTCAGTGACCTTGTGACACTGTCGGGCACATCCGGCGGGGTCGACGCTGTGTGGAATGACGCGGCGCAAGCGTTCGGGGTCGTGTGGGCCACGGACGAGATCTACTTCGCCAAAGTGGACAAGACCGGCCAGAAGCTCGGCGCCGCAGTGCCGGTCACGGCTGGGAGCAACCCGCCCGTATACGCGCACGTCGCAAGCGCGGGGAACCGGTTCGCGGTCGGGTGGGCCCAGTTCGACGGCGGGACGTTCAAGCCGTACGTGCAGCTGGTCGACGCCAACACAGGAGCACTTGTCGGAGGCAACGTGAAGGTCAGCGACTCGGCGGCAGACTCCGGTGAGGATCTCGTCGACGATGGCGCGGGCGGGTGGAACGTGGTCTTCGCCGGAAGCGACGTGCGAGGTACAAGCGTCTCGGCAGCAGGCGTTGCCTCGGGAGCCGAAAACGTCATTCTCTCGCCGGCGGGCGTCTGTCTTGTTTCCGCGCATCGAGCGCGCCGGGAACGTGCTTGGGCTGGGGCTCGCAGACATCGATTTCACAACGCTCTCTGGCTACGCCTTCCTCGACTTGCGAGACAGCGCGTTCTCCCCGGTGGGAGGCGCAACGCTCGAGAGCCCAAGCGCGACCGGCGGCGGAACCTTCCCGGTTACTGGCGACCAACGGGACGCAGTTCATGACCCTGTGGGGTCACCAGGAAGACCAGGCGAACGGGCTACGACTCGCCGGTTCGACCACGTCGGCTGCGCCCACGTGCCAGAACGCTGGCCTCATCCCTCCGACGGCGGATCTAGTGCTCCCGTTTTCGATCGCGTTCGACGGGAAGAACTACCCGATCTCCTACGGTGTGGGTCCAGCCACAGATACATTGCAGGTCGGGCTTGCGCTGGTTTCACCCACTTGCAAAGCAATGTTCGCTGGGGTCGCCGATCCCGACGCTTCGGTGGGCACGGCCTTTTTCGCCGCCGGCGCTGACGTAGCGGCATTGTTCACGGCGACCGACACCGCGATCAAGGTCCGGACCATGACGACGCGTTATTGCGATTAGGCCAGTTCACGAGTTTGGCCGCAGCCAATCCGTGCGCGCCTGCGACCCAGCCTACTGCGATCCTGTCGCGTGGACGCGCTTCGCGTGGAACTGCAGCCAACTCGAATAGGCGTTGGTGTTGCCCGCGGTGGTTTGCTGTACCTTGCTGATATGTACCGCCGACGCTGAGCGTTCATCGTGCCGCTTCCGGACACGTCCGGCTGCGTCGGCGCTTGATGTGCCTGTGCCCAGGCACGCCGACGACCTTGGCGAGCTCGCCCACCAACGCATCGAGCAGCGAGTTGCAGTTCGCACCAACGGGTTGCCGTCGCCGCAGTACGTGTACTGTGCGAGTCCAGCGCACGTTTCCGCTGGCATGCCGTCCGCCCCGCTGCGTCGAACGCCGGCTGCGGAATCGGGATCTTTCGCAGAGCGACTCCGACGGTGATGTTGCCGCACAGGCCCTCGCTGTCTGCTCGTGGTGGTATTCATGCGCTTCAGCGCTGCGACAAAACCGCTTGCGAGCTGACTGGGCGGCGGCGCCGGCTTGCTCGTCGTCGTCTCGACGTGCGCGGCCACCTTCGCTTGCAGCATCTGGAGCACGGCCGGACTACCCGCCAGAAGCAACGTCAGGTTGACGTCGCTCGGTCCGGCCGTGAGCGCACGCGCGGCGATCGCCGCAGGGCTCAAGATCCCGGTAGGGATGCCGTTCGCGTCAACGGTCGTCTTGTCGAGCAGGAACCACCAATCCATCGGGTTGCCGGTGGCGGGCCAGGTGCCGGTATGCGCCGGATCCAGGATGCCCGTCGTCACGCCGAGCCGAAGCGACGGATCGGCAACCCCCTTCGGATCGTCGAGGTCGAGCGCCTGCACCAGGATGTTGGTCGTGCCGGCGTTGATGCCGTCCGTCAGGCTGGTGTTGAGCGTTCCGAGCGCGTTGCTCGTGATGGCCTGACCCAATCTGTTGGTCGTGACGCTGCAGAAGGTCGGCGCTGTGCCGAGGACGATCGACACGGTGTCCATGCGCATGAACAGCTCGTACTTGCAGCTCGAGTCGCAACCGTCGAGGTTCTTGGTGTTGCCGTCGTCGCAGTCCTCGCCGGGGTCGATCTTGCCGTCGCCGCACACGGCGGCCTGGATCGTCTGGCAGCTCGCGTCGCAGGTGGCAGTGTTCGGCGGCTCGCACTGCTCGGCGGGGGTCGCGCCCTTGTCCACGTAGCCGTCGCCGCAGGTGGACGCCGCGCACGTGCCGCTGCCGTCGCAGACGCGCCGCGGGTTCGACTGTTGGCACACCGTGCCCTTGGCGGCGTTGGTGCCCGGGCTACACGCCTTCCCGCCGGTCACGGTCTTGCACGTCTCGGTGCCGGTGCAGACGTTGTTGTCGCTGCAGTCGGCGTTGGCGTTGCACTCGTACTGGCAGCTCGCGGTGCAGCCGCTGCCCGCCGTCCCGTTCGCCGAGCCCTTGTCGCACTGCTCGCCGCTGTCCACCGTGCTGTTGCCGCAGTTGGCGCTCTTGCAGACGCCGTTGTCGCATTTGCCGCTCACGCTGCCCACGGTGCAGTTGTTGCCGTTCTGGCCCGTGTCGGCCGGATTGGCACACATGTGGGTCGTGGTGTCGCACGTGTCCTGCGTGCACACGTTGCTGTCGCCGCAGTCGCCGGCGACGGTGCAGGAGAACTTGCACTGGGAGGTGCAGCCGTCGGTCTCGACCGTGTTGCCGTCGTCGCAGTCCTCGCCCGGCTCGACCTGGCTGTTGCCGCACACACCGGTCGCGCACACGCCGCTCTTGCAGTAGCCCGTGTTGTTGTTGCACGGCGTGTTGTCCGCCAGCGGCGTGCCTTCGCACATGTGGGTGGTGTCGTTGCAGGTCTGGGCTCCGGCGCACTCGTCGCCGCCCAGCGCCGAGCAGTCACGCGCGGTGTCGGTGGAGAGGCAGCTGAACTTGCAGTCGTTCTCGCAGCCGTCGCCCGGCGTAGAGTTGCCGTCGTCGCACTCCTCGCCATTTTGAACCAGCGCGTCGCCGCAGGATGCCGAGATGCAGTTCCCGTTCACGCACACCATGTCCGTGCCGCACGAGTCACCGTCGTTCAACGGCGTGCCGGAAGTACAGGCGTGATCGGTGCCGCACGTCTCGGTTCCGTTGCAAGCGTTCCCGTCGTCGCAGTGGTCGCGCTTGGGATCCCCTGCAACACACACGAACGAGCACGTGTTGTCGCAGCCGTCGTCCTGCACGGAGTTGCCGTCGTCGCACTCCTCCGTGCCTTCGACGACGCCGTTCCCGCACGTCGCGCCGCCGTCCGTTCCGGCGGCGCCACCGCCGTCCGTCCCCGCACCACCGTCGGTAGCGCCGGTTCCGCCCGAACCGCTGCTGGAATCGCTTCCACCGCAGCCAGCCATCGTACACGCGAGCAGCGCACCGCTCGCAACCAGGGCAATAGCTGTAGTCCGGATCCTCATGGCGTCATCCTCCTCGGGGGAAACCGGATGGTAACAGCAGCGAGACGCGCTGGATACGTAGGCGCAGGTAGGCGCGTGTCGGCTAAGCCGCGCGCGCCAGGTGGATCTTGTCCGTCTGGCCCGATCGATAGAAGCGACGCAACGCGTGACGCGGCAAGTCAATCTCGTCGCGATCGAACAGGCGCAGCACGAAGCGCGCGGCAAGGTCGTTCGCCAGGCGATAGCGTTCGCCGTCCTCGGTGTCCGCCGCGTGGAGGAAGCGCACGCGCGCGTAGAGCTTGTCGTGCAGGTGATGCACTTCGCGACGGGTCAGCTCGCCCCGGGTGGTGGCCAGCACGACGAACTTGTCGACCTCGGCCTGCATCTCCAGCTCCAGGCGCGTCGCGGGAAGGTTCGTCCGGGCGCGCTCGGCCAGGTACACGAAGTGGCTCACCCCTTCCACCAGCTGCAGGAAGCCGTCGTCCGAAGCGACGTCGGGCGGCAAGCACAGCGCGATCTCGACCTCGTCGTCGCTCTCGCGCACCAGCAGCGTCTCGCGGGAATCGGCGTCGCCGATGCGCACGAAGTCGACCACGTCCGGGGTGCGCTCGAGCGCGTAGAACTGCTCGATTTGGCGCTGGAGCCTGAGGAGCGCCGCGTCGATCCCGGCGCTCAATGCACCGTCCCGTCGCCCCGTTGCGGCAGCACGCCGCGCTCGGCCAGGGTCTCGGCGAGGGCCGTCGATCCGGACCGGAGCCAGCGCTCGTAGAGCTTCACCATGGAGCTGTCGCTCTTGGCCGAGCGGGCGAGCATCGAGTCGGCGACGTCGTTCACCAGCACCACGAACATGTCGAAGTGGTCCGCGAGCTCCGCGAACACGTCGGGGGCGCCCGCGCTCTCGGTCCTGCCTCCGCGCCTGAGCATCTGCGCCGCGCTGTCGTAGGCGCGCGCGCCGAGGGCGCTCACGTACGCGATCTCCACGCCGCGGGTCTCCAGGTGATCGCCGAAGAAGCCGGTGACGTACAGCACGCCGTCGCCCAGCGCGCGCAAGCGGTCGAAGCGCTCGCGCCCCGCTGCGCGTAGCGCCTCGTCCAGCAGCAGCGTGATCGGACGGCGCAGCGTCTGCGTGTCGAGCTGTCCCGGCCGCGCGAAGTCGGCGAGCAGCGCCACGAGGTAGGTCTCGGCCGCGTCGGTCGCGTGCGAGCCGCGGCTCCGCATCGCACCCTCGACCGCGTCGCGGAAGAAGCCTGAAATGTTCGGGGACAGATCGATTGCGGGGGCGGACTCCATCTACACGTCTCCTCTCGCCTCGGGGTTGAACCGGGAGTTGCGACCAGGGCGACCGCTGCCGTCTCGCCGCGAACCGCGGCGGAGCTGGCGTGACGCCTCTGTGTGCAACCTGTGCGCGCTCTGCACCTGTTACTTGTTCTACGGTCAAATCCCCGCCGAGGCCAAAAATCGCCAAGATCCAGCGACGTTGGCCGCGATTTTCCTAGCAGTCTCCGCTCACGGCTGCCAAGAGCCGCGGCGGCCCATAGCAGCAACAACTGTCGGAGTCATGTGGTTTTATTGCCGGTTCGGCGCGGCCGGCGGCGCGGCGCGCACCATGTGCCGCACTCAACTACATATGTGTACGGCACCCGACGTGTAAGTCAGATTCGATATCTGGGGCTCGACCCGCGCCACGTTGACGAGTGTCACACCGTGCACCGCGCAGCGTCTGAATTCGAGGGGGCCCCGCGCAGCGCGCGCACCCCGGAGCCCGGAGCATGCCGTCAGGCGCCAAGCGGGATCCGCCGCGTCACGGCATCGACGCGATCACGTCCTTCAGCGTCTGCGGATCGTCGGTGATGATGCCGTCCACGCCGAGATCGAACAGCGTCTCCATGCGCGTTCGATCGTTCACGGTCCAGACCTCGACGCTCAAGCCCAGGCGGTGCGCGCGATCGACGAGATCAGGCTCGATCACGTTGTCCGGCGCCTGGATGATGGGCGCCGGGGCGGTGTAGTCCGCCTCGGTGTCGTCCGTGACGGAGTAGAGCTCGAGCATCTCGCCCAGGGAGAGGCTGGTCTTCTGGCCCGGCGCCTTCGCGCGCAGTTCCGTGAGCACCTCGTCCCGGAACGACGCGATGACCGTGCGCGGGGCGGTGCCATGCCGGGCCAACACGGCGAGGGTGTCGTCCACCATCGGCGGATCCTGCTGCTTGATCTCGACCGAGTACCAGGCGTCGGGAAACGCCGACATCACCTCGTCCAGCGTCGGAATCGTGATGCCCTGGCCACGATACGGGTACGTCGTGCCGTCCATGGTGAAGTTGTACGCGGCGTCGAGCTGCTTCACCTCGTCCAGCGTCATGCTCTTCACCTGACCGCTTCCGTTCGTGGTGCTGTCCACGGTGTCGTCGTGAAGCACGACCACGGCGCCGTCGATCGTGCGGTGAACGTCCATCTCCAGCACGTCCACGCCGATGTCCGTGGCGTTCTGGAACGCCACCAGTGTCTCGGCCGGTGCGAGCCGCGCACCTCCCCGGTGGGCGATGTTCAGCCGCTGCCCGCACAGGAGCAGGTCGTCCTGTGGCCGGCAGCCGCCGGCCGTCGCGGGCTCCACGCTCTCGCCGCAGCCCACGCTTGCCCCGATCGGCACCAGCGCGACAAACGCCACGATCCGGCGTACCCACGCACGCTCCAGCATCCGCGCATCGTAGCAGACATGGCCTCCGCCCCGGCGCGGTCGCGGCCATCTTGCGCGCGGGGTGAACGAGAAGCGCGGTCCTTCGAGTGATGGACGCGGCTGGAACCTGCGAGACGTAGCGACCGAGGTGGGTGAGCCGCTTCAGTTCCGCTCGCGGATGGCGTTGTCGCAACACTGATGGCGCCTTCGCGTGCGCTGCGATCGGATGTGATGGGGTCATCGCTTGGCGGCGTGCGAACAACGCGAACGGGCGATGACTCCCGTCCGGATCGCGGCCGGGCCGGGGCGGCGCACGTTCCGCGCCGCGCCGTGCTTCGACGCACCCGAGTGCTCGGGGCCACCCGCGACAGTGCCAACCTGCCCGCGTGACGGCACTCAAAGCGCATGTGCGGGCAGGTCAGATCGTGCTCGACGACTCTGCGGCTCTGCCGGAGGGTACCACCCTGTACGTCATCGTGGCCGAAACGGCCGACGACGACGGCGTGGATCCGGCGGAGCAGGCCGCCTTCGAGGCCGCGCTCGAGGAAGGTCTCGACGATGGCGAACGCGGACGGGTGATCGAAGCGCGCGATGCGCTTGCGAGGTTGCGAGATATTGGATGAGAGTCGAGCTCTCGCGCCGCGCGCTGCGCGAGCTGGAGCGGGCACACTCCTGGTGGCTAGCGAATCGTCCGGACGCGCCGACGCTGTTGCGAGATGAGTTCGAGTCGTGCGTTGCGTCTCGAGGCTACGCCCCAACTTGGGGCGGTTTGGGGTGTGCGACGAGGGCTGCAGATCCGGAAGATCGTGTTGCCGCGGACGAAGAAGAAGGTCTACGTGACGCAGCCGGCGGCGGAGGTCGTCCGGGTTGTTTGCATATGGGGCGGACAACGCGGTCGTGAACCGCGGCTGTGAGCCACGCCGCACCGCCGACGTGCTGCACGGCGCGAGCCAGGCGGCCTGGAGCGTGAGCCGCTCGGCAAAGCCCCGTCGCGATCCCGTCAGGAGTGTTGCAGCTCGATGCGGGGTTGGTTGCGTGTGACTTGCCCTTGGCCGTCGCGCGGATCCGCACGGCGCTCGTTACGCGAGCGTGGCGCCAAGCGCAGGGCGCAGGGGGTGCGAGCGCGAAGCGGGGGCCGAGGCTAGCGCGGCGGTGCAGGCTCGCGATGCCGGCGCAGTGCCGAGGGGGGCCCCGCGGAGCGCGCGCACCCCCGGAGCCCGGAGCGTGCCGTCGGGCGCGGAGCGAGGTTCCGCGCCGGACCGACCTACATGCCCATGAGCTTGGCGAGGTAATACGTCATCGTCTCGGTCGTGCCGCCGCCGATGCGGAGCAGGCGCGAGTCGCGCCAGGCGCGGGCGATCGGGTATTCCTCGACGTAGCCCCAGCCGCCGTGGAACTGCAGGCAGGTGTCCATGACGTGGCTGACGAGCTCGCCCACGAGGATCTTGGACATGCTGATGAGCTTGACGGTCTCGAAGGAGACGTTCTCCTTCTTGACGTACTTGTCGGTGTTGTAGGCGTCCACGCACTTGTCGACGAAGGCCTGGGCGGCCTCCAGGCGCACGTACATGTCGACGAACTTGTGCTGCCACACCTCGCGCTTGATGATCGGCTTGCCAAACGCCACGCGATCCTCGCCGTACTTGCGCGAGTACTCCACGGCCAGGCGCGCGCCGGCCAGGCCGCTCACGCCGGCGATCAAGCGCTCGGCCTGGAAGTTCTGCGCCAGGTGCATGAAGCCCATGTTCTCTTCGCCGAGCAGGTAGCGCTTGGGGATGCGCACGTCCTCGAAGAAGAGCTCCGCGGTGTCGCTGGAGTGATTGCCGATCTTCTCGAGCTTGCGACTGACCTTGAAGCCCGGCAGATCTGTCGGCACCAGGAAGAAGCTGCAGCCGTGCGCGCCGTGGTCGGGGTTGGTCTTCGCCAGCAGCGTGATGAAGCTGGCTCGCGTGCCGTTGGTGATGAACGTCTTCTGCCCGTTGATCACGTAGTCGTCGCCGTCCTTGCGCGCGACGGTGCGGATCCCCGCGACGTCGCTGCCCGCGCCCGGCTCGGAGACGCCGATGGCGGCGATGCGATCGCCGGCGAGCGCCGGCTTCAGGAACTCGTTGATTTGTTCCGGCGTGCCGAGATCGGCGATCACCGGCGTCGCCATGTCGGTCTGCACCAGTAGCGCCATGGTCACGCCAGCGTTGCCGCCGCGCGGGAGCTCCTGCGCCTTCGCGGCGGAAAACCAGTAGTCGCCGCCGCTGCCGCCCTTGTCCTCGGCGTAGTGCGCGCCGAGGATGCCGAGGTCACCCGCCTTCTTGAACAGCGCGCTCGGGAAGTCCTTCGCCTTTTCCCACTCCTCGACGTACGGCAGGATCTCCTTCTCGGCGAACTGCCGGACGGTCTTGCGGAAGTGTTCGTGTTCCTCGGTGTACGGGTTCCACATCGGCGTCTCTCCAGGCGGCCAGATAGTTCGGCCGGAAATGATTCGTACACGAAACTTCTCCGGCCGCAACATCCGCCCTCGCGTCGCGTGACGAGCGGCGGTATCCTCCGGGCTGGCAGCCTCATGTACCGGAATTTATTGTTTTTGTTGGTTAGCTGCGGAATCGTCGCGGCGTGCGGGGCGCCCAAGGAGGCGACCGACCCGTCGACGCTCCTGGACGACGGGGACTCCCACGTGGGCGGCGTCGAGAACAGCGGCGCGCCGAGCCCGAAGCCCGACGCGACGCCGGCGCGCCGGGAGCAACCGCCCGAAGCGCTGGCGACGCGCGCGGAGTGCGAAGCCGCGACGCACCATCTGGAGGAGCTCGGCGTCCAGCTCGCGATCGACGCCGAGAAGAACGAGAAGAAGCGCGCGAAGCTCGAGGCGCACAAGTCCGAAGCCCTCGCCGATCCGGAAGTGAAGGCGCGCGTCGAAAAGGGAACCAGCGACTGCCTCGCGCGCCGAACCTCGCAGAAGGAGGCGCGCTGCATCGCCGGCGTGCACAGCGAGGACGAGATCGATCACTGCGTCGGCGGCGGGGGATAGCGCTCGCTCGTCGGCGGCAAACCCGAGCCGTCGCTACGGGTGCAGCAGCATGAGCTGCTGGACCGTCCACGCGAGGTACCCCGCAACCGCGCCGGCGACGAACAGCGGCTCGATGCCCCCGCTGTAAACGTGCTCGGCGCGGGCGAGCCACGGATGCGCGGCGAGGCGACGCTCGCGGGCGAGCACGTTCTGCGCGCGCAGCCGCACGCGCTCGGCGACGCGCGGCTCCACGTCGACGACGCCGGAGAGCGGAGCGAGATCTTCGGGCTCGGTCATGGCTTCTTCTCCGCGGTCGCTTTGGCCATCATGCCACGGGCGCGCGACACGCGCTGGCGGAGCGCCTCCGGTTTGATGCCGAGCACCGCGGCGGCCTGCGCCGGCTCGAGCTGCTCGACGGCGACGAGCAGCAGCGCTTCGCGGTACTTGAGCGGCAGCGCGGCGAGCGCGGCCTCGAGGCGCCGCGCGGTTTCGCCCGCGGTCGCCAGCTCTTCCGGAACGTGCGGCGCGCGGCGCGGCCACAGATGCAGCGTCTGCAAGCGCTCGCGATCGAGCAAGAGCCAGCGACGATGGCTCGCGTGCAGGTTCCGGGCGACGGTGAACAACCAGGCCGAAAGCTCCGTGTCGGGAGCGAGCCGGGTCGCGTTCCGCGCCAGTCGCAACCAGGTCTCCTGCAGCAAGTCGTGGGCCAGGGCGCGGTCGCCGCAGAGCCGGAGCAGGAACGAGAACAGGCGCGCGCGATACAGCTCGTAGGCGTCGTCGAAGGCGTCGGCGTCGCCACGCCGGAGTCGATCGCAGAGCTCGCGGTCGTCGCCCACACGCCGATCAACGTCCGGGAACGAGGCGCGTGACAAACTAATTCCTTGTCACGCCCGCGCCGGCGGCGCGTTGACCTGGGCAACAAGGAGGACGCGATGCTCGAGATGTTCAGGAACGGTGGCTATCCGATGTGGTTCATTCTGGTGTTCGGGGTGGTGGCGTTGATCGCCGCGACCCTGTTCGCAGCCCGGCCCGAGGCGACCAAGGTCGGCGCGATCAAGGCGCTCACCGTCGCCACGTTGCTGTCCGTCGGCAGCGGCGTGGCCTCGGACATCGCGGCGGTCGGCCTCAAGGTGCCGGCGAATCCCGCCTGGGCGCACAGCCCGGACCTCGCGCTCATCGTCATGCAGGGCGTCGGCGAGTCGATGTCGCCGGCGATCATGGGATTTTCCCTGCTCAGCATGGTCTGGCTGGTCGTGGCCGTCGGACAGCGACGACTCTCGCGCCAGCTGGCGGCGGCCTAGGGGATGGCCTGGACGAAGCGTCGCACCTCGTCGTCGGTGGTGTAGTAGTGCGGGCTGGCCCGGAGACCGCAGCGCGGTCGGTAGTCATGGAGGAAGCCACGTGCGAGCAGCGCGTGGCTCGCCTCCATCGCGCCGTCGAAGTCGAAGCACAGCGTGCCGCCGCGCGCGGCGTCCTCGCGCGGGGTGCGCACGGAGAAGCCGCGCTCCTCCACCAGGTTCCTGAGCAGCGTCGTCTGGCGCAGCGATTTCTGCCGGATCGCATCCACGCCCGCCTCGAGGCACAGCTCCCAGCCGGCGCGCGCCGCGTAGTAGCTGGGCATGCTTGGCGTGCCGTTCATGAAGCGCCAGCGCGTGTCCGCGTAGTCGATGCGCCCCGTCTCGAACGCGAACGGCCGCGCGTGGGCGAACCAGCCGGTCTGCGCCGGCCGCAGCCGATCGCGCAGATCCGGGCGCACGTACAGGTACGCCATGCCCGGTCCGCCGCACACCCACTTGATCGATCCGCCGCACGCCATGTCCACGTCCCACTCCGCGATCGACAGCGGCACCGTGCCCGCCGACTGGTACGTGTCGAGCAACACCAGCGCGCCGACCTCGTGCGCGCGCTTCACGATCGCCGCCACGTCCTGCAGCGCGCTCGATCGGAACAGCACGTGGCTCACCGGCACCAGCAGCGTGCGCTCGTCGATGGCGGCGAGCAGCGCCTGGGTCGGCGGATGCACGCCGTCCTCGTCCGGCACCACGACGATCTCGGCGCCGCGCCGCGTCTGCTCCTGCCACACGTACTCGCAGCTCGGAAAGTCGAGCTCCGTGAACACGATGCGATTCTTCGGCGCCGCGAAGTCGAAGCACGACGCGACCTGCGCCATGATCGTCGACACGTTCTGGTTCAACACCACCGTCCCCGGTGCCACGCCGAGCAGCGTCGCGACGAGGTCCGCCGTCTCGTCCACGAACGGCAGCCAGTGCGCCGACCACGCCGCGACCGAGTCGTGTTGCCACTCGTCCGCGTAGCGCGCGAGGTACTCCCGCGCGCGTCGCGGCACCGCGCCCAGCGAGTGGCTGATGAGGTGCGTCTTCTCCTCCAGCGTCGGGAACCCGGCACGCAGCGCGAGCAGCCGGGACTCGTCGGGTAAAGCAGGCATACCCACGGGATATCACGCAGCCGGGCGGGGATCTTGCCGGTCCGGCGCGGAACCCCGCGGCCCGGGCGACAAATCAAGCAACCGGCGCGCGCCTCGCCCGACAAGGGGCGGTTCATCGCTTTCCGGAGGTCCAGCCATGTTCCGCTTCGCCCAGCTCGCTCTCATCCCGATCATGGTGGTCGCCACCGCTGCCACCGGCTGTGTCGCGGACGTGGGCGGCGGCAGCTCCGGCAGCACGAGCGCCGGCAGCTGCCGGAAGACCGCCTGCGAGGTCCGCCGCGACGACTGCCGCCGCTACCGGACTGGCAACTGCGACTCCTGCTCGAGCCTGTGCTCTGGCACCAGCGACTTCGCGGCGTGCGCGCAGACGTGCATGGACAACTGCACGTCCGCGGACGAAGCGTGCAACTACGACTGCCCGGACGACAGCGCCTGCGTGGATGCCTTCGATCGCAACGCCGCGGCCGGTGCTCCCGACTTGCTGGACGCCTGTTCGTCGGCCAACAGGACAGCCCAACAGTGCGGATACGATCTACTGGACTGCAACGTCGCGAGCCGCGTGCTCGCCCCCTCGATGACGCGGGTGTTGGAGTGCGATTCCCAGCTGGCGTGTGGCGCGGCATCGGACTGCGGCACGGTCAAGCCGGACTCGTTCGGCGACGATGCGTGCGCGCAATGCCCCGGCGGACCGTTCTGCTCGCAAGGCATGCCCCAGGTCATCGGCACGCTAGACGCTGTCCTGACCCCGAGCGCGCGGGCGGAGCTGCACTCCTGCCTCACGGAGGCGTCCTGCGAGGACGCCTATCGTTGCGTCTCGTACGACCTGGGCTCGCTGTACCCCGTGCTAGCCGCCCCGTGAGATTCCGCGCCGGACCGGCGAGGCTGTCTAGACCTTGCAGCGTGCGAGGATCTCGCGTTCCAGGTCCGGGTCTTCGTTCTTCAGGCCTTCGGTGAGGATGTCGGCGGGGGACTTGCCCTCTTCGACCAGGCGCGCGAGGCGATCGAGGTGGACCGCCTCCGTGTTGGACTGGCCGCTCAGGCGACCGCGACGCACCAGGCCGGCGCGCGCGATGTCCATCACGCGCTCGGCGAGCTCGCGCGCGGGGCGGCCCATCGAGATCCGCTTCGATGCCGTGCTTGATCAGCTCGGGGCGCGCGCGCTGCACGCTCTCGTAGTCCCACGGCGCGACCAGCTCCTCCGCTTCGGCGAGGGCGCGCTCGTCGTAGTAGATGCCGGCGAACAGCGCGGGCACGCCGCACGCGAAGTCCGTGGGCAACGAGTCGCAGCAGCGGATCTCGATCGTGGTCTTCAGGCGCACCTCGGGAAAGAGCGTCTGCAGGTGGAGCTTCCAATCGCGCTTGGTCGCGCGATGGCCCTCGTAGCCGTTGTGCATGAAGTCGCGGAACGTCTGGCCCGTGTTGGCGATGAACTGGTTGCCGCGCTTGAACAGGAACATGCCCGCGTCCAGCGCCCACTCCGCGTAGTCCGCGTAGCCGGCGCGGCCGCTCTTCCACAGCGACGGGATCAAGCCGGAGCGCGCCGGGTCCATGCGCATCCATACGTCTCCGCGCACGCTCTTCGTGCCCGCGAGGCGGCCTTCGTAGAAGGGCGAGTTCGCCGTCATGGCGTGGACCAGCGGCGAGAGCTTGAGCGCGACGCGCAGCTTGCGGATCGCGTCTTCCTCGCTCGAATAGTCGTAGTTCGCCTGCACGGTCGCGGTGCGGCGCATCATGTCGAGGGCGCCGCTGCCGCGCGTTGGCAGGTACTCGCGCATGATCGCGTAGCGCTGCTTCGGAACCCACGCCAAATCCGCCTGCGCCGCGAGCGGGTGGAAGCCCACCGCGAGCCACACGAGGTTCATCTCGCTGGAGATCTCGCGGAGCTCGGCCAGGTGCCCGCGCATCTCGGTGCAGATCAGGTGCACGCTCGACATCGGCGCGCCGGACAGCTCGAGCTGCGCGCCGGGCTCGAGCGTGACGGATGCGTCGCCGCGGCTGAGCGCGATGACCGGCCCGTCGGGCGTCTCGCGCTCCGGCTGCCAGCCGTGTGCCTCGACCAGGGCGCTGAAGATGCGCGTGACTCCGCGATCGCCCTCGTAGCCGATGGGCGCGCCGGTCCGGGCGTCGACCCCGAACTTCTCGGCCTCGCCGCCGACACGCCAATGTTCGGCCGGCTTCTCCGACGCGTGGAACGTCTCCACGAGCTCACCGGGGTCGGAGAGGGGCTCGTCGTCAGCGGCGGTGGATGCGGCCAGCGGATGCATGCTTCACGCGTCGCGGGGCACGGGGATGGAAGGATGGAGACTGCCCAGCTCTTCCGCAAGCCCCGCCGTGTGCGCTTCCGTCGTTCCGGCGCCGCCGCCGATGATGCGCGCACCTGCAGCATCCAGGGCCAGCGCGTGGAAGGCCCAGTTCGCCGGTTGTGCGTCCGCGTCGGGGAAGCCGCGCACGCTGTCCGGCCCGCCGGCGAGCAGGATCCCGGGCGCCGCGCTCCCGTCGGGCATCAGGTCCTGCAGCAGCTGGAGCTGCTGCAAGCCACCGTTGACGGAGCTGACCTCGAACAGCACCGCGGTGGCGCCGGCCTGCTCGAGCGACTCGATCAGCGACGCCAGGTCGCCACCCGCCGCGAGCTCGCCGTTGGCCAGGCACTCCACGACGGCCCACGTCGGCAGCTCCATCGCGGCGGCGGCCACGACCGCCGCCATCAAGCCGAGGCGCGACCCTTGACCGCGGGCGATGATCAGCTCGCAGCCCGCGGCGGCCAGGCGGTGCGCGTGCTCCACGAGCTCCTCGTGTTGGCGCGCGGCGGCGACGGGGCTGACCATCTCCGAACCCAGTACGCCGGCCACGGCCACGGGTTTCGCGGTCTCGGCCGCGGCCTCCAGCGCGAGCTCGACGGCGAGCCCGGTCAGGACCGCGGACCGGTGCTCCATGCCGACCTCGGCCAGGGCGCGCGGCGTCGTGTCTCCGGTCAAGGCGGAGATCACGTCGACGCGGCTCGCGACCTCGGCGCGGTAGTGCTCCAGCACGTCGTGCGGCCGCTCGCGCAGCAGCTGGCCGATCGCGCCGGGCGTGTCCAGCGACACGCCGCGAGCGCGGAACGCCGCGCACGTGTCCGCGTCCAGGACCAGCGGGCGGCCCTGCTGCAGGCGGTGGCGGATGCGCTCGAAGCTCATGACCCGAGCGGAGGGTACGAAAAGCCGGCGCCCCCGGCCACCGGATCCGGCGCCTGCCTACTTCCAGTCGCAGGTCTGGCCCTTGTTCTGCTCCGTCAGCCAGTCCGCGAGCGGCTTGTAGTAGTCGAGGATGGCCGTGGCATCCATCTTCTCGCCGGCGCCCACGGCGGCCAGGGCCTCGGGCCAGGGCTTGCTGGCGCCGAGCTTGAGCATGGCGATCATGCGCTTCCCGGCCTCCTTGTTGCCGTAGATGCTGCAGCGGTAGAGCGGGCCCTGGTAGCCGGCGGCTTTGCACAGCGCGCGGTGGAACTGATACTGCAGGATCCGCGCGATGAAGTAGCGCATGTACGGGACGTTCGCGGCCACGTGGTACTTCGCGCCCGGGTCGAAGTCCGCCTCGCTCCGGGGCACCGGCGGCGCGACGCCCTGATACTGCTTGCGCAGCGCCCACCACGAAGCGTTGTACTCGCTGGGCTTGGTCTGACCGGTGAACACGCGCCAGCGCCACTCGTCGATGAGCTTGCCGAAGGGCAGGAACGCGACGCCGTCGAGGGCGCGCTTCATCAGCATGTTGATGTCCGCCTCCTTGTTCACCGGCGGCTCGTGATCGAAGAGGCCCACCTTGGCCAGGTACGACGGCGTCACGCTCAGGATCATCGTGTCGCCGATGCCCTCGTGGAAGCCGTCGTTGGCGCCCGCCTGGAACAGCGGCGGCTGGTTGTCGTAGTAGTGGAAGTAGAAGGAGTGCCCGAGCTCGTGGTGGATCGTCAGCAGATCCTCCGAGCCTACCTGGATGCACATCTTGATCCGGAGATCGCCGGCCATGTTCACGTCCCACGAGCTCGCGTGGCACACCACGTCGCGGTCGGCCGGCTTCGTGAACAAGCTGCGCTCCCAGAAGGTCTTCGGCAGCGGATCCATACCGAGGCTGGTGAAGAAGCTCTCCCCGAGCTTGACCATCTTGAGTGGCGTGTACTGCTTGCGCTCGAGCGCCTTCGTGAGATCCGGCTCGCCCTTGCCGGGATACGGCTCGACCAGCGGGTAGATGTGCTCCCACTCCTGCGCCCACATGTTGCCGAGCAGGTGCGCCGGGATTGGCGCCTCCTTGCCGATGCGGCTCTCGCCGTATTGTTTACGCAGGCGCGAGCGCACGTAGCAAAACAGCTGATCGTAGAGCGGTTCGACCTGCGTCCAGAGGCGGTCCATCTCCTTCTTGAACTCGGCGGGCGGCATATCGTAGCCACCGGTCCAGATCGCGCTCATGTCGGAGAAGCCGAGCTCGCGCGCGCCCTCGTTGCCGAGCTGGACGAAGCGCTCGTACATCGGCCGCATCGGCGGCGAGATGGTGCGCCAGCCCTTCCACGCTTCGAGCAGCGTGTCGTAGTCGTGGCTGCTGTCCATGATGTCGCTGAGCTCCTCGAGATCGAGGCACTCGCTCTTCTTGTCCTTGCCCTTGCCCTTGAGCTTCGGCGAGCAGTACTTGCCCTTGCCGTACTGCCCCTCCATCTTGCTGGCGATGTCGGCGAGCTCGGCGCGCTTGGCCGGATCGCTGGGAGCGGGCAAACCCGCCGAGTACTTGAGCAAGTACAGTGAACGCGCTGTGTCCGGGTCGAGCGAGAGCCCGTCGAAGCGCTTGGCCTCGACGATCTTCTCTGACAGGTACTTCATCACGCGCTCGTTGGCGCGCGCTTCGAGCGCCTCCGTGTCGTCGGTGATGTACGTGGATTTGACCCAGCTCGTGCGCTCGGCCTCGACCCACAGCTTCATCAGGTCCTCGTTCACCTGCTTGACGAAGGCCTTCGCCTCCTCGGGCGTCGCGGGCGCCTTCTGCTGCGAGACCATCACCGGCGCGCTCGATGCATCGTTGGCCGGCGCCGGCGGCGTCTCGACCGGGCAGGGTGCGGCGCCGCAAGCAGCGGCAAGTGCAAACGTGGAGAGCAGCAGCGCGCGTTTCATGCCCGCGGCGTATCCGTCGCGGACCGCAAAATCAAGAGCCGTGGCCCCAGTAGCGGATCGCGAGCAGCACGCTGAGCACCACGCCGATGCCCACGACCAGCAGTCGCACCACGCGCGGGTTCACGCGCCGGGCCAGCGAAGCGCCGGCGAAACCGCCGGCCACGCTGCCCACGAGCATGACGCCGGCGGCGGGCAGGTACGCGGCGCCGCGCAGCAGGAAGTAGACCGCAGCCACGCCGTTGATGCCGCCGGTGATGACCGTCTTCATGGCGTTCATCTGGTGGATATTCATGCGGTGCAAGAGCGCCAGCAGCGCCAGCGTGACGATGCCCAGGCCGGCGCCGAAGTAGCCGCCGTAGACGGCGATGGCGAACAGTCCGAAGCCGACGATGGCAGACCGCTTGCGATCGCCGCGCTCGGCGCTGGCCGCGGCCTTGCGCCACAGCACGTCCTTCAAGATCAAGATCAGCGTCGCGCCGAACACGAGCCACGGCACGATGATCTCGAACACACGCGCGGGAACCGCCAGCAGCAGCGTCGCGCCGATGATGCCGCCGACGGCGCCGGGCAACGTGAGCAGCAGCGCGAGCTTGCCGTTGCCCTTCAGCTCGCGCCGGTACGCCCATGCCGACGCGAGCACGCCGGGCGTGAGCGCTACAGTGTTGGTCGCGCTGGCCGCGACCGGCGGGATCCCCGCGGCGACGGCCGCCGGCCACGAGATCAGCGAGCCACCCCCGGCGACGGAGTTGATCGCGCCGGCCATGGTTGCCGCCAGCGCAAGCAAGCCGAGGCGCGTCGCGTCCATGCCGGCTCGTGTAGTGCCGGCTGCGCGTGATGACCAGCGCTATCGCCCCGCGGAGGCTCTACGCCGCGCGGGTAAGATCGCGCTCCGCGGCGGGCACCAGCACGACGCGCCCGGACACGGGGCGCATGCGCTCGCACATGGCGGCGATCAGCGCGCGCCGCGGCGTGGCGTCTTCCGTGCCTTCATCCGGGCCGTGCACGAGCACCGCCAGGCGCGCGGCTCCGCCCAGCACGGGCAGCTGCAGGATCGCGCGCGCCGCGAACTCCGCGTACGACTCGCCGGCCTGCTGCGCGATGATCCACACGTCGCTGTCGCGCTCGCCCTGCTCGTCTACCCAGTCGGGCAACGCGCCGTCCCGCTCCATCACCACGATCGCTTCGCTCATTGGACGCCGATCGTCCCAGGCGGTTCCGCGCCGGGCCAACAAAAGCAGGGGACCCGAGTGTCGGTCCGGCGCGGTATCTACTTCGGCGGCGGCTGGTCGAACTCGATGCTCGGCCGGGGAGCGCCGTTGGGAAACTGCATGCTCAAGGTGCGCGAGCCCCAGTTGGCCCAGGTGTAGCGGATGCGCGCCGTGTAGCCGGAGCGCACCGGAAGCACGGCGCTGGCCACGCCGCTGCGCGAGAACGTGAACACCTCGCCCTTGCCCATGCCCGTGGTCGACAACACCTGGACGCCGGTAACCTGGTTGCCGCGACAGCTCACGCGCAGCCACTCGCGCACCATCTTCGTCTCGCAGCCGAGCGGCCCGGAGTGACGCACGGTGATCTCGCCGACGCCGTTCCACTCCGCCGTGGTCGGCACCTTGCTGCGGCCGCCCACGCCGGTCAGCTCGTCCGGCTTCTGGTGCGCGGCGGTGGCAGTGGCCGTCGCCGTCGCCGGCGCCGGCGCCTGCGTGGCGGCCCGGATCTGCTGCACCCGGTCCGCGGGCAAGCACACGCTCGACTCGCACAGGAAGCCGTTCTTGCAGTCGCCGTCGCTCGCGCACTTCGAGCCCTGCGTGCCGTTGGCCTCGGCCACGGGCTTGTCCGCGCTCGGACTTTCCTTGGACTGCTTGCACGCGAGCAGCGCGCCGAGCACCGCGACCGCGCCGAGCGCGCGCACTCCGAGTCGATGCTTCCCCATATGCCCCAGTAGAACGCGTCGGTGGGCGTCCATCAACCGCATTCAAGCGTGCGGGCATGAGGGCTGGATGATAGGGTCCCGAGTGGGAGGGCTGGATGAATCGGGGAACAAGCATGGCACTGGCCGGGCTCCTGGCGAGCGCGGTGATCGCGGGATGTAGCGAAGACACGAAGGCGCCGGCGGGCAAGGACGCCGGGAAGGACACCGGCTCGGGCACCGCCGGCGGCGGCGGCACCGCAGGGACCGCGGGGACCGCCGGCACCTCTGGCACGGCGGGCGGCGCGGGCACCGGAGGCAGCGCCGGCGCGGACGCCAGCAGCGCCGGCGCGGACGCGGGCACCGACGCGACAGCGGGAAGCGCCGGCGCGGACGCGGGCACCGACGCGGCGACGTGTCCCGATGCCGCGATAACGACGTGCGACTTCCTGTTGCCGGCGGGGGACGCCGGCGTCGACGGCTTCTTCGACGACGCCACCTCGACGTTCCACGCGCGGCTGGCGTCCAGTGCGCCGGGCATCGCATCGGCGAAGCTCTACTTGAGCTTCTGCGACTGCGAGAGCTACGGCTGCATGTTCAAGGATTCCACCGAGACGAGCGTCGATCTCACGGTCGGCGCAGCCGACCTCAGCGCGGACGTCAGCGGCCTCTTCAGCACGTTTACCGACGCCCTCGTCACATCGCTCCGCGTCGTGGTCACGACGACCTGCGGAGATGTCGTCACCGCGTACCTGATGAACGAAGACGACTTCGTCGTCCCGTCCACGTGCACGAACCAGTTCACGGAGGTGCGCTGGTGCACGACGCCCGCGATGCCCATGCCACCGACGATCACCGACGGTGGCACCGGCGGGGGAACCTGCATGGCAGACGCGGGGACGCAGACGTGCGCGCCGGCCAAGGACCTCACGACGTTCGCGGACGAGCCCACGTACGATTTCAGCAGCGGCGTCCTGACGGTGCCGTTGCTCGCCGGCACCTCCAAGCTCAACGACGCGACGGCGACGATCTTCACCTGCCAATGCGTGGGTGACGGCGGCACCGGTTGCGTCGCGGGCACGGGCCAGGTGCAGCGGTTCGCGCTGGATCGCAACGCCGACACGCTCTCGCTAGACCTCAGCACGAAGGTCAACCCGGCAGACGTGATGGACCTCGTGGTGACGCTGGACTCCGATTGCGGCGAGACCGCGGAGTTCACCGTCGACAGTCCGGGGTTCCGCTGTGCCGGGCGCTTCGCCGGCGGCAGTCCGGACTGCTATGAACCCTAGCGTCCGGTGACCGCCCGCGGCGGCACGCGCATCGCGTACTACAGCTCCGGCAGCATCGGCGCCGGGCACGCGGTGCACGGGCTCGCGCTGCGCGCCGCCCTGGAGCGGGCGGCGGTGCCGTGCCGCTTCCGGGTGCTACTCGCGGCTGGCGCGGTGTCCGCCGCAGGCGCGAGCAACGACGTGGTGACTCTGCCCGACGAGCGGGCCGCCTTGCGCGATCCCGAGCGCGCGAGGCGGACGGAGCTGGCGCGCGAGCTGGCCAGCTTCCAGCCGGACGTGTTGCTGGTCGACCTGGCGTGGATCGATCTGCGCTACCTGCTGCCGCTGCCCGATTGCGAGGCGTGGTTGCTGCTCCGTTGGATCCCGAAGCAGTTCATCCGCGGGCCGTTCAACCGCAGCTTCCGGCAGGAGCAGTATGCGCGCGTCGTCGCCACCGAGCCGATCGTCCCGGTCGAGACCACGGATTGGGTGGAGCCGGTCGTGATCTGCAACCCGGACGAGTGCCGTCCGCCGGGCGCGCTGCGCCGGCGCTGGTCCGTGGCGCCCGGCCGGTCGCTGACGCTGGTGGTCCAGGCCGGCCTCCCTGGTGAGCGGGAAGCGCTGATCGCGGAGGAGCGGGCGCGAGCGGGCGACGCCCTGGTCGTCGGCGCCGGTCCGGATGATCCGGACGCCCTGTTTCCCATCGCGCCGTGGCTGCCGGGAGCCGATCGCATCGTCGGTGGCGCTGGCTACAACCTGTACTGGGAGATCCGCTGGCTGGAGCTCGACGCGCGCGCGCGCCTCGTCGCGTTCCGTCGCCGCATCGACGACCAGACGCCGCGCGTGCGCCTCGCCGCCGGCTACCGGATGCGCGAAAATGGCGCCGACCAGCTCGCGGCGTGGCTCCGTTGAGCTACTGGCACGTGGGCGCGACGACCATGGCACCACGGTGCAGCTTGCCGTCGCGGCCCATGCTGCGGATGCTCGTCGAGACGACACCTGTGGTCGCCGTGGTGTACAGCGCGACGTCCACCACGGGGTTGCCGGAAACCATCAGCGGCGCCGCGGCGATCCCGGCGCCGTTGCCCCAGCAATAGAGCGAGAAGTCCGAACGGCGAGCGCACGCCTTGGTGTAGCCGACGTCGATGTCGATCACGCCCGTGAGCGGCGCGTTCGTCGCGTCGACGACCTGTGCCGGTATCAGCGAGTTCGGGGCGCTCTGGTTGATTCCCAGGGCGCCGAGGTTATTGGCTCCCCAGCAGTAGACGCCGTCCGCGACCCGGGCGCACGTTGTGTCGTTCGCGGCACCGACGCTCGAGGCCGCGCCGGGCAGCGTGACCTGGACCGGGTAGGTGCGCGCGGTGGTGTCGCCGACGCCGAGCGGCCCATTTATGTTCGCGCCCCAACACCAGACCCCCGTCCCGCGCAGCACGCACGCATGGCGGCGCCCTGTACTGACCTGATCGACGCCGGTCAGCGGATTGGTCGCGTCCGCCATGATCTGCGTCGCGTAGGCCCGATTTCCAGCGACACCGTCGTTGAAGAAGTTGCCCCCGCCGCCGTTACCGACACTGCCCCAGCACCACAGCGTAGTATCCGACAGGATCGCGCATGTTGTGTAGGCGAGATTCGACCCGGACGAGGTCGAGCTCAGCGCGACGACGCCGGTGAGCGGCGTCGGCGAGCCGCCATCGCTCACCGGCCCGACCAGCACCTGCTGCGCTTGCCTCGCCACCACCGTGCCGCCAACAGTCCCGTTGCCGAGCTGTCCCGCGGTGTTGCCGTTCGTGGTGCTCGTGTTCGACCAACACCACACGGTCCCGTCCCCAAGCAGCGCGCAGCCGTGCGCCGCGCCCGCGAAGATGCTGACCGCGCCGGTGAGGGGCTGCCCGGTCGCGCCTGCTTGCACGACCGCGGGCGTACTGGTCCAGCTGAAGACCTCGCCGTCGCTCCGCAGGTACAAGTCGTTGTAGAGCGCGACGACGCAGCTGCAAGTCGTCCCGGCGCACGCGTAGCTGCCGCTGCACGTGGCGCCGGCGCAGCACGCCTCGCCGAGTGCGCACGACGGAGCGCCTGCCGCGCCTGCCGTCCCTGCCGCGCCTGCCGCGCCTGCCGTCCCCGCCGCGCCTGCCGCGCCTGCCGCCCCCGCCGCGCCTGCAGCGCCTGCCGCACCGCCGGAAGCGCCAGCGCCGGCCGCCCCCGCCGCACCGCCCGTGCCTGCCGACGCGTCCGCACCGCCCGTGCCTGCCGACGCGTCCGCACCGCCCGTGCCTGCCGACGCGTCGGCTCCGCTCGCGCCACCGTTGCCGCCGGAGCCCGCGGTCCCCGCCGCACCGGCCGCCGCGACGTCACCGCTGCCGTCGGTGGAACCGTCCGGGACGTGCGGCTTGCGCTTCGTGTCTTCCGAGCAGCTCGTCACCACCGCGATCACTGCGAGCACACCCCAGCCTCGTGCCACCCCACGTGCCATGTCCCATCAATAGCACAACTCATGCGCACGCGGACGCCGTTGAACCTGGAAGCCGAGCTCCGACGCGGACGCCGTTGAAGACGAACGCCGGCCCGGCGCAAAGCCGCGCGCAGCGCCAACTTGGTCGCGAATGTACTCATGTGATCGCGTTGCGCCGCCAACGCTGTGCGTGTTTTGCTGGCGCGCATGAAACAGGTGGGGAATCGCATCGTCTTCGGGGCGCTGCTGGCGGCCGTGGTCGCGAGCACGGGTTGCAGCAAGTCCAAGGCCGCGTTGAAAGAGTGCCAGGCCTCCGACGCCACGTCCGCGGCCGGGCTCGAGGTCTGCTACCAAGCGTGGAAGAAGTACTCGGACTCGTCCGACTTCGTCTCGCTCACCACGGAGTTCGACAAGCGCGTCACCGCGGCGTGCCAGGACTCCGCCCGGATCAAGGATTGCGACAAGTACTGTCCGCTGCGCATCACCGATCCGGGACCCAAGTACAAGACCACGACGCTCTCGATGTGCGCGCTGAAGGGCTACGGCACCATCGACGGTCAGGTGACGGACAAGAAGCCCGCCGTCGTCACCGTCAACTCGCCCGAGGTCATCGAGGGCTGCGTCAGCGAGTGCAAGAAGAAGTACCCGGACACCAACGACGAGTACTTCGCCTGTTTCCGCTCCTGCAAGCTGCGCAAGGTGCAGGAGATGAACGCGCGCTGACGCGCGGCGGTTGGCTCACGGCGCGAAGGTCGCGCTGCAGCGGTCGAGCGCGGCTTGATCGACGGGCACGTCCGGCACGACCGGCGCGTCGGTGCGCGGTGCGCTGAAGTCGAACATCTCCCACGGCGCCTCCGCGTTGGCGTCGCGCCGCGACATCGCCGGCAGCGTGAAGCGCGACTCGACGAAGCGCACGATCGACGTGTGATCGTAGACGTGGTGGCCAATGAAGCCGCGCTTGGTGTACGGCGAGATCACCACGAACGGGACGCGCACGCCCAGGCGATCGTAGCCCCCGGGCGCGGAGTCGGACTTGAGCTCCGGCGGCGTGTCATCGGGCGGGCACGCGGCCGGCGGCGGTACGTGATCCCAGAGGCCGCCGTGCTCGTCGTAGGTGATGAAATAGGCCGTGGAAGACCAGGTTGGCGCGGCGACCAGCGCCTTCGCCACGCTGGCGAGCAGCGCTTGCCCGGTCTGCATCACGCTCGGCGGGTGCTCGTCGTTCTGCGTGGGGTCGAAGCCGCCCGCGCCGTCGCTGCCTTCGACGAACGACACGTTCGGCAGTTCGCCAGCGGCCGCGTCCTTGTACAGCTGGTCGAGCGGGAAGTAGTGCTCGGTGCGGTACTTCAGGTACTGGTTCACGAACATCGCCTCGGGCGGGTTCTTGACGTAGTAGACCTTCCAGCTCGCCCCGCGCATCTGGAGCTCGTCGAACAGCGTGAGCGCGTCGCCGCTCTGCGGGATATCGTTGCTGATGCGGCCGAACGAGTTGGCCGCGTACAAGTACATCCGGTTCGTCCACGTCGAGGTGAGCACCGAGCAGTGGTAGTGGTCGCCGATCGCGAACTCGTCCGCCGCCCAGTACATGAACGGCAGGTCCGCGGGCTCGTAGTAGCCCATGGCGCGGATGCCGCGCCCCATCTCCGGCGTGCCATGCGGCGGCACCGTCTCGCCGTCGTTGGCGCGGATGAAGCCGTCCATCTTGCCGTCGTCCCACTCGGTGTGGGCCGAGTTCCAGCTGTGCGCGGTGTCCAGGAAGCACAGCTGGGTGTCGTGGAACGGCGCGACCGGCGTGCCGTCCACGTCCGGGTTCGTGAAGTCCGGCGGCGCGACGTCGGCGTCCGGGTGGCCGTGCTCCGGCAGCTTCCAGAAGTAGTGATCGAACGAGCGGTTCTCCTGGATCGAGATCACGATGTGGTCGATGGGGATCTTGTCTCCCATGGGGTGCGTCGCGCCTTGCGTCTCCGCAGGCAGCGCACCCTTGTCGTAGCCGCACGCCGTTCGAGCGGTCTGGGCCGCGTCGTCGGCGGGTGGCGTGACGGCGCGATCCCAGTCCGGCGGCACGCTCGAGGCGCCCGCCGCCCCCGCTGCGCCGGCCGCACCGGCAGCACCCCTGCTGCCCGCGTCGCTCGACGAGCACGCCGTCGCGAACGCCACACCGATCACCGCGACCGCCAAGTGCCTGAGCGCCATCCCCGGATGATACGTCAGGTCCGCGCTCGTGGAGGCCCTGGCGGGTTTGCCGGTCCGGCGCGGAACCGCGCGCTCCGGGCGTCGCCCCGAACCGCGATGTTCGAAGACGCGTGCTAGACTCGCGGTGGCATTCGATGACCGCGACGGCACCCCGCCATCGCTACACGCTCGCCGGCGCCATCGGTGCGTTGCTGGGCGCCGCGGTTCGCGGACGCCCGTGTCGCGTCCGGAAGAGCGCGACCCGGACTCACCCACACATGTCACGAACCCGACGCTGGTCGTCGAGGTCCCGAGCCCGAGCACGGAAGACTACGACCGCACGGAGAAGCGCGAGCACTACCAACGCATGCCGGCGCTCCGCGAGTATGTCCTTGTCGCACAGGACCAGAGGCGGATCGAGGTGTGGCGTCGCGAGACATCGGGCGACTGGGCGCGCGCCAGCTTCGGCCCGGGAGACCGCGTGGAGTTGGCGTCGATCGGGGCTGCGATCGACGTGGACGGGCTCTACGAGGCTTCCGGCGCCGGGGCGACGAGCTAGAAGACAACCCCGCCGCGACGATACCGCGCCGGACCGGCAAACCAGCCAATCAGGCCACGCGGCGTCGCGAGCGCTTGGGCACGAACTTGCGGTCGAAGATGCGCACGCGCCGGATCAACAGATCGAGCAAGAACACGATGATCGCCGCGAAGATGAAGCGATCGCGGATCTGCTGGTGGTAGACGATCTTTTCCTTGCCCGGATCGAAGAGCGCGGGAAGCGGCGCGTCGAGGCTGCCGCCGCCGGCGAGCACGGCGCGCTGCAGGCGCTCCACGTCGGGCTGGAAGCTCGCGTACTCGCGCGGATACGGGTTGGTGATGTGACCGTAGCTGACGGCGACCTGGTGCAGGTTGTCGTCTTGCCCGCGCTTCATGTGGTTCGCGGTAAGGAGGAAGCTGCCGTACTTGTCGAGATCGAAGTCCGCCTGGTAGCGACCCGGCGCGACCTGGCGCATGGCGACCTCGTGGCGGTCGCCGCCGGGCTCCGGACCCTGGATCACGAGCTTCGATTCCATGTCGTTGTCGAAGCGCTCGTCGAGCGTGAAGGCGTCGACCGTGGCGCGGACGTGACCGCCGTCCACGCTGGTCTTCATGTCGAGCTCCTTGCGCTCCTTGTGGCGCATGTGCTCGCGCACCAGCTGTCCCCAGAACTTGCTGTAGCCGCTCCAGCGCAGCCAATCCACCGCCCACAGGTTCTTCACGTCGCTGGTCCAGGCCAGCGTGCTGCCGAGCCCGACGCGCCAGCGCGCGAGGATCGGCTCGCCGGTGTCGCTGGCGAGGATCTCCTGCGCCGGCGGCCCCTTCATCTGCGTCGCGACGTAGCCGTGCAAGAGCGGCGCGGAGCTGATGCTGATACCGCGCAGGAACTCGGCCGGGTACGTCTGCTGCACGGGGAACCACTCTTCCACGGCGGCTTGGCGCGCGATCATCTCGGTTTCGCGCGTGAAGATCTTGGGCAAGCTGTTCGGGTCGGGTACCGCGTGATAGCGGCCGCCGCCGGTGTCGGCGATCATGCGCAGTAGATCCGCGTCCACGCCGTCGCCGAGGCCCACGGTGGTGACGGTGATGTTCTCGGCAATCATCGCCTGCACCAGATCCTTGATGCCCTGACTCGGCGCGCGGCCGTCCGTCAGCAGGATCACGTGCTTCTTCCGCGCCTGGACCACGCTGATGTCCTGGTAGGCCATGTCCAGCGCCGGGAAGATCTCCGTGCCGCCGCCGGCCTGGATGCGCAGGATGTCGTTCTCGATGCGCGATCGGTAGCGCGCCGGGCCCATCTTCACGTAGCGCACCGGCGTCGAGTCGAAGGCGACGACCTCGATCAGGTCGTCGCCTTGCAGCGTGCTCACCGTCGCCTTGCAGGCCGCCTTCGCCATCTCGATCGGCAGACCCGTCATCGAACCCGAGCGGTCGATCACGAGCACCATGGCGACGCTCGGCATCTCCTTCTTGCGCTGCGAGTCCATGCGCACCGGCAGGATCCGCTCGATGGTGGTGTGCGCCCAGCCGCCCAGGCCGTAGCCGTTCTGGCCGCCGGCGAACAGGAAGCCGCCGCCGAGATCGCGCACGTACTTCTCGATCAAGTCCTGCGACGCGAGGCTCACCTGCTCCTTCGCCACGTCGGACAGAATCACGAAGTCGTAGCGCTCGATCTCCTTCAGGCTGCCGGGGAACGCCGCGGGCGCGCGCACGTCGACGTCGAATTGTTGAGCGTTGAGCGCGCTCGTCAGGTAGCTGGCGCGCTGCGGCTGACCCTCCACGTACAGCACGGCCGGACGCCCCGGCACGTCGAGCGTGGCGGAGTAGCCGTTGTTCTCCGGGAACTTGTCGGCGCCCTTTGCCAGACCGTCGAGCTTGAAGGCGTAGGTGACGGTGCCGCCCACGCGCACCACGCTCTTGAACTTCACCTCGTTGTCGCCGGGCTGCAGATCGAGATCGCGGACGCCGTCCAGACCGTTGAGTGTCTCGCCCTGGTAGAGGCGCGCGCGCGCCTTCTCGGCCTGGCTCGCGTAGACGTCCGCGACGACTTCAAACGGCTGCCCGATGTCGACCTTGTCCGGCAGCGTCAAGCTCTTGACCGCGACCTCCGCCGGCGGCGGGCGTCGGTACGGCACCGCGAACAGCTTCACCCCGAAGCCGCGCGCGCGGTTCGCCTCCGCGAGCACGTCGCCGTCCGTCTCCACGCCGTCGCTGATGATGACGGCGTGCTTGATGTAGCCCGGCGGGAACACGCCATAGGCGAGCTGGAGCGCGGCCTGGATATCCGTACCGGCCCCCGGGTGATCCTTGGATGCCGGCGCGGCGCGGTGCCGGAGCTCGCCGGGCGCCGGCAGCACGGGCTTGCCGTCCTTCTCCGCCACGTCCACCAGCCGCGGTCTGCGGGCGAACGTGACGAGCTTGACGCTGTCTTCCTTGCCCTTGGCCGCCCACGCGTCTGCGTAGAGCTTCTCCGCACGCTCGATGGACGCGTCCTGCACCGAGTCGCTGACGTCCACCAGGAACACGGTGCAGACCTTGCGCGTCTCAGCCGTCCGCGCGAGACGTGCCAGGCCGAACGCGAGCAGCGCGACGAACAGAACCCGCAAGAGCACCGACAGCACGCGCTGCTGCCAGGGGAGGTCGGCGAGCGAACGTCCGAGAATGAACAGGAAGAGCGGCGTCAGCAGGATGATCCCGAGCGTCCGCGGGTTCATCAGCTCGTAGGTCTGACCGTCCTTGACCCACTTGAAGCGCGCGGCGCCGGCAAGGACGTAGTGCTGGTAGGCCCAGAACAAGCCCGCACCGACCAGTACGATGAACACGCCCCAGAGCAGCTTGCGAACGCGCGGGCTCATACGGTGAGCCTCCGGTGGTACGTGAACCACTCCAGCGTGCTGAGCGCGAGCGCGCCCATCAGCAGGTACAGCCACAGCTCGCGGCGCACGCCGGGGATGAAGCCGCTCGGCCGCGCCGCGGGCGTCTTCTGCAGCGCGAGCTTCTCGACCGGCGCGATGTGGCTCTCTTCCGGGTCGGACAGGTTCGCCGCGAACATCAGCGTCGTGGCCTCGGAGCCGCTGCCCGTCGTCAGCTTGTAGAAGCCGGCCTGGTCGCCGAGATATACGGCGCGCCCTTCCTTGACGGGTATGACGTGCTTCTTGCCGTCGGGCCCCTCGAGCGTGGCGGTCTCGGCGGTGCTCGGCGCGGGAATGCGCCACACCTCGCCGGTGCGGTAGCTCGAGATGTAGCTCGTGTCTTCCTCGACGAAGTCGTTGATGGTGTTGAGGACGAACAACGGCCACGCCACGCGCAGCACGAAGTCGCTGTCGCGCGGGTCGAAGCCGAGGACGACGAATTTCCGGCCGTTGCGGCGTCCGGCGACCAGGATCGGACCCTTGGCGCTGGCACCGATGACGCGATCGCCCTTTTCGGGCTTGAGCGCGTGCCCTTGCGCGACCTGCACGTCGCCCATGGCGAGCCAGCGCAACAGCGGGCTCTTCTTGTCCCAGGTGTCGAAGCCGAAGCCGTCGATGGCCTTGCCGAGCTTGAGCGGCGCGTCCGGGGAATCGGGCGGGTTGAAGTAGAGCGCAGCGCCGCCGTTCTTCGCCAGGGGCGGCGCGACGCCGTCGAAGATCGTGACGTCGAACGACTGCGGCGGGGGATATTTCGAGGGCGCGACGGTGGTCACGTCCAGGTAGTCGTCGAGCAGCAGCGCCGCTTCGAGATAGGTGTTGCCCGCGGTGACCGCGAGCACGCGCGCGCGCCGCCGCTCGGGCATGAGCGCATACGCATGATCGTCGGCCGGCAGGTCGTCGGGCGTGCCGTCGCCGAGCTTGATGCGCGCTTCCAGGGTGCGGTTCGCGCCGCCGAGATCCTTGTAGAAGCGCGGCACGCGCTCGTTCGGCTTCAGCGCCAGGTGCGTGACGTCTACCACCTGGCCGTCGCCCAGCAGCGTGAGCTCGACGTCTTGCGGCTTGTCGGTCGTGTTCGTGACCTCGAGCATCACCTCGTAGCGCGACTTGTCGAGCGGGTAGCGCCGCACGGAAAAGCCGGTGATCGCCACGTTCTTCGACGCCTTGCCGATGGGCACGAAGCGCACGTCCGTGTCGCCGAGGTCGATCCCGCGCGTGATCTCCTTCGGATCGCCGAGCGCGCCGTCGCTGACGATGACGATCTCCGGCTTCGAAAGATCCGCCAGGCTGTCGAGGGCGAAGCGCAAGCCGCGCGCGAGATCCGCGTGGGTGTCGGTGGCGTGGATCTGGTCGACCGCCGTCTCCAGGTCGGCGACGTCGCCGGTCATGGTCGAGAGCGGGTGCAGCGACGCATCCATCTGCGCGATCAGCATGCGATCCGAGCCGGAGAGACCGTGAACCAGATCGCGGATCTTGCGCTTCGCGACGTCGATCCGCGACGGCTTCACGTCGATGCTCTTCATGCTCGCGCTGGCGTCGACCAGGACGACCACGTTGCGACCCTTGGTGATCGAGCGGGAAAGTCGCGGGTCGCCCAGAGCGAGGATCATCAGCGCCAGCAGCGCCAGCTGGAGCAGCAGCGAGAGCAGCCGCTTGAGCTGCGAAAACAGCGTCGTCGCTTCCTTGTCGCGCAGGATGCGCTGCCAGATGTGCGAGAACGGAACCGCGACCGGCCGGCGCCGGAGCTTCAGGATGTAGAACACCACCACCAGCGCGCCGGCAGCGCCGGCGATCGCGAGCAGGGTCGAAGCTGGGAGCCCCGCGAAGAACATCAGCGGAGGAACCCTCCCTTGCGGAACACGCTCAGCACCAGCTCGTCGAACGGCGTCTCCACGTCAGCGGCGAAATACGGCACCTGGTGCGTGGTGCAGAAGCGCTCGATGTCGCTGCGGTACTCGCCCCACGCCTGGGCCATGCGCTCGAGCAAGCGATCGGTGACCGTCACCTCGCGCTCCGCGCCCGTCTCGCAGTCGTAGATGCGGATGTCGCCCTTGAGCGCCGGCTTGGCCTCCTTCGGATCCACGATGTGCAGCACGTACGGTTCGAAGCGGTTGTAGCGGAGGACGTTGATGCCCGCCTCGAAGCCCTTCGGATCGTAGAGATCGCTGATCAGGACGGCGAGCCCGCGGCGCTTGTGCTGCGCGACGAACGTCTTCAGGCTGTCGGCAAGGTCCGTCGCGCCGGTCGGCTCCAGCGCCTGCAGGAACTGGAGTACCTTGAAGATGCGACCCTTGCCGCGCGTCGTCGGCATGCGCGAGACGACCTCGTCGGCCACCGCGACGATCGTCACGCGGTCGAGGTTGGCCAGGCCCACGTACGCGAGCGCCGCGGCCAGACGCCTGGCCTGGTCGAACTTGCGTCCGTCGCCGAAGCCCATGCTCGTGGAACAATCGACGATGAAGTAGATGCTCAGGTCCTCCTCTTCCTCGTACAGGCGGACCAGGAGACGACCGAAGCGTTGATAGATGTTCCAGTCGACGTAGCGGAAATCGTCGCCGGGAACGTAGTCGCGGTGATCGGCGAACTCGACGCCGCTGCCCTTCTTCTTGGTGCGGCGCTCGGCGCGCATGCGCCCGGCGAACACGCGACGGCTGACGATGGCGAGCGTCTCGAGCTTGCGCTGGAATTCGTCGTCGAACAGCGGTGCGCGCTCGGCCTTCGCGAGCCCCATGCGTCGCGACACCGGCGCCGCGGCACGCTTGAACACGTCGAGGACGCCCATCGAGCTTCTCAGGTCTTCGCTTCCGGCAGCTCGCTCAGGATCTCGGCGATCACGTCGTCGGCGCGCACGCCCTCGGCCTCGCCCTCGAAGTTCAAGAGCAACCGGTGACGGAGCGCCGGCGGCGCGCTCGCCTTGATGTCGTCGATCGATGCGGCGAAGCGTCCGTCGAACAGCGCGCGGATCTTCGCCGCCAGCAGCATGGCCTGTGCACCGCGCGGCGACGCGCCGGTGCGGACGTAGCGCCGCACCTTGTCCGGCGCGTCCTCGCCTTCAGGGTGCGTCGCCTGCAGCACGCGGATCGCGTAGTCTTGCACGTGACGGGCGACCGGCACGGTGCGCACGAGTTTCTGCATCTCGAGGATCGCGTCGCGCCCGAGCACCGCCTTCACCTTGGATTCGTGGTTGGTGGTCGTGCGATCGACGATCGCGTGGAGCTCTTCGCGGTTCGGGAACGGCACGTGCAGCTTGAAGAAGAAACGATCGAGCTGCGCTTCGGGCAACGGGTAGGTGCCCTCCATTTCCAGCGGGTTCTGCGTGGCCAGAACGAAATACGGCTCCTCGATCGTGTACGTCGTACGCCCGACCGTGACGCGGTGCTCCTGCATCGCCTCGAGCAGCGCGCTCTGCGTCTTGGGCGTGGCGCGGTTCACCTCGTCGGCGAGCACGACGTTGGCGAAGACCGGCCCCTTGCGGAACTCGAAGATCTTCTCGCCATTCTCGGCCTCCTCGATCACCGTCGTGCCGATGATGTCCGCGGGCATCAGGTCCGGCGTGAATTGGATGCGCGAGAAGTTGAGCCCGACGCAGTCGGCGAGCGTGCGCACCAGGAGCGTCTTGCCCAGACCCGGAACGCCTTCCAGCAGCGCGTGCGAGCCGGCGAGCATGCAACTCAGGACGCCGTCGATGATTTCCCGGTGGCCGACGATGACGCGGCCGATCTCCTCGCGCAGCTCGCCGACCTGCTTCTGGAACCGGGTGACTTCTGCTCGCGCTTCTTCGCTGTTCGACATGGGCTCTCTACTCGCGTGGCCGGATGAGCTGGAAGTACCGCTGCACGTAGAAGCGGTATCCCGGCGGGATCTTGTCCTGGTTCATGACCTGTTCGGCAACCGTCTGATAATCGGTGTAGACCTTCTTGTAGCCGCGACCGACGAAGCCGCGCTGCGCGGCTCCGTAGATCACCTGGCTCGACGCCGTGCCCTGTCCGGTGTCCGCCGCGGCGGCGGTGACGTCCTTGGTGTGGCCCTTGAGCTCCGACTTGGCGCCGGCGACCTTGTCGTCGTGACCGGTGCCCCAGCTCTTGCCGCCCTGGCCCGCTCCCTGGCCGCCGGGCGTGTCGCCTTGGCCTTGTCCCGAGCCTTGACCCTGGCCCTGGCCGCTTCCCATGCCCGGGATCGGGATCGACTTGCTCCCAGCGCCGACCACGAGCTCGCTGCCGCCTTGTCCTTGTCCCTGACCCGGCTCCTGACCCTTGCCCGCGCCGCGCATGGCCCCGCCTTCCTTGCCCTGGCCCTGCCCGCCCTCGCCCTTCTGCCCGTGAGCGCGGCGCGCGAAGCGAAGTAGCCGCTGCAGCCGCTCCTTTCCGCCCTTGCCCTGCTGGCGCAGCAGCTCGCGTAGCTCCTGCAGACGACGCCGGAGATCTTCCTTCTCCTTGTCGCTCATCTGCTCGCGCGCCATGCGGTTGATGTCTTCGGCGGCTTGCTCCAGATCCTTCGAGCTGAGCCCGGCCTCGCGCAGCATGTCCTCCGCCGCCTGCGCCAGCTCGCGGTCGAGCTTGGAGAGCTGCCGCTGCGCGCGCTTCGCCTGGTCCTTCTCCCGGTCCAGACGCTCGAGCTGGCGATCCTTCTTCTTGAGCAGTCGCTTGTTCTGCTCGTCGAGCCCACCGTCGGGGTTCTTCTTCTTGAGCAGGCTCTTGCGCTCCTCTTCGAGCTGCTGGCGCCGGGCCTCGATGTTCTTCATCGTCTGCGCGCTGACGCTGCTCGCCTTCTTCAGCGCGGCGCGGAGCTGGTCGAGCTGCTGCTTGCTCACCTTCTGCTTGTGCTTGAGCGCCTCGGCCAGGTCGCGCATGGCCTTCTCCGCATCGGTCAGGTTCTTTTGTTTGAGCGGCGCGGAAATGGGCTTGGAGAGGTCGGCTTTCGCCAGCTCTTCCGCCATGTTCTTCAAGCCGGCCTCCATCGCTTCCTTGTCGGCCTGCTCGCCCTTCGAGAGCTCGCGATCGAGCTCGGCCATGCGCTTGAACACCTCGGCGCGATCGAGCCGATGCTGCGCGATGTCCTCGATCAGCTGGTTGAAACGCCGCACCGAGGCGGCGGTCTCGGGATCCTGCGTCTGCTTCTCGAGGTCCTGCGCCATCTGACGGAACAGATCGATGTCGTCAGGGCTCATCACCAGCGGGTCGAAGTGCTTCTCCGGAGGCAGCACGCGGGTCGTGCGCACCTCCAGCAGCGCGACGCCGGCGAGCGCGGCGATCAGCAGCACCACCACGGGCAGCTCGCGCGGGACGTGCAGCGGTGCCGCGCGGCGCGGCGTCAGGTCGCGCGCGTGGGTCACCGCGTCCTCGATCGCCGCGTCCATCAGGGGCGTGCGCTTGGCGGGCGGCAGCTCGGTGAAGCTCAGGGCGTTGGTGATGCGGTCGTGAAGCCCGTGATGGCGATCGAGGGCCATCGCGCCACGGAACCGCGGCCGACTGTGGAACCACGCGTACAACGTGCCACCGAGGAACACGACGAGCGGCACGAGCCCGAGCAGCAGCACCGTGTGCTGTGTCGCCGGCAGCGGGCGCGCGACCTTGATCCAGGTGAGCGCGCCCACGGCGAACAGCAAGGGCAGCGGCAAGAGCAACACCGCACGCGACAGCGTCTCGTCGACGCGCAGGCGCAGCGCCGTCCAGCGCGCGGTCCTGCCGAGGCGCCTGAGCGTCGCGTCGCGGTCCCGCCCGGCGGCGGCACTCCGATCGGGCGCCGTCATGGCTCGTTCCAGAGCTGTAGAGGCTCTCGCGACGCTCGAGCGCGCGTACATCGCCGGGGGCGATCGCCACGGCGGACGAGCGCTTCCGGCGCGCCGCCCGGCGGCGACGCGGTGCCTTCATGGAGGTGGTTTCGCGCCATGAGTCCGGTCTGCAGCGGCTCGAGTGCCGGTTGCTCGCGTGCCAGTTGACGGTGATCCATCGTGGTAGCTCCGCGCGTCTCTTCCACCTGACGGCTATAACGCGCCAAAGTTCCGACTGCTTTCTCCATCGCGGAAAGCCCGCGAAACGTGACCGCCCGCCGCGCCGGCGGCGCACGCCGGCGCGCGCCGGCGCGCGAGGCCCCAAGCGTTTGATTTCGGATATTTAGCACGGTTCTGCTGGGTCGCACGCGGGCGCGCGTCCAGTCGCTGGGACCCCGGCGCCGATCCGCTGCTTGGGCGGGCGTCGCGGTTACGCGGCGACCGGCTCCGCCGCCGGCCGCCATCGACGTCCGGCCTCGACCGCGCCCGGCGCTCGCGCACGGGCGACTGGAAGGCCGGGTCGCCGCCTGCGGTCGACCGTCGCTCCTCTCCGGGGCGACAGTCGGTCGTCGCGGCCGTCGTCCACGCTCGTCGCACGGGCTCCGGCCCTCGACCGTCGCCACTTTGCGCCCGTCGCGGCGTCCGGGAGCGCACCGCCCGCGAGGACGCGTGGCCAGCGTTCGCGCCGCCAACGCGGCTTCGCCCGGGAATTTGCCTGTCCCGCGCCATGCGCTTGCGCCGCGCCAGCCGCCATTCCAGGGCGCCGCGCCGCGCTTCGCGGGCGCGGCGCGGGGTTCCGCGCCTGACCGGCAATCGGACCCAAACAGCGCCCGGCGATGACCTGCAGTGACGCAACGCTTGACCTCAAGGACTCGTGTGGCTCGAATACGCGCTCTCAAGAGGAGCCCGAACGAGATGTCCGATGACGGAAAGACGGTGGTGCTGGTCGCCGATGACGAGCCGACGATGCGCGCGCTGGTTGCCGCGCACCTTCGCGGCAAGGGCTACAGGGTGCTCGAGGCTGCAGACGGCGACGAGGCGTGGGAGCTCGCGCACGAGCACTTGCCGCACCTCGTCGTGCTCGACGTGATGATGCCGGGCATGAGCGGCTGGGAAGTGTGTCGCAAGATCCGCGAGGCGGTATCGCTGGCGCACACCGGCGTCATCATGCTCACGGGCATCGGCGAGCACCTCAACGAGATGACCTCGCCGCTGTACGGCGCCGACGCCTACGTCGACAAGCCGTTCGAGTTCCACAAGCTGGACGAGAGGATCCGCGAAACGCTGGCGCGACGCCGGCCGCCGACCTCGGCGGGAAGCGCGGACGCGCAAGCGGGCAGCAACGGCGGCGCGGTCGATTTCGATCTCGATGTCCGCCCGGTCAAGAGTTCGGAGATCCGCGAAGCCGCAAAGCGCAAGAAGGCGCAGGCGAAGGCGCGCGCGCGGGCGCGGGCCAAGGCGGAAGCCGCCGCGGCGAGCGCTCCGCCCGAGCCGCCCAACGCGGGCGACGACGCGATGCCGAAGAAGGCCGAGAAGAAGATCGCGCCGGAGAAGGCCGCCAAGAAGGCTGCAAAGCAGGCCGCGCCGAAGAAGACCGCGCCGAAGAAGGCCGCCAAGAAGGCCGCGCCGAAGAAGGCCGCCAAGAAGACCGCGCCGAAGAAGGCCGCGCCGAAGAAGGCCGCCAAGAAGGCCGCGCCGAAGAAGGCCGCGCCGAAGAAGGCCGCCAAGAAGGCCGCGCCGAAGAAGGCCGCCAAGAAGACCGCGCCGAAGAAGGCCGCCAAGAAGGCCGCGCCGAAGAAGGCCGCCAAGAAGGCCGCGCCGAAGAAGGCCGCCAAGAAGGCCGCGCCGAAGAAGGCCGCCAAGAAGGCCGCGCCGAAGAAGGCCGCCAAGAAGGCCGCGCCGAAGAAGGCCGCCAAGAAGGCCGCGCCGAAGAAGGCCGCCAAGAAGGCCGCGCCGAAGAAGGCCGCGAAGAAGCCTCCGAAGCGGGTCGCCAAGAAGGCCTGATCGAGGGATCAGGTCGGCGCGGGACCGCTCGCGCCGGCGCGATACACGGGCACGGGGCCCGGATCCTCGGCAAGCCGCCGCGCGACGTAGTCCGCCGGCGGCATCGCCGCGACGCGGAACGTGATCTGGCGCGTGTGCGGATGCTCGGACAGATTGAAGTACCCCTCGTCGGCGAGCGCACACAACATCCCGAACACGTGGCTGGGCGTCGAGATGCGGTGCGAGCCCGCGTTCGGCACGTACGCGTTCAGGTCGCACGCGCGGAACGGCGCGTCTCGCCGCGACGCTTCCCCGAGGAAATCCTCGCGGAGCGCGCGGTAGATGCCCTTGAAGTAATCCTCCGCGAAGGTGACCCACGAGAGCGGCTCGGTAACGGCGAACTTGCCGTGGGGCGGCAGGATCGCCCGCACCTCGTTCGTCTCGAAGAAGCGCCTGAGCACGCGGATCGTCTGCAGATATCGCTCCCACGCCATCGAGTACATCTGCCCGGCGACGGTGAAGATCGGGATCACGAACGCGTGTGTCTCGGGCTTGTCCACTGCTCCGGTGCAGATGATCGTGTCGCCCGGGACGGCGATGCCCAGCTCCGTGTCGTAGTAGAGCACGCAGTCCCACGAGTGACCGGGCGTCGGGATCGCCACGATCGATTCCGGAAGCTGGCCCTTGTCCACGAAGCGGAGCGCGCTGCGCGGCGTGCGCGCGAAATATCCGCTGAAGCGCTTGCGGATGGCGTTCTCGATCATCTCCTCGTCGCTCAGGGAGTTGTACTCGAGCAGCCCCCACTGCGCGCGCGTGAGGAACAGCTCGTAGGTCTCGTGGAGAAACGCAGCCTCGGGTTGGGTGAGGAAGCGGTAGCCGGCCGAATGGAGGTAGATCGGCGCGCGATCGCCGGCGCGGCGCCCACGCCCGGCCAGAATTCCGCTGCTCCCCGCGTGGTCGCCGTGGCAGTGCGTGACGAGGAGCCCGTCGAGGCGATCGACGGACGCGGCGTCGAGCTGCGCCGAGACCTCGTCGACGATGTCGGTGCGCGACGCGCTGGACTCGAACAGCAAGGTCTGCTCGCGATCGCGACGCAACACGAGGTTGATTTGCTTCGGGCTGGGGTAGCCGCTCTGCACAGGCAGGACCTGGACGCGATCGGACAGACCGAGCTCTTCAAGGGCCTGGGACAGGGGCTTCATCGGCGGCGGAGCGTAGCACCCGCAACCCAGCGCTTGAGGCCACCGGTGAAAGCGGCCACACTTCGCGTCGTGATCAGGGTGGTCCGGGTGGCGCTCGTGTCGTTGTCGCTAGGCGCGTGCGCGACGTCGGTGGGCGTGTCGCCGACCCCCGGCAGCGGTGGAAGCGCCGGCGGCGGCGGCGCCGACGCGAGCGCCGGCACGAGCGGCAGCGGCGGCGCGAGCGGCAGCGGCGGCGCGAGCGGCAGCGCCGGCGCGAGCGGCAGCGCCGGCACGAGCGGCAGCGCCGGCACGAGCGGCAGCGCCGGCACGAGCGGCAGCGCCGGCACGAGCGGCAGCGCCGGCACGAGCGGCAGCGCCGGCACGAGCGGCAGCGCCGGCACGAGCGGCAGCGCCGGCACGAGCGGCAGCGGCGGCACGAGCGGCAGCGCCGGCACGAGCGGCAGCGGCGGCACGAGCGGCAGCGGCGGCACGAGCGGCAGCGCCGGCACGAGCGGCAGCGCCGGCACGAGCGGCAGCGCCGGCACGAGCGGCAGCGCCGGCACGAGCGGCAGCGCCGGGGCCGGCGGCAACACCTGCGGCGACGGCGTCGTCGATCCAGGCGAGCAGTGCGACGACCACAACACGAACCCGGGCGACGGGTGCTCCGCGACGTGTAGCTGGGAGACGAACTGTGCGAGCAAGAATCCGCATCCGACGCTGGGCTGCGGCCAATCGCACTCGGGTTCGTTCTCGGGCACCTACAGCGACGTGACGACGATCTGCGGGAGCTCGTTCCAATACCAGGACACCATCTTCGTCTTCGCGCCCACCACGGACACGACGGCGACGCTGAGCTACACCGCCTCTCCGGATCGAACCGACATGGCGATGTTCCTGATGAGCGGCTCCTGTCACACCGCGCTGTGCACAGGCGACTCGAGAAGCGATGGCGACCGCCATACGCTGACCTTCGACGCCAAGGCGGGCACGACCTACTACGTCGACCTCGAGGCGCCGTCGTTCCAGCCGAGCTACACGATCAGCATCACGTGCCCGTAGACGCTCCGAGCGGTTCCGCGCCGCTCCAGAACGTGCGCACCTCCTCGAGGTCCACGGTCACGCGGGCGGGCGGCAGCGTCGCGAGCAGCTTCTTGCCGTAACCGCGTCGGTGTACGCGCTCATCGAGCAGCGCGACGATGCCACGATCGGAGCGCGTGCGGATCAGCCGACCGAACCCCTGCTTCAACGTGATCGCAGCGGCGGGAACGTGCAGCTCCATGAACGGATTGCGTCCGTCGGCTTCCAGCGCGAGGCCGCGAGCACGCACGATCGGGTCGGTCGGGACGGCGAACGGAATCTTTTCGAGCACGACCAGCCTGAGCGCATGTCCGGGAACGTCCACGCCTTCCCAGAAGCTCATGGTCGCCACCAGGACCGCGTCGCCGGCGGCGCGGAACGCCCCGACAAGCGAGCTCTTCGGAGCGGTACCCTGGAGCAGCACGCGATGACCGGGCAGCTTGTCGACGAGCCCGCGATGCAGCGCGCGCATCGACCTGAGGGAGGTCGTGAGCACGAACGCACCGCCGCCGGTGATCCGCACTAGATCGACGATGCGGTCGATCGCGGCGGACGCGAACCCGGCGTTTTTCGGCGACGGCAGGTCCCGCGGCGTGTACAGCAGCGCGTCGCGCTCGAAGTCGAACGGCGACGGAACGACGAGCTCCGTCGCCTCGACGCGACCGTCGGCGAGTCCCAACCGCGACCGCACGTAGGTGAACGAAGCGTCCACGCTCGTGAGCGTGGCGCTGGTCAGGACCACGGCCGGGATCGACTCGAACACGCGCGCACGGAACACGTCCGAGACGTCCACCGGTGTCGACGCGAGCGTCACGCTCCTGCCCGACTGCTCGAACCACGTGACCCGCCCCGACGCGCCGCGTGCGATTGTCGCGAGCGACTCGCGCGTCTGTTCCGCGCGACGCGCGCCCACCACCAGCGCGTCGGCCAACGCCTCGCGCTCCGCGCGCGGTCGATCCGTCGAGCCGGCGACGCGCCCGCGAGCCGTCTCGGCCAGCGCCGCGAGCCCCTCCAGCGCCGTGTCGAGGCGGTGCCACGCCGCGAGTGCGGGGCCGGCCCAGACGTCGTGCTCCAACGTCACGCGCCCTTCGTCGCCGCGCGCGAAGCGGCCGAGCTCGTTCCACAGCGCGTCCGATGCACGCCGCACCTCCTCCGATCCGCGACTCGCCGCCGCGCCGCCGAGCAGCGGGTCACTCGAACCGGCGGCGTTCAGCGCGCGCTCGAGGTCGCGCAGCA
The DNA here is from genome assembly GCA_963775185.1 of uncultured delta proteobacterium. GTDB lineage: Bacteria > Myxococcota_A > Polyangia > Polyangiales > Polyangiaceae > JAPSGB01. The sequence goes on along the minus strand of CAVZIE010000022.1, from coordinate 83,945 downwards.
GGCGCTCGAGGCGGGAACGCGACACGCGCACGCCGAAGAAGTCGGTCGCGATGTCTTCGAGCTGGTGCGCCTCGTCGAAGATGACGGCATCGTAGTCGGGGATCACCCGCCCTGGATGCGGTCCGCGCAGCGCGAGGTCGGCGAAGAACAAGTGGTGATTCACGATCACGAGGCGCGCCGCCTCCGCGTCGCGCCGCATGCGAGTGACGAAGCACTCGTCGAAGTACGCGCACGTCGAACCCACACGCGTGTCGCTGGAGGAGGTGATCTCTCGCCAGATCGGATCGCTCTCGGACAAGCCCGCGAGCTCCGCGACGTCGCCGGTTTCGGTCTCCTCGATCCAGCTGTCGAGCGTGCGAAGCGCGCGTGCGTTCGAGGGCCGCAACGCCTCTGCGCTGCCGGCGAACGCCGCGTAACGCCGGCGGCACAGGTAGTTCGACAGCCCCTTCATCACCGCGACCCGCGGCGCGAGTCCGAGCGTTCGCTCGATGAGCGGCAGGTCGTGGGCGACGATTTGTTCCTGCAAGTTGCGGGTCGCCGTCGAGACGACCACCTTCTTTCCGCTGAGAATCGCAGGAACGAGATACGCCAGGGTCTTGCCTGTGCCCGTCCCGGCCTCGCACAGCAGCACGCGTTCGTCCGCCAGCGCGCGCTCCACGGCGGTGGCCATCTCGAGCTGGCCCGGACGGGCCTCGTAGCCTTCGAGCCCGTGGGCCAGCGGCCCACCGGGGGAGAGCAGCGCTAGAGCACCGGACACTGGACCCGCCGGGCTGCCGCGGTCACGGCCCGCTCGGCGGGCCGGCGGGCGGCGCCTCGCCACCGCCCTCGGCATCCAGGAACTGCACGCCAGCGATTTGCCCATCGCTCTCGTCCTGGACCCAGACGACACGGCCGCGGCGGACGCGCTCGTCGTCCCCCACCTGGATGTCCCATTCGCTCCCGGGCTCGACCGGATCCTCGAGCACCACGCGGATCCCCCCGCGACTGACGTTCAAGGCCCATGCTGTGATTTCCGAGCCTTGCTCTTTCAAGGTGACGCGATCGGACGTCTCGCGGCGAGCGCCCCCGCCTCCGCGGCGCGTGCCATGGATGTCCTCCGACGTGAGCGGAGGGGACGGCGTGAGGTTGCGTCGATTCACGGCCCCGGAGGATAACGCGAGGGGCCTCATCCGACTACTCGCTCCGGTTTTTCCAGACCGAACCCCAGGCCAGCTTGACGCTGGTCGGTTGCTCTGCGAAGTTTGTGAAGTCGCGCTCGGGTTTCAGGGGGCTAGCTAATCGGTCGGAATTGCTGCTCAAGAATCGCCGTCCCGCTTGATCGGCGGGAATCAGGACGAAAGTTCGTGCAAGCGCACTGCCATGCCCCTTCCCTCACCCAGTGAGCTGAAAAAGATCCTGATTTCGGAAGGGTTCGAGGTCTACCGGACGCTCGGCGCGCGAATCGTCATCGCGGATCGGGTACGGGACAACCTGATCATGGACAGCGGCGTGTCGGCCGTGATCGGTGAGCAGGGGCTCGCTGTCCGGGTGGTGATGCGCTCGCAATCCCATGATTTTCCAGGTGAATCCGACCAGGACCTGTTCGCGCGAGCAACCCGGATCGCGGGCCCGGCGCTCGATCGCGGCTACGCCGAGCTCGAGCGGACCGTGGTGCCGATCCACGACCCTGGCGACCGCTCCCGCACGCTGGACACCTGGTACGAGGTCTCCTTCGAACGCGCGGTCGCAGAGGTCGGCGAGTTGTTCACCGAGCTGCGCTTCGCAATCCAGATGGACAAGACGGCCGCACCCGGCACGCGCGCGTAGACCGGCACGGTCGTGCATGGTAAACGCGCCGTCCCGGCGTGCCGCGCACCCCGCTGGCGGCCGCGCGTCCGGGAATTATCGGACATGATCTCCGTCACGAGAAGGGTTCGGGATAGCGGCCGATGTTGAGCCTGTTCCGCAAAGGCGGGGTCGCGCAGCTGATGATGGGCGGAGTCGTCTTCGCCATCATCGTGGTGTTCGTGCTCGAGTTCCGGGCTGGCCGGGGACCCGCGGCGAGCCTGTCGAAGGAGTGCGTCGTCTCTGTCTACGACGCCTGTATCGACGCCAAGGATTTCTATGCCGCGTACGGACTGATCGTCCCGCCGGGCATGACGGCGAAGCAGATGCGATCGCTGAACCTGCGCAAGCACATCGCCGACGGGCTGGTGGAGCGCGAGCTCCTGGTTCGTGAAGCGGATCGGCTGGGGCTCTCGATCAGCGAAAAGCAGATCGACGACGACCTCACGGAAGGGCGCGCGCACATCTCGATTCCGGTCGACGTGGCGTACCTGTCGTACAGCCTGGGTCTGTGCGTCCGCAATCCGATGGTCCAGCGCTGCGAACCGGGGACGGAGATGCTGCGGCTGCTGCCCGTGAAGAGCTCCAAGACGCAGGGCTTCGACTACAAGATCTACGAGCGTGTCGTACGCAACACGACGAACCGCAGCCCGAAGGAGTTCAAGGAGATGCAGCGCCGCGAGCTCATCGCGGATCGCATGCGCGATCTCGTACGCTCCCGGGCCCGCGTGTCCGAGGCCGAGGCCTTCGCCGAGTTCTCGAGGGAGCGCTCCAAGGCCATCGTGAGGACGGTCGAGCTCAACCGCGATTGGTTCGCGAAGTACACGATCGACATCTCCGACGTCGCCGTGGACAAGTGGGCGTCGGAAAACAAGTCGCAGGTCGACTCCGCGTGGAAGACCGAGGAGAAGACCTGGACGGCCGGTTGTCCCGTCGTACGCGAGATCCTGCTGCCGTTCGACCAGGACGCGAGCGACGAGGACAAGAAGGCACTTCGCGACAAGATCGACGCCGCCGCGGCGAAGCTCAAGAAGGGCGCGTCCTTCGAGCAACTGGCGCGACAACTCGACAGCGGCCCTACGGCCATGGTCGGCGGCGAGCTCGGGTGCATCGGCGACACCTATGGTACGGGCGAGAAGGAGCTGCTCGAAGCGGCCGCGAAGCTGAAGGACGGCGAGGTCTCGCCGGTGATCGAGACGGGGCGCGGCTTCCACCTGATCCAGCTCGAGAAGCGCCTCAAGGCCGACGCGCTGCAGAGCGTGGGGCGCCGCACGATCGCGCGGCGCATGTACGCTCGCTTCGCCGCCGACGAGCGACTCAACAAGTTCGCCGCCGAGCTGATCGAGCGCGTGCAGAAGGGCCAGAAGCTGGACGAAGCGACGAAGGAGCTGTCCGCATCCTACGCGTCCGCCGGCAGCTCGACGGGCAAGGCCGGGGCCACCGAGAAGAAGAAGAACGAGGAGCCGCCCGCGCTGTCGGACGAGAGCCGACCCAAGGTGGAAATCTCGGCGCCCTTCACGGTCGACGGCAGCCCGATCCCCGACGCGCTCGCGTCCGAGGTCCCAGCGGTCAAGGCGTTCGATCTCGGAAAGCCGGACGCGGTCTACAGCAAGCCGATCTCGACCCAAGCGGGCGCCGCCGTCATGCAGCTGAAGGAGCTCGACCCGGTCAAACGCGACGAGTTCGAGAAGGATCGCGGTCGCTGGATGCGGCTGCTGCGCGCCGCCAAGCAGGAAGACGCGCTGGCGCGCTACATCGCGCAGCTCAAGGCAGCGGCGAAGGACAAGATCAAGATGGATTCGCGCTTCCTCGAAGAAGTGAAGGGCCGGGACGAGGGCTGACGCCGAGCCGGTCGTCGACGGCCGACGGTGGCCGGTTCATGCTTGCTTCGATGAATCCTCGCGTTCCCGCGCTGCTTCCCGTCAAGACCACGTTCGCGTCCGGCGTCCGGGCGTCGGCCATGGCGCTTCCGGGCTTGCACACGGTCGTGCTCGAAGCACACGTCCGGCTCGGTCCGCGCTTCGAGACGGCGGACGACAATGGCATCAGCCATTTCCTGGAGCACATGCTGTACCGCGGCACGCCGCACCACGACTCGGCGCACGAGCAAGCGCTCGCGTTCGAGGCGCTCGGCGGGTCGCTGGGCGCGGCGACCTACGTCGACCACATGACGCTCGCTGTGGGCGTCCCACCCGAGAACGTGGATGAGGTGCTTCCGCTGTTCTGCGAAGTGTTCCGCTCACCCTTGCTCTCGGGGATGGACACCGAGAAGGGCATCGTGCGCGAGGAGATCCTCGAGGGCCTCGACGACGAGGGCCACGAAGTCGACGCGGACAACCTCGTGCGAACGCTGAGCTTCGGCGATCACCCGCTGGGCTTTCCCATCACCGGCACGCTGCGGCACCTGGACGTCTTCGACGAGTCGATGCTGCGGCGCCATCACGCGGCCCACTTCGTAGGTGCCGGCACCACGTTCACCGTCGCCGGTCCGATCGATCCCGAGCGCATGTTGGCGACGGCCGAGAGGCTGCTCGGAGATCTCCCTGGGGGCGCCCTGCCCGCGACCGCGGCGCCGGCACCGCAGGACGGGGTGCGTTTCCGCTACATGCGGCACTCGTCGAGTCAGACCGATCTCCGCGTCGCGTTCCGATCACCCGGCGAGCACGATCCCGACGAGCCGGCTGTCGAGCTCCTGCTGCGAAGCCTGGACGACGGCATGTCCGCACGCCTCTACCACCGCCTCTGCGACAGCCGCGGGCTCTGCTACGACGTATCGGCGACGTGCGAGGCGTATTCGGACTCGGGCCTGCTCGACGTCGCTGCAGAGACAGCGCACGAACGCACCGCGGACGTGCTGTCGGAGATCCTTCGCGTCCTCTCCGAGCTCCGCGACAACGGCCCGACGGACGCCGAGCTCGATCGCATCAAGCGGCGGATCGGCTGGCAGCTGCGCGAGATCGTCGACAGCCCGGCCGAGGTCGCGGACTTCCTGGGATTGGGGCAGCTCACCGGGCTCGCGCGAACGCCCCAGGAGCGCTACGAGCAGCTCTGCGCGGTGACGCGACAAGACGTCCTGGCAGCGGCTGCGCGTCTGTTCCGGCGCGATCAGCTATCGGTCGTCGCTGTCGGGATGGTCTCGCGCCGGATGCGCGAGACGCTCGAGCGCATGGTCCGGGACTTCTGAGCGCGTCGCTCAGCTCTTGCGCTTGCCGCTCCGCGCCGCCGGGCGGTTCGCGCGATCCTCGCGCACTAGCGCTTCGGCCACGCGCAGGACGCGTCGCCGCGTCGCCGGGGTCGCGCCGCGCAGCACGCGCATGATGCGGTCGTCGCGCTGAAGCGGCTTGGTAGGCGGAATGAGCAGGTCGGCGACCTCGACGCCAAGCGCTGCGCTCAGCCTCGCCATCGTCTCGAGCGAGGGGTTCGCGTTCGCGGACGAGCGCCCGCGCAACACGCGCTCGAGGCGAGCGACGGTTTCCACCGTGACGCCGGCGCGAGATGCCAGCTCCGCCTGGGTCATGCCGACCTGGATGCGAAGCTGACGTACACGCTCAGCCAGTCGTAACGCGATGTCGTTCAACAGTTTCCTGTGTTTTGTCAGCGCCTTCGGAAACGCTGCCCGGGCGCCTGGTACGTTACGGAATCTGGAATAACTGTCATTAGTAGTGTGAGTCTGGACTTAAAAGCGCGCGTGCGCACGGCACAATTACTGCATTTGGCCCGATGGCGACCGGCTGACCGGCCGATGCGTCGGGCCTCAGGGAGCCACGCGATCTTCGATGGAAAGCAGGCCGATGCGGGCGACGACGCCGTCGACGGCGATCGCGAGGCGGCGACCCACGGCACCCTGGGCATCGCGCCCCTGCGCCGAGGTCGTGTAGACCACGGCGTAGCAGCGACCAATCGCCGCGCCGAACCCCAGGACGAAACCCTCGATCCCGGTCTTGCCGGCCTGCACGGCAACGATCAGATCCGTCTGGAACCCGTCCGGCACGTGCAGGACGCGCCGATCGACTTCGGTGTCGGGCGATGGCGCGGGGAGGTCGGGGCGCCAGAGGCGCGCTTGCTGCTCGCACTCCGAGGGCCGCACCAGGCGCGGCGCGGCCCAGGTGCGAGCGAGCAGCTGCGAGTCGCTGGGCGCGTGGCGCGCGACGAACCACGGCGTCGATGCGTCGTCGACCCGCCACGCGCTGCGCTCGGGCAGCGGGACGCTGAGCGAGAACCGTCGCGAGACGACCCGCTCCCAGCGGGTCGCGGAGATCCCGACGCGAGCGATCGGGGCGGGCGGCGGCGAATCCATCGGCGTTGCCGGGGTGGCGACGGACGGCGCCGCGACAGGTGTCGGCGCGCAGGCGCACAGCGCGCTGGCGACGAGAGAGTACGGCTTGAGCAACGCGCGGCCTCGCATGGCGGGAAGCCATTGTCCCACGGGCTCGAGCCATCGAGGAAAACGCGTTCCGGCGCGAAGGCGCGTTCGCGGCTGCGCGAGCGCGACTCGACGGCCGAAATTCCTCGGCGCTTCACGGAGCTTGTGGTATTCGGTCGCGGAAGTCCGGTGTTTTGACCTGGGCGCCGACCGCCCGTGGCCTGATGGTGCGCGCGGGGAGGGGACCCACTCGGACGACCGCCACGGCGCGCTCGACAGCGAGCGTTCCCCAAGCGGGAGGAACACACGATCCATGGATGGACAACGCCAGAGGTCCGGTGGGGGCCGGCGGCGGAGACGCAAGGCGCGGACGTCGCCTCGCGCGAACGCCGAACCAGTGATGATCGCGGCGCGCCGCCCGAACTCGCCGCTGCTGGCGGCGAAGCCGGCACGCGGCACCGTCGCAGCCTCGGCGACGCCGGCGGCGAGCCCGCGCGCGGCGCAAGCGGAGGCGCTGGGGCCGGATGCGGCGGACGCGACGCTTCCCGCGACGCCCGCGACCGTCGTGCGCGGCAACGAGCGCCCGCAGCGTCGAAGCGCGCGCATCGTCCAGCTTCGTTCCACCGAGACGGACGAACGCGAGACGCAGCGCCGGCGCCTGCTCGATCGCCTGATGTCATCCGAGGGCCGGGGCGCCATCTCGCGCGCGGCCAGTGACTACCGCGAAGCCGGGTTCGAGTTTCCCGAGGAGCAGGAGGTCCAGCTCCAGTTGCTCGAGCACTTCAACGAGGAGCTGGCCTGCGCCGCCGTCGACGTGCTGGCGCGGCTCCTGGCCGATGCCACGCCGATCAAGCGCCCGGTGCTGGAGCAGCGCCTGCGCCGGCTGGAAGAGTACGCGGACGACCCGGCGACGCGCGAGGCGGCCGCGACGCTGCGGCGCACGATCCGGGCCTGAGACGTTCCGATGTCCGGCGAGCTCACGGCGCGCGAGTTCGAAGCCCGCTACCACGAGCTTACGACGGCTCTAGGCCGCGACGGCGACAACGAGCGCTGCGTTGAATGCGTCGGCTGTCGTGCATGCAACGGCTGCACGTTCTGTCGCGACTCGGAGCGGATGGTGCGTTGTCACTACTGCGTGCGCTCGAGCATGTGCACGGACTGTGCCCACTGTCGCGGCTCGCGCGGCTTGTTCGGCTGCCAGCACTGCGTCGAGTGCGAGAACTGCTCGACGTGCTCGTATCTCGTCAGGAGCGTCGCGCTGGTCGAGTGCAACTACTGTTTCGGCTGCGTCGGGCTGGCGGGCAAGGACTTCCACATCCTCAACGAGCCCCACGCGCGCGACGCCTATTTCGCGATCACGCGACGGCTCGCCCGCGAGCTTCGCATCGCATGATGGGCGACCCCGCGCTGGATGCACTGTGGAAGAACGTGCTCGACCGGTGGGACGAGGACAAGGCGCACGCGGCGTTCCTCGACTACTGCCAGCGCTCGGACCAGCTCGCGGAGGCGGCGACGCGCTACCGGGGGATGACGGGCGACCGCGACCGCGGCCCGTCGGCGCAGAAGCGTCTCGGAGCGATCACCGCGCTCGCGCTCGCGCGTCTCGAAGCGTCACGTAGCGCCGCACCGCCGCCGCGGGGGCGGGCGCTCGGGGTCCTGCTGGTCGTGTTCTTCGTGTTCGGGACGGCCGGCCTGCTGTTCTACCTGTACAGCGGCCGCTGAAGACGATCCGGCCACCCACCCGGAATCGAGATCCGTGCGATTCCGCGAAGATACATTGCTTGCAAGTTATGTCAGGCCTCGTTACGAATGGAATGTCGGCGACGGGGCGTGAGTTGGGAGAGTTGCCAGGCCGACGGCGACGGCGCATCCCTCGACTTCTGGAGCCCGTCGCACACCGCGGTCGGAACTCGACGCCCGTCCAAACCTTGTTCAAGCGACCAGGAGGAAGCCCCCATGAGGTTCCACGTACTGACTGCTGTTGTTCTAGCGTCCGCACTCGCGGCCGCGTGCGGATCGGACGAGAAGAAGCCGCCCGCGGCCCCGACCGGTGGGACCCAGGACGCGGTCGCCGCGCCCACGGCGACGAGCCAGAGCCAGAAGCCCGGCGACAACCCCAGTCAATCGCAGATCAACATCTCCGACGCGATCCGGAAGGCCTGCGGCATCAGCGACACGGACGCGTTCTTCGCGTTCGATTCGTCCAACGTACGGCCGCAGGATCGCCGGGTCCTCGGACAGCTTGCCAAGTGCTTCAGTGACGGTCCGTTGAAGGGACGAACGATGGCGCTCGTGGGTCACGCCGACCCGCGTGGCGAGAACGAGTACAACATGGTGCTCGGCCAGCAACGCGCCGACAACGTCAAGGGCTACATCGTGCAGGCGGGTCTGACTGGCAAGCAGATCCAGACGACATCGCGTGGCGAGATGGACGCGACTGGCACCGACGAGGCCGGCTGGGCGAAGGATCGCCGCGTCGACGTAGACCTGGCCGACTGACGTGCGACAGCGATCGCGCTATAGCGACGTGAAATGCTGATCGACCCGCAGAACGTGCCGATCCCCGATGAGCCGGTCAGCCCGATCCGTCTGGCGCTCGGCAGCTCGGGCATCGTGCAGGTCGTCCTGTTGATCCTGGTCGTCGCGTCGATCGCGGTGTGGGTGATCTGGTTTCTCAAGTCGCTCCAGCTCCGGCGGCTGCGCACCGCCCAGCACCGCTTCGAGAAAGAGGCGGAGTCGGTGGACGGCGCTTCGGGCTTGATCTCGCTCGCGCTCAAGCACCGCGAATCGCCCGGTGGGCGCGTGCTGATCGAGCTCGCCAAGCGCCATCACCACCGGAATCTGAGCTCCGATCTGCTGATGGCCGTCGCCAAGCGCGCAATCGCGGACGAGCAGCAGCGCGCGTCGAGCCTCATGCCCACGTTGTCGAGCATCGCGTCGGCATCGCCGTTCATCGGTTTGTTCGGAACGGTGTGGGGCATCATGAACGCGTTCATCCGTATCGGCGTCGAGAAGAGCGCGTCCTTGCCGGTCGTCGCGCCGGCCATCGGCGAGGCGTTGATCGCGACGGCGTTCGGGCTGATCGCGGCGATCCCCGCGACCATCGGCTTCAACTACGTCGACCGGCGCATCGGCGATCTACTGGACGAAGTGCACGCGTCCAGCGAAGTGTGGGCCGAGATGCTGGCGGCCGAGCCCGCCGGCCCGTCGTCGGCCGTGCCGCTGGTGCGCGAGTCGAACCGACCTCCACCCATGGCCGGCGGGTACTGACGGAAGCGGCGCATGGCGGTCAAGCTCGGCGGCAGGCGCGGCGGTCGTCGCGGATTCAGCGACATCAACATCACGCCGCTCGTCGACGTGATGCTGGTGCTGCTCGTCGTGTTCATGGTCACGGCGCCGCTACTCACCACCGGGCTCAAGATCAGCCTGCCCGAGGTGAAGGCCGCCAACACGCCCGTCAAGGACGCGCGACTGCTCGTCACGGTGACCAAGGACGAGCGCATCATGTTCGGCGACGAGGACGTGACGGCCAACGTCGAGCAGGCGCTGCGCAAGAACGCGCGGGTACAGAAAGAGCGCGAGCTCTACATCCGCGCCGACAAGGACGCGCACTACGGCGTGGTCGCGCGGGTCGTCGCGGCAGCACGATCGAGCGGTGTCGACTCGTTGAACCTGCTGGTGCAGCCGGAGCTCGAGGAAGTCCCGGACGAGCCCGCCAAGGGCGCCAAGGGCGGCAAGACGAACCAGCCGGCTTCCGCGCCGAACCGACACCCATGACCAGCGCCACGAAGAGCTTCTCGCCCGTGGACTTGGGGGTCGCGCTCGCCGGCGCCGCGATCGTCGAGGTCTCGTTGTTCGTCGTGCTCGCCGTGGGTGGCGCCGACTCCTTGACGATCAAGGCAGCACGGGACACGACGCCGGCGGAGGTGCCGATCGCCGTGAAGCCCGTGATGGACGAGCTGCCGCTGCTCAAGCTCGGCGGCAAGAAGGTGCGGGCGAAGCTGCCGGACATGTGGAAGAAGCAGGCGCCGGTCAAGCAGTACGAGGCAAAGAGCGCGCCGTCCCCGGACGCGAAGAAGACGCCGGACGCGATCCCGACCGCGCCGGTCGCCACCGCGGACGCAGAAGCGCCGCCGCCGGACGCGGAGGTCGTGGCGCAGGTGGATCCCGATCTGCAGAAGATCGACGCCGCACCCGACGCACCGCAGGTCGAGGGCCCGGGCGCGGCGAACGGCGTCAAGGAAGGCACCGAGACCGACCCGCTCAAAGCCAGGGCGGTGAGCCAGTACCGCATGAAGGTCATCGGCTGGTTCACGCGGCGATTCCACGTGGCACCCGGCTCGATCCCGTGCGACCAGCTCAAGGGTCTTCGTAGCACGGCAACGGCAACACTCTCGCCCGACGGAACAGTGACGGGCTATGCCGTCGGCAGCGCCAGCGGCAACGCGGTGTTCGATGCGGACGTACGCGCCGCGATGGACTCCGCGAAAGGTCAGCAAGTGCCGCCGCCTCCGCCGCTGTATCCGGACATTCTCGGGTCGAGCCTCAGCCTGAGCTTCAACGCCATGGGTCAGAAATGCGAATGATTGTTGGTATCGGCGCGATCGCCATCGCGCTGTCGCCGCTCGTGGCAGCGGCTCAACCCGCACCGCCAGCGGACGAGAGTCCGCTCGGCACGCTGCCTATCTCCCCGACCCAGACCGAGCACGTCACCACGCTCGCCGTGCTGCCGTCGCTGTCGCCGGACATGGAAGACGTGATCGTGCGTGGCGTCGTGCGCCGCGATCTCGAGTTGACCGGAATGTTCAACGTCGTCCCCGACAAGAAGGCGCCGCCTGGGCTCTACGGCTTCGACGATCCGGTGGACGTGGACGCTTGGCGCAAGGTCGGCGCGGAGGTGATCGTCAAGGTCTCGGCGCGCAAGGACAAGAGCGGCAAGATCGAGGTGTTCGGGCTCGCTTACTTTCTCGACGTGGGAAAGGACCCCGTCTACCAGAAGAAGCTCGTGGTCGATGAATCCGAGGTTCGCGTCACTGCCCACCGCGTGACAGACGCGTTGCTGGGCGCGATCACCGGGCGCCCGGGCGGCTTCGCCAGTCACTTCACCTACAGCGGCAAGTGGGGCAAGAACCGCCGCATCTTCACCATGGACTCGGACGGTCACGATCTGACGCCGATCACCGCCGAGGACGTCACCGCCATCGCGCCTACGTGGGGCCCGAACGCCCAGGTCTTCTACACCGCGAGCGCGCACTACTCGCCGTTCCACCTGTTCCACATCACGCCGGGCGCGGCGCCCGCGCGGGTCAACGTGGCGTTCGACACGTCGATCTACAGCGTCGCGTTCAACAAGGACCACACCAAGATGGCGATTGCCGTGGCCCAGAACGCCACCACGTCGATCTACGCCGGCAATCCCGACGGCTCGGGCATGCAGAAGGTCTCGACCACGCTGCTGGCGACGCATCCCGTGTACAGCCCCTCGGGCAAGCTCGCGTGGATCGGCGGCGCCAAGAACGGCACCCAGCGCGTCTACGTGGACGGCAAGGCCGTGTCACCCATGGGCTTCACCGCGGCGGCGCCGGCGTTCTGCGACACCGAAGACGGCATCCGCCTGGTGTACGCCGTAGGCGTCGCCGGCAACCGCCAGGATCTCGTCATGAGCAACGAGAAGGGCCAGGGCATCGCGCGCCTCACGCAGAACCAGGGTTCCAACTCGTATCCCGCGTGCAGCTCCGACGGCCGCATGCTCGCGTTCTTCTCCACGCGCCAGGGCGGCGGTTTGTTCTTCATGTCGCTCAAGCGCTGGAAGACGCAGAAGCTCAGTAGCCAGACGGGCGAGAGCCTGCGCTGGACACAGCTGCCGCCCCCGCCGGCTTCCGCGACGCCCTGATCCAGGATTGTGGGTTTGCCGGTCCGGCGCGGAAGCGCGCGGGGATAGCGCGCCGGACCGGCAAGATCACGCCCTTGTGGTAGTGATGGGCTGCAATGAGCGAACAGCCCGGGCGGCGTGATTTCCGGCTTACCAAGATCGTGTGCACGCTCGGTCCGGCGAGCAACGACTACGACACCATCGAGCAGCTCGCGAAGGCGGGCATGAACGTCGCGCGCTTGAATTTCTCGCACGGCGATCACGCGTCGCACTTGAAGGTGATCCGGCAGATCAAGGGGCTGAACAAGAAGCTGAATCATCCGATCTCGCTCTTGCTCGACCTGCAGGGCCCGGAGATCCGCACGGGCGAGGTCAGCGAGGGGCTTTCGCTGACCGTCGGCGACACGGTTTCCCTCACCGTGAGCCCGGTTGACGATCCGGAGGAGAAGAGCGTCCACGTCAACTACGAGGATCTGGTCAACGACCTTCGCGTCGGCGATCGCGTCACCGTGGACAACGGGCTCATCAACCTGGAAGTGCTGGAGATGCACGCGCGCAAGCTCACCTGCAAGGTGATCGACGGCGGGACCATCGGGTCGCGTCGCCACGTGAACCTGCCGGGCATCCGCGTGAACCTGCCGAGCATCACCGAGAAGGACAAGCGCGACATCCAGTTCGGGATCGAGCAGGAGGTCGACTTCATCGCGCTCTCCTTCGTGCGCTCGCCGAGCGACGTGCTCGAGGCGCGGGCGATGATCGAAGCGGCGCGCACGCGCACGCAGCTGATTGCCAAGATCGAGAACCAGGAGGGCGTCGACAACTTCCCGGCGATCCTCGCCGTGAGCGACGGCGTCATGGTGGCGCGCGGCGACCTTGGCGTGGAGGTCGACATCCGCGACTTGCCGGTAATCCAGCGACGCATCGTGCGGGCGTGCGCGGTCGCGGGAAAGCCGGTGATCGTCGCGACGCACCTGCTGGAGTCGATGATCCAGGCGCCGATGCCGACGCGCGCGGAGGTCACGGACGTGGCGAACGCCGTCTATGAGCAGGCAGACGCGCTGATGCTCAGCGGCGAGACCGCCACCGGACGACACCCGGTGCGCTGCGTGCAGGTGATGGACAGCATCATCCGCCGCATCGAAAAGGAGCCGGGGCTCGACTTCCACCTCGCGCGCCACCCCGACGGCGCGCCGGAGGAGCTCGCGCGTGCGGCGTGCCGGCTCGCGGACTCGATGGGCGCGCGCGCGATCGTCGTGATCACGCGGCGCGGCTTGCTCGCCCAGCTGGTCTCGAGCTTCCGCCCGCGGGACGCGGTGATCTACGCGTTCACCAACATGAGCAGCGTGCGGCGCAAGCTGTGGCTCCTGCGCAGCGTGGTGCCGTTCGTGATCGACCTGCACAGCGAGCCGGCGGCGACGCTCGACGACGCGTTCGCGCGGCTGCGCCAGCGCAACCGGTTGCTCGCCGGCGATTTCGTGGTCGTCATCTCCGACATCGTGGTCGGCGAGGACATCACCACCACGAGCATCCAGGTCCGGCGCTTCGAGTAGCGCGGCCGGCTTCGCCTAGGCGAACACGCCGGACAGCGCCATCGGGATCTGCGCGTTGCCGACGATGCGGATCTTCCCGCTCATGGCGAGCTGGATCGGCTGAACCTTGCCCGACTGCATGTCGATGAAGTCGCTCATCTGGCACTCGAGCTTGCAGTCCGGCGCGTCGAGCTTGGGCGCCGCGCTGCCCGGCGTGATCACCAGCTTGCGGACGGCGTCCCCGTCGGTGATGATGAAGGCCACGCTGCCCGCGACGTTCTTCACGAGCTTGGCCTTCTCGCTGTCGATGGTCAGGGCGCGGAACGCCATCACCTGCGCCTCGGGCTTGAGCTCCTGCCCCTCGGAGAGCTCCGCGCCGTGGACGAACACCGGCTTGAAGTCCGCTTCCGGAACCGTCACCTGCAGGATCACGTCGTCGGCCATGCCGGTGCTGATATCGAGCTCGCCGTCCTTGAGGCGGAACGTCCACTCCGGGCCGGGAGCGACGCGGAACACCATGCTGCCCGTCGACGACTTGCCGGCGAGCGCGCCCTTCACCGCATTGAAGCGGCTGGGGATGTACTTGGTGAAGAAGTCCTCGGGCGTGTCGGGAACGTCGCTCATACAAGGGGAAATCGCTCGGCGCGGGCGTGCGGTCAAGTGAGGATAGCGTGGAGAATCGCCGCGGCAGGCCGGTCGGAACGCGGGGTGCCGCGCCGGACCGGCCCCGCGGCGCGACCGCTCAGAACGCCGTCACCGCTTTCGCCCGCGCCGTCGCCGCACGGAGGTAGTTCTGCGCCCGGAGCGTCCAGGGGCCGTCGGAGTGCCGGAGCAGGTGCGCGCGCAGCGCCTGGGCGGAGTCGGGATACATCCCGAGCTGGTAGAGCAGCACGCCGCGCGCGAGATCCGCGGGGTAGTCCGGATCGTGCTTCGAGAGCGCGTCGACGTAGCCTAGCCGGAGGCGCACGCGATCCCGCCGCTCGTCGCCGCCCTGGCCAAGCGAACCCTCGGGGTGCTCGATCAAGAGTCGGTAGTAGGCGCGCCAATCGTCGAGCGTGGGCGACAGCGGCAACGTGTCGCGCAGTCCGGTGAGCTCGTCCCAGCGCATGTGGAAGAGCGTGGTGCGCTCGCTCTCCGACAGGACAAGCTCGTGGGGAGCGCGGATCCAGCCGCTCTCCTCCGCGTGCGACAGGAATTCGCCGCCGAGCTCGCGCAGATCCGCGTTCTGCTCGCCGGTCGCTTCCCAGTGGGAGAGCGCGCGCTGGAAGAACAACGTCTGCACAGCGCGCAACGTCAAGAGCGGCGCGTCACCGAAGCGCTGTCGCGCGAGCGCTGCCACGCGCTCGAGATCGCGACGCTGATCGACGACCAGCGCGGTGTCGCGCTCGATGCTGGCGAGGCCGTAGCCGCGGAACGCCTCGCCGACGGCGCGCACGTCGTAGGGTAGCGGATGGCGCAACGCGGCGCGGGCGCGGGCGTGGTCGGCTTCTGCTGCGCGGCTCTGCGCGACGCGGTCCACCTCCGGCAGCGGGAACGCATCGGGCTCCGCCGGCCGCGGCACGAACAAGAGCGCGGCGAGGAGCACCGTGGAGACGGCCACGACGGCGAGCTCCCAGCCCTCGAAGTGGCGCTTCCATCCGCGTGCCGGAGCTCGACCTGACATATGTCGGTCCGCGTCCTTGACAGCTGCGGCGCGGCGTATCCACGATCGATCCTCCGGCCCTTCCGGGTCCGTGCTATCAGCGCGGCCCATCCGGCGATCTCCAGAGGCAACCGTGCAAGAGAAGCGTGTTCATCCCCGTGCCCCCGTCAACCTGGACGTCGTCTGCGAGCTCGCGGACGCAGACGCGTTTTCCGGCGTCGCCAAGGACATCAGTGTCGGCGGCATGTTCGTCGAGTCGGAAGCGGCGCCATCGTTCGGCACGCAGCTTACCATCGTGATCACACTCCCTGGCACGAACGGCGAGGTCAAGCTGCCCGCGATCGTGCGCTGGGCCAAGCCGACCGGCTTCGGCGTGCAGTTCGGACTCATGGGCGCTCGCGCGACGCACGCGATCACGAACCTGCTCGGGCACTAGGCGCTACTGCGGCGTGCACTCGCCGACCCCGGCCGGGTCGCGATTGTAGTGCACGCACACGCCCTCCTCGGACGGGCACGCCGGCTCGCCGCCGGAGATGGCCCGACACAGGCGGCGACATTGCTCGGCGACGCACGCGAACCCGCGCGAGCAGTGCACGCTGCCGCTGCACGCATCGCCCGCGGTTCCCGTCCCTTCCGGCGTGCACGCGACGTTGCCCGTGGGGTCCACGATCAAGCACGCCTGGCCGGGCGTCGCCGAGCACGCGTTGGAATCCAGCGGATCGCAGTCGTTGACCGGGAAGCACAGGTCGGCGCCCGACGGCACGCTGGCGTCACCGACCTTGACGGAGAGCTGGCGGATGCAGCTCTCGCCGTCGGGGCAGGCCGACCAGTCGCCGCCGCAACACAGCGTGTGGCACGCGCCCTCGGCACAGAACAAGCCCGCCGCGCAGTCGTTCCAACCGCTGCACGCCTCGCCGCTGTGCTTCGTGCCCGCGCTCTGGCAGGCGGGCACCACGTCGCTGCCGCTCACCGCGGGCATGCACGACTGGCCCGCGCCGCAGCCGTCCTGCGTCTGGAAGTTGCAGGCCCCCTTCGGACACAGGTCGGCGCCGTTCGGCGGCGGGTCGATGCTGCCGCCGCCGTCGAGCACGCCGCCCGTGCCGCCGCTGCCGCCGCCGTCGGACGCGCTTGGCGGGGGTTCTCCCGAGCCACCGCACGCGACGAGCAAGGTCGCAGCCAGCCACGAAGCGGTCCAGGGCAGAGTCATGCGTGCCTCACAGGGAGTATAGCCAGATCCACCCCGCCGCTCCGGTGACGACGATGATGGCTGTGATGGTTGCCACGGTCCGCACGAACATTCGGCGCGCGCGGTCCACGGCGGTCGAGCCGCGCGCCGACGCGATCGCCCACGGCAAGACCGCGACGTGAACGAGCAGCAGCACCGCGAGAGCGACCCACAGCAGGAACTTGAGCACGATCTCGAGCTGCGCACCCTCTGGCGGCGAGAGCGCCATGCGCTGCGCCAGGTCCCGAACGAACGCCGAGCGCGGCCCCCGGCCGCCGACACTGGAAAGCGCCGCATGGCACGCCGGGAGCGCGATCGGAATCGCGGCCACCGCTGCGAGAAATCCCACGGGATAGGCCACCACGTGACCGAGCAGGGCGCGCTCGAGGAACACGCTCACCCGCGCCCCGCGGCGCGCGCCGCCCGTGGATTGAGCCATCCCCGCTCGTGGTACACTTGGCGCTCGTGGCGGGCAAAGCGGTCTTTCTCGGGTGTTTGTCGGCGATCGCCATTGCCGCGGCGTGCAGCGCCTCGGGCGGCGGCTCGAATCCCAGCTCGGGCGGCAGCGGCGGCAGCGCGGGCAGCGGCGCGGGGGGCGGCTCGGGCGGAAGTGGCGCCACGGGCATCGACGCCGGCAGCGACGCGTTCAATTCCGACGCCGCCTGTGCCGCGACCACGTTCCAGGCAGAGCAGAGCCCGGTGGCCATGATGATCGTGCTCGACCGCAGCTCGAGCATGACGACGAACGGCAAGTGGGCCGCCGCGCAGCAGGCCATCGTGCAGGCCATCGACCAGAACGCGCTCGACAACATCGCGCTCGGGCTGCTGGCCTATCCGGCGTTCCAGGTGGCGGCGCCGCAGTGCATCTCGATCCTGGTCCCGCAGGTCACCTGTGGCGTGTCGTCGCTACCGGACGTGCCCATCGCGAATGCCGGCACGGACAAGTCGAACGCGTCCAGCGGCGTGCGCAAGGACATCTACACCTGGCTGACGAGCCACTCGCCGGACTCGACCGCCACCGACGCGAGCCCCGGCTACGACGCGATGAACGCCGCGATCCAGGCGCTCCAGGGCTACTCCATCAACGGCAAGCGCTTGATGCTGTTCATCACGGACGGCGGCTTCAGCTGCGCCTCCACCACGGGCGGCGCCCGCGGCGGCTACTCCGACGGACTGTGCCCCGACTGGGAATTTCCGGATAACGTGGTCAAGCTGATCAGCAAGGCGTACGTCGATCCGGCCAAGCCCGTCAGCACGTTCATCGTCGGCGTGCCCGGATCCGACAGCCACGGCCAGAACCAGGGCCCGTACGCCACCGCGCCGTACTCGATGCGCCTGGCGCTGAGCGCCTACGCCTACGCCGGCTCGCCCACGACGGTCCCGTCGAACTGCGACGGCACGGCGTTCACGAAGACCGGCGGCGATCCGGGCACGCCGTGTCATTTCGACATGACCCAGGGCACGTTCGACGCGGCCGCGCTTGCCGGCATCATCGGCCAGATCAGCGGCACCGCGCTCGGCTGCACCTTCGCGCTGCCGCAGCCCGAGGCCGGCACCGTGGACAAGAACAAGATCAACGTCCAGCTGACGACGAACGGACAACCCGCCGAGGTGAAGCAGGCGCCGGGCGGCTGCGGAAACCTGGACGGCTGGTACTACGACGGCGACAACATCCAGCTCTGCCCGACCACGTGCACGACGGCCAAGGCCGCCGCCGACGCCAAGGTCGACATCCTCGTCGGCTGCGAGACGAAGATCCGCTGAAGTCCGATCGAGGGGCTGCCGGTCCGGCGCGGAACCCCGCGCTTCGAGCGGCGGCGCGCCGCGGCCGATGGTGCGATCGCGTCGCGGGATACCGCGCCGGACCGGCATCAGGACCCGGCTGATTTGTGCTAAGCCGCGGGGCCCCGATGCCCGAATCCGACGCCGTGCTCGACGATGTAGCGGAGCCGCTGACGCTGCCGTCGGATCGACGCATCGTGACCGCGGCGGAGGCCGCGGAGCTGGCGAACGAGCCGGGGAGCGTCGTGCACGTCGTGGGCGCGGAGGGTTCGGCGCCGGCGCTGCTCGCGCGCGCGGTGGCCCGTGGCGGCCGGCGCGTGCTGTACATCGCGGCGGACACGGACGGCGCGCGGCGCGCGGCGGCGGACCTGGCAAGCTTGTCGCGGGCACTGCCCTTGCCGGCGCCGAACGGCGCCGCGCTCGAGGTCGGCGAGCCGCTGCTGCTCGCCGCGCCGGAGGCGAGCCCGTACGCGGAAGTGCACCCGGATCGGCGCCTGGCGATGATGCGGACCGCGACGCTTTCGCATCTAGCGAGCGGTCTGCCGTGGCGCTTCGTCGTGACCAGCGTCGCGGCGCTCGCGCGGCGTGTCGCACCGCCGGAGGTGATGCGCGCGGCGACGCTGCACATCGTCAGCGAGCAGGAGCTGGATGTCGGGCAGACGGCCGCGACGCTCACGTCGGCGGGCTACCTGCGCGTGCCCGTCGTCGAAGATCCGGGCAGCTTCGCCGTGCGCGGCGGCCTGGTGGACGTGTGGGCGCCGGAGGCGCCGTTGCCGGCGCGCATCGAGATGTACGGCGATCTGGTCGCGTCGATCCGCAGCTTCGATCCGGAGGACCAGCGCACGCTCGACGATCTCGGAGAGGTGTGGCTGTTCCCGGCCAGCGACGCGATCATCGACATGGACACTGAAGCGCGCGCCGAGCAGATGATGCGCTCGCTGTGCGACGCCGTGGATCTGCCCACGACCAAGACGCGCACGCTGGTGGACGACGTCGCGACCGGGCGCGCGTTCTTCGGCGCGGAGGGCTTCTTGCCCGCGTTCTACGAGCTGGTCCCGCTGTGGAGCTATCTGCCGGACGACCTCGCGATCGTCGTCGAGGACCCGGTCGCGGTCGTCGCGGCGCTGAGCGAGGAGCTCGAGCGTGGGCGCGAGGGTGCCGCGGCGCGATCCGGCAAGCCGCACTTCCCGGTCTCGTCGCTGTACGTCGACGAGCTGACGCTAGCGACGGAGCTGTCGCGGGCGCACGTCTACGCCGCCCATCGCGCCGGCGTGGTCGGCGCGCCGGATGAGCCCGGCGTGCTCGCGCCGCTGGAGGTCGTGCCGCTCGACGCACCGACGCTGGCGATGCGCGATCAGGCCGACCTGGGCCGCGCCGGCAAGGCTGCACGCGCGGCAAAAGGCAAGCAAGGGGCGCTCGATCCGCTGGCGCGGCGCATCGAAGCGTGGCGCGACGCGGGGCTGCACATCGCGATCGTGGCGCGAGTGGGCACCCAGGCGGAGCGTCTGGCGTCGCTCTTGTCGCATCGCGGCGTCTCGGTGGTCGCCCACGTGGACTCCGAGCGGGCACCTAGTCCCATCGCGGGCACGGTGCACGTCGTGGTCGGGCCGCTCGCGCGCGGCGTGATCGCGCCCGCCGAGGGCTTCGTGCTGGTCACGGAAGAGGAGATCTTCGGCCAGCGCACGCACCGCTCGACTTCGCGCAAGCGCACCGCGCGCGCCGTGCTCGAAGATCTCCGCGCACTGCAGCCGGGCGACTACGTCGTCCACGTCGACCACGGCGTGGGCCGCTACCTCGGCCTCGAGAAGAAGAGCATCGGCAGCGTCGGCGTCGAGCTCCTGGTCGTCGAGTACGCCGGCGGGGACAAGCTGTTTCTGCCGGTCTACCGGCTGAACCAGATCCAGAAGTTCTCCGGGGCCGAGGGCGCGCCGAAGATCGATCGCCTCGGCGGGCAGTCGTTCGCGAAGACCAAGGCCAAGGTCCAGAAGCGCGTGCGCCAGATGGCGGACGACCTGCTGCGGCTGTACGCCGAGCGCGCCGCGCTGAAGAAGGATCCGATTCCGGCGCCGGACGACGAGTACGCCACGTTCGAGGCGACGTTCCCGTTCGAGGAGACGCGCGACCAGATGACCGCCATCGCCGACGTGCTGTCGGACATGGAGTCGACGCGCGTGATGGATCGGCTGGTATGCGGTGACGTCGGCTTCGGCAAGACCGAGGTCGCGCTACGCGCGGCGTTCCTGGCGGCGATGAACGGCCGTCAGGTCGCGCTGCTGTGCCCCACGACAGTGCTCGCTCAGCAGCACTTCAACAACGTGTCCGCGCGGCTGGCGGACTATCCGCTCACGGTACGGGCCCTGAGCCGCTTCGAGTCCAAGGCGGAGCAGCTCGACACGGTCAAGGGGCTGAAGAACGGCTCCGTCGACGTCGTCGTGGGGACGCACCGTCTGCTCTCCAAGGACGTACACTTCAAGAAGCTGGGCCTGCTGATCGTGGACGAAGAGCAGCGCTTCGGCGTCACGCACAAGGAGCGCGTGAAGCAGCTGCGCGCCAGCGTGGACGCGCTCACGCTCAGCGCCACGCCCATCCCGCGGACGCTCCAGCTCGCCGTCGGCGGGCTGCGCGACATGTCGCTGATCACCACCGCGCCGGTGGATCGCCGCGCGATCCGCACGATCACGTCGCGTTTCGACGAGACGCTGGTGCGCGAGGCTGTCGAGCGCGAGCTCGGTCGCGGCGGACAGGTGTTCTACGTCTACAACCGCGTGGAGGGCATCTACGAGCGCGCGGCGCGGCTGCAGGCGCTGCTGCCCAACGCGCGCATCGCGGTCGGGCACGGCCAGCTTTCGGAGGCCGTACTCGAGCGCACGATGCTCGATTTCGTCGCCGGCGAGTACGACATCCTGGTCGCGACGGCGATCATCGAGAGCGGTCTCGACATTCCGCGCGCCAACACCATCATCATCGATCGCGCGGATTTGTTCGGGCTCGCGCAGCTCTACCAGCTCCGCGGCCGCGTCGGGCGCTCCAGCGAGCGCGCGTACTGCTACCTGCTGGTGCCGCCGCCAAGCCAGCTCACGGACGAGGCGCGCATGAGGATCGAGGCGCTCGAACGCTACACCGAGCTCGGGTCGGGCTTCCACGTGGCCACGCTGGACATGGAGATCCGGGGAGCCGGGGATTTGCTCGGCGCGGAACAGAGCGGGTTCGTCGCCAGCGTCGGCTTCGACTTGTTCTGCCAGATGCTCGACGAGGCCACGCACGAGCTGCGCGGCGAGCCGGTGGTGCACGAGGTGGATCCGGATCTCGGCTTCGACGTCGACGCCCTGCTGCCGGAAGACTATGTCGCTGACGTGGGGGTGCGGCTCAGCCTGTACAAGCGCCTGTCCGGCGCGACGGACGAAGCGGACGTCGCCGAGATCGCCGCGGAGATGGAGGACCGGTTCGGCCCGCCACCCACGGAGGCGCGACATCTGGTAGAGCTCATGCGGATCAAGACGGAGCTGCGCAAGCTCAACGTGCTCGGTATCGACGCCAGCGCGAAGAGCGTCACGCTGATCTTGCGCGACGACACGCCGCTCGATCCCGTGAAGGTCGGTCAGCTCGTCGCGGATCGGACGTCGCCGTACAAGCTCTCGCCCGACGGACGCCTCACGCGCCGCGCCCTCGACGAGGAGCGCTTCAAGGATGGACTCGCGCTGGCCGACCGCATGCTCGACGAGCTGTCGCGCTGCACGCGCGCGGCGTGATCGTCAGGGGCAGATCCCGTACCCGGACGGCAAGCGGCCGTCGGTCTTGCAGGCGCCCTTCGGGCATGTCGTGCCCAGGTGACACACGACGGCGCGCTGCTCGATGCCGCTCTCGCAGGTGTCCTGGCACGTGAGGTCCGAGAACTCGCCGGCGATCAAGCCCTGGTGGGCGCAGCATACCTGGGGCGCACTGCAGTCCTCCGGACCGTCGCATTCCGCGACGGTGGTGCCGCAGAGGATCCCCGAGCAGTCGCAGCTACCGCCAGTGGCGTCGTTGAAGCAGTACGCGGTGTCGCCGTAGCAGCACGTATCGCCGCTCGAGAGCGTGCAGGCGCCGCTGCCGCAAGCGACGCTCCCGGTTCCCGCGCTGCCGCCCGCGCCGGCGCTGCCGCTCGCGCCGGCGCTGCCGCTCGCGCCGGCGCTGCCGCCCGCGCCGGCGCTGCCGCCCGCGCCGCCGCTGCCGCTCGCGCCGCCGCTGCCGCTCGCGCCGCCGCTGCCGCTCGCGCCGGCGCTGCCACTCGCGCCGGCGCCGCCGCTCGCGCCGGCGCTGCCGCTCGCACCGGCGCTGCCGCTCGCACCAGCGCTGCCGCCCGTACCGCCGCTCGCGCCGCCGACGCCACTCGCGCCGCCGACGCCGCTTGTGCCACTCGCGCCGCCAACGCCGCTTGTGCCACTCGCGCCGCCAACGCCGCTTGTGCCACCGCCGAAGAGATCGTTGCCCGATCCGCTACCGCACGCGACCGCGCTCGCGCCGAGCGCGATCGCGCAGGCGACGAGCCGCCCGATTCCGCGCCGTTCCGGCATACCCCGGATGGTCCTCCCGCTCGCGGCGGATCACAAGCGGCAGCGGAGTCAGGGGACTTCGGACTCGTCGACCTCGGGTTCGACGAACAGGTCGCGTTGCGACGCGTCGGAGAGCGCCGGATCGAAGCAGCGCCGACAGCGCGCCTCGTACGCGTCCGTGCCGCCGACCACGACGGTCGCGTCGCGCTTCACGAGACGCTGCGAACGATCCGCGGGGTTTCCGCAGCGCATACAGATCGCGAGGTTCTTGGTGACATACTCGGCGATCGCCATCAGGTGCGGCATCGGCTCGAAGGGGCGCCCGAGGAAGTCCTGATCGAGCCCCGCGATAATCACGCGTTTGCCTTGATTGGCGAGCAATTCCGCGACCTGGACCAGGTCGGGCCCCAGGAACTGGGCCTCGTCGATGCCCACCACCTCGACCGAGCCGACGTGGGCGAGGATGTCGAACGGGTCGTCCACCGTGACCGCGCTGAGCTCCTGCTGCGAGTGGCTGACGACGCTGTCGGTGCCGTAGCGATTGTCGATGCGCGGCTTGAAGATCCGCACTGTCATGCGCGCGTAGCGCGCGCGGTTGAGACGGCGGATCAGCTCTTCGGTCTTGCCGCTGAACATGCAGCCGGTGATCACCTCGATCCAGCCGGTATCACGCGGGACGTGATGCATCGCGCCGGAGCGTAACACTATTCGCGCGCGATCACCGACACCCCTGTCGTCGCGACTCGAGCAGCGCCGCGTCTAGCCCTTCACGCCGCCGGCTGTCAGCCCCGACACGAGGTGTCGCTGGGCGACGTAGAACAGCGCCATGACCGGGATCGACACGATCAGCGAGCCCGCGGCGAAGCTGCCCCAGGCCGCGTCGTGCTCGCCGACGTAGCGTTGGAGAACGACGGGCAGGGTCAGCGCTTGCTCCTTGCCGAGGATGGTCGCGGCGAGGATGAACTCGTTGTACGCGCTCATGAAGGCGAACAGCGCGGTCACGGCGATCGCCGGTCGCGCGGCGGGCAGCACGACGCGGCGGAACGCGCCGAAGCGCGTGGCGCCGTCCACCATCGCGGCCTCCTCGAGATCCTTCGGGATCGCGTCGAACGCGCCGCGCAGCTGGAAGATCGCGAACGGCACGGCGGTCGTGGCGTAGCAGACGACCAGACCGGTGCGCGTGTCGAGCAGCCCGAGCGTCGAGAGTACGATGTACAGCGGGACCGCGGACGCGACCATCGGGAACATCTGGGTCGCGAGCAGCACGTTCAGGCCGCCTCGCTTGCCCACGAAGTCGAAGCGCGACAGCGCGTACGCCGTGGGCAGCGCGATCACGACGCCGACGAGCGCCGTCGACAGCGAGACGACCAGCGAGTTGGTCACCTGGATGCCGAACGACGGCGCGCTGACCACTTCGACCAAGTGCGCCAGCGTCGGATGCCGGGGAAGCGGCAGGAGGCGACGCTCCGGCGCGACGCCGGACGACAGCGCCGTCGCGATCACCCACAGCACCGGGTAGAGCGCGAAGCAGACCGCGACGATGGCCAACGCGTGCGCTGCAAGCGACTCCGCGAGCTTGCGTCTCGCCGGACCGGGATTCATGCGAGAGCCCGCTTTCCGCCGGCGCGGCTCGAGAGGCGCGAGAACAGCGCGAGCAGGAGGAAGATCAAGACCGAGTATGCGGCGGCGTAGCCGTACTGGGCCTGGCGCGTGAACGCCCAGCGGTAGGCCTCGCTCACGAGGATGTCCGTGGTGCCGTCGGGCTCGCCGCCGGAGACGAGGAACACGACGTTGAACATGTTGAAGGTCCAGATCGCGCCGAGCAGCACCGCGGGCAGCAGCACCGGCATCACCATCGGCACGGTGACCTTGCGCAGGCGCTGCCAGCGCGTCGCGCCGTCGACCTCCGCGGCCTCGAGCACGTCCTTCGGCACGCCGGTGAGCGCGCCCAGCGTCACGACCATCATGAACGGAAAGCCCAGCCACACGTTCGTCGCCAGGTTCGCGGTGAAGGCCGTGGAGAAGCGCGCCCACCACGAGAACGGCTCGACGCCGAGCGCGGCGAGCAGCGCGCTGACCGCGCCGAACTGACGGCTGAACATGCCCTTCCAGGCGAGCGCCGTGACGTAGCTGGGCACCGCCCAGGGCACGATCAGCAGCACCCGATACAGCGGCCTGAGCCGCATCGCCGGACGCGACAGCACGAGCCCGAGGCTGAAGCCGATGAACACGTGGAGCGCGACGTTGGCGACGGTCCACAGCAGCGTCACGAGCAGCACCGCGTAGAACGACCCGCTCGACAGCAGCGGCGCACCGCGCGCCGTGAGGATCGAGACGAAGTTCGCGAAGCCGACGTAGTGCATGCTGCCGACGCGACCGGCGAACAGCGACGCCCCGGCGCCGACGACGATCGGCAGGATCACGAGCACGCCTACGGCGATCACGGCGTGGATCAGCCAAGCGTACGCGGGCAGCGATCGGCGCAGTGCGGGTCGTAGCTCCGACGCGCGGCGCAGCAGCCACCCGGCGGCGGCGAGAAACGCGATACCGACGCCGATCAACAGCGGCGTGGGCGAAGCCGGCGAAGGCGGCGGGCGCACCACATCGACGAAGCGCCGCTGGGCTTCGGCCACCGCGGCCGCTGGTGTAACGGTCCCGGTGAGCGCCTTCTTCAACGCGCGCTCCGCCGGCTCCCACGTCGCGCGCATGCGCTCGCTCGACGGCATCACGACGGCTGTCTTCGCCTGCGCCGCGAACGCGTCGAGGAACGGGTCGCCCTTGACCGGCGGATCGAGCAGCGGCACGACCTGCCGTCCGACCCGGGCGCGGATCCCGGCGGCCTCGGGCCCGGCAATGTAGCGCGCGAGCGACACGGCCTGGTCGCGCTTAGCGCCGTCGGGCGTCAAGGCGATCGCCTCGATAGTCAAGTATGGTCTTAACTGTTGGCCGGTCGCGGAAACGACGGGCAGCGGGACCACGCGGTAGTGCACGGCGCTTCCGACGTCGCTCGCGAACCAGGGTCCGTCGATGGCGGTGGCGGCGTGGCCGCTCGAGAACAGCTCCTTGACGAGCGCTCCGCTCGCCTCCTCGGGCACCACGCCGTGCTCGATCAGCGAATGCACCAGCTCGATCGAGCGCACGGCCGGCTCGCCGACAAACCCGAAGCTGCCGTCCGGGCGGAGCTGCTGCCCGCCGAACGCGCCGAGGAAGGCCGCGTGGAAGTAGAAGTTCTGCGCCTCGTAGGCGAGCGGATACACGCCGGCGGGCAGCGTGCGCTTCAGCGCGGCGATGGCTTCGATCGACGCGGGCGGCGCGTGGACGAGGTCCGTGTTGACGTACAGCGCGAGGCACTTCAGCGCGAGCGGCAAGCCGTAGAGCTTGCCGGCGTGCTCGAGCGCCGCGAGCGCGCGCGGCTCGAAGCGCGCGGCGTCGTCGGCGTCGGACAGCGGCGCGACCAGTCCGCGCGCGGCGTAGTCGCCGAGCAGCTCGTGGGAGTCGATGAACAGGTCCGGACCGGCACCGCGCGGCACCGCGGCGGCGAGCTTGGACGCGAATGCGTCGTGGGGCACGGCCAGCGCGCGCACCGGCGTGACGCCCGGCCGGCGGTTCCACGCGTCCAGCACCTGCTCGAGGGCGCGCTTCTCCTGGCCGCGGTAGGCGTGCCAGATGGCCAGTGGTTCCGCCCGGACCGGCAGCGCGGCCAGGAGCGTGGCGACGGCCAGCGCGATGGCGATTCGATGCGAGGACGTCACCAGGCGGGGACTATATCGCGCCTGTCGCGCGTTCCACGCCAGACACATGGACACGCGCCGTACAACCCCTGACCCTTGGGTCAGTCATCGCGCCCCATGCGCTTCATGGCGAACGCGACGCCACGGGTGATCACGAGGCGAGGCATGAGCTTCGACGTCAACGTCTGCACGCGGTTCACGGTGCCGGTGACCACGACGTCGCGGCCCTTCTCGTAGCCCTCCAGCGCCAACCGGACCGTGTCCTCCGCGCTCAGCACGGCGACGGACTGGTAGCGGAGCTCCGTGCCTGCGACCTTCTGGAAGCCCGTGGGGACGGGTCCGGGGCACACCGCGCACACGCGGACGTCGCGCGCGCGCAACTCTTGCGCCAGCGCCGCGGAGAAGCTCAGCACGAACGCCTTGGTCGCACCGTACACGGCCATG
Source organism: uncultured delta proteobacterium (assembly GCA_963775185.1). Classification (GTDB taxonomy): domain Bacteria; phylum Myxococcota_A; class Polyangia; order Polyangiales; family Polyangiaceae; genus JAPSGB01. Next base: position 57,001 of record CAVZIE010000022.1, on the reverse strand, counting down.
TACGGCATCGGCTGGTGCGCCGCGGTCGACGCCACGTTCAGGATGCCGCCGCGCCGCTGCTCGGCCATCGACGGAGCGAAGTGATGCGACAGTGTCATCAGCGCCGCGCAGTTCACGCGCACCATGTCCAGATCCGTGTGCTGGTCATTTTCGATGAACGGCCCGGCGAGACCGAGTCCGGCGTTGTTCATCAGGTGCTCGACGAACACGTCGAGCGCGTCCACCTCGCGGCACAGCCGCTCCGGACCGCCGACTTCGGCGAGATCGGCGACCAGCACGCGCGCATCGACGTGACACGCGGCCTGCAGCTCGGCCGCGAGCGACTCGAGCTTGTCGCGCGAACGTGCGGTGAGGATCAGGTTCGCGCCGTGCCCGGCGAGCTGCCGCGCGAGCTCCGCGCCGAGCCCCGACGAGGCGCCCGTGACCAACGCCCAGGTCCCGCCGAACAGTTCGTGCATGCGCGATCAACGGTAGCGGGCTCGTCGGACACGGACAAGACGCGCGACGACCCAGGCTGGTTTTGCCGGTCCGGCGCGGTATCGACGCGAGCGCTCAGCCCCGCCGGCCGTCGCCCAGCCACAGTGCGTCGCCGCTCTCGACGTCGAACAGGTGAACCGACTCCGGCGCGACGGCGAGCTTCAGACGATCGCCGCGCGCGGGTCGCTGTGCGCCCTCGAGTCGTGCCACGAACAGCTCGGCGCCGACGGTGCAGTAGGCGAAGCTCTCGCTGCCCAGGGCCTCCGCGACGTCCACGACGGCGTCGATCGGCGGTGTGGCGGCTTCGTCCGTCGGATGCACGTCGTGGGCGCGCACGCCGACCACGACGCGGCGCCCCGCGTCGGCGTCGCGCAGGGCGGAGCCGTCTACGGGCAGGGCGAGACCGTCGCGCTCGGCGCGCCATGCGTCGCCGTCGCGAACGAGCTTGGCCTCGAGGAAGTTCATCGCGGGGCTGCCCAGGAACGCCGCTACGAAGCGCGTCGCCGGGCGGGCATACACGTCGAGCGGCACGCCCGACTGCTCCACCCGCCCGTCGCGCATGACGAACAGCTCGTCGGCCAGCGTCATGGCTTCGACCTGATCGTGCGTGACGTACACGCTGGTCGCGCCGAGACGCTCGTGGAGCTTCTTGATCTGCACGCGCACCTCCGCGCGCAGCGCCGCGTCCAGGTTCGACAGCGGCTCGTCGAACAGGAACAGCTGGGGCCGGCGCACGATGGCGCGGCCCATCGCGACACGCTGGCGCTGCCCGCCGCTGAGCTCGCGCGGCAGGCGATCGAGCAACTTATCGAGCCCGAGCATGGCGCTGACCTCGTCGATGCGCTGCTTGATCTCGTCGGCCGGCGTGCGCCGCAGCTCGAGGCCGAACGCCAGATTCTGGCGCACCGACAAGTGCGGGTAGAGCGCGTACGACTGGAACACCATCGCGACGTCGCGATCGCGCGGCGGCAGCGCCGTGACGTCGCGGTCGCCGAAGTGGATCGTCCCCGAGTCGCACTGCTCGAGGCCGGCCAGCGTGCGCAGCAACGTGGACTTGCCGCACCCCGACGGTCCGACCAGTACCGCGAAGCCGCCGTCCGGAACGTCGATGTCCACGCCGCGCAGCACGGGCGTCTGCCCGAAGCGCTTCTCGATCTTGCGGACGCGGACGGCGGTCACGGCGCGGCGAGGATACCAGGCTTCCGGCCAGGCTTCCGGCGGCCGGCGCTAGTCCTGACCGGCGTCCGTGGCTCCGGCGGCTCCCGCACCGCCGTCGCTGCCCGAAGCGCCGCTCGCGCCCGCGCCGCCATCCATCCCCGCGCTGCCACCCTGGCCGGCGCTGCCACCCTGGCCGGCGCTGCCACCCTGGCCGGCGCTGCCGCCCTGGCCGGCGCTGCCGCCCTGGCCGGCGCTGCCGCCCTGGCCGGCGCTGCCCGACGCCCCGCCGGTCCCCGATGCCCCGCCGGTCCCCGACGCCCCGCCGCTCGCGCCGTTGCAGGTCGTGGAGAAGCCCTTCGGGCAGATCGTGCCGCCCTCGCAGATCGGCGCGATCTGGATACCGGTATCGCACTGGATGCAGACGTATTCGCTGCAGTTGCCGTTGCCGAAGCCACCGGTGCCGCTGCCGTCAGTGCCCGCGTCGGTTGCGCCGGAGGCGTCGTTCGAGCCACAGCCGGCGACCAGCGCGCCGCCAAGCGCGAAAACAAGCCCAAGACCAAGAAGCGATCGAGACATCGCGGCAAGCGTAGCGTGCCCGCGACCGATCGGCACGCGCCAGTCTGCGCTAGAGTCCTTCGCCGTGATCCTCGTCTCGAAGACCTACTGGGCCGGCGTCCCGTTCGACTTCCGGCAGCCACCTCGAGACGCGCAGGTCGAGTCGCTGACGCTGCGCGCGGACGATCTGCGCCTGCATCGCGCGCTGTGGTGGACGCCCCGTGCGAATCCCGCACCGCGCGTCGCGATCGTGTGCATGCATCCGCGCGTCGATTTCACCCATCACTACAGCTTCCCGCGGCTTCTTTCGGCTGGATTTGGCTGCCTCGGCGCGAACACGCGAAATCCGAACAACGACGTCGCGACGGTCCACGAGGACATCCTGCTCGACGTTGCATCCTGCATTCGCTTCTTGAAGGAGAAGCGCGGCGTCGAGACCGTGATCCTGCTCGGCAACTCGGGCGGCGGATCGCTGTCGGCATACTACCAAGCCGAGGCGCGACGTCCCGCGGACCAGCGCACCCAGACGACGCCCGGCGGCGCGCCGACGCGGCTCGGCATGGCGCGCATGCTCCCAGCGGACGGCATGATCCATGTCTCGGCGCACCGTGGGCAGGGCAAGGTCCTGCTCGACTGCATCGACCCGTCGGTCGTCGACGAAGACGACGCGTTCAGCGTCGATCCAACGCTGGACATGTACGACGTGGACAACGGCTTCCGCCCGCCCCCAGAGTGGAGCGAGTACACGCCGGGCTTCGTGACTCGATTCAGAGCCGCGCAGCGCGCGCGTGTGGAGCGGCTCGACGCGCGCGCCCGCGAGCTGATCGAGGATTGTCGCCGCGCCGCCGGCCGAGCCGCCCAACCCTCCTTTGCGGATCTGCCTTTCCGGGAGCAACAGGCGACGCTGAAGCGTCAGGCGTTCGAGTCGGTGATGGTGATCTACCGCACGATGGCGAACCTGAACTACGTCGACAAGCACCTCGACCCGAGCACGCGCGAGTACGGCTCGCTGCTCAGCGAGCGACCGGATCTGATGAACATGAAGCTGCTCGGCTTCGCGCGCATGTGTACGCCGGAGGCCTGGCTCTCCACCTGGTCCGGGCTGAGCTCGAAGGCGGATCTGATCGCGAACCTGGCGCACATCGCCGAGCCCACGCTGGTCGTCAACGCCGGGCGCGATCGCGAGATCTATCCGCGCACCGATGCCCAGCCGATCTTCGCGGCCGTCGCCGCGGAGGATCGCACGTTCGTCGAGCTTGGCGAGGCGCGCCACTATTTCGAGCCGGACTTCGGCGAGAAGACGGCGCCCGACGTGGAGCAGCTGATGAACATCGTGGTGCCGTGGATCGAGGAGCGGTTCGCGAAATGAGCGCGCTCGGCGAACGCCACCCTACGACCGTCGACTGGAAGCTGCCGCGAGCCGATCGTCCGGTCTTGCCCGCTCCGCTCCGGCGCGCGAACCTGCGCGCGCTGGCGGCGCGCCCCATGCGCTTCGAGCACCACCTGACGGTGGTGGCGCGCGTCGGCTGCGCGCAGCTCGAGATCGCGACGGCCTCGGAGCCGCTGTACTTTGCCCACGCCAACATTTCCGACGAGCTCGCGATGGCGATGCAGACCGGCGACGAGGCGGTCGACGCTTTTCCGTACCGGACGTTCCTGTCGGATCCGAAGACGTTCGAGGACGTCGGTCGCGTCAACCACGGCGTGCGCGACGTGGTGTTGCACCCGTACGGCTTGTTGCACTGGCCGGGACGCCTCAGACCGCCGTACGCGCCGTTCGATTTTCCGCCGGGCACACGCCGCACCGGCGTCACGCTCGTGTACTGCGCGAACCGCGTCACGGCGCCGGGCGAAGGTCGCCCGCTGTTCGTCAGCGCCGGGCGTGAGGCGGACGTGAAAGCGTACGGCGGGCGAACTGTGCCGTTCCTGCTCGCCGACACGCGCCGCGAGTCCGAGCGTCCCCTCGCCGTGATCGGCGACACGCGGCTCGAGCTGCTCGTCGCGCCGGCGCGCATCGCGCCGCCGCAAGGCGGCTACGCGGTGCTGCTCGACGCCACCGCGCACCATCCGACGGATCTCGTGTTCATTCCTGCCGGCGCGAGTCTCGACGCCGCCGGTATCGAGCGCGCGCTGCTGATGTCGTCGGACACGGCACAGGCCGAAGCGCCGCCGCCGAGCTGGGACGAGACGCCCGCCGCGCCGATGCCCGTATTCGAAGACGCCGCGCGCGCCGCGCTGCCCGTCACCGCCGGCGATCTCGTCGTCGAGCACGCGTCCGGCGCGTCCGTCCGCGTCCGCGTCGGCGATGGTGCGCCGAGCGAGATCCCGCGCTACTGGCTCGCGCGCTTCCTGTATCGCCTGCCGCTCCACGGCTTCGCGATCGGCTACCTCGAAACGTACGGCGGCTTCTTCTACGACGATCGCAAGGGCGACTACCGGCTGGGCTTGCGCGGCGGCGGACACGCGAGCTTCACCGCCGACGAGATCGCGCACACCGTCGAAGCGCTGTATCGCGCTGTTGCTCCGGAGGGCTACGTCGAGCGTCTCGGCGCTTGATTGTTGCGGACTGGCAGCCTGGCTCCTCCATGAAGCTTCGCGTTCTGCTCGCGCTCGCTGCCCTCGCTCCGTTCGCCTCGTGGCCGCCTGTTCCAATGCCGGTCCGGCGCGGAACCGTGCGGGCGCCGCCGGCGTCGGCCGACGTCGATGAGCGTCCCTCCCCCGCTCCGTCAACGAAGCCGCGCAGCGCCAACATCGCGCGCGCCCGTGCTTCCCCGCGCGGGGCGCGTACCCCGCGTTCGGGGTGCCGAAACACAGAGGAAACGCGCGGATTTCGCGCATTGACCACCTGACGCGCCGCGTTATACAGACGGCAGGTTTGCCATGGCGATCCCGCTGCTGCTGGTCGTCGCGTTCGCGCTGCTCGTCGCGGCGTGGGGGCTGCATCGCGCGGCGAAGTCGCGACGCGCCGGCGCGACGGCGCGCGACGACAGCGCGACGGCTCGACCGGACGGTTCCGCGACGGGCGTCCGCGACGATTCCGCGCCGGACCGGCAACCTGATCCGGGAGCGGCGAAGCTCGAGGCCACGCGGGCGACGTGGCGGCCGGTCCGTGCGGCGCGGCCGCGATCGCATCCGATCGTGCTCGCGCACGGGCTGCTCGGCTTCGGGACGATCGGCGTCGCGGGCTTCCGTCACGACTACTTCCGCGGCGTGCCGGCGCGACTGCGCGCGATCGGCGTGGAGGTCCGGTGCACGCGCGTCGCGCCTGTGGCCGGGATTGAAGCGCGGGCGCGCCAGCTCGCCGACCAGATCCGCGCGCTCGACGCGGAGCGCGTGAACGTGATCGCGCACAGCATGGGCGGCCTCGACGCGCGCATCGCCATCGCCGAGATGGGCATCCCGGACCGGGTCGCGTCGCTGGTGACGGTGGGCACGCCGCACCACGGAACGCCGCTCGCCGACGGAGGCGCCGCGCTGCTCGGCGTCTTGCGCCGGCTGGGCGTGGAGCTCGCCGCCCTGGACGACTTGCGCACCGAGCGCATGCAGGAGCTGAACCGGCGCATCCCGGACGTGCCGGGCGTCGTGTACCTGAGCTACGTCGGCGTCACGACCCGAGCGCGCGCGAACGTGCTGCTCCGGCCTTCGACGCGGTACCTCGAGCGCTGCGCGGGGCCGAACGACGGACTCGTGCCTGGAGCGTCGCAGCGCTGGGGCGTCGTGCTCGGCGAGATCGATGCCGATCACTGGGCGCAGATCGGCTGGGGCGCGGGCTTCGACGCGGTGCGGTTCTACGAGGCGCTCGCGCTGCGGCTTCGCGGGCTCGGGCTGTAATGCTACGGTGACGCGATGATTGCGCGTGTTTCCTGGCTTTTCGTCGGCGCGACGGCGCTCGCCATCGCCGGCTGCGGCGGCGCTGCCGGCGCGACAAGCGACGCGGGCGGCGACGCCCAGGCGTTCGCGGATCCGTACACGATCGACGCGTTCGACGACGTGCGCATCACCAGCGACAGCAACCAGCCGAACTTCCAGCACGCGACGGTGGACGTCGACTTCCACGATGGCCCGTTCGCGAGCGTGAAGCTCGTCGCGGATCTCGCGACCACCTGCTACCCGTTCGACAGCTGGGCCAACGATCCGCCACCTGGCGGACAGAACTGGCCGGCGGACTGCGACGCGTTCGATCGGAACTACGAGTTTTCCCTCGACGACCCGGCGAACGCCGGCGATCCGCCGGGCGTCGAGCTGGAGCGTGCCATCACGCCGTTCGGCGGCCCCGAGCACCTGGAGGTCGATCTCACCGACGTCGCCAACGGCCTGCCCGGCAAGCACACGCTCGAGGTCACGATCCCGACCTGGTCGGACGGTGCGGGTCAGGTGTCGGGGTCGAACGGCGGCTGGAACGTGACGGCGAAGATCGAGGTCGTGCCAGGCGACGCGCCCCGCAAGGTGCTCGCTGTGCAGCCGCTGTTCTACGGCAGCGAGGACAGCTCCGTGACCACCGACCCCACCGCCGACATCGACGTGCCCGACGGCGCGACGGATGCGCGCATCGAGTACCGCGTGACGGGCCACGGCGGCGGTCCGGTCGTGTCGGGCTGTATCGGCCCCGCGGAAGAGTTCTGCCAGCGCACGCACACGGCGTTCGTGGACGACGTGCAGGTCGGGCTGCTCGACCCGTGGCGGACGAACTGCGACACGCTGTGCACGATCGCGCACCAGGCCAACTCGGGCAGCGGCTTCGACTACTGCCAGGAGAACCCGTGCGGTTCGATCAGCAGCGTCAAGGCGCCGCGCGCCAACTGGTGCCCCGGCAGCGAGACGCCGCCGTTCATCTTCAAGGGCGACCCGATGACGCAAGCGGGCAAGCACACGTTCCGCTGGCACATCAGCGAGATCGCCCAGGGCGGGCAGTGGCACGTGTCCGCGACGTATTTCGCATTCGGGAGCTAGCCACCGGCGCTCAGCGAAGCCAGCCGATTTCGGTCGCGGTCCAGCGACCGACGGCGAGCTCGGCGAGGGTGTCCGGCGGACGCTCGCGTCCCGGCGCGACCACGACGTTTCGCGCCATCACCTCTGCGGCGTGCTGCGGATATAGCGGAACCTGCGTCGGATCGCCGAGTCCTTGTGGCGCGAGCGCGCGGCCCGTCGCGTCGTACTTGTCGCTCGCGCCGAGCGTGTGCATCAGCTCGTGAGTAGCGACGAACAACGCGAAGTCGACCATGTTGTCGCCGAGATCGACGCTCACCACGCCGACCCGTCCGCCCTCCTCGCTCTCGCCTTCGACCAGCTCGCGCCGCTCGTGCGGGGGCTGGACCACCAGGTAGATCCGGCTGTCGAAAGCGGCGGGGTCGACGCCCGCCTCCGAGTCCACGCGCGACAGATACCGCCACAAGTCGTACTGGTGGCGCGCGAGCGCCACCACGCCGTCGGCGTCCGCGCTCGGCGGCAGACGCGTGACGTCCACCGGGCCCGCGACGTGGAACATGAACGGCGGAGGTCCCTGCCGGTAGCGGTGCATCTGTTCGGTGAGGCGCGCGCCCAGGTCGTCCGTCCGCCGGCGCAGCCGATCCACGGCCGCCGGATCCACGGCGCCGCGACGCAGGAGCACGATCGCGACGTTCAGCGTGCGCGTCCACTCGGTGCGCTCGCGCCGGCGATGCACGTCGTGCCACGCGTACAGCAACACGACGGCGAGCACGCCAAGCAAGACGCTGATGCGCGCGTTGCGGAACACGCGCCTGCGGCGCAGCTTGGCCAGGCATGCGCCGCACAGGTCCTCGCCGGCGCGTGCCTGGCACACGCCGCACACCCGCGCGCCGCAGTCCGCGCACGACGCCGCGGCATCCAGATCCGGGTGCGTCGCGCACATGCCCTGCGCGGCGCCGAGGGCGACGGGCTGCACCTCGGCGCCGCCACCGGCGATCGTGTCGGCGAGCTCGCGCGCGTCCACTTCGTCCATGCGACGCGGCGTCGTCGATGGCGCGCCATCGAGCAGCGCGCGCGCGTCGCCGAGAGGGATCCGAAGCGCGCGCGCCAGCTCCATCGCGGTGCGCGCACGCCGCTTGCGGTCGTCCGGCGCGCGGTCGATGCGCACGGCAAACGCGGTCAACGCTCCCCGAGCGCGCGCGTCTGTCCGCACCACCGGAGCCAGTGGTCCGCGATCACGATCGCCACCATCGCCTCCGCCATCGGGACGAAGCGCGGCAAGAGGCAGGGATCGTGGCGTCCCTTGGTCTTGATGGTGGTTGTCTGTCCGTCGCGGAACACCGTGGCTTGCTCCTGCGACAGGCTGCTCGTGGGCTTCACGGCCGCGCGCAGCACCAGGGGCATGCCGGAGCTGATGCCGCCGAGCATGCCGCCATGACGATTGGTCGCGGTGGCGATGCCGGGAGGTTCCACGCCGGACCGACCCACAAACACATCGTTGTTCTCGGTGCCCCGGAGCGTGGCGCAGCCGAAGCCGATGCCGTACTCGACGCCGAGCACGGCGGGCAGGCTGAAAAGCGCCTTGGCGAGATCGGCCTTGAGCTTGTCGAACACCGGCTCGCCCAGGCCCGCGGGTACGCCGCTCGCGACAATCTCCGCGACGCCGCCGATCGAGTCCTGGTCCTTCCGCACGGCGTCGATGAGGGCGATCATGCGCGCGGCGGCGGCCGTGTCCGGACAGCGTACCGGCGTCTGCTCGACCTGCTCCAGGGTCACGTTCGCCGGGTCGTCGACCGCGGCGATGACGTCGCCGACCTGCTTCACGTAGCCCACCACGTGCCCGCCGAACGCGGCATCGATCAGCTTCTTCGCCACGACGCCCGCGGCGACGCGCACCACCGTCTCGCGCGCGCTCGATCGACCGCCGCCGCGATAATCGCGGAATCCGTACTTCGCGTCGTAAGTGTAGTCTGCGTGGCCGGGACGGTACTTGTCCTTGATGTCGTCGTAGTCGCGGCTCTTCTGATCCTGGCTGCGGACCAGGATCGCGATGCTGGTTCCGGTCGTGCGACCTTCGAACACACCAGCGAGAATCTCGGGCTCGTCCGCTTCATCGCGCTGCGTAACGAGCTTGCTCTGGCCCGGCCGGCGGCGCGCGAGATCGACACGTAGATCCTCGACGCCGAGCGCGATGCCCGGCGGGCAACCGTCGATGATCACGACGTTTGCCGGACCGTGACTCTCGCCCGCGGTGGTGACGCGGAATGCCTGCCCGAACGTGTTGCCGGCCATTCTTTCGCGCGAGTCTAGCACCGCGTGTCGGCGCGCCCCGAAAGCGCTATGCTCGCGGCGTACCGGGCGTTCGTGACCCGGCGCTTGACGAGGGGTCAGCATGAAATCCTTGAACCGAGTCTTCGCGCTGGCCGTCGGCGGTGCGCTCCTGGCCGCCTGCGGCGGCAGCACCTCGAACGGCGGCAGCGGCGGCAGCGGCGGCAGCGGCGCGCAGGCGGGAACCGGCGGTACGTCGGGAAGCGCGGGCGTCGGCGGAACGGGCGGCGGCAGCTCGGGTACCGGCGGTTTCGGGGCAAGCGCGTCGGGCGGGGCGAGCGGCAGCGGCGCGGGGGGCGGCGCGGCGGGCATTGGCGGCGGCGCGGGCGGTGCAGGCGGCACGGCGGGCGTCGGCGGCAGCTCGGGGAGCGGAGGAACCGGCGGTGGAACGCAGGGCACGTCGTGCACCGCGGATCCGTCGCAGTGCGCTCTCCCGCCTGGGCCGAGCACGCAACCACCGAACACCACAGGCCAAACGACGGTGATCGCCGTCAGCCAGCTGTTCTTCGGCGATACGGATCGCAACGGCAACGCGAGCCCGACCGCGTGGAAGCAGTTCGGCTACAACCTCGACGGCCTGATCTCGACCAAGACCGACGCCAACCACTGCAGGCTCATCGCCGGCGCGAACCCGACGAATGTGAAGACCGACGGCGACGGCGGGATCGACAACTCGTTCGGATCGAACCTCATGCCGCTGGTCACGTCGCTGTCCGCCGGACTGCGGCACGGTCGGTCAACCAAACTATCGCCGACGGCACGTTCACCGAGCTGTTCAAGCTCGACAACTTCTCGATCCTGCGCGAGCCAGGACCAGAACGGCATCCCGGCGCGCTCTACGGCGGTGCCGACAAGGGCTCGCCGGCGGCATTCGACGGCAGCGACGTGTGGCCGGTGACGTACGAGTCCGTCAACGACGGCGACGTCAACAATCCCATGGTCAAGTTCCCTACCAGCTACGTGGCGGGCGGCCTGTGGGTCAGTCGGCAGCAAGGGAAACCTGGTCCTTCCGCTGGACATGTCCGGCTATCACGATGTCGCTGACGATCGCCGGCGCGGTCGTCAGCATGCGCGTCTACCGGCACGGGCCCGAACGCAAGCGCCGTCGGACGGCACCATCGCCGGCGTGATCGACACCGAGCAGTTCATCAGCGAGCTCGCCAAGGTGGCCGGCTCCTTCGATACCAGCCTGTGCAGCGGCTCGACGTTCGACAGCATCGCGCAACAGATCCGCCAGGCCAGCGACATCATGAGCGACGGCACCAACGGCGATCCATCGAAGACCTGCGACGCCATCAGCATCGGGCTCGGCTTCAACGGCCACGGCGTGACGCTCGGCGACGTCGCGGCGCCCGTGACGCCGCCGCCGGATCCGTGCGCGCCCTGAAGTGGCTCTTCGCTATCGCGCTTGCCGCTTCAGGGTGTGGCGCGGACTCGCAGACCGTCACCCCGGACGCTGGCGACGCCGCGCCGATCGGCGCATCCTGCGCCGACGATCCCGCGGCGTGCGCGCTGCCGCCCGCGCCGCCGACAGCGCCGGCCAATACGTCCGGCACGCGCACCGTGATCGCCGTGAGCCGTCTCGATCTGGGCGACAGTCCGCCGGACTCGTGGCGCAGCACCGGCTACGACCTCGATGGGCTGATCTCGCACTCTGGCGACGCGAACCACTGCACGCTCGTCGAGGGCGCGAGCCCCTCCGTCATGACCGATCTCGCCGGCGGCATCGACAACTCGTGGGGCGCGAACCTGCTGCCGCTCGAGCAGAGCCTCGCCGCCGATTTCTCGACGGAGGTCACCGCCAGCATCCAGAGCGGCAAGGCCACCGTCTTGATCGTGCTCGACAACCTGCGCGACCCCGCCGCGAATCCGGACCAGACGGGCGTCACCGGCGCGCTGTATTCGGGAGCGGACAAGGGCTCGCCCGCCGCCTTCGACGGCACGGACACGTGGCCCGTCAGCTACGAGTCCGTGGAAGGCGGCGATCGCAACAAGCCGAAGCTCGCGTTCCAGAACAGCTACGTGAAGGACGGGGTCTGGGTGTCGGCGACCCGCGGTATCCTGTCGGTGCGCCTGATCGTCGCAGGCTACGTTCTGGATCTGCCGATCGCGAATCCGGTGGTCACCATGCACCTGGAAGGCGTCGGTGTGGACGCCTCCGCCGGGCACGGCGTGATCGCCGGAAAGATCGACACGGAGGCGATGATCCACGAGATTATCGCTCGCGGTGGTTGCGTACAGCCTCCGTTCGACAGTATCGCCCACCAAATCCGCCAGGGGAACGACATCATGCTCGACGGCACCAACGGCGATCCGTCGAAGACTTGCGACGCGATCAGCATCGGTGTCGGCTTCGACGGTACGGCTGCGCAGCTCGGCGCGGTCGCGCCGCAGGAAATACTGCCGGCTGATCCGTGCGCGCCGTGAGATACCGCGCCGGACCGGCAGCCCTGGCCTTCGTCCTGCTAGCGGGATGCGGCGGAGGCGAGACGCGGGTCGAGAGCGACGGCGGCGCGTGCCCGGACCTGCCGGCGTGCTCGCTCGCGTTTCCGGAGTGCGCAGCGCCGCCGGAGAGGCCGCCACAGCACTACATCGAAACCGAACCGACGACGATCGCCATCCGTCGCGTGCACTTCAGGGGTGCGGGCTACGACCTGGACGGGTTGGTTTCGCGCGCGGGCGACTGCCGCCACTGCGCGCTCGTGCCGGACGCGGATCCGGCGCGCGTGGTGACGGACGGCGAGGGCGGCGTGGACAACTCGTTCGGCGCGAACGTCGTGCCGCTGCTCGAGGAGCTCGCACCCGGCGTGGAGACGCGCGAGAACGACGCCATCGCCGCCGGGCGCTTCACGCTGCTGTTCACGCTGGACTCGATCGACGACCCGGACGGCACTCCGGACCAGTGGACGACGGCGGCGCTGTACGGCGGCGCGGACCGCGGCGCACCGCCGGTGTTCGACGGCACCGATGTGTGGCCGATCAGTGGCGCGGCGCTCGCGACATTTCCGGACAGCTACGTGGCGGACGGCACGTGGGTGAGCGGGTCACTGGGCGACGTCGAACTGCCGCTGGCGCTTCCCGGCGGCGTGCAGCTGCGCCTGCCGATCCGCCACGCGGGCTTCAGCATGCGCGTCCACGGCAGCCAGGCTTCGGCCAGCGCCGACCACGGCGTGATCAGCGGCGTGGTGCCGCTCGCGGATCTCGCCTCCGCGCTGCGCGCCAGCGCGGACGCCTCGTCGTGCGACGCCTACGATTCGCTGATCGAGCAGCTTCGCCAGATGAGCGACGTCATGTCCGACCGCACGAACGGCGACCCGGGGCGAACCTGCGACGCCATCAGCATCGGGGTCGGCTTCGAGGGAAGCGCGGTGATCCCGGGCGGCGTCGTGGCGCCCGATCCGGCGCCTCCCGACCCGTGCGCAGGCCTCTAGCTGGAAGCCCGCGCCGGACATTGCTAAGGCTCTCTCCATGAGCCAGCCCCTGACCGTGCTGTCCGAAGAAGAACGTCTGTTCCGCGAGGCCGTGCTCGGCTTCGCACGCGAGCGTGTCGCGCCCAAGGCGGCGGAGATGGACCGCGCCGCCAGCGTGGACATGTCGCTGATCCCGGGCTTGTTCGAGCTCGGCGTGATGGGCGTGGAGGTGCCGGGGGAGTACGGCGGCGCCGAGAGCAGCTTCTTCAACGCGATCCTCGCGGTGGAAGCGTTGGCCATCGTCGACCCGAGCATCAGTGTGTTCGTGGACGTGCAGAACACACTGGTGAACAACGCCATCTTGCGCTGGGCAAGCGACGAGCAGAAGCGGCGCTACCTTCCGAAGATGTGCGCGGAGTGGGTCGGCTCCTACGCGCTCAGCGAGTCCGGATCGGGCTCGGACGCGTTCGCGCTCAAGACGCGGGCGGAGAAGAAGGGCGACAAGTGGGTGCTCAACGGGCGCAAGCTGTGGATCACCAACGGCGCGGAGAGCTCGCTGTTCATCGTGTTCGCCAACGTGGACCCGGACAAGGGCTACCGCGGCATCACCGCGTTCCTGGTGGAAAAGGGCTTCAAGGGCTTCTCCGTCGGCAAGAAGGAAGACAAGCTCGGCATCCGCGCGTCGAGCACCACGGAGCTCGTGCTGGAAGACGCCGAGATCCCCGCCGAGAACGTGCTCGGCGAGGTCGGCAAGGGCTACAAGATCGCCATCGAGACGCTGAACGAGGGCCGCATCGGCATCGGCTCGCAGATGATCGGCCTCGCCCAGGGCGCGTTCGACTACGCCATGCGCTACATGCACGAGCGCAAGCAGTTCGGCAAGGCGATCGCCGACTTCCAGGGCCTGCAGTTCCAGTATGCGCAGGTGGCGACGGAGATCGAGGCGGCGCGGCTGATGGTCTACAACGCCGCGCGGCTCAAGGACGCCGGGCAGAGCTTCGTGAAGGAGGCGGCGATGGCGAAGCTGCTGTCGTCGCAGGTCGCCGAGCGCACGGCCAGCATGTGCGTGGAGTTCCTGGGCGGCGTCGGCTTCACCAAGGACTACCCGGTGGAGAAGTTCTTCCGCGACTCGAAGATCGGCAAGATCTACGAGGGCACAAGCAACATGCAGCTCCAGACCATCGCGAAGCTGCTCTCGAGCGCGTACGCGCAGGGCTGAGCCCGGCTATTCGCCCGCGCAGCGCGCGGCCTTGCTGCGCGCCAGCGACATCGCAGCGTCCAGCGTCTCGATCAACTCGCCGGAGGTCGCGGGCTTGACGACGACGAGATGGGCGAGATCTTCGGCGGGCTGCGGACGCTCCGGGTCGAGCTCCCCCGAGTGGATCACGCGGATCACGCCGGGATACGCTTCACGCACCTTGGCGAGAAGCTCCTCGCCGCGCATGTCCGGCATCACGAGGTCGGTAACGAGCACGTCGCAGCACCGCTCCTCGAGCGCCTCGAGCGCTTCCACGCCGGAGCCGACAGTCACGATCTTCCAGTCCGCGTGGACGCGGCTCAACACACGCCGCATCGTTCGCAACATGATCGGTTCGTCGTCCACGACCAGGACGCGAGGAGCACGCGGAACGGGACTCGAGGGCGGCGGCGGCATCTTGCAGCACGCTTTTGCAAGGCCCCTGCCAAGTCGGATACCGGCGGATCTCCCGGGATTTGCTCGCTAGAGGCCGGAGACGACGTCCCGATCCGGGACGAGCAGGACACCCGAAGTGGGCGGCACGCTCGGACTGAGACCGCCGTTCGGGTCGACGACCACCGGAGGATTGTTTGGGTGCAGCACGTCGACCAGCTTGGTCCCGGGCGCGACGGACACCTGCATCGGCGCGCCGTTGTAGGACGGGCTGCTCGCGTGCTTGGCGTTGGTGTTGATCACCGCGAGCACGTAGCTCTGGCCCGCGTCGCCGCCCGAGCGCTCGAACGCGATGATGCCCGCGTCGGGCTCGTCGCCGTTGCGGTCGGACGCCCACGTGATCTTCAGATCACCCTTGGTGAGCGCCGGGTAGGACGAGCGGATCTTCGCCAGCCGCGCGATCCACTTGTAGTGCTCGTTCGACGTGTCGAAGCCGCTGTTCCACAGCACCTCGCGGTTCGCCGGGTCGTTGCCGCCGGAGAAGCCCTGCTCCGTGCCGTAATAGACGCACGGGATGCCGTCCTCGGAGAACAGGAACAGGAGCGCGTTGTCGAGCGCCGCGGGGTCCGGACGATTGAACAGGAAGCGTGCGACGTCGTGGTTGTCGATGAAGTTCACCAGCGCCTTGTTCGGCGGCACGCCGATGCCGCCCTCGATGGGCGCCGGGTTGTACAGCGGCGTCGCCCCCAGGCGCTTGTCGAACAGGTCCTGGATCTGCTGCGTGGGCGCGCCGTTCTGGAACACGTCGCGGAAGACGCTGAAGTGCTGCGGGAAGTAGAACACGCTGTCCACCTCCCCGTTGAACGTGTACGAGCCGTCGAGCTGGTCGTCGCCGTCGAAGGACTCGCCGAACATGAAGAAGTCCTTCTTGCCCTCGGCGGCGAGCCGCTGGCGGACCTGCTTGCCGAACTCCTGCCAGAACGGATGATCGACGTGCTTGAGCGTGTCGATGCGGAAGCCGTCGAGGTCCGTCAGCTCCACCCAGCGCACGAAGATGTCGATCAGGGCCTGGCGGACGTCCGGGTCCTCCGTGTTGATGTCCTTCAAGCCGCCGGGGAAATCGCCCTTTTCGACCTGCTCTGCGTCCGTCCAGTCGTACACGCGCCCGCGCCGGTGGTAAGCGCGCGCCTGCTGGAAGATGTCCGGCTCCGGCGGCATGTGGTTCGTCGCCGGGTCGTACACGAAGCGGATCGGCGCGGGCCCCGCCTCCCCGAGGCTCGTGACCGCTTGCACGCCGCGCGGGTCGTAGTCCGGGTCGTACTCGTTGACGTGCGAGACGTCGCTCGTCGAACCGTTCCCGGCGACGCGCTCGTCGGGCTTCCCGTTCATGTTGATGTCGTAATAGAACAGCTGCCCGAGGTGGTTTACGACAATGTCCAGGATCACCTTGATCCCGTGGTCGTGCGCCGCGTCGATCATGTGGCGCAAATCGGCGATGTTGCCGAAGTGCGGGTTCAGCTGCGTGAAGTCCTGCGCCCAGTAGCCGTGGTAGCCGTCTACGTCCGCGTCGGTCTCCACGTTCTTCACGATCGGCGAGATCCAGATCGCCGTGACGCCGAGCCCCTTCAAGTAGTCCAGGTGCTCCTCGACGCCCCGCCAGTCGCCGCCCTGGTAGCGGGCCAGCGCCGTGTTGTCGACGCGGTAGTCGTTGGAAAGATCCGCGTCCGCGAAGCGGTCGACCATCAGCTGGTAGACCACGTCGTCGCGCCAGTCCGCGGCATGCGTCGAGATCGGCCGCTCGCCGCTGAGCCCGCTCATGTCCATGCAGCCCGCAGTGAGGGTCACGAGGCCCGCGAGAAGTGCGATGCGCGAGATCACGGCGGGATCATACTCCACAGCCGGCTGGATGGGGATGATGCCGGTCCGGCGCGGAAACGGCCTCAGCGCCGGACCAATAGCCTCGCCACGACCTCCGTGCGCGTCTCGCAGCCGGCCTTGCGCAGCACCCCGGTCACGTGGATCTCCACGGTGCGCAGCGAGCAGCCGAGCTTCGCGGCGATGAGCTTGTTCGCGTCACCCCGCGCCATCAGCGCCAACACCTCCGCCTGCCGGTGCGTCAGCTTCCAGCGTCGCGCCGCGTTCGCGACGCGCGCGCACAGATCATCCGACGGCGCGCTCTTGACGAGCAACACCGCGTCCGGTGCGCCGGGCACGGCGAGCGGCGTCGCTTCGAAGTCCGCGCGGCGCGCGGTCAGCGCGCGGTCGGCGTCGTAGGCGGCGCGGCCGTTGGCGTTGGCGTGCGCGACGCTGCCGTTGTTCCGCACGATGAACGCCGGCGCGGCGATCGCCTCGAGCGCCGCCTCGAGCCCCGCGTGGTAGAAGTCCGCGTCGCGCAAGCGGCGCTCCACGCGCAACCGGCGATGCAGCGCCGGCACCAACGCCGAGAGGCGTCGCCGCTCGCGCAACGTGAACGGCTCCTCGCGGAAGCCGCCGACCCACGCGAGCAGCGCCGGGCCGTCGCAGATCAAGACGCGGAGCTGGTCGAAGTGCTGGGTGCGCGTCGGCACGTGCACGAGCTGGAATAGCGGAGTCCGCAGCATGATCTCGCGCTCCAGCCGCGCGAGCGGCCGGAGCACACGGTTGCGCTGCGCGCGCGCCGGGCGGTCCGGGTTGTAGCCCGGCTGCCAGCCGCCGGGATTCCGGCTCATGATCTCTTCCAGAGCGCCGACGTGGTCGAAGTCCGACCCGGCGCCATGCCACAGGAGGCTCGATACCCGCCACCCGGTGCTTGCCCGCTCCGGCGCATACGTCGCGAACGCATCGCCGGCGACCAACTGTCGCAGCGCCTCCGCCATCGCGACCAGCGCCGGCGGATCGCCCAGTCGAATCACATCGAGCGAGCGAGCGCACGAGGCGACCAGCTCTGCCTCGCTAGGTGTCAGCTCGCGCAGGGCGCGCAGGGCAACAGCTTCCGGTCGAGCTGGCTCTTCCCGGGGCATAGACCATCGAACGTCGCTCCCCAGGGCGGTTTCGTCAACACCTATGTCGTCCCGACAGATAGGCGACCACCGCCGCGCGGGAGCCCAGCCCGGACTTCTTCAATATCGATGACACGTGAAGCTCGATGGTTCTCACCGAAGACTCCAACTCTCCTGCAATCTGCTTGTTCGAGGCGCCCTGCGCGAGCTCGGCGAGCACGCGCGCCTCGGCAGGCGTCAGCCTCCAGCGGCGCGCCGCCACGTTCATGACGCTCGTCACGTCCGTCACACCGGTTTCGCGCCGGACCGCCAGAAAGCCCCTCGGCTGCTCCCGGCTGCCGAGGGGTGTCGTCCGCCAGGACGGACGGGACAGCTCCTGCGGCAAGGTCGATGGATCCAGCGATAATCCTGCCGCGGCGGCGTTGGCGGCGACGACGCGCCCGTCGCCGCGCACGACCAGCGCCGGCGCGGCCAGTGCCTCGAGCACGGCACCCAGGCTTGCTTCGGCCAGCTCGGCCTGCCGCAGGCGTTCGCTCAGCGCGAGGCGCCGTCGCAGCACGGGCACGAGCCGGTGCAACGCGCGGTGTTCCAGCTCCGTGAATTCGTTGCGACGCAGCAGCGCAACCCACGCGAGGAGCGTCGCACCATCACACACGGCGAGGCACATCACGTCCCGATTCGGGACTCCGAGTTGTCGCAACGCGTCGCGCACGCCCGCGCTCGCGGTGGGTGTCAGCTCCGCGAACGGTCGCTGCGTCCGATCCGGCAAGATCGCCGCCAACGCCAGCGGTGATGACAAGCCCCGGAGCAGCTCGACGATGCGCGCGGCCGGCTCGATCCCCGGCGGAAGACCGTGGAAGCACGCGCGGTCGAGCGCCCAGCCGCGCGCGGCGAGCACGGGACGCACGGCGCAGCAGCACTCCGCGCGGAATGCCTTCGTCAGCGCACGCGCGGCGCCCTCGAACCACGGCGCGCCGTCGATGGAAACGCCCTCCAGCGACTCGCCGAGCTCGCTCGCTTCTTCGCTTGCCGGGTTCGTGAGTGGCGACACAGTCCCACTACCGATCTTCGGCAACTTTGCCCCTCATACAATAGGTGGGATCCGCTACATTGGATCTGGGGCCGGAGTCGCGCAATTCGCAGGCGTCGCGCGGCGGGATCACAATTGAGTATGGTTCGAGATCACATGATCCATATCGACATCCATGGCGCTCAGGGATCGCCCATCGTGCTCCTGCACGGCACCCCAACGGCTCCGGCACACCTCGTCCCGCTCGCGCGCGAGCTCGCCGGATCCCACCGCGCGCTCGTGGTGCACCTGCCCGGCTACGGCAAGTCGCCGCCGCTGCCGGCGCCGTACGACGTCGCGCGCTGTCACACGCTCGTCGAGCAGGCTCTGGCCGCCCAAGGTGTCACCGAAGCGACGCTGATCGGCTTCTCCGGCGGCGCCTGGAACGGCATCGCCCTCGCGCTGCGCGGCACGCTGCGCGTCACGCGCCTCGTCGCCCTGGCCGGCGTCGCCGGCTTCGACCCGGAGCACCGCGCCGGCTTCCACGGCTTCGCGGCTGCGCTCCGCGCGGGACAGGATCTGCACCCGATCGCGCCGGGCCGGTTCCTGTCCTCGGCGTTCGCCGCTTCGCACCCCGATGCGGTCGAAGGCGTGAAGGCCTGGCTCGACGCGATCGCGCCCGGGAACCTCGCGGACGAGCTCGACGCCATCGCCGACGCCCCCGACATGCGCCCGCGCCTCGGCGAGCTCGCGATGCCCGTCTTGTGCCGCGTCGGCGAGCTCGACGTCGCGACGCCCGTCGCCCTCAGCCGAACCATCGCCGACGGCGTGCCGCACGGCACGCTGCAGATCGTTCCGGGCGCCGGCCACGCGCTGCTGTACGAGGACTTCGACGCGACGCTCGAGGCGATCAGGACGTTTGTCGGGTAGTGGGTCCTTGATCTGAATTCGAGTGCTTGCGGCCTACGCTACTCCGTCATGCTGAACTGGTAGCTGCCACAAAGTTGAGCGGGCGGAAGGCTCGAGACGCTGATGAATCCGGCGTACGAGTTGTCGGAGCCGACGCAGTTGATGCCGAGTTGTACCGAGCTCGTCGAGCAGCAACCGTAGGATCCATTCGGGCCAATCGTAGCTGTGCCGGCAGCGCATAGAACCTCGCTGCCCGTCGTGACGCCGTTGGCACATTTGGCAAACAGGCACAGCTTGGTGCCGGCAGGGCCCGAGAGCGAGCCTATCGGATCACACGGGTGCAGGTAGCCGGCGTCTGCGGCCGTGTACTGGAACCAATCGACGTCCCCGCTTCCGTCGAGAACGCCCGAGCCGCCGACACCTGGCGTCGTGGCGCCGTCACAAGTGTAGGCACCAAGGACCGTTCCCGTGCTCGACGTGTCGTTGCTCTCGTTCGGGTCGGAAGCGCATGTGCAGCCGGTGGTGTCGAGGGTACAGTTTGCGGAACACGCCACGGACCCGTTGGCACCCAGCGCGGAGCACGAGTTCCCGCCCAGATCGGACTTGTCGCACTCTTCTGCGCCTTCTCGCTTGCCATCGCCGCACCAGCTGCAGGCCGTGGTGGAGATCGTGCAGGACGAGGAACAGGTGAGGGTTCCCGTTGCGGCCTTTCCGACCGCGGACGTACATGTCGCGGTCCCGAAGTCCGCGCCGTCACACTGCTCGCTGCCGGCTTTGTGGCCGTCGCCGCACCAATGACACTGGGTCGTGTCGAAGCCGGAGCAGTCGCTCTTGCAGTTCAGAGTTCCCGTCGCGGTCTTTCCGACCGCGGACGTACACGTCGAAGTCCCGAGGTCCGGACCGTCACATTGCTCACTGCCCGCTCTCTGACCATCACCACACCAGTGGCACTGACTGGTGTCGAAGCCGGAACAGTCGCTCTTGCATTTCAACGTTCCGGTCGCGGCCTTTCCGACGGCGGACGTACACGTTTTCCCGCCGAAGTCTGTCGCGTCGCACTTCTCGGAGCCGTTCTTCACGCCGTCGCCACAGGTCGCTCCCGCACTACCGTCGGACGCGCCAGCGGCTCCCGCGGCGCCTGCACCCGATGCGCCCGCGGAACCCGCGTCTATCCCAGCTGCGCCGGCGCTACCTGCGCCACCATCCACCCCGGCGCTTGCACCTGCGCCTGCGAGCCCGCCCATGCCGGCGCTGCCCGACGTCCCCGAACTGCCCGACGTCCCCGAACTGCCCGACGTCCCCGAACTGCCCGACGTCCCCGAACTGCCCGACGTCCCCGAACTGCCCGACGTCCCCGAACTGCCCGACGTCCCGCTCGCGCCCCCGGCGCTCGTGGTGCCTGCGGAAGCGTCGCCATTGGGCGTGCCTTCCGAGACGCCGAGCACCGCGTTGCAGCCGGCGAGCACCACGGCCGCGCCAAGTGCAAGGCGCCGCATCAGAACCTCCCTCGCATCGTCGCGCCCGCGGGCCCGAGTCCCACTTCCGTCGTTCCGTTCGGCGCGGTGAGCCAGATCACACCGCCGGCGACGAGCGCTGCGGCGCCGATGCCGAACACGATGGTTGCGGTGTTGCCCCGACCGACGGCTTCGTGCCGCAGCGCGATGCCTGTGGGGTCGCAGGCGTCGCCGTCGCAGTGGCTGGACGCTTCATCGAACTTCGACTTCGCGCCGAGGCCGAGCACGCCGCCTACCGCCAGGCCTACGACACCTGCGCCAGCAACGACGACGCCGATGGTGCGCTGCGTGCCTCCCTGCGCCGCACCCTGATCGTGTCGTGGCGTCTGCACCGGCGGCGCCGCAGGAGCCATTGCGGCTGGCGCCGCCGCCACCGGCGCCTGCGGGTCTTCTTTGAGCTGCGGCACAGTCACGGTCTCTTTCGCGGCGTTCGCGCTCACGTTCACGGTCGTGCTCCACGGCTTGCGGCCGGTCGCGCTTGCTTCGATCTTGTGCGAGCCGGGATTGACCGGCGCGCCGAGACCCCACGCGGCTCGGCCGATCGCTTCACCGTCGAGCCGCACTTCCAGGCCGGGAGTCGTCGGGTCCCGCACGTTGATGGTGAGTCGCGACAGCTTCGCTTCCAGTGCCGTCGCGTGGTCGCGCGCCGCCTGCTCGCGCGGGTCGCCGCGCTTCGCGGCGACCTCTGTCGCATCCTTGAACGCGGCCCACGCGCTGGCGGTCTTGCCGGCCTTCTCGTAGCAGTCCGCCAAGTGCAGCTGCGTGCCGAGCTCGGGGTCGAGGCGCTGGCTCTCGCGGTATTTCGGACACGCCGCAGCGTAGTCGCTGCTCGCCATCAGCTTCTCGGCGTTGTCGAAGAGCTCAGTCGCCAGCGCCTTGTTCGACGAGGTCGGCTCTGCGTATCCGTGCAGCGAGCACAGCGACAACGCACCGCACAGCAGAACTCCAATCGTGACGCTTCGTCTCACAGGCGACCTCCGAATTCACTCGTGTGCGCCGGCTTGGCCGGCGCCGTGTGCGCCGGCTTGGGTGCAGGAGCCAGTGGGGGCGTCGGCGCGGGTGCGGCCGACTTCGCCGGCTTGGTGGCGTGCGCATTCGCAGCGGGCGCGGCGGCGCGCGCGTGCAGCGTCGGCCTGTCGGTGGCCACCAATGTTTGGGCCGGCGCGGAATCCACCGGCGCGACGTCCACGGCCCGCGCAATGTCCGGCGCCACGGTGGGCGCCGCGCTCGTCACGGCCGGGGCTGGACTCTCCGTCGTCACGCTGGCCGCGGCCGTCGCAGCGACGCCCGGGCGCGCGCGGGTGATGAAGGCGCCGGCGCCGATCGAGGCGACGACCAGCGCCGCGACGGCGGCCGCGACGAGCGTGCCGCGACCGCGCGGGCGCTCTTCGTGCGACGTGCCGGTGTGCCCCCACGACGCGACCGTGCCGGCAGCCGGCGGCGGCGCGGTCGCGGACGACGGCGGCAGCGCGAGCGCGCTCGCGGACAGTCCGGACGCATGGATGATGCGCGAGACGCGCTCTGCCGCGACGCGCGTGCGCCTCGGGGCGAACTCCACCAGATCCACGGCGAACTCGGCGACGTTCTGGTAGCGAGCCGTGCGATCCTTCGCCAGGCACCGCAGCACGACCGCTTCGAGTCCGTCGGGCAGATCGGTGCGGAAGTTCCGGAGCGGCTGCGGCTCCTTCGTGGCGATGTCCAGCACCAGCTCGGGGAGCGTCTCGCCCTGGAACGGCGGACGACCGGCGATGAGCTCGTACAGGACGACGCCCAGGGACCAGATGTCCGTCCGCGCATCGACGTCTTTCGCCGACGTCATCTGCTCAGGCGACATGTACAGCGGCGATCCCATGAGCGCAGCGGTGCGCGTCATGTCGAAGCCGCCCAGCGTCGTCACCTTCGAGATGCCGAAGTCGAGCACTTTCACGGACAGGAGCCCGTCGGCGCCGCGCACGCAGAACAGGTTGGCGGGCTTCAGGTCTCGATGCACCACGCCGAGGCTGTGCGCTTCCGCGATTGCGTCGCAGGCCTGCACCACGAACTCGGCGACCTCGTGAACCGGGAGCGCGCGCCGCTCCTGGAGCATTGCCGACAGGTCCTGCCCCTCCAGGTATTCCATCACCATGTACGGCGCGCCGGACTCGAGCTTCCCCACGTCCGAGACGCGCGCGACGTACTGGCTCTTGATGCGCGTGGCCGCGCGCGCTTCCCGCGCGAAGCGCGCGACCGCTTCGGCGTTGTCCAGTGCCTCCGGCAACAGGAACTTGATCGCGACGCGGTCGTCGAGTTCGATGTGGTGCGCCGCGACCACGACGCCCATGCCGCCCGCGCCAAGCACGCGATCGATGCGGTACTTCCCCGCCAAGATGTCCCCCGTCCGGACTCCGCAGTTTTCCACGGAGATCGAATGGCTGGATGGAGATGACACGTCGCCCCCGCTTGCGGTTTCGAGGCAGAATCGCTTCCACCGTACGCGCCGGCGCCGCGACAAGACAATACGTGGAAACACGTATACGAGCCGCGCCACGCCGCATGCGCCGGGCGGTTCCGCGCCGGACCGGCAAACCCAATCCGCTACTTCGAATAGCTGGTGGAGTTGAACCACCACTCGGCGCCGATGCCGAAGAACTGCTCGATGCGGCGACGCGAGAACACGTCGTCGGCGGTGTACAGCGCGCGAGTCGCGTCGTTGCGGCGCGCGACCGCCCAGATCAGTCTGAGCTGCGGGCGCTTGAAATCGCCGACACCGGCGGGGGACAGGAACGGAATCACGCCGAAGCGCCAGATCTTCGGCGTGAGCGGCTGCTCCGTCGTCACGTCCAGGATGCCGCGCTGCTGGGCTTCGTACGCTCCCTCGACGGCGACGCCGACGTGGTCGCTGAAGAACACGTGCGGGCGCGCGACGATGATGCCCTCGTCGAGATTGTTGAAGTTGTACGGGCTTGTTGATTCCACGCGGAAAGATCGGAAGTAGCCGCCGACGATCACGCCGAACGGGCCGTACTCCCAGTTGCCGGCGAGGCCGATCAGCGTCTCTTTCGCGCCGTTGGTTGTCCTGTCCGGCGCCGTGGACAGCGGTGTGCCGAGCTCGCCGTAGGCGGCGAGCCCGCGCGCGTGGCGGAAGAACAGGTTTACGAACGTGTCGCGCTCGCCGGTGAACAGGCCCACTTGCGCGCCGATCACGATGCCGCCGTCGCCCGGCACGGATTCGATGGAGCCGGGCTGGCCGGCGATCTCGCGCTGTCCGGCCGGCAGCCGATGCACCTCGCCGTAGAGCACGCCCTTGACGCCGCCGTGGGCGAGAATCGGCTCGATGTGCGAGAGCTTGAGGCTCGAGACCAAGCGCGGGCGGTCGAGCAGATCGACGTTGGTCGTGCCGGGCAGGTTCTCCGCTGCGGGGCGGATCACGGTCTGGTGCTGGAACGGGTCGTCGACGCGGTTCAGGCCCATGTGCCATGCGACCGAGCTGCGATCGTGGTCCTGGAAGTCGAAGCGTACGCCGCCGCCGACGGTGTTCAGGTTGTCGAGCGGCCAGAAGTCGAGCAGGTAGATGTCGTCGCCGCGGTACATGCGCGAGCCGGCCCAGAAGCTCAGCCCCTTGTCGCCGATGCCGCGCTCCTCCACGTACAGGTTGCGCAGCGCGATCTTCGCGTCGAACTTGCCGTCGTAGTGGAAGATCGGATCGCCGATGGCGAGCGTGGTCACGATGCGCGAGCTGATGCCCGGCTCCCACTCGTCATCGCGCCGGAGCTCGAGCTCGGCGTACGTGCCTTCGTCGATGCGCGTTCCGTGGGCGACGATGTCCGCGTCGCGCCCCGCGCCGCCGCGCCCGTCGGACGCGACCACGACGCGACCATAGGAGCCGAAGCTGAAGCGGCTCTTCGGGTATGCCGGTTCGGCGCGGCCGGCGTCCGGTGCGGCGGCTCTAGCCGGTGCGGCGGGCGCGTCCGGCGCGTCCGCTTCCGCTGGCGCGTCCGGTGCGGCGGCTTTAGCCGGTACGTCCGGCGCGTCCGGTGCGTCCGCTTCCGTCGGCGCGTCCGGCGCGTCCGGAGCGACGCCAGCGGGCCGCGGCGGGGGCGTGCGCGCCTCTACTGAAGCGTCCTGGGCGACGGCCGGCCGCGCCGCGACCACGGCGAGGGCGCCCGAAATCAGCCCGATGACGGCACGGCGGTCCAAGTCCGGGGACGATAACACCACCCGGGTCCGCCCAGAATGTCGGGGATCGTCCGGCCCGGGCGCCGACGCTCTTGCGTCGCCTCGCGGAGCGGGTATCGTCCGGCCCGCCATGTTGCTCGAACCCGGATTCGTCACCGACATGAAGATTGTCGGGATGCTGATCGTCGTGATCTCGATGATCCCGCTGCTCTTCCTGCTGTCGTCGGGTGGCGACCGGAGCGAGCCGACCGAGCCGCTCGACGACCACGAAGAGCACTGATCTCGAAAGCGCGGTAGGCTCGCTCGCGAGCCGGATGTCGCGCTTTCGTCTCGTCATACCCGGCGCTCGTCGCTGCGCTGACCGCAGCCGGCGGGGCGCGCGCGGGCGTCGGGCCCCACCGCTCGGCGACCGCCCTGGTCACGTCCAACGGGCGCTCCGTGGCGCTCTACGACGCGACCACGCTGCGCATCACGCGCTTCGACGAGCACGTCTACCAGGCGCGGAGCGACGGCACGAAGACCCGCAACTTCGCCTACGACAGCTACTTCGGCTTGCGCGTCGGCGGCGCCGGCAGCGCCGGCACGTGGCTCACCGACGTGCCGGCGAGCAATGTCGAGTACCTGGCCGGCACCAACATCGTCCACGTCGCGCGCAGCTGGTCGGGCCTCGACGTCGACGAGTACTGGCTGTCGCCGATCGATCTCGACGAGCACGCGCTGGTCGGCTTGCTCGCGGTCAAGCGCGCGTCGGGAACCGCGACGCCCGTGGACGCGTTCGCGTTGTACAACTTCCACCTCGGCAACGGCGCGCCCGCGCCGGACGCGAGCGGCGAGACCACGTCGTGGAACGCCGCCCGGGACGCGTGGATGGAGTGGGGACCGAGCGGCGCCGCGCTCGGCTACGGCGGCGTCGCGCCCTCGGCGCACCACGCCGCGAGCCCGGACAATCCGTTCACGGCGCTCACCGCCGGCAACGATCTGGCGGACAGCGCCGGCAGCGCGCAGGACGACGCCGCGGCGGGGCTCGAGTGGTCGCTCGGCTCCGTGGCCACGGGCCAGACGGCGTGGGCCGGCGGCTACGTCGTGCTCGACAGCGGCGGCGACGTGCAGCCCCACATCGATGCGGTGCGCGCGTGGATCGCCGGCCGCAGCCCCGACAAGATCCTCGCCGACGAGCAAGCGGCGTGGTCGGCGTGGCAGAAGCCGGAGCCGGACGGCCTGTCGGCGCTCGAGAGCGCGCTCTACCGCCAATCGATGTCCGTGTTGCGCATGGGCCAGGTGTCGGAGGCCGGCAAGAGCGACGGCCAGATCGTCGCCAGCTTGCCGCCGGGACAGTGGAACATCGCGTGGGTGCGCGACATGGCGTACGCCACGACGGCGCTCGCGCGATCGGGGCACAACGCGGAGGCCAAGCGCGCCATCGCCTTCCAGCTCGGCGCAGACGCGGACAAGTACGAGAGCTACGTCGGGCACCCGTACCAGATCAGCGTGGTCCGCTACTTCGGCGACGGCGTGGAAGAGAGCGATGAGAACGCCGACGGCCCGAACGTCGAGTTCGACGGCTTCGGCTTGTTCCTGAGCGAGGTCGACGCGTACCGGCGCGCCTCGGGCGACACGGCGAGCGTGCAGAGCTGGTGGCCCGTGCTCTCGACGAAGATCGCCGACGTGCTGGTCGCGCTCCAGGGCGCGGACGGCTTGATCGCTCCGGACTCCTCGATCTGGGAAGTGCACTGGAACGGCAAGCAGAAGCGCTTCGCCTTCACGACCATCGCCGCGGCGCGCGGGCTGTGCGCCGCCGCGGATCTCGCCAGCGCGGTCGGCGACAACGCGAAGGCCGACGCCTACCGCGCCGCGGGCATCCGCGCGCAGAACGCGCTGACCCACGCGCTCGCCGCCCCCGACGGCACCATCGCCCAGAGCGCCGAGGATCTGCTCGCCGGCAAGGGGTTCCTCGACGCGGCCGCGATCGAGGCGGTGGCCTCGGGGCTGGTCGACCCTGCGGGCAAGAGCGCGCAGGCGACCCTCGCGTCGATGCGCGTCGGGCTGGTGCCCGCGACGAGCCACGGCTTCTTCCGCAACGACGACGGCGGCTGGTACGACAGCCAGGAGTGGATCTTCGTCGATCTGCGTGCGTCCACCGCGATGCATTTCATGAACGACGCCGCCGCGCCGCCGCTGCTCGACTGGGTGACCCAGCAAAGCGCCGACAACTTCAACCTGGTAAGCGAGCTCTACGACGCCTCGACCGCGGACTACGCGGGCAGCGTGCCGATGGTCGGCTTCGGCGCCGGGGCGTACGCCCTCGCTCTGCTCGATCGCGCCGAGCCCACGCCACCGCTTCCCTGTGGAAGTTACGCGGACGAGGGGGCTGGGGGTCAGGGCGGCGCGGCCGGCGGCGCGGGGAGCGACGCCGGCACGCACGGCGCCGCGCCGGCAGCCGATTCCGGTTGCGGCTGTCGCGCCGCGGGCCGCACGCAAACGAACAGCGTGGCGCTCGCGCTCGCGCTGTTCGGATTGGTCGCCCTGCGCCGGCGCCCCGCGGGATTCCGCGCCTGAGCGGAATAACCAGGAAACTGGGCTGGGTCGGCGACCGACGCCAGGTGGTTTGCCCACCCGACCGGGAGTAGACTTGGACTCGATGATGCTCGCGCACGCGGTACCCGCTCCCGATGAGGCACGCGATGATCGCGTGATCTTCTACAGCGTTCCGTGGGAGCGGTACGTCGCGCTGCGCGAGGCGCTCGAGGACATCACCCACGCCCGGGTCAACTACCTGGAAGGGGTCCTCGAGATCATGAGCCCGTCAGACAAGCACGAAGCCGAGAAGACGATGTTCGGCCGGCTGCTCGAGACGTACGCGGACCTGCGCGGCGTCCCGCTCGAAGGGCGCGGCTCGATGACGTTCCGCTCCAAGGCGGTCAAGCGCGGGGCGGAGCCCGACGAGTGCTACTTCCTCGGCAAGGTCGGCAAGATCCCGGATCTGGTGATCGAGGTGAACGTCAGGTCCGGCGGCATCGACAAGCTTTCGCTGTATCGCGGGCTGCGCGTGCCGGAGGTGTGGCTGTACGGGCGCGGCAAGCTCGCCGTGTACCTGCTGGGCAAGAACGGCTACGTGCTGGCGCCGGTGAGCCGCGCGCTGCCGGATCTCGACCTGGATCTGTTGGCGCGGCTGGTGCAGCTGGAGAGCCAGGTCGAGGCCGTGCGAGCGCTCAAGTCGTCGCTTTCCCGATGAGCCTGTTCGCCGAATACGCGCCGGGCGGCGCGGCGCGCCCGCGCGTCGAGGGGCTCGCGATCCGCTTCGCGGAGCCGGCCGATCTCGACGTCGTCGCGGCGCTCGCCACCGCACGCAACGGAGGCTCGCTCGAGGAGCGCCGGGCGCGGATCTCGCGCGAGCTCCGGCATCGCCGTCGGCAGCGGCTGTTTGTCGCGGAGACCGCCGACGGTGTGATCGGCTACGCCTGGGTCAAGCGCTTCCGTGCCGCGCCGGACGCGCCGCCCGGCTGCGCGCCGGACGGCTGGTACCTGCTCGGCGTCGTGGTCGACCCTGCGTGGCGTCGCCGCGGCGTGGGCACGGCGCTCACGCGGGCGCGGCTCGACTTCATCGCGCACCGCGCATCGCAGGCCTACTACGCGGCGAATGCCGGCAATCGCCCGTCCATCGACCTGCACGTGCAGTTCGGCTTCACGGAGCTGAGCCGTGATTTCGTGCTGCCGCGGGTGCACTTCGCGGGCGGCAAGGGCGTGCTGTTCCGTGCGGAGCTGACGAGCGCGTAGCGCGCCGCGGCAGCCGCGCGTACGATTGCAGGCGTGTCGCGCCGCTTTGCTCGCTTGCTGCTGCTCTTCTCCCTGACGCTGCTCGTGTCGTGCACGGACGACGCGACGGCGCAGCATCCGAACGGCTTCGTCGACGGCGGCACGGACGGCGGAGCCGGTTTGTGCCCGGTGACGATCAGCTACAAGCCGGCGCCGGGCACCAGCGTGTCGAGCGTGAGCGTCGCCGGCGAGTGGAACGCTTTCGACAAGGACACGGATCCGCTGAGTGGGCCCGACGCCGACGGCGCGTACACCGCAACGGTGAAGCTTGCGCCCGGCATGTGGGCGTACAAGCTGGTGGTCGACGGCGACAACTGGCAGCTCGATCCCGAGCAGGGCTATCGCAAGTACGTCGGCGGCGAAGAGAACTCCGCCGTGCGCGTGGCGGACTGCACGCTGCCGTCGCTGGTCGTGGACTCGCACCAGACCGCGCCCTCGTCGTTCTCGGCGAAGCTCCGCTACGTGGCGCCGATCGACGGTGCGAAGCTCGACTTGACCAGCGTCTCAGCGACGATCCGGCAAGACGAGGTCGAATCGCCCCTGGATCCCTCCGCGCTGTCGGTGACCGCGGACGGCATCGACGTGAACGTGCCCGCGCTCTCCGACGGGAAATACACGATCAAGGTGAGCGCTTCCGACGACAAGGGGCGCGCCGTGGCCGAGTCGCTCCGGCTCGTGTTCTGGATCGAGAAAGAGGCGTTCGACTGGCGCGACGCGCTCATCTACATGATCGTCACCGATCGCTTCAAGGACGGCGACCCGTCCAACGATCCGCCGCCCACGCCCGGCGTACAGGACCCGCGCACCGACTGGCACGGCGGCGATCTCGAGGGCGTGCGCGAGAAGATCGCCGACGGCACGCTGGACAAGCTCGGCGTGCGCGCGCTGTGGCTTACGCCGTTCCAGACCAATCCCACCGATCCGTTCCCGGCGTCGGACGGGACGCATCTGGTGACGGGGTATCACGGCTACTGGCCGGTGAAGGCGCGGGAGGTCGATCCGCGGCTTGGCGGCAAGGACGCGCTGATCGCCATGGTGAAGGCGGCCCACGAGCACGGTATCCGCGTGCTAATGGACTTCGTCGTGAACCACGTGCACAAGGAGCACGAGTACTTCAAGGCGCACCCCGACTGGTTCCGGACCGGCTGCGTGTGCGGCACGAACAACTGCGACTGGACGGCGCAACGGCTGACGTGCCTGTTCGCGGACTACATGCCCGACGTCAACTGGACGGTGCCGGAGGTGAGCGAGCAGTACATGAGCGACGCCGTGTGGTGGATCGACACGTTCGATCTGGACGGCCTGCGCATGGACGCGGTCAAGCACGTGGAAGAGGCGGCCGTGACGAACTTGTCCACGCGCATCCACGCCGAGTTCGACGCCGCCGGCACGCACACGTTCTTGATGGGCGAGACGGCGATGGGCTGGACCGACTGCGGCAGCGTGGCGTGCAACGCCGATCAGTACGACACGATCAGCGAGTACATCGGGCCGCACAAGCTCGACGGGCAGTTCGATTTCGTGCTGTATCACGCGGTCCCGTACCGCGTGTTCGCCGGCGACGAGCACGGGCTGATCCACGCCGACTTCTGGGAGAAGGGCAGCATCCAGGAGTACCCGGCGGGCAGCGTGATGGTGCCGTACATCGGCAGCCACGACACGGCGCGCTTCACCACGCTCGCGACGTACCGCGGGCAGCCGGGCTACGACGGCTCGATCCCGGGCAACCAGTGGAGCAACACCGCCGCGCCGCCGCCCGACGCCGAGCCGTACGATCGCGAAGCGCTCGGCCTCTCATGGCTGCTCGGTCTGCCCGGCGCGCCGCTGCTCTACTACGGCGACGAGTACGGCGAGTGGGGCGGCGTGGACCCGGGCAACCGCGCCGACTGGCGCGGCGACCAGACGCTCTCCAGCGACGAGCAGCGCGTGCTCGACCGCGTGCGGAAGCTCGGCACCGCGCGGCGCGATCTGGTCGCGTTGCGCCGCGGCGACTACGAGACGCTGCTGGCGACGGAGACGTTCCTCGCGTTCGCGCGCGTCGCCGGCAGCGACGTCGCGATCGTGGCGCTGTCGAAGGACACCGCGCAGACGACTACCTCCGTCACGCTTCCGCCCGCGCTCGGCCTGAGCGACGGCACCACGCTCGTCGATCACCTGGGTGGGTCGAGCGTGACGGTGAGCGGCGGTGCGATCTCCGTCACCTTGCCGGCGTGGGGCGCGGCGGTTCTGGCGAAGTAGCCCACGAGCAGCCACCGCCGAAGCACCGCGCCGTGCCCTCCGGGCGCGCCGACAGCACGCCGCACGCGCGGTGAACGCCGTCCTGTACCGCAGCCTCGAAGCGCTTGTTCACGGCGATTACCGATGGTGCGGTGCACGACGATCCGACCAGTGTGCAGTCGGCGTCCGCCTTGCAGCTCCGCCACGCTTCGGGGATCAGGATTTGCTGGTCCGGCGCGGTATCCGGCGGGACGGGATCGCGGTGCGGCGGCGGGAGCTCGACCAGACCCGTGTCCACGGGCGGAGGTGGCGGCGGTGGCGGCGGCGGCGGTGGCGGTGGCGGGGGATTCCGCGCCGGACCGGCATCCCTCTCCCCGGTCGCGACAGTTGCCGGCGACGGCGTACCGGAGCCCGTGGTGGTGTCGAAATCTCCGGAAGGCGCGGGCGACGTCGCGTGACGCGCGGCGCAGGCACTGCCCGCGAGGGTCGCCACCAGCAGCCAGTGTCGGTGCATCGCGACCGCAGGATACCCCACCACTTCGACCTGCGGGCCGAGCGACGGCGCGTTGCCCCTTGAAACCGTCGCCGAGACCCGCCGTAGTAGGACCGAGGAGTGGCGATGCGGAGAATTTTCGGCTGGCTGGCGGGTGTGTGTGTCGCGGCGGCGACCCTGGCGACGGCGTGCGACGACAAGCCAGCGGGGAGCCTCGCGCCGGTTTCCTCGTCGCTGGTGGCGGCCAAGCCCGCGTCGCAGAAGACGACCGCGTTCGACGTCGACACCGGCAAGAGCAACGTCGAGTTCTTGATGCAGGCGCCGGTGGAGAACATCCACGGCAAGGCGCCGGCCTCGGTCAAGGGGCAGCTCTTCGTCGATCTGGAAGATATCACGAAGAGCACCGGCCTCTTGCGCATCGATCTCGAAAAGCTCGTCGTCTACCAGGCCAAGCGCAAGAAGGAGAAGGGCGATCTGTCGCCGGAGGACAAGAGCGACAAGCAGAACGAGGACATGAAGACGTGGTTCGAGATCTCGGACGACGCACCGGCGGCGGCGCGCGAGAAGAACCGCTGGGTGGAGTTCAAGCTCGACAAGGTCGACCAAGCGTCGCAGAAGGACGTGCTCGGCATGTCCGGCGCGGAGCGCAAGATCACCGCCACGGTCAGCGGGGATTTCCTGCTCCACGGTCGCAAGGTGAAGAAGACGGCGGAGATCGAGATCACGTTCAAGTTCGACGGCGACAAGCCGAAGAGCATCACGCTGAAGACGACCAAGCCCGTGGAGGTCGGTCTGGAGGAGCACGACGTGAAGCCGCGGAAGGCGTTCGAGGTGCTGGCGGCGAAGACGCTCTCCGATCTGGGGCAGAAGGTCGCCCAGCAGGCGCCGGTAACGTTCGAGATCACGGCAAAGGCAAAGTAGCGGCGGCTATCGGCGCACCGCCTCGCGCAGCACGCGCTGTTTCTGTGTCGTGTCGTCGCGCACCAGCTCGACCAGCACGTCCGTGCCGAGCGGACCGCTCAGGCGCTTGCGCGCGTCGCGCATGTCCTTCGGCTTCACGCCGTCCACGCGCTGGATCACGTCGCCGGCGCGGAGCCCGGCGCGCTCGGCTTCGCTGCCCGCCGCGACCTGCACCACCACGACCTCGAGCGCCGCGCCCGCGCCGCGCTCGCCGAGCGTGACGGCGACGCTGCCTGCGGTCGCTGGCTCGTCGTCCGCGGCGCCGGCCACGAGATGGATCACCACGCCGGTCGTCGGGCGACCGCTCGAGAACCTGCACGCCGCGGACCGTGCCGCGCCCGACGTCGGCGGCGTACGCCTCCAGCGTCAGGTTCCCCGGCTCGATGTCCGCGAGCTTGAAGTGGCCGCCGCCGTCGGTGACGGCGATGCCCGGCGGCAACGCGCCGGCGGGCAGATACGCGGGCACGACGCCGACCGCGACGCGGGCGCCGAGAACCGGCTTGCCCGCGTCGTCGACCACCTGACCCTCCACCGTCGCCGGCTCGGACAGATCGACGGGCGGCAGCTCGAACGGCCGATCGGCGCGGCCGGTGCTCTCGACCGTCACCGTGGTCTCGCTGGTGGCGAACTCCGCGGCACTCGCGATGATGCGCACCTGGCCCGGCGTGACGTCGCGGATCGTGTAGCCGCCGTCGGCGTCGGTGATCGCGCTCTTGCGCATGCCGTCGGCGACGAGCGTCACGCTGGCGCCTTCGACGTAGCGGCGTCCCCGCACGGACGTGACGTGCCCCTCGACGATCACGCCGTGGCGCAACGTCACTTCCAGCGTCGCCGGCGCTGCGGCGGTCGTGGTCACGAAGCGCGCCCATCCCGGCGCCTCGACCACGACGCGGAGCGCGAGCCCTTGCGCATCGTCGAAGGACAGCGCGCCGTCGTCGCGGGTGAAGAGCGTGCGGCGCAGCGGGTTGTCGGGATCGAGCGAGAGGATCGTCACCTGGGCGGCGTCCACCGCCTGACCGTCCTCGTCGTGCACCACGACGCTCACCGGATCGCGCGGCGACGGCAGGTGGATCTCCACGGTCTTCTTCTCGCCTTCGCCCACCTTGACGGTCTTGCGCAGCACGATCCGCGACGGCTCGTCGGGTCGCGCCACCGACACCAGCACCTCGTCCGGCACCGCCGCGAAGGCGAAGCTGCCGTCGTCGGCCGTGATCGTCGTGCGCTCGAGCGTGCCCTTCACGGCCGTCAGGTCGACGCGCGCGCCGGCCACGGGACGTCCGTTGTCGTCGACGATCTTGCCCTCGAGCGACCCGCCGGCGAGCATCACGACCTTGACGTGAGCGGTACCGCCCGGTCCAAGCGTGACGGCGTCGCTGGTCGCCTCCACGTACGCCGGATGGCGCACCAGCGCGCGCACGCGACCGGGCGTCACCGGCTTGGCGGTGAAGGTGCCGTCGAAACGCGTGACCCACGGCGCGATGTCCTCGGCCGGCTTCGCGTCGGGGTCGGCGTTGTCCGCGCTGGGCAAGGCGCCGGGAATGGGCGGTACCGGGCCCGGCATCACGCCGAGCTCGCCCGCCGGGATCAGCGGCAACGGTCCGGGCAGCGCCCACTCGAAGTGCTCGCGCCGGAACGCCATCAGCATCGGTGTCTCGGACACGGGCAAGCCCGCGATATCGGAGCCGATGATCTCGATGCTCGCGCCGTCGATGGGCTGACCCTTGGCGTCGACGACTTCGCCCTCGATCGTCCCGCCGCGCAGCAGCGGGATGCGCACCGGGCCGTCGAGCTGATCGGGCACCGGCACGCCGCCCCGCGGCACGAAGTCGTCGGCGCGGGCGGCGAGCGTGGCCGGCCCAGGCGCGATCGGCCCGAGCGCGACGGTCCCGTCGGCTCCGGTGCGACCCCGGAGGGGAAACGAGCTGAGCCCGCTCTCGGCGAGCACCACGTCGGCACCCGGCACCACGACGGGACTGTCGCCGTCGCCGTCGGTGACCACGACGGTGACCATGCGCCCGGCGCGGAGCTCGAGCGTCACGGACTTGTCCTCGCCGCGCTCGAGCGGCACGCCCATCAGCGTGTCGGAGACGCGATCGCCCTTTTGCGCTTTCAGATCGTAGGTGCCGGCGAGCAGCGCCGCGATGCGGGCGACGCCCTGGGCGTCGGTCGTGGCGCGCCGCGCGGGCCACAGCGCCGAGCCCGTGATGATCACGTCCGCCGAGGCGACCGGCCCGCCGCCGGCGGCGATCACGTGCACCTCGAGGGAGCCCAGCCGCCGGAGCTCCAGCGTCGTGTCCGCCGCGACGCCCGAGCGGCTGACAGACTCGTAGCCGCGCGCCGACGCCTTGACGGTCCAGGGCGACGCGCCGAGGCGGGTGAAGTGCGCCACGCCGTCTGGCCCGGTGATCGCGCCGAACGGCAAGGGATCGCCCGAGTCGACGAGCACCGTGGCGCGGGGCAGCGCCTGCCCCTTCTCGTCGTGGACCGTGACCGCGAGCGCGTGGGCCTCGGCGAGCACGACCTCGGCCGTGCGCGGCTCGCCTTCGAGCACCAGCTGGGTGGAGGTGCGCGCGTGCCCCGGCGCGTCGACGATCACCCACGCCACGCCGCGCGGCAGCTTCTGCACCGTGGCGCGCCCGGACGCGTCGGTGCGGGCGCTTCCGGCGGCGAAATAGCGACCGCCGAGCTCGTGGAAGACGCGGACCGTGGCCCCCGGGAGCGGCCGCTTGTCCCGGGCGCCGAGGACCGCGACCGCCAGCTCGGCGTCGCGCTCGCCGCTCTGCTCCGGCGGTGGCGGCGCGAACACGCCGCTCGGCGCCGCCCGCAGCGCGACGTCGGTCACCCTGCCCAGGAGCGCCAGGCACGCGATCAGGGCGAGCGCGGCAACGATGACGTCGGTGACCGGACGGGCGCTCACGCGGGCGAGCTTAGCGCGCTATAGTGCCGGTATGCGGCCAGCAGCGGCAATCGGGGCAGGAGCGCTCGCGCTCGCGCTCGCCGCGCTGGCCGGCGCGTGCGGCTCGAAGGGCAAGCCACCGCCCTTGGGCTACGCCTTCCAGGACGCCGGCAGCGGCGGCAGCGGCGGATCCGGCGGGTTCGACGCGGGCAACGTCGGGCCGCCGCCGCCGGACGCCAGCGGGCTGTGCGGCAACCAGATCGTTCCCGTGGTGGTGGACCGGCCGAACCTGTACTTCGTGATCGATCGCTCGGGGAGCATGGGCGATTACTTGTCGGGCAGCGGCTACGACAAGTACGTCAACGCGCGCGTCGCCATCCAGGATCTACTCATCGCCGTCGGCTACCGCGTCGCGGTCGGGGCCGCGGTGTTCCCGGATTCCTCGAGCGACCAGTGCGCGCCGGGTATCGAGGTGTTCCCGACGCGTGCCGGGGACCCGTCGAGCTACGCCGCGTCGAAGACGGCGGGCCCGGTCACGCTGTCGTTGATGTCGAAGCTCGCGCAGTACTCGCCGGCCGGCGGAACCCCGACGTCCCCCACGCTGAAAGCCTTGATGCCGACGCTGCTGGCGCTGTCGGGGCGTACGTACGTGGTCCTGGCGACCGACGGCGCGCCGAACTGCAACCCGACGGCGACGTGCGTCGGCGACGAGTGCATGCTCAACATCGACAACTTCGTGCTCGACAACGGCCAGGCCTGCGACTCGACGTTCAACTGCTGCGATCCCGCGAACGTGGTGGACGGCCAGTACAACTGCGTGGACGCCGACGCGAGCGAGGCCGCCGTCAAGGCGCTCGCCGACGCGGGCATCCAGACGTACGTGGTCGGCATGCCGGGCAGCGAGCTGTACGCGAGCGTGCTCGACCGCATGGCCGTCGCCGGTGGCACGGCGCGCGCCTCGGAGCCGAAGTACTACGCCACGACGAGCACCACCGAGCTTACCGCCGCCGTGAAGCAGATCGGCTTCAGCGTGGCGATCAGCTGCGACATCAAGCTCGACGAGGCGCCGCCGGACAAGTCCCTGGTCAACGTCTATTTCGACTCGACCCTGGTACCCTCCGACGCCGTGGACGGCTGGATGTGGACGGGCGCGGATAGCATCTCGATCGTGGGGCCGGCTTGCGATCAGCTGAAGAGCGGGGACGTCTTCCAGGTCCAGGTCGCCGCTGGCTGCCCCACCCAGGTACGTTGAGGCCCCCTTGAACGACACCGACATCGACGCGCTGCGCAAGCGGATCGACGAGATCGACCGGGAGATCCTGCGGCAGGTGGCGGAGCGGGTGCGGGTGGTACTCGCGATCGGCGACTGGAAGCGCGGCCAGCAGATCCCGGTCTACGACCCGGAGCGCGAGCGGCGCGTGATCGAGCGTTTGTGCGGCATGGCCGAGGCTCCGCTCGATCGCGAGACCGTGCGACGCATCTTCGAGCGCTTGATCGACGAGTCGCGGCGCATCGAGCACCAGCACGTCGACGAGGAGTGACGGCGCGTCAGTGCAGCGTGTGCCAGCTGCCGTCGTGCTCGATCTTGGGGATCTCCGCCTCGGGGATGCGCGCCGGGATGTCCGGCACGGGCGGCGGCGGCGCGCGCGACAGCACGATGTGCACGCGGCCGTTGTCCGGCGCGGTGGCGCGCGCGAGGCGGGCACGTAGCGCGTCCTCCGCCGCTTCTTCCTTCTCCCAGCGCGCCAGCACGGCGTGATCGCGCTTCTTGCGCCGGCGGTAGCCCCAGCCGATGAGCCCGATCGCGGCGATCCACACCAGGCCGCCGCCGAACAGCACCGGCCAGAACGTGTAGCGCTTGGCGACGTCCTCCCGCCACTCGTACTCGAGCGTGGCCGTGTCCTCGCCGTACGCGTTCTCCATCGCGACGTCGAACGTCTGGCCGTCGCGGATGCGCTTGACCATCGCGGCGAAGCGCCGGCTGTCCTCGCGACGCATCAGGAAGCGCACGACGTCGGCCGCCTCCGCGTATGCCACGCCGACCGTGACGTCGTCGGCGGGGAAGCTCCGCTCGAGCTGCTTCAGGCCCAGCAGCTGGTGCGCGAGCGTCGCGGTCCACAGCGGCTGCAGCCGGTCCCACGAGGGTTCGCCCGACTCGAGCACCGCGAAGCCCTCGTTGAACCAACGCGGAACCGGCTTGCCGCCGACCGCGTCGTACAGCGCCTGGTGCGCCAGCTCGTGACGGAAGATCTGGCCGAGGTCGTGACGATCGTTCGGGTGCACCGGACTGATCGTCAAGAGCAGCAAGCCGACCTGCGGGTAGGCGACACCCGCGGCGTACTTCGGGAACGGCGCGCCCTCGGGCGCGAGCGTCGCCATCTCCCCCGGCGTGCGCGCGACATACACGCGGACGTGCGACAGCACCTTCTGGTCGAGCCGTCCGGCGATCTCGTCGCGAGCGCTGTTGGCCAGGGCGATCAGCGGCTGCACGTGCTCGCGCACGGACGGCGGGTACGCGAAGCTGATCCAGCCGCCGTTGTAGACGTTGAAGCTCGAAGGCGGCGGCGGCACGCGCGCCGACTCGTCCGCGAGGCGCGGCGCGTCCGCCGGCGGCGTGTGCGTGGGTTCCGCGCGCGCGACGCCGGCGCCGAGCAGCGCCAGCACAGCTACCAGCACGACGAGCAGGCGACGCAGCCAACCCCGCCCCCCGACTCCGGCGGCGCCCCTGCTCGAATGCTCGCTGGGACGGCTGCGCATCACTAGATAGTGTGGACTCGTTACGGCCGACGTCCACGCTATCGCAGGCGCCCTGCGCGCCGATCTCGGCGCAGGCACACAATCTAGGAACGGCGGCCAGGGGCGTCAACGAGGGCGCGCCGCCCTGGATGGTTGCGCAGTCCCGTGGGCGTGGGCCTGCGGGGCGCTGTCAGTCCCGACGACTGCTCAGGATGGTCAGCAGCATGATGAACAGGTTGAAGAAGTCGAGAAAGAGCTGGATCGTCGCGCCAATCGGGTCGTCGTTGCCGGCGCGGAGCAGCTTGGACGTGTCGTAGAGCACGTAGGCGCCGAACAGCAGGACGCCGGCGCTGGCGACCGCCAGCTGGAACACGCCGCTGTGGAGGAACATGGCGGCGATCAGCCCGATGAACACCACGACGAAGCCCATCGCCAGGAACCCGCGCAAGAACGAGAAATCGCGCTTGGTGACCAGGGCGTAGCCGCTGAGCCCGGAGAAACCGCCGACGGCGAGCAGGAACGCGTCGCGCACCGGGGCCGCCGACAGGGTGTGACCGGTGGACGCCATCAGGGTCGCGATGAAGATCATGGGCGCGATGTACACGCCGCTGATGAACGCCGCGCCGTGCAGGGCGACCACGTTCACGCCCGGCTTGCGGCGCACGTAGCTGGCGCCCATGAACGCGCCGAACATCACCAGGAAGCCGACGATCGCGCTGATCCAGCTGCCGCTCAGGAGCGCGACCAGCGGCGGGACGGTCGCCACGGCTCCGTCGCCCATGTTGATCGTGGCCTCCGACGCCCCGGCCCCGGCGTGCAGCGCGAACACCGCGCCGACGGCGGCGGCGATGATGCTGGTCGTGAACAGGCCGTAGACCTTGCGCAAGAACGCTGTCTTGGCGTCACCGGCGAGGGCCTGGGGCCGTGCGTAGGCGGGCGGGCGGTACTGCTGCTGCTGGGGAAACATGCCGATTCTTCTCTCCGGGAACGCGGTAGGTACGCGGAAAGCTAACCACCACGCCCTACACGGTCAAACCCGCGACTTGCCAGGCCTATGCCCGGTCTCTGCGTCAGCGATCGAGCCAGGCGCTGGGGCCGACCAGCACCGGCGCGCGCTCCAGGCTGGCCGATCGAGCTGCCGGTGCGGCGCGGCCGGCGACCGGTCCGGCGACCGCGACGACCAGCCAGACGATCGGCCCGGCCAGGCGCGCCACGCGGGCGAGCCCAGGCGGCACGCGCAGCGTCGCGGCCGCGCCGCCGAGCGCCAGCGCCAGCGCGCCGTCCACCACGCCACCGCCGATGCTGGCGCTGCCCGCGCCGAACGCGGCCCGCGCCAGCGCCAGCGCCGCCAACAGCGCGATCGCGACCAGCGCTGCCAGCGCCGGACGCGCGAAGCGCCGCGCCGCGGCGCTCGCCGACGGCGTGGACCACGCGATCAGCCGCGCGGCCAGCGCGACGCCGCCCAGCACGAGCCCCACCGCGACGATGGCGAAGGTCGCGCCGCCGAGCGGGCGATGATGCGTGCCGGCCTTGAGCAGACGCCCGAGGACGATCATCGGCGCCAGCGCCAGCAGCAACCCGACGGGGATGCTCGCCGCCGACGCGCGCCACGGCCGCGCGATCCGGAGCGCCGCGACCACCGGCCCGAGCACGAGCGCGGTGCCGCCGAACAGCACCACCCAACACATGCCCGCCGACGCCCCGCCCGACGACGCGCGGAGCGCGCCGGGCAGTGTGGCGATCGCCGCCGCGGCGGTGCCGAGCAAGAGCCCTTGCGACAGCGGCGCGCCCAGCGCGGGCGCGGCGTCGGCGGAGGTAGGCTCGCCGGCCTCGCTCACGAGGCCTGCCTGAAGTCCAGCCGCACGCGCCGCGCCGCCTTCCCGGACACGTAGCCCTTCTCGAGGAAGTAGCGCACCGATCGCGCGAACGCCTCGCGCGCCGGGCGGTGGGTGTAGCCGAGCTCTTTCTCGGCCTTCTCGCTGGTGGCCCACGCGTAGGCGAACGCGTAGTCGCGCGCGAGACGACGCGTCAGCACCGGATCGCCGCCGCCGAGACGCGCGGACAGCTCCATGAACCACGCGGCGATGCCGACCATGCCCGCCGACACGTGACGCCCCGGCGCCGCCAGTCCGGTCAGGTCGCACAGCGTCTCGAACATCTGCTCCACGGTGATGTTCTCGCCGCCCAGGATGTAGCGCTCGCCGACGCGCCCCTTGTCCATCGCGAGCATGTGCCCCTGGCACACGTCGTCCACGTCCACGACGTTCAGTCCGCCCTCGGTGATCGGCACGCCGAACATCGGCGGCATCTTCAGGTACTGCACGATGCTCGCGCCGCTCGGTGTGGGCTTCCAGTCGCCGGGCCCGAAGATCCCCGCGGGCAGCACCATCACCGCCGGCAGCCCGTCGTCGGCGAACTCCTGCGCGACGTCGAGCGCCTGCTTCTTCGCGAGCATGTACGTCTCGGGATCGTGCAGGTTGAACTCGTGATCCTCGTCCATCGGCTCGTCTTGCGTGGTCGTCCCGAGCGCCGCCACGCTGCTCGTCACCACGACCTTGCGCAGCCCGCGCTTCTTCGCCGCCTCGAGCGTCGCGCGCGTGCCTTCGACCGCCGGCTTCAGGATGTTGTCCGGGTCCGGATCCCACATCTTGAACGTGCTCGCGACGTGGTACATGCGGTCGCAGCGGTTCAGCGCGCGATACACCGTGTGCATCACCGTGATGTCGCCGTACGCGAGCTCGAAGCGATCCTCCGGAAAGCCCCGGAGCTGAGCCAGACTCGAGCCGGCGCGTACGAACGCCTTCACGCGCTCGCCGCGGTCGAGCAGCGCCCGCACCAACCGGCTCCCCACGAACCCCGACGCTCCCGTCACCAGCGCGAACGGCTCGGACATGGCCGCGGTCGTACCACCGGCTTCCGCAACGGAAAAGTGCCTGGACGAAACCACCGGGATGCCGGGTTTGCCGGTCCGGCGCGGTATCCCCGGGTTCGCCGGGCCGAGCGGTTCCGCGCCGGACCGGCATCATCCGGGAGGGGATTCAGCGCGGGCGGGAGCAGGAGCCTGGGCCGGACAGGGCGCCGTGTACGGCGAAGCGCGCGCCGACCGGGGCCTTCGGCGTCATCAGCGGCGCGAGGCGCTGCTTCAGGTCCGGCGGGTGGAGACGACCGAGGGCGGCCACCGCGGCGGGGCCGATCGCCCTGACGTCCGCGTCGCTGAACGGGTCGGCGAGCTTCTGGGCGTAGCGCGTGAGCAGGTCGATCGAGCCCGCGTCGCACATGCGACCGAGCGCGGAGGCCGCGGCGACGCGAACCTCCAGCGCTTCCTTCTTGTCTTCCACGCGCTCGCGCAGGGCCGGCGCGTAGGCGACGGCGCGGCGGCGGCCGAGCGCCTCGATCACCGGCGCGCGCACGCTGATGGAGTCGTCGGCGAGGGCGGCGCCGAGCGCGCGATCGACGGCGGGATCGGGCCCGAAGCCGGCGAGGGCGTTGGCCGCGGCGGCGCGCACCAGCGGCCAGCGGTCGCTGCCCAGGCGGCCGGCGAGGGCCGCGGCAGCGAAGGTGCCGCCGCGCTCGCCGAGCGTCTCGGCGGCGGCCTCGCGGACGCGGACGCCCGGATCGTCCACGGCGTGGAGCAGCGCGGCCTTGAACGCCGCGGGCACGCTCACCACGCGCGCGGCCTGGGCGCGCACGTGCTCGTCCGGATCGGCGGTCAGGGCGTGGCCCAGGAACGCCGCGGCGGCTGGGCTGCGCGCGGCGAGCGCCGCCGCCGGCTCGAGCAGCAGGAAGCGCGTGCGGAAGCTCGCGCCGGGCGTCGCGAGCCGCGCGAACGCTTGCCCGGCCTCGGGCAGGAACTCCGGCAGACGCGCGCCGAGCGCGCGCAGCGTGTCGAGCCGCGCGCGCTCCGACAGGTCGGCGCTCGCGAGCTTCTGGCGCACGGCGTCACGCGCCGCGGGCGCTTCCGCCGCGTGCCCCAGCTCGATGCGCAGCAGCCGCCGCAGCTCGCCGTCCGGGGCGTTCAGCATCGGCACGATGGCGTCGACGGCGCGCTTCGGCGCGACGATCGCCAGCTCGGCGGCGAGGATCGGACGCGCGCGCGGCGCCGCGCGGGGAAGCGCCGGCACGATGGCGTCCGCCGCTTCGTCGCCGCAGCGCGGGATGCGATCGCGCGCGTGCAGGCGATGCGCGCGGTACGGACCCAGCAGCGCGCGCAGGTAGACCGGCACGCTCGCCTTGCACGGCGCGTGATCGATCACGTCGAGGGCGACGCGACGGCCGCCCTCGTCCAGCGTGTCGTAGGCCTTGGACACGGCCGCGAAGGCCGGATCGCCCAGCGCGACCAGCACCGAGCCGGCGGCCACGGCGTGGGCGTCGCCGCCGGCGAGCGCGCTCACCAGCGCGTCGAGCTTGCTCGCGTCGAAGTCGGTCTCCGCGCCCAGCTCGGCGACGGTCGTGCGCGCGTCCTTGCTCTCGTCGTAGGCGCTGTCGGTCACCAGCGCGAGGCAGTCGGTGTGCAGCGGCGCCGGCAGGGCGATCTCGTAGCGCGCGCCCGCGTGCTGCCACGCGTCGTCCGGCATGCTGACCTTGAACAGCTGCTTGTTCGTCGCGAGGTAGAAGTCCCGGGGCGCGGTGCCGTGCGCGACCGCGGCCTGCTTCGGGCGCACGGTGAGCAGGAAGCCGGTGATGGGAAGCTGCGGCGGCGCGTTCATCAGCACGAACTCGCCGCGCCCCGAACCGCCGCGGTTCTCCGACCAGGTGGTCTCCGGGTTGCCGTCCGTCAGCGCGCCCGGCTCGCCCACGGCGCTGGTCGCCGCCACGGCGTGGAGCAGCGGGTAGCTGGTGCGCGTCTCGCCGTCGCCGAGCGGGTGCGCCGTGAGGGCGACGGCGGAGGCGCGCTGCTCCGGCGTGAGCCGCTGCACCTTCGCCGGGTGCAGCTTCACGTCGCTGCCCAGCAGCAGCTGCGGCGACAGCACCGCGGGCCGCCCGCACAGCTGGAGATCCTGACGCTGCTCGCCGACGACGATGCGGCGCGTTCCGTCGGGCTCCGGATCGGGGACGATCACCATCGGGCCGTGGCGCAGGCCCTCTTCGCCCTCGATGAAGCCGGTCCAGCCGGCGAACAACACGTCCGGCGCGCCGCCGGACAGCGGCGCGGCCACGACCGCGCGCCAGCTGCGCGCCTGCGCCACGTCGGGGATCGTCACCACGATGGCGTGATGGCCGGCGCCGATGCTCATCGGCGAGAGCTGGGCGTGGGACGCCAGCGCGCGGGCGTCGGCGGGCAGCGGGATCTCCTGTCCGCCGGCGAGCCCGCACGCGGGCGTCCGGCACGTCGCGGCGACCAGGCGGCCGCCGGCGTCGAACCCGACGTCCAGCTCGAGCTGACCCGCGCCGGCGGGCGCGTGCGCCACCACGGCCTTGACCGGCTGCGCGCGCAGCGAGGGCGCGAGCAACGTGACGAACGTCGCGACCCGCGCCGCGCGAAACCAGGAGGCCATGACCCGTGTCTTGCCAGGTCGCGGCGGCGCCGTCGATGGAATCAGGTGGCGCCGGGCTGCGCCAGCTTGCGCGACCACAGGAACGCGTCGGTCCGGCGCCCGCCGATCAGCAGATGCCTGGGCAGCATGCCCGTGCGCCGGAAGCCGTTCAGGGCGTAGGCCGCGCCGAGCTCGATGTCGTCCACCGGGGCGAGCGCGAAGCAGCACACCACCTCGCGCTCGAACAGCTCGTCGCACAGCTGGCGGATGGCCGAGGCGGTGAGCGCCGCCTCTTTCTCCGTGCGCGGCGACGTCAGCAGCTCGATGAACGCGTTGTTGAAGCACGCCTGCATCTCGACCGACGCCACGAGCGAGAAGCCACCGCGCGCCGTGCACGCGAAGTTGACCCGCTCCACGTCGCGCCCGAACGGCTCGAAGGCGCTGAGCGCCCGGTTGCCGCGCAGCGCGGTCGCGACGGCCTTCTTGAAATCGGCGTCGCGCGCCGGCTGCACCTTCACGTGCGGCAGCGCGATCTCCGCGCGGTCCTTGGCGAGCTTGCGCGCCGCCTGGTAGCGACGCTCGAGCTCTTGCTCGTCATGCTTGTCGCTGATCGCCGGCCTGAGCCCGGACTCGTCCGGGTCGTCGGGGGTCGTCGCCGCGGGCACGAGGGCGCCCAGGATCCACGCGTCACTGCGCTTGTAGAACGACGGGATCGTGCCCTCCCGGGCGAAGCCGAGGCGCGACCACGTGGACACCTCGTCGCGCTCGACCAGGGTGAAGACCCGCTCCAACCCCTCGCGCCGCGCGAGCCCCATCACGAGAATCCGCTTGGCGGGATTCGGGCCGGAGCGGAAGTCGATGACGCGGATCGTCCGCGCTCGCCGGTTGACGAGCAGGCAAAGGGAGACGCCGTCGCCCTGGAGGAAAATCTCGTCCTGTGTGTTCGACGAGGTGCTGGTTCTGGTCGCCATCGACCCCCCGGTTCAAGAAGAGAGATAGCGGGTCCGAGTCCGGCTAGCGAAGCCAATAGTTACAGGCATTTGCAGACCGGACCCCTGTCCCGGCGTTTCAAATGTGAAATTTTGCCT
Organism: uncultured delta proteobacterium; assembly: GCA_963775185.1. Taxonomy (GTDB): domain Bacteria; phylum Myxococcota_A; class Polyangia; order Polyangiales; family Polyangiaceae; genus JAPSGB01. The sequence continues at coordinate 12,275 of CAVZIE010000022.1, read as the reverse complement.
AGCATGAGGCCTATAGGCCAGCAACCACATTCGCACACACGTCCACCGGATCTCCCCTGCTCGTCCACAGGCCACGCCGGCGCCGACGCTCCGCCACGCGGCCGGCCGCCGCTCGCCCCGCTCAGGCGAGGCGCGCGATGTCGGCCCGGTCGACGCCGAGGCGGACCAGGACGTCCTCGAGCCGGGACTTCGGCAGCGAGACGCGGGTCGGCATGCCGCCGGAGAGGCCGAACAGCTTGAGGAAGTCGCGGCCGCTGTCGTAGCGGGCGGCGATCGCGACGTTGTCGCGATCGACCACCACGCTGACCGGCTCCCGCTCCTGGCCGAGCAGCAGCAGCAAGGTCTTGTCGACCGTGGTGAAGCCCTGGCTCACGTCCACCAGCGCGACGCCGGGGTCGAGGCGCACGTAGCGCTCCGCGGCGCGCCGGGTCTCGCGCTCGATCGGGATCAGCTCGGCGGCGGCCTGGTCGATGGGGATCCAGAGCGAGTCGTCGGCGAGGCCGGCTACGAGGTGGCGCACGATGATCCCGCACAGGCCGATGTCGCGCGGGCGGGCGCGGAGCGCGCGGTCCATGCGCTCGGCGGGCGGGCTGGGGCGGCCGATCCGCGTGTCGATCGCCCGCGCGTCGTCGTCGCAGCCGGGGTACGCCTCGATGCCGGCGCGGATCCACTTCGCGGCGCTGGCGAGGCCGTCGAAGTCGTTGTGGCAGACGATGCTGTCGATCGGGCCGATGCGCTCGACCAGCGCCGGATCGATCATCTCCGGGCAGGCGCCGTGCTCGGCCTTCGTGGACAGTACGAAGCGCGGGTCGCCCTTGAAGCTGGCGTGCATCTCGTGGTCGTGGTGATCGACCCAGGCGCGCAACCGGTCGCCGAGCCCGCTGATGAACGGCGCCGTGATCTTGTCGAAGCCGCCGCCGCCGATCCCGGCGAAGGCGATGTCCAGCACCACGACGTTGCCGTCGACTTGCCGTGATTTCGGCAGTTTCCGCGGACTTGCGTAGAAGATCCCAGGAGTTGGCATGGCGTCGACGGCTGGCTCGTCCAAGTATGTATCCGTGCGGTACGCTGCGCCGCGAAAGTAGCACGCGCGCGCTTCCGCGCCGGACCGACCCCAATCCCAAACCCTGGAAGGAGGACCCGCATGAAGCTCAAGCACACGTTCGTGGCCGCCGCTGCCGTGCTCGCCGCCGGGGCATGGCTCGCGCTGCCGAGCGCACACGCGGACGACGCGGTGGGCTCGGGGAGCCAGTGCTCGGTCACCGGCCTGGTAGAGATGCCGGCGAACCTCGAGGTGTACAACGAGGCGACCGGCGGCTCGGCGATCGCGCGCTTCACGGGCAGCGAGACGGCGCTGGCCGCGAGCGGCTTTCCCGGCGACGGCACCAAGGGCCGCGTGGCGGTGCAGACCGGCACCGGCACGGGACACTTCCGCATCGCGGGCTTCGTGGACGCGACGCAAGTGCCGATCTTCACCGGGCAGGACATCCCGGTCGTCAGTGGCCACGTCTGGCTGGCGTCGCACCGGCGCGTGCACTTCGTGGCGGCTTCCCCGGGCAAGCTGCGCGTCGAGCTGCGGATGACGGAGCCGATGCGCCAGAACTTCGGGGCGTGGGCGGCCTGCGGCGCGTTCACGCTGACCCAGGGCACGCCCAGCGGCTGGTCGCCGGCCGGCCGCGAGCGCGGCTACGTGGCGAAGAAGGACCGCGTCGATCTCTACGACGACCCGGGCGCCGACCGGAACGTGGTCACGACGCTGATCCGCTCCGCTCCGAACGGCATCTTGCTGTGGAGCAAGGAGCGGCGCGGCGCGTTCGTGCACGTGCAGTACCACGGCGCGGTCGTGCTCGACGCGTGGGCCCGCGCGCAGGACCTGAAAGCGCTGCCGCCCGGCGAGACGATGGACCAGATGCGCGGTAGCGTGACGCACAGCAATCCGCCGCGGCTGGCCCTGCAGAGCAGCCCGAAGGTCGTGCGCACGACGAAGGAGATCCCGATTCACATGGAGGCCAAGGAAGGCTCCAAGGTGATCGGCCGCGTCGAGGCGCAGACCGACACCTACGTGCTCGATATCGTGGCGGGTTGGGCGAGCGTCATGCCCAAGGCGTTGGACATCGCGCCGGCCCAGGACAAGCAGTTCTGGGTCAAGGCGTCGGAACTGGGGCTGTGATAGCGTCGCGCGCGTGAGCGTATCCGACACCACGATCCGCGCCGTTCTCGACAAGCCCCTCGCCGGCACCGACTTCCCGACGCTCGGCAAGAAGTACGAGGGCAAGGTCCGCGACAACTACAGCGCGCCGGACGGGCGTCGCTTCATCGTCGTCACGGATCGCATCAGCGCCTTCGACCGCGTGCTCGGCACGCTGCCGCTCAAGGGCCAGATCTTGAACCGCGTGGCCGCGTGGTGGTTCGAGCACACGAAGCAGATCGCCCCGAACCACCTGCTCGCGGTGCCGGATCCGAACGTGATGATCGTGCGCGAGTGCACGCCGCTGCCCGTCGAGATGGTGATGCGCGCGTACCTCACGGGCACCACGTCCACCAGCGTGTGGGTGCACTACGCCCGCGGCGAGCGCAGCTTCTGCGGCCACGCGCTCCCCGACGGCATGAAGAAGCACCAGAAGCTGCCGCAGCCGATCCTCACGCCCAGCACCAAGGCCGCGCACGGCGGTCACGACATCAGCGCCTCGCGCGACGAGATCCTGAAGCTCACCGGCATGCCCGCCGAGGACTTCGACGCCGCCGGCCGCATCGCCGCCGCGCTCTTCGCCGAAGGCCAGCGCGTGTGCGCCGAGCGCGGTCTGATCCTGGTCGACACCAAGTACGAGCTCGGCAAGACGCCCGAAGGCGAGATCATCGTCATCGACGAGATCCACACGCCCGACTCGTCGCGCTTCTGGTTCGAAGACACATACGCCCCGCGCCTGGCCGCCGGCGAAGATCCGGAGAGCTTCGACAAGGAGTACGTGCGCCGCTGGCTCGCCAAGCAAGGCTTCACCGGCGACGGCGAGATCCCGAACATCCCCGACGAGATCCGCGTCGAAGCCACGCGCCGCTACATCGAAGCCATCGAGCAGATCACCGGTGTGGACTTCGTGCCGGATCTCGACGAACCGATCGCACGGATCCAGAAGAACCTCGGCATCTGATTGTCGAGACGGCGCGGAATCCCGCTGCGCGGCTTCACGGCGCGCACGGGATGATGTCGCCGCACGCCGCGTTCGCCTGCGCGATCTCGTTCTGGCAGTAGCTGCTGCAGCGGAACGCCGTGCTGCCCGACGCGGTGCAGACGTAGCCGTCGTCCGACTTGTGCGATGTCATGCATGCGTACGCTGCCGTAGCGCGGGCGACGCAGCTCGGGCCGGGTGACTGGTAGTCGCCGTCGCAGAAGCATGTGCCCGGATACGAGCCGGCGTCCTCCGGACACACGTTCACGTCGCAGGCCATTGGACAGCAGACGGCCAGGCCGCTGCAGACGCCGGCCTCGGTGCCGCCGGCGTCGGTGGCGGCATCGCTACTCGAGCACGCGATCGCGAACGCCGCGATCGCCAGCACCGACGCCGCACCGACGGCGCGACTGGCACAGCTGGCACAGTGAGCGGCAAATCTCCGGAAGATCGCGAGTCGCGTGTCCATGTCTCGAAACGAAGCATGCCGCGTGCCACCCGCGCCGGACCGGCAAACCCATCATCACGGGATCAGGTTCGCGTCCGCGGCGAGCGCGGCGAGGGTGACGGCGCCGAGGTAACACGTGAGCCCGCCCGCGACGAACAGCGCCGCGACCGAGAGCATCCGCTGCTGGCCGTTGCGGTGCTCGATCACCACACTCACGGTCTCGATCAGATCGTCGCGCAGCTCCTGGCTCACCCAGCGCAGCTTGGTGATGGTGCGGATGCACAGCACCATGCCCACCACGACCAGCGCGATGCCGCCGATCATCAGGCTCGCCGAGGCGGAGCCCGCGCGGATCATGTGCGCGCCGGAGAAGCCGGTGACGGTGACGGTGAGGCCGCACAGGCCGAGCAGGATCTGCGCGTACGTCTTCACCGTCGCGATCTGGGTGCCGAGGTACAGGATCATGTCGGCAGGCCGGTTCGCGAACAGCTCGTTCAGCCGGCGGGCTTCCTCGCGGACTTCCATCGCCGATGATCTACACCGGGCCACGGCGCCCATCCATGCCGGCGGCGCGCCGATCGACTTGCTGGGTGTCGGTCCGGCGCGGAACCGACGCGGCGTCGACAACGAATGGACGGGCGAGCTCGCGCGCGCCATGTTTCGTCCAGCGATGAAGGTCACCAACACCGACACGCGGCGCAGACCCGAAGACGTGCCGGCGTACTCGATTGCCGAGGCGGCAGGCCTGGTCGGGGTGCCAGGGGGGACGCAAGCTTGCGTCGCCACGTCGAGTGAAGCCCAGGGGACGCACCGCCGGCGCTTGAGCTGCCTCCCGGTTTGCGTTCGCACGTCCGACCGCGTCTGGCCTTTTCGTGGCCATGGAGCGACGCTTCCCGCTCCGGCCATCGCGCATGACGTCCCCCTCCACGGAAGAGTACGAGCGCGCGAGCGGCGAGCCGCCGCGCGTCGGTCGTCCCGCACTGGTCGTCGGGTTTCCGCTGTCGGCGGCGATCGAGCTGCCGCAGAACGGCGTGCCGCTCGGGCGCGAGTGGCTGGCGTCGCAGGGGGTCGCGGACGCGAAGGCGTCGCGGGATCACGTGGTGTTCTCGCGGCCGGGCGGCGTCTTGAACATCGAGGACGCGGGCTCGCGCAACGGGACGTTCGTCGATGGGCAGATCCTGACGCGCGGCGTGCGCGCGCCGCTGCGCGACGGCAGCGTGATCCGCATCGGGCGCACGCTGATGGTGTATCGCGACGCGCTGGAGGGAGATCTCGCGCCGTCGGCGCCGCTCGGGGCGCTGGTCGGGCCGTACGGATTGCGTGGCGTGGCGACGCGGCTGGCGGCGTTCGATCTGCGGCCGCCGAGCAACGTGCTGATCGAGGGCGAGACCGGCACGGGCAAGGAGCTGGTGGCTGCTGCCGTTGCGGCGCGACTCCGCGCGGGGCGGCCGTACGTGGCGATCAATGTGGCGGCGCTGCCGGCGGGCGTGTTCGACGCGCAGCTGTTCGGATATGTGGCGGGCGCGTACTCCGGAAGCGGGCGCGGCGCACCGGGTGTGTTCGCGGATCACGCGGGCGGCGCGGTGTTCCTCGACGAGATCGGCGAGCTGCCGCTGGAGCTGCAGCCGAAGCTGTTGCGCTTGCTCGACAACCGCGAGGTATTGCCGGTCGGCGCGAGCAAGTCGACGAACGTGGACGTGTTGGTCGTCGCGGCGACGAATCGCTCGCTCGAGACGATGGTGGTGGAGGGACGCTTCCGCCGCGATCTGCTGGCGCGGCTCGCCGCGGCGCACGTGGAGCTACCGCCGCTGCGCGAGCGCAGCGAGGACATCTTCGCGATCGCGAGCGCGATCATCGCGCGCCGCGGCGATCACTTCGATGTGGCGCAGGTCGAGGTGGAGGCGGTGGAAGCGCTCATGCTGCGCGCGTGGCTCGGCAACGTGCGCGAGCTCGCCGCGGCGCTCGATCGCATCGCCGGCGTGGATCCGCCGCCCGCGCTCCGCAAGACGGCCGTATGGAGCGTGCTCGGCGGCGCGCCGCCGCTGCGCCCGCCGCCGCTCACGCCGGATCGCGCGCAAGCGACGCTCGCGGAGTGCGGCGGCAACCAGAGCGAAGCCGCGCGCCGCCTCGGCGTGTCGCGCGGGCAGCTGCTCCGGTTCCTGCGCGGGCAAGCCGACTGAGCACGTCCCGGCTCGCGTCGGTCTCGCCGACACGAAACGGGCGTCGCTACACGCCAAGGCGATCTCGCGTCGGTGGCGCCGACGTGAAACGGGGGGCGCTACACGCCAAGGCGATCTCGCGACGGGGTGCGCTTCCGGAGGGTGCCGGGGCGGCGCGGAATCCCGTGGAGCGCACGCCGCTGATCGCGATCACCCCGTGGGGTTCCGCGACTTGATCGGTAGACAATCCCAGGGGGCGGAAGTGGGCGGAATCACTTGGGCGGGAGGGTGGCATCGGGATTGCTCCTTGGAGAGACATGTCGCGCTTGCTTGTCGGAGTTGTTGCTCTCTCGGTGGCTGCGGGGTGCTCGTCGCGGGAGGTGCAGTATCCGGCGCGGTCGCCTTCGGCGGGTGTCGCGCCGGTGGCGGCGGCGGCCGCGGTCGCGCCTCCGCCGGCGATGGCGGCGGGGTCGGCGCCGCTGGCGGGCTTGCCGCCGTTGCCGCCGGGTTGGGTGTGGCCGAGCGACGTGCAGTCGGGGGTCGCGGCGGCGTCGCAGGCCGCGGCGTCGGTGGCGTCGCAGGCGGGACTGGCCGGGTTGGTGCGACCGGTGGACGTGTCGCGGCTGTTGCCGGCGGCGGGCACCGGGCCGTGCGCGCCGATCCAGGTCGCGCCGAACGTGTGGATCAGTCTGCCGTGCGGCGGCACGCCGCGGCTGGGCGGCTCGAGCGCGATCCCGCGGCGCAAGGGCTTGCTGTCCACGGTGAACCTGCCGCCGCAGGTGGATCTGCGCGCGAACGGTCTCGACGGTCCGGTGCTCGATCAGCAGATGGTCGGCGTGTGTTGGACCTTCGCCCTCGCGGACGTGATGGACAACTCGCTGCGCCGCCAGGGCTACAGCGACGTGGTGGCGCCGATGCACGTGCTCGCGTCGGACACGTGGGACCAGATGTGGCAGAGCGGCAAGTCCACGGACAACCTGACCACGGAGCGCCAGCTGCCCTACGATCCGGTGGAGGCGTGCAAGCTCAACGAGTCGAAGAGCGAGGTCTGGTGCGGGCAGGCGTATCACGTGCAACCCGGATCGTGGCGCGGCGATCCCGCGCTGGTCGCGAGCGTGAGCCGCGCGGACGCCGAGGGCACGTTCCACGTGGCCGCCATGCAGCAGCTCGACACGCCCGTGGACACCGACCAGCTCGCCGCGATCCTCGCCACCGGCCAGTCCGTGTACGCGGACATGAACATCGACACCGACGCGTGGGGCTATCGAGCCACGCGCAGCGGCACCATCCCCGACTACGCCAACGGCAACGCAGGCCATGGCATCGCGTTCGTGGGTTATCGCGGCGCGGGACCCTCGCGGCAGTTCCTGGTGCACAACAGCTGGGGCCCCAAGTGGGCGAACAACGGCTATGCGTGGCTCAGCGACGCGATGGTCCGCGCGCACGCTATCGAGCTTTTCACCGTGGAAGTCGGCATGGGCCAGGGCGTCGCGCCGAAGCCCGCGCCCGCGCCGGCACCGGCTCCTGCGACGGGCTGCACCACGCGTGACCTGGTGTTCGGCACGTGCGCGGCGGCGTGCCCGGGCGGCAACGCGCCGATCGCGGGGATCTGCGCCACCGTGCCGACGCAGGGCTGCGCGAGCGGACAAGCGCGCGACTGGGTGACGGGGCAGTGCGCGGCGCTGTGCTCGAACGGACTCGCGCCGGCCGCGGGGGTCTGCGCACCGTGGTGACGCGGTGGTGACGCCGTGGTGACGCGCCGCCGGGACGCGCTACCCTGGCGCCCATGCAAAGCGTTGCGCTGGTAACGGGCTCGACCAGCAATATCGGAAGAGCCATCGCGGAAACCCTCTCGGCGAAGTCGTTCCACGTGATCGTTACGTCCCGCCACGGAGCGGAAGCGAAGGCCGTCGCGGACGCCCTGCCCGGCAACGGCTCGCACTTCGAAGTGGACTTCTCGGATGCGACGTCCATCGAACGGCTCTTCGCCTTCGTGGGCGACACGTTTGGCAGACTCGATGTTCTCGTCAACAACGTGGCGTACACGAAGAACGAGTCGATCCTCGACTGCGACCTCGAGACCTGGGAACGCACGCTCCACACCAACCTCCGGAGCTACTACCTGTGCACGAAGCTCGCGGCGCAGATGATGAAGGACCAGGGCGGCGGGGCGATCGTCAACGTCACCATCTCGAGCACGCGCGGCGCGCGGAACAAGTTCTCGTACATGGTCTCGAAGGGCGGAGTCAATTCGCTCACCCTGAGCGCCGCCGTCGATCTGGCGCCGTTCAACATCCGCGTCAACGCCGTCGGCTCGGGCCTGGTTGGAACGCCCGTCGGCTTCACCGACTACGCGAACCGCCCGCGCGACAACGCGCGGATCCCCCTCGGCCACATCGGCGATCCCGAAGACGTCGCACACGCCGTCGCGTTCCTGGCATCGGATCAGGCCGGCTACATCACCGGCGCGATCTTGCCGGTCGACGGTGGATTCAATATCGCGATGTGACGCCGCTTTGCAGGGATTCCGCGCCGGACCGGCAAGACTCTCGTGTTACCCTTCTCGTATGCGCGGGGTGGTACGGGGGGTGGCGCTTGCTTTCGATATCGCGCTCGTCGCGATCGCGTGCGGCGGCACGACGACGAGCGGCGGCACGGAAGGCGGCGCAGGCAGCGCAGCAACCGGCGGCTCTGCCGACGGCGGCACCGGAGCGGCCGGGAGCGGAGCGGGCGGCGGCGGTCAGGGTGGCGCGGCGGCAACGGGCGGAGCGGGCGGCGGCGCGCAGGGCGGCGCGAGCGGCAGCGACGACGGCGGCACGGATGCCAGTCCCGTCGACCTCGCGACGGCGTGCGCGAAGTACGCCGACGAGGCGTGCACGTTCGAAACGAAGTGCGAGCCGTTCTTGATGATATGGGAGTGGAACGACGACCCGACGCGGTGCCGGGACGGACTGGCCCGCGCGTGCCGTGTCATGGTCGGGGCGAAGGGCTCCAACACCACCGTCGCGGACTTCCTGGGCGGAGTGAACCAGACGTCCGGCAAGTCGTGTACCGAGGTTTTGTACGGCGCGGCACCGGTCCCGCTCCCTCCCGGCAATCTCGCGAACGGCGAGCCGTGCAACGTGGATGCGCAGTGTGCCGGCGGATCCTGCCCGGTCGAGATGGGGTTGTCCTGCGGCTCTTGCCACTCCTTCAGCAAGCCCGGGGATCAGTGCTTCAGCAACGGCGAGTGCGACTTCGGCGATCGCTGCATCGCAGGTTCGTGCGTTGTGCCCGAGGCACTGGGTCAGGCTTGCGACGCGACGCATCCGTGCATGCAAGGCCTCACGTGCAACGGCGTCTGCCAACTCACCGCGCCGGGCGGTCCGTGCCCTACGGGCTACGAGTGCGGCGGTTTCTCCGAAGGCGAGTATTGCGACGGCACGACGTGCCAGCCCTTCAGCATCGGACAACCCGGCGATCCGTGCGGCAGCACGGTGCTGTGTGCAGGCGGCAAGTACTGCATCGGCTCGGTGGGCTGTCCCGAGGACGTCCAGGTGGGCGGCGCGTGCACAGACTCGAGCGACTGCGAGCTGTTCACGAACTGCGCCAACGGCACGTGCACCGAGCTGCCGACCAGCTGTCAGTGAAGTGCGACGCGCGCGCGGCGGCCGCGTCGGGCTTGCCACGCGCGCGCGGAAGCCGCGGAAGCCATCGTGACGTCGGACATGGCCGAGCTGCGCGCACTCGACGCGAGAGCGCGCTTGAGCCGCACGTAGCGTAGCGACCCGCGCGCGAGCGGGGGTCGCGGCACGCCGCGGGAGTCGCACCTTGCAGGGATGCCGGTGCGGCGCGGAACCGCGCGAGGCGAGCTGCGGGGTTCCGCGCCGGACCGGCAGGAGGAGATTCCCGGCCCTCCGGCCGCCAAGCTCCGGTATGCTCGGCGGTCCATGCGCGTTTCGAGCTTGTTCGTGGGGACGTTGGTGTTGGCGATGCTCGGCGGCTGCGGCGCCGACGAGGGGGTGGCGGCGTCGTCCGGGCCCGACGGCGGCGGCGCGGCGGGCGCGGGGGGCGCGGCGGGCGCGCCCGGCACCGCGGGGACGGGAGGCGCGGCGGGATCGGACGCGGGGACGGGCATCACGGATCCAGCGACGTTCGTCGCAGGGGGATCGATCTTGCAGGTGTGGGTCACCGATGCGAAGCCGGGCGACACGCTCTCGCTGGTGGACGCGTCGCTGAACGAGGTCGGCAGCGGCGTCGCGGATCGGCTGGGCTCGTTCATCTTCCGCGACGTGGCGGCGGGCGACGGCTACACGGTGCGGCACACGGACGGCGCGCACGTGTACGGGACGCCGTCGCTGAAGGTGCTGTCGACGGACGACGTGCCGGATCCCTCGCTCTACCAGCAGCAGCTCGACGCCGGCCTCAACTACGTGAAGATGCGCGACGGCATCGAGCTGGCGATGACGGTGCGCTTGCCGTCGGGGAAGACGCTCGCGGACGGCCCGTTCCCGACGTTGATCGAGTACTCGGGCTACCAGATCGCGGCGCCCCATGATCTGGTGAAGGCGGCGCTCGGCGCGCTGCTCAGCGGTGGCGGGCTCAGTACGGGAGGCGACCCGCTGTTGCCGGATACGTCCACGGCCGTCGGTTCGCTGATCGCGCCGCTGATCGGCTTCGCGACGGTGAGCGTGCAGATGCGCGGCTCCGGTTGCTCGGGCGGCGACTTCCAGCTGTTCGACTATCCGACGATCTACGACGGCTACGACGCGATCGAGACGGTGGCCGCGCAGTCGTGGGTGAAGGGTCACAAGGTCGGCATGGTGGGCATCTCGTTCTCCGGCATCTCGCAGCTGTCCGTCGCCGGTACGCGCCCGCCGCACCTGGCGGCCATCAGCCCGATGAGCGTCACCGACGACATCTATACGGGCACCGGCTTTCCCGGCGGCGTCCTGAACAACGGCTTCGCCACGTCGTGGCTCGAGGAGCGGCAAGCCAACGCGATGCCCGCGCCGGAGAACGGCGCGCAGCCGTACGCCGTGGCGCTCGTGAACGCCGGCGACCAGCACTGCATCGACAACCAGAAGCTGCGCGTCCAGACGCAGGACATCAAGCAGCTGATCAACTCCCATCCGTTCCGCGATGCGGCGCTGGTCGATCACCGCTCCGGCGCTTGGTGGGCCGACAAGATCAACGTGCCCACGTACTTCGTCGGGCAGTTCCAGGACGAGCAGACCGGCGGACACTTCCCCGAGATGCTCGGCGCGTTGGCCAAGAACCCGAACGTGTGGATCACGATGCAGAACGGCCCGCACGTGGACTCGCTGGGTCCGGCCACGATCACGCGCTGGGGCGAATTCCTGGACCTGTTCGTCGCCGACCAGATCCCTTCACTGCCGCCGGTCGTCACCACCCTCGGCCCGCAGCTGTACTCCGCGATCGCGTCGGGCACGCCGAGCGAGGCCTTTCCGCCGGTGCGCTTCACCAACTTCACCGACGTGGACGCCGCGCGCACCGAGTTCGAGAAGGATCCGCGCGTCCGGCTGCTGTTCGACAACGGCGGCGGCGACATCGGTCCCGGCGCGCTGCAGCCGACGTGGGAGCTGGGCTTCGACGCGTGGCCGGTCAAGGAAGCGGTGGCCACGCCGTACTATCTCGACGCCAGCGGCGCGCTGGTGACGACCACGCCGGCGACGGGAGAGGTGAGCTACACCGGCGATCCGTCGCTGCGCCCGCGCACGTCCATGGGCAAGACGGGAAACACCGACGCGTGGGCGCCGCTGCCGAACTACGACTGGGAGCCGGTCGCCGACGGCGCCGGCCTCGGCTTCTCCACCGCGCCGCTCGCGGCGGACACGTTGATTGCCGGCGCGTCGTCGCTCGACCTCGAGTTGAAGTCGTCCGCGCCGGACACGGACATCCAGGTCACGATCTCCGACGTGCGCCCCGACGGTCAGGAGATGTACGTGCAGACCGGCTGGGTGCGCGCGTCGCACCGCACGGTCGACGCCGCGAAGTCGACCGCGACCGATCCGGTGCTCGACCACCTGGCGTCCGACGCGTCCGATCTGCCCGCCGGCACGTTCACGCTCGTGCGCGTGCCAATCTACGCCGTCGCCTACGCGTTCAGGGCCGGCCATCGCATCCGCATCACGATCCAGGCGCCGGGCGGCGAGCGCCCCGCGTGGGCCTTCGACACGCTGGAGAACGGCACGATCACCGACACGATCCAGCTCGGCAGCTCGAAGCTCGTGCTCCCGGTCGTCCCGGGACAGAGCGCCGGCGCGCCGATGCCCGCGTGCCCGTCGAACCGCGCCATGCCGTGCCGCACGTACGTCCCGGCAACCAACGGTGGATAGGCCTCGATCCTGATGCCGGTCCGGCGCGGAACCGCGCGCCGCCGGATCGCGATCGAGCCGCGGGGTTCCGCGCCGGACCGACAACACCCGTCCGACTTTGTGTCAGCCTGTGCCGCGCGCGTGGCGGCGCTCGCGGCGGTGCACCGGGATTTCCCGGCGCGTG
>CAVZIE010000021.1:0-22975 GCA_963775185.1 uncultured delta proteobacterium | reverse complement strand
AGCGGCTCGATCAAGCCCACCAAGCCGTTGTGCTTGATCTCGAACATGCTCTCGAGCTGCTCACCGAGCTTGCCGCGCGGAAAGCCCTTGCGTGCGAACCACGCCAGATACGCCACCGGCAAGTCGATCAAGAGCACGCCCTTGTACTTGCCGAACGGCGTGCGCGCGCGCGCGAGCACGAGCAGGTTCTCCGGTGAATAGTCGGGCGGGCGTCCAGGCATGGGCGTAGTCCGGCCCGGGCAACGTTGCGGCACTCAGCGCGATGGGCTTCGCCTGTTCGGTGCTTCGAGCCGGGCATGCTGTGCGCCGGCGGCTTTCTCACTGGAGAGCTGCTCGCAGTATTGCTGCGCGTCGCGAATGCGATGGTCCGCGATCGCTCACGCGACCGGGAGGTCGAGCAGCCCGATCGCGCGTGAGCGCTCGGGCTGCGCCGGTCTGCGCCCAGTGAAAGGCGTCGGCGAGGTAGAGCGTCAAGGGCGGTGGCCAAGAGATCGCCTCGCGCGTCGAGGCGGCGCGCGAGGATGTTCGGCTTCACGGAGGCGGAGGAGTCCGAGATTCGCGGCCGTCGAGCCAGACCCCGTGGGCGCTTCCTTCGAAGAGCTTTCCGGACTCGGTGGTCACCCAGAAGTGGTCCTCGTCGACCACCGCGATGCCGGTGACCGGACGGCGGGGCTCGCGCGTGCCGTGCGCGGGAATCGAGGCCGGTCTAGCGCCAACCCCCCGAGTCGATGCACGCGTTCAGGGCGGGGTCGCTGGTGTCTGTGCGCTTCGCGAGCTCGAGGCGATGATCACCGACTGTCCGGGCGGCCCGGATGGGCGTCACTGGAAGCGGCCGGGCCCCGGTGCGCCCGGCGGTCCCACGCGCAAGGACGACAAGCTCGGGCCAAGGTGGCGCGGGCGCCTCGGTCAGCGCGGCCAGGTCAGCGCGGCTAGGCGAGGAGCTGCTCGGCCTCCGTCTCGAGCGCGAACGGCAGGTAGTACGCCGACATCGCGCGGTACCCGCAGCTACAGCCGGTGCAGCGGCGATTGAACACGTCGCGCACGCGGGCCCGGTAACCGGGAGTCGCCATGATCTCGCCGAGCGGCGCCTCGCGCACGCTGCCGACCGGTCCGAGGAGCCAGCACCCCGGGTACACGTTCCCTGTGCAGTCGACGTAGACCGACTCGAACCCGAGCGGACACGGCGCCTCGATCCGATCGCCCGCGAGGTACCTGCGGATGAACGCGACGTTCCTCGGCCAGAGCGCGAGCGCGCGACGGTCGCGGATCCATCCCTCCAGCGTCGTAGCGAGCTGGTCGATGCGCTTCCGATCGACGACCCGACGCTTCATCACCGGAGTCGTCGCGAATGCCGGCAGGGACACGTCGGGGAGCTGCGGCAGCAACGTGAGGCCTTCGGCCTCGCAGAACGCGAGCACGCCCTCGAGCCGATCCCAGGTGAGGTCCATCAGCAGCGTGCCGATGACGATGTCGAGCTTCGTGCCGGCGCGCGCGGCGGCCTCCTGGAGGAGGTGGATGCCCTCCTCGACGCGCTCCTCGGCCCAGTCCTTGCCCGTGAACCCGCCGTGCGTGCCAACGCCGTGGTACGAGATCGTGGCGTAGGAGAGGCCGGCCGCGATCAGCTCGTCGGCGAGGGCGGCCGTTCGGAGCATCGTTGCGTTCGAGTTCAGACCGATCGCGCGAACGTTGTGGTCCCGCGCGGCCGAGAGAAGCTCCGGCAGGTCGCGGCGGGTCAAGGGCTCGCCGCCGGTGAAGTTGATGATCTCGACTCCATCGGTGGGCAGCGCTCGAATGACGCCCAGCCACTCCTCCGTGGTGAGCTCGCGAGGGTCGCGCTTCCTGTGATCGCACGACACGCACTCGTGGTTGCACGCCGTGGTGATCTGGAAGTTCAGCCTCCGGGGCTGCAGCTCCCACTGATCGAGCACCCGGTCCGGCCAGTGGAAGCTGTACCGCAGCATCTTGGGCTGTGACTCGAGCAGTCGGAGGAGGCGCTTCTCGTCCATGACACCTTCACGTTAGCCCAAAGGCGCCGGAGATGTGCGTAGTTGGACCAACGCGCCTGTCCGGGTCCGGCGTCGCCGGAGTGCTTCCGGGCGGCCCGATGGACTTGACCGCAGCAGCCGGTGGCGATTCGGATCGCGCGCTTCGTGGAGCAGAACTCGTCCGACCGGCATTCCCTCCAGACCCGGCGAGCACGCGGCGCGCGACGCCGGCGCGCTGCCGTGGGTCGTCGCACTCCACGGACAGGACGACCCACGCGTGCCGGTCGACAAGGCGCGGCGCGCCGTCGAGCTGCTGCGCGGGCTCGGCTACCGCGCCGAGCTGCGCGCGTTTCCGGGCGTGGGCCACGCCATGCCGCCGGTGGAGCGCGCCGAGCTGCTGGCCCTGCTCACCCAGGCGTGCTCGACAACCGACCACGCTCAGTGCAGCAGCGCGCGCGCGCCGTCGAGCTCGCGCGCCACGCGTTCGCGCTCGGCGATGGTGTCGGCGATCGACGCGACGAGGGGCGCGTCCGTCGCGACGCCTCGCCAGCGCTCGAGCGCCGCGCGGGCCGCGGGCAAAGAGCCCCACTCGGCGAGAAAGACCGCGGCGCTCCGCAGCGCCGTGGGCGGCGCGTCGTCGCGCCTCAGCAGACGCTTGTAAAGCGCTTCCGCATCGGCGCGCCGCGCGAGGCGCGCGCACAGGTCGGCGGTGCGGGCGAGCTCGGTCGACGGCGTGTCGGGTGGGACGTGGCGCACGTCGGTGCGGCGCGCCTCGGCTTCGAGCGCCGGCAGCCGGGCCTCGAGCTCCAGCGCCTGCGGATAGCCGGGCAGGCGCGAGAGCGCTTCGGCGAGATCGCGGCGCGCGGCGTCGAACTCGAGCACGGAGATGTCGCTCAGCGCGAGGTGGAGCCAGTTGCGTGGCACGTCGGGGTCGCGCTGCGCGAGCGCGCCGCGTAGCGCGCGCGCCTCGGCTTCGCGTCCGAGCTGCGCGAGCGCGTTCGCGCTGTTCGACGTGGGCAGCTCGCGCGCCTGCGGCAGCGGGTGCGCGTCCGCCCGGATTGTCGCGAGCGCGCTCTGGTATCCGACAAGCGCGTCGGCGTACTGGGCGTTGCGGTAGAACACGTTCGAGAGCTCGACGAGGGGCAGCGTGTTGACGCGCGGCGTGTGCTCGGCCGCCGCCGTCCAGAACGCCGGTTCGTCGCTCCATTGACCCACGCGCGCGAGCGTCGCGGGCGCGAACGAGAGTGCGACGGCCGCGGCGGCGAGCATCGTCGCGCGCGGCGCTCGCGCTCGCGCGCGCGCGAGCGCCGGCACGGCCGCGAGCGCGAGGCCGGCGAGGGGCAGGTACAGGAAGCGATCGGCCGCGACGACGTTCACGGGCAGCGGCAGCACGTGCAGCACCGGCGCCAGCCCGAGCGCCGCGAGCCCGAGCCACGCCAGCGTTTCCGCCGGGACACGCGGGCGGCGCCACAGGGCGATCGCGAGCAGAATCGCGACCAGCGCTCCCGCGCCGATCCGCCATCCCTCCGGGTGAAGCAGGAGCCCTTGCTGAATCCTGGGCAGCCACGGCACCGCGACGTCGAAGGCGTAGCTGCCGAGTGCCTCGATCACGGTGCGGGCGCGGTCCGTCGCGAACAACCCGACGATGCCACTCTGGCTGCCGGCGAGCGCCGACACGCGCAGCGCAGCGTAGACAGCGAGCGCGGCCGTCCAAGGCGCCGCGCGCGCGACCCACGGCGTCCTCTTGTGCTCGCGTGCGGCGGCGATCTCGAGCACGATCATCGGCGCGAACGCGGCGAGCGCGACCTCCTTGCACAAGAGGCCGGCCAGGACGAGCAACGCGGCGAGGGCGCGCCGGGCGTGCGACGTCGGCTTGAACACGACGAGCGCGGCGAGCACGCACGTCGTCGCGAGCACGTCCGTGCGACCCGAGACCCACGCGACCGCTTCGGTGAGCCGTGGCGCGAGGCCCCACGCGCCGGCGACGAGGCCGGCCATGCCGCCGCTCGAGCCGCGGCGTCGCGCCAACAGGAATACGAGCGCGACGTCGAGCAGGTGGAACGCGAGGTTTGTCGCGTGGAAGCCCGCGGGGTTCGCGCCGTGAAGCCGGAAGTCCAGCGCGTACGAGAGCGTGACCAGTGGCCGGTAGTAGCCGCGCCCGAACACCGTCTCGCCGGACGCGCGCCAGAACGGATGCAGGAAGTAGTCCGCGAGCGGCCTCAGCTCGCGGATCGCGGGCTGATCGAGGACGAGCATGCGGTCGTCCCACAGGAACGGCGCGCCGAGCACACCGATGTAGATCGTCGCGACCGTCACGATCGCCAGTGGCAGCGCGATGCGCGGGTCGTCGAGCGCGGAGAGCAGACCGGAGCTCCCGTTGCCGTTGTGCTCGCCGCTCGCTCGACTCATGGGCGTTCGCCGCGAGCCATCGTACGTGAAGAAGCGCGGCGGGTGGACACGCGGTCGCGGGGTTGTTATACGAAATCAGCGCTTCTCCGGGCGCGTCGCAAGCTTCTCGCGAGCGGCGTCGTCGCGAGGCGCCGGCGATTTTCGAGATCCGACGGCCGTGACGGGCACCTCGACGCGTCTTGTGGCGATCGCGGCGAGAGCTCCTACTGCCAGCCACACCCCGCGCATGCCGCGGTTCAAGCAAGTCACATGCCCGCTTCGCGAGGGTGAACCGCGGGCATTTCGCGCTGTGCCAAGGCAGCGCGGTGGCACAGATCGCGCCCGTTGCTCGATGTAGCTACAGGAGCTACATCGAACCCATGCAGGTCGGAACGCGCGAGCTGAAGAACCGACTGAGCTACTACCTCAAGCAAGTGCGGGAATCGGGCGAGCCACTCCTGGTCACAGACTGCGGCGAGGTGATCGCCGAGCTGCGCCCGGTCGCCAAGGTCGGGAAGGAGCCGGAACAGGCGGCGCTGCTCCGGCTCGCGAAGAGCGGCGATCTCCAGATGGGTCGCGCGTCATTCCGGGACTTCAAGCCGATGTCACCCCGCCGTACGGCGTCTATCTCCGCAGTCGTGCTTGAAGACCGTTGATCTACTTTCTCGACACGAGCGCACTCGTCAAGCGCTACGTCGCGGCGTCGGGCTCCGAACGCGTCCGCAAGCTCTTCCGCCGCAAGGCGGAGATCGCCGTGGCGCGGATCGACGGGGCGGAAGCATTCGCGGCGCTCGCGCGGGCCGTAAGGATGAACGTCCTCACGGCGGAAGAGCGCGATCGCGCGTTCGCCCAGTTGGAGCTCGACCTCGCGGCGGCACGCATCGTCGAGATCCGGCGCGCGGTGGTCGTGCTGGTACGGGAGCTCGTGGTGCGGTGGCCACTGCGTGCCTACGACGCCGTACAGCTTGCGTGCGCGATGCGGCTCGCCGCCGAAGGGCTGGCCGTGGATCTGTGGTGCGCCGACGGCGAGCTTGCGAACGCGGCGCGCGGTGAAGGTCTGCGCGTGACGCTGCCCTGACGAATGGGACCGCGCGGTTCCGCGCCGGACCGGCATCAGATCTCGAAGGCGTACCCGAACGCCGCGCCGATCAGGAGCAGCGTTATCGGCTTGTCGCCCCAACCCGGGCACCAGTCGCTCTGCGTCGCCGGCTCGCAGCGATCGCCTTCGCCGGGGTGCAACATCCTGCCCGAGCCGACGAAGACGCGCCATTGGAAGCCGCGGCGCGCGCGGCCCTCGAGCGCGAGATCGAGGTTCGTCCACGCCGCGTGGTCCCAGATGTGGAGTGGCGACTCGCTGCTGTCGGCGAACAGCTCCCAGCGTCGTTCATAGCCGCCCTCGGACACACCGGCGCCGACCGAGACAGCCAGCGTGCCGAGCGGCAGGCGCACGCGCGCGCCGGCAGCGAGCTGCAGCGGGCTCGCGTGATCCACGGTGTGGCCACGGTTTCCATCGGCGCCCACGAAGGACGACTCGCCGACGCCCAGGGACAGTGTCAGCCACGACGTGACGTTTGCCTCGATCAGGGCGCCGAGGTTGCCCGTCGGGGTCCCGAACCCCACTTGTCCGAGCAGCGTCAGAGGGCGACCCTCCCAGCGTTCGGTCCACGACTCGTCTTCGTCCCGCCGGGGACGCGGCGGCGGCAGCGGCGGCGGGTAGTCGTAGCTGTAGTACCAGCGCGGCGGCGGCACAGCGGGCGCAGGGGGCTGTGCCGCTGGTGCAACAGCGGGCGGCGGAGGCTCGGATGGAAACGTCGCGACCGGCTCGGCGCGCGCGTTCGCGCACCAGATCACGATCGACAAGCCGACGACACGCTCGAGCATGGCGGGTGCCATGCAGGCGCCGCGCCAGCAAGCGGCCGCAATCGACGACCGCGCTGGCGCGGCGCGTCGGTTCCGCGCCGGACCGACAAATCAAGCCCGAACAGATCCTCGACGGACGCAGAGCAGCAACGCGCTTGAGTGGGTATCCGCCGCGCGAGTTCTTCGTGCACAGCGCGAGCCTGCGCGAACGCTCCGCCGTCGCCGCGGAGATCGGTTCCGCGCCGGGCCGGCGACGCTGCGAAGTCCCTGACGAGGGACAAACCCTCCCTTACTTGCAGGAGTCGTTCTGGCCGGCGGCGGCGACGACGCAGCCGTTCGAGCACGTGGTCTGCGACGTGGGCGCCTTGTTGGCGCCCGGGCACGTGTACAAGACGTCCGGATCGCCACCGACCATCTTGTCGTTGCCGCAGTACTTGCCGCTGACCGCGCTGCTGCTGCAGAAGGGTGCCGCCGGGCACGTGCGCGGAGCGAGGACGAGCGGATCGCGCGGCGCCTGGGTGAAATCGAAGGCGCTCATCAGGCTGCCCGCGCTGGCGTCGCGCGCGTTCGTGTCGACGGCATGCATGCGCGGCAGATCGAACACGTCCTCGACCAGGCGCGGGATCGACGCTTGCTCGGAGACCGTGTGGTCGACGACGCCGGTCTTCGCGTACGGCGAGACGACGATGGCGGGCACGCGGAAGCCTGGGTTGTAGGCGCCGCCGTTGCTGCAGACCTTGGTCGCGGGCTTGACGTGGTCGTACCAGCCGCCCCAGTCGTCCCAGGTGACGACGATGGCGGAGCTACCCCAGACCGACGACTTCATGATGGCGTCGATCAGGCTGACCGTGAGGTTTTCGCCCTCGCACGGATCCGCGGATGGATGTTCGGACGCGCCGTCCGGATAGCCGCTGATGTTCGCGATCAGCAGGTTCGGAATGTCCCCCTTCTTCAAGTCGGCGAGGAGATCGGTCACGTCGCGGAAGTGAGCCGCACGCAGCGGCTTGTTGTCGCCGTAGCCCTTGATCTCGCTCATCGGGCCGTTCGCGCTGGGCGAATACGCGCGCCAGCTGAGCGCCGCCGGGAAGTTGTCGACCACACTGGGGATCGAGAAGCACGGGAACGCGCTGCTGCTCTTGCACGTCGTGGGATCGTAGGTGTCGACGGTGGTGCCCTTCGGCGCCAGGCAGCCGCCGCCGGCGCTGGCGTTGCCCTCCGCCGGCGATTGCGCGGCCCAGATGGCGATGTGTCCGGGATTCGATGGCGCGAGCGTGGTGGAGAAGAAGTGATCGAACAGGACGAAGCTCTTGGCGAGCGCCCAGTAGTTCGGGATGCGCGACTCCGGGTAGTACGCGAAGCGCACCGAGTTGCCCTTGACGTTGTAGCCCGCCAAGAGATCGAACTGGTTCATCTTGCCACCGTTCCACGCCTTGAACGCGGAGGCGTGGGTGTGGGAGATGTCGCCGTCCATGGCGCCGGCCGGCACCTTCGCGCGGGTGATAGTGGTGCCGTCGGACAGCTTCGCCGTTGTCGTGGTCGCCGCGCCGGGAAAGCCGGTGAAGTAGTTGTCGAAGGAGTGGTTCTCCTTGACGAACACGAACACGTGTTCGAGCTTCGTCGGGAACGGATAGGTCGGACCGGCGTCGACCGTCGCGTCGCCGCCGCCGTCGGGCCAGGACGAAGCGTCGGCGCCGGCGCTCCCGCCGGCTCCGCCGGAAGCGTCGAGCCCGGTGCTCGCGTCCGACGCACTGCCGGCCGCGCCGTCAGGCGACGAGCCGGCGCTGCCGCCGGAGCTCGAACATCCCACGAGCGCGCACGTTGCAATCCAGACGACGTGGCGCTTCATCCGTCCAATAAGCCACAACGCGCCGGGCCGCTCAAGCTTCGGCGTGTACGACGCCTGTAACGCGCCGCGATACGCCGTCGTCTCCCAATGCGTCCACTTCGCACCGCGCTTGCTCGCGTCGGCGCCCGAACCGCGCGCTATCATCCTCTACTGCGGCGGGAACGATATCGCCTGGGGCGTCCGCGTTCCAACCGTCGTCGCCGGCATCGAGCGCCTCGCGTGACCGCGCGTTCGCCGCGCGGTGATTCCGCGCCGGACCGGCAGAACCCGCTTGCGCGTCATGGCAGAGCTGTCACTCTGCGCGCCTCGTGATCCGGCTCGACTCCGTCTCCAAGCGCCACGGCAAGCAGATCCTCCTCCTGGAAGCGTCGATGGGCGTGTTCAAGGGCGAGAAGGTCGGGCTCGTGGGCCCGAACGGCGCGGGCAAGTCGACCATCTTCCGCATGATGGTGCGCGAGGAAGAGCCCGACGGCGGCAACGTGGTCGTCGATCGTGGCACCACCATCGGCTACTTCAGCCAGGACGTCGGGGACATGCGCGGGCAGAGCGTGCTCGACGCCACGCTCGGCGGCGCCGGCGAGGTGAGCGAGGTCGGCCACGAGCTGCACGAGCTGGAGCACGCGATGGCGGATCCGGCACGCGCCGACGAGCTGGAGGCGCTGATCGAGCGCTTCGGCGTGGTGCAGGCGCGCTTCGACGAGCTCGGGGGCTACGCGCTCGAGTCGCGCGCTCGCGAGATCCTGGCGGGGCTCGGCTTCGCCGACCGCGTGGTGGAAGACGACGTGGGCAAGCTGAGCGGCGGCTGGAAGATGCGCGTCGCGCTGGCGCGCATCCTGTTGATGCGCCCGGACGTGCTGTTGCTGGACGAGCCGACGAACCACCTGGATATCGAGTCGATCATCTGGCTCGAGCGCTTCCTGCGCGAGTTCGAGGGCGGGTTGGTCATCACGTCGCACGATCGCGAGCTGCTCAACCGGCTGGTCACGAAGATCGTCGAGATCGACGGCGGCGACTTGATCACGTACTCGGGCAACTACGACTTCTACGAGCAGCAGCGCGCGCTGGCCGCCGCGCAGCAGGAAGCGCAGTACGCGCGCCAGCAGGCGATGCTCGCGAAGGAGCAGGCGTTCATCGATCGCTTCAAGGCGCGCGCCAGTCACGCGGCGCAGGTGCAGTCGCGGGTGAAGAAGCTCGACAAGATCGAGAAGGTCGAGCCGCCGCGGCGCCGCCAGGTCGTCAAATTCGATTTCCGCCAGCCGCAGCGCTCCGGCGAGGACGTGGCCAAGCTCGAGCACGTGGCGAAGCACTGGGGCGAGACGCGCGTGTACGACGATTTCGACCTGCTCGTGCGCCGCCGCGAGCGCTGGTGCGTGATGGGCGTGAACGGCGCGGGCAAGAGCACGCTGCTGAAGATGGTCGCCGGTGTGACGGAGCCCGACGGCGGGGAGGTGACGATCGGCGCCAGCGTGAAGCTCGGCTACTTCGCCCAGCACTCGATGGAGACGCTGGACGCGTCGAAGACCGTGATCGAGACGCTGCAGCACGCGTTCCCGCTGGCCACGCTCGGCACGCTGCGCACGCTGGCCGGCGCGTTCGGCTTCTCCGGCGACGACGCGGACAAGTCGTGCAGCATCCTGTCCGGCGGGGAGAAGGCGCGCGTCGCGCTGGCGCTGATGCTGTTCGATCCGCCGAACTTCCTGGTGCTGGACGAGCCGACGAACCACCTCGACATCGCCACCAAGGAAATGCTGCTCGGCGCCCTCTCCGCCTTCGACGGCACGATGCTGTTCGTCTCCCACGATCGACAGTTTCTCGCCGCGCTGTCGAACCGCGTGCTCGAGCTCACGCCGGACGGGCCGCACCTGTACGGCGGCGGCTACTCCGAGTACGTGTCGGAGTCGGGCCACGAGGCGCCGGGGCTCAGGTGACGGTCGCGGCACATCCGTCCGCCACCGTCGTGCTGCTGCGCGACGGCGCGTCGGGTGTGGAGGTGCTGCTGGTGCAGCGCTCCGAGCGGCTCGACTACCACGGCGGCGCGTGGGTGTTCCCGGGCGGCCGCGTCGATCACGCCGACTACAACGGCGCCACCGAAGTGAACCTCGCCGTCGCGCGGCGCGCCGCGGCGCGCGAGGTCGCCGAAGAAGTCGCACTTCGCGTCGATCCCGACGCGCTCGTGTGGCAAGCGCGCTGGACCACTCCGGAAGACCGGCCGAAGCGCTTCGTGACGTGGTTCTTCCTGGCCCGCGCGACGCGCACCGAAGCCCGCGTCGACGGTGGAGAGATCAGCGCCGCGCGCTGGCTCGCGCCGTCCGCGGCGATCGACGCCCGGCGGCGCGGCGAGATCGTGATCCCGCCGCCGACGTTCGTCACGCTGACGGGCCTGCTCGACGCGCGCAGCGTGCAGGACGCGCTCGCTCGCGCGGCGCCGGAGGAGTTCCTGCCACGCGTGCGCCGCGTCGACGCGGGCTACGTCTCGCTGTACCAACAAGACGCGTCCTACAACGGCGCGCCGCTCGACGCCGCCGGACCCCGGCACCGGATGATCGCGGTAGAAGGCGCCTGGCGCTACGAGCGGAGCTTTCGTGCGGACAGCCGCGGACGATGACGCCCGGACGCGTGCTACCCTCCGGCACATGCACGCGACGCCGCCTCCCGCGGTTGCAGCGGCGCTCCGGCGCTTCCGGTCGTTGCTCGAGCTGCGCTTCGGTACGCGCCTGAGCGAGCTCGTGCTGTTCGGATCGCACGCCACGGGCAACGCGCACGAGGACAGCGACGTCGATGTGCTGGTGGTGATCGACGCGCTCACGCCTGCCGAGCGCGCCGAGGTCATGGACCTGGCGACCGAGGCCGACGCGGCAGACCGCGAAGCCTGGGTCGGGCTCGCCCCGCTGCCGTACTCGGATTCCGAGGTCGCGACTCTCCGCGGGCGGGAGCGGCGGCTGTTCCGCGACATCGATCGGATCGGGGTGCCGGTGTGACTGACGAGAACAAGAAGAGGAACATCGCCGCCGAGGTCGAGCGCGGCAACGACTCCCTCGAGTCCGCGGAGATTCTCCTCGCCGCGGGCAAGCTCGCGGATGCGGTGAGCCGCGCTTACTACGGCGCGTTCCACTACGCACGGGCGCTGCTGCTGACGTCTGGCGAAGAGCCGCGCACCCACGGCGGCGTCGATCGGCTCATTCAACGCGACTTCGTGCGCGAGGGCCGGCTCGACGCGGCGACCGCGAGCCTGTTCGCGCGCCTGCAGAAGTTCCGGGCCGAAGCCGACTACACAGCGGAGTTCGTCTTCACGCCGGCGACGGCCGCGGACGAGGTCTCGTCGGCGAGGACGTTCATCGAGGCTGCGCGCGGTTTGCTCGCGGCAGGCGGATGGCTCACGTGACGTCCGTTCGATGATTGCGGTGGACAAGCTGACCCTCGAGCAGCAGCGGGAGCTGCGAGCGGCCCTGGCACAGCTCGAGCGTGACCTCGAAGGCGCGCTCGCGCTGGGCCGCGACGGCAGCAAGGCCGTGGAGCTCGACCAGACTGCCGTGGGTCGCGTCTCCCGCAACGACGCGCTGCAGCAGCAACAGATGGCGCTGGCGACGGTGCGCAGCGCCGAGGGGCGCCTGGCGCAGGTCAAGCGCGCGCTCGCCGCACACGCGTCGGGCGGCTACGGCGCCTGCGTCGAGTGCGGCGAGCCGATCGGCTACCGGCGACTGCGCTCGCGTCCGGAAACAGCGCTGTGCCTGCCGTGCCAGGCCGAGCGCGAGACGCCCGGCGCGCGCTGAGCCCGTTGCTTTCAAGCCGGGCTTGATTGTCGGTCCGGCGCGGAAACGACGCGCGGCGAACGCGCGGTCACGCGAGGTCCACGTCGAGCCGCGCGCGCAGGACCGCTTTCCAGACGGCGTATCCGACTGGGGACGGATGGATGCCGTCGAAGAGGAAGAGCTCGCGCCGCGGTCGCCCGCGCTTTCCGAGCATCGGCGTCGCGACGTCGATCCAGGTCGCGCCGACCTGCTCGGCCAGCGTGCGCAGGCGCGCGTTCAGGGCGTCCACGCGCCGCCAGGAAAGAAAGCGGCTCGGCGTCTTGCTGACCGACACCAGATACACGGACGCCATCGGCGCCCGCTCCTTCGCGATCGCGATGAAGCGCTCGATGCCGGCGACGACGGTCGGAACGCGGACGCCCCAGGCGATATCGTTCCCGCCGCAGTAGAGGATGATCGCGCGCGGTTCGGGCGCCGACGCGAGCAGGCGCGGTGCGAAGTGGACGCATTGGGAGACGACGGCGTATCGCGGCGCGTTACAGGCGCCGTAACCGCCGAAGCTTGAGCGGCACGGCGCATTGTGGCCTATTGGACGAGTGAAACGCCACATCGTCTGGATCGCAACGTGTGCGCTCGTGGGATGTTCGAGCTCCGGCGGCACTGCCGGCTCGTCGCCTGACGGCGCGGCCGGCAGTGCATCGGACGCGAGCGCCGGGCTCGACGCTTCCGGCGGAGCCAGCGGGAGCGCCGGCGCCGACGCTTCGCCCTGGCCCGACGGCGGCGGCGACGCGACCGTCGACGCCGGACCGACCTACCCGTTCCCGACGAAGCTCGAACACGTGTTCGTGTTCGTCAAGGAGAACCACTCCTTCGACAACTACTTCACCGGCTTTCCCGGCGCGGCGACCACGACGACGGCGAAGCTGTCCGACGGCACCACGATCACCCGCGCGAAGGTGCCGGCCGGCGCCATGGACGGCGACATCTCCCACACCCACGCCTCCGCGTTCAAGGCGTGGAACGGCGGCAAGATGAACCAGTTCGATCTCTTGGCGGGCTACAACGTCAAGGGCAACTCGGTGCGCTTCGCGTACTACCCGGAGTCGCGCATCCCGAACTACTGGGCGCTCGCCAAGAGCTTCGTCCTGTTCGATCACTTCTTCTCCACCACGCTCGCGCCCTCGAATCCCGGACACATCGCCATCTGGGCCGCGCAGTCGCCGGCGGAGGCAACGCCAGCGCCGGCGGCGGCTGCCTGGCGCCGAAGGGCACCACCGTCGATACCTACGACCCCACGACGTGCAAGAGCAGCAGCGCGTTCCCGTGCTTCTCGATCCCCAGTGTGGTCGACAACTTCCCGGCGGCGCTCAGCTGGCGCGCGTATTCGCCCAGCGCGAACGGCCCGATGAGCGAGATCAAGGGCTACGGCGACAACAAGCCGCTGCGTGCGGCTCACTTCCGCGACGTGACCGATCTCCTCGCCGACTTGAAGAAGGGGGACATTCCGAACCTGCTGATCGCCAACATCAGCGGCTATCCGGACGGCGCTTCCGAACATCCATCCGCGGATCCGTGCGAGGGCGAAAACCTTACGGTCAACCTGATCGACGCCATCATGAACTCGTCGGTCTGGGGTAGCTCCGCCATCGTCGTCACCTGGGACGACTGGGGCGGCTGGTACGACCACGTCAAGCCCGCGACCAAGGTCTGCAGCAACGGCGGCGCCTACAACCCCGGCTTCCGCGTGCCCGCCATCGTCGTCTCGCCGTACGCGAAGAGCGGCGTCGTCGACCACACGGTCTCCGAGCAAGCGTCGATCCCGCGCTTGGTCGAGGACGTGTTCGATCTGCCGCGCATGCACGCCGTCGACCCGAACGCGCGCGACGCCAGCGCGGGCAGCCTGATGAGCGCCTTCGATTTCACCCAGGCGCCGCGCGATCCGCTCGTCCTCGCTCCGCGCACGTGCCCGGCGGCACCCTTCTGCAGCAGCAGCGCGGTCAGCGGCAAGTACTGCGGCAACGACAAGATGGTCGGTGGCGATCCGGACGTCTTGTACACGTGCCCGGGCGCCAACAAGGCGCCCACCTCGCAGACCACGTGCTCGAACGGCTGCGTCGTCGCCGCCGCCGGCCAGAACGACTCCTGCAAGTAAGCGAGGGTTTGTCCCTGGCCCCGCGAGTTCAAACCCCAACACGCCCCGGCGATTTCCCTGCACCGTCCGCGAGGTTCCGCGCCGGACCCACACCAAGCTGCCGCTGTGTCCGTGTCCAGGGCGGCGCCGCATTTGCGGCCGCTCTCCGCCAGGTGGCACGTGGTGCCGTCTCGAGGCAGAAGCCCAGGCTCTGGCGCCAGAAGTGGGTCTGGTTGATGTAGCGGCAGCGAATCCAGCATCACGTTGCCCCCGAGGGTGCCCATGTGGTGGAGCTGCGGCCCGGACAGCGTGGGCGCCGGGCGCCTAGCGCAAACGTGCAGGTCCTGGGGTACTGTCCCGGCATGGCGGAACAGCTGAAGGGAAAGCGCGCGCTCGTCACCGGGGCCTCGCGAGGCCTGGGCGTGTACATCGCCCGCGCGCTCGCGAAAGAAGGGATCGATCTGGTGCTGGTGGCGCGGGACGGCGCCAAGCTCGACGCGACGGCACGGGAATGTCGGGCGCTCGGGGTGGATGTCCAGGTGTCGAGCGCGGACGTGTGCCGCACGGAGGATCGCCAGCGCGTCCTCGCCGAAGCCGGCGATCTGGACGTGCTGGTCAACAACGCCGGCGTGGAGATCACGCGCGGCCTTGCGGATCAGTCGGAAGCGGAGGTCCGGGCGCAGATCGAGACGAACCTGGTCGCGCCGCTGGAGCTCACGCGGCTGGCGCTGCCTGCGATGCTGGCGCGGGGCCGCGGGGTCGTGGTCAACGTCTCGTCCATGTCCGGCAAGGCGGCGACGCCGTGGAACAGCGTGTACGCGGCGACCAAGCACGGCCTGGTCGGCCTCAGCACGTCACTGGGCATCGAGCTCCACGGCACGGGCGTGCACGTGGGCGTAGTGTGCCCGGGCTTCGTCGCCGACGCGGGCATGTGGGCGGACACGGGACAGTCCGCTCCCGCCGCGATGCGCGAGGTGTCACCGGAGCGCGTGGGGGCCGCCGTGCTCGCGGTCATCCGCGGCCGGAACGAGGTGCTGGTCACGCCCAGCCCGATGCGCCCGTTGCTCGCGCTGCGCGCCCTCATCCCTTCGATGGAAGGGCCCATGCTGCGCGCCATGGGCATCGCCAAGGTGCTGGCGGCGCGCGCGACGCGCGACTGACGCTCCTTGGCGTCGCGGGTGGAGTGGAACCGCCACTCGGCGCCGATACCGAAGCACAGGGCCCGCCGCGCTCGCCGCCGTCCGTGCCCCTCGCTTCCTGTCGGTCCGGCGCGGAACCGACGCGCCGCGCCAGCGCGGTCGTCGATTGCGGCCGCTTGCTGGCGCGGCGCCTGCATGGCACCCGCCATGCTCGAGCGTGTCGTCGGCTTGTCGATCGTGATCTGGTGCGCGAACGCCCGCGGCGTTCGGGTACGCCTTCGAGATCTGATGCCGGTCCGGCGCGGAACCGCGCCGTCCCATTCGTCAGGGCAGCGTCACGCGCAGACCTTCACCGCGCGCCGCGCCGCCGGCGCTCGCGCCGTCGCGCGGCCCCCCCTTTTTCTTGCGCCAGGCAAGCCTGGAGAAATGGAATCATCATGTAGCGATGTGAAATTTTCACTGTGACCCGCGGGTGCAATTCCCGACCGGCCAAGGTGGAGGACCGCCAGCCGGAAGCGAGTCTTGCGTGGTGCTTGCAACCGAACAGGGAGCCACACTGCGAAGCGTAGACAGCGGGTACGTGGGCGGCGACATCGAGCCCCGAAAGGTGGGTCGAAGTGGAGGCCGACGCGGTGATGAACGCGGAAGGCAACAGAGCGCGGGCCAAAACGCAGGGCAGCCAGCCCGGGGTCCCGGCCTGCAATGCTCCTCCACCGGGGTCTGAGACCGGCGCACGCGTACGAAGGGTTGCCCAGGAACCTGGGAGGTCTTGTGGTCTCCGGCGAGAGCCGGAACGGCGAAGCGAAGCGAGAAGCGAAGCGACGTCGGGGCCACGAGAAGTCGGAGTGCCGCGGTATGAGCAATGACGTCGGGGAACCTGCCCGAGGGACCCGGCTGAGCAAAGGGCGGCACCGGAACATGGAACCGTAGGAGGGACCGATGGGAGAGACCCTGAGCTCGCCAACCGTCTCAACGAAACTTCAACGGATAGCAGAAGCAGCGAGACGACACCCCGAGCGAGCTTTCACGACGCTCGCCCACCACATCGACATCGACTGGCTACGCGAGGCGTACCGACGCACGCGCAAGAACGGAGCGACCGGCATCGACGGACAAACGGCGAGCGAGTATGCGGAAAAGCTGGAGGAAAACCTCCGGTCGCTGCTCGACCGCTTCAAGTCCGGCGCATATCGGGCGCCCCCCGTCCGGCGCGTGCATATCCCGAAGGGAGATGGGAAGCAGACGCGACCCATCGGCATTCCAACCTTCGAGGACAAGGTGCTGCAACGCGCGGTCGCGATGCTGCTGGAGGCCATCTACGAGCAGGACTTCCTGGACTGCTCGTACGGCTTCCGGCCTGGACGCTCGGCACATCAAGCGCTGGAAGCGGTCAGAGACGCGACGATGCCGGTGGGCGGAGGTTGGGTCCTGGAAATCGACATCAGGAAATTTTCGACACCCTCGACCATGGAAGCTTGCTCGAGATCGTCCGCCGCAGGGTACGTGACGGTGTGCTGCTGCGCATCATCGGAAAGTGGCTGAACGCGGGCGTGATGGAGGCGGGGAGCATCATGCATCCTGCACTCGGCACGCCGCAGGGTGGGGTTATCTCGCCCCTGCTCGCGAACGTCTACCTGCACGAAGTCCTCGACACGTGGTTCGAGCGCGATGTGCGTCCCCGGCTCAAGGGGAAGCAGCGCGCACGACTCGTTCGCTATGCGGACGACGCCGTCTTGGTCTTCTCGTGGGACGACGACGCGCGACGCGTCCTTGAAGTCCTGCCGAAGCGATTTGGCAGGTACGGTTTTTCGCTGCATCCCGACAAGACGAGGCTGGTCGACTTCAGGCGTACGGATTGGGGCAACCTGACCGGACCCGGAAGCTTCGACTTTCTCGGCTTCACCCACCACTGGGGACTCTCCCTGCGTGGCCGGTGGGTCGTGAAGCAGCGGACGGCGAAGGACCGCCTCGGCCGCGCGCTACACCAAGTCCGGCAGTGGTGCCGTGCCCACCGGCATGACCCACTGCGTGCGCAGCAGCAAGCACTCGCGCGGAAGCTTCGCGGGCACTACAGCTACTTCGGCATCACGTCGAATAGCTGGCAGCTCGCGCACTTCTACCGCGAGACGCAGCGCATCTGGCGCAAGTGGCTTTCTCGCCGCTCGAACGCCGGATACGTCGACTGGCCGCACATGTTCGCGCTGTTGGAGCGCTTTCCGCTCCCGCCGCCGCGCATCGTGCACATGTACCAGCACGTCACGTAGCGAACCCATGTCCCGACGAGCCGGATGCGGGAATTCCGCACGTCCGGATCTGTGGGAGCCCCGGGAGGGAAACCTCCCGGGGCCACCCGGCAAGAGTCGCGTCATCCGCCGCCGGCTCGGCGAACCCGTGCAGGCGGAGCTGTTCGACGCGCATTAGCCGCATTCGAGGAGGCCGAGCTCCGCCCGCGACACGCCCGGGCGGCCGATGACGACGCGCCGACCGCCGGACACGGCGCCGACGAGCCTCGCGTCGAGCCCGATTGCGGCGTAGCCTACCCTCCGAGGACGGGAGAGTGACGTGGGGCAGCGAGCAGAGGGGCGTTCATCTCGACTACGCGCCGCGGCGATCACGGGGGCCGAGCAGAGCGCCCCGCCGCGAACCACTACGTCAGACCGGGACGCGGACCCGGGAACGACACTGATCTACGCGGGGCGGTACACCGGCCCGCACACGCGCTGTGACCGCGCCGCCGACGCCGCCGGCGCGTAGTAGCAGCGGCACTCCGTACATCGCCTCCGACGGCACTCGCTCTCGCGCATGGCACGAGGCTGCCCCGCGAACGAGACTGCAAGGTACGCGCTCTCGAACGACGCCAGGTGGATCACGATCCCGGCGCCTCGACACGCCGGCTACGGGCGCCGGTGGATCACTAGACCGTCGCGAGGTGGATCACGGGGAGGCCGGCGCTAAAGCCGAGCACGGCTTTACGTTGCACGCGTGTCCGTCCGCTGGACCGCAGGTGCCAGATTGGCCCGCCGCCCCGGCGGGGGCGCGGCGGCGGCCGCGCGCTACTCCGCGGGCGTGCTCGCCGGCAGCGGGTCGTCAACCGGCGGCGGCACCCGCTGGTCACGCCAGGCAGCGGGGAGCAACGCGGCAGCGTCGGCCGGACGAACGCCGCGGGCGAGGCGTGCCAGGACGTCCGAGAGGTACTCGACCGGGTTCACTCCCGCGATGCGGCACGAGGCGAGGATCGTGTACGCGATCGCCGCTCGACGCCCGCCCTCGTCCGAGCCGACGAACAAATGGTTCTTGCGTGTGAGGGCGATGCGGACGTGGAGTCGTTCCGCTGCCCCGTTGTCGATGGGGACGCACCCGGCCTCCATGAATCGCGTGAGCGCCGCCTCGTGGTTGATCACGTAGCCCACGGCCTTGGCCAGCGGCGAGCTCGGCCGCTCCTCTCGCTGGTACACCCGGCACCAGTCGAGCAGCACGTCGTACACCGGTCGGCTCTCCTGTTTGCGCAAGGCAAGCCGCTGCTCGTCGTCCAGGTGCTTCGCCCTGTCCTCGATCTCGAACAGCTTCTTGAATCCCGCGATCGGCAGCGCCGCGCGCTGGTCGCCGCCTTCGAGCGCCCGGATGAAGTAGCGTCGCGCGTGCATGTTACAGCCGCACTCGACGAGATCGTCCCGGGCGAAGCTCCTGTCGAAGACGGCCGCGGCGTCGGCGACGGTGTAGCCCTTGCGCGCGGCGAGGAACTGCTCGGGTCCGATGTCCTTGTCGGTCTGGCCCTTCGCATGCCCGGTCGAGCAGTACAGGAACACGCCCACCCCGCCGCCGACGTAGCCCCACATCGTTCCGAGCCGTTTGCCAGTGCCGATCTTCTGATGCGTCTTCTTGTCCCGCACGAGCACGGGCATTCCCGTGCCGTCCAGGTGCATCACCGGCGCGGAGAGCACGACGCCCTGGGCAGCGCGCCACAGCGGCGTGAGCAGATCCGTCGCCCACGTGACCTGGTCGGCCAGCGTGGAGATCGGCATGGACAGCCCCATCCGCTCGAAGCGCTGCTTCTGCCGGTGCAGGGGCAGCCCGTCCTCGTACTTGTCCGCCAGGAGCTGGGCGACGAGCGTCGGCCCGAAGCGCCCGCCGCTGACGACTCGATCTCCCACCGGCGCCCGCACGAGCACGCCATCGCACGGCTCGCACCAGAGCTTCTCGCGCATCTCGACGCGCACGAAGATCTCGGCAGGCCTCAGCTCGGCCACCTCCGTGACGTCGTGGCCGATGCACGTGCGCTCCTTGCCGCAGATGGGGCACGGTCGCTGATCCGCGGGGACGGGGATGATGTCCGGCACGCGCTCGAGATGGTCGGGGAAGGGCTTGCGCACCGAGGGTTGCGGTGGCGGCTTGGCGGGCTTCGACTCCAGCTCGCTGCACCGGGCGTCGATGCCAGAAGCGGCACGGAGCCGGCTGTTGGCCTCCTCGGCGTCCGGCGTGCACGGGTTGGAGCCCGGGTCGGCCGCGGCATCCGCGGACCGCTCCTTCAGCTGGTCGAGGAAGAGAAGAAGCTGCGCGGTCGATACGCCCTCGCCCTTGTTGCGACGGGAGAGCAGCTCGCCGAGCTGCAGCTCGAGCTCGCTGTTGCGCGCGACGAGCTGCTCGAAGATCGCGAGCACCTGGCGGCCGTGCTCGTACTCGCCGAGCATCTGCCGGAGCACGTCGAGCACCGGCCCTCGCCATTCGCCGATCGTCGTCGTGCTCGTCGCGGCAGCGGGCTCGCTCACGTCATCCTTCGTATCCATCGCGATCGTTGCCAGCAAGATAAATCGCGTAAGGCAACGTGGGATCACCGAGGTGACGTTGGCGACCATCTGACCACCCGCGATCGGCGCCGAAACCCCGGACTTGCCGGGGCTCGAGCGCGAGCGGTTCGAGGTCGAGATGGCAAGCAGGAAGCAACGTAGTAGCTACACGAGCGAGCAGAGGCAAGCTGTACTGGCGACGGTGCGCGCTGGGGGCGTGTGCGCGGCGGCGAAGAAGCATCGCGTCCCGCAGAGCTGCGTGAGCCGGTGGGCGGCAGCAGCGGGCGTGACGCGCGGCGGGAATGCTCCGACGCCGCTGCCGGCGAAGGAGGCGACGGCAGCGGCGCAGGCGAAGAAGCCGCGCGTCGCGAAGTCGTACACACCCTCGCAGAAGGCGGCGGTGCTGGAGTACGCGAGCGCGCGCGGCGTGACCGCAGCGTCGGTGGAGTTCGGGATCAGCCGGTTCTCGATCTATGACTGGCAGCGGAAGCTCGCGAAGGCGGCGAAGGGCGAGGGACCATCGCCGACGAGCGGGCCGGCGCCGAAAGACATCGAGGCGCAGCGGGATCGCGAGCTGCTCGACGAGTGGCACAAGCACCCCGGCCTGGGCCCGAGCCAGATCGTCAACCAGCTTCGCCGTCGCGGGATCAAGGTGGCGGTGCACACGGCGCGGCGCGTGATGGAGGACGCCGGATACCGGCCGCCGAAGGTCAAGCGCGAGCCGCACGATCAGCGCTACGAGGCGGTGCGTCCGAATCAGCTGTGGCACCTGGACTTCGTACACCGCCACATCAACCGCACCTCGACGTTCACGCTCATCTTGATCGACGACTACGCGCGGTACGTGGTCGGGCACGGCGTGGACGAGGGAGCGGAGCGCGCCGACATGGTCATCAAGACCTTCGAGGAGGCCGTGGAGCGGCATGGGCGGCCGGAGCGCGTGATGAATGATTGCGGCGCGGCGTTCTGGTCGTGGCGCGGCATCTCGCGCTTCACCGACCTGCTCACCGAGCTGGGCATCGACCAGCTCGTCGCCGTGCACAAGGAGCACAACGGCAAGGTCGAGGTGTTCAACGCCAACCTCCACAAAGAGCTGTTCGACGTGCAGCGCTTCTACGACGTCGCCGACATGCGGCGCCGGCTCGATGCCCACATCCACTGGTACAACCATGCGCGTACGCATCATGCGCTTGGCGGCCTGCTCGTGCCGGCCGACCGCTACTACGGTCGCGTCGCGGAGGTGCTCGCGCGCATCGAGGCCGGCGCCGCGCGCGACGCGAGCGATTCTGCTCGAGCTGCGCGACCGGTGTCTCGAGCTGTTCAAGGTGACGAGTCGTGGCGGCGTGCCGGAGGTGTGGCTGCTCGGGCAGAGGCTGCTCGGGGCTTCTGCACCGCAATAGCCGCTCGATGCTAGATAGACAAACGTGCAGCAACGGAGGCAGATCCGGCGCGTCGCCGTGATTGCCTCCGTTGCTATTCCGCCCGCCTGCCTCGCCGCCGTGCTGCTGCTCGGGCGCACGATCGGCGAGGAGCGCGGGCTCCCGTGCGCGCCGGTGGATGCGATTCTCGAAGCGACGGGCGCGTCGAAGAGCCGCGCCTACGAGGTCGCCGGCGCGCTGGCAACGCTCCTGCCGGGGCTCGTGCGCGCGCCAGGACGACCCGGCAAGGAGCCGGCGCCGGCCGCGCCCGACGCGATGATGGCCGTGATGCGTGCCGTGCGCGACCACGTGATGACGCATCCCGGCTGCGTAGACCGTGGCGGCGAGCGCCTGCACTGCTCCGACGCCTTCCGACGCTTCGTGATCCGGCTCGCACAGACCACGCGTCGTTCCGCCGACGTCTTCGCCGACGCCACCGGGATCCCGCCCGGCACGATCAAGGACTGGCTGCGTACGTCGCCGGGCGCCGACGCCGAGCCGGCGGACGCGAGCACGAGCACGCCGACGACACCGGCGTGCGCGATCGAGACGCTGCACATCCAGACGGTGCTCGACGCCTGGCCGCGATGGGAGGGCGGCTTCCTCGACTTTTGCTGGCACGTGCGCGGGGACTGCTCGTGCCCTTGCCGCGATCTCCTGCGTCGGATCCTCGGAGACACGGACAATGCATTCCCTTACGGCGACAAGGCCGGAGCCCCGACGAGATCGCGCTGCATGGCGCGTTCCGGACCTGGTTCCCTGGCGCGCAGTGGGTCGGCGACGGCATGCAGGCGCCCGTCGTCCTGGATGGTCAGCGTTCGTCTTCAACGTGGAACTCGATGTCGACGCCTGTTCCGGCGCCTTCGTCGGCGTGCGGTGCGCGACGTGGAGGACAGCGAAGCGGTGGTCGAAGCATTCGACAGCGGCGTCGCGACCACCGGCGAGCCGCCGCTCGCGCTCCTGCTCGACAACAAGCCGAGGAGTCACGGCGCCCGAGGTCGATGCGGCGCTCGGCGACACGATCCTGATCCGTGCTACGCCGGAGCGCTGGCAAAACAAGGCGCACGTGGAGGGAGCCTTCGGCCTTTTTTCCGAGGTGCTGCCGCCGATCGTGCTCGACACCGCCGCGAGCTCGATGACCTCGGGCGAGCCTTGTTGGTCGCGCCGTCGAGAACTGGGCGCGCACGACCAACCACCGTCCGCGCAAGGATCCAAGCGGTCGCTCACGCGTCGATCTCTACGCGGACGCTCCGACGCAGCAGGAGATCGAGCAGCCTCGCTGGGAGCTCCGCGACATCGCCGAGCGTCAAGAGCAGGCACGACGCACGCTCGAGGCGCGCCGCTGCCCCGAGGTCCTCGCACTCCTCGACGACCACTTCGCCCGCCTGGGCCGCCGACCCGAAGCGACACATCCGGCATCGCGATCGCCGCGTACCCGACCAACGCGATTCCGAGCGGCGTCTCGACCTTCGATGCCAGGCGCCGCGCCAACACCCTTCCCGACGGCGTCGATGGACGCGACCTGCCCGGCATCGTGAAAAACGTGGCAGCAAAGACTGAAGGCGAACTCTTCGCAGAAACCTCTAACACCCGCATCGAGGCTCGCGACCGGTTTCTCGCGGCGACGGCGCCGAGCAGGCACTCGCGCGGAGGAAGACGTGGTCCTCGTCGTCGG
>CAVZIE010000020.1:0-12633 GCA_963775185.1 uncultured delta proteobacterium | reverse complement strand
GCGACGTCCAGGCGGCGTCGCCCCAGCCGCGTGTCGCCGTGGCCGAGATAGCGAACGACGCCGCGGATGATCGAGCGTGGCGAGCGCCGCGGCCTCGCGCCGGAAGCGCGCCACGTCGCCGTCCGACGGCAGCAGCTTCAGCGCGACGACGTCGCCGCTCGCCCGGTCCCGCGCCCCATGCCCCCCGCGCCGGCCAATGCGGCAAGCTCGAAGCGCTCCGACAGCTCGACGTCGGCGGGCAGATCGGCTCGAGGCATGAAGCCCCGGCAGTACGATCGAAATCCACGGGTGGCGCGCCGTGCGCGCCGGAAATCACTGGGGGGGCCGGCGGGTTTCGCGATGAGTGCGGGGTCGTATCGCATGCATCGTGTGGTCCGACCAGAATCGGCAAGAGGCAGCAGGTCACGACGACGCGCTGGCAAGGGCTGCAACGGCTTGTTCGCCGCCGCGACCCCACGTGTGGCTTTTCCATTGGGGCCAGCCTTTCTTTACGCGGTCGGCGAGCCAGCCGCCGATCGTGATCGAGCTCTCATGCGAGGCATAGACAATCCAATCGAGCCCAACAGAAGACCAGTAGCCCTCTGCTCCCGTGTACAGAGGTTCGAACAAGTGCACGTCGCACTCATGACAAGGGCCATACTCGCGCAGTTCCCAGAATCGCTCGACGCCATGTTCTTGCAGCGCGAGTTGGAGCAGCCGCGACGGCATCGCCGCACGGAACACGTCGACATCCACCGCAACAATCCCTTCAATCGGCGTTCCACGTAGCGGGTACCAGTAGCCATCGTCAATCCCCCAACGGTGTCGAAGCTCACTGCGGATACGCGCCAACTCGTCCGCGCCGAGAACCCGACGATGCGGGAGCGCTGGCACGCTGGCCACATCCGTTTGGGAGAGTCCTCGCATGAATTGGACGAACGCTGCGCGCTCTTCCCGAATCGCACCAAGTTCCACGCCGTCTCGGACACCACGAGTGAAGTCGTTGTCAGCGGATGCAGCTGTGAGCAGACGTTCGCGCGCCTGGTCCAGGCCAACCAGGGACTCAGATGGGATACGCTCAACAGCCTCGAGAATGGCGGCCAGGACTTGTAGCGAGGAAACGTGCCGCGTGCCTCTCGGGTGTAGTGGTACCCGTCCTTCTCGCGATCACGACCCGCAGCGACAAGGCGTTCGTATTCGCTGCACCATTTGGCGTGCGCCTGGATGCAGTAGTGGCGCGCCGCCGTGTGGAGGGAGACTGCTTTCCGCATCGTCTGCACCATGCAGAACTCGCTGTGCGGTATAGCGCCGTTCGCCCGGTTCCGCAGAGATCGTCGATGCGAGCGAGCAAGGCGAACACGAGGTTCGGCCAGCCTGCAGCGCCGCAAGGACGACGGATGCCTTCGCCGATCCCCAGCTCAACGCGAGAATTCGAGCCAGCTGGGCCGCCTTGCTCTCGGCGTCGGCGCCCGGTCTCGATGATCAGCGGCTACCGTGGTCCGCCCGACGAAGCGAAATGCTCTGCGAGCGCCTGCCACGACTTTACCGGACGCTACCACCCCAGCAGCGCGCAGCTCGCTCGAATGGATGCCGGTCCGGCGCGGTATCATCGCTCGACGAGCACTGCGTTGTCCGGCGCACGTCCCCCAGGAGCAACGCAACGCCCCCCTGGGCGCGCGTCACGCATCCCATTTCACGTCGGGGACGCCGCCGCCCCACACGAACACGTTGTTCATGCACAGCCACGCCGACTTCTCCTCCCCGTCCGGCAGCCGCGCGGTGATTGCGAACACGCTCGTCCAGTACCCGCGCGTCGCAAACGGCCCCCGCCGAGAGCTCACGAGCCGCTGCGACCGGAGCTCGTAGCCCCCGTCGACTGCCCATTTCGCGAGCAATCGCGCCGCGCGACGATCGCCGAAGACGCGCAGCGTCATCGGGATCGCGGCGGCCACGA
This sequence comes from uncultured delta proteobacterium, assembly GCA_963775185.1. Lineage (GTDB taxonomy): Bacteria > Myxococcota_A > Polyangia > Polyangiales > Polyangiaceae > JAPSGB01. The sequence continues at coordinate 10,700 of CAVZIE010000020.1, read as the reverse complement.
TCCCGAACAGCGCGCACGTGACGAGGACAGCCCACGTCGGAGGCGGTGGCGAGTGGGTTCCTGCCGCAAGGAGACGCCCCATGGAATCCATTCGATACGACCCGTCCTTCGGGCGACGGTTATGGCAATTGGACCGAGGACTGGGAAGGGCGTCGCGAGGAACGAATAGAGCGCCCTGATCCGGGAAGAGCCCGCGCGCTCACGCTCCGAGGAAGCGCGTCTCGGGGTTTTCCCGGCGCCAGATCACGAAGTCCATGAAGTAGTGGTGGATGTTCACGAACGTGAACATCGCGGCCAGGTACGGCGTCGGGCCGAAGGCCTCGCCGCGCTTTGGCATGGCGGTATCGAGCAGCGTGGGCCCGCCGTGGAACAGCACCCAACCCAGGCCGAGCGCCGACAGGGCGACCAGCCCGACGGACAGGCCCACGGGGCGACCGAACGACGGTGGCCCCTCGTTCGCCCGGGCCTTGTTCCGCGACAGCAGCCAGACGAAGAACAGGTACTGGATCGAGTGCAGCGCCGGGATCGCGTACGCCAGCAGCGGATCGGCGTTGGAGAACACGGACCAGGCCCACACGCTGGCGAGCAGGCCGGTGAGCGCCGCCAGAGGCGGCAGCTTGCGCTCTGTCCGCCACTTGCGGACCAGCACGACCACCAGCAAGACGGTGCTGGCGGCGAACAGGATGCCGGTCACGTTTGCGAGCAGCGCTGGATGCGGCAGCGCCCGGTACACGAGCCCCTCTTCCTCGACCTGCACCGCCGGCGCCGCGGGGCGCGCCCAGGCGAACGCCCAGCCCGTGAAGCAGTGCGCCAGGAACGCGTGTCGCTCGAGGTCGGACAGGCGGATTCCGCGCCGCGCCGACAGTACGGAGAACACGCCGAAGCCCTGCTTGACGTAGTGCCAGCCGACCAGCATGTACATCAGCTCGACCATCGCGCCGAGCACCGGCGGCGCGCCTCGCCACAGCGCCACGGCAGCCCAGCCGAACAGCGCCACGGGCACCACGAAGCCGGCGAGCCAGTAGCGGGCACGCTGCACCGGCGTGAACACATCGCCGAACGCCCGGCGCTTCACGTCCTTGTAGAACAGCAGATACGTAACGGAAAAGTGCGGATCGTTGATCACCCACGCGGCGTAGAAGAACACGAAGCTTATCGGGTACACGGACGTCTCGACGCCGAACGCGCGCTCGAGCGCCCATGCGATCGGCAGCAGCACGAGCGTGAACCCGCCCACCACGAGAAACTCCATGACCCGCGCGACGCGGTGTGCGGATCGCGGGCGCTCGGTGGCTTGGATCAGTGTCGCGGCGGCACTGGTCATTGACCGAAAGTAGCACGCTCCGGCGCGATAGGCGCCGAGCAGCGCCGCGACGAATTCTTCGCCGTCGATGCGATCGGCGGCCTGTTGCTCTGGTGCGCGTGCAGCTGTACGACGCCGCGACGGGAGAGCGGGTCGCGACCATCGGGCACCGGTGCGGCGCTTCCCCGGGCCATCGCGTTTACGAGAACTCACCGCTTGTTGCGTAGATGCAACTCGTGGTTCACCCGATTCAACTTGTAGCCTCGAAAACCAGGACTTTCCGCGCCGCCCGCGCGGCGTCGTGGCTGGCACGCCGTTTGTAGATGGCGCCCCGCGTGAAGGTTCCCTACTTGCCGGCGATGCAGACCCGCGAAGCGGGCTGATTCTCCGGCGGAGATCGAGGCATTCGTGATCAAGAAGGCAGTGCTCCTTGGATGCTCGTTGCTTGTCGCTGCGTGTGGCTCGAACGCCGACGCCGGCTTCCCCGGGTCCGGCACTGGTGCGGCCGCGGGAGCCGCCGGGGTCGGCGGCCAAGCCGGCAGTGCCGGGCAGGCCGGAAGCGCCGGGAGCGCCGGCGCGGCGGGCAATGCTGGCGCGGCGGGTAATGCTGGCGCAGCGGGAAGCGCCGGCGCAGCGGGAAGCGCCGGCGCAGCGGGAAGCGCCGGTGCGACCGGTAGCGGCGGCAGCGCCGGCGCGGGTGGCAGCGGCTCGGGACTCTTGATCACCGAGATCATGGCGAACCCGAAGGCGGTGAGCGACGACGTGGGCGAGTACTTCGAGGTCGAGAACTCCAGCGCCTCCACCATCGATCTGAAGGGCTACCGGATCTACGACGGATTCGGCAACACGCACGTCATCGCCAAGGACGTGAACGTCGATCCTGGCAAGTACGCGGTCCTCGCGCGGAACGGCGACCCCAAGGTCAACGGCGGCGTGATCGCCGACTACGTGTACGACAATTTCTTCCTGTCGAACTCCCAGGACTCGATCAAGATCGACGATCCCCAGGGCAAGCTGGTTGCGTCGGTGGACTACACGACGTCTTCACCGTGGCCGGCAGCCGAAGGCGTCGCCATCGAGCTCTCGGACCTCGGCAAGGATCCGGCGGATCCCGCGAGCTGGCAGCTCGCCAAGAACCGCTTCGGGACGGGGGATCTAGGCACACCCGGCGGGCAGAACGGCTGGAGCGCCGACCCGTACGCGCTGGATGCGTCGGACCTGGGCTGGCAGGACCCGGCACTCGGTGCGAGCCTGTTCTTCAGCTACTTCGATCAGCCGAAAAAGGCGATCCTGGCCGCGCTCGCGACGGCCAAGACGTCGGTGCACATCGCCATGTTCAATCTGCGCGACAGCAGCATCGTCTCGGCCTTGGGCGCGCTCGCACAGAAGGGCGTCGACGTGCAGATCCTCCTCGACAAGAAGCAGATGGATCAGACCTACAACCAGCCGACGCTGCAGGCGATGGCAGCGGCAGGGCTCTCGCCCGTCGGCGTCGAGAACACGGTCGCCACCGACGCGACCATGCACGACAAGTTCACGGTCGTGGACGGCCAGACCGTGCTGACCGGATCGATGAACTACTCCGGCAACGCCTTGACGCTCAACGACGAGGAGCTGCTGCGTATCGACGACGCCTCGGTGGCGTCGCTCTTCGAGTCGGAGTTCGACAAGCTCAAGGCCGGGACGCCCAAGACGCCCACGGCGCCCACGACCGATCCCGTCCGCGTGCTGTTCGGCACCGAAGACAAGCTCTACAACGCGGTAGCCGACGAGATCCGGGCGGCCCAGAGCAGCGTCTACGTTGCGATGTTCTCGCTGAACTCCCAGAAGCTCATCGACGAGCTGGTCCTTGCCAAGCAACGCGGCGTACACGTCGTCGTCGTGCTGGACAAGCTCCAGGCCGACGCCGGCACCGAGGACGAGCAACTCGACCAGGCGGGCATCCCCGTTCTCCGTTTCGAGAACACTCGCGGCAGCGCGGGCAACACGGGCCTGGTGGAGCTTCACAACAAGCTGTGCGTGATCGACGGCAAGAAGGTGCTGATGGGCTCCTACAACTGGACCAATCTCGCCAGCTTCTTCAACGACGAGAACATGCTCGAGCTCACCTCGGACAAGCTTGCCACCCAGGCCAACCGCGAGATCGCCCAGCTCATCAACGACTACGACCCGGGCTTCATCCCGTCATCTGCGGGCTTCTCCGCGGGCAACCGCAGCGTGGAGATCAGCGTGCGCGGACTCACGCTCGACGCGGGAGCCGGGCTCTACCTGGTGGGCGACGTCGACGCACTCGCCGCCAACAACTACGCGCTTGCGCTGCCGCTCACGGCCGGCGCGGCTGGTAGCTGGCACGTGACCGTCGATCTGCCCGCCGGCACCGCTTTCAGCTACCAGATCATCGCGCGCAACCAGATCAAGCACAATCACACGGAGCCCGTCGCTGCGAGCACGTTCACCGTGCCCTACGCCGATGGGCCTGCGCTCATCGATCACGCGTTTGGAAAGACGCTCGAGTAACTAGCATCGAGCGCGCTCGGCAGACGCCGCGCTCTTTACTATGGGCGAGTGATGTTGGTCCGGCGCGGAATCCCGCGGCGCGCCGCGCCTACTCCGACCGCGTTCGACGGCTCACACCCGAACACCCCGAATCCTTGAACTGCTCGCTCACCGACTGCACCGCCGGAAGGACCGTGCGGCATAAACACCGGCGCGGGTTGCATCACGTTATACTCTCGCGCGGTGTCCCTCGAGCGTTACGTGCAGCTCTCCGTTGCGCTGGTGGGCGTGGACGACGCGGCGCGCGCTGCGGTGCTGGCCAAACTCGGCTCGAGCACTCGCGAGTGGCAGGCGCTGGGGCGAAAGTGGCAGCTTTGCATGGCCTCCGATGCCGACGTGTCGAAGCGGTACGACGAGCTGATGCGGCAGCAGCTCCGAGCCGGGTGCGCCGGCGCCCCGCAGCTCGGCTTCGACGAATACGTCGAGCTTTCCGCGCTCTCGACCGCGGGGCAGGATCTCCAGCCGCTGCTCGACGAGCTCGGCCTCGATCTCCGCGGATTCTATTTTCGCGGCTACGAGTGGAAGGCACGCTTCGCGGAAGATACGCGGCTCGGCGCCTATTTCCGCATCAGGACGATGCTCCGGGCGGCCTCCTTCGGTCGAGATCCGCACACGCTGCCGCACCCCGCACGCGCTTCCGTCGTGTGGGCGAACCAGTGCCCGAGCTGCGGCGCGCACAAGGTGACCGAGCCGCGAACGGCGTACATCTACTGCGACTACTGCTCCACGCTATTCGACTACGACGGAAGCCGCGCGAGGCGCGACATCAACGGAATCGACCCCCAGGTCGCGTTCAACACCATCGTCGACGGCGCGCGCGCCAACATCCGCGCCGCCGCCAAGGCGAAGGACTTCGAGAAGTACCGCGAGGCCTGGCGTTGGGTGTACGGCGTGGACATCGAGCTTGCGACCGGCGGTTGGTCGCCTCGCGTCGCCGAGCAGGTCTACCGCGAGGCCATCATCGAGTTTTCGGTGGAGACGTGCGTGGTCCAGAACTTCGACCCGGAGCTACGAGCGGACAGGCGTCCTTGCGCGCCATCCCGACCGGCTCACGCCGGAGCGGTTTGTCCGCATCAACCTCGGTACAACCCTCGTGGGCGTGCTCGACCAGGCACCGGCCGACGCGCGCGAGGCGCTGCTCGATGCCTCGGGCTTCCGCCGCCACGTCGTCGAGATCCCACCCCCGGAGCTACACCGTTCGACCTGCGGCCACTGCGGAGGCCGGCTGCTGGCGCCCGACGGCGCGACGCACACGCTGTGCGAGCAGTGCGGCGAAATCTTCGACGCCGCGCGGCCCCGCTTCGCGTGCCCGAGTTGCGGCGCGACCGTCATCGCCGCACAAGGCCAACACCTGCATTGCGCGTACTGCGAGACGCGCTTCATGCTGAGCAGCTGAGCTGGGGGCTGCTCCGACTCAGCGCGCGCGCCGGTAGTGCATCGCGACCGCGCCGCTGCGGAGCGGCTTCGCCGAGACCAGCTCGAGCCGTCGCGTGCTGGGCAGCCCGCTCTGGTACAGGGTCGGGCCGTGGCCGGCGATCCTCGGGTGGACGAGGAACTTGTACTCGTCGATCAGATCCAGCCGGTCCAGCTCGGTCGCGAGCTTGCCGCTACCGAGGAGCACGCCGGCCGGCGTCGCGTCCTTGAGCTTCTGCACGCCCGTGCGCAGGTCGCCCGCGATGTGGTGGCTGTTGGTCCACGGGAAGTCCTTTCGCGTCGACGACACCACGTACTTCGGCTTGGCCTCCAGCTTCACCGCCCACTCGCGCATCGCCGGCGGCGCCTCCTCGTCGCCGCGGGCGACCGCCGGCCAGTAGCTCTCCATCATCTCGTAGGTGACGCGGCCCCACAGCATCGCCCCGCCCTCGTCCATGAGGCGGGTGAAGAAGGCGTGGGTCTCGTCGTCGGCGATTCCCTCCTGGTGGTCGACGCAGCCGTCCAGCGTGACGTTGATGCTGAAGGTCAAGAGTCCCATTGGTAGATCCTTTTATCCTTTCTTCGCCTGAGCGAAGGGAAAGAGAGCAAGACCCCCTTTCAAACCGTGCGTGCGGATTTCCCGCACACGGCTTACCGGCGGTCTGTCGGCGTGCAGCATTACGCGGCCCGCAAGACGCCGCAGCCGCGGTGCAGCCGGCAAGACGAAGGCGGAATCACGTTTCAGTCGACAACACGGCGCTCGACGGCTGCAACGCCTTGTTAGCCCGCTTGGCTTCGCCTCCCCCGTTTGCTGATCTCTTTGTGAATCAATGTGCAGGCTGCGCCGAGCGCGGCAACCAGGTTGCCATCGTCCCGTTTGGACTGGAACGTCGCCGGAGTAATACCGGCAAGATCAGAGGGCAACCGCAGCTCAGCATCGCGTGGATGCACAATGTACGTTCGTTCGCGCCCAAGCCGTCCGATGAACAACCCAAGTTCAAACAAGACGTTGTCTCTCGGTGAGTTGGCCATTTTGCCCCGCGTGTCGACCAAATCATCGGGCGTGAGAACCAGCACCGCGAAGTCGAAGTCTTCCGCCACTTCCACAAGGCTAACAAGAGTCCCGCCCCCAAGCCCGAAAACGCCTTGCGACCAAAGCGTCACGTCCGCGTCGTGATCGAGATTTACCTGGATCGCACGCGCAACATCCAACCCCTCCGTCGACGAGCCGACGAACAGCCGCGGCCGGCCTGCTTTTGGCGAAGAGGTTGATGGGACCTCCTCGTCGTCCGGCCAAAATCTCTCGATTTCCGTCTGCATCGACTCTAGAACGGCGCGAGCCCCGTTAACGCCGCGCAGAAATGCGGCATGGCGGTCGGCGTCGGTCGTACGCGACGTCTGAATTCCGAGGTTGAAACTGACTTGCGAGAAATGGTCAATGTTCTGGTGGTCGGGACCGAAGATCTCCCCGATCACGACAGTCGTGTCCCGATGCCACTTCGTGAATTCGGGCGTGCGTCGCCCGGCGGCCTCGACCGTTGGAATTTCACCAATCTGAGCCGCTAGGTAATCGAGCGCGACCGTCTTCTTCATTCGGGTGCGTCCCTAGAGATGATCACTCTGTCGGGCCAACGGATCGAAATTCAGCTGCGAAGGCGAAGCCATAACCTGACCGAATGATACCACCCATCGGGCGCGGCTCGCGCCGGAGCCATCCAACGATGGCCGGCGCCCCGCCAACCCTCGACCACCGATCCGTCCGCCAGAAACTGGGCACGACGGAACCGCGCTGGCAGGATGCGCTGGCTGCTCCAAGCAGTGCCAGAAGAAGACCCGGCGCGCCTCGAAACCGACTGCCGGGTCTTCGCCTATTTGGAGCGCGGATCCTGGCAGGCTTGAGCCCCCCAGGGCGACTTCCTGGCCGTCACCGGCGCGGCGGCCCCGGCTCCCCGCTGAAGCGGTGGAGATGGGGCCGAATCAGACCGGCGCTAACAAGCCAACGGCGCAGCATCAGTCCGGCTAACGTCTTGGCGCTGAGCTGCGAGGACCGACGGAGCGAAGCGACGGAGGGCCTCGTCTGCTCCAGCGCTTTGTTGGTCCGCCGCGCCCGCGCTTCACTCGCCCGCATCCCCTCCGTCCGGTAGTAGAACTTCAGTTTCGGAGCGCCAGAACCGAGCAGTTGCCAAGACGGCTCCGGGGAGGGCCCTGAGGAGCTTCTTCTCGACCTTGAATAGAGCAGCCTCGACCGACGGCCAGCCTTCCTCCACGTACGACGTGGTGGCGCGGGAGATCTCCGGCCGGAGCGTCAGCGAGACGTCCACATAGATCTCCTTCGATTCCGCGCCAAAGGCGGCGACGATTGCCAGCGATCCAACGCCTACCTCGGAGAAGTCGTGACGACCGAGACTGTCACGGACGGAGTCAAGGTCGGCACTTGGCACATGGTAGAATCTGGTAAAGCAAAGTTCGCGACTTCGAAGGTCGACCGGAGCCTCATATGCTTCAAGTGCATATACCAGCTCAGCTGACGTGATAAACGTCTCGTCCGAGTGCTGCGACACCTGAAGGCCAGCAATTCTCAGGAACGGTTCCGCGTCCGACCAGGGCACGAAACTGCAGCCGTGGGCTCTGGCGAGTGCTTGCACTCGGTCTCGCCTTTCGGCGAAGTCCTCATCAACCATCCGCTGCCACTCCACGAACGGATCCGGATCCTCGTCACCATCGGCCGACGCGTACGCCGGGGTGGCAAACGGGCCGTGGCAACGAGGATGGTACCACACCGCGAAGGATTCGCCGGCAGCGGTGAACAGATCGCTTGGAGCGTCGCTGTTCGGCACCGCCAGCGCGAGACTGCCGATCTGCTTGGTCGTTCCCCGCAAGACAACGCTACGTTGAAGCATGTCGTTGACATAGCGTGCGACCGCCTTGTCCTCCGCGGACGCGGGAACGGCGATGCCCACCTTCAGCACGCAGTCGTACTTTGCATTGTACCAGTGACAGTCTCGCGCCGTGAGGGTGCTCACGCGACGGGGAAACCGCCAATCATTGCTCATGGGCAGGAGCATCGCCCGCTGCGAGAGAACCTTCGTCTCGGTCAAGAAGTAGGCCCAGGGACCCAGGTCCAGTGGGAGTCCGGGATCGAAGCGATCCTTGCCGCGCAGGCAGAGGAAACGCGGCTGACCCACGCGAAGTGCGGTTGTGCGGCCTGGCTCGGCGACAGCATCGCAGAGCGCTCGCACTATCGTTGGCGCGAGCGCTTCGAACTGATGAAGATAGGCACCAGTAAGCAGGATGATCGGAATCCCTAGGCGGTCGCCGACCGCAAGCGGATTGCCAACTCGATATGGCCCAAGAAGGGAACTGTCGAATGGCACCGACATGATTGGCGCGGGACTCCCATCAAGATCGACGTGCTCGATTTGGACCTTGCGGGGCATGTCGGTGGCTACGTCACGAAGCGCAAATGGCAGGCCGATTGGCGCTGTAGTGCGCGCAATAGACTCCCCATCAAACCAGGCGCTCCGGAGGGAGGGCGTCGTGAGTACGTGGTCCGCGACCGCGCTGCCATCCAGAAACTCGAGCTCAAGGTCTGGGAAGTTGTCCAGGTACTCACGTTTGGCTTGCGGCGAGAGCTTCGCTGAAGTTGCAAACAACCCACTACGTACCCCGAACTTGAGCAGTGCGATGGAGAGCTCATCAGTCTCGCGGGCGCTCACCGTCGCCGACGTGTCTGCGTGGTACTTGCATTGTGTCAGAAACCGCACGCCGTTCGGTGTCACGGAGTGAATGTCGCGTCGGCCATCGCCCGGCCCGTCCACTACGGACACATCGTGGTGACCGAGCACAAGGCACAGGATGTCAGCCACAAGGTGCGCAAAGGACTCCGCATCGAGGCATGTGAGAAGCTGCCGCTTCTCTTTGGGATTGCCTGGGGCGCGTGTCATGCGATTCGTCCTCGGTCGGTCCAACTAGTATTCGGTTGCCGACCCCGCCGTGCAGCATAACGCCGTTCGCCGGGTTCCGCGGAATCCTTGCGGAGCCGGGGCGCGGCGGTGCGTGGGCGGCCGAGCCCCCACCCGAGCCCCGCGCCTCCGCCCTCGGTGCGCGCTTCACCCGTGAACTTCACCGGATTCCCGCGGGTTCAAGTGCCCGTCAACACGAGGCAGCAGGTCACGACGAGGCGCGACCGGTCTGCACGGGAACGACTACTTGATCCACCGGATGGTGACCCAGTCACGAGCGCGCTCTGGCTTCTCCCGATTGGCATCGTGCCAGTCGCCAGCGAGGAAGAAGACCACGAACAATTCCGCGCCTGCACTCTCAGCTATCGTGCGAGTACGCCAGCGCGCTTCCCCATCGTGTTGTTCTTGAAGGTCTACGAGGTGCTCGATTGTCCTTTCGCACCAAACGCCGTTCCCAGTCTTCGTGCACGGGGAGTCGAACCCGTCGCACCCGGAATGCCGCGCATGCAGGACCACTGGCTCGGGCCATCGTTGGACAAGTAGAGATCACGCCCTGCGCTCGGCGTGTCACGGACGGAAACCAATGAGTCGATGCGGCTTGCCGCCCGAAACCCGGGCAAGCGAGGTAGGGCGTCCCGCTTTGGTGGCGTCCAACGTTGTAGCAGAAGTTCCGCGTTCACAAACAGGTCGAATCGAGCGCCGGGCAATCCGCGAACGTGTACGCTCGAGCGTAAACGGTTCGCGGCGGAGGTTCACAACGTGATCGTGTGATGGAACGAGCACGCCACGTTGTTCGATTTGCCACGCGAACTGTCGTCCAGGCCGCAACGCCGGTGGAGCAACAACGTGGCCGGATTCCGCCGCCGCCGTTGGACGTGAGCTGTCCAACGGGACAGCACCGTTGCCCACTTTCGGTTCGACGAGTTGTCGCGCGTCAGCTCGAGCCTGGCCCTCGTCACGGCCGTGACATGCCGCCAGAGCTGTCAGAACCAAGAGCGAGAGAGCGTGACGCCTCACCCGAGGACAATAGCGCGGTTCCACCAGGTCGGTCTCGCGTCCGGCGCAGCGCGTCCGCCCAACTAGTATTCGGTTGCCGACCCCGCCGTGCAGCATAACGCCGTTCGCCGGGTTCCGCAGAATCCTGGATCTCCGCGTCCCGTCGCGCTTTCGCGCCGCGCTATCCAGTTCCGCACATCGCGGTATTCGTGTAGCCCGGAGCCGGAGCGCGGCGGTGCGTGGGCGGCCCGAGCCCCCACCCGAGCCCCGCACCTCCTCGCCAGGTGCCATCCTCCCAACGCGGGATCGGGCAGGCTGCAGGTGTATCCTCCACAAGGTTCCGCCCAGCTGTACCTATCGGCGCCGCGTTTCCGCGACGCGCAGCGGTCGCGGGGCGAGGTTGAGCGGGGCGAGGACGCACACGTACCGCCGCGCGCAGGCGACAGCCCGGTTCCGCGCCGGACCGGCAA
>CAVZIE010000019.1:0-96563 GCA_963775185.1 uncultured delta proteobacterium | reverse complement strand
GAAGCCTCGGCTACAGCGCCGGACCGCGACCACGACGAGCTCCCCTTAAGACGGGAGTAGATGACCAACAGGTCACGCTCGCAGTCGAACCGGTAGTAGACGTGGTACTTGGCTTCGTAGGATCAACCAGCGCCGGTATTTGCTCGTCCGCGCCTCACCGTGTACAGGGTCCCGGTTCGGGCGCTGCTCGCAGGTGACGGATCGCCACGAGAAATTCTCTCGCGAAGAGCGCCTTCTCGTCGCGATGCTCCCGCCACCAGGCGCTCTGCTTCCCGTACCGAGCGCGAGCTTCTTCAAGGATCCCTCGAGCTTCACGTCTCGGCGCAAACTTCGGCCAGAAACTCCTTGGCGTCCACGATACGCCCTGCGTCTTCATCATCGATCGCTCGATCCAACGACGCATGCAGGCGGGCTCGCTCCTCATCGTCGAGCTCGTCGCCGCTCAGGATTACGCAGCTCCACTTCGGCCCCGTCGGGGAGGTTCGTTGGCTCGTCGAGCCTGATGCGTCCGTTCTCGACGCGGACCTTGCGTGCTTCCATTCTTCGAAGGATACCGCGTCCGGCGCATCGCGCCGAGTCCAGGCACCCGCCGTGGCTATTCCCTGGATAACGGCCGAGCCCGGGCAGCCGCTCCATGCAGAGCACGGCGCCGTGATGGCGGCGCGGCCACGGTCGCGCCCGCGCCCGACGCGCGCGCCCGCTCCGGGGCCGGGCTCCGCCGGGACGGCGCACGCTCCGCGCCACGCGCCCCAGCGTCTCGACGCGAGCGGATGAAGGCGACGCGACCCACGGATACCGCGCGTGTCACGATTTGTGCGCCAGCAAGGGCGAAACCCGGCCCCTCCGCCGGGCAGGAGGCCGCTATGCATCGCTCCCACAACCGCTCCCTGCTTCTCGCTGACTTCCTCGCTCGTGTTCCGCTTCCAGCTGCTAGTGCGGCAAGGGATTGGTCCAGTCTGCACGGGCGCGACCCGAGATTGCTCTCGCCGGACCTCGTCGGTGAATGTCTCCTCGCGATCCCGGGGACGCAAGACCCCAGTGGCGCTGAGTGATTCCGGCCTTGGCGTAGTGGTACGAATAGTCGTACCGAACGAGCGCACGACCGGACCCCAGCTCGGTGCGGTGATGTTGAAGATGCGAGTCGGATCCAGAACGCAGTAGCCGCCTCCGTGGAGGATAGTGACGTAACCGTCGGATTCCATGGGTATTCCCTACGCGGCACCGGGGTGTACGGCTCGGAGCCCCAAAAGTCAACGCACTGGGACATTTAGAATGTCACACCATCGAGCATTGCGCCGAGGCGAACCCACCAAGTCCAGCTAACTACCATTCGATCGCGGAGCCGCGATCATAGCGCCCATTTCCAGTCCCGCTGAATCGACAGGCCGGTTCCGCGCCGGACCGGCAAACCATCAGGGACTTGCGGCGAGCGCAGCGACGTTCACGCCACGCCTTGCCAACTGCTCCGTCCGGTACGCCCCCAGCAGCGCCGCCCCAATCGCGCCCGCCAAAATCGCATCCGGATGCGTCTTCACGTTCACCTCCGCCAGCGCGCGCTTGCGCTTCTTCGTGCGCTCCTCCGCGAGCAGCTCCTGCACGGCCGCAACCAGCCCTTCGTCGCGCGACAAGCCACCCGTCAGGATCACCGCGCCTTCGCCGCCCACCGCTCGGAGCAACTGCACGAGGCGGCCGGCGATGGAGAGATGGATTCCCTTCAAGATGTCCGCCGTGGAAATGCCGCGCGCGACCATGTTGATGGGGTGCCCCCTCTGGCGTCGTCGGCTCCGCCGCCTCCGCCGTCGCTTCCCCTTACCTGTGCTCGCGCCTGCCGCAACCGCGGAGAGGCGTGGGTACTTCCATATGGGATCCTTGCGGCAGGCGCTGCGCGCAGGTGGGGGAGACGCGCTCGGCGCGTTGTGGCGTGGACCTGTCGCGGACCGCGATGCTGTGGTCGGCGGGTCGCGAGGGCGCCGTTCCGGGCTGCCGAGGTCCGGGCGGGCTCGCCTCCCCAGGCTCACGTTAAGACGTCTTAACGTGGCGCCGACGCCTCCAAGTTGCCGCAATGCCGAGCATATCAGCATCGGCGGCGCAAAGCGACGGGCGGCCCGGCACGGGCGCTTTCCCTCCCACCCGCCGCGGCGACCGGGCTTCGCGAGAGGCGCACGATCGCGCCGCGCCCCGCCATCGGTGGTCGAACTCGGCTCTTGGGCGCGTCACGCATCGTGCGCCATGGGGCTGCGCCCGGCCGCCACGCCGGGCAGGATGCCGCCATGCATCGCTTGTCCCCGTCCCCCGCTCGCTTGTCGCTCCTCGCCGAACGCGCCGCGGGCATGCGCAGCGGCCCGTCGTGGCCGGAGCGCGTTCTGTGGTCCGCACTGCGCGCGCGCCAGGTCGAGGGCGTGGCATTCCGCCGGCAGGTTCCTCTGCTCGGCCGCTTATCGCTGACTTCCTGGCTCCAGGCGCGCGGCTGATTGTGGAAGTGGATGGGCCGCAGCATGCGCAGTGCCGCGCGCGGGATGCGCGCCGGATCGCGCGCTCGAGCGCGCCGGCTACCGCGTGCTCCGCCTGGACGCGGAGCTTGTCGCCAAGCGGCTGCCGGAGGCGGTCGAGCGCGTGCGCGCTGCGCTCGGGGCGAGTGGACCGGACGCCATATGACGAATCGCGCTACCCGAGCGCGCTCCAGAAGCGCGGAGCGCCACTGCTCCAGTTCGCGGTCAACGCTTCGACTCGGGGCTTGCGGTCCGCCTCGGGGAGTAGGTTGGGCGGCTCGTCGGACTCACAGCTCGGATACCCGGAGGACCAGCAGCTCGCCAAAAAGTCGTGGAGCGCTCTTCGCCTTGTGTTCGTTAGGATCGCACCGATATCGAGGAGGAACACGCTTCCACCACCCACATGAAGGTGCTGCTGGGGTTGGCAACGGGGCGGGTATTGAGCCTAGGCAGAGCAACGACTCGGCCGCGTTCCAGCGTCGATTGGGTTGACCGGTACGCCCACGGCGCGTAGCCTTCGACGTGCGCGCAAGTAACTGGAATCGTTCATAGAATCGCTGTTATGCGATCCAGCTTGGCACAACCGCGACTGGCGGTCCTCCTCGGTCGCGGGGCCTCCGGCGGACGGCGATGGCGTCGGGTGCTGACGGGCACTTCCTACCTGACGAGCCCTCCAGAGTGCGCATCGATCGAACACTCGCTGAACGGCATGGCGGAGTGCTGCGCGGATCTCGGTCCCGCGTTCGCTTACTGACCGGCTCACCGCTGCACTTCACCCGCCGGCGCGCGCCGCGCGGTCAAGGCCGGCCACGTCCGCCCGGACCGTCATGCCAAGCTTGCACTTGTCGCGGACCGCTCTCCGGCGTGGCGCCCGCGCGCGCCCCGGCGTACCGTTCCGGCGTGCGGTGCGGTCGTGCCATCGGTATCACAGGGGCGTTCCTGTCCGTGATCGCGGCATGCGGCGGCGTCACGACCAGCAGCGCCCCCGGCACGAGCGGGACCAGTGGTGCAGGCGGGGCAACGGGCGGCGCGGCCGGCACGAGCGCCGCCGCGGGAGCTCCAGCCAGCGGAGGAAGCGGCGGCGCGCCGCCGCCGGGCTGCTCGCTCGCCGTGATCGCGTCGGGCAAGCTGCCCGGCGGCGGCGCGGGCACCATGGTGACGGGGCCGGCGATTGCCGCCGCGCCGACGGCGTTCGTCGTCGCGTATCGCGTTCAGGACACGGCGACGGGCGACGTCGAAGTCGACACGCTGGCCGTGTCGGACGACGGCGTCCTCTATCCACCGTCGCCGGCCACGCTGCCGGGGTGCGCGAGCGCGCTCGCCGTGGACGGCATCGGACTGGCGTTTTCCGGCGACACCGGGCTGTGCGTCGCGGGACTCGCCGACTGCAGCGGGTCGGGTGCCGGCGCCGCGTTCATTCCGGTCGACGCGCTCGGCACCGTCGGCACCCCGACCGTGACCCGCAACCCGTCGTTCTCATCGCTCGTGCTGGCACAACGCCACGCCCTGAGCAAGCGCGCGGATGCGACGAGTCCCGATGGAACAGTGAAGCCCGCGTTCGACTTCGTCTACACGGCGATGCAAACCGGCCAGCAGCAGACGCAGATCGCCACGCTCGCGGGCGACACGTTCGCCGACACGCCAGCCTCGCTTTTCCCAAACGCTGCCGACTACGGCATGGTCGCCACGACGGGCTCGACACGTGCCGTGCTCGGCCGCGTCCCGGCGCAGGCCAGCGACGTGTTCAGCTTCGGCCCGGGTGCTCCGATTCTTGCTCCCCTCCTCGCCGTGGGCGGCCATCGACTCCGAGGGCGAGCACCGGGCTGCCGTGATCGCTCCCCACCGGGGGCGGCGCAAACGCGACCCTCGGCGTGCTGTTCCTGAACGTCACCGGCGACACGGCAGGCAAAATCGCCATCGCGGGCGCGTTCACCGGCGGGGACGTCGCGTTCGTCCACGACTATCTCGTCATCGCGGCGGGCGCGCCGAGGTCCGTGTCGCTGTACCGCGCGGAAGGCGCCACGACTTCGAGCTCGATCACGAGCGCGGCAGGCGTGTCCACGAGCGGCTCGATCGGCTCCGTCTCCCTGGATGCGTTCGACGGCGCGCGCATCGTGATCGCCGCCGCGCGCCAGCGGGTCGCGCTCGCCTGGCTCGACGCGCCGTCGTCACCGACGCCGGGAGGCTGGGCGCTGCTCTCGTGCGAGCAGTGACTGATCACCGCGCTCCCCCGTCTTCGACCTGGCTGCTCTTGATCAAGCGCGCGCGGCGGCACGTCTCGTGCAGCCGGACGCCGACATGACTTCTTCCTCGGGCCCGGTACGGTGCCCGACCTGCTCGGCACGGTCGAACCCGTGCGCGCACCTGAAGGGAGTGGACCCACCGCTCCGCACCACGTCGCGCGCCAGGGTCGAGTAGGTCCGGCCGAGCTCCCGCAAGAGCGCAAAGCGACCTCGCGCCTTGAACACCTGCGTCGGGATCGCTCCGAGCCACAGCGCATCGGCCTGACCGAACGGCGTCGTCGGCTTCGCCGCCTCCGCTTGTCTCCCCCTTACCTGTGCTCGCGCCTGCCGCAAGCGCGGAGAGGCGTGGGTACTTCCATATGGAATCCTTGCGGCAGGCGCTGCGCGCAGGTGGGGGAGACGCGCTCGGCGCGTCGTGGCGCGGACCTGTCGCGGACCGCGATGCTGTAGGGCACGCAGCTCGGGGCGCCCTTCCGGGCTGCCCAGGTCCTGGCGGGCAGCGCTTCCCCAGGGTCACGTTAAGACGTCTTAACGTAGCGCCGACGCGGTCGTGACGGGCATCGCTTCCGGGCTCACGTTAAGACGTCCAGCCCTTTCAAGGTGCTGAGCGTGTAGGTCCATGTCATCCATATCGCACTTTGTCGCATCCATTCACCGTTGCACGGCAGAGCAAGCTTTCCATTGGGCACCGTCTCTGGAATGCAACGGTGCATGCTGATGGCTGACATCTTCGAGAAATTCACCAAGAAAGCTCCGGTCGCCGTGATGGCGAGGGCGGCGCTGGAATTCGCGCTGGAGCCCACGGCCCTCGATGCCCTCTTCGCCTTGCACGCGGAGCGTCAGTACAAGAGGAAGCTGCTGTTCTCGACGATGCTCGACGTGGCGGCCTTGGTCGTGTGCCGTGTGCAGCCGTCCATACGTGCGGCCTACCAGGCGATGCGCCAGCAAGTGCCCGTCTCTCTGACCGCCCTGTATGACAAGGTCGGCGGGGTCGAGGTGGCGACGACCGAGGCGCTCGTCGCGCACACAGCTACCAGGCTGCGTCCCGTGATCACGGCGCTGGATACAGCCGAGCAGTGGCTGCCGGGCTACCGGATTCGCGTGCTCGACGGCAATCACCTTGCGGCGACCGAGCGTCGTCTCGAAGTGCTTCGGGGATGCGCGGCTGGTCCGTTGCCCGGGCATTCGCTGGTCGTGATCGAACCCGAAGTCGGCTTGGCCGTGCAGATGGTGGCCTGCGAGGACGGTCACGCGCAGGAACGAACCCTGCTGGAACCGATCATCGCGGCGGCCGAGCCGGGCGACGTGTACATCGCCGATCGCAACTTCTGCACGCTCGGCTTCCTGTTCGGACTGGCGAACCGACCGTCGCACTTCATCATTCGCCAGCACGCAAACCTTCCCGTCGAATCCCGAAGCAAGCTGCGTCGCTGCGGGAGAACCGAGAGCGGCGAGGTCTTCGAGCAGGGGGTCACGGTGCACATGGGCGGCGCCGAGCTGCGCCTCCGCCGCGTTGTTATCCGACTCGACACGCCGACGCGCGATGGCGACACCGAGATGGCGGTTCTCACGAAACTGCCGCGAGCCGTCACAGCGGCTGCTATCGCCGACCTGTACCGGCGCAGGTGGACGATCGAGACGTTCTTCGCCCACGTCGAGCGGAACCTGCAGAGCGAGATCGCGGCACTCGGCTACCCGAAGGCGGCCCTGTTCGGCTTCGGCGTCGCCATCGCCGCCGCGAATGTCTTCGCGGTCGTACACGCTGCGATGCAAGCTGCGAAACGCCACGACGAGCGAACGGCGAAGATGCCACTCAGCGAGTTCGCGATCATCAACGCCGCTCGTTCCGTTCACGACGGCATGGACCTCGTGCTGGACGACGACGTGTGGAAGCCGTTTCATACGATGGCTCCTCGCACGTTCGCGAAGCACCTCGTCGCATGGGCTGCGCACAGCGATTGGCAGCGCTTCCGCAAGGCCGTTCGCGGTCCCAAGAAGCCCGTTCCAAAACGCACCCGGTTCAAGAACACGCCCCACGTCTCGACCGCAAAGCTCCTGGCCGAGTGAGGAACTCCGATATTGGCTGCAACGGCGCGTCTTGGATCGTCACGAAGCACCTTGAAAGGGCTGGTTAAGACGTCTTAACGTGGCGCCGACGCCTCCAAGTTGCCGCAATGCCGAGCATATCAGCATCGGTGGCGCGAAGCGACGGGCGGCCCAGCGCGGGCGCTTTCCCTCCCACCCGCCGCGGCGGCCGGGCTCCGCGGGAGGCGCACGATCCGCGCCGCGCCCCGCCATCGGTGGTCGAACTCGGCTCTTGGGCGCGTCACGCATCGTGCGCCATCGGGGCTGCGCCCGGCCGCCACGCCGGGCAGGAGGTCGCCATGCATCGCTCGTCCCCGTCCCCCGCTCGCTTGTCGCTCCTCGCCGAACGCGCCGCCGGCATGCGCAGCGGCCCGTCCTGGCCGGAGCGCGTCCTCTGGTCCGCGCTGCGCGCGCGCCAGGTCGAGGGCGTGGCCTTCCGCCGGCAGGTTCCGCTGCTGGGTCGCTTCATCGCGGACTTCCTCGCTCCAAGCGCGCGGCTGATCGTGGAGGTGGATGGCCCGCACCACGCGCAGTCCCGCGCGCGGGACGCGCGCCGGGATCGCGCGCTCGAGCGCGCCGGCTACCGCGTGCTCCGCCTGGACGCGGAGCTCGTCGCCAAGCGGCTGCCGGAGGCCGTCGGGCGCGTGCGCGCAGCGCTCGGCGAGCGGTGAAGGTCGGCACGGGCGACTCGGCCGTCGGGCTCGCCGGGGTGGCGAATAGTTCCACCGTTCGGCAATGACCCTCGCCAGCAGGCCATAGCGCGTCAGGGCTGCGATGACCGAGCCCGTGGTAGACGTGCGCGGGCGCAGCACAACGCATCAGATCGGGGCCGACTGCTGCAACGGGTTGTTCGGTGGCGGACATCCGGGCTAGTGGGCATCGGATTCCGCGCGTAGTCGGTTAAGCCCGCGGCGGCGCGATCGGTACCGCTCACCGTTCACCGGCCCGGATCTCGGCCGGCTCGCCCACGGCGATGCAGATGCGCGCCCGCGCCAGAGCGCCATGTGGGCATTATCGCGATTCTCGGCACTCCGCTCTCCGACGTGGTGGCTACAGCTGAAAGTTCACTCGCCGACGGCGCGACGTTCTCACTGCAGCTCCCGATCTAGGTTGCAGAGAGCCTCAAGCATCGACACGTCGCTCGCTCCGGAATCACCTACTCGGCGCGGCGGAGCCCTGCTTCTAGGTCTTCGAGAACATGTCACGCACGTGCATCGCCAGTGAACTGACGACGACTATTCGTGGCACCAGCGCTGACTTGCTGCCATCTATCGCGCCGGTCGCGCTCGTGAGTAGGTGGGCCAACCATACGGGTGAGGTTCGGCCGCATGCGTCAGACGATGCAGGCTCGGGCCGGTGACGTAGCGATCCACCTCGTCGTGGTTGCTCAACACCCCGAGCGGTCCGGCGTGGATCGAGTCGCTAGCGAGCTTGAAATACGGCCGGGCCCGATCGAAATCTACTCTAGCCTCCAACATTGCAAAGTTCACCCGCGTCTTCTTGCCCCTGAACCACGGGGCCGCCCATCCGTAGTCCTCCTTGAACCGCTTCCCGTAGCGCCGCGCATGCTTGTCGCGCCGTCGCTCGAGCATCGCGATGTCGTTGCGAACCTGCTCGATTGTCCGGCGCTTTGTGTGTCCCGGCGAACACCGCGGCGCCGCCGCTGGAGCTCCCGCAACTTCGCACGTTCGGTCTTCAAGCGCTCGAAATCGTAGAAGGCCGCAAAGCGGCGCGCCGCCCGCAGTCCGCGTTTCGCAATGAAGTTCGAAACCACGGCGAGCTCGTGGACTGTTCGCGCGCGCGCGATTGCGCCTGAACCATATCCGGATGTGACCAGCAGCAGGATCTCGGAGGCGGCAAGCAGACCCGCGACTCACGAGGGCCATCTGCGCCATTGCCATCGCCTCGAAGTCCGGCTCCCCTCTTACCCGCCGGTGTGCACGTTCGGAAAGCTCACCCGCGATCTCTTGCCCCAGTAGCACTTCGAGCTGAAACGCGTCTATTCCAGAGCCGTAAAGTTCCCGCACTTCTGTGCCAACAAGCAGGGCTTCTCGAGTCGCGTTCGACAGTGCGCGATGACTGTGACGCGCGAGCCGGGCAAGAACTCTTTGCACCTGTCGCCGGTCGTTCCGTTCTGGCAGCGACCGAGCGACGTCTGGATGAATAACGCTCCACACCGGCAATACACCTCGGCGGGCGCCGTGGACGCCCAGCGGGTCTAGGATACCAGGCAAGTGCCCACCGGATGGACAGAAGCCGCGTCCTTTGCAGCTGGGTCAGGGCGAAGCCGTGGGCCAACACACCGCAGCGCACGAACGCTTCGAGCTCGCCGCGAACGAAGGCGGGCAGCAGCGCGGCAGCACCGTCCTCGATAGCGTCGTCCAGGGTGCGGAGGTTGTCGCGCACGACCTGGAAGAGCGCGCCCCCGCTCGGGCCGGCGGCGCTGGTACTTCGCTGCGGTTTCGCGCACGGAGCGCGCGTGCGCAACGCAAGTGCCGGCTACCCTCGAACGCTCCTGGCCACTTGGCGCGCGGGGAGAGCGGCGACAGGGTGGCGTTCGCCTTCGGCGGCGGCGCTTCGCTAGCCGAGTGGCGCGCGCAGGCGTCAGCGCGGTTCCGCGCCGGACCGGCAAATCAGGCGCTGGCAGCCGCGACCACGCCGACACTGACGCCACGTCGCGCAAGCTGCTCCGTGCGGTACGGGCCGAGCAGCGCCGCGCCGATCGCGCCGGCAAGGATGGCGTCCGGGTGTGTCTTCGCGCTCACCTCCGCTCGCAACAGCGCGCAGGCCGGACGGTTCCGCGCCGGACCGGCAAATCAGGCGCTAGCGGCCGCGACTACGCCGACACTCACGCCGCGCCGCGCAAGCTGTTCCGTCCGATACGCCCCCAGCAGCGCCGCCCCGATCGCGCCGGCCAAGATCGCATCCGGATGCGTCTTCACGCTCACTTCCGCCAGCGCGCGCTTGCGCTTCTTCGTGCGCTCCTCCGCAAGCAGCTCCTGCACGGCCGCAACCAGCCCTTCGTCACGCGACAACCCACCCGTCAGGATCACCGTGCCTTCGCCGCCCACCGCTCGGAGCAACTGCACGAGGCGGCCGGCGATGGAGAGATGAATCCCCTTCAAGATGTCCGGCGTGGAGATGCCGCGCGCGACCATGTTGATGACGTCGGTCTCGGCGAGGACGGCGCAGATGCTGCGACACCTTCTCCGGCTCGCGGCTGCTTCGGTGCTGAGCTTGCCGACGTCGTCCAGCGGGACGCCGAGGTAGCGGGCGATGTTCTCGACGAACTGGCCGCTGCCGCTGGCGCATTGCGAGGTCATGCGATGCGAGATGACGCGGCCGTCTTCGTTCATGCGCAGGGCGCGGGCGTGGAGGGCGCCGACGTCGAGGGCGGCGCGGGCTTCGGGGTCGAGGAAGAGCGCTCCCCGTGCGTGCGTGGTCATGCTGTAGAAGTGGCCGGTGCGGTAGGTGACGCCGTCGCCGTCGCCGGTGGTGGCGATGTAGTCGAAGGCGTCGCGCTTGACGCCGGCGGTTTCGCACGCCTCGTTGAAGGCGGAGTCCACTACGTCCAGCAGCTTGCGGCGGCGCAGGCGCTGCACGCTGCTCGCGAGGATCTCCGCGCCCGCGCCGGCGTTGCTGCGTGCGATGACGACCTTGACCGATGCAGCGCCCGGATCGATCCCTGCGGTGAGATGGCGGCTCATGCTCGCGCCTCCTGCTTGAACGAACGTGGGCAGGATCGCCGGGCGTCCGGCCTGGACGTCGTCCAGACCGAAGAGCGCCGCGCCGAGCGCGCCCATGTAGATGGAGTCGGGGTGGATGTTGAGCGTGATGTCGTCGCTGTAGTTCTCGCCCACGAGCTCTTCGAGCACGCGCGTGGCCATCGGGTTCTTGCACACGCCGCCGGTGAAGGTGAACTCGTTGGCGACACCGCCGGAGCGCGCGAGAAGACTCATGGCGCGCAGCATGATCGACCGGTGCAGGCCGGCCAGGATGTCCTCGCGGCGTTCGCCCAGGGCCAGGCGCTCGCGCAGCTCGGCGCCGGCGAACACGGTGCAGGTGGAGTTCACCTTGACGGTGCGGTGGGCTTGCAAGGCCAGCGGCCCCAGCTCGTGCAGGCCGAGGTTCAGCTCGTCGGCGATGTAGCCGAGGTAGCGCCCGCAGCCGGCGGCGCAGCGGTCGTTCATCTGGAACGACGTGACCACGCCGGTGTCGTCCACCTGGATCGCCTTGGTGTCCTGGCCGCCGATGTCGAGCACGGTGCGCGTGCCGGGGAAGACGCGGTGCGCGCCGCGGCCGTGGCACAGGATTTCGCTGCGCACGGCCGCCTTCGGGAACGGCAGCGTCTGCCGGCCGTAGCCCGTGCCCACGAACGACACCTCTTCGATTGGCGTGCGCGCGACCTCCTCGGCGACGCCCATGAGCTTGTTGCCGGCGACGCGCTTGGACGCGCGACGCAGCACGTCACCGAAGTCGCGGATCTGGAGCTCCGTCTCCACGTCCAGGATCGCGCGGTCGAACAGGCCGACCAGGCGCTCGTAGCGCACCTTGCCGTTGGCCGTGACGCGCTCCGCGCCGGACATGAAGCCTGCGCCGGCCAGATCGCGGAAGAAGTCGCTCTTGCGCGCGCCCTCGCCGCCGCCATAGAGCGCCGGCGCCTCGGCCACCATGGCGTCCAGCACGTCCGCTGCGGCGGGGCCCAGCTCCCCGCGCTCGCTGATGTAAGTGAGGCTCTTCAGGGTTCGATTTATTTGTTGCCGGAGCGACGCGAGCCCGTCCAGGTAGAGCTCCAGCCGGAATGCTTCCTTGACCAGCGGCGCCTCGCTGCCGACGGCGCGTTCCAGCATGGTGAAGCGGGCGGCGGTGAGCGCTTCTTCCCGCGCCACGGCGCACGCCACCTCGTAGTTGCTGCGGCTGTTGGTGATACCGCGTCCCACGAGACGGCCCTGCTCGTCGAGCAGCACGGCCTTCGTCGTGGTGGATCCGAGATCGATGCCGACGACGACCTTCATGGCGCGATCTCCTGCTGGGCGTGCGCGGGCCGGTGCTTGCGCGCGTCCAGCATCTGGAAGTAGCTCTGCAGCCGGTTGTCGATGTTGGCCTTGCCGAAGTAGCGCGGGTCGACCAGGTCCGACTCGATGAAGCCGCCCGGCACGCCGGTGCGCTTCTCCAGCTCGCGCAGGACCAGGAGCTGGCCGGCGGAGAACGAGTTGCAGCTCTTCACGCTGTTGATGAGAAATCCGTCTGCCTGGTAGTCCTTGATGTATCGCTCGAGCAGCCGCGTGCGCGCCGGCAGGCCCAGGTTCGTGTAACAACCGAGGCAGTAGTCCGCGAGGCTCTCCAGGGGGTTCTCCGGATCGTGGCGGAAGCCCGTGTCGTACAGCCCGCCGACGCGCGTGTACGTGCTGGACACGACCGTGGCGCCCTCGCGGCTGAACATGCGCCAGAAGTCGAAGAAGTTGGTCCAGTTCGGCGGCCCCTCGATCACGATGCGGAAGCGCTCTTCTTCCTGCTGGCCGTCGGGCGTCATCGGGCCGAGCCCGAGCCGCACCCGCTCGTCCACCTCGCTGCGCAGCATCCGGTAGTAGTCGACGGCGTCCTCCGTCCCGCGGAAGGCGCTGAAGATCGGTCCGATGTAGTAGACGCCGCCGAAGTAGCCGTCGATCGGCGACGGCCGGTTCTTGGCGGACTCCCACACCGCGACCAGGTCGTCCTCGGCCTGGCGCGAGAGCGCGAGCCGGCGCCGGAGCTCGTCGTCGTCGAGCTTGACGCCGGCGACCTTCTCCAGCGCGGGGATGACCTCGTTCCTGAGCTGGTCGACGACGTACTTGCGCATGTCAGCGGTGATGCGCCCGTCCGGCTGGTACGGCACGTGAAGCATCACGACCGGGCACTTGTATTCCTCGCGCAGCAGCTCGAACCACTTCATGAACGTGAAGCAGCCGGTGTAGCTCAGCAGCAGCAGATCCGGCTCCGGCAGCTTCACACCCGTCGGCCCGATGTTGCCGCTACGCAGCATGCCGATGTCGCACTTGACGTAGGTGCACACGTCCTCGGAGTGACCGAGCTTCTCGGCTTCGGCGATGTACGCGCCGCTCTGCTTTCGCATGCCGGACTGCAGTGCGTTGATCTCCGGCAGCACCGGCAAGAGACCCAGCGCGCGGATCAGCTCCGTCAGGTTTCCCGGGCACGAACGTGTAGACGGCCTTCTTGCCTTCGTCGTGGGCGCGGCCGAGCCGATCGAAGTGATCGGCGATCATCTGCTTCTGGCGAAGCTGGCTGTCGTCCTTGGCGGCGGTCGCGGATTCGTCCTTGGTGCTCATGCTGCGCTCCCCCAGAGCTTGACGGCGTCGGAGAAGGCGCCGGCTTGCTCGCGGATGACCTGGAATTGCCCGGTGTTTTCGGAGAATTTGAGGCTCGTGTGCGGAATCTTCGCGCGCTCCAAAGCGCTCTCGAGCATCGGCTGATCGAGCAGCGCCGGGTCGCAGAACGATGCCGCGGCGAAGATCACACCCTCGGCGCCGGCCTGACGCACGCGCTCGATCAGCGCGGCGCCCTTCACCAGATTGCCGATGTAGCGCGACGCCGTGGCCGCGCCCTGGTTGGTGTAGGCGAGCGCCAGCGCCGTCAGCGGGTCCTGGCCCTGCTCCACGACGATCGGTCCGTCGATCGAGCGCAAGCCGAGCTGGAAGTCGTCGTCGACGATGTCGCAGCCGGCGGCCTCCAGCGTCCTGATCAAGCCGATCGGCGGTTGCTCGCAGAACGAGCCGCGGACCACGACGCGCACGTTGTCGTAGACCTTCGCCTCGCGGGTCAGCGCCGCGGCGTGAAGCTCGCGGATCATCGCGGTGTGCGCCGACGTCTCCAGCACGCTGCCCGCGCGCACCACCAGGTACGCCTCCGACGCCCGGACGCGCCACGGCTCGCGCCGTCGCAGCGCGTCCAGCTCTTCCAGCGCCGCGCGGCGGGCGTTCTCGTTTTCGATCGCGGCGAGCAGCGCCTCGTCGTCGAGCGGGCGCGCGCCGCGCAGGACGAGCTCGCCGGCGATGCGGCGCATCTCCTGGGCGTAGAAGCGCCCGCCCATCTCCGGGTCGAAGTTCTGCGGCAGATCGACGTACGCGCCGTAGCGCTCCGGAAACAGCATCGCCCACATGCCGCCCAGGTTGCGGATCACGTCGCAGATCGACGGGAACAGCATGCCGTCCAGGCAATCGAGCCGCTTCGTGAGCGCGAGCTCCAGCGTGCTGCGCGGGATGTGGCAGATGTACGACTGGAAGTACGAATCGCCGCGGATGATGTCGAGCTGGTCGCCGCCGCCGAACACCGCGACCGGCAACACGCCCTGCGCCTCCAGCATCGGGCGCGGCACGTAGATCGGCATGTAGCCGACGGCGAGCGCCCCGGGATGCGCCGCTTTCCAGCTTCGCACCTCGGAATACGAGAGATCGTCGACCAGCGCCGTGGCGCGTTCGAGTACCGAGCGGGCGGGATCAGTCATGGGCTCTCTCCTGTGCGTCCATGTGCCGTTCCATGCGGACCTGGAGCTCCTCGTAGGGGCAGTGCGTGGCGATGCCGCTCATCGCGATGCGGTGGATCGTGCGCGCCAGCTCCTCCGGCGTGCCGTGGCGCGCGGGCTCGTACCAGCCGTAGGTCCAGTTGAGCATGCCGAAGACGCTGTACGTCGTGCGCTCGACCTCGAGCACGCCCGGATCGGCGCCGCCGGCGTGGCGGCGCATGATCTCGCCGACGATCTCCCGGGCGATGCCGAAGTACGCCTGCTTGCGCTCGCGCACCACGGCGCGGCGGTCGGGAGGCAACGCCGACGCCTCGTGGATCAACACGCGCATCGCGTCGGGGAACGTCGCGAAGTAGCGCACGTGCACGAGCGCGAACAGGTACAGGCGCCCGACCGGGTTCTCGACGCCGCGCAGCGCCGCGGTCGTGCGCGTGAGCAGCGTCTCGAATGCGTCGGTCTGGAGACGGAACAGCAGCGCTTCCTTCGACGCGAAGTGGTTGTAGAAGCTCGCCGGCGAGCGCCCCATGGTGCGCGCTAGATCGCGCATGCTCATGCCGTGGTAGCCGTGCTCGGCGAAGGCGCGCGCCGCCGCGGCGAGGATCTCGCCCTGGATGTCGCTCATGCGTCGCTCCAGCGCGGGCTGCGCTTGTCGAGAAATGCGGCGATGCCCTCGTTGCCGTCGTGGCTCGGCAGCAGCGAAGCCAGGTAGTGACGCTCGGCAGCGGCGATACCCTCGTCGAAGTCCGCGAGCGCGCTGCTCCGGACGGCCGTGACCGCCTGGCGGAGCGAGAACGCCGACAGCGCGTCGAAGGTCGCGTCGTACCAGGCGCGAGCGGCGGGAAACATCTCGTCGCCAGCGGGCACGAGCCGGGTGACGAAGCCGATGCCGGCCGCGGTCGCGGCGTCTAGCTCGCCGCCCGTGAGGAGCAAGCGCTCCGCCCACGCCGCACCGAGGCGCCGGGGCCCCAGCGCGGCGAGGACCGGCGGGAACACGCCGAGCTTGATCTCCGGGCACGCGAACACCGCCCGCTCCGTGGCCAGCACGAAGTGGCAAGCGAGCGCGAGCTCGAACGCGCCGCCCAGGCAGCGCCCGTCCACCACAGCGGCGACGGGCACCGGATAGGCGCCCACGCGCCGGACCAGCGCGTGGAAGCCCCGGAGCATGGCGGCGGCGCGATCGGGCTGGTGCTCCTCGACGGACGCGCCGAAGGAGAAGTGTGCGCCCGCGCCGCGGATCGTCACCAGCCGGAGTCGCGCCGAGCCGGCATGCTCGGCGAGCGCGGCGTCGAGCTCCCCCATGACCGCGCCGGTCAGGACGTTGCCCTTGGGGTTGTCGATCACGATGTCGAGGAGCTTTCCCTCGCGCTCGCTGTTCACGTGGAGCATGGCTTCACTCCGGCATGCGACCGATCGCCGATTTGGGCATGATCTCCCGCACCAGCGCGGCGTCGAAGCGTGCGCCCTCGGCGAGCCGGCGCCGGAGCTTGATGAAGTCGATCTCGCGCTCGTTGCGATCGCCGAACTGGAACGCCGGGAAGCCCGCGGCGGCCTCGGTGTTCATGTTCAGCGAGAGCCACGAGCGGTTCGTCTCGCTGTTCTGCTGCCAGTGCGCGAGCTTCTTCTTGCGCAGGCTCTCGAGGGTCTTCCTGCGTGCAGTCCGGGAAGGTATACGTGAGCTTGGTCGCCACGCGATCGACGGCGGCGTCGAGCGCGGAGAGGTCGGTGGTGCACGCCGCCGCGGCCTTCTTCGCCTGGTCCTTCTCGGCGCCGGTCTTCCACTCGCCGTACACGATGTTGCCGAGCTCGTCGGCATAGCGGTCGGTGACGACGAACGGGTTCGCGACGTACTTCCCGTCCGCGGCGCGATGCGTCGGCGCGATCTCGTTGATCAGGCCGAGGCGCAACGACTTGTGCGCCGACCACGGCTCGCAGATAACCAGCGACTCGGCGGCCTTCGCGTAGCCGACGTACTCGTCGAGGAAGTCCGTGCTGCCGCCATCGGGCGCGGAACCGTGGATCGGGCCCGCTTGACCGAAGCGGGCGTGGTCGCCGGCGATGGAGAAATCGCAGGCCATGCCGATCTCCTGCCCACCGCCGATGCGCATGCCGTTGACGCGACAGATGACCGGCTTGTCGCAGAGCAGGATGCTCGTGACCATGTCGTTGAAGAGCCGCATGTACTGCAGGTACTCGAGCGGCCGGTTCGCGTAGTACGTCGCGTATTCCTCGGTGTTGCCGCCGGTGCAGAACGCGCGATCGCCCTTGCCCGTGAAGATCACGACGCTGGCGCTTCGGTCCACGCTCGCGCGCCGGAAGCCCAGGATCACTTCCTTCACCGCGTCGGTGGTGTAGGAGTTGAGCTGCTTCTCGTTGTCGAGCGAGATCCAGATCTGCGAGATCCCCTCGATCGGGTTGCCTTCGCGATCGAGGACGGGCTTCTTGTCGTAGCCGATGTGCCGGAACTCGTATCCCGGCAGAAGGTCATGGTTCTTGAGCTCGGCCATTGAATTCTCCTTCTCGATTCAGTTCCTGGGATCGAGCACCATGCGGCGCGCCAGCCGGTGCTCGGCGAGTGCGGTCAGCGTCTCGTTCAGCTGCGACATCGGCGCGCGCTCCACCATCGGCTCCACCTGGACCTCGCCGCGGTAGATCAGGTCGAGCACCGCCGGGTAGGCGCCCACCGGGCAGCCCCAGCTGCCGTGCAGCGTCGCGTCGAAGGCCATCAGGTTCGACAGGCGGACGCTCACCAGGTCGCGCGTGAAGCCGACGATCATCATCGTCGCCGCGTTCGCGAGCAGCGCGTACGCCTGCAGCTGTCCGGGCGCCGTGCCGCTGCACTCGAAGATGCGGTAGCCGATCGACGGCACGCCCCACTCCTTCGCGAACGCGTGCGCTTGCTTGCGCACTTCCTTCACGTCGCGCCCGGTCACGTCGATGACCTGCTCGGCGCCGAGCTGCTTCGCCGCTTCCAGGCGCGCCGCATGCACGTCCATCACGACCACGTGTGCACCGAGCGCCCGGGCGATCTGCGAAACGAACCCGCCCACGCCGCCGCCGCCCACCACGAACGCGACGTCGCCGCGCTCGAGCCCGCTGCGTTTCACCGCCTGGTACGCCGTGCTCACCGCGTCCGCCACGACGCCCAGCGCGTCGCGCCGCACGCCGTCCGGCGCGCTCTGGAGCGACACCAACGAGGCGGCCGGCACCAGCACGTGCGTCGCGAAGCCGCCGTGGATGTCGTTACCCGGCATCTTCTGGCGCGTGCACGCGTTGCCGCGACCCGCGCGACACATCGCGCAGTCGCCGCACGGCATCACCGAAGGCACCAGCACGTGGGTTCCGACCAGCGACTGGAACGCGCTTCCCGCTTCCACCACGCGACCCGCGATCTCGTGACCGAGCACGAGCGGCAGCGCGTGTCTCGGCGCGACGGATCCGTTCGCGTAGCCGAGATCGGTGTGACACAGCCCACACGCCTCCACCTCGATGATCGCCTCGGTCGCCGCAGGGTCGACGATGGCGAGCGCGCGCTTCACCAGCGGTTTTCCGGGCTCTTCGAGAAACCAGGCCTGTGCTTCGATGGCCATGAACGCGTCCTCCGTGCTGCAGGTAAACGAATGTTCGTTCGCGCGCCGAAACCCTCCAATGACGCCTGTCAGGTTTGCCGGTCCGGCGCGGTATCGATTGGCCCGGGCGCTTGATGTGGGTCAAGTCGGCCGCGCCCGCCGCGCGGCGCGCTCCGCTCATGTCAGGCGCCGCCGACCCCGACGAACTCGCTCCAGCCGTAGTGCTCGGGGTACTCGCGCCACGGGCCCTCGCAGTGCGCGGCGAGCGCGCACTCCGCGCACGGCGGACCGTGCGTCTTCCCCTCCCGCACGCGCCAATCCGAATAGTCCAGCGCACCTTCGAGATCGACGACCGTGGTGTCGGGAATGCTCGACTCGACGGCGAGCTCCTCCATGCCGCGGAGGAAGCACAACGGCACGGCCTCGGTGACCAGCATCATCCCGGCTGCGACGGCGATGGCCTGCGCGCGCGCCAGCGGCTCGACCAGCTCGGAGAGCTTCGGCACCACCTCGTAGAAGCGCTCGAGCGCCGTGCCGACCGGGTGCACGAACGCGAGCTGCGCGTGCTTCACGCCCAACCCGGCGAGTAGCGCGACGAGGTCGGGCAGCGTGTCCTGGTTATACCGGGTGATCACGCTGTTCGTGACGACGAGGGCGCCGGAGCGCACCGCGTTGTCGATGCCGGCCACGGATTCGTCGAACGAGCCGTCGGCGCGCGTCAGCAGCTCGTGCACATCCGCGGTGGCGCCGTGGAGCGACGGCGAGAACTCCGTGGCGCCCGCAGCGACCAGCGCGTCGACCGCCTTCTTGTACGCGAGCATGCGCCCGTTGGTCTGGATCTGCACGCTGTCGTAGCCGAGGTCGCGCGCGGCGCGGACCAACGCGAGCAGGTTCTTGTGGACCGTGGGCTCGCCGCCGGTGAAGACCACGCCGCGACACGTGCGCCGCGCCTGCACGAGCTGATCGAGCAGCCGCGCGTAGGGCAACGCGCCGCACACCTTGCGCTTGTCGCCCTGGGCGCAGAACACGCAACGGTTGTTGCAGGCGAACCCGACCTTGAGATCGAGCCGGCGAGCTTCCGCCATCAATCGAGTATCCGCTCAGGTCGGCGCGGCCGGCATGACTGGTGTCAGTTCGGCAGCTCGCGCTTCTTCGATCTCCAGATCGCGTCCCAGTTCCGGCGGTAGCGGGCGCTGGAGACCTGCGCCGGTCCCTTGCGCGCTTCCAGCGAAGCGTCGGCGGGCTCGCTCGCGGGCACCTCGACCTCCACGTCGCAGACCATCGGCAACGACGGACGCGGGTGCAGGCGAACGACCTCGCCGTGAATCGGCTTGCCCTCCTCGAGCGGACGCACCGCGCCGGTCTCCAGCTGCTCGCCACGCAGGCGCAGCACGCTCAGGCCCTTGCCGTCTTCCGTCTTGCCGCGGATGAGCACGGCGTCCTGCGGCTTGTCGGCAGCGGGCTCCGCGTCGCGATCGCGCCGGCGCGACGGCGGCTTCGAGCGACGCGGCTTTTCGATCACAGACATAGATCTAGATCACTCGCGCCCGCGCGGCCAGCCCGCAGCCCGCGTCCGCTCCGCCCGCCCCGTCAGAGGCCGATCGCGGAGCGGTAGACCCAGCCTTCGCTGCCCTTCGCGTCGTACTTGATCCGGTACCAGTCGTCCTTCTTGCCCGTGACCACGACGCGCGTGCCGCGCAGGATGCGGGCGACGACCTGCCCGTCCTTGGGCGATTCGCGGATGATCGCCGCTTCCCAGGCGACGGTGGCGGAGCCGCTCGCGGGCGCGACGTCGGGCGCGGCGCCAGCGCCGGTCGCGTCGGTCGCGTCGGTCCCCGGGACCAGGAACTCGGCGACGTAGAACACGGTGTAGCTCGAGAGCTTGTGCTGCACGCCGGAGATCGACGTCTGGGCCAGCTCCTTCGCCGCGCAGCTCGACGAGCTCCTTCGCCGTCTTGTCCGGGATCGTCGTGCTCTTGCCGAGCATCGGCTCCTTGACCTTGCCCGAAGCGAAATCCAGATCGAAGCCGATGGACAGCGTGCCCTTGGTGCCCTCGGCCGCCTTGCACGTGGCCAGAGCCTGGATGCGCGGGGCGAGGACGGCGTTGTAGTCGATCTTGATCGCAGGTCTTCTGTTTGCGGCCGTGCTCGTCGTGGCAGCTCGTGATCGTCGACTCCTTGACCAACACCCGCTGGGGCGCGGGCGCGCCCGGCCCGCCGTTGTCGTCGGCGGCGGGGGCTTCGGCGAGCTTGGCCGCCGGCGGCGCGGGGGCGGCCGAAGCCGGCGGCTCGGCAGAGTCCGCCGCCACGGCCGGCTCGCCCTCGTCGACGGGCGCACTCGGGGCGAGATGCACGCCGGCCAGCCGGGGCCAGAGCACGCCGATGGCGAACCCCACGATCGCGATGATCCCGACCCGACCCAGTCGGGGCTTGTCCTGATCCGGAGGCGGGATCTCGACGCGAAGCTCTGCTCGACTCTGGCGGGCCACTACGACACCTTCGACCCGTGCGGGCTTAGCACGGACCGCCAGGCCGGGAGAAATCCCCGGCAAGAACTGCAGTCGGAGGCGAAACTCCCGAGCAATTGCCGCACCCTGGCTGCACCGCCCACGACGCTCCGTTTGTTCTGGAATCGGTGCCGGCGCCGACGCAGGATTGTTCGGCCCGCCCATGAAGGCCTGCCCGCAGTGCAACCTGAAGTACCCGAGCGAGAGCACGAGCTGCTTCGTGGACGGGGCCGAGCTCGTCGAGATCCAGGATCCGCGCATCGGGACCACAGTCGGCGGCCGCTACCTGATCGAGGAGGTCATCGGCGAGGGCGGCATGGCGACGGTGTACGGCGCCCGCCACCGGCTGGTGGACCGCCCCTGCGCCGTGAAGATCATGAGCGCGAGCTTCGCGGGCAACGAGGTGATCCGCGAGCGCTTCCGGCGCGAAGCCAAGGCCGCCCAGAAGCTCGCCCACCCGAACATCATCGAGATCTTCGACCAGGGCGACACCGGCGACGGCAGCCTGTACCTCGTGATGGAGCTGCTGCGGGGCGAGAGCCTGGCGGACATCCTCGAGCGCGACAAGATCCCGCTCGAACGCGCACTGCCGATCTTGATCCAGATCGCGCGCGCGCTCGCGCGAGCCCACGATCTCGAGGTCGTCCATCGCGACCTCAAGCCGGAGAACATCTTCATCGCGAAGCTGGACGACGGCAGCGACCTGGTGAAGCTGCTGGACTTCGGCATCGCGCGCTCGATGCAGGATTCACGGCTGACGGGCGCCGGCGAAGTGTTCGGAACGCCGCAGTACATGGCGCCGGAACGGATCACGTCGATCGACGCGGGGCCCCCGGCGGACCTGTATGCCGTTGGCGTGATCATGTACGAGATGCTCACCGGCAGGCTGCCGTTCGACGCCGCGGACATCGCGACGTTCTTCGTCAAGCACATGAAGGAGCCGCCGCCGCCGCCGCGCTCCTTCGATCCGTCCATTCCAGAGCCCGTCGAGCGACTCATCCTCGAGCTGCTCGCCAAGGATCCCAAGGATCGGCCGGTCGACGCGCACCGGCTGCACGCCGATCTGGTGGCGATCGCCGGCGCCATCGGCATCCGCGTCCCCGCGGAACCCTCGAGCGAGCCGGAGAGCTCCCGCGCCCCGGCGAAGACGCTGCCCCCGGTCGCGCTCGACCGCTGGGTGCGGCGCACCGCCGTGTTCGACCAGATGCTCGGCAAGGTCTACCCGGCCGGGCGCCCGCCGCAGATGACGAAGCTTCTCGATCGCGTCAAGCAGCTCGTCAAGGACATCGGTGAGCTGCGCAAGCGGAGCATGGACACGCAACGCAAGCTTGAAGGCATCGAGCAACGATCGCTCGAATGCCGCCAGCGCTTCGGCCACGCCGTCGACGCGCTCGGCATCGACGCGAGCCGCGCGCGCGATGAGCTCAAGTCGGCGCTCGCGGCGGCCGCGCCGCTGGGCATCGAAGCCGACCGGTTCTCCGACCGCCTGAAGGAGGCGACCCGGCAGGTCGTGTTCTGGGAGGGGCGCTCGGGATTCCGGGAGCCGCACGCCGATCTCGCGGAGGCGTACCGGGCCGCCGCCGCGATCGTCGACGAATGGGTCGACTTCCGCAGCACGTCCGGCAAGGCCGACGAGCGCGTCGCCAGCAAGCGGAGCGAGGTGACGGATCTGGAATTCCAGATCCACGAGCTCCGCAAGGCGCTCGGCAACCAGGTCGAGAACATCGAGACCGAGCAGGCCGCGTGCGAGGCGCAGATCACGGAGATGGGCAAGCGCGCCGACGAGATGGACAAGGAGCTGCTGGAGCTGGCCACGCAATTCTGCGAGCCGCTCCGCAAGCGCCCCGAGCTCGGCTCGCTGTTCCTCGAGCTCGAAGGCGAGGCCGCCGCGTAGCGGCGGACCTCAGCCGCTATGCGCGCGCTGCCGCGAACGCGCCGGGCGCGCTTCGACCAGGATTTCGCTTATCGGACCCCGGCCCTCGGCGCGCGAGTTGATCGGGCGCGCCACTTCCACGGTGCGGATCTGCCACTGTCCGTACAAGGCCCGCGTGTCTTGCGTGTCCGAGTTCGACAACACCACGCGCACGCCGCGCGCCGCCAGGTCCGCGAACGTCTCCGCGAGCCGTTGGTGCTCCTCGGGCCCGAACGGGTGGCGATCGTACGCCGTGAAATTGGCCGTGCGCGATACCGGCATGTACGGCGGATCGAAATAGACGGCGTCGCCCTCGCGCGCGCCGCGACACGTCTCCCGAAAGTCGCCGACCCGGATGTCGGCGTCGGCCAGCACGCGGGCCGCGGATCGCAGCCCGTCCTCGTCGCACCAGTTCGGACTCTTGTGGCGCCCGAACGGCACGTTGAACTTGCCTGAGCGATTCACGCGGTAGAGCCCGTTGTAGCCGGTCTTGTTCAGGTAGATCGTGCGCGCGGCCCGGTTGGCCTGCTTGCGTGGCTGCTGCTGCCTCACGCGGTAGTAGTCCTCCTCGGAGTACCGGTAGCGCTTGAGCTGCTGGATCACGCCCTCCACATCGTCGCGCAAGGCTTCGTAGACCTCGACCAGATCCGGGTTGCGATCCGACAGCACGGCGCGCCGGAAACGCCGCCGCGCCGCCAGCGCGAAGAACACCGCCGCGCCGCCCACGAAGGGCTCGTAGTAGGTTTCGATGCGAGCCGGCAGCAGCGCCAGGATGTCGTCCAGGAGCTGGGTCTTGCCGCCCGCCCACTTGAGCACGGGTCGCGCCGGAGTCGCGGCCTTCGTCACGTCAGTCGACTAGCGCCGCAAGCGGTCGGCGTAAAGCGTCAGCGCGATCCGCGCGCCGCAATGCCGAGTCGGCGCATCATCTTCTGCAGGCCGAAGCGCGACAGCCCCAAGAGCTCGGCGGCGCGCGTCTGGTTTCCGCCGGTGCGACCGAGCGCCTCGCGCACGAGCTGCTTCTCCAGTGCGTCGACCCGCGAACGGAGATCGGAGCCGTGACTCTTCGCGCTATCGCCGTCCCGGCCGGCGACCTCCGGCGACAGATGTTCGACGTCGATGTGGTCGTCGGCGAGCACCAGCGCGCGACGCAGCTCGTTCTCGAGCTGACGCACGTTGCCGGGCCACGAGAAGCTGGACAGCGCTTGCATGGCGTCCGCCGACACACGGATGCGTCTTCCTTGCGCGTGTTTGGCGATGAAGTGGTGGACCAGAAGCGCCACGTCGCCGGGCCGCTCGCGCAGCGGCGGGATGCGGATGCTGATCACGTCCAGGCGATACAAGAGGTCACGCCGGAACGAGCCGGCGGTCGCCATCGCGTCCAGATCGCGATGGGTCGCTCCGATCACGCGCACGTCCACGTGGCGCGGGCGCTCGGAACCGACGGGATGGATCACGCCGTCCTCGAGCACGCGCAAGAGCTTGGTCTGGAGCGCCGGGCTCATCTCGGCGATCTCGTCGAGGAACAGCGTGCCACGATCGGCGACCTCGAACAGCCCGGCGCGCGGCGACGACGCTCCGGTAAACGCGCCGCGGACGTGGCCGAACAGCGCGGACTCCAGCAAGCTCTCGGGGATCGCGCCGCAGTTCTCGCCGACGAACGGCCGCGCACCCCGCGGGCCGTTGTCGTGGATCGCGCGGGCGACCAGCTCCTTGCCGCTCCCCGACTCTCCGACGATCAACACGGGTACCTCGGACGTCGTGACGCGATCGACGACGCGCAGCATCGCGGCCAGCGGCTCGCTCTTGCCGATGATGGCGTCGTAGCGGAAGCGCGTCTCCCGACCGTCACGCGCGCGGGCAAGCTCTCGCTCCGCGACGTCCAGCTCGGCCTCGCGACGCGCCAGGGTCTCGGCGACGCGGGCTTCCGCGCGACGTGCGCGACGAGCGGCGCGCTTGAGCAGGATCTGGTCGCGTGCATCCGCGATCGCCACTGCCGCGAGCGCTGCCACGAGCTTGACCCACGAGAGCTCGCGCGGCCCGAAGGCACCACGCCGCGCGCGATCGTCCAGGTAGACGACGCCGAGGGACTCGCCCCGCGCCACCAGCGGTACGGCCAGCACGCTGCGCAGCTTGAGCGCGTGCACGCTGCGGTGCACTTCCGGCAGCTCGCCCGCGGCGTCCACCGCGACGACCGGCTCGCCCTGCGACAAGGCGCGCATGGCCAGGGTCTGGCTCAGCTCGAGCTGGGGACCGGTCAGGTCGCTGCGCGCCAGATTGCGCGCCGCACGCGGCACCAAGCGACCTCCCGGCGCGCGCAGCAGCAAGAGCCCGCGCTCGACGCCGGTCCACAGCACCAGCGCGTCGAGCACCTGGTCCAGCAAGGGCCGCAAGCGATCGCGATGAGCGAGCGCGCGGACCAGCGTCTCGATGTCCTCGATCTGCTCGGGCGCGAGCGCCGCCTCGCGCGGCGACTGGATCGCCGCGACCCACGCGAGCGATCGCACGGCGACGGCCAGCTCCGCGGGCACGCGCCGCGCCAGCTCGCGCGCCGCCTCGCCGGCGCCCTGCGCGAGACGGCGGGCCATCTCGCCGTCACCGGCCCGCGCGGCGAGCGCGGCCCCCGACGCCAGCGCCGGACCGCGCGCGGTGACCGGCGCGCGCGCGCCGGCAAGCGCGGCGAGCCCCGACAGGATCACGTCCGGGCGTTGCGGTCGCGCCTTCGCCGCTTCGCACGCCGCGCGGGCGCCCCACCAGGACAGCCGCGCGTCGACAGCGACGCCGCCGTCGCCCGCCAGCTGGTCGAGAGCCGCGACGTCCAGCTCCTGCCCGGCACCCCGCGCGACCAGCCTCGCCCCCACCCACAGCCGGTCCTCGCGATCCTGATCGCCCACCAGCGCGGCGGCGCGGCGCGCGTGCTCGACCCCCTCCGGGTCGTCCGGCGCGGCCACGTCGGCGAGCGCGAGGTGCGCGTACGCGCGGCAACGCGCGTCGCCGGCGTCGCGCGCGCGCAGGATCGCGTCCAGAGCGGCGTCCCGCGCCTCGACGGCCGCGCCGGCGGTGGCGTACACGGCGGCGCGCGACAGCTGCGCGCGCGCGGCGTCCCGCGCGCGCCCAAGGTGCTCGAACAGCACGATCGCGCGCGCCGAAGCGGCCAGCGCGCGCCCGAGATCGCCGACGTTCGCCGCGGCGGCGGCGACGCTGGTCAGGTACGTCGCTTCCTCCACGACGGCGCCGGCGCGCGCGGCGTGGTCGACGGCGCGCTCGCCGAGCTCGAGCGCCGCGACGGCGTCGCCGGAGTAGTGCGCGAGAGCGCCCGCCGCGGCCTCGACGCGCGCGCGCTCCTCTTCGTCGAGCGCCAGCGGGCGCGCGCGCGCGATGCTGCGCTCCGCGTCCTGCCGCCGGCCCTGGGCGATCTCGGCGAGCGCGCGCGCTTCGAGCACCGGCGCCGAGAGCGCCGCGCCGTCGAGCACCGCGATCGCGCCCGCCGCATCGCCGTCCTCCAGCGCCAGGCGCGACAGCGTCGCCGCGCGACGTGCCCGCGCGGAGACGCCGAGCCCTTGGGGCGCGATGGCCGACAGCAGCTCGCTCGCGTGCGTCCGACCGCCGGCGCGACGCAGCGTCTCCGCGGCTTCCACCTGCGCCGCCGGCGTGTCCAGACGATCGAGCACCGCGAGCGCGCGCCCGGGCTGACCGCGCAAGCGCAGCGCCCGCGCCAGCGCGAGCGCGAGCGCCTCGGGCGCCTGCGCGTCGAACACGAGCTGCTCGCCGGCGTCGAGCAACGCCGCGTCCGCGCGGCCCGCGCCGAGCCCGAGCGCGATCGCGACGGCGTCGCCCCGCGGCGCCGGCCGCGCCGCACCGACATCCCCTCCCTCGATGTCGCCGAGCGACAAGCTCGCCGGCTCGACATGCTCGACGGCGGCGAGCAGCCGCTCCGCGAGCTCCGCGTCGGCGAGTCCGGGTGGCAGCGGCCAGCGCGCGGCATCCGGACCGATCAACGCCACCAGCCAGCGCGTCTTGCCGAGCGCATCGAGCTCGCGCAGGGGCGGCGCTACGCGCGGCAAGGCTCGAGCGCGCAGGGCGGCCAGCTGGCTCGCGAGCGACGTCGCCTGCTCGAGCCACTGCCCCGGCGCGCCGCCGACGTCGACGCTCCACTCCGTGTTGCGCGCGGCGCCGAGCAGCTCCGGGCGCCGGACGGCGAGGTAGGCGCGACGCACCGCGCGACGCCGACGCTCGACACTGTCGGCCGCGCTCCCGGCGCGCCGCCGGACCCAGGCCGCCGACGGGCGTGCGCCCGCCGCCGGGGCGAGCAGCGCGCGCACGATCGCGGCGAGCGCGGGCGGCAGCTCGGCGCGCAGCGCCGCCTCGGCCGGCGCCGCGTCGCGCGCGACGTCGGCGTCGGCGATCTCGGCGAGCGTCACGCCGAGCGCCCACAGGTCGCGCGCGCGGCCGTCACCGATCGCCGACGCGTCGAACACCTCCGGCGCGAAATAACGCGGGCTCCCGCCGCGCGGCGCGACTTCGTCCGCCGCGTCGCCAAGCCCCAGATCGACGAGCCGCGCGCGCCACTCCCCGCGCCGCGGCGCGTGCACCACGACGTTCGCCGGCTTGACGTCGCCGTGGCTCGACCCGGCGGCGTGCAGATCCACGAGCGCGCCGGCGACGTCGCGCGCGACGGCGAGCGCGACCGCGTGACGCGTCGCCGGCGACCAGCGCGCGTGCGCGACGTCAGGCGCAGACCCCTCCGCCCACTCGAGCGCGACGTACGCCACGCCGGCAGGCAGATCCGGGACGCCCGCCGGTACGGTGCCGGCCTCGACCAGGCTCGACAAATCCGGCGAGTCGACAAGCAGCAGCCGTTCCCCCTCGTCCGCGAGCCCCGCCGCGAAGCCCGCGTCGCGCGCGACCTTCAGCGCCACCACGCGCCCGCCGGCGCCCTCCGCCCGGAACACGCGGCTGCTGGCGCCCTCGCCGACGAGCTCGACCCGGCGCCACGGCCAATTGCCGTGAGTCAACTCAGTTGACAGCGCCGCACGATGCCTCACCCGTCAATTAGGCGATAGAATATCGATATTGTCAACTTGGATGGCTTGTCGGTCCGGCGCGGAACCACTCAAGCCGAGGCGCGCAGGAACGCGATCAAGTTCGCGTTGAACGACGCGGCGCGCGACGTCGGCAGCGAGTGACCCGCGCCCTCCTCCGGGATCCAGCGCGAGTGCGGGATCGCCTCGTGGATCAGCTGGCCGGCGCGGAACGGGATCAGCGGATCGGCAGATCCGTGCGTCACCAGCACCGGGCAACGCAGCGCGCGCAGACCATCCTTGGCGCTGAACTCGACGCACGCGCGCCACGCGTTGGCACGCGCGGCGTCGGGTTGTTCGAGTCCCGGGCGCAGCATGTCGTAGGGCGTCGCGCCGGAGAAGGCCTCGGACACCGCGGCGTCGATCGCAGGGCGCAACGCCGGATCGTCCAGCGCCGCGTCGAAGCCGCGCTCGGAGAACAACACCATCGCGCGCGCGAACGCCGTGGCGCGCCGTCCGTTGTGCGACGTGGTCGACGCGAGCACCAGCGACGTGACGCGCTCCGGATGGGCGATGGTGTAGCGCTGCGCGATCATCCCGCCCAGCGAGTGACCGACAAGGTGGAAGTGCTCGAGCGAGAGGCCGTCCACGAACGCCTCCAGATCCTGGAGCAGCTCGGGCATGCCGTGGGGGCGATCGGCCGACGCCGGCGTGGACTCGCCGTGCCCGCGCAGATCGAGCCGCACGGCGCGGAAGCCGGCCTGGGCGAGCGCGTCGCGCGCGCTGTCCCAGCGTCGTTTAGCCGACCCCAGGCCGTGCACGAGCAACACCGCCGCGCCGGTCCCGTTCTCGTCCCAGGCGATCCGCGTGCCGTCGGGCATCGTCATGTGCGAGGTCATGGCAACCTGTACCGCCCGCTCCGGGCGCGGCGGGGGTGTCCAGCCTCTCGTGCTCCAGCGGGCGGCCGCCTGGCGCCGCCTGCCATTCG
This sequence comes from uncultured delta proteobacterium, assembly GCA_963775185.1. Classification (GTDB taxonomy): domain Bacteria; phylum Myxococcota_A; class Polyangia; order Polyangiales; family Polyangiaceae; genus JAPSGB01. The sequence goes on along the minus strand of CAVZIE010000019.1, from coordinate 68,236 downwards.
TTTGCGCATGCGAAGTCGCACCTTTGTCTCCCTGGCAAGAGTTCCAACGGGCGCACTAGCGTCGCTTCCAGCGTGACGATCCGCAAGCGGGTCGTGCGAACGTGTGGTAACCATCGGCCGGTCCGGCGTTTTCATGCAACGAGTCGCCAGCAGTACGTTCGAGGAGGTCGCGAGCTTCGTCCGGCAGAACGAGGTCGGGCGGCGCGCGCGCATCGAGACGCCGTTCGGGGCGCGGTTGATCTGCTACGCGGATCTGACAGCGACGGGGCGCTTCCTGCACTTCGTCGAGGCCTGGATGCGACGCGTCGCGCCGTTCTACGCGAACACGCACACCGCCATCTCTTCGACCGGTCGCGTGATGACGCAGCTACGCGAGCGGTCGCGCGACGTCGTCCGGCGCACGCTGAACGCCGCCCCGGACGACGAAGTGCTGTTCTGCGGCTCGGGGGCAACCGCCGCCGTGAACACGCTGGTCGGCCTGCTCGGGCTCTGGATCTCCGAGCCGCTGGAGCGCGCATACCAGCTGTCCGCGCACATCCCGGAAGCCGAGCGCACGGTGGTGTTCATCGGGCCCTACGAGCACCACTCGAACGAACTGCCGTGGCTGGAGTCGGTCGCCGAGGTGGTGGAGGTCGGGCTCGACGCGCGCGGCGCGATCGATCTGGCCGACCTGGAGAGCAAGCTCCAGCGCTACGCCGCACGTCCGCTGAAGGTCGGGTCGTTCTCGGCGGCATCGAACGTGTCGGGCGTGCTCAGCGACGTCGCGGCGATCGCGCGCCTGCTGCACGCCCACGGCGCCTACGCGTGCTTCGACTACGCGGCGGCGGGGCCGTACGTGCCGATCGACATGCACCCCGCGGACGAGGCAGCGCGCCTCGACGCCGTGTTCCTCAGCCTGCACAAGTTCATCGGCGGACCGCAGTCGTCCGGCGTGCTGGTCGCGCACCGCGAGCTGTTCCGCGCCGAGACGCCCGCGCGCCCCGGCGGCGGGACGGTGGACTACGTCGCGGGACCGCGCCACGACGCGGTGGACTACGTCGAGCGCCTCGACGAGCGCGAAGAGAGCGGCACGCCGGCGATCCTCGGCGACATCCGCGCCGGCGTGGCACTCCTGGTCAAGGAGATGCTCGGCCCCGAGCGCCTGCTGGCCCACGAGACTGCGCTCGCCCAGAGCGCGCTCGAGCGCCTCGCGCAGCGCCCGCGCATCAAGATCCTGGGGCCGCTCGATCTGCCGCGCCTCGGCATCCTCAGCTTCAACGTGGACGGTCTGCATCACGATCTAGTGAGCGTGCTTCTGGACCACTTGTTCGGCATCCAGAACCGCGCCGGCTGTTCCTGCGCCGGACCGTACGGACATCGGCTACTCGGCATCGACCAGGAGCGGTCGGAGCGCTTCCGGGTGCTCATCCGCGAGGGCTTCCAGGGCATCAAGCCAGGCTGGGTGCGCGTGTCGCTCCCGCACTACGCGTCGAAGGCGGATATCGAGTTCATCTTGCGCGCGGTCGAGTTCGTCGCCGACCACGGGCGCGATTTCGTCCCGGCGTACCGGCTCGGCTGGCGCGACGGCGTCTGGCGTCACGTTGAACCACGCAAGCCCGACGTGATGCCGATCGAGCTGACGGTCGAGGCGCTGATCGAAGCCGCGCAGAGCTTCGCGGCGGGCGATCACGAGACGCCGATCCGCGAGGCGCAGATCGCGGACGAGCGCGAGCGCTATTTCGAACAGGCCGAGGCGGCCGCCCGCGAGCTCCGCGCGCAAGCCGAGCGCGACCCGCCGGTATGGAATCCACCAAGCGGGCGCCGCGATCTGGACGAGCTCGTGTGGTTCGACCTCGTCAACGCGGACGGCTTCAGCGAGGCTTGACCGCGCCGTGCAGGCCGCTGATGCGGCAGAAACCGCGCAGCGCCACCTCGAGCTCGTGATCGATCTCCACGAACCGCAGCGCGAGCCTGTCGCCGTCGCGACGGATCACCTCCGCGCTGGCTTCGACGGCGATGCCCGTCGGCAGCTCGAAGTAGAGATCGATGACCGTGCCGACCGGTACGTCCACCGTGGACCGCACGGCGACGCCGCCGGCGGACACGTTCTCGCACTCCGCCTTCTGCCAGGCGCTCGCCGCATCGAGCATCACGGGCACGCCGAGCGCCGCCCGACGGAAGACCCTGCGCTCATCCGATTGGCTCTGCGGCGACGGGGAACTGCTGGGCGGACTCGACATCACACCAAAATCCAAGCAGGGTCCGTGCCAGAGACCGCCGTCAATGATTCCGGTGCGATGCGCGCCACGGCCGGGTGCGACCGTATGCAATCGTTGCACACTCCGCGGCAGCCAGGCCTCGAACTCATTCACAGTGGTCGGTGCTCGCGCCGGCCGCGATGTAGCGCTGGATCGCCCGGAGATCGTCCTGTGTGACGCTCCAGCCGGGCGAGTCCGGCGGATCTCGCAGCGGCATCGCCTGCCCGCGTACGAACCAGTCGCGCAGGCGCTCCGTCTCCGCCGGGCTGGGCGGCAGACACGCGCCGTCGGGCAGCGGCACCTGGTGCCGCGTGGTGCAACGCTCGGCGCCGTCACCGTAGTTCCGGTCGTTCACGAGCAGCTTGTACATGAGGTAGCTCGTGTCGGGCCGCCCCGGATCGATGATCGGCATCTCGAGACCGAAGCGCGGCGGCGTGTCGATGGCGTTGCCCGCGTGCGGCGCGAGAATCGGTCTCGTGCGCCGGGTGGCCGATGGCGGTGGTGACCAGACCGAAGCTCGAGTCGAGGTGGAGCCCCATGCGCGGCGTCGGTCCGCCGTGGCAGCTGGAGCCGGCGCAGGTCGGCGTGCTCCCGACCGCGCCGCTCGGCCGCGCGAAGATGCCGCCGACGATCTCCTTGCAGGTCGGGATGTCCTCCGCGGGCGGCTGCGACGAGAGTCCGTTGGTGGCCGTCCGGAAGCTGAAGCGGAGCGGCCGGTCGCCCTCGATGATGGACGCGCCGTCGAAGGCGCGGAAGCCGAACGGCTGCTCGTCGCCGGGAACGACGAGCTCCACGCTGTAGAGGACACCGGGAAGCAGATGGGCCCCCGGCACGAGCCGGAAGCTGACCACGCGCTCGACGACATCGTATTTCGGCTCGAAACAGATGTCGGGGGACGGCGAGCCGGCGACGCGACACTGCCCGGCCTGCCCGCTCGAGACGATCAGCGACTGGCGCACGGCGGTCGACGGCAACAGGAAGCGATCGAATCGGATCTCGATCGAGGTATCGACCGGAACGCCGCACTTGGGGTCCGTACTCGCGCAGTCCAGCCCGGCGCCGTCGGCCGGGTACGTGGCCACGACGTGCAGCGGCGGACCGACGGACTCCAGCGCGGGAGTACCCTGATCGCAGCCCGGGGTCGCGGAAGCGACCCCGAGCGCGACGATCAGCTGTCGGAGTAGATGGACAACTGGTCGCGAATCGTCTCTTCGCTGACGCCGGTGCGGATGCTGTCCTTCAGACAGTCCGCAAGCGTGAGCAGCAGATCGTCGACGCCATTGTCCTCGATGATCTTGGAGAGAAGCTGACGCGCGTCCCTGCTGTCGTCCTCGCGCAGGAAATCCCGGACCTTCTCCACGGAGATATCTCCTTGGAAGTCGAGATACAGGTTCTCCAGCAAATAGCGGACAAGCTCCTTCACCAAGGGCCTCCTTCTCTCGCGGCGACGCCGCTGGCGAGGCCCCGCTATAGCCGCCCCGTGAACAGTCGCGCAAGCAGATTGCGGGCATCACGACGGTTTTCGACGCCCTGCTCATCGACAAGCCTCCAGCTTCGGGTCGGCAGGGTCGTGGCAGACGAGGCAAGGCCGGGCGTTCCTCCGAAGGGCGCTTCGGCAGCGGCTCGCGAAGTCCGCCGGGTGCGGGTCGACTCCCTGGCCGACCCCGGGCACGGCGCCCGCACCGCGCCCTCCGACGCCCGCGGTCGCGTGACACACCGCGCAGTCCCGCTCGGTATGGCAACTGACGCATGCGTTCAGGTTCCGCTCCGCTTCCCATGCATGGTGGCCTGCACCGCGGGGTGGATCCGTCCAGACCGAGCGCGGCGGGTGGAACCGCCCGCGGCCCGCGAAATTGTCGTACGGGCCGCTCATGGTCACGCCCGCGCGCTGGTGGCACGTGATGCAGAACGACTGCTCGCGGTGACAGCTGGTGCAGCGCGGCGTCCCCTCCCGGGCCGCGACCGGGTGCATCGCGATCCAGTCGTTCGGGTGCACGCTGCGCGGGCGCACGCGACCGTCGTGGCAAGCGACGCAGTAGTCCTGCCGATGGCAGGTTGCGCACATTCCGCTGTCGGCGGCAGCGACCTTGCGATGGCGCTCGATCCAATCCGGGCCGTGCCCGGCGTTCGCGAGCCACGTGGGCGGCTGGAGCCGACCGCTCGGGAAGCGCGTGCGCAAGAGCCCGTCCTTGCCCGTCAAGTGGCAAGTCGTACACGCGCCGCGCGCCTCGCCCTGCGCGGGCACGGGCATCTGGTGGCAGTGGAAACACCCGCGCATGCGCGGCAGCTGGTCCCGCGTCGCGAGCTCGACGTTCTCGACTTCGCCGTGGCACTGCTGGCAACCGATGTTGCGGGCGATGTGGACGGCGTGGTCGAAGCGCAGGTTCGGTCGCGGGATGCGCATGCGCGCGACGGGGGCTCCGGGGCGATACCCCACGTGGCAAAAGCCGCACTGCCCGATCAGATCGCCGCTGTCGGTGTGGACCGCCGAGGTGTTGCGGTGATCCGTGCCGTGGCAGCCGTCGCAGCGCGTGGGCGGTGGAAGCAGCGGGTCCTTGCTGGAGTGGCTGGTCGCCGCCTTGTCGTGGCAGGTCGTGCAGCCGATGCCGAGCTGCTTGACGTGCTTCTTGTGGTTGAAGCGGATCGTCAGGCGCTGGGGCGGAAAAATGGCCGGGCTCGGACCGGCGTCGTCGGTGAACGCGCCGGGCGGCCGGTCCGCGAGCGGCACCGGCGCGTTCCCGGGCAGCGGCGACAGCCCGTGCACCACCGCGGCCGTCGCGGCCGCGGGCTCCGCGCTGGCCGGCACGATGCCGGCGGCCAGGGCGACGGCGCAGCACAACGCGAGCAACCACGACGGAACGCGCCTCGGCGTCGTCATCGCAGCACCGTGAAGTCGAGGGTCGCGAGCACGCGGAAGCGCTGACCCGACAAGCGGTTCATGCTGTGCTCCCACTCGACGCCCATGCGCGTGCGGTCGAACGGATTCACGCCGCCGCCGAGCACGTAGGTGAAGCTCGTTGCGTCGCGGGTCGGTCGCAGCGCGTCGCTCCAATCGTAGACGGAGAGGATGGCGAGCGCGTCGTAGAAGCCGCCGCCGAACGTCTTCTTCGTGGTCAGGTCCGCACCGGCGCGGTGCCCGCGATCGCCGGTTTCCCCCATCGTGCGCAAGCCGACGCTGCCGGCGGACCAGCGATAGCTTCCGGACAGCGTACCGAGCGCGTCCAGCAGCGCGCCGCTGGCGAGGCCCGGGTCCGGCGTCGCGGAGCTCTGCACCGCCGCCGCATAGCTCGTCGGATCGCCCTCGGTGCGGAAAATCTGCACGCCGCCGGACGCCGCGAGCGCGATGCGCCGCGAGGCTTGCCAGCTCGCTCTGCCGGCGATGTGCGTGGTGCCTTCGTGGGCAAACCAGTTGAAGATCGAGTCCGCGTCGAAGGTCGGCAGGTAGTAGTCGTAGTCCGCGCCCAGCGTGATGCGATCCGTCGCGTACCAGTCGAGAGAACCGTCGTACTCGCTGAGCAGCTGGTTGTAGAAATCGTACACCAGGCTGCCGCTGACGGCGCCGAGCCCGGCGGCGTTCAAGCGCGCGGCGTAGCCGAGTTTCTCCGACGACACGCGATCACCGCCGACGGTGGTGAAGCCCCGACCGGTATCGGCAAACGGCGAGACGTACACCGGGTCGCGATTGATCACCTTGCGGTAGCTCAAGCGCGAGTGGATCCACTGCACGCCCGTGCTCTCGATCGCGAAGCCGTAGGCCGGGGCGAGCTTCGACTCCGCGAGGTACGCCGGGTACTGGTTCACGTCGAGCCCGTCGCGACTCCCGCGGTACACGCCGTCGGCTTCCCAGCGTGGCGACGCGAGCATCGGCAAGCCGCCGCGCTGTTCGAAGCCGCCGTACGCCTCCGCCGCGACGAACGCATTGGTGGTCACGCGCGCCATCGCGCCGTCGAAGGACCACCACCCGAGCGCGTCCGTCACGTACTGCCGCCCGAGCCGGAAGCCGAACCACCCTCCGAGATAGTTCCGCCCTTCGAGATAGGCGTACATGACGTCGAGGGGCGCTTGATCGAGGCCCGGGATGTAGCGCCCGTCGCTCTGCGCGTTGCGTTCCACGCCCTCCTGGCCGAAGTCCGCGTCCATGCGCAGCCGCGCGCGGAACTGCAGCTTCGGACCGTACGGGTCCCAGTCGTCGCCCTGGATGTTGTACACGCCGACGCCGAGCGTTTCCGTGTAGCGGCGACGCCGGACGATCGGATCGCCGTACGGACTTCGCAGCGTGTAGAACTGCGCGTCCACGGATGCGTCGACCTCGGCGTCGTAGGCGTACGCCACGCGTGGCGCCGTCAACGCGAGTCCGAACGCGAGCGCCGCGCCGAGGCCCGCCCCACGCGACGGCGACAGTCGACCGATCCGCTTCACCTGGACAGGCAGAATCGTCGAGCAGCGTGACCGCTGTCAACGCCGCCGACGACAATCCAGCTGGTTGCCGGTCCGGCGCGAGTCAGCGAGGCTCGCGAGCGATCCACGCCTCGATGGCGGACAGCGAGCTCTCGGGAAGGAAGTCGGCGATCTCGCGCACGCTTCCCACGCGCTTTACCGGCGCTCCGAGCCGCATGGCGGCCGCGCGCGCGACGGCGGCCACGAGCGGGTGCGGCGACGTCGTGATGGCAACCACCGCGTCGAGCAGCGACGTCGCGCCGAGCTCGGCCGCGACGATCGCGGCCAGCGGTCGCGGGTCCCCTGGCGTGTCCACCGGACCCGCGAGGATCGCACCGAGCGCGAGCACCGCGTCGCTCGTCAGCTGCCGTGGACGCGCTTCGCGATAGCTCGCGGGAGCGAGCGACAGTCGATCGATCAGATCGCCGCTCGAGAGCAGCCGGCGCGCGCTCTCGAACAGCCGTTCGGCATCCGGGTCGAAGTCGGCGTCGAAGCTCGAGCTGCCGTCGAGGTCGAGCGCCACCGGTCGCGCGGCTTCGCTCGCGTAGCTCGACACGTGGGCCTCGAGCCCTTCCAGAGACACGCCGCCCGGAGCGCGCCCGCCCAGCACCTCGCGCGCGGTCCGGATCGTGACGACGCTCCAGCGCGTCGACGGCGTCGCGTGGTCCATCTCGTGGACGAACGCGACGTCCACACCGCGAACCGCGGCCCAACGCAAGACGCGCGGCGTCGGCTCGGAATGGACGAGCACGCCCCACGGAACGATCGTCATCGGCGCCTGCTCGGCGCGGCCCCCAGGCGACGCCGGGCCGCGACCGCGGGCCACCAGCAGCGCGGTCACCGCGCCAACCGCCCCCGCCGCGGCGAGCGTGCCCAGCTGCGCGCCGCCTCCCAAGGCGAGCCCGGCGCCGAACGTCGCGATGCCGGCCCCCGCCGCGAACAGCGTCACGTCACGCGTCGACGGTCCGGGCTGGAGCGTGACACAACGGAAGTCGGGCGGCGGCACGGCTTCTGCCATCGCTCCAGATTAATCCAGCGCGCGCGGCGCGGCCACGCCAGCTTTGGTTTCGCGCCGGACCGACAACCAGGAAATCCGGCACAGCGCCGATCAGGGGAAGATCTCGCGCTCGCTGTACACCTGCGTGAGGCGCTGCAGCGCGACGGCGTAGCAAGCCAGGCGGTAGTCGCAGTTGTAGGCGCGCGCGGCCTCGAGCATCCGCGCATACGCGTCGCGGATCGCCTGCTCCAGCCGGGCGTCCACCTCGGCCAGCGACCACTGCTCGCTGCGGCGGTTCTGCACCCACTCGTAGTAGCTGACGGTCACGCCGCCGGCGTTGGCGAGCACGTCCGGCAGGATCTCGATGCCGCGACGCTTGAGCACTTCTTCGCCGGCGGGCGTGCACGGACCGTTGGCGCCCTCGGCGACCAGCCGCACCTGGAGCGCCTCGGCTTCCTGCACGCCGACCTGGTTCTCGAGCGCGGCGGGCACGAAGATGTCCGCCTGGCAGCTGAAGAAATCCTCGCGCGTCATCTTCTCGCCGGCGGGGTAGCCCGCGATCGAACCGTTCTCCTCCACGTACTTCTGCAGGCGATGGGCGTTGAAGCCCTCGGGGTTGTAGAGGTAGCCGGTGTGGTCGCCCACGGCGACGAGCGACACGCCCGAGTGCGAGAGCAGCACCGCGGTGTGCGAGCCGACGTTGCCGAAGCCCTGGACGATGAGCTTCTTGCCCTCGAGGTTGAAGCGCGCGCGCTCCGCCCACTCGTGGATGGTGTGGACGATACCTTGACCGGTCGCTTTCGAACGACCGTAGGTTCCGCCGCTGGTGATGGGCTTGCCGGTCACGACGCCCATGACGGCTTGCTTGCTCACCATGCCGACGGTGTTCATGTACGTGTCCATGGCCCAGGCCATGGTCTGCGCGTTCGTGCCCATGTCCGGCGCGGGCACGTCGTAGTCGGGGCCGATGTTGCCGCCGAGCGCGTGGAAGAAGCGGCGCGTGATGCGCTGCAGCTCGTTGCGCGAGACGTCGCGCGGGTTGAACTTGATGCCGCCCTTGCCGCCGCCGAACGGCAGATTCATGAGCGCGCTCTTCCAGGTCATCATCGCCGCGAGCGCCTTGAAGTCGTCGAGGGACGCGCTCTCGTGGAAGCGCATGCCGCCCTTGTACGGGCCAAGGATGTTCGAGTGCTGGATGCGGTAGCCCTTGAACAGCCGGTACTCGCCGTTGTCCATCCGCACCGGGAAGTGCACGATGATCTCGTTCTTCGGCTGGCTCAGGATCGTCCGGATGTAGTCCGGCATCTTGATCAGCTTCGCGGCTTGATCGAGATAGCCCTGGATGACGTGGAAGAACTCGTAGCGCTCGCCCGGTGGCGGCGAGCTCTGATCCAGCTGGCGCGTCTCCGCGTCGTCGTCATCGTCGGAGTACAAGGAAGCCAGGGGGGACGAAGATTCCATGATGTTCTCCTGCGCCGTTCACGCTGGCGCTGGGACCCGGCGGACGGCACACATTGTTTCTGGCGCGTTTCTACGCGGCCGGCCTATTTTTGCAACAACGCGGCGCGTTACTCCTGACGAAACGGAGTGCTCAGACCCACAGCGTGTACAGGTAGACGAGCGTGCTGACCACGACCAGCGCGTCGATCCGGTCGAGGATCCCGCCGTGACCCGGGATGATCCATCCGGAGTCCTTGATGCCGGTGGAGCGCTTGAGCAGCGACTCCACCAGATCGCCCATCTGGCCGAGCGCGCCGGCAACCACGGCGAGCACCAGCGCGTGCCCGAGCGGAATCGACGGCAGATACCAGAAGTGCGCGAGCACCGCGCCGAGCGTCGAGCCGACGATCGAACCCACGAACCCGGCGCGGGTCTTTTTCGGGCTGATCGCCTCGTAGAGCTTGTTCTTGCCGAGGAAGCGCCCGAAGAAATAGCCGCCCGTGTCGCCGAGCCACGCGATCATCAGGACGAGCAGCACGTAGCCGGGCCCGGCCGCGCCCTGATCGCGGCGGAGCAGGCCGACGGTCGTGAGCAGAGCGCCGATGTAGAGTGGGCCCGCGACCCCCGCCATGACCCGTAGTCCCGCGCTGGGGATCTCGCCGAGGCGCCACAGCGGCACCAGCAGACCGACCAGCGGCGTGACGAGCAGCACCGTCGTCAGCACGCGGGGATCGCCCTTGCCAAAATACAGGGCAGCGGACACGGCGAGGGTGCTCACGATCCCGACGCCCTGGGCGACGCGATCGCCCGGGTGGGTCATCCCGAACAGCTCCTGCGACGCGACGGCGCACGCGACGAACACCACGATGTACCAGGCCCAGGGCGGCGCCAGGAACAGCACGACCAGCAGCAGGGGCGCTACGACAGCGGCGGTCGCAAGCCGGACGGCGAGGTTGCTCTTGGCCACGCGAGTGCCTTGCGTTATCAGCCGCCCGGGCGACCCACAAGCCATGATCGACCCAGGGCCGGATGCGTGCGCGGCACAGGGCCGCTTGCGCGGTCGCTGGGGGCCCGGTACACCCGGGCCCATCGCGTAGATGGCGTCACTTCGGCCATTCCTCCGGCGCCGCGCGCCCATCGCGGCGTTCGCCGCCGCGACCGCCGTGGCGGTCCACCTCGGCGGGCAGCGCCCCCCCGCGCGCACGCTCGAGGGCCTGGCGGGCATGCTGGGCCAAGCGGTGGGCGGCGTGGTGCAGCCGACCGATATCGCCTGGGAGAGATCCCCCGGCTTCCTCGCCGAGAGCTTCCTCGGCCGGCGGGTGCTGTTCCTGGCCTCCGCCGCCAAGGGCGAGCCGCGCGACCTGTACCGGGCGCGGATCCGCGTGACGCTCGGTGGGCAGCCGATCAGCGTCCGCGAGATCCGCAACATCACCGAGACGCCGCTCGGCGACGACGCGGGGCTGCAGGTCCGCGGCTCGACGGCCGCGTTCGCGACGGTGGCCTACGGACGGATCCAGGGCATCACTGTCCTCGACCTCGACGGAATCCCGCGCCGAAGTCGCCCGGGCGGGTGGCTCGACCACGCCTTGCTCGCCGTGACGTCGTACCAGGACACGGGGAGCTGGGCCGGGCTGGGACGCACCGACATCCTGATCGATCAAGCGACGAAGTCGGCGGGGCTCCGGCTCGACCCGCCGACGCTCCACATCGACCTGGGCCCGGACCGGAAGCTTGCGTACGACCTGGACAAGCACTCGCTGCGCGGCGCCGACGGCGGTCAGGCGTTCGGGGCGCGCTCGGTGTCGCAGGTCCATCCGCACAAGCCGCTGGTGTTGTGGGCCGTCGATACGGTGCGGGCAGAGGTGGGGCCGGCACCGATCGCGTGGCTCGAGAACGCCGTGTTCGGTACGGAGGACGTGATCAAGCGCACGACCTTCCGCGTGTTCTCGCGCGCGTCGGAGTCCGCGCTGAAGGACAACCCGGATCAGGTCGCGGCGACCGCGACGCTGGATGCGGACAAGCTCGACCAGCACTCCAGCGTGTGGCCGCCGCCGCCCGTCCCGTCGCTGTGGAAAGAGCTGAAGCCCGGCGAAGGCCAGTGGGTCCCGGTCACGTTGCCGTGGCTCAAGCCGCTGGGCGGCGCGCCCGACGGCAAGGCCAAGCCGCCGCCGTACTTCTACCGGACCTTCATCCGCCCCGACGTGAAGCGGCCGTACTCGGAGATCGACATCGTCGCGATGGACATGCGCCAGCTGGAGCTGGGCATGCAGGCGGGCTTCGAGGATCCCAAGCCGCTGACCGGACCGCCCGGCGACGGGCGGTTGCCGCGCGACAAGAACGTGCTCGACCGCGTCGTGGCGACCTTCAACGGCGCGTTCAAGACCACCCACGGCGCGTACGGCATGATGGTGGATCATCGCGTGCTGCTGCCGCCCGTCCGCGGCGCGGCCAGCGTGGTCGTGACCGACAGCGGCGACGTGGGACTCGGCAGCTGGCCGCAAACCGAGCAGATCCCTTCGGACATCGTCTCGTTCCGCCAGAACCTCGATCCGCTGGTCGAGGACGGCGTGGCGAACCCGACCGGGCGCTACATCTGGGGCTGGCAGATCTCGGGCACGAGCGTGATGACCCAGCGCACCGCGATGTGCGTCACGCCGCAAGGGCAGCTCTACTACGCCTGGGGCAAGGAGATCGACGGACCGACGCTGGGCAAGGCGCTCAGACAGGCGGGCTGTTCGTACGGCATCCACCTGGACATGAACCCGGCGCACTGCGGCTTCGTGTTCACCGACATCGTCGATCTGCACGCACACGAGTTCAAGCTCGAGAAGCTCGACAGCGGCATGCGCATCGCGCCCGACAAGTTCGTGCGCTGGTCGGCCAAGGACTTCTTCTACATGATGGTGCGCGATCCGGTGCCGCACGATCCCTCGGGGATCCGCTGGCAACCGGACGGCGGCACCCAGCCGCCGCCGCAGTGGATGCCGGGGGTGTTCAAGGGCACGCTGCCGATCGGCGACCTGCAGATCGAGCTCGTCGCCTTCGAGCCCGGACGCGTGGACTGGGTCGTGCGCGCCGGGACCAAGGAGCCCGGCGACGTGGCCAGCGAGCTCGAGCTCGCGGGCGACGACGCGCATCGCGTGCTGGCGGCCATAGGTCTGGGGCACACGACGAGCGCGACGCGCTACGGGCTGGCCTTCGGCAAGGACGCACCGCTGGTGCTCCGCACATCCTACGCGACTGTCGTCACCGCCCCGGGCAAGGCGCCGCGGATCGTCGCGTCGGGCGAGGTGCCGGAGCTCGCCGCGGACGAGCAGGCCGTTCAGCTGCCGCTGCTCGCCGACGACGGGCGGCTGGTGGAACGCGCGCGCGATCACGGCTCGCTCCGCCTGCGTGGCGCGATGTGCGTCACGCCGAGCGGTCGCGTCATCGTCGCGCGCGCGCGCCACGACAGCAGCGATCCGCTCGCCGCCGCGTTGATGCGCGTGGGCTGCCGGCGCATCGTGTCGCTCGACCGCGGCTCGCGACACCCGTCGTTCGTGCACCGCACGGGCACGAGCGAGCCGCCGATCAAGGGCTACGAGACCAGCGTGCTGTACGCGCTGGGACACCCGATGCGACCGCATGCGTTCCGCTGGAAACCCGCCGGCTCGGTGCCGTCCACCAAACCGACGGGCTACGACTACCCGATTCACAAGAAGCGCTGAGGCGCCGCGTCACGCGGCTTCAGCGAGCAGGCCCCGGAGGCGAGCGACCGCGCGCGAGTGGAGCTGGGAGATGCGCGGCTCGCTGACGCCGAGCTCGGCGCCCAGGTCCTTGAACTTCACGCCCTTGAAGTAGTGCATCGACATGATGTGGCGCTCGCGCTCCGGCAGGAGGTCGATCGCCTCGGCCAGCGACTCGTGTGCCGAGCGTGCGTCCAGGTCCGTCTCCGTGGTGCCGTAGGACGCGAGCGTGCGCTGCTGCTCCCACTCGCTCATGTCGTCGAGGCGGACCACCGCGGGCGTGACAGCCGCGTCGTCGCCCTGCGCCGCCGCGCGCGCACGCCGGGGCAGCCAGTCCTGCGCGCGGAGCTCGTCGAGGATCGCGCCGCGGATGCGCACCCGGACGTAGAACTCGAAGCCGTCGCCGCCATCGTCGCCGTGCCGCCGGATCGCGTCCCACAGGCCGCACATGCCCGCCGCCAACAGGTCGTCGCGGAGCACGTTGCGGGGCAGCTTGCGCTGGAACCCGCCGACGATCTGCCGCACCGCCGGCGTGTAGGTCTCGAGCAGCTGCTCGGCCCGCTCGCGAGAGATGCCCGTGGGCTCCGGCGTCGGGGCCACGACGGCCAGAAGCGCCGCGGGGCGGCGACGGGCGGCGGGGCGCGCCGGCAGCGACGCGCGGCCTCGCTGGATCATGCGCGGGCGCACGGCGGAAGCGGGGGCAGCGTCGGGAAGCGTGGGGGCAGCGTGCAAGGTCATCGGTCGTCCTCCTGCCCCTCCCATGAGCACGCTGCGTACCAAGACAGTATCTATTTGTTATTGCTAAACTAATCACACATTCTCCGATCCTTGTGGGTCACTAGGCACCCAGGGCGGTTCCGCGCCGGACCGGCAATCCCTTATAAAAACGCCGCGAACCGCCGTCCTGGTCGGGGTCAGGTCTGTTCGGGGCGGCGCGGGAGCGGGCTGACCTGGGCAGGTATCAAGTGACCCGGAAGCGAGCCGGCAAGCACGCGGTTCAGGTATCGCCGCCAGATTCAGCGTGTTCTGCGTGGGTCTTCGACGACCCCTCGGCGTTCGCGTGCCCGTCGCTGTCGCCCTGGCCGGAACCTGCGGCAGGCTCCGACGCTGGGGTCGCGTGCTCCGGCTCGTGCTCCCGCTCGGCCGCCTCGCTCTCGGCGCGGCCGGGATTGACGCCCTTCGCCGTGGCGTAGCGCGGAGCCTCGCCCGGGCCGGCGAAGTCGACCCAGTAGGCGCTCATCTCGCGGACGTCCATGTGGACGAAGCTCGAGTTCGGATAGTAGCCGCAGCCGACGTTGGGCAAGGTCCGGCAGAAGTCGCGGAGCGCCGTGTTCGGGACGCCGGGAATCGTGAAGTCCACCGCGTGGCCGAGGTTGTGACGCGAGTGGGGCGTGTACTGCGTGGGGCGATAGGGACGAAATCCGCTGACCACGCGGATCGCGCGACCACCGAAGTGGTCGCTGACGGTGGCGATCATCCGGATCAAGCGCTCGTCGATGGCGAGCTTCTGCTGGGTTCGCCAGGAGGCCAGCACGCGCGTGACGTTGTGCACCGCCGCCTTCGAGACCTTGCCCTTGTGGACGGCGTAGCCGCGCCAGGCACCGACCGTGCTCCGGAGCATCACGTAACCGGGGTGGCGGGGCTTGCGGGCGTACGTGACCGGCGCGCCGGGCTTGACCTTGGGGCTGGTCTCGACGGCGGCGGGACGGGTCTGGGGCTCGGCGTAGCCCGCGTGACGGAGCGCGCGGGCGCGACTGCCGTCCTTGTCCGAAGGCGCGGGAACGACCAGCCGCTGCTTCGGCTTGAGATCCTTGCTCCGGTGGATGTCGTTGGCGCGGCGCAGCGCGTCCACGCTCACGTGGTAGCGCTTCGCGATCATGCCCAGGGTCTGGCCGCGCTGGACCACGTGAACGCGCGGTTTCGCGGGGTTCCGCGCCTTGCCGGCAGCGTGCGCAGACAGGGCTGCGAGGGCCAGACACACGGCGATCAGGAGTGGAAGCACGCGACGCATGCGGAGTCTTCGCCCTTAGCTGTTGGTCGTTGGGACGGGAAATAAAAAGAAACCCACGCCCGCGTTTCTTGGCGTTCGGCCAGGGACAATGCCACAGTTTTGTTCGCGGGTTTCCCTGCCTGCACTGCTCCCGAGGCGTCATGGGCGAAGGAAAGAACCTGGTCGGGGTCGATATCGGCACCAGCTCGATCAAGGTCTGTCAGTTGAAGGCGAGCCGGAAAGGCATGACTCTTCATCGACTTGGCTATGCGCCCCTGCCCGCGCAGACCATCGTCGACGGCCAGGTCATGGACGCCGGCAACGTCACCGAGGCGCTGGCCCGGGTGTTCCACGACGCGAAGATCAAGCAGAAGGACGTCGCCCTCAGCGTCTCCGGCCAGAGCGTCATCATCCGCAAGATCACCGTGCCGATGATGACGCCGGGCGAGCTGGACGAGCAGATCCAGTGGGAGGCCGAACAGCACATCCCCTTCGATATCAAGGACGTACAGGTCGACTACCAGGTCCTGCGCCGGCGCCCCGAGGCGAGCCAGATGGATCTTCTGCTGGTGGCCGCCAAGCGCGACCAGATCAACGACTACGCCCAGCTCGCCCGGGACGCGAAGCTCAAGCCCGTGGTCTGCGACATCGACGCCTTCACGGTCCAGAACCTGTTCGAGCAGTCGCGCGGCTTGCCGCCGGACTACACCGTCGCGCTGATCAACGTCGGCGCGAGCCTGGCCTCGCTGAACATCGTCGCCAATGGGATCAGCGCCTTCACGCGCGAGATCGCCAACGGCGGGAACATCATCACCGAGGAAATCCAGAAGCAGCTCGCGATTCCGTTCGACCAGGCCGAAGCCTACAAGTGCGGCGGCGGCGGCGCGCCGGACGATCCGTACCGCGCGGGCATGGTGCCGCAGCAGGTGGTGCAGGTCATCGAAGCCGTGACGGACTCCATCGCCGCCGAGATCCAGCGCAGCCTCGACTTTTTCATGGCCACCAGCGGCGAGGGCGAGATCTCCCGGATCTTCGTCACCGGTGGCACCGCGAACCTCGCCGCCCTCGGACAGGCGGTCGAGCGCAGAGCCCGCGTGCCGGTGGAGGTCTGGGCGCCCACCGAGCGCGTGACGATCGACGCGAAGGACGTCAGCCCGGCGATGCTCCAGACCCGCGCCGCACAGCTCGCGGTCGCGCTCGGCCTCGCGCTTCGCCACGAGAAGGAGAACCGGGCGTGATCCGCATCAATCTCCTTCCGCAGAAGAAACGCGTCGAGCAGACGGAGGGCAGCCAGCTGTGGCTGGTCGCGCTGCTGGTGTTGTTTCTCGCCGAGGTCGCCGGTCTGTTCGTCTTCCACGGCATCAAGGCCGAGGAGCTGAAGGAACAGAACCGGAAGAACGCCGAGTTGACGACGCAGATCGATCAGTCGAAACGCGCCGTCGCCAACCACCAACAGGTGACCGAGAAGCTCGCCCAGCTGCGCGCACGCGAAGACGCGATCGGCAAGCTGCAGAGCGCGCGCACCGGCCCGACAGCGATGCTGCTGGAGCTCTCCCGCATCTTGACCTCCGGCCGCGGCCCGACCGTCGACCCGGAGGAGCTGGCGAAGAAGCGCCGGGAAAATCCCCAGGCCGTGTACAACCCGAACTGGGACGCCCGGCGGCTGTGGCTGACGAAGTTCATCGAGGATCAGCGCAAGGTGCGGCTCGAGGGCGTGGCCCGCGACGGCGAGGACGTCAGCGAGCTCGCCAAGCGCATGATGCTGTCGAGCTACTTCTTCGAGGTGAAGCTCCTGCCCGCGAAGACGGAGAAGGACGCCGAAACCGGGCTGGAAGTCGTGCGATTCCAGCTCGAAGCGAAGGTGAGGTACTGAGATGGCTGCCCGTGAGTCCAGCCTCGCCAAGCTCCCGCCGCTGGCGAAAGTCGGCATCGTCTTCGGTCTGCTCGTGCTCGTCGGGGTGGCCTACTTCGTGGTCTTCTACGGCGACCTCGCCAGCAGCATCAAGGCCGCGCAAGGCCAGGAGCGCCAGCTGCGTCAGGACCTCGCTGCGGCGCGCAAGAACGAGTTCGCCTACCAGAAGGATCTCGCGGAGCTGACCGATCGAGAGCAGCGTCTGCCCGATCTGGTCAAGAAGCTGCCCGCCACCAGCGACTATCCGGCGTTCTTGAGCTCGATCCAGAGCGTAGCGAACGTCTCGGGCGTGAGCCTCACGGCATGGACGCCGCAGGACGAGGTCCCGGAGAAGTTCTACGCGCGCGTTCCCATGAAGCTCGAGCTGACGGGTCGATACCACCAGATCGCCAAGTTCTTCTACGGCATCGGCCAGCTCGATCGCATCATCAACATGGAGAACATCTCCATCAGCGACCCGAAGATAAACGGCGACGAGATCGACGTGAAGGTCGAGGTGCTCGCCACGGCGTTCCGCTTGCTGGAGACGACGAGCAAGACCGACGAACGTGGCGCCGCGAGCAACAACGGAGCGACCAAGTGACAGCCCCCCGCGAGAAATGGCTCCTGGCGGCACTCGGGCTCACCGCGCTTGCCGTCGCCTGCCAGCCCGAGATCTCCAAACCCGGACATGCCGGCGACCAGACGACGGTCGCGCGCAAGGCGACCAACGCGGACGCCGGCGCAGGCGACGCGGGACCGCCCATGGTCTCGTTCCAGGAGTCGGAGTTCACCGAGAACGACCGCAGCCGCGACCCCTTCCGCGCCTACGCCAGCATGTTCGCCGAGGAAGTGAAGACGCGCACGCACGGCGGGGAGAAGCCGGTCATCTTGCGCCAATACTCCCTCGATGAGCTCAAGCTCATCGGCATCGTGACGCGCGTGCACCCCGCGGTAGCGATGCTGGTCGATCCCACGGGCAAGGGCCACGTGATCCACCGCGGGCAGTTCGTCGGCCGAGCCGAGGTCGTGCAGGCAGGCACCGGCACCGCTTCGTACGAAGTGAACTGGCGCGTCGACCGCATCCGCGAGGGTGACGTCGTCCTGGTTCGCGAAGATCCGTCGAACCCCGACGTCCCCACCGCGACGCGCGTGATCCCGCTTCGCCCCGCCGGCGAATCGACGGGAATGGAAGAGGGAAGCAGCGCCGACGCCGGTTCGCCCTGAGGGGCGCTGCGCACGTAGAAACGTCGGCAACGTTGCCCGGCGCCGAGCGCCGGAGCGCGAACGCTTGGCGACGCCCGACGACACACCTCGCGCTTACTTAAGTGCTCCAGACAAAGGCGCGGAATTTGTTCGCTTCGATCGTCGCAAGGTACGCTTTGCCCTCGGAAAAAGACCTGCGCGGAAGCCAACGCGCTTCCTGACAGATCGATGATCGGAGCCACAATGAGCCGGACCCCGCCTACGGCATCTCGACCCCGCGCGTGCCTGATCGCCACCTCGCGCGCTGTTGATGCTGGCCGCGCTTGGCGCCCCGAGCCGCGCAAACGCGGCGGAAACCGCCGCAGGACGCCACGCCACCAACATCCAGGCATCGAGCCAGAAAGACGGCTCGGCCCAGGTGGTGGTGAGCTTCACCCGGGCTCCCACGTTCACGGCGCGGCTCGACCGCGGTGGACGCCGTTTGATCGTCGATATCCCCGACGCGGACCTGCAGGGTGCCCCGGCGGCGCTGACCCGGCACGAAGGCGTGATCGGCGGTGTGATGGCCCAGACCTTCCACACCGGTCACGGCAAGACGACCCGCGTGCTGGTGAACCTGCTGGCGGACGCCAAGTACTCGGTGCGCGTCGACGGCACCCGGCTCGTCATCGGCTTTGCCCGCGGCAAGTCCGGCCCGCTCGACGTCAAGCGCCCGGTCGTGACCGCCCGACGCGACACCGCGCAGGCGCCGGCGCGCGTGCGCGTCCTCGACGTGCGCTACGACCACGGCGCGGACCAGGACAAGGTGTACATCGAGCTGTCGGGCATCCCGCGCTACCAGGTGTCCAAGGGCGAGCACGGGCACGCTTCGCTGGTCCTGCAAGACGCGCAGGTGCCGCAGGCGCTCACCCGCACCCTGGACGTGAGTGCGTTCGGCGGCGCGCTGCACAGCGTCTCCACCTACGCGAGCAGCAACAAGAAGGGCGCCGTCGTCCTCGATGCGGAAATGGACGGCAAGCTCGACAGCCGCGTCGCGCGCCACGGCAACACGCTGGTCTGGTCGCTGTTCAAGCCGGGCAGCCTGCCTTCGTCCGTGACGGGCGTGGGCAGCGACGGCGGCATCGCGCGGCGCACGCGCACGGTGCACGTCGATCAAGCGATGTCCGACATCCCCGAGGTGCACTCCGGCTACGACGACGGCGGCGAGCCGGTGGAGCAGAGCGCGGATCCGGACCAGGCCGACGCCTACACGCCGGCCATGCTCGGCCAGCAGCGGCAGCGCTACGGCGGCCGTCGCATCGATCTGGACCTGAAGGACGCCGACGTCCACAACGTGCTGCGCCTGCTCGCCGACGTGGGCCGCGTGAACATCGTGACGGCCGACAACGTGTCCGGCTCCGTCACGATCCGGATGCGCAACGTGCCGTGGGATCAGGCGCTCGACGTGGTGCTCCAGGCCAAGAAGCTCGGCGTGGTGCGTCAGGGCAACATGCTTCGCGTCGCCCCGCTCGACGAGCTCGAGAAGGAGCGCGAGATGGCCATCGCGCGCCGCAAGCAGGAGCTCCAGCTCGCGCCGATCGAGACACGCCTGATCCCGGTGAGCTACGCGCAAGCCGCGGACATCCAGCAGCGCGCCAAGGATCTGCTTTCGGAGCGCGGCTCGATCGCCGTGGACGAGCGCACGAACGTGATGATCGTCCGGGACGTCGCCGGCAACCTGAACCAGATCGAGGAGCTGACGCGCTCGCTCGACACGCAGACGCCGCAGGTCCTGGTCGAAGCACGCATCGTCGAGGCGACCAGCACCTACCTCCGCGACGTGGGCATCCAGTGGGGCGGCGACGCCACCTTCTCCGGCGCGACCGGCAACCCCACGGGCCTCGCATTCCCCAACTCCGTCGGCCTCGTCGGTGGTGCCAGCGACACGCAGTCGCCCACGGCCGGCTTGAGCCCGTTCTCGAACACGGTCCCGAACCCCAACTACGCCGTCAACCTGCCGGCCACCGTCGGCACCGGATCCGGCGGCGCGCTCGGTCTGACCTTCGGATCGGTGGACAGCACCATCAACCTCGCGGTGCGCCTCTCCGCCGCCGAGTCGAGCGGTCTCTTGCGCATCCTGTCGAGCCCGCGAATCCTGACGCTCGACAACCGTGAAGCGCGCATCGCCCAGGGCACGTTGATCCCGTTTTCCCAGATCAGCGCCCAGGGCGTGCAGACGACCTTCCAGGAAGCCAAGCTCCAGCTGCTGGTCAAGCCGCACGTGACCGCCGACGGCTCGGTCAGCATGCACGTGAAGATCAACCGCGACGAGCCCGACTTCAACCAGACGTCGGCGCGCGGCGATCCCACCATCCTGAAGCGCGAGGCCGAGACCGATCTGCTGGTCATGGACGGCCACACCGCGGTCATCGGCGGCATCTTCACGCGCAACACCGGCCGCAACCTGAACCAGGTGCCGTTCTTCGGCGACATCCCGCTGATCGGCCTGCTCTTCCAGCGCCGCCGCGCCAGCGACACGCGCAGCGAGCTGGTGATCTTCCTCACGCCGCGCATCGTCAACCGCGCTGAAGCCCTGGGCCGCTGAGCGGTCGCGACTCGCGGCACATCTCGTGACCGCGCTTGGGAGGGGATGCCGATGCGGCGCGGTATCCCGCTCAACGTCGACAGCGTCGGCGACCGCCGCGACGGCAGGCTCTGGTGCGCGTCGCGAGGCCGCGCGCTTTCCTCGATCAGCGCACCGATCTCTTCGTCCGTCCCATCCCGAGTCTTCCGCGGCCGCCGCGCGGACGCCAGATTGCCGCTCGCTTCACCCATCGCCCAGCTCGCGGCCGCCGCGCGGACGCCAGATGCCGCTCGCTTCCACCCATCGCCCAGCTCGCGTCCGCCGCGCGGACGCCAGATGCCGGCTCGCTCTCACCCATCGCCCAGCTCGCGTCCGGGCGCCGCGCGACGCCAAGTGCCGCTCGCGTCCGAGCCGCATCGCGCGCACGCTCGGCGTCGGCGCCGCGCGGCGCCGGAGCGGCACGCGCGCGTCCGAGCGGCATCGCGCCAAAACGTCGGAGCGGCCGCGCGGCGTCGGAGCGGCACGCGCGGCGTCGTGGAACGGCGTCGGGCGCTGTGCGGGGTTCCGCGCCGGACCGGCAATCACTCGCGGATGCGCTTGCGCTTGATGATCTCTTCGGGGTCGATGCGCGCGATCTCGTTCGTCGCGAGATCGCGATAGCGCACCTGGCGCGTCAGCTTACCGCGGCCGAACGAGGCGTCGGGGTCGAACAGATAGCGCACCTCGCGCTTCAGCCCCTCGTCGGCTGCGGCGCGTGCCTCCGGCGAATCCTCGTCGAGCTTCCACTTGCCGATGTCGTCCGGCAGCGCCTCCAGCCTGCCGAAGCGCTCCTCGGCCGCGCCGGGCACCTCGCGCATGATCATGAGCAGGTAGAGCACCACCCCTACGAGGCCGACGAACAGCACGAAACCGAACACCGCGAACATGGTCGGGGCTGCTTATATCATCCCGCTTCGAAATCGCCCGGGCGGCGCTCGGCTTCCGTCACCAGGGCGGGCACCTCGGCCGGCTCGATGCCGCGCCAGAAGATCTGCCAGCGCGGAAGCCGGACCATGCCGTCGCAGAGCGTGGAGTACCAGCCGGCGATGGGGTTTTCGAGGCGGGCGCGCCAGAACACGGCCGGATGGTCGCGGGTGAGCGCCTGCCACAGATCGCGCGCGATGCCTTCGCCCTGCGCGATCGGATCGACGGCGAACTTGGTCAGGAACGCGCCGATCG
This sequence comes from uncultured delta proteobacterium, assembly GCA_963775185.1. GTDB lineage: Bacteria > Myxococcota_A > Polyangia > Polyangiales > Polyangiaceae > JAPSGB01. The sequence continues at coordinate 46,532 of CAVZIE010000019.1, read as the reverse complement.
GCGTTGGCTCGAGGATGGCGGCGCCGCGGTAGTCCGCGTCGACGTAGATCGCGAGCGGCTCGCGCTCGAAGAAGGCGGCGGAGAGCGGCCGCCCGAAGCTCGACTCGAGGAGCGCACGCAGGCGCGCAGTGTCCGCGTCCGCGTAGCTCGACAAACGCATGATGGGCGCGCCGCTCTTGACGAGGGTGCCCGCGCCGCGAACCGTGAACAGCTCTTTCAGCAGGTTCAGCGGCGACGTCACGCTGACCAGCAGTCGCCCGCTCGGGGACGCGAGCAGCAGGTCGTGCAGGCGCTCGAGCAGGAGCGCGTCCTCCTTTCTCAGGAGCTTCGCGCCGCGGAGCGCGTCGTAGTCGAGACGCAGGTTGATGAGCGAGATGCCGCCACGGTGGAGCCCGAGCTCGTGACCGCCCGACAGCTCGACGCGACCGTCGCCGTGGGGCCCAAGCCCGCCGCGCCGGCGCAACAGCACGAGCTTGCGCGCATCGAGCTCGCGCGCGATGTGCCCCACGCGGGCGAAGCGCTCGGCGAGCGTCGAGCCGGCCTCGGCGCGGAAGCGCACCAGCGGGACGCGCTCCGTGCGGAGCTGCTCGCGGAGTTGCTCGACCAGGTCGTCGTCGTCGGCGTGGTGTACGCACGGCTCGAGGCCAGCGGTCGGCAAGCGACGCGCCAGGCGCCCTGCGCCGGTCTCGGCGGCGCCCGGGTCGAACAAGCCGAGCACGACCGGCGCGTACAGCCCGAGGTCGGCCAAGAACCGGAGCTGCTCCACCAGCGACCCGAGAGCGTGGCGCACCACCGGCGCTTCCGCCGCGATGACCGCGAAGCTCTCCTTGGGAAGCTGGCGGAAGAGCCGGAGATAAAGCTCCGCCTCCGAGCGGCGCCCGACGCTCTCGAGGAACGTGAGCACCGCGTCGGCGGCGGCGGGTAGCGGCGACTCCGCTACTGCGTGCAGAGCCCGGCCTTGCAAGTGCCGTTCACGCAGTGTCCGCTGTAGCAGAAGTTGTCGTCGGTGCAGCTGCTGCCGTCGTTCTGCAGCGCGACGCACTTGTTCGTTGTCGAGTCGCACACGGTGTAGGCGGCGCACGCCTTGGTGGACGTGCAGTCCTGGCCGTCGCCCGGCAGCGCGGCGCAGGTGCCGTCGAGGACCGGCGGCGTGCTCTGCGGGATGTTGCAGTACTGGCCGCCCGGGCACTCCGTCGGGAACGCGAGCTTGCACGCGGCCCCGGCCGCCACCGGCGGGACGCAGGTGTACGTCACGGTCGTGCCGCTCAGGCCGACCTCGCACGCGCTGCCCACCTGGCAGAGCTGGCTCTTGGACGCGTCGCAGGGCTGCCCCTGGGCGGCGTTGAACACCGTCGAGAGCTTGGTGCACGCGCCGGGCTTGCCGTTGGTCGGGTCCGCGCCGGCGCAATACAGGCCGGTCAGACAATCCGGCGCGGTGCCACCGCAGGCGGCGCCTTCCTTGGCCGGCGCGGTGCACACCTGCGACTGGCATGTGAGGCCGTCCTGGCAGTCGTCATCGGCGGCACATGCCGCACCCGCAGCGGCCCGCGCCGAGCACTTGCCGGGACAGGCGCCGCCCGAGAACTGGCAGATGTTGTCGCCAGCGCACTCCTCGTTGATGGTGCAATCGCCGCCCTCGGCGACGGTGCCCTCGAACACGGCGCCGCACTCGGACGGAAGCCGGGACGAGAAGAGATCGCAGCCCTTGGCCTCGATCGCCGCGATACACGCCGCGACCTTGTCACCGTGGTAGGTGACGGTGCCCGCGTCGATGGCGCTCTGCACCACGGACACGTCGCCCTGCTCGATCTGGCGCTGGTTCAGCGTCACGCAGTCCTGACCGCTGAGGAGCAGCGTGTAGTAGTCGCCGAGGCACGTGCTGACGACGTCGCAGAGCGCGGTCGCGAGCTTCGACGGGATTTCGGACAGCGGTACGTTGCCGCCGCCGCTGCTGCCGGCGGCACCGCTGCTGCCACCGCTGCCGCTACTGCCGCTGCTGCCGCCGCTGCCACCGCTGCCGCTGCTCGAGTCGCTACCGCACGCACCAACTGACGCCGCCGCAGCCAAGGCCACAGCCACCGCAAGGAATCGCTTCTGCATCGAAAGACCTCCTCCGAGTCGGACTATCCCACACTCTGGCGGGTGGGCACGCCGCTTTCAACCGGTGTGGCAACCGCCGGGGCCCGATCCCCGGCGGGCCGACGACAGCAGGGTTTGTTGCTCGGCAACGGAACCACACCCCTATCAACCACGGCTCCCGCGGCGCGGAAATGCCAATTGGCAGGCGCGTGCGGATTCGGGGTGGGTGGCGGCGCGCCGCACGCTAGGATCGCCGGGTCATGCAGGTCGGCCTCGTGACGCCGCCGGGCGTCCTCGGAGAGTTCGTGGCGCGGGCAATCGAGCCCGCCGGCCACCGCGTCAGCGTTGCACCGGACGTCGCAGCGCTGCTCGACCAGTCGGATCCGAAGCCCTCGGTCGTGCTTTTCGCGCCGGTCGTCGACGGCTCCTCCGCCGCGGTCGCGCTGGAGCGCGCGAAGAGCGCGGGCCTCGCCGTGGAGCGCGCCGTCTATCTGGGGCTCGACGTCGCGGCGTGCGAGGAGGCACGCCGCGCGGGCTTCTTCCGCGCCATCACGCTTCCGTTCCAGGCCGCCGAGCTCCTGGCCGCGGTGGAGGACTCGAGTCGCGGCCGGCTCAGGGTGCTGCTCGCGGACGACAGCGATTTGATCCACAAGCACACGGTCCCGATCCTCGTCGGCGCGGACTACGACGTGGATGAGGCCTGGGACGGCGAGGAAGCGCTCGCCAAGCTCAAGCATCAGCGCCCCGATCTCCTGCTCACGGACGTCGAAATGCCGAAACTCGACGGCTTCGCCCTGTGCCGGACCGTCAAGGAGGACGAGGCGCTGGCGGACGTGCCGGTCGTGATTTGCTCGTCCCTTGGAGAAGCCAGCGATCTCCAGAAGGGGTTCGACTGCGGCGCCGACGACTATCTGGTCAAGCCTGTGGTAGCGGAAGAGCTGATCAGCCGCCTGCACTCGCTGCTGGCGACGCGCATGGTCAGCGAGCGCGAGCGCGTGCTCGTCGTGGACGACTCGGCGGCGATCCGGCACCTGGTGGCGGATTGCCTGAGACGTCAGGGCTTCCGCGTGGAAACGGCCGTGGACGGCAAGGACGGCGTCGAGAAGGCCGTCGGCGGTCCGCCGGACATCATCCTGACCGACTACGACATGCCGCGCATGACGGGCTTCGAGCTGACCCTCGCCCTGCGCCGCGAGATGACCACCCGCGACGTGCCGATCGTCATGCTCACCGCCCGCGACAGCAAGCGCGACCAGGCCCAGATGCGCGCCGCCGGGCTGACCAGCTATCTGGTCAAGCCGTTCGGCACGGACAAGTGCATCGCCATCGTCGAGCGCGTGCTCGCCGAGAAGCGCCTCGCCCGCTACAAGGAGGCCTCGCGGCTGTACATCAGCGAAGGCGCGGTGAAAGCGGCGGAGCAGCTGTCGGCGAGCGGGCAGATGGACGAGGTCCGCGCCAAGGAGATGGACGCGACGCTGCTCTTCTCCGACGTGTCGGGCTTCACCAGCATGAGCTCGCGCATGTCCCCCGGGGAGGTCGTCGCGATCCTGAACGGCGCCTTCGACGAGCTGTGCGTCGTGATCAAGCAGCAGGGCGGCGACATCGACAAGTTCATCGGTGACGCGATCATGGCCGTGTTCGAGGAGCGTACGGATTTCGACGAATCCCACCCACTGCGAGCGGCGCGCGCGGCTTGGGCGATGCAGCGCGCGCTCGACGCCTTCAACAGCACGCGCGAGACGCCACTGGTGATGCGCATCGGACTGAACAGTGGCGTGGTCGTGCGCGGCGACATCGGGTCGCGCTTCGTGCGCCGCGACTACACCTGCATCGGCGACGTGGTAAACCGTGCGCAACGTCACGAGTCGAAATGTCCGCTCGGCGGCGTGCTGCTGTCGGCGGACACGTATGAACGAGTCAAGGAGCACGTGGAGGTCGAGGAGATCACGGGCATCTCGCTCAAGGGCATCGACAAGCCGGTGAGCGCGTACTCGCTTCTCGGGTTCAAGGACGCGACATGAAGGTCCGGAGCAGAGCAAGGCTCGCCCTGGCAGCGGCCGGCGCGGCGGCGACCATCGCCATCGCGGCAGCGAGCAGCCTGGCGGATACACCCGGCGACGCCAGCCGCTACCCCTACGACCCGGTGTGCAGCTGGGGACGCATCGCCAACGGCAAGGGCATGCTGGTGAGGTGCCTCACCCAGCAAGAGGCGGAGCGCTTGCTGTCGCGCGCCGACGCGGGCGCGCCGCCGCCTCCGACGCCCAGCGCGAGCGCAGCGGACGCCGGCCGCGCCGCACCGGCAGCCAAGCCTGAAGACGAGGACATCGACGTGCGGGTCGGGCCGGTCGTCGTGGAAGAAGGCACGCTGCCCAAGGCCGAGAAGAAGCTCGGCGTGCCCAAGGACAAGTACGCGGCGTGCGTCAAGGAGCACGGAGGTCTCGCCGGCACCAGCGGCGAGGTCCAGGTGCGGTTCCTGGTGCGCTCGCGCGGCCGCGCGGAGGGCGTGAGCGTGGCGAAGCGCCAGGGCGTGTCGCCGAACGCCGCGCACTGCGTAGCGGCCGTCGTCGACCGCCGCTACGTCGGTGTTCCGGAAGCGCCGCTGGTCGGCGCGAAGGTGATCGTGAAGTTCAGCAGGCACAAGCCTTGAGTGCCGTGGTCCGCGTCCTGGTCGTCGACGACTCCGCGTTCATGCGGACGGCGATCGCGCGCCTGCTCGGCGCGGACGCGCGCTTCGCGGTGGTCGGCCAGGCGAAGGACGGCAACGAGGCCGTGCGGCTCGCCGGCGAGCTCGCGCCGGATCTGGTCACGATGGACTTCAACATGCCCGGCCTGAACGGCGCGGACGCGACGCGGGCGATCCTGGCGGCGCGCCCGGTGCCGATCGTGATGCTGAGCGCGCACACCCGTGACGGCGCGACGGCCACGGTGGAAGCACTGGCCGCCGGCGCCGTGGACTTCGTGGAGAAGCCGGACGGCGAGGTCAGCGCGAACCTGACGCAGATCAAGGAAGAGCTGGTGCGGAAGCTCCTGGCCGCCGCGGGCGCGCAGGTGCTGGCGGCGCCGATCGCCTCCGGTCCGATGTCGAGCGCCGCGCCGCTGTCCGAGCGCGCGCCGAAGAGCCTGCGCTCGGCGCCGCGGCAGATGCCGCCGGGCCTGCGGCTGATCACGATCGCGAGCTCCACTGGCGGACCGGCGGCGCTCGTCAGGGTGTTGCCGAGGCTCCGGCTCGAGGGCGCGGCGCTGGTGCTCGTGCAGCACATGCCCGCGGGCTACACCGCGGCGCTCGCCGAGCAGCTCGATGAGCAGGTGTCGTTCAGCGTGCGCGAAGCGCGTGCCGGCGACGAGCTCGAGGCCGGCGTCGCGCTGGTCGCGCCCGGAGACCACCACATGCTGGTCGAGCGCGGCGGTCGCATCGCGCTCACCGAGACGCCGCCGGTCCATGGCGTACGTCCCGCGGCGGACGTGACGCTGAAGAGTGTGGCGCAGTCGTTCGGCGCGCGCGCGGTCGGCGTAGTGCTCACCGGCATGGGCCGCGACGGCGCGCTCGGGCTGGCGGCGGTGAAGGCCGCCGGCGGTCGCACCGTGGCGCAAGATCGCGGAACGTGCACCGTGTACGGTATGCCGAAGGCGGCTGTCGAGATGGGCGTCGTGGACGACGTGGTGCCGCTCGATCGCATCGGCGCGCTCGTGACCTCGTTGGTCAGGTAACCCGTGAGCGACGAAACCTACGCCCAGCGCGCCGCGCGCTATGCCGGGATCGCGAACGCGCTGGGCGCGCGCTCGCGCCTGGTGTCGAACCTGCGCGGCCTCGCCTTCGGCGTCATGGTGGTGTCGGCGCTGATCGCGGTGTTCGGCAGCCCGCAGCGCATCGCCGGCGTGATCGCCGCGGTGGGCGCGGTCGCCTTCGGCGTGCTGATCGTGTGGCACGCCCGCGTGATCGACGCCGAGGACGACGCCAAGCGCTGGGCGCGCGTCAACCGCGACGCGGACGCGCGCTCCGGCGGCCGCTTCCGCGAGCTGCCCGCGGACGGCGCGCGCTTCGCCGACGCGAAGCACCCGTACAGTGACGACCTGGACGTGTTCGGCCCGGCGTCGCTGTTCCAGCGGCTGTGCGTCGCGCACACGCGCTTCGGCGAGCAGACGCTGGCCGCCTGGCTGCGCGCGCCGGCAAGCGTCGCCGCGATCCTCGAGCGCCAGGAGGCGGTCCGCGCGCTGGCGCCGGAGCTCGACCTCCGACAGCGCCTGGAAGCGCTGTCGTTCGCAGTCGCGGAGCCGAACCCGGCGCAGAAGGGCAAGCAAGAGCCGCCCGACCCGGAGCCGCTCTTGCGCTGGGCCGAGTCCGAGCCGGTGCTGTGCAAGCAGCCGGCGCTGGTGTGGGCCGCGCGCGTGCTGCCCGTGCTCACCGTCGGCGGCATGATCGCGGCGGCGACGCTCGGCTTGCCGGCGGCGGTGTGGGGCGTGCCGCTGCTCGTCCAGATCCTGGTAGGCTTCCGCACCCGCGAGCCGACGACACGCGTGTTCCTCGCCGTCTCGTCCACGGAAGGCGCGTTCCTGCGCTACGGCGCGATGCTCGAGCTGCTCGAAGGCATCGACCTGTCGGCGCCCGCGCTGAGACGACTCCGGGACAGCCTGACCGCCGGCGAGCAGCGCCCGTCTACGCGCATGAAGGAGTTCCGCGCGCGGGTCGGCTGGTACGATCTGCGGCACAACGGCCTCGTACACCCGGTGGTGAACGCGCTCCTTCTCTGGGACGTGCACTGCACCCTCGCCCTCGAGCACTGGCAGCTCGGCGCCGGACGTGCCGCGCGCGGCTGGTTCGAGACGCTGGGCCGCTTCGAGGCGCTGTCGTCTCTCGCCGGCCTGCTCCACGACGAGCCCGGCTTCGTGCTGCCGGAGGTGAGCGCGGGCCCGGCGGTGTTCGAGGCCGACGCGCTCGGGCATCCGCTGATCGCCGACGAGCGCCGCGTCGAGAACGACGTCTCGCTGCCCGGTCCGGGTACCGCGCTGCTCGTCACCGGCTCCAACATGAGCGGCAAGAGCACGCTGCTGCGCGCCATGGGCCTGTCCGCCGTGATGGCGCTCGCCGGCGCGCCGGTGTGCGCGCGGCGCTTCCGCATCGCCCACTTCGTCGTGTGCACCAGCATCCGTGTGAGCGACTCGCTGGGCAGCGGCGTCAGCCATTTCTACGCGGAAGTCGCCAAGCTCAAGGCCGTCCTCGACGCCACCGGCGGCGACGACCCGGTGCTGTTCCTGCTCGACGAAGTGCTTCACGGCACCAACTCGCGCGAGCGCCAGATCGGCGCGCGCTGGGTGCTGGCCGAGCTGCTCGAACGCGGCGCCACCGGCGCGGCGTCCACCCACGACATGGGCCTCGCCCAGCTGCCCGAACCACTGATGCAGCGCGTGACCCTCGTGCACTTCCGCGAGCAGGTCGAAAACGGCGAGATGACCTTCGACTACAAGCTGCGCCCCGGTCCGGTCACGGCCGGCAACGCGCTGCGCCTGATGAAGCTCGTCGGCCTCGACGTCCCGCTGGAATGAGATTCAACCTGGGGGTCGATCATGCCGGTCCGGCGCGGAACCCCCTGAAGCGATACGCCGCGCGCCGCGTCGCGCACCTGGGTTGGACAGCTCGCCGGGTGGCTGGCATGCGGCGCGCCGTGACGCGCTAGCGTGACGCGAGATTCCGCGCCGGAGCGGCAGACAGCCCCAGATCGAAACCCACGCCGAGCTCGGCGCCCACGCCCCACCCTCCGAAGGGAACGCGCGGCGGACCGTCGGTGACCCGGCACTGGCCGCTGGCGCCGCTGCCGGTCGTGATGCTGCCGACCCCGAACACCGACCACTGCGGCGACAGGCGCGCCAGCACGCCGGCGCCAGCGCGGACAGTCGGATAGTACGCGTCGCCGTAGCAGGCGACGTAGTCGCCGGACAGCGCCTGCCTCATCACGCCCACGTCGAGCTCGAGCAGCGGGCTCACGACCCAACGCGGCGCCAGCGTGGCGCGCAACGCGAGCGCGAAGAACGTCGTGGTGAGATCCGAGTCGACGTAATAGGTGTCCGGCGTGGACATGGAGGCGTAGGCCGACTTGAAGTGACTCTTCGCCATCCGCGCGCTGGCGCCGAAACCCCAGACGCGCGATGGCTGGTACAGCACCAGCGCGCCCAGCGACGGACCCGTGGAGAGGGTACCCGGACAGGAGGACCCGCAATCCGGCACCAGCACGCCGCCCGTGACGGCCACGCCCAGCGTCTGCGCCGGACCCGAGGCGTGCGCGGGCACGGCATCAGCCTCCGGCGATGCGGCGAACGCCGCCACGGGCGCGAGCGACAGAGCTGTCGCGACGATCAGGGCGAGTGGCACAGGTTGGGTCAACGCGCGCTCCTTCCGGTCCGATTGGCGTCGAACCACGAGAGGCTGCAACGCTCGTGCCAGCGCCTACTGCTTCGGCGGGCGCGAGCCGTTGAAGCTCTGCAGCGTCGAGCAGGCGCCGAGCGGCGCGCAGTCGGCGCTGCCGTTGGTGGCGGCAGAGTACGCGATCTGCCCGGCGAGCGAGTCGCCTGATAGCGTCCCGGAGAGCGTCGCGATCACGGTGTACGTGCAGCTCTGCTGCTTGAAGGAGTTGGTGCCGTGGATCACCATCGACACGTGGTTGTCGCTCGCCAGGCCGGTGAACGTGTGGCTGCCGAGCGCGACGTCGTAGTACACCTTCGCGAGGCTGCCGCCGATCACGCCCGTCACGTCGGCCGCCGACTGCGTCACCGTGAACGGAACGCCGCTCGCCGTGTCGCCGGCGGTGAAGCCGGAGAACTGGCAGTCGTTGTTGTCGGTGGCGACGGCGACGGTGTAGTCGCCGCTGAAGTCCGTCGTGGTGCCACCCGACGACGAGCTGCTGCATCCCGCCGCCGCGAGCACGAGGCCCGCGATCCCGAACGCCGTGTTCCACGTCATGACGCCGATTCTAGCCGATAGCGCGCCGTGAAGCGCGCGAGCGACGACGCGGTGGCGGCCGGCGCGGGAGAATCCGGGCCGGGCGCCGGCTGGCTTCCGGTAGCCCGTAGCGCGAGGCGTTGCCGTGCGCAGGAACAGAACCACACCCGGATTCCGCGCCGCACCGACATCCCCCCACAGGGCGTCATGGGCTAGGCTCTCGCGACCCTATGCCCGATCTCCGGCTTGTGTCCGCGACGCGGATCGCGCGCTTGATCCGCGACGGCGAAGTGACGTCGCGCGAGGCGGTAGAGCAGCACGTCGCCCAGATCGAGCGCGTGAACCCGCTGATCAACGCCGTGGTCCGCGATCGCTTCGCGGCGGCGCGACGCGAAGCGGACGCCGCCGACGAGCTTCGCGCGTCCGGGGCGGAGCTGCCGCCGCTGCACGGCGTGCCCTGCACGATCAAGGAGTGCTTCTCGCTGACGGGCATGCCGCAGAGCGCGGGGCTGGTCAGCCGCAAGCACGTCGTGGCGTGCGAGGACGCGACGACGGTGACGCGGCTCCGGCGCGCCGGGGCGATTCCGCTCGGCGTGACCAACACGAGCGAGCTGTGCATGTGGATGGAGTCGAACAACTTCGTCTACGGGCGGACGAACAACCCGTACGACCATGGGCGCATCGCCGGCGGTAGCTCCGGCGGCGAAGGCGCGATCATCGGCGCCGGCGGATCGCCCTTCGGGCTCGGCTCCGACGTCGGCGGCTCGATCCGCGGTCCGGCCTTCTTCAACGGCGTGTTCGGCCACAAGCCGAGCGGCGGTCTGGTACCGAACAGCGGCCAGCACCCGCACGCCGAGAACGAGGTGCAGCGCTATTGCACCACCGGCCCCTTGGCGCGACGCGCCGAGGATCTGATGCCGCTATTGCGACTGCTCGCGGGCCCCGACGGCATCGAGGCCGGCTGCGTCGAGATGCCGCTGGGCGATCCGTCGAGCGTGTCGCTGGAAGGGCGCACGTTGATCCACGTGGAGGACAACGGCGCCATCGCGGTGAGCGCGGATCTGCGCGCGGCGCAGCGTCGCGCGGTGGAGGCGCTGGAGCAGCGCGGCATGCGCGTGCGCCGTGCGAGCTTCCCCGCGCTCAAGCGCCAGTTCGACATCTGGTCGGCGATGATGGGCGAGGCCAACGAGACGCCCTTCGGCACGTTGCTCGGTGAAGGCACGCCGATCCGGCCGCTGCGCGAGATCGTCAAGCGGATGCTCGGCAGGAGCGACCACACGCTGATGGCCAGCCTGCTCGCGCTGGTCGATCCCGTCCCTGCCCTGCTGCCGAAGCAGGCGCGCCGCATGGTCGAGCTCGGACGCACGCTACGCGCCGAGCTTGCTGACATGCTCGGCGAGGGCGGCGTGCTGCTCTATCCGTCGCACAGCTCGCCGGCGCCGCGCCACAACGAGCCCGTGCGCCAGGCGCTGCGCTTGCACATGCCGTGGGCGTACCTCGGGATCATGAACGTGCTCGAGCTACCGTCGACGCAGGTGCCTCTGGGCTTGAACGGCGCGGGATTGCCGCTGGGCGTGCAGGTGGTCTCGCGCCACGGCAACGATCACGTCACGATCGCCGTCGCGATGGAGCTCGAGCGCGCGTTCGGGGGCTGGGTGCCGCCGGAGGCGAGCGGGATCTAGCCCTGCTGCGGATCCGGCAGGTCGAAGTCGACGCGCACGCGATCCTCGAGCTTGATCGCGCCCATCATGGCCTTGTACGGCTCGATGCCCCAGCGCGACGGCTGGAGCTCGACAGCACCGACCAGCCGGTGCTCGCGACGGGCGAGCGTGAAAGCGACGCTCGCGTCCCGGCCGGCCATGCTGAGCGTGCCGTCCACACTGTAGCCGGCGCCGGACTCGCGGGCGGTGCCCCGGAAGCGAATCGGCTGGGAAGCGAGCACCTTGTCCCGCATTGTGGCCTTGATCTCGCGCTTGTCGGCATCGGACAGGCCGCCCTCGTCGAGGCGATCATTCTTGACCGTGCCCTCGACGCGGAAATGATCGGGAAGGAAATCGGCCTCCACAGCTGTTCCATCAGTAGCGGGTTCGGCCGGCCGGATCTCGAACCCGTCGACGCGGATTTGCAGATCGTGCGCGATCTTTGAAAGGATTCCGCGCTTGAAGGTGAAGATCCGGATGCTGCTGGCGTCGGCCGCGGTGATCGATTTCATCTGTCCCCATACTGGTGCGGGCGCTGGCAAAACCCCGGAATGACGTCAGAATAACGTCGAGGAATGCTGCCGCAAGTCCCGTGCCGGCGCCCGCTTGACGGGCAAGCGCAGCGAGCGATAGCTTGCCGAATCGGGCTTTCGTATTCGCGGCGCGACGCCGGCCGTGACCATGGGTGGACCGCTACCATTGATCGCCACACGCAGGCGAAAACGATTCGTTGAGGCCGGCTGTCCGTGACCGAATTCGACGAGAAGACGCGAGTTACCCAGGTCGTCCAGCGACCGCCGTCGGACGACGGCGTCGGCAACGACTGCGTGGTCGTGATCTATACGAAGGAGCCGGGGCTGCTCGGAAAGCGCTTCGTGCTCGACAAGAACCCGATCCGCATCGGCCGCGGGGGGGACAACGCGATCGTGCTCGAAGGCGACTCCGTGTCGCGACGCCACGCGCACCTCGAGCGACGCGGTCCCGCCTGGTTCGTGGTGGACGACGGCTCGACCAACGGCACCTACCTCAACGAGGAGCAGATCAACCGCGAGGCGCTGCTCAACAACAGCGACCGGCTGAAGGTCGGCCCGACCATCCTGAAGTTCTTGTCCGGCGCCGACGCCGAGGCGAAATACCACGAAGAGATCTACCGCATGACCATCGTGGATGGTCTGACGCAGATCAACAACAAGCGCTTCCTGTACGAGGCGCTCGAGCGCGAGGTGATCCGCGCGCGGCGCCACGAGCGCCCCTTGTCGGTCGTGATGTTCGACATCGACTTCTTCAAGCGCATCAACGACCAGTTCGGGCACCTCGCCGGCGACTACGTGCTGCGCGAGCTCGCGAAGGTCGTCCAGGCGCGCATCCGCCGCGACGAGGTGTTCGCGCGCTACGGCGGCGAGGAGTTCGTGATCGTGCTTCCGGAGACGCCCATCGACGGCGCGACGGCGCTGGCCGAGAACCTGCGCGGGCGCGTGGCGGAGCACGGGTTCACGTTCCAGGGCGAGAAGATTCCGGTGACGGTCAGCATCGGCTGCGCACTGCTCGGCGCGGAGGATCGCGCCGCAACGGATCTGATCCAGCGCGCCGACGAGAAGCTGTACGAGGCGAAGCACGGGGGCCGGAACCGGGTCTGCGTGTGAGCTTCTCGGAGATCCCGCCTCCGCCCGAGGAGCGTCCGGGCAACGATCTGCCGTTTCTCCGCGAGCGGCCCCCCGGCGCGCAATCGCGATCGTGGCTGCTCAGGAACGCGCGAGCCAGCGCGCCCATGGGGCCGCGCGTCGAGCCGGACCCGTCGCGCGGGATCCGCGCCGCCGTCCCCGCCGGCACCATCGTGTACGCGAGCGGCAAGGGCTCGAACGTGCTCGACGTGGACGGCAATCGCTACGTGGACATGGCCGCCGGCTTCGGCGCGCTGCTGCTGGGTCACGCGCACCCACGCGTGCTCGGCGCGATCGAGCTGCAAGCGCCGCGGCTCATGCAAGCGCTCGGCGACGTGTACCCGTCGGACGCGCGCATCGCGCTGTCCACGCGCCTGGCCGAGCTGTATCCGGAGGCCGGGGCCCGGGTGATCCTGGGCCAGTCCGGCGCGGACGCGGTCAGCGCAGCGCTCAAGACGTGCGCGCTCTACACGGGAAGACCCGGCGCGATCGCCTTCTCCGGCGCGTATCACGGGCTCTCGTACGGGCCGCTCGCCGCCCTCGGGCTACGCGCGAGCTATCGCGAGCCGTTCGCGGCGCAGCTCAACCCGCACGTCGCGTTCGTCGACTATCCGGCGGACGACGACTCCATGGACGCCGCGCTCGAGCGGGTGCGTTTCGAGCTCGCGCGTGGCGACGTCGGCGCGGTGCTCGTCGAGCCGATCCTGGGGCGCGGCGGCTGCGTGGTGCCGCCCGCGGCGTTCGTGCCCGAGCTCGGCCGACTCGCGCACGCCGCCGGCGCGCTGCTCGTCGCCGACGAGATCTGGACCGGTCTCGGTCGCGCTGGCCGCACGCTGTGCTCGATCGCGGACGGCTTCGCGCCGGATTCTGATCTGCCTCGGCAAGGGGCTGGGCGGCGGCTTGCCGATCAGCGCGTGCATCGGCAAGGACGACGTGATGCGTGCGTGGAGCCGCGACGCGGAGGTCGTGCACACGTCGACCTTCGCCGGCGCGCCGCTCGCGTGCGCGACCGCGCTCGCGACGATCGACGTGCTGTCGCGAGAGAAGCTCGCGGCGCGCGCCGCCGACGTCGGCGCGCGCTTCATCGACGCGCTGCGGGCCGAGCCGCTGCCCGGCGTCGTGGAGGTCCGCGGCGCGGGGCTCATGACCGGCGTCGACCTCGGGGAAGGCCCGGGCGCGGCGGTCGCTGTGATGCGCAAGCTGCTCGAGCGCGGCTGGATTGTGTCGACCGGCGGCGGCCGCCGCGAGGTCCTGGTCATGACGCCGCCGCTGCTGATCGCGGAGGAGCTGCTGCTCGCGTTCGTCGCGGAGCTCCGTTCCGTGCTAAACGCCTCGCGCCGATGAGCGACGACCAGCTCCTGGCCGAGAGCGACGCGCTGCACGCGCGCGTCCGCGCTTTCGCCCGCGGCGATGCGGGCGAAAGCGAAGAGTTCGACGCGATCGCCGTCGACATCGCGCGCTTCCAGGCGCGCTGGTCGGCGGGCTTCAAGCGGCTGGTCGATGCGCGCAGCGCCGGGCTCGACCGCGTGGAGTCGATCCCGGCGGTGCCGAGCGACGCGTTCCGGCTCGCGCGCGTGGCCGTGCACCCGCCGGAGCTGGACGCCGTACGCTTCGTCACCAGCGGCACGACGAGCGAAGCGCGCGGCATCCATGCCATGCGCACCACCACGACGTATCGCGAGCTATCGTTGATCTCCGGCGCGCGCGCCCTCGCCGCCGACGGCGCTGCTCGCCGCGTGGTCGTCGCCCTCGCGCCGCCGCCGGGCGAAGCGCCGACGTCGTCGCTCGGCTTCATGATGCGCGCGTTCATGCAGGAGCTCGACGGCCGCGCGCTGGCCGTCGATCCGTCGGGCGCCAACTTCAGCGCGGACGCGCCCGAGCGCTGGCTCGCCAGCTCGAGCGGCGTGGACCTCGCCGGGCTGCGGCGCGCCGCGCTGGTCGCAACCGAACGCCAGGAGCCGCTGTTGGTCCTGGCCACGTCGTATGCGCTGGTGCTGATGCTGGACGCACTCCAGGGCGCGCGCATCCCGGCGCCGCGCCGCACCGTCGTGATGCAGACCGGCGGCTTCAAGGGCAAGACCCGCCGGATTGCTCCGAACAAGCTGCGCAAGGCCGTGGCGCGCGCGTTCCGCACGCGCGACAGCCACGTCATCGGCGAATACGGCATGACGGAGCTGTCGAGCCAGCTCTACGAGAGCGCGCCGGGCGTGTACCAGGCGCCGGCGTGGCTCCGCGTCGAGCCCGTCGATCCCGCGACGCTCAAGCCCGTCGCCGAGGGTCAGTCGGGCATCGCGCGCTTCGTGGATCTCGGCAACGTCGACTCCGCCGTCGCGATCGTGGTGCAGGATCTGGTGCGCAAGCGCGAGGACGGCGGCATCGAGTTGGTCGGCCGCCGTCCCGGTGCGCCGGCGCGCGGCTGCTCCCTCGCCATCGAGGCACTCGTCGCGGGTCATGCCTGACGCACCGGAGCCGACCAGCGCGCGCGTCGCGCGCGTCGAGCGGTTGGTGGCGGCAGCGCGCCGCATCGCGGATCCCGCCGACTCGCTCGGCAAGCAAGCGCGCTCTCTCTTGCCGACGAGCACGGGCCTGTCGCCCGAGGGCGTCGAGTACGCGCTCTCGCGCTGTCTCGAGACGCAGCCTACGTGGAGCGAGCTCCGCAAGCTGTGCGAGAGCGCCCCGCAGACGCCGCGCGCGCACGTACTGTTGTCGTCCAACGTGTTCGTCGCCGCGCACCGCGCCATCGCCCTCGCGCTCGCTGCCAGCGCGCGCGTCGAGGTGCGCGCGTCGCGTCGTGAGCCGGAGATGGCGCGGCTGCTGGCCGAAGCCAGCCACGGCGCGTTCCGCATGGTCGACGAGCTCGCGCCGTCGCCCGGCGACCACGTGTGGGCGTACGGCTCCGACGTCACGCTGCACTCGCTGCGCGGCGAGCTGCCGGCGGGCATCGTGCTCCACGCCCACGGCGCGGGCATCGGCGTCGCGGTGGTCGAAGCCGAGCCGCAGGAGCGCAAGCTCGCGATCGCCGCGCGTGGTCTCGCCGAAGACGTGGTCGCCTTCGATCAGCGCGGCTGCGCGAGCCCGCGCGTCGCCTTCGTCGTCGGTGACGCCGCCGCGACGCGCAGCTTCGCCGAGGCGCTCGTGAAGGAGCTCGCGCGCATCGAGCACGACGTGCCGCGCGGCGCGCTCTCCCAGGACGAGCTCGCCGAGCAGACGCGCTGGCGCGACACCACGCTCTACGCGAGCGAGCTGTTGCCGGCCGGCAAGGGCGCCGTCGGCCTCGACGTGAGCGGCGACGCCGTCGTCGTGCCTCCGATCGGGCGCAACGTGCACGTGATGCGGGTGGACGACCCGTCGGTCGCGCTGGTGTCGCTGAAGCCCGCGATCGTGTGTGCAGGGGTTGCCGGTCCGGCGCGGACCACGGAGCGCGTGCGGGAGCTCTTGCCGCGCGCGCGTGTGACGTCGCTCGGCAAGATGCAGCGCCCGCCGCTGGACGGCCCGATCGACCTGCGCGCCGATCCGGACGGCGAAATCCTGTAGCGGACCGGCAGCCGCCCGGATCAGCGGCAGCGCTCGACGTACGCGCGCCCACCGTTCGAGGAGTCGCTGCCGGTGGGCACCGGCATGACCGCTTGCTCGAACGCGACGTCGACGTTCGCCGCGGCGTTGAAGACCGGCATCGCGGGCTCCGAGGAGCTTTGCGTCGGATCCTCGATCAGCGCTTCCGGCGAGAGCTGCTGGGTGGTCGGATCCCAGAACCGCCCGCTCAAGCGCGGATACGTCGGCGTCGTCGCCTTGAACGTGACGAAGCCGCGGCCCGTCGTCGAATCCATCGAGACGTGGGAGATCGTGGATACGCCGTTGGTCGCCAGGATGATTGGCGCATCGAAGGACGCGCCCGCCGCGGCGTGGAAGAGCCGGTAGTCCTTGAAGCCCATGCTGCTCACGAGCACGGCGCCCGCGTCGTCCGTCGCGCACTCGAAGTAGTTCCACTGCTTCGCCGGATCGGCGTCCACGATCTCGTTCGAGCCCCAGCTACCCGCCGCATAGCGACGCACGTACAGCGTCGCCTTGTTCGCCGCCGTGGCAAGTCCGTTGTAGGCGTTCCACACAATCGCGGCGTGACCGTTCTCCGACACGCACACGTCCCGCGACTGGTAGGCGGGCTGGGTTCCCGGCACGCTGTAGCCGTTGACGAGGTCGTTCACCGACGTCGCGCCTCCGACCACCAGCTGCTGCACGTCGGGGTTGACGCCCGCCGTGTCCGCCACGCCGGCCGTGATGTGGACGCCGTACAGCGACACCACGCTCGTGCCCTGGTCGCGCTCGTACCAGGTCATCACGCCCGTCAGCGCGCGGTTCGTGTCGAGACCGAGCGCCATCATGTCGGGCGGGTAGTTGTTCGTCGTCGTCGCGCGCATCGGCATGTCCGCACCCAGCGCGTTCGTGGCCACGGTGTACGTGCGCACGCTGATCGCTGGGTACTCGATCTCCGCGTCGGGCTTCGCGCTCGCCGGCGAAGACGTCATCGAGACGTTGCTGTCGCCGAGCGCCGGCGCCTCGATCGCGGCGCTGGCGCTGGCCGCCACGTTCCTGCTCGTGCGCGTCGGGACGTTCGTCGTGGTGCCGGTGTACTGGTGTTTCCGCGGCGTTCTCCTGGTTATCGGACCGCGCGGGCTCGCGCCGGACCGACAACCGGATGCCCCTCCATCCGCGTAGGCAAGGGGTGTATCGTCCGGGCCATGCGTGGAGCGTGGATACTCGGCGGGCTGCTGCTTCTCGCGTGCAGCTCGAACAGCGACGGCAATGGCGGGCACGCGGCAGGCGGCGCCGCGGGTAGCGACGCCGGCGTCGGCGGCAGCGGCGGCGCGGCGGGCAGCGACGCGGCCGCGAGCGGCGCCGGCGGAACGTCGGGCAGCGCCGGCGCCGCGGGCAGCGCCGGGGCGGCGGGCAGCGACGCGGGCGTGACCTGCGACGGCATCCCGACCTTCGCCGACGGCCTGACGCCGTCGAAGGAGCTGCACGTGGACGGCGCGGCGCCGGCCGGCGGGGACGGATCCGCCGCGAGCCCGTTCGCGGCGATCGCCGACGCCATCGCACAAGCGAGCGCCGGGACGTCGATCGTGATCCATCCCGGCGTGTACCCGGGCGACGTCTCGATCAGCGGCCTCGCGGGCACGACCAGCGCGCCGATCTGGATCGGCGGCGCCGCGGGCGAGGCGCCGCCGGTGCTCGAAGGCGGCGCGGAGGGCATGCACCTGTCGAAGGTGCACTACCTGGTGCTGCACGACCTGGCGGTGGAAGGCGCGACGGACAACGGCGTCAACATGGACGACGGCGGCGACTACGCCAACGCCGACGCGACCGCGCACGTCCTGTTCCAGCACGTGGACATCCACGACATCGGCAACGCCGGCAACCAGGACTGCCTGAAGCTCTCCGGCGTGAACGACTATCTCGTGCTCGACTCGTCATTCGCCCGCTGCGGCTTCGGCGGCCTCGACGCCAGCGGCATCGACCACGTCGGTTGCCACCACGGGCTGATCGCGCGCTCGGTGTTCACGCAGATGAGCGGCAACGCGGTCCAGACCAAGGGCGGCAGCGAGGACATCGAGATCCGCTGGAACATCATCATGGAAGGCGGCGAGCGCGCGTTGAACCTCGGCGGTTCGACCGACCCGCAGTACTTCCGCCCACCGCTCGACGCGGCGTCGCCGAATTTCGAGGCCAAGAACATCCGCGCGATCGCCAACGTGATCAGCGGCGGCGTGGCGTCGATCGCGTTCGTCGGCTGCACGGAGTGCCTGGCCGCGAACAACACCGTGGTCGATCCTGGCTCGTGGCTGTTGCGGATTCTGCAAGAGACAACCACCGACGCGACCTACACGTTCCTGGCGGCCGGCAAGGGCCGGGTGGAAAACAACATCTTCTATTTCGACCGCAGCCAGCTGTCGACGTGGAACAACGTGGGCGGCAACACCGAACCCGCGACGTTCACCTTCAAGAACAACCTGTGGTACGCGCACGACGACGCCAGCCAGTCCGAGCCGACGGACCTGCCCGTGAAGGAGAGCGGCGGCGTGTACGGCGAAGATCCGGGGCTTGCCGATCCGGCGGGCGGGACCTACACCATCGACGCGACGAGCCCGGCAGCGGGCGCGGGGACCGCCGTACCGGAGGTCTCCGGCGACTTCGACGGCAAGTGCTACGCGACGCCGCCGAGCATCGGCGCGTACGAAGCGGACTAAGCCATGACCAGACCGATTCTCGAAGACGCGCGCATCCACCCGGCGATCCGCGACAAGATCGCCTCGAACCAAGCCGACCTGGTGGAAGAGGTCGAGACGGCCGTGAAGACGCACCCGGTGGTCGTCGTGGGCATGTCGCAGAACCCGTACCCGAAAAAGGCGCGAAAGCTGCTCGCGCAAAAGGGCATCGCCTTCGAATACCTCGAGTACGGCAGCTACCTGGGCCCGTGGCGACGCCGCAACGTGCTGAAGATGTGGACCGGTTGGCCCACCTTCCCCATGGTGTTCGTGAAGGGCACGCTCGTCGGCGGCGCCACCGAGCTGGAGCAGCTGATCGACAGCGGCGAGCTCGAAAAGCTGCTCGCTTAGCTCAGTGCCCGATGCTGCTCGGCGGCGGCGGCCTGTCGCTGCTGCCTTCCGCGAGCGCGCGCATCGTGAACCGGACGAAGTCCGCTTCCGTCAGGATCCCGACGAGCTTTTCGTCGTCGTCCAGGACGGGCAAACAGCCGAGCTTGCCTTCCCACATCAGCTTGGCGGCTTCGTAGAGCGTGTCCGACGGCCCGACGGTCACGACATCCGTGTGCATGACCGCCTTGGCCGGCTGCTTGTGGATGACTTTGTTGCGCGCTTCTTCTTCCGACGACAGGAAGCTCGACGCGGCGTGGAGCAAGTCGCGGTGGCTGACGATGCCGACGAGCTTGCCGTCTTCGACCACCGGCAGGTGCCGGAAGTGGAAACGTTTCATCCCCTGCTCGGCGGCTTCGAGCGTGTCGTTCTCGCCGATGGTCACGACCTTGCGGGTCATGGCCTCGGCAACCGTCTTCGGCAACGCATGCGGCATGACGCAACGTCATACATTGGCGGCCTTTCCGTAGCAACTGGAACAGGCGGGGGCTACGCTCCGAGGGCTCATGTCCGGCCGGGAGCGCTGCTACGTCTGCTTCAAGCCCACGCAACTGTGCGTGTGCGCGAGAGTTCTCCGCGTCGAGAACCGCACCCGGGTACTCATTGTCCAGCACCCGCGCGAGCGCTTCCATCCCATCGGAACGGCGCGGCTGGCGACGCTCGGGCTCGCGAACGTGGAGCATGCGGTTGCCTGGGCGGCGCGGCCGGCGACCGGTTCGCCGTTCCGGCTTCCGCCCGGCACCGGCCTGCTCTACCCGGCGCCGGACGCCGTCGATCTGGCGACGCTGCCCGCCAGCGCGCGGCCGCCGGCGCTGGTCGTGCTCGACGGCACCTGGCACCACGCGCGCACCATGTACCGCGATCTGCGCGTGGCTCCACGCCCTGCCCCGCTATCGCTTCACGCCGTCCGCACCGAGCCGCTACCGGATCCGGCGCGAGCCGGACGCGCGCTACGTCTCGACGATCGAAGCGATCGTAGCCGCGCTCGCGGCGCTGGAGCCGGACACGGCGGGGCTCGACGGGCTGCTCGCGGCGTTCGACTCGATGATCGACGACCAGCTGCGTTTCGTGATCGCCAAGCCCGGACAGCGCCGCGTCGTGGAGCGACGCCGCGCGGCACGCGCCATACCGCGCGCGCTGCTGGAAGCGCGCGAGCGTCTGATCGTCGCGTACGGCGAGTCGGGCGGGACGAACACCCGCGGCGCGCACCGCCGCGACGTCGTGCAGTGGGTCGCGGTCCGCGCTCACGACGGCACGTCGTTCGAAGCGATGGTCCGCCCCTCCAGCCCGCTGGACCCGCACCAGCTCGCGATGATGGGCATCGACGCGGCGCGCCTCGAGCACGGCCTGTCGGTGCCACAGCTTCGCGCCGAGTGGGCGCGCTTCGCTCGACCCGGCGACGTGGTGGCGGCGTGGAACCAGAGCACCCTGACGTTGCTGGAGGCGGCGGGGCTCGTCGCCGGCAGCACGCTCCTGCTCAAGGGCGTGTACTGCGGGCTCGCCCGCCACGGCTGCGGCGCGCTCGACGAGGTCGTGGCGCGCGAAGGCTTGACGCCCGTGCCGACGTCGGTCGACGGGCGGGCGCGCACGCGTCTGGGCAACGCCCTGGCCGTCGTCAGGTACCTGCAAGATGGACCCGCGCGGCCGACGCCGGCCGGCGCCGCGTGCCGCTACCGCGGCGCGTCGCTGGGCTGAAACAACGCGTCGATCGCCGCTTCTTCGCGAAGCGCGACAAAGCGCTCGAAGCGCACGCGGATCTGTTCCTGCAATCCGGCGATCGGCGCGAGGTCGCCGCGCTGCTTGATCTCCCGCTCCAGGTCGCGACACAGGTAGCGCGTACACAGGTTCGGACGATCGCGCGGGCCGAGCGAGCAGCCGGTGGGCCCACGAAACGCGCAGCCGGCGACGTCCGCCTCCGGTGCGCGCAGACGCGCGGGCGTCGTGCCGGCAAGCTTCAGCGCCGCCAGCTCGTCGTCCGTGAAGAGCGTCGCGGTCCGCCCGCCGCAGCAGTGTCCGCCCGCCCAGCGCCCGAACGGCAGCGGGTGGCCAGCGGCGCAGCTCGAGCACGCGTCGACGGCGCCGAGCGCGACGATCAAGCGCTCGCGCAGCGACCGCAGCTCGAGCGCCAAGGCGAGCTGCTCCGCGCCCGCCTCGTCCGCGCCGGGCAGCACCGCCAGGCGGCGGCGCACGTCGCGCAGGTCGTCGGCGCGCCGGCGCGGCTGGCGCAAGCGGTCGACCAGATGCTGGGCGGCGATCAGCACGGCGCAACAGTAGCGGTTTTGCGCCGGACCGGCATCCTGTAGCCTGGCGGCATGAGATCGGGCGGCTGGATCGCGGCGCTCGCGCTGCTGACGGCTTGCGGCGGCGGAGCCGCGAAGGCGCCGCCGCCCGTCGCGCCCGCACCGCCCGAACCCGGCGACGCGCTCGCCGGCGCGACCGTCTACGACGCGAGCGGCGCCGCGACGACGTGCCAGCCGCCACGTAGCGACTGCAAGCCGGCGCCGCCCGAGCGACGCTTCCTCGACCAGTGCAAGCTCTCCGGCTTCCAGCTCCGCCAGTGCGGTTGCTCCCAGCTCTGCTCGGGCAACGCGGCCAAGGCGGATCTGCACTACGACGCGGCCGGTCACGCGAAGGCGTGCGCGCCGGCGCAGACCGACTGCACGCCGCCGGACACGAGCGCGGCGTTCCAGGACGCGTGCACCGACGCGCACCACCGCCTGGAGGTCTGCGGCTGCGAGTGGCTGTGCTCCGGCGCGCCGAAGCAGTAGCTCAGGCGCGCTCGTTCTTCGCGGGGGCCTTCTTCTTCGCGGGGGCCTTCTTCTTCGCGGGGGCCTTCTTCTTCGCGGGGCGCCTTCTTCTTCGCGGGGGCCTTCTTCTTCGCGGGGGCCTTCTTCTTCGCGGGGGCCTTCTTCTTCGCGGGGGCCTTCTTCTTCGCGGGGGCCTTCTTCGAACGACCGGGCACTCTCCCGGGACGCGGCTGCGCAGGCGGCAGGCCGAGCGCCGCGTCGATATCGACACCCTCGCCCGGCGCGCTCGCGGCGAGCCACTCGCTGACGAGCGAGCGCTCACCGGAGGCAGGGACGGAGTCGAACAGCCCCGGCGCGACCTCCGCTGTGGCCATCGGCGGTGCGCTCTCGACCGCCAAATCGCTGCGCGCGAGAAACTCGCTGACGAGCGACTTCTCGGGCACCGGTGCGGAGAACACGCCGCGCGCAGCCGCCACCGGCGCCACGCCGACGTCGACGATCCGCGACGGCGCAACGACCGGACGCGGCGCGGTCGCCACGCCGAGCGCGGCGACCAGCGCGTTCCAGGCGGCGCGCACCGAGTCGAAGCGCGCGTCGCGATCGATGGCGAGCACCTGCTCGACCCAGCTGTCGAGGGCGACCGGCAGACGGTGCCGGAGCGTCACCAGGCTGGGGCGCGGCGCGGTCGTCGCCTGGATGAACTTCTCGCGCAGCGACTCGCCGTCGAACGGCAGCTGCCCGGACAGCGCGCGGAACACGATCACGCCCAGCGAGTAGACGTCCACGCGCTGATCGAGAGCGTCGGGACGACCCCTCCACACCTCGGGAGCGATGTAGCTCGGCGAGCCCACGATCGTTCCGGCGGCAGTCAGCGGACTCGCCTGGCGGATACGCGCCAGACCGAAATCGAGCAGGCGGACCCCGCCGGTCTGCATCAGGAAGATGTTCGCGGGCTTGAGATCGCGGTGCAGGATGCCGCCGCGATGCGCCTGCTCCAGCGTGTCCACGATCGGCTCGATCACGAGCACCAGATCGCGCGGCGCCATCTGCTCGCCACGCGCTTCGAGCACTTCGAGGTGCTGTTCCAGATCGATGCCGGACAGCAGCTCCATCACCAGACACAGGCGGCCGTTCGGGCTCGCGCACAGATCGAGGACGCTCACCGCGCTGGTGCCCGAGAGCTGCGCCAGCACCTGCTGCTCGCGCTTGAGTCGCTCCACCAGCATCGGGTCCTGCGCCGCGACGTCGGTGAGCATCTTCACGGCGACCGCGTCGCCGGTCAGGCGGTCGCGCGCGCGGAACACCACGCCGTGCCCGCCGCGCCCGATCACCTCCAGCAGCTCGTAGCGCGCGGCGATGGTGTGACCGACGGGGCTCGGCGTGCGCAGGTTCGGCATCGCCGCGTGAGGATACACGATGTTGCCGGTCCGGCGCGGTGATCGCGACGCCGGCTACGCGCGCTCACGCCGCGCGAGCGGTCCGCGCTCCAGCGCATAGAACAGGATCAGCACGGCTTCCCACGCTATGATCACGACGATCCAGGGGTCGACGCCCAGCGCTTCGGCGAGGGTGATCGAGCCGTGGTTCGCGAAATGGGTGAGCCACGGCATCAGCCACGGGTAGATCCAGCCGAAGATCACCGCGCCGGCGTACAGCCCCAGGAAGCCCGGCACCAGATAGTCGAGGCGCCCCTCGCCGGCGCCGGCCGCGACGGTGCCGGGACAGAAGCCGGAGAGCGCCATGCCCACGCCGAAAACCACACCGCCAGCGAGGACGCCCCACACGTACGTCGTGGGCAGCGGATAGTCGCCCGCGACCCCGAGCGCGGACAGCGTCTGCAAACCGAGCGCGCCCACGACGAGCGCGCTCAACATGAACTTCATCACCGCCATGTCGCGCAGCCGGTACACGTTCACGATGCGGTCGTAGCGGGACAGCCCCGCGCGCTGCAGCAGGAAACCGAAGAAGAAGCCGATCAGCAGGGGCCTTGCCACGTCCATGACTACTTCCCGCGGTAGATGAGCCACGCCGTTGGAATGCCGCCGGCGAACATGCCGGCCATGAACACGAACGCCGCGGGGACCAACGCCGCGCCGCCCGATACCGCGAGGCTCGCGGTGCAGCCGCCGGCGACGCCGCCGGCGATCTCCGTGAGCATCGAGCCGACGAACGCCAAGCCGAAGCGTCGCGCGACGCTGGGACCGAACACGTCGCTCCACTGGCGATCGGGCATGGTGCGGACGCGGAACGTGCCCGAGAGCAATGACGCGACGAAGCCTCCGAGCACGCCGCCGATGATCACCAGGACCTCCCACGTGACGCCGGTCGGCACGACGTGCGTCCAGTACACGCTGGCCGGCGCGAGCCAGCGCCCCACGTATCCGGACAGGTGCTGCCACGCGCCGGCACCGCTCAGGCGATGGCCGCACACCGCCATGCTGACGGTGATCACCAGGCCGAGCCCGGCTCCGGCGACGTACGGCGACCACTCGGCCCGACGCAGCGGATTCACGACGCCCCCTGCAGCCGGCGATGCCGCTCGTTCCACGCCACGAGCAGCGCGCCGCCGACAGCGAGGGCCAGCGCGACGGCAATCGCGAAACCGTTGCGCGCCGGACGGGCGACGGACGGCGGCGGTGCGCCGGCCGACGGCGGCCTGGTTCGATAGCTCGCTGCGAGCGCGGCGGCGCGCGCGCCGTGACACGTGGCGCTTCCGCAGTGCAGCGCCGCGTCGCCCAGGGGCACCCCGAGCCCGGCGTGCGCCGCGGCAACGTCCGTCGCTTTCGCGTCACCGCCGTGACAGTCCGCACAGAAGTCGCCGAACGCGTGGTCCACGTGCCACGGGCGCCCGTCGGCCAACACGGGATGCTGCTTGTCGATCTCGTGGCACTGCCGGCACGTCGAGACGCTCGCCCCGCACTGCGCGGACGCGGTCCCCGCCACGAACAGCGCGGCGGCGATGACCGCGATCAGGGTTCGCCAGTGCATCGCGGGACCGCTTGCAACCGCCATGCCGGCGCGCGCTGGAACCGCGGCGAGCGCGAGAGTATCCTGGGTCGCATGCGGGCACTCGCTTCGATGATCCTGATCACACTTGCGGGTTGCGCGCCGAGCGCGGTCGCGCCCGGCGCGACCGACGCGCCGCGGGGTTCCGCGCCGGACCGGCATCCAGACAACCAGGCGGTGGTCGCGGCGCCTGCGGCGACGGCCACGCTGGCGGCGGCGCCCGCGTGCGGCGCACCGATCGCAGTCGGCGATCGTGTGATCTGCAACTGGATGGCGCGCGGCGTGTACTACCCGGGTCGCGTCGATCGCGCGGCCGACGGCGCCGTGACGATCCAGTACGACGACGGCGATCGCGAACAGACGGTCGCGGCGCGCTGCGTGCACGAACCGGCCGGCGCGGCGCCCGCTGCGGAGGTCGCGACGCCCGATCCGGACGGCATCGCCGGCGCGTACCACATCGCCGCCGGACACAACCCCAACGGCACGACGTACGCCGGCGACGTCGCGATCGCGAAGCAGGGCGGCGTGTACCAGCTGAGCTGGACGATCGGCGGATCGGCGGCCTACGCCGGCGTGGGGCTGCACGTGGGCGACGTGCTCGGCGTCGGCTGGGGCCCCGGCGGCGCGCCGGCCGTCGTGGTGTACCGCGTGAACGGCGGCAAGCTCAGCGGCACATGGGCCGCCGGCGCGCGCGCTGGCGTCGGCGAAGAGGATCTCGACGGTCCCGCGGGCCTGTCCGGCACGTACCGCATCACGCGCGGCAAGAACCCGGACGGCTCCAGCTACACCGGCAGCGTGACGATCAAGCCGCACGGCAAGCTGTACCAGCTCGCCTGGTCGATCCCCGGCACGAGCTACGCGGGCGTCGGCATCCTGAAGGGCGACGTGCTCAGCGTCGGCTGGGGCAGCGGCAGCGTGCCCGGCGTGGTCGCCTACGCGGTCGGCGCGCAGAGCCTCGACGGCGTGTGGGCGAACCCCGGCGACACCTCGCAGGGCAGCGAGCGGCTGGAGCGCAAGTAGCTACTTGCGACGCATCCCGCTCTCGCGCACCTGCTGCTCGAGCGCGCGGAAGCGATGCGCGAGCGCGCGGACCAACATGCTGCTCCAGCCCTCCGCGCCGAGGCCCTCCGCCATGGTGCGCTTGTCGAGCACCAGCGCCGTCACTTGATCGACCGCCTCGACGCTGGCCGCGCGCGGCTCGTCGAGCAACAACGCCATCTCGCCGAACACGTCGCCCGCCTCCATCGTCGCGAGCGTCTCCTGCCCACCGTCCACGTTGCGGAACGCGCGGCACTTGCCGCTGACGATCATGTACGCCGCGTCGCCCACGTCGCCTTCGCGCATGATCAACGTGCCGGGCATGAACACCTCGCTCGGCAGGTACAGTCCGCCACGCAGGAAGCGCCGCACGTCCCCCTGCATCTCGAGCACGCTCTGGTAGCGATCCGCCGGCTTGGCCGCGACGGCCCTGTCGACGATCGTCTTGAGACGCTTGCTGACGCTGATCCCGAAGGTGACAGCGTCGATCGGCACGACCTGATCGGTCTGCGCGCGCTTGAGGATCTCCTTGGCGTTGCGCGAGTCGCCGTAGGGCGTCTTGCCGCTGACGACCTCGTACAAGAGCGCGCCGAGCCCGAACACGTCGCTGCGCTCGTCCATCTCCGCGGGGTTGCCCCGCGCTTGCTCGGGCGCCATGTGCGTCGGCGTTCCCACCGGGCCGTGCGCCTCCATCTGCGCCGCTTTGCCGGACGCCGGACGCGTGCGCGTCAGGCGCGCGAGCCCCCAGTCCATCAGGTACACCTGGCCGAAGTCCGCGATCATGACGTTCTCCGGCTTGAGATCCCGGTGGATCACGCCGCGGTGATGCGCGTACGCGACGGCGTCGCAGATCTTGAGGAAGATCTCGAGCCCCTCGTGCAGCCGGTCCGTCGACCCCGGCGGGCGGAACGGGTCGCGCAGCCACGTGTCGAAGCCCACGCCTTGCACGAGCTTCATCGTGAAGTACGGGATGCCGTTGTCGCCGATCGCCAGCTCGTGCACGGGCACGATGTTCGGGTGCTCCAGCTGCCCGGTGATCTGCCCCTCGGCGATGAAGCCGTCGCGGTACATCGGCACCTTCGCGAGCTTCTTGTCGAGCCGCTTCAGGGCCACGTGGCGGATCAGGTTGCGATCCGTCGCGGGGTGCACGTGGCCCATGCCGCCGCGCCCGAGCTCCGGGTACACCCGCAGCGTCTTCGGCGTGGGAATGCCCTCGCGTGCGATCTCCTCGGGGCTCACGGCGTTGTCGCCGCCCACGGGTATCGACTCGATGACGTAGACCGGCTCGCTCTCGTCCCCTTGCGCCTCGTCGCTCACCTGACCGCCTCCTCTCCCGCGGCGCGCAGCCTACCACCGTCCGCGACCCCGGGGCCGGGATGTCGGTCCGGCGCGGAACCCCGCGGAGCGCTCGCTGGATCAGTCGGTCGCCGCGTCGCCGCTGCCGGCGTCCGCGCACAGCGGCTCGGGGGAGCAGGAGAGGGGCGGCTGCGTGCCGGCGATCTGGACAGGGTGGCTGTCCGGCGCCCACTTCGCACCGACCAGCGCGCCGCTCCCCGTGTCGTAGACGCACTGGTAGAAGTCGCCGGGGAAGCCGTACACGTTGCGGACCGTCCAGAGGTTGGCACAAGTTGCGCCATGCAGGCCCGGGTTCGCGCTGCACGACAGGTCGAACGAGGCGCGGTCGGGCGGACAGTAGGGAATCGAGCCGGCGTCCTTCGTGAACGCCGCCAGCCCGACCTCGCACACCGCCGCGCCACAATCGCCGAAGCTGTCGGGCAAGCCGGCGTCTCCGCCGGTGCCGGCGTTGCTGCTGCTGCACGCGACCACACCCAGGATCGCAACCAGGACAAGACGTGTCATGGCGACGTTGGAAGCAACGCGCGTGCCCGGGCCCTGGACGCCAAAGCGTGCACTTCCTGCGCATGCCGGCCGTTCCCGCTCCCGACGCTCGAACAGCCATGCTACTGACCGGGGCAGCTTGACGGACCGCGCCGCACCCCACCCGGTTGTCTGGACGGTCCTGTATCTGCCCTTCGGCGCGCTGTCCGGCTTCGTGACGGTGGCGCTGACGTTCCTCGCGACGCAGCACGGCTTGTCGATCACCGAGGGCGCGCTGCTGAACGGCGCGCAGATGCTCACGCAGTGGCTGAAGTGGCTGTGGGCGCCGGCCGTCGACGTCACGCTGACGCCGCGCAAGTGGTACGTGATCTCGACGGCGTTCTCGGCGCTCGGCGTGTTCGCCATGTCCGCGGTCCCGCTCGGGCCGGGCACCCTCGGCATCCTGCTGGCGATCATCGCGGCAGCGGCCTTGATCAACTCCGCGGTCGGCATGTCCGTGGAGGCGATCCTCGCGAACACCACGCCGCCAGAAGAGGTCGGCCGCGTCAGCGCTTGGTTCCAGGCCGGCAACCTCGGCGGCGCCGGCGTGGGCGGCGGGCTCGGGCTGCTACTCATCAAGGTGCTGCCCGCGCCGTGGATGGCCGGCGCGATCATGGCCGTGCTGTTCATGTTGTGCTGCTTCGCGCTCGTCTTCGTCCCGGAGGTCGAGTTGCGTCACCGGGGCGGGGGCGCGTGGAAAGCCGTGAAGGGAGTGGTGGTCGATCTGCGCGACATGCTCAAGACCCGCGGTGGGCTACTCGCCGCCGTCTTGTGCGTGATGCCCGTGGGCACCGGCGCGGCACAGGGCGTGCTGACGCAGGCCAAGGTCGCCGCGTACTGGGGCGCGGGCGCGAAGGAGGTCGGGCTCGTGCAGGGCTTCCTCGCGGGTATCGTCACCGCCGTCGGCTGCTTCGCCGGCGGCTGGGTGTGCCAGCGCTTCCACCCGCGCAACGCCTATCTCGGCATCGGCATCGGCCTGGGCATCGTCGCCACAGCGATGGCGCTCTCGCCAGCGACGGTCACGATGTACGTCGTCTTCAACATCGTCTACGCGTTCGGCGTCGGGCTCGCGTTCGCGGCGTTCACCGCCGTCGTCCTCGACGCCATGGGACCGGGCTCGGGCGCGACCAAATACAACGTGTACGCGTCGCTCTCGAACTTCCCGATCTGGTGGCTCGGCCTCTTGCTCGGCTTCGTCGCGGACAAGTACGCCGCGCGCACCATGCTGCTGACGGAAGCCGCCCTCGGCGTCGTCGGCGTGACGATCTTCTCCGTCGCCAGCAACCGTATCCGCCGCTCCACGCGCCTGGCCGTGAGCTGAGCGTCAGCGCCAGGGCGACGGGGGCAGCGACGCGACGAAGCGCTTGCCGAGGCGGAGATGGAGCCGCCCGCCCACCCGCCGCGCGGACGTGAGGGTCGCGAAGTGCGCGCCCGCAAGCGCGATAGCGGTCCACGTCACGAGCCACGCCGCCGGAAGTACGATCGCTGGAGCGAAGAATTCAGGCACCAAGGCAAACGGAACCATCAACCACCCCAGCCAGCGTACCAGCTGAGCGATCCGCCGTCGGCGACGATGAGCCAGGCAAAGCGCGAGAGGCAGCGCCAGATTCCGAATAATCCGATCGCCGCCGATACGTGGGAACACCACCTGCCACAAGGAAAAGGGCGTGCGGCCACAGGCATAGGAGACCAGCGCCGTGTGCCGGTACCATCCCGACGGCTCGTTGCAGATGACGCAGCGATCCGGGAAATCCGCGCCGCCCTCGGGGATCACGGCATCGGTCCCGTCCCGCCAGACATGGCAGGGCGTGGTGTCCAGCTCCGGGTCGCAAGCGCACGTCATGCGCCGGATATCGGGCACTGCGCCGGCCAGTTGCGTGCTTTCTTCGAGAAGGATTCCGCGCCGGACCGACATCCCCTACCCTCTATCCATGATTCGCAGGGGCTGGTCAGGGGCGATCGCGGTCGGGGTGCTGCTCGTGGCGGCGCGGGCCTCCGCGGCGGACGTGTACGTCGATCACGCGGCGGCGGCGGGCGGGGACGGCTCGCAAGCCAAGCCGTTTTCGACCCTGAACGACGCCAAGGCGGCGCTGAAGACCGGCGACACGATGTGGATCGCCAATGGCACGTACGCGGAGACCGTCGATTTCTGGCACGTGCCGGCGGGCAACGGCGGGCGCACGACGATCCGCGCCATGGCCGGCGCGAAGCCGGTGATCGACGGCGGCGGCGCCAGTGGCTTCGTGCTGCAGGCGGGCGAGACGCCGGACATGACGTTCCAGGGGCTCACGATCGAGAACGGCGACACCGGCATCGAGTTCTACCAGGCCGACGGCGGCCAGGTGATCGACTGCGAGACGAAGTCCACCGGCGGATCGGTGGCGTTCTACTTCGCGAGCCACGGGCTGGTGCGCGGCTCGAAGCTCGAAGGCAGCGTGTCGGGCAAGAACAGCGACGGCACGGTGATCGAGGACAACGAGATCTACGGCAGCGGCGCCGAAGGCATCACGCTCCACGCCGACTCGAAGAACTGCCGCTACTCGCGCAACGTCGTGCACGACAACACCAGCGTGAACATCTACCTCGACAGCATCTCGAGCAGCATCGTCGACTCGAACCTGGTGTACATGAGCCCGGGCACGAGCAAGACCACCGTCGGCATCATGCTCGCGGACGAGTCGTACCCGAACGTCACAGCACCCGTGCTCCATGACATCACCGTCACGAACAACGTCGTGATCCACAACGAGAGCGGCATCCGTTTCTGGGACGGCAGCTTCCCGGGGCAGAGCGCGCTGAAGAACTGCACCATCGAGAACAACACGGTGGTGGACAACAAGACCACCGCTATCAAGTGGGACGCCGGTCCGCACCAGGGCACGGTCGTGCGCAACAACCTCTTCGCCGGCGAGAGCGGCAAGCAGGCGCTGCTCGTGCAGGCGAACTCGACGACGGGCATCAGCCTCGACCACAATCTGTGGAGCTTGCCCGGAGTAAACCAAGCGTTCCTGTGGGGGAGCACCACGTACGACCACGCGGGCTGGGCCAGCGCGACGAGCCAAGGCGCCGGCGACGTCGCGGGCGACCCGCAGTTTGCCGGCGCGTGGGATCTGCCCGCGAGCAACATGGAGCTCGCGTCGGGATCGCCGGCGATCGACAAGGGCGCGAGCGCGCCGGAAGTGGATCACGACTACAACGGCGGCGCGCGTCCCGCGGGATCGGCGTACGACATCGGCGCGTTCGAGTACGGCGCGACCGCCGCCGCGGGCGCCGCGGGCGCGAGCGGCAGCGGCGGAAGCGGCGGAGGCGCGACCGGTGGAAGCGGCGGAGGCGCGGGCGCTAGCACCGGTGGCAGCGGTGGCAGCGCCACCGGTGGAACCGGCGGCAGCGGGACGGGCGGAAGCGCCGGCACGGGCGGCAGCGCCGCGGGCGCCGCGGGCGCGAGCGGCGCGTCGAGCGCCGGCGGCGACAGCGGCGGCTGCGGCTGTCACGTCGGGTCGCACGGCGGATCACGGTCGCTGATCGTCGCGCTCGGTCTCTTGTTGCTCGGAATCCGACGGCGCCGACGGGCGTAGATCAGCCGGGATGGTCGCCTGGTGCCGGTCCGGCGAGGCCCCCTGGCGTCAGTTCGCCACGTCGACGGTGAACTCCGGCGCGCAGCGGCCCATCAAGAAGCCGCTGAGCGTGCCGAGATCCGCCGACAGGCTCTTGTCGAAGTCGCTGACCTTGTCCACCGCGCACACGCGCACGGTGTACGTGCCGGCGTCCGCGAACACGTCCACGCCGAGCTCCACCGATCCGCCCTTGGTGAGCCGCGCCCACTTCGAGCCGTCGAAGTGCGGCTCGTTGAAGTCGAAGTTCTCGTACACGATGTTGCCGCTGGCGTCGGAGATCCGGATCAGCCCGTAGCGGTTGGACGGCGACCACTTGATCGTGGATGTGTCGCCGGTGAACGCCGGCGGGGTGCTGAACGACGCGGTGACGGTGTCGTCGGGGGCATCCATCACCGCGACGAAATTGCCGCCGGCGACCTTGCCCGCCGCGGACGCGTCGTCCAGGTCGAACTTGATCTGGTACGTGCCGCCCGCCGTGAACGACAGCGCGGACGGCTCCGCCACGTAGTGGCCCGGCGTGTCGAGGGAGAGCGGCACCGGCGTCCCGTCGGGCAGCCGCAGCTGCACGTTCGTCGCCGTATCGACGAAGTCGTGGGTCGTCGTGCGGGTGCTGATGAGCACCGTGTTCGCCTCGACGCTGCCGTCATCGTGCTCGAGCACCGTGGTGACGGCCTGCACCGGCGACGTGAACGTATCGTTCGCTTCCTTGCTGCCGCAGCCGTTCTTCGCCCCGGTCCCGAGCCCCAGCGCCAGCGCAGCAAGCCCGGCGCGCACCAGCCATTGTCGTGTCCGCATCACGTGAGCCTCCTCCAGCCGATCAGGAATCGTACCAGTGTGAGCAAGCCCCGTGCCAGCGGCGCCAACCCATGAAGTCCGTCGATCCGCGCGGCACCATGAACCCCGTGGACGCCGGTCTACGCGAGACCGTCCACGCGCGTTCGCAGCCACGCGAGCAGCGGCGCGAGCCCGGCCGGAGCATCGCTGCCCGGCGCGATCGCGCCGCCCTCGATCAGCCGATCGCCGAGCGCGATCGCCCACACCCAGCGCGGCGGGCCGCTCGCGGGAGGCGGGAAGAAGCGGGATTCCGCGACGCCACCAACAACCTCCCGCCACCTCGCCAGATCCGCTTGCTCGACCTCGGTCAAGGCGGTGATTCCAGCGCCCGGCGTGCCGCTCGGGCGGAAGCTGTCGATGCGACGCTCCCAACGCGCGGAGCGGTTGTCCCGCGCGACCACGAGGGCGTGGCCCTGCACACCGTGCATGCCGCCGTCCATCACGGCGAGCTCGCCGTCGGCCGGCGCGACGTCGCCGAAGTACGACGTCTTCACGCCACGCCCCGGCGTACCCCGACCGGCCTGAGCGGCTCGAGGGTGCGGATCGTGAAGTCGCGCGACACCTGCTCGACCTCCTCGACGAAGCTGCCGAAGTTGACGTTGAGCGAGAAGCCCAGCTCCGCGCCGAGCGGGCGGAAGAAGTCGTCGAAGTGCTGCGGGATCACCACGCGCGGCTGCAGCCGCGACAGGATGCGCTGGAAATAGCGCGGCGTGAACGCGCGGCCGGCGATGCCCGCGAGGAAGTAGTCCACGCCGCGATGCACCACACGCTCGTCGATCAGGTTCGCGCTGCCCTGGTGGTAGAAGCTCGCGCCCGCCACCGCGATGTGGATGCCGTAGACCTGTCCGCAGCGGTAGCGACCCGACGAGAGATCGTCGAGGTTTTCGCACGTGAGCTCGCCGCCCGCCGGTACCGCCAGGCCGAGCGCCAGCTTCGAGTGCACGGACTCCACGAACGTGACGGCGAACGGCCCGATCTCGTAGGTGCGCATGGGCTCGACCTCCACGCACTGCCCGGCCAGGCCGTAGAGCGCCATCAGCGTGCGCAGCGACTGCGAGCCGTACGCCATGCAACCGTCGCGACGCGCGAGCGCGGGCACGTCCACCGCGTGGTCGAAATGCGTGTGCCCGACCAGCACCGCGTCCGCGCGCGGCACGTAGCGCTCGAGCAGCGTCTCGTCCGCGTGCAGCGCGCGCCGCGCGAGCATGCTGCGGAGCGGCTGGCGGGAGACGTACGGCTCGACCAGCAGAGCGAAGCCGGCATAGGCGAACAGGAACCCCGCCGTGCCGAGCCACGTGAGCTCGAGACCGGGCGGCAGATCGACGCCGTGCCGCGCCCAGTCGAGATCGCGCCAGGCGCTCACGTCGTTGTCGTGCCTCGCGCGCGGTCGCAGCAGAGCCTCGAGCGCGGAGACGACGGGAAGTGCCACCGCGCGAGTGTACGACTATCCTCGGCTCAGTTGCACGGATCCGGCGGCAGCACCTCCGGCGCGACGACCGGACCGAGCTGGACCTCGTTCGCGTCGAAGCCGAGAGAGCGGCGCGATGTTCGACCCGAACGAGTTGTCGATACCGCCCGGTCCGTCCGTCTTGACGTTCGTGGGGTTCGCGCCGATAGCCAGCTTGCACACGTCCGACGACGTCTTGGTCGATACCGTGTGGTCGATGTTGAAGCCATATTGCTTCCACGCGGTCGGGCTCGGGTTGCCGGCGCGATCCGTGTCGCCGAGATACAGGTGGCTTATCGCGAGCACTGCGCTGTCGCCTGTGTTGCCGGCCGCGCCCGGGTTCGGGCCCGGGGGTGTGCCGCCGCCCATGCCACCACTCCCCGTGGTCCCGCCGCTTCCGCCGGAACCGCTCGGCCCCGAGCCGCCGGTTGCGGCGCTCCCGCCCGAGCCCGCACCGACCACCTGCCCGCCGCACGCCACGAACAATGCGGAAATCGAGATTACGATACCGACGGATCTCATATCGATGTTCTACGCCGTTCTGGATCTTTCGCCCAGTCGGGTCACGGACACGGATCCGGCGTCGGCTTCTCCGGCGCGGCGCAGACACCATGTCATGAAGGCCTATCGCGGGACGTGCGCGCACGGGCTGTATCTTCCGTCGCGCCGCGCGCGCGCCGTCGGCGCTGCGCGGGCTCGGCTTCAAGCACGGTCCACGTGGGGGCCGACAGCAGTGTCGAGCAGGTCCTGTGCGTGGCGTTCGCCGCGCTGCCGGCGCGCGCTTCGCGCCGACCGGGGTCGGCTCGCGGGGTTCCGCGCCGGGCCGACAATCCCGAACGGGCAGCCTGGATGCCGGTCCGGCGCGGAAAAGCCGCGTTCCGGGCGACGATTGAAACATGTTCTATTGGTGGGCTATGCTCGCGCGTCCATGGCGCACGAGGAGTACGACTACATCGTGGTGGGCGCGGGGTCGGCGGGCGCGATCATCGCGGCGCGGCTGAGCGAGGACGCGAGCTGCCGCGTGCTGCTGGTGGAGGCGGGCGGCAGCGATCGCACGACGTTCTGCATGAAGCCCGGCATGATCTCGATCGTGCACACGGTGCCGCAGGTCAAGAAGCGCTTCGACTGGGGCTACTACACCGCGCCGCAGAAGCACGCGCTCGATCGCCGCATCCCATACGTGCGCGGGCGCGTGCTCGGTGGGTCGAGCTCGATCAACGGGCTGTTGTTCGTGCGCGGCAATCGCCGAAACTACGACGACTGGGCGGACGGCGGCGCCACGGGCTGGGGTTTCAACGACGTCTTGCCGTACTTCAAGCGACTCGAGTCGTGGGAAGGCGGCGAGAGCGAGCTCCGGGGCGGGTCCGGTCCGATCGCGGTCACCAAGGCCAGCGACGTCACCGGCGCGTCGGAGGCGTTCATGCAGGCGATCAGCGAGACCTGCAACGTGCCGGTGATCGACGACTACAACGGCGCGTCCCAAGAGGGCGCGGCCCTGTTCCAGATGAGCGCCAAGGACGGCCTGCGCTACAGCACCAGCGAGGCGTATCTCCTGCCCGCCATGGGCCGCCCGAATCTATACGTGGAGACAGGCGTGGTCGTCGGCCGCGTCGTGATCGAAGAACGGCCGCGCCACTGGCTGCGAGCTGATCAAGGACGGCGAGACGCGCACCGTACACGCCTCCCGCGAGGTCGTGTTGTCGGGCGGCGTCGTCGGTTCCGCGCAGATCCTGCTCCTGTCCGGCGTGGGCCCCGCCGCGCACCTGAAGCAGCACGGCATCGACGTCGTCGCGGATCTGCCCGTGGGCGACAACCTCCACGACCACCTGTTCTTCCCGCTGACGTTCCTGATGCCCACAGCGGTGCATCGCGGCACGGCCATGCACTTCCTCGGCGGGATGCTCGCCGAGAAGATGAAGGGCGGCACGTGGTTCGGGCGCACGGTGTTCGAGAGCGCCGGCTTCGTGAAGGGCACGCCGACCTCGACGTTGCCCGATTTGCAGATCCACAGCCTGCCGTGGGCGTACCCGTCGCCGAACCAGGACAAGCCCGAGAACACGCGTCACGTGGACAAGCGCGCGGCGCTGACGATCCTTCCGACGCTGATCTACCCGAAGAGTCGCGGCGAGGTGCGCCTGGCTTCGAGCGACCCGACGGCGGCGCCGATCATCGATCCGCACTTCCTCGAAGAGCCGGACGATCTCGAGTTCTTGTTCAAGAGCATCCAGCTGGTCCGCGAGATCATGCAGGCCAAGGCGATCCGCGAGGGCGTGAACGGCGAGCTCCACCCCGGCGCGGATTTCGCCGACGCGGCGGCGCTGCGCCGCGAGATCCCCAACCGCATCTGCACCGTGTATCACCCGGTCGGCACCTGTCGCCTGGGCACGGACGACCGGGCCGTGGTGGATCCCGAGCTGCGCGTGCGCGGCGTCCAGGGCCTGCGCGTCGCGGACGCGTCGATCATGCCGAGCATCGTCGGCGGCAACACCAACGCACCGTGTATGATGATCGGCGAGCGCTGCGCGGATCTGCTGCGCGCCGCGAAGGGATGACGCTCCTCGACAACCTGTGCCAGCTCGCGATGCTGCCGCGCGCCGCGGCGCTCGGCCCGATGCTCAAGGCGCTCGCCGCGATCGAGCGCCTCCCGGCGGCGCAGATCGAACAGTTGCAGCGCGCCCGGCTCGCCGAGCTGGTGCGTCACGCACGGCGCACCGCGCCCCACTACGCACGACTGCCGGAGCGTTTCGAAGAGATCCCGGCACTGACGCGCGCGGCGGTGCGGGAGCACGCCGGAGATCTCGCGAGCCGCGACGTGCCCGAGGAGCATCGCGTCACGCGCGAGCCGCACAGCTCCGGCTCCACCGGCGTCCCGGTGACGGCGAAGATCGGCGCCGTGCAGGACGCGATCATCGAAGCCGTGTCGATGCGCGATCACGGCTGGCATGGTCGCGACTTGACGCTCACGGCCGCGTCCATCCGCGCCGTGCCCGACGGCAGCGCGCGCGCGCCGGGCGGGCGTCGCGACGCGCACTGGTCGCCCCACCCGCGCAGCGGTCCGCTGGTGACGCTGGACGTGCACACGCCGGTGCGGGAACAGCTGGTGTGGCTCGCGCGTGAAGCCCCTGCCTACGTGGCGACCTACGCGTCGAACACCGAAGCCCTGGTGGATGAAGCAGCGCGGAACGGCACGCGGTTGCCGGCGCTGCGCGAGCTCGGCACCTTCGGGGAGGTGCTGCCGCCGGCGCTGCGCGGAGCCGCGCGCCGCACCTTCGGCGTCCCGGTGGTGGACGCCTACTCCTCCTCGGAGGTGGGCTTCATCGCGCTCCAATGCCCCGAGCACACGCACTACCACGTGCAGTCGGAGAGCGTGTTCGTCGAAGTGGTGCGGGACGACGGCACGCCGTGCGAGATCGGCGAGACGGGACGCGTGCTGGTCACGCCGCTCCACGCCTTCGCCATGCCGCTGATCCGCTACGACCTGGGCGACTACGCGACGCGCGGCGCGCCGTGCCCGACGGGGCTCGGTCTTCCGGTGTTGGAGAGCATCGTCGGGCGCGTGCGCAACATGCTGCAGCTGCCGGGCGGCGACCGGGTGTGGCCGCGCTTCGGTTCGAACGCGCTCGGGCGCGTCGCGCCGGTGAAGCAGTTCCGGCTGGTGCAGCACAGCCTCGAACGCGTCGTGCTCGAGCTGGTCGCGGATCGTCTCTCGCCGGAGCTCGAGGCGCGCGTGCGCAAGGTCGTTCTGGACACGCTGCGCTATCCGTTCGAGCTGGAGCTCGAATACAAGGCGGAGATCCCGCGCTCGGCGAGCGGCAAGTTCGAGGACTGCCTGTCGCTGATCGGGCGCGATCAGAACTCGCAGTAGATCGGCAAGACCGTGCCGCCGTCGGGATCGAACGTGGCCAGCCACGAGCCGCTCGTCTCGCTCGTCACGCCGCAGGCGTCGCGGATCGCGAGCTCGATCGTGCCGATGTGACTGACGTACGGCGGGACCTCCGACAGACAGATCCACGGTCAGCGTGTTCTTGTCCACCTGCATGTCGAGCGACCCGCTCAAGCCGCCACTGCTCACGCTCGCGTCCGGGTCGTTGGTGTACCAGTACAAGTTCACCAGCTGCGCATCGACGATCTCCGCCAGCCCCGGGTCGAGCTGCAGCGTCAAGATGCCCGTCGCGGGGTCGAAGCTGCTGTTGCCCTCGAAGGCGCTGCAGTCCAGCGTCGTCCCGATGCAGTCGCCGCAGACGTTGTTCGCCCAGTCGCGCCACTTGTAGCCGTTGGGGACGCCGGCGTCGCTGCCCGCCGCTCCGCTGGCGCCGGCGTTGCCCGCCGCACCCGCGCTTCCCGCCGCGCCAGCACTGCCCGCGGCGCCCGCGTCCAGGTCCAGCATCGGCGAGCAAACCAGGCCCGCGTCACCGGCGTCCATGCCGGCAGCGCCTGCGCTGGCGTCAACACCGCCCATGCCGCCCATGCCGCCCATGCCCGCGGTGCCGCTCACGCCGCCGGTACCGGCACTGGCGTCGCTACCGGCCGTGCCCGACACGCCACCCGTACCCGACACTCCGCCGGTACCACCGCTCCCCGACGAGCCGTCACCCGTGCTGGCGTCGTCGGCAGGCTTCTTCTTCGTCTCGTCGCTGGAGCACGCGCCGAAAGACGACACGCACACCGCTGCCACCAGAGCCCCAGCCAGTACCCGCCTCATGGCCCCTGGCTAGCACGAGTGCGATCGCGCCTCAACGGTCGCGCGCTAGCGTCAGTCCCGTCCCGTCGCCGGCGACCCACCCGAGGATCGGCGCGCCGGGCTGCGGCAGTTCGTCGAGCAAACGAGTATACTCGCGCGCATGCGGAGCTTGGGGATTCTTGCGGTGGTGTCCACGTTGGCCGTCGCTTGCGGCGGCTCGACGAGCAGCAACGGCGGAAACGACGGCGGCTCGGGCACGTCGGGCAACGGCGGCAGCGCCGGCACGTCCGGCAACGGCGGCACCGCCGGGACATCGGGCAGCGCGGGCACGGCGGGCAGCGCGGGCACGGCGGGCAGCGGCGGCACGGCGGGCACGTCGGGCAGCGGCGGCACAGCGGGCAGCGGCGGCACAGCGGGCAGCGGCGGCACAGCGGGCAGCGGCGGCACAGCGGGCAGCGGCGGCACAGCGGGCAGCGGCGGCACAGCGGGCAGCGGCGGCACGGCGGGCACGGCGGGCAGCGGCGGCACGTCGGGCAGCGGCGGCACCGCCGGGGCATCGGGCAGCGGCGGGGCGAGCCCCGAGTGCACGAGCGCCGCCGACTGCACGCTGTTCTCCGACTGCTGCACGTGCGAGGGGCTCGCAGCAGGCGACCCACAGCCGCCGTCGTGTCCCAACTTGTGCCTGCAGAGCAGCTGTGCGGCCCACGGCATCACCGACGCGCAGTGCGTCGCAGGCCGCTGCGTCGCAGGCTACCAGTGCGACGACACCAAGGTCGCCTGCGCGTCGCCTTCACCGATCTGTCCCAGCGGACAGGTGCCGGAGATCAAGGGCATCTGCTACACGGGCCAGTGCGTCGACGCCACCGAGTGCGTCTCCGTCGCGAGCTGCGCCATGTGCACCGGCAAGAACCAGGTCTGCGCCGAGTACGCGACGCAGACGGGCCCCGTCGCGCACTGCGTGACCGTACCGGCGAGCTGCAAGGGCGACTTCTCATGCGCGTGCCTCGGTCCCAGCGTGTGCACGCCGCCCTTCGGCAGTTGCGCCGATTTCTCGGGCATCAAGGGCGTCTCCTGCGGCTGCCCGACGTGCTGAGCGCGCGTCAGTCGATGTCGATCGTCACCGACACGTGGCGCTTCTGCATCAAGCACTTGTCCGTCGAGCACACCGAGAACGACAGCGTCCCCGCGATTGTCCCGCGTCCGCCGGAGCCGGCGACGAACGGCACGCCCATGCTCGCATGCGTGCCCGCGACGCTCATGCCGCGCACCACGCTCGACGGATAGCTGACGCCCGACGGCGCGTCCGCCGTGAACTTGTACGGATACTTGTCGTTGCAGTGGAACGGCGCCTTCGCCGACAAGCTCACTGTTGCGGTCGCCGTCTTGCCCGGACCGACCGGGCTCGGCGCCGCGATCGATCCGGCGAAGTTCGCGTCGTTGAAGCCGCTCCCGCTCACCATGCGCACCTTGCGAGGCGCCGGCGCGACCGTCGCCGCAGGCGCGGCCTGCGCGGCCTGCGCGGGCGCGGCGGCCTTCGGACTCGCCGCCGCCACGGCCTGGGTATGGATTGGCTGGTCCGGCGCGGAACCCCCGGTCGCGGCCGCAGCCTTCTCCGCCGGCGCGGCCGACGCCGCATTCGCCGAAGGCGCTGCCGCCGCGCTCGCCACCGCCGCGGCCGACGCCGGCTCCGCGCTCTGCGCCGGCTCCGCGCTCTGCGCCGGCTCCACGCTGGCTGCGGCGACCGGCGCCGCGCTTGGCGCGGGTGCCGGTTCGGCGCTCGCGCTTTCGTCCGGCGATTGCTTGCTGCAAGCCACGACCAGCAGCAGCGCGGCCATCGCAAAGTGACGTCGCATTACGCTCCAGCTCCTTCCGGGCAACGCCAAATCTACGCGGGGCGCTGGCGTGCCACAAGTCCGCATCCGCATCGCTATTCGTCGCGCGGCGGCGCTTCTTCATTCCCTGCACGCCGAACGCGTCATCGCTGACACGAGGCGCCGTGGGATACCGCGCCGGACCGGCATCCTGGCGGAGGCTCAGCCCTGTTGCGCGTCGCCCGACTGCGCCGCGGCGAGCTTCTGCCACACGACGTCCTCCGGACGCGCGCGGTACAGGATGCTGCGCAGCGGCGCGGGCCCCATGATCGTCTCCCAGGTGCGCCGACGCGGGACGTGCATCTGGTCGGCGAGACCGTACGGGAAGCCCGTCTCCGGATCGGTGCGCTCGACGAGCAGCGCGTGCTGATGGATCTTGCCGTCGGCCTTCAGCCCCTGGATCGCGACGACGTCGCCGGAGCGGAAGCGGTCCGCGTGCTCCACGAGCGACGCGAAGAAACGCGCGCGATCCCGGAACGGAACGCGCTGCGCGTCGGGCACGCGCTCGTAGTCGAACAGCTCGTGGTGCGCCTCCGCGAACTGCCCGAACGCCATCACGCCACCGCGATTCGTCAGGCCGAGCGCGGCGAAATCGAGCGTGCCCAGCACGCGCTCGGGCTTGTGCGCACGCGGCGCGAACCACGTACCCGCCGCGCGCTCGTAGCTGTCCACGACGAACGCAACGCACACCTCCGGCGGTCGCGGTCGACCGCCCGCGTCGAACACCGGATACGAGTCATCCTGGAAGCGATACGCGGTGCGACCGGTCTTGTACGCCCAGTGCCACTCGCTGCGCATCTGCCCGTCGTAGTCTTCGCCGTCCTCGCCACGCGGCCGATCGAACGGCAGCGCGTCGGCGATCCCCTGCGTCACGGCGGCGTGCAGCCGCGCCAGCGCGCGCCGGTGCGTCGCGTCTCGCCGTTGCCACGCGGCGATGCGCGTCCGCGCCGATCGCGGCGCGTCCAGGCAAGCGAGATCGAGCTTCGCGCCGCGCGACTCGACGAGCGCCCGCACCCACACGCCACCGAGGCGGAGCTTCGCCAGCATGCCGTCCGCCGTCAGACGCTCGATGCGCGTGCGATCGAAGCCCTGCGCGTCGGCGAGCGCACGCAGATCGCGGTGCAGCGGCACGGCGAGATCCGCTTCGTGAAGCGCGAACCGGTCCCCGAACAGGAGCTCCGCGTCGCGCCCGTCGGGATCGCGATACACCGCATGCCGCCGCTCCGTCGCGCGCACCAGCCGCGTCCGCGTGCTTCCACGCTCGAGCCAGATCTCCGGCGCGTCGAACAGATCCTCCACGTGCAACAGTGTGACCAGCGCGAGCGCCTCCAGCGGATCCGCGCTGTACACGTAGCCTTCGCGCAATGCGAGGCTCCGGAGGGTTGCCGGTTCGGCGCGGAACCGCGCGCGGTACGCACGCACGCGCTTCCACGGCGACGCATGCGAAAGCGCGCGGCGCGCGACGCGCGCCTTGTCCGGCAACGCTTCGTCCGGTGCCGCGGCGGGCTCGCGCACCCAGATCAACGGCTCGCCGCGTGCGCGCCCGAGGATCTCCGCGCGCCGCTCCTCGAACAACGGCGCACCCGGCGCGACCGGCGTGCGTTCGAGCTTCGCGATCCGCGCCCGGCACTGCTCGAGCGCCGCGTCGCCCGAC
The DNA here is from genome assembly GCA_963775185.1 of uncultured delta proteobacterium. GTDB lineage: Bacteria > Myxococcota_A > Polyangia > Polyangiales > Polyangiaceae > JAPSGB01. The sequence goes on along the minus strand of CAVZIE010000019.1, from coordinate 4,744 downwards.
GGCGACGGCACCGTCACGCTCGCGGACGGCGCGCCGCGCTGCGTCGCCGTGGGCCGGGCCTTGCAGCCGATCGCGGCCAGCACACCGACTAGAGCGAGCGAGAGCAGCCTCATGACCCTGTCAACGCGCGGGGGGGCGAACGGATTTCCCGGCTTCAAGTCCCGGTGATGATCGGCGTCCCCTGGTGAAATACGATGCGCCAGCCTTCACCCTCACGTCGCCAGAGCGAGCTCCGGAGCGATCTTCCAGTCCGATAGGTCGCGAGTGCGACCTCTGGACCAACGGCGAGCACGTTGAAATCCGCGACGCGGATCGTGACGGCCGGTTCCGCCAACATCTGGGCGATGACATCCTGCTTGCTGTAGACGCGACCCGAGCTTCCGAATTCGACAAATTCGTCCGAGACGAGACGGTCGAGCGCGTCGGCGGATGCTCGGACCGCGGGCGTCACGAGCTGTTCTTCGAGTTCGCGGATTTCGTCCAGGAGCATGTTCATCAGCGCCAACCTCGACTGCGGAGGCTACCACTGTGGGCAGCTGGCGTGCGCGGGACGTAACCGGCCAGCAGTCGGCCGACATCGCTCGACGTGCCGGAAGATTGTGATGTCAACGTCTGCCGGCACGTCTATCGCGTAGGCGCCGAGCGAAGACGTAGCGGACGTGATTCGCTCGAGCTTGCGCAACCACCCATCATGTTGCGCAGCTTCGTCCAGCTAGGCGCCAGAGAAGATCTTGGCGCGCCCAGGCACAGCAAAGAGTTCGCCATAGGTGAGATGACCCGTGGAGGACTTCTGGTAAGGCAGGTAGACCTCGGGACACTCGCCATTCTCGTGTTCAGCTCGCACGCATACGGCGTCGGTCTTCCTACCGTCCTTGGGCAACGCAACGCGCACGTCGAGGCAGATCGCCGCAGCGCGAATGGCGCCTTGCGCTGCTTCGCAACCGAATCCGCGCTCGAGCTGGTCGATCATCTTGAGACTGTCCGAGTCGTCGTCGGGCTCGGCCGCATTGAGCCGGACCTCACCGTCGCTCGCGACGGTTGCACCAAATGGGAAGAACTCCCCGTGCTTGGCGAGCATTTCCTGCGCGAAAGGCAGGAGGTTGTTGAGCAGTTCGTCGAGATCAGGATGCGCCATGCAGAGGAGTCCGACCAACGGAACCTGCCCGGATGATACCACTCATCGGGCGCGGCTCGCGCCGGATCCCGCGCGCCATCATGTGGCAGAGCTCAGGTTCTCGCGGACGATGCGCGGATGCCGAGCGGCAATGCGGAGCAGAGCGATCGCTGGCCCCTCCGGCCGACGCCGGCCCTGCTCCCAGTTCCGCAGGGTGTGAACACTGATCCCAACGGCACGCGCGACCGACTCAATCCGACGAACTTGCGCAACGCAACCACGTCGTCACCGGTTTGCCGCGCGGGACGGAGCAACGCCCGCAGCCGGCGGGACCCGCCGCCTGAGGACGCCTCGTGGACCGCCGCATGGGCGGCCGAGTTGGGTCGTCGGGCGAAGGATCTTGAGAGCGGCAAAGCCCAAGCCATTCCGTGGGAGCAGGCGAAAGCGGAAATCCTGGAACGTCTCCGCGCGAGATGACGCGAGTCGTCCTCGCGCCTCCGGCTCGCGCGGAGCTGGAAGCAGCAGCTCAGTGGTACGAAGAGCGCACGCCCGGGTTCGGCCAGCAGTTCGTGCTCTGCGTTGACGACGTCGTGCAGAGTATCGGCGAGGCGCCAGCGTCGTTCCCGAAGTGGGACGGCGACCAGAGGTTCAGGCGCGTCGTTGTCCAGCGGTTCCCGTACATCGTCTTCTATCGGGAACGACGGGGGACCATCGAGGTAGTGCACGGGGCGCGCGAACCCGGCTATTGGCTAGCGCGAGAGTGAAGCAGCGGCCGCAGCAGGAAACCGAGACGCTTCGGGAGACAACGAGCGAGCCCGTGGTGGAGCGATCACCTTCTCGAGTTCGTCATTCGGCGGGCGCGCTTTGTTCAGCGGCTAGCTCTCCATCGAAATCTCGCCAAGTTCGCCATTTTCGTTGAACCTGACACAGAGCACATAATTCGAGACGTCGCCCGGAAGAGAGAAGTCGAGCGTATCTAGACCATCCTCGTCGTTGTCGCCCCTGTGCGAGTGTAGGCGTAGGAGCTCGAGCACCTGCGCGGGCGTCGGCTTGTCGCTGTTGAGGTGAGTTTGCCAGTAGGACTGGTCAAGCTCCTCGAGGTGGTGGGAAGCAAAAAGTGTGGCGCCATACTCGCCGGGCTCAGTGTCAAGGGAACGTCTGATGGCCTCGAGTGCAATCTGCGTGCGCCTTGATAACTCGATAGTGTCCGTTGGCATGGCGGATCCTCAAAAGCGTGCCCGCTGTTCGGGCGGTAAGAGCTTACCTCAATCCGGTCCGCCCAACGGACCGGCGTTCAGCTGCGAAGGCGCAGCCACAACCTGCCCGGATGATACCACCCGTCAGGCGCGCCGGATCCATCGAACGATGGCCGGGGCGTCTGCCGCGCGCGGACCGCGATCACGCTGCAGCCGGCGCGACGCGCGCTCGGCAGCTGCAACGCCATGTTAGACCGCTCGTTCTCGCCAATATCCGGGGCGACGTCGGCAATGAGCAACATGGCCGCCGCGGACACGGAACACGACCTCATAGGGAAAGCGCTGCAGGAGGAATCGGCGCGTACCCTCGAGATACTCCGGCCACGATTCCGGCGCAGCGCCGATCTCGACGAAGGCTTGACGGACTTCGAGTTCGAACGCTGCAGCTGCCACCGGGTTGCGTTCGGCATACCAGCGGGCAGCCTCGCGCGCTTCGGCCGCGGCCTCCTCGAGTACGTCAGGTACGGCCGCCACCCGCGATCGCCTTCAGGTCGCGTAGAAGCTCCTCGCCTGGCACGGTGTGAGCGTCGCCGGCGTCGTACGCGTCGAGGCGACGGCGGATTTCCGAGGCCCACGCGACGTCGCGGTCCGAGTCAGGCGGCGAGTCGTCGAGACTGTAGAGCAACTCGCCAACGAGCTTCGCGCGAGCGGCAGTGGGAAGGCGAAGCGCCTCGCGAAGCAACTGGTCGACGTCCATGCTCGAAGTCTACCAGAGAGCGATGCCGGAGCCACGCGGACCAGCAGTCGGTCCAACGGATCGAAGTTCAGCTGCGAAGGCGCAGCCACAACATGACCGGATGATACCACCTGTCAGGCGCGGTTCGCGCCGGAGCTATCGAACGATGGCCGGCGCGTTGGCCGCGCGGGACGCCGGCACGCCAGTGACATGCCTGCCGATTTTCGGACCAGTTGAAGCTTGAGAGAATCCCGCTCCGGCAGAAGCCGGAGAGACGATGCGCAAGAGCAGATTCACGGAAGAGCAGATGGTCGAGATCGCTCGCGAAGCCGACAAGCGATCCGGTCGCGGTGGTCGCCAAGAAGCACGGCGATCAGCGAGCAGACGACTCTATATCTGGCGAAGCGGTTCGGCGGCTATGGACGCCGACGACGTGCAGCCGCTCTGAAGCAGCTGGAGCAGAGAATGCGCGGCTGAAGAAGCTCGTTGCCGAGCGTGACCTCGAGATCGAGGTGATGAAGGAGATCGCCGCAAAAAAATGGTGAGCGTCGCCGCGCGCGCCAGCAGTGTCGTTTCGCTTGCGGCGTGGCCTGTCCTGCAACGGCGGGCATGCGCGCTGCTCAAGGTCGCGCGGTCCAGCTGCGTACGAGTCGCGACAAGGCGGCCGCTGATGCGCCGGTTATCGCGCGCATGAGCGACTCTGCGGCGCAGTATCCGCGCTTCGGCTATCGGCGCATCCAGCGTCTATCTTGAACGCGACGGCTACGCGATGAACTCCGATCGGTGCACACCGGCTGTGGCGGCCAGGCGGGCTTCAGGTGCCGAAGAAGCGGCCGAGGAAGCGTGTGCGCAGCGAGCCGGCCGCGGCCGCTGCCCGCACGGGCCCGAACCAGGTCTGGTCCTACGACTTCGTGTTCGACCCTGCGCCGAACGGCCAGCAGTTCAAATGTCTGACGGTCGTCGACGAGTGGACGAACGAGGGCCTGGCGATCGATGTGGCCGGCAGCATCCGCTCCGGCGCGTCATCGAGGTGCTGCCGCGCTGGTCAGCATGCGGGCGCCCCGAAGCTTCTGCGCTCGGACAACGGGCCGGAGTTCGTCTCGCGCGCACTGCTGCGCTGGATCGCCGACGCTGGCATCGAGACGACGTTGATCGATCCGGGCAAGCCGTGGCAGAACGGCACCAACGAGAGCTTCAACGGCAAGTTCCGCGACGAGTGCCTGACCATGGAGTGGTTCCGGAATCGGCGCGAGGCCCGTGCTGATCGAGCAATGGCGACGGCACTACAACGAGGTCCGGCCGCATTCGAGCCTCGACTACCTGACCCCCAACGAGTACGTGAAGAAGATCCAGTCGACATCAACCCAGGCCAGGGCGGCGATTCTCAACTAACGACTCGTCCGGAGACATCCGGCAGGTGACCAGCAGCCGACAGGGGCCGCTACCCGCGGCTGCAATTTCAGGTTAGACCGCGGATTCGAGAGTCTTCCGGATGGCCTCGGCGTCAGCCTCCAGGCCTTGCTCACTGTACAGCTTGAGCAAGCGGCGCAACGCACGCAGTCGCACATCCGCAAGTTTTGGTTCCGGGGCGAGCCGGTCGATCATCTGAACGACTTGACGGGAAAGAGCGAGAGCCTTCAACCAAACTCCGGCCGCGTCATAGTCCGGATCGGCGACAGCTTCGTAGAGGTGGATCGC
>CAVZIE010000018.1:0-470403 GCA_963775185.1 uncultured delta proteobacterium | reverse complement strand
GAGCTGGGCGAGGCGACATATTGGAAGCGCTACCTCGGCTTCGACGACGTGGGCGCGTTCCGGGCGATCCTGGCGGACGCGGGACGATCGACCACTAGCGCCGAGGTGCAGGCCCTGGTCGAGGCCAAGGGGCCGCTCTACCTCGAGCGCGCGCGCGGCGGGCTGCGCGTGTTTCCCGGCGCCGCGGAGCTGGTCAAGCGACGCGCCGCGCACGGTCCGGTGATGATCGTATCCGGGGCGCTCCGGCACGAGATCGCGCTGGGGTTCAGGTGCTCGCCGTGACGGAGTACGTGTCCGGGATCGTCGCAGCGGAGGACACGCGCGAATCGAAGCCGGATCCCGAAGGCTACCGGATCGGGGTCGAGCGCGTCGCGGCGCGATCGGCGGGGAAGCCGCGCGAGCGTCGCTCGTGATCGAGGACTCGCTGTCCGGGATTGCAGCGGCAAAATCCGCCGGGCTTTGTTGTCTGGCCGTCGCGCATACATACGCGGCGGACGAGCTGGGTCGCGCCGGCGCGGATCTGGTGGTCGAAACAGTCGCGGCGATTACCGACGATGTGCTCTCGCAACTATACCAGCAGCGGTCTTGAGCGATCGGCGGCCGCCTTGCTGTGGGCGGCGCTCGTGCTGATCGCGTCGCCCGCCGGCGCGCGACCGATCGATCTGCCGCCCGGTCGGGACGGCTGGCGCGACGCGGGCCTGGGTGCGATCCGCGGCGTCACGGTCGGACCGATCGAGAGCGCCCTGCATCCGGACCGCGGCTACGGCAGCGCGGCCTGCGCGCGCAGCATGCACGAGATCCGGCGCATGGGCGGCAGCTGGGTCAGCATCACGCCGTTCGGGCGCGTGCAGGATCTGGCGCCGAGCGGCGTGTCGCCGACTTTCGAGGCGCCGTTCGCGAAGAACCGCAGGGACGTGGCGCGCGCCGTCGAGCAAGCGCACGCCGAAGGACTGCGGGTGATGCTGGTCCCGCATCTGTGGGTGGAGAGCGGAGCGTGGCGCGCGCTGATCGATCCCGGCGACGACGACGCGTGGGAGGTCTGGGCCCGCGGTTATCGCGGGTTCTTGCTGCAGTGGGCCGAGGTCGCGCGCGACGCCGGCGTGGACATGCTGTCCGTAGGCGTCGAGCTGCGCAGCTGGGTGACGACCACGCATGCGCCCAGCTTCGTCGACATCATCCACGACGTACGCGCGGTGTACCCCGGCTTGCTGACGTACGCGGCAAACTGGGACGACTTGGACAAGACGGTGATCCTCGGCGACCTCGATGTCATCGGCGTCAACGCCTTCTACCCGCTCGCCGACAAGCCCGGCGCGGACTTCCGCACGCTGGAAGCGGGCGGGCGCAAGGTCGCCGCAGACCTCGACGCGATCGCGCGCAGCTGGGACAAGCCGATCGTGTTCACGGAGTTCGGTTACACGACGCGCAAGGATCCCGCGGTCAAGCCCTGGGAATGGCCGGACCACATGCACCACGTCGTGGTCGACCAGGTGGCGCAGGCCGAGGCATACGAGGCGCTGCTCGGCGCGTTCGTCGACAAGCCCTGGTTCGCGGGCTTCTTCGTGTGGCGGGTGTACGCCGACCCGGACGACATGTCCCAGGAAGCCGAGTGGGGCTTCTCGCCGCGCGGCAAGCTCGCCGGGCGCGTGCTCCGCGACGCGTTCGCGGCCTATTGGGCCGCCGACGGCGCAGCGCCGGCCGGCGGCGGCTTCGGAACGATCAGCGCGTGGGCCGATCCCTGATAGAGTCCGTAGCGTGGCGGTCGATGTCTTCAAGATCGTCGGAACGCTCCAGGCCGGCGCGTTCCAGGTCGAGGAGGTCGTCGCCGAGGGCGGGTTCGCGGTGGTGTACCGGGCGCGCCACCAGGCGTTCCGCGCCGACGTCGCGCTGAAGTGCCTGAAGCTACCTGGTCACCTGGCACCGGCGCAGCAAGCAAGCTTCCTCGAGAAGTTCCGCGAAGAGGCGGAGCTGCTGTTCCGGCTGTCGGCGAACATCCCGTCCGTGGTGCGACCGCTGCAGGTCGGAACCCTGGACCCGGGCGACGGCAGCTTCGTGCCGTTCATCGCGCTCGAGTGGCTCGACGGAACGTCGCTCGGCGACCTGATCGAGAAGCGGCGCGAGCAGGGCAAGCCGCCGCTCCGGCTCGAGCAGCTGGTGCCGTTGCTCGCACCCGTCGCGCACGGGCTGGCGCTGGCGCACCGCTTTCCCGGCGCGCAAGGCCCGATGGCGGTGCTGCACCGCGATCTGAAGCCGGACAACCTGTTCATCGTCGACTTCCACGGCCAGAAGATCGCCAAGATCCTCGACTTCGGCATCGGCAAGACCAAGAGCGCGGCGTCCCAGGTGGCGGGCAAGCTGTCCGCGCAGGCGACGGCGATCCAGGCGTTCACACCTTCGTACGGCGCGCCCGAGCAGTGGCTGCCGAAACGCTACGGGCAGACCGGCGCGTGGACCGACGTGTGGGGCCTGGCGATCACGATCGTCGAGGTGGTCTGCGGTCACACGCCCCTCGACGGTGACGCCGCGGCCATCATGGGCTCGGCCATCGACGAGGTACGACGGCCGACGCCACGCAACGAAGGTGTCGCCGTGAGCGACGCGGTCGAGCAGGTGTTCACCAAGGCGCTCGCCGTCGATCCGCGCAACCGCTACCACGACATGGACGTCTTCTGGTCCGATCTGGAAGCCGCCGTGGGTGTGGTCGGGCCGAAGCCGGCCCAGGCGTCGTCGACGCTCGAGTCCGTCCGACCCGCGCCCCCCGCGTACGTCCGGAGCTCGCCGGCTGCCGCCACGGTGCGCGCGCCTGCGTCGCGTCGCGACGCGCCGCCGCCATCGTCGCTCGGCGGGCACGTGCTCGATGCGGACGATCTCGGCGGCGGCGGCGGCCGCAGTCTGGAGCTCGACGGCATCGGGCTGATGCCGTCGTCGGCGACGTCACGTGCGGCGCCGCGCCGGGGTACGAGCGTCGCGGCCACGCACGGCATCATCCGTCCGCGGCGGCCGCTGTCGGCGCGCGTCGCGCTGCCGCTGCGCATGATCGTCTTCGCCGTGGCGCTGATGGCGGCGCAGTTCGGCTACGCGCGCGTGACCGGCGAGACGCTGGCGTTCGGCCCGGTACGCCCGTTCTGGATCGCAGGTCCGCTCGCAGGCCTCGCCGTGATCATGATCGCCCTCGCGGTATTCAGCAGCGAGGACTGACGGCATGCCGTGCGCGAAGTGTGGCGATTCGCCGGCGGACTTTTTCACGACTTCCGGCCTGCTCGGCGGCTTCGGGATGCTGGCGCTCTCGGGCGACGTCGAGAAGGGCTTCTTCTTGATCGCCGCCTTCGGCTTCGCCACCGCGGCGCGCGGGTACAAGGTGCGTCACCTGGGAAATCCGCTCATTTCAGGCAACGACCAAAGCACTGATTCCGCTGCGGTCACGACCCATGGGAATGGCACAGGAAGATCGGAAGGTCGGGAGATTGGGGGATGGAACGGACGAGGTGATCGGAGCGCCCGATTCACGAGGCGCAGGTCATCACCTGCCTCATGTCTTTCGCGCCTACCGGTGGGGCTGCTCGTCACCTTCAACGTCACCGCCCGGCGGGAAAGGCTTGCGACGGCTTCCACACTCCGAACACCCCGAATCCCAGAAAACCTTCCTGCTCTTCCGATCTTCCAGTGAAAACCCAACTGAAGGGACGCCACCAACAGCTTCGTCATCTACGAGTAGGCACCACGGACGTCAGGCGTGCGACGGTGCTTCGCCGAGAAATCGCGCAACGCTCGACCCGAAACGCTCGAGCGTCGCAACACCTGCAGGGAGCTCCGACCAGAAACGATCCATCCAGGCTGGCGTAGATGTGGGCGACGCGGTGTCGCACCGCGACGACGCCGCGCAACCGACGCGAGAGCTCGTCGTCGATCACCGCATTGCGCGCCAGGAGCTCGAACGCCTCCGAGTAGGAAGCGGGGACGCCCGAGGTCTCGTCGCTGCAAATGTGGAACGCCACGTCGACTGCCGCCTGTGTGCGCGACCGGAAAGCTCATCGACAAGGCGTCCTGGGCGTCGACGTCGTTCCGGAACGCCGACGTCGGCCTTCCTGCGCCGGTGCACGCGCGGCACGTGCCGTGGAGCACCGAAAGCAGCTGGATGACGAGCTCGCGATCGGTCACCGCGCGTCCTGCCCGCCGCCCGCCTCGGCGAGACGCCGGCGAAACTGCTCGGCCGCGGGATCGCGGACGATGCGGAGCTCGGCGTGATCCGCCGCAGCCCGCGCGCGGAACCGGCTGAACTCCACGGGTGGATGCGCGACGATGGCTACGCCGTCACGCGCCGCTTGCCAGCGGAGCAGCGTCGACGCGCGATCCAGACGGACGAGGTCGACCTCCGCGCCGCACGCGGCGGAAAGCGCGGCCTGGAGCCGGAGCTCGTCAGCGAGCGACACGTCCGCGTCCGCCGGAATGATGCCCACGTCGACGTCGCTGTCCGCGCGCTCGGCGCCGCGCGCCGCGGAGCCGAACAACAGCGCGAGGCGAAGTCTGGCCCCGCCGCCAGCGCCGCTCGGAGTCGTTCGACGAGGTCGAGAACGCGTGGAGTCATGCGTGCCGATTCCGAGCGTAGCAGATCGGCGCCCTCGACGCGTCAGCTCGGCCTCGAGCTGGATTCCGCGCCGGACCGGCACCCGGAGGCGGCGACGCGCTACGCTTGCGGCGTTGGACATCGCGATCCGTTCCCGCAGCGCCTCCGACGCGGCGTTCATCGAAGCGCTCGGGCGCGAAGCGTTCGCCGAGTACTCGCTTCGCTCGGCCGGCCAGACGCTGGCCATGAGCGAAGCGCCGGCGGCGTGCACGTTCGTCGCGACGCGCGGTCGAACGCCGGTCGGGTTCGCCGTGCTCGGTGTTGGGCGCGACGGCGCGGCGCATCTCGACGCCATCGCCGTCGGGGCGTCGTGGCGCGGTCACGGCGTCGGGCGCCGCTTGCTCCAGCACGCCGAGTCCGAGGCGCGGGCTCGCGGAGCCGGACGCATGAGCCTGGTGACCGCCCAGGCCAACCTGGCCGCGCTCGACTTGTTCCTGAAGCAAGGCTGTTGCGTCGTCACCAGGTTGCCGCGCTACTACGCGCGCGGCCAGGACGCGTGCCGGCTCGAGAAGCGCCTGGCGGATGGCGGCGCGCGCTGAGCGCGCCACGGCCTCTCAGTACTGCCCGGGCCCGGCGCGCAAGCCGCGCGGTAGCTCCAGCGACAGGCTGGGAAGCGCCGACGCGCCGCCGTCCAGATACGCGTAGCGCGCCATGTTGCCGATCACGCGGCACACGTAGCCGCGGGTCTCGGAGAACGGGATGCGGGCGACCCACACGTCGAGCGGCAGGTGCTCGCCGCTCGCCAGCCACTGCGACACCGCCGACGGCCCGGCGTTGTACGCCGCCGCCGCGAGCGCGACGTTGCCGCCGAAGGTCTTCAGCACCTTGCCCAGATAGTACGAGCCGAGCCGGATGTTGTACGGCGGGCTCTCGAGCAGCAGCGGATCGAAATCCACGGCGAGCTCTCCGGCCACGTTGCGCGCCGTCGCCGGAACGAGCTGCAAGAGGCCGACGGCTTTCGCCGGCGAGACGACGTCCGGCGAGAAAGCGCTCTCCTGACGCATCACCGCGTACACGAGATCGTGCGGCAGCTGCCACTGCTGCTCCGCCTCGCGCACCACCGGCTCGTAGGGCCGGGGATAGATGCACTCCCACACCCAGCGCGTGGCCGCCGAGGGCGCGTTGTCGAGGTGCGACCAGCTGGCCGCGCGCTGCCCGACGCGGTAGCGGCGCTCCGCGCTGGCGAGCTTGCCGTAGGCCTGGCACACCGCCTCGTCGCCGCGCGATCCGTGCTGGCGGCGGATCTCGCCTTCGAAATCCACCAGCGCCTGCTCGGCGTCGCCGTCGAGACCGATGCGCGAGAGCAGCGCGACCTTCGGCGGCAACGTGACGTCCAACGGCGCCTGGGCGGCAGCGCTCTTCGGCGGCGCGATCGGCGCCGGCGCGCTCTGGCCCAGCTCCGCCAGGCGCGAAGCGCTCGCGAGCGCCGGGAACGAGAGCGGCAGATCCGCGATCACCGAACGGAAGCGCGCCGACGCGCCGGACTTGTCGCCGGCGCGCGCGAGCGCCACGCCTTCAAGCTCGCGGTAGCGCGCGGTCAAGCGATCGTCCCGCGTCGCCTTGGCGAGGTCCGAGAAGGCGCGCGCCGCCTGCGTGTAGCGATTGCCGGCGAGCCACGCCACGGCGCGCTCGTAGCGCGCCGTGCGCGCGTAGCGTCCCTTGTCCTTGTAGTGCGAGAGGTAGCCGCCATACGCGCTGGCCGCCTGCTTCCAGTGACCGAGGATGAAGTGCAGGCGCGCGCCGAGGTAGCGCGCCGTCTCCGCCCAGGACGTCTTCGGGAAGCGGCGCGCCAGGCTGTCGTAGCGCTTGATCGCGAGCGCGTCGTCCTGCGCGCGCGACAGCGAGCGCGCCGCGTAGAACAGGTCGCGTGCCACGTCCGAGCTGCCCGCGCTCGCCGCCTTGTCGAACAGCGTCGCGGCTTGCTTGTAGTCGCGGCGCGCGTGATAGCGGGCCAGGCCGCGCAGGTGCAGCAGATCGCCGGGCCGGATCGTCTTCGCCTTGAGCGCGCCGAGCTGCTCCACCTCGCGATCGACGTCGTCGATGCTGCCGGCCTCGGCGAGCGTCTTGGCGCGATCGAAGCGCTCGGCGGGCGTGAGCGCGCGCTTCGGCGCGAGCTTGTGGATGCGCGCGTCCACGTCCTTCGCCTCGGGACTGGTCGGCGCGTGGACGGCGATCCAGCGCAGATCCACCACGGCGAGCGTGGCGTTGCCGGCGGCTTCGGCCAGGCGCGCGCGCAACCCGTGAGCGCGCGCTTCGACCGCGGTGTGGTCGTGCTTGGCGTGCGCGAGCAGCGACAGCGCGCGCTCGACGGCGCTGCGCGCCTTCTCGGCTTGCCCCGCGCGCTCGAAGGCCGTGGCGGCGTCCAGCGCGGCGTCGACGCCGGGCTGCGCGGCGAACCACTTCGCCGCCGCGTCGAACGGTCCGGCTTCCAGCTCCGAGCGGGCGCGGTGCCGCGCGATCTCGTCGGCCAGCAGCGGCAGCTTCGCCTCGAGCCCGTCGAGCAACGTCACGGCGAGCTTGTGATCGCCGAGCTGGGCGGCGGCGCGAGCGCGCGCGAAGCGCACGTCCGGCGCGCCGCGCGCGTCGGCGGGGAGCGCGTCGATGAGCCGGGCCGCCTCCGCCCAGCGCTCGACGCGCAGCGCGTCCGTCCACGCGCCGGAGGACGGTGGCGCGGACTGCGCCGCCGCGGCGCTGGCGCTGGCCACTGGCGCGGATTTCGACAACGGCGGCGTCGCGCGCGGGCCCGCCTCCCCGGCGCCGGCCGGGGAGCTACGCGCGCACGCGCAGACGAGCAGCGCGCACACGCCGAGCAGGGAGACGCTCCGCATGCTTGTTTCCGTAGCACGCGACCCGGGGGCGGTCGCAAATTGCCGGCTTCCGCGCCGGACCGACAACCCCTCCCCCCAGCCCCAGCGCCGGCGCCGGGGCGCCTACCAGCCCCAGGTGTACTCGGCCCGGAGAAGTCCGGTGAAATACGGAGTGTCCGAGAGGCTGGTCGGCAGATCGCGGACGAAACCGTGGTAGCGCAGCTCCGCGCCGATGGCGAAGCTGCGCGACACCGCGTAGTCGATGCCGAGCCCCACCGACAGCCCGAGCTCGTCCGGCTTGCGCCCGCCGGGCAACGCGCCGCCCTGGAAGCGGTAGTAGCCGACCAGCGCGTCGACCCACGGCACCCAGCGGATGATGTCGAGCTTGTACGCCACGCCGGCGGAGGCCGAATACACCCACGTGGGCTGGGGCGAGCCGAAGTCGTGGCGCGACGCGAGCAGCTGGGCGCGCAGATCGAACATGTCGGAGAGGCCGTAGCCCGCGTACGCCGCGACCGCTGGCCCGCCCGAGCTCTCGCCGGTGAACATCCCGCCGCCGAGTCCCGCTCCGAGGTGCCACTCGCGCTCGAACGTGTGCGCCGCGCCGCTCGCGAGCGTCACGACCGCCGCCGCTCCGAGCGCCGGCGCCAGCGCCTTCCAGGGGATCCCGGCCATGCCTCCGCGTGTCTACTACGATCCGCGCCCGGCCGCCGCATCGCCAGGGGGTTGCCGGTCCGGCGCGGAATCGAGCGGCGGCGCGTGCACGCGCGCGGCGCGCCACGCGCTGCGGCGCTGCGCTTGCCCTGGCCCGGCCCTCGCGCTAACCCGCGGGGCTCATGGCGGACGACGCGCCCGACCCCGAGCCCCCCGCCGCCGTCGACGCGGAGGTGACCGACGACGCGTCGCCCGCGCCCGCGTCCGCGCTCGCGCCCGAGCCCGAGCCCGAGCCTCCGGCGTCGCCCACGGCGCCCCGGATCCCGCGGCGCACGATCGGCATCGCGCTCGCCCTGGTCGCGATCGTGGGCGTGATCGCCATCGACGTGGTGTCGATCGTGGGCGCCGCGCAGAAGCCGGGCGCGTCCGCCTCGGCGAGCGGCGCGCCGGATCAAGCGCCCGCCGCCGCGACCGTGCCCAGCGGCGCCGCCGCGGAGGTCGAGCGCACGCGGACCGGCAATCCGCCCGTCTTCGACGACAACCCCGAGCCGCCCGCCGAGGACGAGCCGAAGCACGAGCCGCGCGCGCCACGCGAAGCGCACGATCGACACGCGAGCCGCGGCACGGTGCTCGAGGCCGCGACGCGCAGCTGCTCCACCTCCAGCGTGGACGGCCTCAGCCGGCAGATCATCCGGCAGTCCCGCTGCATCGATCCGGACGCGTTCGTCGCCGTGCCGAAGCGACCGAATCTGGTCACGCGCTCGAACGTGTTCCTCTACATGGAAGCGCCGGCGCGCGATCATCTGCTGAAGGCGCTGGACGCCAACAAGAAGCAGACCATGACCGTGAACAGCTCGCTGCGCACCGTGGCCCAGCAGTATCTGCTGTGGCGCTGGTACGCGAACCGGATCTGCGGCATCCACCTGGCGACGCGTCCCGGCGACAGCAATCACGAGACCGGGCTCGCGCTCGATATCGCCGAGGCGCCGGCGTGGCGTCCCACGCTCGAGAAGCACGATTTCCACTGGCTCGGCGCCATCGACAACATGCACTTCGACTACAAGGGTCCGGGCGCGTCGTCCCACTCGAGCGTCGACGTGAAGGCGTTCCAACAGCTGTGGAACCGGAACCACGCCGACGATCGCATCGCCGAGAACGGGCGCTACACGCCGGAGACCGAGGACCGTCTGAAGAAGAGCCCCGCCGCCGGCTTCCCGCACGGACCGCACTGCGGACGGTGAGGCCGCTCCTCCGCGCTCGCTCCGGGCTACGGGGGTGCGCGCGCTACGCGGGGCCGCGAGCCGTTGCGGGCGCCGCTCCCAACACTTCGGCGCTGGTCGCGGGATCGGTCACGCAGGGCGGAACAACGGAAGCGCCGACCAGAGAGATACGTCGCGCCTCCGCCTCGGCCGCGAGCTTCCGCGCCGCACCGGCAGGAAAGAAAATGTGACGCGGGTTTTGGCACCGAGCGCGCCAAAATCCGGTGCACATTATAATGTGACGCCCATTTTGGCGCTGTGAGTGCCAAAATCGGCGTCACATTTCTGCCGGGGCAACGCGGCGACGCCGCGTGATCGTTCCGGCGACGCTTGATGCGCTCCAGACCGGTTCGAAGCCCGAACGGCTTGAGCAGGCGCTCGAGTGTCTCCTGCGTCACCGTCTCCACTCGCGCCCCCGACCCCGTCCGATGAACCACGACCTCGTGAGTGCGTACGCGCTCGCCTCCTCAGCGGCTCGGCTTGGGCCCCATGGGGATGCAAAGTGGCAAAGCCGGACAGGATGTCGATGCAATTGCACCGCCGGGCTCCCGAATGTCCGACGCCGCAACCGGCGGCTCCGGGTTGATCGCGGGTCAGGCGAGGTGAGCCGCCGCGCGCGCTACGCGACACTTGTCTCCGTTGGCTCGAGCACCCCATCGATGGCGCGCCCTGGCCGCCGCGGCGTGCGCGGCCGCCTGCGGGATTGGCTTCCTGGGCCGCGCTCCGCGCGCGGTTGCTGCGACGCCGGCGGACGCCGGGGCGAGGTCGGCGGCGCGCGGTCCAACCACGCCGGAGGTCGGTCTGTGGCCCAACGCGCGCGAGCTGCCGACGCCGCCGGGCACGCGCTGCGACTACTTCCGCGATCCGTCGGCGGTGCGCGACGCGCTGGTCGCGCGCATGGCCGAGTCGGGCGCGGCGGCGATCACGCTGCCGCTGACCTGGGCCTCGCTCGATCGCGGCGACGGACGCGGCCCGGACTTCAGCCGCACGCCGCTGCTGCACGGCGCGGTGGGGTACGGCTACGACGTGTACCTGGCGCTCGCGACGGTGTGGGAATCGCGGTTGACCACGCCGGCGGACCTCGGCCCGGACCCGTTCGACGCGCGCGCGCCCGCGGGCGGCGGCCCGAGCCCGCTCGACCGGACCATCGCGCGCGGCAAGTTGATCATCGACCGGCTCGTCGCGCAGGTGCCCGCGAGTCGCGATCACGTCATCGCCGTCGCGCTCGGCAGCGAGGTCGATCTGTTCAACCAGCGCTACGCGCCGCGCGGCAGCCCGTGGTTCTTCCGGCGTTCCGGCGCGCCGACGCCGGCGTTCATCGCCTACCGCCGACTGGTGCACGAGCTCGCGCCGTACATCCACGCGAAGTTGCCGCGCGCCTTGGTGACGACGTCGTTTTCCGCTCCCGCGGCCAGCGGCCGGATGTTGCGCCCCGCGCGCTGGCTGGCCGGTGACCTCGATGCGCTCGGTCTCACGTACTACGACGCAGGCCCGGGAAGCGGTCGCTTCGCGGCGTCGCTGACGCGCGTCCTCGCGCTGTATCCAAAGCAGCCCGTCGTGTTCCAGGAGATCGGCTTCGCCGCGCCGGCGGCGGAGGAGGCGCTGCAGGTCGGTTTCCTGCAGGAGGTGTTCCGGGCCTGGCACCACGCCGGCGATCGCGTGCCGTACGCGGGCTTCTTCTCGCTCCACGACTGGTACCGCGCGCCGGAGCCGTGCGCGGCGCCGCGCAGCTGCGATCCGTGCGCTCCCGGTTGCGTCCCCTGCGGCACCGCGAACCACTCGCTCGCCGCGCTCGTGATGCACGACGGGCTGCTTCGCGCCGACGACTCGGCGAAGCCGGCGTGGAACGTCTTCAAGGCGCTCGCCGCTCCGCGCGGGGTGCGTCGATGAAGCTGCGACGTCTGGCGTTGGCGCTCGGCGCGATCGCCGTGGGGTGCGGTGGCCTGGTGGGCGATCGCGCCGGCGCCGACGGCGGCCCGCACGACGCGAGCGTCGACGCGAGCGCCGATGCGTCGCGCGACGCGGCCCGGGACGCTTCCCGTGACGCCCCGCGCGACGTCGCGCCGGATGCGCCCGCGCCGCCTCACGACGCGGCGCCCGACGTCGATCCGGCGTGCGCGCCGATCCTCGACGCGCCGAAGACGCCGGTCTCGATCTCCAAGCAGCAGGCCGATTCCGTCGTCGCGGCGACCGGCGGGCTCGTGCTCGTCACGGTCAGCTACGTCTATCGCGGCGGCGACTGCACCAGCTTCTCGTGGTGGCCGTTCGCGGCGAGCGCGGCGATGCCCTTCGGAGGGACGAATTGCTTCTACTCCACGGACGAGGTCGCGGCGCGGGGCGCCGAGGCGTGGCTCGCCGCAGACGGCAACGGCGGCTACCTCGACGTGTACGACCTCGGAGCAGACTCGGTATCGCCGGCGCAGACCGTCGTGGCGACCGCGACGTCCAGCGTCGTCGGCGGGGCCGCCGGCGTCGTCTACTACGCGGATCGCCTCTACTACCTCGCGAACCGGTCGGCACAGCCGGTCGCGTTGGACACGCCTTCCAACGTCTCCCGCGCGCTCGCCGTCGGGCCGACCGCGGCCTACGCCGCCGACGACTTCGCCCCGATCGCAACAGACCTTGTGGCAGATCCCGCTCTCCGGCGCCCCCGCCACGCAGTTCGTGACCGGGACGTTCATCAGCCGCGCCGTTCCCGTCGACGCTTCGCTCGTCTATGTGGAGATCGTCGAGACGACGGACCGCCTCGTCGCCGTGCATCCCGGCGGCGCCACGGACACCGTGCGCGACTCCAGCCAGCCGCTCGGCGGCTTCGCCGGCGTCGAGGTGGACGCGGACTACGTCTACTGGGTGGAGCTCGACAGCTCCACCGATCGGCTCTACCGGCGCCGTCACTGCGGCGGCGCGCCGCAGCTGATGTTCACGGGATCCGTCCGGGGCCTGACCAGCGACGCGACGCACCTCTACTGGGTCGGCGACCCAGGCATCATGCAGCTCGCGAAGTGACGGCGCCGCATCCGGCGCGGAATCGCCCGTGGCAGCCCGCCCGCGCTTGGCCGACGCGCTCGTGCGTGGCGAACGCTCACCTGCGCGCGGCGGTTGTGCCGCGAGATGGGTACTGCTTCCACCGACGCAGCGAGCGCGAGATGACGTGAAGCGTCGCCCGGGCTCACTTCACGCCGAGCTTGCCGTGACAGCTCGCGCAGGTCGCCAGGAAGTCGCCGTAGAGCGCGGCGCGATCGGCGCCTTGCGCCTTGCGCGCCTTCTCGCCGAAGCCGTGGACCTTCTGCGCAAGCAGCTCGACCTCGGGGGGGATGCTCTTCTCGCCGGCCAGTGCCGGCTGCGTCAGCGGCGCGTCCGCGAGCACGTCCGCGCCCTTCGTCCATGCGGCGTCGGACGGACCGAACAGGCCTTCCCACATGCGGTCGGCCGCCCACTGGTGGCGCAGCATGTGCAGCGCGGCGCCGGAGCCTTCCGCGGGCGGCGTGCTCACGTCGAGCTTGGGCCCGCCGAGCGCCTTGTGGCACGCGCCGCAAGCGTCGCCCATCTCCGCCGTTGCGTGCGCGGCGCCGGCCATGTCCTTCGCGTCGACGGCGTGCTGCGCAGCGCTCTGCATCGCTTGCATGTACGGTCGCCACTGCTCCGATACGGAGGTCAGCTCGTGCTCGGCCATCCACTTCGCTTCCGTCTTGAGCCCGGCCAAGTCGCCGTGGATGACAGCCGTCTGCATGGCGGCGCCTTTGGTGAAGTGCGCGGCCATGTGCTTGGGCAGTGTGGGCGTCGCCGATTCCGTGGCAGGCGCAGCGGCTGTAGCAGGTGGCTGTGCGGGTTCCGCGCTGGAAGCCACAGGTGGCGCGGAATGCTTGTCGCAACTGGCAGCGACGCCGGTGGAAATCGAGACGAGGACGACGGCAAGAGCGGTTCGGTACATGGCAGGCTCCTTCACTTCCTCCCCTCGCGGAAAGCAATGCGCGTGCCGTCGCTAGTGGACGCAGACCCCGGCCCGCCATGTGCATCCGGACCCACCGTGACAGCCTTGCTCCACGAGCGGATTGCCGCGTGCTGTCTCGCGGCAGCCGCCCTACTCCTCTCCGCGTCGTGCTCGGACAGCGGCACCACGGAGAGCCCTTGCGAGCCCCGGCTCGAGCTGTGTGACGGCATCGACAACGACTGCGACGGCGCGATCGACGAGAATCTGGACTGCTGTTCCGCCGAGATGACCAGCGTCACGGGCCGCTTCTGCATCGACCGCTGGGAGGCGTCGCGCGCCGATGCCACGTCGATATCGGAGGGCGACGCCGAGGGCGCGGCGACGTCGGGTCCCGGCGTCTTGCCCTGGAAGACGGGCGGTACGGCCGCGGGATACGAAGTGGCGTCGGCAGCGTGCGACGCCGCTGGCAAGCGGCTGTGCACGCCCACGGAGTGGTCCATGGCGTGTGCAGGCCTTCCCCGCGCCACGTACTCGTACGGCGACGTCTACGATCCAGTCGCGTGCAATGGCATCGACGCACACTGCGACGACCCGGTGCCCGGCTGCGGTGCCATCGACCGCGCGAACGGCATCGACCACTATCGCGTCGAGCCCACGGGCGCGTTTCCGCAATGCACCAACGATTACGGTGTGTATGACATCACCGGCAACCTCTGGGAGTTCGTGACGGCGTCTGGCGCTGCGCTCACGGTACGTGGCGGAGCCTACAACTGCGGCGACTCGGCCTTCCTGCACCGCTGCGCGTACGTGTCGCCCGCCGCGATGCGCACGGAGGTCGGTTTCCGCTGCTGCGCCGACCCGGCGCCACAGCACTGACCCGGCAGAGGCGAATGCTTTGCGCCGTGCTGAGCTGAAACGCAGGACCTTCGCCTCCCGAATCCCAGCGTCCCGATCAAGCCCCGCGGCACACTTGCTGCCTTCACTTGCGCCACGGAGGAATCGAGATGAGACGTCACTGGAAGGCCATCATGTGGTTCGCGGCCATCGTCCTCATAGGCTCGGCAGTCGCGTTTGCGACGGCGCAGTACTGGTTGTTCTACGCCGTCATGCTCACCACGCTCATCAGCTGGTTCGTGCTGGCCGTCGCGTGGGCGGACGAGTCCAAGCCGAGGAGAGCAGGGCCGAGCTCGCCGCAATAGACGGCCGTGCCCGCACTTTCGTCGCTGTCCGGGGTCTCGCTGGGATTCGTCGCCAGCCTGCTCGCCGGTCTCGGCACCGCTCTCGGTGCCTTGCCGGCGCTGGCCGTGCGCAACATCGGACTGCGCACGCAAGACAGCCTGCTTGGCTTCGGCGCGGGCGTGATGCTCGCCGCGACCGCGTTCTCGCTGATCGAGCCCGCGCTCCAGGCCGCAAGCCGGGGCGGCCCTCCGATCGCTGCCGCGGCGGTCGTTTCGGCGGGGTTGCTGCTCGGCGCTGGCGCGCTCTGGATCGCGAACGCCCTCCTTCCTCACGAGCATTTCGTCAAGGGACGCGAAGGCGCCTCGAGCGTCTCGCTACATCGCACGTGGCTGTTCGTGTTCGCCATCACCCTCCACAACCTCCCGGAGGGACTCGCCGTCGGCGTCGGCTTCGGCGGCCACAACGTCGCGAACGGAGTGGCCCTCGCGATCGGGATCGGCCTCCAGAACCTGCCGGAAGGCCTGGTCGTCGCGATCGCCCTGATCGCGGCGGGGCACAAGCGCGTCGGTGCCGTCGCGGTCGCGGCTGCTACGGGTCTGGTCGAGCCCATCGGCGGCGCGATCGGCTCGTACGCGGTTTCGCTGGCGCGGTCGCTCTTGCCGTGGGGTCTCGCCTTCGCCGCGGGAGCCATGCTGTTCGTGATCAGCGACGAGATCATCCCCGAGACCCACCGCGAGCAGCCGGCCACGCACGCGACGGTCGGCGTTGTGATTGGTTTCGTGGTGATGCTGATGCTCGATCACGTCGTGGGTTGAGGAGCGCCGGGCGCCGGTCAGCCCAGCAGCTCCGGCGCGACGATGAAGACCACGCCGAACAGCAACAGCAGCACGCCGCTGATCGCCTTGAGCACCTTCGCGCCGCGCTCCTGCATGGCGAAGCGGTGGAGCGTGGTCGCGAACACGAGTACGATCAGGCCGAGCGGCACCACGTACGCGACGTTGTAGAGCGCCAGGTAGCCGTAGTGGACCGCTGGCGGTAGATCGGTGCGCAGGCTCAAGATGCGCGTGTAGATCGCAGGCAACCCCAGCGTGCAGCCGAGCTCGATCAAGTTGACGACGAATGCCAGCACTGTCACGCCGACGAAGGCGGCGGGAAGGCTCGTGGCATTCGTGATCGCGCGCATGCGCCGGTACAAACGCGGCTTGGCCTGATCCGGGATCGTCAGCGACACGCCCTTCTTCAGCCAGAACAGCTCTTTCAGGTTGATCAGGCCCATGATCACCACGACCACGCCGAGCCCGATGGTGATCACGCGCGAGAATCCGATGAGCCCGAACAAGCCGTGCCACACCGTCATGAACAAGAAGTAGACGACGCCGCTCATGACGACGAACACGCCGCCGAACATGAACAGCCGTCGCCGTGACCGCA
The DNA here is from genome assembly GCA_963775185.1 of uncultured delta proteobacterium. Lineage (GTDB taxonomy): Bacteria > Myxococcota_A > Polyangia > Polyangiales > Polyangiaceae > JAPSGB01. The sequence goes on along the minus strand of CAVZIE010000018.1, from coordinate 454,518 downwards.
CGTGCAGGAGCAGCCCGAGCAGCACCAGGAGCACCCACATGGCGCACGGATTGATGCCGTCGAGCAGCCCCACGAGCAGCGTGAACGCAGGCATGGACATCTGCGACGGATCCACGCTGCCGACGATGGGCAGCACCACCGCTCCGAGCTGCTCGCTCCCACCCGGCGTCGTCGCGGACTTCGCGCCGCGGATCATGTCGCGCACCTGCGGCTCGGTCACGCCCTCGGTGAAACCAATCAGGTAGCGCGTGTCGTACACGAACAGCGGGATGCCCGGCGCCTGGATGTGCAACTCCTCGACCTTGCGCAGGAAGCGCTGGCGGCCGGCGCGATCCTTGCGGACCTCGATGCGCTCGATCACGAGCTTCGGCATCTCGCGCGAGAGCTTGTCGACGAAAGGCTTGGCTGCCTCGCAGTGCGGGCAGCCGATGCCCCAGAAGAACAGCAGCGGATGAGCCGGCGCGGGCGGCGCGGGCGGCGTGGGCGCCTCGGGCATCTCGTCCTCGAACGGCGGGCAGGCTGCCGCTTCGCAACCGCCGTCGCCCGCCGCGGGTTGCGCCGAGGCCCAGGGAGCGACGGCGACGAGCGCGAAGAACGCCAACAGCGCCGCCAGCCAGCGCGTGCTCATGGGCGAGGTCCGGAGCAAGAACCGCGCCCGCCGGCAGGCCCGCAACCTGGGATTCCGCGCCGCACCCGCATCCCCATCAGGCTTCGGGAGAGGGTTGTCGGTCTGGCGCGGAACCGCCGTGAACGAAGAAGAGCTGGTTGTTGTGCAGGACCGCGCGGATCGCTCCGCGCTGCACCAGATCGTCCACGATCGCCCGGCTCGCGCCGGCCTTCGCGAGGAGCGCGTCCACCTCCACGTCCCGTAGCGGATGCACGGCCGTGATCGCCAGGAGCTCCGTCGCGACGTCGCCGGTCGACGCGAGACGTGGCTCCGCGTAGCCGGAGAGCAGCTCCACGTGCTCGATGCGCGCCTCGAACGCCGCGAGAGCGCGCGCCACGGTTTCCGCGTCGGGCGGCTCCACCCATGGCTCGCCGGGCGGGCGCGTGGGAAGGCCAAGATACGCGATGCGGGGCCCGAGCGAGGCCACGAAGTCGGCCGCTTCCGCCACGACGTCGTCGGCGTCGTTGCTGCCCTTCACGAGCATCGTCTCGGTGACGAGCGTGCCGCGCGGGCCGGCGGCGAAGCGACGCATGCCGTCGAGCACGTCCGCGAGCGTGAGCCCGGAGTGCGGGCGATTGTGCCTGCGCCAGACGTCCTCGCGGACCGCGTCGACCTTGAGCGAAACCCAATCCGCCTTCGCGAGATCGCCGCTGACGTCGGTTTTCCAGAGCAAGGAGGCGTTCGTCATGACCGCGATCGGGATGCCCAGGGGCCGGAGCAGGTCGATCGCCCGCCCGAGCCCGACGTCCAGGGTGGGCTCGCCGTCGGGCACGAAGCTCACGTAGTCGACGGCTTCGCCCAGATCGCGCAAAGCCTCGACCCGTGCCTGCACCGCGGCGGCGATCGCCGCGGGCGGATGGAACGCCCGCCGCTCGATCCCGGTTCGTCGCGTCGCCCCGAGCTGGCAGTAGACGCACGAGTACGAGCACGTCTTCATCGGGACGTTGTTCACGCCCAGTGAGCGCCCGAGGCGCCGCGACGGGACCGGACCGAAGACGAGCTCCGCTTCCTTCACTCGAGCAGGCTCCGGAGCATCCATGCCGTCTTCTCGTGGACCTGCATGCGCTGGGTCAGGAGATCGCACGTCGGCTGGTCATGCGTCTCCTCGGCGATACGGAACGCGTCCCGCGCGGTCCGGGCGACGGTCTCGTGGCCCTCGACCAGCCTGCGGATCATGTCCTCGGCCTTCGGAACGCCCTCGTCCTCCTTGATCGACGAGAGCGTGGCGAATTGCCGGTACGTTCCGGGCGCCGGCAGGCCGAGCGCGCGGATCCGCTCGGCGAGAAGATCCACCGCCAGCCAGAGCTCGTTGTACTGCTGCTCGAACATCAAGTGCAGCGTCTGGAACATCGGCCCGGTGACGTTCCAGTGGAAGTTGTGGGTCTTCAGGTAGAGCGTGTACGTGTCCGCCTGGACCTTCGACAGCGCCATCGCGATCTGCCCGCGCGTCTTGGCGTCGATTCCGATGTTGATCTCCATTTGGCTCCTCCGGCGTCTGGGTTGTGGAAACCCCGATGTCGAAGCATGGCGCGTGCCATCGCGATGCGTCCGGGCCGTAGGGGCGCGCCGCGAAGTGAATTCATGGCGCGGTCCTCGCCGCGCAGTCCTTGCACGCGGCCGGGCGACCGCGTGCCCGGCACGACGCTGGCATCCCACTTGCGTGCGGCCGGACCAGGACTGCCGCACGTGACCCACGCTGGCAGAAGGGCACCCGGCTCGGCTACGTCCCGCAGCGTTTGCCGTACATCCGGGACATCCCGCTGAGCGTCGAGGACTTCTGCATGCCATCGGACTTCGCCCGGAGGTGGCGAGAACGCGTATGGGCGGCCTGTCTTCTGGACAGTTCCAACGGATTCTCATCTCGTCTCGCTGCTCTTCGCCAGATAGGGTCGCCTCCGACTCAGCGGCACCTGGCGCCGCGCCGCGGCCCACGGCTCATGCAGCGGCGGAAGGCCGGAAGATGACGCTCCGCGGAGGCGCGCTGCAGGTTGCGGAACACCCGGAGGATGTCCGGGTCTGTCGTGCTGTGCATCAACCGCTCGTACAGCGCGGCATTCGCGACCTCTGCGGCGACGCCGGCTTCGCAGGCCTCGCGCATGCTCGCGAAGCGGGGAACCCGACCCGGCCACGAGTTGTCGGGCACGTCCACGCCGTAGCGGTGGAAGAGCGCGCGGAGCGCCTCGATGTGTCTCGCTTCCGCTTCGCGGATGTTGATGAACGGTCGCTCGGGACCGAAGTCCCGGATGACCTGATCGTAGGTCGCCCACGCCTGGTACTCGTCGTCCAGCGCCTCGCGCAGGGCCTGCGACTCCTTGTCGTCGATCGCGGCCATGTCCATATGCGGCGCCGTAGCATCGACTGTGCCAGCGCACAGGTTGAGCGACCGCTGTGGACTTCCGTCGGCGCGCGCGGCGCGCGGCACGGGCTGTGCTTTTGCAAGACGGCATGGTACCGCGAATCAAACAACTCGTTGGGACCGCGTGTCTTCTTTTCGCTATTGCCGGGTGCGGGACGGACGCGGCCGTCGGCGAGCAGCCAGTACCTCTCGAGGTGAACATCCAGGTCACCGGGACCGAGCATGTCCACCCGATGATGGACGAGCTCGATCGGCGCGGAATCGTCGCGACGCTGTGGCTTGGCGGCGCGGAGCTCGACGCGGAGTGCGCGGCGGTCGGGACCTGGGCCAAGGCGGGACACGAGATCGCCGGCAAGTACCCGACGTCGATCGACGACACCACGACGCGGTCCCAACAAGAGGAGGAGCTCTCCGCCATCGCGGAGGCGGGCTCCCGCTGCGGGGCTGGGACGGTCGTCGGTTTCCGCGCGAACCGATTCACCGCGAACCACGACACCTACGAGCTGCTGGACGAGAGAGGGCTGGGCTATCTCGAGCGCAGCGCGCGCGCGGAGCGATATTCCGTCTATGCGTTCAAGCCGTACCCGCTCGGGGGCCACTCGTTCGCCGTGCTGCCCATGCCGATCGTCGTCTACTACGGCGAGACGTCTTCCATGTGCGACAACGCCTGCCAGGACATGATGACCCCCGACGAGCTCCTGGCGTACGAGAAGCAGGCGATCGACTTCCACGTGCGGACCGGGGAGCCGCTCATCTTCGAGTGGCACCCCGGTACGACCTATCCGGGTGACGCGGCCGGCTGGTGGGGTGCCTTCACGGGCCTGCTCGACCAGCTGCAGACGCTGGGCTCGCGGGTGCGCTTCGTTACCGCCAGCCAGCTCGTCCACGAGTACGCGTCGGCGCAGTGAGCAGCTCAGCACAGTGCGTGGCGGCCGCATGCGGGCGAGCATTGTCGCGCGTGCAAGTGCCGCGCCGGGCGTGCGCAACGCGCCAGACTTGCGAAACGGACTCCCCTTCGTGCAGCTGATGCGCGATTGGCGCTGGATGCCGGTCCGGCGCGGAAACGCGGTTCCGCGCCGGACCGGCACCCCCTCAACCCTTGAGCGTCTTTTTCGCGAAATACCAGTCGGTGATTTCGTACTGGGATTCGTGCATACGCTTCTCGGCGCCAGCCGTCGTTGTCGGTGGAGGCACGATCACGGGCTCCCCCGGTCGCCAATCGGCGGGACACGCCACGGCGTGCTCGTCCACGGTCTGTAGCGCGTCGACGACGCGCAGTACCTCGTCGAAATTGCGCCCGACGTTGAGCGGGTAGTAGATCATGGCGCGCAACTTGCGCGCCGGATCGATGAAGAATACCGCGCGAACAGCTGCTGTCGCAGAGCTGGCCTCGTGGATCATCCCGTACTTGCGGGCGACGTTCATGTCGAGGTCCGCGATGATGGGGAACTTGATGTCGACGTCGAAGTTCTGCTTGATGTTCCGCACCCATGCGACGTGGCTGTGGACGCTGTCGATGGAGTTGCCCAGAAGCGCCACGTTGCGCTTCGCGAGCTGCTCCTGAATCTTCGCGAAGGCGATGAACTCCGTTGTGCACACCGGAGTGAAATCTGCCGGATGCGAGAACAGGATCACCCACTTCTTTTTCTCCCACTCGTAGAGACGAACGGGCCCGTGGGTCGTGTTGGCCTGGAAGTCCGGCACCGGGCCGTTCAGCTCGAGACGTGGCACTTGCTCTGTTGCGGATTGTTCGGTCTGCATCGAATTCTGCCTCCTTTGGCGCGCGATGGACTGCAAGGCGTGTGCCGCCAGACCGGCAATCCGATCAGGAAGAAGCAGGGTCGATCGTCGCGCGGCCGGTGCCGGCACTGGCGCAATCGAGCGGCCGGCCCCAGATCCCCCACGTGGGTGAACGAAGCGCTCCGAAGGATGCACGGCAGGCGTCCGTGCGGGACTACCCGCGCCCGCCGCGCGTCGAGCCGACGCAGCGCCGGATCCGCGGCGAGATTGACGGCATCACGCTCTTCGACTCGCACCGCGCGCAGCGCGTGCTCGAGACGTGGCACCCGCCCGTGTACTACGTGCCGCGGGAGGATGTGAGCGCGGAGCATGTGATCGTCGGCGAAGGTTCGAGCTACTGCGAGTGGAAGGGCCGGGCGATCTACTTCGACGTCGTCACGCCGCGGCGTCGGGTGGCGCGCGCCGCGTGGCAGCGCCGGCTGGTGAGTGCGAGCGCCCGTGCAAGGAACCGCTACCACGAGCGTCGAAGCGAGCGTCGCGGGCCGAAGCGCGGGGCGTGGATCCCGGCGGCGCGGATCACCTCGGCCACGCGCGCGCGGTGACCGGCGTACGGGGCCAGCAGCTCGAGCATGCGCGCGTCGTCTCCCCGTGCGGCGCCGGTGAAGGCGAAGACGATGTCGTGCGGCAGGTGATAGTCCCCGACGAGCACCGCGTCCGGATCGCCCAACGCGATGCGCGCGATCTTCGAGGCGGTCCACGGTCCGATCCCGCGCACCGCCAGCAGGCGCTCGCGCGCCGCGGGAAACTCCATGTCCAGCGTCTCTTCCAGGCGCTTCGCGCGGCGCGCGATCTCGCCGACCGCCGCGGCACGCTTCGATCCGACACCGTGCTCGCGCAGACTCGCGGGCTCGCGCCGCGACAGGGCGTCGGGCGCGAGCGGCAACCACAGCTCGACGGGGCCTGGAGCGCGCTCGCTCCACGCGTGGACCATGCGCCGATGCGACGCGTGGGCGTCCCTGGACTGCACCAGTTGCTCGAGCGCCGTGACCAACGCCGTTTCGAACACGGCGCGCGCGCGGCCGATGCGCAGGCCGCGGAAGCGCTTGTGCAGCGCGCCCAGCCGCCCTTCCGGCGCGAAGCCGTCCAACGAATCCCGCGCGCCGAGCAGCTCCGGCACGCCGTCGATCGCGCACGCGGCGCCGCTTCCCCACGCCGCGATCCGCACCTCGCCGTCCGCGTCCTGCGCGAGCCGGAGCGTCGCCGGTCCGGCCGGCGTGCGCAGGGCGCGCCACCATGCGCCGTCCTCCACGCGCACCGTGGGGTCGTTCGCCCCGCGGCGGATCGGCGCGAGCGTGAGCGCGAGATCGAGCGGTAGCCGCGAGCGGTAGCGCGACTCCATGGGCGACTCCACGCCGGGATCTCTAGCGGCGCCGGCGCGGTCTGACAATGCGCGGCGGCAACCGTTGTCCTCGGCTCGCTCCGGGCTCCGGGGTTCGTGCCGGCTGTGTCGCTGCTCTCGACAGGAGCTCGAGTTCGAGTGTTGAAAACGCCCACGTGGGCCAGCCGCGACGTCCGCCGTGCGTCCCCGAGCTCGGCTAGCTCGAAGTCCTGCTGCCCACGTGGGGGCAACAGAAATTCGTCACCGACGATTTCGCGCTTGACACGTTTGGCGGTCAACGCGCCCCGTCGATTGCCGGTCGCCCCCGGAATGCGTCGCTGCCGTCGCTGTCGGTCCGCACGCGCGTGCTGAGAGAAGCGCGCGGCGCGAAACGCGTTCCGGCATGCGTTCGCGCGCCAGAGCGCCTCTCGGGAGGCGTCGAAACAGCATGTTATGAAAGCCCATGTCTCATCAACGCAACGACTGGAAGCGCGCCCACGACGAGCTCTTGCGCATCGCGGGGGAACGTGCGGCGTTGGACCACGACGAGGGGCGCTGGCTCTTGGTCGCGCGAGGCGCGCGCGTGCACGAGCGGTTCGGCTTCGCGACGTTCGCCGAGTACGTCGAGCGCACGCTCGGCTATGGGCCGCGGGTGACGGAGGAGAAGCTCCGCGTCGCCGAAGCGCTGCAGCGGCTGCCCGTGCTCGAGGCGGCGCTCGCCGCCGGCGACCTGTCGTGGTCGGCGGTTCGCGAGCTGACGCGCGTCGCCGTCGGGGAAACGGAGCGCGACTGGCTGGCCGCGGCGAAGTCGCGCACCGTGCGCGAGGTCGAGCGGCTGGTGAGCGGGCACCGGCCCGGCGACACGCCGGCGGATCCGGCTCGCCCGGAAGCGCGCCGGCACACACTCCGCTTCGACGTCACCGCGGAGACGCTCGCGACCTTCCGCGAAGCCACGGCGAAGCTGCGTCGCGATAGCGACGGGTCGCTCGATGACGACGCGGTATTGCTACTGATGGCGCGCACCGTGCTCGGCGGCCCGACCGACGCCGGTCGCGCGAGCTACCAGATCGCCATGACCGTGTGCGAGTCCTGTGGCGCCGGCACCCAGCAGGGCAAGGGCGAAGCCATCGCTGTCGATCCCGGGATTGTCGAGATGGCCGGGTGCGACGCCCAGCACATCCACGCGGGTGAGCGCGCGAGCCAGACGATTCCGCCGGCGACGCGTCGCGCGGTGATGCGCCGCGACGGCGGCCGCTGCCAGGTGCCCGGCTGCTGCAACGCGATCTTCGTCGACATCCACCACGTGCGTCCGCGCGCCGATGGCGGCAGCCACGATCCGGAGTTATTGCTCGTCCTGTGCGGTGCGCATCATCGCGCGCTGCATCGCGGTCGCTTCACCATCCAGGGACGCGCGTGCACCGGCTTCATCTTCCGCCACGCCGACGGATCGCCGTACGGGCAGGTCGCGTCGCCCGACAACGCCGCGCGAGCGTTGTCGGCGCTGTGCGGCCTCGGCTTCAAGCAGGGGGAAGCGGCGCGGGCGATCGCCAGCGCCCACGTGAGGGCCGGCAGCAGTGTCGAGCAGGTCTTGCGCGCGGCGTTCGCCGAGCTGCCGGCGCGCGCGCTGCGCGTGAGGGACAGCGCACGGCCGCGCTATGCGGTCGGCTCCGTGCCCGACTCCGCCGGCTCGACCGGGCGTGCGCGTAGCCCCTACGCCCTTCGTCGCCCGGTGCGGATCTGCGCGAGCTCGAAGCGTCCGACGACGTTGCGGAGCTGCTGCAGGCGTCCGTCGGACAGACCCGGATCGGGCAGCACGCGGGGTCTGGCGTCCTCGGCGATCACGCGCACGTGTGCAGCGTCGATCGGGGGGCGCCGGACGATGTCCTCGATCTCGGCGAACAGCTTGGGCGGGAGGCGACCGCGCCGTAACGTCACCTTGCCGGCGCGCACGTCCAGCAGGAAGAGCTCCGTCGAGCTCCGGATCGCGAAGACGAGAGGAATCGCGAGCAACGCCAGGATGCAAAAGCCGACGAGAATCCACATGGTCCGAAGCGGACGAGCGGGCCCCGGCGCGCCGCGACAGGCCCCGCGCGTCCAGCGCAGGCTACACGACGAAGCGGGACTTGTCCCGCGTCCGTCGCGCGGGATTCCGCGCCGCACCGACAGGCCTTGACCGCGCCCGCGGCGACTGCCATCACCGCGGGGAACGTGGTTTCCCAGGACGTGCCCGCCGACCCGCTGCCGCGCCGCTTCGGCCGCTACGTGCTGTTCGACAAGATCGGCGAGGGCGGCATGGCGCGGATCTACCTGGGCCGGTCGAAGACCGAGCTTGGCGGGGAGAAGCTCACCGTCGTCAAGCAGATCCTGCCGATGCTGTCGAGCAGCAGCGAGTTCTCCCAGCTGCTGGTGGACGAGGCGAAGCTCGCCGCGAAGCTGTCCCACGGCAACGTGGTGCAGGTGGTCGATCTCGGGCGTGTGGACGACACGCTCTACATCGCCATGGACTACGTCGAGGGCTTCGACCTGCGCGAGCTCTTGCGCCAGTGCTCGCGCAGCAAGACGCCGCTGCCCGTGGAGTTCGCGCTCTTGATCGTCGTCGAGACGCTGCGCGCGCTCGACTACGCGCATCGCAAGAAGGACGACGAGGGGCAGGCGCTCGGCATCGTGCACCGCGACGTGTCGCCGTCGAACGTGCTGGTGAGCTTCGACGGCGAGGTCAAGCTGTGCGACTTCGGCATCGCGCGGGCGATGGGCGCGAGCGGCGACGTGCCGGAAGAGGCGATCCAGGGCAAGGCCGGCTACATGAGCCCGGAAGCGGCGCGGGGCGAGACGCTGGACGGGCGCTCGGACGTGTTCGCGGTGGGCGTCATCTCGTGGGAGCTGCTAGCCGGGCGACGCCTGTACAAGGGCGAGGCCGGCCGGCCTCCGTCGATCGAGCAGGCGCGCGAGGCGATCGTCCCGGAGCTGCCCGTACGCGGCTATCCCCAGGAGGAGCGCCTCCACGCGATCGTGATGAAGGCGCTCGCGCGCGACCGCGAGCAGCGCCACGCGAGCGCCCAGGTGATGTTGCGCGAGCTCGAGCAATACGTGGCGGACGCGGGGCTCGTCGCCAGCCCGCTGCGACTCGGGGAGTGGCTGCTCGACAACTTCGGCGCGGAGATCGTCGAGCGCCGCCGCGCTCGCGAGCGCGCGGCCAAGGCGGTGGAAGCGGGGCCGCTGCTGGCGGTGCAGCCGACCGACCAGCCGTCGATCGAGAAGGAGCTGGAGCAGACGCCGGCCAGCATCGTGCAGAACGAGGCTCCCGCGCCGCCACAGCCACGTCGCAACGGGCTCGTGGTGCTGGTCGTGGCGCTGGTCGTGGTCGCGCTGATCGCCGTCGTCTGGCTCATGCAGAAGCCGTGACCTTCGCTCGCGTCGCGGTGCCGGTCCCGCTGGGTCAAGCCTTCACCTACTCGGTGCCGGCGGAGCGCGCCGCCGAAGTGCAGCGCGGCGCGCGCGTGCTGTGCGAGTTCGGGCGACGCCGCGTGCTCGGCGTGGTGATCGAGGTCGGCGACGAGCCGCCCGCCGGCGTGCCGCTCGAGCGCATCAAGCCGATCCGCGCCGTGGTCGACAGCCAGCCGGTGCTGCCGATCGAGCTGCTCGACTTCCTCGTCGAGCTCGCGCGCTACTACCTGGCGCCGATCGGCGAGGTGATGCGCCTCGCCTTGCCCGCGGTCGAGCGATCGGCCGCGGAGTCGCTCGGGCAGCAAGGGCTGCTCGACGGCGCCGCGCTGCCCACCGTCGGGCGCGTGGTGCAGGTCGCGCGCTTCACGGGCGAGGGCGAGCTGCCGGACAAGCTCCGCGGACAAGCGCGCGAGATCGCGCTCCACTTGCAGGAGCACGGGCCCACGCCGCTCGCCACGCTGGCGCAGCAATGGAAGAACGCGCGCACCGCGACGCGAAAGCTGGAGGAAGCGGGCCTCGCCGCCGTCGATCGCGTGAGCGAGGAGCGCGACGCGTTCTTCGCCGAGCCGGCCGAAGCCGACACCGCGCCGAGCCTGACCGTCGCCCAGCAAGCCGCCGTGGACCGGCTATTCGCCGCCCTCGACGCCGGCGAGCGCGGCGCGTTCCTGCTGCATGGCGTAACCGCGTCGGGCAAGACGGAGGTGTACCTCCGGGCGGTCGGGCGCTGTCTCGAGCAAGGCGGCGGCGCGATCGTGCTGGTCCCCGAGATCGCGCTCACACCGCAGCTCGTCGCGCGCTTCCGCGCGCGCCTCGGTGACGGCATCGCGGTGCTGCACAGCGGGCTGTCGGACCGCGATCGCCACGCGATGTGGAAGCGCCTCCGCGCCGGCGAGCTGCGCGTCGCCGTCGGCGCGCGCTCGGCGCTGTTCGCGCCGGTCGGCGCGCTGCGCCTGATCTGCGTGGACGAGGAGCACGACGGCTCGTTCAAGCAAGAGGAAGGCGTGCGCTACAGCGGTCGCGACATGGCGCTCTTGCGCGCGCATCGCGCCGGCGCGGTGTGCGTGCTCGGATCGGCTACGCCGTCGCTGTCGAGCGAGGCGGCGGTGCGCGCCGGCCGTCTCGAGCGCCTGCGCTTGCCGGAGCGCGCGCGCGCCGCGACGGCGCTGCCCAAGGTGGAGGTCGTCGATCTGCGCCGCATCGGTCCCGGGCCGAGCGGCCACAAGCTGCTCAGCCTGCCGCTGCATCGCGCGCTCGAGCAGACGCTCGCCGCCGGCGAGCAGACGATCCTGTTCTTGAACCGCCGCGGCTTCGCGCCCAGCGTGGTGTGCGAGGCGTGCGGCGACGTGTGCGGCTGCCCGAGCTGCTCGGTCGCCCTGACGCTGCATCGCAGCAGCGGCCAGCGTCTGTTCTGTCACTACTGCGACTACTCGTGCCCGCTGCCGGAGACGTGCCCGCGCTGCGGCTCGAACAAGCTGGCGCAGGAAGGCGCGGGCACGGAGCGCATCGAGCACGTGCTCGGCGAGGCGTTCCCGGGCGCGCGCATCGCGCGGCTCGATCGCGACGTCGCCGCCGGCGCCAAGAGCGCGCGCGTGCTCGATCGCATGCGCCGCGGCGAGATCGACATCCTGGTCGGCACCCAGATGGTGACCAAGGGCCACGATCTTCCCGCCGTCACCCTGGTCGGCGTGCTCAACGCCGACGCCGCGCTCAGCATGCCGGATTTCCGCGCCTCCGAGCGCACCTTCCAGCTGCTGGTCCAGGTCGCCGGGCGCGCGGGCCGTGGCGACACGCCGGGCCGCGTCGTGATCCAGACCTGGGATCCGGATCACCCGGCGATCCGCCTCAGCGTGCGCCACGACGTGGACGGCTTCGTCGAGCGCGAGATGCGCGACCGCGAGGAGCTCGGCTACCCGCCGTTCTCGCGCATGGCGCTGGTCCGCGTCGACGCCGTGGACGAGCGCCGCGCCCGCACCGAGGCCGAGCGTCTCGCCGCCATCGCCAAGCAGGCCGCCGCGCCCGGGGTGCTGGTCATCGGCCCGGCAGCGGCGCCGATCGCGCGCCTGCGCAACCGCTTCCGCTTCCGCTTCATGCTGCGCTCGGTCGAGCGCGCGCCGCTCCGGAAGGCGCTCCTGGCCGTGGCCCGCGCGCCTGCGGATCGCCACGTCCGGGTCGCCATCGACATCGATCCGGTGAGCATGCTCTGAACGCCCGCATCGGGTATCCTTCGAGGGGTGAGGGATCTTGTCTTGACGGCGCGAATCAGCGAGGCCGCATGGCTGCTCGCCACGGCGGTGGCGCTCGCGGCGTGCGGGAACACCAGCTTCACGAGCGCGGGTCCGTCCGCGGGTGGCGCCGCGGGCGCGAGCACCGGCGGTTCGGCAGGCTCGGCAGGCTCGGCGAGCGGTGGCGCAGCCGGCAGCGCCGGTGCGGCGGGCAGCGCCGGCGCGGCGGGCAGCGGCGGCGGATCGGCGGGCGGCGGCGCGGTCGCGGGTAGCGGCGGCGGCAGCGGCTGCCAGACCATCGCCGACTGCCCGGCGGGTCGCTACTGCTCCGCCGGCGCGTGCCTCGACTGTAGCGACACGACGTCGTTCCAGTTCGGCACGTCCGTCAAGCTGACGCGGGTCAACACGGCGACGGCCGGCGATCAGCGCTTCCCGCGCCCGGGCCAGAGCGGCGTCGAGTTGTTCTTCCGCGCCGGCGCGTCGAACCAGGCGCAGCAGCTCTGGTACGCGACCGACTTCGCCGCCGTCGCCCCCGGCGCGATGGGCGCGTCCGTGAACACGTCCGGCTCGGCCGCGAGCGGTCCGCTGATCGTGCCGAGCTCCCTCGCGGGCATCGGCGCACACGACTTCCTGTTCGACCGCACGTCGGGCGGCCCGGGAACGCCGCGCTTGATCTATGCCGGCACGCGCACCGGCAAGAACCTGAGCAACGTGATTGTCTTGCCACCGCCGTTCAACGGGGCCGCGTCGGGCGCGGGCTTGAACTCGAACTACAGCATCGCCGTCGCGGCACAGCGCGCCCGCGCGTGGTGGATGTCGGACCGGAACGGCGAGCCGGAGCTGCTCACGATCGCGGTCGGCGCCACCACCCTCCAACCCGCCGCGGTCCCGATCGTGATGTCGCCGAGCGGCTGCCATCGCACCGGCGGTGACGCCACGCCCTGGACGCCGCCGGACGGCAGCTTCCTCCTGTTCCGCGGCCCGGAGGTCGGCGCGAACTGCAACGCGGCAGGCGTGAACGACCTCTACGTCGTGCCGCTCGAATCCAACGGCATGCCGTCGTCCGACGCGACGCCACTCACCGACGTCGACCAGCCCGGTCGCGACGAGACGGATCCGAGCATGTCGCCGGACCTGTGCTGGCTGTACTTCGCGTCCAACGGCGGCAGCGACTACGACGTGTACCGCGCGCCGCGCAAGTGACGCGCGCCCGCGTTGGGGTGAACCGATCGGCGTTTCGTGACCGCGCGACGGCGCAGTGCCGACGCGGCGATCAGCGCGCGGGCAAGAGCGGCGCGCCGTCGGCGACGAAGCACTCGACGAAGCCCATGGTCGCGCGACCCTTCACGCGCACGACGCGCTGCGACCCGGGCGCGCCGCCCTTGACCGAGAAGTAGCCGGCGAGCGCGCCGCCACGTAGCCGTCGACCACGCGCACGTCGGGTCCCACGAGCCGGTCACCTCGCGCTCCTGCCCGGAGAACAGCGCGCGGATCGCGGTGGGCATCGCGATCGGGTGAACCGATCGGCATCTCGTGACCGCGCGACGGCCCGCTGGTTGCTATACTGCGCGGCAGATGGCCGACCCCGCTCGGAAGCAGGCGACCTACGAGGATCTCCTCGGAGTGCCCGACCACGTGGTGGCCGAGATCATCGGCGGCGAGCTGGTGACGAGTCCGCGTCCTGCGTCGCTGCATGCCCGGGCTGCATCGAACCTGGGCGGGGAGCTCTATGGCCCGTTCGATCGTGGCAAAGGCGGCCCCGGCGGCTGGATCATCCTGGACGAGCCGGAGCTGCACCTGCGCGGCGATGTCCTCGTACCGGACCTTGCCGGCTGGCGACGCGAGCGGATGCCAGAGCTTCCCGAGAAAGCCGCGTTCGAGCTTGCTCCCGACTGGTTGTGCGAGGTCCTCTCCCCTTCCACGGCCGCTACAGATCGTGCGGACAAGGTCCCGATCTATCTGCGCGAGAGCGTCTCGTTCATCTGGCTCGTCGACCCTTCGGCGCAAACGCTGGAAGCGCTCGGTCTCGAAGGCGGCGGCTATCGCCTGCTCGGTACCTGGCGCGGAGCGGCGAGGGTGCGAGTCCAGCCGTTCGAGACATTCGAGCTGGATCTGTCGGCGCTCTGGTCGAGATAGAACGCCGCGAGGCGGACGCCGGCGTCGGGCACGTCCCAGCCCCAATCTTGCGGCTGTTACACGTCGAGGAGAACCGATCGGCATTTCGTGACCGTGCGACGGTCACCAGATCGCGATCGGGTGAACCGATCGGCATTTCGTGACCGCGTGACGGTCACCAGATCGCGATCGGGTGAACCGATCGGCATCTCGTGACCGCGTGACGGTCACCAGATCGCGATCGGATGAACCGATCGGCATTTCGTGACCGCGCCACGGTCACCAGATCGCGATCGGGTGAACCGATCGGCGTTTCGTGACCGCGCCACGGTCACCAGATCGCGATCGGGTGAACCGATCGGCATCTCGTGACCGCGCCACGGTCACCAGATCGCCGATCGGGTGAACCGATCGGCGTTTCGTGACCGCGCGACGGTCACCAGATCGTCGATCGGTTCAACCGATCTGCGTTTCGTGACCGCGCGACGGTCACCAGATCGCGATCGGGTGAACCGATCGGCGTTTCGTGACCGCGCGACGGTCACCAGTGCGCGATCGGGTGAACCGATCGGCGTTTCGTGACCGCGCGACGGCGCAGTGCCGACGCGGCGATCAGCGCGCGGGCAAGAGCGGCGCGCCGTCGGCGACGAAGCACTCGACGAAGCCCATGGTCGCGCGACCCTTCACGCGCACGACGCGCTGCGACCCGGGCGCGCCGCCCTTGACCGAGAAGTAGCCGGCGAGCGCGCCGCCACGTAGCCGTCGACCACGCGCACGTCGGGTCCCACGAGCCGGTCACCTCGCGCTCCTGCCCGGAGAACAGCGCGCGGATCGCGGTGGGCTCGAGCGTGTCCGCGCCCGGTCGTCAACGGCGATGCCGGTCCGCGCGGATTCGCGCCGGACCGGCATCCCCTTCCCCCTGGAACAGATCAGTCGGTGGAGGCGTCCGGCGTCGAGCAGTCGTCGCTCGGCGGCGTCACGTCGTTGCACTTGTCGCGGGGGTTCAGCGACCAGGTGCAGTAGTCGTGATAGATGATTCCGGTCATGTTGCTGAACGACGTCGCGTTCGCGTACACCCAGCCCTTGCCAGAGCCCTTCGGGCCGCCGCCGCTGAGGTCGTAGTAGTAGAGCTTGTCGTGCGCCTCCAGGTTCGTCTCGGTGAACTTGATGGCACCATACTGCCCCACAACTCCGCCGCCGTCCGCGGCCGCTCCGGTCACGCCCTGCAAGCTGACCAGGATGCCCGCCCACTTGTTGATGGTCGCGGCGTCCGTGCCAGCGGCGATCGTGTCGGCCGTGGTGGTGTCGAGCACCTTCGGCGCGGGCACCGCCGCGCTGCCCTTGTTTTCCACCGGGCAGCTCTGGAACACGCGGAGCTGCACCTCCGGGACGTCGCCGGAACACCCGTTCGCGCCACCCGGCGTGTACGCATCGGTCTTCGCGTAGATGTGCAGCTTGTCGCCGGGCTTGATGTCGTCGGGGATGCCGTCGGTGCCCGACTGGCACGGGGCGTATCCACCGGCGTCATTGCTGACGTTGGGCGCGCCGTAGGAGATGATCAATACGCCCGTGTACTCCGCCGCGGTCGCGACCTGATCCGACACGAACGCGCCCCACAGGCACGAGTGCGTCGTGTTGCTGTTCGAGACCAGGAACTTCTGGCTGGTCGCGACCACGTCCGTCAGCTCCACGTCGATACCCTTGCCGACGGTGCCGTTGTTCACGTCCACGATCGTCGCGGCCTGTCCAGTGCACGCGCTCGCGTCGCCGGCGCTGCCACCGGTTCCGCCCGCGGTGCCGCCGCTGCCACCGGTCGCGCCCGCGGTGCCGCCGCTGCCGCCGGTCGCGCCACCGCTGCCGCCCGTTGCGCCACCGGCGCCGCCGGTGCCGCTGCCTGCGGTGCCACCCGTGCCCGAGCCGCCGGTCGCGCCGGAGCCGCCCGTGCCACCCGTGCCGCTGCTGCCGTTGTCCGAGCGACACGCCGCGACGGCGGCCGCGCCCATGACGGCAAGGATACCCAACCTGAAGTAATGCTTCTTCGTCATCTCACGTGTCTCCTGCGCGCGTCACGACGACACGCGTCAAAGTTCCATCCGTCCCTGGAATCCGCTTAGCGTGCTCCAGCTTTTTCCGGGGCGCCAGCTTTGTCGAGCCCGAAGCCGGCGTGCAGCGTCCGGACCGCCAGCTCCGTGTACTTGGACGCCATCAAGCAGCTGACCTTGATCTCGCTGGTGCTGATCGCCTGGATGTTGATGCCCTCGCCCGCCAGCAGCTGGAACATGCGGCTCGCGACGCCGGCGTGGGAGCGCATGCCGAGCCCGACGATCGACACCTTCACGATGTCGTCGTCGTACTCGATGGCCGCGCCGCCGATCTGTCGCGCGTGCTGCTCGATCAAGTCCTTGCAGCGCGCAAGGTCGGTCTTCTGCACTGTGAACGTCACATCCGTTGTCGTGCCGCCTTCACGGGATGGACTCTGGATGATCATGTCCACGGACACGTTCTGATCGGCCAGCATGCCGAAGATGCCGGCGACCACGCCCGGTCGATCCGGCACGTTGATGAGCTGCACCTTGGCCTCGCTCTTGTCGTAGGCGATGCCCGTGACGACAACCGATTCCAGTCCTTCTTCGCCGACGACCATGGTTCCCTCTCGATCGGAGAACGACGAACGCACGTGCACCGGCACGGCGTACTTCATCGCGACCTCCACCGAACGGATCTGCAGCACCTTGGCGCCCAACGACGCCAGCTCCAGCATTTCCTCGTAGCTGATACGATCGATCTTCCGCGCCGCCGGACACAGGTTCGGGTCCGTGGTGTAGACGCCGTCCACGTCGGTGTAGATCTCGCACACGTCCGCCTTGATCGCCGCGGCGATGGCCACCGCCGTCGTGTCCGACCCACCGCGCCCGAGCGTCGTGATGTTGCCCTCGTGGTCCACACCCTGGAAGCCGGCGACCACGGCGATCCTGCCGGCGCGCACCGTGGACAGCAGCTTCGAGCCCTCGATCGTGCGGATGCGCGCCTTCGTGAACGCGTCGTCGGTCGAGATCTTCACCTGGTGTCCGAGCAGGCTGCGCGCGTGACCGCCGAGCGCGCCGACGGTGATGGCCGTCAGCGCCGCGCTCACCTGCTCGCCGGTCGCGGCGAGCACGTCCATCTCGCGCATGTCCGGCGTCGTCGATATCTGGTGCGCGAGCCCGAGCAAGCGATTCGTCTCGCCCGCCATCGCGCTGACGATCACCACGACCTCGTTGCCCGCGCGCTGGGTCGCGATCGCACGCTCCGCCACCGCGCGGATGCGCTCGAGGTTCGCGACGGACGTGCCGCCGAACTTCTGGACTACCAGGGCCAAGAGCGCGCGGTTAGCGCTGGGCGCGCGCCGCGGCAAGGCGGGGCCGCGGGATTTCCCCGCGGGATACCGCGCCGGACCGGCATCCTGCTGCCGGGCTGGACCCCTCATCCGCCCTATGGGTACCCTCCGCCCGGGGTGACGCCGCTCACCACATACGTCGTCGAGACGCTGATCACGCTGGTGGCCGTGATCGCCCTGGCCGTGCTCGTCTTGTACGGCGCGCGGCGCGTCGGCATTGGTCGGCCCGGCGGCCCCATCGAGCTCGTCGGGCGCCTGCCCCTCGACGGCCGGCGCGCCGTGTACCTGGTCCGCGTCGGACCACAGGTCTACGTCCTCGGCGCGAGCGAGGCCGGCCTGACGAAGCTCGGCGAGTCGCCCGCCAGCGACCTCGATCTGCCGCCCCCTCCCCCGCCCGGGTCCGGCGGCTTCCCCGACGTCCTGGCCCGCGCGCTCGGGCGCGGCAAGCCCAAGAGCTCCGACGATGCGTGAGCGCGCAGCCCGGGGTTGCCGGTCCGGCGCGGTATCCCGCGTCGCGTCGCTCGCGACGGCCGCGATCATCGTCCTGTGGCCGTCGCTCGCGGCAGCCGCTCCCGCCGCCCCGTCGAACCCCGACGATCTACTGCAGCGTCCGATCGCGCTGGTGGTCGCGCTGGCGCTGGTGGCGATCCTGCCGTTCGCGTTCATGACGCTGACCGCGTTCGTGAAGATCTCCACGGTGCTGCAGATCGTGCGCGGCGCCATCGGCGCGCAGAACGTCCCGTCGAACACCGTGGTGATGGCGCTGGCCGGCGCGCTCACGCTGCTCGCGATGGCGCCGGTAGGGTCGCGCATCGCCGACCGCGCGGCGCCGCTCTTGAAAGGCGAGCACTCGACCAGCGATCTCGTGAGCGGCGCCATCGAAGCCACGCGCGAGCCGATCCGCGCGTTCCTCAAGGCCAACGCCTCGGCGCGCGAGCGCACGCGCTTCTACGAGATCGCCCGCGCCGCGCGTCCCAAGGAAGAGCGCGCCCGCGTCGGCCGCGACGATCTGGTCGTGGTGATCCCGGCCTTCGTCGTCAGCGAGCTGCTCGAGGCGTTCGCCCTCGGCTTCGCCATCTACTTGCCGTTCTTGATCATCGACCTGGTCGTCTCCAACGTGCTGCTCGCCCTGGGCATGCAGATGATGAACCCCACGCAAGTGAGCCTGCCGTTCAAGCTGCTGCTGTTCGTCGCGGTGGATGGCTGGGGCTTGCTCGCGCAGGCGCTGGTCACCGGCTACAAGGTCGGCTGACGCGAGCTGGGCGCGCGGACACTGGAAGCGGGGATAACCGGTTATGTGGGGTGTACGTGTCCATGCGCGGCGCGCCGCCGACGGTGCGCGCGGCGCATGGACGCGGAAGCTCGTCGCGACGCCGAGCTTGTTGCGCCCCGGCTCATGGGCCGGGGCGCGCGACGCGGGCCGGGGGATACCGCGCCGGACCGGCACTCTCATCTTCGTCGAAATTCTCGCTCTGGCCCGCTTCGAGGGACGCAGAGCCCTTTCGGCGGATATTGCATGCAACAGGAATACCTGGCGGGCCCGATGGTTTCCCCGCGTGCTGGAGTCCCCGAGATGCCCCTAGGTTTCGCCGTGTTGACAGGGATCGCGCCATCGCTAGGATGCGCCGGCCCTGGGCCCCGCCCGGGACCACGCGCGGCGTATTTCCGCCGGCTGGGGGTTTGTTGTCCCTCGATGGAGGTCGGATGAGTACCGACGTGATGATCCAGGCGAATGCCCTGACCAAGCGGTTCGGGTCTGTTCGCGCCCTCGACAAGGTGAGCTTCGAGGTCAAGAAGGGTGAAGTGGTCGGCTTCCTGGGCCCGAACGGCGCAGGCAAATCGACCACGATGCGCATCCTGACGTGCTTCATCTCGCCCTCGTCGGGCACGGCCAAGGTCAAGGGCCACGACGTCTTCGACGAGCCGCTCGCCGTGCGGCGCTTGCTCGGCTACCTGCCGCAGCGCGCGCCCCTCTACACGGACATGAAGGTGTGGGAGTACCTGCATTTCGCGGCGCAGATCCGCGGGCTGGACGACTCCACCTTCAAGTTGCGGCTGAAGAAGGCGGTGGAGGTGTGCGGCCTGGCGCAGGTGCTGGGCAAGGACATCGGCACCCTGTCCCACGGCTACCGGCAGCGCGTCGGTCTGGGCCAGGCGCTGATCCACGATCCGCCGATCCTGATCCTGGACGAGCCGACCAGCGACCTCGACCCGAACGAGAAGGCCGAGGTGCTCAAGTACATCAAGGAGATCGGCAAGGATCGCACGATCCTGCTGTCGACCCACAACCTGGCGGAGGTGGAGGAGGCATGCGCCCGCGCCATCATCGTCAGCAAGGGTCGCGTCGTCGCGGACGGTCCGCTCGACGAGATCCGGTCGAAGACCGGTCGCATCCGCTACACCGTCACTATCGACGAGAAGCGCGCCGAGGCCGGCAGCAAGCCGCCGACCGCGACGGAGGTGCAGGACGCGCTCGAGCGGCTGGACGGCGCGTCGCGCGTGCGCGAGCTGCCCACCGACGAGCGGGCGCACAAGTTCGAGCTCTCGGGCGACCAGGACTCGGACCTGCGCGCGGAGATCTTCCGGCTGATGGTCGCGAAGAGCTGGACGCTGCTCGAGCTCCGCCGGGAGTCGCAGAGCCTGGACGCGGTGTTCCGCGACCTCACGCGCGGCGACGAGCGCCTCGATCGCGGCGCGGGCTGGAAGGACGACGCCGACCTCGACGACGAGGACGAGGACGAGGACGAAGACGAGACCGACGACGAGTCGGACGAGGACGAGTCGGACGAGGACGAGTCGGACGAGGACGAGTCGGATGACGACGAGTCGGATGACGACGACGACGAGGACGACGAGTCCGCCAGGAAAGGTTGAGCGATGTCGCCGATGCTGACAATCGCCAAGCGCGAGTTCCGGTCCTACTTCGATGCGCCGCTGGCGTACGTGGTGATCTGCGTGAGCTTCGTCGCGTTGGGCGTGTTCTTCTTCATGTTCCGCGGCGGGTTCTGGCAGCTCGACCGCGCGACGCTCCAGAGCATGTTCGAGTACATGCCGCTCGGGCTCTCGGTGCTGGTCATCCCGGTGGTGACGATGCGCCTGCTCGCCGAAGAGAAGCGTAGCGGTACGCTGGAGATGCTGATCACGCTGCCCGTGAAGGACAGCGACGTCATCCTGGGCAAGTACATCGGCGCGTTGGGCCTGGTCTTGACCCTGGTGATCGCGTCGCTCGTCTACCCGCTGGCGATGTTCAAGTGGCCGTGGAACCTCGGCCCGCTGGACATGGGACCGGTGCTCTCCGGCTATCTCGGCCTGATCCTGTTCAGCGCGGCGGCGACGGCCATCGGCCTGCTGATCAGCGCGCTCACCGAGAGCCAGGCGATCGCGTTCTTCATCACCTTCTTCGTGCTGGTGGCGCTGTGGCTGGTCGGCAACATGGCCGAGAGCCTGGGTGGCTGGTACGCGGACGTGCTGAACTTCATCAGCTTCCAGTCGCGGCTCGAAGGCTTCACGCGGGGTCTGATGGACTCGCGTGACATCGTGTACTTCCTGTCCGTCGCGGGCCTGGCGCTCGTGGTGGCATTCCGGGCGCTCGAGCGCCGCAAGTGGGCATGAGCATGGGAACCGAGGACAAGAAGCGCAAAGCCGCGGCGCAGACCGGCATCTACCTGCTGGTGCTCGCGGCGATCATGGTGTTCGCGAACGTGCTCTCCGCGGGCGCGTACAAGCGCGTGGACGTCACCAAGAACGAGCGGTACACGCTCAGCGTCGGCAGCGGACGTCTGCTGTCCACGCTGAACGGACCGGTCCAGGTCGACGCCTACGTGACCAAGGGCCTGGCCCAGCTCGACGCCTTCGTGCGCGACCTGACGGATCTGCTCAAGGAGTACGAGCGGGCCGGCAAGGGCAAGTTCAAGTTCACGATCATCGAGGCCAAGACCGACGAGCTCCGCCAGCAGGCGAAGGACGCCGGGCTCTCGCCCACGGCGTTCGGCGAAGCCAGCGCTACCGGCGAGGATCAGGCGTCGGTCGCCCAGGGCTACATGGGCCTGGTCTTCAAGTACGGCAGCGAGAAGGGCGTCATCCCGCAGCTCGCGCCGGGCCGCTCCGAGGGCCTGGAGTTCTGGATCACGAACAAGATCCGCGAGGTCCGCGACAAGGCCGACAACGTCAAGCACCGCATCGGCGTCGTCACGGGCAAGGACGAGCTCAAGCTCACCGACACGAACCTGGTGCCGCGGCAGGGCCGCTCCGGCTCGCCGAGTATCCAGAGCATCCTCGAGCAGGCGTTCCCGTTCTACAAGCTCGAGACGGTCGACCTGAAGAACGGCGACGCGGAGATCGACAAGGGCCTCGACGGCCTGATCATCACGCAGCCGCGCAAGGACTACACGGAGAAGGAGCTGCGCCGCGTCGACCAGTTCCTGATGCTCGGCGGCAAGAGCCTGGCCGTGTTCGCCTCCGCGGTGACGATGAAGCCGCAGGACCCGACGCATGCAGGCGACGCTGGACCTTCACGGTCTGGACAAGCTCCTGCCGGGCTACGGCATCGATATCAAGAAGGACGCGGTACTCGACTACGGCGCGCAGTTCCGGCTGCCGGTGATGACGCAGACCGGCGCGGTCGTGTCGATCCGCGACCCGGCGATCGCGCACGTGGTCGTCGACCCGCGCTTCGAGGGCAACGAGAAGCTCCTCGACGACAGCTTCCCCGCCTTCTTCCGCATGGAGGAGATTGCCTTCCCGTTCCCCTCGAGCATCGAGCTGCTTGAAGGACAAGCAGCCGAAGGACGTGAAGCTGTTCGCCGTGGCGCGCAGCACGCCGGTCGCGGGCGTGGACAAGAGCCCGACCGTCGACATGAAGCTGAAGCCGCAGTGGAACCCGAAGCCGCCGTTCGCCCAGCACATCATCGCGGCCGTGGCCGAGGGCAAGCTGAAGAGCGCGTTCGCGGGCAGCAAGCAGGACGACATCAAGACCAACGAGGTCGCCCCCAAGGACTCGCGCGTGCTGGTGATAGCTTCCAGCGAGTTTCTCACGAACCCGTTCGCCTACGCCGGCAACGGCCCGGACCTGGGCGGCCAGTTCGCCATGATGGGCTCGGTCGGCGGCGATCAGCAGCTGCAGATGTTCGCCGGGCCGTACGCCCAGCGCTATCTGACCAACACCATCATCTCGGTCAAGAACACGCTCGACTGGATGAGCGGCGACGCGGATCTGCTGGCGGCCAGCGCCAAGATCCTGCAGGACCCGAACCTGACCTACTCCAGCGTCTCCAAGCCGAAGATCAGCGCCGACGATGACGACGCGGCGATCAAGAAGAAGGACGAGGAGTATCGCGAGGCTCGCAAGCACGTGCAGCGCCAGGTCCAGTGGAGCTTGATCCTCGGCGTGCCGCTGCTGTTCGCGGCGTTCGGCCTGTTGCGCTGGCGCTCACGGCTGGGTCGCTCCGACAAGTTCAAGGTGTGAGAAGGACTAGACAGCGATGGCAATGGGTACGGACAAGAAGCTGTTTATCGCCGTTGGCGTGCTGGCCGTCCTCGGCGGCGCCGTCTACCTGCAGAACAAGACGCACGCCGAAGACGCCGCGAGCCACTCGCTGAGCGGGCAAGCGAAGGATCTCCCGAAGATCGAGATCAAGGAAGACCAGATCAAGAAGGTCGACCGCATCGAGATCCAGCAGCCCGCCGGCGACGCCGGCAAGCCGACCGACGTCGTGCTGGTCAAGAAGGGCGACGACTGGCAGCTCGAGAAGCCGGTCGGCGCGAAGGCGAACCAGTCGAACGTGAAATCGCTGCTCGACAACCTGAAGGCGCTCAAGGTGACCGAGGTCATCAACCCCGACAAGAGCGCCTACGGCAAGTACGACGTGAGCGACGACAAGGCGCTGCACGCCGTGTTCAAGGCGGGCAACGACGCCGTCGCCGAGTTCTACTTCGGCGAGAACGGCTCGCGCGGCGAGATGACGCGAATCGCCGGCCATGAGGGCGTGTACGCCGTCGAGGGCTACTCGAGCTTCCTGTACGCGCGCGACGTCAAGGATTGGCGCGACAAGACGATCTTCAAGTTCGACGACAAGGACGCGACCGCCGTCGAGGTCGAAAACGAGAACGGCACGTTCACGTTCGAGAAGTCCGGCGACGCCTGGAGCGGGAAGTTCAAGAAGGCGAAGTCGCCGGCAGCCACCAAATCAAGGACTTCGACTCGTCGAAGGTCGAGGATCTGCTGCGGGCCTACAAGGGCCTGAACGCCGACGCCTTCGGCGAAGACAAGAAGCCGGCGACGTGGGTCTCGCCGAGCCGAAGGCCACCGTGACGATCACCATGAAGGACGGCGGCAAGAAGGTCCTCCACGTCGGCGACAAGGCCGAGGGCTCCGATCACTACGCCGCGGTCGAGGGGAACCGCGAGATCTACACCGATCTCGAGCTTCTCCGCGGACTGGGCGACGGCGGAAGCCAGCAAGTTCCAGAAGGGCGCCGACAAGGACAAGGGCAAGCCGCCCGCGGGAGGGATGCCCGGAGGCATGCCCTCCTTCCACATGCCTGGCGGCGGACCGCCCGGCGGACCGCCCGGCGGCGAGTAGGGCGCCCGCACCCCGCCTTCGCGGAATCGCGTCGGTGCTACCCTCGACGGAGTGATCCCGCCGAGCCGCAACGTCGACGTCGAGTGGCGTGCATTCGAGGCCGGCGTGAAGCCCGCGCTGCGCCTGAGCGCCGCGCCGCAACAGGCCGATGCCAGTCGTCGCGCGCTATCGCGACCTCGGCGCGAGCGTCGTGAAGAGCAGCGTGATCACGCTTCGAGAGCGGCCGGGCGTGCTCGTGTATGTGGCGCCGTCGAGCTCCGCGGTGGAGGCGCTGCGCGACGCGCAGGAACGCCTGCTTCGCCGACACTCGGGCCGCGCGAAGCGCGCCGCGACGCACGAGCTCGGGGCGCTGCTCGGCTACCCGCGCTGCTGCGTCTCCGCGTTCGTGGAGCGCAACCACGGGGGCGCGCGCGGCTGGCTGCGCGCCGTTCCGCGCGCGTGCGATCGGGCGCGACACCTACGTCGGCGCGCGCGGAGCGTGGGCGCCGCGCCCGCACCCGCGCGTCAATCCGCTGCTCATGCCCGAGCAGCGCACGTTCATCAGCTTCGACCCGTGCCGCTACGACTGCCCGGACGCGATCGCGCTGGCCGAGCGCATCGCCGCCGTGGTCGCCAGCGCCGACCCGAGTGGGTCGAGTTCGTGGATGCGGAGCTCGCGCGGCCCGATCGCCGTGGCGCCGACCGGAGCGCGCGCGCACTCAGCTCGAAGCAGGCGACGCTCGCCGGCGGATCCGCGCCGCCAGCGCGCCGCGGGACGCGCGGGGCGGGACGCAGCCGGGAGACGAGCGCCTCGCGGCCGAGCTCGAAGGCCGGGAGATCGGCCGCCCGGGGCCTGGTGCGGGGCGCCCAGGGCTTCTCGCCGCCGGTTGTGATCGACTTCTCCGCGCGCGGGGCCGCACGGGATGTGTCGCCCGAATCGGCATGCTAAAAGGCCGCGGCGATGCACGTTTCCTATCGCTGGCTCCGGGAGCTTCTGCCCGCGCTCGACGCGACGCCGGCCGAGGTCGCGGAGCGCCTGACCGCCGCGGGACTCGAGGTCGAGGCGACCCACGAGCTCGGGCGAGGGCGCCGATCAGCGTGGTGGTCGCCGAGGTACGCAAGGTGGAGCCGCACCCCTCGCGCTCGGGCCTCCGGCTGGTGACTGTGGATCGGGGCGGCGCGGAACAGCGCGTGGTGTGCGGCGCCTCGAACGTCCCGGAGCCGGGCGGGCGCGTCGCGCTCGCACCGCTCGGCGTGACGCTCCCGGCCGTCGGCATCACGCTGGAGCGCCGCGAGATCGGCGGCGTGGCGAGCGAGGGCATGCTGTGCAGCGAGGCCGAGCTCGGCCTCGCCGACGCTTCCGAGGGCATCCTGGTGCTGTCGCCCACGGCGCGGTCACCCCGGGCACGCCGCTGAGCGAGGCGCTGCCCGCCGCGCGCGACACGATCCTGACCATCGGTGTCACCCCGAACCGGCCCGACGCGCTCGGTCACGTCGGCGTCGCGCGCGAGGTCGCTGCGCTGATGGGCCTCGACTTCGCCTTTCCCGCGCCGGACCAATCCAGGAAGACGGCCGAAGCCGAGCTGGCGGCGCTGGTCGTCCGTGGACAACCAGGACACGGAGCGCTGCCCGGAATACGGCGCCGCGGTCGTCCTCGACGTCGCGATCGCGCCGTCGCCGGATTGGGTGCGCTGGCGCTTGTACTCGCTCGGCGTCCGGCCGATCTCGAACGTCGTCGACGTCACGAACCTGCTGCTGCTCGGCTTCGGACAGCCGATGCACGCGTTCGACCTCGACCGCGTGCGCGACTCGCGGATCGTGGTGCGCCGCGCCCGCCAAGGCGAGCCGTTCACGACGCTCGACGGCGTGGAGCGCGTGCTCGACGCCGACGATCTGGTGATCTGCGACGGCGCGGGGCCGTCGGCGCTCGCCGGCGTGATGGGCGGCGCGGACAGCGAGATCAAGGACAGCACGCGCCGCGTACTGCTCGAGTGCGCGTACTTCACGCCGCGCGGCGTGCGGCGCACCTCGCGCCGCCACGCGCTGCACACCGAGTCGAGCTTCCGCTTCGAGCGCGGCGTCGACTGGGGCGCGATCCCCGCCGTTCTCGAGCACGCCAAGGCGCTGCTCGCCGAGCTCGCCGGTGGCGCGCCGGTGCCCGGCGCGATCCGCGCCGGTGGCGCGCCGCTCGCGGTGCCGCGAATGCGGCTGCGCTCGAAGCGGCTCGACGCACTGCTGGGCGTGCACGTGCCGTTCGACGACGCGACGCGGACGCTCACGCGGCTCGGCCTCGAGGTCGGCGCGACCGAGGAGCATGACGGCGATCGCGCGGTGGACGTGACGGGCGCGTCCTGGCGCCCGGACCTCGCGCGCGAGGTCGATCTGATCGAGGAGGTGGCGCGCGTCCGCGGCATGGAGTCGATCCCGACGCTGTTGCCGGCGATCGCGCCGCAGCCGCCGCGCACGGCGGGCAAGCTCGAGCGCAGCGTCTCGGAGATCGCCCAGGGCATCGGGCTCAGTGAGGCGCTCACGTATGCCTTCGTGTCGGGCCGCGAGCTTTCGGCGGTGAGCGCGCCAGCGCCGGTGGTGAGCCTCGCGAACCCGCTGACCGAAGAGCGCAGCGTGATGCGCACCAGCTTGCTCCCGGGGCTGCTCGAGGCGCTGCGCCGCGCGCGCCGCTACGGCGAGCGCAGCGTGCGGCTCTTCAGCGTGGGCGCGCGCTTCCTGCCGCCGGCGGCAGGCGCGCGCAGCCCAGCGGCCGCGTCGGCGAGGCCGCATCGCGACGGCGATCGCGGCGTGCTGCCGGAAGAGCGTCCGTCGTTCGCCGCGGTGCTCGCGGGGCCGCGCCCGGTGCACCTGGCCGCCGACAGCGAGGATCACGACGTGTACGACGCCAAGGGCGTCGCGTTCGCGATGGTGGAGCGACTCACCCATCGCGCGGCCACGCTTGGGCACGCGCCGGGGGCGCCGCACACGCAGCACCTGCATCCGCGCGGCGCCGCCGAGATCCGCGTCGACGACACGCCGGTCGGCGTGCTCGGGCCGCTGCACCCGGACGTGAGTCGACGCCCTCGACCTCGACGGCACCGCGCAGATCGTAGAGCTCGATCTGGTGGCGCTGGAGGCGATCGGCAAGCGCGTGCCCCGCTACCGGCCGATTCCGCGGCTACCCGCCGTAGCCCGGGACATCGCGTTGGTCGTCAGCGACGACGTCGCCGCCGGCGCGGTCGAGCAGCTGATCCGCGGCGAGGCGGGCGAGCTGTGCGAGTCGGTGACGCTGTTCGACGTGTTCCGCGGCGGAAACGTCCCTGCCGAGCATCGCTCGCTGGCATTCCACGTCGTGTACCGGGACCCGAAGGCCGCCACCGACCCCGACGCCGCGCGCGCGCTGACGGACAAGGAAGTCGACGAGCGCCACGCGCGGGTGGTCCGCGCTGCCGACGGACAAGCTCGGCGCGACACTGAGGAGCTAGCTTGCGTCGCGCGTTGGGGGTCCCGATCGTCGTCGCGTTGCTCGCCGCGGCCGGCGGCGTGCGCGCCCAGGCCGGCGACGGCGCCGCGCCCAAGCCGCCCGACGCGACCGGCGCGGCCCCTGCAGGCACCGCAGCGAAAGCGCGCCGAGCCGAGCCAAGAAGCCCGATGCCAAGAAGCCCGACGACGGAAAGGACGACGACGCCGCGGACGATGCGCCCCCGCCGGAACACCAGGGCAAGCGCGAGCCCCCGCCGGGACCGCCGCGCGCCGACGCGCAGGAGCCGCACCCGTACCTCGTGGAGCCCGCGCCGCACCGCCCCACCCGCATGCTCGAGATCGGACCGGACTTCGGCGTCACGTCCAGGCCGGCGCAAGGCGACGGGACGAGCTACGCGCCCGGCTTCACGTGGGGCGCCCATGCGCTGATCGACGGCCGGGCCGTGGATCGGGACTGCGGCTGTCGTTCACGAACGCGCACCACGCCGTGGATGTGCCGCGAGGCGGCTTGGGGCTCGCGGACACGACGGTGGATCAGCCGGATCTGGACGTGACGCTGCTGGCCGCGCGGCTGGAGCCGACCTGGGTCATCGTCCCGCGCCTCCGCGCCTTCGCCGGCATCGGTGCGGGCTGGGCACGCGTCGTCCACCGGACGCGCGACGAGCACCGGCGCGATCTCGATCCGCACCGCGGAACGCACCGGCGTGGGGCTGGAGTTCTC
Organism: uncultured delta proteobacterium; assembly: GCA_963775185.1. Lineage (GTDB taxonomy): Bacteria > Myxococcota_A > Polyangia > Polyangiales > Polyangiaceae > JAPSGB01. The sequence goes on along the minus strand of CAVZIE010000018.1, from coordinate 426,469 downwards.
CGGTGCGCTCGGCGCGAGCGTGGACATCGTGCCGGACTGGCTCGCCGCCACGCTCGCCGTGTCGGGCGCGTTCGTGACGAACCAATCCGGCGACGTGTTCAACACCACCCAGGGCTTCGACCAGAGCGGCGCACAGATCGCCATCGGCGGTCTGCCGCGCTTCGCTTCGTCGCTCTCGGCGCTCGCCGGGATCGGCTTGGTGCTCTAGAACGCCGCCTAGGCCTTCGGCCCGGCCTCGCGGATCTCCGCCGATGCCTGATCGGCGTAGGCTTCGAAGTTCTTCCGGAAGCGCGTCGCCAGCTCCGTGGCCTGGCGATCGTAGGCGCCCTTGTCGTCCCAGGTGTTGCGGGGCGAGAGCACCTCGGCGGGAACGCCGGGCACGCCCTCGGGGATGCCGACGGCGAACTGGGCGTCGGGCGTGAGCTTGACGTCGTTCAGCTTGCCGGCGAGCGCCGCCGCGACCATCGCGCGCGTGTAGGCGATCTTCATGCGGCTGCCGATGCCATACGGACCGCCCGTCCAGCCCGTGTTCACGAGCCATACCTGCGCCTTGTACTTCTCGATCTTCTCGCCAAGCATCTTGGCGTAGGCGGTCGGGTGCATGGGCAGGAACGGCGCGCCGAAGCACGCGCTGAACGTCGCCTGCGGCTCGGTCACGCCACGCTCGGTGCCGGCCACCTTGGCGGTGTAGCCACTGATGAAGTGGTACATGGCCTGCGCCGCGCTTAGCCGGGCGATCGGCGGAAGCACGCCGTAGGCGTCCGCGGTCAGCATGATGATGTTCTTCGGATGCCCGGTAGTGCCGGTCGCCGAAGCGTTGCGGATGCGGTCGAGCCGGTACGCCGCGCGCGTGTTCTCGGTCAGGCGATCGTTGTCCAGATCGAGCTCGCGCGTGTCCGGGTCCATCACCACGTTCTCGAGCACGGTTCCGTAGCTGTGGATCGCGTGCCAGATGTCGGGCTCGGCTTCATGCGATAGGCGGATCGCCTTGGCGTAGCAGCCGCCCTCGAAGTTGAACGTGCAGTCGTCGGCCCAGCCGTGTTCGTCGTCACCGATAAGCGTTCGCGACGGGTCGGCGGACAGCGTCGTCTTGCCGGTGCCTGAGAGCCCGAAGAACACCGCGGGATCGCCGTGGTCGCCGACGTTGAGCGAAGCGTGCATCGGCAAGATGCCGCGCTGGGGCAAGAGCAGATTCAGGATCGAGAAGACGCTCTTCTTGATCTCGCCGGCGTACTCGGTGCCGCCGATCAGGACGAGCTTCTTCGCGTAGTTGACGATGACGAACGTCTCGCTGTTCGTCTTGTCGATCTTCGGGTCCGCCTTGAAGTCCGGGCGCGTGCAGCACCGTGAACTCCGGCACGGCGTTCGCGCGCTCTTCGCGCGTCGGGCGGATGAACATGGTACGCGCGAACAGCGAGTGCCACGCGCTGGGCGTGATCACGCGGATCCGGACGCTGTTGCGCGGCACCGGCGCGCGCCTCCTGCACGAACAGGTCGCGACCTTGGAGGTAGGCGACCAGCCGCGCGTGCAGCCGCTCGAAATCTTCCGGGTCGAAGGGCTTGTTGACCTTGCCCCAGTCGACGTTCTTCTCGGTCGACGGCTCCTTGACGATGTACTTGTCGTTCGGGGAGCGCCCCGTATGCTTGCCCGTGGTCACCACCAGCGCGCCGTCGGCGCTGAGCAGTCCCTCGCCGCGACGGACGGCTTCCTCGACCAGCGGAGTCGTAGTCAGGTTCCAGTACACCCGCTTCGCGTTGACCACGCCGCTGTGCTCGATGCCGAACTCGCTCCGAACAAGACCCAGATGCTCCATCGATGTCCTCCAGCGGAAGGCCGGCATAGCTGCCGGCAAAGACCGCCAGGCCATCGGCCCAGCGCTGAGCAGACGCTCAGTAAGGCGGCACCATGAGCTATCGAGCAAGCGCCGTCCTGGCGGGAGGGTTCGTACTTCTGGTCGGCTGTTCGCGCAAGGCCCCTGGACCCGAGGCATGTCATGCGTTTGCGCTTCAGGCCTATGGCGTCGCGGATCGGCGCCATGCTGGCCGATCCGCGCGTGAAGGCGGCGGTCGACGATCTGACGGCGAAATGCCTGACCACGCCGTTCGACCGGCAGCTCCTGGCGTGCGTCGACCGGGGCGGCGACGCGCAGCGCTGCCTTGCGGCGTTCAGCGCGCGCCGGCAGTCCGCGGGCGGGACGCCACCCGGCTACTGAGCGTCACGCGCCGGCGTCGGCGGCACAGGCGACAGCCGCGCCGGCCTCGGTGGGACAGTCCGTCGGCTGACCGCCGTCGGTCCCGCACTGGATTGTCGGCGTGCTGCCGACGCAATCGAGGTAGTCGCTCCACAACTGCCTGCACGCCCCGTTGGTGACGCGGAGGGTGCAGCCGGCCTCGCACTCGGCCTGGCTCTTCTCGTTCGGACACGCCTTGTTGATGATCGCCTCGCAGACGGGGACGCACCTCGGGTCCACGTACACGGTGACGTCCGCCCCCGCATCCCCGGCGCCTCCGGCGCTGCCCGCCACACCGGCGCTTCCGCCCGCACCGCCCGTCCCGGCCGAGCCGCCGGTCCCACCGCTGCCGCCGGTGGCACCCGCGCTGCCGCCGGAGCCGCCGCCGTCGGTTCCCGCCGCACCGCCGCTGCCGGATCCGGCGCCGCCACCGGCGCCGCTGCCACTGTCGCTGGAGCCGCAACCCACCGCCACGAGCACGCCGGAAACGAGCAACACCCCAGACATCCCGACCCACGACCGTGCGTATCGCATGCGCGCCTCCTGCTTTGGCCGGGGCATTGAAGGCCCGGGCCGCGCGCCCGTCAAGCGGGTGTTGGCGCCGGCCCGGAGCGCGCCATGCTCGCGCGCAGCGCTTGCAGCACCGCGCTCGCCGTTGCGCCGTCGATTCCGCGCGCCGCGGCCGACAGCCGCGCCCGCACGCGCGGCGTGGAAAACGCCGGCTCGGTCTCGAGCCGGAGACCGATACGCTGCTCCCCGGGCCCGTCGAGCAACAGGACCGCGCTCTCGCCGTCGCGACCGCGCCGCTGCTCGACGACGCGGAACGCTCCGAGCCCGGTCGTCGGCCGGAGCGCGTCGCAGAGCAACGCGAGCTGGGCGCGACTCTGGCCGCCCCAGGCCAGACGCCGACGCATCTCGCCAAGCTCCGGCTCGACTCGCACCGGATCGTCGTCGTCGACCAGCTCGGCCAGCGCCCAGCGCGCCAGCGCGGCGACGCTCTCGTCCACGTCCGCCGCTTCGACGAACAGCGCGATGCGCCCGGACAAGGCCACCGGCGCGCCGGGCGCCGCGGCGTGGCGCGCGATCACCGACACGTCGCCGCCCGTGGCGCGCTCGTAGACGAACCGCGCCTCGGGCTCGCCGGGACGCCAGGTACTGCTCGAGAGCCGATAGCCTGATGGCGGTCCGGCGCGGGAAAGGCGCTGCAAGCCGGCCATCTCGGCGAGCGTGAACAGCGCCGGCGCGTTGCGCTGGCGGCGCAGCCGCTCGACCGGCACCGGCACGAACTCGTCGGTTCCGAACTTCTCCGCGTACTCCACGAACACGCCGCTGCAGATCGGATCGAAGGCGCATTGCCGGCACCCGTCGGGCTTCATCTTGCGCTCGGTCTTGCGCTCGTACTTGTCGTGCCCCGCCGGCGCGAGACCGCCGAGGTTCGCCGACACGACCATCGTCTGCTCGCCGGCGTGGTGGACGCGGTGCGCCCACTCCGGCATCACGCAGAACGGGATGTTGCCCAGGTTCACGTCGTAGTCCACGCCCAGCTGCCGCTCGAACTCGTCGAGCATCCGCGCCAGGTGAGGCGCCTGCTCCGAGTAGCGCACCAGGATGGTCCCAAGATAGCCGGGAGGGCGGTTGCCGATCTCCAGCGGGTTGATCTGGTCGAGATGCACCTGGCTCACGCCGTAACGCCGGGCGAGCCCGGGGTAACCGGCCACGGACTCGTAGCTCAGCACGTTCAGGCATGCGTTGACGGTGATCTTCTGGCCCAGATCGTTCATCAGCGCGAGCCCGTCCAGGATGCGCTGGAACGCGCCGGGACGCCCGGTCACCCGGTCGTGCGCCGACTCGTCGCCACCCTGGATCGAAACGCGGAACGTGAGCGGCCCGCCGGCGCAGAGCTGCTCGAAATAGTCGCGTTGCTGCGTCCTCACGCCGTTGGTGAAGACGACGATCTCCTCGTAGCCGAGGTCGCGGGCGTGCTGGAGGATGCGCGGGAAGTCGCGCTGCAGCGTCGGCTCGCCGCCGACGAACGTGACCTTGCGCGCGCCGCGCTCGCGCGCGCTCTCGAGCTGATGCAGCGCCGGATGGATGTCCTCTTGTCCGGCCAGCTTGAAGCTCGTGATCAGCCCGCTCGAGCAGAACACGCAGCGGTTGTTGCACAGGTGCCCGAGCTGGAGCTCGACTTGCTCGACGCGATCCATCACTCCTCGGGGGCGAGCGGGCTCAGCGTCCGGTAGCCGAACTGGCGGGCGTAGTTGACGTGGATGCCGTCGCAGCTCGCATGAAGCGCGCAGCCACGGCAGCGATCGCTCTTCGTCATGTAGCGCTTCCAGAAGTAGTGCTGCGCGTGCGCCGGAACGTCTTCCACTTCCCCGAGGAGCGCCTCGTCGGCGACGTATTCGGACCGTGCGGACTCGCGCCGCCCCGACAAACAAGCCGGAATGTTCACGAGGCGCGCGTCTCCGAGCGGAAGGTCGGCGAATACGCGCGCCAGGTCCACCTGCCCGCGCCGCGCGTTCTCGATTCGCAAGAACAGCTGCGGGAACACGCCCAGGCCGCCGCCCTTGTGGGCGATCCAGGGGCGATGGGCGGACAGCCACGCCACCGTTTCCACGTTGAGCTCGACGTCGATCGGGTTCGGCAGATCCGCGACGCGCGCCAGCTCGCCTGCCGTACCGACGATCAGCGTGACGTCCGGCGGTAGCGCGGCGACGTCGTCCACGGACTCGAGGCGCACCAGGCGGCGGCGGCCGGCATGCGACGCGAGCAGCGGCTGGGCGGCCTCGGCGTTGGCGGCCACGATCCGCACCGGCGCCCCGGGCTGGCTCGCGAGCGCCGCGGCGAGCCCCGGCGTGGGATCGCGCGCCGCGTCCAGCTCGAAGCCGTCGAAGCGCGCTTCGCGGCGCAGCGACTGGTGCTGCATCAGGTGCGTGCAGAACGGGCGGTACGTGCAGAACGAGCAGCGCTCCCCCCAGCACTTGACCGCGCCACCGCGCTTGTACGGGTCGTGACGATCCGGACGCCGCCAGTCGATCTCGCTGAGCTCCAGCGCCCAACTCACCGGCTCGGGGATCTGCTCCTCGAAGTCCTCGAAGAAGTTGTCGGGGAACTTCTTGAACTCCACCGGGAAACCGATCTCGCGCGACACGCGGAGTGCGCCGCGCACGGCCTCGCGTCCGAGCTCCGTCTCGTAGTAGATGCTGTGACGCGAGCGCTCCCAGTCGCGATCATTGGGCACGAGCTGGAGGAACGTCGCCGACAGCGCGCCCATGTCGGCGAAGGCGCGCACCATCTCGGGCAGCTGCTGGTAGTTCTTGAGCGTCACGACGACGTTCATGCGGAACGGACACCCGAGGCGTCGCGCGTTCGCGACGCCCCGTACGACCTGGTCGTAGGCGCCCTTGATGCCGACCAGCGCGTCGTGCGTCTTGTCGTCGTGGGAATTGAGGGAAAAGATGATCTCGCTGAGCCCGGCGCGGACGCTCTTCTCGGCGAACTCGTCGTAGAAGAACATGCGGCCGTTGGTGATCGTGATGATCTGCTCGTAGCCGAGCGTCTTGCCGTACTTGATGAAGCGGATGAAATCGGGGTGGATGGTCGGCTCGCCACCGCTCAAGAACAGCCGCTTCATGCCCTTCTGCGAGCCCTCCAGGATCTTGGCCCGGACGCGGTCGCTGTCCATGTGCGTCCCGTTCCAGAACACGGTGTCGCAGCAGAACGAGCAGATGTTGTTGCAGGTCCGCGTGAGCTTGAGGAAGACCTGGTCTTCGCTGAGGAACAGGAACAGCAGATCCTCGTCCTCGTCCGGGTCGCGATCCTGCAGCACTGGCAGGGGGTGGGCCGGATAGCGCTCGGCCGGCTCGACGCGGAGGGCTCCCTCGCCGGGCTCGGGGAGCACACCCGGAAGGCTCAGCGTGCTGGGTGCCCTCATCCCACGAACTATATCACGCTGCTGGGAGGCGCCATTCGACCCGCGGCCCGGCGCTCGCGCCGCCTCGACCCGCATGCGACAATGAGCCGATGAGCACGTCGCTCCCGGTCGTGCCCCGCACCCGCTACGCCGACGAGGCCGCGACGCACGTCGTGATCGGCAGCCGCTGCACGCTCGGCTGCGACGGCTGCCGGAAGCTGCCGTACGCGGCGCACGCGGCGTCCGGAGGCGCGCCTGCGGGTCCGGTCGTGGTGACCGGCGGCGAGCCGATGCTCGAGCCCACGTTGCTGAAGCGGGTTCGCGAAATGTCCGGGCCCGTGTGGCTCGAAACGAACGGGGCGCTGCTCCAGAGCCCCTTGAACGTGCGACGCCTGGCCGCCGCCGGCGTGCGCGGCGTGCGCCTGTTCCTGCCCGGCTGGGACGACGCCTCGACCGACGAGCTCGCCGGCGTCGCCGGCATCGGTCTGGCGCAGCGCGAAGGTGCGCGCAACGTGATCGCCGCCGGGATGGACCTGGCCTTCGTGATGCCGGTCCGGCGCGAAACCACCGATCTCGAAGCGTGGCTCGGACGTGCCGAGAGGCTGGCCAAGACGCGGCCGGATCGCGAGGCGCCGATCGAAGTGTTCCTGTGCTGGATGCTCGAGCCCGACGCGACGCCGGGCCACGCGCTGGAGCTGGCGCTGGCGCGTCTCGCGCTCGCCGCGCTGCGACGCGGCTTGATCGCGCGTTTCGACGGACCGCTGGCGCCCGCACCCTGCGCGTTCCGGCGTCCCGAGGCGTTCGCGTCGCTGTTCGCCGGTCCCGCGACGCTCCGACAAAAACCTGCGGCGTGTTCAAGCTGCCCGATCGACGCCGCTTGCAGCGGCCCGCGGAGCGACAGCGCGGCGCGGCCGCTGGCGGCCGACGACCGGGTTGGGGCGGCGTGGGACGCCGCGATCGCGACGCTCGCCCACGCCGACGACGTCCAGGGCTGGGTGCGCGCCGCCGAGCAGCGCTGGGGGCGCGAGAACTTCATCAGCATCGGCAGCGAGCCGGACTTCACCGGCGGGGTCGTCCACTCCGCGCTGCTGCGTGCGTTCTTCCACTGCAACCAGGACTGCAAGTTCTGCTGGGTCGATCTGCAGCAGCGCCGCGTGCCGGATGCGGCCATCGCGCAGACGTTCGCGCTGATGGGCCTCGAGGGGCTCACGGCGCTCAGCATCACCGGCGGAGAGCCGACGCTCGACAAGCGCCTGGAGTCACACGTGCGGCTGGCGCGCGCGCTCGGGATCTCCCAGGTCACGCTCCAGACCAACGCCGTGATGCTGGACAAGGCGGAGCGAGCCGAGCGGCTGGCCGCGGCGGGGCTGACGCGCGCGTTCGTGTCGCTGCACGGCGCCAGCGCGAGCACCAGCGAGGCCATCACGCGGGCGCCCGGGACGTTCGAGCGGACCGTCCGCGGGATCCAGAACCTGCTCCGCGCGGGCGTGTCCGTCGGCGCCGGCGTCGTGTTCACCCACGAGAACCTCGACCAGGCGCGGGCCCTGGTGGAGCTGGTCGCGCGCGATCTGGCCGGCGCGGATCTGACGCTCAGCGTGGCGGCCCCGATCAACGATCGGCTCGACGTCCGCGAGATCACGCCGCGCTACACCGCAATCGCGCCCGCGCTGCGCGAGGCGGCGCGCGCGGCCCACGAGCTGGGCGTGCAGTACGGCGGCCTGTACGGACAATGCGGCTTGCCGCCGTGCATCCTGGATGCCGATCCGATCTGCTTCCCGGAGCTCGCGCGCGAGCACCCGGAGTGGTCCGCCGCCGGGGATTTCGTCCACGCGGAAGCGTGTGCCGGCTGCAGCCTGAGGCGGAAATGCCCGGGCGTGCGCGCGAGCTACGCCGCGGCCTACGGCACCGACGAGCTGCACCCGGTCTGATGTTACGATAGGCGCGCAGATGCGGATCACGCTGGCGCGGATGTGGAAGCGGTGGTCATTCAGCAAGGACATGACCACGCAGCCGCTGGGGCTCATGTACCTGGCCGCGGCTCTGCGCGCCGACCAGCCGCATCACGAGGTCGACATCCTGGATCTGTTTCCCGAGCGCCTGGACGTGGACGCCGCGATCGAGCGAGTCGTGCGCGCGCGGCCGCGCATCGTCGGCGTCGGCGCGATGACCGGCGAGGCCGGTCAGGCGGCGCGCTTCTTCGCGGGTGTGAAGGCCGCACTCCCCGACGCGACCACGATCCTCGGCGGCCCCCACTCCACCACCTCGCCGGCTCGGATCCTCGACGACCGCAACGTCGATCTCGTGGTCATCGGCGAAGGCGAGCGCACGCTGTGCGAGCTCGTCCGGCACGTCGAGGCCGGCGAGACACGGCCCCGGATCGCCGGCGTCGCGTTCCGGGAGGACAAGACGCGACGTCTGTTCATGGGCCCGCCGAGGCCGCCCATCATCGAGCTCGACGAGGTGCCGCACCCGGCGTGGGATCTGATCGACGTCGCCGCGTACTGGCACGAGCAGAACATGAACGGCATGTTCCGGCACCCGCGGCACATGTCGATCTTCACGTCGCGCGGCTGCCCGTACCGCTGCACGTATTGCCACAACGTATTCGGCAAGCGCTTCCAGGAGCGCTCGCCCCAGAACGTGATGGACGAGATCCGGCTGCTCTACGATCGCTACGACATTCGCGAGATCCACATCCTGGACGACATCTTCAACGCCGACCGCCAGCGCGCCAAGGAGATCATGCGCCGCGTCGCGGACAGCGACATGCATCTCGCGATCGCGTTCCCCAACGGGCTGCGCGGCGACCAGATGGACGACGAGCTTATCCTGCTGATGAGCGCTGCCGGCGTGTACAAGATCTGCTACGCCGTGGAGTCCGCGTCACCGCGGATCCAGAAGCTCACGCGCAAACACGTGGACTTGGAGCGGATCCGCTGCGTCATCGACAAGACGGCGGACGCCGGCATCCTGACGCACGGCTTCTTCATGCTGGGGTTCCCCGGCGAGACGCGTGCGGAGCTGGATGCGACCATCGAGTATGCGAAGGCGACGAACCTGCATTTCTCGAACTTCTTCATCGTGAACCCGTTCGAGGGCACGCCGATGGTCGAGACGACGGACGCCGGTCCGTTGGGGTTCGACTTCTCGGATCCCGAGCTGAACAACTACCACGAGGCTCGCCAGAGCCTGGCCGCGGTCCCGGTGGACGAGCTGAACCAGGTCTGGCGGCGCGCGTACCGGGAGTTCTATCTCGACCCGAAGCGGATCTTCCGCATCGTGCGCGACTTGCCGAGCTACGCGCTGCTCCCGACATACGCGCGCTTGTTCATGGCGCGGAGCCTGGGCCTTCGCTGGCTCGCAACCGGCGCGTAGTCAGTCGAGCTGGATGCGCGCGATCCCGAGCGCGGTATTCGCGTACAGCGCGCCGCCGGCGAGCGCGAGGCCGCCGGGCTTCGGCCCGACCTGGACCACGCGCATCACGCGATGCGCCGACAAGGACACGAACAGCACCTCGCCACGCGAGTAGTCCGAGACGTACAGCACGTCGCGCGCAGGGTCCGGCAGCGTCGCGCGCGAACCCGCGACGCCCTCGAGCACGTCGACCCGCTTCATGCTCGCGACGTCGACGACCTCGATCTCCGAGCCGTGAAAGCTGGTCGCGTAGAGCCGGCCGCGCGAATCATCGTAGGAGAGCGAGGAAGGGAACTTGGCGTCCAGGCGGATACCGCGCCGGATCGACAAGGAATCCAGATCCAGCTCGAGGATGTTGTCGCCCAGGTGGCCGAGCGTGACCCACAGGCGACGGCGCGCTCGCGACATCACCGCCGTGCCGATCTGCACGCCGAGCCCGACCGCGCCCTTGTCGTACAGATCGACGGCGGCTTGCCGGTGATCGTCCCGGAGCGAGTACACGTCGATCCTCGGGTACCAGATCTGCGTGACGATCACGCGATCGCCGTCGATCAACACGGACGCCGGCACATAGTCGTCGTGGGGGAAGAGGCGATAGGGGATCGCGTGGGTACGGACCCGCCGATCGGCATCGTAGACCGAGACGAGCCGGCTACCCCATTGCGAGAACGCCAGCAGGCGTTGCGCGGGATCCAGCGTCAGATCGCGCAACTGGTTCGCCGAGTTGGTTCCGGGCAGCCACTGGGTCTTGCCCGAGCCCATGTCCACGGCCAGGAGCGTCGGTTGTCCCGCCTGGATGGCGCGCGCCGTAGCACCGTAGGCCGCGAAGATCGTCCGGGACTTCTCGTCGACCGCGAGGTTGCGCGGGAACAGGCGGGTGCTGCACGCGCGCGCGAAGATCGGACAGCTCGTGTCGTGGTTCACCGCCAACAGCGTCACGCCCGGCTGCGACGTGACGGCGCCGGCGTCGAAGCTGTCGAACCAGGTCCGGTAGAACCCCGTGAAGGCGATCGCGAGCCACAGGCCTGTCCAGGTGCCGAACGCCAGGAACGCGAAACGGCGGTAGCGCGCTACCACGAACGCATCGATCGCCAGCAACCCGACGACGAACGCGGCGGTCAGCTTGGGCAAGGCGCGCGCGATCACGGGCACGATGTCCAGCGTCATGAGCGGCACCCACAGGGCCCACGCGGTGCCGTCGTTGTGATGCCGATCGAACAGCACCAACGCGGCCACCAGCGCCGCGAGCAACGCGACGACGCGCACGGCGGCGGTACGGCGCGCACGAGGCGTCCACCCCCCGGCGTCGAATCGACTCAGCCAAACCGCCGGCGCGACGGCGATGAGTCCGCCAAGCAGCGCCAGCACCGTGGATCGATGCCAGTACAGCTCGGCGAGCAGGTCCGCGCACAAGAGTGCGCCCGTCGCCGAAACCGCGACGAGGGGCGCGAGGAATGCGCGCGCCCGTTCGCGGGGTGTATCCGGCACGCCTCCGAGCCTACGCCAGCGTCGCCGCCCGCGAAACATCGAGGACAAACCGGCATGAGCCGGGCTGCGGCTTGAAGAGCGAAGGAAAACGCGGTCTACTTGGGAGAACGCGGCGCGCCGCCTGGGAGCGTATGAAGGTCACCCTCGTCAATCCGCCCACCATCCTCAACCTGCGCAACCTGGGGACGATGAAGCCGAGCCTGCCGCTTGGCCTGGCCTACATCGCGTCCGCGGCGCGCGAGGCGGGTCACGACGTGACGGTCGTGGACGCGATCGCGAACGCCCCGTACGAGACCTGGCGCGACGGCATCCTGTTCCGCATCGGTGCCGGCGTGGACGAGATCGTGGACGCCATCCCGGAAGACACCGAGGTCGTGGGCGTCGCATGCCTGTTCTCGTTCTTGTGGCCGCTCATGCGCGAGCTGCTCGCGGCCATCAAGCGCGCCCGCCCGGACGCCACGTTGGTATGCGGCGGAGAGCACTTCACGGCGCTGCCCGAGCGCTCGCTCACTGAAGCTCCGATCGACGTCGTCGTCGTCGGCGAGGGCGAGGAGACGTTCGTGGAGCTGCTGGCGGCGCTCGAGCGCGGCGACCGGCGTCTCGACCGCATCGCCGGCATCGCGTTCCGCCGCGGAGACACGGTGCACAAGACGCCGCGCCGCACGCGCCGGCGCGACGTCGACGCGATCACGCCGCCCGCGTGGGATCTGTTCGATCCCGACACGTACAACGCGAACGACTTCTCGCTGGGCATGCGTCTCGGCTATTCGATCCCGATCCTGGCGACGCGCGGCTGCCCGTACCAGTGCACGTTCTGTACGTCTCCGAACATGTGGACGCAGCGCTGGTACGCCCGCGACCCGGTGGCGGTCGCCGACGAGATCGAGACCTGGCATCGCCAATACGGCGCGGCGAACTTCCCGTTCCACGACCTTACGGCAGTGATAAAGCGCCAGTGGATCGTGGATTTCTGCCGCGAGCTCCTGCGCCGCGATCTGCGCATCCGCTGGCAGCTGCCGGTGGGGACGCGCTGCGAGGCGTTCGACGACGAGGTGGCGCAGCTGATGGTCGCGTCGGGCTGCGAGTACCTCGCGTTCGCACCCGAGACGGGCTCCGAGCGCGTCCGCGATCTGATGAAGAAGAAGATGAAGCGCGAGTCGCTGATGGAAGCGGTCGAGGTCGCCGTGCGCGCCGGCATGCACGTCACGTGCTACTTCATGATCGGCTTGCCGTTCGACACGCCCCAGGACTACGCGGACACCGTGCTGCTCGTGCGCGAGCTCGCGCGTCAGGGCGTCGAGGACATCTCGTGCCACTACTACTACCCGGCGCCCGGCACGCAGATCTACCGGGACCTGCTCGCCGCCGGCAAGCTGAAGGAAACCGATCAAGAGCTGATGAGCGCGTTGCTCAACACCGATTGGGTGCAGCGCTTCGAGCACGCCTATTGCGAGTCCGTCAGCCCGCGGGAGCTCGCCCGCTGGCGCTACTGGATCTTCACCAACTTCTACGGCACGCGTCTGCTGACGCGGCCGCGTGCCGCCGTGAGCCTCGTCGCGAACGTGGTCCAGGGCCGCGAGACGAACAAGCTCGAGGCCTTCGCCCGGGAGCTGCGCCAACGCCTCCGGCTCCGGCGTGGCGACCCCGCCGGGCAGCGCGTGACCGCGGCGTCGGCGTAGACGGCCGGATCCGGCTGGATGCCGTCGGTCCGGCGCTGCACCTCGCGGCGTGGGCGCGGGGATGGTATCCTGATGGCTCGCATGAAACGTGTGCTCCACTCGACACATGCGCTGTGTCCATCGTGTACCCAGGTGCTCGGAGCCGAGGCCGTCGAGCGCGGCGGCGACGTGTTCCTGGAGATGACCTGCCCCGAGCACGGGCCGTCTTCCACGCTGTACTTCCGCGACGCCGCTTTCTACAGCGCGCTCCACGCATCGAAGAACCCCGTGGAGTGCTGCGAGACGTACGACTGCGCGCGAGGCGAGCCCTGCACGAAGCGCGCCCGGCGCACCATGATCTACATGGTGAACGTCACCAACAACTGCAACATGACGTGCGACGCGTGCCTGTCCGGTTCCGGGATCGGGCTGAAGGAAGCGTACGTCCCCGGCACTCGCCTGATGTCCGCGCTCCCTGACGCTCGGGAGCTCGGGTTCACGCCGCACGCCGTGTTCTTCGGCGGCGAGCCGACCATGCACCCGGACCTGCCGGCGATGGTGGAGAACGCCGTGAAGCGGGGCTACGTCCCGCGCCTGGCGACGAACGGGCTCAAGCTGCGGGACAAGCGCTACTGCCAGACGCTGGTCGACGCCGGCTTGCAGTGGGTCTTCCTGCACTTCGACAGCCTCGACGACGAGCGCAACCAGCGCTTGCGCGGCATGCCCATGGTCGGCCCCTGCCAGGAAGCGATCGAGACGGCCGGATCCGTCGGCATGAAGGTCCAGCTCGGGATGACGGTCTCCGGCGAGAACATCGACGAGATCGGCGCGGTGCTGCGCTTCGCGCGCGAGCACGGCGTCTTCTGGGTGTCGCTGTATCCGGTGGCGGAGATCGAGCGGCACGGCTCCTTCGGCACCACCTTCCTGACGGACGTCGTGGACGCGCTGGACCGACAGACGGGGGGATCCGTCACCAAGGCGGACTTCGTTGCCGCCGCGAAGCTGTGGTCACGCTTGTTCCGCGCCACCGGCCGCTACAACTATCGCCAGAAGCCCACCATGCTGAGCTTGCCGGTAATCTTGGATGGCGAGCGCCTGGTGCCGCTGACGCGGGTGGCGTCGCCGATCGGCGCCCTGCGCTACTCGTCGGCGGCGCTGCGCCTGGCCCGCGCGCTGCCCCGGCTGCTCGACTACGAGCACAAGCCCCCGTCCGAGGACACGCTCGTGATCAACATCCAGCAGTGCCAGGGCCGCAGCGCCTTCGACCTCGGCGAGGCGATCCACACGCTGATGACCTTCGTGCACGAAGAGAGCTTCTACCCCTTCGACATCTACAACCACATCCACCGCTGGCCCGACCACGTGGTCCGCCCGGAGTCGCTGACGCGACGGAAGTCGGCGTGACGCGATGACTCGACGCGACCGGATCGTGGTCACGGGCGTGGGCGGCATGATCGGCAGCCACGTGGCGGAACAACTCGCGCGGCGCGGACACGAGGTTGTGGGCGCCGACAGCTTCATTACCGGGTCGCGGGACAACGTCCCACCCGAAGTGGAGTTGGTGGTCGCCGACTGCCGCGATCTGGCGGCGATGGAGTCGCTGTGTCGCGGCGCCGGCGTGGTGGTCCACTGTGCCGCGACGCCGTACGAAGGCCTCAGCGTCTACTCGCCGCATTTCGTCACCGACAACATCGTCGGGGCCAGCGCCGCCGTGTTCACCGCGGCGATCGCGAACGGCGTGCGCCGCATCGTGTACTTGTCGAGCATGGCCCGCTACGGCAACAACAACGCGCCCTTCACCGAGGATCAGCCCGTCGCCCCGGTCGACCCGTACGGCGTGGCGAAGGTCGCCGCGGAAATGCTTCTGGCGACGTTGTGCCGGCTGCACGATCGCGAGTTCGTGATCTGCGTCCCGCACAACGTCGTGGGCACTCGCCAGCGCTACGATGACGCGTACCGGAACGTGGCCGCGATCATGATCAACCGTATGCTGGCGGATGGTCAGGCGGTCATCTACGGCGACGGGCGGCAACGCCGGTGTTTCACCCACGTACTCGACGTGGTCGAGCAGATCGGGGTGTTGCTGGAGACGCCCGCGGCGAACGGAAACATCTACAACCTGGGCAGCGACACCGGCTTCATCAGCATCAATGACCTGGCACGGCAGATCGCGGGTTTGCTGGGACGTCCGTTCGATCCCATCTATCTGCCGCCGAGGCACGGCGAGGTGCGCGACGCGACCTGCTCCCACAACCGGATCGAGGCGCTGATGGGCAAGGCGCCGACGCGGACGCTGCGGGACGCACTCGTCAGCCTGATCGCGGAAGTGGAAGCGCGCGGACCGCGGCCGCTGGTCCCCGACCTTCCACTGGAGATCGACTCGCCGACGATCCCCACGACGTGGCGAGGGCGCGGACTCGCGCCGCGCGCCAAGCGCTCGGCGTAGCCCTCAGCGCGACCGGCGCGCGAGCCAGCGGTCGTACAGCCCGGTGCGGACGCTGACCGCGATCGCCAGCACCGTGAGGCCGTACGGAACCGGCTTGAGGTAGGAGCGCTCGCCGGCGTACACGTGCTCGATGGCTATCTCCCGGATCCGGAGACCGCGCCGACCGGCCAACATCGCCATCTCCCCGTCGAAGTGGAAGGTGTCCGAGACGTGCTGGAAGGGAAGCGCCTCCAGCGCGGCGCGCGAGTACGCCATCATCCCCGTGTGGTACTCGCTCAAGCCGAGACCGTAGCAGCGGTTCTCGATCAGGCTGAGCGCGCGATTGGCCGCCAGCTTGTACAGCGGCATCCCGCGCCGGCGAGCGCCGCCATCCATGACGCGCGATCCCATGACGACGTCCGCCTCGTCGCGCCCGAGCGGGTCGAGAAGGTCAGCCAGGCGCTCCGGCGGATACTGGCCGTCGGCGTGCAGGATCGCGACCGCCTCGGCGCCGTGCTCGAGTGCGTAACGGATGCCGCACTTCTGCGTGCGTGCGTAGCCCTGGTTGATCGGGTTCCGCACGACCTCTACCCCCGCGCGTTCCGCTACGCCCGCGGTGTCGTCCGGGCTGCCGTCGTCCACGACCAGCACGTGGACGCGCGCGCGGACTTCCGGGGGGATGCGTTCGATGACGGCGCCGAGCGTCTGCTCTGCGCGATACGCGGGAATGACGACCCAGGCTTCGCCCATCCGCGTCAGGCGGCCTTCAAGATGCGACGCGCAAAGCTCATCTCCGGCATGAAGTTGAAGTACAGGTGCCGCAGCCGGGTCTGGGCGATGGGGCGATACAGCTGCGCCGCCACGCGCACGTACCAGGGCACGGTGTACTCGTCGACCTTGCGGTCGTTGAAGAGCGTGGTCAGATACAGCCGCTCGTAGAACCACGGCGGCTGTGCACCGATGTGGATGAAGCCGTTGCCCTCGTAGGAGAAGTTCGACCAGCCATCGAGCGTCTCGGGCGGCCGGAAGCCGTTCTCCACGGACTGCTCGAACATCGGCGTGCCGGGGAACGGCGTATAGTGATAGACGGGCGAGTTGCGGAAGTTGGGGTTGACCTCGTGGAGCTTGCGCATCAGCTCGATGCTCTGACGAATGTCCTCGAGCGTCTCCCCCGGCGTGTTCGAGATGAAGCTTCCGAAGATGATGAAGTCGAACTTGGCCAGGCGCTCGAACACCTTGATGATGTCCTCGACCTTGCCCTCCTTCTTCATCAGCGTGCGCATCCGCGCCGAGCCGGTCTCGATCCCGATGGTGAAGCGGCGGAAGCCGCTCTTCTGGAGCAGCTCCAGGTAGTCGGGCTTCATCTTGCCGATACAGACGATGTCCGACCCCTGCACCTGCCACGTGACGTCGACGTCGCACATCGCCTGGACGATCGCGAGCGAGCGCTTGGGATTGATGAAGAAGTCGTCGTCGGTGAAGTAGACGTCCTCGACGCCGAAGCGGTCCTTGACGTACCGCACGCGCTCCAGCACCCGCTCCGGAGATTGCGCGCGCCACTTCCGGTTGTTGAAGTAGACGTTGTAGCAATAGGTGCACGCGAACGGGCAGCCACGCGAGCTCTCCATGTACAAGCTGCGCCGGCCCTCGTAGAGCGGCATGTACGCTTCGATATCGACGAGGTCGTACGGGATCTCCGGCGTCATGCTGAGGTCCACGTACGGCGCGGCCGGGACCGCCACGTAGCGATCGCCGTCCATGAACGACAGGCCGGGAACGTCGTGAAGCGGCTTGCCCGTGGAGAGCGCGTCGGCAAGCTCCTTGAGCGTGACTTCGCCTTCGCCCCGCGCCACGAGATCCACGAGCGGATGCTGCAGCGATTGCTCCGGCAGCAAGCCCACGTGTACGCCACCCCACAGGATCGGCGTCTCCGGGCTCGCGTCCCGCGCAATCCGCGCCGCCTCCACCGCGCGCGCGATCATCGGCCCGGTGTAGCAGGTGATGCCCAGGAGCAGCGGCTTGCCGCGCATCTCGCGCTCGAGACGCTCGCGCCAGTCGGTGTGGACGCGCTGATCGATGAGCGTGATGTCGTAGTCCGGCGCGATCAGCGACGCGGCGTGCAGCAAGCTCAGCGGCAGGGCCGGCTTGCTGCGCATGTTGTCCATGTAGCCGACGCGCGGCTGGAACAGCACGATGCGGCCGCCGGGGTTGGGCTTGAAGCGAGGCGTGCGGTCGAACGCATGCTCGATGACCGGGGACTCGACCAGAGGAAGCTTGCGTCCCATGCTACGCCGCGTCGATGTCGAGGTTTGGCGAGTCGTCGATGTTGACCAGCGGCCGGATGCGTTTTCGCCAGAGGAAGCACGCGTCGGGCCGGTCCGGGAACGGGACCGCGTAGAACTCCTGCGCCGCCGCGCGGAAGCGCCGGTTCAGCGCCTGCTGCTCGTCGAGCACCTCGTCCCGCAAGCCGCCGGCCCACTCGGCGTCGGACGCTTCCAGCGCGCGCCGGGCCAGCGGGGCGAAGGCCTCGCCGACCGAGCCGCCAAGGTGCGCGTTCATGAGCATGGGAGAGACATCCAGGATGCGACCGACAAGGCGCTTCATCCGATCATCGAAGCCGCGCAGGACGGTCTGGCTGTAGCAGTTGCGTACGCTCTCGAGCAACTCCCAGTCGATCAGGTCATGCTCGATGCAGTAGTCGTACAGCGGCGTCCCCGGGTACGGATACAAGATGCCGGGGCGCACGGTGTCGATGCGCAGGCTCGCCGCTAGCTCGAACGTCGACATGAGCTCTTCGGGCGTCTCGGTCGGTATGCCCACGAGCACGTACGCCCGGGAGTTGATGCCGTGGCGGCGTAGCCGCGCGAGCGCATCGACAACCGTCTGCTCCTTGTAGTCTGGGCGGCGAATGAACTTGCGCAGCCGCGCCGAGCCGCTCTCGAGCCCGAACTTGACCAGGTTGCAACCTGCGCGCGCGAGCAGCTCCACGACCTCGTCGTCCAGAAAGTTGAGCGTCGCGTTCAGCGCGAATGGCGTGTCCGGGAATTCCCGCGGGTAGATCTCGGCCCAGCTGCGCAGGAAGTCCTTCGACATGACGGCCATGTCGTCGCCCCAGCAGAACGCCTTCAGCTCCTCGCCGCAGATCTCGCGGTACTTCACGCACTCGGCGAGGAGCGACTCGGGATCGCGAACGCGCGTGTAGCCGATCTTCGACACCGGGATCTGGTAGTCCTTGCGGTACAGATCGATGATGCCGGCGTTGTGACAGTAGGTGCAGCGGTACGGGCAGCCGCGTCCCGCGACCACGTCGACGATCCCGCGCATCCGCCGGGCCAGATCGCGGTAGTCGATGCCGTCCCAGTACGGCTGGTGCTGCTTCTCGACATCCGGCAGCGGGGCGAGCGGCGGGCGCTTGAGGAACCCCTTGCGGATCGAGGCGACGTTCGGCTCGTCGGAGATGTCCTCCCCGCGGCCCATCATGGTGACAAGCTTGTCCAGCCTGCCGTCCGCTTCGCCGACGAACGCGTAGTCCATCGAACCCCAGCCCAGGGGCTCGTCCGGCGTGAGCGTGCAGTGCACGCCGCCGCCCATGGTCGGCAACTGTGGGCGGAGCTCCTTCAGCCGCGTCGCGATCCGCCGCGCGACGATCGCCTGGTTCGTGCCGAACGAGAACAGGACGACATCGGGGTCCCGTGAGACGATCAGCTCCGCGCACTCCGCTTCTGTCTTCGGGCCCGGCAACGACTCGTGATAGTGCACGACGTCGACGTCGTGGCCGGCCTCTGCGAGCTCCGCGGACAGGATCGCCACGCCTTGGCTGATGCCAATCGGCCCACCCCAGTTGATCCACGCGAACTGTACCCGCATCCGCGAAGCTTAACGGGTTCTCTTCCCCGCGGCAACGCGGCGGGCAGCGGGATTTTGGGCCCTTGGCGCGACGCGCTAGACTGGTCGAGTCAGTTGAAGATCACGATGGTCACGAACGAAGGGCGCGGCAGCTACGCCGGCCGCCGCTTCGAATCCCTCGGCATCGAGTTCTCCTACGCGCGCTTCGCGTTCGAGGACCTGGTGCGTTACGCCCACGCGCCCGATCGCGGTCCGATTCCCCATCGCGAGAACATCCGACGAGCGGTTGAAGAGCTCGACGAGGTAGACGGCGTAATCGCCGAGGCGCCGGAGGCGATCCTGCTCGCCTACGTGCGCCACAAGCGCGGCATGCGACCGATCCGTTGGCTGGTCAATGTGGTGCAGCGCCTGCGGCGCGCCGCTCCGGTCCGGCAGGCAATCGTCGAGTGGTACGGCGATGACCCGCTGCCGATCCTGACCGGGGATCCGCTGGTGCATTGGGTGTGTACGACGTCGACGCACACGGCGGAGCTGGTCCAGGCCGGCCTGCCCCGCGAGCGGCTGGTACAGCTGCCCGTGAGCAGCCTTGTACACGACGACTTGTTCCCGGACTCGGCAGCGGCACTCCGCCTGGGTCGCGCGCTGCCGCTGCCGGCGCCGTTGGCGAGCGTGGCCGGCGAGGTGCTGCTGGCAGGCACCAACAACCGCGACATTGCCACCACCGCCCGGGCGGCGGAGCTGCTCGGGAGACCGATCCATGTCTTGACCGATCTGTCGCGGAACGTCCGCGTCGAGTCGGACTCGTTGGTCTATCACGACGTCGTGCCCCTCGAGCAGTTCGTCGCGGCCGTGGCGCACGCGGGGGTCCTGGTGATTCCGGTGGTGCCGGGCGAGGATAGTTGCGGACAGGCGACGGTCGCGATTGCGCAGCGCGTCGGCACACTGATCGTAGGCAGCGACGTCGCCGCGCTACGCGATTACGTCGAGCACGAGGTCACCGGCTTCCTCGCTCCCCCGGGCGACGCCGCCGCGCTCGCCGCGTGCCTGGAGCGCGCCCTCGCGTTGTCTGCCGACTCGCGGATGGTCGAGGCCGCTCACGCGCGCGACGCCCGCGACGGCGTGCTGTTTCGCGAGATGATCCATCGCGTCTTCATCGACGAGACAGCAACAGCCCGTCGAGCATGAGCGCGTGCATCTGCGACGTCTCGAACAGCTCCACGGCATCTTCGGGGCGCTCCGCGATCGCCTCGCCCGGGCCGTTCAGCGAGGTGTTGAGCAACGCCGGAACGCCGGTCAACGACGCGAAGCGCTCGAGCAACGCGCGCAAGCGGCCCGGATAGCCGGCAGCTACCGTCTGGACGCGCGCCGTTCCGTCGACGTGCGTGATGGCGGGAACGCGCGACCGCGCATCCGGGAGTACGACCGCGGAAAACAGCATGTTCGGGCTGGGAAACGCCAGGTCGAAGAGCTCGTGCGCGCGCTCCTCGAGCACTACGGGCGCGAACGGCCGGAACGATTCGCGGTGCTTCACGAGATTGTTCACGCGAGGCTTCGCCTGTGGATCGCGCGGGTCGGCGAGAAGACTCCGGTGACCCAGCGCCCGTGGACCGAGCTCGCTGTTGCCTTCGAACCAACCGACGACCTCGCCGGCCGCCAGTCGCCGGGCGACGGCGTCGACCACGTCGGCCCGCTCCTCGAGCACGAAGCCGTGGGCTACAGCCGCTTCCGCCGCGGTCCGGACGTCCTGCGGCGCGCAGCTCCGGGCGAGGAAGCTCACGCCAGGCCACTCGGGCAGCGGCTGCTTCCGCGAGATCGCTCCGAGCAGCGCACAGCCGAGCGCGATCCCCGTGTCGCTTGCCGCCGGTTGCACCGCGACGCGCTGGAACGCCGACTCGTCGGCGAGCCGCCGATTGGCGAGCACGTTCAGCGCGACGCCGCCCGAGTAGCACAGCGTGCGCGCCGACGTCGCCGCGTGCAGTTGGGACGCGAGCTTGAGCAGGAACAGCTCGGTGGTCCGCTGCAAGCGCGCGGCCAGCGCGGCGTGACGCTCGTCGAGCGCTTCGCCGGGCAGCCGCGCAGGCACGCCGCCGAACAGCAAGTCCTGGTACCTGAGCCAACTCGACCGCTCGACGATACTGAGCTCCACTGGAAACAGCAGGTCGCCCCCCGGCGAGCTCCACTCCAGGACGTCGTCGGATGGCGCAGCGTGCGCGGCCAGGCCCATGGTCTTGCCGGCCTCCATCGGACCAAAGCCCAGGTGGAGCGTCGTGATCCCCCAGAGCCACCCGATGCCTAGTCGCAGACCGCGTCGCGTGAACGTCTGGTGCAGCGGCTGCAGCGTGCGCCCCTTCGCAACGAAGAACGACTGCACCTCTTGATCGCCGCCCGGCGGGAGTGGCGTGCCCGGCCACGCGACATCCGCCGGCCATTCCTCGCGACGCGTTCCTCCCGCGTCCACCACCAGCACTGCCGCCCCGTCCTCGGGCGCCACGAAGTGCGCGGAGGCGGCGTGCGCCTGGTGGTGGCTCACCTGCTCGACCTTGCCTTGGTACCCCTGGGCGCGTAACGACTCGATTCCGCGGGCGGTCTGGCCGTCACACACGTCGACCACGACGAGATCCACCGAGTCGATGGCATCGCCGCCGAGCACGTACTCGATCGCGCGGACGGGAAACGCGCCGTCGTTCTTCACGCGGCTGAGTCGCTCCTCCCCGATGGCGACGATCGATCCGGGCTCGATCAGGCACGCGCCGGTGTCGTGGCCGCCCGCGTGAAGACCCATGATGCGCATCCGGGCGAGTATAGCGGTCCCACGTCGCGCCGCAGCCTGCTATGCTGGCGGCCCGCGGTGCGGACGACGCGTTGAGCGACGCGTCGTCCTCGACCCGCGCACCGCCGAACAGCTGCTGTCCACCCGTCACGCCAGGGCCGTCGAGCTCGGCAGCGAACAACAAGCGCGCCTCGACGCCATCTGGCCCGGCCCCGGGGGCGCTGCGCCGGAAGCCTACGCTTGGTAGGCCCTCCACCGTCACGCCCACGTCCGCAAGCGCCACTCGAGGGTGGTCTTGCCGGTCCGGCGCGGAACCCCGCGGGCCGGGCTCACGTTTCCGCGTGGCGAACCAGCGCGGCGATCCCTTGCTCCAGCGCAATGCCCGCGCGAAATCCGAGATCCGCGAGCGCGTCGCAGCGGCCGCGCTCCTCCACGCACTCGCCGGGACGGCAGCGCGCCGGATCGACGACCAGCTCGAGCCGTCGACCCGTCTCGGTCTCGATCATGGCGGCAAGCTCGGCGACGCTCGCGGCGCGCCCGCTGGCAACGTTCATGGTCCGGAGCTCGCCGCGCCCGGGCGGATGCTCCATCGCGGTGATGAACGCTCGGCAGACGTCGTCGACGTGGATGTAGTCCCGCGCGTGCCCGGTCTCGCCGACGTCGATCCGGCCGGCATCGAGTCCGGACAGCAGGTGCGGCACGACGAACTCCGTTCGCTGACCCGGACCGTAGACGTTGAAGATGCGGAGCACGCTGACACCGAATGCCGCGCCCGGCGCGAGGTCGCGCGCGGCGTTGTCGCGCGCGGCGTTGTCGCGCGCGGCGTTGTCGCGCGCGGCGTTGTCGCGCTGGGCGGCGTCGTGCAGGTTGTTGCCGGGGCGGTCGGTTCCGCGCCGGACCGACAAACCCACGATCTGCTCGCAGGTGAGCTTGAGCTCGCCGAGCCTTGTCGCGGGACCGACGGGATGACGCTCCCGGATGGGCAGGGACGGCGGCGAGGCGTACACCTTGCCGCTCGACGCGAGCAGGAAATGCGCGGCGCCCGACGCGGCGGCGATCTCGAGCGCCGAGAGCGTCGTGCCGACGGCGGTGCGGAGCGCGGAGAGTGGATCCGCGCGGCGATCGGCGGCGCTGGTGGGGAACGCCAGGTGCACGACCACGTCGGGCGGGATGGCCGGGGACCCGAGGTCGGCGCCGTGGCGCGGGAGCGGGACCACGGTGTCTCCGCGATGCTCGAGGGCGCGGCGGAGATTCGCGCCGATGAAGCCGTTCGCACCGCTGATCGCAACGACACGGGACATCTCACGCGGTCCCGAGACGCACCCGCTCGCGCCAGTACGCGAGCGTGTCGGCGAGCGTCTCGTCGAGGGAGCGCTGCGGCGCCCAGCCCGTCTTGGCGCGGAAAGGCGCGATATCCGCGACCAGACGCAGGACCTCCGTGGGCCGCACGCGCTCCGGATCGGTCTCGATGCGGATGCTTTTCCCGACCGGCGACGCCGCCAGCAACCGGTCGAGGCACTCGCGAACGGTGCACACCTGATCGCTGCCGATCAGGAACAGCTCGCCCGGCGGGCAATGCTCGAGCGCGGCGTCGTAGGCGCGCACCATGTCGCGCACGTCGGTCCAGTTCCGGAGTGCCTCGAGGTTGCCGACGTACACGGTGGCGGGCGCGAGACCGGCCTCGATGCGCGCGATCTGCCAGGCGAAGCCGGGCAGCGCGAACACGCGGTCACGACGCGGGCCTTCGTGGTTGAAGGCGCGGATGCGCACGATGTGCAGGCCGTAGCTGTGATGGTGCTCGTAGCCGAGGAGATCCTGCGCGACCTTGCTCACGGCATACGGGTTGAGGGGTCGGAGCGGCGTGGTCGGCGTAATCGGAAGCTCCGCTTCGGGCACCTCGCCGTACTCTTCGCCGGAGCCGGGCAGCAAGACGCGCGTCGCGGCCAGGTCGCTGCGCCGCAGGGCTTCGAGCAGATACAGCGTGCCCAGGGTGTTGGTCCGGAAGTAGACGTCCGGCGCCCCCCACGACGGCGACACGAAGCTCTGTGCGCCGAGGTGGAAGATCCGGTCCGGCCTGACGCGCGCCACGACGTCGTTCACGCTGAAGGGGTCGGTCAGATCCGCGACATGCCAGCGCACGCGCGCTTCCACGTCGGGGATATGCCGCACCAGATCCATGCGCGACGACCAGCGCTTGGTGGCGTGCACCTCCACCGACGACCGCTCGAGCAGCATGTCGAGCACGTGGCTGCCGACGAAACCCGTCGCTCCGGTGACCAGGACCTTCATCGGTCGCGAAAGCTTGCCACGAATCGCCGCGCGGCCAAACCCAGCGTCTCGCGTGCCATCGCCCACGTCTCGCCGGGCCGCGGCACCGCGCCGAGCACGCCGAGACGGGCCTCGAAGCGCGCGCGACCAGCGGTGCGCGCGAGATGGCTCACGCGCACCTGCGCCAGACGTGCGCCGCCGGCGAGCGCGCGTGCGACGAGCTCGGCGTTGACGACGCCGGTGCGACACGTGAGCGGCGCGCCCGCGACGAGTCGCGCCCGCAGCAGCTTGAACGCGCAGTCCACGTCGCGAACCCCGTCCGCACCGGCGATCCGCGTCGCCACCAGACCGTACAGACGGCTTGCCGCGCGGCGCCCCGCGGAGTCCCGACGCGAGGCGCGGAAGCCGAGCACGACGTCGAAGCTTCGAGCGAGCTCCACCAAGCGGGGAAGCTCGCTGTGATCGAACTGCCCGTCGGCGTCCGTCAGCAGCAACCACTCCAGGCGCGCGGCTTCGATACCGAGCGCGAGCGCGCGCCCGTAGCCGGGATCGTCCGCGGGTTGTTCGATCGCGCGGAGGTCGTCCCGCTCGCGCGCCAAGCGCCGCACCAGCGCCGGCGTGCCGTCGCGCGCGGCGGCGCTGCTCACGACGACGATCTCGTAGCTTCCGGCGACCGCCTGTAGAGCGAGCGCCAGTCGATCCACCACGCGCTCCAGGTTGGGAGCCTCCTCGAAGCACGGCAGCACCGCGCTGATCGCGAGCCGCTCGGTCAAGGCCTGGCGATGCGCCTGCGGAAGCCATCTGCGACGAGATGCTCGAGCGCGTTGTGCACGCTCTCTACGATGCCGAACTTGCGACTGCCGAGCACGATCGAGTGATCCAGCAGGTCACGCGCGCGCCCGCCGCCAAACCCGAGGATCCCGACGGTAACGGCGCCGTGGTCGCTGGCGGCGCGGATCGCGCGGATGATGTTCTCCGAGTCTCCCGACGCGGACAGGACGATGACGATGTCCCCCTGGGCCGCGTTGGACGCGATCTGCTCGGAGAACACGTTCTCGTAGCCGAGATCGTTCGCGAGCGCGGTGAGCAACGGCATGTTGTCGTTGAGGCTGCTGACGCGCAGCCGCTTGCCGTTGCGCGCGGCCGCCTGGAGATCGCAGGCGAAGTGCGAAGCGGTCGCGGCGCTACCGCCGTTGCCCATGATGAGCACGGCGCGTCCGGCGCGGTGCGCCTCGACCAAGAGGTCGACCACGCGATCGACCGCCGCTTCGTCGAGCTCCGCCAGGGCGGTCGACAGCTCGACGAGAAAGGCGTGGGTCGAGCTCGGCTCGAGGGGCGTCACGCTGCTGGTGGTAGACGACACTTCTCGCATCAGGCCCTTCAGCCATCGTAGCCGGTTTCGTGCCTGCTTCAACGCCCGCCGGCGCCCGGCAGCGGGCGAGCGGCGCCCGGGCGCGATTTCAGCCCGGCACCACCGGCAGCAGACGCGAAAATCCGAGGCGCCGCGCCTGGTTCACATGCCCGCCGGAGCACGCCGCGTCGTGGGAGCAGAAGACGCAACGCGTGCTCTTGACGCGGTCCAGATCGCGCAAGAAATGGTGCGTGAAGCCGACGACGTCGATCTTGTCCGGCGCGGACAGCGTGATCAGGTCGATCACGTCGCTCTCCGCGGGCAGCGGCTCGCGCTCCGGCGCGAGACACGGCGGCAAGCCTGCCACCGGGACGCCCCGGGCCCCGGCGGCGCCGGGCTCGCCCCCCCAGCGCTCCTCGTCGCGCGCCCGCTCCCAGGTCGGAACCAAGACGAAGTCCGCGCGCGCGGCCAGCGCGTCCGCGGGGGCCGCACCGGCGACCAGCTTCACGCCCACGCGCACCGCGTCGCCAAGCTCGGCGGTCGCGGGCAGGCCTGCGTCCGCGCGCAGCAGCAGCAGCAGGCGCGTCCGCGGCGCGGCGCCGGTACCCAGCGTGTCGGCTTCGACGATCTCCGGCGCGTCGTCGATGCCGAGCTCGGCGAGGATTGTTGCGACCGTGTCCGCCTGCCGGGCGCGCAGCCACATGCGTCGATTTTCGCGCACGCTCGCGAGCAGCGAGACTCTGGCGCGGCTTGCGCCCGCGCTGCAGGCGTTGGAGGAGGCCGGCGAGATCGAGTGCCGTGACGGCAAGCTTTGCGATCGCGGCTGCTCGCCGCAAGCGGTCGCGCGGCTGGTGGAGCGGCTCGCCGCGCGCGGGGTTCCGCCAGAACGCCTTCCGGAGCGCATCGCTGCTTTCATCGAGAGCCGCGCGGGAAGGCTCGGCATCCGTGCCAAGACGGTCGCCGACGCGCACCCGACGCCATCGCCTCACGGTCGTCGCGCCCGGCTGAGCCGGGGGCCTCGCCTTGAGCCGTCCCGGGCTTCGGGATAGACTCCTCCGGTGGTGCCGCAAGCCGGCGGGCTCGTCTATCTGGTCCAGATCTGCAACGTGTTCGCGGACAGCGTCTACCTGCCGCTGGCCGCCGGTATGTTGCGCGCGCACGCCGCGTCGGACGCCGAGCTGTGCGCGAGCTTCCGCTTCGCGCCGATCATCAACCAGCGCTTCGACCTCGCGGAGACCGGTGAGCGGATCGTCGATCCCGCCGTGGTCGGGCTCTCCACGTACGTGTGGAACTGGGAGTACAGCCTGGCGCTGGCGCGTCGCCTGAAAGAGCTCTACCCCGGCGTGCTGATCGTGATCGGCGGACCCCAGGTGCCGGAAGATGCCTCGTCGCTGGTCGCGGACGGCCCGATCGACCTCGCCGTTCACGGCGAGGGCGAGCTCACGTTCACCGAGGTGCTGCGCGCGCTGGCGCGACGCCGCCCGCTCGAGGACGTCGCCGGCGTGACCGCACGGACGGCGACCGGCGTCGTGCGCGCTCCGCGCCGCGACCGCATCGAGGATCTCGACGCCCTACCCTCGCCGTTCCTGCGCGGCGACTTCGACCAGCTGTTGGGAGGCTCCCGGCAGCTCATCGGTCTCTGGGAGACGAACCGCGGCTGCCCGTTCGGGTGCACCTTCTGCTACTGGGGATCCGCGGTGAACACGCGCGTCCGGGAGTTCGCCATCGAGCGACTCATGCGCGAGCTCGCATGGTTCGAGAACAACCGCATCGACTACGTGCTGTGCGCGGACGCGAATTTCGGCATCAAGAAGCGCGACATCGACATCGCGCGCAGCGTCGTCGACGCCAAGCGACGTAGCGGGTTCCCGCGCAAGTTCCGCACCTTCTCCACGAAGAACGCCTCGGGCCGGGTGATCGACGTGGTGGATGCGCTGCGCAGCGAAGGGCTGGACATGGGCATGAGCCTGACCATGCAGTCGCTCAGCGACGACACGCTCGCGGCGATCGGTCGCAAGAACATCAAGCTTTCCACGTACGTCGAGCTACGCCACGAAGCCGGACGCCGCGGCATGCCGACGTATTGCGATCTGATCGTCGGGCTGCCCGGCGAGACGTACGACTCGTTTCTGGACGGCCTGGACCGGCTCTTGTCGCTTGGACAGCACGACAACGTGCACGTCTACACCTGTACGCTGCTGGTCGGGTCGGAGATGGCCAACCCGGAGTACCGCGCGAAGCACGGTCTGGTGACGGCGCGCGCGCCCATCATCGAGCGTCACATGCGCGCGGACGCGATCAGCGACGCCAGCATTCCCGAGTACGAGGACGTCGTCGTTGCCACCCGGACAATGCCGCTGGCAAGCTGGATCGAGACCAACCTGGCGACCGTCATCGTGAACGTGCTGCACTACCAGAAGGTCGCACACTGGCTCGCGATCTACCTGAACCACGCGCATAACGTGGGGTACCGCCGCTGGTACGAGCACGTGAAGGGCGCCACGCGCGACGCCGGGCGATTCCCGGAGCTTGCCAGGCTCTCGCGCTTCACGGAAGGCTACTACCGCTCGATCGCGGAAGGCCGCACGGAGCGGCTGGTGTTCCCCGAGTTCGGCGACGTCGTCTGGCCCATCGAGGAAGCCGCGTTCCTGTCGTTGTCGGGCAGCTTCGACGTGCTGTTCACGGAGCTCCGCACATTGGCGCTCGAGCTCGGCGCTGATCTGGACGAGGACACGCTCGACGACTTGCTGCTCTACCAGAACGCCCAGCTGCCGCGCCCGACCGGGCCCGTTGCCGCGGAGATCTCGCTCGGCTTCGACTGGCCGTCGTACTTCTCATCGGTGCTCGCCGGGAAGACCGCGACTCCCGAGCGCGTTCCTACTCGCCTGCGGGTCGTCGACCAGCACCAGACCGGCGGCGACCTCACGAAGTACGGGCTGAAGGTCGCCTGGTACGCCCGTTCGGCGACCGACATCCCGTACCGGCTGGAGCGAATCCCGGCGCCCGCACGCGACCGGGAACGCGGCGTACGCGCGGCGTCGTGAGCCCATGCGGATCTCGTTCTTCTTTCCCGCGTACCACGACGAAGCCACCGTGGAGCCGCTGGCGCATCGCCTCGATCAGGTCTTGAGCGAGCTTGCCGACGACCACGAGATCATCATCGTCGACGACGCGAGCCCGGATCGCTCCGGCGCGATCGCCGACGCGCTGGCTCGGGACAATCCCCGCATCCGGGTCGTCCATCACGCGTCGAACCGCGGTTACGGTCAGGCGGTCTGGAGCGGCCTCAAGGCGGCACGCTTCGAGTGGGTCGGTTTCACCGACGGCGACATGCAGTACGACGTGCGCGAGCTCCCGCGCTTCGTCGATGCGTGCAACGCCGGCGCGGATGTTGTCGTCGGGCACAAGACCAATCGCGCCGAGGGCTGGCGACGCGAGGTAACGAGCGCGGCGTACAACGCCGCGGTGCGCGCGCTGTTCGGGCTCGAGCTGTCGGACATCGACTGCGCGTTCAAGCTGATGCGACGCGACGTCGTCGACGGCTTCCGGCCCAGCACGTACTACACGGAGGCGTTCATCCTCGTCGAAGCGCTGTACAAGGCCCGGCGGGACGGCGCGCGCATCGTCCAGGTGCCGGTGTCCCACCATCCGCGGGTAGCCGGCGAGTCGCAGTGCTTCACCTGGCGCACCGCGCGAAGGCTCGCCTGGAACACCGCACGCGGCGCGGTGTACGGGCGCCTGCTCGGCGCCTGGCAATGACCGGCGCGCTCGGTCAGGTCGTCGTGCTGTGCGGCGGTCGCGGGTCGCGACTCGGCGGCCTGTTGGGCGATCTCCCCAAGGTGCTCGCGCCCGTCGCGGGGCGGCCTCTGCTGCAGCACCTGCTCGACGATCTCGCCGCCGCCGGCGCGGCCGAGGTGCTTCTGGTCGCCGGATACGGCGCGGATCGGCTCGCTGCAGCGTTGCCGGCCATCGCGCCCGGAAAGCTGCCGGTGCAGCTGTTCGTGGAGCCGGAGCCACGCGGCACGGCCGGCGCGCTGCGCGCAGTCGCCGGGCTGCTGCAAGAGCGCTTCTTGTTGGTCTACGGCGACGTGTACGCGGCGCTGGACTTCGGGCGCTTCGGCGCCGCGGCCCGGGCGAACGGCGGACTCGCCACGCTGGTCGTGCATCGCTCGAGCCACCCCGAGGACAGCGACGTCATCGCATTGGACGACGCGCATCGCATCGTCGCCTGGGTGGGCCGTCGCCCCGAACAGCGCGAAGGCGCGGTCGTTCTTGCCGCGGCGCTGACCAACGCGGCGATCGGCGAGTTCAGCCACTCGATCATCGACTACATCCCGAAGGATCGGCCCTGCGATCTCTACGACGAGCTGCTTCCAGCGCTGATCGACGCCCGCGCGGACGTGCACGGCTACCTGAGCTCGGAATACGTGCGCGACATCGGCACTCCGAAACGCCTGACCGTCGTCGACGAGCGGGTTCGTCGAGGAACTGCGCGGCTCCGCGCCGAGCTCGTACTGCTGGATCGCGACGGCGTTCTCTGTGTCGACGCGCCGCAGCCTTCGGCGCTCGAGCTGTTGCCGGGCGCAGCGGTCGGCACGCGGCTCCTGAACGAGGCCGGCATCCGCGTCGCGGTGGTGACCAACCAGGCCGCGGTGGCGCGCGGCCTCTGCACACCAGAGCAGCTCGAGCGGGAGCACGCGCGGCTCGCGGAGCTGCTTCAACGCGAGGGGGCGCGGCTGGATGCCGTGTACGCCTGTCCGCACCATCCGGAAACCGGGCACGCGGACGGCATCGACGCCTTGCGCGGCCCCTGCCGCTGCCGCAAGCCGTCCGTCGGCATGGTCGTCGACGCGTTGGACGATCTCGGCGTCGAACCGTGGCGCGCGCTGGTCATCGGCGATGCGAGCATCGACATGCAGCTCGCCCACAACGCGGGCTTGCCGGGCATCGGGCTTTCCACGGGCAAGGGGCTCGGCGACGGTCGCTTTCCGGCGCAACCGGTCTGGCGTTTCGCGGATCTCGAGTCGGCTGCGCGCTGGATCACCGGCCTCGCCGAAGCGTGACCGGGCTGCACGCTTCCGGCACCGTGATAGACTTTCCCGCCGTGCCGCGCGACGCCCCACGAACGAAGACCGAGCTCGAGTTGCTTCAGCTCGCGCTCGGCCTGAAGTCGGCGGTCAAGGTCGAGCACATCGATTCGGCGGACGAGGTGTGGCTGCGAGCGCAGGCGGCGGAGCGCTCGCTCTTCACCGTGGACGACGACGAGCCGGAGCCGTCGTACACCGGCGTCGCACCGCAAACGGCGAAGACGCTCTTCGTCGGCCCGGATCCGCAGCTGCTGGCGTCGCTGCGCGAATGGTCGCACACGCAGCGGGAGCCCGGCGCGGCCACGGACAAGCACGCGGCGATCCGCAACATCGGACGCGCCCTGGGTTACCCCTCGTGCTGCGTCGAGGCGTACATCGCGGGGCGCGAGTTTCCCGATCAGTCGCTGGTGTTCCTGCGTCCCCTGTTCGGAACCGAGGGGCCGCTCGATCCGCTGCTCAATCCCGCGGGCAATGACGAGCTCGTCAGCCACGTGCCGTGCAGCTACGCGTGCGACGCCAGTATCGCGATCGCGCGGCGCACGTCGCAAGAACTCGACAAGCTCGACCGCCCGGAGTGGGAGCGACGCTGGGCGCGGATGCAGCAACCTGTGCTGGTAATGGGCGCGCGCGGCGTCATCCGCCTGGAGCCGTCGAACGACGACGCGGGCGCGTGGGATCACGCGCGGTACACGCGCGCCGACGTCTCGACGCTGACGGACGCGCGTTTGTCGGAGGCGTTGCAGGCAGGCAACGAGCTCAAGCTACAGCCGGGCTCGTTCGACGTCCTGTCTCCGGGTGGCCACATCTACACCGAGCAACGCGCGGCCCCCCTCGATCTGCCCGTCCTGCTCCGCTTTGGCGGACCCGAGCGGCGGCGTGCCCGCGTCGCGTTCGTCGATCTGCACCGTTCGCTCATCGATTACATGGACACCATGACCTTGCCGATGCTGTCGGGCGATCTGACGCACCTGGGCATCGCGAACGAGGTCGTGCGCTTGTACGTGGATCGCGAGCGCCCCGACACCTGGCCGATGTCGTACCGTCGGCTGCAGACCTACCTGCTGGAGAACGGATTTTCTGCCGCGGTATGGAACATGGTTTTCGACGCGGACCTCGTCGCGAGCTTGCGCGACGCGGGCATGCTCCAGCTGCTCATCGACGGCCGCTTCGGCGGCGACGACATTCCGTTCGATCTGGTACTGACCGCGCCCGCGCGGCAATCTTTCTGCCGTTTCTGGCGGCTCTGGTGCGAGGGCAACGACGTGCCGCGCGTTCCGGAGCTGTGGCATCGCGGCGCCGGCTCCAGGTGGGAGCAGACCGCGCTGGCGAAGCCCGGCTCGCGACTCGCGCGCATCGAGGACGACACGTTCTGGCCGACCACGGCCTACGTCGTGCCGGATGGCGAGTACCGCCCCGCCAGCGACGTGTGGCACCTGTGCGTGAACCCGGGCTGCCCCTACGGCAAGCGCCTCGACGACAACCCCCACTTCGAGGGCATCGAGATGCCTGCGTCGGCCAGCGCGCGCGGCTGCTCCTTCTGCGAGGAAGGCGGCGACTACGACGGCGCGCCGGCCGAGCCCACGATGCGGAGCCTGCTGCACCAGCTCGAGTACATCGCGGCGCGCGCGCCGCACTCGCGGTTCATCCTGCTCGAGCGCGCGGTGTTCCGCTTTCTGCCGAGGTTTCTCGAGCGCGCCGACGAGATCACGCGGCGCTCGTCGCGCCGCGCCGAGCGCCTCGAGTTCTTCGTCACGGCGCGGACCGACGAGATCGTGCGCGAGCAGAAGAACCTGCGCGCCGCGCTGGAGGTCGCGACCGCGCGCGGCCTCTCGATCAATCTCTACCTGGTCGGCGTGGAGAACTTCTCGGAACGCCAGCTCGAGCTGTTCAACAAGGGGACGACCGCCGCCGTCCAAGTCGAGGCAATCGAGATCATGCGGCGCATGGAACGCGAGTTTCCCCGCGCGTTCACCGCGTCGCGCGACGCCGCGCACGGGTTCCTCTTGTTCACGCCGTGGACCACGCTCGACGATCTTCGCGAGAACGCGGAGTGGATGGAGCGGACGCACTTCTGGGAGCTGCGCTCCGAGGCTACGCTGAGCAAGCTCAGGCTGTACCCGACCGTGCCGCTGTTCTACAAGGCGCGCGCCGAGGGCCTGCTCGAGGCCGACTACGCTGCCGAGGGCCTGGATATGTCGGTGCGCCTCGGGTATTCGAAAGAGGCGCCGTGGCGCTTCGTGAATCCCGACGTGGCCGCGGTGTACCGGTTGCTCGTCGCTGCCGCCGACGATTATCCGCGCGGGGCCCGCGAGATCCAGCTGCTTCGGGACGCGATTTGCGCGGTCGAGGAAACGGGGCCGGACGTGCGCGCGGATGACTTCCACGCGGCGCGAGACCGGAGCGCCGTGGCCCGCCCCGGGATCGGGCGACCGACAGGCCCGAGGCTGTCGCTCGCGGTATCGAACGCCTGCAACCTCGGGTGCACGTTCTGCAACCGCAAGACCGATGCTCCGGCAGCCGACCGCGAGCGACTCGCGCGCCAGTTGCTCGACGCCCGTGCCGCGGGAGAGACGCTGGTCGTCCTCGACGGCGCCGAGCCGCTGATGTCCCGCTCGCTGCTGTTCGCCGCGCGCGCCGCCCGGCGCGCGGGCTTCACGACCATCGGTCTCGAGACGAACACGCTCGGGCTGGACGGCCGCCGCATCGAACAGCTCAAGGAGGCCGGTGTGTCGCGCATCCTGCCGTTTCTAGCGGGCTGGGATCGAGCGTCGATCGATCGGATCGCGCGCGAACCGGGCGCCGCCGATCTGTTGTTCCGCGCCGCACCGGCAATCGAGGCCTCCGGCCTCGAGATACAACCCGTCATTCCCGTGGCGCGGGAGACCATCGCCGACCTGCCCAGCTTCGTCGCGCTCGCTTGCGAGCTCTTCCCGTCGCTTCGCGGGTTCGCGCTGCGGTTCTTCCCGTCCGACGGCGCGCTACCACAACAGCTCGCGGACGGGCCCGGCGAAGCGCCGATCTCGCGTCTTGTCGCGGCCGCCGACGGCATCGGCGTGGGCGTCTCGCAGGTCGCGAGCCCCGTGGTGCCGCCCTGCGCGTTCGTCGGCGCCCTGCCCCTCGCGGATTCTACTGGTGCTCGACGCCGTCGCTGCGCCCGACACCACGCGCATCGAAGCATGCGACGCATGCGCCCTTGCATCGCGCTGCCCGGGCGTGTCCGCCGCGTTCTCGTCGGCCTTCCCCGCCGCGCAGCTCGTCAGCGTGCGGACGTTCCTCCCGGGCCGCTGACGCAGCGTGCCTTCACTTGTGGCGGGCGGGGAAAAGGGATGCTGGTCCGGCGCGAGCCCGGGAGGCCGCGAGCACGCTACTCCGCCGCTTCGAGGACCGGCTCGAGGCTGGCGTAGCCGTGCGCCCGCACGAAGTTGAGGTGCACGCCGCGACACGACTCGTTGTAGACGCACGTCGCACAGCGACGGCTCTTGGTGTAGTAGCGGTCCGCGACGTAGCGCTGGGTGAACCGTGGCATGTCGATGCGGGCGTCGGCACCGAGCATGCCGCCGTCGAGCACCACGCCCGGTGACGTCGGAACGCGGCCGCCGATGCACGCGGGGACGTTTTCCGTGGGCACCTGCGGGTCGAGACCGGCGCAGAACGCTCCCAGATCCACGTCGTTCCGGCGCTGGTCGGTCACGCGATCGTAGTTGGGCTGCGCGACGACCAGGCGCGCGGGAGGCGGCACGAGCGCATGCACGGCCGGGCCGGTGCTGCGGTTGATCCGGGCCACGACCCGGAAATCGGCGTCGATCGCGAGCAGCTCCGCGAGCTGCTCGGCGGTGTCCACATAGCAACGCTCGAGCGTCTTGTCGCCGAGCTTGTCACCGGGCTGCAACAGCTGCGCGAGCCCCGCGTAGTCCGCGAGCTCGAGCCACACGCGCTCGGCGTCGCTGCGCTTGGCCAGGCGCAGCGCGTCTTCGATGTTCGCGGCGACGGCGTGGACGGCGCCGGCGTGGGGGAGCGTTCCGGCGATCGGCGCGGGTTCCGCGAGGCGCAGCACGTCCACGTCGGCGAGCTTGCGCTCGGCGATCGCCTCGTCGAGCGTGTCGCACAGCTGGTTCAGGTAGCAATAGTGGCAGCGCTCGGGCTCGCGGCAGTGGAGCTTCTGGCCGAGCGAGAGGTAGCGGTCGTATTCCTCGCGCCGCCCGCGCACCTCGTCGTTCATCTTGTAGGGATCCTGGATCAGATCCTCGAATCCCTCGGTGTACGGCGGGGGAAAGCGGTTGAGCCAGATGTGGATGTCCGGGCGGCGCGAATACTCGAACGCCGCGCGGAGTGCCGCCTCGTTGCCTTCTAGATCGTAGAACAGGTGCTCCTTGGCGGTTCCCCATGCGTTGCCGAAGGGGATGATGTGGAGGAGATCGAACTCCTGCACGCCCCAGCCGATGAACGTGTCGAGCATCTCCGGCAGGTGCTTCACGTTCTGCTTGTTGATGACGATGTCGACGTTGACGATGAAGCGGCCCGAGGCCAGCGCCGCCTTGAGCCCGGCCGTCTCCTGAACGAAGGCGCCCGGCGTACCGACGAGCGCGTCGTGGAGCTTGGCGTTGTGGCCGTGGAGCGAGAACGTGATCTCGTCGAGGCCGTTCTGCGCGGCGACGTCGAGGAACTCGGGATAGGCGAACATGCGGCCGTTGGTGACCGTCTGGACCTTCGGGTAGCCGGCGCGTTTGCCGAGCTTCACGAAATCGAGAAAGTTGGGATGCATCGTCGGCTCGCCGCCGCTGAGGATCAGGCGCGTCGCGCCCTTCTTCCGCCCCTCGACGATCTGGACCTTGATGTCCATGTTGCCGCGCATCGTTCCGTTGTGCGCCAGGGTGTCGAGGCAGAACGTGCAGTGGTTGTTGCAGTCGTAGGTCAGCCGGACCCAGTTGCGCTTCTCGTGCGCCGCGGATTCGTGATCCTGGACTTTCGACAGCTCGTCGTCCGCCGAGGTCAGCGTGTTCGGAGCGACTGCGTCGTGCTCGGCGATCATGGCGATGCCTCCGTCGTCCGCTGGTAGCGGAGAAGCCATTGGTTGCCGGTCGACGGCGTGACGTCACGCCGCTCCAGCAAGTCGAGCGGACGCTGCGACAGCAGCGCGGCCGCGTCCCCCGAAGAGTCGTTGCGGAAGTGCTCGAACGTGGCAGGGCCGGCCTCGGCGCGCGCGACGTGCTGCTCGGTGCGCACCACACCGAATGCCACGTTGTCGACGACCAAGAGCGTGCCGCCATCGCGCAACAGGGCGACTGCCGCGTCCAACGCGATCGCCGGATCGGGCAGGTGGTTGTAACTGCGGAGGATCAAGACGTGGTCGAAACGGGGTTCTTGCCCGCCGCTCTGGGTCAGCGACTGCAGGCTTCCCTCGTGGTAGTCGGCCCATGGGTAGCGGGACCGCAAGAGCGCGATGCGCTGCGCGTCGGGGTCCAGGCCGAGATAGCGGAGCGAACCGCGTCTGGCACCCTCCGCGAGGGCGTCCAGGTACGGGCCCTCGCCGCAACCGACGTCCAGCACGTCGCCGGCCAGCCCGGCCAGGATCTCGCGAACGCGGGCGTCGGCGGCGGAGAACACGTCGGTCCGGCGCGCGTGGAAGCAACCCGCGCAGCGGGCGGACAGCTCGCACTGCCGGCACTCCCGACCCAGGACGAGCTTGCGCAGGTCGCGCGCGAAATCGTCGAGAGCGACCTTGCCGGAGACGTCGGCGTACACCTGGCCCAGCTCGCGCTTCACGGCCATGACCTCGGCGTCGGCGAAGTCGCGGGTACGGGTGCGGAACAAGCGCATGCGATCGTGCAGGCGCACGAAGACGTCGCGACCGGGCTCGAGCTGCGCGAGATCGAAGCGCCCCGCGCTCACCGGACACGGCTCGCCGGCTTCCCGCGGCACGTCCAGCACCGGCGCGAAGTTGAACGAGTTGGACCGCGGAGCGACGGACCGTGCCGTTGGCTTCGCGCGTTGTGTCAGAGCAACGCCCACCCCGGCAAGATAGCAGATATGTGACGTAACGGCAGAGCTACCAGGAGCCGTGGCTGCCGTGCGAGCCGTGGCTGCCGTGCGAGCCGTGGCTGCCGTGCGAGCCGTGGCTGCCGTGCGAGCCGTGGCTGCCGTGCGAGCCGTGGCTGCCGTGCGAACCGTGCGAGCAGTGCTGCGCCGGAATCACGCCGCCGCTGTCGTCGCCCAAGCCGGGCGCCTGATCGCAGTTGTCGCGAGCCTTGTCGATGACCGCGTCTTCGGACTTGCTCAGCATGCCGCGCGCACTACGCGTGAAGCTGGGCAGCTTGCCGGTATCTTTTCGCGTGCTCATCTGCTCCTCCGTAGACGCCACTGCCGCGTCAGCTCATCTCGGACCGGTGCTGCTCGATAGTCGTGCCGAGCGCGTAGTTGGCCAGCTCGTCGGCGATCATCGACTCGTCGAAGTCCCCGGAGGCGCTCAACCGGACCACGTACGCCCCGTCCTTCTGCTCGGTCTCGAAGCTCGCGTAGTCGGCGTACACCTTGACGGCCGAATCGACGGCAAAGCCCGAGTACAGCTCGGAACTGAAGCGTACCTCGATCATTCGGCGTTCCCTGCGCGTGTCGCGTCGTCGTCCTCTGCTTTCGCGTCGGTCGTCGCGTCCGCCTTCGGTTTGTCGCCCTTCTTCTTGTACTTCTCTTCCCAGCTCATCGCGATGCCGAGCGGATCCTCGAAGGCGGTTTCGTCGTCGATGTCCATCGCCATCAGGTCGTCGAGGCCGGGCGGCCCCGCCGCGCCGGCGAGAGCCTGCGTCGTGACCTGCTCGATGAGCTGACGGTTCTCGTCGATGATCTGGCGCCGCCACGCTTGACCCAGAAGCTCGTTCTCGAACTCACCGGCGAGATCATCGAGGGAACGCTGGACGTCGGGCTTCAGCTTCATGCGGACCGACACGCGCGAAGGCGCGGGGCGGTCGAGGTGCACGTAGCAACGATCGATGAAGATGTACGCCGCGCCGTAGATCGCGTCCTTGGGGTAGAGCCCCTCGTCGAACTCGAGGACCAGGCTCTGGTCGGTTGTGGTTTTCGCGATGTCGGACATTCGGAGGCTTGCCTCTGCCTACTGGCTCGCCGAGACGGTGAACTGATGACACTCGGGGGTCGTGCCGCCACCGCTGATCTGGGTGCGCGTGACCTTCACGTAGATGACCGACGGGACGGTGGACTGGCTCGTACACGAACCGAGAGCACCGCCGCACGAGTGGGCGAAGTTCATCGCCCATGTGTCGATATCGGAGCCGGTGCCCGATCCGGAGCTCCCGCCCGCCACGGGACAGGTGATGATCGTGCTACAGCCCGACAACACGTCCATCCGGTACTCGGTGGAGCCCTGGGTGAGCTGGATGCTCGGCGCGAAGGGCGTGCCCGCCGTAGGCTGCGAGAACGAGACCTTGAACCACACGGCGTCGTTCACGTTCAGGATCTGGCCGGTGGCCGGCGTGCCGATCGTGATGTTCTGAGCACTCCCGCAGTTGTTGATCGCGGGGGTCTGTACGCAGCTCTGCGCTTCGCAGCCGTTGCAATAGTTGCCGTCGCTGTCGAGATAGCCGGCAGCGCAACCGCTGCCGATCTGGCACGCCCCGTTCGTGCACGACATCGAGGTGACGTGCACAGGCGTGGAGCCGCTCGGACACCCGCGCATGCACATCGCCGTCTTGTCGGGATCCTCGTCGACGTTGCCGTCGCAGTTGTCGTCCTTGTTGTTGCACAGCTCCGGCGTCGGTGACGGGCCAATGCACTGGCTGGTCCCGCCGCTGCACAACGTCAGGCCGTTCGCGCACACGCCGGGCTGACCGGTCTGGCACGGCACGTTGTTCAGGTTCTCGTCGACGTTGCCGTCGCAGTTGTCGTCCTTGTTGTTGCAGACCTCGTTGCTCGACGTGTTGACCTGCGGGCAGAGCAGCTGACCGCCCTGGCACACGTACGTGCTCTCCGCGCAGACACCCTTCTGTCCCGACACCTGGCAGGCCTGGCCAAGCTCGGGGTTCGTGGGGCTGTCGTCGACCGTGCCGTTGCAGTCGTCGTCGAGGCCGTTGCAGACCTCGGCGGACGCCTGGGTGTTCTGCACGCAGACGAGGCCGCCGTTGTCGCAGGAGAGCTTGCCGTAGGCGCACACGCCCTGCAGACCGGTGGAGCACGCCGCGCCCGATCCCGGATTGCCTTCATCGACGCTGCCGTTGCAGTTGTCGTCGAGGCCGTTGCAGACTTCGTTGGTCGGCTGGTGTTTCGAGACGCAAACGAGGAGGCCGTTCTGGCAGGTCTTCTCGCCCTCGGCACAGATGCCTGACTTGCCGGCCACGGTACACGGCGTGCCGCCGCCGGGGTTGCCCTCGTCGATCTGGCCGTTGCAGTTGTCGTCGAGACCGTTGCAGATCTCCTTGTTGCAGGAGCAACCGCCGGTGCAGCTACCGGCAGCGCCGGCATTGCCGGCCATGCCTGCCGAGCCGGCCATGCCTGCCGAGCCGGCCATGCCTGCCGAGCCGGCCATGCCCGCCGAGCCGGCCATGCCTGCCGAGCCGGACGAGCCGTCCGGCCCGCCGTCGCCGCCGGCCTGACCCCCAGTACCGGAGGTTCCGCCGGTGCCGCTGGTGCCGCTGGTGCCGCCACTCCCACTAGACCCGCCGCCGGTGCCGGCAGAGCCGTCGTTGCCTGCGGCGCCGCCAGTTGATCCACCGCTTCCGCCCGAACCGTCGGCGGAACCGCCGGACGCACAGCCGCCGCCCAGCAGGCCGAGAAGGGCGGCCACGGAGCCAATCGCGAGAAGTCGACGAGCAATTACAAGTGAGCGGGACATGGGGCTACCCCTTCAGTGGGAAGGTCCTGCGGTCGGCCTGTCAGGCCCGGCGTGCGCGCGATGCGCTGCGTGAAGATCGGGCAGCGCTCCAGAGAGGAACGCGGCGGCGGAAGGACACGATTCGGAATCGAGTCGCGGCGAAGGCTCGATCGTGCCCAGGCCGGCAAACCACTCCTCGACCGCGCCGCGACCCGCGACGCCGAGCTCGGGAGCGATGCACTCGAGGCCGAGCTGCTGCGCGAGCCCGAGCGCGCGGACGAGGTGCGGGCGCGTCATCGGCCAGCTCGGGACAACGCGGTCGGCGTTGCGCGCCGCAACGCCGGCCGCCTGGGCGAGCTGGAACCGCACGGCTCGAGCGCCCAGCGCGTGTGCCACCCGGACGACCTCGACCAGATGGCGGAAGTTCGAGCGGGTCACGACGGTGGTCGTCGCGAAGGCGAGTTTCACGCCGCGCGCGCGGCGCAGCCCGGCGACGGTCTGTCGAAAGCTATCCGGCACGCTCGTGTGGTAGTCGTGCATCGCCGCGTTGGCGCCACACAGCGAGACATCCAACGCGGTAGCGCCGGCATCGGCAAGCGCCTCGGCGTAGCCGGGCACCGCGAGGCGGCGCCCGTTCGTCTGCACGAGGATCGCCCGGGCACCGCGCTCGCGCGCGCGCGCCACCAGCGCCGGCAACGCTTCGACCAGCGTCGGTTCGCCGCCGACGAAGGCAACAGCGTCGCCGGGGCGAACGGCATCGACGAGCTTCTCCAAGGCGCCGCTACGCGGCGTCTCGGCGTGCTCCCGCAGCCGCCCTTGCGCACAGAATACGCAAGCGTTGTTGCAGCGGAACCCGAGCTCGACGAAATGCACGCTTCAGCCTGGTCCTGTCAAACGACGTGGACGCGGGCAACGTCCTGGCGGACACGCGCGGCAAGAGTGGCGAAGCCCGAGCGCGGGACACCGTGCTCGTTGGCGCGGATCACCTCGGCCAGAGCCATCGCGGCCAAGCCGTGATCCTCGAGCGTGGAGGTGCTGCCGTCACCGTGGTTGGCCAGGTAGATCTCGAACGCCTCGGTGGCGCCCGGTCCCGCCGTCGCGGCCGACGCGTCGCGGGCACAGACGTCCAGCTGGAACCGCTGCCCGCTCGCATCGCTCAGCACGATGCTCGCGGCGCCGTCCTGGACGGGGTGGAGATCTTCCACCGTCCAGCGATCGAGCTTGTCGCCGGGCTTCAGCGGAGCGACCAGCGCGGTGGTCACCGCCAGCTTCTCGTCATTCCGACCTACGTCGCCCGTCGATGCGGTGGGCGTCGCGACGCGCGCCGCCGGCGCGCCGCCGGCGCGCTTGGCGAGAACGCCGGTCGCGGCGCCAGCAGCGGCGGTCGCCGCACCCACGCCGAGCACTCCCACGACCGAACGGCGACTGACTTCAGTTCGCTTCATAAGACACGCCTCCGAGATCAATCTTCGTTCAAGCGTGCACTGTTAGTCAACGGTGCGCCAGTTCCGTACACTGTCTTGCCAGCACGCCGGAGCGGGCGGCGCAATGCGTCAGCTCGGGGTTTCGCGCGCGGCGAAAGTGAAGGTCTCCCCGTCGGTTCCGACCGCGATGGTGGTGCCGGCCGAGTAGCCGCCCGCCAGGATCGTCTCTGCGAGTGGGTCCTGAATCTGCCTGAGAATAGCCCGCTTCAGCGGGCGCGCGCCGAGGGCCGGCTCGTAGCCAAGCTCGACCAGGCGGTCCTTGGCCGCCGCGTCGAGCTCGAGCTTGACCCGCCGGTCACTGAGCAAGCGTTCCAGCCCGCGCAGCTGGATGTCGACGATCAAGCGCAGATGCTCGCGCGCCAGCGGCCGGAACACCACGACATCGTCGATGCGGTTCAGGAACTCCGGGCGGAAGAACTGGTTCAGCTTCTCCAGCAGGACGTCCCGCAGGGCCTCGCGCCCGTCCTCGCTCGTGAACAGCCGTGGGTCGGTCTCCAGGATGCGGTCCGAGCCGATGTTGCTGGTCATGATCACGACCGTGTTCGAGAAGTCGGCGAGGCGACCGCGCCCGTCGGTGAGACGACCGTCGTCGAGTACCTGCAGCAGCAGGTTGAACACGTCGTGGTGCGCTTTCTCGACCTCGTCGAAGAGCAGCACCGAGTAGGGACGCCGGCGGACGGCCTCGGTGAGGAAGCCGCCTTGCTCGCTGTCGGCGTAGCCGGGCGGCGCGCCGATGAGTCGCTGCGCCATGTGGCGCTCCATGAACTCGCTCATGTCCAGGCGCGTGAGCGCCGCCTCGTCGTCGAACAGGAACTCGGCGAGCGCCTTGGCAAGCTCGGTCTTGCCGACGCCGCTCGGACCCAGGAACAGGAACGAACCGATCGGCTTCTTGGGATCCCTGAGGCCGACGCGGCCACGGCGCACGGCGCGGGCGATGGCGCCCACGGCGTCGTCCTGCCCCACCACGCGCTGCGCGAGACGTTCCTCCATCTTCAGCAGCTTGTCCGCCTCGCCCTCCAGCATCTTCGCGACCGGGATGCCGGTCCAGACCGCGAGCGTCGCCGCGACGCTCTCCTCCGTCAGCACGCGCCCGGTGTCCTCCACGCCCGCGCTGCGCGCCGCTTCCTCCGCCTTGGCGAGGCGCGTCTCGAGGTCGGGGACGGTCACGTGCTCGAGCTCGCCGAGCTTGGCGAAATCCTTGGCGTCGCGCGCGCTCGCCAGCGACTCCCGCGCCGCGTCGAGCTCGCTGCGGAGCGCGCGCACGGCGGCCACCGCGCCGCGGCGCGACTCGAGCGACGCGCGCATCGTCTGCACGCGTGGCTCGAGCTCCGCGCGTTCCGCCTCGAGGCGCTCCCGCGCTTCGCGCGTTGCGACGTCGTCGGTATGCTCCAGCGACGCGAGCTGCGCGTCGACCGACGACAGCCGGCTGATCGCCTCGTCCACAGCCGCGGGCACGCCGTCGGTCTCGACGCGCTTGGCCGCCGCGGCCTCGTCGAGCAGATCGATGGCGCTGTCGGGAAGAAAGCGGTCCTGCAGATAGCGCTTGGCCAGCCGCACCGCGCTCAGCACGGCGCTCTCGCTGATCTCGACCTGGTGGTGCCGTTCGTAGCGTCCGGCGATGCCCCGCAGGATCTCGACGGCTTGATCGACGTTGGGCTCGACGATCTCGAGCACGGTCAACATGCGGAGCACGCCGGGATCGCGCTCCGTGATGCGGCGCAACCCCTCGGGCGTCGTGGTTCCGAGCAGCCGGATCTCGCCGCGCCCGAGCGCCGACTGGAGCAGATCGCCGACCGACGAGCCCGCCGGCCCCTGCCCGAACAGCTGCTCGATGCCCGGCACGAACAGGATCACGTCATGACCGTCGATCCCGGACAACGACGCGATCAGCTTGCGGACGCGCTCCTCGACCTCACCGCGCAGGCGCGCGCCGGCGACCAGCGCGCCGGTATCGAGCTGCAGGAGATGCGCGCCGGCGAGGCTCGTCTGCACATCCTCGCCGGCGATGCGCATCGCCAGCGCGCCGACCACCGCGCCCTTGCCGACGCCGGGCTCGCCCACCAGCAGCGGGTGGCTCTTCTGCCTTCGCTCGAGGATCGTCAGGAGACGCCGCAGCTCGGTGTCGCGACCGATAACCGGATCGAAATGGCCGCGCCGGGCATCCTCCACGAGGTCGCGGGTGTACTGCAGCGGCGAGACGCCCGACGCCGCCTGCCGGCGCTCGGCGCGCGGCACCGCGCGCAAGCCGCCCATGTGCGCGCGCAGCGATCCCGGCCCGACGCCGAACGCGCCGAGCAGCTCGCCGGCCGGCCCGCGGATTTCTTGCGAGAGCGCGTTGAGCAGGTGCTCCACCTCGACGGCGCCGGCGCGGTCGCGATCCGCTTCGCGCTGCGCGCGCTCGAGCAGGTCGAGGGTGGCGACGGACAGGTACGCCGGCTCGCTACCGCGGGGTTGCTCGCCGAGCGCACGCTCGGCGGCGGACTGCAGCTCGACGGGCTTCGCGCCGGCGCGCCGGAACACCTCCGCCACGCCGGCGTCGCGCTCGAGCGCGCGACACAGGAGATGCAACGGTTGCACCTCGGGGTGCTTGCGCTCGTCGGCGAGGGCTTGCGCGCCCGCCACCAGGGCCTTCGCGTCCGCGGAGTAGCGTTCCAGGGACAGCGTCGTGGTTTCGCCCGCCATGGGCCGGAAGGTAGCCCGACGTGGCCCGCGCCGAACCGACAAACCGCAAGGGGCCCCCGGGCCTGGCCAATCGCGTGGCCGGCATTAGACTTCTGTCCGAGATGGCCGACGTCTTGATGTACCGCACCCCCGTCTGCCCGTACTGCATCCGGGCGAAGATGCTGCTGAAGCGCAAGGGCGTGGCATTCAAGGAGATCGAC
Source organism: uncultured delta proteobacterium (assembly GCA_963775185.1). Taxonomy (GTDB): domain Bacteria; phylum Myxococcota_A; class Polyangia; order Polyangiales; family Polyangiaceae; genus JAPSGB01. The sequence continues at coordinate 382,834 of CAVZIE010000018.1, read as the reverse complement.
GTGTCGGGGGACCGCGAGAAGCGCGCATGGCTGATCGACGCCACGGGCCAGCGGACCGTGCCGCAGATCTTCATCAACGGGCGATCGGTCGGCGGCTGCGACGAGCTGTACCTGCTCGAGCGGCAGGGAAAGCTCGATCGGCTGCTTTCGGAGCCGGCTCCGGCCGACCCGCCCCCGCCCGCCTGAGCCGCTCCCGTATACTCCCCGCGTGCCGACGCTCGTGGACCTGCCCTACTGGCTGATGGCCGGCGTCGCCATCGCGCTGGGGCTCGCCTTCGGCAGCTTCCTGAACGTCGTCATCTACCGGCTGCCGCGCGGCGAGAGCCTGTCGCATCCGGGCTCGCACTGCCCGGCGTGCGGCGAGCCGATCCGCGCGTGGCACAACGTACCGGTGCTGGGCTGGCTCGCGCTCCGCGGTCGCGCGCGCTGTTGCGGCGTGCGGATCTCGCCCCGTTACCCCCTGGTCGAGCTGCTCGGCGGCTTGCTGGCGTGGGCGATCCTGCAGACGGTCGTGCTCGACCTTCCGCTGGAGACGCCGTGGTGGCGCGCCTTGCTGTCGTTCCTCGTGCACCTGGCGCTGGGGCTCGGGCTGGTCGCGGCGGCGTTCATCGACGTCGAGCAGATGTTGCTGCCCGACGAGATCACGCTAGGGGGAACCGTGCTCGGGCTCGCAACGGTTCCGCTTCGCACCGACATCACCTGGGTCGGCGCGATCGTCGGCGCAGCCGTCGGCTTCGCGATGATCTGGCTGCCATTCGACGTGCTCTACTCCAAGCTCCGCGGCCACCCGGGCATGGGGCTCGGCGACGCGAAGCTCGTGATGCTGGCGGGGGCCTGGTTTGGTTGGCCCGGCGCGGTGTTCGCGCTGCTCGCCGGGGCGGTGCAAGGCACGCTGGTGGCGCTGGCCGTGTTCCTGGCGCGCGGACGCATCGACGAGCCACAAGCGGTGGTTCGCGAGCGAGATGAGATGCGCGCCGCGATCGAGGCCGCGGATGGCGACGAGCGCGCGCGACTCGAGGAGGAGCTCGCCCGGGATCCGATCGGCCGCGAGCCGGAGGAAGGTCTCGGCAAGGCGCGGCTCGCGTTCGGACCGTTCCTGGCGCTCGCGACGCTCGAGTTCATGCTCTTCGGCAAGGTGATCGTGGACGGCTATCTCCGCTGGGTGTGGGGACCGTGAGGCGCGGCCGCGTCATGCTGCTGCTCGCGGCCGCCAGCGCCTGCTCTTCGGGGCTGCGCACGGTGCCGCGCGCGCCGCCACCCGATACGCTCGAGCGCGTGTTCGCCGACTACCCGCCACCCCCCGCCGAGATCGAAGTCGTCCCGCCGGATCCCGGCGGCGCGTGCGCCTGGCTCGACGGGCACTGGCGCTGGCTCGGCCGGCGCTGGTCGTGGGTCGGCGGCGCGTGGGTGGTGCCGCCGGCAGACTGCCACGTGACGCTGCCGCTGATCACGTGGGGCACCGATCGAACGGGGCAGCCGCAGCTCGCCTACGCGACGCCCGAGTGGTTCCCGGACAAGCCCCTGGACAGCCACGGCAAGCCCGCCATCTGCGCCGCGCCCGTCGTCTGCCACGGCGGCAAGGCCTTGGCCGACGTGCCGGGCGCGCAAGCGCGCTGAAGCGAGTGGCCGCGGGCGGACGCTTCTACTAGCTTCTCGCGGCGCGACAACGAGAGGAATCCGCAGGTGAGCACGCATATCTTCCGCGAGTACGACATCCGTGGCGTCGCCGATCGCGACCTGACCGACGACGTCACGCGTGGCATCGGTCGCGGCCTGGCCAAGATGCTGCGACCGGAGGCTCGCCCGCAAGACGCCCCGCGAATCGTCGTCGCGCGCGACTGCCGGCGATCGGGGCCGCGACTGTTCGATGCCCTGCTCGAAGGGCTCGTGGCCGGTGGCGTGGACGTCATCGACGTGGGCGTAGGCCCGACGCCGCTGATGTACTTCGCCGTCAACCACCTGGACGCCGACGGCGGCGTGATGATCACGGGGAGCCACAATCCCGGCGACGAGAACGGCTTCAAGATCATGCGCGGCAAGGCCTCGTTCTTCGGCGAGGACATCCAGACGCTCGCCGGCCTCGTGGAATCCGGCACGCTCGACGGCCGACCGCGCGGCTCGATCCAGACCGTTCCCGTGGACGACGCCTACATCGCGCGCCTGTCCGCGTCGATCCACGTGGATGCACCGATCCGGCTCGTCCTCGACGCCGGAAACGGCGCCGCGGGGCCGCTCGGCGTCCGCGCCATGCGTGCGGTGGGCCTCGACCCGACGGCGCTCTACTGCGACATGGACGGCGCGTTCCCCAACCATCACCCGGATCCGACGGTGCCGGAGAACCTTCGCGAGCTGATCGCGACCGTGAAGCGCGAAGGCGCCGCGGCGGGCATCGCCTGGGACGGCGACGGCGACCGCCTCGGCGTGGTGGACGGCGACGGCGAGATCGTCTGGGGCGACCGCCTGCTCGCGCTGTTCGCCCGCGACGTGCTGGCGAATAGGCCGGGCGCCACGGTGATCGGCGAGGTCAAGTGCTCGCAGTCGCTGTTCGACGACATCGCGCGCCACGGCGGTCACCCGATCATGTGGAAGACCGGCCACTCGCTGATCAAGACCAAGATGAAGCAGGAGGGCGCGCTCCTGGCCGGCGAGATGAGCGGACACTTCTTCTTCGCGGATCGCTACTTCGGCTTCGACGACGGCATCTACGCCGCGCTCCGGTTGGTCGAGATCCTGGCGCGCGAGGGGCGCTCGCTCGGCGAGCTGCTGGCGGATCTTCCCAAGGGCGTGTCGACGCCGGAGCTGCGCGTCGCCTGCCCGGACGAGCTCAAGTTCGACGTCGTCGCCCGGGTGCGCGACGCGCTGCGCGGCCAGGGCGAGATCAGCGAGATCGACGGCGCCCGCATCACCTACGCCGACGGCGCGTGGGGCCTGGTGCGCGCGTCCAACACCGGGCCGGTGATCGTGCTGCGCTTCGAGGCCCCGACCGATGCGCGGCTCTCGGAGATCCGCCGCGACGTCGAGGGCGCGGTCGCAGCGGCACGCCAGGCGCTCGGCGGCTGATGACGTCGCAGGACGCCGGCGCGACGGAGTCGTGGACGATCGCCCGCGTGCTGTCCTGGGCTACGACGGACTTCAAGGCGCGCGGTGTGGATGCGCCGCGCCTCGACGCCGAGCTGCTGCTCGCGCTCGCGCTCGGCATCGATCGTATCCAGCTGATCCTGCAGCACCAGCGACCGCTCGAGCCCGCGGAGCTCTCGCGCTACCGCGATCTGATCAAGCGCCGGCGACTCGGTGAACCGGTCTCGTACCTGCTCGGCGAGCGCGAGTTCTACGGCCTGACGATCCGCGTGGACCCGCGCGTGCTGATCCCGCGACCCGACACCGAGACCCTGGTGGACGTCGCGCTCGAGCGCACGCGCGAGCGCTCGATGTACGGCCGCGCGCTCGATCTCTGCACCGGATCGGGCTGTGTCGCCATCGCCTTCGCGAGCCGACGCCCGTGCTGGCGCACGACCGCCGTGGACGCCTCCGCGGGCGCCGCGGAGGTCGCGCGGGACAACGTCGTCCGCCTGGGCTTCGCGTGGAGCGTCGGCGTGCTCGACGGCGATCTGTTCGAGCCGCTCGCCGACGACGCCCGCTTCGAGCTCGTCACGGCGAACCCGCCGTACGTCCCGCATGGCGAGATCGCCGCGCTGGACGCCGGGATTCGCGACTTCGAACCACGCCTGGCCCTTGATGGGGGCGACGACGGCCTGACGACGGCGCGCCGGATCGTCGCGGTCGGCCCGAGCCGGCTCGAGCCGGGCGGCGTGCTGGCCGTGGAGGTCGGTGCCGGCCAGAGCGACGCCGTCGCGCGGCTGTTCGAGCAAGCGGGGTTTGTCGCGATCGAGCGCAGGCGCGACTACGGCGGTCACGAGCGCGTCGTGAGCGGCATCCGGGCCTGATAGGGTCGCCGCATGAGCGACCGCCGGATCCTCGTCTACGGCGCCTACGGATACACCGGCGAGCTGATCGCTCGCTTCGCCGCCGAGCGCGACATGCGCCCGATCGTCGCCGGCCGCGACGCCGCGCGTCTCGGCGCCGTCGCCGCGCGCTACGGCTTCGAGCAGCGCGCGTTCGGCCTCGACGATCCGCGCGCCCTCGACGCCGCCCTCGACGGCGTGGGCGTGGTGCTGCACTGCGCGGGGCCATTCTCGCGCACCTCCCGCCCGATGGTCGACGCGTGCCTGCGCACGCGCACGCACTACCTGGACATCACCGGCGAGATCGACGTGTTCGAGGCCATGGCCGCGCGCGATCACGAGGCGCGAGAAGCGGGCGTGATGTTGATGCCGGGCGTCGGCTTCGACGTCGTGCCGTCGGATTGCCTGGCGGCGCACCTGAAGCACCGCCTGCCCGACGCCACGCACCTCGTGCTCGGGATCAAGGGGCTGGGCAAGACGTCCCACGGCACGGCCACTACGATGGTCGAGAGTCTGGACCTGGGCGGTCGCGTGCGGCGTGGCGGCGCGATCGTGCCGATTCGCCTGGGCACGCTGGTCCGGCACATCGACTTCGGCCAGGGCCCCGAGCTCGGCATCGCCATCCCCTGGGGCGACGTGTCGACCGCATTCCACAGCACCGGCATCCCGAACATCGAGGTCTACTTCCCGGCCACGCGCGCGATGGCGCTGGGCGCGCGGCTGTCGAGCTATGCGCCGTTCGTGCTCGGATCGAAGCCGGTACAGCGCTTCCTCAAGCGTCGCGTCGACGCGCGCCCCGCCGGCCCGACGGACGCCGAGCGAGCGCGCAGCAAGAGCTTCCTGTACGGCGAGGCGCGCAACGCGGCCGGCAAGAGCGTCGCCGCGCGCATGACCACCCCCGACGGCTACACGCTCACCGCCGACAGCGCGCTCGCCATCGCCGAGCGCGTCCAGGGCGAACACGCCGCCCCCGGCTTCAGCACGCCGAGCACGGCCTACGGCGCCGACTTCATCCTCGAGCTCCGCGGCGTCACCCGGGAAGACCTCTAGCGCAGCTCGCCCGAAGTCTGGCGACGAACTACGGTCCGCCGTAGAACGCGAAGCGGAAACCCGCCATCACGCTGTGCGCCTGGAGCGACTGGCTGAACAGATACTGGTACTCGACGGTCGGACCGATGGCGAAGCTGCCCGGACGCCACGTCTCCCAGAACGCGCCCAGGCCGACCAGCGACATCGAGCCGCCGTCCGCGCCGTCGGTACCGTCCTGGGTGAGCTTCATGGAGGCGAGGCCGAACTGCGCGGACAACCCGAGGTCGCGCCACACGCCGCCTTCGTAGAATGCCGGATAGGCTTCGACGCGGAAGATGAAGCCGCCGCTGCTCGCGGCGTAGCCGTTGCCCTGGTACTGCGTCGCGTCGATGCCGATCCCGAACGTGAACCAGTCGCGCAATGCACCGCCGAGCCACAAGGTCGAGCGGCGGCCGACCGCGAAGCCAGTGCGCGCGCGATAGTCGGGGTTGTCGATCTTGGCGATCTCGTTCGGGTAGCCGAGACTGGTCGCGCCGACCGCGCCGAGCTCCGCGCCGATCGTCACGTCGGAGCGACGCTCGGCGGGCTTGTTCGAGAAGCCGCCGTCCCACTCCGCCTCGGTTGCGGCGGAAGCGAGCCGCGGCGCCGCGATCAGCACCAGGAAACCGGCGACAAGTGTGGCAACGGGCCGGAACATCGCCTCCTATCTGGTCGTGTCGCTCCGGGAGGTCAAGAGTCGGGATCCCCTGTCGGTCCGGCGCGGCCGCCGCGAGGTCCGGGTCGCGTCCGGCACCCGCCGACGATCCGGGTTAGACTGCAGCGCATGAGGGTCGCGATCGTCTTCCCGCCGCTCTCGGTTTCGCGGGATTTCATCGACTACCCGTACTTCGCCGACCTGGGTGCGGTGCAGGCGGCTGCCCTGCTGCGCGCCCGCGGCCACGAGGTCGCGCTGCTCGACGCGCTGGCGCGTCCCGGCGCCGCCCTCGTGCCGGCGGACGGCGATCGCGTGCATCTCGGCGTCGGCGTGGACGCGATCGCCGGCGCGCTGCCCGAATGCGAGGCGATCGTGGTCGCCTATACGCCGTTCCATCGCCCGCCGGCGCGCGATCGCCTGCTCGGCGATCTGCTCGAGCGGCTGCGTGCCCGGGCGCCGGCAACGCCGATCGTGCTCGCGGATCTGTACCAGAGCGGCCAGCACGTCGTGGACGCGCCGTCGGCGGCGATCTGCGCCGCCTACCCGGAGATCGACGCGCTCTTGCGCTACGAGGCCGAAGGCGTGCTGCCGGCGTTGGTCGAGGAGCTGGCCGCCCTTGGGCGGCCCGCGCGAGCCCGCGTGGACGTCGGTCACGAGATCCCGAATCTCGACGAGCTGCCGCTGCCGGCGTGGGATCTCGTGGATCTCGACGCCTACTTCCGCTTCCACGCCAGCGTCGCCTCGGAGCTCGGCCGACCGTCGTGGGCGTTTCCCATCGACCAGCGCTCGGTGCCGATGCTCTCGACGCGCGGCTGTCCGTTCCGCTGCGCCCACTGTTCGAGCAACGCCGGGTTGCCCGAGGGCGAGCCGAAGCGCCAGCGACGCTACTCGCCGGAGTACGTAGCGCGACACCTCGATCTGCTGGTGAAGCTCGGCGCGCGACGCGTGCACCTGCTCGACGAGCTGGCAAACGTCAACGAGCGGCATTTCGATGCGCTGCTCGAGATGCTCGAAGCGCGCGATCTGCTGTTCGAGATCCCGAACGGCGTCCGCGCCGACTACGTGCTGCCGCGGCACCTCGACGCGATGCGCGGGCGCTTGACCACGCTCAGCGTCAGCGCGGAGAGCGGCGTGCAGCGCGTGGTGGACGAGGTCGTCGGCAAGGATCTGGATCTCGCGGCGATCACCGCCACTGCCGAGCGCGCCCAGCGCGCCGGCGTTCCGCTGCTCGTCCATTTCATGATCGGCATGCCCGGCGAGACGCGGGAGGAGATCAACGGCACGCTCGCCTTCGCCGTCGAGCTCCACGAGCGCACCGGGGCGTGGCCGAGCGTCCAGTTCGCGACCCCGCTGCCCGGCACCCGTCTTTCCCGCGCCGCGCAGGCAAGAGGAAGAGTCTTGCCGGTCGTGGAGGACTGGGGCCCGTACTTCCAGATGGCGCCGTCGATCACGACGGAGGATTTCTCGCTCGCGGAGCTCGAGGCCTTCAAGCAGACGTTCGATCTCCGGCTGTCGGCGGCGCAGGGGCCGAAGAAGGTGATCATGAACGTCACCTACAAGTGCAACAACCGCTGCACCTTCTGCGCCGTGGGCACGCGCACGCAGTTCGACGGCAATTTCGACCGGCAGCGCGAGCTGCTCGCCAAGTACCGGGCACGCGGCGTCGAGCTGGTCGACTTCGACGGCGGCGAACCGACGCTCAACCCGAACCTGTTCCGGCTCGTGAAGCTCGCGCGTCGCATGGGCTACACGAAAGTCAACGTGACGACCAATGGTCGCATGGCGATGTACGACGAGTACGCCGAGCGGCTCGTCCAGAGCGGCATCACGTCGCTCCTGTTCAGCATCCACGGCGCGACGCGACACATCCACGCGGCCAACGTCGGCGTGCCGGAGGCCTTCGATCAGACGCTCGACGGCGTGAAGAACTGCGTGCGGCTCGCGCCGCCGGGGCTCGAGCTCGGGGCGAACATCACGCTCACGCGCAGCAACGTCAAATCGCTGGCGGACGTCGCGGCGCTGATCCACGAGCTGGGCCTGAACTGGCTCAACGTGCAGTTCCTGACGCCGTTCGGACGCGCCACGAACACCGTGAACCCGGACACCCAGGCCGCGGCCGACGCCACCATGCGCATGATCGACGCGTGGAAGGACAAGCTGAAGATCTGCGTGATCAACCTACCGTGGTGCTACATGCCCGGGTACGAGGAGTACCTGATGGGCGATCTCCTCAAGCTCGAGCGGCACATGCTGTTCGTGAACAACGAGGAAGTGAACCTGTTCGAGTACCTGCGCGAGCAGCGCGAGTACACGCACAAGTGCGCGGGCTGCGCGCGGCGCGTGTTCTGCGGCGGCTTCTACAAGATGGACGACGTGCCGGAACCGGAGTGGCTGATCGAGCCCCAGGATCTAGTGCGCCGGATCGACGAGGATGGGCTGACGGCGCACCCGCGCAAGCTTTCGCCGCGCGGCGCCCAGGCCGGAAGCTAACGCCGTTGACTTCGCGGCGGGCGCGGCCAGCGCTCGCGGAAGTCGTAGCGGCCCGGCGCCAGCACGTCGTCCGGATCGAGGGCGCGCTTGAGCCGCGCGATCACGCTGCCGGAGTCGTCGTTCGGCGCAGGCAACGCGTGCATCGACTGGATCCCCAGACGGTACGGCAGGTAGCCCTGCGCGGAGAGCGACGACAGCATCGCGTCGTGGCAGGCCATGGCGCGCTCGTCCTCGCCAGAGACGTCGCGATCGTAGATGACGAGCGGCACCAGGTAGATCACGCGTTCGCTCTGGCCGACCATCGCGATCAGCGGCTCGAAGCCGTGTTCGAGCATGAGCGGCTCGATGATGCGGGCCGCGTCCGCCACGTCCGCGCCACGGAACGGCAACGCGGGACACGCCCACAGGACGCCGCAGCGGTCGCGCTCCGGGTCGGGGTCATCCGGCACCGGCATGCGCTTGCGCCAGTACACGCTCTTCAGGCTGCCTTCGTGCGGGATCCCCTGCAGGAACATGAACGCGGGATCGTCCCCGGAGAACAGCTCGTTGCCGCTGGCGGGCTCGCCGTTGCGCTCCTCGACCGACAGGTAGTCGACGAGCGGCGACAGTGCGCGTTCGACGTGCGCGCGCTGGGCCGCGCCGATCTCCGGCGCCGGCGCGTACAGCGCGGTCAGCCCGAACCAGGTCGCGCCGCCCCACTCGTCACGGATCGTGTCGAGCAGCGCGCGCGAGAGCGGCGTCTTGTCGTGGGCGAGATCCCAGGGGTACTGCCGACGCGTGGACAGCACGCGGTAGTCGTTCCAGATGCCGACGACGGAGCGCAGCGTGCCGTCGAGGCGCAGCCGCCGGAGCGCGTCCACCAGCGCGGCGAGGCGGGCCGGATCCTTGATGCTGAAGCGCACCGCGGACAAGCATCGCGGCAGCGGCGAGAGCCACAGCGTCATCTGCGTGACGATGCCGAGGTTCGACTGGGTGAACAGGCCGTCGAGCGACGGGCCCACGCCCCAGCGGTGCAGCGGCGCGAGCGGAGTCCCATCGAAGCGACCGAAGCCGGTGCGCACGCACTCGCCGGTCGCCAGCACGGCTTCGAGCGCGCACACGTGCGCCGCGCGATCGCCATAGGGCCCGGTGCCGTCCCCGCGCTCGAGCGCGTTGCCGACGACGCTGGCATGCGGGCTCGCGCCGGTCGTGTTCGCGAACAAGCGCGAGCCGCGATCGCGCAAGAAATCGTAGAGCTGGCCGAAATCGACGCCTGGCTCGACCGTCACCCAGGCGAGTTCCTCGTCGAAGGCGACGATCCGGTTCATGCGTCCGAGCTCGAGCAGCACCGCGTCGCGCGGCGGCACGCGCGACCCGAGGCCCCAGTTCTTGCCACGGCTCACGGCGTACAGCGCGACCGCGTGCTCGCGCGCGACGCGCACGCATTCCTGCACTTCGGCGCGCGAGCCCGGACGGACGATGGCGGCGATCCGCTGCGAGGTGGCGAAGGTCGCGGTGCCGGCGCGCTCGAGCTCGGCGGCGTCCACGCGAACGTGTTCGTCCCCGACGACGGCGCGCAGCGACTCGACCAGATCCGCGGCCATGACCCCGCGAGCCTACACGTCGCAGTGAGCGGCGCTAGCGCCGACGCCGGGGGACGGCGTGGAGCAGTTGCAGCACCGCTTGCTGCAGCTCGAGCGGCGCGCTCTCGAACAAGCGCGCGGCCTCCACCGCTGCGGGGCTCAGATCGGCGACGCCACCGAGCAGGTCACCGGCGGGCAGCGACAGGCCCTTCGCCAACGCGACCACGGTACTGAGCGACGGGTCGCGACGTCCGTTCTCGACCGTGCCGATATAGTTCGGCGTCAGGCCGGACCTCTCCGCAAGCTGCTCGAGCGTGAGCCCGAGAGCCTTCCTCCGCCGCCTGACCTCGCGACCGAAGCTCAAGACGGCGAGATCTGGCTTGTAACGGCTCCCGGTATGAACCACTTGTAGTGTTGCTGGCCAATACGATTGTGTCCCTGGTGCGTCAACGATCTGTCGCGACCGCGCGTTTCCCCGTGGATCGAGCACGCTGACGTGCGGCCCGTGATATACGGAGAGCCAGCATACTGGCCGGACGCGCTGCGTCCGGGTCGGCGGAGCCTTGCGTAGGTCATGAGAATTGCCGACGCCGCTGTGATCGGTCTCGGCGCGGTCGGCAGCGCCGCCGCTTGGCGGCTAGCCGCGCGTGGCGCATCGGTGGTCGCGTTCGACGCTCGTGGGCTCGCGCACGCGCTCGGCAGCTCGCACGGCGAAAGCCGCGTGATCCGCAAGGCCTACTTCGAGCACCCGGACTACGTCCCGCTGCTGGATCGGGCGTATTCGCTGTGGGACGCGCTCCAGGCGGAGTGCGGCCACGAGCTGTTCCGGCGCACCGGCGTGTTGCTCGTCGGCCCGGCCGACGGCGCGGTGATTGGCGGTGTGCGTCACGCGCGCGCCGTTCACGGCGTGGCGCTCGAGGACGTCCCACCCGCCGAGGCTCGGCGGCGCTTCCCGGGCTTCGCCATCCCCGACGAGCTCGGCGTGGTGTTCGAGCGCGACGCGGGCCTCTTGCGCGTCGAGGAGTGCGTGCGGCAACAAGCCGCGGCAGCGGTACGCCGGGGCGCGACGCTGGTCACCGACGCGACCGTCACGCATCTCGCGCCGTCGCCCGAAGGCGTCCGGGTGAGCACGACCCAGGGGGCATGGTCGGTGGGTTGCCTGGTCGTCGCGGCCGGCGCCTGGTCCGGACGCTTGCTCGCCGACGCCGGGCTGCCGCTGAGCGTCCGTCGCAAGGTGCAGCTGTGGCTCGAGGCCGCGCCGGACGCGTATCGCGTCGAGGCCGGATCGCCGGTGTTCGGCTTCGAGGCGGACGGCGCGTTCTTCTACGGATTTCCCGCGCTCGAGCCGGGCGTCGTCAAGCTCGCCGAGCACACGGGCGGCGAACCGGTGGACGATCCCGATCGCCTCGATCGCGCGCTCCACGACGCCGACGCGACGCGGGTCCGGTCGTTCGCAACGCGCTTCCTGCCGGCGCTCGGGACGCGCGTCGTGCGCCATGCCGCCTGCATGTACACCATGACCCCGGACGAACACTTCGTCGTCGGGCTGCATCCTGCGTCCGCGCGCGTCGCGTTCGCCGCGGGGCTCAGCGGGCACGGCTTCAAGCTTTCGCCGATCCTCGGCCAAGCGCTGGCCGATCTCGCCCTCGACGGCCACACTGCCGAGCCGATCGCGCTATTTTCCCCCGCGAGATTCCGCGCCGGACCGGCAACCTGATCAGGCGACCGGGCTCACCTCGGCGTCGCCAAACACGCCGACGTAGTCCGGACGCAGGCCGGGGCATGACGTTTCGTAACGGCAGCGCGAGCACGCTTCAGGCTTCACGCCGCCGGTGAGGCGCGAGTCGACGAGATCGAAACAGTCGTCCGGCGTGACGACGCGCACGCCGTCGGCGCCGGGATGGCGCACGTGATCCTCGTAGCCCGGCAAGAAGCAGCGCGGCACGTGCAGCGCCACGACCTCGTAGCCGCCGGCACGCGCTTCATCGAAAACCTGCGTCAAGCTCGGCACGAGGTCGGAGATGCGCGGCAACTGCTCGCGCTTGCCGGCGTTCTCGTCGGTGAGCGACACCAACCACAAGTTGAAGCGGCGCACGCCCTGCGCGACCAGCGAGCGGATCCACGCGGGCAGCGCGCCGACGGTGTCGTTCTTCAGGATCAGATCAGCGACGGGATCGAGATCGCGCGCGACCAGGTTCTCGATCGCCTGGCGCCGCAGACGCGCCGTGTCGAGGCGCTGCACGGTGCGCTCGTAGGCCGCGTCGTCGAACGCGTGCAGCGACACGTGGAAGCGGTTCACGCCGAGCTCGACCAGGTGATCCAGATACGGCGCGTGGGCATAGCGCAGACCGTTCGAGGCGATCTTCACGTCGTCGAAGCCGCGCTCGCGCGCGAGCCGTACGAGCTTGGGCAAGGCGGGGAAGATCGTCGGCTCGCCGCCGGTGAACGCCACACGCGTCCAGCCGCGAGCCGCCGCCTGGTCGAGCTCGCGGACCACGACCCGCGGATCGAGCGCCCGCTCGCGCATCGGATCGGTGATGGTGCAGTACGTGCACTTCAGGTTGCAGTCATAGCCGAGGACGACGTCGAGCAGCGGCACCGGCCAAGCCTGTCACGTTGTCACGCAACCGGCAGCGCCCGCGCGCCGAACCAGGCGAGTGGCGAGCGATTTGCGTATCCAGGGCCCGCATCGAGCAGCAATCGGTGCGGGAGAGAAGGCGACGGCGGCGCGAAGTTCCTTCCGCGCCGCCGTCGCCGGCCGCACGCCGCTCGGCCCGCGCGAGGCCGCCTCGGCCCTGTCCCGGGCCTGGCAGGACGTGCTCGGCGAGCCGCCGCCGCCCGGTAGCGTGGGCGTGCTGTGGGCGCAGTGGGCGCTCGAGACCGGCCGTGGGCAGTCGATGCACGGCTTCAATTTCGGCAACATCAAGGGCAAGGGCCCGGGCGGCCGCAGCACCGTGCTGTCGACCCGCGAGGGGCACGGCGCCTCGGAGCACCGCGTGCGCGCCCGCTTCCGCGCCTACGACAGCGTGGACGAAGGCGCGCGCGACTACGTGCGCACGCTGGCCGAGCACTATCCGGGCGCGATCGCCGCGGCACGCCGGGGAAACGCCGACGGTTTCGTGACGGCGCTCGAAAACGGGCACTACTTCACCGCCGACCCGCGCGCCTATCGCCGCGGCGTCAGCAGCCTGGCCCGGGAGTTCGAGCACGCCGGGCCCGGGTCCAGCGCGCTGCGCGTGGATCGCGTGAATTCCGCGGAAATGGCCGTCATCCAGGCGTTCGCCCAGGCCATTTCGCGGCACCGCGGGTGACGCCGAAAACTGGGCCGAACGCGTCGGATCATGCCACCGCGTGGCCATGTACAGGTGCGTATCCAGACCGGGGGCGGGGGCATTGCTGGCGTGCGCCGCGCTGCTCTGCGGGTGCAACGTCGGCAAGGACGGGCCCGCGCTGTCCAAGCAGAAGAGCGCGGCGGTTCCGGAGGTGCCGGTCCCGCCGGCGGACGGACCGAAGCTCGGCGCGATCGCCAACCTGACGCCGGTTCGCGAGCGGCCGGCCAAGGACGCCAAGCAGATCGGCTACCTGCACGCCGGCGCCCTGGTGGCCCGCGCGGCCGAGCCGTTCAGCAAGGACGGCTGTCCCGGCGGGTGGTACCCGATCCGGCCGCGCGGCTTCGTGTGCGCCGGCGACGCGGCGACCACGGACCTGAGCCACCCCACGCTCGCCGCGATGAGCCTGCAGCCGAAGCTCGGTGAGCCGCTGCCCTACGCCTACGCGCGCACGCGCCGGGAGTCGCCGCTCTACCAGCGCGATCCGGCGAAGGACAACGCGGTCGAGGAGATCGGCAAGCTTCCGGCACGCACGGGCCTGGCCATCGTCGGCTCGTGGTCGGCCATCGATCCGGAGGGCAAGCAAGAGCGCCTGGGGATGACCACGGACGGGCACTTCGTCGGCGCCGCGGATCTCGAAGCCGCCGAGCCGAGTACGTTCCGCGGCGCGGAGCTCGGCCAGAAGATGGAGCTGCCGATCGCGTTCGTGGTCAAGCGCGGCGTTCATTCGTGGAACGTCGAGAAGGGCGACGCCGACAAGCTCGCTGCCCTCGACTTCCACGCGTTCCTGCCGCTCAGCGGTCGCTTCCGCACCGTCGGTCCGGTCAAGTACTGGGCGGTCGAGGGCGGACACTACGCGCGGCACCGCGACGTGACGGTGATCCGCCGGCGCAACGTGTTCCCGGATTTCGCGAAACCCGACCAGAAGTGGCTGGACGTCAGCGTGGTCACCGGCACGATGGTGCTCTACGAAGGCCACAAGCCGGTGTTCGCCACGCTGTGCAGCGTCGGACGCGACCGCCTCGGCGATCCCAAGACCACGGCATCGACGGCCCAGGGCGACTTCGAGATCGTCGGCAAGCACATCACGGCCGTCGGCCTCGATCCGAAGCAACTCGGCGATCCATTCGAGGTGCGCGACGCGCCCTGGGCGGTCGAGATGTCGTCGGGGCAGCTCATCGTGGGCGCGTACTGGCACGACCGCTTCGGCATCGAGAACGGACCGGGCGCAATCGAGCTGTCGCCGAGCGACGCGGCCCGCCTTTGGCAATGGGTCGATCCCCAGGTGCCCGACGGCTGGCACGGCGTGACCCAGCCGCCCGACGCCGACAAGAAGGTCATCGTCCACATCCGCAAGTAGCGGGTCCGATTGCCGGTCCGGCGCGGTATCCCGAACGGCGCGACGGATCGGTCCGGCGCGGTATCGAGCGGCCGACCGCGATCAGCGACGCTCGACGCGCTCCAGGCGCCCGCGAAGATCCTCGATCTCGCCTTCGCAGCGTTCGACGCGCGGCTTGAGCTCGTTCGCGGCGCGCAACACGCCGGTCATCTCGCGTACGGAGCCGGCGAGCTCCGTCAGCGCCGTCGCCTTGCGGAGCTCCGACTCCACCATACGATCCGACAGCGAGTCGACGCGCTCCGACACCCCGTCGACGCGCTCCGACAGCCCGTCGATGCGCTCCGACAGCTCCGTTCGTGTCGTCCTGACCTCGTCGCGAATCGACTTCAGGATCTCGACGGTGATGTCCGCGGGTTCCATCGTGTTTCTCCAGTGTAGATCCGCCCGGTTGCGGAAGCCACCCGTCGGGACGCGGACGGATCGAGTTCCGCGCAATCGGACCGGAGCGATTCCGCGCCGGACCGGCACCCGCATCACTCGAGGCCGGTGACGTTGCCCGACGCGTCCACGTCGATGCGCAGCGCCGCCGGGTTCGCGGGCAGGCCGGGCATGGTCCGGACGTCGCCGGCGAGCGCGTAGACGAAGCCGGCGCCCGCGCTGATGCGCACCTCACGGACCGGGAAGCGGTAGCCGCGCGGGCGTCCGAGCAGCGCGGGATCGTGGGACAGCGAGTACTGCGTCTTGGCGACGCACACCGGCAGCTCGCCGTAGCCGTGGTCGGACAGCTGGGCGATCTGCTCGCGCGCGAGCGGCGCGAGGTCGACGCCATCGGCGCCGTACACGCGCGTCGCAAGCGCCTCGAGCTTGTCGGCGATGGGCTGCTCGAGCTCGTACAGATAGCGGAGCTCGCCCGGCGTCTGGCACGCCTCGACGACGGCGCGGCCGAGATCCATACCTCCGTCGCTGCCCTGGGCGAAGACATCGCTCTCGACAGCGGCACGCGCGCCCGACGCGAGCGACGCTTGCCGGATCGCCTCGAGCTCGCTGGCGTGATCGCCGGGAAAGCGGTTGATCGCGACGACCACGGGCATGCCGAAGGCGGTGAGCAGATCGATGTGCGCCTGCAGGTTCGGGACGCCGGCCTCGAGCGCGCCCACGTCCTCGGCGAGCAGCTCCGGCGGCAGCGGCTTGCCAGGGCGGACCTTGAAGCGCCCGCTGTGCAGCTTGAGCGCGCGGGCGGTGCACACCAGCACCGACACGTGGGGACGGATACCCGAGCCGCGGCACTTGATGTGGAAGAGCTTCTCCGCGCCGCAGTCCGCACCGAAGCCGCTCTCGGTGACGACGTAGTCGGCGAGGCGCAGCGCGGCGTGATCGGCGATGACCGAGCTGTTGCCGTGGGCGATGTTCGCGAACGGGCCAGCGTGCACCAGCGCCGGAGTGTGCTCGGAGGTCTGTACGAGATTCGGCCGCAGCGCTTCGACGAGCAGCGCGGCCATGGCACCCGCGCCACCGATGTCGCGCGCCGTCACTGGAGCGCCGCCCGGCGCGAAACCGACCACGACGCGATCGAGGCGCGCGCGCAGGTCAGGCAGATCGCGGGCGAGCGCCAGGATCGCCATCACCTCGGAGGCCGCCGACAGATCGAAGCCCGTCTCCCGCTCCGGCGCCAGACGCTCTCCCTGCCCGGTGCGCACGCGGCGTAGCCCGCGGTCCTCCACGTCGAGCGCGCGCCGCCAGACGACGGCGTCGGCGGCGAGCACCGGCGTCTTGTTCCGGCCGACGTGGTTGTCCACGAGCGCGGCGAGCAAGTTGTTGGCGGCGGCGACCGCGGTGATGTCGCCGGTGAGGTGCAGGTTGATGTCCGCGAGCGGCAGCAGCGTCGCGCGGCCGCCGCCGGCACCGCCCCCCTTGATGCCGAACACCGGCGCGAGCGACGGTTCGCGAAGCGTTGCCAGGGCATTCTCGCCGAGCCGACACAAGGCCATCGCCAGCCCGATCGCGGTGACCGTCTTGCCTTCGCCCAAGGGCGTTGGCGTTATCGCCGTGACGCCGATGTAGCGCGCACCCGGGCGCGGCGTGCGCGCGAGCACCGCGTCGCTCACGAGCTTCGCCTTGTACCAGCCGAACGGCTCTACTTCGGCGGCACCAAGCCCAAGCCGCGCCGCAACTTCGTCGATGCGCACGGGACGGGGCTGCATAGCGGTCAGCGGATCGACTCGAGGATCTCTACCGTCGCGTGCGAACGGTTGAGCGTATAGAAGTGGATGCCCGGTGCCCCGCGCTCGAGTAGCTCACGGCACTGGTTCGTCGCGTGCTCGATGCCGATGGCGCGCGCCGCCGCCGGGTCGGCCGCCGCCGCTTCGAGTCGCGCGAGCAGCTCCGCCGGAATGTGCGCGCCGCACATGGCCGTGATGCGCTTGATCTGTGCGACGTTCTCGATCGGCATGATGCCGGGCACGATGAAGCGGTCGATGCCTTGGGTGCGCGCGCGTTCGACGAACGCGAAATAGTCGCGGTTGTCGTAGAAGAGCTGCGTGATCAGGAAATCGACACCGGCGTCCACCTTGGTCTTCAGGTTCGCCATGTCGGTGTCCAGATCGAGGGCTTCCGGGTGCTTCTCCGGGTAGCACGCTCCGGCGAGACAGAAGCCATAGCGCGCGCGGATGAACTGCACGAGCTCTGACGCGTACGCGAAGCCACCGGCGGTCGCCACGAAGCGCGTCTCACCCTTTGGCGGATCGCCGCGGAGCGGCAACACGTTGTCGATGCCGCCCTGACGGAGCTGATCGAGCACCTGCGCGATCTCGTCGCGCGTCGCGCCGACGCACGTCAGGTGCGCCATCGCCTCGATGCCCGCCTCGCGCTGGATGCGCTGCACCAGCTCCACCGTCAGCTTGCGGGTGCTGCCGCCGGCCCCGTACGTGACCGACACGAAAGCCGGCTCGTATCTTGCGAGGTGTTCGACCGTGACAAACAGCTGTTCGACGCCCTCCTCGTTCTTCGGTGGGAAGAACTCGAAGGAAAACGCGGGCTTCACCCCGCCCAATTTCTCGAGGATTCTCATGACGGCGGAGCGCGGACGCTAGCATCCAGCTTGCGCCAGGTCACCCCGCACGGGCAATCCGGCCGCGGGTCTTGTTGCCGGTCCGGCGCGGCCGGCGGCGCGGCGCGCCGGCGCGGAAAGCGCGCAACCACGCCGCTGCTCGACCGATGGAGCGGCCATGTCCGACCTGTCTGTCCGGTCCCGCACCCAGCATCCCGTCGCCTCGGCGCACAACCATGAACCGCATCCGTCGCCCGCGCGTGGCGCGGCGGCGCCGCCCGCTCCACGCGTCGTCGAGACGCCCGGTCGGTCCGGCCTGGTCGCCGCGCACCGCGCGCGGACGGCAGACGTCCCCGCGATCGCGTCGCCCGGTCCGGCGCAGATCCAGCGGCGACTGGACGCGTTCCGGGACCAGATGAGCGGCCCCTACACGGTCGGTGGCAAGCAGGTGCACGTCCCCGCCGGTTTCCGTATGGAAGGCGGGATGAACCAGACGCACGCCGCGACGTACCAGGCGAAGATCAGCAAGGTCCTGCCGCGCGACGTCTACCGCAAGATCGCCCTCGACGTCGGCGTCGTGGTGTCGGGCAAGGGCACGCCCGCGCAGATCCGGCGCGTGACGCAAGCGCTCATCGACTCGCCGGCGTTCAAGCCGTACGCGGCGCTTCCGCCGCAGCAGGCGGTACGTCACATGGCGTGGCAGTACGGCGTCGGCGTGGACTGCTCGGGCTACGTCCACAACGCGTTCCTGTACGCACGCGGCACGAGCGGGAAGCCGGCGCCCGCGTCGCGCTACGCCCTCGGCAGCGCCGGGACCTCGGGCCTGCAACAGCCGCCCGCGGCGATCTTTCGCAAGGTGCCCCCGGGCGAGGCGCGGCCCGGCGACGTGATCAAGCTCTCGCAGGGCCCGGACGGCACCGGTCACAAGGTGATCGTGGTGGCCAACGACACGCTGGCGGCCGGCGATCCCGGGCGCGACCAGATCGTCACCGCGCTGCGGAGCGAGCCCGGCGCGCGGATCCACATCATCAGCGTCGACTCGTCGTGGGGCGCCGGCGGAAAGCCCGACAATGGCGGCGTCAAGCAGCAGATGTGGGCCTACGACGAGGGCTCCAGGCGCTGGGCGTCGGTGTACCAGCTCAGCAGCGGCCATTTCGCCGCGTTCGCGTCGCCCAAGGCCGGCCCGTACGACCACGTTCTCGACGGCGTATACCGCCCCCGCTCGGAGAAGTAGCCATGCGTCGAAGTATTGTCATTGTCGTTGTCGCGCTGCTCGCGCTCGCAGGCTTTGTGCCGGCCGCCTCCGCGCACCCCTTCGCCATCGGCGGGACCACGTTCCACGACGGTGTGGACAAGCGCTGCACGCTGCGCGACGCGAACGCCGCGGCGCTCTCCGCACCCAGCGCCGCGCACCCGTGGGGCACGGTCGTCACGGGCTGCTTCCGCCACCCCGACGACCACACCACGGTCGCGGTCGTTCGGGAGTGGGACCTGTTCCACGCGACGGCGGTGCGCGAAGCGACGTTCCCCGCAGAACCCAACGCGGACCAGCTCCGGGTGGCAGTGGGCGGACGCCGCATCCTGGCGGTCGTGTCGGCAGCAACCGAGGACACCGTCGAGCACACAATGGTCCGTGTGCTCGACGCGAAGCTGGCGGTAGTCGGCAAATGGGATCTTGGCTCCAGCAACTTCGCCAACGCCGCCGCGGACGGGAACCTGGGCGCGCTGACGCTCGAGGCCGTGCCCGACTCGCTCCTGGTGACCATCGATCTCCGCCACGCGCGGATCATCGGGAAGCGGCGGATCCCGCTCCCGGACGGCGGAACCATGAGCTTCTTCGGACGGCCCAAGGCCACCGTCCTCGTGGACAAGGGACGCATTGTCGTCGGAGCCCCGGACAAGACCCACGTGCGCGCCTATGTGCTGTCGAAAGATCTCCGATCGATCGCGGCCGCGTATGCGCGCAAGCAGGACCCGACCGGCTACGTGATGCCGTACGCGTTCTTCGTCGCGCCGGGCGTGCACGGGACGGTGGTCGGCTATGCCGACCGCGTGGACATCCTGCGAGCGGACCTGACGCTGAAGAAGCGCCTTGGAGCGCCGCCGATGACCTACAACGACTTCGGCCCCGCACGCTGGGCCATCGATCCCGCCACGGGCCGCGTCGCGACGGAGGATGGCCGCATCGCAAGCCACGTGGGCGCGCCGTTCAAGCGCGTCCTCGACTTCACGCGCGAGGTGCTGATCCGCGGCCCCAAGCGCGAGGTGCGCGCCGACGACACGCGGGCGGTGCTGTGGGCGTTCGGGCGCGTAGTGATCGTGCGCGACGCGCCGGGGCTGGGGATCGTCGCCATCGACCCGGGCGGTTCCGCGCCGAACCGACAAAGGAAATAGGCCCCAGCGAAGCCGGGGCCAGGTCGACAGCTGAAGGAAAGCCACGGGACCGTGGACGAGAGCAGGGCGGCGCCCTCGCCCACGGTCCGTGGACAGCTTGTGCCTAGGGGCAGTTGTTGACGTCGACGCAGAGCGGTCCGCCGCCGATGCTGCAGCACTTCGCCGTGTCACCGACGCAGGCCGTGCACGGGCACGTCGTGCAGCCCGCGGCCGGCGCGTACTGACGGCAGTTGCCCTGGATGCACATCTCGTCGCGGTTGCACTGCTGGCCGCACTGGCCACAGTTGTTCGGGTCGGTGTTGAAGTCGACGCACGACCCGTTGCAGCTCTGGAGCCCAGCGGTACAGCCGCCGCCCTGGCACGAGCCGGCCTGGCACACCTGCTGGTTCGTGCAGGCGGCGCCGGTGCACGCGCCACAGTGACCGTGGTCGCTCTGCAGATCGGTGCACTGGCCGCCGCAGTCGGTCAGGCCTGTGCGGCAAACGCAACTTCCGCCACTGCACATCTGGTCGGCGTTGCACTGCGTCTGGCAACCGCCGCAGTGGTTCGGATCCGTCTGCAGGTCCCGGCACTGGGTGCCACCACCACCGCCGCAGGCCGTCGTTCCCGCCGCGCAGGTGCATTGGGAGCCCGAGCACGTCGAGCCCGGACCGCACTGGTGACCGCACTGGCCGCAGTTGTTCGGGTCGGTGGTCGTGTCGACGCACTGGCCGCCGCCGCCACCGCCACAGCGCGTCTGGCCGCCGCCGCAGTCGCACGCGCCGTTGACACACACGAGCCCGCTGCCGCAGTTCGCGTCGGTGAGACACGCCACGCAGCGATCCGCGGCGGTGTCGCAGTACGGCGTGTTGCCGTTGCAGGTGGTGTTGTCGACGCACTGCACGCAGTTGTGTGCCGGCGCGCACACGGAGCGATTTTGCTGTGTGCAGTTGTTGTTGCCCAGACACTGCACGCAGTAGCCGCCGGTGGTGTCGCAGTACGGCGTCGGCGCCGCACATTGACCGGAGCCGGTACACGTCGCGGTGCAACGGTGCGTCGCGGTGTCACATGTAGTGTTCGCGGCGCTGCAGTTGCCGGCGGTCAGGCACTGCACGCAGCTGTGCGTGCTGGTGTCGCAATACGGCTCGTTCGTGCCGCAGTCGGCGTCCGCCACGCAGCGCACACAGGTGTGCGTCGCGGTGTCGCACGCGGGCCGGTTCTGGTTACCGGAGCAGTTCGCGCTGCCCAGGCACTCGACGCAGCTGCTCGACGTCGTGTCGCAGTACGGAGTGGGCTGGGCGCACTGTCCGCTCGTTGTGCAGCCCGTAGCGCCTCCCGTGCCGCCGCTGCCCGACGTCCCGGCGGTGCCGCCGGTCCCGGCGGTGCCGCCGGTCGCGCCGGCGCCGGCCGTGCCGGATGTGCCGGATGTGCCGGCCGTGCCGGATGCGCCCGATGCGCCGCCGGTGCCGGCGCCTGCCGCGCCACCGCTGGCCGACGCATCGCCGGAGCTGCCGCCGCCGCCGTCCGTCTGACCACCGCTACCGCCCCCGGAGAACCCCGAGTCGGAGCTACCGCATGCCGCTGCGGCGGTTCCCGCGAGCGCAAGCAGCGCCAGCATTCCGACAAAACGCCTCGTTTCCATGGTTCTTGATCCTTTCAAGGAAGGTGACTCCGGACTCTTGCCCCTAACCCGAACACTCGTGGTCCTTGCACGTCCCGGATCCGCAGTTCGCGTCGCCGAGGCACTGCACGCACATGCCGCGCGCGAGATCGCAGTACGGCAGCTCGCCGCCGCAGCTCGCGTCGCCCAGACACTGCACGCAGACGCCGCGCGCGGTGTCGCAGAGCGGGTGATCACTGGCCGTGCACTCGGCGTTCGACGTGCAGCTCGCGACGCACTCGCGGCTCACCGGGTCGCAGGTCGTGCCCGCCTGCGGACAGTTCGCCGGCCCGAGACACTCGACGCAGGCGTGCGCCGAGACGTCGCACACCGGCTTGCCGTCGCTGCACTGGCTGCTCTGCGTGCACTGGACGCACGCGTGCGTCGCCAGGTCGCAACCGCGGCCGCCGCAGTTCGTGTCGCCCACGCACTCGACGCAATGGCCCGCGGACACGTCGCAATATGCACGAGGGGCCGAGCACTGCGCATCGCTGGAGCACGCACGGCCACCCTCCCCGGCGCTTCCCCCGCTCGCGCCGCTGCCCGCCCCTCCGGCCGCTCCGCCCGAAGCGAACAGCTCGATGTTCCCCGGTGCGCCACACGCCGCGATCGCCAGCACTCCGACGAGCGCCACGGGGCTGCAGCAAATGCGAAGAACGCTAAGCAAAGGCGAACCTGGAGGAGGGAACGGACGCACGAGCGTCCGCTCTTCCAGTTAGTACCCGGCGTCGGGATCGAGCAGGCAGCCCGGATCGATCAGTGCGGATCGAGCGCCATGTCGCGCGCTTCGTCGCGGGCGAAACCCTCGGGATGCTCGGCGAGGTAGCGCCGAGCCTCGCGTGACGCCGCGTCACCATTGCCGAGACGCTTGAGCGCCCGGAAGCGCTCGACGCGCGCGTCCTGCTCGAGGGGCGAGCCTGGATAGCGCGCGAGCAGCTGGTCGAGCAGGGCGATCGCGCGCCGATCGTCGCCGGCGCGACGCGCTGCCATCGCCTGCTGGAACAGCCGGTTCTGCTGCGCCAGCGTGCTGCCCGGCGCGGCGGCGACGCGCGGCGGCGACGCGGGCGCGGGCGCGACCGGAGCGGCGCTCGGCCGCGGCGGCGCGGGCGCGACCGGCGCGGCGCTGGTCGCGGGCGCGGGCGCAGTGGCGGGGCGCGACGTCCATGCATCGCCCGCGCCGAGCGTCGTGTCCGCGCCGCGGCTGCTCACGCGCACACGCCCTTCGGTCACGGCGACGTGCGTGGTGGTGACGCCGCCCGACGCGCGGTCCACGCTGACGGAGAAACGCGTCCCGTGTACCTCGACGCGCGCGTCGGGCGTCACGACGTCGAAGCTGCCACCTTGCGGCAGCTTCGGCACATGCACGTCGACGCGTCCCTGGTCGAGGCGGATGCTCTCGTGCATCCAGCCGGCCGCCTGCGGCGCCTCGTAGCGAAGCTCGGTCACGCCCGAGACGTCCACCTGGGCGCCGCTCGAGAGCGCGAGACGCGCGCCCTGGTCGGCGGTGCGCAGGCTGTCGCCGGGCGCGAGCGCCGCACCGGCGACGGCGGGCTTGTCGATTCCCTTGCGGCCGAGCACGGCGTGACCGGCGGCCAGCGCGAGCGTCGCCGGGCCGTGCGCCGCGACGGCCTGCGGCGCGACCCGCGGGGCCATGCGCCGGACCAACCAGAAGCCGCCGATCGCCAAGAGCATGGCGGCGGCCACAGCGACCACCGAGAGACGACGTCGCAGGCGCTCGCGACGCTCACGGCGTCCGAGCACTTCCACATGGAAGTTCGCGAGCTTCGAGACCACGCGCTCGCGGCGCTCGGCCGCGCGATCCGGACTCTCCACGGGCACACCCGACGAGGAGAGCTGACGCAACAGGGCGTCCATGTCGCCGGTGTCCTTCACGTTCCCCCCTCGCGCCTGGAAAGCTGCGGATCGGCTGCGACCCGCGCCGAAAGCTCGCGACGCCCGCGCACCAGGCGCGACTGCGCCGCCGCGACGGACACGCCGGTGAGCACGGCGATCTCGGCGAGCTCGTGGCCGAGCACGTCGTGGAGCAGGACGGCGACCGCCTTCTCCGGCTTGAGCGCGGCCAGGTGCAGGCGCAGCCGATCGAGCTGCTGGCGCGCGCCGGCCTGACGCTCGACATCGTCGGACGAACGGGTGCGCACGCTGACGCTGTCGCCGTCCGTGGTGCGGTCGACGACGTTGCGCTCGCGCCGCCGCGAACGTAGCGCGTTCATGGCCACGTGCGCCGTGACCGCCGACGCCCACGACGACAGGCTGCACGCGCGGGCGAAGCGACGCTTGGACAGCGCGAGCATGATCTGCTCGAACGCGCTCTGCACCAGGTCCTCGTGGTCCTGCTCGCGACAGCCGTGAACGCGATACAGCGTCCCGTCCACGACGCCGATCAGCCGGTCGTAGATGTGCGCCGCCACGTCGCGGTCCCCGCGCTCGAACGCCTCGATCAGCTCCTCGTCGGTGGGCGGGCGCGCTCGTGCGCCGCCCGCGCCGCCGGGAACGACGCGCAGCCACGGCTTCGACAAGCGCTGGGGAGAACCCGCCACGTTCCAAGAGTACCCGCACCAGGCCCCGGGCAGGCACACCGATCACGGAAGCCCGACGCGAACGCCCAGATGCAGCGATCCGCCGAGCGCTGGAACGCGCCCGGTCGCCTCGTCGCTCACGCGGATCGTGGTCGCGCTCTGCATCGCCCACATCTCCCCACCCGCAACCACAGACAGGTAGCCGCCGGGCCATGCCACGTTGCCACCGAGGCGCAGCTCCGGAACCCAACGCGAGCCGCTGTCCTCGTCGCCGCCGCGCGTGGCCGACGCGTGCACACGCTCCAGCCCGAGCGCGCCGCGCAGGTCCAGCACCAGATCCGCTCGCGGTATGGCGAGCGCGACGCCCGGCCCGAGCGACAGCGTGAACCAGTTCGCGGCGACGCCCAGGGCGTCGGACGGACGCGCCGCGTACGACGCGGCCGCGTGCGCGAACAGCGGCGACCGATCGAAGCGCCGCGCCACGCCGAGGAAGCCGCCCACGCGCCAGGACCCGGTATCCAGCCCGGGCCCGAGCACCGCGCCGGCATCCAGCCACCAGCGCGCCGGCAGCGGCGCTTCGGGTTTGCCGGTCCGGCGCGGAACCGCTGGCGGCGCCCGTCGCGGAAGCGGCGCGACGGCATGCGACGTAGGCCGCGGCGGCGGCTCGGGCAGCTCGCCCACCAGCGTCGCGATCGTCAAGCCGACGGCGCGCCAGCGCTCCACCGGCGCGTCGGCGTCGCGGAAGTGCATGTCGCGCGCCAGCCACGCGGTGCCGCCGTCGGCGCGCCGCACGCCCACCTGCACGCGCGCATCGTCCTGATCCGTGCCCTGCCACGACACGATGGCGATGCCCTCGGCGTCTCGCGCTTCCGGCGACGCGTCGGCGAGCACGCACGTGCCGCGGTGCACCGCGCGGGTACACGCCGCGACCAACGCCGCGGCGTACGACGGCTGCGAGCCTTGCGTCGAGATCTCGACGGCAACGACGGGGCCCATCGCCATCCAGCTACTCTACCTCCGGCGCGCGGCCTTACGAGCGTTTGCCTGCTGCCGGCACGCTACGGTTACTCCTCACCCAGGTACCCGTGTGCGCGGGTGAAAGGAGATACTTCGATGGCTTGCTTCCGGTGGTCAGGTCCTGCGGTCCTCGCGATGGTCGGGTTGATGGTGATCCCGGCGTGCGGCTCGGGCAGCTCGAGCGGCGGGTCCTCGGGCGGCGCCAGCGGGAGCGGAGCCGCGACGGGCAGCGGTGGAAGCGGCGCGACGGCCAGTGGCGGAAGCGGCGGAACGCCGGGACCGGCGTGCAGCAGCACCGGCCAGTGCGCGCCGCCCACGCCCTACTGCGACAATGGCTCGGGCCACTGCGTGGAGTGCATCGGCGACGCCAACTGCGGTAACCAGAACAACCGCTACTGCAACACGACCACGCACAGCTGCGTGCAGTGCAACGACAACTCCCAGTGCGGCGGCAACAACCCGTACTGCTCGGCCGGCGGTCGCTGCGTGGAGTGCACCGCGGACGCGAACTGCGGCGGCAACAACATGAAGTGCGACCTGCAGACGAACCGCTGCGTGCAGGGCTGCGGCACCGACGCGGACTGCTCGGCGCAGAACGGCCGCCCGTATTGCTCGCCGACGACGAAGGTCTGCGTGCAATGCCTGGCGGACGGCAACTGCCAGACCGACGCCCCCTACTGCTCGGGCGCCGGTAGCTGCGTGCAGTGCGTCACCGACGCCAACTGCGGCGGTGGCAATCGCCCGTACTGCCAGCCGGACCGCAGTCGCTGCGTGGAGTGCCTGACCGACACGAACTGCCAGAACGGGCAGCAGTGCGTCACGCCGGACTACACCTGCGGCGGCTGAGCGGACACGAACGGCGCGCGCGCCGGGGAATGCCCGGCGCGCGCAGCCTGTTGGCACGGCAGGCACCCGGACGATCACCCGGGTAGACGCCGCGCGGAACACGCGCCCGACCCGGACGCGTCGCGGCGGAAGGAGGCCTGCCATGCGACGCCCGATCGTCGAAAGCCTGGTCGTATTGTCCTTGGTCGCGCTGACCGCTTGCAGCCGCGAGGCCAGACCTCCCGCAGCGCCGGCCGCGGCCAGCGGCGGGGCGACCGCGTCAGGTGCCGCGACGCCGGCCAGCAGCGTCGACAGCAGCACGCGCGGCACCGTCGCGATCTCCGACGAGATCCGGAAGGCGTGCGGCATCGGCGACGAGGACGAGTACTTCGCCTTCGACTCGGCGCGTATCGACGCGCACGCGCGTGGCGTGCTCGACAAGCTGGCGAAGTGCTTCGACAACGGGCCGCTCTCGAGCCGCGTGATGCACCTGGTGGGTCGCGCCGACCCGCGCGGCGACGAGGAGTACAACATGCTGCTCGGCGACCGGCGCGCGTCGTCGGTGCGGACGGCGCTGGTTCAGCTGGGCATGCGCGAGAAGCGCATCACCAGCACGTCGCGCGGCGCCCTCGACGCGACCGGCACGGACGCGGCGGGCTGGGCGAAGGATCGGCGCGTGGACGTGATGCTGGGCAGCTGAGCCCGCGGCGCGACCCCGTCGTATTCAAGAATCTCTATACGCCGCGCGCTCGCGCGGGCCGCCTTCGATCGCGCGTCCGCAGCCGGAATCGGCCGCGGCCGCGCGTCACGTCGATAGAACCCGCCTACCCGCCGTCGGGAGGCGGCGGGAAGCAGCCCGTCCAGATCCAACCTCCGTCGAACAGCGTACACGCCGTGACCACCGGGAAGCCGGGCGCCGGATTGCCGGGGCAGCGGTCGTAGGGACACACCATGGGGCCTTCGCAAGGCGTGCCCAGGTAGCCGGCCTCCGACGGACACGTCGGCGCCTGTGCATCGCCGTATCCGCAGCTGCCGGAAGCGCTCGTGCTGACGCAGCACACCACGTTGCCCTGGTAGCAATCGCACTGGATGTTCACCGGACCGCCCGAGTGGTAGCCCGCGGAGCAGACATGACCGCCGTCGCAGGGGCCCCCGCAACCGATGCAGCGGTCCCCGGACGAGCAGCGGTAGCCGGCGTCGGCTTCCGCATCGGCGTCGCCGGCACCCGCGTCCCACACGTCGACCCGCGCGTCGACGTTGGCGTCGGGCGCACCAACGTCCGCGTCGGCGCGACCGTCGGAATGCGCCGCGTCGCCGGGCACATCGCCGATTCTGTTCGCCGCCGTTTCGCCGCCGCAACCTCGCGCCAGCAGCCACGCCCCGACGCCGAGACAAAGCACCGCGCCGCCTCTGCGCATCACGCCGGAGCATAGGGCAGGCAACGCGCGCGGGCATCGAAGATTTTCGACATGACACGTGAGCGCGTTGGCCCGGCGCGCCGGACGCGCTATCAGCCAGCGCGATGCACATCCACGTCATCGCCGTAGCCGGGACCGGCATGGGCGCGCTCGCGGGGCTGCTCGTGGAGCTGGGACACGACGTGTCGGGCAGCGACGTCGCGTTCGACCCGCCGATGGGCCCGGCGCTCGCCGAGTGGGGCGTGCGCTTGATGCACGGCTTCGACGCGCGACACCTCGACCCGGCGCCGGATCTGGTCGTCGTGGGCAACGTGTGCCGCAAGGACAACGTGGAAGCGGTGGCGGCTTTCGAGCGCGGTCTGCGCGTGACGCACATCGCCGGCGCGCTCGCCGAGTTCGCCCTCGCCGGCACCTCGCCGCTGGTCGTCGCCGGCACCCACGGCAAGACCACGACCACGTCGATGGCAGCGTGGCTACTGGAAGCGACCGGGCGTGAGCCCGGACTGCTGGTCGGCGGCATCCCGAAGAACTTCGGCCGCAGCTTCCGCAGCGCGCGTGAGCCGCGCGTGCGCCTGTCCGCGATCGACGCGACGACGCCGATCCTCGCGAGTGATAGCGAGCCCGCGAGCATCGAGGCCCCGACCCGGGACAGTCGAAAACGACCGTTCGTGATCGAGGGGGACGAATACGACACGGCGTTCTTCGAGAAGACGCCGAAGTTCATCCACTACCAGGCGGACGTGGCGATCGTGACGAGCATCGAGCACGACCACATCGACATCTACCCGGAGCTGGAGCAGTACCTGGACGCGTTCCGGCGCTTTGTCGCCGGCGTGCCGGCGAGCGGCTTGATCTTGGCAAACTGCGCGGATCCCGAGGTCGTGCGCATCGTGGACGAGTCGGCGCGGGCGGAGGTGGCCTGGTACGCCCTGGGCGACGAGCCGACGCACGGCAAGGCGCCGCACTGGCTCGCCGCACCGGCCGGCAGCGACGCGAAAGCGACCAGCTTCGACTTGTTCGCGGGCGGCGTCGCGTGCGGGCGCCTCGCCGTTTCCGCGCCGGGCCGGCACAATCTGAAGAACGCCCTCGCGGCGATCGGCGCGGTCGCCCAGGGCTACGGCGTCAGGCTCGCCGATCTGGGGCTGGCGCTGACGCGCTTCGCCGGCGTGAAGCGACGACAGGAGCTACTCGGCGAGCCGGGCGGCGTGTACGTGTACGACGATTTCGCGCATCACCCGACGGCGGTAAGCGAGACGCTGCTGGCGCTGCGCATGCGCCACCCGCACGCGCGGCTGCTCGCGGTGTTCGAGCCGCGCAGCGCGACGGCCTGCCGCAAGCTGCACCAGGACGCCTACGCGACCGCCTTCGACTCCGCCGACGCGGTCTGGATCGCGCCGCTCGGTCGCAGCAACCTCGCGCCGGAGGAGCGCCTGGACGTGGAGCACCTCGCCGCCGAGATCAGCCGGCGCGGCCGGCCGGCGACCAGCAACGCCGCGCTCAGCGACATCATCGCCCAGGTGACGGAGCAGGCGCGCCCGGGCGACGTGGTGGCGCTCTTGTCGAACGGCGCGTTTGGTGGCATCCACGGCAAGATGATCGACGCCCTGGGAAGGAAACAAGCCCTGTGACCTGCGTATGCGGAAAAGGCGAGTCCACCGAGACCTGCTGCCTGCCGGTGATCCGCGGGGAGCGGAAGCCGGACACGGCCGAGGAGCTGATGCGCGCGCGCTACGCGGCATACGCCCTGGGCGAGATCGACTTCATCATGGCGTCGCACGATCCCGACCGCATCGGCGAGGTCGACCGCGACAACACCGAGACGTGGTCGAAGCAGTCCAAGTGGCTGGGCCTCGAGATCGTGGCCACGGAGAAGGGCGGCGAAGACGACGACACGGGCTTCGTGGAGTTCCTTGCGCGCTTCAAGATCAAGGGCGTCACGGTCCCGCACCACGAGCGCGCGGAGTTCCGCCGCCACAACGGGCGCTGGGTGTTCGTGGACGGCAAGGAGCTGAACGCGCCGCAGAAGCGCGACGCGCCGCGCATCGGACGCAACGACCCGTGCGTGTGCGGCAGCGGTAAGAAGTACAAGAAGTGCTGCGGCCAGGCGGCGTAGGTTGACCCCCGAAGCGCTCTGCGCGATCGCGCTGGACGTCGCGCGGGAGGCGGGGGCGTTCGTGCTGGGCGGGTGGCGGAGTCGACCGCACGTGGAGCACAAGGGGCGCGCGGATCTGGTGACGGAGTTCGACATGGGCAGCGAGCGCCTGATCCGGCAGCGACTCCAGCAGCGCGCGCCGGAGCTGCCCGTCGTCGCGGAAGAGGGCGGCGGAGAGCCGCACGGCCCCACGTGGTTCGTGGATCCGCTCGACGGCACGACCAACTTCGTGCACGGCCACCATTTCTGGTGCGTGAGCATCGCGGTGCTCGACGGCGACGCGCCCATCGCCGGTGCGGTCGTGGCGCCCGCGCTGGACACGGCGTGGTGGGCCTGGCTCGGCGGACCGGCGCTCAGGAACGGCGCGCGGTGCGCGGTGAGCTCCACCGCCGCCATCGGCGACGCGCTGATCGCCACAGGCTTCCCCGCCGATCGCGGCAAGGCTCCGGAGAACAACTTCGACAGCTTCGTCCGCGTGAAGAAGGCGGCCCAAGGCGTGCGCCGCTGCGGCTCGGCGGCCATCGACATGTGCCTCGTCGCCGACGGAACGTACGACGCCTACTGGGAGCGCAAGCTCCACGCCTGGGATCTCGGCGCGGGCGCCCAGGTGCTGGCCAGCGCCGGAGGGCGCCTCTCCGCGCTCGACGGCGGGCCGCCGCGGCTCGAGATCGGCAACGTCGTGGCCTCCAATGGGCTGGTCCACGACGCGCTGCTCGAGCTGATCCGGTAGCTGCTCGCGTGCTCAGTGCGCCTTCCACGCGGAACGGGCGGCGCCGCGCGCGTTTGGCCGCACACTGGCCGCCGCGGTGAAGCTGGGTGATCATCGAGGCATGGGATCCCCGAGCGAGCCCGCTCCAGCGCGGCAGCTGCCGCCGCGCCCGGCGATTCCACGCCCGGGCGCTCCCCGGCCGGGGCGCTCGGCACCGCTTGGGGTGCCGTCCCCTGCGGTCCGACCCGAGGCGCGAATCTCGAACCGCCCGGGCGCGTCGGTGGATCCCGCGGTGCTGATCGTCGGCGCCGGTGCGGCGCTGCACGCGGCCCTCGCCGACGCGCTGGCCAAGCACCGGGTGTTCGTGGAGACGGCGCCGATCACCGGTGTGGTCGAGTCGGTGGTCGTGGCCGCGCCGGATTTGATCCTGCTGGTCGGCGACGCGGCGGCGGACTGCGGCAGCGCGGTCCTCTCCGAGCTCGCGAGCTCGCCGCTGTCGTCGGTGGTTCCGATCGCGATCCTCGACGACGACACGGCCCTCGACGCTCGACTGCGCGCCTTCCGCCACGGCGCGGCCGCCGTGATCCCGCGCTCGGCCAGCGTCGACGCCATCGCCACGCAGGTCGCGCGCCTGGCGCGCGAGATCCCCGATCGCGACGGCAGCGCCCTCGGCGACGTGGGCGAAGCCACGCTGCACGAGCTGCTCGACGCGCTCGGCAAGGAGCTGCGCAGCGGCGTGCTGTCCGTGGCCACGCAGGGCGGCGCCGAGCCGGTCCGGCTGGTGCTGGGCAGCGGGCAGCCGCTGGCCCGCACCATCGACGACTTCGTGAGCCGGCTCAAGCGCCACATCGTCGTCGCCGAACCGCTCCACTACGAGTTCGACGAGCACGCCGGCGGCACGATCCAGTTGCTCGGCGGCGATGGCGCGGCGGAAGCGCGCGTGCTCGCCGATCTCGTGGGCCTGCGCGTGCTGCTCGCGGACGACGACTCGGCGCGCGCGGACGCGGTGGCGCAGGAGCTGCGCGCCCGCGGCGTGACCGTGGTGGTGACCGATCTGGAGCCGTCGGAGACGCGCTTCGCGCGGCTACGCCAGCTCGATCCGTCGGTGCTCGTCATCGGCGAGGAGCAGATCGACGGCCCCGGCTACGCGCTGATCCGCCGCATGCGACGCGACACGCGCCTGCGCTGGCCCTCGCTCCTGGTGCTGCGCTGGGGCGAGGTGTGGTCGGATGCGCCGTCGGCGCCGGCCATCGATCGCATCTTGACGACGCTGGCCACGCTCACCGAGGCGGAGACGTCGATCCGCGACCGGGCGCTCGCCGGCGAGACCTTCGACGCGCGGCTGGAGAGCATCGGCCCGATGCGGCTGATCCGCGCGCTCGCCGGCACGGGCAAGTCGCTGCACGCCGAGGTCGTGAACCCGCGCGTGCAGCTCAGGCTCGACTTCAGCGAGGAGCTGGTGGTGGGCGCCACCGGACACACCCTCGACGAACACGCGATCTGGCTCGAGGGCGTCGCGGCGCTCTCCGCGCTCACGGTGCTGGGCTCGGGACGCGTACGCGTTGAGCCGGTGGACAACCCGTCCGCGGCGAACCTGATGGCGACCGCCGACGTCGCGCTGAACATGGCGGACGCCGAGCCGGCGCCGATCCCGGCGTCGATCCCGGCACCCGCCGATTCCGGACGACCACCTGCGGAGCCCCCCATGCCGGAGGTCCCGCCACTGGAGGTGCCGCCCGAGCCGGAGCACGCGTTCGTGCGCATGCCGGAGCCGAGCTGGGCCGACGATGCCTTGCCCGCGCGGCGCGATCCGGGCTGGAAGCGCGGCGCGACCTGGCTCAGCGCGCGCCTCCGGCGCGACGCACCGCTGGCGCACAAGGCGACCGCCGGCGCGCTGCTCCTCGCCGTCGTCGCCCTGGTGGCGCTGGCGCTGGTGGGCGTCGTGAGAGCGCTGCGCGGACCGGACGCCGGCCGCGCCGCACTAGCAGCCTCTTCCCCCATCAAGAGTGCCGCTCCCGCTCAGGCGATGCCGCCCACACCGGCCAATGCAACGCCGCCAGCCGCTCCCGTTCCCACGCCCGGGCCCGCGGCGACCGCCGAAGCCGAGCTACCCGCGGTAGCGACGACCGCGCACCTGCCGGGCTGCGACGCATTGCTCGCCGGCGGCCCGGCGACGTCGAGCAAGCGCGCGGCGTACCAGGCGCTCGACGACGCGAAACGCGAGCTCGTGCGTGGCGACTCGCGAGCCGCCGCCAAGTCGTACTGCATCGCCGAGCGCGTCCCGGAGACGCACTTCGTGGCGGCGAGCGGGCGCGCGCGGCTGCTGCTGTTGCGCCACGACGGCAAGGGAGCGGAAGAGGCGGCCCAAAGCGCGGCCATCGCCAAGCCCGACGACAAGCAGACGAAGCTACTCCGCGGCGACGCGCTGGCGCTCGCCGGCGACGTCGACGGCGCGCGCAAGATCTGGATCGCCGCGGAGGGTGGCAGCGTCGATCACGTCGTCGCGCGATCGATGGCGCTCGGCAAGCGCTCGCTGCGCGTGGGCGACCACGGTCGCGCCGAGCGCTTCTTCCGGCGCGCCGCCGTGCTCGCACCTGACAACGCGGACGCCGCGGTCGGGCTGGTGCGCACGCTGCTCGCGCTCTCGGACAACGCGGGCGCGCTGGCGTGGGCACGACACGCCGTCGCCGACGCGCCGCAGAGCGCACCGGCCCACGTGCTGCTGGGTGACGCGCTGTCTCGCAGCGGCGACAAGAACGGCGCCGACCGCGCGTGGCAGAAGGCGCTCGAGCTCGATCCGGCCAGCTACGACGCGAAGCGGCGCCTCGGCCTGCGCCGGCTAGCCTACGGTACGATGCGTTCCGGCTTGCCCAGGAACTCGAAGTGCATCGTGTCCTTGAGCTCGTCCCGACCGAGCCAGTAGAAGCCGTAGCGTTCGAACGCCTGGACCCAGCAACGCGGCAGCGACGTCTGGTCGTAGATCGATTTCGCGTCCTTCTTGCAGATCGGGTTGTCCGGCCACGGCTTGACGCAGCCGCAGCACGGGTTCCGATCCGGATCGATGTCCACGGCGATGCCGAACAGGTGGTTCGACACCTCGCCGTGATGATAGGTGTTTTCCTGACGGAAACCGCCGACGGCCTTCGGCGTATACCTTTCGTGGCGCCCGCGGCACACCTGCTTGATGCGGTGCTCGACACACTGCAACGCCGGCACGATGGCCTCGTGCACCTGGAGCGGGAGTCCGAAGAACGTCGTGCTCTTCGCGTGCGAGAACGCCGTGGACGAGTTGTACTTGGCGAGCTCCATCCCGGGGACGTTCACGTTGCCGTACGTCTCGACGCGATAGCGCAGCGCGCGCTCGTGCTGCTTTCCCTGCAGCCGCCCGTTCTTGACGAAGCTCCGGCGCTCGAGGAAGCGCTGGGGACGCTGGAGCCGGCAGCCGCGGAAATGGGAGGCCGCGTGGCGGTGCTTGCGCGGGGCGGCGCGCCCCGACTCGGGTGCGCCGATCAGGGCCAGCACGGCCAAAAGCCCGAGAAGAGCGGCAAGAAAGCGGCGGACCGACATCCGGAACGAGTCCTAGCGCGCCTTTTCGCGTCTGTCGCGCCGGGATGCCGGTCCGGCGCGGAAAAGTCCTGACACGGGCGCCCGATCCGTCGGAGCATTCCGGGCGTAGGTCCATTCGCATGACCGAGCCACCCGCGTCACAACCCGGCGAGCACGAGCTGGTGACGGCGCGGATCGGCGCCGCGGCGGTGCTCACGATGCACGGCGAGCGCAAGCGCATGCGAGACTTCTGGGTCGAGGAGCCGTGCGTGAACGCATTCGTCAGGCACTTCGGCTGCTTGTTCTGCCACCAGATGGTGGACGAGGTCGTGCAAGCGGTGCCGGAGCTCGCCGCGCGCGGGGCGCGCATCGTGATCGTCGGCAACGGCACACCGGAGCAAGCAAGACATTTCTTCGAGAGCAAGGGACTGCCGCGTTCGGGCGTGGAGGTGGCCACGGATCCAGCGCGCGACACCTTCCGCGCCGCCGGCTTCGAGCGCGGCGTCGCGAAGACGTTCCTGAATGCCGGATCGCGCCGGGCGTACGCGCGCGCCCGCTCGGGCGGCCACCGGATCACGGGCCTGTTCGGCGATCTCACGCAGCTGGGCGGCGTGCTGGTCGTACGGCCGCCGGCAATGCCGATGTACCTGCACCGCTCGCGCTTCGCCGGCGATCACCCGGATATGCGCGAGGTCATGGCGGCGCTCGACCGGAGATCATCGATCCCCGCCGCCGTCGGCTGAGCGCCGGGCAGCGGCGGCCGCCTCGCGGATGCGCTCCGCGCCGCGCGCGATCGCGGCGAGCGCCTCGACGCGATGCTCGTCCGCGGCGGCCGACCACGCGCGTGCGAGCTGGCGCTCGCCGCTGGCGAACACACCGAACACCTCCGCGAAGCGCGACGCACCGAGCACGGGCAAGAGCGCCGGCGAGCTGTCGGCAATCGGCTGGAGCGCTTCCTCGCCGAGCCGGTCGATGCGGTGCCGCAGCTCCACCAGATCGAGCGAAGCGGCGTCGGCGGCGAGCTGGTCGACGCGCCCGGGCAACGCCGCGAGCGCCGCCAACAGGTCGCCGTGAAGCGCCACTGTCGCCTGGGCTCCGCCCCCGGCGCGCCGCGCCAGCAGCGCGCCGACCGCGAGCAGCACGAGCCCCACAGCAACGATGCGCCAGTCGGCCGTGGGCAGGTGCGCGCCGCCCAGCGTTCCGACGATCGTGCCGAGGACGAGCAACGCGGTCGCGACGTGCTTCATAGTCCCCTCGCCAGGGTGATCGTGGACAGCACCACGCCAGCGAGCGCGTCGCCGACAAGCAGCCCGGCGGCGATCGGGATGCCGCTCTCGTTCGACCAGTGCTTGCCGGCGAAGCGCTCGGCGAGGATCGCCAGCACGCAGCCGAGGCCGTACGGCAGGACGTAGAACATCGGCAGATACATGCTGAGGCCGATCAAGACGCCGATGCCGCCGCCGGTGCCGAGCGTGAGTCCGCCGCCCACGAGCGCGCCGACCAGGTACTTGTCGATGGGAACGTCGCCGCCCTGCACGGCCAGCACGACCGCGCGCAGCGTGACCGCCTGCGGCGCGGGCACGGCGGGATTCGCCGGTCCGAACTTCACGCTGTGCCAGATCAAGTACACCGTGAGCACGGCGATCCCCGGGCCGATCCAGCTCACGGCCAGCTGCGCGATCTGCTGCGCGGCGGGGCGCGCGCCGACCAGATGTCCCGTCTTGAGGTCGCCCATCATGTCCGCGCCCTCGGCGACGGCGACCGAGACGGAGGCGCCGATCAGGATCGCGACGCCGACGTCGCCGCCGGCGATCACGAGCACGGCCGCGACGGCGAGCAGCGCCATGCCGCTCACCGGACTCCAGCCGGTGAGCCCGGCGCACTGCGCCACGATCACGCCGGCCAGCCACATCCACAGCGCGCCGAGCGCGGCGACGAGCAGGATCCGCCACGGCGCCAGCGCCGGGTTCTCGACGTACGCCGCGACCGCCAGCATCACGAAGCTGGCGACGATGCCGCCGTACACCCAGCGCACGGACAGCTCCTCGCTGCCGCCCTTCTTGGCGGTAAGCGAGATGAACGCCGCGCGCATCATCGGCGCCGCGAGCGCGACGCCGGCAAGCGCGCCGCCGAGCAGGAAGCCGATCCCGAGCGGACGCGTCATCTTGTCGTGGACCAACGCGGCGAGCGCGCTGCCCACGTGACCCGGCGCGGTGCCCGCGGGCACCGCCGCCCAGCCCAGATGGACGACCAGCGGCGCGATCACCCAGTTCGCGAGCAATCCGCCGAGCAGCACCACGAGCCCGGCGCGCCCGCTGATGTAGCCCGCGCCGACGCTGAGCAGCGAGAGCGCCCACAAGTTCGGCACGTACGCGGGCATGCCCAGCGGCGCGCCCAGGTCGATCTTGCCGGGCACCACATGCGTCCCGACGAGCATGCCGAAACCGAGCGCGGCCAGCGTGGACACGCCCAGCAGCACGGCCTTGCGCTGACCCGCGCCGGGCGAGCGCAGCACCTCCGCCACGGCGATGCCGCCGGGAAAGCGCAAGCGCTCGAGGTCGATCATCTGCTTGCGCAGCGGGATGATGAACAGGTTGCCGAGGAACGCGCCGGCCACCGCCGCGATGCCGATGGCCCACGGGCTGAAGTGGACACCTTCCATGAGGAAAAGTGCCGGCAGCGTGAAGATGATCCCCGCCGCCGCCGTGACCATCGACGACGCCACGGTCTGCGCGATGTTGTTCTCGACGATGGAGCCGCGCCGGAGCACGCCGCGGAGCGCGCCCCAGCCGAGGATCGCCGCGATGGCGCTGGTGGGCACGACGAAGCCGATGACCAGCCCGGCGTACGCCATGCTCGCGGTCATGACCGCGCCGATCAGCGTGCCCACCACCATCGTGGCGACTGTCAGCTCGCGATACGGTCGCGCGTCCTTCCCCGGCTCGCCCATGCGCGAGGCAGTCTATGGATCGGTCGCGCGCGTGACTACCCCGCGGGCCCGCGGAAACCACGATCTTGGGGCGTTTTTCGCGCCGAACCGCCATCCTTGGCCCGCTCGGGGATCGCGCGGTAGGTTTCCGGCGGATGCCCGCGCAGACCCCGTTCGAGGAACTTGGCGGCGAGAGCGTGCTCAGGCCGATCGTGGAACGCTTCGTGGACCGCGTGTTCGACGACACGATGATCGGCTTCTTCTTCAAGAAAGCGAGCCGCCCGCGGGTGAAGGCCAAGGAGTACGAGTTCATCGCGCGCTATCTCGGCGCGGACATCGAGTACACGGGGCGCCCGATCGAGCAAGCACACGCGGCGCATCCGATCATGGGCGGGCAGTTCATGCGACGATTGCAGATCCTGAAGGAAACCCTGGACGAGGCCGGCGTGCCGCCGCACATCCGCGATGCGTGGGTCGAGCATACCGAGAGCCTGCGACCGCTGGTCACGCGCGACAGCGGCGGGGACTGCGATCCGGCGCGGGCGCTCGCGCGGGTCCGTCAGCACGGAGGTGCGTCGTGAGGCGCGCCGCGACCACGGCCGCGCTGGCGCTGGCGGCGCTGGCGCTCTCCGCGTGCGCGACCGCGGGCTCCGCGTGGATGGATCAGCCGCTGCCCGGCTCGGGAAGCGACGACGAGAGCGCTGGCGTGGGCGCGGGCCCCGCCCCCGAGCGCGCGCCGGCGCGACGGCCGGCGTCGCTGCCCGTTCGGCATCGCGTCATCGGCGGCGCCGACGACGCGGACAACCCGGCCGGCGACGACGCGGACGAAGCCACCGGCGGCATGCCCGGCGGCGCGCCGGTGCGCCGCCCCCACGGGAAGATCGAGGGCAAGGTGCTCGGCTCCTTCCGCAACACCTACTACGACTTCCCGAGCGAGAGCGATTTCACCGGCGCCAAGGTGTCGCTCAAGAACGCCGAGTGCAAGACCATCGAAGAGGTGCCGCGTGGCTTCTTCGAAGCGGTGTGCGTGCAGGGCAGCGGCACGCTCTCGACCGGCGGCACCGTGAGCTTCGCCAAGCGCGACTGCGACTGCGCGGACGTGTGCCCGCGCACGGGCCAGAAGATCTGCTTCGACCAGCTCGACCGCTCGCGCTTTCCGTGGGGACGCGGCGCGGCCGGTCTGCCGATCACGCCGCTGTTGACGGTAGCGATGGACACGACCGTGGTGCCCATCGGCACGCCGATCTACATCCCGGAGTACGACGGCATGCCGCGCGACGAATCCGGGTCGTCGTTTCACGACGGCTGCTTTCTGGTGCAGGACCGCGGCATGAAGGTCACGGGAAAGCACGTGGACATCTTCACCGGCTACCAGGCGATCACGCGGCTCTGGAACCGCCTCGTGCCGAGCAACAAGGGCGTGACGGTGGTGCTCGACAACCCGCGCTGCGCGCGCGCCACGCCGGACGCGGACGACCAGCCCGCGCCGGCGCACAAGAAGCGCCACGACAACGCGAAGCCCTGAGCGCTAGCGCGACGTCAGCGACAAGCGGTCCAGCAGTCGGCCGATGCTGCGGAACTTCTCGGCGCGCCCGAGCTGCAGCAGGTGCCCGCCCGGCCAGGTCTCGAGCGGTGCGCCGAAGTGCCGCGCGAGCCGGCGCGCGTGGGCGACCGGCGTGATGCGATCCGCCTCGGCGCCGATGACCAACATGCGCTCGCTCGCGAGCTGCGGCGCGCGGTGGAGCGGGCTGACCACGCGGTGCACGCGTTCGAGCGCGCGATGCTGCGCCATGGTCTGCTCCGGCGTCGCTCCGAGCCGGCCCTGGTCCCGCGCGAAGTCGGCAAGCGACGCCAGCGGGATCATCGGGACAGCGAATGCGAGCGCCGGCTCCGCCGTCGCGGCCAGCGCTGTCGTATAGCCACCGAGGCTCATTCCAATCGCGCCGACGGCCGGGTGCCCGCGCTCGCCGAACCAGCGCACGAGATCGCGCAGGTCGCCGATGGCCTGACGGAAGCCTTCGTTGCTGATGCGCGGATCGCTGCCCGGAAAAGGCGGCGGCTTGCCGCGGCGCTCGATGCTGCCGCGCACCGCGTGGAACGGCAGCACGAACAGCGCCACGTCCAGACCGATACGCGTCAGCCACTCCACGGGCCACACGCGCTGCTCCATGTTGTACTGCCCGCCGAGATAGCCGTGGATCAGGATCGCGACGGGACGCGGCTCGGCGTGCAGGAACAGGCGCGCGCCCGCGACGTGGTTCTCGCGATGCTTCAGGTAGCGCTCCGCGACGTCCGGCACGAACGGCTCGTAGTCGCTCGACCACGAGATGTCCGACACGCGCAGGCCGCCCTGCTCGCGCACGACGCGACCTGCCGGATCGATGGCGCGGGGCTCGCGGAAGAACGCCGCGTCGGGCGGATACAGCTCCGAGAGCGCGCCCAGCGCCTTCAAGCGCTCCCCGTGACCGAGCGACTCGGCGGCGTTGCGACGACGCGAGCGCGCCGTCTGCGCCTGCGCCGCGAGCGTCGCCGCGCGATCCACCGCGGCGGCCGCGCCGCCGATCACCAGACGCGAAGCGCGTTGCAGCATCGGCACACTGTAACGCGCCGCGTCGAAGCGTGCCACTCACGCGGCGTCGATCACCTCCTGCATGCGGCGGCTGCGCAGCCGATTGCCGATCGCCACCAGAACCAGTAGCGACGTGACCTCGCCGACAAGCGAGACGACCAGGCCCGCGGTGTGTCCCGCGAGCGCCGCGGCGACCCCGCCGGCAACCCCGGAAGCGACGAAGAGACCCACGGGGGCGACTGCGAACAGGATCTCGACGGCGCCCCGCGCCGCCTTCACCGCCCACACCGTGCCCGCGATCAGACAGACCAGGAACACCAGGAACAAAACAGACAACATGGCGCGAACCTCCTTGCCCGCTTTTCGGTCGCCACGGGCGCCGGTTGCGTGGATTCCGCGCGGGACCGACATTCCCGCCATGACGTACCGGGAGCGCCCGGACCGCCGAGCGGTCGCAGAGGCGCGGCTCCGCGAGGCGCTCGACAGGACGTTGGAACGCCGCGGTCGCCGTCGCGGCGGCGAAGCGGGACGTCGCGCTAGCGGAAGCTCGCGTCGACACGGCGCGCAAGATCGTTGGCGCCTCGGCGGAGCTGATCCGGCGCCTGGAGGCGCTGGAGCGTGCCGGCGCGCCGCCGGACGATTCGCGAGCGCGCGAGCTGGAGCGTCGCGCGCGCCACGAGCGCGAACTCGACGCCGCGGAGACGGCGCTCGAGGGAGCGCGCGAAGCGCTTCGCGTCGCGCTCGGTGCGCGGACCGTGGCAAAGCAGATGGAAGCCGCGGCGCGCGGCGAGCTCGCGCGCCTATAAGCGCTTCGCGACGATCCGGACAAGCTCGGGCTTCTGCACCTTGCCCACGGGGTTGCGCGGAAAGTCGTCGAACGCGAGCACGCGCTTCGGGACCTTGTAGGCGGCGATGCGCTGCTTCGCCCAGTCGCGGAGCGTGTCCTCCTCGACCTCCCGGGCGCGACCGGCGCGCGCGATCACCGCGGCCACGGCGATCTCGCCCCAGGTCTCGTCGGGAATGCCGACCACGGCGACGTCGGCGACGGCGGCGTGCTCGCGCAGCACTTCCTCGATCTCGAGCGCGCTCAGCTTGTAGCCGCCACTCTTCAGGATATCCACGCTGGTGCGTCCGAGGATCCGCACGTAGCCGTCGTCGAGCCACGTTGCGGTGTCGCCGCTCTTGAACCAGCCGTCGGTGAACGCCTCGCGCGTTGCCGCTTCGTTGTCGTCGTAGCCCTTGAACACGCTCGGGCCCTGGATCCAGATTTCGCCGCTCTCGCCCGGCGCCGCGTCGCGTGCGTCTTCATCGACGATGCGGATCTTCATGCCGGGCAGCACCTGACCGCAGCTGCCCGGCACGCGCGCGCCGTCCACCGGGTTGGTCATGCCGACGCCGATCTCCGTCATGCCGAAGCGCTCCAGCGGATAGCTGCCGCAGAGCGACCGCCAGCGCTCGCCGACGGTCGCAGGCAGCGCCGCCGATCCGCTGGTCACCAGCCGTAGATGCGACGCATTCTCCGTCCAGCGCGCGCGCGTCTCGTCGTCGGCGGCGTCGAGCGCGTCGAGCAGCTTCTTGTGCATCGTGGGAACGCCCATCAAGACCGTCGCCTGCCCCATCTCGTCCCACATGCGCGCCGCGTCGAAGCGCGCGATCATCCGCGTCGTGCCGCCGGCGAGCAGCGCCGTGAACAGGGCGATGCCGAGCCCGTGCAGGTGGTGCAACGGCAAGCTGTGCAGGAGCACGTCTTCCGGCGTCCATTTCCACGCGGAAGCGAGCATCCGCGCCGTGCTGACCAGGTTCTCGTGGGTGATCAGCGCGCCCTTCGGCTTGCCCGTGGTCCCGCTGGTGTAGAGGATGACCGCGGTGTCGTCGTCCCTGCTGGGGGAAGGGTCTGCCGGCCCGGCGCGGTATCTCAGCTCCGCGATGTCGAGGACCGGCCGATCGCCGGCGTAGGGCGCGACGCGCTCGGCGAGATCCGCCGACACGATGACGGCGCTGGCCCGCGACGTCTCGACGAACCAGCGCTGCTCGGCCTCCGGATGCAGGTGGCTGAGCGGCACCGCCGTCGCGTCCGCGAGCACGCAGCCGAAGAACGCCTCGACCCAACCGGAGCCTTGCGTCACCAGCATCGCCACGCGCTTGCCGGACAAGCCCGCGGCGCGCAGCGCACCGGCAACGCGGGCGACGCGCTCGCCCAGCTCGGCGTAGGTGACGCGCTCGGCGTCGTCGTGGACGGCGACCCGGGCGTTGCCCTGGGCCGTGAGCTCGAGGAAACGCGCGACGAAGGCGGAGGTACGGTCTGCCACGGGCCGCTAGCGTGTGCGCGCCCGCGCGGCGACGCAAGCGCGTGATCCGCGGGCATTTTCCGGCGCTGTCGTGCTGCCACCGCCGCACTGATCTTGCTCGCGTGGAGGGTCGCCGCCCTTCCGGATGATGTCGGGGCGGCGCGGAATCACGCGCCGAGAACGCGGTCGTGCCACGAGAGCATCTCGAGCGTGCCGATCTCGCGCAGGAACGGCTGGTTGTGCGGGCCGGGAAGCACGCTCAGCGTGTTGTCGACGGAGAGCTTCGCGAGCTGGTTCGAGAGCGCGACGTTCGCGCGCTTGAACGGATCGCCGCTCGAGGTCTCGATATGGATCGGACGCTTGCCTTCGCGGCGCAGCGCAGCCGCGATGCGCTTGGCGTAGCGATCGGCGGCGGGCACGTTGAACGCGGCCTGCACGCCGCCCAGCGATCCAAACAGCGCGGGCTTGCGCAGGAACAGCTCGACGCCTACCCGACCGCCGAGCGAGCAGCCGTCCAGGCCGGTGTACGCGGGTCCCTCGCCAACCGGCGCGGTCTTGCGAACGGCGGGCAAGAGCGTGTGCTCGATCCAGTCGGCGTAGCGGTCGAGCGCGGAGGAGGAGCTGGTGCGCGGCGTCACCGGACACACCATCGCGAGACCGCGGAACGGGTGCGCCGCGAGATCGCGGTTCAGCGTCGCGAGGTGATCGTCGGTGAGATAGCGCTGCTGGGGCAGGGTGCGAGCGAGCGGCGGGTGGCGCAGCCGCTCGTAGGCGCGCACCAGACCGTAGCGTTCGCCCCACGCGTGGATGCCGAGCAGCTCGTTGCCCGTCTCGCCGAGGCCGTGCAGGAGCACCAGCACGCGCAGCGGCGTCCCAGCGGGAGCCGCTTTCGGCACGAGCAGCAGCGCGCGCTTGGCGAGGCGCGGATCGCCGTCGAGGCGCAAGTCGTGCTGGTCGAGCTCCGCCGAGAGCGGCGTGGCGGCACGGGAACGCCGCGCACGCGCGAGCACGAGCGCCGTCGCTGCGAGAAAAGCGCGACGATGCATGGTGCAAGGCTAGCACCACTTCCCGCGCCGCAAGCGACGCGCTAACCGGAAAGC
This sequence comes from uncultured delta proteobacterium, assembly GCA_963775185.1. Lineage (GTDB taxonomy): Bacteria > Myxococcota_A > Polyangia > Polyangiales > Polyangiaceae > JAPSGB01. The sequence goes on along the minus strand of CAVZIE010000018.1, from coordinate 340,260 downwards.
GGCATGCCGCGTGCGCTCGCACTGGTCGTGATGCTCACGATTTCGCTTGTTGGCGCGAGCGCGAGCGCGCACCAGCTGCCGCGCAGCTACTGTACCGTGCACACGGCGCCGGGGGGCATCGACGTCGCGGTGCAGACCGCGGGGCACCTGTTGGTGCAGCCGCTGGGACTCGCCAGCGCAAGCCCGGACGAGGCGGCGCTGCGGCGCGCGGCGCCGCGTCTCGTCCAGCAGATCCGCGATCACGTCTCGGCGCGCACGCCGGTCGGCGCTTGCAGCGCGCGCGCCGACACACCGGAGATCGTCGACGCGGACGGCGAGCCCGGCGCGTCGGTGACGTTGCACTTCTCGTGCCCGTCGGGCCGGGTGACGCTGCACAACAGCTGGCGCCTCGACGTCGATCCCTCCAGCGAGACGGTGTGCGCCATCGACGGCGCGGCGTGGGTGTTCCGGCTCGGCAACGTGGAGCGCGACGTCGGCACGCCGCCGACGCTGGCCCAGACCCTGGGCAACTTCGTGATGCTCGGGATCCGCCACGTGGCGAGCGGCATCGATCACGTGCTGTTCGTGATCTCCCTGCTCGTCGCGGCGGCGCTGGCCACGCGAGCGCGGAGCTTCGGCAGCGCGCTCCGCGCGGTGGCCGGCGTCGTGACGGGCTTCACCCTGGGCCACTCGGTAACGCTGATCGGCGCAGGACTCGGCCTGTTTCGCCTCGACCCACGCTTCACCGAGAGCGTGATCGCCCTGAGCATCGTCTACGTCGGCGTCGAGAACGTGATCAAGAAGGAGATCCGCGGGCGCGCGCTGACGGCCGCGGTGTTCGGCCTCGTCCACGGCTTCGGCTTCGCGTCGGTGCTGGCGGACATCGAGCTGCCCCGACGCGGGACGGTGGCAGCGCTGGTCTCGTTCAACGTCGGCGTCGAGATCGCGCAGCTGGCGATCGTGGTCCTGGCGTTCCCGCTGCTGTCGTTCGCGTCGCGCCGCCCGTGGTACCGGCGCGCCGTGATGGTGCCGATCTCGGTCGCCGTGGCGATCGTCGCGTCGATCTGGTTCGTCAAGCGGGCGGCGGGCTTGAGCTTCCTGCCGTTTCTGGGAGCTTGAGGCGCCGCGAGCGCTCGGCCCAGAGCGTCCAGACACCGAGCGAGAGCAGGAACGCGCCCAGGGCGAGCGGCCCGACCTCGATGTGGTGCTCGGGGTTCGGACCGGCGTAGCGCACGGCGGTGATCACCGCGCCGTTGTAGAGTGCGTGCGCGAGCATGCCGGGTACGAGCGACCCCGAGCACAGTCGCGCCAGGGCGAAGCAGAGCCCGAGCAACACCGTGCCGGCGATCTGGGTCGGCTCCATGTGGAAGATGCCGAACATCAGGCTCGGCGCGATCAGCGCCTGAGCGAACGAGTGCCGCGCGAAGGGCGCGGTGAGCAAACCGCGGAACATCGTCTCCTCGACCAGCGCCGGCACCAGCGCGACGCAGACGACGAGCAGCACGAAGGTCGCCGGCGTGGCGCCCTGGGCCGCCTGCGTCACGATGCGGCCGGCGGTGACGTCGTTGTGGACGACGCGGTGCACCAGCTCGCCCGCGACGTCGGCGAACGGCGCCATGCCGAAGACGGCGAGCAGCGTCCCCCCGACGGCGCGCGCGCCCGGGCGCGAGAGCGGCAGCACCTCGCGCCGCGCCGGGTGCCGGAACCGCAGGTAGGCGAGCACCACCGCGGCGATGGCCAGCTCGTTCGCCAGCGTGCCGACGGCAATCCACGTGGTCGAGCTCGTGAGCGGCGATTTCGAGGGATCGGCCAGCAGATCCGCGGGTTTGGTGCCCGTGATCACCATCGCCGCGAGCACCGTTCCGACCCCGGCCGCGGCCACGGCGAGGCCGGCCAGCAGCCAGATCCCGAGCGCACCCACCCGCGTCGGGCGATTGCCGTCCGTTTCGTGCCGAATCTCCCGGCCTGGAGTATCGTCCAACGGAAAAGCCGTGCCGAACACTACCAGAGCTTTCCAGACCCTTGCGATCCTGGCCCTTGCCGCTGGCTGCTCCAGCAACAAGGCGGGCCCCCCCTCGCCCTACGCGACCCCCGACGGGTTCTGCACCAAGTGGGCGCAGGCGGCGTGCAACAAGACCGTCGTCGCCGATTGCGGCGCCGACAGCGCCGACGTCTGCGTCACGGCCCAGCAGAGCTTCTGCCTGGGCCTGGTGCAGAGCGGCTACGCGCCCAAGTACGGTCCTGACTGCGTGAGCGCGGTCAAGGCGGCGTACGCCGACGCCAAGCTCACGAAGACCGAGTACGAGCTGGTGCGGCGCCTCGGCGGCGTGTGCGCCACGGTCCTGAGCGGTCCGGGCGGACAGGACGCCAGCTGTTCCAGCAACGCGGACTGCGACACGCTGAGCGGACTGTCCTGCGTGATCGCGCCAGGCGGCGCTGGCTCGTGCCAGACGCCTGAGCTCGTCAGCGGCGGCAACACCTGCGGCCAGCCGCAGCAGGTCTGCGACACCGGTTTCTACTGCAACGGCTCGAACTGCATCGCCGACGCCGCGCAGGGCGCGAGCTGCGGCGCGGATGTCCCATGCGCCGACGGTCTGGGCTGCGAAGGCACGGCCGGGAGCGAAACCTGCCAGTCGCTGGGTGCGGTGGGTAGCGCGTGCGCGAGCGACGCGGAGTGTGCCAGCAACATCTGCGCGATCGCCTCCGGCGCCAGCTCCGGCGTCTGCGAGGACACGGTGATCCTCTCGCAGATCGACCCGGTCTGCGCGTCGCTCCGCTGACCACCCGGGGGGGTGGACTCCGGCGCCCGGATCGCGGAACAATCGCCGCGATGCGATCTGCAAAGCCCGTCATCGCGCTTGTCGGACTCGTCGCGCTCTCGAGCGCGTGCGAGGACAAACCGATCGGCAAGGACAACAACCCGTTCGCCGCGCCGTCCTCGGATATCAAGAAGCCGCCGCCGCTCAAGCCGACCAAGCCGTCGGGACCGCCGCAGCTGGTCATCGACGACGTCGGGGCGAAGGTCGGCTACGACCGCGTGATGCTCGGCAAGCCGAACGGCGCCGATCGCCTGGACAAGGATCTAGCAGACGCGAAATCGTTCTTCGACGGCAAGACGGCGACGTTGGTCGTCGATCGCAAGGCGAAGCTCGAGTGGGTCGTCGCGTACTTCAAGGCGCTCGCCAAGATCGGCGTCACCGGCATCGAGGTGAAGACGGAGACGCGCAAGGAGTTTTCCGCGGCGCTCGTGTTCACGCCGCAGGAGAAGCTCGAGAGCCCGAAGCCGTGCACGGTGGTCGCGGAGGTGCTCGAGGATCGCGGCACGGCCGTGTGGCGCATCGCCGGCGGCACGGCGACCAAGCACCGCAAGGGCTTCGCGGGCCCGGATCTGACCATGACCGCCGACTCGCTCGAACACTTCGGCAAGGCGTGCGCGGACTCGAGCACGCTGTTCGTCTCGTCGTCGCCGGTGATCGAGTGGGGCCTCACCTACGACCTGGCGGCCTCCGCGCAAAAGCTCGAAAAGACCAAGTTCGACACCTTCGTGCTGCTCGAGGAGACGCCCGTCGCCGGCCGCAAGGTCGCGCTCTGAAGACGCGACCCGAGCCGGGCGCCCGGGCCGCGGGATACCGCGCCGGACCGACATCCCCGAAGCGATCCCCGGGGCGGGGCGACGGATGACGGTGCGGCGCGCGAGGCCGGATTGACGCGCGGCGGCGAGGGCGCGTTATAGTCCGCGCGTGAAGTTCCGCACGCTACTCTTGGGCCACCACGACGAACACGCGATCGCGCGCATCTCCAGCGCGCTCGACGAGATGGACGCGGCGAGCCGCTTGTGGACCGTGCTCAGCATCAAGCCGGCGGAACAAGCGACGCTGTGGGAGCTGTTCAAGGACGCGGCCCCGGACGCGGATTTCTTCGTGCCTTCGGGGTTCGATCCGCTGAAGGAGGTGATCCACCACGGCAAGAACACGCTGCCGATGCACAACTTCTTCCAGAAACGATTCTGCCGCGCGGACGACGACTCGGGCGAGCTCTACGGCTACAACCACCAGTCGTGGAGCGGGATCACCGGGCCCGGCTATTTCGTCGCGCACTCGGCGGAGGACGAGAAGGAGCCGCCGTCGGCGTACGTGATCGACTACACGCGGATCCCGCCGAAGAAGGCGGAGAGCTGGCCCACGATCCTGCCGAACGAGGCCAAGCTCGGACGCTTCGTGTACGCAGGCATGAAGGACTACATGCGCAAGGTCTCCGAGCACGTGTCGATCGGGCGGGCGCACAAGAAGGGCAAGCCGATGAACGCCTGGTTCATCCTGTGCCGCGAGGACCCGGAGAGCTGATCGTCAGTCGGCCTGGCGCCGGTGGATCAGCGCCTCGACGTCGCGAATGTCGAACGGCTTCTCGAGGCGCGGCCCCTGGTGCTGCTCCAGGAACTCGCGTGCACGCTCGGTGAACGCGCCGCCGGTCATGAACACGAAGCGGTCTGCGACCTCGGGGTGCTGCTTCTCGACCTGCTCGTACACGGCGATGCCGCTGATATCCGGCATCATGAGGTCGCACAGCACGAGATCGAAGCGCGTATCCTCGGACAGTCGCGATAGTCCTTCGCGCCCGCTGGTCGTGACGACGACTTCGTGCTTGCCCTGGAAGGCCAGCCGCAACGTCTGCCCGAGCAGCGGCTCGTCGTCGATGATCAGGATTCGCGCTCCCACGGCGGCAACGGTCGACGGCACGTCAGGGCTCTCTGGAGGGTAGGATTGCTCGTATGCGATCGGTAGCGCGACCCGGAAGCGGCTGCCCTTTCCCGGGGTGCTCGCCGCGGTGATGGTACCGCCAAGCGAGCCCACGATGCCGTGGCAGATGGCGAGCCCCAGCCCCGTGCCGACGCCGACGGGCTTGGTCGTGTAGAACGGCTCGAAGATCCGCGACAGCATCTCGGGCGGGATGCCCTTGCCGGTATCGGCGATCTCGACGACGACCTGGTCGCCCTCCTGCCACGTCGAGATGCGAATTTCGCTGGACGTCGCGTCGCCCTCGGGGATCGCCTGGGCAGCGTTCACCAGCAGGTTCACGAACACCTGACCCAAGCGCGCCTCGTCGCCGAGAATCGGCGGCACGTCGGCGTAGCTCTTCACGAGCCGCGCCCGATGCCGGATCTCGTTCCACGCCAGGTTGACGCTGGCGTCGAGCACCGGCTGGACGTCCACCGGCGCCGGCGACTCGGAGCGCGCACGGGAGAACGTCATGAGATCACGCACGATGATGCGAACGCGCTCCGCGCCCTCGCGTGCGTGCGACACGCATTCCTGCATCGAGTGCAGGGAGTCCTCGTAAGCGGAGCCGGCACCCAGCTCGACCTCCAGGTTCTGGATCTCCCGGGCACACAGCTCCAGGCTTCCCAGCGCGTACGCCAGCGGGTTGTTGATCTCGTGCGCGACGCCCGCCGCGAGCGTGCCCACCGACGCCATGCGATCGGCCTGGGCCAGGCGCGCCGCCATCTCCTTGCGCTCGGTCAGGTCGCGGGCCTGGACCAGGATCGCCGGCTGCCCGTCGAAGTGGATCGGCAGGGTCGCGATCTCCACGACGAGGACCTGCCCGTCGCTCCGCAGCATGCGCTTCTCGCGAGGCGGGATCGCGCGCCAGGTCGTGAGCATCGTCTCGGTGCTGCTGTCGATGTCGGCGCGATCATCCGGGTGGATCACGTCCGCCACCAGCTTCCCCAGGAGCTCCGACGCGTCCTGACACGCGAGCTCGGCGACGAGCGCCGGGTTCACGTAGATGAAGCGCCCGTCGCGATACACCGCGATGCCGTCGGGCGCCGCCTCGATGAGCGTGCGGAACGCCGCCTCCGAGCGCCGCACCGCGGCTTCCGCCTTCCGCCGCTCGGTGATGTCTTCGACGATGCCGACGCCGCCGACGACGTGCCCGTCCTCGGCGAGGATCGGGGCGAAGTCCACGCGCACGGGTGTGACCTTGGCCGCCGTCGCCGACTTGTAGTCGCCCTCGTAGTAGGCGCGGCGCCCCTCGAGCACGGACTGGACGGACTGCACGATGCCGCGGTCGGGCAACGTCTGCATGTCCAGGCCGATCAGGATGTCTCGCGACGAGCCGATGATGCGGGCGAAATAGTCGTTGCTCGCGGTGATGATGCCGCGAAGGTCGAAGTGGAAAATGCCGAGCGGTGCGTTCTCGAACACCAGACGATGGGTCTCGTGCTCGGGCGCCGCGTCGAAGCCCGTCGATTCCGGCACGCGAGACATCCGGACCACGAGGCGCTCGTCGGGGGCACCGATGCGAGCGCCGGTCACCGCCATGTCGACCTCGACCTCGACGCCGTCGCGTCTCAGCACCGGCACGCGGGTCGTGCGCGGCGATGCGTCGAGCAGCGCGCGCTGCACCTTCCGATCACCCAGCATGCGGCAGCGCTGCGGGATGATCGATTCCAGTGGCTTTCCCACGAGCTCTTCCGCGCCGTAGCCGAGGAGACGCAAGGCCGCAGCGTTGACGAACACCACCCGGTCGGCCGCGTCGCCGACCAGAATCGGTTCCGACAATGCGTCGAGAACGGCCGCGGCGTCGTCGCGGCCCAGGTCATTCAACCCACCCACCCTGGTAGGATTATCACCGTCGATAGCGGGCGACCACGGCGTCGTGTCGCTCGCGAGTCACCAGCTCCCGCGCCTCCACGCCGCCTTCGGCGCTCCGGCGGAGCAGCAGGCGGTGGTGGATACCGATGCGGAGCGAGTACAGATCGTCGAAGTCGGCCAGTTTCTTCGCGTGGTGCCACATTGCCGGGTCGTACGCGGCGAACCGGACGGCCTGCTCCTGGGCCTTGAGCACGAGCTTCGGTTCCACGCCGCCGAGCGAGCGCCGGAACGCGTCGCCGAAATCGACCGGCTTGAGCGGCCGGTGCTCCGGTAGATCCGACCCGGGCTCGGGCTCCTCGGCCGGCTCGGCCTCGGGCGCCGGCGCCGGCGGGCGCTCTGCCTCGTCGTCGCGCAAGCGGCGGCGCAGCTCGCGGCGCTCGTCCTGCTGCGTGCGGATCTCCGCCTTGAGTCCGTCGAGCTTGCGCTTGAGTGAAGCGACGAGCTCCGGAGACGCATCGCCGTGGGCCCCGCGGTGCGTGGCGCCGGACTCGACGGCGCCCTGGGCGGCGGCGCGCTCGGCCTCCAGGTCACGGAGCTGCTCCCTGGCGGAGCGCAGCTTGTCGAGCAGCTCTGCGTTCTGGCGCGCCTTCTGCTCGATCAAGTCGGGCTGACCGCGCTCTTCCTCGATGCGCTCGAGCAGCTCCAGGTGCGCGCCCACCACGGGATCGTGCGCCGGCAGCTCGAGCTGCTCGCGCAAGGCTTCCGCGTCCTCGCCGAGCAGATCGAGATCGGCGTCGGAGAGCTGCTCGAAAGAGCACGCGCGGACCAGAGCCAGGGCCAGCGCCGGGCAGCGACCTGCCCGCAGCATGTCCGCGATCTCCATCATGCACGGGCCGTGGTCGAGCTCGACAGTCAAGAGCTGCTCGAGCTTGTCGAGCGCCGTCCCGTCGCCGCGCTGGCGGCCGAGCGCCACCGCCGCGGCCGCGAACAGCGGATCGCCCTCCGAGCTCACCTCGGCGAGCTGCGCCGCCAGGCGGTCGAGCTCGCCGGCGACGAGCAGCTTGCGCACGAGCTCGGCGCGCACGTCGTCGACGTGCTCCCCGAGCTCGTCGTCGCGTCCCCGCAGCTCCGTCAGCGCGACCTCGGACAGCTCCCAGCGTGGGATCTCCGACGCGCGCCGCATCAGCGCCACCAGCTGCGCCGACGACAGCTTCGGCAGCTCCAGCGTGGTGAGCTGGTCCTCGTCGATCTTCTCGATGATGCGCGGATCGCCGTGGCGGCCCGGATCGGTCAGGGCCTCGTCCATGGTCATCCCGGCGTACGGCGACGACTCGCGCTGGCGGTCCTTGGCCTCGCAGCAACGCTTGTACTTCTTGCCGCTGCCGCATGGACAGGGATCGTTGCGCCCGACCTTCTCGGCTGCGCGCCGGAGCGGCATCCAGTCCAGCGGCAGCTCGGCGGGGTTCCGCCACGAATCCGACGACATGCGCCCTGGCATTCTGAGCGACGACCGGGCACCCCGCAACGGACTTCATCCCCAGCACGACCGAGCTTGACGCCGGCCCGGCCGGCCCCAAGCTGCGCGAACCCTGATTTTCGGCTTCGCCCGCGTGCTCGTTTGGCGCGCGGCCGAAGCCCCGCTAGAGATCGTTCCGTGGCAGCAAGGAAAACCCCCGCAGCCAGTGCCGGAACCGCGAAGCCGAAGCCCGCTCGCAAGAGGACGCGCAGCCGCAAACAGGCCGCGAAAGCCGCTGCGGCCGAGCGCACCGGCGACGAGCAAGACGAGGACGCGGACCAGGACGAGCTCGCGAGCGACGATCGCGAGCTCGACGAGGACACGGCGATCGAGGTCGGGGCCGAGGTCGTCGACGGCGCCCGCGACAAGAAGCCCACGCCGCGCGCCGGTGCGTCGCTCGCGCGCTACGACGCGTTGCAGGTGTACATGCGGGAGGTGCAGCGCCACCCGCTGCTGTCACCCGAAGACGAGCACTCGCTCGCGGTCCACTACACCAAGAGCGGCGACGTCGCGACCGCCGCCCGGCTGGTCACGGCGAACCTGAGGCTGGTCGTGAAGATCGCCTACGAGTACCGCCGGGCGTACCGCAACATGATGGACCTCGTGCAGGAGGGGAACATCGGCTTGATGCAGGCGGTCAAGCGCTATGACCCGTACCGCGGCGTCAAGCTCTCGAGCTACGCGGCATGGTGGATCCGCGCGTACATGCTGCGCTTCATCCTCAACAACTGGCGGATGGTGAAGATCGGCACCACGCAGGCCCAGCGCAAGCTCTTCTTCAACCTGAACAAGGAGAAGGCGAAGCTGTCTGCCATGGGCATCGAGCCCAGCCACGCCGAGATCGCCAAGCGGCTCAACGTCGAGGAAAAGGACGTCGTGGAGATGGATCGCCGGCTCTCGCGCGGCGACGCGTCGCTGGACGCGACCGTGAGCGAAGGCGACGGCAAGAGCACGACACGCATGGATCTGCTGCCCGCGTCGTCGGCGGGGCCCGATCAGATCGCGGAAGGCAGCGAGCTGTCCGAGATCGTCCGCGAGCGCCTGGACGAGTTCCGGAAGACGCTCAGCGGCAAGGACGTGGCGATCTTCGACAAGCGTCTGGTCGCCGAGGACCCGCTGACGCTGCAGGAGCTCGGCGACGAGTTCGGCGTGTCGCGCGAGCGTGTCCGGCAACTGGAAGCGCGCTTGACGGGAAAGCTGCGCGTCTACCTGCGCGACAAGCTGGGCGACGCCGTCGAGATCGGCGAGTGACGCCTTGTGACGCTGTTCATCGTCGGCACACCGATCGGTAATCTCGACGACATCACGACGCGCGCGGTAGAGACGCTGCGCGCGGTGGAACACGTCGTCGCCGAGGACACGCGACGCACGCGCGCGCTGCTCTCGCACCTGGGCATCCGCGGAAAACACGTGTCCGCCCTCGACGCCAACGCGCCCCCGCGACGCATCGAAGCGCTCGTGGAGCGGCTGGTCGCCGGCGAGAGCGTCGCGCTGGTCACCGACGCCGGCATGCCGGCGGTGAGCGATCCCGGCGCGGCGCTCGTGCGCGAAGCGGCGGCACGCGACGTTCCGGTCGCGGTGGTGCCGGGCCCGAGCGCGCTGACCGCCGCGGTCGCGCTGTCGGGGCTGGTCGAGGGGCCGTTCCTGTTCCTTGGTTTCTTGCCGCGCACCGGCGCCAAGCGCCGGACGGCGCTCGAGCGCATCGCCGCGACCGCGGAGCCCGTGGTGCTGTTCGAGGCGCCGAACCGCACCGCCGCGACGCTGGCGGATCTCGCCGCGCTCACGCCGGACCGGAGCGCCTGCGTGTGTCGCGAGCTGACCAAGCTGCACGAGCAGAGCGTGCGCGGCGCGCTCGGCGCCCTGGCCGATCCGCCGCGGGAGTGGCGCGGCGAGGTGGTGATCGTGGTCGGCGGCGGCGACGGCCGCCCCGCCGCGCCTCGCCTCGACGACGTCGAGCTCGACGCGCGCATCGCCGCGCGGCTCGACGCGGGCGCCTCCCCGCGCTCCGTCACCGACGAGCTGCTCGGCGAGAGCGGCCTGCCGCGCCGCGAGCTCTACGCCCGCGTCCAGCGCCTGAAATAGAACATGTTCTATCCGAGGGATTGCCGGTCCGGCGCGGTATCCCCCCGCCCGGGCGCGGCGCGCCGTCGCGTCTCGACGCCGGCCGCTCCGCCCCGGAAAACCATTAATTCTGTGTAATTACAATTACTTGTGATCATCGAGCGGACTCGCGAGGCGGCGCCGCGGGCCGTTCGGAACGCGCGGCATTTGTGCTAAGACGCCCCGGCCGTGTTCGAGGCGTTAACCAAGGGATTTCGCGAGGCGCAAAACCGCCTCGCCGGTCTGACCGAGCTCAACGAGGCCAACATCCAGGCCGCGCTTCGCGAGGTGCGTCTTTCGCTCCTCGAAGCCGACGTGGAGCTGGGGGTCGTCAAGCGCTTCCTGGCGCGCGTCGAGCAGAAGGCCATCGGCCAGACGGTCCAGACGCGGATCAAGCACTCCGGCGAGACGCATCGCGTGTCGGCCGCCGATCAGTTCGTCAAGGTCTGTCACGACGAGCTGATCGACATGATGGGCCACGACGGCGAGCCGCTCGAGCTGGCGGCCTCTGGGCGCACCGGCGTGATGATGGTCGGCCTGCAGGGCTCCGGCAAGACGACCACCGCCGCCAAGCTCGCGCGCTACGTCGAGAAGGAAGGCAAGAAGCCGCTGCTCGTCGCCGCCGACATGCAGCGCCCCGCGGCCGTCGAGCAGCTCAAGGTCCTCGGCCAGCAGATCGACGTGCCGGTGTTCAACCTGCCGGGCAAGACGCCGCTGGAGATCTGCGCCGCCGCCGACGCGGAGGCGAAACGCCTCGGCTGCGACGTGATCATCTACGACACCGCAGGCCGCCTCGCGATCGACGAGCCGCTGATGCAGGAGCTCGGCGAGATAAAATCGAAGGTCGCGCCGCAGAACATCCTGCTGGTGATCGACGCGATGATCGGCCAGGACGCGGTGAAGACCGCGAGCTCGTTCAACGAGCGCCTCGGGCTATCGGGCGTGGTGCTGACCAAGCTCGACGGCGACGCGCGCGGCGGCGCGGCGCTGAGCGTGAAAGAGGTCACCGGAGCGCCGATCGTGTTCGCCGGCGTCGGCGAAACGTTGGACAAGCTCGAGCCGTTCCGCCCGGAGGGCATGGCGAGCCGCGTGCTCGGCATGGGCGACGTCGTCGGGCTGATGCAGGACTTCGAGGAGGTCATCGACCAGAAGAAGGCCGAAGAAGATGCCATGCGCATCATGTCGGGCGAATTTACGCTCGACGACTTCCTGCAGCAGGTGAAGACCATCCAGCGCATGGGCTCGCTCAAGGATCTCGTGGAGAAGATCCCGGGCATGGGCGGGATGCTGCCGGCCGGCGTGAACCTGGACGACAAGGAGCTGGTCCGCATCGAGGCCGTGATCCAGTCGATGACGAAGGGCGAGCGCCGCGATCCGCACGCGCTGATCCGCGAGCCCAGCCGCGTCACGCGCATCTCGCGCGGCTCCGGGCAGCCCGATATCGCAGTGACGGAGCTCGTCCAGAAGTTCCTGTTCATGAAGCAGATGATGGGCGGGATGGGCCAGAACATGGGCATGCTGGGCAACATCCCCGGCATGAAGAACATCGCCATGGCGCGCCAGATGCGCCGCGCCATGAAGGGCGGTGGCATGCCGGGAATGCCGGGGATGGGCATGCCGGGAATGCCGGGAATGCCAGGAATGGGCATGCCGGGAATGGGCATGCCGGGGATGGGGTTCCCTGGAATGGCGGGGATGGGTGCGCCCGCCGAGGGCCCCAAGATGCGCACCATGAGCAAAGCGGAGAAGAACGCCCGCAAGAACCAGCGCAAGCGCGAGCGCGACGCACGAAAGAAAGGCAAGGGGAAGCGATGAACGGCACGCGCAGACTGGGAAGGGGCGCCGCTGTCGCCCTGCTCGTACTCGCATCCGGCTGCGCGGGCCGCACGGCTCCCGAACCGCCGAAGGTCGATCCGGCGCTCGCGGAGAACGTGCTCGACGCCGTCCCGAGCGACATCCAGCGTACGTTCATCGACTTCGAGGGCAAGGTGCACCTCGTGGGCTACAAGCTCGAGCCCGCGAGAGTCGCGACGCTCGGCTCGCAGGTGAAGGTCACGCTGTTCTGGCAGCCGGTCCAGAAGCTCGAGTTCGGCTGGCGGCTGTTCACGCACATCGTGGACGACAACCAGCGCCAGATCGCCAACCTCGACGACGTCGGCCCGCTGCGCAAGCTCGAGGGCGACGGCGCGGCCCAGCACCAGGTGCTGGGGCCGAGCCAGTGGCAACCGGGCAAGATCTACGTCGACGAGCAGACGTTCGAAGTACCGAAGGACACCCGCAGCACGGGCATCACCATCATGGTGGGGATCTGGCGTCCCGAAGCCGGCGTGGTCGAGGTCGACGTCGACGGCAGCACGAAGCCCCAGGTCGTCACGGGCGGCGGGACGCGTCTACCGATCGTGAGCGGAACATCGGACGGCCACAACAGCGCCGTCGTGGCGCACCTCTCCACGGGGCTCGCCCCCGCGCCGCCCGTGGTCCAGAAACCGAAGACTTGATAGCCGAGAACCGGAGGGACTCTTGATGAACCGAACCCGCACCTTCGCGGCGCTGTCGTCGCTCGTCGCACTGACCGGAGCGTTGATGGCCACGGGCTGCGTCGGCGGCTCCAACGACGTGAGCAAGGAGGACAAGGAGGCGCTGAAGGCCTACATCCTCGACAAGGCTCCCGGGAACATCCCGCACAAGCTGAACATCAACTTCGACAACAAGGTCACGCTGCTCGGCTACCGGATCGAGCCTGAAGGCGTCCTGCATCCGAACCAGAAGGTGAAGCTCACCCTGTACTGGCGTTCGGACAAGAAGGTGGACGCCGGCTGGAACCTGTTCACCCACGTGCTCGACGGCTCCGGCGAGCGCATCCTGAACATCGACAACGTCGGGCCGCTCCGCCAGATGCGCGACACGCACCAGGCGCTCGGGCCGAGCGGTTGGACGCCGGGCAAGGTCTACGTCGACGAGCAGGACTTCACGGTCCCGGCGAAGGTCCGCACCGACAAGATCCAGGTCGTCACCGGCATCTGGAAGGACAACGATCGGCTGAAGCCGATCAGCGGGCCCCACGACCGGGAGAACCGCGGCATCGTCGCGACCTTGTCGACCGGCGTGACCAAGGTGGCGAAACCGAACCTGGCGGCGACGCGCGTCCCGCTGCTGCGCGTGGACAAGCTGGAGAAGGGCCAGAAGATCAAGATCGACGGCAAGCTCGACGATGACGCCTGGAAGACGGCGCCGACCGCCGGCCCGTTCGTCGACGTCAAGACGGGTCAGCCGAACAAGACGTTCCCTGTGAACGGCTCGGTGAAGGTGCTGTGGGACGACGAGGGCATGTACCTCGGTTTCCAGGTGACCGATCCCGAGATCGTCGGCGGCTTCAAGAAGACGGACAAGGATCCGCACCTGTGGACGAAGGACGCCGTCGAGATCATGGTCGACCCCGACGGCGACGGCGACAACAAGGACTACTACGAGATCCAGGTCGGGCCGCAGAACCTGGTCTTCGACTCGCAGTTCGACAGCTACAACGAGCCGAAGAAGGAGCCCAACGGCCCGTTCGGACACCAGGAGTGGTCGTCGAAGCTGAAGAGCGCTGTGGTCGTCGACGGCACCCTCGACAAGCCCGGCGACAAGGACAAGGGCTACACCGTCGAGGTGATGATCCCGTGGAAGTCGTTCAGCAAAGCCAAGACCACGCCGCCCAAGGTCGGCGACGTGTGGCGCATGAACTTCTACGCGATGAAGAACAACGGGGGCGTGGCCTGGTCGGCGATCCTCGGCCAGGGCAACTTCCACAAGGCCTCGCGCTTCGGCAAGATCATGTGGGCGGAGAAGGGCTGGGTGCCGCCGGCGCTGAAGGCGGCCGCGGCAGCACCGCCGGTGCAGCCGAGCGCGAACTTCAAGCCGTTGAAGTCGCCGATCGACCCGGCGCACATGCCGAAGCTCCAGCCGGTGCTCAAGGCGACCAAGCCGAACTGACCGGTCAGAACTTGTAGCGGCGCGAGAGCGCTCCCTGGAGCTCGGCGCAGTGGCGCGCTCCGGCGCGCGCCGCCTCGAGGCGGTGCTCGGAGCTTTCGACGAGCGCCGCCGCGCTGGCCGGCGGCGGCGCCGCGGCGTCGCCGGACAACGCGTGCTCGAGGGCGCGGGCGCCGTCAAGCGCGCCGAGCTGATCGCGATACGCCGCGACGCACACGCGCTTGAGCTCGCACACGTCCTCGCTTTCGCACGGCTGGCGCTCGAGCGCCCGGAGCAACGGCGCCTTGGCCGCGTTGGGCGCGCTGCGGAGCTGCTCGACGGCGTGGGCCACGCGCGACGCCTCGGAGCGGTGCGCCTGCTCCGCCTCGCCGTGACAGGCGCACGCACACGTGCAGAGCAACGCGACGCGCAGGTGTCGAAGCGTCAGTCCGCGACCTTCGGCGGCGGACCCATCTGGATGCGCTCGCCGATGTAGGCGCCAATCAGCGTGAAGAGCACGCCGAGCGCGGACATCAGCACGTACATGAACGCCGGCATGGTCTTGACGGTCTGGCTCTTGAAGAGCAGGAACGCCGTCGGCAGCGCGATCAGGAAGACGGCGACCACCGGTTCGATGAAGGTTTTTCCAGGGGAGATCAAGCCGACCAGGAGGCCGCCGACGAACCACACCGGGATCGCGATCAGCATGCCGGCGGACCCCTCGAAGTCCAGGGTGGGGACGACCATGGGCAGCCCCATGACCAGGGCCGCGGTCAGGACGCTCATGATCACGACCGAGACCCCGAACCACATCAGGCTGAAGCCTTCCTGCTGGTAGCGGCGCTCGAGCTCCTCCTGACGGGACAGGGCCCGCTTGAGATCCTCGATCTTGGCGCCGCACGAGACGCAGCGGTTGTTGATCAGCGGAGCGACGTTCTTGAAGCCGCAGGAGGGGCAGATGATGTTCTTGGGAGCCGCCATGGATTGCCTCGGAGGGCAGGAGCGTATACCGGATTGGTCCAGGCCGGAAACCTGCGGCGACGGCAGGGGCCGCGAACCCGCGCCGGACGGTCGGACAGCCGAGGCCATCGCCTCGCGGGCCGCGCCGGGATACGCTAGATTCCTGGGCCGGCACGGCGCGGAACCTCGCGGCCTGCCGGGTTGTCCGACCCATCCAGACCCATGACGACACGTCCACCCTCCGAGCTCGCGCTTCCCCCGGGAGAGGCGGTGGACCCCGACTTCGAGGCCCTGCCGGAACCGCGCCGCCCCGGCAGGAAGCTCACGCTGGTCGCGATGGCGCTGACCGCGGTGCTGGCGCTGCTGATGGCCTTCATGTTGCGAGGCGAGGCCGCCTACGCGCTGGCCGGCGGGCAGCCGGCCGAACTCGGCAACCTGGCGCAGCTGACGCCCGGGCCCGAGCTCTCCAACCGCATGGTCCACGGCGACGCGCTGCTCGGCTCGACCGGAGCGATTCGCTACGGCCGCCCACTGGAGGGCGACACGTTCCGCCTCGCGCCGGTCGCGGGCAACGACAAGGTCTGGGTCGAGATTCGCGTTCCGGAGGGCCTGGAGGGTCCGCGCTTCGTGCCGCCGACGTCGTTCGTCGGGCGGCTGGTGCCGTTCTCGGCGGCCGGTCTCGGGCATGGCGATCTGCCGGAAGCCGTCTCCGAGGCGACGCGCACGCAGCACGTTCCCGCCGGCGCCTGGATCTTGATCGACGACCAGACGCCGGCGTCCACGCGCTGGGCGCTCGGCCTGATCGCGCTGTTTCTCGGCTTCGCGGCGTTCAACCTGTGGGGCCTGTACCGGCTCACCCGCCCGATCGGCTGATCCGTTGATTCGCGTCGCTCCGCCGCACTGACGCGTGCGCTGGAAGCGCGCCGCCCTGCGTGCGACAACCCGGGGCGAGATGGCAGCACGCAAGTCGAAGAGCCGCCACGTCGTGATCGTGGGCGGCGGCGTGATGGGTTGCGCGTCCGCGTGGCAGCTCGCCAAGCACGGCGTCGCGGTCACGGTGCTCGAACGCAGCGTGCCCGGCGCGGAGGCGTCGAGCGCCGCCGCCGGCATCCTCGGCGCGCAGGCGGAAGCGCATGGCGGCGGCCCGATGACGACGCTGTCGCTGTTGGCACGCAGCCGCTACCCGAGCTGGGAGAAGTCGCTGCGCGCGGTGACCGGGATCGACATCGGCTACCGGCGTTCGGGACTGATGCGCGTCGCCACCGATCGCAAGAGCGTCGCGGCCATCGCCAAGGGCGTGCTCTGGCAGCGCCGACAGGGCCTGGATGTGCAGCGACTCGACGCGCGGCTCGCCCACGCGTTCGAGCCGGAGCTGTCACCGACGGTCGTGGGCGGCGTGCGCTTCGCCGAGGACGCGCGGCTCGATCCGCGGTTGCTGCTGCCCGCGTTGCACGGCGCGGCGCTCGCCGCCGGCGCGCGCTTCACGAGCGGCGCGTACGTGCGCCGCGTGATCGTCGAAGCCGGTCGCGCCGTCGGGGTCGTGATGGATGACGGCAGCGAGGTACGCGGCAGCGACGTGGTGATCGCCGCCGGCAGCTGGACCGCGCTGATCGACGGCGTCGCGCTGCGCGCCGGAGCCGTCCGCCCGGCACGCGGGCAGATCGTGGAGCTGTTGTCGCCCACGCCGTTGGTGAAGAACGTCGTGTTCGGGCCCGGCTGCTATCTGGTCCCGCGCGACGACGGCCGCACGCTCATCGGCTCGACGCTCGAGTTCGTGGGCTACCGACGCGAGGTCACGGCCAAGGCGGTGCGCGATCTGCTGACGGCCGCCATCGAGCTGGTGCCGGCGCTCGGCGCCGCGTCGCTCGGCAACAGCTGGTCGAGCTTCCGACCCTGGACGGAGGACGAGCTGCCGCTGATCGGGTCGCCGGGCATCGAGCATCTGTGGCTCGCGAGCGGGCACTACCGCAACGGCATCCTGCTCGCGCCCATCACTGCCGAGATCGTCACCGCGCTGGTGCTCGGCCGAAAGCCTCCGATGCCCCTCGACGCCTTCGACCCGCGCCGCGCCCTCGAAACCTGAAGGGACGGGAGGCTGCCGGCCCGGCGCGGTATCCCGCGGCGCGCCTCCAGTGCTAGACCCTCGGCCATGGCGGTCACGTACCGACAAGCCGGGGTCGACATCGACGCGGGCGACGCGCTGGTCGAACGCATCAAGCCGCTCGCGAAGAGCACGCGCATCGCGGAGGTCGTGGCGGACGTCGGCGGCTTCGCGGGGCTCTGCGCCGTGCCCGCCGGCATCGATGACCCGCTGCTCGTCAGCGGCACGGACGGCGTGGGCACCAAGCTGAAGGTCGCGTTCGCGACCGGACGGCACGGCACGATCGGCGAGGATCTGGTGGCGATGTGCGTCAACGACGTCATCACCACCGGCGCGCGCCCGCTGTTTTTCCTGGACTACTTCGCGTGCGGAAAGCTCGACGTCGACGTCGCCGAGCAGGTCGTCTCCGGAATCGCCGCGGGCTGTCGCCTGGCCGGCTGCGCGCTGCTCGGCGGAGAGACGGCCGAGCTGCCCGGCATGTACCCCGGCGGCGAGTACGACCTGGCCGGCTTCGCCGTCGGCGTCGTGGCGAGGAAGGCGCTGCTCGGACCGGCGCGCGTCTGCGACGGCGACGCCCTGATCGCGGTCGCTTCGAGCGGACTACACTCCAACGGCTACTCGCTCGCGCGACGCGTGCTCGAGCACGAGCTCGCCTTGCCGCTCGACGCCACGCCGCCGGAGCTCGGCGGCGCGAGCGTGGCCGACGCGTTGATCGCGCCGACGCGCATCTACGCGAAGGCCGTCGCGGCGCTGCACACGGCGATCGGCGACGGCTTGCACGCGCTCTGCCACGTCACCGGCGGCGGTCTGCCGGGCAATCTGCCGCGCGTGCTACCGGACGGCGCGCTCGCGCGCGTGCGCTTCGATCACGAGCGCCCTGCCCTGTTCGATCTGATCCAACGCGGCGGGCCGGTGGACGAAGCGGAGATGCGCCGCACGTTCAACCTCGGCATTGGGCTGGTCGCGGTGGTGGCGGCGGACCGCGTCGCGGCAGCGCTGGCGACTCTGGAGAGCGCCGGCGAGCGCGCGTGGCACCTCGGCGAGACGACGCTCGGCGCGACCGGCGGCGAAGCCGCGGTCGAGCTCGTGTAGTCGGCGAGCGCCGCTTGACGCGGGGTGAATCGGCCGCGGGCGCGGCGAGGCCGCACGGCGACGTCGTGGCGGCACGAGGCGCGGTCGCGTGACCGTGGCGCGGGGACGGGGACGTGGCGCGGGGACGGGGACGTGGCGCGGGGACGGCGCGCGGCAAGCCCGCGCCGGGCTGCGCCCGGCACTGGGGCTTGCCGGAGCACGGGGCGGGAGAGACGCCGGCGCGGTGCGGCGGTGGGGCGTTGCCTCCTCTTGGGTGGAGCAGGAGGCAACACCAAGATGACTACATCCGAATCTCTACTTCCTCACCGTCGACTGCGCGCGTACGGCGTCGCGCTCGAGCTGCTCGCGGCGATCAAGGCGGCACAGATCCGGGATCGCGCGCTGCGCGATCAGGCGCTGCGTGCGGCGAAGAGCGCTTGCTTGAACACCGCCGAGGGCGCGGGGCGGGTGCACAAGGGGGACAAGCAGCGCTCCTACGGGATTGCGCGCGCCGAAGCGGTGGAGGCCGTTGCGGCGACGGAGATCGCGGTGGCGGCGGGGGACGCGCGGAGGGAGGCGCTGGGCGGCGTGCTCGCGGCGGGGAACCGGACGGGGACGGGGACGGGGACGGCGTGGGGACGGGCACGGGCGTGGGGACGGGCACGGGGATGGGGACGGACACGGGGCGCGGCTTGGGCTCCCGCGGGGGCCCGCGCTAGGCTGCGCCGCGTGACGCTCCAGCTCGGCATCCTGATCTCCGGCCGCGGGTCGAACCTGCAGTCAATCCTCGACGCCGTCGGCGACGGATCGCTCGACGCGCGGGTGCGGCTGGTGGTGTCGAACCGGGCGGGCGTCCAGGGTCTGTCCCGCGCCGAGCGGGCACAAGTCCCCACCTCCACCATCCCCCACCGCGACTTCGCCTCGCGGGAGGAGTTCGACCACGCGCTGGTCGCCGCGCTTCGCGAGGCCGGCGCGGAGTGGATCGTGCTCGCGGGTTTCATGCGGCTGCTCACGCCGGTGTTCCTGGGCGCGTTCCGCGGTCGCATCGTCAACATCCATCCCTCGCTGTTGCCGGCCTTTCCCGGCGCGCACGCGCATCGCGACGCGCTGGCGTACGGCGTGAAGGTCAGCGGGTGCACGGTGCATCTGGTGGACGAGGGCACGGACACGGGACCGATCATCGCGCAGCGTGCGGTACCGGTGCTCGACGGCGACGACGAGGACGCGCTCGCGGGCCGCGTGCTGGTCGAGGAGCACAAGCTGCTGGTCGAGGTGCTGCAGGCGCTGTCACAGGACCGCGTGCGGGTCGAGCCCGGAGCCGCCGACCGGCGAGCGCGGGTCGTCGCGAGGGACGCGTGACCGCGCGCCACTACGACGTTGTCGTGCTCGGGCGATCGCTCGGCGCGCTGGCGACCGCCGCGCTGCTCGCGCGACGCGAGTTCCGCGTGCTGCTGCTCGGGCAAGGCGAGAAGCCGCCGTCCTACCGTTTCGATCGCCACGTGCTGGTGCGGCGCGCGTTCACGCTGCTCGCCGGTTCCTCGCCGGCGTGGCGCCGCATCTTGCAGGAGCTGGCGCAGACGCCGCGCTTCCGGCGCCGGACCGCGCCCCTCGACCCGATGTTCGTCGTGCTGTCGGAGGGGCGCCGCGTCGAGGTGCCACCGGACATGGAGCTGTTCGCGCGCGAGGTGGACCGCGAGTACCCCGAGGTGCGCCAGCTCGTCGAGGAGCTGTACGCGACGTTCGCGCAGGTCAACGCCACCGCGGACGCGGTCTTCGAGCGCGACGCGGTGTGGCCACCGGGCAGCTTCTGGGAGCGGTTGGAGACAGGGCGCGCGGCCGCGAACCTGCCGTTCACGGGTCGCGAAGCGCAGCACGATCTGCTCGGCAAGTTCCCCACCAGCCACGACTACCGGCAGCTCGTGCAGTTGCCGGCGCTGTTCGCCTCGGACCTGGCCGTTGCCGCCGACCAGATCCCGCAGTTTGCGTTGGCGCGCCTGCACGGCGCGTGGACCCGCGGCGTGCAGGCGCTCGAGCGCGGCGAGGACGAGCTCGCCGATTTCCTCATCGAACGCATCCAGGCCCACGGCGGCGAGTGCCGCCTGGACCAGCGCGCGACGTCGCTGGTCGTCCGGCGTGGGGTCGTGACCGGCGTGGTCGAGGACGGCGAGGAAGAACCGACCGGAGCGGGCGCCGTCGTCTCGGATCAGTCGGGGGAGGTGCTCGCCGACCTCGCAGGCGGCGACGGCATCACCAAGCGCGCCCAGCGCGACTGGCCGCGGCTGACGGCGGCGGCGGGGCGCTTCGTGGTGAGCTTGATCGTCAAGACGCGCGGACTGCCGGACGCGCTGGGCACCGAGGCCTTCGTCGTGCCGCCGGGCAGCAATCGGCCCGACCCGCGCAAGCCCATCCTGCACCTGCAGCGCGCGCCCGCTGCGGCGCGGCTCGTCGCTCCGCCGCCGGAAGCCGCGGAAGAGACGCTGCTCGTCGCCGAGACGCTGCTCCCTGTGCGCGGTCCGCTCACGCTCCTCGAAGCACGCGAGGCCGTGCTGGGAACGTTGCGCGCGCACTTGCCCTTCCTGGACGAGCACCTGGTGGTCGTGGACTCGTCCCACGACGGCCTGCCCGTGTACGACTTCGAGCGCGGCGCGCGGCGCGAGATCGATCGCATCCACATCGAAGGTGGCACGCCGGGTGCCGAGCCCATGCAGTGGCTGTGGACGGTCGACCCGCCGGGGTTCCTGGAGCTCGGCGGCGAGCCGATCCGGGGTCCGATCCCGGGCACGTATCTGGTCGGGAGGACGGTCCTGCCGGCTCTCGGCCAGGAGGGCCAGCTGCTGGCCGCGTGGGGTGCGGCGCGCGTGATCACGCGCCGCGACCGCGCGAGACAGAAGATGCGCCGCCAGATGTGGACGAAGATCGAAACCGGTTGAACGAGCTGCGCGAGATCAAGCTCCTCGATCCCCATTCGACGCGGAATCGGTGTATCTTCGAGACGATGCGAAGCGTCCTACGTGCTCTCGCCCTTGGCGCCGGCCTGATGTTCGTGACCGTGCCGGCCGCCGCGGACGGCGCGAAGAAGATCCAGATCCTCACGGTCATGAGCGACGACGCCTTCCAGCAGGCGCAAGCCCTCACCGTCGCGCTCAAGCGCGCCGCTTCGCGCGCGGACGGCTGGGCACTCGGCAAGGGCGATTTCTCCCTCGAGGTAATGGTCGCCGCGTTGAACTGCCCGGCACCACCGGACGCCGCATGCCAGACCAAGATCGGCGCCAAGGTCGGCTCGGATCGCTACATCTGGGGAACCGAGCGCCTGGACGGCAACAGCGTCGTCGCCGACCTTCACTTGTGGGAAGGGGAAGAGACGCGCCACACCACATTGCGCTACTCGGCGAACCTGGCCGACGCCTCGGACGACGCGCTGCTCAAGATCGCGCAGAACGGCTTTGCGGCGCTGGCCGGCGCCGCCCAGGGCGCGGTGGTCGTCACGGCAGGCTCGGTCTCCGGAGATGTGCTCCTCGACGGCAACCCCATCGGACACATCACGAACGGCCGGGGCGAGTTCCTGGTTCCGATCGGCACGCACGAGGTACGGCTCCGCGCCGACGGCTACCACGACGCGGTCGGAACGGTCAGCGTCTCGGCTACGGGACAGGCCGAAGTCACGCTGAACCCCTCGCTCGTCAGCAGCGGCGCTCCGGGTGGTGGCGACGATGGCGTGTCGCTGGACACGAACAAGACGAGCACGCGACGCATCCTCGCGTACACGGGCATCGGCGTGGGCGCGGCACTGATCGGCGGCGGCTTCTACAGCTGGGTCAAGATCAACTCGATCAACAGCGACGACCGCTTCGACAGCTATCGGCGCGCGCTGCCGCGCGGCAAGGACGTCTGCACCGAGGCCGAGGCCAACCACTCGTACGAAGGCGGCGGCTCGCCGTCCGAGGTCGCGAGCCTGTGCTCGAGCGCGCGCACGTGGGAGACGATGCAGTACGTGTTCTTCGGAAGCGGCATCGCGTTCGCCGGCGTCGGGACATACCTGTTGCTCACGGACAGCCCGACGAACGAGGCGATGGCTCGACCGCCGCGCGTCATGCCGATGTTCGGCGTCGGACCGCGTGGCGGACGGGTGGACGTCAGCGTGGCGTTCTGACGTGCGCGTGATCGCGGGGCAGCTCGGCGGACGCACGCTGCGCGCCCCACGCGGGACCGCGACCCGCCCAACCACCGACCGCGTCCGCGAGGCGCTGTTCTCGGTGCTCGGCGACGTCAGCGGCGCGCGCGTGCTCGACCTGTATGCCGGCAGCGGCGCCCTCGGCATCGAGGCCCTGAGTCGCGGCGCGGCGCACGCCGTATTCGTGGAGACGTCGCGCGCGGCCCTGGCGGCGATCCGCGCGAACATCGCGGCTCTCGACTTGGACGCCCGGACGCAGGTCGTCGCGACGCCGGTCGAGCGCGCGGCGACCGCGGTCGCGGCGCGTGCTCCGTTCGATCTCGTGCTGTGCGATCCACCGTGGCCCGCGCTCGACCGCGCGCTGCGCGCGCTCGAGCGCTTGCTCGCGCCGGGAGTGCTGGCCGTCGACGCACGCGTCGTCGTGGAGCATCCCGCGGGACGCGCCGTCGACGTGTCCGGAGGCCAGGTGGAGGAAGTCGACCAGCGACGCTGGGGCGACACGGCCGTCACGCTGTTCCGGGCAGCGCCGGGCTCGGCGCGGGGGCCGGGCGGGGCGATTCCGGACGCGGAAATACCCGGTAACTAGCCGGAAATTCGTCGCCAGCCCGCGCGGTTCCCGCTCGAAGTTATCGCGCTCCCGCATCTGTGTCGCTATAGTCGGCCCCGTCCACGACGAGCTGGACCCAGGGAGATCTGGATGCCCGAATCGACTCCTCCTCCTCCCAAGTCAGGGGGCAGCGGCGGCTTCATAGCCGCCGCCGTTGTGATGCTGCTGCTGATGGGAGGCTTGATCTATTGGAAGGTCGGCGGCTCGAAGCCGCCCGATCCTCTGCCGACGCCGCCGCCGCCTGTCACCGCGAAGAAGGCGCCGGTGCTCGAGGAGCCGCCGCCGCCTCCGCCTCCGCCGGAGCCGGACGCGGGTCCTGACAAGAAGACGGCCGTCAAGGGCGGGACAGGGCACTACACCGGTCCCGGGGTCTGCGGTGGTACGTGCAAGGGCACGGCGCCCGCAGCGCTTCGATCGGCACTGTTCGCCAAGGGCGGGCAGGCGCGGGGCTGCTACGAGCGCGCGCTGCGCCTGAACCCGACTCTGCAGGGGCGGCTCGTGGTCAACGTGCGGATCGGGCCCCAGGGGCAGGTCTGCAGCGCGGCGATCGGCTCGAACGGACTCGGCGACCCGACTGTGGCAAGCTGCGTGGCGCAGATGTTCCGATCGGGCAGCTTCCCCCCGGCTGAAGGGGGTTGCGTGGATACGGCAGTTCCGATGAACTTCGTGCCGAAGAAATGAGGCGTCGCATGCGTTCCTGGATCCCGGTTGTCGCCGTCGTCGCCGTCGGCGCCTTGTCATCGCTCTCCGGCCTGGTCGCCTGCAGCTCGGACGGCACGACGCCCAAGTGCCCCGAGGTCAAGCTCTACAACATCCGCGAGGCCGGCTCGAACATCCCGGCGGATCGTCAGGCCGCGATCGATCAGGGCTGCGCGACCCCGCTCGGCACGGCAATCGCCGCGGGCGGAACCGGCGGCACGGGTGGAACCGGCGGCACGGGTGGAACCGGCGGAGCGACGGACGCCGGGAACGACTGAGAGCCGCCACGGCGTGCTGCTCACGGTGGCCTACGACGGGCGGCCGTTCGCAGGTTATGCGCGCCAAGCCAAGCAGCGAACCGTGGCCGGCGAGCTCGACGGCGCGATACGCGCGGTCGATCCACGCGCCAGCCTCGTACGCGGCGCGAGCCGGACGGACTCCGGCGTGCACGCGCGCGCCCAGCGCGTCGCCTTCGACACGACGCGCGACATCGCGTCGCGCGGCTGGGTGCTCGCGCTGATGCCGCACCTGCCGCACGAGATCGCCGTCGTCGGCTGCGCGCGGGTCGAGCCGGGCTACGACCCGCGACGCCACGCGCTGATGAAGACGTACCGCTACGTCGTGCTGTCGAGCGTGGTCCGCGATCCGTTTCTCGACCGGCGCGCATGGCGCGTCGAACAGAGGTTGAACCAGCAAAGGATGCAGGACGAGGCCGCGATGCTCCTGGGCGAGCACGACTTCGCCGCTTTCCGCAGCTCGGCGGACGTCCGCACCACGACGGTGCGACACATCGTGCGCGCCGAGGTGCGTACGGCGGGTGGCGACGCGCGCTGCCTCGAGATCGTGATCCGGGGCAATCGATTCCTGCACCGTATGGTGCGCATCATCGCGGGAACGCTCGTGGACGTCGGCAGAGGACGTCTCGAGCCGGGCGCGATCGTCCGCGCCGTCGCCAGCGGGGCCCGCACCGACCTGGGCATGACGGCGCCGCCCGACGGCCTGTATCTCGACGAGATCGAACTGGAAACCGAGGGCCAGGACAGCTGGCCCGTGCAGTCAAGCCGCATTGACTGAACCCCACCTGTCGCGTAGCTTCCGCTGGCGCTCGTAGGCACCGGCGGTGCCTGCTTTGCCGCTGCAACTGCCGCTCCGGAACAGTCACGGTTGCGGACGGAGCCTACCGGACCGCGCCGGGAGCACTCAATGGGTCTGAAGCAAACAATCGTCGACCGAGGCAAGAAGGTCCTGCTGAAGCCGGCGGTGATGCGCTGGGTCTCGGACGATCGTGTGATGAAGAGCGTCGAAGGCGTCATGGACGCGCGCTCGCGCGTGCGTGCGGCGTGGCAGATGCTCAAGAACGGCCACGAGCTGCCGAACATCGACCCGGCGCTCGACGAGTACCCGGGCGAGACACAGGCCGGAGCGTCCGCGACGCCGGCCGCGCCGGACCGGCAAAAGAAGAAGAACGGCACGGCGACGCACGGCGCGACGATGGAGATGCCCTCGCGCGGCTCCGACGACATGAACGAGTCGCTGAAGGAGCGCGCCACGCTGTCGTCGATCGGCAGCCGGGACGTCTTCGAGAAGTGCTTCAAGTTCACCGCCGCGGACAACGCGCGCAAGATGGGGATCTATCCCTACTTCCGCCCGCTCGATCTGAACGACGGCCCGGAAGCGGTGATCGACGGCAAGCGCGTGGTGATGTTCGGCTCCAACAACTACCTGGGGCTCACCACGCATCCGAAGGTGCGCGAGGCCGCGAAGGCCGCCATCGATCGCTTCGGCACGAGCATGACCGGCTCGCGCCTCGTCAACGGCTCGATGAAGCTGCACGAGGAGTTCGAGGAGAAGTTCGCGGCGTGGATGGGCAAGGAAGCCGCGCTCGTGTTCACCACCGGCTACCAGGTGAACCTGACGGTGTGCTCCGCCCTGCTCAGCAACAAGAAGTGCGTCGCGGTCATCGATCGCAACGTGCACGCGTCGCTGTACGACGGCGTGCGCCTGGGACAGGCCGTCGGCGCACGCATGGTGCGCTATCGCCACAACGATCCGGAGTCCCTCGACAAGGCGCTCACCAAGTTGGACGCGGACGAGGGCGCGTTCGTGCTCACCGACGGCGTGTTCAGCGCCGAGGGCGAGATCGCCAAGCTCGACGAGATCGTGAAGGTGGTCAAACAGCACGGCGCGCGCCTGCTGGTCGACGACGCACACGCGTTCGGCGTGATCGGGCCGCTCGGCCGCGGCACGGCGCACCACTTCGGCGTGGCGGACGACGTCGACTTGATCGGCGGCACGTTCTCGAAGTCGCTGGCCAGCATTGGCGGCTGGCTGGTCGGCGAGCGCAAGATCCTCGACTACGTGCGGCACTTCGCCCCGAGCTTCATGTTCGCCGCGGCGGCGGCCCCACCGAACGTGGCGGCCGCGATGGCAGCACTCGACGTGATGGCGGAGGAGAGCTGGCGCATCGACAAGCTGCGCGAGAACTTCACGTACATGCGCGACGGCTTGCGCAAGCTGGGCTTCGAGCTCGGTCACACCGAGACCGCCGTGATCCCGATCTACGTCCGGCAGGACCTGCGCACGATCATGATGTGGCGCGACCTGCTCGACGACTACGGCATCTACACGAATCCGTTCATCACGCCCGGCGTGCCGCCCAAGAACCAGATGCTGCGCACGAGCTACATGGCGACCCACACCCGGGAGCACCTGGACCGCGGTCTTTCGGCCTTCGAAGCCGTGGGCAAGAAGTACGGCGTGATTTGAGCCAGGGGCTCCACTAGGCTCCGGCCTCATGACGGTGGAGATCCGCGAGACACGCATTGGCGGCAAGCTGAAGGATTTTCTCGACGTCGTCGATCACATCTATCGCGACGACCCGAACTTCGTTCGACCGCTCGACATGGACCTCGAGCAGCGGCTCAGCAAGAAGAACCCCTTCTTCGAGCACGGCGAGGCCACGATCTTCACCGCGCACCGCAACGGCTGGTGCGTCGGCCGCTGCACCGCGCAGATCGATCGCGAGCACCTCGAGCGCTACAAGGAGGACGTCGGGTTCTTCGGCTTCCTCGACACCATCGACGATCCGGAGGTCGCCAAGGCGCTGCTCGACGCCGCGGCGAAGTGGCTGAAGGCGCGCGGCATGAAGAAGATCCGCGGCCCGCTCTCGCTCAACATCAACGAGGAGATGGGCTGCCTGGTCGAGGGCTTCGACACGCCACCGATGATCATGATGCCGCACCATCGCGACTACCAGGGCCGGCTGATCGAGCAGGCCGGCTTCGAGAAGCTGAAGGACGTGTACGCGTGGCGCTACACCGTCGGCGATGTGCCGAAGCGCGCCCAGCGCGCGCGCGCTGAAGTAGAGAAGCTGCCCGAGGTGACCACGCGCCACGTCGACAAGAAGCACATCGAGCGCGACGTGCGCTTGGTGATGGACGTGTTCAACGACGCCTGGAGCGACAACTGGGGCTTCGTGCCGCTGACGGAGAGCGAGCTTCGCAAGACCGCCGAGGACATGAAGCTTATCCTGATGCCGGAGATGACGTTCATCACCAGCGTCGACGGCGAGCCCGCGGCGGTCGCGCTGGCGCTGCCGAACATCAACGAGATGATCGGTGATCTGCACGGCAAGCTGGTGCGCGGTTTCGGTTTGCCCAAGCTCTTGTGGCGACTCAAGGTGCAGGGCCCGAAGAGCGCGCGCCTGATCATCCTGGGTATCCGCAAGAAGTACCGCAACGTGCGCAAGTACGCCGGGCTCAGCATCTTCCTGTACGCGAAGATGAACGAGGCGGCGGAGCGCGCGGGCGTCAAGTGGGGCGAGCTCAGCTGGACGCTCGAGGACAACGGGCCGGTGAACACGGGCATCAAGTTCATGGGCGGCAAGATCTACAAGCGCTATCGCGTCTACGAGCGCGAGCTGTCGGCCTGAGAGGGTATTGCCGGTCCGGCGCGGAACCGCGCGGAGACGGGCACGGAGACGGAGACGCGCACGCGCACGGCGCGCGCACGCGCACGGAAACGGGCACGCGACGATAGCGGCGTCACGAAGCCAGCGCGAGCGAGTCGGCTGCGGCCGGATGGATCACCGCTCTGGCTCGACTCGACATCGCCTTCGAAGGACGCTTGCCCGAATGAGTCTCTGACACCCCCGTGCAACGGTCACGAGATCGGGATCGGGTCGACCGATCGGCATTTGGTGACCGTGCGACGGTCACGAGATCGGGATCGGGTCGACCGATCGGCATTTGGTGACCGTGCGACGGTCACGAGATCGGGATCGGGTCGACCGATCGGCATTTGGTGACCGCGCGACGGTCACGAGATCGGGATCGGGTCGACCGATCGGCGTTTGGTGACCGCGCGACGGCCACGAGATGTAGTGCGGGGCGCCAAGGCGGCACAGAAGCGGGATCGCGCGCTGCGCGATCCCGCATTCTGGCGGCCATTCCTCGCAATTTCCGCCCATTTCCGGGCGCGAGGGACTGCGCGGGGAGCGCAGCGCGGGGTTCCGCGCCGGACCGGCAAATCCCGATCGGGCTACTCGTCCTTGGGCTCGACCTTGCCGAGCGCGTTGCGGTAAGTGGCGGCGACGCGACCGGTGAGGAAGCGCTGGGGCAGGAAGCGCGCGAACGTGAGCTGCATGCGGTTCGCGACGCCCGGGGCGAAGACGTAACGGCGCGCGCGCATCGCGTCCACCCCTTCGCGGGCGGCTTGTTCGGCGGGCATGAGCCAGCCGCGGAGCGGGCCGAAGCGCTCGCCGGCGGTCATCTCGGTCACGACGCCGCCGGGGACGAAGGTGGTGACGGAGACGTTCTTCGGGGCAAGCTCGTGGTGGAGCGCGCATGCGTAGTTGACGAGGAACGCCTTCGTGCCGGAGTAGGCCGTCTGGTACGAGACGGGCACGAAGCCGGCCATGCTCGACACGATCATCATGCCGCCGCCGTGGTTCTCTTGCTCGAGGTACGGCGCGAGATGGCGGGCCAGGCGGACGACGCTCGTCACGTTGACGGAGAGCATGCGCTCGAAGCCGTCCCACTCGAGCTCGTCGTGGGGGCCGAAGTGGGTGATGCCGGCGTTGAGCACGGCGGCCTGGAGCTCGCGCCCCCGGGTCGCCTCGGAGAAGACGCGATTGACGTCGTCGAGCTTGGCGAGATCGGCACCGACGGGGACCACCGAGACGCCGGTCTCCGACTCGAGCTCGCCCTTGAGCTCCTCCAGGCGCTCGGTACGGCGCGCGACCACGACGAGGTTCGCCTTGTGCTCGCGCGCCAGGACGCGGGCCATCTCGCGGCCGAGGCCGGAGGAGGCGCCGGTGACCAACACCCAGCGCGAGCGGAGATCCATGGGCTTCATCGCGGGAAGTAGAAGCAGAAACGGAGCCGCCTGGCCAGTGGGAACCCGCGGCCAGTTCCGCTGTCGGACGGGGGGAACCGGAGGTTGTTCATGCCGCGCGCCCGTCGTTTCTTGTTCGCTGCAACGTTTGCGCTGGGCGCCTGCCACGCCGTGCCTCCGGCCGCGGCGCCGCATCCCGGCGCCGCCTTGCCGCTCCAGACGCTGCGACTGTACGAGACCGGTGTCGGCTATTTCGAGCGGCGCGGCCACGTCTCGCGCGACTCGGATATCTCGCTGCTGGTGCCGGCAGCGCACATCGACGACGCGCTCAAGACACTGGTCGTGCTCGGCGACGGCGGGAAGGCCAACGTCACGGCGATCGAGTTCGACAGCGTCGTGAGCAAGGGCATGGCACGCGCACTCGCCGGCTTGCCGGAGGCCGCCGATCAGCCGGTGAGCTTCCGCGATCTGCTGCTCAGCATGAAGGGCGCGACGCTCGAGCTGACCACGCACAAGACGAGCCTGCGCGGCCGGCTGATGGACGTCTACGACGGCCCGCCGCCGCCCGCCGAGCGGCTCGCGCACGCCGAGAAGAAGGACGAAACGGTCAAGCTGCCCGACGAGCCGTGGCTCTTGTTCCTGACCGACGGGGGCGACGTGCAGCGCATCCGCGCGGCGGACGTGCGCGGGCTGCGACCGCTCGACCCCGATTTCGCCCACCGCCTGAGCTCGGCCGTGGACACGCTCGGCGTGCGCTCGGCCAGCACGCGTCGCAAGCTGCGCATCCTGGCAGCGAGCTCGCGCCCGATCACCATCGGCTACATCGCGGAGGTCCCGGTGTGGCGCACGACGTACCGGCTAGTGCTCGACGACAAGAGCGACCAAGGCATGCTCCAGGGCTGGGCACTACTCCACAACGACACCGACGAGGCGTGGAGCGGCGTGCGCGTCGAGCTGGTGAGCGGCAAGCCCGACTCGTTCTTGTTCCCGCTGGCCGCGCCGCGCTACACGCGCCGCGACATGGCGGAGCCCGCCACCGAGCTGTCGACGGTGCCCCAGCTCGTGGACAAGACCGTGGACCAGATCTACGGCGATCACGTGGACGACGCGAGCGGCAACGGCTACGGCTACGGCAGCGGCACGGGCTCGGGCATGGGCTACGGATCGGGACACGGCAGACTCGCCGTTCGCATGGGCAGCACGCAGGTGAGCGGTAGCTACACCGGCGCCAGCGACGAGCTCGCGATCGGCAACCTGGCGTCGATCGCCCAGGCCGAGGGTGTCGAGTCGGGCGCGCTGTTCCGCTACACGCTCGCGGCGCCGCTCGATCTCGGCGCCCACGACTCGGCGCTGGTTCCGTTCCTGCAACGCCCGGTGGAGTCGAAGCGCATCACCTGGTTCAGTTCCGCGAGCGCCACCGGACGCAGCGCCTTGGCGCTGGTGAACTCCACGGGACAGACCGTGCCCCCGGGTCCGATCGCCGTGTTCGAGCGCGGCACCTTCGCCGGCGAGTCGGCGATCGAGCGGCTCAAGCCCAAGGAGCGCGCCTTCGTGCAGTTCGGCGCCGACATCGACGTCGAGCTCTCGCTGGACAAGGACGACACCCTCGACAAGCCGGAGCGTGTTCGCTTCAAGCAGGACGCGCTGGTGGAGCACTTCATCCGTCACCACGATCGCAGCTACACCGTGGAGAACCGCAGCGGCAGCGCGCGCGCCGTGTATCTGGTGCTCGACGTCGTGAACAACTCGCGCGTGACCGGCACCGACAAGCTCGACTACGACAGCGACACCTCGCACGCCCTCGCCGTGTTCGACGCCAAGCCGCGCGCGAAGGCGACGCGCCAGGTCGCCATCGACGAGGCGTTGGAGACCGCCACGCGGATCGACTCGCTGACGTCCAAGGCGCTCGAGAAGCTGGCGGCGGCCCAGGCGCTCTCGGCCGCCGAACGCGCCACGCTCAAGGAAGCCGGCGATCGCTTGGCAGAAGCGGAGGCGAGCGAGAAATCCCGCCACGACGTCGAGGCCGAGATCGCGTCCGTGGAGGACGATCTCAAGCGGCTGCGCGAGCACCTGGCCGCGCTCGGCGACAAGAGCGGATCGCCCGCGGCCCAGAATCCGCTCGTGACGCGCATCCTCAAGGGCGAGGACAAACTGTCTGCCCTGCGTCGCAAGGTCAAGGACCTGGAAGCGGAGCACAAGGCGCGCATCGAAGCGGCGCGCGTCGCGCTCGCCAAGCTGGGCGACGGTCAGGCGCCGACGCGGTAGTACGTCGCGCCGCCCGCCCGGAGCGGCGTCGGCGCGTTCTTGAGCTTGCGACCGAGCGCTTCGACGGCCTCCGTGTCCACGTACAGGCCCGGCCCCCAGCCGGGATCGTCGACGTCCTCGTCGGGCCGCGTGAGCGTGTCGGCGTACAGCGCGCGCCGCAGCGGCTCGCTCGGCAGCGAGCACGACGCGAGCGCGATCTCGCCGCGCCACTCCACCGCCGGCAGCGTCTCCTCGCCGACCCAGCGGCTGCCGTGCGACAGCACGCCGGCCGTGACGAAGTCGCGCTCGGAGAGCCGCGCTCGCGTCATCTTCAGCCACACGATAGGGTCCTCGTTCTCGTCGCCCTCCGATAGCTCGACGTACAGCGCGTGCCCGAGCTCGAGCACGCGCAGCCCGCTTCCCAACGGAAACCCGAGACACTCGCGCCCGACCTCACGGAATTCGAGGAAACGCTTCACGAATGCTTCGCGCTCGAGGGCGTACTCCGCGTCCTCCGCGTCGAACCACGAGATGAGCAGACCAAATGCGTTCTCGTCGATCATGTCGGTGCGGCGCGGTATACCGCGTTCCGGCCCGCTTGCGACAACCTCGACGTCTCGCCGCGCCGTGAGGCGTGAGCGCGCGGTTCCGCGCCGGACCGGCAAACCCGATGGGCGGGCTCAATCGAAGCGCATCGGCGGGCGTCCGGCGCGGCGGCGAAGCGCGTTGACGGCCCGGAGCACGGGTCGCGACGCGATGATGCGGCGCTCCAGGCGACGCTTGCCGGGAAAGTCCAGCAGCAGCAGTGCGACCAGCAGCGTGAGCAGCCCCTGGCCGGGGAGGACCAGCATGGCGACGCCGGCCAACAGCAGGAGCAGGCCGATCAGGTTGCGCCCGAACCGGAGCGCGAGCGCCCAGCGCGGGCGCTCGATGTCGGGCATGCCGAGCTTCTGTCGCTCGCGCCGGCTGAAGTAGTCGACGGGCAAGCGTGCCACGAACCAGGGCACGCCGACGGCGCTGAGCGCGAACATCAGCACCGATCCGATGCCGATGGCCGCCAGCACGTGCGGGTGCAGGAGCACCGCTGCGACGGCTCTCGCCCAGTCGGGCAACCACGCGGGAAGGTGGCTCACGGCGCCTTCTGACGACGCGCGGCGTGGATCGCGGAGAGCGCGGCGCGCGCCTTGTTGCGCGTCTCTTTCGCTTCCAGCGCGGGGACGCTGTCGGCGACGAGCCCCGCGCCTGCGGTCACCTCGAAGCGATCACCGCGCATAACGACCGTGCGGATCGCGATCGCGAAGTCCAGATCCGACGAGCGCGTCACGTAGCCGACGGCGCCGCCGTAGGCGCCGCGCGGGCGCTGCTCGAGCTCGCGGATGATCTGCATCGCGCGCACCTTCGGCGCGCCGCTGAGCGTGCCCGCGGGGAACGTCGCGCGCACGACGTCCCACGAGCCGCGGTCCGGAGCGAGCTCGCCGCTCACTTCGCTGACGATGTGCATCACGTGGCTGTAGCGCTCGACCTCGAGGCGCACCGGCACCTCGACCGTGCCGGCGCGCGACACACGCCCGACGTCGTTGCGCGCGAGATCGATCAGCATGACGTGCTCGGCGATCTCCTTCGGATCGGCGAGCATCTCGTCGGCGAGCGCCTGGTCCTCCTCCGGCGTGCGGCCGCGCCGACGGGTGCCGGCGATCGGACGCAGCGTGACGCGCCGGCCCTCGACGCGCACCAGCGTCTCGGGGCTCGCGCCGGCAATCGCGACCTTGGGCGCGCCGGGCCGCTCCGGCAGCTCGAGCAGGTACATGTACGGCGCCGGCGAGAGCACGCGCAGCGCGCGGTACACGTCGAAGGGGTCGGCGCCGAGCGCGGGCACGGAGAAGGTGCGCGCGAGCACGACCTGGAACGCGTCGCCGGCGCGGATGTACTCCTTCACGCGCTCCACGGCTTGTCCGTACTCGGCGTCGCTGGTGCTGACCTCGACGTCGTCCGGCAGCGCCGCGGGATCGGGCGGCGCCAGCGGCGAAAGCGGCGTGACGCGCGACAGATCGCGCTCCGCGCGCGCCACCTCCGCCGGATCGGAGGCCGCGATGGTCGCCGTGTGCGTCAGGTTGTCGAACACGATCACCGTCGCGTCGCCGACGAGCCGCGCGACCGGTCCGGGCGCGTCGGGCCACGCGTCCACCTTGGTCGCGTAGTGCACGATGTCGTACGCGACGACGCCGACGTGCGCGCCGGCGAAGCGGGCCGCGACGTCGGGGTCCGGCGGCCCGCCGGTGGGCACGAGCTCGGCCAGGCGCGCGAACGGGTCCACGTCCGGCTCGCCGTGGACCACGACGTGGGAGCGCGGCCGGTAGCCGAGGATCGAGTAGCGGCCCCAGCGCTCGCCCGGCACGACGCTCTCGAGCAGGAACGAGCCGTCGCCGCTGTCCGCCCGGAGCGCGGCATAGGCGCCGACCGGCGTGATGCCGTCCACGACCAGGGTCTTGCGATGCACGGCGCGATCGTAGCCTGGATCCGCGAGCACGTCGGGCCTACCATGACCGCCGTGACACGGCGCTGGTCGAGGGGGACCGTAGCCGCGGCCTTGGTGCTCGCGTCCGCATGCCATGGCAAGCCGAAGCTCGAGCTGAAGGACACGGAGAGCCGCGTCTTCCGCGCCGACTGCGACAACGACGGCAACTGCGTGCTGAAGCAGAAGAGCGGGCCGCCCGCCCCGTCGGGCAAGCCCGCGCTGGTCGTGCGGTCGCCGGGGACGCTGGTGGGCGTGTGCACCGTGGCCACACCGACGGACAAGCCCGCGCGCGCCGACTGCCGGGCGCTGGTGTGCAAGCAGGACGCCGATTGCCCGCCGGCTCACGGCCTGCCGCACGGTAGCTGCGTGGGCAGCCACTGCACGGAGCCCGCGCACCCGCTGGGCGTCGACGACGCCGTGATGCTGTGCCTCGCCGGCACCGGGCTCGGCCGGAGCACGCCCGAGCAGGTGGCTCGCTACGCCATGGCCCTGAACTGCGGAACCCCGTGCAAAGTGCCTACGCCCTGCGCCCGGCCCTAGGTCGGCCCGGGCTGGAAACATCGCGCGCCGTGCACTAGGCTCGCGGACCCCGCCGATGGCAGACCTCCCGACGCTCCGCGCCAGCATCGCACTGGCCGCTTATGGCGAGCCCCTGATCGAGGGCCGTCGCGTGATCGTCTTCGGGGACGCCTCGTCGCCGCTCGCCGAGCAGCTGCTCGAGCGCGGCGCGCGCCTGGTACACGTCTACGATCCCGACGCGATGCGACTGGCGGAGGCCGCGACGCGCAACACGTCGCGCAACATCGCCTTCGCGCCGCTCGCCGAGACCGGGCTCGCGGTCAGAGAGGGCGCCTTCGACGTCGCCGTGATCGAGAACGTCGCCGCCTTCGCCGACGTGTCCAGCTTGCTCAAGCGCGCGAGAAAGGCGCTGTCCGCCCGGGGCGCGCTGCTCGCCGCCACGCCGAACCCCGAGGTTCGCACGCGCCTGCTCACCGAGCCGCTCCCGACCACGACGGCGCTCGACTACTACGGCCTGTACGACGCGGTCGCCGCGGAGTTCGAGCAGGTGCGCATGCTCGGGCAGACGCCGTTCGTCGGCTATTCCGTGGTGGATTTCGCCCCTGACGGCGAGCCCGAGCCGTCCTTCGACGCCGGCTTCGTGCCGGGCGGCGCGGAGGAGCCCGAGTGGTTCGTGGCGCTCGCCGCGCAACACACGGTCCGGCTCGACGATTTCGAGATCGTGCAGCTGCCGTTCCGCGCCGCGCTGGAGTCACCCGCACGCCCACGCGAACGCGCGCCGGTCGTCGCGCCCGCGCCGGTCGTCATGCCCCCGCCGGCTCCCGTCGTGGACGTCGCGCCGCTGCGCGCCGAGCTTGCCGCGCTGCGCACCGAGCTCGAGCATCGCGACGCGTGGATCGCGCAGCTGGAGGCCCGCGCCGAAGCGGCAGACAACCGCTCGGACGAGATGCAGGCCGAGCTCGACCAAGCGCACTCCGGGAGCGAAGGCGCGCGGCGCGAGCTCGAGGAAGCGAAGCGTCGCGCCGCGACGCTCGCCGAGCGCGCGGCGCGCGCGGACGCGACGGAGAAGAGCGCGCGGCGGGCGGCGGAAGAGAACAGCGCCGCGCAGGTCCGGGTCGGCGAGCTGGAGGCAGAAGCCGACCAGCTCCGGAGTCAAGTTGCCGCCGGTCAGGTCCGCGCGCGGCAGCTGGAGGCCGAGGTCGCGCGCTTGTCCGGCGAGCTGGCGAAGCCCCGGGCCGCCGAGCCGGTAGACACGAGCGCGGAGGTCGTCGCGCTGGAAGCCCAGCTCGCCGAGCGCGGGGCGGAGATCCGGCGGCTGCAGCAGGAGATCCGGGCCACGGAGCGCTTCGGCCGACAGCTCCTCGACGAGCTCGAGCAGGCCCGGAGCAGCTCCCCGCGGGCCGACGAGGGCCAGCTCGGGGCCCTGGGGCAGAAGCTGGACGCCCTGGCCTCGCTGAACGCGGAGCGCGAGGCCGACCTCCAGGCGGCGCGCTGGACCATCGCCGGGCTGGAGGCGCGCGTCGCCGACGGCGGCGAGGCGCCGGCCGCGGATCAGGAGCGGCTGGAGAAAGATCTCCACCAGGCGCGTGCCGATCTCCAACGACTGGCTACATTGGTGGAGCAACTCAAGGCCACGAAAGCCGCTGACGGAGCCGAGGCCCCGCGTTGACAAGAAACGCTGGGGCCTTAGTTTGAGGCTCGCAATTCCTGCGGTGCTGGCCGGACGCCGAGCATGAGCGAGAAGCGCGATTACTACGAAGTGCTGGGTGTGCCCCGGGACGCCGCCGCGGACGACATCCGCAAGGCGTACCGTCAGGCTGCCCTGAAACACCATCCGGACCGCAACCAAGGGGACGCGGAAGCGGAGGCGCGCTTCAAGGAGGCCACCGAGGCCTACAGCATCCTGTGCGACGAGGAGAAGCGGGCCGCCTACGACCGCTTCGGCTTCGCAGGGCTCGGGGGCCAGGCCGGGTTCGATTTCTCGGGCGCCGGCATCGGGGACATCCTCAATCACTTCCAGGACATGTTCTCGGACTTCTTCGGCGGCATCGGCGGCTTCGCCGGCGGGGGCCGTCGCCCGCACGCGCCGGAGCGCGGTCAGGACGTCCGGGTGGACGCCACGATCTCGCTGAAGGACGCGATGACCGGCTGCAAGCACGAGGTCACGGTGCACGGCGCCGCCGCGTGCGAGCCGTGCGGCGGCAGCGGCGCCAAGCCGGGAACCGAGCCGCAGGCGTGCCCGCAGTGCCGCGGCACCGGCCAGGTCACGACGCAGCGCGGCTTCATCATGTTCAGCACCGGCTGCCCGCGCTGCCGCGGCACCGGTCGCTTCATCGCCGAGCCGTGCGAGACGTGCACCGGCTCGGGCTACGTGGAGAAGCGCCGCACGGTGCTGGTCACGTTCCCCGCCGGGATCGACGAAGGCCAGCGCTTGCGCGTCCCGGGTCAGGGCATGCCCGGCCCGAACGGTACGCAGCCCGGCGATCTCTACGTCGACGTCACGCTCTCCCGCGACGAGCGCTTCGAGCGGGACGGTCACGATCTGATCATCCGCGAGCGCATCTCGTTCCCCGACGCGGCGCTCGGCACGGAGCTGTCGCTCACCCTGCCCGACGAGACGGAGGCGAGCGCCAAGCTCCCGCCCGGCACGCAGCCCGGCACGGTGCTCACCGTCAAGGGCAAGGGCATGCCGCGCCTCGACCGGCGCGGTCGTGGCAACCTGCACGTCGTCGTCGACGTCGCCGTCCCGCGCCGCTTGAGCAAGCGCGCGAAGAAGCTCCTCGCGGAGCTCGACGCGGAGCTCGACGACGACGACGCGCAAGAAGCCGTCGGCTGAGCTACTTGAACTTCGCGGCGATCGCGCCGAGTTGCTTCACCGTGTCGGCGAACGGCTCGGCCTGGTGCGCGTCCTGGCAGAGCAAGCTCGTGATCGCCGACTGTGCGGCGATCGCGCGATCGACGCGCGCGTCGCTGCCCTTGGCGTAGGCGCCCAGAGCGATGAGGTCGCGCTTCTCCTCGAAGGCCGCGATCAGCCCGCGCACGCTGCGTGCCGCCGCGACGTGATCCTTCGGCACGACGCCGTCCATCACGCGCGACAGCGATACGGTGACGTCGATCGCCGGATAGTGACCGCGCGCGGCGATGCGGCGATCGAGCACGATGTGTCCGTCGAGGATGCCGCGCACCTCGTCGGCGATGGGCTCGTCCATGTCGCCACCTTCTACGAGCACGGTGTAGATCGCCGTGATCGATCCGCGCTCGCCCTGACCGCTGCGCTCGAGCAAGCGCGGGAGCATCGCGAACACGCTCGGCGGGTAGCCGCGACGCGCCGGCGGCTCGCCCGCAGCGAGCCCGACCTCGCGCTGCGCGCGGGCGAAGCGTGTGATCGAGTCGACCAGTAGCATCACGCTCTTGCCCTGGTCGCGGAAGTGCTCGGCGATCGCCGTCGCCGTCTGCGCGGCGCGCAGTCGCTCCAGCGCCGGCGCGTCGCTGGTGGCGATCACCAGCACCGAGCGCGCGAGCCCTTCGGCGCCCAGCGAGTGCTCGATGAACTCGCCCACTTCGCGGCCGCGTTCGCCGACCAGCGCCACCACGACCACGTCCGCGCTGGTACCGCGGGCGATGGCGCCGAGCAGCGTGCTCTTGCCCACGCCGGATCCGGCGAACAAGCCCACGCGCTGTCCCACGCCGACGGTGAGCAAGCCGTCGATGGCTCGCACACCGGTCGCCAGCGGCTCCGCGACGGGCCGCCGTCCCAGCGCCGGCGGCGGCGAGCGATCGATGGGCACCGTCTCCAGCCCGGCCGGCAGCGGCTTGCCGTCGACGGCGCGCCCGAGCCCGTCCACCACGCGACCGAGCAGCGCCTGCCCGGCCGCGACCGACAGCGGCGCGCCCGTGGACTCCACGACGTCGTCGGGCCCCACGCCGGACAGCTCGCCGAGCGGGATCGCGACGGCCTCCCCTGATCGAAGCCGACCACCTCGGCGGGCAGCGGATCGCCGCGCCGCTTGAGCAGCACCACGTCGCCGATGCGCGCGCCGGGGAGCGCGAGCCGCACACTGAGACCGGTCACGGCCCGCACGCGCCCGGTCGGGCGCAGGGTCGAGGTCTCGGCGAGACGAGCGCGCAGGGCGTCGAGGTCCACGGATCGCGAGGGTATCACCGTCCCCCCGCTCCCGAGGGCTGGATGGGGTGCCAGTCCGGCGCGGTATCCCGGGGCTCGCGCGCGCGCTCGCATTCGCCCGGAATCGCCCGGATCATCGACTCGGGACGACGATCCGCTGCGGCCAGTGGGATTCCGCGCCGGACCGGCATCAGGCAGGAGAGTTGCCCAAGTCGGGGCACGGGTGCCACGCTTTGTCGCGTGCGAGCCTCCCCGTGGATCCTCTTCGTCGCGACCTTGGCCGCTGCCGGCTGTCACGCCTCGGTGAGCGCCAAGGCCGGCGGCAGCGCCGCGCAGCAGGAAGCGGACTTCAACGAGGCGCAGTCGGTCCCGATCCAGCCCACGAATCGGTCTGCGAACAACCTCGCCGAGGCCCCGGAGTCGGCGTCGACCAGGCAGAGCGCACTGCTCGGCGCGCGGCACGACGTGCAGCTCGCCGCGGACAAGCGCAGCGCGGTGTGCTCGTGTCTGGCGGCCTACGTCGGTCCACCCAACGACCCGGCGTTCAAGTGGGAGTCGGTGGTGCCGGTGACGGATCCGGACACGCAGCTCGCCGTCGCGCTGACCTCCGACGGCGTACCGTGCGACGCGAAGGTCAAGGACAGCCTGGGCGCGTCGTACTGGGGCTATCGCCGGCACGGCGACGACGTCGTGATCACGGTGGAGAGCGCGCGCTTCGGGCGCCCGGTGACGAACGGCGCGATCATTCCCAAGCCGACCGGCACCGGACACGTGTACATCGTGCCGGCGGGCAAGAAGACACCGTACGGGCGATCGCTCACCGCCGGTCAGAAGCTCTGCCAGATCAGGTAGCCGGCGGCCGCGACAAGGCTTCGGCGAGGGCGACGCGCCGCTTCTCGAGACGCGCGGCCAGGTGCTGTTCGACGAACGCGCCGAACGATTTGCGCGTGACCGGCTCGCACAGATCCGCGGCGGCGTACTGCAGCGCCCGGCGCATGTCCGCGGCGTTCTGGAAGCGATCGCCAGGATCGCGCGCGAGCGCCTGGTGCACGATCGCCGTGACCGCGTTCGGCGTGCTCGTCGGCAGGCCGGCGATCGCCGCGCCTTTCCGCACCTGCGTCAATACGTCCATCGGCGAACCTTCGAACGGCATTCGGCCGGAGAGCAGGCGATACAACACGACGCCGGCCGCCCAGATGTCGGCGCGGCGATCGATCTGGCGACGCGCGAGCTGTTCCGGCGACACGTAGCTCAGCTTGCCCTTGAACACGCCGCTGCGCGTCGTGTCCGAGAGCCGCTGCGCCGCCTTGGCGACGCCGAAGTCGATCAGCTTCACGTCGCCCGCCGCGGACACCAGGATGTTCGCGGTGGACACGTCGCGATGGACGACGTTCAGCGGCTCGCCGCGCACGTCGCGAAGCTCGTGTGCCACGTGAAGCCCGAGGCAGCACTCGCCGACGATGCGCAAGCTCAGCGATAGCGGCAGCGTCGCGTGGTGCGCCTCGACGGCGCGCAGGAGCATCGTGAGCGAGTCGCCGTCGATCCACTCGAGCGCGACGTACGCGTGCCCCCCGTCGGTACCGACGTCGCGGATCGCGACGACGTTCGGGTGGCTCATCGCCGACAGCAGTCGCGCCTCGTCGAGGAACATCCGCACGAACACCGCGTCGGTCGCCAGGTGCGGGTGCAAGGTCTTGAGCGCGACGATCTCCCGCTTGCCGCTGCGCCGCTTGCGCCAGCCGATCCACACCTCCGCCATGCCGCCGCGAGCGAGCGAGGTCGCGATCTGGTAGCGCCCGAGGCGCGCCCCGGGCCCGAGCCCGCGCTGCGCCACCATCGGGGCGAGCTCCGTGTCCCGCACGACCTTGCGCCAGCGTTGCTCGAGCGGCATCGACCCCGTCTCCTCGGCGGCGCGGCGTACGACCGGCGGGCGCGGGCGGCGATCAGGGGCGTCGTCGGGCATCGGGAGTTCGAAGCCCAGGATACGCCAAGCCGGCCACCCCCGCGCCGTGGGACAGGAAATGTCAGAGCACCACGCGGGATTCGAGACTGCACGCGCGCACAGTGATACAAAGGATCAGGTCATGATGGACTGCTCCGATTCCGGGCTCCCGCTGTTCGCGAACCTCCAATCCGCCGGCGAAACCCGCGGCGGTCGCGCCCCCGCCTTCGCGCTCCACCGCGCGGACGCGGTGCACTGGCTGCGCACGCTGCGGAGCGGAAGCGTCGACCTCGTCGTCACCGATCCGCCTTACGAGTCGCTGGAGAAGCACCGCGCCGTCGGCACGACCACGCGCCTCAAGCGCAGCAAGGCATCGAGCAATGATTGGTTCTCGATCTTCCCGAACGCGCGCTTCCCGGAGCTGTTCGTCGAGCTGTACAGAGTGCTGAGGAAGGACCGGCACTTCTACCTGTTCTGCGACCAGGAGACGATGTTCGTCGCCAAGCCCGCTGCCGAGCGAGCGGGCTTCAAGTTCTGGAAGCCGCTGGTGTGGAACAAGTCGCGAATCGGCATGGGGTATCACTACCGCTCGCAGTACGAGTTCATCTTGTTCTTCGAGAAGGGCAAGCGGAAGCTCGCGGACCTGGGCATCGCGGACGTGATCACCGTGCCGCGCATCCGCGGCGGCTACCCGACGGAGAAGCCCGTCGCCGTTAGCGACGTGCTGGTGCGCCAGAGCGCGCGCCCGGGGGAGCTCGTGATCGATCCGTTCATGGGCTCGGGCTCCGCCGGCGTCGCCGCGCTCGGGCACGGCTGCGACTTCCACGGCAACGACATCGCCGAGGCCGCCCACGCCCTGGCGACGGAACGGCTCGCGATCGCGGCGCACCGATGACGGGCAACGAGTACAAGCACCTGATCGCACGCTATGTGCTCAGCGCCTACGGCCCGCGCGGCCTGCACGTCTACGACGAGGTCCACGTCGGCACGTCGATCATCGGCAAGCGCCGGCGCATCGACCTGTTCTTGCACGTCCCCGCGACGAACAAGGTGCTCGGCCTCGAGTGCAAGTACCAGGACTCGAGCGGCACCGCCGACGAGAAGATCCCGTACGCCCTGCAGGACCTCGCCGCGCTCCGCATGCCCGCGTGCATCGTCTACGCGGGCATCGGCTTCTCCACCGGCGTGCTGCATCTGCTCCAGGGCTCGGAGTCCGCGGCGTACTGCCTACCCGAGGCCGGCATGCAGCCGATCGCGCGCCCGCAGACCGGCTCCCTCGACTACGGCACGTGGCAGCTCGACCACATCCTCGCCGTCACGTTCGACTGGTGGGACATCGTGCTCGCCGGAAAATCGCCGCTCTTGATTTGACTGCCGGTCCGGCGCGGAACCGCGCCGCGCGGAGTGTCGTCGCTATGCCGACAACCGTTGCCACAAGAGCTCGGCCGGGATGTCGGGCGCGCCGGCGTTCTTGGCCTCGGCCTCGCGCACGAACTGCACGATGCGGCGATTGAAGGGTGCGTCCATGCCGACCTCCTCGGCTAGCCGCACGATCTCGCCGTTGAGGTAGTCGACCTCGGTCGGACGGTGACGCGACAGATCCTCCCACATCGAGGAGCGCGCCTCGGGATCCACGCGCATCTGGGCGTGGGTCACGAGCCGCACCAGAGGCGTGGGCAGGCGCAAGACCAGCGGCATGAAGCCGATCGGAACGCCGCGCAAGCTGGCGGGCTGGATGCCCGCTGCTCTCAGCACGCGCAGCGCTTCGCCCACGATGGCGGCGATGATGCGGCGGTAGGTGGGCGACAACAGTAGCTCGCGCGTCGGCGCGCCGCCGAGCGCGCTCACCGCGTTGTTGAGGTTTACGATCAGCTTGGTCCACTGATCGGGGGCGAGGTCGTCGCGCGTCTCCACGCCGATGTCCGCCGCCGCGAGCACGCTTGCGAGCTCGCGCGCCTGGGCCGAGCGCGGTCGTTCGACGATCAGCGTGCCGCTCATGGCGCGGTGGAACAGACCTGCTCCGCGCGACACCACGTTGAACCCCACGACGACCGCGAGCACCTCGCGTTCCGCCAGCTGCTCGCGCAGTGTCGGCGCGTTGCGCACACCGTTCTGCAGGCTCGCCACCACGCAGCCCGGCTTCAGGATGCTCGCGAGGGCGGCGCCCACCGCGGCGGTCTGCGCGCTCTTCACACACACCAGTACGGCGTCGCAGTCGCCGAGCGCGTTGGGCTCGACGGCGAATTCAAAGGCGCGGGTCGTCACCCCCGGACGGTCGAAGTCCTGGGTGGTGAGGCCGTGCTCGGCAAGCTCCTGCTGGATGCGCGGCCGCCCCACGAGCGTCACCCTCGCGCCTGCATTGCACAGCTTGCCGCCGACGAAGCAACCGATGGACCCGGCGCCCATGACGCCGATATGGAACGCGCTCGACACGGATCGGCGCGGAGCCTATCGCACGCGTCACCGGCGGGCCAGACGCGTGACCGAAGCGGTGTGGGGAAGCGTTGCCGATGCTTGACCCGATCAACGTTCGCGATTGGCGCTCTCGGGCGTCTTCTCGGCCGCCGCGGCGTCGATCGGAATGCGCCACGCGAGGGCCGAATCAGACCGGCGTTAACAGCTGCACGCGTTGCGCAGACTTCCCGCCCGATCGCGCTGGCTTCGTGACGCCACGACCGGAGCGGTCGTGAGCAAGGACGGGCGGGCGCCTCGTGCACCGCCGAAAGGACGCGCCACCGCCGATACCCAGCAACGAAGAGTTGCGGCGACTTTTCGCGACCCCGCACCATGCGAGGAATGCAAAAAGAACTCGTTGCCGAGTTTATCGGTACCTTCTGGCTCGTGTTCGGAGGTTGCGGAAGCGCCGTTCTCTCGGCCGCGTTCGGCGGTACGAGCTCGAACCTTGGGATCGGGCTTCTCGGCGTCGCGCTGGCGTTCGGCCTCACCGTGCTGACGATGGCGTTCGCCATCGGTCACATCTCGGGGTGCCACCTCAACCCTGCCGTTACCATCGGTCTCGTGATCGGCGGGCGGCATCCGGCAAAGGAGGCAATCCCGTACATCCTCGTCCAGACCGTCGCCGGCGTCGCCGCAGCGGGCACGTTGTACGTGATCGCGACGGGCAAAGCCGGCGCGGACATCGGCGGCTTCGCCGCGAACGGCTTCGGCGAACACAGCCCGGGGGGCTACGGCATGACCGCCGCCCTGGTCACCGAAGTCGTGCTCACGGCGTTCTTCCTATTTGTGATCATGGGCAGCACGGACAAGCGCGCGCCCGCCGGCTTCGCTCCGATCGCGATCGGACTTTGCCTCACCTTGATCCACCTTGTCGGCATCCCGGTGACCAACCTGTCGGTCAATCCTGCGCGGAGCACCGGCCCCGCGCTGTTCGTCGGTGGGTGGGCACTCGCGCAACTCTGGCTGTTCTGGGTCGCACCTATCGTCGGCGGCGCGATCGGCGGCATCGCCTACAAGTCAATGCTCGAGGCGCCGGAGAGCGCCTGACGTAGAGGCGGCTCCGTTGGCGTGGGTGCCGTCGATGGCGGAGTCGGCGTGCTGAGCTACGGAGCGTGCAAGTGATTGCCGGTCACCGGGTCGCGTCCACCAGCGGACTTACCCGACCCGACCCGGCGCGATCAACGACTCGGCCGGAATACCGAGCTTGTCGTGGAGCGCCCGGATCATTGGCAGCGTCAGGTCACGTTTGTGGTTCAGCACTTCCGATACCCGGGCGCGACTGCCGATGAGGGGTTCTAGATCCTTCCGTGCGAGGCCCTGTTGTTCCATCCGGAACAGGATCGCCTCGACCGGGTCCGGCGCGGACAGCGGATCGTGTTTCCGCTCATAGGCTTCGACCAGCGTGACGAGCACGTCCAGGCGATCGCACGCGGCGGTTCCAGGCTTCGCGTTCCAGAGGCGCTCGATCTCTGCCAAGGCCTCGCGATGATCCTTGCGGGTACGGATTGGGCGAATAGTCATGGCTCAGACCTCCTCGGCGTCGATCGTGTCGTATTCGGCGTGGGTTCCGACGAAGCGAACGAATACGATCCTCAAGTCGTAGCGAATCGCGACGACCAGCCGGTACTTGTTCCCGGCGATGTTGAAGACCACGCGCCCGGTGCGAAGGATGCTCGCGGTACCGAACTGGCGCTTGATGTCGGCGGGCGACGACCAGTCGGCCGACTCGGCTTCCTTGTGCCACGCGAGAAGCGGTTGCTCGGCATCTCTCCGTCCCGGCTTGCTCCAGAAGGCTCGCAAGGTGCTCTTGGCGATGACCCTCACCGGAAAAGGGTAGCTTGCTCCCAAGGCGGGAGCAAGCGTCGGGGCACACCTTGCGGTACCGGAACTTGAATCGGGAGCGTTCGTCGCGAACGGATGCGAACCGAGGTGATCCGCGGTGTTGCGAGACGGCGATCAGCGCCGTTGGGGCTCGTTCGCGTCGTTGCCGACGATTCGCCGACGATTGGAGGAGGTCTGGTCACGGACGGGCCTCGTG
Organism: uncultured delta proteobacterium; assembly: GCA_963775185.1. GTDB lineage: Bacteria > Myxococcota_A > Polyangia > Polyangiales > Polyangiaceae > JAPSGB01. The sequence continues at coordinate 295,343 of CAVZIE010000018.1, read as the reverse complement.
ATCCAGCCGCTGCTCGATGGCGCGAACGAACTGGACCAGCGCCTTTGCGGGCGCGGAGTCACGAGACGCGACGCCATCCGCCGATCTCTTCCACAGCTCGACCGTCGCGTTTCCGGATCGAGGTAGGGCGACCCAGCACGCGCTGCAATCTACGCAGGGACGTGCCTCATGTACCAGCGGCGCGTCTTCTGACATCGCCTGAGCTACCAGGCGGTGAACGGCTTCAAAGGTTCGAGCTTCGAGCTTCCCTTCTCGCAAGTTTCGTCTGGTCGCAACCTGCTTTGCCCCATCTTCAATCCTGTCGGCATAGCGCCAGACTTCGCCGCGGTCGTCGATCAGCAAACCGGCGCCTCCGAACCCGGGCTTGCTCCACCCACCACCACAGGCAGACACCACGAGGGAAGCGGCGGGCTGCCCCTCCGTCGGGTAGTCCGAGCAGAAGCCGCGCCGGTTCCTCGAATCGCACGCGGACACCAGATCGGCCAGCTCAGCGGGCGACGAGGTCGTCTGCACCGCCGTGCTCGCATCGGCATCAACAGCCGTCTCGGATGAGCGGTTGCATCCTGGACCAGCAACCACCGCCATCCCGCCGACGACCAAGACGGCCCACGGAAGAAGGCGTTGTCGGAGCTTGAGCATGATCCCCACCGGCTGCCACGCGAAGGATAGCACCCGTGCACGGACGGCCTGGGCGGGCCGCGTTTCGACCGCAAGCGAGCCCCGGATGGGATCCCCGCACGAATAGTGCCCGACCTCGCGCCAAGGGCGGACATTCCTTGGCCCGGTGCGGTGTTGTCCGGGTACCACCTCGTTGCCACATTCTCCCTCGGTTGTCCCCGGGCTCTCCCGGGGTTCAGCAGATACTGGACGACCCGCATGAAGCTCCAAGCCTTCGCCAAGATGAGCGCCGACGAAAAGCGGGACGCCGTGGCCGACATCGCTGCGGCTTCCATGGGTCCGCCCAACGGCCAGATGGAACCGATCAACGCCAAGCTGGCGGCCTTCGAGGCACGGTACGAGATGACGACGACGGAGATGATTGCCTCCTTCAAGGCAGGCAAGCTCGCCGACACTGCTGACATCGCGCAGTGGCTCGTCCTCGCCAGGGCTCGTGGATAGGTCTGCCAGCCACGGACCGAACCGGCTCCTGAGCTATCTGGAGATCCACAACACCGTCACGCGCCGGTTCGTGGACGGCGGGCTCGTGGAAGACGACGGGTTGGAGTTCGTATCGGGAGCCAACGGGCAGTACGTGTTCGACGGCTACGTCATCCTTCGAGACCGGCGGCTCAAGATCACCGTCGCGAAAGTGCTGGAGACAGTAGACGCCAGTGACCCGCGGAACCCCATGGTCCAGACCATCGCCTACTCCTACAACGTGTCGATCATCGGGCACGGGAACGTCTTTCGGTACTGCTCACCGCACGATGTGAACGACGACCCGATCGACCACCACAAGCAGCACCACCGTCACGAGTACGATCCGTTCGGGCCAGACCGACATAAAAAGCCGCGTGACGCTGATCGAGGATGGTGACTGGCCTACCCTGGGGCAGGTCGCGCAAGAAGCCGACGAGTGGTATCTGGCACACCTCGACCAGGTCGCAGCGCTCGCGCCACCGTTCGGCGACTGATCAGCGAACGCTCGTCGTTGTGCACGAGGAGGGACTTGAACCCCCACACCTTGCGGTACCGGAACCTAAATCGGGAGCGTTCGCGGCGAACGGAGGCGAACCGATGCGATCCGCGCTGTTACGAGACGGCGATCAGCTCCGTTGGGGCTCGTTCGCGTCGTTGCCGACGATTCGCCGACGATTGAACGGGGTCACTTCGGCGTGAGCTTCATGACGCCACCGCTCTGCGTCCAGTAGACGCTCGTGCCGTCCACGGCGATGTCGCTCGGAAGCGACGCTGGAGCGAGCGTCACAGGCATCCCACCGCCGAGCGGGGCCTTCATGATCGCCCCGCCCTGGTTGGCCCAATACAGATCGTCCGCATCCATGGCGATCGACAGCGGCATGGTCTGCGCCACCGCCAACGTAGACGGCGTCCCGCCGGCAACGGGCACCGCCGAAACGGTGCCGCTCAGGTTGTAGTCCGTCCAGAAGACGCTGCCTGCCCCGATGGCCACCGCGTGCGGGAACGTCTGACCCGACGCAAGCGTGGTTGGCGTGCCGCCGTCCTTGAGAGCGGACCTCACGGTGCCGCTTACGAGTTGGTTGGTCCAGTAGACATGCGTCGTGTCGATGGCGACGTTCGTCGGCTTGCCTTCGCCGCTGGCCAGAACGATCGAAGAACCTCCGCTCTTGGCGAGCTTCGTGACGTTGCCAGCGTCTGGGTTTGCCCAGTAGACGCTGGTCTGGTCGAGAGCAATCCCGCCAGGGCCACCCTGCATCGAAGCGAATGTGCCAAGTGCCCCGCCATCCAGGGTCATCCTCATGATGCGCCCCTCGCCGGTGGCGCCGTCGTGGACGGCGAAATAGATGTGCTTTGCATCCACGGCGATGTCGCCGATCCCCTTCTGCGCCGAGACCAACGTGGTCGCCGTGCCTCCTTGCTTCGAGACCTTCCGGACGTAGCCACCGGCGCTCGTCGTGCCATCGACCGTCCAGTACACGGTCGTCGCATCCAGATCGATGTGGAGCGCATTGGTGGTCTGACCATCGGCGAGGACGACTGTGCATCGCTCGGCAGTGCATGTCCCCGCGCAGCAACTGCCAGCGCACATCGTCTCTTCCGGGCTCGCAGTTGCAGTCGGCACCCTGGCAGCCACCAGTGCCGCCGGGCGCACCTGCTCCTGCACTCCCAGCGACGCCGCCGGTTCCGGATACGCCTCCGCCCGAGGCTCCACTCGTGCCGCCGGTTCCTGGCTGTCCGGCGGTGCCCGAAGCTCCGCCGACGCCGCCGGTCGGAGAGCCACTGCTGCCCGCGACACCGCCAGTTCCTCCAGCCGATGGCGCACCACCCGTCGAAGGCGACGTCCCTCCGCTACCTGCTGGACCCGCCGAGCCGTCGCCCGAGGGCGGTGGCCCGAACAGCTCGCTCCTTGCGCCACATGCGACCACGGTCGGCATCAGGACGAAGGCCATCCACACTAGGCGACGATGTCGAAGCAAGCGCTGCATGACCCCCACTCTCACTCGGAGTCTACCACCTGCCAGACATCGAAGCCGCAGCTCCGGCATGGTCCCTTCAACGGGAGATCGGAGCCCAGCACGACGGGCATGTAGGTTTCGCCGCACTTTGGGCATCGGACGTTGCTGATGCGGGCGATGCCGACGAAGATGGTCGTCACGAATGGCGCCAGCAGCAGCGCCGCCGCAGCGTGAGCCTGGATCATCACCAACGCGGCGGCTGCTGCCAGTAGCCCCGCGAGGGATGGCCACACCATCCACATCCCGGCTCGCAACGCCTTCGCTGCACCGAGGCACTCGGCCCGGGTCGGCTCCCGCACCGGCTGTTCGATCTTCTCGGCCATCTCAGCCCACGCCACGGATGTCGTCGAGCGCCTTGTCGTTGATCCAGGTGGTCATGCAACGAGCTTCCGGATGTCCTCGAAGGCGTCGTGCCTGCACTCGTCGATCATCCAGCCGGGAGCAAGCTTCGCGGCGAGCAGGAGCTTCACGGCCTTCTCCCGGCACAGCGAGCAGGGCGTAACCTCGTAGACGACCTCGACGAGGGGCGACAACTCCGCGAGCGGGTTGTGCTCGAACACTTCCAGCAAATTGAAGCCTCGGCCATGCAGCACGTCGGGATCGCTGACACCGTCGAAGAGTGGCTCCACCCGTTTGTAGTCACCAGCGTCGTAGTTGTGGATGAGGAGCACGATCCCGGCGTCTTCGAGGTTGCGAAGTCGGACCAGCGCCAGCTCTCGGACCTTGGGGTTGCGGTATTGGGCAATGGTGCGGATCGCACGTCCCCTCACGCGGTCGTCGTCGTGTTGGACGAGCCCGAGGAGCCGCTCTTCGAGTGCGGGCAGCGGCCGTGCCGTGAATGCGGACAGGAGTCGGCGGAGGATCTCTACGTTGCGCTCACCAAGCATCACCTCCATGACCTCATGCAAGTCGGACTCCGACGCGATCTTCGCCCAGCCACGAAACCAGCCCGCCTTGTTGTCCTTGGCAGCTTCGAGCACGTCGTTCGCCGACAGCGTGCGTAGCCATGCTTCCCGGTCTTGTTTCGGAGCCGCTCTCGCTGCCGTCAAATCGTCGAGCGCCCTTCGCAGCGCTCGCTTTGCATCGTCTGGCAAGGACAGGGCGTCGAGCCGATGGGCCGTTGCCTGGAGTGCGTCGTCGCCCATTCCCTGGACGAGCGAGTCCAGTAGTCGAGGGTCGTCGAACACGTCCCGGACGACCGTCACGAAAGCCTCCGGACCATCCAGCGCCAGTACGTCGGGCCACCCGGCCACGGGTTCATCCGGCCGCAGATTGTCACGCACCACTGCGTAGAGCACGGCCTTGGCTTCGGCGCTTCCTCCGGCGGCGAGCATCTGCAGCACCACGCAGACGCGTTCGAGTCGATCTGGTTCCCGTTCCTCGTGTGCCGCAACCAACGCCCTGCGGGTCAGATCGCTTCGAGCACCCGCAGCGAGGGCAAGCTGCGCCACCCACTCCGCATGCTCGTCGTCCCCGGCGAACCATGCCGACGGCTCGAAGCATTCCTCCACGAGGACAGACACGTAGTCAGCGGGCAGAGCGGACTGCGCCGCGAAGACCGCAGTCCGCCCCAAGCCCTTGGCGAGAGCCAAGCGGAACTCGGCGACGGTCGGGGTCCAGACCTGGGTGTGGTTCGCGTCGGTGGTCAGGACGGGGACCAGTCTACTCCCGCTCCGTGATCCGCTTCCTCGCCGCCTCGACCAGCTCCTTGTAGTCGGGCCGCGGCGGCTCGACGAGGACGCTCTCAAGGCGCCCTCCACCCACCAGAGCACGTTCCGCGCGGCCTCGCCACCCTGCGCCTTGTGCGCGAGGAGGGACTTGAACCCCCACACCTTGCGGTACCGGAACCCAAATCGGGAGCGCTCGCCGCGAACGGATGCGAACCGATGCGATCCGCGGTGTTGCGAGAGAGCGATCAGCTCCGTCGGGGCTCGTTCGCGTCAGTGCCGACGATTCGCCGACGATTGGAGGGATCACTTGGGGGTGAGCTTCATCACGGTGCCGCCCTGGTAGTTCGTCCAGTAGACGCTCGTGGCGTCAACAGCGATGCCCTCGGGATGAGCCTGGCCTGACGCAAGCGTCAGCGGTGTCCCACCGTTGATATCGACCTTCATCACAGTGCCATCCCTCGCGTCCTTGGAGCCAGCGGTGACCCAGTACGCGCTGGTCGCATCGACTGCGACGGCATATGGTCCGTCTTGCCCCGACGCGAGCACCACCGCAGCGCCGCCGCTCTTGCCGATCTTCATGACGGTCCCGTCGTTCAGGGTCGTCCAATAGACGCTGGTGCCATCGACTGCAACGCGCATTGGGAAGTCCTGATGCGGTGCGAGGATTGCTGGCGTGCCACCCTCCAAAGCCACTTTCATCACGGCGGACCCCGCTTCATCGGCCCAGTACACTGCATCTGAATCGAGGGCGATGCTCTCCGGACCAACGTGATCCGCGAGCGTCAACTGTTTGCCCCCGTCGATCGGGGCCTTCATGAGCGCACCGCCCACCGAGCTGTTGTTGGTCCAATAGATGCTCGTCGCATCGACGCCAACATCGGATGGATAGCTTTGTCCTGACGCCACGGTCGCGGGAGTACCTCCACCGATCCCGACCTTCATCACGCCGCCTTCGCCGCTAGCGCCCTGGTTCGCCCAATAGACGTTGATTTGATCGACAGCGATACCCAGAGGCGCAGGCTGTCCGGAAGCGAGCGTCGCAGGCGTGCCGCCACCGAGCGGCACCTGCATCACGGAACCGGAGTTCGCGAAGTTCGTCCAGTACGCGCTGCTCCCATCTACGATGATGTCGAGGGGCCAATTCTGACCTGAGGCCAGCGTCACCAAGCACCGGTCCGCGACACACTCGCCGGAGCAGCACGCGTCCTTGCACCGTGTTGCCTTGTCCGGGCAGGCGCAATGTCCGCCGTCACACGGGCCAGTCGGTGGTCGCGGCAAGGCTCCTCCGTCCTCGCTGGGTGCGCCAGACACGACACTCCCCCCGCATCCCGCCACGCTCACCATCAGCCCACCGACGACCACGACTTCCATCCACACGAGGCGGCGATGTCGAAGCAAGCACTGCATGTGCCCCACCAGGAGGGAGGATAGCACGCCAGGACGATCGGGCCGGTTGACTGATCAACCCGCCGCAGCATCCTCGAACGTCACGGTCTCGTCTGCGGCGACCCGCATCACGCAGTTCACCATGTCGGCCCTCGCCTCAAGCGATGCCACGGCACGGCGGATCACCCGGAGCTGCCCCGTGCGGGGAAGCCCGCCCTCTTCGAGCAGGATGATCCCGGCGTGAAGCTCACGGCTCCGGGCGAGCTTGTCGAAGTCGTCCACGTTCTTGGTCACGAGGATCCGATCTTCTTTGAAGGCGTACTCCAGAACCTCCGGATCGGACGCTGCCAGCAGACCCCGATCACGAATCCCGCAGGCGTCGATCCCGTCCTCCTTGCAAAGGCGGTGGGCTACCCACGGGGAGATGTTCTCATCGAGCAGGAGCTTGACGTCCACGAGGTCGTCCCATCTTGGGGTACGCCAGCGTGTACAACTTGGCGAACTCGATGTCCCGCTCCTTGAGGTACGGATAGTCCTCTCGAAGCTCGGCGACCGGGATGCCCTTGATCACCTGCTCGCCGATGTTCCGCACGGCGAGTCGGCTCTTCGGAAAGACGGGCTCGCCTCCGAGGATGTCGTCGGAGGTCACGAGCTTGGTCTTCCAGGCCTTGAAGTGTTCGAGCCGGTCACCGATGTCCTCGGCGACACGGGCGAGCTTGAGGTCGAGCACGGGGCTCACCTCGATGCGAGCCGGAGGCTTCTTCCCCTTCATCGCCCGGGCGATGACCTCGTGAAGCTTTCGACGGTCGTCCACGACGAGGTGCAGCCCCAGCGCTGCCAAGGCGCCAAAGTAGACGGCGTCGGTGAAGCTGAACCGAGGCGGACTGCCGGTCCCGGCCAGGCCGTGCTCGACTTCCTTCCTCACCCGGTTTTCGTCGAGGCCGACGAGGGCGGCGACCTCGTTGGTGGTCAGCGTCGCGGCGGACATAAATGCTCCCTGTTCAGGGAACACTATACGTCCGCGGTCGCTGAGTGCAAGCCAGGGTGCACGAGGAGGGACTTGAACCCCCACACCTTGCGGTACCGGAACCTAAATCCGGCGCGTCTGCCAGTTCCGCCACTCGTGCGCGAGAGCGGAGGGATAGCGCACTCTGCACGGGGTCGTCCAGGTTCAGTGTACGCTCCCGTCGATGAGACGCCGCTCTTTCCGTCCCGCGTTCGTCGTGACGCTCGCCGCGACCGCTCCGATCGCGTGTACACATGGCGCCGAGGAACCGCGGACCACGACCACGACTGCAACGGCCACCGCGACTGCAACGGCCACCGCGACTGCGACGGCCACCGCGACTGCGACGGCCACCGCGACTGCGGCGGCGGGGCCGCGGACTCGCCATGTGGTCGGTGGCGATCGCAAGTGGAGCTCGTATCCGGGGCCGATGAGTCTCTCGGGCGCGACGCGGCTCAATCCGGCGGACGCGGACGGGCGCCCGATCCAGGCGCGGAGCGACGGGCACTGCTACGTGGAGCTGTCGTTCCCCGCGGGCCAGCCGATCCCGCCGCCGGGGTCTGCGTTGCCTTCGAAGGTGGTGGACTGTCCGGAGTCGATGCAGGACGCGGCGTGGGATACGTGCCTCGGCGGTCCGATGTACAAGCTGTCGAACGGCGACTGCGTGTGCCTGCTGAGCGGCAACCCGCCGCCACCGCCGCTCGCCGCGACGTGCCCGGGCAGCGACAAGCGCTGATCCTGGTTCCGCGCCGGACCGGCAAGACCTGCAGGCGGCTTCAGTCCTTCTTCTTTGCGGCGTAACCGCGCGGGGACTTCCAGCGGCGCCGGATGTGGACCTTCAGCACGTCGTGATAGAGGCCGATGTGCGCGCAGTGGTCCATCTTGTCGTTGCCGGCGTAGCCGCGTACGTGGAAGTTGCCCTTGTCGAAGCGGCCGATCAGGTCGAGGCCCATCGGGTCGCTCGCGCGCGGGTGCGTCTTGTGCACGCGGCCGCCGACTTGCTCGATCAGATAGTGCGCGGTCTCCGTCGTGGACGCATAGCCCGGCGGAATGATCGAAGAGTGGCTCACGAACATGAACTTCTTGCCGCGCGCGGCGAGCTTCGCGAAGTCGATGACCGGCTGGATCTGCACGGCGTTGAGCGTCTTGCCCGTGTACCCGCAGTGCAGGCCGTCGAGCAGCACGACCGTGTCGACGTTCTTCTTGGCGTAGTCCTGCTCGAGGATCTGGATCACCGCACCGTAGCCGGCGCTCCACGCGGAGATGCCGACGTGGCGCACGTGGGCGTTCTTCTTGCCGGTGTGCTTGGCCATCGCGGCCTCGACGCTCTGCACCAGCTTCTCGAACGAGTTCGGCGCGGAGAACGCCGTCGAGTACGGGCCGGAGCCGATGCCCAGGTCGATGCCGACCAGCACGGTTCCGTTCATCACCTGCACCCACTCCTTGCGGACGGCGTCGTGTCCGTGGAAGTGGATCATCACGTCGAAGGCGCCGCTCTTGCTGATGCCGCCGCGATGCGGGGCGATCATCTGGCCCATCGAGACAGAGCGATCCCAGTGGTCGTACACGCCCCAGCCGGGGTCCGGCGTGTTGCACGGGTTGATGCCGCGCTCCTTCGCCGTCTTCTGCACCTGGGTGTACGGCGCGGGCTTGGCGATGACCGCCGCCTTCTCCGTCTCCCCGGTCTTGCCGGTCTTGCCCGCGGCGTCCGGGTGGCGCTCGCGGTCCGAGCCCTTGCGGCGCCGCGCGTGCTTGTCCGGGATCACGAGCTTGTCGCCGGGCTTGATCGGCGTGCCCTTCTTCAGGCCGTTGGCGTCGCGGATCGAGGCCACCGTGACGCCGTAGCGGCGCGCGATGCCCCACAGCGAGTTGCCCCGGACGACCTCGTGCGTGCGCGGCTTGGCCATGGCCGGTCCCACCGCGAGGACGGCCCAGGCAAGCACGAGCACGGCGAGGAGCCGCGTCCAGATCGTACGGTTCTGGCGCATTCGCAAAGCGCCCCCAAAGTGCTCCGGGCAACCAGATCTTTCAACTTCGCGGCGATCATTTTCCCGGCCGCCGCGCGGATTACGGCCGGATCCCGCGATCTTGGGGCTCGCGGGAGCGTCCGGAGCCGGCTTGACCGCCGCGGGCGCGCCTGCCAAACACGGCCCATGCGCGCGACGTCGCTGACCCTGCTGCCGCTGCTCTGCACAATCGCCGCTTGCGGCGGATCCGCGCCCACCCCGGAGACGCCTCCGTCCGCCCCCTCGCCCACCGCGGCCTCGACGGCAGCGCCGGCCGCGGGCGCGGCCCCGACCTCCGACGACACACCGGACAGCTCTTCGGCGAGCGCCGACAGCGGTAGTTGCCCGGACGGCATGTCCAAGGTCGACGCCGGTACGTTGTGGATGGGATCGCCTGACGGTGTAGGTCGCGCCGACGAGCACCCGCAGCACAAGGTGGAGCTGCTCGCCTACTGCTTGGACAAGCACGAGGTGACGGTCGGCGAGTACCAGGCGTGCGTGAAGAACGCGATCTGCGATCCCGTCCCCACGGAAGTGCAGCTGCTCAAACCGCAGAAGGCGCAGGCCCACGACAAGCGCAGCGAGCTCTGCACCGGCGCCATGAAGGACAACGCGAACCTGCCGCTGAACTGCGTGGACCACGAGCTCGCGCAGAAGTACTGCGAGTGGAAGGGCCGGCGTCTGCCGACCGAGGCGGAATGGGAATTCGCCGCGACCGGCGGCGAAGACAAGCTCGCCTTTCCGTGGGGAAACGATCCGCCGAACGCCAACAACGACTGCTGGAAGCAGAAAGCGCCGTGCAAGGTCGCGGCCACGCCGCCCGGCGCCTTCGACCTGTCCGACATGGCCGGCGATCTCAGCGAGTGGACATCGACGACCTACGGCCCATATCCGAAGCCCCCGGACGCGTCGTCCGCGACCACCGTGCTCAGCATCCGCGGCGGCAACTGGCAGACGTCCAAGGTCGACGACGCCTCGCCCAAGCGCCGCGCGTCCGTCCAGCCGCTGTTCGCCGACATCACGCTCGGCTTCCGCTGCGCGAAGGATCACTGAGCGCCGGCGATGCGCGGGGTTCCGCGCCGGACCGACATCCCGCTGGCAGAACTCACGCCGGCTTGGCGGGCTTCTTCTTCGGCTGCTTCTTGGTGTCGGGGCGGCGCGGAAACGCGTAGCCCGGCAGCGGCTCTTGCTGCGTAGAGCAGTGGATCGTGCCGAGGCCGAGCACGAGATCGACGGCGTGGATGCCGACCACGCGGCGATCCGGGAAGAGCTCCGACAGGATGCCGAGGGCGGTGCGGTCGAGCGGATCGTTGAAGGTCGGGACGAGCACGCTCTCGTTGCCGATGTAGAAGTTCGCGTAGCTGGCGGGCAGGCGCTGGCCGGTGAAGGTGACCGGCGCGGGCATCGGCAGCGGGATGATCTCGAGGCGGCGGCCCGCGGCGTCGGTCATGCTTTGGAGGCGCTCGCGCGCGGCTTCGAGCGTGCGGTGGTTGGCGTCGCTGGGGTTCGCTTCGCGGCACAGCACGACGCGCGCGGGGCCGACGAAGCGCACGAAGTCGTCGGTGTGGCCCGCGGTGTCGTCGCCGGCGATGCCCGCCGGCAGCCACAGCACCTTGGTCGACGCCCAGGTAGTCCGACGAGCGCGCGCTCGATGCCGGCCTTGCCGAGCTCGCGGCTACGCGCCTGGCGGCCAGTGAGCAGGCACTCCTCGGTGGCCATGAGCGTGCCTTCGCCGTCCACGTCGATGGCGCCGCCCTCGAGCACGATGCGCGGTGACCACGCGCGCTTGGCGAAACGCTTGGCGACGCTCTGGCCGGCGGCCTCGTCGCTCTTGTGGTTCGCGTAGCGCGCCCAGCCGTTGAAGCGCCATTTGACGGCGCCCATCTCGCTGCCGCGCTTGGCGGTGCGCACCACGCAGAGCGGCATGAAGTCGCGCGTCCAGCTGCGGTCGGTGGCGGCGCGCACGAAGTCGATCTGCGCGAGATCGACGCCGGCGCTGCGCAGCACGTGGCTCGCGCGCGCTTGCTCGAGATCGCCCTGGGTGATGAAGCGCACGCGCTCGCCGCGGCAGAGCGCGCGCGCCATCTCCGCGAACACCCACGGGATGGTGCCGAACTTGCCGGGCCAATCGCGCACGTTGTGCGGCCACGCGAGCCACGTGGCGACGTGCGGCTCCCACTCCGCGGGCATGCGGAAGCCGAGCTCACGCGGCGTCTTCATTTGCCGAAGCGCGCTCCGAGGCCGGCGTACGCGTCGATGCGGCGGTCGCGCAGGAACGGCCAGCCGCGCCGCACCTCTTCCTGCTTGGCGAGATCGCACTCCACGACCAGCACGTCCTCGCCCTGGCCGGCCTCGGCGATCACCGTGCCGAACGGATCGCACACGAACGAGTGCCCCCAGAACTCGATGCCGCCGTCCTTGGGCCCCTCGTGACCGACGCGGTTCACCGCGCACACGAACACGCCGTTGGCGATGGCGTGGCTCTTCTGGATCGTCTGCCACGCGGCGAGCTGCGCGTCGCCGTACTCCGCCTTCTCCGCCGGATGCCAGCCGATGGCCGTGGGATAGAACAAGATCTGCGCGCCGGCGAGCGCCGTCAGCCGCGCGGCCTCCGGATACCACTGGTCCCAGCACACCAGCGTGCCCGCGGCCACGTGCGGCGTCTGCACGCTGACGAAGCCGAGATCGCCCGGCGTGAAGTAGAACTTCTCGTAGAACAGCGGGTCGTCCGGGATGTGCATCTTCCGGTAGCGCCCGAGCTCGTCCCCGTTCGGCCCATAGACGAGCGCCGTGTTGTGATAGAGCCCCGCCGCGCGCTTCTCGAACACGCTCGCCACCACCGTGACGCCGTGCTGCTTCGCCGCCGCTGCCACCGCGGCCGTGGTGGGCCCCGGGATCGGCTCCGCCAGATCGAACAGCGCCTGGTCTTCCACCTGGCAGAAGTACGGCCCGGCGAACAGCTCCTGCAGGCACACCAACTGCGCCCCGCGCGCCGCCGCCTCCCCGATGCGCTCCACGGCCTTCGCCACGTTCTTCGCGCGGTCGCCGGCCGTGGACATCTGCACCAGCCCGAGAGTCACCCTGTCCGCCTTCATGATCGGAGCGGAAGGTAGTGCCACAGCCGGTCGAAGGCCAGGGGTGGGTTGCCGGTCCGGCGCGGAACCGCGCCGCGCGAGCGCGACCCGACACTTCGACCCCACTTGCCCGGGCATGTCCGTCCTCCGCTGCTGTCGGATCTGGCGCCGCGCACGGTCGACACGCGCCGCACGACGCGACACGCGAAGCCGGCGCACGCGACGATCAGCGCGGCGACGGCGAACCAGACGAATCGAGCCATGCCCGCATCGGACTGCAACGCGCGCACCAGGTGATTCCGCGCCGGACCGGCACCCGGGCTGCGGATCAGTGGTCGGGATGACCGGAAGCTCGCGAAGACCCGGGTGCACGCGCGCTCGGCGATGGCGGCGATGCTGCTGGCCTACGCACGCGCGCGCGGAACTTGCCTGATGCGGGCGGCTCCGCAGGGAGAGAGACGGGCTAGATACGGGGAAGCGAATGCACAGGACGCGGCAAGGATGGGGTCACGCCCCTTGCTGTTGATGTCGCGCCGCAGGCTTGCACGTCGGACTGCAACGCGCGTGCCCGGAGATTCCGCGCCGGGCCGGCATCCAGGCTGGCCTGATCCGCGGTCGGGTCGGCCGGGAGCGTCGCGAGGGTGGCTGGCGGTCACATCTCGCCGCGCGCGGCGGCGAGGCGCAGGCGCCACACCATCAAGATCGCTTCGGCGAAGATCTTCCGGCTCATCTTGCTCTCGCCGACGCGGCGGTCGACGAACACGATCGGCACCTCGCGCACGGTGAGGCCCTTGCGGACGGCGCGGTAGGTGGTCTCGATCTGGAACGAGTAGCCGTTGGACTGCACGCTCGAGAGATCGATGGCGAGCAGCGCGTCGCGCGTGAAGGCCTTGTAGCCGGTGGTCAGATCCTTCACGGACACGCCCAGGATGGTGCGCGAGTAGAGCGACCCGCCCTTGCTCAAGATGTGACGTCCCGGGCCCCAGCCTTCCACGTCGCCACCGGGAATGTTGCGCGAGCCTACGACCACATCGGCGCCGTCGCGGAACGCCTGGAAGAACGCGGGCAGGTACTCCGGGTCGTGGGAGAGATCCGCGTCCATCTCGAAGAAGTACTGGTAGCCCTCGCCCAGTCCCTTCGCGAACGCCTGGGTGTACGCCGTGCCGAGGCCCTGCTTGCTGGGACGGTGCATGACACGGACCCGCGGGTCCTCCGCGGCGATCCGGTCGGCCACCTCGCCGGTGCCGTCTGGCGAGCCGTCGTCGACAACCAGGATGTGCGCGGCCGGCGCGATCTCCAGCGTGGCGCGGATGAACAGCGGGAGGTTGCGTCGCTCGTTGTAGGTCGGAGTGACGATCAACGCGTCTCGTCCCAGCGCGGTGTCGTTCGACTCGACAGGGGCGGTCATGCGAGAAGCGACTATCAATCCAGGGCGCCCGCGGCAAGGGCTGGCGTCCAAACCGCGTGGAGTATACTCCCCGCGCCCTCGGGCCCCCTCCCGCATGACCCCCGGAACGAGACGCTGGCTGGACCGTGGACGGCGGGCCGCCATGGTGCTGGTTCTGATCGCCGGCGCGCTGCTGTTCGGCTGGGTCGTCAATCGCCAGTACGCGATCAAGGCGTGGCTGTTCTGGCGCTACGCGGGTTACTGGCTTGCGACGCTGGCGCTGTGCGTGAGCGCGCTTTCGCTCGGTCACGTGATCGTGCGCAGGCTCGTGAGCCGCACGTTGCCGGCGCTGGAGCACTACGCGGTGGCGTTCTGCTTCGGGATCCTCGGCTTCGAGATCCTGATGTTCCTGGCGGGGCTCCTGCACCTGTATCACTGGGTGCTGTTCTTCGTCTTGCCGCTTGTGGCCGGCGGTCCGGGCCTGCCTTCGTTGTGGAGGATGACGCGGCGCTACGTGCGGCACCTCCGGGCGACGCGCCGGAAGCGCCCCGCGCTGGGCTTCGCCGGCTACGCCGCGGTGGCGTTCGGTTGTGCGGCGTTCGGGATGCTCTACTTCGTGATCCTGTCGCCAGAGAACGCGGCGTTCGACGCGCGCTGGATGCACATGGGGCTGGCGGAGGACTTCGTCGCGTCGGGCCGCGTGCATCGCTTCGGGGACGCGAACAACTTCGCGACCGGGCCGCATTTCGGCAGCTTCTTGTACACGTGGGCGTTCCTGCTGCCGAAGAGTCTCCTCTTCGATCACATGGAGCTCTGCATGCACATCGAGTTCGCGGTGTTCCTGATCACCACGGTGATCGGGATCGGCGCGATCGTGCGGCAGCTGGTTCCGCGCGCGGATCCGCGCCTGGTGTGGGCGGTGCGGTTTCTGTTTCCCGGTGTGCTGCTGTACGACTCGAACCTGAGCGGCGGCGCGGATCATCTGTCCGCCATGTGGGGCGTGCCGATCGCGCTGTTCCTGATCCGTGCGTGGCGCGACTTGAAGCCGCGCTATTGCGCGGCGCTCGGTGTCGCGTTGGCCGGCGCGACCATCACCAAGTACACGGGCGCGCTCTTGCTGGTGCCGTTCCCGATCCTGGCGATCGCGGCGCGCGCGGCGTGGCTTGCCGTGCGCGCCGCGCGGCGAAAGCTTTCGCCGGCCGCCCGCGGCAACTGGTACCTGGGACCGCTGGCAGCCGCGCTTTCCGCGCTCGTCGTGTCGGCGCCGCACTGGCTCAGGAACCTCGTGTGGTACGGCGATCCGCTGTACCCGGTGCTGGCCCGCTTCTTCCCGCATCGACCCTGGGTGCCGGACGCGGCGTACACGCACCGCGTGTACATGCTGCAGACCTGGCACCCGCACCACAACCTGGAGGGCGTGAAGAAGTCCATCGAGGTGCTGGCGACGTTCTCGTTCTTGCCGAACGACTGGGAGCAGTTCCACGGGAAGTTCCCGGTCTTTGGGTCGCTGTTCACGCTGCTCATCCTGTGTCTGCCGTTCGTGAAGAAGACGGCGCGCGTCTGGGGTCTGGTGATCTGGGTCCACGTGGGACTCCTGGCCTGGTACTGGGTGCATCATCAGGACCGCTATCTGCAGGCGATCATGCCGGTCATCGCCGCGGCCACGGCGGCCATGCTGGTGCTCGTGTGGCGCTCGGGACGACACGTCGTGCGTGGCGCGCTGTCGCTGCTGGTCGCGCTACAAGTCATCTGGGGCGGGGATGTGTACTTCTTCCCGACCCACGCCATGTCGGGCTCGCCGATCAAGAAGGTGGTGGACCTGCTCGCCGGCGGCTTCCAGAAGAAGTTCGGCACGCGCTTGGTCGTGCAAGGCGAGATGCAGGCATTGGGCAAGCGGCTGCCCCAGGACGCGACGGTCCTGCTGCACGGCTTCCACGGCAGCCTGGGCGTGGCGCACGCCTCCGTCACCGACGTGCCCGGTTGGCAGTACGGGCTTAGCTACGGCTACATGCGGTCGTTCCGCGAGGTGTACGACGTGCTGCACGGCATGCACGTGACGCACCTGTACTGGCGGAACGACGTCCGGGCGCTCGACAGCGTCGCGTCCGACATCGTGTTCCACGGCTTCGCGAATCGGTACACGGTCCACCAGGTCAAGCTGGGCCGCTCGGTGCTGGGCGAGATGCCGCTCGAGCCGCCGCCCGCCACCTTCAACGACAACGTCGTCGTGTTCGGCTGCCCGCGCAACTACGACACGGGACTGTACAAGTTGGCGGATCTCCGCGTTCCGGATCTCGGACCAGACCGCCGTCACTTCCCGAAACCGCGGCAGCCCGCAAGCGCCGCGGAGGCCGCCAAGCTCCTCGATCAGGTCGGGTTCGCGGTGGTCGTCCGGGGCTGCCGGGTTGGCGCGCCAGCGGAGCTCTCCCGGTCGTTCCAGCAGATCGCGACGCGCACCACCGGCGGCAAGGACACGCTCTGGATGCGGCGCTGACCCGCCGTGCTAGCGTCCGCCGTCGCGCACCATGCAGCCCCGCCAAATCGTCGAACGCGTCGAGCGCATGTGGGGGCGACTGCCGTCCTGGTTGCGGCTCGCGCTGCCTTGGGTCGTGATCGCGACGGCGCTCGCGCCGATCTACCTGCCTGCGCTTCTCCAGCACATCCGGTACTCGGCGAATCCGCTGATCTTCAACGACGACGTCCGGATCATCATCTTCCCGTATTTCCACGACGGCGACGCCGCGCTCTTCAACAACGACCCCATCAGCCACTACTTCACCAGCCTGGACCCTCTCGGGTTCCGGACGGTGTACTTCCTGGCGGCGAAGCTCTGGGACGCGGCTGCGTTCAGCAAGCTCTTGCCGTATCTGCTGCTCGCGCTGTTGCTCGTGGCGGTTGCGGCGACCGCCAACAAGCTCGGCGGCAAGGCCGCCGCGTTCGGCGCGCTGGCGCTGGCGCTCGGCTGCGACGTGTTCCTGGCGCGAATGGGCGGTGGCTTGGCGCGCGCTTTCGCGTATCCGCTCATCGCGTGCGCGGCCGCGGCGCTCGCGCTCGGGAGAGCGTGGTGGCTCGCCGCCCTGGTCGTCCTGGCCGCCGCCTTCTATCCGGTGATCGCCGTGATCGTCGGACTTTCGCTTGCGGGAATGCTGCTGCTGCTCCGGCGCGACGACGCTGGAGATGCCGCCAGCTGGTCGCTCAAGCGGCGGCTCGTGTTCCTCACGGCCACCGCGCTCGCCGCTGCCGTCGTGCTCGCACCGATGGCGCTCGCGTTGCGGCCGTTCGGTGCGCAGATCACGCCGGCGATGGTGTTGCAGTATCCCGAAGCAGGTCCGGGCGGACGGCTCGGGGGCGAGGACCGCCCGCCGTTCCCCAGCTTCGTCGATGCCGCGCCGGGGTATATCCGCAAGGCCGTCTTCGGCGGCGGCAAACCGGTGGTCGAGTCCGCGCGGAAGTGGCTCGACAGCGCGCCGGATCGGTCGCGCAGGGAGGCCCTGTTCGAGCTCGTGGTGGTCGTGATCGGGTTTGGCTGGGCCAGGCTGGCGAGCCAACGTGCGGAAGCGCGCCGCGTCTTGCTTCTGCTCGCGGCCGCGATCACCGGCCATCTGATCTCGCTGCCGTTGAATCCGCGCTTCTTCCTGCCGCAGCGCTACGTGGTCTACACCGTGCCGCTGCTGGCCATCATCCTGATCGCGCCGGCGTTCAGAGGACTGCTTCCCTTCGGCTCCGATCGGCCGCGGGCGAAGCGGCTGATCCCCGTCGCGGTCCTCGGCTGCAACATCGCGCTAGTCGCCCTCGTCGGCTCGCGCGGCAGCTCCAACGCGGGCCTCGACATCACGGTGCGGCCGCGCGAAAAAGCGCTGTACGACGCGATCGCGCGCTTGCCCAAGGACGCGCTGGTCGCCGGCTGGCCGCCGGAGATGGACAACGTCCCGTACGTGGCGCGGCGCAAGATCCTGCTCTCGCAGGAGACGATGATGCCGTTCCACACGGGCTTCACGCTGATGATGCGCGAACGGATGCGAGCGCTCATTGCCGCCTACTTCGCCACCACGCCGGAGCCGCTGCTGCGCTTGCGCGACAAGTTCGGCGTGACGCACCTGGTTGTGAACCTCGGCTATCTCCGCCGCCCGCCCCGCTACTTCCGCCCCTTCGAGAGCGACATCGGCGCGGCGTTTTCGCGTGCGCGGGGCAGACGCTTCGAAGTGGAGCAACAGCTCGCGAATGCCAGCGTCTACCGCGACGGCTCGATCGTGATTCTCGATCTGTCGAAGCTACGCCAGGCGCGCTAGCGCGGCTTGCGGCTCGTCGACGCGAGCACCCAGCCGAGCGCGATGCGCTGGATCGTCGTGTCGCCCGCGCCGGCCTTCCGGAGCAAGTCCTCGAGCCTGCGGCGCGTCATCTTCGAAGGGTGCAGATCCTTGCGACTGAAACCCTGGACGCGCGCGATGGCCTCCAGCGCCGTCGACTCGATGGCACGGAGCGACTTCGATTCGTAGTTCGGAGTGGTGAGGAACAGCGTGCCGCCGGGCGCGATCACGCGCACCGCCTCTTCGAGCCACGGCAGCGGATGCGGAACGTGCTCGACCACGTCCATGGAGACCACGAGATCGAACGCGCCGTCCTGGTACGGCAGCGGCGCATCCGGCTCGAGCACGTCGGAGCGTGTGATGGCGGACCCGTGGATCTCGCGCGCCAGCTCGACCGCGCGCGGATCGATGTCGCAGATGGTGAACTCGAACTCGCGTCCGCGCCGGTCGATGGACTGCAGCTCGAAGAACGGCCCGGAGCCGATGTTGAGCACGCGCGGTCCCGGGCTCGCCTGGATCGCCGACGACAGCGCGTCGACGATGGGGCGGTGATACAGACTCCAGGGAAACTTGAGCTTGAGCGAGTGATTCGTGAAGTAGTCGACCGCCTCGGCCATCACGTCCCCGGTTCGGTGTCGGTCGCGGGACGCCGGGCGATCAGCAGGTACTCCGCGGTCGGCGTCTGGTCCGCCGCGGACATCACGGCCTGGACGAGACGGTACGCCGGCCCTGCCAGCGCGCGCCGGATGCGCGGGAAGTTCGTCCAGCGCGTGGTCATCGACTTGTTCACCCATCCCGCAACCGACGGCAGCAGGAACGTCTCGAGCGCCACCGTGGTTGCGCTCGACAGCACCGGGTCGACACTCACGACCTCGAACCCGGCCTCCTCGGCGACCTTCCGCCAGCCTTCGGCGTCGTACAGATGGTGATGGTGGAACACACGATCGAGCGTGTTGCGAATCAGATCGCCCGCGG
Source organism: uncultured delta proteobacterium (assembly GCA_963775185.1). Classification (GTDB taxonomy): domain Bacteria; phylum Myxococcota_A; class Polyangia; order Polyangiales; family Polyangiaceae; genus JAPSGB01. The sequence goes on along the minus strand of CAVZIE010000018.1, from coordinate 276,377 downwards.
CCTCCGCACCCAGCGCGCCCAGTATCCGGGCGCTGAGCAGCTGGCGCGTCCAGTCCTTGTCCGGCACGAACAAGTAGACGTTGGCGCCCGGCTTGACCGCGCGACGGATGTTCTGCAGCGCGAGATCGATACGCGGCACGTGCTCCAACGAGCAGTTGGCGACGCAGCTCGCGAAGAAGCTCTGGGGAAGATGCGCGCTGGTGACGTCCCCCAGGATGACCTGCGAGTAGGCCCGACTCGCGGCGGCCCAGCGCCCTTCCGCGGCGTCGATGTCGATGCCCCAAACTTCCGCGCCGCCGAACGCGATGCTGGCGAACAGGCCGTCGCCGCAGCCAACGTCGAGGATCGGGCTGGGGCACTCGTATCGCCGCAGCGCGGTCAGGCGCGCGCACTCCTTGACGGCCAGCGCCGTAGGAGTGAACGGGAAGTAGCGTTCAAAATCGGACTTCTGGATTTCGTTTTCGTCGGACATGGGACGAGAGCGGTGGGGTTAGCATGGCCCGGATGCCTTGTCACCAAGGCGCGTGGGCGGAAAGGTGTGGACGGTCACGAAGACAGCGACGCCGGCGACGCCGCCGGCCCGACATCGCTTTCGGGGCGGTGGCCGCTGCCCACGATGCGCTCTCGCACGTAGTACGGCGGCTTGCCTTGGGACTCGTGGTAGGTGCGCATCATCACGTCGGCGACGAGCCCGAGCGAGACGAGCTGCACGCCCACGACGATCATCAGCACGCCGAGCAACAGCAGCGGGCGCTCGCCAATCGAGCGGTGGAAGGCGAGCTTCTCCACGGCCAGGAACGCGCACAGGGCGAAGCCGACGAAGCCGCTGGCCAGGCCGCCCAGGCCGAACACCTGCATCGGACGGACCAGGTAGCTCTGTACGAAGCGCACGGTGATGAGGTCGAGCACGACGCGCAGCGTGCGGCCGATGCCGTACTTCGACGTGCCGAAGCGACGCGCGCGGTGGTTCACCTTCATCTCCACCACCGTGGCGCCGACCCAGCTGGCGATCGCCGGGATGAAGCGGTGCATCTCGCCGTACAGGCGCAGCTCCTTGGCCACGTCGCGGTGCATGACCTTGAGCGTGCAGCCGTAGTCGTGGAGGTGGACCTTGGTGGTGATGCTGATGATGCGGTTCGCGATCATCGACGGCAGCTTGCGGTTGATGAACGCGTCCTTGCGATGGGCGCGCCAGCCGGCGACCATGTCGTAGCCCTCGGCCAGCTTGTCGAGCATGGCGGGGATATCGCGGGGGTCGTTCTGCAGATCCGCGTCGAGGGTGGCGACGGTCTCGCCGCGCGCGACGTCGAAGCCCGCCTGCATGGCGGCGGTCTGGCCGAAGTTGCGCCGGAAGCGGATCAAGACGAGCGCCGGATCGGTCTTCGCCGCTTCCGCCAGGAGCGCGAAGCTCTTGTCCTTCGAGCCGTCGTCCACGAGGATGAGCTCGTAGGACAGGCCGGCCGGGTCGAGCGCCGCGTGCAGCTCCTCGAGCAGCAGCGGGACGGTCTCCTCCTCGTTGTAGACCGGCACGACGACCGACAGGTCGAGACTCGCTCTTTCGATGGCCTGGGTCGTCACGGAGCGCCCTGTTCTAGCGGACATGCCCCCGCGACACCAACTCTCGCTCTCACGCCGGCTTGGGCGGCACGGCGCGGCCGGCGAGCGGGCGTACGAGCGCCCAGGCCAGCACTTCGGACGCGAGCGACGCGCCGCGGGAGACCAGCGCGAGAGCCAGGGCTTGGGCCGGGCCCAGCACCGGCGCGAGACCCACGGACAGGATCGCCTCGCGCACGCCCATGCCGCCGGGCGCGGCCAGGGCCAGGAAGCCCGCGACCGGCGCGATCACGAACAGGCCGGTGGCGGACAGCGCGGCAGGCGACGGCGCGCCCGCCGCCCGCGCGAGCATGTAGCCGTGAACGGCCCAGGACAGCCAGTAGAGCGCTTGCACCAGGGGTAGCCGCACCGGCGCGAGCGCACCGGCGCCCTCCGCTGCGAGCAAACGCCGCACGAACGCCGGCAAGCGCGCACGATCGAGCGCCAGCAGCACGAGCATCGCCGTCACGAACCCCGCGAGCAGGAGCGGCGCGAAGCGCCCGAGCACGCCCAACACGCCAGCGGCGCGACCCGACGTGGCCCACAATAGCGAGAAGCCGAGCGCGCCGCCGACGGCGGTCCACGACAGCATCTCGATCAAGATCGACGTGCCTACGGCTGCCGGCTTGACGCCCAGTCGCTCGGCGCCGGCCATGCGCACGATCGGCAGGCCCACCTTGCCCGGCGTGTAGCGCGCCAGCTGCGACAGTAGATACAGCGATAGCGCCGGGAGCGCGGGCACGCGCCGCCCCGACATCCTCTCGATGAGCAGCGTCCAGGCCACACCCTGGAACACGGCGCCGACGAGCAGCGGCAGGATCGACAGCAGTGCCGGCGCGACCGCGAGCTTGACGCTCGCGGCGCTGTCCCAGCGACGCGACATGTCGTACGCCGCCCAGGCGACGAAGACCAGCGCGGTCAGCGCGAACAGCGGGCGCGCAACACGCTTGAGTCGGCCGGCCGCGCGTGTCGCGTCCGCCGCGTCACTCACAATCTCCAGTCCTTGGCGAGCTTCGCGTTGCCGGACGTGTCGTAGCCCTTCTTCAGCAGCGCGAACTCACCGACACGCTTCACCACGCCGTAGTGCCCGTCCCGGATCACCTTGCGCAGGTTCTGCTCGGTGTGATCGAGCTTCGTCTCGCCGGCTCCTGCGAGCACCCACTCGGCGCCGTGCGGCCCCTCGCGCATCGAGTACATCCAGCGCCGCGAGGAGACGTGTGGGCCGACGTTCTCGGTGGAGGCCACCGTCGCGTCCTTGGGAATCATCCGGATCAGCTCGTACAGCTGGTCGAGACGCTGCTGATCGCGCGGCGTGAAGCTGAAGTCCACGGGGAAATAGCCGCCGCGCAGCGTGTTGCGGCGTGGGAACGCGCCGTAGTTGTACGACAGCGCGCTGGAGGCGAAGAGCATCGCGCCGACGGCGCCGACCACGCGACTTTTTCCAAAATCGGGGCTGCGCGCGATCGCCGCCAGCGCGATGGGCGTGGCCAGGAACAGATACGGCGCCCAGTGCATGACGTACTGGAACGTGTACATGACCGGCGGGTCGTAGCTGGTCGTAAACAGCGTGATGATCGTGCCCGGGATGAACGCGGCCCACAGGTACCAGCGGCGCGCCGGCAAGAACGCCAGCGGCACGAGCAGGTGCATCAGGTAGTAGAGCTTCTTTTCCTCGACGATCTTGCCGAGCGTGAACACCGGGTTCGACAGCACGGTCTTGATCACGCTCTTGAAGCCGTGCCCGCCCGGCGCCCACAGACCCTTGTACATGCCGGGGAACCACCAGTTCCCGGCGTGGTTCATGATCGAGAAGCGCAGGATCACGAACCACACGCCGGCGATGACCGCCATCGCGAAGCCGAACTTCGGGCGGTGTCCGGACAGCAGCAGCACCAGCCCGATCATCGCGAAGCCGATCGGCATGTCCTCGCGCATGAGCATGCCGGCAAGGAACAGCACCGCGGCCCATACCCACAGCTTCGCGTCGACCGCCCACACCGTGGCGACGACGAAGAACGAGGCAATGGGCACCCATTTGACCTCGTAGAAGTTCGCGCAGTGGGTCGGGTAGTAGAGCAGCCACGCGAACGCCACGCATGCCGCCGCCCACTCGGGCAAGCGCTTGCGCGAGAACAGATACAGCGGGATCGCGGCCAGACCGAGCAGCGACGACTGCAGCACGATCAGGAAGTCGGCCTTCGGGTAGAGCGCGTACAGCGGCAGGAAGAAGTAGCCGCCGAACTTGGCGTGCGTGGCCAGGTACTTGCCCGGGTCGTCGCCGAAGACGACCGGGCTCTGCATGAACACGCCCTTGAGGCCGCCGTAGAGCAGGTTGTTGTTGATCGACAGATCGAAGTTGTGGGTCCTGAGCTTGTAGTGCCAGCGCAGCGTGTAGAAGCTCATGAACAGCGCGTAGAACAGCGCCGCGATCACCACCGTCGCGAGCGGACCGTGCTTGCGCAAGAATCCGGGTAGCCACGCGCGGACGCGCGCATGAGCTTTCAAGATCCACGCCGGCACCGAGCGCGCCGCGCGCGTGACGAGCACCTCCGTCACCAGCGCCACCAGCAGCATCAGCGGCAACAGCGACTGGGCGTGGTCCTTCCACGGCTTGAAGCGGAACAGCACCGGGAAGGCCGGCGCGAGGATCAGCGGCGACAGGAACCAGAGCACCCGCTCGACGCCGGCGATGGCCCGACGACGGCGATAGGCGACGACCAGCACCACCAGCGTGATCAGCGCGATCAGGCCGGCGCCGCCCAGGGCGCTCTGGATGAGCACCATGCGCTTGTCCATGTCGAGGTCGTTCTTGAGCAAGAACGTCGTGACCCAGCGCGATCGGAACGTGTACTGGGCCCACATCACGAGCGCGGCGCCGATCACCGCGGACAGCGCGACGCTTCGACCCACGATGCCCCAGCGGTTCAGCGACGCGGAGTCGTCCGGGCGCGGTCCTGCCGCACCCGCTCCGGTACCTGCAGACGCAGCACCGCCCTCTTGCTCGACCCCTGCCTGAGGCATGGACCGCCCCGCTTTATCACGTGATGCGTCGCCCGCTCGCGTCCCAAGTGCCCGGGAGCGCAGGGACACGATGTAGTCGCCACGCCTACATGCCTGGAATCATTGGTCATACCACCCTCCGGTCGGCGGACCGATATGTTACAAGAGCGCCTGTTCCCGGCGCCGCGGGCGGGCGCGCCGGATCTACCGAAAGGGTCCGGAGATGACGGCGCGCACCACGGCACGAACGATCCTGCTGACGAGCGCGATGGCGATGAGCATCGCCGCATGCGGCGGTCGCTCGACGATCGACTTCGGCGTTCCACCAGGAAACGCCGGCGGCACGAGCGCCCAAGGCGGCTCGGGCGGCAGCGGTCAGGGCGGCACGGGCGCCAGCGGTGGCTTCGGCGCCGAGGGCGGCAGCGGTGGCCTCGCGACGGGCGGCAGCTCTGGAACGGGCGGCTTCGGCACCGGCGGCGACGCCGGTACGGGAACGGGCGGCTTCGGCACTGGCGGCGACGCCGGAGCCGGAACGGGCGGCTTCGGCGCGGGCGGCAGTGGCGGTACCGGAACGGGCGGCTTCGGTGCGGGCGGCAGTGGCGGTACCGGCACGGGGGGCTTCGGTGCGGGCGGCAGTGGCGGTACCGGCGGCATATCGACGGGCGGCAGCGGCGGCGTCTCTGGTAGCGGCGGTGTCGGCACCGGCGGATCGGGCGGCAGCGGGCCGCTCGCTTGCATCAGTTGCATCGGTCAGCAGTGCCCGACGGTGCAGCAGTGCTTGACCGATCAAGCGTGCCGGCAGGGAGCGATCTGCGCTGTCACGAACTGCACGGGCGGCGGCGGCGGCGGTGTGGGTGGCTTCGATCCGATGTGTCTCTTGAACTGCTTCAACGGGAACTTCCAGGCCGCGCTCTCCGCCGGCCAAGCGCTCGGCTGCGTGTTCACGAGTTGCGGCACCCAGTGCCAGGGCGGCATCCCCGGCCTCCCCGGCGGCGGCAGCGGCGGCACCTCGGGCGGCGGCTTCGGCGGTGGCCCCGGCGGCGGCGCCGGCGGCGGGCCGGGCGGCGGCTTCGGCGGCTTCGGCGCAGCGCAAGGCAGCGGCGGAGCCGGCGGCAGCAGCGGTACCGGCGGCGCCTGAGCCGTCCGGCCAGATCCGCGCGACAGTCCCCGGGTGGAACGGCGCAGCAAGTCGCCGCGCGCAGTAGCGGGCATCGGACAGCGCCGTGCTTCGCGAAAGCGTTGAAGGCATCGCTGGCGGCTCAAAGTCCGGAAAGCGGACATTTGGCGCTTCAGCGACATCGCTGCAGGCGTAGAGGTCCGCTTTCCGGACGCATCCGGCGTCAGCGATTTCGAGGCTGCGGGCTTCTGCCGGTCCGGCGCGGAATCCAGCGGAGAGGTCGCGCGGGCCGCCGCGCGGCTGGTGCGCCGACTCGCCCCGCGCGCCCGCGATGGCCTTGATCCTGGCCTCGCCGAGCCGACCGACGCGCGTGGACGCGGCGCGCCGCCCACTCGCCAACGGCGAAGCGGGGCACAGATGCTAGCCTAGCCAGCGTGAGGATCCGGGCGTTCACAGGCGCTGCCGCGTTGCTCGCGGCGCTGCTGGCGACAGCGAGCGCCGGCGCGCAGTTCAACCCGTCTGGTCGCAAGCACCCGCATCCCGGACCGGCGCCCCACCGCCCGGCGCGGCCGCACGGTCCCGCGCCGGACCGGCACAAGAAGCCGCCTGCAACCGCGAAGGCCGATCGCGCCGACGCGCTGATCGCCCGCTACACCGCCATCGTGATGGCGCAGCCAGGCGCGCAGTTTCCGCTGCAGCGGCTGGCACAGCTGTACCGCGAGCGCGACGGCAAGCTCGACAAGCTGGTCGCGGAGTTCGAGCAGCGCGCCGACAAGAGCGGGTCGGACCAGTGGAACGCCCTGGTCGCGCTGGCCGGCATCTACCGCCAGGACGCGCAGCAGGAAAAGGCGATGGCCACCTACGAGAAGGCCATCGCCCAACGCCCGGACGACCCGGTGGCGATGCTCGCGCTCGGTCACATGCTCGAGGATCGCGGCGACAAGAAGGGCGCGCGCGAGCGCTACGCGCAGGCGCTGCCCAAGATCAAGATCGACGCCGACAAGGAGCAGACGCTGCGCACGCTCATGCAGCTCTCGCTCGACTTGAAGCAGTTCGACGACGCGAAGAAGTACCACACCGAGCTGGTGCGGCGCGCGAAGGGCTCGTTCTACGTCCGCGCGGAGCTCGGCCGCGAGCTGCTGCTGCGCAACGACTACGAGCGCGCCGTCGAGGAGTACCGCGGCGTGGTCAAGGCCGCGGCCGGCGACAACCGCGTGCTCGCGCCGGCGCTGCGCGACCTCGGTCGCGCGCTGGCCAAGCTCGGCAAGAACAAGGAAGCGCTCGACGTGCTGCACCGCGCGCTACGCACCGCCGGCAGCCAGTCCGGCGTGCGCCGCGAGATCTACGACATCATCGTGGAGGTGTACCGCGCGGACAACAAGCTGCGCGAGCTGATCGCGGAGCTCGAGCACGAGAACGCCTCGGACTTCGAGCGGCTGCAGCTGCTCGGAAGCCTGTACGAGGAGACCGGCCAGGTCGACAAGGCGCTCGTCACCTACAAGAAGGCGCTGGCCAAGAACGCGAAGGACGTCGCCACGCGGATCAAGGTCGTGCAGCTGCTGCAGATCCAGGGCGAGCTCGACGAGGCGATCAAGCAGTACGAGGCGTTGATCCAGGCGGCGCCGCACAATCCCGATTTCGTGTTCCAGCTCGCCGAGGCGTTGATCCAGCGCGGCGAGCGTGACCAGGCGATAAAGCAGCTCGAGCGCCTGGAAGCGCGATCGGGGCGCGACGAGGAGACGCTCGCGGCGCTGGTCGACTTCTACGAGCGCGTCGAGGAGAAGGACCGCGCGCTCGCCGTACTGCAGCGGCTGTCGAAGATGGGCGCCGATCCGCGCCATCTGGTCGAGCTCGGCGATCGCTACTGGCAGGACGGCGACAAGAAGAAGGCGCTCGCGACCTGGGCGCGCATCAGGACGCTGGTGCCGGACCGCGCGAAGGCGGACGACACGCTCGGGGAGGTCTACCTCGAGCACGACATGCCCAAGGAGGCGCTGGAAGCGCTGCGCGAGGCGATGAAGCTCGCGCCACAGAACCAGAAGTACAAGAAGGCGTACGCGCTCGCGCTGGAGCGCACCGGCGCGTCCGCCTCCGGTCGCGACGAGCGCGTGACGCAGTACGAGGAAGCGCGCCACATCTGGGAGCAGATCCTCGCGGACGCCGGCGACAAGGACTACATCGCGCGCGAGGCGCGCCAGCACATCGTCACGCTCTGGAGCCTCTCCGGACAGCTCGAGACGCGCGTGCCCGCGCTCGATCGCCGGCTCCACCAGAAGCCGCCCGATCTCGAGTCCGGGCGGCTGCTCGCGGAAGCGCAGATCCGCCTGCGCCGCTACGCCGACGCCGAGCACACGTTGCGCGCCATCGTCGCGAGCGCGCCGGGCGACGCGGGCAGCCTGTCGGTGCTGGAGCGCGTACTGGTGATGCAGCGCAAGCTCCACGACGCCATCGACGTGCTGAAGAAGCTCGTCGTAGTGGAGCCGAAGCGCGCGCGCGAGTACTACCAGCGAATGGCGCAGTACGCCGCCGAGCTGTACAAGGACGACGAGGCGGTGGAGTACGCCGCGAAGGCCGTGGCGCTCAGCCCCGACGACGCGGAAGGCCACCGCAAGCTCGGCGAGATGTACCGCCGGCGGCAGGACAACGAGCGCGCGATCGCCGAGTTCCGCCAGGCCATCAGCAAGAACGACCGGCTGTTCCCCGTGTACTTCCAGCTCGCCGAGCTGTTGCTCGGAGCGGACAAGCTGGACGAGGCCGATCACCTGCTGCGGCGCGTCGTGCGCGCGTCGCCCGACGAGGAGCTGGTGGCGCAGGCCGCGCGTCTCAGCATGCAGATCAACCTCGGCAAAGGCACGCTCGAGTCGCTGGAGCGCGAGCTCCTGCCGGTCGCCCTCGGCAACCCGCAAAAGCCGATCTACCGGCGCTTGCTCGTGGAGATCTACGGCGCGCTGGCGTTTCCGCTCGTGCACCAGGCGCGCAGCGCCGACCCGGCCGAGGCGGACAAGGCGCGCGCTTCGCTCAGGCGTATCGGCGAGCGCGCGGTCAAGCCGCTGCTCGACGCGCTGGGCGATGATCGCGATACGCAGCAGCGCATCGCCATCGAGCTGTTGGGCTTCATCGAGAACAAGAGCGCCGGGCCGGCGCTGTTCGCCTACGCCACCGGCGCGGCGGACGTGGAGCTCCGCACGCGCGCGATGATCGCCGTCGGCAGCCTCGACGATCCGGCGCTGGTGCCGCGCCTCGCGGAGCTGCTCGCGCCCGGCGGCACGCCGCGCTCGGACGAATCCGATCCGGTCGCCGTCGCGGCGGCGTGGGCGGTCGCGCGCATGCGCTCGCCGAAGGCCGTGCCGCTGCTCGGGCAGATGCTCAAGAGCGACGCGCCCAGCGTCCGCGCGCTGGCCGCGCTCGGGCTCGGCCTGGGCGGCGACCGGCGCGCCGCCGGCCAGCTCGCCGCCGTCGCGCGCACGCTCGAGGCCGGCCCGCTGCCGCGCGCCGCGGCCGCCTTCGCCCTGGGCGAGCTCGGCGAAAAGTCCCAGGCCGAGGCCCTGACCCAGCTCGCGGAGGCGACCGACACCACGGTGCGGGCGACGGCGATCATCGCGCTGGCACGCCTCGGCGCCGACGCCGCGCCGCGCGCCATCGCGGAGGGACTCGCGAGCCCCGAGCCGGCGCTCGAAGGCGCGGCCACCGCGGCAGCGCTCGTGCTCGCCACCGGCAAGTACCGGGCGCCGCGCGATCCGCTCCAGGCCCCGGAGGGACACGTCGATGCGCGCGCCCTGCTCGATCGGCTGCGGCCCGCCGGCTACACCGCGGACGAGCAGCGCCACGGCGCTGGTCAAGCTGGCGCCGGCGATCGCGCGGGCGAGCGTGGCGGCGGTCCAGAGCTCGCCGGAGCGCGCGCGCGCCGTGGCCGACGCGCTCTTGTCGCGCGCTGGCAAGCCGGCGTTCGGCCCGCTCACCCGCGACCTCGACAAGGTGGCCCCGGCGCTCCGCGCCGATGCGGAGAAGGCCGCGTCCACGATCGCGGCGGCGGTGGTCGGCCCGTTCGTCGCGCTGACGAGCCATCCCGCCGCCGAGGTCCGCGCACGCGCGGTGCAGTTCCTGGCCACGCGCCCGGAGCAGGCGGCGCGCACCGCGGTGCTCGACGCCCTCGCGGACCCCGACCCGGACGTGCAGCGCGCGGCGCTCTCCGCCGTCGCCAGCTCCCACGCGCGGGAAGCGATCGCGGCCGTGGTCAAGCTGCTGGGCGCGCGCTCGGACTGGCCGGTCCGCGTTCGCGCCGCGGAGGTGCTGGGCACGCTGGCGGCCGGCACGCGCGACGGCGCGGCCGTGGCCGCTCTGTCGCAAGCCGCCCAGAAAGACGACTACGCGCTGGTCCGCCAAGCCGCCGTGCGCGCGCTGCACGAGGTCGACCCCGAGGGCGCGCGCGCCGTGTTCAGCGCGATCGCCGCCCACGACGTCGAGCCGCGCGTGCGCGCGACGGCGCAAGAGTTCTTGCCGTGATCCTTGTGAAGCGCGCCACCGTCGCCCTGGTCTTGCTGGTCTTGCTGGCCGCCACCGCGGGCTGCCACGATCTCGACCGCTTCAGCACCAGCGGCTCCGACAGCTACTGCGGCGACATCGTGGCCGCGTCGTTCGTCCGCGATCCGAGCTACCCGCCCTCGATGCGGATGATGGTCGACCTGGACATCGACAATCTCGCGACCGTGCCCGGTCACATCACCACGGACGACACGCTGTGCAATGGCGGCCCGCTGTTCGACCACGCCAAGCTGCGCGCCATGAAAGAAGTGCTCAACGACCCGCTCTCGCTGATGACGTTCAGCGACGGCCAGGATCACAACATCCTGGCGTGGGTGGACACCAGCTGCCAGGGCACGGTGCTCGCCGTGGTGTCGTTGCTCAAGAACGACAACGTCGAAGTGCGCGTGCTGCGCCCGACGCCGGAGGCCGACGCCGGCGCCAGCGGCTCATCCGGCTTCGCGCTGTTCCAGCTCTCGCGTCACACCGGGCAGTGTCTGTGAGCATGCGCGTCCTTGGCATCGAGACGTCATGCGACGAGACCGCCGCGGCCGTGGTCACCGACGCCGGGGAGGTGCTCTCCGACGTCGTGCACAGCCAGATCGAGCTGCACGCGCCCTACGGCGGCGTCGTGCCGGAGCTCGCCTCGCGCGATCATCTGAAGAACGCACGGCCGGTGATCGAGGCTGCGCTCGAGCGCGCCGGGCTCGGCCTCGGGGACGTGGACGGCGTGGCGGTGACGTGCCGGCCCGGCCTGAGCGGCGCGCTCCTGGTCGGCGTGCAGGCGGCGCAGGGCGCCGCCTGGGCGGCGGGCAAGCCGATCGTGGGCGTCGATCATCTCGTGGGTCACCTGCTCGCTGTGTTCCTGCAGCACCCCGGCATCGAGTCGCCCGCGCCGCCGGCGTTCCCGTTCGTCGCGTTGCTCGCGTCCGGCGGGCACACCGCGATCTACCGCGTCGACGGCACGGCGCACGCGAGCATCCGCGAGCTCGGCGCCACCCGCGACGACGCCGCGGGAGAAGCGTACGACAAGGTCGCGAAGCTCCTCGGCCTCGGCTATCCCGGCGGTCCGGTCGTCGACCGCCTGGCGCACGAGGGCAACGCCGACGCGATCCAGCTCTCGCGCCCGATGCCGCAGCAGGCGTCGTTGGAGTTCAGCTTCTCGGGCCTGAAGACCAACGTGATGCGCTGGGTCGCCGAGCACGGCCGCCCCGGCAACGACCAGACGCTGCGCGATCTGTGCGCGGCGTTCCAGAACCGCGTGGTCGACACGCTGGTCGAAAAGACGCTCCGCGCCGCCAAGCTCGAAGGCGTGACGGAGGTCGTGCTCGCCGGCGGCGTGGCAGCGAACCGCGAGCTGCGCGAGCGCGCCGCGGCGGTCGGCGCCACGCGCGGCATCCGGTTGATCGTGCCGCCCTTCCGCAGCTGCACCGACAACGCCGCGATGATTGCCTATGCCGGTGCGGCGCGACTGCGGCGCGGCGAGAACGACGCGGGCCGGATCGAGATCAGCCCGCGGAGCGCCCTGCCGCGCGTCACGCGCAAGGGCCGTGGACGCCGCGCGGAGCGCGCGTGAAGCGGCTCGCTGCGCTCGGCGCGGTGCTGGCGGTCGCGTGCGGGAGCGGCAGCTCCGGCGGCGGCGCGAGCGGCGGCGCCGGCGCGGGTAGCGGCGGCGGCGGCGCGGATGCGAGCACGTGGCCCGACAGCAGCGGCGGCGCGGGCAGCGCCGGAACCGCGGGCAGTGCGGGCAGCGCCGGAACCGCGGGCAGCGCTGGAACCGCGGGCAGCGCTGGAACCGCCGGCGCGGCGGGCAGCGCTGGAACCGCCGGCGCGGCGGGCAGCGCTGGAACCGCCGGCGCGGCGGGCAGCGCTGGAGCCGGCGGCAGCGCGGGCAGCGCCGGCGCCGGTCCGACGCCGGATGCGTGCGCCGGCACCACGCCGTCGTGTCCCGCGCCCCTCGCGAGCACGCGGAAGGGCAAGGGCCTGGTCGCCATCGACCGCTGCGCGTTTCCCCTCGACGAAACCAGCCAATGGACGTCGCTGTCGCCGCTCGTCGCCGCGCTCGACAGCGCCCTGCCCCAGGTCGGCATGGCCGGCGTGCTCGGCGACCTGAACCGCAGCGGTGTCGTCACCAGCAGCGTCCCGGGAGGCCCCGCCGGCGTCGTGTTCGCGTTCCACTGGGACGCGTCGGAGAACGCCAAGGCGTGGTGGATCCCTCAAGGCGTCAGCGGCTCCGCCGACGCCGATCCGGGCGGTCTCGTCGAAGGCCGCCGCGTGGTCGTGGCGAGCTTCTACTACGACGCCGCGCAGGATCCGGGCACGACCGGCGAGAAGGGCGTGCGCGTCGCGTTCGTCGACGTCACCGACGAGTCGGCGCCGAAGTATCGCTTCGTGCTGCTCGTCCAGCCGACGGGCAGCGCCAGCGCGCCGGACTTCGCGCCCGTAGCGATCCACGCCGGCGGCATCGCGTGGGTCGGCAACTATATGTACGTCGCCGATACCGGCAAGGGCTTCCGCGTCTTCGACACGCGTCACGTGCTGCGCGTCGCCACGGCGCAAAGCAGCATCGGCTGCAGCGGCGGCACCTGCTACGCGGGCACCTACAAGTACGTCCTGCCCCAGGTCGGATCGCTCGCACACGCGTCCTCGTGCTCACCGCGCTTCTCGTTCGTGAGCGCCGTCCGCGATCAAGACGGCACCGCGCTCGTGTCCGGCGAGTACTGCAGCGGCAGCGCGTGCACCGGTCCGCTCGCCGGGCGTCTCTTCCGCTGGCCCCTGGACGCCGCGACGGCGCGCCCCGCCGCCGCGCGCATCTGGCCTTCGGCGGCCTGGTACGAGGCCGAGACGCAGGTCCAGGGCGCGGCGCAGAACGGCAGCAGCATGTTCCAGTCGTCGAGCGAGCCCGCAGCCGGCGCCGGCGCGCTGTTCAAGGACAGCACCAGCGCCCACAACAGCTACACCTGGGTCGACGCGCCGGAGGATTCTGATGATCGATCCCGCGCGCGGTCGCCTGTGGGGCCTGTCGGAAGCCGCGGGCGCGCGCTACGTCTTCGCCGTCAAGCTCGCGTCGTACTGAGCCTGGCAGGCTTGCCGGTCCGACGCGGAACCGGACCAGGCCGCGCGGGTCGCGGCGCGGGATACCGCGCCGGACCGGCAACCAGAAGAAATCGCGGAACTACTTCTTCGACTTCTTGTGATGCTTCTTCGCGTGCTTGCTCGAGTGGGAGGCGCTGGTCGCCTTGGCGCTCTTCTTGTGCGAGCTCTTGTGGGACTTGGCGTGCCCCTTCATGCTCGAGACGCCGTTGTCCTTGCTCGGCGCGCTGATCAGGAACTCGACGAAGTCGCGGCGCAGGCGCACGCGGTAGCCCGGCACGCCGTCGCGGAACTGGAAGGTGATCTGGGCGCCGGAACCGCTGTTGCTGGTGCGCACCCGGGCGATCCGCTTGTCGCGCTTCTGGATCCCGGAGCCGGACTCCATCACCTTGCGACCCGGGATCACGACGGTGAAGCCCGTCGCCTTGACGACGCCTTCGATGGCGCCGCCGGGACCGTCGAGCCGGAGCCGGTGCACGATCGGCGTGTGCACGCGACCGCGTCCCCAGGGGTGGACGTCGTGGGGCTTCGCCTTCTTCGTGGACGACGGCGGCGAGTCGGGGAACGTCTGGTCGGGGACGGCCTTCGCCGCCTCCATCTCCTTCTGCTCCTCGGTCTGCGGCGGCTCCGCGGCGGGAGCGCCTGCGGGGCCGTCGGGATCCGCGGCCTCGTCGGGCGCCGAGCCGAGCGGCGCGGGCTCCATCGTGGCCATCGGCGTGGGCCCGAACAGCGGCACATCTGCGGTCACGCCCTTCTTGGCGTCTTCCGGAGTCGGCGTCGACAGCGGCTTGCCAGGGAGCGGCGCGGCGGCAGCGGCGGCAGCGTTCGGCTCGGCGGCGATCGGGTTGCCCTGCTCGTCGACCTGCTGGACGTCGCCGGCGACGGCCACCGTCTTGGCGGCGGCCGGCTCGGCACCGGGCGGCGCCTTCGGCTTGTGCATCGCCAGCGCGATCACGGTGAACAGCAGCACGGCGAGCCCGGCACCCGCGGCGGCCTTCTTCACCCGCGGCTTCTTCCAGGGCGGCGTGACCGGCGGCTCCTCGACTTCGACGGCCGGTGACGACTGCGGTCGCAGCCGCATGCCCTGCGCGGACAACACGCCCGAGGGCGGCGCGGCCGTGGTGCGGCGAGGCGCGGACGCCTCCGCAGCCGCGGCGCGCTTCTCGCGCAGCTCGGTGACCTTGGCGCCGGCGCCCTTGAACAGCTTGCCCAGCCCGACCGCGGCGACGCCGCCCGCCCGGGCGAACGCGGCGCCGGTGGTGCGCGCGACCGCGCCGGCGTTCTCGGCGACGCCGCCGAGCTTGGTCTTGAACGCGTTCGCGTCGTCCATCATGTCGTCGACGTCGTCGTCGCTCGCAGCCATCGAGGCGTGGGACGCCGCGGCGAACATCGGCTCGTCGTCGTCGGTCACCTCGCGCGCCGAGTCGATCACGCTCGGCTCGGGCGTGCTCTCCTCGACGTCGTCGAAGCGGAGCGCCACCACCAGCTGCGGAACCTGCGAGCCCGGATCGATCACGACGTCGACGGCGTCGATGGTCGCGCTGCGCTTGCCGCCGTGCTCGAGGCTCTCGATCTCGAGGTGTCGCCCGACCTTGAGGAACTCGAGGTTCGAGCCGACGTGGAGCTTCCGGGTCCCGCCGTCGCGGACGCGCGCCTTCATCGGCGAGCCGAGCCCGTCGATGTGCAGGCGCACCCTCGAGCCGGCCTCGACGGACTGGGCGGCGTCGACCGCCTCGGGCTCGTCGGCTGGCGCCGCCTCGGCCGGGGCCTCGTCGGCGCTGCACAGTTCCTTCAGCGCCCCCACGCTGTTGCTGTCGAGCGCGGTGAACTGGATGCCGAACTCGCCGCCACGGGCGCCCTCGTTGCGCCAGGCGACGATGCCTTCGACGACAATCTCGCGGCCCTGGTCCTCGAACCGGCACACGAGGGGCGCGCCCTCTTCGGGCAGATACGCCGTCCGCACCTGCATGCCGCGGCCGCTCACGTCGACGGATTCCGCCTCGAACGCCGGAACACCGGGATCGTTGCCGCAGATCTCCACGAGTGTGGACACCGGAACCCGGTTTACTCCCTGCACACGGCGCTCATCGCTCTGGGTCATGACTTGCCTCCCGGGGGCCCCGCGCTCGTCGGAGAGCGGAACCGCCTCGCCCGGCACTAGGTCGTTGGCGGCAAAAGGGACAAGTTTCGCGCGCAATGTTGCGGGCCGACCCGGCCCTGACCATCATGCCCGCCGATGGCGCTCACCATCACGGTGCGCACCGGCAATCTCGAGGCGCCGCCCTGCGTCACTTTCGACGCGCCCCGCATCGTCATCGGCCGGGGCGAGGGCTGCGAGGTCCGGTTACCGGACCCGAGCGTGAGCCATCGGCACGCGTCGAATCCGGCAGCGCGGCACCGACTACATCGTCGTCGACGAGGGCAGCACCAACGGGACGTACGTCGGGCCCGTGCGGTTGTCGCCCCAGGCGCCGCGCGTGCTCCGCTCCGGCGATCTGGTCCGGGTCGGCCGGATCTGGATCGAGGTCCGGGTCGAGCACGTCGTGCCGACGGCGAACACGTCGCTCGCGACCAAGGAGATCGCCCTGGCGCTGGTGGCCCAGGCGCTGTCCGCGCAGGGCGAGGCCGCGACGGTCCGGGTGCGCGTGGTCGAGGGCCCCGACGCCGGCCGCGAGCTGTCCATCGGCGAGACCGGGCGCGCCTACATCGTGGGGCGGGGGCAGAACGTCGATCTCGCGCTCGACGACGCCGACGCCTCGCGCCGTCACCTGGAGATCGCGCGTCGCGGCGACCAGCTCGCGCTGCGGGATCTCGGCTCCAAGAACGGCACGCGGCTCGGCGAGCGCGCGCTGGTCGCCGACAAGGACACGCCCTGGCGCGCCGGAGACGTCGTGAGCATCGGGGCCGACCGGATCGTGTACGACGATCCGATCAGCGACGCTCTCGACGAGCTCGAGCGCGCGGCCGACGAGCGCATGCGCGAGGACGAGTCGGTCGATCCGCCCGACGCTTCGCCCGAGGAGAGCGAGCCGCCGGCGGAGGCCGAGCCGGACGCGGACATCGACGCCGGCGCGAGCGGGCCGAACGGCCCGATCGCGGAGGTGCCGGTCGCGCCGCGCCGCGCGAAGCGCGAGCGCGGTGCGTGGAACGCGACGGACCTGCTCGTCGCCGCGCTCGCGCTCTTGGTGCTCGGACTGAGCATCCTCGGGCTGTGGTGGCTGTTTCGCAGCAACTGATCCAGGCTGCCAGGAAGATTCCGCGCCGGACCGACAAACCCGAAGCACGCGGCGCGAGCTTCGTGCGTCGCGTATGCTTCGCGATCTGGCAGACGCAACCGGGCTCCTGGGCGGGGCGATGTTCGCGGCGATGATCGCGACGCCTGGACTCGGCTGCACGGCGACGTGGCCCGCCGCTCGCGCGCTGCACGTCGCCGCGGCTGTCGGCGACCGCGCGCGCATCGAAGCGCAACCGGTGTGCATCGTCGAGAAGAGCCGAAGCGCGGGAAATCTGGGTGACTCGCTCTTGTATCGCTACCGACGCTTCGGCGATCGCCTGGTGGTCGGCTACTTCGCCTACTGGTCGACGGAGCGCCCCTGGGGCGACAACGCGCTCACGTTCCTGGGCGTGCCGGCCCTGGCGATGGAGACCGTGTACACGCACTTCCTGTTCGTGCTTCCGGGCATCCGCCAGGCGATCTACGGCCCGGGCGACGTCGAGGGCGCGCGCGTAGAGTACGCGATCGGCGCCGACGGCAAGCTCGCGGCCATGTCCGGCGCGGCCGACGACGGCCAGCATCGTCCCGTCGCCTTGTCCGCGGACGACCTTGTCGACGAAAAGGGGCGGGTCATGCTCATGACCGACGTGTGGAGTCATCAGCTCGGCGCGCGCGGTGCGGCCGCTTTCGCGACCACCGACGGCGCCGACACACACTGCTACGCCGGCGCGACACTGGAGCCCTTGTCGCACGAGGTCGCCACGGCGCTCGCGCTCGGTGACGCGGAGCATCCGCTGCGTGCGCCGCCTGCGTGGAAGTTGTCGCCGTCCGGCGAACGCGTCGCGCGACCGCGCACCGGACGACGGCCGTTGTGACGACGCTCCGCTACTTCTTCGGGCCTTCGTTGTAGCCGCGCGGCCGGTACTTCGGATCGACGCCGTTGAACTTGTCGCCGTTGTCCACGATGTCGGTGCCAAGATACGCGATCCACGACCCGGGGTGCTCGCGCGCGAGCGCCAGTAGCGCCTCGTCGTGAGGATGGACGTCGTGCTCGTCCCACATGCACTGGAGCGCCAGCGCGATCAGGTTCGGATCGTTCGGCGCCATCTCGAAGCCGCGTTTGTAGTGCGGCCACGCCTCCTCGGCACGGTGCATGCGGCAGAGCGTGTCGCCGAGGTAGATGTGCGCCATCGGCCACTGGGGCGCGAGATCGAGCGCCCTGCGACTGTACACCAGGCGCTCGGCCATGCGCCCGCGCGCCCCGACCATCACGGAGTAGTTGAGCTGGGCCTTCGCGCTGTTCGGCACGGCTTGCCGCGTCGAGTTCCAGAACGACAGATCGTCGGTGTAGTCGAGCGCGTGCATCCGCGCGCGCGCCGCCTGGAATCCGAAGAACACCAGCGCGAACGCCAGCGCCGGCGCGCCGTGGCGCCATTTCACGCGCTCGAACAGCCGCGTGAACAGCAACGCGACGAGCAGCGCCGTGCCCATCGCCGGCAGGTACCAGAAGCGTTCCGCGCGCACCGTGGGCAGCAGCACCGGGATGTTCGAGTGCGGGAAATACGCGATCGGCGCCCACAGCAAACCAATCGCCAGGAGCGCGACCGGCGCGGCATCCCGGCCGCGCTTCTCGAGCACCAGCGCGCGGATCCACGCCCCGACGGCGACGATCGGCGGCCCGACCAGCAACAGGCCGCCGAGCACGCTCGCCGGGAACACGACGCGGGCCGGGATCGGTTCCTGCGGGAACGAGTAGTCGCCGGACAGGTGCCAGGGGAACACCACCTGCATCACGCCGCGCCAGTAGACGCGCAGCGCACCGGCGACGCGATGCGGAAAATCCGCTTCGACCAGCGGGTTGTTGATCGGATCGTGCGGCAGCACGGGCTGCTGGAACCACACCAGGAACGCGTGCATGGCGCGATGCGGCAGCGACGCCCCCGGCGGAAGCGCCGCGGTGACGCTCGCCGGCAGATGCACCGGAAACCAACGGCGCCGGAGGTACGTGTACAGCACGAGCGCGCTCGCGGAGGCGACCAGGGCGAGCAGTGCCGACGCGACGCGACGCGGCTTTCCGGGGTGCAGCATCGGCGCGGCAACCAGCGCGACCCACGCCACGATCGGGATCGCGACCATCGCGCTCTCTTTCGAGAACATGCCGAAGGTCGTGGCCGCGAAGACGCCGAGCGGCATCGCCCAGATCGGCCAGCGCAGCGCCGTGATCGCCAACAGCACGCCGAGCCCGCCGAGCACGTCCGCGATGCCGACCACGCCCGTGACGGCTTCCGTGAGCACCGCGCAGGTGACGAACGCCAGGCCCGCGAGCCACGCGGTGTCGCGGCGCTTGGTGATCGCGAGCGTGATGCCCGCGACGAGCGCGGCGTTGACCGCGTGGAACACCACGTTGACCCAGTGGTGCAACCACGGGATCTGGCTCACGTGCCACAGCGCGCGCCAGATCAGGTCGGGGATCGGCCGGTAGGAGCCGATGCTCCGGTCCGGCGGCAGCCCCCAGAAGTCGCAGCGGAACGCCGCCTTGATCGCCGCCCAGATGGTCGGACTGGTGCCGTTCACGTACGGGTTCGCGAGCAGCGCCTCCTGCTCGTCGAAGATGTAGTTGCTGGCGGGGCTGCGCACGTAGAGCAACGCGCTGGCGATCAACGCCGGCGTGAACGCGATCCAGAACGTCGGGTCCTGGCCGGTGAAGTAACCGACCAGCCGCTGCCCGAGGCTCGGTCGCGCCTGGGCGTCCTCGCTCAGGACTTCTGGGGATCCTCGATCGGCCACACATCGCCCCACAGCGAGCCGCCGCCGTCGATGTAGTAGGTGGAGCCCGTCACGTAGTCGTTCTGGTCGCTCGCCAGGAACACGATGACGCGGCTCACCTCCTCGACGCTGCCCAGGCGCTTCAACGGCTTGGCTTGTCGCGACAGCTCCAGCGTACCCTCGCCGTACTGCGTCGTCCCGCTCGAGCGGATCGTCCCGGGCGCGCAGGCGTTGACGCGGATGCCCTTGTCCGCCCACTCGACCGCGAGGGTCTTGGTCATGTTCTCCACGCCGGCTCGCGCTGCGCCGGTGTGCACCATGCCGGGGAAGCCGCGGGCGATGTCCGCGATCACGTTGACGATACGCCCGCGCTTGGCCGGAATCATCGCCAGGTTCGCCGTCGCCAGCGTCATGAAGAACAGGCCGTTGAGGTTGTTCTTGATCACCGCTTCCCAACCGCGTGGGCTCAAGTTCTGCGCCGGGGTCGGGAACTGGCCGCCGGCGTTGTTGACCAGCACGTCGAGCTTGCCGAAGCGCTCGAGCGTTTGCTTGACGAACGCCTCGCACAGCTCGTGATCGCGCACGTCGAGGGTAAACCCGGCGTGCTCGCCGCCGACCTCGGCCAGGCTCGCGAGCCCGGCGTCGATGTTCTCCTGCTTGCGGCTGCCGATGACGACGTGTGCGCCCAGGTACGCGAGCTCTCGCGCCGTGGCCAGACCGATGCCGGTCCCGCCGCCGGTGACGACGGCGACCTGCCCGTCGAACAGCCCGCGCGCGAAGATGCTCTGCATCGCCGGGTGACCTACAACGTCACGCGCCCGGATGCCACCGGCCATTGGGTCTGGATGCCGGTCCGGCGCGGAACCGCGCGGGCCGGCGCCGAAAGCGCGCGACCGGCACGCCGCTCGCGGGAAAGGAGCGACACGACCGCCCCAAGGTGAAGGATCATGCGCGGTCCCGGCGGCGGACATCGCCGTGGCGGCCACGGGCGGCGCGATGTGCGCGCTCGAGCTCGCCGAAGTCGAGCAGTCCGAGCCCCGGGCAGTGAGGCGACGATGAGATCGCCGTGTTACCCGCCGCGGGGACGCGTGCTCGCGCTCGCGTGGCTCTCGTGCGCAGCGGTCTCGCGCGGCGCGACGTGAGTCCGGATCTCGATCAAGTCTGCGTGCCTCGGTTCCGCGCCGGACCGACATCCCCATACAAGAATGACGGAGCTGCTGGATACGCCGCACGATGGGGAGTACTCCTCGAGTGGGAGGAGCGATCCACATGGGACACGCGGCAGCCACGCGTCCGGGCGGGACGATATGCATGATGGGGGCGATACTCGCGATCGGCGCGTGCTCTTCCGGTGATCCGGCGACGCCGCCGGAGTCGACGGGAACGACGTCGCAGCAAGTCGTCGTGGGCAGCGGCACGGGGTGCAACGTCGAGCTGACGAAGGTCGACGTGAACCAGCCCGGCACGGACACGCACGAGTTCATCGAGCTGCACGTGAACTGGACGGGAACGAAGCCGAGCACCGTCGACCAGTGCGGGCTGACGAGGATCCGCCTGCTCGATTTCAACAACGGCTGCACGGCGTACCAGGACATCTCGCTCACGGGCGTGGCGGTGCCGGCGGACGGCTACGTGGAGATCTGCGATCCGGCGGGGACCGTCGGCCGCTGCGACATCGCCATCACCGGCTTCTACATCGAGGACGGGTCGAGCGGCGACATGTCGTTCATCACCCCCACGGGCCCGAAGGTGCACGTCGTGTACGGGGGCAACTGGGGTTGCGCGCCGGCGAACGTGAGCTTCGTGAGCTTGGCGATCGAGAACGACAACGCGCCCAACATGATCAACATCGCGTGCGGCAGCGGGTTCCGGCTGGCGGACGCCGCGGACGTCGTGGTCGCGCAGCCGAACCCGTGTCCGACGGCCGACGGCACGACGTGCACCAAGGACGCGCTGTGCGTGAGCGGGCATTGCACGGACGGCTACTGCTGCGCGTCCGCGTCGTGTCCACAGTGCCAGGCCTGCGATTCGAGCGGCGCGTGCTCGGGCACGCCCATGAACGGAACGCCCTGCGACGACGGCAACGGATGCACGGGGAACGACGCATGCTCGGGCGGAGCCTGCACCGGAAGCGCGGCCGCGAAGAACGGCGCCAGCTGCGACGACGGCAGCGCGTGCACGAGCAGCGACGCATGCTCGAACGGCGCCTGCGCCGGCACCGGGGTGGACTGCGACGACGGCAACCCGTGCACGATCGACACCTGCGACGCGGCGAGCGGCTGCAAGCACAGCTTCGGCGGCACGTGCAGCGACGGCGACCCGTGCACGGACGACGCATGCACAGCGGGAGCCTGCGTGAGCTCGCCGAAGAACTGCGACGACAACAATCCGTGCACCACCGATTCGTGCGAGGCCGGCACCGGCACATGCGTGCACCCGCCCCTCGCGGACGGCTCGGCGTGCGACGACAAGAGCGTGTGCACGCCAGCGTCCGCGTGCTCCGCCGGGACCTGCGTCGGCTCGGGGCCGCCGCCGGACTGCGACGACAACAATCCGTGCACGAACGACAGCTGCGATCCGGTGTCGGGATGCGTCCACCCGTCGAGCGGCGCCTCGTGCGACGACGGCAACCCGTGCACGACCTTCGACACCTGCTACGGCACGTGCGTCGGATTCCCGGTGGCAAACGGCACGCCGTGCGACGACGGCATCGCGTGCACGTTCGGCGACCGCTGCGTGGGCGGCAAGTGCCTCCCGACCAACAATGCGGGATGCCCGCCCCCCGACGGCGGCGCGGGAGCTGGCGGCTCGGACGCGGGCGCGGCAGGAGCGAGCGGCAGCGGCGCGACGGGAGGGACCGACGCGGGCGCCAGCGGAGCCTCGGGCAGCGGTGCGACGGGCGGCACGGGCGCAAGCGGCGGCACGTCGGGCACCGGCGGCACGTCGGGCACCGGCGGCACGTCGGGCACCGGCGGCACGTCGGGGACCGGCGCCAGCGGTCCGGACTCCGGCAGCGCGGGCGGCGGCGCGAAGCCGGCCGGTTCGGGCGACAGCGGCGGCTGCGGCTGCGCTGTACCGCGCCGCACACCCGGCGGCGCGGGCCTCGCCGCGCTCCTGCTCGGCATGGGCGTCGCGGTCAGACGTCGTCGTCGGTCTAGCGCTTCGCTCTGAGATACTGCTCGGGCCAGTCGACGTCCGCGCCGAGCTCGCGCGCCGCGGCGAGCGGCCAGTACGGATTGCGCAAGAGCTCGCGCGCCAGCAACACCGCGTCGGCCTGGCCCGTCGCGACGATCTGCTCGGCCTGCACCGGCTCGGTGATGAGCCCGACCGCGCCGGTCGCGATGCCCGCGCGCTCGCGCACCGCCTGCGCGAACGGCACCTGGTAGCCCGGCGCGACCGCGACGCGCGCGTCCTTCACCGCGCCGCCGCTGGAGCAGTCGATCAAGTCGACACCGATGGCCTTCAGCTCGCGCGCGAGTTCGACGGACTGCTCCACGTCCCAGCCGCCGTCCACCCAGTCGCTGGCCGATGATGCGCACGAACAGCGGCAAGCGCTCGGGCCATGCGTCGCGCACCGCGCGCGCGACGCGGAGCGGAAAGCGCATGCGATTTTCCAGGCTACCGCCGTAATCGTCGGTGCGGTGGTTCACCAGCGGCGAGAGAAACTCGTGCATCAGGTAGCCGTGCGCAGCGTGCAGCTCGATCACCTGGAAGCCCGCCGCGAGCGCGCGCTTCGCCGCCGCCACGAAGTCGGCTTCCACCTTGGCGAGCTCTTCGGACGCCAGCGCGCGCGGCGCGCGCGTTCGCTCGCTGAACGCTTCCGCGGTCGGCGCGACCGGCTGCCAGCCGCCGCGCGCGTCGTCCACGCCGCCACCGCCGCGCCACGGCACGTCCGTCGAGGCCTTGCGCCCCGCGTGCGCGAGCTGCACGCCCGGCACAGTTCCCTGCTCGGCGACGAAGCGCGTGATGCGCTGGAACGCCTGGGCGTGCGCGTCCGACCAGATCCCGGAATCCCACGGCGAGATGCGCCCCTCGGGCGACACCGCCGTCGCTTCCACCAGGACCAGCGCCGCGCCGCCCACGGCGCGACTGCCCAGGTGCACGAAGTGCCAGTCCGTCGGCAGCCCGTCCTCGCTCGAGTACTGGCACATCGGCGAGACGAACACGCGGTTCTTGAACTCGACGCCACGCAGCGTCAGCGGCGAAAACAGACGGCTCATGGCGATCGAGGGTATATCGTCCTAGGCTCTCGTCCACATGCTCCCCGACACCGAACGCCTGTCCGCCGACCTGGAGGGCGCGCCGCCGGGCGCCGTCGTCAAGCGCGCGCTCGAGCTGTTCGGCGCGGACGTCTCGATCGCCTTCAGCGGCGCCGAGGACGTGCTCCTGATCGAGTACGCGAAGCAGAGCGACCTGCCGTTCCGCGTGTTCACCCTCGACACCGGCCGCCTGCATCCCGAGACGTACCGCTTCTGCCGCGAGGTGGAGCGCCACTACGACATCCACATCGAGTACTGCTTCCCGCAGGCACGGCTGGTGCAGGATCTCGTGCGCAAGAAGGGCCTGTTCTCGTTCTTCGACGACGGGCACACGGAGTGCTGCTCGGTCCGCAAGGTGGAGCCGCTGCGCCGCTACCTCGCCGGCGTCTCCGCGTGGATCACCGGCCAACGCCGCGATCAGAACAGCACGCGCAGCGCCGTCCCCACAGTGCAGCTCGACCCCGCGTACGCAGGGACGGACGACGCGCCGCTGGTGAAGTTCAACCCCCTCGCCGACGTGGACGCGGAGTACGTGTGGGGCGCCATCCGCGGCTTCGAGGTCCCGCACAATCCGTTGTTCGAGCGCGGCTACCGCAGCATTGGTTGCGAGCCGTGCACGCGCGCGGTGATGCCCGGACAAGACGAGCGCGAGGGCCGCTGGTGGTGGGAGAACGCGGACAAGAAGGAGTGCGGCATGCACGTCGTCCCCGCGCCAGACGCCAACAAGCCGTGAGGCTGCCTGCCGCTCCGGCGCGGTATCCCGCTGGACGCCTCGCCGCAACGCACGCCGCTACGACCGGACCCCTTCTCGCGGCCGCCCCGCGGAAGGTTCCGCGCCGGAACGACAACCACCACATCCCTCGAGTGACGCGCCCGGAGCCTTCGGGCGCCGTCAGGGCGCCGCCAGCGTCAGGGCGCCGTCAGGGGGAGGGGCGCGCGGCGTCACCGGCGTCGCCGGCGTCGGGAGTGTCGACGAGCGCGGCGTCGCCGGCGTCCGACGGGGGCGCGACGACCAGCATCTTCACGTCGACGAGCACGGTCTCGCCGCTGACCAGCTTGACCTCGCGACGCTCGGCCGGCGCGTTGGGGTGCTCGAATCGCAGGTGGTGCGTGCCGGCCGCGAGCGGGATGGCGCGGGCGAAAGGCGTCGTGTCGAACTTCTCGCCGTCGACGAACACGACCGCCCACGGCTCGGCGACGACGCGGAGGTAGCCGGGGCGCGACGGCGTGAGCTCCAGATGCTCGCCGGCGCCGCGGGCGGCGGACGCGCCCTCGGTGCGCGCGGCGACGTACTGGATCGACGCGCCGCCGATCACGACGAGCGCGCCGCACGCGATGAAGCCGCGTAGCGCCGGCGCGAGGGACGGACGGCGCGGCACCCGGGCCAGCGACGGGGGCGGCTCGTCACCGGCGGCGGCGCCGCGCTCGGCGAGCCCCGCCGAAGCGAGCGCCGCGACGACGACTTCGCGCGGCGAGCCGCCACCAAGCTCGCCGAGCACGCCCTCGAGCGCGAGCACGAGCTCGGCCGCGGAGTGGAAGCGATCGCTCGACATCTTCTCGAGGCAGCGCAACACGACGCGCTCGAGCGAGCCCGGCACACCCGGCGCGAGACGTCCGAGCGGCGGCGGCTGATCGTGGCGGATGTGCTGGGTGACGCTGCGCTCGTCGGGCGCGTCGAAGGGACGCTGGCCGCTGAGCATCTCGAACAGCACCACGCCCAGCGAGAAGATGTCGCTCTTCGGATCGGCCGGCTCGCCGAGGATCTGCTCGGGCGACATGTACGCGGGCCCGGTCACGCTCGTGGCGCCGTCGAGCAGCTCCGGGCGCGGTCGGCATGCGCTCGTCGACGGCGACGGCGAAGTTGGTGAGCTTGACCTGGCCGGAGCGCGCCACGAGCACGTTGCGCGGCTGCAGGTCCCGGTGCACGACGTCGTGCTGGTGCGCGTGGTCGAGCGCGCGGGCGATCTCGAGCGCGACGGCGGTGGCGGCGGCGGCCGACAGCCGACCGAGCTTTTCGATGACCTCGTCGAGGGAGAATCCGTCGACGTACTCGAGCACGAGCCACATGCGGTCGTCGCGGCGTACGAAGTCGTACACGCGGGGGATCGCCGGGTGATGCAGCTCCGCCAGCAGCCGCGCCTCGCGCTCGAGCGACGCCGCGAACGGCGAGGACGGCAGGATGCTCGAGCTCAGCGCCTTGATCAGCACCGGCCGTCCCAGGGGCTGCTGGATCGCGTGATACAGGTCCGCCACCGGGCCGGTGCGGAGGCGTCGCACGGTCTGGCAAGCGTCGAATTCGGGTAGGGGTTGGGACGCGCTCACGAGGTCGAGGGGGGTTATACTGCGTTCATGCGACGACTACTTGCGCTTGCTCTCGCCGGGGTGGTGCCGGCGCTCGCGGCGGCGGGCGGCTGCAGCGGCGACAGCTCGGCGACGGCGAGCAACGGACACTCGGGCGGTAGCGGCGGCAGCGGCGGCAGCGGCGCCACCGACGGCGGCTCGGGGACGGCGGGCAGCGGCGCCACCGACGGCGGCATCACCCTGGACCACTCGAGCCCGGACACCGGACCGGAGTGCGCCGGCGGCTGCCCGGAGAACCAGGTGTGCAGCAACGGCGTCTGCGTCACGCAGACGTCGTGCGCGTCGGACAACGAGTGCCAGAACGACACGTACTGCGAGCCCGGCACCGGCTGCATCCCGTGGGGCTCGCCTCCGGACAACAAGACCAGCGACCCGAACTGCCAGGTCGGCCTGCCGCC
Organism: uncultured delta proteobacterium; assembly: GCA_963775185.1. Classification (GTDB taxonomy): domain Bacteria; phylum Myxococcota_A; class Polyangia; order Polyangiales; family Polyangiaceae; genus JAPSGB01. Next base: position 250,055 of record CAVZIE010000018.1, on the reverse strand, counting down.
TGGCAACTTCGCGCCGACGGTGAAGTGCGAGTTCTCCACGCCGCCCGCCGGCGATCCCTTCCCGACGCTGACGGACGTCCAGGCCACGCCGGTCGTCGTGAACTTCAACGCCCAGAGCGGCGGCGTGCCGAGCATCGTCGCGCCGTTCACGGCCACGGTCGTCAGCAACTACACCGAAGACCAGGGCGTGATCCGCGTGCTGCGCGGCGACACGTGCGAGCTCGAGGCGAACCTCGGCGGCGGGCAGGCCGGCTACAGCGGCTACCTCGTCTCGAGCGCGTCGGTGGCCGCGGGCGATCTCGACGGCGACGGCGTCGCCGACATCGTCGCCGACGGCGCGAACGGGCACATGGTCGCCTTCACGCGCAAGAGCGGCACCTGGGGTCTGCTCTGGGAGTCGCAGGACGCGGTTGCCGCCCCGTGCGCGAGCGGGCGCTGTCCGCTCGGCTGGGCCGGGCCGTCGATCCACGATCTCGACGACGACGGCGTGCCGGAGGTGATCCGCGAGGGCACCGTGATCGACGGCGCCACCGGCGCGACCAAGAGCGGCAACCCGCCGAACTACGCGAGCTACAGCCAGGGGCTGAACCCCGTGCTCGCGGATCTCGACCAGGACCCCGCGGTCGAGCTCACCAACGGCCAGTACATCTGGGAGTGGAGCGGCGGCGCCTGGGTGCAGGACCCGACCTTCACCGGCGCGTCGCCCGGCTTCGTCGCCGTGGCGGACTTCGGCGCCTACGGCGCGGGCGTTCCGGCGACGAACCCGGAGATCGTCGTGGTCGCGAACGGACAGGTGTGGGTCCAGGCGATCGACGGCAGCTACGCGCTCAGTCCGACCAGCGTGCCCGGCGGCGGCGGCGGCGCGCCCACCGTTGCCGACTACGACGGCGACGGGCTGCCCGAAGTGGGCGTCGCCGGTCAGGCGTACCTGACGGTCTACGACATCGACTGCACGGCGACGCCGCGCCCCGGCGGCACGTGCAGCGCCGGCAACGCGTGCGACGACGCGAGCGGCGTGCCCGGCGCGTGCCCCACCGGAATCCTCTGGTCGCACAAGACGCAGGACATCTCGAGCAACATCACCGGCTCGAGCGTGTTCGACTTCGACGGCGACGGCAAGGCCGAGGTCGTCTACGCCGACGAGTGCTTCGTACGCATCTACAACGGCCAGGACGGCAGCGTGCTGTTCAGCCAGTTCCGCTCGAGCTGCACCTGGTACGAGAACCCGGTCGTCGCCGACACCGACGGCAACTTCCGCGCGGATCTCATCACGCCGTCGAACCTCGCGTGCTCCGACGGCGTCAACGGCATCGCCTGCACGAACCCTGCCCTCGACAACGGCGTGGACTCCCAGTTTCCCGGACTTCGCTGCAAGGCAAACAGCGACTGCGTATCCGGGCAATGCGACAATGGACTATGCCGCTGCACCGCAACAGCGGATTGCTGCGGTGCGAAGGACGACGCTCTCTGCCTGGAGCAGGGCTTCTCGTGCGTCGCGCCGCCCGCCGGCACGCCGGGCACGGGCAACACCTGTCGCGCCGCGCACCCGCACGGCGTCACGGGCATCCGCGTGTACTCCGACGCGCAGGACAAGTGGGTGCGCTCGCGCACCATCTGGAACCAACACGCGTACGCGGTGACGAACGTCAACGAGGACGGCACCATCCCCAAGACCAGCCAGTGGAACAAGAACTGGCTCGACCCCACGCTGAACAACTTCCGGCAGAACGTGCCCGGCACGGCCAACGGCCTGGCGACGCCCGACCTCACCGCCGGCGCCGCCAACTCGAAGTGCAGCAGCGGCACCGCGGAGCTCACCGCGCCCGTGTGCAACCGCGGTGCCGACGCCGTCTCGGCCGGCATCACCGTCGGCTTCTACGACGGCACCACGAAGGTGTGCAGCGCCGCGACGACGCAGGCGCTCCAGCCCGGCGAGTGCGAGCAGGTCACGTGCAACTGGACGACACCGCCCGCGAGCACGCCCGTCGACATCACGGTCAAGGCCGACGACAGCGGCGCCCGCACCGAGTGCAAGGAAGGCAACAATCAAGGGACGATCTTCGGCGTCGCCTGCAAGCCGCCGGCCTGATCGCGGGCTGTCGGTCCGGCGCGGTATCCCGCGGCGCGGCGCGCCAGGTCAACCGGAGCGGTTGCGCCAGCGCGCGCGTTCCTCGTCCTGCATGCGCGCGATCCGGCGCTGCTCCTGCAGGAACGCGCCGTAGCTCTGCGGGACGCGCGGGTCGGCGAGGAACGCGCCGAGCACGCGCGCCGCGGCTTCCGCGTCGTCGGTGGCGCGGTGCGCCTGATCGATGGTGATCCCGAGCCGTGCGCACACGTCGCCGAGGGCCCGGCTCTTCTCCGTCTTGTGTAGCTCGCGCGCCCACGTGAGCGGATCGATCCAGTCGACCTTGTCGCGACACGCGGGGGGCAGCGCGTCGCCGGGAGCTCCGGCGCGGTCGAGCTCCGCGCGGACGAACGAGCGATCGAAGTCGGCGTTGTACGCGAGCGGCACGACGCCCTGGAGCACGGCCAGCAGCTCGGCGACGATGCCGGAGAAGGGCGGCTTGTCCGCGACGTCGGCGTCGGAGATGCCGTGGACGTCGAACGCCTCCTTCGGGATCGGACGGCCGGGATTCACGAGCCAGGCGTGACGCGCCGATACCGCGCCGTCCCGCCAGACCACACAGCCTATCTCCACGATGCGATCGACGGCGGGATCGCGGCCGGTAGTCTCGGTGTCGATGGCGACGATCGGCAGCGCGCTCATCGGCGTCTCGGAGGCGAACTCCTGCGCCAGACCGCTGACGACGATGCGCAGCAGGTGCGCGATGCCCGGGTAGTGACGGCCGGTGGGAAAGCAGCCACCGCCGTCGGCGGACGCCCTCACGGATGCTTCCCCGGTGCTTTCGCCGGCGGCTTCGCGGGCTTCGCCGACGCCGGCGGCACCGCGACCGATGCCGGCGGCTTCGCCGACGCGGGTGGCACTGCGACCGACAGCGGGCGGCGCGGGCTCGCCGGCGCCTTCGCCGCCTTCGCCCGGCCCGGCACCGACGGGCCAGTCTTCCTTGACCGGCACCGGCGCGACCTTGTTGCCGGTCTTGAGCTCCACCTCGAGGCTGATCCAGTCCGCGAGATCGTCGCCGAGGTCGAACTGCTCGAGGTTGAAGCGCCGCCCGTCGATGTAGATGAGCGGCGTGCCCTCGAGATCCATCTTGTCGCCCTGCTTGCGGTCCTCGCCCACTCGGTCGGCGATGGCTTCGCTCTCCCAGTCCGCCTTGAACTTCTTGATGTCCAGGCCGACCCCGTGGGCGAGGCGCAGGATCTCGTCCTTGTCGAGACCCGTGCCCTGGTTCTGGAACAGCGCGTGGTGCATCTCCCAGAACTTGCCTTGCTTGTCGGCGGCCATCGCCGCGCGCGCGGCGTCCTCCGAGTGCGGGTGCATGCTGAGCGGGTAGTTCTTGAAGATCAGGCGGATCTTCCCGGGATATTCCTTGATCAGCTTGTCGAGAGCGGGCGCCGCGCGGCCACAGAACGGACACTCGAAGTCCGCCCACTCCACGATCGTCACGGGCGCGTTCGCCGCGCCCATGCTCGGCGAGTTGCCGAGATCGATCTGCTTGACCTGATCGGCGGCGAAGCGCGTACGGAACGCCGCCTCGACCTGCGCGCGCGCGTTGCCGCGTTGCACGCGCTTGACCAGGAACTGTGCCGCCGGCAGGCACGCCTTGCACTGCCGGGACTCCTTGACGCACTGCGCGATGCTCACCGGCTGATCCGGGCAGGGCGCCAGCAGCTCCGACACGTAGCCGGACCACTCGCGTTTCTCGCGGGCGGTCAGATCCGCCGTGTCCACGCCGGCGAGATCGACGTTGGTCGTCGCCTCGGGGCTGGGCGAAGGGCCCTTGCCCGCCTCGCCGGGAGAGCGGCACGTCGTTAGCCTCGAGTTCAGCAGGGCCAGGAGAGCGAAGGCCCCGGCAGCTCGCCAGGTGAGCATGGCCCGGGGAGCCTAGTGGCCTCCGCCGGGCAGCGCTAGTCCCGTTTCTCGGTTGCCCGCGCGCGGGCGCGGCGGGCAGGCGGGACATTCCTGGTGAATGTGGGGTAGATCCCCGCCATGGCCGAAACCGGACGCTCCACCGAGCGCGGCAGCTTGCCGCCGCCTCGCGGCGTCCGGCATGTGATCGCGGTCGGGGGCGGTCGCGGCGGGGTCGGCAAGAGCGTCCTGGTCGTGAATCTTGCGGTGTACCTGGCCCAACTCGGCCGGACGGTGGTCCTGGTGGATGCGGACCCGGCGGGGGCGGAGCTCCACACCATGCTCGGCGTCGATCCTCCGACCGCGACGCCGACCCGGGACGAGCCCGTGGACGAGGACCTGTCCCCGGTACCGACGCAGGTGCCGGGGCTGCTGCTGCTGCCGCAGATGTACACGGTCGGCTCCACCGTGCCGGTGCGCCCCGGCAGGAAGCCGCGCTGGGCGCGCCGCCTGCGCCAGATGGACGTCGACTACGTGCTGCTCGATCTCGGCGCCGGCACGGGCCCGTCGACGCTCGACCTGTTCCTGGCTGCGGACCTGGGCGTCTGCGTCGTGGGCCCCGAGCCCCCGAGCGTGGAAGCGACGTACCGCTTCCAGCGCGCGGTGTTCCAGCGCTCGATCCGCCGCTCGCTGGTCAAGGATCGCTTCAAGATGCGGCTGGTCGAGCGCGCGCAGTCCGAGCTGCCGCCCCTGCCCGCCCCGCAGGATCTGGTGCGCACGCTGGCGCGCTACGACACCGCGCTGGGCGAGCTCGCGGCGACGGAGCTCGCGCGGCTCACGCCGCGCCTGGTCGTCAACGGCGTGCGCTTGCGCACGGACAGCGATCTGGGACCCGCGATGTGCGACATGGCGCTGCGCTATCTCGGCGTCCACATGGACTACGTCGGGCACATCGAGCAGGACGACTCGGTGTGGCTATCGGTCGTGCGCCGGCGGCCGCTGCTGATCGACAGCCCGACCAGCAAGAGCGCGCGCAACATGGAGCGCATCGCGCGGCGCGTGCTGGCGCTGGCGACGAGCCGCGAGCAGACGCGACCCGCCGACCCGATCGCGCTGTTGCCGTCGGACCCGAACCTGTACGACGTCTTGTGGGTCCACCGCACCGCGACCGACGAGGAGCTGCGCCGCGCGTGCAAGCGCATGCGCGAGGTGTATCAGCAGGGCAGCCTGCCGCTGACCTCGCTGCTCACGGAAGAGGAGCTGCGCACCGAGCAGGCGCGCGTCGAGGAAGCCCACGACACGCTCCTCGACCCGCTGCGGCGTCGTGCCTACGACGTCTCGACGTTCCCCGAGGACGAGGACGACAAGCCCGCGCGCAGCCAGGAGGTCGACAGCGCGCTCGCCGCCGAGCGTGCCATGCTGCGCCAGGAGCTCGCCCGCGAGCTGAACGCCGAGACCGAGTTCACCGGCTCGCTGCTCGCCAAGGTCCGCGAATCGCAAGGCATCGAGATCGAGGAGATCGCCAACCATACCAAGATCTCGAGCACGCACCTGCGCGCGATCGAGGCCGAGGAATTCAAGGACTTGCCCGCGCTCGTCTACACGCGCGGCTTCATCCAACAGGTCGCGAAGTACCTGCAGCTCGACCCGGCACAGGTGACGCGCACGTATCTCCGTCGCATGCGCGAGTGGCGCGCCGCCGCTGGAGAGAGCGCTCAGTGAAACGGAGCCGCGTCCCCGCCGACGCGTTGTTCTCGCTGGTGCTGACGCTGGTCGCGCTGTTGCCGCGACTGTTCGTCGCCATCGCGTGGGCGCGCGAGCCGGTGTGGGACGGGCACTACTACCACTTCGGCGCCGAACGCATCGCGAGTGGCCACGGCTACTCCGAGGACGTGATGATCGCCGGGCACCTGGTGTGGAAGCCGTGGGCGCACTACCCGGTGGGCTACAGCGCGTTCCTCGCGGGGTTCTACAAGATCTTCGGTTCGGGGCTGCTGGTCGCGCCGATCGTCAACGCCGTCACCGGCACGCTGCTGGTGCTCGTGGTCCACCGACTGGCGCGCTACTACTTGTCCACGACGCGCGCCCGCGTCGCCGGCGGCATCGCGGCGTTGCACCCGGGACTGATCGCGTACTCGGCGGTGGTGATGACCGAGCCGCTGGCGGCGCTGCTGATGATGGCGGCGGGGCTCGTCGCGTTGCACTGGCGGGGTCGCTGGGCGGCCGTGGCCGGCGCCGGCGCGCTCCTGGGGCTGGCGGTGCTGGTGCGCCCGTCGTCTCTCGTCGCCGCTCCGCTGATCGCGTTCACGCAACCGAAGCCGATGTGGCGTGCGGCGCTCGGAGGCGCGCTTGCCACGCTGGTCGCGTTCGCGATGGCGCTTCCCTGGACGATCCGCAATTGCCGCACCATGGACGGCTGCGCGTTCGTGTCCACCAACGGCGGCTGGAACCTCGCCATCGGCGCGCTGACGAAGACCGGTCGCTTCACCACGCTCCGCGCCGCCGACGGCTGTCCCGTCGTGACCGGCCAGGCCGAGCAGGACCGCTGCTGGGCCAAGGTCGGGCGCGACGTCATCGCGCGCGATCCGGGTCGCTGGCTGGCGATGATACCGAAGAAGCTCGGCGAGAATTTCGACCACGAATCCTTCGCCATCGAGTACCTGCACGAAGCCGATCGCAACGCTTGGCCCGAGGCTCGACGCGTGGCAGGCCGCGGCTTGCTCACGATCTTCCATCGGCTGCTGATGATCGCCGCGGCGCTCGGCGTCGTCGCGCTGGGCGGCTACACGCGAGCGCGACGCCTGGAGTGGGCGACGCAGACGGTGGTGCTGGTCTTCGTCGTGCTCGCGGGCACGTATGCGCTCGTCGACATCCAGCATCCGTTCTATTGGCTGATCGTCGCCACGCCGCTGATCGCCATGCTGCCGTTCTCCGGCAAGCCGGAGCAGGGCCCCGTGGGCCGCTATCTCGTCGGATTGCTCGCCACCACGGTCGCCGTGCACGCCGTGTTCTTCGGCGACGACCGCTACCACCTGATCGTCACGCCGGCGCTGTGTCTGCTCGCCGCCGCCGCGTTGCGCTCGCCAGGGAAGAACAAGACCGCCGCCGGCGTAGGCTGATCGTTTCTTCTGGTTTGCCGGTCCGGCGCGGAACCCCGAGGCGCGCGTTTCCGCGCCGGACCGACATCCAACACCAGAGGCTGCTACTATCACCCGGTCCGATGGACACGGGGCGCACGACCAGCTCGGAGCGACGCAGCCTGCCACCGGCGGGTGGCGGCAAGGAAGAGCTGCGCGCGACGTTGCTCAAGCCGTATCTGCTCCGGCTCCGGGACGAACGCGGGGAAGCGGCGGCACGCGCCCTGCTCGCGACCGTCGGCGTGCCGAACACGCTGCTCGACGACGACACGGCCTGGATCAGCGTGTCGGCGGCTCGCCGCGTGTTGTCGGCGCTCGCGACGGCGCTCGGCGACGACGCGATCGCCCATCGCGGCGCCTGGATGACGCACCCGGAGGTGCTGGGCGCGTACGTCCGCATGCTGCGCGTCGCGTCGGCGCCACTCGACGCCTACAAGTACTTGACCGCGTACGCGGCGGAGTCCACCCGCGTGGGCAACTGGTCGCTCACCGACAGCGGACGCGGACGCGCGCAGCTCGTGTACACGCCGCGCGCCGACGCGGAGGCGCAGCAGACGGACAAGCTCCTGTGCCTCGCTCGCACCGCGGAGCTCGCGGGCATGCCGCTCGTCTGGGGCATCGCCGAGGCCGCCGTGGACGAGACGACGTGCCTGGCGCGCGGCGACGCGATGTGCACCTACAACGTTCGCTGGCAGCCGCCGGTCAAGCGCCGCGGCGTGGCCTTCGGCGCCGCCGCCGGCGGCGTGCTCTGCGGCGGCGCCGTCAGCCTGTCCGGAAATCTCGTCGCGGGGGCGATCGGCGTGGCGGTGGGCGCCGGCTTCGGCGCGCTGGCGAGCGCGCTCTCGCGGCCGCATCGCCGAAGAGCGCACCGCGCGGACCTTCGAGAAGAACCGGATCGCGGCGCTCGAGCGCGGGCTCGAGACGCGCGGCCAGCTGGGACTGACCGCGCCCGGCGATCTGGTGGGCGCCGTGCTCGGCGGAAAGTATCGCATCCTGCGCAAGATCGGCTCCGGCGGCATCGGCGCCGTGTACGCGGCGGAGCACATGGCGCTCGGCTCCGAGGTGGCGGTGAAGGTGCTCCGCGGCGCGGCGGCGGTGGACGCCGCCGAGATCGCGCGACTGCGCCGTGAAGCGCAGGTGCAGGTGTCGATCGAGCATCCGAACGTGGTGCGGACCTTCGACCTCGACGAGATGCCCGACGGATCGATCTACGTGGTGATGGAGCTCTTGCGCGGCATGAGCTTGTCGGAGCGGCTGAAGAGCCGCGGCCCCGTCGCGCCGGGCTACGGCATCCCGGTGTTCATGCAGGTGTGCCGCGCCCTCGACGCGGCGCACGAGATCGGCATCGTGCATCGCGATCTGAAGCCGGGCAACGTGTTCATCTGCGAAGATCGCACGGTCAAGGTGCTTGACTTCGGCATGAGCAAGTTCGCCGAGGCCGAGTCGCTGACGCAGGACGGCTACACGCTCGGGACGCCCGAGTACATGTCGCCCGAGCAATGCATCGGCGCGCCGGTCGAGCCGCGCACCGACCTGTACGCGTTCGGCGTCCTGATGTACGAGGCGCTCACCGGCGAGATCCCGATCCAGGGGCGGAACCGCCGCGAGCTGCTCGAGCTGCACCAGCGCTTCTTGCCGACGAGCATGCGCGAACGCCGACCCGATCTGGCCATCCCGCCGGAGCTCGACGCCGCCGTGATGGCGTGCCTCGGCAAGCGCGCCGCCGAGCGGCCTCCGAGCGCCCAGGAGCTCGAGCGGCGACTCGCCGCGGTGCCGCCCCAGGGCCTGGTTTTCGAGTATCCGGCGGGCACGCCGCGCCGGCGACGTGCCAGCTGAGATATGCTCCGCGGATGCGACGGTCGTTTGCCCTGTTCGGGCTCGCATGCCTGGCTTTCGCCGCGAAAGCCCAGGCGTTTCCCCACGTCGTGCAGCCCGGCGAGACGCTGGCGTCGATCGCCGAGCACTACTACGGGCGGATCCAGTACGAGGAGCTGCTGGTCGCCGCGAACCAGCTCGATGCCCAGGGTGGCACGCCGATCGTCTCGGGCATGCGCCTCGAGGTTCCGGCGCTGGATCACCGCCGGGTAAAGGGCGGCGACAGCTGGACCGATCTGGCCGGCACGCTGCTCGGCGCCACGACCCGCGCCGACGTGCTCGCCGCCGCCAACGGCACCAGCCCGTGGCTGCCGCCGGCCGACGGCGCCGAGATCGTGATCCCGTACAACCTGCGCGTGGTCGCGTCCGGCAGCGATACGATCGTCACCATCGCCTACAAGTACATGGGCGACATGAACAAGGCGTGGGTGCTCGATCACTACAACGGCTTCAAGGGCAAGCGGGTGCGGCGCGGCGACGTCGTGCTCGTGCCGCTCACGGATCTTCCGCTCACGGAGGTGGGCAAGCACGCCGCCGCCGAGGCCGCCATCGCGACATGCAGCCAGGCCGCGGGCGATACGCGCCAGGCCCAGCGCCGCGTGGAGAGCGAGCTGCCCGCGCTGCTGGCCGACGTGCGCGCCGGGCGCTACGTAGAGGCCGTGACCCGCGGGACGCGCTTTCTCGCCTCGGGGCCGCTCACCAAGCCGCAGATTGCCGTGATCAATCGCCAGCTCCTCGAGGCCTACGCCGCGCTCGACGCCCAGGGACTCGCCACCGCCGCTTGCACCACGTGGCGCAAGAACGATCCGCGGGCCCGCGTCGATCCGGTGATGATGAGCCCGAAGCTCGTCGCCGCATGCGAGCGCGGCAGCCCGGAATGAGCATGGGCGACGCGGAAGATCTGCCTCACGGCGCTCTCCCTCCGGGTCACGTGCTGGCCGGGCGCTATCGCGTAGAGCGCGTCCTGGGCGAAGGCGCCAGCGGCATCGTCTACGTCGCCGACGACCAGGACGGCGAGGGCCAGGTCGCGCTCAAGGTGATCCACCGACATCTGATCCGCGATCGACAGATCAACCGGCGTTTCAACAGGGAAGCGCGCATCTTGCGCTCGCTGAGCGGCGATCACCTGGTGCCGTTGCTGGATTTCGGCGAGACCGATGACGGCGTGCTGTACATGGCGCTGGCCCTGGTCGACGGCGAGCCGCTCGAGCGTCTGATGCACGACGGGCCGCTACCGCCGGCGCGCGCCGCCGACATCGTGATACAGATCTGCGCGGCGCTCGAGATGGCGCACGCCGCGGGCATCGTGCACCGTGACTTGAAGCCGGGCAACGTGCTGGTCGAGCACAACGGCGGCCGGGAGCACGTGCGCGTACTCGACTTCGGGATGGCGAAGCTGATTCGCGGCAATCCGAGCGCGTCGCTCAACGTGCTCACCGAGCAGAACATGGTGTTCGGCACGCCCGAGTACATGGCGCCCGAGCAGGCTCGCGGCGACGAGGTCGACGCGCGCGCCGACATCTACGCCGCGGGCGTGATCCTGTACGAGCTCGTCACCGGCAGCGTGCCGTTTTCCGCGAACAGCCCGATCGGCGTCATGACGGCGCACCTGCTCGAACAACCCACGCCGCCGTCGAACCGCGCCGCCGGCCGCGACGTCCCGCCAGCCCTGGAGGCGGCGATCATGCACGCCCTGGCCAAGGATCCGGACGATCGCTACAGCTCCGCCGACGAGCTCGCCAACGCTGTGGCGGGCGCCGTCGAGCGCCCCACCGACGTCGCGTCCACGATGCCGCCGCCGCGCGACGGAGCGGATCGGGACCTCGCCACGCGCGACACCGAGCACGCGCTGCGGCTCCCGGAGATGCTGCGCGAGACGAGCCCCGGTCCCGTGCCGTCACCGGCCGCCGAACGCGGGCCCGGCCGCACCTGGATCGTGATCGGCCTCATCGCCGTCGTGATCGGCATCATCGTGGGCATCCTGATGAGCCTTGCGGGAGGCGTATGACTGCGCGGATGATCAGCCCCGCGAAGCGCTGCTCCGCGAAACGCTGTGTGGCATCCTGAACGTGGTTCCTTCTCCCAGGCGCCCCAGGCACAGGAATGAAGAGTGAGTGACGTGCGCGTGGCAAGCAACGCTGGCACCGGCGTTGCCTCGTCGACGGGCCCTCGCTACGTCTCCGGCGAGGTCATCGCGGACAAGTACCGCCTCGAGCGCATGCTCGGCGAGGGCGGCATGGGATCGGTCTGGGTCGCCAAGAACCTGCCGCTCGACATCCAGGTCGCGCTCAAGCTGATCCGGAGCGATCTCGACAATCCCGACGCCGGGCAACGTCTGCTCACCGAGGCACGCGCGGCCGCACGGCTGAAGCACCCGAGCATCGTGCGCGTGTTCGATTTCGGTCGGACCCGCCGCGGCGATCCGTTCATCGTGATGGAGCTCCTGACGGGCGAGACGCTCGGCGACCTGCTCGACCGCGAGGGCCGCATCGCCGCGACGTTCGCCGTGCAGCTGTTGCTTCCCATCGCCGATGCGCTGGTGGTGGCCCACGGCAAGAAGGTGATCCACCGGGATCTGAAGCCGGAGAACGTGTTCCTGGCCACCAGCGACGAGCGCTTGCAGCCCAAGGTCGTCGATTTCGGCATCGCCAAGTTCGAGCGACACCTGAGCGACGACGAGCGCAAGCTGACCCAGGCCGGCACCGTGCTGGGCAGCCCCGACTACATGTCCCCCGAGCAAGCGCGCGGCGCGGACGTCGATCGCCGCAGCGACATCTGGGCCTTCTGCATCGTGCTCTACGAGACCATCACGGGCCGCGTGCCGTTCGAGGAGTCGAACTACCACGCGCTGCTCCGGCGCATCATCGAGGATCCGGTGAAGCCGATCCTTGATTACGCCGCAGGCGACGTCGAGCTGTGGGCGATCCTCGAGCGTGGGCTGCAGAAGGACCCGGCCGATCGCTGGCAGAACATGCGCGATCTCGGCGAGGCGCTCGCCCTGTGGCTGTTTTCGCACGGCGTCACCGAGGACGTGTACGGCCAGTCGCTGCGCGCGACGTGGCTCGACAGTCCGGGCTCGTCGCCGGGCTTCCGCATGAGCAGCCCGCGGTTCTCCGTCACCGACATGGAGACCATCCGGCCGACGACGGCCGCCGCGCAGGCGCGAGTCCGACCGCCCACGCCGACCGGGATCGCGCCCGCGCCGCGTCGCAAGTCCTGGGTCCTCGGCGCGGTCGCCGTATCGCTCCTGGCGGCCGGTGCGATCGTCTGGGGCGATCGCGATGCGGCACTCCGACGGCGACGCGTCCACTGCCAAGGCCCTCCCCGACCCGCGCCCCCGCACGCGGCGAGCGCCGCGCCGCCAGCGCAGGCGCAGCCGCCCGCGAGCGCGACGGCGAGCGCCGTACCCGTTGCCGCTGCCGGCCTCCGCGCCCAGCGCGGCCGCCCGCGACACAGAGCGCGACGCGACCGTCGACGCACGTCGTCGAGCCCGCCCGCCGCCGCAACGCCCACGGCCAAGCCGCCACCAGCACACAAGGCCCACAAGGATGACGAGGATCTTGGCTTCTGAACGGCGCAAGGGCGCGTCTGCGCTCGCTCTGCTGCTGGTGTTGTCGACGAGCGTCGGCGTCGCGGCGCCGGTAGACGACGCGACGCGGGATGCCGCGCGCGATCTCGCGCACCGCGCAGGCAAGGCCTTCGCCAGCGGCGACTACGCCACGGCGCAGGATCTCTACCACCGCGCCTACGCCCTGTTGCCGGCGCCGACGCTGTCGCTGCGGGAGGCCCGCGCGCTGGTCAAGCTTGGACGGCTCGTGGAGGCGGTCGAGGCCTACGTGCGCACCAAGCGCACTCCCATCGACGCACACTCGCCACAAGCGTTCCGCGACGCGGTCACGCAGGCCGGCGACGAGCTCGCGAACGTGAGGCCGCGCGTCCCCAAGCTCATGATCTCCGTCGAGGGTCCGGGCAAGGCGGACGCGGATCTGACCGTGACGATGGACGGCAGGCGCGTGCCGCCTGCGCTCGTCGGCGTGGCTGCGCCGGTGGATCCCGGCGCACATCATCTCGTCGCCACCACCGCCCACTCTCGAGCGAGCGCCGACGCAACCGTCGCCGAGGGCGAGTCGGGCGGCGTGACGCTCTCGCTCGTGGCGCAGGAGGGCGCGTCGCCCGAGCCCGCGCCGGTCGCGCCTGTGCCCGCTCCCGGCCCTTCCGCGCCGGACCGGCAACCCCCAACCCCACGCCCACGGGCGTCGCACACCGAGCGCACGCTCGCGTACGTCGGGCTCGGCGTCGGCGTGGTTGGCCTCGGCGTCGGCGTGACGACGGGCCTGATGGCCACCAGCCGACACTCGAGCGCCGAGAGCAGCTGCCCCGGCGGCCGCTGCGTGGACGGAAGCGCTGGCGCGGACGACGTCGCCGCGTTCCGCTCGCTGCGCACCGTCTCGACCATCGGCTACGTCGTCGGCGCCGTGGGTGTCGGCGCCGGCGTGGCCCTGCTGCTCGTGTCGAAGCCCGGCAGGCAGGCCGACCACGCGGGCGTCACGCCCTTCGTCGGACTGGGCGGCGCCGGCGTGAGCGGGAGATTCTGATGCGCAGGCAAATGACCTGGCCCGGGCGCCTCGTCGCGCTGATGTTCGTCGCGCTGTTCGCGTCGGGCTGTCCCGCGCTGCTGTCGGACGACTTCGAGACCGTGCCCGGCGCCGGCGGCACCGCGGGCAACGGGGGTAGCGCCGGGGCCGATGCCAGCGCGGGGACCAGCGGCGCGGCGGGCAACGACGCCAGCGCCGGCGCGAGCGGCAGCGCCGGCGCGAGCGGCAACGCCGGCGCGAGCGGCACGCGCGCGCGGCAGCGCCGGCGCGGCGGGCGAAGCAGGCGTCTGCACGGGCTGCGCGGCGGTGGACTGCTGCAACGGAACCTGCGTCGATCGCCAGACGGACCGCGCGAACTGCGGCAAGTGCGGCAAGGGCTGCCCGGGGACGATCTGCGCGAGCGGCTCGTGCATCAACCAGTGCGCGCAGGGCTTCCTCGACTGCAACAACAACGTCGTGGACGGCTGCGAAGTCGACGCGGCCACCGACCCCGACAACTGCGGCAGCTGCGGCGTCGCCTGTCCGTTCGACGCGATCTGCGACAAGGGCGCTTGCGTGTGTCCGCCTGGACGCGCGGACTGCGACGGCGACAAGAGCAACGGCTGCGAGACCGACATCGACGCGAGCGCGACGAACTGCGGCAGCTGCGGACACAGCTGCGGCGCCAACCAGGAGTGCACCACCGGTCAATGCGGATGCGCCGCCGGCTTTGGCGACTGCAACAGCCAAGCGGACGACGGCTGCGAGGCGTCACTGGACGATCCGGCGACGTGCGGGTCGTGCAGCAACGACTGCGGCGTGCACGCGACGTGCAGCGCCGGCACCTGCGGCTGCGCGACGGGCTACCAGGACTGCGACACGACCGCGGGCTGCGAAGTTGCCAAGACCGATCCCGCGCACTGCGGCGATTGCTCGACGACGTGCAGCGGCGGCACGGTCTGCAACGGAACGTCGTGCGCGGCCGGCTGCGGGTCACTCAGCCTGTGCGGCTCCTCCTGCGTCGACGAGATGACCGACCCGGACAACTGCGGCGGATGCGGCAACGTGGTCGGCGCGAACCAGGAATGCATCGGCGGCACGCCGGTGTGCGTGACCGGCTTCGCGGACTGCAACGGCGGCAGCGACGGCTGCGAAGTCGACACGCGCAGCGACGCCGCTCACTGCGGCGCGTGCAACACGCCGTGCAAGCCGGGCGCGATCTGCAGCGGGTCGGCGTGCCAGTGCGCGGCCGGCACGCCCAACGACTGCGGCGCCGACTGCCGCGAGTGTTGCGACGCCACGCAGTGCAGCGACGGCGACGGCTGTACCAACGATACCTGCGACAGCGCCGGCAACTGCGCGCACGGTGCGACATGCTCCGGCGGCGGCGTCTGCTGCGGCCAGCAGGCGTGCTTCGAGTGCTGCGGCGACGGCGACTGCAGCGGCGGCAAGGTCTGCAGCGGCAACCAGTGCGTCTCGCCCACGTGCACGGGCACGCAGACCCTGTGCAACGCGAAATGCGTCGACCAGTCCAATGACCCGGCCAACTGCGGCGGCTGCGGCATCGCGTGTGGACCGGGACGCACTTGCTCTTCGTCGCAGTGCACGCCGAAGTGGGTGACCACCGCGGCGGCACCGACGGGCTTCGCCGCGCGCAGCAAGACCGCGTACACCTCGACGGGGAGCGCGATGTTCGTGTGGGGCGGCGCGGGCCAGGGCAACGCCGCGTACAACACCGGCGCGATGTACGATCCGGGGTCCGACAAGTGGACCACGGTCGCCGTGGACTCGAGCACGCCGTCCGCGCGCGTTCTCGCCACGGCGGTGTGGACCGGCTCGGTGGTGGTCGTGTGGGGCGGCGGCAGCGCCACCGGCGCGACCGACTACGCCACCGGCGGCCGCTACGATCCTTCGACCAACAGCTGGCAGCCGATGTCCACCCAGGGCGCACCGCCGGCGCGGCGCGCGCCCATCGGTGTCTGGACGGGTTCCCGCGTGCTGTTCTACGGCGGCACGTCGGGCAGCGGCACGCCGCTCGGCGGCACGTGGCTTTACGACCCGCAGAACGACAAGTGGGCCGGCGCGAGCACGTCGGGCGGTCCGGGCGCCATCCTGTACCCGACCACGGGCTGGTCGGGCACCGCGTTCTACGTCTTCGGCGGGCGCCCCGACGGCGCGGGCACGACCGACGCCACGTTCCGCTACACGGCCGCCACCGACAAGTGGGAGAACGTGTCGAAGGGCCCAGGCAAGCGCTTCGGCGCGTTCGGGCGCTGGGACGGCAGCTACTTCGTCGCGTGGGGCGGCAACCAGCCGAACAACAGCGTGCTCGGCGACGGCGGCCGCTTCGATCCGGTCGCGGGCAACTGGTCGACGCTCGCAACCGCCTCCGCGCCGACCCCGCGCTGGGCCCCCGCACGCGAGACCGGCTGGTCGGCGCGCATCAGCGGTGGCAACGTGCTCCTTCTCGGCGGCCAGGATCCGAAGGGCCAAACCACCAACTTCACGAACGGCGCCATCTACACCGCCTCCAGCAACACATGGACCGCCGTGCCCTCCTGGCCCTCGGGCGAATCACACCTGTGGGGTGCCGGGGCCTGGACCGGCGCGGAGTTCGTGCTGTGGGGCGGTCTGAACGGGGCGAACCCGACCGCCACCGGCGAGCGCTTCCGTCCTTGAGCGACGGCGCCCCATGACCGGCAACGTTCGCGGCATGGACTGGGGCAAGCTTGCCCCGCTCAGGCTCCGCGCTCAGAGCGTCGCCGACGGCGTGTACGCCGGCGGCCACCGCAGCGCGCGGCGCGGCGCGGGCATCGAGTTCGGCGGCCACCGCGCGTACACGCCGGGCGACGACCTGCGCTGGCTCGATCGCCGGGCGCTGATGCGCCACGGTCGCCTGCTGGTGCGGCAGTTCGAGACCGAGACCGACCGCACGCTCCGGCTGCTGATCGACGCCAGTGCATCGATGGGCTTCCGGAGCGAGCGCGCGCCGGGCGCGAAGCTGGCGTATGCCGCGCTGATCGCCGCGGCCCTGGCGCGGGTCGCGCTGTCCACGGGCGATCCGGTCGCGCTCGACTGGCTCGGCGGCGACGTCGGCCGTCCGCTGCCGGCGATGAGCGGCCGCGAGGCGTTCGAGCGCCTGCTCGGCGCGCTCGAGGACGTCGAGCCCGGCGGCGATTTGAGCCTCGACCCTGCCGCGGTGGACCGCTCGGTCGCGCCGATCGCGCGCCATGCGCGGCGTGGCTCGATCATCGTGCTGCTGAGCGATCTGCTCGATCTGCCCGACGGCACGCTCGAACGGCTGGTCGCGCTGTCCACGCGCGGACGCACGTTGATCGTCGTGCGCGTGCTCGACCCCGTTGAAGCGAGCTTCCCGTTCGACGGTCCGCTCCGGCTGCGGGCGGTGGAGGGCGGCGCGTTGGTCGAAACCGACGGCCAGCTCGCGCGCGCCGGCTATCTCGACGCGCTGGAACGGATCGCCTCGAGGTGGGAGGACCGCTTGATCCCCCACGGCGGACGGCTGGTACGTTGCACCACCGCGGACGACGCCGTCGGCGTCGTCCAGAACATCCTGGCGGTGCCCGCCGGAGGTGGCCCGTGACGTTCGTGGTCGCCGCCGCACTGGCGATCGCGGTGCTCGTCGCCGTCCCCGTCGCCGCGCACCTGCTCCGACGCGGTCGCGCCAAGGAGCGCGAGTTTCCGCCGGCGGCGCTCGTCCCCGCCGCGCCACCGGTCGCGCGACAGCGGAGCCGGCTCGAGGATCGCGCCTTGCTCGCGGTTCGCGGCTCGATCATCGTCGCGCTCGCGCTGCTCGGCGCGACGCCCTTCGTCAGTTGCTCCCGGCTCAGCCTGTCGCGCCAGGGAGGCGCGTCGCTGGCGCTGGCGCTGGTCGTGGACGACTCGCTCAGCATGCGCGCCACCGTCGACGGCAAGACGCGCTGGCAGCGCGCCCTGGACGGCGCCCATCAGCTGCTGCGCTCCGCGCGCGACGGCGACGCGGTCGCGGTCGTGCTCGCCGGACGTCCGGCGCGTCTCGCGCTGGCTGCGACGACGGACTTGTCCGCCGCGCGGCGATCGCTCGACACGCTCGCCCCGAGCGACCGCGCCACGGACCTGGCCGCGGCCGTCCAGATCGCGCGCTCGGCGATCAAGCAGCTGCCGCAGGTCGACAAGAGGGTAGTGGTCCTGAGCGATCTCGCCGGCGATCCGCTGCCCGACGGAACGCCGGCGCTGATCGCGCCGCTCACCGAGCTGCGTGCGTCCGTCGACGACTGCGGCATCGTCTCCGCCGAGCAGCGCGGACGGCGCATCGACGCGACGGTGGCGTGCTCGACGGCGGCCGCCGCGCAAGGACGCACCTTCGAGGTCGTCGCGACGAAGGCGACGACCGCCCCAGCCGGCGCGGCGCGACCAGAAGGGGTCGTCGGCCGCGCGAAGCTGGCCACGCGCGCGGGCACGCAGACGCTGGGCGTCGATCTCCCCGCCGCGTGGACCGCCCTCGACGCGCGGCTCGACGGCAAGGACGCGCTCGCGCACGACGACGCCGCGCCGGTGGCGCCCGGAGACCGACGCGCTCGGCATCGCCGTCGTCGCGGACACCGCCACGGGCAGTGTGACGACGGGCGGGCCGACGGTGCTCGAGCAAGCGCTGTCCGCGCTCGGTCGTCGCATGCCGGTGCGTCCGCTCGCGCTCGTTCCCGACGATCCGCAGGCACTCGCCGGCTACGCGGTGGTGGTCCTCGACGACCCGTCCGGGATCTCGCCGGAGGCGCGCACGGCGCTCGGGTCGTGGATCGATCGCGGCGGCGTCGCGCTCGGGCTGCTCGGCCCGGGCGCGGAAAAGGTGCAGCTCGGCACGACGCTCGAGCCGTTCGTGCGCAGCACCGCGCCCTGGGAGCCGACGTCGGTCAAGGGTGTCGACGTGAAGAGCATGAGCTGGCTCGGCGCCGACGCCGAGAGCCTCGCGGACATCGCGCCGCGCGGCCGCGCGCGTCTCGACGGCGAAGGGCTCGCCGGCGCGCGCGTCGCCGCCCGCTGGCAGGACGGGCGTCCGTTCATCCTCGAGCGCAGCCAGGGCCGTGGCCTGGTGGCGAGCGTCGCCTTGCCGTCGTCCGTCGACCAGAGCGACTTCGCGTTGCGCCCCGGCTTCCTCGCCCTGCTCGATCACGTCGTCGGGGAGGCCGAGCAACGCTCCGGTCCGCGCCGTAGCAAGGCCGGCACGCCGTGGCTGTTCGCGTCGTCGAGCCACGTCTCGGTGACGGGCCCGGCGGGGCCGCTGCCGGTGGAGGACCAAGCCGCGCCCGAGTGCGCGCAGCCCGAGAGCGGCTGTGCAGAGGCTCGCAAGCTCGTCGTGCCGACACTGCTCGGCCGCTATCAGCTCGGCGTGGACGGCGCCCGCCAGACGCGCGTCGTGTCGATCGATGCAAGCGAGGTCGTCGAAGCTCCGCGAAAACCCGACGAGAGCGTCACGCGGGCCTCCGCGGGCGAGCGCTCCGCACAGGTCGACGCATCCCCAACGCTGGCGGTTATCCTGGGCGGACTGCTCGGTGTCGAGCTGCTCTTGCGCCTGCTGGGCCGCGCACGCGGCATGCGACCCCACAGCGAGCGCCGGCGCCGCGCCGTGACCGGGTGATCCGCGGCACGAAGCGTGATACGCCGGCGCCATGCGTCGAACCTGGATCCTCGCCGGCGCGCTGCTACTCGCCGCTTGCCACTCGGCCGGGCAATACGGCCACGCGCGCAGCTACGTCCCGCTGTCGGACGAAGCCACCGCCGCGGAGAGTGCCAAGAACTACGACCCGATCATGGTCCAGCGCATGCCGAGCCAGTGGAAGGGCAAGCCCGTCAGCGTGTTCGGCGTGGTCAAGAGCCGCGTCGACGGCGACGGCGGCGCGGCCTCGCTGACCTTGAGCGTGCGCACGCTGGAGCCGCGGAACCTGTGCGAGACCGAGGACGAGGACTCGTGTCGCGTCACCGTCAGCGATCACGAGCACGCCGTCGTGCACGCGCTGGTCAAGCTCCGCTCGGGCGACGACATCGGACGCTACAGCGTGGGTCCCGGCTCGCTGCTGCGCGTCATCGGCGTCATCGGCGACGACGTGGATCCCAACGACGGCACGCCGGTGATCCGCGCGCGCTACTACCGCCACTGGCCGCGCGATTTCTACCTGACGACGGCCGCGCGATCGGAGTTCCGGCGCTAGTCGCGCTACTCTGGATCCGGGTGGTTGAAGCCGAACCCGAGGGCGAACTGCAGCAACAGCCCGGTCCCCGCCGGGCGATCGAACTCCGCCGTCGTGCCTTGCGGGCACGTGGTGCTGTTGCAGGACGCCTCGTACGTCCCGCCGAAGGCGCGGCCGTACGCCACCTCGAAGCCGATCCGGAGCCCGCTGCTGAGCACCCAGTCGAACGGCAAGCCCAAGCCGAGGAAATAGCCGTTCGACTTGTCCGCGCCCATGAACACGAGCCCGGGCGAGAGCGCGAACGACCGTCCCGCGACGAGTGCGTAGCCCGCCGACGCGCCCCACAGGATCGTCGGGTGCTGCGACGACGTCGGGTAGTAGTACGGGTTGCTCGCGTCGTAGTTGGTCGACGACGAGCTGGTGTCGGTGTAGGCGAGCAGCCGTGCGGTGAGCCGCACGCGCCCGCCCGCGTACATCCCGACCTGCACCCCGACGTTCACCGCGGACTCGAAGCGATTCTCGAAGAACGCGCCCGTGATCAAGCCGTCCACGAACGGCGAGCCGCGCACCGACGCGTCCACCGGCAGCTGCTTCGCCGGCTCCTCGGGCGGCGGCGGATACGGATAGTACGGCGGCGGGTACGGGTAGTAGGGCGGCGGGTAGCCGCCGGGATACGGATACGGCGCCGGGTAGCCCGGCGGATACGCGCCCGGCGGATACGCGCCGGGCGGATACGCGCCCGGCGGATACGCGCCGGGAGGCGCGCCGGCGGCAGGCGCGGAGCCCGGTGGCGGCGCAGGGGCCGGCGGCGGCGTCGCCGGCGCCTTCTTCTTTTGTTGGTCCGGCGCGGAACCCCCCGGAGCGTCGGCCGGCGGCGTCGCGCCTGCGCCGGGCGGCGCCGGCGTCGCGCCCGCCGGGGCCGGCGGCGCGGCCGGTAGATCGGGCAGGGCCCCGCTGTGCGGCGGGTCGTTCGCTCCGGCGCGCGCAGGCCGCGCTGCGGTCACCAACGCGACCAGCCCCGGCACCAGGACGCCCCACCGCCATCTCGCCATGCCGATCCCACGATGTCGCCCCCACCGCGACGGGTCAAGCGCCGTAGCCGCCCGCAGCGGGAAGGATGTGGTAAGCCCTTCCGCGATGTCCGGCTCCGACCGACCTGTCGCCCACCGACGCCGATCGCGGTTCGTCGCCGCGGGCCTCGTCGTGGGAGCGCTGCTTTCGGCGGTGCCGGTCGCGCACGCCACCGTCATCGAGCGCGTCGTCGCCGTGATCGGCGAGAAGGCGCTCCTGCTCTCGGATCTGCAGCAGCGCGCCAGGCCCTTCCTGGTGCGGGTGATGGACGAGGTCCCGCCGGGTGCACAGCGCGCCGCCGCGATCTCGCAGATGCACAAGATGCTGCTCGAGCGCATGGTGGACGAAGAGCTGGAGCAGCGAGCGGCCAACCGCGCCCACATCGTCGTGACCGCGCGCGAGGTGGACGACGCCGTCGCGCGGGTGGCGGAGCAGAACAACATGTCGGTCGAGCAGGTCGTCGGCGAGGCGATCCGCAGCGGCCTGACGGAGCGCGACTACCGCACCGAGATCCGTCGCCAGGTGCTCGAGGCCAAGCTGCTGAACCTGCGCATCCAGGGCCGGATCCGCGTCACCGAGCAGGACCTCAGGCAGGCCTACCGGCGCATCGTCGTGGACGAGCGCAAGAAGCTCGCGTTCCGTCCGGCGTGGATCAAGATCGACGCCCCGCGAGGCGACGGCGCGGACGCGGTCACGGCGCGTCGCAAGGCCGACCACGTCGCCGATCTCGCACGCCGCGGCGCGGATTTCGCCGAGCTCGCGCGAAACTACTCCGACGACGCGGCGACCCGCGCGATGGGCGGGCTGCTCCGTCGCGTGAAGCCCGGCAAGCTCCCCGCCGAGCTCGACCGCGTCGCGCTCGGCCTCGAGGTCGGGGAAGTGTCGCCGCCCGTGCGCGTGGGCGACTCGCTGGTGATCCTGAAGATCGTCGAGCGAGAGGAGTCGCAGCTGCCGACCTACGCCGACGCCCGATCGGAGCTCGGCGAGCGCGTGTACCTCGACAAGATGAACCGCGCCCGGCGCGTGTGGCTCGACGGCCTGCGCAAGCAGACGCACGTCGAGATCCGGCTGTAGCGCGCTTCACGGCGCGGCGCAGATCGCGTCGTAGACCTTCGCGCGCGGCATGCCGGCCGCGACCAGGTGCCGTGTCACGAGGATCTCCTCGCCGACCACGGTCTCGAACTCGGCCAGGGGCTGGGCGCCGGACAGCAAGCGTCCATCGATGAAGAAGGTCGGCGTGCCCGTGACGCCGAGCTTTTCGCCCAACTTGACGTCCGCGTCGATCTCGCGCGCGTGCGTGTTTTCGCGCGCGGCTTGTAGCAACGCGGTCTCGTCCAGGCCTGCGCTCTTGGCGATCAGGCTCAGGCTCGGCTCGTCCAGCGACGGCGCGCCGAACAACAGCTGCTGCACGCGCCAGAACGCCGGCGCGCCGCCGCGCGCGTACGCCTCCATGGCGAAGCTCGCCGCGGGGCGGGCCTGTTTGTGAGCCGACAGCGGGTAGTTCTTCCACACCAGGCGCACGTCCGTCGGGTGGTGCGCCAGCACCGAATCGAGCGTCGGCTGCACCCGCCGGCAGAAAGGACACTCCAGATCCGAGAACTCGACGATCGTGACCAGCGCGTCGGACGGGCCGCGCACCGGCGAGCTACCCACGGGTGGACAGCTGCGCGAGGGCGCGTCGTTGCCCTCTTCGGCGAGGTTGTCGTGGACCCGCGTCGCGTACAGCGCGTGCTTCGCGACGCCGGACGCCAGCGACGATCGCGCGCGGGCGATCTCCCGGCGCACCACGCCGGCCAGCGCCGCGAAGCTCTGGTAGCCTTCGACGCGAATGCCGTCGACGAACAACGTGGGCGTGGCGCGCACGTTGAAGCGACCGGCGAGATCGAGATCGGCGTCCACGACCTGGCTCGCGGCCGGGTCGTGCGCCCAGGTCGCCACCTTGCTGCCGTCGCCTCCGGCCGCGGTCACCCACGCCGACAGCCGCGCGTCGCTTGAGTCTTCGCGACTTGTCGCCAGCTGCTCGGTCAGCGACCAGAACGCGGCGTCACCGCTGTCGTCGTGGAGCGCCGCGGCAACCGCCGCGGCAGCGCGCGCGTGCGGGTGGCTCGGGATCGGTCGATGGTGCCAGGCGACACGCAGATCGTCGCCGAAGCGAGCCTTGAGGCGTCTGATCACGCCGAACAGGCGCCGCGTGTGCGGACAGTCGAGATCGCCGAACTCCACGATGGTGACGAGCGCGTCCGGCGGACCCCAGACGGGCGTGTGACGGTCGAGGGGGATCGCGGCCTTGTCGTCGTCGGGGCCGAGCGTCGCGCGCCGAGCGGGCGGCACCGCGGCCGCGCCGGCGTCGCTGCCGTCATCGGCGGAGGTCTCCGGCCCGGTCGTCGCTTCCGCGTCCGGCGCGGCGCCGGCGTCGCTCGCGAGCGGCGCCGGGAGCGCGGGACCGAACGTGGGCGGCGGCGCGGTGACCGTCACCGGCGTGGGCCTGCGCACCGCCACGGCGATCGCGATGCCCGCACCCATGACGCCGACCATCAGCAGCACGCCGATCGCCAGCGCCAGCACCACGACCAACGTCGGTCCCTCACGCTTGTGCGCGCTCGCGGACGGCGGCGCGGTCGGCGGCGGAGACGCGGCGTTCCCGGCGGACGCCGTCGCGTCGCCGTTGCCCGCGGTCGTCGCGCCACCAGCGCGCGCAACGTCGGCGCCCGGCGTCGTTCCGGTGCCCGGCGTCGCGTCGGCGCCCGGCGTCGTTCCGGTGCCCGGAGTCGCGTCGGTGCCCGGAGTCGCGTCGGTGCCCGGAGTCGCGTCTGCGTCGTCCCGGAGTCGCGTCGGCGCCGCGCCTTGCTTCGTCGACGGGCGTTGCATCCGCGCCGCGCGTTGCTTCGCCGCCGGCGCCGGCCGGCGCGACGTCCAGCGCCGTCTCGCTGCCACCGGCACTCGACGCCGGCCGCGCCGGACCGGCATCCCCCTTCCCTGTCGCCGCGAGCGCCGAGAGCGCGCCGACGAGCTCGGCCGCCCAGGCGCGCGCGTCGCGCGGACGCGATCCGACGGCGCTCGCCAGCGCAGCTTCGATGCAGCGCGCGGCGGCGTTGGGCAGCGACACACCGAGCGCGGCCGGCGTGGGCGCATCCAGGTGCTCCGGCGCGCGCCGGCCCGCGAGCAACTCGGACGCCAGCACGCCGAGCGCCCACACGTCGCTCCACGTCTCGGGGCGCGCCGGCATCGGACCGCGAAGCTCCGGCGCACGGTACGCCACCGGCAGCGCGTCACGCACGAGCCGCGGCCCGCCCAGCGACTGCGCGAGCTGCGCGACGCCGAAGCCCGCGACGCGCACGCGCTCGCCCTCCAGCGTCACAAGCTCCGGCCTGAGGTGGCCGTGGGCGACGCCCTGATCGTGCAGCGCCGCGATTGCCTCGGCCACGCCCTGCACGATGGCCGCGGCCCGAGCCGGCGCGCACGGGCCGGCGTCGATCAACGCCTCGACGCTGGAGCCGTGGCGCGCATACGCCACAACGAACGATCGCGCCGGCGCGCTGCTCGGCGGCGCGTCCACGTCGGGCGTGATCGCCACCCAGCCGCCGGTCAGCGGCTGCTCGATGCCGGCGATGCCCAGGGCGTAGCGAGCGGTCCGCTGCAGGCTCGACTCCAGATCGTCGCCCGCGGCGGCGCCGCTCACCACAACGAGCGTCGCCGCCGCGTCCTGCTCCCGGGCCTCCACGACCTCTGCGCCGCCAGCCCGCGAAGTCGTGGCCACGACCCGGAAGCGGCCCAGAAGCATCGTGCTCGCGGCTATCGACACGCCCGGAACGTAGCAGCCGCTTGACACTTTGGCAGCCGCGTCGGCACCGTGGACACGTTGGCGTCGCGCCCGCGCTTTCCGCATGCCGAAAGGCCGCTCGTCAGCGGGTTTGCACCGTGGCACGCTGTGTGCTCAAAGGACGCGGTCGATGGCTCTTCGATTCCGGTTCCAGCTCCTGCCCGCCATCGCGCTCGCCGGCGCGGCACTGTGCGCGGCGGGCGCGGCGCACGCGCAGACGGTCAACGTGGCGACCACCGTCACGCGCAGCATCGCGAGCCGCAGCAGCAGTTACCATCCGACCTGGATCAACTACAGCGACTGCCAGAAGAACGCCGAGATCAAGTTCACGCTGAACATGACCGGGTTTTCCGGAACGCAGCTGGAGGTGTGGGCTTCGACGAACGCCGATTGTACGGACTATAGCCAGCGCCTGGGAACCTCGCCGAGCTGCTGGCGGGTGTTCTCGGAGGCGCCAACCGTCGGGACGTCCTATCCGGTGACGGTTCTGGCCCAGGATCTCATCGGACAGCATACGGGCGCGAACGGGAACAAGGGCAGCGGCACGCTGCAGGACTGCGATACCAAGGCCACCTCTACGTCGGCGCAGCAGCTCGCAATCTACTTCATCCTCGTGGACGGGTCGGGACAGAACGTCGCCGGCGGCAGCGCCGGCACGGGGAATCCCTACACCGGCATCGAATACGACCTGCTCGGCCCCACTCCGCCGACCAACGTGAATGCCGGCGTCGGCGACAGCGAGCTGGTGCTCGGGTGGGACCTCGCCGCGGATCCCGATCGCGTCGGCTTCAACTTCTATTGCGACCCACCACGCGCGGGGACCGTGGTCGACGCCGGAACCGGCGGCACGAGCGGAACCGGCGGAACCGGCGGAACGAGTGGAACCGCAGGCACGAGTGGAACCGCAGGCGCAGCCGGTGCGGCGACCGACGGCGGAGCGGGCGCGAGCGGCGCCGGCGGCTCGGCGGGCGCGAGCAGCGCGGGCTCCGCCGGCAGCGGCGGAGGCACCGTCAACACGGACTGCCCATCCAGCGTGCTGATCCCCGACGAGATCCCGCCCACGGCTTACCAGTGCGGGTCGGCCAACGGAGGCAGCACCACCGAGGGCGCCGCGACGGGCCTGACCAACGGCGTGAGCTACGCGGTTGGCGTCGCCGCCACCGACGGCGTGCTGAACGTCGGCAAGCTCTCCACCGTCTCGTGCGGCACGCCAGCGGCGGTGGACGGCTTCTTCGATCTGTACCGCAAGGCCGGCGGCCAGGGCGGCGGCGGGTTCTGCGGCATCGCGCATCGCCGCGCGCCCGGTATGGCCTGGCTGCTACTCGGCGCATTCGCCGCCGGCATTGTCCGTCAACGGAGGCGAGCCCGTTGAAGATCGTCGTGGCGGCCGCCGCGGCGGCCCTCTTCCTGGCAGCGACTCCCGCGCTGGCTCAGGGCGTGGACGAGTTCGGTCCGTACGGGCGCCCGCGCGCCCGCGAGTACTCCTCGCCGCAGGGGTACGCATTCGAGCTGCGCCTCGGGCCGTACCTCCCGCGCGTCGACGAGCAATTCTCCGGCGCGACGCCGTTCAAGCAGAGCTTCGGCAGCGGCAACCGCTACCTGATCGGCTTCGAGCTGGACTGGCAGGCGCTGCGCATTCCGCATTTCGGCTCGTTCGGGCCGGGCTTCAGCTGGGGCTACACCAAGGCAACCGGCAAGGCGCTGCTGCAGGACGGCACCGGCGTGTCCGCGGAGGACACGTCGCTGACGGTCATGCCGATGTACGCCGTCGGCGTGTTGCGCATCGACGTGCTCGCCCGCGACACGCCGATCCCGCTCGTGCCGTACGTGAAGGGCGGCCTCGGCTACGCCCTGTGGTGGAGCAAGACCGGCGACCGCGCCCACGCCGACGACGGCACGCTCGGCCACGGCCGCTCCTACGGCTACCAGTTCGCTCTCGGCGGCATGTTCCTGCTCGACTCCCTCGACCAGGACGCGGCCGTGGAGATGGACAACTCGACCGGCGTGAACAACTCCTACTTCTTCATGGAGTGGTACTACTCGCAGCTCGACGGCTTCGGCTCGGGCAAGCAGATGAACGTCGGGGCGAACACCTGGATGCTGGGCCTGGCCCTCGAGTTCTGAATTACAGGGTCTTGCCGGTCCGGCGCGGAACCGCTACTTCCAGCGCAGCAGCCGATCGATGTGCTTCTTTTCCCACTCGATCGCGCGCTCGTACTGACGGTACTCCCGCTCGCGCCGCTGGAACTCCGGCGTGTGTAGCAGCGCGCGGCCACCGCCGCGCACCGCCGGGATCACGTGGTGCAGGAGCTCGTGATAGACGATGTACGAGACGAAGTAGCGAGGCACCCAGTCGTTGTCGAGCGCGGGGTGCACGCGGATCAGACGCTCGGTGGCGCTGTAGCTACCGAGCTTGATCGTCTGACGCTTGCGATCGGCCGGCGCGGTGCGGCGACCCCAGGTGACGAGCACGTCCGTCACGCTGCCGCCGAAGTGGCTCTCGTTCACGTCCGAGAGCACGGCGAACAGATCGTGGACGCGACCGCGAGTCCGGAGCGGGCCGTCCACCGGGCGCGTGGCGCGGATGCGGAAGCTGTTGGCGTCGATGTACTCGCCGACGACCTGGGAGGCGAGGCGATCGTCGTGGATCACGTAGCGGACCAGGGCGTCGAGCACCCGGTCCGGCGCGTCGAGGAACATCATGTGCACGCGGACCACGAGCGTGCCGCGGGCGCGCGTATGCGTGATCATGTTGCGGCGGTTGTCGGTGACCGCGAGCTGGACCGGACCGCTGAACGCCGCGTTGAAGCGGCGCTCGAGCGCCTGGCGCGCGCCTTCGTGGATGAAGATCTGCGGACCGATGGCGATCGAGGCGAACCGCAACGGCAGCTGCGTGACGCGCGGATCGGGAATGCGGACCGCCGTGGACGCCATGCGCGGCGCGACCGAGCCCGACGCGCGACGCCGACGTCCGCGACGTCGAGGAGGCTGCCAGGGGAAGGTCACATGGTGGCGCATGAGGTCTGTATTTCCGGCGTATGGGACGCGATCCAGCGCGTCAAGGAAGCGCCAGATAGTCTTTTGATTACCGATGGATAGACACGAATGCGCAAGCGCTGCTGGAGCCTGCACCCAAGTGCCCGATCCAGCTTGGCTTCCTGGCGTGGACCCGCCAATCAGCAGGCATGTGGAGGGGTAGACGTCCCCAGCTTCCCCAGCCCGGACGCCCAGCTTATCCACAGTTTATCCACAGGCCTGGATCCGACGGCCCGGTGGCCCCGGGGCGCCCGCGGATCCCCCCGCGCTTCAGCTCGGGCGCTGCGCGGCCGAACGACGTGCGGCGCCGTTCGTCGACTTGCCGTTCTTCGCCGGCTCGGAGTCCGCGTCCTCGACAGGCGCCGCGACGGCGAGCTTGCGCACGATGCCGTGATGCTCGAGCACCGCCATCTCCAGCGCCGTGAGCATCTCCGGATGCTGCTCCAGGTAGGCGCGCGCGTTGTCGCGCCCCTGACCGATGCGCTCGCCGTCCTTCGAGTACCAAGCGCCGCTCTTCTGCACGAGGTTCAGATCCGACGCGATGTCGAGCACCTCTCCGGAGCGGCTCACGCCCTGGCCGTAGAGGATGTCGAACTCCACCTCGCGGAAAGGCGGCGCCATCTTGTTCTTCACGACCTTCACGCGGGTGCGATTTCCCACCACGGTCATGTCCTTGCCCGAGGGCTGCGCTTCCTTGATCGCGCCGATGCGCCGCACGTCCAGCCGCACGGAGGCGTAGAACTTCAGCGCGTTGCCACCGCTGGTGGTCTCCGGGCTGCCGAACATCACGCCGATCTTCATGCGCAATTGATTGGTGAAGAAGATCATGCACTGCGAGCGACTCACCGAGCCGGTGAGCTTGCGCAGCGCCTGGCTCATCAGCCGCGCCTGCAGGCCCACGTGCGAGTCGCCCATGTCGCCCTCGATCTCCGCCTTCGGCACGAGCGCCGCGACCGAGTCGATAACCACGAGATCGACCGCGCCCGAGCGCACGAGCATGTCCGCGATCTCGAGCGCCTGCTCGCCGTAGTCCGGCTGGCTAACGAGCAGCTCGTCCGTCTTCACGCCGAGCTTCTTGGCGTAGTTGATGTCGAGCGCGTGCTCCGCGTCGATGAACGCGGCCACGCCACCCTGACGCTGCACGTTGGCGATCGCGTGGAGGGTGAGCGTGGTCTTGCCGCTCGACTCCGGTCCGTAGATCTCCACGATGCGCCCGCGCGGGTAGCCGCCGATACCGAGACCGATATCCAGCCCCAGGGACCCGGTGGGGATGACCGGCACGTCGCCGTGGATCGTCTCGCCGTCGGCGAGGCGCATGATCGCGCCCTGACCGAACTCCTTCTGCACGCCCGCGATGGCCAGCTCGAGGGCCTTGCTCTTCTTGTCGTCCATTTCGCCTCTCCCTGATGCGGGCGAACCTACTGCTCGGCTGTTCAGATGTCAACCAAGCGGCGGCCCTGCTGGGACATAGCTTGTCCGCGATGCCGCGGCGGTTTCAAGGACAGCTCTCGCCCGGGCCGGCGGGAGGCGGCGGAGCGTAGATGACGCCCGCGTCTCCCGCCGCGCCGGCACTTCCCGCCGCGCCGGCACTTCCCGCCGCGCCGGCACTTCCCGCCGCTCCCGCCGCTCCGGACGCGCCGGCGGTTCCGGCCGCGCCGGCCGCGCCGGCGGTTCCGGCCGCGCCGGCCGCGCCGCCGTCAGGCAACGGACCGCTCTTCAGCCAGGCGAGCAGCGTCGCCTTCTGATCGGCGTCGAGCGGCTGCACGGGCGGATCGAGCGGCAATGCCGTGAACGGCATGTAGTCGGTGGAGACCGCGTCGATCATGCGGCGCCACACCGGCTGGAGCAGATACTCCTTCTGCGTGTCGCCGTACGTGAGCAACGGGAACGGCGCGCCGTTCTGCTGCGGATCGGTGTGACAACGCCAGCAGCGCGCCTCGAGCACTTTCTGGACGGCACACGGATACGCACCGGAGATCGTCGAGGCGTCCGCGTCCGGAATGGGCCCCGGACCGACGCGACCGATCACGGGATCGTGGTTCGTGCACGCCGCGATGGCGCACGCGACGAGCAGTGCCGCAGACGCTGGAGCTCGTAGTGCCACCGACCGGGAATCCTGAAAGCGGCGCGCGGACGTGTCAACGCCGCGATCAGTCCTTGGACTCCTCCCGCGCGGGCGGGGGTCGGAGCGAGGCGCCGGGCGGCACTTTTCGCACCTCGATGCGCTCGGCGCGGCGCGCCGTCGCGCGCAGCACCGTGAAGCGATAGTCGGCGTAGTCCACCTCGTCGCCGGTGCGCGGCACGCGTCCGACGAGCTCGGCGACGAAGCCGCCGATCGTCACCATCTCGATGTCCTCGTCCTCGAGCCCGAGGAGCTCGAACACCTTGCGCGTCTCGGCCCAGCCCCGGCACACCAGCGAGTCGTCCGGGCGGCGGACGATGTACGGATCGACGCGGTCGCTCTCGTCCTCGATCTCGCCGACGATCTCTTCGAGGACGTCCTCCAGCGTGACGAGCCCCTGGAACCCGCCGTACTCGTCCACGACCATCGCCAGGTGGCGGCGCTCCTCCTGGAAGGTGCGCAAGAGTCGCTCCAGCGGCATCGACGACGGCACCACGACCAGTGGGCCGAGCAGCTGTTTCCAGTCGAGCCGGTCATGCTCCTCGCGCTGGCGGAAGAGGGCGTCCTTGATCAGCACGATGCCCTCGACCTTGTCCAGGTCGCCGTCCGGCGTGTAGGGAAACCGGCTGTGACCGCTGAGCCGGGCGATCGCCAGGTTCTCCTCCAGCGTGCGATCCCCTGCGACGAACACCACGCCCGTGCGCGGAATCATCACGTCGTAGGCCGTCAGCTCGCGGAGCGCCGTCGCGCCTTCGATCATGTCCGCGGTGCGCTCCGTAAGCACGCCCTCCGTGCGACCGATGGACGCGAGCAGGCGGATCTCCTCGATCGACGTCACGGGCTGGACGCGCCCGCGGCGCAGCAGGCCCGACACCGCGCGGGTCATGAACAGGATCGGCCGCAAAAGCGTGATCAGCCCTGCAACGAAGAACGCCACGGGCGTGGCCAGCGTGCCCGCGAACAGCACGCCCATCGTCTTCGGAACGATCTCCGAGATCAGCAGGATGGCGACGGTGAACACGACGGAGAACGCCAGCAGCGTGTGGTCGCCGTACATCTCCACGTACTTCGCGCCCGAGATCGCGCCGCCGATCGTGTTCGCGAAGGTGTTGAGCACGACGATCGCCGAGATCGGCACGTCGATCTCGTTCTTGAAGCGGCGCATGATGGCGGCCGCGCGCGTGTCGCCGATGGCCTCGATCTGCGCGCGCGAGACGCTGAGCAGCGCCGCTTCCGAGATCGAGCACAGGAACGAAGCCACCAGCGACGTGGCGACCGCGATGATCAGAACGATCATCGCGGGATCTCCATCGTCTCGATTTCCAAACGCTTCACTGCGACCCGAGCGCCGCACTGCATCGGCGAGGGCGCCGAGGTTAGCACCACTCGGACGGTCAGTACGGGTTGTGCCGCGGCAAGCCGAGCGCGGCCAGCGAGCCAGCGCCATCGCGGGCGTCCGTCGCCGGCGCCGCGTGCGCCGGGGCCAGCACGTGGCCGCGGCGCGCCGCGTGGCGACCGCGTGGCGCGTCGATGCCCAGCCCACGGGCCGTGGCTTTCACCAGGTCCGTCTCGGCAGCGGGCCGGGTGGCGCCCGCCCCGTCGCCGGTCACAGGCGTCACGATCGGCCTGTGCGGCGCCGCGGCCGCTGCGCCCGTCGCGACGCTCGCCGGCGCGACGTCCGGATGCGCCGGTACCGCTGCTGGCGATCGCGCGACGAGCGTGACGCCCAGCGCGATCCCGAGCGCCGTGCCGCCGATGGCGCTGCCCACGGCGATCGCGCCGCGATGGCGGGCGCGCGGGCGCGCCACCTGCCGGTCGCTAGCGCGACGCTGCGGCAGATCGATCCGCGCGCCGCGCTCGCGTCCCAACCTGAGCGCGATCCGCTCGAGCCGCGCGCCGACCTCCGCCGCGCTCTGCACGCGCGCGGTGCGATCCTTGATCAGGCACTCCGCGACGAGCTCCGCGAGCTCGCCGTCGAGCCCGGGCACGACGCTCTGCAGCGAAGCGTGCGGCACGCTCATGATCGCGACCATCAACGCGTTGTAGTTCCGTGCGACGAACGGAGGGCGACCTGTCAGGCACTCGTACATGAGCACGCCCAGCGACCACACGTCGGCGCGCGCATCGACGTTCTCCGCGCCGCGCGCTTGCTCCGGACTCATGTACGCCGGCGAGCCGAGCACCGCGCCGCTGTCGGTGCGCACGCGGCCGTCGTACTTGTCGCCGATGATCTTGCTCACGCCGAAATCGAGTATCCTCGGCGAGAGCACCGCGCCGTCGCCCGAGCTCGCGAAGAACACGTTCGCGCACGACAGATCGCGGTGCACGATGCCGGCGGCGTGTGCGCGGTCGAGCGCGCGCGCGATGCGGGCGAAGTGGATGCACACACGCATCGGCGCAATCCGCTTCTCGCGCTGTAGCCGCGACTCCAGGCTCTCGCCCCGGAGCAGCTCCATCACCAGGTACGGCCGACCGTCGTCGCTCTGCCCTGCGTCGAACACGCGGACGATGCATGGGTCGTCGATCTGGCCGGTCGCCCGCGCCTCGACCAGGAAGCGCTCGAGCGCCTCGCGATTGTCCGCCAAGGACGGCAGCAATAGCTTGATGGCGAAGTGGCGGTTGGTCAGCTGATTGACCGCCGACCACACCTCGCCCATCCCGCCCTCGCCGAGTCGTTCGAGCAGCCGGTACTTTCCCGAGATCAGATCGCCAGTACGCACGGTCGAATTTTCGCCGGAGTGGAGCCACCAAGGCCAAGATCCCGGACATGGAAACCGCTCCGCGAGCCCGCACAGGATGGCTCTTGGCATTTGTTTGTCTGTCCGGCGCGGTATCGGCGTGTCGCGACCACCAGCCTCGGCACGACAGCGCACCCGCCGCGTCCAGCGCCGCGGGCGCGCGCGAGCGACGCGAGCCGGGCGCAGCGAGCAGCACGGCCGGAGGGACCGCGGCCCCGACCCGCGCCGGTTCCGCGCCGGACCGGCAATCCCCTGCTGCGTCGGCCTCCGGCGCCGGCGCTCCGGTGCACGTCGACATGCCCGAGCCGCCGCCGCTGCCGAGCGCGCGCCCGGACGCCGCGGGTCCCGACGCCAACCGCGCGATCTTCAGCGAGTACGGCTTTCCCGGCGCGCCGGACCTGACCCACCTGTGTGCGCAGCGCGTCTACCAACCGGGCGGCCAGCACCTGACGTGGGACGCGTTCGCGAGCGACGACGCACCGGCGACATTGGTGGCGCACTACAAGGACTGGCTCGGCGCGCGCGGCTTCGAGGCCAAGGGCGCCGGCGGGCTCTGGCGCGTCCCGGCGGGCGCACCGTCACCGGATCGGACGCTCGAGATCGACGCGGCCGGCGAGCCCGGCCCATACAAGGCCTGCGACAAGCAGCCGGCGGCGAGCGACAAGAGCGTGATCGTGATCTCGCGACGCTGAGCTCCCGCCCGCCGCGATCGACACGCGACACGCGACACGCGAGCGGGTGGTGTGGATCAAGCGGGGGCGCCGCCGGCGAGCTGCTGCTGCTGCTGCTGGAGGAACTGCGCGACCGCGCGCGAGCGCTCGATGGCGAACTGCTTGACCTCGCGGTTCTGCGATCCGGCGAGCGCGTTGAGCAGCTTCGTGACCTTCTCGATCTGGCGCGACTGGAACAGCGCCTCGAAATAGTTGTTCGCCAGGCGCACGTCATTGATCATCTTCGACTCGTGCTTGCTGAGCAGGCCGATGACGCCGTCGAGCTCGCCCTTCTGGCCGTACAGCGCCGACAGGCACACCAGCGCGAGCGGATCGTTGTCGTTGCGCGCCACGGCCTTCTTCGCCCACTCCACGGCCTTGTCGCGCGTCGCTTCCTCGCCGGCGTAGAAGCCCTGCACGGCGATGAACGGAGCGGCGGTGCGCTTGTTCGGTTCCGCGTCGGCGAGCTCGGTGACGGCCTTGATCGCCGCTTCCTCGCTCTCGTTGTCCTTGATCTGCGTGAACAGGTACGCCCACGCATCCACGCTGTTCGGATCCATGCCGATCGCGCGCTCGATGGTCTCGCGCTCGGCCTTGGCGTCGCCCTTGCCCTTGAGCGCCTTGGCCAGATGCAGCGCGGGGAACGGACTGTCGGGCAGCAGGTTCTGCGCGCCGCGCAGCGTGCCCTCGGCCTTGTCCCACTTCTCCTGCTGGAGCTGCGCCACGCCGAGACCGAGCCAGTCCTCGCCGGTTCCGCCCGACGCGACCACCTTGGCAAGCACCTTCTCGGCCTTCTCGAAGCGGCTGTACTTCATCAGCTCCTGCGCGAACAGGCGCCCGCGGTTCAGGTCGTCCTTGTTCTCCTGCCAGTGCGTCTCGAGCCCGCTGAGCAGATCCTCGAGCCCGATGGCGATGGGTCGGCCCTCCGCGTCCTGCACCTGCACGGCCGGACCGTTGAAGCCGAGCAGCTTCCACATCTGCTCGAGCTCGATCACGACTGGACCCTTCTTGATCGAGTCCGTCAGCTCTTCGCTCGGCTGGCTGAGCGGCAGCACGACGAGCGCGTTGCCCGGCACACCGCCGGGAAACGACGACACCGGTGCGATGATGGCGGCGCCACCCTGGAGCTGAAGGGCGGCCTGCGGGGGATTGTTTCCACCCGGAGCATTCGGCTGGCTCATGTCTCACCTCTCCCTGCCGCGGAAGAAGCCGCGTGCGAGCGCGGGCGCGGCGATGGGCCCCGTGCTGGGGGCCGGTCCCCGGCAGCCCGGAACGGGGCGGGGGCGCGGAAGCTAGCAGCGGCTCGCGGGCCGGGCAATCCCTGGCGACCCGTTGATCGTCGCCGGCGGTCGGGCAACGACAATTCGACGATAATCAGGCCCCGGAAGCTCCGGAAGCGAGAGGTTCGTCGATGCCATCACGTTTGCTGCCTGCCATCGCCGCGTGTCTCGCGCTCGCGCTCGCGAGCTCGAGCGCTGCCGCCGAGTCCGTCATCAAGCTTCCCGGCGCGCACCCCGACTACCGCTTCGAGGCGGAGCCGCATTTCATGTTCGGGCTCGAGCCGCCGGGAGGCGCGGCGGGTCGCGGCTTCGGTCCGGGCTTCCGCGGCACGGTGGTCCTGGTGCAGGACGGCTTCATCCGCCGCATCAACGACAGCGTCGGCTTCGGCTTCGGCGCGGACTGGGTCGCGTTCTCGAGCCGCCAGACCAGCGTCTGGGTGCCGCTGGTGATGCAGTGGAACTTCTGGCTGACGCGACACATCTCCGTGTTCGGCGAGCCCGGCTTCGGGTTCTACCTGGGCAACGCCACCGGGCTCCGCGGCGCGGCCTACGGCGGCGCGCGCTTCGCCTTCACGGATCACATCACGCTCACGCTGCGCGTCGGTTATCCGACGTTCTCGGCGGGGTTGTCGTTCCTGATCTAGGCTGCACGATATGTCGATGACGAAGACCTTGACGCTGGCCGTCGCAGCCGCCGCGACGTCGCTCGCGGTGGCGCGTCCGGCGTCGGCGGACACGCTGATCATCAAGCACCCCGGCGATCACGCGCGCTATTCGTTCGAGGCGGAGCCCCACCTGATCCTCGGGTTCATCAACCCGCCGGGCCCTGGCAACGGCTCGGGCTTCGGGCTCGGCTTCCGAGGCACGGTGCCCTTGGTGCGGAACGGCTTCGTCTCCACCATCAACAACAACGTGGGCATCGGCTTCGGCTTCGACTGGGTGCACTACAGCCACGCGTTCGTCGATCGCGGGAACAACTACGACGTCAACTACGCGTACGTGCCGGTGGTGCTGCAGTGGAACTTCTTCCTCAGCCGCCAGTGGTCGGTCTTCGGCGAGCCCGGCGTGGCCTTCCACTTCGTGAACCACGGCGACAACCACTTCGACCCGCTGGTCTTCTTCGCCGGCGGTCGCTGGCATTTCTCGGACTTCGCCACGCTGACGATGCGCGTGGGCTACCCGGTTTTCTCCGTGGGCGTGTCGTTCCTGCTGTAGCCAAGGTGAAGGTTTTTTTCCGCGCCGAACCGACATTCCGGTGCGCTTGGTGGGGCAATCGGGGGCAATCGGGGGCAATCGGGACGATCGGGACAATCGGCGGGCGAATCCGGCCACCGGCGACGTGGCAAGGCGGGCCGAGGGACGCTATAGATGAAAGCAGCGCGATGAGCCTGTACCTGATCGGCATCCTCGGTCTCGCTCTGCTCATGGTCGTGCACGAGGCGGGGCACATGCTCGCCGCCCGTGCGTTCGGGATGCGGGTGGTGAAGTTCAGCATCGGCTTCGGGCCGGCGCTGTGGCGACACCGGCCGCAGAAGAGCGACACCATCTACCAGGTCGCGCTGATCCCGTTCCTCGCGTACGTGCAGATCGCCGGGATGAACCCGCTCGAGGAGGTCGACCCCGACGACGCGGGCAGCTACGCGAACGCGACCTTGCCGGCGCGCATCTCGGCGATCGTCGCCGGTCCGCTGGCGAACTACCTGTTCGCGTCGGTGCTGTTTTTCGCCGCGTTCATGGTGGGCGGCAAGGCCGTGCCCACGACGCAGGTCGACGTGATGGACAACGGCGCCGCCAAGGCCGCGCACATGAAGGACGGCGACAAGGTCGTCGCCATCGACGGCACGCCCATCGGCGACTGGGACCAGCTGCGCGAGAAGGTGTTGAAGAGCCCGAACAAGGCGATCGACATCACCGTGCTGCGCGACGGAAAGCGCGTCACGCTCAAGGTCGTTCCGAAGCCGAAGGGCGAGAACGGCGGCGGTCTGATCGGGGTGACGCCAGTCCCGAAGCTCATCCCGATGAGCATCAAGGAGGCGAGCGTCAGCTCCGTCGTGTACCCGGCGAAGGTCGTGCAGGCGCTGGTCGTGGGGCTGGCCCGGATCATCACGGGCAAGGAGCGCCCGCAGCTCACCGGCCCGGTCGGCATCGTCAAGGAAGCAGCCCACGCCGCCAAGCGCGGCGCCGCCGACTACCTGTATCTGCTCGGCCTGCTCAGCGCCTATCTCGGCGGCTTCAACCTGGTGCCGTTTCCGGCGCTCGACGGCGGACGCCTGATGTTCCTCGGCTACGAGGCGGTGACGCGACGCCGCCCGAACGCGCGCATCGAAGCGCAGATCCACGCGGTCGGTCTGTTCTTGCTGCTGGCGCTGATCGCCGTGGTCAGCGTGTTCGACATCCGCGGCAACTGACCGGCGTGGAAAAGATCATCCTGCACGGGGCGGGTCTGCACAGCGGCGCTCCGTGCTCCGTCGCGCTCCGGCGTGGCTTCGGGGAGGTGCGCTTCGTCAATCGCGCGGGCGACGCCACCTGCGCCGAGCTCGAAGTGGTGCGCGCGGACCACGGCGTGCAGGTCCGGGCGCCGGCGATCCAGCTCGAGCTCGATCTGGTGGAGCACCTGCTCGGTGCCCTTGCTGGCTTGTCGGTCCGGCGCGGAATCGCGATTGAAGTCGACGGCCCGGAGGTGCCCTTGCTCGACGGCGGCGCGCGCGAGCTCGCGCTGGCGCTCGCCGCGCTCTCGCCGCCGCGCTCGCCCCCGAAGCTCAGGGTGGCGCAGGCCGGCGACGTCCACGTCGGCGCCAGCCGCTACACGTTCGAACCGGCGGAGGACGTGTGCATCGAGGTGCAGGTCGAGTTCGACGGTATCGGCCCGGAGCGCGCGAGCTGGGACGGCTCGCCCGAGCGCTTCCTGGCGGAGATCGCCCCGGCGCGCACCTTCGGCTTCCGGCGCGACGCGGCCGGGCTTCGCGCGCGCGGGCGAGCCGCACACGTCGATCCACGCGCGGTGATCGTGCTCGAGGACGACGGCAGCGTCGCGCCGCCGGCCGAGCCGCGCGGCGACGGCGAGCTCGCGCGTCACAAGCTGCTCGACTTGCTGGGCGATTGCTTCCTGTTTGGCGGTCCGGCGCGGGGACGCTTGGTCGCGTTCCGCCCGGGTCACGCGGCGACGCAGCGCGCGATCCGCCAGGCGCTCGAATACGGGCTGCTGGTGCGGGATTGAGCCCCGGTTGGCGCGCCAACTTCGCCTGGTCTAGCCTGTCGGCGTGGAGCTCGCGCGTCACTCCGCCCTCGGCCTGATGCTCGCGGCCCTCGTCGTCGCGGGCTGCAGCACGCCCACGGTGCGCCTGGCCGAAGGCCCGCGCGAGTACGCTCCGACGGACTACGAGACGGTGCTGCGGGCGTGGACGCGGAGCGAGCAGCTCATCACAGCCAGCGAGGTCGACAACGTCCTCACCGTGACGGCGACCTACGAGTCGTGGGATTTCCGCTGGGCCTACGTGGTGCGGTACGCCGACGACTACCGGCTCACCGTCGATCAGCGCCGCGCCCTGCTCGACCGCTCCCTCGCCGAGACCGAGAAGTACCACCAGTTCTACGTCGCGCTGTACGCGCAGCACTGGAAGTGGTCGGACATGAACATCGACAACCCGGCGTGGATCGTGCGGCTGATCGACGACACCGGAAGCGAGACGGCGCCCACCGAGATCGAGGCGATCAAGCGGCCGGGCGCGATCGAGCGGACCTACTTCCCGTACACGACGCCGTGGCGCCGCGCCTACCGCGTGCGCTTCCCGCGGATCCGCGCCGATGGTCGCCAGACGATCTCGCCGAAGGCGGAGTGGTTCGGTCTGAGGTTCGCCGGTGCCCAGGGCAACGAGCAGCTGGTGTGGGTCGTGGATCACGACCAGAACGGGCCGCCGCTGGCCCGCGCTATCCCGCCAGGATCTCGAGCAGTGGCGGCACGCTGAGCATCAGCTCGTGGGCCGCGTGACGTTCGGCGAAGAGCACGAGCGCGCCGTCCTTGCCGGCGCGCGCGCCGGCAGGCGCGGGGCTCGCCGACAGCACCTGCGCCGAGAACACGAAGTCGCCGGGCCCCAGCTCGTCGCTGGGCTCCGCGGCGCCCTCGCCGACGATCTCGACGCGACCACCGCCCACGATGAACAGCCCGGGGACCGGCTTGCCCTGCTCGACGATGCGCTCGCCGGGCAAGAGCGTACGGACCTCGCAGCGATCGGTGACGGTGGCGCGCAGCGTGTCGTCGAAGCGATCCCCGAGCTCGCCCATGGCCGCGCCGGCAAGCGCCTGGAAGCGATCGGCCACCGCACGCAGCTCGTCGGCGACCCACGGGCAGTCCGCGGTCGCGGCGTCGATCGCCGCCGTCTCCCACACCGCAACGACCGTGTCGTCCTCCCCCGCCACGACGCGGAGCGCGATGCCCTCTTCCAGCGTGCCCTGGGTGAACACGACGTCGGCGGTGCCGGCCTTCGCGCACGAAGCGTCGGCGATCGCCGGCATGATGCTGACCCAGCCGGACACGACCAACGCGACGGCGAAGTTGCCGATCTCCTCTTCGGCGCCGAGGCGCTCGAGCCGCGCGCTGATCGCGAGCTGGGCCTGGGCCTCGTCCGGGAGATCCTCCAGCCCCTGCACCGACGCGAGCGAGATCCCGCCGACCTCGGGCTCGTCGCGCGCGGGCTCCGGCTCCGGCTCCGGCGCCGCGCCGACGCTCACGGGCTCCGGCTCCGGCGCCGCGCCGACGCTCACGGGCTCCGGCTCCGGCGCCGCGCCGACGCTCACGGGCTCCGGCTCCGGCTCCGCGCTGACGCTCACGGGCTCCGGCTCCGGCACCGCGCTGATGCTCACGGGCTCCGGCTCCGGCACCGCGCCGACGCTCACGGGCTCCGGCTCCGGCTCCGCGCTGATGCTCACGGGCTCCGGCTCTGCTGGCGACGCACTCGCCGGCGGCGGGCTCGATTCGGGAACGAAGCGCGGGATGCCGACCGCCGTGGGCTCGTCGAAATCGACCTCCACGCTCGTGGGGAAGGTCGCGCGCGGGGGCGGTGGGGGCTTCGGCGCGGGCGCTGCATCGAGCAGCGCGTCCACGTCGCCGCCGGCCACGGGCTCGTGGCCGGGGGGCGGCCAGGGCACGGGCGCCTGGGCCGCCTGCGCGAGCATCGCCTCGGTCAGCTGGGCCGCTGCGCCGTTCAGCTCGGTCGCCCGCTGCGCGCTGTCCGGCCTGGATGGCCGAGTCCACGGCGCGCCTGAGCCACACCACCGCGTCGGCGTAGGCCTCGCGTTTCCACTGCACCTGTGCCGTCGAGAGCGCCCACGCGACGTCGTCGTCGTCGTCGTCGAGCGGAGGCGGAATGCCTGGCGACGATGCGGGCGCCCCGGTCATACGTTCCAGGTTCGTAGCATAGTGTGAGCGTAGAACGGGGCTCCAATGCGCCCCCGGGGCCACTCTGCCTCGCGCGGGACCGGCATTCCAGCCTGCACTCGGCCTAGAAGTTCGGCGGCGGGACCAGCACCTCTCGGTCGCGGGCGCCGTTCGGCGGCCCGACCATGCCGCGCTTCTCCATCATCTCGACGATCTTCGCGGCCCGGTTGTAGCCGATGGTCATCTTGCGCTGCAGCCAGGAGGTCGAGCAGCGCTGGGTCTCGGCCACGATGGCCACGGCCTCGTCGAAACGCGCATCGACGGGCTCGTCGGCGTCGTCCGCGCCGCCGTCGGCGTCGGGGTCCTTGAGGATCGCGTCGTGGTACTGGGGCGTGCCCTGGGCGCGCAGGAAGTCTGTGAGCGCGCTCACCTCTTCCTCGCTCACGAACGGGCACTGCACGCGGCGGACCTCGCTCGAGCCGTTCATCTTCACGAGCATGTCGCCCTTGCCGAGCAGCACCTCGGCACCTTGCTCGTCCAGAATCGTCCGGCTGTCGACCTTCTGCGCCACGCGGAACGCGATCCGCGACGGGAAGTTCGCCTTGATCATGCCGGTGATGACGTCGACGCTCGGTCGCTGCGTCGCCAGGACGACGTGCATGCCCGCGGCGCGCGCCTTCTGCGCGAGCCGGGCGACGGACGCTTCTACGTCCTTGCCCTGCTGCATCATCAAGTCCGCGAACTCGTCGACGACGATCACGATGTACGGCAACTTGCCGGGCAGCTGGACGCCGTCGCCACCGTCCTTGGCGGCGGGCACGCTGACCAGCGTCCCGTCGGCGGACAGGGCCTGCACGTCCGCCGGGTGCGGCGCGGGGACCTCGCCCGCGACGACGCGCTTGACCCAGTTGTTGTACGTCGTGATGTTCTTGGTGCCCGCGTTCGCGAACAGCTGATAGCGGCGCTCCATCTCGTCGACGGCCCAGCGCAACGCCGTGGCGGCCTGCTTCATGTCCGTCACGACCGGCAACAGCATGTGCGGAATGCGATCGAACGGCGCGAGCTCGACTACCTTGGGGTCGATCATGAGCAGGCGCAGCTCCTCCGGCGTGCGGCAGAAGAGCAAGCTCGAGAGCATCACGTTGAGCCCGACGCTCTTGCCGGCGCCGGTGGCGCCGGCAACGATCACGTGCGGCATGCTGGCGAGATCCGCGTAGAACGGCGCGCCCACGATGTCGCGCCCGAGCACCACCGGCAGCGGCGCCTTCTCCGCCAGCTTGCCGAAGCGCTTGTCCTCGACCAACTCACGCAGGCTCACGGGCACGCGCTCGTCGTTCGGCAGCTCGAACCCGATGCGGCTCTTGCCGGGGATCGGCGCGATGATCCGCACCGTGCGCGAGAGCCCGAGCGCAAGGTCGTCGGACAGGTTCGCGACCTTGCTGACCTTGGTGCCGGCTTCCGGCTCGACCTCGTAGGTCGTCACGGTAGGCCCGGGATGGATGTCCTTCACCAGCGCGGTCACGCCGTAGTCGGACAGCGTCTTCTCGAGACGGGCGGCGTGATCCAGGATCTTCTGCTGATCGAGCTCGCCGATGGTGGGTGGCGCCGCCTCGAGCAGCTCCGGGCTCGGGAGCTGGAACGCGCCGACACGCTTGTGGCTCCGGGCGCGATCGCGCTTCACCTCCTGGTGCGGCTTCGTGTCGATGATGCGCGGTCCGGCTTCCTCCTCGACCACGGCCTTGGGCTTCGCACGCGGCGGCACCACGGGAGCCACCTCGACCGGTGCCGGCGGCGCGGATTCCTCCTCGACAGCAGGAGCAACGGGTGTCGGTCCGGCGCGGCCGGCGTCCGGAACGTCCGCCTCGAGCAACGCCTCGGCGACCGGATCCGCACCCTGGCGCAGCGCCTCCGACAGCGCCAGCGGCGGCGTCCCGGTACTTTCCATGGGGATCCAGTCCGCGTCGTCGTCGCTCAGCTGCAAGATGATCGCCTCGTCGCTGGGCTTCGTGTCGATGTGCGGCGCGGCCGCGGCGCGCGCCGCGTCGAGGCGCTCGGCGCGCAGCTCGC
Organism: uncultured delta proteobacterium; assembly: GCA_963775185.1. GTDB lineage: Bacteria > Myxococcota_A > Polyangia > Polyangiales > Polyangiaceae > JAPSGB01. Next base: position 208,099 of record CAVZIE010000018.1, on the reverse strand, counting down.
GCGCCTCGCCCCACGCGGCGGCCAGCTTCCGGCCCCACAGCGCGAAGCGCGCGGCGATCCGCCGCGACAGCTCCGCGGCTCGGGTACACCAGGTGATGAAGGAGAAGCTGCTGCGACCGATCAGGATCAGCCCGACGATCGTCGAGCCGACCAGGAACGAGCCCGCGCCGGAGAAGAGTCCGCGCATCAGCTCGCCGAACAGCAGCCCCACGTTGCCTCCCGCCGGCGTGCGGCCAAAGACGAGCAAGTGCGGCGCGGCGACCTGGGTCAGCGACGCCAGGATGATCGCGACGATCAGATCCCCGGCCACGCGCAGACCGAGCGCCGGATTGGGGCGGCCCCTGAACAAGGGTGCGCCGACCAGGCTGAGCTCGATGGGCGCCAGCCAGGCCACCAGGCCGAAGCCCTGCACGAGAAAGCCGGCGACACCCGCCCCCACAACTCCGACCCAGTCGGCGCCGTGCACCATCGGGTCGTCGGGGTTCAAGCGCAGACTGGCGAGGGCCAGGCACAGGAAGAGCGACACCGCGAACAGCAGTAGAGCCGCCGCCTCGCGTCCGCGCCGGGCAATTCCCGATGCTTCCGGGCCTTTTCCAGCCGGCGTTGCCGCGATCTCCTCGGCGTGTCCGGGGCTTCTTGGCGTGAACGGTCTTGCGCCCATTTGTCTACCTTGACCTACATTAGACTACCCAATCCGGCCAAGGATGTCGATGGGTCTGCAAGAAGGATCGGGAAGTTACGCGGTGCCGAGCTTGAGTCCCGTGGGCGCAGGGCTGTACTATCCTGCGTCTTCGGCGGGCAAAAAGGCGGCCAACGGATGGTGGGAGAGCTGGGAAAGAAAGGGTTTTCGTCCGATCTCGGTGCCCGCGTGTGTCGACCGCTCGCCACCGCCGCCCTGGGCGTCGCGGTGTTCGCGGCCGGCGTGACGCTGCCCGGGTGCCGGACGACGAACGATGACATCGAGCGTTGGGGGAGCACAGAGCAAGGACCGCGCAAGCTCGTCGCCGTGCTCAGCCATGACAAGTATCCGATCGAGCTGCGGGTCGAAGCAGCGCTGACGCTCGTGCGCATGAAGGCGCGCAGCGGACGCCGCGTCGGTATCGAGGAGTTGCTCACCGCACTTGGCGAGCTGCCACCGCCGGAGCGCGCGAAGATCACGAGCCGTCTCGTGCCGCTGCTGATCACGGAGATGGGGAAGCCGCTGCCCAAGGCGCAAGCCGGGCAGCCGCAGCCCCCGGATCCTTCGTTCCCCTACAAGGACGCGGCGTTCGCCCTGCTCACGCAAGACGACGGCGGCCTCGTAACCGACGACGGAACGCGCAAGCAGATCCGCGCCGCGCTCAGCGACTGGGTGACGGCGGACTTCGCCGACCGCATGGACGAGTCCTCGCAGATGTACGGCGTGGAGCAGGTCCTGCGCGCGCTCGGCGCCGAGGGCGTCAAGCACATGCCCGATCTGTTGGTGCCGAACGCGAAGAAGATCGATCGCATCTCGGACCTCATCGCCGACCTCGGCGACGACGAGACAAAGCAGCGCGCGAGCGCGAAGCTCGTCGCCATCGCCAAGGAGGTCGACTCCCAGCACTGGATCGATCAGAAGAAGCCTGGCGTCGAAGCGGCGAACGAAGCGTCCAAGCTGAAGCCGACGCCGGAGCAGTTCGCCGCGCAGCTCGAGCAGTACCAAGAGGAGGAGATCCTCCGGGTGTTCGGCTCGATGAAGAAGGTCGGCGGCAGCGCCGCGGTGCAGTACCTGATCGACTACGCGCAGAACAAGAACAACTCGGTCAAGCGTCGCGCCGCGGCGGTCGCCGGACTCGAAGGCCACCTGGACAAGAACAACGCGAAGGACGTGCAGGCGATGCTCGACCTCGCGAGCGCACCCGACACGCCGGACGACATCCGCGACGTCGCGCTGCGCCGGGTCGGCGAGATGCCGCGCAAGCTCGTGGTGAGCCGGCTCTACGATCTCTTCACCAACGACAACTGGAAGATCCGATGGGTCGCGGCCGACCTCGTCCTGAAGATGAGCGACGCGAGCCAGATCGGCGAGTTCATGCAGAAGCTCTGCCGTGCCGATCACCAATCGCTGGCCGAGCCGACGCAGTACGGGCAACGCATGAGCGAGATGAAAGGCAAGCCCGAGCAGCAAGTCGATGGCTACTTGTCCTCGGGCCACTGCGTCCAGGACCGCCTCGCCGCGCTCGGCTACTACTACTCGGCGGGAACCAAGCAGGATTTGTCGAAGGTCACTCCCTACGAGAACGATCGCCAGAAGACCCCGCAGTGCAAGGACGACGCACAAGGCTGCGAGTGGAAGTGCGCCGTCGGCGAGGGCAAGGACCAGCAAGTGAAGGACGTCTCCACCGTAGGGGAGTTTGTCCAGTATTGCGTGGAGCCGGCGATGAAGAAGCGCGAGCCGGACGCCAAGAAGGACAAGAAGTAGGCCCCCAGCACTCCGCAGGTACCGCTCGATGAGCTCCGATCCGAACAGGAAGACCCCGCGCAATTTCCAGTGCCGGGATTCGCTCTGGCAGAAGTTCGAACAGATGGCGCGCGAGCTTGAATGCTCCGTCGACTATCTGATCAACGACGCGATGAAGCAGTACGCGCGACAGCGCGGCTACACGAGCACGGCAGCGCAGCCGGCAATGGGGGCTCCGCCTCCGCCGCCGCCCCCGCCGCCGCCCGCTCATGCCGCCCCGCCGCCCATGCCGCCGGCCAGGCCGTCGGCGGCCCCGCCGCCCATGGGAGGACGCGCAGGTCCGCCGCCGCCCATGCCGAGCAGCGGGCGCCGGCCGCCCCCGCCGCCACCGCCCCCGCCGCCGCCTCCTCCCCCTCCGGCGGTTTCGCGCATGCCCGCACCGCCGCCCCAGTCGCCGGGCCGCGGCATGCCGCCGCCGATGCCGCGCTCGGTGCCCCCGCCCCCGCCGCCGCCCGCGCCTGCGGCTCCGGCCTACGGCGGCGGCACGCTCAACATCTACTACCAGGGTGAGCGTTTCCCGATCACGAAGGACCGCTTCATCATCGGGCGCGGCAAGCAGTCGAGCGATCTTACGATCAAGGATCCGAACGTGTCGCGCCAGCACGCGATGGTCGAATTCCTGAACGGCCAGTACTACGTCGTCGACATGGGCTCGACCAACGGCGTGGAATTCCAGGGCCAGCGCGTCCAGCGCAAGGTCATCAACGAGGGCGAAGTCTACAAGGTGTGCGAGCACGAGCTGCTGTTCTCGTATCGCTGACCTTGGAGGGCCGCGATGCACGTCGCGGTAGTCGGAGCGGGCTCGCTGGGGCGCGTGTACGGCGTGTACCTCGCGACCAGCGCGGTCCCGACCAGCTTCGTCGTGCGAGCGCGCCGCGTCACCGAGACCGCGCCCTTCGTGATCGAGCGGACCGGCGGCGATCGCCGTCGCCGTGTCCTCGAGCACCCGGTTCGCGTCGCCGCCGTGCCGAACGATGCGACGGTGATGCTGCTCGCCGTGCGCGTCGACCAGCTCGACGCCGCGCTCGAAGCGACGCTGCAAGCAGCCCCGCCCGTTCCGCTGGTCTCGCTGACGCCGCTGCTCCCGCACTCGCAGGAGCGTGTCGACGCCCTCGTCGGCGGCAGGCTGCTCGTGGGCATGCCGGTCGTGGCCGGCACGCTCGATGCCGATGGGGTCGTGCGCTACGCGCTGCCGCCGTTCGGCGCGACGCTGATCGAGTCATCGCGAGGCATGCCGCCGGGCGCCGAGTCGCTCGTGCGCGCGCTGTCCAGGTCCGGCTTGCCCACGCGATTCGCCCGCGGGGTGAGCCGCAAGAACCCGGCCACGACCGTCGCGTTCTTCCCGCTCTCGGCGAGCCTGGGACTCGCCGGCGGTGTCGAGCAGCTGGTCGCGGATCGGGCACTGCTCCGGACCGCGGTCGGCGCCTGTCGTGAATCCCTGGAGCTGGCGCGCCGCCTCGGCCCGGTCGACAAGGTGGCGGGCGCCGTGGCGCGCCTCGCCAGTCCCACGACGCTGGGCGCGGTCGTCGCGTCGACGGCGCGGCTTGCGCCGGGCGCGATCGCGTACCTGGACGAACACTTCGGCCACAAGCTGCTCGAGCAGCACAAGGCGATGGGCCACGAGATCCTCGCGCTCGCGCGCGAGCACGACATCGCGACGCCGACTCTCGCCGCGTTGCTGGAGCGCCTGGACGCGGGCGACAGCTGACGGAACGCCGCTTCGTGGACCGTTCGACGGGCGTGATCTAGCCTGTCGCATGCGCGTCTGGCGACTCGTCTGCGCCGCGCTCGCGTGCAGCGGCGTGGCCCGCGCCGACGGCCTTCCGTGGATCGAGGCAGGCGACGTACCGCTCCCTGCAGGCGTCAGAAGCGCCCACGTCCTGTACAAGGACGAGCCATTGTACACGCGCCCGGACGTGCACTCCGCACGCCGCGGCGCAGCCGCGATGGGCGCCAACCTGCCGATCTATGCCGCCGAGCGGGGCCCGGGATGCCCGGGCCGCTTCCTCTCGGTCGGCGCGATGGCGTGGGTCTGCGAAAACCGGGTCGCGCTCGTCAAGGATCCGCCGCTGCCGGCCAACCTGGACCTGCGCCCCGCGCCGGACGGCCTCCCCTATCGCTACTACTTCGTCGGCCCCGACGGCTCGCTCGGCTACGCGCGCCTGCAATCGGCGGAAGAGGGCGCGCCGGACGCCGAGCTCCAGCCGGGCTTCGCCCTGGCGGTGAAGCGCGTCGCAGACAAGACGCCGGGCGACCCCTTCGCTCTGACCACGCACGGACTGTGGGTCCCGATCCGCGACCTCGGCGCGGCGCGCCCGGAAGCGTTCGAGGGAGTCGAGCTCGAGGACGCCGACCTCGGGCGCGTGGCGTGGGTGTTTTCGGCAACGGCGCCGGCCTACACCAAGCCGGATGGTGCGCGGGTGCGCGGCGAGGAGCACATCAAGTTCGAGCGCCTGGCTGTGCTCGAGACGCGGCAGTCGCGAAAGCACCGCTGGTTTCGCATCGGCGACGGCCGATGGGTCTCGGATCGGAACGTACGCGCGCCGACCCGTGCCATGACGCCGGCCGGACTTCGCCCCGACGAACGCTGGATCGACGTCGACATCGGCAATCAGGTGCTCGTCGCCTACGTCGGGGAGCGCCCCGTCTTCGCGACGCTCGTCTCCACCGGCAAGGGCGAAGGCAAGAGCGAACGCGCGACGCCCGTCGGCGAGCATCGCATCTGGGTGAAGCTCGCCAGCACCGACATGGACAACCTCGAGAACGAGGAGGCGAACCGCTACTACGCCATCGAGGATGTACCGTGGGTCATGTTCTTCGAGAAGGGGTACGGCCTCCACGGCACGTTCTGGCACCACTCGTTCGGCACCAAGCGAAGCCACGGCTGCGTGAACCTGACACCACTCGACGCTCAACGCTTGTTCTACTGGACCGGCCCACGGCTACCCGCCGGGTGGTCCGCGGCGCTGCCCACGCCGTACGATCCGGGGACGCTGGTCCGCGTACGCTAGACGCGCCCCGCGTGTGCCCACGCCGTCCACGCTTCGCCGCGAGACGACTCGGCGATCAAGCGCCGGAGGCGGCCGGCCCGCAAAGCGAGCGTCGCGACGGACCTCTCTCCTCCTTCGTCGACGCTGCCGTCGTCCGGGCGGTACGACCTTTGCGCAAGCCGGTGTAGTCGGATCGCGCGCAGTGATTCAGGTCGCCGCGCGTGATCCCGGCGCGATCGGCGCTTCGAGAACGACACGGACCTGCGAGCGAGCCGGCTTCGAGCCCCGCCGGCCCATGAGACGAGCGTCGCGACGGAGTCCACGCGCGCGAGGTCGCTGCTCGGAGCCTTCCATCGCGACCCGGCAATCGCGAACGGATTCCGCCTTGAATAGCTTCGCGTCGAGCAGCCTACGGCGGATATGTCTCGCCTTGACCAGCTTCGCGTCGAGCTGCCTTCCATCGCCGACCCGGCAGTTGCGAACCCGGGGCGGGCGCGCGGTGGGGTTTTCCCTCGGACATTTCCGGGCGCCGAACGCGTGATCCGGACCTCGACGTCCAGCCAGACGCGAGCGGACCTCCTGGTCGCGGCGCGATCTGCATTGGTCAACGCTGCCGGCGGCCCCGCCCCGGGGGCCCAATAGCCGGTTCGCCGCTCGAGCCGGGATTGTTGTTAGAATGCGCCCATGCAGGTCGAAATCGGGCGCGACACGCTGATCGCGCTGGCGGCAGTGGCATGGGCGGACGGCAAGATCGATCCGTCGGAGGCGCAGGGGATCCGTTCGGCAATGGATCAGCTCGCCATCACGGACGCGGATCGCGAGACGGTGGAGGCGTCGCTGGTGAAACCGGTGTCCCTTGGCGAGGTGGAAACTATCCGCATGAGCCGCTTGACCCGCCTCTTCACGTTCGCGGTGAGCAGCTGGATCGCCCACATCGACGGGCAGGTTCCGAAAGAGGAGCAGGAGGCGCTGGCGATGCTTGGTGATCGCCTGGGCCTCTCCGGGGTCGCGCGCGAGCGCGCGGAGGCGGCCGCTCTGGGCTTGCTCCGTGCCGGGGGAGGCAAGTTCGACCTGCTGGAGCTTCGCTCCAAGCTATCGGCAGGATTGAGCCAGATCGGCGACGAGTAGGCCCGCCGGCATCACGAACATGGTGAGCATCGTCCACGCGGCGCGCGACATTGGTCGCTTGCGCACGATCTCGACGGTCCTGGTGCGTCACGGCTTCGGCGAGATCGTGCGACGCGTCGGTACGGGACGCAGCCGCAAGGCCAAGGACAAGGGCAAGGACGACGTCGAGCTGCTCGACGCGTCGCCGGAGGAAGAAGCACGCGGCGCACGCGAGCGCGAGGAGATCTCGCTCGCCGTTCGTGCACGGCTCGTGCTCGAGGATCTCGGCCCCTCGTTCGTGAAGCTGGGCCAGATCGCGTCGACGCGACCGGACGTTCTGCCGGCGGACCTGATCACCGAGCTCAAGAAGCTGCAGGACTCCGTCCCCCCCGTAGCGTTCGCGGACATCAAGCTCCAGGTGGAGGAATCGCTCGGTGCAGAGCTCGGCGAGGTCTTCGAAAGCTTCGACGAGACGCCGCTCGCCGCCGCCAGCATCGCCCAGGTCCATCGAGCGGTTCTGCGCACCGCGGACGGTCCCGAGGACGTGGTGGTCAAGGTGCAGCGCCCCGGCATCGCCCACACCATCGCCAGCGATCTGGATCTACTGCACACGTTCGCCGCACTGGTCGAGCGCGCCATCCCGGAGAGCCGCATCTACTCGCCGGTGGGGCTGGTGCAGCAGTTCGACCACGCCATCACCAACGAGCTGGATTTCGCCACCGAGGCCGACAACGCGCAGCGCTTCGCCAAGAACTTCGAGGGCATGCGGAACGTCTGCTTTCCGAAGGTGTACAAGGCCGCGTCCAGCAAGCGCGTGCTCACGCTCGAGTTTCTCGACGGCTGCAAGATCGACGGCGCGATCGCCGCCGGGCATTCCGGAAAGCGTATCGCCCGCATCGCCCTCGACGTGATCGTAAAACAGATCTTCGAGGACGGCTTCTTCCACGCGGACCCTCACCCGGGCAACGTGCTGGTGCTTGGCAAGCCCGAGGATCCCGTGGTCGCCATGCTTGATCTCGGCATGGTCGGGCGCCTCAGCCCGCGGATGCGCGACCGGACCATCGACGTGATGGTGGGCGCCGTACGCCGCGACTACGAGGCGATCGCGGACGCGATGTACGCCATCGGCACGCCGACGAAGAAGATCGACATGGACGCCTATCGCGCCGAGGTCGCGATGCTCAGCGAGAAGTACCTGGGCAGGCAGCTCCAGGACATCGAGCTGTCGGGCATGATCCGCGATCTGGTCCAGGGAGCGACCAAGTACGGCCTGGAGATCCCGACGGATTTCCTGCTCGTCGGCAAGGCGCTGATGACGGTCGAGGGGGTCGGCAAGCAGCTCGACCCGGAGCTCGACGTCTTCGAGGAAGCCAAGCCGCTGTTCATCGATCTGCTGCGCAAGCGCTACTCCCCGGAGCGTCTCGGCAACGAGCTGCTCCGGCGCATCGAGCGCCTGACCGGCGCGACCTACAACATGCCGCAGCAGCTGCAGGAGGTGCTCGACGACCTGCGCCTCGGCCGCCTGGCCCTGCGCACGCTGGACCCGGGGTTGGCCCCTGCCGCGGACCGGCTCGGCCGCCGGATCTTCAGCGCTCTGGTCGCGAGCGCGCTGCTACTCGCGGGCGCGCTGCTGGTGGCGACGCACTACCCGATCCCCGGCGGCATCGGCATCGGCCTCGCGGTCGCTCTCGTGATCGCCCACGCCCTGCTCGACGCGTACCGCAGCTTCCGCACCAAGGGCTGAAGCACGAACAGGCGCGCGCGGAGCCGCACGCGCCGGTTCCGCGCCGAACCGGCATCCAATAACCCCAACACGCGCCGTCGGGCCGATCGCCGACGGCGCGCGGGCCAGAGCGCCCTTAGAGAACCTTGTTCTGCAGCAAGAACGCGATCGCGAATGCGAACAGCACGAGCGACTCGATGAGCGCCAGACCCAGAATCATCGGCGTCTGGATGCGGGCTGCAGCGCCGGGGTTCCGGCTGATGCCTTCGAGCGCAGCGGCGGCGGCGCGCCCCTGGCCCATGCCGCCACCGAGCACCGCGAGGCCAATGGCGATACCGGCGCCGAGCGCCGCCATCGACTGGGCGTCGAACGCGTTCGAGGCTGCCTTGTCGGCAGCACCCTGCGCGAACGCGCTGGATGCGATGAAGGTGGTGAGGGAAGCCATGGCGAGGGCCAGCTTCTTCTTGGACATGCTCCTGTCTCCTTTTACTTCCGGACCGGGCGAGCCTGCTGTCGGCCGTGGATCAGTCGTTGTTGGGGTGGATTGTTACCGGCATCCGCCGGGGGGATCTTGTTGGCTTCAGTGGTGCTCCATCGGCTCGGTCGCCAAGCCGATGTAGATGGCCGTAAGCAGCGTGAACACGAGCGTCTGGACCACGACGACGACGATCGTGAGGATCATGGCCGGCAGCGGGATCAAGAGCGCGACCAGGCCGAGGAAGATGCTCACGATCAGATGATCGACGGCCATGTTCAGCATGAGTCGAACGGCCAGGGTGATAGGCCGCACGCACAGCGAGATGATCTCGATGATGAAGATGAGCCACGCGAGATACCAGCCGGTGCCGCCGGTGAGATGCTTGAAGTACTCGACGCCGTTTTCCTTGATGCCGTAGAGGTTGAACAGCACGAACACGACCAGCGCGCTGCCCAGCGTGATGCTCAAGCTGCTGGTTGCCACGGGGAAGCCGGGCAGCATCGCGAACACGTTCGAGAAGAACACGAAACACGCGGCGGTGCCGATGATCGGGAAGTACTTCTTGGCCCGGTCCGCATCCATCACGCTCTTGGCGAGGTCGTAGAAGTAGCCGAGGAACGCCTCGAAGAAGGTACGCAGCGTGAGCGTCTCGTCGGGCACGACCGCTTCGTCGGGATCGGCGAGCTTCGAGCGCACCGCCAAGGCGAGCACGATCAAGAGCAGGCCGGTGAGCGCGGCCGCGATAATCGGCTCGAAACTCAGCCACGTCGCGGGCTGGTGCTGGATGAAGCCCGCGCCGATCAGCGTCGCGTTGTGGCCGAGCGTGTCCTTGATGTGCTCGAGCAGGAACGTCAGCCAGGTGGTGTGGCTAGGCATGCTTCAGCTCTCCTCGCCGACCGCAGGCGCGGCCCACATCTGTGAAAGGACGATACCGAGGGGCAGCGCGCCGAAGCCGACGATCAGCGGCATCACGTCGCAGACGCCACTCTTGACGACGACCAGGAAGCCGCCGAACAGGAACGCGAGCTTCACGACGGCGATCACGCTCCAGGGGAGGTGGTTTACGCCCGCGAGGAAGCCCCGCACGACCCGCGCGAGGACCCACAGGTTCACGGCCGCGCCGGCCCCGCCGATGGCGACGCCCAGAGCCGCCCGCGGGCCGGCGAGCGCGACCGCGGCCAGGCTGGCCACGATGCCGACGACCACGACGGCGCGCAGGGCACCGCCGATTCCGTCACTCTCTCCGGTCGATCTCGTCATCGAAGTCTTTCCGCGCTTTCCGTTCCTGACGCTCGAGCTCGTCGGCTTCACGGTTTGCCTGGCGCAGCGCGCCCCAGAGCGTGCGGATACCAGCAGCGAGTCCGAACCCTGCTCCGACGACGGACAGCCAACCGTGGGTGCCGAGCTTGTGGTCGAGCCACCGACCCACGAACAGCCCGAAGAGGACGCTCAGCCCAAACTCGAGGCCGACTGAACCGTACCGACCGACACCTTTCCAGTGTTGCTGCACCAAAACGCCGCGAGGGCGGCGGTCGATTAGCACGGTGCAGGCCCATGGGTCAATGACGGGCTTGTCGCGGCGCGGCACGACTCGAACGGGGCCGCGGGTCGGTGCTATCCTGGGCGCATGAGGCTGCGCGTGCTGGCGCTGTTCGCGCCGATTCTGGTGCTCGCGACGGGGACGACGGCCTGGGCCCAGGGCGAGAGCCCCGCGCCGAGCCCCGGCGCCGGGGACAGGCCGCCTGCCGCGAACCCGCCCCCCTACTACTACGTCGAGCCCCCCGCCGGCGGGAGCGCCCAACCTGGGCCCCCCCGCGCCGCTCCGCCCCCGGGCACGTACGAACCGCCTCCGCCTGGCTACGGCTACGGCTACGGCCCGGCCTACGTCTACGAGCCGCCCCCGCCTCCAAAGCCCCACCACATCGCCCCCAAGACCGCGCTCTGGCTGGGCGCGCGCGGCGGGTGGTTCATCCCGTTCGGGAACGTGTGGGGAACCTGCGCCGACGCCAATTGCTACAGCGTCGACGGGAAGAAGTGGACCGAGCTCGCCTCGAGCGGTCCGCTGTTCGAGCTCGACGGCGGGATGCGCCTGGGTCGCTACTACAACGTGTTCCTGTTGTGGGAGCACGCGACTCTGGGCAACGGCAGCGCGGCACCGGCCCAACAGGACAGCGCGAACACGGACTACTACGCCCTCGGCCTGCGCTTCTCGTCCGATCCGGATTGCGTCGGTTTCCTGACCGAGATCGCGCTCGGGTTCCGCCGCTTCCACGCCATCTACCAGGACGGCTCGGAGGACCAGCTGACCAACGCGCCGTTCGAGTTCCGCATTGGACTCGGGGCGGACATCCGGATCAGCCGGGCGTTCACGCTAACGCCGCTCGTCACGGTCGGCGCCGGCGCGTTCGGCGACGCGCAGCACGTGGACGCGAACGGCAAGAGCTCGTCCCTCACGGGCCCGAACGACCAGCAGACGGGCCACGGCTGGGTCACGCTACAGCTCGGCGCGCACTTCGACATCGCCGGCGGCGGCGACTGACTCACCCGGTGATGCGCTCGACCTCGTCGAGCTGCGCATCGAGCAGGGCGAGCAAGATCGGCCGGAGCGCGCTCACGGCGCGCGAGCGATGGCTGGTCGCGTTCTTCTCGGCTTCGCTCAGCTCCGCCATCGCCCTGCCCGAATGGCCTTCGACGACGAACAAGGGGTCGTAGCCGAACCCGCCGCTTCCACGCGGGGTGCGCGCGATGCTGCCGTCGAGTCGGCCTTCGACCACGCGCACGTCGTCCGACCAGGGGCTCGCGAGCGCCAGCACGCAACGGAAGCGCGCGCTGCGCGCGTCGACGTCTTCGAGCTCGCGGAGAAGCGCGGCGTTGTTCTCGGCGTCGGTCGCGCGCTCGTGAGCGAAACGCGCAGAGCGGACGCCGGGACGACCGGCGAGCGCGTCCACTTCCAGACCGCTGTCGTCCGCGATCGCGACCATGCGCGCGAGGCGGCACGCCTCGCGCGCCTTGTGCACCGCGTTCTCTTCGAAGGTCTCACCGTCTTCGGCGATCGCCGGGTGCTCGCCGAGGAGCTCCGCCATGCCCACGAGATGGACCGGCAGGCCGTCGAGGAGCGCGCGCAACTCCGCGACCTTGCCCGCATTCGAGGTCGCCAGCACGACTGTGACCAGCTCCGCCATTTCCGCGGGCCCACGTTACCACCAATTCGCGGGCACCATTCCGCTGGCTCCGCCGCGCTCAGCCGGGGCCCGGGGCCGGCACGCCATTCGCGGCGCGCTCCGTCGCGCTCGCGCCGATGGTCCCGCGCGGAAGCCGGATCCTGAAGCGGGTGCCCCCGCCTTCCCGGGACTCGCACGCGATCGAGCCAGCGTGGGCCTCGACGATCTGGCGCGTGATCGCGAGTCCGAGCCCCGTGCCGTGGCCCTTGGTCGTAAAGAACGGTTCGAACAGCCGCTCGCGCGTCTCCTCGTCGAGGCCCTGCCCCTCGTCGTCGACGACGATCTCGACGGCGTCGTCCGGAAGTCCGCCGACACTCACGGTGATGGTTCCTCCGCCGGGCATCGCCTCGCGCGAGTTGCGGATCAAGTTGTACAGGGCCTGCTTGATCTGGGCCTCGTCAACACGCGCAGAGTCCGCGTCAGCACCAAGCTCGAGCTTGGTCTTGACCTTGTGGCGCGCGAGGTCGGCTCGCATGAAGTCGCACGCCTCGCGCACAAGCTCGCCGACGTCCTCGTCCTCCAGCCGCAGTGGTTGGCGCCTTGCGACGGACAGGTACTGCTCGGAGAGCGCGTTCAGGCGCTCGACCTCGCTCTTGATGGCGCGTACGAGCGTGCGTGCTTCGCCTTCCTTGAGTTCGGGCTCGTCCTCCAGCAGCTCGAGGTTCAAACCGATCGACGAGAGCGGATTGCGGATCTCGTGGGTAACGTGCGCCGCCATCTTGCCGATCGTCGCGAGTCGCTCGGTGGCCAGCAACTGCTCGTTTGCCCGGGCGATGGCGCTCACCATGCTCTCGAAGGTGGCCGCCAGCTCGCCGATCTCGTCGCTGGACGCGACCACCGGGCGAGGCGTCAGGTCGCCGCGTGCGACGGCCTTCGCGCGTGCGGTCACAGCGCCGAGCGGCTGCAATAGTCGGCGAGCGTACAGCGCCATCATCACGCCGACCAAGGCCGCGAACACGGCCAGCCCGATCAGGAGCTGGATCGCGCGACGTTCGCGGGCGCGCGCCGCGTCGAGCAGGGCGTCGACGTTGCGTTGGACGCGACGCTCGAGCGCGCTCAGGCGCTCCTTCGACTGGGAGCCACGGGTAACCATGTCCGCGCTGAGACGCTCGGCCCGACCACTGTCGCCTTGATCGATGGCGTCGAACAGCTGAGTCAGCTGCTCGCGATCGCCGTCCAGCTGTTTCTCGATGACGCTGGTTTCCGAAAGCAGATCCTTGCCGACGCCCTGCACCGACGGATCGCGCGAGGCGATGAACGCACCGGTGATCGCAGCGCGGACCTCGCCGAACATCTGCGGCCGGAAGCGCAGGGCGAGCTCGAACCAGACGCGCTTGTCCACGGGGTTCGGGACCTTGGTTACGTGGTTGAGCTGTGTGTTCCAGGTGTCCTGGTTCGCCACGAGATTCCGCAGCGCCAACGCCAGCGGCAGGTAGCCCGATCGCATCAGGTCGGCTTCACGAGAGGCGTTCCGCAGAGCGACAACGCTCCAACCGGCGGACACGGCGAAGACGAGCGTGACAACCGCGTAAGACAGCAAGACGCGCGTGGCGACCGTGCGCCGACGCGGCGCCGCCACCGCGTCAGGCATGCGACCCGAGGCTCTGGCGAATCACGGTCGCGAGGTCGATCACCTCGGCGCCGCGCCCGCGCAAACGACGGAGGCTCGAAGCACACGCCGTCACGATCAGCCCCCCGCCGGCGCGCCGGTGCTCCGCCAGCCTGTCGTCGGCGATGCGCTCGGAGACATCCGGCATCACGGCGGGCAGCCCTCCGCCCGCACCGGAGCACGCCGCGCCGTCGCGACGTCGCGGGAACTCCTCGGGAGCGCGGCCGATCGCGCGAGCGAGCACGGCGCGCGGTTCCTCGTAGCGCCCCAGCCCGCGACCGAGCTGACATGGGTCATGCCAGCGTACGGGTCGATCGTCGCCGAGCCCCGCGACGCGCGTGAGTTCGGGAATTCGTTCGACGGCCAGATCGACGAGCAGCGTCGGCGAGACGTCGCGAAGCGTCATCGCGCACCCGGGGTCGACGATGATCAGTCGATCGGTGCCGCGGATCCCGTCGAGAAGCTGCGATCTTGCCGCCTCGAAGCCGTCGCGGTCGCCCGCCATGAGCAACGGCGCGCCGCAGCAGCCGGCGGCGAGCCGCACGGGGCCGGCGAGCGCTACCGCTGCCGTGACCGCGTCGCGGGCGACGTCCGGCGCGTGTCGCAGGTACGCGCAACCGACGAGGAGCGCGGACGGCGCGGACGGCTCGACCCCAACGATCGACGACAGCTCGTCGAGGACGCCTCCGATCTGACGCAAACGCTCGTCGTGTCTCTCGACGATGCCATGCGCGGCGGGCGGCGCCGCGCCGGCCGCGAACGCGTCGGCGCGCGCGTCTCCGAGCGTCTCCGCCACGGGGTTCCGATGATCGCAGCGCTCGCGGCACGCATAACAGCCGGTGCAAGCCCAGGCGACGGCCGCGTGCTCGCGATCGAGCGGTAGCTCACCGCGGGCCGAAAACCACGACACGCTCATCTTGCCCCACGGGGTCAGGCTGTCGCGCGGCTCGGCGTTCGAAACAGGGCACGCGGCCCGGCACAGCTTCGGACAGTATCCGCAGGTTTCGAGCTCCCGCGTCCGCGTGCCGAGGAGAGGCAGGCGCAGTGTATTTTTCATGGTTCAGGAGCTCTTCACGGGCGGACTCTTGGACGCCGCGGATCGGACGGCACCGGCACCGCGTCCGCGCTTCCGTCGCTCACCGGCGGTCGCCGTGACCGGCCCGGCCTGGGGCAACCTTAACTCGAACGTGGCCCCGTCGACCGAAGACGTCACTTCCACCGTACCGCTGTGCTCCTCGGCGATCTTCTTGACGATGGCGAGCCCGAGGCCCGTGCCGCCCTCCTTGCCCGCGGTCACGAACGACTGGAACAGGCGGCCCTCGATCTCCGCGGGGATGCCGGGCCCGGAATCGCGGACGCGGATCACCAGATCAGCGCCGTCCATGCCGCCGCTGATCGTCAGCTTGCCGCCGCTCTCGGCCATCGCCTCGACCGCGTTGCGAGCAAGGTTGTGGATCGCTCGCGCAACACGCCCCTCGTCGAAGCGTGCAACGACCTTGGTGTCCACGTCGACCACGAGCTCGATCGCGCGACCGTCGATCTCGTGGCCGAGCTGGCGAACGAGGTCGCCAAAGAACTTCTTCAGGTAGACCTTGCGGATGAATATCGTGCGTTCGCCACGCGCGAATTCCAGCACCTCGCGCTGCATGGCCGTGAGCACGTCGAACTGCCGAAGGATCTGCTCGGCGTACTCGGTGCGCTGCGATTGCGATTCGGCGTCCTGCATCAGCTGGACGTAGCCGCTGATCACCGTCATCGGCGTCTTGAAGTCGTGGATCACCTGCGACAGGAGCCTGCCGATCGTCGTCAGGCGCTCGCCGCGCTCGCGCGCCTGGCTGGCGCGGAACAAGCGCACGGCCGTAGACACGTTCGCGCACACCAAGCGCAGCAGCGACCGGTCCTCGTCGGTGAATGCGCGCGTACCGCGCTTCGTGAACAATCCGAGCGCACCCATCGGGGCGTCGCCGCCGTCGAGGGACTCGGCGAGCACGGATTCCACGGGAAACGTGTACGCCCCTTCGGAGCGCTCGTGCCACCTCGGATCGCTCTGCGCCCGCGGCACCGACAGCGAACCGCCACCGTTCATCGCGGCGCACAGCAGCCCCTCGCCAGCCTTCACGCCGAACCGCTGCAGCTCGTCGGGGCGTTCCATGTCGAAGGCGTACTGCGTGAGGTCGCCCGACTCCTCCTCGGAGAGCAGGATGGCAGCGCCCCGCGCTTCGCAAGCGCGCGCGAGTTGTTCCAGCACCGCTGCCGCCAGCGCGTCGACCGAGTCCGCTCGCGCTGTCGCGCGCTCCAGATCGAACAGCAACTCGAGATCCCGAAGCCGGCGCTCCAGCTGCTCCTTGGTGTCGAGCAGCTGCTTGTTCTTCTGGATTTGCGACAGGAACAGCCGCGAGTTATCGATGGCAACCGCCGCCTGGGTGGACAACGCGAGCAACGTCGCCTCGTCCTCGGGCGTGAACTCGTCGGCGTCCTTCTTGTTCAGGACTTGCACCACGCCGATCGTCCTGCCGAGGTGGTTCTTGAGCGGCGCCACCAACATGGTGGTCGTGCGGTAGCCGGTCAGGGCGTCCCACTCCGGCTCGAAGCGGGGCTCGGCGTAGGCGTCCTTGATGCGGACCGCCTTGCCGGTCTGCGCTACGGTCCCGGCGATGCCATGGCCCAACCTCAAACGGATGGACCGGACCTGCTGACCGACCACGATACGACTCAGCAGCTCACCGCGCGTCTCGTCCAGCAAGTACAGCGTGGCCCGGTCGGCCTCGAGCAGCTCGGTGACCTTGCCCAGGATGAGCTCGAGCAGGTCGTCGAGGTCGAGGGTCGTCCCCAGCGCGTTGCCGACCTCGCGCAGGGCGCGCGAAATGCGCTCCTCTCGCGCCAGCGCCCGCTCGAGATCATGCAAGCGGCGCTCCAGGGCGGCTCTGGAATCGCCGTTGGACACGGCTCGATCGAATCACGGAAACCGGCCCTCGGTCCACCGGTCCAGGCCGCGGGCCCGGATGCCCCAAAATCCTGCCGCGCGAAGTGCGCCCGGGACCCGGGCCGGACCGAGTTGCCTGGAGGCCGGCTGTTCGCTACGAAGAGGGCAGATGGCGTTGAAGCAACTGCATCTCCAGGTCCGCGGCCGGGTCCAGGGCGTGTACTTCAGGGCATCCACGCAGCGCGAGGCCCGACGGCTGGGCCTGACCGGTTGGGTCAAGAACCGCGCCGACGGCGTGATCGAGATCCTGGCCGAAGGCGAAGAGGTCTCGATCCGCGAGCTCTACGGCTGGGCCCAGAAGGGTCCGAGCGCGGCCCGGGTGGATCGGGTGGATACGCGATGGCGGAGCTACACCGGCGAATTCGGCGACTTCCGCATCGTCGATTGAGGGCGCTCGCCGTCGCGCTGGCGCTGTCGGCCATCGCCGCCACCGCTTTCGGGGCGCCGGCGCCCAGTGCCTCCTCGGCACCGACCGCGGCGGCCAGCGACCGCCCCCTCGCCCCGCTGCCGAAGGTGCCGGGCATCGACCTGCCCAAGCCGGCGCAGGCGGACCTGGACGAGCTCGACGCCCTTCTCGGGCGGCTCCGCTCGGCCGATCCGGCTGTGCGCGACAGCGCGGTCCGCGAGCTGCTCGAGATCCGGCCCAAGCTCGTCGCCGCGATCCACGCACGTCTGGCGGAGCTTGCCGACAAGGCGGACCGCGACGAGATGAAGAAGCTGCTGCACGGCATCCGCAGCAAGGCGCGTGCCGATGTGCGCTCGCAGATGCGAGCGGACGGCAAGCGAGGAAAGATCAAGACGCCGGACTACCTCGACATGGTGATCGGCGCCGAAGCCGAACCCAAGTCGAAGACCTGGCAGGACCTCGTCGCACTCCTGGGCATGAGCCGCATGCTGGTCCAGATCGGTACCGTCGAGGCAGCGCGCGAGCTGGTCAACGTCTACGTGCGGTTCGGCGAGTTCGTGCGCGTGGACACGCAGCTGCAGCTCGAGAAGCTCGGAGACAAGGCCGTCGCCGCGCTGATCGAGACGCGCCGTCATCCGGCACCGAAGATCGCGCATTGGGCCGCGCGGGAGCTCGACAGCCTGGGGAAGGCGATCCCCAGCGAGGCGGTGCAGACCAGCGATTTCGAGGTGCTCGCCGACGTGCTGCTCGCGTACGGGCGCACTCGCGACCCGGACGCCGCCCGCATCGTGATCTCGTTCGCCAACACCGAGCGGGCGCAGGTCCGCGAGGCCGCTCGCGAGGCCGTGGTCATGATGGGAGAGGTCGCCAATTGGCAACTGCGCGACACCTACGAGGACATCGTTGGCAAGAAGCCGCCGCGCGATTGGGACTGGAAGCGCACCGCCCGCGAGCTGTTCGGCGAGTACGACCGGCAACGCCTGGCCCAGGTGTACCAGCTCTTCGACGCCGGCATGGCGGCGTACAAGGCCGGCGATCTCGACAAGATGCGCGACACCTTCGACAAGGTGCTCGCGCGCAGTCCGCTGTTCGAGCACAGGGACGAGATGGTGGCCGGCTACGTCGCGTACGCGAACAAGGTCGCCGACGACAAGCGCGACGACGCGATCCTGGCGCTCCGCCGCGCCGACCGCCTCGCGCCGGACGACAACGCACGAAAGCCGATCAAGAGCCTGCTGCTCGTCCTCGACGGCGAGGCGCTGCTGGACAAGGGCGTCGCGGACCAGACCTTCTTCCGGCGCGCCATCGAGCTCGACGCTTCGAACACGCGCGCGCGCGAGGATCTCGCGCGCATCGAACGCGGTGAGACGAAGCGACGCTCTCCGACGCTGCGCTACGCCGGTGCCGGTGCCATCGCGGTTGTGGCTCTGCTCGCGATCGCGTTCATCGCGTTGCGGCGCGGCCGCTCCGCCCCCGAGCCCCCGCCTTCCCCCGAGCCCAGCCCCGACGACAACGCCCCCGACAACGACGACGCCACACACGGCGACGACGCCCCGGACAACGACGACGCCACACACGGCGACGACGCCCCGGACAACGACGACGCCACACACGGCGACGACGCGCCGAACCTCGACGACGGCGCCCCGGACAACGACAAAGCGCCGAGCCTCGACGACGGCGCCCCGGACAACGACAAAGCGCCGAGCCTCGACGACGGCGCCCCGGACAACGACATGGCGCCGAGCCTCGACGACGGCGCCCCGGACAACGACAATGCGCCGAGCCTCGACGACGGCGCCCCGGACAACGACATGGCGCCGAGCCCCGACGGCGGCGCCCCGGACAACGACATGGCGCCGAGCCCCGACGGCGGCGCCCCGGACAACGCCGGGCGCTTGGCGCCCAGCGATGCGCCGCCGGGCACCGGCGAGGCGCTCCGACCGGAAGGCGGTGAGCAGGCGCCCCGCACCGCCGGCCACGACGCACCGACAAGCCAGCCCGGCGGAGAACCGGGCGACAAGAGCTGAAGCGGGGGCTGCCGGTCCGGCGCGGAACCGGCGCGGCGCGCCCCCGCGATCCCGTCGCGGTGACGGGGATCGCGGGTACCGCGTAGACCGGGGCCTACTTGGCGGCGGCGCCTTCGGCGCCTTCGGCCGGCTTCGCGCTCTTCTCCGCCGGCTTCGCGCTCTCCGGCTTCGCCTCGGCGTCGCCAGACTTCGCCGCAGCCTTGTCCTTGGTGGCGGCCGGCTCCTTCGCCTTCGAACCCTTCTTGGGTTTCTCGGCCTTCTCCGGCGCCTTGCCCTCGACAAACTCGATGATCGACATCGGGGCGTTGTCGCCACGGCGCCGGCCGAGCTTGATGATGCGCGTATAGCCGCCCGGACGATCCTGATAGCGCTTCGCGAGGTCGGTGAAGACCTTCTCGATCAGGTCGATGGGAGCGTCGCCGTCGCGGACGACGGCGAAGCGCCGCAGGAAGCGGCCCATCTGCTGCTGCGCGGCCTGACGGCGCGCGCGGTCGGCAGCGCTGAGCTTGTCATGCGGCGTGTACGCCATGGCACCGAGGCGAATCGCCTTGGTGATCATGCGCTCCGCCACGCGGCGCAGCTCCTTGGCCTTGGCTTCGGTGGTCTCGATGCGCTCGTGCGCGACGAGATTCGACGTCAATGCCCGGAACATGGCCCGGCGGTGACTGGTGTTGCGGCCGAACTGACGGCCCGCCTTGCGGTGTCGCATCGTCGTGTCCTCTGGGCGTCAGCCCTGCGCCTGCTGCTGCTTCCAGCGCTCGAGCATCTGGGGCCAGTTGTCGAACTTCATACCGAGACCGAGCCCCATCGTCGCGAGGATCTCCTTGATCTCCTTGAGCGACTTGCGCCCGAAGTTCTTGGTCTTGAGCATGTCCTGCTCGGTCTTCTGGACGAGCTCTCCGATCAGCGTGATGTTCGCGTTCTGGAGGCAGTTGGCGGAGCGCACCGACAACTCCAGCTCGTCGACAGAGCGGAACAGGTTCTCGTTGAGCGGCTCTTCTTCGCTGCCCGGGAGCGTGTACGTCGTCTCCTCGGTTTCCTCGAAGTTGATCCAGATGGAGAGCTGCTCCTTCATGATCTTCGCGGCGAAGGCGACGGCGTCGGCCGGCTTGACCGCACCGTTGGTCCAGACCTCGATCACGAGCTTGTCGTAGTCGGTGACCTGGCCGACGCGCGCGTTCTGCACGGTGTAGTTCACCTTGCGGATGGGCGAAAACAGCGCGTCGATGGGAATCGTGCCGATCGCCATCGTCGGGCTCTTGTTCCGCTCCGCGGAGACGTAGCCACGACCGACGTTCACCGTCAGCTCCATCGAGAGCGGCCCCTTCTTGTCCAGGGTCGCGATCGCGTGGTCGGGGTTGAGAACGCGAAGGCCGTCGACCAGCTTGATGTCACCTGCGGTGACCAGGCCAGGGCCCTCCTTCTCGAGACGCACTGTGTACGTCTTGGGCTGCTCTCCCTTGAAGACGACTTCCTTCAAGTTGAGGATGATGTCGGTGACATCCTCGAGCACGTCGGGGATCGTCGTGAACTCGTGCAGCGCGCCGTCGAGGCGCACCGCCGTGATCGCGGCACCCTGGAGCGACGCCAGGAGAACCCGACGGAGCGAGTTGCCGATCGTGATACCGAAACCCCGCTCCAGAGGCTCGCAGGTGAACTTGCCGTAGAAGTCCGTGCTCGAGTCCTGCTCGAGGTGGATCGCCTTGGGACGGATCAGGTCCCGCCAGTTGCGGCTCATCATCGGTGTGACCATGGGTGTGCTCCTCTTGGTTCGGGGTTCGCGCGACCGTCCCGAGCGCTGGGAGAACCCGCTCTCCGCATGCGCTCCGCGGCCTGCCCGCGTCGCTTCTCGCTCTTGTCAAAGCTGCCGGGATGGCAGCACAAACCGTTACCTGGAGTAGTACTCGACGACGTACTGCTCGCGGACCATCGGCTCGTTCAACTCGTCGCGCACGGGCATCGACCTGAACACGCCGGTGAAGTTTTCCTTGTCCACGTCGAGCCAGGTGGGACGTGGCCGGTTGTCCGCAGCAGCCATCGCTGCCTGGACGAACGCGATCTTCCGGCTCTTCTCGCGGACCTCGATCTTGTCGTTCGGACTGACGCGGTAGCTCGGGATGTTGACCCGCTTGCCGTTGATCAGCACGTGGTTGTGGCGGACCAGCTGGCGGCCCTGCGCGCGCGTCGCGGCGAAGCCCATGCGGTAGACCACGTTGTCGAGACGGCGCTCGAGCACGCCGAGCATCTCCTCGCCGGTGCGGCCCTTCATGCCGGAGGCCTGGCCGTAGTAGCCCCGGAACTGCCGCTCGAGCAGGCCGTAGATGCGACGCATCTTCTGCTTCTCGCGCAGCCGGAGACCGTACTCGCTCATCTTGATGCGACCCTGACCGTGCTGCCCGGGAGGATACGGGCGACGGGTGACCGCGCACTTCTCCGTGAAGCACCGCTCTCCCTTCAGGTAGAGCTTCATGCCTTCGCGGCGACAGAGTTTGCAGACTGCTCCGATATAGCGTGCCATCAGTACTTCTCTCTCAAACCCGGCGGCGCTTCGGCGGGCGACAACCGTTGTGCGGGATGGGCGTGACGTCGCGGATCAGCGTGACGCGGAAGCCCGCCTGCTGCAGGGCACGAAGCGCGCTTTCGCGCCCCGCGCCAGGACCTTTAACGAACACGGCGACCGAGCGCATGCCGTGCTCCATCGCGCGGCGCGCTGCTTCCTCGGCGGCGAGCTGTGCGGCGAACGGCGTGCTCTTGCGCGAGCCCTTGAAGCCGCGCGAGCCAGCGCTCGCCCACGACACCGTGTTGCCGTTGACGTCGCTGATCGTGACGATCGTGTTGTTGAACGTGGACTTGATGTGCGCAATGCCGGTCCCGATATTCTTCCGGACCACCTTCTTCGTCGCGCGCTTCTTGGGTGCTGCCATGGTCTTTCCGTATGCCGCTGGTTACTTGCGCCGCGCCATGACGCCCTTGCGGGGGCCCTTGCGTGTGCGCGCGTTGGTGTGGGTGCGCTGACCGTTGACCGGCAGACCCTTGCGATGACGAAGGCCGCGGTAGCAGCCGAGGTCCATCAAGCGCTTGATGTTCTGCTGAACCTCCCGGCGGAGGTCGCCTTCGACCTTGAAGTTCGCTTCGATCGTGTCGCGGATCGACTTGACGTCCGCTTCGCTGAGCTCGTCCACCTTGCGCGTGTCTGGGATGCCGGCCTTCTTGCAGATGGCGATCGCCGTGGCGTCTCCAATTCCGAAGATGTACGGGAGCGCGTAGCGGATCGCCTTGCGGCGGGGAAGATCGACTCCGGAGATGCGTGCCATCTATTCGTTCCTCTTGGTGCGATCCGGGCTCAGCCCTGGCGCTGCTTGTGGCGGGGGTTGGTGCAGATGACGCGCACGACACCGCGGCGCTTGATCACCTTGCACTTGTCGCAAATCTTCTTGACGCTGGGCCGCACCTTCATGACTCAAGCCTTTTCCTGGAACTTCTTCGTGATCTGACCTCGACCCGGATCGTGCGGTGAAAGTTTCACTGCGACGTTCGAGCCGGCAATCAATCGAACCACTGTGTGTCTCAAAGAGGAGGCAAGACCTGCGCGAACGATTCGTCCGTCATCGAGCCGCACCCGGTACATGGCCTTGGGTAGCACCTCTTCAACGACGCCGTTTTCGCTCTTCGAGTCCGTCTCCGCTTCCTCCTGGCTCACACCCCGAGCGCGTCTTCGATGCGCCCGGTAACTTCTGCCGGAGTCCCCACACCGTCGACACGGCGAAGGAGCCCAAGCTTCTCGTAGAACGGCAGCAAAGCCGCCGTCATCGCCTCGTACTCGTCGAGACGCTTCGTGACTGTCTCTTCCCGGTCGTCGGCTCGATGCTCGAGCTCGGCACCCGGGGGCGGAGGATTGTACTTGAGGTGGTAGATGAGTCCAGTCCGTTTATCGGTCCGGCGCAATGTCGCCCGCTCGAGGAGCAGATCGCGCGCGACGTCGATCTGGAGAACGCGGTCCAGCGGGGTCCCGCGGTCGGCAAGTAGCTTCTCCAGCGCCTGGGCCTGGGGGACCGTCCTCGGGAACCCGTCGAGAATGAAGCCCTTTTCGGCGTCCTTCTGCGCGAGACGCTCGGCCACCAGGCCGATGACGACCTCGTCCGGCACGAGCTTGCCGTTCGACATGTAGCTCTCGGCCCGCTTGCCCAGCTCGTCGCCGGCCGCGCGGGACGCTCGCAGCATCTCGCCGGTGGAGATCTTCGGCACGTCGAAGCGCTCCACGAGCTTTTCCCCTTGTGTGCCCTTTCCGCTGGCCGGAGGGCCGAGAAGTACGAGTCGCATCGGATCCTCCCCTCTCACGCCGGTCGACGACCACTGAGGCGTGTGACGCGCGGGCCGGTCAGGCCTTCATAGCTGCGGGTAATCAGGTGGGCTTCGATCTGCGTCACCGTCTCGAGCGCGACGCCGACGACGATCATCAAGCTGGTGCCACCGAACTGGAACGGAACTCGCAACGCCTGGGTGATGATGGCCGGAAAGACGCAGATCACGGCGACGTAGATCGAGCCGCCTACGGTGATGCGCGTGAGCACCCGGTCGATGTACTCGGCCGTCTGGCGTCCGGGACGGATGCCCGGGATGTTCGCTTGCTGCTTCTTGAGGTTGTCCGCCACCTCCACGGGCTGGAACGTGACGGCTGTGTAGAAGAAGCAGAAGAAGATGATCAGGACCGCGAACAGCGTGTGGAACGCCCAGTCACCGCGGTTCAAGACCGAGCTGAACTTCGACATGCCCGGGATGTTGAAGTTCGCGAGCGTGGCCGGAAACATCAGCAAGCTGGAGGCGAAGATCGGCGGGATCATGCTCGCCATGTTCACCTTCAGCGGCAGATGCGCCGTCTGCCCGCCATAGATGCGCCGTCCGACTTGTCGCCGCGCGTACTGGATCGGGATCTCGCGCTGTGCCTTCTCGAAGAACACGACGACGGCGATGCTCACGCCCAGCAAGAACAGCAGGATCGTGATGTTCAGCGGCTTGATCTCGCCGGCGTTGGACTGGAAATAGTGCACGACGCCGTCGGGGATGCGGCTGACGATACTGGCGAAGATGATCAGCGAGATGCCGTTGCCGATACCGCGCTCCGTTGCTTGCTCACCGAGCCACATGATCAACGCCGTGCCGGTGGTAAGCGTGATCATCGTCATCAGCCGGAAGCCCCAGCCCGGCGACGCGACGACGTCACCGAAGCGACCGCCACCCATGTCGGAGTTGTTCAGGTTCTCGAGATACAGTGCGACGCCGAAGGACTGGAACGCGCTGAGCACGATCGTTCCGTAGCGCGTCCACTGCTCGAGCTTGCGCCGGCCTGCCTCGCCTTCCTTGCGCATCTCCTCGACCTGCTTCGACACCATCCCGAGCAGCTGCAAGATGATGCTGGCCGAGATGTACGGCATGATGCCGAGCGCGAAGATCGACAGGTTGGCGAGCGCGCCGCCAGAGAACAGATTGAACAGCCCCAGCAGGCCGCGCTGTCCAGAGACGACGCTGCGCATCACGTTCCGGTCCACGCCCGGCGTCGTGATGAACACGCCTACGCGATAGATCGCGATGATCGCGAGCGTAAACGTGATGCGCCGGCGCAGCTCCGGCACTTTGGTGATGTTCGCGAACCCGCCAGAGACGGCCATGCGCGGCCCTTCTCTCAGCCAGCGCTCTCGGCAGCGGGCTCTAGGGTGGGAACAACCACGACCTTGCCGCCCGCCTTCTCGATTTTCGAGATTGCGGACTTGCTGAACGCGTGGGCGGCGACTTCGAGCTTCTTGGTTAGCTCCCCGTCGCCAAGGATCTTGATGCGTACGCCGCGTCCCTGCACGAGCCTGGCATCGCGCAGGCTCTGCTCGTTCACCTGCGAGCCGGCATCGAAGCGCTCGAGATGGCCGATGTTGACGGCGACCGTGATCACCGGGAACGGAACGCGGAAACCGCGCTTCGGCAGGCGCCGCTGCATGGGCGTCTGGCCGCCCTGGAAGTGCAGCTTGTTGATGTTGCCGCCGGTCCGGGCCTTCTGGCCTTTCTGGCCGCGGCCGCCGGTCTGGCCGAGGCCGCTTCCGATCCCGCGCCCCATCCGCTTCTCGGAGTGGCGCGAGCCGGGGGGAGGCTCCAGCCGCGAGAGTATGCCGCTCATGCCTTCTTCTCCTCCACCTCGACGAGATGGATCACCTTCTTGATCATGCCGCGGAAAGACGGCGTGTTGTCGACGGTGACGCTGGACCCGGGGCCACGCAAGCCCAGACCCTTGAGCACGCGCCGCTGCGGGTGCGGCCGGCCAATCTCGCTGATGCGCTGCCGCACCGTGAGCTTCGCGGTCATGACGTGAGGCCTCCGTCGTGGGTCGACGCGACGATCGACGCCGCGACGGCGGCCTTCGCGCTCGTCGCCGCGACGGGGTAGTCGGTCGTGATCTCGTCGACCTGCTTGCCGCGGGCCGCCGCCACATCCTCCGGCGCGCGAAGCATACGCAGCGCCTCGATCGTGGCGTTGACCACGTTGTGCTTGTTGCTCGTGCCCAGGCACTTGCTCAGGATGTCCTGGATGCCCGCCGACTCGACGACGGCGCGCACCGCGCCGCCGGCGATGACGCCCGTACCGGGGGCGGCCGGCCTGAGCAACACCTTGCCGGCCCCGAACACGCCAACGACGGTGTGCGGGACGGTGGCGCCGATCATCGGAACCTTGAACAGATTCTTCCGCGCCTGGTCGTTGCCCTTGCGGATCGCCTCCGGCACCTCGTTGGCCTTGCCCAGGCCGACGCCCACATGCCCGGCCTCGTCACCGACGACCACGAGCGCGGAGAAGCTGAAGCGACGTCCACCCTTGACCACCTTTGCGACGCGGTTGATGTGGATGACGCGCTCCTTGAGCTTTTCCTCGTCCAGCTGTTCGAATGCCATCGTTGTTTCCTTGGTCAGAACGAGAGGCCCGCTTCGCGCGCCGCGTCGGCCAACGCCTTGACCCGCCCGTGATAGAGGTATCCGTTGCGATCGAACACGACCTTTTCGATCTTCTTCTCGATGCAGACCCGCGCGATCAGGGCACCGACCTTCTTCGCAGCGTCCGTCTTGTTGTCGCTTTCCAGCGTGCCCCGCAGATCCCGCGACAGCGTCGAGGCGGACGCGAGCGTGCGCCCCGACGTATCGTCCACGACCTGCGCGTAGATATGCCGTGCGCTGCGGAAGACGGTGAGCCGCGGGCGCTCCACCGCTCCGGAGATCTTGTTCCTGATACGGAACTTGCGCTTCTGTCGACCTGTGAGGGCTGTCATCGGCTGTCTCCGTACTACTTCCGGCCCTTGCCGGCCTTGCCTGCCTTGCGGCGGACGTTCTCGCCCCGGTAGCGGACGCCCTTTCCGCCGTAGGGTTCGGGCGGACGGATTCCACGAATGGAGGCGGCGACCTGACCCAGCAGGGCCTTGTTGGCCGAGGACAAGACGAGCTGCGTGCCCTTGGAGTCCGGCGTAACGACGCCCGTCACCCCCTCCGGCAGATCGTACGCCGTGGGATGCGAGAAGCCGAGCTGCAGGGTGACGGTCTTGCCCTTGACCTCGCAGCGATAGCCGGTGCCGACCAGCTCGAGGATGCGCTCGTAGCCGACCGCCGCGCCCTTGACCACGCTGGACAGCAGCGCCCAGCCCAGGCCCTGCAGGCGTACGCCGTCGCGACCGGGCGCGGTGCTGGTGACCTTGAGCGTGTCGCCCACCCGCGCGATGTCGATGCGCTCGGGGAGCGCGAACGACAGCTTGCCCTTCGGCCCCTGCACGTCGACGGTCTGACCGCTGACGTTGACGGTCACGCCCTTCGGAACGGCGATCGGCCGTTTGCCGACGCGCGACTCCTTCGTCATCGCTTGCGCCTGGGTCGTCATCACCACACCTCGCACAGGAGCTCGCCGCCGACCTTGCGCTCGCGAGCCTGCTTGTCCGTCATCAGTCCGTGCGACGTGCTCAGAATCGATACGCCCAAACCGCTCAGCACGCGCGGAATCTCGTCGTGACGAACGTACACGCGCCGACCCGGCCTGGAGACACGACGAATGCCGCGGAACGCCGCGGCCGAGCCGCGGTCGTGGCCGTACTTCAATGTGATCGTCAGCGTCTGGCGCTTCTTCGGGCCCCACTCTTCCGACCGCACGTCGGAAATGTACCCTTCCTGCTTCAGCAGCTCGGCGATCGCCTTCTTCATCCTGCTGGCAGGGACACGCGTGAACTCGTGGCGAGCGAGGGCCGCGTTGCGGATGCGCGCCAGCATGTCCGAAACCGGATCGGTCATCATGATCTCACCAACTCGCCTTCGTAACGCCCGGCAGCTCGCCCTTCAGCGCCAACATGCGCATGCACACGCGGCAGAGCTTGAAGTCGCGGTACACGGCGCGCGATCGGCCGCACACCTGACAGCGGTTCACCTTCCGGGTCGAAAACTTCGGAGGCCGGTTCATCTTTGCCCACTGCGATGCACGTGCCATTTCAGCTCCTGAAGGGCATCCCGAGCCCGGAGAGAAGCTCCTTGGCTTCCTCGTTTGTCTTCGCCGTTGTCACGAGCGTCACGTTCATTCCCTTGACGTTTGCGACCTTGTCGAAATCGATCTCCGGGAACACGATTTGCTCCTTGAGACCGAGCGTGTAGTTCCCCGCACCGTCGAACGCCTTCGGGCTCGTACCGCGGAAATCGCGGACGCGCGGCAAGCCGAGCGTCAAAAGCCGATCGAGGAACTCCCACATGCGCTCGCGACGCAGCGTGACCTTGACGCCGATCGGCATGTTCTCGCGAAGCTTGAACGTGGCGATGGACTTCTTGGCCCGCGTGACGACGGGCTTCTGCCCGGTGATCGCAGTGACCTCCTCGACGGCGGAGTCGATGAGCTTCGGATTCGCGACGGCCTCGCCGAGGCCCATGTTGACGACGATCTTCTTCAGCTGCGGAACCTGCATCGGGTTCTTGTAGCCGAAGCGCTGCATCAGCTTCGGGACGACGTCCTTCGCGTACTGGCTTCGGAGCCGAGGCTCGATGGTGTCTTCAGACATGGCTCAACCCTGCTGGGGAGTAATGGGGGCGGCGCCCTCGTTGGCGGCGACGCGCACCTTCTTGCCGTCTTCCACCTTGTGGCGGACACGCGTGCGCTGACCGGATTCGGGATCCGCCAGCATGACCTTGCTCGCGTAGATGGGAGCCTCGACCTCGAGAATCCCGCCGGGACGCTGGGGCGTCGCCCGGATGTGACGCTTGACACTGTTCACGCCCTCGACGACCACGCGGTTTCCACCGGGCAGTACGCGGCTGACCTTGCCGCGCTTGCCCTTGTCCACGCCGCTGATGACGACGACCTGATCGCCTACCTGGAGCCGATGCATCAGAGCACCTCCGGCGCGAGCGAAATGATCTTCATGAAACGCTTGCCGCGCAGCTCGCGCGCCACGGGCCCGAAGATGCGCGTACCCACCGGCTCCATCTGGGCGTTGATGAGCACCGCGCTGTTCTCGTCGAACTTGATGTAGCTCCCGTCGGGACGCCGTGCCTCGCGCTTGGTGCGGACCACGACGGCCTTGGCCACGTCGCCCTTCTTCACCTTGCTGTTCGGCAGCGCTTCCTTGACGCTGACTACGATGATGTCGCCGAGGTGGGCGTAACGACGGCGCGAGCCGCCCAGCACCTTGATGCACTGGACCACCTTGGCGCCGGAGTTATCCGCCACGGCCAACACCGACAGCATCTG
Source organism: uncultured delta proteobacterium (assembly GCA_963775185.1). Classification (GTDB taxonomy): domain Bacteria; phylum Myxococcota_A; class Polyangia; order Polyangiales; family Polyangiaceae; genus JAPSGB01. Next base: position 179,326 of record CAVZIE010000018.1, on the reverse strand, counting down.
GATCATGTCAGGACAGCTCCTGTGCGGGGCGGTCGATCAGACGCGCGACCCTCCAGCGCTTCTCTTTCGACACCGGGCGGTGCTCGACGATCTCGACGCGATCGCCCGCGCGGTACTCGTTCTTCTCGTCGTGCGCCTTGTACTTCTTCTTCACCCGGACGTACTTCTTGTACATCGGGTCCATCTTGAAGCGGACGACCTCGACCACGACGGTCTTGTCCATCTTGTCGCTCGAGATCCGGCCGATCAAGACGCGACGGCGGGAGTGAAAGGGCGTCTTGCCCTCGCTCTCGTCAGGTGCGGAGCTCATGACTCGCTGCCTCCTTCAACTGCCGCATGCGTCCGCTCGTGCAGGATCAGCTCGATGCGGGCGATGTCCTTCCTGGCCTTGTCCAGCAAGCTGGTGTCGTCCAGTTGGTTCGTGAAGTTCTTCATCCGGTAGGAGAAGAGGTCCTTCTTCATCATGCTCTTGAGCTCGACCAGATCCTCGGTCGACCGCTCGCGCAGGTCCTTCGCCTTCATCACAGCTCTCCGCGCGCGAGGAAGCGCGTGTCGATAGGAAGCTTCGACGAAGCGAGCTTGAACGCCTCGCGCGCGAGCTTCTCGGGCACGCCCGAGATCTCGAACAGCACGCGGCCGGGCTTGATCACGGCGACCCAACCTTCGACGCTGCCCTTGCCGCTACCCATGCGGACTTCGAGCGGCTTCTTCGTGATTGGCTTGTCGGGGAAGATGCGGATGAACAGGCTGCCTTGGCGCTTGACGTGGCGAGTGATCGCCATACGACTCGCCTCGATCTGCCGCGCCGTGATGTGGGCGCGCCCAACGGCTTGCAGACCGTAATCGCCAAAGGACACATCGCTGCCGCGCCACGCGACGCCGCGATTCTTGCCCTTCTGCATCTTCCGGTGCTTGGTGCGCTTCGGGGAGAGCATTGTCTTACTCCGGGATGCGGCGGGCCTTGCGCTGCAGGACCTCGCCCTTGAAGATCCAGACCTTGACGCCGATCGTGCCGGCGGTGGTCCGCGCCTCGGCCAAGCCGAAGTCGACGTCCGCGCGCAGCGTGTGCAGCGGCACACGGCCTTCGCGGTAGGTTTCGATGCGTCCCATCTCCGAGCCGCCGAGGCGGCCTGCGCAGCGGACGCGAACGCCCTTCGCGCCGAACTTCATCGCGGTGCTGAGCGCCTTCTTCATGGCGCGACGGAACGCGATGCGGCGCTCGAGCTGGGTCGCGATGTTCTCGGCGACGAGCTGCGCGTTGGTCTCGGCCTTGCGCACCTCCTGCACGTCGATGAACACCTCGTTGTCGGTGAACGACTGCACGCCCGGGAACTTCGTCTCGCCCTTCGCCGCGGAATCGAGGTTGCCGCTCTTGAGGATCTCGATGCCCTTGCCGCCCTTGCCGATGACCATGCCCGGCCGCGCCGTGTACACGATCACCTTGGCCTTGTTCGCGGCACGCTCGACCTCGACGCTCGCGACGTTGGCGTTGTAGAGGTAGTCCTTGACCGCGCGCTTGATGCGGATGTCCTCGTGCAACCAGCGCGTGTACTGCTTGTCCTCGTACCACTTGCTCGTCCAGGTCTTGATGACGCCCAGGCGAAAGCCGTACGGATGAGTCTTCTGTCCCATTCAGGATTCTCCGCGAAGCCGAGCGCTCAGCGCTGGTCGAGCTCGATGTGGATGTGGCTGGTGCCCTTGGTGACGCGCGTCGCGCGGCCCATGGCGCGGGGACGCCAGCGGCGCATGTGACTGTTCGGGCCGGCGTCGACGCTGATCTTGCTGATAAACAGCGAGTCGACGTCGAGGTCCGGCCGCTTCATGCGCGCGTTGGCGATTGCGCTCGCAATCAGCTTCTTGACGAAGGGAGCGCCGGCCTTCGGAGTGAAGTCGAGAAGCTGGAGAGCTTCGGCCGCATCACGTCCGCGGACCAGATTCACGACCATCCGCGCCTTACGCGGGCTGATCCTCTGGTAGTTCGCTTTTGCTTGGCTGATCATCGCGACAGTTTCCTTCCGGACTTGTCGTCCCTCCGGGGCACCGTTTGGTGACCCCGGCAGCCGCTTTCAGTTTGTGCGGCCGCGGCGAGGGACTTACCGCGGCTCCGGAGAGCCGCGCCGCGCGCCGCCCGATTGGCGGCTGTCGGAACCCGGGATGCCTGGCGAACGTCGCCCGACATGGGCCCCGAAAAAGGGGACCGCTAACTAGCAAAGCGGACCGTCCCGCGCAAGCCCGCGCACCGCTATTCGACCGGCCCTGCGCGCGTGTACAGCAGAGGCTCGGCTGGATCGGGGTGCCGGTCCGGCGCGGAACCACGCGCCGGAGCGGTCCCGCACCCCCCGCGCGCGGGCGACGCGGGCGAGGGGGGGCCACGACGCCGAGTAGTCGCTGCCCACGCTTAGCTCCCGTCGGCGCGCCCGCGACCGACAGCGTGCCCATGCTCCCGTCGGACGTCGGAGCGCCCGCGACCGACAGCGTGCCCACGCTCCCGTCGGACGTCGGAGCGCCCGCGACCGACAGCGTGCCAAGCTCCCGTCGGAGCGCCCGCGCCCGACAGGGCGCCCACGCTCCCGCCGGAGCGCGGCGCGCTCGCAAGACGACGGGGATCGCGGGCGCCCAGTTCGATTCCGCGCCGCCACGACAAGGCAGCGGAGCGCAGGCGAAGAGCTGCTGGATCCGCACGAAACACGGGGTGATTGCCGCGCCATCCCGTTCCGCTAGGCTGTGTGGTTCCCGCTGCGGGGAAGCCGCAGTGAAGACACGACGTACAATCACGTCAGACGAGCAGTGCTTGCGAACGCGGGGTGGGCCGGATCGGTCGCTCCGCCAACGTGATGGAGGCCATACGATGCGAACCCACCTGAACCGAATCCTCGCCACCTCGGCGATTCTTTGCGCCTCGGTCGCTCTGGCGAGCGCCTGCACTGTCGTTCAGGAGGACACGTCGACGGACGGTGGCGGCGTATCCGGCGCAGGCGGCACGGGAGCCACCGGGGGCACCGGGGGCAGCGCGGGCGCCAGCGGCACCGCCGGCAGCGCAGGAGCCAGCGGCACCGGGGGCACGGCCGGCGCCAGCGGCACGGGCGGCACCGCGGGGACTGGCGGCAGCGCCGGCACCGACGGCGGTGCGTGCTTCGGCGACACGCCGACCGTGAACACCACGCCAGACTGCAACGACCTGCCCTTCGCCGGCGGCCACTGCGACGACGGCGACGGCGGCACGGCCGACCCGACCGGGGTCTCGTTCTGCAACTACCTCTCCACTCGCGCCAGGCCCGGCGTCTTCGACGCCTACTACCTGTGCGTCAATGACCTCCAGATCCAGGACGGTTGCAGCGCCGCTTACGAGACCGCCGTGCAGGGCTGCGTCGACTCGACGTTCGGCAACGCCTGCCTCGCGCCGCCCTTCACCTTCGACGGCGGTTCGGTGAGCTGCGCGGACGTCGCGGCCGCGTGTCCGGCTGATACCACCACCGCGGGCGTCACCGAGCAGCAGTGCCAGGACACGATCAACGGCTTCGACGAGGCGACGCGGACGAACATCTACTACTGCTTCTTCCCGCCCGAGGCGAACGGGTGGCCTCCGCGCCCCGATACGTACACGAACGGCGACTGCGCGAAGGACTTCAACTACTGCGCCTTCGCGATCGACAGCTTCCCGGATCCGACGGCGAACGACGGCGGCTGACCGCCGACGTTCCCGACGCCCACAGAGAGAAAGGCGCGGCCCCCTCGCGGGTCCGCGCCTTCTTCATGTCCCCCTTGCGAGCGCTCACCGCTTCCCGCCAGGCGAGCGCTTGGACTTCTCGTCGCCCGACATCACGCTCGGCTGCTCGGCTTCCGCTGAGCGAAGGACCACCGAGCGACGCGCCGCTTCAGATTTCGCGCAGTCGCACGGTCACCAAATGCCGATCGGATGACCCGATCTCGTGACCGGCGCACGGTCGAGAAGAATTCCGCGCCGGACCGGCACACCAACGGCTTCGAAGAGGCAACGCGCTTCGCGCCCGAGGCGAGTGTGTGACCCCCGCCGCCGAACACCTCCTCTCGGGCCGGACTTGCACCGACAAGACGGCGCCCATGCTGGGGCGCACCAAAGAGAAAGGCGCGGCCCCTCACGGGGTCCGCGCCTTTTTCATATCCCCCCCTGCGAGCGCTCGCTACTTCCTGCCGGGCGGGCCCTTGGACTTCTTGTCGCCGATGTGACCGTGGAAGGTGCGCGTCGGCGCGAACTCCCCCAGCTTGTGGCCGACCATGTTCTCCGTCACGAACACGGGAACGAACTTGCGGCCGTTGTGCACAGCGAACGTGAGGCCGACCGCCTCCGGGAACACCGTGGACCGACGCGACCAGGTCTTGATGACCTTCTTCGAGCCAGACGACTGCGCGTCGGCGATCTTGCGTGCGAGATGACCGTCACAGAACGGTCCCTTTTGGATGCTACGTGCCATCTATCAGCCCTTCGCCTTGCGCTGCTTCACGATCATGTTGTCGGTGCGCTTGTTGTTGCGCGTCTTCTGGCCCTTGGCCAACTGGCCCCAGGGCGAGCACGGGTGACGACCGCCGCTGGTGCGGCCTTCGCCACCGCCCATCGGGTGGTCGACGGGGTTCATGGTGACGCCGCGGTTGTGCGGACGCCGACCGAGCCAGCGGGCGCGGCCCGCCTTGCCTAGCTTGATGTTCTGGTGATCCGCGTTCGACACCTGGCCGATGGTGGCCCGGCACAGCACGTGGATCTTGCGGACTTCGCCGCTCGGTAGCTTGACCTGGGCGTAGGTGCCGTCCTTGGCCATGAGCTGCGCAGCGACGCCGGCCGAGCGAACGAGCTGCCCGCCCTTGCCGCGACGCATCTCGATGTTGTGGATGGTCGTGCCGGCGGGGATCGCCGACAGCGGCAGGCTGTTGCCCGGCCGGATGTCGGCGTTCTTGCTCGATATGACCGTGTCGCCCTGCTTCAGCCCGTCGGGCGCCAGGATGTAGCGCTTGTCACCGTCCGCATAGTGGAGAAGCGCGATGCGCGCCGTGCGGTTCGGGTCGTACTCGATGTGGGCGACCTTGGCGTCCACGCCGATCTTGTCGCGCTTGAAGTCGATCAAGCGGTAGCGCTGCTTGTGACCGCCGCCGCGGAACCGCGACGTGATCCGACCGTAGTTGTTGCGGCCACCGCTCGAGGACTTCGGCTCGATCAGCTTGCGGAGCGGGCGCTCCGCCGTGACGTCCGCGAAATCGCTGACCGTGTAGAAGCGTCGCCCGGGCGACGTCGGCTTGAATGCGCGGATACCCATCGCTTACTCCTCGGACTCGGTGAAGAACTGGATCTCGTCGCCCTCGCGCAGCGTGACGACCGCCTTCTTCCAGTTCCGTCGCTTGGCCAACCGGCGACCCATGCGCTTCATCTTGCCGCGCTGGATCATCGTGCTGACGTCGGTGACCTTGACCTCGAACATCGCCTCGACCGCATCGCGGATCTGCAGCTTGTTCGCCTCGGGCGCGACCTCGAACACGACCTTGTTCTGGCCGCGCAGGCGCTGCGCCTTCTCGGTGAGCGCAATCGGACGCTTGATCACATGCTCGGGATTCATCACTTGCTCCCCAGGCAGCGGGCTTCCAGCGCCTTTGCCGCGTCCTTCGACACGACGAGGAAGTCGTGACGAAGCAGGTCGTACACGTTGACGCCCTCGGGCGGCAAGAAGCGGTTGTCCGCCATGTTGCGGATCGAGAGGCGCAGCCCCTCGTTGCCCTTGTCGTCGACGACCAGGCACTTCTGCGGGGTCTGCAGCGTCGTGAGCACGCCGGCGAGCTTCTTGGTCTTGATCTCGCCAAGATCGATGCTGTCGACGACCGTCAGACGGCCTTCCTTGTGCAGCAGGCTGAGCGCGCTCTTGAGCGCGCTGATGCGCACGCGGCGCGGGGGCCGGGTGCTCCAGTCCTGCGGCTTCGGCGGGTGGGCGCGACCACCGCCGACGAAGATCGGCGCGGTGATCGCGCCGTGGCGCGCGCGGCCGGTGCCCTTCTGGCGGTAGATCTTCTTCTTCGAGCTGCGGACCGCCGAGCGTTCCTTGGCGGCGTGCGTGCCAGCGCGACGCGACGCGAGCTGCGCGGTCACGACCTCGTGGAGCAGATGCTCACGGACGTCGGCCGCGAACACCTCGTCCGCGAGCTCGACCTCGCCGACCTTCTCGCGCTTGAGGTTGTAGACGTCGATTTTCGCCATGGCTGCCTCTTTCAGCTCTTGATCTCGACGTCCACACCAGCGGACAGGTCGAGCTTCATCAGCGCATCGAGGGTTTGGGGCGTCGGCTCGAGGATGTCGATCAGGCGCTTGTGCGTGCGCACCTCGAACTGCTCGCGCGACTTCTTGTCGACGTGCGGGCCGCGCAACACGGTGTACCGCCGAATCGACGTCGGGAGCGGGATTGGGCCCGCGACACGCGCGCCGGTCCGGCGAGCGGTGTCGACGATGTCGGTCGTCGACTTGTCGAGGAGTTGGTGGTCGAACGCCTTCAGGCGGATGCGGATCTTGGTCGCGTCGGGCATGTCACATCTCTCGTTCTGGAATGTCGGCGCGGCGCGGTGTCGTCCCGTGGCGGGCGACACCGCGCGCTCGCGCGCTACTCTAGGATCTTGGTCACCACGCCGGCGCCGACGGTCTTGCCGCCTTCGCGGATGGCGAAGCGCATCTGCTCCTCGAGCGCCACGCTCGTGATCAGCTCCACTTCCACCGTCACGTTGTCGCCCGGCATCACCATCTTGATGCCCTCGGGCAGCTTCACCGAGCCCGTCACGTCCGTCGTCCGGATGTAGAACTGCGGCCGGTAGTTGGTGAAGAACGGCGTGTGGCGCCCGCCCTCCTCCTTCTTCAGGACGTACACCTCGCCCATGAACTTCTTGTGCGGGTGGATGCTGCCGGGCTTCGCGAGCACCTGACCGCGCTCGATGCCTTCCTTGTCGATGCCGCGAAGCAGGCATCCGACGTTGTCGCCGGCCCGGCCCTCGTCCAGCTGCTTGCGGAACATCTCCACGCCCGTCACCACCGTCTTCTCCTTCTTGTCGAAGCCGATGATCTCCACTTCCTCGTTCACCTTGACGATGCCGCGCTCGATACGACCCGTCGCCACCGTCCCGCGGCCCTTGATCGAGAACACGTCCTCGATCGCCATCAGGAACGGCTTGTCCGTCTCGCGCTGCGGCTCCGGAATCTCCGTGTCCAGCGCTGCGAGAAGCTCCGTGATCGTCGCCTCCCACTTCGCGTCGCCGTTCAGCGCCGGCAGCGCCGCGCCACGGACGATCTTCGCGTTGTCGCCGTCGAACTGGTACTTGCTCAGGAGCTCCCGGACCTCCATCTCGACCAGGTCCAGCATCTCCTCGTCTTCCACCGCGTCGCACTTGTTCAGGAACACGACGATGTGGTTCAGACCCACCTGACGGGCCAGAAGCACGTGCTCCCGCGTCTGCGGCATCACGCTGTCCAGCGCGCTCACAACCAGGATCGCGCCGTCCATCTGCGCCGCGCCCGTGATCATGTTCTTGATGTAGTCGGCGTGGCCCGGGCAATCCACGTGCGCGTAGTGACGGTTCGCCGTCGAGTACTCCACATGGCTCGCCGCGATCGTCACCGTCTTCGTCTCGTCGCGGACGATGCCGCCCTTGGCGATGTCGGCGTACTTGATCTCGTTCGCCAGACCCAGCTTCGACTGCACCTTCACCAGCGCCGCAGTCAGCGTCGTCTTGCCGTGGTCGATGTGACCGATCGTTCCCACGTTCACGTGGGGCTTGCTGCGGACGAATTTCTCCTTGGCCATCGGATCCCTCTAGTTCTTTCCGGGTGGAATCAGTTCACAAAACACGAGACTCAGCTCCCGCGGACCTTCGCGACGATCTCGTCCTGAATCGAGCTCGGCACCGGTTCGTAGTGGGAGAACTGCATGCTGTACACCGCGCGACCCTGGGTCTTGCTGCGCAGGTCCGTCGAGTAGCCGAACATGGTGGCAAGCGGCACCTGGGAGTCGATTACCTGGGTGTTCGCACCGCGCTGGTGCATGCCCTGGATCTTCCCGCGCCGGGAGTTGAGGTCGCCGATGACGTCGCCCATGTTCAACTCGGGCGTCACGACCTCGACGCTCATGACGGGCTCGAGCAGCTGCAGGCCGGCCTTCTTGGCGCCATCCTGGAACGCCATCGAGCCCGCGATCTCGAACGCCGGGCCCGACGAGTCGACCTCGTGGTAGCTGCCGTAGATCAGCTTGACGTGGAGATCGACCAGCGGATAGCCGGCGAGAACGCCGCGGCCCATGGCCTCGCGGATGCCCTTCTCGATCGACGGGATGAACTCCTTCGGGATGATGCCGCCGACGATGCCGTTCTCGAACACGTAGCCCGTGCCACGCTCGCCCGGCCCCATCTCGATCTTCACGTGGCCGTACTGGCCATGGCCGCCGGTCTGCCGTACGAACTTCGCCTCGGAAGTGACCGACTTGGAGATGGCCTCGCGGTAGGCGACCTCGGGCTTGCCGACGTTGGCCTCGACCTTGAACTCGCGCTTGAGGCGGTCGACGATGATCTCGAGGTGCAGCTCGCCCATGCCGGCGATGATGGTCTGCCCCGTTTCCTCGTTCGTGAAGGTGCGGAACGACGGGTCCTCGTAGGCCAGCTTCTGGAGGCTGATGCCTAGCTTGTCCATGTCGGCCTGGGTCTTCGGCTCGATGGCGATGGAGATCACCGGGTCCGGGAACGTCATCCGCTCGAGAACGATGGGAGACTTCTCGTCGGACAGCGTGTCGCCGGTGCGCGTGTCGCGCAGGCCGACGGCGGCGTAGATGTTGCCGGCGTTGCACTCCTTGAGCTCTTCACGCTTGTTGGCGTGCATGCGCAGGATGCGGCCGATGCGCTCGCGCTTGCCGCGCGTCGCGTTCAGCACGCTGGTTCCACTCTCGAGCGTGCCGGAGTAGACGCGGAAGAACGTCAGGTTGCCGACGAACGGGTCGTTGGCAATCTTGAACGCGAGCGCCGCGAACGGCTCCTCGTCCACAGCCTTGCGCGTCAGCTTCTCGTGGTCGTTGTCCGGCGAGATGCCTTCGACCGGCGGGATGTCCAGCGGCGACGGCAGGTAGTTGATCACGGCATCCAGCAACAGCTGCACGCCCTTGTTCTTGAACGCCGAGCCGCACAGAACGGGCACGAACTTGAAGGTGCACGTGCCCTTGCGGAGCGCCTCGTAGATCTCCTCGTTGGTGACCTTCGACAGGTCGCCCTCGAGGAACTTCTCCATGATTCCGTCGTCGACGTCCGCGCACGCCTCGATCATCTGCTCGCGGAGCTGTTCGCACTTCTCGACGAGGTCGGCCGGGATCTCCTGCCACTCGAACTTCGCGCCGAGGGACTCGTCGTCGTAGATCGCCGCCCGCATGCGCACGATGTCGACCATGCCGCGGAACTGATCCTCGAGACCGATCGGCCACTGCACCGGCACCGCGGTCACGCCCAGCCGCTCTTTCATCGAGTCCAGGTTCATCTGGAACTCGGCACCGACCTTGTCCATCTTGTTGACGAACGCGATGCGCGGCACGTGATAGCGGTCCGCCTGGCGCCACACCGTCTCGCTCTGCGGCTCCACACCGTTGCCGCCGTCGAACACGGCCACCGCGCCGTCGAGCACGCGCAGGCTGCGCTCCACCTCGATCGTGAAGTCGACGTGGCCGGGCGTGTCGATGATGTTGATCCGGTGCTTCTTGCCCTCTAGCGAACCGGTCTCGGGCGTCCAGAAGCAGTTCGTCGCGGCGCTCGTGATGGTGATGCCGCGCTCCTGCTCCTGAACCATCCAGTCCATGGTCGCAGCGCCCTCATGGACCTCGCCGATCTTGTGCGTGATGCCCGTGTAGAACAGCACGCGCTCGGTGACGGTCGTCTTCCCCGCGTCGATGTGGGCCATGATGCCGATGTTGCGGGTGCGCTCGATGGACATTTCGCGGGGCATGGGTCGTCTCTTCGGATCGGCTCCCGTGGGAGCGGCAGTTGGGGGGTGTTGGTTGGACGAAACCCCTTCCGGCCTCCTGCCTCCGCGTTTTCGGAGGTCATGTTTCGCCCGGAAGGGGTGTCGGGGTGCATCGTTTGCCGCCTTGTGGGGCGGGACGCCTTTGCGTCGGCGTCTTCGTGCAACCCGATCCTATGTGGTCGTCGTCATGTGCGCGGATGCGGCTCCGTTCGATTCAAGAGGCTTGCGGCCGGACCCGGCGGCTTGCGCGCCGGACCGACAAGAAATCACCAGCGATAGTGCGCGAACGCCTTGTTGGCGTCGGCCATCTTGTGCGTGTCGTCCTTCTTCTTCACGGCGTTGCCGCGAAGCTGCGCGGCGTCGACCAGCTCGGCCGCCAGGCGCTCGCGCATCGTCTTCTCGCCACGGTCGCGCGAGTACTGCACGAGCCAGCGCATGCCGAGGGCGACGCGCCGCTCCGGACGGACCTCCACCGGCACCTGGTAGGTCGCGCCACCGACGCGGCGGCTCTTGACCTCCAGCTTCGGCTTCACGTTGTCCAGCGCCTTGCGGAAGACCTCGAGCGGCTCCTCCTTGAAGCGGTTCTGGATGATGTCGAATGCGCCGTAGAGGATGCCCTCGGCGACGGACTTCTTGCCGTCGGCCATGAGCGAGTTGGTGAACTTCGCCACCAACTTGTCCTTGTACTTCGGATCCGGGGTGATCTTGCGCTTGGGTACGTCGCGCCGGCGGGGCATGGCTCTTTCCTCTTACTGCTTCGGGCGCTTGACGCCGTACTTGGAGCGCTTGCGGTTGCGGTTGGCCTTGTTGGTGCTGCTGGGGCCGACGGCGCCAGAGGCGTCGAGCGTGCCGCGCACCACGTGATAGCGGACGCCGGGCAGGTCCTTGACGCGACCGCCGCGGATCAGCACCACGCTGTGCTCCTGCAGGTTGTGCCCTTCACCCGGAATGTAGCTCGTCACTTCCATGCCGTTGGTCAGGCGCACGCGACACACCTTGCGCAGCGCCGAGTTCGGCTTCTTGGGCGTCGTCGTGTAGACGCGAACGCACACGCCGCGCTTCTGGGGGCAGCTGCGCAGCGCAGGAGAGGCCGTCTTGACCTTCACCGCGGTGCGGCCGGAGCGGATTAATTGCTGGATCGTAGGCATGGGGCGGATCGGGGTCCCGGGTTCAAGGGGAACGGGAGGTTAGCCGCCGGGCGTGTCCTGTCAAGTCCTGTTCCATGCCGGAAATTGTCCCGGTATTTCCAGGGGCTGCGGGCGTTGTCGAATTTGCTGGATAATGTCGGTCCGGCGCGGAACCGGGCGTGGGCCCCTGGCGACGGCTGGCGCGCGACCCGGCCGTCAGCCGCGATATCGTCCCGCCCATGGCGGAACGCCACGGCTACCACCACGGCGACCTGCGCCGCGCCTTGCTCGACGCGACGCTCCGCCTTGTCGCGGACAAGGGTCCGGAGGGCTTTACGCTGCGCGCCGCCGCGAAGCTCGCGGGCGTGAGCGACTCCGCGCCGTACCATCACTTCGCCGACAAGCACGCGTTGCTGGCGGCCGTCGCGCTCGAAGGCTTCGGATTGCTCTACGCGGATCTCGAGCGAGCGTCGCGTCCCGACGGGTCGGCGCGCGAACGCGCGCGCGCGCTTGGCGTCGCGTACGTCTTGTTCGCCGCACGCCATCCATCTCATTTCCGCGTGATGGTCAGTCGCGGTGTGCAACAGACGGACAACCTCGAGCTCGCGCAGGCCGGCCTCGCCGCGTTCCAGCTGGTGCGCGACTCGCTGTTCTCGGCGCTCGACGACAGGGAGCTTCAGCTGCCAGGCGAGCAGGTGATCTATGGCGCGTGGGGACTGGTGCACGGGCTCGCGTTCCTGGCGATCGACGGCTATCTCGGTGGCCTGGCTACGGATCCGGAGCGGCTTGAAGCGCTGGTCGACGGCGTGCTCGGCTTGTTCGGGAAATAACCCGCTACGGTGCGCGCCACGCGGCGTCCCCGTCGACAAACCACGCCCAGGACTGCGCGATCAGATGCGCGGCGGCTGCGTTGAAGCGCTCCGCAGCGACGTCGGACGGCGCTGCGTCGTCGAGCTGATCGGGAACGAGACGAGCGGCGAGACCCGCGCGCTGGCTCAGCACCACTGCGGCGCGCGCGTCCTTCTCGCAGCTCGCGCTGCCGCACGCGAACAGCACGCGCTTTCCACCACCGTGGGCGTAGATCGTCGCGACACCGCTGGACCACTCGTCCGCGCCACCCTGGAGCAGCACCAGATGCGCGAAGTACGCCGGCTCCTGTCGCGAGATCTGGACGGCGAACCCCGCGCCGCGCCCGAAGCCGGCGAGCACGACGGGGCCGGGCGAGATGTAGTCCTTGAAGCGTGCACGCAGCGCGGCGAGCGCAGCGCGCAACTCGCGTTCGGCCGCCGGCACGTCGTCGAACCCGTAGCTCGCCGCACCGCCGTCGGCGGCGCGGCGAGCCGCGCCGCGCGGACAGAGCACGAACCCGTAGCTCGAGACCGCGCGCCAGGCGTCGCATAGCGCCGCTGGATCGCCGGTGTCGCCGTGGAGCGCGACGACGACGGGCCGCGAGTCTTTCGCGCCCACGGGAACCGCGACTTCCGCGGCACCGAACCCGCTCACGCTCAGCGAAACGCGGGACGCCGTGGCGGCAAGCGGCGGCAAGCCGACGGCGCGCTTGCGTTTCGGCTTCACCGCCGGCGTCATGCTCGCGCTCGCCGAGCTCGCCGGTGCAGGCGCCGTGTCGTGATTGCAACGGCAGCCGGGCGCGAGCAACAGCGCCAGGATCAGGGCCGCGGCCCGGCGCGTCACAACCTCAGCTGCCCTTCGGTCACGTCACGCCACAGCTCCGCGGTCAGGGGAACATAGCCATCGTCCAGCCGCACGTAGATCGGATCGCCCACCGCGGACGGATCGACGCCTTCGGAGCGCAAGCGCGCCTTCTGGATCTTGTACGTGCCGGTCGTGTCCAGGCGCGTCAGCACGCGCACGAATCGCGGCTGCGCGTAGCTCGGCAGGACCTGGGCCGCGTCCCAGAAGGCTCGCGGGTCGAACGCCGCCTCGCACACCACCGCCGCCAGACCGGCCTGTCCCTCGGCGCCTGGAACATGCACGCCAGAGACGGTCGCTTCGGCGACGCCAGGCGCGGCACCCAGCACCTCGGCGACCTCTGCGGTGGAAACGTTCTCGCCCTTCCACCGGTAGGTGTCGCCAATCCGGTCCACGAAGTAGAAGTAGTCGTTCTCGTCGAAGCGCATCAGGTCGCCGGAACGGAAGAAACGGTCACCTTCGACGAACACGTCCCGCAGGATCTTGTTCGCGGTGGCCTTCGCGTCGGTGTAGCCGCGGAACTCGCCGAGGGCGCTGCGCGGCTTGTCCGGCAGCCGGATCAAGAGCTCGCCGACCTGGCGCGGCCCGCACTCCACGCAGCGACCGTCCGCCGCGCGAACCAGCTCGTCGCGCTCGACGTCGTAGCGCGCGAGCTTGAGCGGACCCAGCCGTCGCAGCGGCACTTGACCGACCGAGCCGACCTTCCCCGTCAGGTTGAAGATCACGCCCGGCGCCTCGGTGGCGCTGTAGAACTCGCGGACAATCGGGATGTCGAAGCGACGCTGGAACGTCTCCCAGACGTCGGCGCGCATGCCGTTGCCGAGCGCCACGCGCACGGGATTGTGCTTCTCGGCCTCGCACGGCGGCGTGTTGACGAGGTACCGGCAGAGCTCGCCGATGTAGAGGATGGCGGTGGCGTGATAGCGCTGCACGTCGGTCCAGAACGCCGACACGCTCAGGGCCTCGCGCATGGCCATGGGCGTGCGCGTGATGACGCACGCACCGACCCCGATCAGCAGCGCGCTCGAGTGATAGAGCGGCAGCACGGAGTAGAGCTTGTCTCCCGGTTTGAAGTCGAACAAGAGCTGCCCGAAAGCGGCGCCCGCGAGCAGCGCGCGCGCGTGCGTCACGCGACACGGCTTGGGCAATCCCGTGGTGCCGGACGTGTAGATGTAGACGAAGTCGTCCGAGGCGGCGCGGACCCGCGCTCGTGGGAACGGTCGCGACGGTGCGTCCGCGAGCCGCTCGTCGAGATCGCCCTGCTTGTACGACAGGATGTGCGACAGCTGGTGGCGCACGTCGTCGCGACTCCGCAGCGCTTCGGCGAAGCGCGCCTCGACGAGCGCCACCCGCGCGCCGGAGGTGCGCACGGCGTGGGACAGCGGCCCGCCATCGAGGTGGTAGTTGACCAGCGCCGCCGTGGCGCCGATGCGCGAGATCCCGAGGATCAGGCCGAGGTAGAGCGGCGAGTTCGTGCCGACCAACGCCACGACATCGCCGGAGCGGACGCCCAGCTCCGCGAGCACGTGCGCCACGCGCGACGTCAGCGCGTCGAGGTCCGCCCATCCCAACCGCTCGTCGCCCATCTCGAACGCCAACCCGTATGGGTCGACGCGAGCATTCTTCATGACGACCTTGAGCAGCGTCTCGTCGCGGTTGTCGCGCGCGCGGAGCAGCCACGGCAACGTGCGCGTGACGGCCACGGGCAACACCCCGAGCTGCGCCTTCACGCTCGCGTGCCACTCCGCGTCGCCAGAGCGCCGGATCCAGTCGCCGGCTGTCCCGAGCACCCCGCGCAGGATCGTCGTCGGCCTCAGCTGTGGACTTTCGGCCATGCGGCCGGCAGTCTACGCGATTTCGCGAATGCGTCTACCATCGAACCGTGAAGACGAACGCGGCGCGCCGGCTCGACCAGCTCGGCGTTCACTACGAGCTCCGCGAATACGAAGTGGACCCCGACCATCTCGCTGCGGAGGACGTCGCGCGCAAGCTGGGGCTGCCCGCCGAGCAGGTGTTCAAGACGCTGGTCGTGCGGGGCGACCGCATCGGCGTGTGCCTGGCCGTGGTTCCCGGCGACGCGGAGCTCGATCTCAAGGCGCTCGCGCGCCTCACCGGCGATCGCAAGGTCGACACCGTGCCGCTGAAGGAAGTCCAGCCGCTGACCGGCTACATACGCGGAGGCGTCACCGCGCTCGCGTGCAAGAAGCCGTACCCGGTGTTCGTCGATGAGACGATCGAGCTGTTCGAGATCGTCAGCGTGTCGGCTGGCATCCGCGGGACGCAGATCTTGATCGCACCTGCGGACTACGTGCGGGCCACGAGCGCGACCGTCGGCGACATCGCCAAGTCCCGGAGCTGAAGCGCCGCGGCGCGAAGCAGCGCTACTTGTCGGGCGGCACGGTCCCGTTCAGGTCACGCACCCAGTGGCACGTGCCGCCTTGGCAGACCTCGTTGTACATTGCCGACTTGCCGCAGCCCGTCGCGCCCTTCCGGTGCGGCTGGTTCGTGTAGTGGTGGATCACCAGCTGCCCCTCCGGGCAGGCGAGATCGCGCGACGCCGCCGAGCGAACCCACTCCGAGTTCGTCTTGACAACGCAGCCGCTCGCGACGAGCGCCACCACCATGACCAGCCTGCCGAGACTTCCCCGCATGCCACCAACGATAGCGGCGGCGTCCTCGCGCCGCTACACGCGCGAGCTGGATACCGCGCCGGACCGGCAGGGCATGCCCACCGATCCGGCTCTCGGCGCCTACTCCTCGCCGACGGCTGCGGCGATCTCGGCGGGCGTGGCCTTGGCGTAGGTCGGCATCGCGTAGGTCTCGCTCGTCTCGTCGACGATGATCTGCAGCCGCTTGTAGGCGGGCAAGCCCGTACCGGCGGGGATCAAGCGACCCATGATGACGTTCTCCTTGATGCCGCGGAGATCGTCCGTCTTGCCGCAGATGGCCGCCTCGGTCAGCACCTTGGTCGTCTCCTGGAAGGACGAGGCGCTGATGAACGACTCGGTGGAGAGCGAAGCCTTGGTGATACCGAGAAGCATCGGCTCGGCGACGGCGGGCTGGCCGCCGCGCTCGAGAACACGCGCGTTCTCGCGCTCGAACAGGTACTTCTCGACCTGCTCGTCCACCAGGAAGTTGGTGTCGCCGACCTCCTTGATGCGAACGCGGCGCAACATCTGGCGGACGATGCCCTCGATGTGCTTGTCGTTGATACCGACGCCCTGCAGGCGATAGACCTGCTGGATCTCGTTGACGAGCCAGGCCGCGAGCTCCTTCTCGCCCTTCACGCGCAGGATGTCGTGCGGGTTCGCAGGGCCGTCCTGGAGCGGATCGCCGGCGCGCATGTGGTCGCCGGGCTGGACCTGGATGTGCTTGCCCTTCGGGATCAAGTACTCGCGCGCCTGATCCGGCAGCATCTGTCCATCGAGGCCCGACGGCGTGATGACGACCTTGCGCTTGCCCTTGGTGTCCTTGCCGAAGGACACGACGCCGTCGATCTCGCTGATGATCGCGTGATCCTTCGGCTTGCGCGCTTCGAACAGCTCGGCCACACGCGGCAGACCGCCGGTGATGTCCTGCACCTTGGTGGTGTCGCGCGGGATACGCGCGATCTCCTCGCCGGGCGTGATGTGCTCGCCTTCCTGGGCGACGATGTTCGCACCGACGGGCAACAGGTAGCGCGCGTCGAGATCCGACCCGGGCAGCTTCATCGGCTCGCCCGTCTCCGGGTCGGCGATGGTGATGCGCGGACGCAGATCGGCGGCGCGCGACTCGATGACGATCTTGCGGGAGAGGCCCGTGACCTCGTCCACCTTCTCCATCACCGTGACGCCCTCCACCAGGTCGCCGAAGCGGACGATGCCGCCGACGCCGGTGAGGATCGGCGCGGCGAATGGATCCCACTCCGCCACGATGGTGCCGGCGGGCACACGCTCGCCGTTCAGGTGCTTGAGCTTCGCTCCGTACACCAGGCGGTGGTGCTCGCGCTCGCGACCCGTGTCGTCCATGATCACGAGCTCGCCGTGGCGGTTCATGACCACGGTCGTGCCGTTGGCCTTCTCGACGGTGTCCGCGTTGCGGAGCTGGATCGTGCCCTCGGCGCGCGTCTCGAGCGAGCTCTGCTCGATCTTGCCGCGTGCCGCCGCGCCACCGATGTGGAACGTGCGCATCGTGAGCTGGGTGCCCGGCTCGCCGATGGACTGAGCGGCGATGATGCCGATCGCCTCGCCGATGTTGACGCGGTAGCCGCGAGCGAGGTCACGCCCGTAGCACAGCGAGCACACGCCGCGGCGCGTCTGGCAGGTCAACACCGAGCGGATCACGATCTCCTCGATGCCGGCCTCTTCGATCTTGTTGACCAGCATCTCGTCGAGCTCGGTGTTCGCCTCGACGATGACCTCGCCGGTCAGCGGATCGACGACGTCCTCCAGCACGACGCGGCCGAGGATGCGATCGCTCAGCGGCTGGATCACCTCGCCGGCTTCCTCCAGCTTGGTCACGCGGATGCCGTCCAGCGTGCCGCAATCGAACTCGCTGACGACGGCGTCCTGCGCCACGTCCACGAGCCGGCGCGTCAGATAGCCGGAGTTGGCCGTCTTGAGTGCGGTGTCGGCCAGGCCCTTTCGCGCACCGTGCGTCGAGATGAAGTACTGCAACACCGTGAGGCCTTCGCGGAAGTTCGCGGTGATCGGCGTCTCGATGATCTCGCCCGACGGCTTCGCCATCAGACCACGCATGGCCGCCAGCTGACGCATCTGCTGCGTCGAACCGCGCGCTCCGGAGTCCGCCATGATGTAGATCGGGTTGAAGCTCGATTCCTCGCTCTTCTCGCCGGTCTCGGGATCGGTGACGGTCTCCTTGCCGATGCCCGCCATCATCTCCTCGGTGACGCGATCGGCGACGCCGGCCCAGATGTCGACGACCTTGTTGTAGCGCTCACCGTCGGTGATCAGGCCTTCCTGGTACTGGTCGACCACGCGCTCTAGCTCGGCCTGCGCGGCGTCGATGAGCTCCTTCTTCTTCGCGGGGATGACCATGTCATCCATGCAGATGGAGATGCCCGCGCGCGTCGCGAAGGTGAAACCGAGGGTACGGAGGCGATCTGCCAGCAGCACCGTCTCCTTGTTCTTGTGCTTGCGGTAGCAGACGTCGATCAGCGCGCTCAGGGCCTTCTTGTTGAGGACCTTGTTCACGTAGTCGAACGGGATCTGCGGGGGCAGGATCTCCGCGATCAGCACGCGCCCGACGGTCGTGCCGACCACGCGCGTGCGCACGTTGCCGTCGTCGTCCTTGTCCTTGATGCGGACGTGGATGCCCGAGTGCAGGTGCACGACGCCGTTGTCGTACGCCATGCGCACCTCCTCCGGAGAGGAGAAGATCCCGCGCAGATACCCCTCGAGCTTTCCGCTCTTCTCGTTGTAGCGGAACGAGTTCTCGCGGTAGCTGCCCTCGGCGTAGCGCTGCAGGCGCGTCGCGTAGTAGAGGCCCAGCACGATGTCCTGGGTCGGGTTGATGATCGGGCGGCCGTTCGCCGGGCTCAGGATGTTGTTCGTGCTCATCATGAGCACGCGCGCTTCCATCTGGGCCTCGATCGAGAGCGGCACGTGCACCGCCATCTGGTCGCCGTCGAAGTCGGCGTTGAACGCCGCGCACACCAGCGGGTGCAGCTGGATCGCCTTGCCCTCGATCAGGGTCGGCTCGAACGCCTGGATACCCAAGCGATGGAGCGTCGGCGCACGGTTCAGGAGCACGGGGTGCTCGCTGATCACCTCGTCGAGGATGTCCCAGACCTCGGGACGCTCCTTTTCCACCATCTTCTTCGCGCTCTTGATGGTGTTGACGTAGCCGCGTTCCTCGAGCTTGTTGTAGATGAACGGCTTGAACAGCTCGAGCGCCATCTTCTTCGGCAGGCCGCACTGGTGCAGCTTGAGCGCCGGCCCGACGACGATGACCGAGCGGCCCGAGTAGTCGACGCGCTTGCCGAGCAGGTTCTGGCGGAAGCGGCCCTGCTTGCCCTTGAGCATGTCCGACAAGCTCTTGAGCGGGCGCTTGTTCGGGCCGGTGATGGTCTTGCCGCGACGACCGTTGTCGAACAGCGCGTCGACGGCCTCCTGCAGCATCCGGCGCTCGTTGCGGATGATGATCTCGGGGGCGTTGAGCTCGAGCAACCGCTTGAGGCGGTTGTTGCGGTTGATCACGCGACGGTAGAGGTCGTTGAGATCGCTGGTCGCGAAGCGACCACCGTCCAGCGGAACCAGCGGACGCAGATCCGGCGGAAGCACCGGGATCACCGTCAGCATCATCCACTCCGGGCGGTTGCCGCTGCCACGGAACGCCTCGACCACCTTCAGCCGCTTGGCGATCTTCTTGCGCTTGGCCTCGCTGGTGGAGGTGCGCATTTCGGCGCGGAGCTGCTCGGCGAGCGCGTGCACGTCCACGCGCTTGAGCATCTCCAGTACGGCTTCGCCGCCCATGCCTGCGCTGAAGCGGTCCTCGCCGTACTCCTCGGCGAGCTGGGCATACTTGTCCTCGGTCAGGAGCTCGCCGGCGGCGAGCCCCGTCTCCTTCGGATCGATGACGATGTACGCCTCGCAGTACAGGACCTTCTCGAGGTCCTTCAGCGTGATGTCGAGGATGTTGCCGATGCGCGACGGCAGGCTCTTCAAGAACCAGATGTGCGCGACCGGCGTGGCGAGATTGATGTGCCCGAGGCGCTCGCGGCGGACCTTCGACTGGATCACCTCGACGCCGCACTTCTCGCACACGATGCCGCGGTGCTTCATGCGCTTGTACTTGCCGCAGATGCACTCGTAGTCCTTGACCGGCCCGAAGATCTTCGCGCAGAAGAGGCCGTCGCGCTCCGGCTTGAACGTCCGGTAGTTGATCGTCTCCGGCTTCTTCACCTCGCCGTGCGACCACTCGCGGATCTTTTCGGGGCTCGCGAGCGAGATGCGCATCGCGGAGAAGGACAGCGGATCCTTCGGCTTCTCGAAGAACGAGAAAATGTCACGCATTGTGCTCTCCTGGGTCGATCGAGGCGGTCTGGGTGCCGGTATCGGCGCGGAACATGGGTTCGTTGGCGTTGAGGAGGATGATCACTTGCACCATCACTCCTCCGCCGCGGCTGCAGCCGTGGCTGTCTCGACGAGCTCGACGTTGAGACACAAGGACTGCAGCTCCTTGATCAGCACGTTGAAGCTCTCGGGCAGGCCCGCTTCCAGCGCGTACTCGCCCTTGACGATGGACTCGTACATGCGCGTGCGGCCCTGGACGTCGTCGCTCTTGACGGTCAAGAACTCCTGGAGCGCGTAGGCCGCGCCGTACGCTTCCATCGCCCAGACCTCCATCTCACCGAGACGCTGACCACCGAACTGCGCCTTGCCACCGAGCGGCTGCTGGGTGACGAGGGAGTAGGGGCCGATGGACCGGGCGTGGATCTTGTCGTCGACCAGGTGGTGGAGCTTGAGCATGTACATCACGCCCACCGTGACATCCTGATCGAACGGCTCGCCGGTGCGGCCGTCGAACAGGATCGCCTGCCCGGACGACGGGAGGTCGGCCTTCTTCAGCGCGCCCTTGATCTGCTCTTCGGTGGCGCCGTCGAACACCGGCGTTCCGTAGAACAAGCCGGAGCGGAGCTTCCTGGCGAGTGCCTTGACCTGGTCCTCGGGAAGCGACTTCACGAACTTCGCGAACTGAACGTCGCCTTCGCAGATGTCGGTGATGCGCGCCCGGATCTTGTCGGCTCCGAACTGTGCGTCCAGCATCTCCCCGATCTGCTCGCCGAGCACGCGCGCGCCCCAGCCGAGGTGCGTCTCGAGGATCTGCCCGACGTTCATGCGGCTGGGCACACCCAAGGGGTTCAGGACGATGTCCACGGGACGGCCGTTCGCGAGGTACGGCATGTCCTCCTCGGGCAGGATCCGGCTGACGACACCCTTGTTTCCGTGACGGCCAGCCATCTTGTCGCCGACCTGGATCTTGCGCTTGATGGCGACGTAGACCTTCACCATCTTGATCACGCCCGGCGGCAGCTCGTCGCCGCGCGACAGACGCTCGATCTTGTCGCGGAAGTGCTCCTCCCGCAGGCGGACCATCTCTTCAAGGTCGTGCAGGAGCTGCTCGATCTCGTCCGCGCCGGACTCGATGGGGATCTCGCCCCAGTACTTGCGCGGAACCTCGGCAAGCGCTGCGTCGTCGAGCGTGGCGCCCTTCGCGAGCAGCACCTTGCCCTTGTCGTCCACGAGCTTGCCCGAGGTGACCTTGCCGCCGAGCACGCGGCGGATCTTCCGGTAGAAGGAGTCGCGGAGGATCTTCACCTCTTCGTCGCGCGTCCGCTCGAGCTTCGCGCGCTCCTGATCCTCGATCGCCCGCGCGCGCTCGTCCTTCTCCGTGCCCTTGCGGCTGAAGATGCGGGCGTTGATCACGATGCCGCCGACACCCGGCGGCACCTTGAGCGAGCTGTCACGAACGTCGCCGGCCTTCTCGCCGAAGATCGCACGCAGCAGCTTCTCCTCTGGGCTGAGCTGGCTCTCGCCCTTCGGCGTGATCTTGCCCACCAGGATGTCGCCCGGCTTCACCTCGGCACCGATGCGTACGACACCGGCGTCGTCGAGGTCCTTGAGAGCCTCCTCGCCGACGTTCGGAATGTCCTTCGTGATCTCTTCCTTGCCGAGCTTGGTGTCGCGGGCGACGCACTCGAACTCCTCGATGTGTACCGAGGTGTAGATGTCGTCCTTGACCATCCGCTCGCTGAGCAGGATCGAGTCCTCGAAGTTGTAGCCCTGCCAGGGCATGAACGCGACGAGCACGTTCTGGCCCAGAGCGAGCTCGCCCATGTCAGTGGCGGGACCGTCAGCCAGCACGTCGCCGGCCTTCACGACCTCGTCCGGACGGACGACGGGCTTCTGGTTGTAACAGGTGCTCTGGTTCGAGCGCTGGTACTTGGTCAGGGCGTAGATGTCCGGCACCTCGTCGCCCTCGCCGGACGTCGCGCGCACGACGATGCGCTCGGCGTCGACGCTGACGACCACGCCTTCGCGCTTCGCGACAACGCACACGCCGGAGTCGATGGCGACGCGCTGCTCCATGCCGGTGCCGACGAGCGGCGCCTCGGTGCGGATGCAGGGCACAGCCTGACGCTGCATGTTCGCGCCCATGAGCGCGCGGTTCGCGTCGTCGTGCTCGAGGAAGGGCACCAGCGCCGCCGCCACGCTCACCATCTGGTTCGGCGCGACGTCCATGAGCTGGATCTGGTCGGGCGCGGCCATCCGGAAATCGCCGTTCAGGCGCGCGCTGACCAGGTTGTGCTCGAAGCGACCCTTGTCGTCCATGGCGGCAGTCGCCTGGGCGATGTACTTGCCCTCTTCCTGCAGCGCGCTGAACCACGAGACGTCCGGCGTGACCTGGCCTTCCGCCACCGAGCGGTAAGGCGTCTCCACGAAGCCGTACTCGTTGACGCGCGCGAACGTGGACAGCGACGCGATAAGTCCGATGTTCGGACCTTCAGGCGTCTCGATCGGGCAGATGCGGCCGTAGTGCGTCGCATGCACGTCGCGCACCTCGAAGCCCGCGCGCTCGCGGGTAAGGCCGCCCGGTCCGAGTGCCGACAAGCGTCGCTTGTGCGTCACCTCGGACAGCGGGTTCGTCTGGTCCATGAACTGCGACAGCTGGGAGCTGCCGAAGTACTCCTTCACGACCGCGCCGACCGGCTTCGCGTTGATCAAGTCGTGAGGCATGAGGGTGTCGATCTCCTGCGACACGCTCATGCGCTCCTTGATGGCGCGAGCCATGCGAACCAGACCGATGCGGTACTGGTTCTCCATCAGCTCGCCGACCGCGCGCACGCGGCGGTTGCCGAGGTGGTCGATGTCGTCGACCGAGCCGCGGCCGTTCTTCAGCTCGATCAGGTGCCGCACCGTCTCCAGGATGTCCTGGGCGCTGAGGATCGTCTGATCGAGACCGGGCTTCTGGTCCTCCGGCAGATCCCGGTAGAACTTGTAGTTCAGCTTCAGCCGGCCCACCGCCGAGAGGTCGTACCGCTCGGGGTTGAAGAACAGGTTGTGGAACAGCTGCTTGGCCGTCTCCAGAGTCGGCGGATCACCGGGGCGGAGACGCCGGTAGATCTCCATGATCGCGTCCTCGGTCGTCTTGACCTTGTCGGCGATCAGGGTGTCGCGGAGGTACGGACCCACGTTGAGACCGTCGATGAACAGCACCTTGAAGTCGGTGATGCCGGCCTCGCGCAGACGGTCGAGCGTGATCTCCGTGACCTCTTCGTTGCACTCGAGGAGAACCTCGCCGGTTTCCTTGTCGATTACGTCCTCGGCGCTGACCTTGCCGATGAGCTCCGCGAGCTCGAGCGGCAGCCGGTCCATGTTCGCCTCGCGCAGCTTCTTGATCGCCGCGCGGGTGAACTTGGTGTTCTTCTTGACGATGGCTTCGCCGCCGATCTTGATGTCCCGCGTGGAACGCTGGCCGGCGAGGAGGTCGTACTCGATGCTCTTCGCGTACTTGCCTCCCTTGTCCAGGTAGACCACTTCCGTGCTGTAGAAGTAGTTCAGGAGATCCTGCGTGCTGTAGCCCAGGGCACGCAGCAGAACCGTCGCGTGCATCTTCCGGCGACGATCGATGCGGACATAAATGATGTCCTTGTGATCGAACTCGAAGTCGAGC
This sequence comes from uncultured delta proteobacterium, assembly GCA_963775185.1. GTDB lineage: Bacteria > Myxococcota_A > Polyangia > Polyangiales > Polyangiaceae > JAPSGB01. The sequence continues at coordinate 155,824 of CAVZIE010000018.1, read as the reverse complement.
CACGAGCCCGAGTACGGAATCACCCGCGCCGAATACAGCAACTTGCCTGACGAGTGCGTCTTGCCCTTGTCGTGATCGAAGAACACGCCGGGGCTGCGATGCAGCTGCGACACGACAACGCGCTCGGTGCCGTTGATGATGAAGGTGCCGGTCTGCGTCATCAGCGGGATCTCGCCGAAGTAGACCTCTTGCTCCTTGATGTCGCGGACGATGCGCTCGCCATCCTCGCGCGTGTCGTAGACCATGAGCTGGGTGGTCACCTTGATCGGCGCGGCGTACGTCATGCCGCGCTGGCGGCACTCGTCGACGTCGTACTTCGGCTTTTCAAGGTTGTACGAGACGTAGACGAGCTCGCTGGTCCCGTCGAAATCCTTGATCGGAAACACGCTACGAAAGACCGCCTCGAGTCCGATATCCCGCCGATCGCGCGGCGGGAGCTCCGACTGGAGAAACTTGTCGTAACTGTTCTTCTGGATATCGATCAGGTTCGGGACGGCCACGATGGACTCGACCGTTCCGAGATTCCTGCGATGGCGGAAGTTCGACTGGACCTTGGACGTCATTTCCGTTCCTCCGGATGCACCTGGCGGGAGCGGCGCAACGCGCCGTCCCGCAAGGTGCCTACCCCCCTACGCACGCACTCGTCTGCACGCCCACGCATGACCGCGGGCGTCGAAGCCAGTTTTGACGAAGTGACCAACGGCACGAGGAACTACTTGACCTCGACCTTGGCGCCCGCCGCTTCCAGCTTCTTCTTGATGTCTTCGGCCTCTTCCTTGCCGATGGCCTCCTTGATTGCCTTCGGAGCGCCCTCGACGAGGTCCTTGGCTTCCTTGAGGCCGAGCGCGGTGATCTCGCGCACTGCCTTGATCACGTTGATCTTGCTCGCGCCGGCGTCGGCGAGGATGACGTCGAACTCCGTCTTCTCCTCGGCAGCCGGGGCCGCACCACCGCCGCCACCGACGGCCGCGACGGCCACCGGGGCCGCGCTGACGCCCCACTTCTCTTCGAGCACCTTTACGAGCTCCGCGATCTGGATGACCGGAAGGTTGGAAAGGTAATCAACGACCTGCTCACTGGTAATGTCAGCCATTTTCTTGCTCCAGAATTTTCCTGATTGGGTTCTCTTCGTCTTGCTGGCTTCGACGCCGGCTGTCCGGCGACAAGTCTTTTTGGTTCAGCCGCCGTCCTTGCGCTGCTTGGCAGCGAGCACGCCGACCAGCTCCCGTGCGGGAGCGTTGAGAAGCATCACGAGGTTCTGCGCGGGTGCCATGAAGGTCGCGAGGAGCATGGAGCGCGCCTCGTCCTTGCTGGGCAGCGCCGCAAGCTGGTTCTCGACCGCCTGCGCGTCGAGAACCTGCCCATCGAGCAGCCCCGCCTTGATCTTGATCTTCTCGTTCTCTTTCTTGAAGTCCTTGAGCACTCGCGCCGCTGCGCTCGGCTCTTCGAAGCTCCATGCCACCGCCGTCATTCCGGTCAGCGCCGTGGTCAGCCCGTCTACATAGGGCTGGTCGCCGAGCGCCTTCCTGACGAGGGTGTTCTTCACGACGCGGTACTCGACGCCCTTCTCGCGGAAGGTGTCGCGTAGCTTCGAGACCTCTTCGACCGTCATGCCGGCGTAATTCACGAACACCGCGGACGTCATGCGACTGAAGCGCTCGCGGATGTCGTCGATCTGCCGGGCTTTCTCGGAACGCAACATCAGTGCTCCTCCTCGGCCGCGGTCATCACGGCGGTGTCGATGTGCACTCCCGGCCCCATCGTGCTCGAGACGGTGATGCTCCGGAGATAGACGCCCTTCGCCGTGGACGGCTTCTTGGCGACCAGCTCCTTGAGCAGCGCCTGGGCGTTCTCGGCGAGCTTCGGCCCGTCGAAGGACTTGCGTCCGATACGGCAGTGCACGACCCCGGCCTTGTCGACGCGGTACTCGACCTTTCCGGCCTTCGCTTCGCGGACGGCATCGCCGACGTTGACCGTCACGGTGCCGACCTTCGGGTTCGGCATGAGCCCGCGCGGCCCGAGAATGCGGCCGAGCTTGCCGACTGCACCCATCATGTCCGGCGTGGCGATGACGCGATCGAAATCGAGCATGCCTTCCTGGACCTTCTGGACGAGCTCGTCGCTTCCGGCGATATCGGCACCCGCCTCGAGCGCCTCCTTCTCCTTGTCGCCGCGCGCGAACACCAGCACGCGGACGCTCTTGCCGGTGCCGTGGGGCAACACAAGCGCGCCGCGCACCATCTGATCGGCGTGCTTCGGGTTGACGCCGAGCCGCACAGCGAGGTCGACGCTCTCGTCGAACTTCGCGTACGCCGTGGTCTTGACCACGTCGATGGCTTCCTCGACGTTGAAGCGCTTGCCGCGCTCGAACTTCGCGAGCGCGTCCTTCCGTTTCTTGCTTTCCGTTGTCATTTTCGTCTCTCGACTCCTGGATAACGGTCGGAAGACCTACGGCGTGCCGGCTCTCGCCCGCACGGCCGCTTCGCCGCCGCACCAGTAACCTTGGCTCGCGTCAAACGACGTCGATTCCCATGCTGCGGGCCGTCCCGGCGATGCTGCGCGCGGCAGCTTCGACGTCGGTCGTGTTCATGTCCTTGATCTTCTCCTGGACGACAGCCCGGATCTGATCCCACGTCAGCTCGCCAACCTTGTTCTTGTTCGGCTCCTTGGAGCCCGAACCCGGCTTGCCCGTCGTCGCCAGCCCGCACGCCTTCTTGAGCAGGATGCTCGCGGGCGGCGACTTCATCACGAACGAGTACGAGCGGTCCGCGTACACCGTGATCACCACGGGGATGATCGTGTCGCCGAGCGGCGCGCTCCTCGCGTTGAAGTCCTTGCAGAACTGCATGATGTTCACCCCGTGCTGGCCGAGCGCGGGGCCCACAGGCGGCGAAGGATTGGCCTTGCCGGCAGGGAGCTGCAGCTTGATGAAACCGGTGATCTTCTTCTTTGCGGCTGCCATGTTGCCTCTAACTTCAGCGCGTTAGCGCTTCTCCACGTGCGCGAACTCGAGCTCGACGGGCGTCGGGCGACCGAAGATGCTCACCATCACCTTGAGCTTCTGCTTGTCGGGCTTGACCTCCTGGACCGTGCCCGAGAAGTTCGCGAACGCTCCGACGACGACGCGCACCTCGTCGCCCTCGACGAACTGCTGCCGGGGCTTCGGCTTGACCGCGCCCTCGACGATGCCCTTGCGCAGGTCCTCGATGTGCGGCGGCTTCACCTCCTGCGGGTGCTGGTTGCCGATGAAGCCGGTCACCTTCGGCGTGTCCTTGACGAGGTGCCAGGTGTGCTCGCTCATCTCCATCTCGACGAACACGTAGCCGGGAAAGCTGGTCTTCGACTTGACGCGGCTCTTGCCGTCCTTGCCGTGCTCGGTAACGGTTTCGGCGGGGATCAACACCTCGCCGAACTTCTCCTCCATGTGGTGCTGGCGGATCCGTTCCTGCAGGGCGGTCTTGACCTTGTTCTCGTAGCCCGAGTAGGTCGTGACCACGTACCACTTCTTCGCTTCTGCCATGGTGGCTTCAACCCCGCCCGTCATGCGCCGTACACCAGCGTTGTGAGAAAACCCCAGAGGCGGTCCAGCAGCGCGACGTAGGTCGTCGCGATCAAGGTCGCCACGACGCACACCATCGTGCCGTTGGTCACTGTTTCCCGGTCCGGCCACGCGCACTTCGACAGCTCCATCGCGACCTCGTCGGCCCAACGACGGATGCGCTCCCTGCGGTAGATCTGGATGATCGTGATGACGCCAATCAGCGCGCCGCCGACCATCGTGATGGATCCTCGCTCGTCCTCCGCGTAACGCAGGAGCTGAGGAACTGCGCGGACGGCGGCAGGCCAGGCGGCCAGCGAATTCCACACTGCACCGAGCAGCTTGCCCGCGATGAACGCGGTCAGCATGCCGGCCGCGAAGAACGCCGCGTGCACGTACTTGGTCGCGCCCAGCTGCGCGGGTGTCCGTTGCTCTTCCTCCGGGTGCTCGAGTCCCGCGCTGTCCTCGACGAGGGCGCGGTCCTCCGCATCCGGCGACGCCGATGCGTCGTCGTCCGGCTCGAACTGGGCGTCTACCGTCCCGTCTTCGCCGTCCGCGGAGTCGAGCTCCGGGTCTTTTTCGTCGTCCTTGGTTGCCATTACGAGAGAGCCTTGCGGGCCCTGTGCGCCTTCCGGGGGCGCCGGGCAGGGGCGGAGAGACTCGAACTCCCGACCCGCGGATTTGGAATCCGCTGCTCTACCAACTGAGCTACGCCCCTAAGCGTTTGTGATTGCCGGCCTCGGTTACTTGCTTTCCTTGTGCAGCGTGTGCGCGTTGCAGCTCTTGCAGAACTTCTTGAGCTCCAGGGGTACCTGACCGCGCGCCTTTGTCGTCTTGTAGTTCCTCGCTCCGCAAACCGAACAACTGAGCGCGACCGGGAGTCGCTGCGATTTTCCTTGGCGACTCCCCATCGGCTTCTACCGCCCCGACGGGCGGCCTCTACTCCAGGATCTTGGTCACCACGCCGGCGCCGACGGTCTTGCCGCCTTCGCGGATGGCGAAGCGCATCTGCTCCTCGAGCGCCACGCTCGTGATCAGCTCCACTTCCACCGTCACGTTGTCGCCCGGCATCACCATCTTGATGCCCTCGGGCAGCTTCACCGAGCCCGTCACGTCCGTCGTCCGGATGTAGAACTGCGGCCGGTAGTTGGTGAAGAACGGCGTGTGGCGCCCGCCCTCCTCCTTCTTCAGGACGTACACCTCGCCCATGAACTTCTTGTGCGGGTGGATGCTGCCGGGCTTCGCGAGCACCTGACCGCGCTCGATGCCTTCCTTGTCGATGCCGCGAAGCAGGCATCCGACGTTGTCGCCGGCCCGGCCCTCGTCCAGCTGCTTGCGGAACATCTCCACGCCCGTCACCACCGTCTTCTCCTTCTTGTCGAAGCCGATGATCTCCACTTCCTCGTTCACCTTGACGATGCCGCGCTCGATACGACCCGTCGCCACCGTCCCGCGGCCCTTGATCGAGAACACGTCCTCGATCGCCATCAGGAACGGCTTGTCCGTCTCGCGCTGCGGCTCCGGAATCTCCGTGTCCAGCGCTGCGAGAAGCTCCGTGATCGTCGCCTCCCACTTCGCGTCGCCGTTCAGCGCCGGCAGCGCCGCGCCACGGACGATCTTCGCGTTGTCGCCGTCGAACTGGTACTTGCTCAGGAGCTCCCGGACCTCCATCTCGACCAGGTCCAGCATCTCCTCGTCTTCCACCGCGTCGCACTTGTTCAGGAACACGACGATGTGGTTCAGACCCACCTGACGGGCCAGAAGCACGTGCTCCCGCGTCTGCGGCATCACGCTGTCCAGCGCGCTCACAACCAGGATCGCGCCGTCCATCTGCGCCGCGCCCGTGATCATGTTCTTGATGTAGTCGGCGTGGCCCGGGCAATCCACGTGCGCGTAGTGACGGTTCGCCGTCGAGTACTCCACATGGCTCGCCGCGATCGTCACCGTCTTCGTCTCGTCGCGGACGATGCCGCCCTTGGCGATGTCGGCGTACTTGATCTCGTTCGCCAGACCCAGCTTCGACTGCACCTTCACCAGCGCCGCAGTCAGCGTCGTCTTGCCGTGGTCGATGTGACCGATCGTTCCCACATTCACGTGGGGCTTGCTGCGTACGAACTTCTCCTTGGCCATCGCTCGATTACCTTTTTCCGCTTGTCCGAAAACTGCTCCGACTCGCCGTCCCTCGAGCCCACCACCAGGGTTGAACTGGTGACCTCGTCCTTACCAAGGACGCGCTCTACCAACTGAGCTAGGTGGGCAACGTTTCTTCATCGCGCCGCTCGCGCTCGAGCGGGAGACGGGATTCGAACCCGCGACGTTCAGCTTGGAAGGCTGACGCTCTACCAACTGAGCTACTCCCGCGTGTGCCGTGCTTCCTCCGGTCCTCTGCTTTCCGTTCCGTGCGCCGGCTTGATCCCGTCGCGCGCCTGCCGGCCACCTCCGAGGGGGCGCCGTGCATAGCGCTACCCGGGGCCGGAGGCCACCCTTGGTGATTCCGGCCCGTGGGCTGGTCGTTTTCTCGTGCGTCTCGCTTGTCGTCCTGTCCTGCCGGTTTCCCGGGATTGCCTGGCGCTCCCGCGTTCCGGTGGAGGGTGTTGGATTCGAACCAACGTAGGCATAAGCCGGCAGGTTTACAGCCTGCTCCCTTTGGCCGCTCGGGCAACCCTCCGTAATCTCGAACCAATCTGTACAGGCCTCCAGAAATCGATGTGAGCTGGCGAGGGGACTCGAACCCCTAACCGCCTGTTTACAAAACAGGTGCTCTACCGGTTGAGCTACGCCAGCGGACCCCGGCCTCGCTCCTCCGCGGTCGGTCGGCGCGAGACGGTGACAGTTCCGACAATGGCCTGATCGTTCACGGGGCAAGCGGGCGTGGTCGTGGAATCGGCCGGGTACCGGCAGAGCCCCCGCTCCTCTGCCGAGGATACGGGCGCGATCCGGCGTCATCAGGGTGAAGACGCCGAAAAAGGGACACCCCACCTATTTCCTGCCGCGCTAGCTCCTCTTGCTCGGCAGGCGATGGGCGGGGACCCGGAGGACCGCGCTCTGGTAGCGCCAGGGCAGGGGGGTGTCAAGCACAATTCGTACCGAACCGGGCTCGCGCCGGGCCGACACCAGAAAACCAATGATTTTGACTGGATATGAACCGGATGTTCAGTGTTTCTTGCGCTTGGCTAGATCGTCGAGCGCGGCTTGCAGCTGGGCACGGGTGTACGGGAGCCGGTCGATCGCGGCGTCCTCGGCCTTCATGGCGCGCTCGATCTTGCTACGCGCGTCCTCGGCCTTCACCACCCATTGAGAGTGCTCCCCGGTGCGGTCCGCCATGCGCACGGTGTGCTCCATCATGGTCAGGCCCTTCCGCAACAGCACCGAGTAGCGCAGCCGCATGGCGCCTTCGAACAGCTGGCGCTCGCTGTCGCCGGCGGCGCTCTTCGGCGCGGGAACCTTCATCAGATCCTCGTGGAGCTTCTCGTACAGCTCGCCGACGCGGAAGCCCGCCATCGCCGACCAGTGGGCGTCGTAGGCGCGCATCGTGTCCGAGTAGGCGCTCTGGGCATCGAGCAGCAGCTGACAACGTTGCTCGAGCACCGCACCGAAGTTGTCCGGCACGGGGACGAACAGGATCCGTTCGGCGCGGATGCGCCGGACCTCGCCGAGCGCGTAGTACAGCTGCGCGAGATCGCGCGGGATGCGCCCTGCCTCGTCGAGACGGTTGTCCTCGACGATCGTCCTGCCCTTCTCGATGTAGTAGGTCGCCGCGTCGAGATCGTCCGCGGCGACCAGCGCCAAGGCCTTGCCGCTCAGGGCGACCACGCTCTCGAACGGCCTGAGGTCGTGATAGCGCTTGAGCAGCAGGTCGGCGGTCTGCCCTGCTTCGGCCCATCGCTCGAGGTAAGCGAGCAGACGGATGCTGCGCACGAGCGCCGCGCGCACGAGCGCGCTCTTCGGGAACCGCCGCGCCGTTTCCTCATAGCGCGCGAGCGCACCCTCTTGATCCGCCGCGAGGTCGCGAGCCTCGCCGGCACCGAACAACGCGTCGGCAGCGAGCACGCCGTTCGGGTCGAGCGCGACAACGCGATCGAACTCCTTGGCGGCGCCTGCGTTGTCGCCCGCCTGGAGCAGCGCGCGTGCGTGCTGGTACAAGTCGGTGATGCTCGATGCGTCGGTCGGCGTGACGATGGTGCGCGGTACTTGCACCGTCGGCGATGCGGCCGGGGTCGCGGACTGATGCCGGCCCGGCGCGGAAGCAGCGGGCGCGGCAGCCGGCGACGTTGCCCGCGGGGCGCAGGCTCCGGCGAGCAGCGCGACTGCCAGCACGACGGGGAGGGATCGGCACATCTCCAGTCAGTGTAGCGCCGACGCGAAAGGTTCCCGCGACTTGGGTCCTTGACGTCCTGCGTCGAGGCTCACCCCCCCGCGGCGGCATGGGACTTGCGTGGTGCGCCGACGACTGTTCGATGCCAGACCCGGGGTGGAAAAGGGGTTGACCCGGAGCGCCGTCCTCCTAACTTGGGGCGGTGACGGTTCGTTCCGTTGCAGAGGGCATCGAGCCCATCGCGCAGCAGGCGTCGGCAGGACGCGGTTTCGCGATCAACCGGACGCCCCACGCGCCCGTTGCCGTGCACCTCGATGGCGCACGCGAGCGGCGCGCTCACCCCAGAGCCAGGAGATGCAGCCCATGAAAGAAGCGATGGCGGACAACCGCCTGAGTGCGGCCGAGTTGAAGCACCGTGCATTGGCCCAGGAGGTCGCGGTACTCGAGCGCAGGGCCTACCTCACGCCGGACGAGCAACGGGTCGTCACCGAACTCAAGAAGCAGAAGCTCGCCGCCAAGGACGAGATCTTCGCGCTGCGCCGCGACGAGTAGATCGCGCGCGCTCAGGCGATCAGAGCGGGACGCACTCGCCGGACTGGCAGGACTGGCCGTCCGGGCACTCCGAGTTGCTCTGGCAGCCGCTGGACGGACTGGCGGGCTGCGTCTGGTCGCCGCCGGGCTCCTGCGTCCTGACTGTCGCGGTCGAACGGCTCTTCGAGAGAGCGTCGGCGCCGCCGTAGACGTCCTTGTTCAGATCGTCGAGGGCCTGCTCCAGGCGATCCTTCCACTGCTGGGTCAGGCCGCCGGGGTGCTCGTCGTTGATCGCCTTGGCCATGGCGAGCCAGTGGCGCGAGTCGGGACGGAATCCGAGGCGGTAGTCCGTCATCCCCCGCAAGTACGCGTACCGGGCCTGGTCGATCAGATCGAGCGAGTCCATGTCCGGCTCGAGCTCGCGCCAGATGCTGAGGGCGTGCTCGTAGTTGTTTTCCTCGTAGAGCCTCTGCCCTCGATTCAAATCTTCGCGGTAGGTGGCGCACGCGCCCACGCAGAGTGCCAGCAGCAGCGGAGCCACGAAGCGCATCACGGGGCGAGCCTAGCGCCACCCTCGTGGGCGAATCAAGGACGGCGCGCACCGGTCCGGCCGCGGTGGACCCGTTCGGGGCCTCCGCGCGCCCTCAGGACCCGGTCCGGCGATAGCGGAGGCGGATCACGGGCAGGCCGTCCTCGATCGCGCGGCGCTCGCGCGGGCTCCGCGCGACGTAGGGGTTGTCGTCGACGCGAGGTCCGTCGGACGTCCACGGCTCGAGACGCGGCTCCGCGGCCAGAATCGCCTCGGACGCCTCGGCGCGTTCCCCCACGTCGGTCTGGAAGAACAGCTCGCCTCCGGGCCGAAGCACGCGCGCGATCCCGGCGGCGAGCTCCGGCGTCAGGACCAGGCGTTTTGCATGGCGCTTCTTCCACCACGGGTCGGGGAAGTGGAGGTAGATCACCGAAACGGAAGCGTCGGCAAATCGTGGCAACGCGGACCGGGCATCCTCGGCGAACACGCGCCCCCGGGCGGCGAGGCCACGCTTTGCCAGCCGCTGGTCCACGATGCTCGCCCACTTGCGGCGGATCTCCAGCCCGATCATGGCGACGCCGGCGACGGCCTGGAGCCGCTCGATCATGAACCAGCCCCGACCGGGACCGATTTCGAGCTCGACGCCCGCGTCCCCCGCCTGCACCAGGGTCCGCGGGTCGAGGGGCTCTCCGACGGGTAGGCGCGGCGCGTCGGCGTAGACATCGAGGTTCATGGTTGACTCGCGGCCGGGGAAATCCTCATCTTTGCACCCACCTTCGTAACCGATGTCACGACGACTTCCGGCGCGCGGCCCCTCGCTACCATGGTGACCCCCTCGGCGAGAACGCAGAAGCTCGTCCGGTACGCGCCGGTAGTGGTCGCGACGACGCTGCTGGCCGCGGTCACCACGGAGACGATCCGCACGCACACCGGCGGCGCGCCGGCCGTACCGCTCGACGACGCGTACATCCATTTCCAGTACGCGCGCTCTTTCGCGAACCTTCACCCGCTGGTCTACAGCCCTGGAGCGGCGCCGGCCGCCGGCGCGACGAGCCTCTTGTGGCCGCTGCTGCTCGCGCCGTTCTACCTGCTCGGCTTGCACGGGGCGTCGATCATCTACGCCGCCTGGCTGCTCGGCTGGGTGTCGCTCGGACTCTTGTCGTGGGACACGTGGCAGCTCGCGCGCGGCCTCGCGAGCAGGGCCTCGGCATTTGCCGCCGGCGCGATGGTGCTCGCCTTCGGCGGCTACGCTTGGTGCGCGGCCAGCGGCATGGAGGTCGTGCCGTTCGCGTGGCTGCTCGTCCGCACAGCGCGCCGCAGCGCCGAGTGGCTCGAGGCGGGCGCGTCACGAGACGCCCCCGCACCGAGCAGTGCGCTGCGCGCCGAGCTGATCGTGCTGGCGATCGCGACGCCGCTGATGCGACCCGAGGGCGCGATCGCGACGCTGCTCGCAGCCGTCGCGCTGGCGCGCTTTCCTCGCAGTGGGTCGCGGGCATGGGCGCTCCTGCCACTCGTGGGACCGCTGCTCGTGCCGGCGCTGGACCTGATGCTCGCCGGCCAGGCGACGAGCACCACGGCGATGGTCAAGTGGCTGCCGCTCAGCCCGTACCACCATGGCGCGGAGCTCTGGCGCGCGATCGGGCGCAACGTCGAGCTGTTCTTCACGACCTTGCTCGACGGCGAGGCGTGGAGCGCGTCGGTGCTGCCGACCGGCGGCCGGATTGTGGGCTGGCTCGTGCTTCCCGCGATCGCGTACGCCGGCGTCGAGCGACGCCGTGGGTGGCGCGCCGCGTGCGTACTCGCCGTGGCCGCGGGCATCTTCATTCCCGCGACGTACGACAGCTTCCTGTGGAACCGCTTGCGTTATTTGTGGCCGTTCGCAGCGGGTTGGTTCGTCGGGCTCGCGACGCTGGCGGACATCGCCGGCGATGTTCTGGCAAAGCTGCGCCTTCCCGACGCGCGCGCCGTGCTGGCCGGCGCGTTTGTCGGAGCGCTGGCCGGCCATCTCCATTTCGCGATCGAGGACGTCGCGGTCAGCGCGGACGCCATCAGCAAGCAGCAAGGGCAGCTCGGGCACTGGGCCCACGACGCGCTGCCCGCCGATGCGCGCATCGGCGTGAACGACACCGGCGCGATCGCATACTTCTCCGACCGACGCGTGTTCGACATCTGTGGCCTCACGACCGCCGGCGAGAGCCGCTACTGGGTGGCAGGCGTCGGCTCGCGCTTCGAGCACTACGAGCGCCTGGGTCGATCGCGCTTGCCCACGCACTTCATCGTGTATCCGAACTGGTTCGCGATCCCGGCGCTGCTCGGTCACCAACTGACGGAGCGCACCGTCATGAACGCGACCATCCTGGGCGGCACGACCATGGTCGCCGCCGTCGCGGACTATTCGGCACTGGGAACCGGCGACGCGCCCGTGGTCGCAGCACCCGCCGGCAAGCGGGTCGACGTGCTCGACGTCGCCGATCTCGAGAGCGAGCGCGATCGACGCGTACGAGCTGTTCTGGGCGGAGCAGGAGGACGACGTCGTGCTCGACGACGGCAGCGGACACTACGACGGAGGCCGCAGCCGCCGCACGCTCGACCGCTTCGCGCTCACGCTCGCTCCGGGAGGCGAGCTGATCGCGCGCGTGCAGTCGTCACAGAGCATGAAGCTCGACGTCCGCGTCGATGGACGCCGCGTCGGTCAGCTCGACGTCCGCGCCGCCGGTTGGGAAGAGCCGACGCTGAGGCTTCCCGCGGACGTCCGCGCGGGCCGGCACACGGTGGAGGTCGAGCCACCGAGGGGCGAGATCTTCACCGCCCTGCACTACTGGTCCACCGCCTCGCCCTAGGGCCGGGCGGCCCGGGCTTGAAAATCTCGGCCGACAATCTTGACAGTCATAACTGTCATTGTTAAAACTGTCTCAATGATGACTGCAACCACCAGAACAGCGCGGACGGAGCCCAATCCGGCTTCCGGCCCCCACGGCGAGCCCTCGGCATGGATCGAAGGACTGCTCGTTGGCGGCGGGCTGCTGCTGCTGCTCCTGACCCAGTACTGGCACCTCGTCGCGCACTGAGCGGCCGAGCGCGGCCCCGGCGTGGCACGTATCATGTAGAGGGTGGCACGCGAGGACGAGATGGCTAGCATGCCTTCATGCACCTCGCGGACGGCATCCTCGACCAGCCGGGGCTCGTCGTCGCCCTCGACGTCGCCGGGGCGGGCGCCGTCGCCGTAGCCCTCAGGCGTGCGTTCGACGCCGGCAGCCGCGACGTCGCGTGGACCGGCACGCTCGCGGCCTTCGTGCTCGCGGCGCAGGCGATCAACGTCCCGCTCGTGCCCGGCGCGAGCGCGCACGCCATCGGCACCGCGCTCCTCGTGCTGTGCCTGGGCCCGGCGCGCGCCGTCGTCGCGATCACCGCGGTGCTGCTCGTGCAGGCGTTGCTGCTCGGCGACGGCGGCCTCACGGTGATCGGGCTCAACGTGCTCGACATGGCGGTGCTACCAGCGATCGTCACCTACGGCTTGTCGCGCATGCTCGGGCGTTCGCCACGCGGCCTCGCGCTGACGGGCTTCCTCGGCGCGTGGCTCGGCACCACGCTCGGCGCAAGCTTGCTCGCCAGCATGCTGGTGATCGGCGCGGGCGCGCCCGTGAAGATGACGTTCGCGTGGCTCGTCGGTGTGCAAGCGCTGGCCGGCATCGCTGAAGGCGTGCTCACCGCCGTCGCCGTGCGCGAGCTCGCGCGGCGAGCGCCTCGCTTGCTCGGCATCGGGTCGACGCTTGCCGGCGTGCCGCGCTCCCTCGACGACGTCGGGACCGAGCCCGCGACGCCGCATCGCGGCGCGCGTTGGGCGGCTGCGGCGCTGGTCATCGCGGTGATCCTGGTGCCGTTCGCGAGCGGGACCCCGGATGCGCTCGCCGTAGTGCTCCGGCATCTGCACGCGCCGTGACCGCCCTGCTCATCCGTTCGTCCAGCGCCGCCGGGCGGCTCCTCGCCGGAGCGATCGCCGTGGTCGGCCTGGCCACCGCGCGACTCGACACCGCCGCGCTCGCGGCAAGCGCGGCGGTGGTGCTGCTGGCTGTCGGGACGGCGCGGCCGCGGCCCGGCACGCTCGCCCTGCGCGCCCTGCCGGCGATCGGCGTGATCGCCGCGGTGCTCGCCCCGCTGCTACTGAGCGGAGAGTCGGCGAGAGCGGGTCTGCTCGGCATGCGCGCGCTCTTCGCCGTCTCGGTGGCGCTGTCGATCGCCTCCACGGTGCCGCTTGCCGAGGTGCCGGGCGCGCTGGGAGCGCTCGGTGTGCCCGACGCGCTGTGTGCCGTCACCGGCACGATGCTGCGCCAACTCGGTGCGGTACGGGACGAGGGCCGACGTCTGGTGCTGGCGCGAAAGCTGCGCGGCGCGCGCGGTCCGGCGCTTGGCGCGGGAACGCTCGCCACGCTGCTCTTGCGCACCGCCGACCGCGCTGGCCGCGTGGAGCTCGCGATGCGGCTCAGGGGCTATACCGCCGCGGAGGCGTCGGCGCACTCGGGCTTGCGCGCACGCGACGCGCTCGTCGTGCTCGCGAGCGTCACGTGCGCCGTGGCCGTGCACGTGGTCTAGGTGGGATTGATGGCCGCCTCCATCTATCTCGACAAGGTCAGCGTGTGGCGCGAGGGAACGACGCGGGCACCACGACTCGTCGTGGACAAGCTGTCGCTGGACGTCGACGCGCGCGAGCGCATCGCGCTGATCGGCCCCAACGGCGCAGGCAAGACGTCGCTCCTGCTCGCGATGGTCGGTGCGGTACCGTTCGAGGGGCGCATCGCGATCGGCGATCGCGAGCTCACCCGCAAGTCGCTCGGAGCGCTCCGGCGCGACGTCGGTTTCGTGTTCGCCGAGCCGGGCGATCAGCTATTTTTGCCCAGCGTACGCGACGAGGTGGCGTTCGGTCCGCGGCAGCGCGGCGTGCCGGAAGCCGAAATCGCGGCGCGCGTCGCCGACGCGCTCGCGGCAGTCGGCCTGCAGGGATTCGACGAGCGCACGCCGGGCGAGCTCAGCCTCGGCGAGCAGCGCCGTCTCGCTTTCGCGACGGTGCTGTCGTACCGGCCCGGCGTCGTGCTCTGCGACGAGCCCACCGCGAGCCTCGATCCGCTGGCGCGCAAGGAGATGCTGGCCACGTTGTCCAGCGTCGACGCGACGCTCGTGTTCGCGACGCACGACCTCGACGGCGCGCGAAACGTCGGCGCGCGCGCCGTGCTGATGCGCGCCGGACGCATGGTCGCCGCCGGGGCCGCCGAGGACGTGCTGTCGAACCGCGAGCTGCTCGTGGCAGCGGGGCTGGACGCTTCCTGATTTGAGTCCGGTAGTTTGCTATACCCCCTCGGCATGCGACGTCGTTCCCTGGGCAAGACCGGGATCCGGGTCACCGAGCTCGCGCTCGGGACGTGGGGTCTGTCCGGCGACGGCTACGGCCCGGTGCCCGAGGCGGAACAGGATCGCGTGATCGATCGCGCGCGCGCCCTGGGCATCACGCTCTTCGACACCGCCGACGCCTACGCGCACGGTGCCATGGAGCAGAAGCTCGGCGAGCGCCTCGGCCAAGACACGCGCGCGGTCCTGGTCACGCGGGTCGGAACGGATCGCGACGGCAACCCGCCGCGCAAGCGCTTCGACGTGCCGTTCCTCCGGGACGCGATCGACAAGAGTCGCGCCCGCCTACACCGCGACGTCCTCGACGTCGTGCTGCTGCACAACCCGTCGGCTGCCGCGCTGGAGCGCGGCGAAGCGTGCGACCTGTTGCGCGAGCTGGTGGACGCGGGCCAGCTGCGCGCGTGGGGCGTCAGCGTCGGCTCGGTGGAGGCGGGGCGTGCGGCGCTGGCCCAGGGAGCGCAGGTCATCTCGCTTTCCTACAACATCTTCCACCAGAGCGATCTCCTCGACCTGGTCGACGAGATCGACAAGCGCGAGACCGGCGTCATCGCCCACTCCGCGCTGGCCTACGGGCTCTTGTGCGGTCACTGGTCGGCGGACAAGGTGTTCCCGGAGTTCGACCATCGCGCCGAGCGGTGGACGTACGACGAGCTGCACCGCCGGGTACGCCAGCTCGACGCGGTGCGCCCGCTGGTGGGCGGCCAGGTCGTGAGCCTGCGCGCGGCGGCGCTGCGCTTCGCGCTCGCGAACGAGCGTGTGTCGTCGGTCGCGCTCGGACCGCGCAGCACGATGCAGATCGACCAACTCGTGCGCGAGGCCGGCAAGGAGCCACCGTACCTTGCCAACGAGAAACTCGGCGCGCTCCGGAACCGGCTCAGGGACGTGGGGGTACAAGCGTGAACGACCCGACAATCGAACATCTGGTGCAGGTCGCGGCCGAAGCGGCGACCATCGTCAAGGAAGTGTACGCCGCGCCCTTCGACGTGGACTACAAGGCCCCACGCGATCCGGTCACCGAGGCGGATCGACGCGCCAACGAGTTCATCTGTTCGCGCCTCGCCGACGCGTATCCCAGCATTCCTATCGTGGCCGAGGAGAGCGACCCGGACACCTTCACCGGCTTCCGCAGCGCCGAGCGCGTGTTCTTCGTCGACCCCCTCGACGGCACGCGGGAGTTCGTCGACCGGAACGGCGAGTTCGTTGTGATGATCGGCTTGCTCGACGGCGACCGCGCGACCCTGGGTGTGATCCACGCACCGGCAACGGACACCGTGTTCGCCGGGGTCGTCGGGCAGGGCGCGTGGAGCGCCGGCGCCGGCGGCGCGCGCACCGAGCTGTCTGCGAGCGACGTCGCCACCCTCGGCGACGCGCGCATCGTGGCGTCGCGCTCGCACCGCTCCGACAAGATGGAGCGCGCGCTGCGCATGCTGGGCGTCGGCAAGGTCATCGCCCTGGGCAGCGCTGGGCTCAAGGGCGTGGCCGTCGCGCGCGGCGACGCCGAGGCGTACGTGACGCCGGGCTACGCCGGCAAGCGCTGGGACGCGTGCGCCGCGGACGCCGTGGTCCACGCCGCCGGGGGTCGCTTCACCGACGCCTGGGGTCGCCCCATCGCGTACCGCGGCGAGAAGCTCGCGAACGACCAGGGCGTGCTCGCCAGCAACGGCGCGCTCCACGACGCGCTGCTCGAGCGCCTGGCGCGCATCCGCGAGGAGCAGGACTGAGAGCCTGGGCAACAATTGCCCGGGCTCGAAGCGAGCGAAGCGTGTAGAGGCCCCGGAGGGACGGTGGGGCCGACCGGGACCGGGATTGGGGTGCCGCCGGTCCGGCGCGGAACCGCGCGGGGCGTCAGGCGACGTGCGCCACCGGTTGTTCCTGCCGCACGCGCGCCGGTGGGGCGCGGAGCTCCTTGGCGGGTAGCCAGCCCGCGGGGACGTCGGTCAGGAGCCAGCGCGCGATCTCGATGCGGACCGGCACCAGGTTCGGCAGCCGCACCAGCGGCTCGCTCGCCGGCGTCTTGTCCACGAGCGCGTCGCGGAACTCCCGGCCATCGCCGTCCACCTGCCATGCACGGCCCTCGCCCTGGACGAACAGCGCCATGGGATTACCGGTCTCGATCATGACGGCGACACGGGGATCGGCGTGGACGTTCGCAAGCGTCTTGCCCTGCCGCTCGATCATGAGCCTGAGCGTGAATAAATCCGCCTCCGCGAAGAAGGCCGCGGCCAACCATGGGCTCACCGCGCCCCCCGCCGTAGCGAGCTTCAGCGTCGCGGTGTCCGCCAACAGCACACGAAGTCGTTCTTCGAGCATGACCGGGCTCCTTCTCACGATTCGCGTGCATGCGGCGTGCCCCGGCGCGCCGCGCGCGGATCGCGTTCGAACGGAGCGCAAGCGGTGCGGCGCGGTCGGGATTCGCCGCACCGCTTGCGTGACCCGGGCGGCGCGACGCTCGCCCACGCGACGCCGCTGGTGCCGGCAGCGCGCGGACCGACACGAAGTTCGCGCCGCACGCGCGACACGGTCCTCACGCGCGACACGGTCCTCACGCGCGACACGGTCCTCACGCGCGACACGGACCTCACGCGCGACACGGACCTCACGCGCGACACGGTCCTCACGCGCGACACGGTCCTCACGCGCGCTCGCGCCGGACGCGGGACCGTTCCTCGCGCGCGCTGCGTCGGCGGTGCGCGACCGGGCGCTGCGCTACGGGCCGGCGCTGCCGGCGGGGCGGCGACTCAGTGCCAGCAGATCGCGTCGGCGGTCGCCGGATACTGGCCGTCGGACTCGAAGGTCCAGTTCGTCTCGTTGCCGGACGCACCGTTCTTCGGGTTGGTGTCGACGCACACGTCGTTCGATCCGTCCTTCACCGACTTCGGCGTCGCGGAGTGGACGGGATCGATCTGGCAGTCGGTGAGCTGGCCGGCGCCATCGACGACGGCCTTCACCGTGGCGACCTCCCAGAAGTCGCCGCCGGCCTCCGCACCGCTCTCGGTGAGCTCGGGGAAGGCCTGCACTCCGGGATCGTAGCCGAGCGACAGGCGCCGCTCGCCGTTGCAGTAGATGTTCACGTGCGGCTTGACGCTGCTCGACAGACTGTACGCGTGCACGCCGATAGCGAAACGATCGCCATCCTTGGGGTTGTCCAGGTTGATGTTCTCGGCTCCGCAGAAGTCGTTGGCCAGACCGCTGCCGAGGAAGCCGTTCGGGTTCAGGACCGTCGTGTCGCAGCTGATGTTGTCGAAGTCGAGGCGCGGATTGTCGCAGCCCGACGCCGGATCGCGGCGCGAGCCCCAGCCGTGGCACGCCGTGGGCGCGGACTGGGCGTAGCCCCATGCCGACGGGTTTCCGGAGAAGCCGCGACAGCCCGAGGCGTCGAGGTAATAGCAGTCATCGGCGTGCTCGTCGTCGCGGCAGGTCTGGAACCAGCCGTGGCCCTCGCTGCCGCTCTTGCACGCGTCCGCGTTCTGGAGCCGCGCGAAATGAAGATCCACGTCGTTCGGCATCGGCGTCCAGCACGCTTCGGCGCGGATCCCCGGCGCGCGGACCTGCACCTTCACGGTGCACGCGTGGTGCTGCCCGAGCAGATCGAACTCGCCCTTGACGAGGTAGTCGCCGGAGAGCGCGAACGCGACGTAGAGCTGCGCGATCGCGCCGGCGCCCGGTCCGAACACCAGGCCCGTCTGGTTTCCCTGTGGACCAAGCCCGGTCTTCGGCACGCCGTTCGGAGCGACGAAGCCCTGGACGTTGGCCTTGTTGTAGATCTGGAAGCTGGGACGCGGCAGGATGTTGTCGCAATCGCCGCCGGTCGCGGTCCACTTCCAGTTGGTCGCCTGCGACGGATTTACGCCCTTGATCCACGTGGATCCGTCGATCTTCGGCAGGTTGTTCGCCGCCGGGTAGGGCTGCGTCACCAGCGGCGCCGTCGGGCACTGGATCTCGGAAGTGTTGCACGTGCAGTCGTGGGCCTTGCTGTTGGCGTCGAGGCCGTCGCAGTCGAAATCGCCCGGCGCGCACACGTCGTCGGCGAACGGAGGCTGCGCGCCACGGCACTGCCCATCCCACTTCGGGGTCGAGAACTCGCCGGTGATGTTGGACACGCACTTGACCGTGCCGACGCTGTTCGTCGTGCACCAGCCCACCGCGTGACCGGAGTTGTCCGCCTGGCTCGCCGGCACGAGCCAACACGGCTTGGTCTCGCCAGCGGCCACGGTGGTCCCGCAGGCGCAGCCCTCGTCCACCAGGCCGTCGCAGTCGTCGTCGAAGCCGTTGCCGGTGGTGCCGTTCGGAAACGCGCTGCTGGTGTCGGACGCGCCGTTGCACTCGTTGTCGGTGGGCGCCGCGCAGGTGCGCAGGTGCGGCCCGGGGGTGTAGCCACCGTCGACGCAAGCCTCGCCGGCGGCGTCCACCGCGCCGTCGTTGGTGACACCGGGCCCGTCGACCAGCGTTGCGTCGCCGGGCGACGCGTCCCCACCGGCGTCGAACGCGACGCCGCCAGTGCCGCCGGTGCTGCCTGCGCTCCCGCCCGAGCCGCTCGAGCCGCCGGAGCCGGCGGCGCTACCGCCGCTACCGCCGGTTGCCGGGTGCGAGCTCGCGCTGCCGTTCGCGGAGCACCCCGCGAGCGCCGCGACCGTCAAGGCAGCGCCGATGGCGCCGCCGAACACGAGCCTCGAGAAGACGCGGGCCACGACGCGATCACGGCGCCGCGCCGCGGGCGCGTCAAGCGTCGGGCCGCGGGATACCGCGCCGCAGCGACAATCCCTCGGCCGGCAGTCAGGTGGTAGATTCCGCGGCATGCGCGACGCGGCGGAGATCGTGGTCATCGGCGCGGGCATCATGGGCCTGTCGATCGCGTGGAACCTGGCGCGTCACCACGGCAAGAAGCGCATCGTGGTGGTCGACGCTTCGTACCTGTGCGGCGGCGCCAGCGGACGCAACGGGGGCGGGGTGCGCGCCCAGTGGTCGAGCGAGGCCAACATCCGGTTGATGCAAGAGAGCCTGGATCTGTGCCGCGACTTCGCGAAGGAGCACCGCATCAACACCTGGTTCCGTCAGGGCGGGTATCTGTTCCTGGCGCGCAGCGAAGAGCGGCGCCGCGAGCTCGAAAAGAGCGTCGCGCTGCAGAACGAGTGCGGCTTGATGACGCGCTTGCTCGAGCCGGACGAGATCCTCGAGATCGTGCCCGAGCTCTCGACCGAGGGCGTGGTCGCGGCGAGCTACAATCCGTACGACGCGGTGGTGTTTCCGTGGCCGTTCGTGTGGGGCTACGCCGAGGGCGCACGCGCGCTGGGCGTCGAGGTCGAGACGTTCACCCGCGTGACCGGCATCGAGACGAGCGGGCGCGGTATCCGCGCCGTCGTCACGGACCGCGGCCGGATCGCCACCGACGTCGTGGTCAACGCCGCCGGCGCGTGGAGCCCGGAGATCGCGCGTCTGGCCGGCGTGGAGCTCCCGAACCATCCCCACCGCCACGAGATCTGCTCGAGCGAGCCGCTCAAGCCGTGGCTCGGACCGCTGGTGGCGGACCTGTCGAACGGCCTCTACTTCTCCCAGTCGACCCGCGGCGAGATCGTCGGAGGCATCGGCAACGCGCAGGTCCCGGCCGGCCCGGACCAGGGCTCGTCGTACCGCTTCCTCGCGCTCTACGCCCAGGCGCTGACCCGGGTCTGCCCGATCCTCGGCGGCGTCCGCGTGCTGCGGCAGTGGGCGGGGCTGTACGACATCACCCCCGACCAGAATCCGATCGTCGGTGGCGTGGACGAGCTCGACGGCTTCTTCCAGGCCAGCGGCTTCATGGGACACGGTTTCATGATGGCGCCGGTGATGGGCAAGCTGATCGCCCAGCATATTGCGGAGGGGTCGCACCTGCCGCTGTTCGAGCGCTGGCACCTCCGGCGCTTCAAGAAGGGCAATCTGCTGAGCGAGGGGATGATCATCGGCTGATGTGGGTTGGATGCCGGTCCGGCGCGGAACCGCCCTGACGCGGTGCGCCGATGCGCCGCTCCAGGCCAACCACTGCGAACCCGCGTTGACATCCCGCTCCCGGCCAGCTTACGGTCCGCCAACGCCGGGAACCCGAGGGATTTGTGGGCGTTTCCCGCCGCCCAGGGCTCTCGCCGGTCGGTCAGCCAGGCACCCCCAGCCGTTTCGGGAGGAAATCCGCAATGCTTCGCTCCTCGCGCACGATCGCATCGCTCATCCGGTCCTTGATGCTCGGAACTGCTGCCACCGTGGCCACGGCCACGCTGGCCACCACCATGGTGGGCTGCAAGGACGAGAGCCAGCCCGAGTACTGGGTCGACAAGCTCCAGGACTCGTCGTGGCGCCCACGGGCGATCAAGCGCCTGGAGCAGTTCTTCGAGGACGCTTCGACAAAGGCCAACGGCGACAACACCAAGCCGGAGGTCAGAGCGCTCCTCGACAAGATCGTCGAGCCGCTGACCAAGACCTACGTCGACCACTACACCGACCTCGACACGAAGACGCGTGTGTCGCTGATGAAGCTACTCGCGGCGTTCAGGGACAAGCGAACCGAGCCGGCGCTTAAGAAGGCGTTCGACGAGTACGCGAAGCGTCCGCCGACCAGCAAGGACGACCAGGACATCAAGTGGGCGGCGGCCGCGCAGGCCGACCTCAAGCTGCCGTCGCTCTCCGACTCCTTGCTGCAGGCGTTCCTCAAGTTCCAGACACACTCCATGCTCGGCGGCGTCGCCTACCGCGACATGAACGAGGCCATGGTCGCCGCTCCGCAGAAGAGCTGGGCCGGACCGCTCATCGCTCTGCTCGCGGCGCCGATGGAGATGCCGAAGACCAACAAGGAAGTCGACAAGATCGACGCCTTCCGCGACCAGCAGTTCTGGCAGACCACCGCCGCGCTCGTGCTCGGCGACCTGCAGTCGTCGGAAGCAGTGGAGCCGCTGCTCAAGATCATGCTCGATCCGGAGAAGGCCAACGTGCAGACGACCGCTGCGCTGGCGCTGACCAAGATCGGCAAGCCCGCCGAGCAGGCTGCGATCAAGCTCTTGAAGGGCGAGGACGACAAGCTCAAGGCGTACAGCTTGCGGCGCATCAAGGAAGTCACGAAGGCCAAGGAAGACTCGAAGGACGAGCCGTACGTCCAGACCGCGGCGCTGGTGCTCGGCACGATCGGCCTGCCGGATGCCGTGGGTCCGATGGTGGAGGTGATGAAGACCACCAAGATCGCGGCGAACAAGGCGATCATCGCGCGCGAGCTCGCGCACCTGCCGGCGACGGCGGAGAGCAAGCAGGCCTTCAAGGACGCGTTCGAGTCGATCTCGATCGACACCAACATCCCGCCCGGCGTCAACGCGCTGCAGATGCTCACGGAAGCTTCGCTGTCGTTCTACGACCCGACCATGGTGGACTGGCTGCTCGAGCGCGCCGCCAAGACCAAGGGCAGCGGCGAGGATCTCAAGGCGCTGCAGGACGCGATCGTGATCTCGGCGCTGAAGCTCGCGAAACCCGACCAGCTCGACGCGGTGAAGAAGGCCGTCGACGCGTACGGCACGCAGATCGAAAAGGATGCGTACGCGCTCACCGACAAGATGCTCAAGGCCTGCGGCGACCGCGTGTCCTGCTACCTCGACGCCATCGAGAAGAGCGAGAACCAGGACCAGAAGACGCAGTTCTCCGGCATCAAGGCCGGCTACATGATCGGCATCCTGGGCAACGAGCAGTCCGTGGACGGCATCGTCGAGCGGCTGGACGCCATCGACAACGCCGCGGTCCGCTTCGTTGCGTCGCAGACCATCGACCACCTCTTGCCCAAGGGCTCGAAGGCGGTCGCCGACAAGCTCGACAAGATCATCACGAAGAACGCCAAGTCAGCGGACAACAACAAAATCGCCGGCGACGCACCGCTCAAGCAGGTGATGTACCGCATCCGCACGCGCGCCGAGTAGCCCCGGCGCGCCGCGGCCCCCGCCGCGGGGAGCGAATTCCCGCGGGCCGGGCCCCGCCCTACGCAGCATGTCCACGCTCCGAATCGAAGTGCTGAACGGCGCCGCCAAGGGCCGCACGCTCGAGCCGGAAGCGGACGTCGTCCGCATCGGTCGTTCGCCGGACAGCGACCTGTGTCTGGCCGAGCCCCACGTATCCGGCGAACACGCGCGTGTCGTCGTGGGCGCCGACAGCGTCGTACTCGAGGATCTGAAGAGTACGAACGGCACGTCGATCGTGCGAGGCGGCGCGCGCGTGCGGCTCGGCGAGCAAGCGCCGCGCGCCGTGCTCGAGTCGGGCGACGTCGTCGAGCTCGGCGGCGAGGGCGACGAGAGCACGCGCCTCTCCGTGACGATCGGCGAGGAGAGCGCCATCGGCCACGTAATCGAGGTGCGGCCGATCGCCGAGCTCGCAGGTCACAGCGCCTCCGTCGAACAGCGCAGCGACGTCCTGAAACAGCTCTACCGCGTGCAGAAACAGGTGGGCGCCGCGGCGGATCTGGAAGGCGTGCTGGCCGCCGTGTCCGACGCGGCGCTCGCGCTCGTCCCGCGCGCCACGCACGTCACCGTCGTGTTGCGGGACGACCCGAACGGCGAGTCCGACGGCAGCGAGTCCGGCTTCGTGCCGGTGTTGACGCGGGTCCGCGCCGCAGACGGCACCGGGCGCGCGCCGGACGGCGCGGTTCCGATCACGCGCAGCGTGTTCCGCAAGGTCGTGCGCGAACGCGCCGCAGTGCTGGCAGCGGACGCCCCCAGCGAGTCCTTCTCGTCCGAGTCGCTGCTCGGCGCCAGCATCCGCAGCACGATCGGCGTACCGCTGTGGAAGGGCGACGAGATCCTGGGCGTGCTCCAGGTGGACAACCGCGACGCGCCCAAGATGTTCGACGGCGGCGACGTGGACGTGCTGGGCGTCTTGGCAGCAAACGCCTCGCTGGCTGTGGCCAACGCCCGTCTGATCCGCCGGCTGGTGTCGGCGGAGGAGCAGCTGTCCAAGGAGAACAGCTATCTCAAGGGCCGCGAGCGCGCCCGCACCGGGGAGATCGAGATAATCGGTCAGAGCCGCGCCATGAAGCAGCTCATGGAGCAGCTCGACAAGGTCGTGAACACGCGCGTCACCGTGTTCATCGAGGGCGAGACGGGCACCGGCAAGGAGCTGATCGCCTCCGCGGTGCACTATCGTTCGCGACGCCACGACAAGCTGTTCGTCGCGCAAAACTGCGCGGCGATGCCCGAGAACCTGCTCGAGAGCGAGCTGTTCGGTCACAAGCGCGGCGCATTCACCGGCGCCACGGAAGAGAAGAAGGGCCTGTTCGAGATCGCCGACGGCGGCACGCTGTTCCTCGACGAGGTCACGGAGATGCCGCTCGCGCTCCAGTCCAAGCTGCTGCGCGTGCTGCAGGAAGGCGAGATCCGTCCCGTGGGCGCGACTCACGTGAAGCACGTGAACGTGCGCATCGTCGCCGCGTGCAACCGCAGCCTGGAAGCAGAGGTGAAGGCCGGCCGCTTCCGCGAGGATCTGTACTATCGCCTCAAGGTCTTCCCGATCCGCGTGCCGCCCTTGCGCGAGCGCCGCGACGACGTGCCGCTGCTCGCCGGCCATTTCCTGCAACGCTACACCAAGGAGTTCGGCAAGCCTGTCGCCGGCTTCGCGCAGGACGCGATGGAGCTCTTGATCGCATACGACTGGCCGGGCAACGTGCGCGAGCTCGAGAACGAGGTCCAACGCATGGTGATCCAGGCGGATCCGGACAGCTTCGTCGCGAGCGACATCCTCTCCCCGCGCCTGCGCAAGATGGAGGGCGTGGTGAATCAGGCCGGCGTGACCAAGGGCACGCTCAAGGAGATGGTGGAGCAGGTCGAGAAGTTCTTGTTGATCGAGGCGCTGCGCGAGCACGGCAACAACAAGACCAGCGCCGCCAAGACGCTGGGCATCACGCGCGAAGGCCTGCACAAGAAGCTGCGCCAGCTGAAGATCGGCTGAGCCGGTGGCGCGGCGTGGGGATTGGGGTTGGTCCGGCGCGCTGGCCGCGCTGATGGGGCTCGCGACGCTCGCGGCGTGAGGGGCGGCGGCTTCGTCGTCACGTGCCCGGGCGGCTGAGCGTCGCGGCCCGGCTCAGCCCGACAGCGCCTTGATCGCCGCGATCACGGCCTCGGCGTGCTGGTCTGGATCGACGTCGGGCCACACCTTGGCGATCTTGCCGTCCTTGTCGATCAGGAACGTGACGCGCTTGGCGAAGCCGAGGTGAACCGGCACGCCGAACGCCGCGGCGATCTTGTGATCGGTGTCGGGCAGGAGCAGGAACGGCAGCTCGAACTTGCTGGTGAACGCGCGATGCGAGACGTTGTCCTGCGACGAGACGCCGAGCACGACCGCGTTCGCCTTCTTCACGTCGACCCAGTTGTCACGAAAGCTCTTGGCCTCCGTGGTGCAGCCGGGGGTGTCGTCCTTCGGGTAGAAGTAGACGACCACCGGCTTGCCGCGCAGGCTCTTCAAGCTCACGGCCTGGCCGGTCTGGGCGATCGCCTCGAAGTCCGGCGCCGGCGCGCCGGGCTCGAGCAGCTTGTCGGGATCGTGGCTCTTGACCGCGACGACGGCCGAGGCGGGCGCCGTCGGAGCGGCGGACGACGGCTTGTCCTTGCTGCACGCGCCGAGCAGCGCCGCGCAGCCGCACAGGACCAGGAATCGCTGGAGCATGAGGGGAGGCTGGTACAAGGCACGCCGATCCGCAACCCGGGGGCGCGCCCAGGGGTTCCGCGCCGGACCGGCATCTCCGGGAAGCCGGCTACTGGATGCCGTACTCGCGGAGACGGCGGTAGAAGGTGCGGCGCGGGATGCCGCTGAGCTCGGCGGCCTTCACGCGGTTCCAGTTGCACGCCTGCAGCGCCTTCAGGATGCGCTCGCGCTCGTCGAGCCGGTGCTGCGAGAGCGTGGAACGACGCTGGCGGCGCGACGGCTCGGCGGTCCTCGGCTCGCTGCGCGGCGACACGGCGACCGGCAGCGGCGCGCCCGGCAGATCGAGATCGTCGCTGTCGAGCTCCGCGCGATCGGACAGCACCCACGCGTTGAGCAGCACGTGCTCGAGCTGGCGCACGTTGCCCGGCCAATCGAACTGGACGAGGCGACGCATGGCCTCGCGCGAGAGCGTCTTCTTGTCGCGCTTGTAGCGCGCCGCGAACAGCTTCAGGAAATGATCGACGAGCTGCGGGATGTCCTCGCTGCGCTCGCGCAGCGCCGGCAGACGGATCTCGACGACGTGGATGCGATAGTAGAGGTCCTCGCGAAACTGGTGTTCGGCGACCAGCTTCTCGAGATCGCGGTTGGTCGCGAAGATCAGCCGCACGTCCACCGGTTCCTCGCTGGCTCCGCCGACGGGACGGACCTTCTTGTCCTGCAACACGCGCAGCAGGCCCGCCTGCATCTTGTGCGGCATCTCGCCGATCTCGTCGAGCAGCACGCTGCCACCCTCGCCTTCGCGGAACAGGCCGCGGCGATCGCGGTCGGCGCCGGTGAACGCGCCCCGCACGTGTCCGAACAGCTCGCTCTCGAGCAGATGCTCGGGGATCGCGCCGCAGTTGACGCCGAGGAACTTGCCCTTGGCGCGCGCGGACGCGAAATGGATCGCCCGCGCGACGACCTCCTTGCCGGTGCCGCTCTCGCCGGTGATGAGCACCGGGATGTCCGTGTCCTTCACGCGATCGACCAGGGCGTATACGCGGCGCATGACGTCGCTGGTGCCGACCAGACCCTGGTAGCCGAAATGACCGAGCAGCGTGTCACGCGCGTCGCGCAGCTTCTTGCGCGCGCGCTTGAGCTGGGCGGTGCGATCGCCGAGCAGCTCGCGCAACCGATCCTGCGCCTCCTCGAGCTCGCCGTTCGCCACCTCGAGCTCGTCGGCGCGCTGCCGGTTCTCCCCGACCAGACGAGCCGTCTCGATGGCGATCGCGACTTGATCGGCGAAAGCGCCGAGCGTCGGCAGCTCCTGCTCGAAGTGAAGGCCGGGACGCACGCGCGTCTCCAGGTAGAGCGCGCCGATGGCGTCGCCGGACGGCGCGAGGATCGGCACGCACGCGACGGACTGCAGCATCAGCTGGTGCACCGAGGCGTAGCTCGCCATGCGCGCGTCGTCGCGCGCGGAGAGCGTGACCACCGGCTCGCCCTTGGCGATCACCGTCTCGGCGATCGAGCGCGAGAACTCCGCGTGGGGCTCGTCGCCGGCGCGCGAGCGCGACGTGTGCACGCTGAGCGAGCCGTCGGGCTGGCGAAGCAGCACGAAGCCGCGCTCGGCGCGCAGCAGATGTACGGCGTGGTCGGTGATACGCGCCGCGAGGCGATCCAGATCGACCTCGCCGGCGAGCTCCGCGTTGATCTCGAGGATGCGCGCGAGTCGCTGCTCGAGCGGCGTCGCGGTCATGCTGGAAATCGACGACGAGATGCCGGGCGACGCCAGGGTGCGAGCGGCGGGCAAGCTGGCGATCGGCACGTGATCGGTCGCCGCCATCGCAAGCGGCATCGGGACCGAGCTCCTGATTTGCCGGCGCCGGCGCATCGTTCCAGTACACCTCGCGCAGGTCGCGCGGCAGGCGCGCGCCGATCTCCTCGAGCACGGCCAGCGCGTCCTCGCGATCGCGACGTGCGAGCAGCGGCTGGCCGCCGGCCTCCTCGAGGTCCGCGCGCGCCTCCAGGGCGCGCCAGATCCACTCCTTCTGACCGCCTTCGCGCGCGGCCGAGAGCGATCGCTCGAGCAACTGCCGCGCGTCGGCCTCGTCGCCGGCCAGCGCCGCGACGCGGGCGCTCGCGAGCAAGAGCAGCGGGCGATGGGCGGCGGCGCTGCCGAGGGCGTCGCGCGCGCGATCCAGCGCCGCTCTCAGCTCGCCCGCGTTCGGGCGCTCGGCGCGCGCCGCGACCATGACGCCTTCAAGGCGCGCCTCGGCGGAGTCGACGCCGCGACCGAGCGCGTCCCAGGCAACGGCGCACGCGTCGTACAGGCGCGCGGCCTGTTCGCGATCGCCGCTGCGCGCCGCCAGCTCCGCCTCGAGTCCGCTGAGCTGCGCGCGCGCGACCGGCGCCAGCTGCGCGCGCTGGCGGACCAGCGTCTCGATGCTGGCGCGCGCGCGCGCCAGTCTGCCGAGATAGAGGTCGGTGTTCGCCAGGTTGAGCAGCGCCGACAGGACGGTGGAGCGCCGCCCCGAGCGGCGCCCCATGTCCACGGCGGACTCGAAGTTCTCGATGGCTCCGGCGATGTCGCCGCTCACCTTGAGCAAGCCGGCGAGGTTCAGCTGGAGCGTCGCGAGCATGCCGGCGTCGGCGGCGCGCTCGGCGGCGTGGATGCCGCGACTGTAGGCGTCGCGCGCCTCGTCCATGCGGTCGTCGCGCTGCGCCGCGAGCCCGGCGGACGCCAGGGCGACCGCCTCCACGCGCGGCGAGCCGGCGTCGCGCGCGCGCTCGACGGCGCGCTCGAGCGTCGCGCGCGCCGTGTCGTCCCGACCGGTGAACGACTCGGCGAGGCCCTTGAAGGCGAGCGCCTCGGCGCCGAGGCTACCGGGTGCGTCCTCGATCGGAGCCAGCAGCGCGAGGGCGGACGCGTACTCGCCGGTGCCGACGTAGGCGCGCGCCATGTAGAGCGCCCACGCCTGGCACTCCGGCGCATCACCGCGCTGCTTTACCAGCGGTTCCGCGCCGCGCAGACAATCCAGCGCCCGCTTGGCTTCCCCGAGGCCGAGCTCGAGGCGCGCTTCGGCGACGGCGCGCTCGACCGGATCCGCGTCGCCGGCATCGGCGAGGGCGGCGCGCGCGTCGTTGAAGCGACCGCGATCGAGATGCTGGACGGCGCGCTCGAGCGGGCTGCCCGTGGGCTCGGTCGGCGCGCTGCCGAGCAGGCGCTCGATGTCGCTCTCCGACGCCACGGCCTCGGACGCGATCAGACGAACCAGCCGGCGGAGCTCGCCGGGACGCGCGCCCGATACCTCGACGATGCGCGCTTGCAGGTGCCCGGTGAGCGAGGGAATCGCGTTGCGCACGAGATCGACGGCGGCGCGCGGCTCGAGCGGCGGCACGGTGAACACGCGCGCGCCCGGAGCCCCGCCCACGAGCACGAGCCGCACGCCGTGCTCGCGCGCGCCGAGCACGCGCGCCCGGCTCGCGTCGTCGAGGGCGTCGGCGTCGTCGACCAGCAGCGTGACCCCGGCAAGCGACGGCTGGGCGACGAGCTCGGCTTCGACCGCCGCCGGCGAGTCGCTCAGCGTCTCGTCGATCCAGCACAGCGGTGCGCCCTCGACGCCCAGGGACCACGCGATGCGCCGCAACAGCGCGCTGCGCCCGGAGCCCGGCGGCCCTTCGATCGACAGCGTCTCGCCGGCGCCGAGCGATTTCACCTGGTCGAGCAGCACGCCGGCCGTCACGTCGATGTCGACGATCGGCCAGAGCGCGGCGTCCTCCAGCGTCTCGTCGCTGCTTCCGAGGCGCGCGGCGCGCCGGAGCGCGCTCGCGAACTCGTCGGCGGACGGGAAGCGCGCCGCGGGATCCTCCTCGGTGGCCCGCGCCGCGACGGCCTCGAGCTCGCGCAGCACCGGACGCGAGAGCCGTACCCCGCCGCGCTCGACGATGTCCGACAGCGCGACGCCGAGGGCGTACACCTCCGCGCGCACCGTGAGCGGCTTGCCCTCGAGCAGCTCCGGCGCGGCGTACTTCGGCGTGAGGCCCTCCGCCGGCGTTCCCGACTCGCGCCAGGGCGCCGCGAGCCCGAGATCGACGAGCGTCGCGCGGCCGCTGGCCTCGACGATGACGTTGGCGGGCTTGACGTCGCCGTGGAGCAACCCTGCACGGTGCAGCACCGTCAGCTGTTCGGCCGCGCGCGCCAGCGCGTCGCACATCCGCGTCGGGTTCGAACCGCGCTCGATCAGATCCTGCAGACTGTCGCCCTCGACCAGCTCGCGCAGCATGAACGCGCGTCCGCTCTCCGGCAGTCGGCCGAAGCGCACGACGCGCGGCACGCCGAGCCCCTCGAGGCCGCTGAGCGCGACGGCCTCGCGTACCAGCGCCGCGCGTTCGCGCTCGCTCGCGCCTTCCGCCAGCACCTTGAACGCCAGGCGCGCGCCGGTGTAGCGATCCCGCACCGCCCAGACCTCTCCGCCGCCGCCCTTTCCCAGGGCGGCTTCAGGTTCATAGCGATCCGGAAGCTGTATCGGGGTCACAAACCGTAGTCGGCGCCGAGCCCCACCAGGAATCCGCTGGTGCCGAATCCGAGATCGAGGCGACCGACGAAGTTCTTGTGGGGCTTGAAGCGCAGGCCGGTCTCCAGCATGAGCAGCGGAAAGACAATCGGCTTGGACCCGCCGTTGGCCCAGCTGGGCTCGGTGTAGTCGCCGTAGTGGTCGTTGTCCGTGCCGCAGTAGTTGCCGGTGCCCGGTGCGCCCGGCGCTGGGCACTTGACGTATCCGTAGGGATCGCTGGCCGTGCCGTTCGGCGCGTACGACTGATTGCGCTTCAAATCGCCGAACACGATGCCGAAGCCCGCGCCCATGCCGTAGTTGAGCGAGAACTCCGGACTGAACTCCTGGCTCCACAGGAAGTCGGCCTGGAGCTGGATCATCTTGAGCTTGCTCTCGATGATCTCCCACGCGTCCTCGCCGTCCGACGTCGACTTGAACGGCGTCGGCTTCATCGAGTAGTCGGCGTAGGTGATCGAGAACACGTACTCGAAGCCGTCTTTCCGGATCGCGAACTCCGGCCCGATGTCGTTGACGTAGACCGTGCGGCCGCCGTCGGCGCCGAACATGTTCTCCATGAACTTCGGCACGATGTATCCGCGATAGCGCAAGCCCACGAAGCGGTACGTCTTGCCCGGCAGCTCGACGGGCGAGCCGCCAGCTTCGGCGTCCGCGACCATCTCCGATTGCTTCGACGCCTTGGACTTCGCCGCGGCGTCACCCGACGGCGCTGCCGTGTCCGCTGCTGTCGCGTCCGCCGCCGGCGCGTCCGCCGCCGGCGCGTCCGTCGCCGGCGCGTCCGTCGCCGGCGCGTCGGCTGCCGGGGCATCCGCCGGCTGCGCCGCCGCGCTATTGGCGTGCAGCAGCGCGCTGCCCGCGATCCCAAAGGCCACCAAGTAAAGGATTCCGCTTCGCATTGGACCTCTCCCGCCCGTTGTGTGCCACCGTGTCGCGGCGGGATTGTGCCATGGCACATCACTGGATCGCAAAGGCCTTGCACCAACAGGAAATTTCTGGGAATTTTCACCCTGGGCGGCGCCGATGATCCTCCACAGCCAGGTCGTCGAGCAGGTCATCGACGTCGAAGACCGGGGGCGGTTCGTCAAGGAGCTGATCCTGGCGCGCGGCGAGGTCCCGATCGCCCTGGTCCGCAAGCGGCGAGCCCGCGCGGCGGCCGCGCTGGGCACGGTCGCCGATCCGGACGCGGCCGCCGAGGCCACGCGCGCCAGCGTGCTCTTGATCCATGGCTACGGGCAGAACCGCTACGCCTTCCACCTGCCGAGCCGCAGCATGTCGGGACACCTCGCGCGCGCGGGCTTCGATGTCTACAACGTCGATCTCCGCGGCCGCGGTCGCAGCGCGCACCTGGGCGCGCCGCGACCGCGCAGCGTGCTCGACTTCGTCCACGAGGACGTGCCCGCGGCACTCGACGAGATCGGGCGGCTATCCGGGCCGCGACCAGTGTTCCTGGTCGGCCACTCTCTGGGCGGCGTGGTGAGCTACTGCGTGGCGGCGGATCACCGACCGCGGGTCGCGGGCGTGATCTCGCTCGGCTCGCCGTACCACTTCTCCCTCGGTTCGCGCTGGCTGGCCGGCGCCAGCGTCGCGTTCCTGGCGCTCGATCGCCGCATCCGCTTGCCGAATCTCGTCGTGCCGCTGCGCACGTTCGGCTCGGCGGTGCGCGCGGCGCGCGGGCTCGTGGACAGCCCGCTGTACCCGCTGCCGGTACGCGGTTTCCATCGCGGGTCGATCGAAGCGGAAGTGCTGGGCCAACACATGGCGCTCGCGATGGATCGGGGCAGCATCGCCACGATGCGCGCGATGTTCGCGTGGGCGAGCCAGGTGCGGAGCCTCGGCGAGAGCGGCGACGAGGGGCTGTTCGGCTACGCCGGAAGGTTCGAAGCGCTGGACATGCCGCTGTTGGTCGTCTCGGGCAAGTACGACGATCTCGCGCCGCCGGCGTCCGTCGAGCCGGCCTATCGACTGTCCCGCTCGAGCGACAAGACATACCGTGAGCTGCCGTTCGGGCACATCGACATGCTCGTGGGCCGCGACGCGCCGTTGCTCACGTGGCCGCTGGTCGAGTCGTGGCTGTCGCGGCGCTGCAGCGCCGTCGACAAGGCCGACAGCACTGCAGCGGCCTGAGCCCACGCTACTTGTCCAGCTTCTTCTGGAGCCGGGCGACCTCGGACTCCAGGTTCTTCACCTGGCGCTTCAGGTCCTTCAGCTCCTGGGCCGTGGCCAGGCGCATGGTGTTGGCGAAGCGCTCGGTCTGCTCGGTGGTGAAGTTGTTCACCTTCCCGGGGACCTGCACCACCGTCATCATCGCCTTCATGAATTGCTCGTTCTGCATCAGCTTGGCGACGCGCGGATCGCCCATCAGTTGCAGACTCTTCTTCCTGACTTCGTCCTTGATTCCCATGGTCTGTCTCCGGCCCCGGCCCCGGCTCGTCGCGGCGAAGGCGAGAGCCCTTTCTACGCGGTGCGCGGGGCGACGTGCAAGCCGAGCGGTAGGGCCTTGTGAGCCGGTGTGCGAGAGATCCCGGACTTTCGGCGCACCCTGGTTGCGCGCCGCCGAGCGCGCTAGGATGGGTCCGATGCAGCCGAGGGTCCGGCGCGTGCTGCTCTGTATCGGAGCGGCCCTGCTTCTCGCGCTTTTTGCGGGGTGCAGCAACTACGTCAAGCGCGGCAGTGCGCTGTATGCGGACGGCCGCTACATCGAGGCCGCCGAGGTGTTCGAGCGGACCGAATACCGACTCGGCGAGTCGTCGCCACGACAGCAGGCGGAGTACGGCCTCTATCGCGGGCTGACCTTGCTCGTGCTCGGCGACCTGCAGGCCGCACATCGCTGGCTCACGTTCTCCTACGAGATCGAGCGCACGCACCCGGGCGCGCTGCGCGGCAATCGCCGAGCCTTGCTCGATCGCGGCTGGTTCGAGCTGGCGCAGCGGATGCGGTCGATGCCGACGCCCGGCGCGCCGCCGACGGCGATTGCCGCCAGTCAGCCTCCGGCGCCCCTGCCGCCGCCGGTGCGCGACAACAGCGTCGACAATCCGGACGTGAATCGGCGGGGGTTGCGCTAGCATCCGCGCATGCGTTCGCTCGTGTGCGGCCTGGCGGCGGCCATGCTCGCGTTCGGCGCGCCGCGGAGCGCGGTCGCGGCGGGTAGCTGCTACGACGGCGAGCAGAACGAGCCCGAGTCGGACGTCGACTGCGGCGGCGACTGTCCGCTGTGCGCCGTCGGCAGGACGTGCCACGTCGCCCGCGACTGCGAGAGCGGCCTGTGCAACGCCGGCCGCTGCGAGGAGCGCAGCTGGACGCCCGGCGATCCGCTACCGGCGGGCTACCACGTCGAGACCAGCACCCACGATCGCGCGGCCACCGCGCGCCTGGGTGGCGCGTGGTTTTTCGGCGTGGGCTACGGCGCCGCGTACCTGAGCGCGCTGATCCTGCCGAACAAGCTGTCGGTGATGTACGTGCCCGCGGTCGGCCCATGGCTCGCGCTCAAGAACGCCGACCCGGGCGCGCCCAAGACGCTGGTCGTCGCCGACGGCGTCGTGCAGGACGTCGGCGCGGTGCTGCTCATCGGCGGCCTGATCGGCGCGGGGCAGCAAGTGCTGCGTCAGCGCGAGCCCACCGCGCGCTTCGACATCATGCCGCTGGTAAGCTCGCGTGCCTGCGCCCTCGACGTGATCGGCGTGTTCTAGCGCCGTCAGTTGTACGTCGCGCCAAGCATCAGCGCGTAGGTCGTCGTGGTGTGCGACCACGCCACGCCGTCCGGATCGGTGCCGTCCGTGCCGCCACGCAGCAGACGCGCGAGCACACCGACGCCCCACTCGTCCGACACCCACCACTCGTAGCCGGCACCGAGCACGAATCCGGTGCCCACCGCCGTGTGCGCGTGCGCGGAGGGCCCGAAGCTGCGCGGCACGCCCGTCGCCGCGACGTAGGTCGCGAACCCGAAGCCGAACTCGGCGTGGAAGCCGTGGTCCGGCATCACGTACCAATCGACGACCGGACAGAAGAGCGCCAGCTGCGACACGTCGAAGGTGTAGTTGCCGTCCCCGACTCCGGTGCTGTTCGCCTGGGGCGCCGTCAACGTCGCTGTGTACGCGCCGGCGCCCAGCACCAGCCCGTGGAACAGCGTGACGCCGATGGCGACCTCGGTCGCGCCGGCGAAGCTGCTCGCGGAAGCGGAGTAGTGCTTGCCGGAAAATCCGTTTCCGCGCTCGAAGTAGTCGTCGGTCGCGTCCGCCGCGTCGCTACCGCCGCCCACGCCGCCAGCCAAGCGGAAGTACAGGCCGTCGTGATGATGGCGGCTCGACGACGGCCCGCTCGTGTAGTCGGGACGCGCGTCTTCATCGTCGCGCGGTGCGTACGGCGATCGATGATACGGCCCGAGCCTGCGCTCGCCGGGAGGCGGCGCAGGGTCGGCCGCCATCGCCGTGGAGGTCGCGACGACGACGAGCACGGAGACAGCCACTGCGATCGGGATCCTCATCCGGACCCCGTGGAGCGTAGATCAGCTGGCCTGGGTTGCACCCAGCTTCGTGACGTTGAAGGAAAACTCCCGGCCGCCGCTCGCTACCGTGCAGCGGATGGTATCCGCGTCCACGCGCTCGAACGTGAGGCTCAGCGACTTGTTGAACGGCGTCCCCAGGGTGTACGAGCCCGACTGCGGCACTGGATCCTGCCAGCGCATCTGCACGCCGACGATGGCGAGATCCCAGGTGCCCTTCGGACCCGTCCAGGAGCGACTGCCGTCGACCTGGATGCCCTCGAGCACCCCGCCCGTGAGCGGGACCTGCGTACGGTCGCCGGTGCCCTCACCGGTCAGCTGATCCGACAGCCTCGTCCACTTCAGGTCGTGGACGACGTGTCGGCTCTTGTCCGCCAGACTCCAGGTCACGTCCGCCGTCCCGGTGACAGACACCGTGCCGTTCGAGAGGCCCGTCCACGCGTGATGCACCTCGACGTCACCGTTGTCGTCGCGCGAGATCGTCACGCTGCTCTCGCCGGAATACGTCTGCCCGTGCCAGGTGCAGTTGCCCGGGTTCACGCCGTACTTCACGTCCAGCGTGGCCTTGCTCAGCGTGATGTCCGCGCACGGCAGCTGGGTCTGGATGAAGTCGCGGAGCTCCGCGGCAGCGTTCTCCACCGCCTCGCCGATCGTGAAGTTGGTCGCGATCTCGACGGTGCTCGAAGTCAGCGCCTCGGCTTGCGAGCTCGCACTCGCCTGGTCGAGAGCCTGACTGGCTTCCGACAGCGTCAACGGCTGGGTCTTGTCCTTCGGGCACGCGGTCAGCGCGATCGGAAGGAGCATCGCGGGCACGAGAAACCGGATCTTCATCACAAGCCTCCTGGGTCTGGCCACTGCAGCAGCCGTGCCAGGGCCGGGGCCCCGAGCAAACGCCAGGATAACGGGATTCGGCTGGGGATGCCGGTCCGGCGCGGAACCGCGCGTCGGCGGTCGCGTTGTGAACGCGCGTGCGCGGTCCGGCGCGGCCGCTGTGCCGCCAGCGCCACGCCGCGCGCGCACCGCACAGTGGCTCAACCACGACACCAGAGCCTTGATCCCTGTGATTCCAGGTAGTTGAGTGTCGGTATGAAAGCTGCTGGAGCGCCGGACATGAACAGGCTGCTTGCGCTCGATCCCGCTGCTCGCCGTCGCCCTCGGCGGCTGCACCACCCTCGGCCCCATGCCTGCCACCACCGGCGTGATCGCCCCACCCGTAGGACGCCCGGACGTCGAGGCGCACGCCGGCGTCGTGCCGGGCTACTACCTGAGCCAGGCTACCCAGGACTCTGCGAAGGGCGGCGCGGCGCTACAGGGCGGCGGCATGTTCGAGCCCGGCAAGCTCATCCATGCACCGGGGCTGGGCGTCGGCGGACGCTACGTCAGCGGCAGCGGCGGCGACGGCTACGTCGAGCCGATGCTGCGCTACCGCGGAAACTTCGACGACGAGAAGCGCTTCTCGGGCATCGCCGTCGCATACGGCACGCATGCCCAGAGCTCGGACCAGAAAGCGGACTACAGCGCTACGCGCGGCGGGCTCGAGCTCGGCGCCGACGCACGCTTGACGCCGACCAGCAAGTGGGTCGAGGCGCACGTGTTCGCGTCCGCGTCGCTGACCGGCCTCGACGCCGCCGGGCACTACTGTCTCGACGGCAACGGCGTGTACGGCGTGGACTGCAGTGAAACCCAGACGCCGGTGGCGGCGCAGGCGAAGGGCTTCTACCCCGCCGGGACGGCCGGGCTCGCCCTCGACTTCGGCCGTCACCTGGACGCGGTATTCCACGGCGGCCGGCTCGCGATCATGGGCAGCGCCGGTACGCAGCCGCACGTCGAAGGCGGTGGACAGCAGGCCGCGCGCTTCTACACGTCCGGCGGCCTGATGCTGACAGTGGGCATGGGCGCGCTGTAGCGCGGGGTTCCGCGCCGGACCGGCAAACCAGAAGATCAGCTCTTGGCGTCGCCGCGGGCGAAGATCGACGCGACGTAGTTCAGGACGTCGGTGGCGCTGACCTCGTTGTAGCCGAAGTAGCGCATGAGCCGACTCTTGATGATGTCGATCTTCTCCTGCGTCTCCTTGTCGACCACCGCGCTGACGAGCGTCTTCAGCTTGATGCTGTCCTTTTGATCCTCGAACAGCTTGAGCTCGAGCGCGCGCCGCAGCCGGTCGTTCGACTGCCAGTCGAACTTCTTGCCCTCCACCGCGCGGGCGCCGATGAAGTTCATGATCTCGCGCCGGAAGTCGTCCTTGCGGTTCTCGTTGATCTCGATCTTCTCTTCGATCGACCGCATCATCCGCTCGTCCGGCTCCTCGTCCTGGCCGGTGTAGCGGTTCTTGACCTTCTCCTTGAGGGTGTAGGCCTTGATGTTGTCGATGTAGTTCGCGGCAAGCTTCGCGATCGCTTCCTCGTCGGCGCTGATCGCACGCTGGACCTCGTTCTTGACGATCTCCTCGTACTCCTGCTTCACGATTCCGATCAGATCCTGGTAGCGCTTGCGCTGCTCTTCACTGGTGATGAGCGAGTGATGCGTGAGGCCCTTCTGCAGCTCGTTCATCACCATGAACGGGTTGATGGTGCCTTCACCGACGTCACTGACCAGCGCGTTGCTGATCTTGTCCTGCACGTAGCGCGGGCTGATGCCCTCCATCCCCTCGCGCTTGCTCTCCTTGCGCAGCTCCTTGACGGTGTCCTGCGTGTAGCCCGGCAGCACCTTGCCGTCGTACAGCTTCATCTTCTGCAGCGTGGTCAGGTTGTGCTTCTTCGGCTCTTCGAGCCGCGTGAGCGCCGCCCACATGGCCGCGACCTCGAGCGTATGCGGCGCGATGTGCTTGCCGCGCACGCGCGCCGCGTTGAAGTCCTTTTCGTAGATCTTGATCTCGTCGGCGAGGCGCGTGATGTACGGGATGTCGATCTTGATCGTACGATCGCGGAGAGCCTCCATGAACTCGTTGTTCAGGAGGCGCTTGTACTCGGCCTCGTTGGTGTGGCCGATGATGACCTCGTCGATGTCCGTCTGCGCGAACTTCTTCGGCTTGATGCGGTGTTCCTGGGACGCGCCGAGCAGGTCGTAGAGGAACGCGACGTCGAGCTTGAGCACCTCCACGAACTCGACGATGCCGCGGTTCGCGATGTTGAACTCGCCGTCGAAGTTGAACGCGCGCGGATCGGAGTCCGAGCCGTACTCGGCGATCTTGCGGTAGTTGATGTCGCCGGTGAGCTCGGTAGAGTCCTGGTTCTTCTCGTCCTTCGGCTGGAACGTGCCGATACCGACGCGATCCTTCTCGCTGAGCAGCAGGCGCCGCACGCGGATGTGGGTGCCGACGACCTTGCCCCAGTCGCCGTCGTACAGCTTCATGAGGCCGTTGAAGATGAAGCGGCTCGCCGGATCGAGCTCGCCGGCCACGCCGACCTTGAATTTTTCGTTCGAGAGACCGAGGCGCTCGATCACCGCGTCGCGCCACTCGACCGGGATCAACCTGAGCGGCTCCTCGTGCATCGGCGAGTCGAAGGTGTCGGCGTTGCCGCTCGCGAGACCGGTTTCCGCCAGGTTCACCCAGGTGAAGGTGTAGAGCGCGCCCTCGGGCGAGGTGGAGTAGCGCTCTAGTCCCTTCTTCAACAGCCGCGCGATGGTCGACTTGCTGGAGCCCACCGGGCCGTGCAGCAGGATCACGCGACGCTCGGGCCCGTAGCCCTCGGACGCGGCCTTGAGCACGTTCATCAGCCGCATCAGCGGAATGTCGAGACCGAACACGGCATCCTTGCCGGCGTCGATCTCGTCGCGGAAGAAGTTGTAGCGGACCAGCTTCTTCTTGTTGTCGATGTACTCCTCGGTCCCGTAGGAGATGACCATGTCGTAGACGCGCTGGAACGCGTTGCGCGTGA
Source organism: uncultured delta proteobacterium (assembly GCA_963775185.1). Taxonomy (GTDB): domain Bacteria; phylum Myxococcota_A; class Polyangia; order Polyangiales; family Polyangiaceae; genus JAPSGB01. Next base: position 117,950 of record CAVZIE010000018.1, on the reverse strand, counting down.
TCTGCGGGCGCTCGCGGATGATCCTGAGGTAGTCCTCGAAGCTGCCTTCCCATTTCAGGTCGCGGTAGCGCTCGTAGTCCTGCAGGCTCGCGATCTGGGCAACCATGCTGCCGCCGTCCGGCGGTGCCCTGTGTTCGTCGCCGGCGGTCTTGAATTCGCTCATCTTCGTCCTCTCGCGGTCAGGATAGCATTTCGAGCGCGCACAGCGAGCGAGCGAGCGCCGTGCGGCTCACGGGCTCGCGAAGGTCGCCAGGGCGTCCACGATGCTCTGGAACGCGGGCTTCGGTGCAGCCGCGCCGCGTCGGAGCCCCAGCGAGCAGCTGAACGCAATCGCCGCAGGATTGCCGGGCGCACCGAGCGCCAGCGCGTCGCTCTGGCACACGGCATCCGGAGGGTCGTCGACTTGCTTGACGACAACCAGCGGGAACTCCGCCCTGCGGTTCAAGAGCGCTTGGAACAGACCGTCGAAGAAGGCGCGCTGCTTGACCTCCGAGCCCGCGGCTTCGGCGGCGCTCGGGTAGCCGATCTGCTCGAGCGCGACTTGCGGCGGCGTGCCGCCGTCCGTCCCCAGCGCCGCGACCAGCGCGTCGAGATCCGCCGGCGCCACCGACGGCGCGCGCGCGTTGAAGCTCGCGTCGAGCGGGAAGTACGTCACCATCGCCACGTCGCCGGCACGCTCCAGCCCGAGCACATCCGGCAGCTTGCCGCCGACGATCCCGTCGAGCGTCGCGCTCACGCCGACGCGCGTCTGTGCCGGCTTCTGCGGATGGGAACGCGCGTAGTCGACCACGTGCGAGGCGAGCTTCACGAAGGCGCCGCGCTCCGCGGGCGTAGCCAACGTCATCCAACGATCCACCTCCGAGCCGACGCTCAGATAGGCGAGCTCGTCGCCGAACGTGGCGAACACCTTGTCGACGAGCAAGTCGGACGCGGACAGTGTCGCCGATGAATCCCACGCGCCGAGCCCGGGCGGACGCGCGTCGAGAGTGCGGTCGACCAACGCCACCGAGAGCACGAGCGTGCGCTTCGACTGCACGAGCAGCTTGGCCGTGGAGGCGAGCCGGGCCCACTCGCCGGCGTCCGGTACGAGCGACGCGTTGAAGAGCTGGTCCCAGCGCCGCACCACCGTCACGCTGCGCGAGCCGAGGGCGATCACGTCGAGGACGCTCTCCGCCTCGTCGATGGACGCGGCGCCCGCGTCCGCGGCCACGCTCGCGGTGGGGCTGACCCCGACCCGCACCGGCACCAGCGGCGCGTCGGGAACATCGGCGTCGCCGGCCGCGTCGTCGCCACTGTCCACCGGCCCGGCGCCGCCCGCGCCGCCGTCGCCCACCGGCGCATCGACGAGCCCGGAATCGACCGGCGGCTGCGACACGGCGGGCAGATCCGAGGCGTCGCACGCGACGAGCGCGAGCATCGGCACTGCCGCGACCAGCGCGAGCACGAGGGGCCGCACCCGCCCAGCCTACCAGAGTCGACCGCGCGCGAGCCGGCCCGCCAGCCGCGAGTGGCTGGAGATTGCTGCCGGCCCGGCGCGGTATCAACGTGACAAGCCACGGATATTCCGTCAGTTTGTACGCCGCTCGGTGACGTTTCGATGACGCCGCGCGGACCGCCGGGCGCGCGCACCGCGCGTCGGGCTACGATGGGCGACCCAGTGGCCGAATCGACTCGCATTCACCCGGTCAGCGTACCGCTTTCCACGCCGACCAGCGCAGCACCGGTACGTCCGGGCGACGCCCGCCTGTTCATCAACCGCGAGCTGTCGTGGCTCGAGTTCAACGCCCGTGTGCTGGCCGAGGCCGTAACGCACAGCGTCCCGCTGTACGAGCGGCTCAAGTTCCTGGCGATCTTCTCGACCAACCTGGACGAGTTCTTCATGGTCCGCGCCGCGGGCCTGCAGGCGCAGCTGTTCAGCGAGATCGAGGAAGTGCCGCCCGACGGCATGACGCCCGAGCAGCAGTTGACCGCGATCAGCAAGCGCGCGCACGAGCTGGTGGCCGAGCAAAATCGCGTCTGGAACGAGCACGTGCGGCCGGCGCTGCGCGACGTCGGCGTCGCGCTGGTGCGCCCGGACGAGCTCGCGCTGGAGGATCAGAGCGCGCTCGACGAGCATTTCCGCCAGGACATCTTCCCGGTGCTGACGCCGATCGCTATCGATCCCGTCCACCCGTTCCCGCACGTCCGCAACAAGGGCATCAACGTCGGCGTCATCTTCGGCAGGCACGGGCATGCCGTAGCGCCGTCGTTCGGCGTCGTGCAGGTGCCGACGACCTTGCCGCGCATGATCCGGGTGCCGCTCGCCGACACGCGCCGCGCCTACGTCGCGCTCGAGGATCTGATCTTCCGCAACAAGAGCGTGATCTTCCCGCAGATGACCATCGTCGGGCAGTACGCGTTCCGCGTGACGCGCAACTTCGACATCGAGATCGACGAAGACGAGGCGGAGGACCTCCTGATCTCGCTCCAGGCGGAGTTGCGTCGCCGCGAGCGCGGGCACGCCGTGCGCCTGGAGGTCAGCGGCGAAGCACCGGACGACTCGATCCACTGGCTCTGCCGCGAGCTCGATCTCGATCCCGGGCGCGACGTCTATCACGTTCCCGGACCGCTCTCCCCTGCTGACCTGACGGAGATGTCCGCGCACGACGAGCGGCGCGATCTCCGCGACGAGGCGTACAGCCCGCAGTACGTTCCGCCGCTGCGCGACTCGGAAGATTTCTTCGAGACCATTCGCGAGCGCGACGTGCTCCTGCACCACCCGTACGAGTCCTTCGAGGCGGTCGTCGATTTCCTGTCGCAAGCCGCGGAGGACCCGCACGTGCTCGCGATCAAGCAGACCCTGTATCGCACCGGCGGCGAGTCGCCGATGGTGCGCGCGCTGCAGCGCGCCGCCGAGCTGGGCAAGCAGGTGACGGCGCTGGTCGAGCTGAAGGCGCGCTTCGACGAGGAAAGCAACATCCGCTGGGCGCGCGCGCTGGAGCGATCGGGCGTGAACGTGATGTACGGCCTGATGGGCCTGAAGACGCACGCCAAGGTGCTGATGGTCGTGCGCAAGGAGCGGACCGGCCTACGCCGCTATGTGCACCTGGCGACCGGCAACTACAACCAGCAGACCGCCCGCCTGTACGAGGATCTGTCCTTGTTCACCGCGCGCGAGGACATCGCCGAGGACGCCACCTCCCTGTTCAACCTGCTCACCGGCTACAGCGCGCCCACGCATTGGAACCGCTTGATCGTCGCGCCACTCGGCCTGCACGAGGCGGTGTTGGGCCTGATCTCCCGCGAGACGGAGCACGCCCGACAAGGTCGCGAGGCCCGCATCGTCGCGAAGATGAACGCGCTGGTCGACGCGGACGTGATCTCGGCGCTCTACGCCGCGGCGCAAGCCGGCGTGCAGATCGATCTATTGATCCGCGGTATCTGCTGCCTGCGCCCAGGGGTGGAGGGGATCAGCGATCGCATCCGCGTGCACGCTTTGATCGATCGCTTCCTCGAGCACGCGCGCATCTTCTTCTTCGCGAACGGCGGAGAGGAGGAGCTGTTCTGCTCCAGCGCCGACTGGATGCCGCGTAACTTCCGGCGTCGCGTCGAGGTGATGTTCCCGCTGCTCGACGACACGGTGAAGCGCCGCGTTTACACCGAGGTGTTGGGTACGATGCTCGCCGACAACGTGAAGAGCTGGAGCCTCGGCCCCGACGGCACGTACGCGCGCGTGGACGCCGGCGAGGACAGCCCCGAGCTCCGCAGCCAGGTCCGCTTCATGGAGCTTGCGCGCGAGCGCGCACGCGAGGCCGAATCGCGCCTGTCGCTCGGCTCGAGGCAGCTCGTACCCGTACCCAGCCCGCGCCTGGCGCTCGAGCCGCTGCGTCGCAAGGGTCGCAAGAAGCGCCGTCGCGGCAAGCCCGATGACTGACCGGCGCCCGGCCCGGCTGCGTCAATCCGCGCTTGGGGCGAGATCGATGGGATTCGACGGCGCGCCGCGGTGCAGACCGCCGTCGCCGACCCAGTAGATGAAGCGCGGCGCCGGTTCGCCGTCGAGATACACGTCGATGCGGCTCGTCGCGCCGGCCTGGGTCGTGAAGTAGAAGCCGTCCACGTCGTAGCCGGTGGTGGCGACCATCCGCACGGTACCCTGGTCGCCCCAGTCGACCCACTCCGTGTCGCTCTGCTCGAGGCGATCGGCGCTGAAGTCCGTGATGCCGCCGTCGGCGTCGACGATGATGTCCCACCCGCAGCTGTAGCCGGACACGCTGGTGTCGCACGACGTGAACACGTGCCAGCTGCCCCCGGACGCGTACTCCACGAACGCGCCGGCGCCCTGGCCAGGCGTCACGCCGGCGATGGTGGCGTCGGTGTCGACGGTGCTCTCGGGGATCGAGCTCGCGCCACCACTGCCGCCGCCGCCGCCGCCTCCGCCGACCGATTGGCCGTTATCGACGCCGTAGGTACACGCCCCGAGCGCAAGCGACAGGGGCAAGGCCAAGAACAGCAGATGACGCGACATCAGCAGGACTCCGGATTCAACGACGGTGGCCGCCGCCGCGGGAACCGCGCCCGGCATGCGACGAGGTCGACGACGACGGATGATACGACGAACCGCCAGAAGCGGGGCGATAGGAGCTACCTCCGTAGGACGGACGCGAATACGACGGCGAGTACGACGGGCGCGAGTACGACGGGCGCGAGTACGACGGGCGCGAGTACGACGGGCGCGAGTACGACGGGCGCGAGTACGACGGGCGCGAGTACGACGGGCGCGAGTACGACGGGCGCGAGTACGACGGGCGCGAGTACGACGGGCGCGAGTACGACGGCGACGCCGGGCGCGAATACACCGGACGCGCGTGCGACGCCGCGGGCGCCGGGCGCGCATACGACGGGCGCGCGGTCGCCGGACGGCTCGCCTGCGCCGCACGGCCGGGCCGTGGCGACGCGTAGCTCGCACCGGACAGGCTGTGGCTGCGCGTGCCGGCGCCCGCGCCGGTCAACGTCCGCGAGCGCTGCAACCGCGTGGGCGCGCTCCGGCTGTAGGGCGCGCTGCGGCCGGCGGAGTGGCTGCGCGGCGTCGCCGCTGCGTGCGAGGCCGCGACCGCGCGCGGGTTGGCGGGAGTGCGATGCCGCGGCGTCGCGCTCGCGGGCACGTGTGCCCTGGCCGGCGGCGGGCTGCGGTAGTTGTGACCGCGCGCGGCGTAGCGGCTGCTGTGGTGCGCGATGCGCTGCACTTCGCCGCGATCGTGGATGATATGGCGGTGCACGTGCGGCGAGAACGCGTAGTAGCTCGGACAGAACACGTACGCCGCCGGCACGCCGAACCAGAACGACACGGCCACGCCGTCGTACCAGCCCCAGGTGGGAGGCATGGGCGCCCAGCCGACGTAGGCGTAGCCGTCGTCGGGCACGCGCCAGACGACCCACGCGTCGGCGTAGCGTCGGCCGGCGATCCACGCCCAGCCGACGTTGTCGATCCAGACCCAGCGGCCGTAGTGGAACACCGCCCACCCGAACGGATAGTCGCTGACCCACATCCAGTTGCCGCTCGCGCTCAGCGCCCAGTGGCCGGACGTCACGTAGGGTGCGAAATCCGCACCCACGACTGCGGAATCCGGCACCCACACCGTGCCGTAGGTAGGATCGTTCACCCACTGGCCGTACGACGCGAGCGTCGGGCGGAAGTAGGTGGCCGCACCCGGGTCGGTGTCCGCCACCTGCCCGTCGCCGGACGGCGCAGCGACCTGCTCCTGCTCCGCCGCGCCCGGATCGTCGGGCGGCGCCGCATCATCCGGCGCCGCGGCGGTGGAATCGTCGTCGGTCCACCCCGAGTCGTCGGCGTCTTGCGCGCGCGCGATCGCGGGCGCCGCGGTCACGACGGCGAGCGTCGCGAGCACCGCCGCCAACCTCGAGAACCGGTTGGACATCATTTGAATCATGCGCTCCACATCCTTGCCTAGCAACCGCCGTACCGGCTGCGTCGGCGTCCTCTTCTTCGTCGGCGCGCCGCCGCGCCCGATTGCCCCGATTGCGCGGATTCGCCTCGAAATTCCAGTCATCCCGGACGCACGGTGGGCGCGGCGCGCGGCGCTGCCCGTGGGCCGATTGCGCAGCGATTTCCGGCAGGACGCGCCACATCGCCGGACCCGTACAGGCCGGACAGGGGTTGTCGGTCCGGCGCGGAACCACGCGAGCCGTACGCGCTCGCGCGGCACGCTCGCGTCACCGTCGACCGACGGCGACCGCGCCTGGAGTGTCAACGCCGGTGCGTGGCCTGGGCGCCACGGTCGGACCCACACGGCGGCAGATCGACAAGCGCGTGGGCGCCGTCGGCTGCGTCGTTTCCGCGCCGGACCGGCATCCAGAAGCAAGGGCACTCGACGACGGGCCCGCGTGTCCTACCCTCGGCGAATGCTCGAGTTCGAAGAAGCGCTGGCGCGCGTGCTCGCCGACGTGACGCCGCTGGCAGCGGAGCGGGTGGCCGTCGGCGACGCGGACGGCCGGATCCTGGCCGAGCCGTTGATCGCCGGCGAGCCGATGCCGGCGTTCGACTACAGCGCGATGGACGGCTACGCCGTCGCGAGCGTCGACTTCGCGGGCGAGCCGCCGTGGACGCTACCGGTGCGCGGCGAGAGCCAGACCGGTCACGTCGCGCCGCCGTTCGCGCGCGCTACGGCGTGCCGCATCTTCACCGGCGCGCCGCTGCCCGACGGCGCGGACGCCGTGGTGATGCAGGAGAACGTCGAACGCGACGGCGAGCTCGCGCGCTTCGCGGCGGCGCCGCGCGGCGGCGAGAACGTGCGCCACGCCGGCGAGGATCTCGCGCGCGGCGCGCTCGCGCTCGAGCCGGGCGCGCGGCTCGGGCCGGGGCAGATCGCGCTCGTGGCGTCGCTCGACCGCGCGGACGTGCTCGTCGCGCGGCGGCCGCGCGTGGTGGTGGTGTGCACGGGCGACGAGCTACGCGCGCCGGGCAGCGCGCCGCGCCCCGGCAGCATCCCGGAGTCGAACGGCATCGCGATCGCCGCCATGGCGCGTCGTGCCGGCGCCGACGCGCGCGTCGCGCCGCTGGTGGGCGACGACCCCGGCGCGACACGCGCCGCGGTCGCCGCCGCGCTCGCCGAGGCGGAGCTGCTCGTGACCATCGGCGGCGTGAGCGTCGGGGATCACGACGTGGTGCGCCCGGCGCTGCAGGCGGCGGGCGCGACGCTGGATTTCTGGAAGGTGCGGATCCGTCCGGGCAAGCCGCTGGCATCGGGACGCGCGGGGCGCGCGCGCGTGCTCGGTCTGCCGGGCAACCCGGTCTCGGCACAAGTGACGTTCGCGCTGTTCGGCGTGCCGCTGCTGCGCGCGATGCAAGGCGCGACGCAGCGGGGCGGCGAGCCGCGCATCGCGCGGCTCGCCGCCCCGCTGCGTCAAAAGCCGGGCCGACGCGGCTATTACCGCGCGCGCCTCGAAGGCGCCGAGGTCCGTCCCTTGACGAACCAGGCGTCCGGCGCCGTCACCAGCATGGCCTGGGCCGACGCGCTGATCGTCGTGCCCGCGGACAGCGAGGGCTACGTCGCGGGCGAGCTCGTGCCGATCATCGCGCTCGGGGACCTGTGATCGTCGGCGTCTTCGTGGGCGGCAAATCGCGGCGCATGGGCGGCGCACCCAAGGGGCTGTTGCCGGCACCAGACGGGTCCGCCGGCGTCGCGCAGCGCCTCGCGCGCGTGGCGCGCGAGGCGCTGCCGGAATGTCGTGTGGTGCTGGTGGGCGACGCTGCGCCCTACGCGGCGCTCGGCCTGCTGTCGCTACCCGACGCGCCGTCGGGGATCGGACCGCTGGGCGGGCTGGCCGCACTGCTCACCGCGGCGGACGGCGAGCGCGCGATCGCGCTGGCGTGCGATCTGCCGTACGTAGAGCCCGCGCTGATCGCGCGGCTCGCGGCGCACGCGCCGGACCACGCGGCCGTCGTGCCGCGCGTCGGCGGCGTGTGGCAGCCGCTGTGCGCCCGCTACGCCGCCGCGCAAACGCTCGTCGCGATCGCGGCGGCGCTCGCGGCGAACGAGCGATCGTTGCAGCGCGTGATCGCGCGGCTCGGCGATCGCGTTGCGGAGCTGCCGCTCGCGCCGGGCGAGGACGCCCAGCTCCGTGACTGGGACAGCCCCGCGGATCTGTGATTTTGCGCCGGACCGGCCATCAACCCCTGAGAAATCCCCTCGATTCCAGGCGGAGAAAACGCGAAACCGATTCGGGTTCGATGGCAATCCATGGGGATGGCACAGGAAGGGCGGAAGGGCGGAAGACTTGGGGATGGAATCCGACCTTCCGTTCTTCCGCCCTTCTGTGAAAACTCATGAGGGGATTTCTCGGCATCAACCCAGGTCGAACAACAAGAGCTCGCTCGGCGCATTCGCGGTGACGGCGATCTCGCCTTCGTCTTCGATGGCCACGCCGTCGCCCTCGGCGAGCGTGCGATCGGCGACGTTGACGCCGCCGCGCACCACCTGGATCCAGGCGCCGCGATCGGGACGCAAGCTGAACGTCGCTTGCTCGCCGGGATCGAGGAGCGTCGCGTACAAGTCGGCGTCCTGGTGCACGGTGACCGAGCCCTCGCGCGCGTCGCGGGAGGCGACCAGACGCCACTTGCCGCGGCGCTCCGCGTCGGGGAACGCGCGCTGCTCGTAGCTGGGTTCGAGACCGGCCCGCTCCGGCATGATCCAGATCTGGAGGAAGCGCACCGGATCGGTCGACGACGGATTGAACTCGCTGTGACGCACACCGGTGCCGGCGCTCATGCGCTGCACGTCGCCGGGACGGATCACCGAACCGGTGCCCATGCTGTCCTTGTGCTCGAGCGCGCCTTCGACGACGTAGCTGACGATCTCCATGTCGCGGTGCGGATGCGTGCCGAAGCCCTTGCCCGGCGCGACGCGGTCGTCGTTGATCACGCGCAGCGGGCCGAAGCCCATGTGCGCCGGATCGTAGTAGTCGGCGAAAGAGAACGTGTGGCGGCTGTCGAGCCAGCTCATCTTGCTCTGGCCGCGGCGCTCCGCGGGTCGGACCTTGATCATCGAGATGCTCCGTTCAGGTTTGAACGCCCAACATGCGAACTCGCGGCCCGTTGTTCAATGCGGCAGCGAGGAACACGTTGTTGCTCTTGCGGCAACAATCACGCGTGATCGTGGCCGACGCAGCGCGCGTCTTCCCAGCCGACCCAGTACGGACCGTCGGGGCCGTGCTCGCGTTTCCACACGGGAACGTGCTGCTTGATGCGGTCGATGAGCGCGCGGCAGGCGCGGAACGCCTCGCCCCGGTGCGGCGCGCTGGCGACGCACACGACCGCCGCGTCGCCGATCTCCAACCGCCCCACGCGGTGCAGCGCGGCGAGCCGCGCGCCGGGGATCTCCGCCTCGACCTCCTCGGCGATGCTGCGCATCTGCTTCTCCGCCATGCTCGCGTAGGCCTCGTACTCGAGCAGCGTCACGGCACGCCCGTCGTTGTGATCGCGCACGACGCCCAGGAACACGGCGATGCCGCCGGCATCCGGGCGCCGCACTGCCGCGATCGCCTCGTCGACGGAGAGCGGCGCCTCGCGGATCTCGAACAGGCGCGTCATCGCGTGTACTCGCCGGACCTGCCGCCGGTCTTCGAGACGAGGTGGGTCGGGCCGACGTCCATGGCGCGATCGAATGCCTTCAGCATGTCGTAGACCGTCAGCGCCGTGATCGTCGCCGCGACGATCGCCTCCATCTCGACCCCGGTGCGATCGTAGGCCTCGGCCGTGGCGCGAATCGCGACCACGCGCGCCTCGGACTCGAGCGCGATGTCCACCGCGACGTGCGTGAGCGCGACGGGGTGACACAGCGGGATCAGCTCCGAGGTCCGCTTCGCGGCCATGATGCCCGCGACGCGCGCGGTCGCCAGGACGTCGCCTTTCGGCACCTCCGACTGCGCGAGGCGCCGGAACGCTTCCTCGTTCATGCGCACGCGGCTCGCCGCGACGGCGCGCCGCATGGTCGGGTCCTTGACGCGCACGTCCACCATGCGCACGCCGCCTTCGGGCGCGAGGTGCGTGGACGTCGCGGTGTGCCCGACGATCTCGCGGTACGCTTCCGCGATCCGCTCCGGGCGGCCGCGTGACGCGACCTTCGCCAGCGCGTAGCGATCGAGCGGCGCGAGCGCCGCCCACAGCGCTGGCGGTACGGCGCGCTCGCCGCCGAAGACCTGGTCCACCGCGGGCGGCGGCGTCGTGTGCGACGGCTCGTCCGTCACCTCCACGGGCTCGGCCGGCGGCTCCGCGTCCTCGACCAGCGGACGCACGCGCGCGTCGTCCACGTTGTGCCCCGATCCGGCGAGCGTCAGCTCGCGCCGGGCCGCGATCGACAAGCTGCGCCAGCCGGCGAGCGACAGCTTCAGCCCGGCGTGATCGAGCGCGCGCCGCGCCGCCATCGGCACGAGCTCGAGCCGGTCGTCCACGCCGTCGAAGCGGTAGAACTTCACGCCAGGGAGGGTAATCCACCACGGGCAGCCCGTCACGGGAGCGAAGCCGGGAGCTGTCGGCCCGGCGCGGAATCCCGGCTGGCGTTGCCGCGTCGCGCGTCGCGTGCTCGACTGTCCGGCGTGGAGCGCGTCGCGTTCAAAGCGCACGGATTTGCGGCCGCGTTCGAGCACGAGCTCGAGGAGTACCGGCGAATGACGCCGGACGAACGGCGCGCCGTGGCGCGCGCCCTGCGCGAGCGTGTCTACGGCAAGAGCCGCCCGGACGTGCGCGACGCGGTAGCCGGGCTGCGGCGACATGGACGCAAGTCGTGACCGGCGAGCACCTCGCGCCCGACGTGCAGGAGCTGCTCCGACTGCTCTTCAAGCACAAGGTCCGCTACTTGATCGCGGGCGGCGAGGCGGTGATCCACCACGGGTATCCGCGCCTCACAGGCGATATCGACCTGTTCTTCGACCGCAGCGCGGTCAACGCCCGACGCCTGTACGCTGCACTTCAGGAATTCTGGGGTGGCGAGGTGCCGGCAGTCGAGAGCGCCGACGACCTGTGCCAACCGGACATCGTCATCCAGTTCGGGCGAACCCCCAATCGCGTCGATCTCCTGAACAACCTGGTCGCGGTTCAATTTTCGACCGCCTGGCGGCATCGCGTCGTCGAGTCGCTCGCACCCGGGCGCGGACGGCGGTTTCCCGTCTACTTCATCGGGCTCGGCGAGCTGCTCGCGAACAAGCGCCGCGCGGGGCGCTTCAAGGATCTCGACGACGTCGAGCATCTCGCCCCGCGCCGCCGCAAGAAATAGCCGCGGTGGGCGGCGATGCTATCGTGCCGGTCCGTGCCGCGCTTCCTCGCATCCGTCGCCGCCGCCCTCGCCGTAGCCTGCGGCGCCGGCTCGCACGGGGCGAGCTCGACCGGCGACGGCGTGTGCTCGGTGCGGCTGGCGCCGACTACGCCCGCCTTCACCGACGCACCGGTGGTGGAAGCGCCGGAATCGCGCATCGCCGTGGACGTGCGGGTCGCCGTCGCGCGCTTGAAGAGCGAGCTGTCGCGGCACGTGCCGGTGGTACTCGCCCAGGCGAATCGCCGCGACGTGGGCACGCCGGGGCAGGCGACCTACGTCGTACGTCGCGGCGACTTCAACGTGCGCCTCGACGCGGACCAGCTCGTGGTCGAAAACCCGGTGTCGGTCGAGCTCGCGGTGTGCAAGCCGTTCGGGCCGCTGTGTCCGACCTACGGGCGCTGCAGCCCGCGGCTCTCGTCGAGCGTGCGCGTGCCGCTGCTGTTCGACGGCCGCTACCAGCTCGGCGCGAGCCGCGTCGACGTCGGGGTGACGCGCGGCTGCGTGCTGACGCCGATCGGCGTCGACGTCACGCCGGAGCTGCAGCGCATGGCGGGGCAACAAGCGGGCGGCGTGAAGCGCCAGATCGATCGATCGCTGCCGTCGGTCCGACCCGAGGTGCAGGCCGTGTGGCACCTTCTGCACTCGCCGGTGTCGATCGGGAACACGCTGTGCGCGCGCATCGCGCCGGAGCGGCTGGTGCAACAGCGTCCAACGCTCCAGGGCGGCGTGCTGTCGTCGCGGCTCGCCGCCTACGGCCGCATCGGCGTCGAGGATCCGTGCAGCACCAAGGACGCGGTGGAGAGCCCACTGCCCGCGCCGGACGTGCGGAGCGACGTGCCCGCGGGCGTCGCCCTCGACGTCCCGATCCGCATCGACTGGGACGACGTGTCCGCCGCGCTCACGCGATCGCTCGCTGCACCGGCGAGCGACGGCGCGACGCGCATCGTGCGCGCGCAGGCGCGCGGCGCGCTGGTCGCCGGACGGCCCGTGGTCGCGCTGGCGCTGACGGTCGAGGGGCGCGCGTGCGGCGACGTCTGGGTCGTCGCCGAGCCGTGGTACGACGCCCAGAGCTCGCGGGTCAGGTTGCGCCGCGTGGCTTTCGCGCCGGACCGACAACCAGAAGTCGACCCGGGTCTGCCGGCCGTCGTGGAGCGGCGCGCCGCGATTGCGCTGCCCGTGGACCTCGGCGCGGCGCCGGCCTCGCTGGAAAACCTCGTGAAGTCGCTGATTGGGGACCGGCCAGCCGGCGTCGACGTGCGCTTCCAGGTGAAACCGCCGAGCGTGGAGCGCGTACTCGTGGACAAGGACGCGCTGGTTCCGGTCGCAAGCCTGCGCGGCAGCGCTATCGTAGAAGTGAAGTGACGGACATGCCGGTCGATCGCCGCGGACGCCCACTGAGCGACCTGCGCGTCAGCGTGACGGACCGCTGCAACTTCCGCTGCGGCTACTGCATGCCACGCGAGCACTTCGGCCCGGGCTTCGAGTTCCTGTCGCGCCGTGCGATCCTGCGCTTCGAGGAGATCGCGCGGATGGCGCGCGTGCTGGCCGGCGAGGGCGTCCGCAAGGTGCGGCTCACCGGCGGGGAACCGCTCTTGCGCTCGGACCTGCCGAAGCTGGTGGAGATGCTCGCGACGCATCGACGGCGTGGAGGTCGCGCTCACGACCAACGGCTCGCTGCTCGCGCGCCACGCCCAGGCGCTTCGCGACGCGGGGCTCGCGCGCGTGACCGTGAGCCTCGACGCGCTCGACGATCCCACGTTCCGCCGACTGACGGACGCGGAGTACGGCGTGGCCGACGTGCTCGAGGGGATCGACGCGGCGGGGAAGGCCGGCTTCACGCCGATCAAGATCAACGCCGTGGTGCGTCGCGGCGTGAACGACGCGGGCATGGTCGCGCTCGCGCGGCACTTCAAGGGCACGGGCCACATCGTGCGCTTCATCGAGTTCATGGACGTCGGCATCACCAACGGCTGGCGCCTCGACCAGGTCGTGCCCGGCCGGGAGATGGTGCAGCGCATCGACGCGGAGCTGCCCGTCGAGCCCGCCGAAGCGAGCTACCGCGGCGAGGTCGCCAAGCGCTGGCGCTACAAGGACGGCAGCGGCGAGATCGGCGTCATCACCAGCGTAACGCAGCCGTTCTGCAGCGACTGCACGCGCATCCGCCTGTCCGCCGACGGCAAGCTGTACACGTGCCTGTTCGCGACGGAAGGCACCGACGTGCGCGACGTGCTGCGCGGCGGCGCCAGCGACGACACCCTGCGCACGCTGGTCCAGAACCTGTGGCGCGCGCGCGAGGACCGCTACTCGGAGCTGCGTTCGGACCGCACGCGCGGGCTCAAGCGCATCGAGATGAGCTACATCGGCGGGTAGCCGCTGGTGGTCCACCCTGGGACGCCCAGGGTCTGTCCCATGGCATGCCCCGCGCTGCCCGGGTGCTGAAGAGGTGCCCAGAAATCGCAGGGGTGGGCGCCGTCGGCGCGGACAGGAACGCCGTCACGTTGCAATCCGAGCGAGGGAGCTCGTGCCGCCTGGATCCCGCCGGCGCGCGCAAGATTGGATTTCGCGACTTGCGCGCGGCGAGCGCGGTCAACGCCGCCCACGTGGGCGCCGTTGGAGTGCGGGTCAACCCCGTCTACTTCGGCTGGACGCAAGGCACGATCGAGACAGGGCGAGCTCCGGGGCGCCCACGTGGGCGCAGATTCCCGCCATCTATTACGCGCACTCGTCATTCAAAAAAAACAAATTTAAAGATTTCACTGTCCACCGGCGTTCGCGGTCGCCCCAGACGCCGCCGTCCGGCCGCCCACGTGGGCGCCGGCACAATCGTACAGATATCGAATTTCGCGCTTGACACGATCGGCGCGCGTCGAGGCGAGAGAAACGGTCGACCGCGCCGCGCCATGCCCGCTGGCGGCCAGAACGCCCACGTGGGCGCCGCGCGCGCAATCGGCCGACTCGAAACGCGTCCAGGTGCGCGATCGCACGCCAGCGCGGCGCGCTGGGGGCCCGAAAAGCCCGTGTTAGACCGGAAGCATGAAAAACGAGGGGAACGACTGGCGGCAGGCGCACGCTGAGCTGCTCCGCATCGCCGGAGAACATCTGGCGTTGGATCGCGACGAGGGTCGCTGGCTGCTCGCGGCGCGGCGGGCGCGCGTGCACGTGAAACTCGGCTACGCGACGTTCGCCGAGTACGTCGAGCGCGTGCTCGGATATGGGCCGCGCACCACCGACGACAAGCTCCGCGTCGCGGAAGCGCTCGAGCAGTTGCCGCTGCTCTCGGCGAGCGATCTGTCGTGGTCGGCGCTGCGCGAGTTGACGCGCGTGGCCACGCCGGCCACGGAGCGCGCGTGGATCGACGCGGCGAAGACGCGCACGGTGCGCGATATCGAGCGGCTCGTCAGCGGTCGCGCGCCCGGCGACGGGCCGGCGGATCCGCCGCGGGCGGAAGCGCGCCGGCATGTGCTGCGCTTCGATGTGTCGGCGGACACGTTTGCCACGGTCCGCGAAGCGATGGCGCGGTTGCGGCGTGACGCGGACGGGCCGCTGGATGACGACGCCGCGCTCTTGCTCATGGCGCGCGCCGTGCTCGGCGGGCCTGCCGACGCGGGGCGCGCGAGCTACCAGATCGCGATGACCGTGTGCGAGCGCTGCCGCGCCGGCATGCAGCAAGGCAAGGGCGAAGCGGTCGACGTGGAGCCCGCGATCGTGGAGATGGCCGAGTGCGACGCCCAGCACGTCGCCGACGGCAAGCGCGCCACGCAGACGATTCCGCCGGCGACGCGCCGCGAGGTGGTGCGCCGTGACGGCGGCTGCTGCGCCGTGCCAGGGTGTCACAACGCGGTGTTCCTGGACGCGCACCACGTCGACCCGCGTGCCGAGGGCGGCGGGCATGATCCGGGAAATATCCTGATCCTATGCGGCGCCCACCATCGCGCGGTGCACCGGGGTCGCCTGATCGTGGCGGGCAGCGCATCGGCGGGCTTCACGTTCCAGCACGCGGACGGGTCGGCGTACGGGAGCGTGGCGGCGCCGGAGCGCGCGGATGCCGCCGCGCGCGTGTTCGTCGCGATGCGCGGGCTCGGGTTCAAGGAGAAGGAAGCGCGCCGCGCGGTCGACGCCGCGTCGAGGGGCGGAGCCGCGTCGAGTGTGGAGAAGCTGCTCAGGGCCGCGCTCGGAAGCGTCTCGCTCCGCGTGTCCGACTGCCGGGCACCGGTCTACGTCGGATTGGCGTAGGCAGAGCCCCCGTCGCGTCGCGCCCGGCTGGCGTGGCAGCCCGTGGGTGAAGAACTGGATCAGGCATGGAGAAGACGCCGCGGCTGTTCGACGATGGGCCGGGCGCCGGAGGCACAGCACGCCGCGCACCTCCTCGGCTGACGCCTGCCGCCCGCGCGGGCAGCCGCGCCGGCCTATTCCACGACGACGCAGAATCGGCCACCGCGCGCCAACAAGGACGCCTACATGGGCGCCCTCATCCGGCCGCAGCGGTACCAGCGCGTTGCCCGCGGTCGCGCCGCGCGGTCGCGCCCAATCGCGCCGCGCCTGTCACGCGACAGATGGACACATCTTGAGTGCGCGCAGCTGGGATGCGGTGGCCGACGCGTGAGAAGCGGTCCCGCACGGTTGCGTTGGACGCAGATCCGGTGAGAGACTTCGACTGGGGTGTCGGAGACTCTGGAATCGGCATCGCCGGAGCCGAGGTGCGAAGCGCAGCTGGCTGCCGGCGCTCGCGTTGGCGAGTACGAGATCCGGCGGTGCCTGGGGAGCGGCGGCTTCGGGCACGTGTACGAAGCGCTCCAGCCCACCATCGGCAAGCGGGTGGCCGTGAAGGTGCTCTCCCACCGATACTCCGCGGACGAGCGAAGCTTGTCGCGTTTCGTCACCGAAGCGCGAGTGGCGGTCGAACTCCGTCACCGGAACGTCGTGGAGATCTTCTCGTTCGGGCGCCTCGACGACGGCCGGGCCTACTACGTGATGGAGCTGGTCGAGGGCACGACGCTGCGTGCGCTGCTCGACCGTCGAGGCGTGATTGCGCCCGCTACGGCGATTCCGATCCTCGCAGGCATCGCCGCGGGGCTCGACGCCGTTCACGTCCATGGCGTCGTGCACCGCGATCTGAAGCCCGAGAACGTGCTCCTCGCGGAAGAAGAAGGCGTGCTCGTGCCGAAGCTCATCGACTTCGGCGTGGCCAAGCTGCTCGAGGTCGACGACGACGCGCACAACACGCGTGACGGCGCGCTAATCGGTACTCCGGAGTACATGTCGCCGGAGCAGTGCCGAGGACGCAAGGTGGACCCGCGCTCGGACGTCTATTCCCTCGGCGTGGTCGCCTACGAGATGCTGACCGGTCGAGTGCCGTTTACAGGACGCGACCCACTCGAGGTGATGCTGCGCCACACTTCGCGCCGTCCCCGCCCGCCGGGACTCTGGCCAAATGCCGATGCTGCGATCCTCGCCGCGCTGGCGAAGCAACCGGGGCAGCGTCCGGCGAGTGCCGGCGACGTCGTGCGCGCGTTGGCACAGCCCCCCCCGCGGCTTGGCCCCCGCGGCGCACGCCATTGGTTGATGGCGCTTGGCGCCGGCACCGCTGCAATCGCCGTTGCTCTCTTGCTCGGCCAGCGAAGCGACGCTGCTGCCTCGCGCCCACCCCCGCAACGGAGCTCGGCGACGCCATCGATAGTGGCGCCGGCTGCGCCGCTCGTCTCGCCGCCCGCCTCTGCGAGTCCCGTGACCCGAGTGGAGGATGCCGGCGCACGGCCAATGCTTCCGCACCACGCGCGCGCACACCGTATCGGCCCGGACGACCCCGAGGATCCTTTCGAGCATGCGACGCGGTGATGTGATGTTGCTGGCGGCGCTTGTCGTCGTCGATTGTGCCCCCCTGGAAGACGTGCCGGCGGGCGCGTGCGGCAACGGCGTCGTCGAGACCGGAGAAGACTGCGATTTGTTTGTCGCCCATGGCATGCACTGTGAGCCGCCCGGAGACCAGGCCCGCCAGTGTCGATACACCTGCGCCGACCCCGAATCGGAGTCGGCGTGCCCGCCCGGTTGGCGCTGCCATCCGTCGGAGCACGTCTGCCACCACGGAACCGGCGAGTTCGACCAGGCGAGCGCCCCCGAAGAGCCGCTCATCCAGTGGGCGGTCGGCGATATCGATGGCGATGGCCACGCCGATCTCGTGGGAACCGAGGACCAGGCAACCGTTGTCCGCTATGGCGATGGTGGCGGCGCGTTTGTGACGCGGGGCCAGCGGTCGGAGCCAAGTCTCTACGCCGGACACGTGGCTTTCGGGGATCTAGACGTCGACAGCAGGTTGGATCTCGTCGTGCCTGTGCTTGGCGGATTGGGGGTCCTGAAGGGCTCCCCCGACCGGGAGCAGATCGTCGACCCGGCGGCGTACGCCCCGTTCCATATCGACGGACCAAGCGACGGATGGCTCGTGCCGATCCGCGCCTACGGAGTGGGTGGAGGACAGGCCGTCGCGTGGCTGCGATACCTGGCGTTCGCGGGCGAGGTGCAGGTCAGTTGCGTGCCGATCCCCAAGGCCGAGCCGTGGAGACCGATAGCGGTTCCAGGCCAGCCACTGACGAAACTCGGCACACGAATCCCCGTTGCTGACGTCGACGACGACGGCGTCGACGAGCTCGCGCTCGCCTTCGACGGCGCCTCCAGCGCGTTTGTCATCTCCAGCGGTGCCAACGTGTTCGCGCCCGCTGGGGACGGCGAAATGGAGCGGAAGAGCACCATCGAGCTCGCGGGGCGGACCGTCGCCCTGCCGTCCGGCTCGGATTCCGCGGCGCGCTTCGCGGACGTCGACGGCGACGGCACGATGGACCTTCTGATCCACGTCTCCGACGGCGTCGCCGTGGCTCACGGGACGGGTACAGGCGTTTTCGACCCGCCAACGCTCGACTCACGCTTCGACGCCGTGGGCTGGCCGCTGGCGGCTGCCGATCTGAACGGGGACGTTGCGGCGGACTACGTGGGCGAAGACGGCGTCTATCTGACGGACGGTTCGAAGGCGGTGCTCGCGAAGGCAGCAGACGCGAAGTGGCGCGACGCGGAAATCGGCGATTTCGACCACAACGGCTTCCCGGACGTCGCCGCTGCGGAGGATGGCGAGCTGCGGTTCCGTATGGGACCGGACTTCAAACGCGAATTCCATCCGGGCGTGAAGGCTTCCCTGCTGCGAAAGGGCGACTTCGACAACGACGGCATCGACGACGTGGCGTTCGTGGCGCGCGGAGACCCGAGCGACACGATTGAGATTGCCTGGGGATGGACGGAGTCGGGGCCCAGCCCGCAGTTCGTCGCAAAGCTGCCCAGGATTGCCCATCTCGAGGCGGGCCTGTTCTCGCCTGCGCCGGGCGAGCCCAGCGACGCCAGGAGCGACCTCGTCGTTTCGCTCGTGGGAACATCGAATCAACCCGTCGCATTCTTGTTCGGCGCCGAGGATCGCACCCTGTCCGCTCCGCTCGCGCTGGAGGAGAACAACACGGCCGACAGGCCCATTGATGTGTTCGAAGGCCATTTCACGCGGCCCGATGGAGACCGCAGCCTGGTCGCATTCGGCAAGACAGAGGCTGGCGCCATTCGCCCGTGGTTGGTGGCGCCCGGAAGCGACGGGCGGTTCGCACGGCCCACGGTCGCAGGCTTCAACGTCGGCCAGGCGACGTGGGCCCTGGGTGACGTCGACGGAGATGGCCTCGACGACCTCGTCGGGGTGGGGCCGGACGGCGGCACCGTCCTTCGCGCTCGGGAGACGCCCATCGGGACGACCCTGGACTCTTCGAGCTTCGATCTCGCCGCTGCCCCCCGCGCGATACAGCTGGCGGACCTGGACGGCGATCATCGGGCCGACCTGCTCGTGTCGACGGGCGGCGAAGCGCGCATCTACTGGGCGCAGGCGGCCGAGCCCGCGTTCGATCCGGCGGACAACACTTTCCTCGATTCGGATGCCAACGCGTTCGCGGTACTGGATACCGACGGCGACGGCAGACCCGACGTCGTCACCGTGGACGCGAGTTCCGTTTGGATGTTCTCGATTTCGCCTGCGCACGCCGCGTCAGGCGCGAAGATACGCGGGACAGCAGGAGGCGAGGACGTGCGTGCGGCGGATGTGAACGGCGACGGCTTGTCCGATATCGTCGTGAAGACCGCAGCGGAGAGGTTCGAAGTTCTCATCGCGCGGTCCCATCTCGATGCGGAGACACGGTGAAGCGCGCCGCCGCTTGCGCGGCGATGCTCTCCGCGCTCTCCGCGGCACCGGGCCTCCGCGCGCAAGACGCCAGCCGGCCGCGTGACGATCGCGCGGAGGCCAAGCAGTTCTTCGAGGCCGGGCGCCAGGCCTACGAGGTCGGGCAGTATGCGACCGCGCTCAAGGCCTACGAGGAAGCCTACGACCGCCTGCCGCTCCCCGAGATCGCGTTCTCGATGGCCCAGGCGTATCGCATGCGTTTCTACGCCGACGGCGACTCGCGCTGGGCACGCCTCGCCATCTCGGACTACCGGAAATACCTCCGACAGAGCCCGACCGGGCGACGCCGGCGTCACGCGGTCATGCACATCGCCAGCCTGGAGCAACTGCTGGCTCCAGAGCCCGAGCAGGAGGGTCGAGACGGCGCGGAATCTCGTGCTCCGGAACCCACGACGATGCTCATGGTCGCGTCGCACACGGCGCGAGCGCGGGCGAGCATCGACGGTGCCGCGTTTCGCCGGGTGCCGTTCGCCATCGAGGTCGCGCCGGGGCCGCACCGCGTCACGGTTCGCGCTGCGGGCTACCGGACCGCTTCGGCGGACTGGCTGGCGGTGAAGGGACGGATGGCGATCGCGCCGGTCGAGCTGGAGCCGAAGCCCGCTCGCCTGGTTGTCACCGCCGCCGAGGGAGCGCGCGTGGCCGTGGATGGACGGACGGTGGGACAAGCCCCTGTCGGGGCGCTCGACCTGGCGGCAGGGCCGCACTCGGTCGCAGTGCTGGAGAGAGGCCACGCAACGTTTCGCACGGCAGTCGACCTGCGCCGCGGCGACCGGGTCCACGTAGTGGCGGATGCCCCGATCACCGGCCAACGCGTACTCAGCTACTACATGCTCGGCGTTGCCGGCGCCGCGGCGCTCGCCGGGAGCGCCACCACGGTCGTCGCGCTTTCCGCAGAGCGCGACGCAAAGCGGGACAACCCCCGGAGCGCTGGCGGCACGAGCGAGGACCTCGATCGCTACCACGCGGATGTGTCCCGCCGTGACGCGTACCGCACGGCATCGATCGGTCTGCTTGGCGGCGCCGCGGCACTCTCCGTTACGGCCACGCTGCTCTACTACTTCGACATGCCCGCGCCGGAACGACGCGGCGGCACGGTGGCGCCGATGCTCGGCATGCAGGCGCTCGGGGCGACGTGGGCCACCTCCTATTGAGCGGCCCCGGGGCTGCCCCGGGGCAGGCGCGATCGCCGCGAACAGGCAAATCCAGCCGCTGAAGTTCGTGGTCCCGCGCTGGCACGAGTCGTGCTGTTTGAATACTCGGGAGGTGTGCAGTGAAGACATCGAACGGATCTCGACTTGGACTCGTGTTGTCCCTGACCGCGGCGGTCGCCGCTGCCGCATGCGGCGGCGAAAGCCCGTCTGACAACGGCTCGAACGCCGGCACGGGAGGGCAGTCCGGCGCCGGATCCGGAGGGGCCGCGGGGGCGACGGGTGGAGCAGCCGGGGCCGCGGGCGCAGCCGGCGCGGGCGCAGCCGGCGCGGGCGCAGCCGGCGCAGCCGGAGCCGGCACGTGCCCGCCGAGCACGTCGAGCAGCGACCCCGTGCTGCAGGATCTGGCCCAGCACTTCGCCGACAACCTTGCTGCGGTGGGCGTGCCAGGCGGGTCGATGGCGGTCGTGCAGGACGACACGATCTCGATCATCAACGTCGGTACGACGTCCTCTCAAGGAACGGTCTGCGTCGACAACGACACGATGTTCTCTACGGCGGCAGTGAACCAGCAACTCACGAACCTGGCGGCGTTGACGCTGATCGACGACGGCGAGATCAAGGACTCGGACGCGGTAGCGACGTATGTGCCGGAGCTGCATACGCCGTCGAGCTCCTACGGCACGGCGATGGACATCACGGTCCGCGATCTGCTGCTCGAGCGTTCGGGGCTGCATGCTGGCTTTTGGGGAAACCAGCTCGGAAGCGAAGGTTGCAGCGCAACATCACTCGAGGAGTATTTCACGAACAACGAGTTGGAGCTCTGGTATCCGCCGGGCAGCCTGAGGCTCGTCAGCGAGCTCGGCACGTCGCTGACGGGGCGCTTGGTCGAGACGGTGACGGGCAAGCCCTACGCCGATGCGATGGAGGAGCGGGTGTTCAAGCCGCTGGGCATGCACGCAACCTTCGACCACGACGCCGCGGTGAACAGTGGCCACCTTGCAGCAGGGCTCGGGGGCTTCTACGCCCCGTGTGCGGTTGCGGCACCGGCGCGTGGAGTCTATGCGACCGCGCACGACATGGGCCTCTTCATGCGCTCGCTCGTCTCGGACAACTCCTCGATCCTCCAGAACACTCGCGATCTGGTGTTCGACGCCGGGGCCGAGAACTTCGTTCCGGAGTCCGCGCACGGCTACGTCATGTACCTGGCCGCCTACTCCGGCGAGGCGCAATATGCGCAAAACGGCGGCTGGGCGGATGGCTATGCGTCGTTCCTGGGCGCCGCACCGGCGCAGCACTTCGCGGTCGCGATCCTTTCGAACGGTGGCTTCAGCTCGGCCGTGCACGATGCCATGAACGACACCAGCCGGTATGCGATGGATCGGCTCATCAACGTCCAGAAAGCAAAGCTCTTCGATGACGCTACGGCCCCGTCGACCTGGAGCGAGTACACCGGCACCTACCTGGACCCGATCGGGATCGGCAACGGCCCGCGCACGCTGCAGGTCCGGCTCGACAACGGCACGCTCTGGGCGGACATCCACGATCCCGTGGCGGACAAGTCCGTCCAGTTGACGCCGTTCGTGGATTCCGTCCAGGACTCCTACAAGGACACGTTCGAGGTCGCGGGCGAAGGCTTCACGGTGCGGTTCTGGCGCGACGCGGCAGACTCCCCGTGGGCAATCGGCGACTGGGGGGAGCACTTTGGCCCGCCGGCAGTCCGGACCACGCCGTGAGCGGCGCCGGCCCAGCTATCGCGGCACCACGATTCCGAGGCGTGTCACCCAGCGGCGGATCTGCTTGCGGTCCGTGTTCATCACCCGCGCCGCGCCGCTGATGTTGCCGCGCTGTTCGTGGAGCACTTCCACGAGCTTGGCGCGAAGCGCCTCGTCCGCGGCCGTGAGAGCGCGCGGAGCGATATCGGAGAGATCGCTGTTCGTGGAGGTCATCGCGCGCGGCAGGTGCTCCGCTCGCACCAGGTCGTCGCCTGCCAGCGTTGCGGCGGACGCCAGGGCGTGGCGGAGCTCGCGGATGTTCATCGGCCACGAGTGCGACGTCAGCGCGCGTGCCGCCGAGGGCGCGAACCTGACATGCCTGTTCGGGAGCAGGCGCCCCACTATCGACCCCAGCTCGCCGAGTCGCGCCCGCAACGGGGGGAGCTCGAAGACGTGACCGGCGAGGCGCGCAAGCAAGTCCGCCCGGAAGCGCCCTGTCGCCACGGCGCCGTCGAGATCCTGGTGCGTCGCGGAGACGAACCGCACATCGACGCGCGTGGGGCGGGTGGCGCCGAGGGGCATGACTTCCTGCTCCTCGAGCACGCGCAGCAGCGCCGCCTGCGAAGCAGGACGCAAATCCGCGACCTCATCCAGAAACAGTGTGCCGCCGCTTGCGCTGCGAACGAGCCCTGTGCGGTCTTCGCGCGCGCCGGAGAACGCACCTTTCCGGTATCCGAACAGCTCGCTTTCCGCGATCGCCTCCGGCAGCGCACCGCAGTTCACCGGCACGAATGCTCCACGTCGCTTGTTGTGCACCCAGTTTGCGACCAGCTCTTTCCCGGTGCCTGTTTCGCCTCGGAGCAGAATCGACAGGTCCGTCGGGGCGACGCTCTCCAGCGCGGTGAAGCGCGCCGCGAGCTCCGGCAAGAGCGTGGCATCGACGCCGTCGCGCACAGAATCGCAGTGGCGTTCCGCCGGTGCCGTGGAGCTTTCGTCGTAGACGAACATCGTCTCGCCGACCTCGATACGATCGCCGGCGTTCAGCGGCGCATGCGTCACCATCGCGTCATTCAAGCGTGTCCCGTTCTTGGAGCCGAGATCCTCCAACGCCCAGGCCGGGCCGATCCGCGCCAGGCGCAGGTGCGTCGCGGACAATCGCGCGTCCGGCACCGTGATCTCGAGAACGCGCGCACCGTCGATCGCGGTTTCCGCCACTGTGCGGCTTTCGCCGCGCCCAAGGCGAACCTCGTCGATTCCATCGAGCGAGTACCGGGCCGACCCGGCTACTGGTCTCCGATACTCGAGAACGAGGTACAGCAGCGGTACGGCGCGCCGCCCCCCAGCCCCCTCCTCGATCACGCTCAGCGTGCTCCCCGACGTGTCCGCCGCCTCCATCGGAGACATCGTAGGCCAGGCGCCGCAATCGGCGAAGGGCGTTTCCGCGACCGACATGGCGCGCCGCTGGGCGCTACGCGCCGGCGCCGCGCGCGCTACGCGCCGACCGGAATCTTGAACAGCCGCGCCGCGGTGCGCCACGAGATATTTTCGATCTGCTCTTCGGTCAGGTCGAGGTTCTTCAGGAACTTCACGTACGGACCCATGCTGACCAGCGGCCAGTCGCTGCCGTACATGAGCTGGCGACCGGGATCACCCATGTACATGATCATGTCCTTCACGCGCGTGACCATGTAGCGCTCGAACTCGTAGCTGAAATCGCCGAGCGTGAGACCGGAGATGTCCGCGTACACGTTGTCGTTCTTGTACAGCACCTCCGCCGTGTCCTGGAACCACGGGTTGCCGAGGTGGCAGATCACGAATTTGACGCCGGGAAAATCCACCGCGACGTCGTCCACCAGCAGCGGGTGCGCCTGCCGGACCTTCGCGCCTTTGGCGTACGTGTCGCCGGTGTGGATCATCACCGGCACGTCGTACTTCTCGGCGATGCGGAACACGGCCTCCAGCGACGGCTCGGTGATCGCGTACTTGTCGTAGCCGGGGTAGAGCTTGATCCCGCGCACGCGCCCGTCGCGGATGCGCTCTTCCATCTGGAAGAGGTCGGTCCGGCTGTCGCCGCGCCAGCGCAGCCCCTCCACCACCGTGCTGCGCGGATCGCTGGCCAGCGTTTCGATCACGTCCTCCACGCTCGGGCGCGCCAGATCCACTTTGTAGGACGTCAAGACCACCGCGTGATCGACGCCGTGCTTCGCCATCTCGTCGAACAGCGTCTGGACGTGCTCCTGCGTCGGCTTGACGACGCCCTCCTTGTGGTAGTCGTTCAAGTGCACGTGGCAGTCGATCAGCATGGTCGCTTGCACCATAGCGCATCACGGCCGGATAGGTTTGCCGCTCCGGCGCGGTATCCGCGGTTTGTCTCCGGGCCGCCGCTGTGGCCTGCTCCGGACGTGAAGCCCGCCTCCGCAGCCGCCCTCGCCCTGCTCGTCGCAGGCGCGTGCACGCGTTCGTCGTCGCCGCCGCCGGACGAGCCGGAGTATCCCTGCTGCGCCGGCGGCGAGATAGCGAGCTGCCACGGCGATCGCGCCGCCGCCCAGCCCTTCACGACCTGCCCCGACGGTCGTTGCGCGCTGCATGGCTTACCCTGCCCGGCCGCCGTGCGCCCGGCGGCCGCCGCCGCTGTAGACGCCGGCGCGCCGACAACCGCCGGCGGCGACGCGAGCGCCGCCCCCGCCGAAGGCGATCTCGAGCGGGAGGAGCGCGCGTGCGACGAGGCCACGGGGAAGCTCGACGCCAAGCTCGAAGCCGCGCGCGCGTGCACGCGCGACGCGGACTGCGTCGTGGTGAACGCGGCGTGCATCGCGCCGTGCGGGCGCGCGCTGAACGCGGCGCGCGCGGCGACGCTGAAGCCGGAAATCGACGCCCTCCAGAGCCGCTGCCTGCAGCGTTGCGGCAAGGCGAAGTGCGCGGCGTGGGTCGCGAACAAGCCGGTCTGCCGCGCAGGCACGTGCGAGATCCCGCGACGCTGACCGACCGGCACGCTTCGAGAGATCAGCGCGCGATGCTGCTCGCGCGGTAGAGCTCGTCCACCGCGAGATCGAGCTCCAGGCTCTGGAGCCTGACGCGCCCGCCCGACACCGCCACCCGGGCAGCCCACGCACCCTGCTCGTCGCGCGAGTGTACGGTGATGCGCCGCTCGCGGTGCGAGACAATGACGTAGTCGCGAAGCGTGGGGATGCTCCGATAGTACTCGAGCTTCTCCGCCGTATCGTATTCCTCGGACGAGTCGCTCGTGACCTCGACCAGGATCATGGGATTTAGCGCCGTCGCCTTCGGGCTCGGCGCGTGCTGCTCGAGCGGCCCGCAGACGACCGTCGCATCGGGAAACGTCGCCAAGCCAACAGATTCAACGTAGATCCGCAGGTCGGACGTGTGGGCGCGACAGGGCCGGTTCGCGATGCCGTTTCCGAGCAGTCGGAGCGCTTCGGCCGCCAGCGCGGAGTGCTCTTCCGAGCCACCCGCCATCGCGTAGATCTCGCCGTCGAGGAACTCGTGCTTCGTCGGGCTCGAGAGTTCCAGCGCGACGTAGTCGGCATAGGTGTAGCGATGAAGTCGACGAGCCCGGAGCATCGGTGGTGCCCGCAGCGTAGCACGGCGAGGAGATTTCGCGCCGCTCCCGAGGGGATCTGTCAGCCCGGAAATCCATCGACCAGCTCCGCGAGCGCGCGCCGGCCATCGCGGAACACCGGCCAGCCGTCGCCGACGAGCACGGCGTCGATGGCCGGCAGATCGAGCAGGCGACGCACCGACGCGCGTGCGCGCTCGACGTCCGCGAGCTTGCCGGCGGGCAAGAGCGCGAGACGACCGCCCTGGTGCGCGCGCACCAGATCGCCAGTAACCAGCGTCTCTCCGTCCAGCACGAGCGCAAGCTCGCCGGGGGTCTTCGATCCGTGGAGCTCGACCACCGACAGCCCAAGGGCCGGCTCATCGCCCTCGCCGATCCAGAGATCGACGCGGATTGGAAACGCATCGCGCTCGGCGCGCGGGCCCGCGATGCGCGCGCCGGTGCGCGTGGCGAGCGCCGCGGCGTCGCGCACGTGGTCGGAGTTGGTGATCACGATCAACGACGCGCCGCCGAGGGCGTCGAGGTGGCGCGCGTCGTGCTCGCCCAGGGGCAGCGGATCGACGACGACGTTGCCCTCGTCGCGCTGCCAGAGCAGCGAGTGGAAGTCGATGTTGCGGCTCTCGTCGAAGCGCGACCAGCCGAAGAAATCCGGGCGATGCAGCTGTTTCACGCCGGGCAGGTTATCACGGGGTGTGGTTCTGCTCCTGCGCAGGCCGACCTGAGGAATCCCCTCATTTGGAACTTCACAGGAAGATCGGAAGAGCGGAAGGTTTTCAAGGATTCGGGGTGTCCGGGTGTGAGCCGTCGCAGGCCGTTCCGCGGGGCCGTGACGTTGAAGTTGACGAGTAGACCAACCGGTAGGCGGGAAAGACGTAGGTAGGTGATCACCTGAGCCTCGTGAATCGGGAGCAGTCGCTCGACCGATTTGAGCTCGAGAAGGACACAACGACCGCTGTCGCTCGAAATCGAGCCCTCCTTCGCACAACTCGGCGCATAGGCACGCTTCGTACGCGGATTCCATCAACCCCGGACCGAGCTGCCGGTGAACCTCGATCAGTGCCCCGATCACCTCGTCCGTTCCATCCCCAAATCTTCCGACCTTCCGATCTTCCTGTGCCATTCCCATGGGTCGGGATCGCAGCGGAATCCGTTGCTTTGGTCTTTGTGTTGATATGAGGGGATTTCCCAGCAGGCCGACGACAGCAGGGTTTCTTGCTCAGCTGTGGAACCACACCCGTATCACGGCCGCTGGAACACCCAGATCACCGGCACGCCGTCGTACGCGCCCACCTTCGCCGGCGCGGTGGTGCCGTAGTCCACCCAGATCTGGTACTCGACCCGGCCCATGTGCGGCTCGTGGTGGTAGAGCGCGAAGCTCGAAGTGGCGATATCGAGGGAGCCGTGCAGGTCGCGACGGATCTCGCCGTTACGCTGCATCACGCTCCAGCTCTGCAGCGCGGTGTCGTGCACGTAGACGCTGGCGCCCGGCGGCGCGCGATCGTTCAGGAAGTCTTCGATGGCGCCGGTTGTGTAGCCCCAGAACGTGCGGTTCAATCCCAGCGACGCAGCGCCGGGCGCGCCGCCCACGACCGGCGTGTACGCCGAGAGCCCCCACGGGTGCGAGTGCAACGTGATCACCACGGGCGCCGCGAGCACGCTCGCCGCAAGCACCGGCGCGGTGAGCCAATCGCGGTCGCCGGCGAGCGCCGCGATGCGTTGCCGCGCGAGCGCGAAGCCGCGGGCGGCGAACAGGCAAAGGAACGGGTACGCGGTGAGCCAGTGCTTGGTGCCGCCGAAGATCGGCGTGTTCGACGAGAGCCACGGGGCATACGCGCTGAACAAGCAGAGCGCCCACAAGACGTCGGTCGAGAAGCGCGCGCCGTCGTCGCGCGGACTCTCGCGGAGCGCCGGGTCGAGCGGGCGACCGAACCAGGCCGCGACGCGCGCGAGCCAACCGTGCCGCACGCTCGCGACCAAGCCGATGCCGAACAGCACGAGCGTGATGCCCGGCACCGTGGCGAGGGTCATGAGCCAGGCGTAGCCGTGGGGCATGGGCGGCTTCCAGTACGTCCGCCCGAGGAATTCCATGTTGTAGTATTCGTGACCCAGGTGGAACGCCATGTAGTCGGCGAGCCGCTTGCCCGTGTCGTGCCAGATCCATGGCCAGCCCGCGTAGAACACCGCCGGCCCGATCGTCGCCATCGCGAACAGCGACGTCGGAACGGCGACGCGTCCGGCGCGCAGCTCGCGCAAGAGCACGCGGCCGCGGGTGAGCAGCATGTGGAGCACGAGCGCGCCGGGGAGCAGCCACGAGTTGTGCTTCGTGTCGAGGAGCAGGCCGTAGAGCACGCCGGTGGCGATCGGCCAGAGCACGCCGCCGCGAACCAGCGACCGCCAGTACGCGTAGGTGGTGACGAGCCACATCGCCGCGACGGGCATGTCGAAGCACTCGAGGTGCGCGTTGTAGAAGGTGCGCGGCATGAAGCCGAGCAGAAGCGCAGCGACGAGCCCACCGAGCCGGCCGATGGAGTGACGCCCCCACAGATACGTCGCGCCGATCGCGAGCGAGCTCACCGCCATGCCGGCGAAGCGCATGCTCGTGCCCTCTTTCGAGAACCAGTGCAGCTTCTCGAACAGGTAGCGGTGCGACAGCGCGAACAGCGATTTCATCAGCGCCGGATGCTCGTGGTTCGCCGACCAGTAGCGATCGATGTTCGCGCGCTTCAACGCCTCCGCCGGGTGCGTCGCGAGCATGTGGAACCACGCCTCGTAGCTGCGCGCGGCGTCGAAGTAGAAGCCCTCGTCGCGGGCGTAACCCAGGTGCTTCACCGTCGCGAGCAAGAGCGCGACGTAGGCGGCCGAGAGCGAAAGCGCGATTAGCGGGTCGGCGAGCCATGCGGCGAGACGACGGAGCTTGTTCATCGGCTGTCCGCGTAGAAGCAGAAGTGGCGCTCGCCGGCTTCCTCGCCCTCGATCACGAGGTCCACGTCCTCGCGCTTGCCGGCGTGGCTTCCCGTCGGCAGCTCGAAGCGCTTCCAGCCGTCCTGGTCCTGGTGCACGACCGTGCCGATCTTGTCGCCGCCGATCCGCACCTGCATGTCGACCGGCGCGCCGCGACCGTCGCGATACAAGAACCACGAGTCGCCCGCGTAGCCGCGGATCGTCTTGCCGATGGGCACGTCCTTGTAGTGGATCGACAGCGCGCCCACGAGCGGCGGTGCCGCCCACACGCAGCGGCGCGGGCGGTAGTCCTGGTCGTCGATCACGGTGACGCCGACGAAGGTCGACGGACCCGCGGCGCACTGGAAGCGATGGCGGGGAAACGTGGCCGACCCGAACAGACCGCCGGTCTGGACGTGCGCGTTCGCGTTCCAGGGGCACGGGCTCTGTCCCGCGCCGACCGCGGCGGACATCGAGGCCGGATCGACGTGGTCGACGAAGCTGTAGAGCACCTTCGCCGGCGCCGGGTTCTCGAGCACGCGGAACTGGAAGCGACCCGCGCTCTGCTGCGCGACGGTCCGCCATCCCGCCAAGGAAGGCGCATGGCTGCCGAGGATGCTGACCTCGATCGCCCTCGGAAACGCGCTCTCGTCGGGACGCGCCTCGTTCTCCACGGGCATGAGCCCGTTGCCGAAAGCGCGGCGCGCCATCGGATCGGCCCACTCCGGCGCCACCACCACCAGCTCGCCGTGCTTGCGCAGCGCCTGGAGCGGCGCGCGGGCCGCTTCCCACTGGGCGACGTCCGGCGCCCGCGTCGACGTCCAGAAGTGGGCGCCGAGCTCGCACACGCCGAGCGCGGGAACGACAAGCCAGAGCAGACGGCCCAAGGCCATGGCGGCCGAGCCTGCCACAAACGCCGCTCGGGGTATGGGGTATAAGGCGGACAACATGCCGGGCCGCGCTCGAGCCGTGGTTGCCGCGGCGCTCGAACGGGCGCGGGCGGAGCCGCTCCAGGCTGCAGCCGTGTTGGCGGCGCTCGCGGTCGGGCTGTACGTCGTCGTCTACCCGTTCTGCCTGGTGACGTTTCCGCCGCTGACCGACCTGCCCTTCCACGCCGCCCAGACCGCGGTGATCCGCCACTATCTCGATCCGGCCTGGCACTTCCGCCAGCAGTTCACCCTGCATCCGCTCGAGGTGCCGTACATCACGACGTACTGCGTGGGCGCGCTGCTCGCGCTCGTGATGCCGTTCACCTGGGCCGTGAAATGCATGGTCATCGCGATGATCGCGCTGTTGCCGGCGGGGCTCGCGGTGCTCTTCCACGGCATGAAGAAGAGCGCGCTGTGGGGCGCGCTGCTCGGCCTGGGGCTGGCGTGGAACCAGCTCGTGCTGTGGGGCTTCTTGAACTACGTTGGCGCGCTCGGCCTGTATGCGATGAGCGTCGGCTGCGCGTTGATGGTCGTCGACGACCCGACCCGGCGCCGCCGCGCCTGGCTCGCCGTCGTGCTCGGCCTCGTGTTCTTCACGCACGTGTACCGGCTGCCCTTCGCCGTGCTGGCCGTACTCGCCACCGGCGCCGTGATGTACCCGTCCACGCGCCGCTTCCGCCCGCTGCTGTTGCCGATGGCGCCGGCACTCGCGCTGTTCGGCGCCTGGCTCTTGATCCGCCCTGCCAAGCTCGCGGGACAGATCAAGCTCGGTTTCCATACGGAAAGACTCCGGGAGCTCGGCGACTACGTCTTTTCCACCTACTACCGCCAGACCGCTACGGGTGCGCGCGAGGCGCGGATCGCGCTCGTGATGGGACTCTCGTTCGTCGCCGTGTGCGCGCTCGGCGCGGTCGTCGCGTGGCGCCGCGCCGGCCAGGAGGACCGCGATCGGCGCTGGAGCGCGGGCGTCGTCGCGCTGCCGCTGGTGCTCGCGAGCGGCCACCTGCTGGCGTTCCTGACGCTGCCCATGGGCATCGGCACGTGGTGGTACGTGTTCCCGCGGGAGCTGGTCGCCGCGGTGTACGTGCTGCTGGCGCTCGCGCCGGACTGGCCGAGAGCCGCCTGGGGTCGGCTCGGCGCGGTATCCCTGGTGGCGGCCACGGCGGGGCAGATGGCCTTTCTCGTCGCGACCCAGTGGCGGCGCTTCGAGGACCTCACCTGGGATTTCCGCGCGATCGCCCGGCAGGTGCCGCGCGCGCCGAAACTCTTCTATCTGATCTTCGATCACAAGGGCACGGACCGGCGGCACTCGCCGTTCACGCACCTGCCCGCGTGGATCCAGGCCGAGAAGGGCGGCTGGCTCGACTTCCACTTCAGCAGCTGGGACCTGTACCCGGTGCGCTATCGCGAGGGCGGCGTCGTTCCGCCCAGCTTGCCGACGAGCTGGGAGTTCACGCCGCAGTACTTCAACGTGAAGCGCCACGGCGCCTGGTTCGACACGTTCCTGGTCCGGATCGAGGTCGATCCCTCGCCCCTGTTCCGCGCCGACCCGACCATCCACAAGATCGCCCAGAAGGGAACGTGGTGGCTGTATCGACGGGAACCGAAAGATCCAACCAGAGCAGACCCGTAAGACGCATTTCAGATCTGAAACGGAGAAGCCGCACCGGACGGCGTCAAATGCCCGGAAGTCTTGCGCTGGGTCAATGGAACGGACCCTGCACTATGACGAACCGGTGGTAGCTGAGAGGCGGTCCGAGGATCGTCCGGTTACTGCCGACAACTTCGCACAGCGGCCTGGTGACGTACCCCCCCTCCGTCCCAAGCCGCTGTGTTTTTTTGTGCGCTTTCAGCTAGTTGCGTGAGCGAGGCGGAGCGGGACGCGCTGGTGGTAGGGTTCCCGCCGCCGTCATGAGCTACGCCGAGCAGTACTTCTCCGAGGCCGTTCGCATCCTCCAGCAGCTCGACCCCGATCGCGTCGAGCGCATGGTCGGTCTGCTCGCCGAGCTTCGCACCCGCGGCGGTCGGCTGTTCGTGCTCGGCGTCGGCGGCAGCGCCGGCAACGCGTCGCACGCCGTCAACGACTTCCGGAAGATCTGCGGCATCGAGGCGTACGCGCCGACGGACAACGTGAGCGAGCTCACGGCGCGCGTGAACGACGACGGCTGGGAGACGACGTTCAGCGCGTGGCTCGAGACGAGCAAGCTGAGCGAACGCGACATGCTGTTCATCTTCTCGGTCGGCGGCGGCAACCTGGAGAAGAACGTGAGCCCCAACCTGGTGCGCGCTCTCGAGCTCGCGAAGCGGGTCGGCGCCGGCGTGGTTGGCGTCGTGGGACGCGACGGCGGCTACACCGCGACCGTCGCGGACGCGTGCGTGGTCGTGCCGACGGTCAACGCCGAGACGGTGACGCCCCACGCCGAGGCGTTCCAGGCCGTGGTGTGGCACCTGATCGTGTCGCACCCGGATCTGCAGAAGAACGCGATGAAGTGGGAGAGCGTGCGGTGACCCGCTGGTTCGTCGCGGGCGGCGCGGGCTTCATCGGCAGCCACCTCGTCGATCGCCTGATCGATCGCGGCCGCGTCACCATCTACGACAACCTGTCGATCGGCAAGCGCGAGTTCATCGCCGCGCCGCTCGCCAGCGGCAAGTGCGAGCTCGTGGTCGGCGAGCTGCTCGATCTCGAGTCGCTCACGGCGGCGATGCAGGGTCACGACGTGGTCGTCCATCTGGCGGCGAACCCGGAGGCGCGCTGGGGCCTGGACAATCCCCGGCTCGATCTCGAGCAAGGTACGATCGCGACGTGGAACGTGCTCGAGGCGATGCGACGTACCGGCACGCCGAAGCTGGTGTTCTCGTCGTCGGGCACGATGTACGGCGACACCGACAAGTTCTGCGCGGAGATGGATCTCGGTTTCTTGCCGATCTCGCTCTACGGCGCGAGCAAGTACGCGTGCGAGGGACTGATCAGCGCCTGGGTCGAGTGTTTCGGGATCCAGGCGTGGATCTACCGCTTCGGCAACGTCGTCGGGCCGCGCGGTACGCACGGCGCGGCGCTCGACTTCTTGAAGAAGCTCGAGCGCACGCAAGGCGAGGAGCTGGAAGTGCTCGGCGATGGCCGCCAGGCGAAGCCCTACGTCTTCGTTACCGACTGCGTCGACGGCATCCTGTTCGGCTTCGACCACGCTGGCGAGCGATTGAACGTGCACAACATCGCGCCGCCGGACTTCACGAGCGTGCGCCGCATCGCCGAGCTGTGCGTCGCCGAGTCGCCGTGGAAGAACGCTCGCATCCGCTACGCCGGCGGCGACCGCGGCTGGCCCGGCGATGTGCCGCAGTCGCGCATCGATCCCGGCAAGCTCGCCGCGCTCGGATGGAAGACCTCGCGCACCAGCGACGAAGCCGTGCACGACGCGGTCCGCGCGCTGGCCCGCGAGGTGTTCGGCGAGCGCTGAAGCTAGCCGCCGTCCAGACCTGGCATCGCCACGCAGCCCTGCCCGAAGTCCGTGCCGCACGGCCCGTTCGCCGTGACGCAGCAGGGCACGCCGAAGCCGAGGTTCGGGCAGAACGCCGGATCGCACGAGAAGCCGCCGCTGCCGCCCGTGCCGCCACTGCCGCCAACCGCGCCCGTGCCGCCAGTGCCGCCGCTGCCGCCAACCGCGCCCGTGCCGCCCGTGCCGCCACTGCCGCCAACCGCGCCCGTGCCGCCCGTGCCGCCACTGCCGCCAACCGCGCCCGTGCCGCCACTGCCGCCACTGCCGCCAACCGCGCCCGCCGCCTGTGCCGCCGCTGCCGCCAACCGCGCCTGCGCCGCCCGTGCCGCCACTGCCGCCAACCGCGCCTGTGCCGCCACTGCCGCCACTGCCGCCAACCGCGCCTGTGCCGCCACTGCCGCCGAACGCGCCCGTGCCGCCACTGCCGCCGAACGCGCCACTGCCGCCGAACGCGCCACTGCCGCCGAACGCGCCCGTGCCGCCACTGCCGCCGAACGCGCCGCCACCGCCCTCGCCGGCCGTCACCGAGGCGTCGAGGCCGTCGCCGTCGTCGCCGAGGAAGCCGGTTCGCGCACCGCAGCCCGGCAACACGACCACACCGAGCGCGAGCAAGCCGAGGAAGATACAACGAGCGTGCACGCCATGGAGTGTCGCCGCGCGCGCACGCCGGCTCAACGACGCCGGTCAGCCCGCGTCCGGCGCCACGATCATGCAGCCCATGCCCGTGTCGACGCCGCACTTGCCGGCCGTCGTGCAACACGGTTGCCCGACGCCGGTGGCCGGACAGAACGTGGGGTTGCAGGTCGTCGGATCGCCGCCCGTACCGCCGCTACCCGAGGTGCCGGATGTCCCGCCGCTGCCCGACGTCCCGCCGCTGCCCGACGTCCCGCCGCTGCCCGACGTCCCGCCGCTGCCCGACGTCCCGCCGAAGCCCGACGTCCCGCCGAAGCCGCTCGCCCCGGCGTCGGCCTGCGCGGACACCGGCTGGACCTCGGTCTCGCCGCACGCGACGACCAGCGCCACGCACGTGACGGTCCAGATCGCTCGTCCCGGGTTCATCGTGCGCGACAAGTGTCCCCCCGCGAGCCCACGCCATCAAGGCGCCGGCAGCTCCAGCACCAGCGACGCGACGCCGAACGGTTGTCCCCAGGAGGCGACCTCGCGTCCGGCGAAGTTCACGACGACGCGACGCGCGCTCGCGCCGCCGATCAACTCGAGCCCCAGGTACGTGTGCTCGCCGATCGCCCGACCCAGCTGGAGACGCGCGAAGCCCGCGCCGAGCCAGCGCGTCTCGGTGTCCGCGACGTACGGCGTGCTCGCGCTGCCCGCCAAGCGCAGGTAGGAGAGCGCCACGCCGGCGCCCACACGCGATCGCCAGGGGCGAGACGCCAACAACGACGCGTCGATTGCCGCGCCGAACAACGCCATCGACACGTCCGCGCGGCCCTCGGCTGCCTCCACGGTGCGCGGGAACGTGGGCACGAGCACGAGCGCGCCGCCACCGATGCCCGACGCGGTGTCGATGCGCATGCCGACCCGGAGCTGGAGCAAGGGACCGATGCCGCCGAACGCCACCGCCGGTCCGAGCTCGAGGCTGGTCTGGCTTGTCGGTGCCGGCGCGGCCGGCGGCGCGGATCGACGCTTCGGCACCAGGCGTCGGATCGGCGCCGTGGGTTCGACGTCGCCGTGGGGCGCGCCGCGCAGGTCGAGCTCGAGCAAGCTCGCGCGTAGCAGCTCGACCACACGCAGCGCGACGATTTCGTCGTCGGTCTCGCCGCGGCGCGTGACGAGCTCGCGCAGCACGGTCTTGCCCGTGACGCGATCGGCGATCCACACCTCCACGCCGCCCTTGGACGGCGCCACGCGCACCGCGGCGAACGCACCGACGTCGCGCGCGGCTTGTTCCAGCGACTCGTGGTTCGGCGCGCCGCCCCTGGCCGGAACCTCGACCACCTCGATGCCCATGCTGTCGAGCTCGGCGCGCAAGCGCCGCGGCAAGCGATCGCCGCTACCAGCCTCGCGCACCAGCGCGATCCGCGCGGCCGGCGCGGCCGGCGCGTGCAGCGACAGCAGCAGCAACGCCAGAGCGTGCAGCGCGGCGAGGAAGGTGAAGCGCGGGGACATATGCGTCGGACCCCGAGGCTACAGGGGAAATGCGCGCGACCGTCCCGCTACTCGCCGATCACCCGCCGCGCCAGCTCCGCGTGCGGACCCGACGGATAGCGCGCGAGGTACTGGCGCGCGGCCTGCTGGGCGCCGCCGCTGTTGCCGGAACGACGGCGCGCCTCGATCAACCGCCCGAGCGCCTCGCGGGCAAGCGCTCCCCCGGGCGCTTCGGCCAGGTACGTCTCCAGCCAGCGCGCCGCCTGTCCCGGCGAGCCGCGCTGGTCGAACGCGATGCGAGCCAGCATGAACGCCGCGACCGCGCCGGTCCCGCCGCCACCGAAGCGCTGGCGCAGCGTGAGATAGGCGTGCTCGGCCTGGGCGAGCTTGCCCGAGAGCCGCGCCGCGTCGCCGAGCAGCAGCAGATCGGACGCGGAGCCCCTGCCGCACAGCCCCTGGAAGCCGTCGGCGTCGGCGGCGGCGTAGGCCTGGCGGTAGTGCCCGGTGCGCGCCAGCTTGCGCCAATCCGGCGCGGCCGGCGCCGCGGAAGCGCGCTCGCCCGGCGCCGCGCTCGCCTCGGGGGCGGCGCTCCCGGCCGGCGCGCCCTCGAGCGGCAGCGCGTCGGCAGCCACTTCGGCGACCGCGGCGGACGCGGACGGCGCGAGGGCGGCCGCGCTCGCCGAAGCCGGAGGCGCCGACGTGATCTCCACGCGACGCTCCTTGCACGACGCGCGCACCGTCTCGCCCGCGACCACGGGACGACCATCACCCAGCACGCAGCCGGACACGACGACGCGTCCCTCCACCAGCTTGAGCACGAGCACCTGCGCCTCGGGATCCCAGTCCACGTTGAAGCGCGTGCCGGTGACGTGGACGGCGAACGGGCCGAGCGTCACGCGCCAGCTCGCGTGCGCGCGATGCACGACGGCGAACTCCGCGTGGCCGGTCTCGACGGCGACCGTGGCGCCGGTGGGCTCGACGGCGGTGATCCGCGCGCGCGCCGCCGGCGCGAGCGCGACATGCGTGCCGTCGGAGAAATCGACGCCGAGCGGCTTCGAACCGGCGGCCAGCCACTGATCGACGCTGCCGGCGCTGCGCATCGCGCCCACCGTGAACTCCAGCTTGGGCGGCGTCAGCCGCATCACCAGCAGCACGATCGCACCGACGAGCGCGGCGGCCGCCGCGACCAGCACGACCGAGCGCCGCCAGCGCGGCTCGGCGACGCGAGCCTCGACGCTGGCGAGCACGCGCTCGCGCACGATGCGCAGATCGTCGGCGTCGGCGAGCAGCGCGTCCTGCTCGTCGGCGATCGCCCGGCCCAGCTCCTCCGTCGGGCTCATCGCGCTGCCCCCCAGCGACCCGCTTCGAGCCAGTCGGCGAGCGCCGCCTCGTCGCGCGCGGCGACGAGGAAGCGCTGCTGCGCCTTGGCAAGACGCCGCTTGATCGTCGCCAGCGACACGCCGCAGGCGGCCGCCACTTCCGTCAGCTCCATCCCGTCGACGAAGCGGAGCGCGAACGGGATACGCTCGTCGGCGTCGAGCTGATCGAGCACGCGGTACACCGCGCGCAAGGACTCGGTCACCTCCGGGCTCGCACTGACGGCGGTCCGCTCGCCCGCAAGCGGCAGCAGACTGCCGAGCACGCGGCGCCGGACGCGCTTGCGGATGAGCCCGCGCGCCGAGTAGACGGCGATGGTCGTGAGCCAGGCGCGCACCGCCGTCGCGTCGTCGAGGCGATCGAGGTCGCCGAGCGCGACCACGAACACGTCGTGGAGCAGGTCGGGGATCTCCGGATCGATGCCGAGCACGCGCACGAGCACGCGGCGGACGTGCGCCGCGTGGCGATCGAAGAGCGCCGCAGCCGCCCCCGGGCGCCGCGCGCGCGCCGCCTGGACGAGCGCCGCGTCGTTGTCCGGCAGCGGCAAGTGCCGGACCACCGGCGTCCCGCGAGGCGGGGGCTGGCTTGACCGGTCACGTGTTGTCGAGGGGTTCGGCACGAGTCGACCAGGACAAGTGTCCGCGCATCGCGGCGACGGCTCAAGCAACGGCAACTTTCCGGCGTGGCTGCATTTCTGCGGATGTGAGCCGCGGCGGGGCGCTCGCGACACTCCCCCCCGATGTCCCGCAACGCGCTCGCCGAGGTCCGACGTCTGTCGCCCCTGCGGCACGTGCCGCGACAGTCGCGCTCCGAGGCCACGGTCGAGTTCGTGCTCGAGGCGGCGCAGCGCGTCGTGGACGAGGTGGGCGTCGCGAACGCGACGATGACGCGGATCGCCGAGGTCGCGGGCGTCAGCGTCGGCTCGCTGTACCAGTACTTCCGCGACAAGCAGGCGATGCTGCAGGCGCTCACCGAGCAGGAGCTGCTGCGCGCGGAGTCGGAGATCGCGCTCTCGGCCGGGCCGCACGCGGATCTGCGCTCGGAGCTGCGCGCGATGATCGCGGCGACCACGCGCTACTACGCCCACTCGACACGCTTGCGCGAGCTCGTGCTCGAGGCGCGCCGGCCCCTGCTGACGTCGATGGCCGTGGCGCGACGCCGCGATCGGCTCGGCGCGCTCATCCAGCGCTATCGAGAGTGGGCGCCAGGGCTCGACGCGAAAGCGCTCGTCGCCGCGACGTTCATCGAGGATCTCGCACTGGCGATGCTCGCAGACGACCACGAGGGCGACGCCCACGCTCTCGCCGCCGAGGTCGCGCTGCTGCTCGATCGCTATCTGCGCGAGCCCCGTCGAGCCGCGAAGCGCGCCGCGGCGCCGGGCTGGCGCGGCCGTCGCAACCGCACGCAGCGATAGCCGCTCGATCGTGCTGTCGATCCGGCAGCGGCGAGCGCCGGGTCGAGATCAGAAGTCGCCGGTCGGGTTCTGCTGGCAGCCCTGACCGACGTCCATGCCGCACGGGCCGTAGGGCGTCACGCAGCACGCCTGGCCCATTCCGGTGCTGGGGCAGAAGGCTTCCTGGCACGTGCCGCCGGTCGCGCCGCTGGTTCCGCTCGCACCGCCGGTTCCGCTCGCGCCGCCGGTTCCGCTCGCGCCGCCGGTTCCACCGGTCGCCACGTCTACGCCGCTGTCGGTGCCGAAGCCACCGCCGTAGCCATTGTCGAACGTGGACTCGTCCCCGGACGCGCAGGCCTGGGCGAGCCACGCGACCGAGCCCAGCACCACAGCCGCGGAAAGTCCCCGCGTCAGACTCGACTTCACGGCAGCCTCCTCGTCACTTCATCTTCTCTACGCGCGGACGCGACCGCGGTCGAAGAGAAAATGCTCGCATTGCCGTGGGCGGGCCGCGGGATACCGCGCCGCGCCGGCAAGGCAGGCGTGGCGGATCGCGCTCCGGCGCCTGCCCGGGTCGAGCGGGCGCCGGCGCGCGATCGTCATCCCCACGGGTGTGGTTTCATTGCTGAGCAACAAACGCTGCTGCCGTCGGCCCGCCGGGGATGGGGCCGGGCGCCGGCTTGCTTCCGGTAGCCCATGACGAGAGGCGTTGCCGTGCGCAGGAACAGAACCACACCCATCCCCACGCGCTCAGTTGCAGAACCACTGGTTGTTCGCGCACAGGCACGACGTGCCGCCGTACGGGCAAGTCGTACCGGTGGGCACGTTGCAGTTGCCGCCGGGCTGCGGCTGATTGGCCGGGCAGGTGTTGCCACCACCGCCACCGCAGTCCCAACGGTTTCCACCAGGGCCGGGCGGGTTGGTGCAGGTGCAATCGCCGGCGGTGTACGCGCACGTCTGCCCCTCGAGGGTGCAGTTGCCGTTCTGCTGCGGCTGGGCGGTCGGGCAGGTGCCGCACTGCCACTGCGTCTGACCGCCGCCGAAGCCGCCGTTGCAGTCGCACTGCGTCGTGCCGTACGGACAGCTGAGCGTGGTCAACGTGCACTGATCGCCGCTCTGCGGCGCCGTCGTCGGGCAGCTTCCGCACTGCCACTGCATCTGTCCGCCGCCGAAGCCGCCGGTGCACGCGCACTGATCGGCGCCGAAGTTGCACTGGAGATTGAAGTCGGTGCAGGTGTCGCCGGCGGTCGGCTTGGTGCCGGGACAGGCCGCACAGTGCCAGGTCGGCTGGGTGCCGCCGCCGCCGCCGTAGCATGAGCAACCGTTGCTGCCGTACGTGCAGGACACGCCGAACGCGGTGCACGCGTCGCCGTCCGTTGGAGAAGCCGTGGGACACTGCCCCGGATTGCCGCCGGTTCCGCCGGTGCCGCCGGTCGCACCCGCGGTGCCGCCCGTGCCGCCCGTCGCACCCGCGGTGCCGCCCGTGCCGCCGGTCGCACCCGCGGTGCCGCCCGTGCCGCCCGTCGCACCCGCGGTGCCGCCCGTGCCGCCGGTCGCACCCGCGGTGCCGCCCGTGCCGCCGGTCGCGCCGGCTGTGCCGCCCGATCCGCCGCTCGCGCCCGCGGTGCCGCCCGATCCGCCCGCCGTGCCGCCCGACCCGCCGCCGTCGACCGCGCCGGAACCGGAGCCGCCATCGGTGTTCGTCGAGCCGGTGTCGCTGCTACCGCCGCACGCCGCCGCCACGATCAAGGTGACCGCCGCGACGATCGACCCCTTCAAGATATTGCCAGTCATGAATCCTCCTCCGGACATGGAAGAAAGTCAGGATACGCGAAATCCGCACGAAGCGGCACGCGATCGCGCCCGATCAAGCGGAGCCGCGACTAGAAGTCGGGCTGCACGTTCGAGGTCTGGCAGCCCATGCCGACGTCGATGCCGCAAGGGCCGTTCGGCGTCATGCAGCACGCAGTCCCCTGACCCGTGAAGGGGCAGAACGAGGGATCGCAGGTGCCGCCGCCGGTCCCGCTGCTGCCGCCACTACCACTCGAACCGCTGGTGCCAGCCGAACCACCCGTGGCGCCGGTTCCGCCGGTCGCGCCGGTTCCGCCGGTCGCACCGGTTCCGCCGGTCGCACCGAAGCCGCCCGACCCGCCCGTGCTCGACTGGTCAAGCCCGGCGTCGGCCGCGCCGCTGCCGCCCGTGTTGGAGAAGCCCGACGAATCCGAGCTGCCACCGCAAGCAGGACCCAGCAGACCGAGTCCGCCGGCAAACAGGCAAGCGACGAACACACGAGCGACGTTGGATTTCACGAGAGCCTCCAAGAGAGAAGTACAGGCCCGGGCAGGGTGGCGCGAACAGAAAATATTCGCATTCTGGCCAGAGCGCCAGAATATCCCACGACGCGACAGTGGGCACAATCGACGGCGTGATGTTCCACGAACACAACAGTGTCGCGGAGGCCTTCCCACGGCTCGCTGCAGTCGCATCGGATCTTTCTCGTCATGCTGTTCGAGACTGTTCGAGAAGAGATCTTGCCGGTCCGGCGCGGAAGCGAGCGGTCCGTTACGCTCGCCGGCGGCGGGGATGGATGAGCGAGCCGTCGCCATACCGGGACGCGGGGATCGAGCACGCGCGGCGCGCAAGCGCCCTGCTCGAGGACCAGGCACGCCACGTGCTCGCGTTGCTTCGGCGCGAGCGCGAACCGCGCGACGCGTGAAGATGCCCAACGGCTCACCCTACCGGGAGGTGGCGATCGCCCGCACCGCGAATCCAGACGGCGTGACCGTGCACGAGTCGGCAGAGAGCACGCTGACGATCGACGTGCGGCCGTACACGCGGCGGCTTGTGGCGTTGTGGGCGCTCGCGTCGTTGGGCGCCCTGGCCGCAGTGTTCGGAACAGCAACGTTCCTGTCTCATGGGGCGGTCGACCTGTACTGGGTCGCGCTCTACCCGGCGGCGATGTCGATAGCGACGTTCGCGCGCCGGAAGACGCGCTACCGCATCGAGCTCCGCGCCGACGGCCGCGTCGTGAGCCCGCGCGTGACGAAGACGGCACACGGCTTTGTCTTGAGGCTCGTAGGGCGCTCACGAGTGTCGCCGCAGTACGCGCCGTTCGTCATCGACCGCGCCGGGAAACGGCATCGGCTCACGCAGGGCATGCGCCGCGATCAGGCGGCGTTCGTCGTGGATCGGCTGCTGGACCACCTGGACGCGCTCGCGCCACGGCGTTGAGCACGCCGGACCGACACGCGCGCGGTCACGAAACGCGTCTTGCTACAAGCGAAGCCGATCTCGTGACCGCCGCGCGGTCACGAAACGCGTCTTGCTACAAGCGAAGCCGATCTCGTGACCGCCGCGCGGTCACGAAACGCGCCTTGCTACAAGCGAAGCCGATCTCGTGACCGCCGCGCGGTCACGAAACGCGCCTTGCTACAAGCGAAGCCGATCTCGTGACCGCTCAACTCGACATCGCCTTCGAAGGACGCTTGCCCGCCTGAGTCAACTTACACAGGAAATCTGACACCCCCGCGCGGTCACGAGACGCGCGTTGCTACGGGACGGACGCTTGCCCGCCCGCGTCAACTTACACAGGAAATCTGACACCCCCGACGGAACAGCGCGGGCGCCGCGAGCGTTGTCCGGCCGCATGGAACGCCGCTTCGAGCAGTACGCGTTCATCGCCGCGGTCGCGGCGCTCGGCGCGACGTATGGCGCGGCGTGTGATCTCGTGACGTCGTCGATTTCGCCGGAGTACTTCGCGATCGCTAAGCACACACGGGTCGCGGGCGCGGCGTGGCGAGCGGCGCTGATCGGCGCGCGAGCGGGGGCGGGGGGCGGCGCGCTCGCGGCGCTCGTGCTGGTCGTCGCGGACGAACCGCGCTGGGGCGGCGCGGGCGCACCGTTGCGCAATCTCGCGCGCGCCGTGATGCGCGTCGCGATCGCGTCGGCGATGTGTGCGGTCGGCTGCGGGGTGGTCGGTGGGTCGCGGATCGTGCGCGCCCGGTTCCGCGCCGGACCGGCATCCCCTTCCTCGTGCTAGAAGGGCGTTCATGCGTGGGGCGATGCTGTTGTGCGTGCTCGCGTGCTCGTGCAAGCATGCGGCGCCGGCTCCCGCTCCGCAGAAGTCCGATCCGGTTCGCAGCGAGCTCGAGATCGACGGCACGAACGTGCGCGTGGTCCTGCCGGCGGGCGCGAAGCCACCGTTGCCGGCCGTGATCATGCTGCACTCGGCGTTCGGGCGCACACCGGGCGTGCTGGAGTCGGCGAGCGCGCTCGCGAAGCACGGCTACGCGGTGT
This sequence comes from uncultured delta proteobacterium, assembly GCA_963775185.1. Lineage (GTDB taxonomy): Bacteria > Myxococcota_A > Polyangia > Polyangiales > Polyangiaceae > JAPSGB01. Next base: position 75,418 of record CAVZIE010000018.1, on the reverse strand, counting down.
ACGCGCTCGATTTCTTCCATGGGCAGACGGCGCGCGATACGACGCGGGCGCGGGAGCTCGCGAAGGACGCGAGCTCGCACAGCGCGGAGCTCGAGCACGTGGCGAGCGACGCGTATGCGCGGCTCGCGACGGATCCGCGCGTGCAGGCGAAGCAGCGCTTCTTGCTCGGGTGGTCGTTCGGCGCGGCGTGGTCCACGTACCTGGCGGGACAGCTGCCGGACGTGAGCGGCGTGGTGGCGTTCTACGGCGAGGCGCTGTCGAGCAATCCCAAGCTGTACGAGAGCGTGCGCGCGCCGATGCTCTTGATCGGCGGCACGCGGGATCCCGGCGTGACGCCGGACACGCTGCGCGCGATCGCGGCGAAGAAGTCGAACGCGAAGCTCTTTTTCGTAGACGCGGCGCACGGCTTCTGCGAGCCGCGCCACCCGGGCTACGACCAGAAGGCGGCGGATCGAGCCTGGAGCGCCGCGCTCGGGTTTCTCGACGCCCGGCACTGAGCGAGGGGTGATATCCTCGACGGCGAGGAGGTGACGTGATGTCCGACGCCCGCGCCTTGACCGCCGCCGCGACGCTGTCGCTGATCGCCGCGCTCGCATCTCCCGGCTGCGGCAACGGCTCGACCAGCCTCGATGCGGACGCCGGCGCGCACGCCGACGGCAGCGTCGAGGTTGGCATCTTCAACAACGGCGAGTGCGACAACAGCCTCGACTGCAGCGGCGATCGCGTGTGCGACACGGCGCGCCACGCGTGCGTGGACTGCGTCACCGTCGCCGACTGCACGACGGGGAGCGCCTGCGTCGGCAACCGGTGCGTGACGCAGGCGACCTGCAAGAACTCGCTCGACTGCGCGACGGCGCAGGTCTGCGACACGTCGATCGGCACGTGCGTCGAGTGCATCAGGGATGCCGACTGCGCACCGGGCAAGAGGTGCCTCGCCGACGTGTGCCGCTCCGCGTGCAGCTCGGACAAGGACTGCACGCCACTGGGCCTCTTGTGCGACGTGGCACGCGGGCTGTGCGCGGAGTGCGTGCACGACGGCGACTGCGCGGCGGGCAGGATCTGCTCGCAGGGTATTTGCACGTCGGGCGCGGGCGGGAGTGGCGGCACGGGCGGCGTCGGCGGGACCAGCGGCACCGGCGGGACCGGCGGCACCGGCGGCACCAGCGGCGTCGGCGGCACCAGCGGCACCGGCGGCGTCGGCGGCACCGGCGGCGTCGGCGGCACCAGCGGCGTCGGCGGCACCAGCGGCACCAGCGGCACCGGCGGTGTCGGCGGGACCAGCGGGACCAGCGGGACCAGCGGGACCGGCGGCACCGGCGGCACCGGCGGCACCGGCGGCACCGGCGGGACCAGCGGAACGGGCGGCTGCGGGCTGGCGCAGAAGTCGTGCGGCGGGCTGTGTGTGACGCCGGGGCCTGCTGTCGGGTGCACGCTCTCCGGTTGCACGGCGTGCCCCGTGCCGGCGAACGGCACGGCCAAGTGCACCGTCACGGCGTGCGACTTCGACTGCAACCCCGGCTACCAGAAGAGCGGATACGTGTGTAGCGGCGGCGGCTGCAGCAACAACACCGAGAGCTGCAACGGGCTCGACGACAACTGCAACGGCCAGATCGACGAAGGCGATCCCGGCGGCGGCGGCGCGTGCACCGTGCCGGGCAAGTCCGGCGTGTGCGCGCAAGGCACGAAGCACTGCCAGAACGGCCTCCTGGTATGCGTGTCGAACAACGTTCCGAGCGCCGAGAGCTGCAACGGCCTCGACGACAACTGCAACGGGTCCGTCGACGAGGGCAACCCGGGCGGCGGCGCGACCTGCGGCCTCGCCGACGGCGGCACCGGCACCACGACGTGCAAGAACGGCGCGCTCGCGTGCGTGCCGTGAGCCGTCACGGGCCGACGGAGCGCACCGCGGGCGCGCAGGGCTTGTGGAGCGCTTGCGGCGACGCGGGGAGGCCGGTGGCGTCGGTGCTCGCGCCGAACTGGGTGGCGCCGATGGTCGCGGTCACGACGCCGCCGAGCAAGACCAGCATGCCCAGCTCCACCAGGAAGCCGTTGGGGCCGCCTTCCACCGTGCGTTCATGGCTGCCGGCGTAGAACGCCGCGACGCCCGTCGCGATCAAGGCGACTCCGGCGATCAGCGCGCCGTTTCCCGCGTGGTCCGCGTCGCTGACGTCGCGCTTGCATACGACGTAGCGCCCGTGTCGCGTCTGGATCAGCACGTGCGTCTCGTCGTTCGAGATCGGACGACCGGAGTACGTGCCGCCGTTGGCCAACGTGAGCGTCGCACCGCGACCGCAGCCGCTCGCCAGCGCGACGGCCAGCGCGATTGCGAAGACATGGCTTGGTTTGCCGGTCCGGCGCGGAATCCCGCGCCACGGATCCAGAGACAGCCAGCGATGCTTGCGACGGCTCACGCCTGGATGCCCCGATCCCCTGGAAACCTTCCACTCTTCCGCCGTTCCGCCCTTTTGAAAACCCAAATCAGGGGATTTCCCGGATGAAGTCCAAATGAGCGGCAGCGTGAGTCCAATATGATTCAACGAGGCGCGAAGTGCCAGCGTCCCGCGCTGAGCGAGGCTGCGCACGACACGCGAGCGGCCGTCTGGATCCGCGCGGGGCTCAACGCCTGCGCCGGATGACGACGATCGCTACCGCGCCGGCGATCAGCATCGCAGCCGCCACGCCGGCACCCTCGAGCACGGTGGCGAGCCATGCGCCCTCGCGCGCGACAACGGGAGCGGCCACCGCCGCGGGGCTCCCGCCGCTGCCGGCGACGCCCGCATCGCTCTCGATGCACAGCAAGCAGGCGTAGCTGCTCCCCGGAATCGGGCCGAGCGGGTCGTCCGGCGGCGGTGAACCGTGGACCACCCGACGGTGGCACGTGCGACGCTTGCAGACGCCGGGGCTGTCGAAGCGCGGGCCCGCCTTGTCGCAGCGCGCGCCTTCGGTGGCGCATTGGTTCGGCGGCGGCACGTCCGCGAGCGCGGGCGCCGCGAGCAGCAGCGCGGCGAGGAGCCCCGGGATTCCGCGCCGGACCGACATCCTGCCTCAGGCGCGGTGCACGCGCGCCCTTGGCTTGGCGCTCGCTTCGCTCTCCAGCGTGTTGCGCTCGTGGAGGATGCGCAGGCCCTCGAGCGTGAGGTTCTCGTCTACGGACTCGATGGTCTTGGCGTGGCGCGCGATCAGCGGGGCGAGGCCGCCGGTGGCGATCACGGAGCACGGGAAGCCGAGCTCGGCGACGAGCTTCGCGACCAGGCCGTCGACCAGCGAGGCGTAGCCGTGGACGACGCCGGACTGGAGCGCGTGCGTGGTGTTGCGGCCGATCACGCGCGGCGGCTCGGCGATCTCGATGCGCGTGAGCTTGGCGGCGCGGCCGAGCAGCGCGTCGAGGCTGACCTGGATGCCGGGCACGATCACGCCGCCCAGGTACTCGCCCTTGGGCGAGATGCAGTCGAAGGTGGTGGCGGTGCCGAAGTCCACGACCACGACGCCGCCGTGCACGCGCTCGAAGGCGGCGACGGCGTTGACGATGCGGTCGGCGCCGACGTCCCGCGGGTTCTCGTACAGCACGCTGATGCCGGTCTTCAGCCCAGGGCCCACCATCATGGGCTCGCGGGCGAAGGCGTGGCGGATGGCGTCGGCCATGACGTCCGTCAGCGGCGGCACCACGCTGGCGATGATCGCGGCGCCGATGCGATGCCGCTCGAGGCCGCGCAGCTCGAGCATCTGGTGGAGCAGCACGCCGTACTCGTCGGCGGTACGCGTCCGCACGGTGGACGCGCGGAAGGTCTGCTTCAGCGCCGCGCCCTGGTAGAGACCGAAGGTGACGTTGGTGTTGCCGATGTCGACCGCGAGGAGCACGTCACCAAGCTATCACCGCACTGTCGCCTTGGCGATCACGTCGCCCTGGGCGAGCTTGTCCCAGTCGCCGCTGGCGTGCCCGATCAGCGGATAGTCGCCGTCGAGGTGCGGATACGGACCGAGCGTCACGAACAGCTGGCTGGAGCCGGTGTCGGTGCCCGCGCCGCTCAGCGCCATACCGACGGACAGGCGCGTGAACGGCAGCGGCGACGTCTCGCTCGGCAGCGACGTCTTGCCCGATCCGCCGTAGCCGTCGCCTCCCGGGTCGCCGAACTGCGCGACGAAGCCCGGCACCACGCGATGCACCACGTTGCCGTCGAAGAAGCCCGCTTTCGCCAGATCGCGCAGCCGCGCCACCGCCAGCGGCGCGAGCCGGCCGTCGAGCGACAGCACCAGCCGGCCGGCGTCCGTCTCGAGCACGATCTCGACCACGCCGGGCGCCGCGGGCGGCTCCGCGCTCTTGCTCGGTGCGGCGGGCGGCGGGCATTGTTTCGTGCGATCGCCCATCAGCCGGATCGCTTTTTCGGCGTGGCTGCGCAGGTAGTCCACCGGGCTCGCGCAGTACGGCAGGATGCGCGGCTTGAAGCTGAGCAGCTCGAGCGCCGCCGCCGCGTCGATGAGCGCCGCGCGCACCTCGACCGCGTCCGGCGGGCGCGGCCTCTCGAACGCCGCCGTCAGCGCCTTCACGACCTCCGGGTCCGGCTTGATCGCCGTCGGTTCCGGCTTGGGATCTTGTGCCGGTCCGGCGCGGCCGGCGTCCGGGGCGACCGCACCGCGCGCCGGATAGGCGGCGAGCACCTGCGCGGCCGTCGCGACCACGCCGCCCTCCTCCGCGCCGAGCGCCGCGGCGAGCGGCTCGGCGGGCTTGTCGATCTCGGCGTGCGCGGGCATCAAGCCGATGGCGGCCTCGCGCACGACCGCGTCCTTGCTGGACGCGAGCGCGAGCCAGCGGCGGTAGCGCGCCTTTTCGATCTTGCCGCGATCGAGCACGCGCAGCATGGCGAGCGCGCCGCTGCGGCCGCCCTTGTCCGGATCGCACGCGAGCAGATCCTTGGCGAGCGTCGCGCTGCCCGCCAGGAGCGCGCTCGCGTTGCAGCGCAGCAGGATCGTACGACGCCGCAGCACGGCCTGATCCGCCGGCGGGACGGGCAGCTCCGCGATCGCGACGAGCACCTTGGCTGCGCCGCCTACGGGCGGCTGGACGGCGTCGAGCGTGGTGATCAGCGGTCCCCAGCCGTCGTCGGTGGGTGCGGGCCGGTCCTTGCCCGGCGCGATCTTGTCGAGCGTGGCGGCGAGCGCGCGCTGTCCGGCGGGCCCGAGCCGCGAGAGCTCGCGCGCCGCGGCGCTGCGCAGCGCCGATGCCGCGCCCGTGTCGGCGGCGAGCGCGCCGAGCTTGTCCGCCACGCCGTCGACGACCTTGTCGAGCGGCGGGTCCTGCTCGGCGGCGGCGGCGCCGGCGCGGCCGAGGGCGCGCACCGCGTAGTCCCGCGCGTCGCCCTTCGACGCCAGCGTGTCGCTCGCGACCTCGACCAGCCGCGTCACGACCGGCGGCGACAGCTTGCTCAAGCGCGAGAACGCGAACAGCGCGTTGTCGAGCGGCTCGGGGCTGCTCGCCGCGTCGAGCAACGCGATGATCGACGAGTCGGACAGGTGCTGCGTGTGCGACGCCAGCAGTCCGAGCGCGAGCGCCGCGTGTTCGGCGCGGGAACGCGGTCCGTCGAGCCACGCCGCGAGCGTGCGCTCCGCCTCGCTGCCGCCGCAGCGCGCCAGGGCGTCGGCGATCGCGAGCACCGGATCGAGCCGGTCCGGCGCCGGCGCGCCGGCATCCGAGTCGGCGAGGGACGCGGCGCGCGTGACCAGCGCGCGCACCGCGTCCGGCAGCTTGGCGCAGCTCCGGCCCACGCCGAAGGCGGACCACGCGACGACGTCGCCGTCGGCGTCGGAGAGCGACGCGCGCAACAGCTTGCCCGCGCGCGCGTCCGCGATGCGGCCGAGCGCGCGGGCCGCGGCGCGCCGCACCGTGACGGCGCGGCTCGTCAGAATCCGCCTCGGTGACGGCCGCCGAATCGCCGCGCTGCTCGGCGGCGGCGAGGGCCGCGGCGCGCGCGCGCGCCGCGGCCGGCGACGGCGCGGCGGCGCCGAAGGCCGACGCCGAAGCGGCGGCCGTCGGCGCCGCCTCGTGCCGGCAACCGCGACAGCCCGCGACGAGCGCGAGCGACAACACCAGCGCGCGACGCATCACGACGACGGCGCGCTCCCCAGCGAGCGATCGACGAGCCAGCTCACGCGCTCGCGCGCGGCGCGCGCGAGCGCGCGGTGCGGGGCGAGCGGCGCCGAAGGCGCGGCGAGCCCGAACGCGTCGACGCCCACGACGCGGAAGCTCGCGAGTGCGCGCGGCATGTGCCAATCGCACGTCACGAGAGCGACGCGCCGGGCGGCGCGCTCGCGCAAGAGCGGCGCGGAGTAGCGCGCGTTCTCGAACGTCGACAGCGAGCACAGCTCGACCGCGACGGCGCTCTCCGGCACGCCGAGTCGCGCGAGCTCGTCGCGAAGCGCCAGCGCTTCCGGCACGCCGTCCCAGCGCCGCCCGCCGCTCGCGAGCACCCACGACGCCACCCCGTCGCGGAACGCCGCGGCGGCGCGCGCCGCGCGCCGCCGCGCCGCCGGCCCGGGACGTCCCCCCGGCTCGATGCGGCATCCGAGCAGCACGATGGCATCGGCGATCACGGCGCCACGTATAGCGCGCATGGCGGATCGGCTGCAATTTGGCAGCCGGCGCGCGACGCCCGCCGCGCCCGGATGGTCGCGAACTAACGGTTCGCGTCGCGCGGCGCTATCCTGTGCGGCCCGATGCCGGAAGCGCGCACCACGATTTCGAAGAGCCGCGTCGCGCTGGCTGTGGTCGCGCTCGGCCTGGCGGGCGCAGCGGGCTACTCGATCCGTCATCCGCGTGCCGTGGCGGCGCTGCCCGCGGCGTCTGGTGCGCCCGCGCCGTCGGTGCGGCCGGTGGATTCCGCGCCGCCACCGACACAAGCCCAGGAAGACGTCGACGACGGCGAAGGGTCGGTCCGCCCGCTGAAGATGCCGAACGGCTTGCCCGCGATGCTCGATTGCCGGGCGGCGCGACGGGTGATCGCGCAGGTGCACGCGCGCATCGCCGAACCGGTGGGCACGCCCAAGGCCGCGACGGTCGCCGACGGGATGATCGGCTGGCTCGATCCGCACGGGCTGTGGTCGGCGGCGCCCGACGCGCCCACGGCGGCGGTCGTGCGCCGCGTGGCGCCGGCGCTGCTCGCGGAGATCGAGCGCGGACCGCGCGACGGCTCGCCGTGCGCCGCCGCGCGCGAGATCGGGCGCACCGTCCAACAGTGGGTCGCGAAGCTGCGCCCGGCGTTCGACGCGGCGGCGTCGCACGCGCCGATGCTGACGCGCCCGCGGGCGCTTGCCCTCGCCAGCGAAGCCGTGTTCCAGGACGATCCGGTGACGCGGCCGGCGCGCGAGCTGTCGATGCTGCTCGGCGAACGTGCCGGCGCGTTCGAGAAGGCGTTCGACAAGAGCGGCCAGCAGACCTTCCGGGCCGCGGGCGATCGGCTGCTGCCGCTGATGAGCGTCGATCAGTGGACCGGCGCGGTGCTGGCGGCGACGGTGCGCGCCTACGTGCCGGCGCTGGACGCGCACGGCCAGTGGGCACCCCTCGACGAGGAGTGGTCGCTGTACGCCGCGGACGCGGCCATGGATCCGGGCCCGCGCCTGTGGGGCCAGATGATGCGTACGCCGATCGGCGTGCGCGTGCTCGAGGATCCCGCGCCGCCCCTGCGCGTCGGCGACGTGGTGCTGTCGGTGGGCGGGATCGCGACGGCGGGGCTCAGCGTGGAGCAGGTCGAGCAGCTCGCCCAGCTCGAGGCGGTGGGCGCCGAGACCAGCCGCAGCGTGACCGTGGTGCGCGCGTCGAGCGCGCGCGTCGAGCGCGTCGAGATCCCGCTACCGCCCACCTCCGACGACGCGCCGGAGATCGAGCTTGCCACGCAGCGCATCCCGTACGGCGACGGCGACGTGCTGGTCGTGACGATCCCCGACGTGCCGGACGGGCTGGGCGACGAGCTGTCGCAGATCGTCGCGGACAACGCGACGCAGGATCCGCCGGTCGGCATCCTGCTCGATCTGCGCGGCAACGGCGGGGGCTCGACGGACGGCGCAGCCGGCGCCATCGGCGTGTTCCTGCCGGGCGCGCCGAGCTTCCCGTATCGGCACCGCGGCGGCGCCATCGAGATCCAGCGCGCGCTCGCGCCGGCGCCCTCGGGCGTGTGGCACGGCCCGGTGGCGAGCCTGGTCGACGGCTACACGGCCAGCGCCGCGGAAATGATCGCGGGCGCGCTCGAGAGCTACGGGCGCGGCACGGTGGTCGGGACGCGCACCTTCGGCAAGGGCTGCATCCAGGAGTACTTCGACGATCGGCCGGGCGTCGGCGTGCTGCGACTTACGACGATGTTGTACGCGCTGCCCGACGGCTCGCCGGTGCAGCACGTGGGTGTCGCGCCGGCGCTACCTCTGCCGATCGCGCCCGCGCACGATCACGAGGCAGCGCTGGTCGGCTCGCTCGGCGCGTGGCGCGGACCCGACGTCCGCGATCACAAGCAAGTCGGCGGTCCGGCTTGGCCGTCGACCCGCGGCCGCGTCGGGCCCTGCAAGGAGTCGGTGACGTGTCTCGCGCTGCGGCGCCTCGGTGCGGCGCCGGCGACCGCGGCACGTCACACCGGATCGCAGACGCGCGCACCGCGTCGTGGCACGTCGGCGCCCTGAGTCTCAGCCCGCGCTGCACAACCGGCGCACGGCGGCGACGAGCTCGGCTCGATCCCAGGGCTTGGGCACCACCAGGTCCGCGTCGCCGACCGCCACGCGTTCCGTCGGAGGGGCCAGGACCACGATGCGCGCCGCGGGCAAGGTCGCGCGCAGCGTCGGGACCACGTCCAGCGAGCCCGCGTCGGGAAGCCGCACGTCGACGACGATCACCGATGTGTGCCGCGCCAGCAGCTCGTCGCGCGCAGCACCGAGCATCCCGGCCTGGGCGACCAGGAAGCCCTCGCGACGCAGATCGGCGGCCAGCGCGCGCCGCACCGCCGGGTCCTCGTCCACGACGAGCACGCGGTGATCGGAGGTCTGCAGCCCCGGCAAGCGGATCTCCACGCGCGTCCCGCCGGCGCCGGCGGGCCCGATTTCGATGCGGCCGCCGTGGTCGTCGACGATCTGCTTGGTGATCGCGAGGCCGAGGCCGGTACCTTGACCGTAGGGTTTTGTCGTCGCGAACGGCTCGAACAGCCGGGCGGCGATCGCCGGATCGATCCCGGCGCCCGAGTCATCTACCTGGATGCGGACAGCGTCGGGTCCGGCGAGCGCGCGGACGCGCACCTCGCGACCGCCGGTGGCCGCGGCGTCGACGGCGTTCGACAGCACGTTGAGCAGCGCTTGCGCGAGTCGCGTGGGATCGTGCGGCACGCGCACGTCGCCGAACGCCTCGACGTGCACCGTCACGCCGCGGTCCCTGGCGCGCGGCCGGACCATGCGGAACGCGATGTCCACGGCGTCCGTCAGCCGCGCGTCGGACAGCTGCGGCCGTTCGCGTCGCGCGAAGCCGACCACGTGCTGGACGAAGGAGCCGATGCGCTCGACGGCCAGCCGCGTGTCGCGCAGACACTCCTCGAGCTCTGGATCGTCGAAGCGCTCGGCGCTCTCGGCGATGTAAGCCACGGACGCGTGGATTACCGCGAGCGGGTTGTTGATCTCGTGGGCCATGCCGGCGGCGAGCCGGCCGATAGCGGCGAGCCGCTCGGCATGCTCCAGCTCACGCTCCAGCTTGCGGCGCTCGCCGACGTCCAGCGACACCTCGGCGTAGCCGTGTTCGGCACTGCCGGGGCGCTCTACGCGCGAGAGCGAAACCAGCGTGAGCACCTCGGAGCCGTCCTTGCGACGGCGCACGATGTCCATCACCGATCGCGGCGCGCCGGCGAGCCGCTCCGCCGTGCGCCCGGGATCCACGTCGAGGACGCTGATGTGGCGGCCGATGACCTCGTGCGCGACGTAGCCGTAGAGGTTCGCGGCCCCGAGGTTCCACGACCGGATGGTGCCATCGGCGGCAAGCGCGACGATCGCCTCGAAGCTCGCTTCCAGCAGCAGCCCGAGCTCCTCGGCCTGCGCCTGCAGCGTCCGGTGCCCGCGGTCGAGCCGCGCCAGCTCGAGCTCGCGCATGAGCACGTCCGCGAGCCCCGACGCGTCGAAGGGCTTCTGCACCACGGGCAACCCGCGATCGGCCAGCGCGTCGCCGAGCAGATACACACGCGCCCACGGCGTGCCGACCCGCACCTCGTCGACGAGGCGCGCGTGACCCGGCACGGACGTGTCCGCGACGACCACCGATGGAGGATGGCGCCGCGCCACGTCGCGCGCGGAGTCCGGCTGGGTTTCCCAGCTCGGCGCGCACCCCGAGCGTGTGAGCGCCGAGCACAACGCGCCGGCCGCATCCTCGTCGGCGCTCAGCACCAGGATCGTCATGACGCCGCTTCCGGCGCGAGCGCCGAGAGGGTGCGGCTTCGCCACGGCTCGAGCCGGGCAGCGCTGCAGCAGGCTTCGAGCGCGCGAACGACGTTGCGGATGCGCGTCCCGTTCGTCCCGTTGACGGGTCCGGCGCGCGCGGCGAGCAAGGCCTCGATGGCGCGCTGGATCATCTCCAGGGTCGCCGGCTCCTCGAGCACGGAGCTCCGGGCGATCAACCCCTCCACCAGGTCGAGCGTCGCCTCCGCGGGCGACGGCGGCGGCTCGCTCAGGGCGGGCATCCGGTGCCGGGTCGTCTCCTCCGGCGGCAGCTCGTCGCGCTGTGTATGGGCGCGCGCGCGCATGTCGATGGTCGGCGTCTCGAGCACCTCGAGCTCGTCGGTCCCGATGCGCAGGATGTCGCCGGGCTCCAGCCGTTGCTCCCCGTCCAGCAGCTCGCCGTTGACCGCGGTACCGTTCGAGCTTCCCAGGTCCGCGATCACGAGCCCCTCCGGCTCCAGCCGGATCGCGCAGTGCCTCCGGCTCGTCAGCCCGTTGCTCACGACGATCGAGCAGTAGGGGCTGCGGCCAATCGTCGTCTCGCCACGCCGGATCGGGAACCGGGTCCCCTGGAGCCGCAGCCAGTACGTCATCGCGAACGTCAGTACGGCCCGCGGCCGAGCCGCATAAGCGCTCTGGGCTGGGCTTTCCTGGGTGCCGGTCCGGCGCGAGCCCGGGCCGGGACGAGCCCGAACTGGTTTCCGGCGCGCTGGCCTGCTAACACGCGGAATAGAGTCTTTGTTATCGCGCCTCGGGCCCGTGGCCCGGCCCGACGGCTCAACGACGACCGCCAGTGCCTTCGACCCCCGACACGGCCGAACCCGGAATCGGGAGTGCCGCGCCCCCAGCCCGGCGCCGGCGGCGTGGCGAGCAGGATCGCGACGAATTGACGCAACGCGTTACGAGAGAAGAGCCGGTGGACGACGCCCCGGGCAGCGCGAGAGCGCCGGCGCAGCACGCCGTGGAGCCGGTGGTTCATCCGGTGGATCTGGACGACGGCCGGGTCGACGACGACGCGGCCAAGGTCGTGCGGCGCCTCGTGCGCAATGGCTACGAGGCCTACCTGGTCGGCGGCTGCGTGCGCGACCTGCTCGTCGACCGCTCGCCCAAGGACTTCGACGTCGCGACCAGCGCGCGCCCGGAAGACGTGCGGCGCCTGTTCCGCAACTCGCGCATCATCGGCCGGCGCTTCCGGCTCGTGCACGTGCTGTTCGGCGGCGGCAAGGTGATCGAGACCGCGACCTTCCGCCGACCGCCGCAGCAGGACGAGACGAAGAACGGCGACGATCTGCTGATCCGCTACGACAACGTGTTCGGCGACGCACACGAGGACGCGCTGCGGCGCGACTTCACGATCAACGGGCTGTTCTACGATCTGGAGCGTCGCCGCATCCTCGACTGGGTCGAGGGAATGCCCGACATCGAGCGCCGGACCGTCCACACCATCGGCGACCCGATGGTGCGCTTCCTCGAAGATCCGGTGCGCATCCTGCGCGCGATCAAGTTCAGCGCGCGGCTCGACTTCGGGATCTCGCCGGAGGTCTACGACGCGATCGTGCAGTGCCGCGGCGCGCTCGCCATGGCCGCACGCCCGCGGCTGTTCGAGGAGCTCCTGCGGCTGCTGCGCGGCGGCGCCGCGCATCGATCGATGTGGCTCGCCTGGGAGACCGGCGTGCTCGACGTGCTGTTGCCGGAGCTCGCCGCGTACCTCAGCGACGCGCAGGACGAGGACGGCATCGTGTGGCGCTTGCTCAGCGAGATCGATCGACAGACCGCGGAGCGCGGCGCGCCCTTCGACGACATCGTGCTGTGCACGGCGTTGCTGCTCGAGCCGATGCGCGAAGCGTGCGCTGGAGCGCGCGATCGCATCGAGGCGGCGTTCGACTTTCTCGAGCCCGTCGCGGATCGCCTCAACGTGCCGCGACGCATCGGCGACTCGGTGCGTCGCATCGTCGCGCTCCTGCCGCGCCTCGAGGGCGGGCGCTCGGGCCGGTTCTCCAAGACGGCGCTGTACCCGCTGGCGATGGACGTGCTCGAGCTGAGCCAAGCCGCGCGCGGCCTCGCCGTGGCGCCGTCGTCGCGCCCGCGCCCGGACCCGCGCGACGTGGCCGCGGAAAGCGCGCGGCCCAGCCGCCGCCGTCGCCGGCGACGGCCGCGCCGCGGCGACGACAGCCCCGAGCAGGACTGAGCAGCCTCAGTTCACGTTGTATTCGACGCGCAGGAGCTTGCGCCCGATGAACACGTAGTCCCCGTGCGTGAGCTGCTGCTCGGTCTTGATGCGCACGTAGGTGCCGTTGCGGCTGTCGTGGTCGGTCAGCGTGAACTTGCCGTCGTGCTCCTCGAGCGTGCAGTGCTTGCTCGACATGTACACGTCGCTCGGGAAGTTCAGGTCGCCGTCCTCGCGCCCCACGTGCAACGCGTTGCCGCGCGCACAGACCGTCATCCCGACGGCGCCGCCCTCGATGACCTGGTTGATGCGGAAGGCGCTCGGGTACTTCGGCGAGGAATAGAAGAAGGTGCCGTCCTGATCGGCGCCGTCGGAGGCCTTCGGCGTGGGATCGAAGCGGAACACCTCTTCGCCGGCCAGGAAGGTGTCGCCCGGCGCGATGTCCACCGTGCCGCGGACGCGGATGTACACGCCGTTCAGCGAGCCTTCGTCGCGGACGATCAGCTTGCCGTCGCGATAGAAGAAGTTCGCGTGCTTCGGCGAGATGTACGGATCGTCCGGGAACTCCAGCTGGCCCGTGCGACCGACGAGGTGCTGCTCGGCCTTGAGGTGATAGCTGAGGCCGTCCATGCCCTCGCCCCGGATCAGGATCAGGCGGGCCTTCTCCGGGTTTTGCATGTCGCTGAAGAACTTCACCTGGAGGTCGAGGATCTCCTCGGGCACCGGCGCGCCGCAGCGTCCACAGAACTTGTGACCGCTCGGGACCGGGGTCATGCACGAGTTACAGACAAAGTGCTTCGCTTGATCCATCAGCTCCTCCTCCGACAGCCCCTCGAGCGAGGGACCGGGATGGCGCGAGCCTTGATCGATTCTTGGCGAATTGGAACCGCGTTCGTCCGGCGGGGCGCTCGACGGCGCGCGGGCCAAGCCGCCGAGCAGCACCAGCTCGTTGTCGCAGACCGGGCACAAGCCGGTCCCCATCGGGCTGTAGCTGTCGCACCGCCCGCAGACGACTCCGATCTCGATCGCCGGGTCTGACACGGAGATTTCCACGTTATGGGCCTCACTCGGCGCCGGTCAAGCGGAGCTACTGGATGTAGGTAAGGCGGTATTTCTGGTCGCCGAAGCCAGCGCGCCCGACCAGACGAAACATCACCGTCTCGCTGCACGTCGATCGCTCGACAGTTCCGAAATCCCTGGAATCATAAGGAAAAAGCCGATTGTCGCTGACCAGGAAGACCTTCCCCGGCCCGACCTTGTGGTCCGTCTTCACCGGCGCCACCGGGTTTTCCCCGTGGCCGCCGCGCATCGCCGTGTGGCCGGCGATCGCCTCGACACTGCACGGCTGGGTCACTTCGCGCCCGTTGGCCGGGTCGAGGATCTTGAACGTGCGGTCGGAGCACACCCGCTCGCTCTCGGACGCGCGGCCGTTGACGATCACGCGGTCGCCGTCGATCTCGATCTCGTCGCCCTCCTCGGCCAGGATGCGGCCGATCACGATGCGCCCTGGCGCGTTCGGCTCCGGGCACATGACGAGGTCGCCGAACGACGGCTTGGTGAGGCGCCACAGCACGATCAGGTCGCCGCCCCGGAGCGTCGGCTCGACCGAGGCGTCCAGATACGGGTCATTTTCCGGCAACCGCCACCAGCGCAGCGCGAACGCCCGGAGAGTCCCCACGAGCGCTCCGACCACGACGGCGGTCCAGAGCAGGAAGCGGACGGCCTTGCGCATCGATCGGGCGCGATCCTAGCGCATCCGTCCCGGAGCGGCACTTTCGCGGTGGATCGCTATTCGCAGCCGGCGATGGGCGGGAGCTCGGCGGGACTCGCGCCCTCCGCGATGAGCTTGGCGTTCGAGAACACGGGCCGCCAGCGATCGAGGCGCGTGAACACCGACCGCCCCACCGTCTGCTCGCTGCCGTCCATCACGCTGAGCGAGATCACGCCGACCACCTCGCCGCTGCTGCGGTCGAGCGCGGGCCCACCCGAGTCCCCGGGGCAGATCGAGGCCTCCACGCGGAAGCGCGTGGGATCCACGTGCTCGATGCGACCGCCGGTGCGCTCCCTGCGACGGATCCCGTCGGACGACATCGCGCACCGACCGAAGCCGATGGGCTCGATCGACTGCCCGTCCACGGGCGGGTGATCGAGCTCGGGATTGCTCGTCGCCACGCCGATCAGCTTGTGCTCGAGCACCAGGATCGCGATGTCGCCGGTTCCGGCCTTGTAGCCACAGGGCGGCGCGACCACGGCGCGCACGCCGACCTCGCCCCAGGGCAGGTAGTCGCCGCCGAGCTCGACGCGGATCTGCTTCGGCTCGACGTCGGCGTCGGTCATGTCGCCGTACTTGTCGCGCTGGCTCACGCAATGATGGGCGGTGAGCACGCGGTCCTCGTCGATCAGCGTGCCCGTGCAGGTCACGCTGCCCGCCACCACGCGCACGACGTAGTCATCGTCGCGAGCCAGAGCCAGCGGGATCGACGGCGGCGGCTCGCGGCTCTCGTCGTCGGGCGACGCCGCGGGCAGCGCCGGAGGCTCGGACTTCGACTTCGCGTGCAGCCCGCCGAGTCGCGCGCAGCCGACGCCGCTCGACGCCGCGAGCAACACCAGACCTGGTGCAAGGCTTCTCCGAGCGGATTTCACGAAATCGGTACCTATCCTGTTCAAGGGACCGCGAGCGCGACCTCGCGCGTCGATCGACGATACGCCATTCGAGCGAGCCGTGGGTTCGCGTGCGGATCGTCCACTCCAAGTCTCACCAGCTCCGCCAGATAGTCGGCGCGATAGGCCGCGTGCCCCGCGAGCGCCGGCGGACACGATCGGTGCGCGCACTCGAGCAGCACCTCCAGCTGTGCCGCCAGGGCGTCGCGGGAGAAGCCGAGCTGCACCAACGTGCGCGCGCGGGCGTCCGCGATGCGCGGCTGGTCGCGGATCGCGCCGGGCGCCCGCTCGAGCGCCGCTTCCGCGAGGCCCGGCGCCGCGTGGGCGAGATACACGTCGACCAGGCGCGCCAGCGCCTGCGCGTCGCCCGGATCACGGCCGACGCGGGCCTCCAGTGCGTCGAGCTCGCGGCCCAGACCGGGGCCGGCGATCGGCGTCGCGGGCGTGGGCCCGAGCGCGCTCAGCGACGCGAGCATCGCCACGCCAAGACCCGCGCACAACCACCGCCACTCGCCCATCACCGACAGCTCCAGTCACACCCGACACCAGCAGGAGCG
This sequence comes from uncultured delta proteobacterium, assembly GCA_963775185.1. Taxonomy (GTDB): domain Bacteria; phylum Myxococcota_A; class Polyangia; order Polyangiales; family Polyangiaceae; genus JAPSGB01. The sequence goes on along the minus strand of CAVZIE010000018.1, from coordinate 59,590 downwards.
AAAGGTTCCGACTCGAGCGACGCTTTGTTCATTGGGTGGGCGTTTCATTTTGTCTGCCCGGCGCGGAAACGCACGGCCCGGCTTGGCGTCGGGTGGTCGGATGTAGACCGGGGTGCGACCTTTGCTCACGCGCTCGCTCAGGCGCTCAGCACGAGATCGTCCTTGTGGACGACCACGAGATCCGCGGCGCGGGCGCCGAACAGCGCCTCGAGCTCCTTGCCCTTCAGGCCCGCCGCGCGAGCGACCTCGAGCGCTCCGAGCCGCGTCAGTCCGCGTCCGATCTCCGATCCGTCCGGTGCGACGAGGCGGACCGAGTCGCCGGGATTGAACTGCCCGCGGACCCCGAGCACGCCGACGGGCAGCAAGCTGCTGCGCCCGGCGGCCAGGACGTGGACGGCGCCGGCGTCGAGCAGCACCGTCCCGCTGGGACGTAGCGTGTAGGCGATCCAGTGCTTGCGCGCGCGGAGCGCGGTGCCGGTACGGGGAAACAAGGTGCCCAGGTCGCGACCGGCAGCGACGTCGACCAGCACGTCGGGGCGAGACGCCGGCGCGATCACGACCCACGCGCCGGCGCGGGCGGCCTTGCGCGCCGCGTCGAGCTTGCTCGTCATGCCACCGGTGCCGACGCGCCCCGGCGCGCGCACGTCCCCGATGTCGGCGTCGTCGCGCATGACGGGCATGCGCTTTCCCGCGCGGTCGAGCACGCCGTCCACGTCCGTGAGCAGGACCAGCAGCTCGGCGCCCACGAGCGGCACGACCATGGCTGCCAGCTGGTCGTTGTCGCCGAAACGGATCTCGTCGGTGGCGACCGTGTCGTTCTCGTTGATGATCGGCACTGCGCCGGCGTCGAGCAGCGCCGCCAGCGCGTCCCGGGCGTTGTTGAGGCGCTCGCGATCGGACAGGTCCGCGTGCGTCAGCAGGACCTGCGCGGCGGTGAGACCCTGGTCGGCGAACGCCTCGTCGTAGCGCCGCATGAGCACGCTCTGGCCCGCCGCCGCAGCGGCCTGCAGCCGCGCCATCTCGCGCGGCCGCGTGCGATAGCCCAGCCGGCGGCAGCCGATGGCGATCGCACCGCTCGACACCAGCACCACCGAGCGGCCGCGCGCGGTCAACGCCTTGATCTGCGTCGCGATCGCTCTCGGCAGATCCGGATCGTCGGCCAGGATGCGGGAGCCCACCTTCACGACGATGCGTCGCGTCTCGGCCAGCGCGGCTCTCGACATGCTCGGCACAATTCGCCGTCGGTCGGCCGCCGTCAACAGGATCGCAACCTGGGAAATCCCACGAGCCCGCATAACCGGCTATCCCCCCTTCCGATGTCCGACCCACCCGCCTCGCGCACGCGGCGACCCGCGCGCCGCTCATGGACACGTGCACCCCCCATGACCGGTTACGCCCCCCTGCGAAGTCCGCACAACACGCTCGCGCGCGCGACGACCCGCGCGGCGCTCATGGACACGTACACCCCCCATAACCGGTTATGCCCCCCTCCGATGTCCGCCCAACACGCTCGCGCGCGCGACGACCCGCGCGGCGCGACGAGCTTCCGCGTACTTGCAACGCGATCACCGGCGACGGCGCGCCGCGGCGCGCCGCTCATGGACACGTACACCCCCCATAACCGGTTATGCCCCCCTCCGATGTCCGCCCAACACGCTCGCGCGCGCGACGACCCGCGCGACGCGACGAGCTTCCGCGTACTTGCAACGCGATCACCGGCGACGGCGCGCCGCGACGCGCCGCTCATGGACACGTACACCCCCCATAACCGGTTATGCCCCCCTCCGATGTCCGCCCAACACGCTCGCGCGCGACGCGACGACCCGCGCGACGCGACGACACGCGCGGCGCGACGACCCGCGCGGCGCGACGACACGCGCGGCGCGACGACACGCGCGGCGCGACGACACGCGCGGCGCGACGAGCCGCGCGGCGCGACGACACGCTCGCGCGGCGCGACGACACGCGCGGCGCGACGACACGCGCGCGCGGCGCGACGAGCTGCTCTTGCGAGCCGCCGGATACCGCGCCGGACCGGCAGCAGGACTCGATGTCAGGACGTGCTCGGCTGGACGGGCGTGCTTGGCTGGACGGGCGTGTTTGGCTGCACGGGCGCGATTGGCGTGCCCGCGAGCGGCGCTAGCTCGAGCACCGGCGCGTCCAGCTCGAGGGCGAGGGCGAGCAGATCGTCGGGACCGACCTCGCCGGCGAGATCGACGACGAGGCGCGCCGACTCGCCCAGGTCCGGCGTGGGCGGGAGCAGCCGACCACTCGCTGCGGCGACGGAGAGCTCCACGCCGCGCGCAGCCAGCGCCTCGGCGAGGGCGGGGGCGTGACGCGACACCGACACGAGATAGCGCTTGCCCGGCGCGAGCGCGTGACCGGGCGGGCCCTGGGCCACCAGGCTGCCGGCCTCGAGCACCAGCACGTCGTCCAGGGCGTCGAGCAGGCCGCGCGCCGGGCCGATCGGCGCGACGGCGCCGACCGACACGATCAGCCGCCGTCCGCTGCCGGCGCGGACCAGCAGATCGGCGAGCGCACGCTGCGACACGTCGTCGAGATCGTCGAGAGGCGTCTCCACGGCGATCACCGGCGGCGCGCCGATCAGCGCGTGCGCGACGATGGCAGCGCGGTGCTCCACCGGCGCGAGCGACGCGATGCGACGCTCGAGCAGCGCTTCGACGCCGAGCGCTTCCACGGCGCGCCGCGCCTGCACGCGCACGTCGCGACCCGCTACGCCGGCGAGGCGCGCGCTGTGCTCGAGCAGCTCGGCGACGCGCCACGCGCCCGGCAACGGCGACGCGGTGCGCGCGAGCCCGACGACGCCGAGCGCCGCGGCGCGCGCCGCGGGCGTGCCGGCGATCGCGATCTGTCCCGAGCTCAGCGCCGCTTCCGAACCGAGCAGCGCGAACAGCGGCGTCCACGCGCCGACCAGCCCCAGGCGATCGCCGGAGCTCTGGCAGCTCAGGCCTTCGACGAGCACGCCGCCGCCCACGTCGATGCGAGCGCTCTCGCACGCGAGCAGCGGCGGGTCGCTCATGGCTTGACCAGCGCCATGTCCATCAGTGCCATGGGCTTGTCGCCGGAGTAGATCACGAACGGCGACAGCGCGTGGACCAGATCGAAGATCTGCGACGGCAGCGCCACGTGCAAATCGTCGCGCACGCCGTCGATGCCGAGCAGTCGTCCGATGAGCGTCGTGTCCGGCGGCGGCAGCTCCTCGATCGGCGCGTATTCCGGTAGATCCGCCGCCTGCCGCGCGTACTCCAGGGCTTGGCGCAGGCCGCCGATCTCGTCCACCAGCCCGCGCGCCTTGGCCTGCTCGCCGGTCCACACGCGGCCCTGGCCGATCTTGTCGACGGCTTCCTTCGTCATCTTCCGCCCCTCGGCGACGCGCGACAGGAAGACGTCGTAGAACTGGCCGACCTTGTGCTTGAGCTCCTTGCGCTCTTCAGGCGTGAACGGCCGGAAGATGCTCTCGGCGTCGGCGCGCGGCGCGGTCTTGTAGGTCTCGACGTTGACGCCGATCTTGCGCAAGAGTCCGGCGACGTCCGCCTTGCCGTAGAAGATGCCGATGCTGCCGGTGATGGTGAGCGGGTTGGCGAAGATGCGCGTCGCCGGTGCGGAGATGTAGTAGCCGCCGCTGGCGGCGTAGCTGCCCATGCTCACGATCACGGGCTTGACCTTGGCGGTGAGCTTGATCTGGCGCCACATCACGTCCGCGGCCATCGACGAGCCACCGGGCGACTCGACGCGCAGCACGACCGCGCCCACGCTGGCGTCTTCGCGCACCTTCTTCAGCGTCTCGGCGATCGTGTACGAACCGGCCAGGCGCGTGCCGAGCAGCGGAATCGTGCGGTTGCGGCCGTCGATCATGTCGCCGTCCACGTACACGAGCGCGATCTGCTTGCCGCCGCCGAAGCGCTCCGGCGCGCGATCGGCCGGGTCCTTGTCGAGCAACGGCGTGGACCGACCGACGAGACGATCGACCGCGTCCTCGATCTGGTCGTCGAAGGCGAAGCCGTCGATCAGGTGGGCGTCCCGCGCTTCCTTCGCGATGAACGGACCGCCGGCCACGCGCTTGCGCAGCTCCGCCACCGTCATGCCGCGACCCGCCGCGACGTCGGCGGAGAAGCGACGCTCGTACTGCTGCAATAGATCGACAGTGTCGGCGCGCGCCACGTCGCTCGCGTCCTCGCGCATGAGCTCTTCGGGCGCGCTCTTGTGCGGCCCGATGCGCACGAAGTCCGCGCGGATGCCGAGCTTGTGCAATAGCCCGGCGAAGTACATGTGCTGCAGGCGCAGGCCCGCGAAGCGCAGCCCGCCCGCCGGGTTCATCAAGATGCGATTGGCCGCCGAGCACGTGTACAGCGACGAGCCGGCGGCGTCCTCCAGGTGGCAGAGCACGCGCTTGCCGTGGGCCCGCAGACGGAAGATCGCGTCGCGCAGCTCCTCGGCGTGCGCGAGCGTGTCCGCGGGGGCCGTGCGCAGCTCGAACACGACGGCGTCCACCTTCGGCTCGTCGTCGGCGATGTGCCACAAGCGCCTGAGCAGCGCGACGTGGCCGCGGATGCCGGGCGTGTCTTCCATGCGGATGCGGATCGCGTAGCGCGGCGCTTCCGGCCCCGCCGGCTCGCGGAAGCCGCGGAACGCCACGTCCGTCTGCACGTTGTACGAGTTCTTCGCGCCGAGACCGTTGCCCGTCAGGCTGCCGCCGGCGAGCTCCACCGAGCCGCCGGGCGCGTTCAGGTAGATGGCGAGCGCGGCCGACGCCGTCCAGGCGCGCAGCTGCTTGTCGTCGGGATTGCTGACGGCGAAGTCGCCGCGCAGGCGGCCGATCGGCGGAAGATCGACGCCGAGGGTCGCGCGCGGCACCCACACGCCCTTGCCCTCGTCGATGTACTTGCCCTCGACGCCGAGCTCGACCGTGCGCGTACCGAACGGCCGGATCGCGCTGGCGAAATCGTACGACGGCGCGAGCCGGTAGCCGCCGTCGCTCTCGGGACGGTTGATGTCGTGCGCCACGACCGACAGCCCGATCGCGTTGAACGGCCGCGTGGAAAGACCGGCCGACCACGACGAGAGCGCGTGCGCCGCCGCGACGCTCGAGTACGAGCGCTGCAACGAGAAGCCGAGCGCGGCCGTCTCCGAGCCGAACGCCAAGCCCCAGGTGAGCCACTCGTAGTTGCCCGCCGCGGCCGGCGCCGCCGCGCCGGCGGCGAAGGGCGGCGAGATCACGTCCAGGCGCAGGCCGGTGGCGGCCGAGATCAACGGGATCGGGAACGCGAAGGCGAACGCGTGGCCTTGCCACGGTACGCTGTCCTTCTCCTGCAGATAGATGCTCGACCAGCGCAGCTCGGCGCCGGGCATGAACGCGAGGTTCGCCGGATCCTGCACCAGCGCCGTGCTGTCGTCCGTGCCGGCCACGCTGCGCCCGAGCGCGGGCAGCGGCGTCGGGCGCGATACCGGAACCTGCGCGTGCGCGCTGGCCGCCGCGCCGATCACGGCGAGCAGCGCCGCCAAGCGAGTCGGGGTGTGTCGCATGCTCATCGGATCATGCCGCGGGCGCGGGCCACGAGCTCGATGTCGCCGCGTCGCGCGGCGAGCTCCTCGTAGTCCTTGACCGGAAGGAAGCGGGACGCGGCCCCGTCGCGGGGCACGCGCAGGAAGCGCGTGTCGAGGTGACTCGTCACCTCGCCGATCAAGCGTTCGAACTGGATCACCGGCCGCTCCTCGACTTTCTTCGCAACGGAAAACCAGGAAAATTGCATGTCGAGCTCGAGCAGGGCGCGGGCATCGAAGTGGAAGGTGTTGGTGTTGAAGACCCGCACCGCGGCCGGGTCGAAGCCCTGCGGCAGACGGAATTCCTCGAGCACCACCGGACGACCGTCAAGGCGTACCGGGATGCCGCCGCGGTCGGCGCCGACCTTGTCCACCACCTCGCAGGTGGCGGGCTTGCCGTGCTCCAGGTGGAAGCCGAGGATCGCCGGATCGATGGTCGCGCCGAGGTTGTCGAGGTTCGCGACCATCAGCGTCGTGCCGCCGCGGTCGACGAAGCGCTCGAGCAAGCCGCTCTCGCGCAGCGCGTCGGGAAGATCGCCGTGCCCCGACGCGTGCTCGCTGGGCGCGCCGCTGTCGTCGAGGAACAGCTCGCCAGCGGGCGTCAAGCGCAGCGACAGGTGCTGCGGAAAGACCGCGACCAGCTCGCCGTCGAGGCGAGCGCCGAGGGCGTCGCGCAGCGGCCCGTCCGTGGTGTGGCTGCTCATCAGCCAGAATGGTACGGCGCGCCCCGCGCGCTCGGAGATGGACGCGATCTCCCCGAGCCGCAAGTCGAGGAACGCCTGGCCCGGCAGGGCATCGACCAGCGCCTTGACCACGCCGCCCATGCGCGTCGCCATGCCGCCGGCCAGCACGCACAAGGCGCACGCGCCCTGCGACAGCGCGTCGAGCCCCTTCGCCTCCAGGCGCCGGTACTCCGCGGAGCCGGCCGCGGGCAGCTCGGCTATGTCGCCGGGGGCGGGCGCTTCGACGCGGCCGGCGACGCGGTTGGATTCCGCGCCGGCCCGGCCCCCAGCCAGTCTGTCTGCCAGGGCGAGGAACCGCGCTTCGTTGAAGCGATGGTGATCGAGCAGGGCTCGCACGTCCGCGGGCAGAGCGGCGAGCTGACGGGATAGCGCTTCGCTCATCGCGACGGAGCCTAACACCACTCGCCGCCCTCGACCGCACCCGGCAAGGCGTGGTCCGATCGCCGTCATGCGCAGGTGGACGCTGGCGGCGGGTGGCCTCGCGTGCGCGCTGTGGGCGGCGCCGGCGCACGCGCCAGGACGCGCCCATGCCGTCGCCGCTCGACGGCCTCGGCGCCAACACGGCGCGCGCCTTCACCGGACCGCGCCTGCTCTGGGTCGCGGCGGCGGTGGGCGCGACGGCCGCCATGGCGCCGAGCGGGGCCGACCACGCGCTCCGCGTCCAGGTGCAGGAGCACCTCGCCGCGCCGGCCTACGGCGACGCGGCGTACTACAGCGGCTACATCGCGCCGGCGGTGATCGCGCCGGGGCTGTGGCTGGTCGGACTCGCCGCCGGCGATCGCGACACGGCCGGCGCGGGCGCCGCGGCGTTCCAGGCGTTGGTCGTGACCGTCGTCGCGACCAGCGCGCTCAAGGTCGTCACCGGCCGCCCCTTTCCGCGTCACGGCGGCGATCCGCGCGCACCCGATCGCCTCGACCACCCGGAGTACGCGCGCGAGTTCAACTTCTTCCAGCCCGCCCGGGGTCTCGCGTGGCCGAGCGGTCACACGTCGGCGAGCATCTCGATCGCGGCGGCGCTGACCGCGTATCGTCCCGACCAGCCCTGGATCCCGATCGTCGCCTATCCCGTCGCGCTCGGGATCGGCTTCGGCATGATCGTCGGCGATCATCACTGGAGCTCCGACGTCGTCGCCGGCGCGCTGCTCGGCCAGGGCATCGGTTGGAGCGTCGGCGCGGGCTTCCGCGAAGCGATGCAGCGCAAGCGCGACGACCGCGCGCTGATCGTGTTGCCGCGCGCGTTGCCCGAGGGCGGCGGACAGCTGGTAGCCACGGGATGGTTCTGAAGGGGTTGCCGGTCCGGCGCGGAATCTACCTGGGCGAGAGCTTCATCACGGTGCCGCTCGCATAGGACGTCGTGAAGTAGACGCTCTCCGCGTCGAGCGCGACGCAATCGGGCCGGTTCAGCCCGGTCGCAAGCGTCTCAGGCGTACCGCCGTCGAGACCGACCTTCTTCAGCGTGCCGTCGCTGGTCATGGTCGTGAAGTAGACGCTGCTGGCGTCGACCGCGATGCCCCAGGCGTAGTTCTGCCCGGTCGCGAGCGCCGCCGGCGTGCCGCCTTCCCGCGCGACCTTCATCACCGTTCCAGCGACCGGATCCGTCCAGTACACGCTCGTGCAGTCCACGGCGACGCGCGCGGGCTGCTGTTGTCCCGACGCGAGCGTCTCCGGTGCGCCGCCGCCCTGCCCCACCTTCATCACCGTACCGCCGAGCTCGTTCACCCAGTACACGCTGGTGGCATCCACGGCGAGGCCCATCGGCTTGTCGCCAGGCAGCGCTTGCGCGAGCGTTTCCGGTGTCCCGCCACCCTGCCCGACCTTCATCACCGCGTCTCCGGACACGAAGTACACGTGGGTGGCGTCCACGGCGATGTCCCAGGGATCGTCGGCCGTGGCGAGCTTCACCGGCGTCCCGCCGTCGAGCCCGACCTTCATGACCGAGCCGGTGGCGTGTTCGAAGTTCGTCCAGTACACGCTCGTGGCGTCCACGGCGACACCGACCGGCGCGTATTGCGCCGAGGCGAGCACGACGGGCGTGCCACCGTCGAGCCCGAGCTTCGCCAGCGTGCCGTTGCCCCCGTTCGCCCAGTAGACGTGGGTCGCATCGACGGCGAGGCCAATCGGTTTCCACTGCTTCGTGGCGAGCGTGACCAGGCAGCGCCCCGCCGTACATGTTCCGGCACACGTCGCGCCGCAGGCGGCGGCGCCGCCGACGCCGGCGGGGATGCTCGTGCAGCCGCCGCTTCCGCCGGTTCCGCTCGCGCCGCCACTGCCGCTCGCGCCGCCACTTCCGCTCGCGCCGCCACTTCCGCTCGCGCCGCCACTGCCGCTCGCGCCGCCACTTCCGCTCGCGCCGCCACTTCCGCTCGCGCCGCCACTGCCGCTCCCGCCACTGCCGCGCCGCCACTTCCGCTCGCGCCGCCACTGCCGCTCGCGCCGCCACTGCCAGTCGTTGCGACGACGCCGCCACAGGCGACCGCGCCCAAGACGATCAGTGGCAGCAAGCGCCGGGTCCGCCCCATCAAGAAAGGCTACGCGCCGCCGCGGGCCCGGCAAACAGGAAATCCCGGGCCTACGCCGTGCCGCTCGCGGCGAGCCAGCTACGTCGACCTGTTCGAGCGCGCGAAGATCCGCTCTGCCACACGGACGCGGATCAGCGCGCGCTCCAGCCGCTGGTGTCGGTCACGAAGAACGGGAGTATCCTTCCGCCATGGCGCGCCTCATCATGCTCGCGGGTGGCATCGTCGAACCGGGCGGCGGGCGCGCGGGCGCCGTGAGCGCGTACGTCGCGTACAACCCGGGGCCCGGGCAGAGCCGGCTGTTCAAGCTGCACGGCGACACCGACGCGCCCGCGGTGATCGAGCTCGAGGCCGCCACCACTGTCGATCTCGGGCGCTTCAAGCAAGAGCTCGAGCAGGATCTGCAGCCGGAGCTCGACGCCATCCGCGCGCGCGGCGGCGCGGCGGCGATCGCGACGCCGAAGGCGGCGTGGGTCACCGATGTAGTGCGCCGTCACCTGCACGACGCGTGGGGCATCGAAGAGGCTTGATGCCGGTGCGGCGCGGTATCGTGCTCGGCGCCGCGTGCTTGCTCGCCGGCTGCGTCGCGACGGCGGAGGTGCGCGACACCAGCGCGGAAGCCGCCGCGGGTCCGCCGCCCCCACCGCCCGCGCAGGCGAGCGCCGGACAGCTCGTGGCCCCGCGCCACGTCACGGACGATTCCGCGCCGGACCGGCAACCTGATCGGATCCCGCCTGGAAAAGTCTGGGTGAAGGGCGACTGGCACTGGGACGGCGTGCGCTACGTGTGGCTACCGGGGCACCTGGAAGACGCGAAGCCGGGCTACACGTGGCGGTGAGCGACGCGGAGCTCGAGGTGGTCACACCGGTCGTCGCGCACGTCCTTTCCGGGTGATGCCGGTCCGGCGCGGAACGTCACCAGCCGTTTTGCAACGTATCGAGATCCGCCGTGCGGAAGCGCACGAAGCGACGCACGTACTGATGGTCCAGGGCACTCTGGGTCGGCATTGTTTGTCTCGCCAACGAGGATCGTGTCTTGCGACAGCGCCATTACCCCCCAGTACGCGCTGGCAGGCCGCGGCGGGATCTGCCAGATCTTGGCCCGTCGATAGCCGAACCACGAAGATTGGACATTCGCCGGTAGTCGGATCCGTTTCCCCAGCAACCCTTGCTTGCCGCGTAGTCGCCACCGACCCGCAGCTCGATGAGTTCCTCGCTTTCGATGGGCGCCACCGGCAACGTCGATCGGACCCCGCACGTCGCATCGCGCCCGGCTCCGTCGGCACCGGCGACCAGTACAGCTTCGCCGAAGAGAACCGGTACTTCGCCCAGTCCACCCCGTCCACGACGATCCACACCATCTTGTCGTCGCTCAGCGCCACCGACCAGACGTACCCTTGCGACACCTTCACCAGCGTCTTGATGCCGCCGCCCACGGTGTAGCTCTTGACGGCGTTCTGGTTGCCGCCGTCGCTGCCGTACCAGACGACCAGCTTGCCCCGGCCATACACCTCGAGATCATTGCCCGACGGGACCACGTGGAACGCCGTGTCGTCGGGCGAGGTGTTGACGTAGAGGGCGTTGTTCATGCCCTCGCCCCAGCCGTCGTCCCAGGCGAACGCTCCCCCGCCGAGCCCGTCCCAGGCCAACCAGTGCCCCCCAGGCAATTGATGCGCCAGGCTGGAATCCCCCGCATCGTGCCCCCGCGCATTCGGTGTCCCAAACCCAGCATGGGAAATACGAGTGCCATGTCATTCGCGGTTCCTACGACGCTACACTTGATATTCCGTTCCTCTACCGCAGCAATGCTCGTTCCATCGTCGATTCGCGACGCGACGGTATTAGATTTGCCTTTCTGGAGGTGATACGTCGCTCTCATCACAATGGCGGTGCCGCGTTGGCTTGCTGTCACGCCACCCCAGTACCACGCGTAGTTGTCGCCGAAACCCGTCAGCGGCACATCGCTCACCTCGCATCCTGTCCCGCAGCTCTTCCATACCCGTTTCTGGAAGGGATCCGGCACGACCTTCGCCACGTACAGCCCGCACCCGCCGTTGTCCGGGACCGGCGTCCAGATCGACGGATCGCTGAGCATGTTGCCCGCGTCCCAGTCGCTGCCATAGACGTCCTCCGCGGCGTCCGCCGCGTCGCCTGGGGTCACCTCGGACGCGGCGTCTTCCGCGCTCGCGTCGGCGATCGCGTCCGGACCAGCGTCGCGCACGCCGGCCACCGGATCGCTCTTGGACGAGCAACCCGAACAGCCGGCGAGCGCCGCCGCGATCGCGACGGAGAGGGCGCAGCGCCAGGCCATACCTAGAGCTTGTCGCAAGCGCGGCCTGGATGCTCGAAAGCGTTGCGCTCGAGTCGCTGGAACTGGGTCTTGCCCGCGCGGAGAACCGGCAGAAAGACGCCGTCGGAGCTGTTGAACGGCGCCTGGATGATCTTGCCTTGAAACACCTTCCAGCCGTTCCAGCCGAGCTCGCCGTCCTGGCCGAGCGCGAGGTCGTAGGCCGTCCAGGCGTGGGAGTGGCGGATCTGGCCGCCCAGCACCCAGCTTCCGTCACCTCGTGCCGTCAGGAACACGTGGCTCAACAGCCCGAGCCGGGGCACGACCAGCGCGACGCGGCTCTCGTGGGTGGCGGTGTTGAACACGACCAGCCGCGCCACGGGAACCGCGTGGTGCAGCACGCGCGCCGTCATCGTGTCGATGAACGCGAGCTGGCTCTGGGACGGATCGTAGCCCATCGCGATCACGGTGCGCGGTGACGCCGACGGTCGTACGGGCGAGCCCTGGCGTGCATGGCTGCACCGGCCGCTGGATCGTCGGGGGCGGCTACGCCGTGGCGTGGCTTTCGCTCGACGCCGCATTCAAGACGCACGGCACGTTCGTGGTCCGCCTTTCCGACGGCGCGGGCTGGCAACTGGACACGCCGGGCTACGGCTTCAGCCCCGTGTATCTGACCGACACCGAGATGGGCGCGATCAAGACCTACGACAAGCCGGTGGCGGGCGGACCCGACGGCTACGTGACCTGGCGCGTCGCGCGATACCCGCTCGCGCTACTCGGAGCACCGAACCTGCCTTGAGCCCCCGCGCAGGGCAGCGCCGGACAGCTCGTGGCCCCGCGCCACGTCACGGACGATTCCGCGCCGGACCGGCAACCTGATCGGATCCCGCCTGGAAAAGTCTGGGTGAAGGGCGACTGGCACTGGGACGGCGTGCGCTACGTGTGGCTACCGGGGCACCTGGAAGACGCGAACCCGGGCTACACGTGGCGGTGAGCGCGCGGAGCTCGAGGTGGTCACACCGGTCGTCGCGCACGTCCTTTCCGGGTGATGCCGGTCCGGCGCGGAACCGCTATCGCGGACCCGCCGCGCGCCGGCGCTTGGCCACCTTCGCCTTGAGCGGAAAGCGTTCCGGGTGTGCAAGCGAGTCCACGTGCAGATCGACATCCAGCGACGGCCACCACAAGTGTGATCCATGCAGAAGCTGGACCTCGAAGATGTCGCCGACCTTCGCACCGCGGAACCACGGGTAGTCCGTGTAGCCGAGCAGGAATTCCACGTCCCGCACGGCCAGCCAAATCCCATGCGGAGATACCGACAGGACTTCTACGTCAGGACGCGGCGCTGCCGAAGTGCGCTTTCCAGCTCCGGACAATCTCGTCATGGTGGTCCTCCACAAGGCGTTGCATGCGTGCCAGTACGCGTTTCGATAGTCCCGTGTGACCAGCCAGAGCGACAAGAGGCTCGATCCAGAATTTCGCTTCGCCGTCGGGCGAACTGATATGGACGTGCATCCGCAGCTCTTCCCGGGAAAAGAAGAAGCCGCGAAACTTGCCGTCACGGAACACGGTCGGGCTCACTCCGCGAGTGAAGCACGGCAGGGCCATTGCGTCATGTTCCTGAGGCGAGCACGGACGAGCACGGAGCGTGCACGCCGGGCGGAAGGCGTCGCGCATCGCCGACGACAGCGGGTACGTCGCGAGCACGGAGCGCTATGCCGGCAAGGACGACGGCGCTGCGGAAGCCGAACAGGCGGCCCATTGAAAAAATCCCGCAAAAATCATGTGACTTTGCGCCCGTCGCGACGCCTCAGTCCCAGATCGTTTCCACGAGCCCGCTCTCCTCGATCAACGAGTCCGCCGCAAGCAGCGGGTGCCGGGTCGCGCGCGCTGCCGCGACGGTGATCCGGTCGAAGCGCGCCTTCTTCGCCACGGCCGCGGCAACCTGCTCGCTGGCTCCGACTCGCCCTGCCTGGAACTCCGCGTGCGTCGCCGGCGCTTCGCGGCGCGCGAGCCACCCGCTGATCTTCTTCGGCTTTGCCGGGCGCGCCCGCTCGCGCACCGCATCGACGAGCTCCGGGTCGATGCGCAGGCTGAGGACGCGGCTCTTCGTGTAGTCCGGCATGTAGTGTTTTGTGCCACAGAGCTGGCTTGCACGTGGCGCTCGGCGATCGGTGCTAGCCTTCCGCCGTGCGACGGTCGCGCTTCCTGCCCGCCCTTGCGGCGCTGCTGATGCTGGCGACGCTGGCGACGCCGGTGCACGCCGACGGGCCGGTGGAGCACGAGTTCGTGGCGGCGGACCCCGCGGAAGATCTGCAGCTGTCCGCGACCACGACCAACGGCAGCATGCCCGCCGCGATCGAGACGCCGAGCGGCATCGTGCGCGCGCCGGACGCCGACGCGAGCCCGTTCTCGTCGGAGAAGGCGTACGGCGGCAGCTCGACGCCGAACAGCACGGACGCGGTGTATCGCGTGGATCGCAACACCACGCAGCCCGACGTGGTCAGCTACGACGACCCGTTCCGCCCCGCGGTGACGCCGTTCAAGCGGCTGTACGCGTTCGACGCCGTGGACGAGAGCCTGGAGCTGGTGGTGGCGCAGAAGGCGCTGGTTCCGATCCGTACCGCCGGCGACGTCCATCCCGGCGACGACCAGTTCTACGCCGACATGGTCGTCGATCTCGCGACCGACGTGCCGGTCCGCATCCCGTCGGTGGGGCCCGGCGCGCGCGTGCTGGTGGCGCAGACCACGCCGCCGGTGAAGTTCGACCTGTTGCGCGACGGCGCGGACAACTGGTTCATCCGCGCCCGCGAGCGCCGGCGCGTGCGCTTGACGATGCAGCTGGCGATCCCGCGCTCCGTGTTCGGCAGCGAGCTCGCCGACGTGTCGTGGAGCATGCTCGCGCGCTTCGTGCCGCCATTGCCGGCGTCGCTCCACGCTCCCGCAGCAAAGGTGCTGGACGCCGTGGGCGCGTCGCGGGAGATGAGCCCGCGCCAGGCGGTCACGCTGCTGGTGGCGTATTTCCGCGCGTTCAAGCCGTCGACGGAGCTGCCCTCGTCGAGCGGTGCGGGCCTGTACGAGGAGCTGTCACTGTCGCAGAAGGGCGTGTGCCGGCATCGCGCCTACGCGTTCGTGATCACGGCGCTCGCCCTGGGTCTGCCGGCGCGGCTGGTCCGCAACGAGGCGCATGCGTGGGTCGAGGTGTTCGATAGCCGCATCTGGCATCGCGTCGATCTCGGCGGCGCCGCCGGTCGGCTCGACACGGAGCAGCCACCCGACGAGCAGATCCACTCGCCGCCGACCGATCCGTACACGTGGCCCAAGGGCAGCGAGAGCGGTCAGGCGATGGTCGAGCACTCGGGCGTCGCGACGTCCGCCACCGGCACGGCGCCGGGCGCGGCCGGTGCCGGCGCGAGCGAGCCCGGCGCCGAGCAAGCCGTGCCGGCCGCGTTGCCGCCGCCGGACGCAGCTGATTCGCGCCCGGCAGCGAGCCTGGCCGTCACGGTGGAGGCGCACGACGTGCAGCGCGGCGAGCCGCTCAAGGTGACCGGCCGCGTGCAGGCGGACGGCGAAGCGTGCGAGCGCGCGCGGGTGGACGTGGCGCTGCGCTCGCAAGGCGGCAGCTTGATTCCCATCGGATCGCTGGCCGCCGACGGAAGTGGGCGTTTCGCGGGCTCGGTCGTGGTACCGCTCGGGCGCGTGGAGGTCGGCGACTACGACGTCGTGGTCTCCACGCCGGGCGACGCCCACTGCGGACCAGGAAGCGCACAATGAGCGATCTCGTCGTCCCGTTCCTGTACGAGCTGCGCAACAAGCGCCTCAAGGTCGGCGCCCAGGAAGCCGTGCAGCTGGCGCGCGCGCTCGAGCTCGGTCTGCACCGGAACACGCTCGACGGCTTCTACTACCTGGCGCGCGCGCTGCTCGTCCACTCCGAGGCGGATCTCGACAAGTTCGACGAGGCGTTCCTCGCGCACTTCCAGGGCATCGTCACCGAGGCCGCCAAGCTCGTCGACGAGCTCGAGGAGTGGCTGAAGGATCCGAAGGTGCTCGAGAACCTGACGCCGGAGCAGATCGCGGCGCTGCAGGATCTGTCGCCGGAAGAGCTGCGGGAGCTGTTCGAGCAGCGGCTCCGCGAGCAGAAGGAACGCCACGAGGGCGGCAACAAGTGGATCGGCACCGGCGGCACCAGCCCGTTCGGCACCGGCGGTCACAATCCCAGCGGCATGAGCGTGCGCGCCGGCGCCTCCAAGGGACGCGGCGGACGCGGCGCCATGGGCATGGCGGACGCGCGCAAGTACCGGCCGTATCGCTCCGACCTGGTGCTCGACGTGCGCCAGATCGAGGTCGCGCTGCGCAAGCTCCGCAGCTTCGCCCGCGAGGGCGTCGAGGAAGAGCTGGACATCGACGCCACCATCGACGAAACCGCGCGAAACGGCGGGGAGCTCGAGATTGTCACGCGCCCCCCGCGCCGCAGCAACGTGCGCGTGCTGCTGTTGATGGACGTCGGCGGGTCGATGGATCCGTTCGCCCACACCTGCTCGCAGCTATTTTCCGCGGCCAAGCGCGCGTCGAACTTCCGCGAAGTGCGCACGTACTACTTCCACAACACGATCTACGGCCGCCTGTACTCGACGGACTCGCTGATGGAGCCGGTGGAGGTGCCGCACGTCATCGACCAGCTGAACGAGCGCTGGCGCGTGATCCTCGTCGGCGACGCGGCCATGGCCCCGGGCGAGCTGCTCGGCACCGGCCCGTGGGGCGCGCCGGCGGGCATGGGCGTGATGTCCGGGCTCGACTGGCTGACGCTGCTCGGCGATCGCTTCGAGCGCAGCGTGTGGCTCAACCCCGACCCGCCCCAGTACTGGAGCGGCGGCACCGCCAAGGTCATCGGCGAGGTGTTCCCGATGTACCACCTGACGATCGACGGCCTGACCGAGGCGATGGCGCACCTGTCGAAGGGTCGCATCGTGCGTCACGCGCCCCACCCGCACAGCGGTCCGTGACGCGCGCTGCCTCGCGCCGGACCGGCAGGATCCTGGTCCTGTGGGCTGTGGGTCTGGTTTGTTGGTGCGTCGCGGGCACCGCGCGGGCCGAGGGCGGCGCGTGCGCGGACGCGTTCGCGGAGTGGACGCGGAGCTGCTCGAAGCAGGCGGGGCTCGAGGTGAGCGCACGCCACTGTCTGCCGAACGGCGTGGTCGTGTCGCTGGCGAAGCGCGGTCAGCCGCTGCTCGACGTCGAGATCGACGGCGCCGGGACGCGCGGCTTCCGCCGCGTCGCGGGGCTCGCGCTGTCGCCGGTCGGCGAGCTCGGCGACTGGGCGAAGGTGTCGCGCGAGCGGCGCGACGCCCTCGACGCGCTCGCGAAGTGCGTACAGGCCGACCCGGCGCTGCCCGGGCTGACGCCACCGCCCGCCGCTCCGCAGGCGAACGACGCGGCGCGGGCGCCACCGCCGCCCGCGCCGCTGCCGTGGCGCGCGATCGCCGGCGTCGCGATCGGCGTCGCGCTCGCGGTGCGCGCGCTGCGCCGCCGCCCGCGCACCGCGCTCGCGCTCGCGCTCGCCAGCGCCGCCAGCTTCGCGCTGCGCTGGCGCGCGCTCCCGCACGGCTACTTCCACCAGAACGGCCACGGCCCGGACTGGATGCGCACGGCGTTGCTCGGCGGCAGCCTCTCCGACTACGGCCCAGGCTACGCGGAGATGTTCGGCCTGGCGGCGCGCGCCGGCACGACCCCGGAGCACGGCGTGTACCTCGAGCAGGCGCTGCTGGCCGCGCTCGCGGCGCCCTGCGCGTTCGTCGTGGCACGGCGCGTCGGCGCGCGCGCGTCGATCGCCACGGCGCTCGCGCTCTGCGTCGCCGTCGATCCGCTGCTGCTGCGCACGTCGGTCAGCGAGTCGTACTTCGCGACCGGCACGAGCCTGTTGTTCGTCGCCGCGGCGCTGCTCGCGTGCGGCGCGGCGCGCGCACGCTGGCACACGCCGCACTTCGTGCTCGCCGTGACCGGCGCGGGCCTGCTGGTCGCCCAGGTCGCGCGCATCCACCCGTTGCTCTGGGTCGGCGCGGCCTGCCTGCCCGTGGTCGTCGTCGTGGGACCGGGCCGATGGCGCGCGCGCCTCGTGCTGGCGGGCGCGACCGCGCTCGGCGTCGGCGTCGTGACCGCGGCGTTCGCCGGCTCGACGCTGCGCGAGGTGCTGCGCGGCGAGCTCGGCAGAGCCTGGATCCCGGTGGCGCGCGGCCATCTCGTGCCGGCGCTGGTTGCCGCGGGCGCGGCGCTGCTGGCGCTCGCCGTGCTCCGCTTCGTGCCGCCGCGCGCGCGGCGGCTGGTCGTACCGCTCGCCTGCCTCGCGCTCGTGCTCGGCGTCGCCCGCGCGAGCGACGTGCTCGGCGCGCCCAACCCGGCGGTCGGCGCGGCGCAGGCGCGGGTGTTCTGGCCGGCAGCGATCGCGTGCGTCGCGTCGCTGCTCGGCCGCGCCGCGACGCCGAGCCGGCGCGCGCGCTGGCTCGGCGCCGCGGTCGCCGCGCTCGGCATCGTGTTCGTCGCTTCGAGCTACAAGGCGATGACCACCCGCCCCACCGACGCCCTCGAAGCGGACTTTGCCACCGAGTGGCGTGCGTCGCTGCCCGCCCACGCGCGGGTCCTGTACCTGGCGCGGGCGCACAAGCGCATCGTCAGCTTGCCGCTCTTCGAAAGCAGCGGCGCCGGCATCGACGCGGTGCCGCTCTCGCTGGCAGCACCTCCGCCGGACCCACGCGCGCTCGGCGATCACGTGTACTACTACCGTTCGTCGCTGTGCAGCTCGACCGAGGGCGCTGCTTTCTGCGACGCGCTCGAGCGCGTCGCGCCCCTCGAGCGCGTCGTCGTGCGCCGGCTGCCGGCGCGGCCGAGCATGCGATGGGACAGGGACGGCTACGACAGCGACGCGGTCATGGTCGCGCTCTACCGCGTGCTTCCCGCGCGCGCCCCGCGTTGACCCGTGCAATTCGCCGTGCCACGCTGACGATCCGCGAGCGCGCCTGCGCGAGACCATGGCCCGGGTACTGCTCTTGAATCCCCCCGCACCGGGACGCTTGGTGCTCCGTGATTTTGCCTGCGGCGAGTCGACCAAGGCCGACTACTACTGGGCGCCGATCGACCTCCTGGTGCTGTCGGGCGTGCTCGGCGGCGACCACGACCTGGCGGTGGTGGACGCCGTGGCATCGGAGCTCGACGACGCCGCCGTGCTCGAGGCAGCCCGGCGCTTCCGCCCAGACGCCGTCTTCTCGCTGACCGCGGCGGTCTCGCTCGCCCACGACGACCGCTTCCTCGCGCGCCTCGCGGCGGAGACCGGCGCGCGCATCTACGGCCTGGGCGACGTCGCCTCCTTCGCACCGCGCGAGACGCTGGCGCGCACGCGCGCCTTCGACGGTCTGCTCTCGACCTTCTCCGATCCGGCGCTGACGCGCCTCGCCGCGGGCGACGACGCGGGCGTCGGCGGCGTGGTGCTGCGCCGCGGGACCGGCATCGACGCGCGACCGGTCACGATCGCGGAGCGGATGCAGTACGGACTTCCGCGTCACGAGCTGTTCCCGCTCGACCGCTACCGCATGCCCTTCACGCGTTGGGAGCGCTGCACCAGCGTGCTCACGCTGAACGGCTGCCCGTTCCCTTGCACGTTCTGCGCCTCGCGCAGCTTGCCGTACCAGCTGCGCCCGCTCGAGGATCTCGCCGCCGAGCTCGAGTACGTGCAGCTACTCGGCGTGCGCGAGATCTACGTCCGCGACTTCACCTTCGGGCCGACCCGCAGCCGCGCCCAGCAGCTCTGCCGCACGCTCCACGCCGCCGGCAAGCAGCTGCGCTGGTCGGCGGAGTGCCGCATGGAGGTCCTCGACGAGGCCACGCTCGACCTGATGCGCGAAGCCGGCTGCGAGGTCATCCTGGTCGGCATCGAGACGGGCGACGAGGAGGTCGCCGCGCGCCTGGGCAAGAGCGTGCGCGGCGAGCGGACGCGGCGGATCCTGGCGCACGCGCGCCGTATCGGCATCCGGAGCTGCGGGCACTTCGTGCTCGGCAGCCCCAGCGAGACGCCGGAGCAGGTTCTGGCGACGATCCGTCACGCCCGCGATCTGCCCCTCGATTACGCCGCCTTCAACCTGTACGCTCCCCGCCTCGGTACCAGCATGCGCGAGGGTCTGATCACGCTTGGAAAGCTCCAAGCCGACGATTTCGGCGACCACGACGTGTCCGCCCGCGCGAACGCCTACGCCTCGATGGCGCCCGAGGAGCTCAAGCGGCTGTTCCGCTGGGCGGTCTTGTCTTTCTACCTGAGACCCTCGCAGGTGCTCCGCCTGGTCGGAGGTACACCCTGGACGACGCTCGCGCGTCAGGGCACCGGCGTCGTCAAGGGTCTGCTCGAGGCGCGCGCTTGAACGAGGCCGGCGTCAGCGTGATCATTCCCGCGCTCGACGAGGAGCGCGGGCTCGCCACGACGCTCTCCACGCTGTCGGCGGTCGCGGCGACGTTGGATCGGCCGTGCGAGATCATCGTCGTCGACGACGGCTCGAAGGACGACACGCGCGGCGTGGCCGAGGCTGCGGGCGCACGCGTGGTCGTGCACCCGCGCACCGGCGGCTACGGCAGATCGCTCAAGAGCGGCCTGCGCGAAGCGAGTCACGAGCTGATCGCGATCACGGACGCCGACGGGACGTACCCGCTGGAGGAGCTGCCGGCGCTGCTGGCTCTCGCCGAGCGATTCGACATGGTGGTCGGCGCCCGCACCGGCCCACGCTACCAGCGCAGCGTGTGGCTCTCGCCGGTTCGCACGGCGTTCCTGCTCCTGACGAGCTTCGTGACCGGCACGTGGATCCCCGATCCGAACTCGGGCTTTCGCGTGTTCCGCCGCTCGCAGGTCCTGCCGCTGGTAGATCGCCTCCCGAACGGCTTCTCGTTCACCACCACGACCACCGTGATCCTGATGTTGGACGGGCGCTTCATCCACTTCCACCCGATCGCGTACGCGAAGCGGATCGGAAGATCGAAGGTGCGCTTCGTCCGCGACGCGCTCCGCGCGAGCCAAGGCCTGGCCGAGGTGATCCTCGCGTACAACCCGCTCAAGCTGTTCATGGTCGTCGCGGCGCTGCCATTCGCCATCGGCGCGGCGTGTGCGCTGCTCCCGCTCGGAACGACCGGTCGGGTGCTGGGCGCCGCGATGGGACTCGTCGCGACGATCCTGGTGTTCGCGCTCGGCATGTTGGCGGTCGCGGTTTCGCCACCGCGTCGTCCCCGATGACGAAGCGACGCCTTCTCGCCCTGTTCACGCTGCTGGCGGTGATGTGCCACGCCGTCGTGGCGTTGGCGAGCGAGCGCGTGATCCCGCCCGGGCACGAGAGCGACTTCACCGCGCTGGTGGCGCCGTACAAGCTCCCGGGACCGATCGTCGGCGACCGCATCCTCGCCAACATCGATATCTACTCGAACTACGTACAATTCGAGATCAAGCGCGGCGACGTCCACGGGCCGCGGCTCGCGATCCTCAGGATGGACGTGAACGGCGCTGTCGCCGGCGCGTTCAGCTTCTCGTCGACGCCGGCGCGAGACGACCTCGACCCGGCAACCCGCGACGCCGTGGCGCGCCTGGAGTCGACGGTGCGCGCCCACGCGACGCCGGCCTTCGCGTTTCGCGTGCTGAGCAACCCGAGCATGCTCAAGCCCGGAACCCACCACGAGCAGCCGGTGCCGACGTCGATCTGGATGTTCGCGATCATCCTCGGTGTCGCCCTCGGGCTTGGTGTGATCAAGCAGCGCCCCGAGTCGCTGCGCGCGCTCGCGCTGGTCGTCGGTGGCAGCGTCGCGGCAATCGCCGGACTCGGCTGGTTCGTGTCCTCGCGTGGAAGCGCGACGCAGCGCCTGGTCGCGGACTTCAGTCGCGCCGTGGAGCGCGACCGCGCCGCCGCGGAGCTCGCCCTGGCCATCGCCGTGGGATCCCTGGTAGCGCTCGGGGATCGCGCCGCGTCGTGGTGGCGCCGGCAGGACGCCGCCGGGCGGCGCGTCGCCGGGATCGCCGCGCTCGAGATCCTCGGCGTGCTGGCGTGGAGCGCGTTCGTCCGCTTCGCACTGACGCGAACCAACATCCTCACCGACGGCGGCTCGGGATACCGGCGGCTGATGGACTTCATCGGCGGCTACGGCGGGCTGTCGGTGCTGGTCGATCTGATGGCGCCGCGACACCTGATGTGGTCGGCGATCCGCGTGCCGGCGGTGCTGGCCGCGCTGGCGCCACCGCTGCTGACGGTGCTGGGACGCGTGCTCGGGTTCCGGCGACCGATCCCGTTGCTGGCAGGCCTGATGCTCGCGTCGGTGCCGCTGCACGCGGCGATGTACACCAGCGATTTCCTGATGGGCCCGCTGCTGACGCTGACGCTCCTGGGGCTGGCCCTGGCCGCCGCCGGCGCGAACAGCGGCGACGACCTACCGATAATCGCCGGTGCCGGCATGCTCGCGTTCGGGACGTGGTGCCGCCCCGACGGAGCGATCGCCGGGGCGCCGCTCCTGGCCGTCGCGTGGCCCGTCGTGAAAGGCTGGCGGCGCCATCCGCTCGCGTGGCTCGGCTTCGGGCTGTTTGGCGCGAACATGATCGCGGCGCAGATCGCCTTGCACGCCCTGGGGACGAGCCAATCGTTCGGACTGCACCTGCCGCTGCCGGATGATCCCGGGCTGTTCTTGATCCCGGAGGACGTGCCGTACTGGCTGTCGCTCGGCGCGGCGCTTGGCATCGCGCTGTTCAGGCGCCTGGAGCGACGACTGTTGGTGATTGTCGGCGTCAGCGCCGTGACCGGCCTGTTGCCGCTCGCGGTCCGGGGCACGACGGACGTCACCGCGAGCTACATGGAGGTCTTCCGCTACGGCACCTGGGTGCTGCCGTGGCTGGTACTGCTCGCGGCGAGCGGGTTCGTCGAGGCCGCGCAGGCGATCGCCACGCGGGTGGGCGACCCCGCCAGCGCCGGGCGCGCCCGGCGCGTCGAGCGGGCGGCTCTGATCGGCGTGGCGCTGCTGGTGCTCTCCAGTCCCGTGCGGGCCCATCGCTACCTGGCGCGGGAGTACGGCCCGCGGGCGGAGGAGCAAGTGTTCCGCGAGGCGCTGCGGCGCGTCCCGGACAAGTGCACGCTCGTGGTGCCCGACGACGTCCGCGAGCTCGGGCGCGAGAACCTCGGCACGATCGAGATCGAGGCGCGCTACGAGCTTGTCGCGGCCGAGCAGGCCGGCGTCGACGGCCACTCACCGCAGGACATCGTCGGCGTCACGACCTTCCTCGACGCGCTGAAGCAGCACGGTTGGCCACGCGGGCCGGCGGGCGGCGCGCCGCTCTGCTACTGGTTCTTCGAGGGCTCGTACTGCTACACGGGCAGCAACGGGACGCCTTCAGCGAGCTGCCGGGAGTTGCTCGCCCGCTTGCACTCGCGGCAGGTTCTGGACAAGCAAATCGAATACGTGAGCCACCGCTTCGTGACGCGACCCGATCTGCGCACGCCGCCCCTGTACGACCCCCGCCAGCACCTGCGCTTGCTGGAGCTCAGCGCACCGCCCGACTGAACCCGCGCCATGTGTGGAATCGCCGGCATCCTGGCCACCGACGGGCGCGAGCTGGACCCGGCGCTCGCCGCGCGCATGGCCGCGACGCTCGAGTCGACGCGGGCCGGACGGCTCGTCGACGCACGTGGAAGCCGGCCTCTGCCTGGCCCACACGCGCCTGGCGATCGTGGACGTCGACGGCGGCGCGCAGCCCATGAGCTCGGACGACGGCGTCGTCCTGATCGCGAACGCCGAGATCTACAACCAGCGCCAGCTTCGTCGCGAGCTCGAGCTGCTCGGTCACGCGTTCCGCACCCACTGCGACGTGGAGGTGATCCTCCACGGCTATCGCGCGTGGGGCGACGCGGTCGTCGAACGCCTGCACGGCATGTTCGCGTTCGCGGTGTGGGACCGCGGCCGGCGCAGGCTGCTCGTCGCGCGCGACCGGCTCGGGCAGAAGCCGCTCTACTACGCCCGCGAAGGCGAGCGCTTCCTGTTCGGCTCCGAGCCCAAGGCGATCCTGGCCGCGCTGGACGCGCGGCCGGGACTCGACCCGGAGGCCCTCGCGCGCTACCTGCTGCTGGACTTCGTCCCGACGCCGCGCGCGATCTTCCGCGGCATGCACAAGCTGCCGGCGGGGCACTTGCTCGCGATCGATGCGGCGCGCCGCGACGCCGCGCCGCGCGCGTACTGGCGTCTGCCCGTGTCGCAGCCGGACGGCCCTTCGATCGCCGCGGCAACGGCGGCGATCACGGAGCGCTTCGACCGCGCCGTCGAGCGGCGCTTGATGAGCGACGTCCCGGTAGGCCTGCTGCTGTCGGGCGGCCTCGACTCGGCACTGGTCGGCGCGTCGCTCGACCGCGCCGGCGTCCATCTATCAAGCTTCAGCCTGGGCTTCGATCACCCGGACTTCGACGAGAGCACCGACGCGCGCACGACCGCGCGCTGGCTCGGCACCGCGCACCACGAGCAGCGCTTCGGCGTCGCCGAGTTCAAGGCCGCGCTGCCCGACGTGCTGTCGTATCTGGACGAGCCGTTCGCCGATCCGTCGCTGCTCGCCGTACACGCGCTGTCGGCGTACACATCCCGCCACGTCAAGGTCGTGCTCGGCGGCGACGGCGCCGACGAGCTGTTCGGCGGCTACGACGTGTTCGTCGCCGCGCAGCTCAACCGCTGGACAGCACCGCTGGCGCCGGTGCGCCGGCGTCTCGCACTTGTTCGCCAGCCGTTCGCTGGCGGCGCGCGAGCAGCACTTCAGCACCGATTTCCGGCTCGCCCAGTACGCCCGCGCGCTCGGCGAAGCGGCGCCGCTGCGCGGGCTCGCCTACACCCTCGACCTCGGACTCGAGGAGCTGGGTCGCCTCGCGCCGTTCACGCGCGACGTCACCGATCCGCTCTCCGAAGCACGCGCCGCCGCGGCCCCGGCCGAAGACGAGCTGGGGGCGTCGCTGCGCGCCTACGAGCAGCTATTCCTCGAGTCGGACATCCTGACCAAGATCGACCGCGCCGGGATGGCGCACGGGCTCGAGATCCGCAGCCCGTTCCTCGATCACGAGCTGGTCGAGTACGTGGCGGCGCTGCCCGCGTCGATGAAGGTGCGCGGGCTCTCCGCCAAGTGGCTGCTCAAGCACGCGCTCGGCGGTCGCGTGCCGCGCGCGGTCGCCCGGCGCCGCAAGCGTGGCTTCTCCTTGCCGATCGTGACGTGGGTAAACGGCGCGCTGCGCGGCTTCTTCGACGAGGTCCTGCTCGACCCCGCGTCCTGGGCCGACGGCCTCGTCGATCGCGCGGAGGTGGAACGGCTGCTCGCGCTGCACCGCTCCGGAAAGCGCAATCTCCGCAAGCCGCTGTGGAACCTGACCCTGCTCGCGCTGTGGAAGAGCGCCTGGGCCTGAGCCGCCCTACAGCCCCTTCGGCACGGGCACGTCGGCCTCGGTCTTGCGCAACCGCTCGGTGATGGCGTCGAGCACCGGCCCCTCGAAACCGGGCGTCAATTTCGCGCCGCGCGTCTCCCAGGTGGCCCCGAAGAAGACCGAGTATTTGCCGGTCTGGCGCGGTGCCGGCGTGGTCGACTTGCGCTCGATCCAGACCGAGAACCCGTCCGAGTCCTGGGCGAGCTCGATCCGGATGCTGTGCTTGTCCGGCTGGACGGAAATCCGTCCGACGGTGAAGTCGCCGACCTTTTCGCCCGGCCGAAGCTTGTCGAGCAGCGCGACCACGTCGGCCGGCGCGTCTGGATCGATGGGGATCGCCGACGCGTTCGCGCTGGCCGCCTGGGGCGGCGCCGCGTCCGTCACGACGCTGCGTCCAATCGACACCACGACCAGACCGAGCACCACGACCGCGCCCAGCGCGGCGGATGCGCAGCCTAGTTTGGCGCCCGTCGTGGCCAAGTGGCGCGGCTCAGCCGGCTGCCTTGCGCAGCTTCTCGGAGTTGGTGATGAGCTCGCGCAGCGCGCCGTCCTGGCGGCGCGCGCCTTCCTCGATGCGACTCGCCGCCTGATGGGCCGCTTCCGAACCGCGCGTGTGCTGGCGGTGCGAGCTGTTCAGCTGGTTGACCATGTTGCTGATGCTCTCGATGGCCTGCGTGATCTGGCGGCCGCCGCGCGCCTGCTCCTGGCTCGAGCGCTCCACCTGCTGCGAGATGGTTCGCATCTTCTCGCCGCTCTTCATGATCAGCTCCGAGCCACGGGCCTGCTGCGCCGTCGCAGCGGCGATCTGCTGCACCGTCTCGGCGATGCGCCCGATCGCGTCCGTCACCTGCTTGCTGCCCTTCGCCTGCTCGACGGTCGCGCGAGCGATCGCGCGCACCATGTTCGTGCTCTTCTGCGAGCTCTCGAGGATCTTCTTCAGCGCACGCTCCGCCTCGTTCGAGACCTCGACGCCGCGGTCGACGTTCAGCGCGCCGCGCTCCACCGCCTGGATCGCGTTCTTGCTCTCGGCCTGGATGGTCTTGATGAGATCGGCGATCTCCTTGGTGCTGGCGCCGGCGCGCTCGGCCAGATCCTTGATCTCGTCGGCGACCACGGCAAAGCCCTTGCCGTGCTCGCCGGCCTGGGCGGCGATGATCGCGGCGTTCAAGGCCAGCAGGTTCGTCTGCTCGGCGACCTCGTCGATCACGTTGAGGATCTGGCCGATGGCGTCGATCCGCGAACCGAGGTTGGAGATCACCGCCACGGCTTCCTGGCTGCTCTCCTTGATGCGGTAGATTTCCCCGATCGTCTTCAGGATCGCTTCCGCGCCGCGCTCCGCGTCCTGGGCGACCTCCTCGGAAAGCCGCGCCGTCTCGTTCGCGTTCGACTGCACCTGGTCGATGGACACGTCCATCTCGTTCATACTCGAGCTGGTTTCCTCGGCGGTGAGCGAGAGCGCGTCGACGTTCTTTGCGACCTCCTTGATCGAGAACGCCATCTCCTCGATCGACGCGACGGTCTCGCGCACGCTGGCGGCGAGCTCGACGATGTTCTCCGCGACCTCGTCGTTGGTCGCCGTCATCTCCAGGATCGACGAGCTCGACTCCTCCGCGCTCGCCGCCAGGACCTCCACGTGTTGCGCGATCTCGCGCAGCGACGCGGTCATCTCCTTGATGTAGCGAGCCGTCTCCTCGCTCGCGTCGATCTGCGTCGCCACGCCCTCTGTGAGCAGACGCAAGGACTCCGTCACCGACCGCGCCGCCTCCTCGACCTCCGCGGCGCGTCGCTCCTCGGTGTCGCGGTAGTCGGCGAGCAGCTCGCCGACCTCGCCCAGTGCGGAGTAGGCACGCGCCACGTCCGCCGGCGCCTCGGCGGGCGCGTCCACGCGCTTGCCGTCCAGGGCGCGGCGCACGGCGTCCTCGAAAGCCGGGCCCATGCTGGCCTCGCCGGCCGCGGAACCCGAGACGAAGATCGCCAACACGCCGGCGGCGCCCACCAGCAAGGCTTCGAGCAAGGCGTCGGCGCGCAACACGGCGGCTAGCAGCACGCCCCCGGCGACGACCAGGAACCCAATGAGCTGGCGCGGAGAGATTCGGTTCATCGTCGGGCCTGCCGGGCACCGGCGCCACGACTCCGCGATGGCGGCACGTGCGCGGACACTCCGACTCGCGCAGGTTACTTGTGCAGGAGCGCGGCAAACAAGCCTTTCGCTCCATCTTCGCGCTTGGCGCGCGCGACGCGCCCGCGGAGCGCGATCTACGGCAAGTGTGGCTTGGCTGGAGGTGCGTGCGACTTGCTCGCGTCTTCCTGCTTCTTGTCGTCGTCCGCGCCCACGCCGGTGCGATGGACCGGCACGACCTTCTTGTGCAGCGTCGGCTTGACGCCGGGGCTCGCCGCGTTGGCGCCGCCGGTCGTCGTCGCTCCCGGCTGAGCGGCCGGAGCAGCTGCCGTCGCGCCGCCGCTGGACGAGCCGCCGCCAGCGGTCGGCACCGTGCCGCCGACGCCGGGCCGGGTCGGGCTCGAACCGCTGCCGGCGGTGGTCGTGGTCGTCGTGGTCGTCGTGGTCGTGCCCGCGGCGCCCGGCGCGACGGCCGTCGAGGTGCCCGACGTCGAGCCCCCGGACGCGGCGGGAGTGCTGGCCGTATGCGCAGGGGTCGAGCCACCAGACGACGTCGCACCGCCGCCGGACGCGGGAGGCGGCGGTGGCGGCAACGAGGAACCTGGGCCGGCCCCGCCGCCGCCGGTCGTCACGGTACAACCCACCGATCCCAGACAAATCAAGGCCGCTACGGCTATCGCTCCGGTCGTCTTCACCACGATCTCCTCCTGCCCGCGGGGGGCGCACACCCTACCCGATCGACTCTCTCACACTATTAGACGCAGCGGCGCCCGCTTTCTTCCTACCGCGAGCTCAGCGGCGTGACCTCGGCGGTCGCCGGCGGTCCGGCGATCGGCAGCACCACGGTGAAGACGGCGCCGCCGCCGGCCCGATCGGCGTACGCGATCTCGCCGCCGTGCTCGAGGACGATGCGCTGGACGATCGACAGTCCGAGCCCCGTGCCTTCGGGCTTGGTCGTGGCGTACGGCTGGAACAGCCGGTCGCGCATCCCGGCCGCCAACCCGGGCCCGTTGTCGCTCACGCGGATCGCGATCTCGTCGCTTTCGTGCGGCTCGACCTCGACGTCCACGCGCGGGTCGGGTCCCCCCTTCGCGGCGTCGATGGCGTTCTGGACCAAGTTCGTCACGACCTGGATCAGCTGATCGCGATCGGCGTTCAGCGCCGGACACGCTCGCGCGGACAGCTCGAGGCGCACGTCCCCGCCGGCGTGCAGCGCGACGACCTTGCGCACCGCCTCGACCACGTCGAACGGCGCCGGGCTCGGCGGCGGCATGCGCGCGAAGCGCGTGAACTCCGACACGATGTTGCTGATGCGCGCCACCTCGTCGAGCACGGTGCGCGTGGCCTCGTCGAAGTACTCCTCGAACGCCGGGTCGTCGCGCGCACGCAGCCGTCTCAGCGTCTCGACCGCGGCGCGGATCGGCGCCAGCGGATTCTTGATCTCGTGGGCGACGCGCCGCGCGATCTCGCGTTGCGCGGCGATGCGCTCGCTCGCGGCGAGGCGCTTGCGCAGCGCGACCAGATCCGCGATCGCCTTGTTGAACGCCTCCGCGAACTCGTCCAGCTCCTTGCTGCCACCGCCCTGCACGGGCTTCGGATCGCCGGTCGCGACCGCCCGCGCCTGCCGCGACAGACTGACGATCGGCCGCGCGAGTCCGCGCGAGAGCAACATCGCCAGCACCAGCGCCGCGCCCAGCGTCACGCCGCCGAGCGCCAGGATCGTCCAATCGAGCTGCTGCAGCGCGCGGTGCAGCGGCACGCGCGACTGGGTCGCGACGATCGTCATGCCGCCGAGCTCCGGAACGCTCGTCGACACCACCATGTCGTCGCCGACGTGCGCCGGCTTCGACAAGGACAGGTGCACGCCGTAGCTCCGGCCGACGTCGTCGAAGAGCGAGCCCACGTGGCGCGCGGCGTACAGTCCCACGAACGGCTTCTTGCCGGTCCCGGGCAGCGTGCAGTGCGCCTCCACGGCCAGCGGCGAGCGCGTCGTGCGCACGTCCGCGACCTCCGACGGCTTGGCGAGCAGCCGCGCGAGCTCCGGATCGCGCTTGCCGACCAGGCCTTCTTGCCCCGCCCCCAGGATCTCGCCGTCGCTGGACAAGAGCACCAGCTCGTCGAGGCGCAGCGCCTTCATCAGCTCCGGCACGCGCAGGCTGAGCGACAGCCGGCGCTCGTCGAGATCGCCTCGCTTCAGGCCGACCAGCGCGCTGTCGACGAGCGGGTCGTGGGCGCACACCGGATCGATCAGCGCGGGCAGATCGCGGACCTGGGTCCGGAGCTCGGTCTTCAGCCGATCGAAGGCCTGGGCGAACTGCGCCTTGAAGCGTTCCTCCTCGGTGCGGCGCCACGCCTCGCGCACGCCGAACCCGAGCGTGGCCGTCGTCGCCACCGTCAGGATGCCGATGGCGACGAGAAGGCGCTGCGCGAGCGTTACCCGGAACATGGCTCTTCCGCCCATCGAGCGCGGGTCAAGGCGCCGCCCGGTCCCGCGCCGGACCGGCATCCCCATGCCCCTCGCGCGCAGCTGTCCGCATCGGTCTCGCCCCAGCCTTGCACAGGCCGCTTGCGTTTGGCACGTTCCGGCACCCGTGTTCCGAACGCTCCCGCTCGCCGTCCTGATCACCTTGGCGTCCGCGTGCTCGGGGTCGGCTCCCGCTCCCGCCGAGCACCCGCATCCTCCGATTGGGGGTCGGTCCGGCGCGGAACCGCCGGCTCCGGTCACGCGGGAAGGCCTGCCGGCGGCGCGTTTCGCGTCGGTACCGGCCGGCACCTACGGGCCGTACGTGGGCACGCGGGCCGGCGCGTCCATCGCCGTCTGGGCGGCAATGGCCCACGGCAGCAAGGCGCGCGGCTGGTTCTCCGTGCCCCTCGGGGACAACGGCAAGCCGCTGGCGGATCCGCTTCGCATCGGCGACGCCCCGGCGGAGCTGGGTCTGGTCGCGGTGCGCCCGTCGGGCGGGGAGGGCGTGGACAATCCGGTCCCGGGAGCCCTGCAGGCCCAGGGCTTCGTGATCATCGCGACCCACCAGGGCGATGCGAACCGCGAGATCGAGGCGATCGCGCTCGGCACGCGGGGCGAGCTCCGCGGAGGGCCGACGGTGCTCGCGACGAGCGGCGACGACGTCGTGTGGATCGACGCCGTTCCCACCCGCCGCAGCACGCTCGCCCTGTGGGCGGTGAAGCACGAGAACCGCGCGGACGTGTACGCGGTCGAGCTCGGGCTCGCGAGCGAACGCATGGGCTCGCCGCAGCTGGTCGTGCGCGGCGCGCGCGCCTGGCAGGTCGCGCCGCTGGCAGACGGCGCGGCGGTCGCCGCGGTGATGGGCGTGGAGGGCAGCGCCAACGGCCCGGTGCGGCTGGTCTACGTCGATCAGTCGGGCAAGCCGTCGCGACCGCTCGAGGTGAGCGCCGAGCGGACCGCGGAGATCGATCTCGACATGGTTCGCAGCGGCGACGGCCTGGTGCTGGCGTGGTCGGACGACCGCGGCATCGAGCCCGCGGTCTACTCCGCGGCCGTCGACGGCAAGGGCTCGCTGTCGCGGCCGCCGACGCGCCTCACGCCGCCCAGCGGCGAGCAAGCCCTGGTGCGCCTGGTCCGCCCCTTCGACGCCACGACGCCGGCGTGGATCGCGTGGGAGAACACCGCCGAGCGCAGCGACCGCGGTCGCCTTCTCGAGCTCGCGACGCTCTCGCCGGACGGCACCCTGGGCGGCGTGCGCGGCGAGCTGCGGATGACCGCGGGCGACACCGGCGTTCCCGAGCTGCACGCGACGCCCGGCGGCCTGGGCGCGCTGCTGCTCGCGCCGGAGTGCCAGCGCGGCAAGCCGTGCGACAACGCCGACAAGCTGCCGACCTTCGTGCAGTTCGACGACCAGGCGAACGTCGTCTCCACGGAGCCGATCCGACTCGCGCCGCTCGGCGGCAAGGGCGCCGATCTGGCGTGGGGTCTCTCGTGCAGCAAGCGCGGGTGCACGGCGCTGGCTGCCCAGGCCACGTCACCGGCTCCGCTGTATTCGGTCGACCTCTCCGGGCACACCGGCGACTGGGTCTCGCCGGGCCGACGCGTGACAGAGGGCCCGGCGCCGCGCGCGAAGGCGAACGAGGCGATCGCCGCGCTCGATCCGCTCTCGGACGTCGCCGCCGCGCAGGTCGGCGGCGCGACGCTCGCCGCGTGGGTCAGCTACTTCGATCCGACCACGCCCTGGGAGCGACTGCGCAAGCCGGCACCGGACGGCCGCTTCGATCCGGTGCGCGCGCTGATCCAGGTCCAGGCGTTCCCCGACGGCAAGGCGTCGCTCGACGCCCACACCATCTCGCTCCGCGCGCGCTCCCTCGGTGGCGTGGCGCTGGTGCCCGGTGATCCGGCGAAGCACGAGGCGCTGCTCGTGTGGACGGCCGTGGACAACAAGCTTCCTCAGGTGTTCGCCACGCTGCTCGGCGCGGACGGCAACAAGATCGCCCAGCACATGCTCACGCACAGCAAGGGCGACGTGAGCGACGTGGCGGCGGCGTGGGTGGACGACGGCTGGGTCGTCGGCTGGGTCGACGAGCGCAGCGGCGACCCGGAGGTGTACGCCACCAAGATCAACCGCCAGCTCACCGAGGTCGCGCCCGAGCGCCGCCTGACCAACACCCGCGGCGGCGCCACCGGACTTTCGCTGCTCGCTCAAGGCAAGCAGGTGTTGGCCGTCTGGGCGGACGCCCGCGACAGCGCGCACGAGGGCTGGGCGGACATCTACGCGGCGCGGCTGGCCGCCAAGGACGCCAATCCGATCGGTGTGGAGCAGCGGCTGATGCAGACACGCCCGCACTCGCACTCGCCGGTGCTCGCGCCGTTCGGCAATGGCGCCGCGGTCGCGTGGATCGAAGCGCGACCGGACAATCCGCTGAAGGACGACAGCCCGGGCCTGCGCATCGGCCAGCTGGACGATCAGGCGCACTTCGTCTCGCCGCCCGCGCTGGTTCCGGCGCGCGGCGGCGCGCCGACCTCGGTCTCGATCGACTGCGACGGCGACCGCTGCCACGGCGTCCTGGGCGCCGACGTGGACGGCAACGCGGAGCTGCAGGCGTTCGTGTGGCGTCCGGGCAACACGCCCTCGCCGACCCGTCTCGCAGCGGTGTCCGGCCCCGCGGGTGAGTCCGTGTCGCCGGCGCTCGTCGACGGTCAGCTCTTTTTCGCCGACCAGCCGGTCGCCGGGAAGGGGCGCGTCCGGCGGATGCTGATCGACTGGCCCTAGCCGCCCGCCCGCTACGACAAAAAAGAGGCCCCCTGGCGAACCAGGGGGCCATCGACGTCGATCATGTCAGAGCGACCGCGTGCCCATCACCCGTACGTTGCTCGCGGTGTCCTTTTTTTGAACACCTATTGCTGCTGGGGTGGCTCGGGGAGGAGAAGCGCACAGGAGCAGCCCGCATACGCCTGACCATCCAACGTCGACCGAGTTCGAGAGGTGTTGAGCCTCCTTCCTCGTGGGCAACAACCCGTGCCCTTGAATAGCTATTCCATCGGCGACACTTTTTCTTCAACTTGCATGTTGCAGGAACCCCGGTCGGTCAGACGGGCTCGCCGACCCGGCGCGCCAGCTCGTCGATGAAGCCGCGCTGCGCGGCGTTGATCTTCCGGCCCGCCGTCGGGACGTCGAAGAACGCGGCGCGATCTACTTCGGGGAAGCGCTGGCGGCGACCGGAGCGCGGCGGCCACTCGAGCTCGAACTCGTTGCTGCGGATCGCCTCGGGATCGGCGTCGCCTTCGAACGCCCACCCGTGCACGACCTTGCCGCTCTTCAATCTGCACGGTGCAAGCAGCAGGTAGGGTCCGTGAGGCTCGAGCCCCGTCTCTTCGCCGAACTCGCGCTGGGCGGCTTCCAACAGCTCCTCGTCGTCGGCGGCGATCCCTTTCGGAATCGACCAGGCGCCGTCGTCCTTGCGCGCGAAGAACGGGCCACCCGGATGGACCAGCAGCACCTCCAGCCGGCCCTCCCGCTTGCGGTACATCAAGAGCCCAGCGCTGGTCTGCGCCATGGGCCTAGCGTCCGATCGCCGCCTGCCGCAGCAGATCGCCGAGCTTGGGGCGCGCGCCGGTGAGCAGCAGACCGACGCGGAACAGACGCGCCGCGAGTCTCACGGCGAGCCACGTCGACAGCGCGAGCACGGCGGCCGCGCCGAAGATCTCCCAGCCCGCGATCCCGTCCGGGTCGAGCGACAGCCGCGTCACGATCGTCAGCGGTGCGGTGAACGGGATCCAGCTCAGCACGCGCGCCAGGAGACCGTGCGGTTCCGGCAGCAGCGCGCTCATCAGGAACAGCGGGAGCATCGTGGGCACCATCCACGCCATGGCGAGCTGCTGGCTCTCGCGCAGCGAGCTGCCGAGCGAGCCGGTGGCCAGCATCAAGCTGCCGATGAACAGGTAGCCGAGCAGGAACAGCGGTACGGCCGCCGCGACGGCGTGCCACGGCACGTACAGGCCCGACGGCATCCCGCGCGTGGGCAGCGCGACCGCCGCCAGCATCGCGCACCAGACGCCGACCTGGCACAAACCGGCGGCGCCCAGCCCGAGCAGCTTGCCCGCCAGGATCTCGTCCGCGCTGGCGCTGGAGAGCAGCACCTCGACGAGCTTGTTCTCCTTCTCGATCGCGACGCCTTGCACGAGATACGACGACGTGCTCAGGAGCGACATCAACATCAGGATCGCCAGCAAGAGCGGCACCGTGATGTGGCGGAGCTCCGCGTCGTCGTCCATCCGCTCGGCGCCGCGCTCGCTGACCATCGTCCGCTCCGCCACCACGGGCTCGAGCACGCGCGCCATGACCGGCCCGGGCAGCTTGCCGGCGAGCAGCCGGCGACGCAGCACGGTACCGAGCGCGCGCTCCGCGTGCACGGATCCGAAGGTCGCCGTCGCACCGTCGCCGCGGGTCACCAGGCGCACTGCGCCGGTATCGAGATATCGCTCCGCGACGACGAAGTAGCCGGCGATCCGCTTGCGGTCGAGCTCGCGCCGCGCCGCGGGCTCGTCGGCGAAGGACACGAACAGCGTGCCGTGGCTCTCCGCAGCGCGCGCGCCGGCGAAGCCGGCCTGCGCGAGGTCGTCCTGCGCTTGCTGCGGCACGCGCTCGTCCGGCGGCGGCGAGAGCCCGCGCGCGACGACCACGAGGCCCCACACGCTGGCGCTCTTGGCCTGGACGGCGACCGCGCGGCTCTCGAGCATGCCGATGCCGCCGAACAAGACGCCCATGACGATGGGCATGCCGAACGTGAAGATCAAGAACGGCAACCGGCGCACGACGCACGCGAACTCCCAGCTCGCGATGATGCGGACCTTGCCGGGGCGGATCATGCGGCGTGCCCCACGGCGCGTACGAAGATGTCCTCGAGCGAGGCCAGCACGGGCTCGAAGCGCGACACGCGCACGCCGCGAGCGACGAGCTCCGCGACGATGTCCGGCGCGTCGCGCGGTGAATCGGACGCGAGCAGCCAGCTGCCGTCGTCGCGCCGGCTGGCGGACAGCCCGGGGAGCTCGGGCAACACGTCGCCGTCGATCACGACGCTGAACTCCGGACGCGAGTAGCGCCGGCGCACTTCGCCGACCGCGCCTTCGAGCAGCAGCTGTCCGTGGTGCACCAGGGCGATGTGGTCGCACGAGTCTTCCACCTCGCGCATCTGGTGCGTCGACAGGATCGTGGTGCGCCCCGCCGCGCGCCGATCGCGGATCAGGTCGCGCACCAGCCGCACGTTCACCGGGTCGAGCCCGGAGAACGGCTCGTCCAGCACGCACAGCTCCGGCTCGGGCAGCAGCGTCGCCGCGATCTGCAGCTTCTGGCTCATGCCCTTCGACAGCCGCTCCACGCGGTAGCTGGCGGCGAAGTCGAGCTGCATGCGCGCGAGCCAGTCGCGCGAGCGCCGCCGCGCCTCGCCGCGCGACAGTCCCTTGAGCATGCCGAGGTACACGAGCACGTCGAGCACGCGTTGCTTCTTGTACAGCCCGCGCTCCTCCGGCAGATACCCCACGCGGTCGAGGCGCGATCGCACCGGCTCGACGCCGTCCATGAGCACGCGCCCGCTGTCGGCGCGCAGGATGTCCATGACGATGCGGATGAGCGTGCTCTTGCCCGCGCCGTTGGGACCGAGCAGGCCGTACACCTCGCCGCGCTCGACCGACAGGTCCACGCCGCCGAGCGCCACGACATCACCGAAGCGCTTCGTCAGACCTTCGATACCGAGCGCCGCGGGCATGCGCGCCCAGCGTAGCCTCCTTGCCGCTCCAGACCCAGGACCCGGCCAATCAGGCTGCCGGTCCGGCGCGGAATCTCACTTCGCCGCGCGCGAGATGCAGCCCACGGTGGGGCAGTTTGTCGCGTAGCCCTGCGGATCGAGCTCGCACGCCGCCACGGACTCGCCGCGGTACTGCATGCCGACGCACGCCGGATCGGCGCGACACGAGGCGGTGTCCTTGTGCCGCCCGCAGGCGTCGCCGGGCGGCGACTCGCACCAGTCGGTGATCGAGAACCCGCAATCAGCGGCGCTCGGCGCGGAGCGCTTGCCCGCGTGATGACACGCGCACAGCGACGCCAGCAGCACGACAGCGACTCCCACTCCGGACGCGCGAGCCCTGGACGCCACGGCGCATCCTACGCCATCCGCCGGCGCACGCGACAGGGCCGGACATGGCAGGCGACGGCCCGGCCGTGGCCCGCGCCGGACCGGCATCCAGCAGACCCGGCGGCGCGTGTATGCTCGGCGTCGTGGCATCCGAGCGGCGCGACACGCTGTGGCACCTCGTCGCGGTGCTTGGTTTCGTCGGCGCGGGCGCCGCGTTGGCGGCCCGCCCGCTGCGTCAGTTCGACCTGCCCTGGCACCTGGCATATGGCCGTAGCATCGCGGCAACACACAAGATTCCGCACGTCGACGACTACGCTTACACGCACACGGTGATCCACTACGTCGGCGCCCTGGGCGACCTGGCGCTGTACGGCGCCCAGCGCGCGGCGGGCGCCCTCGGGCTGCAGCTGCTGGCAGGCGCGATCGCGATCGCGCTGGCGCTCGCGCTGGTGGCGGCCAGCCGCCCGTACCGCGCGACCGGCGTGCTGGCGACGGCGATCGCGATCGCCGGCGCGAGCGCGTGGCTGTTCGCGCGGCCGGCGACACTCACGTTCCTGCTCGTCGCGATCGTGATGCTGCTCGTCGAGGCGCACCGCCGTGCGCCGGACACGCGACGCGGGCGAGCGGCGCTGTTCGGTGCGGCGCTGCTCCACGCGCCGTGGGCGAACATCCACGGCGGCGCGCTGCTCGGCGTGTTGCTGCTTGTAGCGTACGCCGCGTGTCGCGGCGCGGCGACGCGCTGGTCGACGCGCGCCCCGGCGTGGTTTCCATCAGGAGACGCCCGCCACGCGGCGAGCGCCGCGGCGGCCGCCGCGATCGCCGCGCTCGGTACGCTGTGCCAGCCCTGGGGGCTCGCGTATCTGCGCGGTCCGCTCGAGGTGGGTCGCTACCGGGCGATCCTCGGCGAGTGGGCGGCGACCTCGCCGCACTTCTTCGTCGCCACGGCGCCGGCGGCGGGCGCCGCGCTGGCGGTGCTGCTCGCGCTGGTCGCGCTCGGGCGGAGCGGCGACACGCGCGCGCTGCCGGCCTTCGATCTCGCGGTCGCGCTCGTCGCCCTGGGGCTGGCGACGCGGGTCCGCTTCGTGCCGGTGGCGATCGTGCTGCTGGCGCCGATCGCCGCGCGCCGCGCCGGCGCGCTGGTGCCGGATCGGCTGCCGGTGCGTCTCGCGGGTGCCGCCGCGGCGCTGGCGCTCGGCCCGGGGCTGTTGATCGCCCAGGACGGACCGCCGAAGGTCGGCTGGGACGCGCGATACTTCCCGGTGGACGGCGTCGCCTTCGTCGAGCGCGCGGCGCCGCGGGGCCGCATGTTCAACTTCTGGCCCTACGGCGGCTACTTGATCTGGCGCTTGTATCCGCGCTTCCGCGTACTCGTGGACGGACGCATCGGCTTCGTGCACGACGCCGACACGGTGCTCGAGATCGTGAAGGCGGAGCACGACGCGGCGGCCTTCGCCGCGCTCCGGGCGCGCTTCCACTTCCAGTGGGCGGTCTGCCGCGCCACCGAAGGCGAGCGCGACTGCGAGCCGATCGCGCGCTCGCGCGACTGGACGATGGTGTACGTCGACGACGCGACGGCGGTGTACGTCGTCAAGAGCGGCGACAACGCCGCGCTCGCCGCGGACGGCTATCGCGTGCTGCGTCACCTGACGCCGCCGCGTCTCGCGCTGTCGCGCGCCGTCGCGGGCGGCGCGGTCGCCCGCGATCTCGCGCACGACGGCAGGCTCGCCGCGGCGCAGGCGCCGGACAGCGCGCGCGCGTGGTTCCTCGCGGCGTGCGGTGCGATCGCGATCCGCGACGCGCGTGCGCTGGCCGACGCGCGCGCGCGGCTGTCGCGCCTGGTGCCGGCGAATCACCCTGCACTTCCGCTACTTGCGCGCGCCGCGCGCGACGCCGGGATGCCCTGACGGCGACGCGCGGATCGTCTATCGTAGAGGCCATGTTCCGCGCCGGACCAACATCGGATGCCCTGGAATCGCTCGCGCTCGAGGACACGGACGCCGGCTCGCGCGTGGTGCTCGCGCCCTCGCGCGGCGGGCTCGTGACGCGCTTCAGCGTAGGCGGCAGGGACGTGCTGTTCATGGACGACGCGACGCTGCGCGACCCGTCGAAGAACGTGCGCGGCGGCGTGCCGGTGCTGTTCCCGACGCCGGGCAAGCTCGAGGGCGACGCGTGGTCGCAGAGCGGGCACTCGGGCACGCTGAAGCAGCACGGCTTCGCCCGGAACCTCGCCTGGGAGCTGGCGAGCGCTACGGACGCCGGCGGCGCGGCCTGCACGCTCCGGCTCGCGTCCGGCGCGGCCACGCGCGAGCTGTGGCCTTGGGACTTCGTGCTCGAGCACCGGCTGTCACTGCGCGGCGCCACGCTGCGCATCGATCAGCGGGTGGCGAACCAGAGCGACACGCCGATGCCGTTCGGGCTCGGCTTCCATCCGTACTTCCGCGTGCCGCAGGCGGACAAGCACGCCGCACGCATCGACACCCGGGCCACGCGAGCCTTCAACAACGTGACCAAGCAGGACGTCGAGATCGACCGCATCGATCTGACGCAGAAGGAGGTCGACTTGCACCTGCTCGATCACGACGCGAGCGAGAGCTCGCTGTCGATTCCCGGTGGCACGGTCCACATCCGCTGCAGCGCATCGTACCGGCGCTGGGTCGTGTGGACGCTCGAGGGACGCGATTTCGTCTGTCTCGAACCGTGGACGGCGCCGGGCAACGCGATGAACACCGGCGAGGGTCTGATCCGGATCGCGCCGGGCGCCGAGCGGCACTCGCACGTCGAGATCGCCTGGGCGCCGGGCTGAGGCTCAACGCCGTTCGCGACGCCGCGCCACGGCGAGCGCGGCGATCAGCAGCCCGAGGGCGAGCCCGTCCGGCGAGCCGCGACGCTCCGGCGTGCCCAGCCGGCACCCGCTGCCGGTGTCGCCGTAGACCTGCGTCCCGGGTTGGACGTCGCCGGTGTCGCCTTGCTGGCAAGCGTCGCCGATGCCGTCCTGGTCGAGGTCCGCTTGGTCGGTGTTGGCCAGGGTCGGGCAGTTGTCCACCACGTCGAGCACGCCGTCGCCGTCCGAGTCGTCGTCGCAAGCGTCGCCGATGCCGTCGCCGTCGCCGTCGACCTGCGCCGGGTTGTCGACGAGCGGGCAGTCGTCCCAGTCGTTGATCAGGCCGTCCCCGTCGATGTCGTCGTCGCAGGCATCGCCCGCGCCGTCGCCGTCGGTGTCGGCCTGCTCCTTGTTCGGCACCTTCGGGCAGTTGTCCGTCGTGTCCGGCACGAAGTCGTCGTCGTCGTCGTCGTCGCAAGCGTCGCCCGCGCCGTCGTCGTCGGTATCGAGCTGATTGGCGTTCGCCACGGTGGGGCAGTTGTCCGCGTCATCCGGCACGCCGTCGCTGTCGTCGTCCTGCTGGCAGGCGTCGCCCACGCCGTCGCCGTTCGCATCCGCTTGATTGGCGTTCGCGACCAGCGCGCAGTTGTCCGTGTCGTTGGCCACGCCGTCGCCGTCCGCGTCGCTGTCGCAGGCGTCCCCCTTGCCGTCCTTGTCCGTGTCTTTCTGCGACGCGTTCTTGTCGAGCGGGCAGTTGTCCTTCGCGTCCGCGACGCCGTCGTCGTCGTCGTCCGTGTCGCACGCGTCGCCCTTGCCGTCCTTGTCGGTATCGGTCTGCGTCGCGTTCTTGTCGAGCGGGCAGTTGTCCTTCGTGTCCGTGACACCGTCGTTGTCGTCGTCCGTGTCGCACGCGTCGCCCTTGCCGTCCTTGTCGGTATCGGTCTGCGAGGCGTTCTTGTCCGTCGGACAATTGTCGCGCGAGTCGGGCACGCCGTCGCCGTCGGTGTCCTTGTCGTCCACGATGTTGTCGCGCCGGCGCGCCGAGTACACCGAGCTGACCGAGCGCTTGTCCTGCACGCAACCGTAGCTGCAGCCCTTGCACTCGATGGCCGTGGAGTAGCCCCACGGATCGCCGCTCAGCCACAAGAAGATGTGACCGGCCCCGCCCGAGTGATAGACGAAAGCGTCGGCCGCCTTCACGCTCGAGCGCGAGATCGAGCTCCAGTGCGTGGACTCGTACTTGAAGTTGTAGGTGGAGTACGGGTGCGCGTCGGTCGTGATGTTGATCGCCGACGGCACTTGCCACGCCTTGCCCACGAACCCGGAACAGTCCGCGCCGTAGGAGCCGTAGTGCGTGCAGTTGCCGCAGCTGCCCGAGCACGAGCCGCGCGCGACGCTGCTGGACGTGGACCAGCGACCGTGCCCCCACCAATACGAGAACCCGACGACGCCCTTGCCGCGGGCGACGATCTGGTCGCGCGTCATCGCCGGCGGGGTCGCGCTGGCAGGCAAGCTGGCGGCGATCAGCACCGCGGCCAGTGCGGTGGACAGCAGCGCGCGGGCGCTCACAGCGCGTACCTCCGGAGCGTGACGCCCTTCAGGCCGTAGGCCATGTGATAGAGCGCGCCGTCCTGGCCCACGCGCAGGCGCCGGAAGCTCTCTTCCGCGCCGGGCTGCGCCGGCAGCCTCAGCCGCGACTGCTCCACGCCGAGGCGGTCGAGCACCACGATCACCTCCGCGCGCTCGAGCGCGTCGTAGGGCGGCGACGCCGACGCTTGCGCCAGGCTCGCACCGACGACCACGCCGCCGTCCGCCGTCGGCTCGAGCCCCATGATCTCGTGCACCGGCAGCGCGAACTCGACGCGCGCGAGCAGCGCCGGACGCTCACCGCGCGGTTGCAGCGTGACGACCACGTGCGTGCTGCCGCTGCGCGCCGCCCGCAGCAGGCTCGCGCCGTCCGCGGAGAATCGCCCCGCCACCGCCGGCCGCGCCGGATCGGCATGCCCGGACGCGTCGGCCACGCGTACCAGCGACTCGTGCCCGACCTCGACCCAGGTTCCGTCGTCGCGCGCGAACAGCGCCGTGACGTCGCCCCCCGACGGCACGCCGGGACCCGCGAGCGCGACCTCGCGATCCACGTGCCCGTCGGCGCTCGCGAACGCGACGCTCGCGGTGCCCAGTCGATCGAGCAAGACGAGATCACCGTGCGGACTGAACGCCACGTCCTGGAACGTCTGCGACGGCAGCGGCACGACGCGCGGCGCTTCACCCGGCGCGAACACCTCCGCCCGGGCGTTCACCTGATCGACCACCGTCGCGCGCCCCGCGGCGTCCACGGCGAAGCTCATCGGTCCCTCGGGCGCCGCGCGCGTACCGTCGCGCCGCCCGAGCTCCCCCACCCCGTCGCCCCACGCCGCGTGTGCCAGCGTACGCTCGCTCGCCGCCAGCGCGACGCTCGCGCTCGAGGGCCGCGCCTCGCCGGGAGCCGCGACGGGCCGAGCCGCGCTGGTCACGGCGGCATGCTGGAGAGGAGAAGGGGATGCCGGTCCGGCGCGGAATCGCCGCGGCGCGAGCGGCGCCGCCGTGCGCGGCGCGACGCGCGGGCGGTGCGCGGCCAGGAACACGCCTGCCGCCGCGGCGACGAGCAGCGCCGCGATCGCCGTCTGCTTGCGCATGATCATCTCGAGCCAGTTTCGAGTATCGGGGGCCCGCACGCGCGGCGCAAGGCACGGCGGACAGCGCGGCCCGACTCCGCTCGTGCCGGGGCGCGGCGTCGATTCGTCTCGCGGCACGAGCCTTGCTTGGCGGAGCCGCGGCGCGCTCGAGCCGCCGACGCAGGTCGAAGCTCAGGTCGCGTGCTTTGGCAGACCGCGCGGCATCGGGCAGGAGTGCGTGCCCGTCTTCTCGTCGTACTGCTGGTGGTAACCCTCGGCCTTCCAGAAGCGACCGATCGGCGCGATCAGCGTCACCACCGGCTTGCCCAGCGCTTGCTGCGCGTGCGCCTTGGCCGCCGCGGCGGCCTTCGCCTGCGCGGGCGAGAAGGTGAAGATCTCGCTGCGGTAGTTCGAGCCCTCGTCCGGACCTTGGCGGTTCATCGTCGTGGGATCGTGGTTCTCGAAGAACACGTTCACGAGCTGCGCGTAGCTGATGCGCTTCGGGTCGAACTCGACGAGCACGGTCTCGGCGTGGCCGGTGGTGTGCGACGAGACGTCCTCGTAGGTCGGGAAGGTGGTGTGACCGCCGGTGTAGCCGACCGCCGTCGCGACCACGCCGGGAACGTGGCGGAACACATCCTCCGTGCCCCAGAAGCAGCCGCCAGCGAACGCGGCGAGCTCGTCGCCGGCGCGCGGTGTCAGCGGCGTGCCCGCGCCCACGTGGCCCGGGTCGGTGCCGACCGGCCGCGCGCCGCTGGCCTTCGCTTGCGCCGCGGGCGCGCCGGACGCCTCCGCCCGCGGCGAGCTGTCCGGCATGGCCCCGTGGCAGGCGGCGAACAGCGGGAGTGCGGCGAACAGCGGGGTGAGCTTGCGCATGCTTGTCCATACGCCGGCCCGCGGCGGCCGGTTACTCGCTGCTTCGCGCCGGACCGGCCCAGGACCACACCCGACCCCGCCGACCGGGAGCTGGTAGCTCGACGAACGCGCCGGGCGCGCTGCATGCTCCCACTATCGCTGCTGGCGGTGCGGCGCGGTATCGGCGCGCGGGATTCCGCGCCGGACCGGCAAATGCGAGACTCTTGCCCCGATGCGAACCGCGGATTTCGCGCTTGCCAGCCGGTGCTCGCACCCATGACGCGGGACGCGGGACCGATCGCGCTGGTGCTCGCAGGGGCGGTCGCGAAAGGCGCGTTCCACGCCGGCGTGGTGCAGGCGCTGTCGGGCGCGGGCACCCGGATCACGACGCTGCTCGGTACCAGCGCGGGCGCGCTGACCGCGGCGCTGCTCGGTGCCGGCATCGCGAGCGATCGCGTCGAGCGTGCGACCGGGCAGCTCGCGCAGCTGTGGACCGAGCAAGCGACGTGGAGCAGCTTCGTGGACGTCGCGCCGGGGTCGGTGATGCGTCTGCGCGGGTTGTCGTCGACACGCCGCATTCGCGAGATGCTCGGCGCGGCGATGGACGCCGTGCTGCGCGGCGCGTCGCCCTCGGAGCTCGACGTGCGGGTCGGCCTGATCACGACGGCGCTCGACGGCGCGAAGAAGGACGACGTCGCGGGCGTCACCTACGAGCTCGCGCGCACGTTCCGCACCGCGGACTTCTTCGACGCCGAGCGGCGCCGGCGCATTGCCGAGCACGCCACGGCGTCGGCGGCGTTCCCGTTCTTGTTCGCGCCCCACGATCTCGACGGCGCCGGGCCGTGCATCGACGGCGGCGCGGTGAACAACACGCCCATGGGCTACGCCGTGCTCGACCGGCGCGTGCGGCGCATCGTGGTGGTCACGCCGCACGACGCCGGCCCGCCCGCCGCGCCGGCGGGCGGCTGGCGCGGCCTGGATCTGCTCGGGCAAGCCGTGGACATCTTGATCAACGAGCGGCTGCACCGCGACGTGCAATACGCGCGCAAGGTCAACGCCAAGCTCGAGGCGGTGCGGCGCGCGCTCGACGGCGCGCCCGACGCGGACGCGACCTTCGAGCGCGTCGCGGCGGCGCTGCGCTGGCGCGATCTGCCGATCGATCTAGTGCGTCCCGAGCGCCCGCTCGAGGGCAACTCCTTCGACGGCTTCGGCGATCGCGATCTGCGCGTGCGCTACGTCGAGGCGGGCGTCGCCGCCGGTGAGAGCCTGCTCGCGCGCTGGGCGTCCTAGTCCGCCGGCGCGGGCACGCGCAGGTGCGCGGGCGGCACTTGCGACCCGGGTAGGCGGAGCGTGCACGCGAGCCCGGCCAGCGGAATCGGCCCGAGCGGGATCTTCGCGACGCCGCTGGCGTCGGTGATCGCCTTCAAGCGGATGCCGTTGTCGCACGCGAGCGCGACGTCCAGCGCGGGCAGCGGCGCCGCGCCGCACTCGTGGGGCGAGAACGCGACCGGGACGTTGTCGACGCGATACGCCACCTCGTCGCCGCCGCGTCCGTGGTCGACGAGGGCGATCACGCCGAGCGCGATCGCCGGGACGAGCATCAGCGTCGCGGCGGTCACGACGGGACCCCGATCCCCGACCAGCAGCGCGCCGGTGCCGACCAGGCCGACCGCGGCGAAGCCGCCGGCGGAGACCGCCTCGCCGCGGACCGTGGCGTCGCGCACGCGCCGTTCGCGGCGGATCGCCACGAGTCGCTGTTCGGCCTTCTGCATGCCGCAGATCCGCGTCCGCTCTACGCGGACCTCGGCGAAGTGGCCGTCGCTCGACGCGCGCAGCCGATCGACCGGCGCGGCTTCCACCTGGCGCTCGAACGGGCGCGCCGACACCAGCGACTCGCTGCGCGTCTCGCGCAGCGACGCGCACGCGGTCAGCAGCGCGAGCGCGAGGCACGACACGCGAAGAGCCCTGTCCGGCACGGATTCGAGGGTAGCGCGCCCCTCGGCGCTTGCGGCGGGCGGCTTGTGTCCCTATCTGCTCCGCATGGCAAAGATAGCGTTCCTCGGAACCGGGCTCATGGGCGCCGCGCTGGCAGAAGCCGCGGCGAAACGCGGCGATCAGGTCAGCGTCTGGAACCGCACCCGCGCCAAGGCAGAGGCGCTGGCGAGCTTCGGCATCACGGTCGCGTCCACGCCGGCCGAAGCGGTCGCCGGCGCCGAGCGCGTCCACAGCATCCTGGCGGAAGACACGGCCGTCGACGCGGTGCACGCCGATTGCGGCGACGCGCTGGCGAAGGCGCTGGTCATCGACCACAGCACGACCTCGCCCGCCGGCACCGCCGCGCGTGCGGCGCGCATGCAGCAGCGCGGCGTCGCCTTCCTGCACGCGCCGGTGTTCATGTCGCCGGCCATGTGCCGGGCGGCGCAGGGGCTGATGCTCGCGGCCGGTCCCAAGGCCGTGTTCGACCGCGCCGCGGACGCGCTCGGCAAGATGACCGGCAAGCTCGAGTACCTCGGCGAGCGCCCGGACCTGGCCGCTGCGAACAAGCTGTTCGGCAACGCCATGCTGATCACGATCACGGCGGGCCTCGCCGACGTGTTCACGATGGCGAAGAACTCGGTATCCCCGCGGAGCAGGCGCACGCGCTGTTCGGCAGCTTCAACCCCGCGGGCGTGATCACGTATCGCGGCGGCGCCATGGCCAAGGGCGACTACCAGGCCGCGTTCGAGCTGACGATGGCGCGCAAGGACGTGCGCCTCGCCATCGAGAGCGCCGGGGACGGCGCGCTCGCCGTGCTGCCCGCGATCGCCAAGCGCATGGACCAGCTGGTCGAGCGCGGCTTCGGCGCCGACGACATGGGCGTGCTGTCGGTGGACGCCGTGCCGAAGGCGTGAGTCGCGCCGCTACGGCAGCGCGACGATGCCGCCCCAGAACAGCTCGCGAATGTGCTCGTGACCGAGCGCGTTCGGGTGGATGCAGTCGTCGTGGAACCAGTTGTCCCCGGCCGCCGTGTCCACCTGATGACCGACGAAGTCGCCGTGGAGATCGAGCAAGTGCACGCCCGGGT
This sequence comes from uncultured delta proteobacterium, assembly GCA_963775185.1. Lineage (GTDB taxonomy): Bacteria > Myxococcota_A > Polyangia > Polyangiales > Polyangiaceae > JAPSGB01. Next base: position 14,924 of record CAVZIE010000018.1, on the reverse strand, counting down.
ACTTCGCCGCCTCGGTCACGAGCGCGTCGTTCCACGGCTTCAGCGCAGGGTCCGTCGACTGGTTCTTGGGCCACAGGGCGAAGGTGCCGCCGCAGCTCTTCGACTCCGACACGTAGTTGAAGTCGCCGGTGCCGCCGGTCGGGTCGTAGATGTTCGTGATCAGGACGTCGACCTTGTCGCCGGCAGGCTCTCGACCTGATCGAGCAACACCGACGCGCCGCTGCCGCCACCTTCCGTCGCGACCGCTCCGCCGACCGACACCTTCACGACGCCCGCGCTCGGATCGAGGTCGCCGGGTAGAGCGAGTCGTCGTTGTTGACGAGCAGCGTGCGATAAAACGGCTTCTGATCGTCCGGCCCGCCGCTGCCGCCGACGTCGGAGATCGAGTCGCCCATCACGACCAGCGTCTTGTACACGGCGGTCGGGCACTGCATCGTGTTGCCGCCGCTGCCCGCCGCACCCGCGGTTCCGCCGCTGCCCGCGGCGCCGGCCGCCCCACCGGCGCCTCCGGAAAGCAACCCGCACGCCTTTGCGCAGAACGGGCCGCGCGACGAGCACTGCCCGCGCGCGCCGGCCGCCATCTCCGCGATGATACTCGGGTTGTGCGGACCGCCCGATTCCGCGCCGGACCGACAACCAGAAAACGGTTAGAATCCGCGGGTGAATCGCTTCAACACGCTACTGGTCGGGTCGATCGTCCTCGCTGCTGCCCTGGCGGCGTTTCCCATTGGCTGCGGCGGGAGCGGCAACGACGTCGCGAACGGCGTCCACCATGGCGGCGGCAGCGGCGGCAGCGGCGGCTCGACGAGCGACGCTTCCACCGACGGCGCGTCGGGCGGTTCCGGCGGGATCAACTTCGAGGCGAGCACGATCACGAGCGTCACCGTCGACCCGCCGACGGCGAGCATCGAGATCGTCGACGGCCAGATCACGACCCAGGGCTTCACGGCCTACGAGAACTTCGACGACGGCACGAAGCAGCAGATCAAGAACCCGAGCTGGACGGCCGATCTGCCCGGAGCCGGCGCGATCGACAACTCGGGCACGTTCACCCCGTCGGGGAACCTGGGCGGACAGGTCACCGTCAGCGCGACCTACCAGGGGCACACCGGGAGCGCCGTGCTGAACGTCAAGCTGCACTTCCACGTGGACCCCGGCGCCACGCCGGCGAACGTGCAGACGGCGCTGACGGGCGCGACCACGCCGGACACGTCGTGCGTGTGGGCGTACCCGTACGACAAGACCGTGTTCCCGCGCGGGCTGCTCTCGCCGCCGCTGGAGTGGAACGGCGGCGGCGCGGCCGACGTGTACTACGTGCACCTGTCGAGCCCCTACTTCGAGCTGGAGACGTTCACCACCGCTCCGCCGCCAGCGAAGTTCGCGTTCGACGACGTGCAGTGGCAGCAGTTCACCGACTCGACGAGCGGCGCCGCGGATCTGTTCGTGTCCCGTTGGGACGGCGCGGCCGCCACGGTGGTCACACAGCAGAAGTGGACCGTCGCGCCGCAGTCCATGCGCGGCACGATCTACTACTGGGCGAACGCCCTGGGTCGCGTCATGCGCATCAAGCCCGGCGCCGCCGCTCCCGACGACTTCGCCAACCAGCCGCCGCTGAACGACGCCGCCAGCTACACGCAGTCGAGCTGTCTGATGACGTGCCACACGGTCTCGGCCGACGGCTCGACGATCGTCAGCGGCGGCGGCACCTTCGGCGGCTCGTACAACCTGGTGACGGGCCAACCCATGCACTACACCGGTGGCACCTGGGGCGCCGGCGACACCACCACCGCGTGGCAATCGGTGCAGTGGAGCAACGCCGCCCTCTCGCCCGACGGCAAGTACATCCTGACCAACACCATGGCCGTCGGGCTCAGCCTGGCGGCGCCCGGCCCGGGCGGCTTCGAGGATCTCTACGACACGACCAGCGGCGCGTCGGTTCCGAACAGCGGCCTCACCGGCAAGCTGACCGCGATGCCCACGTGGTCGCCCACCGGCTCGATCATCGCCTACGTCGACTCGGGCGATCCCGCGACCTGGGCGCAGGGCTGGAACATCCCGGCGCCGGGCGATCTGCGCCTGATCGACTTCGACCCGACCGCGAACCCGATGACGTCGAACGATCGACTGCTGGTCTCGACCGGCGCCGACCCGAACAACCGCATCGTGTGGCCGACGATCTCGCCCGACGGGAACTGGGTGCTGTACGGCCGCAGCGTCGGCGCGGACACGCGCACCGGCACCAGCGACCTGTACATCGCCAGCACCCAGACCGCGAACACGGAGATCCGCCTCGCCGCCCTCGACGGCGACGGCTACCCGTTCGCCGCCGGCGCGCGCGACCTGTCCTGGAACTTCGAGCCGGCGTTCGCGCCGGTGGCTTCCGGCGGCTACTTCTGGGTCGTGTTCACCAGCCGCCGCACCTTCGGCAACGAGCTGCTCGGCGCGAAGGACGCGGTCAAGCAGCTGTGGGTCGCGGCCATCGATCAGAACCCGCAGCCCGGCCAGGATCCGAGCCATCCGCCGTTCCGCTTGCCGGGGCAAGACATCGCGTCGATCAACATGCGCGGCTTCTGGGCGCTCGATCCGTGCCGCAAGGACGGCGACTCGTGCTCGACGGGCACCGAGTGCTGCGGCGGCTTCTGCGATCAAGGCCCGGACGGCGGCGCCCCCGTGTGCGCGCCCACCACCGGCGGCTGCTCGCAGAACGGCGACCACTGCGACACCAGCGCCGACTGCTGCAACGCACCGAGCGGCGTCACCTGCATCAACCACGTGTGCTCGGAAGCTCCGCCAGCCTGAGCTGATTGCCGGTCCGGCGCGGAATCCCGCGGCGCGGCGCGGCGCGGCGCGGCGCCGCGATTGGCATTCGCGGCGCGTCACTCCAAGTTCCATATCAAAGCTGGAATCGTCGCGGGCGCGCGCTGCCGTGGGGCGATCTGGACGCCCGTGCCCGGCCGCTTGCGGTAGTCTTCGAGCGGTCGCATGGCGAACAAGAGATTGCTCCGGAACGCCGTGCTCGCGGTCGCCACGTTCACGTGCCTTGTCGCGTGCGGGAACTCCTGGGAGCGGACAGAGTCCGGGCGCCGACGGCGGGGGCGCGTCGGGCGGGAGCGCGGGCGGCGGCGGCTCGACCTGCACGGCCGCCGCGTGCGACGACGGGTTCGACTGCACGATCGACGCGTGCGGTCCGCTGGGCTGCTCGCACACCGTCGGGCCCGCCTCCGGGGCCACCGCGTGCCCGGCCGGGCAGTTCTGCACGCTTTCGCAAGGTTGCGTCCCACCGCCCGCATGCGCCACAGACGCCGACTGCGCGAGTGCGTTGGGCGCGGACCCATGCAAGGCGAATATCCGCTGCGATCTGTCCAGCAAGCTGTGCTTGTTCGACGCCCTGGACGGCGACGGCGACGGCCACCCGGCGCCGGTATGCGGCGGCGACGACTGCGACGACAACGACGCAGCGACGTATCCCGGCGCGACCGAGGCTTGCGACGGCAAGGACAACGACTGCAACGGCAAGGTGGACGAATCTCGCGACCTGTGCCGACCCTCTGACGGCCTGTGTCGCCGGGCAGTGCGCCTGCAAGCCGGCCAACGTCTGCGGCGCCGCGTGCGTGGACAAGAGCGGCGACCCGCTGAACTGCGGAACCTGCGAGCACTCCTGCGGCGTCGGCACTTGCCAGAATGGCGCGTGCACCTGCAGCGGAAGCGCGGTGCCATGCGGCGGCACGTGCGTCGACACCATGACCGACGCGAGCAACTGCGGCGGCTGCGGACAGCCGTGTAGCAACGGGGCTGCATGCGTGAACGGGGTCTGCGGCTGCGGCGGCGGAACGAGCAGCTGCGGCGGGGCGCAGTGCATCGACTTGTCGTCCGACGACAACCACTGCGGCAGCTGCAGCAACAAGTGCCCGACCGGCGCGACATGCTACGCGGCGAGCTGCCACTTGCTCGAATCCGCAACCCGCGTCGTGCAGCGCCGGGGGGATTCCACCCGTCGTCGGCGGGACGGCCGAGTGCCCCGACGACAAGCAACTGCAAGGCTGCCCGTGCTCGAAGCAGGGTGAGGCGGCGGCGTGCTGGCCGGGCCTGCGCGCGGACCGGGCGCACGGCGCCTGCCAGGACGGCATGACCACGTGTTCGCTCACGGGCGGCGCGCTCCAATGGGGACCGTGCGTCGGGTATTCCGGACTCGATCCGTCGACGCTGATGCCGCTCGGATCGACGGGCAAGGCGGCGTGCAGCTGCTTCAGCGGCGGCTACTGGAAGCTCGACAACTTCAGCCCGTGCTTCTACACGGGCACAGACACGAAAGTGGAGTTCGCTGTCTCCACGCAGCTGAACACGTCGGGTAGCCAGTACGAATGCCCGCCGGGGTTGACGGCGACTTCGCCGCCGCCTTCGCAGCCGTTCACGCACGACACGCTCACGACGGACTGCACAGGCCAGTTCAAGCTCTGCTTCACGCTGAAGGCACTCGCCTCCGCGAGCGGGTCGCCCCAGCCGGGCGATTGCACCATGGCGAAGGTCTGCACCGAGGCGCGCGCCGCTATCGCCAACTATCCGCAGACGTTCCCGGACTTGCCCGGCTGGATCACGAACAGCTCGCAGCAAGCGTGCGCGCAGCAGTTCGCGGACAACGGCGGCTACGCCGAGATGAGCGTCGACGGCCAGAGCGACGAGTGCGAGACGGTGAACCGGGTGTTCCAGACCGTGCGCTACTGCCCGTTCAAGTGCTCGGATCCTTCCAACGCGCAAGATCCGGACTGCGTGAACTGTACGAACGGCGGCGGCGGACCGTTCTGACGACCCGCGTCGTCAACATGCTTTCGGGTGCGTCAAGTCTTCGATGACCTTCTCGTCCGCCTGATCGGTCGCGCGCTCGAGCAGCAGAGCCAAGCGAGCCTGGATCTCCGCGACGATTTGCATCGCCCCGAAGTAACCGGCTCCGCTCTCGACCTTCCCGCGACGCTCGGCACCAAGGGTCCTGGCAATCTTGTCCATATCGAGCTTGGGCTTGGGCTTCACGGCTCAGGCTCCTTGTAGTCACGGATCGCGAAGTATTCGTCAGCGATGACAAGGCCAATCTCGCCTTGGTTCGCGTCGCGGCCCATTCGGCGGCAGAAGGTTTACGCTGTAGCTCCGCCGAAGATCTCCGAACATTTCCAGCGCAGCAGTGACCCAATTATCTTGATCGATCAGCGTACTCCCGTCGCGCTCCACGCTAGGCACGAAGAGCACGACCAGAACACGCTTCCCACCGGGCAGGAGAGACACGACGATCTATATAGATCGAAGCTGGCGCCGTGGCACGGCGGCCGCGCTACTCACGCCGCGCCGACGGTCGCTAACCGGCTGCCGGCTTTGGAATCGACCAGTCGCGCAGAGCGCGCGGGTCTCGAGCGCCAGCTTCTTCGCTCGCGCGCTATGACATTATTTGTCATAGCGCGTTAAGGCGCCTTAACGTGGCGACGGTTCCGTCAACAATTCAAGCGACTTACCGACTTCGGCACAGTACCCGGGTTGCGCCGGGACCGCAAGCTCCCGCGTCCGATGGTTCCGCGCCGGACCGGCCCAACCATCAAGACCTGCCCGGATTGATCGCGACGCTTCGATGCGGGCATCGCTTCGTCGGCGGCGCTGGACCGCTTGCCTCTGCCGTGCGACTTGCGGGCGATGTCAGCCATCCCGACCATCGACGGCGAGCGCGTCTACGACACCTACGCCGCCAACACGTCGCTGCCCCGGAGCTGGGACGTGATCGTGATCGGCTCGGGCATGGGTGGCATGGCCTGCGCCGCCGCGCTGGCAAAGCAGGGCCGCCGGGTGCTGGTGCTGGAGCAGCACTACGTGCCGGGCGGCTTCACCCACATGTACGCGCGCAAGGGCTACCACTGGGACGCGGGGGTGCACGCCATCGGCGAGATGCTCCCGCACGAGGTGCCGGGCAAGATCTTGAGTTGGCTCACCGACGGCAAGGTCGAGATGGTGCCGCTCGGGGATCCCTACGACCGGTTTCGTTTCCATGATGGATTCGAGTGGGGGCTACCGGACCGGCGCGAGCGCTGGGTCGCCGCGCTCGAGCGCGAGTTCCCGGATCAGAAAGAGCCGATCGCGCGCTACCTCGCGGCGGTCAAGCAGGCGACGAAGGCGGCCATGCTCTTCTTCGCCTTCAAGAGCCTGCCCGAGGTGGTCGACGTGATCGGCACACGGTTGCTCGCGGCGATCGATCGGAATTGGTGGGAGCTGACCACCGAGCAGGTGCTCGACGAGTGCGGGGTGACGGGCAAGCTGCGCACGGTGCTGACGCTGCACTGGGGCTACTACGGCAGCACGCCGAGCGAGTCGTCGTTTCCGATCCACGCCCTCACGCACTCGCACTTCTGGAACGGCGCCTACTACCCGCGCGGGGGCTCCAAGCAGTTCGCCGCACACCTGCTCGATGCGGTGCGGCGCGCCGGCGGCAACACCTTGGTTCGCGCAGAGGTGAGCGAGCTGCTGGTCGAAAACGACCGCGCCTGCGGTGTGGTGATGAGCGACGGAGCAGTGCTGCGGGCGCCGGTGATCATCTCCGCGGCGGGAGCCAAGACCACCGTGCGCAAGCTGGTGCCGGACTGGCTGCGCCGGAGCGAGTGGGGCACGGCGATCGAGCAGCTCGGCGACTCGCCGCCCTACATCTGTCTGAACATGGGCTTCGAGGGCGACATCAAGAGCGCCGGCGCCGCCAGCTCGAACCTGTGGCTGTTCGAGACCTGGGCGCGCGACGAGAAGCTGTGGGACGTGACCGACCCGGAGGCCCAGGCGCCGATTCTCTACTGCTCGTTCCCGTCGCTGAAGGATCCGGATCACGACCCGGGGCCCAAGCAGAGGCATACCGGCGAGTGCATCACCTTCGTGGACTGGAAGCTGTTCGAGCGCTGGGAGACGAGCGACCTCAAGCGCCGCCCGGAAGAGTACGAGACGCTCAAGCAAGACATCGAGCGCCGGCTGATCGCCCACCTCGAGCGCCGCGTGCCCGGGATCATGAAGCACCTGGCCTACTACGAGCTCAGCTCACCGATCACCACCGAGCACTTCACCCGCGCCAGCCACGGAGCGATCTACGGACTGGAAGCAACGCCTGCCCGCTTCACCTGCACCAAGCTCCGCACCCGCACACCGCTCGCGGGCTTCTACATGACCGGCGTCGACGTGGCCTCGCTAGGGGTGGTCGGCGCGATGACCAGCGGCATGCTGACCGCCGCTACGCTCGACCCGCGGCTCTACCTGCGACTGCTGTGAGCCTCGGCGGAGCCATGAAGGACTTGAACCGTCACCGAGGTTGGCTGTCGGTCCGGCGCGGAACCACCCATCACGCCGAGGTGCTGTGCGGCGCGAGCAACGAGCACGACTGCCCGTCGTCCGGGGCTGTCCAACAATCGGGTTCCAGCAGCACTTGTGTTCGTCTAGTATCCATATATGCGACTCTCGTCTCGCGTTGTACTACTGGCCGTGCTGGGGCTCTGGGCGGCGTGCAGCGGCGCGTGCTCCTCGAGCGACGGGGCCTCGAGCGGCAACAAGTGTACGCCAGGGCAGTCGGCGGCTTGCGCTTGCCCTGACGGCAAGAGCGGCGCTCAGCAGTGCCAACCCGACGGGACATTCGCCGCGTGCGTCTGCGGCAGCGCGGGCGCGGGCGGTGCGGGCGCAACCGGCGGGGCTGGTGGCGGCGGCGCCGCGGGCCAGGATGGAGGCGGCGCTGGCGGACAAGCCACCGGGGGTGCCGCAGGCCAAGGCGCTGCCGGCGGGACCGCGGGCCAAGGCGGTACCGATGGGGGCACCACGCCGGATTCGCTGGTTGGCGAGTGGAGCAAGGTGTTCCCCAGCTACTTCACCATCAACGCGATCTCGGTCACGCCCACGGGCACGATCGTCGTCGCGGGGCCGAGTCTCGGCCCGGTCGACTTCGGGAATGGTCCCGTGGGAACCGCGGTCTCCGATCCGGCGTTCCCGCAAATCATCGTGGCGGCCTTCGACGCGAACGGTCAGCGGAAGTTCGCGTTCGCCAAGGACGCGGGGCGTTTCAAGGGCACAACCCTGGCCATGAAGGCGATCTCGGACGACCTGATCCTGGTGTCCGGCATCACCGAGGCGTCCGGAAGCGGAAGCTTCTACGGACTCTCGTGGCCGTGCGGCAACAAGAGCGCGAGCGTCGCGGATCAAGTGGCGTTCGTGTCGGCCCTCGACCAAAACGGGAATTGCGTGTGGGACCACAACTATTACGCGCCGCCTCTGGTCGTTGTGCCGACGGCGCTTGGGGCGACGTCCGATGGCTCGACGTTCATGTCAGCGCCGGTGGGCTTCGGGACGTGGGGCGCCCATGGCTTGGCGCCGGATGGAACCGAGAGCTGGGCGGCAGCGTTCGGCGGCACCGAGATCGACGATCTGTCCACGAAGCATGTCCTGGTCACGAACTACCACGACATGACGCTTCCCGCTGGGACCCAGACCGGTCTGTTCGTCATGGCCGAGCTCGACACCGCGGGCGGTGTCGTAGCGTCGAAGGCCTTCGGATCGCAGTCGTCCGAATATCCTGGAGCGCACCTCGGCCTGGACACAGGACCTGGCGACCGCGTGGCCATCGCGGTCCACTACACTGGAACCGTCGATCTTGGCGGCGGTCCGCTCACGTCGACCGACAGCGGTGCGAGTCCTTCGAAGCTGTTCGCGGTGCTCGGTCCAGGATTCACGCACGTATTCAGCAAGTCGATCAACGAACCCAAGAGCGATTCGAACAACACCGATGACTCGGTCACGCGTGCCATCCTTGGCGCGAGCTCGGCGACATACGCGGGACAGTTCTGGCGGTCGGTGGACTTCGGGGACGGCGCCCTCACCGCCGTCGGAACGAGCGACACGGATTTCGACATCTTCGTCGCGCGCTACGCGCTGGATGGCACACCCGCGGTTTCGCGCCGGTTCGGCGGTCCCGGCCCAGACAGCGTCAACGTCGCGGCGGGCGACGCAACGGGCGCTACGTATCTCGCCGGGGCGTTCACGACCTCGGTGGATTTCGGGGACGGCCTGCATACGCACCCTCCAACGGACGCGGGGGCTCCGGCGCCCACGCCCTACCTCGTCAAGCTGACGCCGTAGCCCGAGCCGCGGATCGGCACCGGGAACTCCACCGCGGTATCGCATCAATCCGTCCAACGTCCTGACCCACCGCGATCACCGCGAACCGCCGCCGGAGGATTGAGGCTGGCTGGCTGGCTGGCTGGCTGTCGGTCCGGCGCGGAACCGCCCATCACGCCGAGGTGCTGTGCGGCGCGAGCAACGAGCACGACTGCCCGTCGTCGATTCGGAGCTCCTCGTCCTTCAAGCTCCCTGTCTACTGAACCGAAGGAGCTTCAGTTCGAGCGCTGGGAGACGAGCGACCTGAAGCGCCGCGCGGACTTCACGGTCGCGTCTCGAGCGAGAAGCACGCGAAGCAAGCGACGTCGCAGTCGATCTCGCGCGGTCCAACGGCACGCGATTCGGATCGTGATCGGCCTCGGTGCTCGAAGGGGCCACTGCGCACCTCGAGCGCACCGGCGCGGTTTCCGCGCCAGACCGGCACCATCATCGTCATCAAGCGGAAGGCCACCGGCACGGCCGTGGACTCCATCGAGAACATGATCGGCTTGATTGAGCTGGAGGTCGAGTCTGGGCGGGCGGTGTCAGCTGGACTCGCGCCAGAGATGCTCGAATCCGGGTGAAGAAGGCATCCTTCGCTTCCCGGTACGCCGCCATCTCGCCACCGTGGAACCGCCGCTTTACGGCGTCGTACTCACGTCGAAGATCGGGTCGCGTCCGGAGCAAGTCGCGTTGCCGATGCTGGATGTCGCTCGGCCCGTCGATGGTCGTGACGTGGAGCCCGAGCGGCGGGTCCGTGCTGTCGTCCTTGAAGCTGCGACCCGCATCGGTGAAGCCACCCGGATTGGGCTCGTAGAGCTTCCCAAGGGTGTCGCGTGCACGGTCGAAGTCACGGGGTGCTACTCGTACCTGCACGTCGAGGTCACCCTTGGTGAGGCCGTCTGGCAACGAAGTGCTTCCTACGTGTTCGACTGATACGCCGGGCAAGATTGCTCGGACGCGAGCCGCGACCTCGCGGAAGAGCAACTCGGCCTGCTCGCGGCAGGTGTTGACCTCGACGAAGAAGACTCGTTCGCTCATTGTCGAACTCGTGGAGCCGTGGTGACCGGATGTCGTCGAACGCCCTGTCGTTGAGGTGGGGCGTCACCCCGTCGAGCAGCGCTCACCCTGTTCCAGCGTCTTCTCGAGGGCAGACGTGATGGCCGAGGCCGCTCGAAGTGCAGACCCACGAACCATTCGTGCAGCTACACGTCCAGGAAAGCGTCGGAGGTTCCGCGGAAGGATCCGCGCACGGCGCGTCATAGGCGGCCACGGTGCAGACCCTTCCGGAGGTCGCGCACGAACCCGAGGGAACACAAGAACCCGGAAGAATGCCCGCTGCTCCGTTCTCTGAACACACCCTCCGGACACCACCGTCATCGTGACACGTCAAGACCCCGGCATCGGCCGAACCACTCGAGCGGGCTCAGCTCTACTTGAAGAACGAGCATCGCCTCCAGCTCCGGGCTCACGACCTCCGGGCGCATTCGTAACCGTGGCGTTGGCAAACGGGAAGACGGAGTCATGGGTCGCCGATCGGACGGGCCACATGAGCAGCCAGATGATCAACCGCTACAAGCGGTGGGCCCGTGATCACGCGGAGCAGGACCTCGGCGAGTGGGTGCCCCTGTTCGAGGCGATCCCCGAGCTGGCCGACGACCCGGAGAAGGCCATCGAGCAGGCCGACCACGAGCACGCCGACAACGGCGAGGCGGCGGACGATCCCGAAGCAGCGGAGTAGGCCGCGACCCTGGTGAAGCCGGACTACAGGGCTCGCCCTGCGACCGGCACCGGAACTCGTCCAGCGTAACGGTGTCTGGATTGGCGTGACACCGGCCCCCAGCGGCATCCTGGCATTGCTCGTCGTGCTGGCGTGCAGCGGATGCTCGAACCAGAAGCAAGAGGTTCTGGGCCGTCTTCGAGATCAGGTCGCTGATGGTCGAGCACAGGGCCCTGTCCACCGTGCCTCGCTGGCGGAGGCGTCGGCCATGCTCATCCTGAGCCCGGACGGGTCTTCATGCCTCCAGTACGCGGCGGCCGACGTGCTCCAGCGGGCTGGCTACTCGGTGTGGACCGACAACAACCCGTGCCTGGAAGGGATCCGGATGGTCGTCGTTTCGGACGTGGACCTTTCCTGGGGCAACGCCACCTTGACCGGCTACAACAGCGGGGCGGTCACCTGGACGCCCGACGTGTCGGTGAGCATCGGTCTGGACGGCAAGCTCACCTTGCACGACGTGCAGCTCCTGGTGGCGAAGCTGACCGCTTCACCTGGCTTCCGCAAGATGGTGGAGACCACGCTGGCTTCCGAGAGCGCAGGCCGTTTCGTCACCGAACCGATCAGCTCGGCGGACATCAGCCGGTCATGCGGTGAGCGTTGGCCGTCGAGCCCGTTCACCGTCGAGTAAGCCTTGGTACAAACCTTGGTACGCCGTACCAGATCCCGTACCAAGAAAACCCGGAATCCCGAACGATCTCGCGGTGGGCCATGAAGGACTTGAACCTTCAGCCAACGGATTAAGAGAACGCGCGCTGTCCCCGCGTGAAGTGGCGGAAATCATGCTGGATTCGTGCGATTCGTGGGCCAGGACCAAGTGGACAGGAGTGGACAGGAGTGGACAGGAGTGGACACGGCGCTGTCCCACTGTTCGACCCGGGCCCGGGCCGTGGCTAGGATCGGATCCATGTCGCAGCCGCTCGCCTATCCTCCGCCCGGGTTCGAGGATCTGCCCGTCGACGAGCAGATCGACTACGTGCAGGCGCTCTGGGACGCGATCGTGGACAAGCAGCAGGTGCCGGTGCCCGACTGGCACCGCGACATCGTCCGCGAGCGGCTCGCGCGACCAGCACCAGGGCCGAGCCGTACGTGGCAGGACGTCCGCGCCGAGCTCCAGCGCAAGTACGCGGGCGCTCGTTGAGCGGCGTTCCACTGGAGCTGCGCCCCGAAGCCCAGGCCGACGTCGACGAAGCGCTCGCCTGGTATCACGACCAGGATCACCGCCTGGTCGCGCGCTTGCTCGGCGAGCTCGACGCCGTCTTCGATCGTATCCGCGAGGCACCGGACCAGTTCCCGTTTGTCGAGGGGACCGTCCGACGCGCGCTGCTGCACAAGTTCCCGTACAGCGTGTACTACGTCGCCGACGCTGATCGAGCGGAGGTCATCGCGGTCATCCATCAGCGCCGCTACCCGGCCACGTGGAAGCGCGAAGCGCCGCCGGAGGATTGAGCGAGGGCTGGCTGTCGGTCCGGCGCGGAAGCACGCATCACGCCGAAGTGCTGCACGCCACGTCGCCGCCGGCCGGCCTGCCGCCCATCGAGACGCGCATGCGACATCCACTCGCTCGCGGTGATCCCGCAACGCACCTCCGGCGACAGGTGAACGGCAAGCTCGAGCTCGTGGTCACGCCGCACGACGGACGAGCCTTCCTGCCCGTCGTCGAGCTCCGCGAAGCAGCCTGAGCAAAGTGGCGTCATCGCGTCGGCCTTCGGGACGCGCGCTCCGCGCAGATGCGAGCGTGTACCCGCCGCTCTCCACGACGCCATCGTCACCGCGAACCGCGGCGTCCGGGCGGCCTTGCCGGGGCGGAAAATGACGGCGAAACGCCGGGGAAAACTCGGTGGACACCTATAACCGAGTGCGTCCGGCGCCTGCTCGTCCCGCTCGCGCGCTCCGCCATGAGGAAGAGCTCGCCGCGTACGTGCAGTGGTACATCGAGCATTGGCCACACGAGGCGCTCCGCGGCGCGACGCCCGGCGAAGTGCTGCGCGGAGAGTTGCCCGCCGCGGGACTGCCGCCCTTCGAGCCGCGCGCCCGCCATCCACGCGCGCGCGGCAATCCCACTGCCGTCTTCCGGCGACCGGTGAACGGAAGACTCCAGCTCGTGGTCACGCCCCACGAGGATCGAGCCTTCCTGCCCGTCGTCGAGCTCCGCGACGTGGCCTGAACAGCGCGGCGTCACCGCGACATCCGTCGAGCGCGCGCTCCGCGCGGATGCGAGCGTGTGCCTGCCGCTCTCCACGACGCCGTCGTCGCCGCCAACCGCGACGGTCGTGCGGCCTTTCCGGGGGCGCAAAAGGCCGGGGAAAGGCCGGGGAAAACTCCGTGGACACCTATACCGCAATCTGTCCGTCAGCTCGCGGGCCGGCCGCGCGCGACGTGGGCCCGACGACCCTCCGAGTCCGGATAGGATCAGCGATTTGTCACGCGCCAACGCCATCGCGACCTCTTCGACGACTTTTCGCGGAGCACGGTACGGTACGCACCTTTACACCTTTAGAAGGATCACCCCACGGAATTCGCGCCAATCACGTCACGTACGTGAGCTTCCGCGTACGCCGCGATTCGATTGTCCAGATCGCTCAACAGCGGCAGCAATTCTTCGTCGACTGCCTCCGTCTCAGCATCGGGCCCCCTTAGCGCTTGGAACTGCTCGATCGGATTCGGGCGGAGCCCACCTTGAGCCCTGGCAAGGTCTAAGTCTATTCCCATGCCATGGGCGCGCTTCGCTACGCCATTGACATACTTCGCCACGACGTCTGCCAAGGTGGTGGCGCCAACCGCCCGCAGCGCGTAATCGTAGGAAAATATGCCGGGGTCGTTGAGAAGGCGATTGAAAAAGAAGCCTTTCATTCCGCCGAGCGCGTTGAAGTCGAAATCAAAGGCGCGATATATTATCAGTTCGACGGACGAAAAACTGGTTTCGCCGTAGCTAACGGCCTTATCTACCACGAAATCAACTACTGATTCCCCGCGCTGTAAGCCGGGCCGCATTTCTTCCAACTCGCGAATCGTCGTCATTTTACCGAGCCTGATTTCCAAAAGGACGGCATGGCGGGGCAGTGGAAGAAGCGTTAGTGTGCCTTTGCTGCTTTGACGGTGGCATCGTAAAACTTTTGAATTGCTGCATATGTTCCGCTTGTACCTCTTTTGGAACGTGCGCATCTTCAAACATTTTGGTAGCCAACTGCTCCATCTCGCCCTTTGACACCTTGGTCCAATCAAGCACCCCACCCATCTGCGCTCTCATTGCCTTGTTCCAAGCTCGGTATGTTGGTTAAGTCTGGAGATGGGCCGCTTTCGACATTACACTCCTGGCGCCGCGTCTTCTTTATAGGCTTTTCCGAATATGGCTCTCATCCACGCACTCATATAGCCGTGGTGTGATTCCGCCAACCCCGCGCGCCCAGCCGCCAGCTTGTCCATCGCGCCGTGCGGCGCGACCAAGTATAGCCGGTCTGCGTGCACTTCCTCAATGAGATGCTCCACTGTCTTCGGCTTCCCGACGAGAAAGCGTGCTAGCCGGGAAACCTTCGTGACGAGGGTCTTGACAATGGGACGTGCACCCGAGGCTGCCTCGCCCTCCACTCTTATTAGCGCCACGGGCGCCTCCGTGATTACGCCTGCGCCCAGGAAATCAATGACAGGGGACAAAACAGCCCAGAGCAGCCTGAGGGGAAGTTGCTGGAGCAGGATTGCTTTCGCCGCAAGCTTTTCCCAGCCAGGCGCGCGGGAGTTGCCCACACGTTGCCACGCTGCAAACCATCTTCCAACGCCCTCCACATCTGGGCCGCCGGGGCACTTCCCTTGCACTCGATGGCTAGGCCGTGGGGATCCACGGACCGGAGCGCGCGTCCGTCCACGTAGGCGTACGTGTTTAGGCTTGCCCGGTCAGCGGCGTGCACCGCGAGCAGATCCGCACTAACCCACCTTCCCAGCAACGGATTCAGATACCGTTTCCCGAAGTAGTACAGCCCAACTTCGACGTCTTCTTCCTTCC
>CAVZIE010000017.1:0-171303 GCA_963775185.1 uncultured delta proteobacterium | reverse complement strand
ACGTCAACAACATTCACCCGTCAACGACGACTACATCTCCCCATCGAGCTCTTTGTCTGACTTCGCGTTCTTCGTAGTTGTCGTGGGAGTGGTCGTCGTCAGGTCACCTCGCTTTTTCGCTTCCTCGCTTCGAATGCTCGGCCCGGTCATCTCGAGGATGACGGCATGGTGGACGAGGCGGTCGATGGCTGCCGCCGTGGTCATCGGGTCCTTGAAGATGCGGTCCCACTCGCTGAACATCAGATTGCTGGTGATGATCACGCTCTTGCGCTCGTAGCGCTCGGACAGGAACGTGAAGAGCACCTCCATCTCGTCGCGGCTCTGCTGGACGTAGCCGATGTCGTCGAGGACGACGGCGTCGAAGGCGTCGAGTGCAGCGAGCTCCTTCTCGAGGCGCAGGTCGCGCTTGGCCGCGAGCAGGCGCTGCACGAGCGCGTACGTGGCGGTGAACAGCACCCGGTAGCCGCGACGGATGAGCTCGTGCCCGAGGGCGCAGACGATGTGCGTCTTGCCGCGGCCGGGCAGGCCGAAGCACAGGACGTTGTCGCCGCGCTCGACGAATCCGCCCTCGCACAGAGCCGGCAGCTGCTTCTGGACCTTCGCGGGCACCTTGGCGCGGGTGAGCGTGGCGAGGGTCTTCTCTGCTGGCAGCGCCGAGTTCTTCTGGTAGCGCGCGAGGCGGCGCCGGTGGCGCTCCTGGACTTCGAGCTCGGCAAGGTGATGGAGGTACTGGCCGAAGGTCCATCCCTCGCGCTCGGCCTTCTGCGCGATCTCCTCGGCGTAGCGCGCGAACGCCGGGAGCTTGAGGGCGCGCATCAGGATCGCGAGCGACTCCGCGAGCGTGGGGGTTGTCGGCGGCAGCGTCGTGGTGGTGGTCACGTCCCCACCTCGGCGAGCACCTCGCAGGAGAGCAGGCTGTCGTAGTCGGCGAGGTCTACGGCCGGAGGCTCGAGCAGGGGCACGTCGGGCCGGCTGCTCCCATCGATCATCGCCTTGACCGCGTCGCTCGTGATGGTGTCGGCCGAGGCGAGCAACAGCTCGAGCGCGGCCTCGACGTCCGCCTCGACGTGGCTCGCGGCGAGGTGGAGGATGCGCAGGTACTCGACGTCGCCCCGGGTCCCGCGATGCGGCGTCTGGATCTGGTCGTAGGCGCGGCGGAACACGACCGAGGGGAACATCTCCTCGCGGTAGACGTAGCGCGCGAACCCGCCGGGCTTGCGCACGAGCGACCAGATGATGTGCCGGTAGTCGATGCGCCGCAGGTTGCGCCCGATCAGGCGCTCGCACGCGAGCTGCAGCGTCTTGCCGAACCAGACCTCGATACGGTCCTCGAAGACGCGCACGCGCACCGTCTTCTCCATGAGGCGCGAGGGGACGGAATACGCGCAGTGCTTGACGCGGATGGTGCTCCAGTCGCTGACGGGCACGTCCAGCTCGGTGAACTCGGGCAACCGGGAGACGTCGAGAGGACGCATCGCGGCGAGGTCTTCGGCGACGCGTCGGCCTCGCGCGCCGTTGGTCTTGCGCAGATCGGCGTGCACGAACGCCTCCCAGGCTTCGACGCTCTCGAAGTCGCGACTCCCGCGCACAAGCAGCGCCTGCGCGAGGCGACGTTTGAGCGCACCGTTGCCTGCCTCGACGTCGCCGTTTTGCTCCTTGGCCCCGACCTCCGTCGTGCGCGGTGTCATGCCGAGGTGGCGCATCAACGCGAGGTAGTCCTCGTTGAACGGCCGCTTGCCGCCTTCTACGCACCCGCTCTTGCCGTCCGGGATGCGGTGCGTGGCCGCCGTCGAGTTGTCGGTCTGGTGGTACTGCGGCACCCGGCCGAGCTCGAAGAGCGCCGCCTGCACACCTTTGCGCAGCGCCGCAAGCGACTCCGAGAGACACACCGTCGCCCACCGCCAGTTGGAGAAGGGCAACACGACGACGCAAAGCAGGTGCTCGAACGCCTTGCCCGCGATGGTGATGCCGAGCTCCTTCATCCGCGTGAAGTCCGTCTGCGCAGCCTCGCCAGGCCGATGCGCCTGGCCGAGCACGACCTCCTTCTCGGGGCCGTGCTCGGCCCGCCACTGCCGCACGTGCCGCTGCAGCGTGCGCAACTGCCCCGGCGTGTAGCGGTCGGGGTGCTTGTCGGAGAGCACCTCGAACACCGTCTTCGCCTCGAGCCCGGGTGCGTCCTCGAGCATCGACACGATCTCGTCCCAGTCCTCGGCGAAAGGATCCTCGCGAGTCCGCCAGAGCCGGGCCGCCACCATCTCCGACGGTAGCTTCCGACCCTGGACGTACTTGCGAGCCGTCTTCCGATCCATCCCGGCCAACATGGCCGCGCGCCCGATGGCGCCCGTCTTCGTCATCTCTTCCATCAACTTCCTCACCTGAGCGTTGCTCACCGGTCGCAATTGGCCTGCCTCTCCATCGGTGGAGGGCCGGCCATCCGGCCGCCGAGTCACGCCTCCAAGGATGGGGCGATGTAGTTGTCGTCAGTGGGGAGATGCAATTGTCGTCGCGCAGCCGTCCGGATGGGTCGTGTACGTTCCAGACTTCCGAATCGCTGACGTGGCAACCAAGCTAGAGCCGGCAGAAGATGAAGCTCGCACTCAGGTACATCGACTCGTGGGCTCGCCTCGAAGAGGCGGAGAAGAGGTACCGGGATGCGCTGACGTGCTTGCTGGACGTGATTCGTCCCGCCAGTGATTCAGAGAGGATCAAAGGCGCGCGAGCAGGCATCGCGCGTCTACCATGCCCTCGAAGCGATTGTGGCCATCGCGATGGATGTACGCCGGGCCGGCGCGGAGTTGTGGCGGGCCGCAGAACAAGTCAAAGGCGTCGAGGCAGCATGAGCTGGTCGCGAATCACGAGGTGAGAGAGATGGCGGCGAAGAAGATCACGACGCGAACCGCGAAGAAGGCGAACAAGCGCTCGGCTCGGGTCGCACCCGCGCCGCCCCGAAAGAAAGCCAGGAAGAAGAAGGCTCGAAGGAAAGCGAAGAAGGCCGCCGCCCCGACTCCCCCTGGGCGTGGCTTCTCCACGTACACTCGGGGGGGGCGGAACGCCAAGACCGGGAAGCTGACGTCGACTGGGTTCGACGTCGGCTCGACGGGCTTGGTCGGCCCGGCGAGGGTCGGCCTCTCGCCGTGTGGCGAGAAGCTCTGCCTACGAAGGCTCCCGTGCTTGTCGTCGCTCGCCGCGGCGAGCAAGTCCGTTGTGTAGCCGGAGCCGCCCAGCTGCGAGACGTGCGGCACCGGCGTGTCGTCGGTCGCGAGCATCAACGTCCTCAGCTCGTCCTGCAAATCTCGCCCGGGGTCACCGAACTGGACGAGCACCTCGGACAGGTCGCGGACCACGTGGAGAAAGCCAGCGCCTTCTGGGCGTCCCCCCGCAGCCCCGCATCGACCACGCCGGCCGCCGCCGCCATCCGCGCGGCTTCGAGCAGCCGCGGGAGCTGAACACCGCACGGCATCTGGCCGGCCCGCAACATCTCCATGAGTAGCGCGACCCCGCTCTCGCGCCCTCGGGCGGCGCGGGCACGGGGGTCCTCGACAACGGCTACATCTTCTCCTCGGCGGCGTGCCAGGAACGCGGCCAACTCGAGCTGATCGAGCGCCTCGATGTTGAAGTAGTACTGCCGGTAGAGGCGGAGCGCGCGCTCCGTGACCGGCGAGCCCCTCTTCTCGAGCGCGTGCGCAAGCCAGCGGTCGTAGCGCCCTTGCCGTGACGAGCGTCTCGACGAACTCGCGCGCGAGCGGCTGGTCGACGAGGGCCACGGCCGCCCGCATGTCCTCGTCGGGCTGGAAGAACTGCCGCACCCCGAGCTGAATCAACACACGCTGGCTGGGCAGGTGCCGCCGGTCCCGGGGAGCGAAGCCGGGCGGCACAACAAGACCGACCCGGAGGTGATTGATGTACTCGCCGGGCAGCGCGTCGTCACCTGGAACATGGGCGTACTGGAGCCACCAGGCCCGGCACGAAGTCGTCGAGGTGCTGGTCCGCGAGCTACGCGAACTCGAGGAGTCGAAGCCGAGCGCGCTCGCTCGCGCGCCTCGCGCGGTGCGGATGGAGGCGGCCGCGTACCTGGAGCCGCTGGCTCTGGCCATCACCGAACGGATGAAGAGCTACATCTCGTCCATCAGCGAGGCGAAGAAGCTCGCCAAGCAGACTGACGCGAACCCGCCCCCGCTGCCAGCGGACGCGACTTGGCACGTCGCGGGGGGCAGGTTCCGGCTGCTCCGACCGCACCCAGGCGCACTACCGCGAGGCTACAGCTGTCCCAGCCTCTGCAGGTTCGGTTGCTTGGCAATGCTGGCCTCAACTAATAGCTGGCCTATTCACTCCGCGAGCACATCGGGACGCACCGGCACCCATGTCCCCACAAGCTGGTCATGCGCTCGGTCTGCGACTTCCTTAGCGGTGTAGGGGCTCAAGCCCGAAAACTCCAGGAGCGCGGATTCGGGGGACTTGTGCGACCCAGAGGGTCGTCAAGATTGGCGGAAGAGACAGCGACTCGTGTGGGTGATCGGCCGAACTCCAGGCGCGCGGATCGGGACTTGGCGACCCAGAGGGTCGTCAAGATTGGCGGAACGAGCCCGCGGCTCGTGTGGGTGATCGGCCGGAAGGCCCACGAGCAGAGCAAGATCTGCGACTTCCTGGGGATCGGCGACGCCTACAAGCAGGCTCAGAAACTCGTGGCGCGCGGATTCGGTGACTTGACAGACCAGAGGTCTGTCAAGATCCGACGGAACGAGCCCGCGACTCGTGTGGGTGATTGGCCGGCCCCACGCGCAGAGCAAAACCGGAAGAAGAAGAGCATCCGTCCCATGAACCGCCACCACCCCAGAACATGGGAAGAGCAGCACAGCACTCGTCTCGCCCGCGCGTGCGACCAGCGCCGCGCGCAGGCGCAAACCGCCCCTGCGCAAGGCGGCATCCCAGGGGCGAAAAGATCCGGCCGCCACAGGAGAGCAGTACAACCGGCATGAGCCGCACGCGGGCGCCTACCGCAAGGGTACCGCCGTCGCGAGCTTCTGCTGGTACTGCTGCTTGGCGACCGTGGCCTCCACGACCAGCTCGCTCCTGAGCTCCGCGACGACGTCGGCACGCGCCGGCACCCAGCTGCCCACCAGCAGCTTCCGTCCTGGGTCTCGGCCCACGAACTCATCGAGCAGTTGAACCAGCGACATCAGCAGCCGCGCCCGGTGCTTGGCGTGCTCGATGTCGTCCATCACGTCGCCGACGGTGGTCATGCACGGCTGGGCTCCGCGCGGCTTGTTCTTCTTGGGTCTCATCCCTGCGGCTCCTTGGTAGTGGCGTCGCGCTGCCATTTCGGGACAGCACGGGCCGACCAGTCCTGCGCTTCGTCCGTGTCCTCGTCGGCGGCGAACAGCTCGTGCTCGAGCTTGATCGGGCCCACGGCATCGGGTCCGCCAACAAGAAGCTGGTCGATACGGGCGCGAGCGACATCTGCTACTTGAACAAGCAGCGCCCGGAGCTCGAGGACTGCGGTCACGCTGGGCACCTCGGTCGTGCCCTCGCTCGTCTCGATCAAATACTTGGTGCCGCCACCCGCGGCGTCGGTGAAGTTCGCGATGATGTGTCCGGCCATGGCCTCGGCCAGCGCTCCAAGATGACGCGCATCGCGCAGTTGGTTGACCGCGGTGGCGAGCGCGCGCTTGGTGGCAACGGGGGCGACTCGGCTGAAGCCGGCGCACCAGCGCGCTCTTCTACTGCCGGACCTGGTTGCACTAGCGCGACCGCCCGCTTCCTGCTCCTCATCGTTCGCTCCCGCAGGCAACGGCCAGCGCGGCCAGCACCATCGGCTCGAGGCGCGGAGCCGAGCGACATCTCCTTGTACGAGTTGCTCGAGCAAGGCGCTCGGCACGCTGAGCGCGTCCGGGCCTGTGCGGTGGCGAAGCAGCCGGAGTAGCCGGTCTTCTTCCCGACCGCCGAGGTCCCGGTAGCGGACCGTCCGCTTCTCCGTCTGGTGACGCGTGCGCCGCCGCACGCAGCCCGCGCAGCCGAAGCCTCCACGGCCATCGGTGTGGAGCGTTCTTCTTCCCTGCGCACAGACCGGACAGATGAGCATCCGCTGCCGACCGCGCCCGCTGCATGCCCAGCCGAGCTCGATCACGCCAGCGGAAGGCATCTGACCGGGACGCGCCAGCGCCAGGACATTCACCGTGCTGGACGTCTCGTAGTCGTCGCCAAGGGCAGCGCGGACGTCACCGCGTCGGACCTCCCCGAACCGAGCGAAGCGCGCCTCAAGCTCCATCTGGTCCTCGGTGCTGTGCGAGCATTTGCCGCTGCACGCGGAGGCTCGCCAGTGCGGTGGCGACGTTCTCGATGCGCCGACTGATCGCGGTGCTGGAGGCGACCACCTCGCGCAGGACCTTGCTGACCAGGAGCGCGCGACGCGGGTCGTTCAGGGTCTCGAGGACCTTCGCTGTCAGCTGCGCCTTCGCCATGTTCAGCTCATCGATGATGGGTTGCTCGGCGGCGATGAGGGCGCGCAGCACGTCTTCTTCCGGGTGCTCGTTTCGTCTGGTTTCCGGCACCGTCCCCTTCGCGATGTCGGGTTGGCGCACATCGAGGCCACCTGGATCTCCGCCCACGCCCGCGGCGTGCACGATCGTGCCCAAGCCCGCGCTGCGCGCTCCATGCTGGGCGACCGCGATCTTTGCGCGACTCATCCAACCAATATTCGCAGTAATTCGAGCCGATGGAAAGCTCCGAGGCTCGCTCCACCCGGAAGCGCCCGGACGCTTGCATGCTCCGACCGGCGCCGAGTACAAGCATCGTGCACACACCATGGCTGCAAGCCGTCAACATCGTGCAAGGCCTCGCGCGTATCCGGTCCGTCCCGCGTGGCCCAGCCAGAGAGCAGCGAGGAGTGCGGTGCGCGCCTTGGCCCACGAGAAGTTCGAGGCGTGCTTCGGCCAGCCCGCTCCCGAGGACTTTCGGGAAGCCTGGGTGGAGTGCTTCAACGCAGCCCGTCAACTCGACGCCAAGGCGCGGAAGTTGGCACATGCGTTCGGTCAGGCGCCCGTCAAAGCTCGGCGACAGTGCGAGGCATTCCTACGTGAACAAGGGGTAGATCCACGCGAGCCAATGGGCAACCTGGATGCCTTCTTCCGACTATCACCGGTGGCTCGGGAGCTGGCCTTTCATGTCTCCAGTGCTCGAAACGAGCCCTACTCGCTACGGGATTCAAGACGGTCCAACGCGTCGTACGGCCGGATGTCGGTCGTCACGGACATCATTGCATACGCCGTAGCGAACTTCGAGATCGGCTACATCGACGTTGGCGGCGAGGGTTGGGAGCTGACTCCCGGCTCTTCCACGCGTCGCCGCCACAAAACGGTGGTTCTGTCCGATGCCGAGCTCGCCTCCGTCGTCGTCATCTTGGACCGCATGACCGTGCGGATCACCGACGACGACGCGTCCAACGGCACGCTCACGTCAGTGCTCTTCAACCGCGTCGTGTTGAAGGTTCGAAAGGCGCGGAAGACGCACGGTGAGCCTTCAGCGGATATCCCTGCTCGAGCATCGTCCGAACACCCGGAAATTCCGATGCCCAGACGCGGACGGCCTCGCTCCTAAATAATCCGCGCAAGCCTATCTTCGGCGACGCCACAAGCTCAGTGGCGACATGAAGAGAACAGCGTGGGATCTCCCTGACACCGCGGTGCTTCGTCGCCTTTCAGTTGAGGCCGACGTCGACCCGCGCAGCCTTCGCAAGATCCTCCTTGGCCAGCCCGTTCGCGGGATGGCCGGGAGGCGAGCACGGCTGGTTCTAGTGCGGGCCGGGCTCTTGGAGACCACCGCGGCGCCAGCGCCGGACGAAGACAGGTAGCCGAACGGCGCCGAACCCCCTGGCAGAGGCGGCGCCGTTCATCGAGGTAGCAATGGCAATTTCTAGCACACATTTCGACAATGGAAAGTCCAATTCCGGGACCCCCGCAGAGCTCAAAGCACGGCTCGTTGATCCGGTCGCGCTCTGCATTGCGCTCGGCCTTTACAACGGGTCAGCCCTGCCGGGTTCGAACGTCACGGTTTGCTGCCCGAGCCACGACGACGGGACCCCCAGCTGCTCCGTGTTTGTGGGGCGGGACAGCACAATCGGAGTCGACTGCAAAGGCTGTTCGTTTTCCGGCGACGCGCTCCACTTGATCGCAGCAGTTCGCAATCTCGCGACTGAGGGTACTGCTTTCACGCGCGTGCTCGAGATCGCAAAGCAGATTGCCGACGGCCAGAATGTTGCGGCAGCGGTCGAGCGCGTTGTCCTGTCCGACGAACAGTTCTCCGCCTGCGCCAATGTGCTGATCCACCTCTGCCCGCTCGAAGAGCAGGCGGACGTAAGCAGCTACCTGGAGAGCCGCAAGATTCTCGAGGTGGCCCGCGCGGATGGTTGGGCGGCGTTGCCGGGTGACTGTGACGTACAGGCGGAGCTCGCGGGCTACCTGATGGACCACTTCGGCGAGGATCTGTGGAGCAGCGCTGGCTTGTCTGCGGGCTCGACCTTCTCGTTTCAGGAGCACCGCATCGTCATCCCTTGGAGGGCGCCCGACGGCACCATAGTGAATCTGCAGCGGCGCACCGTCGGGAACATCGAGGGCATCAACCGCTACGTGTTCGCCAAGGGCAGGACGACGGCGTTCCCGTACGGCATCGAGAAGCTGATCGCCGGTTATTCCCCTACGGCCGACCTGGTGTTCACGGAGGGGGCGATGGACGCGCTCAGCATGCGCGTGTTGAGCCGCGACGAGGGTCAAGAAAGGCTTGTGCTCGGCTTGCCCAGCGCCCAGACATGGCAGAAGGCATGGGCGAGCTTGGGCGATGGACGAGAAGTCGCCCTCGGCCTCGATGCCGATGAAGCCGGTGGGTCGCGGATCGATACACATCCGTGCCGAACTCTACAACGCTGGGGCGCAGCGCGTGGTCCGGATCAAGCCCGCCCAAGGCAAGGACTGGAACGAATCGCTGGTGCTCGGTGTTGGCAGCGGTTCGGCTTTCGAACAGCTGGAAGAGCTTCCGCGCCAGCCGTTGGATGACCTCGATGCGCTGAGACCGGGGCTGATGCGGGGCGACAAGATCTTCGCGCCCCTGGAGGTAGCGAAGACCATTGCCGGCTTCCGGCAGGGCTCCGTCAACGTGGTTGCCGGCTACGGCGACAGTTGCAAGAGCTGGCTCGCCATCGACCTGATGCTGGCTCGGGCACTGGGAGACCCATGGCTTGGATTCCCGACGGAGAAGGGCAAGACACTGTTTCTCGACTGGGAAAACGGCAGCTATGAGCTCCGCAGGCGGCTCCAGAAGCTGCGCCAAGGCCGTGGTGCTGCGGTCGATAGCGATTCCGTCGCCATCGAATGCATGTCGCAGCTTTCGATGACCTCCGAAGCCTTCTGGCCGCTGTTGGAGCGCTACGCTTTGGAGTTCGACGTGATCGTTATCGACTCGTTGAAGGCCGCGGCATCGGGCATCGACGAGAACGATTCCCGAATTCGTGAGCCAATTGACCGACTCCGCGGAGTTGCCGAAAGGTTCCGCACAACATTTATCCTGATCGCCCACTCCAAGAAACGCGCCAACGACGGTGACCGACGCGAAGCGCTCAGGGGAAGCTCAGCGATCTTCGATGCGTTCGACACCGCGTACTGCGTGACGAGGACGCTTCCTGACCAGTCACTCGAAATTCGCCAAATCAAGGCTCGCCACGGCCGGGCCATTGAAGACATTGCGTTCCGTCTCGACGATCTCCCTGATGGCGGCGCGCGTCTTGTTGCTCTCGAACGCGATGAAATCGATGATGAGGACGGGAAAAACGACGCCAAGCGCACCAAGCCCAGCCCGGTCGCGAAGAAGAAGAACCAGATCCTCGCCGCGCTCCGCGATGAAGAACAGGGAGCTGGCCTAGCCACAATCCGCAAGGCCGTCGGCGGGAACAAGAGGATCGTCAATCAGGCGATCGAGCAACTCCTCGCCGACGGCAAGATCGAGAACCGGGGGACCGACGCCAAGCACGCCTACTACGTCACGGACTCTGCCGACGGGGGTGAGGTTGGTGATGTCGTCTCTCCCGCTGCCTCGGGGAGCTTGCCCGTGCCCGATCCGGTCGCCCCCCTAGGGGGTGGCGAGACCGTGGGCATGGGCACGATGGACAAGGGCTCTGCTGCCAGCCCCAGGGTCAGTGGCTTGCGCATGCCCATGCCCATCACCCCGTCGGGAGTGCAGGTTGAGCGGGGCACGGGCATCGAGCATGACGGAACTGACCCAGACCCGCCCGGCGCGAGCGTGCCCATGCCCATGCCCATCCTTCCCCCTAGGGGTGAGGACGAGAGGGGCACGGGCATCACCGAGTTGTCCGAGTCCTCCACCGCTGGCGCGGTCACGCGGGGGGACAGCTGATGTCCGCCAACACCAACAAGTCCGGGTCGCAGGGCGCGATGTACCCATGCCCTGCTCTACTTCCGTCCACACGGGAACCGCAGACCGCGCCCGGGATACTGCCGGCTCTCCAGTCACTTCCCTCGCAAGTACAGACGGCCACCCCTGGCACTGGCGCTCAGCGACTTGTACCGCCGCCCGCTCCAAATCCTGTCGGGGTCGGCTCGCGTGTTTTCTCGGAGCGCATCTGGGAGGCGGGAGAAGTGGCGATCTCGGTCAACGGCGCCAAGGCCCTGTTCATGTTGCCCGACGGCTCGACCCACGAGATCGACGTCGGGTCCAACACTGGGCTCGGAGCCATCGGTGCAGCGCTCCCACAGGTCGCCATCGTCGGCCACGACTTGAAGCGCACCTTCAAGCTGATCGGCGAGCACCTCGAGACAGAACCCACCAGGCTATTCGACACCGGCATCGCCGCGCGGCTGCTTAGCGGTGGTCGCCCCATCGAGAGCGCGGGCGCGGCCTCGGGCCCCGCCCTCCGTGCTCACGCAGTGGACCTTCACCATCGGCTCTGGGTGCAGGGCCTCGAAGAGATCTCGGCACTGGAGCACGCGATCTTGCCGGCGGTCGTGGAGATGGAGCTGACTGGTGTCTCTGTAGACGAACAGCGATGGCGCAGTCTGCTGGCTACACGTAGGGCCCGGGCACTGCAACTGAAGCGAGTCATCGAGGCGCAGCTCGCCATCCCGAACGCCACCGTCGACGACACCATCCGCTCGGAGCTCTCGGTCATGCTCGGCGTGGAACTCCCGGCAACAGACGGGGGGACCCTGGCGCCGTACATGCACGTGGAGGTCGTGAAGAACATCGTGCGCTTCCGCCAGATCTCGTCCTTCGTGAATGACGTTGGTCAGATCGTCCTCGTTGCACTCAACCGGGACCGTGACGGCCGGGTGCGAGCCCGTGTCGACCAGCTGGGCTGCGAGACAGGCCGCTTCACCACGTCAGACCCGAACTTGTTGGGGATGCCGCGGGACCAAGAAGTGCGCGAGTGCATCGCCGCGCCGGCAGGCAGGAAGTTGGTCATCGCGGACTACTCCACGCTCGAGCTCAGGGTGCTCGCCGAAGTGTCAGGCGACAAAGCACTCCGCGATGTCTTCCGCCAAGGCGGAGATCCGCATCGAGCAACAGCTGCCGTGATGCTGGGCAAAGCAGAGCCAGATGTGACGGCCGAAGAGCGCCAGCGCGCCAAACCCGTGAACTTCGGCTGCGTGTTCGGGTCGGGCCCGAACGGAATCGTCGCGCAAGCCCTGAAGAACTTCGGCATCCAGATCACGGTCGAGGAGGCCGAGCAGTTCAGGAGCAAGTTCTTCGGGGCGTATCCTGCCGTTGCCGACTGGCAGAACCAGGTGAAGTCCGAGGCACCCACCGTGGTCAGGACGCTCGGCGGTCGGCTCCGTTACCTGGACGGTGGCCCCGAGCAATTCAACGCGCGTTTGGCCTCGGTGGTGCAGGGCACGGCTGCGGACGGCGTGAAGCAAGCCATCGCACTCTTGTACCCGGAACTGAAGAAGTTCGGAGCCCAGCTACTGCTCGTTGTCCACGACGAATTCCTCGTCGAAGTACCAGAGAACCACGCTGCAGCGCTGATGACCGTGGTCGAGCGCGCGATGATCGAGGGGATGGCGAGGTACGTGCGCAGCGTGCCCGTCACCGTCAAGGCCAAGATCTGCAGAACATGGGCGGAGGCGTGAGCTCATGCGAGTGAAAAGTCTCGCCCGTTTCGACGGTGCACGCTTCTACTGTCGCACGATGGGGTTCTGCGCCGTTTTCCCCCCTGGGTCGGTGCAGCTCGGAGAGGAGTGGGGCGCGCACCCCGTGTACGACGACACGTTCACCTCCGAGAACGTGCCCGAGTTGATTGTCAGCCGCCCCGACGACCGGCTGATCCTTGGCCGCTGCGGCAAGCACCTGGACATGAAGTATGTCCGACGGCTCTCCAGCCAGGTGTTCGGGGGCGTTGCGCCCGTGGCTGTGCGCGTCGCGCCACTTGCCGTCGCTCTGCCACTGCATGGAAGCCTTCCCTTCGAGCTTTCGGCAGAAGGCCTTCACTGTCGTCCAATTCCCATCCGCGATCAGGAGCACGCGCACTACGGGGAGATCACGCTGCAGACCCACGTGACTGCTGGACGACGTAGTCGAGGTAGTCCGCTTCGCGTCTGGCTGGAGACCACGCTCGTCGATTCAGCAGAGCGCCACCTGCACTACGTCGCCGACCTTCGGCGGCTCACGTTCGTCCGACAAGGGAACGTGCCGAACCTGATCGCCACCATGATCGACGAGGTTGTGAGAACGGAACATGCACTCGATGACCTGAAGGTCGACAGCGCCTTCCGCTGTGCACGAACGAGGCTCGGCGTGGCACGGGTCACGCCTGATGGAGTGGCTGTAGATGTTCGACTTCCATCGCCGGGCGCAGATCTGAAGTTCACCGCGCTGAACGGCAACGTGCTGCCACGAGGATCGGAATGAACGACGACACCTGGTCCATCGCGATTGCCGACGACGTCCAGCGCGACGCTGTGCTCGCTCGACTGCGTGTGGAGGGATCTCGATGAACGACGACACGGTCGATCTGCCGCCCGCCTACGACGTGGTCGCAGAACACAAAGCACTGATGCGTGCTCACCGACAGATGGTGCGCGCGTGGCGCCGGACCAACCCGGCAACGCGGTCCGTCTCCCTCCGGCGGATCAGCGCAAACCGGAAACTCTCCAACGTCACTCATGTCGCAGTTGCCGGTCGCCCAAGAAAGAAGATCGTTCCACCGAAGACGGGGCGGGCTTCGTCCCTCTTCCTGTCGATCGAGGCGACGTGCTCGAACAGCTGTCCGTTCAAGGGTCGAGGCTGCTATGTACAAGCGGGTGCGAACAAGAAGCTGGTCAAGCGCCTTGACGATGCCGCCGAGGAGCTGAGCATCGACGACGCCGTGGCCGAGGGCGCTGCGGCCGTGGACGGCGCGTTCCGCCGAGGCGTGCCTCAGGACGGAGTCAAAGGCGGGAGAGACCTCCGGTTGTTCGAGTCCGGCGACGCCGGAAGCGAAGCCGGCGCCCGCATGCTTGCCGACAGTGCACACCGCTGGACGCAGCGCGGTGGCGGAGCAGTCTGGGGCTACACGCACTGGTGGCGGGAGATTCCTCGAGCTGCCTTCGGTGTGATCCACGTCGCGGGCAGCGTCGAGACCATCGACGACGCGGACCTGGCCTACGAGAAGGGCTACCTGCCAGCGTTGGTCGTCTCGAAGTTCGAGGGCGACAAGCCGTACAAGCTCGACGGCTCCCGCAATGGGCTGAGGCTGGTCCCGTGCCCGTTCGAGACCCGTGGCACGACGTGCGTGCACTGCCGGCTGTGTTTGGACCGCACGCCGACGAACGCGGTCATCGGCTTCCAAGCGCACGGCCCCGGCAAGAAGAAGGTGGTCGAGCAGCTTATCAAGGTGAGCGCGCTCATCGGTCGGTCGCGGGAGCGTCATGGACGGTAGGCGTTCCGGCCCAGCATCGTCGCAACCGAGTTCTCCGTTGATGCGTCGGCTCTGCCCGCCATCGGACCCATGCCTCATCTCACATTGGATCTGGTTTCTATCCGATCGGCGGTACGACGTCCCAAGGCTGACGCCTCGCTCGACCTTCCGACGTTCGCGAAAGCCAGGCGCGCCGCGTTGGAGGAAGCCGTGAGGCAGAACAGCGCACACGACTTGGACGGCTTCTCGGGCTCCGGGAGCACGACCGAGGATGCCGACGTAGTTCCGGTGTCTTTGAAAGCGGCGCTGCCCTGCTACCCGGCCCTTTTCACCCCCGGCGGAGGTAACCGGCCTCAGCGGCGTGCTGCTCCAGTCGAAGCCAGGCAAGTCCGGCCTGAGCAAGAACCCGCACATCTCCAATCTGCAACGTCGCGGGCGCCGACGGACGCATTGTTCGCGATGAACGACGACAAGGTCGATTTGCCGCCCATCGACTTCAGCGCCGACATCGAAGCGCTACGGCGGCTCACCCAGGCACAGGTCCGTCGCTTCAGCCGCGCGCTCCGTCGCAGCAGACGCGTCGCCCGCGGTCACCGCGTGCGCGTTCGTGCACACCGCCGGCGCGGCCCCAGACAACGCCACGCGCGTGTACGGCGGCGGCCAGTCCGACGCCGCGCTCGAAGTGGGGACGACCCAGACGCCCGCGACCACGCACGACGACATCCTGGTGCTCCACAAGAATCGCGCCCGCGCCTGCAATCTAGCCGCCCGGTTCGGGGATAAGAGCTCTGGGAGCTGTTCCTCCGGCTACGCCGGGGAGGGCCGGGTCAATGGGTGATCCAGCCCAGCTCCTCACGGTGTGTGAGACCGCGACCACGTTGCGCTGCTCGACGAAATCAGTTCGTCGACGCATCGCGCGAGGAGCGCTGGTCACCTACCGAGTGGGCAACAGGATTCTCGTCGACGCGAACAGCGTGACGGCACTGCTGATGGGCGCTCAACCCGTCAACGAGGCGACCGTGGAGGACAGCGAGAAGAAGTGGCGCGTCTACTTCGAGAAGGGTCGCGGCTACGCGGTGAAGTACTATGACGCCGGTGGCGTTCGCCGCACGCACCGCATTCCGAGCGACCAACACATCACAACCGACGAGCAGGCCGAGGCCTACGCAGCAGCGTGGTACGCGCGCAACGCCGGTGACCCGACCCGATCGGAACGGACCGTCGCGTCACCAGCCCCCGCGACCCCACAACCCCCTGCGGCGTCGCGCGGGCGGTTCGTTACGTTCAAGGACTTGGGGGAGTCGTGGACCAGTGGGAAGCTCGCCAAGCGGTTCCCAGACCATGTTCCTTCGAAGAAGTCCGCGAAGGACGACATCGGCCGATTGAACAAGCACGTGTATCCGGTCATTGGAGGCCGCGCGATCTCGGACTTCGAAGGGCCGCAGGGCCTTGAACTCGTCGAAGCCGTGCTGGAGAACCTGCCGGACGACCTGAGCACGGCAACGCGGCGCCACGTGGGCCAGGTGATCGGCAGGCTGCTCACGCTCGCCGTCTACCCGTGTCGCCTCCTGCGCGCGAATCCGCTGCCTAAGAACTTCATCCCAAAGGCGAAGCAGACCCGAGCGAAGAGCTTCATGTACAGCGACGAGGACGCGAAGCTCATGGCCTGCGCGGACGTCCCGCTCGTCGATCGGCTCTACTACGGGCTGATGGACCGCGAAGGATTCCGCGTGTCCGAGGCCCTGAGCTTGACCTGGCGCGACATCGACCTCGAGCACGGCATCGTCGCGCTAGACAAGAACAAGACTGACGACCCACGGTCTTGGACACTTGATCCGGGAGTGGCCGCCGCCCTGAAGATCTGGAGGTCGATCACGAAGGGAAGAGCCACCAGCCTCGTGCTTCGCGGACCGGATGGCAGCAGGCCGGAGCGGATCGCCAGCGCGCGAAATCTACGCGCCCACCTCGCTCTCGCCGGCGTCAGCCGCGCCCAGCTGTTCGAAGACAGCGAAACCAGGATGCCGCTGCGCGCGCATGACCTGCGTGCAACATTCGTCACGATCTCGCTCGCAAACGGCAAGACCGAGACGTTCGTCACGGATCGAACCGGCCACCGCAGTTCCCAGATGGTGGCCCAGTATCGGCGGATCGCGCGCACAGCGGCCGAGGCGCAGATGGGCCCGCTCAAGCCCTTGGCCGAAGCTATCCCCGAGCTTCGCGAGCAGCGAGACGCGGCGCAGTAGGTCGTCTCAGGTCGCACGCGAGCAGCCGGCACGCGCGTGGGTCGTGTGGAAGTTGCAGCTGTCCCCACGACCCCGCGCCGCTGTCCCCATCTGTCCCCAGCTGTCCCCACCCGCGTGGCCGCGTCGCCTTGCTCGCCGGATTTCGCCGTGGTTACGGTCGGTTTCAGTGGGCCATGAAGGACTTGAACCTTCAGCCAACGGATTAAGAGTCCGCTGCTCTACCAATTGAGCTAATGGCCCGGGCGACGGCCCGCGCGAAGCGAGCGCCGTGCGGACCGCCGCTATTACCATGGCGGTCGACCACGTCAAGCGTGCTGTTCAGGGGGCGCGATCCGCGCTGGATCGCGCGGGTGGCCGCGCCGTGGGCGTCAGCCGAGCTGGGCGGTCACGAACAGCTGCACCCGGCGGCTGACCTCCCCGCGGACGCGCTTGAACACGGCCAGCCGCTCCGCCTCCGTGCCCGTCGCCGCCGCCGGGTCGTCGAAGGACCAGTGGATGTGCTCGCGAGCGCCGGGCCACGTGGGGCAGCTCTCTCGCGCGCGGTCGCACACGGTGATCACGAAGTCGAAGCGCTGGTCGAGCAGCGTCTCGAGGTGCTTGCTCTGCTGCGCGGAAATGTCGACGCCCGACGTCCTGCATCACGCGGATCGCCAGCGGGTGGATCGGCTTCGGGTCGGTGCCGGCGCTGAAGGCCTCCACGCGACCCTTGCCGAAAGAACCGCGCGAGGCCCTCCGCCATCTGGCTGCGGCAGGAGTTGCCCGTGCACAGGAAGAGCACGCGGATGCTGGAGTCGGTCACCACGTCAGCACGTCTTCGAGCCGCCGCAGCACCCGGACGAAGCCTTCTCCGTAGCGGGCACGGTTCCCTTCGTCACGCCGGCGGGCGCGCAGCACATGCTGGCGTCTTCCTTCATCACCGCGGCGTCGCCCTTCACGACGAACACTTCCCACGAGTTCCCGTCGGGATCCTCGATCCACACCTTGTCCTGCACGGCGTAGCAGCAAGCGGTGTTCTCTTCCGTGGACGTGGCCAGGCCGGCGTCCTCGAAGCGCTGCTTCGCTTCCATCACGTCGTCCGTGCCGGCGACCTGGATGCCGAAATGGCTGGCGTTGGTGCCGGTGCGCGGCGTCTCGACCATCGACAGGTTCAGGCTCGGCGACGCGAGATCGAACTTCGCGTAGCCAGGGCGGCGCTTCGTTACCGCGACGCCGAACGCCTTCTCGTAGAAGGCGACGGACTTGTCGACGTCCGACACATTGAGCGACACGTGGGGCTTGAGCACGTTCATGATGGAAATCCCTCCAGATCGATTTGTCTAACAGCAGGTCGAGCTGCCGCGCTTGCAACAGTCTTCCCAGAGATAGTTCGTCAGCGCGCGCAGCGCCTTGTACTCCGCGGCGTAGAAGTGGAACGTGCCCTCCTGCCGCGTGGTCAGCAGTCCGGCGTCCACCAGCCGCTTCAAGTGGTGGCTGAGCGTCGACGCCGGCATGTCCACGTACGCCTGGATGTCGCCTGCGGACGCCCCGTCCGATCCGACCTGCACCACGTGCCGCAGGATCGTGAGCCGCACCGGATGCCCAAGGGCCCCGAGCTGCTCCGCGTGACGTTCGAGCTTGGACGACACGCGATACTTCTAACATTCTCGAACAAGGCCGCAAGTGGTATTTCGAGATTTGTCGAAATACCCTACCCCTGTTCGTCGGGATGGTTTGCCGCCCCGGCGCGGAACCCCGCGCCCCGCCTGCCACGGCAAACGCGCATCTTCACCCGGAACGCCTGAACGCCGCGACGCGCCGGCACCACGCCGGCACGCCGCGACACTTCCGCGACGCGCCGGCACCACGCCGGAACGCCGCGACACTTCCGCGACGCGCCGGCACCACGCCGGAACGCCGCGACACTTCCGCGACGCGCCGGCACCACGCCGGAACGCCGCGACGCTTCCGCGACGCGCCGGCACCACGTCCCGGCATCACTGCCGGCGATTTACCGCACGTGTTCGAGCGCTTCTGCAAAATCGACAGCAGCGCCCGCAGAGGGCTCGGGCTGGGCCTCTACATCTGCCGAAACATCGTCGAAGCGCACGGTGGACGAATCCAGGTCGAGAGCGAGCTCGGCAAGGGCACGACCGTTCGCTTCACGCTGCCGTGAGGGTGTGGCGCCGCCGGTTGCGGGGTTGACGACGGCGCGCATCGCGGAGGGACCGCTCAGAACATTGGCCGTTGCATGTACTGGAACCCGACGATCCCGGCGATGACCAGAATCACCAGGAACGCGATCCAGATCCACAACATCCAATCCACGTGCGATTTCGGAATGGGTGACAGCGCTCCGCCGCGCGGTTCCGTCATGGCTGTTTTCGACATCGGGACTTCTCCTGCTTCCAGGAGTGCATCGCGCGTGCCCGGTCGTGCGCGGAGCCTTCAAACCGCCTCGAAACGACCGCTTACCCGGTGACGAGCAGCCGACGCAGCATCTTGGCGACTTCAGCGATCTCCACTGGTTTCGCCGCGAACTCGGTGTGAGGTTCCAGGCATGCGGCCCGGATCTCGGGATCGCCAGCGGATTGACCCGAGACGAACACCACCGGGAGATCGGGACGCACGCCGTGGAGGTCGGTGGCCAGACGTGCACCCGATCCGTCCGGCAGGTTGAAATCCGTCAGAACGGCGGAGATGCGCGCCGCGTTCCGTTGGAATAGTTCGAGCGCTTCCGACACGGTCTTCGCGGCCAGCATGCGAAAGCCCTCGTTCCAGAGCAGCTCCTGGTAGGCCATGAGCGAGACGCCGTCGTCCTCCACCACGAGCACGGTGGGCAGCTCGCCACCCGTTTCGACGAGTGCAGAGTGAACATGCTGCAGCAACGTAGCGGTGCTGAACGGCTTGGGTACGAAACGCGTCGCCTCGGGGACGTCGAGATCCTGTGCTTCGAGCCCGGACATCATCAACGCCCGGAGCCCGGGAAGCACGGCGCGCGCCGCGCGTACCAGTGCCGGGCCGTCGACGCCGGGCAACCCCACGTCGCTCAACAGGAGGTGCACGGCAGGCGCAGACCGCAGGATCTCCAGCGCCTCCGCAGCGCTGCCCGCCTCGAGCACGTCATAGCCACCGCTCTCGAGCGCGCGACGCGCCGCGCGCCGGACCAGCTTGTCGTCCTCTACGACGAGAACGCTCAGCGCCTGGCTACGCTTCTGCACCGCAGCGCGAGCCACCTGCGGCTCGACGCACGGCAGCACGAGCGATACCGATGTCCCCTTTACCGGTTCGCTACGGAGACGCAGCTCTCCACCCGCGCGTTTGACGACCCCGTACACGGTCGAGAGCCCGAGCCCGGTCCCGCCCGCGCTTGCCTTCGTCGTGAAGAACGGCTCGAACGCGCGCGCCTGGGCGTCCACGTCCATCCCTCTTCCCGTGTCGGCGACGTGGAGAACCACCGTGTCCGCACGGCTGCCAGGGCCAGTCTCGACCCGGATCTCGCCGGTGCTGGTGGCGTCGTGGGCGTTCGCGACCAGGTTGACCAGGATCTGGGTGAGCTCCGCCGGCGTGATCGGCACGCATGCACCGTCGGCATTCAACGCGAACACGACTTCCACCGTTGGAGCGCACAGACCACGCAGCACCGGCTCCAGCGAGCGAATCTCGCGGTCGATGTCCGATGACGCGGGAGTGGTGCCCGCATGGCGGGCCTGATCGAGCAGGCCCGTGACCATGATGGCGGCGTCCGTCGCTGCGCGCTTCAACTCGTCGAGAGGCGCCCGGGACGGATGATCCGGCGAGAGTCGCGCGAGCGCTCGATCGGCCTGGGCCATCATCGACATCAGCACGTGGCCGAAGTCGTGCGCCAGCCCACGGGCCACCGGGCCGCTCTCGTCCTGGCGCGCGGACACCACGAGCTGGTGCGCGAGACGTCGTTCCTCGGTCACGTCGCTGACCGCCGTCCGCCAGCGCTGGGTCGCCGCGCTGGTGCGAACGCTCTGCAGTCGAACCGTGCGCACCTCGCCGTGTCGAGTGATGAGCTGGAGCTCGACGCTCTTGCGCGTGTCCGACTCCAGCACGCCGCGCTCGTGGCGGCGAAAGGCGTTCAAGTCCTTGGGGACGACGAAGTCGGCGAGCTGCACGCCGGCAAGAGTCCCCGGTGCTGTATCAAGCAATTCCGCGAACGTGCGGTTCGCCTCGTCGATGCCGTGCGGCCCCTGCACGACGTACCCCACCGGCGCGAACGCGAACAAGTCGCGGTACCGCTCGAGCGCCGCGTCCAGCTCGATCTGCGTCGCCGACAACTGCTCGTTCTGCATCTCGAGCTCGACCTGGTGCACCTGCAGTTCGTAGACGAGCTCGCGAGGATCGGTGAACACCGGCAAGGCCTTGTCGCTGCCCGACAGCGCGCCTTCGGCGCGGCTGCGGAGGCCCTGGAATTGCTGACTTGCCATGGGGTACACTTCGATCCTTCGCTTGCTGGTCCGGAGGGGGTCCCGCTCCGGAACCGCAAGACTCACTCGTACTCGAATAGTCACTGCAACGCTCGGACGGTCGTCGACCGTGGCTGATGAAGCGACAGCTCTAACAATAGCTGATTGCGCGTACGCTGGCCATCACGACCTGCCTCGACGCGGGGTGCGTCGAGCAGCGAATCCCCGAATCCCGACAGCATTCGCGGGGTGTGATGGGCCGCTCTTTCGCACGCTATGTTTGCGCCGACCCGCCGCGGGTGTGTTTGTACTGCTACGCGCTGATTCGACCGACCGACGTCCGCGTGTTTCCGCGCCGGACCGACATCCCAATCAAACCAGGAATTCGTTCCGTGGTGGCATGGGCATTG
This sequence comes from uncultured delta proteobacterium, assembly GCA_963775185.1. Classification (GTDB taxonomy): domain Bacteria; phylum Myxococcota_A; class Polyangia; order Polyangiales; family Polyangiaceae; genus JAPSGB01. The sequence goes on along the minus strand of CAVZIE010000017.1, from coordinate 150,344 downwards.
CGTGGTCGATCGTCCACGATGCAAGAGCACAGCGATACCCATCCGGCCGCGCCGGTAGCATCAGGCGAAACGCACGAGGATCCGGTGTGCGGCATGACTGTCGCCGGGCACGCGGCCCACCGCGCCGATCACCAGGGACGTGAGTACGTGTTCTGTAGCGCCGGTTGTCTCGAGAAGTTCGAGAAGGACCCGGCCCGATTCATCCACGACGGTGATGAAGACACTGGAGAGCTGACTGCACTGGCCGCGCCGGAAGCGGACGCATCGGATGCGCCCGGCGCGGGGACGTGGACCTGTCCGATGCACCCGCAAGTCGTCGAGGACGGCCCGGGAAGCTGTCCGATCTGCGGCATGGCGCTCGAGCCGCGATCGGCGGCCGCCGGGCAGAGCGACGAGAACCCCGAGCTTCGCGACATGACGCGGCGGTTCTGGGTCTCGGTCGCGCTCACGGTGCCGCTGCATGCCGGGCAGAACACAGCCCGTTGCCGAGCCAGAGCTGGCGTGGAGCGCCCGTTCAGTCAGCGCATCATGGGCACCGGGAACATCATCCTCGAGGCTATCGACAGCACCAGCCCGGTTCTGCGGATCACGGGGCTGAAGACCGATGTCATCAAGCTATACGAGGCGCTGCGCGTTGCGACGGAGGCTGCAAAGCAGCGCCGCGGCGTGCGCGTCGTGGACTACGGCGAGCCGGGCGTGGGTATCCCCGGCTGACATGACAGATCATCGTGGTGCGGAGCAAACAGTGGGAGGCGCCTTGCATGGTGAGAACGTCGCCCACCCGTCGAGCGTCTTGAATTGCTCGGCGAGCCAGTCGTTGCCAGCGAACAACGCCACCCCGACGCTGTCGCCGTAGGTGACGAGGCCGACCGACAGCGGAAGTGGCGATCCGAGTTGGAGCAGGAATGCGGCGCGCGCATCGCTCGGCACGCTCTGGATTCGTCCGGCTGCGACCAGCGGACCACCGCTGGCTTGTTCGAAGACGATGTCGGTGGTGCGGCAGCTGCGTTGAAAGTGGCCGCGCGCTTCGAGCTCGCGGAGCGGAAGCAGAGCGGGCACCCATCCGGGCAAGTCCCCGCTCGCGGCGAAGACACCGAGGCCCGGTAACGCGTCGCGGAGCTTCGCGCTGAACTGCCCGTAGAGGTCGAGGTTGTCCTGGGTGACCAGGCTCAGTACCGGCATCTCCACGCGGCCCCACCAGTCCTCGACGCGCAGTCCAGGCCCGTCGAGTCCGGCGTGGTCGACACGCACGCTGGCCGAGCCCATGGCGGTGCCGCGGTCGAGGTCGAGCGTCGCGAAGCGCAGGTCCACGCCCAGATCGCCGTGCACGGGCGTTCGCCCGATGCGCGCTTGGATTTTCGCGGCGCGAGCTCGAATCGGCCCGGACAGCCGCCCTTGCTCCCCTCGCAGCCGGCTCGTGATCCGGAGCTCGGGGAAGGTGGCGTCCCAGCCGTCGAGCTTGCCGGTGCCGCTCTTCATCGTCACGTTCTTGCCCACCACGTCGAGCGTGACGAGGTCGGAGCGTCGTTCCAGGTAGCGCGAGCGGAGGGTCGCGCTTCCCGCCACCTCGAAATCGTCCCAGCGCGCACGCGCCGCATCCAGCTCGCTCGTGACGTCGATACGCGCGTCGCCCTTGGGCGAGAATGCCAGCCACGTGCGCAGCACAGCCCGCGGCGCGCTGAGCCGTTGGCACTTCACGCCGTCGGCAGCGTTGATGGCCGAGAAGTCACGCACCAGCACGAGCGCGTGCCCGGTACCGCGCCGCTTCGCCATGTCCAGGTGTTCGACCTCGGCGAACAGTTGAGCGTCACCCTTGACGGTCGAGTTGCCGGCGCGGAAAGAGAGCGAGGGCATCAAGATCTCGACCCAGCCCTTGGGCACCTCGGACCCTGCAAGCGAGATCTCCGACTTGAGTGCAAATCGCCGCGCGCGACCGCGTATGCGGGTCCCCGACGCCGCCGCGAACGACGTGAGGTCCGCGGTCGCGGAGGCGCGCACCGCTCGCTTCGATAGGTCGATTGACGCAAGGTCGAGCTTGGCAACGAGCTTGCCCGCGACGCGTAGCCGCCCGCGCCTCACCGAGAGCTTGCCCGCAGTCGCGCCGACGCCGGCGCTGCCACGCCCCTCGCTCAAGCGCGCGCGCGCCGTGACGTGCGCCTGCTTCGCCACGACGTGTGTCGCTGCCGCGGTCACAGCCAGTCGCCGGGCCTGGACGTCGAGGTCCAGGCTGTCCACCGAAGGCGCCTCGCTTCGCACGCGGACGACGGACAAGTCCGCGCTACCGTCCAGCTCCCAACCCACGGAAGCGACCCGCCCGCGGCCCTTCGACACGACCGCGCGAACCTCGCCGCCCAGGGTACCTCCCGAGTAGCTGCCGTGCGCGTCGAGCCGCGCGGCGCCACTGTCTAGACGCGCGCCGAGCGGTCGCGCCACGTCGTCGAAGCCCGCAAGCGCGGGGATCTCGAGCTTGTCGAGTACGACGGCCGCACGGGCGAGCGCCCACCGTGCGCTGGTGTCGATGCTCGAGCTGACGAACGTGACGCGACCCGCGCCGAGGGCGAGGCGCGACGCGTGGTTGTCGCCACGCGAGGCGCGCAGGTCTTCGACGCGAAACGTCACCTGTCCTGCCGGGGCGGCGCGGGCGCCGAGCACGAACGTGCCGCTTTCGAGCGCCCATTGCCCGTAGCTCCCGCGAAGCTCCGGGCCTTGCAGCTCGAAGTGGCTTCCACGCCCGATGACCCCGTGGTCGGCGCCGAGCACCAGGTCGAAGCGCGCGCCCGGCGAGACCACGGTCGAGCCCTGGGGCATGAAGATGTCCAGCGGCTGGAGGCGCACGTCCTGGGCGTGGAGATCGAGGTTCGCGCTGATGTTGCGTAGCACCTCGCGCCCGACCGGATCGTTCACGAGAAAGCGGTGCACGACGCAGTCGACATGACCGGAGACATGTCCCGCGAGCACGCGATGGTCGACCTCCGCCACGCCGGATTCGACCTTGAAACGGGCCGGACCGACCCAGAGATCTTGTCCCGCGTGAAGGCGGAACGCGCCGCTTGCGCGACCCTTGCCGAGGAAGCGCAACTGCTGCACCCAGGCCTCGACCACGCCGACGTCCACGTTCTCGACATGGATCGTCCAGAGATCCGTACGCGGCGCTCCCGGCACGTACGCGGGAACCAGCGCCGGCGTCTCGAATTCGGGGATGGGCGGCAGCGCGCGCGTCGACGGCAGCATCGCGTCGGCGGCGAGGACGCGTATCCTGGTGCGAAACACCAGGCCTTCTCCGCGCACGCGAGTCGCGTGGATCGTCTTCCGCAGGAACGGGAGCAGGTCCACGTCGACCGACAGGCTCTTCGCATCGAGAGACCACTGGAGGTTGTGATCCTGGAAGAGAATGCGTGCGCCCTTGATGTGCACGCGCCCCGGCCACAGCGTCCATGCACGCGCGTAGCTCGCCTTTATCTCGTTGGTGGACGCCAGTATCTTCGTGATTCCGTCCAGGCGCAGAAACGCGTTGGCCGCCGCTATGTAGAGTCCCTCCGAAACGACCAACGCGACCAGCGCGAGGCGAACGAAGCGAAATACGCGATGCCGTCGCTGCGGTCGCATACGATCTTCGGTGCACCCGGCGTGCCAGGGCGGGTTGGCACAGCCATTGCGTCAGCGCTTCAGTACGTGAGCCTCGGACCTGGACAACTCGAAGAGCTCCCCGAACGCGTCGCTTCGACCGTGACGCAGACACGCGCGCTGGCGATCTGTGCGCTCGCGGCCGTGACGGCTCTGGCGTGGCTCGCGTCCCCGATCGCCTCCGGTCTGTTCCTCGGTACGTTGCTCGCGTTCTCGCTCCTTCGTGTGCACGAGCGGTTCTCCCGGCTCCTGCGTCGGCCGGCGCTCGCGGCGCTGCTGCTCGCGCTCGCGGCGGGGATCGCGTCCGTCGGCACCGTGGTCGTACTGCTGTACTTCGTCGTCGTGCGGGGCATGGTCGCCGCCAGCAATCTCGCGGGCAGCTTCCAGCCAGAGGGCTCCTTCCGCAGGACGCTGGCCCGCCTGGACGCGGCGACCGCGGCGTCACCCTTCGGCCCCGTCGACATTTCGACCCACGTACGCAACGCCGCCGCTGCGATCGCCGCGAAGCTCGCCGCCTTGATCCCGGCCATGGCCAGTACGGCGTTCAACGCGGCTCTTGCGCTGTTCTTCACGGTCATGACGGCGTACTTCGTGCTCCGGAACTGGACGGAGATCCTCGCGCGCGCCGAGCGGATGCTGCCGCTTCACCCAATCCACACGCGTGTCGTGCTCGCGGAGTTCCAGAAAGTCGGCAAGCAGGTGTTCGTCGGGACCGTGCTGACCGGCCTGGCTCAAGGCGTGCTGGCCGGGATCGGCTACGCCATCGGCGGTGTGCCGGAACCGGCGTTGCTCGGCGCGCTCACCGCCGCGTGCTCCGTTGTCCCCGCGATCGGAACGCTGCTCGTGTGGGTTCCCGTCGGCGTCGGACTGATCGTTTCCGGCCATGTCGGGGCCGGGATCTTCGAGTTGATCTGGGGCGCGCTCGTGGTCGGCGTGCTCTCCGACTACGTCATTCGCCCGAAGCTCGTGGGTCGCCACGGGCACATCCCGACGCTCCTCACGTTCATCGCGCTGTTCGGCGGCGTCAGCGTCCTCGGTCTGATCGGGCTGGTCGTCGGCCCCGTCATCGCCTCCGTCGCGCTCGCCCTGCTGCGTACATACGATCGCGAGCTGTGCGTGCCTACGGCGGAGGCTGCTGGATCGCCTCCACCGTGATTCGCTCGCCGGCGGTCGCGACGGGCGCGTCCCCGCCGACCTCGATCAAGACAGCCGTGATGTTGTCTTCGCCGCCTCGCGCATTCGCGGTATCGACCAGCGTCGCGCAGGCCGCGTCCAGGGTCGTCCCCCTCTCCAACATCGCGTGCATGTCGGCGTCGGGGAGCATGTTGGAGAGTCCGTCGGAGCACAGGAGGAAGCGGTCGCCTTGGCGAAGCTGGACGCGACTCATGGCGACCTTCACTTCCGGTTTCAACCCGACCGCCTGGAGTATGACGTTCTTGTAGTCGCTCGTTGCCGCTTGCTCTCGAGTGAGCGCCCCCTGGTCGACGAGCGCTTGCACATAGCTCTGGTCGCGGGTGAGCTGCGCGAAGCAACCAGCACGGAGCAAGTACGCGCGTGAGTCGCCGATCTCGGCGATGTACGCGTACCCGTCGTGAACGAGCATCGCCGTCAGCGTGGCGCCCATGCCGTCCTTGTGCGACTCGTGGGCGAAATGCCACACGTCCTTGTTGGCGTTTTCGACGCTTGCCTGGAGTGCGCTGCCTGCGCCGTTCGCTGAGCCGGCAGCGAGCCCGATACGCAGTGCCCGCAGTGCGATCGTGCTCGCCACCTCACCGGCCTCTGCGCCTCCCATGCCGTCGGAGACAGCGACCAGCACTCCCCATTTTCCGACGTTGAAGGACTTCACGCTCGCCATCGAGTGATCGCGGTCCTGCGTCCCCAGGTCGGCGACGACGAAGGCGTCCTCGTTGTTCTTGCGCACGCGGCCGGGATCGGTTCGACCAAATACCGTCAAATTGACGAGGGACATGCTGGAGCTAGAGCACGAAGCGTGCCGCTGGCCTCATTGCCGGGCCGCGCGGCCACTCACTTGTGCTCCCCCGCGGTCACCGTCTTCCGCTCCGAGCGCGGAGGCCCGCTTGGCCCGTGAGATGCCGGAGCGTCCTCGTGATGGCCGCCCAGCCAGCGCGAGTTCACGTTCTGGGCCGAGACGTCGTCGTTCACGCCCTGGTCCACGAGCCAACGGGCGAGCGCTTGCCCCAGGCTTCGAACGTCGGGCAGACGCTGTTCCCGCTCGCGCGCCAGCCCTCGCCGCAGAATCGGTTCCAGGCCCTCATCGTCCACACCCAGCGAGGACGGCGGCGGTACGTCCTCCTTGATGATGGCCTTGATCGCAGGAGCCGGCTCGCGTTCGCCGAACGGCGGCCGACCCGTAACGCACTCGTAGAGAACTGCACACGCGCCCCAGACGTCGGCGCGGTGGTCCACGTCATCTTGACCGAGCGCTTGCTCTGGCGACAGGTAGTGTACCGTGCCGAACACGCTGCCGGAGCGCGTGATCCGGCTCAATCCCACGTCCGCCAGGCAGCGTGCGATGCCAAAATCGATGATCTTGGGGACGACGAAGTCTTGCCCCTCGGAGCGATCGAGAAAGATGTTTCCGGGCTTGAGGTCCCGGTGCACGACATTGCGCTCGTGGGCATACGCGAGCCCCTCGAGCGCCGGCAGCAAGAGCTGCACCGCGCGCACCGGCGGCAACCTGCCGAAATCGTCCAGCTCGGCGCCGAGGTCGCGGCCATCGAGCAGCTCCATCACGATGTAGGGCGCCTTCCAGTCCGTGAACCCGAGGTCCAGCACACGCACGATGTTGCTGTGCTCGATGCGAGCCACCAGCTGCGCCTCCTGGACCAGCCGGCGCTGCTGCTCGACGGAGGTCATTCGCTCGTGCAAGAGCTTGATCGCGACCTGGTTGCCGAGCGCGAGATTGCGAGCGAGCCAAATCGATGCCACACCGCCCGAGCTCATGGCGCGCAGGAGCTGGTACTTGTCCGAGATGACCTGATGCGGCCGAGCCGGACCGGAGTGCCGGTCCGGCTGCGACGCATCCCGCTCGCTGGACATGGTGTCCGATGAGCTCACGCGATCCGGTGTCCCGCGATGATCCGGAACAAGACCGCAACCACTGCCAGCACGAGCAGTACGTGGATGAATCCGCCCAGCGTCACGTGGAACGCGAAGCCGAGCAGCCACATCAGGATGAAGACGACGGCGATGAGCCAGAGTAGACTTGCCATTGAATTTCCCTCGGTCGGTGCGCCTAGTTCTTGTCACCCTTGTTCGAGCGTTCCTGCCGGCGGTGCTCCGCCTTGTCAGCCAGCTCTTGCGCGCCGTGGATGATCTTCTGCGTGACTTCCTGCGCCGAGTGGACCACGTCCGTGGTCAGCTCCTTGACGGCGTGACGGGCCTTCTTCGCGGACTCCTGCAGGCGGTGCTTGCCCTTGTTGGCCTGATCTTCCACCGTGGCTTCCGCGTTCCGCGCAGCATCGCCCACCTGCGCAGCGGCTTCGGCCACTGCTTTGCCGGCGCGGCTTGTGGTCTTGCTCGCGACGTTCTCGGTTCCTCGAGTGGTATTTGCAGATGCCATGTTCGTAATTCCTTCTGGTAGTCGCCGCTCGCGTCATTTTTCAATCGCGGACCAGCGCGGTTGACGGAACTGCACGATACGTGCCGCCCCGGGAATTCCTTGATTTGGACTTTCACAGAGAGGGTAGCGGGGCGGAAGGTCTCCAGGGATTTCGGGTATTCAGGCGTGGGCCGTCGCAACTCACTTCGCAGGGCGGTGACGTTGAAGTCGACGAGCAGGCCGCAGGCGTGAAGCCATCCCTGGATCTTCCGCCCTTCCGCCTCTCCCTGTGCCATCCCCGTGAAATGAGACGGCGCGCGCATTCGGCGCCCGTTTGCGAGAATTCACGCAACGCCTGCGCGCCGCACGGACCCGGCAATCCCGCAGCGTGATCAGTGGATTGTCGCCGCCGTGCCCGGATTCAATCGGTATTTCCGAATGCGGTCACTGGCGGCACACATCGTGCTTTGGCCCATTGCCCGTGCGCTGCAGCTTCGCGCGCACGGCTCGTAGGGGCAGCGTCAAGGGCGCGCTCAAGTGCGTCACCACGATGTGATTCCCTCTGGCACGGCTTGGAGGCCAAGAATGTACACGAAATCAAGTTTGGCAGCGGTCGCGCTTTGCGTGGTCGCAGGTTGCGGGGGGAGCATGATGTCGCAATCGAAGCTCGCCGCTTCCGAAGGCTCCGTACGCGGCGCAGAAGAAGTCGGCGCGCGTCAAGTGCCGACGGCCGCGCTCCAGCTCAAGCTCGCCCAGGACGAGGTCGCAAAGGCCAAGGCCCTGAGCGCAGACGGCGAGGGCGAGGCCGCGGACCGGATGCTCGCGCGCGCCCAGCAGGACGGCGATCTCGCGATCGCGCTCGCAAAGGAGGCGTCGGCACGACGCGCCGCGGAAGCAGTGATGAACCAGGTCAAGCAGGCCCAGGGAGACGTCCAATGACAAACTCGAATCGTACGCTGTCACGCGGCGTCATCTCGGTACTCGCCCTGGCCATGACGGTCGGCACCGGCGCATGCGGCGCCGCCGCAGCGCCGAAGGAGCTGCGCGATGCGCGCGCCGCCTACGCGGCCGCTGCATCCGGTCCGGCCGGAACGCTGACGCCCGCGGAGCTGGTGGACGCGAAGAAAGCGCTCGACTCGGCAGAGCGGAGCTTTGAGGACGACGGCGCTTCGGACAAGACGATCGATGCGGCGTACATCGCACAGCGGCGCGCGCAGATTGCCGACGCTCGCGGTCGCATCGCAGACGCGCAGGCTGCGGCGGTGCGCGGCACTGCGTTGCTTGCAAGGGTGAACGCGGAGCGTCTGCGTTCCACGGAGCACCAACTCGGAGAGGCGCGCGGTGACGTCGCGCGCGGTGAACAGCGCCTCGCGGTGAAGGGCGTGGAGCTGGGTGCGGCAGCGAACGCGCTCGCAGCAGAGAAGAAGGCGCGCCTCGCCGCCGAAGCGCGGCTGAACGACGCGATGAACAAGCTCGCGCTGGCAGCTTCGCTGCAGGTGAAAGAGGAGCCGCGCGGAACCGTCATCACGTTGCCCAGCAACGTACTGTTCGCCACCGCGAAGTGGCAGCTCTTGCCGGGTGCGATGAGCAAGCTCGACGCTGTCGCAGCGGCGCTCAAGGAGCAGCCGGACGTGACGATTACCGTCGAAGGCCACACCGACAGCCAGGGCACCGACGCGTCGAACCTCGAGCTCGGCAAGAAGCGCGCGGAGTCGGTGCGCGCGTACCTGGAGTCGAAGGGCGTACCGAAGGAGCAGCTCTCGGCAGTAGGCATCGGAGAGAGCCGCCCGATTGGAGACAACGCCACCGCCACGGGCCGCGCGCAGAACCGGCGCGTCGAGATCATCGTGACGCCCCGCGAGAAGCGCTGAGGAAATCCATCACAGCGCGACACATGGCCGCCGAATCGAAACGTGGACTGAAGCTCGACGCCAAGGCCGACCTGAAGTCCCTTCCGATGGCGGAGCTCGAGGCAAGGCTGAGGTCGTCTCCGGACGGCCTCGGCCAAGCCGAGGCTGAAGAGCGTCTACAGCGCTACGGACCGAACGAGATCGAAGAGAAGAAGAGCAATGCCTTCCTCAAGTTGCTCACCTACTTCTGGGGTCCGATTCCGTGGATGATCGAGGCCGCCGTGGTGCTGTCGGCGGTGGCCCGGCATTGGCCGGATACCGCGATCATCTCGCTGTTGCTTGTGGCCAACGCGGGGGTCGGATTCTGGGAAGAGCACCAGGCAGGGAACGCCATTGCCGCACTGAAGGCCAAACTCGCGATCACGGCGCGAGTGAAGCGCGATGGAAAGTGGATCACACCGGCGGCGCGGGAGCTGGTGCCAGGTGATGTCATCCGTCTGCGTCTGGGTGACATCGTGCCGGCCGACGCGCGCTTGCTGGAGGGTGATCCGATAGAAGTGGACCAGTCCGCGTTGACCGGCGAGTCCTTGCCCGCCATGCGAAAGCCCGGCGAGGCAGTCTTCTCCGGCTCGATCGTCAGACAGGGTGAAGTCGGTGCGCTCGTCTATGCCACGGGGGCCAACACGTATTTCGGCAAGACCGCGGAGCTGGTGCAGGGGGCGCGCACCGTCAGCCATTTCCAACGCGCGGTGCTGAAGATCGGCAACTATCTGATCATCCTCGCGGCGACCCTGGTGGCGGTGATCATCGCCGTCGCGATCTTCCGTGGCGACCGCATCCTCACCACGTTGCAGTTTGCCCTGGTTCTGACCGTGGCCGCGATTCCCGTGGCGATGCCGACCGTACTTTCCGTGACGATGGCGGTCGGCGCGCGCCTGCTGGCCAAGAAGGAAGCCATCGTGACCCGGTTGGCGGCCATCGAAGAGTTGGCGGGCGTGGACGTGCTGTGCGCCGACAAGACCGGCACGCTGACCCAGAACAAGCTGACGCTCGGCGATGCGTTCAGCGTGAACGACATACCTACCGACAAGGTCATCCTCGACGCCGCGCTGGCGTCGCGCGCGGACAACAAGGACACCATCGATCTGGCCGTGCTCGGTGGCCTTGAAAGCGAGCAGGCCTTGCAGGGCTACCAGGTTGAACATTTCCAGCCGTTCGACCCGGTGCACAAGCGCACCGAGGCCACGGTGAAGGACGCGGACGGAAAGACCTTCAAGGTGACGAAGGGCGCGCCGCAGGTGATCCTGGAGCTATCGGCCAATGCCGACGCACTGAAGGCGGCCGTCGACAAGGCCGTCAACGAATTTGCCGCGCGCGGGTTCCGCTCGCTGGGCGTGGCCGAAGCCGGCGCCGAGGGCGCGTGGCAGTTCCTCGGCGTGTTGCCGCTGTTCGATCCGCCTCGGGAAGAAGCCAAGGCGACCATCGCGACGGCCCGACAGATGGGCGTGCAGATCAAGATGGTGACGGGCGATCAACTGGCCATCGCCCAGGAGACCGCGAAGAAGCTCGGGATGGGAACGAACATCCTCGATGCCAGCGGCTTCGGCGACGCGAAGCATGTCGAAACGGCTCGCCTGGCCGAGTCGATCGAGGAGGCGGACGGCTTCGCGCAAGTGTTCCCGGAACACAAGTTCCACATCATCGAGGTGCTCCAACAACGCGGCCACATCGTCGGCATGACCGGCGACGGCGTGAACGACGCCCCCGCGCTGAAGAAGGCCGACTGCGGCATCGCCGTTTCCGGCGCGACGGACGCGGCACGCGCAGCCGCGGACATCGTGCTGATGACGCCCGGCCTGTCGGTGATCATCGACGCGATCAAGGAGAGCCGGAAGATCTTCCAGCGCATGAACAGCTACGCGATCTACCGCATCGCCGAGACGCTGCGCGTGCTCTGCTTCATGACGCTGGCGATCCTGATCTTCAACTTCTATCCGTTGACGGCGGTGATGATCGTGATGCTGGCGTTGCTCAACGACGGCGCCATCCTGTCCATCGCCTACGACAAGGTCCACTACAAGGACCAGCCCGAGGCGTGGAACATGCGCGTGGTGCTCGGGATCTCCACCGTGCTCGGCGTACTCGGCGTCGCTTCGGCGTTCGGCCTGTTCTATCTCGGTGAGCGTGTCTTCCACCTCGACCGCGCGCACATCCAGACCCTGATGTACTTGAAGCTGTCCGTGGCTGGACACCTGACGATCTTCCTCACGCGCACGCGCGGCCGGTTCTGGTCCATACGCCCGGCACGGGTGCTCTGGGCAGCGGTGCTCGGCACGCAGCTCGTGGCGACTCTGATCGCGGTCTACGGCCTGTTCATGACGCCGCTCGGGTGGGGTTGGGCGCTGTTCGTCTGGGGCTACGCGCTGGTGTGGTTCGTCGTGAACGACCAGGTGAAGCTGCTCGCGTACCGGATTCTCGATCCGCCAGAGCGCGGCCCCCCCCAAGCGACGCCTCGCGCCGTTCGTACGGCAAGCCTCGATGTGGCGCACGCAGGCTCACGTTGAGCGCGCCGCCTCGGGCGATACCGCGCCGGACCGGCATCAGCATCGGTCATGGATGTGGGTTGGATCGGCGCGGTATCGGGCGATCGCGCACCACGCGCGCACGTGCGGGTCGCAAACGCAAGCGCTGCGTGAAACAGCTCGGCGAACCCACCCAGAGGAACAACGGGTGCGGCCAAGTACATTCGCTCCCGGTTGCGGTGGTGTGGCAGGGATCTTGAACCATCGGAGCGGATGGTGATTGCTGTCCACAGTCCAGATTCGCACAACCCGGCGACGTTGCGCTCGCCAGCCACGTCTCTTCCACGTGGTGCCCGGGACATGCGTCATATTCTCGTGTGTCTGGACCGCTCGACGTGGTCTGAAGCGTGCCTGCCACACGCCGTCTCGCTCGCGAGGGTCTTCGGCAGCGCCATTACGCTGCTGTATGTGATGCAACCTTTGCACGAGCACTCGGGAGCACACATCACCGATCCGCTCGGCTGGGAGGTCGCCCGGCGCGAAGCGTCGGCGTATCTCGAGGCTCTGGCTCGGACAGCGCGGGAAGCGTGGGGGCTCTCCGTGGACTGCCGGATCGAGCAAGGCCGGCCGGCGGAGCGCATCATCGCGATCGCGCAGGAGATCGGGGCGGAGTTGACCGTGATCGGCAGTCACGGCGAAAGCGGACTGGCGGCGTGGAATCTGGGGAGCACCGCACAGCAGATTCTCGCCGTATCCCGCGGCTCGGTGCTGTTGGCCCATGCGGCGTCGCCCGCGCCGCGGGTGGTCACACCCACGCGCATTCTCGTGCCGCTGGACGGTTCGCCCCGTACAGAGAGCGTGCTCCCCACCGCGGTGCGTATCGCCGCAGCACACGGCGCGGAAGTGCTGCTCGTGCATGTCGTCGCAGAGCCCCTCCAGACCGCCGTGCTCCACGCGGGCGACCTGGACGTGGCGCGCGATCTCGCCGCGCGTCTCGAGTCTCGCGCGAAGCGCTATCTCGAGCACCTTCGCGAGCGATTGCCGCGCGAGACGCGCGTGCGCACGCTCGTCGCGCGTCACGTCGACGAGCGGCAGTCGCTGCTCGAGATCTCGCAGCAGGAACAGATCGACCTGGTCGTGCTTTCCGCGCACGGAAGCGTGTGCAATCCCTCGCGCCCGTTTGGAAGCGTGACGCACCATCTTCTCGCGCACTCGACGATCCCGCTCCTGGTCTTGCAGGATCTTCCAGAAGCCGAGCTGGAACGGGTCGGTGAGGACGAGGAGGCGCGGTCCGCGCCGGCATTGCGCGCGAGCTACCCGCCGGGGGAAGGGTGACCGCGGCCGCAAACGTGACATTGCAGGACAGCTCGGAGGGCATGCAGTCCTGGGAGGTCGACGCTCGCACGCTCGCCCACTCCGAGCACGCTCTCGAGCGTCAGGAGCGCTGGCCTGCACCGTTCTTCTCGCCGGCGCGGCTGACAGCGGCTCTCGAGCTTGCGCGGGAGCGGCTGGCGTCGGGCGCTGCGAACGACGCCGCGCTGGAGAAGCCCGCCGAGTGGTTCCTGGACAACTACTACCTGGTGCGTCGCACCGCCCGGCAGGTCGCCCAGGAGCTCCCGCGCGGATTCGTGCAGCACCTGCCGCGACTTTCGGCGGGGCCCGGCAAGGGATTGCCGCGAGTCTACTGGTTGGCGAACGACCTGGTCGCCAGGACCGGCTTCGCTCTCGACAGAGCAATGCTGGGACGCTTCGTTCGCGCCTACCAGGAGGTCTCGCCGCTCACCATCGCCGAGCTCTGGGCGTTGCCGATGATCCTGCGTGTCTCGGTGCTCATGGGTCTCGTGCAGTCCCTCGCCGATCTCGGGGTGGTCCCGAAAGACCCGTCATCGGCGGCCGGCCAACAGCTGGGCGTCGATCCCACGACGGGCGTGGAGCGCGCGGTCCGTGCCTTGCGCCTCTGCGCCGAGATCGACTGGAGAGTATTCTTCGAGGAGACGAGCCGCGTCGAAGCCGTGTTGCGCACGGACCCGGCGGGGATCTACCAGCGGATGGATTTTGCCACGTGCGATTCCTACCGCAAGGCCGTCGAAGACCTTGCCTGGGTCGCGGCCGCAGATGAAGAGGACGTGGCCGCTCGAGCGGTGACGCTCGCACGCGGAGCTGCGCCGGACGCGCGACGCGGACACGTGGGTTACTACCTCGTCGGCACCGGGCGCAGCGCGCTCGAGCAGGAGCTCGGCTACCGCCCGAACGGGCTCGAGCGCGTTCGCCGGATGCTGCTTCGCCGGCCGACGCTCGCGTATCTCGGCGCGCTCGGCCTGTTGACCGCGGCGCTGCTGATCCTGCCGGGGTGGTATGCCGTGTGGAGCGGCGCGACGTTCCTGCCGGCGCTCGCCGTGCTGCTGCTCACGCTCGGACCGGCGTCGGTGATCGCCGTGATGATCGTCCAGTGGACGTTCGCACGCCTGCTCCCGCCTCGCGTTCTCCCGAAGCTCGACTTCGCGAAGGGCCTCCCGGAGGAAGCTCGATCCCTCGTCGCGATCCCCACGCTGCTCGGGCGGCCGGAAGACGTGACCAAGATGACGCGGCGACTCGAGCGTCACTACCTCTCGAACCCGGACCCACAGCTAGAGTTCGCGCTGTTGACCGATGACGTGGATTCCACGACGACCGCCGAGACGAGGGACCTGATCGACAGTGCCGCAGAAGCGATCGCCGCGCTCAACGCGAAGCACGGCAAGGACGGAGCCGGGCCGTTCCACCTGCTGCACCGACAGCCGCGCTGGAACGCGTCCGAAGGATGCTTCATGGGCTGGGAGCGCAAGCGCGGGAAGCTCGAGGAGCTCAACCGGCTGCTTCGCGGAGACGCCGAGGGCAGCTACGTGCGCCACGAGGGAGCGCCGGATGGGCTGACCCGCACTCGCTTCGTCATCACGCTCGACAGCGACACCGAGCTTCCGATGGGGAGCGCAGAGCGGCTGATCGGGATTCTGGCGCATCCGCTCAATCGAGCGGTCTTCGACGAAGGCACCGGGCGCGTTGCCTCGGGATATACGATCGTGCAGCCCCGCGTGCAGACTGCGCCGGCAAGTGCGCGCCGCACGCGGTTCCACCGGATCTTCGCCGGTGACACCGGCTTCGACATCTACACCCACGCCACCTCGGACCTGTACCAGGACCTGTTCGGGTCGGGTATCTACGTCGGCAAGGGCATCTACGACGTGGATGCGTTCACACGGAGCCTCGAGGGACGGACTCCGGAGAACGCGATCTTGAGCCACGATCTGTTCGAGGGGATCCATGGCAGGGCGGCTCTCGCGAGCGATGTCGTGCTGTTCGAGGACTACCCCGCCCACTACGCGGCGTACGCGCGGCGGATGCACCGGTGGACGTGTGGTGACTGGCAACTTCTGCCGTGGCTCCTCCCGAGCGTGCCGTCGTCGCACAAGACGCACGTCCACAACCGACTGAGCGCTATCGATCGTTGGAAGATCGCCGACAACCTCCGCCGCAGCCTGGATGCCCCGTGGCTGGTGCTCGTGCTGCTGTGCGGCTGGACCTGGTTGCCGGGCGCTCCGTTGTACTGGACGCTTGGAGCTCTGTTCGCGCTCTTCGCGCCGGTCCTGCCTGCGATCGTGCAAGGACAGCGGCGCTGGGGCGACGTCGAACGCGCGCTGTTGCGGCTTGTGTTTCTTGGGCACGAGGCCGCCGTCGTCGTCGACGCGGTGACCCGCACGCTCGCGCGGGTGGTGTTCACGCGCAAGCACCTGCTTCAATGGACGTCCGCGGCGGACACCGCGCGCGCGACCTCCGGGCAGTCGAGCCTGTGGCGCCGGATGCTCGCTTCGCCGCTCCTCGCCGTCGGTGCGGGCGCCGTCGTCGCCGGGGTCCGCCCCTCTGCGCTGGCCGTCGCCGCGCCGATTCTTGTCGCCTGGTTCTTCGCCCCCGCGATCGCACGCTGGACAAGCCTGGTGGCGCCGGACCACGCCAAGGCTCCAGGCGCGAGCGACGAGCGCATGCTTCGTCGACTGGCACGAAGGACGTGGCTCTTCTTCGAGACATTCGTGGGCCCGGGCGACCAGTGGTTGCCCGTCGACAACTACCAGGCGGCTCCCCACGAACAGACCGCCCACCGCACCTCGCCGACGAACATCGGCATGATGCTGCTGTCCACGCTCTCGGCCTATGACTTCGGCTATCTCGGCGCGGGGGAGCTGCTGCTCCGGCTGCGCAGCACTTTCGAGAGCCTCGATCGGCTCGAACACTATCGCGGCCATCTCTTGAATTGGTACGAGACAAGGAATCTCCAACCCCTGCTGCCAAGGTATGTATCCACCGTGGACAGCGGCAACTTCGCAGGATGCCTCCTGGCGCTCGAGCAGGGCTGCAAGGCGGCGGCGAACGCGCCGGTGGCGCGCGACACGGCGTGGGACGGCATGATCGACGCGCTCGACCTGCTCGAGGAGGTGGCCGATAGCGCCGAGGCGGGATCAGCGGAGTCGCTCCGCTCGATCGTCGCCTCCGTACGCCACACCTTGGAGAACCGGGACACGACGCCACTTGAATCTTCCAAGGTGCTCGCGACTCTGTGTGACGAGAGCGCCGCCGAGATCGACCGCGAGCTCTTGATGCTGCTCGATGCCGGCGCGTACCAGCATGAAGCCGAGACGCTGCAAGCGCTGCGCACCTGGGTAGATCGCTTCCACCACCAGCTCTGCGAGACGCGACGCGAGATGGACACGCTCTTGCCTTGGCTCGCCCTGTCGGAAGAGCCGGCGGCTGTGGCGCTCGATTGGCCCGAAGTGGTCAAGCTCGACGAGGTTCCGGGCATCTGCCGCCGCCTCGAGGCCCAGCTCGACGACTGGGAAGAGCGAGAGCGCCGGGGTGGAAGTCTGTCGTCTGCACTCGAGGCGTCGGCGGAGCGGCTGCGCGAGGCGTTCCTGGGCGCTGCAGCGAGCGCCGAGGCGCTGCGCGAAGGTCTGCTGGACGTTGCTCGCCGCGCGCGCTCGGAAGCATACGGCATGGATTTCCGGCTGCTCTTCGATCGAGAGCGGAAGCTCTTTCGCATCGGCTACAACGTCACGCTGGATGCGGCCGACGCGCATCACTACGATCTGCTCGCGTCGGAGGCGCGTCTCGCGAGCTACCTGGCGATCGTCCAGCACGAGGTGCCCGAGTCGCACTGGTACGCGCTCGGTCGACCGATGACACACGTCGCCGGCTCGCCCGCGCTCCTCTCGTGGGGCGGGACGATGTTCGAGTACCTGATGCCGAACCTGCTGATGGGCGGCGGCGAGTGGACGCTCCTGGGCCGCAGCTCCGCGCTCGCTGTAGAAGCGCAGATCTCGTATGCCAAGGAGCGAAAGACGCCTTGGGGGGTCTCCGAGTCCGCGTTCGGTCGATTGGACGCCCAGGAAACGTACCAATATCGCTCCTTCGGCGTCCCTGGCCTGGGCTTCCGCCGTCACCTCGCGGACGACAGGGTCGTCGCGCCGTACGCATCCGTGCTCGCGATGTCCATCCGCCCGCGCGCAGTCGTGGACAACCTGAAGCGAGCTCGAATCGATGGGGGCGCTGGGAATGTATGGCTTCTTCGAGGCCGTCGATTTCGACCCGGAGCACGTGCCGAGCGGGCGAGCGTTCGTCGTCGTGCGCTCGTGGATGGCGCACCACCAAGGGATGATCCTCGTGGCGCTCGACAACTACCTGCACGACGACATCATGGTCGAGCGCTTCCACTCCGATCCGTCGGTCGAGGTCGGCGAGCTGCTTCTGAACGAGCCGGCGCCGGGCGAGGTGCCCGCGGAGTGGCCCGCTGCCGACGCTGCCGATACCGACGAAGCGCTCGCGGCGACAGTCCCGTCGAGTGGCGCATCGTGGTCCCCCCGCACTCCGGCGCGGCCCGAGGTCTTCGTGCTCGGCAACGGGCGCCTCACGAACTGGCTCACGGATTCCGGTGGAGGCGGTCTGCGCTGGCACGGGCTGGCGCTGACCCACTACCAGCCCGATCCAACCTCGGACACCGAAGGGATCTGGATCTACTTGCGAGACGAGGAAAATGGTCGGCTCTGGCGCGCGACCTGCGCCGGCGAGCGAACGACGTTCAGCGCGCATCAGGTCGAGTTCCATCGCCGCGACCAGGGGATCTCGGTTCACGTCAACGTCACGGTGGCGGCCGCGGACGATGTCGAGGTCCGGCAGATCACGCTCCACAACGAGACGGATCGGCCGCGCCGGATCGTCGTGGCGAGCGCATCGGAGCCGTCACTGCAGCCGGTCGAAGCAGGCACGAGCGCGTTTTCGAGGTTGTTCGTCGAGAGCGAGTTCGTCGCGGAGCTCGATGCGCTCGTATTCACACGCCGGCATCGGTCGCCGAACGAAGAACGCGCGACGCTGGTGCACCGTCTGGTCGTCGAGGGCCCCCGCGTATCGCCCGCGGGCTTCGAGACCGACCGGGCGGAGTTCTTCGGCCGCTCGGGAAGCCCGCGCGTGCCGAAGTCGCTGCTCGTCGATCAGGGAGCGGAGCACGGTAGCGTCGGTACCGTGCTCGATCCGGTGATGAGCCTGCGTGCCCGCGTCGCGCTGAAGCCGCACGGCTCGGTGACGTTTGCCTTCATCACGACGGTGGATCGTTCGCGCAGCGCGGCGCTCGAGCTCGCCCGACGCTATGGCTCGATGCACGCGGTTCGCTGGGCTTTCCGCGACGCCGAACAGGAGAGCCTCCGGCGGTTGGAGCGCGTGCGGCTGGATCCGGAACTGCTGCCGGCGGTGCAACGCCTCCTTTCCGCGCTGGTGTTCGCGGAGCCGTCGTTGCGAGCTCCGCCGGATGTCATCGCGCAGGGTCTGCCCGAGAAGCGCCGCCTGTGGGGCCGAGGCATCTCCGGCGACCTGCCCATCCTGCTCGTCCGGGTACACGACTCGCAGGCGCCACTTCTTTCGCAGGCCATCGCGGCGCACGAGTACATGCGGGCCTGCGGCGTGCGCGTCGATCTCGTTCTCGTGGACGAGCAGGCGTCGGGATACATGACGGACGGCTTCGGGACGCTCAGGAGCGTCCTTGCCCGACACGATGTGGGCGACTGGGTCGACCGGCGTGGCGGCATCCACGTCATCTCGCGCGACCAGGTCCCCGTGGAAGAGGTACGCCACCTGGAGGCGACGGCGCGGGGCGTACTGGACACGCGTGACGAATCGCTCGCGTCACGGCTGGCCAAGCCCGGCGAGAATGTGACGCATCTGCCGCGTTTCGAGCCGACGCTCGCGGAGGAGCGCGAGCCCCCCGCCCCCGCGCGCCGGCCAACCCTGCTGTTCGACAACGGCACGGGAGGGTTCAGCGAGGACGGACGCGAGTACGTGATTTCGGTTCTGCCCGGCAAGCCGACGCCGCTGCCGTGGTGCAACGTGCTCGCCAACCCGGACTTCGGCTGCCTCGTGAGCGAATCGTCGCTCGGCTGCACGTGGTCGCTGAACAGCAGCGAGAACCGGCTGACGCCGTGGAGAAACGATCCACTGTTCGATACGCCGTCCGAGTCGCTGTACTTGAGGGACGAGGAAACCGGCGAGTTGTGGTCACCCACGCCGCTCCCGGCGGGGCTCGGCGCGGAAACGCTCGTGCGTCATGGCGCGGGCTACACGAAGTACGAGCGGCAGAGCCACGACTTCGAGCAGGAGCTCACGGTCTTCGTGCCTCCAGACGCGCCGGTGAAGATCGTGCGTCTGCGGATCAAGAACAGGCTCGCCCGGCATCGGCGCGTCACCGCGACCTACTACGCGGAGTGGGTTCTCGGCAGCACCCAGGAAGAGCAGCGGCCCTACATCGTGTCCGAGGTCGACCGCGCGCATGGCTGCCTGCTGGCAACGTGCAGCTGGAAGACCGAGTTCAAGGGGCGATTCGCGTTCCTCGCCTCCGAGCTCCGGGTGCACGGCTTCACCGCCGACCGCACGGAGTTTCTGGGCCGCCGGGGCGACTACGCGCGCCCCGAGGCGCTCGCGCGCTGGGGCCTCGCCGGGCGCACGGACGCTGGGCTCGATCCGTGCGCCGCGCTGCAAGTGCATCTGGATCTCGGTCCCGGCGAGGAGATCCAGACGCACTTCGTCTTGGGCCAAGCCGCCGATCGCGATCAGGCGCTCGCGCTCGCTTCGCACTTCCGGGAGCGGGCGTCGGTCGACGCGGCGTGGGACGCCACGACCGGATTCTGGGACGAGATCACGGGCAACATACGCGTCAAGACGCCCGAGCCGTCGATGGACCTCGTGCTCAATCGGTGGCTGCTCTACCAGACCCTCGCCTCGCGCCTCTTCGGTCGCACGGCCTTCTATCAATCAAGCGGCGCGTTCGGGTTCCGGGATCAGCTGCAGGACGTGCTCGCGTTGCTTCACGCCGCGCCGGGGCGCGCACGCGCCCACATCCTCGAGTCGGCCGCACACCAGTTCGAACAAGGGGATGTCCTGCACTGGTGGCACCCGCCGGCCGGCAGCGGCGTCCGGACGCGCTGCTCGGACGATCTGCTGTGGCTTGTCTACGTGACCGCGGAGTACGTGGTAGCGACCGGGGACGCGTCGATTCTCGCCGAACCTGTGCCGTTCCTGATCGGCGAGACGCTGAAGCGAGATGAACACGACCGCTACGCCGAGTTCGCCACCGCACCGCCCGCGCCACTGTTCGAGCACTGCCGGCGTGCCATGGAGCGCGGCTTCACGCAGGGAAGCCACGGTCTGCCGCTGATGGGTGACGGCGACTGGAATGACGGCATGAATCACGTGGGCTCCGAAGGCCGGGGGGAGAGCGTCTGGCTCGGCTGGTTCCTGTGCGCGACAGCGAGCCGCTTCGTGTCGCTCTGCGAAGGCCGCGGCGAGCACGACGAGGCAGAGAAGTGGCGCAGCCGTGCCGACTCGCTCCGGGCGAGCCTGGAGGCCAGCGCGTGGGACGGCGCGTGGTACCTGCGTGCGTTCCACGACGACGGCTCGCGCCTGGGCTCGGCAACGAACAGCGAGTGCCGCATCGACTCCATCGCACAATCCTGGGCGGTCCTGTCCGGGGCGGCCGACGCGAAGAGGGCGACACTGGCGCTCCACGCGGCCGACGAGCAGCTCGTGAGGGAGGAAGACCGGCTCCTGCTGCTGCTCTGGCCGCCCTTCGCGGGCGCGGCGCACGACCCTGGTTACATCCGCGCGTACCCGCGCGGCATCCGCGAGAACGGCGGACAGTATTCGCACGCGGCGACATGGCTCGGCTGGGCCTACGCCGCGCTCGGGGACGGCGACCACGCCGAGCGCATCTTCCGCTTGATGAATCCGGTCCTGCGCGCGAAAACGAGCGGTCAGGTCGCTCGCTACCGGGCGGAACCGTACGTGCTCGCCGGCGACATCTATAGCTGCGCTCCATGGGTCGCGCGTGGTGGGTGGAGTTGGTACACGGGCGCGGCGGGCTGGACATACCGCCTCGGCATCGAGGCGATCCTCGGCATCCACAAGCAGGACGGGCAGCTTCGCATCGACCCCTGCATCCCCTCCACATGGAACGGATTCGAAGCCTGGATCAAGTGGGGCACGCAAGAGGTCCACGTCGTCGTCGAAAACCCCGACGCTGTCAGCGCAGGCGTCGCTGAAGCGAGCTTGGACGGAGCCCGGCTGGATTCCGGACGCATACCGCTTGATCCGCACGGCGTCGGCACGCGCGAAGTGAACGTCCGGCTGGGCGCCACCGGCCATCGGAAGTCTGCGTGATCGCGCGACGAACCGCCGCGCACGACGAGCCTCAGGTCCGCGCCCGGCTCCGGCGCTTCCTGCTCGGCGAGACCCACGCGCGCGCAGCGACGGAACTCGCAGGCACGGCCACAGGCGGCGAGCTGGCGAGGTGCTCGGCGCCGAACGCCCGCATTTCCTCGTAGCGCTCGGCCTGCACGCGCAGCGTCGGGTGCCGCTGTCGATAGCGCGCCCACAGCGCGCGCAGCCGCGCCTCGCGATCCGGGTTCGTCGGCGCGAAACCGACCTTGCCCGCGAACGTGACGCTCACCGCGCCGATCCCCTCGCCCTCGTCGCCTTCGTGCTCGATCGCCGCGGAGAACGCGACGTGGAACATGCCGCAGTCGCACGCGGGATCGATGCAGTACATGTCCGAGGCGACCACCACGCCTTCCGCGTCCCGGAACGCCTCCCTCAGCGAGTTGGAGCAAAGCCAGCTGCTTCACCAGCGACTCGAGTGCCTTGGGTACAGCGACAGGCTCCCGAGAGCGCCGTGCGGAGTGCCTGCTCCGACTCGTCGTTCTGGCCGAACTTCGCGTAGCTGACCCCGAGGCGTCGCCACGCTTCCCCGCTCGTCGGACGATCCTCGGCTTGCGCGCGCAGGTACGCGAACGCGTGTGACGGCCTGAGCACGGCGGTGCCGTCCCACATCTGCATGCTCGCGCGCACCACCGGTGCGTTCGTCGAGACCACCTCGTACTCGTTCGCGACGTAGACCGCACGCGAGCGCAGCGCCCGCGCGTTCGGCTTCACCAGCTCGTAGCGATCCACAGCGCCACACTTGTCGCACGTCGCCGGCTTCGAGAAGCACACGCCGTCCCAGTCGGGGTCCACTTCCTCGGGCCGTGGATCGACCATCGCGCGATCGAACCGGAACGATCCGGTCGTCCCGCAATCGAGGCAGCGGAGCGAGACCCGGATTCCGCCTTGGAGAGTTTTCACTCCATCCGCGCTAGCAACCACCGGGCGCGACGTCATCGCCCTCGATCCACGCTCCGGCGGAAACCACGCAAGCTCCGGGCCTTGCGATGCAGGGCTCGCGAGCTACTCGAAGCGGATGCCGGGCAGGTTGTCGGTCCGGCGCGGAATCGCAGAGGGTCGGGATCGCGTTGCCCACCCTATCCGGTGCACAGGGGTCTCGTGAGCGTCGACTTCGCGCGGAATACCGTTCGCGCGCCCCCGCATCGCCCACGGTTGGATCGCGCTTGTAACAAACGTCTGGCTACGATTTGCGAACGCCTGCAACGCGATGGAATCGGGCGCGCGCCGTACGCCCGCGCGTCACACGCGGAACATCGCGAGACCGTTTAGAATACCTCGCCGTCGGAGCAGGCCCAGGCCGCTCCCGACAGAGCCGCCGCGGATCGTCCGGGTGATGCACCTCGCCGACCAGTGGCAGCATATGCTGGACACCGGCGAGGTCCGGAACCGCGCAGAGCTGGCGCGGCGGGCGGGTGTATCGGGAATGTGGGTCACGAACGTGCTCGCACTCTTGAAGCTGCACCCGGGGATCCAGGCGTGGGTACGCGGGCTGCCGTTGGGGACGCCGGAGCGGTTCGTGACGGAGCGGGCGCTGCGCGAGATCGGGGGCGCCGAAGCGCCGCCCGATGTCGGCGCTCACGGCGGCGATGCGTCCGTCGTCATGCCAGCGCCGGACTTGGTCCGTTACGCGGCGCAGGTCCGTCTGCTTCGCGCGCCGCTCCTGGGCTCGCCGACAGATCACCGACACGGCCTCGGCAACAAGAACGTCGAAGACCAGCGGCAAGTGGCCATCTCGCTTCAGCTCGGCGAGAAGCGCTTCGGCGCGAGGGTTGTGGACATCCGCCTTGTCGAGAAAGCCCACGATGACGTTGGCGTCGAGGACAACCTCAGCCATCGTAGAGTGCCCGTGTGTCTTCGACGGCGTCACCGCCGAAGCTCACGAGCCCGCGCGCCGCATCGAGAAGCTCCCAGGTCATCGCTGGATAGGCTGGGCGCGCATGGCTGACCGCTTCCGCGGCGTGCACCACGAGCTCGCGCTCTGCGGGCGCGAGCGAAGCAAGCTGCTTCACGAGTGGTTCGAGCGCCTTCGGCACCGCGACGGGTTCGGGAGTCGGCTTGGACTGCGCCACGACGAGAGCACAACAGCGCGGGCTGGCCCTCGCCGGGCCCGGCGGCTGAGCCGAGATTCCAGCGCACATGCTCCAGCGGCGCCCCAATCACGACACAACTGCGAACTTTCAGGTCCGGTTTCGGGTCGAGCCGCGTCGTCGGAGCCGGCCGAAGCCGCCACCGACCGAGCCGCCGCGGATTGTCAAGCTGATGAAGCTCGCCGACGAGTGGCAGCGGATGCTGGACACGGGCGAGGCCCGGAATAGGGCGGAGCTGGCGCGCCGCGCCGGCGTGTCGGGGATGTGGGTCACGAACGTGCTCGCTCTGCTCAAGCTCCACCCCGAGATCCAAGCGTGGGTGCGCGGGCTGCCGCCGGGGACGCCGAGGCGGTATGTGACGGAGCCGGCGTTGCGAGCATTGGCGCGGATGCCGCCAAGGACTCAGCTTGGCGTCATGCGCGTACGCCAGATTGGCAGCCTATCGCGACCCAAGCGACGCGCTTGTCGGCGCGTCGACGCCTGGAGAGGCGCCCGTCCAGCGCGCAAGCCCCGCGGGTCGGGCCGCGGAGGTTCCGCGACCGGTATCCCGGTCCAATGGCAAACGAACACGCTTAATATGGCCCGAGCCCGCAACCGGTCTCTTCGGTTTCGCTGCAGATCAAGGGGCCGTGGGCGCCGCACGTGTCGGTGCCGTTCCACAGGGTCTGGCTCGCGCAGTGCGGGCGGCACGGATCGGGGCAGTCGCGGTTGCTCGTGCACGATCGGTGGCACAACAGATCGCCGGCCTCGTTGCAGTTCTGTCCGTCCAGATCGCAGATCGTGTCCGAGAACAGCCAATCGCCCGCCGGGCACACGCCGAGCTTGTCCGGCGCCGGCAGCGGTGTCCCTTGCGAACACGGCGGGTCATCGACGGCGCGGCAGGCGCACGCGTCGTCGCCGGCGGCGAACGCGTCGAAGTGCACGACGTAGGCGGCGCCGGAGCCGCTGCCGTCGCGGTTGGAGCCGGGGCTGCCGATGAGCGCGCTCCCGCCCTTGAGGTCGAGCAGGTTGGCGATCGGGCAGATCTTTCGCGGCTCCGACCACGCGCTGCCCGTTCGCGTGGCGACGTACGTCGCTTGCCCGTCGGAAATGGCGGCGGTGTCGCCGTCGAGGGCGACGGCCGGACCGGAGGACAATGTCGTTTGCAGGCTCCAGCCCTGCGCCCCTGCGACGAACACATCGACGCGAGCTGAAGCGCTGACGAGGAGCGTGCCGCCGTCCATGGCCAAGTCGCTGCCGAAACCGTAGCCGCCAGCATCGGCGGGATCGACGAGCTTGGCTTGCTCGACCCAAGTCGTCCCCGACAATCCGAACACGTAGACCGCGCCGGGGCTCGCGTACGTGCCCACGGCGATGGTCGCGCCGTCGAGCGCCACCGCTTGCCCGAACGCACCGCCCGGCTTGCCGTCGCTGGCGGCCAGCGTCTGGGTCTGGGTCCACGTGGAGCCGCTGCGCGAGAACACGTACGCCGCGCCAGCGTAGCCCGTTGCCTCGTACGTGCCCGGTGCGCCGACTACCGCCGTGTCGCCTTGCACGGCGACCGCGGCGCCGAACTGGGCGTGTGCTACCGCGCCGCCGGCGTGGAGCGTCTGCTGCGCCGTGAAGCCCGACGCGCTGCCGGCGTACACCGAGACCGAACCGTCCGAGCTGGCGTCGTCAAGGCCGAAGAAGATCGCGTCGCCGTCCATCGCCGTGGAGACCACAGCAGTCTTGAAGGTCACGGTGCCGCGCTCCGACCACGTCCCGCCGCTCTGCTCGAACAGGTACGCGGCGGATGGCAGGAACGTGTACAGATTGCCTGGCGCGGTGACGACGGCGAGGTTCCCGGAAAGCGTGCCGCGGTCGCCGAAGCTCCGTTCCGCGGCCGAGTCGCTAGCGTCGAGCACCTGGCAAGGAGCGCCGTCCTGTGCGCTGCTGTCTTGCGCGTCGGCGTCTTGCGCGCCGCTGTCTTGCGCGGCTCCCGCACCCGCCGCGCCAGCGTCGCGGGCTTGCGAGACCGAGCCGCAACCGAACGCGAGAAAGCTTGCGACGGCGAACGCCGCGCCCCGCCACATAACTTCAGGATAGCGCCGCGCGCTGGGGAGGGCGAGTGCCGGTCCGGCGCGGAACTCTGGGCGCGGGGCCTGGCGCCGCTTCCGGCGCCCGGATCAGCAGTTGATACTATCCATGCGCGGACTCGGAAGAACCGCGGGAGCTCCAAGTTGACCGAAGCCGCCACCCGGTCTCGAAGCGATGACGCACGTCAGGGGTTCGTCCACACGTCCCCGAGCGGCGCCCCAGTACCGACACAAGTGCGAACTTTCGCGTTCGGTTCCGGGTCGAGCCCCGCCGCCGGAGCCGACCCAGGCCGGTGCCCACCGAGCCGCCGCGGATCGTGAAGCTGATGACGCTCGCCGACGAGTGGCAGCGGCTGCTGGACACGGGCGAGGTCCGGAACCGGGCAGAGCTGGCGCGACGCGTCGGCGTCTCGGGGATGTGGGTGACGAACGTGCTCGCGCTGCTGAAGTTGCACCCGGAGATCCAGACGTGGGTGCGGGGGCTGCCGCCGGGGACGCCGGAGCGGATCGCGACGGAGCGAGCGTTGCGAGCCATCGCGCGGATGTCCCTGGGACTTCAGGTCGGTGCGGCGCGGAATCGCTTCCGAACCGGCGACTTGGGCGCACCGGCGCATGGGCGTCGGCGGTCTGCTAGACTCGAACGAGGATGACCTACCAGGAAAAGATCGTGCGCGACCCAGCGATTTGCGGTGGTCAGCCCGTGATCAAGGGAACTCGCGTACTGGTCCGGGTCATCCTCGGCTACCTCGCGCACGGCGAGCCCGTGCCTGCGATTCTCGCGGAGTTCCCGAGCCTCACCGAGGAAGACGTGCGAGCGGTCATCGCATTCGCGGCTGCTTCCGCGGCGGAGGATCTCCCCGCCCCGAGCCCGGTTCCGCCGGACGCGAAGGTCGCGTGAAACTCAAGCTCGACGAGAATATCGCCGAGTCCGTAGCTCCGCGACTCGCCGCGTTGGGGTTCGATGCGGACACCGCGCTGGGCGAAGGCCTCGGCGGTAGGAGCGACGCGGACGTTTGGACTGCCTGTCAGCGAGAAGGTCGGTTTCTAGTGACGCACGACCTCGACTTCTCCGACAAGAGGAAGTTCGCACCGGGCCAGCACGAGGGCGTTCTGATCATCCGCCTGCCGGATTCGGAGCAGTGGCGGGTCGGCGACCATCTGGTCGGCTGGTTCTCGGCGCCCGACGCGCGCACCTGGGCGCGGTGCCTGGTGGTCGCGACGCCGAACAAGGTGCGTGTACTCCGTCCTTCCTCGTCGAGCGGCGGCTAGATCCGGCCCGCGTCGTTGCTGACGCATATGATCCAGCGGCGCCCCAGTACCGACACAAGTACGAACTTTGGGGTCCGCTTTAGAATCGAGCCCCGCCGCCGGAGCCGGCCGAGGCCGGTGCCGACCGAGCCGCCGCGGATCGTGAAGCTGATGCAGCTCGCGGACGAGTGGCAGCATATGCTGGACGGTGGCGAGGTCCGGAACCGGGCGGAGCTGGCGCGGCGCGCGGGCGTGTCGGGCATGTGGGTCACGAACGTGCTCGCGCTGCTGAAGCTGCACCCGGAGATCCAGGCGTGGGTGCGCGGGCTGCCGCCGGGGACGCCGGAGCGGTTCGTTACGGAGCGGGCGCTGCGCGCGATCGCGAGGTTGCCTTCTGGGCTTCAGGTCGGAGCGGCACGGAATCGCTGGGGGCCCCGACCTCCCACGAGCGAGCCCGGCGAGCTGCCGAGGTTCGGCCCGTCGTGATCGTCGCGGAGGCGTTCGCGCAGATTGAAACCGAGCTGCTACGCACTCCCACCCCACCGGAGCGTCCATCCCGGCCGGTGGTATCCTGACGTCGATGGCCCAGCCGAAGCACATGCCCGAACCGGTCCCAGCCGCGCTGAAGCCGCTCGTCGATCAGCTCGCGAAGTTGACCAGCGAGCAGCGGCGACTTGTGGTCGAGGCCGCCGAGCAGACCGTAGAGCCACGAGAGTTCGTCGGGCTATCGGAGCAGGACATCCAGCGGCTCACCGGCGTCGTGGCCATCGGCGGCAACGCGCTCGACGATTGCGACGCCTTGTACGACGGCTGACGCCGTCCTGGACGCGAACGTGTTGGTCGGCCTGTTCGACCGGAACGACACGCTCCACTCCGACCACATCCGGCGCACTGAACTACAACGACGCGCTCCTGGTCGCGCTGCAGCGGCGCGGAACGATCGGCGACGTGGCGTCGTTCGATGTCAGGCTCGATTTGGCAGAAGCGGTTCGGCGAGCAGAGTTGGCGAGCACCGCGAGCGGCGGATGTGCTCGATCCGTCGGAGATCACGGAGAATTCAGCGTGTTCGATGGAAGGGCGATCTGGACGGAAGTGGACACGAGTGGGCACGAGTGGACAGCCGGGCGGGACGGGATCGAATCGAACGCCAGCCGGTGGTGCTAGGATCGGGAAGTCATGCAATCGCGAGCCAACATCGACGTCGTCGTGGAACTGCCCGTTGATGCGCTCGGCGGGGCGCCCCCGGACGGAGCCGCGCTGAGCGCGGAGCTACGCGTTCTTTGGGCCGTCGAGCAGGTCCGGCGGCACCGGCTGGGCGTTGGTCGAGCAGCCGAGGTTGCGTCCATGCCGCGCGCGGCGTTCATGCGCTTGCTCGGCGAGCACGGCGTTCCCGCCATCGACTACCCGGTCGCCGATCTGAAGCGCGAGATCGAGACGCTGCGCAGCTCGTGATCGTCGTCCCCGACGCCGGCCCGCTCGATCTTCCTCGCGACGGCGGAGCAGCTTGATTTGCTCCCGTCGTTGTACGACCGCGTGGTGGTACCGCGCATTGTCTACGACGAGGTCGTCGTTGCCGGCGCTGGGTTGCCCGGGTCCGCGCAAGTGGCCGCGGCCGAGTGGATCGAGGTTCAGGATGCAGAACCGGACGGGGAGTTGGTCAAGTCACTCGACCGGGGCGAGGCCGCAGCAATCCCTCTCGCCATGGTTCTTGGCGCAACCTTGCTCTGTGACGATGCCGACGCGCGGACTGAGGCGCGCCGGCGTCACCTGGTGGTGATTGGTACGCTCGGCGTCCTGCTCCTCGCCAAAGACCGCGGGCTCGTCACGCTCATCGAACCGATCGTTACGAACATGCGTTCGGCCGGAATGTACGTGGCGGAATCGCTGCTACACGAAGTTCTGGAAGCCGCCGGCGAGGCGGACGCGTCGCAACGTCAGTGATCTACTACCCGCGACCCCGGTGTCCCAGCTTGTCCCGGCGAGCGAGCCGGAGATGTAACTTCTGGCGCCCCAATACCGACACAAGTGCGAACTTTCGGGTCCGGTTTCGGGTCGAGCCCCGCCGCCGGAGCCGGCCGCAGGCCGGTGCCGACCGAGCCGCCGCGGATCGTGAAGCTGATGAAGCTCGCCGACGAGTGGCAGCGGCATGCTGGACACCGGCGAGGTCCGGAACCGGGCGGAGCTGGCGCGGCGCGCCGGCGTGTCGGGGATGTGGGTCACGAACGTGCTGGCGCTCCTGAAGCTGCACCCGGAGATCCAGGCGTGGGTGCGCGGGCTGCCGCCGGGGACGCCCGAGCGGTTCGTGACGGAGCGGGCGTTGCGCGAGCATCGCCCGGATGCCGTTGGCGCTTCAGGTTCGTGCGGCGCGGAATCGCTGGCCTCGGCCGGGCACGAGCTTGGTCGACCGACGCTCGTGCGCTAAGATCTCGGCGATGGCGCCCGACGGAACGAAGCCGCTCATTCCGGAAGCCCGCGTCGATGACCTCGATCTCGACGATGGGCGCGATCACGCGCTGTGGCAAGAACGGCTGGACGCGCTAGCCAAAGCCCGCCTAGCTCGCGCCAGAGAGCGCCTGGAGCGCATGGGAATCATCGACGGTGAAGGGCATCTCGTGTCCAACGAGCCCCGCCCGACATGCTACCGACGTCCGGAACGAGCGTAGAGACCGGCTAGCTGTTGTGGCTCGCCCAATCATGATCGTGATTGCGGGGCCGCCCGGTAGCGGCAAGACCACCGCGTTCCCGCTCGACGCGATGGGCATTGACGCTTTCAATATCGATGACCGTTGCGCCCAGCTGGTGGGCAGCTACCAAGCGATTCCGCGCGAGGTGCGAAGTGCCGTTGCTTCGGAGTGCGAGCACTTCGTGTTGCGGCACATCGACCAGCACAAGAGTTTCGCCGTCGAGACCACGTTGCGAACCGCTGCGTCGATTCGCCAAGCCGGCCTCGCTGCACAGCGCGGTTTTCGCACGGAGATGAACTTCGTCGCGACCGCCTCGCCAGACGTGAACATTGCGCGCGTGACCCAGCGTGCGCAGGCCGGAGGCCATGCGGCGTCCGAGGGTGAAGTCCGCGACATCTACGCGAAGAGCCTCGCAAACCTGGGCGAGGCGGTGCGCAGTTTCGATCGCTGCACGGTCTACGACGCCACGCCGACGTGGGTGCCGCCACGGATCGCCGCCACTTCGACGGCAGGTCAGGTCGTATTGGAGCAGGACGCCCCCGAGTGGGCGATCAAGGCGTTGCGACCTCCGCACTGACCGGGTGGGCGCGGGCACGAGCCCAACCTTCGCCGACGCATACGATCCAGCGGCGCCCCAGTACCGACACAAGTGCGAACTTTCGCGTCCGGTTTCGGGTCGAGCCCCGCCGCCGGAGCCGGCCCAAGCCGGTGCCGACGGAGCCGCCGCGGATCGTCCGGCTGATGCAGCTCGCGGACGAGTGGCAGCATATGTTGGAGACCGGCGCCGCGCGGAACCGGGCGGAGCTGGCGCGACGCGCCGGCGTGTCGGGGATGTGGGTCACGAACGTGCTCGCACTCTTGAAGCTGCACCCGGAGATCCAGGCGTGGGTGCGTGGGCTGCCCCCGGGGACGCCGGAGCGGTTCGCGACGGAGCGGGCACTGCGGGGCCTCGCGAGGTTGCCCTTGGGGCTTCAGGTCGGTGCGGCGCGGAATCGCTTCCGAACCGGCGACTTGGGCGCACCGGCGCATGGGCGTCGGCGGTCTGCTAGACTCGAACGAGGATGACCTACCAGGAAAAGATCGTGCGCGACCCAGCGATCTGCGGTGGTCAGCCGGTGATCAAGGGAACTCGCGTACTGGTCCGGGTCATCCTCGGCTATCTCGCTCACGGCGAGCCGGTGTCGGCCATCCTGAACGAATTCCCGAGCCTCAACGAGGAGGACGTGCGCGCCGTGATTGCGTTCGCCGCCGCGTCCGCCGCAGAGGATCTGCCGGCCCCGACTCCCGTTCCGCCTGACGCAAGGGTCGCGTGAAGCTGAAGCTCGACGAGAACATCGCGGCGTCCGTGGCGCCGCGACTCGCCGCGTTGGGGTTCGATGCGGACACCGCGCTGGGCGAAGGCCTCGGCGGTAGGAGCGACGCGGACGTTTGGACTGCCTGTCAGCGAGAAGGTCGGTTTCTCGTGACGCACGACCTCGACTTCTCCGACAAGAGGAAGTTCACTCCCGGGACACACGAGGGGTTGCTGCTCGTTCGACTCCCCGATTCGGAGCAGTGGCGCGTCGGCGATCACCTGGTCGCCTGGTTCTCGACACCCGACGCGCGGACCTGCGCGAAGTGCCTGGTCGTCGCGACACCGAACAAGGTGCGGGTGCTCCGCCCTTCCTCGTCGAGCGGCGGCTGAATCCGGCCCGCGCCGTTGCCGACGCATATGATCCAGCGGCGCCCCAGTACCGACACAAGTGCGAACTTTGGGGTCCGGTTCCGGGTCGAGCCGCGTCGTCGGAGCCGGCCGAAGCCGGTCCCGACCGAACCACCGCGGATCGTGAAGCTGATGCAGCTCGCCGACGAGTGGCAGCGGCTGCTGGACACGGGCGAGGTCCGGAACCGGGCAGAGCTGGCGCGACGCGTCGGCGTGTCGGGAATGTGGATCACGAACGTGCTGGCGCTCTTGAATCTGCACCCGGAGATCCAGGCGTGGGTGAGGGGGCTGCCGCCGGGGACGCCGGAGCGGTTCGTGACGGAGCGGGCGCTCCGGGCCATCGCGAGGCTTCCCTTGGGACTTCAGGTCGGTGCGGCGCGGAATCGCCGGCAGCGCCGGCCTGGCACGAGCGTAGAGAACCGGCGAGCTGCCGAGGTGCGGCCCGTCATGATCGTCGAGGAGGCCGCGCGCGCAGATCGAAACCGAGCTGCTACGCACTCCCACCCCACCGGTGCGTCCATCCCGGCCGGTGGTATCCTGACGTCGATGGCCCAGCCGAAGCACATGCCCGAACCGGTCCCAGCCGCGCTGAAGCCGCTCGTCGATCAGCTCGCGAAGTTGACCGGCGAGCAGCGGCGACTGGTGGTCGAGGCCGCCGAGCAGAGCGTTGAGCCCCGCGAGTTCGTCGGGCTATCGGAGCAGGACATCCAGCGGCTCACCGGCGTCGTGGCCATCGGCGGCAACGCGCTCGACGATTGCGACGCCTTGTACGATGGCTGACGCCATCCTGGACGCGAACGTGTTGGTCGGCCTGTTCGACCGGAACGACACGCTCCACGCCGCCGCTTCCGAGCTCGTGCAACGCATCATGGCGAATGGCGACGTCGCACTGCTGCTCGACTTCTGCGTGGCCGAGGCGCTGTCGGTGGTGTGTCGCAGGAGTCGCGAGCGGAAGACGAATCCACCCGACCTCACGGCCATCTTCGAACACGTCCGCGCGCTCGACGACGCCGGAAAGATCGTTCGCGCGGAAGGCGAGTCGTTTGCGGAAGTTCTCGCCGTGATGCAGACCACGTCCGGCGCACTGAACTTCAACGACGCGCTCCTGGTCGTACTACAGCGACGCGGAACGATCGGCGACGTGGCGTCGTTCGATGTCCGGCTATCTGGCCGAAGGGTTCCGGCGTCTCGCGTAGGCGGCCGTACTCGTCGTCCGTTGTTTGCGCCGTCGCTTCCTCGTGCCCTCGGTCTTCCTCCTTCCTTGCGGCGCATCACCGCATGCGACAAGTGCCGGATCGCACGCGCAGCATGCCCGGGTCAGCGCCGCCGGCTTGGATCGCGCCATGAACGGATCATGCAACGCTGGCGCCCGCCGTCCGAGACGTCCGGGCGAGCAGAGTTGCGGAGCGCACCACTTCGCGGGAGCATGGACATGCATCCATGAGGGGAGAACGAGCGCATCGGGCGCAGGATGAAGGGTGATGCGGAGGTTTGCCTTCGCCGTGCTTCCGCTCGTGCTGGTCGCGCTGTCCGCTTGCCCGGGGAACGGTGAGCCAGCGCCGTTGTCGGGCGGTGCCGCCGGCGAAGGCGCAGGAGGCGCTGCCGGCGCGGACGCCGGCCCGCCGTGGGATCCGGTGTGGCACCTCACCCAGAAGAAGTCCTGGCCTACACTCGATCCCTCGGGCATGCCCGACTGCGGCCCGGCGTGCAGGATCGCGCTGAACCTGCCCGTGACCTACCCGACCTACTACGGGTTCACGTACACGCCGGATCTGGTGCTCAGCGAGACGCCGCAGGGGCTCGCCTACGCGCCGATCGGGAGCGACACGACGTACGTCGTGGGGCCGCCTTTCGCGACGGGAGAAGCACCTCTCCAGGCCTGTGTGGCTGGAGGTCGGGCCAGCTTTTTGGCGGATGCCGGTGTCCGTCACGGCAATGTGGAGGTCATGGATCTCGCTACCGGCGAGATCAAGGCCGCGTATTCGTACGACCCCTCGATCACGGGTCCGTATTCGCTCGGCGTGGCGCTGACGGCGCTGAACTCCACGCACGTGTTCTGGGAGATGGACGCCGTCGGGCTCATGTCGAGGAACCTCCTGACCGGCGAGATCAGGACGCTGGTCAAAGGCGTGTCGTCCTGCTTCAGTTTGTGCGCGACCGAGCAGGGGCTGATCTGCACCGAAGGCGCCGTGCTGTTTGTCGATCAGGACAAGGGCGGCAGCGACCCGCTCGACTTCGGCGGCGGCTTCCAGACGGAGGGATTCTGCTCGCCGGATCGCAAGCGCTACGTCTGGATCGACTACCGCGACCCACCGGGACCCGGTTCGACCGACAGCCAGCGGAACGGCGGCGAGGTCTACATGCGCGATCTCGACCAGGGCAAGACCTGGCGGCTGACGTACGACTCGCCGAGCAGTCCGATTGGCAAGGTGATGCCTGCCATCGGCGACGATCTCGCCGTCTGGAACGAACCGCCCCCCGGCTTGCCAGCGAACCCCAGCGACTATCAGAGCCTGGTCGATTCTGCGACGACACTCGTGAAGCTCGATCTGCACACCGGCGAAAAGTGCCGGCTTACCGAGACGCCACCACGCTTTGCCGGATTCAAGTCCGTGTACGGTCATCACATGTATGGCGACGGGTTCGACAAGGCCACCGCCAGCAAGATTCTCGTCGATGTGAACCTCGACGACCCCGCGCTCCAATGGCAATGCGAGCCCACGCCGAACTGGCCGGACGGCGGCATCCCATAGCGGGGCAGACGCGCTCGAAGTTCGTACACACGTCGTAGATTGGCGCCCCAGTACCGACACAAGTACGAACTTTGGGGTCCGCTTTAGAATCGAGCCCCGCCGTCGGAGCAGGCCGCAGCCAGTGCCGACCGAGCCACCGCGGATCGTGAAGCTGATGCAGCTCGCGGACGAGTGGCAGCATATGTTGGACGGAGGCGAGGTCCGGAATCGGGCGGAGCTGGCGCGGCGCGCCGGCGTGTCGGGGATGTGGGTCACGAACGTGCTGGCGCTGCTGAGGCTGCACCCGGAGATCCAGGCGTGGGTGCGTGGGCTGCCGCCGGGGACGCCGGAGCGGTACGTGACGGAGCGGGCGCTCCGGGCCATCGCGAGGCTTCCCTTGGGACTTCAGGTCGGTGCGGCGCGGAAGCGTTGGCCAGCAATCTCGTTCAGCTAGGACGGAAGCGTCACGGGCTCGCGCCGTTGCATATCGGATAGTTCCGCGGCGGCGCGACGCCCGCGATCGCGGTCGCGCGCCCGCCGAACAGCGCACCGATGCTGACGCTGTCGCAATCACCGCCGACCGCTCCGTCTGCGCGCATGTCCGAGAGCGTTTGCCACCGGTCGGGCGTGGCGGTAGTGATGCACGAGTCTCCGGGATAGTAGCCGCGCACGCCGACCGTCATGGTGTCACCGAGCTCACGCGCGTCGAGATAGCCGCCGAGAACACCATGCCCCGTCTGGCGATCCGCGGAGAGCGTCATGCTGAACATCGCGCGATGCACGGTGAGCTCCGCCCAGTGCAGCGTGTCGAAGGTAAGGGGGACTGGTATCGAGGCGTTGGATTCGACCACCAACGTGTCATCGACCAGGTAAGCGTCCAGCCAGCCTAGCGTTGGCACCTCGGGATCGCCGTTCGCCCAATCGCTTTCCACTTCGAGTTTTTCGTCCAGGTCGGGGAGCGCGACATAGAACGTCGCCTTCAGCGGAC
Organism: uncultured delta proteobacterium; assembly: GCA_963775185.1. GTDB lineage: Bacteria > Myxococcota_A > Polyangia > Polyangiales > Polyangiaceae > JAPSGB01. The sequence continues at coordinate 115,502 of CAVZIE010000017.1, read as the reverse complement.
CCTGGTCGGGAGCGGCTCCCAGCCCCTTTACCCGCAGTAGCAGCCGCGCGATCTGGCCGTAGGTGAACCGCACGTCGATGCCGAACTCTTGCTGGTCAAGGAATGCCGCCCCGAACGCATTGTCGATGCCGCATGTGCCGTCCGTCGTGTCTCCGGCGACGGTCGTACAGGACGGCGCATCCCCCTCGTGCGTGACAAGGCCATCCACGTCGAAGCCAATCTCGCGCCACTCGCCAGGCTGGATGATCGAATGATCTTGGGGGCTCGCGAACGCCAGTCCACCTAGCTCGTACACGACGTCGCTACCGCCGGGAGGTATCTCGTCGGCAGCTCGCTCGGGCGGGCGCGCGTGGCAGTCAGTCGCGGCGTCTGGTTCGGCAGGAATGGAGTTGGTTCCGCACCCCGCTAGAAACAACGCTCCGAGTATGCCCCATCGCGTCACGGCTCAACGATACCTCTCCATTGCGCACCGCCTGAATCGAATCGTAGGCCAATCGCAAGATCTGGCCATGACGCGCCCGTCGCCGTTGCGTACACCGCGCGCCGTTGACGCCATCCGGCCCTGCCCGGGCGCGGCGTCGGCCCCGGAGATTCCAGCGCATATGATCCAGCGGCGCGCCCCGCAGGATTCGAACCTGCGACCCTCGGATTCGAAGTCCGATGCTCTATCCAGCTGAGCTAGGGGCGCGTGGAGCGCGCCTTCGCGGCGCACGCCGGCGCATGGCATAGAAGCGGGCGTCGGGCCGGTCAAGCGTGGACGCGCCGCGTGCTTCCGCGCCGGACCGGCAAGCAGGAAAAGCGGCGGATCGAGCGAGGCGGTGACCGGAGTGCGGACCGTGATGTAGCGTGGCGGCGATGCCGAGCGCTTCCGTCCCGCCACCAGCGGAAGCCGTCGACGCGCTGGCACGTCAGCGCGTCGCGGACCCGGATTTCTGGCTCACGATCGTGGCGTGGACGGTCGTGGGGCTGTCGTGCTCTGCAGATCCTGCTGTTCTCGTTCGGGCGGGATCAGGGCATCTACGCGATGGTCGCGGACGGGATCGTGCACGGCAAGATGCCGTACCGCGACCTGTGGGACTTCAAGCCGCCGGGGATCTTCCTGGTGTACGCGCTCGCGCAGGCGCTGCTCGGGCGGACGATGTTGGCGCCGAGGCTGCTGGAGGTCGCGGGGTTGGTCGGGTCGGTGTTCGCGCTGCGCAGCCTCGCGCACACGTTCTTCGGGATGCGTCGTGTGGGCCTCGTGGGCGGCGCGATCGCCGCGCTGATCCACGCGCAGCTGGAGTTCTGGCACACCGGGCAGCCCGAGGCGTTCGGCGGCTATCTGACGATCTTCGCGCTGGTGCTCACCGTCGGCGACTACGGGCGACGACGCAAGATCTACGCATGGCTCGGCGTGGGGCTGTTGTTCGGCGCGGCGTTCCTGCTCAAGCCGCCGCTCGGCGGCGGCGCGCTGGTGTGCGCGGCGTATCTCTCGCGCCGCGAGTGGGTGCGCACGGCGCGCTGGCGCGCGGCGGCATGGCCGGTCGTGATCGTTGGAGCATCGAGCCTGCTGACCGTCGGCCTGTGCCTGTTGTGGTTCAAGATCGCCGGCGCCTGGGACGCGCTGCGCTGGACGTTCGTCGAGTTCACGCCGGGCTATACGCGGCTCGGCTGGGGCGATCGCAACGCGGCGGGCATGTTCTACTACGCGCTGCTCGAGGCGTTCTTCCGCTTCTCCGCGCTCGCGGCGTTCGGCGTGATCGCGGCGATCGCGATCCGCCCGATGCACACGCGCGAGCGCGAAGGCTTCCTGCTCGTGCTCGGCGTAATCTCGGTTCATGTCACCGGCGTCGCGATGCAGGGGAAGTTCTTCCAGTATCACTACTCCGCGACGCTGCCGCTGGTGGCGTTCCTCGGCGGCCTGGGGCTGTACAAGCTGTGGCGCCGCTGCCTGCCGGGCGGCGCAGGCGGCGCGATCGCGTTCGGCCTGTTCGTGGTCGTCGCCGTGACGATGCGAGAAGCGGTGAACGACCTGCCCGGCTCGTTCTGGCATCGCAGCATGATCCGCATGGAATACCTGCTGGGCGAGCAGCAGTACGGATCGCGGGAGCTGCTGGATCGGGAGCTCTACTACGTCGCCGATTACAACCTGGACGCGGATCGACGCGTGGCGATGGAGCTCGACCAACGCACTCGACCGGGCGAAAGCGTGTATGTCTGGGGCTTCGAGCCGGTGATCTATTGGCTGGCCCGGCGCGAGCCCGCCTCGCGCTTCATCTACGACGTGCCCCAGCGCGTCAAATGGCAACGCCAGCACGCCGAGCAGACGCTGATGAGCGATCTCGGCCGGCACCCGCCGGCGATGATCGTCGTGCAGCACAACGACGTGTTCTCGTTCGTGACCGGGAACAACCTCGATTCCGCGCGCGCCCTCGAGCGCTTCCCGGCGCTGGAAAAGCTGATCGGCGATCAGTACGAGGAAGTCTCCACGATCGAGGACTTCACGCTCTACCAACGCAAGAGCGCGCCGCGCTAGCGCGGCCTACTCGAGCACCAGCAGCGTCTTCTGCGGCGGCCCCTTGGTCGGCATGGGCAGGCGCCCGCCGGAACGCGCGTGCCAGTAGCCGTAGTAGCGCAATCGACCGGGGCGAGGACGGATCTCCGCCGTGATGGCGTAGATGTAGTCGGCCTTCCACACGCCGGGATCGACGGGGAAGCCGGCGTCGACGTGACGCTCGATCGGGTCGACGGGAACGAACGACAGGCGCGGCGCGCGCTCCATCACCTCGCGGACGCGGTACTCGAGACCGCCCGGCAGCGGGCCGGGCGCCTTGAAGTACAGGGTGAGGCGCCCGGGGATCCCGCGATCGTAGATCTGCCCGAGCAGCGCGACGCCTTGATCGTAGGCAGTGGCTACCGAGCGGTCGAGATCCTTGAGCAGCTCGTTCTCGAGCTTGTCGGCGGTGGCGGTGTTGCCCGTCTGGATCGCGACGTTGTGGGCGATGCGACGTTGCTCGCGCGTGAGCAGCGGACCGTCGGGAACCGGGTTCGGCGTCTGTCCGAAGTGGTCGCGGAGCTCCCAGGTGTACCAGGCGTCCTTCTGCACCGCGAAGGCGAGCTCGTCCGGCAGGCTGAAGAACGACTCCAGCTTGCCGGGGTCGCGGACCTCGAAGACGTAGGCTTCGATCGGCGCCGCGGCGGCCACGCGATCCTCGATCCAGTACGGTCCGACGACCTGCACGGACTTCGCGCCGGCGATCTTCGTGAGCGTGGCGACATCCGCCGTGCGCGCGTCCAGCACGCTGTAGTCCGGCTTGGCCTTCTTGCCGCCGACGATCGGCGCGCGCAGGTTGAACGAATCGGAGGCGTGACGCCCGAGCCCGGACGACAGCGCGACGCGCGCCGGCCCGTCGAGACGCGTGCTCAACCAGCGCAGCATCGCGCCGCGTTCGGGCTCCGGATCGACCAGCAGATCGTGGCCCTTCACGCGCAACGCGAGACGGCGCGACGCGCCGCCCGCGGCTCGCCCCTGCACGGCCACGAGGATCGGCACGAGCGCGAACACGACCAGGATCGCGAGCGGGATCAACCGTGAGACGGACGCGCGCGCTCGCGCCCCCGCGATGAAGCGCGCGCCGTCGTCGACGCTAGCGGCAAGGACGCCGACCGAGAGCGCGATGTACGGCGCGAAGTAGAACGGCCAGAGCGTCCGCAGCCCGTCGTCCGGCGACACCCAGGCGTAGTCCGCGACGGCCATGGCGAGGGTCGCGAGCACGCAAATCTCGAGCTCGCGCCGGACCAACAACACCCGGACCAGAACGATCGGCAGCGCCAGCGAGCCCAGACCGATCGCGAGCGGTGTCAGGGAAATCTGCTGCCAGTAGCCGCGGCGGAGCAGGAGTGCGTCGCTCACAGCGTGATCGCCCATCATGCGCTCGAGCGAGCCCGCGAGAAAGCGCGCGAGCACGCGCGCCTTCTCGACCTCGTAGGCTTGCAGCATGAACGCGAGCACCGCGAGCCCGCTGGCGAGCGCCCACCACTGGGCGTAGCGCCGCGCGTCCACCGGCGGCAGATAGCGTCGGAGCGGCGTCGTGCGCCGGAGCAGGGCGAACACGAGCAACGACGCGGCGAACGCGTAGGCGGACCAGTCCGACATCACGGCGACGCACAGGCCGATCAGGCCCACCGCGAGCCAGCGCAGCTGCCAGGTCTGGTTCATCCGCGCGTAGCCCCAGGAGCACGCGAGCACGCCGGCCACCGCGGGAGCCGCCGCCGGATCCGCGTTCGCGAACGCCGCCACCACCGGCAACACCGCGAACGTCGCCGCCGAGAGCGCGCCGGGCACCGGACCCCAGATCGAGCGCCCGAGAGCGTAGAGCAGCGGCGTGATCGCGACGCTCGCCAGCGCCGGGCCCAGCCGGCACGCGAGCGCGGTGTGCCCAAGCAGCTTCACGAACAGCGCGGTCATCCAGAACCCGCCTACGGGACGCTGCCAGGCGTAGGCCGCCGGCAACGGCGCGACCGTGCTGTAGTGCGTGACCGGCATCAGGACGTGCCAGCGCCAGACGTTCTCCGCCGCGACGCCCACGCTGCCCGCGAGCCCCGTGACACCGGCATTCATGGGTGCCGCGATGCCACGAAAGGCGACCACGGCGACCCACACGGTGGCGACCGCGGTGACGATGCGCGCGGCGCGCTCGACACGCGGCTCGGCCGCGGGGAAACCACGAGCACCCGCCTGTCCGACCATGTGCGGCGGCAGGCTATCAGACAGGCCCGCGCCGCGTCGAACACGCCGATGCGCTCGGCTGTTCACCGCCCTGGATCGGCGCTATACGAGCCGCTGCCGGCATGGAAAACGACTCGGACAGCGCGGGTACGCGGCTCGGCGCGGGGGCGCTGATCGTCACGCCGACGTACAACGAGCGGGACAACCTCGCCGCGTTCGTGGAAGCCACGCTGAGGGTCGCGCCGGGAGCCGACATGCTGATTGTCGACGACGGCTCGCCGGACGGTACGGGCGAGCTCGCCGACCAGCTGGCCGCGGCGGACCCACGCATCCGCGTGATGCACCGACCCGGGAAGCTCGGGCTCGGGACAGCCTACGTGCAGGCGTTCAAGCAGGGCCTGGCCGCGGACTACAAGTACTTCTTCGAGATGGACGCGGATCTGTCCCACGACCCGGTATACCTGCCGGCGTTCCTCGCGGCGCTCGAGGGCGGCGCCGACGTCGCGGTCGGGTCGCGGAACGTGCAGGGCGGCGGCGTCGAGGGCTGGGGCCTGGGCCGCACGGTGCTAAGCAAGGGCGGCTCGCTGTACTCGCGCGTGATCCTCGGCGTCGACGTGCACGACCTGACGACGGGCTACAAGGGCTTCACCCGCCACGCGCTGGAGGTGATCGATCTTCCGGGCGTGCGGTCCGAGGGTTACTCGTTCCAGATCGAGACGACGTATCGCGCGATCCGCCGCGGTCTGACCGTGGCGGAGGTGCCGATCGTGTTCGTCGATCGGCGCGCGGGCGACAGCAAGATGAGCCGGCGTATCTTCGTCGAAGCCATCGGCATGGTCTGGAAGCTTCGACTGTCCGCGCTGCGTGGCGATCTCTAGGGGTATTGGATTGAACGGACTGCCTCCCGCGGATCGCCGGGTCGAGCGCGTCGCGCGCATCGTCGCGACCGTGGCCGTCGTGTGGTTTGCCTTGGCTGTTTGCTGGCAAATCGCGGGACCGTTCGGGGCGGGCCACGTCGCGGCCACGGCCGCGCGCGGCATCATGGCGGACAACATGCTGCGCTGGGGGATCCTGGCTCCGGTGCGGCAGTACACCTTCGGACCGCCGCCGAGCTCGCTCTACTACGCGCACCACCCGTGGGAGATCTTCTGGATCAACACCGTGCTCGCGGAGATCTTCGGGCGTTATCACGATTTCGTGTACCGCCTCGCGCCCGTGATCGAGAGCATCGCGACGGTGTGGCTCTGCTACCTGACCGGGCGCGCGCTCTGGGGCCCGGTCGCCGGCGCGCTCGCCGCCCTCGCCTATTCGGTGCTGCCGATCACGCTCAGCTTCTCGATCTTCAACGGCTTCGAGGTGCCGCTCACCTTCGGCATGATGCTCACCGCCTGGGGCTACGCGCGCTTCGCGCAGACGTGGCAGCCGCGCTGGATGGTGGTGAGCCTGTTCGGCCTGCTGTTCACGGTGAACACGGACTGGGAGGCCCTGGTGTTCGCCGGCGTCGTGCTGGGCGTCCTGTTGATCACCGGGTTGATGACGCCGCTCGGCTGGTTCGGGCGCGTGGACACGCGGCGCTTCGGCCAATGGTGGGCGCTCGGGGCGAGCATCTCCGTCGGGACCGTGATCTTCTACCTCGCGCTGTTCCATCGCTACCACGCGCTCGCGGACCTGTTCGAGCAGGGCCAGCGGCGCTCGAGCGGCAACAGCGTGTCGCTGTCCATCGTGTTGGAAGCGCGCGCGTATTGGATCGCGCTGATGTTCACGCCGCTGGCGATCCTGGTGGGCAAGATCGGCGCCGTGGTGATGGCGATCCGGCTGGTGGTCAAGCGGAACATGGCGGAGATCTTTCCGCTGGCGATCCTCGTCGCCGCCACGTTCGAGTACGTCTTCTTCAAGGAGGGCGCGGACGTTCATATCTACTGGCCGCTGCCCTTCTCGCCGATCTTCGCGCTCGGGCTCGGCGTGATCGGCGCCAGCGTGGAGAGCGGCGCGCGCTGGCTGGTCACGCGCATCTCCAAGCGGACCCCGGCGCGCTGGCCCGCGTTCGTCGCGCTCGGTACCTTCGCGCTGGTTCCGCTGGCGATGGCGCGGGACGCGGTCACGATCTTCGCCTACGGCCGCGACACCGGCGACCGCTTCGACGAGGGCGGGCGCGTCGTCTACCAGGACCTGGACAAGCACGCCGCGCTCGCGTGGATCCGCGACCGCCTCGCGCCGGAGACGCGCGTGCTTCTCGACTACGACATGGCGTACGACTGGTCGCAGGAGTGGACGCTGCGACGTCCGATCCGCATGGTGACGCGCGCGCCGGCCGCGCCGGGGCGGACGCCGGATCGCTACTATATCGCCGACGCACGCATGCTCGCCGGCCGGGAGCAGCAGAGCCTGGCCAAGACGTTCCACGTGCAGGCCGTCGGTCCGATCTGGTTCGTCGACACGATAGAGCCGCAGGCGCCGCTCGACGCCTACGCGCTCGACGCGAAGAAGCCGAGCCTGTGGTCGTGGTATCTGCGCTACGGCAACGACCCCGACTACCAGGTGGTGCAAAGCCCGCTCCGGACATGGGAGCTCCGCTACCACCTGGATCAGTCGCCGGCCTTCCCGACCGGAGGGAAGACCGACGCCCTCGACGACCTGCGCATCCTGCACAACGTCGCGGTCGCGAAGGACGACGCCGCGCAAGCCGCGGCGCGCGAGAAGGAGCTGGTCGGCCGCCTCGACCGCGGGCCGGCGCGGACCTTCAACGACGGCACGCGCCTGCTCGGCGTGCTGCGGGACAAGACCGCGCGGCGTTTGTGGATCCTGTTCTCGGCCGGACGCGCAGAGCACCCCGGGCTCGTGTTCGGCGTGCTGTCGTACGTGGACAAGCCCATGAGGTGGTCGCTCGTGCCGGCCGACGACAAGCCCCGGGTCGTCGGCGCGCGCTTCGAGATCGACCCGTCGCTGTGGAAGAAGGACTTCATCTACGCCGCTGAGATGGAGGTCCGGCCCCGACCCGGCACCGAGTCGTTCTACGGCTTGTTCCGCGGCGGAGCGGCGCCGCGGCCGGTGTCCGGATCGCCGAAAATCCTCCTTTTGACCACGCACTGATACGATGCCCGGCGGGCAACGACGTTGAAGCTGATCATCCAGATCCCCTGTCTGAACGAGCGCGAGAACCTGGGCGCCACGTTCGCCGACCTGCCGCGCCAGATCGACGGCATCGACGAGATCGAGGTGCTCGTCGTGGACGACGGCAGCAACGACGGCACGAGCGCCTACGCCGCGGAGATCGGCGTCCACCACATCGTGCGGTTCCCGGTCAATCGCGGCCTCAGCGCCGCGTTCACCGCCGGGGTCGACGCCAGCCTGCGGCTCGGGGCGGACATCATCGTCAACACGGACGCCGACAACCAGTACGCCGGCGACGAGATCGCCCGCCTGGTGCGCCCGATCCTCGACGGCACGGCGGATCTCGTCGTCGGGGATCGCGAGGTGTCCAAGCTCGAGCACTTCTCGCCGCTCAAGCGCTTGCTGCAGGCGTGGGGCTCGCGCGTCGTGCGGCGCGTCTCGGGGACCGCGGTCGCGGACTCGACCAGCGGCTTCCGCGCGCTCAACCGCAAGGCCGCGCTGCGCTCGTTCGTCCACAACCGCTTCACGTACACGCTCGAGACGATCATCCAGGCCGGGCGCACCGACCTCATGATCGCGAACGTGAAGGTGCGCACCAACGCCAAGACGCGCGAGTCGCGGCTGTTCCGATCGATCCCGCAGTACATCCGGCGCAACGGCCCGGTGATCTTCCGATCGTACGCGATGTACCGGCCCTTCCAGAGCTTCGCCTACGTCGCGCTGCTGCTGCTCGCGATCGGGCTCGCCGGCGTCGGACGCTTCCTCTACTTCTACATCCGCGATCCACTCTACAGCGGCCACACGCAGTCGCTGGTGCTGGGCGTGGGCGCGGTGATCCTGTCGTTCCTGGTCGGGCTGCTCGCGATGCTGGGTGAGCTGTTCGCGGCGAACCGGCGCTTGATCGAGGAAGTGCTGGTGCACGTGCGGCGCCTCGACGCGGACCGCGAGCGCGGCACGCCGGTCGACGGCGTCCACAGCACCGGCGCCGCGCCGTGGCGCAAGGACGCGCCCGCGTGAAGCGCGACGGGTTTCGCCTGCTGCTCGCCGTCCTGGTTGCCGGCTTCGCGGCTTGGCAGCTTCGCCCGTTCCTGATGGAGACGCCGCGTGCGCTCGCCGCGGCGGGGCTGATCAAGGACGACGCGTTCTTCTACGGAACGCTCGTGAACAACTTCCGCGCCCACGGCTTCTTCACGATGGACGGCCGGATGCCGACCAACGGCTTCCAGCCGCTGTGGATGTTCGTGATCCTCGGGTTGAAGACGGTCGCGTCCGGGGCGGACACGATGCACCTCGTCCTCTCCGCGTCCTGGGCGTCGTGGGTCGCGCTTTCGTTCGGCGCCGTCTGGCTCGTCGCCGAGGGCACGTGGCACGTCGCCACGGCGCGGGTCGCGCTGCTCGCCGGCCTGGTACTCTTGAACCAGCACTTCCAGCTGGCGAACGTCCAGGGGCTCGAGGTGGCGTTCACGCTGCTCGTGGTCGTCGGCACCTTGGTCTACGCGCGGCGCGTCGAGCTCCGCGCCGCGCGCGGCGACGACAAGCAGCGCGTTCCGACACGCTCGGCGGCCGTGCTCGGGGCCCTCGGCGCGCTGTGCTTTCTGGGCCGCACCGACCTGTTCTGGTTCGTGCCCGCCCTGGCGGTGTGGCTGTGGTGGCTCGCCGACCGCGATCGCCGCCCACTGCTCGCGTGCTGCGGAGCCGCAGCCGTGGTCGTCGTTCCGTACCTGCTGTGGAACTTGATCGGTCACGGTGGGCTGATGCCGCTGAGCGGCCGGGCGAAGCTCTTCTTCCTGCACGCGTTCTATCCGACCAGCGCCGCCTACTGGGCTTCCGAGGAATGGAAGGGGATGTTCACGCTGTTCGGGACCTGGCTTCCGGAATCCGCGTGGGAGACCCAGGTCGGCCTGACGCTGGCGGTGCTGGCCGTGGCCCACGGCGTCGCGTGGTCGCCCTGGAGCCGGCGTGAGCTGCCTGACTGGATCCGCGTGCTGAGCGTCACCGTGCTCCTCCACACGCTCTACATGCAGTTCGTCTACCGCGAGCTCCGGCCGTACACGGAGTACTACTTCGCGCCGGAGGTATTGTTCGTCGGGGCAACGCTTGCCCTGTGGATCGCCGCGCTGGAGAGCCGGCTCGCGCGCGCCGCGCTGCTCGCGTGGCTGCTGGTCACGTCCAGCGCGACCTGGGGCGCGCTGGAGCTCAAGCCGTCGTCCTACTGGACGACGCGCCTCGCGCTGGCCGAGCAGCTTCCCCGGCTCGCCCACGGCCGGCGTGTGGCCGCCTTCTGGCCGGGCTGCTTCGGCTGGTTCAGCGGCGTCGAGATCACGCCACTCGACGGCATCACCGGCAGCAACGAGTTCTTGAAGCAGGTCGTCGAGCAGAAGCGCGAGATCGACTGGGCCCTCGACCAGGGCATCAGGATCGTGGTGACCGCCGGCAATCCCGGGTTGCTCGGGCCGCGTCCGCCGCGCATCGGCCAGTGGAGCGAGCTCGGCAACCGCGAGGTCTGGGCGAGCCGCCAGCGCTTCCGCGTCGTCGGGCGCAGCGGTCCGTGGATGGCGCTGGAGGTGACGCGCTAGGCCCTCACGCGCGCGCGGCCCTGCGGAACACCGCCTCGCGCAGCATGAACGGCAAGCCGACGATCGCGAACGACCAGATCGCCACGACCGAGTAGCCGATCGTCGCAACGAGCACGCTCGACTCCGCCAGCAGCGCACCCTGGGAGTGGAGCAGGTAGATGAACATCGCGTCGCGCGTGCCCATGCCGGCCACCGTGATCGGCACCAGCCCGACGAGCGTCGCCACCGGCCACAGCGTCAGCGTGTCCAGCAGCCCCACGCGCGCGCCCACCGCCACCAGCAGCGTGTACGTCACGCCGACCGTGAGCAGGCGGATCGCGAGCGAGACGCTGCACAGCGCCGCGAGCTTGAGCGGAGCGCGGCGCAGCGCCTCGAACGCGGCGAACAGCTGCTCCACGCGGTCCATGCGGGTGCGGAAACCGGGGAACCGCCCGAGGCGCTGGCGGTTCCGGAGCACCATGCCCACGACCGCGATCTCGGCCAGCATGCCCGCGCCGAGCACCGCGCTCGGCAGCCAGAGTCCGTTGAGCGCGGCGCCGATCCCCGCGAGCGCGAGCAGCACGAACACATCGACGGCTTTCTCGGCGAGCACGCTGCCCGCGCCGGACGCGAGCGGCACCTGATCGCGAATCGCGAACGCGCGCAAGAACTCGTTCGTGCGCGACGGGGTCACGACGACCAGCGGCCACGCGGCCAGCACCACGACGAGCGCCCGCCCGTACGAGAGCACGTAGCCCATCGCCGACAGCACCAGCCACCAGCGCACCGCGCTCAGCAGCACGCACGCGAAGGCCAGCACGAACGACAGCAGCACCCAGCCGCCGCGTGCGCCCCGCACGGCGTCGAAGAACGCGCCGGCGCCGCCGAGGCTGTGGATCAGGATCGCGAGCAGGGCCGCGGTCAGAGCGAAGGCCACCGCGAGCCGCAGGCCGGTGCCGCGCCGGCGGGGCTTCCCTACTTCCGACCGCGGTTCTTCCACGCGTCGTTGAATTCCTGGATGGTGCTCTCCGTGCGCGGATTCCACAGCATCTTGCGCAGGATCGGCGGCGGCACCGTGACGATGTGCGCGCCGTCCATCAGCGCCTCGTTCACGTCCATCATGTGCCGCACCGATCCGACGATGATCTTGCTGTCGAGCTCCTCGCGGTCGAGGATGTCGCGCGTCTCGCGGATGATCGGGCGTACGTCGTAGCCCATGTCGCGCACGCGTCCGCTGAAGATGCTGACGTAGGTCGCGCCGGCAAGCGACGCCAGGTACGCCTGGTTGAAGCTCATCATGCACGTGACGTTGGTCGGTACGCCGCGCAGCACGAGCTGGTGCAGCACCTTGAGCCCCGTCTCGCTGAACGGCACCTTCACGCACACGCGCTCCGGGTTCCACGCGTGGTAGCCGAGCGCTTCCTCGAGCATGGCCTCGTACGTCTCGGTGGTCAGCTCCACCGAGACGTGACCCGTCGAGGCGGCGATCACTTCGCGGATGCGCTGCTCGAGATCGACGTCGCCGGCCTCGCGCGAGATGATAAGCGGGTTGGTGGTCACGCCGCTGATCACGCCCCACGCGTAGATCTCCTTGATTTCCTTGGGATCCGAGCTGTCGAGGAAGAGCACGTTAGTTCCTTACCGTAGCTTGGGCCTGGTCCGCCGCAACAATCAGCCGCGCCACGTCGTCGAGGCGCGGGGCGGCCAGATCCGGCGCGATCGGCGGCCCGCCGCGCAGCGGGCAGAGCTCGCAGCGCCCCGGCGGAAACACCAGCGCCGACCGGACGCCGGCGGCCTGCGCCGCCTGGACGTCGCCCGGGGCGTCGCCGATCATCCACGTCCGCGCCGGCGAAAGCCCGGCGTGCTGCATCGCCGCCAGCAGCATCCCAGGCTTCGGCTTGCGACACGCGCACGGGCCGATCAGCGCGGGATCGCCGCCCTGCCCGCCGTCGGGATGGTGCAGGCACACCTCGAACGCCGCGATCGTCAGCCCGTGCCCCGCCAGCAGGTCGGCGAGGGCGCGGTTCGTGCGCTCCACCGCTGCGGCCGAGAACTGGCCCTTCGCCGGGGCGGGCTGGTTGGTCGCGATGCACAGCGCGTAGCCGGCATCGCGGAGCAGCGTCAGGCCCTCCACCACGCCGGGCAGGAGCTTCAGCTGTGACGGGTGGAACGCGACGGAGATCGCGCCGCTCTCCTCGTCGCGGACCATGTCGATCAGCGTCATGTCGCGGTCCACGATGACGCCGCGATCGCCGCTCATGGGAGCACGTACTGGGCGAGCCCGCAGGCGCGGTCGAGCGCGCACGAGAAGCGCACGGCCGAGAGCTTGTCCGCGATGCACGCCGCGGCGCTCGCCTCCGCGCCCACGACCTGGGTCGCGCAGCCGTTGTCGAAGCCGACCCAGATCACGTGCTGCATCGACACGCCGCACTGCTGGGCGATGGCCTCGAGCTGGCTGTCGAGGGCCCACTGTCGCGTCTGGTACGGCTTCGGCTCGCAACCGAGGATCGGCCGCCCGCTGCACGACGCGCCGCTCACCGGCTCGCCCGCACCCGCGTCGGAGAGCGCCGAACAGTCGTAGCTGCACACCACGCCGGTGGCCACCCACCACGGGCCGGCGCCCTGGTCCGCGCAGGCGTCGAGCACGACGCCGGAGCTCGCCGGATACGCGCAACGGAAACCCGGATCCGCGCAGGCGGTCCCGGGCGTGGGCGCGCCGGCGGGACACGCGGGCTCGTTGACCGCGTCCGGCTCGCACCACTTCTGCCACGACTCCGCTGCACCGGCCGCGCCGCTGGCCCCCGCACTCCCCGCCGCGCCCGCACTCCCCGCACTCCCCGCCGCGCCCGCACCGCCCGTACCGCCGTCGACAACGCCGACGCTGGCGTCCGCCGCCAGGTGCGGTGGGCCGCCGGTCTCGAACGTCGCGTCGGTCTGGGCGCCGTCGCACGCGAACAATGCGAGGCATGACAGGAGCCAGAGCGTCCCCGTCCTCATGAACCAACGATATCACGGAGCTGGGCGTACATCGCGTCGCACAGCTCCGCGACCCGCAGCCCGTCGGCGACGCTCGCAGGCGCGGGACCGTCGTCCGGCGCCGCGCGCCCGGTCCAGCGCGCCAGCACCGCCTCGAGCTCGCTCCCCAGGCTCGGGTCCTTGTCGCCGAAATCCTCGACTTGCTCCGTCTCGCGCTGCGATCGCCCGCTGCCGTCGTTCCAGCCCCAGCGCTTGCCCGTGCGCAGGGCCATGCGCCCGTAGTTGCCGCCGCGGCCGTCGACCAGGGCGTAGCCGTCCTCGCCGACGAGCTCGATGCGGAACGTGTTCACCCAGCGCACCAGCGAAACACGCACGGTGGAGAGCAGCGACGCGTGCTCGAACACCGCGACCACGTCCTCTTCGATGCCGGTGCTCCAGAAACCGCGCTTCGCTTCCACGTGGCAAAAGCGGAGCTCGGGATCGAGACACAGCAGCAGGTCGAGCAGGTGCACGCCCGGATCGATCAGCGCTCCGCCGCCAGCGCGCACCGGGTCGAGCTTCCAGCCGTCGGCCGAGCGCGGATGCCCGCCGTGGCCGATGAACAGGTCCGCGCTTCGCAGCTTGCCCAGCTCGCCGCGCGCGGCCCGCCGGAGCGCCTCGCGCACGTTGGGAATGAAGCGGTAGTTGTAGCCGACGAAGCTCTCGGTTCCGCTCGCGGCGTCGGCGATGGCGCGCGCCTCGTCGAGCGTCCGCCCGAGCGGTTTCTCGATCAGGAAAGGCTTGTTGTTTGTCGAGACGGCGCGGGCCACGACCGGTGCGAGATCGTGGGGCAGCGCGATCACCGCGGCGTCGTAGCTGTCCGCCGGCACGTCCTCGAAGCGCGCGTAGTGCGGCGCGGCGCCGTACGCGTCCGCGGCGCGCGGCGCGGGATCCACCGTGCCCACCAGCGCGGCGCCGTACGCGTCGCCGCGCTCGAACACGGCGCGCGCGCGCTGCTTGCCGATCAGCCCATGTCCGACGACCAGGACGCGCATCACTTCCTCGGCGGCTCCACGCGACGGAGCTTCCACATGTCGTCGGCCAGCGCGGCGGCGCTCGCGGGCGTCCACTCGTCGCGGACGTGGATGAAGCGGCCGTGCAGGCCGCGCGTGTCCTCGGTGAGCAGCCGCGCGACGGCGCGACACGGTTCGGCGATGTCGACCGTGGTCCGGACGATGCCGCCGGCCTTGCGCACCTCGGCGAGCATGTCGGTCTCGTTCGCGCCCGGCGCCATGATCGTGATCACCGGGCCGGCGTCGCCGAGCTCCATCGCCAGCGTCTCGGTGAAGCGCACCAGCGCGGCCTTGGCGGTGCCGTAGCTGGAGAAGCGCGGGTAGCCGTAGGCGGCACCGCCACCGGCGAACAGCAGGATGCGCCCCGCCGAATCGCGCAGCATGCGCGGGAGCAGCGCGTGGACCAGGCGCACCGTGCCGAGCAGGTTCGTCTGCATCGCCGCCCACCACGCATCGACGTCGTTGCCGGAGAAGTCGCCGGTCGGGCCGAGCACGCCCGCGGCGTGGACGAGCGCGATCGGCCCTGCGGCGGCCTCGACGGCCGCCAGCACGTGGTTCCGCGCCGGGCCGGCATCATCCAGGTCCCAGGCGAAGGCTCGAGCGGAGCCCGCACGGATCGCGTTGCAGGCACGCGCGGTCTCGATCGCGTTGTCGCTCTTGCTCGTGAGCACGAGGCTCATGCTCGTGTGCTCGGCGAGGTGCAGCGCGACGGCGCGGCCGATGCCGCGGCCCGCGCCGGTGACGAGGGCGCTGTGGGCCTCAGGCAGTGGCGTCATGAGCCTCCGGACGGCGCGCGACGGCGAGCATCTGCTCGCCCCAGCGCGACGCGTTCAAGTAGAAGAGCGGCTTCAGCGAGCGGCCGAACACCGTGTAGACCTGACCGAGAGCGCGCCCGACCACGCCCTGGTCGTCGCGTGTCGACTTCGCCTTGGCCGGCGCGCCGCCGGCAGGGATCGCCAGCACGGACGCGACGCGGACGGCGCTGCGGTACAGGTTCTGGAACGGGAAGCCCCACGCCAGCACGCTGACGACCTGCAGGCGGCCCGCACCGAGCAGGCGCTCGAGGTCGCGCGAACGATAGTGACGGTGATGGCCGATGACCTTGTCGAAGCGCGACATGCGACCGCCGGGCACGGTCAGGATCAAGGTGCCACCGGGCGCGAGCAGCGAGCACAGCCGGCGCACGGCGAGCGCGTCGTCGTCGATGTGCTCGACGACCTCCGAGCACACCACCAGATCGTAGCGCCCGAGGCGGCCCTGCTGGACGGCGTCGAAATCCGGCGCGGTCAGGTCGAGCACGAACAAGTCGGCGCCGGGATTGCGCTTCTGGCTGTCGGCGATCGACTGCGCCGACAGATCGGCGCCGGCGACGCGCGCGCCGGGCAGCGCGCGCTCGAGCTCGCGCAGCAGCTCGCCCTGACCGCAACCAACGTCGAGGATGCGGCGCGCCGACGCCGCGTGGCGACGCGCCAGCTGCGCGACCATGCGACGGCGATGGAACGCCGCCGGGCTCACCGCGTCGAGGTGGGCGTAGCGCCGCCACATCTCGTCGTAGAACGCCTGGGGGTCCGGAGCGGACGTCATTCGTCGGGGTCGGACTGCAGGGCGCGCCGCGCGGGGTTCGGATCGGCGACGCGCGAGCGGACGAAGTGGTGCAAGCGCTTGTAGGCCATGAAGCCCAGCACCTCGACGCCGGTCTTCCAGATTGTCACGTTGTGCGAAGGACCGACGCGCTCGTCGTAGGGAATCACGAACTCCGCGAAGCGATTGGGCTGGGTGAAGAACGCCTCGAGCTTGATCTCGTTGGAGAAGCACCAGCCCTCGGTCTCGAGATCCATCTGCTCGAGCAGCGAGCGACGGAACACCCACATGCCGGACGAGATGTCGCGGAACGGGTGCAGGTAGAACAAGCTGGCCGCCAGACTCAGGCCGACGTTCCCGTACTTGTTCAGGATGGGCATGCTCTTCATGTCCACGAGCGGGAAGCGCGAGCAGCTGACGAAGAGCAGGTTCTTGCGCTCGAGGAAGTCCACGACGTGCGGCAACATCTCGACGGGATAGGTGCCGTCGGCGTCGGCGGTCGCGATGATGTCGCCCTGCGCGGCGGCGAAGCCGGCCTTGTAGGCGCGGCCGTAGCCGCGGCGCGGCTCGATGATGACCTTCGCGCCGGCGCTCTCGGCGCGGCGCACGGTGTCGTCCTTGCTGCCGCCGTCGACCACGATCACCTCGAGCAGCTCCGCCGGCGCCCGCTCGATCGTGGCGACGATGCCGGTCTCCTCGTTCAGAGCCGGAATCACCAATGATACTGTAGATTTAGCCATCGAAAGGCGGTGCAGGATAGCGGATCAGGCGGTCTTGCGGAAGTACGCGACGAGATCGGCGCCTTCCAGCTGCCCGGCGAGCTCGGCCGTCCGCGCCGCGCCCACGAACCCGGACAGCAGATGCGAGACGCTGGTCACCCCGATCGACTCGAAGCCGGCGCGGAACGCGACGGCCACGAGCGACGGCGCGGTGAAGTAGACCAGGTGCTCGCGCTTGAGCGAGTGATAGTGCGGCCCGAACACGCGCGCCTCCGGGCAGCGCAGGTTCGGCGTCTTCAGCGCGAGGATCCCGCGCGGCGCCAGGCACGCCGCGACGCGCGCGAGCAGATCCGCCGGCTCCGGCACATGCTCGATCACGTCCCACAGCGTCGCGACGTCGAAGCGCTGCTGCCAGTCGGGAGCGATCTCCGCGCGTGTCTCGAAGCCGAAGCGCTCGCGTGCGGCCTCGCGGGCGTGCGCGCTCGGCTCGACGCCGTCGTGCTCGAAGCCCGCGTCGGCGAGCGCCTTGCGGAAGTAGCCGTAGCCGCTTCCGAGATCGAGCACGCGCCCGCTCGTGACGCCCGTCGCCTCGCCGAGCTCGCGCACCTGGCGCGCGGCCTTCTCGAGCCGCCAGTCGCCCTGGGCGCCGTAGTTGCCGTAGCCGCCGGCCTGCGCGCGCCCACCCTCGAAGTACGCTTCCTCGTAGCGCGGCGGATCGACGACGCGGCGCCAGCTGTCGCCTTCGAGCCGGATCAGCCAACCCAGGCTGTTGTCCAGCGAGCGCGCCACGCCGTAGTCGCGGTTCTCGGCGATGACCGGGTGCCAGAGCGCGCCGCGGGTCCCGCCCGGGCCGTCCTTCACGTCCGCCGAGTGCAAGGTATCGGTCTTCGCGAGCGGGCTCAGCCGCGCGAACGCGCGGCCGAGCTTGGCGAGCACGTCGTCGCCGGTCTCCGTCTCCGCGAGGGCGATCCAGTGAGCGAACGCCTCGCGGTCGAAGCCGAGCAAGCGCAGCACGCCGTTCTCGAAATGATCGAGCGTGTCCTCGTAGACGATGCTGCCCGTGGGACCCTGGATCCGGACGCGTTCGCTCACCGCTTGCTTCCGTAGACTTCGATCTCGCTCGCCCAGGCGTATGCGTGCTTCTTCTTGACCTGGATGCGCACGTAGCGCGCCGCCTCGCCGTCCAGCTTCTGCACCCACGGCTCCTTCTCCGTGTAGTGCGTCTTGCGCACGGCGACTTCCTTCCAGTGCTTGCCGTCGACGGAGAGCGACAGCGCGACCGGCAGGATCTCGTCGAAGTAGCCGTCGCCGCGGTTGGCAACGACGACCTTCTTGATCGAGTACTGTCCCTGGAGGTCGACGCGGATCCACGGATAGTCGCCCAGGCTGGTGTGGACGCCGACGTGCCCGTCCTTCACGCCGTCGACCGCGTGCGACGGATCGGGCGACGGGTTGTAGTGACCGCTCGCCGCGACCGGCTTGTGCAGCGCGATGTCCGTCGGTGACACCGCGCTCGCCACGGTGGCGCCCAGCACCACGACGAGCCCGGCGGCGAGCCCGCCGATCCGCAGCACGCGCTGCACCTTGATCTGCCGCACGCTGCGCGCCTCGTACTGACGTCCGATCCAGTCGACGGCGCTCTCGGCGGTCAGGCGCAGCTCGCGCGCTTGCGACGGCGTCATGCGATCGACGCTCAGCGGATCCGCGCCCGCGAGAGCGGCCGCCGTGGGCGCCACCGCGGGCGGCGCTGCCGGCAGCGCACCGGACTCGATCAGCACGCCCAGCCGCGACCACGCCTCGGCGACCGGGAGCACGCCGTCGCCGTCGTGCTCGCCGCGTGCGGTGCACAGTGCCGTGATCGACAGGGCCGAGGCTTCGCGGATCAAGGACAGCGCCGCCGGCGTACTGCCGTCCTCCCTGAGCTCCAGGGCGGCGCCCAGTCGCCGCCGGACGGCGCGGCTGAGCTCCTGCACGCGGGCCCGCTGCGCCGGCCCGTAGGCCTTCGCGCTGGCCTGCGCGTCCGTGAGAAGCAGACCTTCCTTGACCCTGCCAGCGATGGATCGGCGCCGCGACATGTCCGTGTTCCTACCTTGCCTTGCCCCGGCAATCCAACGTTGGCTTGCCGGGGCGCCGGCAAGCCAGTAACCCGTGGCGCGAAGCATGGAAGCCGGACCCGCCCCTCCCGAGGGCCCGCCCCCGCCGCCCCGCTCGCCCGGCGGGCGCGTCCGGGCCGCCCTGCGCGGGGTCCGCGAGCGCGTGCGGCTGCCGGCGGACGGCTGGCACGCCGCGGCGGTGCTGCTCGCCGGCGCGCTGATGATCGGAATGGTCATCGGCGTGCTCGCGCCGATGCTCGCCAACTGGCACACGTTCGGGTTCCACGACTGGGACTTCGAGACGTCCGCCCGCTACATCACCGTGCTCAGCATCAAGCGCTACCACGAGGGTCCGTGGTGGCACCCGTGGCTGTGCGGCGGGTTCCCGTCGTGGGGCCACTACGAGGGTTCGACGAACTTCATCTCGCCGTACCTGCCCGTGTACCTGCTCGGCGACATCCGCACCGGGATCCGCGTCGAGATCATCGGCTCGGCGATCACGGGTCTGGCGGGCAGCTACCTGCTCGCGAAGCGCTTCACCAAGAGCGTCGCGCTCGCGACCTTCGTCGCCGTCGTCTACACGTTGAACGGACGCTGGGCGCTGCAGGCGGCGACCGGCCACACCTGGCACCTCCAGTACGGATGGACGCCGTGGGTGTTCTGGTTCTTCGACCGCGGCGAGGAGTCCGGACGCTGGGGCAACTTCGTCGGCGCCGGCGCGGTCCTCGCGCTGATGGTGTACATGGGCGCGATCTACCCGCTGCCGCAGACGGCGCTCGCTCTCGGTCTGTACGCCGTCCTGATCGCCGTCGTGCGCCGTCGCGTGCGCCCGATCGGCGGCGTCGCCCTGGCCGGCGTCACCGCGCTCGGGCTCGGCGCGATGAAGCTGTTCGCGGTCCTCGACGGCTTGAAGCAGTCGCCGCGCCTGATCCAATCCACGGAAGTGATCGGCCTTCGCGAGCTCGTGGTCATGATGACCGAGCCGCACCAGAGCTACTACACGCCCAAGCCGATCGCCGTCCCAGCCTACGGATGGCACGAGTGGGGCATCTACATCGGCAGCGCCGCGTTCGTGTGTCTCGTGCTCGGCTTCCTGTTCGCGCGCGGACCGCGGGAGAACGCCCTGCGCCTGCTCGGCCTGCTCTACCTCCTGCTCGGCTTCGGCGCGTTCAACCAGCACGCGCCGTGGGCGCTCTTGCACAAGCTGCCGATCTTCTCCTCGCAGCACGTGCCGTCGCGCTTCCTGTACATGATGGTGCTGTTCTTCGCGCTGGCGTTCGTCGCGTGGGCGGCGCGCTGGGTCGACCGCGCGCTGCTCGCGCGCCGCTGGCTCGATCTGCTGCTGCTGCTGCCGGTGATCTGGATCGGCGTGGACATCGCGACGGTGTCGAACAAGCCGATCTCCGAGGCGTTCTGGATGGAGAAGCCGGACAACATCCAGCGCGCGGACATCTTCGAGCAGCACCTGCATCCCGCCGCGCAGTACAAGCGCCGCGACTGGGCGCCGCCGATCCTGCTCAGCATGTTCGCCAACAAGGGCGTGATCGAGTGTTACGGCATCGATCCCCACTTCAAGGGCGTCGGCGCGATCGCCGCCGAGTCGCCCAACTACAAGGGCCGCGCCTACATCGAGGAAGGCGAAGGCAGCGCCGAGGTCGTCAAGTGGTCCCCGAACAGCGCGACCGTCAAGGTGCATGGCGCGAAGCCGGGCGCGCTGGTCGTCTACAACATGAACTGGTTTCCGAGCTGGACCGCGAACGGCAAGCCGGCGCTCGACTACGACCACGCCGTCGCCGCGCGCCTGACGCCCGGCACCGACACCGTCGTGTTCCGCTACTTCCCACGCACGCTCAAGTTCTCGATCCCGGTAACGCTGCTCACGCTCGGCCTGATCATCGGCATCCCGCTGTACCGCCGTCGCCGGGCCCGCCGCCGCGACGGCAAGTAGCGCGACGCACGCGCGGACGTTGCGTCAGCGGCGTACGCGGAACAGCTGCACACCTGCGGCGGCGGGCACGCGCTCGAGACGCAGCGGACCGAGCGCGCGCTGCTCGCCGCGCGCGATGGCGTCCAGCGTCCGCCGCGATCCGGCGGTCGAGCTGTGCGGATCGCGAAACAGCAGCCACTGTACGGGGTACTTCTCGAACGCGGCGATCATCGCCGCTTCGCCGTTGCCGGGGATGGAGATCGCCGGGCTCGACGTGTTCGCGATCACGTACCACGGCAGATCGCTCGCCACCGGGCGCCCGGCGAGCACGGGATCGAGCGCGCGGATCGCGACGATCTCGTCGTGGTTCGTGGCCCGGGGGCGCGCCGTGTAGATCGAGAGCTTCGCGACCACGACGCCGCACAAGAGGGCGAGCAGGGCCGCGCCCAAGAGCACGCGAACGCGTCGCTGCTCCGCCCACGGCTTCACGCACAGGGCGACCGCGTCGAGGCCGTAGCAGCCGGCGAGCACCAGCAGCGGCAACAGCGGGTGGAACGAGCGCCAGGGCGCGAACACCGCCGGCTCGCTCCAGATGACCAGGAACAGGCTCGGGAAGAGCGTCGCCCAGATCAGCGTCACCACCGGCGGGTTGCGTCGGACGAACAACAGCCCGGTGACGAGCGAGACGCCTAGCCACACGTCCGGATACGGCACCAGGCGCGAGATGCGCAGCGCCTGGACGATCATCAGCAGCCGGATCGAGACGTACTTCCAACTGAGCAGGATCTTCAGCTTGTCGAGCGACGCGGCAGGGTGGACGCCGAAAGCGTACAGATCGTCGCGCTGGAACAGGAACAGGGCGTGCGACGCCTGCGTCGTCACGGTGCCGAACGCGAGCAGATTGTAGGCGACGTAGAGGCACGCCGCGCCGCCGGCCGCGCCGAGCAGCCATCCCCAGGCCCGGCGCGGATTGTCCGGCGGCTTACGGCGCAGCATCACGACCGAGGCGATCAGCACGGCGGCGAAGACGAACAGCCCGTCGGGCCGTGTGAAGAACACGCCGGCCGCGCCCAGCACCGCGAGCGCGTAGCGCTGGCGCGCGAACGCGATCAGCGCCAGCAGCAAGAGCAGCTGGTAGAGCGCGACGCTCTCGGTGTCGAAGCGGTACACGGCCATGCCCGGCGACAGCGCGAACACGGTGATCGCCAGCAGTTGCAGCAGCGGCTGGCGCATCGGGGCGACGATGCTCACGAGCGCGTAGAGCGCGACCACCGACGCGGCCGAGATCAGCGCCATGGCGATGAACGCCACGTGCTGCGTCGCGCCGAACACGGCCAGCATCGGCGCCAGCACCAGCGACGTGAGCCCGCCCCAATAGTCGAAGGCCGGGTGTACAATCGTCGCCGGCGGGCGCAAGAACTGCCACACGATGGGTTCTTCGATGCGCCCGGTGAGCGCGATGTGCCGCGCGACGCCGAAGTAGTACGCGGAGTCGTTCTGGAAGTTGTCCGGCGCGCGCGCGCCGACGATCACGTACAGCACGCACGCGCACAGCACGAGCGCGATCGGCGACCATTTCCAGAGGTGGCGCACGAACAGCTACTCGCCGCCGGGCTCCGGGGGCGCGGGAGGCAACGCGGGCGGCGCCGGCGCCGGCGGCGCGGACGCGGGCGGCGGGAGGCGCGGCGGGCCCGGGGCGGTCGCCGTGGGCGGCACCGGGTACGCGCCCGGCGGCGGGTAGTACGGCATGCGCATGCGCTGCTCGACGTGGTCGTTGTAGATGTTCACGGCGTCGAACTGGTACGTCTGGCCCGACGCCACGACGATCGGACCGGCGATCAGACCGGCCAGGCCGCACAGGATCGCACCGCCCGCGATGTAGTCGGCGCTCTGGTTCGACGAGCCGTAGCTGCCGGTGCTGTCGCGCGTCGTTGCCAGACCGACGATGCCGCCGATCAAGCACAGCGTGCCGATCCCCGACACGATCAGGCCGGCGACGTTGCGGTCGCGATACGTCTCGGCGGCTTCGGTAGCCTGGGGATCGCCTTCAACCGCGTCCACCAGCCCACCCCCCACGAAGCCGTGGGGGAACTCCCGGCCGTCGCGCACATACACCGGGCCGCCGCCCTGGACCACCGTGCTGATGCGCGGCCCGGGCATCGGCTGGTAGTGCGTCGAGCACGCCGGGAGCGCGATCGACAGCGCCACGCCGATGACTGCGTTCCCCCTCATGCTTCACCCTCGATGCAGATTCGCGACGATGCGCGCGCCGTCCTGGTCGAAGCGGAAGCGCAGCGGCCTGAGTCCGCGCTTGACCATCTCCTCGTACACGCGTCGCTTGTCCACGGGTCGCGTGTAGAACATGAAGAAGCCGCCGCCCCCGGCGCCCATCAACTTGCCGCCGATGGCACCGGCCTTGCGCGCGGCGTCGTAGTGCTCGTCGATGCGATCGTCGGTCATCTTGCTCGCGAGCTTGCGCTTGCTCATCCAGTGCTCGTGGAGCAGCTCACCGAAGCGATCGGTGTCACCGCGAACGAGCAGCTGGTACACCTCGCGCCCGATCTCCTTGATCCGGTGCATGCCGCCTATCGTCGCGGCGTCCGCCTGCTTCACGCGCGCGCCCTGCTCCGACAGCACGACCTTCGCCGGGCGCTCGATGCCCGAGTACATGATGACCAGGTTGTTCTGGAGCTCGTCGAGCACCTCGTCACGCACCGGCACCGGCTCGACCTGCACGCTGCCGTCCTTGTCGAAGGTGAACGCCGTCACGTTGCCGAACGCGGCAATATACTGGTCCTGCTTGCCGATCGGCTCACCGAGTCGCTCGATCTCCAGCTCGCACGCTTCATCGGCGAGCTGTCGCGACGAGACGAACTCGCGCTTGTAGGTGTGCAGGGCGTTCAAGAGCGCCACCGTGAAGCTGCTCGACGAGCCGAGCCCGCTGTTGGACGGCAGATCCGCCACGCTGGCCAGCTCGATGGCGCGCGAGATGCCCGTCATGCGCAGCGCCTCGCGGAAGATGCGATGCCGGATCGAGTCCACGTTCGGCACGATCTCCGTCTCCGAGTACGCGAGCCGGATGTCGTCGTAGAAGCGCTTGTTCGCCGTGACGTAGACGTAGCTGTCGATGGCGGCGCTCACGACGAAGCCGCCGTACTGCTGGTAGTAGCTCGGAAGATCGGTGCCGCCTCCGCCGAGGGTGAACCTCACCGGGGCCCGGGAAATGATCACGCGTGGCTCCTCAAGTACTGCTCGAGCTCGCGAAGACCGTCCTCGGAGCCGATTTCGTAGAACCTTTCACGGGCCTGGTAGGCACGCAAGCGGCCCTCCCGGGCGAGCCGGCCCTGGATGGCGTCCAGGCCGTGCACCTCGCGCGGCGCGAGCTCTTCGATCACGCTGCGCCGGAGCGCGATCGCGCCGTAGTCGATGTGGTCCAGCGCCGGATCGCCCGAGCCCTTCTCGTAGCGGACGACGCGCTCGCCCTCCACGGCGGTGTTGCTCGCATCCCAGCGACCCTCGTTCTTGAACACGCTCATCGTCCCGAGTGCATCCGGGTGCGCGTCCAGATCGCGGAGCGGCCCCGCGTAGTCGAACGGCAGGTAGCTGTCGCCGTAGGTCACGAGAAAGCTTTCGTCGAGCTTGTCGATCGCGTGCCGCAGCGCGCCCGCCGTACCCAGAAGCCGTGGCCCGTCGAAGGAGTACTCCACCGCGATGTCGAAGTGCGCCCCGTCGCGCACGAGCTCCTGCACCTGCTCACCCAGGTGTCCCAGGCACAAGAGCACGCGCCCGTAGCCCGCGTCGGCGATGCGCTCCAGCTGCCACGCGATGAACGGCCGGTCGGCGACCTCGAGCAGCGCCTTGGGCGTTTGCAGCGTCCGGGGGTGCATCCGCGTCGCCAATCCACCTGCCAGGATCACTGCTTGCACTGCTTGCCTCGCTTGCTTCCGGCTCTCTCCGGATTGTAGCCTGAACCGGCGGACGAAACCGATGAAGCGCCTCGACAACTTGATCTACGGCCTGGTGTGGCTGTTCGTGCTGGTCGTGATCCCGGTCTACATCGTCATCCGTCTATTCGTGATCTAGGCCGATTTCCATGATGTCGGTCCGGCGCGGAATGACCGCGGCAGTCGCAGTCGTCGCGGTCGTGCTGATCGGCCTCGCGATCCGTCGCGAGGCGTCGCGCTCCGCCGCGCGCGTGGCCGGCGCTGGCCCCACGCGGATCGTGTCGCTCTCGCCGGGCATGACCGCCACGCTATTTGCCATCGGCGCGGCGGCCGCGGTCGTCGGCGTGAGCGACTACTGCGACTACCCGCCCGCCGCGACCCGGCTGCCTCGCGCCGGAACGGCCATCACCCCCGGCTACGAGACCATCGCGCGGCTCGATCCCACGCTGATCATCGCCGAGGGCAAGACCCACGAGCCGGAGCTCTCCGCGATCGCGCCCACGCGTATCCTGCCGTGGCTGTCGCTGGACGACATCGCGCAGAGCACGCGCGAGCTTGGGCGACTCACGCAGCACGAAGCCGCCGCGAACACGCTCTCGGACAAGCTGCGCGCGCGCCTGTCCGTGCAACCACCGCCCGGCGCGCCGCGCGTGCTGCTGGTGCTCGGCTACACGCCGGGCAAGCTCGACGAGGTGTGGTTCATCAAGCCGGACAGCATCCACGGCGCCGCGCTCGCGGCCGCAGGCGGACGGAACGCCGTGGGCGTCGCGCCGCGCGGGCCGCCGCGCCTGTCGCTGTCGCGCGTGATCGAGCTCGACCCGGACCAGATCATCATCCTGACGACCAGCACGCGGCCCGCCGACGCGGCCCTGTTCCACGAAGCGTGGAGCAAGCTGACGCCGCTCGCGGCGGTGCGCGCGGGGCGCATCGGCGTGCTGGGCGGACCCGAGACGTACGCCGACGGTCCGCGTATCCTCGATCTCGTCGACCGGCTCGCGGCGGAGATCAAGCGGCTCGAGAAGATGCGATGAAGGGGCTTTGCCTCGAGAACGTGGACGTCGAAGCGCGCGGCCGCCGGGTGCTGTCCGGCGTCGATCTGCGGCTCGAGCGCGGCGCGATGACGGCCCTCGTCGGCCCCAACGGCGCGGGCAAGACCACGCTGCTGCGCGCCGCGCTCGGCCTGGTACGCCCGTCGCGCGGCGTCGCGTCCATCGACGGCCAGGACGTGGCGAAGTTGTCGGCGCGCGAGCGGGCGGCGCGCGTCGCCTGGCTCCCGCAACGGTTCCACGTAGAAGAGGCGATCCCGGTGCTGGAGCTCGTGGCCGGCGCGCGCTATCGCTTCCACGAGAGCCACGCGCGCTCGCTCGAGGCCGCGCGCGCCGCGCTCGATCGCCTCGGTGCCGGCGCGTTCGCCGAACGCGCGGTACCCGAGCTCAGCGGCGGCGAGCAACAGCGCGTCGCGCTGTCGTGCCTGTTGGCCCAGGAAGCGCCGTTCGTGCTGCTCGACGAGCCGGCCAACCATCTCGACCCGGCGCAGCAGATCGAGGTGTACGAGCTGGTGGGCGCACTCTGGCGCGAGGGGCTCGGCGTGCTCTGCGTCACCCACGACGTCAACCTGCTCGGCCACGTCGGCGACACGTCGCGGCTGTCCGTGGTCGGGATCGCCGACGGCGCGGTGCGCTTCGACGTCGGCTACGACTCCGACGCGCTGTTCGATCGCCTGGGCGAGCTGTTCGGCATCCACATGGCGATGGTGTCGGTCGACGGCCGGCGCGTCGCCGTTCCGGCGCGGAGCGAGCGGCGATGAGCCGGCGCGTCGTGCTCATGGTGCTGGTGTCGGTGCTGGTGCTCGCCGGCTCGGCCTTCGTCGGGCCATCGCTCGAGGGCGCGCGCGGCGCGTTCATCTTCTGGAACCTGCGCGTGCCGCGCGTGATCGTCGGCGCGCTCGCCGGCGGCACGCTGGGCCTCGTCGGCGCGGTGTTCCAGGCGATCTTCGTCAACCCGCTGGCGACGCCCAGCACCGTGGGCACGACCGCCGGCGCGACGCTCGGCGCGCTCGCGGCGCTGGTGCTCGGCGCCTCCGCCTTCGGCGGCTTGCCGATCATCGTCGCGGCGGCCTTCGCCGGCGCGCTCGCGGCGAGCCTCGTGGTCGCCGCGGTGGCGGCGCGCGGTCGGGCACGCATCCACGACGTCTTGCTCGTGGGCATCGCCGTGACGCTGGCGACCGGCGCGATCTCCACGGGCCTCCAGTACACCGCGGACCTGAACGCTCTGTTCGCGAGCGCGCAGTGGTCGCTGGGCCACCTGCCCCAGGTCGGCTACCGCGGCGTGCTCCTGATGCTGCCGTTCGTCGTCGTCAGCGTGGCCGCGCTGCTGCTGCTCTCGCGCGCGCTGGCGTCGTTGGTCGCCGGCGAGGACGTGGCCCACGCCCAGGGCGTCGACGTGCGCCGCACGCGTACCGTCGCCCTCGGCATGGGCTCGCTGGGCGTCGCGGCGTGCGTGGCGTGGTGCGGCCCGATCGCGTTCGTGGGGCTGCTGGTGCCGCACCTGGTGCGCCTGCTCGTCGGCTCCACGCAGCGCGTGCTGCTGCCGATGTCACTGATCGTCGGCAGCG
This sequence comes from uncultured delta proteobacterium, assembly GCA_963775185.1. Classification (GTDB taxonomy): domain Bacteria; phylum Myxococcota_A; class Polyangia; order Polyangiales; family Polyangiaceae; genus JAPSGB01. The sequence goes on along the minus strand of CAVZIE010000017.1, from coordinate 88,222 downwards.
CGTTCCTGGTCGGCTGCGACACGCTGGCGCGCTTGGTCCTGCCCGGACGCGAGCTGCCGGTCGGCGTGATCACCGCCGCGCTCGGCGCGCCCGCGCTGATCGTCCTGATCGCACGCGCGCGGCGCTAGCGACAGTGCGCGTCGCCCGCGCCGCGGACGCGCCACGCGTCGTCGGGACCGCGGCGATCGTTCCGATCGCGCGGCCCCGACAACGGCCAGCGGCCAGCAGCGTGCGACTACTTCTCGTAAACCTGCGCGGCGGCCAGGCCCGAGCCACCGGCGACCGTGACGACGACCTTCACCGGCAGCGCCATCGGGAACGGGTTCTTGTAGCAGTTCGGCTTCTTGCCGAGCACCGCTTGCGAGCCCTGATCCTGATCCGCGGCGAGCACCGGCGTCATGCCCGGGATAGGCGTGAGCGCGATGAACTGCACGTTGATCTCGCTGACCGGCGGCAGGCCGGCGGCGACGACCGTGTAGCACTTGCCCGGCGACAGCTGGATCTGGCTCTCGAGCGTCTGGCCCTGCTGGAAGTTGCCGACCATCGCCGAGCCGAGCGGCTTCGAGCCCGCGACGATCGAGCCCGACGCGAGCTGCATCAGGATCGGCTGCGCGGCGGCGCCCGCCGACGGATCGAGCGGCTGGGCCGCGCCACCGGCTGCCGGCGCGGTGGGCGCGGGGGCGGCCGTCGCCGTGGGCGCGGGCTGCGCGCCGTAGCCGGGCTGGCCGTAGCCGGGCTGCGTGCCGTAGCCGGGCTGCGCCGCGGGCTGGCCGTAGCCGGGCTGGCCGGGCTGCGCGGGCTGCTGGCCGTAGCCGGGCTGACCGTAGCCGGGCTGGCCGTAGCCGGGCTGGCCCTGCTGGTACGCGGCCGTCTGCGGCGGCTGGTCCTCGGTCTTCTTGCCGCAACCCACGACACCGGCCAACACCACGAGTCCCGCGGTTCCTGCAATCAAGGCTCTCGACAACATGCGAAACGCTCCTCGAAACTTCGATTTGGAATAGTCAGGCTTGGAACGCACCGCGGCGCGGGAGCGTCCGGAAGGCCGGGAAGGCTATACCTTGGACGGAGCCGCGGGCAAAGCGAGTCAACCGGGTGCCGGGATGCTGCGCACCCGCGTGCCGGGATGCTGCGCACCCGCACAGGGGCCTGATGCCGGTCCGGCGCGGAACCAGCGCGCGGCGCCCGCGCGATCCCCGCACGCTGCAGTCCCGGCACGTTCCCAGGAAATCCCAGGATTTCCGGCGGAGAACGCCGGCAACCGATTCAGGAGGCGATGCCGCTCCATGAGGCGATGCCGCTCCATGGCGATGGCACTGGAAGCGGATGTTGCCTCGACCTCGGCTCGTCCGATCCCGATCTCGCTCGTGACCGCCCCACGCTCACTCGTCGCCGCTGCGCTCGTCCGTCCGTCCGTCCCGCCGCACGACCCGATCTCGTGACCGCCGCTCGGTCACGAAACGCCGATCGGTTCACCCGATCCCATCTCGTGACCGCCGCCGGTCACGAAACGCCGATCGGTTCACCCGATCCCGATCTCGTGACCGCCGTACGGTCACGAAACGCCGATCGGTTCGTCCTGCGAACTGGCTCGCGACGGCTCACGTCTGAATACCCCAAGTCCCTGGAAACCTTCCGCTCTTCCGCCCTTCCTGTGAAAGTCCAAAGTTCGCCGGAGGCACGCGAGATCCGCAGCCCGGCGCGCTGCCGCCGCGCGGGATACCGCGCCGGACCGGCATCCTGCCCGCCGGCGCTCTGGTCAGAGCGCTGTGCCCGGGCTAGCTCGTGGGCGTGCGCTTCGCTCTCGTCACGGACGTCCATCTCGGCCCGCCCGCGCGCTTCGGCGGCAAGCTGCGCAAGCTCAGCCACGAGGCGCCGCGGCTGGTCCGCGGCTTCGTCGAGCGCATGAACGCCGTCGAGCGACCGGAGCTGGTGGTGAACCTCGGCGACGTGATCGAAGACGAGTCGCGCGAGATCGACCGCGAGCGCTACGCGAGCTTCGTCGAGCTGCTGTCCGGGCTCGACGCCGAGCGGCTCCACGTCGCCGGCAACCACGACATGGTGCACCTCGACGCCGACGATCTGCGCGCGCTGTGGGGACACGCGGGGCCGCTCTACTACAGCCGCGACGTCGGCGGCGTGCACTTCGCCGTGCTGCACACGCTGGAGACCAAGGACGTCGCGGTGCACCTGCCGGCCGATCAGATCGCGTGGCTCCAGGGCGATCTCGCGCGCGCCGCGGCGCCGGTCGTCGTGCTCGTCCACCACCCGGCCAGCGAGATGCGCCTGGACGGCAACCGCTGGTTCGAGAAGGCGCCGCACATCTGCCGCGTGGCGGAGCGGCGCGATCTGCGCCGCGTGATCGAGGCCAGCGGCAAGGTCGTCGCGGTGTTCAACGGCCACGCGCACTGGAACCACCTGGACGTGATCGGCGGCATCCCGTACGTCACGCTCCAGAGCTTGATCGAGAATCTCGACGACGACGCGCCGGGCCGCGCGGCGGACGCTTGCGCAGTGTGCGATCTGGACGAACGCCGGCTCGTGGTTCGCGTGCTCGGCGAGGAGCGCGCGATCTACCAGTTCGAACGTTGAGGCTCAGGCCGGCTCGGGCTCTTCGTCCGGCCCAGGCTCTGCGTCCGGCTCCGGCTCCGATCCGGACTCGTCGTCGGGCTTCGGCTCGTCCGCGCTCGCTTCGTCGTCCGCGGCTTCGGCGGCCGCGGGCGCCGGTGCGGGCTTCTTCTTGCGCCGCTTGCGCTTCTTCGGCGCCGGCGTCTCTTTCTCCGCGGCGGCGGGCGCCTCGGCCTCGTCGTCGCCGGCGACCGCGCCATCGAGGCCCAGGCTCATGGCGCCCTCGGGATCGAGGTCGGCCGCGCGAGCCGACCACGTCCACGCGAACGCGACGGCGACGGCGCTCGCGAGCCCGATCCACTGCGAAGTCGAGAGCTGGATCATCGTCTCCGGCGCGAACTGACCGGGCTTCATCGCGATGTACGCGATGACGGCGGGCACCAGCGACAGCGCCTGCGTGACCCGACGCAGCGTCGCGTTGGCGATGGAGCGCGCCGGACCGAAATTGTACGCCGCCGCGAACCCGAGCAGCGCCAGCGGGATGAACAGGTGCTCCGCCAGATACGGCCCGTATTCGCCGCGCTCGATGTCGTCGCGGATGATCTCGAGCAAGAAGCGGCAGACGCCGTAGCCGAAGGTGAACGCGTAGAACACCTCGCCGCGGAACTTCTGCTTCCTGCGCACCATGAACACGAGCGCCAACAGACCGACGCCGACCAACGACTCGTAGAGCTGCGTCGGATGCACGGGCAGCGACGCGACCGCGTCCGGCGACAGCCCGCGGTGGTTCACGTGCTGGATCCACGCCGGCGAACCGGAGCCGTCCGGGATCGTCCCGTCGGCCCAGTGCGGGAAGGTGCCCAGCTTCTTCAGCCAGCCGGGCGCGGTGTCGGACAGCGGCTTGCCGAAGTCGCAGCCGAACAAGTAGCAGCCGATGCGCGTGATCGCGAGACCGCTGGCCAAGCTGGGCACGGCGACGTCCGCCCACGGCAATAGCCGGATGCGGTGCGCGCGCAAGAACAAGTACGACGCGAGGAAGCCGCCGAGGAAACCGCCGTACGCGACCATGCCGCCGCGGCGGATGTTGAGCAGGTCGGCGAACGAGTGGAACTCCTCGAGGTTGGTCGCGACGTACAGCAGCCGCGCGAAGATCAGCGCGCCGACGGCGGTGATGAAGTAGCAGTTCGCCATCGTCTCGCGCGGCAGGCCGTCCTTCTGCGCGAGACCGAGCGTGAGGTACCAGCCGACGACCAGCGACAGGCACAGCATCGCGCCGTAGCTGTAGATCGGCAGCGCGCCGAGCGTGTACGTCTGCCCCCGGAACTTGAACGCGGCCACGGCGCAGCCGAGCGCGAGCGCTCCGCCGATGGCCAGCAGGTCCACGGCCTTGCGGGTGTAGCCGAACAGCGCGATCAAGGCGCCGAGCACGGCCACGCCGAGCAGTGCAGGGAAGAGCGGAATCGTCCACGCCGGCAGCGGGATCCTGAACAGGATGGGATGCATCGCCCGCACTCCTTACCCGCGAACGCGCGTCGCGACCAGAGAGCCGCGGGCCCGCGACGCGTGGCTCGTGTGTGCTAGCATGCCGTCGTGCTGCGCCTGACCGGCTCTTCCATCCTGGTCGCGTGTGCCGCGGTGGCGTGCGTCCCCAATCCGGACAGCCAGCAAGCTGCAGGGGATGCCGGGGCGGCGCGGCCGGCGGCGCGGCCGGCCACGCGCGCCGCCGGCCGCCACCGCATGGTCCCCGCGCTCCCGAGGCCCCGCCTGCCGGGCGTGCGGACCTCGGCGGCGGTGCGCCCGCCGATCGCGCCGGCGCTGGCCGCCTCCAGCGCCGCCGCGGCGCCAGCGCCAGCGCCGGCCGACGCAGCGGCTGCGAAGGCGAGCGCCATCGACGTGCCGCTCACCGCGGTGTTCGACGACTTCTTCGACCGGGTCCGGCCCGGGCCGGACTGGAACCTGACCTCGTCGAACTGGCGCATCGAGCAGGGCCGGCTGTGCGTCCAGAACGCGCACAACCACGGGGCGTGGCTCCGTCGCACGCTACCGGTCAACGCGCGCATCGAGTTCGACGCCACGGCCGCATCCAACGACGGCGACCTCAAGGCGGAGATCTGGGGGGACGGTACCAGCACCGCCACCGGCACCGCGTACACCAACGCCACCAGCTACCTGACGATCTTCGGCGGCTGGAAGAACCACTACAACGTGCTCGCCCGCATCAACGAGCACGCGAAGGATCGACCGGAGATCGCCATCCAGCCGGGCAGCGCCGACCTCAGAGCCCAGCCCGTAAGACCCGGCGTCGCCTACCACTTCAAGATCGAGCGCAGCGACGGCAAGACCGTGCGGTGGTACGTGGACGACATCGAGATCCTCGACTACCCGGACAAGACGCCGCTCAAGGGCAAGGGGCACGACCACTTCGGCTTCAACGACTGGGAAGTCCCGGTCTGCTTCGACAACCTCAAGATCACGCCACTCGAGGGCGGCTAGAGCCACGCAGTGGACACCGACGAGCTCGACGTCGCGATCGAGGAGCTGGAAAACCGGCTCGAACGCCTGCGTGCGCTCTACGAGCAGTACTTCCTGGGCATCGAGAAGATCGAGCCGACGGTCGCGCGCAAGGACGTCGACCGGCGCATCTGGCTGCTCCGGCGCGAGCAGATCCGCAACACCGCCAAGCGCTTCAAGCTGCAGACGGTGATCCAGCGCTACAACACGTTCCAGCAGTACTGGGGCCGCATCTGCCGCGAGATCGAGAACGGCACCTACAAGCGTCACCTGATCCGCGCGGAGAAGAACCAGGGCGTGGAGCTCTTGACGATCGCGGCGCGCAAGCGGCTGGGCCGCCGCCGGAAGCTCGGCGTCGATGACGAGAAGCCCGCGGACCCGACGTGGGAAGTCGAGCGCGAGCTGGGCGAGGCGCTCGACAACCCCGACTGGAAGCCGCTCGAGGACGCCAAGCGGGCGGTCGACGAGGTGCTCGGCCGCGACTCGCTCGCCGCGCCGCCGAAGGAGCCCGCCGCGCCCAGGTCCGCGCCGGCGTCCGCCCCGACCCGGGCGCGCGCGCGCCCGGTCGAGGATCTCGGACGACTCGATCTCGAGATGGACTTCTTCGACGCGCCGACGCGACCCGCGAAGACCCAGCCCGGTGTCGCGCCCAAGCCGCCCGCGGCGGCCCAGCCCGCCGGCGCGCCCAAGCCACCCGCGGCGGCCCAGCCCGGCGGCGCGCCCAGACCGCGGCCGGCAGCGCTGGCGGCGGCGCGCGCGGCGGCAGCGGGCAAGCCCCTCCCCGCCAGCAGCTCCCCGCCGCCAGTGCCAGCGGGAGCCACGCCGCCATCCGCGCCGGCACGGCCGCCGTCGCCCGCGGCGCGACCGGGGGCGCTCCCGAGCGCCCGCTCGGCCCCGCCGCCGCTTCAGCGGCCAGCGACCGCTGCAGGCCATCCCCCCGCCGCGGCGCCGACGCTGCCCCGACCGCCGGGACAGGCGCGCCCCGCGCCGCCGCGCCGGGAGGCAGCCCCGGCACCGGCGGCCCCGATGCGGGCGGCCGGCGGCGGCGAGGACCCGCGGGTCAAGGACCTTCACGCGCGACTGGTCGAGGCCAAGCGCCGCACGAACGACACGCGAGAGGTGTCCGTGGACGGCTTGCGCAAGAGCCTCGAGGCCGCCGAGAGCCGGCTGCGCAAGCAGCACGGAAACCGGAAGATCGACTTCGACGTCGTGATCAAGGACGGCAAGGCCGTCGTGAAGCCGATCCTGCGCTGACTAGCGGGCGGCCGGGCGCTCGGACAGGGACGCCCCGGGCACGGTCGTGGACTCGACCAACACTTCGTCCTCGCAGAACAGGATCGAGCACGAGGAGCGGCCGGCTTCGCGCATCCGCGCGCACAGGTCCGCGAGGTCCTCGTCGCTGTCCACGACGTCGCCCTCGATCGGCTGGAGCGTCGATTGATCGAGCCGACAGTTGTCGAGCGCTACCCACAGGCCTTTGAACTGCTGCGACCGGCAGAGCTCCGGCCAGGTCATCCTGGTCATCATTGCTGCGTCACTACCTTGGCGAATGGGCTGGTTCCCCCGGTGGGCGATCCCCCTTCAAGCAATAAGCGCGGGCACAAGGTCTGCAGTCGGGAACAGTGCAGGATCTAGACGCACCTTTCGCGAAGCGTCAAGCCTTCGGTGTTGCAAATAGTATACACCTGCTGCCAAATCCGCGTTCTCACGGATGATTTCGAGACGGGCAGGGCTACTTGCAGCTCGAGGTCGCGGCGTTGAGCGCGCCGCTTCCGGCGCCCATGGCGTTGGCCGCTGCGGCGATACCCTTGGCCTGGCCGCAGTTGCCGTTGAACGCCGCCGCCTTCGCCGCGCCCGGCGCCCTCGAGCGGACGATCGACACGCACTGCGCCTTCTGCCCCGGATCGGAGCAGCTGCGGTAGTTGGCAGCGGCACCCGAGATGTTGCCGCCGTGTGCGGCCGCGATGCACGCGCCGCACGCCGCCGCCCCGCTCGCCGCCGTCGGCTTGGTCGTCGCGGTGGGCTTCGTGGCGACCTGCGTGTGGGTCGTCGGGGGCGTGACCTTGGTAACCGTGGTGTCCGGGGCGGACTCGGCCGTGGCCGCGACGCTCGCGGCGCCGGTGTCGACCTGCGGAGCCACGATCGTCGGACCGGCGGAAGAGCCGCTGCTGAACGGGTTGGTGAGCGGCTGGTCTTCGTCGGGCTTCATCGAGCGCGTCGCGACGATGATGATCGCCACGAGCAGCACGGCCATGACGGCGCCCAGGCCGATGATCAGGCCCTTGTTGCCGCCGCCACCGCTGGAGCGGGCGGGAGGCGGTGGCATCGGCACGTTCGCCGCGACGGCGGGCGGCCCGGCCATCATCGGGCCGGGCGCCATCGGACCGGGTGCCATCGGGCCGGGGCCTGGCCCGCCACCGAAGGACGGCGCGGCGGGCATGGCGGCGGTGGCCGCCGAACCAGCGCCGCCGCCCGCCGACGACGGGATCGGGTGATCGACGGTGATGCCGCCGCCCGACGACAGCTCCTCGAAGAACTGCTTGGCCGTCTCCTGGCGGTCCTCACGGTCCTTCGAGAGCGCGCGCATGATCGCCGCGCGCATGCTCTCCGGCACATGGCTGCTGGTCGGCGTGGCCTCGAACGGCAGCGGCTGGGCGGTCATGTGCTGCGTCGCCCACTGCCACGGCGTGTCCGCGTCGAAGGGCAGCCGCGCGGTGAGCATCTCGTACGCCATCACGCCGAGCGAGTAGATGTCGCTGCGGGAGTCGAGCGCCTTGCCCGTGAACTGCTCCGGGCTCATGTAGGGCGGCGTCCCGAGCACCATGCCCTGCTGGGTGAGCTTCTGCTCCTTCTGGGCGTCCGCCGACTCGCTGCGCGCGGCGATGCCGAAGTCGAGCACCTTCACGAAGTCGGTTTCCCCCGCTCGATTCGTGAGCACGATGTTCTCGGGCTTGAGGTCGCGGTGGATGATCCCCTGCTTGTGGGCCTCGTCCAGGGCGCCGCAGATCTGGCGCATGATCTTGAGCGCGCGCTCGGGCGCCATCGGGCCGCCCTTCTCGATGGCGTCCATCAGGGACTCGCCCTTGACGAACTCCATGGCGATATACAGCGTGCCGTCCGCGGTCGAGCCGAAGTCGTAGAACTTGATGGTGTTCGGGTGCTCGAGCTGCGCGACGGTCCCGCACTCGCGATGGAAGCGCGCGAGAACCGACGGATCCTTCGACAGGTGGGCGTGCAGGGTCTTGACCGCGACCTTGCGCACCGTCGAGCCCATCTGCTGCTCGCCGACATAGACGATGCCCATGCCGCCTTCGCCGAGCACGCCGGTGATGCGATATCGCCCGCCGATCACCTGACCGATGAGCGGATCCTCTCCGCCCTCGTCCGGGATCGGCAGCAAAGCTCCGCATCCCGCGCAAAAGCGCGCGCCATCGATGTTCTGGGTACCGCACGCCTCGCACTGCATGATTCGGCGCGTAGCGTCGCATGAAGGCGCCCCGCTGCGCCACCCCATGCGGTCAGCCGCGGGTCGACCTAGTGGCCGGCGCTCGCGGCGGGCGGCGCCGCGTCGGGTGGCCACGCCAGTGGCTGGCTCTTGCCCGTCGCGCGATCGACGAGCAGCGCGCGGGTCGGCCGCGAGCTCGCGGGAACCAGGACGGTCACGTCCACCACCGCCCCCGGAGCGAGGCTGGGCGGCTCGTGGATCGGGTGTCGCTTGCCGATGGCCGGCGGATCCGCGGCGATGACCGGAAAATCGAAGCGCACCCGGTCGACTAGCTCGTGTCCGATCCACAGCTCGATGGCGAATCGCCCCATGTGGCGCGCCGTGACCACGGGCCGGGCAAAGCGGAGCGCGCGCACGCCGGCGACGTGGACCGCGCCGTGATCGTAGACGACGCGGTATTCCCACTGGCGCGCCAGCGCCAGCGGCGCGGGGTCCGGCAGGGAGCCGGTCGGCTTGGGCGCATCGCCGTCCGGCGCGCCGCCATCGGTGGCGGGTTCCAGGGTGCCGTCGCCCTGGTCGGATCCCTCGGCGATGTGCGCCGGAAGCGTGAGCCCCGGCGCGGTGGCTTCCGGTCCGCTCAGCCGGGCGGAAGAGCAGGCCAGAGCGAACGCCAGCGGCGCCAGCCCACACGCCAACAAGCGACGAAGCATGGGCGGACGCTACTCCACGCCGTCGCCGAGGCCAGCCCCGGCTGTGGCATCCGCCCAGAATCCCGCGTCCCCGCCCAACGAGCGCCAGGTCGAGCGCAGCTCCTCCGGCGGGTCGACGGAGGCGCGCCAGACGCCGCCGCGATCGCGGAGCTCCACCCAGGCCGCGTGCAGCGCGACACGCCGCAGCTCGGTGACGCTGCCGTCGGGCAGGCAGAGTCGCGTCGGCCCACCATGCGCCCGGTCTCCGACGATCGGAACGCGGGCCCCGGCGGCGTGGATCCTGATCTGGTGGGTGCGACCCGAGATCGGCTCGACCGCGATCAGCGCGGCGCGCCGCGGATCGGCGGGCGTGATGCTTCCGGCGTCGGCGATCCAGCGGTACCGCGTGCGCGCCGGGCGCGACCCGACGGGCGCGCTCCACAGCCCCGCGGCGGGCGTGGGGCTTCCAGCGACGATCGCCACGTAGCGCCGGACCAGCGCACCGCCCGCGCGCGCCGCCTGCACGCGACGCGCCGCCTCCCCCGTGGTCGCGAACAGCACGACGCCGCTGACGCCCACATCGAGCCGCGACAACGCGTGGAGACGGCTTTCTTCCATGTCGAGACGGCGCGAAACCACGCGGCGAGCACTCGAGCGACCCGCGCGGTCCGGCTCGGTGGGCAACGCCGCCGGCTTGTACGCGGCGACAATGCCGTCGTGCGACGCGAGCAGCGCCACGTCGTCGTCGCCGGCTTCGCGCGCGGCCGTCACTTCCACCGGCGTGCCCGCGGCGAGCGCCACCGTCGCGTCGTGCGCACGACGCCCTGCGACGAACACGCGTCCCTCCGCGAGCGCATCGCGCGCCGGCGTGCCGAGCCGCGCGATCACCTCGCCGAGCCGCGTGTCATCGTTCTCGACGACCCAGCACAGCCGCCGCGCGCTCATGCGTCGAGCCGCTCTACGACGCCGAGATCGCCATCGATGCGAAGGCGTTCGCCGGTGCGCACGCCGGCCATGACGCCGCGGACTCCCAGCACCGCCGGCACGCCGTACTCGCGCGCCACGACGGCACCGTGGGACAGCGGGCCGCCGAGCTCCGCCACGACGGCGCCAGCGACCAGGAACAACGGCGAGAGCCCGACGTCGGGCGCGCGCAACACCAGCACCTCGCCCGGGCGCAGGAACCGCGCACCCTGTCCCGACGCGCCGACGACGCGCGCCGTACCCACCGCCGAGCCGCCCGACGCTCCAACGCCGTGCAGCACGGACGCGCCGACCGGCGGGAGTACGATTGCCGGTGGCGCGCCGCTGAACGTCTCCGGCGGGTCGGGCAGCATTGCCGCGAACGCGTGCTGCGCCTGGCGCATGCGGATCAGCGGTCCGAGATCGGTGCGTTGGCGGCGCACCGCGCTCGACAGCTCGCCCATCGTGCAGAAGAACGCCGCGTGCGGCGGCAGCGACGGGTCGAGACGCCGCATCCGTCGATCGACGTCCAGGGCGACGACCCGGAGCATCGACAGCGTCCGGGCCATCCACACGCGCATGCGCTCGCGCAAGCGCACGACCCGACGCCAGCGCGACACCAGCGCGCGGACCAACGCCTGCTCGACGTAGGGCAATCGCGCTTCGACCGCGGCCAGCTCGCGGTCCGCGCTGACGCGCGCCGTGGAGAGGCGTGCTTCCGGATCGGTCTTCTCCTCCATCAGTGCCGCCGCCATGGCGAAGAGCGGCGCGGGAGCCTCGCCCCAGCGCGGAACGATCAGCTCGGACTCGTGCAGGGCGCGATCGGCGTAGGCCTCGACAAGCTGGCTCATGGCGCGCTGCGCCGGCCCTTCCGGCAATGCGTCGAGCCGATCCGCGCCGGCGACGAGCGCCGCGCGCGCGCCGGGATCCCGCGCCGCGATCGCGGCCACGTGCGCGAGCGCGATGCCGGGCAGCGCGGTGTCCAGATCGCCCACGCCGGCGGTGATCGCTTGAGCGAGCCGCGTCGAATCCACCGGCGCGCCGCGCGCCAGCACGCGGGTCAAGCCGGCGTACGTCGCGACCAGCGCCAGCGTGGAAGTGGCCATGAGCCGCGAGGTGCGATCGAAGAAGTCGTAGCTCTCGCCCAGCGTCGTCTTGAGCGCGTCGTCGGGCAAGATCGCCAGATCCATCTCGGCCAGCCAGCGGCGCTGCTGTTCGGCCTCGCGCTCGAAGCGTTGCACCTCCTCGCCGAGGTGCCGCTCCCGCGACAAGATGCGCGCCGCGGCGACGGTGAGCCGCGCCAACGACGCGTTGCCGGTCTCCACGCGGCCGCCCGCAGAGCCGATCAGCCCCGAGACGACGGCGCGACCGATGCCCGGCACGTCCACGAGCACGGCCTCGAGGTCGGTCAGGTTGAAGTAGAAGCGCCCGCGCACGGGGCCCACGAGCGAAGCTCCGCGCGGCAGCTTCGTGCCGAGCGAGCGCAACATCTGGTCGAGGCTTCGCTCCTGGAAGGCTTCGACCAGCGACCAGGTGAGCGGCGTGGGAACGCCGGAGAGCGACTCCCCGAGCCCGACGCGCGACCAGCGCGTCGCGGCACCGCCACCGTCGGGGTACGCACGCCCCTGCACGTGACGCACGTCGGCGACGCGCAGCCCTTCGCGGCGCGTGAGCATGACCGAGACTTCGAGCGAGCCGTCTCGCGGTTCGTCGAGCGTCGCGCAGATCCGCACCAGGTCGGCGACCGCGGCGTCGGGCACGCACACTCGACTTGCACGCGCGGGCGCGAGCTCCAAGCTCGCGACGCCGCGGGGGGTGACCACGAGCCGATCGGTCTTCGCGCCGGACAACCGCTCCGTGACGACGCCGTCCGACGTGAAGCGCACGACGTCATAGGCGGGCGCGCCGTCGATCAGGGTCGAGCCCAGCCCGGGGGCGGCGGCAACGACGCGCACCGGCACGCTCACCGGCCGCTCGCCCCGGGACGACGAACTCTCGGCGATGATGCCGCGGGCGTGGTCCGGATCTCGCGCGAAGAGCACGCCGCTCGCCGCGATCGCCGGCAGGCGCTGGATCACGACGCACAGCGCGACGTCGCGCTCGCGACGCGCCCGCAGGTAGCCGAGCGCCGACGCCGACAGCGCTCGCGCCCACAGCTCCCGGACCGCGTTCTCCAGCGCCTCGCCGCCGCGTAGCCCGTAGCGGACCGCGTCGAGCCCGGCACCGCGCGCGAGATCGTCGCTGCAGGTCGGACTGGTGCGCGCCATCATGCCCCAACCCGCGTCGGGCGCGACGTGCGTCCAGAGCGCCTCGAGCTCGTCGCGAAGCGAGGCGATGGGCAGCGACAGGATGCGATCGCGCGCTCGCGCCGCACGCTCGAGACCGGCCGGACGATGGATCACGCGGATCAGCGACGCCGGGTCGTGCGCAGGCGGCAAGAGCTCGTGCACCGCGTCCCGGAACGCGTCGACCGACAGGCACCAGCTGTCGAGGATCGGAACGCCGCGCGCGCTCGCCGCGGCGAGCGCGGCCGCGCGCACGCCGTACGTGGCGACGTCGATCGCGTCCGTGAGCGGCACGAGCCGGGTCGTATCTTGACGACGATTCTGCGCCATGACCGCCCGGCGACGCGCCGACTCAGCGATTGTCCGCCGACACGCTACCCGTCGCGCGACGCACCAGCTCGACCAACACCGGATCGGTGGCGAGCTGATCGCGCAGGCTCTGCTTCACGAACTCGAGCTGGTCGACAGGGAGCTTGCCCTGCAGGTGTTGCACGGCGTCGGTCACGCGCGTGTCGAGATACTGATCGAGACCGATCTCGCCGCGCTGCAGCTGGCCGAGCGCATCGCTGCCGGTGGTGGGTGCGCTCGCCGCGGCCTTGTCGACCTTGAAGCTCTCGCCCCTGGTCGGAGCGGCGGCGCCGGGCCCGGCGATGCCGCCGACGCCCGGAACGCCACCTCCTGGCTTGCCGATACCGTCGATTCCCATGATGAGGACAACCTTAGCAGCACCAACGACTAGCGAATGTTCGAGATCGCGTTCTTGACGGTGTCGTGGCGTGCCTTCAAGACGTTGGAAACCGTCGTGTACGCTCGGTTTTCCGCCTGCATCTGCTCCTGCAGCTGCAGGTAGTACATGTTCTGGTCGGCGCTCTGGGCGAGGACGTCCTCGACGTTGGCGCCAGACGAGCCGCCCGCGCCGGCGGTGCCGGCCGAGCCCTCCGCGCTGTTGGCGGCGCCGCCGACGCCCACGCCGCCGCCGATGCCGCCGATGCTGCCGGAAGAGACGGTACCCGCCGCTCCGGGCCCGGGGCGGAACGCGGCCGCGAGGACGGGACCGCCCGGCAGACGCCGGACCGCGGCCTCGGCCCCGCCAACGACGGCGCTCGCGCCGGCGCTCATGATCTGGCGGAACGGGCGCGCCGGGGGAGGCGTCACGCGGGCCGCGGTGGGAGTGGAAGCAACGCCCGTGGACGGGCCGCCTGGGGTGACTCGAGTCGTCATGGATAACCTCCGAACGGATTTAGGGGGAACTGGACAACGCTCAGGTCGGCCAGCACTCGCGCCGGTTGCGTGGAAACGCACCCGCCCCGCACGACGGCTTGGATTCCGCTCTCAGAACCGCGCGAACGCGCCCACGCCGTAGCCCGAGCCGACGCGGGTCGGCAGCACCAGGAAGCGCGCCTGGTCATCCCGCACGAGCTGGCGCTTGGTGGCCGCGAGCCCGACGGAGAACATGATCGCGCCGCCGGTCTGGATCATGCCGTCCATGACCAGGAACATCCGGACGAAGAACTCGCCGAGGCAGGCCAGGCCGTCGTCCCGGTTCTGGTCGCAGCGGGGACGCTCACCGAGCGCGACCCACGGTCCGACCACCGGCAGGATCAGCCAGCCCGAGCGGTTCACGAACCCATCGCCGGAGGCCAGGGACAGCCCGATCACGTACGGCACGCCGGTCATGATCGCGCCGCCGATCACCAGACCCCGGCGCGCGTGCTCTTCCAGGTGGTATCCGGACGGGATTTCCTGACCTTCGCGATAGGGGAGAGTTGGCGGAGGCTTCTTTGGCGGGTAGCCGGGGTAGGCGTAGCCCGGCGGGGGATAGCCGTAGCCGGGCGGCGGGTAGCCGGGCGGTGGGTAGCCGGGCGGCGGGTAGCCGTACCCCGGCGGGGGAGCGGGCTGCGCCGGAGCGGCGGAGCCGGGCTGGGCCGGGGCTGCCGACGCGGGCGGCGGGGAAGACGCCGCGGGCGCGGCGGCGGGCTGCGCGCCCGCCGGCGTCGCGAGCGCGACGAACCCGAGCGCGATCGTCGCAGTGACGGGCCGTGGGATTCCGCGCCGGACCAACATCAAGATCCCCATGCTGGCAGTCTACCCGAGGCGCGGCCGCGCGGGCGACCCGACTGGCGCGGCGGTCAGAGCCCGAACCAGTCCGTGGGCGAAAGCGTGTCGGCGGCCTTGCGGATCTCGAAGTAGAGCATCGGACCGGTGCCGCTGTCCCCGACCGTGCCGATGCGCGCGCCGGTGCTCACGTCCTCGCCGACCTTGACGGTGATTTCGGCGAGGTTCGCGCTGACCGTGTAGAAGCTGCCGCCGTGATCGACGATGACGGTCTTGCCGTAGTCGGCGTAGGTGTCGGCGAACGCGACGCGGCCGGGGAACACGGCCCGCACCGGCGCACCGCGCGGCGCGCGCATCTCCAGGCCGGGACCGCCGCCGTTGCGCGACGCCGACGAGATTTCGGCGCGACCCGTGAGCGGGAACGGCAAGCGGCCCTTCATCGCCGCGAAGCCGCTGGCGAGATCCGACGGATCGCCCGGTCCGGTGCCGGCACCGTAGACCGCGGCGTGCGACGTCGGGCCGCTGTCGTCGAAGGCGCGCTGGAAGGCGAGGGCGCGATCCTGCTCCGCCAACAGCGCGGTGCGCGCGTGCTGCATCGCGCCCTGCTCCAGCTCGAGCGGCCCGCGCTCGACGCCGATGCGGTCGAGGCGCTTGCCCAGCGCGATGCGTCGCGCGGTGATCTCCTGCTCGCGATCGAGATCGCGCTCGAGCCCACGCCGCACGCGCTCGAGGCGCGCCGCGTGATCGACCAGGGCCTGGAAGCCGCCGCCCACCGGCAACAACCCCGCACGCGCCATGCGCACGTAGGCGCGGCCGCGGGCGATCGCGCGTTCGTGGACCTGCTTGCTCTCGTCGGCCAGATCGCGCAGCTCCTTCTTCGCCGCGCGCTCCTGGCGGTCGAGCTGATCGAGCGCGCGATCCACGTCGGCGACGGTCTGGGGCAACGTGGCCGTGGAGAGGGTCTGCCGGACCGGCGCGGAACCGCCCGCGGGCGCCTCGTCGGCACCGGGCAGCGCAGCGGCGGCACTCGCGCTGAGCAAGGCGATGGCGAGGAAGCTTCGCGTCTTCACGTCACACGACCAACAGCTTGCGCAGGCTGCCCCATGCGGCGAGGGCGCCGAGCAAGCCGCCCAGGGCGACCATCGGGATCGCGACGTGCCACGGCAGGAAGCTCGGCGTCACGCCGAGCAGTGTGCCGAGCTCGCCGTCGAACTGGCTGCGCACGATCGCGTACATCACGCCCAGCAAGATCAGGGCGAGCGTCGCGCCGATGGCGCCTTGCGCGGCGCCTTCCACGACGAACGGCTGGCGCACATAGCCGTCGGTGGCGCCGACCAGCTTGAGCACCTCGACCTCGAGACGGCGACGCTCGAGCGTGAGACGGATGGTGGAGGATACGACGCTGATCACCGCCGCGAGCACGACCAGGGCCAGCACGAGCGCCGCGGACACGCCGCCGGCCAGCAGCTTGCCGAGCCGCTCGCTCCAGTCCTGGTACGTCTCCACACTGTCGACCGCGGGCAGCTTCTCGAGCTGCGCGGAGAGCTTCGACAAGCGCGCCGCGGCCGCGTCGTCTTTCAGACTGACCTCGATCGAAGCCGGAAACGCCTCGGACGGCAGCTTCCCGAGGATGTCGTCCGAGCTCTGGCCGGTGACCTCGCGACGCGCGTCGTCGCTGGACATGAAGTGCACGGCGGTCACGCCCGGCGTGGCTTGCAACGCCTTCTCGATAGCCGTGATCTGGTCCGGCGTCGTGCCGTTCTGGAGGAACACCGACGCGCGCCCGCTTCGCGTCCAGCGCGATCGCACGCCGTCCACGTTCACGACGACGAGCAGTGCCGAGGCCAGGCACACGAACGCCACAGCCACGGAGAAGATCCCGAGGAGATGCAGCCGCCAGTCGTTGCGGCCGCCGCGCCAGGCACGATCGATGGATCCCATGCGTTACGCCACCCTGCGTGAAGCGAGATCGACGGGTCGATCCAACCCGTCGGGAACGTCGGTCGCCTTGCCCTCGTCGAGAACGACGACGCGGCGGGGACGGACATCGAGGAGGGAGCGGTCGTGCGTCGCGAACAGGACCGTCACGCCGGTCTCGTGGATGTCCTCGAACAAGCCGAGAATGTCCACCGCGAGCTGTGGATCGAGATTGCCGGTGGGCTCGTCCGCGAGCACCAGCGCCGGCTCGCCGACGATGGCGCGGGCGACCGCCACGCGCTGCTGCTCCCCGCCGGACAGGCTGCCGGCCCGCTCGGTTCCGCGCCCGCCCAACCCCACTCGCTCCAGCACCTCGCCGACGCGCTGCCTGATAATCCGCGGCGGGACGCCGAGCACCTCGAGGGGCACCGCGACGTTCTCGAGCACCGACCAGTTGTGGACGAGCTTGAAGTCCTGGAACACGATGCCGATGTTGCGGCGCAGGAACGGCACGGAGCCGTCGACAAGCCGCCCGATCTCGCGCCCCATGAACAGGATCCGCCCGGAATCGACGGCCTCGGCCGCATACAGCAGGCGCAAGAGCGTGCTCTTGCCGGCGCCCGACGGCCCGGTGACGAACACGAACTCGCCACGCTCGATCTCGAGATCCAGACCGCGCAGCACCGGCGCGTCCGTCCGGTAGGCCTTGTGCACGCCCTCGAACACCAGGATGGGACGTCGCGCAGCGGTCGGATCGAAACGGCTGCCTGCGCGAAATGCCTGGCGAAACGCGCGACGACCGGCGCCAGTATCCATGTCGCCCGAGGTAGCAGGGGCGCCGGGAATCGAACAAGTTTTCGGCACTTGGACGCGCGCCGCGGGCGCGGGGTCGGGCCGTGAGGATCGCGTTCTTCGGATTGCCACTCGCGGCGTGGCTGCTGCACCGGGACGGCCACGAGATCGCCTTCGCCGTGCTGTCGCCGGTGCCGGCGCCGGGTGCGCGGCGGCTCCGGCATGCGATCGGCGCGGACAACGTCGTCGACGCGGACGACAAGGCGGAGATCGATCGGCGCATCGCCGGCGCCGAGCTGCTCGTGAGCTGGTACTGGACGCGACGCCTGCCGCCGGAGTGGCTCAGCGCGCCCAGGCACGGCGCGATCGGCGCGCACCCGTCGCTGCTGCCGCGATTCCGCGGCCCGGATCCGTTCTTCGCGGCCATCGACGCGGGCGACGCGCTCACGGGCGTCACCGTCCATCGCCTCGATGCCGGCTACGACACTGGACCGATTCTGCTCGCGCAGAGCGTGAGCATCGGCGACCGCGACACCTGGCAGCTCGCCCGCGCGCTCGACCGGCCTTCGCTGTCCCTGCTGCGGGACGCGGCACGCCGGATCGCCGCCGGCGACCCCATGCCCGGCGTCGCGCAGGACGAATCCCTGGCGAGCTGGGCGGGCGAGCCCGAGGGCGACAGCCTGCGCGTCGACTGGCGCTGGCCGAGCGCGCGCATCCTGCGGCGGATCCGGGCTCTGTCGCCTTCGCCGGGGCTCGCCATCGAGCTCCTGGGCGAGAAGCTGTTCGTGACGCGCGCCCGCTCGACGACGCGCCTCCCCGAGGTGCTCGCGCCGGGCGAGGCCGCCGTGGACGCGGCGCTCGGCGTCGCGATCCGGAGCGGCGACGCTGGCATCCTCGTCGAGGCCGCCGTGGTCGGCGAGGACTCCGGGTACCCGGCCGGCACCGGGCTGGACGCTACCGGCGTCGCCGCCTTGGTGGCGGGAAAACGCGACGGCTAGGCCGAGCCGCCTGGTATCTCGCTTGGTTTCCCGCTGTGAAGGGGTGATAGACTCCCGCCTTCGGAGGACTTGATGACCGACCCGGTGAGCGCAGCACGCGGCGCGCGTGAGAAACTGGCCCAGGGCCTGGCCGCACTACAGAGCCCAGGCGTACCGCCGAATCTGATGGATGTGGCGGAGCCGGTGGCGCAGGCGATGAGCGCGCTCCACCAGATCGAGTCCACCGGCGGCGGCACGATCGCGACCAACGCCCCCGCGGCGCTGGACGCGGTGCGGCGCGCGCTGGCGATGCTGCAGACGCACCCCGGCGGGCATCCCGCCGTGGAGCAAGCCATCGAGGCGGTAGCCAGCTCGCTCGGTCTGATCCACGGCCTGTCGCAGCACGCGCCCGCGGCGCCGGTCCAACCCCAAGCGGCGTTCGCCGGCACGGTGGTGATGGACCAGGGCGGGCCCGCGAGCGCCGCGCCGGCGACGCAACCGTCCGCACCGGCGCCCTACGCCGCGCCGGCGCAGCAAGCGCCGCCGCAGCAGTGGCAGCAGCCGCCCGCCCAGCAGCCGCCGCCGCAGCAGTGGCAGCAGCCGCCCGCCCAGCAGCCACCACCGCAGCAGTGGCAGCAGCCGCCCGCCCAGCAACCGCCGCCGCAGCAAGCCGCGCCGTGGGCGCAGCAGCAACCGCAACAGCCGTACGCGGCGCCGCCGGCTCAGCAGCCACAGCAGCCGTACGCGGCACCGCCGGCGCAACAGCCGTACGGGGCGCCGCCGCAGCAGTGGCAGGATCCCGCGCAAGCCGCGCCGCCGCAGCAGCAGGCGTGGAACGCGCCGGCCGCGCCTCGGCCAGACGGCGGCGCGCCGGCACGCGTCGAAGCCGAGCTGGGCGCGCACAGCTCGACGAACTTCTACAAGGGCCTGAGCGGCAACGACGTGATCGACTCGGGCGGCATCTTCATCGCCACCTACCAGATCCCGCCGATCGGACAGGATCTCGTGATCAAGGTGTCGCTGCCCGGCGGCTACGAGTTCGAGGCTGCCGGCATCGTGCGCTGGACGCGCGACGCGCCGAACTCGGGCGCGGATTCGCCGCCGGGATTCGGAGCGCAGTTCACCCAGATCTCGCCCGAAGGCCGACAGCTCGTGTACCGGTACGTGCGAAACCGGGAACCGTTGTTCCACGACGACCTGTAAGCCCGTGACGTCCGCGAGGCTGCGCGTCCTCGCGACGCTGGCAATCGCTCTGGCCGTACTCTGCAACGGGCGGGTTGCGTACGCCGGCGATCCGTATCTGCGCTGGTACACGATCGAGACTCCGCACTTCCGCATCAACTACCAGGGCGGACTCGACGCGTCGGCGCAACGCATCGCGAACCTGGGCGAGTCGATCTACGCGCATCTGGTGCCGCAACTGGGCTGGGCGCCGCGCGCGCGCACGGAGATCCTGCTGACGGACAACACCGACTCGGCGAACGGCTCGTCGGGCGCGATCCCGTACAGCGCGATCCGTCTGTTCGTCACGGCGCCGGACGACATGTCTCCACTCGGCGACTACGACGACTGGCTCGACGAGCTGCTCACCCACGAGTTCACGCACACACTCCACACCGACAACATCTCGGGTCTGCCGGCGTTGGTCAACGCCATCATGGGCAAGACGTACGCGCCGAACCAGGCGCAGCCGCGTTGGATCCTCGAAGGGCTCGCGGTGTCGATGGAGACGGAACACACCGGCGGCGGTCGGCTGCGCTCGTCGCTCTGGGACATGTTCCTGCGCGCCGACGTACTGGAGGACAACCTCGCCGGCCTCGACCAGATCAGCAACTCCGCGCGGCGCTGGCCGTCGGGCAACATCTGGTACCTCTATGGGTCGGAGTTCATCTCGTGGATCGAGAACGTCTACGGTCCGGATACGTACGCCGCGGTCGCCAGTGACTACGGTGCGAACATCATCCCGTGGGGCATCAATCGCTCGATCCGACGCGTGACCGGCCGCACCTACGTCGAGCTCTTCGAGGGCTTCAAGCGCGACCTGGAGAAGCGCTACAAGACGCAGCGCGCCGCGGTCGTCGCGCGCGGCCTGCGACAAGGCGTCCAACTCACCCACCGCGGGCGCGTCGCCTACAGCCCGCGCTTCGCGCCGCCGTGCGGCCGCGACGGGACGCGCGAGGAGCTGGTCTACGTCCGCGACGACGGCGACACGACGGCCGGCGTGTACCGCGTGCCGCTCGCGTCGCGCAGCCGCGCCGTGGAATCGGACGCGGAGATCGTCAGCCGCACGAGCGGCACCGGCGTGAGCTTCGACGAGTGCTCGCTGGTGTTCGACAGCGTGGCGCCGTCGGACCGCCGCTACTACTTCAACGATCTGTTCCGCCAACCCCACGGTACGCGCGCGCCGCGCGGGCTCGATCGGTCACGGCAGCGCCTCACGACCGGCGAGCGGGCGTCGTCGCCCGACGTCAGCCGCGACGGCCGGCTCGTCACCTTCACCACCAACCACGCCGGCACCACCACGCTGAAGATCGCCCGGCTCACGCCGGAGCACGCGCTGGCGGGCGAGCGCACGCTGGTACCCAGCGCGCGCTACGAACAGGCGTACACACCGCGCCTGTCGCCCGACGGACGCTACGTGGCGTACAGCGCCTGGACCGCCGGCGGCTATCGCGACATCCGCATCGTCGACGTCGCCACCGGCCGCTTCTACGAAATTACGCACGACCGCGCCATGGATCAGCAGCCGACGTGGACGGCCGACGGGCGCACCGTGTACTTCACGTCGGACCGGAGCGGCATCGCCAACGTGTACGCGTTCGACATCGGTTCGCACGTGCTTCACCAGGTGACGAACGTCGTGAACGGCGCGTACATGCCCGAGGTGTCGCCGGACGGACGGACGCTAGCTGTACGTGGGCTATACGCATCGCGGCTTCGACTTGTTCTCGATGCCGCTCGATCGCACACGCTGGCTGCCTGCGCCGCCGTACGTGGACCAGCGCCCGGCCCAGGCGCCGCTCTCCGTCAACCGACGCTGGCCCGTCCACGACTACAATCCGCTGCCCACGCTGCGCCCCCACGCCTGGGACTACGTCTACGGGCCGGGCACCTTCGGGCAGGCGCTGACGATCACGACGCGCGGCTCGGACATCGTCGGGCTGCATGCGTTCTCGGCGTCGGTCACCGTGGAGACGCAACAAGGCGAGCCCTCCGCCAGCCTCGCCTACGTGTATCGGCGCTTGCCTTTCGACTTCCGCGCGTCCGTGTTCCGCTCGTCGGCGCCGTCGCGGAGCTACGTGATCAACGAGCAGCGCCCGGTCGTCACCGAGCACTACACCGGCGCGAGCACCGGCGTGGCGTATACGGTGCCGGGCGAGTTCGACGCCCAGGGCGTCTCGCTCAGCTACACCGTCGCGAAGCACGACAGCACGTTGCCCGTCGGACCGGATATCGATCCGTTCTCCACCGTGCCGCGCGATCCGGACCGCACCTGGCTCGCGCTGCTCCATCTCGGGTACTCGTATTCGAACGTCGACAGCACGGCGGACGCGATCAGCGCCGAGCGCGGCTTCGCGGTCTCCGTCGGCGGCGACGTCGCCGCGCACGAGCTCGGCAGCGAGTCCACGCTGGAGACGATCGGCGCGCGCGTCACGGGATACGTCCCGATGCCGTGGGGCGATCACCACGTGCTTGCCCTGGCCGCTTCCGGCGCGACGAGCGCCGGAAGCTACGCGCGTCGCGGCCTGTATTACACCGGCGGCTTCATCGACTCGCCGGTGCTCGACGCATACACGACCAACATCCGCCAGGGCGGCTTCGTGCTGCGCGGCTACAAGCCGGTCGCGTTCATCGGCTCGCAGTACAACCTGCTCAACGCCGAGTACCGCTTCCCGATCCTGTATACGGATCGCGGCGTGAGCACGCTGCCGGTATTCCTGCGCACCGTGAGCGGCGCCATGTTCGCGGACTACGGCGGCGCGTTCAACACCGTCGATCTGAACGACCCGCTGTCGCAGTACCACCTGGGCGTCGGCGCCGAGCTCTGGTTCGATCTGATCCTGGGCTACTTCGTCGGCGGCAACGTGCGCCTGGGCTACGCCCACGGCGTCGACGACGCGCAGTCGATCCCCGGCGGCCAGTACTACTTGATCGTCGCCTCGCCCTTCTGATCCGGGGCGCGGACTTGGCCCCCGCGGCTCCGGGCTTCACCCCCGCGGCTCCGGCTGCGTGCCAGGGGTTCGAGCCGCGTCCCCTGGGGATCGAGCTCGGAGCGGTGGGATCGGGCGCGGCGGGTGGTTCCGCGCCGGACCGACAAGACCAACCAGGTGAGCCTGGGGTTGGGGGATGCCGGTCCGGCGCGGGAAGGGCGCGGGCGGCCGCTTTCTTTTCCCACTCGGCCGGCCCCTGCTACGGCTCGGGCCGATGTGGTCGAAATCGGTCGCGGGTTCGGCGTTCGTCCTGGCGATATCGCTCGGAGCTTGCATGGCGCCGCCCTCGCCGGCAGCGCGGCTGACAGACGCGGCGCGCGAGCTGAACATCGCCACGCGCTTCGGGCGTATGGACATCGCGGTGGGGCGCGCGTCGAAGCCGACCCGCAAGGTGTTCCTCGAACGGCGCGCCTCGTGGGGTCACGAGCTACGCGTGCTCGAGGTGGAGCTCGCGGGTCTGTCGATGAAGGACGCGCACCACGCGGTCGTCGACGTCGACGTGCAGTGGATGCGCATGAACGAGAGCTCGCTCCACGTGACGCGGTTGGCGCAGGTGTGGAACGACGACGACGGTGGCTGGCAGATGACGCGCGAGAAGCGTATCGCCGGCGATATGGGGCTGTTCGGCGAGAACGTGGAAGTGCTCCGCCCCGAGCACCACGACGCGCATTTCCCGGTCACGACGATCCGCTAGCGGACGCCGCGCCGAGGCCGGCTCAGGACTTCTTCGACTTGGAGCCCTTGCGCGTTCCGCGCGACGCCTTCGTCGCTTCGGCCTGGCGCTTCTCGCGAGCCTTCTTCTTGCGTTGGCTCTCGCGGCGGCGGGTCTTCATCGAGTGGCGGCTGTCGAACCTTCCCATGTCTCGTTCGCTCGTTCCTTCAAGGGGACACCCGCACGCGTGGCGGCGCGGGGTCGGTCGAATACCCGGTCTGGCACCGGAGCGCCAGCCCCGGCGTGGGGGAAACGGTCAGCCGCTGGAAGCGTCCTCGAGCGCCCGCTCGCGATCGCGGACCTCGAGCCGATACCGGCTGTTCACGGTCTCGATGTAGAAGACGTCCCGCGAGGCGAGGCGCAGCACGCGCTTGACGGGCGTCGTCACGTACTCGTGCATACCGTCGGAGAACTCGATCACGACCACCGAGCCCTTGCGCGGCGCGCGAACGAGACGCCCGGTTACGGCCCTCGAGCCCCGACCCAGTTTCCGGAGCACAACTTGCACGGACTCTAATCTAGCAATCCCACCGCTCACGTCCACCGCGTTTTTCGCCAACGGCGGCCTCCGCACTGACGTCCGCCGTGCGCGACGGCTCGCCGCGCGCCCGCGAACGGAAAATTCCCGCTTCGGGAAAGCATGCCCGGATGCGCAGGTACCTGCAGGTATCTGCAGGTATCTAGCGGGCGCCACGGGCGATCGATGCCGCAACGCGCTGCGGCGCGGAGCGGGCGTCCCGGCGCGGCCGGGCGACGGCCGGGCCGCTTCGCTCAGGGGCTCTTGATGCCCTTCTTGACGAAGTAGGCGCGCAACACCTCGCGCGCGAGCACCGGTCCCTTGATGCGCCAGGTCGGCGTGTTCACCGCCAGCGCGGCCACCGCGACCTCGGGCTTGTCCGCCGGCGCGAAGCCGATGAACCAAGTGTAGAGGCGGTTCGCCTTGTCGCGATTCAGGGTTCCGGTCTTGCCGGCGATCACGACGCCCGGGATATACGGGCGCCCACGGTGGTCGTGGAAGCTCTTGAACGCGGATCCGTTGGCGACGGTCTGCTCCATCATCTTCGTGACCTCGGCCGCGGTCTCCGGCTTTATCACGTGGCGTAACACCCGCGGCCCGGCGTCGTCCTTCCAGATTTCCTTCTTGCCCTTGTACACCGCCGACACGATGCGCGGCTCGAGCGCGATGCCGTGGTTGGCCACCGTCTGCGCGAGCACCACGGCGGCGAGCGGCGACAGGCTCGTGTGCCAGAAGCCGGCGGCGCTCCGGGCGAACTCCAGCGGATCGTCGGGAATGTCGATGCGCGGCGCCTCGTTCGGCACCGCGAACGGCACCGGCGCGCCGAAGCCGTAGGCGCCGCCCATGGCGGTTTCTTCCTCCGGCGTGAGGTGCTTCTGGGCGAGCCGCGCGATCACGACGTTCAAGCTGCGGCCGACCGCGATCGCCAGCGTGGCGCACCACTTGTCGCGCTTCGGGTCGTCTTTCAGCTCATCGGCGGCGATGCGGCTGCGACCGCCGTGGTAGCACTGCTGAGTCTCGGCGGTGAGCCCGGCCTTCTCGACCAACGCCGAGGCGGTCACGATCTTGAACACGCTGGCGGCGGGCGCCTCGGCGCGCGTATTGACGTCGAACTTGTCGCCCTCGTTCACGTAGCTGGCGTACGCGATGAGATTGCCGGTCTTGACGTCCATGAGGACGGCTCCGGCCTCGGGGATGCGGTACTTGCGCATCGTCGACATCGCGGCTCGTTGCACGTCGGGGTCGAGCGTGAGCACCGCTTCGCGTCCGTCGGGCAGCGGCGTCGTGACGCGCTCGGGCCGCAGGTCCAGGCGCATCAAGTCGAGCCCGTCGAGAATCCGGCGAGGCGCTCGCCACCGCCGCCTGCTTGTGGAGCTTGCTCAGCGGGTTCGCCAGCTTGATGTTTCCGCGCACCACGGGCACGAGCGCCATCACGATGCCCGCGGCGGCACCCACGCCCACCCATCTGCTCCACCGACGCATTGCCCACCGGGTTAACGGCCCCGGTCGATTCCGGCCAAGAAAGGCGCGAATGGAAGAAATGCCGCCGCCCGGCGAATTAACTCCGGGCGGCGGCGCGCTGTCCCCCTCGTTGCCCCTCGTACCGGTCTGCTTCGAGTGCTACCGGGCGAGGGACCCGCTGTCAACGCGCCCCGAGCGCGGGGTCACGGCGGGGATCAGAGCATCACGCCGAAGCGCAGCCCGAGCTCGTGCATCACGTGGGCGCCGGCGCGCGCGGGAGACGCGAGCTGACCCGGCGCGACGGCGCGGTTCGACGGCGTGCCCGAGCCGGGGAAGCTGTAGACGATCCAGTTCGCGCTGATGCGCGCGTGGCGCGACGCCCAGTAGTTGACGCCCAGGCCAAGCGAACGCGCCTTGATCTTGCCGTCGAGACCGCCGCTCGTGTCGGCGACGCCGCCGCGCGACGCGCCGGAGTACGTCGCGCCGAGCACCTCGGCGCGCACCAGCAGCTCCAGCGACTGCGGCGGCAAGAGCGGCGCGGGCTTGGTGAAATCGAGGGAGATCGGCCGCACGCCGCGCCCGGCCGCGCCCATCATGCGCGGCGCGCCGAAGAGCGTGTAGCCGACCTGCAGATAACCGGCCGCGCCCTCGAGCGTGCCGATGCGCTCGGTGTTCGTGGTCTGGAAGCCTTCCACGGCCTCGCGCGTGCGGTTCTTGAGCAGCACGAGCTCCGACTGCACATCGAGACGCTTCCACGGCACCCACAGCTCGAACGCGATCGCGCGCTGCTGGTCGGCCGGGACTACGTGGACCCAGCGACCGAGCGCGTCGCGGTACACGGGTTGCCAGAACACGAAGCCCTGCTGCGTGCTCATCGCGGGATAGTCGTACTCGACCCGCGTGCCGTCGCGCGAGCCGCCGCGGATGCTCGCGCCGATCCGGAAATCCTTCAGCGAATCGACGAGCTTCGCCAGCGGCTGCCAGGTGACGCGCGCCATCAGGTCGGCGCGGGCGTCGACGCCGGGGCGGTTCTTGCCGTCGCCCTCGTACGCGCCCACATAGTACGACAGGCCCGCCGCGCGGACGTCGCCCCAGAGCGTCGCGCCGATGTCGCGCGCGCCCGGCATGCCGAACGACGACGTCAACGGACGCTCGTGGAACGGCAGGGCGGACAACGGCGTCGTGTTCTGCATCGTGAAGGGCGTGCGGTACTGGCCGACCATCACGTTCAGCACCGGCAGCGCGCGAAAGTTCACCCACGCGTCGAGGATGCCCGCGGCGTTGCCCGGCGTCTGCGCGCTGGCGTAGCGCGCGCTGGTGGTGTCGGGGGCCTCGCCCGGCGCGGCGGCGCGGTTCTCGTTCGTGCCGCTGGGGTTCGACAGCGACTGACCGTCGGCGGCGAACACCAGCAGCCAGTCGATGCCGTCGAGCACCTGGCCGCCGAGCCCGAGGCGCGCCGCGCGCGCCGCGAGACGCGGACGCAGGCTCGAGCCGCGGACGTCGGCCACGCCCTTGCCGGCCCACGCGTCGGCGTCGAGCAACAGCATCGCCGACGGATACAGCCGGAAGTTGTCCGTCGTGTCGCGCAGGTAGAAGCGCCCGCCGCGGTAGCCCGCGAGCGGATAGCCGTCGCGCGCCGACGCCGCGGACGAGGACGGGGTCGCCGGCGCGGGAGCCCGGGCGGGCGGCGCTTCCTCCGGCTCGGCCGGTTCGACCGGCTCGGCCGGTCCGGGCGCGCCTGGCAGCGCGCCCTCCATCGGCACGGGCAGCGGCGCGGGCTGCTGCGCGTACGCCGCGTCGGCGAGCGAGAAGGAGAGGGCGAAAATCGCGACAATCGGGCAACGCGAGAGGCTCATGGCGCCAGGGACGTTGTCCCGCGCGGGCTCGCGGCGTCAACCGCGCGCGCGCGCTGGGCGCGGAAGAGGGCGCGCGCTATTCTCCGGACGGGCGACGCGACCGTCGCGCTTCAAGAGAGAGGCCGTTGAATCCCGGATGAGCGAAGCGCCGTACAGCGCCAACCTGGAGGTCGAGGACACCGCCATCTTGCTTGCGCTCTCCGGTCCGCAGAGCAGCCTGCTCGGTGAAGTCGCCCGGGCCAGCGGCGCGGACGTCAGCATGCGCGGCAACGTCATCTACTTCTCGGGCGACGAGGGGGCCGTGCGCGTCGCGCACCGCTTCCTGTCCGACGCCGCCGAGCTCGTCGGCAAGGGCTACGAGCTGGGGCCGAACGACGTCGCGCGATCGATGCGCACGCTGCGCGAAGATCCCTCGTCGTCGCTGACGGACTTGCTCGATCAGGTGATCGTCGTGGCCCCGCGACGCAAGCCGGTGATCGCCAAGGGCCCGGCGCAGCGACGCTACATCGAGACCATCCGCAGCCACGATCTCACGTTTTCCATCGGGCCCGCGGGCACCGGCAAGACCTACCTGGCGATGGCCGTGGCGGCGAGCGCGCTGATGGCGAAGCAGGTCAAGCGCATCATCTTGACGCGCCCGGCGGTGGAAGCCGGCGAGAAGCTCGGCTTCTTGCCGGGCGATCTGGCGGAGAAGGTCAATCCGTACCTGCGCCCGCTGTACGACGCGCTCCACGACATGATCGAGTTCGAGCGCGTCGAGCAGATGCGCGAGCGCGGACAGATCGAGGTCGCGCCGCTGGCGTTCATGCGCGGCCGCACGCTCAACGACTCGTTCGTGATCCTCGACGAAGCACAGAACGCGACCAGCGAGCAGATGCGCATGTTCCTGACGCGCCTCGGCTTCGCCTCGAAGGCGGTCGTCACCGGCGACGTCACGCAGACGGATCTGCCGTCGGGCGCGCGCAGCGGCCTCAGGGAGGCGCGCGCCCTGCTCGAGGGCATCGACGGCATCGGCTTCTGCACGTTCAGCGAGGCCGACGTCGTGCGGCACCCGCTGGTGCAGAAGATCATCGTGGCCTACGAACGCCGCGACGCGGAGATCGCGGAGGAGCACGCCGCGCGCGACGCCGCACGGCGCATGGGCGCGGCGGCGCGCGACGCCGTGGCGCGTGCCCGCGTGCCGAGCGAGAGCGACGAGCCGCAGGAGGATTCCGACGCGCCGGGAGGGGACGCGACATGAGCACACAAGCACGGGAACCATCCGATCACACACTGCGCGCGCTCAGCCCGCGCGCCGAGAGCGCCGTGGCCACGACGAGCGGGCTCGCCGCGGAGCTCTCGAGCGACGCGCGCTTCAGCGGCTTCGTCGTCTCGCGACCGCACCCGCTGCTGGTGATGGTGCGCAAGGGCGAGTGGTTCGTGCTGATCCTGGGCGCGACCGTCTGGGACAAGGGCCGCGATCTGCTCGGACCGTACGCGCACAGCCTGGCGGCGGTCGAAGCGCGCCTGATCATCCTGGGGCGCCCGACGGATCCGGATCTCGCGCAGGCGATGAACCACGGCGTAGGGGCGCTGCTCTCGCCGGAGCCGTCGAAAGACGAGCTGCTCATCAGCTTGAACCAGGCGTTCGAGCTGATGGAGCTGAAGGCGCGCAGCGAGAGTCGCGGCAAGTGGCTGAACCGCTACCGCTACGAGCTCGGCGAGCTGATCGAGATCGCCCGCGCCATCACCACCGAGCGCGAGATCGACAAGCTGCTCGGGCTGATCCTCGAGAAGAGCCGCTTCGTCACCGCGGCGGACGCCGGCAGCATCTACGTCGTCGAGGGCTCGGACCCGGACCCGACGCGCCGCCAACTGCGCTTCAAGCTGAGCCAGAACGACTCCGTGTCGTTCGACTCGAGCGAATTCACGATGCCGATCAGCCCGCGCAGCATGGCGGGCTACGTCGCGCTGGAGAAGAAGACGATTCGCATCGACGACGTGTACGAGATGCCGCCGGGCTCGCCCTTCGGCTTCGATCGTTCGTTCGACGAGAAGGTCGGCTACCGCACCGGCAGCATGCTGTGCACGCCCCTGGTGTCGAGCCAAGGCGAAGTGATCGGCGTGCTGCAGCTGATCAACAAGAAGCGCGAGTTCTCCCACAAGCTGCTCGGACGCGAGGACTTCGAGCGCTTCATCGTGCCCTTCGACGAGCGCAGCGAGGAGCTCCTGGCCACGCTCGCGGCGCAAGCCGGCATCAGCCTCGAGAACGCCATTCTCTACGACGAAATACGCAGCATTTTCGAGGGCTTCGTCAAGGCGAGCGTGGACGCCATCGAGGCCCGCGATCCGACCACGAGCGGCCACTCGCGGCGCGTCGCCGAGCTCACCGTGCAGCTCGCCAAGGCGGTCGAGCTCACCGACACCGGTGCGTACAAGGACGTCACGTGGAAGCGCGAGGACCTGCGCGAGATCGAGTACGCGTCGTTGCTGCACGACTTCGGCAAGATCGGCGTGCGCGAGAACGTGCTGGTCAAGGCCAAGAAGCTCTACCCCCACGACCTCGACTCGATCCGCCAGCGCTTCGACTTCGTCTCGCGCACGCTCGAGGTCGACGTACTCAAGCGCAAGCTCGGCGCGATCGAGCGCGGCGCGCCGGCAAGCGAGCTCGCCAAGCTCGACGAGGAGCTCGCGGTGCGACTCGCGGAGCTCGACGACGCATGGCGCGTGATCGAGAGCGCGAACGAGCCGACGGTGCTCGCCGCAGGCGATTTCCAGCGCATCGAGGATCTCGGACGCCAGAGCTTCACGCGTCTCGACGGCGACGTCGCGACGCTACTCACCGGCGAAGAGGTGAAGTCGCTGAGCGTCATGCGCGGCTCGCTCACGCCGGAGGAGTTCGACGAGATCCGCAGCCACGTCTCCCACACGTACCGCTTCCTCTCCAAGATTCCGTGGGGAAAGACCTTCGCGCGCGTCGCGGTGATCGCCGGCGCGCATCACGAGCGCCTGAACGGCACGGGCTATCCGAATCGCCTCCGCGCCGAGGAGATCCCGCTGCAGTCGAAGATGATGACGATCAGCGACATCTTCGACGCGCTCACGGCGAGCGACCGCCCGTACAAGCGCGCCGTGCCGGTGCAGAAGGCGCTCGACATCCTCGGCTTCGAGGTGAAAGACGGCCACATCGACCCGGAGCTCGTACGCGTGTTCCTCGAAGCGCGCGCCTGGGAGACGGTCATGGGGGCGCTGTACTGACTTGTGTTCCCGGAGCCTGATGCCGGTCCGGCGCGGAACCTCGCGGTCCGGAGCGCGGGGTTCCGCGCCGCACCGGCAATCCCCTTCACTGAACGCATGAAGGCCCGGTCGGGGGCCGCAAAACGGTTCGGAACCCTGCACTAGATGCAGACCAAGCCACCCCGCGGACTGGCGGTTGAACGCGAAATCCTGCATTCTTTGCTTGGGTCCGTGTGCCCGCGCACGCGGCCCGTTCTGTGCATAGTCAGCTATCCCTTTCTGGATTTCGCATGCGTGCAGCCCATTGGATCCGTCCCACCCTTGCTTTCACGGCAGCCGTCGCCATGGCCGTCGCATGCTCGAAGAAGAGCGACACCCCGGCCGGGCTGACCGGCGGAGCCGGCGGTAGCGCCGGGGCCGACGCGGCCTCGGGCGGCAACGGCGGAAGCTCCGCCAGCGGCGGCAACGGCGGAAGCTCCGCCAGCGGCGGCAACGGCGGCAGTGCGGGCGGATCCGGCGGCAGCAGCGCGGCGGGCGGCTCGGGAGGCAGCGCGGGCGGCTCGGGCGGAAGTGCTGGCGGCTCGGGCGGAAGTGCTGGCGGCTCGGGCGGAAGTGCCGCTGGCGGCTCGGGCGGAAGTGGCGGAGGCTCGGGCGGAAGCGGCGGATTCGAGCGGCGCGGGTGGTTCGAGTGGAAGCGGCGGGACCGCCGGATTGAGCGGGACGGGAGGGAGCGGCGGAACCGACGCCGGGCCGTCCGTCTGTGGGGACCCGTACGTCGGGTACGGAACGCAACGTCTGGTCGCGTCTTATCCGACCGCGCAGGCGTTCATCGACGCCTACAATGCCGAGGTACAGAACGGCTCCGGTGCGGAGCCCGGGCAGCTGCTCGTTGTCGTGGACTACGCGTCCGACAAGGCCTGGTTCGGCCCGGCGGCGAGCGCCGGAGCAGGATATGCACTCGACACGCCCTATGACTCCGCGACGTTCACGCCTCAGTTCGACGTTTCACCGAAGGCGGCGGTCACGCTCGAGCTGGACGTCGGCGGAGCGCAGATCCCCATACGGTATCTGTCCTCCGTTGCGACTGTCGGCACCGGCTGCCACACGATTGAGTTCGACGCCCTCATGCTGACGATTCCCGCCGACGCGGGCGGCGTTGCCTTCCACGGGTCGACGCTTTCCGCGCTGCTCGGGAATCCAAAGTACCTGGGTCCGCCGACGGATGGCGGACCGCCACCGACGGTCGACGGGTCGGCGGATGGGGCTACCGACGGATCCTCGCAGGTGATTGCCGGTTGGGAAGTCAAGCTCGTGGGAGTCGCACAAGACCTCGATTACCAGGGAGGAACACCGTGAAGCGGACGACACGTGTGCTGCGGGCCATCCCGATTGCCTCGCGAGTCGCAATCCTCGTCGCCATGGCGATGGTGACGACGAATGCTTGCTCCGGTAGTGACTCGTCACTTCCCGGGGTCGGCTCGGGCAACGGTCAAGACGCGGGCAACGAGGGGTGCATCGACAGCGACGGCGATGGCTACGGCGTCGGCTGCGCGCTGGGCAACGACTGCAACGACAGCGACCCGGCATCCACGAACGAGTGCTTCCCGTGCACGGCGGGGCAGGCCGGCTGTGCGTGCGACACGGAGGGTCTCAAGACGGAGTGCGGCATTCCGCTCGGCAAGGTTGGCGACGAGGTCAGCTGCCAGTCCGGCACGACCACGTGCACGGGCGGAAAGTGGGGCGACTGCGTCGCCGACACCGGATCGAGCACGCAGGCCTATCGCGCACCGGCGTACGGCGTGCAAGGCCTGGGCTCGGGCACGGCTTGCTCGGGGAACCCATGCGATCCGTACTGCCAACACTGGCCGGACACCCCGGACAACAACCTCGCCAACGACGCGGGGCTGGCCACCAACGATGCCGGGCTCACGCTGAAGGGAAACGGCGGGACCCTGGGTTGCGGAAGCGTGTCGCAGAAGGCAGACCCAATCCCGCTGGACCTCTACATCATGCTCGACGACTCGGGCTCGATGGGTGAAAGCGTGGGCGGTGGCAAGACGCGTTGGAAGGCCGTGACCGACGCCATCAAGGGGTTCGTCGCCGACCCCAAATCCGCCGGCATCAACGTCGCCGTGCAGTACTTCGGCGCGACGGAAATGGTGTGCGACTGGTACTGTACGTTCTGGTTGTTCGGATGCTGGAATTGGGAGTACGACTGCGGTCTTCAGCCCGTAAGCGGAGCGGCGTTCTGCAGCACCAACACCTACAAGTGGCCGGACGTGAACATGGGGCAGCTGCCCGGGAACGCGGGCGCGATCGTCACCTCGTTGAACGCGCACGGTCCGCTCACCAACACGCCCACACTTCCGGCGGAGCAAGGCGCGGTGCAGTTCGCCCAATACTGGAAGAGCGGTCACCCGACGCATGCGGTCGCGGTCGTGCTGGCCACCGATGGCGAGCCGTACGGCTGTAGCAGCACCGTCAGCAACGTGGCGGCCGCGGCGGCCGCGGGCTTCAGCGGCACCCCGTCGATCAAGACCTACGTGGTCGGCTGCGGCACCGGCGCGGGCGTCAGCAACCTCGACACGATCGCGTCGTCGGGCGGCACGACCAAGGCGTTCATCGCCAGCGACTCGAACTCGACAGCCGACTTCATCGCGGCCATGAACGCCATTCGCGCGAACGCGCTGCCGTGCTCCTATACCGTGCCCACGCCGCCGGTGGGGCAGCAGATCGACTACAGCACGCTGAACATCCAGTACACGAACGGCAGCGGAACGGTCACGAGCATGACCCAGGTCGCCAATGCGGCCGCGTGCTCGAGCGGCAGCCAGTGGTACTTCACCGACGCCACCAAGACGACGATGCAGGTCTGCCCGGGCCTCTGCAACACGATCCAGGGCGACACCGCCGCGCAGGTGAACGTGGTCTACAGCTGCGTGCAGCAGTACGACCCCGGCGTCATCACCCGGACCTTCGATGCGGGCTCGGCGTGCCCACAAGGCACCACGC
Organism: uncultured delta proteobacterium; assembly: GCA_963775185.1. Classification (GTDB taxonomy): domain Bacteria; phylum Myxococcota_A; class Polyangia; order Polyangiales; family Polyangiaceae; genus JAPSGB01. The sequence continues at coordinate 55,038 of CAVZIE010000017.1, read as the reverse complement.
CCTACTGGGGCGCCTGGAGCTGGACGTCCGACCTACCGTCGAATTCGGGCCTCGACTTCACGGTCCAGGTCGCCGACACCGCGGCTGGGCTCGCCTCGGCTCCCTCCGATGCGCTCCAGTTCACCGATCCGCCGGGTCCGGCGGGCAAGGCGGGCCAGGCGATCGGCGCGCGCGCCGCGAGCGCGACCCAGAACGGCGCGGCCGTGGTGGATGCCACGCTGAAGGCGCACAACCGCAAGCGAGGCAGCCGCTTCCTCAAGGTGACGACCACGCTGATCCCGTCGAGCGACAAGTACTACCCGCCGACGTTCAAGAACTGGGATCTCCAGGTTTCCTGTCAGCCGTCGGACTGAACGTCACGGCGTCGTCACGCAGCGGAAGCCGACTGCGTTGGAGCGGGCGTCTGGCGCGCCGCCGTCGCGCGCCGCGGCCCGAATGTCCTCCGCCTGCGATGCGAACGATCCGCCGCGGATCGTGCGGTCGCCTCCGTCGGTCGCATTCGCGCAGTCGTTGCACGTCGCGCCTCCTCCCGAATACCAACCGGCGTCGTAGGCGTCGAACACCCACTCCGCCACGCTTCCCGCGAGATCCTGCTGGCCGAAGCGCGCGACCCCGGCCGGCGTAGAGCCGACGTCCACCAGAGGCGAGTTCGCGCTCCCCGCGAAATCCGCCAGCGTCGCGTCCGGCGTCTGGTTCGCCCACGGATACAGCCGGTTCGAGTCGCGACCCGCGGCGGCATTCTCCCACTCGGCTTCGGTCGGCAGCCGCCTGCCATCCCACACGCAGAAGGCGAAAGCCTCGTACCAGGTCACGCAGTCGACGGGCGCGTTCTCGTGAGCGCCCGCTTGCGCGCTCCACGTGTCCTGGCCCGGCGCGCAGTCGAGCGCCGCCACGAGCGCGGCCTTCGAAGCCGGGAGCTTTCCGTTCCACCCGGCCTGCCAGCCGCTGCTGCCGACCCCGCTCGACGCGCCGCTGCCCGCAGGCGGGGGACTTCCGTCGAATACGTCGACGAAGCGACGGAATCGACCGACAGTCACTTCGAACGTGTCGAGCGTGACGAGCGGCAGCGTGACATCGTGCTCGGGTTGCTCGTCGTCGCAGTTCGTGCACAGTGGATACGAGTCGGGGCCGTTGGTGCTACGTCCCATCTTGAACGTGCCATCCGCGGTGTCGCGGCCTTCGCAACAGCTCGTTCCGCCACAGTCCATCCCACTGCCGCACGATTGGTCCTTCACGTTCCATTGTGGCGGTCCGTCCGCCGTGGAACCGCCGCTGCCCGCACTCCCGCCGCTGCCGGACGCGCCCGCGCTGCCGGACGCGCCCGCGCTGCCACCCGTCCCGCCCGTGCCGGCCGCCGCATCCCCGGCGGCACCCGCGCCGCCGTCCGTCGCTCCGGTACCGCCAGTTCCGGCAGTTCCGGCGCTTCCACCGCTCCCACCGCTCGCTGCGGTGCCACCGGTCGCGCCGCTTCCGCCCGCGCCGGCGATCGACTTCGGATGGTCTTCGCTCTTGCTGCAATGCGCGAGGGCGAACACGAGGAGCGCGGCCAGGGCCGCGCGCGAAGGAACCAGGCTCGAACGAAGGCTCATAAGCGGTATCTCCAAGGCCGCGCTCGGCGACCGATCACCTAGTTTACCCGGCCCCGGCGTCCGGCGCGAGTGACCTGACGCCGCACCTCGCGACAGCGGGCGATCCGTGATACCCCGCCGCCATGTCGGAAATACTCGAAGTCACGGCGCGCGAGGTGCTCGACTCGCGCGGCAATCCCACGGTCGAGGCGGAAGTCCACACGCACAGCGGCTTCGGCCGCGCGGCAGTTCCGAGCGGCGCTTCCACCGGGGAGCACGAGGCGATCGAGCTCCGCGACAACGACAAGAAGCGTTACGGCGGCAAGGGCGTCAAGACCGCCGTCGCCAACATCAACGACAAGCTCGGTCCGGCGATCACCGGCATGTCCGCTCTCGACCAGGCCGGCGTGGACGAGCGGCTGCTCGATCTCGACGGCACGCCGAACAAGGCGAAGATGGGCGCGAACGCGATCCTCGCCGTCAGCATGGCGACGGCGCGCGCGGGCGCGAGCGTCGTGGGTCTGCCGCTGTGGCGTTACCTTGGCGGCGTGCAGGCGCGCGTGCTGCCGACGCCGCAGATGAACATCCTGAACGGCGGTACCCACGCCGACAACGGCCTCGAGGCGCAGGAGTTCATGATCGTGCCGCTAGGTCTGGCCACCTTCGCCAAGGCGCTGCGCGCCGGCGCAGAGGTGTTCCACGCGCTCAAGGCGAACCTGAAGAAAGACGGCCTCACCGTCGCGGTCGGCGACGAAGGCGGCTTCGCGCCGCGGCTCGGCTCGAACGAGGAGGCGATCCAGCGCATCGTGCAGGCGATCGAAGCCGCGGGTTACGAGCCCGGCAAGCACGTCGGCATCGCCCTCGACCCCGCCGCCAGCGAGTTCTACAAGGACGGCAAGTACACCTGGGACAAGAAGCCGCACACGCCCGCGGAGATGGTCGACCGGTACGCGGCGCTCTGCGAAAAGTATCCGATCGTCAGCATCGAGGACGGCCTGGCGGAGGACGACTGGGACGGCTGGAAGCTCATGACCGACAAGCTCGGCAAGCGCATCCAGATCGTCGGCGACGACCTGTTCGTGACGAACCCGGAGCGCCTGAAGCGCGGCATCGACAAGGGCATCGCGAACTCGATATTGATCAAGCTAAACCAGATCGGTTCGCTCACCGAGACGCTCGAGACGATCCGTCTCGCCACGCGCTCGGCCTACACGTCCGTCATCAGCCATCGCTCGGGCGAGACGGAAGACCCGTTCATCGCCGATCTCGCCGTCGCCACCAACGCGGGCCAGATCAAGACCGGCAGCCTGAGCCGGACCGATCGCGTCGCGAAGTACAACCAGCTGCTACGCATCGCCGACGAGCTCGACGACAGCCAGATCTACTCGGGCCGCGCGCCCTTCGCCCGCTTCCGCTGAGCAAAGCCTCCGCCAAGCGCCGCCCGCTTCCGCCGAGCGCCGCCGCTTCCGCCAAGCGCCGCCCGCTTCCGCCGAGCGCCGCCCGCGTCACGCGGGATACCGCGCCGGACCGACACCCCTCCCCACTTTCCTGGGGGATGGATGCCGGTCCGGCGCGGAAGCGCACCGCGCGATGGGGATCGGCGGCGCAGAAGTGCGCCGCGCGCGCTCCTGGAAATGTGCGGGGCTGTTTGGCGCTGAGCGCGCCAAAATCCGGGTCACATTGCAATGTGGAGCACTTCTTGGCGCTGTCCGCGCCAAAATCAGCGTCACATTTTCCAGAGTGCCGGTCCGGCGCGGAAGCGCACTGCAATATGGAGCACGGCCCGAACCGCGAACCGCGAACGCACGACGCGCGGTCGGCGAACCGCGAACCGCGAACCACGACGCGCGGTCGGCGAAGCGCGGTCGGCGAAGCGCGGTCGGCGAAGCGAAGCGCGATCGGACGGCGCGTGCGTCGCGGCGTGCGGCAGGCGCAGGGCGCGGGTGCGTCGGAAGCAGGTGCAGCAGTTGCCGATGCACAGGCCGATGTTGCTGCCGCCGCGGCGCGGAATCCCGCGGATCGGACTGCGCGGTTCCGCGCCGGACCGGCAATCACAAGCAGGTACAGCAGCTACCGACGCAGACGCCGACCTTCTGCTGGATCAGACATACGGTTACGCACAGCGGATCAAGCGGTTGACCGCTCGTGCAGGGGATGCCCGTTGTACAGCCGCCGCCGGTCCCGCCCGTGCCGCCGCTGCCGCTGATCGGATCGCACGAGCTGCCGTTGCGCGTGTAGCCCGCGACGCAGTCGAAATCACACAGATCGCCGGTGCACTTCGCCGTCGCGTTCGCAGGCGTGGTGCACGGCGTGCAGTCGAGCAGCGAGCAGCCGAGGGCCGGAGTTGGCGCGATGCACACGCCGCCGCACATCTTCTGGCCGGTGCCGCAGCCGCCGCCGGTGCCCGACGTGCCGCCGGTGCCCGACGTGCCGCCGGTGCCCGACGTGCCGCCGGTGCCCGCGGTGCCGCCGGTGCCCGACGTGCCGCCAGTGCCCGCGGTGCCGCCGGTGCCCGACGTGCCGCCAGTGCCCGCGGTGCCGCCCGTGGCGCCGGTGCCACCCGAACCCGCGGTGCCACCTGCTGCGGCGCCTGCCGCGCCGCCGGTACCGCCGCTGGACGCGCCGGCAGCGCCACCACTGGACGAGCCGCCGACGCCGCCGCTTGCTCCCGCCGCGCCGCCGGCCCCACCGGTGGCGGCCGTGCCGCCCGTGCCTTGGCCCGCCGCGCCGCCAGAAGCGCCGCCTTCGGTGGCTCCGGCACCGCCGGAGGTGCCGCCAAAGCCGCCGCTGACGCCGTCGACGCCGCTGCCCTTCGCGCAGGCGCCCGCCATGATGAGAACCGCGAGGGCGGACAAGGCAAGCGAGGGTCGCATGGCAGCACAGTGGCGCGAGCGGCCGCAAACGGCTCGGCCGCGCCGCCCGAGCCGCACGCCAGTGTAGTCCACGCTCCCGATCGGGGCCACGACGTTTTGCGCGCTAGCGCGTCCGGCGACGCTTGGGATCGAGGCCGAGCACGCGCAGCGGCTCGTCCGACGCGAAGAACGACACCCGATCGCCGATCCGGACGTCGAGGCTCTTGTACGGACCGTCGAGGAACATGCGCGCGTCGGACATCTTGCTCTGGACCGCGATGTCCTCGCCGGGGTCGACCACGACCTTGAGCAGCCGGTAGCGCTGGCCGAAGGGCACGTAGGGCTCGCGCACCACGAGCTGCAGCTTGCGGGATCGCAACGGGAGCACCTTGCCGCCGGCGGAGTGCTGGGCCGCGGTCGAACCCGCCGCGGGCCCGACCCAGAAGCCGCTGGAGCGTTGCTCCTCGGAGCGGTCACGGTGGTGCAGGATGTAGCGCGACGTCGCCGCCGGCGACGCGTGGCAGAAGAGCGCCTCGTTGAGCACGCGCGTGGAGCGGATGCGACCGTTCACGCTCACCGCCATACGCGTGAGCAAGATGCTGCGGACGGTTCCGTGGAGGGCGTGATCGAGCGTGCGCTCGAGATCGCTCGGGCGCGCCCCGCAGAAGAAGCCGACGCTGTGCCGCGGCGCGCTGTTCACGCCCAGGATCGGCACCGCGGCGACGTTGTGCGACGCGGCGAGCAGCGTCCCGTCGCCGCCGACGGCGACGACGAGCACGGCGTCCGCCGTGTCGAACGCCGCGTGCGAGTTCTTGATCAAGACGGCGCGCGCGCCCAACTGACGGAGCACGCGCATCACGGCGTCGAGCGTTCGCGTGTGCGCGTCGTGCGCCTCCCGCCAGAGCGCGACGCTGGCGTCGCGCTTGCGTATCAGCTGACGCGCCCGCGGATCGCGCTCGTCCTGGATGTAGCGGCTGTACGCGGAGCGCTTCGCGACCACCACGACGCGCGGGCCGGTCATGGGTAGGCCTCCGATAGACGACGCAGGGCGAGCTCGGTCTTCGCGTCCTCGATGGCGCCCGCGCGGCACAGCTCCAGCGCACGAGCGAGCGGCAGATCCACGACCTGGCCGAAGCGCTCGAGCGGCGAGCCGTCGAGCGGCGGCTCGCGACGCGTCGCCGGATCGACCTCCACCTCGAAGTAGAAGTGGCGCTCCGCGAGCACGGCGGGCGCGGGATACGTGCTGGCACCCAGCGCGCGTAGCGCGGCGTCCTCGACGCGGAACCCGAGCTCCTCGAAGAGCTCGCGAGCGGCGCAGGCCCGTACGCCGCTCTCGCCTTGTTCGTCGGCTTCGACCAGGCCTGCAGGCAGCTCCCACAGGCCGCCGGCCGGCCCCGCCTTCGGCGGCGGCCAGAGTCCGGGATCGCGGTACGCCAGCGGCGGGCGAACCGCGCTGCGGAGATAGACGCGACGGCCGCCGGCGGCCGGGAAGTGCGCGGCGATCACCGTCGCGTCCAGCGCGCGTCGTTCGATCTCGTCGTACACGAACGGCTCGCTCGCGCTGCCGTCGGGATAGGCCGCGCGCAGCCGGCGGCGGACGATGCGCAGAAAGCCGTCTTGGCCGGCCGGCGTCAGGACCGCTTCGCGATCGAGACGGATCCGCGGAAGGGGCGGCAGAGGTTCGGGAGCGTCGGACATCGTCGGCTTGCCCGGGGGGCCGACGCAGGGTACATCGGGGCCCGACTACAGGGAGAGGGAGAATCCGCACATGAACCGCAAGAAGCTCGCGCGGATCGCGCTGCTCTCGGGGATGGCGCTCGGCACGCTCTGGGCGAGCACCGCTCCTGCGAAAGGCAAGAAGGCCGACCAGAGCGCAAGTGCCGTCGATGCCGAGCACATCAAGGCCGAGCTCGAGAGCGGCGACGAGGCGCGCATGATCGCCGCGCTCACGAGCGTGGCGAAAGCGCGCGAGAGCGCGAAGGCCGCGGCGCCGTACGTGGAGGCGCTGCTCCGGCGCGGCGCCAGCTCGAAGGTGCTGGTAGAGGCGCTCAAGGCGGCCGGCGAGATGAAGCAGCCTTCGTCGAGCGCCGCCGTCGCTCCCTACGTGCGACACCGGGACAAGACGCTATGTCGCGGCGCGGCCCGCGCGCTGGTGAAGACCGGCGGTCCGGACGCGATCGCGGCGCTGCGCCACGCGCTGCACAGCCCCGACGCGGCCGTGCGCGGAATCGCCGCGAGCGGCCTCGGCACGCTCGGCGCGCGCGACGCTTTGCCGGACCTGTTCATCGCCCTCGACCACCGCGTCGGCGAAGCGGCGGCGTCGGTCGGCCTGCTGTGCGAGCCCGAGGAGTGCGAGAAGTTCGCGACGCGCCTCGGCAAGCAGCCGTTCGACGTGATGACCAGCGGCTTCGATCAGATCCTGTTCCGGCCGCCGGACAAGATGAGCGACGACGAGAAGATCCGCATCGTGGGCCGGCTCCGTGAGCTGGGCACGGCGGAGTCGGGGAAGTACCTCGCCGACGTCGCGAGTCGTTGGCCGAAAGGCTGGAGCAAGCGCGTGAAGCAGGCGATCGACTCCGCGGTCAAGGCGACCGGCGGCGCGGGGGGCGGATGATGCGGCGCGCGGCATTCGGCGCCGGGCTCGTGGCGCTCGGGCTCGCGGCGTGCGGCGGCGGCATGCAAGGCGGCCTCAGCGACGCATTTTCGACCACCTGGCAGAACGACGGCGGCAAATCGATCACCGCGCTCGCGTCGCGGATCGCGAGCACGCCGCTCGAGGCCGGTGCAGCGCTGGCGGTGGGTGTGACCAGTTCGGGCCTCGTCGCCACGGCGCTCGACGGCTCGGGCAAGTGGACCCACGCCGGCGCTCTCGATTCGCGACCGGCGATCGCCGGCAATGTCGTGGTGGCGACCGGCGGCGGCAAGCTGTTCGCCCTCGACGCGAAGACGGGCAAGCAGCTGTGGTCGGTGTCGAGCGACGGGCGCTCCCTGCGCGGCGCCGGCGACGACGGCACGCTCACCGCGGCCAGTCTCGGCGACAAGGGCGGCGGCAACAGCCTGCTGCTGGTCGTCGACCGCAACGGCAGCGTGAAGATGCAGCTCCACGCCCAGCCGGAGCTCGGCACGCCGGCGGTGCTGGCGAACACGGTGTTCGTGCCCTGGGGCAACCAGTACGTGTCGGCGATCGACGTCGGCAGCCACAACGAGGTCGCGCGACTCCTGCTACGCGAGCAGGTGAGCCACGCCGTACACATTGGTAGCCACGTGTACTTTGGCGAGTCGAGCCTGGTGCGCTTCGACGACAAGATCGGCCAAGCGGCGCAGAACCACGCGACGCGCGTGGGCCTGCCGCTGCGCGAGCTGCCGGGCAGCCCGGCGTGGCTCGGCAGCGGCACCGACGTGCGCGAGCTGAACGCGAACGCCAGGGACAGCATCGGTATCTACGCGCGCCCGGCCGAAGACGGCGTGCACGTCGACGGCGCGCGCTTCGCCGCGACGTACTTCCGCATCGCCATGGGCTTGTCGTCGAGCGACGGCGCGCTCTCGTGGGTGCGCACGCTGCCTGAAGCGGTGCTCGGCGGCGCGGCCGGCGACGGCGGCTTCGCGCTCTGCGATCAGTCGGGAAAGGTCTGGCTGATCGGCGCGCAGCAGGGCGAGGACGGCGGCACGCTCGACCTCGGCTCGAAGCTCGAGTCGTGCGTGGTCCAGGCCGGCGGTTTCAAGGTGCCGCAGGGCAAGAGCGAGGGCAGCCTCGCCGAGCAGATCAGCCGCGCCATCGAGCTGAACGACGCGCAGATGGTGATCGCGCAGCGCTTCCTGTTGCGCGAGCTCGGACAGATCCACGATCCGATCGTCACCAAGCTCTTGATCGGGCTCGCGAGCAGCACGCGTACGCCGCCGATGTTGCTCGACGACGCGAACAAGCTGCTCGCGGCGCGCCGCACCGGCGCCGAGTACATGATCGAGGCGCTGGGGCGCCAGTACGACTTCTTGTCGGACGTGCTCAGGCCTCCGCCGGTCGCGCCGCTCGCCGACGCGCTCGCCGCGATGAACAAGCAGGACGCCGCGCCGCTGCTCGCCAAGCACCTGAACGACCCGGCGGATTCGCCCGAGGACATCCAACACGCCGCCAGGGCGCTGGTGAAGCTCGCCACGCCGGCACAGTTCACCGACATCAAGACGTTCTTCTCGCTCTACCGCGCCACGGCCGAGCAACCGCCGCTGGTAGACGCCGTGATCTCGGCGGCGCAGGCGCTGGTGCGCATCGGCGGGGAGGACGGCAAGAAGCTGGTCCAGAACGCCGCCGCCGATCCGCTCACGCAGCCGGACGTGCGGCGCGGGCTACAAGGCGTCGCGTCCGCCGGCAAGGCCGGCTGAACCGGCCCGCGCCGGTCAGCTCTTGTCGTCGACGCGAACGCGCGGGCGGTCGGACCCGTCGCCGGCCGCGCCGGACCGACCCCCCTCTTTCCCGGCAGCCGCCTCCCCGGAGTCGCTGCCCGGACGCGGGGCGGAGCCGGACACGGCGGATTCCACACGATCGGCGACGCGCTCGACCACGTTCAGGAGCTCCCGACCGGCGTCCTCGGCGATCTCCTCGATGCGCTTGGGGTCGAGGTTCTTCACGGCCTTCCGGCCCATCTGCGTGACCTTGCGCGCGTCGAGCGCCTCGATGCTGTGCATGGCGCGACGGCCCAGCGCCTCGAGCCGGCTCGGCTCGATGTTGCGCACGGCCTTGCGCGCCGCCCGGAGCATCAGCTCGAGCCCCTGGGCCAGATCCTCCGCGGCCCCGCCGGACGCCGCATCCGCGGCGGGCTCGCCCTGCCCGGGCTCCTCCGCCGGGGGCGCGCCGCTCCCCGTCTTCTCGTCGCCCATGACAGGCGACTTTGCTCATGGCGGGGTCGAGACGCAAGGGGAGGTGCTACATAGGAACGGCAAGCGATGGTCCTTTCCGCAGAGCGAACCCGGCATCTCGAGCTCGCGATCGACGAGGTCGTCTCGAGCTACGACAGCCCGGACGAGATCAACAACCTCGAGAGCGCCGCGCTCCCGAACAAGCGCATGGTGGTCGAGGCGTTCTCGCACCTGAAGCCGGTCGTCTACATGGGCTTCTACAGCCAGCGCGCGCTCAACCGCGAGAGCCTGCGCTACGCCCTGAGCGAGCATCTGTATCCCGCCTACGAGCTGTTGACGGAGCAGATCCGCCGCGCCGTGACCTACGAGGAGCAGGTCGGCCGCGGCCCGGCGCGCAAGCCGAGCTGGAGCGACGCGGTCGTGCTCCGGCTGTTCCACGCCCTCCCCGAGCTCAGGCACGTGCTCAACTCCGACCTGCTCGCGACCTTCGACGGCGATCCGGCGGCCAAGAGCCTGGAGGAGATCGTGTTCTCCTACCCGGTGATCCAGGCGATCACCGCCTATCGCATCGCCCACATCCTGCACGAGGAGGGCGTGCCGATGATCCCGCGCATCATCGGTGAGCACGCGCACAGCTCGACCGGAATCGACATCCACCCCGGCGCCCGCATCGGTCACGGCTTCTTCATCGACCACGGCACGGGCGTGGTCATCGGCGAGACGTCGGTGATCGGCGACAACGTGCGCATGTACCAGGGCGTCACGCTCGGCGCGCTGAGCCTGCCGCACATCGCCGACGCCGATCGGCGCCAGAGCAACAAGCGCCACCCGACGCTCGAGAACAACGTGACGATCTACGCCGGCGCGACCATCCTCGGCGGTGACACCGTGATCGGCGAGGGCTCGGTCATCGGCGGCAACGTGTGGCTGGTCAAGTCGGTGCCTCCCGGCTCGAAGATCTTCGGTCGGGCGCGGGAATAGCGCGGCGATGGCGTCGGGCAACACGCTGATCCTGATCGCCGTCACGATCGCCGTCGCCGCGTGCGCGCGCGGCACCGACGTCGGTCCCGGCGGCACGTCCAAAGGCGGCACTTCGGGCAGCGCCGGCGCCGGCGGAACCGCCGGCGCGAGCGGAACCGCCGGCGCGAGCGGAACCGCCGGCGCGAGCGGAACCGCCGGCGCGAGCGGAACCGGCGGCAGTGCGGGCGCGAGCGGAACCGGCGGCGCGAGCGGAACCGGCGGGAACGGCGGCAGTGCGGGCGCGAGCGGAGCCGCCGGCGCGAGCGGAACCGGCGGGAACGGCGGCGGCGCGGGCAGCGCGGGCGCGCTCGATCCCGGGCTGTCGCTACCGGATCCGTCGGGCCAGTCGTGCAGCGCCTACGGCGGCGGCTCGGACTGCCCGGGCATCCAGGTCTGCCGCATCGCCGGCCCGGACAGCGGACGCTGCGAGAGCTGCACGGCGTGCGGCAACCTCGGCGCGGCGTGCAACTCCGGCGACGACTGCGACATCCTGTTCGAGTGCTACCAGCACACCTGCACGAACTTCTGCCTGCTCGGCACGTCGATGTGCGGGCCGCCGCAGGACTGCATCGACGTCGGACACTCCACGTGGGGCGTCTGCAAGCCCTGACCCGCTACGCGGACGGCAGCTCGCCGTTTTCCACGCGCTCGGCCAGCGCCGGGGCGGGCACATCGGGCTCACCCCGGTAGGCGCGGATGCCGTAGCGCTTCAGGTGCTCGAGCGCGGGCGCGCCGATGTTGGTGAACACGGCGTGCGTGCACCCGGCTTCGTCGAAGCAGTCCGCAACGAAGCGCCCGTTCAGCCCGGTGTTGCGCACGAATTGCATCTCGCCGGTCGAGCTATCGAAGATGCCGAGCCACTTCGCCTTGCCGAAATGCCCGGACAACGGCGAGTCCTTCTGATCCTTCAGGAGCGTGAATCCGATCCGCATCCCGCGCGCCAATGCATCCACCATGCCACGTCAGACGATCTCGAGCGGGTCGCGATCGCGCACCGAGACGCGCACGTCCAGGGCGTTGTCGGAGAGCGCCTGCAAGCGCGCGGCGAGCCGCGGCAGATACCCGCGCTCGGTGTTCGTGTGATCGCAGAGCACGACGCTCGCGCCCGCTGCGACCTTCTCGCGCACGTCGTGATGACGCATCTCGCCGGTCAGGTACAGCTCCGGATCGCGGAGCTTTTCGAACAGCGATCCGCCGGCGCCGGCGCACACAGCAGCGTCCGCGATCGCCGCTCCGGCGCGATGCCGGGTCGCCGCCGCGACGCGCACGTGAGCGAGCCCCAGGTGCTGCTTGATGCGCGCGACCAGCACCTCGAGCGACGCCGGCTCCGCCAACGTGACCCGGCGTCCCATGCCGGTATCTGGTTGGTCCGGCGCGGTATCGATCGGCGCGCGCTCGCCCGGACCCAGTGCCTCGGCGAGCCAGTCGTTCACCCCGCCGGGCGCGGCGTCGAGCGCCGTGTGCGGCGCGTACACGGCGATGCCCGAGCGGATCGCGCCGAGCACGGTGCGCTCGCCGGCGTCCGCGGAGGTCAGGCGCTTCAGCCCGCGGAAGATCGGCGGATGGTACGCGACGACCAGCGCGGCACCGAGCTCGATCGCTTCGGCGAGGACGTCCTCGCCGAGCTCGACGGTGCACATTACGCGGCTCACCGCTTGCTCGGCCGCGGATTCGACCAAGAGCCCCACGTTGTCCCAGTCCGCCGCGAAGCGCAGCGGCGCGATCGTCTCGAGCAGCGCGACGACTTGACCCAGCGACAGCGACATCCCGCCGATCATAGACGATTTACCATCGCCGGACGGACCGCGGGATACCGCGCCGGACCGACCCCATATGTCAGGCGGCTCAGGCGGCGGTCGCACTAGACCGCGTCGCCGACGCGCGTACACTCCGCGCCGTGACCGACGCCGCTCTTCCGTTCGGCACGCGGCTCTGGCTTGCGTTCGCGTGCTTCTTCAAGATCCTGTTCGACGGCGCCTTCGCCGCGCGCGTCGACGCGGCACGCTCGGGCGCACCGGCACTGCCGCCCGCGCCCGAGCGGGAGTCGAAGCCGGAGCCGGAGGCGCAGGCCGCGGAGCCCGGACCGCCACCGGTCGAGCCGGCGCTGCAGCTGCTTGCCCTGCTGCAGCGCGACGGCCAGCTGATCGATTTCCTGCAGCAGGACGTGTCGGCGTTCGGCGACGCGGACGTCGGCGCGGCGGCGCGGGCCGTTCATGACCGCTGCGCGAAAGCGCTGGGGCAACACGCCAGCATCGTGCCGGTGTTCGAGCAGGACGAAGGCGCGACCGTGACGCTGGAGCCGGGCTTCGACCCCGCCACGGTCAAGCTGACCGGGAACGTGCGTGGTTCGGCGCCGTACACCGGCGTGCTGCGGCATCGCGGCTGGCGCGCGGCGTCGCTCTCGCTACCGCGCGCGGTCGGCGATCACGACGCGAGCGTGCTCGCGCCGGCGGAGGTCGAGCTTTGAGCGACGCGCGCAGCTCGATCGGGATCGATCTCGGCACCACGCACTGCGCGCTCGCGAGCGCCGCGCTCGACGACGATACGGCGCACCCGACGCCATTCGGCGTGCCGCAGCTCGTCGCCCGCGGAGCGCTGGAGACGCGCGCGCTGTTGCCGTCTTTCATCTACTTCGCCGCGCCCGGCGAGGGCGCCCTGCCCTTGCCCTGGGACGCGGAGCGGACGTTCGCGGTGGGCGAGTACGCGCGCTCGCGCGGGGCGGAGTCACCGGCGCGCGTCGTCTCCAGCGCGAAGAGCTGGCTGTCGCACACCGGCATCGATCGGCGCGCGCCGGCGCTCCCGCCGGGCGCGCCCGAGGACGTCGAGCGCATCTCGCCGGTCGAGGCCTCGTGGCGCTACCTCGATCACCTCGCCGAGGCATGGCAGTCCGCCCGACACGACGCCGCGACGCTCGGCGCGCAAGAAGTGGTGCTGGCCGTGCCGGCGTCCTTCGACGCCGCAGCGCGCGATCTCACCGTCGAGGCGGCGTACGCCGCCGGGCTCGAGAACGTGACGCTGCTCGAGGAACCGCAAGCGGCGCTGTACGCGTGGATCGACGGCGCCGGCGACGCCTGGCGACAGCAGCTCCGCGTCGGGGACGTGATCCTGGTCGTGGACATCGGCGGCGGCACGACGGATTTCTCGGCCATCGCCGTGCTCGAGCGCGATGGCTCGCTGGAGCTGCGCCGGATCGCCGTCGGCGATCACATCCTGCTCGGCGGCGACAACATGGATCTCGCGCTGGCCCACGCCGTGCGCGCGCGGCTGGAGGCCAAGGGGCACAAGCTCGACCGCTGGCAGATGAACGGCTTGGCGTTCGGCGCCCGCGCCGCCAAGGAGAAGCTGCTCGGCGACGAGTCGCTGGAGAGCGTGCCGGTGGCCGTGGCCGGACGCGGCTCGCAGCTTGTCGGCAACACGCTGAGCGACGCGCTGACCCGGGACGACGTCGCGCGCACGGTCGTGGACGGCTTCTTCCCGGTGGTGGACGCCGCGGCGCGGCCGGCGGCGCGCGCACGCACCGGGCTGACCCAGATCGGCCTGCCATATGCCTCCGACGCCGCGATCACGCGCCACCTCGCTGCGTTCCTGGGCCGCCAGGCCGGCGCGACGCGCGAGCTGCCCGGCTTCGAGACGCCGCTCGGCAAGCTGCTGCACCCGACCGCGGTGCTGTTCAACGGCGGCGTCACCAAGTCGCCCCTGCTGCGACAGCGCCTGCTCTCCACGTTGAACGCGTGGCTCGAGGAGGACGGCGCGCCGCCGGTCCGCGCGCTCTCCGGCGAAGATCCCGATCTCGCCGTCGCGCGTGGCGCCGCCTACTACGGGCTGGTCCGGCGCGGGCGCGGCTTGCGCATCCGCGGCGGCACGGCGCGCGCGTACTACGTCGGCATCGAGAGCCCGGTGCCGGCCGTGCCCGGCGTCGAGCCGCCGATCACCGCGCTGTGCGTCGCGCCGTTCGGCATGGAAGAGGGATCGGAGGTCGAGCTGCCCGCCCACGAGCTCGGTATGGTCGTGGGAGAGCCGGTGCGCTTCCGTTTCTTCGGCTCGACGGTGCGCCGTGACGACCAGGCCGGAGCGGAGATCGAAGACCTCGACCCGGAGGAGCTGGTCGAGCTCGCGCCGATCGAGCTGACCTTGCCCGCCGAGGGGCGCGAAGAGGGCGACGTGGTTCCGGTGCGCCTGGACGCGTCGATCACGCCGATCGGCACGCTGCTCATCGAGGCGGTGCCGTTGTTGCCGCGCAAGCCGGACGAGCGCTGGAAGATCGAGCTGTCCGTGCGCGAGTCGTGAGCGTCACTTGAAGCCGTGCACGTGCACGACGTACCACACGCCACGCCACGAGATCAGCGAGGTGATGGGCAAGCTGCGCGCCTTGCCCTCGGCGTTCTCGTAGCGGAGCTGTGCACGGAGCACGCGGTAGTAGCCGATTCGATTGCCTTCGCTGCCCGGCTTCATCCAGGTGGCGCGCTCCTCCGGCACGTCGAGCCCCACGAGCCTTGCATGCCCGGGATCGACGCCGAGCTTCTGGTGGTACTCGTGCACGTCGCGCTTGAAGTGCGCGACGAGGCGGAGCTTCCAGTCGCGCTCGGGCTTCTCGATGTCCTTGACGACGTTGTACGCCTCGACCGGGAAGAAGAACGGCATCGCGATCGACGGATCGTCGGCGACGATGGCCTTGAACAGCAGCTCCACGTGGTGCCGGAACAGCGGCGTCGCGGTGCTCGGCTTGTCCTCCGTCTCGGGCAGCAGCTTGCCGTCGGGCCCGGCAAGCGCGGGCTCGACGATGGGCGGCGGCGCGGCAGGCGCGGCGGCGGAGGCCGACGGCGGCGCGGTCGCGCCGCCGTCGCCGGCAAGGACCAGGTCGACGGCGATGGTCGAAGGCGACGACGGCGCGGCCGGCGCCTTCCCGGGCGCGGCCGCCGTGCTCGCCGCCGGCATCGCGTGGGTGCGCTCGCGCATGCACGCCAGCACGACGACCGGCGCCAGCAGCACGAGCAGCGCTGATCGGACAGGACGTTTCATCGCCGCCAGCATGCACCGGGTGCCGGGCGAAAGGCGAGACTTGTGGGGTATAACCCGGCCGTGACGCGCGCGCGCTTCGTCGTCGGCATCGATCTTGGAACGACGCACACCGTGGTCGCCTTCACGCCGAGGGAGCAGCCGGGCGAGCCGGAGGTGCTGGCGATTCCGCAGCTCGTCACGGCGAGCGAGATCGAGGCGCGCGCGCTCCTGCCATCGCTGCTGTACGCGCCGCTGCCGGGAGAGCAGGTCGCCGATCCCTGGGACGACGCGCCGTGGGCGCTCGGCGAGATCGCGCGGCGGCGCGGCCAGGAGGTACCAGGACGCCTGGTCGCGTCGGCCAAGAGCTGGCTCTGCCACGCCGCGGTGGATCGTCAGGCGCCGATCCTGCCGTGGGGCGCCGACGAGGAAGACGCCGATCTCGCGCGCATCTCGCCGGTGGAGGCGAGCGCGCGCCTGCTCGTCCACGTGCGACGCGTGTGGAACGCCCGCTTCCCGCAAGATCCGCTGGAGGCGCAGCAGGTCGCGCTCACCGTGCCCGCTTCGTTCGATCAAGCCGCACGCGAGCTCACCGTCCGGGCCGCGTCGCAGGCGGGCCTCGACGTCCGGCTGCTCGAGGAGCCGCAGGCGGCGTTCTACGATCTCGATGCAGCGCAGCGGCGGCGTCGGTGCGCTGTCCGCGCTGGTCGGGGACGCCGGGCCGGCGCTGGTGCTGGTGTGCGACGTCGGGGGTGGGACGACCGACTTGAGCCTGATCCGCGTGCGCCGCGACGACGCGGAGCTCCTCATCGACCGTCTGGCGGTCGGACGTCACCTGTTGGTCGGCGGGGACAACATGGATCTCGCGCTGGCGCACCTGTGCGAGCCCCAGCTCGTCGAGCGACCGGCGCGACTCGACGCGCGGCGCTTCGGACAGCTGGTGCTGGCGTGCCGCGACGCGAAGGAACGCCTGCTCGGCGAGTCGCCGCCGGACGAGGCGCGCGTGACGATCCTCGGCAGCGGCTCCAAGCTGGTGGGTTCGGCGCTCGCGACGTCGCTGGCGCGGGAGGACGTGGAGCGCGTGGTGCTCGACGGCTTCTTCCCGGTGGTCGCCCGCGACGCGCGCCCGGTGCGGCGCGGGCGCACCGGCCTGGTCGCGTTCGGCCTGCCGTACGAGCAGGACGCGGCGATCACGCGCCACGTCGCCGACTTCTTCGCCCGCCACGCGCCGGAGCAAGAAGCGCCGCACGCGGTGCTGCTGAACGGCGGGCCGTTCCGATCCCGCCGCGTCGTGGATCGTCTGCTGGAGACGCTCGGCGGCTGGGGCGGCGCGGCGCCGAGGCTGCTGCCGCTGGCCGATCCCGATCTCGCGGTGGCGCGCGGCGCCGTCGCGTACGGCATGGCGCTCGCTGGACACGGTCTTCGCATCGGAGGCGGCGCGCCGCAGGGCTACTACGTCGGGATCGACGCGGGCGCCGACGGCAACGCGCGGGCGATCTGCGTCGTTCCGCGAGGCGCGAAAGAGGGGGAGCGCCATCGCGCCGGCGCGCGCACGCTGGCGCTCTCGCTGGGCCGGCCGGTGCGCTTCGAGCTGTACGCTTCGTCCGACGACGCCGTGCACTCACCTGGACAAATGGTCGACATCGACGCGGATCGCTTCGAGCGGCTGCCTCCCATGGCGACGACATTTGAAACCGATGAAGCAACGCGAAACGACGAGGTGAACGTCGGCATCGAGGGCGAGCTGAGCGCCATCGGCACGCTCGAGCTGTCCTGCGTGGAGAGCGTTCCCGACCCGGGCGCGGCGCGCCGGTTCCGGCTCGCGTTCGATCTCCGCAACGCTCCGGTAACGGCGGCGAGCCAGCGTCCGCCTCCCGCCAGCGAGACGTCATCGCGCGGTCTCGCCGAGGCGACGGAGGCGATCGACCGCGTGTTCGGCAAGGGGCGTACGGACGTCAAGCCGCGCGCGGTCAAGGATCTCTACCGCGAGCTGGAGCGCTTGCTCGGCGAGCGCGCGGGCTGGTCGGTGGAGCTCTTGCGCGCGCTGTTCGACGTCATCGGCGCGAAACACGCGGCGCGCCGCCGCTCGCCCGACCACGAGCGGGTGTTCTGGATGCTCGCGGGCTACTGTCTGCGCCCGGGCTACGGTCATCCGCTGGACGGACGACGAGTGAAGACGCTGGCTCCGCTGTGGGAGCAGGGCCTGGTCTTCACTTCCGAGGCGCGGAACTGGCAGCAGTTCTTCATCGCCTGGCGCCGCATCGCCGGCGGCCTCGACGAGGCCCTGTCGGTGCGCATCCGCGACCGCCTCGATCCGTTCCTCGCGCCGGCCCAGGAAAAAGCAAGAAAGCCTAAAGGTTTCAAGCCCTTGTCTTTCGACGAGCTGCTCGAGCTGGCGTCCTCGCTGGAGCGCGTTCCGGTCGAGCGGCGCGTCGCGCTCGGGCGTTGGCTCATCGAGCGCACGTGGACCGACCGCAACCCCCGGCTGTGGGCCGCGCTCGGCCGGATTGGCGCGCGCGTTCCCACCTACGCCAGCATCCACCATGTCGTGCCGCCGCAGACCGTCGAGCGCTGGCTCGATCACCTGCTTCGGGAAAAGTGGGAAGAGATGCCCAGCGCGCCGCGCGCGGCGCTGCAGCTGGCGCGTTACACCGGCGACCGCGGGCGCGACGTCGGTGAAACGGTGCGGCTGCGGATCGGCGAGCGGCTCGAGCGAGCCGGCGTCTCACCTGAACATGCGAAGGTCGTCCGCGAGCTGGTCGCCGTGGAGGACGCCGACCGCGCCGAGTTCTTCGGCGAATCGCTCCCCGTCGGGCTGAGGCTGGTGGAGGGGGCCGGACTGGCGAACGACCACGATCGCGCCTAAAGTCGCGCTGGGGGACAACGTGACGGCCGATCAACGGAGTCTAGTGGCGGAGCAAGAAGCGGACTCGCTCATCGGTACGGTGGTCGCCGGCAAGTGGCGGCTGCAGCGGCGCGTGGGGGCGGGCGAGCTGGCGGCGATCTACCTGGCGGTCGGACCGGACGAGAAACGCGTGGCGCTCCACGTTCTGCACCCGCACCTCGCGCAGGACGCCGAGCTCGCCGCGGGCTACGCGCGGGCGGCGCAGGAGCCGTGGGGACACCCCGACTCGATGCAGATCCTGGGCAGCGGCCGCCTGCGTGGCGGCGAGCCGTTCGTGGTCGGCGAGCTGCTCGATGGCGAGAACGTCGGGCGGCTGCTCGAGCGGCGCCCGCGCGGCGTGTCCCCGACCGAGGCGCTCCGCATCGTGCGCGACGCCCTGGTCGTGCTGGCGTCGGCGCACGCGGCCGGCGTGATCCACGGCGATCTGGCGCCGGGTCGCGTCTTCGTCTGCGAAGACGGCACGGTCAAGCTGATGGGCTTCTGGCTGGCGCCGATCCGCGCCCGGGCCGCCGAGCTCGGCGCGACCGCAGCCGGTCTCGACGTCGCGTTCACGGCGCCGGAGCAGCTGGCCGGTGAGCCCGCGAGCGTGCGCACCGACGTCTGGTCGATGGCCGCGATCCTGCTCTACCTGCTGACCGGCGCACGCCCGTACGAGGGCGAAGACGCCGAGGCACTGCGGGAGGCCGCGGCGAACCGGGCACCGCGGTCGCTCGCTGCCATCGCGCCGGGCGCGCCGAAGTCGCTGCTCCGGCTGATCGAGCGTGGCCTGGCCGTCGATCCCGCGCTGCGGTTCTCCAATGCCCGCGACATGCGCGTGGCGGCCGATCAGGCGCTGATGGATCCGCAGATCGGCAGCGTGCGCTCGCTGTACGATCTGGAGTCGATTCCGCCGGCGTCCGGGCCGGTCTCGAAGCGCACGCCGGGCGGCGAGGTCCAGGTCGAGAGCAAGCGGGACGGCGTGGTGGTCCGGCCGGCGCACTCGCAGGTACCGCAGCCGAACCGCGCCCAGCGCGGCACCGCCGACACGCTGCCGGCGATGGAGGCCCAGCGCTACCAGCCCAAGCGGCCGCGGCCCGACGACATCGAGGACCAGATCGAAGGGCTTCGTGCCGCGTTCCAGACGCTCGAAACGGCCGTCGCGGCGCGCCGCCACGCGGGCGCCGGCCACCCCGGCACGGAGCGCGCCCTGACGCGGGCGCTCGAGCAGCTCCAGGCGCTGCACGCGGCGTCGGGCGGGCCCGTCGCGTGGAGCGTCACGCAGCGCGGTTTCGTGCTCGGCGGCAAGAGCGTGTGGGAGCCGGAAGGCGAGCTCGCCGACGTGCCGGGAGAGCTGTTCGCCGGGGGCGTGCGGCGGCTGGAGCTCAACCCCGGTATCGACGCGGACGAGCTCGGCCGCCTGGTCGAGGCGCTGCAGCCCGGGGCAACGGACGCCCAGTCGATGAGCGGCGATCTCGCGACGCTGATCCGGGTCGAGGCGTTCCCGCATCTGGTCGCCCATCTGGCCGACGCGTTCGCCACCCGGGTCCCGCGCCGCCACGACGCATGAAATAAAACCGCGGCGCACGCCGAAGGACCCGGCGAGGATGCTGCTCGTCGGGATGTCACTGGCCTCGCCCCACGCTGGCCGGCCTGGCGCGCCGCGCCGGCGGCGCGCTGACCCGCACCGCGCTGCTGTTCGTGTTCGGTGCCGTGTTGATCGCCCTCGCCACGCGCCGCATGGACGCGCTCGAAATCGAGGTCGCGCGCCGCCCGATGCGCACCTTCGCCCTGGGGGTGGTCGGCCTGATCGCCACGATCGCGCTGGTCGTCGCCCTCGCCATCACCGTCCTGGGCATCCCGCTCGCGATCGTGCTGCTGTTCACCGGCGTGTTCGCGGCCTACGCCGGCATCGCCGCCGCCCTGACGACGATCGGCGCCGCGCTCGTCCGGCACCGCAGCCAGAACGTGTACGTCCACCTCGGTGTGGGCTGCGCGCTGTACATGCTGCTCGCCGCGATCCCCTGGCTCGGCGGCTTCGTCACCCTCGCCGTCGCGATGCTCGGCGTCGGCACCATCGTGGCGACCCGGGCCGCGGGTTTGCTGGATCGGCGCGGAACCGCCGGGGCCGCCGCCGCGTGAGCGGCGGTGCTATCCTCGGCGCCGGTGCGGTTCTCGTACTACCAGCGGCTCTCCGCCGCCGATCGCCGGATCTACCGCGCGAGCGACGCGGCGCCGGACATCGCGCTGCCCGACGCGGCCGCGCTGCGTCCGTTGGCGCTCGCGCTTGCGACGGCGCTCGTGAGCGAGCGCCGCGCCGCCGTGCAGAGCGCGGCGGCGCGGCTGTGTGCGGGCATCACGCATCAGCTCGGCGCGCCGCCGCTGCGCGTCCAGGTACTGAGCCGGCGCCCCAGCAACGCCGAGGGCGAGCTGCACGGCTTGTACACCTCGGCGGACGACGACGAACCGGCGCGGATCCAGGTGTGGATGCGCACGGCGGAGCAGCGTCGCGTCGTCGCGTACCGCACGTTCCTGCGCACGCTGCTGCACGAGATGTGCCATCACCTCGACCTGGAGCTGCTCGAGCTCGGCGACACCTTCCACACCGAGGGCTTCTTCCGCCGCGAGTCGAGCTTGTGCCGGCAGCTCGCCGCGCCGGCGGCGCGCGCCGCACGCCGCGCCGTACCGGCACCCCCAGCCCCCGCTTTACGCTCCAGGCAATTGTCGCTATTCGATTCCACATGGACGCCCTCGAGCCAGTAGTCGTGGTTGGCCTGGGCGAGCTCGGCGGCGAGCTCTCGCGCGGTCTGCTCGCGATCGGGCACCCGGTCTTCCCGGTCCTGCGCGACACGCCGCAGCGCGCCGTCGCGGAGCGCGTCGATCCAGCGTTCGTGCTGATCAGCGTCGGCGAAGCGGATTTGGACGCCGCCCTCGCGGCGACGCCGGAGAAGTGGCGCGATCGGCTGGTGCTCGTGCAAAACGAGCTCGTGCCGGCGTCGTGGCAGCGTCATGGTCTGCCCGATCCCGGCGTCGTGGTCGTGTGGTTCGAGAAGAAGCCGGGACGCGCCGCGCACGTCGTGCTGCCGAGCGTGGTGTGGGGGCGCGGCGCGCCGGTCATCGCGAGAGCGCTCGACAAGCTCGATCTGCCCGTGCGGGCGGCGCCCGATCGCGACGCGCTGGTGCTCGAGCTGGTGCTGAAGAACCTGTACATCCTGACCACGAACATCGCGGGCTTGAGAACCGGAGGGACGGCGTTCGAGCTGTGGCACGAGCATCACGAGGTCGCGCTTGGCGTCGCCGGGGAGGTGCTGCAGCTGCAGGAGAAGCTGACGCAGCGCCGGCTGCCCGCGGAGGATCTGCTCACGCGCATGCTGGACGCGATCGAGGCGGACCCGGAGCACCGTTGTACCGGCCGCTCCGCACCGGCGCGGCTCGCGCGCGCGCTGCGGCAAGCCGCCGAGTTCGATCTGGACGTGCCCACCTTGCGCGCCATCGCCGCGGAGCAACGGGTCGCGCTGTGAGCGAATACGACGCTTGGCTCGTGGATCTCGACGGCACGCTGTACCGCGCGGCGCCGGTCAAGCTCGCCATGGCCGGCGAGCTCGCGCTGTCCGGCTGGGCGGCGGTGCGCACGCTGCGCGCGTTTCGCAAGGAGCACGAGCGCATGCGCGAGGAGGGCGACGGCCAGGGCACGAGCCCGTTCGCGCGGCAGCTCGAGCGCGCCGCGACCGGGCTCGAGCTGCCCGTGGAGCGCGTGCGCGCCCGCGTGGAGGCGTGGATGATCCGCCGCCCGTGCAAGTGGGTACGGCTGTTCCGGCGCGCCGATCTGATCGCGGAGATCGCCGCTTTCAAGGCCGCAGGCGGGCGCACCGCGCTGGTCAGCGACTACCCCGCACGCGAGAAGCTCGCCGCCCTGGGCGCGCGCGAGCTGTTCGACGCCGTGATCGCCAACGGCGAGGAGAACGGACCGCGCCGTCTGAAGCCCGACCCCGACGGCTATCTCGCCGCCGCGCGCGCGCTCGACGTCGAGCCCGCGCGCTGCCTCGTCGTCGGCGACCGTGACGACGCCGACGGCGCCGCGGCGCGCAGCGCCGGCATGGCGTTCCGGCAGGTGTGAGTCACACGCCGCGCGCCACGTCGTCGAGCCAGGCGCGGGCTTCCGCGGCGTCGCGGAAGGGGCGCACCAGGCACACGTCCTCGATCAGGATCTCGAGCATGCGCAGCATGCCGTAGGTCACGTCGTTCGAGACGACGACCGCCGCGGGGCCCAGCGTGTGATCCTTGGCCAGCCAGCGCAGCTGATCGACGATCTGTCGGACGTCCGCCGACGAGAGCACGGCGGTCGCGTCGCGCGCGTCGATCAGCTCGGCGTACGCGAGCCCGCCGAGGCGCTGCTCCTCGTCGAGGTGCCGCTCCACGTCTGCCAGCGCGATCGAGCCGCTCGCGTGCGCGTTGATGCGGCGCTTCGCCGGGTCGGAGACCAGGGTGATGGGCACGAGCGCGATCATAAGGCCAGGCACCGCGCAGCGCGCCAATAGAACATGTTCTATTGGCTGGCGGACCGGCGCGGAATCGCCGGCGAATCGCCCGCTGTTCCGCGCCGGACCGGCAATCAATCAGGCGGCGGCGCCCTGGAGCTTGCTGGACCACACGGTCACGCGGTTGCGACCGCCGCGCTTGGAGGCGTAGAGCGCCTCGTCGGTAGACTTGAACAGCGTGTCCCAGTCGTGGCCCGCGACGGGGAACGGCGCGACGCCCACCGAGCAGGTCACGACCAGCGGGCCCTGTTCGGCGTGGAAGGTCGTGCTCTCGATCTCCGTGCGGATGCGCTCGGCGAGCTGGGCGGCGCCGCGCGCGTCGGTCTCCTCGCACACCAGCACGAACTCCTCGCCGCCGAAGCGCCCGACCACGTCGGTGTCGCGCTTCACGCGCTTGAGCACCTCGCCGAAGCCCTTGATCACCACGTCGCCGACGTCGTGGCCGTAGGTGTCGTTGACCTTCTTGAAGTGATCGATGTCGCAGATCAGCAGCGCCATCGGCTTGTTGAAGCGTGTCGCGCTCTTGACCTTCTGCGCACCGATCTCCATCAGCGCGCGCTTGTTGAGCAGGCCGGTCAGGCCGTCGGTGGTGGCGAGCTCCTCGAGCCGCTTGAGCATGCGCGCGTTGGAAAGCGACACGGCGATGTGGCTCGCGAGCACTTCCAATGTGGGGCGCACGGCGTCGCCGAACGCGCCGCGACGGCGTGACCCGAGCACGAGCGTGCCGAGCGCGCGGTCGTGCACGACCAGCGGCAACACCAGCAGCGACGGCATGGCCGGCGGCGCGACGCGCCGCGTGAACACGACCTGGCGGCCCGCGTCGTAGTCGCCGCGGTACGGCAGTGGATGCTTGTTCGCGACGACCATCGACACCAGGCCGGTGTTGTGGCGGAAGCGCTGCCCGACCAGCGCCTCGGCGCCTTCGCCGCTGGCGGCGCAGATCTCGTGCTCGGCGGCGGCGCGGTCGAACAGCGTGACGACGGCGAAGTCGAAGAACGCGAACTCCCGCGCGCTGCTCACGCCGACCTCGATCACCTGCGCCTCGGTGGTGGCGGAGGCGAGCTTGTCGGCGGCGCGGTAGAGCTTGCCCTGCTCCAGCTTCGCGCGCTCGAGCTGGATGAACACGCGCTCGTTCTCGATCGAACGCGAGAGGAAGTGCGTGGCGGCGACCAGCAGCTCCTCCTCGTGCGAGGTGAACGGATCGCGTGACTCGCGATCGACGACCAGCACACCTCGGGCGTGTCCGTGCTCGATCACGGGCGTCGCGCACACGGCGCCGGTCGGCGGCTTGACCGCGTACCAGGGCACGTGGTGCACGGCCTTGTTGCCGTCGATGCTCACGGGCTCGCCCTGCGCGAGCACGGCACCGAAGATGCCGTCGCGGGCGCTGAACGGACCGGGCACGATCGCGTCCTCCTCCGTGGACAGCTCCTGGATGTGGAGCTGCGCGCCGGCCCGGTCGAGACCGAACAGCACCGCGGTCCTGAGTCCGAGCGTGCGACGCAACAGATCGAGGGCGAACTGCAGCGCCTGGTGGATCTCCTCCACGCCGGACTGCAGCAGCCGTTCCTCGTCGCCGGGACGGATCGACATCGGCTCGCCGGTGCCGGCCGGTGCGCCGAGCAGGCGGTAGGACCGGGCGGCCTCCTTCATGCGCTGGATCTCGCTGTCGATGCGCAATCGCGACAGCCGCCGGACGCGAGCGATCTCCGCCCGGAACATCACCATGTTGAGGAACGCGAACACGCCGACCAGCGCGGCGTGCGGCCACAGCGCGTCGAGATCCTGCCGGCCCATGCCGATGCTCTGGATCGCCGCCTCGAGCAGCACCGCGAAGGCCATGGCCGTGATCGCCGCCGCCGGGCGCGCGAAGCCTGCCGCCAACATCATGAGCACGTAGACCGCCGGGAAGAACGGCCCGTCGAGCCCGCCCGGTGCCAGCAGCACGCCCAGGTAGGTCGCGACGACCGCGTGCACCAGCACCTCCAGATCGAGGCGCGTCGTGGCTTCCGGGCTCAGACGCCGGAGCCGCTTGACGAGTCGCGTCAAGAGCGAGAGCGCGAGCACGCCCGCCGCCACCGCGTTCGCGGCCTGCGGTAGCGGGGCGTTCACCCAGGCGACGAGATAGGCGCCCAGGCCGAGCCCCAGCGCCACTCCGGAGATCCGGACGATCGCCTGCTGCACGGCGTAGGTCGCTCGGACAAGCGGATCCATCAGAGCCCGACGCGGTACCAGAGTCCCCGGGATGCGGCCCACTTTCCCGCGCCGGGCGGTCGAGCGCACACTGGGGCCGTGAAGCCGGGGCTCCGCCTCCAGATCCTGATCCTGCTGGGCGGGCTGATGCTGCTGGCGTTCGTGCCGCTGTTCTTCGCGGTCGCGACCTACGCCAGCTACACGCTGCAGCAGGTCCGCGACAGCAGCGCGCGCGCCCTGGGGCGAGCCGTCGCCGGGCACGTCGCGGAGGCGCGGACGCGCCGCTCGCCGGACCAGTTGCTCGGCCTGCTTGAGGCGGAGATCGGCACCGAGGGCGTCGAGGCCATCGGCGTCTACGACCGGGACGGCAAAGCGCTCGCGCGCGCCGGCGAGCCGGTCGCCGTCGAGTCCCTGCCCCGGCACGTGGATGCCCGCGTGGAGTCGGTGTTCGACGTCCAGAGCGCGCACGGGCGCGCCATCGCCGTCGGCGTCCCCGACGATCTGGGCGCGGTCGTCGCGGTGCTGCGCACCGACGACCAGGCGGCCCGCGCGACGCCGCTGGTGCGCCTGGTCGGCCTGTACAGCGGGCTGGTCGCGCTGGCGCTGCTGGTACTCGCGTACTTCGCCTTGACCCGGCTCATCGTGCGCCCGCTCGATCAGCTGTCCCACGCCGCCGGACGCGTCGCCTCCGGCGCGCGGCGGCTCGACGTCCCGGTGACCGGCCCGCGCGAGCTCGTGGCGCTGGGCGCGAGCCTGAACACCATGACCGAGCGCCTGATCCGCGACGAAGAGGCGCTGCGCCGCAAGGTCGACGAGGTCGAGCAAGCCACGGCGCACCTCAGGGAAGCGCAGGATCGCCTGGTGCGCTCCGAGCGCCTCGCCTCGGTGGGTCGCCTCGCCGCCGGTCTCGCCCACGAGATCGGCAACCCCATCGCCGCGCTCATCGGCATGGAGGATCTGCTCGTCGAGGGCGGTCTGGAGCCCGAGGTGCAGCGCGACTTCCTGGTCCGCATGCGCAAGGAGACCGAGCGCATCAACACGATCCTGCGCGACCTGCTGCAGTTCGCGCGACCGGCGGCGGGCGGCGCGCCGGACTCGCACCCGGAGCCCGGTGACGTGGAGGTCGCGATCTTCGACACCGCCGCGCTGGTCGCGCCGCAGAAGGCGATGAAGAGCATGGAGCTTTCGCTCGACGTGCACCCGGAGCTGCCGGCGGTCGCGCTGAGCCGCGAGCATCTGGTGCAGGTGATCCTGAACCTGGTGCTGAACGCCGCGGACGCATGCGGCGAAGACAGCACCGTCACGCTGCGTGCGCTCGCGACCGATCTGGGCGTGCGCATCGAGGTCGAAGACAACGGCCCGGGCGTCGCGCCGGACGTGCAGGGTCGGCTGTTCGAGCCATTCGTCACCACCAAGGAGATCGGCAAGGGGACGGGGCTCGGGCTGGCCGTGTGCCGCGGCCTGGTCGAAGCCGTGGGCGGCTCGATCAACCTCGATCCGGCCTACACCGACGGCGCGCGCTTCGTCGTCGAGCTGCCGCGCAGCGCGCCGGACGACGCCTAGGCGTCTGCTTCGGTCCTGGCGATCAGCTCGCTGAGTGTCACGGTCGTCATGCCGCGACCGTCGATGCTGTCGAGCAACCGCGGCAGCGCCTCCACCGACGCCGGCGTGAAGTCGTCCCGCTCCGAGGCGTCGTGCAGCAACACGACCGCGCCTCTCGCGAGCTTGCGCTCGACGCGATCGAGGACCCGCTGCGGGTTCGCGCCGGACAGACCATCCATCCCCCGGACCGAGTAACCGACGAGCCGGACGCGTGCGCGCTTGACGCCGGCCGCCGTGCGCGAGCTGACGTGCGCCATGGGCGGGCGGAACAGCGTCGGTCGTACGCCGCACGCCTGCTCGATCGCCCGCTGCGTGCGCTCGATGTCGTCCTTGACGTAGGACGGCGTCTTGAACGCGTACAGGCGATCGTGCGCGTAGCCGTGGAGCGCGATCTCGTGCCCCGCCTCGTGGATCTCGCGGACCACGTCGCCGTGCAGCAGCACCTTGCGCCCGACCACGAAGAAGGTCGCGACGTGCCCGCCGCGCGCCAGGATCGCCAGCACCTGGCGCGTGGTGTCCGGGTGCGGCCCGTCATCGAAGGTGAGCGCCAGGACGTTCGCGTCCACGTCGCCGCGCCAGAACACGTCGCCGAACATCTCCAGCTGCGGGAACACCACGCCCAGCGTCGCGAAGGTCGCGTACGCGAGGAGCGCGGCCACCGCCATCCACAACGGCGGCGGCGTGAACCAGAGCGCGCGCGCCAGCAGCGACAGGCCGCCGATGCTGGCCACCCACAGCGCGATTCTCGCGGGCGGCACCCGCGACTATCCCTTGCGCCGCGCTCGGCTCGCGCCGGAGTCCGCCTCGTCGAGCTCGTCCAGCTCGCTGGCGTCCGAGCCGGCGGCGATGCGCGCGCGGGGCGACTTCTTCTTCGCCGCGGGGCCGGCATCCTCGTCGTCGCCGGTGTTGTCGAGCTCGAAGATCACCGACAGCAGCGTGGCCAGCAGCGGCAGGCTCGTGGCCGGCAGCTCGCCGACGCCGCCCACGCCCGCCGACAGCGCCGACAAATCCACGTGCACGTTCAGCCAACGGCGGATCGCGAACATCGCAGCGGCGCCGAGCAGCGCGCCGGCGAACGCCTTGAGGCCCGCTTCGATGCGCGCCCCCTTGCTCCAGATCGGCTTGCCCGCGACGAGCCCGACGAGGGCGCCCGTCACCACGGCGGCCACGTACGCGAGCAACGCGCCGCCGAAGCTCGCGAGGTGCAACCCCTGCACGAGCAGGGCCGCGACCACTGCTCCAACGACCAGCCCTTTGACCAGGCCGACGACCAGCCGCTTGACCATCGCGCGAAGCCTTGAGGACTCGCGAGCCGTCGTCAACCGCGGCTGTGGGGAGGGCTGCCGGTTCGGCGCGGAACCGTGTAAAAGTACCGGCCCCAGTGCTCTTCAACACCCTCGCCTACGCGAAGTTCTTCGGCTTCGTCTTCGTCCTGACCTGGGTGCTGTCGAACCGCCGCTGGGCGCCGCTCCTGCCCTGGTTCCTGCTGCTCGGCTACGCCCTGTCCGGGCCGCTGTCGCCGCTCTCGGCCGGTCTCACGGCGCTCGCGTTCGGGCTGAGCCTCGCCCTCTGCCACAAGGTCGACGACGACTCGACGCCGCCGGCGCGGATCGCCGGGGCGGCCGTGGCGGTGAATTTCGTGGCGCTGGCGTTCCTGACGTTCCATGCCGGCGCCGGCGACCCGCTGACGCTCGCGCTGAAGACGCTCGGCGTGCCGGTGGGCAGCGCTCGACCGGTGCAGGTCCTGGGCGCGCTGGTCGCGCCGGTGCTGCTGTTCGCCCTGGTGCGCGCGCGCAAGGTCCGGCTCTTCTGCCTGCTGCTCGCCAGCTACGTCTTCTACGCCCACTGGGACTGGCGCTTCCTGCCGCTCATCTTCGGCTCGTCCACCGTGGACTACCTGCTCGGACGCGCCATCGGCTCGGCAGACGACGCTCGCACGCGGAAGCTGTGGCTCGTCGGCACGGTGATCGTGAACCTGGGCGTGCTCGGCGTCTTCAAGTACTTCAACTTCGGCGTCGAGTCCGCGCGGGCCGCGCTCTCGGCGCTCGGCTTCCATCCGCCGGACGTCGCGCTGCGCATCGCGCTGCCGATCGGCATCAGCTTCTTCACGTTCGAGTCGATGAGCTACGTCATCGACGTGTACCGCGGCGACATCCCGGCGCACCGGAGCTACCTGGAGTACCTGGGGTTCGTCGCGTTCTTCCCGCATCTGGTCGCCGGCCCGATCGTGCGACCGCGCGACCTCTTGCCACAGCTGGCGCAGCCGGCGCGCTGGAATAGCGCCGAAGGCAGCGAGGCGCTGTTCTTGATCACCACCGGCCTGCTCAAGAAGATGGCGATCGGCGACTACCTGGCGCTGAACCTGGTCGACCGCGTGTTCGACGCGCCGTTCCAGTACTCGTCGCTGGAGTGCTACGTCGCCGTGCTCGGCTACGCCGTGCAGATCTACTGCGACTTCTCCGGCTACACGGACATCGCCATCGGTTCCGCGCTGCTGCTCGGCGTGCGCTTCCCGCTCAACTTCAACGCGCCGTACAAGGCCGAGAACGTCTCCAACTTCTGGCGCCGCTGGCACATCTCGCTGTCCACGTGGCTGCGCGACTATCTGTACATCCCGCTCGGCGGCAACCGCAAAGGGCGCGCACGCCGCTACATCAACCTGGCGCTGACGATGCTCCTCGGCGGCCTGTGGCACGGCGCGAACTGGACGTTCGTGGTGTGGGGCGGTCTGCACGGCGCCGCCCTCGCCGCGACCCACTGGTACAGCGAGTGGCGCGGCAAGCCCGAGAAGAAGAAGAAGGTCGACCGGATGCGCGCCGAACCGCGGCTCGGCGATCGGCCCTTCGGCATGGCGCACGTGACGCACGTGGCGAAGGTGCTGCTCACTTTCCATTTCGTGTGCGCCTGCTGGATCTTTTTCCGCGCGGAAACGTTCCGCAAGGCCTGGACGATGTTCGCGCAGATCGGCGCGCTCACTACGTTCCATCCGAACCTGGCGTGGCAGGTGTTGGCTGTGCTCGCCGTGGGCCTCGTCACGCACTGGGCGCCGGAGCGCTGGTACGTCGGCGCGCGCCAGGCGTTCACGCGCATGCCCGCGCCGGCACAGGGCGTGGCGCTGTTCGCCGCCGCGCTCGCCCTGCGCGAGGTCGCCACCGCCAAGGCCGTGCCGTTCGTATATTTCCAGTTCTGAACGGCTCGATCCGCACCCTGTGCTAGCTTCCGGAACAGATGAGCGAGCCCGCACAAGGGCCGGTGCCGGCCGCGGAGGACGAGCAACCGGCGGAAGCGGACGCGCCGGCGCCGGAGCGGCCGAAGAAGCGCAAGAAGCGCAAGAAGCGCGCGGCGCCGCGCGCCGCGGCGCGTGAGCCGCTCGACGCCCAGGGGCGCGAGCGGCCGGCCTTCATCATCGATTTCCCGGCCGACCCGGACCTCGATCGCTTGATCGCCGCGTTCGAGGCGGGCAACTACCACTTGGTGAGACAAGAGGCGCCCGCGCTCGCCGACCGCGCGGAGGATCCAGAGGTGCGCGACGCGGCGCTCGAGCTCCGGCGCCGCATCGATCCCGATCCGCTGATGCGATATCTGCTCCTGGTCGCCGTCGTGCTGCTGGGCTTTCTCGCGAGCTGGGCCTATGTCCATCCGCATTGAGTGGCTGCTGGCCCTGCTCGCCGTGGCGTGCGGCGGGACCGCGCCGGCAGCGTCGCCGTCCGGGACGGCCGCGCCCAATCCCGACGAGGTGTCGCGCTATCTGCCGCTCGACGACGACACCGTGCTCGCGTTCGAGACGCGGATCGAGAGCACCGGCGAGAAGGGCGTCCTGATGCTCCAGGTGCGGCGGCCGGTCGGGAACATCGTGGAGCTCGGTGTGGGCGGCCGGGTCCAACGCCTGGAGGTCCTGCCGCACGCGATCCGGAACCTCGACGGCGGCTTCCTGCTCAAGGCGCCGCTCCGCGCCGGCGCCACGTGGCAGGGCATGTCCGGCACGGTCCGGATCACCAGCGTCGACAAGAGCGTGGACGTCCCCGCGGGTCACTTCGATCACTGCCTGGAGACGATCGAGGAGAAGGCCGCCCAGGGCGGCTCGAAGCGCATCACGACGGACTACTGCCCGGACGTGGGCATCGTCGTGCTCGACGTGGAAGCGTCGGCAGGCGGCGAGTACGAGAAGGAAACCGCGCACCTGCGCTCGCGCGGCAAGCGCGTCGATCTGGACGCGGGCGTGCCGAAGTAGTCGGTGCTGCTCGTGCCCTCAGTCCTCGGGGGGCCTTGACCCCCCGCAGCTTGCTTCGCAACTGCTCCGAGCAATTCTTGCTCAACCTCTCAGTGCGGCGGGGAGGCGGCGCCCGCGACCCGCCCAGCACGCGGCACCGGGCGGGTGTCGCGCGCGATCGCGCCGTAGCTCAGCTTGCCGTGGACGATGGTCGGCTTCAGCCCCGGAGCGAGCGGCGAGGGCGTGACCTCGCTCGAAGGCAGCAGCTGACTGAACGCCGGCGCGCGGTGTACGCGGTCGGCGATCGAGCGCTCGAGGATCATCGACGTGTACTGATCGGCACCGCACTCCGGCGTGGCGAAGCTCGGCACGACGTCGACGTCCTGGCGCCGGCACGCCGCCGCGAGGCCCTTGATACGGCTGTCGAGCGGGCTCCAGCTGTCGGCCGCCACGCCGTTGTCGCTGACGCCCCAGACGCCGTCGATGGTGTTCACGAACAGCGTGCGGTTGCCCGACGTGCGCCCCGGCGTCGCCAGCAGCATCACGCCGTCGCCCAGCTGCAGATCGCCGTTCACCCGCACCACGCGCCCGGTGTCCACGTCGCGCTTGCCGTCGGCCACGTACCACGCGCGCTGGGTCGGATGCAGATCGTCCCAGTCGCTCCACTCCTTGCGTGAAGCGAGCAGCCTCGCGTTCGGGAAGCGCGCCGCGTGCGCGCGGTCCCCGGTGCCCAGAAGCGATCGCAGATCCTGGTGCTGGAAGTTGTCGAACGCGACATAGTCGATGTCCCGCGTCGCGAGACCGAGCTTGCCGAGCTGGCTCTCCAGCGACTCGAAGCGCTTCTGCAGCACCTGGAAGGCGAGGTAGTCGCCGACCTGCCGGATCAGCTGCTGGAAGAACGGCGTCGCGCGCGCGGCGACGTCGTCGGTAGGGTTGAACAGCAGCGTCTTCGGCTCGCCGTGCTGCAGGAACTGGACGAGCACGGCGCGATGCGTGAGCACGACGAGCGGCGCCGGCGACAGCGTGGCGCCGTGGAACGCGTGCCGGGTGGGATACGCGAGCGTCGAGATCGGCAGCGTGCGCAGCGACAGCACGCGCGGGCCGTCGGCGAAGCGCACGCGCACGCGCTCGGCGGCGGCGCGCACCGCGCGAAGCCGCGCGCCGCTGCCGCGCTGCGCCCACGCGCTCTCGATCTCCGTAATCGCTTCGAGCTCGGACGCTTGGGCGTAGCCCTGGTCCTCGACGCTGGCGTTCGTGCGACCCATGTGTTCCCTCCGCGGCTGGTGTAGCGCCCGCGCCGCCTCGCGCCAGCGGGGCAGAACGCGACGCGTTTGACGTTGCACTACGCGGGCCCGCGGGCCGATGATGGGGCCGGATGTCCGCGCGGACGGCTCGAGCCGGCATGGCTGCCGCGTGCTTCGCGCTCGGGGTCTGCGGCGCGGCGCGTGCCAATCCGTTCGACGTCTATGGCTTCGGCCCCGCGGGCGTGGCCAGCGTGGGGGCGCGCGCCGCGCGCGCCACCGACGGCACCGCGACGTTCTACAACCCGGGCGGCCTCGGTCTAGGGCACGGCTATCGCGTCGCCGTGGGCGCGCTCGCCGCCGCCTCCGCGCTGAAGGCGCAGGGGCGGCGCTTGCCGATCACGGATCCCGCGGGCGTGACGGTCGCGATCGACGCCGACGTCCCGCTCGAAGGTCCGCTCGAGGGCGTGCTGCGTTTCGGCTACGGCGGCTACTCGCTGCCGGACAGCTTGATGCACCTCCAGACGCCGGCCCGCACCGATCCCGTGTATCCGTACTACGCGAACCGCACGCAGCGCCTCGTGGTGCTGCCGGCGCTCGCCGCGCGCGTCACCGACTGGCTCGGCGTGGGCGTCGCGGCCAACGTGTTCGCGAGTCTCGGCGGCCCCGCGTCGCTCGCGGGCGGCCCGAGCGGCGGTCTGGAGGCGCGCATCGACGAGGAAGCACCGACCACGATCGCCGCGATCGCCGGCGTCCAGGCCGTGCCCGCCGATTGGCTGCGTGTGGGCGTGGTGTACCGTGAGCAGTTCGCGGTCCCGATCGCCACACGCTCGTACTCGACCGTCGGCAGCGTGCCGCTCGTCGCGGACGTGTCGCTCGGTCAAGCGTTCTTCACGCCCGACACGTACCTGCTCGCGTTCTCCGTCACGCCGACTCCGCGGCTCGCGCTCGAGCTCGACGCCGCGTACGAGCGCTGGGGCAAGTTCAAGGGGCCATCGATGACGACGCGCGCCACGCTGCCCGGCGTGGCGCTGTATCCCCGCGGCCAACCCGACATCTGGCGCGACATCTGGAGCGTGCGCGGCGCCGCCAGCTATCGCCTCGGCATCGGACGCCACCAGCTCGTGCTCGACGCCGGCGCCGGCTACGAGCCCAGCACCCAGCGCGACCTCCAGCAGGGCGAGACGAACCTGCTGGATGGGAACAAGGTCCTGGTTGGTGTCGGCGCGGAATTGGCCCTTCACGACGTGCTCGCGAAGCACGTGCTGCGCTTCGGTGCTGCCGCCCAGCTGCAGCACGTCGGCGCGTTCTCGCAATCGAAACGGGTGTGCCAGGCCACCGGCACGTGCACGCCGGACGAGGTGTGGGGCGACGACCCGCTGGCGCCGGCCAACAACATCACGAACCCGGGCTATCCCGCGCTGAACGCGTCGGGCAGCGTGTGGGCGCTGAGCGCGTCGGTGGGGGTCGACCTATGAGCCGCCGCGCCCGGCACGGCGCGCTGCTGGCGCTCGCCGCGCTCTCGCTGTGTCCGGCGCGCGCCGGCGCGACCGCCGCGTCGCTGTTCGGCTTCGGCGCGCGCAGCGCGGCGCTCGCGCAGTCGGACATCGCCGACGCGAGCGCCGCGACCGGCCCCACCGTCAACCCGGCGTTCGTCTGGCAGCCCGGTGTCCGGCTGCTAGCCGGCTACGGCTACGGCCGCATGCGGTTGCGCATCTCGGGAAGCGACGCCGGCGTGCGCGACGTAAGCGGCACGGATCTGGGTCTGCAGATCGGCGTGCCGCTCGACGACGCGGGCGCCGTCGCCGTCGGCGGAGGACTCACGCTCCACATCCCCGACGGCTACCAGGCGCGGGTGTTCTTCCGCAGCCCGACCGAGCCGAACTTCCCGCTCTACGACGCCGCGCCGCAGCGCACGGTGGCCGACGCCGCGCTAGCGCTGCGCTATCACGCGCTGTCGGTCGGGCTGGGCGCGTCGGTCCTCGCCGGCACGGGCGGCGACGGCGCGAGCTTCGATCTCGCCCAGGACGCCAACGGCACGTACGCCGACTCGCGCACCGACATCGCGCTCCCGATCGAGATCGCGCCGACCGCGGGCCTCGCGCTGGATCTCGGCCGCGTGGGCTTCGCCGCGCGCGTGCGCGGACCGCTGTCGCTGGGCGTCGCGGTGAACACGAAGGCGCGCATCTCCGTCAACGGCAACCCCTTCAACGGCACCACCATCGCGAATGCCGCCGGCAAGTCCGGCTACGAGCCGCTCACGGTCGATCTGGGAGCGCGCGTGGACGTCACGCGCTGGCTGGAGCTGCTCGCCGACCTGCAGTACGCGCGCTGGAGCGCCGCGCCCCCGGCGAGCGCGACCATCTACTTGAACCTGGATCTGGTTACGAATCCGTCGGAGCTCGAGTCGCGCTTCGTCGATCCGCGTTTCCGTGACACGCTGTCGCCGCACCTGGGCGTCGAGATCCGCGCACTCGAGCTGCCCCGCGGCGCGCTCGAGCCGCGCAAGCGTACGCCGGGCTTCGACGGCGAGCGCGCGCCGCCGCGACTCGCGCTGCGCGCCGGCTGGGCCGTCACGCCTTCGCCGGTTCCGCGCCAGACCGGCCTGACCAGCTACGCGGACTCGACCCGCAACACGTTCGCGCTGGGCGCCGGCTGGTGCTTCGGCCGCGTGTGGGGCGTCGAGCTGTCGAGCGATCTGGCCATCGGCTACCAGCACCTTGCCCGGCGCAACTTCGACAAGCCGAGCGACGCGCTGCCGAACGCGCATTATTTCGCCGACGGCGACATGTATAGCGGCATGATCACGTTCGGAGGCGCGTGGCGATGAAGCGGCTACGGATCGTCGCGTTGCTGCTATCGGCGCTGCCGGCCGCCGCGTTTGCCGGATGCGGCCTCGCGCCGCACCAGGAATCGACGGCGGTGTTTCCCGGCGACGGCATCACCGGCTTCTCGCCCGTGGGCAACGTGGAGTTCTGCATCGGCAACACGCGCGTGGTCGCGCCGTCGGTCGCGGCCGGCGCGGAGCTCGCGTTCTGCGTTCCGGACGGCGTCGCTCCACACGCGTGCGGCGCCGACCGCGACTGCGATCCGCGCGAACACTGCTTCTGCGGGCGCTGCGCCGTGCGCGCGTGCGACACCTCCGGGCGCGGCTGCGACCAGGACGAGCTCTGCCAAGGCGGCCACTGCACGAAGCGCTGCACGCTGGACACCGACTGCACGGACGGCTTCGTGTGCCGCGTAGGCGCGTGCTCGAGAACCTGCGCGGGCGACGGAGATTGCGCGTACGGCGAGCTGTGCGACTCGCTGGCGTCGACCTGTCGCGTCACGTTGTGCGGCGCGCTGCACGGCAACTGTGCCCAGGGGCAGAGCTGCGAGGCACTCGAGAGCGTCGGCGAGATGCACGAGCCCGAGCTGGTCGGCGCGAGCGGCGTCGAGCACGCCTACCTCGCGCTCGACGACGGCACCAAGACCAGCATCTACCGCGCGCGCCTCGACACGGAGCTGCGCTGGGTGGCCGACCCGGCCAAGCCCGTGCTCGAGCCGGAGGCTCCAGGCGACAACGGCGCCGTCGGGGCGCCGGCGCTGATCGTGGAAGGCGGCGGCTTCACGCTCTACTTCAGCGCCGGCGGCGGCTCGCGCATCGCCCGCGCGCACTCGCCGGACGGCGCGAGCTTCACGCGCGACGCCGCGCCGGTGCTGGTCGCGGATCCCGGCGGCTGGGAAGCGGGGCGCGTCGCCTCGCCGTCGGTGGTCGCCTATCACGGCAAGCAGTACCTGCTGTACGAGGGCGGGCGCGGCGCAGGCATCGGCGTGGCGACGATCGACGGCGACGCCGCGACGCGGCTCTCCGACCAGCCGCTGCTGACGCCGAAAGACATCCAGGACGACATCTTCTGGCGCGCCGTCGACGCCGTCGGCACGCCCTACGCCATGGTCGTGGACGACGTGGTGCGCGTGTTCTTCACCGGACGCGGCGCCGAGGGCACCGACGCCCTCGACGAGGGCAAGCCGCTGCCGGCGGACGTCAACGACAGCATCGGGCTGGTAACGACGCGCGACTTCGTCCACTTCGAGCGCTTCCCGGTCGGCCCCGTGTTCGCGCGCCGCACCAACCTGCGCGCATACCTCGGCGAGCGCGAGCCGTTCGTGCGCCGCGACGGCGACCGCACGCGGCTACTGTTCGTCGGAGGCGACGCCGCCGGAACCGTGTCCGGCATCTCGCTGGCCGCGGACCCGCCCTGAGTCAGGGCTGGGTTCCGGCGTCGCCCTTGTCGAGCAGCAGCGGGTAGTCGACCGTCTTGATGCCGCAGTCGTTGGTGTCCGGCTCGAGATCGGCGGTCAGCTTCGGATAGTCCGCGGCCTGGACTTCGATCGTCGCGGCTGCCTGCGTCCAGAGATCGCACGAGAGCGCGACCACGTCGCGCGTGCCGGCGTCGGCGTCGGCATCGGCAGCGGCGTCGGCGTCGTCAGCGTACTGGGGCGTGCAGTACACCACCGCGGGCTGCGCCGGCGGGGACAGCAGGGCGTACTCCTCGCTCTGCCCGCCGTAGGTGACGCGCAGCGTCGTATCGGCCGGCAAGGGGCCGTCGGACGCCGTCAGCGTGACGTGGAACGCGGGCTGCGCCTTGGGACAGTCGTCCGGCGGCGTCGACGAGCAGGCGAGCAGGCCGCACGCCGACAACAGCGCCGCGAACAACGCCCCGCCGGGACCCGTGCTCAAGTATCCAAGCCTCACAATCAAGCGCACTTTCCTACGCCCCGGCGCATGCACCTGCAAGCACGGCGGAAAGTTCCACCGCCAAATCGGCCATACGGCCGATTCGCCGCCACGCACGGTTTCCGCGCCGGACCGACAAGAAGGGCCCGCCACCGCCTATCGCCGGCACCGCAGCACCCGACCGGTTCTCGTCAGCTGTCGTTTGCCAGCATCGCCGAACAGGCCCATGCCGATGCCGTGGGGGCGGGCGAGGTGTCAGAGGCAAACGTCGAGCGGGCCCCCGCCGAGCCCGTCGCGAAACGCTTCGGCACGTTCGCCGGCGTCTTCACGCCGACGCTGCTGACGATTCTCGGCGTGATCATGTACCTGCGTCTGCCCTGGGTGGTGGGCAACGCGGGGCTACTCGGCAGCTGGCTCATCTTGGCCGTGGCATTCGGAATCACCGCCGCCACCGGTCTGTCGCTTTCGTCGATTGCGACCAACACGCGACTCCAGGCGGGTGGCCCGTATACGATCATTGCTCGCTCGCTCGGCCTGGAGGTGGGGGGCAGCGTCGGCGTTCCCCTGTTCGTGTCGCAGGCGCTCGCGGTGGCCATGTATGTCTTCGGCTTCCGCGAAGGCTTCCAGTGGCTCTTCCCTCGAGCACCAGCGCTGCTGGTGGATGTGGGCATGTTCGCCGCCATCTTCCTGCTCGCCCTGATCAGCACCACCCTGGCGTTCCGTATCCAGTACGTGGTCATGGCGGTGATCGCCGTCTCGCTGGTGCTCGTGCTGGGCAACGTGTCGGTCTACCGGAGTGGCGCCGCGGTCAATTGGTGGGGTTCCTATCCGGGCTCGGCGGAGACGGGATTCAGCGGCTCGAGCTTCTGGCTCGTCTTCGCCGTGTTCTTCCCTGCCGCCACTGGCGTGATGGCCGGCGCCAACATGTCGGGCGATCTGAAGAGCCCTCGGCGGAGCATTCCCATCGGCACGCTATCTGCCATCGGGATCAGTGTCGTCGTCTACTTCGCCCTCACGATCTGGTCTTGCTACGCGGGCACATCGAAGGAGCTCGCCGGCAACTACACGGTCATGATCGACAAGTCGCTGTGGGCGCCTGGCGTGCTCGCCGGTCTGCTCGGCGCCACCTTCTCCTCGGCGCTCTCGTCGCTGATCGGCGCACCGCGCATCCTGTTGGCGCTCGGCCGCGACCGCCTGATCCCGGGCGCGCAGTGGTTCAGCAAGGTGGGTCGTGACGGCGAGCCGCGGCGCGCGCTGCTCGTCACCGGCGTGATCGTGCTCGGAGCGCTCTTGCTGCGCGATCTGAACGTGATCGCGCCGCTCATCACCATGTTCTTCCTGATCACCTACGCGGTGGTCAACCTGGTGACGCTGGTGGAGTCGAGCCTCGGCCTGATGAGCTTCCGGCCGACGATGAAGCTGCCCCGCGTGGTGCCGCTGTTCGGAGTGGTGGGTTGCACCTTCGCGATGTTCATCGTCAACGGAGCGTTCAGCCTCGTCGCCTGGGGCGTGGTGATTGCCATCTACGTCTGGATCATGAAACGCGGCGTCGACCGCCCGGTAGACGACGTCCGCAGCGGGCTGTTCGTCGCGTTCGCCGAGTGGGCAGCCGGGCGGGTCACCGCCCTGCACATGGAGACCGCGCGCGGCTGGAAGCCGAACACGTTGGTGCCGGTATCCGAACCGGCCGAGCTCCGTGGCGAGTATCGCTTGCTCGTCGATCTGGTGCGCCCCGAGGGCAGCATCAAGCTGCTCGGGCTGGCCGACGACGAGACGGTCGGCGACGTGACGCCACGAATCGCCAAACTGGGGCGCGCCTTCCGGGAGCGGGACGTGTTCACGACCTGGTCGGTGGTCGACACCGTGGGCTACAACCAAGGGATCGTGACCGGACTGCAGGCGCTCGGGTCGGCCTTCTTCCGACCGAACCTGCTCGCGCTCACGCTCTCCCACGACGTGGGTCGTGACGTCGAGCTCAGCACGGTCCTCCGCGAGACGCGGCGGCTCCGGGTGGGGCTGGCGCTGATCGGAATGCACGTGCAGGCGGGGACCGGCCGCGAGCAGGTCATCAACCTGTGGGTGCGACCGCCACCAGCCATGACGAGCGTCGAAGACGGGCTCAAGCTCGGCAACATGAATCTCGCTGTGTTGCTGGCGTTCCGGCTGACTCGCGCCTGGAACGCCCAGCTCAACCTGATCTGCGTGGTGGCTGACGCCGCCCAAGTCGAGTCCGCCGTCGGCTACCTGCGCGAGCTGCGCGAGCTGTGCCGACTTCCCGAGCGCACCGCGGTCCTGGTCGTGGTCGGCGAGCTGTTCCCGGTAATGGCCGAGCAAGCGCCACAATCGGACATGGACGTGCTCGGCCTGCCTGTCGATGGCGAGGTCGTTTCGTTTGTGCGAACGGCCATCGCGGCTTCGAAGTCCTCATGCATCTTCACGCAGGATTCGGGCAGCGAGAGTGCGCTCGCGTAGCGCGATTGCGGCTGCTTCGATCAACATGGCTCACGTCTCCCACAAGCTCTCGGGCTCCGTCGAAGGTGCCCTCGCCGGCGGCGGTGATCCGGCGACTTCGCCGCTGTACGTCTTTGGTCCGTTTCTGCGGATGATCGCCGCCGCGGGCGTCGCCTCGGTGGCGTTCGGAGCGGCGATCTGGCTGGCCGTGCTCACCGTCGTCATGGTCTCGGCCATGTACCGGTTGGTGATGATCTGGGTCACCGACGGCAGCGGCGGCAGCGGGCTCAGCGAGGACGAGTTTGGCGGCTGGGCGGTCAACGTCAACGCCAGCATCACGGTGGTGGAATACACCCTGACGTTTCTGGTGAGCATCGCGGCGCTCGTCACCTTCATGGCCGATCGCTTCCCGGTGCTCGACACGAGCTACCTGGGCATGCCGCTCAGGACGCTCGTGGCAGTGGCGTTTTGCTCGCTCGTCGGCTTCGCCGTCAACCTGGGTCCGAAGATGTCGGCCCGGGCGTTCGGCCCTGCGACGGCGGCGGTCCTGCTGCTCTTGTGGGTGATGATGATCGCCACGATCGTCCGCTACGGCCTGCGCTTGCCACCGCTCGACTGGTCGGCCTTCGCGGCGAAGAACCTGCACGCGACGCTGGGCGGGTACGCGCGGATCCTGGCGCTGATGACCGGCATCGAGATCTTCGCCAATCTGGTCGCGGCGTATCGGGGGCCGGCACGGGAACGATCACGCAAGGCGTTCGGAAGCCTCGTGATCGTCATGGGGACCACCTGCCTCACGATGCTCATCGTGGGGCCGGCCATCTACGACCTCGCCGACATCTCGAACCGCGAGGTGTCCGTCTTCACCCAGACGATGGACAAGCTGCTGCCGTCACCGCTTCCGTACATCGGCACGTTCATCGGAGTCGCGGTGCTGCTCTCGGCTGCGGCCGCCAGCGCGCAGGGTATCCAGAACTTGAGCCTGGGCCTTCGACATCGTCACTACGTCCCGGCCTGGTTCGGTCAGCGCAACAAGTACGGCGTCGCCGCCAATCCAGTGTGGCTCGAGGTAGGCATCTGTGTCGCCTGCTTCGTTGTCTTCGGGACCCGCGAGGAGACCTACCTCACGCTGTATGCAGCCGGCGTGTTCATCCTCCTCAGCATCACCGCCTGGGCAACCGTCAAGCGGCTCGTGCGTGAGACGCGACGCAAGGTCGAGACAGCCCGCGTGGCGGCGCTAGCGGGAACCGCCATCGC
This sequence comes from uncultured delta proteobacterium, assembly GCA_963775185.1. Classification (GTDB taxonomy): domain Bacteria; phylum Myxococcota_A; class Polyangia; order Polyangiales; family Polyangiaceae; genus JAPSGB01. Next base: position 14,659 of record CAVZIE010000017.1, on the reverse strand, counting down.
TGCGCTCTTGTCGAGCGGCGCCACCTTCATCATCTTCGAGGAGCGCTTCACACAGGGAGCGTGGTTCTACCTGGTCATCATTCCGGTGATGTACCTCGGCTTCGGCTACATCCGGCGCCGGCTAGGGCCGCCGAAGTCGATCGACGACCGGCTGGGCCTGGCGCTTGCGTCGAGCATCCTGCCGTCGACGGTAGGCGACGCGCTCTACTCCGGTGTCGGCTACGAGGACATCCTTGTCCCCCTCGACCAATCCCCTGGCTCGGAGCTCGCTCTGGCCCAGGCGCAGACGATCGCCCGCAACTACACCGGAACCATCCACCTGTTGTCGGTCGTGAGCGAGGCACCCACGAGCGAAGAGGTCCGCCAGGGTCGCTCGCGTCAGGGGGCGACGGAGTACCTCGAGGACGTGGCAGAAGATCTCGGCGCCGGCGGGTACCACTGGGACACGACGGTCCGCGAGGGCATCCCCGCCGACGTGATCGGTGAGGTGGCCACTACCGGCAAGGTCGATGTCGTCATCATCAGCACCCACTCCCGTTCCCGCTTGAGCCGCTGGGTGAAATCCCACGTGACCCGCGACGTGATCTACCAGACCACCCCGCCGCTGCTGCTGATCCGGCCGACCGACGCGTGGTCCAGCATCCGGACGCGTTTCCAGCGGCTGCTCGTACCCCTCGACGGCTCCGCGACAGCCGAGCAGGTCCTCCCCCACGTTCAGGAGATAGCGCTGAAGTTCGGCGGCGAGGTCACGCTACTGGCGGTGGCCGAAGGATCGGAGTCCGACGATCACACGAAGAAGCTACAGGCCTACCTCGACGTGATCGGCGTCGGTCTGGAGAACAAGGGCGTCCCCACCCGCACGCAGGTCGCCGACGCGGCGCCGGTGGAGGCCATTCTGGGCGCCAGCGAGGAACTGCGAAGCGACCTGATCATGATGGTCTCCCACGGTCGGGGCGGCGTGGAGCGAATGGACCGCGTCAAGCTGGGCAGCGTCGTCGAGGACGTCATCGAGCGAGCTCCCTGCCCGGTCTTCATGGTGTCGGCCGAAGCCGACGCCGGGTAGGGCGTTCCAGCCGCTCACCGCACGTCACTTCTTGCGCTCGCCCTTGAACTTGAACGCGAAGTCCATCTCGCCGCCCGGCGTGAGCGTGTCGAGCTCAGCTTCATGCCGAGGGATGCCGAGACGAACAGCTCCGCTGTACGGAACTTCACCTTGTAGCGTTTCCCGGCCCATTCGATTCTCGCACGTGTGGTCCGCGTTCTTGCCGTCTCGCACGGGATACGTGAGGAACATGTCGTCGAGCGGCCTGCCCGGATGCAGGGCATCGTTGTCGATGCTCCATTTGCAGTTCTTGATCGGACTGTCGGCGCCGAACACGAGGTGCAAGATGAAGTTCTTCTCGGAGTTGCCTTCGAGCACCATCGACACTTCGGGGTACGACTTCTCGCCGGTCACGGTCCGATCGCCGCCCGTCTTGCTCTCGAGCGTTGCCGCCCCCTTGTAGGTACCGGTGAACTTGTCCGACTTGCACGCCAGGAGCACGCCCCCACACACGATAAGCGCGGCGACCGCGCTCCGACCCACGTGCAACCCACCGCGCGACACGCCAACTCGATGCTCGATCATCCGGGCCTCCGTTGTCCGCTCAATGCCAGCGCTCCTGGCCGACCGCATGAGCAGTTGCACGACCGGGAAGACCGGGACCCAGGTCGACCGCCGCTCCGCGGGTGGAATCGGCTAGATATCGAGCTCGCGCGACGCCAGCGCGCCGTGGCTGTCGCCGCCCCCGGCGCTGATAGGGTCCATCGATGACACGACGCCTCGGGCTCTGGACCGCACTCGTGCTCGGCGTTGGCTGCGGAGGTTCGCAGACGCAAGCGCACCCAGCCGTGCCTGCACCCGTGTGGGTCTGCTCGGAAGGCTACGAGAAGCCGACCAGCGCGCCGACGCCCGAGGTGCTGCACAAGCTCGAGGGACTCCTGGCCGTCCGGGTCCAGCAGCCCAGGGACGCGTGCGAACGCATCGTGGTCAGCGTCACCTACCGCGGCGAGCGTGCGGCGCTCGTGTCGGCGGGCCTGCAGACGGGCTTCGACCAGGACGGAGTCGTCTCGGGGATCATCGAGGTCCGTCGCGTGCTCACGCTCGCGGCCTTGCCGGAGGTCCTTCGTATCGAGATGCAGCCCGAGGTTCACCTGGACTGACCGGCGCGCCTCGGACGCGCGGGCCTCCTCGCGTCTCGACCATGCGTCTACTCTGCACCGGCGTCTGCGGCATCCACGTTGACTCCTGCGTCCGAGGCGTCCGTTCCCGCGTCCGCGCCGGCGTCGAGGCAGTAGTCCTTGGCATAGAACAATGGAGTGTTGTCGCAGAACATCCGGTTCGCGACGCGAACGTCGCAGTGATGGCCGGCGGTGCACCACGTGTCGTTGGCGCAGCTGCCCGAGGTTGCAAGCGCGGCCTGGGAAGCCGCGTCGAGCTGGGCGGGACAAGCGGCCGTCGCGCTCCAGCCGCACTCCGTGGTGTTCGTGCCGCCGCATGCGTATGGGAAGAGCGCGCACACGCTGCCATCAGCAGCGCACTCGACGGAGAATTCGGCAATCCAGTCGCATCCCGTCGCGTTCGAGCACTGCTCGGACACGCCCGGATCGCACAATCCGCACGTGTCGCCGCCGTAGTGCGGCAACACGTATGCGTTGGAGCAGCCCGTCATGGGATCGATTCCGCCATCCGCGCCGGCCGTCGGCGCGCACGCGTCGCCGCCGTCCGCATCAACGACTCCGCCGGTCCCACCTCCGCCGGCGGAGCTCCCCGCGCTGCCACCAGCGCCGCCCGATCCGGCAGTGCCGCCAGAAGCGCCGCCGCTCCCGCCGGCGCCAGGCTGGCCACTCGAACCGCCGCCTCCGCTGTTTCCCGCCGCGCCCCCGCCCGACGCGGCGTTGGTCGAATTGCAGCCCACGATCCACGCCAGCGCCGCCAGCGCGACGAGCACGAGGTGTGCGTTCGATCGAGCCCCGGTCATCCGCGTCTCCGCTTCATCGATGCGCGTGCGCTCGAGCTCATCACGCCCCCATTCCAATACCGACTATGCCCTCACCAGCGAGGTGAACAACGTGCTGGCGGCCGCCGGGCATCTCGTGGCCGCGCGACGCCGAACCGGTGGGTTCCGCGCCGTCCCGACAAGAAGGAAAGGGCGACGGCTCCTTGTCGGAGGGCCGCCCTTGTCTCTGCTCTCTCGAGCTTGCCGACTAGAAGTCGCCGGGGCCGCCGTGGCTGTTGTTGATGCCCACCCTCGCGTCGGCTCCGCCTCCGCGGTCCCTCCCTTATCCGGCGCAGCGCGCCGGTAAGGTTGTTGCTGAAGGACCAGCGAGGTAGTGGCGAGCGCGCGCTGCGCGCGGATGGGAGGGACACGCGCGGGGCTTCGCGAAGTTCCCGGGAGCACCGCATGGCTGCACGAAGTCTCGGCACCGCGGTCGCCACCGCGTGGTGTGTCAACGAAGCGCGGAGCGGAATTCCTCAACCGTGAGTCCGGCGTGACGGATGAGCTTGCGCAGGGTTCCCGGCGCAAGCTCCCGATGATCGGGGATCGACAGCGAGACGATGCTGCCGGCTTTGGTCAAGATCATGTGACTGCCGCGCTGGCGCTGGAACACCCAGCCGAGCCGCTCGAACGCGGCACGCGCTTCGCGACCGGAGGCGACCGGCAGGTCAGGCAACGGCGATGTCCACCTCGACCGTGCGCACCGTCAGCGGGAGCCCCTGTTCTGCACGCACCTCGAGACACGCCACGATGGCTTCCCGAATGTTGGCGAGCGCCTCTTCCTCCGTGGGGCCCTGGCTGACACACCCGGGAATTGCCGGGCAATCGGCGATGACCATGCCCGTCTCGTCGCGCTCCAACACGACCGGGAACTTCATGTTGGGGATCGTAACCCGCTGCACCTCGCTTCGCCAGGCCCCGCGTCCGTCGCTCCCGCGCCGTCCCGACAAAAAGAAGGGGCGACCGCTCCTTGTCGGAGGGCCGCCCTTGTCTCTGCTCTTTCGAGCGCGCCGACTAGAAGTCGCCGGGGCCGCCGTGGCTGTGACCGCCCGGCTGCGCCCCCTTGTCTTCCTTCGGCTTGTCGGCTGGGGCTGCCCACCCTCGCGTCGGCTTCGCCTCCGCGGTCCCTCCCAAATCCGGCGCAGCGCGCGAGCGCGCTGCGCGCGGACGGGAGGGACTTGCGCGGGGCTTCGCTTGCGTGTCGCGCGGCGCCCGCTTCAAACGTGCGGCTCCCGTTACTTGGAGCACGCTTTGACTGCTGCGAAGTCCTTGGCGCCCATCTCGCAATCAAGGACGGCCTCGTCGAGCTCGTTGCACTTCATGATTGAGGTACGGACGAAATCGGACATCAGAGGGTGCAGCAACTTCATCGCTCGCACCTTTTGTTTCCCGGGAGGAGCTTCAATCATTTTCCTCGTGACCAAGGCAAGCGGCCCGTGGTCCGCGACATACGCGTCTCGCTCGGCCGGGGACATTGTCATCATCGCCGAGGTGTGCAGGGCCACTTCGGCAGTCAAGACATCGGAAACATGTTTTTTTAGCGCGCGACACTTGCCGGACTGCGGGGGCGCTGGCTCCTCCGGCGACGCCTCCGGTGCTGACTGCCCGGGCGGTCCGCTGCGAGGGCCGCCCCTGACAATCCCGAGCGGTTTGTACATGCCCCCGCTGTGCTCCTCGGTACAACGGGGAAACTCGCCGCCGGGGCCACCCATGGCCACGAGCCACGCAGTGTAGCGCTTGCCGTTCACAAGGTAGGGTTCCCAATACATAGTCAGGAGCCCTTGGCGGGCAGACTCGAGTCGGTCCTCCGGAACATCGACCAAGTAGTCGCCGCGGCCGGAAGGCCCCTGGCCGTGCACGTAGTTGAAGACGAAGAGCCTGGCCTTGACGCGCTTTCCATCGCGCGCATGGACAAGGATCGCGTCACCGCACAGCCTCGATTCGGCGCCCTGGAGATAGATAACCAAACCGTCGTTCCAGTCGCGAAGGCTCGGCTCACCATAGAAGGGCACGTCGACGGCACGAACAGCTGTCGTCATGACGTTTCCAAAGCGGGGCGCCGGAACCTGCCCGTGAATGACGGGCGGCGGTTGGCAGCCGAGCGTCACGAGCGCCGCCGCGCCCACAATCGCGCCCACGATTCGTCGAACTACTTCCTTCAATGTCGTCCTCTTGGGTTTGGTGGAATGCGACCGCCCCCGCCAACCTGCCTGCTATTGGATCCCGACGAGCCGCCCATCGGCGAGCACGATGACGTCGCAGCGATCGTTGCCGGTTCGGCAACGAAGCCCGGCGGACGCGCCTGCGCCAATCCGCCCTTCGGAGTCTCCTCCCGCGAGGCGCCCTTCGGAGTCTCCACCTGCGAGGCGCCCTTCGGAGTCTCCTCCCGCGAGGCGCCCTTCGGAGTCTCCACCTGCGAGGCGCCCTTCGGAGTCTCCTCCCGCGAGGCGCCCTTCGGAGTCTCCACCTGCGAGGCGCCCTTCGGAGTCTCCACCTGCGAGGCGCCCTTCGGAGTCTCCACCTGCGAGGCGCCCTTCGGAGTCTCCACCTGCGAGGCGCCCTTCGGAGTCTCCACCCGCGAGTCGACCTTCGGACTGACCGGCACCCAGACGTGCGCACAGGCACTCGGCCGGAACGAGGTACCTTGCCCCACCGATCGTCACCGTCTGTGCCGCTTCTTTCGCGGTCGCCGGCCGCAATGGCACCGTCGGCGCTACCTGCGCATGTTGGACGCAGGCAACAACCATCAACGTCATCGCCGCCAACCCGAGCTGCGCGAGGTGATTAACAGTCCTCACCACAGTCCCATCATTTCACGGCTCTCCACGCATGTAAAGCGCGCTCCCGCACGGAAGGCGCGGCACGGTGCCACGACCTCTGGATCCCGTACCGGCTCCACCAGGACCACGTGTTGGGCCGCGCGATGCTGGGGCATTCATGCCTGCGCATGATCGGGGTAGCCAGAACAAGCACCGTGGTGCTTACTTGGTGCACGCTTGCAAGGCCTCGAAATTGTCGGCCCGGAGCCGGCAATCGAGGACCGTCTCATTCATCGTTGCGCATCGGCGGTACTCGCGGACGATGGGGTCGAGGAGGGCGGTCACGGTCTCGTGACGGTGCGCGAAGGAGTGTTGATCGACCTCCTTTCTGGCGGTAGCTGCGAGCGAGCCGTGGCTTTGGACATACGTGTCGCGCTCGGCTGGGGACATCTGCGCCATCGCATTGAAGTGCTCGTTTAGCTCGTGGGAAATGAGCGTGTCGGCGTGCTCGAGAAGCTGGTCGCACTTCTTCTGCTTCTCACTCGGGCCTCGCACGGGCTTGAGCAGCGCATTGCCTGCGGAAATTTCGCAATGGGGCCGCGAGCCACCAGGGCCGCCCATGACCACGAGCCAGGCCGTGTAGCGCTTGCCGATGTTCGTCTCGTAGGGCTCCCAGTACATGGTCAGAAGACCAGCGCGGGCGGATTCGATGCGCTCGTCCGGAACGTCGAGCAAGTAGTTGCCTCGGCCGGACGGCCCCTTCCCTTCGACGTGCTTGAAGACGATGAGCCAGGCCCCCAGGCGCTCTCCGTCCTTCGCTCGGACGTGCGTTGGCAAACCGCATATCGATTTCATCTGGCCGTCTGCCATCCAATACTGGAGGCCGCTCGACGTCCACGCGTCGAGGCTTGGCTCGCCGCTGTACGGTCCGTCGACGAGCACGGAAACCCCAAACTGGTAGGCGGCCCCCTCTACGTTCCCGAAGCGGGGTGCCGGAACCTCCCCGTGGATGACGGGCGGCGGTTGGCAGCCGAGCGCAACGAGCGCCCCCGCGCCCACACTCGCGCCCAAGATTCGTCGAACTACTTCCTTCAATGTCGTCCTCCTGGGTTTGGTGGAATGTGACCGCCCCCGCCGACCTGCCTGCAATCGTGACCTGCCTGGTTTCTCCGGACCAGTCGTTAGTTGAGAACCGCCGCGCCGGCCTGTGTATATGTCGACTGGAACTTGTTCGTGTACTCGTTGGGCGTGAGGTAGTCGAGGCTCGAGTGCGGACGGACGGCGTTGTAGTGCCGACGCCAGCTCTCGATGATGACCGCCACCTCGCGCCAGCTCGCGCATCCGCTTCACGACGGGAGCGTCGCACACCGCCAAGCGCGACTGGTAACCAGACGCCCTGCGACAAGAGAGGCCTCGCCGACAGGCGCATGCGCCCCGCTTCGTTGCGGAGTGCGCGTGAGCGCCGATCGAGAGCTGGTGCCGCCGACACGCATCGCGCGCTTCCGCGCCGTCCCGACAAGAAAGAAGGGCAACCGCTCCTTGTCGGAGGGCCGCCCTTGTCTCCGGTCCCTCCCTTATCCGGCGCAGCGCGCGCCGGCAGCGTGGTTGCTGACGGACTGGCACCGCCATGGCGAGCGCGCGCTGCGCGCGGATGGGAGGGACACGCGCGGGGCTTCGCTGCGGCGAGCCGCTTTCGTGACAGGGCCGCGCAGCGGTGAGAACCTCTCCGCATGACCCCGAACGATACGGCCGCAAAGCTGCCTGCCAGGAGGCGCGTGCGGGTCACGCCCGAGCTTGAAGCCGAGCTGCGGCAAGCCGACGAGGACTTCGCACGTGGCGATTACATCGAGCTCACGGCCGAGCAGCTCGACCGCTGCATCGCGACGGGAGAATCCCCGTGGCCGGACGAATCCCCCTCTGGCTCCTGTACCGCTTCGACGAAGATCACGTCTTCATCATGACCGTGCGGGAGCCGCCTGTTCCCGTGGACGACTGACCGGTCGCTTCCGCGCCGCCCCGACAAAGAGAAAGGGCGACCGCTCCTTGTCGGAGGGCCGCCCTTGTCTCTGCTCTCTCGAGCTTGCCGACTAGAAGTCGCCGAGGCCGCCGTGGCTGTGACCGCCCGGAGCGCCGCCCTTCTCTTCCTTCGGCTTGTCGGCGACGAGCGCCTCGGTGGTCAGCATCAAGCCGGCCACGCTCGCGGCGTTCTGCAGCGCCGAGCGCACGACCTTCGCCGGGTCGATGACGCCCATGGCGACCAGGTCGCCGTACTCGTTGGTCGCGGCGTTGTAGCCGAAGTTGCCCTTGCCCTCGCGAACCTTGTTCACGACGATCGAGCCTTCTTCGCCTGCGTTGCCGACGATCTGACGGAGCGGCTCCTCGATCGAACGACGGATGATCGAGACGCCGAAGCGCTGCTCGTCACTGACGTCGAGCTTGTCGAGCGCCTTCTGGGCACGGAGCAGCGCGACGCCGCCGCCGGGGACGATGCCTTCCTCGACCGCCGCACGGGTGGCGTGGAGGGCGTCCTCGACGCGCGCCTTCTTCTCCTTCATCTCGGTCTCGGTGGCCGCGCCGACCTTGATCACGGCGACGCCGCCCACGAGCTTGGCCAGGCGCTCCTGGAGCTTCTCGCGGTCGTAGTCGCTGGTCGTGTTCTCGACCTGCTGGCGGATCTCGTTCTGACGGGCCTTGATCTTGTCCTTCTTGCCCGCGCCGTCGACGATCGTGGTGTTGTCCTTGTCCACCTTGATCGTCTTGGCCTGGCCGAGGTCGCTGATCGTGACGTTCTCGAGCTTGAGCCCGAGCTCCTCCGCGATCACCTGACCGCCGGTCAGCGTGGCGATGTCCTTCAGCATCTCCTTGCGGCGATCACCGAAGCCCGGCGCCTTGACGGCGCAGCAGCTCAGCGTGCCACGGAGCTTGTTGACGACCAGCGTCGCGAGCGCCTCGCCCTCGATGTCCTCTGCCACGATGAGCAGCGGCTTCTGCTGGCGCGCAATCGCCTCGAGGACCGGGAGCAGGTCCTTCATGTTGCTGATCTTCTTCTCGCTGAGCAGGATGTAGCAATCCTCCAGCGTCGCCTCCATGCGCTCCGGATCGGTGACGAAGTACGGCGAGAGGTAGCCGCGATCGAACTGCATGCCCTCGACGACGTCGAGGCTGGTCTCGGCGGTCTTCGCCTCTTCGACCGTGATCACGCCTTCCTTGCCGACCTTCTCCATCGCCTCGCTGAGCAGCTTGCCGATGGTGGCGTCGCCGTTCGCGCTGACGGTGCCGACCTGGGCGATCTCCGCCGGGTCGCGGGTCTGCTTCGAGATCTTCGCGAGGTGCTCGACGATGGTCTCGACGGCCTTGTCGATGCCGCGCTTGATCTCCATCGGGTTGTGACCCGCGGCGACGAGCTTGGAGCCCTCGCGGAAGATCGCCTGCGCGAGCACGGTGGCGGTGGTGGTGCCGTCGCCGGCGACGTCGGACGTCTTCGACGCGACCTCGCGCACCATCTGTGCGCCCATGTTCTCGAACTTGTTCTCGAGCTCGATCTCCTTGGCGACGGTCACGCCGTCCTTGGTGATCGTCGGCGAGCCGAAGCTCTTCTCGAGCACGACGTTGCGGCCCTTGGGACCGAGGGTGACCTTCACCGCGTCGGCCAGCGCGTTGACGCCGGCGAGGATGAGGTTGCGGGCCTGTTCCTGGTAAACGATTTCCTTGGCAGACATCTTCTTCGTCCTCCTCTACTTCACTTCTCGATGACGCCGAGGATGTCGTCCTCGCGCAGAATCAGGTGCTCTTCGCCCTCGATCTTGACCTCGGTGCCGGCGTACTTGCCGAACAGGACGCGGTCGCCCTTCTTGATGTCCAGCGGACGGACCTTGCCGTCGTCCTGAACCTTGCCGTTGCCCACGGCGATGACCTCACCCTCGATCGGCTTTTCCTTCGCCGAATCCGGGATGATGATGCCGCCCTTGGTCTTCTCTTCTTCCTTGACGCGCTTGACGATCACGCGGTCCTGCAGCGGTCGGATCTTCATGACTTGCCTCCCTGTCTTTCCTGGTTTCCGGGGCGCGAAAAACGCGCAACCCGTTGAAGTTCTTCGGTTTTGCTCGTTAGCACTCACCTGACGAGAGTGCTAACTGGCGTGCGGCGGAAGGTAGTCACCGCGCCCTGGGTGTCAAGCGCGCTCGCGCATACATCGGCGCTATTTTCCAGCCCCTGAGTGGATGATCAGGGTGTCGGACCGGCGCGGAATCCCCCTGCACCGGCCGCCGGCTCGCTCCGGGCTCCGGAGGTGCGCGCGCTGCCGGCTCGCTCCGGGCTCCGGGGGTGCGCGCGCTCCGCGGGGCCCCCCTCGGCACTGCGCCGCTCGCGCGAGCCTGCACCGCCTCCCTCGCCTCGGCCCCCGCTCCGCGCCCGCGCCCCCTGCGCCCTGCGCTTGGGGTCTGTTGATCGGAGCGCCGTGCGGGACGGACGCGCGCGCCGCTGTTCGCGCGACTGCGCTGACACCAGCGTGGCGTCGAGCAGACAGATACGTCGCGCCGCCGCCTCGGCCGCGAGCTTCCGCGCCGCACCGGCAGGAAAGAAAATGTGACGCGGGTTTTGGCACTGAGCGCGCCAAAATCGGCGTCACATTATAATGTGGAGTCAATTTTGGCGCTGTGAGTGCCAAAATCGGCGTCACATTTCTGCGGGGGCAACGCCCTCGCCGATCAGGGTGTCGGCGCGGCGCGGAATCCCCCTACACCGCGGCTCCGCCTCGGCCGCGAACTTCAGCGCTCTTCCGGGCCCTCCACGAGCGCGCGCAGGCGCTCGATCGCTTCGTCCCAGTGCGCGGAGATGCGCTCCAGATCGCGACGCACTGCCGCGAGTCGCTGTGGGCGGAGCTCCCAGATGCGCTCGCGACCCGTGCGCCGACTGCGGACCAGGCCCGCGTCCGCCAGCGTGTGCAGGTGCTTGGTCACGGCTTGTCGCGTGACGTCGGCGCCGTCGCTCAGGCGCGCGATCGACAGCGGGCCGTCGTCGCACAGGCGCGCGACCAGTGAGAGGCGCGTGGGGTCGCCAAGCGCCGCGAACACGGGCGCGGCTTCGACGAGACGAGGGGCGAGCGCGGTCGATCGCGACATGGTCTGCTCCGTTCAGCCCGACGGCTGCACCAGGTACTTCTCGATCAAGCCCAGCTGCGCCGTCCAGCCGCCTTCGTTCGCGGTGAACGCCTTGGCGCGACGCGCGAGCGGGATCTGGCTGAAGCCGGACTCCGTGATCGTCAGGCGCGTGCCGTCCGGCACTTCTTCGAGCTCGAAGACCACGAGCGTCGCGGCTTCGGTGGAGTAGTCTACGTCCGGCTCGACGGCGAACGGGTGCCAGCGGAACGAGAACAGCCGCATCGGCTCCACCCGCTCGATGCCGAGCTCGAACCGCGCGCCCGCGTGGGGTTCCTGCAACTTCGCGATCGCGGCGTCGACCTTCGTCGGCACGATGCGCCCGACGATGCTCTGTCCGGCGACAAAGGGCCCGTCGAACGCGACGCCGAACCACGTACCGAACTGTGCCGAGTCGGTGATGGCGCGCCACACGCGCTCGAGCGGCGCGCGCAGCAAGACTTGTTTCTCGATCCGATCGGGGGTGGCGGACATATGCAACCTCCTGGTTGCTCATGCGTAGCGTGCCGCCGGGAAAAGCGCAACCCGCAGATTGCTCAACCGCGGCCGCGAGACGACCGCGGGGCCATCGTCGTGTTCGCCGATCTCACGGCACGAGCGGTCCTGAGCGCCGCGCCCCACTCGCAGGTCCAACGAAGACCCGCGCGAGGCGAGCCACCGACGCGAGATCGGTCTCGGACGAAGCGAAGCCGCTTTCATGTCGGCGACATGGACGCGAGTTCGCGCGTGCGTGAGACGTGAGGGCTGTGTGTGTCCGGCGCGGTATTCCGCGGGGCGTCCGCGTGGTTCCGCGCCGGACCGGCAACCCTCCCTATTTGCCGGCGTCGGTCTTGATGCGGGTCGCCAGATCGTCCCAGGTGCTCGGGGTGTCCTTGAAGCCCTGCACCCCGTACAGGATCTTCCCGCTCGGCGCGACCAGCAGGTACGACGGGTAGCCGAACGAGTACTGGGTCGCGCCGGGTGCGACGCTGCTGATGATCGCAGCGCCGAAGCCGCGATCGGCGAGGGCGACGCCGCTCGTGCCGGTGACCGTGACGAAGCTCTTGAGATCATCCAGCGTCGGGCTCTGGTCCGCCTTGGCGTAGTCGGGCACGAGCATCGACACGACCAGCGTGTCGACGCCCAGCGCTTGCATCGAGTCTTCGAAGGCTTTCTGCGTGTCCGAGCCCAGTTGGCACGGGCCGCAGCCGCCCTGGTCCATGAACACGCCGTCGGGGAGCGTGTCGCCCACGAGGGGCGCGTAGCTTCCCGTGAACGCCGCGGGCTTGGTCTGCGGCCAGCCGCACGAGCTCGCGCCCGACGTACGCCAGCCGTGGAGCGGATCGTCGTCCACCGTGCCGAGGGTCAGCGAGCCCGACCCCGTGAGCTTCAGCGTGCCGCCGTTGCCGTCGTCGATCGAGAAGTCCGCGGTCACGGTGACGGCGTCGCCCTGCACGCTCGCGGTGCCGAGTGGCGCCGGACGGTTGTAGCCGCTGCCGAAGTAGAACGTCCCGTCGTCCGCCCAGGCGAAATTCTTTGTCAACGAGGTGTCCGGCGGGCACGTCGTGGACGTGACCTTGGTGCCGCTGCTGAACCGCGATGTGGCGAGCGCGGACAGCCATGGCGCGCTGTCGTCCTCCACGCCGTCGAGCTCGAATGTCACGGTGCAGTCGCTTTCATGTCGGCGCCACCGACGCGAGATCGGGGTGGGGTGAAGCCAAGCCGCTTTCGAGTCGGCGAGGCCGACGAGTCGACGCGTCGACGCGTGGTCCTTGATCCGGGGTGTCGGTCCGGCGCGGAATCAGCGGGTGCGGCACCAGGCGGGTTCGACGCGGGATACCGCGCCGGACCGGCAGCGAACGGTAAACTACGTCACGCGCGGATCAGGCGTGCCGCGCTGTCGAGCGTGCGCAGGTCGGTCGCGTCCGACGTCACGATGGCGTGCCCTCGGCGGCGCGCGCACAGCACCACGGAAGCGTCGACCACATCCGACGTGCCGTGTACGCCGCACAGTTGGCCCGCGGCGCGCGCGCGCTCGTCGTCGAGTGCCTCAATCTCCACCTCCGCCGCGGCAAGCAGGCGGGCGAGCCGGGCTTGGCGGCGTCCGTCGCGCCACGCCTGGCCGACCACGCCCGCGGGCACCGCAAGCACGAAACCGTGCTCGCGCGCCCGTGCGATCAGCGCGACGACGCGACGAACGTTGCGGTCGAACGCGATCAGCGCGCCGGTGTCGAGCACGAGCCCGCGCGTCATCGTCGCTTTTGCCGCGGTCGCTTGCGCGTGGCAAGGCCGAGCGCGCGGTCCGCCGTGCGTCGTTCGGCGGCAGTCAACGCCCCACCGGTCTCCGCCAGCATCTCGTCGAGCAGCGCGGCGAGGTCGTCGTGCTTCTCCTTCTCCTCGAGTGCCGCGGCGACGTACGCGCTCACGCTCGGCGCGCGGCCCTGCCGAACCGCGCGTCGCGCGCGGTCAGCCACGGCCTTCGGCAGGCTGACGGCGATCTTCTCCGTGGTCATACCGCTAGTATGACCGCCAACGGTGTCCGTGACCATGGCCCGTGTGGACAGCAAGCGCCGTGCCCTTCGGAAGCGCGCGGATTCTTGCCAGCGGCAGCTGGCGAAGACTGGCGACCGCCGGCGATCGCCGGCGAAGGATCACCGCCACGGCCTCGACGGACAGTCAGGTTGTCGGGGCGGCGCGGTATCCCTCGCTTCGGGGGTGCGCTCGGTCCGCGGGCGTCACTGGCGTGGCCGAATCGCTGGTCTTGAGCGCCACGATCGAGATTGTCTCGAGCGATCCGACAGAGATACGCGCACTTGTCGCGTGCACGGGCGTGTGAGCCGGTACGGGAATCACCAGGCGCGCCGCGGAAAAGTCTCCGACCACCAACAACACGTCGACTGGACACGCGCCGCCGGCATGGACGTCGGTGAGAACGATCGGCCCACTGACGGCCTTGGTGCAGTACGCCTTCGCGCCAACGCCGGGCACGAGCCGGGCAGGCGCATCGCGAGCCCCTCCGTTGGAGTCGTTCGCGGCCATCACGGTGCCGCTGAGCAGATGCGACGGGTCGAGCGCGAGCGTGATCGGCGGGTGCCGGGTCGGGGCGCTGTCGTCTGGAGATGTCTTCGGGGAATGGGGCCGAGGCGTCGCGGAATCGTCGTCAGCGCTGTCGCCATCGGCGCCGTCATCCTCGTCGCGCACCCTGCGCCTTCGTCGGCGCTCGTCGGGTGAGTGCTCGTCCTCTTTCGCGTCTCGCGTCGCCACCTCGTCGCGCGGCTTGGTCGGCGGCGACCCCTGCTGGTCCGAGCCCGCCTCGAGCTTGGCGATGATTTCGCGGATCGGCCCCATGAACGAGTCGGAGCCCGGCAAGTTCTCGAGTCCGCGCAAGCTCTCGGCGAAGTCCTTGAGCTGACCCGCGGCGTTCTTGCGGATTCCGGCGTCGAGGTTGGCGTCGCCACCGGCTTGGTCGCCGTCCACGTAGTCCAGCACCCCTTCGGTGAGGTCGGGGCATCCTTTGAGTCCCGCGCTCATGCACTGGTCCGAATCGGCTTCTCCAGGACGAGCCGCGTGGACGCGCAACCCGTCGATAGCAGGCCGAACGTCAGCGTCGCGCGAGTCGCTGCGAGGAGCGCAAGGTGTGAAACGTCACCCATCACAGCTGAGTAGAGCTGCTAGGAGCGCGCTTGGGAAGCAACTCCAAGTTCCGGAGCAAACCGGGAGCCCGTGC
>CAVZIE010000016.1:0-19010 GCA_963775185.1 uncultured delta proteobacterium | reverse complement strand
CAGTCGGTCGCGCGTCGCCAAGTCGCCCCAGTGGTTGTCCCAGTGGCCGCAATTTCCTTCATGGCGGCGTGAGGGTTATGATGGCGCGTGGCTACGGTTCGTCGCGTTTCCGCTGGTATGGTCGCGGTCGCTTCGCCGGCTTCCGATCGTGGGGGAAAGGCATGTCGACGTGAGCCATGTAAAGACGCCTTGGGCCCGGGTCATGTAAAGACGTCTTTACATGGTGCGACAAATAATGTCCGACCTTAAGGGCCTGAAGCGCCCGCGCGCGTGGCGAACCGGCTCAGTGCAGCTCGTTGCCGTCGGTCCAGCGCACCGCGCGCGCCGATCGGGACACCAACGACTGCGGCGACGCGCCGGGCGGCGGCGCGTCGCGCGTAGTGTCGCCGAGGATGATCGCGTCGGCGCCGAGCTCGCACGCGCGCGCCTTCAAGCGCCGCTCGCAGTTTGCCAGCGCACCGGGGTAACAGGTTGCGGAGAGGGACGCGATCTCGTGGTAGCGCCGCTGGGGATGGTGCCGGGATCGAACACCATGACGTTGCGCGCGCACTCCGGTTCGTCGTGCTGCAGCTGGCTGGCGTCTTCGCGCGGCGCGGGGGCGTCCTGCGCCCGCGGCGTGGCCAGACACCCCGTGACGACGAGGGCGGCGCTCAGCGTGATTCCGCGCTGGACCGGCATCACTCATGGCCTCCATGAAAAATACGTCACGCTGCGTCCCACCTTGCGCACGGTCCCACGCGCGCCAATCGCCGGAAACAGGGCAGGTCTGTTACTTCGTGCGCCAACAGGGTCGCTTCAGAGCGGACGGTCGGCTGCAATGAAGACGAAGGCGCCGTGGGCCACGCCGCGTTAGGGGTCGGACGTGACCCAACCGGCGAGTCGCGCGCCGCATGACCACGGGACTTCGACGCTGCGGTCGTTGATTGTCCTCCTCGCCCTCGTCTCACCGACGGGGTGTGGCGCGGCACCGCCCATCCAGACCATGCAGGCGTCGCCGGTGTGCCACGTCTGGACGACCTCCGGCATGGGCACAGCGGCTGCCAAGGTCACCGACCGTGCCGAACTCTACGCGAGCATGGGTTCGCTCGACGCGTATTGGATCGACTGGACGCGGTTCGTCGTCCGGGGCGGAACGGGCGAGCTCGATGGTACGTACGTGCCGCCCCTGGTGTCGGTCCACGGAATGATGGGAAACGTCGATGTACCCTTCTCCGCCCAACGCCACCTTGCACGGTTTCATGGGCGACGTTTCCGTGACGTCCAACCGGGCTTGCAACCACATGCAGCTCGCGCTCGGAACCGCGGTGATCGGGGTGGCCGCAGCCTCGCGGTAGCAGCCCAAGCCCGAGCGATCGTCGCCGGGGTCGGCTCCCCCAGCAGCGCGTCGACCATCGCGGACAGGCTTGTCTTCGTCGATGCAGGTGCTACGCCGGCTCGGGCGGTGATCGAACGCGGCCCGAGTCCCGCGGCTCGGACGGCGGCCCCATCCAGCTCGAAGACTGGCGGCGGTGACGCGCTAGCCTACACGTCCAGGTCCGCTATCCCGAACGCTGCCACCCACACATCCACCGCGGCGCCCAGCGCGCGCTCGGCCAGCGTGGGAGAGAAGCCTTCCAGCGTGTGCGCGCTCTGCGGAACGTCGGAGACCACGTGCAGCGCGGCGATGCGCGCGCTGCCGCCGCCGAGCCCGCGCAGCAGCCCCGCGAGCTCCATCTCCACGAGCTGGTGGCCCTCGGCCCGCAGGCGCTCGATCTCCGCGTCGAGCTCGTCCAAGGGCGACCGCACGTTCACGATGCGGCTACCCACGCACGTGCCCGGATGCGCGTGCAGATCGGTGAAGCGCGCCTCGAGCGCGCGATTGTCGAACGCGTGGACGGCGCCGTCGGCGGACGTCGCCTGCGACGCGAGGTGCAGGTCCCCGACCCGCGAGGCGAGGTCGAGCGACGCCGCGGTGCCGTAGACGAGCACGTCCTCGACGCCGCACTCGCGAAACAACGCGCCCATTGCCACCGCCGCATCGCCGTACGGATTGCGTACGAGCAGCACCTCGCGACGCTCGCCGCGTGCGTTGCGATAGGCGAGCCGGCTGTGATCGAGGAAGGCGTCCGGACCGTCGACGGCGGCGAGCTTCACGTCGGGCACGTTCGACAGCAGCTCGGCCGGGCCCGTGGCGTTCACTCGCGAAAGGAGCGTGTCCACCTGTGCGCGGTGCGACGCGGAGCCGAGCAGCGCGCGCGCATCGAGGTCCCGGAGCGGCCAGAGCTCGCGCGGCAAGTCGCGCGCACCTTGCAGCGCGCGCACCTGGGCCACGCGCCGTGCCCGCGCGGCAAGCGTACCGAGCAACGCGTTCGAAGCCTACCGTCACCTGCCGCGGAATCGCGCCGCTCGACTCGAAGCAGCGGCGCAGGCGCGAGGGCCGATATGAGGCCTCGTCGGGCCGGTGATCGAAGCGGCTCACGCGCGCGGGATCGACGCGAGCGCCACTCCGCGCGCGCGCCGCCCGCAGCGCCTTCGCGAGGTGACGGACCATGTCCGGGCCGTCGTCACAAGCGATCGCCCAGCGGAGCTCGTCGCCGATCTTCGCGAGGAGCAGCTGGAAGTGCAGCTTCGGCGTGGCGAGATGATGAAAGGAAGACGCGCCGCGCGCCCGAGGGCCGCCATTGCCTCCGCCGCGGTGCCGTTGTGCAACTCGACGGCGCGAGCGTTTTCGATCGCGTCGTCGACGAACGTGTGCCCGAGGTACGCGTTCGCATAGCGCGACAAGTCGCCCATCGAGTGCGGCGCGTCGAGGTCCACTGCCGTCGCTTCCGCACCGAAACCGGATTGCTCCACGGGGATCGCCGCGCGCGCGACCGGGACACCCTCGACGGCCTCGAGCCGGTGGCTCGTCTCGACCTTGCGCCCCCCGCGGAAGGTGTGGAGCTCCCAGTCGAGTGCTTCGAAGAGCTCCTCGCGCACGGCCTCGGGCGCGTGCACGGCGAAATGCCGCGCGAGCGCGGCCACGCCCGCCGGCAGCGCGCCCGGGTCGAGCGTGCGCTCCAATGAACGCCCCGCTTCGCCCAGCGCACCGCCGCGACGCGAAAGCGCAGACAGCGCGAGTCGCGCGGTCTCGCGCCAGGCAGCGTCGGCGATTTGCCGGAGCGCAGCAGAGCCGGGCTCGTCCATGGTCACCAGACTACCTCGGCCGGGGTCCGTTGGCTTCTGGATGCCGGTCCGGCGCGGAACCGGGATTCCGCGCCGGGCCGGCATTCCCTCGTCACTGCGTCGCTGCGGTAGCGAGTCAAGCGACGTGTCGAGGCGCTCGCCACGATACCGCGCCGTGTCGAATCAACCTCCTTCAGGTATCAAGGCTGGCGGTCATCGTGACAGAGCGCGGACGCGTGTTCAGCATCCGCGACGAGCACGTCGATGGCGCCGTCGTAGGGGTTGCAGCTCCCGATGCCGGAGCCCGCGCAGATCGTGCGTCTGGAACCCGGGCGGGCATTTTGCCAGCAGCCGCAAGCCTGGTAACAAGGATCGCGGGGACCGGACATTCGCGTCCATTGCCGCTCGCCTTGCCTGCATTGGAGGAACCGATGAATCTGCGCTTTCTGCTGGCTACATTCGCCCTTGCCTCGGCCTGTGGGCTCGCCTGCAGCTCGAGCAACAGCTCGGGCGGCGGCACGGGCGGCGGCGGCGGCACGTGTCTCATCGGCTCGCTGAGCGCCGGCCCTGCCTGCGACTCGTGCATGAAAAGCAAGTGCGACGCCGAGCTTTCCGATGCGTTCGGCTCCGGATATGCCTCCGGAAACCTCGCGGGTGGGAAGTGTCCGACGTACGGCGCTTGTGTGGGGAAGTGCCCGTGTGGCGACACCGCCTGCCTCATCGGGTGCGGGGCACCGGACGCGACGTGTACTACGGCGACCGACGCAATCAACACGTGCGAGCACCAGAGCTGCGCGAGCGACTGCACGTCCACGGGTACCGGCGGCAGCGGCGGCAGCGGCGGCAGCGGCGGTAGCGGCGGCAACGGCAACGTGGCGGTCGCGTGCAGCGCGCAGGCCAAGGACTACTGCATCATCCAGACCACGCTAGCGAGCGACGCTTCGATGGCCCAGCAGGCGTGCACCAACGACGGCGGCACGGTCGTCGATGCTTGCCCCACGGCGAATCTGGACGGCTGCTGCAAGTTGGGCGCTCTGGAGTCTTGCGGCTACAACGGCGCCGGGACGCAGCAGGTGCAGCAGGATTGCGCCACCAGCGGCGGCACATGGGCGGCCACACCCTGACCGCGCGCCAGCGCCAGACGTAGTAGAGTCGCGGCCGTCATGGCCATCGAGATCGACTACCCGCACAGCCTGCCCATCGACGACGTCCGGGCGCGCATGCACGCGCTCGGCGACTACCTCCAGAACAAGCACGGCCTCGAGGTGCGTTGGGAGGGCGACGACCGCGCGACGATCCGCGGCAAGTATCTGGTCGTCGCCATCGACGGCAGCGTGGAGATCGACGACAAGCACGTCGCCTTCCGGGGCAAGGACCCTGGCATGCTCTGGCGCGGCAAGGCGAAGGACTACCTCACCGGCAAGCTGCAGAAGTACCTCGACCCGTCGAAGTCAGCGGCGGATCTACCGACACGCTAATGCGTTTCCCGCGGGTCGCGCCGCTGGGCTTCCGGCCGCGGCGCGGGGAGAGCCGCGGCTGCAGCGAGCACCTCTGCCGCGTGCACTCCGGGATCGACATCCGGGAACACCCGCGCCACGTGACCGTCCGGGCCGACCAGGAAGCTCACCCGCGAGTAGCCGAACAGGCTGCTCCCGACGCCCCAGGCGCGCGCGACGCTCTCGTCCACGTCGGCGACCAGGGGAAACGGCAAGTGGTGATCGCGCGCGAACTCCCGATGGCTCTCGCGCGAGTCGCTCGACACGCCGAACACGCGCACGCCGGCCGCCGCGAAGCGTTTCCACGCGTCGCGAAACGCGCAGGCTTCCTTGGTACAGCCTGGCGTCCCGTCCTTCGGATAGAAATACACGACCGCCGGCCGCCCGCGCGCATCCGATAGTCGCATCGCGGTCCCCGCCACGTCGTAGCCGACCAGATCCGGCGCCGCCGACCCGACCGGCAGGAGCCCCTTTCCGCCATCCGGGCGCGTCCGTACGCTCGCGCAAGCAGCGACCGCCAGCGCGACACACACGAAAGCGAGGAATTGCGTCAGCTTGTTGTGCACGCTCGCATGCCTCAGGCCGTACGGCTCGGATCGACCAGGTACTTCCGACCCGTCGCCTTGCGGGCGTACGCCCGCGCGATGTCGGGGTCGATCATGCCGTCGAGGCCGATGGTCTCCGTGTAGCGGCTGGCGAAGATGCCGTTGCGCTCGGCGATGCTGTAGCGGCGCATCTCGATCGTGCGCTCGAGGCCGACCTTCTTCAGGTGCGGCGTGAGGAGCCAGCCGCCGACGCCCCAGTACATGCCGTAGCTCGCGGTGAGCGGCGTGGGGCCGGTGTCGAGGCGGCCGTAGATGTAGACCTGCTTGTGGACGGGCACGCCGTAGACGCTGGTCGGCGTGCCACGCTTCAGGAGCGCCTGCTCCATCGCGATCAGGATCGTGTTGGCCATCTTGCCGCCGCTGATGGCGTCGAAGGCGAGGGTGGCGCCGGTGTCGACGATGGCTGCGACGAGGTCGCCCACGAAGCTCTCCTTCGACGAGTCGACGATGTGCGTGAGGCCGATCCCGGCGAGCACCGCCCGCTGCTCATCGTCGCGCACGATGGCGACGAGGGGCACGTCCTTCTTCAGGCACAGCTTCGCGAGCATCTGGCCGAGGTTGGATGCGGCCGCCGTGTGCACGATCGCCGAGTGCCCTTCGCTCTGCATCGTGTCGAGGAAACCCTGCGCGGTCATCGGGTTGACGAACAGCGACGCGCCCTCCGCCGGGTCCGCGCCCTCAGGCAACGGCAGGGCATCGTGCGCCTTCATGAGGCGGTGCGTCCGGTACATCATCCCGCCGACGAGCGTCACCGCTTTGCCCACGAGCGCCTGCGCCTCGTCCGATGCGCCGGCGGCGACGACGACGCCAGCACCCTCGTTGCCGGCCGCCAGCTTCTTGCCGACGCGTTCGGTGACCATGCGCTTCATCTCCGTTTGCACGTCGGCCACAAGCGCGGGGTGACCGTCCACGATGTCGCGTCGCGCGGTGGTCATGTCGGCGGGCGCGAGGAGGAGACCGAGGTCGCTCGGGTTGATCGGGGTCGCCTTCATCTCGACGACGACCTCGTCCGACGCGGGGGTAGGCACGTCGAGCGGCTCGATCGACAACACGAGCCTGCCGTCCTCGGTGACCGTCGTGAAGAGCTGCCGGGCGTTGGCGAATCGGGTCATGGTTTGTTCCTGTTCTAGCCGTCCGCGACGAGCACAGCCGTTCGCGCCGCCTCGACCGCGGCCAGGATGCGCCGCGCGTGGTCGAGCAGGCGCTCGCCCGGCGGAAGCAGGCGCATCCCCCGCGAGGTCCGCTCGAAGAGCGGCGTGCCCAGCTCTTCCTCGAGGCTCTTGACTTGCCGACTGAGCGGCGGCTGCGAGATGTGCAGGCGTCCGGCGGCGCGCCCGAGGTGGCCTGCTTCCGCGACGGCGACGAAGTAGCGGATCTGGTCCAGGCTCACGCTCCGAGCGTACCACGCGCGACGATACCGAAACGGTATTGGACGCAGCCGGCGACGTGCGCGACGTCTTGGCATGCCCGTGGAGATCCTGGGGCTCGCCGAGCACACCCCGCGCGGGCTTGCGGCATGCTATCCCTCTTCCGGGTGAGCTCAGGCAGCCGCTGGACCCGCCTCGCAGCGGCGCCGCTCGAACGGCTGGCGCTCGCGCTCGCCGCGGGCTTCACGCTCTACGTCGTCGCTTATCCGCTGTCGGTGGTCACGCTGCCGCCCATGACCGACATGCCGTTCCACGCCGCGGCGATGTCGGTGCTGCGCCACTATGGCGACCCGGCGTGGCACTTCCGCGAGCAGTTCACCGTGCACCCGCTCGCGGTGCCCTACGTCTCGTTCTATGTGCTCGGTGCGCTGCTCGCGTGCGTGTTCCCCATCGCTCTTTCGGCGCGCATCGCCGCCGCGGTCATGCTGGTGCTGCTTCCCGCCGGGCTCGCCGTGCTCTTCTACGGCATGAAGAAGAGCCCGCTGTGGGGCGTGCTCGGGCTGGGGCTGGTCTGGACCAACCTGACGCACTGGGGCTTCCTGAATTTCATGGGAGCCCTGGGCCTGTACGCGGCCTCGGTCGGCTTCACGCTATTGCTGGTCGATCGGCCCACGCGGCGGCGGCGTGTCCTGCTCGCGGCATGCCTCCTGGCGATCTTCGCGACGCACATCTACCGCTTCCCGTTCGCGGTGGTGTCGGTGCTGGTGACGGGCGCGGTGATGTATCCGGCGACCCGGCGCTTCAAGGTCGTCCTGCTGCCGCTCTTGCCGTCCCTGGCCGCGTTCGCCGCATGGCGGCTCGTCGCCGGCGCAGCCTTCGCCGGCGCGAGTCACGGTTCGCTCGCGCTCGACCTCGATCGGCTCCGTCTCGCGGCGATCGAGGACTACCTGTTCCACGGCTTCGACGGTGCGGTGGGGCGCCACGAACACGCGCTCTTCCTGCAGCTCGGCGCCGTGATCCTGGTGGTGGCCGCGGTGACGACGCTCGCGTTCTTCGCGAGCGGGCGCGCTGCGGAGCGCTCGTCGGGCGAGCGGCGCTGGGGCGTCGGCGTGACCGTCCTGCCGCTGGTGCTCGCGGCCGGGTTCGTGACCGCCTACGTCGTGCTGCCCATGACTCTGGGCGCGTGGTGGTACGTGTACCCGCGGGAGATCACAAGCGCGTCGTTCATCGCGCTGGCGGCGCTCCCCGACATGCCGCGCAGCGCGCCCGCGAGGCTCGCGCTCGTGCTCGTCGTCGGCCTGGCCGCCGGGCGCATCGCGTACCTCGTTGCAGTGCAGTACGCTCGCTTCGAGACGCTGACCGCGCCGTTCCGCGCCATCGTGGAGCGCATTCCGCGCGCGCCGAAGCTGCTTTACCTGGTCAACGATCGCTCGGGGATCTCGCGCTCGCACTCGCCGTTCGTGCACCTGCCCGCATGGGTCCAGGCGGAGCGGGGCGGCTGGCTCTCGTTCAACTTCGTCAGTTGGGAGCTCAGCCCGATCCGCTACCGCGACGGCGGGGTGGTTCCCCCGCCGGTGCCCGAGCACTGGGAGTGGGAGCCCCAGAAGTTCCGCGTGCTCGAGCACGGCGTCTGGTTCGACGAGTTCCTGGTGCGCGAGCGGAAGAACCCGGCGTACCGCTTCCGCGACGATCGATCGATCCACTTCGTTACCCGCGCCGGCGAGTGGTGGCTCTTCCGCCGCACGCGCGGGCCGGCGGGCTGAGCCGGCATCCCCGCGGCGCGCGCGCCCGACGCTGGTGCGGCCGGGGCTCGCGCCCTACTCGTCCGGCTGATATTCCTCGATGTACGGCGCGACCATCAGCTCGCCGTGCTCGTCGACCTGCAGCTTGATCGAGAATCGGGACTCGATGTCGTCACCGTTCAGGTCGCCGGTGGCGCGTACCACGGCGCTCTTCCGGTCCTTCGCGGTGACGATCTCGTAGCTGTAGTACTGCGGATCGATCATCTCGAACTGGATCGCTTTCCAGGTGCCGTGGTTCCAGTCGTCCGGCTTCGTCTGCACCTTGTGGCCGTGTGGAACGGTCGCGGGCGTCAGCGGTGCACTTGGCGGGAGCAGGCGCTTTCCAGGGGGAAGCGTCTCGTAGTACGCGGCCAGATCCTTGGAGATCTGCGCGACCGTGTTCCTGGCTTCGGCTTCCTTGGCTTGGGCGAGGTAGCGGCGCACGCCGTAGATGCCGACGGCCGCCAGCGCACCGATGCCACGTGCCTGGGCGGCGCCGTCGCCGTCCACCCTGAGCTCGAGGGTGACACGTTGATCACGGACGGAGCTGTGCAGCGTCGGCAGGACACTGCGCAGCTCCGCCTTCACGGGCAGCTTCGATAGATCCGCCTGCGCCGCGATCTGGCGCGCGAGGCCAGGCGCTGCGGTCTCGATGTCCGCGCGCACGCTCCAGTGGCTCTGGTCCGATTCCATGACGAGCAGCAGAGTCCGCAGCGGCATCGCGCGCTTCGACCAGTCGAGCGCCGCCACCAGCGTGGCGTTGCGATGCGCGGCCAGCGCGCGCGCGGCGAACGGTGGCAGCGAGCGCGGCGCGCGCTCGACGTCGAAGCCCGTCAGGTCCCGCGGCGCGCCGAGCGCCAGCAGCCGGTCGACGCCGACCAGCGCGTTGTCCTCGTCCAGCACGAGGGCCTCGTGGCCGGCGACCCGCGCCTTCTTCACTTCCGGCTGGAAGCGCTCGATGCACGAGAGCGCGTCGCTGGCCGGGCGCGTCAACTCTGCCGCGGCGAGCAGGCCGGTGGGTCCGTCGTCGTCGACGCTGCCCGCGACCGCGAGGCTCTTCAGCGCCGCCGCGGGATCGAAGCCGCAGCGCTTCTCCACCATCCCGAACGGGTCGAGGCCTCCCATGCTTGAAGTCGCGCCGACGAGTCCGGAAAACCACGGCGAAGCGTGGAGCTTGTCGCCATCCAGGTACAAGACGAACGTCGAGTCCGGACGCACGACCGCGAGCGTGCGGGGAAACGCGGCCTCCACGGGAGCCGACGGCGGGCTCTCCGGCGTGCTCGCGCCGTGCACACTCGCGGCCTTCGGCGCCGCCACGTTCGCGCCCGTGGAGGCGCACCCGAGGGCGACAAGCGCCCCGCCGATCCATCCTGCCCGCATCGTGGCGCCAGTCTACTCCGCACAGTGTGGCTCGCGCAGCACACCAGACCGCTCGGAATCGCGTTACCGCGCGCGACTTGCCCGGCATGGCGATTGCTTGAGATGCGCTTGTGACCGCCGCAGGAACAAGCGTCTCGATCGTCGTGTGTCTGTTGCTCGCAGGCTGTGGCGGCAAGTTGGGCCAGGACGCGCCCGGTCGCGATGGATCCGGTGGGTCGGCAGCGGGAGCCGTGGCGGGCGGAGCGGGGGGGGAAGCCGGAGCGGCCGGAGCCGGCCTTCACGTGGCGAGCGACAGCATCCTGGTCGTGGACCAGAACGATGTCCCGATCCCGGGCGCCATCGTGGTTGTGGATCACTCGGGCGGCATCGAGCAACAGCTCACGACGCATCAGGGCACCGCGACCTTCCCGAACGTGGACTTCGCCAGCGAAGCCGTCGATATCACGGCCTTCAGTCCCGGGCGCGTCCTGGTCACGGTGCTCGGCGTGACCCCGAAGGGCAGCCGCGTCCTGCATCTCCGGCCACGTCGAAGCGCGGCCCAGTGGACGCGAGTCTTGACGCTGAAGATCCTGAACAAGGTCTCGAGCAGCGACTGCTTGGCCGTCGGATTGACGACTCCTTCCGTCCACGTGGCGACCTGCGACGGTTCGCCCCAGCCGGACAGCATCGTCTTGAAGACGGAGCCGGGTACGACCGGCAAGATCATCGCGCAGGACATGTTGTCCGGCAATACGTCCGATTGGTTGCAGCCGCCGATGCTGGCGGCATTCGTGACAGACATCCCGAGCTCGGGCGACGCGGTCGATGTCGACTTCGCGAAGCCCCTGCCCATCGAAGAAGCCTCCGGAACGCTGGCACCATTCGACTCCCGCGTGGGCTGTACGGTGGGGCCCACGACGCGGAGTGTGGCCAGCGACGTCCGGGCGTTCTACGCGTTCACTCCGTTTGTCGACAACGCGGGTTGCCACTGGAAGACCGCATACGTGCGGGCGTTTCCGGAGGCCGATGTCGAAACGGAGTACTCCGAGTGCCTCGACTTGCTCAACGTGGGGGTCTTCCAGCACGGGTATTTCCCGTCGACGGCTCCGCCACCGCTCCCCGACCCGATCGGGTTCACTTCGTCGGGACCGGGACTGTTCGATCCCATCACCTGGACCGGCGGTTCGGAATCGCCCGATCGGCTGATCATCTGGGCTCATGACGATTCCGCCGGGTTGAGCTTTCCGGTCTGGACCATCTGGTTCCCAGCCGGGCGTGACGGTGTGACGCTCCGGAAACCGCCGGAGAGCATCTGGCGCCAGCTGGACTGGAGAGACGCGTTGTTCGTCTTCCCGGGCCTGGAATATTGCGATCCCGGTGCGGAACAGTGCGGCGGAAGACCGTGCACGCCTACCGACGACCCGTGGTGCACGCGTTATGTGAAGGCGTTGTCGCTAGACACCCTCGAGCCGTGAGCCCGCGAGCGAACCGACATCGGCGAGCGCCTCGCTCCACGCTTTCATGATCGGCTTGCGCCCGAGGCGGCGTGCAGCGATCGTCGCTGCGTGCGATGGACGCCGACATGGCTGGCATGCGCGGCGCTCGCATGCGCTCACATGGGCGACCCGCCGCATTGGTGGTACGCGCATCCGATCCCCGGCAAGCTGTACTGCGCGCTGAAGAAGATGCCGAGCGCCCAGGGGCGCCTCTCGGTGCGCTTCGTCATCGAGGCGGACGGCACGGTCTCGCACGCCTGTGTTCACGAAGCGACCATCGCCGACCGCGGCCTGGCACGTGACCGTCGTCTATCCGATCCGGTATTCGCCCGGGCCGCCCGAACGCCAGGATCATTTCGCTCGAGAGCGACTGCGACGGCAGGAGGCCGCCTCGAGATCCGGATCGTGCAGAGGCCAGCAGCGGTGCGGCGGCGGAGCTCGCCGCAAGGCGATTTGTGGCTGGGGATGTCGGTTCGGCGCGGGATACCGCGCCGAACCGGCACCCGGCAGACGGGGTCCGGCCCGACAACACCCGCGCGCCGACCGCCGAAGTGGACGACCGGACGCATCC
Organism: uncultured delta proteobacterium; assembly: GCA_963775185.1. Lineage (GTDB taxonomy): Bacteria > Myxococcota_A > Polyangia > Polyangiales > Polyangiaceae > JAPSGB01. Next base: position 7,191 of record CAVZIE010000016.1, on the reverse strand, counting down.
ACGCTCGCAGCAGCAACGCGTGAGCTAGAACGATCCGCCGACCGCGATCGTGGAGCGACCGACGGTGACGCGGTCGACGCGCAGGCCGCCCTGGGCTGGGCCGAGCACGCGGCGCGGATAGACGAAGCCGGCGGCCACGAGTGTGGCGCCGCCGAGCTGCGCCAGGCCGTCGAGGGAGAGGCCCCAGGCGTTCAACGTGGTGCCGCGCGCGATGCTGATCCACGGGCCGAAAACGGGTACGGCAAGCCACGCCGTGTCGCTGCGAAAGTCCGATGCGGCGGCGCCGCCGATCGCGCCGGCGTAGCTCGCGCCGAACAGGACGAGGCCTCCGTTCACCGCCCTCCACTCGGGAACCGTGCGCGCCATCTCGGGACCGGGCAGTCCGTAGTGCGCCGTCGGAGGGTCGGCAAGCGCGGGGACCGCCCACAGCGTACCGATCGCAAGCAGCGACGCCGCGCACTTCATGGGAGGAATGTACGGCCCGACGCGATTTTGCGCCAGACCGGGCCAGCGTTGCAGCTGGGGCTGGACGTGGATCTGGTGCGGACCCTCTTCTTCAACGCGGACGTGTGCTGGAACACGCTGCGGCTCGATCTCGAGGACAACGGCTCTCGCCGCAGGTCGGGCTGTCGAGCCCGGCCCACGAGGAGTTGATCGAGCTCGGCGCGAGTGCCGAGTGCAACCAGCTGGCCGTACCCAGCACCGTGCCGACGTGTCCCAGCGACAGGTCTCCCATCGCTGCCCCTGCGCGCGACGCTCGACAGGCACGGCGCGCGTTCGGGGCTCATGCGCGGAGGGGAGCACGCGCTCGCCGCGCCGCCGTCGAGGAGATGCTCCGGCTCCAGGGCGAGGCAGCGGGGTGCGCGGGTGTGGTTCGGTTCCTGCGCACCGCGACGCATGGTCGCGAGCCAGCGCGGCATGGTCGCATCATTCCCGCGTGACCTCGCACAGGCTGGCGCGCAACGGCGAGCTGCCGCTGACCGGATCGCTCGGCTGCTGCTGCAGGACGAGGTTCAGGTTCGCGCTGCCGTCGCCGAACGGCGGGTAGCCGGGTTCGCCCGATTCCGGACAGGCTTGCCACCAGCCGTGCTGTCCGAACACGACGCCGGGATCGAGACTGGCATTCAGCTTGGCCCGGGCGCGGATCTGTCCGGTGGGCGTCTCCAGCGTGACCCAGTCACCGGCGGCGATGCCGCGTGCGGCCGCGGTGTCCGGGTGCAGCTCCAGCTGTGGGTGCGGCGAGGACGCCCGCAGCGCCGGCAGTTGCCGATGCTGGGTCTCGCAGAAGAACAGGGACTTCGCGCACGACAACACCAGCGGGAAGCGGCCCACGAGATCCGGGCGTGAACGCGGACCGATGGACGGCTCCGCGAACGTGGGCAACGCGGGATAACCGGCCTTCAGCAGCGCCGGCGAGTACAGCTCCACCTTGCCCGACGGCGTACGGAAGCCGCGCTCGGCGTACTTGCGGTAGCGCGTCGCGAGCGGGAGGCGGACACCTGCCGGGGCCGCCCGGAGCTGCTCCAGGGTCACCCCGCTCGGCGCCAGCTGGTGCGTCCACGCCGCGTCGATGGAACCGTCGAAGAAGTGCTGGCCCAACCCGAGCCGCACGGCGAGGTCGAAGACGATCTGCAGGTCCGGACGCGCCTCGCCGCGCGGCGGCACGAGCGGCGTCCGCAGCTGGATCAACGACTGCGCGTCCTGGCTCACTTCGAAGCCGACGCGCAGCGCCTCGTGCTCGAAGGCGCTCGTCACCGGCAGCACGATGTCGGCCTGCTCGGCGGTCGGGCTCATGAACAGATCGGCGTGGACGAAGAAGTCGAGCGCCGCCAATGCGTCGCGCCCGCGGGCGCTGTCGCCGTGCGCCATCACGAAGTTCGCACCGAAGTTCACCAGCGCGCGCGCCCGGTACGGGACACCGTCCAGCGCGGCGCGGTAGAAGTCCTCGCCCGTCACGTGCTCGAACCGGGCGGGGCCGAGCGGACGCGTCTCCAGGCCGATCGTCTTCGCCCGTTGCGCCTTCTCGATGAGGTCCGCACCGTCGACAGGGTGGGTCGGCACCGGCGTGAAGGCGACGTTGCCGCCGGGCGCGTCCAGACACCCGGTGAGCGCGTAGAGCTGGGCGATCGCGCGAACGGTCTGGGTCGCGTTGCTGTGCTGCTCCAGACCGCTCCAGGTGTAGAACGCGACCGGTCGCGCCTCCCACAGCAGCCGAGCCGCGGCCACGATCTGATCGGCCGGCACTCCGGTGATGTCCGCGGCGACCTCTGGCCTGGACTCTGCACACTGCGCCGAGAGCAGCTCGAAGACCGTGCTCGACGGCACTCCCGCCGGGGCCTCTGCACCGGGCGGCAGGAGCTCACCCGTGTCGGAGCGCACCACTTGCCCGGCGTTCGTCCAGTCGCGGACGAAAGCGGCGTCGTACCAGCCGTTTTCGATCATCACGTGCGTGATCGCGAGGGCGAGCGCGCCGTCCGTGCCCGGCCGCACGCGCAGCCATTGATCGGCCTTGGTGGCCAGGCCTGCACGCCGCGGATCGACGACGACGAGGCGGGCGCCGCGACGCAGCGCGGCGGTCGTTGCCGTCGCGTGCGCGAGCCGGGCGACCGACGGGTTGTAGCCCCAGAACAGGATGCAGCCGGCGTTGTCGAGGTCCGGCATGTAGACGCCGGGAACCGGCTCACCGAACGTGTACAGCGGTGCCTGGAAGCGGCCCCACCCGCACAGCTCCATGTAGAAGACGAGGTTGGGGCTGCCGAAGGCGCGTCGCAGCCGGTTGACCCAGTCGATCGAGTCCGACATCGCCGACGTGGACGGCGACGCGCTGCCGAAGACGACCGCCTCGCTGCCGGACTCCGCGGCGATCCGCGTGAGGGCCGCCGCGACCTCGTCGAGGGCCTCTGCCCAGGTGATCGCCTGCCAGCCGGGATCCGGGGCCCCCTTCGGCGCGGTTCGCCGCAGCGGCTGTGTCAGCCGCGCAGGCGAAGCGACGAGCTCGGGCGCCGCCTTCCCCTTCACGCAGATCGCGCTGCCGGTGGGATGCGACGGGTCGGCGCGCAGCGCGACGAGGGTGCCGCTGTCGATCGTCGCCCGTGCCCCGCACCGGGAGACGCACAGCGGACAGAAGGTCGCGACGTCCCTCACGCGGTCATCGTACGCAGGCCGTCGCGGCATGCAAGACGGGACGAATGCGCTCGCGGCGGCGCGTGCAGTCCCTGGGCGCGGTGCATCCCGCCCTGCCCCGGCGCCCTGGCTTGCCGGGTGCGTCGATGAAGGCCTACGCTTCAGCCATGCTCCACTGCGCATGCCCCCCCGTCGTTGCATGCGTGCTGCTGTTGGTTCTGGCGCCGGCGTGCAGCAGCTCGTCGTCGCCGGAAACGGGCAGCACCGGGTGCAAGAGCAACGCGGACTGCGGCTCGGGGCTGTCGTGCATCGGCTTCGCGACGTTCACCGATGCCGGATGTACGCAGGGTCCGAAGGCGTGCTCGACGGCGTGCACCACCGACAGCGACTGCGCATCGCTCGGCGCGCAGTACAAGTGCTTCTCGGGCTGCCCGGGTGCGCCGATGTTCTGCGGCGCGACGCCCTAGTCGCGCCATGCGCGCGGAAGGGGTGTGGTTCCATTCCTGAGCAACAAATCCCGCAGTCGTCGGCCGCGGGGGATGGGGCCCCGGCGGCTGCCACGACCTTTGGGTCTTGGCGGACAAGATCACGATCCGCCAACGAGACCCGACAGAACTACCCGGCGAGGCCGGGCGCCGGCTTGTGTCCGGTAGCGTGAGGCGCGAGGCGGTCCAGTGCGCAGGAACAGAACCACACCCCGCGGAAGTGCCGGGCCGCGGGATTCCGCGCCGGACGGACAAGCCCGGCGTGCAGCAACGATCGAAGGACCGATCGGTCGCATGCAAACGCCCACCTTCTTCCGCCTCGATCCCGAGCGGCGCCAGCGTCTGGTGCGTGAAGCGATCACCGAGTTCGCCGCGTGCAGCGACGCGGAGGCGTCGCTTTCGCAGATCGCGCGGCGCGCGCGGATTCCGAAGGCATCGACGACCTGCGCGCGCTGCTCGAAGACGGCGTCGCGCGCGGCGCGATCGCGACACCGGAGGCGAGCCTCGAGCTTGCCTCGGATGTGCTCTGCAATCGGCTCGGCGCCGGAAGAGACCCAAGGCGAAAGGCAGGCGAACATGATCAACTACGACTTCCCGGACCGCGTTGCCCTCGTCACCGGCGGAGCATCCGGCATCGGGCTGGCGACGGCCCGTGCCGCTGGCCGTTGACGGCGGTTTTCTCGCGGGCTGATCCGGGCTCCCCGTCCCGCCCAGGCTCGCATTTCTCGGCGTGCTCGCTGGATCCTGCGCAACCGATGCGCCGGGTCAGCGGAGCGACTGCGAAAGAACTTCGAAATCCGGCTGGCATGGCTGTTGCTCGACCTGGTCCGTATCTCAAGGCAGGGAGGTTGTCGTGCGGTATACGACTCGAAATTGGGCTTGCGTGCTCGCGTTGCCTCTCGCGCTGGTTCTCGGGTGTGGGAGCTCTACGCCGGACGGCGCTGGCGGTAGCGCGGGCTCCGGCGGGGCTGCGGGCTCCGGTGGAGTCTCGGGCACCGGCGGCGTGCTTACGACGGGGCTGTGGACAGGCTCCGGCGTGGATGGCCCCGCGGTTCCCTTCGATATCTGCTTCAACCTGAACGAAGAAGGAACTGCGCTGACGGCGGGCTTGAATCCCGACGAACCATGCCACCTGTTCTCGTTCAAGGTCAGTTCGACCAGTTGCGGCGTTGCCGGATGGTCCTACAAGCCGGACATTCCGATTGTCGATGACTCGTTCAGCCTGGTCTCCGACGACGGCTCCGTGCTCGAGATCAGCGGGGCCTTTGATGGCAATAGCGCGTCGGGCGCGGTTGTCTTGCAGGGCGTTGCTGGTCCTTGTCCGGGCAACTGGGAGGCATCCCCGGCGCCGTGAGCCGCGGGCGCAGCGGCGCAGGCAAGACGACGACCGCGATCACGGGACGAGGCCGCGAACGCAGATCACCTGGGCCGGCAGCGAGAACGCGCCGGTAGGCTTGCCTGGAATCTCGAAGCAGGCGTCGCGGATGGCGTCGCGTCGCGCCGCGCGCTGCTTGGCCAGGTAGCCCCACGGCACGAAAGCCCGCCCCCTCCCACAGCGCGACGAGCTCCGGAAGCCGGCGGAACTGCATGCGTGCATCGTCGGGTGCCGCGGCATCGAAGCGCAGCGCCGCGTCCCGGAACGCACGCACGAGCGCGAATCCGTTCGCCTCGAACATCACGTGGCCACGCTGCCACCGCTTGGACGACGCGCGCGAGCTCCGCGGTCATGCGCGCCGGGTCGCGCACGAACGACAGGACGAGCTGCGACACTGCTGCCCGGAACGCGTCGTCGTCGAACGGCAATGCCTCGCCGGAGCCAAGCCGGACGTCGGCGCCCGGGACGCGCGATCGACACGCCGCCACGAATGGCTCCGACGGATCGACGGCGGCGACGTTCCCGGCACCGAAGCGCGCCGAGAGCACGCTCGTGAGGCCGCCAGGTCCGCACCCCACCTCGAGCACAGGGCCGTCGGCGATCTGCGCGAACTCGAGAAAGAGCGGCGCGAGCTCGCGCGAATAGCGGCCAATGTATCGATCGTACCCGTCCGCAGCCACGCTGAAGGTCATGCGTCATTGGGCGCCTGCTCGCCGGAACGTGTCAACAACAGCGCGGCGCCCACAGAGCGCGGTCGGGGCGGAGGGTTGGGGATGTCGGCGCGGCGCGGTATCGGCGCGCCGCGGGACACCGCGCGGGCACGGTTGCAGCAGTGATGAGTAGCGCGCGACGAGCGGCGCTCGACGACCCCCACCGCGCCAACGTGTCGAAGCTCATGCATTGGTTGCCGGCGGCGGTGTATATGTAGTGGGCAATGCGTTGTCTATCGATTGTCGTGGCGACTCTTCTGGTGGGATGCGGAGGCTCCGGTGGCGGCGGCGGTGGCGGCGCCGTCACGGGCTGGACGGAAACCGGTGCCTTTCCGATAGACATCGGAACGACCAACCTCAGCATCCTCGCGCAGGGCGCGAGCGTCTACGTGGGTACGAACGGCGGCCTGGTGGCGACCGTCGACGACGGAGGGAGCTGGACAACGCTCGCCAACGGGTTTCCGACTTCTCCGAGCGAGTCGCTACCGGGTTTCACCGGGCTCACGTCTACCGGCGACGCGATCCTCGCCGCCACGTACGACACCGTCTACCGAAGCGAAGACGGCGGAGCGAGCTGGACCCCGTCCGGCAGCGGGCTCCCGGACGATGCCTATCCGCAGGTCCTCTTCGCGACGAACTCCGTGGTGCTCGCGGGCATGTCGGGGCAGTCGAACAACCCGAACAAGCAATCGACGGTCTTTCGTTCCACGGACGATGGGAAGAGCTGGGCGATTGCGGACCCCGCGCCCGACATCTACGTGACCTCCTTCGCGGCACAGGGCAACACGCTCTTCGCCACCTGCCCGGGTGGAGTGGCGCAGAGCTCGGACGCCGGGCAGACATGGACGACGACGGACGTGCACATCTTGCCGCTTTCGGTCGTCGTCTCCGGGTCCAAGGTGCTGCTATCCGGAGCCAACGGCCAGGTGGTCTCGAGCAACGACCAAGGCAAGACGTGGACCCCGGAGACCAACGGCCTTCCCTTCGACGGCAGCGCCTATCTGTTCGCGAACGCGGGCGACGTGTACGCCTCGCAGAGTGCCGGCGTGTATGTCTCCCACGACGTCGGTGCGAGCTGGAGCGAGCTCGACTCCGGCTTCGGAACCGACAAGCCGTTCATCCGTGGATTCGCCGTCCACGGCACGTACCTCTTCGGCATGAGCGACGTCCGCGGCGTGTGGCGCCGCCCGCTCGAGTAGGCGCGCGTCGGCTGCGACGGCTCGCCATCGATCTTGCGGGATTCCGCGCCGGATCGGCATCCCTGGACATATCTCCTTTGCGTGGTCGAGCTCGGCCAACCGCGGGTCTCCAAGCACCGAAGCGCGCGCGCGGCACCGGCTCTACAGCTTGCGGGCCAAGCCGCTGCGCCAGATGCATCGCTGGCCAGAGCGCTACCGCAAGCTGTGGGAGGCGCGCTTCGACGCACTGGACGAGCTCGTCGTGGAGCTCGAGGCCGAGGGGAGGTCCGCGACTCGCGCGTGCTCGCCGCGGGCGGACC
>CAVZIE010000015.1:0-267029 GCA_963775185.1 uncultured delta proteobacterium | reverse complement strand
GCCCGACGAGAACCGATCTCCGCTGGAATCCCGCGTGCGGAGGACCCCTCGCGCCGCCGATGCTGATATGCTTGGCATTGCGGCAGCTTGGAGGCGGCCGGCGTCACGTTAAGACGTCTTAACGTGACCCTCGGAAGCGATGCCCGCCAGAACGCGGTTCTGGCCAGGGTCGCCAAGAGCGGTGCGACGCGCGTCTCCGCCGCCTGCGCGCAGCGCGCAGCGCAAGTTTCCATAGGGAAGTTCACGTGACGCTCTACGCTTGCGACAGGCGCGAGCACAGCGATGGTGGGACGCGCAACGAGCGCTGCTCGCGGCACGTGAGATTCGATCCGGCAGTCGAGCACGGTGTCAGATGCGCCCCGTGGCCGACTACCACGGGCGCGGTCATCGCTACCTGCTGCCTCGTGGTATTCTGTTGCGGCGCAGGAACCCGTCGCATCGAGAGTCGGGCGATCGTAGTCTCGCACTGGTGAAAGTCCGCGACGTCATCCGGCAGATCGAGGCCGACGGCTGGACCCAGGTCCGGCAGCGCGGATCGCATCGGCAGTTCAAGCATCCGACAAGAGCTGGGCTCGTCACGATAGCGGGAAAGCCCAGCGACGAGCTGGCTCCCGGCACGCTGAACAGCGTGCTAAAACAAGCAGGGTTGAGACCATGAGGTACCTCGTCATCGTCGAAGCGACTGCCACGGGCTTCTCTGCGTTTTCCCCGGACCTCCCCGGGTGCGTCGCCACCGGAGACTCGCGCGAGGACGTCGAGCACGAGATTGCGGAAGCCATCGCGTTCCACATCGATGGCTTGCGCGCCGAGGGGTTGCCGGTGCCCGAGCCTCACGCTTCGTCGGCGTATGTGGACGTGCCGGCCTGACCGAGCCCACGCCGCCCAACAAACTGCTTAAGCAGCCGGCCGCACGTCGTCACGGCGGCACCGCCTTCCGCGCGCCCGCGGTCGACTACCACGGGCGCGGTCCTCGCTACCTATTGCCTCGTGGTATTCTGTTGCGGCCGCTGCTTAGCAGCGGTCGGTTGGGCGGACGACAAAATGGCCGTGAGATGCTGGGCAAAGGTGCTTGGCGACTGCTGCGATACTCAGTCCCGAGAGCACTACGTGACCAAAGGCCTGTTCGAGGGAACGTCCCTTCGGCTGAAAGGTCTTCCCTTCTGCAAAGTCGATGAGATCACGATCGGCCTTGGGTCTGCTGCGAGCAAGACTTTGTGCAAGACGCACAATGAGCGGCTATCGCCCCTGGACGACGAGGCCATTCGCGCCTTCGACTGTCTGCGGGAGATCTTTCTTCTCCAACAGAAACAGAAAGCCATGGCGCCCCGCGCCTGGAAGGTGCGCACTTGGAAGCTCAACGGTCGCCGGTTTGAGCGCTGGTTTCTAAAAACGCTGGTCAATCTTGTTCAAGTGCAGACCGAAAGCATGAACTGGCCGAACGGGACGAATCGGCTGCCGACAACTGATGTGGTCGAAGCTTGCTTTGGTCTTCGACCAATCGTCAGCCCGCGTGGCCTACATGCCGCCGCCGCCGTGGGCCACACTGTTGATTCGCACGACTACGTCAGCTTCGCGCCAATCCGCGACGCTTCAAGCCAAGCGCTCGCCGGTGGCGCCTTCGAGTTCCGCGGCTTTCGCTTCGTGCTCGCGTGGACGGATCGTGATCTGGCGCCGTTCGTCCGGCATCTCGCGAACGTCGCTCCTGCGTTTCACGGATGGCGAAGTGCCGGTCTTCTGCATCCCTTCCGTGGCGTGAACTTCAAGGTCCACGACCGCCAGGCTCAGGTCATCGTGGTCAAATGGCCGCAATTCAAAGCGGAGCCTTGTTGATGGAGCAGCGCCGCCCGGACGTCGTCTCACCGGCAGCGCCGTCCCCGTCGCCCGCGGTGAACTACCACGGGCGCGGTCATCGCTACCCGTTGCCTCGTGGTATTCTGTTGCGGCCGCAGCTTAGCAACGGTCCGTTAGCCCGACGCCTCGCCCGTGGAGAAGGACAACGTCAAGTTCGCGTGCCTTTGCGCTCGCACCCTGCTCGAAGATGGCCTGCTCAATCCGTGCGTCGATCTGGGCAACGGATTCTCGCTGGAACGCCCGTGGGCGGAATTCGACTTGGGTGTCTGGGCCGAGTCGATCGGCCGGTGGCGGCTCGAGGAAGTCTCAGACTCAGTACTTTGGGTGTGGGTGACGGCGCCGTCTGAGCGCCTCGAGGTCGACGACTCAGAAGGCCGGGCGCTCAACGACCGTCTGCATGAATTCTGGCAGGCGCTCCAGATGCAGCGGCCGCCGGAGATTCATTCCGCATGGATCGTGTCCGGGGCACTGCGATCAGGCAAGGCCGACGTTCGGTCGCTCCAAGATCTCCCTTCCATCTTCGTGAAAGAGCCCGGGCGCTACCTCGGCCTCGACCAACTCAGAGGCGCTGCGCTTACCGCACGCGATCTCGGATCCGAATATCGGTCCGGAGCCCTCGTCGGTCGTGTCGAGCGAGGCTTGACCGCGTTTTTCTCCGGAATGAAGTCCGCACACGTTGACGAGTCGATGCGCATCTCACCGCGAGGTGGAGCATCTCCTTCGAGAAATTTACGACGCTCGCAGCGGCTTCACTCACGCAGAATCCTTCGAAACAGTCTTTCCGGGGAGAACTCCAGCCGAAGCTCTTCATCGAGCGCAGCAACTTCAGGCGGCGACATACAACATCGTGGCGGCCTGCTACCGCGCGGTCTTGGCAGAGGCGAATTTGGTACGCCGGTTCGCGACCGAAGGCATCGGGGAGTACTGGGGGCGAATTGTTGCCGAGCGAGCGCCGGCACCGTTCACCGTTGAACTCGACGCCAACGACTGGTCGTTCGGGCCAAGCGCAATGCACTGACGCGATCTAGCCTACTCCGTGAGGCGGACCGCAAGCATCCAGGCCGGGGGGGCGTCGCGGTCTTCGAGGTGTCTGCCCGACGTCAACAACATTCACCCCTCAACGACGATTACATCTCCCCATCGAGTTCCTTGTCTGACTGCCCGTTCTTCGTAGGTGTCGTCGGAATGGTCGTCGTCAGGTCACCTCGCTTTTTCGCTTCCTCGTTTCGAATGCTCGGCCCGGTCATCTCGAGGATGACGGCATGGTGGACGAGGCGGTCGATGGCTGCCGCCGTGGTCATCGGGTCCTTGAAGATGCGGTCCCACTCGCTGAACATCAGATTGCTGGTGATGATCACGCTCTTGCGCTCGTAGCGCTCGGACAGGAACGTGAAGAGCACCTCCATCTCGTCGCGGCTCTGCTGGACGTAGCCGATGTCGTCGAGGACGACGGCGTCGAAGGCGTCGAGTGCAGCGAGCTCCTTCTCGAGGCGCAGGTCGCGCTTGGCCGCGAGCAGGCGCTGCACGAGCGCGTACGTGGCGGTGAACAGCACCCGGTAGCCGCGACGGATGAGCTCGTGCCCGAGGGCGCAGACGATGTGCGTCTTGCCGCGGCCGGGCAGTCCGAAGCACAGGACGTTGTCGCCGCGCTCGACGAATCCGCCCTCGCACAGAGCCGGCAGCTGCTTCTGGACCTTCGCGGGCACCTTGGCGCGGGTGAGGGTGGCGAGGGTCTTCTCTGCCGGCAGCGCCGAGTTCTTCTGGTAGCGCGCGAGGCGGCGTCGGTGGCGCTCTTCGACTTCGAGTTCGGCGAGGTGATGGAGGTACTGGCCGAAGGTCCATCCCTCGCGCTCGGCCTTCTGCGCGATCTCCTCGGCGTAGCGCGCGAACGCCGGGAGCTTGAGGGCGCGCATCAGGATCGCGAGCGACTCCGCGAGCGTGGGGGTTGTCGGCGGCAGCGTCGTGGTGGTGGTCACGTCCCCACCTCGGCGAGCACCTCGCAGGAGAGCAGGCTGTCGTAGTCGGCGAGGTCTACGGCCGGAGGCTCGAGCAGGGGCACGTCGGGCCGGCTGCTCCCATCGATCATCGCCTTGACCGCGTCGCTCGTGATGGTGTCGGCCGAGGCGAGCAACAGCTCGAGCGCGGCCTCGACGTCCGCCTCGACGTGGCTCGCGGCGAGGTGGAGGATGCGCAGGTACTCGACGTCGCCCCGGGTCCCGCGATGCGGCGTCTGGATTTGGTCGTAGGCGCGGCGGAACACGACCGAGGGGAACATCTCCTCGCGGTAGACGTAGCGCGCGAACCCGCCGGGCTTGCGCACGAGCGACCAGATGATGTGCCGGTAGTCGATGCGCCGCAGGTTGCGCCCGATCAGGCGCTCGCACGCGAGCTGCAGCGTCTTGCCGAACCAGACCTCGATACGGTCCTCGAAGAGGCGCACGCGCACCGTCTTCTCCATGAGGCGCGAGGGGACGGAGTACGCGCAGTGCTTGACGCGGATGGTGCTCCAGTCGCTGACGGGCACGTCCAGCTCGGTGAACTCGGGCAACCGGGAGACGTCGAGAGGACGCATCGCAGCGAGGTCTTCGGCGACGCGTCGGCCTCGCGCGCCGTTGGTCTTGCGCAGATCGGCGTGCACGAACGCCTCCCAGGCTTCGACGCTCTCGAAGTCGCGACTCCCGCGCACAAGCAGCGCCTGCGCGAGGCGACGTTTGAGCGCACCGTTGCCTGCCTCGACGTCGCCGTTTTGCTCCTTGGCCCCGACCTCCGTCGTGCGCGGTGTCATGCCGAGGTGGCGCATCAACGCGAGGTAGTCCTCGTTGAACGGCCGCTTGCCGCCTTCTACGCACCCGCTCTTGCCGTCCGGGATGCGGTGCGTGGCCGCCGTCGAGTTGTCGGTCTGGTGGTACTGCGGCACCCGGCCGAGCTCGAAGAGCGCCGCCTGCACACCTTTGCGCAGCGCCGCAAGCGACTCCGAGAGACACACCGTCGCCCACCGCCAGTTGGAGAAGGGCAACACGACGACGCAAAGCAGGTGCTCGAACGCCTTGCCCGCGATGGTGATGCCGAGCTCCTTCATCCGCGTGAAGTCCGTCTGCGCGGCCTCGCCGGCCCGATGCGCCTGGCCCAGCACGACCTCCTTCTCGGGGCCGTGCTCGGCCCGCCACTGCCGCACGTGCCGCTGCAGCGTGCGCAACTGCCCCGGCGCGTAGCGGTCGGGGTGCTTGTCGGAGAGCACCTCGAACACCGTCTTCGCCTCGAGCCCGGGTGCGTCCTCAAGCATCGACACAATCTCGTCCCAGTCCTCGGCGAAAGGATCCTCGCGAGTACGCCAGAGCCGGGCCGCCACCATCTCCGACGGTAGCTTCCGAGCCTGGACGTACTTGCGAGCCGTCTTCCGGTCCATTCCGGCCAACATGGCCGCGCGCCCGACGGCGCCCGTCTTGGTCATCTCTTCCATCAACTTCCTCACCTGAGCGTTGCTCACCGGTCGCAAGTGGCCTGCCTCTCCATCGGTGGAGGGCCGGCCATCCGGCCGCCGAGTCACGCCTCCAAGGATGGGGCGATGTAGTTGTCGTCAGTGGGGAGATGCAATTGTCGTCGCGCAACCGTTCACCGTTGAACTCGACGCCAACGACTGGTCGTTCGGGCCAAGCGCAATGCACTGACGCGATCTAGCCTACTCCGTGAGGCGGACCGCAAGCATCCAGGCCGGGGGGGCGTCGCGGTCTTCGAGGTGTCGCCTCGCGGCGAGGCGCGGTATCATCTCTTCCACGGCCGCCGCGTGGTTAGCGCCGGTCCGTCGGGCGGACTCGCACTCATGGCGCTGCATCCATTCGTGACGATTCTCGCGCAGTGATGTCGCGCCCGTCGTTGACGTCGGCATTGCGACCCTCGAGCTTGTCCGCACCGGCTTCGCCGTTGCCGCAAGCGATTCCCAATACACCGACGCGCCGATCAGCCGTCCTGTCGACATCGGGCTCGGCGCAGGCTTCGCCGTTTTGGCGCTCGCTTCCGCTGCCTACGGGTTCGACGCCACAAGTCGGTGTCGGACCGCGGAAGCACGTCAACGCCGTCGCTTGCCAGCGGCGCCCGCACCACCACCGACGCGGACGCCCGTGCAACCACTGCCGGCAGGGTCCGATGGCCCGGTCGCCAACCCATGGTCGGCACCGACGACTACACCGCCCGCGCAGTAGCACTGGCGTGACGCCGTCCCGCGCGGCAAACGCGCCGGCCATCGTTCGATGGTCCCGGCGCGAGCCGCGCCCGATGGGTGGTATCATCCGGTCAAGTCGTGGGTGTGCCTTCGCAACTGAGACTGGTGGAACAGCACTCGACATCGACATCGACATCGGGAGCCGTGAGCGCGGGCGCAACGCGCCCTCTGCCCGCAGCTCTATGGGTCTTCTTGGCCGGCGAGCTCGTGCTGCTCGCGTATCACCTTGCTGTCGCTGGCGGACTCCGCCTCTTCGCGAGCGTGGATGGCCTCAGCGCAAGCGTTTCCGCATTCGTGCCCGTTGGCCGTGACCCGGGCCTCGCCGCCTGGGTGCACGCCGCAGGAGCGAGCCTTGTCGCGACACTCCTGCTCCTTCGATCGTTCGCGTTCCCGCCGGCGGCCTTCGCGTACTCGCTCTCCTTCGCCATTTACGGGGCGCTCCAGATTTTTCAATTGGACGACCTCCTCCGCTCCTACCCGGGAAGCGTCGGTTCCGCGATCTACTTGCTGCCCGTTATGCGGATTGTCTGGTCCGTATCCTGGGTGGCGTATGGCGTCATGTCGCGAAGACTACGCTACCCGTTTGGCTGGACCACACGCACATAGCGCCGCGCGGCGCCATCGCGGTGTTCGAGTCCGAGCCCCCGCGAGCGGGCGGCGCTTGACCGTCACGCGCTGGCGGCGCGTTCCGGTGCTTCGGCGGCCTTCGGCGGCTTGCGGTGGCGCTCGAGGTCCATCGGCGTGCCGTCGGTGGCGAGCAGCGCGGCGCGGACGGCCTTGTGGGGCGTGGCGCGGTCGCCTGTCACGGCTTCGACGATCTCGCTCACCTTGACGGCGCCGCTGCCGGTGATGCGCACGCTGACGTCGAGCGGCACCATGCGTCCGACCAGGCCGGCCTCGTGGAGCAGTGCGAGGGCGCGCTCGTCGCCGACCTGCATCGACAGCACGTAGCTGCGCACGTCCACGATCTTGCCGACGCCCTTGATCTCGCGGCGCACGCGCAGCTCTTCCTTGGCCAGGAACTCCGCGACGCGCGCTTCGAGCCAAGCGCGGTCGGGCAGCGTGCTGGCGGCGAGGGCGATCACGTAGCGGGCGCCGGTGATCACGTGGGAGAGGCCCGGGTCCTGGGGGCCCAGCTTCTTCGCGGCGTAGAAGTGCAGACCGCCGGCGGCGGCGCGGTTCAGGCGCTCGACCAGGTCGTCCGGCGCGTCGATGAGCTTGACGTCGATGTGCTCGTCCAGGCTCGCGATCCCGAGGGAGAGCGCGGGCGCGAAGCTCATCTCCGGCTTCGGATGGAAGCCCTGGCTGTACGCCGTGCGCAGGCCCGCGCGGCGCATCGCGCGCGGCAGCTCGCGGATCAAGTCGAGGTGGCCGAGCAGCGCCGCGGGACCGGTCTTGGCGAAGCGCAGTCGCCAGCGCTCGGGCGCGCTGCCGCTTCGCTCCGGACGCAGCAGCTCGGGCTTCGGCACGTTGCGTTTCCGCGCCGGACCGACATCCATCTGCCCCGCTTCACTCGTGGGATCGGGATCCGGCACCGGATCCGGCACGCCCGGCACCGGGTCGGGATTCGGCACCGGGTGCGGCTCGGGATTGGGCGTCGGCGGCGCGGGATCGGGGAAGGGGTTGGGCTGGGAGGCGCGGGCCACGAGCGGCAAGCGCACCGGCTCGAGCGCGCCCATCCCCTTCAGGAAGCCGATTCGCTTCGCGCGCATCTGGCTCATGTCGCAGGCGACGCCGCAGTCGTAGCAGACGAGCTTGCGCGCGTCGGCGCTCGCGTCGGCGACGTTGGTGTGGTGGATGAAGTCGCCGACGGCCTTGCCGCACGGCGGGCTCAGCCGGCTCTTGAGCGCCTTGCGGTACTCGCGCGCCAGGAAGCCATCTTCGAGACCGATGTCGAAGTGATCCCACGGCAGCCGCGCGGTCACGGGGATTGTGCCCAGGTAGACGGAGGTGTCGATGCCGAAGTGCTCGAAGGCTTCCTGCCAGGCGTCCATGCTCAGGTGCTCTTCCCACGAGTCGAAGCGCGCACCGCGCTCGAAGGCGCGCTCGATGGCGGGGCCGAGGCGGCGATCGCCGCGCGCGAGGATGCCCTCGAGCACGCTCGACAGCGAGTGGTGCATGCGCAGCGTGAGGCCCTTGGCGCCGCGCGCGGCGTTGCGCAGGAGCTCTTGCTTGCGGTCCACCTCTTCGAGCGGGTCCATGGCGCACCACTGGAACGGCGTGTGCGGCTTCGGCACGTGCACGCTCACGCTGACCGTGACCTTCGGGCGCTTGCCGATGCGCTTGCCGACGGCGAGCGCGTTCCGGCCCACGTCCACGATGCCGAGCACGTCCTCGTCCTCTTCCGTCGGCAGCCCGCAGATGAAGTACAGCTTCATCTTGTCGAAGCCGCGCGAGAACACCCGCTGCGCCGTCTCGAGCAGCTGCTCCTCGGTGACGTTCTTGTTGATCACGTCGCGCATGCGCTGCGTGCCGGCTTCCGGCGCGAACGTGAGCCCGCTGGCGCGGACCTTGCGCATCTCGTCCAGTAGATCTTCGCCCAGGCCGTACGCGCGGAGCGACGCCACGCCGAGGCTCACGCGCTCCGGCGCGGTCTTCTCCACCAGCGATTTGATCATCGGCGAGATGCAGCTCACGTCCGCCGTGGAGAGCGCCGTGAGGCTCACCTCGTCTTGTCCGCTCTTCTCCAGCGCGCTCAGCACCGTCTCCACGACCTTCTGCGGATCGCGCTCGCGCACCGGCCGGTAGATCATGCCGCTCTGGCAGAAGCGGCAGCCTTCGGTGCAGCCGCGGGCGACCTCGATGCTCATGCGATCGAAGATCGCTTCCGGGCCGCCCACGGGGCCGTCGTCCGGGAACGGGAACTGGTCGAGATCGGCGAGCAGGCGCCGCTCGATGCGCGCGTCGTCCACCACCTCGAGCCCCGACGAAGGATCGATGTGCGTCGTGTACAGCGACGGGACGTACACACCGGGGATGTCCGCGAGCTGCTTCAGGCGCTCGCCTCGCGGAAGCCCCTTCGACTTCACCCACGCCAGCGCGATCTCCGTCGCGGCTTCCTCGCCGTCGCCGATCAGGATCGCGTCGAAGAACAGCGCCATCGGCTCGGCGTGCGTCGCCACCGGGCCGCCGGCGATCACCAGCGGATCGGCTTCGCCGCGGCTCGCGCTGCGCAGCGGGATGCCGCCGAGCTGCAGCATCGTCAGGACGTTGGTGTACGTCAGCTCGAACTGCAGGCTGAAGCCGACCACGTCGAAGTCGCACAGCGGGCGTGCGCTCTCCAGCGAGCGGAGCAGCTCGCCATGCGCCAGGAGCTCGCGCTGCATGTCGACCCACGGCACGTAGCAACGCTCGGCCAGCGTGCGCTCGTCGTCGTTCAGGATCTTGTAGAGGATCCGGAAGCCGAGATGGCTCATCCCGATGTCGTAGATCTCGGGGAACGCGAGACACACGCGCGCTTCGGGCGCGGCCCAGTCCTTCACGCGCGAGCCGTGCTCGGCGCCGGTGTAGCGGGTGGGCTTCTCCACCTTGTGGAGGAAGGCGGCGTACGGATGATCGAACAGCTCCATGGCGAGGACGCGAACCATAGCGCGGAAGGTTCCGTAACGGAACGTGGTTGAAATGATTGGGTTTTATGCCGGTCCGGCGCGAGCGTGTCCGGCTGCGGCACACGGGATTCCGCGCCGGGCCGACAACCGAAGGTGCCATCCGGTCTCCAGATCCTGCCGTTCCGGCGCGGAACCTCGCGACACGCACGCGCGGACGCGCAGCTGCGTCGCTCGGCTATCCGGCTCGCGGTTGCTCACACCGACAACCACTTCTGGAGCGCGCCGTCCCTGCAAAACAAGACGCTTCGCAGAGCGCGGCGAATACGGACACGGTCTTGCGATTCTGGCGAGTTCCTGGCTAAGCTGGATTCTGGGCTGCGTCTGTCGTTCGTGCAGAACCTGTCGCGCGGTCCGTCCCTGATTGCCATCAAGGAGCGCTTCCGCATGTCCAGACTGTTCCGTCCACTCGCCACCGTTTCCATATTCGCTCTCGTTGCGGCCACCGTCGTCGTCGGTTGCAGCAGCGACGACCCGAGGAAGTCTCCGGGCGACGCCGCGGCGGGCGCGGGAGGCGGCAGCGCCGGCGGTGGCGGGGCGAGCGGCACCGGCGGGACCGCGGGGTCGTCCGGAAGCAGTGGCAGCGCGGGCACCGGTGGTGGTGCTGGGATGGACGGTGGCGCGGGCACGGACGGCGGCGCGGGCGCGGCCGGAAGCGACGCCGGGCCCAGCGGTCCGCCGGCTCTGTACCCCCAGAACGGCGCCAACTGGAACGACTACGTGAAGAGCGACGGCACGAGCGTGATCGACGCCAGCGACGCGGCCTGCGATTCGACGACCGCGGGGACGGGTCCCAATCTGTGCCTGCACGGCGGCGAGCTGCGCATGTTCACCATGCCGGCGTTCTCCAGCTGCAACAACGTCACGATCAGCGATTCGCTGGGTGCCTTCGACTGGATGTGCGACGACTCCACTGGCGGCGTCCGCGCCATCTCGACGGGGCTCAAGACGGGCAAGCACCTGTCGGACCTGATCGACTGGACGGCGTCTCCGCCGGTCTGGAAGGACAACGCCGTCAGCGCCACCGACGGCACCAACAGCTTCAACGCGCCGCCAAGCGTGTGGTGGGAAAACCCGGTGATCGAGAACAACACCGGCGGGAGCCTCGACACGGCAAGCGGCATCTACGTGGTCACGTCGGACGCCGCGGCGAGCTACGTGATCAACGCGGATCACGAGGGGTTCGTGGCGAAACCGGGCCTGACGCTGACGAACGGTCCGAGCACCAGCGCGGTCCTGGGCGCGCAGGACCATCCGTTCCTGTGGATCGAGGGCAAGGTCGACGCGGGCCGCACGTCCGATGGCGTCAAGATCACCGGCTCCCCGTTCTCCGTCGTGCGCGGGTTGGACGAGACGGGTGGCGGCCGCGGGCTCTACGCCGACGCCAGCGCGAGCTCGCGCTTCAGCGACATCACCGCCACGACCAACACTGGCGACGGTGTCACCATCAACGGCAACGACAACGTCATCTCGAACCTCCACGTGGACACGAGCAACACGGGAATCCTGATCCAGTCGGCGGATCGCACGACGCTGACGAACGTTACGACCCGCGACAACGCGGACAAGGGTCTGCTCTTGACGCAGAGCGCCGATCTCGTGGTCAAGCACGTCTTGTCCGTCAGCAACGGCGCCATGGGCGTCTCGGCGGAGCACCTGGACCATGCCATGCTGTTCGACGTCACCAGCCTGCACAACGGGCTCAGCACGAGCAGCACGCAGGGCCTCGAGATCTACTTCGTCGACAACTCCGCGTTCGGCGACATCGTCACCGCGGAGAACGTGGGCGCGGGCGTGGACGTGTCCCACGGCGTCAACGACACGTACGCGAACGTTCTCACCGCGAACAATGGCTACGTCGGCATCTACTTCGGCTCGAGCTCGCCCAGCGAGGCTGTCTTGGGTCTGACCAGCGTGAACAACAAGGGCTACGGGCTGATCTTCGAGTCCATGTCGGACGACGGCACGGCGATGAACGCCCTGGTCGCCAACAACGACTCGTACGGCGTGTACGTCTCCAGCGCGAACCGCGTGCACTTCCACAACCTGGGCTCGGACAACAACGTGTCGTGGGAGGTGCTCATGAATATCACCATGGACGACACGTTCTCCGGCATGCTGGAAGTGCCGGACGTCGCCACGAGCTGCGGCAGCTCCAGCTCGACCAACCCGGGGCTGCAGTCGGGGTGCACGAACCAGGGAACGTCGACCGCCACGGACGTGACCGGAAGCGGCAGTACCGGTCTGATCGGCAAGCTGGCGAGCGACGACACGACCAACCCGTCGGACAGCAACGGCTCCGCCGCCTACGGCTCGATCACGGACTGGGTCGGCTTCGATCGGCCGCTGCGGAGCTGGGGCGTGGACGGCAACCCCTTCCCGGATCCGTCGAACCGTGGCGCGTGCAAGACGGGCGACAACTGCCGCATCTGGGACTTCAACCTGTCGTCTTCCGACACGACCGCGAGCCGGGCCGTGATCTCCGCGCCGGCGGACGGCAATGCCGCGATTGTCCACACCTGGTACGTCGCCAGCGCCACCGGCCAGGCGGACTGCGCGAAGATCGCCGGCGCCACATGGGACGCCACGGGCTCGACCTGCACCAGCACGCTGCTACAAAACGCGATCGAGGTGCTGGACGACGGCGTGGGCAACGACAACGGACTGTGCGAGTCCGGCGAGACATGCCTCGTGGCGTCGAACCTCGGCGCGTACCAGGGTCACGGCGCGCTGACGTCCGCCGGCAGCATCGGCGCCGGCGGCAAGGTCACGAACGTGACGCTGATGAAGTACTCGACGAACGGCTACTGACGCGCCGCGCCGGACGCCTCGGCGCGGTGACCGGCGCGATCACGCAGACGCCAATCGTCGTCACCTCACTTGCAGATACCCTGGATGCACGCCTGGCCCGATGGACAGGCGTGCCCGCAGACGCCGCAGTTGGCGTCGTCCAGCAGCAGTTGCTTGCAAGCGTTGAGCGAATCGCACCATTCGTTGCCGAAGCCGCCACACGAGCACTTGCCGGCCCCGCATTGCTGGTTGCCCGGGCAGCGATTGCCGCAAACGCCGCAGTTCTGCTCGTCGGAGTCGAGCCACGCGCAGTAGCTCCCGCATGACGAAGACGTGCCCGGGCAGTCGCACACGCCGTCTACGCAGGTCTGGTCCTTGTTGCACTTCTTGAAGCACGCACCGCAGTTGTTCTCGTCGATGAGCATGTTCGTGACGCACGTGGATGCGCCACATAGCGTTCCGCCGTTCAGGCAAACGCACTTCCCGCTGTGGCAGTGCGCGACGCTTCCGCACGACTGCCCGCAACCGCCGCAGTTGGCGTCGTCGCTGCTCGTGTCCGCGCAGTGGGTTCCACACGGCACATCGCCAGGGTTGGGGCAAACGCACGCGCCGTTCTGGCAGATCCTGTCACCCAGGCAGGCATTCCCGCACGTTCCGCAGTCGGTCTGGCTCGTCGCAAGATCGACGCAGCGGTTGTCGCAGGTCGTCAGCGGACACGTGCACTGCCCGTCGACGCAATCATGGTCGCAGTGGTTGTAGCACTGGCCACAGTGCTGGTTGTCGCTGGCCAGGTCGGCACAGCTGGTTCCGCACGTGGTCCGCGCCGGGTCCGTGCACTGGCAGACGCCGGCGACGCACGCCTGTCCGTACCCGCAAGCAACGCCGCAGCCCCCGCAGTTGTTCACGTCCGAGCTCGTGTCCACGCACTGCCCGTCGCACGTCGTCCGGTCGCACCCGGGCTTGAAGTCGACCGTCTCCAGACACCCCGCGCACCACGCCAGCGCGATCGCGATTGCGAGCACGACGTGCAGCGGGCGTCGCATCAGTAGACCACCCGGATCGCGACGCTGCCCGGCCCTACGCCGGCCGACACGTGCGGCTTCGCCTTGCGCGCCTTCACGGGCTGCCGCGGCAGCAGCTCGGAGGTCACGATCAGTCCGGTGCCGATGACGACGGCCGCCCAGCTGAAGTCGTTGGCGATGCGATCGCGATCGAAGTCGCCTTGGGTGAGCGAGCTCTTGCTCTGCTCGTAGATCGCATAGCTCACGCCCACGCCCACCGCGCCCGCGCCGGCCGTGATCCAGCCCGCGGTGGAGAGTGCGCGCGCGGTGCGCGTCTTGGGGCCTTTCGGCTTCTCCACGGCGGGGGGCGGTGGGGGCAAGACCAGCGAGGGTACCGGGTCCGCCGCGTCCTCCACCGGCGGCGGCTTGGCGACGGGCTCCGGCGTCTGCGGCCGGTCGAGCGCGGCGTCGCTGGCGTCGCCGGGCACCACGGCGAGCCCGTCCATCGCCGTGGTCACCGGCACGCCGAACGCGAGCCCCTCCACGCCGGAGCCCGCGAGCTTCCACGAGACCACGGCCATCAGTCGCGCATCGGCGTCGAGCAGCGGGCCGCCGCTGTTGCCGCGGTTGATGCTGGCGTCCGTCTGCACGAACGACTTGCCGTCGATCTTCCGGAGGCCGCTCACGACGCCGCGCGTGAGGCTGAACGACAGCTCTTGTCCCAGCGGCGATCCAATCGCGAACACATCGTTGCCGATCGCGAGCGGCGTGTCGCGGAGCGCGATGCACGGGTAGTCGCTGCCGAGCTTGGCCTTGAGCAGCGCGACGTCGTCCGACGCGTCCACGCGCACGATGGTGGCCTCGATCTTCGGGCCGCCCTTCTGCTGGAACGTCACCTTGTCGGCGTCGGCCACGACGTGGGCGGCGGTCAGGATGAAGCCGTCGGGCGACACCAGGCTGCCGCTGCCGAGGGCGTCGCCGGCCTGGATGACGACCGTGGCCTGCATGATGGTCTCGGCGGAAGCGGGCATCGGCGCCGCCTCGCGCGCGCAGCGCCGCATCGTCGCCTTCGCGAACGACGGCCGCGCCGTCGTCGAATCCGGCCCCTTCTTCAGCGCCGCCATCAGCTTCGGCCGCGCGAGCAGCGAGTAGAACGCGCCCCAGAGCAGCTGGTCGGCCATGAGCTTGGGATCGGTTCCGGTCGTCGCGTGACGCGTCTCGGTCCGGTAGACGACGCGGTCGTTCTCGCGATCCAGAAGCTCCCAGCCCACGCCCAGCTCGCAGCGCCGCTCCCGCGTCGAGAGCGTCCGGCAGGCGAGCTCGTTCGCCGTACCGCCCAGCACGAAGCGGGCCTTGTTCGACTTGTCCTCGTCGAACACCAGGCTCTCGGCTCCCAGCGCCGGATAGCCGTTCTTGCGCAACGCTTCCAGGAACTGGACGCGCAGGTGCCCGCCTTCGACGCCGATCTCGTTGTTGCCCGGGATCCGGATCACGAGCCGCGAGAACGTCAGTGACTCGAGCTTGTCCGCGCTCGCTTGCAGCGGTTTGCGATATGCGTCGGCGGACGCCGACGCGCCGCGCGCGAGGCACGCTGTCCCGATCGCGATTGCTGCAAGTACCCCGCGCGTCCGCATGCACGACCCCGAAGGCGGCACACGATAGCGTGTTCTTGCGGCCAGGAGGGAGTGTCGGCCCGGCGCGGAATCCCGATTTCGAAGCAGTCTGCTACGAAATCCTGCGGTCGGGGTCCCGGTTGGCTCCGCGAAGCCCTCCGCGGTCGCCCCCGGAGGGCCCGATTCGAAGCAGCCTCCGACGCCGGCCTACGGCTGGAGCACGGCGCGGAAGCGCACCTTGTTGGCCATCATCCGCGAGAACGCCTCTTCGGCGCGCTCGAGCGGGAACACCTCCGTGCTCGGCTTGACGCCCTGCAGCTCGCTGAAGCGCAGCGTGTCCTCCGAGTCGATGGCGCTGCCGCTGGGCCAGCCCTGGATCCTGCGCCCGCTGAGCAGCGAGAACGCGGAGACCTTGAACGGCTCCGGCGCGGCGGCGACGATCAGCAGCGTCCCGCGTGGCGTCAGGCCGTCGATCACCGACTCGATCGCCTCCGCGTTCGGCGCGGTGGCCAGGATCACGTCGGCGCCGCCCAGCTTCTGGAGCGCTTCGGCCGGGTTGCCCTTGGCGGTATCCACGTACTCGTGCGCGCCGAGCTTTCGCGCGAGCTCTTCCTTGTCGCTGCCGCGCGAGACGGCGACGGTGCGGAAGCCCATGCGCGCCGCGTACTGCACGCCCAGGTGACCGAGCCCGCCGATGCCCTGCACGGCGACGGTGTCACCCGCGCGCGCGCCGCTGTTGCGGAGCGCGTTGTAGGTGGTGATTCCGGCGCACAGGAGCGGTCCGGCTTCGACGGCGGAGAGCCCGTCGGGGAGCTTCGCCAGCGACGAGGCGGGGACCACCGCGTACTCGGCCCAGCCGCCGTCGTGCGAGATCCCGGTGACCTTGGCGCTTTCGCAGTTGATGAACTGGCCGCGGCGGCACGCGTCGCAGTTGAAGCAGTGTCCGCCGTGCCAGCCCACGCCGACGCGATCCCCCGCCTTCCACACGGCCACGTCCGCTCCGAGCGCGTCGATGACGCCGGCGATCTCGTGTCCGGGGATGCGCGGCAGCGCGAGCCCGGGATAGGCGCCGTACTTCACGAACGCGTCGCTGTGGCAGATGCCGCAGGCTTCCACCTTGACCCGGACCTGGTCGGGCCCCGGCTCCGGGACGTCGCGCTCGACGAGCTCGAACGGGGCGTTCGCCGTGGTGACCTGGACTGCGCGCATCTTCGCCATGTTTCCTCCGCCTGGGCCTGGAGCCGCGGCACGTCGACGTGCCGGCTTCCGCCCCCGGGGCAGGTATGTGGAGCGGCGACACGGGCGTCAAGGGTGCCGTCCGACGGGGTCCGGCGAGCGGGATACCGCGCCGGACCGGCATTCCCTGGAAACCGCCGGGGTCCGGCTGGAGTATTGGTGCGGCATGAAATCGCTCCTGCTTGTCGTCGGTTCGGCCGCGCTCGCGTTCGCGTGTGGCGGCCCCGCCGGAACCGCACCTGCTCCCGCGGCGCCGCCCGTCGCAACGCCAACGGCGAGCGCGCCCGCGGAGACGGCGCCGGCCCCCGCCGCCGCGGCGGCTCCCGTGGTTCCCGACTACGTCCGGGCGGCCGTCGACGCGACGGATCGCAGCGCGGACGATCGCGCGCTCGATGCGGGGCGGCATCCTGCCGAGATGCTGGCGTTCTTCGGCATCAAGCCGGGCATGCGCGTGGCGGAGCTCGGCGCGGGCGGCGGCTACACCAGCGAGCTGCTCGCGCGCGTGGTCGGGCCGACGGGCAAGGTGTACGGGCAGAACTCGAAGTTCATCATCGACCACTTCGCCGAGAAGCCCTGGAGCGCGCGGCTCGCGAAGCCGGTGAACGCGAACATCGTGCGCGTCGATCGCGAGTTCGACAGCCCGCTGCCCGACGACGCGAAGAACCTCGACGCCGTCCTGGTGGTGCTCTTCTATCACGACACGGTGTGGATGAAGACGGACCGCGCCGCGATGAACCGCGCGGTGTTCGCCGCCCTCAAGTCCGGCGGCGTGTACGGCATCGTCGATCACGCGGCGGCGGCCGGCCACGGCACCGACGACGTGAAGACGCTGCACCGCATCGAGGAGCGCGTGGTCAAGCAGGAGATCGAGAGCGCGGGCTTCAAGCTCGACGCCGAGGGCGACTTCCTCCGCAACGCCGACGACAAGCACGACTGGAGCGCCTCGCCGGGCGCCGCCGGCGAGCGGCGCGGTACCAGCGATCGCTTCGTGCTCCGCTTCGTCAAGCCGTGACCGCGGGCTCAGCGCAGGCTCTGCCGGTAGCGGCGCGCGCTCTTGCCGCCGCCGCCCATGAGCCCGAGATCGACGACCAGCCCGACCGCGACGAGCAGCCAGCCCAGGGGCGGCATCTGTCCCGCGTGGCCCAGCGAGTTCACGCCGAAGGCGAACGCGAGCGTGGTGACCGGCAGGAAGAAGAAGCCGAGCAGTGGCCACAGCATGCTGCCGTACGCCCGGTGCAGGTAGCCGCCGCCGAAGAGCCACACCAGAAACAGCGCGCCCCGCGGAAACCCCAGCAGCAAGCACCCGATCGCACACGGCATGCACGACAGCCTACCGCGGTGGCACTATCCGCGCATGCGCCCCCTCGTCCTCGCCGCCGCCACGCTCCTCGCCGTCGGATGCTCGCGCCCGAAGCCGCCGACGATCACGCCCTATTCCGTCGAGGTTACGAGCGTCAGCCCGACCGCCGTCGGCATGCACGTGAACCTGGACGTGTGGAATCCGAACGCGTTCCCGCTGGTCGTGCAGAAGCTGAGCGGCGATCTGATGGTCAACGGCACCATCGACATGGGCAAGACCACCGTCGCCACCGCGCTCAGCGTGCCCGCGGACAAGACCGAGCGCGTCGCCACCGACGTGAGCGTGCCCTGGACCAACCTGACCGAGCTCGCCCCGCTCGCGCTCTCCGGCAAGCCGGTACCGTACCGCTTCAGCGGCACCGCGACGGTTGGCGGCAAGAGCCTGAACCTGGACGTGCCGTTCCACATCGACGGCACGCTGACCAGCGCGCAGCTGCTGCAAGCCGGCTTGAACGGCCTGCCGAAGATCCCCGGCATGAACTGATCCAGAGTGCCGGTCCGGCGCGGTATCCCGCGGCGCGGATCAGAGCGGCAGATCCGCGAGCGGCGTCCAGCTCGCGTCGCGAGCCGCGCGATCGCGATCCGGCAAGCGGATCTCGCGCCACGTTGACATGCGGCGGCGAAGCGTCCACCCAGTGGAAGCTCTGCTCGCGCGTGTCCACGTGCACGAACTGGGTGCGCGGATTGACGTACACCCCGACGCCGGCGCGGGGCAGCGTGCGCAGATACGCGGCGAGCGCCTTCGCGCGGACGCCGAGCAACGTGAAGTCGACGGCCCGTCCGCGCGTGTGGTAGCCGGCGCGCGGGCGCCAGCCGCACAGCACGCCGACCTCCGGCGCGCCGAAGTGGTACGCCGCCTTGAACACGAGCTGCACCACGCGCGGGTCGAGGGGTGCCGGCTCTTTGCCCTTCCACGCTGCGACGAGCGAGAACGCCGTGACCGCGCGCGGATCGACGCGCCCGTCGGCGAGGTACAGCGCGAGCGTGTCGCTCGCGCCCGTGTTGGCGTTGTCGACGCGCACCGGCCAGAGCGCCGTGGCCCAGCGCGCCCCGGGCGACGGCTCGGCGGGCGGCGGCGCGGCGGGCGACGGCGCCGGTGGTGCGACGCCCCGCGGGACCGGCCCGGGCGCCGACGTGCCGGAAGACGCGCCAGCCGGCCCGAGCGAAGCCAGCACCACGCCGCACGCGGCGAGCGGCCCGGATCGCGGGATTCCGCGCCGTCCCGACATCTCCCGGATGCTAGCAGACTCCCGCCATCACACGCTTGTCATCCAAACGTCACTTTCCCTTGACCCGGGGGCCGGCGGTCGGTTCCATGCGCCCGGCTGCCATGGCGCTCACGCGAGATGCGGTGTTCTGGTCCGCGTTCCGGTCCCACGCGGACCTGACCGTGAACGCGACGAAGCACCTGAAGGCGATGTTCGAGGACCCGAGCAAGGTCAAGGAGCTCGCCGGCGAGATCACGAAGGCCGAGCAGGACGGCGATCGCATCACCCACGAGACGGTGGCGGCGCTGCACCAGACCTGGATCACTCCGCTCGACCGCGAGGAGATCCACGCGCTGATCTGTGGCCTCGACGACGTGCTCGATTTCGTGGAGGCGGCGAGCGACTGGGTGCTGCTGTACGAGGTCGGCGCGACGCGGCCCGAGGCCCTCGAGCTGGCCGAGAGCCTGTGCGCCGCCGCGGAGGACGTCTCGAAGGCGGTCGCGCAACTGAACAACCTGAAGGATCCGAAGCCGGTGCTCGATCTGTGCGTGTCCATCAACGCCCACGAGCACGAGGCGGACGTGGTGTTCCGTCGCGCGGTCGCGCGGCTGTTCAAGGAGCGCGCCGATCCGATCGAGGTCATGCGCTGGCGCGACATCCTCGAGTCGATGGAGACGGCGACCGATCGCGCCGAGGACGTGGCCAACATCATCGAGGGCATCGTGCTGGAGCACGCGTGATGACCGCGTACCTCGTCGTCATCATCCTCATCGCGCTCGCCTTCGATTTCAGCAACGGCTTCCACGACGCGGCGAACTCCATCGCGACGGTGGTGAGCACGCGCGTGCTGTCGCCGCGCGCGGCGGTGGTGTGGGCCGCGGCGTTCAACTTCATCGCGTTCCTCGTGTATCCGAGCAACGTCTCCTCCTCGATCGCCAAGGGCGTGGAGATCGCGGCCGTGACGAACAACGTGATCATGGCGACGCTGGTCGGCGCCATCGCGTGGAACCTGATCACGTGGTGGTCCGGGCTGCCGTCGTCGTCGTCGCACGCGCTGATGGGCGCTTTCGCCGGCTCCGCGCTGGCGCACACGCCGCGGCTGTCGATCCTGAACGCCGCCGTGTTCGGCAAGGTGCTGCTGTTCATCGTGCTCGCGCCGATGCTCGGGATGCTGCTCGGCTGGATCCTGATGCACGTCGTGCGACGCGTGCTCGCCGGCGCGCGTCCCGCGAAGGTCGATCGCTTCTTCAGACGCGGCCAGCTGGTGTCCGCGGCGTTCTACTCGCTGGGGCACGGCGGCAACGACGCGCAGAAGACCATGGGCATCATCACGGTGCTGTTGATTGCCGCCGGGCTCCAGCAGAAGACCGCGCACGTCACGCCCCACCTGTGGGTCGTGCTGCTTTGCCAGGCGGCCATGGGGCTCGGCACGCTGAGCGGCGGCTGGCGCATCGTCCGGACAATGGGCATGAAGATCACGCGCCTGCGTCCCGTCGGCGGCTTCTGCGCGGAGACGGCCGGATCGATCACGCTGGCGATGGCCACGTTCCTGGGCGTGCCCGTGTCCACGACGCACACCATCACCGGTTCAATCGTCGGCGTGGGCACGGCGGAGCGACGCTTGAGCGCCGTGCGCTGGGGCGTCGCCGGGCGCATCGTGTGGGCCTGGGTCCTGACGATCCCCGCCGCGGCCATCATGGCCGTCATCGTGTACCGGCTGCTGCTCTTGGTGACCGGCTCGCCCTGACGCTACCGGCACTCGAGCTTCTTCTTCGCCACGAAGCGCTTCCACTCGCGTGCGACGTCGGCGCCCGGGCTGTGGATCCCGAGGTAGAGCTCGAACATCGGGCGCGCGGCCTGGCAACCCTGGAGTCGCGCGACGCACACCACGCCCAGCTCGAGCGCCTCCTCGCCCTGGGTGCGCGCCTGCGCGGCGTCGGGGTCCGTCGCGATCTCGTGCATGCGCTTGTCGATCTGCCCGAACTTCGCGCGGCACGCGTCGGCGTCGCGCGGCGGCATCAGCTCGAGCATCTCGCGCGCCGCGCGCCGCACCACGTTCTTCGCCGAGCTCGCCGAGCTCGACGGGCACTCGCGCGCCGCCCACTCCGCCGCTTGGGCCTGCGTGCCGGGATACTCCCGCGTGCCGTCGTCGCAGCGCCCGGCGCGCATCGTGCAGCGCGCGTGCAGCTGCCGGAACAGCACGCTCCCCCCGACGCGCGGATCGAGCGCGGCCGCGCGATCGAGCTTGCGCAGACATGCTTCCCCGTCGCGCTTCTCCCCGACGTCGTCGAACGCGCCGAGGATCAAGCGACCTGCCGCCGCCGGGTCTCCGGCTGGTGCTTGGGGTCGGTCCGGCGCGGCCGGCGGCGCGGACGCCGGCGCGGCGGGGGCGCTCGCGGGAGGCCTCGCGCGGTCCGCACGCGCGGCGCGGGCCGGCGCGGGTCGGCTCTCGCGGGCCGGCGCGATCGGCGCGCCGGCGCAGGCCGCTAGCGCGCCGGCCAGCACGAAAGGCACCACTCCGCGCATGCACCGACGCTAGCACGTCGGTTAGCATCGCCCGGTGAAGTGCCCGAAGTGTCGCTCGCCGATGGAGCTCGTGACCTACGCCGGCGTGGCCGTCGATCGCTGCACCCACTGCGGCGGCATCTGGTTCGACGCCCGGGAGAAGGAACGCTTGCTCACCGCGGACGGCGCGGAGTCGATCGACACGGGCAACCGGCGCATCGCGAGCGAGCTCGACCAGCTGCGCGCCATCGAGTGCCCGCGCTGCAACGCGCGCATGCTGCGGATGACCGACGCGCGCAAACCCGACGTCAAGTTCGAGCAGTGCGCCGGGTGCGGCGGATCGTTTCTCGATGCCGGCGAGCTCGCGCTGCTGAAGAAGGAGACGCTCGGCGAGATCCTGCGCGCGTTCTTCGGCTGAGCTTCACGCCGGATGCCGCACCGGTGTCGGTGCACGCCGGTCGCGCTGGATGGTGAAGTACGACGGCATGAGCCGCGCGCTGCCGACCGCGGAATAAGCCTTGCCCAGCAGCAGATCCGGATTGTCGCGCTCGACCTGCCTGACGTAGTCGCGCAGGAAGCTGCCCTCGAGCAGCCTGTTCTTGCCGTCGCCGTAGTTGAACAGCAGCGCGCCGGGCTCGAGCGTCTCCGCCGGCGTGATGGAGAAGAAGCCGAAGCGTCTGGGCGCGTCGTCCGACGGCTTGCTCGTCCACGGCCGCGCGAGCGGCCCCTGCAGCACGTTGATGTTGTAGCCCCAGTGTGCGCCTTCGTGCTCGTAGAAGCCTTTGCGGAACTTCTGGAAACCGGCGATCTTCGTGAACAGCGGCTGGTTGTAGCCGCGGAACTCCCAGTCGGTCAGCGACTCCGGGTCCACGGGCGAGCCGGCGTCGAACAGTGCCGCGAGCTCGCGCTTCGAGAGCCGCGCGAGATCCTCCAGGGTCCGGGACATCGCGATCACCTACCACGACGGCGACGCCGGCTCACGCCGCGCGGCGACGTCATGCGCAGCTCGGGGTTCCGCGCCGGACCGGCAATTGTTGGCTCTACTTGATAGTCGGGACGACGACGTCGTTGATCGGGGCGACGCCGGCGCCGGCGGGGTACGCGTAGCTCGCGTACTGCGTGTAGAAGCCGTTCGCCTGGGTGCCCGTCTCCGCGGAGCCCCAGCCCCACACGGTGACGCCGAAGGAGCTCGTGCTGCTGATCACGTGACGGCCGTTGTCGCAGCCGTTCTGGCCCTGGAAGTTGTGGCGGACCAGATCGAAATGCGCCATCTCGTACTTGCCGGAGCTGCCGACCGGCTGCCATCCGGTGAGTGTGCCCGCGCAGTCGAGGTTCACGTCGGCGAACTTGCCGTCCTTGTCCTTGAGGCGCACAAGCACCAGATCCGTCTCCGGGTAGGTCGGGTCCGCGAAGAAGATGTACTTCTGCAGGTACTCGCCCGGCGGGATGACGTTGACGAACTCCGAGTCCCCGCGCCCGTCGCTCTTGCTCGGGTCGTCGGGTGCCGGATCGTAGACGCCGCCGCCGGTCATGTGGGCGGACATGTAGAACGGATGGTTGCCGTCCTGGCTCGACACGACGAACGGGCCCGGCGCGTCGAACTGCGCGACCTGCCCGCGAGCGAGGGACGTGGGCGCGCCGGAGGGGGGCGCCGGATCGTAGCTGAGCGTGGTGCCGTCGACGGCGCCGATCATGCGCCACGGCGGCGACTCCACGATGCCGTCGTAGCGATCGCGGTAGCGCACGGCGACGTACTCGCTGCCGAGCGCTTTCACCGGCGGGATCTGCTGGTGCGCGCTGTCGTCGCAGCACGCCTCGACGCCGTACGCCGAGTGCCCGCCCCAGACGCCCACCGGGACGTTCGACTGGATCACGCTTCCGGCGAGCTCCACGCCCTGGGCGAACTGCAGCACCTGGCCCTTGTCGATGCTGTAGATCGTCTCCTGCCCCTTGGGCCCGGCGGCGACGCCGTTGCCACCGGCGATGTTGGCCGTGGGGTTCACCTTGACCTTGGTGCCGTCCTGCATCGCGACGACATCGACGAACGGGATGCCGCCCACCGGGAGGCCGGCGGCGGGGTCCACGGCGATGTAGTTCGTGTCCCACGCGGACGTCGGGATCAGCAGCGTGGCGCTGGTGACGGCGCTCTGGCCACCGCCGTACGGGTAGATGTCGTACGCCGTGACCGGCGCCGACGTGAAGATGTGGAACGCCGACCCGAAGCCCGTGCCGTGCACCGCGGTGTCGGTACCGACGATCATCGGCGTGACGCCCTTCGGGCAGTCGAAGTTCAACCCGGGATGGAAGCCGCCCGGCACGTTGTCGAGGAACAGGATGCCGACCTGCCCTGCGGGGACCTGGCCGCCGGGAAGCGGCGCGTAGGTGATCGACGCGCCAGTGCCGGTCGGGATGTAGCCGAACTTGGAAGCGTCGAACTGCTGGCCCTTGTACTCGACCAGCAGGTTGATCGGCGTGCTCCAGGTGTTGACGATGTACGCCGCGTAGCACGCGCCGTTGCCGCCGCCGAGACCGCCGAGCACGGTCGGCGTCACGGAGTAGTAGTCGCAGCCATAGGTGCTCTTGTTCACCTTGGCGCTGTCGCACGCCGGGACGCAGGTTCCCCCAGGAACGCAGCCCTGGTCGTCGGGGCACGTGTTCAAGACGTTGCCGCTGCAATCGACGTACGTGTGCAGATCGCTCGAGCAGTGCGGCCCCGTGCACTCGCCGGTGTTGCCGAGCGCGCCGAAGCCGCCCTGGCCGGCGGCCGCGCCGAACCCGCTCGACCCGCCCGACGCGGACGTGCCGCCCGCGCCGCCACTGCTCGAATGCGAGTTCCCGCTGGCGGAGCAGCCTGCTGCAGCCAAGGTCCAGCCAAGTCCTGCCAGTGCGATGATGCCCTGCGTTCGGCGCATTCGAGACATAAGAAACCCTCCAGATTATCGGTCGGCCCGCCGGTTCGCATTAAGCCACGCGACGTGGCCAGCGTCCACGTCGTTTCCCGGGCTGCGCAGCTAGATCGCCGTGAACGGAAAAATCCGGCGTCAGTTGCCGAAGCACGCATCTCGACAGCTCGCGCCGCCGTCGCTGTCCAGCATGCAGCCGATCAACGCGGCCGTGGTGCTCGCGGGCGCCGGGTTCGTCGCGCAGCTGCTCTCGCAGCCGGCGATGGTCGCGACGTCCGCGGTACCGCCGCCGGCTACCGCGGCGGCGACGCATTGCTGGGTGCACGGCAGCTCCGTCGCGCACGCGTCGGTGCACGCCAGGTACTCGCTGCAACACCGGGTCTGGACGCAGGTGTCGCAGGCGCTGTTGCCCGCCGCGCCGGGATCGCAGTTCCCGGGCGCGCCGGCGGCTCCCGCCGCGCCGGCGTCGCTCCCCGCCGCGCCGGCGTTTCCGCCTGCTCCGCTCGCGCCGGCGTTTCCGCTCGCACCGGCGTTTCCGCTCGCGCCGGCGTTTCCGCTCGCACCGGCGTTTCCGCTCGCGCCGGCGTTTCCGCTCGCGCCGGCGTTTCCGCTCGCACCGGCGTTTCCGCTCGCACCGGCGTTTCCGCTCGCGCCGGCGTTTCCGCTCGCGCCGCCAGCATCGGGTCCGGCGTCGTGTGCGCCGCCACCCGGGCTGTCGTCCGAGCCGCAGGCGACCGCGAGCCCGAGCGCAACGAGCGCGAACAGCGTCGACCCCGATCGCTTGCCGATGAACATGGATTTTACCCCTCTCCGATATCAAGTCAGGTTGCCGCCCGGGAGTCCAGTGCCTCGCGGACGGCGCGCAGCAGATCGTCGGCGTGATACGGCTTCGGAACGAGGGTAAGGCCGCGCTCTGCCAGGAACTCGTCGGGCAGCGCGCCGCCGGTGTAGCCCGACGCGAACAGCACGGTCACGTCGGGGTTCAGCGCGAGCAGGTGCTCGTACACGTCGCGGCCGCTCATGCTCGGAAGCACCGCGTCGAGCAAGACCAGATCGATGCGACGGCCCTCGCGCTCGAACAACCGCACGGCCTGCTCGCCGTCGCCCGCGACGATCAGCGCGTAGCCTGCGTTGCCGAGCAGGCGCTCGACGACCTCGCGAACCAGCGCGTCGTCCTCGACGACCAGGATCGTCTCGGTGCCGCCCACCGGCGTGGGCCGGTTGAACGGCGGCGGCGTGACCGAGCGCGACTGGGACACGGGGAAGTACAGGTGGAACGTCGAGCCGACGCCGACCTCGCTCTCGACCTCGACGAAACCGCCGTGCTGCCGTGCGACGCCGTATACGACCGACAGCCCGAGGCCCGTGCCTGCCGCGTTGGGCTTGGTGGTGAAGAACGGCTCGAAGATCCGCTCGCGCGTCTCCGGCTCAATGCCGCACCCCGTGTCGGTCACGGACACGCGCACGAAGCTGCCGGGGCGTGCGCCGGGATGCCGGCGCACGTGATCCTCCGCGATATCGGCGTTCGCGGTGCGCACTTCCACGCGCCCGACGTCCGCGATCGCGTCGGCGGCGTTGACGCACAGATTCACCAGCGCCTGCTCGAACTGGGTCGGATCTGCGTCGATGAGCCGTACGCCCTCCCCGCACAACAGCTCGAGATCGACCGTTTCGCGGACGAGCCGGCGCAGCAGCCGCATGACCTCGCGGGCGCGTTGGTTCGCGTCGACGACCTCGCGTCGCGTCGGCTCGTGACGCGAGAAGGCGAGCAAGCGCCGCGTCAGATCGGCGGCGCGCGTCGTCGCCTCGGTCACCAGCGCCAGGGACTCTCTCGCGCGCGCCGGGTGCGCCTGGAGATCGACGTCCGCGAAGCGCGTCGCCGAGCCGATCACGGTCAGCAGGTTGTTGAAGTCATGCGCGATCCCTCCTGCGAGCAATCCCACCGACTCGAGCTTCTGCGCGTGGTGAAGCTGGCGTTCGAGCGCCAGCTTCTGCGTCTCGCTCTGGCGCCGCTCTGTGTCGTCGCGGATGCTGCCCCACAGTCGGCGCAAGCGGCGATCACGCAGCACGGCGAACGACTCGATCACGAGGTAGCGCACGCCGCTCGGCGCGGGCGACTCGACCGCGGCCTCCACGCGCTTGAAGCCGTTGGCCACGAGTAGCGTGTAGACGTGGCGGATGCCTGCCTCCGGCGTAATCGCGATCTCGCGCATCCGCTTGCCCAACATGGCGTGCGGACCGGAGGCGCCGCGCGCGCGTGCGTAGGCGAGGTTGGCCTCCACCAGCACCATGTCGCGAACGAGCTCGAGTTGCGCCTCGAGGCTCTGATCGACCGGGATCCCCTCCGGCGACTCGTAGCACCACACGGCGTCGGTCGTCCCCTGGATCAATGACTGCAGTCGATCCTCGGTCTCGCGCCAGCCGCTCTCCGCGGCGACGCGCGACGCGGCACCCGAGATGCCGGCGGCGACGGCGCGAAGCAGATCGAGGGCCTCCGGGTCGAGCCCGGCATCGCCGTTCGTCTCGCACACGAGCGCCCCGTGGGGATCTTCGCGCACGACGATGGGCAGCAGAGCGGCGTGCGCGGGCACGGTCACCCGGGCAGGTGGCGCGCTCCACACCACGTGGACCCGCGCCAGCCCGAGGCTGTTGGCGAGCTCCGGGCCAGCCGCCGCGATAGCCGCGTCGACTTGCTCCGCGTCAGCCGCGCGTGCGAGCGCCGCCAGCGCCCGGATCGCCGCTCGACCGGCTTGTATGCCAGTTTCACCCACGCGCGTACCGTACTCAACGCACTCGCTGCGATCCAGCTTCGTAACGCGATCTTTCGCCCGCCGGGTGCTAGTGTTGTCCCAGGGTTTTCGCTCATGCGCTCGCGCGTCTCCCAGGTGCTGGCGACACTCGCGATCGCCGCGTGCGGTGGCACAACGATCGCGGGCGCGCCGGGCGATGCGGGCGCGGCGGGATCGGCGGGCGACGCCGGCAACACGCTCGACTGCGGCGGCGACATCTGTGTGCCCGCGGACTGCGACGCCGCCGCGTCGGCGATCGCCGGGCGCACGCTCACCGGCGGCGCGTGCACGAGCGTGGTCCGGCTCGACTACGCGACGCTCGCGCCGGAGGGCTACCAGATCCTGTGCGGCGCGTACGCGAAGCTGGTCGAAGCCGACGCGCGCGCGACGGCGCAGCACGATACCGGCTTCGGCCAAGGCGGCGTGCTGCTCGGCGGGCCCGATCCGACCGACGCGTGGCTGTTCTACGAGTCGCCCGGCGACTTCGGCGGCGTGGGCGTTGTCAGCGTGGTCACGGGCTTGTCCGTATTTGGCGCCGGCATCGTGTGGATGGGCAAAGGCGACGTCACCTGGCCGAAGACCTGGGATCCACCGGGCGAGCTCGGCAGCCAGTGCGCGGACCCGCTGCTGTTGCCGCCACCCGCGCGCGGCTGGGATCTCGCCCAGGGCGCGCCGTTGCCGGACGACGAGGTGGCCCGGGCCGTGAACGCCGTGTGGTCCACGGCGCTGCCCGCCGGGCTCGCCAAGACCAGCTACTTCTTCGACGCCGTCGTGCTCATGTACCCGCCCACGGTCGGCGGTGTGGACCCGTCGGTCGCCGAGTACGTCGTGCTCGTCGACTCGGGCTGGCTCGAGTAGCGCGTCGCCATGCACCCCCAGCGCCGCGTGTGCCGCGCCGCGTCGCGAGCAAGCTGACGAATCTCCTGTGCGTCGTCGGGCAGCCGTGTCAAAAAGTGCAACATGCGTTTCCTCATCGCGGGTCTCGCGCTTGTGGCCTGCGCCGCCGCTTGCTCGGCGTCGGGCGGCACGTCGCACTCCGGCACCGGCGGTGCCGGCGGCAGCGGCGCCGCGAGTGGCGACGCGTCCGCGGGCTCGGGTGGCGGCATCGCGCTCGACGCTGGCAGCGACGCACAGCTCCCCGCCGTCGCGCACCTGTTGGGCAAGGTCTTTTCGCCGCAGGGTGTGCTGCCGATCTCCGGCGCGCTCGTCTACCTCGCGTCGGGTGCGCCGGCCTCCATCCCGGATCACGTGTACTGCGACGAGTGCGTCGCGCTGCCGACGGGCACGCCGTACACGTTCTCCAACCCGGACGGCAGCTTCGATCTCGGCGTACCGTCCATCGGCAGCCGCACGCTCGTGGTCCAGAAGGGCCAGTTCCGTCGCTTCCGCTCGATCGACGTCGTGGCGGGCAATCAGAACGTGCCGGCGGACATGACCACGATGCCGCGCAAGACGGATCCCGCGGCCGGCGACACGATTCCCAAGATGGCGGTGGTGCAGGGCCAGTGGGACGCGATCGAGGTGTCGCTCGCCAAGTTCGGTCTCGCCCAGCTGCAGCCCGGACCGTTCAACCTGGGCGTCGTGGTGAAACCGGGCACGGCGTCGTTCGACATCGTCACGGACAAGTGGGCGTTCCTCAAGGACTACAGCCGCCTTTCGCAATACAACATCGTGTTCATCCCGTGCTCGGGTAGCGACGGGACCACGTGCAACGACTTCACGTCCGGCGACGCGACGATCCAGAAGAACCTGCAGGACTTCGTCGCCGCCGGCGGCAAGCTGTACGTCACCGACTACTCCTACGACTTCGTGGACCAGCCGTTCCCCGGCTACGTCGACTGGGTGGGCCAGACCGGGTCGATCGGTTCGGCGTGCCAGGGCGACGCGTACGACGCGCCGGCGACGGTGCCGGACCAGGGGCTCAAGGACTGGCTCGCCGCCATCGGCGTGACTTCGTTCGACGTGAAGCAGAGCTGGACCATCGTCGACAGCGTGAATCCGGTGAACACCACCGACGTGGACGGCAATCCCGTCACCGTCACGCCGAAGGTGTGGGTCGAGGGAACCGTGCCGGGCTACGGCCAGAAGCCCACGACGCTAAGCTTCGTGCGCTCGTGCGGTCGCGTGCTGTTCTCGACCTACCACACGGAAGCCGGCAACGCGTCGGTCAGCTCGCCGTACCTGCCGCAGGAAGCGGCGCTGATGTACATCCTGCTCGAGGTCGGGGTGTGCATCGAGCCGCCCGTGCCGAAGTAGTCACGCCTCCGGCGTCTCGCCCGGGCGCGCCGTCACCAGCCACGTTGCGGCGCCGAGGCGCACGCCGTCCGGGCCGGCGTACGGTGCGAGCGCTTCGCGCACGGCGTCGAGAGCCCGCGCGTGGACGGCGTTCGAGGGCGCCTGGTCCAACAGTGCCGACACCGCCCCGAGGTAACGTGTGAACTCGACGGTCTCGTCGAGAGGCATGCCGCCGCCGAGCAGGATCTCGGTGTCGAGTCGCTCGACGGACACGTCGCGGAAGCCCGCGACCTCGAGCATGGCCGAGACCCGCTCGGCGTCGGCCAGCGCGAACGCGCCGGGCCCTGCGGCGGGCGGCGGTGGCGCGACGTGGCGCGCGACGGCCTCGAGCGGCACGCGGAACCACGGATTGTCGTCGCGCGCGCGCCAGCATACGAAGCCGAGCCGCCCGTCGGGGCGGAGCGAGCGCCGGATGTTGTCGAAGGCGACCACCGGATCCTCGAAGAACATCACGCCGAAGCGCGAGCACGCGCGGTCGAAGGTCGCGGCCGGCAGGGGCTCGGTCTGCGCGTCCGCGTGCAAGAGCTCCACGTTGCGGCAGCGCTCCGAGCGCTTGCGTGCGACTTCCAGCATCGGCCGTGACACGTCCAGCGCGACGACCCGCCCGCTGCGGCCCACGCGCTCGGCCACCTGCAGCACCGTCTGTCCACAGCCGCAGCCGACGTCGAGGACCGCTTGGCCCGGCTCGATTCCGAGCCGATCCAACATCAACTGTCCAATCCCGGAGATCTGCGCATCGAGCTTGTCGTGATGCTCGACCCAGCGTGGACCGGATACCTCGTTCCAGTAGCGGATCATCTCCTCGTTCGGGCGCGCCATGGCGCGGATCTACCACTAGAACTCGTCGTGCTCCACGGTGTCGGCGAGCGGGCAGGAAGCGATGTGCTCGTGCTTCGCTTCGGTGCGCAGCGCGACCGCCTTGTCTGCTGCCGACTTCACCCGCCATAGGGTACGGAAGTAGATGGCGTCGGAGTTCTTGACGTGGTCTGCCATCCAGTCGTCGCGCTTGCCGCCCGCCGTGATCGGGTCGTCGTCCGCGGTCACCCCGGCGTGTGCGTCGGCGTCGCACATCAGCTGGATCGCGTCGCGGTAGCTCTGCTCCTCCTTGGGAGCCTGGGCCGGCGGCGCGGAGTGGGGCCCGCAGCCGGCGGCGACCGAACACACGAGCACGGCGAATGTAGCGCGCATGCGTCATGGACACGCGTCCGCCGCGGATCTTGGCGTACAGTTGCGATGTGAAACGCGCTCGTCCCGCTCTCGTCGTCCTCTCTCTCGGACTCTTCGTCGCCGCTTGCGGAATCGAACGACAGCGGCGGAGGTGGCAGGGGGTCAGGGCGGCGCGGCCGGCGTCGGGGGCGACCCGACGGAATTCGCGGTGGTGCCAACGTCGTGCGCGTACCAGTGCCCGGGCGTGACGGCGTCCTGCGACGAGAACACGACGCCCTACGCGTGCCAGAACCTGAAGCCGTGGGACCAGATCCCGCACGCGGACACGTGCGAGAGCTGGGACGGCACGTATCCCGATCCGGTGCAGGGCAAGTGCACGGCGAGCGACCCCAGCGGCGAGGCCGCGAAGTACCCGGGCGCCGACCCCGGTACGCCGGGCGCGCGCATCCTTCCCGACGGAAGGCCGCTCGCGCCCGCCGGCACGCTCGCCGTGTTCACGGAGACCGACACCGACGGCGGCCTGACGACCGGGATCATCGACGTGCCCGGCACGAGTCTGGTGCTCACCGTCGACTCGGGCTCCGGCAAGCACGTGGTGCGCGCCGTCGACACGACGCTGATCGGCGCCGGCAACCCCGTCAAGAGCTACGTTCGCTTCGACAAGCCGGAATACCTGAACAGCGGCATGGCGTTCGTGCCGCCGGATCTGGTGCTGGTCGCCACGGCCAACGGCAAGGTGCAGGCACTGACGCTGGACACGGCCACGGGCCAGCTTACCCGCGACGACACCCGCTCGGTCGCGCTTCCGGACTCGGGCACGGATCCGTATTTCGTCGCCGGCGTCGCGGTGTCGCCCGATCACACCAAGCTCGTCGTGAGCGGCGTGAACGACAAGCGCGTGATCGTCTCCGACCTCACGCCCGGCGCGACCTACGGCGCCGAGCTCGGCGAGGTGGAGATCGGCGGCGATCAGACGTACGGCGCCTACTTCGATCCGAACGACGCCAGCGGTCGCTACGCGTACGTTTCGAAATGGAAGAACAGCCAGGTCGCCGAGATCGATCTGGCCGATCCGGCGAAGCCCACGGTATCGCGCAGCTTCGCCACCGAGCGCGATCCCCAGCAGATCGCCTTCCTCGACGGCCGGTGGATGGTCGTCGCGAACGACCTGGGCGAGACGGTGTCGGTCGTCGATCGCACGTCGGGCACCGTGACCCCCGTGCCCATCGACTACGACCAGGGCATCCACGGTCTCGATCTGTCGGGCGTGGCCTACGACGCGGCCAACCACCGGCTCTACACGACGCTCAGCGGCATCGACACGCTCGGCGCGCTCGACGTCGACTTGTCGAAGAGCCCGCCGGCGCTGACGCCCGTCGGACGCCTGTCCACCGGTTGGTGGCCGAGCGGCGCGGTGGTGCGCGCGGACGGCTCGCTCGTCGTCACCACGATGCGCGGCTTCGGCACGGGTCCAGTCCCGGTCGGCGTGCAGGAGGGACAACGTCGCGGCGGCGTACAACAGATCCCCATGCCGTCCACGCAGGATCTCGTCACAGGCGAGCAGGCCGCGCGGCAGAACGTCGATATCCAGTCGCACGCCGGCTATCCCGCGGTGACCTGTCCGGCCGGTGCCGACGACTTCCCGGTGCCGACGACGAACACGGCCGGCCCGTCGAAGCTGATCGATCACGTCATCTTCGTCGTGCGCGAGAACAAGACCTTCGACGCCCTGTTCGGCGACTTGCCGGGGCTCGAGGGCGAGCCCACGGACACGCTGAAGCCGGACCACGCGGACATGGACAAGATCTGGCCGAACATCCGCGATCTTGCCAAGACCTTCACCAACGCGGACAACTCCTACACCGAGGCCGACGCGAGCATGCAGGGCCACGCGTGGACGGTGTACGGCCGCACCACGGACTACTGCGAGCGCGAGTGGGGCACCCACGCCATGACCATTCCCGGCTGCGGCGTCACCACGGTGAGCAAGCCCGACGAAGGCTCGATGTTCGACTGGCTGCAGAACAACGACGTCGAGTACGACATCCTGGGCGAGATCGTCGGCAACCCGGACAAGCTGCCCGCGGATTACAACCCGATCGACGTGCGCTATCCCGGCGGTCCGTTCCAGTCCATCGGCTACCCCGACGTCGAGAAGGCCTGCTACGTCGCCGGCCGCGTCCGTGTCCTGTGCGATCTTCGCAAGTTCGTCTACATGACGCTGCCGAACGACCACACCCAGGGCACCGACCCGAGCACGCCGACGCCCGAGGTGATGATCGCCGTCAACGACGAAGCCACCGGCATGCTGGTGGACGCCGTCTCCCACAGCCCGCTCTGGAAATCGACGCTCATCGTCGTCACGGAGGACGACCCGCAGCAGGGTGCCGATCACATCGACTACCACCGCGTGCCGACGGTGTTCATCTCGCCCTGGGTACGGCGCGGCTACGTTTCGAAGACGCACATCTCGATTGCCGGCATCCACAAGGTCTTCGCCCACGTGCTCGGCATCCCGTACCCGAACCTGGAAGTGAAGAACGCGGCGCTGCCCTACGACATCTTCACATCCACACCCGACTACACGCCGTACACGTACACGCCGCGAAAGTGGCCGCTGGCCTGCGGTGACGCGGCCACGGCCGCCGAAGTCGAGCTCGCCCGCTCCTGGCAGTACGACCGCGCCGACAACCAGCCGGGGCTCGACGCGCAGGTCATGCGCTGGATGCGCGGCCAGCAGCTGACGCACATCACGCCGGAGATGGAGAGCGACATCGAGATCCGCAAGGCGCGCGCCGCGCGGCGCGCCGCGCTGGGCATCCGGGACGACGACGACTAGCGTCCCGTGAAGCGGCCCTCGCGCCGTTCGATGAACGACATCATGCCCTCGCGCGCGTCGTCGCTCGCCATCAGCTTGGCCGCCTGCGCGGGCAGCGCGTTCGCTGCGGCTTCCGGACCTTGCTCGACGGCCAGACGCGACGAGGCGAGCGTCGCCTGCACGCCAAGCGGCGCGCGCTTGGCGACGGTCCGCGCGATCTCGAGCGCGCGTTCGAGCTCCGCGCCGGGCGAGACGACCTCCTGCACGAGCCCGATGCGCAGCGCCTCCGCCGCGTCGAACTCGTCGCCCGTCAAGAGCCAGCGCATGGCGTTGCCCCAGCCCGCGACCTGCGGCAGGCGGATCGTCGCGCCGCCGAACGGGAAGATGCCGCGGTTGATCTCGATCTGGCCGAAGCGCGTGCCCGTCGCGGCGATGCGGATGTCGGCCGCGAGGCACAGCTCGATGCCGATCGTGAGGCACCAGCCGCGCACCGCCATGATCAGCGGTTTGTCGCGCTTGCGCCCGAACAGCCCGAGCGGATCGACGCTTCCCTCGGGAAACAAGCTCTGCCCCGATGCTACCGCGGGGCCCACCTCCGCGAGGTCGAGTCCCGCCGTGAAGTGATCGCCGACGCCGTACAGCACGGCGCAGCGCAGGGCCGCGTCGTCCTCGTAGCGCGTCACCGCCTCGGCGAGCCCGCGCAGCATGGCCAGATCGAACGCGTTGCGTTTCGTCGGGCGGTTCAGCCCGACGAGGAGCACGTGATCCCGGGTCTCGGTGACGATACGCGGCTCTTCGCTCATGCTTCAGCCCAAGGTGATCTGGACGTCGAAGGGCCCGCCCGACGAGCCCGAGTAGGAGTCAATGACGACGTAGTACGACTGGCCCTGCGTGACGCTCAGCGTGATCGTCACCGGGTTGCCGGTGTTGACGCCGCTCTTGCATGCGCTGGTCGACGCCGGCGAGCACGTGCCGGTCGTGTAGTACACGTACACGCTGAACGACGACGACGGCGTGACGGTCATCGACAGCGTGCCGCTCGCCGTCGGGACGACGTGATAGACGAGATCGGCGCCGCCTCCACCGCCGGGTATGCAGTGGCCATTGCCGTCGTAGTCGTTCGACGTCCCGGCGAGCGTATCGCTGAAGGTCGTGGTGCCGGCGTCGACGGCGAGATCCGCTCCCGGGCACGTGTCGCGGCTTCCCGTCGGTCCGCCGCCGCTTCCCGACGTACCACCGGTCCCGCCGCTCCCGGAGGTTCCGCCGGTGCCGCCGCTTCCCGAGGTTCCGCCGGTGCCGCCGCTTCCGGAGGTTCCGCCGGTGCCGCCGGCTCCGGCGTCGGGGCACTCGCACGGGTCGTAGCCGGTCCCACTCGCGTTGCACTTCTGTGCACCTTGCGCGCCGTTGACGCATGCGCACGCGACCTGCGAGCCCGGCACGCACGCGCCGCCGGATCCCGCCGGTGCCAGATCCGCCGGTGCCGCCGAATCCGCTCGCGCCGCCGGTGCCGCCGAATCCGCTCGCGCCGCTGGTGCCGCCGAATCCGCTGGCGCCGCCGGTGCCGCTGGCGCCGCTGGTGCCGCTCGCGCCGCCTGCCGCGCCGCTGCCCGCGTCGCTGCCCGCGCCTCCTCCCGTGCCCCCTGCGTGGCCCGGCACGACGCGCTCGCTGTCATCGGGAGCGGCGCACGCGACGGCGGCGACCGCCGTCAGCAACAAGAGCGCGAATCGCATCTCGGCGGAGTCTACTTCAGCGTGGCGCTTTGCTGCCTGCGGACCGCACCCGCGTTGCTGCCTGGACCCATCAACCGCGTGGCCGGCCACCTCCGACCAGCCACGGAGCGGAGGGAAATTCTCGGAATTACAGGGGATGCCGGCCCGGCGCGGAACAGTGGCATGCCGGATGCTTCACCAGGGGCACCGCATGCGCACGCTCGCTTCCATCCTGATCGCGGCCGCCCTGGCCTTGTCGCTCGCTCGCCCGGCGCACGCCGAGGCCTCGACGCCGAAGTGGAGCCCGGTCTGGCGAGTGCCCGGGCCGCGCTGCAGATTGCCCTGGTCGATCAGTGGCGGCATGCGCGGTCCCACAGCGTCTTCGAGCGCACCACGGCGCGGCCGGACGCATCGCGGGGCACGGGCACCGAGGATCCGGCGTTGGCCGTGAGCAACTACGTCGAGCGGATGTGGTCCCAGGTCCGCGCCTATCGGCGCCCGGGCGGCGCCGAGGTGCTCGTGCGCACCAGCTTCTGACCGGTGCTACAAGGCCGGCGATGTCGCCGGAAAAGCGCCTGTCGCTTCGAATCGCGGTGCGGGGCTACGAGATGGGTGCGGACGGGCGCATCGGCGTCGCCGTGCTCGCGCGCTACCTCGAGCACGCGCGCTGGGAAGCCATGCGCGAGGCCGACTTCGCCCCGGCCTTGCGCTTCACGCGCGGCGTGGTGCGCGCGCAGCGGATCGAGGTGCTCGCGCCCGCGAGCTACCCGATGGAGCTCGAGGTCGTGGTCTGGATCGGCCGCGTCGGCACGACCAGCTTCGACTTCGCCCATCGCGTGCTCGACGCGGAGGGCCGGCTGATCGCCCGCGCGAGCTGTACTGCGGTGCGCCTCGATCGAGCACGGCAAGCCCGCCCCCATCCCCGATGCGGCCCGGGAGCTCGTGATCGAGGACGGCGGACCGGACGTGCCGGTGCTGGAAGCGGCAACGCCAGCGGACGCCTTCGAGCGGCGCATCGTCGTATGCCCGGCGGACCTCGACTTCCTGCAGCACGTGAACCACGCGCGCTACATCGACTTCGCGAACGACACGCGCGTGCTGTTCGAGCGCGAGCGCGGCGAGGCGCAGGGTCAGGCCGGCGCAGCCGTTGGCAAGCTCTTCATCGAGTACCGGCGCGAGGCACGCGTCGGCGACGCGATCCGCGCGCTGTGCTGGCGCGCCGACGACGCCGCCACGGGCATCGAGCTTCGCGGCGAGGCGGACCAGGCGGTGCTCACGCGCGCGCGGATCGAAACCGCCGCGCGCTGAGCGCCGTCGTCACTGGCAGGTCTTGTCGCAGCCGTCTTCCGGATTGGGGCCGTCGCAGTTGCACACGCCGTTGCAGAACCAGTCGATCTTGCCGGTGCGGAAGAACTCGTTGGACTGCTCGTACGACGGGGTCAGGACGCGCACGCGGTCGTGCGGGTCGCAGCCGTCGGTTGCCGCGATGTTGTGCAGCGGCTCCTTGGCCAGCGCGAAATCGTACTCGACCATGGCGTTCTGATCCTGGACCGGCGCGTCCGCGCCTTCGACGCCGTAGACGTCGCGGATCAACGGCTGGTTCGGGTCGTTCGACTTCAGGTTCACGGCGCCGACCGACCGGGCGATGATGTGCGCGGCGTACGTCGAGACCTGATGATCGCCGAGGCCGTCGTGGATCAGGATGTGGTGCGCCGGCGTGTTGGGCAGCATGTTGTCCGACATGTACGGGGCGAAGCCGTCCGGCTCCGCGCGGTCCCAGCCCATCTGCATCAGGCCCAGGACGATCTGCTGGTCGAGGTAGTTCGAGTACGAGCCCGTCAGGATGAAGCCGTACGCCGGCCAGTCCTGGCTGCGGTTGAGCAGCAGGTTGTACGGCATGCCCGGTTCGCCCACGAGGCCGCGTGTGACGTCGGTGGAGATCGCGACGTAGGCCGTGCCCATGATGCCGCCCTGGCTGTCGCCGCGATAGGCGCGCAGCTTGGGGTCGATCCACGCGGGATCGAGCAGCACGTTGCCCGAGGCGTCCTTGATCCCGTCCTTGGCGATGCGCCCCATCATCATGCGCATCACCATCAGCTGGTTGATCTGGCCCTGCACCTGCCGATCGAAGAACGTGCTGAACAGCTCGGGCCGCGCGCCGAGCGCGTTGATCGCCAAGCTGACGTCGTCTCCGGAGAAGCCGAAGTAGTTTGTGGCGCAACCGATCCAATCGTAGTCGTCGGTCATCTCGGCCATGTAGCCGTTCTCGCCTTCCGTACGGGAACCGAACAGACCGTGACCGTTCTGCAGGATGCCGTGCGGCTTTCCGTCGGTGACGCTGTTCGGCACGATGATCAAGACGTCCTGATCCATCATCCCGTTCTGGACGGGCAGTCCGTCGTCGCCCAGCACGAGGCGAGCCGGCGTGTGGCCGGCCTTGTACTGCTCCTGGCCGACGTCGCCGTCGGTGA
Source organism: uncultured delta proteobacterium (assembly GCA_963775185.1). Taxonomy (GTDB): domain Bacteria; phylum Myxococcota_A; class Polyangia; order Polyangiales; family Polyangiaceae; genus JAPSGB01. Next base: position 229,489 of record CAVZIE010000015.1, on the reverse strand, counting down.
GGAACAGCGGCACGTGCATGGTGACGGTGATGCGGCGCAGCGTGTGCGCGTTCGGCGCCTCTTCCACGCCGTCCGCCTTGAGCGTGAACTCCGGCCCCTGGTCGCCGACCAGGGCCAGCGCCTTGTCCCGCGCCGCCACCATCCAGCGCGTGTTGTTCTCTTTCGAGGCGGTGGTGTAGTCCCAGGCGATCTGCAGATCCTTCTTGTCTACTCCCGCGGCCTGCAGCTGGGAGAAGATGTCCTTGTACAGATCGCGCCGCTCGTTGACGCTCGTGTGGCGGCTCGCGGTGCCGTCGCGCAGCGCCTTGAACTCCGGCGACGGCGGGAGCTCGTTGCCGTCGGCGTCCACGACGTGACGGATCGCGACGATGTAGCGCGTCTGATCCTTCAGACGGATAGCCGGCCGGATCATGAACGCGCGCTCGTCCTCGTTCTTCGACGAGTAGTCCAGATCCACCCAGTGCGGCACCAGATCCCCCGTGCTGGTGTCGAGCAAGATCGTCGGCGAGTCGGCGCTCACCGTGCTGGCGATCGTGTCCGGCGTCGCCATGCCGGTGTCGGTCCCCCCCGGGAAATACATCATCGCCGCTTGCCCGGGAGAGAAGCCGTCGGAACCGTAGAAGTTGGCGGGATCGAACGGGTACTGGCCCAGCGTCTTGGGCAGCGTGTTCTCGCCGAAGCGCACGGACTTGCCCGACGGGTTCATGCCCGTGTCGTCGTCCTTCAAGTAGATGTTCGACGGGAACGGGAAGCCGCAGTGATCGGGAACGATGGGATCGCAGTCGCCGTCCTTGATCGGCGGCTGGCTGTCGTCGCTCTTGCTGCTGCATCCGGCGAGTGACAGCGCCATGACGATTGCGGTCGCACAGACGGCGATGGAGCGGGTGACAAGAGTATTGGAGCGCACGGGAGTCCTCCTCGAAGCGGGACGGAAGAGTACGCCATCCCGGAGCGCAGGGCTGCCGAAACACGCGTCGCCGGAGCTCAGGGGTGCGTTGCCTTGCCCATCGAGCTCACGTCGACGGAAAACCGGAGGCCCGGGATCTCCGCGTGCACGGTGCCTGGGGCCGGACGGGTCAAACGCACGCGCGCGTTGTCCGGCGCGACACGTGCCGGCAAGCGGCCGGCGTCGAGCGGTCCCGGCCACAGCGGAAGCCCCGCGGCGTCGTAGCGCATCGCGAACAGGTGGTCGGGGGTTATCGCGCCGGGCGTCGCCGCGAGGTAGCCCACCTGGAACAGCACCACGCTGTCGGCCGTGTCAGGCATCATCGATACGGGGGCCGTTGCCCTCCAGCGCGCCAGGGCCATCTCGCGCCCGCCCCAGCGGTTCCGGCCCTCTTCGCCCACCAGCTCCGCCTTCACCGAGTCGTGGGCCGCCGACGTCACGACGAAGCCGTGGCCGGGCCAATACAGCGCGGACAGGGCATCGCAGCCCGCCGTCGACAGCACCTCCGCGTCCATCAAGATGCCGCCCAGCGAGTCCCAGACCCGCATCCCCACCAGGTGCGTCGGCGCATCGTAGAAGAAGATCACGACGTTGCCGTGCGGCCCGCCGGCGATGGCGATTTGATCGGATGTGACGCCGATGCCGGCCAGTGGTCGCGCCTTCTCCCAGACCAGCGACTTGTCCGCGGCGACGTCGAGCAGCAGCGGCTTGGGCGCGCCCGCGCGCGTGTGGAGCAACACCAGTCGCCGGCCGCCCGGGAGCGTCGCCGACTGGAACGCCAGATCGGTGGTCGCCCCGAAGTGCTCGCGCAGCGTGGTAGCGGCCGCCGCGAGCGTGGGTTCGGCCGCCGCGTCGCCGAGCAGGCCCCGCTCGGCTTCCCCGACCCGCGGCAACTCTCCGGCGGCCGCCGCCGAATCCGCCGGCAGCGCGCGCACGACCGCCGGGGCCGCACTCGCCGATGGCGCTGGTGCCGGCTCGCTCGCGTTCGCGGCGGCGGGCGACGGGCTGTCGCGCTTGCACGCCGGGACGCCCAGCGCGAAACCCAGCGCCGCAGCGAGAAATGCGCGCAGATCGCGTCTCACGCCGGGATACTAGCTCGGCTTTCGCGGGTCGTGCCCGCGGTGTATGCTGCGTGTCTCGAGCACGTGACCCGTCCGTGCCCGAACGGCTGATGCTCAAGCTCGCCAAGTCCAGACTGGAGAAGCTCCGCGACGAGCTCAGGCGCCGCGGTTCCCGTCAGTCCATCTCCTTCCCATCCGCTACGCCGGACCTCGTGGAAGCGATGGAAGTCGTGCAGGAATACGGGCCCATGTGCGAGGCCATGTACCTGATGATGGCCGCCGACGGCCGGGTGCTCGACGTCGAGCGCAAGGTGATGCGCGGCGCCCTCGACGTGCTCTCGAGCGGCCGCGTCCGCACGGCCCATATGGAAGCCATGATCGACGCCTCGTCGAAGCGCGTGGGCGAGCTGGGCGAGGAGCGCTGCCTGCAGGAGGTCATCGACCACCTGGACGGCGACCCTGTCCGGGCGGAGACCACGGTCCTGCTGTCCGCAGCGATAGCCCTTGCGGATGGCCGCATCGCGCCCGAAGAACAGGCGCTGCTCGAGAAGATGGCCGCGGGCCTCGGCCTCGCGGAGGGCCGCGCCAACCAACTTCTCGAGGAGCTGTCTGCCAGCGTCGAGACCGGCTGATCGACCGCACCCGGAAATCCCGCATGACTGCACGCCCGCGCACCACTGCCCGATATCGATCAGGCAGGTGCTGCATGGGCTGCCCGCGGTGCCATGGATCTGCTACGAAACATCGGACATGCCGGGCCCCGTCCGTGTGACGCGGGCGCGACCGCTTCCCCGGGCCCTTGGGTACCGGTTCTGATCACCGGCGAGCTGCAACGATCGCTCCTACGCGAGCGGATGGTTCAGGAGGACAACATGAGCACAGCGCGACTTGTCTACGACGGGAAAGACTACGAGTTCCCGGTCGTCGAAGGATCCGAAGGAGAGAAGGGCATCGACATCGCGAAGCTCCGTTCATCCTCCGGCCTCATCACCCTCGATCCGGGCTACGGCAACACCGGATCCTGCAAGAGCTGCGATCACGTTCATCGACGGCGAGAAGGGCATCCTGCGCTACCGCGGCTACCCCATCGAGCAGGTCGCAACGCGCGCCCGCTTCACGGAGGTCTGCTACCTGCTGATCTACGGGGAGCGGCCCACGGCGGAGCAGCTCTCGGAGTTCCGTGAGCTGATGACGCGCCACACGCTCATCCACGAGGACATGAAGAAGTTCTACGAGGGCTACCCGCCGAACGCCCACCCGATGGCGATCATGGCCGGCATGGTGGCGTCGCTGTCCACGTTCTACCCGGACACGGACAACGACCTCGACATGAACATCATCCGCGTGCTGGCCAAGTCCAAGACGCTGGCCGCGTTCGCCTACAAGAAGTCCGTGGGTCAGCCCTTCATCTACCCGCGCAACGATCTGAGCTGGCCGGCGAACTTCCTGCGCATGATGTTCGCGGTCCCCGCGGAGGACTACGTCGCGCAGAAGCCGTTCGAGGACGCGCTCAACCTGCTGCTCATCCTCCACGCGGACCACGAGCAGAACTGCAGCACGTCCACCATGCGCATGGTGGGCAGCAGCGAGGCCAACCTGTTCGCGTCGATCTCCGCGGCCATCTGCGGCCTGTGGGGTCCGCGTCACGGCGGCGCGAACCAGGCCGTGATCGAGATGCTCGAGCAGATCCTGGCCGACGGCGGCGACTACAAGAAGTTCCTCGATCGCGTGAAGAGCGGCGACTCGGGCGCCAAGCTCATGGGCTTCGGCCACCGCGTCTACAAGAACTTCGACCCGCGCGCGAAGCTGCTCAAGCACGCGGCCGACGGCATCTTCGACAAGCTCGGCATCCACGATCCGCTGCTCGATCTTGCGAAGAAGGTCGAGGAAGCGGCGCTGAAGGAAGACTACTTCGTCCAGCGCAAGCTCTACCCCAACGTCGATTTCTACAGCGGCATCATCTACCGCGCGATGGGCATCCCCACCGAGATGTTCACCGTCATGTTCACGCTCGGGCGCCTGCCCGGCTGGATCGCGCACTGGATGGAGCAGCGCAACGATCCCGGCGGCTACCGCATCCACCGCCCGCGCCAGATCTACACCGGCGAGCGCGAGCGCACGTTCGAGGACCGCGGCACGCTCAACCTGTGAGCGTGCCCTGATTCGACGGCGCGCGGCCTCTGCAGGCAGCGCGCCGTCGTCATTTCTGCTGGATGCCGGTCCGGCGCGGAATCCCGCGCGCCGGTTCCGCGGCGGGCGCGTGTGGGTTACGCTCGGCGGCATGCGGTACGTGATCGCGGGTCTGCTGTGTCTCGCGTGCAGCAACGGCGCGGCGAGCACCGACGCATCCGGCGGCGGCGCGGGGTCGGGCGGCGGCGGCGCCGCCGGCGCGAGCGGCGCCGCCGGCGCGTCGGGCACGGCCGGCACGCCGGCACGGCGGGCACGGCCGGCAGCCGGCAGCGGCGCGGCGGGTACCGGTGGCTCCAGCGGTTCCGGCGCGACGGGTGGCGCCGCGGGCGCGCCGTCGTGCAGCGGCGCGATGGCGACGCTGCCCGCCGCGACGGTCCTCGACGCCACCACCGCGCCGGAGCTGATCATCGCCGGCGATCCCGGCGCGACGCGCGGCATCTTCGATCCGTCCGTCGCGTATCCAGGCGGCGCGCAGAGCGGCGCCATGAGCTACTCCGCCGTGGCCGCTACGAACGACATCTCGACGCGCATCGCCGTGTCCAGCGACAAGGGCGCGACCTGGACCTACGCCGCGTCGCGTGAACGCCGCCCAGGACTACAACGTCGCCACCACCGTGGGCTACGCGAACTGTCCGAGCGGCAGCTGCAGCGGGCGGCTCGTCCACGAGGTGTCGTCGCTTGTCTTCGACAGCAGCGATACGGACGCGTCGCGTCGCTACAAGCTGTTCGCCCACAGCTACATCGTGCTGACCGGTGACGTGCTCGCCTACGATCTCGGCTACATCGACCTCTACACCGCGGCCGCGCCCGCGGGACCGTGGACGAGCGAGGGCAAGGTCGTCGGCTGGGACTCCGCTTCCAAGCTCTCCTCGGACAACGCGGCCACGAACGTCTCCTCCTGGGCGCAAATGCACGACTGCGTCGCGCTCACCGAGCCCGGCGCGATCGTGCGCCCGGGTGGCTTGATCCAGATGGCCGTCGGCTGCGTCTACTTCTCCGGCGCCACGCCGGCGATCCGCATCGAGCTGCTGCAGTCCGTGGATGCGGGCAAGACGTTCGACTACGTCTCGCGCCTCACCACCGCCGATGACGCCGCCTGTCTCGGCTACAGCATCCCGCAGCTGAACGCCGCCGACCTGTTCGTCGCGGGCGGCAAGAGCTACATCGCGCTCTCGCCCGCGGGCCCGACCAGTGGCGGCTTCGACGGCTATCGCGGCTGCCTGCGTCTTCCCGCTCAACGCGCTCGGCAACAAGATCAACCGCGATGCCGGCGGCGCGCTGATCGTCTCGCGCCTGATCGACGCGCCGGACAACCGCTTCCTCGGTGCCTGCTCCTACGACGAGGGCGCGTCCGCCATGGGCTATGCCGTCTCCGCCTTGCGCCTCGAGAGCGACCCGCACGTGTTCCACACCTACGCTTCCGGCGTGAAAGCCCCGTAACGCGCCGCACAACGCGCTCGGGCGCGTCGACGCCGCGGCAAGCGGCGTCGGCGGTCGGCCGCGCGGGGGCGCCAGTGGTCGATTGGATTCGTGGCGCGACGGATCTACGCTCGGCCGCGTGAGCCTTCCGGGTTGGTACCGCGCGGTGCTGTTGTCGCTCGCTGCGGTAGCGGGCTGCAGCGACGCCTCCGGGCCGGTGGATTCCGCGCCGGACCCACAAACTAAAGCAAATACTTTAGTTGCTGGCCCGGTCGTCGCGTTGCTCGCGAGCAAGCCGCTGGGCACGACGACGGATCTCGTGCTGCAGCCCGCCGGCGCGGCGACGCCGGCTGCGGCGGTGGCGACGCTGTCGCACGTGCGCGGCGGCGAGGTGCGAGGCGCGGTGCTGCCGGGGACGGGCACGGTGGTCGTCGTCGCGGACATGGAGTCGCGGCACGAGCCGTCGTGGGGCGCGTGGCTGATGCGCCTGGAGGCGAACGCGGCGCCGCACAAGCTCGTCGACCGCGTGTACCACGCGACGCGCCCGCTGGTGCTCGCCGATGGGCGCGTGTTCGTCGAGCGCGGCCGCGCCGGCGCGGAGCCGACGCCCGAAGAGGCGAAGCAGGGCAAGCTGCGCGTCGATGAGCTCACGATCGACGAGGTCGATCCGCAGACCGGCGCGACGCGCACCGTGTACGCATGGTCCGGCTACATCGCGTTTCTCGCCGGCGCGCTCGACGACGAGCTGCTCGTGTACCGCGTCACATACCATCATGCGGACCTCGTCGCGGTCGACGCGAAGAGCGGCGCCGAGCGCGTGATCGCCGCGGAAATCCCGGCGTTTGCCCGGGATTTCTCCGTGGATCGCCAGGCGCGCGCGCTCGTGTACACGAACCGCGACGCGGCCAGCGGGCAGTGGGCGGCGCGCCGGCTCGACCTCGCTAGCGGCGCGCTCACCACGCTCGCGACGTCGCCACGCATGGCGCTCTCGCCGCACGCGTGGCCCGGCCGCGGCGTGGTGATCAACCCCAGCGGCGCCTCCGGTCTGGTCAAGCTCGCCGGCAGCGGCGCGGCGATCGCGGCGCCGTACGGCAGCGGGGTGGACAGCGTGCGCCTCGTCACGCCCGACGGAAAGTGGGCGGCGGTCGTGCACGAAGTGCCGGATCATCTCCCGGCGCCGTTTGTCCTGTCGCCCGAGACGGGCCAAACGATCCCCGTTGCGTTTCCCCCAGGAAAGCGCGTCGACGTCGCGGGGTTCGTGCGATGAAGCGCGCGATTGCGTTCTTGCTCGCGACGCTCGCGCCGGCGACGGCCAGCGCGTATTGCCCCTGCTACACCGCGTCGAGCTCGAACAACACGCACAACTGCGGCGTCGAAGCCGCAAGCGGCACGAATCCGACGATTGCGGAGTGGCAGCCGATCTTCGATCTCGTCGCGCAGGGGCCGAGCGTGTGGGGCAACGCTGGGCCGTCGGTGAGCGACATCGGCCAGGGTTGCGGCAAGCCCGAGGCGCTGCACAGCGTCGCGGCGCGCTTTCCGTGCGAGATCCTCAAGGCCATCGCCATGCAGGAGTCGGGCTGGCGGCAATTCTGCGTGCCAGACACCCCGTCGGATCAGGTCGGCGGCGCGTCGCGCACCATCATCAGCTTCGACTGCGGTTACGGCGTGGGACAGGTGACGAGCGGCATGCACGCCGGCGAGACGCCCGCCTTCGATCGCGCGCGCGTCGCCAGTGACGCGACCTACAACCTCGCGACCGGCACGCAGATCCTCGCCAGCAAGTGGAAGGCCACCAACTGCGTCGGCGACAACCAGCCGAGCATCGTCGAGGACTGGTACACGTCCGCCTGGGCGTACAACGGTCTGGCGTACTCGAACAACCCGTCGAACCCCACGTACAGCTCCAGCCGCGGCGTGTGGAACCCGAGCGTCGGCGGCGCCGCGCCGTACCAGGAGAAGGTGTTCGGCTGGGTCGAGCACCCGACCGGCACGCCGCCGCGCTGGACCGCCGTCCAGCTCGCGTATCCGGATCCGTCGCAGGTTGGCGGCAGCGGTTCGCCGCCGGATCTCGACGAACCGCACTGCGCGTCGCCCACCGACTGCACGGGCACGCGCCCGGTGCACACCTCGCTCTGCTTCGCGACGAACCCCGGCGACGGCGGTGCGGGCACGGGTGGCAGCGCGGGCGCGTCGGGCACGGGCGGCGGTGCGGGATCGACGGCAAGCGCCGGTGCGAGCGGGTCCGCCGGCAGCGCAGCCGACGGCGGACCCTGGCAAGACGCTGGGTCGACCGGCGGAACCGGAGCCGGAACCGGCGGCAGTGGAGGCAAGGACGGCGGCGCCCAACAACCGGGGAGCGCGTCCGGCAGCGACTCCGGATGCTCCTGTCGGTCCGGCGCGGAACCGCGCGGCGGCGCGTCGGCGTTGCTCGTCGCGCTGGCGCTGTTCGGCCTGGCGCTGTCCCGCCGCAAGCGATGACGGATCTCGACGTCTATCTGCCGTCACTCGAAGCCGCGCGCGCGGCGCCCCGCGCCAGCATCGGCGACGAGGTTGCAGACTGGCTCCACCTCCGGCCCGTGAAGACGTACCCGCTCGCAGCGGTCCTGGTCGCGGGCCGGGTGTTGCGCAGGAGCTCGTTCCGGCGCGCGGAAGAGATGAGCGAGGCGCGCTACGAGCACACGCGACAGTCCCAGCCCGATACTCTGCCCGACTCCGCCGACGACATGAAGCGGCGCCTGTTCGCGCGCATCGTCGCCGACGTCCCCGCACGCAAACGCCGCTGCATGAACTGTCTGATTCGCCCGGGCAAGGTGCGTTGCATCGCGTGCTTGGGCATGGCTTGCATCGCGTGCGAAGACGGCTATCTGCCGTGTCCCGCGTGCGACGGCACGCTCGAGTCGATCGCGGCTGTCGTCGAATACGTCAACGACGACCCGGTGGACACGCGGCAGCTGCTCCTTCCAGCGATGCCGCAGGAGCTGAAGCAGCTCGTGCGCAGCGTGCTGGCTGAAGCGACCGTACCCCCCGCCGCTCTGCTCACGGATCTCGACGGCCGCAGCGCGGGCGATCCGTACCGCGGACGCGGCGCCGAGCCCGCGTTCCACGGTTTCCGCTACAACGACGCCTTGCCGCGCGCACAGAAGGCCCTCGACTGGCTCCAGCGCCTGCCCTCCGTGATGCGCAGCGAAGCCCGCACCTACGCCTGGCCGATTCTCTGCGCGACGTTCAGCCGCCACGCCGAGGACGTCCGCGACATCGCCGTGATCGTCGGCCCCGACCAGAGCGTCTACGTGTGCGGTGCGGTGCGCGTGTCGGCGTAGCTGGGAGCGCGGGGTAGTCAGCAAGGCCGGCCACCTGTAATGAGGTACTCGCCGACGGTGGACCACCTGTCGCGACCTCCTCGAGTCCCCATCCGTCACCGGAAGCCGCCATGTCTGTCGAATTCACCGTGTACCTGGCCCGCGAATCGATGCCCGCACCGGGCGACTGGGCCCAGGCCATCGACGACAGTGGCTTCCCCGCCGAGCTCGATCCGGACTTCGACGTCGACGACTTCACCGGCTTCCTTCCGTGTCGCTACGCCGGCATCGACGCCGGGTTCGAGTACTCGAGCGGTCCGATCGAGTTCGTCGACGAGCTCGAGCTACCCGGCGAGTTCGACTTCTCGGTCACCTTCGCGACGCACTCCGACATGCGCGAGCTGGCGGCCTCGGTGGTGTGTGCCGCGCTGCTGTGCGGCGTCGGTCGCGGGATCCTCGTGGACCCGCAAGCGGATCTCACGGTCGCCGCAGAAGACGCCATCGCGTGGGCTCGCGACCAGCTCGACGATATCGATCTCTAGAGGCGGTTCCGCGCCGGACCGACAAAAGCCCAATGATTCCGGCCAAGATTCATCCTTGACCGGCAGCGCAATTGGTCGGACCATACGACCAATGACCTTCGACGCCCTGGAGCCGCGCGAGTCCGCGGTCGACGCCTGCGCGGCGTCCATCCGGCGCGCGATCCTCGGCGGCGAGCTCGCCGTCGGCGCGCGCCTGCCGCCGGAGCGCGAGCTCGCCGCGCGCTTCGGCGTGAACCGCGTGACGGTGCGCAGCGCGCTCGGCAGATTGGCGGCGTCGCGGCTCGTTTCCGTCAGGCAAGGCAGCGGCTACGTGGTGCAGGACTTCCGACGCGCAGGCGGGCCGGAGCTCTTGTCGGCGTTGGCCGAGCTGGGAGCGCGGCGTCCGGACCAGGTCGCGATCGCGCGCGATCTGTTGCTGGTCCGGCGCCACCTCGCGCGGGCGGTTCTCGAGCGCATCGCGGAGCTGCCGCGCGTCGACGTGGAGCCCGTCGAGCGCGCGGTTGCCGGGCTCGAACACACGCACGGCGGCTCCGCGGAGATCGCGCGCGCGGACATGGACGTGCTCGCGGCGATCGTCGAGTTGACGGGAAGCGCGGTGTTCGGCTTGTGCTTGAACCCGGTGCTGTCGGTGGTGGCGGCGATGCCGCGGCTTCGCGACGCGATCTACCGGGACGCGGCGCGAAGCGTCGAAGGCTATCGGCTGCTGCTGGCGTGGCTCGCGGCGCCGCGTGTGGACACCATCGACGCGGTCGTCGCCGAGCTCGAGCGCCGCGACGAGGAGACGTTGGAGCGATTGTGATGCTGTTCTTCCCGATGAGAGTCGCCAGGAACCTGGAGCGCGTGCGCGCCGCGGGCATCGTGCCGGAGGTGCCGAACCTCTGGCAGATCCAGCTCGGCGTGCTGCGCATGTGGCACCGCGTGCTGTTCCGCCCGGAGAGCATCGGCATGTGCGCGAGCCGGCCCGTGCGCCCCACCTGGCTCGCGCGCTTGCTCGAGAATCGCGCCCGCCGCTTTCCGTTCCTGGTGGCGGAGCGGGCCGTCGCGCCGCTGGATTTCTCGGGCCTCGCTAGCCCGCCCTGGCGCGTGGTGCGGCACCTGCTGGGCGCGCATCACGACGGCAACCAGTTCGCCTACGATCTGCAGATCCTGAGCTGCTACCCCGGCGCGCTGGAAGAAGTGCGGGACAAGGCGCGCGCGGTCGTCGAGCAGGACACGCCGCGCAGCCGCTACCTGAAGGATCTGACCGTGTACGAGGGCTATCACGAGAACCTGCTTGCGGCCGTGGAGCGCGCGCTCGAAGGCGACTTCGATCTTCCGTCCGGCGAGGCGGACAATCCAGACATCTCGTTCATCGCCTACCTGAACTGGTGCGCCGCGCAGCCGCGCTCGCCGCTCGCCGCCCTGCGTGCGAGGCTCGCGCCATGCTGAGCGCCAAGGACTTCCTGACCATGAACAAGCGCGAGCTGACCGCGCGCGCTGGTCGGCGGTCATCCCATCGACCCGGTCCGCGCTCGACGACACGGAGTACAAGGGCACGAGCCTGGGCTTGCCGGCGTTCATGGACAAGCTGGCGTGGAAGACGTTCAAGAAGACGTTCCACCGCGATCCGGAGACCGGCCATCTGCGCGGCTGGAACGTGCGCCTGGAGCAGCACGGCATCGACGCGCCTTGCGTGCCGATGCAGAAGAACGGCGCGCCGCTCACCTTCGGGCACTACCGCGTGGTCGACGCCGCGGGCTACCGCATGCCCAAGCCCGCGAGTCGCGGCCTGATGATCGACTACGGGCTCGGAGGCAATCCGCTCCTCGACTTCACGCGTCGCATGCGCGATCCGCTGCTCGCCGTGAACCCGGGCAAGACCGATCTGCTGATCGGCTGGTCCTACGTCGATCTCGGCTTCGTGCGCTTCGGTACGCCGAGCTTCTTCACGCTCGAGTACGACGGTCCGCTCTCGCACCGCGTCGCGCCGCCCCGAGCCTGAGCCCCGACTGCACGGTTGTTGGCCCTCGGTGGGCCGGGCACGGGAAAATCGCGTTCCCGCTCCCAGGAGGTCCGCCGTGCAGCTCTTCCGCCCCGTCGAAAAACGCCAGCCGCCGCCGCTGTGGTTCGTCAGCAACGGCGAAACCACCGTCGGTCCGGTCCGGACCGATCTCTTGCTCCGCGGCGTCTACCACGAGCGCATCCCCGACGATTGTGTGGTGCGCGAGCTGCGCTGGAACGGCTGGCGCGAGCTCGGGCGCATTCGCGAGATCGCGGCGCTCAGGCGCGTGCAGGCGCTCGGCGGCTCGGTCTCCGACGCCCTCGCCACGCCCGGCGAGCGAGCGTCGCGTCTCGTCGACCACGCGCGCGACGCCGGCGAGGTGCTGCTGTTCTCGCTGCATGCCGCCGTGGCCGCTACCGGCGCCGAGATCGGCCTGGTCCACCGCATGTCCGACCCGTGGACGCGGCCCATGACGCGCGTCGCACACGGCCCCGGGACCCACGGCCTGCTCGGCGCCTATGTGCCTGCGACCGACCTCGCGCTCGGGGCCGCCCGCGCGCGTCGCATCGTCATCGGCTCGCCCGACGCCACCGGCGTGCACCGCGCCATCGCGGGACGTCTCGCCGGCGGTCTCAGGCTGCTCGACGGCGTCGCGATGCTACCGGTGTGCCGCGGTCGCGAGCTGGTCGCGTTCATCGAGCTTGGTCGCGCCGACCATCCGTTCCGCAGTGCCGACGTGGACGCGCTCCAGACCATCGGTCGTCGCGCCATCCAGCTCATCGAGCGCGCACCCAGCTGAGAGGGGATGTCGGTCCGGCGCGGAAAAGGTGCGTTCCGGCACCAGCGCGGTACGATCTCGCCCGCATGCTCCTTCGCGTCGCCGTCTTGACCGCATCGGCACTTTCGTTCGCGCCGCTCGCGGCAGCCGCCGAGCCGCCGCCGCGAGCCCCGCTCTTCCGCGTCGGCGTGCACACGGGCTGGGCCGTCCCGCTCGGCGCGACGGAAAAGGACGTCCCGCTTCACGTCAACGCCGCGGGCCAGATCCCCGTCGGCGTCGATCTGGGCGTCAGGGTGGCGCGTCCGGTGATCGTCGGGCTGTACGCCCAGTACGGCGCCGTGATCACCCGCAGCTCGAACGACTGGACGTCGGTCTGCCAGATTGGCCAGGATTGCTCGGGCAGCGACGTGCACCTCGGCGTCCAGGCGCACTACCACTTCGCGCCCGGGCAGCGCCTCGACCCGTGGCTCGGCATGGGGATCGGCTACGAGACGTACACGCTGCACGCGGCCGGCACGCGCTTCAAATGGAGCGGCATCGAGGTCGCGAATGTGCAGATCGGCCTCGACGTCGGTCTCGGTCGCGTGATCTCGGTCGGTCCGTTCCTGGGTCTTGCGATGGCGCAGTTCTCGAAGCTCGACGTCACTCCCGCCGATCAAGGCTTCAGCGGCCCGGTCCAGAATCCGGGCATCCACGACTGGTTTTGCATGGGCGCGCGCGGAAGCGTGGATTTCCTGTGACGCGAAGCGTGCTCGCGCTGCTCGTCCTGACGGCGCTCCCGTCGGGCTGCGACGATCGCCGCGCGGAGGCCGCCGTGGCGGCCTCCGCGCGGCCGCCCATCGCGGCGCTGTCGGCTTCGGGGGCGCCGGCGCCCCCGCCCCCGAAGCCGACAGCGCCGCCGCGCGCCGTGCGCTATCCGTCGGACCGCGTCGAGTCCCCGATCAGCGCCGCGGTCGTCCAGAGCATGCGTCGCATCGCCGCGCGCAATCCGTCCCTGCCCAGCGACGCGTTCGCGAAGATCGGCGACTCGATCACGGCCAGCGCCGACTACCTGTACTGCTTTTCCAAACACCATCGGCTACATCACGTCGATCTCGCCGACCACGGCGAGCTGGCGTCGACCCTCGAGCGCTTTCGCGGCGGGAAAGCCGCCGGGCGCGATCCGTTCTTCCGCGAGAGCGTGGCCGCGGTGGTCGGCTGGAGCGCATGGCAGATGCTGCGCGGCACCCCGTCGCCGCTCGACGTCGAGCTCGACAAGGTGCCCGCGCGCTTCGCGTTCGTCATGTTCGGCACCAACGACCTCGAGGCGCAAAACCCGCGCGGCTACGCCGACAACATGTTCGACGTCGTGGATCACATCATCCAGCGCGGCACGATCCCGATTGTGTTTTCGATCCCGCCGCGCCTCGACAAGCCGAGCCGGAACGCGTGGGTCCCGCGCTACAACGGCGTGGTGCGCGGCATCGCCATGCTGCGGCAGATCCCGTTCGTGGACTTCCACCTTGCGCTCGACAAGGCCCCGCACCACGGCCTCGCGAAGTGGGGCATCCACCCGTCCACCTACGCCGGCAAGCTCGGCTTCGACGCGTGCGACTTCAGCGCCGAGGGGCTCGAGCACGGCTACAACGTGCGAAACCTCGTGAGCCTGGAGGCGCTCGACCGCGCCAGCCGCGCTCTGGAGAGGAACGCTCCGCTCGACCCACCGTCCACCGCGCTCGCCGGCGAGGGCACGGCGCGCGATCCGCTGCGCGTCGGCACGCTGCCGTTCGTCGATACGCCAGACCCTGCGGCGCGCAAGACCACGCTGTATCGCCTCGACGTGGCGGGCAAGCGCGGCGTGCACGTGCTCGCCGTCGCTCACGGCGGCGCGCCGCCGACCGTCGACGTGGCCCGTCGCGACAAGCCGGACGCGCCGCTCGCGTCGGGCAACGGCAGCCTCGTCGCCGAGCTCGAAGCGGGCAGCTATCTCGTGCGAATCGCGCCGCGAGCGCCGGATCGCGACGTCGTGGTCGTGATCTCCGACGAGCCGCACTGGGCAGAATAAGGGATACCGCGCCGGGCCGGCACCCCCGGCTGGTGGATCCCCCGGCGTTGCACTACGACCTGTGCGATGAGCGGCTGGACGAAAGCCACCGTTGCCGGTCGCCGCGATTGGGCGGAGGGCCTCGCGACGATCCAGCTCCACGCGGAGATCGAGCCGTTCGAGCCGGGGCAGTGGGTGAACCTGGCGCTCGAGCTGGGTGGCGACATGGTGCGGCGCGCGTACTCGATCGCGTCTGCGCCCGGCGCGCCGCTGGAGTTCTTCTTGACGTGCGTCGAAGGCGGCGCGTTCACGCCGGCGCTGTTCGAGCTGCCCGTCGGTGGCACGCTCGAGGTCGAGAAGAAAGCGCAGGGCTTCTTCACGCTCGGCTACGTTCCCGACGCCGCGGACCTCTGGATGGTGGCGACGGGAACCGGCCTCGGGCCGTTCCTGTCCATGCTGCGAAGCCCGGAGGTGTGGCGGCGCTTCGAGCGCGTGATCGTCGTTCAAGGCGTGAGGCAGGCGGCGCACCTGGCCTACGCCGAGGAGCTCGGCGAGCTGTCGCGCGCGCACGACGGCAGGCTCGTGCGCGTGCCGGTCGTGAGCCGCGAGCCAACCGCGGACGCGCTGAGCGGTCGCATTACCCACGTGCTCGCGAGCGGCGAGCTCGAGCAGCGCGCCGGCGCGGCGATCTCCGCGGAGCGCTCGCACCTCATGCTGTGCGGCAACCCGGACATGATCCGCGACATGAGCGCCGCGCTCGGCGAGCGGGGCCTGGCGCGCCATCGCGTGCGCAAGCCCGGGCACATCACCATCGAGAAGTACTGGTAGCGCCCGCGCTCGCGTCAGTGTCGCGTGATCTTGCCCCACGCGCCGTCGCGCTGGGCCGACTCCACCTTCACGCGATGCACGTGGAGGATGACGCGCGTCACGCGCGACGTGACCGACAGCTTGATGCGGTTGTTGGTGTCCAGCTTCTGGAACACCGCTTCGCCGCCGGGCGTCGGCAGCGGAAACGAGAGCTCGTTCTGGTTTCCGTTGCGCGTCTGACCGCCGACCAGGCGCGCGCCGAGGAACGCGTGTTTCGGATTGCTGCGCCCCGTCGCGAGATCGATCACCTCGATACATTCGAGACCGCCGTCCAGACCGTACACGCGGTTCTTCGTCCAGATCTCGTAGGCGCGCTTCGCGTAGTTGCCGAGCGCCGCCGTGCCCGAGATCTGGCGTACCTCGACCTCCACCGTGGCCCGCTGCGACTCTTCCGGCGCTGCGGGCTCGACCTCCACCGCGTCCACTTCCTCCACCGCTTCGGGCTCCCAGTCCGGCGGACTCCAGACCACCGTCGGCTCGTCGTCCCAGGAGGTGGGTGCAGGCGGGCGCGGGCGACTCATTCTTCGAGAATACGCAGCTCAGGCGCGGCCGTACACGGGAATCTCCGCGCCGCTCACGTCGCGCGCCGCATCGGACAGCAGGAACGCGATCACCGCCGCCAGCGACTCCGGCGCGACCCAGCGCGTGAAGTCGGCCTGCGGCATCGATCCGCGATTTTGCGGCGTGTCGATCGTGCTCGGCAACACCACGTTGACGCGAACGCCACGGTCCCGAACCGCTGCCGCCGTGGCGCTCGCCATCGCCACCACGGCGGCCTTGCTCGCGGCGTAGGCGGCTGCGCTCGCGCTCTCCCACGGTCGCACGGCCGCGCGCGAGCCGATCAGCACGATGCTGCCCCCGCCGCGTTCCACCATCGACGGGAGCAGCGCCGCGACCGACTGGCGCGCCGTCTCCAGATTGAGCTCGAGCATCGCGCGCCACGTGTCGTCGTCGGCGCCGTCGCGCCATCCGCCGGCGATCAGCACCGCGCCGGTCGGCGCGCCGTGCTCGCTCTCGATGCGCTCGAGCGCGCTCCGCCACGCGTCGGGCGACGTCACGTCCGCCGCCAGCACGACGCTGCGCGTCGCATCCAACGCTTTTTGCAAGCGCTCCACGTCCCGGGGCAGCACCATCGCCGCGACGTGGTGGCCGATGCCGATCAGGTGCGCGCTCACTACCGAACCGAGCGCGCCCCCCGCTCCCGTGATCACCGTCACGTTTCGTCTCGTCATGACGACGACCGTATCCGGCTTGGCCGCGCGCGGGTAGCCGCGGCTGGCCGGTCGCGGCCGGTTGGAGTAGACCCGTGCGCGATGTCCGACAAGAAGGATCGCCCGCCGCAAAGCTCGCGGCGCCCGCAGGTCCCCGCGGAACCGGCTCCCGGCGACTGGCCGGACGTGAAGCGCTATCTGGTCCGCCTGGTTTCGCTGATCGTCGTCGGCCTGGTCATCATGGTCGCCGTCGCCGTCTACGCCTGGTTCCACTACGCGGGCGGCCGCGCCGTGATCAACGAGCCGGAGAACCTGCCGCCCACCCCGTCCGCTCGCCCAGCGTATTGAGCGGTTCCTGGTTGTCGGTCCGGCGCGGAACCGAGCGCGATCCGCCGGCGAAGCCGGCGTTCGAACAACTCAGAACACCACGCCGAGCGACAGCCGGCCCATCAGGTACACCGGGTACAGGCTGCCGTTCACGTCGACCGGGCCGTTGTTCGGGTTCGCCTTGTCCGTCGCGATCAGCAACGAGTTGTCCGGGCAGCCGCTGCCCGTGGCGCTGCCCAGGGTGGCGTCGGGGAAGCAGCGTTGCTGCTTGTTCAGCTCCACGCCCAGCCCGATGCCGCCGGCGATGGTGAAGAAGCCCCAGCGCGCGTGCGATCCGATGAAGCCGTAGAGCTGGCGATCGGTGTGGCTCGCCTCGTCGATGGTGGCGCCGTTGCCGTCCGTGCTCCGGTATGTGTACCCGTAGTTCGTCAGGATCACGCGCAGTACCGTGCCCTCGAACGGCTTGCCGTCGAGCCAGAAGCCCGCGCCGATGCTGGCGCCGGAGAGCGCGCCGATTCCGTTCGAGTGCTGCGTGAAGTCGATGCCCGACCGGCCCGTGACGTTGTTGAAGTACGGCGGCTTGTCGTTGACGACGAACTGCGGCACCAGCTCGAAGCTGATGAACTTCCACACGCCGGTCTCGAGCTCGAAGCCCAGCCGGCCTTCGAGCAGCCAGTTCAGCGGATCGACGCGGATCGAGATATCCGGTCGCTCGAAGCCTTTGTCCGGCTTCTGCGGTGGCGGGGGCGGCGGCTCGTTCGGATAGCCGTAGCCGGGCGGCGGCGCTTGGCCGTAGCCGGGCGGCGGCGCTTGGCCGTAGCCGGGCGGCGGCGCTTGGCCGTACCCCTGCTGCGGTTGCCCGTAACCGGGCTGCGGTTGCCCGTAACCGGGCGGTGGTGGCTGACCGCCGTACTGGGCGCTTGCCGTCGAGGAAGCGAACAGGAACGCAAGCGCCGACGTCGCTCCTGTGAGAACCAGGGATGCGCGCATGCATCGAGCATAGCGCGGTCCGCGCCGGGTGGCAGCCGTGACGCGCACCGACCAGAGAAGCCGCTATCCCTCGGCCACGAAGCGCTCGAACGTCGCGACGTCGTCCCGCGAGCCGATGATAAGCGGTACGCGCTGGTGGATTTCCGTCGGTTGGATGTCCAGAACGCTGCCCGTGCCGGTTCCCGAGCGCCCGCCGGCGGCCTCGAAGATGAACGCGTATGGGTTCGCCTCGTACAGCAGGCGGAGCTTGCCGCTCGGATTCTTGGTGTCCGCCGGGTATGCGAAGATGCCGCCGCGGAGCAACGTGCGGTGCGCGTCGGCGACCAGCGAGCCGACGTAGCGGTGCGTGTATGGCCGATCATCGGCCTTGTCGACGGCCTTGATGTGCGCGTTCCACTTGCGCACCGCGGGCGTCCACCGGACGCTGTTGCCCTCGTTGATCGAGTACGTGTTGCCCTTCTCCGGGCAGCGGATATTCTCGTGCGACAGGAAGAACTCGCCGGCTCCTGGATCCCAGGTGAAGCCGTGCACGCCCTTGCCGGTGGTCAGCACGAGCACCGTCGACGACCCGTAGATCACGTAGCCCGCAGCGACCAGATCGCGCCCGCGCTGCAGGAAGCTCTGCACCGTCGGCGGGCCGTCCTTCCTGTGGTAGCGCAAGATCCCGAAGATCGTGCCGATCGAGATGTCGACGTCGATGTTGCTCGATCCGTCCAGTGGATCGGTGACGACGAGATAGCCGCCGGTGGCGTTCGGGAAGAACACCGGCTCCTCGAGCTCCTCGCTGGCGAGGGCGGCGCAGTGACCCCGTCGCTGGAGCGACGCGATCATCGTCTCGTTCGCGATCACGTCGAGCTTCTGGACGTTCTCGCCCTGGACGTTCGTTTCGCCGGTGTAGCCGAACACGTCCGCCAGGCCCGCCCTGCGCACGCGCCCGGTGATCAACTTTGCGGCCAGCGCGATCTGGTTCAACAGCGAAGTGAACGTGCCGGTGGCCCCGGACGCCTGGAACATGCCTTCCAGGATGAACGTCTCCAGGGTGACGCCTGCTTGCGATCTGCGGGGCGGGGTCCACGAGGGCTCCGGTGCCATGTCGGTTGTTCTCCTGCCTGTCCGTTGCGAGCCAGGCGATAAGGATCTACTTTCCCGGCCCGCGTTCAAGCGCGGACGTCATCGAGCCGGAGGGAGCAACGCATGGCCGCTACCGATCGTGTCAAGGAGATCCTGTCCTGGTACCCGTCCGATAACCCGGGCACCAAGACCCAGCTCTACCGCCTTCTCAACACCGGCAAGCTCGCCGGCACCGGCAAGCTGGTGATCCTGCCTGTCGATCAGGGCTTCGAGCACGGCCCGGCCCGGTCGTTCGCGCCCAACCCGGACGCCCACGATCCGGACTACCATTTCAAGCTCGCCATCGACGCCGGCTGCAACGCCTACGCGGCGCCGCTCGGCTTCCTGGAGGCCGGCGCGGGCAAGTTCGCCGGCCAGATTCCGCTCATCTTGAAGCTCAACAACAGCGATTCGCTGAGCAAGGTCGAGCCGTGCTCGGCGGTCACCGCGTCGGTCGACGACGCGCTTCGCCTCGGTTGTGCGGCGATCGGCTACACGATCTACCCCGGCTCCGACTTCCGCAATCCGATGTTCGAGGATCTGCGGGAACTCACGGCGGAGGCCAAGAGCAAGGGCCTGGCCGTCGTCGTCTGGGCCTATCCGCGCGGTAGCGGCCTCTCCAAGGAAGGCGAGACGGCCATCGATGTCGTCTCCTACGCCGCCCATATCTCGGCCCAGCTGGGCGCGCACATCATCAAGATCAAGCCGCCGACGGCCCATCTCGAGCAGCCCGAAGCGAAGAAGGCCTTCGAGAAGGCGAAGATCCCCATCGACACCCTCGCCGATCGCATCCGCTACTGCGTGAAGGCCGCTTTCAACGGCAAACGTATCCTGATCTTCTCCGGCGGTGCGGCCAAGGGCACCGACGAAGTGCTCGAAGAGATCCGCCAGATCAACGCCGGCGGCGCCTTCGGGAGCATCGTCGGTCGGAACGCGTTCCAGCGCCCGCGCGCCGAGGGTCTGGACCTGCTCTCGAAGATCATCGGGATCTACCAGGGCTAAGAGGATGTTCAGCGGATCGCCCGCGGGGAATTCCCCGGGTGGATCTCGCGGCCGGGCTTGATGCGTCTCGGGCCGGGGTGGCACTATCGCGCCCCGCTCACACCCCGCCCCCGAGGAGATCCCGCGCGATGTCACTCCAGATCCAGCTCTCGTCCGCCGACCCCACCGTTCAAGAAGTCGATGTCCTGGCTATCTGCGTGACGCAGGGCGGGCTGGAGAAGCACAAGGTCGTCGCGGCGCTCGACGCCAAGCTCGACGGCGCGCTGCTCCGTCACGCCGAGCAGGCGGAGTTCAACGGCAAGGCCGACCAGACGTTGGACATCCCCACGCTCGGGCGCTTGCCGGCGCGCCGCGTGCTGCTCATCGGTGCCGGCGAGAAGCGCGGCATGGACGACGGCCGCGTGCGCGCGCTCTCCGCGACGGCTGCACGCGCCGCGGGTTCGAACACGCGCACGCTCGCGTACGTGCCGCCGGAGAAGGTCGCCGGTCCCACGTTCCGCGCGGTCGGCGAAGGGCTCGCGCTCGGCGCCTACCGTTTCACGAAGTACTTCACCGGCGATCGCAAGCCGAAGGCCGAGCTTGGGCTCGCCATGGTGTACAAGCTCGCCGGCCGTCCGGGCGCGACGGACAAGAAGGCGCTCGCCACCGGTCAGACCGTCGCCGATGCCGTATGCGTGGCTCGCGACGCCGTCAACGAGCCGCCGAACGAGCTCACGCCCGCTGTCCTCGCGGACATCGCGACGCGCCTGGCAAGGAAGCACAAGTTCAAGATCAGCGTGCTCGACAAGGCCGGCATCAAGAATGCCGGCATGCATCTGCACTACGCCGTCGGTCAGGGTAGCGCGAACGAGCCGCGCTTCATCCACATGTCGTACAAGCCCAAGAAGCCGGCCAAGCGCAAGATCGCGTTCGTCGGCAAGGGCCTCACGTTCGACTCCGGTGGTCTGTGCATCAAGCCGGCGCCGGGCATGGGGGAGATGAAGAGCGACATGGGCGGCGCCGCCGCCGTGCTCGGTACGATGGTCGCCGTCGCGGATCTGCAACCCGACGTTGAAGTCCACTGCATCATCGGATCCGCGGAAAACATGCCCGACGGCGCGGCGTATCGCCCTGGCGACGTGTTCGGCTCGCTGGATGGCAAGACGGTCGAGATCATCAACACCGACGCGGAGGGGCGTCTCGTCCTGGCCGACGCGCTCGCCTACGCTGCGAAGCTCGAGCCCGACGTCATCATCGACGCCGCGACGCTCACTGGCGCCTGCGTCATCGCCCTGGGCAAGACGTACAGCGGCTTCTACACGGGCGAGGACAAGCTCGCGCGCCAGGTCGAAACTGCCGCCAAGCAGGCCGGCGAGCAGCTCTGGCGTATGCCGCTGGTCGAAGAGATTCGCGAGCAGCTCAAGAGCGACATCGCGGATCTCAAGCACACCGGCGAGCGCTGGGGTGGTTCCATCAGCGCCGCGCTCTTCCTGCGCGAGTTCACGGCGGGCAAGCCGTGGGTCCACTGCGACATCGCCGGCCCGGCGCTGTCGGACCGCGCGCGCGGCGTGACGCCGAAGGGCGGCACCGGCCATCCCGTGCTCACGTTCGTGAGGTTCGTCGAAAACAGTGCGTAGCGCTTGGGTCGCGCTCGCGATCCTGGCGATCGCGAGCGTTGCCTCCGCCCATCTCGTCTTCCCCGACGTGCGGGGCGAGCGCATCATCGAGCTCCACCTCGATCGCGATCCGATCCGCATCGACTACCGCGTCGGGCTCGGTCTGGACGCGGCGGTTCGGGTGCGGCGCGCCGCCGACAGGAACGGCGATTTCGAGATCAGCGCCGCCGAGGGCAACGCCGCCCTCGACGCCCGCACCGCGGCGCTGCTCGCCGACCTCACGATCTGCACCGGCCGCACTCTCGCCGACGTCAGCTGCCGGCACCCCGCGCGCAAGGACGTCGAGCGCGTCGAGGCGCAGGGCTGGGTCCCCGGGCCCGCCGGCGACATCCACTTCCTGTGGACCCTCGACGTGCGCGCGTCGGCGCGGTCGATCGGCGCGATCCGCCTGGAGGACGCCTCGAGCCAACCGGGCGTGGAGATCACGGAGGTCCGCATCACGCCGCCGGCCGGCCTGCCGCTGCTGGTTGCCGGCGACAAGGCCGCGCACGGCGTCGTCCGGCGCTTCACCTGGATCGAGAAGTCCCGTCCGCCCGGTCCTCGCGTCATCGTGGCCGCCTGGCCCCCGCCCTCGCGCCGGGCCCTGTGGCTCGTGACAGGGCTCGTGCTGGCCGCCGCCGCGCTGCTGGCGTTCGGCCGTGTCCGCCGGCGAGCGAGCGCCTGACTGTTGCCGGTCCGGCGCGGTATCTCGCACGGCGGCGCTGGCGCGTTCATCCGTTGCCAGCGCGGCGCCGCCTCGGCTTCGCCGGACCTCCCGCAGGTCGCTCCGCGGCCTAGTGCATCGATTCCAACGAATCGATGCACTAGTCTTCCCCGCGATGGTGGAAGTGGACGCCCGGCCCGGCGAGTTGCGCCAGCGGCTCGTGATGCTCGCGAACATGCTGTTGCCGGGCATGTACGCCTGGCTCACCACCGTCGCGTACCCGGCCACCTACCGCGGCGCGCCGCTGCCCGCGCGCGTCACCGCGCTGCTCGCGCTGGTAGCGCTCGTCGCCGGCCCGATCATCGCCCTGGAGCGCCCGCGTCCCGGACGCGCCGTGGGCGTGCTCGCGTTCGTCGGCCTCAGCGTGGCGACCTGGCTCCAGCTCGGGTCGTTCATCTCCGTGCAGCGGATCGAGCCGGTCCGGGCCGGCCTCGGCGCCGTCGGCTGGGCACTGTTCGCGTTCGGCTGGGGTGCGCTCAGGCGCATGGACTCGATCCCGGAGGAGGACCCCCACGCGATCGTCGGCGACCCACTGCCCGCGCGGGGCGCGCTGCCGCGCGCCGCGATCGCGATCCTCGTCGTCGGCCTGCTGTCATCGCTCGCGCCGCTCTACTTCGCCTGGGGCGTGGTCCGACCGCGGCACGCACTCCTGGCGCAAGCCGCAGCGCTCGCGTGTGCGCTCGGCCTGATCGGTGCCAGCGCCACCATCGCCGTGGAACGCGGCGCGTGGAAGCCCGTGCTGCCGCCGCAGCAACGGCTCAACGCCGCGGCGCGGCCGCTGGCGGTCGCGGCGCTGCTCGCCGGGGCCGGCGTGGCGTGGAAGCTACTGTTCTGATCGGGGAATGACGTTGGCCAGAGCCGTGGACCTGATCAGCATCGTGTTGCTGCTCGCGGCGGCCGGCGCGTTCGCGTTCGGCGTGCACGCCCTCGGCGACCGCCGCGATCTCGACGCGCTCTACTGGCTCGCCCTCGGCGCGCTTGTGTTGCGCGCCTCCACCGACATCCTCCGGCCCAAGGCGGGCGCACGATGAAGCGGCGCGCGGGCGCTTCCCTTGTCGTGCTGGTGACGGCGTGCGCGCGGCCTGCGCCGCACCACCACGCGCCAGCGCCGGCGGCGACCGAGGCCGCGCTGCCCCAGGGCGTCGTGGCGGAGGTCGGCGACGACGCGATCCGCGCTGCCACGGTCGCGCGCATCGCGGCGGCGCAGGGCCTGACCTTGCAGGCCGCGCGGGACCGCGCGATCGCCGACGCGCTGCTCGCCGCCGGCGCGCGCACCGAGCTCGCGGGTACCGGTCGCGTCACCGCCGCCGTGCGCGGCGCCCTCGCTCGCGCCGTGCTCGAAGATCTCGAAGCACGCGGCGCAGGCCCAAGGGCCGCCCACCGACGCCGAGGTCCAGCGCTTCACCGACGAGCATTGGTACGACCTCGATCGACCCGCCATGGCGCGCACCGTCCACGCCGTGGTCGTCCCGAAGAACCCCGGCGAAGATGCGGCCGCCAAAGCCCTCGCCGACCGCATCGCGCAAGCCGTCGCCGGCGTGAGCGATCCAGGCGAGTTCGTGAAGAAAGCGCGCGCCGTGCCGAGCGGCAAGCTGAAGGTCGTGGTCGAGCTCCTCGACCCGTGCAGCGCGGACGGTCGCGTGCACCCCAGCCAGCAACCGCCGCCGGGCGCGCAGCCCCCGCGCTTCGACGAGGACTTCGCGAAGGCCGCCAATGCCATCGAAAAGGTCGGCGACCAGACTCCCGTCGTGAAGCTGAAGTCCGGCTTTCACGTGATCTTGCTCGTGCAAAAGCTGCCCGAGAAGCGCGTTCCGCTGGAAGAGCGTCGCGCCCAGCTCGCCGGCGAGGTGTTCAACGCCCGCGCCAAGTCTGCCGAGGAGAGCTTGCTCGCGCGGCTCTCCGCCGGCGTCCCGGTGCTGGTGGCGCGCTCCGCGCTCGATCTCACGTCGCTCGTGCGGATCGTGCGATGATCCACCGGCGTCGCAGCGAGGTCGGGCGCGATCAAGCGGCGTCGCCGTTCAGCGCGATCCTCATGCGCCTGTGCGAAGGCACGAGCGCGCTCGGCGCCGCGTTCGTCGACTCGGAGGGCGAGACGGTCGACTACGCCGGCAGTCTCAACCCGTTCGAGACCAAGGTCACCGCTGCGGAGTGGAGCCTCGTGCTCCGCATCCTCGGGCAGTCCAAGGTCCCGACTTGGCCCGACACCCGCGCGCTGGTCGTGCGAGCTCGCCTCCGAAGCTACGCGGCGTTCCCGGTAAGTGAAGGCTACGCCATCGTCGCGTGCCTGCCGCGGCATTGCTTCACCGTGTCACGGCGTGCGGTCGCCGAAGCGGCGCGCGAGCTCTGCGCCGAAGCCGGCCTTGATCTTCCCGCCGATCAGTCTGGCGAGCACGAGCGCTGGGTGCGCGTCGAGGTCCAGACGCCCGACGACGATCGCTTCCGCCCAACCGCCGTGTGGCAAGGCGGCGTCTGGTGCCCACTCGAGATCCTCGGCCGTTACACCGACGACGACCTCGAGAGCCACGAGGTCGGTTACCGCGCGCGCCTCGGCACCGGCGCCGAGTTCACGCTCGTGCGCGAGCGTCGCGGTCGTTGGTACGCCGACGACCTTCCCGTCTGAGCTCCCGCCTCCCACTCTCCCATCGCCGGCTTCTGTTTGTCGGTCCGGCGCGGAACCCCGCGCCGCGCGAGTCGGCGCGGGGTCGCGCGCGCGTTACTTCGCGCGGCCCCCGTATCGGACGCTCTTGCGCCAGTCGCACCGCTCGCGCGCGAGTCGGCGCGCGAGTCGGCGCGCGAGTCGGCGCGCGAGTCGGCGCGCGAGTCGGCGCGTGAGTCGGCGCGCCGTCCCCGTGTCGGAGGCTTCGCAGCCACGCGCGCGCGCACGTCGCGCGCGCGCGCCTTGGCATTGCGCGGCGAAGCACTCGTGTTGGAAGGTCTAGCGGCCACGCGCGAGCGTGCGGCGCGCAAGCGGCAGTGCGCGCGAGCGCGCGCAAGCGGCAGTGCGCGCGAGCGCGCAAGCGGCAGTGCGCGCGAGCGCGCAAGCGGCAGTGCGCGCGAGCGCGCAAGCGGCAGTGCGCGCGAGCGCGCAAGCGGCAGTGCGCGCGAGCGCGCAAGCGGCAGTGCGCGCGAGCGCGCAAGCGGCAGTGCGCGCGAGCGCGCAAGCGGCAGTGCGCGCGAGCGCGCAAGCGGCAGTGCGCGTTGTGCGCGGCGCGGTAGACCGGCAATCGTCGTCGTCGCGGCGCTGTGCGGGACAGCGTGTGCTCGTGCGCTGGCGTGACTTCGCGATGTCCTCGTGTCGGAAGATCCAGCGGCCACTCGCGCGCTGGCGCTCACCTCGCGGCGCGTGCGTCAGCGCGCGCTCGTGCGCTGGCGTGACTTCGCGACGTCCTCGTGTTGGAAGATCCAGCGGCCACTCGCGTGCACGTCAGCGCGCGGGTAAGTGCGAAATCGCGCGCTGACGGTACTTCGCGTTGTACTCGGCGCGGTAGACCTTGTGGCAGTTCACGCAAGCAAGCAGCGGTGTCTTCCCGCTTCGGGCGGCGCTCGCGGCCTCGCGCGCGTAGCGCGTCCAGTTGCCCCAGTTGTGTGGCTCGGGATTCAGCTTCGCTAGTTCGTCGAGTCCTGCGGCGAGCATCGCCAAATCATGCGTTGCGAGCGGGGCTGCGATGCGAGTCCGCATCCAGTGCTGCAGCGGGCAGGCAGGCTTTCCTGGCGCACCGCAGGCTGGTCGCGGCTCGCGAGCGGCGCGCGCGCGCGGAATCGCGGCGGCGAACAGACCGGCCGCGAGCAGTGCCGCAAACAAACGATGCCCGCTACGCATGCGATCCATCATACGTGAGCGCTGAAAGGCACGCCTCCAGCGCCTCGCGCGAGAGCGAGAAATCCCTGTATTCTCGGACCCTTGATACTGTCCACAAGATGCCCCCAACCAGCGCGGCAAAAGACATTTGAAAAAGACTTGCGCAGCGGGGCGAGAAAGGTCATTTATCCGCCCCCCAGCGCTGCTGGGACCCGGCAGGAAGCCCAAGCCCGGGAGGCTCCGAAACGGAAGCGGCCAGCCGCTCGTTTCGCGGGATGAAAGCGAATCCGCAAGAATCCCGTTGACACTGACCCTCTCTGGTCCTAGCTTCCACGCCCCGCTCGGGAGCCCGCTCCCCTCGGTCCTTGAAAACTGAGTCCCATACCCGCGAGAAATCGCGCGGGTCCCAAGTATCGCCGGTACGCCTCGTGTCATCCCGACACGGCGCATGTCCCGGCGAGTACAATCCTACAGTGAAGAGTACTGGTTCGCCCGCGGCTTCGGCTGCGGAGCTGACCGACAGGTTCAAACTGGAGAGTTTGATCCTGGCTCAGAACGAACGTTAGCGGCGCGCTTAACACATGCAAGTCGCACGAGAAAGGGCTTCGGCCCCGGTAAAGTGGCGCACGGGTGAGTAACACGTAGGTCATCTGCCCTCGAGTGGTGGATAACCCTCCGAAAGGAGGGCTAATACAGCATAAGACCACGAGCTCGTTGAGCTTGAGGTCAAAGCAGGCCTCTCCATGGAAGCTTGCGCTTGAGGATGAGCCTGCGGCCCATCAGTTAGTTGGCGGGGTAAAAGCCCACCAAGGCAAAGACGGGTAGCTGGTCTGAGAGGATGAACAGCCACACTGGAACTGAGACACGGTCCAGACTCCTACGGGAGGCAGCAGTGGGGAATCTTGCGCAATGGGCGAAAGCCTGACGCAGCGACGCCGCGTGAGCGATGAAGGCCTTCGGGTTGTAAAGCTCTGTGGGGAGGGAAGAATAAGGGCAGGCTAATATCCTGTCTGATGACGGTACCTCCTTAGCAAGCACCGGCTAACTCTGTGCCAGCAGCCGCGGTAAGACAGAGGGTGCAAACGTTGTTCGGAATCACTGGGCGTAAAGCGCGTGTAGGCGGCCATGCAAGTCGGATGTGAAATCCCGCGGCTCAACCGTGGAAGAGCACTCGAAACTGCGTGGCTAGAGTCCTGGAGAGGAAGGTGGAATACTCGGTGTAGAGGTGAAATTCGTAGATATCGAGTGGAACACCGGTGGCGAAGGCGGCCTTCTGGACAGTGACTGACGCTGAGACGCGAAAGCGTGGGGAGCAAACAGGATTAGATACCCTGGTAGTCCACGCCGTAAACGATGAGTGCTAGGTGTCACGGGCTTTGACCCTCGTGGTGCCGAAGCTAACGCGTTAAGCACTCCGCCTGGGGAGTACGGCCGCAAGGCTAAAACTCAAAGGAATTGACGGGGGCCCGCACAAGCGGTGGAGCATGTGGTTTAATTCGACGCAACGCGCAGAACCTTACCTGGGCTAGAAAACACAGGAGCCTGGCCGAAAGGCCGGGGTGCCCTTCGGGGAACCTGTGGTTAGGTGCTGCATGGCTGTCGTCAGCTCGTGTCGTGAGATGTTGGGTTAAGTCCCGCAACGAGCGCAACCCTTGCCGTTAGTTGCCAGCATTAAGTTGGGCACTCTAACGGGACTGCCGACCTTCAAGTCGGAGGAAGGTGGGGATGACGTCAAGTCCTCATGGCCCTTATGTCCAGGGCTACACACGTGCTACAATGGCCGGTACAAAGGGCTGCGAACCCGCGAGGGGGAGCCAATCCCAAAAAGCCGACCTCAGTACGGATAAGAGTCTGCAACTCGACTCTTTGAAGTCGGAATCGCTAGTAATCCCTGATCAGCATGGCAGGGGTGAATACGTTCCCGGGCCTTGTACACACCGCCCGTCACACCATGGGAGTCGATTGCTCCAGAAGTGGCTGCACCAACCCGCAAGGGAGGTAGGTCCCCAAGGAGTGATCGGTAACTGGGGTGAAGTCGTAACAAGGTAGCCGTAGGGGAACCTGCGGCTGGATCACCTCCTTTCTAAGGAGTTTCCTCCAGTCCTTGGAGGAACACCTAGAGGTCAAAGCTCGCGCGATCGAGGGAACTCTGCGGCGATTCGCTGTACGCAGAGATTCTGATGCAGGTATGGGATTCGGTTTTGAGGGACCGAGTATGGGACCGGTCCTTGCGCGCCCCGGCGCGCAGCGATAGTCCCTTCGGGCCAGTAGCTCAGGTGGTTAGAGCGCACGCCTGATAAGCGTGAGGTCGGCAGTTCAAGTCTGCCCTGGCCCACGCAGTGCCCCCTCTCGAGGCGGGCTGGGGCTGTAGCTCAGCTGGGAGAGCGCGGGCTTTGCAAGCCTGAGGTCGTCGGTTCGATCCCGATCAGCTCCACCAGGACGATCGGGGACGACCCCTACCTCACCATGAAACCCTCCTCCGGACTCAAGTCCGGGTAGATCGGCCGCAGTGCCGCGGAGCACGTAAGTGCTCCGGAATCTCTGACAATTTAGTTTTTGCGTCCAAAAGCTAGCGTAGAGGCATAGCGCGCACACGCGCGCATGCCCATTGCAAAGCGCTGGAGCCGGAGTTCGTTTATCGGACTCCGGGTACCAGCTCGATGCGTGCCTTAGGGGTAAGGTCAAGCTACAAAGGGCGCACGGTGGATACCTAGGCGATGAGAGGCGAAGAAGGACGTGGACAGCTGCGAAAAGCTCCGGGAAGCCGCTAACAGGCTCTGATCCGGAGATCTCCGAATGGGACAACCCGCGCAGGGACTACCTGCCAGCCGCCGGTGAATACATAGCCGTCGGCAGCCAACCTGGGGAACTGAAACATCTAAGTACCCAGAGGAACATAAAGCAAATAGCGATTCCCCTAGTAGTGGCGAGCGAACGGGGAGCAGCCTAAACCGAGCCAGTGCAAGCGTGTCGGCGTTGCTGGATCGGGGTCGTGGGATTTTTCAGGGAGAGCGACACTTCTCCCAGCGAGTTACAAAGGTGCGAGCTAGTCGAATGGTCCTGGAACGGCCATGCCATAGACGGTGACAGCCCGGTAAACGAAAGCTCGAACTCTCGCGAAGAACACCCGAGTACCGCAGGACACGTGCAATCCGGCGGGAATCTGGGAGGACCATCTTCCAAGGCTAAATACTACTCATCGACCGATAGTGAACGAGTACCGCGAGGGAAAGGTGAAAAGCACCCCGGCTAGGGGAGTGAAATAGAACTTGAAACCGTGTGCCTACAAGCAGTGGGAGCACTATGCCTGTCTTCGGACAGGAACGTGTGACCGCGTACCTTTTGCATAATGAGCCTGTGAGTTACGTTGCGTGGCAAGGCTAAGCCGGAAGGTGGAGCCGGAGCGAAAGCGAGTCCTAACAAGGCGTTCAGTCGCGTGACGTAGACCCGAAACCCGTGCGATCTACCCATGTCCAGGTTGAAGGGCGGGTAACACCGCCTGAAGGACCGAACGCACCGCAGTTGAAAATGCGGGCGATGAGGTGTGGGTAGGAGTGAAAGGCTAATCAAGCCGGGAGATAGCTGGTTCTCGCCGAAATATATTGAGGTATAGCCTCGGGTGAATTGCGTCGGAGGTAGAGCACTGGATGGGCTAGGGGTCCTACCAGATTACCAAACCCAACCAAACTCCGAATGCCGATGACAACTGCCCGGGAGTCAGGCAGCGGGAGATAAGTTCCGTTGCCGAGAGGGAAAGAGCCCAGACCGTCGGCTAAGGTCCCTAAATCCAGACTAAGTGTAAAAGGATGTGGAAACGCATTGACAACCAGGAGGTTGGCTTAGAAGCAGCCATCCTTTAAAGAAAGCGTAATAGCTCACTGGTCAAGCGGGTCTGCGCCGAAAATACAACGGGGCTAAAGTCTGGTACCGAAGCCACGGGCTCTCGCAAGAGAGCGGTAGGCGAGCGTCCTGATGGAGATACACGGTGGACGGTGACGACCACTAACGGCCATCAGGAGTGACTATGCAGGCATGAGTAGCGATAAACCGGGTGAGAAACCCGGTCGCCGTAAGCCCAAGGTTTCCTGGGGAAGGATAATCCTCCCATGGGTTAGTCGATACCTAAGCCGAGGCCGAGAGGCGTAGGCGATGGAAAGCAGGTTAATATTCCTGCACCACCAAGGGTGGCTATGAAGCAAGCGGGGACGGAGAAGGGTAGCCCGACACGGCGGTTGGTCGTCCGTGTTCAAGCCCGTAGGTCGAACCACCAGGACCCGTTAGGGACAAACAGTGGTTCACATGGCCGAGAGGTGA
Organism: uncultured delta proteobacterium; assembly: GCA_963775185.1. Lineage (GTDB taxonomy): Bacteria > Myxococcota_A > Polyangia > Polyangiales > Polyangiaceae > JAPSGB01. The sequence goes on along the minus strand of CAVZIE010000015.1, from coordinate 199,272 downwards.
TGAGGTCCGGACCTGGTCCGGGACACCGGGTAATCCCAAGCTTCCTAGAAAAGCCGCGTGCAGAGCCTCTTTGGTGATCGTACTGCAAACCGACTCAGGTGGGCGGGGTGAGTATCCCAAGGCGCGTGAGAGAACCCTGGTTAAGGAACTCGGCAAATTTACACCGTAACTTCGGGAGAAGGTGTGCCGCTGGAGGTGAAAGGCCTTGCGCCTCGAGCTTCCGGCGGTCGCAGTGAAATGGCGGTTGTGACTGTTTACTAAAAACACAGGACTCTGCGAACTCGTAAGAGGACGTATAGGGTCTGATGCCTGCCCGGTGCTGGAAGGTTAAGGGGATGTGTCAGGGGTAACCCGAAGCATTGAACCGAAGCCCCAGTAAACGGCGGCCGTAACTATAACGGTCCTAAGGTAGCGAAATTCCTTGTCGGGTAAGTTCCGACCTGCACGAATGGCATAACAACATCCGCACTGTCTCGACCAGGGACTCAGCGAAATTGCATTGGGGGTGAAGATGCCCTCTACCCGCGGCAAGACGGAAAGACCCCATGAACCTTTACTGCAACTTGGCAGTGATTTTCGGGTTGTTCTGCGTAGGATAGGTGGGAGGCTTTGAAGCCGGGCTTCTGGGTTCGGTGGAGCCACCCTTGAAATACCACCCTGGATAATCTGGGAATCTAACCTGCGCCCGTAATCCGGGCGAGGGACACTGCCTGGTGGGCAGTTTGACTGGGGCGGTCGCCTCCTAAAACGTAACGGAGGCGTGCGACGGTTCCCTCAGGCTGATTGGAAACCAGCCGTAGAGTGCAAACGCATAAGGGAGCTTTACTGCGAGACCGACAGGTCGACCAGTTGCGAAAGCAGGTGTTAGTGATCCGGTGGTACCGAGTGGAAGGGCCATCGCTCATCGGATAAAAGGTACTCTGGGGATAACAGGCTGATCGCGCCTGAGAGTTCACATCGGCGGCGCGGTTTGGCACCTCGATGTCGGCTCATCGCATCCTGGGGCTGGAGCAGGTCCCAAGGGTTTGGCTGTTCGCCAATTAAAGCGGTACGCGAGCTGGGTTTAAAACGTCGTGAGACAGTTTGGTCCCTATCTGCCGTGGGCGTAGGATGCTTGAGAGGAGCTGCCCATAGTACGAGAGGACCTGGGTGGACGCGCCTCTGGTGTTCCGGTTGTCAGGCCACTGGCATAGCCGGGTAGCCATGCGCGGAACAGATAACCGCTGAAAGCATATAAGCGGGAAGCTGGCCTCAAGATCAGGCATCCCTGCCGCAAGGCACTAAAGGCCCCTCGGAGACTACGAGGTAATAGGCCGGATGTGGAAGCGCAGTTAATGCGTGGAGCTAACCGGTACTAATAGGCCGTGCGGCTTGACCTTGCTTTTAAGGCAAACATTGTAGTTGGTGCCCGGAGTCGGGCAGACGAGCTTCTCCAGCGCGATGCTGGATGGAGCCTACAGCGCAGCAAATACGCTAAGCGTGGACGCCCAAATATTTCCGGTGGCAATATCGGAGAGGCCATACCCGATCCCATCTCGAACTCGGAAGTCAAGCTCTTCGGAGCCGATGGTACTGCACGGGCAACTGTGTGGGAGAGTAGGACGCTGCCGGGCTAATGACGGGGTTCCGACCGAAAGGTCGGGACCCCGTCTCCTTTTTGTCCTGCCGGGACGAGTGCGACCCGGCGAGGCGTTCGATCCGCATGCGCGGAGGTGGGCCTGCGTCGGTGCGCGGCGCTAGTCTTCGGCGCACGCCGATGCGAACCGGGCTCAAGATCGGTCTCGCGTGCGCGCTCGCCGGGAGCGTCGGCGCCGCTGCATGCTTCGGTCCGCTGGTGCGGTCGAGGGCGATTGCGCGTGCCGAACGGCAGGGCATCGACCTGACGGTCGGGGCCGTCCGGCCGGGTTGGGGCCGCGTGTGGTTGCGTGACGTCACAGTGCGGGTTCGCGCCGTGCCCGCGATCCGACTGCACGTGTCGTCGCTGGACGTCCGGATCTCGCCCACGCTCGCCGTCGCGAGCGTGGCCGCCCACGGCGGTGAGCTCGCGATCGACGGCGACGCCGGCGGAGCTTGCCAAGCAGGTTGCCGCGTGGCGCGCGCAGCATCACCGGGGATCGGCTGCGGGCAAGGGCGCCAAGCTCACTGCTGATGGGCTCTACCTCGACTGGGAAGGAGTGCACGACGGTTCCGGGTCTGCACAGCTATGGGGTTTTGCGTACTCGCGGCACGCTGACGGGACCGAACAGCTCGCCGCCGATCTCGCCCGAGCCGCCTGGGCCGGAGGAGCCGCAGAGGCCACGGACGGTCGGGTCGCCCTCGTACGGCGGGATGGCCAACGCTGGGTCGACCGCGTCGCCGCGGAGCGATTGTCGGTTGCCGTCGATCTCGACTCCGCGCGGCTACGGCGCGCGCTGGGCAGCGGCGGAACAGGACGTCCAGCCGGCAACGAGGGTCATGCGGCCCGCTTGTCACCAGAGCGGGGACCGCGCGCCCGAGCCGCGTTGGCGCGCTTGGCGGCAGCGGTGCGAACCGTTCTGCGCCCCGCCGGCGTGCTCGACATCGACGGGCTGCGCATCCGCCTCCATCACAGCGGACAGAACCTGAACATTGCCGGACGTCTCCACGTGGCTCGCGACGTGGAGCAGGTCGCGTTGGCGCTCGTTCCGGGAGCCTCGGATCAGAAGGCGCCGCTCACGCTTCGCCTCGTCGTCCCGTTCGACGACAAGCCCGTCGACGCCCAGCTCGAGGGAGGTCCCGTGAGCCTCGCATCGCTCGGCGTTCAGTCTGGCGATCTCGGGCTCACGCACCTGCGTCGCAGCACGATCGCCGCCCGGGCGTCTATCCGGCTCGCCGCCGACGGTCGTTCGCTCGCGTTTACGAGCAGCGGTCGACTCTCCAACCTTTCGATCGACAAGCGCTGGCTGGCGCCAGATCCCGTGACCGGCCTCGCGCTGGGCTGGCGCGGCAGTGGAGACGTCGGGCTCGATGGTGGTCACCTGAAGCTCGATGACGGAGAGCTCGACGTCGGCAAGGTGCGAGTGGTCGCCAAGGGGTCGATCGAGCGCGGGGAGGACTTTACGCGTGTGGAACTCGAAGGCGGTGTTCCGCTCGCCTCGTGCCAGGACATGCTCGACTCGAGTCCGGACGGGCTCACGCCACTGCTCACGGGTATGCGCGCGAGTGGGATGTTCTCGCTCGACGGACGGGTCGAGCTCGACACGCGCCATCCAGACGACATGCTCACGCGCTGGACCGTCGCCAACGAGTGCCGCATCACCGCGGTGCCCCCGCCGATCTCTCCGCGGCGGTTCCAGCAGCCGTGGACGCGCGTCGTCGCGGGCGCCGACAAGAAGCCGATGACCATCGTGAGCGGCCCCGGGACGCCCAGTTGGGTGTCGCGCTTTGGCGTGTCCAAGAACATGGAGACAGCGCTCCTGATCTGCGAGGACGCGGGCTTCTGGCGCCATCACGGTTTCGACGAGGAAGCGATCAAGAACTCGATTCGCGACAACTTCAAGGCCGGCCGCTTCATCCGCGGCGCGAGTACCTTGTCGATGCAGCTCGCGAAGAACCTGTATCTGTCGCACAAGAAGAACCTGTCGCGAAAGCTCGAGGAAGCCGTCCTGACGATGCTTCTCGAGCAGGAACTCACCAAGGACCAGATCCTCGAGCTCTACTTGAACGTGGTCGAGTTCGGTCCGGGCATCTACGGGATCGGACCCGCGGCGCGTCACTATTTCAACACGACCGCCGCTCGTCTCTCCCTCGGCCAGGCGCTCTACATCGCGTCGATTTTGCCGAACCCACGCCTCCAGCATTTCGGCGCCGACGGCAAGGTGACGCCGGGTTGGATGGCGTATCTCCGCAAGCTCATGCGCATCGCGTATCGCATACACCGCGTGACGGACGACGAGCTGGACGCTGGACTTGCCGAGGATGTGACGTTTGGTGTGCCCTATGCTCCCGCGGAGCAGCCGGACCGCGCGGCAGCTGCAGACAACGAGCCGCTTCACGACGACGAAGCCGCCTTCGGCAACCCCTAGCACCGACCGTGCGGGAATCGGCGAGCGCTGGTCGCGCGCGGACGCTGGGAATCGGCGCGCAACGGCCGTGGGCGGGGAGGGAGCGAGTCGGCGCGCGCTGGTCGCGCGCGGACTGGCGGGGCAATCAGCGCTCGCCGGCCGCGCGCAAGCGGGCGAAGAAGAGTCGGAGTCGTTCCGCCGAAGCGTCCGCCAGAACACCAGGCTGCACCTCGAAGCGATGGTTCAAGCGCTTGTCGGCGCCGATGCCGAACAGTGTCACCACAGCTCCCGCCTTGGGGTCCGCGGCGCCGAACACCAGCCGAGCCACGCGCGCGTTGACCAGCGCGCCGGCGCACATCGCGCACGGCTCCAGCGTGGCGTACAGCGTGCAATCGTCCAACCGCCAGTGGCCCCGCGTCGCGGCTGCCTTACGAATCGCTACGATCTCCGCGTGCGCCGTGGGGTCGCCGTCGAGCTCGCGGCGATTGTGCCCGCGGCCGATGACGCTGCCGGTTGCGTCGACGATCACGGCGCCGACCGGTACGTCGCCGTGGGCGGCGGCGCGGTCCGCCTCCGCCAGCGCCTCGCGCATCCACGCTTCGTCCGACACCCGCGTACGATCCGTCCCGTCGTCGGTCCCTTGGCGCGCCCGGGAGGATTCGAACCTCCGACAACCGGTTCCGTAGACCGGTGCTCTATCCAGCTGAGCTACGGGCGCAACGGGAGCGCATACATAGCACGCCCGCGCAGGCTGCAAGTCCGCAAAGCACGCGCTGCGGTCGGGGCCGGATCGACATTGCAAGCGTCGGAATTCATGAATTATTTCAATGTACTTCCGGCGCCGGCGATGCTGGCAGCGGTGTCGCGGCGGAACGGGGGCGGGGGCGCGCGGGGCGGAACGGGGGCGGCGCGGGGGCGGAACGGGGGGCGCGGGGCAGAACGGGGGGCGCGCCAGCCGGGATGGCCACAGTGGCAGTGCGGCGGCGGATCGTGCGTGCTGGGGCTTCCGCGCGGTTCGTGCCGCGGCTCCGCGCGGTGCATCGCGCGGGCATCCGCGCGGTGCGTGCCGCGGCTCCGCGCGGTGCATGGCGCGGATCTTCCGTGCGGTTCGTGCCACGGCTCCGCGCGGTGCATGCGGCGGGCATCCGCGCGGTGCGTGGCGCGCGGCTTCCGCGCGGTTCGTGCCACGGCTCCGCGCGGTGCATGGCGCGGATCTTCCGTGCGGTTCGTGCCGCGGCTCCGCGCGGTGCATGGCGCGGGCTTCCGCGCGGTTCGTGCCACGGCTCCGCGCGGTGCATGGCGCGGAGGCTTCCGTGCGGTTCGTGCCACGGCTCCGCGCGGTGCATGCGGCGGGCATCCGCGCGGTGCATGGCGCGGGCTTCCGCGCGGTTCGTGCCACGGCTCCGCGCGGTGCATGGCGCGGGCTTCCGCGCGGTTCGTGCCGGCGCGTCGAGGCGGAGTGTGGCGAATCGGGTGGTTTCTCCATTGGTGACGACACGCTGCGGCGCCTGCTTCGACGCCGGCGTGAAACCATACGTACGGGATCTACATGTGGCAGAGTGAAACCATGGCCGTCACGCTGAAACGGCTCGTGGGTGTGCCCGAGCTACGGCAGCAGCTTCTGGAGCGCGACGCTGAACATCTTCTCGAACTCCGGCTGCTCCGACACGGTGCGCACTACGACGGGCGTCACGGCGCAGCACGACAGTTGGTACATCATCGTCGTGGACGGCAGCATGACCTTCGAGGATGCGGGCGCCTACACGTTCAACGTCAAGCTGACATGTTCGCCGGCCCACGGCTGTACGGGTTCGTGACGCGATGACCGAGGCCCCGCTGATCACGCTGTGCGGTTCGCTCTCGCGCCACCCCGTGTCGTTGGGAGCGGCGATGCACCGTGCGGGCTACGCCGCGCTGGGGCTGCCCTACACCTATGTGCCGTTCGCCGTGGAGGATCTCGAGGGCGCGCTGCGCGGCATGCGCGCCCTCGGCATCCGTGGCTTCGGCGTGTCGATGCCGTTCAAGCTGGACGTGATCCCGCTGCTGGACCGGCTCGATCCGATGGCCGACCGGATCGGCGCGGTGAACACCATCGTGAACGACGACGGCACGCTGGTGGGCTACAACACCGACGCGTGGGGCGCTGCGCGCGCGCTGGAGGAGGTGACTCCGCTCGCGGGCAAGCGCGTGGTCGTCGTCGGGGCCGGTGGGGCCGCCCGCGCCGTAGCGTACTCGTTCTGCGCCGAGGGGATGCGCGTCCACCTGGTCAACCGGACCCGTGACAAGGCCGAGCGGCTGGTCGCCGAGCTCGGGCGAGCCTTCCCCGGGTGCGGCGCCACGGCCGGGGGCCTCGGCGACCTGGCCCGGCTCGATGGCTACGACGTGGTGGTCAACGGATCATCCGCGGGCATGGCGGGATACGGGGCGTCCAGCCCGGTGCGCTCCGGGGACCTTCGTCCCGGGGTCGTGGTCATGGACATCGTGTACAAGCCGATCCGGACCGAGCTACTGCAAGACGCCGAGCGAGTCGGCTGCGCGACGGTGCATGGTGGTCGCATGCTGCTTCACCAGGCGTGCCGGCAATTCGAGCTCTATACGGGACGTGCGGCCCCGCTCGCGGCGATGGACACGGCACTGCGGGCGGCCATCGGCTGAGGGGTTCGCAAGTTTTTCAGGCCCCCCGCCGACCCATGACACGACTGCCACGCCTCGGACCGATGGGTCGGCGCGACACAGTGGCAAACCCAGGTGTCGATCACGCCAGCCTGGCGGAGAAGCGGCGGTGGCACGAACGATGCTATGGGGCAGGCGGCGCTTGTGCTGCCGGGCCTTCACCCCGGCGAGCTTCCTTGAGCCGCTTGTCTTTTCCACAGCTTGTTCGTTTGGCCCTGGCGGCCCGCTTCCTTCCGCTTTTCTTCGCCTGGCTTCTGCTTGCTTCGTTTCCGAGTCGATGACCCGACGGTTCCGGCCGCCGGGTCTTCGTACTTTGTGGGTACGACTGGTGGATTTCGCAAGATGAACGTTCGCGCGCGGGATTCGATTCCGGCCGCGTGGGCTCCCGGACGCTAGTCGCGCGGCAGGCCGAACAGCTGGTCGGCCGGGGCTTCCGCGTGGCATCGCGCGCACAGCGCGGTCGGAGCCCGCTCGTCGACCAGGCCGGTCGGCGTGATGACCAGGAAGCGCCAGCGCTCCGCGGTCGTCTTCTGCATTACGTAGACGGCTCGGGTGCGGTCGCTGCCCGGGTCGGCGAGATATTCCGCCACAATCGTGTCGACCGGCAGCACCGTCGAGCGCACCAGCTGCTCGTAGGCGTCGCGCGCGGCGGGGCTAACCCGCACCATGGCTGGGAAGCGCCCGCCGGCGTGCCCGTGGGAGACGAACGGCTTGCCCGCCGCGGGCCAGTTGTCGACGATCCGGAACGGCGCCCAGCGCACCGGCGGACTCGAGCTTGCAGCCGTGGGCACGCCCGGGGCGCGCATCCGGGCGTTGGACGCGCCGGGCAATGCGTCGGGTGATTGTGACGCGCCACAAGCGCCGACGAGAGCAGCGGCCAAGACGGCGCCTGCGGGCAAGGCTGCGCGGGGCAGGGACGCATGGTACCACGCCCAGGTGATGCTCCGTGTCGTCTGGGCCGGCATCGTCGCGGCAGCAGCGGGCCTCGCGGCGTGCGGCGGATCAGCGCACGCCGGCCCTCGCGCCGGCCCCGGCCGCGAGCGCGCCGTTCACGCCGATCGTCGTGCAGCGGTCCGCCTCCGCCCCCCACGGATTCCGCGCCGGGCCAGCAAACCAACAACCAGCCCGGCTGGATCGGCGTCGAGCTCTCGTCCGTGCCGGGAGGGGAGGCCGGCGTCCTGGTTCGCAGCGTCGTGCCCCGATCGCCAGCGGCAGGCGCCGGGCTCGTGGCCGCCGACCGCATCCTGAGCGTGGACGGCCGGAACGTGCAGCGGCCGGAGGACGTCGTGGCGCTGGTTGGCGCGCACCCGTCGGGCGAGCGGGTTTCCCTGGGCGTCCAGCGCGGTGCGCAGCAGCGACTGTTCGCGGTGCCGCTCGCCCCCAAGCCGGACAACGACCAGATCATGCAGATGAGCTATGTCGGCGAACCCGCGCCGACGCTCGACTCGCTGAAGGCGGTGCAAGGTAGCGTGACGCCGACCCTCGGCGGGCTCCGCGGCAAGGTCGTGGTGATCGAGTTCTGGGCAACCTGGTGCATGGTGTGCCGCGTGCTCGCGCCGACCATGGAGAGTTGGCAGAAGCGCTACGCCGGCCAGGGCGTCGAGCTGCTCGGCATCACGACCGAGCCGGTGGATCGAGCCGCGCTCGCCGCCTCGCAGCTCGGCATGACCTATCCGATCGCTTCGGACGAGACAGGACGAACGAGCCGGGCGTACCGCGCGCTGGCGCTGCCGACGCTGTTCGTCATCGATCGCCGGGGCAAGGTGCGCGACGTGCTGGTCGGCTACTCGTCGGAGCGCTTGCAAGACCTCCAGAGCTTGCTGGATCGTCTGGTGGCGGAGCCGTGATTCCGCTAACCCTGCGTGCGCGATGAAAGACGAACAGCTCGACGACTACATCCGCGAGATCCGCACCGGCGGCGCGCCGAAGTACCACGCGAAGAACGCGGAGCAGGGAAAGCTCTTCGCGCGCGAGCGCATCGCGCTCTTGACCGACGAGGGGTCGTTCGTCGAGGACGCGCTGCTGGCGAACGCGCTCGCCGGCGATCTGCCCGCGGACGGCGTCGTCACGGGAACCGCGACCCTCGGCGGTCGCGTCGTGGCGATCATGGCCAACGACTCGACCGTCAAGGCGGGCTCGTGGGGACGGCGCACGGTGGAGAAGATCCTGCGTATCCAGGAGACCGCCGCGCGGATGCGCTGTCCGCTCTTCTACCTGGTGGATTCCGCCGGGGCGCGCATCACCGATCAAGTCGAGATGTTCCCGGGTCGTCGTGGCGCGGGACGCATCTTCTACAACCAGGTCGGGCTCAGCGGTCAGGTGCCGCAAATCTGCCTGCTGTTCGGGCCGTCGGCGGCGGGTGGCGCCTACATCCCGGCGTTCTGCGACGTCGTGATCATGGTGGACGGCAACGCCAGCATGTACCTCGGCTCGCCGCGCATGGCGGAAATGGTGATTGGCGAGAAGGTCACGCTCGAGGAGATGGGCGGCGCCAAGATGCACACCAGCATCTCCGGCTGTGGCGACGCGCTGGTGAAGACCGAGCAGGAGGCGATCGAGTACGCCAAGCGGTACTTCGCCTACATGCCGCAGTGCTACACGGACCGGCCGGCTTCCGCGCCGGCCCGACCCCCGGCAGTCGGCAGCAAACCGCTCGCCGATGTGATCGTCCGCGACGAGAACAAGCCGTTCGATATGAAGGCGGTGATCGAGCAGATCATCGATGAGAACAGCTTCGTGGAAGTGAAGAAGCGCTTCGCGAAGGAGGTCATCACGGGGTTCGGCCGGATCGCGGGTCGCGCGGTGGGTATCGTCGCGAACCAGCCGAAACATCTCGGCGGGGTGTTGTTCGTGGACAGCGCGGACAAGGCCGCGCGCTTCATCTGGCTGTGCGATGCGTTCAACATCCCGCTCCTGTATCTGGCCGACGTGCCTGGCTTCATGATCGGCACCAAGGTGGAGCGTCAGGGGATCATCCGCGCCGGCGCAAAGATGATTGCCGCGGTGAGCGAGGCCACCGTGCCCAAGGTGAGCGTGATCGTGCGAAAGGCGTACGGCGCCGGGCTGTACGCGATGTGCGGGCCCGCGTTCGAGCCGGACGCCTGCCTGGCGCTGCCTACAGCGTCGATCGCCGTGATGGGTCCGCAGGCGGCGGTGAACGCCGTCTACTACAACAAGATCCAGGAGGTGGCCGAAGGTCCCGAGCGCAACGCGTTCGTGGAGAAGTTGCGCGAGGAGTATCGCCAGGACGTCGACCTGTCGAAGCTCGCCAACGAGCTGGTGATCGACGACGTGGTGCCGTTCGACCGCCTGCGCCAGGATCTGGCGGAACGCTTCGAGCGCTACGCCGACAAGATCGAGACGCGGCCGCCGAAGAAACACCTGGTCCCGCCGGTCTGACGATGCGCGTCGCGTGGTCCGTCGTCCTTGCCTGCGCGACGCTGTCGGGCGTCGCCGGCGCGCAGATCGACGCCCGGGCCGTAGCCGACGTCGTCGCGCAGAGCTCGTTGCATCCTTTCGGGGTTGCCGGTTCGGCGCGGATACCGACGTTGGTGGCGCTGCCCGCCGGGCAAGATGCGCAATCGCTGGGGCTCGTGCCGGTGGCGCCGGGCTACGCCGCGCTGTTCGCGTCGCCGGATGCGCTGACGACGTTCGCGGCGTCCCATCCCGATCTACGCGTGACGTGGGCGCCTCCGCGTCGCCCATTGCTCGACAAGGTCGACGGCTGGATCGGGGGCAGCGCGTTCCGCAACGCCACGGGCGAAACCGGCAAGGGCGCGGTGGTTGGCATCGTGGACACCGGCGTGGACGTGTCGCACCCGGACCTGCGCACGGCAGACGGGCATACGCGCATCGCGTGGCTCATCGACTTGTCGCGGGCTCCGGCCGGCCTGCACCCGGACCTCGAAGCGACGTACGGATGCAACGCGCCGGATTTCCGCTGCGCGGTCTACGACGCTGCCGACATCGACCGGTTGCTCGCGGACGGCATCATCGGCGACGACCCCGACGACGCGTTCGGGCACGGCACGCATGTGGCGTCGCTCGCCGCCGGTAACGGTCTCGGCAGCGCTACGCCTCGCTTTATCGGCGTTGCACCGGAGGCGTCGCTGGTCGTCGCCCGCGTGACGCGCGACGGGAGCGGCAACATCTACGACTCGGACATCTTGCTCGGCACGCGCTTCGTGTTCGATCGCGCGGCGGCCCTGGGCCAGCCCGCGGTGACGAACCTGAGCCTGGGCAACGACTTCGGTCCGCACGACGGAAGCTCGCCGCTCGAGCAGGCGCTCGCGGCGTACGTCGGACCGACGCATCCGGGTCGCGCGATCGTGGTGGCGGCCGGCAATAGCGCCGGTGTGTACCGCGACGTCAGTCGGGACTATCCCGCGCCGTTCGGCATCCATACCGAGGTCCATGTGCCGCGCCGCTCGAGCACGCGGGTTCCCTTGCTCAGCCCGAGGACGCCGGGCTTGACGACCTCCGCGACCGTGTACGTCTGGATCGCTTTCCGGCCCGGCGACAGCGTCTCGGTCGGGCTCGATCGCCAGGACGGCGCGTGGATCGCGCCGCTCGATCCCGGGCACTCGGCGGGCTACAAGAGCGGCGACATCACCGTCTCGATCTTCAACGGCGTCACCGGATCGGACAGCCCGCTTACCGGCTCGAACGGGGCAGTGGTCGTGCTCGACGGGAAATGGTCGTCGGGAAGCGTGTTCGCGCTCCGGCTCGAGGGGCACGGGACGGCGGACCTCTGGGTGCAGAGCACCGGGGATCTCGATCCCGCGGCCGGCAGTGCAGGCGCCTTGTTCCCGCGCGCGGAGAAGGAAGGGACGATCGGCGTCCCGGCGTCCAGCCCCGGGCTCATCGCCGTGGGCGCGACGCTCAACCGGACCAGCTGGATCGATCGCGCTGGAGAGGGCGTGAAGGTCCCGACCTTCGGCGCGCTCACCGATCCGCCGCTCGACTCCATCGCCTACTTCAGCGGCGCGGGACCCGCCGTGGACGGCGCCATGAAGCCGGACATCCTGGCGCCGGGGGCCTTCGTCGTGGGAGCGATGGCCCACCTCGCCGACCCGTCGACGAACCCGTCGAGCATCTTCGCGGGCGGATCCATGTGCAAGAACGGAAGCCAGTGTCTCGTCGTCGATGACCACCACGCGGTGACCAGCGGCACCTCCATGGCCACGCCCGTCGTAAGCGGGGCGGTCGCGCTGCTGCTCGCGCTGGATCCGGCGCTCACCCAGGATCGGATTCGCACGCTGCTCCAGGCCGGCGCGCGGCGCCTCGCGGGCAGCGCGCCGCTCGAGCCGCAGCTCGGTCCCGGCGCGCTCGATCTGCCCGGAACGCTCGACGTGCTCCGCGCCCAGCAGACGCCGATCGCACGCGAGCCCGCCGCTTCGGCGAGCTGGGTCGGCCTGGCGAGCACCTACGCGCATCCCGACCCGGACTGGCCACTTGTGGGCGTGCTCGAGCTGCGCGCCGCGGACGGCAGCATTGCGGACGGATTCGACGCCGCTCGGCTGAAGCTCATGGTGGCGCCCGCGCACATCACGACGCCGCTCACCCGCGTCGCGCCAGGCCTGTGGCGGTTCGCCGCCGCGGCGCCCGCGGGGAGCGGCGGCGGCGAGCTGCGCCTGGACGTGACCTGGGACGACCAGGTGCTGATCGAACGAAAGCTGCCGATCGCCGTCGATCGCTGGATCGCGAGCGACGGCGTGGACGCGCGAGGCGGGTGCAACGTCGCGGGGCGGAACAGCCCCTGGAGCGCGATCGGCGCGGTCGTCGCGCTGGCGCTGGGCACGCTGCTGCGGCGGCGTCGTTGACCGTGCTGCGCGTTCCGGCGAGCATGCGGCGATGAATCCGCCGCTCAACACGCTGCGCATCATGTGGTTCGCGCTGCTGGGCGCCGTCGGGTCGTTCGTCGTGATCGCGTTCAGGCTGCCGCCACCGCCCGCGCCGCCGGCGCCCATCATGCTGCCGCTGTTCGGTTTCGTCGCCTTCTCCAGCGCCGTGCTCTCGTTCGTCATCCCCCGCCTGGGGTACCGGAAGGCGGCGCAGAATGCTCGTGTTCCCACCGTCAGCGAGGTCGATTCCAGCGGCGTGCCGGCGGGCATGTTCCGGGACGCCCCGACGATGCGGAGCACCGCGCAGGATCCGGTGCAGGCCAAGGCTGCCGCCTACCGGGTCTTCCAGACCGCGTTCATCCTCTCGCTCGCGCTGTCCGAGAGCGTTGGGTTGTTCGGCATCGTCTCGCGCGCCTTGGGCTTCCCGATGAGTGCCGCGCTTCCGTTCATGGCGGTATCCGCGCTGCTGATCGCCGTGCGCTTCCCGACCGAAGAGCGGGTGATCTCGATGTTCGAGCAGGCCACCGGGATCCAGCTCAAGCCGACCGGCGGCGGATTTTGATTTCGCGCCGGACCGGCATCAAATCAAGACCAGGTACACGCTGCAGGAGTGCGGCTCGTACGGCGCCACATCCGGGTCGAACGGATGGTCGAGATCGACGCCGCCCATGTTCGTGCCCACGATGACGATTCCGGCGGCGCCGTCCAGGTTGATGATGCGTCGCTCGGCGACCGTCGCGTGATCCTCGAAGGAGACGTCGATGCGTGACAACTCGCGACCGTCGTGACCCACGCGGACGAGCGCCCACTTGAAGCTCACCGGGATCTCCCATTTTGCTTGGAAGACCAGCGTCTTGTCCGCAGGCACCTTGTCGAGCCCCACCCAGATGTAGACGCTGCCCGTCGGCTCGATGGGATGGAGCGCAGCGACGCGGCGCGGAAGCGACGAGAGCGGGATGCTCCAGTCGAAGCGCACGCGGCCGAACCCGTCGGTCCAGTCGAGCGAGGGCACCGCGCTGCCGTCGCCGCGATCGCCGATGAAGGCGCGTGCGATGGCGAAGTCGCCCAGCATGTCCGCCATGCGACGGGTGTCCTCGTCGAGGCTGTGCCGGAGCACGTCGAAGACGTCGGGGTCGTCGTCCCACTCCCAGGAGCCGGGTGCCGTGCGCGTCGCGGCCGCCGACAACAGTGCGGTCGCCACGCGTCCCGGCGCGCCGCTGCCGTGCTTCGCGTCGAGGTACTCGTCCAGCATCGCCGCACCTTCGGCGAACCGCGAGATGTCGCGTCCGGCGACGCCGAGTTGGGGGTTCGCCTGGATGTCGTCGATGGCCTCGGCGTCGCGGAACGTCGGGTGCCCGACCCCGAGCCACAGATCGGTGGCATAGGCGCGGCGCAGGAAGGGCGTCGTCGCGGGGGCGAGGCGCCACGCGACCGCTTCGCCCACGCACAGCGTGGCGTCACGGGCGAGCAGGGCGCTCGCGCCCAGGGTGCAGAAGGCCGGCGCGGCGTCGAAGCCGACCGGTGACGGGGCGTCGTGCCCGGTCGCGAGCGGAGCGGAACTCCTGTCCAGGTATAGATCCAGCGCGTCGCTGCCGCCGAGCCCGTGGTCCGGCAGAGGCGCCGGCAGGCCAGCGGCGACGATCAGCGCTCCATAGGCGTTTTCGAGGGCCGCGAGGGCGTCGAGCGCCGTCTGCGCGGAGACGGCGGGGCCGCGGTGGACACACACGGGCAGCCGGTACGAGCAGGCGGGCGGCTCCGATCCCGGCGCGGGGCGCGCGATTGGGGACGCCAGCGGGACGCCGGTCGGGAGCCAGGGATCGCGCTCGACGGGCGCCGGCGGGGGCGTTGCGGGCGCGCCCCAGAGCAGCCCCGGGACGAACACCTTCTTCGGCTTCTTGCCCGCCTGGGCCGGGGCCGACGACAGGAGGGCGGCGAGGGCGAGGATCACGCCAGCCCGGAATCGCGAAACGACGGTCATTTGACACCCTGCTGCGATAACGCCCTATACTGGCACACCCCGCTGGCGCCCCCTGGAAGGGCGAAGAGGCTCTCGCCGCAAATGCGTTTCGACCCCTCGCAAGCCGTGAAGTTCGACATGGGACGGGGCCGGATCCAGCTCGACGGACCGGTTTCGCGCGTACTTGTGCCCGCCGACGCGCTCGTTGGCCTTGCGAAAGCTGCAGGGGAAGAAGCGCTGCGCGATTTCGGGCGCCAGCTCGGTACAGAGGCAGGGCGCCGCGCGGCCGGGCGTTTCGGTGACGGCGCGACGCCCGGAGAAGTCGTCGAGCACCTGGGCGGCGATCTCGCGCTGCTGGGCCTCGGCTCACTCTCGATCGAGCGCTGGGGCAGGGCACTCGTCCTCGTCGTGAGCGGCTCGCCGTTCGGCGCCGAAGGCGATCCGCTGCTGTGCGCCGTGCTCGAGGGCGCTCTGCAGCGCGGGCTTGGACGGGCCGTCGCCGTCGTCACGCTTGCCAAGGACGGCGACAGCACGCGCTTGCTGGTCGTGAACGAGGCCGCCGCCGCAAAGGTGCGCGCGCGGCTCGCGGAAGGCACGCCGTGGGGTGAGGTGCTCGCGAAGCTTCACGAGCGGGGGACATCGTGAGCGCCCAGGACCAGATCTCCCGGCTCGAAGGTTTGCTCGCGCGCATCCGCCGCAACGTCGCGCTTCCGCGCGCGGTCGCGGCGCCTGCTCCCCAGCCTGTGGCTGTGGTTGCGGCGCCGGAGCCCGGCTTCGCTGAAGACGACGTGGTGCCGATCAGCGAAGATCTTCTGCTGGACGACGAGATCGTCGACATCACGGAGGACCAGGCCGCGGCATCGCCGCAGGTCGGCGCCGAGCTCGACATCGACTTCGAGGAAGAAGAGGAGCCGCCGGCTTCGTCGCGCCGTTCCAAGGTGGCGTCCAGCATGGACGAGGCGCTGGCGGGTGCGGCCGAGCTCGAGCGCGAGGTTCCGCTCAAGACGCCTCCGCCGGAGTCGGGCCGCCAGAATCGCGACCACACCGCCGCTGCAGCAGCCGCCTCCGCCCGCGGACCTGCTCGAGGCCGAGATCCCGCTGCGGCCCACGACCGAGCAGCTCGGTCAGACCATCGATCTCGAGGAACCGTCGGGTCCGGCGCTCGAGCTCGACGAGCCGCTGGAGCAGGAAGTCGTGGCGGCTCCCGCGACCCCGCAGCGCGCTCCGGAGGAGCTCGACATCTCGCTGCCCGGTCGTTCGCCGTCCGGTATCTACAGCGAAGGCCTCGCCCCTCCGCCCGAGGCGCGCGAGGAGCTGGAGCGCCATCGCCAGCGCGAAGCAGAGCGCTCCGCGCCGACTCACGAGATCCCGTCTCCGCCGCCTCCCGCGCCGCCCGTGGAGGAAGTTGCTCCCGAGGTGATCGCTCGCCCGGCGATCGCGTCCGTTGCCCGGCCCACGGAGTTCGTCGTCGCCGCGCAGTCGTTCAAGCCGGCGACCTTCGCCGAGCTCCTCGATGCATCGCTCGCGCTCGGTTCCGACTAGATGGACCGCTGGGACGATCTGTACGAACAGATGCGCGCGCTCGACGTCGAGCGCGAGAAGCGCGAGACGCGCGTCGCGGTGGATGCCGAGGAGCGCCGGCTCTTCGACGAATGGTGCACGAAGGTGACCGACACGGTGATGCAGCGCATCGCCGACGTCGCCGAGGAGCGCGCGCGCGAGCTCGAAGCGCGCACCGGCAAGCGGATGCGCGTCGAATACCCGAGCCGCGATCCGATCCTGTGCGAGCCCGATGGCCCTTGCATGAGCTTCATGAGTCTGACGCTCGAGGGATCCGAGCTGCAGCTCTACTCGTATCGCGGTCCCGGCGACTTGCCGTTCATCCACTTCGTGCCGATTCCGCCCCAGGCGCCGCCCAGCTCCGCGCGACCGAAGCATCACCGCTTGATCAGCGTTCCGGGCGCGTTCATCGCCCGGCACGCGGACGGCAGTTGGGAGCTGCTGCGCGCGCGAAGCGGCGGCGACGACGAGCCCGCGGAGCCAACCAGCATCGACGAGCTGGTATATCGAGCATTCGAGTTGCTCGTCGCGAGCCTCAAGCGGCCCGCACGGTCATAGCGCGGCGCGCTCGACGTCCCCCGGCGTGAGCCATTCCACATGGCGGTCGCGGAGCCACGTGCGCTGTCGGCGCGCGAACACGCGCGTGGCGCGGTAGACGGCGTCGTGCAGCGTCGGGATATCGATCGGCGCGCCGCTCGCCAGCGCGTCGGCGACCTGGCGATAGCCGACCGAGCGCATCGCGCGCGCTTCGCCGAAGCCGGCTTCGAGCAGCGCGCGCACCTCGTCGATCCAGCCGGCCTCGAGCATGCGCGTGGCGCGCTCGGCGATGCGTCGATCCAGCTCGTCGCGGGCGTGCTGGATGCCAACGAGGCGCGCCGTGTAGCGCTCCTCGCGCAGGCCGTGCCCGGCGTGCCACGCGCTCATCGTGGTGCCCGTGATCTCGAACACCTCGAGGGCGCGGCTCACGCGCACCAGATCGTTCGGCGCGAGCTTGCCCGCGATCTGCGCATCCACCCGGGCCAGCTCGGCGTGGAGCGCCGCGCGTCCGTCGCGCTCGGCGATCTCGCGATGGCGCGCGCGGATCGCAGGGTCCGCCGGCGGCGCCTTCGACAGTCCTTGCACCAGCGAGCGCACCCACAAGAACGTGCCGCCGCACACGATCGGCCGCTTGCCGCGCGCGCGGATTTCGGCGATCGCCGCGTCGGCGAGTCCGACCCAGCGCGCGGCGTCCATCGCTTCGAGCGGCTCGACCACGTCGATCAGGTGGTGCGGCACGCGTGCGCGCTCTTCCGCCGTCGCCTTGCCCGACCCGACGTCGAAGTGCCGGTACACCTGCACGCTGTCCGCGCCGACGATCTCGCCGCCGCTCTGCTCCGCGATCCGGACGGCGAGCGCGCTCTTGCCCGATGCTGTCGGACCGACCACCACCAGCAGCGGTTCGTCTGCCATCGCGCGTGTCTAGCGCCGCCCGACCTTGCGTTCGAGCTCCGCCCAGCTCGTGAACGTCACCACCGGTCGGCCGTGGGGACAGTGCCCAGCGAAGTCCGCATGGTCGAGCGCTTCGAGCAGCGCGGTCGCCTCGGCCGCGCTGAGCGGATCGCCTGCGCGGACCGATCCGTGACACGCCATCGTCGCGAGCGCGAGGTCGACCGCGTCGGAGAAGCCGCGCCCGCCGGTACGCGACACCTCCGCGAGCAGATCGCGGAACAGTCGCTCGGGGCTCGCGCGCTGCAAGAGTCGAGGCACGGCGTGCACGCTCACGCTCTCCGGTCCGCGCACGCGCACGTCGAGCCCCATGGCCGCGATCTCCGCGCTGTGCGCTTCTACGAGCTCCGCTTCGGCCGGCGTCACATCGAGCGAGAGCGGAAACAGCATCGCCTGCGACGCGATTGCCTTCGACTGCATCTGGACGCGCAGCCGATGGAACGTGACGCGCTCGGCCGCCGCGTGCTGGTCGAGCACGTACAGCCCGTCCGCGCCCTCGCATACCAGGTACGTCTGCTTGAGCTGCGCCACGAAGCGAAGGCTCTTCCACGTCGTCTCCGGGCCCGGCCGGAGGGGCGCCGCGTCGTTGACCGCGAGCGACGCCTCCGTCACGGGAGCGAGTCCCCACGGATCCGCCGCCGGCGTCGCAGAGATCGTCTCCTGTTGCCGGTCCGGCGCGGTATCCAGCGGCGCGGCGGCCTTGCCGGCGTTCCACGCCCGCGTCTCGATGCGCGGCGGCGCGCCGCGTCCCCACGACGATCGCGTCGGCGCGGGCAGCGAGAACGCGCTGGCCAGCGCGCGCGACAGGGCTCCGTACACGGCGTCGCTTACCGCGCGCGGATCGGCGAAGCGCACCTCGGCTTTCTGCGGGTGCACGTTCACGTCTACGAGCGTCGCCGGCAGGTCCAGGTACACGACGCCGCGCGGATAACGACCGCGCTCCAGCACGCTGCCGTAGGCCTGCGCGACGCTGGCGGCGACCGAGCGATCCTTGACCGGACGTCCGTTGACCATGAGCCTGAGCCCCGCCGCGCCGCTGCGCGCGCGTTCGGGCCGCGAGAGCCACGCCTGGACCCGGAGCGGGCCGCGCTCGCCCTCGCACAGGGCCAGCTCCTCGTCCGGCAGCAGCTGGCGCACGCGTGCGTCGCGATCGGACGCGCGCAGCCACTCGCGCACGCGACGGCCGTCGCGCTCGAGCGTGACGCTCATCTCGGGCCGCGCCAGCGCGGCGCCTTCCAGCACCTCCGCCACGTGTCCCGACTCCGTGCCGCTCGAGCGCAGGAACTTGCGGCGCGCCGGCACGTTGAAGAACAAGTCCGCGACGACCACCGTCGTGCCCACGGCGTGACCCGCCTCGCGCACCAGCGGCGGCGCGCCCGCCTCGACCCGCACCTCGACGCCGGCGTCGCTGCCCCGGGCTCGCGTCGTGAGCGTGAAGCGGCTCACACTCGCGATGCTCGGCAGCGCTTCGCCGCGGAAGCCGAAGCTGCCGATGGTCGACAGCTCGGCGAACGCGCGGAGCTTGCTCGTGGCATGGCGCTCCACGCTGAGCTCGGCGTCCGCCGGGCTCATGCCCGCGCCGTCGTCGGTGACGCGGATGAGCGTGATGCCGCCGCCCTCGATCGCGACGTCGCAGCGCGTGGCGCCGGCGTCGACGGCGTTCTCCACCAGCTCCTTCACGGCGCTGGACGGGCGCTCCACGA
This sequence comes from uncultured delta proteobacterium, assembly GCA_963775185.1. Lineage (GTDB taxonomy): Bacteria > Myxococcota_A > Polyangia > Polyangiales > Polyangiaceae > JAPSGB01. Next base: position 180,029 of record CAVZIE010000015.1, on the reverse strand, counting down.
CCTCGCCCGCCGCGATCTGGCTGGCGAGCTCGGGCGGAAGCACGCGGATCGTCAGTGTTCCTCCGGGTGCGGCGAAGCCGGCGCCAGCAACTGGCGCGCGGTCTTGCGCGTGATCGCGAACGCGCACAACGCCAACGTGCCGAGCTGCAACCCGAGCGCGATGCGGAACGACCACCAGAGCTGCGTGCGCGCGAGCACGGCGAACTGCGTCACGCTCATGCCCTTCGGCGGATGGCCCAGCCCGCCGGCGATCCATTGATCGACGATGGCACCCCGCACCGGCTCACGCAGCGCGTACCCCGTCACCAGCAGCGCCGCGTTCGCCAGCAGCATCTGCAGCGCGAAGGACGCGGAGGCGCGGCGCGCGACGAGCGCCTTGATCGCCACGAGCACGAGCGCGCTGCCGAGCAGCATCTGCGCGATACCGAGCGGCAGGTTCACGCGCGCGTGCTGACTCACCGACTCGATGAACGCCTTGACGGCGATCTCGGTGCCGATCGCCGACGGCGCGACGCTCAGCGGATCGTGGATCGCGCGGATCGCGACATAGCCCTCCGCGGCCTCGTTCATTCCGACGAGCCACATCGCGATCAACGCGAGGACGAGGTAGACGGGTCGCTTCGTCACCCCACCCGCTCGAGGAGCTTCCGCCACGGGAGGGCTAGCATGCCACCCAGCCGCGCGCGGTTCACGGAGTTCTTCCGCGCGGTGGCGATTAGCTGCGGGTTGTCACAGCAGACCGGCGCGCTCCGCCGCTTCGGCGATGCCTCCGCCGCTCCACGTGTCGGCTTCCAGCAGATCGGAGGCGGCGTGTTTCACCTCGTCCGGGGCCTGGGCCATGACGAACGAGCGGCCTGCAGCGCGCAGCATCGGTACGTCATTCAGCCAATCGCCGACCGCGACGACCTCGCTCACGTCGATTCCGCGCCGGGCCGCCATCCATTCGATGGCGGTGCCTTTCGACACACCGGCGGCGCGGATGACCATACCCCACGTTCCGCTGAACCCGTCGCGGCGCACCATGAAGCTCGTCGTCTGCAGGTGCTCGGCGTGGCTATCGCGGATCGCGCTCTCGGCGCCGCGGATCTGGTCCTCGGTGCCCAGCGACACCAACGCGCACATGCGCGCGCGATCGTTCCAGCGCGCGCGATCGAGCACGTCGTCCAGCTGTACTACCTGGCTGGACCACGTGCGCACGTAGCCGAGGTAGGCGCTGCCCGACTCGTCGTGGAACACGCGGTCGTCGGCGAACACGAACGTCACCGGCCGGGCCTCGTCGAGCAATCCGAGCAACTCCGTCGCGACGTCCGCGTCGATGGTGCGCGCGAGCAGCTCGCGATCGTCGGCGGCGTCCACGATGTGGCTGCCGTCGACGCAGCCGACCGGACCCGTGAGCCCCAGCTCCTGCGCGATGTGGCGCGTGCCCGAGTACATGCGGCCGGTGCAGATCGACACCGCCACGCCCCGCTCGACCAGCCGCGCGATGGCGCGCGCATCGCTCTCGTGTACACGACCCGTTGGGTCGAGCAGCGTCCCGTCGAGATCGGTGACGAGAAGCTTGTACCGCGTCAGCGTGCGGCCGTCGGCAGCGATGAGCCTTCGGGGTACACCGACACCTTCTTCTTGGTGCGGCTCGCGTGCTCGTACGCGACCACGCCGTCGACCAGCGCGAACAACGTGAAGTCGCGTCCAACGCCGACGTTGCGGCCGGGGTTGATCGTCTGACCCACCTGGCGAACGAGGATGCCGCCCGCGCGGATCGACTCGCCGCCGTACACCTTCACGCCGCGGAACTGCGCGTTCGACCCACGACCGTTGCGGCTGGAGCCGCCACCCTTCTTGTGTGCCATCGCTTGCTCGCTAACCCGTGATACCGGTGATCTTCACCGCGGTGAACGCCTGGCGGTGCCCCGCCTTGCGGCGGCTGCGCTTGCGCCGCCGGAACTTGAACACGACGATCTTGTCGCCGCGACCTTGCGCGAGGATCTCGCCAGCCACCTTGGCGCCTGCCACGGTCGGCTTGCCGATCTTCGGCGTCTCGCCGGCGACGAACAGAACGTCGCCGAACTCGATCTTGTCGCCCGGCGCGCCCGTGAGCTTCTCCACCTTGATGGTGTCGCCCTCGGCCACGCGATATTGCTTGCCGCCTGTGCGGATAACTGCAGCTTTCATCGTAAACGGACGCGAAACCTAGTCGCTTGCCTTCCGCCACGCAAGCCGCTTTTCCAGCCTTCCGGAGAGGATGCCGGTCCGGCGCGGAACCACGCGCCGCGGGGCCGCCCGCGGGAGCCGGATGCAGCGCCGCGCGTGGCGTCGCGGGGGCCGCTGCGGGCCAGAGCCGGTGCGGCTTCCTGGATTCCGCGCCGGACCGGCAGCCATCCGACCTGGCTCGTTTGCCCAGTCGGCCAAATTCCGTCGTGCGGTACCGCGGGTCGACCCGGCCAGCCGAAGGCCTCTGAAGTGTTGATATTTCCGCGCTGGTGGTCGGCCATACGCGAAGCTCGTTGACCCCTGTATAGCCCGACTCTACAGTTTTGGTCAGCCGGCTGGCCTGCACTCTGGGGCCAGCAACAGCACTGCCAAAGGAGACACGGCCGCATGATTTCGTTCGAGCCGACAGAGGACCAGCGCCTGATCGTCGCGACCGTCGCCGAGTACGCGAAGACGACGCTCGCGCCGCGGGCGCGGGAGTTCGAGAAGGCGCGCGCCGTGGCGGAGGACGTGCGGAAGGCCGTCCACGAGATGGGGCTGGCGCTCGCCCACGTGCCGGAAGCGCTCGGCGGGCAGGGGCTGGGGTTGCTCACGGCGGTGATGATCAACGAGGAGCTCGCGTACGGCGATCCCGCGGCGCCGTTCGGGTTGCCGGGGTTCGGCGGCTTCTCGCTGGCGGCGCTGGAGCTCGGCACGGAGGAGCAGGCACGCGCGCTGATCGAACCGTTCACCGACCCCACCGCGCACGATCGCTTCGGCGCCGTCGCGTGGAGCGAGCGCGCGCCGAACCGCGAGCGTGCGGGATTTACTACTACCGCGACGAAGTCTGGCGACGGCTGGGAGATCACCGGGACGAAGAGCTTCGTCGGCAACGCCGGGCTCGCCGACGCGTTCATCGTGTTCGCGCAGATCGATGCCGACGCCGGTTGGAACGGTCTCGGCGCGTTCGTGGTGAAGAAGGACAACCCGGGGCTCGCGCTGAGCGGGCGTCACGACACGCTCGGACTCGACTGCGCGGGCTTCGGCGAGATTGCCCTCGAGGGCGCGAAGGTCGCGGCGGCGGATCGCCTGGAGGGAGGCGACGATTTCACGCGGACGCTGGTGCGGTTCTTCGCGAAGTTCTCGTTGCTGGTCGCCGCCCGTCAGGTCGGCCTCGCGCGCGCGGCCTTCGACGTGGCGCGTGACTACTGCGACATCCGCAAGGCGTTCGGCAAGCCGATCGGACACTTCCAGGCGGTGGCGTTCACGCTCGCCGATCGGCACATAGACGCCGAGAGCGCGCGTGAGCTCTGCCGCCGCGCGGCGTGGGCGTGGGACGGCGCCAAGAACGAGAGCGCGTGCCTCGCGTACACCGCAGCCGCCGTGGCGACCGCGCACGAAGGCGCGATGCGCTGCGCCGACGACGCGGTGCAGCTGCACGGCGGGGCGGGCTTCATGCGCGACGTGATCGTCGAGAAGATGATGCGCGACGCGAAGCAGATCGCGCTCAGCGGCGCGACCGCCGAGCAGATGGACCAGCTGGCCGCAGCAGTGGATCTGGGCGTGCCGCTCGATCCCGCGCTCGTGTTGCCCACCCCAGACACCCAGGCCGTATTTACCTGAGCGGAGCGACGACAATGATCGATTTCGAGCTGAACACGCAGCAGAAGATGCTCCGCGACGCGCTCCGCGATCTCGGCAAGAACGTGATCCGTCCCCAGAGCCTGGGCTGGGACAAGAAGAAGGACGTGGATCACGAGTTCTTGAAGACGTTCTACAACATGAGCCAGGCGCTTCGCGGCGGCGACTCGAACCCGATGGAGGACTTCCAGGAGGGGCCGAAGAAGCGCGATCCGAACAAGCCCTCCAACACGAACCGCACTGCGGCCGTCGGCGCGGAGGAGCTGGCGTGGGCCGACGCGGCGATCATGCTGAGCTTGCCCGGGCCCGGGCTCGGCGGGCCACCGGTGCGCGGCTCGGGCACGCCGGAACAGCGCGAGCGCTTCTTCAGCATCTTCCGCGACATGAGCGACGAGTTGCGCTGGGGCGCCTACGGGCTGACGGAGCCGGGCGCGGGCAGCGACGTGGCGGCGATCCGCACCAGCTGTCGCAAGGACGGCAACGAATACGTGCTGAACGGACGCAAGTGCTACATCACGAACGGCGGCCGTGCGTCGTGGGTCGTGATCTTCGCGACCATCGACTCGTCGCTCGGGCGCGCCGGTCAGCGCGCGTTCGTCGTGGAGAAGGGCACGCCCGGGTTCTTCGTCGGCAAGATCGAGGACAAGATGGGCCTGCGCGCGAACGAGACCGCGGAGCTGGTGCTCGAGGACTGCCGCGTGCCCGTCGCCAACCTGCTTGGCGGCGAAGAGAAGTACCAGACCAAGGAAGGCTTCATGACCGCCATGAAGACCTTCGACAACACGCGCCCGCTGGTCGCCGCGATGGCCGTGGGCATCGGCCGCGCCGCCTGGGAGTACGCACGCGACTTCGTGAAGGAAAACTACGTCCTGGGCCGCCCGATCCCGCGCTACGCCGCCATCGCGGAGCGCCTGGCGCGGACCAAGCGCCAGCTCGACGCCGCGCGCATCCTGGTCTGGAAAGCCGTGTGGATGGCCGACCACGGCATTCCCAACGCCAAGGAAGCGAGCATGAGCAAGGCCCTCGCCGGCAAGGCCGCCATCAACGCCTGCATCGAAGCGATCGAGATCTGCGGCGCCCACGGCAGCCTCTCGACGGACCACGCGCTGCTGGAAAAGTGGTTCCGCGACATCAAGGTGTACGACATCTTCGAGGGCACGGGACAGATCCAGCGGATCGTGGTGAGCAAGCGGCTGATGACGGGTTTGAAGGCGTTCTAGGGCGACTACCACTGCTTCTGGAGAATGCTCTCCATGGCCGCGTGCTGGCTGTCGAGAATCGACTTGATCGCGTCGTGCACCTTGCCCAGCAGGTCGTTCGAGTTCTTGGCGAGATCCGAGTAGTCATCCATTCTGGACCGCGCGTCGTCGGCGCGTGCCTTGTACTCCTGCGAATCGGCGTCATGCAGTGTGCCGGCCGCATCAGCGAACTGCGATGATGTCTTGCTCGCCTCGATGCCGATCTGCTCGGCTCCCGATCCCAGCGCCGCAACGGTCTTCCCGCCGAATGCGCTTGCGGCGCTGCCGCCGGCGGCCCCGGCAAGACATCCGGCCGACACGTACGCGCCTGCACGAATCGCGTCTGCCTTGTCCCGGAGGGCGCTAGCGGAGGCCTTCTCGGCGTCGACGGCGCTCTGGCGGAGGTCGTGCCGGACTGCGCTGTCGCGGTCGCGCATGTCCTTGATCATGTCTGCGAGCGCGACCAGCGCGGACGTCGTCGCGTCTCCCCACACCAATGACGGTTCGGCGAGCGCGATCGATCCCGGGCCGCTTGACTTGGCGTCGGTCGAGCCCGCGGTCGCGTTGCTCGTTGCAGTCGGTCCATTGAAGTGAACTGTGGTCATCCCCGCATCCTTTCCCCGACGTAGCGCGTCGCAGTCGCTCTCTCTGCCATCATGTCGCCGATGGTCGCCGTGACTCGCGCGCGGATGCCCATAGCGCCGCGGGCCACATCGACCTGATCTTCGAAGTCGCTCTTCGCCTGGTCGGCATCCGCACGTTGACTCTGGGCGTCCGCTTGAAAGTCCACGGCGTCGGCCTTCGCTCTTCCCGCGCGAACGGTGAAATATGCCGCGCCGCCGAGCGCCGCCGATTGGCCCGCAAGCGAGACGGTGCGTGTCGTGGCCCAGAACGCGCTTCCCTTTTCCGTCGCCGATGCCGCCGCGCCGGCCCCGCCGGCAACCGCACCAGCGCCCGAAGCTACCGCGCCAGTCAGCTCGAAGACATCCGACAAGTGCACGTCCACGTGGGCTCCGAAGATCTTGACCTCGCCGAGATCGGCGTCGGTGTTGGTCGCCTTCATCGCGAGTCCGGCCCCACTCAGCGCGAGTCCCGTCAGCATCAGCGCACCCACCGGCGCGCCAACGCCTGTAGCTATGGCGGCGACGCTCGCAACCACGCCTGCGACTTCAGCTACAGTTTCCAGCTTGGAGACCAGGTTCGAGAAGAGCCCTCCGTCCTTGTCGGAGTCCATGGCTTCGTGCAGAGCCTCGCGCGCCTTGTTGATCGCGATCTCTCGCTTCGTGGATAGCGATTGGGCCCGCCCTTTAGCTTGGTCGACTTGCTTGTCTTGAATCTGCATCGAGACGACCCCAACTGCCGTTTCTGGGTCGAGCTGCGCCAGACTCGGCGTGACGGTCGATACGCCGACGGTTTGCACGGTTGTCATGGCGACACCTCGAGTGCTTCGTAGAGCGCAGTGATTCCGGCCTGGACTTCGGAGTCGCTGCCGCGCACGTCCAGGGCGTCCAGCACCATGCGGGCCTCCGCGTGGTCGCCGCCTCGCCATAGGGACCGAGCCTGCAGGAAGCCAAGCTTCGCGTCGTGCCCGCCCATGATGAAGCCAACGCGATACAACGCGCCGGCGGTGGTCACGTCATCGAGTTCCTCGTGGCAGGCGCCTAGCGCCTGCCACGACTCCACGTGTAGCGGTTCAACGAGGACGATCAACCTGAAGACGTTGGCGGCTTTCACGAATGCGCCGCGCTCGAAGAGTTCGTGTCCGACGAGATACAGAGCATGCAGCTCGTCCGGCTTGAGCGCGATGCCGAGCGGGCTGGTCTCGGACGGTGTGACGTGTTGCATCGCTAGCCTCGACCGATGTTGTTCACGGCCGTCTTGGCGCTCTCGCCGAGGGACGCGATGGTGTTGCTTGCGAACTGGACCAAGCGGGTGCGGTCCTCGATCAAGGACTGAAGCTGCATCATCACGACCTCGGAGTTCGAGGACATGGTGTTGGCTGCGGATTCCAGCTGGCCCGCCTCGGATTCTAGGTTCACCGTCGAGCGCGCGCCGGTGCCCGCATCCAGGGCCCCGAGCGACTCGTTCAAGGCTGTGATGCCACTGACGACGGCGTCCGATGCGCCGTCCGGTGGAGTGATGCTCGTTACGTCACCGTTCGCGTTGCGCTGGACGTCACAGCCGAGCTTCTCCGCTTCGGCACCGAGGTCGTTGTAGACGGCGCGCTGGTCGGCGCGTGTGTGGTTCTGCATGTTCCGTAGCTTCGACGCCATATCGGACAGCATCGCGGCGGTGTTTTTCGTGCTCGTGGTCTGTGCCATCAGCGTCTGGATCTTCCCGTCCGTCTGGCTGAGGTTGTATTCGACGAACGCGATGAGCGCGTCAGGGGTGAGGCAAGCGGCGGCGCCGCCGAGGTCGCCGCCCACCATGAGCGGATTGGCCGAAACTTGGGAGGCGCCGTAGCCGCCGGAGGGGATCATGGTCATAACTGTTTCCTTTCAGGTTGGTGCGTCAGGCGCGAAGGCCGGTCGGCAGGGGTTGAGTTGCGTGGGTGGTGGTGAATTCCGGCAGCGATTCGACGACGAGTGTGACGTCGGGCAGCTCTGCGAGCTGCGCCCGCAGGTCGGTCCAGCGAGCGTCCGTCTCGTTGATCTGCTGGCGCAGTTCTTCGAGCCGGGCGTCGATGGGTCGTGACGGCGGTTGATGTGTGTTCATGGACGTCTGCTCGGTCCGCCCCCGCCCCAGTTGCTTCGAAAAAGCACATGGGCTGACGGCGGCTTGATTTCCCGCTAGACTCGGCTTGGCATGCGACGGAGCCAGCTGGTCCTGATAGCCGCGCTGCTGGTCGGTGGCGGTGTCGCCCTGGGCGGCGTGACCAATGTGGACGCCAAGCCGCGCAAGGCCGCCCACGCGAAGCCGGCGAAGAAGACGCCGGCCAAGAAGCCGGCGAAGGGCAAGGGCAAGGGCAAGAAGGGCGCGGAGGCGGAGGCCGAGACGGAGACCGCGCCGGCGGAGGCGAGTTCGGCCGCGCCGGAGTCCGAGCCGAAGGCGCGGGTCGCCGGGGCGTCGGCGAGCGCGGGCGACGCGGGGGCCAACGTGGTCGGGGTGACGGAGAAGGGCGACAGCGGCGTGAAGGTCTACAAGTTCGGCGCGCAAGAGGTCGAGGGCCGGCTGAAGTCGCCGCAGATCATCTACTTCCTGCGCCGCGTGCGCGCCGAGTTCGCCGCGGGCGATCTGGGGCACCGGTCGTTCATGCGCGAGCTCTCCGACACGCGTCGCGATCCGGCTTTCCGATGAGCGCGACACCTGCTCCGTTGCCGATCGTGCTCCGCGCCGCCGCGGTGTGGGGCACCACCGTGCTCACCGTGAAGAACCTCGGGCCGGGGCAGTCGTTCCAGCTAGGCGACGCCGAGGGTGCGGTGCTGCCGAAGCCGGACGGCGCGATGGCATCGGATTTTCCCGTGCGGGCGGTGGGCACCGGCTGGGAGCTCGACGCGCGCGGAGCGACCGGCGGCGTGCTGTTCCTGCGCGGGCGGCAAGAGGATCCAGTCCAGCTCGGGCAGACCGGCGCGCCAATCCCCATCGTGTCCGGCGACTACGGCCTGCTGCAGTACGGCACGTTCTCCGTCTTCTTCCAGTTCACGCATGCGCCACCGATCATCGCGCAGCGCAGGAAGCTCGACTGGGGTCTGATCCTCGCGTTCAATTTCGCGGCGGTCGCCGTTACCGGTCTGCTGCTGTTGATGTGGGCGATCACGACGCCGCCGGCGATCGACAAGCCGCTCGAGCTGACCAGCCAGCAGGAGCTGATGCTGCGCTTCAACCTGAAGCAGGAGGAGCCGGAGACCAAGCCGGACACGGGTCAGGACAAGGACAAGGGGAAGGGCATCAAGAACCCCGGCGCGAAGGACACGAAGAAGAGCGGTGGCGGCCGCAAGATGGCGAACAAGGAAGGTTCGCTTGGACGCCAGGGCAAGGAAGAGAAGACCGAGCAGACCGGCGAGGTCCGCAACGGGCTCGGCGGAATGGCCGACGTGCTCAACAGCGACGTCGGCGACGAGGTGAAGAAGACGCTCGGAACGATCGACTCCGTGGCGGACGCGCTCGGTGGCTTGCGCTCCGATCGTATCGTGCTCGGGCGCGGCGCCGGGACGGGCCTGCATGGTTCCGGAAAGGGCGGCGGCGGCGAGGGCCCGGGCGTGCCGTTCGGATCGGGCACGCTCGATACCGGCTGGGGTCCGGGTCATGGGGGTGGGTACGGCGCGGGCAACGGCGGGCCCGGCGGCGAAGGCGCTGGCGGCGTGGGCAAGGGTGGCCGCGGCGGCGGCAAGGGTGCCGGGGACGGCAGCGGTACGTCCGAGCACAAGGTGACGGGCAAGGACGCGCCCAAGGCCGGGCAAGGGCTCTCGCCGGGACAGATCGCGCGCGTGGTCAACTCGCGCTACGGCGCGTTCCGCGCTTGCTACGAGATCGCCGCGGCGCGCGATCCCGAGTTGAAGGGCAGCGTCAGCGTGAGCTTCAGCATCACGCCCGGTGGTTCCGTATCGAGCGCGAGCGTCGGCGGGTCGTCCCTGCACAACCCGCGCGCGGAGAGCTGCATCGTGCGCCAGTTCCAGCGCCTGCACTTCCCGGCGGCGGACAAGGCCACGGGCGCGAGCTGGCCGCTCGTGTTCCGACCGGCCAAGAAGCACTAGCTCGGCGAAGCCGCGGGGGCGTTGCTCCCGCGCGAAGCGCGAGTGCCGCTGCCCGGGCCTGGCCAATCCGGCGCGCCGCGCCCGGGCTCGCGCCGGACCGGCATCCCCATCCCCCCGGTTCGGCTCGTCCCAGGCGGCGTGGGCGTGGCACGTGGATGGCATGGGAGATAGGCTAGGTCTGGAGCGAGGCTGGGAAAGATGGCGAAATCGCATGGATTCGAGCAAGGTACGTCGGGGGTCGTTGCCCCCTGCGCGGGGGCTCTACGCTACGGCGCGGTGCTGCTGGTGGCGCTCTCCGGGCTGGGTGCGAGCGCGTGCAGCGGCGACGCGGGCGACAAGCAGACGCTGGAGCCGCAGCAGTTCGCCATGAGCGCGAAGGACGCGCCCGTCTACTCGGACCAGGAGATGACGCTGTACGAGCGCAAGCTGTCGGTGCCGTTGGATATCCGGCGACCGAGCCAGAGCGAGCGCCAGGCGCTCAACAAGCTGCCGAAGGATCCGCCGTTCCCGCATGCGCCGTGGGTGACGAACGGGGACGTTCAGCTGCAGGTGACGTGGACCATCTCGAACCTCGACAAGGACGGGCACAACATCGAGTTCCTGCTCGATCCGTGGAACGAGTTCGGGCGCTACTGGCCCGGCATGAACCTGACGAATCCGCAGGAGAACACCTTCGAGCCGAACCTGTCGGGCATCGACCGCGTGATGCACGTGGACGGGACCGACATGGGCGATCGGTCGCGGATCCACGGCACGTACACGTTCTCCGACATGAACGAGCTGGCGATCGATTTCGCGACCGTGATCAACATCATCGATACGTTGCCGCCGCCCGATCCGGCAAACATGGACGCCTACGATTCGTCGGCGACGCTGGTGAACCACGCGTTCTCGTGGGCGAACCGCTCGTACCAGGATCCGCTGGTTTCGGGGTACCAGCCGCCGGTGATTCCGGCGCTGACGGGATTCGATATCGGATTGCGGACGCGCGAGCCGGCGAACCTGGCCGTCGAGTTCGTCATCGAGCTCGTGGACAAGAGCGGCGCGGGAAAGGTCTTGACGCCGGACAGCACGGAAAAGAAGCTGGCCCCGCCGACTACGTACGTCACGGTCGGGTTCCAAGGCTAGCTACTGAGGACTTCCGAAGGCACTCTCGAGCGCGGTCCCGAAGCGGGACCGGCGCTGGCGTACGCGCTCCACGTTCCGGACGGCGCGGTTCGCGGCGCCGTGCTCGTGACCCACGGATACGGCGAGCACAGCGGGCGCTACGGCGAGGTCGTCGCTGCGATGCTGGAGCGGAACCTGTGCGTCGCGACCTACGATCTACGGGGGCATGGGAAGTCCGGCGGACCGCGCGGGCACGTCGAGGTCTTCGAGGAATACCTGCGCGATGCCGACGCGCTGCTCGCGAAGCTCGCGCAACAGGCCGCGTGGCGCGAGGCGGGCAAGCCGGCGCTGTTTGGCCATAGCCTGGGTGGGCTGATCAGTACGCATGTTGCTCTAGCGGGTCAGGATCGCTTCAGCGGCCTTGCGCTGACGTCGCCGTTCTTCGGGTTGGCTCTGGACGTTCCCGCGATCAAGAAGGTGCTGGGCCGCGCCATGAGCCGGTGGTTTCCGCGCTTTTCGCAGCCGAGTGGCCTGGCCGGCGCACAGCTGACGCATGACGCGGCGATCGCCTCGGCGTACGACGCCGATCCGCTTGGCGTGAAGCACGTCACGGCGCGCTGGTTCACCGAGGCGACGCGCGCTCAGGAGGTCGCTTTCGAGCGTGCGCCCGAGCTCCGGATCCCGCTCTACTGGCTGGCGGCCGGCGAGGATCTAGTGGCTTCGACCGAGGCGACGAAGCGTGTCTTCGAGCGCGCTGGCAGCTCCGACAAGGAGTTTCGCGTTCTCGACGGGCTTTATCACGAGGTCCTGAACGAGGTCGACCGCGAACCGCTGCTTTCCGCCCTCGCCGAGCGGATCGCAAGCTGGTTTTCTTGATCTGATCTACCCTCGTCGAAGCGACGATGGAGGGTGAGGAGCGCGATCTCGAGAACCTGGCCGACGCGATCGTCGTCGCGGCGAACGCGGCGGGGATCGGGCTGATCGTCACGACGGCGAGGACGCTCGACGTCAAGACGCTGTACGTCAGCGACGCCGCGGTCGAGATCCTCGGCCACACGCGCGAGCGGCTGCTAGCGGTGCCGACGTTGGCGTTGGCGGCGCCGGACGCGCTCGAGAAGCTGCAGCGACTCAGCGAGCGTCTCGCGGCTGGCGATCCCATTCCGCCGCGACTCGAGACCGTCGCGAAGCGGAGCGATGGGTCGGGCGTCCCGGTGGAGGTGACGCTGAGCGAGGTGGAGGTTGATGGCAAGCCCGTGGCCGTCGCGTTCGTCATCGACATCACGCACCGGAAGCTTGCCGAGGAGGCGTTGCAGCGGTCGGAGGCGCGCTTCCAACGGGTGATCGAGTCGGCGCCGGAGGCCGTATGGATCATCGACGCCAAGGGTCTGGTGTACGCGAACGCGGCGGCGGTTCGCTTGTTCGGTTTCCAGAGCGCCGCGGAGGTCATCGGAAAAGATCCGCGCGCGTTCGCCCATCCCGACGACGTGCCGATCATCGAACATCGCTCCCGGGTCATGCTTGGCCAGAGCCAGCAGCTGCCGCCGCACGAGTACCGCGCCCGGCGCAAGGACGGCTCGACCATCGTCCTCGAGGTGAGCTCGATCGCGATCCAGTACGGCGGGCGCGCCGCCGTGTTGTCGTTCGGCCGTGACGTCACCGATCGCAAACAAATCGAGATGCGCCTCTTGCAGGCCGACCGCCTCGCGGCGCTCGGGCTCCTGGCCGGCGGCATGGCGCACGCCATCAACAATCCGCTCACGTACGTGCTCCTGAACCTCGAGCACCTGGCACGCAGACTGCCACTGCTCAAGCAGGATCGCAGCCTCCTGCCCGATGCGATGGCGCGGTTGAAGGAAACCCATCATGGCGCTGAACGCATCGCCGCCGTGGTCCGCCAGATGCGCACCTTCTCGCGCTCCGACGAGCGCACCCGTGGCCCGGTGGACGTGCGTCTCGTCCTCGATCAAACCGTGGCGATGGTCGGCAACGAGATCCGTCACCGCGGTCGTCTGATCACGGAGTACCGCGACGCACCGCCGGTGATGGCGAGCGAAGCGCGCCTCGAGCAGGTATTCCTGAACTTGCTGGTCCACGCGGCGCAGTCGATACCCGAGGGTGAAGCGCAGCGCGGCGAGGTGCGTATCGTCGCGCGCGCCGAGGAGCCGGACCGCGTTGTCGTGGAGGTGTCGGACAACGGTCCCGGGGCGGAGCCCGCGCAGATCGAGCGGTTGTTCGAGCCGTTCGGCGCGGCCGGGCCTGCTGCTGCGCGCGGGCGCCTGGGGCTGTCGATCGTAAACAGCATCGTGAACGCGCTCGGCGGGTCGATGGACGTACGGAGCCGACCCGGCGAGGGCACCACGTATCGCGTCGAGCTTCCGGCGGCGCGGCCCGCCACGCCGCGGCCGTCGCCCCCGCCTCGCAGCGATCACTCGCCGACCTCGTCGGCACCGAGCGCGCGCATCCTCGTGGTCGACGACGACAGCGGCGTGGGCAGCGCGCTCGGCTTGATGCTGGGCGAGGACCACGACGTGACGTCGGTGACCAGCGTGCGCGAGGCGCTCCCGCTGTTGCTCAAGAGCACGATGGACTTCGACGTCGTGTTCTGTGACCTGATGATGCCCGAGCTGACCGGCGTGGACCTGTTCGAGGCGCTCCGGATGAACCGCCCCGGCGAGGAGAAGCGGCTCGTCTTCATGACCGGTGGTGCGTACACCGCCGAGGCCGACCAGTTCCTGGCACGCGTCCCCAACGCACGCGTCGAGAAGCCGTTCGACCTGCACGCGGTGCGCGCGCTACTGCGCGAGGTCATGACGCGGCGGCGCGCATGAGCGCGGTCAGCGTTCGAGCAGCTGTGCGAGGAGCTTCGCGGCTTCCTCGGGCGCCGAGATCGAGCCGCACGCTGACCTCGTTGTCGGCGCTGTCGATGCTGATCCGGCGCGCCAGATCCGTGTCCAGATGCTTCAAGAGCCAATCGTCGAGCTCGTGGAGCCGGAGGTCGTCGAGCAGCTCGGCGATGTCGTGACAGGCTGCGTGGTTGTCGCAACCCACCACCGCGCGCAGCGTGACGCGCGGCGCCACGTCGACGCCGAGCACAATCGCTCGCACGCGCGACAGGGGCGACGCGCGTACCAACCCGGTGCCGAGCGCCTGTTCGAGCCAGTTGCTCTGCAGTACGGCGCTGGCGATGATCGCGGTGTGCGCGTCCACGCTGCTGCGCAGGGCGCGGTGCAACGGGTCGCCGGACAGCGACGGCGCGGCGCGGTCCGCGACGTCCACGAGATCGCGCAGGTACGAGCCGCCGGCGAGCAGCGTCGGTCCGCCCGGGCGCGTCGCGATCTCGCCGCCCTGCCGGGACCGGTCGCGTACGCTGGTGAACGAGCCGAGGCGCGTCGTTACCGGTGTACCGCCGCGCTTCGTGATCACGGCGCGCGCGCACCCGGCGACACGCTCGGCGGAGAAATCGCCGAGCGCGATTACGCCGAAATCGGTCGACGCATCGCCGGTGGATCGCGGAACCGCGACGACGACTTCGCCGATCTGCTCCGTCGGGTCGAAGCCGCACACGTCGGTCAAGCGCCCCACGCCCGGCAGCTCGCGTCCCGGTCCGGCCAGGATCGCCCCGAGGCGGCTCTGGCGAACGCGACCCAGATCGATGGTCGCGACGAGCGCCGCGCCGGCGGGGACGAAGTCCAACGCGGCGCGCGCCGGTGCGGGCTGCGTCACGGGCGCGACGCGCCGGACCGGCGAAGTCGCGAAGACGGCGAGCGTCACCGCGACGCAGGCCAGCAGCACCGCGACGTGCAGGCGCTGGGTCGTCCCGGTTCCGCCCATCCGGCGCAGCGTAGTGCCGCGCCCGGGAAGTCGCGAGCGCCTTCAGGGCAACGCCTTCGCCGCGCGCGCCGCTCCGCGTCGGCTGCGCCGTCGTTATCGCAGGATCGCCTCGCGCCCGTTGCCTCCGCGACGCGACGCCGAATGCTCAGCTCGCGTCGCCCGCGCGTCGCCCGTCGTCGCGGCGCCGCCCTTCGGGGCGCGCCGGGAAGATCCGCCGGTCGAGCGCGGCCCGTCGTTCGACCAGCGATCGGCGGCCGTCGGGCTCCGAGAACAGGCCGCGCAACGCGTCGATGGTCGTGACGCCGGACATCTGCACCGCCGCGGCGTGCTCGTCGCACAGGGCCACGACGCGGTCCTCGATCAGCACGCGACGCTTGCGCCCCTTGGTGTCGGCGCAGATCTCGCATTTCCGTGACATGCGGCCACGCTGACTCCAGGCGGGCAGCGTGGCCAAGTTCCTGGCGGTTCGGCGCGGCCGGCGCCCCGGTCCGGTTCCGCGCCGGACCGGCAACATCAGGAAGGCATCAGGGCTGTTCGGTGGCCCGGCGTTCCACCCAGGCGATGACTTCGTCCTCCGGGCGGCGGTTCTCGAAGCGACCCAGCTCCTGGATGCCCGTGGGGCTCGTGACGTTGACCTCGATGAGCTTGCCGCCGATGAGATCGAGACCGACGAACCACAAGCCGGACTCGCGGAGCTTGGCGCCGACGGCCTCGACGACCGCGCGCTCGCGGGCGTCGAGCGTCGTGGGCTGGACGTTGCCGCCGACGTGGATGTTCGCACGGATGTCGTCTTCGCGAGGCACGCGCAGGATCGCGCCGAGCGGCTTGCCGTCGAGAAGGAGCACGCGTTTGTCGCCGACGCGGACTTCCGGCTGGTACTCCTGCACGAGCGCGAGCTCCGAGCCTTCCCGTGTGAGTAGATCGACGAGCGCGCGGTTGTTGCGGTCGCCGGTGGTGAGCGCGACGACGCCCGAGCCGCCGGCGCCGTCGAGTGGCTTCAGCACCGCGCGCCCGCCCACTTCTTCGACGAACGCGAGGATCCGCGCCGGTGACGCGGTGACCAGCGAGCGCGGCATGTGTTCCGCGAAGTGGAAGGCGAACAGCTTCTCGTTCGCGTCGCGCAGGCCGCGCGGATCGTTCAGGACGACGGTGCGGTGCTTGACGAGATCGAGCTGCTGCGTGAGGTGTACGTACGCGGCGTCGAACGGCGGGTCCTTGCGGATGAACACCGCGTCGAGGTCCGCGAGCGCTACGGTCGTGGCGTCGCCGACGACGGTGTTGCGGCGCGGTATCCGCGACCCGGACCGGTCGCGCCGTGGCCGAGACATCGCGGCCGACGTTGTAGACGTCCCGGGGCAGGCAATGCAGGCACTCGTGCCCGCGCTCCTGCGCCGAGCGGATGAACGCGAAAGACGTGTCCTTGTCCGGCAGCATCTTGTCGGCCGGATCCATCACGAACAAGAAACGCACGCTGGTCCTTCCCTTCGACGGACGGTCCGTGGATCCTAGCCGCCATGCGACGCCTCGAGCAAATCGTGCCTGGGCTGCTGGTCGCCGCCGCCCTTTCCGGACTTGCGCCCGACATGCGGGCCCAGGGGCGCGGGTCGCGCCTGGCGGCCGCGACCGAGAACTCCCTGGCCACGCGCGCGGCCTTGCAACAGATGCAGGCCGGTGGAAACGCGGTGGACGCGGTGGTCGCCGCCGCGCTCGTCGGCGGCGTCGCGAGCCCGGTGTCGAGCGGGATCGGCGGCGGCGGCTTCGCGCTGGTGTGGGACGCGACGAAGCACGCACCGTATCTCGTCGATTTCCGCGAGGTCGCGCCGCAGGGTATCGACGTGGCGGCGTTCGAGAAGCGTCCGTTCGACAAGGAGGTCCGTGGTCGGTACACCGGCGTGCCCGGCGAGGTCGCGGGGCTCTACCGGCTCCATCAACGCTTCGGCAAGCTGAAGTGGGCGGACCTGTTCGCGCCGGCGATCCGCTACGCGAAGAACGGGTTCCCAGTGGAGTCGCACGTCGCGGGCACGCTCAAGTTCGCGCAAAAGTCCCTCGCTATCGACCCGGGCATCGCCTCCGTGTTCTTTCCCGGTGGAAAGCCGGCGGCGGTGGGGCAGATGCTGCAACGCCCCAAGCTGGCCGCGACGCTGGAGAAGATCGCCGCGCAAGGCCCGTCCGCTCTGTACGAGGGCGATGTCGCCGCGGATATTGTCGGTGCGGATCGCTCCCTGGGCGGCGCGCTGACGGCCGACGACCTGAAGCGCTACCAGCCGGTGGAACGGGCGCCGCTGCACGTGAAGTGGGAGGGCTACGACGTGTACACCATGCCGCCGCCGTCGGCCGGCGGGGTCATGCTTGTGGAGGCGCTCGAGCTGTACTCGAAGGCCGAGCTCGAGAAGCTCGGACACGGCAGCGGCCCGTACCAGCACATGGTCGCCGAGGCCCTGCGCGGCGCCATTGCCGATCGCATGCGCTACCTCGGTGACCCAGCGTTCCAGAAGGACGACGTCGCGGGGCTGACGTCGGCTGCGCGCATGGCCGCGCGCAGGAAGCGCATCGCCGTCGATCGCACGCACGCGCTGCCGCGCTTCGATCAGGACGAGCACGGCACGCACCACATGGTCACCGCCGACGCCGCCGGCAATTTCGTGTCGCTAACGACGACGGTGAACACGGTCTTTGGCGCGAAGTACACGGCGCCCCAGAGCGGCATCGTGCTCAACGACGAGATGGACGATTTCACGAAAGCGAAGGACGTCGCGCCGTTCGGCATCAAGGAGAGCCCAAACCGCCCGCGTCCGGGCGCGCGCCCCGTATCGAGCATGACGCCGACGATCGTGGTCAAGGACGGCGCGGTCGTGTTGGCGCTCGGAGGATCGGGCGGCATGACGATCGCCACCAACGTGACGGAGATGCTGCTGGCGCGGCTCGTGTTCGGCTGCGCGCCGGTGAAATGCGTGGCGGAGCCGCGCTTCTACATCCCGCCACACGGTGCGTCGCTGTTGCTCGAGAAGGGCGCGGCGCCGGATCTGGTTCGCGATCTGGAGTGGCGCGGCGAGGTCGTCGGAACCATGCCGTTCACGACCAGCGCGGTGCAGATGATCGCGGCGCAGGGCGGTCGCAAGCTGCCGGCGGCGGATCCGCGCAAGCAGGGCAGCGCCCAGGCGTGGTAGCCGCGCTCAGCGGATCGAGGCGACCAGCTCCGCGCTCTCGCTGTCGTCGAGGTCCGACGCAACGGCGTAGCCGACGCCCCGCTGCTCGACCGCGGCGATGGAGTAACCGCGTCGGTTACCGACGTACACCGGACGATTCAGCACGACGCGCGGCTCGAGCGTGACGCGCAGCGGAAAGCGGGTCGAGTTGTACACGTAGACCGTGACGCGGTGACCGTCGACCTGGTAGCGGAGCGACGCCGCGCGCTGGTTCCGCAGGGGAACCAGGCTGCCGCCCTCCCAGTGGGCGCCGTACTGCTGCAAGCTCGGCAGGTGCACGGGAACGCCGACGGCCGGCTCGAAGCGCAGCACCTGGGACGGCTCGGTGACCTGCGGCGCGGGATCGTCGGCGTGGAAGCGAACGAACTCGTCGATGAGCTGGTCGACGCTGGACGTCGTGCTGCTCATGGCGAACGAGTCCGCGTTCGAGCTTGCGGCGTTCTGCGAGCGCAGCGGCGTGTTCACCGAAGCGGCCCACACGAGCACGGACGCCGCCGCTGCCGCGACCGGCACGATGGTGCGCCACGAGAGCAGCCGGCCGTGTTCATCGGGTGTGTGCGTCGCCTGCTCGCGTTCGCGATCCGCGGCGAGTGCAGCCTCGATGCGCTTCTGGAAAGCCTCCGAAGGCGCCGGGACGTCGAGCACCGCGTGGCGCGTGCTGAAGTGCAGCGCGCGCTCCAGCCGGAGACGCTCCGTGCACACGTCGCACTCGGCGAGATGTTGCTCGACCTCGAGCACCTTCTCCGCCGGCAGCTCGCCGTCGACGAACATCTCGACCAGCGGGAGGAAGCGACGACAGTCGTTCACCGTGCCGCCTCCTTCCTGCGCCGGTAGGGTTCCATGTCGATGGGTTGCTCCGGCTCGGCGGCCTCCTTGTGGCCCACCACGGGCTCCGGACTCACGATGCCCATCGCCAGCGCGTGCTCGTAGAGCCGCGACTTGAGCAGACGTCGGCCGCGGTGCAGCCGCGACATCACGGTTCCGATCGGGCAGCCCATCACGTCCGCGATCTCGCGGTACGACAGCTCTTCCACGTCCGCGAGCATCACCGCGAGACGGAATTCGTCCGGTAGCTCGTCGAGCGCGGCCTGGATCTCCCGCTGCAGGACCGGACGCAGCGCTTGCGACTCGGGATCGCGCATCGCCTCCATCGTGGAGGCGCTCACCCAGCCGTCCGCGAGTGGATCGGCGTCGGGGCCTTCCAGCACGCTCTTCTCGAGGCCGCCGCGGCGGTAGCGGTTGATGAACGTGTTGGTCAGGATGCGCAGCAGCCAGGCGCGCATGTTGGTGCCGGCCTCGAACTGCTGGCGGGCGCGGATCGCCTTGACGAAGGTGTCCTGGACCAGATCCTCGGCTTCGGCGGAATTCTTCGTGAGTCGCGTCCCGACCGCGAGCATGGCGCCGAGGTGGGTCAGCGCTTCACGCTCGAAATCACTAGTCTTCTGTGTGCACGGTGTGGACGGTCACGGTTACTTGCCTTCCCGGCGTCTCGAACCGGGTAACCGTGTTCTTCTGGGGATTATTCCTTCGGCGCGCCGCCCTCGTCGAGGCGCTTTTCCAGGGAATCTACGCGCTCCGCGAGCTTGCGGACGTCCGCCTGGAGCTCCCGGAAGATCGAAAAGTTGGGCAATACCGCGCGGATACGCTCGTCGATGCTGTGCTGGAGCTGCTCCAGCGTGGCGCGGAAGCCTTTCGGCTGGGCGTCCTTGTCCTTGTCCGACACGTCTTCCTCCTGCTCGGCCACCGGCATCGGCGCCATCTCGAGCGACTCGAGCTCGCCGTCGATTTGATCCTTGGGTATCAAGCGGCCGATCGGCCCCTCACGCAGCTGCGTGAGGATCTTCTCGCCTCGTTGCCGGATCAGGAACTTGAGCGTCGAGAGCGGGATGCCGCGCGGCCTTGCTTTCAGCTCCTCGGAGATGATCAGCGCCAGCGTGACGTCCGTCTTGTCCTCTTTGGTGGCGTTGTCGATGATCTGGACTTCTTCGCCCTCGCGCACCATGTCCGCGATCTGGAGCAGCGTGACGTAGCGGCTGTCCTTGGTGTCGTAGAGCTTGCGGTTCGAGTACCGCTTGATCACTCTCCGATCCGCAGGAGGGATGGTGCTGCCGCTCGTCGAGCTCTCACTGGTGACCATTTAGCCTCACGCTCATCGAGGACACGATTTCGTTCGCACCCGCGCTGGCGGGGCGGGACCGCGCTCGATCATCTCACCAAGGATGCCGCAAAGCGTCAACCATGGCCAGCGACGATCGATCGCGGGGATGTCGGTCCGGCGCGAGGCAGGGTGCGTGACGCTTGTTCAGGCGGTGCGCAGCAGCGGCAGCGTCGTTTGTGCTTCCAGCTCCGCTTCGCAGAGTTCCAGCACCGTTTCGAGGAACCCCTCGAAGGACTCGCGCCGCACGCCGATCTCGTTGACCCAGGCGATGACGGCGTATTCGCCGTCGGCAGACACCACGCTCGGGTCGAACGCGAAAATTGTCGTGGCCTGCAGATCGATGCCGAACGGGACGAGGCGCGGGCGCTGCACCCGGGAGATCGGATCGAGTTCCGGCACCGGCGTTTCCGCGGCAGCGAACGTCGCCTGGGCGGCCTCTTCGTAGGCGCGCCGGCCCAGGTTCGCCGTGCCGAGCAGCGTCGCGCCCTCGAAGAAGCGGGGCCAGCCGTCGTGCTCCGCCAGGAACGCGCGGTAGACCGGAGGGAGCGGCATGCCGATGCGCGTCTCGGCAACGTCGATGGCCGACTTCGACGCGCCCGGGTTGGGCACGAGGCCGGCGTCGCGGTGCGGCGCCAAGCGCATCAGCTCTGTCTGCAGCTTGCGGATGTCCGTGAGCAGTGCCCCAAATCCAGCCATGTGCGCCCTCTCCTCGGCTCTCCCGGTGGAACGCCGGCGACCCTACGCCGCGGTATCGGACCGGGCCAACAAGCGCACCAGCCGACGCTGACGCCCTGAATCTCGCCCGGTTCGAGGAACCCGCGCTATAGCCTGCGCGATGCGCGCCGCGCTCTGGGTCGTCCTGTCCATCGCGCTTTGTCTCGTGCTCGGCGCGTGTCGCCTGGACGATTCCGCGCCGGATCTGCTCGGCATCGCCGATCTCTCGCCGCACGACGTGGACGTCGGCGACCGGCTGGAGCTGATCGGAAATGGCTTCCCCGAGGGAAAGCCCGCGACCGTGGTGTTTCGCGGCGACTTGCACCGGCCCGGGGACAAGCCGGTGCGCGGCGTCAGGATCGTCGCGAAAGCCGCCGGCATGTCCGCGAATCGTGTGGCGCTCCAGCTCACCGACGAGCTCCAGACGGCGTTCTGCGGGCGCGGCGACGCGGCCGATCACACGACCTTCCGCGGCGACATCAGCGTCGCGTTCGCACCCAAGACGTCGGGCACGGCGCCCGTGGCCGGGACGCTGCACAACGCCGTCCTCGACGTCGAGGGCCCAACGCGCTCGCGCGAGGTGGCGGCGGAGCGACAGGCCGAGGCCGAGCGCGCCCGGACGTTCCTTGGACTGGAGCTGGCCAGCGACGCGTCGGGCGAGCTGTCGGTCAAGAGCGTGGTGCCGAAGGGGCGCGCCGAGCGAGCCGGGATCGAACCGGGGGACGTGCTGATCGATCTCGACGGTACGAGCATCCTCGCGCCGACCGATCTGGTGCCTTCCGGCGATCAGCGCTTTGCCGAGATCACGCTGCGCCGCGGCCGGCTGCGCGATCCGGTGGTCCGTCGCGTCGATGTGCAGGGGTTCCGGCAACGCGCGCCGAGCGACCTTGCCGTGTCGGCGATCTTGATCGGCCTGGCCGTCGGGCTGCTGCTGCTGTTCATGTCGCCGACCGCCGGCCTCATCACCTGGGCCGAGCGTCGCGTGACGCTCCGGCTGAAGGCGTCGCGCTCGAGCGGGCGCCGTGGCGGCGCGTTGAGGCGCGCCCTCGGCGCGATCGTCAGCGACGACCTGCTGCCAGCCGGTATCGACAAGCCGCTCCTGCGTCTGCTTCCCTACGTCCTGTTCGTCGCCGCCAGCGCCGCGTTCACGCTCCTCGCATTCGGCCGCAGCGTGATCGCGCCCGATCTCGACATCGGCATCCTGCTGCTCACGACCATCACCGCGCTCGTCGCGTCCGGGTTGATGCTCGGTGGATTCCGTCGCGGCGGGCGCTGGTCGCTCGTGGACGGCATCGTCGGCGCGCTGTCGATCTTGAGCTACCAGGTGCCCGCACTGATCGGCGTGGTGTGCGTCGTGCTCACCGCGGGCAGCCTGCGCGTGCAGGATATCGTCGTCTCGCAGGGCGGCGCGCCGTGGGCTTGGTACGCGTTCGCGAACCCGGTGCTGCTGCTCGCCTTCGTGCTGGTGATGGCGGCCACGCTGCCCGAGGCCAGCCGCGCGCCGCTCGAGTTGCCCGAAGCGGACGGCGAGACGCCCGGCGTGGTGTCGACGCACCCGGCGCTGCGCTGTGTGATGTTCCTCGCCGAGTGGGGCGCGGTGTTCGTGAGCAGCGGCGTAGCTGCGGCGCTGTTCCTCGGCGGCTGGCGCGTCCCTTCGGTGTCGTGGAACATGCAGCTCTCGAGCACCGCGCTGATGGCGCTGGGCGCGCTCGTCTTCCAGATCAAATGCTGGGCGCTGGTGGTGTCCGCGCTGGCGCTCCGCTGGGCGCTCCCGCGCGTGCGAATCGAGCAGATGGCGGCGCTGTGCTGGCGATATCTCGTGCCGCTGTCGCTGGTCGCGCTGCTCTTGACGGTGCTCTGGCTGGTCGGCGCGCACAGTCCGGTGCTGCGCGCGATCCAGGGCGGCGCGGGGTATGTGATGTTCGCGTTGTCGCTGCTCGTGCTGTTGTGGTTCTCGCGGCGCGTGGCCGCCGGATATCGCGACACGCAGGCGCAGATGAACGTCAACCCGTGGCTGTAGGCAGCGCGCGGACGGCGTCGAGCAGGCGGCCGATGGGCGCGTGATCGCCGGCGGCGCGCGACAGGTACGAGTACGTGATGCGCCCGTCACGCGAGATCACCAGCGTTCCGCCCTGCTGCCAGGGATCGCCTTGGGTCGAGAGCTGGCGATGCCCGCGCTGCCACGCGCGCATGCTCGAGCCCAGCGTCGCGCGCAAGCCGCCGAGGCCGCCGACGCCGTGGGTCATGCCGAGGGCGCGATACAGCAGGCGCGCGGGATCCGTGAACACGCGCGACGCGTCGACGCCGGTGCGGTCCGCGAAGCCGAGCGCGTGCGCGGGATTGCCGTTGCCGATAATCGAAACGCGCGCTCCGTTCCGCTCTAGCTCGGGCAGGGCGCGCCGGAGCTCGGCGACCTGTTCGTGACAGAAGATGCAGCCGAAGTGTCGGACGAAGCCCAGCACCGCCGGCGCCTTCGCCCAGAGCTCCGGCACGAAATGGGGCTTGCCCCACGGATCCAGGATCTCGAAATGTGCGATCGACGCGGTGGTGCTCACGGCGGCATCCTGGACGCTTCCCGCGCGGGCGGGAACTGCATCGTGCGCGCCCTTCCCAAGGCTGTGTCCTGGTGGGGTTTTCCTGTCGGTCCGGCGCGGCCGGCGGCGCGGACGCCGGGCCGCCCGCGCGCGGACCTGGCGGGACCGACGTCGTTGGTCTAGCTTGCGTCGCGCCTCGCGGCATTCTGGAACACCTGCCGCGACGGTCGAGAGGAATCGTCGGTGCCCGAATACAACGGCACGCTCCAGGCCTTCGAGCTCGCATCGACGCTCTGGCTGATCCCGGCGTTGCCGCTGCTCGCGGCGCTCGTCGTCGCGGTTGGCCGTGCACTGCCGCCGGACGACCCTCGTCGGCCGCGCCTCGCCGACGACCGGCTGGTGTTCATCGCGGTTGCCGCCTCGCTGGCCGTCGCGGTCGCGAATGCCGTCGAGCTCGTCCTGCTGCCGCCATTCAAGCGATTCCTGCTCGATCCGTTGTGGACGCTGATTCGTTCCGGTTCGTTGGACGTCACGCTGTCGTTCGCTTTCGATCCGTTGGCGGCGGTGTGCTGCGTCGCGATCGCGCTGGTCGGGGTCGGCGTGGTGCTGCACGCAGGTCGCAGCGCGGCCGGCTCGGCGCACGTGCCGGCGCTCGCGCTCGCCGTCGGTGGGGCAGAGTTGCTGGTGCTCGCCGACAACCTCCCGCTGATGCTGATCGGGTGGCACGTGGCCGGCCTCGCGACCTGGATCCTGATCGGCGGGCGCACGCGCGGCGGGCGTCTCGCGTTCGGCGTCGCGCGCCTGGGCGACGCCGCGCTGATCGCCGGCGCGGCGATGTTGTTCTGGAGCCTGGGTGGCAGCTGGGTGAACGGCAGCTTCACGCCCGACTACCGGCCGCGGCTGATCGGCGTCCTCGGCGCACCGTCGCACGAGGCGGTACAGGGCACGGTCCACGCCGAGAACACCGGGACGCTGACCGTGTCGGCGCTGCCCGGGGCCCGCGTGCACGCGGGAGCGGCGGACGTGTGCGCCGTCGACAGCGAAGGGCGCCCCGGCGGGCTCGGGTTCTCGGCGCGACCGTGCCGCGAGCCGGCGACGACGCCGTTCTGGCGGTTGCCGATCCCGCCGGCACGTCACGACGTCCGCATCGACGCTGGACCGGGCACCAACCAGCTGCTGGTCGACAAGCTGCGCGTCACGTCCGGCGAGCACACGGCGGTCGCGCTCGTAGGTCCGACGTTGGTGTTCCGCGAGCTGGCCGATCAGTTGCGCATCCACGACGGCAAGGGCGAGGCGACGCTTGCCGGTCAGCTCACTGCGAAGCGGCTGTGGGGCTTTCCTGCGCTGCTGCTCGCGTGCGCGCTGCTGGCCGTGGCCGCGCTCTCGCGCGCGGCGCAGCTGCCGTTTGGCTCGTGGCTGGAAGGCGCGGCGCGCGCTCCCGCCGCCGGTGCGGCCTTGATCGCCGGCGCGACGGGCACGCTGGGCGGGGTGTATCTGCTAGCTCGACTCTCCTTCTACCTGGCGATGGTGCCAGACCTGACCGGTCTGATCGCCCTGATCGGCGCGCTGACGATGCTGATCGCCGGCGCGCGCGCCATCGGCGCGACCGAGCCGCGCGTCGTGTTGATGCGCGTGGCGATCGCGCAGACCGGGCTCGCGATCGTGGGCGTCGCCGGCGGCGCGGCGTCAGCGGGTGCGCTCCAGCTCGCGGTCCACGCGCTGGCGATCGGCGCGTGGTTGCTCGTCGCCGACGCCACCGGCGACGACGTCACCTCGAGCCGCGGGCTGGCCAAGCGTGCTCCGCGGTTGGCGCGCGCCGCGACGCTCGCGACGCTGGCTGCCGCTGGCGTCCCGTGGCCGTTCGTCGGCACGTTCTGGTCCCGGGGCGCGTCGCTGTGGGCGGTGTTCGAGGGCACGACGACGGGATTCTTGCCGGGCGCGGTCGTCTACGCCATCGCCCTCGCCGGCGCCGCGGCGATCTCGTTTGCACTGTGGCGCCTGTGTCTCGTCATCGTAGGCGGCGGGGCGAAGAGCGGCGCGGCTGCCGTCGCGGATCCGTTGCCACCGGTCGCGCTGTGGCTGGCGGGCGCCGCGCTGGCCGTCGGTCTGCTCGGCGCGACCGACGCGGTGCTCGGCGGCACGAGCCTCGTCGCGCCGATCGCAAGCTTCATCGGCAGCTCCGCCGACACCGCGCGCCTCGGCGCGGGCATGCGTGGCGTGCTGCTTGTCGTGTCGTTCGCGGTGCCGCTCTTCGTGTGGTCGCTCGCGCGCCGCGCCTACGGCCCGAACGCGGAACACGGCCCGGACGACGCCGACGCCACGCTGCCGGGACACGCTTGGCTCCGCGCCGAGCCGCGTGCTGCGTCGCGCGCGTTCGCCGGGCTCGCGCACGTCGCCGACCGCGCAGGTCGTGATCTCGTCGTTCTCGATGAGCTCCTGGATGTGGTGCTCGGCGCGCCGGCACGCCTGCTGGCCGGCCGCGAGCCCGCGCTCACGCCGGACGCCGCGCGCGACGCCGCGCCGGACGCCGCGCCGGACGTTGCGCGCGAGCCGGCCGCGGCGCGCGACGCCGCGTCGGACGCTGCGCGCGATTCCGCGCCGGCCGCGGCGCGCGACGCCGCGCCGGAAAAGCCAGGAGCGCAACGCGACGCCGGCCGCGCCGGACCGGCATCCCCATCCAAGCGATCTGGCAAGAAGCGCAAGCGTGGCGGCGCGAAAGGCAAGGGCTGACATGGCCCGGTTCGCGCTCTCGTTGCTGGTCGCGGCGCTGCTGTCGATGTTCGGCGCAGGGGTCGCTTCGGCGGCGCCCGGCGATCTGCGGCTGTACCCCGTGTCCGGAGCGGCGCCGCTCGAGCTCCAGCCGCAGGCCGGCGGGTACGCCGGCAGGATCACGATCGAGAATCGCGGCAGCTCGGCGGTGACGGTGGACTCGATCGAGCTCAGGGACGGACCCGACGAAGATCCGCGCTTGCCGCCGGGAGTGGAGGCGGCGTTCAGCGACGGCGCGTCGAAGGCGACGCTCGCGCCGGGCCAGTCGAAGCACGTGGACGTGCGCTGGGTGCCGCCCACACCGGCGGTGGCGCGCCAGCTGTTTGGACAGGTGCTCGTGCACGTGAACGGCGAGACGCAGCCGGCGCGCGCCGTCGGTTTCCATGCGGAGCTGCCCGGCGCGTCGCCGCTCGGCGGGCACGTGCTGTCGTGGCTGCTGCTCGTGCCGCTGTTCGGCCTGGTCGGCGTGGTGGCGCTGCAGCTGTTTGGCCTGAAGAAGCTGCGGGCGCTGCACTGGGTCGGAATCGCGGTCGGGCTCGCGCAGCTCGCGGTCGGGCTCGCGGCGTACGCGGCATTCGATCCCACGCTGTCGCGCTACGACGGAAACGACGGCTTCCAGATGATCGAGCGCGCGCGGCTGCTGCCGGGGCTCGGCATCGAAGGCGCGTTCGGGGTTGACGGCACGTCGCTCGCGCTGGTGCTGCTGGTGCCGGCGCTGCTCTTGGCGGCATCGCTCTGGAGCTACAGCGTCGACCGCGCCCTGGTACGTCACTGGACGCTGTTGCTCGTGCTCGATGCCGCGCTGGTCGGCGCGTTCATCGCGCTCGACCTGGCGCTGTTCTGCGCGTTCTTGCTGATCGCGCTTGCGAGCACGGTGTGGCTGCTGGCCGCTTCGGGCGCGCGGCGCACCGCGGCGTACAAGCTGGGTACGGTCGCGGTGATCGCCTTCGCGCTGCTGCTGTCGTGCGTCCTGTACCTGTCGAGTCACGCCGGGCCCGCGTATCTGCCGGACGGACGGCTAGCGCCGCGCGCGCTCTCGATCATCGATCTCTACCACGCGGATTTCGCCGTCAGCCTGGGTCGAATCCTGGGCCATCGTGCGATCAAGGTCGTCTGGAGCGCGCTGTTCGTCGCGTTCGCGATGCTCGCCGCCGCGTTTCCACTCCACGCATGGCTGGACGACGCGGTGGAGCGCGCGCCCGCGCCGGTCGCGTTGATGGTGACCGGCGCGCTGCCGGCTCTCGGCCTGTACGGCGTGGTGCGCCTGTGCTTCGACGTGCTGCCGCACGGCGCGGGATGGGCGGCGTCCACCGTGGTCGTGGTTGGCGTGGCGAGTATGCTGCACGCCGGACTCACCGCGTTGGTGCAGACCGAGCTCAGGCGTCTGGTCGCTTGCGCGGCCCGCTTCTGGACCGGCGTCGCGCTGGTCGGGCTCGGCTCGCTCACCGCGATCGGAATCCAGGGAGCGCTGGCCGCGGTGGTGCTGCAGGGGTTGTCCGCGGCGCTGCTCGTCGGCGTCGCCGCTGCGCTCGACGATCGCGTGGAGAGCACCCGCATCGCCGACTTCGGCGGGCTCGCGCGGGAGCTGCCCCTGCTCGCGCTGGTCGCCGCTGCCGGCTTCGCCGCCGCGCTCGGCGCGCCCGGGACGAGCGGCTTCGTCCCGGCGCTGATGGCGATCGTGGCCGCGGCCGTCCGGAGCCCGCTGCTGTCGCTGCTCGCGGCGGCGGCGGTGGTGCCGGTCGCGCTGGCGGGCATGCGCGCGTTCGCGCGCCTGTTCCTCGGCGAGATGCCGCCGCGCTGGCACGACAGCGTGTTCCTCGAGCCGCACGGCGGCCGCTTCCCGCGGCTCGCGCCGCGCGAGCGCTGGGCCCTGGTGCCGCTGGCGCTGCTGGTGATCGTGCTCGGGTTGTGGCCGCGCCCGGTGCTGCGCCTGCTCGACGCGAGCTCGCTCGATCACGCCAGCCGCGTGAACCCGCCCGGTCCCACCCAGATCGTGCGGCGCGCGCTCCGGCAGCCGCCGCGGCTGGCCGCGCGCTGACGAAAATACACGCAATATCGATAAGTTACACGCCGAAGTGCGGGGCGACTTATGCGCGCGGCGCGTTGATCCGTTGGGATACTCAGGCGCTGGCCGACAACCCACGGAGCATGACGATGAGAAAAGCGACCGCCGAGAAGGATTCGCCGTTCGAGCGCAACACCGGCGAAGCCACTTTCACCCGGCTCGAATCCGGTTCGCAGTCGGCGGTCCAGCAGCGTCGCGCCTTCCCGCGCTACGGCGTCGATCTCGACGTGAGCCTGGGCAGCGACCACAACTTCTACGCCGGCTTCGTCGAGAACATCTCCGCGGGCGGCGTGTTCGTCGCCACCCACGTGCTCAAGCCGGTCGGCGAGCATCTGGAGCTGACGATACATTTGCCCGATCGCGAGGAGCCGCTGCACGCCGTCGGCGAGGTGCGCTGGGTGCGCGAGTACTCCGAAGCGAGCGACGTGCCGCCGGGCATGGGCGTCCGTTTCGTCCAGCTCCCCGCCGGCGCGCAGGCGGCGATCGAGCGCTTCCTCGAGCACCGCGAGCCGCTGTTCTTCGACGACGACTGACGCTACTGCGCGGCGCGGATGCGCCGCTCTTCCTGGCCAAGCTCGCCGATGACCTCGAGCGTGCGCTCCGCGATGGCGCGATCGGTTCTCGGCGAGCGGCGCTGATCGAGCAGGTCGCCGAAGTCCACCGGCGCGCCGAACACGATGTTGATGGGCGTGCCGCTGCCGTCGTAGTTGCTCTTGACCTGACGCACGATGTCGTTGCCGAGCCCGTTCACGAAGACCGGGACGACCGGCACGCGCGCGTCGTGGATCAGCCGCCCGACGCCGCGCTGCGCCGGCAGGAACGTGTACGGGTCGTCGTCCTTCTTGCGGGTGCCTTCCGGGTGAACGCCGGCGAAGGTGCCGCCGCGCTGGAGCAGCCACGCCAGCTCTTCCAGGCTCGTCACGTTGAGGGTGAGCTTCTTCCGCTCGCGGAAGATCGGCGGATACATGGCGAAAAAGCTCATCGCGCCGTTGACGACGAAGCCGAGCGGGTTGTCGTAGAAGAACGCCGCGCGCACGGGGAACGCGATGCGTTGCGGTAGCCCGCGCCGCACCAGCTCCGCCGTGACGACGTACAGGTCGAAGAAGCTCCGGTGGTTCGACACGCAGATGAAGCTCTGCTCGGGTCCCCAGCGGGGCAGGCGATCGAGGCCGTGGACTCGCCTGAGCTGCCGGGTGGCGTGGTCGATCCACACCGCTCCGAGGTTTCTCTGGAACCAGCGGATCGTCTGGTCGAGGGCCCCCGGCTCGAAGCTCCGGCGTATGAACGCGATCTGCGCGCGCTCCACCCGGGAGAGGCGGTTGCCGCCCGCCGCAAGAAGATCCGGTTGTTCCATGGTGCCGGGCCGATCCGCATAGCCGAATCGACCGCTGTGATCTAGCCTGGCATCTTCGTGGCGCCCGGTCCCAGAAGCTCGTTCCGCGCAACAAGCGCGATCGCGACCTCTGCGGTCGTCGCGCTCGTCGGTGCCACCGCCGGCGCGCAGACGCCGGGTGCGGTTCCCCCGCCGCCGCCCGCCTCGCCCGGTGTCGTGCCTGCGCCGCCACTGGCGACGCCGCCGGCGAGTGGCGGTGCCGGCGCTCCAGCGCCGGGTGCGCAGCCGCCGCCGCCGGGCTACGGCCCGCCGCCGCCGGGCTACGCCCCGTCGCCGCCGGGCTACGGCCCGCCGCCGCCCGGCTATGGCGCACCGCCGCCGGCCGCCGCTCCACCGCCGCCTCAGCCGACCGCGGATGCGCGTCGCCCTGCCGAGCTGTGGCTCGGGCTCGGCTTCGGCAACGCGGTCTGCGACAACACGAAGCCGGACAGCCAGTGTCCGGTCGACGGCGGGTTCGCCGGCGATCTCGGCGGCGCGTGGCGCTTCAACCCGCATTGGGCCGTCGGCGGCGAGCTCGCGTTCTGGAGCTTCAAGGTGCGCGAAGCGTGGAAGGGCCAGCTCACGGATCCGGCGACGGACGTGAAGTTCTCGTCGTTCTATTTCGCGCCGTTCGTGCGCTGGTACTGGTTCGATCACGGCAATGTCGACGGCTACCTGCAGGGCGGTATCGGTCTCGGCAGCGTGACCGCCGAGGCGTCGAACTCCGCCGACACCTACAAGGTCGTGAACAGCGGCGTCGTGTTCCCGTTCGGCATCGGCGCGGAGTGGCATCTGTCGCGGCTGTTCCGCCTCGGGCCGCAAGCGCTCGCGTACCTGCACGACGGCACCAAGGTGTGCGAGTCGAACAGCGCGGTCGACAACGGCGCCGAGTCGTGTCGCGACGCCGGCAAGGACGATCGCGCGCTGCCCTGGCGCATCATGCTCGTGGGCACGTTCATGCTCGGGCACCGCTGAGCGCGCGCTACCGGCGACGTCAGTTGGGCGGCTCGTCGAACAGCACGTCGATGTAGCCGGGCGGTGGCAGCTTGTCCTCGATCTGCGCGATCACGTGCCGCGCGATCGCCGCGAGGTCCTCTTCGCGGCCGTTGGTGCGCAGGGCGAGCGTGAGGTGCGGCTCGAGATCGCGCTCGGCGTTGAAGGTGCGCTTGAGCGCGTAGTCCGCGAGCGCGGGTAGCTCGGCCACGCAGCGGTCGAGCGCGGCGACCAGCTCCGGCGGTGGAGGCTCGTCCGACTCGGCCACGATCGTCTGCGCATGCTCGAAAGGCTGCGGCGGGATCTCATGCACGTAGCCGACCAGCGGGACCGCCTTGTTCTGTGCGATGCTCCCCAGCTCCTCGCGCCGCAACAGCAGCTCCGAGTCGTGCATCGCGTTCACCACCAGGCCGAACACGCTGGCCTCGTCGATGACCGAGAGCGCCATGTCCAGGGCGACGCGCGCGGGCAGCGCGCAGTACTCCAGCGGGTCGTCGTCCGTGCTCCAACCGAGCGACTCTTCGAGCGGCGCCATCATCTCCGGACGCGTGAACAGCGCGCAGTAGAGCTTGCCGTCCTCGTCGACGAGCATGTGCGGGCTGAGCTCGACCTCGGCGTCGAGCGTGACGCGCTCGCCGTAGGGCGCGTCGGGGACGGCGTGCGCGAGCGGCACGAACAGCTCGCCGTCGTCGAGCGAGTCGACCAGGGTCTGCACATCGCGTCGGAAACCGCGCCGCGCCGTCTCGAGCGCCGCGGTCAGATCGCCCGCCGTGCTGCCGTTCCTGTTGCTGTTGCCGTTGCTCGTCACCGCCGCGGCGTATCACGGGTCCAGCCTCGACGCACGCAGCCGACCAGGGCAAGCTCGCGACCATGACGAATCCCGAGTCGCGTCGCGGGTTCTACCCGCCGATCGAGCCGTACAACACCGGTCGCCTCGACGTGGACGATCTTCACTCGCTGTACTTCGAAGAGTCGGGCAACCCGGACGGCAAGCCCGCGGTGTTCTTGCACGGCGGTCCTGGCGGCGGCACCGACGCGAAGCAGCGCCGTTTCTTCGATCCATCGAAGTATCGCATCGTCTTGTTCGATCAACGCGGCTGCGGCAAGAGCACGCCGCACGCGTCCCTGGTCGACAACACGACGTGGCACCTCGTCGCCGACATCGAGCGGCTGCGCGAACACCTGGGCATCGAGCGCTGGCAGGTGTTCGGCGGATCGTGGGGCAGCACACTTGCCCTCGCCTACGCGGAGAAACACCCCGAGCGCGTGACGGAGCTGGTGCTGCGCGGCATCTTCCTGCTCCGGCGCTTCGAGCTCGAGTGGTTCTATCAACAAGGGACGAGCCGGCTGTTCGCCGACGCGTGGGAGAAATACCTCGCGCCGATTCCCGAAGCGGAGCGCGGCGACCTGATCGCCGCTTATCACCAGCGCTTGACCAGCGAGGACGCGGCTGTCCGCCTCGCTGGCGGCCAAGGCGTGGAGCGTGTGGGAGGCGAGCACGAGCTTCCTCTACCAGGATCCGGCGTACATCGAGCACAGCGCGGACGACGAGTTCAGCCTCGCGTTCTCGCGCATCGAGAGCCACTACTTCGTCAATCGCGGCTTCTTCGAGCGGGAGACGCAGCTGCTCGACGATGTCGGGAAGATCCGCCACCTGCCGTGCGTGATCGTCCAGGGCCGCTACGACGTCGTGTGCCCGATGCAGAGCGCGTGGGATCTGCATCGCGCGTGGCCCGAGGCCGAGCTGCGCCTCGTGGCGGACGCGGGCCACTCGGCGTACGAGCCGGGCAACGTGCACGAGCTCGTCACCGCGACGGACCGCTTCGCCGCGGGTTGAAGCGCCGACCGGGGATCGCGCTCGGCGACTTGGCGCAGGCTTGCTTGCGCGGTCCGCCGCGCTCCAAGGCGCGTCAGAACCAGTGCAGCGTGGCGCGCAGCACCAGGCCGGCGGCGAAGGACGCGCCGTTCGCGAGCAGCGACACGCCGCACGCCCGCGACCACGGTAGCGACGGCAGCGTGACGCGGTAGAACAGGATCTCGATCACGACGGCCCAGCTCTCGGCGACGATCAGGAAGGCGTGGTGCAGACCCAGCTCCGGAAAGATGAACCACACCGCGGGGTGGCTCGCGAGCTGCGCGAACGCGAC
This sequence comes from uncultured delta proteobacterium, assembly GCA_963775185.1. Taxonomy (GTDB): domain Bacteria; phylum Myxococcota_A; class Polyangia; order Polyangiales; family Polyangiaceae; genus JAPSGB01. The sequence continues at coordinate 147,370 of CAVZIE010000015.1, read as the reverse complement.
GATCGCCAGGCGCCGCCACAGCCGCGCTTCGACGGGCGCGAGCAGCGGCGTCGCGACGCCGAGCTCGATCAGGACGGTCACGATGAACGCGCGCGCCCACAGCGCCACATACGGCACGCGTCGTCAGCGCCGCTTCCGGCCGATCGCGAGTGCGGCGGCGCCGGCCAGCATCATCAAGCCGGCGAGCCCGCCGCCTTCCGGCAGCGCCGTCAAGCTGCAGCCGCCGCTGTCGCCGGAGGAGCTGCTCGACGCGCCGCTCGAGCCGCCGGTGCTCCCGCCCGCGTTGCCGCCGGTGCTCGCGCCGCCGGTTCCGGAGCCGGCGCTGCCGCCGGTGCTCGCGCCCGCGCTACCGCCCGTCCCCGAGCCGGCGCTGCCGCCCGTCCCCGAGCCGGCGCTGCCGCCGGTGCTCGAACCCGCCGCGCCGCCGCTGGCGCTGCCCGCGCTGCCGCCGCTGCCCGCCGCGCCGGAGTCGCTCTCGAGGCAGAGCAGGCAGTCGTACTGCATCGACCCGTCCGGCGTGCCCTTCGTGCACTTGGTCATCGTGCAGATGCCCGGCTGGTTGAAGCCGGTCCCGGCGGTGCTGCACGCGGTGCCCTCGCCGGTGCACGAGTTCGGCGGCGCGGCGTCGGCGTGTGCCAGCCGCGGTGCCAGGGCGAGCGCGGAAAGCACCAGAACAGAAGACAGGAAACGGTGGGGCGTCATGCGCCGGAGGATGCGCCGGCTCTTGTCGCGGATCAAGCAGCGCCGATACCGCGCCGGACCGGCAAACCCATGATCGCGCCCATGATCGCGGCAAGCAGCTGTCGGCCCGGCGCGGAACCCCGCGGGGCGTGCCTGCAGCGCCACAGTCCATGACGCGAACGTCGTGGTCTTGGCCGTGGGGCGCTGCGAAACCGCGGCGCGGCGTGGGCGGCACGTGGCTTGCGATGAGCCCGGACGGCTCTTGCTTGGAGGTGTCCGGATGGGAAAGGCCTCGTGGTGGGCGACGGCTGCTTGTGCCGTGCCGGTGATCGGCGCGCTGCTCGCGTGCGGTGACGGCGGCGCGAACATGAACCAGCGCGGCGTCGGCGATCAGCCGGGCGGGGTGCCGCTGGGTATCGGCGACATCGCGGTCGCGCCGGTGGGCGGCTACGTGCTGTTCGCACGCGGCACGTCGCTTGGCGTGGGTTGGGTCGACAGCGGTGCGATCGACACGCTCCCGGTGAGCACGCCGTCGCGGCTCGCGTTCGCGAAGACGCGAAGCGTCGTCTACGTGGGTAGCGAGGCCGACGGCGAGATCGACGCGGTGGACGTGCCGCGGCATCGCGTCTTGTGGCACGCCGCCGTCGCGGACGCTTCCACCGACGGGCTCAGGCTGGCGTCGTCACTCGACGACAAGGTCGTGCTCGCCGCGAACGCGCACCACGTGTCCGTGCTGGACGCGAGCGACGGCCGCACGCTCGCCGGTCTGGACCTGCCCGACGGCTTCGTGGACATGGAGATCCTGCCGGACTCGAGCCGCGCGTTGGTGGTGGAGAAGCACACGTGGACCGGCGACGCGCCGGTCACGCGGGTGCACGTGATCGCGCTCGCCTCCGGTGCGACGAGCAGCTTCACGGTACCGAACTGCTCGGACCGCATCGTCGTCGGCGCGGGCGGCGAGCGCGCGTTCCTGGCGCCGACAACGTGCTCGCGCGATCCCGTGAGCGTGATCGATTTGTCGAGCGGTCACGAGCACTTCGACAAGAACTTGCCGGGCTTCGGACCGGTCGCGCGCGCGCCCGGTAGCGACCTCGCCGTGGCCTTCTACGACCGCACGCTCGGCGATCCGTCGCTGTTCGACGACGCGACGAAGATGCCGGGCAGCGACACGGCGCGCTACCAACTGATGTTGATCGACACGCGCACGCTCGCCTACGACTTCGCGCAGGTAGGCGACGACCTGCCGCGCTTCGCCGTGACGCCGGACGGCAACGTGCTGCTCGTGGACTCGTCGCTGAGCACGAAGGGCGCGCGTTTGTTCGACGTGCCGAGCCGGAGCTTCAAGAAGCTCGACGGGCCGTCGCTCAAGCTCGACAACTTCGTCCTGAGCAGCGACTCTCGCCACGCCTACGCCCTCGACCCGGATCTCTACGACGTGGACGTCCTTGGCGCGCTGGTGAAGTGGATGAGCGTAGGCTTCGACCCGGCGAACCTGAATATCTCCGCCGACGACCGCAGCTTGTTCTTGCGAGAGAGCGAGAGCGAGATCTGCATCTACGAGCTTGCGACGCAGCGCTGCAAGCGGCGCTTCGTCGGCGGCCCGGTGACGACGACGCCGTGACGCGCGCGACGCGTTCGGCGATCACGCGCGGCGCGCGCGCACGATCTGGAACGCGTCGAACACCGAGAGGCCGGAGTCGGTGAGGCCCGCGTGCTCGAACCAGTCGTAGGCCTGGGCGAGCGACGGGCTCTGGCCGGCGCGCGTGTGCAGCAGCATCGTCAGCCCGAAGAACACGGCGTTTTCGGGATCCTGGCCCTGCTCGTCGAGGAACATGTCCTTGATCGCGATGTGGCCGCCGGGGGCGAGGCTCGCTGCGAGCCGCCGCATCAGCGAGCGGTTCTCGGTGTCGGGCTCGCCGTGCACGATGTTCGAGAGGAACACCAGATCGTACGGCCCGCCGAAGTCGACGCTCTCGTCGCGGAAATTGCCCCCGACGTAGCGGAGCGCGTCGCCGTGCCGCGCGCGGCTGTAGTCCACGACGTTCTGGAAGTCGAACAGCGTCACGGCGTGGCCGGCGTCGGCGAACGCCCGCGCATAGCGTCCGTGCCCGCCCCCCACGTCGAGGACGCGCGCGGCCTCCGGCAGCAGCGGCGACAAGGCGTCGTGGACGAGCCTCGCGCTGTCCGCGCTCCCCTCGTAGAGCATGTCGAGGAAATTCGCGGTGCGCACCGGGTCGTCGACGTGCACGCCGCCGTCGCTCGCCTCGCCGAGCGGGCCACCGCGCTCGAGCACCTCTCCGATGCGTGCCAGCTCGCCGAGCAACGCGAAGTTGCGACGGGTCGGGAGCTTGCCGGCGTCGCGTAGCGCACGAGCCGTCGGCGCGAGCCCGACGCGATTTCCGTCGCCGTACAGCAAGCCGAGGTGCTTGAGCACCGGGATCGTCACGTCGAGCGCGCGCCGATCGGCCGCGAGCTTGTCGATGTCCTTGGGGCCGTCGGCGAGGGCGTCGAAGAGGCCCTGGTCGTTCCAGGCCGCGACCACCGCCAACGCCCTGGCGCCGCGCAGCAACTCGTCGAAATCGGCCTCGCTCCGGATGCGTCTCATGGGGGCGAGGGTAGCATCGCGCGCCCGGACCGCGGGATACCGCGACGGCCCGGCAATCAGCTGGAGCGTTCCACCCGCGCGCGGGCGGGTGTACCTTGAGGGACGTGGCTCACCGGCGATCGCTGCTCTCTCTCGTGTTGCTCGGTCTGGTGGCGGCGTGCTCCGGCGCGGACGGCGGCGAGCAGACGGGTCAGAGCGCGGACGAGCTGCAGGCGTGCCCGCCCGCGACGACCGTGCTCGGTATCGACATCGCGTCGTACCAGCACCCGAACGGCGCGACCATCGACTGGACCACGGTGGCGGCGAACCGTCGCTTCGTGATCATCAAGGCGAGCGAGGGTACAGGCTACACCAGCTCGTACTACGCAGGCGACGCGACCGGCGCGCGCGGCGCGGGCATGATCGTCGGCGCGTATCACTTCTTGCGCTACACCGCGAGCGGCGCGGCGCAAGCGCAACACTTTCTCAGCGCCGTCGGCGGCACGATTCCCGACGGCGACCTGCCGCCGATGCTCGACGTTGAAGAGACGGGCGACACGACCAGCGTGGCGACGCGTGTGCAGATCATGAAGGAGTGGCTCGACACGGTGGAAGCCGCGATCGGGCGGAAGCCGATGATCTACAGCGGCAGCTGGTACTGGGGTCCGTACATGGGATCGCCCGCGGGCTACGGCGGCGTGTATCCCATGGCATGGGCCGCGTACGTGAGCGGCTGTCCGTCGGTGCCAAGCGACTTTCCGGGGCTGACGATCTGGCAGTACCTGGGCGGCGGCGGTACCACGCCCGGCATCCAGGCGGCGTGCGATCAGGACAAGTTCTACGGCACCGAAGCCGACTTGCTCGCCCTCGCCCACGGCGGCGCGGACTACGCCGGCCAAGCGCTGGGGCTCAGCGGCCAGAGCTACCCGATCGTGTCGCAAGGTCCTGTGACGGTGGAGCAAGGCAATACGCTCACAGGCTGGGTCAAGCTCAAGAACACCGGCAAGGCGACGTGGAAGCCGAACAGCGTGTGGCTCGCGCCGATCCCGCGCGATGCGGTGAGCCCGTTCCAGGCTTCCACGTGGTTGAACGATCATCGGATCTCCACGGTCACCGCGGACGTCGCGCCGGGCGCCGTCGGCACGTTCGAGCTCGACATCAAGGGTAACCAGATCGGGCACTCGCTGCTGTCGCTGGGCTGGGTCGCCGAGGGCATCACCTGGTTCGCGGACGGCCCGAAGGGCGGCGGTCCGAAGGACGGATACTTCGCGGTGGACGTGGACGTCGTTCCTTCGACTGGCGCGGGCGGTAGCGCCGGCGCGGCTGCGGGCGGCGCGGCGGGAGCGAGCGCCGGCGGGGCGGCCGGGGCGGCCGGGGCGGCCGGCGGTGGTTTCGTCGGGGTCGACGCCGGCAGCGGCGCGAGCGCCGGCGCGGGTGGTGGTAGGACGGACGCCGGCGCGCAACCGCAGTCGCGCGTCGCCGGCGACGACTCGGGGTGCGGCTGTCGCGCGAGCGGTCGCGGCAACCGCGGCGCGCCGGGCGTGCTGCTGCTCGGGCTCGGCGTGCTCGCGATCTCACGTCGCCGTCGCGACGCCGGCGTCCGGCGCGCACGTGTGATGTGAGCGATGGGGGGAGCGCGTGACGCGCTGGACGCACGTCGCTTTGCTGGCGCTCGCGTTGCCGGCGTGCGGAAGCGGCGCGCCCGATCCGCCGCCGGCGAGCGGACGGCTGTGGCCCGAGGCCGACTCGCTATTTCACAGCGATCCGCGCTGGATCGGCGGCGACGGCGCGTACTCCGTCGATCTTGGCGGTGGGCGCGTGCTGTGGTTGTTCGGCGACTCGCTGATCGCCAGCGATCCGTCGGACCCGGTGCGCGCGCACTCGAAGATGGTGCGCAACAGCATCGCCGTCGAGACCGGCTACGACCCGTCGAATTGCTTCATGCAGTTCTACTGGCCGGAGCAGGCCGGTGACCCGCAGTCCTTCGTCGCGGAGACGCCGGGACACTGGTACTGGCCGATGCACGGTATCCGCGTCGACGAAACCCTGGTCCTGTTCTACGAGCGCTTGAACACACCGGACGGCGATCCGACGGGCTTCGAGACCGACGCTTGGACCGCGGCGGTGGTGGACGGACCGGACGCGGATCCCGCCGCGTGGCGGATCGAGCCGGCGACGCTGCCCGCGACCAGCCACGGGGTCACCGTCGGCGAAGCGGTCGTCCGGCGTGGCGACCGCGTGTACCTCTACGGCAGCGCCGGCTTCACCCACTCCATCTACGTGGCGCGCACTAGCGCGGACTTCGTGCGCGCGGGCCGGCTGGACGCGCTCGAGTGGTGGACGGGCGACGGCTGGTCGGCGGCGGCCGATGCGTCGCCGAAGGCGATCGTGGACATCGGCCACCCGGAGCTGTCCGTCCACTACGACGCGCGCCTGGCCGAGTACGTGATGGTCCACGGGGAGGGCGCCTACGCGAGCACGCTCGCGCTCCGCGTCGCGGATGATCCTCAAGGTCCGTGGTCGGATCCGCGCGACATCTTGCGCCCGCCGGAGTCGCTCGAGCCGGATCCGTTCGTTTACGCGGGCAAGGCGCATCCAGAGCTCTCTGGCGGCGATCTCGTCGCGACGTACGTGCCGAGCTCGAACCGCGACAAGCCGGTCGAGGACGACAAACGCCTCTACTACCCGCACTTCGTCAAGGTGACCTATTGATATCGCGCCGGACCGGCAGCCTCTGGGTGGCGGCGCTGCTGCTGCTGACGGCGCGCGCGCGAGCGGACACGACGTTCCTGCCGGCGGACGCGCGCGCGATCCCGCGCACCACCTCCGCGTCGCGCGACGCGCCGGTGATCGAGATGGCGTATGGGCCGCGCGCCTACGGCTCGCTCGGGTTCGCGCACGGCACGTTCGCGAAGAACACGTGGCGGTTCGGCGTGTACGCGGTCATCGCATACGAGAACGACACATCGAGCTCGGTGCTGCCGAAGTGGGTGCTGGCGCGCGATTTCGAGGGCGTGACCACGGCGTGGTCGATGCCGGACACGGCCAAGCGCTGGTTCGGTGCGGGCTCGATGCTCGAGCTCGCCGTCGCCATCGGACGCGAGCGCGCCCACCAGGACGTGGGCGCGAGCGTGGACGCGTACCGCACGACGGACATTCCCTGGGGAGGAGGGGGTTGGTCCGTCGCGCCGGACGTCGCGGTCCGCTTGCCGGTCGCGAAGCGCGTGAAGCTCGTGAGCCGCGTCGGCGATCGGATCTTCACCAATGCGTTTCCGCTCTGGTTCCAGCAACGCGAGGCGTCGAATGTCGTCGCGAGCTACCTCGAAGAGGGGCTGATCCACGAGCCGTGGGCGGAGCTGGTGCTGTCGTGGCACGCCGGGCGGCGTGTGACGCCGCTGCTCGCCGTGCACGGCGAGAGCATGATCGCCCACGACGACAGCGCGCGCGACGGCGTGCTGGTGCGTGGCGTGCTCGGGCTCGCGCTGCCCGGCGCGGCCGGGACGTTGATGCCGTTCGCGTCCGGCGAGGCGGGCAACGGCAAGGGCCTGTTCATCAATCGTCGCGAGCTCCGGCTGTCGGCGGGGGTGCGGCTCTGGTTCGGCGGAGGTGTGCCGTGAGGGCGGCGGCGCTCGCCGCGCTGCTCTGCCTGGGCTGCGGCGTGCGGCTGGACGAGCCGGCGCCGGCGCCCGCGCCGGCGCCCGCGCCGGCCGTGGCCAGCGCCTGCCGGCTGTTCGAGGCCGATGGCGTGACGCGTGTCGGCGGACGCGTGAGCGCCGTCGATCTGCCTGACGGAAATCGGCTGTTCATCGCCGGCTCGGCGCGCATCGACGGCGAGGACGTCGACAACGCGGGCTTCGTCGTGCCGGCGGGCGCAAGTCCGCTCGACTGCTATGCCGGCGCGACGCGCTTGCCCGACCCGGTGCTTGCCGCGTCGCCCAGCGGTCCTCTGGTGGAGGCGCTCGCGCCGGTCGCCGTCGGCGACGCGCGTTGGCTCTTCTACGCCGCGTCGCGCTATGACGCGAGCGCGGACTTCGGCGTCGCGAAGGTCGGTACCGGCGTCGCGCGCTGGGACGACGCGAAGAAGCAGTTCGTCCCGGGCGCGGACCTGCTGTGGACCGCGGATCGCCCGTCCTTTGGCGTCGCCGCCGTCGTCGATGGCTCAAGCGTGGTCGTGTACGGTTGCCTCGACACGAACTTCTCCGCCGACTGCTACGTCGCGCGCGCGCCGGTCGACCGCATCGACGACGCGGGTGCGTACGAATACTCGTCCGGCGGTACCCACTTCACCAGCAACATCGACGAAGCGTGGCCCATGCTCTCCGCGAGCGATCCCGTCTCCGTTGTCGCGGACCCGGCGAGAGCGCGCTGGCTGATGGTGTACGCGCCGGTGCTCGGGTCGACGCTGAGCGTGCGCAGCGGCCTGTCGCCGGCGGGGCCGTGGTCCAGGGAGTTTTCCGTCGCGAGCTGCGAGCTCCCCGACCGGGACGCGTTCTGTACCGGTGCGACCGCGCTCGGTGCGCCCGCGGACGGCGCGCTGCCGGTCGCTTACGCCATCGCGACGTTCACGCCGGGCGCCGCCGACGGAAATCCGTCAGCGTACTCTACGCGGAAGGCGAACCTGCCGTTGCCCGCGGCGCTGCCGCGCGGGAAGTGAGCGCTACGCTCTGGTCGCGACGACCGCCCGGAGAACGGACTCGAGCTCGCTCGCCGTGTACGGCTTGGGTACGGCTCCCAAGAAGCCGTAGGCGCGACAGTCCGCCATCACAGGGTCCGCGGAGTAGCCGGTCGAGACGATGGCGCGAACCGACGGGTCGAGCTGGTAGAGACCCTTCAGCGTCTCGACGCCGCCCAGCCCTCCAGGCACGGTGAGGTCGAGAATCACGGCCGCGTAGGGACGCTCGGAGGAGAGCGCGGCCGCATAGGCGGCGATGGCTTCCTCGCCATTCGCGGCGACGTCCACGTCGTGACCGCGTGAAGCCAGGATTCGACGGGCGATTTGCCGGACTCCCGGCTCGTCGTCCATGACGAGCACGCGCACGCCGGGGGCCGTCGAGCCGTCATCGGGCGCGCTCGACGGAGCGGCGCCCGACGACGCGCTCGCCGCCAGGTAGATGGTAAAGGTCGAGCCGGTCCCGACGACGCTCTCGACGCCCACGTGGCCACCGTGACGGAGTACGATCGAGTGCGCCGTAGCCAGGCCCAAGCCCGTACCGCCCTCCTTGGTGGTGAAATACGGATCGAACACGCGGTCCAGGTCTGATGTGCGAATGCCGACGCCCTCGTCTCGTACGCGGATGCGTACGTACCGCCCCGCGGGGAGCGGGATGCCGGTCGCCTGAGTGAGTACGAGGTTGCTCGCATCGACGTGGACGGTGCCGCCGTTCGGCATGGCTTGCACCGCGTTGATGAACAGGTTCTGCAGCACCTGGCCAATCTGCGCGGGATCGAAATCCAGCAGCCACAGATCCGGCGCCAGCGAGAGCTCCGCGGCCACGTTCGAGCCGCGGAGGTAGAAGCCCGCCGCCTCGCGCACGACGGCGGCGATGGGCGCGGTGCGCTTGACCGGCGTTCCGCCCTTGGCGAACGTCACGAGCTGTTGCGCTAGCTCCCGCGCGCGCTTGGACGCCGCCTCGGCCTGCGCCAGCACCTGCCGCGTCTCGGGTCCGGCGTCGGGCAGCCGTGAGGCCAGGCTCAGGTTGCCCAGGATCACGGCGAGGATGTTGTTGAAGTCGTGAGCGATGCCACCCGCGAGCACACCCAGCGATTCGAGCTTGGCCAGACGCTGCAGCCTCTGTTCGAGTTGCCGCTGCTCGGTCACGTCCTGCACGATCACGACGGCGCTGTGGGGTTGTCCGTCGTCGTCGAGCAGCCAAGACCACCCGAGATAGCACCACACGGACTCGCCGTCGGCCCGGACAAGTCGCAGCTCGCGTCCCGGCGACCCGGCGGGAAAGGTGCGCGGTGACGGTCGCTCGCGCTGATCGTCGGGGTAGATCAACGTTGCCGCGTCGATGCCGAGCAGGTCCTCCTCGCGCCGCCCGACCAGACGGCAGAAGGCCTCGTTCACGCGGTTGATGTGGCCGGCGAGATTGGTCAGCACCATGCCGACGCTGTTCTTGTCGAACAGGGTGCGGAAGCGCTGCTCGCTGGCGCGAAAAGCCTTCTCGGTGTGCGTCCGCTCGCGCGCGCGTTCGACCGTACAGTCCATCCGGACGACCTGCCCCGCCTCGTTGAAGGAGGCGACGACGGCGATCACCACCTCGACGGGCTCCTGCGTGTCTTGCCGCAGGCGGCGTAGCTCGAGCCGCGCCACGCCGGTCTTCCGGAAGCTCTCGCTCGCGCGCAGGCGCGCATCGATCTCGCTGCGTTCCTTGGGATCGGCGTAGAAGTCGGCGGCGCTCATGCCGATCATGGCCTGGGCCGACGGAAGTCCGAAGATGCGCGCGCAGGCCGCGTTGGCGTGCGTGACCCGTCCGCTCGCGTGATCGATGCTGAAGACGCCCACGTCGAGGCGGTCGAGCACTCCCCCAAGCGCTACAGAGTCCGGCTCGTCACCCGGGGATGGCATGTTGAGCCAGTCGTCTACGCGAGGGTCGTGGCAACGGCAAGCTCGGCCCGCGGACGCCGCGTTGAAATCGTACGCAACTGCTCCCGTGAGCGGCCGACAAGAGCGCGTTCCAACCTGGAGAATGCGCCAATGCGTCTTGCTACCCTCGCGATTGTCCTTTCCCTGGCCGTCCCCGCCTGCGTCGCCAACACCGGCTCACCTGGCAGCGACACGAGGGCGGGGGTCCACCGCTACTGCGCCAAGAGCGAGTGCGATCAGGCGAACGACGAGTGCCGGTCGGCGCAAGACAGCCGATGCAGCTCGTGCTTCCACACTTGCTCGGGGATGAGCGACTACATGAGCGACTGCGTCGCCACCTGCGACGACATCTGCTCGTCGTCCGGTTGCAGCGGTGCCTGCCCCTCCGACAGCCCGTGCGTGGAGACGGGCTACAGCGTGACCTTGCCCACGAGCGTGAACCAGGACGTGTTGGCGGCGTGCCAGCGCGACATCGCGCATCTCGTCGACTGCCACGTGGGCGGCGTGAACCTCGACTGCGACGCCGCGAGCCGCGCGCTGATTCCCGGCATCGCTGCGGGGTTCGATTGCGACGCCCAGCTGGCATGCGACGACACGACACCGTGTATCGTCGATGCACCCACGAGTACGCTCGCCGAAGACATGTGCGCCGCCTGCAACGACGACTACTACTGCACGGCCGACTACAAAGCGTTCCTCGACAATCTGGACGAGCAGTTGGTCCCGTCCGTGCACCAGGCGCTGGAGTCCTGTCGCGCCGAGGCGTCGTGCACCGACACCTGGGCGTGCGTCGAGTCCTTCATGAGCACCTTGTACCCGGGCTGACGGGACACCCTGCGGCGTGGTCAATCCGACAGCGCGAAGTCCGCGATGCGGCGCACGAGGTCCGCGCCGTGCGTCGCGAACAGATCGTTGTGATGGCCGCCCGGCACGATCACGAGCTCCGCGTGCGGCAAGAGCGACGCGACGCGACGTCCCATGTCCACCGGGATCACCTCGTCGGCCGCGCCGTGGATCACGAGCGCGGGCAGCGAAAGCGACGGGGCCTTGTCCGCCGTCTCGAAGCGTTCGCGCATCAGCCAGTCCACGGGCAAGAAGGGCGCGACCGTGCGGGCCATGTCCACGATCGACGTGTAGGGCGAGATCAGGACGAGCTTCGCGCCGTGACCGCGCCGGGCCATCTCCACCGCGACGCCCGTTCCGAGCGATTGGCCCTCGAGCACGACGCTGGCCGCCGGCACGCCGAGCTCCGCGAGGCGTGTCAGCGCCGTCTCCGCGTCGGCGTAGATGCGCTGTTCGCTCGGCATTGAATCGTGCGCCAGCCCATAGCCCGGATACTCGACGGCCATCACGCCGAGCCCGCGCCGGTGCAGCGCGCCTGCCAGCGGCGCCACGTCGGCGAGCTGCTCGCCGTTGCCGTGGAAGTGCACGATCGTCGGCGCGCCGTCGGGCGCCGGGGCGTACAGCGCGTACACCGTGCGGCCCTCTTGGCCCGGGATGCGTTCGAGCGTCGCGCCGTCGAGGTGCGGCTGTTCGACTTGCCGCGGCGCCGGGTAGACGAGCGGGCGCTGCGCGGCAGCGGCAAGGCCCGCGACGAGAGCGTACAAGCCGGCCATCACCGCCAGGATGGTCAGGGCTTTCCGTGGGCGCAACGCTGCTGATGATAGAGGATGTCGGTCCGGCGCGGTATCGGCCCGGGCGGTTCCGCGCCGGAACGGCAAACAAACCCAAGGGCTACGCCGACTGTCGCAGGCGCTGCTGCTCGGCGAGCATGCGCTCGCGCACCAGCTCCGTCAGGCGCTTTTCGTCGTAGCCCACGTCCGCCGGATCGATCGGGTCGAGCACGCGGACGAGCACCGGGCCGGGATCGATCATCCAGCTGTGCTTCTTGAGCACGTCGTCCGTGCCCTCGAGCACGATCGGCACGATCGGCACGCGGAACTTGTTCGCGAGGTAGAACGCGCCGCGGTAGAAGCTCTGGATCGTCCCGTCGGGCGAGCGCGTGCCTTCGGGGAACAGGAACAAGCTGTAGCCCGCGGCGAGCTTGTCGTGACACGTGCGCACCATCCTGAGGATGCTCGGCAGATAGCCGCGCTTGAGCGGGATGTAGCCGTTGAGCGCCATGTTCCAGCCCAGGAACGGCGCGTAGAAGTTCGCGCGCTTGCTGATCCAGAGAAAGTCGAGATACGTCGCGAAGACGGCGAGGATGTCCACCATGCTCTGGTGGTTCGAGACGTAGACGCACGCGCCGGTGTTCGCGAGCTTCTCGCGGCCTTCCACCTTGACGCTGGCGAACGGCGCCCACGCCAGGTAGTGCGCGGCCCACCAGCACGTGAACCGATGCAGGACCTTGCGCTTGCGATCGAAGGGGAACGTGACGACGAAGATCGCGAGCGCGACGAAGAACAGCACGGCGCAAGTGCTGATGAGGTAGGGCCAGTAGTACAGGCTGTAGACGGCGGTAAACAGCCGGCTTCGCTCCCGGCGAACCCTGCCCTGTGCCGCCCCGACCTGCTGCATGGCGGCGATTATACGGTGCCGCCGGGACCTGGGCTATGCTCCGCCGCCATGAAGATTCTGCGCGGGGTTGCACTGGTTTTCACGGCTTCGCTCGCAGCGGCGTGCGGCGGTCCGCAGGCGCCGGGCGCCGGCGGCGGGTCGACGCTGATCAACGATACGGCGGTGGGAAAGGCGCGCTGCGAGGACGCCAAGACGCATCAGCTGAAGCCGTTCATCGTCGAGTGGGACGCGACGGATCTGGCGGGCTTCGAGGCCAAGGCCGCGCGCGACATCGTGTTCGTCAAGTACGAGGGCTGCGCGCTGACGGTGCTGGACGGTTGCTCGGACAGCTCCATCCCCGGCCGCTACGGCAAGTACAACCCGCCCCAGTTCACGAGCGGCACGGTCGAGGGCATCGACATGAAGAACGAGGACGAGCTGTACGCGAACCTGCCGCTGGGCGTCGCGACGTTCGGCGGCCACGTGAGCCACGGGGAGGCGCTGAAGCTCTCGTACTTCATCACCGGCGTCGCGACGGCCACGCGCGACACCGTGCCCAGGACCGACATCGCGAAGAATCCCGAGTGCGCGGACGCGACACACTTCGTCTGGGCCTACGACCTGGGCGCGTTCGAGCTCGCCTCGCACCAGGGCACGAGCGCCGGCGGCAGCGTCGGCGTCGGCAGCATCGGCGGCGGTGCCGAGCACAAGAGCGAGCAGCAGAACCTGAAGCAGGGCGGCGATCTCGCCGACTGCAAGACCCAGGCACAGGTGAGCTGTCGCGTACCGATTCGGCTGGCGTTGCGCAAGATCGGCGAGGGCGGCGCGGAGGCTGCCGACCAGCCGAACTCGGTCGCGCCGCCTCCGCCGCCGGTCTACGACAACACGCCCGCGGGTCAGGCGGGCGCGCTGCGCACGAGCGCGAAGCAGAAGGAGCAGCGCGCCGGCGACGGCGTGGGCTGCCTCGCGGATCTGGATCGCGCCGATCGCATCGATCCGAACGGCTCGCACGCTCCCGACGTGATGTACACGCGCGCCATGTGCCTGATGCGCGCCGGAAAGTGCGACGAAGGCAAGAAGCTCCACACCGAGTTCATGAAGGCCCAGGACAAGGACCACAACATGACCGACGAGCAGATCGCCGCGTCGACCAAGGCGATCGCCGACGCCAAGTGCCCGAGCTCCGAGGGCACGCCGGAAGAGCAGGCGCGCCGCGCCATGGCGCGCGTCGCCGAAGCGACGCAGAAGAAGAACGCGGACGCGTGCATGGAGGAAGCGAAGCGCATCGAGAAGCTGGCGCCCAAGCTCAAGGATGTGACTCAACGCAACATGGCGAACGGCGTGGTGATGCAAGCCGCCATGTGCGTCGGCGCCGCCGGCCGTTGCGACGACGCCAGGAAGCTCTGGCAGCGCTACTACCAGCTGCAGTTCGGCAGCTCGATGAAGCCGGCGGATCTGAAGAAGACCGCCGAGCAGACGTTCGCCGCGAGCGTGCGGGCCTGCGCGCCGAAGTAGAAGTCCCGGCCCGATTTCTGGTTGTCGGTTCGGCGCGGAAGCGCGTGCGCGCGGTCGCCAGTTGTGAGACCATCGTCTGATGGGAGTACGCATTGCCGAGCTGGTCGGCGGGCTCTCGCTCGCCACGGACATGGGAGCGGGGCAGCCGCTGCAGTCGGCGATTGCCGCGACGATACTCGCGACGCGAATGGCGGCGCGCCTCGGGCTCGACGAGGCCGACCGGAGCGCGACGTACTACGGCGTGGTCCTGCGCTTCATCGGCTGCACGTCCGTCGCCTCGGACGCCGCGCAGATGGCGGCGGGCGACGAGATGTCCTTCAACTACGCGTTCGGCATGGCCGACATGGCGGATCCCGCGCAGGTCGCCGACGCGCTCGATCGCTACTGGGCGAAGGGCACGGACGATCAGGTCCGGCGCGACGTCATCCGGACGATCTCCGAGAGCCTCGCGGAGTTGGCCGGCCCCATCGGCATGCACTGCGCGCAAGCGGTGGTGCTCTCCCGGCGCATCCCGGTGGGCGATCGCGTGCCGCACATGCTCGGGTACATGTATGACCGCTTCGACGGCGTCGCGGCGGGGCACGGCGGCGAAGACATCCCGGTGCCGGCGCGCCTGGCCAGCATCGCCGCCCACACCGCCATCGCCGTACGGTCCCTCGGCAAGCGCACGGCGCTCGACCTGATCCTGCCGCGCAAGGGCGGACAGTTCTGTCCCGAGTGCATCGCGCTCCTCGAGAGCGATCACGCGACGCTGCTCGATGGCCTCGACGTGCCGTCGTGCTGGGAGGCCTATCTCGACCACGAGCCCGGCGCGCCGCGGGTGCTCGACGCGGAGGCGATCGACAAGGCGTGTACCGCGTATGCCGACTACGCCGATCAGAAGTCGGGCTATCTGCTCGGCCATTCCCGGCACGTGGCCAAGCTCGCGTTCCTCGCGGCGGAAGCGGTCGGTCTCGATCTCGAGGCCAGGCGCCGCCTGCGCCTCGCGGCGCTGCTTCATGACGTCGGACGCGCGGGCGTGCCTTCCGGGTTGTGGGACAAGCCCGGGACGCTCACAACCCACGAGCGTCAGATCGTCGAGAGCCACAACGGTCACACCGAGACGATCCTCCGGCTCGCGCCGGCGCTGAGCGAGCTGTGCGAACGCGCCGCCGCTGTGCACGAGCGCTCGGACAAGACCGGCTATCCGCGCGCCATGGCGCTCGACGACGTGGCGACGGGGATCCTCGCCGCATCGGACGTCTACCAGGCGCTGACGCACGATCGTCCGTGGCGTCTCGCGCTCTCGCCCGCACAGGCCGCGGATCTCTTGATCGAGCAAGCCAGGGAAGGGCGCCTTCCGCGCAAGGCGGTGAGCGCCGTGCTCGACGCGGCGGGCCACGCCCGCAAGACGGCCGACGACGCGTATCCCGCGGGTCTCTCGCGGCGCGAAGTCGAGGTGCTCGCGTTGCTCGCCCAGGGTCTCGGCACGAAGCAGATCGCCGATCGGCTGGCGATTGCGCCGAAGACCGCCGAAAACCACATCGGGCGCATCTACGACAAGACCAACGCACGCGGGCGCGCCGCCGCGGCGCTCTACGCAGTGGAGCACGGGCTGAACGATTGTGATCTGGCGCCCGAGCCGTCCTGAATCGGCGCTCGCTGGGGGTTTTCCCTCATCGCCTCTCGGCGCCCCACGCGGGTACGTTCCTGGCTATCGACAACGCGGGAGCGACGCTCCCAAGGAGGGACCGATGGCCTGTTACAATTCGAAGATCGTGAACGCCCCGATTGCCAAGGTCTGGAGCGCGATCCGCGACTTCCACGACATGTCCTGGGCCAAGGGGGTGATCGAGACGTGCGAGAACGTCGGCGGCGTTCCGGGTACCCAGATCGGCGCGCGTCGCAAGCTGAACGGAGTCTTCGTGGAGACGCTGCTTGCCCTCGACGAGGACGGGCGTACGCTGAAGTACAGCATCGACGAGGGGCC
Source organism: uncultured delta proteobacterium (assembly GCA_963775185.1). Taxonomy (GTDB): domain Bacteria; phylum Myxococcota_A; class Polyangia; order Polyangiales; family Polyangiaceae; genus JAPSGB01. The sequence goes on along the minus strand of CAVZIE010000015.1, from coordinate 131,536 downwards.
CGACCCGGTGTCGAGCGCCAAGGGTTACGTCGGGCAGGTGCGGCTGCTGCCGCTCACCGACGGCGACAAGACCTTCGTGGAGTGGACGAGCAGCTGGAAGGACGAGGCGGGTGGGGTCAAGGACTTCTGCGACTCCGTGTACCAGGCCGCGCTCGGCGCGATGGCGGCGAACGTCCGCTAGCACCGCTCGTCACCCGGCGCGGAATCGTCACTCGTGGATTTCGCGCCGGGTCCCGGGGAGCGTCACGGTGCGTGCGCGAGCAGGTAGCTCTTGACGGTGTTGCCCCACGCGGTCGGCGTCAACGCCGACGCGTCGTGGGTGACCGTCAGCAGGTCCGGGCTGCAGTCGCTGAACGCCTCGAAGTCCCACGCCAGGTTCGAGATCTGCTTCTGCTCGACGTCCTGGTAGAACGCCGTTGAGTCCGGCAGGCTGCCGTACTCGCCGATGATCACCGGCAGGTTCGCGTAGGTGTACGAGCTCGCGGGCGGCGGGTAGCCGTGCACCTCGTACACGACGTTGTCGTACGGCAAGGGGGCGTTCGCGTAGAACGAGATGTCGCTCGTCCAGCCGTTGCCTTGCACGCTGACGATGTGGTGTGGCACGCCGAGCTTGTCTTCCTCGGCGCGGATCACGCCGACGGCGTGGTCCATCGCGGCCTTGATCGTCGCGTTCGAGCGCTTGTTGCCGCCCGGCTCGTTGGTCAGCCCGAACAACACGAAGCTCTTGTTCGCGAACGTGTCCACCAGCGCCTGGTACACCGCGTCGGTGCCGGTCGGCATGTTCGTCGCGTCTGGTGTGTTCGTGCTGTCCGACGGGATCCCGGTCGCTTCCGGGTCGCCGTCCACCTGGTCCTGCAGGATCATCGACGCGTCGCTGCGCAGCGTCACCAGCACGTACATACCCGCGTGCGCGCCGAGGCCGTTGATCACGTTCGTCATCGGCGTCTTGTACTGCGCGGGGTTCGAGAGCCAGCTCGTCGTCACCGGGTCGGACGCCATGCTGAGCGACATGCGGATGAAGTTCGGTTTCCAGTCCGTGATCAAGCCCGACAGCATCGTCGTGAGCGCCTGCTCCGACTGCGACGACGACATCCAGAGCTGGTAGTTGTACTCGCACAGGAAGATGTCGTCGGTGTTCACGCCGCGGCCCATCCAAGGCGTGCCGCTGGTGCCGTTCGATTGCAGGATCTTGCTGCCGCTCGTGTAGAGCCAGCCACTCGGAGGAACCCCGCTCGATCCGCCGGCTCCTGCGCTACCGCCGCTCCCCGCCGCGCCGCCGCTCCCTGCCGCGCCGCCGCTGCCGCCGCTGCCCGATGCGCCCGCGGTGCCGCCGTTGCCGGACGTGCCGCCGCTGCCCGATGCGCCCGCGGTGCCGCCGCTGCCCGATGCGCCCGCGGTGCCGCCGTTGCCGGACGTGCCGCCGTTGCCGGACGTGCCGCCGTTGCCGGACGTGCCGCCGTTGCCGGACGTGCCGCCGTTGTCGCTTCCGGCGTCCTTGGCGCCGCCCGCGCCGTCGCTGCTCCCGCACGCGACGATCGTCGAGAGTGCGACCAACCCGGCCCAGGCAACGTGGCGACGCGAACGCATGGCAAACCCTTCCCCGACACGTGACCAGCGGTCGGCGCTACCCAGGTTAACCGCGCTGGAGACGTACGGCCAGCGCGTGGCGGACCGCGTGGTTTCCGCGCCGGATCGGCATACTCAAGCAAAGCGTCAAGTATTGGTGCGCGATCCGGCAAATCGCCCGCGGCGTGTCCGGCCGTTGCCGTAGACTGGATCGGCATGGGCACCGAAGATCAATCCTCCGCCGCCGATCCGTTGATCGGCACGGTGCTCGCCGATCGCTACCGCCTGGACGAGCTGCTCGGCGAAGGCGGGATGGGCAAGGTGTACGCGGCCGAGCACGTGCTCATGAAGAAGCGTCTCGCGGTCAAGGTGCTCCACCGCGAGCTGTGCGAGATGCCGGACGTGGTCGCGCGCTTCGAGCGCGAGGCGATGGCGACCGGCAACATCGACCACCCGAACATCACCGCCGCGACCGACTGCGGCAAGCTCGCCGACGGCTCGCTGTTTCTCGTGCTCGAGCTGGTGGACGGCAAGAACCTCCGCGACGAAATCGCCGAGGGTCCGATGCCCGTGTCGCGCGCTCTGCGCATCGCCCGGCAGATCGCTTCCGCGCTGGTGGCCGCGCACGAGCTCGGGATCGTGCATCGCGACCTGAAGCCCGAGAACGTCATGTTGATCAGCCGTCGCGGCGAAGACGACGTGGTCAAGGTGCTCGATTTCGGGATCGCCAAGCTCCCGCCGGGACCGAAGGGCACCGCCCCGCTCACGCGAGCCGGCACGGTCTTCGGTACGCCCGAGTACATGTCGCCGGAGCAAGCGCTCGGGCAGAGCGTGGACGCACGCGCCGACGTGTATGCGCTCGGCGTGATCACGTACGAGATGTTGAGCGGCGTTCGCCCCTTCGGCGGCGCCAGCGAGGGCATCCTGGGTCAGCAGCTCGCCAAGCCGATTCCGCCGTTCGCCGAACGCGCGGCGGGTATCCCTGTCCCGCACCAGGTCGAGCAGGTCGTGCACAAGCTGCTCGCGAGGGAAGTCGCGTCCCGCTACCAGAGTGCCGAGGAGGCCGCCGAGGCGCTCGAGGCGCTGCTCGAGCCCGCCCCCGGCGAGCCCCGGATGTTCACGCTTCCCGACGGATCTGCAACGGCCGTTCTGGGCAGCGCCGATCGGCTCTACGCACAGCCGCCCGAGCCGCTCGTCGCGTCGCCGCCGCCACTGGCGCCACCGATGGGCCCCGGCGGAACGCTGGCGCTGCTCGACGACAATCGCGCGCAGGAGCTTGCAGCGCGCGTCGCCGAGGTGCGGGCCGCGCAGCTCCAGACGTCGCCGTTGCCCGCGACCGCGAGCGCGCCTGGAGCCGCGCGCCCGGGCTTGTTGTCGGGGATCGAGCGCGGGCTGACCGCGGCCTGCGACTTCATCGACGACGGCCGCGCGCGCCTGCCCGCCGGCATGCGCCGCGCGCTCCGCGATGTGCCGGCGGCGGTGATTCTCGGCGCGGTGACGTTGCTCGTGTGGGTGCCAATCCTGGCGAGCCTGGTGTGGCTGGTCCACTCGCGAAAGCAGCCGGACGCGGCCGCCGCCTTCGCTCGCAGCGACGCGGCGCCGTCCAGCTCCGCGCCCGCCGCCGATCCGCTGCTGGCCCAGATCGACCTCGCGAAGAAGCAAGGGCGCGCGGCGCTAGAGAAGCTCGCCGAGACCCACCCGAAGCATCCGCGCGTGTGGCTCGCGCTGGCCGGGAGCGAGAGCGCGGCGTCCGCGCACTCCGACGCCGTTGCCGCGCTCGCCAAGGCGCTCGCGCTCGATCCCAAGCTGGCCGCAGATCCGGAAGCGTCGCTTGTGTTGGCCGCGGCGGCGCACAAGCGAGAGAGCGCCGGCGCGGCGCTGGCGCTGCTTGAAGGTCCGATGGGTGCCGCCGGCGCGGCGCTCGTCTACGATCTGTCGTTCGACCGCGAGGCGCCGGCGCCCGTTCGCGGACGCGCCCAACGTTGGGTCGTGCTGTCGCCGGATTTCCTGAAGGTCGCCGCGCCGCCCGTCGAGGTCGCGGCCAAGCTGCGCTACGGCAAGTCGTGCTCCGACCGGCACAGCCTGCTCGCCCGCGCCGGTGAAGTCGGCGACGCGCGCGCGCTCGCCTATCTCGAGATCATGAAGTACCGCGGCGGCTGCGGTCGGCGCGGACACGACGACTGCTTCTCGTGCCTGCGCAAGGACGATGCGCTGCAGCAGGCGATCACCGCGATCAAGCAGCGCCAGGGTCGGTGACGGCCTCGCCGACGGCGATTCCGCGCCGGGCCTTCAATCATAAGTTGTTGAAAATATTGTGGTTACTGGATCCCTGCGAAGGGCCTCCGGCGCTGGTAGGATACGAACATGACGCTCGCATCCCCCGCCGCACCGATCACCTCGAACGAATCCGGAGCGCGTCCCGTTCCCGCCGACGCCCACGGCACCTCCGACGCGCAGATCGTCGCCACGGTCGAACGGCTGCGACGCGCGTACGACGCCGGCGTGACGCGGCCGCTCGCGTGGCGCATGCAGCAGCTGCGGCAGATGGGGGCCATGCTGCGCGACAACGAGGACGCGATGCTGAAGGCGCTCGCGTCGGATCTCGGCAAGCCGACGTTCGAGGCGTGGGGCGGCGAGACGAGCTTCCTCGCAGCCGACCTCAAGTACGTGATGAAGCGGCTGCCGCGCTGGGTGAAGCCGAAGAAGGTGAAGGCGCCGCTGCCGGTGCAGCCGGCCAGCGCGCGCGTGTACTCCGAGCCGCTCGGCGTCGTGTTGATCATCGCGCCGTGGAACTACCCGCTGCAGCTCGCGCTGTCGCCACTGATCGGCGCGCTTGCCGCGGGCAACGCCGCGATCATCAAGCCCAGCGAGGTCGCGCCGGCGTCGAGCGCGCTGATGGCCGAGCTGATTCCGAAGTACTTCGATCAGGACGCGGTCGCGGTGATCGAGGGCGCCGTCCGCGAGACCACGACGCTGCTCGCACAGCGCTTCGATCACGTGTTCTACACGGGCAACGGCGCGGTGGGGCGGATCGTGATGGAGGCGGCGGCCAAGCACCTCACGCCGGTGACGCTCGAGCTGGGTGGCAAGAGCCCGTGCATCGTCGATCGCGACGTGGATCTGGACACGGCGGCGCGCCGCATCGTGTGGGGCAAGTTCTTCAACGCCGGCCAGACGTGCGTCGCGCCGGACTACGTGCTCGTGGAAAAGAGCATGGAACAGCCGCTGCTCGAGCGCATGCGCGCGACGCTGCGCGATTTCTACGGGGACGACCCGAAGCAGAGCCCGCACTACGCGCGCATCGTCAACGAGCGTCACGTGCTCAGGCTGGAGAAGCTCCTCGGCAGCGGGGAGACGGTCGTCGGCGGCGACGTCGACGTCCCGGCTCGCTACATCGCGCCCACGATCTTGCGCGACGTCTCTCCGGACTCACCGGTGATGGCCGACGAGATCTTCGGACCGATCCTGCCGGTGATCGCCGTCGACAGCGTGGACCAGGCGATCGAGTTCGTGAACCAGCGCCCCAAGCCGCTCGCGCTCTACATCTTCACGCGCGACAAGGCGCATGCCCAGCAAGTGATCGAGCGCACCAGCTCCGGCGGCGCGTGCATCAACGACGCGGTGTCGCACCTGCTTCCGCCGGAGTTGCCGTTCGGCGGCGTCGGTCCCAGCGGCATGGGCGCGTATCACGGGCGTGCGAGCTTCGACACGTTCACGCACAAGAAGAGCGTGCTGGACAAGCCGACGTTCGTCGATCCGTCGCTGCGCTACCCGCCTTACGTGGACGAGAAGCTCAAGTGGGCGCGGCGATTGATGTAGATGGCGGGCGCCGTATGGAAGCCGCGCCACGGCTCCAAATCGAAGAAGAAGCGTGACGGCGCAGGCGAGCGCCGAGCCGACACACGACTCGGTGTGATCGTCGGTGGATCGCGTTTCGGCAGCGCTGGCGGCGATCTGCTGCACTTTCTGGATCTGCTGGACCTGGATGGGGGGGATGCCGAACCGGCGCGGATACCGCTCGATTTCCTGGCTCACGGCTTTGCGGTGCACCCGAAGCGCCGGCACGAGGCGGCGCTGTTCGAGAAGCGCGGTCCCGGCGCGTGCTACGTCGATCTCGTCGAGCGGCGCGTGCTCGCCAAGATCGCGCCGCTGACGGGCCACGCGTTCTACGGTCACGGTGCGTTCACCCGCGGCGGCGACGTCGTGCTCGCCGTCGAGACTGAACTCTCGACGCGCGGCGGCGTGATCTCGGTTCGCGACGGCAAGAGCTTCGCGCCGCTCGATCGCTTTCCGACCTTCGGCGTACGCCCGCACGATTGCGTGCTCGTGGACGACGGCAGGACGCTCGCCGTCACCAACGGCGGCGGCGACGTGGCGTCGGACGAAGAGATGCCGTGCGTCACGTTCGTCGATATCGCGACGCGCAAGCTGCTCGAGCGATTCCCGGTCGAGAGCCCGCGCATCAACACCGGTCACATCGCGTTCGCCGGGCGACGCGAGTTCGCGGTGGTGTCCGCGCCGCGAGATGGTTTGCCGGAGGACACCACGCCGGGCGGCGTGTCGCTGAGGATCGGCAATGGGCCGCTCTCGCAGCTCCTCGAGCCACGCGAAGTAGTGTCGCGGATGGTCGGCGAGACGCTGAGCGTGTGGATCGACAAGCAGCGTGGAGTCGTCGCGACGACCAGCCCGCGCGGCGGTCTGCTGGTGTTCTGGCGGCTTCGGGACGGCGCGCTGGTACGTGCGATCGAGCTGCCGAACGCGCGCGGCGTGACCCAGACGCTCGACGCTCGCTACTACGCGGTCTCGCACGGAACTTCAGCCAGGCTGGCATTGTTCGACGTCACGACACTCGAGCCGCTCGAAGGGCACGATCCCGGTGACCGACGCTTCTCGGGTTCGCATGTCTACGCGTGGGCGCGTCCAGATTGATTCGCGGGATCCATTGTGCCGCGCTCTGATGTCGGGGACACTTCCCGGCATGAGGCGCTTGCTCTTGATCCCGGCCGTGCTGCTGCTCGGCGTCGCGTGCGGCAGCAGCAGCAACGACTTGTTCGGCGGCAACGGTAGCGGTGGTTCATCGGGCTCGTCCGGCGGAAGCGGTGGGAGCAGCGGAACCGGCACCGGCGGAAGCGGCGCGCAAGCCGGCAGCGCGGGTACAGGCGCGACCGCGGGCAGCGGGTTCGGCGGCACGGGGGCGGTCGCCGGAACGGCGGGCACGGGCGGCAGCGGCTTCGGCGGCACCGGCGCGACGGGCGGCACCGGCGCGACGGGCGGCACCGGCGCGACGGGCGGCACTGGCGCGACGGGCGGCACCGGCGCGACGGGCGGCACCGGCGCGACGGGCGGCACCGGCGCGACGGGCGGCACGGGCGGCAGCGGCGCGACGGGCGGTACCGGCGCAGGCGGAGGAACCGGCGCAGGCGAGATCACTTGCGGGAACCAGACCTGCGCGGCGAGCAGCGACTACTGCTGCTACTTCCTGCAGGGGCAGACCGCCTGCACGCCGCTCGGCCAGCCGTGCCAACAAAGCACCGATCTGTATTGCGACGGCCCCGAGGACTGTCCGGGCCAGGTGTGCTGCGGCCACCGCGTGCAGGTGCAGGATCCACAGGGAAACCCCGTGACGCTGTACAACCAGGTGCTGTGCGAGGACACGTGCAACGACGTCGTGTTCTGCGGTAACGACCCGTCCGCGTGCGACGGCGGTACCCAGTGCGCGCAAAGTTCGATCATCCCGTACAACATCTGTCGTCAGTGAGCGGCGTCTATCCCGCGCCGCCCTGGGACACGCACGGCTTCGCCGTGTTCTGCCCGTACCTGGTCCCGCGGCACGCGGTGGTCGTGCCGCCGCCGCTCGAGCCGGTCTCCGTTGCCGGCATGTGCACCGGCGTCCTCGCCTACGTCGAATACCGCGCGCCGTCGCCGCTCGAGTATAGCGAGCTGATCTGGATGCCGGCTCTCACGCGCGCGAGAGCCCAGTCGGGCACGGTGCGCGGCTATCACGTCGCGGTCATGTACGTGGACAGCGAAGCGTCGCTCGCCGGCGGGCGCGAGTTGTGGGCGCTGCCGAAGACCCTCGCGCGCTTCACGCGGACGCCGGACGGTGTGGACGTCGACGCCGACGACGGAACGCGCGTCTCGTTTCGCTTCCGTGCGCTCGGACCGCGGCTGCCCGGGCGAGGGCGGATCGCGACGTTGCAGTGCGAGCCGGGCGGGCTGGTCCGGTTCCGGGGCGACTCCAGCGGAAGCGTGCGGGTTGGAACCGCGCGGGTGACCGCGCTCGAGTCGCGACTTCCGGCGTGGGACAGCTTCCGCGCAGCCCGTCCGGCCGCGCGTCTGGCCGCGGTCCTGTCGCCATTCCACAGCATCATGCAGGCGCCGGTGCGGATAGCGGCTTCAACGGCCGCCTGATCCGTGCCATCAAGTAGATACATGCGGTGGCCAAGCGTGCTCTCGAGTGCGTTCAAGCTGTTCGGGCAGCGAACGCGACGGTCCTGGGCCGGGGCCACGCGTGCGCACATCGAGTTCCGCGAGATCGCCGCCGACGAGCTCGAGGCGTTCACGCGACGCATCCAGGAGGAATTCGACCGGCTCGGCAAGGTCAGCTGGGTCGAGGTCAATCCGCACACGCGTCGCGTGGTCGTCGCCTTCGAGGAGAACGCGTACAGCGTCGCGCACCTCGAGCGCGTCGTGGAAGAGGCCGAGCGGCTCGCGGGCCTGGACCGCGCCGGCTTCGGCGACGACAGCCGCGAACATCCCTCCGACAGCGAGCCGGAGGAGCGACTGCTGCTCGAGCTCGCCGCGGACATCGCCGGGCTGGTCGTGGGCGCGGCGCTGCGCCTGTCCGTGCTGTCGCCGTCGTCGGTCGCGGGCAACGCCGCCGCCGTCCTGGCGGTGCTCAAGGCCTCGCCGCGGCTGCGGCGCGGGCTCGACGAGCGGCTCGGCACGCGGCGCGCCGATCTGGCGCTCAGCTTGGCGCTGGCGATGGTCCAGGGCGTCGCGCAGCGCCCGGCGAGCTCGCTCGTGGACGCGATGCACCGGCGGCTGCTGCTGGCCGAGACGCGCTCCCGTCGCTTCACCTGGGAACGCCGCGAGCCGGAGCTATGCAGCGAACCGGCGGAGCCGGATCCGGAGCACGCCCGTGTCGAGCCGCGGCCCATGCCGCTGCCCCGCGGCCCCATCGAAGAGTACGCGGATCGCGCCTGGGTAGTGTCGCTAGGCGGCTTCGGCGTGAGCTTCCTCACCACGCGCAGCTTCCAGCGCGCGGTCGCCGCCTTGTTCGGCGGTCTGCCCAAGCCCGCGCGCTACGGGCGCGACGCGTTCGCGGCCCGGCTTGGCCGCGCGCTGGCGGATCGCGACGTGCTGGTCGTCGAGCCGGAGGTGTTGCGTCGCCTGGATCGCGTGGACTGTCTGGTGATCGACGGCGAGCTGGTGGCGCGCGACAAGTTCGAGATCGGCGAGCTCGTGCTGGCTGGCAAGGTCTCCGCCGATCAGGTGCGCGCGGTGGTCACGTCGTTGTTCGACCCGGAGCACCCGGTCGAGGTGCAGCGACGCGACGGATGGGTGCTGTGTCCGCCGCAGCGCGCCGGCGCGAATCTCGACGAGGCGCTGGAAGAGCGAGCGCGGATCATGGCGGCGCGTGGCGCGCTGGTGCTGTCGCTCTCGCGCAGCGACGGCGTGGCCGCGGTCGTGGAGGTGGGCATCGTCCCGCAGACCGGCATCGACGAGCTGATCGCGGCCGCCCACGCCGCGCAGATGCGCGTCGTCATCGCGACCGGCGACGAGTCCGTACTCCACGGTCTGAACGCCGACGACGTGATCCCCAACGGCGCCGGCATCCGCGGCGGGATCCGGCGCTTGCAGCGCGAAGGACGCGCGGTGTGTCTGGTCTCGCGCGGCCCGTCCGCGGGTCTGGCGTGTGCCGACTGCAGCATCGGGCTCGTGCCCGAGGGCGGCGCGCCGCCTTGGGGCGCGCATCTGCTGTGTCGCGACGACTTGATCGACGTGCGCTTCATCCTGCACGCGTGCGTCCAGGCGCGTCACGTTGCCAAGCAGAGTGTGAACATCGCGCTCGGCGCCGCGACGCTCGGGACGTTGGTCTCCGCGGGCGGGCTGCTGCCGCTGACCACGCGGCGCGTGATCGCCGTCGTCAACAGCGCGACGGTCGTCTCGATGGTGAACGGCCTGCGCGTCTCGGGCGCGTTGGTTCGTCGCGCGCTACCGGCGCCGCGGGATCGCACACCGTGGCACGCCCTCGACGCGCGTGGCGTCCTGGCGCGCCTCGGCACGTCTGAGGACGGCCTGTCGCGGGCCAGCGCGATCGAGCGACGCGAGCCGCGTCCGCCCGGCAAGCCGGCATTGGTCGAGCTCGCAGAGGACGTCACGGACGAGCTCTTCAATCCACTGGCACCGCTGCTCGCCGCCGGCGCCGGGCTCTCCGCCGTGGTGGGCTCGATCCCGGACGCGGCCATGGTCGGCGGCGTGATGGTGTTCAACGCCGTGGTCGGAGGCGTCCAGCGCTTCCGCACCGAGCGCGCGATCCGCGTGCTCGCGACGTCCGCGGCGCGGCGCGCGCTGGTTCGTCGCGGGGGCGCGCTGACCGAGATCGCGGACCGCGATCTGGTCATCGGCGACATCGTGCTGTTGACCGCCGGCGACGTGGTGCCGGCGGACTGCCGCATCCTCGAAGGCGAAGGTCTGGAAGTCGACGCCTCGAGCCTCACCGGCGAGTCGTTGCCTGTCGCGAAAGCGCCGGCGCCGAGCTTCGAGTCGGAGGTCGCCGATCGCAGCTCGATGCTGTACGAGGGCACCAGCCTGGCCGCGGGTCGAGCGACCGCCATTGTCGTGGCGACCGGGGACGAGACCGAGGCCCGTCGTGGCACGGTCAACGTCGGACCGAACCCGAGCCAGAGCGGCGTCGAGCTCCGCTTGCGCTCGATCATCGATCTGACCGCGCCGGTCGCGTTGGGCGCCGGCGTGGGGCTGGTCGGCGCGGGGCTGCTCCGGGGCCGCAAGCTGGAAGACTTGATCGGTGCAGGCGTGAGCCTGGCCGTGGCGTCGGTTCCCGAGGGGTTGCCGCTGCTCGCGACCGCCGCGCAGCTCGCCGCGGCCGAGCGCCTCTCGCGGCGCGGTGCGCTGGTGCGCAATGCGCGCAGCATCGAGGCGCTGGGTCGCGTCGACGTGATCTGCGTCGACAAGACGGGCACGGTCACCCAGGGACGCATCGAGCTGTCGTCGGTGAGCGACGGCGAAGTCGAAGAGCCGATCGCCGGGCTGCCCGCCGCGCACCTCGGCGTGCTCGCCGCCGCGCTGCGCGCCACGCCGGATCCGCGCTTCGGCGAGCGGCGCGCCGATCCGACCGACGCGGCGCTGACGCGCGCCGGATTGGGAGCGGCCGTACGCGAGTCCCAGGGTGCGGGCGGGTGGGAGCGCGTATCCGAGCTGCCGTTCGAGGCCGGGCGCGGCTACCACGCCGTGCTCGGGCGCACCGAAGCCGGCGTCGTGCTGAGCGTGAAAGGCGCGCCGGAGGCGATCCTGCCGAATTGCACGCGCTGGGAGCGCGCGTCCGGGCGCGTCGCACTCGACGACGCCGCCCGCGCCGAGCTGCACGATGCGGCGAGCCGGCTCGCGCTGCGCGGCTTGCGCGTGCTCGCAGTGGCCGAGCGCACCGGCCAGAACGAGGACGGCTTCGCGCCGGGGCGGCTCGTCGGGCTCACCTTTCGCGGCTTCCTCGCGTTCAGCGATCCGGTGCGGCCGTCCGCGGCGTTGGCGCTCGAGCGTCTGCGCAGCGCCGGCGTGCGGACCGTGATGCTCACCGGCGATCATCCGAGCACGGCGGAGGCAATCGCCAGCGAGCTGCAGCTGCTCGGTGACCAGCTCGTGCTCACCGGCGCCGACCTGTCCGCGATGAGCGACGACGAGCTCGACGCGTGCATCACGCGCGTAGCCGTGTTCGCGCGCGTGACGCCGGCGCAGAAGGTCCGCGTCGTGCGTGCGCTGCAACGCGCCGGGCGCGTCGTCGCCATGGTCGGTGACGGCGCCAACGACGCGCCGGCAATTCGCCTCGCCAACGTCGGCGTCGCCATCGGCGAGCACAGCACGGCCGCCGCGCGCGGCGCCGCCGACGTGGTGCTCACGGACGAGCGCATCGAGACTTTGGTCGACGCCATCGTCGAGGGCCGCGCGATGTGGGCGTCGGTCCGCGACGCGGTGTCGATCCTGATCGGCGGCAACCTGGGCGAGATCGGCTTCACCCTCGCCGCCGGGTTGGTGGACGGCAAGCCGCCGCTCAACGCGCGCCAGCTCCTGCTCGTGAACCTGCTCACCGACGTCGCGCCGGCGATGGCAATCGCGCTGCGCCCACCGTCGCGCGAGACGCTCGAGTCTTTGGCTACCGAAGGTCCGGAGGCGTCACTCGGCAAGCCCCTGAACCGGGACATCGCCGCGCGTGCCGCGGTGACCGCGCTCGGCGCCGGCGGCGCGTGGCTGATCGGGCGCTTCACCGGCAGCGCGGAGCGCGCCCGCACCATCGGTCTGATCGCCCTGGTGGGCACCCAGCTCGGCCAGACGATCGCCGCGGGCGGCACGAGCCGCCCGGTGCTCGTGACCAGCCTCGGTTCCAGCGCGCTCTTGGCGACCATCGTCCAGACGCCCTTCGTCAGCGGCTTCTTCGGCTGCACGCCGATCGGTCCCGTGGGGTGGGCGACGGCGCTGGGCGCTTCCGTGGCGGCGACCGCCGCGGGCGCATACTTCCCGCGGCTCGCCGAGAACGCCATCTCGCGTCTGCGTCTTGGCGACGCGCTGATGGCCGACGACGTGCCGCCGCACGCGATCCCCGCCACTGTGGACGACGGCACCGGCACGTCCTGAGGGGTGGCGCGGCGCACGCCGCAAACTTGGCCAGGTCCCGTGGGTCGAGGCTATTGCCTGGCCATGACGCGCAATCTGGTGGCTCTGTTCTCCATCTCCATTCTCGGCGTTGCCTGCAGCGCGACGCCGAAAACCGCATCCGCGCCCCACACGGCGGCGGCCGCGAAGGCCAAGCACGAAAAGCACGCGAAGGCGACGACCGACGACGACACGACTGTCGTCGCCGTGAAGGACGGCCCCAAGGTCGGCGACTACGTTGTGCAGCGCATCACGGGTAGCTTCAGCAAGCAGCCGCTGATGCTCACGCAGAAGATCATCGCGCGCGGCGGCGATCACGTGACTGTCGACTACACCCTGCTCGAGGGCCGCAGCCAGACGCGGCTCCGGGTTGAGAGCATCGAATCCACGGGTCACGTGCTGCGCGTCTCGAAGCTCGACGGCAACAAGGCGACGCCCGGAGACGTCAACGATTTCGACGCCATGATGCAGAAGACCGCGTTCGCCGCCGACGACAACGAGGGCATCGTGGGCAGCGAGAAGCAGACCTGCCTGGTCGGCGCGAAGGAGATCGCCTGCGAGAAGACCAGCTACAAGGTCAAGATCGGCGGTCACGACGCGACGCTCAGCGTTGCGCACTCGGACGCGCTTCCCGGTCAGGACGTCTCGGGCGAGATCCGCACCGGCGACGGCGACGTCGTGTACCACGCGCAGGTCATCGAGGTCGGCAACGACGCTCCGGGCACCAGCGTCGCCAGCGCGAAGTAGACGCTTCGCCCGTATCGGGAGTTCCGATCGGCCCGATTCCAGCTACTCATCCACCGGCGAGACTTCCGGCGAGCGACACTAGTCCGACAGCGCTTCGCGCAGGCGGTCGAGCTGCTCGCGCTCCTCGTCGTCGACCTCGCCGTCGGAGTAGATCACGGCGCGCGCCGCCTCGACGAACGTGCGGCGATGTTGCTTGGGGATCTGCGCCGGATCCACCGACTCCGGCGAGGGCGCGATCTGCAGCCATTCATCCACCTGCGCCTGGTCCGCTTCGTCGAGCTCCAGCTTGTCGACGAGGCGCTTGACGAACGCGCGCTCCGAGTCGCGGATCTCCAGATCCGTCCACGCGAACGCGCACACGAACTTGAGCAGCAGCATCCGTTCGTCCCGATCGAGTTCCGCGAGCATGCCCGGATGCTAGGTCGACCCCGCCGGCGCCGCAACGCGATCGCAGGCTGGAGAGGGATGCCGGTCCGGCGCGGAACCGGGCGCGTGGCGCCGCGCCGTTCGCAGCCCGCCACCGCGTGGTGGAGCGCCGGCCGCCGCGGGGGCGTGGATGGGGTCTGCAACCTTGCAGCGCAGGGGAGGAAATGGGGCCCAGCGCTGCAAATTTGCAGGACCCGCGGGACCGTGCCGCGCGGTTCCGCGCCGGACCGACAAACCCTGGAACGTCGGGGACGTCCGGGCCGGCAAGCCGACGGCGACGCGCTCGGTTGCCGAGCTGGCCTGGGAGGCTACCGACGAAGCAAGCGGACTCGCGTTCGCGCTCTAGACCGCGGTCAGCCAGTCCTTGTGGTTGTCGTCCTTGCCGGTGGCGGCGCGGAGATACGCCTTCTGGAACAGGGCGCCGAAGGTGCGGCGTCCCGTGGCGAACTCGGTGCCGTCGATCTCGCGCACGGGCGTGACCTCCGCGGCGGTGCCGGTCAGGAAGACCTCGTCGGCGCGCAGCAATTCCTCGCGCGTGAACGAGCGGATCTGCACCGGGACGCGGTTCTCCGCGGCGATCGCCAACACCGAGTCCCGCGTGATGCCGGGCACGATGCTCGAGGTCTCGTCATTGGTGAAGAGCGTGCCGTTCTTGACGAAGAACACGTTCTCGCCGGTGGCGTTGGCGACGTTGCCGTCCTGGTTGAGCAGGATCGCGTCGTCGAAGCCACGGTCGAGCGCCTCGTGGGCGGCGAGCACGCTGTTGGCGTAGTGGCCGCTGGCCTTGGCCATTGTCGGCAGCATGGTGTGGTGGAACTTGCGCCAGCTCGAGATGGTGACGCGGATACCGTTGCGCAGCGCCGCTTCCCCCAGGAACGAGCCGAGGCCGCGCGCGGCGATGAACACCTTCACGTCGCACTCGCGCTTCGGCTTCAAATCGATGGGACCCCTGCCGAAGAAGGCGAGCGGGCGCAAGTAGCCGTTGTCGATCTCGTTCTTGCGCGTGACGTCGATGCAGCCCTGGAACAGCTGCTCCGCGCTGAACGGCAGCTTCATGCCGTACAGGCGCGCCGAGGCGTGTAGTCGCTCCATGTGCTCGCGCAGGCGGAACAAGGCGGGGCCCTGATCCGTCGGGTAGCAGCGGATGCCTTCGAACACGGCGGTGCCGTAGTGGAGCGCGTTCGAGTAGTAGTGGACGCTCTGCTGCTCGGCTTCGCGCAGCTCCCCGTCCCACCAGATCCAGCGTGCCAGTTCCTGGCCCTGCGGGCGCGACAGCGTCAGCGCGTCGTCCTCGGGCACGCCGTGGAAGCTCGGCCATTCCAGTTCGATCGGCATCGCGGTTCCTCCGTGAACCGGGCTGTTATACCGCGAGGGCGGGCGAAGGCGGCCGATTTCCCATCACTCGGTCGCGTAGCCGGGGAAACGCTTCCGGAGATCCTCGAACACCTGCCGCGCCTGCTGTTCCTTGCCCTCGCGCGCCAGCACCTTGGCCAGGTTGCCGAGCATCTTCGGGTCGTCGGGCCACATCCGGCGACCCCGATCGAGGATCGTCTCCGCTTCGTGGAGCTGATGTGCGTGGACCAGCGCGCGGGCGAGGTTGTTCGTCGCGCGCCGGCCGGGATCGGCGGGCTCGCGCATCCGGCGCAGGACCTCGCGGTAGAAGTGGATCGCGTTCGGCAGATCGCCGCGCTCCTCGAAAGCGTACGCCAGCTGGTACGGCGCGATCAGCGAGTCGCGCGTTTTCTGCGTCGCGTCGAGGAAGGCGTCGCGGCTGTCGGCGAACAGCGCCGCGCGCTGGGCTGTCGCGCCGGCCAGCAGCGCCGCGGCGACGCCAAGCGCCGGTGCGCCAACGCGCGGCTTGCGCGCCGCACCGGCAGCCACCAGCAGGCACGGCCCCATCACGCTGAAGAGCAGGTAGCGATCCGCCATCAGGTTCTGTAGCGGGAAGATGATCTGGCTCACCGGAACCAGCGGCGCGACGAACCACAAGAAGCTCGCGAGGGCGAGCGGCTGCCTCTTGCGAGCGAGCCACACGCCGACGCCGCCCCACGCGGCGAGCAGCCCGTAGCCGACAACGCCGATCGCGCTGAAGCTCGTGCGGATCGATACGTCGTGGACCAGCGATAGCCCGGCGGGCCAGAAGCACAGCGCCAGGTAGCGCAGCCACACCGGGCCCATGGTGGCGGCCGTCGCCAGGCGCGAGCCGCCGACCACCGGCTGGATCATGCCGACGCGGTGACCCACGACGAGCACCATGCCGATGCCCGCCGCCGCTACCGCCGCAGACAACGCGTAAGCCCACGCGTCCGGGCGTCGGCGCGCGAGCAGGTCCTGGGCGACGAGCAGCGCGATCGCCGAGACGCTCACGGCCTTCGACAACTCGGCCGCGAGCAGCAAGAGCGGTACGAGCCAGACGCGCCGCTTCGCGACGCCGGCGTGGACGAACAGCGCGGCGGCGACGAACAGCAGCGCCAGGACGTCCTTGCGGCTGGCGAGCCACGCCGCGCTCTCGACGTGGATCGGATGCAGCGCGAACAGCCACGCCGCGCCTTCGGCGGCGACACGGCTCTGGAGCGTGCGCAGCAGCGCCGCGCGCATGAACAGCGCCGCGCCGATGTAGATCGCGAGGTTCGTCGCGCGCAGCGGCAGCGCGTGGAGGCCCCACAGCTGCGCCTCGAGCCAGAAGCTGGTGTCGCGGATCGGGAGATACTCGGCGCCGAGCGCCAGGCGCGTGTCCCGCGAGAGCCCGGTCCAGATCAGCGCGAGCGCGTGCAGATCCGGGTGCGTGAGCAGCGGATTGTGCTCGATCAGCCACGGGTCGTCCCAGTTCAGGAACTGGGTCGAGAGCGAAGGCAGGTACGCGAGCGCGAGGACCAGCGCGAGCAGCCAGCCGGCGTGGCGCGAGAGCAGCGCGACCAGGCGCGACTCGCGCATTCAGGCGTTCTTGCGGGCAAGCGCGCCGAGGCAGTCGTACGCGGCGTACTTGTACGACTCGGCGAGCGTTGGATAGTTGAACACCATCTCGATGAACAGGTCCACGTTCGCTCCCGCGTGGATCGCCGCCTGCCCGATATGCACCAGCTCGGTCGCGTGCTCGCCGATCACGTGCACGCCCAGCAGGCGCCGCGAGCCGGCGTCCACCACGAGCTTGGTGATGCCCTCGAGATCGCCGGTGATCTTGCCGCGCGCGTTGTCCCGGAACAGCGCGCGGCCCACGACGTAGTCGATGCCGTTCTGCTTGCACGACTGCTCGGTCTCGCCCACGGCGCTGACCTCGGGAATGGTGTAGATGCCGTAGGGCATCAGCGACGCCACGGCTCGCTTGTACGCGAAGCCGAAAGCGTGGCAGACAGCGACGCGCCCCTGTTCCATGGACACCGACGCCAGGGCCGGGAAGCCGACGACATCGCCGGCCGCCCACACGTTCGGGCAGCTGGTGCGGTACTGGTCGTCGACCTTGACGTAGCCGCGCGAGTCCGCCTCCACGCCGATGCGATCCAGACCGAGGTCCGCCGTGTTGCCCACGCGCCCCGCGGCGAACAACAGCTGCTCGCTGAGCAGCGTGGTGCCGTCGGCCAGCGTCGTCACGATGCCTGGCGCCTCGTGCGTCGCGCCCTTCCAGCGCTGGCCCTGCACCAGACGGATCCCCAAGTGCTCCATCGCAGCGCGCAGCCGTTCGATGATCTCCTGATCGAGGAACGGCAGAATCTCGTCGCGCGCGTCTACCACCGTCACCTTCGTGCCGAGGGCCGCGAACATGCAGGCGTACTCGCAGCCGATCACGCCGCCGCCCAGGATCACCAGCGACTCCGGCAGCTTGACGATGCCGAGCACCTCGTCGCTGTCGTGGATCGTGTCGTCGGCGAAGTCGATGTCCGCCGGCCGGAACGGACGCGAGCCGGTGGCGATCAGGAAATGATCGGCGGCGACGTCGCGTTCGCCGTCGGGCCCGGCGACGTGCACGGTGTGCGGATCGAGAAATCTGGCGTGGCCGGCCAGGTACGTCACGTTGTGCCGATCCAGGTTCTGCCGGATGGCGAGCGACGCCGCTTCCGCGATGGCGTTCTTGCGCGCCATCAGGTGCGGCACAGTCGCGCCGGGGTCGAGCTTCACCGCGACGCCGTACAGCTCGCGAGCCCGGTGTCCCGACAGGTACAGCGCCGTCTCGCGCAGCGTCTTGCTCGGCAGCGTGCCGGTGTGCACGGCGGCGCCGCCCGGCTCGAGCCCGCGCTCGATCACCGCGACGCGCTTGCCGAAATACGCCGCCTGCGCCGCGCCCTTCTCGCCCGCCGGTCCCGCGCCGACAACGACCAGATCGAACCTGTCGGCAGCTCCGGACACGAGCCGGATGGTACCTCATGCCGGTCCGGTGCGAATCAGGGACTTCCCGCTTCTCCCGACGGGACTATCGTCAGGCATGGCCACCCACCAACCTCTCGTGCTCGCTCCCGTGCCCGCCACGGCGCGCTCCGTCACGTTCGTCCTGCGCGCTGCAAGCGATCCGCGCGCCGGCCTGTCGGCCCTCGCACGCGACCTGGACCCGGTCACGAGCCTGCTCGGGATCGGCGCGCCGCTCGCCGCCGCCCTCGGCGCCGAGGTCGTGGGGCTACGTCCGTTCCCGGCGCTCCCGGGCGTCGGCGTCGCGGTGCCGTCCACCCAGGGCGCGCTGTGGCTGATGCTGCACGGTGCCGATCGCGGCGTCGTCGCCGACGCCGCGGAGCGCGCGCGCGTCGCCCTCGGCGATGCGTACCGCGTCGCGGACGACGTCGAGCTCTTCAAGTACCAGGAGGGGCGCGACCTGTCCGGGTACGTCGACGGCACCGAGAACCCCAAGGACGACGCGGCGGTCGAAGCGGCCATCGCCGCCGACGGCTCGAGCTTCGTCGCCGTGCAGCGCTGGGTGCACGATCTCGGCTGGCTGTCCCGCCAGCCCGCCGCGGATCGCGACAACATGGTCGGTCGTCGCAGCAGCGACAACGAGGAGATGGGCGACGCGCCGGAATACGCCCACGTCAAGCGCTCGGCGCAGGAGAGCTACGACCCGCCCGCGTTCATGGTGCGGCGGTCGATGCCGTACATCAACCGCCGCGAGAAGGGGCTGCTCTTCATCGCCTACGGCGAGTCGCTCGACCGCTACGAGCGCGTGCTCCGGCGCATGGCCGGGCTTGAAGACGGCGTGGTGGACGGGCTGTTCCGTTTCACGCGCCCGGCGACCGGAAGCTACTTCTGGTGTCCGCCGGTGAAGGACGGGCGCGTCGGTCTCGCGCGCGTCGGGATGTAGAGGCGCTCGGCCGCCGCGGGTCTACAGGCCGATCAGCAGGCGCGCGACGCCGACCCAGCCGCCGAGCGCGCTACCGCCGCCGGTCAGTGCGGCGACGAGTAGCGGACGCGTGAAGCGGTTGTTCCGTGCCCGCTTGAGCGAGAGCATGTCGCCGAGCACGCGCGCGCGTTCTTCCGTGGTGGCGGGATTCAAGCGCGCCTCGAGCTTGGCGGCGAGGGTGCCGGCGAGGTGCGACGGACCGAGGGCGGTGAGCGGCGCGAGGGCGGTGGCGGTGACGAACGATCCCGGGCGCGCGCCGGCGATCAGCGCCGCGATCGCGGTGGCGCCCATGGTGGTCGTGCTCCACACGAACGCGGCGTGCGCCAGGCCGACCGGGCCGCGCGTGGCGACCACGCCGACGGTGGCCGCGACGAACAACGCCGGTTTCACGTAGCGCGCGGCGCGGGCGAGGCCGCCGGGGGGCGGGATCCGCGCGAGCTCGTCGCGGTCGATGGCTTCGCCCACGTGCGTCAGCATGCCGCTTACGTGGCCGGCGCCGACCACGGCGACGATGCGCTTGCCGGGCGCGCCCTCGATCGACGACATCAGATAGCGATCGCGCTCGTCGATGAGCGTGCCCTTCAGGCGCGGCATGGCCTTCGCCAGCTCTTCGAGCATGCCGCCGACGGTCTCGCGCTGCTTGAGCTCCTCGATCTGCTCCTCGGTGATCTGGTCGAGGGCCGCGGGCGTCG
This sequence comes from uncultured delta proteobacterium, assembly GCA_963775185.1. Lineage (GTDB taxonomy): Bacteria > Myxococcota_A > Polyangia > Polyangiales > Polyangiaceae > JAPSGB01. Next base: position 111,898 of record CAVZIE010000015.1, on the reverse strand, counting down.
CGACGAGCATGAACGACAAGCGCAGCTTGTTGGCGAGCGACATGTTCCGCCAGCTGCGACGGAGCGTGGCTTCGATGTCGCGATCGGCGAGCACGAGCTTCGCGCCGACGCGCTCGGCGGCGTGCACTGCCGCCAGTAGCTCCGCGCCGGGCTTGACGCCCAGGCGCTCGCCGAGCTTCTTCTGCGAAGCCGACAGCGCGAGCGTGACCAGCAGGAACAACGCCTTGCCCTCCGAGAGCGCGCCCTGGAGATCGAGACGTTGCCAGCGGCCGTCGGCGACGAGCGCCTCGTGGCGCATCCGGTCGAGCTCGACGCAGACAGTGTCGGGTCGAAGCTCGGCGATGGTGCGCTCGACCTCCTCCACGCTCTTCTGCGACACGTGGGCGGTACCCACGATGAACAACTCGCGTTCGCCGAGGTCGATCCGCGTGACGTTCCCGGATGAAGCCATGGGCAGTGGGTCAGCCTATACTCCCGCATCGTGCTGTCCACCCGTACCGGGATCCGTCGCGAGCCGAACGCGCTGGCCTTGGCGCTCGAGGCGCGGCGCGCCGCCCGTGCGCCGGTGCTCGATCTGACGCTGTCGAACCCGACCCGCGCCGGACTGCCCTATGCGCGCGCGGAGATCCTGGCCGCGCTCGCCGACCCGGGTTCGCTCGTGTATGCGCCCGAGCCGTTCGGGCTCGCCGCGGCGCGCGCGGCGGTGAGCGAGTGGTGGACAGAGCAGCGCATCGCGCTCGTGCCGGAGCGCGTGGCGCTGTGCGCGAGCACCAGCGAGGCGTACGGCTTCTTGTTCAAGCTGCTGTGCGATCCCGGGGACGAGGTGCTCGTGCCGCAGCCGAGCTATCCGCTGTTCGAGCACCTGGCGCGGCTCGACGCGGTACGCCTCGTGCCGTACCGGCTCGCCTACGACGGCGCGTGGCACATCGACTTCGACTCGCTCGATCGCGCGCGCACGCCGCGGACGCGCGCCGTGCTGGTCGTGAGCCCGAACAACCCGACCGGCTCGTACGTGAAGCGCGACGAGCTGGCGCGCCTGGCCGCGACCGGCCTGCCGCTGATCGCCGACGAGGTGTTCGCGGGCTACCCGCTCTCCGACGATGCGCGGCGCGCGACGACCGCGCTCGAAGCGACGGACGCGCTGGTCTTCTCCCTGGGTGGCCTGAGCAAGCTTGCCGCGCTGCCGCAGATGAAGCTCGCGTGGATCTGCGCCGGCGGTCCCGACGCGCTTGTCGCCGAAGCCTTCGCGCGCCTCGAGCTCGTCGCCGACACGTACCTGTCCGTCGCGACGCCCGTGCAGCTCGCGCTGCCGCGTCTGCTCGCCACGCGCCACACCGTGGAGAACGCCATCCGCGCGCGCTCGCGGGCGAACCTGCAGTCGTTGATCGGCGCGCTCGCCGGGTCGGCGGCCAGCGTGCTTGTGCCCGAAGGCGGCTGGTACGCATGCGTGCGGCTACCGCGCGTCGCCGACGAGGAGCGCTGGGTCGTCGATCTACTCGAACGCGACGGCGTGCTCGTGCAGCCCGGCTGGTTCTACGACTTCGAGGACGAACCGTTCATCGTCGTGAGCCTGATCACGCCGGAAGCCCAGCTTGCCAGCGGCGCCGCCGTCCTTCGCCGCCACGTTGATGAACGCTGCGGCTGAGGGAGCGGGCGCCCCCGACACGCCTAGCGGCGCTTGCGGCGCAGACCGAACGCGAACAGCAGCCCGAGCGGAGCGAGCCACGCCGCTGGATCGGCGGGCGTGCTCGTGCGCTCCATGCGGCAGTTGCAGCCGGGCTTCTCCTTGATCGGCGGCGGGCCGCCATGCGCGCCGTTGTCGCCGGAGGAGTCGTCGGAGCCGGCGCCGGTGTCGTCGGTCGCGGGCTTGTCGGCCGCGGGTTTGTCGCCGCTGCTGTCGCCGTCGGAAGCCGCGCTGTCGTCGCCCTTGTCGCCCTTGTCGCCGCCGCTGCCGGTGTCGTCCTTGACGTCGCCGTTGCGGTCGACCTGCTTCATCTCGGTCTTCTTCTTCTTCGGCTTGTCGTTGCCCGAGAAGACCATGGTGCGGCGGTCGATCGCCTTGTTCTCGCCGTCGAGCACCAGATGGGTGGGCGTGCCGATGAGGCTGCCGTTGCGCGCGTCGCGGATGGTCACCTTGTACTCGCCGGCCTCGAAGCCGTGGGCGCGGGTGATCTTGAAGGAGAACTTGGTGCGCGCCTGGATCTTGCCGTCCGACGGATCCAGAAAGCCGATGTCCACGTCCTCGATGATGTCCTGGTTGTTCGTCAGCGGGACCTTGCGCTCCACGATCTTGTCGCCGTCGACCATGTCGCGCTCGTAGTACGCGGTCGGCTTGAACTCGAACTTCACCGGGATGTGCGGCACGGCGGGCGCGCGCGCGAGGAAGATCTTCACCTCCAGATGCCAGGACTCGCCGTCGCGCTCCTTGGGGTGCGTGTTCGTCCACTGGACGCGCCCGCTGGCGAGCGCCACGCTGGCGAGGGAAAGGATCGCGAGCGCGAACGCTACCGCCGCGAAGCGCAACATGACGCGGACCGGCTGTTTCTCGGGGATCGACATGGTACCTCTCGGGGCGCGAACGGCGCGCATACGGCGCGCATGTGCGCTGCGCGGCGAAGTGTAACCTCGACATTCCCTCGATTTCCAGGGTTGTCGCTACGCGGTGCCGTGGACGCGCGCGCGGGCGGGCGATAACACAGGATCTGTCGATGCGACTCTCGATCGCTGTCCTGGCGCTGGCCGGCGCGTGCCCCGCGTGTGCCGCGACGCGAGCTCCGGCGGACGCCGACCCCGGCGCAATGCAGGCCGCGCTCGCGGTTGGACGCTTGCATCCGCCGTCCCGGCCGCCCGCGCCCCGGGATTCCGCGCCGGCCCGGCCAAGCGGATCTGGCGCCCCGCCGTGCGCGCCAGCACCGGACGCCGCGGCGTGGCTCGACTGCCGCGGCACGCACATCGCGACCCGGACGGCCATCGTGGCGCATCCGCTCGAGCGTCTGCCGGCGCCGTCGACGCGCGCGGTGCTCGACGCCGTGGCCGCGCTGATGCACGCGCGCCCGGGCGTCCAGCTCTTGCGCATCGAGTGCTTCAGCTCGCGCCCCGACGGCGGCGAGCCGGCGCGGATCCGTCGCGGGATCGCGCGCAGCCAGGCGCGGGCCGACGCCGTGTTCCGTTACCTTTGGCAGACGCGTCACGTGTCGCCCGAGCGCATGGAGGCTGTCGGGCGCGGGTGGGTACGCGGGCATGTCCGGAAGGACGTCGCCTTCCCGGTCGAGCTACGCATCATCCAGCGGCGACCATAATTCGCTTCGCGGATCGCCGCGGATCGCCTAGCGTGAGTGGGTGCAAAGAGGGGTTGGCATCGCGCTCTCGGCGTGCGTGGCGTGGGTGCTTGTCGCGGGCGTCGCGAAGGCCGAGCTACCGCGCGACTATTTTCTCAATCCGCCGGCGCCGGGCAACTACGCGCACCTGGACGCGTACACCGTCGGCTCGCAGCTGAGCCTCGAGAACCGCTCGGATCTCGAGCCGGGCATGAGCATGCTGCAGACCCGCGCGAGCGGCATCCTGAGCCTGCCCTACGCCGACGGCAGCATGAACATCGACGCGCGCGTGTTCCTGTTCACCTTCGGCGCCAGCGCGGGCTACCGGCGCGTGTACCGGAATCTGTCGTTCGCCTCCGGGCAGTCGCGGACGGGCGCTGCCCGCCGCGATCGCGAGAGCGCCGGCGAGTTCGACGCGCAAGGCTTCGGCTACGGGGAGGGCCGCGTGCGGTTGGTCGTGCCCCTCGACTTCATGTTCCTGCTGAACACGTTCACACGCCGCTACGAGGACCGGCAGGACGACACGTTCGACTGGTTTCACGCCAATATCCACGACGGCGGCTGGCTGAACAAGGACGAGGCGACGCTGTTCTTCCGCCACCGCGATTTCGGCGCAATCGGGCCGTACGTGCGCTGGATGAACATCCCGAAGGACGGCACGCGCAAGAACGAGCTGCACGTCGGCTTCGTCTATGGCACGCGGCCGGGTCTGGTGAGCCCGCGGCACCACAACTCGGATCTGTTCCTGTTGCAGGTCGTGGGCAAGCCGGGCGGCAGCTTCCTCGACCAGGAGTACGGGCTGCACGGCTATCACGTGCCGCTGTACATCCTGGCGGTCTACCGCGCGACGCTCTCGCTCGACTGATAGCGCGCGGCGTTCGGCCGTCGTTCGAGCACGACCGCCAGCAGCGTCGCGAGGGCGAACAGGCCGGCGACCAGCGCCCAGGTCCACGCCGCGGTCGGCGGAAACACGCCGCCGAGATCGAGGGCGCCGAGCAGCACCAGGTGCATCACGTAGGCGGCGAGCGCGTGGCGCCCGACCAGCTCGAGTGGAACCGTTACGCCGAGCGCCACGATGCGCGTGCCGTTGCCGACGACGAGCCACGTCGTGGCGGCGAGCGGCAAGGACAGTCCGAGCGCGCCCACTGCGGAGTGATTCCAGAAGTCCATCGGTTCGAGCGCGCCGGCTGGATGCGCCGCGAGGTGCAGCAGCGCGACCTCGCCGCCGCGATCGGCGTAGTAGGAGGTCTGGAGCGTGGTCCACGGCGCGCGCGTCGCGAGCGCCGCCGCGGTCACGACGGCGGCGAGCGCCGTTGCGACGCCGAGCGCGCGGGCGCCGTGCCGCCGGTATGCGATGCACACCAGCGCGCCCCAGCACGCGAAAGCGAGCAACGGGAACATGCCGCCGGGGCCGGCGTTCAGCCCGGAGACCGCGGCGTGGGTGTGATCGAGCCACGCCGTGACGCCGACGATCGCCATCGACGCGACGGTGAGCCACAGGACGCTCCGCGCCGTCACGAGGCACGCGCCGGTCAGCACGACAGCGCCCGCGATTGCCGACAGGATGCCGGACGAGACGAGCAGGTCCGGCAGCTCGAAGCCGTAGTGCGCGATGAACAGCAGCATCGACAACGCGAGCAGACCGGCCGCGCGCCGCGCGAGCCGTGCCAGCCACTTGGCGCTGCTCGCGCGGGCGTGCTCGCGCGACAGCACCAGGCTCATGCCGACGACGAACAGGAACGACGCGGCGATGTACGGCTCGCCCCAGAGTAGCGCGGCGAGCGTGCGCTCCCCGATCCCGCGCAGCGGCTGCCCCGGCTCCAGCCGGTAGGCGTGCACCACGAACATGAGCAGCACGGCCAAGCCGCGGTAGACGTCGAGCCCCGGCTCGTCGCGTCGCCGGACGCTGTCAGTCGTCGTCGTGCTCGGCAGGCGGAGGCGCGGGGATGGTGTCGTGCGGAAACGCCGTCTCGCGCGACGGCGCGCCGCCCAGGTCGGGGATCGTGGGCATGGGCTCACGCATCCTCCCGAATGTCCGGTGCGATCTGGATGCGCGGCTCGCTCGGCTTCACGCTGGCGTCGGCGCCCTTCCGACGCTTCGTGTCCGGTGTCGGTTCCATGGCTCGCGGGTCGCATTCTACGGCAAACGCGCCGCCGTTCTAGCGACAGGGAAAAGCCCTCGAACAACGGCTACTTGGCGAGCGGAGGGCTGGCACAGCAGAACAACGTCGCGCGCTCCGACGTGCGGTTCACGTACGTGCGGCTTCGACCTTCCGCCCACACGACGTGGGCGTCGTGGGCGCCGACCTCGGGCGTCAGCTCGCCGCTCACGGTCCACTCGAGCTCGCGGCGCGCTCCGTCGCAGACCGGCAGCTCGCGCGCCGGGTCCACGTGCACCAGATACAGGCCCGCCTCGTGCGTCTCGAGCAGCACCTCGAGCTCGCCGTACGCGGTCGAGATCTGGCGCCGGGGGAAATCCGCTCGCTTTCGCGTGATCTGGACCGAAGCGCTGCGCGCCAGACCGCGCAGTGCAGCCGGTTTCTCGAGCCGGAGCTCGACGCTCTCCAGCGGCGGATGCAGGCCGAACAGCATCGCAGAGAGCTCCTCCGTCGCGACTTCGATCAGCTTGTACTCACGGAAGCGCAGCAGCGTCGTGGTCTCGCTGGCGACGCGATCGTAGTCGCAGGTGAGCACGATGCGTCCGGTGCGGCCGGCGCGCGACACGTCCAGGCCAAGGACGACGTCGAGTCGCACCGGTTGTTTGCGATGGCGCTCGCGAGGTCTGACGCCGACGATGCATTCGAGCTCCAGTCGGTCGATGTGGATGAAGTCCATCGCGTTGGGGCGCGAAGATCCCACGCGCCCGCGTTCGACGCCACACCCCGGCGGTGCCTGCTCGCCTGAGCAGGCCGGCGACAAACGGGCGGTGCCTGTGCGGATGCTCTAGAATTGGCGCCATGGACCGCTTGCTTCGACGATCATTGCTTGTTTCCTCGGTGTTGCTCGCGGCCGCGTGCGGCGCGCGAACCGGGTCCGACGGCTTCGGCGACTCCGGCGGATTCGCCGGATCGGGGGCGACGGGCGCGTTCGGCGGCACGGGAGCGACGGGCGGGGTCGGCGCGACGGGCGGCGTCGGCGCGACGGGCGGCGTCGGCGGTGGTGCGTGCACTTCGCCGGATTGCAACGGCTGCAGCGGCTGCATGGACCTGTGCCTGTGCGCGAACGCCGATCCCAACGTGTGCCAGAGCGTGTGCGGCAGCGGCGGCAGCGCGGGCTTCGGCGGCAGCGCGGGCTTCGGCGGCAGCGCGGGCTTCGGCGGCAGCGCGGGCTTCGGCGGCAGCGCGGGCTTCGGCGGCAGCGCGGGCTTCGGCGGCAGCGCGGGCTTCGGCGGCAGCGCGGGCACGGGTGGCAGCGGCAATTGTTGCTTCGCGACCAGCTCGCCCGGCTGCGTGCTGCCCGGCGTTGCGCCGTGCGTCTGCAAGAGCGATCCGTATTGCTGCAACACCGCCTGGGACGGCACGTGCGTCGCCGAGGTCGAGTCGCTCGGCTGCGGTACCTGCGGCGGCACTGGTGGCTTCGGCGGCACGGCGGGCTTCGGCGGCTCTTCGGGCTCTTCGGGCTTCGGCGGCACGGCGGGGTTTGGCGGCACGGCGGGCTTCGGTGGCAGCGGCGGTTCCACCGGCGTCATCTGCGGTGGCAACTTCTGCTCGTCGGTGAACGTGATGGGCGTCATCACCTTGAACGCGTGCTGTCCGACGAACGCGCCCGGCCAGTGCGGCGTGGACACGACGCCGGCGGCGGGACTCGCCCAGGGCTTCCCGATCGGTTGCGTGCAGACCAACCAGCCCGGCGTACCGGACGCGTCGTGCCCGTCGCAGAACCTCGGTCCGATCACGGCCAACGGTTGCTGTAGACCCGATGGCCTGTGCGGCGACGATCTCTCCGTCGCCCAGCTCGGCTGCGTGGACACGTCCCCCTACGGCGGTCCGCCCGAGCAGAAGTGCGGCTTCGGCGGCGTGGGCGGCGCAGGCGGCGTCGCGGGCAGCGCCGGCTTCGGCGGCACGGGTGCGTTCGGCGGCACGGGCGGCGTCTCGGGCACAGGCGGCACGGCTGGCGCCAGCGGCGATTGCTGCGCCGCACAGCAAGTGCCGTCGTGCTCGGATCCAGCGGTCTCGAAGTGCGTGTGCGCGACGGACCCGTACTGTTGCACCAATTTCTGGGACAACATCTGCGTGAACGAAATCTCGACCCTCGGCTGCGGATCGTGCGGCGCGGCAGGCGCCGGCGGCAGCGGCGGCGTCGCCGGAGCGGGCGGCGTGGCGGGCACCGGAGGCGTCGCGGGCACCGGTGGGTTCGGCGGGACCGGCGCCGTCGCCGGAACCGGCGGCAGCGGCGGCGTCGATCAGTGCGTCTCGCAGGCGAGCGGCGCGTGCGAGGCGTGCGCGTGCCAGAGCTGCTTCGGCCAGCTCGGCTCGTGCGTCGGTGATTTCGGTTGTCCAGAGATCCTCAAGTGCTTCACCTCGTCGAACTGCTCGGGCGCGGCCTGCTTCCAGGCGTGCCAAGGCGTGATCAACCAGTTCGGCGGTGTCAACGGCACGTCGATGAACCTGGCGCTCTCGCTCTACGCCTGCGTCTCTCAAGCCGGCTGTCCGTGTCCCTGATCGATTGATTGCCGGTCCGGCGCGGAACCGGTGTGGTTCCAGCCGGGCGCCGAGTTGCTTCCGGCTCACGCCTGAATACCCCAAGTCCCTGGAAACCTTCCGCTCTTCCGCCCTTTCCTGTGAAAGTCCCAATGAGGGGATTTCCCAGGCCTGGACCTGCGCCGGGCGAGCTTCGGGTGGCGCGTGACGGATCAGTGCGTGACGACCGGCTGTGGCGTGTGCTCGATGATCAACAGCGGCCACGCGGTGGTGTCGCGCGTCCAGCCGTTGGCTCCCGCGGGGCGCGTGTCCACGCGCAGCGAGTATTGGCCCATCACCGGCGGGAACGGCAGGCCGACCGAGCGCGTGCGATAGCGCGGCGTCACCGACCGGTGCGACGTGATCTCGCTGTACGTCTCGAGGCCGGAGCCCGGGACCAGGGCGAAGCGCATGTCGAAGCTCTGCCCCATCTCGGTCGTGTCGAGCTGGAAATAGGCGTGGATCTCCAGCGGCACGACGCCGCCGGGAGGGGGCGGCGCGCCGGGCGGCACGTTGAGCTGCTCGACCAGATTGAACAGCGTCACGTTGTTCGTGTGCTGATCGACGGACGACCCGCTGCAGATCGTCAGCATGTAGCAGTGCGGCATCCCGGCGCCTCTACTTCAAGAGCCAGCCGAAGAGCAGCTGCTTGGTCGTGTCGCGCGCCACGCTCTGGATCGAGTCGACGAGCGGGATCTTGACCGGGCACACCTCGACGCAGTTCTGCGCCTTGCCGCAGTCCGCGACGCCGCCGGGGCCCATCACCGTCTCCAGTCGCTCCGCCTTGTGCAGGGCGCCGCTCGGGTGGCTGTTGAAGAGGCGCACCTGGTTCAGCGCGGCCGCGCCGACGAAGTCCGACTGGTCGCCGTACTGCGGGCACGCCTCGAGGCAGCAGCCGCAGGTCATGCAGCGGCTGAGCGGGTACAGCGCTTCCTGCTCCGCCTGCGACTGACGCGGTCCCGGGCCGAGCGGATGCGTGCCGTCGATGTCGACCCACGCCTTCACGCGCTTGAGCGCGTCGAACATGCGCGAGCGATCGACCACGAGATCGCGGACCAGCGGGAACTTGCTCATCGGCTCGAGCACGATCGTCTCGCCCTTGGGGGCGATGGTGTCGACGAGCGCGCTGCAGCTCTGGCGCACGCGACCGTTGATCACCATCGTGCACGCGCCGCAGACTTCTTCGAGACAGCTCGACTCCCACGCCACCGGCGCGACCTCCCGGCCGTCCACCGTGACCGGGTTCTTCTGGATCTGCATGAGCGCGCTGATCACGTTCATCTGCGGCAGGCGCTCGACGGCGAACTCCTCCCAGCGGCGCGTCTCCCGCTTGTCCGGCGCGTCCTGGCGGCGGATTCGCAAACGCACGAGGCTGGTGTCGTTGCTCTTCGCCATCACGCCTCCTTGGCTTCCGCCGTGGCGTCGGCGCTGGCGGCGCCGGCTTGTTCGTACTTGCGTGGGCGCGGCTTGACCAGGCTCGTGTCCACCGCGTCCGTCACGTGGCGGCTCTGGCCGGCGCATTCGTAGTCGAGCTCGCGAATGAAGCGGACCTCGCCCGGGCCGTCGTGGACGGCGAGCGTAGTGCGCAGCCAGTTCTTGTCGTCGCGGCCCACGGCGCCGGGCGTCGCGTCGGGGTCGAACTCCGGCTTGTAGTGGGCGCCGCGGCACTCGTCGCGATTCCTGGCGCCCTGGGCGATGACCCGCGCGAGCACCAGCATGTTCTGGAAATGGCGGACGAACTGCGCACTTTGATTCATGCGCATGGACGCATCGGTGATGCGCGCGTTCTTCACCCGCTCCTCGAGCTCGCTCAGCTTGTCGAGCACGCCGTCGAGCTTGTCGTTGTGGCGCTCGATGGTGCAGTCGCGGAGCATGGTCTCGCCGAGCTCGGCGTGGAGCCGGAAGGGGTTTTCCGTGTCCTGCTTGTCCTGGTTGCGACCGAGGATCTCGTCGTAGCGCTGCTGCTCGGCAGCCTCCGCCTTCTCGAACACCGAACCAGGGAGGTCGAAGGCGCTGCGCGGGATTGACCGCCGGTACGCGACGATGGCCGGGCCGGCGAGGGTGCCGCCGTACAGGCACGAGAGCAGCGAGTTCGCACCGAGACGATTGGCGCCGTGGTACTGGTAATCGACTTCCCCGACGGCATACAGGCCGGGGATGCTCGTCGCTTGGTTCCGCGCCGAACCGACCACAATCTCCCCCGAGGCATCGGCTTCGTAGTCCACCCACAGGCCACCCATGGTGTAGTGGACCGCCGGGAACACGCGCATCGGCTGGGTGTACGGGTCCTCGCCGGCGAACTTCTCGTAGATCTCGAGGATGCCGGAGAGCTTCCGCTTGAGCATGCCGCGATCGAGGTGCGTCAGATCGAGGTAGACCTCGAGCTCGTTCTTCTCCGTCTTCGCGTTGTAGATACCGCGGCCCTCGTGGAAGCCGACCTGGAACAGCGCGCGCGAGGCGATGTCCCGCGGCACCAGATTGCCGTAGCCCGGGTACATGCGCTCGAGGAAGTAGTCGCGCTCCTTCTCGGGGATGTCTTTCGGACGGCGCTTGTCTTTCGCGTCCTTCGGCACCCATACGCGGCCGCCCTCGCCGCGCGCGCTCTCGCTGATCAAGCGCAGCTTGTCCGCGCCCGGGATGGCCGTCGGGTGGACCTGGATGAACTCGCCGTTCGCGTACACGGCGCCTTGTTGGTAGACCGCGGAAGCGGCGGTGCCGGTGCAGATCACGCTGTTCGTCGAGCGCCCGAACACGATGCCCGCGCCGCCCGTCGCGAGGCACACCGCGTCGCCCGGGTAGGCCTTGATGCGCATCGTGCGCATGTCCTGGGCCACGATGCCGACGCAGCTGCCGCTGTCGTCGCGGACGATGCCGAGGAAGTCGAAGAGCTCGAGCTTCTGCACCATCTTCTCGCCCGGCACGGCGACGCCCTTTTCGTCGACGACGTCCTTCGTCTCGAAGCGACGGACCTGCTCGTCGAGCGCGTACAAGAGCTGTTGGCCGGTGGTGGCGCCGGCGAACGCGGTGCGGTGGAACAGCGAGCCGCCGAAGCGACGGAAGTCGAGCAGGCCCTCGGGCGTGCGGTTGAACGGCACGCCCATGCGGTCCATCAATTCCACGATGCCGGGCGCGGCGTCGGCCATGCCCTTGACCAGCGGCTGGTTGGCGAGAAAATCGCCGCCGTACACGGTCTCTTCCATGTGGATGCGCGGGCTGTCGCCTTCGCCCTTCGTGTTCACGCTGGCGTTGATGCCGCCCTGGGCGCACACGGAGTGCGAGCGCTTCACCGGCACCAGGCTCACGAGCAGCACCGGCACGCCGGCTTCGCACAGCTTGATGACCGTCATCAGACCGGCGAGACCGCCGCCGACCACGATGGTGCGTCTTGTCTTGCCGGGCATCAGTGCTCCACCGCCGCGACCGCGGCCTTGCCGATGTCCCGGCAGGTGACCGGCGGCGGACCGCCGGTATGGTTGTCGGTCGCGAGCACAAGGCGCGAGCCGGTGGCGAAGAAGATCACCGTGTTCGCCGCCATCACGAACAATGCGATGCCGAACAGGCCGAACACCACGGCGCCGATGCGCGTGGCGCGCCGCGAAACGGTGATGCCCCACGAGAAGCAGAAGCCGTACAGCCCGTTGGCGAAATGGAACACGCACGCGGCGACGCCGATCAGGTAGAGGATGGCCATCACCGGGATGCCGCTCTTCGTGGTGGCCGAGAGCGTGGCGCACAGGTGCGGGAAGAAGTCCGCCTTCTCCATGCGCCCGAGCTCGACCTGCACCCGGAGCTCCCAGAAGTGGTACGCGATGAACGCGAACGCCAGGATGCCGGTCACGCGCTGCAGCGTGTACATCCAGTTGCGCGAATACGGGTAGCGCTGGTTGTTGGGCCGGCCCTCGAGCATGAGCTTGATGCCGTACAGGCCGTGGAACAGGATCGGGATCCAGATGCCCAGCGCCTCGAACGCCAGCAGATATGGCATGTGCGAGATGTCTCGCACCGCGTCGTCGAAGACCTGCTGCCCCTGCATCGCCTTGGCGTTCGTCCACAGGTGCAAGACGAGGTAGAACCCTACCGGGACGACCCCGGTGAGCGAGTGGAGCTTGCGATACAAGAACGCCCGGCGGTCTCTCGACGAGAGCGGCGTGCTTGCTTTATCGTCGGACACGCGGAAACCTCCGGGCGGCCGCAACCGCCCCGCGGGTGCTACGGGAACCCGGCCGCTCCGTCAAGCGAAGGCGTGCGGATGAAGCCGCGGAACTGGCTGTACTTGCTGACGATCCTGGCTGGGCTCGGGGCCTGCTCGGGCGCGCACCAGGACGATCTCCGGCCCGACGCGGCTCTGGCGGGCTCGCTCGGGGCGCAGCGCGAGTTCCGCGCCATCCACGAGGCCTGGATCGCCGCGGCGCCGGACAAGCGCGTCGCGCTCGAGCCCCGGATCCGTCGTTTCCTCGCGGGCCACCCGGCGGACGACCGCGCACGTGTGGTGCGCGTCTATCTCGCGTGGATCCGCATCCAGCAAGGTCGCCTCGACGAGGCGCGCAAGGTCGTCGCGGCCACGCAGCGGGGGCCGGCGGGCAGCACTCGCGATTTTGCCGTGGTGACCGAGGCGGCGATCCTGAGCCGTCAGGGCAAGCCGGACCAGGCGCTCGCGCTGCTCGCGCCGCTGGACGGCAAGATCGTGGATCCCGACGAGCGGCTCGTCTACGGCGAGGAGCTGGTGCACGCCGCGATCGGCGCGCGCCGCTGGCGCAGCGCGATCGGCTACATGCTCGACTGGCTCGCCCAGGCGGCCCCGGAAGATCGCGAAGCGGTCGAGCGCCAGATCGAGCGCCTGCTCGACGGCGTTCCCACGCGCGCACTCGAGGGCAGCCTGGTCGACCTGGACCAGGAAGCGCAGAAAGGCGAAGGCAGCTCGTCGCGGACCCCGGCACAGCGCTGGCTGCGCAAGTCGTTGCGCGCGCGCCTGGCGCGGCTCGCGCTCGAGCGCGGCGACGCGGCCCTCGCCAAGCGCTTGATCGACAGCGGTCCTGCGGCCCTCCGCGCCAGCGAGCAGGGCGACCAGCTCGCGCGCCTGGCCGCGCGCGGCCAGGTCGTCCCGCGCGTCGCAGGGCGCGCGGTGGGACTCTTGCTCAGCGTGGCCACGACGGACTCGCGCCGTCGCTCCGCGGCGGTGGCCGCGGGCATGTCGCGCGCGCTCGGGCTGCCCAAGGCCGCCGGTCGCGCGGACGCCGTCCGGCTGGTGGCACGCGACGACGGCGGCGACGTCGCGGGGACGGAGCATGCGCTGGCGGAGCTGGCCGGCGACGGCGCAGCGATTCTGGTGGCCGGGGTCGACGCCGACGGCGCCGCGCGCGCCGCGCGCTACGCGGCGAGCCAGTCGATCCCGGTGATCCTGCTCGCCCGCACGCCGGACGACGCCGGCGACGGCTACGGCTTCAACATCGGCGCCGACGACGCGCGCGCCACGCAGACGCTGCTCGACGCGCTCCAGGCCGCCGGCGCGAAGCACGTCGCGCGGGTCGGCCCCGGGGGCGCGTCCTGCTCCACCGCGCCGCTCGCTGCCGGTATGCCGCGCTTCCCCGTGCAGCAGTGGAAGCACGAGCGCGTGGACGCGCTGGCCTTGCTGGGGGACGCCGGGTGTTCCCGCGACGCGATCGCGGAGCTCGCCGCGGCGGGGCGCCGCCCGCTCGTCGGGCTCGGGCTCGAGAGCGGCGATCTGCTGCCGGGCCTCGGCAAGCAAGCGGGCATCGCGCTGGCGACGGGGCACTTCCCCTACGTCCAGGATGCCGACGCGCCAGCGGACATGCGCGGCTTCGTCGAGCGCGCCGGCGAGCCGCCGGACTGGTACGCCGCGCTCGGGCACGACGCGGCGCTGCTCGCCTCGAGCGTGCTGTCGAGCTTCCCGCTCGAGCGCGTCGACGACGCGCGCGCCGTCGCCCGCCTGCACGAGAAAGCGCGTCAGCGCCTGGCCGTGACCGACGCCGCGCTGTGGACGAGCGATCGCAAGGGGTTCGAGGGCGGTCGCAACCTGGCACGGCAACTTGCCACGGTGCGCACGCGATGAGCGAGCTGTCGATCGCGTTGCCCACGCGCCGCGCCACCATCCACCTCGCGCGGCGCATTGCGCCGCACCTCCGCGGCGGCGATCTGGTCGTCTTGTCCGGCGAGCTCGGCGCGGGCAAGACGTTCCTCGTGCGCGCGATCTGTCGCGCCCTGGGCCTGCCCGGCGACGTACGCGTCACGAGCCCCACGTTCACGCTGGTGAGCGAGTACGAGACCGTGCCGCCGCTCGTGCACGCCGACTTGTACCGGCTCGGCGGCAGCGGGGACGTGCGCGAGCTCGGTCTTGCCGAGCAGCGGGACGACGGTCGCCTGCTGCTCGTCGAGTGGGGCGAGCCGTACGTCTCCGCGCTGGGCGGGGACGCGCTGCTCTCGAGCCTGTCTGTCGAGCCGCGAAGGGCGCTGCTATCCGCGACTGGCCCGCGGTCCGCGGAGTTGCTCGCCGTGCTCCGGGGTCCGGGTTAGAAGGACGACGTGGCGTCATCCGACGGCGAGCAGGAGAAGAAGGCGGGCCTGCTGGCGTCGGCAGTGCGGCCGCTGTTCGATCTGCTCGACGGCGTCGGCTCGTTCCTGATCCTCACGGGCAAGACGCTGATCTGGCTGGTCAGGCCGCCCTACCGGATCGCCCAGTTCCTGCTCGCCATGGACTTCATCGGCGTGCAGTCGGTGTTCATCATCAGCTTGACCGGTCTCTTCAGCGGCATGGTGCTGGCGCTGCAGATGGTAAACAGCATGCGTCAGTACGGCGCCGAGGCGTTGGTCGGCTCCGTCGTCGCGATCTCGCTCACACGGGAGATCAGTCCGGTATTTTCCGCATTGATGATCACCGCGCGCGCCGGCAGCGCGATGGCCGCCGAGCTCGGCAACATGCGCGTTACCGAGCAGGTCGACGCGCTCGTCACCATGGGCGTGAGCCCGGTGCAGTACCTGATCGTCCCGCGCATGCTCGCGGCGGTGCTGATGGGGCCGCTGCTCTGCATCCTCTACACCTGCATCGGCATGGTCGGCGCGTGGATCGTGGCGGTGAAGGGCCTGAACGTCGATCCCGGCATCTTCATCGCGAACATCGAGAAGTACATGGTCCCCAAGGACTTCTACATGGGCGAGATCAAGGCCGCGGTGTTCGGCTTTCTGATCTCGACCATCTCGTGCCGCCAGGGCTTCTTCGCGTCGGGTGGTGCGCGCGGGGTCGGGCAAGCCACGACCCGCGCCGTGGTGCAGAGCGCCGTCGCCATCCTGATCGCGAACTACGTCATCACCAGCCTGATGACCGATCTCTGACGTCTCGCCGGGAGGATGCCGGTCCGGCGCGGAAGCACGTGGGGCGGGCCGCGGGATACCGCGCCGGACCGGCAATCTCCCGCGATCAGTACGAGGACAGCACCTGGGCGGTGGTGTCGAAGAAGGCCTTCGGCTGTCGCGCAGGCGGGTTCTGTCCGAAGTGCACGCTCACGCCGCGCGCGCTTCCGAGATGATCGCGCAACGCGCCGGCGAGTCCGAACAGCCCGCCGCGCAGCTCGCTTCCCGAGCTCTTGTCCGCGACGAGCACGATGTCCGGTACCGACGGCGCCATGCACTGCAGCGACGCCTGCGTCAGAAGGCAGCGCGCGATCAGCGCCTCGCGCGTGGTGTCGTCGGCTACCGCGAGCACGACCTTCACGAGGTGTTGAGCCGGCCCGATCCGTGCGAGTCGGCGCGCGCCCCGCTCGGCGAACGCCAGAGGGGTCTCGCCCGGCTGTTGCGCCAGCACGATGGCATCCGGCGCGGCTTCGCGCGCCCAGGAGGGCCAGCGGCTGCCGCGCTCCATCGCGATCAGGACCACCGGCTCGGTCGCGGACTGGGATCGGTTCTGTCGGCGCATCGCTCTTCCCCGTTCGGGTATGGGCCAACACGATGCAGTCATCGTGCCAAGCTATTCCAGGTGCCGATCCAGTGACGACGGGGTGAGCGGCGTCATGTCGAAACGCACTGGTTGCGCGTCGCGGCGATTCCACGCGCAGGCCGGGCGCGTCGCTTGCACGCGGGCGTTTGCCTCGGCGAGCGCAATGGTTATCGCTGGGTGCCGGCGCTGGCAGACCCGGCGCGATCGGAGGACAGGATGTCGCTGACGGGGACGAACATCGGAGAGGCGGCGCCGCTCGCCGACCAGGAGCTCGAGCGCATCGATGCGTACTGGCGGGCCTGCAACTATCTGTGCGTTGGCATGCTGTATTTGCAGGAAAATCCCTTGCTGCGGGAGCCGCTGCGGGTCGAGCACATCAAGAAGCGCTTGCTCGGTCACTTCGGATCCGACCCGGGACAGTCGTTCATCTGGGTGCACTTGAACCGCGCGATCAAGCAGAAGGACCTGGACATGCTCTACATCTCCGGGCCCGGACACGGCGCGCCGGCGGTGCTGTCCAACGCATGGCTCGAAGGAACGTATTCCGAGGTGTATCCGGACTGCGGCCCGGACGCTCGCGGCCTGCAGCGCTTGTTCAAGCGCTTCTCGTTCCCCGGCGGCATCGGCAGTCACTGCACACCCGAGACACCCGGCTCGATCCACGAGGGTGGGGAGCTCGGCTACAGCTTGAGCCACGCGTTCGGGGCGGCGTTCGACAACCCCGACCTGATCGTCGTGCCGGTGATCGGTGACGGGGAGGCGGAGACGGGACCGCTCGCGACATCCTGGCACTCGAACAAGTTCCTGAACCCGATCCGCGACGGCGCGGTGCTGCCGATCCTCCACTTGAACGGCTACAAGATCGCGAACCCCACGCTGCTCGCGCGTATCCCGCACCGCGAGCTCGAGAGCTTGTTCGTCGGCTACGGCTACACGCCGTACTTCGTCGAAGGCGACGACCCGCGGCAGATGCACCAGCGCATGGCCGCGACGGTCGATCGCTGCATCGACGACATCCGGACGATCCAGCACGAGGCGCGGCGCACGCGCGTCGCGCTGCGTCCACACTGGCCAATGATTGTGCTCAGGAGTCCCAAGGGCTGGACGGCGCCGGCGGAGATCGACGGGCACAAGTTGGAGGGCTCCTGGCGCGCGCACCAGGTTCCGGTCACGAAGGTTCGCGAGAACGCGGCGCACCTGGCCGTGCTCGAGAAGTGGATGCGGAGCTACCGGCCGGAAGAGCTGTTCGACGACAACGGCGGGCTCGTGCCCGAGCTCAAGGAGCTGGCGCCGAAGGGCGAGCGGCGCATGAGCGCCAACCCGCACGCCAACGGCGGACAGCTGCGTGAGCCGCTCGACATGCCGGCCTACCGCGACCACGCCGTGAAGTTCGAGCGTCCGGGCAGCACCTACCTCGAGAACACGTTCGTGCTCGGCGAGTTCCTGCGCGACGTCATGAAGCGCAACATGCAGACGTTCCGCGTGTTCGGCCCGGACGAGACCGCGTCCAACCGGCTCCAGGCGATCTACGGCGCGACCAAGAAGACGTGGCTCGCCGAGACGCGTCCCGAGGACGCGGACGGCGGCGAGCTCTCGCCCGACGGTCGCGTGATGGAGATGCTGAGCGAGCACACGATCGAGGGCTGGATGGAGGGCTATCTGCTCACCGGTCGGCACGCCCTGCTCTCGACCTACGAGGCCTTCGCGCACATCATCGACTCGATGGTCAACCAGCACGCGAAGTGGCTGGAGAAGGCCAAGATAGAGATCGACTGGCGCGCCAGTGTCTCGTCGCTGAACATTCTCATCAGCTCGACCGTGTGGCGACAGGACCACAACGGCTTCACGCACCAGGACCCCGGTTTCATCGACGTCATCACGAACAAGCGCGCGGTCGTCACGCGTATCTACCTGCCGCCGGACGCGAACTGCCTGCTCAGCACCGTCGATCACTGCCTGCGCAGCGTGGACTACGTGAACGTGATCGTCGCCGACAAGCAGCCGCACCCGCAATATCTGGACATGGACGCGGCGGCGCGGCACTGCGCCAAGGGCATCGGCATGTGGGACTTCGCGTCGAACGACGACGGCGGCGAGCCGGACGTGGTGATGGCGAGCGCTGGTGACGTGCCGACGATCGAGGCCTTGGCCGCCGTGGCGATCCTGCGGGACAAGCTGCCGGACCTGAAGATCCGCTTCGTGAATGTGGTCGACTTGTTCAAGCTGCAGCCGGAGTCCGAGCACCCCCACGGGCTGTCCGATCGGGACTTCGACGGTCTCTTCACCACGACCAAGCCCGTGATCTTCAACTTCCACGGCTACCCGTGGCTGATCCACAAGCTCGCCTACCGGCGCACGAACCACGACAACCTGCACGTGCGCGGCTACAAGGAGCGGGGCAACATCAACACGCCCTTGCAGCTCGCGATCGCGAACCAGACCGATCGCTTCAATCTCGCGATCGACGTCATCGATCGCGTGCCCGGGCTCCAAGCGCGCGCGGCGCACGTCAAGGAGTGGCTCCGCGATCGCATCTTCGATCACGTGCGACATGCCGACGAGCACGGCATCGACGCGCCGGAGATCCGCAACTGGACGTGGCCCGACGCGTGAAGTGCGTAACGCGCCTCGCATGAACATGCGATGGCGCGTTCGTTACACATGACAATGATCAGCCCCGCGCCGTCTTTGGGGCATTCTCGAATATGCGTGTAGATACGCGATGTTGTGAGCGTGTTGGGGAGATCCTGCTTCGCCCCGGCGTATCTGCACCACGGAATATCAATCGTCTGGCCTTGGCTTGAAACTAGTCCGTCACCGTCCGACGCTGCGATGATCCGCATTGGCCCCAGGGCGGTTGTTTACCAAGAAGCGGAAACCGATACCTGATCCCACTTTGCTGCTGGGGCGTTCTCACGAGGAGGAATCTGATGATCCGTAGTTTTACGTCGATTGCGTTGGGCATTGCAGTATCGCTGATGGCGACGGGCGCGTTCGCGCAGGACGACTCGGGTGGTGACGCGCCTGCCGGCGATGCTCCGGCGGCTGACGCTCCGGCGGGTGATGCCGCTCCGGCGGGTGATGCCGCTCCGGCGGGTGACGCCGCTCCGGCGGGCGGTGACGCCGCGGCCGGCGCGTCCGATGAGCACCGAGGGTGCGGACGCGGGCGGCAAGATCAAGATCGGTCTTCGCCTGGGCTACGGCCTGCCGATGGGCGACGCCGTGAAGAACGGCAAGCTGAGCGACGGCATCAGCGGCGAGATCCCGATCCGGCTCGATCTCGGCTACATGGTGACGCCGAACCTCCTGGTCGGTCTGTACGGCCAGTACGCTCTGGCCATGTACAAGGACTGCCCGAGCGGCGCCTCGTGCTCCGCCAGCGACATGCGCTTCGGCCTCCAGGCGCAGTATCACATCTCGCCTGCGGAATCGCTGGACCCCTGGGTCGGCCTCGGCATCGGCTACGAGATGCTGAGCAGCAAGGCCTCGGCCGGCGGCAAGGACTTCAAGGGCAACTACTCGGGCCTCGAGTTCGCGAACATCCAGGGCGGCGCGGACTTCAAGGTGGGCGACAAGCTCACCATCGGTCCGTTCCTGAGCTTCTCGCTCGGCCAGTACTCGAGCTACACGGTGACGAACCCCGCGACCGGTAGCGACGACAGCGGGAGCATCACCGACAAGGGAATGCACGAGTGGCTCGTCATCGGCGTGAAGGGCACGTTCGGGCTCTGATCCCGGCGTAGCCTGGAGCACATCGGCAGACGCCGTCCCGCTGGTCGGGACGGCGTTCGTCGTTTGTCAGTCCGCTTCGAACACGGTGCGCGTCACGTCCAGCCGCGGATTCGACGGGAAGCGCAAGCGCCACGCGGCGTGCTCGATGCACGCTTCCGTCTTGTAGCTGCGCGGTCCGGTCCGCACCGTGGCGCCGACGGTTTTTCCGTCCTTGACCGCGACGCACACGTTCACGCTGAAGCTCGCCGGCACGTGGCACCACGAAAACCACGAGCCGTTCTCGAGCACGCTGGCGAACTGGCCGCGCGTGAGATCCGCCGGGCCCTGCGGGCCGCCGATGGAAACCTGATCGCTGTACGCGGCACTCGCGGACTCGCAGCTCATGCCCGCCTTGAACGTGCGCGCGTGCTCGGGCGGCGGCGGCGGGTGGAATGCCGGCTCCGCCTTCGCCGTCAGTCCCGGGTCCAGCGGCGCGACGGCGAGGTCGTCGGAAGCGTTCGACGGTGCGTCGTCTGTCGTCTCTCGCGCGCGCGGTGTCGCTTCCGCGGGGTCGCGCGTCGCGACCGACGGCGCCAGCGCGGCGGCTGCCTGGACCCCGGTCGGTGTCGTGTCCGCCGCAGTGATCGCTCGCGCCGTCGCCGTCGCCATCGCGGGCGTCGCTGTCGGCGTCGGGACGGCCGCTGCCGGAGGGGTTGTCTGGAGCGGCGCGGAATCATCGCGCGGTGCCGTCACCTCGTCCGCGACGCCGGCCGCGCCGTGCAGCCAACCCGACAGCGGCACGGCGCGGGCGGAGATCGAGTACGCGACGGCCGCGCTGCCGAGCCACACGAGCACGCCCCAGAAGCGCACGTCGAGGTGTCGCTCCGGCCTGGGCTCATGCAGCGGCAGCTCCGCCGGGAGCCGCACGCGGGGCTTGTACTCGAGGGGCCGCGCCATCCGGGGGCGTCCGTTCTAGATCAGCGGCCGCCTTGCGGCGAATCCCCGTCCTGCGGAATGCGGAACCGCGGCGGAAAGCCGCACCAGCGAGCCCACAATCCGCGGCGTGTCGCTGGAGGACCGCGAAATTCGAGCTAACATCGCCGCGTCCGTGCAGAACATCGACACCGAGAACCTGGAGGAGCGCCACGAGGCGGCCCGACCCGCCGGCTCCCCGACCCGGGTCGTCGCGGAGGATCCGCGACGCATCGCGCGTGTGCGCCAGGCGATCCGCGTGCGCCGCATCGGCGTGTGGGTGCTCCTGTGCCTGCCGACGCTGGCGTCGGTGATCATCGATTTCGCGCGCCGCGGCCAGCGCATCGAGGAGCTGACGTGGCGCTATCGCGGCTACTACGCCCTGGCCGTGCTCGAGAGCCTGCTGGTGTGGGCGGTGCTGCTGTACGCGGCGTCGCGGCGTCGCGGCGTCATGCGCTGGCTCGCCGCGGTGCTGTTCGTCGTCGGCGTGACGTTCACCTTCGGCGGCCAGGAGTACTTCTTCGAGCAATACAACGCGTACCTGAACATCGACGTGTCACGGTTCGCGTCGAACCTGATGGACAGCGTGGTAAACCAGCTGTTCGCGGACATCACCACGTATCTGCGCGCCAACCTGTTCCCGTTCCTGGGCGCGGCGGCGCTGCTGATCGTGGCGCGCCTGGTGATCCGCCCGCGCCGTCGCCCGGCGCGCGTCGCCGGCTTCGCCGTGCCGCTGGTCGCTGCGGCGTCGTTCGCGATCCCGACCCAGTATCGGCAGCTGCAGGCGTCCACGCCCGACGTGCTCTACCTGAACGCGGTCGGCGGCTTGCTCGCGACGCAGATGGGCTGGACGGACCAGTCGCACCAGCTCCGCCCCAAGGTCCGCCATTCCTTGCCGGTACCGAAGCTCGCGCCCAAGCCGGAGAAGCCGCGCAACGTGCTGTTCCTGCTTCTGGAGAGCGTGCGCGCCGACAGCACCTGCATCGAATACGACCCCGACTGCAGGCGTACGGAGGCCACGAACAAGCTGTTGCCCGATCGCTTCCCGTTGACCGAGATGCGCTCGATGGACTCCACGACGGCGATCTCGCTGTCCGTGCTCTGGTCCGGCACCGGACCGGAGGCGTCGCGCAAGGTCATGCACACGTGGCCGCTGCTCTTCGACTACGCGCGCGCGGCCGGCTACGACACGGCGTACTGGACCAGCCAGAACATGCTCTTCGGCAACGCGCGGCTGTTCGTCAAGAACCTCGGCGTGAGCCACTTCGTGAGCGCCACCGATCTCTGGCCGTACGCGGATCTGGACATGGGCGCGCCCGAGCAGTTGCTCGCGTACCACGTGGACCAACACATCCACGAGCTCAAGGAGCCGTGGCTCGCGGTCGTGCACTTCTCGAACGTGCACTACCCGTACCTGGTGCAACAGCGCTACGGCAAGCCGTTCACGCCCTACACGACCAGCAAGGCGCCGGAGAAGAACGCGGAGTTCAAGAACTACTACCAGAACGCCGTCTGGCAGCAGGACCAGCACGTTGCCAGGATCGTCAAGCACTTGCTCGAGACGGACGCCGGCAAGCGCACCGTGATCGTCTACACCAGCGATCACGGCGAGGCCTTCCGCGAGCACGGCCAGATGGGGCACACCTTCAGCGTACTGGAAGAGGAGACCCACGTTCCCGCGTGGATCTACGCGCCTCCCGGCACGCTCAGCGACGAAGAACAGAAGAACCTCCGCGCGAAGCGAGACACCTTCAACTTCCACGTGGACATCGCTCCGACGATTCTCGATCTGTTGGGCGTGTGGCGCGACCCGGCCATCGCCCGCTACAAGGAGCTGATGCACGGTCACAGCCTGCTCGGCCCGGTCGTCACCGACGAGCCGCTGGCGCTGACGAACTGCGGCGGCGTCTGGAGCTGCGCGTTCGAGAACTGGGGCTACGTCAAGGGACCGATCAAGGTCGAGGCGCGCGCGTGGGACAACCAGTGGCACTGCTACGACGACCAGAACGACCCGCTCGAGCAGTACCCGATCAAGCCGCCGACGGCGGTGTGCAACGACCTGATCGCGCGGGCGATGCACGCGTTCGGGCGGCTCCCAGGCCGCAAATCGGACTGAGAGCGATCACGCGACCAAGATTGATGCTCGCGCTGAGCGGGCAGCGTGACATTGGCGTGAACCCGGCGGCCGCGGGTACCCAGCGGTCGCATCCTGGTCTACGCTTGGGGGATGCTGCGTCGCTTGCTGTGGGTGTGCGCCGGAGCGGCCGCGCTCGGTGCGTGCGCCGCCAGCAACCCGCCCGATCACATCGGCAGCGGCGGCAGCGGCGGCGCCGCCGGCGCGGACGCCTCGCCCGGGGACGCCGGCGACAGCGGCGGCAGCAGCGGCAGCAGCGGCAGCTCCGGATCCGGGGGCGGCTTCGACAGCGGCTTCGACGTGTCCACGGACTCCGGCTTCGACCCCGACGCGGCGTGCGCCACGGCCACCGAGGTGGCGCAGGTGGCGAAGCTGCCGGTGGACATCATCTGGATGGTGGACAACTCCGTCAGCATGCAGCCGGCCATCGACCAGGTGACGCAGGGCCTGAACGACTTCGCGGCGCTGATCGCCGGCAAGAGCCTGGACTACCGCGTCATCATGCTGTCGCTCCGCAGCAAGACGAACCCGATCACCGTCGGCGGGTCGGCGCGCTACGCGGTGTGCATTCCCCAGCCGCTGGCCGGTGACGCCAACTGCGGCGACGGCACGCGTTTCTTCCAGTCGAGCATCGACGTGAAGAGCACGCAGCCGCTGGAGCAGTTCCTGGGTACGCTGGCGCAGACGGCCGGTTTCCAGCAAGGCGACGCGCGTGGCGGCGAGGCGTGGAAACAGTGGCTGCGCCCCGAGGCGACGAAGACCATCGTGGTCGTCAGCGACGACAACTCGCGCCTGTCCGCCACGCAGTTCGAGACGTTCCCGGGGGGGACCGATCCGTTCAACTCCACCACGCTTGGGCCCGGCATCCTGGACGCGAGCTATAGCGACCTGTTCAAGGACTACGTCTTCGACGGGCTGTACGGCTGGGGTTCGGACACGGACCCGGGCGCGAAATGCATGTATCCCGGCGGCTCGTCGCCGCCATCGTCGGGGGCGACGTACACGGACCTGGTGACCAAGACGAACGGCGTGCGCGCGAAGATCTGCGACGGCGCATCCGCATGGGCTCCGTTCTTCGATGCGGTCGCGCAAGCCGTGTCGAAGGCTTCAAAGATCAGCTGCCAGGTCGACATCCCGACGCCGGAAGCGGGCTTGCTCGATCCCGGGAAGATCAACGTGCTGCTCGACGACGGCGCGCAGAGTCAGCTCCTGTACAAGGTCGCGGGCGCCGGCGCCTGCGATCCGGGCGGCGGCTGGTATTACGACGACGACAAGGCGCCCACGAAGGTGATCCTCTGCCCAGCGTCCTGCGACACCGCCCAGGCGGCCGTCCAGACCAGTGACGGCGGCGCGGTGTCGCTCGGCGTCCAGTTCGGCTGCGCGACGAAGCTGAAGTAGTCCGGGTGATCCTGGGTCGGGGGTTGCCGGTCCGGCGCGGAACCGCGCGGCGTGGTCAGTTCGGCTGCGCGACCTGGCTGTTGGTCGTCTGCACCACCAGCGCCGACTCCTCGTCCTCTTGCCGATGGTAGATCACCTGACGCGGGAACGGGATCTCGACGCCGGCCTTGTCGAACGCCGCCTTCAGACGCACGCGCAGCTCGCGTTCCGCCGTCCAGCTGTGCGGCGGCACGACCTTGATCACGACCCTGATGCCGACGTCCGAGGCGTTCAAGCCGAGCAGGCCCTGGACCTCCGGCGCCTCGATCACGACGTCCGCGTGCTCCTCGGCCCACTCGTCGGCGACCTGCTTGAGCACCCGCATGCCCTCGGCGACGTCCTGCTCGTAGGCCAGGCCAACTTCGACGATCGCGCGCATCCACTCGCGACTCATGTTGCCGACGCTGCGGATTTCGCCGTTCTGCACGAACCAGAGCTGGCCGTTGAACGCGCGGATGCGCGTCATGCGAAGCCCCACCGCTTCGACCACGCCCGAGACGCCGTTGCCGGCGTCGACGATGTCGCCTTCCGCGATCGCGCCGTCGAAGATCAGGAAGAAGCCGCTGATCACGTCCTTGACCAGCGACTGCGCACCGAAGCCGACCGCGAGCCCCACGATCCCGGCGCCCGCTAGCAGCGCGCCGATGTTCACGCCGATCTGGTCGAGCGCCATCGCCAGGCCGAAGCCGATCACCGCGATGCGGATCGCGCTCCGCGCGACGCCCGCGAGGGTCTCGCTGCGGCCCTTTTGCCGGCGCAGCGCGCGCTCGGTCCAGCGAGCCAGGACACGGGCGGCGATCAGGGCCGCGAACAGGACGAGCGCGCCCTTCAGGACGGCGGCGGCGAAACCGATCCAGTGGGTCTGCAAGTAGGCGCCGGCGGACTGGAGCGCGATCAAGAAGGATTCCTCGGCATTCCGTTCAACCTGTGCGGCGGGGCCGTGCACCGCAACCCTCCGACATCGGCGCCAGGGTGGGTGAAGGTGCCACAAGTTCAACGATTACCGGTGGTTGAATACTTGATCCAGCTCTGGATGCCAGGCATTGTGTTGTTGTGACCCGGGCTTGTGGCGTGTTGGCAGCGGTGGCCGTCTTGATGGCGGCAGCGCCGGCCTTCGCCGACGAGCCGGGCGCGGAGGCACCGCACGTGGCCCGCGCCACCGCGCTGGTGCAGCGGGCCGGGACGCAGACGGTGGCGAACGACGCCCATGTTCCGGACCCCACCCGCCCCGCGGGCGAGGTGGCCGCGACGCTGCCGATCGAGCCGACCGCCAGCGACGCGGCCCCGGCGGAGCCCCAGGTGGCGCGGCACGCGAGCGCGAAGTGCGGGATCATCTCGAGCTGCGGCTATCACCGCATGCTCGGCTATCTCGTGATCACGCGCGACATGGACGTGCCGGGCGCCCCGGGCGTCGCGATCCGGCTCTTGCCGACTTCGCACGCGCTGGCCGGCGACAGCAACAGGCCGATCATCGTGCGTCCGGTCGTGACCGGTGCGGGCTACGGACTCGACGTCGCCGCGCGCTTCTGAGTCACTCAGTCGGCCGGAGGGCGGTCCACGCCCGGGACCGCGTTCGCGAAACGCTCGGCGAACTCCTCGCCGCTCTTCGCGCTCGATACGTCGAGCTCGAAATCCGGAACCGCGGCGCTCTCGAGCTTCGCCGAGGAGCTCGGCGGCCTCGCGCTTGCTGAGGCCCAGGTCCGCGAGCGCGGCTGGACCGAGCGCGGCGCCGTCGCGCGCCGCGAGCGAAGCGTCCGTCGCGTTCGCGCTCACCAGTCGCCTGAGCGCTTCCAGCTCCATGCGGCTCACGCGCGCGCCGCACACGTCGTAGTCGATCCACGCCTCGTACGACAATGGCGCGACGCGCTTGAGCATCCCCGCCATCACCTTGCCGTACTCCTGGATCTCCCATTGCGCGTGCGTATCGACGCGCAGCTTGAGGAAGTGCAGCAGGTTGTGGAGATCGATCTTCCAGTACCACTGGGTGTAGGTCGAAAGCGGAAGATCGATGCGCGAAATCTCGCGCGCGACGTCGTTCGAGGTCAGCCACTCGTACGCGCTCGCGCTCTCCTCGCGGATCCGGTTCCAGCGGGTGACGGCTTCCTTGTAGATCGCGTCGTCCACGCGCTCGCCGCTGCGGCCCTGGTTGTTCCTGCGGCTCTGCGTCTGGAGCTGTTCGGCGCTCGGCGTGTGGAACAGCATCGGCATCAGGGAATACCGCCCGGAGTACTCGTTCACGCTGGCGGTCCTGTGACGAATCCACTGGCGGGCCACGAACATGGGCATGCAGCAATGGAACTTGAGCTCGACCATCTCGCTCGGCGTCGTGTGCAAGTGGCGGCGCAGGTAGCGGATCAGGCCGCGGGTCAGGCTGGCCTTGCGCGTTCCGTAGCCGTAGCTCACCCGCGCGGCGCGCTCCACGCACTCGTCGGTGCCCATGTAGTCCACGAGCGCCACGAAGCCGTGGTCGAGGACCGGGAAGTACAGACCGAGGATCTCCTCGGCGCCGGGTGCGGTGGGTCGCTTGGAGCTCATCGGGCGGAACGCTAGGGCCGCGCCGGGGGCTCTGCAAGCTGCAGCGAAACCCGCTGTGCGCTACGCTGGCGCCGATGGTCGAGCGACGATTTGTCCCGCCGGCGGTCGCCGTGCTCGCCCTGGTCGGGTGCGCGCACGCGCGAGCGGGCCGCGCCGTGCTCGCGCCGCACCGACATCAAGCCCCCTCGACCGCTGCGCTGATCACGCCGGCCCGGGTCTTCGCCATCGGTGACGCTGCGACCACCAGCTTCTCGGCGGTGGACGCCGACGGCACGCGTCGGCTGATCGTCAGCGGCATGCGTCTGATCGAGCACGTCGACGGATCGTTGGTGCGGGCGGCCGAGCTGTTGCCCGCGGGGCAGCCGGTGCGACCGCTCGAGCTTCCGGAACGACTCGGCGGCGGCTACCTCTTCTTCACCGCGAGCGGCGGCAACAGCCTGATCTGGCGCTCGCGCGCTTGGACCGGCGCGCTCTCCCCGCTCGCGAACCTGGCTTTCGACGTCGACCAGATCGTCCCGGGGTTCGATCGGCTGTACGCCGTCGCGCGCGGCAGCGGCGACGTCGTCGCGATCGACGCCCAGACCGGCGCGGCGACGGACCCCGGCGCGCTGCCGCCGGCGCCAGCGTACGGAAGTCTGGCCTTCGCCGACGCGTGGCTCGGCGCCGTGGACGTCCCCGTGCGCGGCGTACTTGCGACCTTCGACGCGGGCGCCAGCTGGCGCCCGGTCGGCACGCGCGATACCTACGGCGTCGGTCTGGAGGGCGGACAGATCGTGCTGTTCACGTCCTCCGGTCGCTTCGCGCTCGACCCTTCGGGCGTCCTCCGGCAGACGGACAAGGGCGGCGCGGACGACTCGCTGTTCCGCGGCGCCGGGCGGCCGACTTCGACCACCGCGTGGGTCGAGGACCCGCCCGCGGATCCCGACGAGCCGACGCTGGTGCCGCCGGGGCCGCTCGGCAAGAAGCCGCTCGTCACCACGACGCTCCACGGCTTTCCCGACTCTCCGGAGACGGCGATCGTCGCCGACAACGGCGCGCTGGCGCGGGTGCGCGTCGCGGACGGCAAGATCTTGTCCGTCACCGAGCGCGTGCTCCCCGTCGACGCGAGCTGTCAGGGGATCCCGCTCGGGGGCTCGTTCGGCTTCGTGTGCGGCCGCGAGCACGGCGCGACGCTGGTGTACGCGTTCGAACCGCCGCTCGCTCTCCGCCCCGTGCTCGCCTTCGACGCGCCTCGCTACGTCGCGTCGAGCGGCAATGGCGCGGTGGTCGTGCGCGGCGGCTGCCCGGGGAGCGACGCCAAGGACGCCTACTGCATCCTCGGCCGCGACGGGCGCACGCGCGAGATCCGCGTGAAGGGCGATCTGGGCGTCGAGCGCGTGGTCGCGCTGTCGGACGGGCGCACGGCCGTGATCGTCCCGCCGCGTCTGGGTGCGCCCGGCGCGCTGCTGTTGATCGCCAAGGACGGCGCGACGCACAGCGTGCGCCTCGCGATGCCCAAGGCAGACGCGCCGACGCTGGCGCTGGTGAAGAAGGGGCTGTGGCTGGACGGCTTCGTGGAGCGCCGTCCCGGGCAGCTTGCCGGATGGGCCGTGGCCGGCGGTCCGTTCCTCGGTATCCGGGTCTCCCTGGAGGGCAAGCTGACGGTTGGACGCATCCAGCACGACATCGAACGCACGTTGCTCTCCGGGCCGCTGGCGCTGTCGGTCGGCACGTCGGGCGTCGCGGCGGAATCCACCGACGGCGGCTTCGAATGGCGCGAGGTCGAGGTCACGCCGGACGTCGGTTCGACCACCAGCTTCGACATGTCGGGCGGCGAGCGCGGCTGCTCGCGCGTGGGCTGCTCATCGAGCAACTGGCTGCGCGTCGGTTGGAGCGCGCCGTCGAAGGACGACGACGAAAAGCTGCACACGGTCGACGCGCCGCGCGCCACGCCGCTCGACTCGCCGTCCGGCGCGCGCTGGTCCATCTCGTGCCGGCCGACCGGGGAGAGCGGCGGCGCCGCGGCGCCGCGGGCCTTGCCGACGCCGCGTGGCACGGCGAGGCCGAGCCGCGTGTATCGCGGTCCGACCTGGGGCTACGCCACGCCCGCCGCAACCCCGGATACGATCCAGAGCTCGGGGTGGCTGCCGTTCCTCGGCGTGCCGCCGCCGCACAAGGACGCCGGGGACGTCGGCTTCGACAACGCGTCGGACAACGACGCGAAGATGCGCGGCTACATCTGGGGCGCGCGCGGCGCGAGCTGGGATCGCGTCGGTCGCTTTCTGCTCAGAGCGCAGGACCCGTACGACATCGGCGACGGCGTGTGGTCGACGGCTGCGTCGCGCAGTCCGTGGGACGATCTCGTCACCGCCGCGCAGGAGTTCGGCGTCGCCGACGCCGGCACACCGTCGAGCTGGACGACCGTGCTCGAGCCGTCGGCGCACGCGGGTCTGCTCTTGATCAACGCGCGCGGCACGCTCGAGCTGTTCGTGTTCGAGGAGGGACGCACCAT
This sequence comes from uncultured delta proteobacterium, assembly GCA_963775185.1. GTDB lineage: Bacteria > Myxococcota_A > Polyangia > Polyangiales > Polyangiaceae > JAPSGB01. The sequence continues at coordinate 82,674 of CAVZIE010000015.1, read as the reverse complement.
CACGCGCATCGACGACGTCGCGAGCTCTGGGCTGACGCAACTCGCCGGCGCCGTGCGGCTCGGCAGCAGTTGGTACCTCGGCGTCCACCAGTCGAACGAGCAGACGTTCCGCGTCTTCCGCGTCGAAGGCAATCACCTGGCGTTGTTCGGCGAGTACCCCGATCGCCTCGAGCCGCAGCCGCGGACCACCGTGTCTCTCTTGTTGGTGCGCAGTCAGCGCGGGGACGCGCTGGGGATCTGGGCCAACGCCAGGAAGTTCCGCGGCGCGGCAACGAGCTGGTACGTCTATCCGATCGAGCTCGACACGCGTCACGCCGGCGAACCGCTCGAGCTGTCGCCGAAGGCGATCGCCTCTGCGCGCGCATGTGGATCCGACGACGACGGCTGGCTACTCGACGGCGTTCCGGCGATCGCGCCGTACTTCGACTTCGCGCGCGACAGCGACGACATCCACGTCGGACGTGTCGGTGCGCGGATGCTGGCCAGCGCTCGCGGCCTGTGCATCGACTCGCTGTCCGCCGACACAGCGACAAATACCGCCGCGCTCGGCGGCAACGCGGCGTCGTTGGCGAGCTGGGCCCGGGGACGCCCGACGATCCCGCTGGTCATCTCGGCTCGGCCACCGGATGGGCACCGCTGGGGCTTTCGCTGCGTGCGTTGAGCTTGCCCCGGGGAAGGCGCGCGACCTGCTCGCCGCGCAAGGACCCGCCAGGTTAGCTACGCTCACCTTTCAAGGTTGAAATGTGGCGGGCGGATACGCTGCCCCACGAGTACCCCGCGCATTTGCAATTTCAGGGCCGGACTGCTACCTGAATCGCGTCCGCGTGGAGCGAGGCTGTCCCCCCCCCGGCCCCTCTACGCGGACATTTTCTTTGTTCGGCACGCCGATCCGGTCGACCGCGTCTGTGACACGCGGCGTCCGAGCAGGTACGCTTCCCGGGCTCCCCTGGAGGTGATGTCTTGGCTCTTCTGCAACGCCGCTCGCTGGCCGCGCTGATCGCATTCGCCGTGCTCGGTCCGCTCGCAGCGACGACAAGCTGTTCGTCCGACAACTCGGGCGGCACCAAGCCGATCGCCGATGCCGGCGACGACGGCAGCTATCCGGTGCCCGGACCGGGCGAGCAGTGCTTCGACCCGGACCCGTCGCTCGTCTCGCTCAGGATCGAGCCGACCTTCCTCGCCCTCGCCCCCGGGGAGACGCGCGACGTGAAGGTGTACGTGTCGCCGGACTTCTGCGTCCCTGCGAACGTCACGTTCTCCAGTGACGACCCGGCCGTGGTCACGGCGCCCGGTCCGCAGCGGATCGATCTCGGGACGCCGATGGTCACCGTCCACCTCGTCGCCGGCAGCGCCGCGGGCAAGACGACCTTCACCGCGAGCGTTCCGCTTTCGGACGGCTCGAGCGCCACCGCGTCGATTCCGGTCGAGGTGATGTCGCCGGACGTCACCGCCTGCTCCGGATCCGGTTCCGGTCACGTGGGCGACGGCCAGACCGTCTCCGGGACGGGCGGGCTCGCCCTGGCGTCGATCTCGCTCCAGACCGGCGCGACCAAACCCAATTCGGGGAGCTTCCTCTGGCACGTCGACGCGTTCGATACGACGATCGCGTGCGCGGCCGATCAGGTGCCGTCCGGCTATGTGAAGATCGGTCCGGCGGTGAAGTTCACGCCGGACACCTTGGTGTTCAAGCGCGAGATCCCGTTCACGTTGCCGATCAACCCGGCGGCGATCCCCCCGAAGGGGCATCTGCGGCACGTCACGGTCTCGTACACCGGGCCCGCCGCCAACACGCCGCGGGTCATCCCCATCGCCGATCCGCGGATCGAGCAGGACGGCGACGGCTACAAGCTCTTCTTCATGGCGCCGTGGCTGGGGACGTATCAGGCCGTCGCGCTCGCCAACGCCGGCACGGTGACGTTCAAGCGGCACCTCACGCACCGCGCGCTGGTCGGCATCTCCATGGGTGGCGGCGGCACCGCGATGTTCGGATTGCGCAACCACGACAAGTTCGACGTGATCGCGCCGCTCGGCGGCCCCGTCGACTGGACGTGGGAGATGGGCAACATCGAGAACAACCACATCGCCGGCTTCCCGCCCAACGACGGCACCAACGTTCCGACGACCCCGCCGCTCAACCCCGATCAGATCCCGGCGCCGCTCCCGTACCAGCACCCGTGTACCTTCAACCAGTGGTGGTACGAGTACCCGAAGAACGGCAACGGCGGCAGCTTCCCGCGCGACGAGTACGTGCAGATCTTCCGCGACCTGGCGCTCATGTTCGGCGATCCGAACAGCTACAACCCGGCGCCCGGCGCGGAGAACCTTCCGGCTGGCGTGCCGCCGGACGACCCGTCCGTGGTCGGCGATCACCCGGGTCGGCAGTGCGCGGTGTGGGTCGATCCCCTCGACGGGCCGGACAAGGCCACCGAAGAGGAGCTCGCGAAGAACTGCCCGGTGGAGCGCTGTTCGCATCCGCTCACGCTCCAGAACTACTACGACGACGAGTTCAACCCGAAGGGGACCTGGCCGGTCATCACCGTCTGCGACGGTTCGCCCCAGCAGCCGAGCCTGTCGCCGTACGCCAACACCTGGCAGGACACCGGCAACAACGCGCCGCTCGAGCTGGCGCTGGCCGTCGACTACAACGGCAACGGCGTTCGCGACGAGAACGACCCGATTATCCGCTCCGGTCACGAGCCGTACGACGACGTCGGTGTCGACGGTGTTCCCGACGCGCAGGAGCCGGGCTACCAGGCCGGCGTCAACGACGACCCGGCCGGCGACGACTGGAACCCGCAGTACAATCCCAACGGCACGGAAGGCAACCTCCGCTACGACGAGGGCGAACCGTACCGGGACTACGGTCTGGACGGCGTCGCCAACACCAAGACCAGCCCGTACGATTTCGGCGAGGGCAACGGCAAGTTCGACATGGCCCCCGGCCTGCAGACGTTCATGGCGCGTGATTCGCGGACCATCCTCGAGCAGCTGCCGAACGCGACCCAGGCGAAGAAGTTCGACGACGCGGCGATGCAGCGGCTCGACCTGTGGACCGACGGCGGCACGCGCGATCTATTCAACTTCGACGTCGACGCGCAGGCGCTGGCGGGCGCGTGGTTCGCCCGCGGGCACATCGTGCATTACTACACACAGTTCGATCGCATCCCGGGCCAGGACCCGAACAATCCGAAGGCGTTCTCCCCAGGCAACAACGACTGGGACGACATCCCGGGCGGCGTGCTGCTGCGCTACGGTCCCATCGATCCTACGCCGGCCGACATCCAGTCCGGCACCGGCCAGCACGTCGGCACCGCCGACGACATCGCGCGGCGGTTGCAGTCGGCGCTCTACTACATCGGGTCGCGCTGGCCGGACGCGCCGCACACCCTCGACGAGTCGTCGCAGCTCGACCCGGATCCGGCCGCCGACCCCTGCGAGGTGACCGGCAGTTGCGACTTCGACTTCACCGACAGCCTGGGCCGTACCGGGCCGGTGAGCGTGAACCTGCCGCCAGGCTACGCGGACGCCAAGAGCAAGGACAAGCGCTACCCGGTGATCTTCCTGCTGCACGGCTACGGGCAGACGCCCTCGGATCTGAAAGCTGCCATCGTGTTCCTCCAGAACTGGATGAACGGCGTTGCGGACTCGTCGGCGCAGCGCTTGCCGAAGGCGATCATGGTGTACGTGGACGGCCGCTGCCGGCCGGGCAAGACGGAGGCCGAGTGCATTCGCGGCACGTTCTACACGGACAGCGTTCGGGCCAACGGCCCGAAGATGGAACACTGGTTCCTCGAGCTCATGGACGACGTCGACAAGCGCTACCGGACGATGGGCCCCAGCGACATCGACTGGACGGAGTAGCGGCGGCGCCACGCGGCGCCGGCCGCGACGGCCAGACAAGCCAGGAGCCAGGCGACACCGCTCGAGCTCTGGGCGTGTGACGACGCGTCGCAGCTCACCGCGCCCGCTGGAGCCGCGTCGGCGGCTGGCTTCGCGTACAGCACGCCGATGGCCGCGTCGTCGTCGGTCTCGAGGTCGCGCTTGTGGATCTCGCAGGTGCTCGAGCACTTGAACATGGTCGCGGTGGGGTCGTCGTTGTCCTCGCCCAGACCGAAGAAGTGGCCGATCTCGTGGGTCGCGATGTCTTGCACGTCGTAGCGGCCGCCGCAGCTCGTGTCGGCGTGGCTGCCTGTGCACGACAGCCCGCTGTCGTCCTTGTGTTCGCTGTCCTCGACGTGCTTGCCTTGGCCCGTCTTCGCATCCAGCACGGCCCACTTGTAGCGCGCGTTCAGCACGATATCGGCTTCCAGCAGCTTGCCCGTCGGATCGACGAAGCCGACGGTGATCGCCAGGTCGCGCCGGTGACCCTCGAACGGGATCTCGGCGACCATGACCGTGCTCTTGCCGTCGGCTTCCAGGCTCGGCTTCGCGCCGTGCGTGGTGTCGAAGCGCAACGCGGGAAGGTGTTCTGCACTCGCAAGCCACGTACCGAAGCCGCGCTCGATCGCGTCGTGGGCGCCCGCGCCGAGCTCTGCTACCGAGTCGTCGATGTAGACGGTGACGTCGCCGCCGTCCCAGTGCACGAGCTCTCCCGTCGGCGTCTTCTTGAAGCCGGCGGTGCCGCTCGAGATGACCGGCATCAGATGCGGGCTCCGGGGCTCGGCGTGGGCCGAGTGCCAGAGCGCCGCGCCGCCGAAGCTCGCGAGGGACGCGAGCGCCGCGGCGAGCACCAGCCTGCCCGGACGAGGCCGCTTGATGTCGGGGCGGCGCGAATCCACGCGCCGCGGCGCCAGGCTCTGCGCCAGTGCGCGCAGGCTGAGCCAGCTCGTCGCGGGACGGGTCGGCGGCGGCTGGTTGGGCATCACCGGACAAGAACGGCCGCCGCGGGCCGATCTTCAGGGGGCCGCCGACTACTTTCCGCCGTCGCGCTTCTCGAGCTTTTTCGCCATGATCTCGCCGAGCTCCGCGGCGCGATGCGTGGCCGTCTCGACCGCGTCGATGAGGGTGCGGCGCAGGCCGCCGGACTCCAGCGTGTGGAGGCCCGCGATGGCCGTCCCCCCGGGGCTCGTGACCATGTCCTTGAGGCGCCCGGGGTGCTCGCCGGTGTCGAGCTGCAGCTTGGCGGAGCCGTACACGGTCTGTGCCGCGAGCAGCAGCGCGGTGTCGCGGTGCAGACCGACCTTCACGCCGCCGTCGGCGAGCGCCTCGATGATCAGCATGATGTACGCCGGACCGCTGCCGGACAGCCCCGTCACGGCGTCGATCAGCGACTCGTCGAGCACGACCGTGCGCCCGACCGCGTCGAACAACGCCTCGGCGGTGCGCACGTCCTCCTCGCTGGCGTGCGATCCCGGCGCGACCGCCGTCGCGCCGGCGAGGGCGATCGCCGCGGTGTTCGGCATCGCGCGGATCACCGCGAGGCCCGCGGGCAAGCGCGCCTCGAGCGACGCGATCGGCACGCCGGCGGCGATCGAGATCAAGAGCTCTCCGGGGTTGAACGCGTCGGCGACCTGATCGAGCACTCGGTCGATTACCTGCGGCTTGACCGCGAGCACGACGAGATCCGCCCAACGTACCAGGGCGAGGTTGTCCGAGGTGGTGACGATGCCGTGCTCGCGCTCGAGCTCCTCGAGGCGCTCGCGCCGGAGGTCGCTCGCCCGGAGTTGTTCCGGCTTGACGGTCTGCGACGCGAGCAGGCCGCGGATCAGCGCGCCGGCCATGTTGCCGGCGCCGAGCATGGCGATACGTCGATTCTCCATCGCCCGGAACGTAGCCCGGCGCGAGCGCGCGGTCGACCCGCCGGAGCCCGGGCTCCGGTCGATCAGAGCACGCGCCAGTGCACGAGCGCGGCGCGTACCTCGCCCGCGTCGCGACAGCGCGCGAAGCGTTCCGGATCCGGTACCTCGGGGGTGGCGTCGGTGCCGGAGTCGAACCAGATCGCCCGCGCGCCGAACGCGAGCGCGCCCTTCACGTCGGCCTCCCACGAGTCGCCGATGTGCACCAGCCGTTCGGGGCGCACGCCGAGGGCCTCTGCCACCCACTCGAAGATGCGCGGGTCCGGTTTTTCGACGCCGAGCTTGCCCGAGTCCGCGATCGCGCGGAACAGCGAGCGCCAGCCCAGCTCTTCCACGAGCTCTTCGAGTCGGCCCTCGGAGTTCGACACGATGCCGACGGTGACGTCGGCACGGTCGAGCTGCGCGGCCAGCTCGAACATCCCGGTGACGCGCTTGCGCCACAGGTTCTGCGTCGGCTGCTCGCGGAAGAGCCACGCTGCGAGCTCTTCGGCGCGCGTGGCTTCTACGCCGGATGTCGCGAGCAGCGTGCGCATGAAGGACATCCACGCCTGCTCGCCCTCGGCCCCGTCGCGCTTCGCCTGGTTGTAGGCCTGCCACGCTCCAGGGGTTGCCTGTTCGGCGCGGCCGGCGTCGAGGACGACGTCGCGCTCGGCGACCCGGGCCGCGAGCATGCGGTGATCGAGCGACGCGAGCGTCTGCCCGAAGTCGAACGTCACGGCGGTTCCGCGCCGGTCAGCCAAACAAACCCTTCAGCTTTTCCACGAACGTGCGTTGCTGCGGCTGCACTTCTTCTCCCAGCTCCTTGCCGAGCTCCTCGACCAGCTCGCGGGCGCGCTCGGTCAGGCTGGTCGGTACCTCCAGCGCGACCTCCACGAGCTGATCGCCGCAGCCGCCGCGGAGGCGGTGCGGAATGCCCTTGCCGCGGATGCGCAGCACGCTGCCCGGCTGCGTGGACGCCGGAACGCGGAGCCTGACCTTGCCGTCGAGCGTAGGCACCTCGACCTCGCCGCCGATGGCGGCTTGCGCGAACGTGACCGGCACGCGACACAGTACATCGTCGCCGCTGCGCTGGAAGAATGGATGCGGCGCGACGTCGATCACCAGCTCCAGATCGCCGGCTGGACGATCCGGGCGCACGCGGTTGCCCGCATGCTCCACGGCCCGACTCGAGCCGGCCTCGATGCCGGCGGGGATCGTCACCTCGATCGTGCGCTGGTGCGTCATAAGGCCGCTGCCGCTGCACGTCCCGCAAGGCGTGGACGGAATCCGTCCGGTGCCGCGGCAGCTCGAGCACGCGCGCTCCACCGGGATCGGGAAGAGCGCTTGCTGGAAGCGCACGCGACCGCGGCCGCCGCAGGCGCCGCAGGCAGTGACCGGCGTGCCGGGATCGCCTCCCTCGCCGTGACAGCGGTCGCACAGATCGGTCCGCGCGTAGCTGATCTCCTGCGTGCAGCCGCGTGCCGCTTCCTCGAACGTGAGCTTCACGCGCTTTCTCACGTCGCCGCGGTCGCCGGTGCGGATGCCGAACGCGCCGAGGATGTCGCCGAAGATGCCGTCGAGGCCGCCGAGATCGGTGAAGCCCGCTCCGGGGGAGGCGCCGCCGGGCTGGAAGGCCGCCGGGCCGAACCGATCGAAGGCGGCGCGCTTCTGCGGATCCGACAGGATCTGGTAGGCGGCGTTCGCCTCCTTGAAGCGCTCCTGTGCCTGGGGATCGTCCGGATTCCGATCCGGGTGGTGCTGGGTGGCAAGCTTGCGGAATGCCCGCTTGATCTCGGCATCCGTCGTGTGGCGTCCGACGCCCAGGACCTCGTACGGGTCGAGCACGATCGCGTGCATACCATGCTTGCGCCGCGCCGGCCTCCCGGCTCTTGGCCACGGGTGCCGCGCGCGACTACGCTAGCGGGCGATGGCCTCCGAGGACGACGACGACGACCGACGCCGTTCCGAGCGAACGCCGATCGAGCTCAAGGTCGAGTACCGGCGGCTCAATACCTTCTTCGCCGACTACACCAAGAACATCTCGCGGGGCGGGACCTTCATCGGAACCGAGAAGCCGCTGCCCATCGGCACCGAGTTCGTGTTCGCGCTTGGCGTCCCGAGCTTGGCCGAGCCGCTCAAGCTCAAGGGCAAGGTGATGTGGACGACGTCGGTCGAGGATTCGAGCAAGGCGAACCCCGCCGGCATGGGCATCGAGTTCGTCTACGCCGACGACGCGGAGCGCCGCGACAAGGAGGCCGCCGCGGAGCGCCTGCTGACGGCGGAGCTCGGCGAGCATCTGGCGTCGCGCTTGCTGGGACGCAAGCCGCACGGCGAGTGACCGCCGATCAGCGACTCGCGGGGTGCCCGAACACGAACTTCCACGTCGCCGGGGTCTCGGCGGTCGCCGTGGGGAAGTGCAGCTTCTGCATCTGGCGGAGCACGCACTTGATCACCGGCTGATCCGGGAACGTCGCCTCGCCGACGTTGGCGTCGCTCACGTCTCCCGACGGAGCGACCGTGAAGTCGATGGCGATCGTGCCGGCGGACTCGGGGCTGTTCGCGAGGAACAGGCAGCCCTGGACCTTGTCGTGCGCGCCGTTCACGACGCTCGCGATCTCGCTCGCCGGCAACGCCTCGCCCTGCGATACCGGAGCGGCGGACGCGGGCGGTGCTTGGGATGCCGGATGCGAGGCCGCGCACGCGACGCACGCGAACGTGGCGACGACAACGCTGGGGCACGACCGGCGCGGCATCGGGCGGCTACGGGAGCTGGACGTTCGCGGGAAGCTGGTAGTTCTGCGCCGGCTTCTTGCGCTGCATGAGCAGGTCGCGCGCGATCGTGACCTCCACCAGCTCGATGGTTGGGCTCGACGCGACCTGCTGGAGCTTGGGCGTCGCGGCAGCGCTGTCGCCCGCCACGTCGTGGGCCATGGCGACGTAGAACGTTGCCTCGGTGCGCTGGACGAGGCCCCGCGCGGCGGCCAGGAGCTCGTCGTCGGTCAGCTTCTCGCGCGCCCAGGCGGCGAGCTTCGCCGGCCAGCCCGACGAAGCATCGATGGAGTCGAGGGCTTCCTGGGCCTCGCCGGAGCCGGTGACGTGGAGCTTCTTGTCGAGCAGCTCGAGCCACAGCGCCGCATAAACGAGATCCTCGTCGTCGAGGTTGGCGTCGATGCCGTGGCGTACGGCGTCGCGTCCCTCGGCGAGATCGCCGTGGGTGAGGGCGCGACGCGCGGCGTCGAGGACCGTGGCGGAGAGCTGGCGTGGCTCGCTCCGCGCTGCCTCGTACGCGCGATCGGTGGCGCGCCGCGCTCCGCGTTCGTCGCCGTAGATCTCGAGCACGCGCGCGAGCATGCGTTCCGCCTGGGCCTGAGCGGAGCTCGTGCGCGCGAGCTGCCGCGCGTCGAGCGCGCGTCCAAGCGCGGCATCCAGCGTCTTCTTCGCGTCGGCGTCCTTGCCCTGCTCGCGTTCGATGTGGAACGTCGCCAGCAACGCCTCGGTCTCGGCTGCAGGGTCCGCCGCGCGCCGCGCGAGCGCGACGACCTGGCCGAGCGAGGCGAGCGCGTTGTCCATCGCGCCGCGCTGGCGATCGATGCGGGCCAGGAGCGAGTACGCCTCGATAGACGGCTCCGTGCGTAGCGCGGCCTCGATCTGCGGCCGGGCCCGCGCGAGGTCGCCCGACTGTGCGTCGAGCGCGCCCATCACGTAGTGCAGGCGCCCCACGCCGGGGCGGATCCGGCCAACATATGCCTTCGACTCGGCGAGCTGGATGATCGGCTTGGCTGCGTCGAAGGTGCGTTCCGCGGCGTCGTGCTGGCCGACCTCGTCCTCCGAGACGACCGCCTTGAGCGTGAGCGACATGCCCCAGGCGAGGTCCTGCGCCGACGGATGGTCGCCAAGGGCGCTCGCGACAACCAGCGGCGCGACCTCCGCCATGCCGTAGGCGAGCAACTGCTCGGCAAGCGGTGCCGCGGAATGCGGCGAGCCGGGCTGGCTGCGGAACAGCGCCAGCGCCGAACCCCATGCCGCGGCGCGGGCCAGCGTCGTGTCGAGCCCCGTGTCGGGCTGGGCCGACAGCTCCGCGCTGTTGAACAGATGGAACAGGTCGTCCCACGCCGCCGGATCGTCGTCCTGCGCCGCGCGCTCCAGCCGGTCTCTCAGGGCGGGCGGGATGATCCGTCCGAGGTCCGCCTTGTCCACCGCGTCGAGGGCGCCGCCCGGGTCGCCGTGACGGAGGAACAGCGCCACCAGCGTCGCGCCGCCGGCGCGCAGCGCACGGTACGTCTCGATCGCCTCGTCGCGCTCGAAGCTCGTGTGCACCGGGCGGTCCTCGGAGCCTTGCGCCAGCGCGAGCTTGATCCAGGCGACCGTCGAGTCGCGGGCCTTGTCCAGCGCCGGTTGCGTCGGATCCACCAGCGCGCGATCGACGGCGACGCGTTGATCGGCGCCGACCGCCTGCATCTTGCCGCGGCTGCGGGTGGCGGCGTTCCACGCGCGGATCGCGGCGAGGTGCGCGTCGACCTCGTCGCGCTCGCGCCCCGCGGGCAGCGCCCCGCGCAGCATGTCGTAGAAGGCCAGGGCGCGGCCCTCGTTGCCGACGCGGGCGACCTCGTTCGCGCCGTCGATCAGCGCCGGGGTCGTTCCGTTGAGCGCGGTAGGGGACATCTCGCCGGCGCGCATCAGGTAGAAGGCGCCGATCAGCGCGTCGAGCCCGGCCGACGGGTTGCCGCCCCGGAAACGCTGGTCGGCCCGCAGCAACTGGCGCTGGACGACGCCCACCAGCAGGTCGCGCCGCTTGGCGTCACCGTCGCGGGAGACGAGGATCTTGTAGGCGCTGGCGGCGAACGCCGCGTCGTCCACGGGCACGGGGTTGACCGGGCCGGGGGCGACCGCCGAGGGCGTCCGCGGCCGGGCGCCGGTCGATGGCCCGCAGCCCACGGCCGTGGCCGTCAGAGCAATCGCCAGAGCCGCCGGGAACCTGGGAAATCGTGACATCTGGTTTGTGGGGGGCCGGAAAGGGGCGGGTCGTGGCGGGCAGTCTACACGGCCTCCGGTCTGGTGCACGGGTCGCGGAACAACTTGCTATCCTCCAGCGGGAATGCCGGTGTCGATCGGGTCGCGGGCCGGGGGGAGCCCGGAGAGCGGATGAGCGAGCCTTCAGCCAGGCCCGTCCCGAAGCGCCTTGCCGACTTCGAGATCATCCGCCGCCTCGGGGTCGGCGGGATGGCGGAGGTGTTCCTCGCGAAGAAGCGCGGTGCCGAAGGCACGTTCAAGCTGCTGGTCGTCAAACGCATCCTGCCCGCTCACGGCTCGTCGCGGCGATTCCGCGTGATGTTCGCCGAGGAGGCGCAGCTCGCGACGCGCCTCAACCATCCGAACATCGTCCAGGTCTACGAGTTCCAGGACTACGGCGACGAGGGGCAGCTCCTCAGCATGGAGTACGTCGAGGGGCCCGACTTGCGCAAGCTGATGCGCGCCGCCCAGGCCAACTCCACCCGCGTCGCCCCGTACGTCGCGGCGTACATCATCGGGGAGGTCGCCAAGGGCATCCACTACGCCCACGAGCGCAAGGACGAGGGCGGCGCGCCGCTCGAGATCGTGCATCGTGACGTGTCGCCGCAGAACGTGCTGCTGTCGTTCGAGGGCGCGGTGAAGATCGCCGACTTCGGCATCGCCACCGCGAACCTGTTCCGCGAGGAGCCCGGCGTGCTCAAGGGCAAGACCGCCTACATGTCGCCGGAGCAGGCGCGCGGCGAGAAGGTCGATCGCCGTACCGACATCTACTCGCTCGGCGTGGTGTTCCACGAGCTGCTCACCGGCAGGCCGCTGCACGGCGCTGCGGACGGACCGGAGCTGCTTGAAGCGGTGCGGGCCGGACAAGTCGAGCCGCCCAGCACCTTCGCTCGCGAGATCCCGCCTGAGCTCGAGACGGTCGTGATGCGTGCGCTCGCGCGCGACCGCGCGGATCGCTTCCCGACGGCGCGCGAGATGGCGGCGTCGATCACGCGCGCGTTGTTCCAGAAGCAGCAGCTCGTGGACTCGCACGTGCTCGAAGGCGTGGTCGGGCAGCTCGTCAGCCGCGAGCACACTTCGCCCGGCGTGCAAGAGCCGGCCGCCGGCAGCCAGCTGGCGGACGGGAGTCAGTCGAGCAGCAGCGTCGTTCCGCCGCCCGGTCCCGGCGAGGGAACGGACTGGCGCGACGAGCAGACCGGCCCTGGGCAGCCGATCCGCGCGCGGGGTCTGCGCGGGCGCGAAGGCCGCGAGGTGCGCCACGTCGCCGTGGTCACGATGCGTCTGCACAGCATCGAGGAGCTCGAGCAGGCGATGGGCGCGGCCGGCGCGCAGGCCTTCGTCGAGCAGCTGCGCGCGATCCTCGACGAGCTCGCGTTCAAGCACGGAGCGCGCTGGAGCTGGGACGGTCAAGCCGCGCGGGCGGTCGTCGGTCTGCTCGCCAATCCCGCACGCGCCGCGGCGGACGCCGCGTGGCTCGCGGTCGACGTCCACGAGTCGATCCAGGGCGCGTGCGATCACCTGCCGGTGCCGCTGACGGCCAGCGTCGGCATCGTGCGCGGCATCGCCACCGGGCAGCGCGACGCGGCGGGTCACCTGATCGACCACGAGCTGCAGGAGCCGGCGGAGTACCTGGCCGGGTTGCTCGGCGACCACGCGCCGGCGGGCGTGACCTGGGTCGCCGGCGGCTTGTACCGCCTTGTGCGGCGCGACTTCATCTGGGGCGACGCGCCGACGATCGAGCTGGACGAGCGCCGCAATCTGCCGCGCAACATGCGGATCTACGCGCTGCTGCGTCCGCTCACGCGCGAGGAGAAGCTGCAGGAGATGGCGCTCGCGCCCAGCGACCTGATCGGCCGCGACGCGGAGCTCGCGGATCTGCAGGCGGCGTATCACCGCGCGGTGACGCCGGGGCCGAACGGCGGCCTCGGTCAGGTCACCGCGCGCGTCGTCGTGGGCGAGATGGGCATCGGCAAGACCGCGCTCGTGACGTCGTTCCTCGCCGACCTGCCGCCGGACGCGCGCATCCTGCGCGTGGAGTGCTCGCCCGCGCGCAGCGAGCTCCCGTTTTCGAACGTCGCCGATTGGGTCCGCGAGCTCACCGGTGTGACGACGAGCCAATCCCTGGATCAGGCCACGCAGCTGATCGTGCAGCAGCTGGGCGACTTCGGTTCGGGGCGCCACGGACCGGAGATCGTGTCGCGCATGGCGGAGCTCGCCACCGGGCACCTGGCGGCGGCCCACGACGAGGCCGACGTCGAGCACAACCGCCGGCTCGTCACCGGCGGCGTGCGGCGCTTCTTCGCCCGTGCCGCGGTGGAGGCGCCGCTGGTGGTCATGATCGATGGCCTGCAGTGGAGCGATCGGCCCAGCATGGAGCTCGTCTCGGACCTGATCCGGCGCGGCGATCCGCTGCCGGTGCTCGCGCTCCTGGTCATGCGTCCCGACGACCGTGTCACTTCCTTCGTCGACGGACTGGTGCGCATCGAGCTCAAGGGGCTCTCCGCCGAGAACCAGATCCGCCTGCTCCAGGCCCGGCTAGGTGCGAGCGAAGGCGTCGCGCAGGTGTGCGCGGACCTGCTTCCGCGGGCTGCAGGCAACCCCTTCTTCCTGCTCGAGATGGTGGATGCGCTGCTCGAGCGCGGCTCGCTCGAGATCCGCGAGCGCCCCGACGGAACCACGGAGCTTGCGCGCGTCGAGCGAGCCGGCGAGACCGCGCAGCCGCTGCCGTCCACGCTCGAGCAGCTGATCGCCGATCGCCTAGCCGAGCTGCCCGGGGAGGAGCAGGGTATCGTCGAGTGGCTGGCCGTCGCGGGAGGTCCGATGACCGAGCGCGACTTGAGCACGCTGGCGGGCGAGGGCAGCGACGAGGCCGTGGTGCGACTGTGCGCCCGCGGGCTGTGCGACCGGAAGGGCGACGCGGTGGACGTGCGACACCCGCTCACTCGCGACGTCGCGTACCTGGCCCTCGACCGCACCGAACGCATCCGCATGCACAAGGCGCTCGGCCAGTATCTGGCCGACACGCCGTTGGCCAGCGGTCTGACGGCGGCCATCGTCGGGCGACACCTGGCGCGCGGACTCGAGCGCGTGCGGGCCGCCGAGATGTACCTTGAAGCGGCCTCCACGGCGCGGGCCAGCTACCAGACGCAGCTGTCCACGCGCTACTACCGGCGCGTGCTGTCGCTACTGCCCGAGGACGATCAACGGCGCCTGGAAGCGCACGAGGCGCTGGAGGCGATCTGTCGCATCCAGGGGCGTTGGAGCGAGCGACGCAAGCACCTGGTCGCGCTGCGCAAGTTGGCGAAGGTCAGTGGCAAGCCGCGTTGGGTCGCCACGGCACTGCTCCGGACCGCGCGCCTCGATCTCGACGCCGGTCATCTGGCGCGCGGGCTCGCTTCGGCGCAGCGCGCGGAGCAGGTCGCCAAGCAAGCCGGCTCCGCCGTGCTGGAGGTGCAAGCGCAGCTGCTGATGGCGGAAATGCTTCGTGATCTCGGTGACATGCAGGGTGCGCTCGCGGCCTGCGACCGGGCCCTCGCGACCACCTCCGAGCGCGGCGTGTCGGTGCGCACGCACGCGGAGGTGCTGCGCGCTCGCGGCACGTTGCTCCGCCGCGTGGGTCGCGTGGACGAGGCGATCGAGGCGCACGCCGAGGCGATCGCGATCTTCAAGCAGGTCGGCGCCCGGCGCATGGAAGCGCGAGCGAAGAACTCGCTCGCCTTCGCGCTGTTCGTGATGGGCCGCTACGAGGACGCGATCGCCCTCGCGCTCGACGCGATCCGCATCGATCTGGCCATCGGCGGACGCTTCCAGATCGCGAAGACGCTCTCCAACATCGGCCAGTCCTACGCGCGCCTTGGCGACACGGCGCGCGGCCGCGCGTATCTGAATCGCGCTCGCGACGCCCACGAGCGCTACGGCGATCAGGACGCGCGCGCCGACACCTTGCTCGCCACGTCGGAGGTGCTGCTCGAAGCCGGCGACGTTGCCGCCGCGGATACCTACGTCGGTGACGCGGGCGCGCTGACGGCGGTGACCGGCAGCGCGTACGACTCGGTGCATGAGAAGATCATGCGCGCACTGCTCGCGCGCGAGACCGGCGACTCCGGCGCCGCGGTGATGTACGCCTTCGACGCGCGCCAGGCCGCCGAGGCGCAGGCCTACGTGGCGTATCACTTCTACGCGATGGCGGTGGAGGCCGCCGCGCGCGTGGACATTGGCGAGCAGCACACCGGGATCCTGCTCGCGACCACCGCCATGGGCGCGATCGAGACGATCCAGGGCTCGGAGTACGGGCTCGAGACGCGCGCCTTGTGCACCGAGGCGCTGATGAAGGCCGGCTCGCCGCAGGCGGTATCGATGTGCCAGCGCGCCTCGGAATACGCGTTGAAGCAGCTCGAGTCGATCCGCGACGGCGAGCTCCGTGGGATGTTCGTCAAGCGCCCACCCGTCGCGCGCCTGCTCGCGGTCAGCGAGGCCGCCCAGGCGCGCGCGCGCGAGCTGACGGCGACGGCCGGGCGGAACAAATCGGTGCGTCCGGACAGCGACAAAGGTAGCGTCGGGCCCTCTTGACGGTCGAACGGCCAGAGCGGCCCCATCGGCGCCTCGCGATCATTCTCTCCGGAGGCGGCGCGCGTGGTGCCTACGAAACCGGAGTCCTCTGGTACCTGTTCGACGAGCTGACGCGGATGCGGGGCGCGCCGGCGCGCGTCGACATCCTGTGCGGGACCAGCGTCGGCGCTATCAACTGCGTGTTCCTCGCCGCGCATCTTGCCGATCCCGTGCTCGGCGTCCGGCGTCTGGTGGACGTGTGGACCGGCATGCGTCTCGACGACGTGCTCGGCTTCGGTCTGCGCCAGGCCGTCAGCCTGCCACGCGTGCTGCTCGGCGGCGGCGTCGGATCGGGGATCTTCGACGTGTCGCCGATGGCGAGCCTGGTGCAGCGCGAGGTCCCCTGGCGGGCGATCACGCGCACCATGGCGAACGGCGGACTTTCCGCGCTCAGCGTGTCCGCTACGGAGGTCGCCACCGGGCGCACGGTGATCTTCATGCAGACCGGCCCTCGCACCGCGCTGCCGACCCGCGCGCCGCCGCGCACCTTGATCCGCGCCGAGCGCATCGGGCCGCAGCACGCGCTGGCGTCGGCCGCCATCCCGCTGTTGTTTCCACCCGTGAAGCTGAACAACCAGCTCTACGTCGACGGCGGCGTGCGCCAGAACACGCCGATCGCGCCGGCGCTGCGCCTGGGCGCGACCCACGTGCTGGTCGTGGGCACCTCGCGCCTGGTGCGGGGCGTCGCGCACACCAAGCCGGAGTTGCGAGCTCCAGGCGCGACGTTCCTGCTCGGCAAGATCATGAACGCGCTGCTGCTCGACCACCTCGACAGCGATCTGGGAACCGTGAACCTGCTCAACGACGTGCTGGAGAGCGGCGAGGTCGCCTACGGCGACGACTTCATCGAGAAGCTGAACGGCGCTGCCGTCACCCGCGGTGGGCACCAGTTCAACCGCATCGAGACCATGGTCGTGCGTCCCACGGAGTCGATCGGCGTCATCGCCGGCGAGCACATCAACAAGGGACGCATGCGCGGCGGCCCGCGCGCGACGCGCCAGCTGCTCAAGTTGCTCGACGTGGGAACCGGCGACGAGGCGGATCTCGCGAGCTATCTCTTGTTCGACGGCGGCTTTGCCCGCCACCTGGTCGATCTCGGGCGCTCCGACGCCCACGCGCGCCGCGCCGAGCTGCTCGATTTCCTGGGCGCTGCCGAGGACGACGCGCCGCCCCACGCGCCCGACTCCGGAGTGCCCCAGGGCTCGAGCGGCTGGTCCATGCCACCCCCCGTGGTCGGCTGAAGGCGCGAGAGGGGGATGCCGGTCCGGCGCGGTATCCCGCGATCTGGTGTACGCTGCGCGCGGAGGTCCGGCATGCGCCACAAGCTCGTGGTCATCGCTTCGATGTCGCTCGCGGTCGCGGCTGCGTGCGGCGGTTCCACGATCACGTCCGGCGGCGCGGGCAGCGGCGGGACGTCGGGCAGCGGCGGGACGTCGGGCAGCGGCGGGACGTCGGGCAGCGGCGGGACGTCGGGCAACGGTGGGACGTCGGGCAACGGCGGGACGTCGGGCAGCGGCGGGACGTCGGGCAGCGGCGGGACGTCGGGCAGCGGCGCGTCCGGCGGCGCGTCCGGCGCCGCGGGAAGCGCGGACTGGTACGCGTGCAGCGACGTATCCGAGTGCACGCTGTTCGCGAAGAACTGTTGCGACGGCTACTGCGACCAGAACGAGCCGATCGACGCGTGGGCGGCGCTGAATGCGTCGCACCAGGGCGACTACAAAGCGGCGACGTGCACGCCCGCACCCATGTGCGGCGGCTGCGTGCCCGCCAGCTACCCGTACTACACGGCGCTCTGCCGAAGCGGCCAGTGCATGGCCGTCGATCTCCGCAAGGACGCCCTCACCGCCTGCAACGCCGATCAGGACTGCCGTCTCCGCTGGGGCTCGGGCTGCTGCGAGGGGTGCAGCGCGGCGACCATCGACAACCTGGTCGCCGTCAGCAAGAGCGCCGACTTCAGCCAGGCCGTGTGCGGCAACAACGCGCCGCCCTGCTGCGCTCCCGCGCCGTACCCGAAAGACGCGCTCGCCGTGTGCAACTCCGGGCACTGCGGCGTGTCGTTCTACGTCGGACCCTGACGCGTCACAGTCCGGCGAGCTCGCTTTCGAGCTCGCCCAGCGCCTTGCCGTCGCCCTTCTTGCGGGCGATCGCGATGCCCTGCTCGAGCCAAGGCCGCGCCTCGTCGCCGCGCGCCGCGCCGCCCAGCATCTGTCCCGCCATCAGGTACATGGCCAGGTACTCCGGGTCGCGCTCGCGCAAGGTCACGAAGGTGGCGAGCGCGTCGTCGATGCGGCCCTCTTTCCGGTACTCCATCGCGAGGCCGTAGAACGCGAACGAATCCGCATCGCCGGAAGCCGTCACCTTCTCCAGCATCTCGAGGCGCTTGTTCATGGTCGCCAATGGTGGCGGGCCCGGGCGCGCGGTGCAAGCTCGCGCGCGACGAGCATGCGCCAAAATGCGCTGCGCACGCGCTGGCTCACCGCACGCGGGTCACTCGCGTGACAGCTCGCGTCGGACGAGCGCCCACGATCGCGGGTCGACCAGGTACGACAGGTGCGTGAAGGGCGTCACCTCGATCTGCGCCGTGCCTGCGAGCGCCGCGGACTCCGGCGGCAAGACCACGATGTCGTTCCGGCTCCAGAAGCTCACGCCGCGCACGTTGCTTGGCCAGCGCGCGGCGGCGAGGCGTTGGACCAGCGGGCTGTCGGGGCGCAGATCGAGCGTGGTGCGTGTGCTGGCGTAGCGCGCCGGATAGGTGCCCTGGTGCGGGCTGCCGAGCATCAGCGCGGCGTGCACGAGCGGCGCGATCTCGTGCTCGGCCAGCGCGAGCCGGACGATGACGCCGCCCAGGCTGTGGGCGACGATGTCCACCGTCGGTTCGCCCGTCGCCTGCACGACGTCCCGCACCAGCTCCGCGAGCGCGGCGGCCTTCTCGTCGATGCTGCGCCCGGCCTGGAATTCGATCGCATACCGGCGCTTCCGCCCGTGCAGCCACAAGTAGCTGGCCATCAGCAGGAAGTCGCCGCGCCCGCCACCGAGCCCGTGGACGAAAACGAGCGGCGGATGGCCGTCGGCCTCGCCTGGGTCGACCACGGCGCGCCGGGGCGTGAGCAACGTGTAGGTCAACAGCGGTACCTGCGCGACGTGACGCCGCACGTCGGGATCCACCGCCAGGTAAGCCGAGCGCAGGCCCCGTCCCACGGCGAGGCCGGCCGCGCCGAGGCCGCGCGCCACAACCAACGCCGCGCGACCTGCGGGGGCCCAGCGTCCCGGCGGCGACTCCATCGCTGAAGCATAGCGCCCGGCGCGAGAGGCGAGTGGACTTGCTCCCGCAAGCGGCGGATGCTTGCGCTTCCAGACACCAGAAGGCGGTCGATCAATGGGTGACAAGTCTCCGAAGGCGAAAGAGAAATCCAAGAAGCAGAACACGGCCGACAAGAATCAGAAGAAGGCCGTGGCCGCCGCCAAGGCGAGCAAGGCGTCGGCCGGCGGCGCAGCGAAGGGCGAAGTAGCTGAAGGGCTTGGTCCGGCGCGGGATCCGCTCCGGGCGGGTACCGCGCCGGACCAACACACCCGGCCGTCGATCGAGTCAGCGCCAGGCATCGACCGTGATCACCAACGTCATGGGCGTGGACGACGCGCCGTTCGCGCGTGCGCACCGCGGTGACGTGCCCATCGTCGGCACGGTGTTCGCGCGCACGCGACTCGACGGCGTGCTGACGTCGCGCGTGCGCCGCGACGGCGCGAATGCGACGCGCGCCGTTGCCGGCATGCTCCGCGCGTCGCGCTTCGACGCCAGCGTGCGCGCGGTGCTGCTGCAAGGCATCGCCTTCGCGGGGTTCAACGTCGTCGACATCCACGCGCTCGCCGACGAGCTGGCGCGCCCGGTCGTCGTGATCGCGCGCCGGCGTCCCGATCTCGTGTCGATCCGCCGCGCGCTCTTGTCGCGGGTTCCCGGTGGGCGAATTAAATGGGCGCTGGTCGAGCGGGCCGGCCCGATGGAGGCCGTCGGCGGCGTATTCGTGCAGCGCGCCGGGATCGCCATCCGCGACACCGAACGGCTGCTCGGCGCGGTCACCTGCTACGGCGCGTTGCCCGAGCCGCTGCGCGTCGCGCACCTCTTCGCAGGCGCGGTGGCTCGCGGCGAGAGCCGCGGCGGCGCCTGAATCACCGAGCTCGATCCCGGAACGGAGCGGTAGGGATAGAACTCACAGGAAGGGCGAAAGATCGGAAGGACTCGGAATTTTCGAATTCTCGTCCCGACCTCCCGATCTTCCTGGTGCGCCAGCACAAAGTCCAGCCGAGGAGGATGCCATGCGTTGAAACCTTGGATTGAAACCCCGCGGGTGGAAACCCCGCCCGGCCAAGGCCGAGCGTACGCGCGAGGCACATCCGGAAGCGAGTCTTGCGCTGGAGGGGCGACCCGAAGGCGAAGCGTAGACAGCGAGTGCGTGGGCCGTGTGATTGAGCCGCGTGAAGAAGTCGTTCGAGGCCGACACCGTCAGGAAGGTGGAAGGCAACATCAGACCAAAGGCTGGCTCGAACCGAGGTCATAGAGCAGGGCACGTGCACAGAAGGGATTCCTGGAAAGCTGGGAGATCTCGTCGGCGCCGCCCCTCCGGGGCGGTACAGCACCGATAAGGAAACGAATCGGCGTGGAGGTCGGCGAGAAGTCGGAGCGTCCTGATACGAGCGGTGACGAAGGGGAACCTGGCCGAAGGGACCCTTCCGAGCGAAGCGGGATGCCGGAACATGGACCTGTTCGGGTGAAAGGGAGCCGGGATGTCACGCTCGGAAACTGTCTCAACGAAATACGAACAGATAGCAGAGCTGGCGAAGCGAATGCCGAACGCGGCGATGTGGTCGCTGTCGCATCACATGGACGAGGAGTGGCTGCGTGAGGCGTATCGGCGCACGCGCAAGGACGGGGCGACGGGGATCGACGGACGTACTGCGGAGGAATATGCCCGGGACCTCGAGGCCAACCTCGAGAGCTTGGTCAACCGCGCACACTCCGGCGAATACCGGGCGCCACCGGTCCGGCGGGTGCATATTCCGAAAGGCAACGGGCAGACCCGCCCCCTGGGCATCCCAACCTTCGAGGACAAGGTGCTCCAGCGGGCGGTAGCGATGCTTCTTGAAGCCGTATACGAGCAGGACTTTCTGGACTGCTCGTATGGGTTTCGGCCGGGGCGGAGTGCCCACCAGGCCCTGGGGAAGCTACGCGACACTCTGATGGACATGCGCGGCGGATGGGTACTGGAAGTCGACATACGCACGTACTTCGACTCCATCGACCACAAGCAACTGCGCGAGGTGCTTCGTCAACGGATAGGGGATGGCGTCGTGCTACGCCTCATCGGAAAGTGGCTCAACGCGGGCGTGATGGAACGCGGGGAGGTGAAATTTCCCGAATCCGGCACGCCGCAGGGTGGAGTCATCTCGCCGATGCTGGCGAACATCTTCCTGCACACGGTGCTGGACGTATGGTTTGAAAGCCAGGTGAAACCGGTGCTGCGCGGACGCGCAGAACTGGTGCGCTTTGCTGACGACTTCGTCATGGCATTCGAGCGGGAAGATGACGCACGACGTGTGCATGAAGTGCTACCGAAGCGATTCGCGAAGTATGGACTGGAACTGCACCCGGACAAGACGCACCTCCTGCCTTTCAAACGGCCGCCGTACTCGAAAGAGGACGACGGTACGTCGGCGGGCTCGGGGCCCGGCTCGTTTGACCTGCTTGGTTTCACGCTCTACTGGGCGCGGTCCAAGCGGGGCTACTGGGTCATCCAGCTCAAAACGATGCGGAGCCGCTTCACCCGCACGCTGCACAGGCTGAGTGAATGGTGCTGTCGGAACCGACATCTGCCGGTACGCATCCAGTGGATCCGGATTTGCCGCTCCCTGAAGGGGCACTTCGCCTACTTCGGGGTGATGGGCAATGAAGGCCGACTGCTTGCGCTGCGTCGCGAGACCTACCGGCTCTGGCGAGGCTGGCTCAACCGCCGCTCACAACGCGCCCGCGTAACGTGGAAGAAGATGCGCCGGATTGGGGAGCGCTACCCGCTCCCCCGTCTGCCGGAACCTCGCGACCTACGCGCCCTAGCGAAACCATGAGCCGAGGAGCCGGATGCGCGAATCGCGCACGTCCGGATCTGTGGGGGGCCCGGGCGGCAACGCCCGGGCCTACCCGACTGAAGATTTCCGGATCGCACTCCGTCGTCGCCACGTCGCATCGTCAGCAATAGTGGGCGGTGCCGACGGCACCTGTTCCAGAATCGCGACCCGTGATTTAGCGGCCAGCGACTACGCGAGCGCCGCGGCGATGGCGTCGAGCACGCTCGCCGGGTGCTCGATGTGCGGCGCGTGGCCGACGCCGGAGAGCATGCTCGCCCGCGCGCCGGGCAGCCGCGTCGCAAGCTCGCGGCCGACTGTCGCCGGCACCAGCCGGTCCTCCTCGCCGTGGACGATCCACGCTGGCGCTGCCACGTGTGGGATCAACCGGACTGTGGTCTCCAGGTGCAGCCCGCGCACGAGGTCGCGCACGAAGCGCGCGCGGCCGCGCACCTCCCAGCCGCGGAAGTAGCGGTCGAGCACCTCGCGTGCGGGGCGGAAGCGCGGCGCGTAGGTGTCGCGCATGATGAACCGGCGGACCGCGTCCGACGCGCCGAGCGCCGGCATCAGCTCCGGGATCAGCGGCAGCTTGAGCGGTACGAGCGCGAGCGGGAACGGGAATTCGAGCGCCGCGGCGCCCACCAGCACGATCGCGCGTACGCGCCCGGGATGCGCGGCCGCGAGCTCCAGCGCGCAGGTGCCGCCGAGCGACCAGCCCACCACGACCGCGCGCTCGATCCCGGCGGCGTCCAGATACGCGGCGACCCACTCCGCGAGCTCGCGAGAGTCGGGGATCGCGCTGGGAATGTCGGTGAGCCCGTGGCCCGCGAGATCGACGGCGTGCGATCGCACGCCGCTCAGCGCGGCCTGTACGCCGTGCCACGTGCTCGCGTTGTCCGTTACCCCGTGCAGCAGCACGACGTCCGGGCCCTCGCCGCGGACCACGGCGTGCACGCTGCCGCGCCGTGTCTCCAGCATCGATCCCGTTCTCCAGCGCGGGTCACGGCGGGCTGCTTGAAGCGTGAGCATGCAGCGAGGCTGTCCGATCGGCGGTGCCAGATCAATGCCGGTCCGGCGCGGAATCCCGCGCCCCGACCGGTACATGGAAATCCCTCGTTTCGATCGACTTCCATGTACCAGCATCCCCGGCGCTCGAAGCGAGAAGCCCGAAGCCCATGGGACGGACGAAGTGATCGGTGCGCTGACCCGTTGGCTTGCTCGTCGAGTTCAACGTCACCGCCCTGCGGAATGGCTTGCGACAGCTCGTGCCTGAATACCCGGAGTCCCTGTAGACCTTCCGTTCTTCCGCCCTTCCTGTGAAAACCCAAGTGAGGGGATATCCCAGGAGTCTGGAGTCCGGCGTCCGGAGCCTGGCCTCGCCGGGCCGCGAGGCGGCGAAGCCCCGGAGCTCAGCGTCCGAAATCCAGATACTCGGCCTTGATGCGTCGCGTGCCGAAGCCCGGGAAACGCGCGACCACCGTTGGCTGCGTGCCGCCCTCGACGCTCTCGACCACGCCGCGGCCGAAGCGCTTGTGCGAGACGCGGTCGCCGGCGCGGAGCACGACGCTCGGGCTCGTCCGACGGGATGTCGTCGAACGCGTCGCGGTCGACGACGCGGGTTCCCGGGGCGACCCGCGGCGTCTCGCCGAAGCTGCGGAAACGCGCCGCCGGCCGCGCCGGACCGGCAAAACCAGAAGAACGCCACGCGGGTGCCGTGCTCGCCGGGGCCGACCAGGGCGAGCCCTCGCGCACAATCGTCGCTTCCGGCAGGTCGTCGAGGAAGCGGCTGGGCGCCTGGTAGCGCGTCTGGCCGAAGATCGTGCGCGCGGCGGCGTGGGTGATGAACAGTCGCTCGCGCGCGCGGGTGATGGCGACGTACGCGAGGCGTCGCTCCTCGTCGAGCTCTTCCGGCTCGTCGCCGCTCATGCCGCGATAGGGAAACATCTCTTCTTCCATCCCGGTCACGCACACGGTGGTGAACTCGAGCCCCTTGGCGCTGTGGACGGTCATCAGCGACACCTTCGGCGCGTCCTGCATGGTGTCGACGGCGGAGACCAGCGCGATGCGCTCGAGGTAGCCGCCGAGGGTCGGCGTCTCGCCCGACTGCGACAGCTCTTCCTCGTACTCGTGGATCGAGCCCAGCAGCTCCTCCATGTTCTCGAGGCGCGCGTCGGCCTCCGCGGTGTCGGCGTCGCGGAGCACCTGGCGATAGCCGGTCTCCTCCAGCACGCGCCCGGCCAGTGCGTGCGGACCCAGCCCGAGCGCCGCGTCGCGCAGCGTTTCCATCAGGTCGCGGAATGCCGACAACTTCTTCTTCGCGCCGGTGCCGAGCCCGCTGTCCGCGAGCGCCGCGTCGATGGCGTCGTAGCCGCTGGTGCTGCGGAAGGACGCGATCTCGAGCAGGCGATTCACGGTCTTCTGGCCGATGCCACGGGTGGGGACGTTGATCACGCGCATCAAGTCGGCGTCGCTGCGCGGATTGTCGACCAGGCGCAGGTAGGCGATCAGGTCCTTGACCTCCGCGCGCTCGAAGAACTTCATCCCGCCGACGATCTGGTACGGCAGGTTCGCCGTGCGCAGCGCTTCTTCCAGCACGCGTGATTGGGCGTGGATGCGGTAGAAGACCGCGATCTCGCTAGCCGGCGTGCCGCGGGCGAGCTCGGTCTGGATGGTGCGCACGACGGACGACGCCTCGTCGCGCTCGTCGCGGACGGCGCGCACCCGGATCGGCTCGCCGCTGTCGGCGGCGGTCCACAACTTCTTCGGTTCGCGCTGGGACGCCGGCTCGATCACGCCGAGCGCGGCTGCCACGATGTGGCCGGTGGAGCGATAGTTCTGCTCCAGCTTGACCACCGTCGCGCCGGCGAAATCGCGACGGAAGCCGCGGATCAACCGCACGTCGGCGCCGCGCCAGCGGTAGATCGACTGATCGTCGTCGCCGACCACGCACAGGTTCTGCGTCCGGGCGGCGAGCGCGCGCACCAGCCGGTACTGCGTGATGTTCGTGTCCTGGAACTCGTCGACCAGCACGTGGTCGAAGCGCCGGCGCAGCTCGTCGCCCGCGGCGCTGTGCGTGTTCTCGGCGATGCGCATCACGTGCAGGATGAGATCCTCGAAATCGACGGCGTTCGCCGTGGCCATCGCCTTCTGGTAGTGCTCGTAGACCTCCACCAGCATGCCCGTCGTGTTGCCTTCGGTCGTGTCCACGTCGGACGGGCCGCGGCCTTCGCGCTTCTCGCGGTGGATCAACGAGAGCGCGAGCTTGGGCGCGAGCTGGCGCTCGTCGATGCCCATGTCCTTGAGCACGCGCTGCATCACGGCCTTCTGGTCCGAGTCGTCGTAGATGACGAAGCGTTGATCGAGCCCGACCTCGTCGTGGTAGCGACGCAACAGCCGCGCACACACCGAGTGGAAGGTGCCGACCCAGAGGTCGCGTACCATCTCCTCGCCGGCGAGGGCGGCGAGGCGCGATTTCAGCTCGCCGGCGGCCTTGTTCGTGAACGTGACGGCGAGGATCCGGTACGGCGGTACGCGATGCTCGGCGAGCAGGTTCGCGACGCGATAGGTGATGACGCGAGTCTTGCCGCTGCCGGCGCCGGCAAACACCAGAAGCGGTCCCGCGGCGTGGGCGACGGCGAGGGCCTGCGGCTCGTTCAGCTCGGGCATCCAGGGATGGAGCTACCGCCGCCGGGCGCTTCGCTCAACCCCCGACGGCGCGCGTGTCGATCTCCAGCACCAGCTGCGGCGAATACGCGGCGTCACCGCGGACGATCGTGACCGTCGGTTCGCGCCCGCTGGCGCGCAGCGCGCCTTCCAGCACGCCGATCAGCCACAGCCTGAGCGGCAACGCCGCCGGCTCGAAATCGGAGATGCGCACGCTGACGGAGTCCGGGCCGTCCGGAACGACTTCCCACAATCCGAAATCGAACAAGCGGCTGCACACCGGGGCGACGCGGCGCAAGACCATGCCCGCGTCGTCGGGGCGGAGCGCGCTGCGCAGCACCGGTGCGAGATCGGCGCCCACTGCCTCGGCGCCGGCGAGCCGACACCATTCCGGCCCCTCCGCGAACAGCGCGCCGGCGGCGTCGAGGTAGCGACCGAGGACCTCCAGCTCGTAGAACACGATCGCCTGGATCGTGCCCTCGCGGAAATCCCGCGTCTGCTCGTGCGTGAGCTTCGAGAGGGCGCGGGCGCGGCCGTCGGTGCCGAGACGCCGCGTGATGTACGCGTCGATCGCCCGGAGCGCGAGGCCGCGCGCGTGGCACTGGCCCTCGAAGCGCGCCGGCAACGAGCGTAGCGACGCGGGTGAACGGCCGCGCGGCGTGCTGAAGAGATCGGCGGAGCGGCGCGTTCCGCCGGGCGTGGTCTGCTCGAGCGGCGTCGGCTCGCGGGGCGTGGGTTCGCGGGGCGTGATGGCGACGCGCATCCGGCCCGCGGTCGTGCGTTCGGAAGAACTTACGGGTGGCGCGAAGCTCGGCGTCGCCGCGCGTTCCACCCGGCTTCCGCGCGGCGCCGGCGCGAGATCGCGGAGCGCGTCCTGCATCTCCGTCGCAGGCGGCGCATGGAGCGCGAGCTCGTGCGCGAGCTCGGCGGCGCGCGCGTGGCGCTCCTCCGGTCGTTTCGAGAGCACGCGGCCGAGGATGGCGTCGAGCACCGGGTCGACGGGGCCGCCGTGCTCGGCGAGCGACGGCGTGCGCGCGTGCGCGACCTTGTACGCCGTCGCGACCGCCGTCGGCGCGT
The DNA here is from genome assembly GCA_963775185.1 of uncultured delta proteobacterium. Taxonomy (GTDB): domain Bacteria; phylum Myxococcota_A; class Polyangia; order Polyangiales; family Polyangiaceae; genus JAPSGB01. The sequence goes on along the minus strand of CAVZIE010000015.1, from coordinate 56,431 downwards.
GGAATGGTCGCTTGTTCGTGAGCAGCTCGAACAGCAGCACGCCGACGCTGAACAGATCGCTGCGTCCGTCGATGTTCGGCTCGCCGTTGGCCTGCTCCGGCGACAGATAGTCCGGCGTGCCGAAGACCACGCCGGTGCTCGTCTGCGGCGCCGGTCCGTCGGGCCACAGCATCTTGGCCACACCGAAGTCGAGCAGTTTGACGTCCACCTGGCCGTCGTCGCGCACCGCGAGAAGACGTTCTCGGGCTTGAGATCCCGGTGCACGATCCCCGCGGCGTGGGCCGCCTCGAGCGCGTCGAGCACCGGCAGCACCGTGCCCAGCGCGCCGGCGAGCCCCACCTTTCCGCGCCGGACCAGCACCTGGGCGACGCTCTCGCCTTCGAGGTACTCCATCACGATGAACGGTCCGGTCTCGCCTTCCCCGGCGTCGAGCACGTCGACGATGCCCGGGTGGCGGATCCGGCTGACCGACTGCGCTTCCTGGAACAGCCGCGCAGCCAGGTTCTTGTCGTGGGCTTGCTCCGGGTGCAGCAGCTTGAGCGCCACCGTGCGCCCGATCAGCATGTTCTCCGCGCGATACACCTCGCTCATGCCGCCGGCGCCGATGCGCTCGACGAGGCGGTACTTGCCCGCGACGATCTGTCCAGCAGCCGGTTCGACTACGCTCATGGCTCCGATGGACTCCCGAGTCTATCTCATCGAGGCCGCCGGGTCGGGGCTTCCTGCCGGTGCGGCGCGAGTCCGGCCCGGCGCGGAGCTTGTCCGGTGAGCGGTCCCGCGTCCGCCGGGCCGGCGCCGACCCGGGAACGGTGGCGGTTGGGTCCGCCAATCGTCGATGCGCGGGTGGTGGCGCTCGCCGGGGAGGGCGCGCTGGTGCCGGCCGGATGTGCCTGCTGTGGCGATGTGGCGGCGGAGTCGCGCCTGGAGCGCAGCGCGCGCGGCGACAAGAGCGTGATCGTGCCGTATTGCGGGACGTGTCACCGGCATGCCTCCGCCTTCCGGACGCGGGTGCTGGCCGCGACGCTCGCGTCGTGCTTGCTCGCGGTCACGCTCGCGGCAGGGCTGCCGCTGCTGTTCGAGTGGCTGCCCGGGGCGCTCTTCATCACCATCGTATTGGTCGGCGCGCTCGTGCCGCCGGCCGTCGCGTGGCTCTGGCCTCGCGGCGTGGAGGCGGCGCACACCGCGTCGGGCCGCGCGGCGTGGTGGCTCCGCGACGGACGCCTGGCGTGTACGCACCCGCGCTGGGCCGCCGAGCTCGCCGTCGCCAACGGCACGGATCCCGAGCGTAGCCTGCTGCGCGAGCCGGCTGTTTCCCCATGGATGCTCTCGGGAGCGATCGTCGCGCTCGCTGCGGCGCCGTTCTTCCAGTGGCTCTACCATCCGCTGGTGCGCGTGCTCGATCTCGGGCCGGACCGCGTCGAGCTGTCCGTCGATGGCCGGCCCGTCGCCGTGATCGACCCGACCAGCGCCGAGAGTCCGCAGGCTGGCGTGGAGCTGCACCTCCCGTCCGGCCGCCGTCACCTCGACGTGCGCGACGTGATCGACGGTCGGGTCGTGGCCAGCGCCGACGTGACGATCGAGGCCGGCGCGAAGCACCTGTACGCTCCGGCGAGCGACGAGTACTGTTTCTGGCTCGAGACGAACGGCTACGGTCGCGCCGGCGCGCCGGGACCCGGCATCCGACCGCTCCAGGGCTCGACGCGGTTCTGGGCGCTGCCTCTCGACGTCGACTCCTGGTTCGCTCCGAATCCGGCTCCCGCCGTCGCCGATCGCCGATCAAGTGGGGGCGTCTTGACGGCGCTCCGCCAGGCGCCCTGCGCCGAGGCGCCGGTGGAGGCCCGCTGATTGCGGCGTGAGTGGGTTGGCAAGAAGCCGCGAGCGGCTATATTAGCGCCCCACGTGAGCGACGAAGACAGCGAAATCTCCCAGGAACCGGCCGCTGACCCGGCGGACGCCGAGGCGGCCGCGGGGGAGAGCGGTGCGCCTGCCGCCTCGGCGGACCCGCTAGAGGCCGCGCGCGAGGAACTGGCGCGTCTGCGCGATCAGCTGCTGCGCACCGCTGCGGACTTCGACAACTTCCGCAAGCGCGCGCGCCGCGACGTCCAGGAAGCCGAGCGCCGCGGCCGCGAGGAGCTGCTGCGCGAGCTGTTGCCGGTGTTCGACAATCTCGAGCGCGCGTCCGCCCACACCGAGAACGCGACCGATGTTCAGGCTCTGGCCGACGGCATCCGCATGGTGATGCGCCAGTTCAACGACACGCTCGGCCGCGTCGGCGTGGAGCGCATCGACGCCGAGGGCAAGGCGTTCGATTCCGGCTTTGCACGAAGCGATCCAGCACCTCGAGACGACCGAGTTCGCGCCGGGTACGGTCGCTTCCATGGTCCAGGCCGGCTATCGCCTCGGCGACAGATTGATTCGTCCCGCGATGGTCGTCGTGGCCAAGGCGCCGGGCTGAACCCCCGTCCGCTCTGACCGCGATCCTCGTGCCGAGCGTGGGCTATTGTCGCGGGCGCTGCCGCGCTAAGCTCCGCTCCGGACATGGGGAGAATCATCGGCATAGATCTGGGGACCACGAACTCCTGCGTCGCGGTGCTCGAAGGAACCAGCGCGTCGGGAGAGCCCGAAGTCAAGGTGATCCCCAACACCGAAGGGGCGCGCACGACCCCGTCGGTCGTCGCGTTCACCGGTAATGGCGAGCGTCTCGTGGGTCAGGTCGCCAAGCGCCAGGGCACGACCAACCCGGAGAACACGGTCTACGCCGTGAAGCGGTTGATGGGCCGCAAGTTCAAGGACGAAGACGTCGCCAAGCACACCGAGTCGGTGCCCTATTACGTGGTCGAGCACGAGAACGGCGACGCCTGGGTGAAGATCCAGGGCCGTCCCGTCTCTCCGCCCGAGATCTCGGGGATGGTGCTCGGCGCCATGAAGGAGATCGCCGAGACGTACCTGGGCGAGCAAGTGCAGGAGGCGATCGTCACCGTTCCCGCGTACTTCGACGACGCGCAGCGACAGGCGACCAAGGACGCCGGCCGTATCGCCGGGCTCGACGTGAAGCGCATCCTCAACGAGCCCACCGCGGCGGCTCTCGCCTACGGGCTGGACCGGACCGAGGTGGAGACCATCGCGGTCTACGATCTGGGCGGCGGCACCTTCGATATCTCGATCCTCGAGATCCACGCTGGCGTGTTCAGCGTCAAGGCAACGGGCGGCGACACGCACCTCGGCGGCGAGGACTTCGATGTCCGCATCATCGACAAGCTCGCGGAGGAATTCCAGAAGGACAACAGCCTCGATCTGCGCAAGGAGCGCATGGCGCTCCAGCGTCTGCGGGAGGCCGCGGAGAAGGCCAAGCACGAGCTGAGCTCGTCGATCGAGACCGAGATCAACATCCCGTTCATCGCGACCGGCCCCTCCGGGCCGCTGCATCTCGAGCGCACGCTCAAGCGCAGCGAGCTCGAAATCCTCACCCGCGACCTGATCGAGCGCACGCTCGAGAGCTGCCAGCAGGTGCTCGCGGACGCCAAGCTCACCGCGGCGAAGATCGATCAAGTCGTGCTGGTCGGAGGCATGACGCGCATGCCGGCCGTGCAGAGGGCCGTCAAGGAGCTGTTCGGCAGGGATCCGAACAAGGGCGTGAATCCGGACGAGGTGGTCGCCGTCGGCGCCGCCATCCAGGGTGGTGCGCTGTCCGGTCAGATCGACGAGGTACTGCTGCTCGACGTGACCCCGCTCTCGATCGGCGTCGAGACCGGCGGCGGCGTCTTCACGAAGCTCATTCCGCGCAACACCACCGTTCCCACGGAGAAGAGCGAGATCTTCACTACCAGCGTCGACAACCAGCCGTTCGTGCCGATCCACGTGCTCCAGGGCGAGCGCGAGATGGCCGCGGACAACCGCAGCCTGTCGCGCTTCGAGCTCACCGGGATTCCGCCGGCGCCGCGCGGCGTACCCAAGATCCAGGTGACGTTCCGCATCGACGCCAACGGCATCCTCTCGGTGGAAGCGAAGGATCTCGGTACCGGGCGCACGCAGTCGATCAGCATCACGCCGACCAGTGGCTTGACGCAGGACGAGGTGGACCGCCTGGTCACCGAAGGCGAGAAGTTCAAGGAGACCGACCAGCTCCGCAAGGATCTGGCCGAGCTCCGGAACCAGGCCGAGACGCTGATCTACACCACCGAGCAGGCGCTCGAAGGCTACGCGGACCTGCTGGGCCCGGAGAAGGTCGACAGCGTCAAGGAGGACCTCGAGACGCTCAAGCGCATGCTGGAGGCCGGCGCGGATTCTCGAGGGCATCCGCAACGCCTACACGCGGCTCGAGAACGCCACCTTCGAAATCGCTGAAGCCATGTACGGGACCGACGAAGGGGCGTAGCGAGCCGCCGGATCCCGCACACGCATGTCGAGCTTGCCCCCTCCCGGCGCGTACGGACGCTACCAGCTGCTCGGATCCATCGGCCGCGGCAGCGTCGCGGAGGTCCACAAGGCCAAGAGCTTCGGCGTCGAGGGTTTCGAGAAGACACTCGTCGTCAAACGCATCCACAAGCGGCTCGCGGAGGTGCCGGCTTTCGTGGACGCGTTCGTCCGGGAATCGAAGCTGGTGGTGCGATTGAGCCACGCCAACGTGGTCCAGGTCTTCGACCTCGGACGCGTCGAGGAGCCGGGCGGCCCGAGCTACTTCATGGCGATGGAGTACGTCGCCGGGCTCACGTTCGAGACCCTGCTCGGTCGCTTGCGTGACTCCGGAGAGGCGCCTGCGCCGGAGCTGTGCGTGTACGTGGCGGCGGAGGTAGCCAAGGCGCTCGATCACGCGCATCGGCGCCGCGACGAGCAGCTGCGACTGCTCGGCATGGTCCACGGCGACGTCGGTCCGGGCAACGTGCTCGTCAGCTGGGACGGCGAGGTCAAGCTCGGCGACTTCGGCATCGCGCGCGCGGTGCTCGATCCGCGCTCGGCGCACGCCATCGATCCGGTCACACGCGCGCGCAAGCTCGCGCGCTCGAGCCCAGAGCAGGCCAACGGCGAGCCCGTGGATGCGACCAGCGACGTCTTCTCGCTGGGCACGCTGCTGTACGAAGCCCTGGGCGGTGCGCCGCCGTTTGTCGGCGACGATCCCGAGGAGGTGGGTCGGGCCGTCGCGGAAGCGCGCTTCGAACCTCTCGAGACCGTGCGGCCCGGGCTGGACGCGGGGCTGTGCGGGATCGTCGCGCGCATGCTCGCGGCGCGTAGCGAGGATCGCGTGGAAAGTGCGGCCCGCTGCTACGAGGACCTGCTCGCGTACCTGTACGCGTCGGGAACGCGCTTCGGCGCGAGCGAGCTCGGCGAGCTGGTCGACCGCTTCCGCGAAGCGCCGCCGCGCATGAGCGGCATCGAGAGCGTGCTGGCTCGAAGCGAGCTGCATTCGCTGGCGGAGACCACGCCGGCCCACGGCACGCCCGTTTCGCACGTCTCGCCGCCTCCGGCGTCACGCCGCGCCACGGCGCCGCCACCGGCGCCGCCGGCCGTGCGCACCTGGACCAACGGCCAGGTGCAGCACGAGGTCTCGTCGTTGGTCGTGCGCTTCGCCGGCCGCGCGCCGGTCCCGCCGCCGATGCGCGAACGCGCCCGGCAGATCCTCATGCGCTACGGCGCACGCGTGCTCGCAGAGAGCTCCCGCGAGCTGTCGGCGATGTTCGGGCTGCAGCAAGTGGACGGGCGGGACACGGAGAACGCCGTACGCTGCGGTCTGGTGCTGGTGCGTGGCCTGGCGACGAGCAACGTGCAGCCGTCGGTCGGCATCGACGCTGGCCCGCTGCGTCTGCGCGCGGATTGCGAGCCCGTGGACGACGCGGCGAGTCGAGCGCTCGTCACCAGCGCTCGCAGGCTCTCGGGGCTCGCCGAGCAGCGCGTGGCGATCAGCGAGTCGGCCGCGCGCAACCTGCGCGGCCTGTTCGATCTGGAAGCGGCGCCGACCGCGGTCGCCTCTGGGCGCGCGTTGCTGGTGGGCGAGGTGCGTCCACCGCAGGAAGCCTTCGGTCGCTTCGTCGGCCGCAAGCGCGAGCTGCGGCAGCTTGGCGAGGCGTTGTCGCAGGCGTCGCGGCGCGCGATCCAGGTCGTCGGCGTCGCGGGGGCCCACGGCATCGGCAAGACGCGCCTGCTGTACGAGATGGAGCGACGGATCTCGCGCGGCTCGTTCAACATCGGCTGCTACATCGCGCCCTGCCCGCCCGAGGGGCGCGACGCGCCGCACAGTGCCGTGGTCGCGATGTTGCGCACGCTGTGCGGCGTGCGCGAAGGCGACCCGCCGGACCGGATCGCCGCCGTCGCGCCACGCCTGCGCGCACTCGGCCTGCGCGACGAGGAAGTGCAGGCCGTGCTCGGCGAGCTCGGCGCGGTTCGCCCCGACGGAGCGCCGAGCGGAGCACCGCTCGGCAGCGCCGTCACGCGCATGCTCGCGAGCCTCGCCGAGGATCGCGTCCACGTGCTCGCGTGGGACAACGCCCACGCCCTCGACGCCGCGAGCGCCACGCTGCTGTCCACGGTCGTGGAGCGGCTCCCCCAGGCGCGCCTCATGCTCGTGTTCGCGTCGCGCGTCGACGGCGATCGTTTCCGTTGGTTGCCGGGTTGCCGGACGATCGAGCTGCCCGATCTCGACGACGACGACGTGCTCCGGCTGGTCGGGCTCAGGATCGGCGCCGATCAGGTGCCCGAAGCGCTGGTGGACTTCGTACGCGCGCGGGCCGGCGGCCACCCGATGTTCATCGAGGAGCTCTTGTACGAGGCGGTCGAGTCGGGCGCCATCGTGGTCAAGGACGCTCACATCGACGCGCTGCACCTCGACGGCGAGCTCGCGGTGCCCCGACCGCTGCGCACGCTGCTCGGTGATCGCGTCCAGCGCTTGCCGGAGCCGGAGCGCAACCTGCTGCTCGCGGCCACCGTGCTCGGCGAGCCCGTGGACGTGTCGGTGCTGTCCAGCATGCTCGAAGCGCCGATCGGCACCGTCAACGCGCTGGTCGAGTCGCTTGAAGGCCGGGATCTCGTGCACCGCGACGGACCGGTCACAATCTCGTTCTACTCGCCGCTGTTGCCCGAGGTCGTGCTCGGCGACATCGCGCCCGAGGTCCGCCTGGATCTGCACCGGCAAGCCGCGAACGCCTACCAGATGGTACTCGGCGAGCGCACGGAGGAGCTCGCGTCGCACATCGCCTACCACCTGGCGGAGGCCGGCGAGCACGATCGTGCGGCGGGCTTCTTCGCGACCAGCGGCTTGTTCTTCCTCGACGCGCGTCGGCTCGATCGCGCGGTGGTCGATCTGACGCGCGCGCTCGAGCTGGCGGACCTGGCGCTTCGCAGCGGCGAGGAGCTCACCGAGTGGGTGGCCGCGCTGTCCACCGCCGTGCGGCACGTCCGCTCCGGCGCGAGCCTGCCGCAGCTTGTTACGCGGCTGGCCGCGCACCTCGACGACCACCCCGACATCGACGCGCGCGAGCGCGTGCAGATCACTGTGGATCTCGCCCAGATCGCCGGCGCCCTGCATCGCTACGAGCAGGCGAAGCGGCTGCTCGAGCGTGCCACCGCGGACGCGGAGGCGTGGCCCGAGCTGGCGCGCTCCGCGCTGATGGCGGAGGCGGAGATCGCGATCCGCAACGGCGAGTTCAAGATCGCCCTCGCCGCCGTGGAGCGCGCCGGCAAGTTGCCGGCCGGCGACGCCACCGAGCAACATCGCCTGCTCGTCGCCACGGCCCAGGCGTTCGGCGGTGCCGGGGAGCACGACCGCGGCCTCGCGGCGCTCGACGAGGCGGCGGTGCTCGCCCCCGACGACGTCGTGCACGCGACGGAACGCGCCAAGGTCCGGGCGCTCATCCTCGGCTTCCGGGGCGACTGGCGCGGGTGCGCCGTCGAGTGCGAGAAGGGCGCGGAGCGAGCGCGCGCTGCCGGGCTCATGCACGAGGTCGCCGTCAACCTGCACAACCAGGGCGACGCGCTGATGCGGCTCGAAGAGCTGCCTCGCGCCTACGCGGCGCTCGAGGCGTCGCGCACCGTCGCCGAAGAGCTTGGCGCCGATCGTCTGGTCAACCTGAACCGACTGATGCTCGCGTACCTGGACGCGCTGAACGGTTCCGCGCCGGCCCGGCAATCCCTCTCGGAGCATCTGGCGCAAGCCGAGGCTCAACGCTGGACGTGGGACGCGATCACCGGGCGCTATCTGCTGGGCAGGTTGTTGGTCCGGCGCGGAAACATCGCGGCCGCCAAGCGCGAGCTCGGCGCCGCCCTGAAGCTGGCGCGCTCCGTCGATAACCGGCTGGTCGCGGAGGACTGCGAGCGCGAGCTCGCGCGGCTGCGGTAGGCGCGCGAGCGCGATCCCACGCCCGCAGCGAGCAGCGGGGTACGCGGGACGGAGGCCCGGACCGGGGTCGGCAGCTGACGAGGTGCGTTCGCCTCGCCGGCGCCCGAGCCAACGGGCTCGGTGCGCCGGCGAAAAACGCCGTCAGGCCGACTTCTTGGGGGCCGGGCCGAGAATCGACTCGAGGCCGACCTTGGCAACTGCGGGACCCTTCTTGGTCTCGGTCCATACCGACACCGTCGTGCTGTTGGCGGGGAACACCGTGTCGACCCTCACGATCTTTCCGGTTCTCCCATCCTGCAGCTGAACCTGGCGGCGATCCGTCATGAATCGATGGACGTGCCGTAGGTTTGACATGCTTCCAATATATCCGTGGGAATGTGGGTTGTCAGATTTCGGGCGGACGCGCGCTTGCGGCGCGCGCTCGCGCCCGGTTCGAGGTTGGGCGATATTATCCAAGTATTCCAATGTATTACGTGACAAGCGCGTGCCGGATTCGTGCCGCTTTCTGGTTCGGGATCGACCGCCGACGCTATCGTTCGCGAGATGTGGTTCCGGCACGCGCGGCGGTGGTTGACGTCGTTGTGTCTCCTGGGCGGCGTGGCCGCCGGCGGATGCACGCAGGCGCATCGGGTCGTGATCCGGAGCGCGCAGCCGCCCCCCGTCGAGGCCGCCGTCCTGCACTCCGGACGACTCTGGATCGAGCTCCGCGACCACACCGACAACCGGCAGTGCGTGCGGGCGAGCGGACAGCGCCCGGTGTGCTTCGAGAACGTCGCGGAGTCGCTGGCTGCCTCGCTCCAGGCCGTGCTGTGGCCGAGCTTCCCGGAGGTTCGCGAGAAGCGGCGCGGCGACAACCTGGAGCCGGGCGACTACCTCTTGCTGGTCGATCTCGACCTCGCGCCGCTGCCGTCCGACGGCAGCGGCCCCGGCTGGTCCGCGGGCGCCCGCGGGCGCTGGCAGCTGGTTCGCGACGGCATGCCGGTCACCGGCGAGTCGCTCTCGTCGCGATCGCGCGCGGAGTTCCCCTACGGGCGTCCGCTCGGTACCGGCGCCGGCGAGGTGATCGACGCCGTTGCCGCCCACATCGGTAGCGTCGTCGCCAAGCTGCCGGAGCTGCGACCGGTTCCGACGCCCGCGATGCCTGCCGTCGCTACCGGCAACTACTACTTCGACGCGCCGACTCACGCGGCGCCGGCCGGTGCCGCGTCGCCTCGAGTCGTCGCCGGGCGCTGAGCGTCAGTCTTCCGACGACGCCAGCCGCTGCTCGATGGCTTCGAGGTGGGCGTTGACCTGCGGGTCGCGCTGCCGCAACTGCTCGACGCGGCGCACGGCGCTCATCACCGTCGTGTGATCGCGGTTGCCGAAAGCACGCCCGAGCTCCGGGAAGCTGCACTTGAGCCGCTGCCGGCACAGGTACATGGCCACCTGGCGCGCGAAGGCGACGCTCTTGTGACGGTCCTTGCTGAGCAGCTCGGCGTTCGAGAGGCGGAAATGCCCGCACACCGCGCGCTGGATGTCCTCGACGCTCATCAACTCCTGCCGGCGTGGTGCCACGGCGGCGAGCTCGCTCTTGGCGAACTCGAGGTCGATGGGACGATTGGTCAGCGACGACTTCGCGGCCAGGCGGATCAGCGCGCCTTCCAGCTCGCGCACGTTGCTCTGTACGTTCTGCGCGAGCAGCACCGCCACGTCGTCGCCGAGCGGGATGCCTTCGATCTGCGCCTTCTTGCGCACGATGGCGACACGCGTCTCGAGCTGCGGCACCTGGATGTCGGCGACCAGGCCGGACGTGAAGCGCGACACCAGGCGCTCCGGCATGCGCTGCAGCTGCTGCGGGTACTTGTCGCTGGTCACGACGATGCTCTTGTCGGCGTCGCGGAGCGCGTTGAAGGTGTGGAAGAACTCTTCCTGCGTCTGGTCGCGGCCGGCCAGGAACTGGATGTCGTCGAGCAAGAGGAAGTCGCACTCGCTGCGATAGCGAAGCCGGAACTCGTCCATCTTGCGGTGCTGCAGCGCCTCGATGAACTCGTTCGTGAAGTGTTCCGCGGAGACGTAGACGACGCGCGCGTCGGGCTGGTCTTCCAGCACCTTGTGCGCGATCGCGTGCATGAGGTGCGTCTTGCCGAGCCCGGTGCCGCCGCAGATGAAGAGCGGGTTGTAGCGAGGCCCGCCGCCGCCGGCCGACGCCACCGCCGCGGCGAAGGCGAGCTCGTTCGACGGGCCGACGACGAAGTTCTTGAGCGTGTACTTCGAGTTCAGCGTCGCGCTCAGCTGCGCGCGCCAGGCCGCGGTGCGATCGGAGCGCGGCGCGTCGCGACGCGGCGGATCGCTGTCGGCGCGGGGCGCTGCCGCGGCGGCGGCCGCTTGGCGCGTCTCGCACACCGGGCTGTCGAGCTCGCCACCGATGCGCCACTCGACCTCCAGGCCCGGCTCGAGATGTGCCAGCAAATCCGGCAAGAAGTGTGCCTTCACCCAGTCGCGAACGAACTCGTCGCGGGCTGCCAGGCGGAGCGTGCTCCCTTCCAGGCCGTCGAACTGCACGCTGCTGAACCACTGTTCAAACGACGCGGGCGAACGGCTGCGGGTGCGCTCGACGGCCTGCTGCCAGGCGCTTGCTGATTGGATGCTGCGCATGGGTGAGGATTCGGTCATCACGGAAAATCGGCCCCCCAACTTGTCCACAGGCTGTGGACAGTCGTGCCCCTTACTCGCTCAGCGCGCCGTCCCGGCAGATCCGCGACGCGATTGGGCCGGTCGGCCCACTTCGAAGCTGCTCTGGGTGACGCTTCATCGAACCAGGAGGGACGGGCCGCCGGCCCATCCCGTCCGTCGTCGGCTGCCGGTCAGCGCAGAGCCAGGCGAGCAACCCGACGACAGAGACGCAGCTAGCATCGCTCCATCGCAGGGTTCAATGGACGATTTTCCGTAAGCCCTGAACGCCGCGAAAAGGCGCCGGATATTGTCGCGACTCGATCACGCTCGATGCGACTTGCCACGCATGCGTTTCCCCGCCGTCACCGGAGACGCAGAGAACACGCGTGATCGTCGCGCGCGCGCGGTCGCGCGGACTTCTTCTCGCAGCAACATCCGTGGTTTCGTACGTCAAGCCTCGACGGCCAGAAGATGACGTTGCTCGCGCCCGCGTTCGCGGATTTCTTGCCCGCACCGACCCGCCGAGGTTACGGGTCCCGCAGTGGGCAGCATGCATGCGTACGTGGCGCGCCGCTCGCCCTGGTCCGCGCCGCGGGCGCTGGGCGCCGTCGTCGCTTGTGTGATCGTGGTCGCGACCCGCGGCGCGGTCGCAGCGCCGAGCTCGCTGCCGCCCGAGGTCGGATACAACTACAACGAGATCGAGACGCCCCGCGCGGCCGCCCTCGACGGCGCCGTGCGTGCGACCGGCAACCCGATCGACGGCCTGTTCTTCAACCCGGCGAACATGGCCGTCAGTCGCGTCTACCATCTCTCCGCGTTCGGACAGATCTGGCCCGAGGCGCGGCGCCAGAGCTACGGCGCCGCGGCGGTCGACTCGATCGAGAGCAGCGTTCGTCTCGCCGGCGGGCTGGGAGGCACGTGGAATCTGCAGGACCCCGACGGCATCGGGCGGCGCTCAACCGACCTGCGCTTCGCGCTCGCACTGCCGTTCGGCGATCGCTTCTTCGTCGGGCTCGGCGGACACTACTTGTGGATGAAGCAGGACGGCACCGGTCCGTTCGGCAACAGCTCGGCGTCCGGCGGTCTGCAGGGCGCGGACATCGTCAAGGGCTTCACCTTCGACGCCGGCGCGACCTTCAAGCCCACCGACGCGCTGATGCTGTCGATTGTCGGGCAGAACCTGAACGACCCGGACACCAGCTTCCAGCCCACGACGTTTGGTGGCGGCATCGGCGTCGCGACCGACGACGTGACGATCGAGGGCGATGTGCTCGGCGATTTTACGACCTGGGGCCGCTCGACCGTGCGCGCGATGGGCGGTTTCGAGTACCTCGCCGCCGACCACTATCCGCTGAGGCTCGGCTACCGCTACGACGAGGGCGCCCAGAGCCACTCGATCAGCGGCGGCATCGGCTACATCGATCGCACGTTCGCCGCCGAGCTCGCCGTCCGCCGCGTCGTCAGCGGCGATCCGGCCACGACCGTCGTGATCGGGTTCACCTATCACCTCGAGTCGACCGGCCTCACCCCGTCGCCGTCCGACTCCTTCTGATCGACCTGGACGCGCACGCACAGCGCGTCGTCGGGCGCGCGCGCGGCGAGCGCCGGTGCGAGCGCGGTGCGGTCGCCGCTGCGTCGCGGCAGCACCGCGAGCGGCGTCGGGTCCGCGTGCGGGCCGCAGAGCCACGCCTCGCGTCGAGCGAGCTTGGCGCCGTCGATCTCGACCGCGCCGAGGATGAACGGTACGCCCTGCCGCGCGCCGAGGCGCAGCAACAGGTCGTGTGCGCCGCCATCGTGCACCGCCGAGAGCGGGTGTACGGCGCGCAGCCTGAGCGTCGCGGCGCCGCTCTCGGCGATCGCCGCGCGCAGCGCGTCGGTGGGGATCGTCGTCGTGCTGCCGGCCATGTCCGCCGGCCCGACGACGAGCGCCGCGTCCGCCGGCGCGTGCAGGGCGGCGTGCAGCTCGAGGCGTCGCCCTCGCGCGTCCGCCGGTGCCGACAGGCGGCCGGCGGGCACCGCGACGAGCGCCGCGTCCGTCGCCAGCGGCGGCCCCGGCACGCCGTACGCGACGAAAGCGCGCAGCGCCGTCACGCGCGCGACATCGGCCGCGATCAGCACGTCCGTGGTCACCAGCGCGCGCTGCCCCCGCACCTCGACGCGTACCCGGCTGATGCCGAGGGTTCCGGGCCAGGCTGCCGGTCCGGCGCGGAACCCGCGCGCGCCGCCCGCACCGTCGTCGGCGCGACCCGGGCCGCTGGCGGCCAGCGTCGCCGCGGCGAGCAGTACGGCCAACCGCCGGTTCTTCACGCGAGCGCTTCCAGCAGCCGCGCCGACAGCGCTGTCGCGCCGGCGTCGAGCGCTTCGCTCGTGCACGTCGTCACGGGCGAGAGCGCGGCCTCGGATCGGAGCTGATCGACGGCGCGCGGATTGCGGTACCAGTCCTCGTCGTGTTCGCCGCGCAGCGCCTGGTTCCGCGCCGCGGCCAACAAGATCCCGGCGAAGCGCTGGCCGTCGTCGCGATGCAGGCGGAACAGCGCGCCGGCGAGCCCGCCGTCGAGCGAGAGTCCGAACGTCTCGTGCGCGCCTTGTTCGAAGGCCTCCGTGAACGCCTTGTGGCCGGCGAGCGCCGGCGCGCGCAGGATCACGCGGAGCGCCGCTGCGCGTGTCGCGAGCAGCGCGACGCGCGCGAGCACGCGCCCGTGGTCGCGCACCTGCTGCTTGCCGAGCGAGAGCTGCCGGCCCAGGAACGCCGGGGACAGTGGCAGCCCGGCCAGCAGCGCGCCGGTGGTCCGGCGGCGCAACCCGTACGGATCGAAGGCGATGACGAAGGGCTGGTTCGCCGGTGCGAGCGCGTCTTCCCAGGCCGCGCCGAGCCGGGCGAGGGCGCGCAGGAAGCTCGCCGGCGCGACCGCTCGCGGCAGCGTCCCCGGATCGAGCTGGACGCGATCCAGCAGCGGCGAGCCGTGCAGCAGATCGAGCAGCGTGCGCGGCGCGAGGCGCGCCGGCCAGCCCTCCGAGGCCTCGGCGCCGAGCGAGAGATCGACGAAGGCGGCGAGCTCCGCGCGTTTGAAGTCCGTCGCCATGTCGTCGGTCGCGGTGATGAAGCCGCGCGCGCTGTCGGCGACGGAGCTCGACGGCAGCTCGATCGCGTCGGGGCTGTCGAGCCCGAGGCGATGGGCGATCTCCTGCCGTCGCTCGCACAGCTCCGCTTCCCGCGCGGCGAGCGTGCCCGCGCGCGCGACGAACGCCGCGAGCCACGCCGCGCGTCGCGGCGCGTCGTCGAGTGCGCGGGCGAGCAGCTCGGCGAGGCTCGCGCGCGTGTACTCCGGCGCGTCCACGACGTGTAGCTCGCCACGGCGCGCGAACTCGCACAGCAGCAGCGCGTCGCGGTCGACGCGCTGCTCGAGCAAGCGATGGATCCAGCGCTGGAGTGGTTGCCGCAGCGGGTCCCACTCGGGCAGCCGGGCGACCGCCTCGTACGCGGTCCGCCCCGTCACCGCGCGATCGAGCGCGAACGGATCCTCGTCCACGCCGTGTCCTTGCCGAAGGCGCCTGCGCCAGGCGCGCCAGGCCCGCGCCGCGCGGGCGATCGCGCGGTCGACGGCGAGCGGATCCAGCGGATCGAGCATGGGCGTGCCCCGGGTCGTCAGAGCTCGTCGCCGAGCATGAAGGTGAGCCGCGCCAGCACCGTGAAGTACGCGTTCAGATGACCCGCTTCGTCCTTCGAGAGATCGGTGCAGTTCGAGCCGGTGCAGTGCCGGATCTTGTCGACGAACACGCCGGTGTAGTCGATCGACGGCCCGAGCCGCAGCCGGCGCGACAGGAAGAAATCGAGCCCGCCGCCGATCGACACCGACGGGCCGGCGCCGGTGTCCTGGTACTGGACGTTCGCGTCGTCGCGGTACGTCGTCCCGAGCGCGCCGCCGCCGAGCCGCAGCTGGACATACGGGTCGAGCGAGCCTTCCTCGAGAAAGTACACGCGACCCATGATCGCGAGCGAGACGGCCACGGCGGAGGCGTCGTGCAGATGGAGCCGATCCGGCGGCTTGTAGTCGAAGCCCGCGAGCTCGAGGCCGCCGCCCCACGCGAACCACGGCGACACCCGCCACAGCGCCGCGAAGCCCAGACCGAGGCCGCCCCTGACGCCCTCGCAGCGATCGTTGGACAGGCTGCCTGCCGCGCAGTGCGGAAACGCGAGCCCCAGCTCGGGGATCAGCTCCACCGGGCGGCGCGCGTAGGCGGGCGCGGGGGCCGCAGGCAACGGCGGGGGAGCGGACAACGCCGGCGGCGGCGCCGGTGCCGGTCCGTACCAGGGCTGGTACGGCTGTGGCGCCGCGGGAGCCGGACCCGGCGGCGGCGCCGGCGGCACGCCCGGGGGCGTGGCGCCCGGCGCGGGCGGGACAAGGGCCGGCGGCGGTGGTGCGGGGGCGGGGGCCGGCGCGGGCGGGGGCGGTGGCGGCTGCTGTGCGACAGCGCCGGGTGCCGACGAGACGAAAGCGGCCGCGATCGCGGTGGCGACAAGGAGGCGCATCTTCGGCACGGGGGGCAAATGCTACTACTTATCGTGCCGGAGATCGCTCGGTTGAGCACTTTGTCGCGCGCGGGGCGCGCGCGCCGCGAAGCGCGAAGCTCCAGACTTCCACCATGCCCCGCAGGCTTCCCGTCCTCCAGAACCAGGCGCCCGAAGACGAGGCGGCAGCGACGCGGCCGCCCTGGCACTGGGCGCTGATCGGCGGCGGGCTGATCTTCACGATGTGGATCCCGCTGGCGATCCTGGCCGAGTGGATCGCGCGCGTGCTCTCGGCGCACTTGGTGGATGTGGGCGATCCTGGCGCGATGGCGCGTTTCAATCAGCAGGCATCGCCGTCGCAGCGTGCGATGCTCGTGATCTTCGTGGTGGGGCCGGTGGCGCTATCGTTCGTCGCCGCCTGCCTCGCCGGCGGCGCGCTGGTCGGGCGCTTCGGCGGTCGCGCCGGCGTGCGCGAGGCCGCGTTCGGCGGCGTCGTGGCGGCGCTGGCGTCGTGGGTCGTCGCCGCGCTCGCCGGCTCGCTCTCGCCGTGGCTGCTCGCCGTCGCCGCGCTGGTCGTGCTCGGCGCGGTAGGGGGACTGATCGCCGGTGCAGGGGGCCGGTTTGGCGTCGGCCGCCGGCCGTCCATGTGATCCGCGTCATGCTGGATGCCGGAGGGGAGGTGGACCCCGCCGGGTCGGCGCATTACGATTGGGCCACATGAGCCGACTCGACGATGAGCTTGCCCAGGCGGTCGAATCCGTCGAGGCCGATCCCGCTCCGCCCCCCGTGGTTTCCGCGCCGGTCCGGCAATCCCCCCCGAAGCGCAGCATTGCCCTGCTGGTTGCCCTGCTCGTGATGGGCGGGGGCATCCTGGCGTTGGTGCTGACCAGCTTCAACACGTCCGCCGTGTACTCCAAGGGCGTGGACGAGCTGCTCGCCCAGAAGGATCGCCTGCAGAGCCGCAACGTGCGCGTCGCGGGTATCCTGGTGAAGGGCACGCTGGTGCACCGCGACCAGCCCTGCGAGTACCGCTTCAAGATGAAGAAGAACGGCTCGGTGCTCGACGTGCGCTACCCGCAGTGCATCGTGCCGGACACGTTCCGGGACGTGCCGGGCACGGACGTGCAGGTGACCGCCGAGGGCAAGCTGACGCCGGCCGGTTATTTCGAGGCCGACCAGATCATGGCCAAGTGCCCGTCGAAGTACGACATGAAGGACCGCGCGAACAAGGGCGAGAAGGCCCCGCACGCGGCTTACATCGAGACCGCCGCGCAGCAGGGCGGAAGCTGATATAGGCTCCCCGCGATGTGGGACCGCTTTCTGCGCGCTTGCCGGCGCGAGCCGGTGGACGCGACTCCAGTCTGGTTCATGCGTCAGGCCGGCCGCTACATGGCCGAGTACCGCGCGATCCGCGCGAAGCACACGCTGCTCGAGATCTGCAAGCAGCCGGAGCTCGCCACGGAGGTGACGCTGCAGCCCGTGCGCGCCCTCGGCGTGGACGCCGCGATCCTGTTCGCGGACATCCTGCTTCCGCTCGAGCCCATGGGAGCGCCCTTCGAGTTCGCCGCTGGTGAAGGGCCGAAAGTCCACGAGCCGGTGCGCGATCGCGCGGCCGTCGACCGCCTGCGCGTGATCGACCCGGAGGAAGGGCTCGGCTACGTGCTCGCCGCGATCCGCCTGATCCGCGCGGAGCTCGACGGCAAGACGCCGCTGATCGGCTTCGCCGGCGCGCCGTTCACGCTCGCGAGCTACCTGATCGAAGGCGGCAAGAGCTCGCACTTCGCGCTGACCAAGCGGATGATGTATCGCGACCCGGAGACGTGGCACGCGCTGATGCAGAAGCTGTCGGAGGTCGTCCGGCGCTATCTGCGCGCGCAGGTCGATGCCGGCGCCCAGGCCGTTCAGCTGTTCGACTCCTGGGTCGGGCAGCTGTCGCCGATGGACTACGCGGAGTTCATCCAACCGCACGTCGCGCACGTGCTCACCGATCTCCAGACCACCGGCGTTCCGGTGATCCACTTCGGGACCGGCACCGCGTCGTTGCTCGAGCTGCAGCGCGACGCCGGGGGAACGGTGATCGGCGTGGACTGGCGCACGCCCCTCGGCAACGCGTGGCAGCGGCTTGGCGAGGGCGTTGCGGTGCAAGGCAACCTCGATCCGCTGTTGCTCGACGCGCCGCGGGAGCTCCTGGCCCGGCGCGTGGAGCACGTGCTCGCCGAGGCAGGCGGCCGCGACGGACACATCTTCAATCTCGGTCACGGCATCTTGCCGGAGACGTCGCCGGACGCCGTGAAGTACGTCGTGGATCTCGTCCACGAGCGCAGCGCGCGATGAGCGAGGCCTCCAAGCGACAGGTTGTCGTCATCGGCGGCGGCATCACTGGACTTACCGCGGCGTATCGCATCAACCGCGCGCGCCCCGACGTGTCGGTCACGCTGCTCGAACGCCGTGGCCGGCTTGGCGGCAACATCATCACCGAGCGTCGGGACGGCTTCCTGCTCGACGGCGGTCCCGATTCGTTCCTGCGCACGAAGCCCGAGGCGGTGGCGCTGTGCAAGGAGCTCGGGCTCGAGACGGATCTGATCACGACGCGCGATACCGGCCGCAACGTCTACATAGTCCATGGCGGTCACCTGGAGCGCATGCCGGGCGGGATGGCGCTGGCCGTGCCGACGCGCGTCGGCCCGATGATCACCACGTCGATCCTGAGCATGGCGGGCAAGCTTCGCATGCTCGGCGACGTGCTCATGCCGGGCGAATCCAACGAGGACGAGTCGATCGAGAGCTTCATCTCGCGTCGCTTCGGTCACGAGGCCGCGATGCGCATCGCGGCGCCGCTGCTTGGCGGCATCTACGCCGGAGACATCGCCGAGCTCAGCGTGCGCTCGACGTTTCCGCAGCTGGTGGATCTCGAGCAGGCGCACGGCAGTCTGGTGCGCGGGCTGTTCGCGGCGCAGCGCGCCCGGAGCGGCGCGCCCCCGCCGGGTGGCGGATGGAAGGGCGCGCGCGAGCTGCTCGGCTGGCTCCGGCGCGAGTCCGAGACGGCGCAAAGTCCGTTCTATTCGCTGCGCGGCGGCATGGGCAGCCTGGTGGACGAGCTTGCCACGGCGCTGCCCGCGGGCGCGGCACGCACCCAGGCGGACGTGAAGCGCGTCGCAATGGACGGCGAGCGCTGGCGCGTCGAGCTCGGCTCCGGGCAGGTGCTGGACGCGGACGCGCTCGTGCTCGCGACGCCGGCGCACGTCGCCGCTGCGCTCGTTCCGGACGCGTCGCTCGGCAGCGAGCTCGACGCCATCCCGTACGTCTCCACGGCCACGGTGTTCTTCGCGCTGCCGCGCCACGCCGTCGCCCATCCGCTCGACGGCGTGGGCTTCATCGTGCCGCCGGGCGAGGCGCGCATCCTCGCGGGCACCTGGGTCAGCAGCAAGTGGGAGGGCCGCGCGCCCGACGGCCACGTCTTGATCCGCGCGTTCGTCGGCGGCGCCGAGGCCCGCGGCTCGATCCGCGTGAAGGGCGCCACGGACGAGCAGATCGTCGACACCGCGAAGAACGAGCTCGAGCGCTTGATGGGCCCGATTGGGGCGCCGCTGTTCGCTCGCGTGTTCCGCTACGAAGACTCGAACCCGCAGCCGGTGGTCGGCCACGGCGCGCGTCTCGCGCGCATCGCCGAGCGCCTGGGCTCGGTGCCGGGGCTGTACCTCGCCGGCGCGCCGTACGACGGCGTCGGCATTCCGGACTGCGTCAAGCAGGCCGAGAGCGTCGCCGCTCGCGTCGTCAACGAGCGCTGCTGATCGCGCCCGGGAGCGCTGCGGGGCTGGTTCCGGCGCATGGAGTCGAACCATGATTCAGGGATTCAAAGTCCCTTGTCCTGCCTTTGGACGACACCGGAGGAGGCCGGCAGCTTAGCGTCGTCGGCCAGGACAGACAACGCGGCTTGCCGCGTGTTCCCGCGCCGGACCGGCAAAATTCCCCGGTGACATGCCCTGGAACCCGACCCGCTGGCGGGTGTCGCTGGAAGGGTGGCCCCGAGGCACAGTCCCACGCATGCGCCGCCCGCCGATCCCGCGGCGGCGCGCTACGATCGCGACGCCACCCCGCTTCCGATATACGGTGTCGCGGGTAGCTGGTGGGACGTGCCTGAGACCGACGAGAGCAGCGAGCGCCGGTTCATCGAGCGGCTCAGGGCGCACGACGAACGCGCCTTCAACGAACTGGTGCAGACCTACGAGCAGCGGGTGTTCCGGCTCGTGTTCCGCATGCTCGGCCGCCGCGACGAGGCCGAGGACATGGCCCAGGAGGTGTTCGTCCAGGTGTTCAAGGCCGTGGGCCAGTTCCGGGGCGACTCCAAGCTGAGCACGTGGATCTACCGCATCGCGGTGAACCTCTGCAAGAACCGCGTCAAGTACCTGTCGCGCCGGCACACCGACGCGCAGGACGAGCTCGACCCGGTGGCGGAGCGGGCGCCGCTGAGCCAAGCCAAGGGAGTGACGTCGGCGGACGTCGCACGTCCGGATCACATGGTCGAGGGTTTCCAGGTCGAACGCATCGTCCACGAGTGCATCGCGGAGCTCGAAGCCGACTTCCGCGAGGTGCTGATCCTGCGCGACGTGGAGGACCTGAGCTACGAGGAGATCGGGGAGATCACCGGGCTCGCCGAGGGAACGGTCAAGAGCCGGATCCATCGCGCCCGCGGCATGTTGAAGGCGAAGGTGGAACGCGCTCTCGGGGAGAAGATCCGATGACAGAGCACGACGACGAGCCGTCGGTCGAGAGGGGCGACGAGGGCGAGGAGAGCGAGGAGCTCAAGAGCCTGCTCCGCGGCGCGCTTCGCGACGAGGAGGAGCCGCCGTCGAGCGACATCTTGCGCGGCGTGCAGCGCCGCATCCGCGCGCGTAGCGGCGGCAAGTTCTACGCTGACGGCTGGAGCACGGCGCGCCACCCGCCGATCGCGACGTATCTGCTGACGAGCCTGCTCATGCTCGCGATCGTGCTGCTCGTGTACGCCGTGCTCACGCCCACGTCCGGCGAACCGATCCGCACGCCGATGACGCCCGCGCCGGTGCACATCCTGCCGCCGCGGCACTAGATCACGGACGCAACGCCCGTCTACTCGATCCAGCGGGCCAGTACGCAGGTGATGTTGTCGGGGCCGCCGTTCTCGTTGGCGGCCTCGATCAGTCGATTGGAAGCAGCCGGAAGGTCTGGCGCTTCCATCACGATTTCGAGCATCTTCTCGTCTGTGACCGGGCCGCACAGGCCGTCCGAGCAGAGCACCACGGTGTCGCCGGCGCGCGGCGTCTCGAAGCGCGTGTCGACCTTGACCGTGTCCTTCATGCCGAGGGCGCGAACGATCACGTTCTTGTGCGGGAAGTTCGCGATTTCTTCCTCGGTCAGCTTCTTCATCTTCTTGTAGTCGTTGAGCAGCGAGTGATCCTCGGTGAGCTGCTCCATCTTGCCGTCCCGGATGCGGTAGACGCGGCTGTCACCGACGTGCGCGACATAGACGCCGTCTTCCACCGCGAACAGAGCGACCAACGTTGTGCCCATGCCGCGCTGCTTCGAGTTGCGCTGCGCCTGCTCGTAGATGCGCAGGTTGCACAGCTTGATGCCGGTGATGAGACGGTTTTCCTCGTAGCCCTTGCTACGGTCCATCTTGTACGGCCACGTGCGCTCGGGATCGTCGGCGGTCGCGGCGAAGAACTCCTGCAGCGTGTCGACCGCCATCTTGGATGCGATCTCGCCGGAAGCGTGTCCGCCCATCCCGTCGGCGACGACGTAGAGTCCGTACTCCGCGAGGATCGCGAAGTTGTCCTCGTTGTGGGTGCGCTTGCGGCCGACGTCCGTCTGGCCCGCCACCTCGATCCGAAGCGGCCCGCTCACGCTCGGAACTCCGCGTCAGCGACACCGATCACGGGTCGCTCGGCCGGCGCCACGACGGCGTCAGTGGAAGGAAGAGGAGACCGCTGGCAGGTGGTCACTGGATGCCCGTCGCGAAATTCGCCAAATGATTCGCGAATATCCTCCTAACAGGCACGCCTGCTGTCAACGGGAGTCGTCGCGGCGCAGGAAACCAGGGCAATCACGCGCCGCGGCAGGCGGACGGAGCTAGTAGCCCGGGTCGTTGGCGGGGGCCGGAGCCGGCGCCGGCCGTCGAGCGGGGCGCTGCGTGTGGCCCGGCGCCAGGCGCCTACGGGCCGCCGAATGGGGAGCTGCGGTCAAGGTCAGCGTGACCTGGCGGAACTTCCCGGCGCCGAACAGCAACAGCTGCACGGTGTCGCCGACGCCGTGCTTGTTGATCGACTCGGCCAGCGCTTCGGGCGTGGCGACGGGAGCGTTGTCCACGGCGACGACGAGGTCCGAAGTGCTCTTGTCGTTGCCGCCGTGCAGGCCCGCCGCGGCCGCAGGGCTGCGCGGGTGCACGCCGAGCACACGCACGCCGTGTACCGGTCCCACGTCGTCCGTCACGCCCTGGATGCCGAGCCACGGCGCCGGCGGAACCGCGCTTGTCGGTACCGTGCGCAGGAACGCCTTGACCGCGCTCACGGGGACCCCGTACGGGACCCGCACGCACGGCGCGTTGGGCACCGGCGCACACGCCTTCGCGATCACGGCAACGACCGAGCCGTGGTCGTCGATGATCGGGCTGCCCAGATCGGTCGGCTTGAGGTGACTCGCGATCTCGAGCGCGTCGGGGAGCAGCTCGCTGTCTCCGCCGAGCAGCGTTGCCCGACCCCTGACGATCGTGCGCGATAGCGCCAGGCCGCGCGCGCCCACGACACTGAACGTCCTGAGCGCCGTGCCGGCCTTGGTCGCGGACAGGTGCGAGGCCTTCAAGCCCTTCGTCCAGCGGCCATTCTGGGGAAGCAGCAGCGCGAGGTCCCACGCGCGATCGGAGTGACCGACCTTTACGCGGGCCACGCTGCCGTCGGCGTAGCGCGCGTCGACGTTGTTGCCGTGGGTTAGCGGCGATAGCGCGGTGAGGATGCGCCCGTCACCGGCGAGCACGGTGCCGACGCCCAGCACCTTGCCCTTGCGCTCCAGCGTCACGACGCCCTGGCGCGCGCGCTCGAGAGGACCGGCCACGTTCTGCTGCGACGCATCCGGGAGCGAGCTATCGGCGACATCGTCGGCGGCGTCGGCCGCGGCTTGCGCGGCCTGGCCGGCGGCTCGCGCCGCATCGGCGGTCTCGCGCGGCGTCACCTTCTTCTGCGGTTGGGCGCCAGCGTCGCCGCTCCCGATCGAGATCGAAAGCAACGCCGCTACCCCGACCGCGCCCTTGAACAGTGTCCTGGCGGTCACGCCCCGAGTGTAGCTCCAAATACCCCGTGCGACAGGTCGCTTGGCCGCTCTCTGCATGGTTGTCCTCCGTGGCGCTCGACCACGGGGTTTCGCCCTGCAAATCCCTTGCCGCGCCGGACCTACGAGGCCTGCAACGTCCGGATGCCCGACTCGCCGGCGACGATCACCAGATCGGCACGCCCGACGAACAGCCCCGTCTCCACCACGCCGGGCAGAGCGTGGAGCGCGCGGTCGAGCGCCGCCGGGTCGTCGATCGGTCCGGCGTGGACGTCGTAGATGTAGTTGCCGGCGTCGGTCATCCACGGCTTCGCGTCCCTCAGGCGCATCTCGACCTTGCCGAATGCGGCGAGCTTCGCAGCGGTGCCGCGATGTGCGAAGGCCAGGACCTCGACCGGCACCGGCCAGTGCTCGCCCAGCCGCGCGCTCAGCTTGCTCTCGTCGACGATGATGACGTTCTTCTTCGACGCGAAGTTCACGATCTTCTCGCGGGTCTGGCAGCCGCCGCCGCCCTTGATCAGATCGAGCGCGTCGCTCACCTCGTCGGCGCCGTCGATGGCCAGCGCGATCTCCCAAGGGCCTTCCTCGTCGAGGAGCTCGATGCCGAGGGCGGCGGCCTGGCGCCGCGTGCCGTCGCTGGTGGGCACGCCGACGAGCTTTCTGCCCGCCTTCACCAGCTCGCCCACGAGATCCACGAAGATCTTCGCTGTAGAGCCGGATCCCAGGCCGATCACGCCCTCCGCGGGCAACAGCTCGATGGCGGCTTGCGCTGCGAGGCGCTTGGCTTCGTCCTGCGTCATGAGCGCGACCGTATCAGAGCTGGCACGCGGGACAGAAGCACGACGAGCGCTGGCCGATGACGACGCGCCGGATGATCGCGCCGCACGTGCGGCACGGCTCGCCGTCGCGAGCGTAGACCCGGCGCTCGTCCTGGTACGCGCCGTCCGAGCCGTCGGGTTGCACGTAGTCGCTGATGCTCGAGCCGCCCGTCTCGATCGAGCGGCGCAGCACCTGGCGCACCGCCGCCGCGATGCGGTCGCACGCGGCGCGCGTGACGCGACTCGCGCGACGCGTCGGGCGCACGCCCGCAAGGAACAAGGCCTCGTCGGCGTAGATGTTGCCGACGCCCGCGAGCACGCCCTGGTCGAGTAGCAGCGACTTGATCGGGATGCGCCGCTTGCGCGCCGCGGCGAACAGCAGCGCGCCGTCGACGTCGAGCGCATCCGGGCCGAGCTTGTCCAGGCGCGGATCGCTCCGGCCCGGCGCGAGATGGCGGACCTTGCCGAATTTGCGCGCGTCCCGGAACAGCACCTCGGGACCGCCGTCGGTAAACTCCAGCCTGAGATGGGTGTGCTCGTCCGGGGTGAAGGAGGGCTGCCGGTCCGGCGCGAGGGCGCCACGGCCCGTCGAACGCAGCAGCCGCACGCTGCTCGCACCCGACGCGAACAGCTGCCCCGTCATGCCCAGGTGAAGGAGCAGCCGGCTGCCGTCGTCGAGCCACGCCAGCAAGTACTTGCCGTGTCGATCGAGCGCCGTCACGCGCCGACCGGCGAGACGCCGTGCGAGCTCCGCCGGGCGCGTCAGGAAGAAGTAGCTCGGCCGGGTGGTGTGTACGCGCGCGATCGTGCGACCGACGAGCAGCGAGGCGATGCGCCGGCGCGTGACTTCGACCTCGGGCAGCTCCGGCACGCGTATCAGCCCGGAGGCGGTGCCGGCGCGGCCTTGCTGGCCGGGACGCGCGGCGGGCCGGCGATCTCGTGATCGGTGGCCGCTTTCGCGTCGGTCTTGCGCGTGACGTAGAAGAAGTCGCGAATCGAGCCCTTGCGCACGTACTCGCCCTTGGTGAACTCGAAGCCGTCGGCCAGCGGTGCTGCCTCGAGCTGGCCGCTCTCGTCCGGCGCGTAGACCAGGAACTTCGGGTACGACCAGTTCACGTCGAGCTGCGCCACGGTGTCCGCGCCCGCGAAGTGCATGGCGTCGGCGATGGCGCGGGCCGTGGTGTGGTTGGTGATCGACACGTAGAGGGTGGTTCCGGCCTGGTCGATGCCGACGGCCGAGCGGCGGATCACGGTCTCGCCGTCCACCGTGGCGCCCCACGCGGCGGTCTCCTGCTGGTTCAGGAGCGCGTGCATCTTGCCGCCCTCGTACATGCAGCTCGGCGTCTGCCGCCACCACGAGAGCTCGTCTTCCTGGTCGGCAAGCGTGGACCAGCTCGCGATCTCGATCGAGCCGTCCATGCGCCCGGCGACGGTGCAGCTCGTCTTGCGCGGCTTGATGAGCGTGACGCCGCCCGCGCGCATTCCGTAGTGCCCGTGCTCGGTCTTCCAGCCGCCGTTGAACGCTGCCAGGAGCTGGCCCTGATCGGCTTCCGGGATCAGTCCCGGTCGCGAAAGCTTGCTCGCTTCGGGCGTCTCGCCCTTGGGTTCCCGGGTGCCGGGCATCATCTTGAGCTCGGTCTGCCGGAGATCGATCGCCACGACGAAGACCTCCGCCCACGACCGGTAGCGGTCCGGGTGGAGCAGGGTCTTGTACATGCGCGGCGGGTCGTCCGGGTGGCGCGCGTCGGCGATCGGCACCCATTCGCCGTCGCCCGGCGCGGACCAGGACTTCAGCACCGGCCCGACGTCCTTGGGGTGGAACGGCGGAAGGCTCGGCGTGGGCGCCTTGTTCGCCTGGGCCTTGGGCGCCGCGCGGGGCGGCGCCGCGCTGGGCACGCTCCAGTACGCCTTCGGTTTCTCGTCCTTGCGCCAGAAGCGGTTCCAGCGGTCCTGCATCCCGTAGGTCGTGTCCTCGAGCTTGGCGACCGCCTCGGTTCCGATCACGGCCCGGAGCGAATCGGCGAGCAGCGGCCCCACCCATGGCAAATGGTTCGCGGCCACGAACAGGCCGATCGCGGCTACGGGAAGCCCGATCAGCAGCGTCAGCAGGGCCCGCTTGAGCCTTCGGCCCCGAGGCGGTTTAGCGGCGGATCCGGCGCTCTTTCGACCCATCAGGGGCACGATAGTAGTCCCGATGTCCGATCAGCGCCCGTTTGTGGCAAGTCGTCGCGCGCCCCCCGGAGCGCCGGCGGCCCGCTCTCCCGGGTTGCGGTGGGAGCCCGCGCCAGGTTACGAGCCAGTCGAGGCTGTTGCGCCGGAAAAACCCTCGCCTCGATGCCGGGACGTTGGTCGTGCTCGGCAGCCTGCTCGCGGTGGCGTTGTGCGCCCTGCCCGCTGAAGCCGAGCCTGCGGCACCGGCCGCGGAGCGGACGCTGCCGCGCATGGGGACGCCTCCCGAGCTCGGCGATCTGGCGGGGCGTCGCGTGGTGCGCATCGACGTGGTCACCATCGGCGGGCGCTGGGCCGAGCCCGTGAAGCTCGAGCGCGTGCGCGTCGGCGATCCCCTGAGCCTGGAGCTGGCGCGTCGCGCCATGCGCGAGCTCACCGACACCGGGCGCTACGCCAGCGCGTCGGCGAGCGCGCAAGCCGACGGCGATGGCGCGGTGCTCCGGATCGACGTGCTGCCGCGCCGGATCATCGCCGGCCTGCGGTTGCAGGGCGGGCTGCTCGACGCCGACGACACGTTGCGCGCCGCCGACGTGCACGAGGGCGGCGAGGTGACGGCGCCGGGCCTGCCGCGCATCGCCGAGCGCGTGCGTCTCTACTACGTGCACCACGGCTTCCGCTCCGCGACGGTCGGCGTCGACGCCGTGGACACCGACGACCCGATGGGAGTCGTGCTCACGCTCGACGTGACCCCGGGCGCTCCCGTCGCGATCGGCAGGCGTACCTTTGCCGTGTCGCCGTACCCGCCGCTACCCCAGCTGAAGGAGCTGCTGAACGACTACGCGCTCGCCGAGGGCGATCGCGCCGACGAGGACCAGCTGGGCAACGCCGACCGCGACCTGGAGCACACGCTGCGCGCGCGCGGCTGGCATCGCGCCACGGTGGAGCACCGCGTGGAGCAGGGCGCGGCGAGTGCGCACGTAGTGGTCACGGTGCGCGCGGGGCCGCTCATCCAGCTGCGCTTCGAGGGCAACCGCCACTTCGACGCGTCGCAGCTGACGCCGGCGCTGGAGCTCGCGGACCGCGACGATCGGGCGCCGGGCGTGCTCGTCGATCGCCTGCGCGACTTCTACGCGAAGCGCGGCTTCCTGGACGTGGAGATCGACGCCAAGGAGCGCGGGGCGCCCGGCGCCACGATCCACGATCTGGTGTTCACGATCCGCGAGCATCTGCCGGTGCGCGTCGCGTCGCGCGAGTACCCGTGCCTTACCGGTGATCGCTCGCCGCGACAGGTCGGCAGCGAGATCGACAGCTTCCTGTCCGAGGAGCTACCCGGGGCGGATATCCTCACGTCCGTCGATCCCGGGACCGTCGACCGCACGCTCGGGCCCACCGGGACCACCGGCTCGCGCGTCGCGCCGTTCGAGCTCAACCCATGGAAGACCTACGTCGCCGAGGTCTACGAGCGCGCGATGAAGCACGTTCAGGATCTGTACCGTTCCGAGGGCTACCTGTCCGCGACGGTGGGTCCGGCGCAGCTCCTCAGACGGCGCTGTGCGCTGCGGTCACCGCCCGGCCGCTGCATCCCCGTCGGCCCGCGTGTGCGGCCGAAGACCACCTGCCGCTACGACGAGATCGGTCTGCCCCTCGACGAACCGCCGCCGGATCCGGCCCTCGCGTGCGTTCCAGATCCGGCGAAGGGCGTGAGCTGCGAGCCGGACGTGGTGCTGCACGTGCCGATCAAGCTCGGTCCACGCACGCGTCTGTACGACGTCGCGTTCGAGGGCAACAAGGCGATGTTCGAGAAGGAGCTCGAGGACGCCGCCGCGATCGAGCTCGGCGACCCGGTGTCCCAGGTCGAGCTCGACAACGCTCGCCGGCGAGTGCTCGATGCCTACGCCGAGCGCGGCTACGCGTTCGCGGAGGTCGAGACGAATCTGGAATTTTCGCCCGACCGCACCCGGGCGCGCGCGCGCTTCACCGTCAGCGAGCGCGAGCGCGTGATCGTCAGCGGCATCATCGTGCGCGGCGCGCACCGCACCAGCGAGAGTCTGATCCGCAGCCGCGTCGCGCTCGAGGTGGGACAGCCCTACAAGCGCAGCGACGTGCGCAAGACCGAGGAGCGCCTCGCGACCCTCGGCGTGTTCTCCAGCGTCACGGTCGGCTTCGAGGATCCGTACGTGCCCGCCAAGGAGAAGGTGGTGGTGATCACCGTGCAGGAGCGTCTGCCGCAGTACCTGGACGTGCGCCCCGGCTTCTCCACCGGCGAGGGCATGCGCATCACGTTCGAGTACGGGCATCGCAACCTGGGCGGCCAGGCGATCCAGCTCACGCTGCGCGTCCAGCTCGGCTACCTGCCGAACGCGTTCATCCTCGAGAGCGACGTCCGCCAGAAGTACGACGAACTCGATGCCGGACAGCGCCTCGAGCGTCGCAACACCGCCCAGCTCGAGTTCCCCAATGTCGGTCTGGGTCCGCTGTTCCGCCTGGCGCTCGAAGGCGTGGACGTGCGCGACAACGCGCGCGACTACGGCCTGACCAAGGACGCCGGCATCGTCACGCTGATCTTCCGGCCGGAGCGGCAGTTCTCCGCGCAGGTCGGCGGCTCGCTCGAGCGCAACGACGCCACCATCTTCGGCCAGACCGCGCAGGACGCGCTCAAGCAGTTCGTGCAGGACAACCCCAACCTGCGCAACGTGTTCCGCGTCCCGCAGGGCACCACCGTGGCCGTCGCCCAGCGCATCGGCTTCACCTGGGACCGGCGCGACAACCCCTTCGACGCCACCAAAGGCACGTTGCTGTCCGCCGGCGTGGAGCACGTCCACGCCAACCCTGTGGGCGGCACCCCGGAGATCTCCGCCAGCGACCCCTTCGGCGCGTCCACCAGCGAGTTCCTGCGCTTCACCAACCGCGTCGCTGGCTATGTGCGGCTGAGCGACACGGGCCTCGCGCTCGCGACGAGCTTCCGCTGGGGATACAACTACCAGCTGCTGAAGTCGTGCCGCGATCCCGACGCCACGACCGTGCTCGGCCAGTGCTCGCTGACATATCCGGATCGCCTGTTCTTTCTCGGCGGCGTCGACAGCATCCGCGGCTTCCTGCAGGACTCCCTGGTCCCCGAGGACGTCGCACAAGAGCTACTCCACCCGACGGACCCGACGCACCCGCTCACGCTCAACGAGGTCGTGATCCGCGGCGGCGACGTGTTCATCAATCCGCGCTTCGAGCTGCGCGTGCCGCTGACCCACAGCGTCCAGACCGCACTCTTCCTCGACACCGGCAACCTGTGGCAAGACCCGACCAAGATCGATCTACTGCGCCTGCGCTACGCCGTCGGTACGGGGCTGCGCATCGGTACGCCGATCGGGCCGCTCGCCTTCGACTACGGCTTCAACGTGGAACGCGTCCTCGACGACATCTTCCCGAACCGCCAAAACCAACGCTACTGGGAGGATCTCGGCGCGTTCCACTTCAGCATCGGCCTGTTCTGATTGCCGGCTGAGAAATCCCCTCGTCTGGACGTTCACAGGAAGAGCGGAAGAGCGGAGGGTTTTCAGGGACTCGGGGTATCCAGGCGTGAGCCGTCGCAAGCCACCTCGCAGGGCGGTGACGTTGGAGTCGACGAGCAGGCCAACGGGTAGTTGATCGAAAGCGGTCGTTGTCGCTCGAAGTGAAGGCCCCGTTCAGCCAACTCGGCGCACAGGCAGCCTCGTAGGCGGATTCCATCAACCCTGGGCCGAGATGGCGGTGCACCTCGATCAACGCACGGATCACTTCGTCTGTCCCATCCCCGAATCTTCCGCCCTTCCGCCCTTCCTGTGCCATGGTCCGGCGCGGAACCGGGCGCGGCGCGCCGGCGCGTTCCCGCCACGCGGCGCGTCGGTTCCGCGCCGGACCGGCATCCCCCGGGTCAAGGCCAATAGTGACGGTGCGCATCTCGGCGCGCCGACGAAGCGCTAGCTTGCGCTCGGCGGATCAGCACTGCGCGGCGGCGCGGGGGGCGTCGGCGAAGCGGTAGCCCACGCCGCGCACGGTCTCGATGTAGTCGCGTGCGTG
This sequence comes from uncultured delta proteobacterium, assembly GCA_963775185.1. Classification (GTDB taxonomy): domain Bacteria; phylum Myxococcota_A; class Polyangia; order Polyangiales; family Polyangiaceae; genus JAPSGB01. The sequence goes on along the minus strand of CAVZIE010000015.1, from coordinate 26,607 downwards.
GCCGAGTTTCTCGCGTAGCCGCTTGACGTGCGCGTCCACCGTGCGCGTCGAGATGCGCGTGTCGACGCCCCAGACGTGGTCGAGCAGCGATGCGCGCGACTGCACGCGGTTGCGGCGATCGTAGAGCGTGACCAGCAGCTTGAATTCAAGCGCCGTCAGCTGCACCTCATCGCCGCGCACCCACACGCGATGCGCGTCGCGATCGATCGCGAGATCGCCGAAGTTGATCGACGCCGTCTGGGGCTCGTCGCGCTCGCCGCGCCGCAGGATCGCGCGGATGCGCAGCATCAGCTCGCGTACGCTGAAGGGCTTCGAGACGTAGTCGTCCGCGCCGAGCTCGAAGCCGACGACGCGATCGATCTCCTCGCCGCGCGCCGTGAGCATCACGACCGGCATCCCGCGGGTGGATGCGTCGTCCTTGAGCGCGCGACAGATCTCCGTCCCCGCCAGATCCGGCAGCATGAGATCGAGCAGCACCAGATCGGGGTGCTGTTCGCGCGCCATCCGCAGGCCGTCCTTGCCCTTGAGCGCCGCGACGACCTCGTAGCCGGCCAGTCGCAGATTGTAGTCGAGGACCTGCTGGATGTCGGCTTCGTCCTCGATCACCAGGATCTTCGCCATGTGCGCGAGACTCGTCCACGCATGTGACTACGAGGTGACGACTTTGAAATACGTGGCGCTCCATCTGCGTTCCGTCACCGGATCGTCGCTTTCATCAAAACGTCACCGACCGGACGTCATTCCATCACCGCCACATGAGAGACAAGTCGCCGTCTCCGACTTGTTGCGAAGGCGTCGTGGCGACGTCAATGGTCGAAAGTAGCTTCCCGCCCGACCTCGCAAACTTTGAGCGAGAGGGAGAGAGAGCATGCACACTTCCATGAATACAATGAAGCGTGCGTTGGTCGCATGCGCCTCGGCATCAGGATTGATGCTCGCGGCGCACTCGGCTTACGCAGTCGACTGCGCCACGCTGACGCCGGCGCCGGTCTATGTGGCTGGATCCAGCGCGGTTCAACCGTTCCTTGCAGGTCTCGGCAGTGCCCTGGCCAGCGGTGGACAGTTCACGATCGTCTACCAGAAGGCCGGTTCCTGCACGGGCGGCGACGCGATCATCAACGGCACCAACATGACCGGTACGGCCACGTACTGGGGCTCCACCAGCCCCGCGGCCGGCGAGACGTGCGATCTGCCGACGGCCGGCCAGAAGGCGGACATCGGCGTGTCCGACGTGTACTGGGAGAGCTGCGCGGCGTCGGGCGGCAGCGCTCCGCCCTCGACCGTCGGCAACTTCTACGGCCCGGTCCAGGTGATGACGTTCGTCGTGCCGAAAGCGTCGCAGCAGACGTCGATCAGCGCCGAGGCGGCGTACCTCACGTTCCACTTCGGGCAGGCGGGCGCCACGCCCTGGGACGACGAGTCGCTGATGTTCATCCGCAACGCCGGCTCCGGCACGCAGTCGATGCTCGCCAAGGCGATCAACGTCTCGCCCGACTCCTGGAAGGGCGCCGACCAGGGCGGCAGCGGTGGCGTGCTCACGAGCGTGGCCGCGTCGACCAGCCCCGACAAGACGATCGGCATCCTGAGCACCGGCGAGAGCGACGGCGCTCGCGACGAGATGAAGGAGCTCTACTACCAGGCGTACGGCCAGACGTGCGGCTTCTTGCCGGACTCGTCGCCGACGAGCTTCGACAAGATGAACGTGCGTGACGGTCACTACCAGGTGTGGGGCCCGCTGCACATGTACGCGAACGTCGACGGCACGGGCAAGCCGACGAACGCCAAGGCGTCGGACCTGATCGACTACGTCGCGGGCACCAAGGCGCTCACCGGCGTGAACATCGTCGACGTCGAGATCAAGGCTCACCTGATCCCGCAGTGCGCGATGATGGTGAAGCGCGACACTGAAGACGGGCCGCTCATGTCGTACCAGCCGCCGAGCGCGTGCGGCTGCTACTTCGGCAAGCAGACCGACGGCGCCGCGCCCAGCGGCTGCCAGACCTGCTCCCAGGATTCGGACTGCACCACCGCGCCGAACACCCACTGCAACTTCGGCTACTGCGAGGCGTCCTGATCATGGCAAACCACAACGTCACCAAGAGCTTGCTCGTGGCAGCGCTGTTCGGGGCATCGCTTGTGCTCGCGACGGCGTGCGGTTCGGACGACAGCAGCGGCAATCCCTCACCCACGGGCGGCACCGGCGGGACCTCCGGCAGCGGCGGCAGCGCCGGCGCGACCGGCGGCACCGGCGGTAGCGCGGGTGCGACCGGCGGCACCGGCGGCACCAGCGGCACGTCGGGTACCGGCGGTACGTCGGGCAGCGCCGGCATGGCGGGTGCGGCCGGCAGCGGCGGCAACTGCACGGGGACCGCGTCGGACGGCTGGGACGGTTGCTACAACTGCGCGCCCAGCAGCTACGAGCAGTACCTGAACCACTGCACGTCGGGTTGCCAGGGCTTCGACAACAGCACGTTGTCGCGGCTCTCCGACGTCCCGACTCCGCCTGCACTGTGAGTCGCGCATGAAGCAAGGGCCGGCGTGTCGATCTGTTCGGTGCGCCGGCCTTTCTTGCGAATGCAGCCGCCCCATCCCCGGTATTCGAGTGACCAGAAGAATCCTGCTTCCGTTTCCCGTCGTCGCGCTGCTCGGCTTCGCGAGCGTGGCCTCCGCGCAGCCTGCGCCCGCGGCGCCCGCGCCTGCGCCGCCGGACGCGCCTGCGGCCGTGCCGGCGCCGGCTCCCGACGCGAAGGTCGACAAGCTCGCCGATCAGGTTGAAGGCCAGCGTGCCGACCTGAACGAGCAAGACGCACGCGTCACGTCCCTCGAGAAGGAAGTGAAGAAGCTGCAGGCGGAGCTCGCGAAGAAGCAGCAATCGGCGGCCGAGCCGAAGCGTCGGAAGCGCAAGCCCAAGCGGCTTCCTCCGCGTCGCGAGCCTGGTTGGGCGGACGGCATCAAGGTCGGCGGCTACGTCCAGGCGCAGTACGAGAGCCACCAGGACTCGGAAGATCAGCTGCTGCAGGGCGGACAGCTGCTGAACCAGGACCGCTTCGTCCTGCGTCGCGCGCGCCTCAAGGTCGAGCGCGCGTGGAAGTACAGCTCGGTCATGATCGAGCTCGACGGCAACACGGTCCACGGCGGGCACTTCGGCGTGCAGCACGCCGAGGCGTCGGTGTTCTATCGCGGCGGCAACCGGGCCGACATGCTGCCGGTCGCGCAGCTCACGTTCGGCCAGTTCGACACGCCGTTTGGCTACGAGCTGATGCTCGAGTCGCCGCGCGAGAGGCCGTTCATGGAGCGCTCGCGCGCGTCGCTCTCCTTCTGGCCGTCCGAGCCCGACGTGGGCGCGCGGCTGTCCGGCCAGATCGCGTTTCTGACCTACCACGTCGCCATCATCAACGGCGAGCCGCTCGGCGAGCGCACGGGCTTTCCGCTGCAGGATCCCGAACGGATCCAAGGACATCACGGGCCGTATCGGCGTGAGCGCGCCGGTGTCCGACGCGATCCACGTGTCCGGCGGCGTGTCGGCGCTGAACGGCTACGGGTTCCACTCGGGAACCGGCAACACCAAGGACATCCTGGTCTGGCAACGATATCAACGAGAACGGGACATTCCGACTCCACGGAGCTACAGGCGATCGAAGGCCAGACCGGCCAGATCTCCCAGAACTTCTTCCACTGGGCGATCGGCGCCGACGCCCAGCTGCGCGTCGAGACCAAGCTCGGGATGACCCAGCTGTACGGCGAGGTCGTCGCGGCTTCCAACATGGACCGCGCGCTATACATCGCCGATCCGGTGCTCGCGCACCTCGACACGCGCGAGCTCGGCTACTACGTCGGCGTCGTCCAGCAGGTGACGCCGTACGGGGTCGTCGGCTTGCGCTACGACTACTACGATCCCAACTCCGACATCCTGACGAGCCAGGGCGGCAAGATCCTGCCGTTCAAGGCCGACATCAAGACGTGGTCGCCGCTGGTCGGCCTGGTGCTGCCCCACCGCGCGAAGCTGCTGTTCGAGTACGACTTCATCCGCGACCACCTGGCGCTCGACGCCGTCGGCGTGCCCGACGGATCGGAAGAACAACACCTGGACGCTGCGCCTACAGGGGGAGCTATGACGCGCACGCTCGCGATTCCCGGTCGCCGTCGCCGCGCTGCTCGCCGCGGGTTGCGGCAGCTCGGTCGAGGCCAAGAGCGGCATGGGCGAACCGCTCCGCGTTACCGAACGGTCAGTTCTTCGAAGGCAGCGCTGCCCACCGGCGAGAGCGGCCCGCAGGTCACTCAGCTGCTCAGCGCAAACAACCTGATCCCCCAGGGACAGGCGGGTAAGAAGCTCACCGGCGACGCCGAGAAGAGCGCGTGGTCCGTGGCGCTGCGAATGGATGACGTGGGCAGCGGCTACTGGGTCGTGCCGATCGGACCGTACGACCCGTACACCGACAGCGACCTGTCCTGGAGCGCGACCGTCGACTACTCGCGCACCGCTGCCCGTGGGGAAGCACAAGCTGCTGGTCTCCGCCTCCGACCAGAACGGCAACTGGGGACCTCCGCGGGACACGACGATCGAGGTCCAGTCGCTGGTACCGGAAGGCCACGTCGTCGTGTCGCTGTCTGGGACACGGACGTCGATCTCGACCTCCACATCATTGCCCCCACGGGCAAGGAGCTCGACCCGAAGCATCCGAACACGCTGGCCGTGGACGGCGGGCTCGTGGACGGCGGCGTGCCCCACGCCGGTCAGCTCGATCGCGACTCGAACGCCAACTGCGCCATCGACGGCTACCGCGAGGAAGACGTGATCTGGGACGACCAGCCGCTCGCCGGTACGTACATCGCGCGCGCCGACCTGTTCAGCGCCTGCGGTCAGCCGTCCGCGGACTTCACGTTCAGCATCAGGATCGACGGCAAGCTGATCTTCACCCGGAGCGGACGCTTGCTCGACATCCAGGCGAGCGGCGGTGGCGCCGGCGCCGGGATGTTCATCACCGACTTCAATTTCTGACCGACGACCCCAGGTCCAAGGAGCACCCCATGTTGATGTCGAACCTAGAGAAAGTTGCCATGCTCGGCAGCGGCTGGGTCTTGTACCTGCTGCTTGCGCTCTCGGTCGCCTCGATCGGGATCATGATCGAGCGCTATGTGTATTTCCGCCGCCATCGCGGTCACGACGACGATCTCGGCGATCATCTCGTCGCCCGGCTCCGGCGCGGCGATCGGCGCGGCGCCGAGGACCTGCTGCTCCAGAGCGGCACCATCGAAGGCGAGGTGCTGGCGACCACCCTCGACTGGATCGAGGGTGGGCCGGACGCCGTCGCCGAGGCGCTCGCTGCGCACATGCAGAAGAAGCGCAAGGAGCTCGATCGCGGGCTCACGTTCCTGGGCACGCTCGGGAACAACGCGCCCTTCGTCGGGCTGCTCGGCACCGTCATCGGTGTGATCCAGGCCTTCCATCAGCTGGGTCAGGGCGGCGCGGGACAGAGCCAGGCGGCCATGGGCAACGTGATGGTGGGCATCTCCGAGGCCCTCATCGCCACGGGCGTCGGGCTGCTCGTCGCGCTGCCGGCGGTGGTCGGCTTCAACATCACCCAGAAGCGTGTGGCCGATGTCGAGGCGAACGTCGACGTGATCGGCAAGCAGCTGCTCGCGTTCCTCAAGTCCGAGGCGAAGATGGTGAGCGACTTCCGCCTGCTCGAGGAGCCGCCGCCGCCGACCGACTCGACGCCGGGCCCGGCCCCGGTCGAGCCAGTGTCCGGCGCTTCGAGTGCCGCCCGTTCGTCGAACGGCGCGCGCGTCAAGGTGATGGAGCTCGACTCCTAGGAGACGATGATGGCTGGAACACTCGGCAAGAGTCACGGCAGAAGCGGGATGATCACCGGCATCAACGTGACACCGATGGTCGACGTCGTCCTGGTGCTGCTCGTCATCATGATGGTGAGCGCGACGTACATCGTGTCGCAGAGCTTGAAGGTGAATCTGCCCAAGGCCGCGAGCTCCACGGACTCCGTGGCGTCGATCGCGGCCGTGACGATCTCGAAGGACGGCAAGCTCTATTACAACCAGCGGCCGATCACGGATGCGGCGCTCACCCAGAAGTTCAAGCAGGACTACGCGCAGAACCACGAGATCAGCCTGATCGTCAGCGCTGACAAGGAAGTGCAGCACGGCAAGGTGGTGCACGTGATCGACATGGCGCGCGTCGAGGGCATCACCAAGTTCGCGATCAACGTCGAGATCGCTCACTGAAGCGAGGGGACCACGGAGCATGGCGATGCGTTGGTGGTTGACGGGAGCCTACATCGGGAGCGCGGCGTTGCACCTCGCGCTGCTCGGCGGTCTCCAGTCCATGCCCAAGCGCGAGCCGAGCGTGCGCGAGAACGTCGCCGTGTTCATGTCCTCGAAGCCGAAGGCGCCGAAGGACAAACCCAAGCCTCCCGAGCCGGACAAACCGATCAAGGCGCCGAAGGACATGCTGAAGACGCGCCGGGCGAATCCGCGGCCCGCGCCGAAGCCGGCCGAGCCGCCGCCGGAGGCGCCGAAGCCCGACGCCCAGCGGACAGCGGCGGATTTCCACCCCGGGCTCGCGGACTTCGGCATCAGCATGTCGGGCACGTCCGCCGGCGGCGGCATCGCCGTCGGACCCGGTGGCGGCGGCTTCGGCACCGGCAACGGCGGCGCCAAGCCGAAGCCGAAGACCGTCGTCAAGGAGAAGACGTTCGCGCCGTCCGGCGCCGGCACGGCGGCCGACGACGCTTGCGACGAGCCGATGGTGAAAGCCAAGCCCAAGGGCTTCGTCCAGCCGCAGTACACCGACGACGCGCGCTCGGCGGGCGTCGAAGGGCGGGTGCGCTTGCGCATCCAGATCGACGCGTCGGGCAACGTGAGCGCCGCGAGCGTGCTGGCCGGGCTCGGTCACGGGTTGGATCAGGCAGCGGTCTCCGCGGCGCGGCGCATGCACTTCGCGCCGGCGACGCGCTGCGGAAAGCCCGTGCCGTCTTCGTTCGTCATCGCCATGCGCTTCGTCCTCGGAGAGTAAGAGCGTGAAGCGAAGGATCATCGCAGGCGCTGCCATCGCGCTGTGGCTATCTGCGCCCCTGGGGAGCGCGTTGGCCCAGGAAGGCGGCAACAGCCAGACGCCGACGCAGCAGCACAAGCTCACCAAGCTGCCCAAGCTCGTGCACTTCCAGGCGGCGGAGTTCCCTCCGGAGAAGAAGAAGGCCGCCGAAGACGCGAAATTCTCCGGCACGATGGCGTCGGTCACGCTCCAGATCGCCATCGACGACACCGGCAAGGTCGAGGACGCGATCGTGCTGCAGTCGGCCGGCGCGGACTTCGACGCCGCCGCGCTCGCCGCCGTGAAGCAATTCCGCTTCTCGCCCGCGGAGATCGACAACAAGCCCGCGCCGGTGAAGATCACCTACCGCTACGACTTCGTGATCAAGTACGAGCCGCCCACGCCGGCGATCAACTACGAAGGCGAGGTCAAGAACCGCTTCACCAAGAAGCCGATCCCCGGCGTGACGATCAAGCTGGAGGGCGTCGGCGAGGTGACCACCGACGACAGCGGTCACTTCCAGTTCCGCGACGTGCCGCTCGGCAAGCACGTGGTGACGATCTCGGGGCCCGGTCTGACGACCGTGTCCACCGAGGAAGCATTCGAGAAGGGCAAGAAGCTCAGCGTCAAGTACGCGCTCGAGCCGAAGGAAGAGGTGCCGCCCGGCGAGGAGAGCGATCTCGAGATCGTGGTGGTCGCGCCGAAGATCCAGAAAGAGGTCGTCTCCACCGAGATCAAGGTGGAAGAAGGCCGGCGCGTGCCGGGTACCCAGGGCGACACGCTGAAGGTCGTGCAGAACCTGCCTGGCGTGGCCCGCGCGTCATTCGGGTCCGGGCAACTGGTGGTGTGGGGCGCCGCGCCGCAGGACACGCGTGTCTACGTGGACGGCGTGCACATTCCGCTGCTCTATCACGGCGGTGGACTCCGCTCGACGATCAACAGCGACCTGGTGCGCGCCATCGAGCTGTCGCCCGGCGGCTACGGCTCCGAGTACGGCGGCGGCCTCGGCGGCCTGGTCACGATCGACACGCGCACGTTGCGAGCCGACAAGGTCCACGGCTACGTCGCCGCGGACGTGATCGACGCTTCGGGCATGATCGAGATGCCGATCGACAAGAGCACGCGCATCGCCGTGACCGGCCGCAAGAGCTACCTCGACCGCACGCTCAAGCTCGCCACGAGCACGGACGTGAGCGAGTTCATCCCGATCCCCGACTACTACGACGCGCAGCTGAAGCTGACGCACGATCTCCGGCAGAACGAGTCGGTCACGCTGCTCGGCCTGATCGCCCGCGACACGCTCACGCGCACCGTCGACAGCCCCGATCCGGACCAGGTCAAGACCCAGGACAACCTGACGACGTTCAATCGCATCGCGATTCGCTACCAGCGTCAGCTCGCCGACGGTTCGACGATCTCGGCAATGCCGTGGTTCGGCCACGATCACTTCGCGACGCGATCGACGTTCGGGCCGACGCCTGCCGTACTGGACACCTCGGGCAACGTGTACGGCTTCCGCGCGTCGTGGCGCGGCAAGGCGACCGAGCACAGCGTCGTCACCCTGGGTCTGGACGTTGAAGCGTCGCGTTACGACGTGCAGCGACAGGGCTCGGTGACCTTGCCGGCGCGGGAAGGCGACCCGAGCGTGTTCGGCCAACCGCCGGGCGACTCGTACAACGTCGACAATTGGCAGACCACGCTCGCCAGCGTTGCGCCGTGGGCGCAGGCGGACTTCGCCTTCCTGGGTGACAGGCTCCACGTCGTACCGGGCGTGCGCGTCGCGCCCTACGTCACCGGCGCCAGCCGCCAGACTCCGAAGCAAGGCGCGACGCCGTCGATCGGCATCACCACGCAGCGCACCGCCCTCGAGCCGCGGCTGTCGGTGCGCTACCAGCTCGACCCGCGGCTCGGGCTCAAGGCGGCGTTTGGCATCTACCACCAGTCGCCCCAGGCCGAGGATCTGTCGGCCGTGTTCGGCAACCCGACCTTGAACGTCGAGAAGGCGTATCACCTGCTCGGCGGCGTGAACGTCAAGCTGACGGATGAGCTTTCGCTGGAGGAGGTGGTCTTCTTCTCGAAATCGAGCGACCTGGTGACGCGCAGCGCGTCGCCCGTGCCGAAGCTGGCGGCCGCGCTGGTGCAGGAGGGCGAAGGCCGCGCCTACGGCGCTCAGGTGCTGCTGCGGCAGGAGCTGGCCAAGGGCTTCTTCGGTTGGGTCAGCTACACGCTGATGCGCGCCGAGCGCAGGGACCACCCGGGGGACAGCTGGCGGCTGTTCGACTACGACCAGACGCACGTCGCGACCGTATTGGCGAGCTACGAGCTGGGCAAGGGCTGGGAGATCGGCGGGCGCTTCCGCTACGCGACGGGCTTCCCTCGCACGCCGGTGATCGGCTCGTCGCCGACGGACGCGGGCTTGGCGTCCTACGTAAGCGGCACCCGTCGGGATCTCACCGAGCCCGTGTTCGGCACGCAAAACACTACGCGCGTGCCTGCGTTCGTCCAGGCGGACGCACGTCTCGCGAAACACTTCACGCTCTCCTGGGGCAAGATCGAGGCGTACCTCGACGTGCAGAACATCACGAACCGGTCCAACCCCGAAGAGATCGCCTACGACTACCGGTACAAGAACCGTCAGTACATCACCGGCTTGCCGCTCTTGCCGGTGGTGGGAGCGAGGATGGAATGGTGAAGCGCGACCAGCTGGCGCTGATGTCGGTACTCGCGGTGACGGCGGCGCTTGGCTGCAAGCCGGAGTTCGCCGACCGCTCCTCGATCTTGAAGGACAACCGCGTGCTCGCCGTCCGCTCCGATCCCGCCGAAGCGGCTCCCGGTCACGAGGTCACGTACAGCGTGTTGGTGGCCGGACCGTCGGGCGAGCTGGGCGGGCTGTCCGTCGACTGGGCGTACTGCAATCAGCCGAAGCCGCTCGACGAGCTGAACGACGTCTCGAGCGAGTGCTTCACGCGCGATCCGACGCCGACCGACGACGGTGGCAAGCCGCCGATCGTGCCGCTCGGCGTCGGGCCCACGGCGGGCGGCAAGATCCCCGTGGACGCATGCCACAACTTCGGACCGGACGTGCCGCAGGCCAAGCCGGGTCAGCCGGCGGGGCGCCCCGCCGACCCGGACATCACCGGCGGCTACTACCAGCCCGTGCGACTGGTCGTGCCGGTGTCCGATCAGGGCAATCTCTTCGCCATCGGCTCGACGCGCATCTCGTGCGGCTTGCCCGGTGCGACGCGCGAGCAGCTGGTGGAGTTCCAGGCGCGCGCCAAGAAGAACGAGAACCCGACGCTGCTCGGCGTGGACATCGTGCGTGCCGGCGGCACGCAGCCGCTGTCCACCGACGGCGGCGCTCCGACGGCGGTGAAGGCCGGCCAGAAGCTCGACCTGCGCGCGTCGTGGCCCGACTGCCCGGTCACCGACACGTGCGGCGACGGCATCTGCGGTCTGGACGAGGACGCGGACTCGTGCGAGGGCGACTGCAAGACGGACCCCCACGGCTGCGGCGGCGCCGAGCGCTACGTCTACTACGACCTGCTCGCCAGCTCGGTGCGCGATCGGCACGAGTCCATCCGCGTGTCGTGGATCGCGACCGCGGGCTCGTTCAGATACGACCACACCGGGCGCACCGAAGCGGAGTATGCCGCGCACGACGCCGACAACGAGTGGACCGCGCCGGCCGCGGGTACGGACGTCGACATGTGGATCGTGTTGCGCGACTCGCGCGGCGGCGTCAGCTGGGCCGGCTACCGGCTCCACGCCGAGTAGTCGGCCCTGCAAATTTGCGGGGCAGAGCCCCGAGATGCGGCCTGGCCCCGCATTTCTGCAACGCTCGAGCGCGCCCGGCGCACCTGTGGATACCGCGCCGGACCGGCATTCCAGCCAAACCGGAGGCGGCACGGCCCGGACCCGCGAGATCGGATAGTATCCGCGATCCCCGGCACGTGCCGGGACTCCCGCAGACAGGAGGTCCAGATGGCCGAGCTCCCCGCCAGCCTCGCCCGAATCCCGCTGTTTTCCGGCATCACGCCGGCGCACCTGGCGACGCTCGTCGCGGCGTTCCGGCGCCGCGAGGTCGCCGAGGGCGAGACGCTGTTCTCCGCCGGGATGGTCCCGGCGCGATTCCACTTGCTGGTCGAGGGCGAGATCCTGCTCAGCGACGGCGGGACCGAGCGCTTCCGCCTGCGGGCGCCCGCGCCGGTGGGCGAGCTCGCGTCGCTGGCCGGCCTGCCGCGGACGATGAGCGCGGTTGCCGGGCCGGCGTGCGTCGTGCTCGAGCTCGAGGTGCCCGCGCTGATGCAGTTCTTCGAGGAGCACGGCGACATCGGCTACCCGGTGCACCACAACCTGCTCAAGCTCGTCGCCGACAAGCTGCGCCGCGACGATCGCCGGATCGAAGAGATGCGGTACAACCTGGTCACGACCCAGAAGGGCATGAAGCGCATGCGCGAGGCCCTGCTCGAGAGCGACGACACGCCGCTGCACGCGCTGCTCTACGAGGAGCTCGACAGCTTGATCGAGCAGAACAAGAAGGGTCACTACCTGGTCGAGCCCACGCGCGCGATGCCCGTCGTGGTTCGCGCCGACCCCGGCGTCGAGGTCGACGTGGTCGCGCTCTCCAACGAGTGGCTGCATGTGGCGCCCTATGGCACGCCGCCGAAGCCGTCCACGGAGTGGACCGGCGTGCTGGTCATCGGCGGCGACGAGATCGTCGTCAGCGGCAACATCGACCGCGTGGAAGACGATCGGATCGTCGTGGATCTCGACCCGCTCATCGACGAGCTGGCGGGAAAGCTGGAAGCTCACCTCACGCGGCTCCAGATGCTGGACATCGTGGTCTGAGGGCCGGGTGCCGGTCCGGCGCGAGGCAGGGCGCGGCGCGAATCCGCGCCAATAGATTGGAATTGTCCCGATCGCTGCGCCGGGCGCTGGCCAGCACCAGGCGGGTGCCCTAAGTACAGGCCGGCTTCCGCCCGTCCAGCATGTCTTCCCGCGCTACGACCCCCACCAACGAGATCCCGGTCGGCCTCTGGGCACAGCTGCGCCGGCACTCGCCGAGGTACGGCGTGGGTCTGGTGCTGCTCGCCGCCTACCAGTTCTTCCAGGCCTGGTTCGACACGCGCATGCGTCGCGCCATCGACGCGGCGACTACCGGGCGCAGCCACGTGGCGATGCAGATCGGCGCGCTCCTGGTCGGCATCGCGTTCGCGTCGTTCGCGGTGCGCGTGCTGTCGCGGTTGGCGGTCTTCAACGCCGGTCGCATCGGCGAATACGAGCTGCGCAAGGCGCTGCTCGATCGCCTGCAGCGGCTGGGACCGTCGTTCTACCGGCACATGAGCACCGGCGAGATCATGAGCCGGGCCACCAACGACCTGGCGCAAGTACGGATGTTGCTCGGCTTTGGCGTGCTGAACACGATCAACACGTTGTTCGCGCTGCCCAGCGCGCTCTACGTCACGCTCGGGCTGTCGGTGAAGCTCACGCTCGCGTCGCTGGCGCCGTTGCCGCTGCTCATGATGGTGACGCGGAGCTTCTCCAAGCAGATGTACGTGCGCACGCGCGCCAACCAGGACGCCATCGGACGCATGAGCACGCGCGTGCAGTCGAGCATCGCGGGGGTGCGTGTCGTGCGCTGCTTCGCCCTCGAGAACCGCGAGGTCGACGAGTTCGAGACCACGAACCAGGTCTACCTGGAAAAGAGTCTGGGACTCGCGCGCCTGCGCGGCTCGATGGGCCCGATCATGCAGGCCATCAGCGCGCTCGGGATCCTGATCGTGTTCTGGTACGGCGGCCACCTGATGCTCCGGGGCGAGCTCAGTGAAGGCGGCTTCCTGGCGTTCTACCGCGCGCTGGCACGGCTGACGTGGCCGCTGATCGCGCTCGGCTTCCTGGTGGGCATGGTACAGCGTGGTCGCGCCTCCTACGCGCGCCTGAAGGAGCTCTTCGAAGCCGTCCCGGACATCGTGGACGGTCCGCTGCCGGCGCCGGAGCACGTGGCCGGGCACCTCGAGGTGCGCGGCCTGTCGTTCTCCTACGGCGACCGCAAGGTGCTCGACAATGTGAGCCTGGAGCTGCCGCCGGGCAGGTCGCTCGCGGTCGTGGGGCGCACCGGATCGGGCAAGAGCACGCTATCGGTGCTGCTGCCGCGGCTCCAGCCGACGCCGCACGGCAGCGTGTTCCTCGACGGCCAGGACATCTGCGACCTGCCGCTGGACATCGTGCGATCGGCGATCGGCTACGCGCAACAGACGCCGTTCCTGTTCTCCACCACCGTCGGGCGCAACGTGGGCTACGCCCTCGACGACCCGGACGCGCCCGAAGCGATGATGACGATCCGCGAGGCCGCGGCCGAGGCGCGCATCCTCGACGAGATCCTCGGCTTGCCGGACGGCTTCGACACCGTGGTCGGCGAGCGCGGCGTGCAGCTGTCCGGCGGGCAGAAGCAGCGCGTCGCGCTGGCGCGGGCGTTCGTGTCCGAGCCGCGCATCCTGGTGCTCGACGATCCGCTGAGCGCCGTGGACGCGCGCACGGAGAAGGGAATTCTCGACGCCATCGATCGTGAACGCGCGCGGCGCGGCGTGATCCTGATCACGCACCGCGTCGCGGCGGCGTCGCACTGCGACAGCATCGTGGTGCTGGACAAGGGACGCATCGTGGAGAGCGGCACCCACGAGGAGCTGATCGCTCACCGCGGAATCTACGCGAACTTCGCCGAGGAACAGCGCATCGAGCGCGAGCTGGATCGGCTCGCTGTGGAGGACGCGCCGGCGTCCTCGGAGGCGGCGTCGCCATGACGGCCCCCGCGCAGAAGGGCGACGAGACGCGCACCGAGAAGGTGCTGAAGGCGTTCCACGAGGAGGGTGCGCTCGGTCAGGCCTACGACTTCCGATTGATGACGAAGCTGTGGCCCTTCGTCCGCCCGCACCGCAAGCTGCTGTACGTCGCGATGGGCGTGCTCACGGTGACCGCGGGCAGCTCGCTCACGCGGCCGCTCATCATGCGCTACGCCTTCGACCACGGCGTGAGCGTGCATCGGCCGGACGTGCTGCTGAAGAGCGGTTTGTTGCTCGCCGGTATCGTCGTGGTCGAGCAGCTGCTCAGCTTCGCGCAGATCTACACGATGCAGGTGGTCGGCGCGCGCTCGATGGCCGACCTCCGGCGGCACATCTTCAAGTTCATCCACAGCCTACGCCTCGGCTATTTCGACACGCAGCCGGTCGGACGCCTCGTCACGCGCGTGACAAACGACGTGGACGCGGTGCTCGAGCTGTTCGCGTCGGGTGCGTTCAACGCGTTCGGCGATCTGATCCGTCTGGTCGGCATCATCGCGTTGATGTTGGCGATGGACTGGAAGCTGTCGTTGGTCGCGTTCGCCGCCACGCCGCCGGTGGCGCTCCTGGTCATGTTGGTCCGGCGCCGCGCGCGCGAGGCGTATCGCGAGATCCGCGCCAAGACGGCGCGCATGAACGCCAACATGAACGAGCAGGTCTCGGGCATGGCCGTGGTGCAGGCGTTCAACCACGAGCGCGGCGCGGCGCGGGAGTTCGACGAGATCAACGGCGCGTATCGCGACGCGAACATCCGCTCGATCAAGTACGAGTCCGTGCAGGACGCGGCCATCGATACCGTGAGCGCGATCTGTCTGGCGTCGCTGATCGTCTCGCTGGGCTACCACCCGGTGAGCTTCGGGACGCTGGTCGCATTCAACGCCTACGTCGTGCAGTTCTTCGAGCCAATCAGCGCGCTCGCGCAGCGCTACACCATCCTGCAGAGCGCGATGGCCGGTGCCGAGCGCATCTTCGGCCTGCTCGAGACCGACGCGCCGGACGCCCCGAGCGGCGAAGCCACGCTGCCGAAGTCGGACGACGCGGCGTTCGAGCTCGAGCACGTCGACTTCGAGTACAAGCCCGGCGTTCCGGTGCTGAAAGACGTGAGCTTCCGCGCGCGCCGGGGCGAGAAGATCGCGTTGGTCGGTCCCACCGGCGCCGGCAAGACGACGATCTCGGCGTTGTTGCTCCGGCTGTACGACACGCAGGGCGGCGTGGTCCGCGTCCAGGGACAGGACGTCGCGGGCATGGACCGCGACGAGCTCCGGCGTCGCTTCGCTGTCGTCCCCCAGGACGTGTTCCTGTTCCCGGGTACGGTGGCGACGAACATCGCCGCCAGCATGACGCCGGATCACGCGCGCGTGGAGGCCGTGCTCCGGCGCATCGACGCGTGGGATCTGTTCGCGAGCCGCCCGAACGGCGTCGACGGCGCGGTGGACGAGCACGGCAGCAACTTCTCCGCCGGCGAGCGGCAGCTGATCGCCTTCGCGCGGGCGCTGTACCGCGACGCGCCGATCCTGATCCTGGACGAGGCCACGGCCAGCGTGGACAGCGCGACCGAGGCTCGACTCCAGCATGCGCTCGAGGAGCTGATGCGCGAGCGTACCGCGCTCGTGATCGCGCACCGCCTGAGCACGATCCGCGCGGCCGATCGCATCGTGGTCTTCCACAAGGGCCGCATCGTCGAGCAGGGCAGCCACGAGCAGCTGCTCGAGCACGGCGGCCTGTACGCCCGGCTCTACGAGCTGCAGTTTGCCCGCGCCGAGGCTCCCGCCGAGCTCGCCGCGGCTTCGCCCTGAATCAGTCGGCGCCGGCGTCCTGCGACGGACCCGCCGTGAGAATGACCCGCAGGTAGTAGTCGGCGCAGGTGTCGTTGCGGACCTGGACGTAGTCCGCGGTGTGCCGTTCGTACGATCACCTCGTTGCCCGCCGCCTGCGAGTAGTTGCCGACGCTCGCGTTGTCGGTGGGCACCGGCTTGTCCTGAAACGACAGGAACGCCTGCGGCGTGACGTCCGCTGTGCCGAGCTTGTGCATGAGTCGGTAGCGGCGCCCCGCGGGAAAGTCGAGCCAGGTGCCCGTGGGCGGGGTCGTCTCGTACACCTGCCCGACGGTCGTCCCGCCGGCGTAGTCGATCGGATCCTGACCGCCCGTGTTGCAGGTTCCGCCGCAACCTTGCGGCGCTAGCAACAGCGCGCCGACGCCCACCAGGGCGAGCGCTGCCACGAGCGGACCAGGACGCATCGCCACGACGCGTACCACGCCTTGGATCAGTCGAGCCAGCCCATCACGATGGCACGCTCGGCCAGCGCGTCCACGACGTCCTCGACGCGGGCGACCTCGCGCGCGCGGAACGAGCGCCAGCGGCGCCCGACCTCGAACATCGCCGCGAGCCGACCGTGGAGCATGAGCGGCACCATGGCGACGCCCCGCGGCGCCGGGATGCAGCGGGCGACGCGGCCTGCGATGTAGCGACCGGCCTCGCCCAGCTGCGGCTCGCCCATCACGACGTTGCCGGCCTGCGCGGCGATCAGCGCGGCGTCCTCCGGCGGCAAGCGCTCGCCCAGCAAGAGCTCCGCTCCGGGGCCGTGCGCGCACCCGGTCACGGTGGCGTCGAGATCGAGCCGCACGCGGTGAACGAAGCCGACGTGCGCCGAGGCCGCGGTGACCACCGTGGACAGCGCCAGCAGCAGCGCCTCGTCCAGATCGCTCGTGCTCTGCAGGACGCCGACCGGGTCCACCGGCGGGGGGCGCACCGACGACGGCGGCGGGGCGGAGTCGCGCGCCGCGGCAAACTCGGCGGTGCTCGGCGGCGGAGGCGGCTCGTTGAACGGGCTGCTGGCGCGCTCTTCGGCGCTCGAGCTGATGCCGGCGAGATGCTCCACCTGCTCCCGGCGGCTCGCGGCGGTCAGCGCCTCGACGTCGTCGAGGCGCCGCCACACCTTCCACGACTCGTGCCGCACGTACGAGCCCAGCGGGATGCGGCCTTCGAACACACCGCGCCGGAGCAGGTCGAAGCCGACCGGGCCCACGGCCTGGACGCCGTTCGTCACGTACCAGCGATCGGCGAAGCTATTGTCGTCGAGGACGTCTATTGCAATGGCTTGGCTCATGTGCCCCTGGCTCGTACTGTGTGAGGATCCCCCCTACACTCGCTTACACAAGCTACCATTGTGTGCGGGGCCGTGCCGGCGTCAAGGGATTCCAGGCCGAAGGGCCGAAGCGCCGCGAATCGGTGGGATCTTGATGTCGGTCCGGCGCGGAACCGAGCGACGCGCGCCAGAACCACGCGTGGGCTAACTTGTCCGCCGATGGCGCGCGGCAAGGTGTGGTTGGTCGGCGCGGGCCCTGGCGATCCGGGCCTGATCACGGTGCGAGGGCGGGAGATCCTCGCGGCCGCGGACGTCGTGTTGCACGACGCTCTGGCGCACGCGGAGCTGCTCGAGCTGTGCCCGCGCGCGGACAAGCGCGACGTCGGCAAGCGCTTCGGCGTGGACAGCCCGAACCAGGCGGAGATCACCGCGCAGCTCATCGAGCTCGCGCGCGATGGACGACGCGTGGTGCGGCTCAAGGGCGGCGATCCGTTCTTGTTCGCGCGAGGGTCCGAGGAAGCGCGCGAGCTCGCCCGCGCCGGCGTCGAGTTCGAGGTCGTGCCGGGGATCTCGTCGCCGGTGGGAACGGCCGCCTACGCCGGCATTCCGCTGACGCACCGCGATCTGTCGTCGAGCGTCACGTTCATTACCGGCAGCGACAAGGCGGGCAAGAAGTGGTCGCCCGAGGCGTGGAAGCGGCTCGCGACGGCGACCGACACGCTGTGCGTCCTGATGGGCATGCGCCGCATCGAGGCGATCGCGCAGGCGCTGATCGACGGCGGACGCTCGCCGGCCACCCCCGCCGCCGTGATCCAGTGGGGCGCGCGGCCCGAGCAGCGCGTGCTGGTCGCGACGCTCGGCAGCGTCGCGGTCGAGTCGCGCGCCGCCGGGCTGAGCAACCCGGCGGTGATCGTCGTGGGCGACGTGGTGCGGCTGCGCGAGGAGCTTCGCTGGTACGACAGTCGGCCCTTGTTCGGAAAGCGCGTGCTCGTCCCGAGGCCGCTCGCGCAGGCCAAGAGCACGGCCTCGGCGATCCGCGAGCGCGCGGCCGAGCCGGTGGTGTTTCCCGTGATCGAGATCCGCGATCCGCCGGACCCCGCGCCGCTGGCGCGCGCCGTGCGGGAGCTCGATAGCTACGATTGGGTGCTGCTTACCAGCGCCAACGGCGTGGACCGGCTGATGAGCGCGCTGCGGGCGGCGGGCCGCGACGCGCGCGCGTTCGCGACAGCGAAGATCGGCGTGATCGGACCGAAGACCGCCGCCGCGCTCGAGCGCTACGGCCTGTCCGCGGATCTCGTCGCCGAAGAGTTCGTCGGGGAGGGGCTCGCCAAGGCGCTGCTCGAGCGCGGCGAGGTGCGACGCGTGCTGGTTCCCCGGGCGCTCGTCGCGCGCGAGGCGTTGCCGGAAGCGCTGCGGCGGGCGGGCGCGCACGTGGACGTGGTGCCCGCGTACGAGACGCGTCCGGTGCCGCGCGAGCGCGCCGCGGAGCTGGTGGAGCGCATCGAGCGCGGTGGCATCGACATCGCGCTGTTCACGTCGAGCTCCACCGTCACCTCGTTGTGCGAGTTGCTCGGCGACCGCGCCGTGGAGCTACTGGGCCGCATCACCGTCGGCAGCATCGGGCCGGTCACGTCGGACACGCTTCGCGAGCACGGCGTGCGCGTGGACGTCACCGCGAGTGTCTACACCGTCGCCGGGCTGCTCGACGCGCTGGAAGCGAGCTTCACGGACCGCGACGCTTCGCCGCTTCCTTGATCGCGTCTTTCAGGATGCTGCCCTCGCGCAAGCAAGGCCAGCAGTCGTCGGTCTTCTTCGGACCGCAGCCGTACTTGTTCTGCAGCTTCGCCAGCGCGGGGATCGCGCGCCGGTCGCCGACAACCTTCACCTTGTCGAGCGTCTTCTTGACGTCCTCGCACTTGTCTTCGCTGCGAAGGTCGAGCACCACGCCGAGCGCCGGTGACGCCTTCTTGCGCACGTCCTTGGAGTGCAGGACGTCGTCCGCGATGTCGCGTATCTCGACCTTGCGGTAGTAGCCCGGCCCGAGCTCGTAGAGCAGGTCCGGCCCCATCGAGCCCGGCAAGTTGCCGACCGCCAGCGCCAGATCCGCTGCGACCTCGCTGTCGTCGGCCCACTCGCGGAGCTGCTTCATCGTGTCCTTCGACTCGGCGAGCTTCGGCACCAGCTCGATCTTGTGCATGAGCTCCGCGATCGCCTTGCGCTTGGCGATGCCGTGGGCGTGGGACAGCGCCACCGACTCTTGTGCCGTGCGTTCCGCCGGCGGGCGCGCTTCCAGCGTCTTGACGGCGTCGGCTTCGCCCTTCTCGGCGCGTGCCGCTAGCGACCCCGGGTTCGGCCCGGTGCTTCCTGGCGCGCCGCTGCCGACGGGCGGCGCCGACGCGCTCGGCTTGGGCGCGGCCGAAGCGCTCGACGGCGGCTTCGGCGGTGCCTGCACGCGCTTCTTGGGAGCTGGATGCGTGGCGGTCATGATCGCTGCGGTCACGATCGCGCCGACGACGAGCCCGCCCCCGCCGGTGGCGAACAGCGGCGCCTTCGAGGGCGGACGGAAATCCGGCATCGACAGCTGCGGCTGCGCGGGCGGCTGCGGCGGCTGCGGAGATTGCGGCGGCTGCGGCTGCGTCACGACGCGAGCGTATCATCTTTGTCCGCCAATCGCCCAATCGCGCGCGATCGCCGACCGATGGTGGGCCTATCGGCCCAGTGGTACCCTCGAACGACGATGCATCCCGACTCCGACCCGCGCGCCGGGGCTCGCCGCGCACGGCGCTATCGGCGAGCGCCGCAGCCGGTGCGCTTCCCGGACTCGGAGCCCGTGACTGAAAGCAAGGCGCATTTCGAGGGGCGCGCCGCGCTTTTCGACGCGCTGAAGCTCGCCTTCGGCGATCGCGCGTGCATCGGCTCGAGCCAGTTCGTCTACTGGGATCCGTCGGATCCGCGCCGCTCCGTCGCCCCCGACGTGTTCGTCCGGGTCGGCACGCCGGACGAGGGCTTCCGCACCTGGAAGGTCTGGGAGCGCGGCGCACCGCAGATCGCCGTGGAGCTTCTGAGCGACGACGACCGGACGCCCGCCGTGTGGGCGGACAAGCTCTCGCGCTATCACCGCATGGGCGTCGCCGAGCTGGTGAGCTTCGAAGACGCGGATTCGGCGCAGCCGCTCCGCGTCTGGGATCGCGTGGACGGCGATCTCGTCGAGCGCGAGCTCGACGAGCCGCGCGCCGCCGAGTGCGGACCGCTCGGCGTGTGGTGGGTCGCGGTCACCGATGCGCGCCTCGGCTGGGTGCTCCGGGCTTCGCGCGACGCCGCGGCGAGCCAGCTGCTGCCCACCACCGCCGAGGCCGAGCGCCAAGCGCGCGAGGCCGAGCATGCCGCGCTCGTCTCCCGCATCCGCCAGCTCGAAGCCAAGCAGGACAAGTAGCTCGCGCCTGCACCACGCCGGAGCGCCGCTCCAGAGTGGTGCACCGCGATCGCGCGCCTGCTCCCGGATCCTGGCCATTTCCCGCGGAATCCCCCGGTCCGGGCGCCGGCACGGCGCTCGCAATCGCTCCCGGGCAGGAAAGCGAGAGGAGCGCAGTCATCATGACGATCACCGTGAAGTTCTGGGGCGTCCGCGGCAGCATCGCGTCGCCGGGTCCGACCACCGCCGGCGTCGGCGGCAACACCAGCTGTGTCGAGGTGCGGGCGGGCGACGTGCGCCTGGTTCTCGACGCCGGCACGGGTATCCGCGCCCTCGGCGAGCAGCTGGTGCGCGAGGGCGCGCGCGACATCGCGCTGCTCTTGAGCCACACCCACTGGGATCACATCCAGGGCCTGCCGTTCTTCGTGCCGGCGTACGTGCCCGGCACGCGCTTGTCGGTGTACGGCCAGGCGTCGGGACAAGCCGTGCGCGACGTGCTCGAACGACAGATGAGCGCGCCGGTGTTCCCGGTGCGGCTCGACGAACTCTCTGCCGATCTCGACACGGTCGACGTGGCCGATGGCGAGACGTTCATGATCGGCGACGTGCGCGTCACCGCCGCGAAGCTGAACCATCCCGGCGGCGTGATCGCGTACCGCATCGAGCACGGCGGCCGGAGCGTCGTGTACGCGACGGACACCGAGCACGGTGCGTGCGTCGATCCGGCGCTGCGCGCCCTAGCGGATCGCGCCGACGTCCTGATCTACGACTCGCAGTACACGCCGGAGGAGTACCGCGGCGATGCCGGTCCGTCGAAGGTCGGCTGGGGTCACTCCACGTGGGAGGAGGGTGCGCGCATCGCGCGCGTCGCGGATGTGGGTCGCTACGTGCTGTTCCATCACGATCCGAAGCGCACGGACGAGGGCGTCGCCGAGATCGAGCGCCAGGCCCAGCGCCGATTTCCGGCTTCGGTTGCCGCGCGCGAGGGCATGCTCATCGAGCTCGGTAGCGCGGCGCGGGCGGCGTGACGCGCGCGATCATCGCTGGCGGCGGCCCCGGTGGTTTCGCGCCGGACCGGCAAACCAGAAAGTGTGCGATGCTGACCCCGGATCCGGCCGCCATGACGCGCCTGTCGCTGCTCATCGATCTCGCCTCCATGCTCGCGCGCGAGATCGATCTCGACTCGATGCTGGAGGTCGCGTGCGAGCGTGTGGCAGCGGCCCTCGAGGCGGATCGCGCGACCATCTGGCTCGTCGATGCGGAGCGCGGCGACCTGGTGGCGCGCGTCGCGGTGCTGCCCGAGCTCAGCGAGCTGCGTCAGCCGCGGGGCCGCGGCATCGCGGGGCACGTGGCGCGCACCGGCGAGACGGCGCGTCTCGACGATGCGGCGAAGGATCCGCGCTTCGACCCGAGCGCGGACAAGGCTACGGGCTACACGACGCGCTCGATGCTGGTCGTGCCGATCCGCGAGAGCGAGCGCGCGCCGATCCGCGGTGTGTTGCAGCTGCTCAATCGCGCAGGCGGTCCATTCGACGTCGAGGACGAACGCTACGTGATCGCGCTTTCGTCGCAACTCTCGCGCGCGCTGTCGATGACGACGCTGCGCGCCGCCGACGCGTCCGGGCCGGGCGTGACGTTGCGCGGCCCGTTCAACCGCATCGTCGGTCGTAGCCCGGCCATGGACAACGTCTACGGGCGCATCGCGCTGGCGGCGCAGACCGACGCGACGGTGCTGCTCAGCGGCGAGACGGGCACCGGCAAGGGGTTGCTCGCGCGGGCGATCCACGTCAACTCGGCGCGTCAGGCCGATGCGTTCGTCACCGTCGATGCGACGACGCTCCCCAGCCAGCTGGTCGAGAGCGAGCTGTTCGGTCACGAGCGCGGCGCGTTCACCGGCGCGGATCGACGCGTGCGCGGCAAGGTGGAGCTGGCCCAGGGCGGAACGCTGTTCCTCGACGAGATCGGGGAGCTGCCGCTCGAGAGCCAGGGCAAGCTCTTGCGCTTTCTACAGGAGCGGACCTTCGAGCGCCTCGGCGGTCGCGAGACGCTGGCCGCGGACGTGCGGATCATCTGCGCGACGCACCGCGACCTCAGGCGCGCCGTCGAGGAGAAGCGTTTCCGCGAGGACCTGTACTATCGCGTCAAGGTCGTGCACGTCGACGTTCCGCCGCTGCGCGATCGCGGGCCGGACGAGGTGGAGATCCTTGCCCAGCACTTCGCGGCGCTGTACGCGGAGCGCTACGGCAGGCCGCTGCCCCGCTTCGACGCGGCGGTGCTCGCGGCGCTCCGCGGCTACGCGTGGCCAGGCAACGTGCGCGAGCTCGAGCACTGGGTCGAGAGCGCGATCGTGCTCTCGCCGGACGGCCGTATCGCGTCGGAGCTCTTGCCGCCTTCGGCGCGCCCCGGGCTGCTGGCTTCGGCGGCTGCGGTGCCCGGCGCGGTGGTGCTGCCGCCCGGGCTCTCGCTGGACGACGCATCGCGTCGCTACATCGCAGCGACGGTCGACGCCGTCGGCGGGAACAAGACCGAGGCCGCCCGTCAGCTCGGCGTCGGCCGCAACACCGTCGCGCGGGCCCTGTCGCGCCGCACTTGACGCAATGATCGCGGTCTACGGCGCAAGGTTTTCGCGCCGCAACGCGGACTGCTGCGAAAAATGCGATGGCATGCGGCTTGAATGACCCCGGATGGTCATGCACGCCGTCGACAACCTTGTCCGCGAGCATCGTCTGGTTTCACGCGTGCTCGACGCCTTCGACGAGTTCGTTGGTCGTCTGGAGCGCGGGGTCGCGATCGAGCGCCACGACCTGTCGCGCTTCGTGACGTTCTTCCGCGAGTACGCCGACCTCGGGCACCACGAGAAGGAAGAGGGCATCGTCTTCCCCGCGCTGGTCAACGCCGGCTTCGGGTGGGACGAGGGACTCGTCGCCGAGATCCGCGGCGAACACAACCAGGAGCGCTACCTGATGCGCTCCCTGCGCCACGCCGCGTTGCAGAAGGACGGTTGGTCGCGAGAGGACGAGCGGCACCTGATCAGCATCGCCCGGACCTTCATCGACTTCGAACGCGCGCACGTCGCCAAGGAGAACGAGACGCTGATCCCCGCTCTACGCTCGCAGCTCGCGCCAGATGTCGCCAGCGACGTCGGTCGGCGCCTCGAGCGCTTCGACCAGGGCTGGTCGGAGCATGGGGAGCTGCCGTGGCTGCAGCGGCTCGCAGACGAGCTGATCGAACAATATCCGGCGACGCGACCGCTCGCGAGCGCTGGCGTGGCGTAGCTACCACTCGACGCGCGCGACGAAGAACTTGTTGTTCAGCCGCTTGTCGGTGATGACCTTGAAGTTCTTCGGGTTGCCGAGTTCGGCCTTGAGCGAGCCGATGCGTCCGTGCTCGGTCGTGAAGTACATCACTTTCACGCCCTTCTTCTTCTCGTCGGCGACCCAGTCCTTGAAGCGCTGTCCGGACGCGACGAAGGCCGGCACATGGTTGCCGGTGTAGAAGTTTTCGCCCTTCCAGTTCATCTGGTAGGCGACCATCGGCTCGTTGGGACCGGAGCGATCGCGGTAGTACGCCAACATCGTCTCGCGTTGGCCCCAGTGCGGCGCGGCCTTGTACAGGTACACGTCGATGCCCCACGCGGCCCATACGCAGGCGACGACGAGGAAGAGCGCGGTCACGTGCGTCCGCCAGCGGTGCACCAGCAACAGGGCGCAGGCGATGGCGGCGACCACCGTGAACGCCATCAGAGCGGCGTTGAAGTCCAGCGACTCGGGCCACGGGCGGCGATAGTTGTACGTGAACAGGTGGATCAACCGCGCCTGTCCGGCGATGTCGCCGCGATTGGTCATGAACAAGTCGCGGCCGGCGAGCGCCACCGGCACGGCCGAGGCCAGGCCCAACGTGCCGAGGACGAGCGACGTTGTCTTGTCGGGGGCGTCGTGGTCGGCCTGCGCGGCGCGCCCCCGGAACGCCCAGATCGTCACGACGATGCCGGCGAGACCGAGCAGTGCCAGCACCAGACCGGTGGCGAAATGCGCGGGCGGCGGGTGGTCTTCGGCATTCGTGGTGCCGAAGAACGAGCCGGGCATGAGCCCGCTCAAGCCGAACAACAGGATCATCGCCGCGACGGTCATGCCGCCCAGATAGGCGGCCAGCTTGCGTCCCTGCGGCAGATCCGCCGCGGTGATGCAGCGATCGAGCACGACGCCTGTGAACATCGCGATCGGCGGCACGAGCGGGAAGATGTAGTGGTGGAACTTCGTCAGCGTGATCGTGAACATGCCGAACGCGCTGATGAACCACAGCATGAGCAGGGACGCCGCGTCGCCTTCGCGGCTCTTGTCGCGAAGGCGCGTGCCCCAGAGCAAGCCCGCGGCACCGAGGCCCGTCCACGGGAACAGCCCGTAGCCCAGCTGCCACACGTAGTAGCGGAAGCTGGTGTCGTCGCCCGTGTTCGTGTCGTGCACGTGCACGAACGCGCGCTTGTACATGTCGTGGGTCAGCAGCCGGTCCGTGAACGGACCGCCGTGACGCATGTACATCTGCACGTACCAGGGCAACGTGACCGCCGCGAACAGCAGGACCAGCCCGGCGAGCTCGAGGCGAGCGAGATCCTTCCAGCGACGCGTCGCGCCGACGTAGGCCAGGGCGATGAAGATCGGCAGTACCAGCCCCGGCGCGCCCTTGGCCAGGGCGGCGATCGCCGTGAAGTACCAGCCGGCAAGGAAGTACAGGCGCTGTACGCGCCGCTCGCCGCGGTTCGCCCACACCAGGATGCCGCCGGCGATGCCCCACACCAGCGCGCCGACCCACGGCTCGAAGCCCTTGTTCACCGGCAAGAAGGGACGACAGTCCTGGTTGCCCGGCAGACCGCAGTTGCCGCCGCCGGAGCCGGACCGGAACTGGTCGATGTGCGCGCGGAATCCGTACGGCGCGTGGGCGATCTGCAGCGTCAGGTTGCGGCTGGCCAGGTACAGCACCTGGGGCAGCACCGAGACAATGATGAAGGCGAACAGGATGTGGAACGCCGACAGTCGGATCGTGCGTTTGCCGAGGCGGATCTCGCACACCTTGCACGCGTTTCTCCGGGTCGGTGTGGAAACCGAGCAGGAGCATCGCCATCGCTGCCGTCAGCGGACCGACGTAGGGCATGTCGGTCATCGTCTGGTGCCCGATCAGGTACCAGTACGGCATCGTGATCAGCACGAGCCCGCCGAGGAAGCCGGCGCGCCGCCCGAAGATCGTGGCGACGGCCTTGTAGATCGCGTACGCGCCGATCAAGCCGACGATGAACACGGGCATGCGCGCCGCCCACTCGGGCTGCGGGAACAGTCCCTGCTTCACGCCGCTCAACATCTGGTCCGGCATGAAGTGCACGCCGAGCAGCGAGAAGCTGCCGGCCTGGATCCAGAAGTCGAAGACGGGCTTGGACCAGAACCAGCCGTCCTGCGCCCACCAGGTGCTGATCCAGTCGTCGCGCGACAGAAGCTCGCGCGACACCTCGCCGTAGTGCGTCTCCCACGGGTCGCTCAGCGAGTAGCTGCCGAGCAACGGCAAGAACAGCAGCGTGAGGATCACGAGCAGCCAGAAGCCGTGACGCTTGAGCAGAGGTCGCTCGTTGCCGTCCTCGTCGGTGCGCCAAGCGCCGAGCGCTTGACCCATGCGGAACGTCGCCACGATCGTCCACAGGAAGGAGCCGGTGACGAGAACCGCGGCGGCCGGGATCGGTTGCGGCAGCACGCCGGCCACGGCCAAGCGCAGCGCCGCGATGGTCACGACGACGCTCGCGAGCAGCTCCACGACGCGCGGCCAGAGCCGCGCCCAATCCGTCCGCTCGACGACGTTCGCGTCGGGGTCGTCGAAGGTGGCGAGCAGCTCGAAGATGCCGGCGGCCGAGATCAGGCAGCCGCCCAGGCCCACCGGGATGCTGAAGCTGTAGTGACGATCCGACGCCATCAGCAAGAACGGGATCAGCGCGCCGACGCCGGCGAGGATCGACCCCCGCACCCAGTGCGCCGCGCTTCTCGCGTTTCCCGCCGGGGTGAGCGCCGCGTCGTCGCTCGACGTCCCGTCTTCCGTCCCCGCAGCCCGGGGCGAGCTCTCGTCTTCTTGGTCGCGGGTCATCGAGGAGTTGAGCGCCGCGTCGATGACGCGATGCGTCGCAAGGCCACAAGCGGGGGCCGAGTCCTAGCAGACTTCCTCGCGAGTTGCCCAGTCAGCCCAGCGAT
>CAVZIE010000014.1:0-444756 GCA_963775185.1 uncultured delta proteobacterium | reverse complement strand
GGATCGCATAAAACCGATAGGACGAAGCCGCTGCGCGGCAGCTTGGCACGCTGCTGATGTAGAGCCGCGCGTGAGCGCGGGTGTCACGTGAGCTGGAGCGTCGGGCGAGCACGACGACGCCGGCTTCCGGCACGTAGCTGCGGCATTCCAGGCCGGGAGGTCGATGCCTTCGACAGTCGAGCTGCCGACGGCGACCCTTCCAGGTCCGATGCCCATCCCGGGCGTCGCCACCTGGAGGATCGCCATGAGGCCACAGTTACGAAAGCGATTGTTCGAAGAGTTCGACCTGCGCGGCACGCCGCCCAGCACGCGGATCACGTACTCCGGCTGCATCGACCGGTTCGAGCGGCACTTCGGCGTGTCCGCGGCGAAGCTCGGCAGAAGCAGGTGCGGATTCCTGCTGCACCTTCGCTTCACAGCGGAGCGCGATGACGCACAACGTGAACGTCGCGGCGCTGGTCTTCTTGTACGCACGCGTTCTCGGACGGCCCGCGACGGTCGCTGGCATCCCGCGTCGCAAGCTAACGCGCAAGCTCGCCGAAGTGTTGACGCCTGCGCAGGTCGAGCGCTTGCTCGCGGCGCAGCCCTCGCCCACCCACCGGATGGCCCTGATGCTGGCGTACGGCGCCGGGCTTCGCATCGGCGAGGTGCTCTCGCTGCGGGTCGAGCACATCGACAGCGCAGCGGGCGTCATCCACGTGCGCAACGCCAAGCGAGGGCGTGACCGCGACGTGATGCTCGCCCCGCAGCTGCTGGCGGCGTTGCGCGCGTACTGGCTCTGGCGGCGGCCGCCGGGACCGGAGCTCGGCGGGGCTCGCCGGACGCCACGTGACGCCTCATACGCTGCGTCACTCCTTCGCTACAGCGTTGCTCGAGCAGGGCACCGACATCCGCACGGTGCAGGTGCTGCTCGGGCACGGCTCGATCGCGACGACCGCGCGCTACCTGCACGTGAGCACCGCGCGCATCAAGAGCGTGAAGAGCCCGCTCGACTCGCTGCCGCGTGCTCGTCCGCTGATCGCCGGCTGACGCGCGTATGCACGCAGCATGCGCGCCCACGGACGCGCGCGCGGCTCGTCCCGCTCTGGAGCTCGCCGACATCGTGCGGCTCCACGGCGAGGCGCTCCGTCGCGCGCGTCCGCTCGGCGCCGAGCAGCATGCGACCCTGCGCGCCATCGAGCGCTGCAGGACCGCCGTGCTCGGCGGCCACCTCGACGTATGCCCCAAGTGCGGCCACGAGGAGCCGAGCTACAACTCCTGCCGCGACCGGCACTGCCCCAAGTGCCAGGCGCTGGCGCAAGCACGCTGGGTCGCGGCGCGTGCCGGGCGCCTGTTGCCGACGGCGTACTTCCACGTCGTGTTCACGTTGCCGGCCGAGCTACGCGTCGTCGCCAAGCTCAACCGCCGGCGGCTCTTCGAGCTGCTCTTGCGCACCGCCAGCGCGACGCTGCTCGAGCTCGGCCTCGACGAGCGGCGCCTCGACGCGTTGCTTGGCGTGACCAGCGTGCTGCACACCTGGACGCGCGAGCTCGGGTTTCATCCCCACGTCCACTGCATCGTTACCGGCGGCGGCTGGTCGCTCGCCGACCGCCGCTGGATCGACGGCAACCCGCGCTTCCTCTTCCCCGTGCACGTCCTCGGCGCGCTCTTCCGCGGCAAGTTCCTCGCCGGCTTGTCGCAACTGTACCGTCGCGGCGATCTGCACCTGCCCGACGACGGACCGGAGCCGCGCGATCCTGAAGCGTTCGACCGACTCTGCCGCTCGCTCCCGAAGAAACACTGGCACGTGTACGCCAAGCCGCCTTTCGGCGGCCCCGAGCAGGTGGTGCGCTACCTCGGCCGCTATACGCACCGCGTCGGGCTGTCCAACCGTCGCCTCGTCTCGCTCGACGCGCGCGGCGTGACCTTCCGCACCAAGCACGGCAAGACCAGGACGCTCGACCCGGTCGAGTTCCTCGGTCGCTTCGTCGAGCACGTGCTGCCCAAGGGCTTCGTCAGAATCCGCCACTCCGGACTGCTCGCGCCCGCTCACGTCGCGACGTCGTGGGCCGCGGCGCGCGACACGCTCGCGTGCAGGGCTGCGGCGCGCCGCCGGCCGGAGTGTACGCCCGATGCCGACAACGGCGCAGAGCACGGACCCGTCGCGGACCAGCCGCCCGTGCTCGACGCCCGCGGCGACTGGCGCGATCAACTCCTCACGCTCACCGGCATCGACGTCCGCCGCTGTCGCGCCTGCGGCGCCCCGGGCGTCGAGCGCCGGCCGCTTCCCGCCGCGCGCGCACCACCTGCCGAGGCCGCGTGAGGCCGGCACGCCCACGCGCTCGGCTCGCTCGTTGCCCACCCTGGCGACGATGCGCTCGTGTGCTCGCGTCCGTCGCAGGACACTTCCTTGCCGGACGACTCGCAGCCAAGCGTCGCTCCGCGCCGTCGCACGCGACGTCGCCGCGCTCGCACGCGACCCCCGGAGTCACCTCATCGTCGCATCGCGGTCGCTCGCTACAGCCTCTTTGTGCATAGCGACACGACGACTCACGCTGCTGCCGCGCACCGGCTCCGCCCAATCCGACGATTCGGAAACTGCGCGGGCTCGTCGGTCGCGAAGTGCGACTTCACGGGGCGCAGTCTCCTAATCGCCTACTGATTCTGTAAACGAATCCAGCGACTTGCGCGCAGATCGGATGCTACGCTCCGTGCGCGCACCGGTCAACCCGATCGATGCTGGAACGCGGCTGAGCCGTTGCTCTGCCTAGGCTCCCGCGTTGCACACAAGGGCACCGTCGGACCCTACTTCGCCGACAACGTCTGCGTCTTCGACATGCTGGGCGACCACACGCGGACGGTGCTGCCGCGCTCGACGATGTTGGAGCTGCTCGACCGGCCGCGCGACGAGTGGGCGCTCCGCAAGACGGCGCACGTGCTCTACGCGCTCTTCCCCAACGCCTCCGTGCTGGTCCAGGAGAGGCATTTCGACCTGATCGTC
Organism: uncultured delta proteobacterium; assembly: GCA_963775185.1. Classification (GTDB taxonomy): domain Bacteria; phylum Myxococcota_A; class Polyangia; order Polyangiales; family Polyangiaceae; genus JAPSGB01. The sequence continues at coordinate 441,776 of CAVZIE010000014.1, read as the reverse complement.
TCGACGCCCCTCTCCGCCGACGAAACGCTCATCGAAATCACGACGCTCGTCCCGGCTCCGGGGCCCGGAGGCTTCAGCGAGAAGGCCCAGAGGTTCTGGGCGGCGAACCACGCCTTCACGAAGCAGACGCTCGACGAGGACTTCACCCTCGCCGAGCGCATTCAACGCGGCATCGCCAGCGGCGCCAACGAGAGCTTCCGCTTCGGCTTGTTCGAGTCCGCGCTCTCCTGCTGGCACGACGTCATCGACGCGAAGCTCGCTGCCCACCACGCGTAGCCGCCGGCGACCGGACCGCGGGCTCCTGGCCGCGTCTCGCGACGCTTCGGACGTCGCGAGATCGCGCTTTGGGCGCGAAATGCCGCGGGTCGGTCCGGCGCGATGTCGCCCGGTGCTCGAAGCGTCGCGCAAATTGATTGACGCCCATCGGGACGGAAGCCGAATATCGGCGGTTGGCTCGGACTTCCATCGCGGGGAGGCAGACATGCGAAGCACGATGACGGGGTACATGCTCGTCGCAGGAGCGCTGGCGGCACTGACGGCGTGCGGCGGCAGCGACTCGAACAGCGGATCCGGCGGATCCGCTGGATCGGCGGGCGGTGCCGCAGGCTCGGCAGGCTCGGCCGGCGGCGCGGGGATGGCCGGCGCCGCCGGCGCCACGTCCACGACGCAGACCCTCGCGACGGCCAAGGGCAGCTTCACGATCGAGACGGTCGACTCGACCAACAACACGACCTGCTCGGTCACGATCGAAGTGGACGGTGTGGAGGACAACAGCACGCCTTGGCAAGCGCCGGGCGCCGAGAAGGTGTTCCGGAGCGCCCGGAACATCACGGCCAACACATGCGGCGCGACCGGCATTTCCGAAACGGAGTTGTTCGCCTGGAGCCAGGGCAAGTTCTTCGGGGCCAAGGGTTTCCTCCGCGCGTTGGAGTTCGGCACCGCCACCGTGCAGGGCAACAGCGTGACGCTGGGCGGCGGCTCCACAATCGACATCCCCCCGAACGGCACGCTCACCGTGACCCTCTCCGGCTCGCTCACCCTGGGCACCACGGAGGACGACCCGCTCCACGGCTGGCGTCCTTCCGGCACGTACTCGTGCGGCTGGCCGATGACCCATCCCCCGGCATCCACTGCGGGCTACAGGCCGAGCGTCGGCGACATGCTGCCCGACGGCGTGTTCACCGACCAGTGCGGCGACAAGGTCCGGCTGCTGGATCTCACCGGTCGCTACCTGGTGATCCAGGCGAACCAGTGGATCTCTCCGGGATGCCCGCCGTGCGACCAGGGGGCAATGGAGCAGAAGCAGTTCGAGGACGACATGCAGGCAGCCGGCATCGAGACGCTCGTCGTGTCGATGCTGGTACCGGACTACAACACGCCGTGGCTGAGCCCCGCCGTGGACGACCTGAAGACCTTCGTCACCCGCACGGGCACGAGCGGCGTCGTCCTGGCCGATCGCGGCTTCGCGATGGCGGCGCTCACCAACCCCGGGAACCTGCCGCCCGCAACAGCCAGCTACCCCGGCTATCTGGTCGTCGCACCGGACGGAAAGATCATCTCGGGCGTGGTCGGCTATGGCACCAGCGTCACCTGGGCGGACGTGGAAAACCAGATCAAGACCGACGCCGGCAAGTAACGCACGCACTCTGCAGCCGGTGCCACGTGTCCGCGGCGGCGTGCGCCGGGCGCGCCCTTGGCCGCCGCGGACAAGCCCAGGTATTTCACGCCTGACGAGCGCAGGGCGGCTCAAGCGGGCGGGCCGAGATCCACGTCCGCCTACAGCACGCCCCGCTCGAGCTCGATCGCATACGTCGTCATACGTGGCACGCTTCTCGGGCGGGATCGCCTGTCGCCCGCGAAGCCTGCCGCGCGGTGGCGCGAGCGACCAGCGCCGGCTGCTGTCGGTCCGGCGCGGAATCCAGCGGCGCGCCCGCCAAGCCGGGCTCGCCGTGGCGTCGACCCGGGGCACCGTCTTCGCCGACGTCCGGGATCGAGGTGGAGCGCCGGCACGACGCTCCAGTAGGGCGCGCGGAGACAGGGATTCCGCGCCGGGCCGGCATCCTTCTTCCATGCCATACTCGACGGTGCATGCGCACGCGCTGGCGGAACCGGGCCAAGTTGGCAGCCTGGATCGCATACAGTGCGATCCCGTCAACTGTCCCGCGTAGTTGGCAGCGCTCCCCAGGCTGCGTCCCAGGCGCGCCCGGTCACGTCGGTCAGTCCCCCAGCACGCGACCCGGCGATGCTGGACACGGCCAGAGCCATTGCTCTGCCTAGGCTCACGCCTTTCGTCACCAGGCCGCCCACTACCCCATTGTGGTCGGTCGTCCATCTGGTGCCCGGGCAGATGTCGACCGTCATCGCGGCGTCTGGAACCGCCTTGCCGCCCAGGTACGACACCAGCGTGGCCGACGCCTTCACGTAAGGTCCGTCACCACACGCTCCCGGAGGTCGGCTGCCCGACGCCCCCGACTCGTCGCCCGACGAGCAGCCTCCGAAGCACAGCACAACCAGTGGCAGCAAGAGCGCGCGATGCACGTCGTGCAGCTTCGCCGATACCCGCTCGTCAGCCGAGTCGCATGAGCATGCGACAGCGCGAAGGCACCACGAGCAGCCGTCCGTCCTCGAGGATGCCGGTCCGGCGCGGAATCCCTGTCTGCGCTGCCGACGCATCGGCTCGGCGCGGTGGTTCACGGAAACGCCACGCGGCTCGGCGTCTTCACGCAGGGGACGCCGCCGCTGTCCATGGGGTAGCCGCAGCGATCCGGCCCCACGGCGACGCCGGTGCCGAGCTCCCCCCGCACGTTGCTGCCCCAACACGCCAGCGAGCCCGTCGCGAGAACGGCGCAAGTGTGCACGCCCAGGTGCGCGCTGATCGACGCCGCCGGACCGAGCCCGTCGAGATCCACCGGCGAGTACGCGTATTCGTCCGTGCCGTTGCCCAGCTGGCCGGTGCTTCCGTCGCCCCAGCACGCCAGCGCGCCGCCGCCCCGCAGCGCGCATGTCCAGTCCCAGCCTGCGCTGATCGCCGATACCGTCGCGAGGCCCGGAACGAGCTGCGGCCCCAGCGCGTCCGCGGCGCTCTTGCCCGCCCCCAACGCGTAGTGCTGGCCCCAGCACAGCACAGAGCCCGACTTGTCCAGGGCGCAGGTCTGGCGATCGCCCGCGCTGATTGCGATCGCGCCGGAGAGGCCGAGCACCGGCGCCGGCAACGCGTGATCCGTGGTGGTGCCGTCACCCAGCTGCCCGTACCAGTTCGCGCCCCAGCACTCCGCCGTGCCGTCACCGAGCAGCGCACAGGCGTGCATGCCGCCCACGCTGATCGCAACCGCGCCGGCGACCCCGACGACGGGCGTCGGTGACGAGCGGTCGGTCGTGGTGCCGTCACCGAGCTCTCCGTAGGCGTTGCTCCCCCAGCAGGCGACCGCGCCGCCGGCGAGCGCGCAGCTCGTCTCCTGTCCCGCAGACAGCATGGCCACGTCGGACAGGCCCGGAACGGGCGCGGGCAGCGACCGGGTCGCCGTGGTGCCGTCGCCGAGCTCGCCGTGGTCGTTGTCGCCCCAGCACTGCACGCCGCCGTCGATCATCAGCGCGCACACGTGGCCCCATCCCACGACGAGGCGGTGGACCCCGGCCAAGCCTGGAACGAGCACGGGCCTGGCGGCGCACGCGAAAGACTTGCCGCTGTCGTCGCCGACGCCGCCGCAGCTCTCTGGACCAGCCGTCGTGCCGAGCCCCAGCTGACCGTGGCCATTGTCGCCCCAGCACCACGCCGTGCCGTCCGTCATCACGGCGCACGTATCGGCCCAGCCGGTGGCGACCGACTCCGCGTCCACGCACGTGCCCGCGTCGCAGCGGATCCCGCAGCGGGCGCCACAGGCGCCGCAGTTGTCCGGATCCTTTGCGAGGTCCACGCACGCGCCGCCGCAGCGCATCTCCGCAGAGGGGCACGCGGGATCGGTGCCTTGCGCCGCATCGACGGAGACGCTGCCGCCGCACGCGCCCACGATGATCGCGCCCGCACCGAGCGGCACGAATCCCCCACGCATCCATCCATCTTCGACAAGGCTCGCCCGCTGTCAACGCCACCAGCCGCGGAAATCGCACAAGCGCTGCGGTCCAAGTTGGCAGCCTGGATCGCATAAAGTGCGATCCCGTCAACTGTCCCGCGTAGTTGGCAGCGCTCCCCAGGCTGCGTCCCAGGCGCGCCCGGTCACGTCGGTCAGTCCCCCAGCACGCGACCCGGCGATGCTGGACACGGCCAGAGCCATTGCTCTGCCTAGGCTCAATGGCTCCGACGACATCGGCGGCGTCCTCCCGCGGCGCACGCGCGAGCAGGTTCTTCACCTCGTCGTCGATCTCCGGCGTCTCCATGAAGTCCGGGAGCACGGAGTAGTCCTTCAGCGTCATCCGTCGGCCAGCTTCCGATACCGGGCTCCAGGGTACCGCAGGACGAGTGCTCGGCGGATGTCGGACAGCGGCGGACCGGACGGGTCCATGAATTTCAAGCTCGCGTACAAGACGCCGAACTGAAGCGTCACCGCGCGTCGGCGTTCCACCCCGCCGCTACGAACCATTCGGGATGGTGCAGCACGATATCCGCGCGATCCCTCGGCACGCTGCGAAGGTCGTGCCCCGGAAACAGCGCCAGACCTGGATCATCCTTCAGCAAGGCGCGCACTTCATTGCGCACATCCGCTGCGCGCTCGGCGTCCACCGGGACGCGTTGCACGTCGTCGCTCGCAAGCCAGTCGCGATGCACCACCGCATCGCCTGCGAGCAACGCGGGCCCCGACGGCAAGGCAACCAGCGCCTGGATGTCTTCAGGCGCATGGCCGCCACCCGGCACGAGCGTCACGCTGCCGTCACCGAACAAGTCGATGTTGGCGTCGAAGGGCCGCAACGGCTTCGTACCCTCGAACGAAACCGCTCTCCGTACGGGATGGAAGTCCGTCGCAAGCTCGCCGCCCGACGCGCCCGGCCCGACGACGAACGTCGCATGGGCAAAGGCGTTCACCGCGCCCAGATGGTCCTCGTGCAGATGCGAAAGGATCACCCACTTGACCTTCGCCGGGTCGAGCCCCGCCTCTTTCATCTGCTTGTCCAGCGTTCGCGCCGCATAACCCTTGCTCTCCAGCGCCCAGCGCGTAGGGATAGAAAAGGCATCCGCGCCTCGCTTCTCCACCGCTGCAGGAAGGCCCGCGTCGAACACGATCAGACCTTTCGTCGGATGCTCGATCACAAACGCGGGCACTGCACGCCACGGCGGATGGGCGCCTGCCACCAGCGACGACATCCGGTTCATGCCGGTGTTGAAGACATGCAACTTCATCCCGGCGACCGCGTGCGGCAACGCATACGGCCCCGCCACCGGTTCCTTGCCCACTTCGATCACGGGCCGATAGCTCACTTGCCAGGAGAGCCCGCTCACAAGCAGGACAAGCGCTACGGCGGACAGGCGCATGCCTGTCCGCCGCTGGCGCGAGCCCTCGACGAATTGTTCACCGTTCATGGGACTTTTCGCCTCGACGAGCATGGTCATCGTTTCGGCTCCAGGGTCGTGGGCGAGAGCGGTACGAACGAGGCTCCTTCGCGCTCCCAACGCGGCCACTCCGCGGCGGGCACGACCCAGGTGAGCTCGATGGCGTGTCCATCGGGGTCGACGCCGAAGACGGAGCGCGCCATCCCGAAGTCGGCGGCCCAGCGGATCGCGTCACGCGCCACGAGCACGTCGCGGGCGGCGGCCAGCGCGGCGAGGTCGTCGACCTCCCACGCGACGTGCGCAGCTCCCGCCGGCCGGCGTGCTTCGCCCTTGACATGGTGCAGCGCGAGGTCGTGGAAGCGGTCGGAGCCGCCTGCGCGAAGCAACACGATGCCGTGCGCCTCGTCGCTAGCGATCGGCGAGGCGCCCACGACGTCGCGATAGAAGGCGATCGACCGCGCGAGATCGCGCACCTCGAGGGCGACGTGACCGAGCCGGACGCCGGTCATCGTCCCACCTCGAGGTCGAAGTGAACGCCCCGCGCCGCTTGTGCCGCGAGCACCTGTTCGATGATCGCGAGCGGCGGAGGACCGTCCGGCGGCGGCGGAAGCTCGTCGCGGACGGCGGGCTCGCTGGTGGCGCGGAACGCCTCCTCGAGACCGCCGGGCGTGATCAACAACAGCATGCGGACGCGCTCGGAGAGAACACGAAAGCCGTGCTTCTTGCCGCGTGGCAAGAAGGCGAGGGTCCGAGGACCCGCCCGCAGCGTCCGGCCGTCCACCACCAGCTCGAGCTCGCCCACGAGGACGAAGAAGGATTCGTCCTCGTGCGTATGCGTGTGCGGCGGCGGTTCGGAGCCGGCGTGTAGCTCGACCTCGGCCAGGGCGTAGGCGCCGCCGGTGTCGGCCGCGCAGGCGTGCCATCGAAAGAGGGATCCCATGTGCAAGAGAGGTTCGTACGGGGTCGTCATCGTCTGCTCCTCGTCGTGTGTTGGTGCGACGAGGAGGAAGATGCGGCACGGAAATTCAGCGCGCATTCCCGTGTTTGGAGGCCCCTCGTGTACCCCCCCCTAGAGTTGGGGATGGGCAGACCGGCGTTGAACCTGGCAGACTTCACAGGTGGCCACGGTCAACACGCGGAGGGCTGTACGCCGCGAGCTCGAGGCGGCTGCATCCTCGGGACTCGACGTCGCGACGTTCACCGGGCAAGCGATCTCGCTCCTCAAGCGAGCCGTGCGGTTCGATGCTTGCTGCCTCGCCACCGTCGACCCGATGACCCGCCTCATCACCGGGGCGGTCGCAGATGGGCTCGACGAGGCTCGCGGCCCGCGCCTCTTCGAGATTGAGTATGCGCGGGGCGACGTCAACGGCTATCGCGCTCTCGCGCAGACGAACGCGCAGGTCGCGAGCCTGCACGCGGTGACCAGCGGCGACCCTTCGCGAAGCGCGCGCTTCGCCGAGGTGCTGAAGCCCCTTGGTCTCGGCCACGAGCTGCGTGTCCTGTTCTCGAGCGAAGGACGCACCTGGGGGGTCGCGGCGCTGATGAGGAGCACGGATGCCGCGGCCTTCGACGAGGACGAGCTGCGCGCCGTGGCCGGGCTCAGCGAGACGGTCGCGGCGGGGCTTCGGGCGTCGATACTGGTGGAAATCGCCGGGCGCGCACGGATCGCCGACTCGGTCGGCCCCGCGGTGATCGTGGTGGATCCCACCGGCGCTCCCGAGATGATCACGCCGGCAGCACAAGCCCGGCTCGCCGACTTCCCGGGGTACGCCCAGGCGCAGCTTCCGCCGGCACTGCTTGCGGTCGTCTCGGCCGCGCGCGTCGGCGGAGCCCTCGGGGCCAGGCTCCGCGTACGCGGGAACAGCGGTGCCTGGTGGGTTGTGTCGGGCACCGCGGTAGAGAGCAGCTCGGCGGCGCCAAAGGTGGTCGCCACCATCGAAGAAGCGCGCACCCCGGACGTGGTTCCGCTGGTGGTCGCCGCGCTGGGCCTCAGCCCCCGCGAGCGGGACGTCGTCGTCGGCGTCCTTGAAGGTCAGACATCCGGCGAGATCGCGGCCGACCTCGGCATCTCGACCCACACCGTCAACGACCACCTGAAGTCGGTCTTCGCCAAAGCCAGCGTCCGAAGCCGGCGCGAACTGGTCGCTCGCATCTTCTTTGAACACTACGCGCCGCGGCTCGGCAGTCCCCTCGGCACCGGCGGCTGGTTCTCGGAGTAGCGCCGCGCACGTCGCCACGCCGCGCGCAAACGACTCCTGGTCTTGCCGGTCCGGCGCGGTATCCAGAGGAACGGAGCAGCGGCAGGGTCGAAGGACGAGTCCGTCACTGTGCCGGGGCGACCAGCGAGCGGAAGCGGTCGTCGAGCGGGCTGTCCGGGTAGCGCCGGACGAAGCTTCGCGCGCGGACCGCGGCGGCGGCGTGCTGGCCGGAACGCTCCAGCGTCTCGATCCGGAGGGCTTCCCGCTCCTGACCGAGGACGCCCCGCGGAAAGCGCGCATCACATTGGTCGAGCAGAGACAGGGCGCGGGCTGTGTCCCCGGAATGCAGCGCGCGGCGCGCGTCGGCGACGAGCGCGATTTCGCCTGCGACGTCTTTTGCCGCCGCGTCGCGCTGCGTCGCCGCGCCCGGCGGCACCGGGCTCGCTGGCGCAGCGACAGCCTTCTTGACCGCTGCGCCAGCGTGCGCCGGAGCGCGGCGGCCCGCAGGCGAGTCCGCGGCTTTCTCCGAAGCAGGTCGTGTCGCGGAGAGCGCCGAGCTCGCGACCGCCTTGGGTGCAGGCAACTCCACCCCTGCCGCGTGCTGTTCACGGGCGCGCGAACGAGGGCGCAGGACCAGAGTGCCGGCTACGACGCCGGCAATGACGCCGCCGATCACGACCAGCTTCAGGACCGGGGAAGCACCGGCACGACCCGGCGACGCGCCCGCGGCCCCTGCTTTGGGCAGCGCGGCCCACACCTGCTCCGCTGCACCTGGCGGCGGCTCGATATCCGCGCCCGCACGCAGCGCGCGTCGCGCCGACTCGGGCAGTTCTCCGTCCAGCAAGCGTTGCGGATCGGTCATCGGCTCTCTCCTGCTGCACCCCGGTCGAGTCTGCGAAGCGTGTCGACGAAGACGGCCCGGGCCTTGCGAAGCCGCGAATACACGGTTCCGATCGGCACCTCGAGAACCTCTGCAATCTGGGTGCAGCTCTCGCCCTCCAGCTCGTACGACGTGAACACCATGCGCTGTTCCAGCGTGAGCGCGGCCAGTCCGATCTCCAGCAGCTCCAGCGCTTCAAGTCGCGTCGCGTGATTGGGCTCGTCGACAGACGCCGTGCGGGCGTCCCATGGCGCCTCGTCCGGAATCTCGCGGCGCACGTAGGCACTGCGACGGTGATCCTTCGCCACGCGAAAGGCGATCCGGTGGATCCACGTCCTCAGCGACGAGCGGCCTTCGAAGCCGGCGAGCCCCCGGTGCACGGCGAAGAACACCTCCTGGCACGCGTCGAGAGCGTCTGTTCCGGACATGCCGAGCCGCCGGAGCACGCGCCAGACGTAGCTGAAGTGCTCGGCGTAGACCGCCTCGAACGTGGGCTGCGTGCCCAGCAATTTTGCACCAACCTCGATATCTGATTGGAGGCACGCGTCGCGTGCGCCCATTTCGCGACCAGCGGTTTCCCGAACCGTCACAACAGATCCAGGGTCAGCTGCAGGTCGAACCAGCCGACCACGCGGGGCGTTTCGTACACACCCCCCGTGTTGCGGACGCTGAAGGATTCGCGCTCGAGCGGCACGATCCCGAGCCCTTCGATCCGCCAGCCCACGTTCGACGCGAGCGGTCCCTCGAGCGCAAGCCCGCCCCCTGCGCTCCGCCAGGGTCGGGACGCGGCCCCCGACTCCGCCAGGCCCTCCGTCACGCCCCGCAACGATCCAAGCTCGAACAGCGCCAGCGGGCCGAACCGGAAATGATTGGTCCGTAGCGCCGCGACGCCCACGTCCACACGCGCATCGACGAGCGTCACCGTGACGCTGCCCGGAGCAACGGCCTGCGACGCCGAGGCATAGGTCGCGCTCGCACCGACGCGCCATGCGCCGACTCGAAGCCCCGCTCCGGCGATCCCCGCGGGATGGAAGCCAAGAGCCACGTTCTGACCCGCCAGCCCCGCGAGAATTGCGAAGTGCAGCCTCGGGCTGATGTCCGGCGAGGGCGCGACGCTTCGCGGCCGCGACCGTCGCGCGCTGGGCGCCGCCCTTGCGTTGCCGGTTCGCTTCTTCCTGGGCGCAGGGCGCTGCGTGCGCTGCGACGGCACCGCCGCCGACCCCCGTTCGAGGATCATCGCGATGGCCACGACCAGCGCTCCGCCGAGCTCCGCGCAATCGGCCCCGGTCGTGTGCAGAGTGCGCGTCCCAGGGTGCGGGCCTTGCGCGCGGATGCGGGCGTCGTAACCGCGCTCGGTACGGCTTATCGTAACGTCGACGTCGGAGCTGGCGGGCACCTCCGAATCGAGCATTCCCTCGACGCTTGCCGCAAGCTCCACCGCATCCGGGCAGGTCGCTGCGTCCGGGCCGCGATGTACCTCGATCCAACGAGGCGAGGCGACCGCCGGGCCTGCAACGTGAAGCAAGGCAACCACGCCGAGCAGACGAGCGAAACTGGACACCCTGGCTGCCACGACCCTGCCTACGCTCGCACTACCGTCGAGCTCACCGCAACTGACAAACATTTCGAAATGGGCGACGCTCCCTGTCGCCTCCAACCCGATATGACCGCAACACCGCTCCGCTTCCTCGTCCTCGCGTCGGCCTTGCTTCCTTCTGTCGTTGTCGTGTCGGGGTGCGGCTCGACCAACACCGAGATTGGAGCGACCAGCAGGAGCGGCCTCGAGTGCGAGGTGCCCGGCACAACCGACAGCGAGTGTGCGTGCACGGCCTCGAAGCGCTGGGCCTGCCGCCTGGGAGGGACGGTCAGCTGCCACGCGGAATTTGGTCAGTACGGCGGAGGTTTGCTCGTCGATCCGCCAAAGCCGTACGTGTTCCGCTGGTCGGAGTGCGACGATCACCATATCTACGAGACCCAGTGCGACGGCCTCCGCTGCCAGTGCATCGTCGACGGCACGATCGAGTCGAGCTTCGTGACGCCGCACGCGGCGGAACAGGAAGAGGCGTCCATGCGCTGCGGTTGGCCGCTGTCGCGCGACGCACACGCGGGCACCGGCGTTGTCACGGGCGCACCGTGCCTGTTTCCGGGCGAAGTCGACGGCAACTGCACCTGCTCCGAGGGCGGAGCGTGGAGCTGTCCGGCGAAGACGGGTTGCAGCATCGCAACCGGCTGGTTGGATCCAGCCCGGGCCCCGCTGCACGTCGATGCCGAGGGCGTGTTCTGGCACGGCGACTGGTCCAATACGGCCGAAGGGACCTGGCAACGCACCGACAACGTGATCGCGTTCCGCACGCTCGACAGCGATCCGTCCTGCAGCGAGCAGCCGGGGCGGTACGCTCTGGACCTCGCAAGCGACTGCTCCACGCTACGTCTGACGCTGATCAGTGATCCGTGCACCGCGCGCACGGCGTTCCTCGACGGCTTCGCCGGCACGCGCTCGCCGTGATGCCAAGGCGCGGGCGTGCTGTTCCGCCTGCCTGCAGCGGCACACCCGAGCTCGAGATTTCCGCGCCGGACCCGGATTGGCGCCGCGCGGCGAGTTCGACGACACGACCACGCGCGCGATGCCGCTTGCCCGCGCCACGACGCCGGGCACGCGACGCCGACCCGCGCGAGCCGCTCCCGGGGTCGCGCGCTATGACATTATTTGTCATAGCATGTAAAGACGTCTTTACGTGGTGACCTGGTGGCGGTTCGCTCAACGATTCAAACGACTTACCGACTTCAGGCACGGTATCCGCGTTGCACCGGGACCGCAAGCTCCCGCATCCGTCGCGATCCCGCGGGCGCCGCCCGACGACGCTGCATTCCAGCCTCGCCCCGCCTTCGACGACTTCAGCGACGGGCTCTGCCACCCGCGGCACACCTTGAAGCATGTTCTGATGGCTGGGCCGGGCCGGGCCGGGCTGGGCTGGGCTAGGCCGGCCCGGCGCGGAACCGCGCGATGCGCCCGCGCACGGCGGCACGGTCACGAGATCGGCATCGCATCAACCGAGCGGCACTTCGTGACCGCGGAACGGTCACGAGATCGGCGTCGCACCAACCGAGCGGCACTTCGCGAACGCGGCACGGTCACGAGATCGGCGTCGGTCTCTTGGTGACCGCGCGCGGCTACAAGGACTCTCGAGGACGTGAGCTGCCATCTTCGAGCGCGCCGGCGCAGAGAACGACTCGATGCCGCCCGGTCCCGACGACGGGTGTGGTTCGATTCCTGAGCAACAAATCCCGCAGTCGTCGGCCGCGGGGGATGGGGCCCCGGCGGCTGCCACGACCTTTGGGTCTTGGCGGACAAGATCACGATCCGCCAATGAGACCCCATGGAACTACCCGGCGAGGCCGGGCGCCGGCTTGCTTCCGATAGCCGGGGGCGCGAGGCGTCGCCGGTGCGCAGGAACAGAACCACACCCCCGACGACCCGCCCAAGGAGCGAGCGCGACAAGCTCGCCGAGTGGCTGGCGTGCGGCGCGCCGTCGATCAACGGCTCACGGCGGCGGCGGCACGGGAGTGCACACCGGCTGGGGCGGCAGCGCTTTCAGGACGCGCACGAAGTCCTCGATGTACGCCACCTCGCGCTCTCCCGCGAACCGTGTCCCGGCGGGCAGCTCGTAGCCGAGGATGGTTGTCGCGGCGACGCGCGCGCCGCCGCATCCGCTGTAGTGGGGCGCCGGGCACGTGCAGCCCGGACAGCCACACAACGCCACGTCGATCGTCCGGCTCTGCACGTGCCGCTCGAGCAGCCACACGCGGTTGTCGCCGCGGGCGAACTGGAACGCCGTCGAGAGGTCGCCACAACCCCCGGTCGGGGGCATGACGATGACACGGGCGCGACCATGCTGCGGGATGTCGCGCTCCTCGACGTGCGCGGGTGGGAAGCGGCCCTGGAGCTGGCCGGTGCCGTCGAGGAGCTTGTGGGACGCGAGATGCACCGGCTGCAGCCCGAGGCGGCGGAGCGCTTCGGCGTAGGCGGCGGCGTTGTCGGTCTTCGCCTGCGCCTGGCGCGTGGCGAGCTCTTCGTTCGTGAAGCAACCCTCCGGCCCGGATCCGCGGTTCGTCCGCGCGGGCGGCGCGGCAAGCGCCGACGACGACGGCGCGGCGCGTGGCGACGACGAGTCCGGAGCCGGGGCCGCATCCCCGGCCGCTGTCGCGCCCGGAATGGCGACGGCTCCCGCTCCGGAATTCTCTGCGACAGGTCCCTTCCGGGCCGCCGCGCCACAGCCGACGACGACGAGAGCGAGCGCGATCCAGAACAACCGGCGGCGATGATCCGGGTTCATCTGGCCCTCCTCTGGCGCATCGAGACGAGCATAGCGTGCCGGCGCATCCGGCACTGCCCCCGGCGCGGGTCACGGCGACATGGCCGATGACGGCGTTCGTCGTGGCGAGCGTCAGCGGCGGCGCGGTGGGCCGGCCGTCTCAGCCCCGACTCCGGAGCCAGCTTGTTGCCGTTCTGGTCGAGATGCTGCGCGGTGAAGCCCCCCCCGCTGTCCGACCAGGCAACGAGCACCGTCGCGTCGTTGAAGCGAGCAAGACCCGCCGGATACGTCTGTGGCGCGCCCGACGTGATCAGGTCGGGCGTCGTCTTCGTGACGTGCCCGTGCTTGTTCATCGTGAGCAGCGTGAGCGGCGCGAACGTGAAGTCCGGCGAGTTGAAGGCGATGAAGCCGGACTGGGTGGCGACGGGCCAGTAGCACCAGCTCTTGGCTATCCGGTGCGGCGCGACGCTCGCGGCGCCATCGGCGCCTAGCTCGACGAAGCGGCAGCCCTGCGCGTCGTTCGTGGAGCCCACGGTCACGTGGTTGCCGTCGCGCACCAGCGCGGTCAACAACGAGTCGCCGATGGGCTCGGTGAGCGCGACCGGATCACCCGGCACGACGCTCCACGTGACGCACGCCGGAGCGCCCGCACTGCCGCCCGTGCCGCCGCTACCGGCCGTGCCCGCGCTGCCACCCGTCGCCCCGCTTCCGCCGGCGGCCTGCGACGGCAATAGCTGGAGCCCCGTGCGCGCGCCGCAGCCGAGCGCGACGAACGCGGCGAACAGCCAGAGCTTGCGCATGGCCCATTGTCGCAGAACCGCCGCTAGGGCGGGCAGCTCGCGACGCTCTCCACGGACGTGTTCGATGGGTCCGGCTCGGGGCACGCCGCGCCGGGAAGGGAGCACTGGCACAACCAGTGGCCGCCGTACTTGCCGTCGTCCACGTGGCTCGCGACGCAGCAGCCAACTCCGCCGTCGGGCTGCCCGCAGCTGTCCACGGAGTTGGAGCAGCTGCTGGCGTAGTGCTGTGTCTGTTCCTCGCACGCGCACGGGTCGTCGGAGCAGCACGACCATTGCTGCACCTGCTGAACCGACCCGAAGCTCGACGATGAGTCCCCCGACGAGCACCCGAGCGCGAACACGAGTAGAAACGGGACCGCGAGGCGATACGTCATGACGACAGCATCGCTGACAAGGCACCGTCTAGTCCACAGCAAGGCTCGTCGCGAACCCTATCCGGCGAACTCGGCCTCGAGCCGATCGGCCTTCGCCGTCGCTCCCCACGAGCGCCACGCCTGGATCGCTCCCGCTACCGACGCCATCGCTCCGGCGCGATCGCCGCTGGCGAGCCGGCAGCGCGCCGCGAGCTCGAGCGCCAGCGCTTGCTCGTGGACGAAGCCGTTCGCCAGCGCCAGCTTGGCGGCTTCGCCGAAGTGGGTCAGTGCTTGCTCGCCTCGACCCTCCACCCGGGCGATCTCCGCCGTCGACCATGTGCATGCGGTGACCATGGTTCGCCTCCGACGCCCGGTGCCAGGTGCGCAGCTGCTCGACGTGCGGGGCCACGTCGGCGAGCACGGCCGCGACCGCCTCGGCGGAGGTCGTGTCCACCGCTCCCAGCGCCGCCAGCGATCGGATCTGGCGCCACCACACCAGGTGGTAGGTCGCGGGCGCGCCGTCCGCGAGCTCGGCGCCGGCGTCCATGCTGGCGATCGCGCCGGCGAGATCGCGAAACACGAAGCGGACGTACGCGCCCAGCACGGCGAGGATGAAGCCCGCGCCGCGGAAGTTCGCCGCGCGGAACGCCGCCATCTGTGCGGCCTCGTCGTAGTCCGGTCCGGACAAGCTCTCGGGATCCGCCGCCTCCCCGCGGAGGCAGGCGATCGCCCGCCCGTACTGGAGCGTACAGCCGAGCGCTGCCATCTGCCGGTGGTGCTCGAGCGATGCGCGGTTCCGCTCGAACACCGGAGCGAGCTCGTCGAGCGGCGCGCCGGCGTAGAACCCGTTGCACACCTCGCAGTGCAGGCCCCACGCCGCGTACTCGAGATCTCCGGTGTCGAATCCGAGGCGCGCCACCTGCCGCTCGATCGGCACCCAGTCCCGGAGCGGCTCCACGAACGGCATGACGTGTGCGG
This sequence comes from uncultured delta proteobacterium, assembly GCA_963775185.1. Classification (GTDB taxonomy): domain Bacteria; phylum Myxococcota_A; class Polyangia; order Polyangiales; family Polyangiaceae; genus JAPSGB01. Next base: position 426,772 of record CAVZIE010000014.1, on the reverse strand, counting down.
CGAGCACGTGCAGCGTGCGCGGACGGGTGGATCGCTCCCCCACGCGATCGAGCATCTCGAATGCGATCCGTCCGAGCGAGTGGGCCGCGTCCATCAGGTTCACGGCGTTCAGCACCAGGCCGAGCACGGCAAAGCCGTACGGCGACTCCTTGCACACGCCTTGATCGAGCGTCGCCCTGACGATGTTGCACGCCAGGATCGGAAGCAGGCTCGGCGCGGCCATGTACGCCGACGACATCGCACCGGTCTGGATACGCATCCGGGCGCGCACCACCGGGTCGTCGGAGATCGGGATGCGGGCAAGGTCCTCCTGGCTAGTTGCCTGGACGGCGGCGAGCGTGGCTCCGACGGCGGCCTCTACGTCCCCCGCGGTCGGCTCGCGGGGCACTTCGACCCCGATCTCCTTCAGGGCGTCCAGCGCCAGGCCCAGCGCATCGGCGAAGCGCTGCTGGCTGAGGCGAGCCTGGATGCGTACCTCCTGGGCCGCCAGCCGGTGCAGAACCTCGCGCGCGTGCTGCACCGCGACGTCCAGCAACGCGTCCATCTCGCCGTGGTCTCCGGCCAGGTACGCGGCGCGCGCGCCTTCCACGAAGATGGCGTGCGTTTGCGCATAGTTCACCGACCACGGGTCGTCGTCGAGCTGGCTCCGGGCCTGGCGGAAATACGCGTCGCCGACCTCGAACGCGGCGGAGCGCACGGCGCGACGCCCGGCCTCGAGATTCAGCGCACACAGGCGGGCGCGGTCCGAGGGACGGAGATCCGTCGTCCCACCGCGGTTCAAGTGCTCCACGACCTCGAACAGACGCGAATCCAGCTCGCTTACTTCGAGGTGATCGAGAAAGAACCGGCCCACGCTGCGATGGATAGCCGCCGCGGCCGTGTCGTCGATTGCGCCACGCGCCGCCTGGCGCACGCGATCGTGGGCAAAGTGGAACACGAGACGCCGCGTGGCAGTTGATCGATCCGTGCCCGTGGCAGTGAGCAGTTCGCCCACCAGCCCCGCGCGGATCCGCTCCAGCGTAGTCGCGTGGTCGCACCCCAGGGCGTGCGCGAGTGCGCCAAGCTCGAAGCGGTCGCCGATGCACGCTGCTACTGCCATCGCACGGCGGGACTCCGCCGGCATACGACCGATCTCGTCGGCAACGAAATCGATCACGTCCTCCGGCATGTCGAGCGCTTCGACCGCTTCGGCGTCCCAGCTCCACCGAGACGCGCCCGGGTCGTTTCGCACCAGACCGCGTTCCACGAGATTCTCCAGGAAGCGACGCAGGAAGAACGCGTTTCCACGCGTCTTCGCGTGCGCGGCCGTTGCAAGGCGCATGCGCCCGGGCAACCCGGGGAACGTGTCGGTGACCAGATCCAGCACCGCGTCCACGTCCAGCGGGCCGAGCACGATCTCGTCGAGCCTTCCCCCGGCGCGCATGTTGGCGATCGCCGGCAGGAGCGGGTGCGCGGGACCAAGCTCGTTGTCGCGGTAGGCGCACACGAGCAGAACATGGCGACTCTCCGGGTCGGTCGCGAGGGACGTCAGCAGGTCGAGCGACGAGAGATCCGCCCACTGCACGTCGTCGCAGAACACGACCAGCGGCCGCTCCGGCATGGCGAGCGCCGCCACGAGGCGAGCCATCGCTTGCTGGAACCGCGCGCGCTGCTCTTCGGGCGCGACGTCGTCGAGCTCCGGCTGCGGACCGATCACCTCGTCGAGCTCGGAGATGATGTTGGTGAGAACGCGCCCACCGTCACCGATCGACTCGAGCAAGCGATCGCGCCACGTCGCCACGCTGGTGTCGCGCCGGGCGAGGTTGTGCTGGATGAGATGGCGGAATGCCTGGATCAGGCTGTGGTACGGGCGGCCGCGGTCGAACTGGTCGAACTTCCCCACCGCGATCGCGACCGGGCTGGTGTACAGCCGACGCCGGAGCTCGAGGACGAGCGAGGTCTTTCCCGTACCGGAATAGCCCGCCACCAGCACCGCACGGGACTTTCCGGCGGAGGCTTCCGCGAGCGCGGCGTCGAGCCGTGCGATCTCGGCGTCACGACCGTACAGGCGATCCGGGATCCGGAGCGGCTGCGCGCCCCGGTCGGCCGGCGCGAGGCCTCGTTCGTCGGCGGCCGCTGCGACGAACGCCTCGGCCAGAGCGCCGGCGGACGTGAAGCGCATGGCCGGGTCCTCGTTGAACGCACGCGCGAAGAACGCGTCGAGACCGCCGGGCAGGCCGGGGTCCCGTACCGTGATCGGCTCGTGGCGGTGCTGCATCAGCGCGACGACCACGCCGGCGAGTGACTCGGCGTCGAACGGGCGCCGTCCAGCCAGGGACTCGTAGATCACGACGGCCAGCGCCCACAGGTCGGCCGCGACGTCCGCGGGGCGGACCTCGAGCAGCTGCTCGGGCGACATGTACACGGGCGTACCGACGATCTGGCCGGCGCGCGTTATCGTGGTGAAGCCGAGATCCACGGGCCTCGCGATACCGAAATCGATGAGCTTGGCGTTGATGCCCTCGCCGCCGGCCAAGAGCAGGATGTTGTCGGGCTTCACGTCGCGGTGGACGATGCCCAACTCGTGCGCGGCGTCGAGCGCCGAGCCAACCTGCGTGGCGAGCGCGACGACCTCCTCGACCGTGAGCGGACCTGCGCGGCGGAGGCGCTCGCCGAGCGACTCGCCGTCGAGCAGCTCCATGACGAGAAAGGGCAGGCCGTTGGATGTGACTCCCTGGTCGATGACGCGCACGGCGTGGGGGTGATCGACCATCGCCGCCAGGCGCGCCTCGCGTGCCAGCCTCTCCACGGTCCCCGAGTGGACCTCCCGCACGAACTTGACCGCGATCTCGATACCCAACGAGAGGTGCTCGCCGACCCACACGGCGCCCATGCCTCCGGCGCCCAGCGGCCGGACGAGCCGGATCCGCTCGGTGACCAGATCGCCCGCTCGCGGATCGCGCCCGTCCCACGACGATACGCCGGACGACGCCTGGTCATCGACGGAAGTCTTCATCAGCCCGACCACACGTGGATGTGGGCAAGGGCCGCCGTCGCGCAGCCACTCGACGAAGACATAGGGTTGAAGCTACCACCGTCCCGACCCGCCCACCGGTGAAATGGACCGTCAGCCGCTGCCGACCCGCGGACTCGCGGCGGTGCTGGCGTGTCACCTGCTCGGCGTCGAGACCGTCGCCTAGCTCGCGAAGTCACCGTTCCGCGGTCCGATCTTCGAGGGCTTCGTCGCAGCCGAGGTCGTGACTCGCGAAGCTCGCGTATCCCCGCGGAATCGTGGTCGCGCGACGAGCGATTCGCTTCCGCGGACACGGCGGGCTGACGCCGGTTGGTTGACGCGAAAGCCGCGCTACCGCACACGCCCACGGTGCAGCAGAAGATCCGTCTGCCGCTCCAGGTCGGCACCACCTCTCTATGGAGCCTGGCGCGCGCTTCTTCGACGTTCGTGCCGGGCGCAGTCGGCGTCGTCGCCGGCGTGGGGTACTTCCTGGCGGGCACCGGCGGCTGGGCGCTGATCACGGTGCCGCTCGGCGCCTACTTCGTGGTCTACGCCGCGGCGCACGCGGTTCGTTCGTGGCGGACCCGGCCCAGCGATGCGCTGCTTGATGCCGCGGGGATGACCCTCGAGGGCGGCGCCCAGCACGGGCTGCACCTTCAGTGGAGCGAGATCGACCCGCAGCAGACGCACGCCGAGACCACGAAGGAGACCCGCATCACGCTGGTGAAGATCGTCGCCGACGTGATCTTCCTGGTGCTCTCGACGCTTGCGGACAATCCCGAGCTGGCGCCGCCCGAGAAGGTGGCGATCCGACGGCTGCACGTGGCCACTCGAGATGGGCGGCGCTGGCGGCTGGCCGAGGCCGAGCACCCCGACGAGCAACGCTCCCTCGATGCGCTGCTCGGCTCGATCCAGCAGAAGCTGGGACTCACCGGCGCAACCGCGCCGGCGCTCCCGCCAGAGGTGCTCGAGTGCGCGGGCTGCGGCGCGCCGGTTCCGCCCTCCGAAAGCGAGCAGGCGGCCTGTCGCTACTGCGGCGCGTGGACGCCGGTTCCCCAAGCGTTGCGCGCAAGGGTCCGAGCGCATCGGAGCGTGCAGACTTCTCGTCACGCGACGGCGGTAGCGGTGGCGGCGCTGTTGAAGCAGCCGGGCGCGCGCCGTGCCAGCCTGGTCTTGGCGCTCGCTGCCTGCGTCGCCGCCGGGACCTGGGCATTCTTGCTGTTCGCGCTCGCGATCGCGGGGGTGAGCGATGTCGGACTCTTCGAGGTCGCCGTGGTCTTGTTCACCGGCATGCTCGCAAGCCTGGTCCTGTTCGTGGCCGGGCGCGCGGCGCTCGCCAAGCGGCGCGCGCTCCGGGTGCTCGCCGCGAGCTTCGGGGCACGCGCTCCGCGGGACGCGCGCGGGAGCTTCGCGTGCCGTCGTTGCGGGGGCCCGCTCCCCGACGCGCGCGAGCTCGTGGTGCCCTGCGCGTATTGCGACACGGAGAACATCCTGGGTCTGGATCTGCGGAGCGAAGTCGCGCCTTCGGTGGAACACGAACTGTCGATCCAGCAGGTGTTGGCCGCGCGGCGAAAGGAGGGGAGGTTCTGGCGGTTGGCGGCACTCGCTACGTTGGCGCTGGTACCCGTCGCAGGCGGGACCGCGTACGCGTCGTTCGCGTCCGCCAGCGAGCACGCGCGGTACCGCGACCAGTGCCGCGCGAACGACGCGGCAGCGTGCTTCCAGCTCGCGACGGACTACAACCTCGGTATCGACGTTTCGAAAGACGAGGAGAAGGCCGCCGAGTACCAGCGCAAGGCGTGCGAGCTCGGCCACGCCGAGGCCTGCTACGACTACTCGCTGTCCCTCGGCCTGGGAACGGGCGTGATGGAGTCTCCCGGCCAATCCCGCGCCGCCCGCGCCCGGAGCTGCACGCTGGGCTACGCCAAGGCCTGCGAACCGGACGAGTGAGCGCTCGCGGCGGACCGTCAGACTGGCACGCGGGACGCCGGCCGACGGGGGATCGAATCTCGCTCACCCAATCGTCCGGGTCAGGCGCAGACCCAGTGACCAGGGGGTTGGCACTCGCAGTACGTGGACGGACCCGCCTGGCAGGCGACTCCGACGTTGTTGCAGCTGGATCCGGCGGGGCCGCAGCCGCCGCCGCTGCCGCCGCTGCCGCCGCTGCCGCCGCTGCCGCCGCAAGCGCCGCACAGGTTCGTCGCGCCGTCGACGCAGTAGCTGTTCCAACTCGTGTTGCAGCAATAGGGGTCGCTGTTGCACACGATTGCGGCACACGACGAACATGCAGGAGCTAGCGCGGCGCCAGCCGTACACTCGTCGTGCGTGCAGGAGCCGGCACTACCGCCACTGCCGCTCGTGCCGCCGCTGCCGCTCGTGCCGCCACTGCCGCTCGTGCCGCCACTGCCGCCAGCGCCGCCAGCGCCGCCGCTGCCGCCCGTGCCGCCCGCGCCGCCGCTGCCGGACGCGCCGCCGCTGCCGGACGCGCCGCCGCTGCCGGACGCGCCGCCGCTGCCGGACGCGCCGCCGCTGGAGCTCGCCCCGGATCCGCTTGCGCCGGACGTTCCGCCGCCGGCGGCCGCTCCGGCGGCGCCAGCACCGCCGTCCGTGCCGCCGAACAACGTCCCCGAACTCCCACCGCAGCCTGCTGCTGCAACGAGCGCACACACCACCCCGACCACACGATAGTCAGCGTTCATTGCTCCCTCGGATTCCCCGACCGACGAGGCCACTTCATAGTGCGAAGTATTCCCGATGCACACCGCAGGTCGCGGTTCTTGCTGCCGGCGGTGATCCCGGGCGGGTGATGTCGGGCCGGCGCGGAACCGCGCGGGGCGCACCGGGGGATTCCGCGCCGCAACGGCAACTTCGACCCGCCATTGCTGCGTCACGCGTCTCCGATCCGCGATCCTTTGCTGCGCGATCGCGCGCTTGCGGCGCGGCTGCACACGGCGGGCTTCCCGCCGCGCTCCAGATCGAAGGATTGGTGGCCGGTGCAGCAAGAAGACAGGACACGGCGGGCGGGCCGTCCACCTCGGCCGGCCGAAAGGATCGCGCCATGGTCGACGTACTGATCGCCAAGCTTGAAGAGACGAAGAAACACTCGTGACATGGCGCGCAGGCGGTGTCGTGGTGCAGGGGGTGGCCGTGCTACTGCGTCGAGCCCGGGAGCGTCAGGACGACGCGCGTCCCCCGGACGGACGAGTCGGTGTCCATCGTGCCGCCGATCTCCGCGAGGCGCGTTCGCAAGTTCGCCAGGCCGCCCGTGCGCCGGGTCAGCGCCGCGTCGTCCAGACCCGAGCCATCGTCTTCCACGACCAGGCGTAACCGGTCGTCGATGTCGAGCCGGACCTTGATTGCCGAGGCGTCGGCATGGGTCAGCGCGTTGCGCGCCAGCTCTTGTGCACTGCGCACGACGTGTACGGCGAGCGACGGACTCAGTGGCGCGGCGGATTGCTCGTCGCCGAATCCAATCGCCGCGTCGACCCGCGACGGATCGAGCGCCGTACAACGCCGGCTCACCTCCGCTGCCACCTCGCCGAGCGTGCGCGAGCGACCCTCGAGTCCCCAGACGACATCACGGAGCTCGCTCATGATCGCGCGCGCGCCGGCACTCAGCGTCTTGGTGTCGTCGCCCTGCTTTTCCAACGAGCGCGCGCTCCAGATCAGCGCGGTGATGTCGGCGCCAATGCCGTCGTGGAGATCGCGCGCGATGCGACGGCGCTCGTTTTCGACCAACAACCGGTCGAGCCTCTCGCGCATCAAGCTCGCTTCGGCACGAAGGCGCACTTGGCGTTCATTGACGGCCAGGAGGCTGTTGTACACGAACAACATCACCGCCGACAGCAGCGCCGCGACCACGGCGTCGCCGTACTTGCCCACGACGGCAAAGCCCACGACCAGCGCAGAGTACGTCCCGACAAGCATCTTGCGCTCGAAGCGAAAGTGGAACGGTGCATTGGCCAGCATCGACGCGTGAGCGTACGGGATGAACCACAACACGCTCTGTGCCGCGCCCGACGCGAAGATCAACCCGGCACCGACGACGACGACCACGGCTGTCTCGACGCGCTCCAGCGCGCGGTGCGCGACGGAGAGCACGCCGGCGCGGTGGTAGGCCACCGTTGCTGCGGCCATGGCTATCGCCACCGCGGACATCGCCAGCGCCATCGGAACGGGCCCGACGCGGATCACCTTCCGCACCGCCGGCACGAGCGGCACGGCCGACACCAACGCCGCCAGCACGGCGAACTGGGCGAGCGCCGCGGGCTTGCGCATCTCGGTAAACTGGGCTGCGTACACTTCGCGACGAACGCCCTCGATGGACGCCGCGAGCGCTTCGGGCGGCGCGACCGCCCCGGCAAAGTCCGCTACGCCACCACTCCGTTCCGGATCGCCCACGCCGCCGCCTCCGCTTTCGACGCCACGTTCAGCTTGCGGTAGATGCTCTTCACGTGACACTGCACGGTGCCCACGCCCATGTTCAGGGCTCGCGCGCAATCCGCGTACGTGTGACCTTGACTCAACAGCACGAGCACCTCGGATTCGCGCGGCGTGATCCCTGCGGACAACGACGACGAACCCGCAACCTCCGTGGCCAGGCTCGCGCGCGCGCGGTCGAGGATGAGTCGCGCGGCCGCGGCCGACAGCGGCGCCCCGCCCAGCGCCGCTGCGCCGATCGCACCGCAGATACGCTCGGGGGCCTCGTCCTTGAACAAGTAGCCCGACGCGCCGGCGGCCACCGCCTGGTGCACATGCGACGGATCGCCCATGACCGTCCAGGCGACGGCGATTACGGGTGGGCTCATCGAGGCCAGCTCACGGATGACCTCGACGCCCGGAATGTCCGGCAGGTTGAGGTCGACGAGCGCCACGGCCGGCCGGAGCCGGCGGGCGAGCGCGAGCCCAGCTCGTCCGGATGCCGCAACGCCGAGCACCTGCACCCCGGCGGACGCTCCAAGCACCGAGACCAACGGCTGCAAAAGCGCCGCATTGTCCTCGACGATGATAATCGGGACCCGCATACCCCAGCTGATCATCTGGTAACGCAGGCCGCACGATCCCACAAGTGCGGGCTCGCGCCACGGACCGCGCGCGGCGTCGTGGCGCGCCGCCTCGACGGCGAGCGCGGGCTACGACAAGCGCGGCGCACGCAGTCTGCGCGGCTTCGATTATGCAAACGATTCCCGGCCGTTGTTACGACGGTACCGCCCGCGGCGCGTCTGCTCGTGGCTAGGGGTTGAAGACGAGATCCGCGTTGTTCGTGGTGTCGGGGATGTACAGGTTCTGACCCTGCACGCAGTAGTCCACGGCGTCGTTACCGGCGCTGGACGTGAACGACAGTGTCGTACCGGACGTCGAGTATGTCCCGGTGACCAGGTCGTTCGTGCCAACGCCGCCCCAGTAGTGGCAGTCGCACTGCGTCGAGGCGCTGCCCTCGCAGTAGAACGGGATCGTCAGCGCGCCTTCGAGCGTCGACCGCGCCTGATCGCAGGTCGTGATCGAGAGCCCGCTCATGCACGCCGCCTGGAGCGTGAGAATCGCGGATGTGCCGTAGGTGAGCGAGTGCTTGAACGTGAGGCCACTCGTCTCGAAGTCCCAGAAGCCCGCCCCCACGATCGACGCGACCCCCGAGGAGGTTCCGGAGCAAAACGGGAACCCGCCCGCCGTCGGTAGCGTGCCGTTGTAGCAGAAGCCACCAAGGTCGTAGTGCGACCCGAGGCTGCCGCCACAGGGTGACGGCATGTTGCATCCACTGCTCGTGTCCACGCCGTTCGTCTCGAGAACCGCATAGCTCGTGAAGTGCGAGAGGGGCGCGAGCACATACGCACCGACGACCACCGACGGCATCGGGATCCACACCGACGACGCCGCGTCGAGCCACGCCGCAACCCAGCGCTTGCCGCTCGCCGGCGCTCCGGTGATCGGAAGCATCAGCAACCCGGCGCTGTCGAACGTCGTGCCGTCGGGGCCGAAGTCGAAGACGTTGCCCTGGATATCGCTCGCGCGCGGTAGCCCCGACGTGCTCGAAGTGGACGAGCCGGTGATCGTCGTGTCGCTCTGGACCGAGTCTTTCACGAACCTGATCTCGGCACCGTCGACGACCAGCGTGCCGCCCGACGCCACGGTGATCAGGGCGGAGTTGCCGCCGCTGCTGCCGGCGCCGCCGCCGTTGCCCGCGCCGCCGTCCGTACCGGCGCCACCACCGGCCGTGCCGCTGCTGCCCGCGCCGCCGTCCGTACCGGCGCCGCCACCAGTGCTGCCGGCGCTGCCCGCAGTGCCGGCCCCGCCGTCGCTGCCCGCGCTGCCGCCGCTGCCAGCTGCGCCGCCGGCGCCCGCCGTGCCGCTCGACCCTCCGCTACCGCTCGACCCTCCGCTACCGCTCGACCCTCCGCTGCCGCTCGACCCTCCGCTGCCGCTCGATCCGCCGCTGCCGCTCGATCCGCCGCTGCCGCTCGATCCGCCGCTGCCGGCGTCCGTGCCCGCAGCGCCGCCGCTGCCGTTGCTCTCCTCGTCGCTACTGCACGCCGTCGAAAGCGCAAGCGCCGACACCACCGCCCCCAGCACGATCTTTCGAAACAGCATCTCGCCTCCGTCCCCCACGGCCGCGGAAGGATTCCAACCCGAGCATCGCAAGCTAGCGGTCGGTTCTGCTCGCGTCGATCCCACGAACATGGGGGGTCGCCGGGCGACGCGTCGCGTGCACTATTTCGTCTACTTCGTCTTCGTCGGCCCGACCGCCGCAGACGCGGTCGCGCCGTTCGCGGGCACGAGCTGTCGGTCGGCTGCGCGGCCTCCGGCTCGCTCGCGCGGGCCGCTAGCGTCGACCGCGGCGACCACGACCACGCGCACCGGATCCTCGCCGGGAACGCGGAGCAGCGTCTCTCCCGGCTTCACGCCAACCACGACGTAGCTGGTGGGCGGAAGCGTGCCGTCCACGAAGCTCGCGAGACGGCCGAGGTGCGCCGGAAGCACGGTCGCGACCGTCGGATTGTCGACGCTGGCGGTGCCGGCGCTGCACGGATTGCCCCAGGCGGTCGTGCACTCGAACGCCAGGGCCACGCCCTCCGAGATGCGCAGCGCGTCGTGCGCGTTGTCCAGCGTCGCGACGCGGCTCGGGGGCGGCGCGTTGAGCGCGCGATAGCTGGTGCACGCCGTGGACGCCAGCAGCGCCGCGAGGGCGACAGCCGGCAGTCTCACGACGCCCCCTTGCCCGCGACGACGGCGAGCGGCACCGTGACCTTGACGTTGGCGATCTCCACTGTGAGCACGGCGTGCCCCGGCGTGGACGCATACAGCCGCCGTTGATCGCCGACGCCGTCGCCGAGCACGCTGGCGATTGGCGGGACGACGGACCACGCGCCGGTGACCGTGCCGGCTAGTTCCTGCGCGCCGGCATACAGCTTTGGCGCGAGCACCGCGCTCTCGCCGACAACCAGATCGATGCCTTCGCGCACCTCGCCCATGTCGCGGCCGTCGGCGTACAGGCGGTGCAGCGTGGCGCGCGACGCCGGCTCCGCCCACAGGTGATACAGGTCGAGCACCTCGCCATCGCGGGTCGTCACCAGGATCGCGCTCACCCCCGGCGCGCGCCCGGTCAGGCGCCCGCCCTCGGCCGATATCACGGCGGGCCGCGCGGAGACGAGCGTGAGCGCCGGAGTGGCGCTGCCGGGTAGGTCCAGCTGCACGTCGGGCTGGATCGAAGCGCCCACTGCCAGCGGCGCGTCCAGCTCCTTGGCGTCGCCGGCGCTCTTCGCCCGCATCACGCCTTGTCCCATGCCCATGCCGCCGCAGCCGGCGAGCAGGAGCGCCCCGAAGACAAGAGGAGTTCGCATGACGTCGCACGGACAACGCCCGCCGCCGACGAGCCTTACAGCTGCCGCGCGCCGGGTCGGGACGTGCGGCGTCGGCGACGACGGCGTGTGTCCCGCGCCTACCGGACGCGCAGTGTCACAGTACCGCCGTGTCCGCATTGCAGCGGCGCGACCGGAGGTACTTCACGGCGTGCTGCGCGCGGCGGTCCACACTGGCGAGATCCCCCACTTCCGCGTCGTCGAAGAGATTGCAGTCGCCCATGTGCAGAGCGCCCGATCTCGCCAGGCTCGCGTCGTTCTGCACGGCCTCCCGCATGGACGGCGCCGGTTCGCTCGACTCGCTGTGCACCGGAAACGCCCAATAGACATCGGTGAAGCCGAGGCGCGCGGCATCGTCGACGACGCCGACGACCCGTTGCCAGGCAACGCGCCGGTCCACCGCGAGCACGACACGGTGCGACGCTGGACCGTCTTCCAGAATCTGGTGTTCCAGCTGCCGCTGCTGCTCCAGCCGCGTCTTCACGGCAAGATCCGGGTCCCCTGCCGCGGGTTGGACGTGCTCGGGCAGTGCCAGCCGGAAGTCGTGATCCACGGGGCGGCCCCGCGCCTTCACGCGCGCGCCCTCGAAGCCATTCGGCGTCGCGACGCCATAACCCTCGGCGATCAGGCCGCGCGTCCAGGCGGAGAGGTCCTGCGCCGGCGCGGGGGGCGCGACCTGGACAACGTTTTCCCGCGGGTCGTCGCTGCGGTGCGGCGTGTGATGCCCCGCGCGGCGCCAGCGCCCTACCGAGGCCCTATTTCCGCGGCGCGCGATACACGTTGTAGTCGCCGCCGCCGTTGTTCGCGAAGAAGAGCCAGCATAGGTCGGACGACATGCTGGGATCCGTCTCGTCGCGGCCGGGCTGGTCGACGGCGGAGATCGGCGTCGCGTTGCCGGTGGGCTTGCCTTCGCCGTCGAGGGGCGCGACGTAGAGATCGTTGGGGCCGGCCGCCGCGCAATTCGCGTCCACTTCCGGACCGCGGAAGAGCAGGAAGCTGCCGTCGCGCGCCGCCCACGGCGTCGCGTCGTTGCCGGTGCGGTGACAGCCGCTCGGCGACATCACGATCTGCACCGGCGTAGGTTGATCCGTGCCGCCGATGGCGGTCGTGATGAGCTCGGTCGGGCCGTTGCGGATCGACATCCACCACGCGCGCTTCGCCTGCGGTGCGATGGCGATGCTGTAGTCCGAGGCGGCACCGCCAGTGGAGACCACGGCGTTGAAGGGCGGCGGCAGCGCGATCACGTTGCCCAGGTTCTTGCCGGTTCGCGTGCCGGCGTAGAGCGAGCGCGGTGTGCCCGCACCGTTGGGGGTGCGATCGAAGAAGAAGTCGTACGGGCCGAGGTCCGCCAGCGAGGCTACCGCCAGCGGCCCGCTGGCGGCCGCGCCCGACGTGTTCACCGTCGCACCCATGGCGCCGGGCGCGACGTTGTTGAAGTCCGTCGCGTACCAGAGCTGCGTCGCCTGTTTGTCGGCGCCGGCGCGGAAGAACAGCTCGACACCGTTCTGCCCGGGGCGCGGGAAGCGCTGATCGCCGGACGTGGCGCCGTTGACCTTCTGGAGCGGCTCGGGCGTGCCGAAGTCGAACGTCGTTGTGTCGCTGCAGCCGAGACACTTTCCGGCGTGGCAGTACTTCCCTGCCGGGCAGTCGGCGATGCTCTGGCATCCGCCGCTGCCGCCGGTGCCCGCCACGGCGCCGGCGCCCGCGCTCCCGCCGCTGGCCGAACCCGCAGCGCCGCCGGTGCCCGCGCCCGCGGTGCCGCCGCTGCTGGTGCCCGCGTTCGTGAACGTCGTGCTGCCGCACGCGGCCGCTGTCAGGGCCGCGGCGGGCAGAAGCAGTCCGGCTCTGATTCGCGCCGTCAAGACAAGACCCCTCACGCCTTGGAGGATACCCGATACGCGCGCTCAGAGCATAGCGGTTCCGCCTGATTGGGTTTGCCGGAGCGGCGCGGTATCGGCGCGCACCGTCGCGTCATCGCTCCCACCCGTCACTGAATGAACTGGTCGGTGAAATCGATCTCGACCTTCAGCGTGCCGGAATCGAAGGTGGCGGCGCTGCCCACCGCGCGCTCGATCTTGATGCCGGTTCCCGTCATCTCGCCGGGGCGGATGCTGATATCGACGAAACCATCATCGCTCCAGGGGCAATCGCCCGCGTATTGATCGGAGCCGAAGGCGCTGAAGGACTGGTAGTTCATCCAGTCGGGATTGTTCAGTTCGGGATTGACCACAAACAAGCCAGGGTAAGAAATGATCTTCACCACTTCCTCTTCGCTCTCGTAGCTCTCGATGGTGGTGCCGCTGCCGTTCACGCCGGCGCTGCCGTCGGACGAGAGCTCCTTGTCGGTGCAAGTGATCTGGCGATCCCGCATGACCAATTCGTTCAGGCCGGACCGGTGCGACACCTTGTCGATGGACGTGGCCGAGACTTCAATCGTGCCGCTCGGCGCCTGGAAAAGGTACTTGAAAGTGGTCTGTCCTTTGCATTTGCCCGTGGCCCGCAAGTCGCTCGTGGACGTCAGCAACTTGTACCGCGACTGGTACATCGGATCGGTTGGACCGTTTTCCGAGTTCGCCCCGGCGTGGGCGTCCGCCACGCTGTAGCCATTCATCAACCAATCGAAGAAAGTCCGGGGCACGTCGGCACCCCAACCCCAGCTCACGTACCCGGTCGTACCGAGATACGCCTTGGCACCCAGCGCGAAGAATGCCTTGGCCATGCTCCCGTTGTACGCGGAACGGCAGGCCGCCCCGACCACGATGGCATCCGCCAGGTGATGGTTGTGGGCGTAGATGTACCGGTTCGTGACCCCCAGGAAGATGCTGGTCTTCCCGGTGGCCGTCGGAGCGTTGCCCATCACGAGTTCGCCGGCGGTTCGCTCGAGCAGGTGCGCGTCCTTGACGGTGGGCTCTTCGGTGTAGAACGCCTCGAAGGGTTCCCCGTTGAGCTCGCCGGCGTCGCCGTGGGACGAGGCCAGCACAAGCCCGTTGCCGTCGAGCTCGGCGTAGTCTTGCACCTCCGCTGCCGTGTTGGACTCCAACGCGTACATCGGGCATTCCTGCGCCAGCACCGTCGGCCCAATGGTGTCCGCCAGCTCGGCGTGCTCGGTGATCCACTGGTACCCGAAGGACTCGTTGAAGCGCGCCTTCGACGCGCCCACCGTGGGATGGGCCCGCGTACCGTCGGGCGCCAGTGAATAGAGCGAAACGAGCCCTGAATCCATCTTCCACACGAACAAGTCGCCACGCGGTCCCGGATCGAGCGCCACGATGTCTTGTTGCTCGTTCAGAAGGTCCGCGAGCTTCTGGCGAACTTCCTGCTTGCTGAAGCCTTCCTTCTGCCACTCCTCGTAGCGCTGGCCCGCCTCCACCAGGAGGTCGTGCGCGCGAGTCACCTGCGCGCTGGACGGTCGCGCATAAGTCGTGAACTTCGCCACCTCGCTCTCTGCCATTTGCCCACCGGCGGTGACCTCGGCACGCAGCGAGATCGGTCCGGGCTCGTCCTGCCCCAAGCTGGCGGTGCCCGTCCACACGTCGCCGCTCGAAGCGAGTGTTGCAACCTGTTCGAGGGGCTCGCCCGCCTCGTCCACGCGCACGACGTTCACCGCGTCCACCGGCACCGCCGGAGCCACGCCCACGCTGAAAGTCACGTCCACCGTCTCACCCGCAAAAGCCTCGGGAGGATCGACGAAGAAGGGCGCCGTGAACGCGATCCCCGGATTGAGGGTGAGCGTGATCGAATCGCTGACCTCGCTGCCGTCGTCGAGGCCACCGTGAACCGTGAACCGCGTGTCCCCCGCCGGCAACTCGATGGGGTCGGATTGCCATTGTTCCCCGAGCGCCAGGCTACCAGCGTCACCGCGGTCCGATTCCCAGGTCAAGTTGGTCAGCGTGTCGATGTTGCCGACCAGGCCGGCCAGCGTCACGGGTGAGGACGCGACCGGAGCGCCTTCGCGCGCGCCCGGCTCGAGGATGATCACGAACGGCGACGGCTCGTCCGGCGCATTGACATCGATCTTGGGGGGCGGACCTTTACCCGGCTGGCCATGCTGACTCGAGCCACAGCCGGCACACGCCAACGCGACGGCGCAGCTCGCCGCGACCCACGCGCGCGCGATGCTCTTCATGCCGCTAATGGTGCGCACGCGGCGCTTGGCGATCAACGCGTTGGGTGATCGTTTCTGCGAGCACACATCGGTCCGTCGATCCTGGAACAGCGGTCCACGCCGAAACGCGCACGCGGTGCGCGGAGGTCGGACAACGTCGCAATCACTGCGCGTCGCGGTAGCTCATTGAAGACGAGCACGTGCCAACCCGAGCAGCGCGCCGAGCTCGTCGAGGCTGATGCCCGGCGCGATCGCCGTGAGCTGAGCGGGCGCGCGGGCTGTCGCGGCGCGCACGCGCTCGACGGCGATCGCCAGGATCGCGTCGTGGTCGAAGGCGAGATCGCGCGCCTCGCCCAGCGGCACCCACGCGAGCTCGCTCGCGTCGTCGCCGGCGCGCGCCGGATGATCCGCCACGCGCACGACGCCGACGTACGCGACGGACACGGTCCAACCGCGCGGATCGCGGCCCGGCTCGCTGAACGTCGCGAGCTCGGCCAGCGCGACGCCGGACAACCCCGTCTCCTCTTCCAGCTCGCGCGCCGCGGCGTGCAGCGCCGGCTCGTCCTTGTCGACGAAGCCGCCGGGCAGCGCCCAGTGCCCCTGGAACGGGTCGTGCCCGCGCCGGATCAACAACACCCGGATCCCGTCCGGGTCGATGCCGAAGACGACGGCGTCGGCGGTCAACGAAGGTCGGGGATAGTCGCTCACGCCTCTTTCTCCACCGCTGCGCGAAGCTGGGCAAGCTCGCGCTCGAAACCGCCGGACAGGATCGGGAAGCGGCACCACGTCTTGGGATCGAGGTTCTCGTCGTCCACGTGGAAGCTGGGGGCGTAGCGCTCGCGCTTCCACTGGTTCTGGCTCCAGAGGCGGAAGAAACGCTCGACCCACGTCACCAGCTGGTCGCCCGCGTAGGCGGGGAACGCGCGCTTCATCAAGCGGTAGACCTCGAGCGGCGTGCGCTTGTCGCGGATCGCGGCGCGCTCGATGGCGTCCAGCAGATCGTACGGCATCAGATCCGCTTCGTCGGTCTGCGCGGCAGCGAGCGGACGGAGCTCCGCGGTGGGCGCCTGCACCGTCACGACGGACAGCTCGGGGAGCGGGCCCACACCCTCGGGGCCGGTCTTCTCCATCCACGAAAGCCAGCGACGCAGGAACGCCTTGTCGATACCGGCGATGGGACTGAGCCCGCCGGCGGTGTCGCCGTCCATGGTGGCGTAGCCGACGGCCGCCTCCGAGCGGTTGCTGGTGGAGAGCAGGAGCGCGCCCGACAGGTTCGCCAGCATCCACACGCCCGGCGCGCGCGCGCGCGCCTGGATGTTCTGCAGCGCGATGTCGTCCCGCTCCCAGGAGAGCTCGCGACCGACGGCGTGGCTGACGAGATCGGTGTAGCCCTGCACCATCGCGTCCACGTCGAGCTCGAGGTGACGCGCGCCGATCGCCCCGGCGACCGTGCGCGCCGCGCTGCGCGTCGTCTCCGAGCTGTTCTTCGTGGACTGGTACACCGTGGTGAGCGGGATCACCGTTCCGCGAAAGCGCGACGCCAGCCACACCAGCACCGCCACGGCGCTCGAGTCCGCACCGCCGGACAGCGACACGACGAAGCCGCTGGAGTGCGACTTCTCCATGTAGTCGAGGAGCGCGAGCGTGACCGCGCGCGTGAACTCCTCTTCCTTGCGATGCAAGGAGCGCTCCCACGCGACGTCCGGCAGCACCGGAGGGTCGAGCTGCACGTCGGGGAAGGTGCGCGCGGACTGCACGCACTCGCCCGGCTCGGAGGCGACCTTCGGCTGGAAGCTCCACAGCCACGCGCGACGCGTGCGCGTGAGATCGACGTCCACCACGGCGCTGATCAGGGTGTACCCCGAGAGCGAGAAGCGCTCGCCCTGGGCGACCACGCTGCCGCCGGTCGCGATCAGCGTGTCGCCATCGTAGATGGCGCGCCCGGCCTCGTTGCCGAGCAGGTTGGCGTACACGTAGCTGACACCGAACGCGCGCGAGCCTTCGAGCACGAAGCGACGACGGACGTCGAGCTTGCCGAACGCGAAGTGGCTCGCGCTCGGGTTCAGGATCACGTCCACGGCGTCGCGCATCAGCTCGGCGCCCGGACGGTGGGCGATCCACGCGTCCTCGCAGATCTCGAAGCCGATGCGTACGCCGCCACAGTCGAAGTAGAGGTCGCCGATCGGGTAGCTTTCGCTGCCGACGACGGTCTGCGAGCGTTGCTTCGCCGGCCACGCCTTGAACCAGCGCGGCTCGTAGTGGATCCCGTCACCTGCCAGCGCCTGCTTGGCGACGAAGCCCAGGATCTTGCCGTCGTCCACCAGACAGCACGCGTTGTACACGGCGCTGCCGTGGAAGATCGGCAAGCCCACGCTCACGATCATGCCGCGCGTCTCCGGCAGGATCTCCAGCAGCACGTCGAGCGCCGCGCGGTGCACGCCCGGCGACAGGAACGCGTCCTCGCAACCGTAGCCGGTGATGCACAGCTCCGGCAGGCACAGGATGCTGACCCCGGCGGCGCGCGCGTCGCTGATCGCGCCGAGGATGTGGCGCTTGTTCCGCTCCCAGTCGAGCGCCGTCTGGTTCAACGCCGCCGCCGCGACCTTGATCGGGAACATGCGCGGACTCTATCGCAACCGCGGTGGCCGCGCGAATACGCCCGGGTTACGGCGTCTTCACCAGCTTCTTCAAGACCTGCTTCGCCTCCGCGGGCTTGCCGTCGATGACGACGGCCACCAGCACGTTGGCGTCGGGGTCGTAGTACGCGGCGCCGCGCTTCTCGTTGTCGGGCAGCTGGTCCTTCGGGCTCATCATGCTCGCACCGTCGCGCGGCGAGTGCGCGGGCCGCACGATCTCGGCATGGCCGCCTTGGCCGTTCTTGTCGAGGGTGAAGCGGATGTTCTCGTACTTGCCCACCGTGCCGCCGCCGAGCTCGACGCTCTGCGGCGCCCAGCCAAGCTTCTGCATCGCGGCAACGAAGGCCTGCCCATCGATGTCGCTGATGCTGGTCCCGTCGATGGTCGCCTTCGACTTCGGCTTCTCGGGTTGCGGCGGCGGAGGCGGCTCCGGCTCGGCGCTGGCCTCGGGCTCCGGCGCTTCCGCCGATGGCGGCGGAGGCGGCGGAGGCGGGGGCGGCGGAGGCGGAGCGGGTTTCGCCGGCGGCTCCGGCGGCGGCGTGGAACCGCCGCATGCCCCCAGCGTCGACAGCATCATCACGAACACCAGACCCAAGCTCGCGTGTCGCATGCCGGTCGTCATAACGCCGCTCGCCGCGCGAGAAAAGGTGCCTTGCTGACGGGGCTCATCCCGCGGAAATCCCTGCCCCGGCGCCCCTCGACCATTTCCCCCCGGCTCTACCGCAACCGGCGACGCGCCAGGGTGAAGAGGCTGCCGGCTTCGCGCTTCCAGGCTTCGTCCGAGTCCGGGTCGCGCAGCTGCGTTTGCTCGACGACCTCGAGACCGCCCTCCTCCATCGCGTCGCGCCAGCCCTGCCTGGAGCGCAGGTTCATCTTCACACCGACGTCCTCGGGCCAGGAGTGCGACGCCGGGTTCTCTTCGTAGTAGTCGACCACGCACGCGAACAGGCCGCCCGGCTCGAGCAGGCGCGCGGTGCCGAGCACGCCAAAGGTCAAGTCGGGCAGGTAGTAGAAGACCTCCATCGAGAAGATGGCGTTGAAGCTCTGCGCCTTCAGCATCGGAAGCGGATAGGGCGCGTGGATGAAACGCGTGCTCGCCGGCGAGAGCGCGCGCGCCCGCGCGATCATCTTGTCGCTCACGTCGATCCCGACGGCCGTCGCGCCGAGCTCGGCCGCCCAGCGCACCGTGTAGCCGTTACCACAGCCCACATCGAGGTAGCGCGTCCCCTCGCCCACGCCGAGGCGGTCGAAGGCCCTGCGCGCGGTCGGCCCGTGCCCACGCTCCATGCCTTCGGCGCGTCCGGCCTCCGCCCAACGGTCGAAGAGCGCGCGCACCTGCTCCACCTGGTCAACGTCAACCGCGTCGGTCATGCGCGAAGCATGGGGCAGCGCCGCCGAATCGCCAACGCTTGCCGGTCCGGCGCGGTATCCCGCGGCCAGCGCCGACTTGCAGCCTGCGATCGCCTCGGCGCCGTGACGCCGGAGCAAGCGCGCCTCCAGGGCGGTGTCGTTCGTCGGTACGGACGCCGGTCAGCGCCTGCCCTGCACGTCGCCCAGCAGCACGCGGATCCGATCGACAAGCGCGCCGCCGCGAGCTCCTCTCGCGCGCCCGCTTCGTCCACAACGAACGCCGCGGCGTAGTCGGCGGCTTCGCGGAACTTCTGCAGGCGTGCGGTCAGGCGCGACGCGGCGGCGTCGAAGCGGCCGGTCTTGACGTAGTGGAGGTTGAACAGGTGCTGGACGCACGCGTGGCTGCGCGGTGCGAGGTCGTCATGGTAGAGCATCGCGCGGATCGCATGGAAGACGGCGAAGTACGCACGCGTGAGCGCCACGCGCGGCAGGCTCGCGGCGATCAGATGGTCGGCGGCGCGCAGCTCCTCGCCGGCGAGCTCGAGCTCCGCGGCGGTGGCTTCCGTGCGGCCCTCCTCGGTCACAGGGCAATGCCCTCCCCCAATCAGGCCCCCTCTGGGGGCCTTCATCAAACCACCCGCTCTGCGGGTGGTAGCTGATTCGCCTGCGCGGCAGGGTGTCTTGCTCGCTTCGGCGGAGAAAGGATGTAAAGGATCTACCAATGACCGCGCTTGGCACGCGATGGAGTGCGTTCGTGACGACGCTCGTGTTCGCGGCGTGCGGCGGTCGCTCCGGACTTCTCGGGCCGCACGAGCGAACGGACGCATCGACCCTGGATGCGTCCGTCGAACCCGCCGACGCATCGGTCGAGGAAGCTGCGGCGGCGCGCGACGCGGACGCGTCCGACGCGGCGGAAGAGCTTGAGCCGCCACCGGACTGTCCGGTCGTGGCCGAGGCGAGCGCGTTCGGACCGATCGCGCCGGGCTTCGGAATCCTTTGCTCCGGGCCGTGCACCTCGTGCGGCGACGGTGTGATCGTCGAGGGTGGCGCATGCCCGGAGGAGTGCGACGACGCGGTTCCGGTGACCGCGTCGTGCGAGGATCTCGGCTGGGGCGCGGGCAAGCCCGGGTGCTGGCACCGCAGGTTCGACGTGACGGGTTGCGGTGGGGGCTGCACGACCGATCCGCGGATCGTGGCGTGCCGCCCGACGCGCTTCGCGCCGCAGGCCATCGATCTTGCTGCTGGCTCCGACGCGGTCTGGATCAAGGCGAACCAGACTCTGGCGCAGCTTCCGCCGGATCTCGTGCTCAAGGACAAGTGTTGCGGGTCGGCGGCCTACGGCGTGGCCGTGGCGACGATTCCCGGTGGCGCGTTTGGATCGCTGGGCTCGGAACTCGGGGTGCACGTGGGCGCCTCCCGCGTTCCGGGCGCCCGCTATCCGCTCCTGGCCGGGCGAGACGGCGGGCTACCACTATTTGACGTACGAGACGCCGGAGGGTGGTGCCGTGTCGGCGTTCGTGAAGGTTCTGTCGTCGGATGACCACGACATGAGTGTCGGACCGCGCGTGCGGACCTTCGACGAGATCGAGCCCGGCGCGACCGGCAGCAGCGTCTTCGTTGGCGACGCTTTCCTGGTCGCGAAGCGCACGCCGTCCGGGATCGGTATCGTGCGCGTCGAGCCCGACGGGAAGGTGACCTGCAGTGGCACGCTGGGGAGCTACGCGGCGAGAGAGCCGCAGCTCGACTTCGACGGCAAGCACGCGCGCGCGACCTGGAGCGAGCCGGGAGCGAGCGGCTCGACGACCCTGTTTGCGACGCTCGACCGCGGCGGTTCGATCATCGATGGTCCCGTCGCGGTGGGCGTGGCTGGGGAATTCACCGGTGCAGCGCCGATCGCCGAGATCGGCGGAGGGACCGTAGCGCTGCTGCTCGCGCAGGACGGCCTGGAGGCGGCGCGCCTGGACCCGGCGCTGGGGATTGCGTCGACGCCCGTGGTGATCACGCGGCAAGTGGTGCTCCCGGGATACAAGGTCGCGCCGTGGGGTTCCGAGGCGATCGTGGCGTGGATCTCCGGCGAGCCCGAACCCGCCGACGGGACCGTCCGTCTCGCACGGATCGCGCCGTGAATGCGCTGCACCCAAGCGCGAGCACCGCCGCGACGTCGCTGCTTCGACGCGTGGTGACCCGGTAAAGGAGCGGGCGCCGCTCGCGCGAACGCACCCCATCGCCCTCCGCGGTGAGTCGGCCTAGGCTGTGCGGCGAGCGGCGCGGTTCCGCGCCGGACCGGCAAACCCAGAAAAGGAATCCCCGCATGTTCCCCGAGCCTTCCGAGCGAGCCCGTGATCTCGAGCAGCGCCTGCGCGCGTTCATGGACGCGCACATCTATCCGAGCGAGGCGCGCTTCCGTCAGGAGATCGCCGAGGGCGACCGCTGGCAGCCGACGCGCGTCGTGGAGGAGCTGAAGGACAAGGCGCGCGCCGAAGGGCTGTGGAACCTGTTCCTGCCGGAGAGCGAGCTCGGCGCCGGGCTCACCAACCTCGAGTACGCGCGCCTGTGCGAGATCATGGGGCGCTCGCCGGTCGGGCCGGAGGCGTTCAACTGCTCGGCGCCGGACACGGGCAACATGGAAGTGCTGGTCCGCTACGGCACGGACGCCCAGAAAAAGGAATGGCTCGAGCCGCTGCTCGGCGGCAAGATCCGCTCGGCGTTCTGCATGACGGAGCCCGACGTCGCGTCCAGCGACGCGACGAACATCCAAGCGCGCATCGAGCGCCGCGGCGACGACTACGTCATCAACGGCACCAAGTGGTGGTCGTCGGGCGCCGGCGATCCGCGCTGCAAGATCTTCATCTTCATGGGCAAGACGGATCCGTCCGCACCGCGCCACCTGCAGCAGTCGATGATCCTGGTGCCGCGCGACGCGGCGGGGGTGAACGTCAAGCGCATGCTGAGCGTGTTCGGCTACGACGACGCGCCCCACGGCCACGCCGAGATCGAGTTCAAGGACGTGCGCGTGCCCGCATCGAACATCCTGCTCGGCGAGGGCCGCGGCTTCGAGATCGCCCAGGGCCGCCTCGGACCGGGGCGCATCCATCACTGCATGCGCTGCGTCGGCGTGGCCGAGCGCGCCATCGAGACGATGTGCGATCGCGCGCGCTCGCGCACCGCGTTCGGCAGCGCGCTCGCCGACATGGGCGTGGTGCGCGATCAGATCGCGCGATCGCGCATCGAGATCGATCAAGCGCGCCTGCTCACGCTCCACGCCGCCCACATGATGGACACCGTCGGCAACAAGGCGGCGCGCGCGGAGATCGCCATGATCAAGGTCGTCGCGCCGAACGTGACGCTGGCCGTGCTCGACCGCGCGATCCAGATCCACGGCGGCATGGGCGTCAGCCAGGACACGTGGCTCGCCGCAGCGTGGGCGGGCGTGCGCACGCTGCGCCTCGCCGACGGCCCCGACGAGGTGCACCTGGCGAGCATCGCGAAGCACGAGCTCAAGAAGCGGAAATAGGGGATGCCGGTCCGGCGCGGTATCCCGCGGCCGAGCCACCGGCGCTTGGACCTCCGATAGCTGGAAATCGCGCGGTCCTGACCCGAAAAGGCTTCCGTTCGACTTGTTCGATCCCGCTGCGTGCCGCGTGGGAACGCCGGGCGCCTCTGCATGCCGTTGGTGGCCCGTGGTACGAGTAGCGCGTGCCCGTTCTGTCGGTCTTCTTTGGCATCACTGCTACTTCGAGGATCACGCGCCCCCGCACATGCACATCGAGTACGGCGAGCATCGGGCGGTCATCGAGATCGAATCCGGAAGACTGCTTGCTGGACGGCTGCCAGACCGTTGCAGGCGACTGGTGGAGGAATGGCGAGGCGTCCGGCTTGCCGCGCTTCGTTCGGCGTGGAAAGCTGCCCAGGCAAGCAAGATTCCTCGCCGCATCCCCCCCTTGATTGACTCATGAAGCTCGGCACTAGCATCAAGCGAATCCTCTCCGCAGACGGGAACGCGTTCTGTATCCGGCTCGAGTACACGGACGGCTTCCGCGGCACCGCGGACCTTTCAGGCATTTTCGGAGCTCCGAAGGGGAAGCCCCTGGTAGCCGAGATCCTTCGCGGCAATCTGTTCGAGAAGTGCTTTGTACAATCCGGTGCTCTCGCGTGGCCCAACGGCTACGAGCTGTGTCCGGACGCTGTGCGCCAGTCGATCGCCAAGCGGGCCGGTCACGCTGCTTAGGCAAGGCTGAAGCATCGTCCCGAATCGCGGCCACGGCACGCAGAGCGACGTCGGCGTCACCGGCTCCCAGGTCGAGCAGGGCTTCGCCCGTCCCGACGACACCGTCGCGCCCCGCGCACCCGACAACCTGCCCGGCGCGACGACCTTCCGCATACTTGCAGCAACGTCGCGCGCGAACACGCGCCGCACATGGACACCCGCACCCCGCATAACCGGTTATGCCCCCCTCCGATGTCCGCCCGCACCCCGCGCGCGCGGCGAGGTCCGACCAGGGCGCGGCGAGGGTCGCCGGGGCGCGCGGGCGCGGGGAGGGCGCGACGCGGTGCCGATCCGGGCGCGTCGGAGCCGCGCTTCTTCCAGAACATGCTTCAAATCCGGCGAGGGAGCGGGCCGGCCGTGGCCCGCGCCGGACCGACACCAAAGAAAGGCCGTGGACGGCCTATACTCGCCGGCCATGAGCACTCTCCGAGCGTCCGCGCTGGCCGGCTGTTGCCTTTCCGTCGCGGTGCTGGCCGGCTGCGGCTCGAGCGACGCGGAGGGCGGCGCCACGACCGTGACCGTGGACAACGGCGGCACGTCGGTGGCGTACGTCCCGGGCACGGGCATCGTCGAGTACCGCGGCGGCGACGCGCTGGTGACGATTCCGCTCGACGGCTTCGTGCTCGGTCGCGTCGACGCGGTGGACGACACCACCAACTACGACCCGTGGCCGATTGCCGGCGCGTCGGCGGCGTACAACCCGCCAACCGGGCTGCACTGGCTGCCTGCGAAGCACGCGAAGGTGACGAGCCACGACGCGGCGTCGCTGGTGCTCGCGCTCGATCACGGCGAGGGCCAGACCGCGACGCTCGGCGTGGGTATCGACGCGGAAGGCAGCTTCAGCTTCGCGTTCAAGCCGGACAGCGCAGACACGAACATCGCATACTTGCAGGTCCGTCCGAAGGTGGACGCGAGCGAGGCGTTCTACGGCCTCGGCGAGTACTACGACGACGTGAACCAGCGCGGCAAGGTGCGCGCGATGCAGCTCGAGATCGACAACGTGCTCGAGAGCGGGGACAACGAAGCGCACGTGCCGATCCCGCTGTTGATCGGCACCAAGGGCTGGGGCCTGTTCGTCGACAACCTGTATCCGGGGGCATTCGACGTGGCGGCAACGGCGGACGATCGCGTGGAGGCGACCTACGGCACCGGGCTCGCTTCGAGCGACGGGCTGTCGTTCCACCTGTTCGCGGCGGACAAGCCCCTCGACGTGACCAAGCACTACTATGACTTGACCGGCTATCCGAAGCTTCCGGCGCGCTGGGCGCTCGGGCCGTGGGTGTGGCGCGACGAGAACAAGGACCAGGCGCAGGTCGAGAGCGACATCGCGACCATCCGCGATCAGGATCTGCCCACCACCGGCTACTGGATCGATCGGCCGTACGCGACGGCGGTGAACACCTTCGACTTCCTGCCGTCGCAGTTCCCCGACCCGCAGCAGATGATCGACGACATGCACGCCCTCGGGCTGCGCACGGCGCTCTGGCACACGCCGTACCTGGACGAGAAGAGCACCGACGGCAAGCTCGCGACGCAGGCGCTGCGCGACGAGGCGAACGCCAAGGGCTACTACCCGAAGAAGGTCGGACTACCGCTGAACAAGTGGGGCAAGCCCATCGATCTGACGAATCCGGACGCGTACGCGTGGTGGCAGTCGCTCATCAAGAAGTACACCGACATGGGCGTGGAGGGCTTCAAGATGGACTACGGCGAGGACGTGGTCCCCGGGCTGCTCGGCGCGCGCAACGTGTGGGAGTTTTCCGATGGCAGCGACGAGCGCACAATGCACGGGCGCTTCCAGCTCTTTTATCACGGCGCCTACGCGGACCTCCTGCCGAAGGACGGCGGCTTCCTCTTGTGCCGCCACTCCACCGTGGGCGATCAGAAGCACGGCATCATCATCTGGCCGGGCGACTTGAACGCGGGCTTCTGGCACCAGGGCGAAGTGAAGCCCGACGGCTCGCACGCCGTGGGCGGCCTGCCCGCGTCGATGATCGCCGGGCTCTCCCTGGGACCGTCGGGCTTCCCGTTCTACGCGTCCGACACCGGCGGCTACCGCGACTCGCCGCCGGACAAGGAGCTGTTCACGCGCTGGTTCGAGCAGACGTCGACAGGCAGCGCCATGGAGATCGGCACCAGCACGAACGACGTCGCGTGGGAGCCCACGGCCGACAACGGCTTCGATGCCGAGATGCTCGGCTGGTACAAGCGCTACACCAGCCTGCACCTGCGTCTGTGGGCGTACGAGTGGACGTACGCCGAGAACATCGCGAAAGACGGCCGCCCGATCCAGCGCGCGCTCGGCCTCGCCTATCCCGATCTCGGCGAGCACCCCTCGGACGAGTACCTGTTCGGCGACGACCTGCTCGTCGCGCCGGTGCTCGAGCGCGGCAAGACGGCGCGCGACGTGATCTTCCCGCCGGGACAGTGGGTCGACTGGTGGGACGGCTCGGTGCACCAGGGCGGACAGACGGAGACGGTGGACGCGCCGCTCGACAAGCTGCCGCTGTACCTCCGCCAGGGCGGCATCGTGCCGCTGCTGCGCCCGACGATCGAGGCGATGGCGCCGACCACCGATCCGGCGCGCGTCGACTCCTACGCCACCACGCCGGGTGTGCTCTATCCGCGCCTCGTCGCCGGCGACAAGACCACGTTCACGCTCTTCGACGGCGCCGAGCTGTCGCAAGAGCTAGCCGGCAACAGCCTGACCCTGACCAGCAAGGACGGCGCGGAGTTCAAGTACGGCGTGCTGTTCGAGGTGCTCGCCGTCACGAAGAAGCCGGCCAGCGTGAGCGCGGGCGCGGAAGTCCAGACGCTCGCGGATCTGGAAGCGGCCCAGAGCGGCTGGTTCCACGACGGCAAGAGCTTGTTCGTGAAGGTCGGCCCGGGCGACCAGACCGTCACCGTGGGTCTGTGAGGATTGCCGGTCCGGCGCGGAATCCCGCGTTGCGCCCGCGCGCTTCACGACACATCGACGTCGCGGCGCGGCCGTTCACGATCCAGGGCACAGGAAGGGCGCCGTGCCACACAGCGACGTCGCGGCGCGGCCGTTCACGATCCAGGGCACAGGAAGGGCGGAAGGGCGGAAGGGGGGGACTGGGCCGGCGATTCGCGGACGGACGCGGATGCGCCGGGGCCGACGCGTCGCGAACGCAGACCCGACGTCGCGAACGCGAGCGTCCGCGCCGCAGTCCACGCTTCCGTCTCCGCCCCGCGCAAGCCCCCGATCCTTCCGCCCTTCCGCCCTTCCTGTTCATCTCCCGGACGCCACGCGACGTGTCGCGACGTTCATGCGACGTTCATGCGACGTTCAAAGCGACGTTCAAGCGACGTTCAAGCGACGGAGCGGCGCGCCGCGGGATTCCGCGCCGGACCGGCAATCCCATCCAGCCGGGCTACTTGATCTGCGGGAAGCACTTGCCGTTGTTGCACGTCTCGTTGCCGGCGCAGTCCGTGTTCTTGGTGCACGGCTTGCGCGCGACGCTGGTCACCCACTGGGCGATGTGATTGCCGCTCTTGATGTCCTGGAACGGCAGCCAGAACGCCGGGAAGCTCGGATCCTGGCCGTTTTGCGCCTTGTTCAAGTCGATGGCCGCCATCCACAGCTGCACGCCGCTGTTCTCGGGCAGCCGGAGCCCGTAGGCGCGCGCGCTCGCGAACGTGACCCAGACGACGGAACCACCGGAGTACGAGTCGAGGTCCGGCGCGAACTTCGGCCACGAGGTCGAGCCGGGATCGGTGACGGCGTCGAGCCGGATCGGCGCGCCGCCCGTCTTGGCGTTGACCATCCACAGCTCTCCGTCGCCGACGCCGCCGTCGCCGACCCCGATGTTCTCGTAGGAGTCGTGGTTGCCGGGCGAGCGGTTGAACAGCACCCAGTTGCCGCTGGGGTCGAACGCCGGGTAGTAGTTGTTCTGACCGGTGAACGGGACCAGCGTCTGCGGGTTGTTCCACAGCTGGTTCGCCGAGTCGTAGCGCAGCAACTCGAGCGACGCGGACTGCACGCCGGTGGGGCCGCCCGTGCCCTTGGCGTACACGATCTGATCGCCGGTCGGCGACCAGTCCGGCATGGTGCCGGCGACCAGGTTGTTGTTCTTCACCGACGCCGCTGGCGAGATCCATCCACTGGATCTTCGCGCCAGCGGAGAACAAGAACTGGGACGAGTCCGGCGAGAAGGAGAAGAAGCTCGCGCCGCCGGCGATTGGCTGCCCGTTCGCGTTCTTGACCGGCGTGCGCGTCGCGACGTCGAACACGCCGTACGAGAGGCCGGGAATGTCGCGGCCGACGGCGATGCGCGTGCCGTCACGCGACAGCACGTGGCACCCGACGCACACGCCTCCACCGGCGAGCACCGCGTTCAGGAACAGCTCGGCCGTCTTCAGCGGATAGCCGAAGTCGTAGCGCATGATCGAGCCGGCCGAGTTCCAGTAGTAGAGACCGCCGGTTAGATCCTCCTTGGTGAAGCTTATCTTGCGCGTCTCCGAAATACCCACGGCGCCCGGCGACGTGCCGTTCACGGCGCGCACCATGTAGCGGACGGCGTCCTGCCCGCGCGCCGCTTCGACCAGTTGCGACCAGAACTGCTGGTCCGGTGTGAACACGCAACCCTGGTTCAGCGGCGTGCAGCCCGTGTAGACGACGAAGTTGAGCGACGGCGCCTCGAAGCGGAACTCGAACAGCGTCTGGCCCGGCGCCGGAATGAAGTGGAGCTCGATCGAGTTCATGTTCGGCGGCACGATCACGCCGCTGTCGGGATAGACGAGCTCGGGCGCGGCGCCCGGGTCGTAGTTGCCGCCGAACTTGTCCGGCGCGCCCTGGTCCGCACCGGGCCCGATCACGACGGTGGTCGGGTTGTTGTTCGGCGTGCCACCCACCCCGCCGCCGCCCGCGGCGCCCGCGTTGCCCGACGCGCCGGCGGTGGCCGCGCCGCCCTCGGACTGCCCGCCGCTGCCGGCCGAGCCGCCGGTGTTGGCCGCGGGGTGGCTGTTGCCCTTGGCCGAACATGCGGCGACGGCGGCGCCGCCGAGAGCGAGCGTGAGGACGAGGTTCCAGGGACGGACCAGCGAGCGGATGGCGGCGTTCACAGCGCTGATGATTCTTGCCGATCCGGCGCGGGTCAAGTCTCGTTCGGCTGGTCGGCCCAACGCGCTGCGTCAGGCGCGCTATGCGCCGCCGGCCGGGCCGCTGTCGTGCGGCAGGCTGCCGCGCGGCGAGCGCAGGTACACGAACGGCGTCGAGAGCAGCAGGTTCGACACGCGCGAGGTGTAGATGTCCGCATACTTCTCGATCTGGCGGGCCAGATGACTCTTGTCGTTGCCGGCCCGCATGATGAGCCCCCAGCGCGCGTTCGACAGCTCGCCGGCAGCGCGCGCCAGGGGCGAGATCCGCTCGTCGAGGGCCACCAGCTGGTTTCTGAGCTCGTGCATGCGTGCGCGGAGCGCCCGCTCGCCGGCGGCCGGCTTCGGACCGTAGCGATGCTCGAGCCGCTGCACGTCGAGCCTGAGCAGACTGAAGCGGTGCTCGAGGAGCTCCTTCTCCGTCATCAGCGCGGACAGCTCCGACTGCGCGCCCTTGAAGGCCTCGAGCACCTCGAGCTCCTGCTCGAGCTCGCGCACGACCAGCGCGGTGCGCCAGCGCAAGAGGTTCTTCGAGACGTGGACGTCCGCGAACATGTGGTCGCCGATGTACAGGATCTCGTCGCCGCGCACGCCCAGCGACTGCTCCACGAGCGCGGCGTGACCACCGAGGTACACGCCGCCTTCGGACAGCGGTCCGCGCGTCGGCTCGAGCAGACCGCGCTGCTCGTCCACGATCTGGAACACGGGGTGCGACCCGGTGAAGAACGCCGGCTTGCGCGCGCCCACGATCACCACGTCGAACAGCGAACGCCACCCGGCGCCGCCCAGGTAGCGATCGAACGCGTAGCTCATCATCGCGTTCGTGTAGGACCACTCGGAGTTGGTGATGATCATCAGCTTCTTGCCGGCGTGCTTCAGGTCGAGCAGCGCCAGCGGGAGCTCCGGATCGAGCACGACGTACTTCTCCGGGTCGGCGCCGATCTCCTCCTTGAGCGTGCCCTCCATGTGGGTCTCGTCGATTGCCCGCTTCACCTGGCGATAGAGCTGCGCGTAGCCGAGCGCGCGGTCGATCTTGCCGGCGTCGCGGAGGTCGACGACCTGGGCGTACATGCACGCCTCGGACAAGCCGAACAGGGTGTTCATGAAGACCCAGCGCGGCTCGGCGAGATCGACCTGCACCCGGGAGTACACGTCGCGCTGCTCTTCGAAGCCGAGCATGCGCGTTCCGTGGGCGGCGCGCCGCACGAAGCCGAAGCGGTTCGCCTTGACGATGTTGCCGCGCTCGAGATCCATGATGAGCCCGAGCGTGCCGAAGGACGGATCGAACTCGAGGTCCGTCACCGGCAACCCTTGCTGCGCCAGGTAGTCGCGCGTGATCGCGTAGGCGCGCGCTTCCCACTGCTCCGTCTTGTAGTGGATCAGCGTGTAGTCCATGTCGCAACCGACGGCCTGGATGGCGCGCAGGTTGAGTGTGCGGTTGCAGTAGATCCGCCGCCCGGGCGGCGGCAGTGACGGCTCGTCGGTCATCGCGGGCGGTTCTAGGCCGTACGGCGGGTTACGGCAACGCGCGCGGCTGTCGCCCGGACGTCACGAGGCCGTGGCCTGGTGCGACGACGTCGACGACACATCGGGCACGTTGGGCTCCGTGGGCACGCTCGGCGGTGGCGCCTCGCCGGACGGCGGCGCCAGGGAACCGCGGACGCGCGTCTCCCGCTGGCGTTCGACGTACGCGCGATCTTCCTCGGCCTCGCCCGCGCCGAGCAACACGGAGATCCAGGAGAGATCCTCGGTGTGCGCGAGCACGATCTTCACGACCATGGTCAGCGGCACGGACAAGAGCGCGCCGATCGGCCCGAGGATGTAGCCCCAGAACACCATCGACAGGAACACGACCAGCGGCGACAGCCCGAGCGCATGTCCCAGCACGCGCGGCTC
Organism: uncultured delta proteobacterium; assembly: GCA_963775185.1. Lineage (GTDB taxonomy): Bacteria > Myxococcota_A > Polyangia > Polyangiales > Polyangiaceae > JAPSGB01. The sequence continues at coordinate 396,555 of CAVZIE010000014.1, read as the reverse complement.
GATCAGGTTTCCGATCGCCATGCCGATCACGAAGTATCCCGACGCGACGCCGACGGCCGGGCCCAAGCCGAACTGGACGCCGGCGATGAGCACGGGCGGGATCGCCGCGACCACGCTGCCGATGTTGGGGATGTAGTTCAGCATCATCGCCAGGACACCCCACAGCGCGGCGCTGCGCAGCCCCCACATCGCGCACCAGGTTCCGGCGAGCACGCCGGTGGTGGCGGCCACGGCGGTCTTCACGAGCAGGTAGCGCTGCACCTCGCGCACGGTCTGGGCGACGTCGATGAACGCCTGCGCGCGCCAATCGAGGGCCTGCCGGAGCTTGCCACGGAACGTCGCCGCTTCGAGCAGGATGAACAGCACGATCAAGAGCACCATGCCGAGCACGGTCAGGAAGCCGGGGAGCTGGAGCATGGCATCGGCGACCATGCGTTGCACCGCGTCCGAGAGATCGAACGCGCGCACCATCGCGGCGATGTGCCCGAGGCCGCTCAGCGTAAGCCACGCCACCGTCTGGTACTTGGCGTTGACGATGGCGCGCTCGTAACGAGGCAGCGACTCGCTGAACTCGCTGCCGGCCGTGTACAGCATGGCGCCGAACCCGACGAGAGCGCCCAGCACGATGAAGATCGCGACGGTGACCGCGAGCGAACGACGGCACGCCGCGACGCCTGAGCCAATTGACGATGGGCTGCGTCGCGGTCGCGATGCACGCGGCAAGCAGCACCGGAACGACAACCGGGGCCGCGGACTTGAGCGCGGCCAAGAGCACGGACACGGCCGCGAGCAGCAGCAGCGCCTTCGTGCCGCGCCCCAACCGCGTGGATAACTCCGTCACCACGAGAAAGTGTCCCCCGCCGTCGCCGGCTTCATGAAGTTACCCAGAGCGTTCACCTGCCCCTATATCCTGCGTCTCCGCGCGGCCTTCCGCAAACGTGTTTACGCGGCAAGAGGACTCGGCGCTGGTCCCCGGGCGGGAGGTCGGGTAACCTCGGGGGTTGATGTTGGGTAGGGCTGGGGTGCGCTCGCTGGCGGTGCTCGGGCTGCTGGTCGGAGCCGCGTGCTCGTCGGCACCGGACCGGCCGGCGGGGATCAACGCATGCGCGGACTGCGGCGGAAGCGGCGGAAGCGCGGGAGCAGGCGGGGGCGCCGGGGTGGACGGCGGCGCGGGCGCCACGGCGTGCGTCCAGGACCTGCCCAGCGGCAAGCAGGTGAGCGGCAATCTGTCGGTGTTCGCGGACGACACCCTGCAGAGCCTCGACGCCTTCACGGGCACCGCCAAGCTGTCGATCCCGGCCGAGCCCTGCGGCTTCACGTCGACGACCTTCACGCCGGGCGCGGCGGGCAGCGCGGGCGCGGCGGGCAGCGCGGGCGCGGCGGGCGCGGCGGGCGCGGCGGGCGCAGCGGGCGCGAGCGAGGTGTTCCAGCTCGACGGCGCGCGCGTACTCGCGACGACCAGCCCGAACTGGCTCACGATGGAGCCGGTCTCGGGGCCCGGAGACCTGCTGCCGACGCTCATGCCCGTCTACACGTCGGACGACGTCTATGCCCCGGACTACTTCGCGCTCGTGAAGACGTCGACCGTGGACACCATCGCCGCGGCGGCGGGCCAGACGCGCGATCCCGCCACGGCGCAGCTGTTCATCCAGATCATCGACTTGAATACCAAGGCCCCCGCGCCGGGTATCCAGGTGTTCGTGTCGGGCGCCGAGGCCATCGTGTACGCGGCCAGCGGGTCGTGGGCCGCGAACGCCCAGGGCACGGACTCCAGCGGCTACGTGCTCGCGCTCAACATCCCGGCCGACGCGAACGAGGTCGGCACGGGCGTGAACGTGACGACCTCGTCGAACGCCGACACCTTCACCGCCCTGCTGGTCGCCGGCCACGTGACGTGGTTCCAGGTCGGTCTGGGCTTCTGAAGCGGACCGTGGTCACGCCGGCGGCGGGTCGTAGCCCAGGTTCGGTGCGAGCCAGCGCTCGACCTCGCGGGCGTCCATGGCCTTGCGGGAGGCGTACGCGAGCACCTGATCGCGACCGATGCGGCCCACGGTGAAGTAGCGCGCCTCCGGGTGCGCGAGGTAGAGCCCGCTCACGCTCGCGGCGGGCGTCATGGCGAAGCTCTCGGTCAGGTCGATGCCCACGGCCCGGGCGTCGAGTAGCTCGAACAGCTTGCCCTTCTCGGTGTGATCGGGGCACGCCGGGTAACCGAAGGCCGGACGGATGCCCCGGTATTTCTCGGCGATCAGCTCGTCGTTCGAGAGATCCTCCGAGCGGCCGTAGCCCCAGTCGCGGCGCGCCCGCTGGTGCAACAGCTCGGCGAACGCCTCCGCCAGGCGGTCGGCCAGCGCCTTGGTCATGATCGCCTGGTAGTCGTCGAGCTCCGCTTCGAATTTCCGGGCAAGCTCGCCGGCGCCGATGCCGGCGGTCACGGCGAAGGCGCCGACGTGGTCCGCGAGCCCCTGTGCCGCCGGCGCGACGTAGTCGGCGAGGCTCCGGCAGGGCGACGCGTCGCCGTCCTTCTTGTGCTGTTGGCGGAGCATGTTGAAACGGAGCAGCTCGGCAGCGCGCGACGCGTCCGTGTACAGCACGACGTCGTCGCCGTCACCGGCGGCAGGCCAGAACCCGTACACGGCGTTCGCGGTGAGCAGCTTCTCGTCGATGATCCGTCGGAGCAACGCCGACGCGTGCTCGTACAGCTCGCGCGCCGCGGGGCCGTACTCCGAGCTCTCCAGGATCTGGGGGAAGCGGCCCTTGAGCTCCCAGGCGGTAAAGAAGAACGTCCAGTCGATGTAGCGGGCGATCTCGTCGAGCGACTGCGCCTCGATCACGCGCCGGCCGGTGAACGCGGGCACTGCGATGTCTCGCGAGCGCCACTCGATCGGCGTGCGGCGGGCAACGGCCGCCTCGTAGGAGAGCAGCGGGCGGGGACGCTTGCCACCGTGGATCTCCCTGAGTCGCTCCTGTTCGCCGCGGGTCTTCTCGGCGAACACCTCGCGCTGCCCGGCGTCGAGCAAGCTCGAGACGACGCCGACGGCGCGCGAAGCGTCGAGCACGTGGGCCGTGATGCCGTGGTACTCGGGCGCGACCTTCACGGCGGTGTGCTGCCGGCTCGTCGTGGCCCCGCCGATGAGCAACGGCAGCTCCAGACCCAGCCGCTGCATCTCGCGCGCGACATGCACCATCTCGTCGAGGCTGGGCGTGATGAGCCCGCTCAGCCCGACGATGTCCGCGTGCTCCGCCGCTGCCGTGGCAAGAATACGGTCGGCGTGGACCATGACGCCTAGATCGACAACCTCGTAGTTGTTGCAGCCGAGCACGACGCCGACGATGTTCTTGCCGATGTCGTGCACGTCGCCCTTGACCGTCGCCATCACGATCTTGCCCTTGGGCGTGCTCGCCGTGCCGGCGCGACGCTTCTCCTCCTCCATGAACGGCTCCAGGTAGGCCACGCCGCGCTTCATCACGCGGGCGCTCTTGACCACCTGCGGCAAGAACATCTTTCCCGCGCCGAACAAGTCGCCGACGATGGACATCCCGGCCATCATCGGGCCTTCGATCACCGCCAGCGGCGCGCCGAGCGCGACCCTGGCCTCCTCGCAGTCGGCCTCGATGAAGTCGACCACGCCACGAACGAGCGCGTGCGCGATGCGCTTTTCCACGCTCTCCTTGCGCCACTCCAGGTCGATCTCGCGCTTCTTCCCGCTGCCCTTCACGGTTTCGGCGAAGTCCACCATGCGCTCGGTCGCGTCCGGACGGCGGTCGAAGAGCACGTCCTCGACGCGCTCGAGCAGGTCCTTCGGAATGTCCTCGTACACGACGAGCTGCCCCGCGTTGACGATGCCCATTGTGAGGCCCGCCTTGATGGCGTGGAACAAGAACGCCGAGTGGAAAGCCTCACGCACCGGGTCGTTGCCGCGGAAAGAGAACGACAAGTTGCTGACGCCGCCGCTGACCATCGCGCCGGGCAGCTTGGCCTTGATCTGCCGGGTGGCTTCGATGAAAGCCATGCCGAAGCGATTGTGCCCCTCGATTCCGGTCGCGACGGCGAAGATGTTCGGGTCGAACACGATGTCGGTCGGCTCGAAGCCCACGCTGTCGACCAGCAGCTTGTACGCGCGCTCGCAGATCGAGAATTTTCGCTCGGCGGTCTCGGCCTGACCTTCCTCGTCGAAGGCCATGACCACGACGCCGGCGCCGTAGCGCTTGATCTTGCGCGCTTTCTCCAGGAAATCAGCCTCTCCCTCTTTCAAGCTGATCGAGTTCACGATCGGCTTGCCTTGGACGCACTTCAAGCCCGCCTCGATCACCGACCACTTGGAGCTGTCGATCATGAACGGCACCCGCGCGACGTCGGGCTCGGTCGCGATCACGTTCAGGAAGTGCGTGATCGCCGCTTCCGAGTCGAGCATCGCCTCGTCCATGTTGATGTCGATGATGTTCGCTCCGTTCCGCACCTGCTCCGCGGCCACCTCTGCCGCCGTGGCGTAGTTGTCCGACAGGATCAGCTTGGCGAATCGCCGGCTCCCGGTCACGTTCGTGCGCTCGCCGACCATGATGAAGTTCGAGTCCGGACGGATGGTCAGCGTCTCGAGTCCGGCGAAGCGCGCTTGCCGGGTCGCCGTCGGCAGCTCGCGCGGCTCGATGCCCTCGACGGCGCGAGCGATCGCGCGGATGTGGTCGGGCGTCGTACCGCAGCAGCCACCCAGCATGTTCACCAGGCCGCTGGCGGCGAATTCCCGGAGGAACGCCGCGGTTTCATCGGGTTGCTCGTCGTACTCGCCGAACGCGTTCGGCAGACCGGCGTTCGGGTAGGACGTGATCAGGACCGGCGCCAGATCCGCGAGCTCGGCCAGGTGCGGGCGCATCTCGCGCGCGCCGAGCGCGCAGTTGATCCCGACGCTGATCGGCGCCGCGTGGGCGATGCTGGTCCAGAACGCGTCAATCGTCTGGCCGGACAGGGTGCGCCCGCTCTTGTCGGTGATGGTCACGCTGATCATCAGCGGGACGTCGATGCCCTTCTCCTCGAGCACCTGCTCTACCGCGACGATGCACGCCTTCAGGTTCAGCGTGTCGAAGACGGTCTCGGCCAGCAAGAGATCCACGCCTCCGTCGACGAGCCCGCGGACCTGCTCGACATACGCGTCCCGCACCTGATCGAAGGTCACCGCGCGGAACCCGGGGTTCTCGACCTTGGGCGAGAGGCTCAGCGCGCGGTTCGTCGGGCCGATCGCGCCCGCGACGAAGCGGGGCTTGTCCGGCGTCCGGTCCGACCATTCGTCGGCAGCGCGGCGCGCGGCCTCTGCCGACGCGACGTTGAGGTCGTAGACGGCCGCTTCCAGCTGGTAATCCGCCTGCGATATCGACGTCGAGCTGAAGGTGTTCGTCTCGATGATGTCCGCGCCGGCCTCGAGATACGCGTCGTGCACGCGCCGGACCAACGCCGGGTGCACCAGCGACAACACGTCGTTGTTGCCCTTGAGGTCGTGGGAATGGTTCTTGAAACGCTCGCCGCGGAACTCCTGCTCCGTCAGCTTGTAGCGCTGGATCATCGTGCCCATCGCGCCGTCGATGACGAGGACGCGCCGTGCCGAGAGCTTCTGGATCAGTGCGCGGGTGTCGGGTCGGGTCATGATTTCTTCTTCTTGGTGGCCGAGGCGGTGATCACCTCGAACCATGGCTTCTGGCGTTCACGCGACGTGATCCCGCAGCGCGAGACATCGAGGCCCGCGCCGACGAGCATCTCGTCGAGCAAAGCGACCGTGAATCCCGGGTGCAGGTGGCTGTAGGCGGCGGTGACGGACTCGTGCTCGTGCGCGCGCAGCGTCACCAGCACGACGGTCCCGCCCGGGCGGAGCACGCGCGAAACTTCGCCGATCGCACGTCGTGGATCGTGGGCGTAGGTGAGCGTGTTGAACAGCAGCACCTCGTCGAAGCGTGCTGCCTCGAACGGCAGCTCGTGCATGTCGCCGTGGGCGAAATGCACGTTGGACAGGCCGTCCAGACGCCGCCGCGCCGCGGCGATCATCTTCTCGCTGCGGTCGAGGCAGGTGAAGGACTTCGCGCGCGGCGCCAGCAGCTCGGCGATGACGCCGTCGCCCGAACCGACGTCGAGCACGTCGCCGAGCCGGAACAGCTCGATCAACCCGCGCGCCGTCGCTTCCCAGGTCCTTCCCGGCGAGTAGTGCCGGTCCATCTCGCCGGCGATCGTGTCCGGCCACGACGTCTCTCCCTGGCGCGCGGCCAGCAGCGCGGCGCAGCGCTCGCGATCCGAGGCGAGCAGCGCGTCGTCGGTCCCCGCGCGCACCAGCTCCCACAGCCGCCCCGCGAGGCCGGGCATCGCGCCGTCGCGGACCGTGTAGAACGTCGACGCGCCGACCCGACGGTCGCGCAGCAGGCCGGCGTCCTTGAGCCGCCCGAGATGCGTCGACACGCGGGACTGCGGCAGCGCCGTGATCGCCACGATCTCGGCCACCGTGAGCTCCTCGCTGGTCAGCAAGGACATCAGCCGGACCCGGGTCGCGTCGCCGAAGAGCTGGAGCAGGCCCAGGGTGGCGTCCAGCGACGACCGCTCGCCGCTCGCGCCGCGCGTGAAGTCGCTCATCTGTGGACCCCGGGAGGCCATATCATCCGTCCATCAGGATAGACGGATTGCTGGCGCTCGGCAAGCCCCGGCCCGCCCCGGGCAGCGGAGATCGGCGTTCGGCGGCGCGAGTTCCGTCGTCCGGCTTCGGTGACCGTGTCAGGGTCGGTGGCCGCGCCGGCGGCAGCGGCGGTGACGGCCGCGGACGCTCCGCGCCGCGGCCATCGGGGGCGGTGGCCGGGTCCGGGGCGTCCGCGGCGGGATGTTGTCAAAGAGCGCGTCGGCGCGGAGGCCTGGCTGGCGGCTACGCCGGAGGCGGCGCCAGCCGGTGGCGGCGTAGCCCGGCGAGCTCTCCGGCCGTGGCCTCGATGACGGCGAGTTCGATGTCGCGCATCACCTTCCGCCAGGACGCCGGGGCGGTCGTGCTCAGTGGGTGAGTTTCCAAAGGGAAGCGAGCAGGCAATCCAGGTGCCCGTGCCGGGGTCCGAGTAGGCACCCTCCCCGAGATTCAAGACGAAGCTGTTGGTGGCGTCCTTCAGTTGCTGCGCCAGCTTGCACCCCTTCGGGTATCGGGCAGCCCGTCGATCATGGCGCTGGACGCGGTGGACCAAGGGCACGATGGCCTGCTGGGCTGCGAGGGCGAGGTCGAGAGTGTGGAAGCGCATTGTCGAGTCTCCTTTCGCCCGCCCGCCGCCGGGCGCGCGAAGGGACATGACGCGCTGCATCCATCACACGCCCCCGCGCTCCTGCGGGCGGAGTGACAGCCCGTAGGGCTGGCACGAGCACCGCTCGCGCCGTCGCCGAGCCGCCCGATGCCGCCCCGGTCACCGCCACCGACACGGCCGCCGTCGCTGACGCGGCCGCCTACCGAGCGGAGCTGCCGCCCCGGGGTGGCTACCGGCTACTGGTAGATGACGAGCGCCTTGTCGATCAGCGTGCGGATCTCGGTGAGCTCCGGGTCGGTGCCTGCGGGATCGGCGGCCTCGGCAAGCGCCTTGGCCTCGGTCAGCTTGGCGTGGGCCGCGCTGCCGTCCAGCTTCAGCGCCTCGGCGTAGGCGACGATGGCGTCGCCCTTGGGCAGGTACTTCGGCGTCGCGCCGAGCAGCGCGCCGACCGTGGTCGCGACCGACGCCTGCCTGAGGAGGTGCGTGACCGGCGTCTGCCAGCGGGCGATCACCTCGACGGGATCGGCGCCGTCCACGTGGTCGGCGGCGCAGGCGCCGATCACCTGGTTGAACACCATGGCGTCGTCCGGCGCGAGGTGCTGCGGCTCCACCTTGGTCGGATCGTGCGAGTACTGCTCCCCGCTAAATCGCTGGATCGCCATGTACCAGGGCATGTGCAGCTCGACCTGCACGGCGCGCGCGGCGATGTCGGTGACCTCCGCGAAGCGCGGGCCGAACATGCGCTGCGCCTCGGCCGCGCTGTCGAGATACACGTAGGCGCCGCGACCGGCGTCGGTCACCGTGTTCATGAGCGTGTCGTTCACGCCGTCGCCGACGCCGACGCCCATCAGGTAGATGCCGTCGCCGTCGTTGAGCGCGGCGCCCTGGGCGATGATGTCCTTGTCCGTGACGCCCGCGTTCGCCTGGCCGTCGCTGATCAGGATCACGCGATTGAGGATATCCGGCTTGTAGTTCTTCTTGGCCACGGCATAGCCGGCAGTCAGTCCGCCATTGAGGTTGGTGCCACCGCCGGAGACCAGACCGCTGGCCAGGGACACGAGCGCCGGATCGTTGGGCCCGCTGACGATGTGCGAATCGAGCTGCACGGCGTTCGTCGTGTTCCACTCGACCGCGGAGACGATGTCGCCGCTCCTCAAGCTGCCGGCGATCGCCAGCACCGCCGCGCGCTCGAGCGCGATCGGGCTGCCGCCCATGGATCCCGAGGTGTCGAGCACGAACGTGAAGTTTACGGGGCGCCGCGGCGAGGCTGCCGGCGGCGACGCGACGCCGATCTGCATCTCGTACGAGCCGGCGTCCGCCGCAGGCGCCATCTCGGGCACGATGCCCAGCGTGTCGGGCTTCGCCGGCGCGTAGCCGACGTTGTAGTAGTTCAGGAACTCGTACGTGCGCACGATCCACTTCGGAACCGTCCCGCCCAGCTCGATGTAGCGCCGCGCGATCACCGGCGACGCCATCGAGTTCGAGTCGTCGGCGGACAGGAAGTAGACGGCGGGCTTGGAGGAATCGAGCGCGGCGCACGCATCCGCGTCGCCGGCGTCGAGCGCGCCCGCGTCTTCCGGGGCGCCCGCCGCACCGGCGGACGCGCCAGCACCCGCCGCGCCGCTTGGGCCACCGGTGGCGCCCGCGCCGCCGCCAATGCCGACGCCGGCGTCGAACCCGAAGCCGCCGTTGCCGCCGCTGCCGCCCGCGCCGCCGCCGCTGCCCGTCCCGCTCCCGCCGCCGTAGGCGCCGCTTCCGCCAGCGCCGACCGGCATCCCGGTCCCGCCGTCCGCGGTGCCGTCACCGCGACCGGAAGACGGCGCCGATCCCGAGTCGGACGCCGAGCACGCGCCGGCGGCAGCGATGGCCAGCACCGCGAGCGGCACGAGCAACGTGGATGAACGGCGTGAGCGCGCCCGCGGCGGGTGTGACATCGGTTTCCTCCGCGACGCTACCCAGCAAGACCCGGGCCGCGACGCGACGCGCGCGATCCCGCGCACCTGCGCGCCCGCGCTGGCACAACCGGTTGTGCCAGCCCCGACACGCGCGTCGCGGCCCGGTCCCAGGTTCTGTACAGAAGCTGGAGTCAGCGCTTCACTTCGACGGACTCCCCGGCGACCACCGCGCCGGCCTCGAGGCAGAGCAGCCGCACCCGACCGGTCGCGACGAGCCGATCCGCGTCGTCGTGGATGGACGCTTCCCAGACCTGAGCGCGCCGGCCGCGCTGCAACGGCGTGGCGCGGACGCGCAAGCGCCCCTCCCGGACCGCGCGCAGGAACGACGTGCTGTTCTCGAGACCGACCACCGACTGCCCGTTCCGGCCGGCGAACAGCGCCGCGCCGGTCGAGCACAGGGTCTCGATCACGCCCGCGTAGACGCCACCGTGGACGATGCCGTACGGCTGCCGGTGGTGCTCCTCGACGACGAACTCCGCGATCACCTCGTCGGGCGACGCACTGGTGAAACGAAGACCCATCGCCTGGTTCCAACCGCCGAGGCGGTCGTTCAGCATGTCCGCGAAGTCCGGCGCGTCGTCGCTCATGGCAAGCACACGTATAGTGCGCTCCTGACGCGATTGACAGCCGCGCGCCCCCGCCCCATCACCCGTACATGGCGGCTCGCGCTCCTCGCGTCCGGATCAGTGAAAGGGCCGTGCTCGCCCTTCGGGAAGCCGGGGCCGGCGAACCCGTCCGCCTTTCGATCGCTGCGGATTGGGAGGTGGAGCTGTCGGTCGGCCCCGCGGCGCAAGACGACTTCGTGGTGGAGATCGAACCCGGCGCGCTGACGCTGGTGCTCGATCCGGCCAGCGCCCGGCGCGCCGGCGGCGTGCTCGTCGATCACGTCGTTATGGCGGACGGGCCCTCGTTCCACGTCGACAACCCGAACGCACCGCCGCGCGTGCGCTCGCTCGGCGTGCGCGACCTCGCCGCCAAGCGCGCCGCGGACGAGGCGCTGGAGCTCGTCGACGTCCGCACGCGTGAAGAGCTGCGCATCGCCAGTATTCCGGGAGCGCGGCGCCTGGACAACGACCTGGTCAGCGAGCTGCTCGCGCTCGACCGCGGCGCGCCGCTGGCGTTCCTGTGCCACCACGGCATCCGCAGCCGCGCCGCGGCCGAGCAGTTCGCGGCGCGCGGCTTCCGCAACGTGTACAACGTCGAGGGCGGCATCGAAGCGTGGGCGCTCGAGGTCGATCCGGACGTCCCGCGCTACTGACTCGCCAAGCGCCGCAGGGAGTGGAACAGGTCGGTGAAGAACCCGCCGTCGTCGGCGGGAAGGCCACCGCCGGGCACACCCGCGGCCTCGAGGTCCTCGGCCGTGACGTCGCCAGCGCGCTGCTCGGCGAAGGTCCGGATGAACATCGACAGCTCCTGGTAGTCGAACCACGTGCCGTGCGCGCCGCACACGTCGATGTCGTGGACGGTGTCCGGCACGACGTGGCGCTCCATCGCTGCGCCGCACTCCGGGCACGACACGCGCTGCGCGACGTCGATGCGTCGCAGCAATCCGCCGATCATGCGGCGCGCCGCGTCCTCCACATCGGTGTCGCGGACGCGACGCAAGCGTTCCACCGTGGCCGTATCCAGCCACAGCCCGCCGCATCGCTCGCAGCCGCGAAGCCGCGTCTCGCCAACCGCCTTGTCGCGCAGCGGCTCGGCGCAGCGCGGGCACAAGGTGCCGCCGGTCGCGGCGCGCGGCGTCGCGACCACGATGCGCTCCACCTCGACCACCCTGGGCGGCGGTGCGTTGGTCGCGCCGCAGTACGGGCACGCGGTCGGGACCTGGGCGGCGCGCGGGGGAAGCGGAGCGCCGCAAGCACAACAGGCGATCGACGTCATCGCCCCATTCTATGTCAACGCGCGGCTGCTGCCGCGATTCCGGCTCAGAACGCGGGTGCGGGAGTCGCGCGGGCGTGCTCGATCGCCTTCTTCAGATCCGCGTCGCCGCGCAGGCACGACCAGCAGTCGCCGAGCCCCAGGAAGCCGCAGCCGCGCGTCGACGTCAGATTCATGAGCGAGCGTACGGAGCGTTCGTCGGCGTGCGCCGCGGCGTCCGGAAGCACGCGCTTCTTCGCGCCGCAGCCGCGCGCGGCCTTGAGATCCAGATACACCTTGAGCGAGGGCGACGCCTTGGCCTGGACGGCGGGTTCGTCGAGCAGCTTCCGCGCCTTCGCGGCCAGCGTCTTGTTCGTGGACGTGGACACGTCGTAGAGGATGTCCGCGCCCGGCGCACCCATCCGGGACGCAAGCTCGATCGCGGCGGCGCTGCTCTCGGTGACGCTCACCGCGTGGCGCACGTCCTTGATGACCGCGCTGTCGGCGGCGATCCGCGGGTCGAGCTTCACGGCGCTGGCGTACGCGGCGACGCTCTTGCCAAGCTCGCCGATGATCGCGTATCCACGCCCGAGGGCGCGCCACTCCGCCGCCGTCCGCGTCGTCGCGGGGTGCTTCTCGAGCGCGTCGATGGCCGCGCGGTCGCCGGCCTCCGCGCGGCCGATCACGACCCGGAGCTCCGGTGGCGGAGCGGGCACGCTGGCAGACGCAGGAGACGCGGCGCCGGAGCCGCCACCGCGGAACGCGCCGACGGCTACCAGCAGCACCAGCAGCAGCGCGCCCAACGCGAGCGCGGCGCCCACGCCCCAGATCGTCCACATCGGCACCGGCTGCCCGCCGACGCTGACGTTCTGGCGCGCCTTCCTGGCAATGTCGGCGAACGTGATCGACGGCGCCGTGCGCGCGATCGCGGTCGACGGCGGAGCGCCGGCCGACGCCGGCACCGGCGACATGGCCAGCGGCGGCGGCGACGGGGACATGAGCGACGGCGGCTGCGGCGAGCCGCTCGACGCCACGGGGCCGACCCAACGGTCGAGCAAGGCGTCGAGGTGCCGCAGCAGGTCCTCGGCGCTCTGGACGCGCAGCTCGGGATCCTTGGCGAGCAATGCCAGGACCAGCTCCGCGAGCTCACGGTCGACGTGCGCGGGCAGCGGCGGCGGCGGTTCGGTCATCTGGCGGGTGAGCACGACGACCAGGTCGTCCGCCGCGAAGGGCGTCGAGCCCGAGAGCATCTCGAACACGATGATGCCGAGCGTGTACAGGTCGGCGCGCGCATCGACCGGCGTCCCCGCGGCCTGCTCCGGAGACATGTACTCGGGCGTTCCGAACACGGTGCCGAGCTGGGTGAGCGCCGGCTGATCGCGGGTGTCGTCCACGCTGATCTTCGCGATGCCGAAATCAAGCACCTTGACGAAGTCGCTCTGCCCGTCGCGATCGACGAGCATGATGTTCTCCGGCTTCAGATCGCGATGCACCACGCCGGCCGCGTGCGCCGCCTGGAGCGCCTCGGTGATCTGGCGGGCGATCATCGCGGCGCGTTCCTGGGCGATGGGCGCTTCGCTCTTGAGCACCTCTCTGAGGCTCCTGCCCTCGACGTACTCCAGCACGAGATAGAAGCTGCCGTCGTCGAGCTGCCCGAAGTCCGTCCCCGCGGCCACGTTCGGGTGCTCGATGCGCGCAGCCGCGACCGCCTCGCGCTCGAAGCGCGCGACCACCTCCGGCAGGTAGGTCATCTCGCGGTGCAAGACCTTGACCGCGACCGCCTTGCGCATGTGGATGTGCTGGGCGCGGTACACCGAGCCCATTCCGCCGGCGCCGAGCAACGCCTCGATGCGGTAGCGGCCCGCGAGCACGGAGCCGATGTGTGCTTCGGCCTGCGACTCGCCGCTGGGCGCGATGTCGTCGAGCGTCGCGTCGGCCGCGGCGCCGCCGCGGACGACCTGACCGCGCGCCGACACGCCGGCGAGCTCGGTGTCGCGGTGCCCTGCGTCCTTGGGCTGGTCGGCCCGCGCCACGTCGTCCGGCGTCGAGTCGCTCAAGCACTGCTCCGCGGTCGGGGCTGTTCCACGGGCCCATTCTGCGGATCCGGACCGCCGGAGTCGAGCCCTGGCTGCGTCCAACGCCGCGTCCGGACCAGTGACACGGCGCTAGCTGCCCCTGCGCGCTGGGAGCAACCTCGGCCCGTGCGACGGACCTTGTTTCACGCCGCGATGCAGGACGATTTGCTGTCCGGCCTCCCGACCATGGGCCCAGGCGTCTGTCTTGGCGCTGCCATAATGGCGCGTCCAGCGCACGTGCGGATGTCGCTGCTTGAAGTAGTGTCCCAGGTCGGCGTCCCCGACCCAGACCAAGCCCTTGGCCGCGCTCTCCTTCTTGTCCTTGTCGAGCTTGTCGCGGAAGCCGGACATCACGCCGGCCACGAACGTGCGCCGGTTCGCGTTCTTGCGGATGCCGTGGCGCTTCTTGTGCTCGCGCCACAGACGCTCGGCAGCGTTCGTCATGAACGAGTGGACGTACTCCGCCAGCTCGACGTTTTCGGGCGTGCCGCACACTTCGAGCACGCTGCCGCGCTTGCCTTCCCGCGGTCGCCACACCGGCACCCAGAATCGTCTCGACGAAGAAGTGCTCCCCGAGGATCACCGCGAGAATCCGTGCGGACTCGCTGACGCGCCCGGTGGGCTCTCCGACGTGCCGGAACGCGTAGGCGCGCTCGACCGGATCCTTGATCGATTCGATGTTGTACTTGAGCATCAGGCGCCGCGCGGCGCTCATCGCCGCCTCGGCTTCGTGGGCGTTCGAGCTCTCGGCCAGCGCGAGCAGCTTCGCGACGCGCTCGAGCACGCGAGATTCCGCGCCGGACCGACCCCCGACCGGAGCTCCGGCCGCGCGCGCGTCGATGCCGCGAGCTCTGCACACCTCGCGGAAGGCCGGGCCGTGCGCCGTCTCGTCGCTCCGCCCGAGCACTTCGTCCACGTACTGGTGCGCCATCTCGTGCTTCAGCACCTCGACCACGACGCCCCAGCCGTGGCCGCCGAGCAGACCGCGCGCGAGCTCGATCGAGCGGTGCTCGCGGTGCCAGCGACCGAGCCGCCCCGCACCGTCGCCAAGCTCGAGCACCGGCCGTCGCAGCTGGAACGCGAAAAAGCTTCCGTTCAGGTCGTCGTAGGCCGCGCGCAGCGCGCGCAGCGCGGCGCGCTCCAGCTCGACACCGAGTTGGTCCGTGTCCTCGCTCTTGTGCCGCGTCACGTCACGCAACGTAGATCACGAGCGCTCACTCACCAAGCGTGCACGTTGCCGTAGCGTGGAACTCGCTCGCCGGCGAGCCCCGGAACGTCAGCACCTCCCGCGACGCTCCCCGAGGCACGTCCACCCGGACGGGCGTCGGGTTCACGTCGGTCGCGACGCTGCACGCGGCGGCCTTCGCGCAGCCGTTGGAGAGCACGACCCAGTGGTCGTAACCGTAGTTCGCGTAGCGCGCCTCGGCGCGGGCGTGCACGCACGGCGGCGTCGCGTCGGCGGTCGACGCCTCGGGCACCGCGAGCATCGCGGCACCGAGCAGCAGAATCGGGAGCGGGGACGTCACGCCTTGAAGATGCTCATCCTGGTGGCGGCGGGCAAATCCCGGGCAGGTCTGCCGGTCCGGCGCGGCTTCCACGGGGCGCGGATCGACGCGGTTCCGCGCGAAACCGCTTGGTTTCCTGCGGGCCAATGGCATGCTTCGCCGCCCATGACGCCCAAGGACGATTTCGCATCGATGATGGAGGCCTCGCTCGCCGACGGCGACAGCCGCGCGCGGCGCCGGCTCAAGGTCGGCGAGGTGGTCGAGGGCACGGTGATCCAGGTCGGCGGCGACAGCGTGTTCGTCGACGTGGGGGCGCCGGCGGACGCGCGCATCGAGCGCGGCGAGCTCGAGAACGACCGCGGCGAGGTCCGCGTGAAGCTCGGCGACCGCGTGCGCGCGACGGTGGTCGATGCGACGCCGGACGCGCCGCGCCTCGCGGTCTCGATCGGGCGCGGCGGTCAGGCCGACACGGCGTCGCTCGAGATCGCGCAACACAGCGGCACGCCGGTGGAAGGTCGCGTTGCGCGCGCGGTCAAGGCCGGTCTCGAAGTGGAGCTCGCCGGCGTGCGCGCGTTCTGTCCCGCCTCGCAGGTCGATGTGGTCCACACCGCCGATCTGGCGGTGTACGAGGGCCAGACACTCGCGTTCCGGGTCCTCGAGATCAAGGACGGCGGCCGCTCGGTGATCGTCTCGCGTCGCGCGCTACTAGAGGACGAGCGCCGCGCCCGCGCCGCGGAAGCCGAGGAACGGCTGGTGCCGGGCACGGACGTGGACGGCGTGGTGCACTCGGTGCAAAAGCACGGCGCCGTGGTCGATCTCGGCGGCGTGGAAGGCTTCGTCCACATCTCCGAGCTCGCGCATCATCGCGTCGACCGCGTCGAGGACGTGGTCCGCGAGGGAGAGACGGTGGCGGTGCGCGTGCTCGCGGTCGAGCAGTCGCCGAAAGGGCTGCGCGTGCGCTTGAGCATGAAGGCGCGAACCCAGCCCGTGCTGGGGCAGGCGCCGGCGCCCGACGAGGTGCTCAAGGGCAAGGTCGCCCGCGTCGCGACGTTCGGCGTCTTCATCGAGACGCCGAAGGGCGAAGGGCTGGTGCCGGTGCGCGAGCTCGGGCTGACGCCCGGCGCCGACCACCGCCGCGCATTTCCCGTCGGCACGGAGATCGACGTCGTGCTCCTGAGCCGCGACGCGACCAGCGGCAAGACCCGCTTCAGCGTGCGCGGCGTCGCCGGTGTGGAGGAACGGCGGAACTTCCGCGAGTTCTCCGGAGCGAGCGCGACCCACTCCGGCCTCGGCAGCCTGGGAGACGTGCTCAGGAAGAAGCTCGGCCTGCCCGAACCGCCGCCCGAGCCCGAGCCGCCGCCGGCCCCGGTCGCGAAGCCCGAGCCCGCGCCGGCTCCCGTCGCGAAGCCCGAGCCCGCGCCGGTCGCCGCCGCGAAGCCCGCGCCCGCGCCGCGGCCGAGCGCAGCGCACGAGCGCCCCGCGCCGCCGGCCGCGCCGGCAGCACAACCCCAGCCCGCCGAGCGCCGAGCGGATCCGCCAGGCGTCGTGCGCCGTCGCAAGCCCTAGCGCGGCGCGAGCGCTCGCTTGAGCGCCGCGATTCCGGGCCGGTCGTAGTTGGTGCGCACGGTGATGTCGTAGGCGTTCGTGCCGTCGCCGCCGTAGTACGCCGCGTTGAAGTCCCGGCGCGGCGCGATCACCGCGCCGTCCAGCGACACACCGGCGAACACGCCGCCGACGTTCGTCATCTCGACGACGCCTCTCGACGCCGTCGCGTTGCGCGACGCGCCGCTGTCGCCGATGGTGCCGGCCGCCACCGTCGCGTTGCTTCCGAGCTTGAGGCCGGTCTGCATGGTCGACATCAGCGTGCTTTCGTCCATCAGGAACAGCACCACGGACGCCTGCTGGAAGCCGACCTGGAAGCCCGCGCTGCCGGCGCCCATGGAATAGAACGCCGGCGCGCTCCAGCCCCCGTCGGGCGCGCGCGCCACCAATACGCCGTTGCCGCCCTCGCCGCCGAAGATCAGCGCCGCCTTGATCACGCGCGGGAACACCATCACGCCCTTCGCGCGCGCGAGGTAGCCGTCCATCGCCCGGAAGTCGGGGTTCGAGCGCATCTCGCTGATCGCGGCCGTCGCACGGTCCACGATCTGCTGCTGCGGCGAAGCGTTGCCGGCGGGTGACGCGGAGGGCGCGGCCGGCGCACACGCGCTCGCCACCGCGCTCAGGACCAACACCGGGAATACAGCGTCGCGCATGGCCACCAACATGCGGCCGGGCGCGGCGCGTCGCCACGGCGCGCATCATGCGCCGCTTGCAACCATCCGGAAGCATTCGCTTTGCTTGTGAGTGAAGCGACCGGCTGCTAGCTTTCCACGCGGAGGGACCGGATATGAGAACCGCTTCTTTGCTCCTGATCGCCCTGGCAGGCGCCGCGGCCGCGTGCGGCAGCGGGGACGGCGGATCCGGCCTCGGCAGCGGCGGCTCGTCCGCCTCCGGCAGCGGCGGCTCGTCCGCGTCCGGTAGCGGCGGCTCGTCCGCCTCCGGCAGCGGCGGCTCGTCGGCCTCCGGCGGCTCCGGCGGGTTCAACCCGGGCGACGGCGGCGGGAGCGGCGGCAGCAGCGGCAACGACAACTGCGGCAGCGACCTCACGGGCACGCTCCGTGACTTCCATCAGGACCACCCCGACTTCGAGTACAAGATCGCCGACGACCCGGGCATCGTCGAGGCCATGCTCGGCACGGACAAGAAGCCGGTCTACGCGCACGGCATGAACCCGACCGTCACCGTGCACAGCCAGCAGACCTTCGACCAGTGGTACCGCGACGTCAGCGGCGTGAACATGTCGAAGCAGATCACGATCTCGCTGACCGCGGCCGGCGGCAACGTCTACACCTACGACAACGGCGCCTTCTTCCCGATCGACAACGAGCTATTCGGCAACGAAGGCAACAACCACAACTTCCACTTCACGTTCGAGCTGCACACGAAGTTCGTCTACAACGGCGGCGAGGTGTTCAAGTTCACCGGCGACGACGACCTGTGGACCTTCATCAACGGCCACCTGGCGATCGACCTGGGCGGCGTACACGGCGCGGAGACCAAGCAAGTGGATCTCGACGCGAGCGCGTCCGCCCTGGGCATCACCAAGGGCGGCACCTACGCGCTCGAGGTGTTCTCCGCCGAGCGACACACGTCGGAGTCGCACTTCCGTATCGACACGACGATCGCGTCCTTCGTCGACTGCGGCGGCACGATCAACTAGGTCCGGGTGTTGCCGGTCCGGCGCGGTATCCTGGGCTGCGGCCTGCTCTTGGCGGCGTGCAGCGGCCGCAGCGGCGCGGAGATCCTGTCCGGCCCGGACGCATGCTGCGCGGACGCGTCGCCGATCGAAGCCGGCGACGCGAGCCCGGACACCACCGCGCCCGCCGACGCGGCGCCGGACGCGCCGGACGCGGGCTGCGTGGACGCGTGCAACGCCGCCCAGAGCGTCGGCTGCGCGAGCGACGACCTGTCGGACTGCGTGCTCGCCTGCGACGACTTCGCGAGCCAGTTTCCCAAGTGCCTCGGCGAGATCGCGGCAGTCGACACCTGCACCGCGCAGGCGCCGGCCACGGCGTGGTCGTGCGACGGCGACGGCTTCGCGAAGCTGTCCGCGTGCCAGAGCGAGCTTGCCGCGCGCCAGGCGTGCTTCGCGGGAAACCCGTGAGAGCGCTCGATGGGACGCCTGCTACTACGACGGCGGGCTGTGAGGCGGTAACCGTTCACGCGGGGGCGCGTCCGCCACGCGGACGCGAGATCGCCGATGCTCCACGCATCCCCCGTTTCGCGTCCGCAACGCGGACACGAGATCGCCGATGCTCCTCGCATACCCCGTTTCGCGTCCGCCGCGCGGACACGAGATCGCCGATGCTCCACGCATCGCCCGTTTCGCGTCCGCAACGCGGACGCGAGATCGCCGATGCTCCACGCATACCCCGTCTCGCGTCCACCACGCGGACGCGAGATCGCCGATGCTTCACGCATCCCCCGTTTCGCGTCCGCAGCGCGGACGCGAGATCGCCGATGCTCCACGCACACCCGTTTCGCGTCCGCCACGCGGACACGAGATCGACGATGCTTCACGCATCCCCCGTTTCGCGTCCGACGCGCGGACGCGGGAGCTCGTCGCGCTGGTGCAATGGATCCGGATCGGGGACGCGGAGGATCGGAAGCCGGCGCGGTCGGCTGCGGCGTCGTGTGCCGCAGCGCGGATCAGTGAAGCTGCGCGCCGTCGGGGAACGCGCGCTTGTTCGCCGCGAGATCGTCGATGGTATCGCGCAGCGTCTCGCCGACGTCCCGCGGCGTCCAGCCAAGCTCGCGCTCCGCCTTGTCGCTGGTGCAATACCAGTACAGCTGGCCCATCTCGACGCTGATCTCGTCGACCGGCGGCGTGCCGCCGATGGCGCGCACGGCGCGCGAAAATAGCCGGCTCGCGCCCAGCGCGAGCGCCGGCGACGCCGGCAATCGGAGTCGCGGCGCCTTGACCCCGCTGATGCGCTCGAGCCGCTGGAAGAATGCGGCGAGCGTCATGTTCTTCGCGTTCAGCAGGTAGCGCTCGCCGGCGTGCCCGCGCGAGAACGCCGCGATCATCCCCGCCGCCGCGTCGCGCGCGTCCACGAACGCGATGCCACCAGCGGGGATCGCCGGCACGCTGCGCTCGAGGAACCGCCGCACGTCGCCGGTCGACGATTCACGCGCGTCGCCCGGGCCGAGCAGCAGGCTTGGATTCACGACCACGACCTCGAAGTCCGGCGGGTCGTTCGCCTCGAGCGCCTCGCGCTCGCCGTACAGCTTGGTGCGGTAGTAGGGAAAGCCCGCGATGACCTCCATCGGGGCTTCCGCGCTCTCGTCGAAGATGCGATCTGGATCGCGCCCGGCGGCGATGGTGCCGCTGGTGCTCGCCACCACGACGCGCTTGACGCCCGCCGCGCGCAGCCCCGCGAGCGCGCTCCGCGTCCCGAGCACGTGCAGGCGGTGCAGCGCCGCCGCGTCCTCGCGATCGCGCGACACCTTGCCCGTCGCCAGGAACGCCCCGTCGCAGCCGCGCGCGCTCTGCTCCACCGCGGCGGCGTCGAGCACGTCCACTGCTTCGACCATGACGTCGTCGACCTGGCCGCCGCTCCGCGACACCGCGACGACGTCGTCGCCGCGCGCGCGCAGCTGCCGCACCAGGTGCGATCCGAGAAACCCCGTCGCTCCGCCGACCCAGGTGCGCGCCATATGGACGCGGGTTTGTCGCAGCTCGCCGGCGGGAGCAAGCGGCGCGCATTATTCAACCCGCAGGTTGAATCCCGTTCCAGGCGGATCCCGGGGCGCCTCGCGCCCCGCGCGGCCCGCGGCCGAGTCACCCCGACGCGGGGCGGCTTCGCCGATCGCGAGCGGCGCCTTCCCTCACCTTCCGCTGTTGCTGGCTCATTCCTGCCGGGACACGCCACTGGCGCCGCGTCCGTCCAGCGTCGCTCTCGTTCGTTCACGACGCGCGGCACACGACGTTAGCGTGCGAGGCGCGCCATCGTCGCGCGGAAGCTCGCGCGGATCGCGTCGCGGTCGCGATGCCGTCCGTCTTTCACGACCCAGCGGCCGCCCACCATGACGTCCCGCACGGCGCTGCCGTGGTTCGAGAACACGTGCGCGTCGATCACGCACTCGCGCGGCTTGCCGGCGAGCACCGGGTGATCCGCGTCGAGCACGACGACGTCGGCGTGCCCGCCGCACGCGAGCGCCTGCTCGCCGCCAGCGAGCGCGCTGGCGTACAGCGCTTCGCCGCTGGAAATCACGTTGCGCCGGCGCTGGGCGAGGCGCTGGGCGTACTCGAGCCAGCGCAGCTCCTCGGTCACGCTGACGGAGATGTGGCTGTCACTGCCGACGCCGAAGCGGACGCCGGCCGCGCCGGACCGGCAGGCCGGCGCGATCCCGTCGCCGAGGTTCGCTTCCGTCGTCGGGCAGTAGCCGACCACGGCGCCGCTCGCCGCGACGCCGGCGAGCTCCGCGTCGTCGACGTGGGTCGCGTGCACCAGGCACCAGCGCGCGTCCACCGCCGCGTGATCGAGCAGCCACTGGACGGGTCGTGCGCCGCGCGCGGCGCGGCACGCCTCCACCTCCGCGAGCTGCTCGGCGACGTGGATGTGGATCGGTCCATCGGCGACCGCGGTGACGCACGCGGCGAGCTCGGCGGGCGGCGCGGCGCGCAGGCTGTGCGGCGCGACGCCCACGCGCACGTCCGGGAACGCGCCGCGCAGGCGCTGGACCGCGTCGGCGATCCACGTCGCGTCGGTCTTGAAGCGGCGCTGCGCCGGCCCAAGCGGCGCGCCGTCGAAGCCGCTGGACGCGTACAGCACCGGGAGCAAGGTCAGGTGGATGCCGGTCCGGCGCGCGGCCGCCACGAGGCGCTCCGCCATCTCGACGGGATTGTCGTACGCGCGCCCGTCCGGCGCGTGGTGCAGGTAGTGGAACTCGCCGACGGAGGTGTAGCCGGCTTCGAGCATCTCCGCGTAGAGCTGGCTCGCGATGCTCTCCACATCGTCGGGATCGAGCCGCTCGACGAAGCGGTACATGGCCTCGCGCCACGACCAGAAATTGTCGTCGCCCGACGGACGCGTGCTCCGCGAGGCCGGCCATGGCGCGCTGGAACGCGTGGGAGTGGAGGTTCGGCATGCCGGGCAGCGCGAACCCGCGCACCGTCTGCGTCGCGTCGCGGCCGTCCTCCACGCTCACGACGCCGGACGACGTCCAGCCGCGCGGACGCCACAGGTGCTCGAACGCGTAGGCGGTCATCGAGTCTGCTCGCGCGCCCAGCCGATCAGCGCCTCGACGAAGCCGCGGAGCACGACGCGCAGGCGCCCCGCGCGCGCGTCGTCGAACGCGTAGGGCGGCGCCTCGTGCATGTAGTTCTTCTGCGCCAGCTCGAGCTGGACGGCGTGCACGCGGCGCGCGGGCTGTCCGTAGTGGCGCGTGATGTAGCCGCCCTTGAAGCGACCGTTGTCCACCGAGCTATACGGCGCGGCGTCGAGCACCGCATAGGCCCGTGCGCACAACGCCGCGTCCGCGCTCGCGCCGCTGGCCGTGCCGAGGTTCAGGTCCGGCAGCGCGCCCTCGAAGAAGCGCGGGACTTGCGAGCGGATGCTGTGCGCGTCGAAGACCACCGCCACGCCGTGGATCGAGAGCAGCCGCTCGATCTCCTCGGCGAGCCGGGCGTGGTACGGCTGGAAGTAGCGATGCACGCGCTCGGCGATCTCGCCGGCGTCCGGTTCCTGCCCGGCGCGGTAGATCGGCTGACGGTCGAAGGTGCTGGCGGGAACGACCGCGGTGTTGTCCGCGCCTGGGTACAGCGCCGCACCCGACGGATCGCGGTTGAGATCCACGACGTAGCGACTCGGAAGCGGCCTGAGCGTGCTCGCACCGAGGCTCGCGACGAAGTCGTAGAGTCGCGCGACGTGCCAGTCCGTGTCGGGGCGCGCGAGCGCCGGCTCCGTCATGCGGCGCTCGATCGTCGCCGGAATGCCCGTCCCGTCGTGGGGGAAGCTGACGAGCAGCGGCGCTTCGCCGGCGGAGAACGCGAGCACGTCGTCCATGCGCCGGCGAATCTACCACGGCTCTTGCCCCCCTTCCCGTGCGCCCCGTTCCGGAGCAGGATGGGCAACACCTCCGGGGGACAGCCATGGCGGGACACGACAGTGAAGACAGCGAACGGGCGCGTGCCGCGCGCTATCTCCTGCGCCTCAGCAGCGTAACCCGCGGGATCGGCATCATCGCGTGCATCGGCGCGGTGATCACGATCGTGATCGCGATGGGCATGCGCAGCTCGAGCGATCAGGTCGGGTTCACGCTCACCGGGCTCGCGGTGCTGTTGTTCGGCATCCTGGTGTGGGCGACCGGCGCGTTCCACGGTGCCGTCGGCCGCGCGCTGCCGACGCTGTTCACGATCGACCGGAAGCTCGACACCATCGCGCGAGAGCTCGGCGCGCGCGAGATCGCGATCACGCCGAGCGCCGTGGACGGCCCTCCCACCGAGCCGATGCCCGAGGCGCCCCCCGGTGCCTTGACGCCCGGACCCGCCCCTGCGCCGGCGCCGGAGCCTGAGCGAGACTCCGGACCCGAGCCCACGGCGGCGGTGCGACGCATCGAGCCCGCGCCGGAGATCGTGAAGACACCTTGCCCGCACTGCGGCGGCCTGATCCATCCCGAAGCGACCCGCTGCGTGCATTGCATGAAGAAGGTCGCGTAAGGCGACGCGCGGGGTTCCGCGCCGGACCGGCATCGGCCCCTTGACACGGGCGCGCCGTTCCACAAGTTCAGGCTGGAGAACTCGTTTGTCGCATTCGGGAGAGTCGCTCGTGTCCCCGCAAGCACGCTCCCGGCGCGGGGCGAGCGGCGTACGGCGGTTCTCGCGGTACGCGTGGGGGCTGGTCGCGCTCGCCGTGCTGGCGGCCGTGGCGTACGCGGCGATCGAGCGGGCGCTCGGGCCGCACGTCGGCGTGGTCCGGCCGCACCGCGGCGAGCTGGTGCAGACCGTGGTGACGAGCGGACGCGTGCTGCCGCCGACGCAGGTCACGCTCACGGCGCTCGTCCCGGGAACCGTAACCGCCGTCGAGATCGACGACGGCAGCCGCATCAAGGCCGGGCAGCTGCTCGTCCAGATCGACCCGCGCGAAGCCGAAGCCGCCGTCGCCCAGGCGAAGGCGGCGCAGTCGCGGGCTCGCGCGCAGCGTCATCAAGTGCACAGCGTCACCGCCGAGGTCGCGAACCAGTCGCTGGATCAGGCCCGGACACGAGTGGAGCAGAAGAAGCTGGACTACCAGCGCGAGACCGCGCTGTTCGCCAGCGGCTCGACGACGAAGTCCGCCCTGGACGACGCCGGCTCCGCCCTCGCCGTGGCGAGAAGCCAGCTCGCTTCGGCCGAAGCCCAGGCCAAGGCCGCCGCGCCGGGCGGCGTGGAGGCGCGCCTGGCGAGCGCCGCCATCGCCCAGGCCGACGCGGAGCTCGCAGCGGCGAACGCGCGCCTCGAGCGCACGCGCGTCGTCGCGCCCACGGACGGCGTGGTGCTGCTGCGGGCAGTGGACCCGGGGGACGTGGTGCAGCCGGGCACGGAGCTCGTGCGGCTCGTGGGTGTCGGACGAACGCAGCTCGTGGTCGAACCGGACGAGAAGAACCTGGCGCTGCTCGCCGTCGGCCAACCCGCGAAGGCCTCCGCCGAGGCGTTCCCCGATCAGCGCTTCGACGCCAAGCTGGCGTTCATCGCGCCCGGCGTCGATCCGCAGCGCGGCACCGTGCAGGTGAAGCTCGACGTGGATGCGCCGCCCGCGTACCTGCGCCCGTCGATGACGGTGTCCGTGGAGATCGAGGTCGCGCGCAAGAAGAACGCGCTGGTGCTCGACGCCGGCGCCGTGCGCGCCCTCGCCACGCCGCACCCGTGGCTGCTGGTCGTCGACGGCAACCGCGCGCGACACGTGGACGTGAAGCTCGGGATCAAGGGCGATCAGAGCGTGGAGATCACCGGCGGCGTGAGCGACGGCGCCCAGGTCATCCCACCCGGCGACGCGCACGTCGAGGCCGGACAGCGCCTGCGCCCCGCCCCGGACGAGGGCTGAATGCCGCTCGAGTGGTTCGTCGCGCTGCGCTTCCTGCGCGAGGGACGCATGCAGTCGCTGTTGATCGTCGCCGGCGTCGGCGTTGGCGTCGGCGTGCTGGTGTTCCTGTCCGCGCTGATCACCGGGCTGCAGCAGAGCTTGATCGAGCAGACCCTCGGCATCCAGCCGCACATCGTCGTGCGCCCCGAGGACGAGCAGGCGCGCGAGCTGATGGCGGCGCGCGCGCCCGACGGCCGGATCATCGCCACGCGCGTCGAGAAGACCGCGCAGCGCGTCCGTTCCATCGACGGCTGGCAGCAGGTGCGCGAGGCCGTCGACGCCACGCCCGGCGTGGTCGCGACGTCACCCATGGCCGCCGGCTCTGCCTTCGCCGTGCGCGGCAATGCGGAGAAGTCCGTGGCGCTGATGGGCGTGAACGCCGCCGAGTACGCGCGCATCATCGACGTCCCGGGCCACATCGTGTCCGGTCGCTACTCGCTGAGCGGCACGGAGACGGTGATCGGTCGCGAGCTGGCGAAGGACCTCGGAATCGACGCCGGCGACAAGCTGCGAATCCAGTCGGCAGACGGCAGGAGCGAGCTGTTCACGGTCCGCGGCGTGTTCGATCTCGGCAACCGCGACGTGAACCGGCGCTGGGTGCTGGTGTCGCTGCGGAGCGCGCAGACGTTGCTCGATCTTGTCGGAGGCGTGTCGAGCATCGAGGTGAAGGTCGCGCGCATCTTCGACGCCAACGACATCGCGACGCGCATCAGCGAGCGCACCGGGCTCACCAGCGAGAGCTGGATGACCACCAACTCCCAGCTGCTCACCGCGCTCCGTTCGCAGAGCAGCTCCAGCACCATGATCCAGGTGTTCGTGATCGTGGCGGTCGCCATGGGCATCGCCAGCGTGCTGATCGTGTCCGTCGTGCAAAAATCGCGACAGATCGGCATCCTTCGCGCCATGGGCACGCCGCGCGCGCGGGTGCTGCGCGTGTTCTTGATCCAGGGCGCGCTGGTCGGGCTGCTCGGTTCGGTGTTCGGCTGCGCGCTCGGCTCGGGTCTGGCGCTGTTCTTCCAACGCCTGGCCGTGGCGCCGGACGGCTCGGCGCTGTTCCCGGTGGCGCTCACGGCCACGCTGCTCGGGCGCTCGTCGCTGATCGCGATGCTCACCGGCGTCGTCGCCGCTGCGCTGCCGGCGCGGCGCGCCGCGCGCCTCGACCCCGCGGTGGCGATCCGCCATGAGTGACGCGACGCCCTCCGTCCTTCAGCTGGAAGGCGTGGTCAAGGACTACGGCGAGCAGGTCGTTACCCGCGTGCTCTACGGCATCGATCTGACGCTGGACGAGGGCGAGCTGGTGGCGTTGATCGGTCCGTCCGGCTCGGGCAAGAGCACGCTGCTCAACATCATCGGGCTGCTGGATCGCCCGACGGACGGGCGCGTGCTGATCCAGGGCCGCGACACGCGCGGCCTGGACGACGCGGCGTTGACAGCGCTGCGCGGTCGCAGCATCGGCTTCGTGTTCCAGTTCCACCATTTGATCCCCGCGCTCACCGCCGCGGAGAACGTCGCCATGCCGCTGATGATCGACGCCGGACGGCATCGCGCGTCGATGATCGCGGCGGCCGAGGAGATGCTGGCCGGCGTGGGCCTGGCGCACCGCGCGCAGGCGCACCCGAACCAGCTGTCCGGCGGCGAGCAGCAGCGGGTGGCGATCGCGCGGGCGCTGATGGGGCGTCCGCCCCTGGTGTTGGCGGACGAGCCGACCGGCAACCTGGACACGCACACGGCCGACGACGCCTTCGAGCTGCTCAGGCGGACCAACCGCGAGCTGGGGACCAGCCTGCTGATCGTCACCCACGACCCGCGGGTCGCGGAGCGCTGCGATCGCGTCGTCTCCCTGGTCGACGGACGCATCGAGAGCGACACGCCGCGGAGCCAGGACTAGGCATTCCGCGCCGCGCCGGCATTCGCGCAGCATTTGCGTGCAAAGCGCTGGGGTTCTGCTAGCTTCCCCCGCCTCATGATCAGCGCCTTCGAGATCTCGATGAACTTCGGAGAGCGGGTGCTCTTCGACAACGTCACCGTCACCTTCAACGACGGCGAGCGCTACGGCCTCACCGGTCCGAACGGCTGCGGCAAGTCGACGTTCATGAAGATCCTGGACGAGACGATGGAGCCGACGAGCGGGCGTGTCAGCTCGCGCGGACGCCTCGGCGTGCTGCGGCAGGACCACTCGATCTACGCCGACAAGCGCATCCTCGACGTGGTCTTGATGGGCAACACGGAGTTGTGGGCGGCGCTGGCCGAGAAGCACGTGCTGGTGGAGAAGGGCGACGCGATCACAGACCAGGAAGGCATCCGGCTGGGCGAGCTCGAGATGACCATCGCCGAGCAGGACGGCTACACGGCCGAGCCGGAGGCCGCCGGGCTGCTCGCCGGGCTCGGGATCCCGGAGGCGCTCCACGAGGAGAAGCTCGAGGTGCTGCAGGGCGGCGACCGCGTGCGCGTCCTGCTCGCGCAGGCGCTGTTCGGCAAGCCCGATACCTTGCTCCTCGACGAGCCGACCAACAGCCTCGACATCGCCAGCATCCGCTGGCTCGAGAGCTTCCTCCTGGCGTACGACGGCGCGCTCGTCGTCATCAGCCACGATCGCCACTTCTTGAACGAGGTGTGCACGCGCATCGCCGACGTCGACTACGAGACGATCATCGTCTACCCGGGCAACTACGACGACATGGTCAAGATGAAGGCCGACGCGCGCTCGTCGCTCGAGCTCGTCAACTCGGCGAAGCAGCAGAAGGTGCTGCAGCTGCAGGAGTTCGTGCAGCGTTTCCGCTCCGGCTCCCGCGCGAGCCAGGTGAAGTCGCGCGAAAAGCAGATCGAGCGCGAGAAGCAGGCGATGATCGACCTGAAGCGTTCGAACATCCAGCGGCCGTTCATTCGCTTCGAGCAGGCGCGGCCGAGCGGGCGCAGCGTGCTCAGCGTCGTCGCCCTGGACAAGAGCTTCGGCGACAAGGAGATCTGCAGCGGCTTCAACCTGAGCGTGATGCGCGGCGATCGCATCGCCCTGGTCGGCCCGAACGGCATCGGCAAGACCACCATGCTGCGGCTGCTCCAGGGCGAGATCGAGCCCGACAGCGGCACGGTGGAGTGGGGCTACGAGGCCAACCGGGCGTACATGCCGCAGGAGCACAGCGAGGCCCTGAAGCGCTCCGATCAGACCGCGCGGGAGTGGCTCTGGAGCTTCAACGAGCGTGTCGACGAGGAGCACCTGCGCGCCCTGTTCGGCAAGCTCTTGTTCAAGAAGGACGAGCCGCTCAAGCCGACGAAGGTGCTTTCCGGCGGCGAGTCCGTACGCCTGCTGCTGGCGCGGCTGATGCTCGCGCAGCCCAACGTGTTGCTGCTGGACGAGCCGACGAACCACCTGGATCTCGAGTCGATCCGCGCGCTGACCGAGGCGCTCGCGGTGTTCCAGGGCACGGCGATCTTCGTCACCCACGACCGCAAGATGGTCGACCAGGTCGCGACCCGCGTACTCGAGATGTCCGAGGACGGCATCCGCGAGCTCGCCCCGGACGCGTTCCGCGACGGCCGCTTCCTCGTGAAGCACGGCGTCTACCAGCAGCCGGCGGCCTGGTAACAGAGCGGATCTGCCGACGCGCTAGCCCGTGTACTCGCCGTCGACCGGGCGGTTCTGGATGCCGAGGTGGGCCTCGAGCGCGGCTTCGAGCGCCTTGGCCTGGTCGGGCTCCAGCGCCGCGGACAGCACCTTGACGTCGCTGCCGTCGGCGAGCTGTGCCCGGAGGTCGTAGTAGTACTCCGTGTGGTGGCCATTGCGCGACGAGTACGTGATCGCCAGCTCCTTGACGTAGAGCTGGTCGACGCGGCGCACCGGCAGGCGGCGGTTGCCCCACCACGGCAGCGGCCCGAGCGCGACACGCAGCTCTGCATCGTCGAGGTCGAGTCGCGAGTGGTTCACGCCGCACGCGAGCGCAAGATAGAAGCGGTACAGCGACGCGCACGCCATGGGAACGCCGAGCACCAGCCCGAGTGCGCTCGGCGAGAAGAGCAGCGCCGCCGGAAGCGCGTAGACGACGCCGAAGAACAGGTGCTGACGGATCCGGTAGCGCGGCCAATGGACATCGAGCGAGAGCCGCGGCCCGCTGCGGCGCACGACGAACAGCCCGCGCGCGGCGCGCCGGACCTCGTCGTCGGACGCGGGCGCGGGGCGCTTCATCGCCGTCACCACCGGGCGCGCGCCGGCGACCCGGTACGGACTCGACCCGTCATCCGGAGTCGCGAGCTCGAGCGGCACCAGCGCGGCCGTGCCGTCCTCGTAGCCGACCAGGATGCGGCCGTCCGGCGCGCTGGTGAGGGCGCACGCGACGCGCTCGGTTTCCAGCGTGCGGCTCTGTCCGGTCTCGACGTCGACCACCAGCGTGGCCGCGCCGCGCGGAGCGATAACCAACAGCTCCCCGGGCACCAGAGCGAGCCCGACTACCGCACCCGCTTCGCGACGACGCACGACCGTCCCCGCGGGGAGGTCGAGCACCACGGCGGCATCGCCGTCGGCGTAACCGACCCGCGTCGCGTCGCCGGAGAAGGCGACGGCCGCCGCGCGCGGCGCCTTGCCGCGCCGGGAGAGCACCGCGGCGCCGGTCGCGGCGTCGAACACGAGCAGACCTCCGGCAGCGGGCGCCAGCGCCAGCCAGCGACCGTCGCCGGAGAACGCGAGACCGGGACGCCCGGTTTCGCCGGGAAAGCGCGGCAGCTCGCGAACCACTTGCGTCTCGGCTCCGCTGGCCACGTCGCGCAGGACCAGGCGACCGCGCTCGCTCGCCGTTGCCAAGCGTCCGTCCGGCGCGTACGCGACCGCAGCCACCTCGCGGAGCGCGCTCGCGAAGGTGCGCGCGGCGCCGGACGCAACGTCGAACAGGGCTAGCGTGCGCCAGGTACCGGCCGCGACGGTCTTCCCGTCGGGCGAGACGGCGAGCGCGTCGATCCGGTGCTGACAGTGGAGCGTGGCGACAAGGCCGCCGTCCCCGGGGTGCCACAGCCGGATTGCCGGATTGGCTCCGCCCGCCGTCGCGACGAACGCGCCGTCCGGCGAACACGCGATCGCCGACGCGCCGTCCTGCTGCGCCGGCGGGGGCTGTTCGATGTGCCCCGCTTCAACGTCGAAGAAGTGAACCGCGCGAAGCGCGCCAACCGCTACGCGCCCCGCGCCGACGAACGCCGGCGCCTGCCAGGGCTGCCTCTGGAGCACGCGCTGGATTTCCACGAGGCTCGCCGCGTCGAAGATCTGGATCCCGCTGTCGGAGACCACGACGAAGCGCGAACCGTCCGGCGCGACGGCGAAGTCGCTGAAGTAGTCGACCAGTGCCAGCGTCGAGGCCGGCGCGCCATCGAGTGGAACGACGGACACGGCCTTCGACACGTCGCGAGCGACGAGCAGCCGCTCCTGTGACAGGAACCCGACGTGGACGGTGCTGCCTCGCTCGGGCACGACGACCTCGACCTCCCTGCCGTCCGCGACATCGAAGATCACCGCGCGCTGTTCCGATGCGACGGCGAGTCGCGCGCCGTCCGGCGAAAAGGCGAGCGAGCGCACCTGCCTTCGACCCTTGCACACGCGGCGGACGCGGCCGTCCGCGGTAGACAGGATCGCGACGTCCCCACGAGCCGCCGCCGCCACCAGCGCGCCGTCGCGCGAGACGACCATCGGCGACTCGTTCTTCGAGATCTCCGTAGGCTCCGGCGCTGCATGAAAGCGCCATTTGTGGAGGCGCGCCATCGCGAGCCACAGCGTCTGGTCGTCGGAGAACGCGACCGCGAAAGCGCTCTGCCCAGTGGTCGCGACGACGCGCGCCGTCGCGAGCTCCCACACCACCGTCTTCGACGTGCCAGCCGCGGCGAGGTGCGTACCGTCCGGCGACACCGCGACGCTCTCGACGGTGCTATCGAGGTGGAATCGATTGTCGCCGAAGCTGACCGCGCCGTCCTGCAAACCCAGGATGGTACACGAAGGGTTGCCGGTCCGGCGCGGAACCGCGCCGTCAGCTCTCGCCGGCGAGGTGGAACGCCTTCTGGAAGGTCATGAGCAGCCCGATGTTGTTGCTCTTCACGGTGCCGCTGATGAACTCCGCGGGCGACGGCGTGTACGCCTCGCGAACGATGCGCGTGAACATCGTGGGCGACGTCTTGAGCACGCAGTCGGCGCTGTCGACGACCTTGCCGGGCGTAACCTCGCAGTGCTCGCGCGTGACCTGGATCGTCCAGCGCTCGTCCTTGCCGAGGGAGAAATAGAAGCTCACGGGCTCGTCCACGGCGCCGGCGACGAAGCGGCCCTCGAGCTCGCGGAAGACCTGGGCGAGAGACGCATCCTCGTGGCTCTCTTCCTCCAGCGTCTCGAGTCGACTGATGTCCAGCACCTGTCCGCGCGAGAGCGCGGTCACGGCGCGCTGCGCAAGACGCGCCACGGCGCGCGACGCCTCGCTCGGTGTCATGCCCGCCGTCAGCCGGCGCAGATCCTGGATGGCGAGCGGCGGGCCGATGCGCGCCTTGACGTCGCGACGACGGAGCAGCGTCGCACCCTTGGGCAACGCCGCGTGCGTGCCGCCGAGGTAGACGGGCAGGATGTCCTTGTCGTGGGCGAGGGCGAGATGGCCGACGGCGGGCTTGAACTCCTGCACCCCACCCTCGCCGCTGCGCGTGCCCTCCGGGAAGATGAGCAAGGTCTTGCCCTGCTCGAGCAGCTCGCCCGCCTGGCGCAGGCTCTGGCGAAGCGAACCGCTGCGGCTCATGGCGACCAGGTTCGTGAAGTTCTCGAAGTACGCCCGCCGGAAGCGCCCGCCCTCGAAGAAGTAGTCCTGTGCCGCCAGCGAGACGATGTCCGCGCCGTAGCTGCCGAGGGCATACTTCACGAGCCCCATGTCCAGGTGACTCGCGTGGTTGGCGGCGACGAGCGTGCTGCGGTTGAACGGGATGAACGCGCGGCCCGTGACGCGCGTGTCGAGCACCTTGTCGTAGAAGCTCATTTGCGCGCGGCCGAGCCAGTGCATCGCGGCCTCGCGCAGGGCGGGCGGGACCTCCGCGGAGCTCTCGTCCTCGCGCTCGATCGTCGCCGTACGCGACAGCCGCCGCGCCGCGCTCGAGTCGCGCACCAACGCCTCGGCGTCGGCGATGGTGTGGCACGCATTCAGCCGCTCGGCGTCGAGGTGGGCGTCGGCCTGGGCCTCCAGCGCGACCAGCAGCTCGAGCAGCATCAGCGAGTCGAAGCCGAGATCGGCGCGCAGCCCGAGCTCGGGCGACAGCGTCGCGGGCTCGCGACGGGAAATCGCGGAGACGGCCGCACGCACCATGCGCGCCGCGCCGTCGAGGCCGGCGCCTTGATCGGCGTCCAGGCGCGGCGGGCGCTCGCTTAGCCGGGCGACGCGCTCCACCAGGCGGCGCACCTCCGCACGCTTGACCTTGCGCGTCGCCGTGCGCGGCAGCGGCGTCTCGATCATGGTGACGATAGCGGGGCGCATCGCCGGCGGGAGCTTGGCGACGGCGGCGTCCAGCGATTTCCGGCCGGCCTCGCGATCCTCGGCGACGGCGACGCACGCGACGCGCTCGCCGCCGCGCGGATTGTCGGTACCGACGATGGCGAGCTCCGAGATGTGCTCCACGCTACCGAGCCGCGCTTCGACGTCGTCGGGGTATACGTTTTCGCCGTTGGCGGCGACGATCGTGTCCTTGGCACGCCCGACGATCACGAGCTGGCCCTTGCGATCGAGCTTGCCGATATCGCCCGTGTGCAGCCAGCCGTCGGCATCGATGCTGCGGCGCGTGCTCTCCTCGTCGTCGGCGTAGCCGAGCATGACGTTCGGACCGCGGGCGAGCACCTCCCCCACACCGCTGGCGTCGGGTGCGGCAATCTTGATCTCGACGCCGGGGATCGGCTTGCCGACGTGGCCCGGCTTCGCCCCGGGTCCGGCCGGCGCGACGGTCAGCACCGGCGCGGCCTCGGTGAGGCCGTAGCCCTCGGCGAGGTGCAGCCCCAAGCCGGCAAACTTGTGGTGCGTGGCCTCGGGGAGCGCCGCGCCGCCGCTGACGAGGAAGCGCAGGTGGCCGCCGAGCCCCTCGTGCACCGGACCGAACAGCAGCTTGCCCGCGTCGACGCCCAGGCTCTTTCCCAGGCTGCGGTTCAGCTCCAGCGCGAAGTCGAACACGCGCGAGGCGAACACGCCGCGCTCGGCCACCTTGGCGGTGACGCGCCGTTCGAGCATCTCCCACAGCGCCGGCACGCCGACCATCGCCGTGATGCGCCCGTGCTTGAGGCCGACCTCCAGCCGCTCGGCGTTGAGCTCGTCCAGGTAGACCACGCGTGCGCCGCGCGACAGCGGCAAGAGCAAGCCACACGTCAGCTCGAAGGTGTGGTGCAACGGCAGCACGCTGAGCACGCGATCGCCCTTGCCCAGCGGGAACAGCGGCGCCAGCGACGCGACCAGGGCCGTGATGTTGACGTGGGAGAGCATGACGCCCTTCGGCGTGCCGGTGGTGCCGCTGGTGTAGATGAGCGCCGCGACGCCTTCGGGCGAGACGTCGACCGCCGCGTGGGCCGCGCCGGGCGCGGAAGCTTCGACGAGATCGAGCCACAGCGCGTCGTCGCCGATGTCGGGGCGGACGCGCTCGCGCACGTCGCGATCCGCGATGAACACGCGCGCGCCGGACGCGCGCAGGAGGTTCGCCGCGGCGGCGGCTTCGATCGCCGCGTCGAGCGGGACGACAGTCGCGCCGGCGAGCAGGATGCCGAAGAAGTCGACGGCCCAGCCCGGATGATTCGCTCCGGCGAGCAACACGCGATCGCCGGGGGCGACGCCGAGGGCCTGGAGTCGCGCCGCGCACGCGGAAGCGCGGTCCCGCCAACCGGCGAACGAGATGCGCGATAGGCCGTCGACCTCCGTCCTCTGGAGCGCGACGGCGAGGGCGTGCCGATCGGCCATCTCGTCGAGGAGCGCGACCAGGGTCTCGTGGCGCTGCGGCGCGCGGACCTTGCGCTCGAGCTTCTTGTCGAGCTCCGGGAACACCCACTTCTCGAGCCCCGGGATGTGCACCTCGAGGAACCACTGGCGCCAGTCGATGCTCTCCGGACTCCAGCCGATGCGGCGGCGGTCCTGCTCCGAAAGGCGCGCGACCGCCGCGCGGATGTTGTCGCAGCGGAACTCGTACTTGTACTCGGCGGTGAACGGCACGAACTTCCCGAGCACCTCGCCGACGCGGCGCTGCTGCTCCGCGAAGCCGGCGAGCGCCTTCGCCGTCGGCGACAGCACGCTCGCGGCAGGTCCGATCGCGGCGGCCTTCGCCAGGCGCGACAGCCCGCGGACGCCGCGCGACAGAGCCAGCGGCCCGAACTTCTCGAACTGATCCTTGCCGAGCAGCGTTCCCTCGAAGCGCGACTGGATCGCGCCGAGCACCGGACCGCCGCGCCCCGTGCGCTGGTAGTACTTGCGCTTGTAGAGCCCGGACAGCTCGAAGAAGCGCCGCATCGAGCACGGGTTCGAGTCGCTGGAGCCGTACTGGTAGACGGGCGGCGCCGTGCCATCGAGTAGCTCGGCGAGCGACAGCGTCATGGCGCCGGCGACCATGTCGCACGGGATGAAATCCAGCGCGTTCTCCGCGCCGGGGATCTGCAGCCCGCCCTCGCGCAGGATGTAGATCAGCGGCGCGCTGGTGTTGATGCCCTCGTTCCAGCCCGGGAACGGATAAAACGACGTGGACTCGACGATCGCCGGCCGCACGATGGTGAAACGGAGCCCCGATGACGCGATGATCTGCTCGCCGATGCCCTTGGTGTAAGTGTACGTGTTCGGGAAGCCCCAGAAGTGCGCGCGCTCCATGCCCATCTCCGCGAGCTGGGCTTCGATGAAGCGGCGCTTGACCTTGTCCACCTCGGCGTCGAGGACGCTGCCCCGCGCGGGCTCGCCGTGGTCGACCAGGTTCTTCTTCGCCTCGTCGAGAAAGCGGCTCTGCCGGAACGCGTCGTTGCCGCGGTGCCGCGCCTGCTCCACCACGTCCATGCACTCGGCGATCTCGCGATCCGGGTCCCAGTGCTCGACGGCCAGGTCGCCGGCACGCGGGAACGGGTGCTCGCGCGGGTCGCGCTCCTCGATGTGGCCGGTGCGGTTGCCGGCGACGTAGCACGTGCTCGTGTGCAGAAGCGGCACGCCTCCGAGGTCGTGTGCCAGCGCCACCAGGTTCTGCACGCCGAACGCGTTGACCTGGAGCGCCTCGTCGAGCGGCGGATCGAAATCCACCACGCCGGACGCGTTCACCACCGCGGCGATCTCGCCGCGCAGCTCGTCGCGCAACCGGGCGTCGAGCCCGCACAGCGGCTGCACCACGTCGCCCGCGACAGGGACGACCTTGTCGCGCAGGAAGTCGGGCAGCGCGGATCCGTACTGGTCACGCAGCGCGCCCAGCACCGGGCTCGTCGCGATGTCGTTCCAGAAGCGCGCTTCCGCGTCGCGTCCGCCCTTCGGCCGCACCACGAGGTAGATCCGGCCGAGCTCTGGGTAGCGCGACAGCAGGAACGTCCAGAACACCTTGCCGAGAAAGCCCGTGCCGCCGATGACGACGAGCTTCTTGCCGCGCAGCTGCGCCGCGACGTCGAGCTTCGAGCTTCCGTTCGTGCCGTTTTCCATGCGTTTACGACGCGTCGCATTACCACGAACACGCCGCCAGATCCGTCTCGGTCGTCCAGGTTACCCGAGGAGTCAAGCTCGTGCGGGTTTTGTCTGCGATTCTCCGACAAGGCAGTCCGGCCGGACGTCGGGATGCCGGCCTCGGCATGGGTTTCCGCCGAGGGCGTGTCGTCGTCGCTGCGCGCCCGCAGCGCGCCTCACTGCGACGTGGAACTGGGCTCGGCCAGGACCTTCTGCAGCTCGGCCTTGGGATCGCCCGACTCGCCCATGTAGATCACCCACACGAGCTTGCCGCCGCGGCCGTCCTTGCGCGGAACGACGGCGATCACGGATTGGCTGGAGTCGGGACCGGCGAACGTCTTGCCGTCGAAGCTGATCTGGATGCCCTGCCGCGTGGCCACCAGGAAGAAGTGCTGCTTGGCACGGAACGCCGCGGGGCCGCTGGACCCGCCTTCAACGGCACCAAGGTAGCCGAACTGCACCGGGATGACGTCGCCCGGCATGAACTCGTACCAGACGTTGTCCTGGCCATCGACGGACTTCAGCTGATCCGGCGTCGCTGTGGCCACGCGCACGTGCGGGCCCGAGGCCGCCATGCAGCCTCCCGCGAGCAACGCCGACGCCAGGACACACCCCGCCCCAAGCTTCCCGAGCCTCATGCGCGGACAAGAGGACAGGAGAGTCGCGGCGTCAACGCCCAGCGTCAGCCGCACGTGCCGTTGGAGCAGCTCTGCCCCGGCGCGCACGTCTTGCCGCAGCCGCCGCAGTTCTGCGGGTCGAGCAGCACGTTCACGCACACGCCGTTGCACAGGTTGGTCTCGCTACCGCAGCCGCAGGTGCCGTTGACACACGAAGCGCCGGGACCGCACAGCTTGCCGCAGCCGCCGCAGTTCGACGGATCGGCTTGTGGGTCCACGCAGGTGCCACCGCACAGTGTCCCCGACGTGCACTGGCAGCTCGACGCGACGCAGGCGGCGCCCACGGGACACTTCTTGCCGCACGCGCCGCAGTTCGCGGGATCGCTGGTGGTGTCGGCGCAGCCCGAGCTGCACGAGCTCTGGCCGGCGGAGCACGCGCAGCTACCGCCGGCACACGTCTGCCCGACGCCGCAAGCGTGACCGCAGCTGCCACAGTTCTGCGGGTCGTTGAGCGGGTCGATGCACGTCCCGTTGCAGGTCTGGAAGTTGTTCGCGCACCGGCACGTGGACTGCCGGCAGACCTCGAGATAGCCGCACACGTGGCCGCAGCTGCCGCAGTTCTGCGGATCGTTGCGCAGGTTCGAGCACGAACCGCTACCGCACTCGGTCTGGTTCTGTCCGCACTGTTGGCGACAGCGCCCGTTGCGGCACACCTGCCCCGAACCACAGGCGCGACCACACTGGCCGCAGTTCGCAGGATCGTTCTGCAGCTCCACGCAGGCGCCGCCGCAGTACGTCGTGCGCGGGTCGCAGTGGCACGCGCCGGAGACGCAAATCTGGCCGCTACCGCAGGCGCGGCCGCAGCTGCCGCAGTTCGCGCTGTCCGTGAGCAGGTTCGCGCAGCCCGACGCGCACGCGGTCTGCCCCGCGCCGCAGGTGCACAGACCGCTCTGGCAGCTCTGGCCGCTCGCGCAGGCCTTGGCGCAGCTGCCGCAGTTGGCGCTGTCGGTGCTCGTGTCCACGCACTTTCCGTTGCAGAGCTGCGTGCCCGGCGCGCACGTGCACTTGCCGCCGTTGCAGATCTGTCCGGAACCGCACGCGATGCCGCAACCGCCGCAGTTCGAGGCGTCGGTCTGGGTGAACGTGCAGGCGCCGCCGCAATCCACCGCGCCGGCCGGGCACACGCACAGGCCGCCCGAGCAGCTCTTGCCGCCACCACAGACCCGCCCGCACACGCCGCAGTTCTGCGGATCGGTGAGCGTGGCCACACACTGGCCGCTGCACAGCGTGGTGCCCTGCGCGCAGCCGCACGCGCCGCCGGCGCACTGCTCGCTCGCGGGGCACGCTTTGCCGCACGCGCCGCAGTTCTGCGCGTTGCTCGCGGTGTCCACGCACGCGCCCGAGCAGTCCACCCGCGGCGGCGAGCACGAGCCCGCGCACGCACCGCTATTGCACACCTGCCCCGCCGGACACGCCTTGCCACACGCGCCGCAGTTCGACGGGTCGCTGCTCGTGTCGACGCACTGGCCGTTGCAGCTCGTCGCCCCGGCCGAGCACGTGCACGTGCCGGCGGTGCACGCGGCGCCGGCGCCGCACGCCTTGCCGCACGCGCCGCAGTTCGACGGGTCGCTGGTCGGATCGACGCACGCGCCGCCGCACGCGAGCTCCGCCCCCGGACACGTGCAGCTGCCGGCCTGGCAGCTCTGGCCCGACGGGCACGCCTTGCCGCAGCCGCCGCAGTTCGCCGGATCCGTCGTCGGATCGACGCAGCTCTGGCCGCACGCGATCCGCGGCGCGGAGCAGCCGCTGCTGCACGCACCGCCGCTGCACACCTGAGCGGGCGCACACAGCTTGCCGCAGCCGCCGCAGTTCTGCGGATCGCTCGAGGGATCGACGCAGCTTGCGCCGCACTGGATGTTCCCGCCGCTGCACGCGCACGCGCCGCCCGAGCAGGCTTCGCCGGCCGCGCACGGGTTGCCGCACGCACCACAGTTCGCGGTGTCGGACTGGGTGTCGACGCAGCTGCCGTTGCAATCGGCGAAGCCCGCCGGGCACACGCACGCGCCGCCAGTGCAGGTCTTTCCGCCGCCGCACGCGTGGCCGCACGCCCCGCAGTCGAGCGGATCGGTCGACAGATCGACGCAGCTCTGCCCGCACGCGGAAAACGGCGGCGTGCAGGCGCCCACACACTGGCTCGCCTGGCAGAACGGCGCTGACGACGGGCACACGTTGCCGCACGCCCCGCAGTTCTGCGGGTCCGCGTCGAGCGGGCGGCACACGCCGCCGCACAGGCTGGTGCCGTCGGGACACGTGCATGTGCCGTTCGTGCAGGTCTGGCCCGATCCGCACGCGACACCACAGCCGCCGCAGTCCTGGGGATCCGTCTGCGGGAAGACGCAGCCATCCGCGCACGCCAGCTGTCCGGGCGTGGGGCACGCGCACGCACCTGCCGAGCAGGTCTGCCCGCTCGAGCACGCGACGCCGCAGCCGCCGCAGTTCGCGACGTCGCTCGACGTGTCGACGCAGGCGCTTTCGCACGACACGAGACCCGCGCCGCAACCTGCCGTCGGCGTCGGGACCGGCGTCGTTGCCGCTGTCGGGCGCGGCGTCGGGCAAACCCGAGTCGGCACCGGGCGTCGCCGGACAGAAGCCGTCCGCGCAGTCGTCGATGCCCGAACGCCCGCAGCTCTGTGCGAGCACGACGCTCGCGATCACGCACAAGGACACCAGCAGCCCGCGAAGCGACGACCTCATGATGCCTCCAAGCTCGAACAAGAAAGCCGATCCGATCGATACGCTACCTGAACGCCGCGTCGTCGCCAGCGGCGCGGCGTTCCTGCAAAGCGCAGCGCCCGGTTCCGCGCCGGGCCGGCCTTCAACCTCAGGGTGGAACCCCTACGATCCGGCTTGTTCAGCGCGGGATCGTGACGTCGCCCATGACGATCGGCGGCATGTGCAGGAGCGTGATGTCGAGGCTCTTCGCTTCGCCGTTCTTGGCACGATAGAGCGCATCTTCCATGCTGGCGGCGGTCTCCCAGCCGAACAGGCGCGGGATGGACTCGTTGTCCGCGCCGACGACGATCACGCGGCCCAGGTGCTGGCGTCCGTTCTCGCCCCAGTACCACATGAAGAACGGATGCGCGGGGTGGTACGCATGACCGTTGCGGAACATCTGGATGAACGCGGGATCGCGGGCGAACTCTGCCTCGTACCGACGGTGGAGTTCCATCGCGTCGCGCGTCTCGGGCAAGAGCCGGTGCACGAAGTCGATGTACGGCGCGTGTTGCTCGTGATCGAACTTGTCGCTGCACGGGTGGGTGATGATGAGCGTGCCGCCCTTCTTCACCAGCGGCGCGTTCCGGTACATGTTGAAGAGGTAGCCCTGGGCAAGCACGCTCACGAGCAACGGGTTCAAGAACGCGTGCACGTTGTACGGGCTGATGTACGGGATGCCCGTCACCAGCACGTCTGCCTGGCCCTCGATCGGCACGCAATATTGCTCGAAGGACTTCGCGATCGCCTGCTCGTGCACGGCCTGTGTCTCGCCCGCCCAGACGCCGGTCATGGAGTATGGCGCGGGGAACTTGTCGAAGATCGCGGCGCGCGCCGCCTGCGGAAGCTTGGCGGTGGAGATCACCAGCCCCTTGAGCATCGCGCGCTCGCGGGCGTCGAGGTCGTCCTCGTTCTTCGCCAGGAACTCGAGCGGGCGATCGAACATGCGATTGTTCAACGTGCTCTCGATGCTGAACACGTCGAGCTTGTCGTTGACGACGCGGCCCATGCGCGCGATGCGCGTCGCGAGCTCGGAGCCGGCCGGGTCCATGTAGCTGTCGCTCTTGCGGATCGTCTCCGGGTTGTGGTGCGGGCGCAGGCTCTTGTAGCTCGCGAGCCCGACGGGAACGGACTTGTGGCCGCCGTTCATCGGCACGAACGTGATGTTCACGTAGATCAGGAGGTCGCTCTCGGCGGCACGCCGGTTCAGCTCCACGGGCTCGCCGAGCTCCGTCTCGCCGAGCAGGAGCATGCCGTCGGGATCTTCCGCGTCGTGGTTGTAGAGCCGATCCGGCCAGTACGCGTTGAAGATGCGATCGCCGACCATGTGCCGCACCTCCGCCGGCTTCATGCGCCGGTGGATGCCGGTGGCGACGATGAGCTCCACGTCGTCGACGCCGTGATCGGCGAGCATGGCGAGCACCACCGTCAGAATGCGCTCGCGCGAGTCGGGGCGGCGCATCGGCGGCAGCGGCAACGAGATGTCGTCGATGGCGATCGTCACCTTCATGCCGGGCCGGAGCTTCGCGAACAGTGGATCGGTGCCGAGCGGGTGGTTCAGCGCGTAGCGGATCGCCGCGTCCGGATCCTTGAGCGGCTCGAGCGGCGGCTTCGGGTAGATGCAGCGGGTGCCGGCGGGCAGATCGACCTCGACCAGGCGGTCGCCGGAGAAGAGCACGCGCGGCGCGCTGTCGCGCTCGAGGGTGACGAGACAAGGGTGATCCATCGCCGCCATCGGTCGCGCGGAGGGGTCGCGGCGTCAAGCGGGTGGATGCCGGTCCTACGACTCCGGCACGTAGAACGTCGCGGCGTCGACGGACACGCCGTCTTCCGCGCAGCCGCCGGCGACGTCGATGCCGACGTCCGGGCTGTCGTCGGCATCGCCGAGCAGCTCGGCCTCGAGCACGTCGTTGAACACGCGGCGCTTGTCCTCGTCGTAGAGCACGAAGCGCACCTGCTCCAGTCGCGAGCCGCCCAGCGCCAGGTGCCAGCGCAGCGCCGACACCGTCGCGGCCGCCGACGCCTCGAACGCGACCGCCGCAGCGCCCGTGCCGAGCGCGGGCAGCGCGATCGAGCGCAGGCCCAACCGCTCGGCGGCGAGCAGCGCGCGCTGCGTCGAGCGCCCGACGCACGACGCTTGCTGCCAGGCGCTGACGGCGTGGAGCACCTTCCGGCAGCGAAGCTTGCCGGACTGGGTCACCACGCACGCGCCGAGCGGTTGCTCGCCACCGGCTTGGGCCTCTTCCTCGATGACGTCGCCGCCGGCGCGGCGCAGCGCGTCGCCGACCCCGGTGCGCATCCGGAGCTGCCAGTTCGCGCTGCTCACGATGCCGTCGACCTCGACGCGCGCGATGTCGCCCACCTCGGTCGTGATGCGCGTGCCCGAACAGCTGAGGCACGACGGGGCGCGCGCCGGCAGCGGCGGGCGCGCCGCGCTGCGAGCGAGCGCGGCCAGCAGCCGCGCGGGCTTGGCCAGTGTGGCATAGCGGTGGTCCCGCTCGTAGGCGAGCATGCGCGCGAGCACGTGCTGGAAGTACGCCTCTTCGGGACAGGTCGGCGGCGGGAACGCCGGCCGCGGCTTGGAGTCGAGCAGCACGCGCGGATCGGGGAACGGCGGGGCGCCGTAGCGCAGGTCGAACGCCGCCGCGCCGAGCCCGAACACGTCCGAGCGGCGATCGAGCGTCTCGCCGCGCAGCGCTTCCGGCGCCATGAAGCGAATCGTGCCGCTGGCGTCGCCGCTGATCAGCTTGCCGACCTGCTTCGCGACGGCGATGCCGAAGTCGCCGAGCTTGGTGCCGAGCTCCGGCGAGCCGAAAAAGTTCGACGGCTTGATGTCGCGATGCAGCACGCCGTGCTGGTGCGCCGCCTGCAACGCCCGCGCGATGTCGCTCACCGCTTCGCACACGAACCACAGCGGCAGGCCGCGCCCGATCGACTCGCGCCGCCCGTGGTCGAGCTCGTTCAGGTCGATGCCGTCCACGTACTCCTGCGCCATGTACGGCACGTCGCGATGCGTCCCCACGTCGTAGGCGCGCACCACGTACGGGCTGGCGATGCGCGCCATCAGCCGGGCTTCGGTCAGCATGCGTCGCGCGCGCTCTTCCGGCGACACGCCCAGATCCGGCCTGAGCGTCTTGATGATGACGGGGATCGCCAGGTCGGAGTGGCGCGCGAGCCAGACGTCGCTCATCCCGCCGCCGCCGAGGCGTCCCCACACCTCGTACTCCCTGAGCTGCTCTCCGGACGCGAACACGGTTCCGGGAGTATAGCGGGTATGCCGGTGCGGCGCGGTATCCGGATTGACGGCGGTCAGACCGGGCTCCACGCTTTGCCCGGTGAGCACGGCGCGTCGCTTCCATCTCGTCCCTTTCGGCGGCCGCGCGCCGGAGCGGAGCCTCGCGTGCGACGGCTTGGTCGCCGGGGCGGCGATCGATCTCAGCCACTGGAGCGGCAACCACACGCCCGCCCGCTTCAAGCGCGACACGTCCACGGAGTCCGCGCTGGCGTACGC
Organism: uncultured delta proteobacterium; assembly: GCA_963775185.1. Classification (GTDB taxonomy): domain Bacteria; phylum Myxococcota_A; class Polyangia; order Polyangiales; family Polyangiaceae; genus JAPSGB01. The sequence goes on along the minus strand of CAVZIE010000014.1, from coordinate 354,701 downwards.
GGCAGCCGCCGGGACCGACGCGAGCTTGGATGTCGTGACGAACAACCACTTCGATGTGGACGGCGTTCTCGGCGTGTTCGCGCTGCTCGATCCCGACACGGCGCTGCGCCACGCCGGCGTGATGGTCGCAGCGGCGGAGGTCGGCGACTTCGACGAGTGGCCGGCCGACGAGCGCGGGCTACGCCTGAACGCCGCGATCGAGCAGCTGTGCCGCTTGCCCACCGGCGACGCGGCGGCGTACGAAAAGACGCTGGCGCGGCTGCCGGACGTGCTCGCGCACCTCGACCAGCGGCGAGAGCTCTGGAGCGGTGCCGTGGAGCGGCTGCAGCGCGCGCTCGCGGCCGCCAGCGGCGGCGCGGTCGAGGCGACGTGCGAGAGCGGGATCCAACTGTTTTCGCACGCTGCGGGCGTCGACGAGCTTCCCGGTCCGGTGTTGTTCAGGAACGCTTCGCCCGGCGCGAAGCGCTGGCTGCTCGCCTTCGACCGCGGCGACGGCACCTGGGACTACCGCTACGAGAGGCCGCGCCACGCGTGGGCGGACACGGTGGTGCGCGCCGCGCACGCGCCGCCGAGCCGCAACGCGACGGTCCGCGAGCTCGGCGAGGGATGGGCGATCAAGGGCGAGCTTGGCATGACCGGGATCTGTCGAACCAGCGCGCCGAGCGCGCTGCCGCCGCACGACGTGCTGGCGCGCCTGGCCCGATCGGATCCCGGGCTCCGGACCGCCGCATAGCGCGTGCGACACGCGCGTGGCCGACGCTACGTCCTGAGATCGAACAACGGCCAGCTGTACGCCTTGGCGAGCAGCGCCAGCCGGCGATCGGGATTCACGGCGGCGGGGTGACCGACGACGGAGAGCATCGGCAGGTCCGAGTAGCTGTCGCTGAAGGCGAAGCAGTCGGCCAGATCATGACCCTTCGCGCGGGCGTGCTCGCGCACGAGGCGCGCCTTCTCGGGCCCGGCCACGACGGGCTTCTCGAGCTTGCCGGTGGCCATGTCGCCTTTCATCTCCAGCCGGTTGGCGATCACGTCGGTGGCGCCGAGGTGATCCGCCAGACGGCGCACGATGAAGTCGAGGGCGCCGGAGATGAGCACGACGTCGCGACCGCCCTCCAGGTTCGTGCGGACGAGATCGCGCGCGTCGGCGTAGATCGCCGGACGGATCACCGTGTCGAAGACCTCGTCGGCGAGCAAGACCAGCCGGTCTTCGCTCATGCCCTCGTATGCACTGTAGAGCAGCTCGTTGAAGGTGCGGCGATCGACGAGCTCCGCCAGGCCCATGGCGGGAGCGCGCAGCAGCGCGCGCCCGAGGCGGCGCGCGGACGCCACCGGCGTGCCCTGGTTTCGCAGATAAAACCAGGTCGGGTGCACGAGATTGGTCGACACCAGGGTGCCGTCGACGTCGAAGTAGCTGGCGGCCACGGCTACCCGGGTGCGCCGGCGCGCGCGCGGAGTCAAGGTTTCTGCTACCACGGGAGGACATGCAGCTGGTCGACAGCCATTCCGCCCTGGAGAGTGCTTGCCGCGCTCTCGCCGGGGCGCCGCGTCTGTTCATCGACACCGAGTTCGAGTCGTCGCGGGAGGGCAAGCTGCTCAGCCTGGTGCAGGTCACCGCGGGCGACGAGACGTACCTGTTCGACGCGATCCGGCTGCGCGCGCTCGAGCCGCTGTCGGCCGTGATGGCGCACGCCGAGTGGGTGCTGCACGCCGGCTCGCAGGACGTGGAGCTGCTGGTGGAGCGCCTGAAGCTCGGCGACCCACCGGCGATCTTCGACACCCAGGTCGCCTGGGCGCTGGTCGGACCGGAGTACTCCGTGTCGCTCGCGTACCTGACGTTCAAGCTGCTCGGTCTGCGCTCGACCAAGGCGCACCAGGCCGACGACTGGAAGCGCCGTCCGCTGCCGGCGCCGCAGCTCGCCTACGCCGCCGCCGACGTGGAGCACCTGCAGGAGATGCAGGGACTGTTGATTGAGCGCGCCCAGCGCCTCGGGCGCGCCGACGTCGTGGCCGACGCATCGCGCGAATCGGTGTGGCCCGATCTGGAGCCACCGTTGATGCTGTCGCTCGCGAGCTTCCGCAACGCCTGGCAGCTCGACGCGCACAGCCAAGCCGCGCTGCGGCGCCTCGTCGCCTGGTACAACGAGCTGCCGGAGCAGGAGCGCCGCTACGCGCCGGAGCCGAAGACTTTGCTCGCCATCGCGAGCCGGATGCCGGAGACCGGCGCGGATCTCGCGCGCATCAAGGGCGTGCCGCGACGCTTCTCGGCCGATCACGGCAATCACCTGGCGGGCTTGGTCATGCGCGCCAGCGCCGAGGCCGGTGCCGGGGACTTCGTGCCCATCGATCCGCCGCCGTACGCCACGTTCGAAGAGATCCGGCTGGATGGTTGGCTGTCCGGCGCGAGGGCCGCTATCTGCGAGGAGCTCTGCATCGCCCCCGAGCTCGCGTTTCCGGGCCGCGTGCTGCGACCGATGCGCGAGCTCGTGCTCGGCGCGCACGCTGCCGACGCGGGACGCGCGGCGCTGGTCGGCTGGCGCGAGCGCGTCCTCGGCCCGGCGTGGACCGCCTACGCCGCGCGGACTCCCCCGGAATTCGCCGACTGATCGAGTATTTTCAGGACGTTGCCGCGCTGCCACGCTGCGCGTGGACGGAACCCGGAAGAGCCGATACGGTCCGCCCCCGGAGTCGAAACACGGTGTCCATTTCCCGAAGCAATCACGCGCAGCATCAAGATCGAGGTCAACGCACGTTATTCGCCGGACCACTCCAACGTGCCGGCCCGCGAGTGGTTCTTCCTCTACACCGTCACGATCACGAACCAGGGCGCGTCCACGGTGCAGCTGCTCGACCGGCACTGGATCATCACCGACGCGAACGGCGCGGTCGAGGAGGTGCGCGGCCCGGGCGTGGTCGGGCGCCAGCCGGTGCTCCGCCCGGGGGAGAGCTTCGAATACACGTCCGGCTGTCCGCTCGCGACGCCCTTCGGCTCGATGAACGGCAGCTACCGCATGGTCGACGACACCGGCGAGAGCTTCGAAGCGACGATCGCGCCGTTCGCCCTCAGCGAACCGACGATGCTGCACTGATCCGCACGGCGCCGCGCGGGATACCGCGCCGGACCGGCAGCCAGATCTGCCTGCCTACATGTCGAGCAGGTACGCGGCGATCAGCGGGAACACGATCGTCGCGTCGGACTCGATCACGAAGCGCGGCGTGTCGACGTCGATCTTGCCCCAGGTGATCTTCTCGTTCGGCGGCGCGCCGCTGTACGAGCCGTAGGACGTCTTCGCTTCGGAGATCTGGCAGAAGTAGCCCCAGGTGCGGCACTTCTGTTTCAGATCCTGGTCGATCAGCGGAACCACGCAGATCGGGAAGTCGCCGGAGATGCCGCCGCCGATCTGGAAGAAGCCCAGCGACGACGTCGCGTCGTTCTGCTTGTACCAATCGATGAGCAGCGTCATGTACTCGACGCCGCTCTTCATCGTCTTGGGCGCGCACTCCTTCCGGTAGAGCGACGCGGCGAACATGTTGCCGAGCGTCGAGTCCTCCCAACCGGGCACGATGATCGGAAGGTTCTGCTTCGCCGCTGCGAGCAGCCACGAGTGTTTCGGGTCGATCTCGTACTCGCCTTCGAGTCGATCGCTCTTGAGCAGCTGGTAGAAGTATTCGTGGGGGAAGTAGCGTTCGCCCTTGCCGTCCGCGGTGCGCCACAGCTCGAGCATGTGCCGCTCGATCTTGCGCATCGCCTCTTCCTCGGGGATGCACGTGTCCGTCACGCGGTTCAGTCCCTTGTCGAGCAGGGCCTTCTCGTCGTGCGGCGTGAGCTCCCGGAAGTTTGGCACACGCTTGTAGCTGTTGTGCGCGACGAGGTTGAACACGTCCTCCTCGAGGTTCGCGCCGGTCACGCACATGGCGTGGACCTTTTCCTGCCGGATCAGCTCGGCGATGACGATGCCCATCTCCGCGGTGCTCATGGCGCCGCCCATGGTCAGGAGCATCTTCCCGCCCTTTTCCAGGTGGGCTTCCCAGGCCTGGGCCGCGTCGATCAGCGCGGCGGCATTGAAGTGGCGGTAGTGGTGGAGAACGAAGTCTCTTACGGATCCCATTTCTCTCGGTGATTGCGGGGCGCAGCGCCCCTGGTGGACAGCCAAGAAGAGCACACCGAATGAACACGGCGCTGTCAAGCGCGTCAAGCGCCGGACTGATTTTTCCCGGCGCGATCGCCCGCGGGATCGAGCGAGCGATCTGGAACGTGATCCAGCAGGCGAACCAGCGCGAGCAGGTCGGACAGATCGCGCACCTCCGCGGCGAGCTCCGGCAGGCCGGCGCGCCACGCGCTCGCGGGGAGCGCGCGGGAAAAGTCGTGGATCAGACGCGCCGCCGCCGCGTTGTCCTCCTCGATCGCAGCGCGCAAGCGCGAGACCTCCTGGAGAAGACGCGCCGCTTCCCGGCCCAGAGCCGTGCTCGCGTCGATGTCGAGCAGCCGGAGGCGCGCGCCCGGCGGATCCGCGGCGCGTGGCGCGACCGGGCGCATCGGCTCGCTCGGTTCGCCCTGCCACGCGCGGTTGAAGATCGCGGCGACCAGCGGCGCGCCGCGCTCGAGCAGGCCGTCACGCAGGTAGGCCGCGTCGTCGATGCTCGTCCGCGTCGGCGCGCACACCAGGACGAAGCCCGTGTCCGGCGCGCGAAGGATCTGCTGGATGCGCTCGGCGCGCTCGCGGAACCCGCCTTGCAAGTGGATCAGCACGGAGAAGAACGCGGCGAGCTCGGTCACCAGCTGCCGGCTCGCGAGCAGGCCGAGCAAGCGGGCCGCGGCCGCGCTTCCGCTCGGAAGCAATCGCGACAGTCGCCCGCGCGCGGGCTGGATGAACCAGCGCACCGCGCCGCCGTCGAGGAAGCTCGCCAGCCGACCCGGGGCGTCGAGGATCTCGAGCGCGCTGCGGAGCGGCGGCGTGTCGAGCACGATCAGGTCGTAGCCGCCACGACCGACCACGTCGTACAGGCGCTCCATCGCGACGTAGGCGTGCGACCTGGCGAGCGTGCGCGAGAACGCCTGGTAGACGCGGTTCTCCAGGATCAGCTGGGTGCTGGCCGCGTCGCGTCCGACGCGCCTCATCAAGGCGTCGAAGCTCTTCTGCGTCTCGAGCATGGCCGCGTCGAGACTGCCGGGCATGCCGTCACCGAGCGCGACGCTCCGGATGGTGTCGTCGAGCCCGTCCAGACCCAGCGCGTCGGCAAGGCGGCGCGCCGGATCGATGGTCAAGACGAGCGCGCGCCGCCCGCGTCGCGCGGCCTCGAGGGCGAGCGCGGCCGCGAGCGTGGTCTTGCCCACGCCGCCGGGCCCCACGCACACGAGCAGGCGGTGCTGCTCCACGAGACGGGACAGGCTCATGGCACGGCCTCCAGCGCCTCGAGCGCCCGGCGCCCGAGGCGCGCGAGCCCCTCGACGCCGAGCTCGTCCGCCGAGAGCCGCGGCAGCTCGACGATCGGCAGGGCGATCTCGCCCGCGAGCCGGCGGAGCTGCGCCTGCGCGTAGCCGGCGTCGCTCCACCGCGCGCCGCGCCAGCGCGATGTCGTCGCGGAGCGCAGGGTCCTCGATCCGGGTCGCGCGCCGCTCGAGCTCGGCCAGCACGTCCAACTGCTCCGGCTCGAACGGCGCATCCGGCATCTGGTTCGCGAACACGGCTCCGAGCGGCACCGCGTGCTCGGTGGAGAGTCGACGGTACAGCTCGATCGTCTCTTGCACCACGAGCTCGCCGGGCAGCATGACCAGATGCAGGCGCGTCGTCGCCGCGTCGGTCAGCATGCCCGCGGTGGAGGCGATCACGCGCCGGAGCGGCCCGCGGCCCAGCAGCCCTTCGAGCACGCGCGGGAGCTCGAGCAACATCAGCGCGTGCCCGGTAGCGTCGAGATCGACGAACAACGGGTGCCAGCGCGGCCGATCACCGTGGGTCTCGCGCGCCAGGCTCTCCAGCTTGGCGAGCGTGACGACCTCGGCGACGCCGGGCGCCGCGTGGAAGAAGCGATCGAGGGCCGGGTTCTCCACGATGGCGCGCGCCAGACCGCGGACCCGCACGCGCTCGGTGACGTAGTCGGACAGCGCCGACGCGAGATCGAGGTTCAGCGCGTGCACGCCCGGGCACGACCTCCTCGGGCTCGTAGCCGATGGGCCCCGTGCCGAGAACGCCCTGCATGCTCGCCCGGTGCCCGAGCTCGACCACCAGCGGCCGGAGCCCGCGCCGCGCCGCCTCGATGGCGAGCGCCGCGACCAGCGTGGACTTGCCGACGCCGCCCTTGCCGGTGAAGAGCGAGAGCCGATAGCGCAGCGGATCGCGAAGCGGGTGGATGGGATCGGACAAGCGGAAGCCGGCTCGTAGCCCGTTTCCGCGACCTCCGAAAGTCCGGACGCTTGCGCTCGCCGGCTTCGCGGGTCAAATGGCGGCGCGCTCGTGTCCCGCATTCGATCCTGGATCCAGGCCTCGCGCCCGCTCGCGCAGGCGAACATCGCCGTGCCGTTGCTGTACGGGGAGGCGCTCGGCTATCGCGAAGCGGGGCAGCTTGCCGTGGGCCTGCTGGTGGCGGCGCACGTGTTCGGCGTCCTGGACCAGCTCTTCATCGTGTTCGCGAACGACGTCGCGGACTGGCAAGGCGACGTCCAGAACACGACGTTCAACACGTTCTCCGGCGGCTCGCGCGTGATCCCTGACAAGTTGCTCGGCCCCTTCGATCTCGCGCGCGCGGCGCTCGTGAGCGTGATCGCCATGGCCGCCGTCGGCGCGTGGCTCACGCTGCGCGCCGATCGCCCGCTGTCGTTGATCCTGGTCGGCTTCGCCGTGCTCGTGCTGTGGGCGTACAGCTTCGCGCCCGTCCGGCTGTCGTATCGCGGGCACGGCGAGCTGCTGCAGGGGCTCGGCACCGGCGTCGTGCTCCCGGTCTTCGGCTGGTACCTGCAGACCGGCGATCTCGAGGCGGTCCCGTGGCTCGCCCTCGTGCCGGCCTTCGTCCTCGGCTACGCCTCGAACCTGACCACCGCCCTGCCCGACTTCCCCGCGGACCAGGCCGTCGGCAAGCGCACCTGGGCCGTCCGCCATGGACAACGCTCGGCGCGCATCGCGAGCCTGGTCGCCATCGCCACGGCCGCGTGCCTCGCGCCCTTCGTGCTCGCTCCGGACCGGCAAGCCCCCGTCCTGATCGCCTCGGCGCTGACGCTCGCGCTGTTGGCGGTGAACCTCGGGGGCTTGCGTGGCGCCGACGCCGAGCGCCGCGCGGCTTGCCGGCGTTTCGTGATCGTGAACGGCGCCGCCATCACCGTGGCGCTCGCCGGCTGGTCGATCGCGCTATTTTCTTCCTGAGAATCCCCGCGCGGCGTCAAAGCGCGTCACGCTCCGGAGGCGAGCGCGGCGGCGCGCTCCTCGCGCAGATCGGCGTAGGGGCGATCCCAGCGCGGCACGGCGTCGATGCGCCACGCCTCCAGCGGCAGGAGCCCGCGGCGCGCGAGGTCCAGGTGCAGCGCGAGCTCCGGCCCGGGCTCGCGCGAGAACGCGAACGGGTTGCGCGGCACGCCGTCGGGGAGCTTGGGATACTTCGCGTCGTCTTCGGCGATCAGCTCCACCAGCTCGCGTCCGCGTCCGATCATGTAGCGCAGGAACTCCACGTCGAAGGGACCGGATGCGGCGCGCTCCGCCGGCGCTTTTCCCACCCACTTGGACCAGTCGAAGCCGTACAGGAAATCGTGGGCATAGCGGAAGCGGATGGTGGTTCCGCACCCGAACAGCGGCTGCAGCGCGACCGCGCACTCGACCGACTCGTCGAAGCGGTCGCGCGCACCGGCACGGAGCTCGCGCGCGAAGCACGCCGCGAGGTAGTCGAGATCCCACAGCACGTTCTCGGGAAAGCCGGCGACGATCGCGTCGGCGACGGCGCCGAGCCCGGCCGCGAACGCGTCCGCGTCGTCCGGCGTCACGCCGTCGTCCAGCAGCGCGCGCCCGAGCGCCGCAAGCGACGTTGCCTGGACGCGATCCGGCGCGAGAGTGCGGCGCGCGGGAACGCGCGCGGCGAGCCGCTCGTCCGCCCCCCGGAGTCGCTCGAGTGCTCGCTCGTGCATCGCTGCCCGGTCACTGCTTGCGCGATAGACGGAACACGCGCTTGTTGTCCTTCTCGTACGGCGCCTGGATCTCGAGCTTGTCCACCGCGAGCTCGCGAATGCGCCCCGGCCCGGACAGATCGCGGATGTGCAGCCGATCGCCGCGCACGCTTACCACGTCACACAGCCCGAACGCGAAGTGCAACACGCGATCGCCGCGCACGATCTTCGGGATCGGCGCGGGCTCGACGCGGCCGCGCGTGGCTTCGGCGACGGTCGCCGTCGCGATCGCCGCCCACGCACTGGCCGGCGCGGGCGCGGCCGGCGCGGGTCCCGGCGCGGCGGCCTCCGGCGCGGCGGCCTCCGGCGCGGCCGCCAGGGCCTCGGCGCTGTTCGCGACGGGCCCCGACGCGGTCACGAACAGCATCACGCCGACGCCTTGCGCGCGGACCAGGTGCCCGGCAACCGGGCCCGCGCCGTCGCGCACGAGCACCACGCCGTAGGGGCCCCCGGCGGGTCCGGCCAGCGCGGCGATGGCGTGGCGGCCGCTCACGCGGCGCACCGGGTCGGCGCCGTCGCCGGCGACGCGCAGCTCGGCGCCGTCGACGAAGCCGGCACCCTGGACCCAGCCGTCGAGCCCGCGCACGGCTTCGGCGAGCGCTTCGGACAGCTCGGTGCCGTCGGGTACGGAGACGATCTGGCGGGTCATGAGCGCGGGCAGGTCTAGCGCGATCAGAGGACTTTTGCGAGCGCGCGCTGGACCGAGCCGATGTATCCCGCGCCGAACAAACCCACATGCACCAGCAACGGGTAGAGCTGATACAGCGGCACCCGCGCCTCGTGGCCCTCCGGAAGCGGGTACGCCTCGGCGTACGCGTCGAAGACCCGCGGCGAGAAGCCACCGAACAAGCGCATCATCGCCAGATCCACCTCCCGGTGGCCGCCGTACACCGCGGGATCGATCAAGCACGGCGCTCCGGCCTCGTCCGCGTGCAGGTTGCCGCCCCACAGATCGCCATGCAGGCGCGCTGGCGGCTCGGCGGGCCCGACCAGCTCCGGCAAGCGCGCGAACAGCGCGTCGAAGCGCCGCGCGAGCGCAGCGTCGAGATGCCGCATCATCGGCTCGAGGCGGCGCGTGCGATAGAACGTGGGCCAGTCGGCCTCCGGCGTGTTGATCTGCGGCAAGCGGCCGATGAAGTTGTCGTGATCGAGCCCGAACGACGCCGCGCCGAAGCGGTGCAACGCGGCGAGCCCGCGCCCGAGCTCCTCGTCGAAGTCGCGCCGGTGCCGCGCCGGCTCGAGGTACTCCAGCGCCAGGAACGCCGGGCTCGACGACACGGCGATCACCTCTGGAACGCGCAGCGCCTTCGCCGCGGCGAGCCAAGCCAGCCCGCGCGCTTCCGCGGGGAACATCGCCGGGTCGGCGCTCTGGTTCTGCTTGACGAAGATGCGCCGCCCGCCGGCGAGCCGCACCTCGAACGCCTCGTTGATGTCCCCGCCGCCCAGGCGCGCGGTGCGCTCCACCGTCGCGCCGAGCGCTTGCTCGACCGCCGCGCGCACCCGCGCGTCCATCAGAAAGCGTGCTCCCGTCGCACGTGCGCGAGCAAGCCGCGACACGCCGCGTCGCATAGATCGAGCACCTCGTCGAAGCCGGCGTCGCCGCCGTAGTACGGATCCGGCACGTCCGCACCGCGCTCGGAAGCCGGGTCGAACTCGCGCAGCAGATCGGATCTTCTGCCGGTCCGGCGCGGAACCGCGCCCGACGAGCGTCGCGTGGTTGTCGCAGTCCATCGCGATGACGTAGTCGAAGCGCGCGAAGTCGGCGCGCTCGAAGCGGCGGGCCGAACCCGAGACGTCGATGCCGCGCCGCTTCGCCGCGGCGCGCGCGCGCCGGTCCGGCGACTCTCCGACGTGATACGCGGCGGTGCCCGCGCTGTCGATCTCGACCGCGTGCTCGAGCCCGGCCTCGCGCACCAGATGGCGCATGACCCCCTCCGCCGTCGGCGAGCGACAGATGTTGCCGAGGCACACGAAGCAGATACGAACCGTGGGCATGACTCGAGACGATTTGTGGCGCGGGCCCGCGCCAGGCGCAAGTCAACGCGTCAGCGTGGGCGAAAACATGATCGGATAGAAGACCCTCGTCTCGCCGGAAATGACCGGCCAAAACTCGAGCTTCTCGAACTCGTAGATCACGCAATCGGCCAAGCGGTCGTCGTCGATGCCCGATCCCGTCAGACAAGCGTAGCGGACGCGTCCGTCCGACGGGATCGTGAACCTTACCGCCACTCGACCCGCTGCGTCGGGATTTCGCGCGAGCGCTTGCTCGTAGCACTGCTGCAGCTGTGGGTAGCGCCCGCGAACTGCATGCTGGATCCGCCGTGGGTCCCGCCGAGCGATCGACTTCGGGGCATCGTGCCCGAACCCGGGCCGACAGAAACGCTCTGGAACTATCGGATACAGCGCAGGCCAGAGTCTGCCCGCGCCGGCCGGCGCGCACGTGACGAGTCCAAGCGACGCCAGCATGGCGAGACCGCGCACCGCGGTGTTCCGCGCCGGACCGACATCCCCCCTCCCCTTCATCCGCCTAGATCACGTCCCAGCTGTAGCCCTCGGCGGCGTACGCGCCGTCGGCAAGCGACTTGATCAGCTCGTCGTCGTTGTCGTCGATGAGCCGGAAGGCGCGCTCGACGCGCTGCCGCGCCTGACCGGCGAAGACGCGGGCGATCTCGATCTCCTTCTGGGCCTTGTCGGCGCCGTTCGCCTTGATCGAGCTATCCACGCGCGACAGGATGCACGCGAGCACGAACAAATCGATCATGATGTTGGCCAGGCGTCGCGACGCGAACTGCTTGCCGATGATGTTCTTGCCGTGCTTGCGCAAGATGGCGTCGACGGCGGTCGCCAGGCTGCGCGTGTGATCCTCGAACACCTTGGCGGGATCGGCGAGCGCCGGGTCGAGCGCCGCGAAGCGGCTCTTCTCGCGGGCGACGCCGGTGGCGAGCGAGGCACGGCGCAGCGCATAGTCCCGCAGCACGCCGAAGCCCTTGATCGGATCGTTGAATACCTGCTGCGCGCTCGACGCGAGCTCGCGCAGCTCGGTCGCCGCGTCGCGCATCGCCGTGAGCGCGATGAACAGCCGGAGCACCTCGTTGGTGCCCTCGAAGATGCGATTGATGCGACAGTCGCGCAGCATGCGCTCGTAGGGCACCTCGCGCATGTAGCCGAGGCCACCGGCGATCTGCAGCGCCTGATCGGCGGTGTTCCACAGCGCCTCCGTGGCGAACACCTTGCTGATGGCCGCCTCGACGGCGTAGTCCTCGTAGCCCTGATCGGATAGGCCGGCGACCATGTTCACGACCGCTTCCGACGCGTAGCAGTCGACGACCATCTGGCCGACCTTTTGCTTGATCATTCCGTAAGACGCGATCGGCTCGCCGAACTGCTTGCGCTGGTTCGCGTGCTGGGTCGCCATCTGGATCAGGTGCTTCATCGCGCCGACGGAGCCGCCGCCGAGGCCCGAGCGACCGCTGTTCAGGATGTTCATCGCGACCTTGAAGCCCTTGTGCACTTCCCCGAGCACGTTGTTCGCCGGCACGCGCACGTTCTCCAGGTTCACCGTGGTGGTGGAGCTGGCGCGGAGGCCCATCTTGTCCTCGTGCGGGCCCGTGGTAACGCCGGCCATCTCGCGCGTGACGATGAACGCGGTGATGTGGTGATCGCCGGTGCGCGCGAACACCGTGAAGAAGTCCGCGATGCCGCCGTTCGTGATCCAGAGCTTCTCGCCGTTCAGGATCCAGTCTTCGCCTTCGCGCTCGGCGCGCGTGCGGATCGACGCCGCGTCCGAGCCGGCCCCCGGCTCCGTCAAGCAGAAGGCGGCGATCATCTCGCCCGTGGCAAGCTTCGGGTAGAAGCGCTCGCGCTGCTCCTGGGTCCCGAACAACAGCAGGCCGCGCATGCCGATCGAGCTGTGCGCGCCTACGGTGACGCCCACCGACGCGTCGTAGCGCGCGATCTGCTGCAGCGTGCGCGAGTACGCCGCGCTACCGAAGCCCAGGCCCCCGTGCTCTTCCGGGATCACCAGGCTGAACATGCCGAACTGCCGCAGCTCTTCGATGAACTCCGCGGGCAGCTCGCCGGCGACGTCCCACTTGCGGAAGTCCGTCTCGTGCTTGCCCAGCATGTCGTCGATCGACGAGATCACACTGCGCAGCGTCTCCTTCTGCGCCTCGCCCATCACCGGAAACGGGAGGATCACCTCTTCGCGGATATCCCCCATACACAGCGAACGCATGAAGCTCAGGCTGGTGTCGACCATGCCCGAAGCGTAGTGCACCGCGGCCGGACGCCAAGGGGAATTGGCGAGACCTCACACTTCCCGCTGCTCGCCGCCGTCTTGATAGCGGATCTGGTAGAGATCACGCCGGCGATCGCTCCAGTTCAGCGTCGTACCCATGTAGCGGTGGCGCCTGAGGAGCTCGATATCCACGTCGTGAACGAGCACGGTCTCGATGTTCGGCGTGCACTCCGCCGCCACGCCGTCGCGGCTGAAGGACACGTCCGACGGCGTGAAGATCGCAGACTGCGCGTAGTGGACGTCGGCGTTGTCGACGAACGGCAGGTTGCCGGTGCAGCCGGCGATCACCGCGTACAGGTGGTTTTCGACGCAACGCGCCTGGGCGCACACGCGCACGCGCAGGTAGCCGTAGCGATCGTCGGTGTTGTACGGCACGAACAGGATGTGCGCGCCCTTCTTCGCCGCGATGCGCGCGATCTCCGGGAACTCCACGTCGTAGCAGACCAGGATCGCGACCTTGCCGCAGTCGGTGTCGATGACGTTGATCTCGGTACCCGGTTGAACACCCCACCAGCGCCGCTCGCTGGGCGTGATGTGCAGCTTGTGTTGCTTGCTGATGCGCCCGTCGCGGTGGAACAGATAGGACGTGTTGAGCAGCCGCTCATCCTCTTCCATGGAGAAGTGCGAGCCGCCCACGATGTTGACGTTGTGCTTGATCGCGAGGCGGTTCAGCATCTCCACGTACTGGGGCGTGAACTCGGCGAGCTTGCGCGCCGCGAGCCCCGGCCTGAGCCCGGGCGTGAGCGAGAGCAGCTGCGTGGAAAAGAGCTCGGGGAACACCACGAAGTCGGAGTGCGAGTCGGCGGCGACGTCCACGAAGTAGGCGCACTGCGTGGCGAAGTCGTCGAAGGACTGAACCGGCCGCATCTGGTACTGCACCACCGCGAGGCGCACCATCTCCACGGCGCGGAAGTGGCGGCGCTCCGCCGGCTGGTAGTCGAAGTTCGTCCACTCGAGGAACGTCGCGTACCCCATGGATTCGCTGTCCACCGGCAGGTAGCCGGGGATCAGCTGGCGGAGCACGAAACCGTTGGCGAGCTGCGCCGTCAGCACTTGATCGTAGAGCGCCTTGTCCACCACCTGGTCGACGTAGTCCTCGGCGCTCATCTCCTCGGCGTGGAGATGGTAGCCGGGGATGCGGCCGCCGATGATGATGCGCGCCAGGTTCCTCTCGCGCGCGAGCCGCTTGCGCTCATCGTACAGGCGCCGTGACAGTCGATAGCCGCGACTGTCCGGGTCGACCATGATCTCGATGCCGTAGAGCGTATCGCCCTTCGGATCGTGGTTGCGGATGTAGCCGTTGTCGGACATCTCGGCCCAGTTGTGCCAGTCCGAGTAGAGGTCGAAGTCGACGATCAGGCTGCTCGAAGAGGCCACCAGCTTGCCGTTCACTTCGACGCACAGCTGCCCGTCGGGGAAGATACCGAGCATGCTCTCGAACTGTTCGCGCATCCAAGGCTTCATGCCGGGGAAGCACTTGAGCTGCAGCCCGCACACGGCGTCGTAGTCATCGAGACGGAGGAGCCTGACTTGGATGCGTCGTGCGGAGGGCGCGCGCTTGCGCTGCGTTTTCTTCTTCTCGACCATGGGCGATGATCGCGATATCACTGGACGGAAGGTGCGTCGAGCACCCGCACCTTCGCGCCGCGCGGTTTTGGGTGCATGATCGAATGCATGAACCGGGGCAAGCGGGGGTCGGGTTGGCTTTGCGTCGCGGCCGGCGTCGCGATGGGCGTCTTCGCGTGCAGCAGCAGCGACACCAGCGGCAGCGCGACGCCGGACGGCGGCGCAGGCGCGAGTGGTAGCGGCGGCTCGAGCGCAACCGGCGGCAGCGCCGGCTCGAGCGGCAGCGCCGGCTCGAGCGGCAGCGCCGGCTCGAGCGGCAGCGCCGGCTCGAGCGGCAGCGCCGGCACGAGCGGCAGCGCCGGCACGAGCGGCAGCGCCGGCACGAGCGGCAGCGGCACGGCTGCGGCGCGAGCGACGTGCTCGCGGCACTCGGAAAATCGAAGCTGATGACGGGCGCGAGCATGCAGGACAGCATCGCCACGCAAGCGCCCTTCGACGTCCGCTACCTGTATCTGTCCGGTGGCGTGTTCGACGGCACGTCGCCGTGCCAGAGCTGCGCGTCGAGCTGCACCGCCGGCGGCTCGAGCTGCGCCAATAGCGGAGCGGGTTGCGCGTGGTGGGGCTGCTGGCAATACGACCAGGATCCGCCCGGCGCCTACGTGCGGAACTTCATCAGCACGTGCGAGGGCGACGGGCAGGTCCCCATGTTCACGTACTACCAGATCCTGCAGGGCAGCGGCGTCAGCGAAGGCAAGCCGGAGGTCCAGACGGCAGCCAACGACCAGGCGTTCATGACGCGCTATTTTTCCGATTGGCGCTTCGTGCTGCAACAGATCGGCACGCACAAGGCGCTGCTGCACATCGAGCCGGACTTCTGGGGCTACGCGGAGCAAGCGGGCTCGAACCCGCACAACGAGCCCGCCAAGGTCGCCGCCGCGAACCCCACGGACTGCGCGAACCAGGAAGACAGCATCGCCGGCATGGGCAAGTGCATGATCGCGATGGTGCGCAAGTACGCCAAGAACGCCATGGTCGGACTCCACGCCAGCGCGTGGGGCACGAACTACGACGTCGCCGGAAACACGAATCCGTCCTTCGACGTCGCCGGCGAGGCACAGAAGCTAGGCGCGTTCCTGACGGAATGCGGCGCGGCCGACGGTGACTACGTCGTAGTCGAGGCATCGGATCGCGACGCGGGGTACTACGAGTCCATCGGTCAGAATCGCTGGTGGGACGACACGAACACCAAGCTGCCGACGTTCCACCAGGCCTTCGCCTGGGCGAAGGCCGTCTCGGAAAAGATCGGCAAGCCGCTGCTCTGGTGGCAGCTCCCGGTCGGCAACATGAACCTTTCGAACCAGACGAACCAGTGGAAGGACAACCGCGTCGACTACTTCTTCGCCCATACGCAAGAGCTCGCCGACGCGCACTCGATCGGCTTCGCCTTCGGCGCCGGCGCCGGCGATCAGACCACGCCCAGCACCGACGACGGCAACCTGATCGCGAAGGTGAAGGCGTACAGCCAAGCCGGCGGCCAAGCGCCGACGTGTCCGTAATTCGGCTCGCTGCCTGGGGTGTCGATCCGGCGCGGAATTCAACTGGGCGCCCGCTCACGACGTCGCTCGTCGCTCGTCGGCACGCAAATCGTCGCGACCCGCCAGCTGGCCGCAACGGTAGCGGCCACGAAACCACCGCCGCTACGAGCGGACACCATCTCGTGGCCGCGGCGCGGCCACGAATGGGCGGTCGCGCGGTCATCGCGAGAGCGCTGCTCTGCGCGGATCCCGTCTCGTGCGCGTCGCGTTCGGTCGGAGCGCGCCCGGTCGGCGCGTGCGCAGCGCGTTCGGTCGGGCGCGGGCGGCCCGTTCGGTCGGCGCGTGCGCGTCGCGTTCGGTCGGAGCGTGCGCGTCGCGTTCGGTCGGAGCGTGGGCGGCGCGACCGGTCGGAGCGCGGGCGGCGCGCTCGGTCGGAGCGTAGGGCGGGCGCGATGCTCAGCGCGTCGCGACGACACCCACCGACAGCACCAGCACGCTCCACCAGATCGCGCGGTGGAGCGCTTGCTTGTACGCGCCCTGCTCGCGGAACGCGTTCGTCACCGCGGCGGCGGACAAGCGCCGGAGCTGCGCCCACAGCACCAGCACGACGACGGCGGCGGCGATCGCGCCCCAGGGCGAGACGGCGTGGGGCGCGGCAATCGACGCCAGCACCCACGCGCTCGCGCCGGCCGGCACCAGCGCTTCCACGATGCGACGCGCGGGGCGGTTGCCGAGGGCGGTGACGACAGTGCGCTTGCCGCCACGCCGGTCGCTCTGCTCGTCGGACAGACCGCTCGCGACGGCGCTGGCGAGGGCGAGCAGCGCGAAGCCGGGCAGGGCGACCAGCGTCGGGAAGAGCAGCGCGCCGTCCTGCGCCGTTGCGTTCAGCCATGGCAGGAGCAATCCCACGCCGACCATCTCGAGCAGCTCGCCGCCGCCGCGGTAGTTCAGCCGCAGCGGCGGCAGCGAGTACGCGCCGAACACCGCGAGCGCAAGCGCTCCTCCGACGGCGAGCGCGGGCCGTCCGAGGGATACCGCGCCGGACAGGCAAACCAGCAGACCCAGCGCGCCTGCGGCGAGGCCCGCGGCGAGCACGCGCGGCGCGGAGATCAGGCCGTCGGGGATGGTCTTGGGCGAGCCGGCGTTCGGGAACATGCGGCGCTTGAGCGCGTCCACGTCGCGGTCGGCCCAGTCGTTGAGCAGCACGATGAACGCGATGTCGCATAGCGAAAACGCGATCCCGAAGACGAGCGCACCGACAGACACGTGTTCGCTTGCGCCGACGCCGAGCGCTTGACCGAGCAGCGCCGGCACCAGCAGCTTGGGCCAGCTCGCGGGCTTGAGCGCGGTGAGCCATCGCGTCACGGGCCGGGCTTGACTCCCAGCTCGGCGAGCAACGCGTCGGCGTGATCGACGGCGCTCATGATGAAGAGTACGTAGCGGATGTCCACATGGATGGCGCGGGTGATGTCCGGCATGAACAGCCAGTCCGAGGCCATGGCCTCGTAGTTGCCGTCGAAGGCCAGCCCCACCAGCTCGCCGTTCGCGTTCAACGTGGGCGAACCGGAGTTGCCGCCGGTGATGTCCACGTCGGACAGGAAGTCGACGGGCACATCGCCGAGTCGCGTGTCGATGAAGGCGCCGCCCTTGTGTGACTTGATCGCCTCGAGCAGTCGCGGCGGCGCGTCGAAGGGGTCCTTGCCGGTGTTCTTCGCGAGCACGCCGCTCGCCACGGTGAACGGCGCGTACATCGCCGCGTCGGGGCGCGGGCGATAGCCGCGCACGCTACCGTAGGTGACGCGCAGCGTGCCGTTCGCGTCGGGGGCGAGCGGGCCGGGCGTCATCTCGCGGAGCGCCGCCACGTAGCGCGGACGCACCAGCGCGAACACGCCGTCGCGGACGTGGGCACGGTCGTCGCTCGCCTTGTCCAGCACGCGGAGCTTCAGCGCGGCCAAGATCAGCGGATCGCGGCTCGCACGCAGCGTGGCGGTCGTCGCCGTCTTGACGAGCTGCACGCGCAGCTTGGTGTTCTCGAGTCGCGTGGTCGAGAGCAGCCGCGCTGCGGCGGTCTTCAACATGTCCTCGGTAGGGCTCTTCTCCTTGCCGACGAACGGCTCGAGAAGCGGGTGGCGCACCTCCGCCGGCAAGTGCGAGATGCGGATCAGGGCTTCGGCGAGCAGCGCGCTGTCGAGAGCGCGGTTGTAGCGGTGCTCGATCGCCTGCTGTGCCTGCACCAGGCTTTCCTGGTCGCGCTGCTGGTAGCCGGCATCCCGCTCCGCGTCGGGCTTGGCGCGTTCCTCCGCGTTGTGCACGATGGACACGGCGTCGCCAAGCAGGCTCGAGAGCCGCAGCATCTCCCATATCGAGACGTCCTGGTCGCGCGTGCGCTTGCGCTCCGCGAACAGCGCGTCGAGCCGCTTGAAGACGTCTCCGTACTTCTCCTTGCGCTCGGGATCCGCGTCGATGAACGCGCGCAGCTGCTTGTCGCGCTGCTCACGCTTGGCTTCGGCGCCGCCCTTGGACAGCCCCTCCAGCGCGCCGCGGGTGTACGTGAGCACGTTGGCGAGCCCGCGAACCAGCGGCGTCCCCTTCAGCCGTGCGTCCTCGTCGTGCTTGCCGACCTCGCCGAGCACGGCCAGGTAGTCCTCGCACAGCTGGATGCGCCGCGGGTAGTACCAGTCGACAGCTTCTTCCACCTCTTCAGCCGTGCTCAGCCGATAGGTGCGGCCGGGGTAGCCCGCGACGAAGACGAAGTCGCCTGGCCCGAGCGCGCGCTTGGCGATGCGCAGGTGCTCGGCCGGACGGTACGGCACGTTGTCGGGCGAGTAATCCGCGGGCTTGCCGTCCTTGCCGACGTACGCGCGGTAGAAGCCGAAGTCGCCCGCGTGGCGCGGCCAGCGCCAGTTGTCGACTTCCCCGCCGAAGTTGCCGATGCCCGACGCCGGCGCGTACACGAGCCGCACGTCCTTGATCTGGAGGCGCTGGATCAGGAGATATTGCGCGCCGCCGAAATAGTCGGCGACCTCGCAGCGCGCGTCGGGGTGCTCCTTCTCGCAGGCCGCCACCAGCTCCTTCTCGCGCTTGTCGATCGTACGGAAGCGCTCGAGATCGTCGCTTATCGCCTGGATGCCGTCGCGCACCTTCGCCGTCACGTCGGTGAAGCTTCGCGTCACGAACACGCGCCCCGTCGGTCCGACCGACTTCTCGTCGGCGCGCGTCTTGGCCAGGAAGCCGTCGTGGAGCAGATCCTGACCGGGCTTGGAGTTGTACTGGAGCGCGCCCGTCACGCAGTGGTGGTTGGTGATGACGAGCCCTTCACTCGAGACGAACGACGCCGAGCAGCCGCCGAGGCTGACCACGGCGGACAGCGGATACGAGCCGGGATCGGCGAGCACGGCCGGATCGATGTCGAGGCCGGCCTTGCGCAGCATGCCCGCCTGCTCCGGCAGCTGTCCGGGGAGCCACATCCCGCCCGGATCCTCGAACGCGCTCTGCTCGGCGCCCGCGTCGGGCAGCTGTGCCGACGCGATCTGCGACGGCGAGGGCGGCGGCGCGGGGACAATCTCCAGCGGCGCGCCGCTGCACGCGACGACGCCGAGCAGCGCAAATAGCGAAAAGCGCATGCTCGGCGTCGTACGCCGGCCCGGCGGCGCGTTCAACCGTGAGAGCGCCTCACACCCACAGGCGATGCAGCGGCACGGCGATGGCCTCGAACGGCGGCACGCGGGCCTCCCGCTCCTCGGTGAACACCGCCTCGACGACCCACTTCTGCTGCTCCAGCCGGCGGATCTCGATCAGCTTGCTACGCGTGTCCACCATCCAGAGCCAGGGCACGCCGATGCTCGCGTAGAACGGCGCCTTCGTCTGCTGGTCGTAGCGCGCGTTGCTGCTGGACAGCACCTCGCACACCCAGTCCGGCACGCTGCGGAACGGTTCGCCCTCCGGGGGCAGCTCGGGAAGGTTCTCGCGCCGCCATCCCGCGAGGTCCGGCGATACCTCCGGGGCGCGCGGCAGCTCGATGCCCGGCTCCGGCACGATCCACCAGCCGCCCGGGCCGCCTTCGTCGTAGTCGAAGCCGCCGCCGAGGAAGTGGCCCAGGTAGCCGATCCCGCGCGCGTGCCGCGGGCGCGGGCGCGGCTGGACGTACAGCTCGCCGTCGATGATCTCGCCCTTGAGATGCTCCGGCAGCGCCTCGAGTCGGGCCCAGAGCTCCTGGGCGCTGTCCTTCACCCGGCTGACCATGACCCGTGGAGGGTAGCACGGAGCTCGAGCGCGGCCGG
Organism: uncultured delta proteobacterium; assembly: GCA_963775185.1. Lineage (GTDB taxonomy): Bacteria > Myxococcota_A > Polyangia > Polyangiales > Polyangiaceae > JAPSGB01. Next base: position 334,880 of record CAVZIE010000014.1, on the reverse strand, counting down.
CCCCCCCGCCGGCCGCGCCGAACCGTCATCACGCCCTTCACGGCGGCGCCGACGGCGGCGCGGGGACGATATCGAGCCGTCCTGGACCGCACGCGACGACGCCGAACAGCAATCAAGCCGTCACGGGCACAGGTTCCGGTCCTCGGTCAGGGTCGTGGTGGCCGTGTACGTCGTGATGCCCGGGTCGCAGTTGCCCGACGCATCGCACCCGACGTTCCAGGTGAGGCCGTACGCGCCGCGCGTTGAACACGCCGAGCCCGGGTTCGCCACGACGTTCCACCATTGCCGGCACGCGTTCGGGAACTGCGCCGTGTCGCACTGGCGCGCCGCCGTGTCCTCGCTGAAGCTCACCAGCGTGAAGCCCTGCGGCAGGACCACGGAACCCGCGGCGAACGTGTACGGGTGGTCCAAGGTTGTGAAGAACCGCAGCGTCACCGGGCCGGTGCCCGTGGTCGGCAGCAGCAGTCCCGCCGATGGGAAGAACGGGTCGTAGGTGAGCGCCGGGAGGGTGTCGCAGAAGTTCGACGACGTGGGCTTGGCGGTGACGGAGAACGTCGTCAGCGACGGGTCGATGCTCGCGCAGTTGCCGCCCGGCGCGCAGCCGACGTCCCAGCTGAAGTTGTAGTCGCCGTCGAACACGCACGCCGTGTCCGCATACATGGTCAGCGTGAAATACTGGCGGCAACGTTTGTTCCCGGTGCCCGTCGGACACAAGCGCGCGGCCAGGTCTTCAGTCACGGACGCGACGCGCCATCCCGCCGGGACGGTGACTTGCGGGTTGCGGAGCTCGACCGGGTACCAGGAGTAGGTGCCGATCTGCAGCACCGCGGGCTGATCGAGCGCGAGCGGCGAGAGCTGCTGGGTGATCGCCGCCGAGATCGCAGTCGGCACGTAGGTCGTCGTTCCGCCGTCCGCACCGGCGGCACCGCTACCCGCAGCGCCCGCTCCGCCGTCGGCGCCCGCCGCGCCCGCCGCGCCGGCGCCGCCGCCGCTCGCACCTGCCGCGCCGGCGCTGCCGCCCGCGCCTGCCGCGCCGCCCGCGGCGCTCCCCGCGCCCCCGTCAACGCCACCGGTGCCGGCCGCCGCGTCCATGCCCGCCGCGCCGCCGGCGCCGCTGCCGGCCGACCCAGCAATCCCGCCGGTCCCGCCGGTCCCGCCGGTCCCGCCGACGCCGCTGGTCCCGCCGACGCCGCTCCCGCCGACGCCGCCGGTTCCGCTGCTACCGCCGCTGCCGGCGCTGCCGTCCGCCGCGCCAGCGCTCCCCGCTCCGCCGCCGCTGGTCGTGGAGTCCGAGCTGCACGCTGCAAGGCCGTAGAGCAACATGGCGCCAACGCCGACCAGGGTGGGCACGGTCTTCGAGGAGATCTTCTTCATGAACGCGAACGTGCCGGCTCGGCGACGACTTGTCTCCCCGTCAAGTTGGAGGGGGTATACTCCGGCTGTGCCCGCCCACACCGCCGGCGCCGCGGACCCTCCGCGTGGCAACAAGGCGCTTTCGATCTGCGTCGATCTCGCAGCGCTGGGCCCGCAGCCATCCGTCGAGGAGTTCGTGGCGGCGGCGCACGAACGGCTCGCACGTGCATTCGGCTGCAGCAGCGGGCACGTTGCGGTCGCAGTTCGCGAGAACAGAGCGCCAGACGACCCGCTGGAAGGGTGGCGCCTACCGGTATTCTACGCGATCGGCGCCGGCAGCAGCGACGAGGCACTCGCGGTCGAGACCGAGATCTGCCAGGAGACGTATCTCCGCGACCCGATCGTGAAAAACGTGATCCGCGACGCCGGGCGACATCGCGTGTACCACGACCCGGACCCTGCGACGGCGCCGAACCGCCAGGGCACGTTGGACGCGAAGTACTGGAGCCTGCTCGGGCTCGTGGATCGCCTGAAACTGGTGCACGCGCTCGAGGCGGACGTGGAGGTCCACGTTTCGATCGATCGACGGACCGGCGCTGCGCTATTCGAGCGCGACGACGCCATCGTGCTGGAGGACGTGGTGCCCGCGCTGGGGCCGTGGGCGCGCCGACTCGCGCTGCTGCACGGCTACGCGCCGGCTTGCGCGCCGCTCACGGTTCGCGAGCGACAAGTCGCCAGTCGCTTGTTGGGCCACGCGCCGTTGAAGCTGCTCGCAGATCAGCTGGGGCTCAGCGAAGCGCGAGCTCGCGAGATCGTACGCGCGGTGTATCGCAAGCTGGGCGTGGGCGGGCGGCTCGAGCTGCAATCGCGCTGGGCCGGCACCCGGCTCGCACCGGCTGCCCAGCCCATCGCGACCACGCGCCCGCACCGGCGCCGTCGTCGGTGACCGCGCGTCGGGGGGGCTACCCGCCCATCACGCCCTTCATGGCGGCGCCGGCGGCCTCCATGGCGTTCCCGTACGCCTGCGCCTTGCCGAGATCGTTGATCTCCTTCCACTTCGCGGCGACCGCGTCGGGGCTCATCGCGTCCGAAGTGGGGAGCACCGCGCCCGCGCCCTCCATCACTGCGACGCGCGCGAAGTAGCCGCCGCCGACGGCGTAGATCTGGGCCGTGTCGGTCAGGCCCTCCGAGCACAGGTAGCCGACAATCGACGACACGTACTCGGGCAGCAGCTTGTTCAAGACGTCCGGCGGCATGATCGTCTCCGTCATGCGGCTCTTCGCGATCGGCGCGATGACGTTGCACTTGATGTCGTACTTGGCGCCCTCGTGGGCCAGCGTCTTGGCCATGCCCACGATGCCGAGCTTGGCGGCGCTGTAGTTGGTCTGCCCGAAGTTGCCGTACAGGCCCGCGGCGCTGGTCGTGAACACCACGCGACCGTACTTGTTCTCGCGCAGCAGCGGCCACGCCGCCTTGGTCACGTACATGCTGCCGGACAGGTGCACCTTGAGGACCTTGTCCCAGTCCTCCTCGGTCAGCTTCACGAACGATACGTCGCGCAGGATGCCGGCGTTGTTGATCACGATGTCGAGCTTGCCGAACGCCTCTTTCGCGATCTTCACGATGTTCTCGGCGCCGGCCATCGTGTCCACGCCGTCGTAGCTGGCGACGGCCTGCCCGCCGGCGGCCTTGATCTCGTCCACGACCTTGTCGGCCGCCTTGCTGCCACCGCCGGAGCCGTCGACGGATCCGCCCAGGTCGTTGACGACCACCTTGGCGCCGCGCGAGGCGAGCAAGAGCGCGTGCGAACGGCCGAGGCCGCCGCCAGCACCGGTTACGATCGCGACGCGATTGTCGAAACGGATGTCGGCCATGAGCTCTCTCCTTTTTCCGGGTCTTCCGGAGTAGTCGGGCGCGCAAGGTAGATCCTGTTCGCGCCCGGCTCAAGCGCGCACCGACCGATCGGCCAGGATTGACGGAACCGCCTGATTTTTGTTGGTTTGCCGGTCCGGCGCGGAACCGAACCGAGCACGCGGCCCTAGCCGGAGCGCGGCACATCCCTCCGGCTGGGCGCGACGCGCGTGGGCCGCGGGTCAGTGGTGCATCGACTGCTGCTGCTGGCGCTGCTGCTGCGCCGCCAGCTGTCGTTGCCGCTCCGCGGCCGCGGCGGCGGCAATCACGACGTAGCTTCCCGTCGCGGCCGACGCCCCTTGCGCGGAGGCAGGTGGCATCGTGGCGCGCGGCACGCACACGCAGCCCGGAAGCTGGTCGGACACGAGCACGAGCGCGCCCATCTCCATGCCGAGCTCGTTGCAGCGCTGATGGCAATCCATGGGACCCTGGTGGTGCGCCGCCAGATCGCTGGCCTTGACGTAGCCGTGGGTGCATGCGGTCGCGCACACGGCAAGTGCCAATATCCAATAGCCCCTCTGCATCGAATCCAGCGTATCCCACGCGGATCGCATCGACAAGGTGATCTGCGAAATGGCTTGCAAGCCGCGCACGTCGGCGTGTCGTGCCTCCACCGCGCACGGCGACTCCCGGGCGGACGTCGCGCGTCGTGACGGCGTGCCCGGAGCTTCCGCGCCGGACCGACCATCCCTCTCAGCCGTAGGAGATGCCGACGATCTCCAGGTCGACCTCGCCGGCGGGACGCTTCACGGTGACGACATCTCCGAGGCGACGCTTCATCAGCGCGCGGCCCAGCGGTGACTTGAAGCTGATACTGCCGGCGCCGGGGTCCGCCTCGTCCGGGCCGACCACCAGGTAGCGACGGCGCTTGCCGTCCTCGTCCTCGACCTCGACCGTCGCGCCGAAATAGACGACGTCCGCGTCGCGCTTCTCGCCCTCGACGACCACGGCGCTGTCGAGCTTCTTCGCGATGTAGCGGATGCGGCGATCGATCTCGCGCAGGCGCTTCTTGCCGTAGATGTACTCGGCGTTCTCCGACCGATCGCCCTGCGCGGCGGCATCGGAGACCTCTTGCACGACCCTCGGGCGCTCGACGCTGGCAAGCTGGTTGAGCTCGGCCGCCAGCTTCTTGGCGCCTTCTCTCGTGAGGTAGCTTGGGGCGCGGGGCTTGTCCACGGCGCGCGAGCGTATCATCTTCCGGCGATGGCCAGCGCGGGCAGGAAGCGGTTGGGCGTGGCGCTGGCGGTCGGCTCGACGCTACTGGTGGCGGCGCTGGTGGCGTTCGCGTTCGGGTTCGAGCCACTGGTCAAGCGCATCATGGTGTCGCAGGCGCTCGAGCGCGGCGTCGTGCTCGAGCCGGGCAAGCTCGGCGTCGGCGTCGGCTGGGTGGAGCTCGTCGATTCGCGCTTCACGTTGCTGGGCGTGCGCGGCGTCAGCGGCACGCTCGACCGCTTCCAGGTGGACTTGTCCGGGCTCACGCCGAAGAAGATCACCGTACACGGGCTGCACGTGGAGGCCGTCGGTGACCCGGCAACCCTCGCCGGCGACGCGCGGAAATGGGTCGACACGTATCGCAAGACGTTCGTCACGCCGCTGGCGGCGAGCAAGGTCGCCGCGCGCTGGCGGCCGGCGGCGGACGCGAAGCCGATCGTCGAGCTACCGGACGTCGCCGTCGCGCCGGGAGCGAAGGGCACGATCGTGGACGCCCCGGGGGCTAGCGTATCCGGCGTGATGGTGGGGCCGCTCCACGCCGAGATCGTGAAGGACACCGCGACGCTCACGCTCGGGCTCGGTAGCCCGCCGCCCGCCAAGCCGCCACTGACGGCGACGATCGAGCCCACCAAGGCCGACGTCACGCTCGCGCCGATGGACGTCTCCGGCGTCACGGCATTGCTCGGTGTGAAGCTGCCGCTGGCGAACGTGAAGCTCGGCGCGACGCTCCAAGTCGAACGTCCGGAGGGCGGCCCGATCACCGGGAAGCTGTCGGCGGATCTGCACGGCTTCGTCCCGCCGCATCCGCGCGAGCTCGACGGCATCGTGTTCGGCGGCACGACGCACGTGGAGACGGCGTTCGCCGTCGCGAAGGACGAGCAGAGTGCCGCGCTCGACCACGCGACGGTGACGGCCGGCGCGTTCAAGCTGGCCGGCAAGGGGCTGGTGACGCGCCAGGGCGACCACGCGCGGGTCCAGCTCGATCTCTCGGGCAACATCGCGTGCACCGACGTCGCGACGTCTGCAGCGCAGTCGCGCCTCGGACGCGTCGTCGGAGCCTGGGTCGCTTCCGCGGCGCGCCAGGCGCTGAAGGGCTCGGTCGGAGTGGTGGTGCGGATCGACGCGCTGAGCAACGACCTGGATCACGCGAAGGTACTGAAGACCATCGGCATCGGCTGCGGGCTCAAGCCGCTGCCGCTCCCGACTCTCGAGCTCCCCGACATCCAGCTACCGGCGCTGCCCAAGCTGCAGCTGCCCAGCTTCGGCACCGACAAGGCGGCGCCGCCCGCGGCGAGCGCGCCCTGAGCGAGCGTCACGCTCAGTTCGTGAACGTGACGGTGTAGGGCAGGCAGCTCGTGGACGTCCCGGTGGCGATCACCTGGACCCACAGCGTGAGCTGGGAATTGAACGGCGCCTGCAGGAACGCCGGGTCCGTGCTGTCGATGGTGCTCCCCTGCCCGCCGCAGGTGCTGGTGTAGGTGAAGTCCCAGCTCGTGGTCGCCTTGGAAGAAGTGCCACCCTCTGCCGCCTTGCAGGCCACGCCGCCACCCGGCGTGCCGCTGCTGCACGTCGTATAGGTGTGGATCACGACGGAAGCGCCCGTCACCGCGATCTTCGGGCCGTAGTTGCACACTGCCGCCGAATCGAACGTCACCTTGTACCAGTCCTGGTCGCCCGCCGGCACCAGGTTGCCGGAGACGGACGCCGTCCCGTCGACGCCGACCGTCCCGACGTTGCTCGCGCTGCTGCAGCTGTTAGGCACCGAATCCTCCGTGCATTCGCAGCCGTTGGAGAACTGGCCATCCTGGTCATACGTGCCGCTGCTGCAGCCGGTGATCTTGCAGGTGCTGGTTGCGCAGGTTTCGTTGGTCACGGTCGCGGGGGGATTCGAAGTGCAGTCGTTGCCGCAGGCTCCGCAGTTGAACACGTCGCTGCTCGAGTTCGACTCGCAGCCGTTCACGAGGTTGCCGTCGCAATTCTTGTACGGCGCTGTGCAGCTCGGGGCGCAGGCCCCGTTGCTGCAGGACGTGCTGCCGTGCGCGTTCGTACACACGGTCGAGCACGTGCCGCAGTGGTCGGTTGCACTGAGCAGATCCTGCTCGCAGCCGTTGTTCTTGTTGCCGTCGCAGTCGCCGTGACCACCGGTGCATTGCGGCGCGCACAACCCGCCGGAACACAGGTTCGAACCGCCGACCTGCTGGCAGACAGTCGCGCACGCGCCGCAGTGGGTCGGATCCGTGTTCGTCGACGTCTCGCAACCGTTGTAGTGGTTGCCGTCGCAGTCGCCGTAGCCCAGATCGCAAACGGAAGCGCACGTGCTGCTGCCGCACGAGTTCGTCCCGTGCTGGTCGACGCACGGCATGTTGCAACCGTTGCAGTTGAGCTTGCTATTCGTCGTGTTCGTCTCGCAGCCGTCGTACTTGTCACCGTCGCAATCTGCATAACCGGTGTTGCAGCCCGGATGGCACGTGCTCGACGCGCAGTAGTTCGTGCCGTTCACGGCTAGACACGCAAGGCCACAGCCAGCGCAGTTGCCGGTGCTGTTCGTGATGTTGGTTTCGCAGCTGCCGTTGGTGTCGCAGTCGGCGAGCCCCGGGCTGCAGTTGATCGAGCAGGTGCCGTTCGAGCAGCCTGCATTGCCGCCCACGGTCGGACAGACGTGGCTGCACGTACCGCAGTTGTCGACGTCGATCGCCGTGTGCGTCTCGCAGCCGTTGGCCGGGTTCCCGTCGCAATCGGTGTAGCCAGCGGCGCACACAGGCTTGCAGGTGCCGCTCTGGCAGCTGGTGCTGGTAGCGTTGGTCGCCTGGCAGACGGTGCTGCAGCTGCCGCAGTGGTTGACGTCGGAGGTGGTGTCCGTCTCGCAGCCGTTCGCCGGGTTGCTGTCGCAGCTCAGGTAGCCGGTGGTGCACGTCGGGGCGCAAGTGCCGGAGTTGCAAGCCACACCACCGTGGGCGTTCGTGCACTTGTTCCCGCACCCGTTGCAGTTGTTCGGGTCGTTGTTGATGTTCGTCTCGCAGCCGTTCGTCAGATCACCGTCGCAACTCAGATAGCCGGTGGTGCACGTCGGCGAGCATGTGCCGGTCTGGCAAGTGGTCCCGCCGTGCGCGTTGCTACACACCGTCGAGCACGTCCCGCAGTGGTTCTTGTCGGTGGTGGTGTCCGTCTCGCAGCCGTCCACCAGGTTGCTGTTGCAGTCGGCGCTCCCCGCAGCGCAGTTCGGCGCGCACTTGCCCGAGGAGCAACTCGTCGTGCCGTTCGGGTTGACGCAGTGCGTGCTGCATGTGCCGCAGTTGTTGATGTCCGTCTGCGTGTTGATCTCGCAGCCGTCCACCAGGTTGCCGTTGCAGTTCGCCCCGCCCACGCACACGGGCGCGCAGGTTCCGGCGGAGCAGCTCGTCGTGCCGTTCGGGTTCGAACAGGCGGTCCCGCATGTCCCGCAGTGGTTGGTCGTGGTGTTGAGGTTCGTCTCGCAACCGTCGGCCAGGTTGCCGTTGCAGTCGCCCCAGCCCGGCGCGCAGACCGGCTTGCAGACGCTGCCGCCGCAGCTCGTCGTACCGTGCGCGTTCGTGCACTGGAGGCCGCAAGCGCCGCAATTATCGACGTCCTTGGTGATGTCGTCTTCACAGCCGTTGTTGGCGTTGGTGTCGCAGTTGCCCCAACCGACGTCGCAAACGATCTTGCACTGGCTGGAGGCGCAGTAGGGCGTGCCGTGGGTCGTGTCGCACGCGTTGTTGCACGTGCCACAGTTGCCAACGTCGCTCGAGAAGTCCGCCTCGCAGCCGTCACCCGGGGAGCCGTTGCAGTCACCGAAGCCGCCGACGCATTGCGCGATGCCGCAGTAGCCTACGGTGCAGCCCCACGAGTAGACCTTCTTCGCCGACGGGTTCTTCGTCGCGCACTCGAGCGCGATGTTCAAGACGTCGTCGACCGTGCCGTTGCAGTCGTCGTCCTTGCCGTTGCAGGTTTCCGGCTGGGTGTTCGGCTTCACGCCAGGAACGCAGCTCTGCGTGCCGTTGGCGCACTGGGTCGTGCCGTCCTTGCACACGCCTTGCAGCCCGGTGTCGCAATAGAAGCCGTTCAAGCCGTTGTCGATCTGGCCGTCGCAGTCGTCGTCCTTGCCGTCGCACGTCTCGGGTTTGGCGAACACGGACTGCGCGCACTGCGACTGCCCGTTGCACGTCGTCTGCCCGGTCAGGCACGGCCCCTTGAGGCCGGGCGGATCGGTCACCGTGCACGCCTGCCCGGCGCCGGAGAAACCGTCGTCGACGGTGCCGTTGCAGTCGTCGTCGAGCCCGTTGCAGACCTCGACCGACGATTGCACGTTCTGTTTGCAGTCGAGGGCGCCGCTGTTGCACTCGGTGGTGCCGTAGGCGCAGACGCCCTCCAGGCCCGTGCTGCACGGCTTGCCGCCATCCGGGTTGTTCTCGTCGACGGCGCCGTTGCAGTTGTCGTCGATGCCGTTGCAGGTTTCGACGCCGGGCTGGTTCTGCGAGATGCAGATGAGCACGCCGTTCAAGCACGTCAATTCGCCGTCGGCGCACGCGCCCTTCTTGCCGGGCACGGTGCACGGATCGCCGCCGCCGGGGTTGTTCTCGTCGATCACGCCGTTGCAGTTGTCGTCGAGGCCGTTGCAGACCTCGGGGATCTGACCGCACACGGGGCCATCGGCGGCATCGCCCGAGTCGGCGTCGTCGCCGCCGTCGAGCGTCGCGTCCGCGTCGTCGCCGGCGTCGAGACCGGCGGCACCGGCCGCGCCGGCGCCGCCGGCGTTGCCCGCGGTGCCACCGCTCCCGCTCGACCCGCTCGACCCGCTCGACCCGCTCGACCCGCTCGACCCGCTCGTACCGCCGCTGCCGCTGACACCGCCGCCGGTACCGCCGCTGTCCGGTCCGGCTTCGGCGCCGCCGCTACCACCGGTCGTCGACGACGTCGCGTCGCCGCCAGAGGCGCAGCCCGACACGCCGGACGACGCAGCGAGCATCCACACCACGGTGGCGCCACACAGGGCGCGCGAAAGCGTTCTCCAAGCCTTGTTCATCACGACCTGCCGATACCCCGGGCGTGCGACGATTCGACCAACCCCGAGGCTTCCAGCATCACATGGGCGCCACTCCGCGGTCAACGCGCGCCGGCAGCAACGGCACGGCGTCGCGAGCCTGCCTGCCTGCCTGCCTGCCTGCCTGCCTACATGCGGGGCCACCGTAGGTGCGACTCCGCTCGCTGGTTGTCTCCGGCGCCGCTCCCGGCGAGCATGCGCACCATGGCACGCATCACGGTGCTCGGCGCCGGCATGATGGGCAGCGCGCTGTCCGTTCCCCTGTCCGACCGCGGGCACGACGTCCGGCTCGTGGGCACACACCTCGACGGCGCGATCATCTCGAGCCTGCGCGAGAACGGCGTCCACCCCACGCTGAAGCTCGCGCTCCCCGAGCAAATCCGCGCGTATCCGCTGGAGGAGCTCGCCGACGCGATGGAAGGCGTCGAGCTCGTGGGGATCGGCGTGAGCTCGCCGGGCATCCGCTGGGCGGCGGCGCAGCTAGCAAGGTTCGTGCGACCGGGGTTGCCCGTCGTCATGATCACCAAGGGTCTGGAGTGGGACGGTGCGGCGCTGCGCGTCCTTCCGGACGTGCTCCGGGACGGACTCGGAGGCGTCGTGCATCCCGTGGCGGTCGCCGGACCTTGCATCGCGGGCGAGCTCGCGCGGCGCGTCGAAACCTGCGTCGTGCTCACGGGTCGCGACGCGCACGCGCTCGCCGACGTCGCCGCGCTGGTACGAGGGCCGTACTACCACCCCTGGACCAGCGCCGACGTCACCGGTGTCGAGGTGTGCGCGGCGCTCAAGAACGCCTACGCGATGGGCATCGCGTTCGCTCAAGGGCTGCACGAACGAAGCGGCGGCGCGCCGGGAAGCGTGGCCATGCACAACCACGAGTCCGCCGTGTTCGCGCAGGCGGTGGTCGAGATGCGGCGCGTGGTCGGCGCGTGCGGCGGCGATCCGGAGAGCGCCGTCGGCCTGGCCGGCGTGGGCGATCTCGACGTGACCTGCAACGGCGGCCGCACCGGCCGCTTCGGCAAGCTGCTGGGCACGGGCATCGGGCTCGAGGCGGCGGTCGAGCGCATGGCCGGCGCGACGCTCGAGTGTCTCGACATCCTGCGGGTCATGCGCGCGTCGCTGCCAGTGCTCGTCCAGAGCGGCAAGCTCGCCGCCGAGGCGCTGCCGCTGCTCCGGCACCTGGCCGCCGTCGCCCTCGACGGCGCGCCGGTCGACGTGCCGTTCGCGCGCTTCTTCGGGGGCCCGGCTTGAGCGACCCGCTGGTGGTCGCCGTCGACGCGAGCACCACCGCGTGCAAGGCGATCGTCTTCTCCAGTGAGGGTCGGTCCGTCGCGGAATCCCGCGTCCCGATCGAGCTCTCGAACCCCGAGCCCGACGCGTGGGAGCAGGACGCCGAGCAGTGGTGGCGCGCGACGCTGGACGCGCTTGTCGCCGCGACCCGGCAGCTCGCGGACCCGGGCGCCGTGCGCGCCCTGTGCGTCACCCACCAGCGCGAGACCTTCGTGCTCGCCGACCGCGATTCCGCGCCGCTCCGGCCAGCCCTGGTGTGGATGGACGCGCGCTGTCGCCTGCAGGTGGCGCAGGCGATCGCGCGCCTCGGCGCCGAGAAGCTGCACCGGCTCTCCGGCAAGCCGCCGTGCACCACGCCGTCGCTCTACAAGCTGATGTACCTGTTCGAGCGCGAGCCCGGGCTCCGCGATCGCGACCCGGTGGTGCTCGACGTGCACGCGCTCGTCGTGTGGCGGCTCACCGGGCGCTTCGCCACGTCCCTCGCCTCCGCGGATCCGCTCGGCCTGGTGGACATGCGCGCGCGCGACTGGTCCAAAGAGCTGTGCGCCCTCGCCGGCGTCTCGCGCTCGCAGCTGCCCGCGCTGGTCGAGCCTGGGGCCGTGCTCGGCACGCTCGCGCCCGACGTCGCGGCGCGTACCGGACTGCCGGCGGGGCTACCGGTGATCGCCGGCGCGGGCGACGGTCAAGCCGCCGGGCTCGGCGCGGGCATCGCCGGACCGGGACGCGCGTACCTGAACCTGGGCACCGCGATCGTCAGCGGCGTGCTCTCCGACGAGTACACGACGGACCGCGCGTTCCGCACCATGATGGGCGCGGCGCCGGGCAGCTACTTCCTCGAGTCCGACCTGAAGGGCGGCACGTTCACGCTGGACTGGCTCGTGGACAAGTGGCTCGGCGGAGGCCGCGACAAGCTGGCCGGGCTCGAGCGCGAGGCCGAGGGCCTGCTGCCGGGCAGCGACGGGCTTGTGCTGGTCCCGTACTGGAACGGCGTGATGGACCCGTACTGGAACGACGACGCGACCGGCGTCGTCGTGGGCTTCCACGGCGCGCACGGTCCCGCACACCTCTACCGCGCCGTGCTGGAGGGCATCGCGTTGGAGCAGCGCGTACACGTCGAGGCCATCGAGCGCGCGACGTCGCAGCGCATCGACGAGCTGGTCGTGATGGGCGGCGGCTCGCGCAGCGACCTGTGGTGCCGCATCGTCGCGAGCGTGACGGGTCGGCGCGTCACGCGCGCCGGCAGCGCGGAAGCGACCGCCCTCGGCGCGGCGATGCTCGCCGCGGTCGGCGCCGGGCTCTACCCCGACGCGTCCACGGCGGCGCGCGCCATGAGCCGCGCGGGCGACGCGTTCGAGCCGGGCGCGGACGCCGCGCTCTACGACTCGCTCTATCGCGACGTGTACGAGAAGCTCTACGAGACGCTCGCGCCACGCCTCGACGCGCTCGCAGCGCTCCGGCGGCGCGCGCGCGAGGGAATCCGCGAAACGTGAGCGGACGCGAGACGCTGCCGTACGATCCGCGGCGCGACGCCGCTACGCGCAGCGGTCTGGTCGCGCGTCTGGGCCAGCGCGCGATCGCGCGCTGGCGCGGCGCCCACCGCCTCTACACTACGCTCGCGGACGCGTTGGCGTCGCCGCGCACGCCGGGCGTCGCGGCCGCCGCCGAGGTGCGCCGGATCGCCGTCGCGCAGATCCTGTTCACGGGCGTCCAGGCCGTCGGCCTGGTCAGCGTGATCGCGCTGCTGCTCGGCGCGACCATCATCATCCAGACGAACCTGATGGCGCCGGCCACACCGGGCGAGATGCTCGGCAAGATCCTGGTCGCCGTCGTGGTACGCGAGCTCGCGCCGCTGGTCACCGCGATCATCGTCGCCGGACGCTCCGGCACCGCCATCGCCACCGAGCTCGGCAACATGAAAGCCAGCTCGGAGCTGCTCGCGCTCGCGTCGCTGGGCATCGATCCGCCGCGCTTCATCGTGCTGCCGCGGCTGATCGGCGCGATCGCCAGCGTGCTCGTGCTCACGGTGTACTTCAGCGTCGTCGCCGTCGCCGGCGGCTACACGGTCAGTCTGCTGATCAACGCACCGAGCTTCAGCGCGCTGCGCACCGGCTTCGCCGAGGCGCTGGTGCCGGCGGATCTGGCGCTGTTCCTCGTCAAGGGCGTGGGGCTCGGGCTGATCGTCGGCTGGCTGTCGTGTCACTTCGGACTCGAGGTGAAGAGCTCACCCACCGAAGTGCCGCAGAAAGCCAGCACCGCCGTGGTGATGACCTTGTTCGGATGCGTCGCCTTCAACCTGATGGTCACGGCCATGTTCTATTGGCTCGTCGGCCCGCCGATCCACTGAGCGATGACTCCCGGCCTCGTCCTCGCGCAAGCGTCGTTCAGCTACGGCAATCTGCCGGTGCTCCGCCCGACCGATCTGGAAGTGCCGAAGGGCAGCGCGTTGGTCGTCACCGGCGACAACGGCGTCGGGAAATCGACGCTCCTGTACGTGTGCGCCGGACTGTTGCCGGCGACCGGCGGACGCGTGTTGCTCGACGGCCACGCGCCGGATCCGCACCGGCCGAGCGCGCTGTATCGCGCCGGCGTGCGCCCGGGCTTCCTGTTCCAGAACGGCGGGCTGTTGTCGAACCAGAGCGCGCTCGCCAACGTCTCGCTCGCGCTCCGCTACCACGCGGATCTCTTCCACCTGGGCGAAGCCGACGTCGACGCCCGGGCGCGCGAGGCGCTGCGCGAGATGCGCGTCACCCAGACCGACATGCACGCGCTGCCCGCTCACCTGTCGTTCGGCACCAGGAAGCGCGTGGCGCTGGCGCGCTTGATCGCCCTCGAGCCCGGCATCGTGTTCTTCGATGACCCGGACACCGGGCTCGACGCCCAGACGCTGGCGCTGTTCCACGGCATCCTCACCCGCTACCGCGACGACCCGGCGGTGACGATGGTGGTCGCGACGAACCACGAGCTCCTGCTGCGCCGGCTCGGCGTCGAGCCGCGGGTGCTCAAGGCCGGCAGGCTCGTGGAGCGCGGCGAGTCGACGCTGGAGATCAGCCTCCCACGGTGAAGCGTAGCGAATAGCTGAACACCACCGGCTTGTGCGGCCTTTCGAACTCGACCTCGCGGAACGCGTCCACCATGCACTCGCGGAAGCCCTTGCCCTTCATGCCGGTACGCGGCTGTTTCACCTCGGGCTTGCCGCCGTCGCGCGCGACGCGCAGATCGACGCCGAAGGTGCCGCCTTTCGCCGGCTCGTCGACCAGCGCGTAGCATTTCCGGAACGCGTCGAAGTGCGGCTCGATCGCCTGCTTGAACGGCAGCTTGCTCGCGTCGTCGTTGGGGCCGCCGCCAATGTGCAGGCCGATGTTCTCCACCTTCACTTCGGGCAACGCCGTGGGGGCCGGCGGCGCGTCGCCCGGGGCAGCCGGCGCCGCAACCGGAGCGGGGGCTTGCCGGTCCGGCGCGGAAGCGGGCGGGGCGGCGGCGGGCACCGGCGCGGCCGGGCCCACCACGATGCCGATCCGGAGCACACCGGCCTGGCGTAGCTGGTCGAGCACCCGGGTCACGTCGCCGTGCGGAACCCGGTCGTCGGCGAACAAGGTGACCTGCAGCCGGCTCGGGTCGGGATGCGCGCTGCGGACCGCGGCGGCGACGTCGCCGACGGCGATCGCCTTGCCGTCGACGCGTACCTGCCCGTCCAGATCGAGCGCGACGTCGAGCTTGTCGCCCGCCGCGGCGGGCGCGGACGCTGGCGCGCCGGACGGCGGCGCCGGCGTGGACGCGGGCGGCGCGGCGTCCGCGTGCGGGCAGCTCGAAGCGCAACCCGCCGGTACCGCGCCGAGCAGACAAAGAAACCCGGCCAGGAGCGGCGCTGTGTCGAAGCTCATGGCGGCGGGATAGCGCGCTTTGCCGCGTCGTTCCAGCGTCCGCTGTTCGCTGGCGGCGCGCTGTGGCAGAAGATGAAGATGCGGGCCGGGCCGAGCTTCGTCGCGCTGTGCGTCGTGCTCGCCGCGGCGTGCGACAAGACGGACAAGCACGCCGCCACGTCGAGCGCGCCCCCCACGCCCGCGCCGGCTCCCACGCGCAGCGCGGCGCCCCCGGACCCGCCGGACATGCCGGACACGCCGCCGCCGGACGCGCGCTCGAACGAGACGGAGGACGCGCCGCCGGCGGGCAAGACGGACGCGACGTCGCCGTGGATCCTCGACGAGCTCGCGGACGTCGGCCCCGCGGGACCGGCGAGCGCGTCGAGCACAGGCGTCGTGATGGTGACGCGCGACGACCGCGCGGTGCTCGCGCGCCTGGACGAGCAGGCACGCGGACACGGCGACAAGGCCGCGAAGACGCCGATCGCCGCCGTCGCGCTCGACGCCGCGACGCTCGTGCCGTTCGCTCACGGTCCGGGCGTGCAGGACGGCTACGCCTACTTCGCGTCGAAGGGCCGCCTGGTGCGCACCCGCTACGACGCGACGGGCGCGCCCGAGGTGCTCGCGAACGACGCGCGCGACGGCGCGCGCGTGGCAGTCGCCGGCAAGAACCCGGTGACGGTGGCGTACGTGGCGCGCGGCAGCGACGCGAGCTCGACCAGCGCCCGGCTGTGGACCGAAGGCGCCGGCACCATCACGGTGTCGCCCGACGGCACGTCGCCCAGCGCCGTCGCACTGGTTGCCGGCAGCGCCGCGCGGCTGCTGCTGTCGCTCGACGGCCGCACGGGCATGACGCCGGTCCACGCACGGCGCATCGAGATCGCCGCACGCAAGCCCAAGCCCGGCGAAGACGTCGTGGTGTGGATCGCCGGGCCTTCGCACTCGCTCACGGAGGTGACGGCGCTCGCGTCGGGCACCCGCGCCTGGGCCTTCATCCCGCTCGAACGTGACATCACGCGCTTCGGCCTGGCGCGCATCGACCTCGGCGTCGAGCCCCGCATGGGCGCGCCGGTCGCGTGGCGCGCCTACCCGAACGGCCTCGACCCGGCGCCCGTCGCGGCAGGCCCGATGTGCGGCGCCGCCGCCGTGCTCTACGCGCGGCCCAGCGACGCCACGCCGGAGTCGCCGCAGGAGCTCGTGCTCGCAGCCTTCGAGCACGACGAGCTCGGCGCCGGCGTGGTGCTGGCGCGCTCGCGCGCGTTCGCCGACGCTTCGATCGCGGAGGTCCCCGGCGGAGCCCTCGTCGCGTGGGTCGCCGACCACCGGACGTGGGCCGAGAGCGTGCGCTGTCGCAACAAGCGGAAGTAGGTTAGAAAGCGCTCCGATGCTCGACTCGATCGCCGCCCCGCTGAACCCCGCGCGTCCGCTCGCCGCCCTGGCCAGCAGCATGCCGGATCTGTTCCTGAAGCGCTGCGAGCGCACGCCGAACTCGGCGGCGTGGAAGCGCAAGGTCGGCGGCGTGTGGAAGACGTCGACGTGGCACGACTTCTACAGGTCCGCGGCGTCGGTCGCGACGTTCTTGATGGACCGCGGCATCGCGCTCGGCGACAAGGTCACCGTCGTCGGCAGCACGCGTCCGGAGTGGTGCATCGCGGATCTGGGCGGCCTGCTCGCGGGCGCGGTCACCGTCGGCGCCTACCCCACGCTGACGGGCGAGCAGCTGGCTTACATCCTCGAGCACTCCGACACGCGCGTCGTGATCGTCGAGAACACGGAGCAGCTTCTCAAGGTCATCGAGCACAAGTCCGCCCTGCCCAAGCTCGAGCTCGCGCTCGTCTGGGACACGTCCGGCGTCGAGGAAGCGATCCGCGAGCACGCCTGGATCCTGGCGTTCGACGACGCGCTCGCCACAACGGCGGACCGCACGCGCATCGACGCGCGCGTCGCCGACGTCAAGCTCGAGCAGACCGCGATCATCGTCTACACCAGCGGCACCACCGGGCCGCCGAAGGGCGCGATGATCTCCCACGAGAACATCCTGGTCCTGCTCGCCGACTCGTCCATCATCGAGCCCGACCAGCAGGACGAGAGCCTGGTGTTCTTGCCGATGGCGCACGTGGCCGAGCGCGTGCTGTCGTTCTACGGTCGCATCAACTTCGGCACCTCGGCGGCCTACGCGTCCAGCGTGCCGGCGGTCCTCGCGGAGGTGCAGGAGGTGCGGCCGACGATCTTCGGCAGCGTGCCGCGCATCTTCGAGAAGGCGTACGCGCGCATCCAGGGCGAGGTGGAGAAAGCTCCGCCGGCCAAGCAGAAGGTGTTCCGCTGGGCCGAGAGCGTGGGCCTGCGCGTGGTCGCGCGCTGGCAGGCCGGCGACCGCGTGCCGATCGCGCTGCTCGTCCAGTACCGGCTGGCGGACAAGCTCGTGTTCAGCAAGCTGCGCGAGGTGTTCGGCGGACGCGTGAAATACTTCGTCACCGGCGCCGCGCCGATCCCGCGCCGCATCCTCGACTTCTTCTGGGCCGCCGGCTTCCCGATCTACGAGGTGTACGGCATGACGGAGGCGACGGTGCTCACGCACCTGAACCGCCCCGGCGCGGTTCGCCTCGGCTCGGTCGGCAAGCGCACCGACTTCGTCGAGGACCGGCTGGCGGAGGACGGCGAGATCCTGATCCGCGGCAAGACCGTGTTCCAGGGCTACTACAAGAACCCGGAAGCCACGGCGGAGACCATCGACGCCGACGGCTGGCTGCACACCGGCGACATCGGCAAGCGGGACGCCGACGGGTTCCTGTACATCGTCGATCGCAAGAAGCACATCATCATCACCGCCGGCGGCAAGAACCTCACGCCGGCGAACATCGAGAACGAGATCAAGACGCAGGACCCGATCATCAGCCAGATCCACGCCCACGGCGACACGCGACCGTACATCACGGCGCTGGTCACGCTGAGTCCGGCGGACGCCATCGACTGGGCGAAGGCGCACCACCTGGTCGACGACGTGGGCGAGGCCGACAAGATGAAGCTCGCCTTGATGGAGAACCCGCTGGCGCGCCCGGCCGGGCTCGATCACCTGATCGCGAAAGTCGCGCGCGAGCCGGAGATGAAGCGGCGCATCGCCGAGGCGGTCAAGAACGGCAACCGCAAGCTCTCGCGCGTGGAACAGGTCAAGCGCGTGTTCCTGCTGGAGCGCGAGCTCAGCCTGGAAGAAGACGAGATTACTCCGACCCTCAAGGTCAAGCGCAAGAACATCGAGAAGAAGTTCGCGTCGACGTTCGACCGACTCTACGACGACGCGGATTTCGGCATCGTGGTGATGGACAAGTAGATGGCGACGAAGAAGAAGAACCTGAAGAAGCCGCGTTTCACGGCGAAGACCGCCGACAAGCACATCCTCTACCAGCTCTCCGTCCAGGACGTGGTGACGGAGGAGCGCTTCCTCAAGCGCACGTTCAAGAGCATCCGCAAGCGCGACGGCCTGGATCTGCGCGAGGACTTCTGCGGCACGGCGATGATGTGTGGGGAGTGGGTCCGTCGCGACAAGCGTCGCGTCGCCACCGGTGTCGACATCGATCCGTCGGTACTGGCGTGGGGCAAGCAGCACAACGTCGACCCGCTCGGCGACGCGGCTTCGCGCGTCACGCTGCTCGAGCAGGACGTGCGCGCGGCGTCGCGGCATCGCCATGATCTGATCCTGGCGTTCAACTTCAGCTACTGGATCTTCCGCACGCGCCGCGAGATGGTCGACTACTTCAAGCGCGTGCGCGGCGCGCTGGTCAAGGACGGCCTGTTCTTCCTCGACGCCTACGGCGGCTGGGAGTCGCAGGAGCCCATGACCGAGAGCCGCCCGATCCGCGGCGGCTTCAACTACGTGTGGGACCAGGACAAGTTCGATCCGATCACCCACGCCGTCGAAAATCACATCCATTTCGAGTTCAAGGACGGCTCGAAGATGGACAAGGCGTTCTCGTACTTCTGGCGCTACTGGACGCTGCCGGAGTTGCAGGAGCTGCTGCTCGAGGCGGGCTTCTCCGACGTCGTCGTGTACTGGGACACCAGCGACGACGAGGACACGGACGACTACCGCCCGCGCAAGCGCGCCGAGAACCAGCCCGGCTGGCTCGCGTACCTCGTCGCGTTGCGCTGAGCGGTCACGGCGCGGGCTCACGGGTCGACGTGCAGCGGGATCGCCGCGGTCGCGCCCGCGCCCGAGACGCTCAGCGTTGTGTCGCCGGCGCCGACGAAGTGCACGTCCGCCAAGACGCCGCGCGACCAGTCGAACCACGACGACGTTGCCTCGGTCGTCGCCACGCCGGCGTCGGCGACGCTGAACCCGGCGGCGCCCGCGGACAGCAACTCGTCGCCGTCCGCGTCGATCAGCACCGCGCGCACGCTCATCGCGTCGCCGACGTGACCGGAGAGCGCGTCGACCGGCTTCGAGCCGTCGCTGGTGGACATCTGCAGCGACACGCTGGCCGCGCGCCGCACGCTAACCGTCGTCGTGTCGATGATCGCGCCGTCGGCGCCCGTCACCGTCAAGCGCGCATCGCCCTGTGCGTGGGCCGCGACCTCGACGCGGTTCGAGCACGTCTTCTGGTAGCCGTCGCTGCACTCGGCGTCGTCCGGCACTGGACCGTACGCGCTGCTGCCGCTTCTGCTGTCCAGCTGGCACGAGCACGAGTGGCCCACCACCGTGAACGAGGCGATCTTCTCGTCGCTCGACGCCACGGCGATGCCCGCGGCGGCGCCGTCACCGCTCACCACGATCGCGTTCGTCGACCCGACGGCGACCGGGTGATCGAGCGCGCAGTCGAGGAAGCACTGGTCGGCGTAGGCGAACTCGGCGCGACCGTTGTCACCGGCGGTCTGCGAGTCGAACGGGCTGCACGCGGCGAGCGCGGCAGCGACGAGAGCAAGCGCGGGAACGAACAAGGAACGGGTCTTCATGTTGGCCTCCAACTGGTTGAACCAGCAAGGCCCGTGCCGCAGGGCGCCCACGGATAACTCCCCGGAAATCAGGCAGATGCGCGCATCCCAGGTGTGCCTCCCCGGCACGCTGGGCGCCGGCGACGACGCCTGTGTTCCCGGCTAACGTCGCCGCATGCCGATGCCGCCGTTCCACCTCGCGTTCCCGGTCACGGATCTCGAGGCCACGCGTCGCTTCTTCGTCGAGCTGCTCGGCGCGCGCACCGGGCGCGAGGCGGAGCGCTGGATTGACTTCGACTTCCACGGCCACCAGCTGAGCGCGCACCTGGTCGCGGAGATCCGCGCGGACTCCACCAACCCCGTGGACGGCGACGACGTCCCGGCCCGTCACTTCGGCGTGGTGCTCGACTGGGACGCGTGGCAACAGACGGCGGAACGCCTGCAGCAGCGCGGCGTGACGTTCCTGATCGAGCCGCACGTGCGCTTCGCCGGCAAGGTCGGCGAGCAGGCGACGATGTTCTTCCGCGACCCGAGCGGCAACGCCATCGAGCTCAAGGCGTTCCGCGACCCGTCCCAGCTGTTCGCGAGATGATCGATGATGCCGGTCCGGCGCGAAATCCCCCGGCTCGCCCTCGCACTGATCGTCGCGGGCTGCGGCCCTGCACGTTCGCGCGCACGACGCCGCGCGGACGCCCCAGGGGCGTCGTGCGCGCGGCCGCCAGCGGCCGCCGCTCCGCGCGCCCGCCGGCAGTGGCGACGTGACCTTCGCGCTGACGCACCTGACCGTCGCCGACGCGAACGGCGACGGCACCATCGACGACGGCGAGTGGCGCCAGGTCGGCTTCGACGTGGACGGTGTCGTCACGCGCGAGGGCGACGCGCCGCGCTGCAAGCCCGCGTTCCCGGGCGAGCCGGACCCCGTGGACGGCGCGT
This sequence comes from uncultured delta proteobacterium, assembly GCA_963775185.1. Classification (GTDB taxonomy): domain Bacteria; phylum Myxococcota_A; class Polyangia; order Polyangiales; family Polyangiaceae; genus JAPSGB01. The sequence goes on along the minus strand of CAVZIE010000014.1, from coordinate 314,339 downwards.
GCGGCGTCGACAACACGTTCGGCAAGATGTTCCAGTGGCGCAGGAGTTCGGCGCGGAACCGGCGGACATCGATGCGCGCCTCGCCGCGCGCACGCTGCCGCCCCTGCTCGTGCGCGTGAAGGGTCTGGGGAACGCGACGGATCAGACCGGGCTGAAGGCGACGTTCTACGTCTCGGCCGGCGCAAGCGACACGTGGCAGGCCGACGGCGAGTGGGTCGACGGCGCCGCGCTCGACAGTCCGCGCGTCGGCTGGCTCGACGCGCACGTGACGAACGACACGTTGGTGGTCGAATCGGACGCGCCATTCCCCTGCCGTTCGCCATCGACGCCGTGCACTGGACGGAGCTCGTCGTCCACCACCCGGCCATCAGCATGAAGCTCTCGGCCGATCGTCGCACGGCGACCGGCGGCATCCTCGGCGGCATGCTCGACGCGGACGAGCTGGCCGCGGACCTGAGCATCGCCCTGCGCCAGCGCGACGCGGGCGAAGGCTGCGGCCACGGCAACGACAGCTACTTCTGGCGGAGCTTCGCCGAGATGCGCGCCGACGGCACGATCGACCAGGTGTGCGATGCGGTGTCGATCGGCGCGTGGTTCGAGGCCAGGCCGTCACGCTCGCGCGGCCCCGCCGCAGCCTACATGCCCCGCGCTTCTACTGACTCACGGCGCGACGCGCAGTGGCCGGAGACGCAGACCGCCGCGCGCCGCCGGTACGGCGCGACGCCTCCGTTCTGTAACAGCCGCCGTCACAAGCACGACGCGCCGCACAGCTCGGCGCGCCGTCCACGGCGACCGCGACCAGGTCGCCGCGCGGCGAGCCCTGTCGGCGCACGCTCGGATGTGCCGAGGCCCCAGCGCAACCGACAGTCGCTATCCGCGGCGCACGCGCTGATCGCGTCGTTTCGCACGTCTGCGGCTTCGCAGCGTCAAGCGACACACCGCGACAAGGCGGATCCACGTAGGTACGCCACAGCTCACGCGCGCCCGCCTCGCACGCCACCCGGATCACGTCGTCCTGATGGTCCTTTCGCGACCGTAACACGTCGAGCGGCATCGCGTCGCAGTAGTCGCAGCAGCCCTGTGCACGAGCACGCAGTGTTCTCGTAACGTGGCAGCTCGACCAGGTCCAGTTCCGCGCCCCAGGCGTCACGTCGCCCGCGCGGCGTCCGCCGCCCGTCGCGACGCTCGTCTTCCACATCTCCCCCACACCGCGCCTGTCGCCGTGTCCGCCCACGTGGCAAGTCGAGGCGAACCGCTGTTTTCGTCGAGCGTGAACGTGGCCTCAGGGTAGCGAGCGCCCGAGCCAAATCACGGCGCCCCGCGCCTCGTACGACGGGTTCTGCGGGCCGAGACCCTGTCCGTTGGAGACGTGCATCACGCGAAAGCCGGCGCCCAGCCACCAGCGCTCGGCGACGTGGCACTCGATCGACGGACCGGCGCGCCACATGAAGTTGTAGATGTCGCCGCCGGCCGGGAAGCGCCGCGTGTAGAAGATCAGACCGCCGCTGCCCTCCACACCGACGACCAATCGCGCGAGCTCCGGCGTCTGCAGCCGCAGCGCGAGGCTCGGCCCGACGCCGGCCGCCGCGTTGTCGAAGCGTATGTCGCGGAACTGGTCATCGAATTGGAGGATATATCCCGTCGCCCAGGTCGCCGTGACGCCCGCACGCCATGCGAGCCACGACTGGTGCAGGATGCCGCGCCCGATCCACGCGTTCGCCGACGTCGTCTTGATTCGTCGCGAGTCGTCGATGGGCCAGAGATGCTCGACGGCAGCTTCCACATGGAACCGGTCCGGGAGCGGCGGGGGCAACGCGGCGGCCACCGCGCGAGTCTCGCACCCGCGCCCGGCCCGGCGCCACGACGCGCGCGCCGCCGGCGGAGCGCGGGATTCCGCGCCGGACCGGCATCCTCTCGATCCTGCACCGTTTCCCGGGAGCTGTTGCGCGATCGCCGCCGATGGCGTAATTGACCAGCCGGCCAGTTTTCCAGGGTGCACCCCGCATGAAGGGGGCGCCACCGGATCGTCAACCAAGGAGCAAGTGATGGGCAGGAAAGTCTTCGTAGTCGGCGTCGGCATGACCAAGTTCGAGAAGCCCGGATCGAAAAACTGGGACTACCCGCAGATGGTCAAGGAAGCGGGCGACAAGGCGCTCGCCGACGCGGGCATCTCGTACGACAAGATCCAGCAAGCGGTCGCAGGCTACTGCTACGGCGAGAGCACCAGCGGCGAGCGCGCGCTGTACGAGCTCGGGCTCACCGGCATCCCGATCTACAACGTGAACAACAACTGCTCCACCGGCTCCACGGCGCTGTTCCTCGCGAAGCAGCTCATCGAAGGCGGCCTCGCCGAGTGCACGATGGCCGCCGGCTTCGAGAAGATGGAGAAGGGCTCGCTCGGCGCCAAGTACATGGACCGCACGAACCCCATGGACAAGCACATGCTGATGATGATGCAGCTGCGCGATTTCGCGCCGGCGCCGCCGGCAGCGCAGATGTTCGGCAACGCCGGCCGCGAGCACATGGAGAAGTACGGCACCACCAAGGAGCAGTTCGCCAAGATCGGCCACAAGAACCACAAGCACTCGGTGAACAATCCCTACTCGCAGTTCCGCGACGAGTACTCCCTCGACGACATCCTGAACGCGAAGATGGTGTACGAGCCGCTCACCAAGCTGCAGTGCTGCCCGACCTCCGACGGCGCCGGCGTGGCGATCCTCGCGAGCGAGGACTTCGTGAAGAAGCACAACCTGCAGAAGAACGCCGTCGAGATCGCCGGCATGGCGATGGCGACGGACTTCCAGAGCACCTTCGACGACAAGAGCTGCATCAAGATGATCGGCTACGACATGACGAAGGCGGCCGCCCGCAAGGCCTACGAGCAGAGCGGCCTCGGCCCGGAGAACGTCCAGGTCGTCGAGCTGCACGACTGCTTCAGCGCCAACGAGCTCGTCACGTACGAGGCCCTGGGTCTGTGTGCGGAGGGCAAGGGCGGCGAGCTCATCGACTCGGGCGCCGTCACCTACGGTGGCAAGTGGGTCGTGAACCCGTCGGGCGGCCTGATCAGCAAGGGCCATCCCCTCGGCGCCACCGGCCTTGCCCAGTGCGCGGAGCTCAACTGGCAGATCCGCGGCCAGGCCGACAAGCGCCAGGTCGACGGCGTGAAGGCCGCGCTGCAGCACAACCTTGGCCTCGGTGGCGCCGCGGTCGTCACCATCTACAAGCGCGCCGAGCTCTAGGCCTGATTGACTGGGATGCCGGTCCGGCGCGGAACCGCGCCGGGCCGCTACCCGCTCGACACAGCTTGCACCTGCGCCTCGCGTGCTCCGCACACTCAGCGCGCTCGCACCAGCAACGGTCGCCGCTGTAGCGGAGCTTGCGCGCGCGCTCGCGCGTCGCACTCGCCGCGTTGCCGGCGGCCATCGTCGCTTGCAGCACCGTCGAAGCTTCCGGGGTCGGGCGGACGCCAGGTTCTTTGCGCCCACGGCAGGCCGTCTTCGCGTCGCCGATGCCCAGATAGAAGCGCGCCGCGTGATCGGCGAACGCCGCCGGATGCGCGTCAGCATCGCGCCAAAGCCGTCCTTGGCGCGCTGCCGCATGCGCGCCGCTCGTCGGCGCGACCCGCTTCCGCGTAACGCTTGGGCGAGCTGCCCGGCGTACTCCGGATCGTCCGAGCGCGCGACAATCGGCTCGAGCAACGCCACCGCGCGCCCCGCCGGCTCGAGGCCTGCCAGGTGCGCCGTCGCGTGCGCGTAGAAAGGGAGCCGCTTACCGCCGCGCGAGAAACGGCTTCGCGCGCCGGTCGTCGCCCTCGCGCTGCCACATCATGCCCTGCTGGAAGTCGAGCCACGCCAGCGGAACGCGACACGTCGCGATAGTGCGCGCGCGCCTCGTCGAAGCGGCGCGTGGCCTCGTCGGTGAGCCCCATCTCGCCGAGCAACGCGGCAAGCGCGCCGAGCGAGTCACGTCGTGGCGCGCCGCGGCGCGACGCTCGCGCAGCGCGCGCGCCTGTCGTACTTGCCCGTCGCTGCAGATACCCGCACGCGCGTTGTCCACGGCGCTCGGGTCCGCGCCGCGCTTGGCGCCTCGGCCAATCCTCAGCGCCTCGTCGAAGCGGTGCAGCGCGCTCCGCCCGTTCGCCCGCGCGATCCACGCTCGCGGATCCTTCTCGTGAGCGCTCACCGCGTCTTCGCCATCGCGAGCGCGCGCTCGTAGTCCGCGATGCGCCCGTGAAGTCCGCCGCTGGGTCAAGAGGCCGCGAGCGAGACGCGGATATCCAGGTCCCCGGGAAACTGCTTGGCGCGGCGCTCCTGCATCGGATCTGGCCGTCCAGGTTGCCGAGCGCGATGCTCGCGTCGGTGCTGCGACGCTCGCGGGCCGGCTCCGCCTGCGAGCCGCCGGCGCGGGCCGACACCGGCGCCGGCGGGACGCTCGCGGCTGCAGCCAGCTGCAAGTGCGAGCGCCCCAGCCGCCAGCAAATCACCGGTCGTCGCATGTCAGTGCGGCGCAGCGAGGTACGGGAACGTGTGACGCCGTCGCGTCGTTGGCGTCGACGCCGTCGGTGACGCCGCTGGTCACGCCCGCCGCCAGCTCGGAGTAGCTCGCGTCGATGATGTCGTCGTCCAGGGTACGGCCACCACAGGTCCCGGCCTGGAGCTCGACGCCGAGGTAGCCGCACGTGGCCTTGGACGTGTCGATGATCATCCGATCGTCGGCGAGCACCGCGGCGAGCGTGTCGTAGGCGCCAGCGCTGGTACCGTTCGCCAACAGCCCGTTGCCACAGTTCGTGTCCAAGCTGTCGAGGATCGCGAGGTTCTTGGCGATCTCGCTCTTGAACGACGCGCCCCACGTCGACCAATCGGACGCCGCGTTGTAGGCGTCCTTGGCCGTGCCCTTCGCGGTCGCGTCGGTGTCGAACGTGTGGTTCCAACGCCGTGTTGATCGCCGGCCGCCCGAAGCGATCGATCTGCGTCCCGAGGGTCGGCGGCATCGGCATGGTGCCACCGTCGCTGCCGGCGCTGCCGCCGGTGCCCGACGCGCCCGCGCTGCCGCCGGTGCCCGACGCGCCCGCGCTGCCGCCGGTGCCGGCGCTGCCGCTGCTGCCCGCGCTGCCGCTGCTGCCCGCGCTGCCGCTGCTGCCCGAGGTGCCGCCGCTTCCGCCGCTGCCGTGAGCTGTCGTCGCTACCGCACGCGCCGAGCGCGAACAGGCCGGCTCCGAGAGCGGTGATGAACAGGAACTTTGCCGTGGTTTTCATGCTCTGTTTCTCCTTCACGGCCTGTTGGTGCTGGCCCACATGGCGACAACGGGACCGCCGGGGGTCACGACGGCCTTGTCGACGGAGACCACAATCGAGAGCACGTTGGCGCCGGCGAACTTGTCCTTGCCCGCGCCGCCGGCTCCGTCCTGCTTGAGCTTGTTCACGAGCAGCCGTCGACGTCGCTGCGTTCGACGGCCGGGCAACCGGCGGCGTTCGGCGTGAGCGAGGGCGCCGCGGCCTCCACGGCAGCGACGGTGTCGGTGAAGCCGTCCAGGTTGAAGAAGAACGGATCGTCGCGCAGGCCCGCGAAGACCTTGAACTTGCCCTTCATACCGTCGAGGCCCGCCGTCTGGCTGGCGTCGCCGGTGACGTAGTCCTGGTCGCCGGCCCAGCAGCTGATCTTCTGCGCGGCGTCGAACGAGCAGATGATATCCACCTCCGCGCCGGTCAGCGCGGTCAACGACGCGCCGCTTTGCGTGTGGAAGACGTATTGAACCTGGTCCGAGAACTTCGAGCTGGTGTCCGCGAACGGCACGACATCCATCACCAGCACCAGGTTGTTGCCGTCCATCCAGCTGTACGTGTCGGTGATGTCCGCCGCGGATCCGCGACGGCCGCCGGGCTGTCGATGTGGTCCGCGGCGAACGCGAGCGGCGCGCCGACGACGATCGTCGCCGCACCCTACGAGCCACGGCCATGTCCTGCTTCGTTTCATCTGCTCTCCTTCTGGCACGCGACCGCGCTGACAGCGCGCGTCGCGTGCTAGCCCCGGCCCCACACCTGCGCGGAACCGTCTCCTCGAACCAGGCCTACGAGTTCGTGCCGCGGGCGGATCGGAATCGGCGTGCGATTTCCCGAAGTCGGCGCGCGGATCGCGCACCGGACGCGCAGCCGGCGCCACACCGCGAATCCGAGAAAACGGGCGAGATTCGCGTGCTATGCCGCTCCATGGAGATGGCACAGGAAGGCGGAAGGTCGGAGATCCGGATGGGACCGAGTGCTCGCGAACGGAGCGCCTGTTCACGATTCATGCGGCTCGGTCATCACCTCTCCACGCCTGCCCGCTGCCGCTCGTCATACCAAGCCCTGGAATCTTCCGCTCTTCCGCCCTTCCTGTGAAAGTCCAGATGAGGGATCCCCGCAAGGTGCCACATCGAAGCAAGGGCTCGACAGAAGCCGGGCTGGACTTCGTGCGCTACGTCGCTCAGCGTCGCGAATCGGCCAGCGCGTGGTACTCGCGCCGGCGCAGGCGGCGCGAGGCAGCGCTTGGCGACGGCGCCGCGTACCGATCGCGGTGGGCCGCGAGCCACGCGTGGACGTCGTCGTCGCGGCGCCACACGACGACGCGGTCCGGATCCAGCGCGTAGCTGGACGTCGCGATCGCGCGCACCTCGGGCGACGCCGCGACGACGCGATCGGCGACGGCGATCCAGCGACCGAGCCACGTGCTCGAGGCGTCGGACGCATCCGGAGCGTCGTGCAACGTCAGCGTGGTGGGCCGGTGCGCGCGGGCGAGCACACGCTGGGCCGAAGGCGGCCAGGCGGCGACGTCATGGACGTGCACGTGACCGACGCGGAACAGCTCCACGACGCGCGCGAGCGCGCGCTCCACGTGGCGGCGGCGGGTGAAGCGGTGCAGGCCGGCGTGCGCGAAGTCGCCGTCGAGCACCTCGGCGACCGCGACGCCGCCCTCGCCGGGATAGGCGATGACCACGCGCGGCAGCGCGAGCCCCTCGACCAGGGCACGGACCGCGGCGGCGGCCGCGCCCGGCGTGGACTCGAAGGGCGACGCGGACAGCAGCATCATCACGGCAGGCTCGCGCGCGTGCCGCGAGCGACGCGCGTGCCACGCGAGCTCGTCGTGGATCGCCGTCGCGGCCTCGGCCCGCGTGCCGGCGCGCACCACGAGCACGTCGTCGGCGAGTCGGATCGTCCAGCCCGCGGCCCGGGCACGCTCGCACAGCTCGCCCGCGTCCAGGCGCCCGATGTCGGCGAGCACCTCGGCGCGCACGTACGTGCACCCCCCGGCGAGCGCCTGGAGCTCGGGGCGCAGACGGCGCGATGCGCGGCGCACGAGCGTAGCGAGCTGCTTGTCGCGCGTCTTCTCCGGCGCGTCGACGCCGGCGAGCGCGCAGGCGATCCCCGTCGCAGCGTCGACCCGCGCGCACGCCCGGAGCCCCGCGAGAAAGCCGCGGAACACCCGGGCATCGCCGTCGAGCAGCAGCACGTCGCGGTTGCCGCCGTGGTCGACGTCGGCGCCGCCCAGCACGACCGCGCGCTCGTGTTTCGCCGCGAACGCTTCCAGCGCGTCGCTCAGGGCGGGATCGCCCGCGTCGTCGACGATCAGCAGCCGATAGTCCCCGCGCGCGTGGCGCACCACGCTATCGAGCGCCGCGAGCGCGCGCTCGCGATCGACGAGCTTCTGCACGACGATGTCCACGCCGCGGCGACGGCCAGGTGCCACGCGCCGCAGCAGCGCGCGCGTGCCCTCCGACGTCATCTCCAGGCGCTCGACGACGACCCCGCTCGCGTCGAGATCCCGCCCCAACCACGCGCGCGTCCACGCCGGATCGCGCGTGACGGCGAGCCAGCGCGCGTTGCCGACGGCGAGACCGCGCGCGGCAGCGCGTAGCGCGCGCCGCGCGTCGCGCCGGCGGCGCGCGGTCTCGAGCGCGTCCGCCGCGGCGGGCACGCCCGTCGCGACCGGCGAGGCGGCGTGCTGCCAGCCGTCGGGCAACAGCGCGAGCGCCAGCACGCGCGCGGTTCCGGCGCGGTCGAGTGGGTGCAGCCGGAGCCGCACGCGCTCCGGGCGCGCGCGCCAGAAGCGCGCGCCGTCGCCTTGCCAGAGATCCACGACGTGCGTCCGGTCCACGCCGTCGGCGACGACGCTGAAGCTCGCGCTGCCGCTCTCGGGCGCGGTTCCGCGCCGCTCCGACAACCAGGAGAGACGGGCCTCGGCGCGACCCTCGGCGGTGCTGGCGCGCAGGCGGATAACGGCGTAGCGCAGCGCGCGATCCGGCAACGCCAGCGGCGGCGAGGCGTACGAGGCCACGCCGTCCTCGACGCGCGCCTCGCCGAGTGGCGCTGGTTCGGCCTCGATCGTCGGGACGGCGTGCCAGCCACTCGCTTCCGGGCTGCCCACGATCGGCGCCGGCGCGACGGCCGGCGCGCCGTCGAGGAGCGACGCGGCGTAGACGTCCGCAGCGGCCGCGTCCGGCGCGACGGTGGCCGGCTTGCGGAGCGCGGCGAGCAGATCGCGGAGCAGCGGCACAGCTACGTCCCGCCGCTCGACAGCGCTTCGAGCCGGTCCAGGGACGCCAGCACGAAGCCGTCCTTGTTCGTCTCGAGCCAGCCCTGCTTCTGCCAGCCGCTCAGGCAGCGGATCACCGTCTCGACGCGCGCGCCGACCAGCCGCGACAACGCGCCGCGCGACAGCGGCACGGGGATCTCCGTGCGCCCGCGCTCGTCTTCGTCGCCGAAGCGGTCGGCCAGATGCAGCAGCAGCGTCGCCAGGCGCTGCGACACCGCGCCGGCGCTCATCACGGTGATCTTCGCGCGCAGCGCGTGGGTGTGATCGAGCAGCGCGCCGTTCACCGCCTGCGCCAGCTGCGGCTCGCGCGACATCGCGGCCAGCACCGGCTCGGCGGCGACGCGGATCACCTCGACGCGCTCGGTCGCCGCCAGCGCGTCCGCCGGATAGCGACCACGCTCCAGCACGGCCGCGTCACCGATGCTCTCGCGCGGCCCGAACAGCGCGAGCAGCGCGCTCTCGCCGCCAGCGGTGGGCTGGACGATCTGCACCAGGCCGCGCTGGATGATGGTGAACGTCGACGCCTCGGCGCCGGCCCGCCACAGCGGCTCGTCCTCGTCGAAGCGTGCCACTCGACTCGCGTCGGCGAGCCGCGAGAGCCACGCGTCGTCCAGCCCGCGGAACAGCTTCGACGCCTTGAGACGCGCTGCGATCGACGCCTTGTCCACGGGCGGCAGCGTAGCGCGGAAGGAAGCCCGCGACGGCAGCGTATACTTCCGGAATTGCGGATTTCCGGGCCGGCGTGAGCCCTTCCGGCGACTCGCGCGTCTGTAACCTATCGCCATGACCTTCCGTCGCGCCCTCCCGCTGCTCGCTCCCCTCGCCCTGCTGCTCGCGTGCGCCTCCCAGGCGCCGCCGTCGGCTCCGGCCGCGAGCACGGCACCCGAAGCCCCCGCCGCCGCTCCCATGCAGCAAGCCGCGCCCACCTCCGCCGCGCCGGCCCCCGAGGCGGAAAAGGCGCCGTCGAGCACGGCGGGGGACATGGCGAGCTCGAACAAGGACGAGGATCGGGAGCGTCTCGACAGCTTGCCGGCGGCCCAGGCCGCCCTCGATCGCGCCAGCCAGGAGCTCGAATCGGCTGTACGTCGCGTCCGCGGCCGCCGCTCCGGCGCCCGCCACGCCCGGCGGCGGCGCCGCGGCCGGGGTCACGGCGACCGCGCCGAAGAGGAGCGCGCGGGCCGAGGCGTCCAGCTGCGACACGGCGTGCAAGGCGTTCGACTCGCTGCGCCGCGCGGCCGACGCCATCTGCCGCCTCGCCGGCGAAGACGACGCGCGCTGCAATCGCGGCAAGAAGATCGTCGACGACAACCAGAAGCGCGTCTCTTCCTGCAGCTGTCATTGATTGCCGCTGCGGCGCGGAACCGCGGTTCCGCGCCGGACCGGCATCCAGACCCAAGGACCGGCGCGCGGCGCGGGTCGGAGCGGCAAGGAGGAGGTCCTGATGAAGCTCCGCGTTCCCGTACTCGCATCGCTCGCCGCCCTGGTCGTGCTCTCGGCTCCGTCGATCGCAGCCGCCCAGGTCGAGTCGACCCGTCAGACCGACGACGGCTCGATCTACAAGTTCAAGGACGATCCGCTCGACGCGGCTGGCGCTTCGGCCACCGGCTGGGTGCTCAAGGTGCGGCCGCACATCGGGCGCACGACGCTGATCCGGCCGCGTTGCTCGTTCGTGATGGAGATGTTCAAGTCGGTGGAGAAGCTCTGACGCGCTAGGCTTGGCGCACATGTCCGCGCCGGTTGGACGTCTCGCGCCGAGCCCCACGGGGCTGCTGCACCTGGGCCACGCCCGCAGCTTCTTGCTCGCGTGGTGGAGCGTGCGCTCGCGGAGCGGGCAGATGGTGATGCGGATGGAGGATCTCGACGCGCCGCGCGTACGACAAGACATGGTCGACGCAGCGCTCGCCGATCTCGAGTGGCTGGGCCTCGACTGGGACGGCCCGGTGGAGCTCCAGTCCGCCGGCGCCGATGGCCTGCGCGCGGCGATCGCGTCGCTCGCCGATCGCGGGCTCGCCTATGCGTGCGTGTGCACGCGCGGCGATCTGCGCGCCGCGGCGAGCGCGCCGCAGCACGGCGATGGCGACGGCGAGGTGCGCTATCCCGGCACGTGTCGCGGGCGCTTCGCGTCGCAAGCCGAGGCCGAGCGCTCGAGCGGACGCGCCGCGGGCCTGCGCTTCGTCGTGCCGCCCGGCGCCGTGGAGATCGACGACGCCGTCGCCGGTCGCGCGCGCTTCGACGTCCAGGCGGAGGTCGGCGATTTCCTGATCGCGACCAAGAGCGGCGCGCCGGCCTACCAGCTCGCCGTCGTGGTCGACGACGCGCGACAAGGCGTCACGGAAGTGCTGCGCGGCGACGACCTCCTGCCCAGCGCGGCGCGCCAGTGGCACCTGCAGCGCGCCCTCGAGCTGCCGCACCCGACGTGGCTCCACGTGCCGCTCGTTGTCGACGCCGACGGGCGCCGGCTCGCCAAGCGCGCGGACGATCTGGGCCTCGCGAAGCTGCGCGCGGGCGGTACGGATCCACGCGCCGTGGTCGCGTGGGCCGCGCGCAGCGCCGGCCTCGAAGTGCCGGAGCGCGTGACGGCAGCGGAGGTCCTCGACGGCTTCACGCTCGAGCATCTGCCGCGCGATCCGGTACGGGTCGATGCCGGCACCATCGCCGCGCTCGCGGAGGCGCGGTGAAGCGCCGCGAGTTCCTGGCGGCGCTGCCGATCGCGCTGCTCGCCGCGCCGCGCATGCGGAAGCTCTACATCCAGCCGCTCGGCGCCGCGCTGCCGCAAGCCGACGTGGAGATGGTGAAGCGCGCCCTGGGCGCGTTCTACGCCCTCGACGTCCAGCTCTTGCCGCGCGTCCCGCTGCCGAAGCGCGCGTACTACGCGCCGCGCCACCGCTACCGCGCCGAGAAGCTCCTCGACTTCCTCGTCGCGCGCGCGCCGGACGACGCGTTCCGCGTGCTCGGCCTGACCGCGACGGACATCTCGACCACGAAGGGCAAGGTCAAGGACTGGGGCATCCTGGGCCTCGCCACCATCGACGGCCGCGTCGGCGTGCTGTCGTCGTTCCGATGCAAGCGCAAGGTCAAGCGCGCGACGCAGGCGCGCGAGCGCCTGGGCAAGGTCGCCGTCCACGAGACGGGCCACACCTTCGGCCTCGAGCACTGCCCGAACCGCGGCTGCCTGATGGAAGACGCGGAAGGCAGTGTGCTCACCTGCGATCGCGAGTACGATCTGTGCAGCGAATGCCGCATGAAGATCGTCCGCGCGGGATATCCGCTCGCCGACAGCGGCGACATCCCGTGGCCCAAGCCGTAGTCGCGCTGGCGCTGATCGCCGGTTGCGGCAGCACGCAGACGGCAAGCAACGCACCGGACGCCGCCCCGGACGCGGCGGCGAGCGACGCGAGCGACGCGACGCCCGGGTTGCATATCGAGGGCGGCACGGGGCTCGACGCGGGCACCGTGCCCCCGGGCCCGGAAGCGGGCACGCCGATCGCCGACGCCGGCGCGTGCGTGCAGCAGCCGGAAGCCGACTGCGCGACGGGGCCCGAGAGCGCCGTCGCGCAAGCCTGGCAAGCTTGTTCGACGGGATGCCCCGGCCCGTGCGGCGCGTTCGCGGTCCGCTTCGACGGCCAGGGCTGCGCCACCGCCTTCGGAACGCCGTACCCCGGCTCGGATTTCGAGTCGTGCATCGTGAAGGAGCTCGCGGCGAAGCGCTGGAGCTGCGCAGCGGGTAGCCTGGTCAGCGTGAGCATCGCGTGCACAGCCCCTCCATGTTGAGCAGCATGCGCTATGCTCGCCGCATGAAATTGCTTCCGGTTGCCCTCGCCCTCGTGTTCCTTTCCGCATGCTCGTCCAGCTCCGGAAGCGGCGGTAGCGCCGGCACTGCGGGCACGGCCGGCAGCGCGGGCAGCGCGGGCAGCGCGGGCAGTGCGGGCAGTGCGGGCAGTGCGGGCAGTGCGGGCGCAAGCGGCGCCGCAGGCGCGACCGCGGCCGGCGACACCTGGACCAACTACGCCAAGGATTTCGTCACGTCGTACTGCGTCGGCTGCCATGGCGCCGGCAACGCCACCCGCGACTACTCCACGATCGACGACGTCATCCGCGACAAGGCCGAGATCCGCTGCGGCGTCGGCACGACAGTGTTCGCGGGCTGCGCATCGTTCCCGCCGCCGCGCCAGTTCCCCATCGGCACCGGCGCCAAGCCCAGCGACGCCGAGCGCGATCGCTTCATCGCGTGGATCGAAGCCGGGCTGCCGCAGTAGGTCGCGAGCCGCGACGACGGCATCGCGCCGAGCGTCACGGACCCAGGGACGCGTAGCGCGCGCGTGTGCCTCGCGCAGACGCCGACGTTCATGGCATTGAGCGCCCGAGCTAGCGGGTCGCGATCAGGCGCCGCAACGTGGCGGCCAACCGGCGGATCTCGACCGGCTTCGCCATGAACTCGGTTCGAGGCTCTGCGCACGCCGCCGCAAGCTCCGGGTCGTCCGCGCGTTGACCCGAGACGAACACGACCGGGACATCCGGGCTGAGCTCCCGCAGCGCTTTGACCAGGCCAGTGCCGGAGCCGTCCGGCAGGCGGTAGTCGGTGAGCACGGCGGCGATATGCTCGCGGTTCTTGCGAAAGACGTCGGCGGCCTCGGAGACGCTCTTGGCGGCGAGCATACGGAAGCCTTCACTCCAGAGCAGCTCCTGGTAGGAAAGCAACGTCCGCGAGTCGTCCTCCACCACCAACACCGTCGGCAGCTCTCCCGCGGACTCGACCAGCGCGGAATGGATGTTCTGGAGCAGCAAGGCGGCATCGAACGGTTTCGGCACGAAGCGGATTTGCTCGGGGGCGTCCATGTCTTCGCGCGCCAGCCCGGACATCAGCACCGTCGGGATCCCAGGCGCCAGGACGCGCGCCTCGGCCGCGAGCGCGGGACCGCTGATGCCGGGCAGACCGACGTCCGTGAGCAGGACGTGCACGTGCGCATCGGTGCGCAGGAGTTGCAGCGCTTCCTCGGCGCTGGCCGCTTCCAGGACCTCGTAGCCCGCGCCCGTCAATGCGCGGCGTGCGGCGCGCCGTACCGGGGCGTCGTCCTCCACGAGCAGCACTGTCAGGGCGCTGCGGTGCGGCACCGGGCGGCGCCGCCGCGACGAGCGGCAGGACGACCTCCACCGTCGTTCCGCGCGCCGGCGTGCTGCGCAGGCGGACTTGTCCGCCCGCGCGCTTGACGATCGCGTACACGGTCGATAGCCCGAGTCCGGTCCCGCCGCGCTGCGCCTTGGTGGTGAAGAAGGGCTCGAAGGCGTGCGCTTGGGCGTCCCAGTCCATGCCCTGTCCCGTGTCGGCAACGGTCAGCACGACCGTGTCGGGACCGTCGCTGCGCGATGTGCCGACGCGGATGTCGCCGCCGTCGGGCATCGCGTCACGAGCGTTGGTGACCAGGTTGGTCAGGATCTGCTCGATCTCCGCGGGCGGGATGGGCACGCTCGCGTCGCCGCATCGCGCATCGAATTCCAGGCTCACCGCGGCTCCACTCAGCGAGCCGAGAGCCTGTTCCAGTCGGTGGATCTCCAGGTCGAGGCTGGACGACACCGGGGGCGTGCCGGCAAGCCGCGCTTGACCGAGCAGGCGAGTGACCAGCATTGCGCCGTCCGTCGCGACGCGCTTCAGTTCGTCGAGCGGCGCCCGGGACCGATGCGCGGGCTCGAGCCGCGCGAGCGCTCGATCCGCCTGGGCCACCACCGCCATGAGCACGTGCCCGAAGTCATGCGCCATGCCCCGCGCCACTGGGCCGCTCTCGTCCCGGCGCGAGGAGGTGACAAGCTGATTTTCCAACCGGCGCTCCTCGGTCACGTCGATGACGGCCGTTCGCCACGTCCGCGTGGCCGCGCTGGTACGTTGGCTCTCCAGCCGCATCTCGAGCACCTCGCCGCCACGGGCGACGAGCCGGAGCTCGGCGCTCTGGCGCTTGTCGGAGCCGAGCGTGGCGCGCTCGTGACGCCGGTATGCGGCCAGGTCCGACGGAACGACGAAGTCGGCGAGATCGGCGCCTGGCGCTCCGCCGAGCATGTCGGTGAAGGTACGGTTTGCCTCGAGGATACCGGTCGGGCCTTGAACGAGATAGCCCACCGGGGCGAACTCGAACAGATCTCGATACCGCTCGTTCGAGGCGTCGAGCTCGAGCTGCGCCGCGGCGAGCGCCTCGTTCTGCATCTGCAGCTCGATCTGGTGGACCTGGAGCTCGTAGACGAGCTCGCGGGGATCCGTGAACGCCGCCGGCGCCTTCGCGGACGGCGCTAGCTGGCTCTCGGCGCGCCGGCGCAGTCCCTCCAGTGTGTCGTTGGTCATGGCTCGGCTCGATCCTCCGACTCTTCGGTGAAAACCAGCAACACCCGTCCCCCAGGGGACATGTTCCCCGTCTCGAGGGACCGCGCGGTCGCGCGAAGTGCCTTCCTTCCGAGTCGGCGTGCCGACGTCACGAAGTCGAGCTCCATGGATTCGCGGCGGCCGGCGACGATGGCGCCAAGCGGCTCGACCAGCTCCGGCACGTCGAACATGCCGTCCGCCGAGATCGGTCAGGCCGCGCGCCATCCACGTGCCGGTCCTCCGAGCGGATCAGCGACACCAACGCGACGTTCGCGTCGACCACGCGAAGTTCCTCGTCCAGGACAAGCATGGACTGCGGCGCGGCGTCCAGGGCCAGGCGGACACGCCGATGCGCATCGACCGCCGCCAGCTCGCGACGCTTCACTTCGTCGATGTCCACGAAAGTGAGCACCAACCCGTCGATGACGTTCTCCGGTGTCCGGTAGGGCATGACACGCATCGAGCACCATTCGCCTGTCGCGGCTTCGACCTCCCGGCTGATGGGGACCAGCGTCCTCAGCACCTGGCGCGCGTCATCTACGAGTCCCTGGTACTTGAGCCTCGGCGCGAGATCCGAGATCGGGCGGCCGACGTCGCTGTCGATAACGTGGAAGAACCGACGCGCCTGACTCGTGAAACGCTTGATGACGAGCGCGTCGTCGAGAAAGACGATCGCCACGTCCGTGCTGTTGAGCAAGTTCTGCATGTCGTCGTTGGCCTGCGCCAACGCGCGATTGCGCTCGGCCAGCTCCGCGTTGACCGTCAACAACTCCTCGTTCAGGGACTCGAGCTCTTCGCGTGACGTCTCGAGTTCCTCGTTCGTGCTCTGGAGCTCCTCGTTGATGCTCTGGAGCTCCTCGTTGGAGCTCTTCAGCTCCTCGCTGGACGTGGCGAGCTCCTCGACCGCTCCTTGCAGATTCCTCCTGGCTTCCGCCAGCTCGCGATCGAGTGTCGCGATGCGAGCTGATTCGGCGCCCAGGTCCTTCGAAGCCGTGTCCGAGCGCCTCTCCTCCGGCGTCGAAGTCGCCGCCGACTCCGACTCCGACTCGAAGCTGACGAGCAGCATCCCGCGCACGAGCGCGGGTTCCTGGAGAGGCTGTACGCGCAACGTGACCGACGTGAAGCTGCCGTTGGTCTTGACCTGCAACCCATGGCGCACCACCGGCGCGACGCCGTCCGCCGCCTGACGCACCGCTGCGGGCAGCTCGCCCTTGAGCCCTTGCCGCGCCATCTCGAACACGTTGTCCGATGGCTCGCCCGGCGCGGGTTCGAGGAAGTCGCCGGTGCGCCCGTGGATATACAGGATCTGCCCGTACTCGTTCACGAGCACGCTGGGCGGAACGAAGCGCGCGAGCAGGAGCCGATCGGCAACCACGCCGATTGTAGGCGTGTCGCGCTTGCGCTCGGCCGGGCGATAGCCGGAGAGCGGACCGTGCAGGTCGACGACGGCGGCAGGCAACGGCGCGAGCTTCGCGCAGCGCCGGAACAACTTGTGCTTCTTGTCCACGGCGACGAACATGGTCGTCTTGCCCGCCGACGCTCTCCGAGCTACCGAGCAGGAGCAACCCGCCGGGGCGCAGCGAATAGGCGAACAGGCGCAACACGCGCCGCTGCGGCTCCTGTTCCAGGTAGATGAGCAGATTCCGGCAGCTCACCAGGTCGAGCCGTGTGAAAGGCGGATCGCCGACAACGTTCTGGGCGGCGAATACGATCATCTCGCGAATGCTCTTCGCGATGCGAAACCCCGCCTCCTCCTGCGTGAAGAACCGCTCCAGGCGTGCGGGGCTCACGTCGGCGGCGATTCCCGCCGGATAGCGCCCGGCTCGCGCGACCTCCAGGGCGTGCTGGTCCAGATCCGTCGCGAAGATCTGCACCGGGTACGCGCGCTTGGCCTCGTCGAGGACCTCGCGCAGCAGGATCGCCAGCGAGAAGGCTTCCTCGCCCGTGGCGCAGCCAGGCACCCAGGCGCGGATCGGCCGAGGCGACATGCCTTCGACGAGCTTGCCCAGCTGGACGCGCAAGGCCGCGAACGCGTCCGCGTCGCGGAAGAAGCTGGTGACACTGATCAAGAGCTCCTTGAACAGCGTGTCGACCTCGGCCGGTGTCTCGACGAGGAATCGCGCGTAGGCCGCCATCGTGTCGATGCCGCATACCCCCATGCGACGCTCGATCCGCCGGTGCATGGTCGATTGCTTGTACGCCGTGAAGTCGTGCCCCGTCCGGTTGCGCAAGGTGACGAGCACGCGGCGCGCCGCATCCCGTTGCTCGTCGTCGGATTGGGGCACGCGCCGGTCGCGGCGCGCGTAGCGCACGACTTGCTCCGCGATGCCAGCGGGAGGCGCCACGAAGTCCACCAGGCGCGTCCCGGCCGCGCTCTGCGGCATGCCCGGGTACTGGGCGCTCCCCGGGTCCTGTGCCGCCACCATTCCACCGCTCGCCTTGATCTCGGCGATGCCGACCGTCCCGTCGCTGCCCGTGCCCGACAGCACGACTGCGACCGCGTCCTCGCCGCACGCCTGGGCGAGCGAGCGGAAGAAGTGGTCGATCGGCAGGTGTGCGCGCTCCGGCGCGGGACGCACGCGGATCACGCCGGCTTCGACGGATGGCTCGCCGCCGGGCGGGTTCACGTACACGCGATTGGCTTCGAGCGGCATCCCGTCCACGGCCGTCACGACGCCGATCAGCGAGTGGCGCGCCAGCAGCTCCGCCAGAACCGTCGGCTGCGTCGGGTGCTGGTGCGTCACCACGACGAACGCGATGCCGCTGTCCGCCGGCACCGCGTCGAAGAGCGCCTCCAACGCCGCGAGCCCACCCGCGGACGCGCCGATGCCGACGACCGTCAATGCGGCACGCGGCGCGGCCGATCCGCTCCCCGCGTGCGGCACAACGTCTCGCCGGGCGCCGGACTGGGCGCCCTTCACGCGAGCGCTCCGTCGTCCTCCCATCCAGCTTTCCTTCTTACGAGCGAAGCAACGGGCGGGCAAGGCCGATTTCGGCGCCGCTCCATGCCGCCGCGCCACACCCTGATGCGATTCAGCTGGATCGTCGGCGCGATGTCCACGCCCTCACGGATGGCGGCGAGCCGGGTGCGTCCAGGTGCCGCATGCGTCGAACACCAGGGGGGCCTCGGAGTACGCGTTCCTTGCTCCACGCGGATGCCCGGGAGCCTCCGACGACGTCACCGCATACCCCGATCTCGTGACGCATGCGCGCCGCGGCACGAGGCAAAGCCCGATCTCGTGACGCGTTCCGCGCCGCGACGTGCCGTGACGACGGGGTCTTGGCGGACAAGATCGCGATCCGCCACAAGAGACCCGACAGAACTACCCGGCGAGGCCGGGCGCCGGCTTGCTTCCGATAGCCGGAGGCGAGAGGCGTTGCGGTGCGCAGGAACAAGACCACACTTGCCCAGGGTTGCGCTATCCGGCCGACGCCGTCGCGGCGATCGCCGCCGCGTAGCTACTCTGTCGGCGCTGGACGTGGCGTTCTTCTCGTTCGGCAGCCTGATCCTGTTGCCGCTGCTACCGGTGTTCTTCACTGGACCGATGTGTCGGATCGCGTCGGCGCACCAGTACGCACACAAGCGCGCCAAGCCGCGCACGACGACGCGGGTCGTCCCCGCTCGCGGCCGCGAGCACGCGCCGCACCACGCCGACGCGTGCTCGCGGCGAAGCCGGACGCAGTCCCGGTGAGGTGGAATGCCGGTCCGGCGCGGTATCCAACGCGCCGCCCCTTGACGCCCAACCGATCGGTGGGTATCTACCAACCGATCGGTTGGGCCCGCACGCCGGACCGGCAGGAGGATCGAACATGGGCCTGGGTTGGGTGCTGACCAAGGTGGCGGCGGGCGTCGTCGAGACGGGCATGCGCTCGCGTTTCGGGCGCTATCGCGCGTGGCCGTCGGACGCGGTGTTGATCGACACGCCCCTCGCGCTGGCGGAGGAACGGACGCACCGGCTGCGACGCATCTACGCCAACGCGTCGCGCGACATCTGGGACGGGCCGGCGGTGTTCCGCGACGCGGTGCAGAAGCACGGCGGCATCCAGCTATCGCGGGACAAGCGCGTCGCGCTCGCGCACGTCATGGGCATGCTCATGTGGGGCGAGCTGGCGGCGTGGATCGTGTCGGCGGAGCTGGCCGAGCGGCTGACGGATCCGGACGCACGCATGGCGGCGTCGAGCCAGGTGTTCGACGAGGCGCGGCACTTCTACACGCTGCGCGACTACGTGGCGCTCCTGCACGTTCCCGTGCCGCCCCTCGACCCATACTTCGCCACGGCGGCGCGCACGCTGCTGTCCAGCCGCGATCTGGTGCTCAAGCTGATGGCCATGCAGCTGCTCGCCGAGGGCACGGCACAGACCATCTTCCAGTTTCTGGCCGAGTCGGAGGTCGAGCCCGTGCTGTGCGAGATCCTGCCCTATATCGAGCGCGACGAGGCGCGGCACGTGGGGCTCGGCGTGCTGCACTTGCCAGAGCTGCTCGCCGGGATGTCGCCGACACAGTGCCGCCGCGTCGCGCGGCGCGTCGCCAACATCGGCGATCTGTTCGGCGCGACGCAGGTGCGCTTCATCGAGCACTACCGCACGCTCGGGCTCGATCCGCGGGAGCTCTTCCGGCGCGCGGACCGCATGCTCCACGGTCTGGCGGCCAAGCTCGGCGACGTGCCCGGCACCAGCGAGCCCTATTTCCGCTCCAACGACCCGAGCCACCCGAGCTACGACAAGGCGCTCGATTTCATCCTGCCGCCGCCGGGCCACGATCCGGGGCGCTGGGGGCGCGCGTTCCACGACGTGGTGGAGTTCGGTGCCCGCGTGATGCCGTCATGAACGCGAACGTGGAGACGTCGCGCGAGCGGATCCACGCGGCGGCGCTCAAGCTGTTCGCGCGCCACGGCTTCGCCGGTGCGAGCCTGCAGCTGATCGCCGACGAGGTCGGCCTGCACAAGAGCTCGCTATTTCATCACTACAAGGGCAAGGTCGATCTGGCGCGCGACGTGTTCGAGAGCGCCATCGAACGCGTCGTGGCGCGGCTCGCACCGCTGGCGAGCGACACGCCGCCGCGGCTAGAGACGCTGCTGGGCGTCACCGACGCGCTCGTCGATCACTTCTCCGACGAGCCCGAGGCGGCGCGACTGTTCATGATGCTGATGACGATGCCGCCGGAGGCGGATCTCAAGATCCCGATCTCGAGCGAGCCCACGCATCCGGTCGCGCGCCTGTATACGACGATCTGGCAGTGGCTCGACCGCGCGAAGAAGACCGGCGCGATCCGCGGCGTGAACGTGCGCCAGACGATCCTGAACCTGATCGGCCTGGTGCTGTTCTACCCCGCCGTCGCGCCGACCGAGCCGGAGATCGCCGGCACCGAGCCGTTCTCGGCAAAGGCGCGCGCAGTGCGCAAACGCGAGCTTCGCTTCGCGTTGTGCGGCATGCTCTCGCCTGCATGAAGATCGTCGACTCGCCGGCCGCGCGTATCGAGCGCCAGGCGCGGGAGCGCGGCGAGCTCGAGGTGGTCGTCGCGGTGGCCGCCGCGCTCGAGGCGGCGCGGCTGCTCGCGGGCAACGTGCATCGGCTTCCGTGGTTGCTGCCCCCGGTGGTGCTGCTCGCCGCGCTGCTCCACGCGCTCCGGCGCCGGCAGTGGGCGCGACGGAGCGCGCCGCAGCCGGCGCGGATCAGGATCGCCGACGGCCGCGTCCAGGTCGAGGGCAACGCCGCGCGGCACACGCTCACGCTCGCCGAGCCGCGCGAGGGCTGGGCCACGCCCGTCGATCACGGGGCGGTGGTCGCGCTGCGCGCCGAGGGCGGCGGCCTGCTCTCGTTCCTGGTGGGTGATCCTGACAAGGCCGCCGGCGTCCTGGCTCACGCGGGCGCCGGCGACGACGAGTTGCCCCGTTGCTTCACGCTCGACCGCGCCGGTCCCTGGAACGCTTGGCTCGCGGTGGCGACGCGCCCGGGCGCGCGTCGCGGCGCGTTCGCCCTGGCGATCCTCGCCGGCATCGCGCTGGTGGCCGTCGTTCCCGAGGCGGGGGGGCTCTACGGGTACGCACTACTCGCGGTCGGGCTCGGCTTTCGCGCGCTCGCCTTGCGCCACCGCCCCCGCGTCACGATCGAGCCCGGCGCCGTCGTACTCGACGCGCTCGCGTTCCACCGTCGCGTCGGCCTCGCGCGCGTCGTAAGCGTCGAGGAGACGCCCGGCGGCGTGTCCCTGCTCGCTGCCAACGGCAACGAGACGCTGTTGCCGCTGGCGACTCGGCCGCCGATCCGGCGCGCGACGGCGAAGCCGTGGACGAGCGAAGCCGAGCTTCGCGACGCCGCGCTCGCACGGCGCGCCGCGCTCGCGCGCGCCGTGCGCGCAGCCAGCGAGCACCGCCCCGGCCCGCAAGCATATCGCGCCGCGGACGGAACCGACGTCCGCGGCGCGTTCGGAATACGCTGACTACGCCGCGCTCTTCGGTCGTGCGCGGCGCTGCGTGCCGCTCTTCGGCTCTTCGCCCGCCTCGGACAGGCCTGCGATCTTGCGCAGCCGCTCCACGTCGATCAACGTGAAGCCGTCCTCGTCGGTGCCGACGACGCCCGCGTTCTGCCATTGCACCATGATGCGCGTCGCCGTTTCCGGCGTGGTCGCCGTCAGCTCCGCGATCTCGTGGCGCTGCAGCGGCACCGGGACGCGGCGCGTGCCGTCGTCGAGCGCGCCACCGAAGCGGGCGTCGAGCTTGAGCAGCTCGGTCGCCATGCGTTCGTCGACGCGACCCGCGGTCAACGCGTCGATGGCGTCATACAGCTGCATCACCTTGTCCCCGGTCGCCGCAGCCAGTGCGAGAGCCAGCGTCGCGTCCCGCGCGGCAAGGCTCTCGATGGTCGCCGCCGGAATCATCGCGATGCTGCCATCGGTCAGGAACACGACTTCCACACGCGACGGCGTGTGGGCGAGCAAGGCCAGATCTCCCAGTACGTCGCCCTTCCCGACGATCGCGCAGATCGCCGTCTTTCCGGTCGGCCCGGGCTGGACGACCTTCAGATATCCGCTTCCAATCACCGCAAGACCCATGGGGCGCTCACCTACGTGCCAGAGGTGTCGACCGCGCTGGAAGCTTCTCCAGGCGGCAGCACGGGCAAGCTCGTCCACGACTCCGGGGGCGATCCCGGAAAACACCGGGCTCTGCTTGAGTACGTTTACGGCATCCACGAAGCGCTTGACGGCTGCAAGGTGTGTGCCGCGACATGATTGGCGTCAGTCCGCGAAATACTCCCCGCGGACGCGAAACGTGTGCGGCGAGGCGGGGACAGCCGGCACTCCTTGCGTGTTTCCGCGCCGCGTCTATCCTCCCGGACCCGTGAACGAGCGACCGTCCCCTGCCCTGCGTCCGGCCGAGCGCATCCTGCACTCGGAGAGCGATCCGGCGTGGGCCGCCGTCGCCGCCGGCGATCTCGACGCGACCCTCGCCGACCACGCCCACTGCGAGAAGAAGGCGGCCGCCAGCGCCATCGCCTTGATCAACGACTACCCGGACGACACGCGCCTGGTGCGCGCCCTGGGCCGTCTCGCGGAGGAGGAGATCGGCCATTTCCGCGAGATCCACGAGCTGGTCGCCCAGCGCGGCGGCGAGCTCTCCCGCGATCGCGGCGACCCCTACGCCCGCGCCCTGATCGGCCTCGTTCGCCAGCCGGCGCGCGAGCGCAAGCTCGACCGCCTGCTGGTGTGCGCGCTGATCGAAGCTCGCTCGTGCGAGCGCTTCCGCCTGCTCCGCGCCGAGCTCGATGCGCGGGGCGAGGCCGATCTCGCGGCGCGCTTCCGCCGCCTCGAGTCGTCGGAGGCCGGCCACGCGGCGCTGTTCGTGCGCCTCGCCGCCGACGAACACGGCGAAGATCCGACCCGCGCCCGGCTTCACGAGCTCGCCGGCGCCGAAGCGGAGATCGTCGCGGGGCTACCGCTCTTGCCGCGAATTCACTGAAGCGGCTGCCAGCCGCCGCCGCGCTGGCGCTGGCGGAACTCCTCGCGCAGCTCGCTCCGCGCATCCAGGGTCAACAGCTCGCACGGGTCGAACCAGTGCAGCGTGCGCGCCTGGGCCAGCAATGGCGGAGCCTCGCCGGCGAAATCCGGCACCTCCGGACAGCGCGCGTGCCACAGCGCGTCACGCTCCGGCGGGTCCGCGAAGCAGCACACCTCCTTGACGCCGCCGTTGCAGTTCGTGCTCACGACCAGCACCGCCCCCGGCAGATCCCGTCGTTCCGCCACGCGCACCACCACGTCGTGATGGAACTCCCCCTGCTGCCAATGCGCGACGAGCTCGTACCCACCGTAGCGACGCTGCAACAGCTCCAGCACCGCGCCGAGATCGAGCGCCGCTGCCAGTGCTTCGACTCCCGCCATCCACGATTCTAGCAGACCTCGCCGACTTCGCCGGTCCGGCACGGCGGTTCCGCGCCGGACCGGCAAATCCTAGTCGGCGTGCTTCGCGAGCGTGAGGATCCAGCGCCCGTACATGTAGATGCCGAATGCCGACAGGATGCCGATGCCGGCCATGATCAACCACACGGCGCCGACGTTGTGCGCGTCGTGGAGCGTGTGGGTGAGCGCCTCCGGCGTCTGACCGGTGAATGCCACCAGCTTGTCGAAGCCCTCGCCCTGCGGGATGGCCTTGATCGCGGCGGCGCTCATGCCCTTGTCGGCGAGCATCTCGCGGGCGAAGCGCTCCTTCGACGCGAAATGGTCGTACATCATCGGGGCGAACTTGCCCTCGAGCGTCCAGCCGATGGCGAGCGGGATCTGCGAGAAGCCGAGGTACATCGCCTTCTTGTCGGCAGGTGCGAAGTTGCCGATGAACTCGCTGAACTTCGGGCTGGAGAGCATCTCTCCCATGCTGAAGACGAGGATCGCGGCGACCGACAGCCAGCCAAGGGTGGAGTAGCCGGACATGAACATGGCGGCGGTCGCGAGCAGCGTGCCGACGACCATGCTTGTGGTCGCGCGCATCTTGCCGCTCACCCAGGCGAACATGAAGCAGGTGGTCATGATCAGACCGGCGTTCAGGTTCAGCATGCCTTCCGGGTGGATCTCGGTGCCCGCCTTGTTCATGCCGAGCAGGAACTTGAACACCGGATTGTGCGTGCCGCCGGCGCCGAAAAGCGTGTCCACGACGGTGCGCGTGTTGACCCAGTCCTTGATGTGGAGCGGCAGCACGTCGAAGAGCGAGTTGAACATGAACCAGAAGCCGCTGAAGATCCCCAGGTACGTCCACACGTGCTTCTTCGACAGCTCTTGCAGCGACTCGCGCCACAGGCTCTTTCGCTCGAGCTTGCCCTCCTTGTAGAGCTTGGCTCGTGCGAGGCGCTCCGCCTTTTCCGGCTCCTTGTAGGTGAGCAGGAACAGGAAGTTGATGCAGATGATGCCGGCGCAGGTGAAAAACACGCTGTGCCAGCCCATACGGCTGCGCATGTAGCTCGCGACCAGCGGGCCCATCCAGCCGCCGATGTTCACGGTCTGGTAGAAGATACCCCAGGCCATCGAGCTGTTCTCGCGCGCGGTGGCCTTGACCAGCGTGCCCTGGATGCCCGGCTTGAAGATCGCGGTCCCGGTCGCCAGCAGCACGGCGCCGGCGAAGAAGCCCTGGTAGGTGCCGAACAGCG
The DNA here is from genome assembly GCA_963775185.1 of uncultured delta proteobacterium. Taxonomy (GTDB): domain Bacteria; phylum Myxococcota_A; class Polyangia; order Polyangiales; family Polyangiaceae; genus JAPSGB01. Next base: position 289,798 of record CAVZIE010000014.1, on the reverse strand, counting down.
CCATCACCACGTAGCCGCTGATCTTGACGATCGTGGAGACGAAGATCGTCTCCTTGTAGCCGAAGCGATCGGACAAGCCGCCGGTGAACACCGGTAGGATGGTCTGCACGAGCGCCCACAGCATAAGGATGTCGCCGAACATCGTGGGCGTGATGCCGAGGCCGCCCTTGCTCACCGGGTCCACTGCGTAGAGCGCGGCGACGGCCTTCACGCCGTAGAACGCCAGGCGCTCGATCATCTCCATGCCACCGCAGATCCAGAAGACATAGGACAGCGACATGACGGCAGCGGCGAAGCCGAGCTGCTTCACGTCCGCCAGCGCGCGCATGTCGTCGTCCCTGCCCGCCGGAGGCGGCGGGTCGACGTCTTCAGCCGGTCCCTGGGTGGTCGGCAGCTCCGGGTTGTCGCTCATGGTGCTCCGTGGTGGGCGTTCAGTGGACGCCGTGTGTGCGCCGGGCTCCCGGTCGTCGGCAGGACGTGCTTGCCGGGCTCGCTCATGATGCTCCCGCCGCAGGCTCAGGGCCGCCGACGCCGGCGGCTTCTTCGCGCTCGAAGCGCCGCGCGACGCGCCAGAATACCGCCGCAACGACCACCATGATGATGGTCTGGATGCCGAAGTATTCGCCTGGATTCAGCTGCTTGTCGTAGAGGCCGTCGTAGGCTAGCCCGAACACGCCGTCGCCGACGAAGACCGTGAACAGGAACGCGGCGGTCACCACCGACTTCGTTCCCGGCGCGGCGCGCTTGTACGCGAACTCCAGCCCTACGACGCTGATACACAGCTCGGCGAGGGTGATGATGAAGGTGGCGATCAAGAGCAGCCACACCGTGACCTTGCCCGCGCCGGCGACGAAGCCCGCGACCGACATCATGCCCGTACAGAACAGCACGATGAAGAAGCCGATGAGCATCTTGCGCGTATCCGGCACCTCCACGTCGCCGCGGCGCCGCTTCCACGACTCCCAGATGGCGTTGAAGATCGGCGTCAGGATCACGATCAAGATCGGGTTCAGCCCCTGGATCTGGTCCGGCGTGACGCTGAACACGCCCGGAATCACCGTGAGATCGCAGTGCTCCTTGGCGAAGTAGATCCAGGTCGACGCGGACTGGTCGTACACGAACCAGAAGACGGCGATCAGCGCGAAGATGCCCGCGATGCGCCCGAGCGTCACGCGCTCGAGCTGCTTCTGCTCGGACGACTTGGGCGGCAGCGCGCGGACGTTCTCCTGCGGGTAGTGGCGCTTGCCGATGGCGAAGAACACGAACGCCACGGCCATCAACGCCGCGGGGATCATCAGCGCCGGGCCGTAGCCCCACTTGTTGCGCACCAGCGGCAAGGAGAGCGTGGACAGCGCCGCACCGATGTTGATCGCCGCGTAGAAGTAGCTGAAGGCCTCCGTGAGCAGGAAGCTCTTCTTCTGCTCTTCGTACATCTGGCCCATCAGCGTGCTGGTGTTGGGCTTGATCGAGCCGGAGCCGAGGGCGAGCAGCCCTAGCGCCAGGAACATCGCCCAGCGCTTCTCGATGCCGCCCAGGATGATGTGCCCGGCGATGTACGGCACCGAGAAGTACAGGATGGTCTTGTAACGACCGAGCACACGGTCCGCGAGCCAGCCGCCGAAGATCGGCGTGATGTAGCAGGCGGCGATGAAGCCCTGCATGATCTGCGCGCCGTTCGCCTTCTCGTAGTGCAGCACCGTCAGCAGGTACAGCGCGAGGATCGTGCGCATGCCGTAGAACGACGAGCGCTCGGCCAGCTCACCCCAGAAGATGAACCAGAAGCCACGAGGGTGCAGTTTGAAGCGCTGGAAGGCGTTCAGATTCTCGTGGTCGGCCGGTAGCACCGCGTCGCTTCGCACAGGACCTCCTGAAGGTGTCGGGGGAGGCCGACTGTATTACGGGAGCGAGGAGCTGTGGGGACCGAACTCCGCCCGAGCGATCGACGATACACCGGTCTTTTCGGGGTATTGTCGGTCCGGCGCGGAATCGACGCGTGGCGTCGCAACGCCGGACCGGCAGCCGCGGACCGATCCTACACGAACGGCGCTTCGCGGGGCGCGGGCACGGGGCGCATCACGCCGCGGCGCTGCAGGGCCGTGATCAGCGACGCGATACGCGCCACGTCGTCGAGCCCCAGGAGCCCGACGTAGCCGTGCGGGCCGAACACGGCCACGGTGTGGCCGGGCAGGCTCGCCAGGTGCACGCGGAGCTTTTCCAGCGGCGTCGTGGCGTCCACGACGGGGACTTCGCGCTGCATGATGCTCGCGACGAACGCGCCGAGACCCGCGCTGCCGACCTTCTCGAGCAGCTCGTCGCGCGAGAGCATGCCCACCAGCTGCTCGCCATGCATCACGGCGAACTGCGAGCGCGGTGCGCGCAGCAAGTGGTCGATGACGGCGCCGAGCTGCTCGCCGGGGGCCAGCACGGTCGCGTCCGGGTCGCAGATGTCGCCTGCGGTGAGGCCGCTCAGCGCGTCGTGCGCCGTCGCCATGGCGCGCTCCTGGCTGGCGCCCAGGAACACGAACGCGCCGATCATCGCCAGCCACACGTCGTGCAGGTAGAAGATGCCGACCAGGCCGACGCTCGCCGCCAACAGCTGGCCGACGGTGGCGGCGATGCGCGTCGCGCGCGTGCGCTGCATCATCATGGCCAGCACGGCGCGGAACACGCGTCCGCCGTCCATCGGCAGCGCGGGGATCATGTTGAACACGGCCAGGCCCACGTTGGCCCACACCAACGCGCCGAGCAGACCTCGCAGCGAGGGCGGCGCGACGGATTGCAGGAGACCGCCGTCGAAGAGCGCCCCCGCCCCTAGCGTCGCGACCACGGCGCCACCGAGCGCCGCGGCGATCACCACGTTGACCAGCGGTCCCGCGATGGCGATCAAGAGCTCGTGCACCGGGCGCGACGGCTCGCGCTCCAGCCGCGCCAGCCCGCCGATCGGCAGGAGCACGATCTCGCGCACCCCGACGCCGAAGCGCTGGGCGACCAGGCTGTGCCCCAGCTCGTGAAGCACGACGCACGCGAACAGCAGCGTCACGAGCAAGGCACCGAAGGCGGCACCCCTGGCCCCGTGCGGCCCGCCGAACACAGCGGCGAAGTACAGCACCACGAGCAGGAAGCTCGCATGCACCTTGATGTCGATGCCCGACACGCGGGCGATACGCAGGGACCATCTCATGGAAGCGCGCCGGAACCCGGCCTTTGCGCAAACATAAGGCGCGATCCGCCCGCTGGCGAGCCGGGGCCGGAGATCGGGCGGTTTTCATGCCGGTCCGGCGCGGAAATCCCGCGGCGCGCCGGCGCGCGGTGGGGGCTTCCGCGCCGGACCGGCAACATTCCCTACCGACCCGCCTACCAGACGCTGCAGGCCTTGTCCGGGTTCATGGGCGTGCCCTTCTTGCAGGAGAACGCTTCGGCGAACTGCGGCAGATCGGCGAGCGCGCCGTTGACGCGGAAGCGCGGCGGCGAGTGCGGATCGACCGACACCGCCATGCGCGCGTACTCGTCGCGCATCTTGGCGCACCAGATCTGGCCCGTCGACAGGAAGAACTGCTGGTCCTCGGTGAAGCCGTCGGCGACGTAGGCGGTCTTCGCGTCTTTCCTGAGCGCGCGGTAGGCGGCGAAGGCCAGCTTCACGCCGCCCATGTCGGCGATGTTCTCGCCGGTGGTGAGCTTGCCGTTGACCTTCACGCCGGGCAGCGGCTCGTACTTGCCGTACTGATCGGCGACGCAGCCGGTCTTGCCCTGGAAGCTGGCCTTCACCTTGGGCGTCCACCAGTCCGACAGGTTGCCGGCCTTGTCGAACTGCGAGCCCTCGTCGTCGAAGCCGTGCGTCAGCTCGTGGCCGACGACCATGCCCATGGCGCCGAGGTTCACCGCGACGTCCGCGTTCACGTTGTAGAACGGCGGCTGGAGGATGCCCGCGGGGAACACCATCTGGTTCTTCTGCGGGTTGTAGTAGGCGTTCACCGTCGGCGGCGTCATCTCCCACTCGCCGCGATCGACGGGCTTTCCGATCTTCTTCAGCTGGCGCGCGAGCTCGAAGGCGCGACCGCGGAGCATGTCGCCCATGAAGTCGCCGGGCTCGACCTTGAAGTCGTATTCGCGCCAGTGGTCGGGGTAGCCGATGAGATAGGCCATGGCCTGGAACTTGTCGCGAGCCCGCTGCTTGGTCGCGGCGTCCATCCAGTCGAGCTTGTCGACCTCGGCGATGAACGCCTTGCCGATCTGGTGCACGAGATCGAGCGCCGCTTGCTTGGCCGGGCCGCCGAAGCGCTTCTTCACGAACGGCTGGGCGAGCAGCTCGCCGAGCGAGCTGTCCGTGGAGTCCACGCAGCGCTTCCAGCGCGCGCGGATCTCCTTCTGGCCCGTGAGCACCTGCTTCATCTTGAAGCTCTCGTCCACGAACGGCTTCGGCAGCGCGCCGGCGGTGGAGTGCAGGATGTGCCAGACGAGGTAGTTCTGCCACGCGGGCATCTTCTCCTTCTCGAGCAGCGCGTCCATGCCCTTGACGAAGTCGACGCTGGTCACGTTGATGTCCGTGATCTTCGGGAAGCCGATGCCCTCGAGGTACTTCTTCCAGTCGAAGTGAGGCGCTGCCTTCTCGACGCCGGCGAGATCGATCTTGTTGTAGAGCGACTTCGGATCGCGACGCTCGACCTTGGTCTTGCTGATCTCCGCGAGCCCGGTCTCGATCTCCATCACGTCGGCGGCGGCCTTCTGCGCGGCCGCTTCGGAGTAGCCGGCGAGCTTCATCATGGCCGCGACGTGGGCCTGGTACTTGTCGCGGATCGCTTTCGATTTGTCGTCGGTCTTCGTGTAGTAGTCGCGGTCCGGCAAGCCCAGCCCGCCCTGGTCGATCTCGCCGATGTAGCGGGTCGCGTCCTTGAAGTCCTGGTCGGAGCTGAACTCGAACAAGGAGCCAATGCCGTCGCGATGCAGCTCCGTCACCGCGGCGCCGAGCGCCGCCAGGCTGTAGACCGACTTGGCCTTCTTGATCAGCGGCATGATCGGCTTCAGGCCAGCCTTGTCGATGGCCGTCTCGTCCATGCACGCCGCGTAGTACGCGCCGAGCTTCTTCAGCGTCGGGTCGGTGGTCCCGGGCTTCTCGGCGTTCTCGAGGATCGCCTTCAGGTCCTGCTGGTTGTGCTCGTCGATGACGTTGAAGCTCCGGACCCAGCGCGGCTTGTCCGCCGGGATCTCCGTCTTCTTGATCCAGTCGCCGCAGGCGAAGCCGTAGAAGTCCTGGCACGGGTCCACGGAGCGATCGATGGCGCTTCCGTCGAGGCCAACGGACTCGAGCGTGACCTTCTGGACCTCCGGCCCGGGCGCGACCGCGGGAGGAGGGGTTGGCTGGGGCGGCGCGGCCGGCGGGGGGTTGGAGGACGAGCCACAGGCCGCGGCAACCAGCGCGAGGAGCGGAGCGAGATAGAGTGCCTTGTGCATGACGGGCGGGACCTTATCACCAACTATCGCCCCCGCATGCAACGGCTTGCAACGCTTCACGAGCACGCGTGAACAGCTGGCGCGCACGCCGCGCACGACCTAGATACCGGTCATGAACAACCTGGTCCTCGCCGCCCTGACCGTCCTGTTCGCGTACATGCTCGTCAGCCGCTTCCTCGCGGCGCGGTCGCGGATCAGCGGCGTGGAAGCGCGGACGCTGGTCGACGGAGGCGCGCTGCTCCTCGACGTGCGCACCCCGGCGGAATACTCCACGGGCCACTTGCCCGGCGCGCTCAACGTGCCGCTCGGCGACCTGCCGCGACGCGTCGAGAAGCTCGCCAAGGACAAGCCCGTGGTCGTGTATTGCAGGAGCGGTGCGCGCTCGGCGAGCGCGCGGCGCTTCCTCGAGCGCGCCGGCTTCACGGCGCACGACCTGGGCCCGCAGCACGCGTGGCCGCGCTAGCGGATATTTCCGCGGAAAGCGCCGGTCATGTCGACGCGCGCCGCGCGGTCGCGGCATGGCTATACTGGCGACAGGTGCCATGCGACCGCTCGACCTCCGCCTCGTCGTCCTCGCGCTCGTGCTCGGCGCCGCCGGCAGCGCAGCCGCCAGCGACAGCGACGAGCTGGTCGATCCCTGGAAGCCCGAGCCGCCGCCGCAGGCCGCGCCGCGTTGGACCGACGCGCCCGTCGTCGACGTCGTCGATCCGTGGAAGGACGACCAGCCGCGGATCACCGCGCGGGCGCCGGTGATCGACCCCTGGGCAGCGGAGCCGCGCGCCTTGAAGCCATCGCACCAGGTATTGCTGAATCCCTGGGCGTCGCAGCCGACCGCACGCTTCCCCGACATCGAGACGGCGGACCGCGATCCGGACGGCATCGTCGATCCCTGGCCGAACGCCAGCGTGCCGACGGCACACTTCGAGGACGTCACGATCGTCGACCCGTGGGCGAAACGGCACTAACGCGTCAGTGCCAGCTAGCAGGTGCCGCTCGCGAGCTCCGGCTCGGTACTGCCCGCGTCGTCGCTGCCGGCGAGCACGGTGCTCGCGACCTCGGTGCTGAGCGGCGTGCCGTCGCGCGACGACACCAGCATCGAGTCGATGACCCGCGCGATGTCGTCCACGTTGCGCGCCGTCCAGCCAGGGAACGCCGCGTCCTCGGCGTACGGGTTGTGGCCGCCGCTCGCCATGCGGTAGACGCTGCGCGCGGGCAGGCCTAGCCGCTCGATCGCAGCGAGCACGCGCGCTTCAGGCGCCAACGGGTCGTCGTTGCCGACGCAGATGGCGCAGCGCTCCAGACGATCGCCCGGCGCCGGGCGGGCGAGAGCGAGCGCGCGGCACAGGCGTGCGATCAGCGCGCCCGGCACGCTGCAGAAGTTCTCGTACATGGCGAGCTGTTCGGCCCGGTCGTAGCGCCGGGCGTCCGGGCCGTGCACGAACGCGAGATACGCGAGCTTGTTCGCGAGCCACTTCCACCAGCCGATGCATGTGAGCAGCAGCGCGGCGACCCAGAGCGAGCGACGCAAGCCCGCGTCCTCCGAAGGGAACACCGGCGTGATCGCGACGCGCGCGGTGCGCTCGCCGAGCTCTTCGTCGGAGACGGACAAGAGCGCCACCGCCGCCGCCGAGTGCGCCGCGAGCACGGTGGGCAGATCGCGCACGCCAAGCAGCTCCAGCCACGCGAGCAGCGTCTCGGCGAGCGCGCGCGGCCGGAGCTGTTCGAGGGCGGGCACGCGCTCGGCGAAGCGGCTCTCGCCGAAGCCGAGTACGTCCGGCACGAGCACGACGGCCTGGGCGTTGTTGCGGCACAGCGCGGCTGCGACGTGACCCCAGGACTTGCGCGTGCAAAGCGTGCCGTGGGCGATCACCACCAGATCGCTCGCCCGGGCCAGCAGCGCCGACTCGCTGATCGGCCCCAATCGCGAGGTGTGCGCGTACATCGACCAGCCGAATCCCGCGTAGCCACTCGCCGCCAGGAAGCGCCGGCACAGCTCGCGCGACACGAGGCCGCTCTCCGCGAGCGCCTCGATGGTGTAGTCCGCCCGGACGATGTCGGGCGAGACCTGCACCGACGCCGCTTTCGCCGCGCACCAGGCGAACGGCGCGCGCCCGCGAACTTCCGGCGCGATCCGCATCGGCGGCGCGTGACCCGCAAGCTCGATGCGCCCGAGCGCCGCGGCGAGCTGGGCCACGGACGGATAGCGCGCCGCCGGATCGCGCGACAGCGCGCGCCCGAGCACGGCGCGCAGCTCGCCGGGCAAGCTCCCGGGCAGCTGCTCCAGCGCCAGCGACGGCTGCACTGGCACGCTGCCGCCGGACAGCATCTCGAGCAAAGTCCGCGCCAATCCGTACTGGTCCGACGCCGGACCGACGCCGCGCCCCTCGAGCTGCTCCGGCGCCATGTAGCCCGGCGTGCCGGCGCGCAACTCGGACAGATCGGCGTCCTGGTCCTCCGCGAGCAGCGCGAGCCCGAAGTCACCGAGGTAGGCGTTGCCCCAGGTGTCGAGCAGGATGTTGCTCGGCTTGACGTCGCGGTGGACCACCCCTCGCTCGTGCGCATGCGCGAGCGCGTCAGCCATCTGCAGCGCGAGGTGCACCGCCGTGGCGGGCTCGACCGGCGTCTGCAGACGCTGCGCCAGGTTCGGACCGTCCACGTACGCCATCGCGAGATGGTCGGCCCCGACCTCGTACAAGCTGACGATGTTCGGATGCGCGAGCCGCGCGATGGCCCGGCTCTCGCGCGCGAACAGCCGCTTGCCACGACCGGACAGCCCCGGCGTATCTCGCAGCAGCTTGAGCGCCGCCGCGCCGCCGGTGCGCCGGTGCCACGCGAGCCACACTTCGCCCATGGCGCCGCTGCCGAGTCGCCGCCCGAGCTCGTAGTCACCGACCAAACGCGCGCTTGCGCCACCCACCGTCACCGGATCCACCCGGCCGCAAGCCTACGCCGGCTCGATCGTGTCCGCCATGCTGCCGGGACGGCGCGGCGTCAGCCCTGGGGCGGCGCGCCGCAGTTCGGGCAGGCCTGGTTCTGGCTCCAGAGGTACATGCTGCGACAGTACGCGCAGGTCATCTTGTAGAGCGCACCGGCAGCGGCGGGCTGGCTCGCTTGCGGCAGCGCGGTGGGATTCACCTGCGTGAGGCCCCACGCGACCTGTCCCATGAGCCAGACCGCGCGCGCGGTCTGGTTGAGCGGATCGGCCTGCTCGTGCAGCTCGTCGTCGAAGCCGAGCAGCTGATCTCCGCGGTTGTACAGGTAGTAACGCGAGATCTTGTCGGTCGGCATGTACGTGGCCAGGGCCTGCCGCACCACATCCGGCAGCGACTGGTAGGTGGCGAGCTCGCGATCGATCGACTCGTTGTGCGCGTCGAGGTAGTAGCCCTTGCCGAAGAAGACCTTCGTGGAGCCGCCGGCGTCATCCCAGTCGTCGGCGGCGGCGCCCTGGAACTGACCGACGTTGGGCACGGCGTCCATGTCCCAGTGCAGGTACAGCGTGGTGTTCGGCGGGTTCTGGCCCTTGAGCTCCCACTCCGCGCCCATGAACGACATGTCGATCTTCAGCCGCACCGGATACTCGTGGAAGCGGCCGCGCAGCTCGAGCTCGCCGTCGGTCCGGTTCTGCACGCACTGGTGACCTTGCAGGAACTGCCCGCCGAGCGCCTGCGCGAACTGTTCGACCATCTGCCACTTCTGCGGGTTCTCGTTGTCCAGATGCTCGGCCTGCGCGAGGTGTTGTTGCCAGCTCATCGACATCTTCTGTCGCGCAGAACGCGGCTGGAGGCAACACCTGATGCGCCGCGCCCGGCGCCGGCGTAGGATGTCGCCGTGGGCGGCGCACGCTGGGGTTTCGTCGGGGTCTGTCTCGCTTGGGCGGTCGCGTGCGGCGGCAGCGACGAGGCGACGAGCCACGCGCACGACGGTGGCGCGGGCATGGCCGGCGCGAGCGGCAGCGGCGGCGCGAGCGGCAGCGGCGGCGCGAGCGGGAGCTCGGGCAGCGGCGCATCCGGCGGCTCCTCTGGTCTGGCCGGCTCGGCCGGCGACGGGTCCGCCGGCACGGCGGGCAACGCCGCGAGCGCCGGCGCGGCGGGAGCCGACGCGGCCACGGCCGGCAGCGACAGCGGCGCCGGCGCGGCGGGCAGCGACAGCGGCGCCGGCGCGGCGGGAGCCGACGCGGCCACGGCCGGCAGCGACAGCGGCGCCGGCGCGGCGGGCAGCGACGGCGGCGCGGACGCGACCCGGCGCATCCGGTCCAAAGTCGATCTTCGTCGTGCCGGACACGCTCGACGCGCTCGCCGGCGACACGTTCTTCGACCAACCCTGGCCGAGCGATCTACGCCTCGACAGCGACGGCACGCTGCACGCCGCCGGCTTTCCCGAGCCGCGTCCCAACGAGTTCCTGGATACGTATCTGGCGGTGCTGCCCGGCATGCTGCGCGGCGCGTCGCCCGTGGCCGCCGGCTTCGCCCGCTTCGAGGCGCCGGTCGACGCCGCGTCGTTGCCGGCCGATCCGGTAGCGGCCACCGCCACCACCAGCAGCGTCCAGCTGATCGACATCGATCCGGCATCGCCGGAGCACGGCCAGCGCCACCGCATCTCGCTCGAGCTCCACAACGACGCCGGCGTGTACTGGCCGTCGGGCACGCTCGCGTTCATGCCGCTGCTCGGCGATCCGCTGCTTCCCGCGACGCGCTACGCGCTGGTCGTGACGGACGCGCTCCAGGCGACCAGCGGCCTGGCCTTCCGCGCCGCCGACGATCTGCGCGCGGTGCTCGGGCTCGCGCCGCAGAACGCGGCGACGGCCGCCGCCGCGACCACGCTCGCGTCCGCGATCACCGGGATCGAAAGTGCGGGCATCGCCCGCAGCCACATCGTCCAGCTCGCCGTGTTCACCACGTCGGCGCCCGCCGACGACATCGAGCGCATCCGCGACGACGTGCTCGACAACTATCCGGCGCCGGACGTCACGCCCGGCACCTGGGCGGCGAAGGAGACGCTCGCCGGCGCGTACGACGTGTACGAGGGCACGTACGGACCGTCGCCGGACTACCAGCGCGGCAACATCCCATTCGAGACCGTCGCCGACGGCGGCGAGCTCGCCTTCGACGCGAACGGCAATCCCGAAGTGCAACGCAGCTTCGACCTGCGCTTCTCCCTGGCCGTGCCGCTCGCGAGCAATTGCCCGATGCCGTCCGGCGGCTACCCGATCGTGCTGTACGCGCACGGGACCGGCGGCAACTACCGGTCGATGCTCGGCAGTGGGCACGAATCCGAGGCGCTGGCCAAGCGCTGCATCGCCAGCATGGGCATCGACCAGATCTTCCACGGTACCCGCCCGGGCTCGGGCACCAGCACGTCGGTGGAGCTCCTGGTATTCAACTTCGGGAACCCGTATTCGGCACGTGCCGTCGGCCCGGAGTCGGCGATCGACGTGGTGCAGCAGGCGCGCCTGTTCACCCAGACGATGATCAGCGTGCCCGCCGGCGTGGCGAAGACCGGCAACGCGATCGCGTTCGACCCGGGCAAGGTGGTGTTCTTCGGCCACTCGCAGGGCGGCCTGAACGGCCCGATCTTCATGGCCATCGACGACCAGGCGCGCGGCGGCGCGCTCAGCGGCTCCGCCGGCATGCTGTCGATCACGCTGCTCGAGAAAACGCAGCCGTTCGACATCCCCACGCTCGTCAAGCAGAGCGTGCTCGGCCTCGACGCGACCGAGTCCGCGGAGGTCACGATCTTCCATCCGTGGGTCTCGCTGGCACAGAACATCGTCGACCCGACGGACACGATCAACTACGTGCCGCTGATCGCGCGCCACCCGCGCAGCGGCTTCTCGCCGAAGAGCGTGCTGATGACCGAGGGCGTCCACGCGGACGGAACCGGCGACAACTACGCGCCACCCCACGGCATCGAGGTCCAGGCGATCGCGCTCGGGCTGCCGCCGCAGGAGCCGGTGGTCCACCTTCCCGTCGAGCTCGCGTTCGGCGGCCCGCAGCCGGTGCTGGTTCCCGTAGGCTGGGCTCTCGGGCAACCTCGCGTCCGGTCTCGCCTCGGGCGTGCTCGCCCAGTGGGACCCCGGCGCCGGCGAGGGTCACTTCGTCATCTACAACAACCCGGCGGCGATGGCGCAGGCCGCCGGATTCGTCGCGAACCTGGCGGCCGACCCGCTCGGACGCGTGCCGGCGCCGTAGCCGCGCTCGCTACGCCGCCGTCGCCTGCTTGAGCACGTGCAGGTAGCCCGGCGCGACCTCGGCGCGCTCGAGCACGCCGGCATCGCGGAGCATGCGATGTGCGAGCGGCAAGCGGTAGTGCGGCACGAACATGAACAGGTGGTGCTCGAGGTGGTAGTTCACGTGGTGCGGCGCGATCAGGAAGCGCAACCAGAACGGCGCTAGCGTGGTGCGCGTCTGGCGCAGCTCGTCCGCGGGGTCGGGCACGGCGGCGTGCTCGGCGATGCTCCGCAGGCGCAGCACGAGCGAGTAGCCGGTGAGCGCCGGCAGCCACCAGAGCAGGAAGAACGCCTCGGGATGACCCGCGAGCGACAGCGCGACGAGCAGCGCCAGGTTCGTGATCACGAAGCCGCGCTGACGCTTCACGAACGCCCACGCCGCAGCGACGAACGACTTGCCCTCGAGGCCCTTGCCGCCCGGCGACAGGCCGGCGGACAAGCGCACGAACAGGCGATAGCGCTTGTAGCCGGTCTGCCCCGACAGATCGCGGAACACCTTGCGCCAGAAGCTCCTGCGCGTGATCGGAAACGCCTTGGCGAGGGAGAGATCCGGGTCGGCGTCGGTCCACGTCGCCTTGTGATGCTGCAGGTGGATCTGCCGGTAGATCGCCGTATCCAGCATGACGGGGTACGCCGTCAGCCACTGCCCGACCCAATCATTGGCGCGCTTGCCGCGCACGATCAGGCAGTGCGCCGCCTCGTGCATCAGGATCGCCAAGCCCAGGTGACGGCCGGATACGACGACCCAGCCGACGGCGAAGGTGAGCACCGAGGGATGCACGCAGTACAGCGCCAGGCTCGCGGCGATCCAGCCCCACGTCCACGCGACCGATGCCAGGCCGCGCACCGGATCGATGCGCCGGATCCGTGCGATCTCCGCTTCCGTCAGGTAGTGCGTCGCGGGCGTCACGCCGCACCTCCGCCCACGAGCTCGAGACGCGGCGGCAGCGACGCTCGCGCGAGCCGCGCCCACACCTCGCGGCCGAGCCGGTCGTAGGCCAGCATCGCGTGCGTCAGCGCGCGGCGCTTGTGCGAGCGCAGGATCGCGTCGGGCAGCAGTGGATCCGTCGCGAGCACGCGGATCGCGTTGCCGCCCACGCGGAACGTCTCCACCACCGCTCGCTCGAGCGGGAGCCCGATCACGCGGCGCGCGCTGCGCTCGAGCGCGCCGAGCGTGGTCGCGTAGCTGCGCTCCAGACGCGCGAGCGGCCACAGCTTGCGCGTCCAGCGCTCGACCAGCGCAGCGTCGAAGCCGCGCGCCGTGAACAGCTCCGAGCGATCCTCGAGACCGAGGGCGCCGAGCTGCTCGCGCACCCGGGCGACACCGCCGCGCAGGTTGTCCGGCCGCACGTGGAGCCCGTCGAGCCCCTCGGCGAAGCCGAGCATGCCGAGCGCGCGCACGCTGTGACGACGCGCCGTGCGGCCGCCGCCGCGCGGCAGCGACGCCGCGAGCCACTCGCCGTCCCACAGCGTCGTGCGCGCCTCGCCGAGACGCCACGCCTCGACGTGCTCGCTCACCGGATCCGACGACGGCGCGAGGCGATACGATCCGCGCTCGTCGCTCTCCACCAGGCCGCGCGCCGACAGCCGCGTGAGCGCGACGCGCAGCGCATTGCCGGTCAGCCCGAACAGCTTGCCGACGCCGACCAGCGCTTGCACCGGCACGCTCGCGGGCCGCGCGACGCGCAGCAGGTCGAGCAGCAGCGCCTTCGGCGTCAGGGTTCGATCCGCGGTCACCGAGAGATATTACAACTTGATACGTATCAAGACAAGAAGCGTAATATCCGCGCCGACCCGACAATAAATCCAGTATTTCCAAACTCTTGGTAATGCTGCCGGTGCGACGCGGAAGCCCCGGGTGCGCGCGGTGACCGTCGGAGCGAGGGCGCGCTACCCTGACTCATGCGAAGGCTTCTGGCGGCGGTCGGGGTTCTGGCAGGGGTGATCGGGGCGTGCGGCGGCAGCTCCACCGACCCCGGCGCGACGTCGGACGCCGGCAACGGCGCGTGCTCGCCCGGCGCGCAGATCACGTGCACGGGCGGCAACGGCTGCTCCGGGATCCGAGATCTGTTTCTCGACCGGCAAGGCCTACGGACCGTGCGAGTGCCCGGGCGGCGGCGGCACGGGCGGCAGTGGCGCGACCGGCGGTAGCGGCGGCGCGAGGCGGCAGTGGCGGCGGACCGGCGGCAGCGGCGGCGCGACCGGCGGCAGCGGCGGCGCGACCGGTGGCAGCGGCGGCACGAGTGGCAGCTGGCGCCACCGGCGGCACGAGTGGCAGCGGCGGCTCCGGCGGCAGCGCGTCCGGCGACTTGCCGACGACGTGCAGCGAGGCCGCGCAAGCGCACGGCTACGTCGGCTGCGAGTTCTGGCCGACCGTCACGCCGAACCTGGTGTGGAGCATCTTCGACTTCGCCGTGCTTGTTGCCAACCCGGGCCAGACCGCGGCGAGCGTCACCGTTACGCGCAATGGAGCCGTGTCCACCAGTGCCACGGTCCAACCCGGCAAGCTCGCGACCCTCTACCTGCCGTGGGACATGACCTTGAAGGGCGCCGACTCGGACAACTGCGGCAGCGTCACCGCGAGCGGCGCTACGCTGCGCGTGGACCACGGCGCGTACCGTCTGACGAGCACCGTGCCGGTGGCCGCCTACCAGTTCAACGCGCTCGAGTACCAACCCTCCGGCGGTCCCGTGAACAAGGACTGGTCGGCGTGCCCCGGCACCCAGACGTGCGCCAGCAGCTTCGCCGCCGTCGGCTGCTTCGCCTACTCCAACGACGCTTCGCTGCTTCTGCCCACCACGTCGCTCGGCACGTCGTACCGCGTCGCCGGCCTCGGCGGCTGGAGCGCCGCGAGCGTCGGTCCGTTCCTCTCCGTGACGGCGACCAGCGACGCCACCAACGTGACGCTGCAGATGCCCGCCTCCACGGCGCTGGTGAGCGGCGCCGGGATCTCGGCCGCGGCCGGCGGCACCGCGACCTTCAGCATGAACGCGGGCGACGTCGTGGAGCTGTCCGCGCCGCCGACCGGCGACTTCAGCGGCGCGTTGGTCAGCGCCGACAAGGCCGTGCAGCTGGTCACGGGCATGAGCTGCGTGCAGGCGCCGATCGGCACGCAGGCGTGCGATCACGTCGAGGAGACGGTGCTGCCGGCGACGGCGCTCGGAAAGCACTACGTGGTCGCGGTCCCGACGGGCCCGCACGGCACGCCGGTCGCCCACGTGGTGCGGCTGTACGGTCACGTCGACGGCACGACGCTGACGTATCCGTCGGGCATGCCGGCAGGCGCGCCGACCTCGCTGTCCGCGGGACAGGTCGCGGACCTCGGGCAGGTGACGCAGGATTTCGAGATCGCCGGCAACCAGCCGTTCGCCGTGGCGTCGATCCTCGTCGGCGGAGCGCTGCTCGATCCGGGCGCCGCGTCCGGCTCGCAGGAGGGCGACCCGTCGCTGTCGTTCGTGGCGCCGTCGGAGCAGTACCGGAAGACGTACGTGCTCGCGTCCGCGAACAACTACGACTCGAGCTACCTGGACGTGGTCGCGCTGAACCAGGCGAGCCTGACCCTCGACGGCAACCCGGTCACCGCGACGCCGACGGCGATTGGCGCGTCGGGCACCGAGGTGTACCGCATCCAGCTCGACGCGACGTCGGGCGCGCACACGCTCGTCGCGGATCAGCCAGTGGGGCTGTCGGTCACCGGCTACGGTCTGTACACCAGCTACGCGTACCCGGCCGGGATGGACGTCCGACCCCTGCCCTGACCCGGGCCCGCCTCGCATGCTCATGCGATACCCGGGCCCCGCCTCCCGTGCGAACCTGGACGTCATGAACCATGCTTTCTTGACGGGGATCGCGGCGCTCTCGCTGCTGGGTGCGGGCACGCTGGGCTGCAGCTCCAGCGACAGCAGCTCGGGAAGCGGCGGATTGAGTGGCTCCGGCACCGGCGGCAGCTCCGCGTCCGGCGGCAGCGCGGGTTCCGGCGGCAGCGCCGGCGCCAGCGGGACCGGCGGCAGCGCCGGTGCCAGCGGAACCGGCGGCAGCGCCGGTGCCAGCGGAACCGGCGGCAGCGCCGGTGCGAGCGGAACCGGCGGCAGCGCCGGCGCGAGCGGCAGTGCCGGAGCGAGCGGCAGCGGCGGCAGCGGCGGCGGACCCGATCGCTGCGACTGGACCACGTGCAACTCCTGCTTCCAGAGCAGCCAGAGCGGCGCGTGCGCCGTGATCGACAATCCCTGCAACGACGACGCGAGCTGCGACCCGCAGGAGAACACCTGGCTCGATTGCATCTGCAACGCGAACGGCGACGCGACCAAGCAGGCGCAATGCGACGCGACGTTCTCGTCCGGCGCGGGCCAGAAGGCGGACGTCGTAATCAGCTGCGCCAAGAGCTCGTGCCAGGCCTGCTACCAGGCCGGCACCAACGCGTGTCCGTCGGGGACGAGCGCCTGCCAGACGTGCGCGACGAGCAGCTGCGCGACGCAGTTCGGCGCGTGCAACGGCGACAGCGCGTGCAAGGCCGGACTCTCGTCCCTCGGGACCTGCCTGTGCGATGCGCAGAACGGCACCGGCACGGTGGCGGCGTGCGAGTCGGCGTTCACCAGCGCCGGCGGCACCCCGGCGCAGACGGCCCTGACCTGCTTCAAGGGCAGCTGCACGTCGCAGTGCGGACTCTGACAGGGTAGGCTCCGCCGGCGTGAGAGCGGCGGAAACCTGTGGCTGGCGCGCGGCGATCCTCGTCGCGATGATGACGGGCTGCACGCCCGCGCGCCACGCCGCTCCGGCGCCCGTCGCAACGCAGCCAGCGACTGCGACGCGCGCCCGCGCCGCTGCCCGGAGCCGCGCCCGCCGACGCCGGCCTCGCCGACGCCGCGATCGACGCGACCCCGGACGCGGCGCCCGCCGGACCGCGCGCCCTCGACCCCGCGGCGGTCGAACGGCTGGTGGCCGACGCGCGGTCGAACGCGTCCGACGAGCTGGTCATCGTCAAGGACGGCAAGCTGGTCGGCGACTGGACGTTCACCAAGGCGCGCGCGCCGATCCAGACGATGTCGATCACGAAATCGATCCTGTCGCTCGGCGTGGGCACGCTGGTCGACGCCGGCAAGCTGCGGCTACGGCAGCCGGTCAGCGACTTCTACGCGGAGTGGGGCAAGGGCGAGTACGCGAAGATCACGCTCTACGACCTGCTCACGCATAGCGCGGGCATCGCCGAGGGCGAGCACACGCTCGACATCTACCGCAGCCGGAGCTTCGTCGACTTCACGCTGAAGTCGACGCTCGACCACGAGCCCGGCACGCACTACCGCTACAGCAACCGCGGCGCGAACCTCGTGAGCGGCATCATCGGCAAGGCGAGCGGCATGCGCACCGATCGCTATCTGGACAAGGTGCTGTTCAAGCCGCTCGGCATCACGAACTGGTGGTGGAGCCGCGATCGCGCCGGCACGCCCCACGGTCTCGCCGGGCTGCACCTGGTGCCGCGCGACCTCGCGCGCATCGGCGAGCTGATCGACGGCGACGGCCAGTGGGGCGACAAGCAGCTCGTAAGCCAGAGGTGGCTCGCGCGCTCCACGCGCACGCTCGCCAAGGTGCAGCCGGACAACCGGCGTCTCGGGCTCTACTGGTGGCTGGTGCCGGCGTGGACGCGTGTCGTGGTGGACGACGCCGTCGTCGACAAGTGGCGTGTTGCCGGCGTGGACGCGGCATTCATCGCCAAGGTCGCGCCGATCCGCGGCAAGGTGTTCCACTCGGCGTCCGCGTTCGTTGCCGCGCTCCGCGCGCTGTTCAACGACCCGAAGCTCCGCGAGTGGACGGACAACACCACCAAGAAGGATCTCGCCGACGCGCACTTCGAGTACGGGCCGCTCGTGGGCACGTACTCCGAGGGCACCCTCGGCCAGTTCGTGGTCGTCCTGCCGCGCGACCACCTGGTCGCCGTGCGCATGCGCCGCATGCCCAAGGATGCGGCCGAACGCGACGACCCGGACAAGGCCTTCCCCGACTTCGTGGAACGCGTGCAGGGCCTGCTCCAGTAGCGCCCGGACCGGGGACTTTTCCGCGCCGGACCGACATCCAGGCCCTGGAGCGTGTGCCGGGTTGTGCCAGTGCGGCGCGGTATCCCGGGGCAAGCGCGGTTCCAGGCTCGGCACGGAACTTGGATCCAAGGCTGCGGGCTCGGTGCGCGCCCACGCGCGACGGGAGCGAAGATCATGACGAACACACGACGCTTGTGGAAGAACGCACGCCGGCTGGGCGCGCTGGTCGCGCTGGGAGCGGCTGTAACGGGCGGCTGCTCGAGCGCAGGGTCGACCGGGGATCCCGGGGGCGACCGCCCGAGCAACGGCACGATCAAGATCGACGAGGCGAAGCTGGTCGGCACGGCTGCCGGCAGCACGCTCTCCGTGGACATCCCGGTGGAGGCGCTCGGCTCCGCCGCGAGCGGCACGCTCGACGTCGCGGTGCGCGCGGTGGACGGCTCCAAGGTCCTCGAGAAGACCACGGTGAGCTACGCCGTCGGGGCGAAGGCGACGACGCACGTCATCGCCACGTTCAGCGTGCCCGACGACGTCAAGGTGCAGGCGGACTGGGTGCGCGACAATCTCAGGATCAGCGACGGATCCTCGCAAGGGTTGCGCATCACGAGCAGCCTGTTGCGCGTGGTATCGCCGTACTCGATCGACCTCGACGGCCCGGCGACGTTGTCCGCGGGCAAGAACGTGTCGTACCGCGTGCACGCCGAACAGCCGCTGACGCGCCAGCCGATCGTCGGCCTCGAAGTGAAGCTCGACGTCAAGCAGGGCGACAGCGTGGTCGCGACCCAGACGGTGGCCACCGGCGCGACCGGCGACGCGGTGTTCCCGGTTCAAGCGCCGTCGGCCCCCGGGGCCTACACGGTGCTGGCGGAGACCACCTCCCAGGGCACGCGCACCAGTCTCGACAGCCCGGTGACGATCGCCGAGCCGGGTCGGAAGGTGCTGCTCACGACGGACAAGCCGATCTATCAGCCGGGCCAGACGATGTATCTGCGCGCGTTGGCGCTGGCGCCGCCGGAGAACACGCCGCTGGCGAGCAAGTCCGTGCGCTTCGAGATCGAGGACGGCAAGGGCAACAAGATCCTGCAGCGCGATCTCTCCACCGACAGCTACGGCATCGCGTCCACGCACTTCACGCTGGGCCGCATCCTGAACATGGGCACGTTCAAGGTGCGCGCGGTCGTCGACGGCACCACCACCGAGAGGACCGTGGACGTGTCGCGCTACTCGCTGCCGAAGTATCGCGTCGCCGTCACGGTAGACAAGACCTGGTACGGCCCGGGCGACACGCTGCAGGGCAGCCTCGACGCGGGCTACCTGTTCGGCAAGCCCGTGGGCGGCGCGGACGTCGTGATCGAGGGCGTCACCTTGGACATCGGCGAGACGGTGTTCCAGAAGGTCGTCGGCAAGACCGACGCCACCGGCAAGATGACGTTCTCGCTGAATCTGCCGTCGAGTCTCGTCGGGCTGCCGCTGGAGCAGGGCAACGCGCTGGTCAACGTCCGCGCGACGGTGACCGACACGGCCGGTCAGCAGGTGACGAAGGAGACGCCCGTTACGGTCGCCCAGGAGCCGCTGCACGTCGTCGTGGTGCCGGAGGCCACGTCGCTGGTGCCCGGGATCGAGAACCGGATCGACCTGTTCGTCAGCGACCCGCTGGGCGCCCCCATTGCCAACGCCACCGCGACGATCAGCGCCGGCGCCAAGACGCTGACGGCGACGACGGACGCGTTCGGCCAGGCCGAGGTCGGCTGGACGCCCACCGCCACCGACAGCGCGACCCTCGGCGTCAGTGTGACGCCCACGAGCGGCAAGAGCGTGCAGCAGTCGTTCACCTTCGACGCGCAGAGTGGCGCCGAGCACGTACTGGTGCGCACCGACAAGTCCGTCTACGACGTCGGGGACACGGTCAAGATCCAGGTGCTCGCCTCCGCCGGCGAGGCGCACGCCTACGTCGACTGGCTGAACGAGGGCCAAGCCGTGGACATGCGCACGCTCGATCTCGACGCGAACGGCGCGGCCAGCTTCACCATGCCCGTCGACTCGACGCTGCTCGGAACGAACCGCGTCGAGGCGTACGTGGTGGACGACGACGGCAACGTGATCCGCGCCGGCCGCACGCTGTTCGCGCGGACCAGCTCGGCGCTCCAGGTTAGCCTGTCGACGGACAAGCCGCAGTACAAGCCGGGCGAGCCGGCCAAGCTCACGTTCGCGGTCACGGACGAGAAGGGCGCGCCGACCGTGGCGGCGCTCGGCGTGCAGGTGGTGGACGAGGCCGTGTTCTCGCTGATCGACGCGCAGCCGGGGCTGTTGTCCACGTACTTCGAGCTCGAAGACACGTACTCGCAGCCGAAATACGAGATCCAGGCGCCGCCCGGCTCGCTCTCCGATCTGCTCTTCGACAAGACGCGCTCGAAGGATCCCGCCGAGGCCGGCGCCGCCCAGGAGCGGACGGCCGCCGCGCTCGCGGCGCTCGGCAACGCTTCCATCACCGGCTTGCACCTGGCGAGCTGGGACGGCGTGGTGAGCCAGGCGCGCACGCTGATGCAGCCGTACTACGACGCGGAACAGCAGCACCTGGTGGCCGCGCTGAAGCCGCTCGTCACCACGATCGCGCAGTCGCTGGCGAGCGAGGGCTGCTCGCCGCAGAGCTACTACTGCAACTCGCTGCAGATGTCGTTCGGCGAGGCCGTGCTCCAGCGCTTGCAGGGCCAGCTGGCGCTCTACGACTTCTGGGGCAACAAGTACGTGGACGCGACGCAGCCGTACGACTGGCAGATCCGCCTGCACACCGCGGGGCCAGACGAGAAGGCGTCCACCAGCGACGACGCGGACATCACGATCCAGTGGTCGGATCTCGGCGTCGACAACTTCTACCCGCCGATGGACGGCGCCGCGAACGGCGGCGGCGCGGGTGGCAGCGGCGGCGGCGGCGGGTCCGGCGCCGCAAGCGGCGGTGGCGGCACCAGCGGCGACAGCGCGGCGCCGCGCATCCGCAAGGACTTCCCCGAGACGCTCTACGTCAATCCCGAGATCATCACCGGCCCCGACGGCAAGGCGACGGTCAGCGTCGACATGGCCGACAGCATCACCGAGTGGCGCGTCTCCACGCTGGCGCACTCCGCCGGCGGCAAGCTGGGCGGCGGCCAGAGCGGGATCAAGGTGTTCCAGGACTTCTTCGCCGACATCGACTTCCCGTCCACGCTCACGCGCGGCGACGAGATCGAGTTCCCGATCGCCGTGTACAACTACCTGACCACGAAGCAGACGGTGAAGCTCCAGCTCGCCGCCGGCAGCTGGTACACCGCGCTCGGCGCGACCACGCAGAGCGTGGACGTGGAACCGGGACAGGTCGTCGGCGTGCGCTTCCCGGTGCGCGTCGAACAGGTCGGCCTGCAGACGCTCACCGTCACCGCGACAGGCAGCGCGGCGTCCGACGCGCTCGCGCGCCAGGTGCTGGTCGTCCCCGACGGCAAGGAGGTGCCCACGGCGGTCAGCGGCGCGCTCGCCGCCGGCAGCGCCTCGCACGGCGTCGACTTCCCGTCGAACGCCGTCACCGGATCGCCGGAGATGTACCTGGAGGTGTACCCCGCGTTCCTGTCGCAGGTCGTGACCGGCATGGACAGCATGCTGCAGGAGCCCTACGGCTGCTTCGAGCAGACCACGAGCACCACCTGGCCGAACGTGCTCGTCACGCGCTACATGACGCAGACCGGCCAGATCACGCCCGACATCCAGCTCAAGGCCGAGAGCCTGATCTCCACGGGCTACCAGCGCCTGCTCACCTTCGAGCACAAGGGCGGCGGCTTCTCGTGGTTCGGCGAGCAGGATCCGGCGCCATACCTGTCGGTCACCGCGTTCGGGCTGATGGAGTTCGCGGACATGAACAAGGTGCAGCCGGTCGACCAGGCGATGGTCGCCCGCACCCAGGCGTGGCTGCTCGCCCAGCAGAACGCCGACGGCTCGTGGGAAGGCGACCAGTCGGAATTCTTCACCTTCCAGACCAGCACCGTACGCAACACCGCCTTCGTGCTCTGGGCGCTCGCCGACAACGGCTACACCGGCGGCGAGATGCAGAAGGGCCTCGCCTACGTGAAGGCGAACCTCGGCAACGACTCCGACCCGTACACGCTCGGTCTCGTCGGCAACGCTTTCGCCAGCGCCGCGCCGAACGACACTTTCCTGACCAGCGTCTTCTCCAAGCTCGACGGCCTGAAGAAGACCGACGGCAAGAAGATCTACTGGGACTCCGACGGCACGCAGACGAACTTCTACGGCGGCGGCAACGACGCAGCCGTCAGCTCCACGGCGCTGGTGGCCCGCGCGATGCTGCTCGCCGGTGGCTACAAGGCGGACGTGGACGGCGCGCTCGAGTACCTGATCGGCTCGAAGGATCCCCAGGGCAACTTCGGCTCGACGCAGGCCACGATCTGGACGCTCCGCACGCTGATCCTCGCGGCCGAGAAGGGCACGGAGGGCGCTGTCGGCAGCCTGGAGGTCGACGTGGACGGCGCGCCGTTCACCACGCTCTCGCTGACCGCCGACAAGCCGGACCTGATGACCACCGTGGACATGAAGTCACTGGCGTCCGTCGGCACGCATCAGGTGTCACTCACGTTCGTGGGAACAGGCAAGGTCAGCTACAACCTGGTCTCGCGCTACAACGTGCCGTGGGCGCAGGTACCGCCGGACACGAGCGGGCCGCTTTCGGTGAGCGTGTCGTACGACAAGAGCACGCTCGCGGTGAGCGACATGGTGCAAGCCACCGTCAGCGTGAAGAACAACACCGCGAGCATCCAGAACATGGTGATCCTGACGGTCGGTATTCCGCCGGGCTTCGCCGTCCAGACGGATGACCTGGACGCTTACAAGGCGGCCGGACAGCTCTCCACCTACGAGGTCACGGGCAAGCAGCTCACGCTGTACATGAGCGCGCTCGCGCCCAACGGCACGCAGACGTACAAGTACCGCCTGCTCGCGACGATGCCGGTCAAGGCCAGCGACGGTGGCGCGACGGCGTACCTGTACTACGAGCCGGAGAAGAAGGCGTCCGCACCGAGTGGCACGCTCGAGGTCACCGCCAATTGACGGCCTCGGAAGATAATCTGGAACATCCAATGTTGACAGACGTCGAATCAGGGCGTATCAACTCGCTCGTTCCCATGAAGACCTGTTTTACAAACCCTGAAGCGCACCTCGCCGATTGGCGCGCTGCGTTGTCCAGCCACCAGCCGGTGGTCGGAGGCATCACGTAACAGGCGGCTCTCGCCAGCGCACCCTCGCGGGTGTTCTCGAAGCCGCCGCGGAATTCCCCGGCGGCTTCGCTGCATTTGGGAGCTCCGGGCCGGCGCCTCCGGCTTGCCAGGGATGCCGGTCCGGCGCGAAATCCCGATCCAAGGAATCCGTATCTCCACCGTCGAACGAATCGAAGAATGACACTGTTCACGAACCCAGAATCCGCCTCGTGGCGGTACCCGTCCGCGCTCGTCGTGGCCCAGCCGATGTGCGCCTTGTCGCATGCCTCGCGCCGCGCCGATACCGCAGGTACCGACAACCAGGAGGCAGTCCCATAGGCGACCCTCACGTACATTCGTGTTCGAGAAGCCGCCGCGGGATTTCCCAGGCGGCTTTTCTGCATTTCACGGTCCGGCGCCTCGCCGGAACCGCTTTGGCCCTGTGCGGCCGGCGCGATCCCGCGCCCTGCTATTTGACAACTTGTGCGACAGAGAAGCGGCGCGCCGCCGTCACGGCGCGGCGCGCCGGCTTCTCGTGCCCGCGTACGCATCTAGTGAAGCGGCCGGATTGTCGATCCGGTGAGGAGGGTGCAATCGGGTTTGGTTCTGCTCCTGCGCACCGCAACGCCTCGCGCCTCCGGCTATCGGAAGCAAGCCTGCGCCCGGCCTCGCCGGGTAGTTCTGTCGGGTCTCTTTGGCGGATCGAGATCGTGTCCGCCAAGATCCCGAGGTCGTGGCAGCCGCCGGGGCCCCATCCCCGGCGGGCCGACGACAGAAGGGTTTGTTGCTCAGCAATGGAACCACACCCGTGCAATCCCCTTCGCGGGCGCTGATGCGCTCCCTGTCCTGACGGATCTTCAGGCCCCGGTCTACGAAGCCGGGCGACTTGGTTCGACTCCAAGCAGGGAGGCTATTTCGAAAGGAGACTGAACATGAAACCAAGACCAAGGTAGGTGACCCATGACTACGCGAACGCTTGTCCTGACGCCGTGGTACTTCCCGTTCTCGGTCGTCGGCTGGGAGGACGCGATCACGCTCGTGTACCTCGACAAGGTCGACGTGATCGTGGAGTACGACGAAGAGGTCCGCTCCCCGTCCACGTCGATGAAGGTGCCGGCGGTCGTGCGCCTGCGCGGCAAGGTGTCGCCGATCAAGCGTGGCGTAAGGTTCTCGCGCTTCAACGTGTACGTGCGCGACGGCTTCACCTGCGCCTACTGCAGTACGAAGCTGCCGATGAGCAAGCTCACGTACGACCACGTGCTGCCGCGTTCGCGTGGCGGCCGTACGGTGTGGGAGAACATCGTCACCGCGTGCGCCTTGTGCAACGCCAAGAAGGCGGACAAGACGCCGGAAGAGGCGCGCATGCGGCCACGCAAGCCGCCGTACCGCCCGGCGTCGCTGCCGCTCGCGGCGCCGCTCGTCGATCCGTCGACGGCGCCGATCGAGTGGCGCGACTTCTGCGTCTAACCCGGCGACGACTTCTGCGCGGCCTCCGAGCCAAGCACATCCGCGCATGCACCGAGTCGTCGCCCGTCTGGCCCGGACGTGAAACGGGCAACTCTGGGCGTAGCTTAGCCTGGCAAAAGCGCCGGTTTCGGGAACCGGAGATCGCAGGTTCGAATCCTGCCGCCTAGACCGCACTGCACGGTAGCCAAGTGGAAAGGCGCGCGGCTGTTTCCCGCAGAACCGCAGGTTCGAATCCTGCCCGTGCAGCCGCCTCGCCCATGCCGCCAACCCGATGGTCGGGCTCCTCCCTCGTAGCGAGGCAAAGCGGGTTCGATTCCCGCTGGCGGCTCCCATGTCGCGTCGGCAGCTGACCTGGTGGAAGCGCCGGTCTGAAGCACCGGAGGCGTTGGTTCGATTCCAACCCGACGCACTGTGGCCGCGGTGTGAAAGGTACGCACGGCAGGTTGTGTCCCTGCAGGAGCGGGTTCGAGTCCCGCCGGTCACCCCACGAAATCACGGGACGGTGGTCCAACAGGACGACGCCGGTGTCGCATACCGGAAATCCGGGTGCGACTCCCGGCCGCTCCACAACGCCGCAAACACGGTTCGTCCAATCGACGCGAATCGACGCGGGTGCGAATCCCGCCGATGACACTGGAAGCAGAACCGTCCGGAGGGACGGGCCCCGTTGCTAGCGGGTGCGCACCGTAGAGGTGTGGGGTGCGACTCCTCCTGCTTCCGCCGCCGCCGTGAGCGCGTGCGCCGCAGTGCGTCCGCGACTCGACGGCCGCTGCGACGATCGTCCAACAAGCAGGATGCGGGAGCGCCACTCCCGGGATGCGGGTGCAACTCCCGCTCGTCGCTCCTTCATCTCGACACACGGCACACCACCCTGCTCCGGGCAGCGCGCAAGCGCTCTTGCCCGGCGTATCGGGCCGGTGCGTCCCGCGAGATGGGGAAAGTCGCGGGTTCGAATCCCGCCATGTGCGAGAGCGCGTGTAGCTCAGTTGGGTAGAGCAACGGAATTGTAATCCGTCACCGGGGACCTGAAACGTCTTCACACAAACCGGCCCTGGCCGGCAGCCGAGCCCCTTCGGCGGAGCGCGTTCGCGCGCTCGCGTTCGATGCCCGGCGCGTTCCCGGGGTGATCCGCGCTTCGTGCGCACAGGACAACGGCCATCGTCGCGGCGACCGCCGTCGTCCTCTTCACGAAGCCCTGTCACCCCGCGGCGCGCCGGGTCCGTGATGGTTGGCTCCAGGTCGCGATGGACGGGCTCCGCAGAGCCCGCGCCGGGCCGACATGGAAGATCCCATCGGGCGGAGCTGTCGACCAGAGCTTCTTGCGGAGCGCGCGACGCGCGCATCCCGACAACGACAACCGGAGCGCGAGCTCCCCGAAAGCCGGCGGTTCCGGCGTGGAGGCTTCGGCCATGAAGAATATCGATGTTCGACTGAACGAGCGCGTGGTCGTGCTCAAGGACGGCGTGCCGCTCACGGCGCTCGGCCCGGGCCGCCACCGCGTGTGGGGCGCGCGTCTCTCGGAGACGCGCTTCAGCGTCACGGATTCTGGTGTTCCGTGCACAGCCGGCGGTGCGCGCGCTTCTGCCGGCCGAGTGGTACGCGGAAGCGACGCTCGACGCGCTGGAGCGTGGTGTGCTGTTTCGCGACGGCACGCCGATCGCGTTCCTGCGACCGGGCACGCACCGGTACTGGATCGTCGATCCGTCGGTACGCCTCGAGGTGTACCGCGTCGACGAGCCGATGCCGGAGCTCGGCGACGAGCTCGCGAGCGTCATTCCGAAGCACGAGTACGCGCTAGCTACGGTCATCGCGCACCAGCGCGGTCTGATGTTCGTGCGCGGCAAGCTCGAGCGCGTGCTCGAGCCGGGACGCTACGCGTTCTGGTCGCACCCGGGCGCGGAGGTCGTGCTCCAGCTCGTCGACATGCGCGGCGAGCAGGTCTCGATCGCGGGACAGGAGCTGCTCACCCGTGACAAGGTGAGCCTGCGCCTGACGCTCGTGATCGAGTACGCGATCGAGGACCCGGCGCGCGTCGTGACCTCGGTCGCGAACGTGCGCGATGCGGTGTACCTCGTCGTGCAGCTCGCCGCGCGGCAGTTCGTCTCGGGCGTGACGCTCGACGAGCTGCTCGAGGGCCGCGATGCCCTGACGCGCTTCCTCGAAGAGGACGCGGCGGACAAGGCGGCGCGGTTCGGCGTGCGCGTGACGCGTGTCGGTCTCAAGGACGTGGTCCTGCCGGGTGAGATGAAGACCCTGCTGAACCGCGTAATCGAGGCCGAGAAGGAGGCCGCGGCAAACGTCATCCTCCGTCGGGAGGAGACCGCCGCGACGCGTTCCCTCGCGAACACCGCGCGCGTGATGGCGGAGCAGCCGGTGCTGCTTCGTCTGAAGGAGCTCGAGAGCATCAAGGAGATCGCGTCGCGCATCCAGGAGGTGCGTCTCGTGGTCGGCGCCGACTCGCTCAAGGCGCTGCTCCCGGCCGACCTGCTCGGTCAGGGAAAGCTCACGAGCTGAGCGTTCGAAGCCCGCCCCCGCCGGCCACGCGCTGGCGGAGGCGGGCGATCGAGTTGTCTTCTGTCGCACGAGTTGTCAGCGAACCGGTGTTCGCTCGAGGTGCGAACGGTAGGGGCAAGTGCGAACGCCGACACGCTCGTCGGTTTCCGACGCCCCCGTCGGAATGGCCGGAACCGGAGGTTTGTCTCCGTGCGGAAAGCAGCATGCGTGGCGCGATTCTTGTTATCATGTGTGGGCGTGAAGAAGATTCACTCCATCGCCTGCGTCGCGATCTTCCTGTCGGCGATCGCGTGCTCCGCGTCGGACCAGTTCAGTAGCCCCGACGCAGGCGGCGCGGGCGCGGGCGCGAGCGGCGGTAGCGCGGGCGCGAGCGGCGGCAACGCGGGCGCGAGCGGCGGCAACGCCGGCGCGAGCGGCGGCAACGCCGGCGCGAGCGGCGCGGCGGGCTCCGGCGGCAACGCGGGCGCGGACGCGGGCGTCGACGCGCCCCCCGACGTCGTGTCCGTCGATGCGGGCGACGGCGAGGCGTGCAGCGTCGTCACGTTCTTCCTCGACGGCGACGGCGACGGGTACGGCGGCACCACGACCGCGTCCGGGTGCGTTCCGCCCACGAACGGGATCTGGGCCGTCGAGGGCGGCGACTGCGACGACAGCAACAAGGACGTCCACCCCGATCAGCCCAACTACTTCCCGGACGGCTACACCCTCACCGGCACGTCGGCCGTCTCGTTCGACTACAACTGCGACGGCAAGGAGACCGAGGCCGGCTCGAACCCGCGACTCGCCTGTCACGCTTCGGGCCTGAGCTGCGTGGGCTCGGGCTACCTGCCCGCCGCCCCCGCACGGAGCGGCGCGGGCGAAGATCCGTACTGCGGGAGCGACGAGAAAGAGGACTGCACGGGAAATTCGCTGTCGTGCAAGGCGGGTGCGCCGTACAAGGCCGCCGCCATCGCATGCCACTGACGCTGCGGCTATCATCCGCCCATGACTTTCCGGGGATGGTTGGGTCGGGCCGGCGCGCTGACCGCGGTGTGCGCCGCCCTCGCGGCGTGCGGGTCGTCGGATCAAGCGTCGGGTAGCGGCGGCGCTGCCGGCCAAGGCGGCGGATCGGGCAGCGGCGGAAGCGCGGGCGCCGACGCGGGTGCGCTCGCCGTGACGTTGCCGCAAGCCGTCGACGGCGCGCTGCTCGCCAATCCCGACGTGTACGCCGAGGTGCCGCTGCACGTCGTCGCCCCCGGCGCGACGAGCGTCGACGTGAAGCTCGGCGATCAGACGATCACGGCGAACGACGACGGCGGTGGACGCTTCACCGCGACGCTCGCCGTCGGCGCGCTCGCCGAGGGCACGCTTCACCTCGTCGCCACCGCCAGCGCCGGCGGCGCCACGGCTACGGCGGAAGCCGATCTGGTGGTCTCGAAAGCCGGGTCCCAGCTCACGGACTGGAGCCTGGTCCACGCCGCCGGCACGCCGCGCATCCATCGCGTCGGAGACTCGATCTACATGACCTGGACCGATCGCCAGGACCAGACATCGAAGGCGTGGCTGCAGAAGCTCGACGGCGCGGGACGCTGGGAAGGCGATCGAGTCGAGATCGCGTCGGCTACCGACGACGTGCTGTACGCCCGCACGGCGTTCGCACCCACCGCGATCGGCGTCCTCTACCAGACCCCGGGGGGTCCGTACGCGAACCACTTCAAGATCGTCGGGCTGGATGGCAGCGAGGTGATGGCCCCCGTCGATCTCGACGCGAGCGGCATGTACGGCTCCTTCGGCGGCCAGGTCGTCTACGACGGAACGGACTTCGTCCTGGTGTGGCGCGACAACGACGGTGCCGGCGGCGGACAAGTGATGTGGGCGCGCGTCCCGGGCGCCGGCGGTGCGCTGGTCGGCAACACCGTCGTGGCGACATCCGGCGACGGCACGTCGATCGGGGCTTTCGAGCCGTTCTCCTTCGTCAGCGTCGGCACGGCCGGCGACACCAGCCTGGTCGGGTTCGTGCGCGGCCGCTACGACTCGCTGCTCGACCAGGTGGTCCCGAAGAGCCAGTACGCGACGCTCGATCACGACGGCAAGCTCACGTCGAGCGACTACGCCGGCGTCGAATCGGACTTCACCTGGCACCGCGAAGCGCGCGTGTTCGACGTGGGAGGTGCACTGGTCCCGGTCTGGAGCGCGAGCGATCTGAACGATCCGTCGCCCAACCCGGCGAACTTGTTCTACGCCGCCAAGACCGACGCGAAAGGCGCGCTCGATCCGAACCGCGGCGCCGGCGCCAAGATGTTCGACGCGGTCGACGATCGGGACGAGCCGTACCTGATCGCGCAGCCCGACCACCTGGGCGTGATGATGTGGATCGATCACCGGGCGTACACGCTGGACCCGACCAACGGCCGTATCTCGCTCTACGTCGCGACGGTGGAGGACGACTTTTCCACGGGCACGCCCGTCGTGTTCGAGCACGCACGTCTGTTCGCGGGTCTGGGCCAGCTGCGTGCCGCGCTCGCGGGCACGAACGTGTTGCTCTCGTGGGTGGACCAGCGCCACGGCAACGGCATCACCGACCCGCGCCCCGAGCTCTGGTTCGACACGGCGTGGTACTGATCGCGTCCTGGGAAGTCCCTCACTTGGACTTCCACATGAAGGACGGAAAGAGCGGGTTTCCAGGGACTCGGGGTATTCAGGCGTGAGCCGCAGCAAGCCAGCGGTGCACCTCGAGCAGCGCACCATCACTTCGTCCGTCCCATCTCCGAATCTTCCGCCCTTCCGCCCTTCCTGTGCCGTCCCCATGGAGCGGCATCGCACCGCATCGGCTTCGCGCGGTCCGTCGATGACGCGGGGCAGCGGCGTTTGGGATTGCCGGTCCGGCGCGGAATCCAGCGTTTCCCGAGAGATCTCTTCACATGAAGGTCGGAGGAGCGGAAGTTTCCAGGGACTCGGGGTATTCAGGCGTGAGCCGCAGCAAGCCAGCGGTGCACCTCGAGCAGCGCACCATCACTTCGTCCGTCCCATCTCCGAATCTTCCGCTCTTCCGCCCTTCCTGTGCCGTCCCCATGGAGCGGCATCGCACCCGGGTCGGTCGCGCGTCACGAACGGGGCAAGAGCCCGCGGATCTGCAGCGAGAGCGCGTTCGTCAGGTTGTCGTCGAGGGCACTCGACAACGGCACCAGGCCTGACAGCCACGCGAGCAGGGCGCCGAAGTACAGCGAGAAGAAGTTGGACGCGGCAGTCATCGGCTCGACCTCGCGGGCGAGCTCGCCGCGCTCCTGGCCCTGACGCACGAGGCTCGCCATCTGCGTCATGAACGACAACGTCAAACCGTGAACGGCGACGGCGTTCGGCCCGTCGGCGCCAGGCAGCGCGCGCACGAACTCCATGGCGACGCCCGGGTGCTCCGCGTACATCTCGAAGAACCCACGGAACACGTAGACGAGCTGCTCGAGCAGCGGCGCGCCGCGCGGAAGCGACGCGAAGCGCTGTTCTAGAATGCGCCCTAGCCGCTCGTGGTAGACGAGGA
The DNA here is from genome assembly GCA_963775185.1 of uncultured delta proteobacterium. Taxonomy (GTDB): domain Bacteria; phylum Myxococcota_A; class Polyangia; order Polyangiales; family Polyangiaceae; genus JAPSGB01. The sequence continues at coordinate 259,369 of CAVZIE010000014.1, read as the reverse complement.
ACAAGAGATCGCTCTTGTCCTTCGCGTAGAGAAAGAGCGTGCCCGACGCGATCCCGGCGCGCGACGCGACGGCCTTGGTGGTCGTGTGCTCGAAGCCTGTCGTCGTGAACAGCTCCCACGCGGCGGTCCGGATGCGATCGCGCTTGTCGAGCTTCGCCTGCTCACGGCGGCTCCGCCCGGGGGGAGCGCCGGCATTCCCCCCTGAATTTCTGACCTTGCTCATACCAATGGAAGGATTGGACTTTGAATAAATTCCGTCAACGCGGGGATTGACCGCCACCAGCCGAAGGCCTAATTATGACCGTGGTCACTTTTGAAGGAGGACCGGACATGGCCCAGCAAGACGACCGGACGCTGCGCGAGGCGCGGGATCGCTACTTCGAGGACAACGGCTTCGGAGCCGACGGCGGCTACGGCGAAGCCTGGGTGGACTTCAAGCTCGGTCCAATCCCGTTCCCGTTTCCCAACACCAAGGCGCGGGTGCGCGCGGTGGGCTACCACGACCTGCATCACGTGCTCACAGGGTACCGCACGGACCTGCCCGGAGAGCTCGAGATCTCGGCGTGGGAGATCGGCGCGGGCTGCCGGGACTTCGCGGCGGCGTGGGTCCTGAATCTCGGTGGCATGGCGGGCGGCGCGCTCGGCATGCCGCGGCGCACGCTCCGCGCGTTCGCGCGCGGGCGCCGCAGCACGAGTCTCTACGGGCTGCCGCTGGACGAGCTGCTCGCGTCCAGCGTCACCGACGCGCGCGAGCGGACCGGCGTCGCGACCCTGGAGGCGGTCACGGCGCTCGACGTCGGGCTGTTCGTGGCGGCGACGCTCGCCGGCCTTGCCGTGGGTCTCGTGCTGCTGGCGGTCACGTCGATGCTCGCGCCGTTGGGCCTGGTGACGAACGCGATGCGAAGGCGCGCGGCGCGGAGCAAACCCCTAGAACTGCACGGGCAAGCTACGGTCCGACCAGGCGAGCATGCCTCCTGACAAGTTCGCCACGCGGCGGAAGCCGGCGGTGCGGAGCATGGCGGCGGCACTGGCGCTCCGCGCTCCGGCACGACAGACGACGACAATCTCGCGATCGACATAGCCTGCCAATTTCGGCAGACGACGCTCGAGCAGGTCCATGGGGACGAGCAACGCGGCACGGACGTGCCCGAGCTCGCCGGTGAATTCCTCCGGCTCGCGCACATCGAGGACGATCGGAGGCGCCGCGCCCTGGAGGCTTCGCGAGAGATCGTCGGGGTCGACGCCGGGCACCGTCGCAACGTCGGTGACGAGGGGAAAGCCGACCTCGTCGGCCTCGAACCCCGATTGGTTGATCTGCAGCGCTTGCTGGATCCGATCGGGAAAAGGCAAACCGAGGCTGCCCATGAGCGCGACGTACTCGTCGCGGGTGCGTCCGGCGAAGCGCGCGTTCTCGCGCTTCTCGCGACCGATCGTCGAGCTGGTGGCGCCCTTGTAGTCGTGAGCCGGATACACGACGGTGTCATCGGGCAGGGCGAACAGCTTGCCCGTCACGGCGTCGAACTGTGCGCCGGCGTCGCCGCCGGGGAAATCCGTGCGCCCCGACCCGCCGATCAGCATCGCGTCGCCGGTCAGCACCGCACCGGCCCCCGGGAGGTAGTAGCTCACCGAGTCGGGCGTGTGGCCCGGCGTGTACAGCACCTGGATGGTCTCGTCGCCGAGGGTGAGCGTGTCGCCGTCGTCGAGATGACGGTCGACAAGCGGGCTCGGGCTGTTCCGGTGCATGCAGACCGGCGCACCGAGCGCCTCCTTCACCTCGCGGTTGATCATCAGGTGGTCGGCGTGCATGTGGGTCTCCAGCACCAGCGCGAGATCGAGCCCGCGCTCGCCGAGCACCGAGCGATAGGTCGCCGCGCGCTCGCGCACGGGATCGACGAGCGCCGCGCTGCGACCGGCGACGAGCAGGTACGTCTTGCAGTTGGCCCCGTTGAGCTCCTCGACCGAGAGCGCCATGCCGCTCAGGGTAGCGCCGGCCGGGCCGAGGCGACGCGCCGCGGCGGGGGCACGCACAAAAAAATCAGCGGCCCGGGGGGAGGGGGGGAACCCAGGGCCGCTGACGGAGAAAAGAGGCGTCTACCCAGGCGGGGGGGGTCACCAACGGGCGACGCCTGCCCAACGCTCAAGCACGCTCCGTGCCAGGGCGATCGGGGAAGATTCCGGACACTTGCAGTCGCCCGGGCGGGCGGCGCATTTCAAGTTCGCAACCCGCTTTTCGTGCACGCAAGCCGGCTACACGGGTTGCGTGGGGAAGCCCTCCAGCGGCGCCAGGGGCATGCGGTCGCGGTCGAACGTCGGGTCGCTCCGGACGTAGGCGACGATCAGCTGCGCCAGGCTGCGCAGGGCCGCGACGTGCGTGCGCTCGTAGCCGTGGGAGGCGTCCGCGCCGAAGCACACCAGCGCGGTACGGATGTCGTTGCCCGCCTCGAGCGCGGAAGCGGCATCGCAGCGGTAGTACTTGAAGACGTCGCGCTGGTGCTCGATCTCGTGGGCGCGGCACAGGTCGATCAACTTGTGCGTCAGATGATAGTCGAACGGGCCCGTCGAGTCGGCCATGGCAATGGTCACACCGCGCTCGCGCGAGTTCTGGCCCGGTGCCGGCGTCGCGTTGTCCACGGCAACCATCTCCGCGATGTCGCCGTGGAGCACCGCGGAGGCGCCCGAGCCGACCTCTTCGCTGATGGTGAAGAGCAGATGGCAATCCACGGGCACTTCCAGCCCCGACGACACGATCGCCTTCGCCGCGGCCAGCTTCGCGGCCACGCCCGCCTTGTTGTCCAGGTGACGCGAGTTGATGAAGCCGTTGTCGGTGATCTCGGGGTTCGGATCGAGCGTCACGAAGTCGCCGATGTTGAATCCCGCTCGCTCCAGCTCGCTGCCGTCCCGACAGAAATCGTCGGTCCGGATCTCGACGCAGTCCCACCTCACCGGCTGGGTGTCGATCTCTTCGTTGAAGGTGTGGCCCGACGCCTTGAGCGGCAGGATCGTGCCGCGCTTCGGGCCCTGGTGGTCGGTCAAGATCGACACCCGCGCGCCTTCGGCGAAGCGGCTCGACCAATGGCCGATCGGGACGATCTCGAGGCGTCCGTTCTCCTTCAGGTTCTTGACCATCGCGCCGAGCGTGTCGAGGTGGCTGACGACGGCGCGGCTTGGCGCCTTGCGACGCCCCGGGATGTTCGCCCGGATCGCGCCGCGACGGGTCAGTCCGAACTTGATGCCCAGCGCTTCGAGCTCCGCACCCACGCGATGTACGATGCGGTCGGTGTATCCGCTGGGACTCGGGATGGCCAGAAGCTCCAGAAGGATTGTCTTCAAGTACTCGACGTCGATGGGCAGGACGCCGCCACCGTCGAAATCCGCGTCAGCCATGGGTACTCGTAGTCTGGGGAAAGAGCAGATCGACAAAGCGCTCGGCAGTCGGCTGCGGCTCGTGGTTCGCGAGCCCCGGCCGCTCGTTGGCTTCGATAATCCAGTAGCGCGGGCCGTCCACGGACGGAACCATCAGATCCAGACCCACCACGGGAATGTCGAGCGCGCGCGCCGCCGCCTCGGCCGCCGCGACCAGGCGCGGATGGACGTCCGCGGTCACGTCGTGGATCGTGCCGCCCGCGTGCAGGTTCGCCGCTTTGCGTACGGTGATCGTCCGTCCCGCCGGGAGCACGTCGGCCAGTGAGAACCCCTCGGAGCGCACGCAGCGCTCGGTCTCGGCATCGAGCGGGATCCGGCTCTCGCCGCCAGTAGCTGCGGCACGGCGCCGACTCTGCTTCTCGATCAGCGCGCGCACGCTGTGCTCGCCCGTGCCGGTAACCTGCGGCGGCCGCCGGACCGCTGCTGCGACCATCGAGAACCCGATCACGATAATCCGGAGATCGTCGCCCTCGACCATCTCCTCGAGCAGTACGCTCTGCGAGTGGCGGGACGCTTCCTCGACGGCGCGCTCGAGCGCGGTCGTCGTCGTGACGTCGACGCTCACACCCATGCCTTGCTCGCCGCGTGCAGGCTTGACCACGATGCGCTCGTGCAGCTCGAGGAACGCCTCGTTGTCCCCGCGCTCGCCGGCGATCTGCTGCGCCGGCACGTTCAGCCCCGCTGCGGAGAGCACGCGATGCGTGACGCGCTTGTCGTCGCAGCGGCTCATCGCGATGGCGCTCGTGAGCTCGCTCAGCGACTCCCGGCACACGACGGTGCGTCCACCGAAAGACAGGGAGAAGTACGCCGCCTCCTGATCGATCACCTCCACGGCGACGCCGCGACGACGGGCCTCCCGCACGATGATCGTCGCGTACGGATTCAGCTCCGCCTCCGGCGGGCCCGCGATGAACAGCGGCTCGTTGATTGGGTTCTTTTTCTTGACGCAGAAGACGGGAACGCGCCGGAACCCGAGCTTCTCGTAGAGCCCGATCGCCTGGGTGTTGTCGTGCATCACCGACAGATCCAGAAAGGCGCGGCCCCGGGCGATGTAGTGCTCGAGCAGGTGCGTGACCAGCGCCTGCCCCACGCCGGGATGGGCGGTCTGGGGATCGACGGCGAGCGCCCACAGGCTCGAGCCGCCCTCGGGATCCGCGAACGCTTCGGCGTGATCGACGCCGGTCACGGTGCCGATGACGTCGCCGGTGCCGGCGTCCTCCGCCACGAGATAGGTCAGCACCCTCGACTTTCGCTGCGACCACACGAAATCGGGATCCGCCGGCACCATGTGACGGCTTGCGTAGATGCGATTGACGGCGACCGCGTCCGAGTGCGTCTGCAGCTTGCGCACGGTGAACCCCGCACCCGGCGCCGGCGGCGCCCGGTATTGCTCGAGGTACAGCCGGTACGTGTGCGACGGATCCAGGAACAGCTCCTGCGGCGCGATCGACAACACCACGTGCGGATCGCCGAGGTAGAAGGCGATGTCACGCGTCCCTGGGCTCTCTTCGCGAAGCGCCTGGGCGATCATCTCGTTGTTGTCGAAGGTGTGGCCGAACAGCAACCGTCCCCAGCCGCAGTCGACGATCACGTTGCGGGCGCTCGGCTGCGCCTTGTCCCCGGCGGCGCGCTTCCAGGTCTTCAGCGTCGGGGCGTTGTCGCGATCGAGACGGTGGTTCGGACCCGGGGCTCTTCGCTGCATCGCTCCCTCCCTCACAGGCTCTGCTCCTGAAGCCACAGCTCGAGCAAGGCGATCTGCCAGAGCTTCGAGCCGCGTAGCGGCGTGATGTGGTCCTCGGGACGTTCCAACAGCTGGTCGACGTACTCCCTGCGGAAGATCCCGCGCTCGCGCGCGCGACGCGACGTCACGGCGTCGCGAACCATCGCCAGGTACGGACCGCGCAGATACTTCAGCGCCGGAACGGGGAAGTAGCCCTTCGGTCGGTCGATGACCGCCGCCGGGATCACGGCGCGGGCCGCTTCTTTCAGCACGTGCTTGCCGCCTTCGGCGATCTTGTGCTCCGCCGGGACGCGCGCTGCGAGCTCCACGAGCTCGTGGTCTAGGAACGGCACGCGTGCCTCGAGGCCGAACGCCATCGTCATGTTGTCGACGCGCTTCACCGGGTCATCGACGAGCATGATCGTCGTGTCGATACGCAGCGCCTTGTCGATCGCGCGCGGCGCGCCCGGCGCGGCGAAGTGGTCGCGGATGAAGTCGCGACTGAAGTCCTCGCCGGTCAGCTCCGGCATGACGGCGCGCGCGTACTCCGCGTGGTCGCGGTCACAGAACACGCGCGCGTAGTCACCGACCGGGTCGGCGCTCTCGAGCATGGGCGGATACCAGTGGTAGCCGCCGAAGATCTCGTCGGCGCCCTGACCGCTCTGCACGACCTTGACGTGCTTCTTCACTTCTTCCGAGAGCAGGTAGAAGCCGATGGCGTCATGGCTGACCATGGGCTCGCTCATCTGGCCGATGCAGCGCGGAAGCGCCGGGAGCGCACGGCTCGAGTCCACGAAGATGCGGTGGTGCTTCGTCTCGAAGCGCTCGGCAACGATGTCCGAGTACTTGAACTCGTCACCGATCTCGCTACCGACGGTCTCGAAGCCGATGGAGAACGTCTCGACGCCGCGCTGGCCGGCCTCTGCCAGCAAACCGACGACCAGGCTCGAGTCCAGGCCGCCCGAGAGCAGCACGCCCACTGGAACGTCGGCCACCAGACGGCGCTTCACGGCGACGCGCAGCGCGTCGAGCACGCGCGCCTTCCAGTCTTCGAAACCCAGCGATGCGTCCTCGGCGCGCGGCTCGAAGTCGGGCCGCCAATAGCAGCGCTCGCGCCGCGTGCCGTCGGGCTCGACGACCATCAGCGTCGCGGGCGGCAGCTTGCGCACTCCGCGCAGCACCGTGAGCGGCGCCGGGACTACAGCGTGGAACGTCATGTAATGGTGCAGCGCCGCTGGGTCGATGCGTGTGTCGACGTCCCCCGCGGCCAGCAGCGCCGGCAGCGTGGAGGCGAAGCGCAGGCGGCCCGGAGCCAACGACAGGTACAGGGGCTTGATGCCGAGGCGATCGCGGACGCACAGGACGCGTCCGCTGTCGCGCTCCGCGATCGCGAATGCGAACATGCCGTGCAGGCGATCGACCAGCGCTTCGCCCCACGCGTGGTAGCCCTTGAGCAGCACCTCCGTGTCGCCCGACGAGAAGAACCGGTAGCCTTTCTGCTCGAGCTCGGCGCGCAGCTCGCGGTAGTTGTAGATCTCGCCGTTGTAGACGATGGCGAGCCCGAGCTCGCTGTCGACCATGGGCTGGTCGGCCGTCTTCGCGAGATCGATGATGGCCAGGCGCCGGTGGCCGAACGCGAGCGCGTCCCGCGCGAGGGCGCCGGACGCATCCGGCCCGCGAGGCGCCAGGGTCGCCGACATTCTGGCGACCGCATCCAGCGAGGCGTCGCTACCGTCGAAGCGGATCTCTCCGCAGATTCCGCACAAAACGCGTCGGGGTCCCCATGCTGGGTTTCGAGGCTCGAGGTCGACTGCGTCTCGCGGCGACATCGCTCGCAAGCATCCTGCCTGGAGCGACACGCCCTGAAGAAACGAGCCGATCTTCCTATAACAACCTCTCCCGGCAGTGTCCACCCAGCGCGCCCCGGCGGCGTGGGATACGCTGGCTGGCGAACGCGCATGAGTCGATCGGGCAGCGAGCAGAGCCGGCAGCGTCCTCGGCCGCCGTCGACGCTCGCCGCGCTCGGCGACCCGCGTATCGCGCTTCTCGTCGCGCTCGTCGCCGGCCGCGGTCTACGCGCCGGTGATCGGCGCGCCGTTCGTGTGGGACGATCGCTTGCTGATCGTCGACCAGCCGGCGATCCACCAGCTCCAACCACTCACCAGCTATCTCTCCCGCGCGTTCTGGCGCGCGACCGGAGAGACGCTGGGAGCGGGCGCGTACTACCGGCGGCTCGTCTCGCTCTCGTACGCGATCGACTACCACCTGCACGGCGCGATTTCCGCCGGCTTCCACATCACCAACCTCGCGTTCCATCTCCTCGACGTGTCGCTGCTGTTCGCGCTCGCGCGCCGGCGCGGCGCGAGCGGCGCGCTCTCGGGTCTGGTCGCGACGGCGTGGGGGATCGCGCCGCGACTGACGGAGACGGTGGCGTGGATCTCGGGGCGGACCGACGTGCTCGCCACGACGCTCGTGCTGCTCGCGTTGCTCGCGTTCAAGCCCGCCTCCGGCGCGACGCATCCTCGCCGCCACGCTCGTGCTGCTCGGCCTTCTTGTGCAAGGAGGTGGCGATGGCCGCGCTCGCGCCAGCGCTGGTGCTCGAGCTGGCAGCGGCGCGCGGCGCGCGACGCACGCCGCTGGAGCGAGCGGCGACGTTCGCGCCATGGCTCGTGGTGTGCGCCGCGTACCTGGCGTTGCGTCACGCGGCCCTCGCCGGCGCCGGTCCAGGTGCGGTCGGCCTGTCCGCGGGCGAGCGGGCGAGCGCGAGCGTGCAGGCGCTCGGCAGCTACGCGTTCGACGTCGCCGTGCCGTGCCGTGGCTGCCCCGCCTCCAGCAAGGCCTGATCCGGCATCCGGAGGGGTGGCGGATCGGCGCGGGCACCGCCGTGATCGTCGCTCTCGCGATCGGCGCCTGGCGACGTCCGCGTCTCGAGCCGGAGACCACGGCGTGGCTCGCCTTGGCGGCGTTTTCGCTCGCACCCGTGCTGCACGTGCTGCCGTTGTCCGTGAACGTGATCGCCGCCGATCGCTTCCTGTATCTGCCGCTGGCCGGCGTCGCGCTGGCGGCGCTGCCCGCGCTCGGGCGGCTCGCCGCGCGGGCCCCGCGCGTGACGCGGATCGCGGCGCTCGCGGTCGTCGCGTCGCTGGTACCCGCCACGATCGATCGCGTCGCCCAGTGGAGCGACGAGGCCCGACTGTGGACCGCCGCTACCCGCAACACGCCGCGCGACAACACGCTGCCGTTGCTCGAACTGTCGAACGTGTTCTATCGCAACGCCCAGTATGCCGACGCGCTTCGCGGCTACGAGAGCGCGCTCGCGACAGTGCGTGCCGACGCCCACGCGCTCCCCGGCGCCGATGAGATGCCGAGTAATACCGCCAACGCGCTGGCGCAAACCGGGCGCTACCGGGAAGCGCGTCGTCTGCGCGCGGCGCTCGCAGCGCGCGATCCCGGCGCACCGCGGAACTGGCTGCACCTCGCGCTGAGCGACCTGTCCTTGCTCGACTTCGACGCGACCGGACGCGATCTCTCGCGCGCGCTGTCGCTCTTTCCGACCTACGCCCAGGCGCGCGACCTGCGCGCACGCCTGCCCGCCCTCGCCGCCGACAGCGGGCGCCTCGATACGCTGCACCTCGCCGCGGACGCGCCGTCGCGAGAGCTCTCCGCGGCGGCGGACCTGTGCGGGCGGCTCGCGCGCCGCGCCGACGCCGAGACGCTCTACCTTCGCTTGCTGGCGCGCGCGCACGCCTCGCCGCCCGCTCTGCGCCGCGCCCTGGTGTACCTCGCGGAGTTCGGCTCAATGCCCGCCGCGCGCCAGGCGTTCGAGCGCTGGCGCCGTGTCGCGGACAACGATCCGCTCGTCGCCTCCGTCGCCGCGGCGCTGGCCAGCCGCGCCGCGACGGAGGACGCGCTGTCCAGCGCGCGCCAGCTGCTCCGCTGACCGGGATACCGCGCCGCTCCAACAGAATCCTTCAAACCTGCTCTACCTTGATCCGGGCGGCACCGTCGCCGTGTCGAGCAAGCCCCAGAAGCTCGGTGCGTTCCGCGAGCGGTACGGCATGCCCGACGCCGGGGAACACCCTGAGCTCGGCGCGATAGCCGAGGCGCTGGAGCGCTGCGACGGAGCGCCGCGCCTCGTCGACGGGCACGCGCGGATCGGCGTCGCCATGCAGCGCGACGACCCACGGCAACGCCGCCGCGTCGCGCTTCGATGCCGGAACCAGCGCCGGCGGCAGGAATCCGGACATGGGAAACGCGGCCACGACCAGCTCCGGGTGCGCCGCCGCGATCGCGAAGCTCAGCATCCCGCCCTGGGAAAATCCGGTGACGACGGGTCGCCCACGCGTCGGTCGATCCCGGGCGATGGCCGCGATCGCTGGCGCGACGCGCTCGGCCGCGCGCCGGATGCCCTCGGCGTTCCCGGCGTCATCGCCGTCGCGGTACGGAAACCACGACCAGCCGTCGCCGTACGCGTCGAAGCCGCGGAGCACTGCCACCCGCGCCTGCGTCGACCAGCCGGCGAAGATGCCGGCAAAGGCCGAGGGGCGATCGCCGAGACCATGGATGGCGACGACGAGCGGCAACACGTCGTCGGCGCGTGCGCCGCCCGTCACGAGCTCCTCGTAGACGATGCCGGCCGCCTGCCGGGCCGCGGGAACGCCTCGCGGCGGCGCGGCGGGTCGCGCGCTCGGCGCGGGCGTGGTGACGGGCTCGGCCCGGCGATCGCAGGCGACCGGGACGACCGCCATGGCGAGGAGAAGCAGCGCGGACCGCATCGGCTCGATTGTAACAGGACAAGGATCCGCTATCTTCCTCGCCGATGTCTTCCACATGCTTGCGCCCGGCGCTGCTCGGCGCCGCCATCATCGTCGCCGGCTGCGGCAGCTCGGGCGGTGACGGCGGGTCGGGCTCGACGGCGGGAACACAGGTCGCGTTCAACATCGATCCAACGCCGGGCGAGCCGACGGACCCGTCGGCGTTCTACGATATGCCTTGGCCGTCGGATCTGCGCCTCGACGCCGACGGCAATCCGGACCTGACGGGCTTTCCCAATCCGCAGCAAAACGCCACGATGCAGGGGCTGATTGACGTGGCCGCCGCGCGCAAGGGGTTCCCGACCGTCGCCGTCGGCTGGTTCCGCTTCGACGGACCGCTCGGCGACCGCGCCGTCACCGACGCGATCGCGGCGGACGCGGCGTCGCCGGTGCTGCTCGTCGACGTCGACGACAGCTCGCCGGACCGCGGCAAGCTGTATCCGACAGTGGCGGTCACGCCACCGGAGGACGACAAGTACGTGCCGGCGGGCTTGCTCGACGTCGCTGCATATCCCGGCACGGTGCTGCGCGGCGGCACGCGCTACGCGTTCGTGATCCGCCGCTCGCTCGGCGACGCGGACGGCAAGAAGCTCGGCGTGCCGGCTGCGCTTCGCACGCTCGAAGCGGGCAAGGCACTGCCGGGCCCCAAGGGCCAAGCGGCCCGCGATCTGTACGCGCCGCTGTGGCAGACGCTGAAGGACTTGAACGTGCCGCTCGACGACGTCGCGGCAGCGACCGTATTTACGACCGGCGACGTGGTCGCGGACACCGCGCGGATGGCGGACGCGCTGCTCGACAAGTACGACCCGACGGTGAACGACCTGCAGCTCGTCCCCGCGAGTGTGGGCTCGACGCGTTTCTGCGAGCTGAAGGGCACGGTCGACATGCCGCAGTTCCAGAAGGGCACGCCCCAGTTCGACGAGGACGGCGAGTTCGTGCTCGACGCGAGCGGCGTCCCCACCGAACAGCGCACGGAGACGATCCCGGTCGTGGTCACGCTGCCGAAGAGCGAGATGCCCGCCGCTGGCTACCCGCTCGTGCTCTACGTGCACGGCTCCGGCGGCATCAGTACGCAGGTCGCCGATCGCGGCACGATCACCACCGTGGGCGGCACCGAGACGCCCGGCGAAGGCCCGAGCTACGTCCTCGCCGAGCACGGCTTCGCCGCGGCAAGCTCGGCCATGCCCTTGAACCCCGAGCGCTATCCCGGCGCCGGCGATCTCGCGTACATCAACTTCAACAACCTGGCGGCGATGCCCTACACGTTCCGCCAAGGTGTGTTCGAGCAGCGCCTGCTGATCAAGGCGCTCGCCAAGCTCTCGATCGATCCCGCGACACTGGGCGCCTGCACCGGCCCCACGCTCCCGGCCGGCGCGAGCACCTTCAAGCTCGATCTCGACCCGCTCATGCTCCAGGGCCAGTCGATGGGCGGCATGTACACCAACATGATCGGCGCGGTGGAGCCCGCCGTGAAAGCGGTCGCACCCAGCGGCGCCGGCGGCTTCTGGAGCCAGTTCATCATCCACACGCACTACGTCGGCAACCTCGGCAAGCTGTTCGGCGTGCTCGCCGGCGTCGGCGTGAAGGTGGACCTCGACTTCACCTACCCGGCGCTGCACATACTCGAGGTCGGCTGGGAACCGGCGGATCCGATGGTGTACGGCGCGCGCCTCGCACGCCGCCCGCTGCCGGGCGCGCCCGCGCGACCGATCTACGAACCGGTCGCACCCGACGACGAGTACTTCCCTGTAGAGGTCTACAACGCGATGGTGCTCGCCAACGGCAACAAGCAAGCCGGCGACATCCAGTGGCAGAGCATGCAGGACACGCTGAAGCTCGACGGCCGCGACGGCATCGTCGCCTACCCCGTCTCGAACGAGCTTTCGTCGGAGAGCGGCGACAAGTACACCGGCGTGGTCGTGCAGTACAAAGGCGACGGCATCGCCGACCCGCACTATATCTTCGCCCAGCTCGACGACGTGAAGTACCAGTACGGCTGCTTCTTCAAGAGCTTCCTCGACACCGGCACGGCGACGGTCCCCGCCCCCGCCCCGCTCGGTACGCCATGCCCGGAGTAGTGGCGAAGCGCCACGCGCCCGCCGCCGCGCGCAATCGCGAACCGATCCGCGATGCGCTCGGCGACGTGCTGCCGGCGCGCGGACTGGTGCTGGAAGTCGCGAGCGGCAGCGGCGAGCACGCGGTCTTCCTGGCCCGGGCGTTCCCGGCGCTCGCGTGGCAACCGACGGACGCGGACCCGTCGGCGCTCGCCAGCATCGAGGCGTGGCGCGCCGAAGCCGCGCTGCCGAACCTGCTCGCACCGGTGCCCCTCGACGCGCGCGAGCTCGAGTGGAACGTGCCACCGCTCCAGGCGATCGTGTGCATCAACATGATCCACATCTCCCCGTGGGAATCGTGTCTGGGTTTGTTTGCTGGTGCGGCGCGAAACCTCGCGGAGCGGCCGAGCGAGACGGCGGAAGACCCCACCCGGAGCGCGCCGCTCGTGCTCTACGGTCCGTTCCGCTTCGGCGGCCGTTTCACCGCTCCGAGCAACGCGGAGTTCGACGCGTCGCTGCGTGCCCGTGACCCCGCGTGGGGCGTCCGCGACCTGGACGACGTTACCCGCGTGGCGACCGCGGTTGGGTTCGAGCGCGAGCACGTCATCGAGATGCCGGCGAACAACCACGTGATCGTGTTCCGGCGCACGGAGGCGCGGTGAACGACAACTGGGTACTGCTCGAGCCGGACACCGACCGCGCGGTCGACGGTGCGACGTTGCTGGGCCGCGCGGCACGACTCGCCGCCGTTCTCGATGCGTGGGGCGTCAAGCCGCTGGATCGCGTGGCGTACCTGCTCGAGAACTGCATCGCGGTGTTCGAGATCGGCGCCGCTTGCCAACGCCTCGGCGCGTTCGCCGTGCCCATCAACTATCACGCGACCGCAGAGGAGACGCGCTACGTCCTCGAGGACAGCGGAGCGCGTGCCTTGGTCACGTCGGAAGCACTCGCGGGCGTCGCGGAGCGCGCGAGCGACGGCATCGACGCGCTCCGCGGCCGCGTCCTCGTCGTCGGCCGCGCCGGTCCGGCAAGCTACGACGACGCCATCGACGCCGCCTTGCCCTTCGCCGAAGGCGAACGGCCTGCACCGGGCGTCGTCGTCTACACCTCGGGCACCACCGGCAACCCGAAAGGCGTGATGCGTCCTCCGGCTGCGCCGGTCCGTGCCGCCGCGTATCTCGCGCTGCTACGCGACGTGTGCAAGCTCGGGACGCGTCCGGTGCATCTCGTCACGGGGCCGCTGTATCACTCGGCTCCGGGCTTCTTCGCCCGCGGCGCGCTCGGGCTCGGCGGCAGGGCGATCGTTCCACGACGCTTCGACCCCGAGGCGCTGCTGGCCGCGGTAGAACGCTACCGCGTCACGCACCTGCATCTGGTGCCGACCATGATGCACCGGCTTCTGGCGCTTCCGGCGCAGATCCGCAGTCGCTACGATCTGTCGTCGCTCGTCGCCGTGCAGCACGCCGCGGCGCCGTGCCCCACCGAGACGAAGCGCGCGATGATCGACTGGTGGGGCCCGGTGATCGACGAGTACTACGGCTCTACCGAAGCCGGCATCTGCACGTACATCACCGCGCCCGAAGCGCTGGAACGCCCCGGAAGCGTCGGCCGCGCCATTGCTGGCGTCGAGCTGGCGATCCTCGACGCCGACGGCGACGCGCTCGCCGCCGGCGAGATCGGCGAGGTCTGCGTGGCCACGGACGCGACGCGCGCGTTCGATTACCACGGCGCACCGGACAAGCGCCGCGCGGCAGCTCGCGGCGAGCTGTTCGCGACGGGCGACGTCGGCTATCGGGACGAAGCAGGCTACCTGTATCTCGTCGATCGCCGCGTCGACATGGTGATCTCCGGCGGCGTGAACATCTACCCGGCCGAGATCGAGGCTGCGCTCGTGGTCCACCCCGCGGTGCACGACTGCGCCGTGTTCGGCGTTCCCGACGACGAATGGGGCGAGCGCGTGCACGCCGTCGTGCAACTGGAGCCGGGTGCGTCGGCGACCCCGGCGGAGCTCGCCGCGTTCCTCGAGGGCCGGCTCGCTCGTTTCAAGGTGCCGCGAAGCTTCGAGCTCGTGACGTCCTTGCCGCGCGAACCATCGGGCAAGATCTACAAGCGCAAGCTTCGGGATCCGCACTGGCAGGGGCGGCGCACCGCCATCCGCTGACCGCGCGGCACCAAGCACCGACCGCCGCAAGTGCGGCCGGAAGTTGCTGGCCGGCGCTGCTTCGCAGCGCGCGGGCGGGGCTAGCACCGTTTGTGTGGGGCGCAGCAGCGCCCGCTCGGCTTGCCACCACCGGCATTTCCAACCGCCACCTCGGCCTACTGATCCACTGGCCAGACTCCGGTCGAGCGGCACTAGGTCCGGCCGACCACCCGGAGCAGCGCCAGCAAGGCGCGCTGACCCAGCGAGATGAAGCGCAAGCCGATAATTCCGTCTCGGCCCCAAACGACCTCACCGCGGGTCTCGATCCGCGCGCCCTCGGGCAGCTCGACTCGAAGCTCGATCAACTCTCGATCCGACGCGAGGTCGAGCCGCGCGGCCAGACCGCCCATCGAGATGTTCACGACTCGACCCTCGGACGCCCCGACCGCGGAGATCACCTCGACCCGCGCGTCGAGCACCGCGCGACGATGGCTGCGGCGCTCACCTCCGGCCCCTCGCGACAGCGACACCATGCTGCAGAAGCTGCGTAGCACTGTTCGTGCCAGCACGGCGCGTGTCGGATTTTCTTGCAGTTATCGAACGCTAGACGACGCAGCAAGTATGAAAATATTTCCAGAGATGGCGGGCGTCTGCAGACCTGTCGGCCCCGGCGCAGCGCGTCACTGGATCACGAGGTGCATGCTCTTGAAGAACTGCTGGTCCGGCGGCGCGAAGTCCTGGGCCTGACCCTTCTGGAAATCGACCGAACCGAGCTTCGGCTGCGGATAAACGATGAAGGCGGAGTCGCTTTCGGTGAATTCGAAATAGATGCGGTATGTCCCGTCCGGCACGGGCTGGTGGTTCAAGTCCGTACAGTCCCAGGTCACATGGTGCGGACCGTGCTTGGACAGCGTTGCGCTTGTAACCGCATCGACCTTGTTGCCGCCGGAAGCCTTGTTCCAGTTCAGCAGATGAACGATGCGGGTCTTCGCGTGAACCTCGAGCGACTTGACGAACGCGTTGCCGGGCGCGGCGATCCAGGCAGCCTCGATATTTCTAGGCGAGTAGGTGCCGCCGCCCGGAATCGTCGTGAAGTCGAAGGTGAAGCTGCACGCGCCGGAGTTCGTGCCGCCGCCGGCACCCGTGCCGCCAGCGCCGGTTCCGCCGGCACCCGTGCCGCCAGCGCCGGTTCCGCCGGCGCCAGTTCCGCCAGCGCCGGTTCCGCCGGCGCCGGTTCCGCCGAATCCGTTGTCGCCGGCCGCGCCGCCGAACCCTTGACCGCCGGCGGCACCGCCGGCACCCGGCGTCGCGCCGCTGCCGCCAGACGCCGGGGCCAACGACTTGCCGCCGAGATCATGACTCTGGTCCCAGAGGGACGGGTCGGAGCCCGCAGCGGAGCTGCAACCGAGCGCGACACCCGCCAACGCAACAAGCCCAAAAGCAGAAGTCCGATCGTACATGGCAAAGCCCTCGTCTCGACAGTCGCACGCAGAGATTCCCACCCGACGCAAACGGCGTCAACTCGATCTGCTTTCTTCATGACAACCGAATCCATTCCTAGGCGGCTCCTGATGATGTCTCTTCGACTCGGGCGCGTGCTCGTTCTGGCATCGATCGTGCTGTCGGTGTTCGCACTGACCGGGTGCAGTCACGTGGCCGCGTACCAGCGCGGGCGCCTCGCACATCCGACCATGTCCGCCGACGACGCATCCAGCGCCGCCGCGGAGCACGTATACGCCGTGCACGAAGGTGCCATGGGCGGAAGCGTCGGCGCGACGAGCGGTTGCGGCTGCAACTGAGGCGGAAAATACCGTGCGGCTTCTTCCTGCTTCGATACTGATCTGCGCTCTGTTCGTAACGTTCGCGAGCTCGCCGGCCAACGCCGACGACGACAGTGATCGTGGCGCCGTGCCGCCAAGCGCACCCCGCCCGCAAGCGGACGCGGCGGCGGCGGCCGCAGGCGACGTGCTCGTCCACGCCAAGGCGGAGCTTGCCGGTTACCTCGACACGGACGCGGTCAGCGTGCTCACCCCCGGTATCTCGGCGAACATCGAGGATCCCCTGGAGGGCTGGTCGCTCGGAGGAAGTTATCTGGTCGACATCGTGTCGGCGGCCTCCGTCGACATCGTCTCCAGCGCCAGCCCGCACTGGGTCGAGATCCGTCACGCTGGCACCGTGAGCGGAAAGTTCAAGACGAGCGGCGTCGACTTCGGCTTGAGCGGCGCGGTGTCCAGCGAACCGGACTACCTGTCGCTGTCCGGCGGTGGCAACGTCTCGTTCGATCTGGACGAGAAGAACATCGTGCCGCTGATCGGCTACAGCTTCAACCACGACACGGCGGGTCGAAGCGGTACTCCGTTCACGGAGTACTCGCTGGTCTTGAACCGGCACACGATCAACGGCGCGGTGGAATTCGACCTGAATCCGTCCACCATGCTGACGCTCATCGGCGACGCGATTATCGAAAGCGGCAACCAGGAGAAGCCGTATCGATTCGTACCGCTCTTCGATTCCTTGACGGCGGCGAACGTCTCACCCGGCGAGACGGGCGACACCGTCAATCGCGTCCGTCTGCCCACGCGCGTGGCGGAAGCGCTACCGACGTCACGGCACCGTTTCGCGCTCAGCGGCCGCTTCGCGACACGCGCCGATGCGTCGACGTTCGTCGCGACCGAACGGGTCTACACCGACGACTGGGGCGTCAAGGCATCGACCAGTGATCTGCGCTATGTGTTCGACGTGGGCAAGCGCTGGTACGTCTGGCCGCACGTACGCTTCCACGTCCAGACCGGAGCCACGTTCTGGAAGCTGGCGTACGTGGGCGCGCTCGGTCCCGGCGGCGAGATCAACGTTCCGGCGATCCGCACGGGCGACCGCGAGCTGTCGCCACTGACGGTCTCGACGCTCGGCGCCGGCGTACGCTTCAACATCGGACCGTCCACGCGCCCGGAGTCATGGAGCCTCGTCTTCGAGGCGGAAGGGGCGAACACCCACTACAGCCAGGCCTTGTTCATCACCAACCGCTACTCGGCGCTCGGCTCGCTGCAACTGGAGTCCACGTTCTGATGCGCCGGTTCCTTGTCGTGCCCTTGATCGTCGCCGCAGCCCTGCTCGCAGCATGTCAGGATCCAGTCCGATCGCAGGAGATCGACGCGCTCGGCCCCGAGGCGGACGGCGTCCCCAAGGGACCGCTGCACCGCCCGGGGCAGCCCTGCATCCTGTGCCACGGCGCGGCCGGACCAGCCGGCATGATCTTCTCGCTCGCGGGCACGGTCTACCAGAGCGATGCGACGCAAGTGGCGGTGGGGAACGGGCCCGCGTCCGACGTGGTCGTCCACTTCCGGGACACCTACGGGCACACCTACTCGACGGGCACGAACTGCGCCGGCAACTTCTTCGTGCAGCCCAGCGACTTCGATCCGGTTTTCCCCGTCGCCATCTGGCTGGAGTACGCGGGAACGCTCAGCACGATGAACTCCGCCGCGTTCCGCGAGGGCTCGTGCGCCAAGTGCCACACGAGCGCCGGGCCATCCTTCAACTCGCCGGGCCCGGTCTTCTTCCGCCCGAACCAGCCGGCGGCCCACCTGCCGGGAGCTTGCCCGTGATGCGACTGCATGCCTCGCTCTTGATCGCCGGCGCGCTCGTGCTCGCGAGCGGCTGCAACGGACCGACTGGCAACGACCGACACGTGATCGACCTGCCGGCACCGGAGACGTTCGCTCCCGTCGCGGACATGCTGGGCGGCCACTGCGGGTCCCTCGATTGTCACGGCAGCTCGGCGCGCGCGTTCCGCGTGTACAGCGTCAACGGTCTGCGCCTGAATCCCAGCGACGTCTGCGGGCTCGGCTCCGTGACACCGGATGAGCAAGTGGCGACCTACTACTCGTTCATCGGCGTGGAGCCCGAGCTCACGGCGCAGGTGATCAAGGAAGGCGGCGCTCGCCCGGAGCGACTCACCGTCATCCGCAAGGCGCGCGGATCGGAGCATCACAAGGGGGGCGCCGCTATCCACCGCAACGGCACAGCCGACCAGTGCTTCACCCGATGGCTCGCGGGCAACCTCGACGGGCTCGACATCTGCGCGCCCGAGGACACCCGGATCCCGCTTCCGGACTTCTAGTGCCGCCCGCCACAAGTGGGCCAGCAGTTGCTGGCCGGCGCTGCTTCGCAGCGCGCGGGCGGGACTAGCGCCGTTTGTGTGGGGCGCAGCAGCGCCCCCTCGGCTTCGCCGAGCTTCCCCCGCGACCGCTCCGCGGTCGTCTAGCGCCGCCCACAACCGGCATTTCCTCCCCGGCGACGGCTACAGCCCGAACGCGTACCCGAGTTCGATCGAAGCGGCGGTACCGGACGAGGGGAGGAGCAGCATGCCCTTCAAGTCGGCGAGCAAGCCGCTGGTCTTGCCGATCGGGTAGTAGACGCCGGCGCCGAGTTCGCCGAAGGACGTGCCCATCTTCTTCCACGCTTCCAGATCCTGCTGGGCGGGATTCTGCTGGTTCGGCGGAGGCGGGACGGCCGTGTTCTCGGCGACGGGCACCGTGTGCTTGGCGTCGACCTGCGCCAGACCGCCACCCGCGAACACGAAGGGCGCGAGCCCCGCGCTGTTGATGCCCTTGTCGGCGAACCAGTAGCTGGCGCGCGCTTCGGCGTGGAACGGCATGAACGCGTGTCCGCCGTCCGGCCGCGGCCCGCCGCCGCGAAGCACGTAGCCCAGGCGCACGCCCAGCGAGATGCTCGACGAGACCGGATACTCACCGCCGATCAGCACGCGCGTCGTCGCCAACGCGAAGCCGGCGTTGATCTTGTCACCCGCGCCGAGGAGCGGCGTGCCGTGGTACTGCGAACCGGACGAGCGGAAGCAGGCGTAGCCGGAGTTGAGTTGGCTGTCCTGCGTGCAAACGTCCGTGCCGGAGATGAACGCCATCTCCTGCGAGAGGCCGGCCATCAGCCAGATGCTCTGCCCCCCGCCACCCGCGCTGGCGGCGCCTGCGCCCTCGCAGCGCGCCGGCGCATCGCGACCAGGGAGATGCGGCGCGTCGTCCGGGTCAAGCGAGTCGACCAGCTCGACCTCGAACGGATCCTCCGCCGAGCCGGCCTTCGCCACGACGGCGTCGTCGTCGAGCGCGCGGAGGTAGTAGAGGACACTGCCGTGAGCGGGCAACGCGCTGCACGGGATCTCGGCGCCGTAGCCGTCGCCGACTTTCTTCATCTTCACGGAGTCCCACGAGTCCATGCCGGGACCCTTGAAGTAGAGGCGCACCATCGACGCTTCGATGTCGGAAGAAAGCTCCACGTACACCGGAACTGGAGTGCCAATCTGCTGACGCTCGACCGGAGTATGGACGAGCCCCGAGTGCGCCTTGCCCGCGTGCTTCTTGCGAGGCTTCGCGCTCGCACCGCCGCCCTGGCCGCGCGCGTCGTCGAACGCCTTCTGGATCGCGGGATTGGTCAGCGCCGGGTCGAGGGCGATACCCGGATCGGCGGCGATCGCTTGCTTGAACGACTCCTTGGCGCGCTCCTCGTCCTTCAGGCCCGCCATGTACACGACGCCCATATCCCGCAGGATCTGCGCCCGGACACCGCCGGAACAGCCTTCGTCGCCGCACAGCGTGAGGGCGCTCTTCAGCGTGTCGATCGCGACCTGGAAGCGCGTCGCCAGGTACTCCTGGTTCATCGCGGTGTCGTCCAAGCGGAGCGCCGCGCCGTCTTCAGGCGCGGCGAACACCGGACCAGCGGCCAACGTTGCCACCGCGAAGGCGCCGACGGCACAGGCCCGTCCCGCGAGGCGCGACACGCCACGTTCGATCAAGGGAATCGGGAAAGCGCGATACACGGGAAAAACCCGGGACGGCGTGCGGCCGGAGCGACGTTTGCTCATGCCACTCCGCGGCCGACGCTGTCAAGCGACTCCGACCGCGGTCGTGCCCACGTCACGTTCGTCGCGCACGACGCGCGTGAATGCATGAGAATCGCGGGCGAGCCGCGTGAAGGATCCGCGATGATCCGGCGAATACCCGCGGATTGGTTCGCTCAGAGTCGCGTCAATAGCGACCGGCCCAAGGCAGCTCCGTCGTGACCTCGGGCTCCAGCAGCTCGATGCCGAGCGCGCCCGCGATCTTGACGACGAGCTCGAAGAAGATGCACGCGCTCGCACCGTAGAGGACGCGGTCCTCCACCTCGAAGTGCGGCAGCAGAAAGGGCTGACCGCGCCAGCGCGTCGCGACCGCGCCATGCCGCCGTGCGCCGGTGAGCCACGGCAGCAGCGGCATCTCCACCACGCGTTCGATCTCCGTGCTCGCGATACGCGGCGCCGCCGCCGCACCGAGCTCCGCGACGAACGGATGGATCAAGAAACGACCGGTCACGACCGGAATCGGCGACAGCGCACCGAGCAACTCGAGCTGGTCGCGCCGCACGTCGAGCTCCTCCTCGAGCTCGCGCAGCGCGGCCGCCTGCAGGTCGTCGTCGTCGTCCTCGAGCTTGCCGCCCGGGAACGCGACCTCACCGGGATGATCGCGAAGCTCGGTCGAACGAAACACGACCAGCGCGAGCGGCTCGGGCTCGAACCGGATCGGCACCACCACCGCGGCAGCCCGCGGCTCGCCGCGGATCTCCGGCGGCGGGAACGGGCTCGGCGCGGCGAGCGCCTCCCGCACGAGGTGTGGCGTGAGGCGCGGCGTTGAGAGGTCGATGCTGGATCGCAAGGAGGGCACCCGGCCGCCGATCGCGTCGGCAGCGCGCGGCCGGATCGTGCGATCCGGACCGCGAATGCCGATTGTAGCGCGCGACGCGCCTGCACGCGTCGCGACCAGTGATTTCGATCGCCGAAGCGGCGTCGCCCGCACGCTCACGCGCGCGCGATGGGCCGCGACGAAACGCGCACGAAACGCCAACACAGCGCGATCGCCACGCCCGTCAGGCCCGCGCTGAGGCCCCACCACAGTCCGGCCGCACCGAAACCGAGGTGGAAGGCCAGCAGGATCGCCGATCGGGAGACCGACGAGGTAGTGGCCGGCGAGGTTGGCGATCAGCGGAAAACGCGTGTCGCCCGCGCCGCGGAGCGCACCGGCGGCAACCGCCTGCGCGCCGTCCGACAGCTGGAACACCGCAGCCACCGAGAGCAGCGGTACGGCGGCGGCGATGACGTCGGCCTTGTCCGAGATTACGGCGGCGAGCTCGCGCGGGAAGAACAGGAAGGCGAGAGCGGACAGCAGCATGAACGACGTGCCCGCCGCCAGCCCGACCAGGCCGGCCAGACGCGTGCCCGCTTGATCGCCGCGACCGATCGCCTTGCCGACGCGCACCGATGCCGCGGCGCCGACACCGACGGGCACCATGAACGTCGCGCTCGCGAGCGTGATGGCCACTTGATGACCGGCAAGCGCGCGCGCGTCGATGTTACCCATCAGCACGTTGACGAGGCTGAACACGCCGAACTCGGCGACCATGGTGAAGCCGATCGGAATGCCGATGCTGAGCGCCTTCTGCATCGACGCGCGGTGCGGCTGCCACGTCGCGCCGGCGGTCCCCGCGGACTCGCGCCGGACCGACATCACCAGGACCCCCATCTGCACGACGGTACAGACGCTGCTCGCCCACGCGGCCCCGGCGATCCCCAGCGCCGGCACGTGCAGCGGCGGGAAGCCGAACACCAGCGCCCAGCTCGCGGGCAGGTTGATGATGTTCGCCAGAACGACGGAGACCACGACGGGACGCGTCACGCCGACGGCCTGCAGGTAGCTGCGGCAAGCCACGAAGACCAGAAACGGCACCAGGCCCGGCAAGCGCGCCACGAGGTACGTGCGTGTCGCTACGGCGCTGGCGGGCTGGATGCCGACGCGCTCGAGCAGGAAACCGAGCCCGGTGATGGCGGCGCACAACGGCACGCCCGCGAGAAGCGCGAGCCACACGCCCTGCCACAACATGCGCAGCGCCTCGCGCGGCTCGGACGCACCGACGGCCTGGCTCACGAGCGGGTCGAGCCCGAGCATGACGCCCATGCCGATCACGGTGACGACGAAGTAGAGCGAGTTGCCGAGGCCCGCGGCGCCTAGCTCGGTCTCGCCCAGGCGTCCGACAACCGCGGTGTCGACGGCGCCAATCAGCACCTGGCCCAGGTTCGCCGCAGCGAGCGGCAACGCCAGCCTCACGAGGGCGCCGAGCTCCCCGGAAACGGAAGGTGCGGATGCGCGCGCCGGAACCGGCTGAGTGAGCCCGAGCTGCATGGAAGGAACCGAGTCTGCCCTGCTCCGGGAACGCCGCAAGCGCCTCCAGCCTTCGGCGCGACCCGCGGGAAATCGACGCCCATGCTCAAGTATCCGCGAAACGGGCCGTATACCCTGGTGCAAGCAGACTCCGGCCGGGCCGGGCACGCGCGGGGGTCACCCTCCCCCTCCTCCCTCCTTCGCGCCCCCGACCCGGCCCCCTCTTCGCTCGACGCGCGCGCTGTGCTCTGGCAATGATCCGCACAACGGCGAGATGCAGCGGCCACTGTTCTTGTTCAGTCACGGCGCCGGCGCGCCATCGAGCTCGCCGTGGATGCTGGGCTGGCAGCGGCGGCTCGGCACCTTGGGGCGGGTGATCGCGTTCGACTATCCGTACATGAGCGCCGGACGGCGCACGCCCGATCGGCTGCCTGCGCTCATCGCCGCGCAACGCGAAGCGTTTGCAGCAGCGCGCGCGAACCACGCGGGGCCGATCATCCTGGCCGGGAAGAGCATGGGGGGCCGCGTCGCCTGCCACGCCGCGCTGGAAGAGGACGTGGCGGCGCTGGTTTGCTTCGGCTATCCGCTCAAGGGTGCCGGCAAGTCGGGCAAGATCCGCGATCAAGTGTTGCTCGAACTCGACACGCCCATCCTGTTCGTGCAGGGCACGCGCGATCCACTGTGCCCGCTCGACATGCTCGACGGCGTGCGCGGGAAGATGACAGCGCGGAGCGAACTCTACGTCGTCAACGCCGGCAACCATTCGCTGCAGGTGACGAAGACGGAACTCGCGAAGACGGCGCAGACGCAGGACGACGTGGATCTCGGGATCCTGCGCGCGATCGAGCACTTCGTCGGCGACGTGACCGCCGCGTGATCAGTGCATCGACTTGTACCACGTGGCGAGGATGATCACGGCGATCACCCCTGCACCGATCAGGAGCCAAATGAACTCGTGGCTGGACGCGCCGAGCCTACCGGGCGGCGGAACGCCGCTCGGCCGTTCGTCGAGAGGCTCGGTATGGTGGGCGGTCTTGGCTGCCATTGGTTCAACTCCTTGACCCGACACCGAAGCATCATGCGTGCCAGCTAGCTCGCGACCACGCGGTTCCGCCCCTGCTGTTTCGCGTGATACATCGCCGCATCGGCGCGATCGATGAGCTCGCTCGCCGACTCCCGGGGCGGCGCGAGGCGCGCCAGAGCGATGCCGATGCTGATGGTCACGGAGGCCGTCTCGCCCGCAAACGGCAACTCCATGTGTTCGATGCTGCGACGCATTCGCTCGGCGAGGATCGACGCATTGCGCGCCGAGATACTGCGGGCGATCACCACGAACTCCTCGCCGCCGTAGCGCGCGAGCACGTCTTCGGGACGCACCATGCGCTGGACCGTCGCGCCCACCACGCGCAAGACAGCGTCGCCCGCCTGGTGGCCGTAGCGGTCGTTGATATGCTTGAAGTGATCGATGTCGATGAAGAAGACGGCGAGCGACGCGGCGTGGCGCTCGACGTACGACAGCTCGCTCGCGAGGCGCGCCTCGACGTAGCGCCGGTTGAAGAGGCCGGTGAGCGGGTCGTGTACAGCCGATTCGTACATGCGAACGGCCGCGTTCTCCTCGAGCGCGTCGGCGTTGAAGAACTTCAGCACGGTGCGCCCGCCCAGCGAGATTCGATCGCCGTCCTGAAGGCGCGTGGGAGAGACGATGCGCTCGCCCGCCACGTAGGTTCCGTTCGTGCTCTGCAGATCCTCGAGGTACACACCGTCCCCGCGAACGCGCACCCGCGCGTGCTTCCACGAGAGCCCGGGGTCGGTGATCTGGACCGTCGCGTCACCGCCACGTCCGAGCACAACGTCGCCGGCGTCGAGGCGGACCACCTTGCCGAGCTGTTCGCCGGCGAGCACGAGCAGGAGCGGGCGATCGCGCTTCGGCTCGACCGACGTCGCGTCGAGCCAGGGCTCGCTGTCGCGCAACGTCGGGAGCGGCGCCCGGACCGCATGCATGCGCGTGGTGCTCACCCGACGCATGCGAGTCCTGACCGGCGCAGGATGTGGGCTCGTGTGGGGGAGCGTGCCGCCCATGCGCTCGGATAGAGCAAGGTCCGTGCCGCGGGACATTCCGCACCGATCCCTCGCCACGGCGCCGAAATCGCGTGCGACGCTTGTGGCAATGCGCGACGGGCACCGATCCGATACCCTGGCGTCGTGGAGCTCGTTATCGACCACACGGTTCAAGGCACGACGCTCGAGCGGTATCTCGAAACGTACTACTCCGAGGAGTTCAACCGCGCCGCGATGAAGCTGGCCAACCTCCGCGATCGGCAGCTCGTGTCGCGCGAGGTGCTCGAGGACGGCCGCATCCGGCGGCGAAGCCGGCTCGTTCCCGACGTAACGTTGCCACGCCCGGTGCAGGCCGTGCTCGGCGAGGACGAGCTCGCGTACTTCGAGATGGTCGAGTACGACCCTCCGTCCCGCACGGCACGGCTGTGGATCGAAACCGACGCGGACGACCGGGTCCAGGTGAGTGGAACGGTGCGTTTCATCGTGACGGGCGATACGGTGCGGCGACGCTTCGAAGGCCAGGTGCGGGTGCAGGTGTTCGGGCTCGGTCGCGTGATCGAGCGCATCATCGTGAGCGAGGCCGAGAAGCGCTACGCCCGCGTCGACGCCTTCCTCGAGCAGTGGCTGCGCGCGGAAAAGCTGCACTGAGCGGGGTGCCTGGCGCAATCCTGGCGCCGGCCGCCGCGGTCCGCCGGACCGCGCGGATGGCCCGATCGTTGCACGGCTTCTTGTGCCTGTACCGAGGAGGGCGCCATGGCGGAGACATTCCGGAATCTGGTCGAGCTCGAGCAGCGCAGCTGCGAGCGCTACGCCGAGCGCCCGCTCTACGGCACCAAGCGAGACGGACAGTGGACCTGGCTCAGCTACGGCGAGTTCGCCACGCTGGTCGATCGCTTCCGCGGCGGCCTGGCGACGCTCGGTGTGGAGCCTGGCGACAAGGTCGCGATCATCAGCAACAACCGCGTCGAGTGGGCGGTCGCCTGCTACGCGACGTACGGGCTCGGCGCCGTATTCGTGCCGATGTACGAGCAGCAACTTCCCAAGGAGTGGAAATTCATCCTGGCCGACTGCGGCGCGAAGGTCGCGATCGGCGCAAACCAACTCATCGTCGACGCGCTGCTCGCCATGCAGCCGGATCTCCCCGGGCTGCACCACGTCGTCGGGCTCGATCTGCCCGAAGCCGACCGGCGCTCGTACGCGCATCTGCTTGCGAAGGGCGACCAGAACGCGGTGTCCGCAGAGCACCCGGACCCCGACAGCGTCGCTGGCTTCATCTACACCTCGGGCACGACCGGCAACCCGAAGGGGGTGATCCTGACCCACGGCAACATCGCCTCGAACATCTCTGCGGTACACGAGATCTTCACCTTCGAGCCCACCGACCGCTCGCTCGCGTTCTTGCCGTGGGCGCACTCCTACGGCCAGACCTGCGAGGTACATGGCACGCTGAGCATGGGCGCATCCGTCGCGATCAACGACGACGTCGCCCATCTCGTCGACAACCTCGCGGAAGTGAAGCCGACGATCCTGTTTGCCGTGCCGCGCGTCTTCAACAAGATCTACGACAGCGTGAACACGCAGATGGAGACGAAACCAGCGCCCGTACGCAGCTTGTTTCGTGCGGGCATCAAGAACGCCACGCGCAAGAACCGGGGCGAAGAGCTCGGACCGCTGTCCGCACTGTCGCTCGCGCTCGCGGACCGGATCATCTTCTCGAAGATCCGCGAACGCTTCGGCGGCCGGCTCGCGTACGCGATCAGCGCGAGCGCCGCACTCAGCCCCGAGGTTGCCCAGTTCATCGACGCGCTCGGCATCCTCGTGTACGAGGGCTACGGCTTGACAGAGACAAGCCCGATCGTGTCGGCGAACTTCCCCGGCATGCGCAAGCTGGGCACGATCGGGCGCCCGCTGCCCGGCGTACGTGTCGTGATCGACACGTCGGTCTCCGACAACGCCGTCGAAGGCGAGATCGTCGTCTACGGTCCAAACGTGATGCGCGGCTATCACAACCGGCCGGACGAGAACGACAAGGTGATGCTCGCGGACGGCGGCTTCCGCACCGGAGATCTCGGGCACATGGACGCGGACGGGTACCTGCACATTACCGGCCGCATCAAGGAGCAGTACAAGCTCGAGAACGGCAAGTACGTGATGCCCACGCCGCTCGAGGAGGAGCTCAAGCTCTCGCCCTACATCGCCAACGTCATGCTGCACGGCGCGAACAAGGCGTTCAACATCGCGATCGTCGTGATCGAGCCGGAAGCGGTGAAACGCTGGGCGGCGCACGAGCACGTCCAGCTTCCGGCCGCCCTGACCCGCAGCGATGCAGTGCGCAAGCTGATCGAGCTCGAGGTCGCTGAGCGAAGCCGCGATTGGAAGGGCTTCGAGAAGCCGCAGCGGCTGCTGATCGTCGCCGACGACTTCACGACGGACAACGACATGCTCACGCCGACCCTCAAGCTGAAGCGGCGCAACGTGCTCACGCGCTACGCCCGCGAGATCGATGCGCTGTACGCCGAACCGCCGGCGCCGGCCGTGGCCCTGCACCACTGACGCGGCAACTCAGTCGGGTTGCTGCGTGGGCCTGATCAGGACGTCGTGGACCTGCATGTGCGGCGGGCAGGACAGGACGTAGCGCACGGCGCTCGCGATGTCGCCCGGTTCGAGCACCTTGTAGCGGCCGTAGGCGCGACGCGCGGCGTCCTCGCTCTTGTGGTAGTGCGCCGCGAACCCGGTCTCGACGAAACCGGGGCTGATGGCGCTGACGCGGACGCCGCTGTCGAGCTCGCGTAGCTCCCGGCGCAGGGCCTCGGTGAGCGCGCGCACCGCGAACTTGGTCGCGGAGTAGACGCCGCTGCCCGCCGGAACGCGGTGGGCCGCCATGCTCGCGACGTGGACGACGTGCCCGTCGTCGCCGCGTCGGCGCATGTCGGCGAGGGCTTCGCGGGTACAGATGCATAGCGCGAGCACGTTCACGTCGAGCATCTCGCGCCAGTGTGCGGTGTTGCCGCTCGAGAGCGGCGCGTCGTGCCCGAGCCCGGCGTTGTTCACCAGCACGTCCACCCCGCCAAAGCGCGCGCGGACGTCGGAGAACAGTCGCGCGATGTCGTCTTCATCGCGAAGATCGACCGGGAGCGGCAGCAATTCGGCGCCGGGCAGGCTGGCGGCGAGCACTTCGAGTCGCTCCGCGCGGCGCGCCGCGAACGCCACCCGCATGCCGGCTCGTGCGAGGTCGGTGACGACGGCGCTGCCGATGCCGGACGACGCGCCCGTCACCAGCGCCACCCGACCGCGCCAGCGCTCCATCGATGCCGTACTATCGTGCGTCATGCCCACGCCCCGTAGCAGAGCCGCGGCGCGCCGTCTCGTGATCGGCGTAATCGCCGACACCCACGGCTTGCTCCGCCCGGAGGCGCTGACCGCGCTCGAGGGCTCCGACCTCGTGCTGCACGCCGGCGACGTCGGAACGCCGGAGGTGCTCGCCACACTCGGGCGGCTGGCGCCCGTGCACGCCGTCCGCGGCAACAACGATCGCGGCAGCTGGGCGCGCGAGCTACCGGCGACGCAGCTCGTCGAGGTCGGCGGCGCGACGCTGTACATGCTGCACGACGTGAACGAGCTCGACGTCGATCCCGCAGTCGCCGGGCTCGGCGCGGTCATCGCCGGTCATTCCCACAAGCCGCGGCAGGAGCTGCTGGACGGCGTACTGTACTTCAATCCCGGCAGCGCCGGTCCGCGCCGGTTCAAGCTGCCGATCGCGGTCGGACGCATCATCGTAGACGCAGGGCACGTGTCCGCCGAGCTGCTCTGCCTCGACGTGCACTGAATGGGCCGCGCCCGGGGCCCGATCTCGTGCGCCCTTTCCGCATCGGCAGTTGTGACGCATGCTGCGCGGCGGTGACCGATACCGCTCGCATCGAGAGCCAACAAGACGACGGGCTATTTGCGATCCTGCTCGCGGCGGCCCACGCCGTGGCGGGGACGCGCAACGACCCGGTGGGCGTGCTGGAGATCCTGCCCACGAGCGACGCCGGAGCGGAGCAGACCGCGCCGGTGGCGATTGAAGCGGCCTACGCCTACCAGGGTGGTCACCGCATCGTGCACCGCCTGGACGTGCGGACGCGGGGACTGTTCGATGACGCTGCCGCCCTCGACGTCGCCCGCCAGGCCCTGACGCGGTTCGGCAGCACCAAGTTCACGAACTTCGTCGTCGCGCGCCCGCCGTCGCGGCGCGCCGCCGCGACGGACGCGGCGACGTACCGCGTGCGCGGGATCGGCGGCGGGGGCGGCGAGGAAGTGCTGGACGTCACCGTGTACTTCCCGACGCGGGTGCCGCTGTACGCACGCAACGTGGCGCTGATTGCCGACCCGCTCGACGCAGCGTCGCGCGCCGTCGCCGAGCGGCTGTTGGACGCACTGGGCGCGAGCCATCGCGCGCGCGCAGCGACCCTGGTCGTCCCGGCGCACCAGCTGCGCGCCCCGGTCACGCTGGAGCAGCAGATGAAGGCGCTGCAGGGGACGTTCGCCGAGGAGCTCGTGGTCGCGCTGTACGCCTCCGCGCTGCCCGCGCTTCATGCCGTGCGACTCGAGACGGCCCGCGCCGCCGGCCGCGACGACACAGACAAACGAATCGTGGATGTCTGCCTCAGCCATGGTCTCCGGGGCACGACCGCGTGCACGCGTGAGGACGCCGATCGCATGCAGGAGTTCCTGTCCCGGCATTTCGGCGTGCGCTTCCATGCCCGGAGCTGGCACATCGACAACGCCCACGGCGAGCCGGAGGCGCTGGTCGAGCGCGGCGTGCAGGGGCAGCAGAGCGGCATCAAGTGGCCGCCGCGACACCGCTCGTGACCGCTCAGAACGCTTGCGTTTGCACCTTGCCGTTCCAGCCGAACCCGACGGACAGCACGGGCTGGACGTCGGAGCTGGTCTGGCTCACCGACAAGTGGACGTCAAGCTGACGCGACCGGAGCTCGCGCGCGGCGCTGGGTTCGCCCTTGCGCGGCGGGAGCACGACGCGCGTCGTGACCGTCGCCGCCGCGCCTTCGCCCGGCCGCGCTGGGAGCGCGACGCGCAGAAAGCCGACGTTGCTGCCGCCTTCGCGCCCCGCCGGCGACGTCGCGGTGAGCGTGCGCGTGAGCGATTTCGAGATGTTGGCGAGGAACGACGTCGCCGTCGCCGCGCCGAGCAGCGCGCCGATGAAGGGCCTGCCACCGCTCGTGGCGGGAAAGTCCGGCACCTCGGCACCGACGACCACGAACTCCACGACGCGATCGCCGCGGAGCGCGTACACCTGCACCCGTCCCGGCCCCGTGGCGAGTCGCGCCAGCCGGAGCGAGGCGTGCGAGAGCAGGCGCGATCCGCGGGTCTGGGGATCCACCCACGCGGTCGCGTCTTCCAATGTGGCGTTCCCCTGCGCGTCGACGACGAGCCGCTCGGAGTGCGCCGGGGCGACGCCGCCGATGTGCATCGTGCCGAACCCGGCGCGCTGTGCAGCGGGATAGTGCGCGATGATCGAGGGCGTGGTCTCGCACGTCGTCGGCCAGTCGCTGGACGGTTGGCCCACGCTGCGGCTCGTGTCGAGCACCTCGAAGCAGGCGTCCTGGTCGTCGCTGTCGTTCGAACCCGGCGCCGCGAGGAGGCGGACGTAGCGCGGCTCGCTCTCGGCGTTCCCGCCGCCGGTCACCGGCTCGAGGAAGAAGCCCGGCGCGCGCTCGCTCGCCGGAATGCGCACCGGCGGCTGCCGTGGCACCGCGCCGACGAGCCCGAACGGCAACACGTCGAAGCGTGGCGTCGCCGCGGTCGCCGACGCGGCGATGGCGCCGACGGCGAGCGCGGCAAGCAGCGCGGTCGACCTCACAGCGACCTCACGTACGCCTCGAGGGCGTCGAGGTCCGCCGGCGACAGGCCGTGCGTGTGGCCCATCTTGCCGTCCTCTTTCACGAGCAGCTCGCGAAGTGTCTTGTAGCGGCCGTCGTGGAACCACGGACCCTTCGCGCCGACGAAGCGCAGCGACGGCGTGTTGAACTTGCGTTCGCGATCGACCTCGGCGTGGCTGTCGATGTCGTGCAGCGCGCCGTCGGTGAAGGCGGGACCGCTGTGGCAGTGCGAGCAGCCGACCTCGGCCGAGACGAACAGCTGGGCGCCGCGCCGGAGCTCGACGTCGTCCGGCGTCACCGCACGCGGCGGCGGTGGCAAGCTCCTGACGTAGGTGAGGAGGGCGTCGAGCTCGACGCTCCGCAGGCCACCGGCACCGTGGAGCCGATCGAAGGTCTTGACGAGGTGGCGGCGCAGATCCGCCTCGTTGCCCTCCCACGAGTAGGGCGCCGTGTCCGCGAGACGACCGGCCAGCAGGATCGACCGGCGCGGGCCGTTCGGCGTGGCCCACACCAGACCGTCGTCGCGGCCGTCGGGATGGCAGCTGGCGCAGGCACGGCCATCGCGCGAGATGCGCGCGTCGCCGGTGGCGAAGAACAACTGGCGACCGAGACGCGCCGCGACGTCGAGGCGGCGAGCGGGATCGGACGGCAACGCGAAGTGCGCCACCTCCGCGGGCACGTCCTCGTCGTCGACGCTAGGTTCGACGTGAGCGAGCGGGATCACGTCGAGCGATCGGTCGAACTGCGACCACACGACCGCTTCGCGCCGCCCGGGATCGACGGCGATACCCGTGGGACCGGACGCGACGTTCCAGCGACGCTTCTCGGTCTGCGACGGAGTGGCGGCGGAGGCGTCGTAGGCGATCACGGCGTCGATGCCGAGACACGCGACGAGCAACGTCCGTGTCGCCGGATCCACGACGGCCGCGCGCGGCAGCAGGCACTGCTCCACGCTTCCTTCCCCGGGCGGGCTCGCCCAGGACGGCTGGGGCAAGGACAGCGATGCCGCCAGCGGAGTGCCGAGCCGCGCGTCGATGACGGCAACGCTCTGGAGCTCGGTAGCCGCGTTGTCGTCGCCGTAGCCCGTGGGCCGGCGTTGCGCGTCGCCGGGATCGACGAGCACCTGCGGCGCGAGGATGCGACCCACCGGATCGACGGACTTGGCGAGGGCGTAGCCCTGGCACGAGGTGCGACGCCCGTCGGGGAGTTGGTCGAGCGCCGCGAGCTGCGCGGCCGCCGCGACGCCCGACGCCGCGCGCACTTGCTGCCGGATCTGCTCGATGCGCGGGTCCGCTCCCGACCCGACGCCCAGCTCGACGACCCGGTGATCCGCACCCAGCGCGACCATGCTGATCTTCCCGCCGACGGCATGCGACACGTAGGCCAGCGCGCCGTCGTCCGCGACGACGACCGCGCGCGGCTCGCGCGGCAGATCAACGCGGAACGTGCGGGCGAGATCCGCGACGCGATAGCCGCTGAGCGCGTGGCCCCAGCCGCTGCTCACGATCACCGTGGCGCCGTCGGGGGTGGTCGCGAGCGCGACCGGCTCGGTCGGCGTGGCGACGCCGCAGTCGACGGTCAGCGGCTGCGACGGATCGCTCC
The DNA here is from genome assembly GCA_963775185.1 of uncultured delta proteobacterium. Classification (GTDB taxonomy): domain Bacteria; phylum Myxococcota_A; class Polyangia; order Polyangiales; family Polyangiaceae; genus JAPSGB01. The sequence goes on along the minus strand of CAVZIE010000014.1, from coordinate 227,478 downwards.
CCGGCACGAGCAGCATGAGCTGCGAGCGGTCGCGGTTCGCGACCAGCACGCGACCGTCGGCCAGGACCAGCAGCTGTGCCGGCCGTCCGCCGACCGGCGTCGACGCGAGTCGCCGGCGACTGGCGAGGTCAAGCGTGTGCACCGCGTGCTCGTCCTCGTCCGCGACGATCGCGAGGCGCCTGCCGTTCCAGCTCACCAGCGCGACGGTCGACCCGGTGCCGTCGCTGCCGACGGGCGCCACGCGCGCGCCGGGCCGAGCGCCGCAGCGCTTCGCCACGGACGCGACGGGTCCCGAACCGGCGAGACCGGCCTGGCTGCGCGCGCCGCCGCAGGCGGCGAGCGAGAGCGCGACCAGAATCGATCCCCTCCGCAGCATCGCGACGTCCTTGATACGCCGCGCGGCCCGATCAGCTTCCCAGGAGCCGCTCCGCCCGCCGGCTCCAGGCGGAAATCGCCGCGGGATCCTCGGGATAGCGCGCGTACAGCGCGAGCGCCGAGGCCATGCGACCGCCGAGCCGCGCGAACGCGCCGGCGATGCGCCGCGCCCGCCACAGCCCGCCGAGCTTCGACGGCAGGGACGCGACGCCCAGCTTCGGCAAGCGCTGCTCGAGGCCGGCCCGCGCCGTCGCCGCGTCGAGCAGGCCCGAGTCCATGAGCAGGTCGAGCTCTGCCGGCCCGAGCGTCTCGGAGAAGCGACGGAACAGGTCGTAGGCCGCGAACAGACCGCCGTAGCGCCGCTGCCAGGCGTGGGCATAGGCGTGCGGCCCGGCGCCGCTCGCGAGCGCGTCGGCGAGCATGCGCGCCGCGACCATGCCCGCGCCGATGCCGGAGCCGTGCGCAGCGAACACCTGGCAAGCGGCGTCGCCGATCAGCGCGACGTTGTCGCTCGCCAGCCGGTCGAGCGGGCGGCGCAGCGGGATCGGACGCGCGCCGCCGAACAGCGCGTCGCCGATCCAGACGTGCTCGCGCACGAACTGGTCGATCAGCTCGCGTCCGGACTTGTGCCCGCCGGCGGGAATGCCGCCGGTGAGGATGCTCACGTGGTCGCCTTCGAGACGCACGTTGACGATCGAGTAGCCGCCGGAGACGCCCGTGAAGCACAGCGTCTCGCCGGGCGCGACGGCGTTCCGCTCGAAGAACGCGCGCGCCGCGGCGACGTCCTGCACCACCCGCACCTCCTGCGCCGCGGCGCACAGGTCGCCGCGGCTCACCTTGGGCTGATCTAGCAAGCGCGCCCCGGCGAGGCCGGTCGCGTCGACGAACCAGCGCGCCCTCAGCGTGCCTTCGGACGTGTCGAGCGAGCGGCCGTCGAACGCGCCGATGCCCACGCCGCCGGTGATTTTCGCGCCCGCCTCGCGCGCGAGCCGCTGCAGCCGCTCGACCAGCAGCCGCATGTCGACGTCGAGCACGTCGTGCTCGCGGATCACGATCCGCTTCGGGCCCCAGCCGCTGACGATGTGGAACGCTTGCTCGCCGCCCCGCCGCTCCGGCGCTTGCGGACGCTCGATGCCCGCGTCGTCGAACGCCGACGCCGCCACGCCGTTCACCCAGCGCGCCCCCGCTTCGCCGAGCGGACGCCGATCGACGCACAATGTACGCAGGCCGGCGCGCGCGCACGCCAGCGCCGCGGCCGCACCCGCCGTTCCCGCGCCGACAACGACAACATCCAGATCGACCAAAGCAGCGAAGTCTTGCTGCCGCTCGCGAGCCGGTCAACCGATCGATTTGCCGGTCCGGCGCGGAATCGCTTGGAACGAACGGCGCGGGTCGGTACGACAAGTACATGTCACGTCGCTTCTCGTGGTCCGTCGCTTCCGTCCTGAGCGTCGCGTGTGCGGGAGCGCCGCCGGCGCCGCCGCAAGCGGCGCCCGCCCACCTCCGCCCGCGGCAGCTCCCACGGCGGCATCGCCGCCCGCGAGCACCACCGCGCCGTTCGCCCTCGACGAGGCGAGCGTGGCGGATCTCGAGCGGCGCATGGCGAGCGGAGAGCTCACGTCGCGCGCCGTCGTCCAGCAGTACCTCGATCGCATCGCCGCGCTCGACGACGCGGGCCCGGCGATCCACGCCGTGATCGAGGTCAACCCGGACGCGCTCTCGATCGCCGACAAGCTCGACGCGGAGCGCGCCGCCGGCAAGCTCCGGGGGCCACTCCACGGCATCCCCGTGGTGCTGAAGGACAACATCGACACGGGCGACCGCATGCACACCACCGCCGGCTCGCTGGCCCTGGCCGGCGCGCCCGCACCCAAGGACGCGACGGTCGCGGCAAAGCTGCGCGCGGCGGGCGCGGTGATCCTCGCCAAGACGAACCTGAGCGAGTGGGCGAACTTCCGCTCGACCCACGCGACCAGCGGCTGGAGCGCCGTCGGCGGCCTGACGCGAAATCCGTACGTCCTCGATCGGAGCCCGTGCGGCTCGAGCTCCGGCACCGCCGCGGCCGTGGCGGCGAACATGGTCGCCGTCGGCATCGGCACCGAGACCGACGGCTCGGTGATCTGCCCTGCGTCGGTGAACGGCCTGGTCGGCATCAAGCCGACGGTGGGCCTGGTGAGCCGCGGCGGCATCGTGCCGCTCAGCCACAGCCAGGACACGGCGGGCAGCATGGGCCGCAGCGTCGCGGACGCCGCGTTGCTGCTCGCCGCCCTGACCGGCGCGGACCCGCGCGATGCGGCAACGAAAGACGCGGACAAGCACGCCCTCGATCTGTCGCATGCCTTCGACGCGCGCGGCCTCGCGGGCGTGCGCGTCGGCGTGGTGCGGAAGTTCGCCGGTTTCCTGCCGGGCGTGGACCAGGCCTTCGACGCCGCGGTGGCGTCGCTACGCGCTGCCGGCGCGGACGTCGTCGACCCGGTGGAGGTCCCGAACGCCGACAAGTACGGCGATGACGAGTCGACGGTGCTCCAGTACGAGTTCAAGACGGACGTGAAGGCGTACCTCGATACGCGCCAGGGTCTGTCCGTGCACACGCTCGCGGATCTCATCGCCTTCGACAAGGCCCACGCCGACACGGAGATGCGCTGGTTCGGTCAAGAGGTGTTCGAGAAGAGCGAAGCGCGCGGCGCGCTGACCGATCCGGCGTACGTGAAGGCGCGGGCCCGGGCCCGGCGCCTCGCCGGCCCGGACGGCATCGACGCCGCCCTCGCTCGCTACCGCGTGGAGGTGCTGGTCGCCCCGAGCAACGCACCGGCGTGGACCACCGATCTGGTCGACGGCGACCACGTGCTCGGAGGCAACACGTCGCCCGCGGCGGTATCCGGCTATCCGAGCGTCACCGTCCCGATGGGCCAGGTCCACGGCCTGCCCGTCGGGCTGTCGTTCATCGGCACGGCATGGTCGGAAACGAAGCTGGTCCGCGACGCGTACGCGTTCGAGCAGGCGACCCACGCGCGCAAGCCCCCGCGATTCCTTTCGACAGTCGCGGCCGACCGGTAGCAGGATAGCGCCATGCCGGAGACCATCAGCATCGACAAGCGCGAGCACGTCACCCACGTGGTGCTGGAAAAGCCCACCATGCCGCCGAAGTTCTTCGAGGAGATCGGCGCCGCGTTCACCGCTATCGCAGCGGACCCGGAGGTGCGCGCGGTGGTGGTGCGATCGAGCCAGAAGCACTTCACGTACGGGCTCGATCTCGGCGCCGCCATGCAGGATCTCGGCGCCGGGTTGAGCGGCGGCCTGGCCGGCCCGCGACTCGCGCTGCACAACACCATCCTGCGCTTGCAGGGCTACTTGAACGCGGTCGCGGCGTGCCCGGTGCCGGTCATCGCCGCGCTCCACGGCTGGTGCATCGGCGGCGGCATCGATCTGGCGTGTGCGTGCGATATCCGCTACGCCAGCCGCGACGCGAAGTTCTCGGTGCGCGAGACGCGCATCGCCATCGTCGCCGACCTCGGCACGCTCCAGCGCCTGCCCGCCGTGGTCGGCGAGGGCCACGCGCGCGAGCTCGCCTTCACCGGCCGCGACATCGACGCGGCGCGAGCCAAGGAGATCGGGCTCGTGAACGACGTGGCCGACGATCGCGAAGCCCTCGTAAAGCTGGCCGACGCCACCGCGGCCGAGATCGCCGCCAACGCGCCGCTCACCGTGCGCGGCGTCAAGCGCGTGCTCGACTTCGGCCGCGGTCGCCGCGTGGCCGACGGGCTCGAGTACGTCGCTGCGTGGAACTCCGCCTTCCTCGCCTCCGAGGATCTGGGCGAGGCCATGGGCGCCTTCATGGAGAAGCGCGCGCCGCGATACTCGGGGAAGTAGCCGCCGCGCGGGCCGGGGGATTCCGCGCCGGACCGGCATCCCTTTCCAGCGGCTGACGCCGGCCCTCGCGCCGAGCGATCGCGGCCTTACGTTGGGGTCGTGGACTACGGCTTGATCCAGAACTTGACCATCGCCCTGTTCATCGGCGCGCTGGTCGGCACCGAGCGCGCGCACCACACGCAGGACGAAGCCGCGAGCTTCGCCGGGCTGCGCACGTTCATGCTGTTCGCGGAGCTCGGCGCGGTGTGCGCGTGGATCTCGAACACGACGGGGAGCATGGCCGTGTTCCTGGTCGGGCTCGGCTGCGTCACGGCGGTGGTGGTCGCAGGCTACGTCGTGGAGAACCGCCCGGTCCCGAAGCAGCCCGGGCTGACCACCGAGACCGCGGCGATCATCGTGTACCTGCTGGGCGGCGCCACGGTGCTCGGTCACGCCGGCGTGGCCGTCGCGGTGGCCATCGCGACGTCGGGCTTCCTCGCTCTCAAGGCACGCTTGCACGAGGCGGTGCAACGCATCAGCACGGCGGAGCTCCTGGCCGCGCTGCGACTGTTGTTCGCGTCGTTCATCGTGCTGCCGCTGCTGCCGCACGAGGCCATCGATCCCTGGCACGCGCTCAGCCCGTACAAGCTGTGGCTGCTGGTGGTGCTGATCTCGGCTCTGTCGATGGTCGGCTACGTCGCCGTACGCATCCTGGGGCAAGCCCGCGGCACAGCCGTCACGGGCTTCTTCGGCGGCCTGGTCTCGTCGACGGCGGTGACCCTCGCCTTCGCGCGGCGCAGCAAGGAGGAGCCGCAGCTGTCGGCGGCGTTCGCCACCGGCGTGCTCCTGGCGTGGAGCGTGATGTCGCTTCGCGTGCTGGTGCTGGTGGCGGTGATCGACCGCCCGCTGGTGGCACGACTGCTCGCGCCAATGCTGGCAATGGCGGCGGTGGCGGGGCTCGTCGCGACGTACGAGTACCTGCGAAGCCGACGTCAGGACTCGACGCCGGAGAGCTCGCCGGAAGTCAGCCTGAAGAGCCCGTTCCAGCTCCGCTCGGCGATCAAGTTCGCCGTCGTGTTCGCGGCGGTCCTGGTCGTCGTGCAGGTCGTCCGCACCCATGCCCCACCGGGCGGACTCTACGCGGTGGCCGGACTGGCGGGCATGACGGACGTCGATCCGATCACGCTCAGCATGGCGGAGCTGTCGCAACGCGGGGAGATCGTGCGGAACCTGGCGGCTGTGTCGATCGTGATCGCGGCCATCAGCAACACGCTGGTCAAGCTCGGGCTGTGCGCGGTGTTCGGCTCGCGCCGGCTCGCCGCGCGGCTCGCCCTGGCCACCCTCGTGCTGTGCGGCAGCGGCGTGCTTGCGCTGGCGCTGACTTGACCGGATTGCGGTCCGGCGCGGCAGCTGGCGGCCGTAGCTTCCGGCGGCGAGATGGCGCAAGCTCCCGGGCGAGGTAATCGCGTTGCTCACTGCCGAGCTCCCCGACGTCGGCCTGTTTGGATCCATGGATCGCTTCGGCGACCTGGGCGTCCACGCCGTGATCGATCTGCGCCGGACATTCTCCCGCGACCAGCTCGAGCGCGCGGTACAGGGCGCCGTCACGGCGTTCCCCGTGCTGGGGCGCCGCTACGAAGCGCACTTCTGGCGCGACCGCTGGCGCGCGGTCGAGACGCCGGTCTCGGACGCGGTCCACGTCGTGAGCGCATCCGACGACCTCGAGGCGGACACCGACGCTTGGGTGCGCCGCTCCATCGACTCGGCGCGCGAACGACCGTTGCGGGTCGTGAGCCTCGAACGCAGCCAGGGCTCGCGCTTGATCTTGAGCCTGACCCACCTGGCGGTCGACGGCGGCGGCATGGCCGCGGTCGGGCACGTGCTGGGCGCGCACCTTTACGGCGTGCCGCCGTCGATGCCCGTCGATCCGCGACGCGGCGTGGCGAGCGCGCTCGCCGGTCTCGGCTGGCGGCATCTTCCAGTGCTGGCACGCGACCTCGCCGCGACGCTGCTGCTGCCGCTGCGCACGCTCGGCGCCGCGAAGCGCGAGCGACATTTTCCGGCGGATGCGGCGCGCGACGCGAGCTGGCGGCATCTGACGATCGAAGCGACGGACGTCGATCGCATCAAGGCGCGCTGCCGCAGCCAGGGCGCGAGCGTGAACGACGCGCTGATCGCGGCGCTCGCGCGCGTCGCCGCCGGCCGGTCGAGCCGCGGACCGCTCGCCGTGATGTACACGATGGATCTGCGCCGCTACGCCGGCGCGCCGCGGCTCACCGCCGCCAACACGTCCAGCATCCTCACCGCGCTCGTGCCGAGAGCCGCGATCGGCGACCTGGCGTCGACCGCCCGCGCCGTCGCCGCCGTCACCGGACCGCAGCGGCGGGGCCTCGCCGGGCCGGCGTTCATCCTGGTCCCGCTGGCGCTCGCGTTCGGCGCGCCGCACGCGTTCGCCCGCACACTCACGCGCTGGCTGCACCCGCTGATGATCGACCTGCCGCTCAGTCGCGGGCTGGTCTTCACCAACGTCGGCCGGATCGACGAGGGGCTCGCCGCGTTCGGCGACGACATCGAGCGCATCCGCGTCATCGGCCCGAACATCCAGGGCGTAAGCGTCCCGGCCGTCGTGGCGTTCGGCTTCCGGGGTGCGCTGCACCTGGAGCTGTTCGGAGCGCCCGGCATCGCGCTCGAGGCCCTCGACGAGCTCGAGGACGAGCTGCGCCATGCTCTGGAGCTCGACTGAGCGCCGACGTATGCTCGCCCGGACTGGAGGCTTGGGGGCGCTCGGGTGCGGCCCCCGGCGACGGCAGCGTGGAACGTCCGCAGGTTCGACCTCATCTGGAGCTGGAGTCGCCGCTCGCGCCGGGCGAGGCGCTCGCGCGCCTGCGCCGCAAGCTGGCCGTCTCCGGCAGCAGCTGCTGCGGGACGGTGCTGGCCGAGCACGTCGAGATCACGATCTGCGATCGCGATCGTCATTTCTGGTCTCCCCAGGTGAGTCTCACCGCCGAACCGCACGCTGGCGGCGTGGTGCTCCGCGGACGGATCGGGCCGCAGCCGCACGTGTGGACGCTGATCGTCGCGCTCTACGCGGTGATCGCGTTCAGTACGCTGTTCGCCCTGGTGTTCGCCGCGTCGCAGTGGATGGTCGATCGCGCGCTGTGGGGGCTGTGGGCGCTGCCGGCGGCGGCGGTGGTCACCGCGCTCGTCTACCTGATCGCGTACGTCGGACAACGCCTCGGCGCCGACGAGACGCATACGCTGCTGGCGTTCGTCGACGACGCGCTCGATCGCACGCAGGCTTCGCCGCCCGACCCGTGACTCACCCGCCGTGGGCTGGGTGCTTGAGGCGCCGATCGAGGAACTCGCGCACGTGCTGCCACGCGTCCGCCGCGGCCTTCTCGTTGTAGCGCGCGCCGGACGGGTTCGCGAACGCGTGCTCGGCGTCGTAGCGGTACACCGTGTGATCGACGTGGAGCGTCTCCAACGCGTGCTCGAACGCGTCGACGTGCGCTTGCGGGATGCTCGGATCGCGCTTGCCGAAGAACGCCAGTACCGGCGTGCGCAGGGTCGACATCTTCTCCGGGTCGGTCGGGACGTGACCGTAGTAGACGACGTCCGCGTCGAGCTTCGGGTCGGCGATGGCGAGCTCCAGCGACCAGCGGCCACCGAAGCACCAGCCGATGCCGCCGAGGCGCGACGCCTTCACGCGCGGGTCGGTCCGCATGAAGTGGTCCGCGGCGAGCAGGATCGTCCGCGCCCGCGTCTCGTCGACCTTCTTCATCAGCGCCATGGCGTCGCCCGGCGTCGTCGCGACCTTGCCGCCGTACAGATCGACGGCGAGCGCCGCGTAGCCGTCCTCGGCGAGGCGATCGGCCCAGTGCTCGATGTGCTCGTTCAAGCCCCACCACTCGTGGATCACGACCAGCGCGGGCAGCGGTGGCTTGGCGTCCTTGGGCAGGCTCAGATATGCGCGTGCGCCCGCTACCTTCACCATCTTTCCTTGCCGGGGCGGCGCGGAACCGGCGCGTAGCTGGTGCAGCTTCTCGAAGGCTTGTTCGGAGAGCACGCCGGTCAGCGGCGATGAGCTGTCGGCCGTAGCCGGCGCCGCCGCGCTCGAGGTCGGCGCCGCGCTCGCCGCCGCGCTCACGACGGGCGCCGCGCTCGCGGCCGGGCGGGCGCTCGGTGTCGGGGCGACGTCGGCGTGCCTGGAACACGCGACAGCGAATAGCGCCGCGACGGCGAGAGACGCGATCGTCGGGCGGAGGTGCGAGGTTTCCACGCGGCGAGCCTGCTAGCCGCCGGCGCCGGTGACAAGAGGTCCTGCAAATTCGCGGCGCCCCGCGCGCCGCCCTCGAGCCCGGGCCGAGGCCTGCAAGTTTGCAGGCCGCCCTCTCCACCATGGCACACGGGATGCTTCCCGGACGGGCACCGCCTGCGCGCGGTCACCCAGGAGCCCGCCGATGCGACGTTCACCCGCAAGCCACGCGATTCTTGCACTGCTGTTCAGCGCGCTGGTCGGCTGCGCGGCCAATAGCGACTACCTGTATGCGCCGCGGACCGCCAACGCGACGGACAACGGGCTGCCGTCCGTGCGGACGCCGATCCCCCCGGACGTTCCGGCGGGCGCGGTGCAGGTGACGTCGTACGGCATCGCCGACGTTGGCGCGGAGGGCGAGTCGGACGTGCCGATGTTGATCGTGCGCATGGCGATCGACAACACGAGCAGCGCGACGCCGTTGACGGTCGACACGCGCGAGGAACGCGTGCACATCGCCGGCGAGGGCGAGAGTCGCGCCGCCTACGTCAACACCGACCTCGGGACACTGCCGTCCGTCGCGGTCGCCCAGGGCGAGCGGCGCGTCCTCGACTTCTACTTCCCGCTGCCCGACGGCCTCGACGACGCCACGGACGTACCGGGCTTCGAGTTTCTGTGGCAGATCCGCACGGCGTCCGCGACGGTTCCTGGCCGCGCGACGTTCGACCGCGAGCTTGCCGAGCCGAGCGCGGTCTACGCGGAGCCCGGACCGCGCGTCCTGGTCATCGGCTGGGGCTCGTACTGGTGGTACGACCCGCTGTATCCGCGCGTCGTATTCGTGCATCCGCGCCCGTTCATCGTGTACCACCGACGACCTGGTCGCGTGGAGATCCGCCGGGCGCCGCGCGGGCACTACCGGGGCGTCGCCGCGCCGCCGCGCGGCGGCGTCCACCACGCGCCCGCGCGCAACGCCCGACCGCACCGGTGATGCGCTACGAGCGCGCTCACCCGCTCGCCGGATCGCAACGGAAGCTGGCCGGGACGATGCCCACGCGCGCTTCCGCGCCGGGCCAGCAAAGCATAACATTTGGTAATGATTGAGTTTAATTCGACCATTTAACGACCTGACGGGCAGCGCCGATCCGCGGGTGACATGTCGATCGCTGCCCATCCCGGTGCGCTGGCCCTGGCTTTCCCAGCCGCGAGCGGTGAAAACCTCCGGACCGTGAGCGTCGAGCAGGAGCTGATCGCCCGCGCCCTCGACGGCGACGGGCGCGCGTTCGCGAGCCTGGTCCAGCCGCACCTCGGGATGCTGTATCGCATCGCGACCCGCGCCTGCGGCGATCGCGCGCTCGCCGAGGACGCGGTGCAGGAAGCGCTCACCGTCGTCCACCGGGAGCTCCGGCGCTACGAGCCGGGCACGTCGCTGAAGGCGTTCCTGGCGGCGGTCGCTGTGCGCAAGGCGCACACGCTGCTGCGCTCCGAGCGCCGGCGTCGGGTGCGCGAGGACGCATCGGCCGTCCCCGAGGCGCTGCCCGGGCCGGCGGATCTGGTGAGCGCGGGGCAGACCGCGGAGCGCATCCGCGTCGCGCTCGCGGCGATGCCGAAGAAGCGGCGCGAGGCCGCGCTGCTGCGCCTCGACGCCGGCATGTCGTACGAGGAGATCGCCCGCGCCGTCGGGTCGACCGAAGGCTCGGTGCGCGTGCTCGTGCATCTGGCTCTCAAAGAGCTGCGCGAGCGGCTCGGGGAATCGCCATGACCGACGAGATCGACAAGGACGAGGCCGAGCTCCAGAAGCTGTTCGACGCCACGGCGGAAGACGCCTCGGGTCCGCTGCTCACGCGGCTCGCCGCGCGCGCCGTCGACGTCCCCGCGCACGCGAAGCCGCGCTGGCGCTCGCTGTGGGTGTGGCTACCCGGGCTCGCCGTCGGCGCCGGCGCGCTGGCGCTCGCGGTCGGAACCGCGACGCACACGCCGCCCGGCGTGCCGCCGCGGCCGAGCGCGATCGCGCTGCGGGCGGCGCCGAGCGCGACCGCAGTCGCCGCGCCGCAGAGCGCGCAAGTCGTTGAGCCGACAGCGGACGTGCCGGCACTCGACGTCGTGGCGGGTCTGGACAGCGACGGGCTCGGATCGAGCGCGGATCTGGGCGTGGGCGCCCTGGACGGCCCGCCGCCGGACGCGGACCTGGACGCGTGGCTGTACGCCACCGGCGAGCTGCTGGACAACGGCGGCACCTGAACGACGGAGGAAGACATGAAGCTGAAGCGACATCTCGCAGCCTCGGTGGCGCTGCTTTCGGCGCTCGCCGTCGCCGCGCCCGCGTTCGCGCAGGGCGCCGGCAAGGGCGGGCCACCGCCGGACAAGCGCGCCCAGGTCGAGCAGCGCATGCAGCAAGTCCTGCACAAGGTGCTGCGTGATCGCGTGGGCCTCGACGAGAAGAAGGCCGCCGCGGTCGAGAAGATCCTCGACAAGAACGCGAAAGCCGAGCGCACGCTCCGGCAGGAGCAGCGCACGCACCGCCAAGCCCTGCGCGCCCTGCTGAAGGCCGACAGCAATGACCAGGCCGCCTACAAGAAGGCCATCGCCGGTCTGCGCTCGAGCCAACAGAAGCTCCAGGCCATGCACCAGCGCGAGCTCGACGAGGTCGCGCGGATCCTGACGCCGAAGGAGCAGGCAAAATTCCTGGTCGCGGTCACGCGCATGCGCCAGAAGCTGGGCCAGGCGCTCGGCCGCTACCGCCAGCAGCACGGCAAGAAGTAGTCACGCGCGCGCGAGCCACGCCAGCGCTTCGACGTGGTGCGTGTGCGGAAACATGTCGTAGCCGGTCACGCTCTCCAAGCGGTAGCCGTCGTTGGCGAACGCACGCAGATCGCGCGCGAGCGTGACCGGATCGCAGGCGACGTAGGCGATGACGCGCGGCGCGAGCCGCAGCACGCTGGCGATCACTTCGCGCGCGCCGGTGCGCGGCGGGTCGAGCAGCACCAGCTCGGGGCGCGCGTCGAGCCGCTTCGCCTCGCGCGCCACGTCTCCCGCGATGAAGCGCAGCTCCAGCCCCTGCGCTTCCGACGCGCGCCGTCCCGCGTCCACCGCCTCGCGCGAACGCTCGACCGCGACGCCGCGAAGGCCCGCTGCGCCGAGCGGCAGCGTGAAGTTGCCGGCGCCGGCGTAGAGATCGCAGAACGAGGTCACGCCGCGCTCACGCGCGCCAGCGACCAGGTCCGCCACCAGGCGCTCGTTCACCGCGCGGTTCACCTGCGAGAAGACCCCGGGCTCGCCGCCGAGCTCCGTGTCGCCCGTCGGCACGTCGCCGTTGGAGGCGCGCGCCCGGAGCTCCCCGAGCGCCGCGTCGATGCCCGGCGCTGCGATCGGGCAGCCCGGGATCTCGACCAGCTCGTGCGTACCGCGCGCGAAGTAACCGACGCGGCCGGCGTCGTCGACGTGCACGCGGATGCGCGATCGGTAGCCGAGATCGTCTCCCACGGCGATCATCGGCAACGGGTCGGGCAAGTCGCGGAAGCCGCCGGTGCGCGCCAGCGCCTCGCGCAGGATGCCGGCCTTGGCGCGCAGCTGCGCCGGCCGCGACAGGCGCATCAGGTCGCAGCCGCCGCACGCGTCCACGACCGGACACGGCGGCTCGACCCGATCAGGTCCGGGCTCGACCAACGTCCAGCGCGTCGCGCGCACGTAGCTCCGCCGATCCTCGATGGAGTCCGGCTCGATCACGTCGCCGGGAAGCGCGCCGGCGGCAAACGCCGCGCGCCCGTCGGGCAGCCGCAGGAAGCCGTCACCGCCGGGGACCAGTCGATCGATGTGCCATGCCACGGGGGGAGCCTAGTGCACCGGAGGGCGCTGGGCGACAGAGCGCTGGCCGTCCCGCTGCCGCGGTCGCGCGTGGTCGTGATAGAGTTCCCTCGGCTACGATGCGCATCACCCACTTGCTCGTTTGCTTCCCTCTGGTCGGCTGCGCAACGCCGGTCGCCGAAAACCAGGCGGGCAACGGCGGCAGCGGCCAAGGCGACCACGACGCGGCCGTTCCAGACGGCGGCGGCGGAGGCGGCACCGCGGGTTCTGCTGGCGACGCCGGGACCGAAGCCGGCGCGTGGCCCGGCGACTGCGTCGACGGCCAGTCGGAGGATTGTTACAGTGGTCCGCCAGCCACGAAGGACGTCGGCGCGTGCCACCACGGATCGCGCGTGTGCGCGGGCGGGCACTTCCCGACGAGCTGTACCGGCGATGTGCTCCCGGTCGCGCAAGAGTCGTGCAACGGCGTCGACGACAACTGCGACGGGACCGTCGACGAGGGTTGCGCGTGCACGGACGGCGACTCCAAGCCGTGCTACGGCGGCGCGACCGGCACCGAGGGAGTTGGGCCCTGCAAGGGCGGAACGCAGACGTGCGTCGGCGGCACGTGGAGTACGTGCAACGGAGCGGTGCTGCCCGCGGTCGAGACATGCAACGGCGCCGACGACGACTGCAACGGCACCGTGGACGACCACGCCGGCCTGCGCCTCTACTCGCTGCAGTTCAGCGGCAGCGGGTCGACGGCGCAGTACCTCTCGGAAGCCTGGTCCGATCCGAAGGCGCCACCACGCTGCGCCGACGTGATGGCGACCGTCCAGCTCACCGACATCGGTCGGCTACTGGTGTTCACGACCGACGGCCAGCTGTACTGGCGCAAGAATGGGACGTGGATGCCGCCCACCGCGGCGACTGCGCGCTTTCCATCGCTGCCCGCGACGATCGACGCCGTCTACCAGGTTCCCCACTCGTTGTTCGACGTCAACGCCGCCGGCGGAGCCGACTTGACGTTCACGGCGTCGCCGTACGCTTACCTATACACCTACGATCAGAACGACTCGGTCTCGGGCTTCCAGAAGGTCACCATGACCGACGAGACGGCGAAGGGCGGTCCCAACCAGGCTGGCGCGCATGCGCTATGGATGCTCGAACGCTTCGACCCGGCGCTCTATCAGAAATCCGGCGACGCGTTCCTCGCCTACTCCGAGTACGACAACGGCATGGTGTACAAGTTCGACGCCGCGTTCGCGTGGACGAGCTGGCCGGTCGCCCAGAGCCCGCTCTGGGCCGGCAAATCGAACGCGCCCCCCGTCGGACAATGCGTGGCAGGTTTTGCCGATCATGCGCCGGATGTCCTGTACCTGATCTGCCCGTAGCCGCTTCCGCGCCGGACCGGCAGCAAATAGCCCAGCCATTTCCCGTGTCTACATCAGGGACGTCACAGACCGGGCGACTCCGGCGATGATCGTCCATGGCGATGCCCGAACCTGTACGTCCCGACGTCTCCAACCTCGGCGCTGTGATCGGCGACGCGGCGCTGCGCGCGAAGCTGGTGCGCTTCGTGCGGACCCGCGTGCCCGAGGCGGAGGCGGAGGATATCGTGCAGACGACGCTCACCGACGCGCTCGCCTCCAAGCACGCGCCCGAGGCGCGCGAGGAGATCGAGCGCTGGCTGCACGGCATCGCCAAGAACAAGATCGTCGATCACTTCCGCAAGCACCGGCGCGAGGTACCGCACGACGGCGAGCTCGAGGACGAGGTCGTCGCCGAGAGCGCGCCGCTCGGCGCGCGCGACCTGCTGCGCTGGGCGGAAAGCGAGCTGCCCGAAGGTGAAGGCGCGGACAGCACTCTCGAGTGGATGCTGCGCGAGGCGGACGGCGAGAAGCTCGAGCACATCGCGGCGGAAGCGAAGATGCCGGCGCCGCGGGTGCGCCAGCGTGTGACGCGCATGCGCAAGCACTACCGTCGGCGCTGGGCCGCGCAGCTCGCGGCGGTGGCCGCCGTGGTGGTGCTCGTGCTCGCGGCGATCGCGCTCTACACGCGGCGCATCTCGCCGGACCACGAGGAGATCGTGAAGGAGGTCGTGCCGCAGGTCGATCACGCGCGCGAGCTCAGGCGCGCCGGGCTCGACGACTGCGATCACGCGCGCTGGCAGCCGTGCGTGGACAAGCTCGATCAGGCGCGCACGCTCGATCCGGCGGGTGACACCGCACCGCGCATTGTCGAAGCGCGCAAGGCCGCAGCCGACGCGCTCGCGCGCAAGAACGCCCCGCTACCGAGCGCCGTACCGGAGCCGGTGCCGCAACAGAATGCGCCGGCGCCGAGCGCCGTGCCGGGGCCGGTGCCGACGGCCGCGCCGAAGGTCGCGCCGAAGGCCGCACCGAAGCCGACGGCGGCGCCGATGCCCGCAAAGCCCGTTCCGCAACAGCCGACGAACAGCGCGCCCCCGCGGCAAAAGTCGAAGAAGAGCTTCGACCCGAAGTCGATGGGCAGCAGCCTGTAGGTGTCACGAAGTCGCGCGCCGGCGCGATGATCGTTCGTGAGCGCAGCAGCGGCGGGTCGAGAGGCGACCGGTCGCAAGCGCGCTGGGCGCGGAGGACGATCTCATGGTCAGGACGATGGCTTGTCTGGCAATCGCGGTATCGGCGTGTGGCGCAGCGAGCTCCGCCGTGGAGTCGGCAAAGCCAATCGCGACGGCGACGGCGACGGCGACGGCGACGCCGCGCAGGATCGTCGCGCCGGCGGCGACGCCGCCTGCACGTACCGCTACGGCATCGCGGCCGGAACCCGCGGCGGTGGTCCCGGCGGAGCCGGTGACGCAGGCGGCGCCCGATCCCGGTCCGTTCTGGCTCGACGCAGGCGACGTGCCGGTCGTGGTGTATCCGCCGAAGGACCACTCGCGAGCGCAACCGGTGACGGTGTTCCTGCACGGAATGTGCGACGTGCCGCAGAACGAGTGTCCGTGGATCGCGCCGGCCGCGACGGAGCATGGCTGGCTCGTGTGCCCGCGTGCGAGCCTCGCCTGTCAGGGCGGCGGCGCGGCGTGGTCGTTCACGCACGCCGGCAAGAACGTCGAGTCCGCGGTCGAGCGCCTGGTCGCCGCGCGACCGGGCCAGGTCGACACGGAGGGACGCACGCTGATGGGGTTTTCCCTGGGCGGCAGCGTGGCCATGAACCTCGCGCAAGCCGGCGACGGGCGCTGGGCGCACCTCGTCGTGATCGCGGCGAAGGTCACCGCGGACAAACGTCGGTTGGACCACGCCGGCGTGCGCAGCGTGGTGTTCGCCGCCGGTGACTACGACATGACGCACGGATCGCTGCTCGGCGCCACGCGTCGCCTGGACAGGGCGGGATTCCCGGCGCTCTTCGTCTCGCTCGGCAAGGTCGGGCACACCTTTCCCGCCGACATGGACGAGAAGATGCACGCCGCCCTGGGCTTCCCGGACGCCGGGAGTTGATCCTTGTCATGGCCCGGTCGCGCGTCATGGCGCGACGCGCAACCCGGATCTACGTTGGGGGTCGCGGTGCAAACCGACATGGCGCGACAAGTCCCTCAGCCACCGGGCGAGGATCGGAAGACGATCGCTGCCGAGGCGATTTCGTCGGTGATGCCGGAGTTGCTCGACGAGATTCCGTCGGGGGTCGTGGTTCTGGACCGCGATTTCCGCGTCGTACGGGAAAACCGCTTCGTCCGCGAGTGGAGTGGGCGCTCCTCCGCGGAGCTCGTCGGCCGTCACTGCTTCCAGGTGTTCCACGATCGCACGGAGGTGTGCGCCGGCTGCCCGACCGCCGAGGCGTTCAAGACCGGCGAGCGCGCCTCGTTGCAACACACCGGTATCGGCCAGGCCGGCTGCGCGACTTACGCGTCGATCACCGCCTATCCGCTGCACGACGCCCAAGGCGAGGTCCGGTTCGTGCTCGAGCACGTCACGGACCTGGCCGAGCAGACCCGCTTCGAGCAGGAGCGGAAGACAGCGCGCGACGCGCTGGTCGCGCGCAACATCGAGCTCGAGGTCCTGAACGCGATCTCGATCGCCATCACCTCGTCCCTCGATCTCGATGCGATCCTCGATCACACGCTCGAGGCCGTCCTGCGCGTGACCGGGCTCACGCCGTCGGGCGGCATCTTCCTGGTCGACGAGGATCTCAAGGAGTTGCGCCTGGTGGCGCACCGCGGTCTGTCCCCGGAGTTCGTCGAGGCCGAGCAGCGCATCAAGATGGGCGAGTGCCTGTGCGGACTTGCGGCAGCGACCGGTGAGTTCGTGGAGTCGCACCGCTCCGACCAGGACGACCGACACACGCGCTTGCGGACGGTGCACGCCCACTCGCACATCGTTGTTCCGCTTTCCGCGCACGGGCGCACCCAGGGCGTGATGTTCCTGTACCCGCCCGCCGAGCACGTGCTCGACGACGCTGCGCGGCGCTTGTTCTCCACGATCGGACGTCAGGTGGGGATCGTGATCGAGAATGCGCTGCTGTACGAGAACACGGACGCCGAGCTCCGGCGCAAGGTCGTCGAGCTCGGCGCGGCACTGCAGGAAACCGAGCGCGAACGCGCCAAGGCAAATACCGTACAGCGTCTGAAGGACGACTACGTCGCGATGATCTCGCACGATCTTCGTACGCCGCTCGCCGGCATGATGGCGCAAGCGGACCTGTTGCGCCGCCGCGCGACGCGGGACGAGAACGGCGCGACCGTGGCGACCGCGGAAGCGATCATCCGAGGCGGCCAACGCATGAACGTGATGATCACCGATCTGGTGGAATCGGCACGCCTCGAGTCAGGGCAGGTGTCGCTGGAGCTGGAGACGCTGCGACCCGCGGTCCTGGTGGGAGACGTCCTCGACATGCTCCCCGCGCAGGAGCGGCGGCGGGTGTCCTTGGCCGATGCCGGCGAAGTGCCGAAGGTGCGCGCCGATCGCCAGCGCATCGGACGCGCCGTGACGAATCTGGTGACCAACGCGCTGAAGTACTCCGCCGCCGACGCGAGCGTGAACGTGACGCTCACCTCGTCGCCCGCCGAGGTCACGATCTCGGTCGAGGATCGCGGCATCGGCATCGACGCCCAGGCGTTGCCGCGCGTGTTCGAGCGGTTCTACCGCGCCACCGGCGTCACCGGGCCGGACGGCCTCGGGCTGGGGCTCTACATCACGCGCCTGCTCGTGGAAGCGCACGGCGGTCGCATCTCCGCGACCAGCGCCAAGGGGCAAGGCTCGACGTTCCGGCTCACGCTGCCCGTCGCCCGCGACGCGGAGTGAGCTATTCCTCGATTTCGCCGACCGAGGCCGGCAGATCGCGGGCCGCGCTCATGCCCCAGCGCGGCTCGCGCTTCTCCAGGAACGCGGTGACGCCCTCGGCGGCGTCCGGCTGCTTGCCGATCCAGTGGAACAGCTCGTCCTCGTGCGCCTTCGCAGCCGCCGGCGAGGCCGACAACATCTGGCGCCACAGCAGCCGGCGCGTGATCGCGACGGAGACCGGCGCGGTGTTGGTCGCGATGTCCCGCGCGGTCGCGAGCGCGGTCGGCAGCAGATCGCCGTGAGGGACCACCTGGCTCACCAGCCCGTACTCCAGCGCCTCTCTCGCATCGAGGATCCGGCCGGTGATCATCAGGTCGAGGGAGCGCGACAAGCCGATGAGCCGAGGCAGGATCCAGGTGCTGGCGGCCTCGGGAATGATGCCGCGGCGCACGAACACGAAGCCGATGCGCGCGCGCTCGGAGGCGATGCGGATGTCCCAGTGGAGTGGCAACGTCGCGCCGATGCCCACGGCCGGTCCGTTGATCGCCGCGATCACCGGCGTGCGCATGTTCCACGGCCTGACGCGCGCCTCGAGCTCGGCGGCGCGCTGCCACGTGTGCTCGCCGGCGAAGGTGGAACCGCCGCCGGCCAGGTCCGCACCGGCGCAGAACGCGCGTCCCGCGCCGGTGATCACGATGGCGCGCACGCCGTCGTCCAGGTCGAGCTCGCCCAGGGCACCGAACAGCTCGACGCCCATCTCGGCGGTGTAGGCATTCAAGCGGTCGGGGCGGTTCAGCGTGATCGTGGCAACCCGGCCCTCGGTTTCGACGCGCAGCGTCGCGAGATCTTTCACAGACATCCTGTGGAGGGTAGCGGAGTCAGCCGCGCAATCGTAAGCTCTCTTCACTTGCTTCTAGAGGGAGGTTCGATATGCGGGCGTCAAGCCTGGTGCTGTGTTTTTCGACTGCGGCGGTCGCGCTCGGTGCGCGCGACGCCGACGCTTGCGGCGGGTGCTTCGCGCCCGCAGGCCAGACATCCGTGTCCACCGTGACCGGGCATCGCATGGCGTTCGCGGTTTCGCCGACGCGCACCGTGCTGTGGGATCAGTTCCAGTACGACGGCTCGCCGTCGGACTTCTCGTGGGTCCTGCCGATCCTGCCGGGCGCGTACATCGAGCAGGCGTCACCCGCGTGGTTCGAGGCGCTCGACAGCGTGACGAACACGCGCGTTCTGTCGCCGCAGCTCTCCTGCAACGCCGGCCAATCGAGCGCGGGCTGCGCCTGCGGGTCCGGCGCCTCGGACAGCGCGAGCGCGGGCGGCGGCCTTCCGCAAGACAACGTCCAGGTCGTCCACGAAGGAACGGTCGGGCCGTACGACACCGTGACGCTGCACTCCACCGATCCCCAGGCGCTGCAGAGCTGGCTCACCTCGAACGGTTACGTCATCCCGTCGGGGATCGGCCCGGTCATCGACTCCTACGTCAGCGAAGGCTGGGACTTCATCGCCCTGCGCCTGAGCCCCGGCAAGGGCGTGCAGGAGATGACGCCGGTGCGCGTCGTCACCCCGGGCGGCGAGTACAAGCTGCCGCTGCGCATGGTGGCCGCGGGCGTCGGTTCGTTCGTCGGCATCACGCTCTACGTCATCGCGGAACAACGCTACGCAATGCCGGACATCGCCGAGGTCAGCGTCCACGACTCCGAACTCAGCTTCGATTTTTCCACGAGCCAGTCGAACTACCTGTCCGTGCGTGCAAAGGCCCTGGGACAGAACGGCGGCCGCTCGTTCTTGACCAGCTACGCCATCCGGGGAGCATTCGTCGCGCAGGCGCAGTCGCCAAACAGCTACGCACCGGTGCAGTACACGATCGCGGGCGACACGACCGGCAGCTACGACAACTTCTCCGACCTCTATTTCGCGCAGGCCGCCGTCGACGCGAAGACGCCGCGCGTCGATTGCTCGAACGTGCAGAGCGGGTTCAGCTCGTCGGTCCGGACGTTCGAGGACACGTGCACCGACCCGGGTTGCGTCACCTCGAAGCCGCAAGCGATCTCCTCCCGCGCGTTCGAGTGCAACGGCTTCGACGACATCGCCGCGGCGATGATCGGCATGGTGCCGCAGGCGGCGTGGATCACCCGGCTGGAGCTGAACCTGCCGAGCACCGCGCTCGATCACGACTGCGTGGTCACGCCCGCGGTGTCGCAAGCCACCGTCAGCAACTTCCGGCAAGCGAGGCTCGCGCGCAACGCGCCCTGCGGTCCACCCAGCCAGAGCCTGACCGCGCGGCTGTTCGGCCCGCGGCACGCGCGCGACGTGCCGGGCGTGCTGATGCTGTCGACCGCGCTCGGCATGCTGCTCGGTCGCCGCCGCGGCCGGCGCTGAGCGCTGTGCTCCGTCAGGGCGCGGGGTAGTGGCTCACCGCCACGCGGTTCCCCTCCGGATCCCGCGCGTAGGAACTGTGTGCCGTACGCGACTCGATTGGCGCTCCCGCCGCCTCGAGCGCCCGCTCCAGCGCGGCGCGCTCGGCCGGCGCAACGCGGATCGCCAACAGGAACGGTCCCGCGCCGACGCCCGCCACCGCGCGCGGCGCCTCGAGCGTGCGCTCCACCATGAGCAGGGCGCCGTCGAGGTCGAGCCAGACGCTGCGCAGCTGGCCCGCTTCGTCGTCGTGCCGCGCGACCTCGGCCAGCCCCAGGACATCGCGATAGAACGCCGCGACACGCGCGACGTCGCGGGCGCCCAGCGCAAGATGATGCAGCCGCGTCACGAGCGCAGTGTAGCGCTACTCGTCGTCGTCGGTGGCGTCGGCGTCGGCGTCGGCGTCGTCTGACGCGTCTTCGTCTTCGTCTTCGTCTTCGTCACCGATGCCGCAGTTGTAGAGGAACTCCCGCACGAACTCGATCATGTCCTCGGACCAGCCCGCGCCGGCGCCGTGCTCGGCCAGGATCTCGAGTTGATCACCGATGTCTTCGAGGCGCTCCGCGGGCAGGCGCTGGACGTACAGGCCGACGTGCTCGAGGACCTCCCCTGCGGCGTCGGGATGGACCAGGCGATCGTCGGCGAAATCCAGGAACGCGGCGCAGTGCAGCAGCGCGACCAGGAGCGGATCGACGTCCAGGTCCTCCGGCACCACCGGTATCATCGCGCCTTCGTTTTGCTGCTGTTCCTCGTCGCTGGCCATGGGAAAACCTCCGCTGCCCGCCGCGGGCGGACCCTAGCTCAAAGCCGCAAGCGACGCAGGATCTTTAGCAGGGGCGCACGGCGCCGGTGCGCCGCTACCCCTTCGTGCCGAAGACGATGTCCCAGAACACGGACGAGACGCCGAAGCGGATTTCCGGTGTCTTGAAGTGGTGCAGCATGTGGTGCTTCTTCAAGCGACGCCCGTACTCCGACTTCGGATTGAAGTGATGGATGTAGTAGTGCGTGAGGTCGTAGCTCATGTAGCCGAGGGCGAACCCGGCGTGGAACGGCCACACGAGACGTCCGCCGAGCGCAGCGTAGAAGATACCGAGGAAGATGAAATAGAGCGCGATGCTGACCGCCGGCGGCATCACCAACCGGTACTTGTCGCGCGGCCACTTGTGGTGGACGCCGTGCACCAGGAAGTGCATGCGCTCGCCCCACGGCGCGTCCGGCTGCCAATGGAAGAACAAGCGGTGCAGCCAGTACTCCGTGAGCGACCAGACCACGAGCCCGCCGGCGAACAGCAGGACCGACGGCAGCACGCCCACTCCGGCCACGATGCCGCGCCACAGCGCCCAACCAATGGCAGGCAAGAACAGCGCCGGCACGACCGCGGGATGCGTGCGCGAGAAAAAATCGACCAGGTCGCTCTCGAACATTCGAGGCGAGTCGGGGGTGGCCCTGTTCATCACGGTACGTCTGCCGGGACTCTAGGAACGAGACAGGGGCTTTGCAAGATGGCGTGCGACCTCGCGAAGGCGAGTGCGAAGCGGGCTACGCAGCGGAACCGGCACCGCGCGCGGGCTGGACCGCGACAGCGCTGTCAGCCCCGCGTCGCCCACCCGGCCGTGCCGCCGGGCCGCCCGGGCTTCGCGCCGGACCGGCAAAATCCCAGCGATCCGGCGCCTGGTTCCCAGGCCGGCCGGCGCCTTTCGTGTAAGCGGAATGCTTCCTGCACCGTTGGTGTTGTTGAACCAGTGAGTCGAAGCGATGTCCCCATCCGCACGTAGCACCCCACCGCCCGACGAGCCGACGTCCGACGCCGAGCTCGAGGACGAGCGGTCGACAATCCGCACGCGCGTGCTGCGGCCGTCCGCCGTGCCCGCCGCGGTGGAGCAACGGCCGCACACGCCGCCGTCGTCGCACGACTCCGGCGCGCGTCGCCTGCGCCTCGGGCGGATCGATCTCAAGGTGCGCATCGCCCAGGTGCTGCTCGAGGATCTGCCACCCGGCGAGCCCCAGGCGCGCTTGCTCCGCGTCGCCATCGTGCGTCGCGACGAGACGCTGATCGACGCCATCCTGGCGGAGCTGGCGACCCGCTTCGGTCGCTGAGCGCGATCAGCCGCGGCGCAGCTTGCCGCGGTCGATCTTGCCGAGGTGTGTCCGCGGCAGGTCGCTGCGGACTTCCACGTGGCGCGGCGCCTTGTACGGCTCGAGCTTGTCGCGGACCCACGCCTTGAGCTCCTCCTCGAGGCCGGTGTGCGGCCCGCTTGCGATCACGAACGTGTGCGGCTTCACCAGACCCGACGCGTCGGTAACGCCGACGACCGCGCATTCCTTCACGGCGGGGTGCTGCATCAAGCAGTTCTCGACCTCGCCGGGTGCGAGCCATTTGCCGCCGACCTTGAGCATGTCGTCGCCGCGGCCGCAGTACGTGAAGTAGCCGTCGGCGTCGCGCACCAGCATGTCCTCGGACACGTACCACTCGCCGCGGAACGCGCGCATGCTCTTCGGCAGGTCGTGCCAATAGCCGACGGCGCGCGACGCGCCGCGCACCCACAGTCGTCCGATCTCGCCGGGCGCGCACTCGCGGCCGTCGTCGTCCGCGACCTTCACGTCGAAGCCGTCGACGGCCTTGCCGAGCGTGCCGGGGCGCACGTCGTCCGGCTTGTTGGTGAGGAACACGTGCCACATCTCGGCCGTGCCCAGGCCGTCCAGCAGCTCGACGCCGAAAGCGTCCTTCCAGCGCTTGTAGAGCTCGACGGGCAGCGCCTCGCCGGCGCTGGTCGCGAGCCTTAGACAGGACAGATCCTGCTCCGCTGCGGCCGGGTGCGAGAGCATGTTGTTTACCATCGTGGGCACGTTGATGAGGATCGTCGGGCGGTGCTTGGCGATCAACGCGAACAGCGCGTCCGCGGTGCAGCGCTCGGGAAACAGGATGCTGGTCGCACCGACCGAGAAGGGGAAAAACAGGTTCGCCCCGGTGGCGTAGCCGAAGTAGAGCTTGGGCACGCTGAGCGTGACGTCGCTCTCCGAATACGCGAGCGTCCGCTTGCCGTAGAGCTCTGTCGTGTTCGCGTACGAGCCGTGCGTCTGCACTACCGCCTTGGGCCGGCCCGTGGTGCCGCCGGAGAACAGCCACACCGCGCCGTCGTCGCGATGCGTCGGGTAGTTGTCGTAGCGATCGCTCGCCCGCGCGACGCGCTCGTCCCACGACGCGTCGCCCACGACCACGACCGTGCGGAGATGGCGCGCGCCGCTCGCCGCCTCGGCGAACGCCGCGAGCTGCTCGACGTGAACGATCGCCACCTTCGCCCGCGTGTACTCGTAGAAGTACGCGATCTCGTCCGGCTTGAGGTTGCAGTTGACCATCACCGCCGCGGCGCCGGTCTTCAGCGTGCCGAACAGAGCGGCCACGTACTCCGGGATGTCCGGCAAGCCGACGATCACGCGCTGCTCGACCTCCACGCCGAGCTCGCCGAGCAGGTTCGCGAAGCGGTTCGCCTGCGCCTGCACCTCGGCGTAGCTGATCCGCCGATCACCGGCGAGCAGCGCGACCTTGTCTCCTCGCCCTTCAGCGACGCGCGCGTCGAGGAAGCGCTCCGCGATGTTCAAGTGCTCGGGCAACCCGGAAAACATGCCCTCGACTCTAATGGATGTTGCCGGTCCGGCGCGGAAAAGCCGCGCTGCGATGGCCGACGCGGAGCGTGCGTGATAGCGAACCGGACGTGCGCCGGGTGCTGCTCGCTTCGACCCTGCTGTTTTCGTGCAGCGGCGACCCGGGCGCACCGGTCCACGCGGACGCGGGCAGCGACGCGGCGCGGGCGTGCCCGGCCGACGTGACCCTGCTCGAGCCGGCGGGCGCGATGCTCGCCGGGTGCGGCAGCGTGGCACCGGGCACCGGCTGCCTCGGCGGTCAACCGCCACCCTCCGACGCGGATCTCGCCGCACTCGCGTGCTTGCGGGACGCCCTTGCCGCGTGCAAGCCGGCGCGCCTCGACTACCGGCAGCCCGCCGCCGACGTGGGGCCGAGCCAGACGTTCGTCGTCGAGCCCGACGGCTCCGGCGCGTGCGGCGTGGTCGTGCTCACCGACGATGGCGCTTCGCCCGTCCGCACCGTCACGCGGCAGACGTGCAGCGGCGTCACGGTCGACACGCACTGCCTCGGCGTGTGGGGCGCGGACTGCGGTGGCACGACAACGGCGTGCTCGGGGTCGTAAGGCGCGGGCGGATCAGTCCGGAACCGCGGGCTCGGGGAGGGGCGGCTTTTCGGGCTGCGCCCGCGTCAGCCACAGCGCTCCGACGAAGCTCCCCGCCATCATCAAAGACCCGAGCAAGAAGGCCGCGCCGGGAGCCCGCATCCCGTGCGCCGCGATGGAGAACGCGAACACCTGCGTGAACAGCGTGGGCCCGAAGATGCCGGACAGGCTCATCAAGCTGCTGACGGCGCCCTGCAGGCGGCCTTGCTCGTCGGCGGCGACCTGCTCGGTCATCATCGCCTGGGTGGTCGGCCCGGAGAGGCCCCACAGCGCCATCACCGGGATCGTCGCGAGGAACAGCGTGCCCGTGCTCGCGACGCCGGCCATCGCCAACGCGATCGCGCCGAACACCAGCCCGACGAGCATCACGCGACGGTCACCGAAGCGCGCCACGAGCTTGGCGACCAGCCAGGCCTGCACCACGCCACTGGTGATGCCGACGAGCGCGAGGGTGTAGCCAACCTCCTGCGGCCCCCAGCCGTAGCGATAGTCGGTGTAGAGCACGAACGTGCTCTGCAAGACGTAGTGGGCGAGCTGCCCCAGGAACACCAGCGCCGCCAGGCCGAGCACCTGCGGGTAGCGGCGAAGCAGGGCCAACGCGCCGAGCGGGTTGGCGCTCGCGTAGTCGAAACGCGCGCTCCGGAGGTGCTTCGGAAGCGATTCGGGCAGGACGAACAGGCCGTAGCAGAAGTTCGCCGTCGCGAGCCCGGCCGCGACCCAGAACGGCAGCCGCGTCGAGACGTGGCCGAGGTAGCCGCCGAGGGCCGGCCCGATCACGAAACCGATGCCGAACGCCGCGCCGAGCAGGCCATACGCGCCGGCGCGCTTCTCCGGCGGCGTCACGTCGGCGATGTACGCGTTCGCCGTGCTGAAGCTCGCCGCCGTGGCACCCGAGACCGCACGCCCGACGAACAAGAGGCCGAGCGACGGCGCCAGCGCCATGAACGCGAAGTCCACGCCGAGCCCGATATTCGAGAGCAGGATCACCGGGCGCCGCCCGAAGCGATCCGCGAGCGCGCCCTGGATCGGCGAGAACACGAACTGGATCAGCGCGAACATCGTGCTGAACACGCCGGTCCAGACCGCCGCCCGCGCGATGCTCCCACCGACCAGCTGCTCCACCAGATGCGGGAGCACGGGGATGATGATGCCGAACGACAGGATGTCGATCAGCACCGTGACGAAGATGAACGCGAGCGCAGCGCGTCGGGGCGGGGAGTGTACGCCGACAGGTTCCATGGGGCGCCGCGAACGACCGGCAGCCCGTCTACATAGCCCGGCGCCGCCGGGAATGCACAACACGGGCGACGCGCACGCCTCCGTGCAACACTGGCCGGCGTGCCGGTCATCCAGCTCGCCAACGCCACGTACGAGGATCTCGCCGCCATCGACCGTTCGCGCGCCGTGGCGATCCTGCCCGTCGGCGCGACCGAGGCGCACGGGCCGCACCTGCCGCTCGGGACCGACGTGATCATCGCGGACGCCATGGCACGGCGCGGCGCGGAGCTGCTGGCCGACCGCGGCGCGACTGTCGTCGTCGCGCCGGCGCTGGCGTACACCGTGGCGAGCTACGCGGCGGACTTCGCCGGAACCATCTCGATCCGGCCGGAGACGGCGACGGCGCTGGTGGCGGACGTGGCCGCAGGCCTCGCGGCGCACGGCATCGCGTGGCTCGCGATCGCGAACGCGCACCTCGAGCCCACGCACATCCGCTCGCTGGTCGCCGCCACCGAGCGCATCGCCGCGACGGCGACGTGCGAGGTGATCTTTCCCGACGTGACGCGCAAGCCGTGGGCGCTGCGGCTCACGGACGAGTTCAAGAGCGGCGCGTGTCACGCCGGACAGTACGAAGGCTCGATCGTGATGGCGGAGCGCCCGGAGCTGGTGCGTGACGCGGTGCGCCGAGGGCTCCCCCCGAACCCGGCCAGCTTGTCCGTGGCGATCCGCGAAGGAAAGACCAGCTTCGAGGCCGCCGGCGGCCCGCGGGCGTACTTCGGCGATCCGGCGGCGGCCAGCGCCGCGGAAGGACGCGCGACCATCGGCGTGCTCGGCGCGATCCTCGCCGACGCCGTCGCCGAACGGGTCCCCTGGCTCGAGCGCTGAAACACGTCTATATTTCCAGCAATGGCCCTGCCGGTTCTGCACGGCACGAGATCCCGCGAGCTCGAGAGCGCAGCGGACGTCGTCATGCGGACCGCCCTCGGCGTGCAGCCCGACGAGAAGGTCGTCGTGATCTTCGACCGCAGCTCCAGCACGGCCGGCGACGCGCTGATCGCGGCGGCGCGCCGCGCCGGCGGCCGGACCGTCGCGGCGGATCTCGACACCCTCGGCGACAACCCGCCGGAGGTCCTGCCGGACCACCTCGTCAGCGAGCTGCGCGTCGGCGAGCGCGAGCGTCTTCATCGGGCGATCGCACGACCGATATCCGGCTCCGGCAGCACCTGCTGCATCTGGTCGCGCTGTTCAGCCTGCGGCACGCGCACATGCCCGGCATCAGCGGCCTGGCTCTGTCGCGCGGCCTGCGCATCGACCAGCACGAGGTCGCGCGCGCCGGCGAGCGCATGTTGACCAAGGTGGCGCGGGGCCGTTTCCTCGAGGCGCACAGCGCCGCGGGCACGCGCCTCCGGGTGGTGATGCCGGAGCAGCCCGTGTGGTTCCCGCAGCTCGGCGTGCTCGAGCCGGGACGCTGGGGCAACCTGCCCGCGGGCGCGCTCTACGCCACGCCGACGCTGGTGGAAGGCACGTTCGTCGCGAGCGCGTCGTTGGGCGAGTTCTTCGGCATGCGCGAGGGCCTGCTCGCCGACAAGCCCGTGCAGCTGTTCATCCAGGGCGGCTTCGTCCGCCGCGTGCTCGCGCCGCATTCGCCGGCGCTGCAGCGGGACATCGAGGCCATGCTGTCATTCGCGCCGAACTCGGACCGCGTGGGTCTGGTCGCGATCGGGGTGAACGCCGGCATCGCGCGACCGACGGGCGAAGCCATCGTCGATCAGAACCTGCCCGGGCTGCACATCTGTGTCGGTGACCCGGCGGCGCAGGTCACGGGCGCCGCGTGGAGCGCGCGCACCAGCTTCGCCGCCTGCCAAGCGGACAGCACGTTGCAGGTGGACGGCGCGATCGTCGTCAGCGGCGGCAAGCTCCTGCCCAGCGCCTGACAGCAGCTGGTTTGACAGCCGGCGGCGGAGCTGCTTCACCGCCCGGCATGCGGTGGCTTCTGGGTCTGGTTTGTCTGACCGGCGCGGCCGGCGTCGCGGTCGGCTGTGCGGCAACGGGCGACGCGCCCGCGGGACAGGGCGGCTCGAGCGCGTCCGCGGGCAGCGCCGGCACGTCGGGCAGCGCCGGCACGTCGGGCAGCGCCGGCACGTCGGGCAGCGCCGGCACGTCGGGCAGCGCCGGCACGTCGGGCAGCGCCGGCACGTCGGGCAGCGCGCGGCACGTCGGGCAGCGCCGGCACGTCGGGCAGCGCCGGCGCGTCGGGCAGCGCCGGCGCGTCGGGCAGCGCCGGCGCGTCGGGCAGCGCCGGCGCGTCGGGCAGCGCCGGCGCGTCGGGCAGCGCCGGCGCGTCGGGCAGCGCCGGCGCGGGCAGCGATGGCGGCTCGCCCTCCGGTGTCGTCATCGACGAGCTGTTCGTCGATCGCGATTTTTCCGGCGACTCCGTGGAGTGGATCGAGATCGCCGGACCGCCCGGGACGCCCCTCGACGCGCTGAGCCTCCGCCACTACCGCTACGACGGCCCGGGCATCACGCTCGTGTTCGATCTGCCGCTCGGCGACGCGGGCGACACGATCCCGTCGTCGGGACTGTGGACCGTCGGGGGCTTCCAGTCGCCCGCGCAGCACAGCTACAGCATCGCAAGCCCGGACAACTTCGGCCTCGACAACGATGGCGGCATGCTCCAGCTCTACCGCGCGGCCGACCAGACGCTGCTCGACGCGGTGGGCTACGGCACGGCGACGGAGGTCGACGCACCCTCGCGCGCCGGTGACGACCATGTACGGCGCGGCCGCGCCGCTCGCCACAGAGCGGCACGACGGGCGAGACGACGGCGCGCAAGCCGGGCTCGAACGCGCACGACAACGCGCAGGACTTCTGCGTGCAGACCGCGACGCCCGACGCCGTCAACGGCGCGACGTGTCTGTGACCGGCCAGCGCCGCGACTGTCAACAACGTTGACGTCTAGAGCCGGACGCTACAGGAACGGCGTGAGCCAGCTCAGCTGGGGCGCGTCCACCGGGCTCGAGCCCAGGTTCTTGGGCTCGAGCGTGAACATGTAGTTGCCCCACCAGGGTCCGGCGGCCCACCACGACCAGCCGATCCACACGTCCGCGTTCTGCTGCACGTGTGCCAGCATGTCGGTGACCGCCGCCTCGCACGTCGCGTTGTCGCCACCGGCAAGCTCGGCGAGGAAGCCGCGGTAGCCGTTGCTCGCGCAGCCAGGCCGTGACGGGCGCGAGCACTTGCGAGCCGATGGTCGCGCTCTGGCAGCTCGCGCTGGTGCCGGAGAAATCCGCGTCGAGGTACTCGTGCAGCTCGAACGCGAAGTTGTTGCCGCTGTCGACCACCGCGGTCATCGCCTGGCTGTTCGGCGTGCCGTACCAGCTCGCGGACCAGCTGTGCGCGCCGGTCCACGCATTGCCCGGCACCAGCACGAGCTGCGATGCGCCGGCGGCGCGGATAGCGACGATGGCGGCATTCGCCGACGCGAGCCACTGCTCCGTGGGCAGATCGTGAGGCTCGTTCATGAGCCCGAATACGACGCGGTCGTTCGTCTTGTAGTGAGCGGCAAGGCGGGACCAGAAGTCGGCGAAGTCCGCGTCGGACACCGTGCCTCCTCCGACCACGTCGCCGTAGTAGCGAGCGTAGTTGTGCGGATCGAGCAGCACGTGCGCGCCCTTCTGCGTGGCGTGGGTGACCACCGCGTCGAGCCGGCCGAGCTCGGTCGCATCGAGCGCCGCGCCCGTCGTCTGCTGGAGGCGTTCCCAACGGAACGGCACGCGCAGGATCGTCATGCCCTTGGCGACGAAGTAGTCGATCTCCGCGTTCGTCGGATAGGTGTAGTCGCTGCCGTAGTTGCCCGGCAGATGGCTCTCGCCGAACTCGGCGCCGGAGAGATTCACCCCGTCGTACCAGACGGACGTCGCGCCGCCGGCTCCCGCTGCACCCGCGCTGCCCGACGCGCCGGCGCTGCCGCCGCTGGCCGACGTTCCCGCGCTGCCGCCGCTGGCCGACGTTCCCGCGCTGCCGCCGCTGGCCGACGTTCCCGCGCTGCCGCCGCTGCCCGACATTCCCGCGCTGCCGCCGCTGCCCGACGTTCCCGCGCTGCCGCCGCTGGCCGACGTTCCCGCGCTGCCGCCGCTGGCCGACGTTCCCGCGCTGCCGCCGCTGCCCGACGTTCCCGCGCCCGCCATACCCGCGTTTCCGCCGCTGCCCGACGCGCCGCTGCCCCCGCACGCGATCACCAGCGCCGCGGCGATGATCGCGGTCTCCACGGCGCGCGGCGTCATGCGGACAAGCTTGCCACAGCGCGAGGCGGGGCGATCCGCTTCCGCGCCGGACCAACAAAACCAGGAAGATGCGCCAACGACCTTCGGGCGCGTCGGCCGCTAGGCGCTGGCTCGACCCGCGAGCAGCCCCTCGAGCGGCGCGGCGTGGAGCGTCGCCTCGCGCTCGCCCATGGCGATGGTGGCGTCGACCAGCTCGGGCTGCGTGTAGTCCCAGCGTTGCACCGGGACGGGCGTGCTCGGCGCGACGTACAGACGACGACCGTGCCGCCCCGCGACACCCTCGGGATACGGGCGCGTGAGCAGGACGACGGTGCGCCGCACGCCTGGCACCTGCTCGGCGACGAACGCGGGCGCGTTGTCGATCAAGCCGCCGTCGAGCAGCGCGCCGGCGGCGTAGCGGCCGATGGGCGTGAACGGCGGTGTCGCGCTGGACGCGATCACCAGATCCGCGACGTCCTCGGGCGAGGCGCATTCGCGCGCGTCGAACACCGCCGGAGCAAAGCCGAGGCGACGCGGCAGTCGCGGGTGCAAGCGACGCGGGAAGAGGCGCTTCTCGAGCGAGTACGCGCCGAGCCCAAGCGCGACCGCGCCGCCGGCGGGCAAGAAGCGCGGAAAGCGGCTGGCCAGCACCAGCACCGGAAACGGCTGCGCGCGCAGGCGCGCCAGCCCGCCGTCCTGCATCGCGTGGACGAGCGTGTCGCGGTAGATCGGCGCGTGGGGCGTCGGACGTTGTCCCGACAACAGCCGCTCCCACTCGAAATTCCGCACGATGCCGCGGCGACGCTCGGTCCAGAACCGGTGCGTCGAGGCCTGGCGCCCGCCGAGCAGGATCACCGCCACGCAAGCGCCGGCGCTGCACGCCGCCACGGCGGCCGTACGCGGGAGCAGCCGCTCGCTCCAACGGTTCATGAAGCCGAGCTGGTAGAAGGCGCGGTTGCCGCCGCCGGCGAACACCACTGCGAGATCGCGCTGCATCGTCGGCGCCGAGCTTGGACCACGCCCTTCAGCCGCGCAATGCGCAGCGCGCGCGCTACTCCTGTGGATTCGTCTCGGCGATGGCGGGCGCGATGAAGAGCTCCGGCGCGCCCTTGGACCCCTTCATGATCTTTCCGGACAGCTGGAAGGTTCCGAGCACGCCGTCCCCGTCGAGATCGCCCATCGCGATCGCGTCGAAGGTGGTGCCGACCTTGCCGGTATTGTTGTAGTTCGTCACCGACGACTTGTAGCGATACATGAAGTACTGCGGGTCGGTGACGGAGAACGCCAGGCAAGCGAAACCCTTGCCGACCGTCGCCGCGTCGGCGTTCCACTCGGCGGTGGTCGACTGGTACTTGGCGCCCTTGATGAGCTTGGCGTTCTTGGGCACGGTCTTCGACGCGGTCGTGCACAGCCGCGGGCCGATCGCGATGGTCTTCTTCACCTTGAGAACGGCGGCCGCTCCGTACTCGCGCGCATACGCCGCCGCCGCATCCTTCGCCATGCGGCCGATCGCGGCGGACGCTTCAGCGCCTTTCGCCGCCGCGACGTAGCGGCGCACACCGAAGCTGGCCAGCGCCGCCAGGATGCCGATGATCGATACGGTGATCATCAGCTCGATCAGGGTGAATCCGCGCGCCGCGCCGGGCGTCGTCGCTTCTGTCATTGCGTTTCCTCCTGGGTCACAGCCGGCGTGTCCGGCGCCAGCAACCCGGCTGCGCAGTGCCACGCCGGAGGCGCCACCGTGGCGCTATCGCACGACACGGTGCGGGCCCCCACCGCACCCGCCAGCACCACGCCGGTCAGGTCGGCGCCGCGAGCGGACGAGCTGGTGAGCCGGGCGCCGGAGAAGTCAGCCCCCGCCAGGTCCGCGCCGTCGAAGCGCGCACCTTCCAGGTCGGTCTTCACGAACGAGACGCTGACGAGCTGCAGGTGCGCCAGGTTCGCCCCGGCGAGCCGGGCGCCGTCGAAGCTTCGATCCCCGAGCGACACCAGCTTCGCGACGTCCAGACCGCGGTCGGCGGGTGAAGAGCTGTCGAGCCCGTGGCGCGCCCACGCACGCGCGAGCACGCGGACCGGCTGGAACAGGGCGGCCACGCACAATACGGCAAGGATCAGCAGCCCGCCGGCGAGCACGCGAGACCGCCGCCGCCCGTGGCTATCGCTCGCGACCCGGGCGGGCGGCGGCGACACCGGTGGGTCGCTCAGGCCCGAGAGATTTTCCTCGAGCGTCTGCGCGTGGGCGAGACCGACGCTCTCGTACTCGCCGTAGCGCGCGAGGTCACGGGCCAGCTCCCGCAGGTCCGCGTAGCGCCGCTCGGGGTCGGCCACGGTCGCGCGCCGCACGATGCGCGACAGCCCCGCGGGCTCGCGCGCGAGAAACTCCAGCTTCGGGACGGCTTCCGCGCTGCTCGGTGGCTCTTCGCCGGTGAGCACGAACGCGATCACGCGACCGAACGAGTAGACGTCGGATCGCACCGTGGCGCGCTCGCCGGCGCGCACTTCGGGCGCGGCGTACGCGGCTTGTTCGCGACGAGCCCCGGCCTCCGTGCAGGCCCAGGTCAGTGCCGGCTGGAGCTCCGGATCGAGCGCGACGTCGACCGGACACACCTCGCCGTGCACGATCGACATCTCGTGCAGCCTGGCGAGCGCGTCGGCGAGCGCTCCGAGCAGGGCGAGCTTGCGCTCGAGCTTCCAACCCAGCGCGGCAAGATCGTCGACGTAGCCGACGATCGGGCCGGCGACGACCCAGCGTGACCGCTCGGCCGCGTCGTGGATCTGCAACACGCCCGGCACCGCGCCTACCTCGCGCGCCCGCGTCACGACCCGCATCGCCGCCGCGTCCTCGTCGGTCACGATCACCGACACGGGCCCGAGCTCGGGGGACGTGCCGGACCACACCTCGAAGCCCGGGCGCTGGGCCACGAGCTCACCACGGACGACATCGCCTGGCCAGGCATGGTCGACGGCCGAACCCACGAGCGGAAGGTCGTCGACACCGAGGCTGGCCAAGGCGTTCGTCATCTGCATTCCCGCACACCGGGAGCAAACGACCGCGGGCGCCGCGGCTTAACGCCTCCGGCGCATTTCGCTGCTAGTCTCGGCACATGACGCGCATCATCGACGCGTGGATCCAGCACCCGACCGCCGGCTTCGTCGGGCACCCCATGTTCGCGACGCTCCGGCGCTGGATGGGCATCAACGAGGTGCCGGACGAAATCCCCGTCGAGCTCACGCGTCGGCGCCCTGGACGCGGCAGGCATCTCCACGGCGCTGACCTGCGCCTGGTGGGGCCCAACGGGAGCGCTCATCGACAACGACCAGGTCGCGAGCTTCGTCGCGCGCGCGCCGGAGCGCCTGGTCGGCGTCGCGTCGGTCGACTTGTTCGAGCCGATGAAGGCCGTGCGCGAGCTGCGCCGCGCCGTCCGGCAGCTCGGCTTCAAGGGGCTGCGCATGCTGCCGTGGCTCTGGGGCCTGCCCCCGAACGATCGCCGCTACTATCCGCTCTACGCCGAGTGCGTCGAGCTCGGCGTCCCGTTCTGCCTGCAGGTCGGGCACGCCGGACCGCTGCGACCGAGCGAGCCGGGGCGGCCAATCCCCTACCTGGACGAAGTCGCGTGCGAGTTCCCGGAGCTCGTCATTGTCGGCGGACACATCGGCTACCCGTGGACGCTGGAGATGATCGCGCTCGCGACCAAGTATCCGAACGTGTACATCGACACGTCCGCGTACAAGCCGGCGCGCTTCCCACCCGAGCTGGTGGCGTTCATGCGCGGCCACGGCCGGAAGAAGGTGCTGTTCGGCAGCAACTACCCGATGCTGCAACCGGCCGATTGTCTCGCCGGCCTGGACGCCCTCGGGCTCGACGACGAAGCGAAGCGCTTGTACCTGTCGGAGAACGCCGCCAGCGTGTTCCGGGTCTAACCAGAAACTAGAGCACGCTCTCCAGATCCTTCGCGATGCTCTCCGGCGTATCCTTCGGCGCGTAGCGCTTGAGCACCTTGCCGGACTTGTCGACGAGGAACTTCGTGAAGTTCCACTTGATCGCCTCGGTCCCGAGGATACCCTTTCCTTCGCTCTTCAAGTACTCGTAGAGCGGGTGCGCGTTCTTGCCGTTGACGTTGATCTTGGCGAACATCGGGAAGGAGACGTCGTAGGTCAGCGAACAGAAGTTCTTGATCTCCGCCTCGTCGCCCGGCTCCTGGTGACCGAACTGGTCGCACGGGAAGCCGAGCACCACGAATCCCCGGTCGGCGAGCTTCTTGTAGATCGCCTCCAGGCCCTCGTACTGCGGCGTGAACCCGCACTTGGAGGCCACGTTGACCACGAGCAACGTCTTGCCCTGGTAGGCTTCGAGCGTCTGCTCTTCACCGTCGATGGTCCGCACCTTGAAATCGTAGACGCTCGGCATGGCTGATTCGTGGCGCAGCGCCGCCAGGATCGCAAGCGGCTGGCGGTTCGCCGCGGAAATACCGGTGTAAGGCAATGTCGGCGCGCGGAACCCGCTGGAAACAAGGGCAAACGCAGCATACAATGCAAGTGTGAGCGATCCGGAATGAAGAAGATCCTCGTGGTCGAAGACGACCCGATCAACGCGCGCGTGCTGTCGGACTACCTGGGTGCTCACGGCTACAGCATGACCGTCGCGCGGACGGGCACGGAGGGCTTCGAGCGCTTCAAGCGCGACGAGCCGGATCTGATGCTGATCGACGTGCTGTTGCCGCGGAAGAACGGCTTCGAGCTGTGCTTCGACGTGAAGCGCACCGAGCGCGGGCGCAGCATGCCCGTCCTGCTCATGAGCGCCGTGTATCGCGACGTCCGGCACGCGGAGCAGTACGCGATCAAGGATCTGAACGCCGAGAGCTTCATCACCAAGCCGTTCGAGCCGAGCGAGATCCTGTCGCGGGTCCAGAGCTTGATCGGGCCCTCCGCACAGCCCACCGCGACCTGAGGGGGGCGCATGCGTTACCCCGCGTTCATCGCGGAGCTCGGCACCGAAGGCTTTCGCCGCCGGCTGCTGCTTGGCGTGTGGTCGGGCTATTTCCTGGCGCTCACGTTCCTGGCCCTCGGGCTATTCGCGAACGTGCAGGGGCTCTTGCCCTGGAGCCCGTGGATCTACTCGCTGGTCGCCGCCAAATTGGTGACGAACACCGCCGCGCTGTGGGCGCTCAAGCGCAATTTCCTCGCGCTGGAGATCAGCGGCGTGAACGTCGCCGCCGACGTGGTGGTGATGACGGGCGCGATCTACCTCACCGGCGGCGTACTGAGTCCGCTGCTCGCGATCTATGTGATCGAAATCTCGGTGATCGCGCTCTTGTCCAACCTCGGGACGACGCTCGCAGTGGCCTCGTCCGCGGTGCTGCTCTACGCCGTGATGGCGATACTGATCCACGCCGGCGTGCTGCCAGCGTGGCCGCCTCCGGTCGTGTGGTCGCGCGGCGTCACGTCGGGTTACGTCGTCACGGCGCTGGTGTACGCCGCCGTCGTGCTCGGCGTGCCGACGTTCTATACCGCGGCGATCCTGCGGCAGCTCAAGGACCGGGAGCGCGCGCTCGAGCATCGCACCGAGCAGCTCATCGAGGCGGGCCGCCAGAAGAGCCAGTTCATGGCGAACGTGACGCACGAGCTGCGCACCCCGATCCACGGCATCCTGGGGCTCGTCGGTTTGGTGGAGGAAGGCATCTACGGATCGACCACGGACAAGCAGCTCGAGGCGATGCGCGACGTGCGGCAGAGCGCCAAGAGCCTGCTCCGCCTGATCGACGATCTGCTCGAGCTGAGCAGCGCGGACGCGGGCAAGCTCGAGCTCGAGCCGTCCGAGGTCGATCTCGCCGAGGTGCTCGAGAGCGTGGTCTCCAGCATCCGCTGGATGCAAGGAACGAAGCCCATCGACCTGGGCTTCGAGCTCTCGCCGGACCTGCCGTCGATCACGACGGACCGCAAGAAGCTCGTCCAGGTCGTGCTGAACATCCTGGCCAACGCCGTGAAGTTCACGCCCGAGGGCGGCAGCATCCGGCTGTCCGCGCGGCCCGACGGCGATCACGTGATCCTCGCGGTGCGCGACACCGGCGTCGGCATCCCGCCGGACGAGCTCCCGCACATCTTCGACGAGTTCCGCCAGGTCGACGGCTCGGCCTCGCGCGAGTACGGCGGCGTCGGCCTCGGGCTCGCGCTGGTGCGCCGGCTGATCGACGTGCTGGGCGGCGACGTCCACGTCGAGAGCGAGCCCGGCGTCGGCTCGACGTTCACCGTCACTTTGCCCCTCACACCGCCCCAAGCCGGCGTCGCGAGCGCGTGAAGCGGCCAGACGGCTATCTGCGGCGGCGTCGCGGCGGCACCGC
Source organism: uncultured delta proteobacterium (assembly GCA_963775185.1). Classification (GTDB taxonomy): domain Bacteria; phylum Myxococcota_A; class Polyangia; order Polyangiales; family Polyangiaceae; genus JAPSGB01. The sequence continues at coordinate 191,487 of CAVZIE010000014.1, read as the reverse complement.
GCGGCCCTGCTCGACCAGCACGCGCAGCGCGCGCTCCATCTCTTGCGCGAAGATCAAGCGCACGGCGTCGGAGCCGACCTCGCGCAGCGCCTCCAGCGAGCGCGCCACGCCGTGCGGCGTGGGCTCGTCCCCCAGACCGCCTTGCTGGGAGAAGTGCGTCGCGAGATCGTCGGCCGCGCGCGAGATGCGCTTGCGCAGGATGTCCTCGGCCTTGACGGCGGCGTCGAGATCCACACCGGCCTCGTCGAGCTTGAGCGAGATGTGGAGCAGCCCGGGGCTCTGCACGAAGTAGCTCGGTGGGTGCGCGTTGCCCTCGCGACGGAGCAGACCCGCCCGCACCAGATCCGCGATGAAGCCCGGGCGACGCTTGTCGCCGAGGAGCTCGCCGAGCTCCGCCTCGGTGAACATGCGCGGGGTGTCGTCGGACCAGGGCGCGCGCAGCGAGTCGCCGAGCCCCAGCCACTCCGGAGACCGACACATGACCCGCGTCGGCGTGACTGAGCAGATCGCGAATCGCCTTCAGGCTGAGCCCACGATCCTGCAGCTCGGCCACGAGCTTGAGCCGCTCGACGTGGGTGTCGTCGTAGAACGCCTGGCGCCCGGAGCGTACCGGCGGCGCGAGCGCGCCCTTCGCCTGGTAGAAGCGGATCGTGCGACTCGGCACGCCGGTCGTCGCGGCGAGCTCGTCGATGCTGTAGCGCCGGGCCCCGGCCTCGTCGGTCACTGCGGGCGAAGCTAGCCCGAAGGGTCCAGCGTCTGCCACAAGGGTCGAATCCATGGCGTGATCACCTCCGTCTCGAACCAGAACACTATTAAGCGTGACAGTCGTGACTGTCAACATCTTTCGCGGGTCTTCCGGGGGATTGCCGGCCCGGCGCGGTATCGACGCGGAGCGCTATTGCAATTGCAATGAATTGTGCATATCGTTTCATATGAAATGAGCCTGGGCAGTCACCCCGCCGTCGATCCCGCAGCCGTGCTCGCCAAGGCGGCGCTTCGCGCCGCGGACGCCCTCGGGCTGTCGCGCGCGGATCTCGCCGTCGTGATCGGCACCAGCCAGGCGTCGCTCTCGCGCGTCGCCGGCGGGCGGCGCGGCCTCGACCCCGACACCAAGGAGGGCGAGCTCGCGCTGCTCGTGATCCGCGTCTTCCGCAGCCTGGACGCCCTGGTCGGCGGGGACGCGGAGGCGGCGCGCGCGTGGCTCCACGCGGACAACGCGCACCTCGGCGGCGTGCCGGCGGAGCGCCTGCGCAGCGTCGAGGGTCTGGTCCACGTCGCGGAGTACCTCGACGCGTTTCGCGGCAGGCTGTGATGGCCGCGTCCCTGTGGCAGCGCGAGGACGGCGCCGCACACCTCCGGCGCCTCGAGCTGTCGCCGTGGCGCGTCGTGGAGTCCCAGACCGTGATCTCGACGCGCAAGCTCGTCGACTCCCTGGACGAGCAGGACGTGCTCGAACAACTGGTCGACCGCGTGAAGCCTCCCCTGCCCGCGTGGCCGCGACTGCGCGGGCTGCACTATCTGCTGTCCACGCCGTTCCGCCATCCACCGCTCCGCAACGGCTCGCGCTTCGGCACGCGCCTGGAGCCCGGCATCTGGTACGGCTCGAAGCGGCTCGACACGGCGTTCGCGGAGGTCGCGTACTACCGGTTCATCTTTCTCGACGGGACGGCGGCCACGCTCCCGCAGCTGGTGGTCGAGCTGTCGGCATTCCGCGCCAAGGTGCGGTCCAGCAAGGCCGCCGATCTCACGCGGCCGCCTTTCGCCGCCCACGCGGCGCGCATCTCGAGCAAGACCAGCTACGCCGCGTCCCAGCAGCTCGGCCGCGACATGCGCGCGAGCGGCGTCGAGGCGTTCGTCTTCCGCAGCGCGCGCGACCCGCGCGACGGTGACAACGTGGGCCTGCTCGCCCCGGCTTTCGCCGCGAAGAACCCGACGCCGCCGGAGAGCTGGGTGTGCACCGCCACGCCGCGTCGGGTGGACGTGGTCAAGAAGGACGTGTTCCGGCGGCAGCGCTTCGCGTTCGATCGCGGCGTCTTCGAGGTCGGCGGAAAGCTGCCCGTGCCGGCGACGTGATCGTCGCGTCCTCGTCCGCCTCGCCACAGGCGAGGCCGGCGAGAAGCACCAGCAGCATGCACGCCCCGACGTCGCGCACACCCGCCGGGCGCTTCGAACCCCACCGCAACATCTCTGGATCGAAACCAAATGGCCGGCGCGTGTCAACGACGCCCAGGTTCGGTAGCGAACCTGGACGTGGCGCGCCGGACGAGCATCAATCGCCGAACAGCTCGCCGACGACCTCGCGCAGGATCTCCTGCGACGCTTCGGTGTCGAGCCCCATCGCCGCGGCGAAGGCGTCGATCGCGGCGGCCTCCGCGTGCTCGACGTTGTCGTCGACGAACGCGACGCCGGCTGCGAGCCGGAACGCGTACGCCTTGGCGTCGTCCGTGGGGATGCGGCGCGCGACGTCGGTGAGCCGCGCCTTCCAGCCGTCCTTCTGGAGCTTGTCGTTCAGCTCGGCCAGGAGCGGCTCGAGCGCGAGGCTCTCCATCGCGTGCATGTCCATGATCGCCTCGATGCTCGCGCGGAGCTGCCCCACCTCCTCGGGCGAGACCTCGCCATCGACGGCGGCCATGAGGAACATGCCTTCGAGTGTGGCCTTGAATTCGTCGGCTTGCTCCTGCTCCAGATTGGAGAGCTTCTCGGCGGGGTCGAGACTGCGCCCGAACGCCTTGGCGGCCTTCGCCGCGGAGATCCCCGTGGCGAGCTTCTTGAGTCGTGCGTCGAGGACCATGCGCCGGAGAGTAACCGCGTTGCGCGCCCGCCGCGAGCCTCAGGCGCGCAGGTGGAAATCCGCCAGAATCGCCCGCCGCAGCCGGCGGCGGTAGCGGTAGGTGAAGTCGGGCCAGTTGTTGACGACCCGCCCCGAAGCCGTCTTGTACCAGCTGCCACAATCCGCCGCCCAGACCGTGTCCTGCATGCGCGACTCGATCTCGCGACTGTATGCGCGCATCACGTCGTCCCGCACGTCCATGCTGGACGCGCCACGCTTCGCGAGCGCCTCGATGCACTGCACGACGTAGCCGACCTGGCACTCGACCATGAAGATGATCGAGTTGTGGCCGAGGTTCGTGTTCGGGCCGTAGAGCACGAACAGGTTGGGGAACCCCGCGACGCACATGCCCAGATACGCTTCCGCACCATCCCGCCAGCGCTCACGCAAGGAGCCACCGTCCACGCCGCGGACGTCCATGGGCGCGAGAAATTCCGTGGTCTCGAAGCCGGTAGCGAACACCAGCGTGTCGATCTCGTGGGTGCGCCCGTCGCGGGTGACGATGCCATCCGGGACCACGCGCTCGATCGGACTCTGGACCAGCGAGACGTTCCCACGCATCAGCGCGGGGTAGTAGTCGTCGGAGATCAGCACGCGCTTGCAACCGACGGGGTAATCCGGCACGAGCGCGGCGCGCAGCGCGGGGTCGGACACCTGCGCTTCCAGGTGGCGCCGCGCCGTCCGCTCGACCAGCTTCGCGAGCGCGCCGGGACGCACCAGCACCGGAAAGCGCGCCTCGAGCCGCCAGTAGATGGAGTCGCGATAGGCGCGCTCCACGCCGGGCAGCCGGAAGAGTGCCTTTTCGACGCGTGAATACTCGCGATCGGGCTTGGGGATGATCCAGTTCGCGCTGCGCTGGAAGATCGACAGGTGACGCACCACCGGCGCGATCCGCGGCACGATCTGCACGGCGCTCGCGGCGTTGCCCACCATCGCCACGCGCCGCCCGGGCAGCGCGTGCTCGTGGTTCCAGCGCGCCGAGTGGAAGCGCGTGCCGGCGAACGTCGCGAGCCCGTCGAGATCGGGAACGCGCGGGCGGTTGAGCTGGCCCACCGCCGGGATCACGATGTTCGCCTCGATGCGCTCCCCGGCCGTGGTGTCGAGCGCCCAGCGCCCGCTCTCGAAGCGCGCCGACGCGATCTCGACGCCGCTGCGGATCCGGCGGTGGAGCCGGTATTTCGCCGCGCACTGCTCGAAGTATGAAAGGATCTCCGGCTGTCGGGCGAACGCGCGCGTCCAGTCGGCGCGCCGCTCGAAGGAGTAGCTGTACAGGTGCGAGGGCACGTCGCAGCCCGACCCTGGATAGCTGTTGTCGCGCCACGTTCCGCCGACGCGCTGCGCCTTCTCGTAGATCGTCCAGGAGTGGATCCCGGCGCGCTCGAGGGCGATGGCCATGCACAGGCCGGACATGCCGGCGCCGATGATGGCGATCTCGGGAGTGGAATTCGACGGCATGCGGCGCTTTCGAGGGCAGGTCGGTCCCGCCGCTAGCGTATCATTGCCGATTGGGCGGCGCGCATGCGCGGCCGGGCTACTGGAGTGGCTGGTAACGCACGGACGTGGAGGATGCGCATGAAAAGAACCACAAGAATATCGATCCAGGCCTTGAGCTTCGCGGGCACGCTGGCCGCGTCGCTGGGGCTGGCACAGAACGCCCAGGCGGCGCCCAAGACGCACGACGGCTTCTACCTGCAGGCCGATCTCGGCGTCGGGTACCTGTCGTCGTCCGCCGAGGTCGGCGCAACGAAGGCGTCGTATTCCGGAATCACCACGCCGTTCGCGTTCTTGCTCGGCGGCACCGTCGGCCCGGTGGTCATCGGTGGCGGGTTCTTCGGGGACCGCGCCGCATCGCCGAAGGCGACCTACGACGTCGGCGGTAGCACGGGGTCGCAGGATCTGACCGACGTGACGATGACGCTGATCGGCATCGGGGTCTTCGCCGACATCTACCCGGACGTGCACGGCGGGTTCCACATCCAGCCCTTCCTGGGCTGGGGTGGCCTGGACTTCTCGTACCAGGGCTACAGTGGCAACTCCCCCACCGGAACCGTGCTCGCGCTCGGCGCCGGCTACGACTGGTGGGTCGGCGACGAGTGGAGCATCGGCGTGATGGGCCGACTCGCCTACGCGCCGCTCAAGCTCGAAGGCACCAGCTACAACACGGTCGCGCCGGCGATCCTGGCGACGTTCACGTATCACTGAGGGGATTGCCGGTCCGGCGCGGCCGGCGACGCGTCCCGCGACGCGTGCTTCCGCGCCGGACCGGCATCACTATCGCAGCCCGCCTCGGGGTGCGTCGCGAGGTACGCCTGGAAGTCGCGCATCAGCGCGTAGCCGAGACGGCGACCCATGTAGCGACCGCCGCTCTCGGTCAGGTGGATGAAGTCCTTCCACGCCATCTTGCGCGCCGCGAAGCGCACGATCGACAGCTTGCCGCCCATCGCGCCGCGAAAGTCCCAGAACATCGTCTTCTCGGCCTTCGCGACCTCGCGCTTCTGGCGATCGATGCGGTTGATGCGGATGCTCTTGTTCGGCCGATCGATGGTGCCGCCGGCGAGATCCGGCGGAGACATCAAGATGAACGGCGCGTCGGGCAGCGCCTGGCGGTGGAAGTCGATGACCTCCTTCTCCGCAGCGACGTGACCCGGATTGTCCGGCTCGGTCGCGCCGGTGAGCAGCATGACCAGATCCGGATGGCGCAGCTTCAGCGACTGGACCGCGAGCGCGCGATCACCGCGCGCGATCAGCTCGACGTTCACGCCGCCAATGCCGAGCGAGTCCACGACCACGCCGGGCTTGTCCCGCTCGAACACCGCGCCGAGCAGCCGCACGTCGAGATCCTTGCTCCTGATCTCCAGCTGGTGCGGACCGTCCGCTACGTCGAAGCGCTTGCGGGCCGCCTCGATGCGATCGCCGGCGGTCTGGACGACGACCTCGGGCTGATCGTCGAGGCGCACGTCGAACGCGCCCCAGCCGGGATGCTGCAGGTACCAGACCTCGATGCGGCTCGCGCGGGTGCCGACGGGAGCGCCCGCGGCGGCCGTCTCGATCACGGCGCGCGCGTGGCCGTAGCGTGGCTGCGCCGCGAGCCCGGCGAAGCCGTAGCGCCGGTCGATGATCTGGTCGGTGGACATGTCCAGCGGCCGCCACCCCTTCGCGTCGTCGTAGTGACGGATGTCCGTGTGGATGTACCAGGGCCACGGCTTGACGACGGCGATCCAGCCGTGCCCGGCATCGCCGAAAGCGCGCTGCAGCGTGCGCCGGAGCTCGCCACTGATGGTGTCGCGCGTGAGGTTCGAGTCGCCGTACATCGCGATGCGCACCGGGCGCTGGGCGCGTCCGCGCGCGAGCCGCGCGAGCTTCTCGTAGAACGGCGCCATCTGCCCGCCGCCGGACTCGTCCACCAGCGGCGGCACCGGCACGTCGATGTCGGTCTTGATCAGATCGGGCAGCTCGATCGCGAGCGGCTTGCACCCGGGAGCGGCCGGCGACGGCCCGGACGCCGGGGCCGGCGCGCTCGCGACGGGAGTGGCGGCCGCGACCGGCAACGCTGTCGGAGCCGGTGAGTGGGTCTGCCGGGGCGGCGCGGCCGGCGGCGCGGCGCAGGCCGCGACGGCGAGCGCAGCGGCGAGCAGCGAGCGAGGAACACCGGGCACGAAGCGTGCATCGTCGGGCCGGCGATATCGACCGTCAAGCCGCGCGCGCCCGCAGCCGGCGACGCGTCAGCCCGCGTCCTTGGCCCGCGCCCGTTCGAGCGGCGTGAAGTCGGGTTCCTCGTAGCCGCGCGGCAGATCGAACACCCTGCGGATGTCGAAGTGGCGCTCGAGCGCCCGGTTCTCGATGGTGTTGATCTCCTTCGCGGGCGAAGCCAGCACGCGCTTCACCTCGCCCTGCTCGGGGCCCCCGGCGAGCCTCACGTCGAGGGACCGCATCGAACCGTAGATGTGGAGATTACCGGCGACGACGCGCGCGTAGGTATGACTGAAGACGGCCGCGACGGTGTTGTACATGACCTTCGCGTAGTACGGCTCGGCGCCGATCGCCCACAGCGCCAGCACGCCGTCCGGCTTGAGCTTGGTGCGGATGATCTGCATGTACTCGCGCGTGTAGAGCGGCGAGGAGTGCACGATCGTCGGTTCCTCGATGTCGATCACCACGGCGTCGTAGCTGGCATCGGCGGCCTGTCGCAGATGCTCGGCCCCGTCCTGCACGAACAGGTGCGTCTTCTTCTGCTCGAGCACGCGGAAGTTGTACGCGCCGAACATCTCGCGCGCGGCGCGCACGACGACCGGGTTGATCTCCGCGATCTCCAGCGACGCGACGCGCTTGCTCTTGACGATATTGCCGGCGGTGAAGCCGCAGCCGAGGCCCACGTTGAGCACGTGCGCGCCGTCCTGGAGCTGCCAGGTCGTGGTCTCCGCGAGCGCCACCTCGGATTCGTCCATTTCGCTGTGGCACATGTCGCGGAAGTTGATGAACAACGCGCGGTTGCCCTTGACGTGGTGGGCGCCTTCCCCGACCCGCACCGTCCCGAACGGCGACGGCTCGCTGAACAGCACCGTCCCGAATCGATCCGAGAGCGGCACCGCGTGGTCGCTGTCGGGCGCGGCAACGTCGTCCGATCGCGGGTGCGCGAGCACGCCGAACAGCGCGACCGCCGCCACCGACGCGCCGGCCAGCGCGCGCGTCCAGAGGCGCTCGAGTAGCGCGACGACGATCAGCAGGTTGATCGCCACGGGCACGATCAAGGCGCGCGACAGCCCCAGGTACGGCACGAGCAGGAAGCCCGCGACCAGCGCGCCGACGATCGCCCCGAGCGTGTCCCAGAAGTACACGACGCCGGTGTCGCGCGCGCCGGTCTCGCGGCTCGACAAGTACATGCCGCTCAGGATCGGGAAAGCGCCGCCGACGAAGAACCCCGGGAAGAACAGGTACACGAAGACGAACAGGATCTTCGCGGCCCCCGCCGCGCGGTCGCCGCCCAGCGCGTGGGTGGCGTCGACGACGCGCGGGATGATCTCGTAGTGACGCAGCACGCCGAACGCGTACGCGGCGGCGGCGAGCTGCAGCACCACCAGCACCCGACGACCCTGCCGGGCGTCGTGACCGGCCCGACGCGAGAAGTACAGGCTCGAGAACGCGAGCCCCGCGAGGAACGCGGCCAGCGTGAGCGCGACCGCGTGGGTGTTCTCGACGAAGAACAGGAACAGGATCTTCGCGCTCGCGACCTCGTAGACGAGCGACGTGAAGCCGACCCAGAATGCCACGCCGAGCCAACGCGTCCGGGCCAACGCCGGACGCGACTCGGCCGCAGGCGGCCCAGCGTTGGCGTCTTCGCCCACGCCGGCGTCGCTCAGCGACAGCCGAGCTGCTGCTTGACCGTCTTGCGGGTGCAGCTTATGCCGCTGGACTGGCACACGGAGAAGGTCGACGTAGCGCCGCAATTGCACGCTGCCGAGCCGCCGCGGCCGGCGACGCCCACCATGTAGATGGTACCGGTGCACGCACGTCCGCTGCCCTTGCACGCGGTAAGAACGGTGGGCAGCTGCAGGACGCACTGGTCCTCGTGCTTGTCGATGGTGTTGCTGCAGTTGTAGTCCCACGCGGCCACGCCGGTCTGGCCGGTGCGCGCGGTGGTCTGGTAGCCCGCGGCCGGATTGACGAGCGGATTGCTGTCGTCGCAGTCATCGCCGCCGCAAGCCAGCGCCACGTGAGAATCGCTGTCGGCGTCGGTGGTGCATGCTCCGGCCGCTCCGGCGCTGCCCGAGGCGCCCGCGCTGCCCGACGCGCCCGCGCTGCCCGACGCGCCCGCGCTGCCCGACGCGCCCGCGCTGCCCGACGCGCCCGCGCTGCCCGACGCGCCCGCGCTGCCCGACGCGCCCGCGCTGCCCGACGCGCCCGCGCTGCCCGACGCGCCCGCGCTGCCCGACGCGCCCGCGCTGCCCGACGCGCCCGCGCTGCCGCCGGTCGCCCCCGAGCCCGCGCTGCCGCCGGTCGCGCCGGAGCCCGCGCTGCCGCCGGTCCCGCTCGAGCCCGACGTGCCGCCGCTGCCGCTGGTGCCGGCGCTGCCCGCCGAGCCGTCCATGCCGGCCGCGCCGCCTGCGCCGCCGCTGCCCGAGCTGTCGCTCGAGCCGCATGCCCACACCAGACCGACCGAAGAGATGATGACGACCGCCGAGAGCACCCGTGTATTGCGCATTGCGACCTCATATCCCGGAGGCCGGCCGGGAGCCAGAGGGATTCGTCGCCGCTTGTTACCGGAAATACACGTTTTTTCCGAATGGCCGAACGCCCAGACGCATCGCCACGGGCCGTTCTGCGCGACAAGACTACGGATTTCCCTGCTCGCCGGTCCGGCGCGGAAGCACCGGGACCGCCGCCGCGGCGGCGCCCCGCGAGCTTGCCGTGGAAGCGCGGAATCCGTCATGGTTCGGCCCGGGGAGAGCCGAGCGATGGCCGAAGAGATCTACGTCAGCACCGATGTCGAGGCCGACGGGCCGATCCCCGGGCCGCACTCGATGCTCGGCTTCGGGTCCGCCGCCTACCGCGCGGACAAGTCCCTGGTCGCCACCTTCGAGCGCAACCTGGAGACACTCGTGGGCGCCGCGGCGCACCCCGACACGGAGGCGTGGTGGAAGACGCAACCCGAGGCCTGGGCGGCGTGCCGCAAGCACGCGGTTCCGCCTGTCGACGCCATGCGCGACTACGTCGCGTGGCTCGAGCAGCTGCCGGGCAAGCCGGTGTTCGTGGGCTACCCGGCTGCCTACGACTTCCTGTTCGTGTACTGGTACCTGATGCGGTTCGTGGGCAGGAGCCCGTTCTCGCACTCGGCGCTCGACATCAAGACGTTCGCCATGTGCCTGCTCGGAACGGACTATCGCGCGTCGACGAAGCAGCGCATGCCGCGGCGCTGGTTCGTCGACGCACCGCACACGCACGTGGCGCTCGACGACGCGATCGAGCAGGGCGCGCTGTTCTGCAACATGCTGCAGGAAGCGCGCGCGGCGCGCGACTGACGCTCGGCTGATGTCCCAGGGCCCGTACCCACCGCCCGCTCCCGGTCAGCGCGCTACGGGTGGCGGCCGCTTCACGCCGCCGCCCGCCGGCACGTACGGCGCACCCGGCGGCGGCGGCCCACGGCTCGACGGGCTCGCCGGCGCCGGACTGATCCTCGCCATCTTCGGGCTCGTGGGCGCGTTGATGAACCTGCTCACCGGCCTGCTCGGCACGTGCTGCGTCGTGTGCACGGTGGGCTCGACGTTCATCGCCCTGGCCGCAGCGGTGCCGGCGGTCGCCGGTCTCGTCATGGGATGGATCAGCATGGGTCGCACCCGGCAAGATCCGCAGCGCGTGAGCGGCTGGGGGCTCGCGCTCGCGGCGGCGATCGTCGCGAGCGGGGCGCTGATGCTGTGCCTGCTCGAGGTCGTGGTGCCGTGGCTCGGGCTCGGCATCCTGGCGCACAGCGGCAGCCTGCACCCCACGCCCGCGCCGATCACCCGACCGGTGGCCCCGCCATGACGCGCGCGGCACGCTGGCTGTCGCGATTCGACCGCGCCGAGCTCGTCGGCATACTGGTGCTCGCGCTGATCGTCTTCGCGGGCGCGGCGCCACCGCTCGCAGCGACGGTGCGCTGGTCGCCAGAGGACATCGAGAGCGGGCATGTCGTGCTCACGCCGCCGTGCCCGTACCGCGCGCGCACCGGCAAGCCCTGCCCCACCTGCGGCATCACGCGTGGCGTCGCGTCGTTCAACCGCCTGCGCCTTCGCGACGCTTGGGCGTACAACCCGTGGAGCGTCCCGCTGGGCGCCGCGCTGTGGCTCGCGCTCGCCGGGTCGCTCGCGCTCGCGACGGCGAGCTCCGCGCGGCTCGTCGCGGGCCGCGCCCGGTTCCGCGCCGGACCGGCAATCCCCTCCTGATCCGGGCGGTGGCGCTTCCACACCGGGAGCCCCGGTGGTACGCGTGCGGGCGTCATGGCCAAGCTGTGCGTGCAGTGCGAGAGCAAGATCGGGCTATTCAAGAAGCCGATCGACGGCATCTATTGCTCGTACGCGTGCCGGGATGCAGCGCGCAAGGACATCGCGGAAAACCAGCAGCGCGCCGCCGAACGCGCCGCCGAGGCCGAGCGAGCGGCGCAAGCGGCCCAGGTGCAAGCCGCCGCGCAGGCCGCGCAGGCCAAGGTCGACGACAAGCTCAAGCACACGTGCCCGAAGTGCGGCGCTGCGTGGAAGTACACCGCAGGCCCTCCAGAGTCCGGCGCGTGCGACAAGTGCAGCTTCACGTCCACGTTCACCGGCATCGAGAAATGCCCGACCTGCACCTGCATGTCGTTGGTGGTGAGCGCTGAAGGCGCGCGCTGCCCGCGCTGCAAGTACCGGCGATCCTGAGCCGAGCGCGACGCGCTCAAGGCGCGGCGGGGAATGCCAGCCGGAAGCGCGCGCCCTGGCCGGGGGCGGTCGCGAGCGTCAGCTCCGCGCCGTGGCGGCGCGCGCACGCGTAGGCCATCGCGAGGCCGATGCCGGTGCCGTTCTGCTTGGTGGTGAAGAACGGCTCGAAGACGCGGTCGGCGACGGCCTTCGCCATGCCGGGCCCGTCGTCCTCGACCTCGACGAAGGGCGCCAAGCCGTCGCAGCCCGAACGCACAGTGATGGTGCCGCCGTCGCACAAGGCGTCGATCGCGTTCACGATCAGGTTCACCAGCGCCGACAGCAACTCCGGTCGCGAACCGCGCACCGCTGCAGGCGACGTCGCGTCGAGGCGCAGGCGCGGTGGCCGCCGGTTTGCGGGACCAATGCGCGCACGGGCGATTTCGACGGCCTGCCGCGCGAGATCGTCGAGATCGATGCTCGCGCCGGCTTCCTCGGGCGACTGCCGCCCGAAGTCGCGCAAGCGCTCGATCAGGGCGAGGCCGTTCATCACCACCGAACGCATGTCGACGACGGTGGCGTGCGCCTTGTCCACGGCGCCGCGCTTGAGCGCACGGTCGGCAACCTCTAGCTGCAGCACGAGCGGGTTCACCAGCATGTTCTTCAAATCGTGGGAGACGCCGGACGCCATCTCGCCGAGCGCCCGCATGCGCTCCGCTCGCACCAGCATCTCCTCGGAGCGCTCGAGCTCCCGGCGCATGCGCGCGCGACGCGTGGCATCGGCGATCTCGCGCTCGAGCGCCGGCACCAGCCGCGCGAGCTTGCCCTTCAGGATGTAGTCGTTGACGCCGGCCTTCATCATCTGCACAGCGACATCTTCGCCGACAGTGCCGGAGACGATGATGAACGGGACGTCCGGGGCGCATTCGCGCGCGACGGCGAACGCCCCGGGCGCGCCGAATCCCGGCATGTGGTAGTCGGAGATGAGTGCGTCCCAGACCTGATCGGCGAGCGCCGCGCGCAGCGCGACCTCGGTCTGCACGCGGATCGATACGCATCTCGTAGCCCGCGCGACGCACGTCGTGCAGCAGGAGCTCCGCGTCGTCCGCGGAGTCCTCGACCAGAAGCAGGCGCAGTAGCGGGCGGCCGGGCGTCACGGATGCCGGGACCAACGCTAGCTGGAACCGGCGGGCCGCGGCAATCACCCCGCGGGTGACGTTTTGATGCGGAGCGGGTTGACGATTATTACGACCGGTCGTACTATTCAGTCATGAGCAAAGGAGCCGAGACGCGGCAGCGGGTGCTGGACAGCGCACTGCGCCTGGCCAGCCGGGACGGACTCGGCGGCGTCAGCCTGGGCAGCCTGGCCGCCGGCATCGGCCTGAGCAAGAGCGGCCTGTTCGCGCACTTCGGCTCCAAGGAGGATCTCCAGGTGGAAGTGCTCGCCGAGGCGGGGGCTCGCTTCGAGCAGCAGGTCCTCGCCGCAGCGTTCAAGGCTCCGCGCGGCGAGCCGCGCGTGCGAAGGCTGTTCGAGCTCTGGCTGGCGTGGCTCGACCAGCCGGACATGCCGGGCGGGTGCTTGTTCCTGGCGGCCAGCGCCGAGCTCGACGACCACGAGGGGCGTCCGCGGGAGTTCCTGGTGCACGCGCAGGAGCAGTTGTTCGCGACGCTCGCGCGGGCTGCACGCGTAGCGGTCGAGGAGCGGCACTTCCGTCCCGACCTCGACGGCGAGCAGTTCGCCTTCGAGCTGTTCGGGATCATCGCGGCGTACAACCACCAGAAGCGTCTGCTTCGCGACGCTCGCGCGAAACCGCACGCCCAAGCCGCGTTCGAACACCTGATTTCGGGCGCGGCGAAGCCGCGCCGCAAATGAGACCGCAAAGGAGTCCGCGAATGTCCCTCATTTCCCATGAAAATAGCACGACCGCTCGTACTAATAAGCGCCCGGGGCGGCGCTGGCAGACGCTCGCGGTGCGGGCGGGGCTGCACGCGGTGCAAGCCGGCTCGCCGGAGCTCGCGGCGCGCATCGGCGAGCAGCTCATGTTCCGCACCGCGCGTCCGCCGCTCTCGACGCGGGAGCAATCGCTGCTCGAGGTCGGCGAACGCATCGAGATCGACACGCTCGCCGGACCGGTCGTGACGTGGAGCTGGGGCGCGGGCCCGGTCGTGCTGCTGGTCCACGGCTGGCACGGCCGCGCGAGCCAGCTCGGAGGGTTCGTCCCGCCGCTGGTAAACGCGGGCTTCCGCGTGGTCGGCTTCGACGCACCCGGGCACGGCGCGTCGCCGGGAACGCGCGCGAACATCCTCGCCTTCGCCGACGCGATAGCGGGCGTGCTCGACGCGGTGCGCCCGGTGCTGGGCCCCGCACACGCCGTCGTCGCGCACTCCATGGGCGCGCCCGCCACGCTGATCGCGACGAGCCGTGCCTTGCGCACGGACAGCGCGCTGCCGGCGCGCCGCTTCGTGTTCGTGGCGCCGCCAATCGACGTGCGCCATTTCGTGCGCGCGTTCTCCGAGCGCGTCGAGCTGGGACGAAGCAGCCAGGCGGCCCTGGGCCGGCTCGTCGAACGGAAGCTCGCCGTGCGATTTCAAGAGCTGTACGCGCCCGATCTCGCCCGCCATATCGACGCGCCGGCCCTGATCGTCCACGACGAGCAGGATCGCGAGGTACCGATCGCCGCGGGCCGCGCGCTGGCCGCCGCGTGGCCCGCGGCGCGCTTCCACGCCACGCGCGGCCTCGGCCACCTACGCATTGTCGACGATCACGACGTCGTCGAACGCGTCGTCCGCTTCCTGGGCTGACGGCGCGATCACGCTCACGCGGCCATAGCGTCCGCCCCGCTTGATTCCTGCGCGAAAACGACATTAGACCCAGGGCCCCATGGCCATGGAAGGACGCACGGCGGTGATCACCGGAGGCGGGCGCGGCATCGGCGCGGCCGTCGCGCGCATGCTGTGCGAGGCAGGGGCCAGCGTGCTGGTCGCATCGCGGACCGTGGCGCAAGTCGAGCAGGTCGCCTCGGGGCTGCGCGCGGCCGGGCACCAGGCGTTCGCGACCGCGTGCGACGTCGCCGACCCGGCCAGCATCACCGCGCTGGCGGAGACCGCGGCAAGAGATCTGGGTCAGGTCGACATCCTGATCAACAACGCCGGCATCGCCACGTCGGCGGCGGTGAAGGCGCTCACGCTGGACGACTGGAACCGCGTGATGACGGTGAACGCCACGGGCACGTTCCTGTGCACGCAGGCATTTCTCGGCGGCATGACCGCGCGCGGCTGGGGCCGCGTGGTGAACGTGGCGAGCATCGCGTCGCGGATGGGCGCGCCCTACATCGCGGCGTACACCGCGTCCAAGCACGCCGTGCTCGGCTTCACCCGCGTCGCGGCCGCGGAGGTCGCGGCCAGAGGCGTCACGGTCAACGCCGTCTGCCCAGGCTACGTGGACACGGACATGACCGTGGAGTCCGTGGACAACCTCGTGAAGCGTTCCGGAATTTCGCGCGAGCACGCGCTCGCGGCGATCCTGAAGACCGCGAACCAGACGCGCCTCGTCACCGTCGACGAGGTGGCGTTCGTCGTGACGTCGCTGTGCGACGCTCTCGCCGGCGCCGTGAACGGACAAGCCATCGTGATCGATGGTGGAGGATTGCTCGCATGACCCACGAGATGATCAACCCGGCCAGCCTCGGCGCGCCGAAGGGCTACTCGAACGGCGTGCTGACGCCCGCCGGGGGGCGGCTTTTGTTCGTCGCAGGGCAGGTCGGCTGGGACCTGGAGCAGAAGATCGTCGGCGACGACTTCACCGTGCAATTCGCCCAGGCGCTGGAGAACGTGATCACCATCGTGCACGCGGCCGGCGGCGACGCGACGCACATCGCGCGCGTGACGATCTACGTCACCGACAAGGACGAGTACATCGCCGCGCTGCGCCAGGTGGGCGAGCAGTACCGGCACTTCATGGGCCGGCACTATCCCGCGATGTCGCTGGTGGAGGTGAAGGCACTGCTCGAGCCCGGCGCGAAGCTCGAGATCGAGGCGACGGCCGTGCTGCCGGCGGAGGACAGCGCATGACGATCCAGCCAGAGCACTTCCTGTACGCCCACGACGCCGACAGCGGCGTCGCGACCGTCACGCTGAATCGTCCGGATCGCCTGAACGCCCTGACCTTCGACAGCTACCGCGAGCTGTCCGACACCTTCGCCCGGCTCGACACCGAGCCTGGCGTGCGCGCGATCGTGATCACGGGCAACGGACGCGCGTTCTGCTCCGGCGGCGACGTGGAGGACATCATCGGCAAGCTATTCGAGCGCGACCACGTCGGGCTGCTCGAGTTCACGCGCTTGACGTGCTCGCTGATCGCCAACATGCGCCGCTGCCGTCGCCCGATCGTCGCCGCGTTGAACGGAACCGTCGCCGGCGCGGGCGCCGTGATCGCCACGGCTGCCGACGTGCGGATCGCCGCCGAGAAGGCGAAGATCGCATACCTGTTCACGAAGGTCGGCCTGAGCGGCGCGGACATGGGCGTGGCGTGGCTGTTGCCGCGCATCGTCGGCTTCGGGCGCGCCAGCGAGCTGCTCATGACCGGCGACTTCATCGACGCGCGCGAGGCGCACCGCATCGGCCTGTACAACCGTGTGGTCGAGGGCGACGCGCTGCTCGCGGAGGCGACGGCCTTCGCCCTCAAGCTCGCACGCGGCCCCGCGTTCGGCATCGAGATGACCAAGACGCTGCTCGAGCGCGAGGCGTCGACGGATCTCCGCGCGGCGCTCGATCTCGAGGCGGAAGCGCAGGCCGCGTGCATGCTGCACCCGGACTTCCGCGAGGCCTACGAGGCGTTCCGCGAAAAGCGCGAGGCGCGCTTCAAGTAGGATTGGGGACGCTGCGCCGCGAGACGCGCTTCGTGCGGCCCGCGGCGTGCGCGGCGTCCACCGCCGCGGCGCACTCGTGGACCGCGTGCCGGATCTCCGCCGCCGTCGTCGCGGCGCGCAGCCGCACGAGCAGGTCCGTCTCGAGCACGAGGCGCGAGATCCCGGCGAGCAGGCGCAGGTGCGTGTGCCGCTCGCTGGGCGGGCAAATCGTCAGGAAGAACACGTCCACCGGCTCGCCGTCGGGCCCGCCGTAGTCGATCGGCGCCTCGGTGGTAAACACGCCGACGAGCGCGCGCGGCGCCGCCGGGACAGTGGCATGCGGCAGCGCGACGCGCATGCCCACCGACGTATTCTGCGTGCCCTCGCGCTCGTCGAGCGCCTCGACGACCGTGCGCACCGTGACGTCGTCGAGCGCGCTCGCCACGACCTCCGCCATGTGCAGGAACAACGCGTCTTTCCGTGCGATCGGCAGGCGCGCGCCGACCGCCGCGGGCTCCAGATACGCCGGCACGATGCACTGCTCGGCGTGGCCGTCGGAGCGCGCGCTGGCGAGCGCCTCGTGGGTCCGGACGCGCGGCGTGCGCAACACGAGCACGGAGCACGCGGCCTGCTGCTCGATGCGGTTGTGCGCCGATCCGCCGAGCAAGCGCCGGAGGGTGAGATCCGGCGCGCCCATCACCAGCAGATCGTAGGCCGCGCTCGCACGCACCATCGCGTCCGACAGCCGCTTGCCTCCGAGGATCTCTTGCCGGACCGGCGCGGAACACAGCTCGGCGAGCTGGCCGAGATAGTCCGTCTCGGCTTGCAGCGTGGTGCGCGGCGCGCCGTCCGGCACGAAGCGCACCAAAGTGACGTGTGCCTTGTTCAGCAGCGCGAGGTGGTTGGCCGTGGCCACGACCAGCGCGTCGTGCGGGCCAGGCTCGGCGTAGACGAGGATCTCGCGCACGTAGCGCACGCCGGCGTCGCGGAACACGGCAAGGTTCGCGTCGAGCTGGTTCATGGTCCAGCCGAGCGGGTTCATGGCGAGCACAGTCCGGCGCGCGCGGCCCCGCGACTCCATGACCAGCCACTGGCAGCGCACGTCGCCCGCGACGCCGTAGACGCTCCGCGCGAGATCGCGCGAGGCGATCGCCCGGAAGCCCACGTCGAGCTCGCGCTCGCCGGCCATGGCGGCGATGCGCCGGCGCAGCGAGCGGAGCCTTGCGTCGTCCTCCTCCACGGCGTCGAGGGCGAGCTGCTCCGGCACCTCCGTCAAGTGGATCACCTGCGTCCGCCCGCCGTCGGCGAGGGCCGTCCCGACCTCGACCAGCATCTCCGGCGAACGCTCGGTGCCGTACAAGGCGACCACGACGTCCGCGTCGGTGACGACCTGCTCGCCGGCGACGACCTGCTCGCCGGGCCGCGGCGACGGGGGCGCGTGCAACAGATCCGTGCGGCGCGCGCGCTGGGCGATCACGCCTTGACGCGTGACGCGGCGCTTGCCGTAGAAAGCGTACAGGGCGATGCCCGGCACGGTGGCCATCAGCGCGCCGGCGATCACCACCGGGCCCAGCACGATCAAGAGCCCCAACCCGCTCAAGACGCCGAACGCCTGGAGCCACGGGTAGAGCGGCGCGCGGAAGCCTGGATTGTACCAACTCACGCGGCTCTCGCGGTACAGGATGACCGCGACGTTCACCGACATGAACACGACGATCACCAGGCCGCTCGCGAGCTTCGCCAGCAGCGCCACGTCGAAGAACGCGACGGACAGCCCCATGGCGATGCCGGTGAGCAGAATCGACGCGACCGGCGTGCCGTAGCCCTTGTGCACGCTGCGCAGGAACGCCGGCAGCAGTCCGTCGCGGCTCATGGCGAACGGGAAGCGCGATGCGGCGAGCAGCCCGGAGTTCGCCATCGCCGTCAGCGTCACCACGCCGAGCACGGCCGCGCCAGCGCCGGCCCAGGAGCCTCCGAGGTGCTGCGCCAGCGTGTAGATCGGTCGCAGGTCGCCGGCGAGCTCCGCTTCGGGGAGCACCTTCACCAGCGTGAGCGCGACCAGGCTGTAGACCACCGTCATGCCCGTGAGGGACAGCAGGATGCCCCACGGCAAGTTGCGTCGCGGGTCCTTCACCTCCTCGGCGATGGCCGCGACCTTGGTCACGCCGTTGTACGAGACGAACACGAGGCTGGTCGCCGCCACCAGGCCGAGCGCGCCGTGCTCGAGCCACGGCGTGCTCTCGCCGACGTGGGGCGCGAAGCCTAGCCCCATCGTGATCAACACGGCGAGGACCGAGAGCGCCACCGCCACGACGGCGGCCTGCACCTTCCCCACCTTTCGCACGCCGAGCACGTTGAGCACCACGATCAGCCCGAGCAGCGTGGCGGCGGTGGGCCGCGCCGGCAGATGCACGATCGCCAGCAAGTACGCGCCGAACCCGAGCAGCGCGAACGAGCTCTTGAACAGCATGCTGAGCCACAACGCCGCGCCGACGACGGTACCGGCGAAGGGCCCCAGGATGCGGTCGAGGAACACGTAGGTGCCGCCGGACGTCGGCATCGCCGTGGCGAGCTCGGCCTTGCACAGGGCGGCGGGCAGCACGCACACACCCGCGAGCAGATACGACAGCCACGCCGATCGCCCGGCGTCCGCCACGGCGAGCCCCGGGAGCACGAAGATCCCGCTCCCCAGCATGGAGCTCGTGCTGATCGCGGCCACGGACCAGAGCCCGAGACTCCGCTCGAGCTCCTTGGTGGCCCGCGGCCGTGTCGTCGTCGCTCCTTCCATGCCGATCCGTCGGTTCGCTGCCGTCAGCCTGCAATTACGGTGCCGCGAGCACCAATCATCGGCATTCGCTGGGCATGGCGACGCTTCCGAGCGCGCTGGCAATGGTTTTCATCGCGTCGCCGCGGCTTCGGCCGGCGGCGGCCATGGTCTCGCACGCGGCAGCCCCGCGCAGAAGCGTCGCGTTGTCCGGCACCGGCGCACGCGTCGCGGCTTCCTGCAGCGCGGAGCAACAGCGGAGATAGTCGATGCGGATGTTGCCCCGCGAGGCCGCGCCAGCCGCCGGAGCGCCCTGGCCGGCGCGTGCCTGGGCGGCGAGCCCGGAGCGCCATCCGAGCTTCACCGCGCCGAGCTCGCCGGTGTTGTGCGGGCTGGCGCCGCGGAAGCGCGCGATGTCCGGCGTCGCACGCGAGCCGGTCGTGAAGCACGTGAGCTTGCCGTCGTTCGACGCGACCAGGAGCTCGAAGGTGCCGTCACCGTCCACGTCGGCGAGCATCGCGCTGGCCTCGACGCCGCCACCCAGCTTGGCGAGTACGGCGTAGCCGCCGTCGGCGTGGAGCGCGACGAGCTTGCCCGCTTCGGTGGCGAGGATCGCCTCGCGCACGCCGTCACCGTCGAGGTCCGTGACGACGGCGCTTGCCGTCACGCGGCCCTCGAAAGTCTTGAACTGCCGTTCGTCGACGCCCACGCCGACGATGCCGTCCTCCTTCTGGCCCCACCATGACGTGGGCGCGACGAGCACGCCGGGCGCACCGGCGAGCGGCGTCGGCGTGGCGAAGAGCCCCTCGATCCCGCCTTTGTCCTCTTCGACGGTGGCGTTCCAGCGCCGCACGCCAGTCTTGCCGTCGGCGATCACGATGGTGCCGTAGGACCAGGCAGCGAGCACCTCCGGCTTGCCATCTTGGTCGAAGTCCGCGACCAGCGGCGATGCGTGGATGCCCGAGCTCTCGCTGATCTGCCACAGCATGTCACCGTCGGTGCCGCGGTACGCGGTCAGGATGCCGTCGCGCGCGCCGGCGATGACGTCGGTGCGACCGTCGCCGTCGAGATCCGCGAGCGCGGCGGCGCCAATGAACCCCTCCGCGCCGTAGTCGTTCTTGCTCGTGGCCGCGGTCCACAGGGCATTGCCCGTCGCGCCGTCGAGGGCACGCAGCGCGCCGGACTCGTCACCGACGACGACGTCGAGATCGCCGTCACCGTCGAGATCGGCGAGCGCCGGCGCGGGCCGGACCTTGCCCTTCGCGTGGACCGTCCAGAGCGTCTTGCCGGCGAGCGTCGCGGCGACCACGAGGCCGCTGTCCGTGCCGAAGTAGACGCGATCGCCGTCCACCGCGACGCCACCCACGTCCTTGTCGCCGCCACCGGGCGCGCGGATCAGCGCGCGCTGCTTGCCGCTCTTCGCGTCGAGCACGTACACGCCGTCGCTCCGCTCGTTCTTGCCGCCGAGGGTCGCGCCGTGGGTGCCGATGACGACGGCGTCGCCGACGAGCGCCATCGTCGTGCGGAACGTGGTCTTGCCGACGCGGGCGGTCCATCGCGGCACGAGCTTCACGCCCAAGGACAGCGTGTGCACGGGCGGGGTGCTGTGTTGCTCGCGCCAGCGCGGCGAACGCGGCACGACGTCGAACTCGCTGCTCGTCGCCGCTTCACCGGCTTGGCCCACTGCGACCACCGCGGGCGGCGGCTCGGGCTCGCTCGCCGGGATCGCGACGATCGGCGGCGGCGCGCCGCGCGGCTCCGGCCCGGGCTGTCGCGGCGGCGCGCCGGGCCCGCCGCACGCCACGAGCGGTCCCGCGACGAGCAGCCATCCCATCCCCGAAACTCCGGCCCGATCCCGTCCCGCCATGGTCCTCCTCCCCGAACCCGGAGATCGTGGACGCGTCGCGGCATGCTGTCCAACAGCGAGACGACCCCCGCGCGAAATGGCCGCGCCGCTTGATCCGGCGCCGCAGCCGGCGAATCGTCATCGCGTGATCGACACCGACTTGATCCGCGCTTTCCTCGACCCCCGACACGTGGAGCTCGGCCGCGAGGTGGACGCGTTCGCCGCGGCCGAGCTCGCGCCGCTAGCGTTTCCCGACAGCGACGACGCCGGGCGCGTGCAGGCGCGCGACATCCTGGCGCGACTGGGTGCGAGCGGCGTGCTGCGCTTCGCGCACCCGCTGGACCTGCGCGCGTGCTGTCTGATCCGCGAGGCGCTCGGTGCCGTCAGCTCGCTCGCCGACGAGGTGTTCGCCCTGCAGTGCCTCGGATCGATGCCGATCGCCCTCGCCGGCTCGACCGAAATCAAGAACCGCTGGCTGCCGGCGGTGACCGACGGCACGGCCATGGCCGCGTTCGCGATGACCGAGCCCGAGGCCGGCTCGGACGTCGCGGCGCTCCGGACACGGGCGCGGCGCGATGGCGACGGCTACGTCATCGACGGCGGCAAGACCCTGATCAGCAACGCCGGGATCGCCGACTTCTACACGGTGTTCGCCAAGACCGATCCCGAAGCGGGACACCGCGGCATCTCGTGCTTCGTCGTGCCGGCGGACACGCCCGGCCTGCAGCTGGTCCGGCCGCTGGTCCTGAGCGCGCCGCATCCGCTCGGCGAGCTCGCGTTCCGCGACTGCCGCGTACCCGCGAGCGCGCGCATCGGCGACGAGGGTCAGGGCTTCAAGCTGGGCATGACCACCCTCGACAGCTTGCGCACGACGGTGGCCGCGGCGGCGTGCGGCATGGCGACCCGCGCCCTCGAGGAGGCGCTGGATCACGTGGCGACCCGCCACCAGTTCGGCGCCGCCATGGCGGATCTGCAGATGGTGCAGAATCGGCTTGCCCGGATGGCGACGGATCTCGCCGCAGCGCGGCTACTGGTCTTCCGCTCTGCCGCGGAAAAGGACGCGGGCGCCGAGCGCGTCACGCTGCCAAGCGCGATGGCCAAGGCGTTCGCCACCGAAGCGGCGCAGCGCATCATCGACGACGCGATCCAGCTCGTAGGGGGCAAGGCGGTGCTCGCCGAACACGTGCTCGACCGGCTTTACCGGGCGATTCGACCGCTTCGCATCTACGAGGGGGCAACCGACGTGCAGCACGTGGTGATCGCGCGTTCGCTGCTTCGATCGCGAGCAGCCGCCCGCGTCGGCGTCGGTGCCGAGGCCGACGTCGAGACCGCCGACACGGCCAAGTAGCTTCCGGAAAAAGCGCCGGTCGTGTTAGCCTGGTGTGATCCCGGGCCAGGTGTGGATGGCTGAGGAAGAAGACGGTTTCGACGAGGACGAGTACGACGAGGGGGCGGAGCGGACCGCCATCGTCAACCTCGCCGATTTGCGGCGTGGCGCCGCGCTCGCGCCGCGTGACCGCCATCTGCTGGTCCGCGTCCACGGATCGCAGCTCGGCCAGGTGATCACGCTGTCGTCGAACGCCTACAGCATCGGCCGCAGCCCCGACTCGGACATCTGGCTGAACGACTCGGGGATGAGCCGGCGTCACGCGCGCCTGGTCAAGTCCGACAACGCCTACCTGGTCGAAGATCTGGACTCGGCCAACGGCACGTTCGTGCAAGGTGAGCGCATCAAGAACAAGAAGCTCCGCGACGGCGACAACATCCAGCTCGGCTCGGGCGTCGTGTTCCGCTACTCGGTCACAGACGCCGACGAGGAAGCGGTGCTGCGCCGGCTGTACGAGGCCAGCGTGCGCGACGCCCTCACCGGCGCCTACAACCGCGATCATTTCGACGAGCGGCTGAAGGCGGAGGTGTCCTACGCCAAGCGCCACAAGACCGACGTGTCGTTGGTGATGTTCGATCTGGATCACTTCAAGCGCGTCAACGACACCTGGGGCCACCAGGCCGGCGACGCCGTGCTCATGGAAGTGAGCGCGCGCATCCAGAAGGATCTCCGCACCGAGGACGTGTTCGCGCGCTACGGTGGCGAGGAGTTCGTGGTGATCTTCCGCGGCATCGCCGTGGACGGCGCCGCGCGCGTGGCCGACCGGCTACGCCAGGTGATCGGTGCGGCTCCCGTGGACTACGACGGCAAGCCGATCCCCGTCACCGCGAGCCTCGGCGTGGCGTCGCTCGCGTGCATCGAGGATCTCACGAGCGAGGCGCTGATCGGTGCCGCGGATCGCCGGCTCTACGCCGCGAAGCACGCCGGCCGGAACCGCGTCGTCAGCGAAGGCTGACGTCACAGCTGTCCGGAGCGGTGCGCCACCGCGATCAGGTGCGCGGCGAGATCCGTCTCGTCGGCGTTGCTGGCCGCCAGCGCGCCTTGTCCCGCGGCGGTGACGACCGCGCGTCGGCGGGCGCCCACGAGCTGCTCGTCGAAGAGCGCCTGGGGCGCGCGGTCGCGGAGCGCCTGCACCAGGCGCTGGAAATTCTCGGCAACGCTCGGCGCGATGCGATCGCCCAGCCCGGCGTACTTGAGCCGCGTCTCGCGCAGGATCACGTGACCGTGCCCCGACCCGTCGAACACGTACAGCACCTGCTCGCGGTCCTCGGATACGTGACGTTCCTTCTTCACCGTCGTCTTCGTGAACGCCGCGCCGCCGGTGATCGCGGCCTTGGCCAGGCTGAGCTTGGTCGTCTTGGTCACGGTCGTGCTCTCGGAGGCCGCGTCGTGGGTGGCGCGCACGAACGCCAGCACGCGATCGAACGTCAGCAAGCGCTCGCCCCTCCCGGGTTCCGCGACGCGCAGGCCCACCGGCTCCCGGAAATCGCCCTCGAAGGCGAACTCGCGCGGGCAGAACATCTGCTCCGACGCCTCCACACGATCGACGTCGCAGGCCACCGCGCCGTGACCGCGCGCGCGCAACAGCGCGAGCGCCTGCTGCGCGCGCGCGACGTCGTCGGTGCGCACGAGCAGCAGCGGCAGCGCGCCGGCGAGCAGCAAGCGCGCGTCGTACAAGGTACCGCCGACGAGCGGCGCCAGAGCCAGCACCTCCGGCTCGCGGGGCGCGGCGGACCAACGCGTCAGCGCGACGACGTACACGACGCCAGAGTATACGACGCTACGCGCTGCCGAGCGCACGCCAGTCGAGCAGGTTCACGCGCTCGCTGGCGAGTGCGTACTCGACGATCGTCTTGTGCTCGGTGCGATCGCCGCCGATCTGGAACGGCACCGGCCGCGAGAACGTCGCTTGGCAGCGATCGACGAGCCAGGTGTGCATCTTCGGCGTCGGGTGCTCGCCGCGCCAGAGCTGGCCCATGCGGAGCGTGGCCTCGACGGCGCTGCCGGCGTAGATGCGCATGCAGAAGCGCCCCGGCATCGCGCCGGCGAACGGGAAGGCGCGGAAACCGAAGCCCCACTCCGTGGTGGTGCCGGCGGCGCACACGCTGACCGGCCCCTTGTACAGCAGCTTGCCGTGCTCGCCCCCGGCGAGCGGATGCACGCGACCGGCGTCGTCGATGGCGAACGCGTCGGCGCCGGTGTTGACCAGCTCGACCTCCACCTTGGGCCCGCCGAAGTGGCGCGGGATCGTGCGCGTGAACATGCCGTACAGGTAGCCGACGAGCCCATTGCGAAAGCGACGCGGGATCACGCTCCACGCCTGCTTCTGGGTGTGGAAATCGTCGATCATCTCCGCGTCCCAGCCGGTGCCCGCGAAGTGGGCGAGCTGGCCGTCGATCTCGAGCAGCTCGAACAGCTTGACCGGCAGCTCCCCCGGCGGAATCGAGCCGAGGCGCTTGATGGCGTGCCGGAGCCGCGGCGCGCCGGTGACCCGCGCCCACGCGTTGCCGGTCCCGAGCGGCACGAGCCCGAGGGGCGTGGACGGAGCGCCGTCGCGCACCAGCAGCGACACGCCGCGCATCGCGGGCGGCGGCGCGCGACGCATTCAACAGCCCGATGGCCGTCCCGTCGCCCCCGGCCGAGATCACCACGCGGGGCGGGACCATCGTGGACAGCTCGCGAACGAAGCCCGCGCAGTCGTCCAGCGACCGCGACGTGAGCACGTGGGCGGCCGGGAGCCCGGTCCGACACAGCTTCGCGACCGCCTCGCTGCCACGGCGGGCGCGTGTATTGACCATGACGGCGATGCTCAAGGTATGAAAATACTAGGGCGGCCGGTGGCAAGCGTCCGTCAGGATTGTGTCATAGCTCCGCCGCGTCGCGTCATCGCGTATACAAAGGTCGAAGCGAATGTGGCGCCCCGATCCCGTCGTCAAGCACGCGCCGCTGCCCGGCCGCTGGCCCACGGCGGAGGAAGCCGCCCGCTCGCGCTGGTTCAGCCCGGTCCAGCTCGGCCCGATCCGGCTCGAGCAGCGCACCTGGGTGCCGGCCATGGTGCCGTGGCGCGCCACCGAGGACGGCGAGGTGACGGACGCGGTGCTCGACTGGTACGAGCGCTTCGCCCGCGGTCGGCCCGGCGCGATCGTGGTCGAGGCAACGGGCATCCGCGACGTGCCGAGCGGCCCGCTGCTGCGCGCCGGCCACGATCGTTTCCTGCCCGGGCTCCGCGCGCTGGCCGAACGCGTGCGCCGCGCGAGCGACGGCCACACGCGGCTCTTGATCCAGCTCATCGACTTCCTGGCGATCCGGCGGCGCCCCGATCCCGCGAAGTACTTCGCGCGCTACCTGGAGATCACCGATCGCCACCGCGAGCTCGTCGGCGGCGACGATGACGCGATCCGCGCGACGCTCGCGGCCCTGCCCGCGCGCCGAGCTCGAGCGCGTGCTGTCGCCGCGCGAGCTCGAGGCGCTGGATCGCGGCAGCCGCGAGCGCGTAACGGATCTGCACCTCGCCCACGTCCGCGATCTGCCGTTGACGCTTGCCCGGGCTGTTCGCCGAAGCGGCGGAGCGCGCGGCGCGCGCGGGCTTCGACGGCGTGGAGCTGCACTACGCCCACGCCTACACGATGGCGTCCTTCCTCTCGCGCACCAATCATCGCGACGACGGCTACGGCGGCTCGCGAGAGGCGCGCGTGCGCTTGCCGCTTGAGGTGTTTCGCGCCGTGCGCGACGCGGTGCCGTCCGACCTTGCCGTCGGTTGCCGCTTCCTCGCCGACGAGTGCGTGGACGGCGGAAGCGACGTCGAAGACGCCGCGTACTACGCCGAGCGCTTCGCCCGCGCGGGCATGGACTTCCTCTCGCTGTCGCGCGGCGGAAAGTTCGACGACGCCAAGCAGCCGGCGATCGGCTGGTCCGCGTATCCGTACACCGGCCGCAGCGGCTACGAGTGCATGCCCACGGTGCGCAGCGACGCCGCCGGTCCGTTCGGCCGCAACGTGCCCGCGGCCGCGCGCGTGCGCCGCGCGGTTCGCGACGCCGGACTCGACGCGCCGGTGGTCGTGGCCGGCGGCATCACCACCTTCGATCAAGCCGAGGCGATCCTCGCCCGGGGCGACGCCGACGTCGTCGGCGCCGCGCGCCAGAGCCTCGCCGATCCCGACTGGTTCCTGAAGGTCGGCCTCGGTCGCGGCGCCGAGGTGCGACGCTGCGAGCTCACGAACTACTGCGAGGGGCTCGACCAGAAGCACAAGCAGGTGACGTGCAAGCTCTGGGACCGCACCGGACTCGACGCGCCCGACGTGAAGCTCAGCCACGACGGTCGACGCCGCCTGGTCGCCCCACCCTGGTCGCCCGACCCGG
Source organism: uncultured delta proteobacterium (assembly GCA_963775185.1). Lineage (GTDB taxonomy): Bacteria > Myxococcota_A > Polyangia > Polyangiales > Polyangiaceae > JAPSGB01. The sequence goes on along the minus strand of CAVZIE010000014.1, from coordinate 165,091 downwards.
ACTGCACCGATGCGACCAGCGACACCGCCACGCCGTCGACAGACCGCTGAAGCACCGCTCCCGGCCTTGGATGGGGATGCCGGTCCGGCGCGGAAGCGGAGGCTGGGCGCACAGGAAGGGCGGAAGGGCGGAAGGTTTCCAGGGCGAGATGGCAGTGCACCTCGATCTGCGCACCGATCAGACTCGACAATGCGCTTCCACACTCTCGACCTCGCCCTCGCAGCCCAGCAGGCCATCGTGCCCTTGGTCCACCGCGTCCAGCGCCATGATCGACGGGCTGCCCGATACCCGAAGGGGTGCAAGCTGGCGCAGCAACTGAAGGACGCCACCAACAGCTTCGTCTTGAATCTCGGGGAGGGTGCCTACTCGGACCCCGGCACGCGCCGCAGCCGCTACCAGAGCTCCGCCGGCAGCGCGGGCGAGGTGCGCATGGGCCTGCATGCGGCCGTGGGCTGGGGCTACCTGCGCCACGGCGAGGCGGAGCCTGCGCTCGGGCACCTGGATCGCCTGCTCGCTTCCCTTTGGAAACTCAAAAACTCGCCGTCATCGAGGCCACGGCCGGAGAGCTCGCCGGGCTACGCCGCCACCGGCTGGCGCCGCCTCCGGCGTAGCCGCCAGCCAGGCCTCCGCGCCGACGCGCTCTTTGACAACATCCCGCCACGGACGCCCCGGACCCGGCCACCGCCCCCGATGGCCGCGGCGCGGAGCGTCCGCGGCGGTCACCGCCGCTGCCGCCGGCGCGGCCACCGACCCTGACACGGTCACCGAAGCCGGACGACGGAACTCGCGCCGCCGAACGCCGATCTCCGCTGATCCCCGAATCTTCCGCTCTTCCGCGCTTCCCGTGAGCGGCATCGCATCCGAATCGGTGGCCGGTCTTCTCCGCTGCGCGCCGCAACGCCTCGCGCCTCCGGCTATCGGAAAACAAGCCGGCGCCCGGCCTCGCCGGGTAGTTCTGTCGGGTCTTCTTGGCGGATCGCGATCGTGTCCGCCAAGACCCCGATGTCGTGGCAGCCGCCGGGGCCCCATCCCCGGCGGGCCGACGGAATCAGCGTTTGGTGCTCAGCAATGGAACCGCACGCGTCGCAAGCCATTTCGCATCGCGGTGACGTCGAAGTTGGTTGATCGGCAGCGGTCTTGTCGCTCGAAGTGAAGACCTCGTTCAACCAACGCGACGCACCGACAGGCCTGGTAGGCAGAGTCCATCAACCCTGGGCCGAGATGACGCTGCACCTCGGGGGGATTTCCCGGGCGCGGGACCGGACGCTGGGCGGCTGGCGATTGCCGCGAAATACGCAATCTGTCACCGGCTCTGGCTCGCGGACGCCGGGTCGCGCTATGCGTCGTGTCCGTGGAGCACGCGCGACGGCGGCCGGACGCGATCGGAGTCGTGATCGCCCTCGCGACGGCAAGCGGCACGGCGCACGCCGCGCCGCCCGCGCAAGTCGCGCCCGCGCACGCCGCCACTGCGCCGAGCGCGGCGGCCGCGAGCACGAGCACGAGCGCGCCGGCCGCGAGCACGAGCGCGAGCGCGACGGCTGCGAAGCCAGAGCCGATACGCGTCGCGTACGCGGCGCCCGACGACTGCCCGGGTGAAGCGGCATTCGTGGCCCAGGTGCTCGCGCGCACGCGACTCGCGCGCCGCGCCGAGGGCACCGAGGCCGCGCGCGCGTTCAGCGTGACAATCCGCCGGCAAGGCGCGCGCGTCGTCGGGGATCTGACGGTGCGCGCGGCGACGGGCGAGCGCTCCGCGCGCAGCGTGGCCGCGCCGAGCTGCCCGGAGGTGGTCGGCGCGCTGGCGCTCGTGGCCGCCCTCACCATCGATCCGGCGGCGTCGACGGCGCCGCTCGCGCCGGCGTCTCCGGCCGCGCTCGCGCCGCCGTCTCCGGCCGCGCCCGCGCCGGCGGAGCCCGCCCGCTCCGGCGCGCCGGCCCCGCCGCCCCGCGCCGAGGCACCGCCGGCGCTCCCGGCGGTTTCCGCGCCGCCGCGGCACACCAGCCCGGCGTGGTCCTGGTCGGCGAGCGCGGGCTTGATGGGCGGCGTCACCGGCGCGGCGTCTCCGGACCCGATGCCGCTCGCGCGGGCGTTCGCAACCGTCGAGGCGCGCACGACCGGGCTCTGGTCGCCGGCGGCGACGCTTTCGGCGGCGGTCGGGCGCTCCACGGCGGGCGCCACGCCGTCTTCGGTGACGTTCACCTGGATCTCGGGGCGCTTGGATGCGTGTCCCGTCGCTTGGCGCGCGCGGAGCTGGCTCGCGCTGCGACCGTGCGCGGCCTTCGACGCGGGGCTGCTCCGCGCCGACCCAGACGGCGCGGGCCTCGAGGATGCCGAGGGCCACTCGCGACTGTGGCTCTCGGCGGACGCGCTCGCGCGCGCCGAGCTCCAGACCGGCGCGCTGCTGGTGCGGCTGGAGGGCGGCGTGCTCGCTCCGCTGCGGCGCGACCGCTTCGTCTTCACCGGCGACAAGACGACCGTCATCCATCAGGTGCCGGACGTCGCGGGCTTCGCCGCGCTCGGCGTCGGCGTCGTGTTTTGAGAGCGGGCAGCACGATTTCCGTGGAGCGCGCCGACGGCGCGTCGTACGCCGGCGATTGCAGATTCCGCAGCGCTGGTGCTTTTTCCGATCAATGGACGTGCATCCGGACATAACGAGTGTCATGGCGGAGAGCATGACCGCCGATTCGGGCGCAGAACGGGTGTCCGGCATCGAACCACGAGCTATCGAGGAGCCTGCGCCGGGCGCGGGTCCGGACGACCGGGAGGCGCAGGTCCGCGCCCTGGTCGCGAATCACTACGACTTCATCTGGCGCTCGCTCCGGCGCGTCGGGCTGAACGACGCGGATGCGGACGACGCCGCCCAGGAGGTGTTCGTGGTGGCCGCGCGCAAGCTCGAGCAAATCGCCGCGGGCAAGGCGCGCTCGTTCCTGTTCGGGACCGCGCTGCGCGTCGCCTCCACGCATCGCCGCGCGGACGCGCGCCGACGCGAGCGCCCGGCCGCCGAAATGGGCGAGCACGGCGACGACGCGCCGGGACCGGAACAGATCGTAGAACGGCGACGCGCGCGCGCGCTGCTGGACCAGGTGCTGGACGAGATCGAGATGGATTCGAGAACCGTGTTCGTGTTGTTCGAGCTGGAGGAGCTTCCCACGTCGGAGATCGCCGAGCTGCTGGGCGTGCCGGTGGGGACGGTGGCCTCGCGGCTGCGGCGCGCGCGGGAGGCGTTCCAGGCGGCGATCAAGCGACTGCACGCGCGCCAGGCCTTCAAGGGGGAGCAGCCATGAGCGAGCTTCGACGTCTGCTGGATGACGACGCGAGCGGCCTCGCGCGCGAGCTGCTGGAGTCGGCGGCGAGCGACGCGCCGCCGCGCGGCTCGCACGAGCGCGTGGTGCTCGCCGCAACGGCCGGCGCGGGCGCGGCCACCGCCGCGGGCCTCGCCCACGCGGCGCACGCTGCCGGTGGCGCGGGCGCCAGCGGCGCGGCCGCGGCCGGCACCGGGGCGGTCGCGGCCAAGGGCGCCAGCGTGACGGCGCTCGCCGTGGTGAAGTGGCTGGGGATCGGCTTGCTCGCGGGCGCGGCGACCGGCGGCGCGCTGGTCGCGGTGACGCGCCCCTTCGCGCCCGTCGATCGCGTGGCGGCGGTCGCGCAGGCGCCGGCGCCGGCACCGCAGGCGCCGGAGCCCGCGCGCCCGCTGGGCGCCGCCGCGGCGACGCAAGCGGCGGACGTGCCGGCGCCGCCCGAGCCGTCGGCGCTAGCGGCGCCGGCGGCAAGTCAAGCCGCGGACGCGCCGGATGTCGCCGCGGAGACCGCGCTGCTCGACCGCGCGCGTGAGGCCGTCGCTGCGGGCGATGCCGCTGGCGCGCTCGCCGCGATCGCGGAGCACTCGCGCCGCTTCAAGCACGGCGTGCTAGGCCCGGAGGCGGAGCTGCTCCGCATCGAGGCGCTCGCCGCCCAGGGCAAGGATCACGACGTGGCGACACAAGCGCGCGCGTTCCTCGGCGCACATCCCGACAGCCCGCACGCCTCGCATGTGCGCGCGCTGCTCGCGAAGGCCAGCGCCGCCAAGGCGCCCGCGCCGGCCGCTCAGCAGGGCTTCCGCGCCGAACCGGCAACCCCTCCCCCAAGCCATGTTGAAGCGCTGCCCGACCCGCCCGCGCCGTCGCCCGCCAGCGCGCCGACGTCGAACGTCGCGAGCTTTCCGACGCAGTGATCGATTTGTCGATCGCGCGCGGCACTTGCGGCCATCGCGGAACATGATGCGACGACTCCCCGCGCTGTTCCTCGTGCCCGCAGTCCTGCTTGCCACGGCGTGCTCGGGCAGCACCGTCGGGCTGGGCCAGACCACCGACGGCGGCGGCGCCAGCGGCGGAACCGGCGGCGCCAGCGGCGGGACCGGCGGCGCCGGTGGCGGAACCGGCGGCGCGACGGGCGGAAGCGGTGGGAGCGCGGGCAACGCGGGCAACGGCGGTAGCGGTGGCGACACACTCACGAACGACGGCACCCAGGCGACGTCGAAGAAATTGGATCTGCTGCTCGTCGTCGACAACTCCGCGTCGATGGCCGACAAGCAGCAGGTCCTCGCCGACTCCGCGTCGTACGTCGTAAACCGGCTCGCGAATCCGTTCTGCATCGGCCAGAACGGCGTCTACGTCTCGCCGCAGCCGACGGATCCGGGCGCCGCCTGCCCCGCCGGCAGCGTGCGGGAGATCGCGCCGGTGACGGACATGCACATCGGCGTGATCACCTCGAGCCTCGGTGCCGCCGGTGCGACGTTGTGTTCGCCGGATTGGTTCAACTGGGATCCGGCGCAGAACGATCGGGGACACCTGATCGGCAAGACACGCTCCGGCGTGACCTCGTACGGCGGCATGGGATACCTGGCGTGGGATCCCGCGGGCAAGCTCTCGCCGCCGGGCGAGAACGACGCGGCGACGCTCGCGAGCCAGCTGCAGACGATGATCACCCAGGCCGGCGAAGGCGGCTGCGGCTTCGAAGCGCCGCTCGAGTCGATGTACCATTTCCTGGCCGATCCGGCGCCATGGCAGGACGTGCAGAAAGACGGGAGCGGCGTCACCCTGACGACCGGAATCGACATGGAGGTCCTCGCCGAGCGCCAGAGCTTCCTCAGGCCGGACTCGGCGGTGATGGTGGTCGTGCTCACCGACGAGAACGACTGCAGCATCATCGACGACGGACTGGGCTGGGTGGCCGGCTCGGACCAGGCCCCCCTGCCGACGCCGACGTCGATCTGCGCCACGGCCCCGGACGACAAGTGTTGTCACTCGTGCGGGCAAGCGGATCCCGCGGGCTGCCCACACGATCCGGTCTGCGACACGAGCCCGAATCTCGCGGCGCAAGATGACCCCATCGGCTTGCGTTGCTTCGACACCAAGCGCCGCTTCGGGCTCGATCTGCTCTACCCGACAGAGCGCTACGCGAACGCGCTGCGGCTCCCGCAGATCTGCCCCAAGAACCACGATCTCGCGTGCGGCCCGGGCGACACGCAGGTCATGAACCCGCTGTTCGCCGGCGGTCGCAGTCGCTCGCTCGTGTCGTTCGAGGTGATCACGGGCGTGCCGTGGCAGGACGTCGCGCGCAAGCCCGACGGCAGCGTGCCGCTCTCCTACATGAGCGCGAACGAGCTGATCCAGAACGACCGCTGGAACCTGTTGTTCGACGACGTGCCGCCGACCGATCCGTTCATGCTCCAGTCCATCGACCCGCGCAGCGGCACGAACCCGATCACCGGCGCGCCGATCGAACCGCCCAGCTCCGCCTACGGCGCGAGCATCGTCAACGGCCACGAGCGCGACATCCCGGACAGGAACGACCTGCAGTACACTTGCACCTTCCGTCTCGCGAGCAAGAAGGACTGCTCCGTCCCCGGCCAGGATTGCGATTGCGGGCCCGGCAACTCGAGCGGCAACCCGCTGTGCCAGGATCCCGCGACCGGCGCCTACGGCACGACGCAGTACGCCGCCAAGGCGTACCCGGGGCTGCGCGAGCTCGATGTGGCGCGTGCGCTCGGCTACAAGGGCGTGGTGGCGTCGATCTGCTCGACCAACACGACGGACGCGCAGGCGGTCGACTACGGCTACAACCCCGCCGTGCAGGCGATGATCGAGCGGCTGAACCGCGTGCTCAAGTAGGCTTGCGGTCGAGCACGTGTGCGGACGGGACCGCGCACGCGAAGTCGCCGGTGAACACCAGCATCTCGCCGCGATGCACGTCCACGTGCACGCTGTAGCGCTTGCCCTCGTGCATCGCGACGCTGGCCGTCGCGCGCAGCCGCTCCCCCACCGTCACCGGGGCACAGAACTTCGAGTCCGCGTTGGCGAGCACGACCGTCGGCTCGTTCACCGCGAGCATGGCGGCGTAGTCGGCCATGCCGAAGACGAAGCCGCCGTGCACCAGGCCGCGCTCGTCGGCGGCCATTTCCGTCGTGGCCACCATTTCCACAGTGGCACTGCCCTCGGCGAGCTCCACGGGCTCGCCGCACAAGTGGCGATCGACGGCAAAGTGAGTCCGGACGTCCATGGGACGGAACCATAGCTCGATCGGGGGTGCGGCGCGCCGATGCATCGCGCATAATCAGCGGCATGGGCGTGCGTATGCTTCGCTGGGTCGCGATCCCGGTTGCTATCGCCGTGGTCGCGTGTGGCAGCTCGGCCGGCGATGACTTGTACGGCGCCGGAGGCGGCGCGGGCACCGGCGGTAGCGGCGGTAGCGGCGGTAGCGGCGGTGGAACGGCCGGCGCGGCGGCCTCGAGCGCTGGCGGGACGAGCGGCGGCGCAGGCGCGGGCGCGGGCGCGGGCGCGGCGGGCGCGGCCGCGGGCGGCGCGGGCGCGGCGGGAACGGCCGGCAGCGACGCGGGCAGCACCGGCGGAGCCGCGGGAGTCTCCGGCACCGGCGGAGCCGGCGGCACCAGCGGAGCCGGCGGCACCGGCGGCGGCGGTCCGGCCCCGGGCGCCGGCCAGATCGTCTGCGGCACCGGCATGTGCAACGCCACGACGCAGAACTGCTGCTTCGGTCTGCCGCCGCTCAACGGCTGCCAGTCGAACTTCCCGCCGCTGTGCACGGGGGCGCAGGTGCACTGCGACGACGCGAACGACTGCAACCAGGGCGTGTGCTGCGCGTCCAAGGGCCTGTCGGGCTACGGCGCGCGCTGCACGACGAGCTGCGGCGGCGGCGCGGTGGTGTTGTGTCGCGCGTCGAGCAGCTGCGACGGCGGGCTCACGTGCAAGCCGTACGCGCCGATGCCGGGCTACGACGCCTGCCAGCCCTGAGCCGGCCGGCAACGTGCCCCGGGCCGGGCGAGCGTGCTATGCGTCGGACGTCCGCGCATGACGAGCTTCCGGCACGCACGATGGATCACGACGCTGGCGATTGTCGGCGCGAGCGCGATCGCGATGGCGCTGTGGCTGCGCCTGGGCTCCGCGTCGGCGGGCATGCGTGGCGCGTCGCCACCTGCGGCGCGCGCGACCACTCCGGCGATCGCGACGCCGAGCGCGATCCGGGCCGCGCCGCCGGCCGCGCCGGACCGACAACCAGCAGCCCCGGCCCGACCGCCGCTGCCTGCCCGGGCGCTGGAGACCCCGGATCTCACCCAGACCGATCCAGAGCTCGCGTTGCCCGGCGGCGGCAACTCGTACTGCGGCCCGGTCGCCATCTCCGACTCGCTGATGTGGCTCGCCGACAACGGCTACGAGCGCATCCCACCCGACGGCTCGACGCGCAAGCAACGGCAGATGGAGCTGGTGCGCGTGATCAGCAGCCCGCACTACATGGGCACGGGCCCGCGCTCCGGCACCGGCGCGATGGGCATGATGCTCGGCCTGCAGAAGTTACCTGCGCCACCACGGCTACGAGGTCGCGCGCCTCGAGTACGAAGGCTGGCGCCAGCACCCGTACGCGTTCACGAAGCACGAGCCGCACCCGCAGCTCGACTGGATCGCCAGCGGGCTCGCGCCGAACGGCGCGGCGTGGATCAACGTCGGCTGGTACAAGAAGAGCCGCTACGCCGACGCTTACCGGCGCAACGGCGGCCACTGGCTGAGCGTCGTCGCCGCGGGCATCGACGAGAACGGAAAGCCCGACCCGGACGTGCTCGTCCTGCACGACCCGGCGCCGTACGAGGACGGCGGGCCGCTGAACGTGTTCGCCCGCGCCCGGCGCGTGGAGAGCGGCTGGATGCTCGACGGCTCGTCGGCGTTCCCGGCGAAGGGCTACTTCGAGTTGGGAGGCGGCATGTACGTGAAACGAGAGGGCGAAGTCGCGATCGTGGACGGCGCCATCGTGCTCGAGCTGGCGCCTCCGCGCTGACCGCGCGCTGTGGTACGCTCGGCGCATGCAGCCCACGAAGAAGCCGCACGTCATCATTCGCCACTGCGACAGCTACGACCCGCAGCGCATCCGCACGATCATCCGCGAAGGCCTCGAAGAGCTCGGGCTACAACCGTACGGCCGGACACTCGTGAAGCCGAACATCGTCGCCTCGGGCCCGCTGTTCGAGCACGCGCACACGCGCCCGGAGTTCGCCGAGGGCGTGCTGATGGCGCTGCAGGATCGCGACCACGGCAAGGTCACCGAGCTCGCGATCGGCGAGCGCTGCGGCATCACCATCCCCACGCGCTCGGCCTTCGAAGGCGCGGGATACAACCCCATGATCAAGCGCCTCGGCGTGAAGCAGTACTTCATGGAGGAGGAGCAGCAGGTCGAGATCCAGTACACGCACGAAGGCCGGCTGCGCGACTACGTGTTCACGCCCGAGCCGATCGCCAAGGCCGATTTCTTCGTGAACTGCCCGAAGTTCAAGGCGCATCCGTGGACGACGGTCACGTTCTCCATCAAGGCGTACATCGGCATCCAGGACGACCGCCATCGGCTGATCGATCACGATCACCGGCTGAACGAGAAGATCGCCGATCTGCAGTACATCATCCAGCCGCAGTTCATCGCCATCGACGCGATCACCGCGGGCGAGGGCCGGATGCTGACGCCGGTGCCGCGCGACCTGAACCTGATCATCATGGGCAACAACCAGGTCGCCTTCGACGCCGTCTGCTGTCGCATCATCGGCCTCGACCCGGCGACGGTCGACCACATCCGCTTCACGGCCGAGCGCGGCTTCGGCACGATGGATCTCGACAAGATCGAGATCACCGGCGACGTGTCCTTCGAGCAGGCGAAGGAGCGCGCGAGCGGCTTCAAGGTCGGCCTGATCCGCGTCGAGAAGTACTTCGAAGGCACGCACATCACCGCCTACGCGGGCCCGCCGCCGGAAACCGAGCACACGGACTACTGCTGGGGCGGCTGCCCGGGCTCGATCGAGGAGGCGATCGAGATCCTGCGGCTGTTCGACCAGCGCTGCGACGAGAAGATGCCGCGCATGCACGTGGTGTTCGGTGCGTACGACGGCGGGATCGACGCCAAGCCGGGGGAGAAGGTGGTGTTCATCGGCGACTGCGTGCACTGGAAGGGGGAGCTCCATGACAAGCCGCTGCAGATCCACAGCAAGTACCGGGATCGCTCCACCAAGGATCCGCACGCCGCCAAGCACGACGATATCTACGTGAAGATGGCCAAGGTGATGAAGCACGTGAAGAACACGCGCGACGTCGAGTACCTCCGCATCGAGGGCTGCCCGGTGAGCGTGTCGGAGCTGGTGCTGCTCCTGACCGAGCTCGGCCACCTCCGGAGCCCGTTCACGGACAAGGAGAACGCTTGGCAGTTCACCAAGAACTACCTGATGTGGCGCTCGGTCACGATGGCCAAGCGCATGACCGGCACGCCCTACCAGAAGGCGGGCCCGACGGTGCGCGGCGACGCGCGCCCCGAGCTCGACGCGACCGAACCGGCAGAGTGAGCGTGAACCGATGATCGACCGCGGGCGGGCGAGTTGGTCGGCGAGTCCAGTAGGCTTCCTCGTGGTCGAGGACGAGGACGCCCAGGCGCGCACGATTGCACGGGCGATTCAGTGCTACGGCACCCCGCGCCGCACCGCGACGGCGGCGGCGGCGCGGCAGATGCTCGGCGTGAGCTCGCGCTGGGCCGGGCTGATCGTGGACGTCGGGCTCCCCGACGAGTGCGGTCTCGACTTGCTGGAGGCGGAGCCCGTCCGCGCGGGGGCTCCGCCCGTTCTGGTGCTCACCGGATCCAGCGACCGCGAGAACATCAACCGTGCCTTCCGGCTCGGCGCGGAATACCTGTGCAAGCCCGCCGAGCCCGCGGACCTCGGACGCTTCGCGCGGCGCGCGCTCGTCCAGTGGTGGACCGACAACCGGCGCGTCGCCTGCCTCGTCGACGAGCTGGCCGAGCGCGCCGGACTGCGCCCGGCGGAGTGCGAGATCGTCGCGATGTGCGCCGGTGGCGTCGCGCGTCACGATCTCGCGCGGGCGCTGCGCGTGACCTCCGACACGCTCAAGAGCCGTGTGCGACGCCTGCTGCGGAAATGCGAGCAGCCGAGCATCGACGAGCTCGTCCGCGACCTGCTGAAGGACGCGACGGCGGGCAGCGAGCTGGCGCGCGTCGAGTAGGACCCGTCAGTTGCCGTTCGGCTGACCCATGCGCAGCGGGCCGCCGCGCGCCGTCGCCCACAGCACGCAGTTCGGAGCCGATCCGGGGATCTTGAACACGTCCATCCCGTGGTCGAACGTCTGCACGAACACCTCGAGCACGCCGTCGCCATCGAGATCGCCGACGGCGGGCGCGGCAGGCGCGCCGTTGCCGTTGCCGTTGTGTCCCGGGTTCGGCAACGGCGTGTCCGAGAGCAGCGAGCCATCGGCGCCGAGGATGACGAGATGTCCCGAGTCCTTCACGTCCGGATCGCCGTACGTCGCGAACAACAGCTCGGGCGATCCGTCCTGGTTCAGGTCCGCGACGGTCACCTCGGTCGCGTACATGATCTTGTTCCCGAACGTGTAGTTGAAGCGCCAGAGCTGCTTGCCCTTGTAGTCGAACGCGTACACGAACCCGTCGTTCAGCGAGACGACGACCTCCGGGTGCGAGTCACCCTGGATGTCCACGGTCGTGGGCGCGGGAACGCCGCCCGGCGGGTAGTAGCCGCTGACCTGCATCGGCGTCTCGCCGTGCGGCAGCGTCTCCCAACCGGTCATGCGCATCGCCGATTCGCTAGCCGTCGCCGTACGCGCCCTTCAGCGCCATGACGGCGTAGAACTGCGTGACGTAGGGCTCGTGCTGCTCGGCGTTGGGCACGCCGACGACCTCGTTCTTGCCGTCGCCGTCGAGGTCCACGACGTTCGGCGGCGACGCGGTCCACTGCAGCCACATCGTCGTCTTCACGTCGGGCCAGGCGCCGGTGTGATCATGGTAGTGGGCCTGCTCCACCGCCGGATCCAGCCAGCGGATGAACTGGCCCCAGGTCAGGCGCTGACCGTCGAAGTTGCTGTCGCGGTTGGTGAACCACGGCGCCGAGTCGATCGCGACGCCGTCCTTCTTGAAGGCCTGGATGTGGTGGTTGTCGTAGGTGACCAGGATCTCGAGATCTGGATCGTCGTCGATGTTGCCGATGCCGACGTTGAGGCCGTAGCAGCCGTAGCCGCTGTGTCCCATTCCGTTGCGATCGGCGTCGTTGCCCTGGCCGGTCTTGTTGTTGTAGCGCGGCCACGCCTGCCACGAGATGCCGGCCGGCTGATACAGGCTGCCGTCGGGTTCGTACACGAACACCTGCGCGCCGCCGTCGGCGGTGCTCGCGGTCTGGGTCGTGGTCGCGACGATCTCGAGCTTGCCGTCGCCGTCGAGATCCGCCGCCGCCAGCCCGCGCACCTCGGGCGCGTTGCCCGCGGTGGTCGTGTCCACGGGCCACCCGGCCTTGATCGACAGCTTGCCGGCCTTGTACTCGTAGGCGATCACCTGGCTGTCGTTGCCGACAACGATCTCCGTCGTCTTGTCGCCGTCGAGGTCCGCGACGACCTCCGGCGCGTACACCCGCCCCTGCCCGTCGGAGGCCTTGTCGAGCAGGTTCAGGCCGCTGTCGTAGACGTAGAGCGAGTAGTAGGCCGCGACGAGCTCGTTCTTGCCGTCGCCATCGAGGTCGGCGACGACCGGCGACGCGAACCAGCTGGTCTCGCCGTCGAGGTGCTTCCACAGCTCGGGCGCCTGCACTTCGCCGGTGCTCGTGCCCGCGTCGCAGGTCGGGTTGCGCGTACCGCCGGTGCTGCTGCCCCCGGATCCGCTGGTGCCGCCGCCGCCGCCGCTGCCGCCATTGCCGCCGGTCGCGCCCCCGCCGTCCGGGTGCGCGCCCGCGCCGTCGCCACTGCCGCATGCCGCGGCGACCACCATCAGCGCGGTCATCACACCATGTGCGACAAACCGTGGAACCCGACTTTCGTTGAACGCCATGCGCCTTGTGCCCTGAAGTATACCCTGGAAGGGTCGTTACTGATCGCATGACACGCACTCGCCGGTTTCAGGCCCTCCTCGGTACGACGCTCCTGTTCGGCGCAGCAGGCGCCAGCGCAACGCCCGCGCGTGCAGCGGCGCCACCGCACGGCGACGTGGTCGCCGGCGCTCGCGCCACCAGCTACGCGCTGCCGGGCGGCGCGATCGTGCGCCTGGCCCCGGGAAGCCACGCGACCTTCACCGGCGCGATCCCGATCAAGCTGGGCACGGCGAGCCAGCCGAGCACGCGGACGTGGACCCTGCGCTTGTCGTCGGGCCGCGCCGACGTGAGCGTGCCGGCGGCGAGCCCGCCGACCACGGCGGTGCTGGTGCGCATGCCGCGCAACATCAGCGCGATCGCGAAGTCCGGCACTGCGGTTGCGATGATCGACCAGGGCCGGGTCACCGCGGCCGCCACCGGCGGCGACATGCTGGTAGCCGTCGGGGACGACTGGAAGCCGCTGGCGTCCGGCCTGGCGCGCACCTTCGCGGACGGCGAGGCCGGATCGCCCAGAGCCATCCTGCCCGCGCCGGTGCTGGAGACCGGAGGAGCGCCGGCGTTCGCCATGCCGGACCAGAAAGCCTCCGCGCGCGTGGCCTGGAAGAAGGTCGCAGGCGCGACGTCGTACGACGTGACGCTGTACGCGGAAGACGGCGGCGCTCGCCGCGAGCTGCGTCGGACCCAGACGCCGGACTCGCACCTCGTCCTCGACGGACTCCCCGCCGGCCACTACGCGGTAACGGTACAGCCCGTCGATCGCGACGGCCTCGGCGGCGCCGCGTCGAAGCCGATCCCGCTCGACGTCATCGGCGTCGAGCTTCCGCCGGGCGCGTTCTTCGTGGACGGTGCGATCGAGCTCGGGCGTGCGCGACGAGGCCCGCTTCGTCGGCGTCGAAGGTCTGGAAGCAAGCTACGGCAAGGCGCACCTGTTCGTGCCGGCGCCGAGTCGCATCGGCATCCACGGTGGGGAGCGCGCTCCTGGTGCGGTTCCGCGAGCACGGCTCGACCCAGGAAGCGAAGATCCGCCTCGAGCCGCGCGAGATCCACGCGCGCATCACCATCGGACCGCGCGAGGCGCGCTGGCCGTCCGCCCGGGTCACGGTGAAGATCCACATGGTCAACGAGAACGGCAAGACCGTGCCCGAGCGGATCCGCGCCGTCCCGAAGGTGCTCATCGACGTCGATCCGGTGGACGTGCACTGGACGCGTCACGGCCGCGATCTGGAAGCGGTGGTGCCGGCTCCGGCTCGCCCCGGGCCGTGGGTCGTCCGCGTCGAGGTCGCCGACCAGTACGGCGAAGCCCTGGGCCGCGACTTCCTCGAGGTCGCGCCGGAAGAGCAGCGCACCGCGCGCGCGCCGTGAGCGCCGGCGCTATACCGAAGACGGCCGCGACGCCGGCGCGACCAGCCCGGCCAGCACGCGCAGCCAGCGACGCACTTGGGTGAACACCAGGAACTCGTCGTGGACGCGCCGCTGCGCGCTGCGGGCGTACCGCGCGCGCAGCTCCTCGATCGACGAGCAGCGCCTCCAGCCCGTCGGCGACTTGCAGCGGGTCGCTCGGGTCGTCCACGACGTAGCCGTCGATGCCGTGACGCACTTGCTGGCGCAGCCCGCACGCCGAGCTCGCCAGGACCGGCGCGCGTTTCCACATCGCTTCCGTCGCGGTGAGCCCGAAGCCCTCGCGGATCGAGTTCTGCGCGACGACCGTGGAGCAGCGCTGGAGCGCGTTCACCATGAGCGCGTTCTCTCGCCGCGACTCCATCGGAAGCGAGACGATCGCGACGTCGCGCTTGAGCGCGTCGTCGAGCGCGGCGTAGGCGCGGCACAGCTCGTCGAGGACGAGCACCGCCTCCGGATCGTCCTTCACGGCGGCCGGCTCGGGACCGGCGAGCACGAGCCGCATGATCGCGACGCGACGCGCATGACGCGGCGTGCCACGCCGGGTCCCGGCGCCGCTTCAGGGACACGAAGCCGTCGAGCAGCGGCTTGTAGCCCTTGAGCTTGTCCCAGCGCGAGATCTGGCAGACCATGGGACGGAACGAGAGGCCGAGCTCGTCGGGCTGCGTCGCTGGAGCGAAGCTTCCGTCCGGCTTGCAGGCGCTCGGCCGGGCGCGCGAACGCCGGCGTCACCACCGGCGCGTACTCGGCGAGCAGGCGGGAATTGACCAGCACGCCCGTCAGCTCGTGCGCCGACAGCTCGCGGTTCTTCTCGCTCAACGGATCGATCCCGGGCGGAATGAGCGCGACGTGCCGGGTCAGATAGTGCGGGATGTACTCGGTGGCCGTGAACACCGTCTGGTCGTAGACCCCGAGATAGGGCTCGAGGAAATCCCACGCGGCGCGCGTCTGCGGCAGGTCCTCGTCGAGACCGATGTGGCAGCGCCACACGGTGTTGACGCCGACGCTCGCGGCGACGCGCGCGCCGGCGCCCGCGGGCTGCGGATCGTGCGCGACGAGCACGTCGTCGGAGTGGAGTCGCGGCGCGAGCTCCCGGGCGATGTCGTCGCTGACGGCGCTATACAGCGCGCGGTCCGCCGGAGTCAGCACCGGATCGCCGCTGCCGTGGATCAGGTTGTGGATGCGCTTCGTGAGATCGAAGAAGCCGGGACGCTCCGTGCCCATCACGAGCCAGCGCGTCCGCACGCCGAGCTCCTCGAGCAGCGAGATGACTCGCGGCAGCATCTCCGCCACGCCGCCGCCCTGGGCCGTGGAGTTGAGCATCCACACGGTGCGCCCCTTGAGCTTGGGAACGAGCTGCGCCGCTTCGGCCCGAAGCTCGGCGACGGCGCCGGCGAGATGGACGACGGACGCGTAGTCGTCGAGCCCGATGTGCGCCTTTTCGTGGATCTCCTCGATCATGTCACCTCCAGAAAGTGCTGCAGCGCGCCGGCGAGCGCCGTCGGCGCTTCCCACATCGGCATGTGGCCCACACCGGGCAGGATCTCGAGCGCGGCGCCGGGAATGCGCTCCGCGAGCAGACGGCCGTTGCCCACGGGGATCAGCCGGTCCTGGTCGCCGTGCACGATCAGCGTCGGCGCCGCGATGTCGCGAACGCGCGCGGAGCGGTCGCTACCGAGGATCGCCTGGAGCTGCGCCATGAACATCGCCTTCGGCGTCGGCTCGGCCAGCGCGAGCTCCACCAACGTGTCGATGATCTGCGGGTTCTGCTCGGCGAAGCCCGGCGCGCTGATCAGCCGCATGGCATCGCGCGTGATCTGGTCGGGCGGCGTGCCGCGCGGCGGCTGGAAGATCCCGACGATCTCCGGCCCCGGGCGCACGATGCCGGGCCCGCCGAAGTTCGTGGACATGAGCACCAGGCGGCGCACACGCGCCGCGTGGTCGAGGGCGACGAGCTGGGCAATCATGCCACCCATGGACACGCCCGCGACGTGCGCCCGCTCGATGCCCACCGCGTCGAGCACGGCAACCGCGTCGCGCGCCATGTCGTCCAGCGTCCAGCCCGCGGGCGGCTTCGTTGAACGCCCGCTTCCGCGGTTGTCGAACACGACGACGCGGAAGCGCTGCGCCAGCGTGCCCGGCAGGCTCCCCCAGTCCGCCACGCGCCCGCCGAGCCCCATGATCAAGAGCACCGCGTCGGGTCCCTCGCCCTCCACGCGGTACCACAGCTCGACGTCGCCGGACCGCGCGAAGCCTTCCACGCTTGTCACGCTAACGGAGCTTCCGCGCCACGACAACCAACATTGACCCGCGCGGCCTTCACGACAACGCTTGCCGCATGGCCGGATTGTCAATCACGACGCTCGACGTGGGCGACATCGACGCGATGAACGCGTACTCGGCGATTCTCGGCTGGGCCTTCGCGTTCCCCGCCGCAGAGGGACCGCCCTGGCTCGCGAAAGCCGGTCTCGACAACGTGCGTCTCGCGCGCGACGGCGCGCGCGTCCTGGGCGGGCTGATCCACGTCCCGATGGGGCAGTGGTTCGGCGCGCGCAGCGTCGTCATGACGGGCATCGCCGGCGTGGCGATCGCGCCGGAGCACCGCGGTCGCGGCGTGGCGCTGGCGCTCATGCGCGAAAGCCTCGCCGAGCTCGCCGAGCGCGGCGTCGCGCTCTCGGTGTTGTATCCCGCCACGCTCGGCCTGTACCGCAAGGTCGACTACGAGCCGGCGGGCAGCCGCTTCCGCTGCTCGCTCCGGACCGCCGACATCCCCGTCGGTCCGCGCGAGCTCGCGGTGCGTGCGGTGGAGGACGCCGATCATGGCGCCGTCGCCGCGCTATATGCCGCCGTCGCGCGAGACCAGAACGGCTATCTCGACCGTGGGTCGTACATCTGGGACCGCGTGCGAACGCCGCGCGCCGAGCCGGCCCGCGGCTACCTGGTTGAAGGCGCCGGCGGCGCCGAGGGCTACCTGTACATCGCGCAGATCCGCACCCAGCGCGGCCACTATGATCTGGGCGTCGTCGATCTGTGCAGCACCACGGAGCGCGCGGGCCGCTGCCTGCTCGGCGTCGTCGCCGAGCACCGCACGCTGGGCGATCGCGTGACGTTCAGCTGCGGCGGCGCGGATCCCGTTCTGTCGCTGCTTCCCGAGCGCTACCACTGTGAGCTCGGCGATCACTGGATGCTGCGCGTCGTCGACGCCGAGGCCGCGCTCTCCACCCGCGGCTACCCCGTCGCCGCCAGCGCCCGGCTCGAGCTCGAGCTCGACGATCCGCTGCTCCGCAAGAACCACGGTCGCATCGTGCTCGACGTCGAGCGCGGCCAGCCACGCGTCACGCGCGGCGGAAGCGGCGCGCTGCGCGCCGGCATGCGCGGGCTCGCCGCGCTCTACTCGGGCTTCATGCACCCGGTGTCACTGGCGCGGATCGGCCTGATCGACGGTGACGCGCGCACGCTCGCCACCGCGGCGGCGCTGTTCGCCGGCCCCGCGCCGTGCATGCGCGACGGCTTCTGACGCCGCGCCGCTGGAACATCCTGAGGGCCTTTCCCGGGCTTCTTGCCGGTCCGGCGCGGAACCGCGAGGCCCGCAGCGCCGGCTCTCGTGAAACATGTTCCAGTCGCGGCCGCCGCCGCGTCGTTGCGCGAGCGCGCGACGTGCCGTACAGATCGCTCGCGCGCTCATGCTGCTCGCCCGGCGACCAACCCACGTGATCTTCGATCTCGACGGCGTGTTGCTCGACACCGAGCCGCTGTACACGCGCGCCACGCAGCAGGTGCTCGACGAGTTCGGCAAGCTGTTCGACTGGTCGGTGAAGGGCGACATGATCGGACGCAGCTCGCTGGAGGGCGCGCGCTACCTGATGCAGGCGCTGGACGTGCCACTCGAGCCGGAAGAGTACCTGGCGCGGCGCAAGCCAATCCTCGACGCGATGTTCCCGACGGTCCCGGAGATCCGCGGCGCGAGTGCGTTCGTGGCGCGGCTCCACCAGCGCGGGGTACCGATGATCGTCGCCACCAGCGGCGAGAGCGCGCTGACCGGTCTCAAGCTCTTGAACCATGCGTGGTTCGACGTGTTCCAGAGCGTCGTCAGCGGCGACGACCCGCGCGTGCGCGAGCTCAAGCCCGCGCCGGACATCTTCCTGATCGCCGCCGCCGAGCTCGGCGCCGATCCCGCCGCGTGCCTGGTGTTCGAGGACTCGCTGGCCGGCGTTGCCGCGGCACGCGCGGCCGGCATGCAGGTCGTTGCGATCCCCGATCCGGAGATGGACGCGACGCGCTACGCCGATGCGGACCTGGTCGTGCAGAGCTACGCGGATCTCGATCCAGAAGCCCTGGGCCTCTGAACCCCGCCCGAGGCGAGCCGCGCGCAGCGCGCGCGTTGAACTGCACGTTCGGCGCGTCGTACCGCCTGTTCTGGTCTGGCGCACGCGGCGGAGTTGCGCGGCGCGGACGAGGCTCGCGCTTCCGCCCAGCCGTATCCAGCCCGGCGCGGCGGCACGGCGCGCTTCGTGCATCGGATTGGAACGACGCCCCGGTGCCGACACCGTGCACGCGACTGACCCGATTCACCCCAGCCGTGGAGAAACGCCCCATGACCTACACTCAAGCGGCTCGACTCGCCCCGACGCAGCAACCGCCCGCAGAGGGCAGCTTCGATCTTCGCCGCGAGATCGACAAGCTACGCGCCGGCGCGCCATACCGCGAGCACGGACACGCGGCGCGCACGCTGATCAAGGCACCCGCGCTGCGTATCGTGCTGGTCGCGCTGAAGCGCGGCAACAGGCTCGCCGAGCACACCGTGGCCGAGCCCGTGTCGCTACACGTCCTCGACGGCCACATCCGCGTGGACGTGGACGGGGTGGCCCGCGATCAAGGCGTGGGACACCTCATGTCGATCCAGCGCGGCGTAACGCACGACGTGGAAGCGCTGACCGACGCGGCGTTCCTGCTCACGCTGCCGTGGACGGCCGACGCGAACTGAACCGACGCCCGCTCAGGTCGCTTCGCCGAGCGCCGTCGTGACCGTCGAGTACGCCATCTGGGCGAGCAGGTCGATCAGCGCACGCTTGTCCTGGTCGCGGTGGTCGGCCCAGTCGAGCACGGCCGCCTCCACGAAGCCGATGTAGCCGCGGAGCGCCGTGCGAAGCTTCGGACTGTGCGTGGCGACGTCCATACCGGCGAGCAGCCGGTCGAGGAAGTGCTGGCGCGTCTCCTCGATGATCGCGCCGACCTCGGGATCGAAACCGACGCCACCGCGAAACAACGTCACGAACGCGTGGGCGTGCCGATCGACGTGATCGACGTACGCCGCGAGCCCGCCGCGCAGCGCGTCGTCGGGGCTGCCGGCGGCGGCGCGTTCGGCCTCGGCGCGGATCATGTCGGCGGCGGCGCGCAGGCACGCGACGTAGTAGCCGCGCTTGCTGCCGAAGTAGTGATAGACGAGCCCCTTGCTGATGCCGCCGGCGCGCGCGATGTCGTCCATCGACAGCTCGTCGTAGGAGTGGGTGCCGAACAGCTCCGTGCCCAGGGCGATCAGCTGGGCGCGCCGCGCGTCCACCTGCAACCGGGCGCGGGAGTCGGACGGCAACGGGCTGGCGGTCATCGGGTCTTCTTGCGATCCGGCGGGGTTCCGCGCCTTCGTCAAGGCTTCTAGCAGCCTATTGACCTTTGTTCAACAAGGACTATGGTGCTGTTGACCAACGTTCAATAGCGCCGGCCTGCCGGTCCGGCGCGGGAAAGGCGAGCTTGGAGATGGACGTACAGACCGAGGTGGGCCCGCGACGGCGGCATCCGATCCAGCCGCGTCGGATGGAGTTCCCGTTCGACGCACGGATCCCCAAGCACTGGTTCGCCGGCAGCCCGCTCGCGACCCACGTGGTCAACGGCGTGAACCTGCTGTTCCCCGCCGGCGAGCGCTTCTTCATGCGCAGCGTGCGCCACTACATGGAACAGATCGACGACCCGGTGCTGCTCCAGCAAATCAAGGGCTTCTTCGGCCAGGAAGGCCGCCACGCCCACGAGCACGAGCGATACTTCAAGTATCTGGAAGAGCAAGGCTACGAACTCGGACCGTTCCTCGAGCGCTTCGAGTGGTTCAACTTCGAATTCCTCGAGAAAGTCATGCCGCACGCCCTGAACCTGGCGGCGACGGCGGCAGCGGAGCACTTCACTGCGGTGATGGCCGAGAACGCGCTCAAGGACGGCGTCCTCGGCGAGGCCCACCCGATGATGCAGGCGCTGCTCTTGTGGCACGCGTGCGAGGAGATCGAGCACAAGAGCGTCGCCTTCGACGTGCTGCAAGCCGTGAACCCGAGCTACGCGCTGCGCGTGGCGGGTCTGGCCTTCGCGACGATCAACATGACGGCGTGGTGGTTCTTCGCGACGCGCATGCTGCTGCGCCAGGACGGGATCGACCGCGAGCAGGTCAAGCGCGAGGCGCAGGCGATCGGCAAGGACGACCGCATCGTGCGTCGGGTATTCGCGCGCGGCATCCGCGAGTATCTGCGGCGTGACTTCCATCCCTGGGACAACGACAATCTGCATCTTGCCAACGCATACCTTTCCAGCGTAGGCCGGAGCACATGAAGCTCGATTCTGCAACACGGGCCGTCGTCACGGGCGCCGGTAGCGGTCTCGGCCGCGCGCTGTGCGTGGATCTCGCGCGGCGCGGCGCACACATCGTCGCGGCGGACATCGATCTCGACGCGGCGAACGCCACGGTCGAACTGGTGGGCCCGAGCCTGGCGCACGCCGTCGCTTGCGACGTATCGAAGGCGGCGGAGGTCGAGGCGCTGGCCGCGGAAGCGGACAAGCTGCTCGGCGGCGTGGACTTCGTCGCGAACAACGCCGGCGTCGCCGTCGCGGGCAACGTCGGCGACGTGCCGCTCCCGGACTGGGAGTGGATCGTCGGAGTGAACCTATGGGGCGTGATCCACGGCTGTCACAGCTTCGTGCCCCGCTTCCGGAAGCAAGGCCGTGGAGCGATTCTCAACGTGGCCTCGGCCGCGGGCCTGCTCTCGGCGCCGCGCATGGCGCCGTACAACGTGACCAAGGCCGGAGTGGTCGCGCTGTCGGAGACGCTGGCGGGCGAGCTCGCCGGGAGCGGCGTCAGCGTCACCGTGCTGTGCCCGACGTTCTTCCGGACCAACATCGCCGAGAACGCGCGCGGGGACGACCCGACGGGCATGCGCGACAAGATCCACAAGCTGATGGATCGCACGAAGATCCAAGCCCCCCAGGTCGCGCGCATCGCCCTGGACACGGTGTCCGCCGGCAAGCTGTACGCGGTTCCACACGCGGACGGCCGCTGGCTGTGGCGCGTCAAGCGCGCCATGCCGGAGCGCTATTTCGGCTTGCTCGGCTTCGCGGCGCGCCGCGGCACCTTCGACTGATCGGACTGCGGATATCGCCGGCCGGCGATGTGGCTTGCCGCCCGCGGTGAATCCGAATATCTGACTGTCTCGATCGCTCGAGGGGAGACATCATGCGAAGCTTTGTTGCTGCCTCAACCCTGGTCCTGGCAGCGGGCATCGCGTCCGTGGCCTGCAGCACGACGGTCATCGGCAAGTCGCTCCCCGACGGCGGCTCCGGCACTGGGGGCACCGGCTTCGGCGGAACCAGCGGCTTCGGCGGAACCAGCGGCTTCGGCGGCGCCAGCGGCTTCGGCGGCACCGGTGCCGGTGGCACCGGCTTCGGCGGAACCAGCGGCACGGGCGGCACGGCCGGAACCAGCGGCACGGCCGGCGCCAGCGGCACGGCCGGCGCCAGCGGCTTCGGCGGAACGAGTGGCGTTGGCGGGACCGGCGGCGCGAGCGGCTTCGGCGGAGCGAGCGGAACCAGCGGAACCGGCGGCAGCGCCGGCGCGACCGGTCCTTCGAGGATCGGCAGGGCGTGCACGACCAGCGCGGACTGTGGCACCGGCGCCCAGTGCGTCACGGCAAACTCCACGGTGTTCGACGGCGAAGGCGCGGCCAAGGGCTTCTGCACGGCGCCGTGCACGACGAACGCCGACTGCGACGCGCTCTCGAGCGGCTCCGGTTGCGTGGCGAACCAGGACGGCACGGCGTACTGCTACCCGTCCTGCCAGTGGGGCCAGGGGAGCACCGGCTTCACCCCGAACACCTGCTTCGGCCGTCCGGAGGTCGCCTGCGCCGGCTACATCTCGGATCCCGAGGCAAGCGCAACCGCGGACACGTTCCTGTGCGCGCCGACATGCAACGCGGACGCGGACTGCGGCACCGGCTTGTACTGCAACTACGGCACCGGCCACTGCAGCGCGACCAAGCCGACGGGCGATCCGATCGGCGCCGCGTGCAACCCGCAGAGCGGCACCAATACCTGCGCCGGGTTCTGCCTCACGTACGGGGACCCCGACCCGACCAAGGGCATCTGCGACGGGGTCTGCACGATCGGAACCCTCGGGACCACGGGCGCGTGCGGCTCCGACCCGACCCCGGGCTCCCCGCAGGCGGCGGGCTGCCTGTTCGTGGAGGATCAGTCCGAGTCGTCGGGCGATCTCGGCTTCTGCGGCCAGTTCTGCGACTGCGACTCGCAGTGCGCGCCGGGCTTCGTGTGCAGCGCGTGGGGCAGCTCGGCCAACGAGCAGCAGATCGCCCAGTTCAGCCAGCGAGCGGGCCTGTGCATCACCGCGGACAACGGCGAAGGCGGCGTCAATCCGGGCATCACGACCTGCCCGTAACGCAGCGCTCGTCGATCTACCGCGACGCGTCGATGTGAAGCCCGCCCACGTCCGCGACGACGCGGGTCGGCGCGGCGTCGCGCCGCGGGACGAAGAGCCAGCCGCCGCGCATGTGATCGTAGGGGAAGAAGCTCGCCTCCACGGTCGACGTCGCGGGGCCGGCGTGGACCGTCACGTCCGTCGCCCGTCCGGGGAAGCCCGCGGTGCGCTGCACGGTCGGTCCCCACTCGACCTTGCCGTGCGCGTCCACCGCGACCACGTCGTACGTCGTGGCGGGCCCGGTGATGTACGGCAGGTTCACGTTCTGCGTGCGCTTGAACAGGGCGATGTAGTTGTAGTCGCTGATCCACTTCTTGTCGCAGTAGCCCATGATGTCGGAGTAGACCGCCGGATCGAGGAGCGCGCGCCCGAACGGGTCGTAGCCCCAGCTCCCGATGCCGCCCTTGTCGTACGGGAAGTTGGGATCGATCGACGTCGGATCGAGGCCGGGCCCGCAGTTGGCGTGCTCGCGCCCGTGGGCATGGCCGGTCTCGTGCGTCGCGGTGTCCGCGGCGTACTCCTTGTAGCCGACGCCCAGCGCGAGCCGCAGGCCGACGTTCCCCGTGTCTGGCGGGCTGTTGTTGAGCAACGTCACGCCGAGCAAGCAGCCGAAGCCGCAGTACTTGGTGAAGCTGTCGGCGGGATCGAACGTGCCGTAGAGGTAGACGTCGTCGGGGATGTGCTCGGTGTTGCGGATGCCGTAGAGGTTGATCCCCAGCGTCTGCCAGCCGTTGCCGTCGTTTGCCAGCGCCTGGTTCCAGGGCACCGGGTCGTGCACCGACATCTCCACGTTCGAGACGGGATACAGCTGGAGGAAGCGCTGCCGGAGCGCCGCGATCTGGTCCGGCGACGTATCCGGCAGCCGCCCCGAGCCGTCGGTGTCGTAGCGGTACGGCACGACGATGATGCGCAACGTGTTGGCGTGACCCTCGACCGCGACGCTGTCTTGACCCTGCACCGGGTAGTGCGCCGTGGGGTTGTCCGCCTTCTTGCCGTCGTCCTGCTGCAGGATCGCGACGGAGTACGCCAGGGTGTCGCCGATGCGATCGCCCGGAACGTCGAAATCCAGCGTGCTCGCCAGATCTGCTTGAACCGACGCGGCGCCGAGCGGCTGCGTCAGCTCGATCGGGTCGCCGTCGCCCACCGCCAGGCGCGCCGTCACCGCTTGGCCGTCGTAGCTGCCGTCGGTGGTGTAGAAGACGCGCACCATGGCGTCGCGCCCGGCGACCAGCGGCACGTTCGACTGCGCCGGCGCGCCCTGGTCCATCAGCTCGCGCTCGACGCCTTGATAGATGGCGATGCGCGTGATCGACACCCCCGACGCGCCGACGTAGGTCGGCGTCGGCGTGCCCCCGCCGGACCCCGAGTCGCTCGACCCGCACCCGTAGACGAAGACCACCAGACCCAGAGCGACAAACGAACCACGCATGCGGAAGCTTTTAGCATCCCGAGCCGCCGCCGGGTCGTGCACGTCGCGCGCCGCGCGGTTCCGCGCCGGACCGACAGACCAATCAGAGCGGCTATTTCCGTCGTGACTGAACGACGCCCACGTCGGCTCCCGACACGCCTGCCGGAAGGCCGGGTCGTGTAACATGGGAAAGATCGTGCCTGGGCGTGGCGAAGAACGCGTCGCGAGGGCGTCACGTCGAAGGACAGCGGCGCGCGGCGCGCTTGTGCTGCTCGTCGGCGCGTTGCTGGCCGGCGGGTGCACGCAGGATTTCGGTGCATTCTCCGTCGGCGACCACGGCGCGGGGGGCGCCGATGCAAGCGCTGGGTCGGGCGGCAGCGCCGGCGGCGTCGCGGGCGCGGCCGCCGCGGCGGCCACCGGCGGAAACACGGACGCCTCCGCGGGCACGGCCGGCGCGCTCCCCGTGGACGCGGGCGACGCGGAGAGCGGCGTCGCCGGCAACGACGCGGGCGGCGCGGCCGGCGACGGCGCCGCGGGCCAGGGCGGCGCCGCGGGCGGCGACGCCGCGAGCGACGCAGGCGTGTGCCCGCCGGGCTCGAAGCTGTGCGGTGCGACGTGTGTGTCGTCGGCGCTGTCCGGGTACGGCTGCGCGAGCGCCGACTGCAACCCGTGCGCGATCCCGAACGCCACGCCCATCTGCGGCGACAACGGCGCGTGCGCGGTGGGACACTGCGACGCCGGCTTCGCGGACTGCAATCTGGACGCGGCCGACGGCTGCGAAGTCGACACGCTCACCGACCCGCAGAACTGCAACGGTTGCGGAGACGGCTGTAGCCTGCCGCACGCGGTGCCGGGCTGTAGCGCGGCAGCGTGCACGGTGATCGCCTGCGCCGACGGCTTCAAGGACTGCAACGGCGATCCGCTCGACGGCTGCGAGGTGGACACCTTCTCCGATCCGACGGCGTGTGGCAGCTGCACCAACGACTGCACGGCATCGCCCGGCGCGTGGTCGTGCGTGTCCGGTGCGTGCCAGCCCTCGCCCTGCGCGCCGGGTCTCGGCGATTGCGACAACGACCCGTCGAACGGCTGCGAAGCCGATCTGGGATCCGTCGCCAACTGCGGCTACTGCGGTCACGGCTGCGCGCTGGCGAACGCCACGGCGACGTGCAGCGGCGGCGTGTGCAGGGTCGACCAGTGCAACGCCGGCTTTTCCAACTGCGACGGCAACGACGCGAACGGCTGCGAGGTCGATCTCGGCGCGAGCGCGGCGCACTGCGGCGGCTGCGCCGACGCCTGCTCCACGGTGAACAACACGTCCAGAAGCTGCACCGGCGGAAAGTGCCTGTACACGTGCAGCCCCGGGTTCGCCGACTGCAACGGCCCGGCGCCCGGCGCGACCGACGACGGCTGCGAGACGCCGATCACGACGAACGTGAACTGCGGCGCATGCGGCGTGGCCTGCGGCCCCTACCAGCAGTGCACCGGCGCGACGTGCAACTGTGTGGCGGGACGCGGCGACTGCGACGGCAACGCGACCAACGGCTGCGAGACGACCGTCGGC
Organism: uncultured delta proteobacterium; assembly: GCA_963775185.1. Classification (GTDB taxonomy): domain Bacteria; phylum Myxococcota_A; class Polyangia; order Polyangiales; family Polyangiaceae; genus JAPSGB01. The sequence continues at coordinate 139,587 of CAVZIE010000014.1, read as the reverse complement.
GCCGATCCGGCGAACTGTGGCGGCTGCGGCCACGCGTGCGGCGCGAACGCCGTCTGCAGCTCGGGCGTGTGCGGGTGCGACGCGAGTCACGACGACTGCGACGGCAATCCCACGAACGGCTGCGAGGCCAATCTGGCGACCGACGCGAGCAACTGCGCCCAGTGCGGCCACGCGTGCGGCGCGAACTCGCAGTGCAACCTGGGTTTCTGCGGCTGCAAGGCGGGCTACGCGGACTGCGACGGCAATCCCGCGAACGGCTGCGAAGCCCTGCTCGCCGGCGACGCGAAGAACTGTGGCAGCTGCGGCAAGAGCTGCGGGGCCTCGGCGAGTTGCGTCGCGGGTGCCTGCACCTGCGCCGGGGGCTTCGCCGACTGCAACGGCAGCACCGCCGACGGCTGCGAGACCAACCTCGGCTCGGACAACGCGCACTGCGGCGGCTGCGGGACCGCGTGCGGCGCGAACGCCACGTGCGGCGCCGGCACGTGCGCGTGCAGCGCCGGCCACGGCGACTGCGACGGCAACAGCGGCAACGGCTGCGAGACCAATCTGCTTTCGAGTGCGTCCCACTGCGGCACGTGCTCCACCTCCTGCGGCGCGAACGCGAGCTGCAGCGCGGGCGCCTGCCAGTGCGCCGCGGGCTACGGCGACTGCAACGGCAGCTCCACCGACGGCTGCGAGATCAACCTGCTGACCAACGACGCGAAGTGCGGAACGTGCGGCAATGCGTGCGCCGCGCACCAGCACTGCGCCGGCGGCGCGTGCCAGTGCGCCACCGGCTACGGCGACTGCAATAGCAACGCTGGCGACGGCTGCGAGACCAACGTCCTGGCCGATCCGGCCAACTGCGGCCTGTGCGGCCGCTCCTGCGGCGGGTCCTCGACGTGCCAGAACGGCTCGTGCCAGTGCGGTGGCGGCTTCGCCGACTGCGACGGCAACACCTCGAACGGCTGCGAGGCCAACCTCTCGACCGACGCATCCAACTGCGGCCAGTGCGGCACGGCATGCGGCGCGCACGCGAGCTGCGCGTCCGGCAGCTGCCAATGCGCCTCCGGGTACAAGGACTGCGACGCCAATCCCGCCAACGGCTGCGAGGCGGCGCTCGCGTCCGACTCGAGCAACTGCGGCAGCTGCGGGAAGGTGTGCGGCGCGGACTCCGCGTGCAGCGCCGGCGGTTGCCAGTGCGCCTCCGGCTACGCGGACTGCGACGCCAATCCCGCCAACGGCTGCGAGGTCACGCTCGCCTCCGACTCGAACCACTGCGGCAGCTGCACGACGGTGTGCGGCGCGCATTCGTCGTGCAACGGCGGCTCGTGCAGCTGCGCCTCCGGCTACGCGGACTGCGACGGCAACCCGGCCAACGGCTGCGAGGTCGCCCTCGCCTCCGACTCGAACCACTGCGGCAGCTGCACGACGGTGTGCGGCCCGAGCTCCGCCTGCAGTGGCGGCACGTGCCAGTGCACCGGCGGCCACGCGGACTGCGACGGCAACCCGAGCAACGGCTGCGAAGCGACGCTCGCTACCGACTCGGCCAACTGCGGCAGCTGCGGCCGCGCCTGTGGCGCCCACTCGGCGTGCAGCGCGGGCTTGTGCCAGTGCGCGTCGGGGTACGCCGAGTGCGACGGCACCCCCACCGATGGCTGCGAGGTCTACCTCGCGACCGACTCGGCCAACTGCGGTTACTGCGCCAACAAGTGCGGCGCCAACTCCGGCTGCCAGGGCGGCGCGTGCACGTGCAACGCCGGCTACGCCAGCTGCGACGGCAACATCACCAACGGCTGCGAGGCCGACCTCGGCGGTGACGCGGCGAACTGTGGCGCGTGCGGCTCGGTGTGCGCCGGAGGCGCGAGCTGCGCTTCCGGGCTCTGCCGCTGCAACGACACCGGCGACGTCTGCACGCAGTCCGGCTCGGCGTACGCGTTCGCGTCGTGCTCGGGCGCCGACTGCCTGTTCGCGTGCTTCGCCGGATTCGGCGACTGCGACGGCGACAGCGGCAACGGCTGCGAGTCGGATCTGGCGAGCGACGCCGCCAACTGCGGCGGCTGCGGCAATGCTTGCGCGAGCGGCGCGGCATGCGACAGCGGCGTGTGTCGCTGCGGCGGCAGCGAGACGTGCCTGCCGAGCGGGCCGCACTACAGCGCGGCGGCGTGCTCGGGCGCGGACTGCGTGCTGACGTGCGACAGCGGCTACGCCGACTGCAACGGCGACCCGACCGACGGCTGCGAGGTCACGCTCGCGAGCGACAGCGCGCACTGCGGCGGCTGCGCCAACAACTGTGGCCAGCACTCCACGTGCTCGGCGGGCATGTGCGGCTGCAGCTCCGGATTCGCCGACTGCGACGGCAGCTCCGCGAACGGCTGCGAAGCGGATCTGGCGACCGACGTCGCGCACTGCGGAAGCTGCGCCCGGGCGTGTTCGACCACACACGTCGCGTCCCGCACTTGCTCCGGCGGCGCGTGCACCTCGGCGTGCGATGCGGGCTACGCGAACTGCAGCACGCCGGCGGCGCCGACGGCCGACGACGGCTGCGAGCACGACGCGCGGCAGGACGCGACGAACTGCGGCGGCTGCGGCAACTCCTGCACGTCGCAGAACGGGCTCGTGTGCGGGTCGTCTCCCGTACCGTCTGGCGAGTGCGGGTGCGGCGGCCAGAACAGCCGCTGCCGCACGAACAACGCGAACGCCACCTGCGCGTCCAACGGCCTGTGCCTGTGCGCGCGCATCGGCCCCGACATGCAGTGCCGCAGCGGCGAGGTGTGCCTGCCCGACGGCATCGGGACCGCCAGGTGCTCCTGCAACGGCGGCTCGGCGTGCGGCGGCAGCGAAGTGTGTTGCCAGAGCCCAGCGGGCTGCGTGGACGTGCAGACCGACGCCGCCAGCTGCGGCGCCTGCGGCCACGCGTGCACGCCGGGCTTCGCCTGCGCAAGCGGCAGCTGCGCCTGCACGTCGAACGCCCAGTGCGACGCCGGCGGCGGCGGTAGCTGCACCACGGCGACGGGCCGCTGCGTCTGCGGCGTGACGACCTGCGGCGTCGGAGAACGCTGCCAGGCGGACGGCAGCTGTGGCTGACGCTAGCGCGTCCGCGCGTGGACGAAGCGCCCGATGCGCTCGATCGCATGCTCGGCGCGCGGCAGGATGCGCGCGAACAGGTGCCAGACGTGGATCATGTCCGGCTCCACTTCGAGCTCGACGGCGACGCCGGCGCGGCGGGCCCGGTCAGCTCCTCGTCCCAGCTCGGCCGCCGCGGCCCGCGCAGGCGCCGACGCAAGCGAACGGCGCGGCGGATCGTCGGGAGGACGGACATGTCACTCTTCCTTTGACTGCTTCGGCAGAAGCCCGCGCGGGTCGAACCTGTACAGGGCGTTGCCGCGTGCGACGAAGATCGGCACGCGGTCCAGCCAGCTCAGATAGATGTATCCCTCGAGCGGGACGTCCCCGATGGGCGTGACCACGGCGACCGACACCCGCGGCGGCTCGCCCGGCCGCGGCGGCGGCACGATCAGGCAGCCCTTGCTGAGCGGCGTCGTCCGCAACAACCTGCGGCCATCGGCGGAGACGAGAAGCCTCACGTGACCGCCGAGCACGACTTCGCCGTGACGGAGGTGCGCCGCCAGCAGGTACACCAGCCAGCCTTGTTCGCCGGCGAGCCGTGCCGGCAGCACCACGGGGTTGTACCCCCGGTCGCAACGGGGAAACGTCGCGGTCTTCGCCACCTCGGTGGCGCGGACCATCGCCGTGCGGGTGGCGTCGAGCGGCTCGGGCGGATCGACGGCACTCACCGTGCCGTGCTCCGGCACCGGCGGAAACGCCACGCGGATCTTCGACACGTAGCCGTCGCCCGCCGGCGCATAGAAGTCCACGCGCCACCCGTCGGGCGTGCGCGTCGTGACCCAGCCGCGCGTGCCGGCGGCGCGCAGCGCCGGCGGGCCGGCGAGATCCGTCGCGCGCGCCGAGACCACGTCGTCTTCGAAGATCGCGCGTCCGAGCAGGCTGGCCGTGTCGAGCTCGCGCTGCTCCGCCGCCGACGGCGCGCGCGCTCCGCCGCCGCACGCGACCACAAGCGCGCACATCGCCACGACCCACAGCGCGCGATTGCCCACGCGCGGATCATGCCATGGATTGCCGGTCCGGCGCGGAAACAGCACGGCCCGTGTAGCGCGCGCGGGGGCGCAGCAGATACCCCTGGGCGCGTTGCTCCAGCGCGTGCGCGATCCAGCCGGCACTGCGGCCGACGGCGAAGATCGCGGCGGCCGAGCCGTGCGGCAGTCCGAGCGCGTGCGCGAGCGCGGCCAGGCCCGCGTCGAGGTTCGGCGGCTCGCGACCGGCGTCGCGCATCGCCTCGATCACGGCGAACAGCGTCGCGGTGCGGCGACCACGCGGGTCGAGCGCGCGTGCCGCCGCCAGCAGCGGCGGCACGCGCGGGTCGCCACCGGGGTAGAGCGGGTGTCCGAAGCCGGGCAGCGCGTCGCCGCGTCGGGCGCGCTCGGCGATCGCCGAGCGCGCCCGACGCGGCGCGCCCACTTCCGCGACCAGCGCCTCCACGCGCTCGCTGGCGCCGCCGTGGCGCGGGCCGCTGAACGCGGCCAGCGCCGCGACGACGCACGCGTACAGATCCGCACCCGCGGACGCGACGACGCGCGCGGCGAACGCCGAGACGTTCAGCTCGTGGTCCGCGCACAGCACCAGCGCGCGATCGAGCGCCCCGAGCGCGGCGCGCTTCTGCGGCGCGCCCAGCGCCGCGGCGACGGCGCCCGCCACAGTGGGCGCCGCGAGCGCGTGGCGGAAGCGCTTGCGATCCGCGCCGAGGCAGAGCGACGCGGCGAGCGCGCGGATCAGCGCGCGCGCCCGGACTTGCTCGGCGTCGGCGGGCGCGTCGAAGCGCGCGCCGTCGCCGACGCCGAGCGCCGGCACGACCAGCGAGAGCGCGGCAGCAGCCGGCGTCCCGTGCGGCACCCGCGCGGCCAGCGCGCGCGGCGCCGCCGACATCGGCCACTCGATCCGCGCGGGCGGCAGCGCCGCGCTCCAGAGCAGCTCGGCGGTCGCCTCGAAGCCCACGTCGCGGTCGAGCAGCGTGGCGAGCGGGATGCCGCGGTAGGCCGGACCGTCGGCGCGGATCTCCGTGATCGCCGACTCGAGCACCGGCTCGCCCCAACGCAGCGCACCGGCCGCCACCGGGCCGTGACCGGAGCGCGCGTCGTGACGCGCCTTGAGCCGCTCGACATCGGCAAGCGAGTAGAGGCGCGCGCGGCCCGCGGCCGCCGGCACGCTCTGCACCAGGCCACGACTCGCGTACGCGTACAGCGTGCGGAGCTTCACGCCCAGGCGCCGCGCCGCCTCGCGAGCGCTCGTGAAACCGCTATGTTGATTGTCGAATCTACGTTGATCAACGTTTGCCACGAGCGCACGTTAGCAGGGAAAGGAACGGTTCCCATGCACAACGACGGACTCGAAGGCATCGTGGTGGCGGAGACCCGGCTCAGCGACGTGGACGGCGCGCGCGGGCGGCTGATCGTTGCAGGGCACGACGTGGAAGCGCTGGCCGGTCGGGTGTCGTTCGAGGCGGCCGTCGCGCTGCTCGAGTCCGGGCGTCTGCCCGACGAAGGCGCGACCCGCACCGTCGCCAGGCGGCTCGCGGCAGCGCGGACCGACGCTTTCGCCGAGCTGCCGCGCCTCGGGGACGCGCTCGACCAGGGCGACGCCATGAGCGCGCTGCGCGCCGCCGTCGCCCGGCGTCCGGGCGACGGCGACGCGCTGTCGACGGTCGGCGCCATACCGGTGTTCGCGGCCGCGTGGGCGCGCCGGCGCGCCGGCGCGCCCGCGCTCGCGCCGGATCCACGGCGCGCCCACGCCGCGGACTACCTCGCCATGCTGCACGGCGCGGCCCCGGACGCGGCGCACGCCCGCGCCCTCGACGCGTATCTGGTCACGGTGATCGACCACGGGCTGAACGCGTCCACGTTCGCCGCCCGCGTGGTGGCGTCCACGGGCTCCGACACCGTCAGCGCCGTCACCGCCGCCATCGGCGCGCTCAAGGGGCCGCTCCACGGCGGCGCGCCGGGCCCGGTGCTCGACATGCTCGACGCCGTCGGCACGCCGGACCGCGCTCGCGCCTGGCTCGAGCGCGAGCTCGTCGCCGGACGGCGCATCATGGGCATGGGGCATCGCGTCTACCGCGTGCGCGACCCACGGGCGGCCGTGCTCGAGCGCGCCGTGGAGACGCTGGAACGGAACGCGACGGGCGGCACGCGCGAGCGACTCGCGCTCGCGCGTGCCGTGGAGCGCGACGCCGAGGCCGTGCTCGCCACCCGCCACCCGGAGCGATCGCTCCGGGCGAACGTCGAGTTCTACACCGCCGTGCTGCTGGAGGCCGTCGGACTGCCGCGCGAGCTGTTCAGCGCCACCTTCACCGTCGCGCGCGTCGCGGGCTGGGTCGCCCACATCGCCGAGCAGCGCGAGCACGGCCGCCTGATCCGCCCATCGTCGCGCTACGTGGGCGCGATGCCGTGATACCGCGCCGGACCGGCATCCCGATCAGGCGCAGGTCACCGTGACGGAGTGGCTGTGGCCGTTGGTCGTGCTCGAGGTGACGCTCACACTCTTGTTCTCGGCGAGCGTGGCAAAGTGCGCCGCGGTGAGCGCCACGGTGTGGTCGTGCGCCGCCGAGCCCTGGATGTCGTAGGTCTTGTCCTTGCCGGCGGCGACGTCCGCCGCGCTGACGGACATGCTGTGGCCGTGGTTGGCGGCGATCGACGCGTCGCCACCGTTGTCGAGACAGTTGCCGCCGGACGTACCGCCACCGGAGCTGTCACCGCCGCCGCACGCGGCCAGGCCCGCCGCCGCGAGGCCGAGCCCCAGCCCGAGAAACTCCTTGCGCGTCATCTCCATCGCCCACCTCCCCGTCAGAGATCGACAGCGTACACCAGGCTCGTCTTCGGGAAACGCAGGAAACGATCGACGATCGCCTGGTGCGGGACCACCGCGCCGTCGACGTACTTCTTGGCCAGCGCCTCCGCGCCGGCCTTGTCGTTCGTGGCCTTGATCGTGGCGACGGTGCGCATCAGCTTCTCGACCGCGGCGGGGAACTTCGCGGTGTCGACCACGAAGGCGCCCTTGTCGGTGCCGTTGGCGGCGGTCGCGGCGGGATCCCAGCGGAGCGCGCCCTCATCCATCAGAAAACCAATCTGGACCGCGGCGAGCTGACTGTACGGACGCCGCTGCTTGGTGGGCGTGTACATGCCGCGCGAGATGTGACCGAACGCCCACACCACGGAGTCCACGTAGGTCTGCTTCTGGAGCTCGGGCGAGATGATGCCGAGCTTCTGCACGAAGTCGAGGAAGTAGAGCGCGCCGGTCTGCGCCTTCAGCTCCTCGAACATGCTGGCGAGGCCGCCGCCGAAGGCCTGCTCGGCGGTCTTGCCGCGGTACTTGTACTCGTGCGCGGGGCCCAGATTGTGCGTCGCCTCGTGCAGGATCGTGTCGAGCAGCCCGGGCGTCGCGTCGTCGGTGTAGAGCGCCATCGCGGCCTTGTCGAGCAGCGACTCCGCTTCCTGCCGGCGGATCGCGCGGCTGTCCGGATCGTTGAACAGGTTGCTCATCGCGACGGTGCGACCGCGACCCTCGCTCGCAACCTTGCCCCAGTTCGGCAGGCTCTGGCCGATGGTCGCGCCGAACGGCTGGCGATCGTCGCCGGCGTTGACCACGATGTCGATGAAGTCCGGCAGGTGGAACGTGACCTTGCGCGGCTTGTACGGCTTGCCGATGAGCTTCGCGAGCGCCGCCTCCATTTCCTGCTGGTGCGGCGTGAGCTTGTCCTGCCAGCTGAGCGACGCCTGGTTGATGCGCGCGAACGTGAGGTGGAAGCCCGCCTTGTGGCTGCACGGCTCCCAGTACACCTCGTCGGGCGCGACGCGCAGGTACCACTTGGAGTTCTTGGCGTTCAGCTTCGACCACGCCTCGTCCGCCGGGCCCCAGTCGTTGCTGCGGAAGCTCTTGGCGGCGGCCTCGACGTAGCCCTTGAGGGCGCTCTCCGCCGGATCGGTGAGCGCGGCGGCCGCAGCGTCGAGCTCGGTCGCGACGGCAGCCATGCGTCGCTCGTAGGCCTTCAGGTACGGCTGTGCGACGAGCTTCTTGCCCTCTTGTCGTACCACGGTGAACGGCGTGAGCAGCTTCTTCGAGTCGCGGCGCTTCTCCAGTGCTTCGCAGAACTTGTCGTCCTTCTGCAAGTCCGCCGGGTACACGTCGACCGCCGGCTTCGGGGCGCCGGCAATCGCCGAGCACGCCGCGTCGTTCTCCGTCTTCGGTGCGCGGCACTTCGGTCCCCAGTTGCGCCGCATCAGGCTGAGGCTTGCGATGTCGTCTTTCGGGACCTGGCTCTGCAGCGCGAGCTTGCCGGTCTGCTCGGCATATAGGACGTCGATGCCGCGCGTCGCCTTGAGGATGTGGCCGACGAAGGCCTTGTCCGCCGCGGAGAGCCCACTCAAGTCGCTGTACACGAGCGTCGGCTTGCCTTGGTCCAGCTCCTCGATGACGAGCTTCTCGCGTGCGTCGGCCGGCGGCGCGGCCTTCGATTGCGCGACCAGCGCGGCGTACGCGGTGTCGAACTCCGGCGTCAGCTTGCCGTCCTTCACCCACGGACCCGCAGGCGGATAGAACATCAGCGTGCGCACCTCGTCGGCGTCGACACCGCCGTTCTTGTTCGTGTCCGCGGCCCAGTACAGCGGCAGGTCGAGGCGCACCGCCATGCGGTTGAACGTGTCGCGATCCAGCTCGCTGTTCGCCGCTTTCGCGGGAGCGGCCGGCGCCACGGCGACCGGCGGCGGCGCGGTGGGCGGCGGCGGCGGCGGGGCGGCGGGCTTCGGGCTGCCGCCGCAAGCGGACGCGACAGCGGAAAACAAGGCGACCAGAGCGATACGCGACGTCATGGCGCGCACCGTAGACCGGGCCTGTGCCGTTTCCAAGGGAGATTACCTCATCGCCTCCGCGACGAGCGTGTACGAGCGCCGGCGCGCGTCCGGGTCGTGGACGTGCGTCATGATCATGATCTCGTCGGCGCGCGCGGCGTCGGCGAGCTCGGTGAGCCGCGAGCGCAGCGTATCGACGCCGCCCACCAGGATGCGATTGCGATACGCCGCGATCAGCGCGCGATCCTCGTCCGTGTAGTCGTAGGCGCGCGCCTCCTCGACGCTCGCGAGCGGGTAGTCGCGCAGACCCTGGGCGAAGCGCAAGCTGCCCAGATCGGCGCTCGCCGCGAGCGCTTCCGCCTCGGCGTCGGTGCGCGCGCAGATCGCGGCGAGGGCGAGGATCGAGTACGGCGCGGCGCCGTAGCGCGACGGCTGGAACGCTTCGCGGTAGCGCGACAGCACGCGCACGGCGTCATCCGGATTGATGTGACGCGCGAACGAGTACGGCAGGCCCATGCGCGCTGCGAGCGCGCCGCCGTAGTCGCTGGAGCCGAGCATGGTGATCGCGGGGCGCGGCACGCCCGCCGGGATCGCGACGGTCGAGCGCGCGAACGGCGCGCGTGGCCGCGCGTCGTCGTCGTCGAGATACGCGAGCAGCTCCTCGAGCTGCGCCGGGAAATCATCGACCATCGCGTTGTGCGAGCGGCGCAGCGCGAGCGCCGTGCGCGGATCCGTCCCCGCCGCTCGCCCGAGTCCGAGATCGATGCGCCCGGGAAACAGCGCGTGAAGCACGCGGAACACCTCGGCGACCTTCAGCGGCGCGTGGTTCGGCAGCATGATCCCGCCGGCGCCGACGCGGATCGTCGTCGTCGCCGCCGCCACCTGCCCGATCATCACCTCCGGCGCCGAGCTCGCGAGCCCCTTCGCGTTGTGGTGCTCCGCGAGCCAGAAGCGCTCGAAGCCGAGCGCTTCGACGTGCTGCGCCAGCGCGATCGTCATGCGCAGCGCGTCGCCGGCCGACGCGCCGGCGGGGATCGGTGAGACGTCGAGGGCCGAGAGGCGGATAGAGCGCGACATCGACGAGCATCGTGGATCACGCCGCGCCGGACGACCACGCCCGTATGCATTTCCGCCATTGACGGCCTACCGGAGAGCCGCGATCGTCGGCCGGTGATCGGGGGCGACCTCCAGAACGACGGTTGGCTGCGGGCGACCCGCTACGCGCTGATCTTCACCGGCGTCTGCTACTTCCTGCTGATCGTGCTCGCGCCGCTGATCGCGTGGGCGAAGTTCAACGATCCACACGTGCCGGGATCGTTCAACCTGGCCTTCGGCATCGGCTTCTCGGTCGTGATGCTGGTGATCTGCGGCGGTCTCGCCGCGCTGAACTTCGTAGCGGCCCGGGGCCTCGCCCAGGGCAAGCGCTGGGCGTGGATCGTCGGTGTCGTGCTGGGCGCGCTGTACGCGCCGTCGATCTGCTTTCCCCTGGGCGTCGTGATTCTGTACGGCCTGCTACGGGAACCCGTGCGCAAACGCTTCCTCGACGCCGCGCCGCCGGGCGGCTTCGCGGGCCCGTAGCCGAGCTCAGCTCCCCGCGGCGCGCTTCTCTCCGGCGCCGGACGCGCGCGCGTCCACGCCGAGCCAGTCGAAGAACACCGCGAGCTGCTGGCGCTGGGCCTCGGGCATGAACTCGAAGTTGCGGCCGCGGTCGATGATCTCCCAGAAGTCCTTGCTCTTCACCGACTCGAGGGCATGGCGGATCGCGACCAGCCGTTCCTGCGGCTCGCCTTCCATGTCCTGCGAGATGACGCGCGCCTTGTCCTCCTGACCGTGCGCCAGGTAGTACGCGGCAAGCTTGACCTGCGCCTTGCGCACGCCGAGCAGCGCCGACTCCTGGCTGCGGACGCGGAGCGGACGGTCGAGCTGGAGGAAATGCTCGAGCATCTGGTCCTCCTCCGTCGCGCCGACCTCGGCCGCGTACTGGCACAGCGCGGAGACGTCGTAGGCGACCGTCTCGGTCACGAACGTGAGCTTCATGTCGAAGCTCACGTGTCCGTAGTAGAGCATGTGCTTGACGCCCTCGACGGCGGCGCGACCGTTGCCCTGACGCAGCATCGCCTCTACGAGCAACCGATACTGGTTCATCACGTTGTAGGCGGTGCGCACATCCCGCGCGTTGAGCGTCGCGCGCATGTAGGAGTTCATGAAGCGGTAGACGAGGGTCATGAGCTCCTCGTCCTTCTGCTGTCCCGCGGCCTCCCCGATGTAGCGCGTGTCGATGGCGATCAGGTAGTTGATGTCGCGCATCTCGGCGAGCGCCTCGTTGTAGATGCCGAGGTACTGCCGCATCACCTTCCACTCGACCCAGGTCTTGCGCCGCTCGAGATCGGTGAGCGACTCGGGGTCCATCGCCACGAAGTCGGGGTTCTCGCGGATGCCGGAGCCGATCTCGAACCAGCCCGGGGCGGCCTTCGACTTCTTGTCCAGGTATTCGAGGCAGAAGTCCTTGAGCGCGTCCACGGCGCCGCTGGCAATGATCTTGTCCTTGCCGCTGATCGAGTTGCTGGTGATGTCCGTGAGCTCCTCCATCGCGTTGAGCGCGGCGGCCTGCGCGTGCTGCTCGGCGTCGGGGCGCACCAGCCCCGTGGTCGCGACCTTCACCGCGTCCGAGCGGATGCGTGCGATGATGTTCATCGGCTCGAGGAACCAGAACACGTAGCCGAAGTACGGCGCCATGATCACCAGTCCGAAGCTGGTGATGCACAACATCGCGAGCAGCGTGGCGCGCGGCACGTAGTTCGCCTGGATCGACACGCCGAGCCACACGCCGGTCACGGTGCCGACGACGTAGAACGCCATCACCGCCAGGTTCAGCTTGTCGCTCAGGAACATGCGCGCGACGCCGGTGTACCTGTCGGCGGACAACTGCACGATGATGGAGACGACCGTGATCACCAGGCCGAGCACGCCGGCGACCATGCCGCTGAGCCCGCTCACGGCGTCGGTGATGTGGTCCGGATCGAAGTGGATGTAGCGGTCGATGGGGCCGGTGGGATGCGCCGTTGCCGGGCCGCCGGTCACGTACTGGTCGAGCGTCCACAGCCCCCAGAACACGATCATCGCCGCCAGGGCGAGCACGATGGTCGGGACCAGCCACTGTCTACGGAAGCTCGGTCTCTGGATGCTCGACGCCATGGCGATTCTCGACCCGGATGGTATCGCGCTCTCGGCCTCGCGTCTGGCTGATGCCGGTCCGGCGCGGAATCGCGTTGCCCGGCCGTCGCGGCCCACCGGCCGCGCGGCCGATCCGGCGCAATTGCCGGCGCCGGCCGGCCGCGACGCGCCGCTTTCGCGGCTTCAGCCGAGCGCGCGGGTCGAGTCGGAGTCGCCGACGATCAGGGTCGGCCAGCCGCAGATCGCTTGCGACGCTTCCATGCCGCTGCTGACGGCGGCCTCGACGCAGCCGGCGTTGAGCACGCGGTTATGCGTCCAGTCGCCAGCGAGAACCAGGTTCGAGTAGCCCGAGCGCCCGCCGGGGATGCGCAGCTTGGTGGTGCCCTTCACGCTCAGGACGTAGCGCTCGTTCGGATCGATGTTGGCGCGGTAGAACTGCGCGTCGAAGCGCGCGGCGCCGTTGCGATTGCCGGGATCGACGAGCAAGTCCGGGGTGGCGCCCGGCAACAGCACAGCGAGGTTCGCGCCGGCCCAGTCGATGGCGCGCTGCTTGACCTCGGCGTACTTCTGCCCGGGATACGCGTGATCGCTGAACGGCGGAGGCGACGCCGTCTCCGCGAGCGGGCCGACCAGGTACGAGATGCTGCCGGCGTGCGCGCTCTCGGGCCACGCCTCGCGCAGGAGCAGGTGGCTCAGGTCCGCCCACGTGTTGAGCGGCTGCACGTAGCCGCCGCCGACGCCGGTGAGACCGAGACTCTTGCCGGTCTGCTGCTCGTAGCTGCGCTGGGCCTCGACGGCGAACTGCGGCGGCGCCCAACCGAGCTCCGCCGTGGTGCGGGTGAACCAGAGCTGCGCCGATTGCGTCTGGGCCGTCTGCACGCCGCTGTCCCAGGTCGGCAACATGGCCTGCCACGCCGGATCGCGCGCGAGCGACCCGGCGACGTACGGCAGGGCGCCGAGCGAAATCCCGAGTACGACGACGTCGAAGTCCGTGCCGCGCTGGAGCGAATAGCGCTCCACGGGCTCCCACGCGGTCCACCACGACTCGAGGTTCACGCCCGCGAGCTTGGCGCCGTCGACGATCTGGTCGTAGAGCGGCTCGTCCGGCCAACAGTCGAGCATGCCCACGCGCCGCAGCGGGTTGTAGCCGTCCTTCAGCTTCACCTGGCGCGCGATCTTGATTGTGCCAACGGCGGTGGCATCGGCCGGATCCAGCTCGATCGACTCGACCTTGTTGAAGAACTCGAACTTGACGCCGCGCGCGGCGAGCACGCCGTAGAGCGGCGTGAAGATGGTATCGCCCATGCCGGCGTTCATCTCGTACATGAGCGTACCGCGATAGCCGAACGACATGCGCAAGAGGCCGCGCACGCAGGTGCCGGCGGCGAAGTTCGGCTGGTTCGTGTCGCCGTGGAGGTAGCCGAACACGAGATCGTAGATCGTGCGCACCGGCTGCGAGTCGTAGGCGAACTGGAACGCGCCGTGACGCTTGAGCCACTCGCGGAAATCCTCGTTGTCTACGGACTCGAACCCGTGGATCAAGAGCCCGTCGCTGAAGATGCCGATGGCGATGGAGAACCCCAGGTCGAGGATCAGCGCCAGGTGCGCCAGTCGCGATCCGGGGGTGCGATCGGTGAGCACCTCGCGCGCGCCGTCGCGCAGCACGCCGAGGACGCGCGCCACGCGGCCGTGGTCGATGGCGTCGAACACGTCTTCGCCGGCCGAGAGCGCCGCGTGCAGGCGCACGAGCGAGCTCGGCGCCCTGGTGCCTGCCAGCGGCGGCGACGCGACCAGACCGGGGGCCGCCGCCTTCGCCTTCTTCTCCAGCGCGGCCAGATCCGCCACTACGTCGTCGTCGAGGCGATCGATCGCGGCGTCGAGCAGCGACTTGTTGTCGTCCCCGAGGTCGCCATGCATCAAGCCGAGCCAACGCACCGCCAGGACCACGAGATCGTACAGGCTGACCGGGCCGGTGGCGTCACCGGGCGTGGACTCGTTCGCCGGAAACAGGATCGGCCACTTGGACCAACCGGTCGGCGTCGGCTCAATGAAGGTCACCATGCTGTGGCGCGTGAATGCGTCCACGATGCTGGAGAACGTCGCCACCGGCGGCGGGCTGTGTGCTCCGAGCACCTGGAACGCGCGCGACAGCGTGTGGAATGCGTTCTCGTAGAAGCCGAACCAGATGTGCAGGCCGTGCTCCTCGATGCGCTCCCCGTAGTCGGGGCTGGCACGCCCGCTCGCGCCCTTTCCGCCGAGCCGCCAGCCGAGCTGGTACACGGTGATGTCGTATTCGTCCATCGCCCCGGGCTTGTCGCTGAGCCAGAACGCCGCGACGATTCCCCCGAGCCCGCCGCCGAGGATCGCGATCTTCTTCTTGCTCACGTGAGGACCTCGCCGAGCTCCATCTTGAAGTCGTATTGCATGAAGAATCCGAGCAGCGCGGGCACCGTCGCGTTGCCGTCCGCGTCGGCGGCGAAGCCGAAGTCGCGCGCGACGGGATGACTCGCGTAGCCGCTTATCGCGACTTCGTAGCTCGACAGGTACGGATAGCCGATGGTGAACTTCTCGAGCTTGGCCGGCGCCTGCACGATGCGCTGGTAGCAAGCCTTGTGCGGTTGGGTGATGTCGCGGAATTCCTTCAGGAACACCATCGGCATCTCGCCCGTGAGCAGGTTCTCGATCAGATTGACGATGAGCTGCCACGACGGGATCTCGATGCCGCCGTCCTGACCGTAGAGGCGCCCGACCAGCTCGCGCACGGCGTGCTCGAAATCGGAGAACTCCTGCTTCACCTCGGCCTCCAGACCACCGGTGCGCTGGATGCGGAACAGCGCCTTCTTCACGAGCTCCGTCTGGGGCGTGTAGGTCGGGAGCACCATGGTCGACAGCTGCACGACCAGCGAATCTTCCGCGCCGGCGGGCGGATCGAGCCAGGCCAGTTCCTTGGGGAAGCCGTAGACTTCGCGCCCGGTCGCCACGGCCGTTGAAACGTCCACCCACACGTAGGGCAGAAACCACGCGACCATCTCGGCGCGCCACTGCCCGCCGTGCTGCCGCCCGCCGACGACCGGCATCCAGAACGCGACGTCGGTCTCGCGCATCCAGCCCTTGTTCGAGTCGATCGGATCGGTCACGCTGATGTGCGCCATGGGCGCATTGGCGAGCAGCACGATGTCGCCCAACGGGCGGAACTCGAGATCGGTCTGCCCGCGCGCGGGCCCGTTCAGGTAGCGGTCGCAGAGCGCATCGAGCGCCGCGGCGTCGGCGCGCAGCGCGAACGACTGCATGCGCGTGTCCTTGGCGAGAATCGGCGGCGCGAACGTCTGCACACCCGGCCGATCGACGTAGTCCGGCAAGTTGGTCACGACGGGGCTCCTTTCAGACAGCTGTTCAGATGGCTTCGAGTCGAGAAAGCTCGCAGGCGGCACCGATGCGCTCGAACGTCGCGCGAGCGCTCGCCACGTGGCGGCGGCGCTGCGCGGAGCCGGGCCGCGCCAGGCGCGCGAGGCCCGCGTGCGCCCGGCCGCCCTCGAGCGGCATGCCGAGCTGCTCGGCGAGGTCGGCGGCGCGCTGGAACGCGCCGAGAGCACGACGGCCGTTCCCGCGGATCTCGTGGGAGCGGCCGACGGCGAGCGCCGCGGCGGGACGACCGAACGGCAGCATGCGCGCGAACAGCCGCAACTGGAACAACGCGCGCCGCGCCGCGCGCTCGAGCTCCGCGGCGTCCTGCGCGCCGCGCCGGCGCGCGTCCGCCCACAGCGACAGGTACACCTCGGCGCTGCCGGCGTAGCCGTGGTGCGTCGAGTACACGGTGGGTAGATCCTTGCGGATCAGCGCGCTCGCGACGTCGGCTTCGCGGCGCGCGAGCGCGATCTCGCCGCGACGCAGCCGCGCCACGCCGAGGGCACCGTGGCAGATGATCTGCGACGCGACGTCGCTGCTCGCCGGCAAGAGCTCCGCGGCGCGCTCCAGGTCCGGCACCGCGGCGTCGTCCCGGCCCAGCGCGACCAGCGCGGCCGCGCCACCGTAGTGTCCCCACGCCTCGATCTGCGCGTTGCCGCGCTTGTGGCCGGAGTCGCGGACCTCGCCGAAGATGCGCAGCGAGCGTTCGAAGTCGCCGGTGAAGTACGCGACGTTGGCGATCACGCTCTTTAGCATGTCCACCTCTTGCGGGTCGCCGAGACGCTCGCCGACCTCGAGCCCTTCGCAGCCGATGCGCTCCGCGGCGCTCCAATCGGCGCAGCCCGATCGGTAGGCGATCTCCGTGTAGGCCGTGGCCACGAAGCCGTAGGCGTCGTCGGAGCCGCGCGCGGCGTCGAACGCGCGCTCGAAGTACACGCGAGCCAGCCGGTGCATCCCGCTCACGCCGACCACGATGCCGAGCAGCGCGTACGGGCGGGCAATCTCGCGCATGGTGCCGGCGCGCTCCGCCAGGTTCACGCTGAGCAGACTGGCGGCGATCATCGGCAACGCCTCGAACGTGAAGTAGTGGCGCTGACCGACGCGCTGGGCCGCCAGAGCGGCGTCCTCGAGTGGGCCGCGCTCCGAGGACGACGCGCGCACGAGACGGCGCGGGAGCGCCGACAGCACGACCTGGCCGGCGAGGTTCTTCGCCAGCAGCCGCGCCCATGCCGCCTTGGTCTGCGGCGACGGGTGGCCGAGCAACTCCAGCGCGCGCAGGGAGTGGTCGCTCGCGTGGGCGAGCGCGCCCGAGCCGTAGTGCGCGTCGCCCAGTCGGCGCTGCCAGTGCGCGAGCTGTCGATCAGAGACGGCCACGCTGACGTCCCCCGCCCGGGCCCGCTCGATCGCGCGCGAGAAGAACTCGATGGCGGCGGCGTGCGCGCCGGACTCGAGGGCGTGCGCGCCCGCTCGCTCGAGGTACTCGAGGTGCCTGGCGTCGTCGCCGGACTGGCCGAAGTGATAGGCCAGCGTCCCGTAGACCAGCGGCAGGCTGCCCTCGCTGCCGTGGATCTGTTCGAGCCCGGTCGCGGCGCGGGCGTGCAGGCGCCGGCGCTCGGAAGCGACGATGCGCGCGTACGCCACCTCGCGCAGCTTGTCGTGCACGAAGCGGAGCCGGCCACGCCCGGAGTCCTCGAGCACCTGCCGCCGTACCAGCTCGCCCGCCGCTTCCACGACGGACGTCTCGTCCAAGATCCGCAACGTGGGCGAGAAGGCTCCAGTCGAGCTCGCGCCCGATCACGGATCCGGCGGTCGCCAGGCGCTGTGCCGCGTCCCCGAGCTGCGCCAGACGACGCTCGACGAGCTCGCGCAGGGTGTCGGGCAGGCCGAGCGAGCGCGCCAGGGGAAGCTCGGCTTCGCCGACCACCCACTGCCCGGTGCGGGAGCGGCGGAGCAGCTTGCCGTCGACCGCTGCGCGCAGATACTCGGCGACGAAGAAGGGGTTGCCGGAAGAGGCGTCCGCGAGAAACTCCACGAACTCCGCGGGGGGCGCTACCAAGCCGAGCATGTCGCCGACTATCGCGCCGACGCTCGCGCGGTCGAGCCGATCCAGATCGATGCGTCGCGCGTGCGCGGACCGCGCCAACGCGTCCAGGGTCGTGCTCATCTCCTCGCTGCGCGCTGTGCCGATGATCGCCAGGCGTGCGCGGTCGAGCAGCGGCTGATCGATGCTGGCCAAGAACGAAAGCGACATCTCGTCGGCCCAC
The DNA here is from genome assembly GCA_963775185.1 of uncultured delta proteobacterium. Lineage (GTDB taxonomy): Bacteria > Myxococcota_A > Polyangia > Polyangiales > Polyangiaceae > JAPSGB01. The sequence continues at coordinate 121,847 of CAVZIE010000014.1, read as the reverse complement.
TGCACGTCGTCGAGGACGAGCAGCAGCGGACGTCCGCACGCGATCAAGCTCTCGCGCAGACACTCGAACACGCGCGCCCGCTCAGCTTCGGCAACAAGCCGCGGCGGCTCGGGCAGGGCGGCAATCTCGGGGAGCTGGAGCAAGGCCGGCTCGTAGCGCGCGAGCACGCGGCCGCGCGGCGCGAACGCCCGGCGAGCCGCGTCGTCGGTCTCGCTGGCGCATCGATCAGCCAACACCTCGAGCAGCGGGCGGAAGGTGGACAGCGGGCCCGCGATCGCGCCGTCGGCGCCGCCGGGTGCGACGCACTCGCTGCCGATCACGTCCACGCCACCGAGCGTCGCCAGGCGCGCGACCTCGAGCGCCACGCGCGTCTTTCCCACTCCGCTCTCGCCGCACAGCAAGGTCAGGCTGCCACGCCCGTCTTTCGCGTCGGACAGGCGTCTCTGCAACGCCCCCAGCGCTTCCTCGCGCCCGCTAAGCTCGGGACGGTACAGGTAAGCGCGCGGCGAAAGGTCCGGTGCGAGCATCGGGCGCGGCGCCGCCGCACTTACCTCGGCGAGCACGACCGCAACGTCGCTGGCATGACCGACCCGCTCGCGCGGGCGCTTCGCGAGCAACGCCACGAGCAGCGTCTCGAGCTCGGAATGGACGTCGTCGACGACCGACGACGGCGCCGGCGGCTCGGCCGACAAGTGCTGCGCGCGCAGCACGCTGGCGCTAGCGCCGGAAAATGGGCGCTGCCCGGTAACGGCCTCGTACAGGATGCAGCCGAGCGCGTAGAGATCCGTGCGCGCGTCGACGAGCTCGCCGCCGATCTGCTCGGGCGCCATGTACGCGGCGCTGCCGGCGAGCATGTTGTCGATCTGCAGCACCTCGCGCCCGGCGCCCGCAGAGAAGCGCCCGACCAGCCCGAAATCCACCAGCACGGGCGTTCCGTCGGCGCGGACGATCACGTTCTCCGGCTTCAGATCGCGATGCACCACGCCCTCGCCGTGGAGGAACGCCAGGGCGTCGCACAGGCTGACAAGCAGAACGAGCGCGTCGTCGAGTCGCCCCGCGCCCGCCGGGACACGCCGCAACACCGCGGTGGACGCCGCGAAGCCCTCGTCGACGACGCCCGACCCGGGCGAAGCGACCAACGTCGTCGCGTCGCCGTGCTCGGTCCGCCGCGGCGCGCGGGTCCACATCTCGTCCAGCCAGGCGCGGAGCGTCTTGCCTTCGATGAGCTCCATGGCGTACCAGGGCCGGTTGTGGTCCACGCCATCGTCGATCACGCGGACGACGCCGGGATGACGGACACGCCCGAGCGCGCGGATCTCGCGGCGCATGCTCGCGACCAGTGCGTCGTCGGGCACGAGCACGGTCTTCACCGCTGCCGCTTCGCCGGTGGCGTCGTCGACGGCCCGGTAGACGACGCCCATGCCGCCTTCGCCGATGTGCTCCAGCACGCGGAAGCGACCGAACCGCTGCGGCACCGCGAGCTCGGCGCCGACCGAAGCGCGCGCGCGCGCGACATCGGTCTGCCATCCAGCGTGGGTCGCAGACGCAGCTCCGACTTCGAGCTTGCTCGATGCTTCTCCCATCCGACCCCCGATTGTAGACAAGGTTCGCCGGGGTGTCTGTCCTGCGAAGATCCACGCGGAAATCGCGGCCCGCCGCGCCCGGCTCGCCGCGTCGTGTCGCGCCTCCCGCTCGCCTTCCCGGCTCGCCCTCCCGGCTCGCCCTCCCGGCTCGCCCTCGCCCGGAGAGGGCAATCCGACCGGATTTTCAAGGCTGGTCGAAGTCGCGGTCCAGCACCGTCTTGCGACCGTCACGAGCCGCGTTGCGGATCGCATCGTCGCACAGACGGCGCACGTGATCGGAGAGCACGGCGGTCACGCCGTCGGAGGTGTTCATGCCGGAGCGGGCGCGTACGTACGCCTTGAGCTTCGAGACGACGACCAGCACGTCGCGCGGCAGGTCGTCCGCCGCGGGCGGCGCGCCGACCATGCGCCGCCGCGGCGCCGCTTCCGCCGGATCGTCGCCCGGTCTTGCCTCGGCCTCCCGCTCGGCGCGTTCGAATTCCTCGCGGCTCGGTGCGCGCGCCTCGATCGCCCACGCGTCGCGGTGCCTCATCATCGGCAAGTGCGCTTCCCAGCAACCGATGGAGCAGAAGAACAGACCGGTGCGCTTGCGATTGCACGTCGAGACGCTGCACTCGTAGTACGGGGCTTCGAAGGCGATCAGCGTCTTGCAAGTACTGCAGCGTCGGAAGAAATCCTGTCCCGTCGTCATGCGCCGAGCGTGGCAGTGCGGCGCCGCGAATGCCAGGCGCGAGGTAGGATACCGCGCCGGACCGGCACCCGCTTCACGATCGGCGGCGCCGTGGCCCCGGAGTCCGGGACCTCGAGCGCCGCGCGGGTTCTGGTACCCTGCGTTGCAGCGCGGACGCCCGCAGCCGCAGGGCCCCGTGCGAGCCGGCCGCCGGGTCCCGATGCGGACGCGAAAACCCGGCACTCCGGCAACACGCGACGGGTCGGCTCAGACCGGTTCGGGGCGCGGATCGCGCACGGTGAGCACGGGGCACGGCGCGCGGCGGATCACGCGCTCGGCCACGCTGCCCATCAACAGGTGCCGCATGCCGGCGCGGCCGTGGGTCCCCATCGCGATCAGGTCGTACGGACCGGCCGCCGCGGCCTCCAGGATCACGTCCACCGGATCGCCGGACGCGACGCGCCCGGCGATCTCGCCGACGCTTCGCTTGTCGAGGCCGACCAACAGCGCCTCGAGATCCTCGGTGGCCTCGGCGTGGGCGATCTGCACGAGCGTCTGCGGCGGTCCGCTGCCGATGGTGGCCAGGGCGGTGTCGATGGGCACGTAGGCCGGCGGCTCCCACACGTGCAAGACGTCGATCGACGCGTCGAAGCGCGTCGCGAGCGTGGCGGCAAGCTCGAGCGCGGAGCGCGAGCACGGCGAGAAATCGACGGGGACCAGGATGCGACGAATCGACTTGAGCATGACTCCGCCTCCCGCCGCGGGACGACGGCTACTTCGCGCTCGCGACGCCGAGGGCCGGAACGCCGCTCTTCGGCGCACGCCCGTATTCCTGCAGCTTGTACTGGATCTTGCGCACGCTGATCCCGAGGATGTCCGCGGCGCGGCTGGTCGAGCCGCCCTGCGCCTCGAGCGTCGAGAGGATCGCGTAGCGTTCGATGTCGGCCATGGACGAACCGGGGATCAGCGGCGCCGAGCGGGTCTCGCTCGAGGGGACGACTTCGGGAGGCAGGTGCATGGGTTCGATGATCGAGCCGTCGGCCAGCACGACCGCACGCTCCACGACGTTCTCCAGCTCACGCACGTTGCCGGGCCAGTTGTAGCCGACGAGGCGGGCCAGCGCGGCGTCGCTGAAGCGCTCGACCTGCTTGCCGTTTTCGTCGGAGAAGTGCTTGAGGAAGTGGATCGCGAGCGCCGGCGTGTCCGAGCTGCGTTCGCGCAGCGACGGCAGCGTGATGTTGATGACGTTCAAGCGGTAGAACAGGTCTTCGCGGAACTTGCCCTCGGCGACCTGTTGCCTGAGGTCCCGGTTGGTCGCCGCGATGACGCGCACGTCCACGCGGATCGTCTGGTTTCCGCCGACGCGCTCGAACTCGTGCTCCTGCAGCACGCGCAGCAGCTTGACCTGCGTCGACACGGAGATCTCGCCGATCTCGTCGAGGAACAGCGTGCCGCCGTTGGCTTGCTCGAAGCGCCCTTCGCGCCGGCGCTCGGCGCCGGTGAAGGCGCCGCGCTCGTGACCGAACAGCTCGCTCTCGAGCAAGCTCTCGGCGAGCGCCGCGCAGTGCAGCTTGACGAACGCACCGTTGGCCCGCGGCGAGCGGTGGTGGATCGCCGCGGCGATCAGCTCCTTGCCGGTGCCCGACTCGCCGGTCAGGAGCACGGTCGCACGACTCGGCGCGACCTGCGCGACGATCTTGAACACCTGCTGCATCTTCGGCGAGGAACCGATGACGTTGTCGAAGCGGTAGCGCTCGGCGAGCTGGGAGCGGAGGTCGTGCGTCTCGCGGCGAAGCCGGCTCTGGTCGAGCGCGCGCTCGATGACGAGCAGCAGCTCGTCCGTGTTGATCGGCTTGGTGAGATAGTCGAGCGCGCCGGCGCGCATCGCGGCGACCGCGGTGTCGACGGCGCCGAACGCGGTCGTAACGATCACCGACACATCGGCGTCGCTCTCGCGCACCTTGCCCAGGAGCTCGACGCCGTCCATCCCCGGCATCTTCAGATCCGTGAGCACCAGATCGGGGCCGAACTCGTTGAAACGCGAGAGACCCTTGAACCCGTCGGCGGCGGTTTCGACCGAGTACCCTTCTTCCTTGAGGATCTCGGCGAGGGCGTTGCGTGCGTTGGATTCGTCGTCGACGACGAGGATTCGGCCTTTTGCGGTCACGTTGCTTCTCCGGCTCAAGCGCTGATTCTGCGGAAGCACGGGTCGTGCCAGGCGCAACAATCGCAGGTTTGCGCGACTCGCAGCCCCGGGCCTTGCAGGCTTGGCGAAAAACCTGCGCACACTTCAGGCAGGACGCAAGCGTTGCGTCAAGCTGGCGCAATCCCAGCCGGAGCGGAGGGCTCCTGGGGCAACGCGATGATGAAGCACGTCCGGCCCGGCGCGGATTCAACGCGAATCGTGCCGTCGTGCTCACTGACGATGCGGTGGACGATGGCGAGCCCGAGCCCGGTGCCGGATTCCTTGGTCGTGTAGAACGCATCGAAGATCGGCGCGTCCTCGGCGAAGCCCGGACCGCTGTCCTCGACCTCGATCCGGACGTTGCCCGCGTGATCCGGCCCCCGCGTCCTCAGGGTCAGCGTTCCGCCACCGGCCATGGCCTCGACGCCGTTGCGGATCAGGTTCAGGAGCACCTGGCGCATGCGCTCGGGCTCGAGCTGGGCGTAGCCCGAGTGCGGGTCGAGCTCCACCGCCAGCTCGATTCCGTTCGCGTGGGCGTCGGGCCGCACCAGCCCGACCACGGACTCGACCAGCAGATTGACGAAGGTCGCCTTGAGCTGGAGTGGCCGGGGCTGGGCGAACGCCAGAAAGTCGCTCACCAGGCGGTCGAGTCGCCGGATCTCGTCCTTCACGACGCTGGTGACGGGCAGCAGGGCCTCGGGCTCGAGCTGCCCCTTGTCGATGCGACGCTCGAGGACCTGCAGCTGCAACAGCGCCGAGTTGAGCGGATTGCGCACCTCGTGGGCCAGGCCCGCGGCGAGCGTGCCCACGGCGGCGAGCCGCTCGGCGCGCCGCGAACGGCGCTCGGCTTCGCGCTCGTCGGTGACGTCGAGGCCCATGGCGTAGGTGGTCGCTCCAACGTCGCCGACGCGGGTCACCTGCCAGCGGACGAGCCGCTGATTGCCGTCCTTGAGCGGCAGCCGCCGGTCGCCTTCGGCGTCGCCGACCAGATCCGCGCCCGGCCGCCCCATCATCTCTTCCCGGGTGAAGCCGGTGACGAGCTCCAGGCTGCGGTTCCAGAGCACGATCGCTCCGCTGTCGTCGAGCCCGACGACGAACGCCGGCATCGCCTCCACGACCTCGCGATGACGGCGTTCGGAGCGCTCCAACTCCGTGCGCAGGTGCTCCCGCTCGCGGAACAGCTGGGCCTGCGCGACCGCCCGCCGCACCGTCTCGACCAGCTCCGTGCCGCGGAACGGCTTGAGGACGTAGGCGAACGCGCCCGATTTCACGGCGTTGATCGCGCTCTCCACGGTGGCGTCCCCGGTGATGATCACGACCTCCGCGAACGGCGCCTTCTCGCGCAGGCGCTCGATCAGGTCGGTTCCACGGGCATCCGGCAGATGAAGGTCGAGCAGCGCGAGATCCAGGTCGAGGCGCGCTGCCGCGTCCACCGCTGCCTGGCCGTCGGTGGCGACGGTGCACTCGATCCCGGCGTCGACGTCGGCCAGGATCTCGCACACGTTCTCGGCGAGATCCCGGTTGTCGTCGACGACCAGGACGACCGGTGGCTTCATATCCCGGCGGCCTTGCTCACGCGGATGACGAGCGTCTCCACGTCCACCGGCTTGGTCAGCAGCTCGGGAGCGTTTGCCCGCTTCTCCAGCTCCGGCAAGATCTGCTCCAGCACCGTGCTGGCCTCTTCAGCGTGGCCGGTCATGAAAACGAGCTGGATGGTCGGGTCGCGCGCGCACAGCTGACGCGCGACGTCGATCCCGCTCTTGTCCGGCAAGCGCACGTCGACGAGCGCCACGCGCGGCAGGACGCGGCGCGACAGCGCCTGCTCCGCACTACCGCTGACGAACACTTGCGCACCCGCGCCGCGCAGTGCCTCGGCGAGGTCCTCCGCCAGCTCGTGATTGTCGTCGACGATCAGCACGCTGCCGGACTCGCGATCGAACTGCTCGATCAACGTGAACAACCGACCGAAGTCCACCGGCTTGGACAGCACCTCGAGCGCGCCGGCCTGCTCCGCCTGCTCGACCACGGCGGGCTCGGCGAACGCGCTGACCATGACCACCGGCAAACGGTGACCCGCGTCGCGGAGCTTGACGACGAGCTCCACGCCCGAGCAGCCGGGGAGTCGGAAATCCGTGATGACACCGCGGTACGGGCCGCCGGCGAGGCGCTCGAGCGCCTGCTCGGCGGTGACGACGACGTCGGCGCCGTACCCTGCCGCTTCGAGAATTTCTGCAATGTTCTCGGCGAGCTCGACGTGATCGTCGACGACAAGGATGCGTCCCTTCAGCGGCATGCGCGGATTCTTGTTTACGATCGGTCGCTCGGCAAGCAACAACGACGACTCAATCGTCGTTCCCGAAATGGGGAATCCACACCCGGAAGCGCGCGCCGCGCGGCGACGGCTCGAGCACGATCTCGCCGCCGTGCGCCTCGACGATGCGACGGCACAGCGCGAGTCCGAGCCCCGTGCCCTTGGGCTTGGTTGTGAACAGTGCGTCGAAGACGTGGTCGCGATGCTCCGGCGTGACACCCGGTCCCTCGTCCTGGACCCAGAGCTCGACGCCGCTGCGCGCGGTCGACGCACCGATCTGGATCGCCCCGCGACCGTCCATCGCCTGGGCCGCGTTGGCGATCAGGTTCGTGACGACCTGACGCATCTGGTCGGGATCGCCGTTGAGGGCGAGGTCCGGCTCGATCGCGCGCGTCACGATCACGTCCGCGCCGAGGGCCGCGAGCTCCACCGCATGATCGAGCAGCGCGACGACGTCGACCTTCTGGCGACGCGGCGGACGACTGCGAGCCAGCTCCAACAGATCGGTGATGGTCTTGCCGCAGCCGCGGACCTGCGCGCCGATCTTGTCGAGGTGCTTGTCGATGCCTGCCTCGCGCACGCCGGCGCGCTCCAGCCGCTGGCGCACCAGGAACAACGATGATTCGATGATGCCGAGGGGGTTCCTGAGCTCGTGACCGATGCTGGCGGCGAGCTGGCCGATCGTCGCGAGCCGCTCTTGCGTGCGCATGCGATCTTCCATGTGCACGCGGTAGGTGTCGAGCATGATGGCGAGCTCGAGATCGAGGATCTGATCCACCGCTCGCAGCGTCGGCCCGACGCTCGCGGGGTCGTCGCGATACGCGCCTTCCGCGACCTGCCGGAGCTGCGAGCGGATGCGGTTCATCGCGGTGAACATGAACTCCTGGGGCAAGCCGATGCGCACGTGGACGTGCCCGATACGGGCGTGGGAGGCGACGAACGCGGCGTCGTGCGGGCCGAGCAACACGGAGTCCAGCCAGTGGATCAGCGTCTGCTTGAGGCGCTCGATCTGGTCCTCGCCGCCGGTGATGACGGCGCTGGCGCGGGGGTGTGCCTGGATCGTGTCGTAGAAGTCGTCGATGATGCGCGCGAAGTGCGGCTCGGCGACGGGGTGGAACGCGCGCAGGACGGCACTCGAAGCCGGCGCGAAGCCGACGTAGTCTGCCGCGCTGCTGAAACGATCGAAATCCATGCCGCGTCAGTGCTTCGACTTGTCCGGTGCGCGCACGGTGAGCACGGGGCGCGAGCTGTGGCGCACGACACGCTCCGCGACGCTGCCCATGAGCAGGTGCGACAGTCCCGTTCGCCCATGCGTCCCGAGCACGATCATGTCGTAGCCTTCCTTGTCGGCGACATCGACGATCGTCCGGCCGGGATCGCCGGAGTCGAGCAGCGTGCGCTCGACGTGAACGCCGTCGCTCTCCAGGTCCTTGACGAAGCGGCGCATCTCCTGCTCCGCCGTACCGTGGGCGACGTCGGCCAGGGTCTGCGTGTCATGGCCCGGCACGCCGACCATCGCCTCGGGCGGGATGTACGGCGGGACCTCCCACACGTGGATCAGATCGATGGTCGCCCCGAACGTGTTGGCCAGCGTGACGGCGTAGTCGAACGCCGTCCGGGAGCAGTCGGAGAAGTCGATGGGCACGAGAATGCGGCTCAGCTTGGGCATTGGCGGGACCTTCCCTGGGTTAGGACGTCACGAGAGTCACCTGGAAGAAGCTTGCCATCGCGATCCAACTTGTTGCGCCATATCGCTCCGCGCAATGGCGCGCGATATTTTCGCGTTCAGCCCGGGACGCGGACGGTCAACACCGGGCAAGGCGCCTGCCGGACGACCTTCTCCGCGACGCTGCCCATGACCAGGTGCGACAACCCGGAGCGGCCGTGCGTCCCCATCACGACCAGGTCGGCGCCACCCCTGGTCGCCACGTCCACGATCGTCTCCACCGGATCCCCGGAGCGGACGTGCTCGGTGATGCGTTTGCGGGCCGGGGCCGCAAACGGACGCAAGAACTCGTCCATTTCCCGGGTAGCGCGTAGCTCGGCGACCTCGTGCAGCGGCTTGCGGTGCTCCTCGGTTCCCTCCTCCCACAGCACGAGGTCGGGGCGGACGAACGCCGGCATCTCCCAGACGTGGAGGACCTCGACCCGCGCGTCGAAGCTTTCCGCGAATAACAACGCGTACTCCAGGGCACTCCGGGATGCGTCCGAGTAGTCCGCCGGCACCAGGATCTTCTTCATGGCAAGCGCAACATAACGCGCATCGGGCCCCGCGAGAACCGCGACGATCATGGGTGCGCGCGGCGCCGGGCGCCGCGCCGCCGGAGCGGGAACGCCAGCGCGGCGAGCGCGAGCAGCAGCACGCTCGCCCGGGGGCGCGCCCGGCGATGGGAGAGCGAGCAGGTCGAGCCGTCGCCGGCGCTACTGCCGCTGCACGAACTCGAGCTGCTCGAGCTGTCGCCCGAGCACGTGCTCCCGTCACCGCTCGACGACGAGCTGTCGCCCGAGCACGTGCTCCCGTCACCGCTCGACGACGAGCTGTCGCCCGAGCACGTGCTCCCGTCACTGCTCGACGACGAGCTGTTGCCCGAGCACGTGTTGCCGTCGCCGCTCGACGACGAGCTGTTGCCCGAGCACGAGCTCCCGTCGCTGTTCGACGACGACGAGCTGTCGCCCGAGCAGCCGTTGCTCGACGACGAGTCGCCGCTGCAGCCCACGTTGACGTTCACCTGCGTCGAGCTGTCGGTCGCGTAGGGATCGGAGCCGCCGCCGTAGCCGTTGCCGGTGTCGCCGCCCTGACTGGCGCCGGTGAACCCACCGCTGCCGCCGGAAGCGCCCGGCGCGCCGCCGCTCCCGCCGCTCCCGCTCACACCGCAGCCGTAGGCGTCCACACGCTTGGCGGGAATCACCGGCGTCGTGTCCGGCGCCGACGACACGACGAGCGCGGGATCGGGATCGGCGGCCACGAGCAGGCCGCGCAGCCGCACGACGCTCGCGCGGTCCGGCGAGAGCCCGCTCAGCGCGACGGCGAGGTCGTCGGCGCCGTCGCAGCGCAGCGTGGCGGCGTCGGTCTGCCCGGCGGCCGGCGCCTCGGCGCACGCCGGATCGGCGCCGGACGCGTCGGGCACGCGCATGAGCGCGCCCGGAGGACACGCACCCGCCACCGGCCAACCGAGCTTGCGCGCGGCAGCAGCGGCAGAGACGCACTGCGACGCCTGACCGGGCGCGACGCGCTTGAAGTACGTGTCGATCACCGGCGGGATGGCCCCGGCTTGCTGGGGCAACAAGCTGTAGCTCGAGAGCAGGTTCGCCCCGCGCGCCTCGACCAGCCAGGTGAGCGTGGTGGCCTGCTCCAGATAGCTCGCCGAACGGTCGGCGTAGTCGCTGGTCCCGTCGTGCCACGCCCAGAGCGGATCCACCGCCGCCGGGTCCTGCTCCTGCCCGGGCGACAGCGTCGCGGGTCCGTCGGTGACCGCGAAGAACACCACCGGGACGCGATGCCCGGTGTCGGCGGGCAAGGCGAGCGGTAGCCCGACGTCGGCGCCGGGCGACACCACGCGGAGCGCCGCCGTGACGCCGCCGCCTTGCGGCAGCGTGTACAGCAATCCGACGAAGCGCGTGCCGCTCGCGCCGAGCCGTGCGGCGTCCGCCGCCGACACGCTCAGCGCGTGCGACGTCGCCCACGGCCCGACCTCGTCGATCGACGCGAGGTCGGCGATCGCGGTGGGCTGGAGGCGCGACCCGGGCCCGGACGCGGTCGTGTCGTCGACGCGCGACGCGCTCCCGCACGCGCCCGGCGGCGCGCCGGGCGGGACGATGCGCGGCGCCGTGGCGGCGTCGAGCGCCGCGAGCCATGCGTCCCCCACCGGGTCGACCCACGAGCCCGCCGCGACGGGCAGGACCAGCCCCACCTGCCCCGGGTTGCCCTGGATGCGGAACGCGCTCCACACACTCAGCCGCTGCTTGGAGGATGCCACCGCGACCCGCAGCTCCGCGACGCGCGCCGAGCCGTCCTCCGAGAGCACCCGCCCCATCGCCGCGGCGCGCGGCGCGGCGAGCCCCGCCGCGGCGGCGAGCAGCATCGAAAGCCATCCGGAAGCGCGCATGCGGCACCGGTTTGCAACCCGCGTGCCTTGAGAAATGCTCAATATTTCCGACTGGATGCTGGTCCGGCGCGGAACCACCGTGAACGCGCGTCGGTGTGCCTGCCGTGCGTCACCGGTCCACCGCCCGCGAGCCGGGGGCTCGCTCGCTCAATCCAGCGCGTGGACGCGCAGCAGGCTCTCCTCCCCCGGAACGCCGAGGCGTAGCGGGAAGCCGTAGTGGCCGGTGCCGCGGTGCACGTACAGCCGATCGGTGCCGCGCGCCCACGAACCGTGGTCCGGCGCGTTCATCAGCACGCGCAGCATGGTCCAGGGCAGACCCAGACTGACCAGCCCGACCTGCCCGCCGTGGGTGTGGCCCGAGAGCACGAGGTCCGCTTCGCCCGGCGGCAGGTGCTTGAACGCGCCAGGGTCATGCAGCAGCACGACGCGCAGCACGCCCTCGCGGCGCGGATGCGCATCGCACACCGCCGCGAGGCGCTGGGCGCGATCGCGCCACGCGAAATCCGTCCCGACGATCTGGACGCGGCCCGCCGGCGTGTCGATCTCCGCGGCGTCGTCCACGAGCAGCCGCGCGCCCACGGCGCGGAGCGCCTGGGCGACGGTCTCGGGCGCCTCGTGATCGTGGTTGCCGTGGCACGCGAACACGCGGCCCTCGAGCGCGCGCAGCGGCTCGAGCGCGCGCTCGAGCAGCGCCGGGTCGTGTTGCGACTCCATGGTGAGGAAATCGCCGGTGAGCACTACCAGATCCGGCTGTCGCGCGACCGCGCGCTCGGCGATACGCCGCAGCCGCTCCACGGACATGAACGGGCCGAGGTGCGTGTCGGTCAGTTGCACGATGGTGAGCGGCCGCCCGCTGCGCGCCGCCGGTACGCGGTGACGCTGCACGCCGTCGACGACGTGCCCGTCGCGGACCACCAGATCCACCTCTTCAAGCCGGCTCCACAGCGACTGCACGACGCCGACCATGGCCGCCGCGTAGGGCAGCCAGGGCGCCGGCAGGGCGAACCCGAACGCCGCCGCGACGACCCACGGCAAGGCGAGCATGGTGCCAGCCGCGAAGAACGACGACGGGATGCTCACCAGCGCCCGGTACGCGAGCCCGCGCATGCGCGGCCGGACGAGCATGGCCGAGTGCAGGTACACGCTGGCGTGGAGCGCCACGAACACGGGCCACGCCCACGCGAAGCGCGGGGCCATCACCGCCGCGAACAGCGTGTGGATGGCCAGGGTGACGCCCCGGAAGATCGCGTAGGGCCGGCCCCGGAGCCACGCCGCCAGCACGACGACGGTCGCCAGGGCGGCGAGGGATGCGGGGACGAACCAGTGCATCGGCACATGGACTTGGCGCCGGACCCGGGCTTGCGCAAGTCTTCCCGGGCCGTGGACTACATCGGACGCATCTTCCGCCCACCCAGCGAGGCCCGGAGCCTGCTGCTGCAGGTCACCGTGGGCTGCAGCCACAACCGCTGCAGCTACTGCGACATGTACCGGGACAAGCAGTTTTCCGCCAAGCCGTGGGAGGTCGTCGAACGCGACATCGCCGAGGCTGCCGCGCTCGGGCCGCGCTTCGACAAGGTCTTCCTGTGCGACGGCGACGCGTTGATCCTGTCCACACCTCGCTTGCTCCGCGTGCTCGAGGCCGTGCGCGAGCGCTTGCCCTGGGTGCGGCGCGTGGGCGCCTACGGTGACACGCGCAGCGTCGGCCGGAAGAGCGCAGATGACCTGCGAGCGCTCCGCGACGCCGGGCTCGGCATCGTCTACCACGGCGTGGAGAGCGGCAGCGACGAGGTCCTGGCGTTCATCGACAAGGGCGGCACGCGCGCGGAGTGCGTCGAGACTGCCGACAAGCTCCGCGACGCGGGGCTCGTCCACTCGGTGATGGTGCTGCTCGGCGTCGGCGGCACGGCGCTGTCGGACGTGCACGCCGAAGACACCGCGAGCCTCCTTACACGCATGGACCCGCCGTTCGTCGGTGCGCTCACCACCACCGTCGTGCCGGGGACGCCGCTCTACGATCTGGAGCAACGCGGCGCGTTCCGTCTGCCCGACAAGTTCGCGTTGCTCGGCGAGCTCCGCAGCATGGTCGAAGGCAGCAATTTTTCCGCCTGCCGCTTCTCGGCAAACCACGCCAGCAACTACCTCCCGGTGCGCTCGGAGCTGCCCCGCGACAAGCGCGAGCTGCTGTCGGCCCTCGACGCCGTCATCGCGCGCCACGACGAGCGTCTGCTCAAGCCCGAGCACCTGCGTGGCCTGTGATGGCTGCCGGTCCGGCGCGGTACCCCGGGCCGCGAACCGCCGTCAAGCGTCGGTATTCATATGATTGACGATCTGCTCCATCGACCACTGTGCGGACTCGTCGCAGGCGCGGTCGTCGCAGCGTGCTCGAGCGCGCCAGCGCCTCGCGCGGTTTCCGCGCCGGACCAGCATCCCGCATCCCAGGACTCCGGGGACTCGCACGCGGGGCACCATGCGCACGGCGCTCACCACCACTTCCGCGACGCGGCGAGCTGGGCCAAGGTCTTCGACGATCCGGCGCGGGACGCGTGGCAGCACCCCGACCAGGTCGTGCGCGAGCTGGGGCTGCGCCCGGACGCGGTGGTCGCCGACCTCGGCGCCGGGACCGGCTATTTCACGGTGCGCCTGGCGCGCGCGGTACCCCACGGGCGCGTCCTGGCGGTGGACATCGAGCCGGACATGATCGAGTGGGTGAAGCGCCGCGCCGCACACGCGGGCTTGTCGAACGTGGAGACGGTGCTGGCGGCGCCCGATGATCCGCATCTCGCGACGACGATCGACATGGTGCTGGTCGTCGACACGTACCATCACCTCTCGGACCGCAGCGCCTACTTCCGCGCGCTGTCCGCGCACCTGACCCCGCACGGGCGCGTGGCAATCCTCGATTTCCGCAAGGAAGAGACACCGGTCGGTCCTCCCGTCGCGATGCGCATCGCACCCGCGGCGGTGATCGACGAGATGAAGGGCGCCGGGCTCTCGCTGTGCCGGAAGGTCGACGCCCTACCCTACCAGTACCTGCTCCTGTTCGGCGCCGACTGCTGACGCCAGGTGCTTGTCGAGGAACGCGTAGGTCTTCGCCCAGCAGCGCCTCGCGTTCGGCGTGAACACGATGGCGTGGAACGCATGCAGCTCGCCCGGATAGAACTCGACTTCGCACTCGACGCCGAGGCCGTCGAGGGCGCGCTTCAAGCGTTTGGTGTCGTCGATCAGCGGGTCGCGCGTGCCGCAGGGAGCGAAGAACGGCGGCAGCGGTCGTTCGGGACGCTCGCCGCGCTCGAAGAACACGAGAGGATCGGCGAGATCGTGCTCGCCGGGCCGGTGCGCCATCGCGTCGCCTAGATACGCCTGGCTTACCTCGAGCAGGCGATCGTAGATGAACGCGCTCATGTCCGGCCAGCGCCGACGGAAGCGCTCGGGCTCCGTGACCTGGAACACGCCGCACGCCGGCACGACGGCGCGCGGGCGGATGCCGGCTTCGAACACCCGCCGCGCCCACGGCTCCGGCCGGCGGTAGCTCGTGGCGAGCGCGAGCGACGTGACCAGGTTCGCGCCGGCGCTCTCGCCGGCCAGCACGATCCGCGAGCTGTCGCCGCCGTAGCGTCCGGCGTTGGCCGCGACCCAGCTCAGCGCTTCGCAGACGTCCTCGATCGCCGACGGGAACGGTGAGCGCGGGGCGAGTCGGTAGCTGATGTTGAACACCAGATAGCCGCGCCGCGCGTAGGCGAGCCCCATGATCCAGTGCGTGTCCTTGGACAGGATGCGAAATCCGCCGCCGTGGACGTAGAGCACGATCGGCAGCGGCCCGCTTCCATGTCCGAGCGGCCGATAGATGTCGAGACGATGCTCGGGAAGGCCAGTATCTCGATAAGGGACGTCCCGTATCAACTCGACGTTGTGGCGCTCCGGGCGCGCGCGCGGGTGCAGCTTCCCCGCTGCGCTGATGCCACGAAAGAAGCCGTCCACGACCGCTGAACCGGCGCGACGCCTGATCCGGGTCGACAAATCCAGGGCCATTGGTAGAGCCTAGCAGCGAACACAGGGGATATCCCCTGATTGTCTCCTTGACTCCAACATCCACTCGTGAGCTAAACGACGCAACAGATGCCCAAGGATTTCGACCGCAAGCTCGACACCGCGATTACCTCGTTCGTGGAAGATATCCGCGAGCTCGCCCGCAGAGCCGCGTTGGAAGCGGTCAGCGGCGCCTTCTCCGGCGCCGGTGAAGCCGCCGCCGCCGTTCGCGCGTCGCGCGCGCCACGCGCAGCGCGAGCGAACGGCGCCAAGCGCAGCCCGCGGGAGATGGTGGCTGCGGTCGGCCAGCTCGAGAAGTTCGTCCGCGAGCACCCCGGCGAGCGCATCGAGCAGATCGCTCGCTCCCTCGGCGTGGCCAGTCGCGAGCTCGCGCTCCCGGCGCGGAAGCTGCTCGCAGACCGGCGCCTGCGCACCGAGGGGCAGAAACGCGCGACGCGCTACTTCTCCGTCTGATCCGTGAGCAGCCAGAACGCGCTCTGCTCGCCCTCGTAGCAGACTTCGCCTTCGTGCGTGAACTCGAAGCGGTAGCGCAGCACGTGACGCTTCTTGCCGAGCCGCTGGCGCACCGCGACGCAGGTCGCCTCGATCGGCGTGCCCGGCGGCACGAGCTTGCGGAACGCGACCTCGTGCATGTTGGTACCGTAGCCGACCCAGCCGGCGTGGTGACGAAGGCCGAGCATGTAGTACGCGTGCACGAACCCGAGCATGCCGGTCGCGTGCACCATCACCGCTCCGGCGACGTGACGCGGGTGACGCGTCGGATGCGCGCGCTGGTGGTCGGTGAACGGCAGCGGCCGATCCGTCGGCATGCGACAGCGGACCATGTTCCGCTCGCGATCGAGCTCGAGCAGCTGGTCGAAGAACAGCACTTCGGGGTCGTAGGGCAGATCCTGCAGGAAGGCGTCGTCGAAAGCACAGGGCGTCACGATGTCCATCATCAGTCTCCAGAAACGTGAACCAGCAGGCGACGCGTATGCGAGCGATCGCGATGCTCCCACAAGTAGATCGCCTGCCACGTGCCCAGGGCCAGGCGGCCGCCGCTCACCGGCACCGCTTCGCTCGATCGCGTGAGGGCGGAGCGCGCGTGCGCCGGCATGTCGTCCGGGCCTTCCGCGTCGTGCTCCCAGCGCCGCGACTCCGGCGCGAGATCGGCCATCCAGCGCGCTAGATCGCGCAGGACTGCCGGATCGGCGTTTTCCTGGATCACGAGGCTGGCCGAGGTGTGCTGCACGAAGACCGTACACAGCCCGGTCGTGACGCCACTTCGCTCCACGGCGGCGCCCACCTGACGTGTGACGTCGGTGAAACCGCGGCCGGTGGTCCTTGTTTCAAGCGTCTGCTGGTACGCCGTCACCTGGCCCGTATAGCATCGGAGCCCGGATGCTCGACAAGGCCCGCACCCTTTCGACCCAGGCCCGCACGGCGGGCCGCGACGCCGGACACCGGGTCGAGGCATTCTTCGACAGCGGCCCGGTCCGGCGCGGGCTGTTTTCGTTGATCCGCGGCATCTACGACCACCACCTGGCCCAAGCGGCCAACGCCATGGCGTTCGACCTGTTCTTGGCGACCATCCCCCTGGTGGCCCTGGTCGGCTGGGCGTCCGCAAACGTGCTGCGCGAGAGCCCACAGGCACTGGGCGCGGTCTCCACGCTCGTCGACCAGAGCCCGGCGGAGGTGCGCGCGATCGTCGGGCGGAGCTTCGGGCGGCTGTCGGGCGCGGTCGCGCCGTTCGCCGTGCTCGGATCATTCTGGCTGAGCTCTTCGGCGTTCCACACCCTGATGAAGGTGTTCGAGATCGCCCTGGATGCGCCGCACCGCCCGTGGTGGAAGAAGCGATTGATCGCGCTCGGTTGCGTCGCGGTTGCGGTACTCGGCGTCGGTGCCACCAGCTACCTCGCGGTGTTCGTCGCCGGCGGCCCGGCGATGGTGATCCGCGCGCTGACGAGCGGATCAGCCGAGACGGTGATGGACATCTCGAACTATCTCGCCGTGCTCTTCGTACTCGCGGTCGCAACGGCGCTGCTCGCCGGCTTCTTCCGCATCGCCGTCCACATCCCGGGCGTCCGGCGCCGCGTCTGGCCCGGCGCGATGCTCGGCGTCGGGATCGGCGGCATCGCGAGCTACGCGTTCGGCTACTACGTGCGCTCGCTGGCGCGCTACGCCGCGTTCTACGGCAGCCTCGCCGCCGTGGCGATCGCGCTGGTGTGGCTCTGGATCTGGTGCGCCGCGTTGCTCGTCGGCGCGGAGCTCAACACGCAGCTCGAGAACGTCGAGCGCCGCCGCGCCCCGACGCGTCGTCCCCACTTCTGAGCCGGCGCTCAACCACCGTCGGCACTCGCGCCGACGCAGACGCCGAAACCCTGGGGCATCTCTTTCGTAGCCTGGCATTTGCCGGCACCGCAGCCGGAATCGGTAGCGGTGAGCGAGCAGATCTTGAGGCACTTCTGCGTCGCCTGCGAGCACACGTGACCCCACGCGCACGGACACGAATCGCCGGCTTGGCCACTGCCGGGAGGCGCGACGCAGGCGGTGATGCCGTCGCCCACGACGATGCACGCCGTCGCCGGGTCCTTGCACGTGCAGTCGTCGGGATTGCTCGCGGTGCACGGGTACGGCTCGGCGAGGTTGCAGTTGTCGGCAGGCACGCACACCGGAACCATCAGCGGCGTGTCGCCCTGGTCGGCGTCGTCGCGCAGCGGCCGGTTGGCGCAGTAGGCGCCCGCGTCGCCGTCGCACGCGGCCTCGCAGCAGAACGGCCGGCACTGGCCGGCGCTGCCCTCGCCCACGCAACCGAGCCCCGGCGCGCAATCGGCGGTGGTGACGCACGGCGCGTCCCTCTCGCCGCTTCCGGCGAGCTCGCACGCGCCGTGTGCCTTGCCGCTCGCAGCGCGGCGTACGTGGCATGCGTACACCGGCGCGGCGGCCTCGCCCGCGTCGGCGCCGCCCGCCTCGGGCGGCGCATAGTTGCCGGCGTCGTTCGCGTCCGCCACGTCGGCCGCGCCGTCGAGAGCCGCACCCGCTTCCGGCACGCCGGCCTCGGGCTGCGTGCCGGCACACGCCGCGACGTCGTCCGGCAAGCACTGGCTGCCGCACAACAGGTTGAACGGCGGTGCGCCAGCTTCCTGGTCGGGCTGGGAATCCTGCATGGCCACGTCGACCACGTAGTTGTCGCGATCACCGGCGTCGACGGCACCGCACTGCGGACCGATACAGGGGCCGCCCACGCCGCTGCTGTCGCTGCTGCTGCCGCACGCGCCGCCGAAGGCGGCGATCAGCCCGGCAGGCAGCACCACGCTGAAGACGAGACGTCGAAGGCGGGTCATGATCAAGCGAGAAGGTTCCTGCAAGGCTAGCACGTCCCCACGGAGCACGCTCCGTGCCGAAGGCGAAATCACAGGGGATTTCGCCGGTCCGGCGCGGGAAGGAGGCGGGGCGCCGACGCGCCCCCTGGCAGCCGTGTCGCGGTCTGGCGCTACTTCAGGAGCACGTTCGCGACGACGAAGTTGTCGGCCTTGTCGTACACGCGCACGCTGAGGAGCGCCGTGCCCGCCGGCGACAGCGTGGAGACGTCCGCGTCGAACTCCTCGCGTTGCTCGTCGAAGATGCCATCCTTCGGGTAGAAGGGCGTCCAGTCGTCGGTTCCCGCGACGGCGATCTCGATGCGCTTGATCGGACCGACGCCGTCGATGGCGGTGCCGACGATATGGCGACCGACGGCCTTCAACCCCTGGACGGTGGGCGGCGTGTTGTCGACCAGCACCACGCCGCTCTCGAGCTCGTGCTTCTTGACGCGATCGGGCGGGTTCGAGATCTCGTCGCTGGCGCTGACGCGCACGCGGTAACGGCCTTCCGGCAGGTCCGCGGTGCTCCACGTGTAGCTCGGCTTGGTCAGCTTCTCCCCGGGCTTGAGCGCGGAAAACCAGCGCTCCGTACCGAGCATCCGGTACTCGATGCGGTAGCGCAGCTGGTCGTCGTCGGGGTTGTCGACCTTCCACGTCAGGTTGACCTTGGTGTCATTGGTCTTCGTGATCGGGCCGCCGGAGCCGTGGACGCCACCGGTCTTGGTCGTCCCCTTCTTCGCGGCGGCGGAGCTCACGTCGATCTCCGTCACGACGGCGCGCAGGTTGTCGGTGAGGAACGGCACGACGACCTCGCTCAGCACCGCGTCCTTGCTCTGGCTCCAGCGCGCGCGCACCTGCAGGAAGCGCCCGGCGGGGCTGCCGACAACACCCGGCGCCGTCATCGCCTTGCTCCAGGCGCTCCAGGTGTCGTCGGGATCCTTGGTGTTGCCGGTGCGCGTGGAAAGCTCCAGCGTCCCGGTCGACACCCAGCTCATACGCCCGAAGCGCGCGCGAATCCCGGCGTCGAACACCTTGCTCGTCCAGACCGCGTCCGCGCCGCCCACGCCGCGCACCGGGTGCAGGACCGCCGGATTGCTGCTCGCGACGTACTGCTGCTTGCCGGAGAGCACGAGCGCGCCGACCTGGCGCTCGTCCGTATCAGCGACGAGCACGGCGTTGTGCGCGTCATCCACGGTGTAGACGCGTCCTTCTACGCCGGTGCCGACGTACGGGCGACCGTCGTCGCCCACGGCGAGGCTCGTGTAGTGCTCGTCCTTGTCGTCGAGCAGCTGGTCGGGCGTCCCGTCGGTCGCGAACTCGTACAGCGTACCCTTGCCCTTGATCTTCGGAGCGGGCTGGGTGGGCCCGGCCTCCATCGGCACGCCCCGCCCCTGGTGCGACGGCGCATACGTGCCCGAGGAGATCTCGTTCGCGATGGCGTACACCTCGCCCTTCTTGCCGATGGCGATGCCGCGCACCTCCGTGCGGCCGAAGTCGTAGAGCACGCTGGCGCGGCCGGGGCCGGTGATCTTGTAGAGCTTCGCCTTGTCGCTGGCGCCGGCATACACAGTACCGTCGGCGGCGACGGCGACGCTCATCAAGTGCTGCTCCTCGGCGTCGAAGTAGACCTGCGCCGTGCCGTTCTGGTCGATGCGGAAGAGCTTCCCCTCGGGACCGGTCGCCGCGAAGATCGCATTCGACTTCTTGTCGAAGGCGACCTGCCACACGTGCTCGGCACCCTTCAGCGTCGCCAGGTCGGTGAGCTTGCCACCGGACCACTTCATCACCTTGCCGTCGGGCATCGTGCCGAGCACCACCGCACCGCCCCATGCCTCCGCGAGCGACGTCACGACCAGTGACTTGGTCTCCGCCAGCAGCGAGACCTTGCCGCCCTTGTACGAGAGCAGCTTGCCTTCATTGCCGGTGCCGAGCAGCACCGAGCCGTCCGCGAGCGGCAGTAGGCTCCAGATCGACGTCCCCTGCTGGACCGGGACCGATCCGAGATTGAAACCCGCGTGGACGCGTCCGACGGAGTCGACCGCGACGCCCTTCAGGTCGCCGCCCTTGAAGTCGTCGCCGCTGTCGAGGGTGAAGCGCCGGGTTCCGACGGCGGGCGCCTGGGCGGCGGCGAGGACGAGAGCGAGAGCGGTGGAAGCAAGAGCAATGCGGCGCACGGTTCGTTTGTGGGTCACGGAGAGCATCCTTGAAGCAGCAACGAGAGCTGAAAAGGGCGAGCGGGCGACGAGCCTCGAGCTACCTCAGCACGGGCTTGACGGTGAGGGTGACGTGGTCCTGTCCGGTCATGAAGTCCGGCAGCGGAACGACGAGCCGCGTCTCGGAACGGAACGCGTCGGGGGCCACCGAGGACGTGGTGGGGCGCAGGGCGTCGAGGGCACCGGGCGGCAGGTTGTGCGCGACGTGGCCGTTGTACGCCACCGCGCCGTCACCCCCCGCATAGGAAACCACGATCGACTTCGCGGGGTAGAGCGCGTTCTGCAGATTCTGGATCAGGGCCGGCAGGTTCTCGGGATCGGCCTGGTCGCGCGACTCCGTGTAGCCTGGCGTGATCTCGAGCGTCAGCGTCTGACCGGCGAGGTGGCGCGGGATCGGCACGCTGATGACCTTCTGGATGGCGGGGCCGGAGTACGGGATCAACGTCAGCCGGATGCGCGCGCTCTTGCCCGCTTCAACCTCGGGGTCGAGCACCTCGGCGCCGCGCAGCCTGAGGATGTCCCGGGCGTAGCGCATCTGGATCGTCATGTCGGCGCTCTCGACGATCAGCGGTTCCCAGGGATTGTTCATGAGCGCACCGACCGCGCGGACCAGGTTGGAGCGCACGAAATCCTGCGCTTCGGGCGTGCCGCCGATGGAGACGCCGAAGTCGTCGAGGTCGATCGCGCCGTGGCCCTTGATCACCAGATGGCTCTTGGCCGTCCAGCTCACGTCCTGTCGCTCCGCGGCGGTGTCCTGCAGCGCGTTGCCGAGGGCGATCGCCATGAACGCCGGCGTCATGAACTTCTCGTGGGCGACCTCGAACTTCCAGTTCGTGATCGGCGCGCCGGCGACGCCGTTGACGTGCATCGTCACGGGGATGACCGGCGCCTTCTGCTTCTCGTCCACGACGATCGCCGCCTGGCGATCGTTGACCAGCGCGCCGAGTGGCCGCACGGCGTAGCCGATCTTGAACGAACGCATATCGCTCGCGAGGAACCACAACACCTTGCCGATGGAGGTCGGAAGCGCGGTCACGCCACCCTGCATCATCGGATGGCCGAAGGCGACCAGCCAGTCGCCCTCCACGCGCGTCACCGTGCCGAGCCCCATCGCGCTCATATCGCCCCGGATCAGCTCGACGCCGATGGCGCCGCCGTCCACGTATTTCGTCGGCGCGCCCGCCTCGACGCCGCCACCGCCGCCGCCGGCCTGCACCGGCTCGAGGCCGAGCGGCGAGAGCAGCTTCTGGGCGACGCTCATGGCGCTGCCGGACAGGCCGCCGATGAGCAGCGGCGTCGCCACCGGAACCAGCGGACTCTGCTTGCCCGGCAAGCTCACGCTGCGCCGCTTCGCGAGCTCGGCGGCGTGATGCTCGAGATCGTAGCGGTCCAGGCGACCGGCGTAGCGGTTCTGCGTGCTCACCGCCGCGCGCGCGGTCTTCATGCCGGGCTTGGACGGCGTGGTCACGAGCGGCCAGCCGTTGATCCACTTAGGCAGCGGTCGCGCCAGCTCGTCGAGCATGTTGCGGATCGGGGTGACGCCGGCGACCGGCTCGCGGCCGAACGTCCACCCGTACGCGTAGGCACCGACCATCTTGTTGTCGAGGTAGATCGGGCTGCCGCTCATACCCGCGACCACCTTCGTGGCATCCAGGCGCGGGTGCAGCGTCTTGATCAGGATGAGATCCTGACGGGGCTGGAAGTTCTTGAGGACGCCGATCACCTCGACGCCGAACTTCTCGGGCGTCGTGCCCTCGAACACCGTGAGCCCGTAGCCTTTCATGCCGGGCTTGATGTCCTTCACGGACATCACGTTCGGGCGATCGGCGACGCCTTCGGCCTGGGCGGAGCGCAGACAGACGGGCAGCGGCGCGAGCAATCCGCCGACAGCGGCAGCGACGATCAGGGTGGAGGAACGCACGGTTTCGCGAGTCTAGCAGGGTGTCCGGGCCGATCGTCCAAAAGCGATCGGCGTCGCCGGGCCCTTCGGCCGGGCGGCGGCGTCCGGCGGCCCCGGGACGGCGCCGCCTCTCTGGTCGACAGCCCGCCGGGGCGCGGGTTCCTGTAGAAACGCGGAATCGCGGCTAACATGCCGCCGGGAGCGACCGGGCCATGGATATCGTCGTGATGCTGACCATCGCCGGCTCGTTCGCCCTGCTGGCGACCGTTCATGTGGCCTTGGCCTACGGACTCGTGTTCCGCAAGCCGTGGTGGCGCGGCCCGGTCGCCCTCGTGATTCCCCCGCTCGCGCCGTGGTGGGGGCTCGAGGAAGGCATGCGGGTGCGGAGCGCGTTGTGGCTCACTGCCGTTTGCATCTACGGCGTCGCGCGCATCCTGGGCGGGATCGGCGGGGGCTGACGCGGGGCCACCCGATCAGGGCAAGCGGTGCGGCCCCTTCGGCGTGAGCGGACGCATGCCCTGGAAGCCCTCTTCGACCCAGCGGTCCCTGAGCTCGCGCGCCAGCTTCGCGTGGCCGCGCCACGGCACCGCGACCGCGTACACCAGGCAAGCGTCCGGATACGCCGGATACGTCGCCCAGGCCGCGGAAAATTCGCGATGTTGGAGCATGAAGTCCACCGCACCGTCGACGAACTCCACGCTGATCGGGTGACCGCGCCACTCGCTGTCGTGCTCGCCGACGGGACCCATCTGCACGTCGAACGCCTTCACCTGCGGCCGCGCCCAGGCCTCGAAGCGATGCATGCAGGTCCGGCTGTCCGTCGGTGTTCCCGGTGGAACTTCCTGTACCAGCACGACCGCGACCACGTGGTGATCGTCGCCGTAGCGGAAGCCCGTGAAATGGTCGACGCCCCAGAAGCGCACCCGCGTCCAGTTCTCCCAGTCGGGCGTGGGCGCTTCGAGTTGTCCGTCCTTGTCGTTGCGTCGCCCCCACGGCGCCGCGAGCAGTCGCTTCAGCGCC
This sequence comes from uncultured delta proteobacterium, assembly GCA_963775185.1. Classification (GTDB taxonomy): domain Bacteria; phylum Myxococcota_A; class Polyangia; order Polyangiales; family Polyangiaceae; genus JAPSGB01. The sequence continues at coordinate 98,471 of CAVZIE010000014.1, read as the reverse complement.
GCCGCGTGCGGATCGGACGCGTCGCCGCCGGGCTCCTCCACCGTCACCGTCTTCGGCGTGGGCGCCTTGCCCGGCGGTTGCTGCAGCGCCGGCGGGCCGCAGCCCACCGCGGCGAGCACGCCGAGCGTCGAGAGCCATCGCAGGGTCACCTCCGTCAGACGGGACACGTCCCACTATTTTACACCGCAGCGCCCCCGCTGCCGACGCCCCGGGAATCCTTGGGGATATTTGCCGGTCCGGCGCGGTATCGGCGCGCCCCGCCCGGCGCCATTCGCGGGGGTCGGGGGTGCTCGAGCGCTTGGGGTCGGAGCTTGGCGTCGGCGACATCGCCGCAATCGCGCTGCTGTGGAACGCTTCGAGTGCGCGATCTTCTCGACGATGGAGATCCCTGGACGCGGGCGTCGCGCGCCGAGGCGCGGCCATCAAGCGGTGGGCGCGTGGCACGTGCCGCCGCTCGTCGTCGGCTCAGTACAGGACGTCGTTCTTGTCCACCGTGATGATACGGAGCTTATCGAGCGTGAAACCCGCCTGGTAGATCGCCTTGGCGTTGGTCTCGTCGACGTAGTCGGTCGTCTGGGTACCTCCGTCGTAGAAGACGAACGTCGAATTCCAAAACGGACTGCCCGTCGAATCGGAGCCGAACGCTCCGCCAGGCTGGGGCCACGAGCCCTCCTCCCAGCTGACATAGACGGGCTTGCCGTTGACCATGACCGGCTGACCGGCGGTCGTGAACACCTGGGCGACCCATAACGCATCACCGATGCTGAAGTCGGCGTAATAGGCAAACACGGCCTGGCGTATGGGGTCGCCGAAATAGGAGCTCATCATGTAGCGCAGCGTGATCTTCGTGATCACGCCGGCATTCGGCACGCACACGTCGTGCTGCGTGACCTCGCCCTTGCCGTCCGCATCGCGCGGAACCGCGTCCATCACGACCTGGGTCGGCGTAGCGCACGCGGCGGCTCCGCCAGCCGAGCCGCCTGCGCCGCCGGTGCCCGTCGAGCCCGCCGCGCCGCCCGTCCCGGAGGCGCCGCCGGTGCCCGAAGCGCCAGCCGGTGCCCGAAGCGCCGCCGGTGCCCGAAGCGCCGCCGGTGCCCGAAGCGCCGCCGGTGCCGCCGGTGCCCGAAGCGCCGCCGGTGCCGCCGGTGCCCGACGTGCCCGAATCCGCGGTGGTGCCGCTGGCGCCCGCGTTGCCGGTGCCGTCGGAGCTGCCGCAGCCGGTGGTGGCCGCGAGGAAGGCCACGCCGAGCGCCAGTAGCCCAGGGAGCGTTCGACGCGCGACGAGCAGGGGGGAAGTCGCTTTCAGGGCGCGGGTGTACATCCGCCAGACATGCCTGCGCGGTTCCCGGGTTGATATAGGGAGATCCCTGGACGCGGGCGCGATCAGGCTTGCACGGTCTGCAGGCGGATCTGGTCCAGGTCGTGGACGCCGAGGCCGAGCTCGGCCGCGGTCTCGATGTAGCGCGGTGCGCTCGCCAGGTGCTCCAGCAGCTTGAGCCCGCGCTTCTTGCGCTCCTCGTCGACGATCTTCCAGCCGAGGGTGTCCATCGCGACGGGATCGGTGGAGACGTACACGGCGCCGTGGGGGCACTTGGTAGTCGGCTGCTTGTCGAGCGGACCGAGATCGTATTTGACCTTGTAGCCGTCGGTGATGTTCAGGCGCTGGCGGCTGGTCACGATCGGATGGTTGTACAGCATCGCGATCTGCGGGCTGGCGGCGTGGGCGTGATGGTCCTGCGGATTGTTCACGTTGCCGTGGGTCATGTTCTTCATCAGCCCGGTGTAGCCGCAGATCGAGTGGTGCTTGATCATGCTGACGTTGATCACGGCGGTCGCTTCCGTGAGAAACCGGCAGTAGCGCGTCTTGATGCCCTGGTACACGCGGATGTCGGGCATCGGGTGGTTGGCGTTGTTGTGCGTCGCCGTCTTGACGCCCGCCGGCAGCACGTAGCCCTTCTTGTCGACACGCGTGCCCCACAGGAACGTCGGGTACTGCTCGTAGACGGTGATCTTGTCGGCGGGCACGCCCGCGCCGATCACGGCCTCGACCAGCGGCTGGATCAGCTCGAAGTTGGTGGCGAGTGCGGCGAGCGCGATGCCGTTGACCTTGATCGCCACGACGTCGTCCTTGTGGACGAACTTCTTCATCGCTTCGATCATGTTGGGCGCGCCGGTGAACGCGGTCAGCCCCTTCTCGAGCATGGCGCGCGCGACCTCGGGCTTCGGCCACAGCTGGTTCGGCTGCATCAGCGCCGCGAAGTCGCCGGCCTTCGTGACCTTGACAACCTTGCCCGGTGCGACCAGCGGCGAGAAACCGGCGGGCGGCTTCGCGATCAGATCGGCGACGGGATCGGGGGCGGCCGCGCGGGCGTGACGCCCGGCGAGCAGTGCGGCGCCCAGCGCACCGGCGCCCTTCAACACACTGCGACGGGAAGCGCGGGACATCTTTCCGGCGTAACACGCGCCTCCGGCACCGGCAAAACCGCCGGCGGTCGCCGCCGGCGGCACCGCCGGTCGCCACCCGTCGCCGATCCCGAACCTGCACGATTCCGGGCGCTTGGAAGTCGGCACGGCGCTCGCATTGTCCTCTTCACGCCACCGGCGGCGACCGCATGACGCGGCGACGCCCGGCGGCTTCCCACAGGAGGACAGAGCAATGGATCAGAGCAAGTTGAAGATCGTCTACGTGATCACCGAGCGCAACGGCAAGAGCTACTGGAACCGCGTCGGCGTCGCCTTCGTCAACAGCGACGGCTCGCTGAACGTCAAGCTCGAGGCGATGCCGGTCACGGGCGAGATGCAGATCCGCGATTTCACGCCGCGGGACGAGGCCGCCGCGCCGCCGTCGCGTCGCCCGAACGGCGCCAGCAACGGCCAGACCGGGGCCTACGCGGAAAGCGCGGCATGAAAGCGGAGCCCATGGCCTTCGTCGAGACGACAGCCGTGGATGGTGGTGGGGAGCGCGAAGCGGTCCCCACCACCACGCCTCCCACACCGGCGGGCTTGATCGCGCAGGTGCGGGCCAGCGTGTGGACGCCGCTGGCGCTGCGCATCCTGGCCGTCAGCGTGGGCATGCTCGCGCTCGCCGGCATCGGCGCGGCGTCGATCCTCTCGGGGCTCGACGGCGTGCAGGTGCCGACCGACGCGCCGCTCGCGGCGGACATCGGCTCGGCGTGGCTCGCGCTGCATCACGACAAGCCGCCCCCGGAACACCATGCCCACGCGGCGCCCACCGCGGCGAGCCACGCCGCGCCGGACGCGGAGTGCGGCGACGCCGGCGCCCCCACACAGTCGCCGCACACCGGCATCACCAAGGACGGCAAGGTCGTCCTCAACGTGGCCAGCGCCGAGGAGCTCACCAAGCTGCCCGGCGTCGGCATGAAGCGCGCGCAGAGCATCGTCAAGCTGCGCGCGCGGCTGAAGCGCTTCCGGCGCGCGAGCGATCTCTTGCGCGTGCGCGGCATCGGACCGCGGGGTCTCAAGCGCATGCTGCCGCACCTCGTGCTCGATCCTCCGCGTGAGGGCGATGCCGGAACCTCGTAACGCACCGGAGTCGCGCCGTACCGGCAATCCCTCTCCCCGTCACGATCCTGAAGGGGATGCCGGTGCGGCGCGGAATCCAGCTTCGCGCCTACGGTGCTATCCTCGACCCATGGCTCAAGGCAGCGCCGCCGAGCGTCCGAAGATGACCTACGCCGAGTACCGCGAGCTCGAGCGCAAGGCCGAGTTCCGACACGAGTTCGTCGACGGAGAGATGATCGAGATGCCGGGCGCGTCCAAGCCCCACAACATCGTCACCGCGAACGTGATCCGCGAGATCGGCGTCGCGCTGCTCGACGCGCCGTACGAAGTGTACGCATCGCAGATGCGCGTGCGCACCGCCGACGACACAGGCTGCTATCCGGACGTGTCCGTCGCGACGGACGCGCCGGTCGTGAGCGACGAGTACGGCGACGAGCTGTTGAGCCCCGTCTTGATCGTGGAGGTGCTGAGTGACAGCACCGAGAGCTACGATCGCGGGGCGAAGTTCGAGCACTACCAGACGCTCCCGAGCTTGCAGGAGTACCTGCTCGTCGATCCGCGGCGCGTGCACGTGGACGTGTTCCGGCGCGAGGGCGACGGCTGGAAGCTCCGCGCGTACGGCGCCGGCGCGACGCTCGATCTCGCCAGCGTGGGCGCGACGCTGGCGGTGGACGAGCTGTACCGGAAAGTGCGCTTCGAGTGACGCGGCTACCGCACGCGCCGTCGCTCGGCCTGCGCGTGCCGAGCGCGGACGATCCGCTGCGCGTCGTGGTGAGCGGCTGCCTCGCCGGCTGGGCGTGCGGCGTGGACGGCTCGGACTACGGACTCGGTGCGGTGCTCCGCGATCTCCTCGCGCTTCCCACCTTGAGAGTGTTCGCGTTCTGTCCGGAAGATCACGGCATGGGCACGCCACGCACGACGCCGGATCTGCACGGCGGCGACGGCTTCGCGGTGCTCCGCGGCAAGGCGCGCGTGCTGGACGAGCATGGCGTCGACCTCACCGAAAAGATGCTGGCCGGCGCGCGCGCGATGCTCGCGCACGCGCACGAGCATCAGGCGGAGCTGGCGATCCTGACGGACACGAGCGCCGCGTGCGGCAGCCAGGTCGTCAGCGACGGCTGTCGCTTCGACGACCCGCGCCGCTTCACGGCGGGCGTCGGCGTGGCGACCGCGCTGTTGCTCGAGAGCGGCATCCCGGTGGTGAGCCAGCGCGACTTCCGTACGCTCGAGAAGCTCCGCGCACTGCTCGAGCCGGGACACGCGCCGGATCGCACAGCGATCGACCACCACGAGACGGACTGGTACCGCGCCACGTTCGGCGCGGCGCGATCGCACCCGACGGAACGCTGACCGGCACCGTCGCGGCCCGGGCACGCGACGGCGCGGGAACGGCGGCCCGCGGCCCGCGTGGACCACGCCGTCGCCCCCATTGGCGGCACTGCTCGCCGTCGCGGGAATTGGTCTGGGCTTGCTCATGCGGCGCGCGACTCGCCCGTCCGCCGGCGTGTCGCGCGCAGCGTCAGAGATCCAGCGTGCTCGCGTTCGCGATTCGGTAGTTGAGGCCGGTGGTCACGGGCCCGACGACGCTCGTGCCCGCCGTGTAGTGGCCGTTCGCGTCGGCGCCCTCTTCGCTCGGGAGCCACGTGTTGCCGACCGCGTCGACCGTCCCAGCGACTGGACCGTTGACGGTCAGCCCCACTCCCGTGTTCTGGATCGTGTTGCCACCGGCGGTCCCGGTCGTGCCGAGGTCGAGCACGCTCCCGCCGCCGGCGTAGAGCTCGATCCCGGTGGTGTTGCCGGTGACGACCGTGTTTCGCAGGGTGCAGCCGACCGCGTAGTCGCCGTTCGGCCAGAGCGAGAGCCCGACGCCCGTGTTCTGCGTGATCTGCGAGCCGCTCATGGTCAGCGTGACCGCGCCCGAGTCTCCGTCGTTGAAATAGATGCCGCGGGCGTTGTGGTTGATCGTGCTGCCGGTGACGGTGAGCGTCGAGAGCGTGCCGCCGCGGATGCGAATGGCCGCGCCGGCGCTGTTCTTGATCGTCGCATTCGACAGCGTGAGCGTCCCGTCGGATTGCACGATCGCGCCCGCCGTCGGACCACTGAGGCCCACGGTGTCGAGCGTCGTGCCGTTCTGGAGCGTCACCGAGCTGCTCCCGCTCAGCGCGATGCCGTTACCCTGGAGGTTCTTCAGCGTCGTCGCGTCGAGCACGAGCTGCGCCGAATTCTGGACGTAGAGCAGCGGGTATCCGCCGCCCGCGTAGGAGCCCATGTCCGCGCCGTCGAACGAACCGCCCTGAATCGTGAGCTGCGAGGTGCCGGTGAGGCTGACCAATGGAGCTTTCCCCATCGTGATGATCGACGCGGCCCCGAGGCTTCCGGGGGAGAGCGTCCCTATCACGCCGTTCGACAGCGCGATGTGGGCACCATTGCTGAACTCTGCACCGGAGATCGCGAGCGTGGCGCCGGCACCCGAGCTCGACGACACGATCGCCGTGCACGGGCCGTCGACCGTGAGATCGTAGATCGACAGTGACCCAGTCGACACGCCGAGCGTGATGTTGGAGATGATCGCGGCGCGCGGGTGGACGGCGCGCAGCGTGAGTCCCCCCTTGATCGTGATGGCGCGTCCATCGCAGCCGAGCACCGGTGCGCCTTCGCGAAAGGTCCCATCGAGCAGGCCGATCGTCTGCCCTGCGGTCGCGACGCTCGCGGCGTGCGCGATGGTGGCGAAAGGCTGCGCGAGCGTGCCCGGGTTGGCGTCGCTGCCGCCGACCGGATCGGCGTAGTAGTCCGCCGCCGCGGGAGCGGGAATGGCCACGTCGACGGTCGTGGTGTTCGACGTCGCGACGTGGCCGGCGGCGTCCGTCGCCTTCGCCGTGTACACATGCGAGCCGTTGTTCGCGACGGTGTACGCGACCGGCAGCGTGTAGGGGCTCGCAGTCGCCTCGCCGAGCTTGCTCGCCCCCTCGAAGAACTCGACCTTCTGCACGGCGCCCGACGCGCCCGTCACGGTCGCGGTGAGCGTGCTCGAACCCGTCGTCGTGATGCTCGTCGGGCTCGCGCTCAAGTTCACGGCCAGCGTGTTGGCCACGCTGCCGTCGTCGACTTGAATGGCGATCGCGTCGGTGATCGATCGCCCGCCGTTCGGGTCGATCGCGATGGCGGCGAAGATGTGCGTGCCCGGCGGCACCGTGTTGACGTTGACCGTGGCGGTGGAGGGCGGCGCAGCGGCCTCGGTGACCTTGACGTTCGTCACCCAGACGTTGCCGTTGTCGTAGTTGCCCGAGCCGTCGCTCACCGTCGCGCCCATGTGCCAGATCTCGACCTTCGAGATGGGGGCCGCGCCGTTCTCGACCAGGGCGAGGTGGAACGTGTCGATCGGTTGGATCGTCGTCTTGTCGCTCGTGGCGGTGAGTGTCGAGGAGTCGAGCAAGACCGCGAGCGTCGTGGCCTGGAGGCTCGAGAGGTTCGCGGTCAGCGTACCGCTCGGCGCATCGTAGAGGCCGCCGAGCACGAGGGGCGACGGCGAGAGCAGCGACACCACCGGCGTCGGCTGGGGCAGACCGCACGCGAGCGTCCAGTATCCGTTGAGCTGCCGTAGCTGGATGAATCTGGGATGATCGCCAGGGCACGTCCCGGTGCCGAGCAGAACGTTGCAGATCGGTGTACCCGGACCGCAGTCGCCGTAGAAGCTCTGTGGCGAAGACGTGGCCGCCGACAACGACGTCCATGGAGGGCTGCCAATCGTGTAGACGGCTTGCGCGGGCAACGCGAGAGTCACCTGGGGCGCGTCGAGAGCGTACCGCGAGCCAGCGAGGAGCTTGGGTGTCTCGCCGTCCACCTGGTTCGTGAGAACGAGGTGGACGGGAGAACTCAATGCACCGGGCGGGATGACGATCTTCAGTTTGCCGTCCGCCGAGGTCACCGTGCCACCCGCGGGCCCGATCGCAGGGCTGGCGTCGGTCGCGTTGCTGCTGCAGCCGCCTGCCAAGACGAGCGCCAGCGCGAGGAGAGCCAACACTTCGAAACGCTCGCTCCGCGTCATGCGGTCATCGTACCATGCAGGTCGACGCCGGGCGGGCGCGTTGGAGCTTACATGCGCCGTAAACGCCAGCGCGTCAGATCGGAACCACGATGAAGAACGCGCGTATGCCTCGCGTGCTCGACGTGATCGAAGCATGCTACCGAGTAGAGACCGCTGACACCGAGTGGCTGGCCGGAATCGTCGAAGCTGCGACGCCCCTTCTAGACTCTGGCCTCGGCGTATTGGCGTACACGTATGACGCGACCGATCCCGCGCGCTTCGTGATGCGCGACGCATGCATGCCGCCGGGGGTCGACCCGGCGCAGATGGCGGCCTACCTCGCGAGCGTGCCGCGCTCGTTCGTCGAGCGCACGTGGCTCTCCAACCCGTGCGGGCACGCGTCGCGCATCGAGGGCTTCGCCGATCTCGCGCCGGCGCTCGCTGCGTTCGGCGGCGCGCGCGACGTCCTGGCGCTCAACGGACGCGAGCCCAGCGGACACGGCGTGTGGCTCGGAGCGTTGCTCCCGCGTCGCGCTCCACCGGCGCCGCGCAAGATCGAGCGACTGACGCGTCTTGCCACGCACCTGGCGACGACGTACCGCGTGCGGCGCCAACTCGATCGAAGACGTGCACTCGACGAACAAGCCGAAGCGGTGCTGCGTCCCGACGGACGCGTCGAGCACGCCGAGGGAGACGCACGCGATGCCAGCGCGCGCGACGCGCTCCGCCGCGCGACGCTAAGGCTCGATCGCGCGCGAGCCTCGACTCGGCGCGAAGACGCCGACCTCGCGCTCGGCCTGTGGAAGGGAATGGTCGACGCGCGCTGGACGCTCCTCGATCACTTCGATCACGACGGGCGGCGCTACGTCGTCGCGCGACGCAACGACCCCGCGGTGAATCCGATCGGGGAGCTCACGCTGCGCGAGCGACAGGTCGTCGGGTACGCCGCGCTCGGCCACGACAACAAGGTCATCGCCTACGAGCTGGGACTCGCGACGGCGACGGTGCGTGTGCTCGTCCACCGCGCCTCACGCAAGCTCGGCGTGCGCGGGCGTGCCGAGCTCATCGAGAAGGTGCGAAGCGCGCGCCGATAGCATGCGTCGGGCGCCGCCCGACGGATCTGACCCCGGAGCGCGCGTAGGCATACCGCACACGATGTTGCAATGCGTCGCGGAGACGCGGGCACGTCAGGCACGAGGTCGGCGATGGCTTGCGTGTCGCCGACGACGGCGTCGTCGTCGGCGGCGGTCACGACGTATTGCGACATGTCGTTCTGTGAATCGGTCCACACGGCGGGCGTCGCTTCGAGGGTCGTCCGAGCCGCCTGGCGCGCCGAGACTCCCACGAAGCCCGCGGTTCGCGATCGGTGTCGACGTAGATCTCGCGGAAGTCGTCTTGGAGCTGCACCTACAGATCGCGCGCGCCCCGGAACCGACCAGGTCGACCTCGGCCGCCGCCTTCGACTCGCGGACTATTGTCACCAGATCGTACCCTTCGACCTGGACCACCAGCGGCGCGATGTAGCCGTTCGAGAAGACACTGGCCACGAGGCGGCCCGGCGTCCTCGAGCAGATCGACCCCCGGGGTACTTCGCTTTCAAGGTGGCGCGCATCCGATCGGAGAGCTCGCGCTGATCGAGCTTGCGCTTGCCCACCTCCCGCGCCCCGGCATCCAGCGCCCGCTCGCAGCACGGCGCGCCACCGCGCGAGAGGGTGGTATACCGCCGCCATGCACAGGGCCGTGCTCATCGCTCTCGGGCTCGCCAGCGCGTGCGGCGGCGCGCAGCGCGAGGCGCCGCGGGAGGTTCCGCGCCGCACCGGCACACCCAATCCCCCTCCCCCGCCGAAGCCCGCGCCGATCGTCGATGCAGGCGTGGTGGATGCGGCGCCCGAAGCGGACGCCCAGGCCGCGTGTCCGCCGGGCATGGTGCACGTGAAGAAGGACTTCTGCACGAAGGTGGAGCGCACCTGCGAGAAGAGCTCGTACGACAAGCCGAATCACTTGACGCTGTGCCACAGGTTCAAGGAAGAGCCGCCGAAGTGCGTGGGGCAGCGCGTGCAGCTCGACTTCTGCATCGACAAGTACGAGTACCCGGACGAGAAGGGCGCGCACCCGCCGGTGATGGTGAGCTTCTACGACGCGTCGGGCCTGTGCGCGGCCAAGGGCAAGCGGCTCTGCTACGAGAGCGAGTGGACGGCCGCGTGCGAGGGGCCCGACGAGAAGCCGTTCCCGGCGGGCTACGAGCGATCGGCGGAGATCTGCAACATCGACAACCGCTGGATCGAGCCGAGCTTGAAGAAGATCTACTCGACCGACCCGGCGATCCGCGATCCGGAGCTGAAGCGCCTGGACGAGAGCGTGCCGAGCGGCGGCAAGCCGAAGTGCGTGAGCGACTACGGCGTGTACGACCTGACCGGCAACTTCGACGAGTGGACGCTCGCCGATCACGACCGCCCGCACGAGCACGCGGTGTTCGCTGCGCTGAAGGGCGGCGCGTGGGGCCACGTACGCAACGCGTGCCGCCCCGTCACGACCAGCCACTACCCGACGTTCACGTACTACTTCGTGAGCTTCAGGTGTTGCCGGGACGTGGACGTCACTGACAAGTGAGCGGCGCTTCATCGTTGGACCCCGCCGCGTCCGTGGCGCGTGCCCTCGATCACGCCTTCTACTGTTCGTGGCGGCGAGCGTTGAAGCTGCCTTTGGCGTGCAGGAACGGCGAGCCGATATCGAACGTGCCGCACACGCGCTTGTCGTCCATGTGGGTGATCTCGATCGCGCCGCTGCTCCCTACGTCGCCGGCCTTCACGCTCGCGCCGATGGCAAGCACGCGGAGCTCGACGTTCGCCTTCCGGCGTTGTCCCCGGGTGTTGGGATAGCTTCCTGCCGTGATGGTGCCCGTGGACTCGAAGAGGGACAGGAGCAGGCTCGTCTCGCCGGGCTGATATTCGGAGGCAACGGAACGCCGCGGAGCGACGTGGAAGTTTGTTAGACCGATGATCAGATCCGGGATCGAGTCGTCGTGCGGGAGGTTGGGCTGGGCGACCGTGTCCGTCACGCTGTCCAAGCGCGCGGACGCGCCAACCGCTTCCCTCGCGGCAGTCGAAACCACGAGCTCGGCGACCACGCTCCGCGCGGGGCACCCCGGGACGGGCGCAGCCATGGCGCTCGCCTGACCGGACGCGGATGGCGCGTTGGTCTTGGTGTGGACGCGACCGCAATCGCAGCTCACGGTCATGATTGTGAGCGGGAGGAAGATCACTGCCACTCGTCGTCTGCAAGTCCCGTCGGAATCCATTGCTGCTCTCCACAAGCCCGCGGGCCGGGGCTCGTCGCGCGGCGACTGCATCGTCAGCCGGCCTCGGTGCCGTCGGCGCCGCCTGCACCGGCTCGCCGTGCGAGATCCTCGCCACCCTCGGCGAGCGCGCGGAGCGCGTCGACGTCCACCTCGCCGGCGAAGCGGTGCACGAGGTGGGTCAGCGTCCGCTCGAGCCCGGTGGGCAACGCCGCGTGCTCTCGCGCGCGTTCCTCGAGTCCGTGTGCGATGAGCGCCTCGAGCGAGCGCCGGGCGCGCGCGTGCAGCTCGCCGACCACGGCCTCGTCGGTCGCGGCCGAGGGATCGCGAGGCACCTCGATCGCCTCGCCCGCGAGGAAGCGGAGTTGCACCGGGAGCGGCAGCGGGCCGAGCCCGAGGTAGACGGGCGTCACGTACTTGGCACCGAGCGTCTTCTGGATCAGTCGACCGAAGAGGGTGCTGGACATCGCCTTGGCGTCGTAGAGCTGCCGGTACAGCTCGTCGCTCCCGATCACGGCGAGCGGGACGATCGGCACGCCGGCCCGGATGGCGGCGCGCACGTAACCCACGTGTCCGTCCCAGAAGAGCTTGTAGCGATCGTCGGCGCTCGCGAGTGCCTCGCGCGCGCCGCCGGGGTTCACGTAGACCGCGTCGCCCCGGGTCAGCAGGCGGTAGGCGTTCTCGGGCGTTCCCTCGACGCCGCCGCTGCGTGCGAGCACCACGCGCAGCAGCTTCGTCGCGTAGAGCAAGTGATCACCGAGGCCACGGATCGGTCGGCCCGCGCCCTCCCAGAAGCAGTCGACCAGGCATCCCGCCTCGAGCGCGAAGAGTCCGTGGTTGGCCACCACCATGATGCCGCCCGGACGCTGGAAGACCTCGAAGCCCTGGTACCGCGGCCGGAAGTAGGGACGGAGCACGCGCGATGCGCGGACCACGCGGCGGTAGACCGCTCGGTCGAGCTCCCAGCTGTCGTCGATCGGGTCCTGCATCGCCATTGTCCGTGGAGCGGGGCCAGCCCGCCTCGCCATGAAGCGCCGACCTCGCGCACGCGTCGCCGGTAGCGCCGCTCGCAAAGCGGCCCAAGCGTAGATCGTCTGGACCATCGTATGTAAACGATTCCGGATATTTGCAAATGGCCCGCCAGCGCGCGCCGCGAGAATTCCACGGACATGGTCGCGGCGCGCACGGAGTTCGAGATGTCCACGCATCGAGGACGGCACGATCGCGTCGCGGATCAGGGACAGGGCGAGTAGCCCGGGTCGAAGCTCCCGTACGTCTGCGTGTAGATGGTCGTGCCCAGCGCCGACGCCTTCGGCGCGCACAGCGGGCCGTAGAGCGTGTACGGGCAGCTCGGGTTCGAGTTGTGGAAGCAGTCGTAGTCCTGATCGATCTCGAGGGCGTACGGATCGACCAGCGTCTCGAGATCCTGGCGACCGAGCGGGGCGTTCGCCGCGCTCGACGAAGGGTCGGTGAAGTATTGCGTCTGGCCGCGGGGCGCTCCGCCTTCGGTCTCGTCGCTGAGATCGAACGGCGTATGCGGTCCGGCCGCGTCGTGCGAGTCGCGCCAGAAGCTCGCCGCGGTGATGTCGGCGATGTCGAACTTGCCGTTCGCCTGCTTGGCGCCCTTGTGCTGGTTCGCGGCGAGCTGGGCGTCGTGGAGCTCGGCGTCCATGCTCATGATCATGCGGTTGTTTTCGCCTCCGCCGCAGCTGCCGGGCGCGGACGCGGTCGCGCCGCTTCCGCCGACCACGCGGTAGAGCTTGACGACGTGCGACAGCATGGAGCTGCCGTCGATGCCGACGATGCTGCCTTGCATGCGCGCGGTCAGCGTCAAGAACGTCGCCTGCGACGACGGGTCGAGCTTCTGCCACAGCTCGCACACGCTGGAGACGTTGCTGCCGGACAAGCCGTTGGTCTGCGGCGTGGACGCGTTCTGCTTCAGGAAGTCGAGGTAGCTTTGAAGCAGGCGGTCGCGATTCGCCTCGAGCGTGTCGGCCGGGACGCCTGCGTCCGTGCCCGCGCTGCCACGCGCTGCCGCCGCTGCCCGCTGCGCCCGCGCTGCCGCCGCTGCCCGATGCACCCGCACTGCCGCCGCTGCCCGATGCGCCCGCGCTGCCGCCGCTGCCCGACACGCCCGCGCTACCGCCGCTGCCCGACGCGCCCGACGCGCCCGCGCTACCGCTGTCCGACCCGTTCGAGCCGCAGCCGAGCGGTCCCGTCACTGCCGCGCACAGGCCCGCGATCACGAACCAGCGAGCCAGCGTCACGGGCGTGTCTCCACGCCGTCATCTTAACGCCACTAGAGCGTCAATGATACGTGATGCTGAACATCGGCGAGATCGACGTGCCCAGGCCGTGACGCCACATGACGTCGGAGTCGTCCTTGCCGACCAGGTAGGCGCCGGTGACGCGCGCCAGCGCGCCCATGCTCCACTCGTCGGCGATCCACCACTCGTAGCCGATGCCGAGCATGATGCCGCCGCCCGTCGCGTGGTACGGATCGCTGTTGCCGGCGAAGGTACCGAAGCCGACGGCGCTGAACGTCGCGAGCCCGAGCGCCGCCTGGGCGTGCAGGCCGCGATGCTCGTTGAAGTACCAGTCGAGGAAGGGGCCGACGAGCGTGAAGTTCCGTTGCTCGGGATCCAGCTCTGGCGGCGGCGCGCCGGCGCTGTCCTTGGCCTGGCGGAACGTGGCCGCCACCAGCTGCGCCGTGTAGAAACCGCCGCCGAGCACGAGCCCGCGCGAGATGGTGCCGCCCAAGGCGAGCTCGCTCACCGTCGCGAAACCCGTCGTCTGGCCCTTGATGCGACCACCGTACACGCTCGAGTCTTCCGAGCGCATGTCTTCGCTCATGACCGAGAAGCCGGTCGCGACACGGAAGTAGAAGCCGTCGTGGGTGTGGACGCCCGCGACCGGAGCCGGTGGCGGAGGTGGAGGTGTTTCGACGCGCAGCGGGGCCGGCGCCGGTTGTGCTGCCGCCGGCGCTGCTGCAGCGACGACGGCGAATACGAGAGCGAGAGCGAGGTTGCGCATGCGAGCGTGCTTGCAGCAGCCGTGCCGGACCGGATGACGGCACACAACGCAGGCGAAACGGCTCGAGGGGCGCGGGGCGGGTGGCCGGTCCGCGCGGACTCGCGCAAGCCGTGCGGCCGGGCGGACTGGACGCGCTATAAGCACGCACATGAGCTCGCAGATCATGGATCCGGCGCGGTGGCGCGCGGTGGAAGGCTTCACCTTCAGCGACGTCACGTATCACCGCGCGGTCGACCAGGGCACGGTGCGCGTCGCGTTCAACCGCCCGGAGGTGCGCAACGCTTTCCGCCCCCACACCGTGGACGAGCTCGCCACGGCGCTCGAGCACGCGCGCGTGACCAGCGACGTCGGCTGCGTGATCCTGACCGGTAACGGGCCGAGCCCGAAGGACGGCGGCTGGGCGTTCTGTAGCGGCGGCGATCAGCGCATCCGCGGCAAGGACGGCTACAAGTACGAAGGCGACGCCGGCGGCGTGGATCCCGCGAAGCTCGGCCGACTGCATATCCTGGAAGTGCAGCGGCTGATCCGCTTCATGCCCAAGATCGTCATCGCCGTCGTGCCGGGCTGGGCCGTGGGCGGCGGACACAGCCTGCACGTCGTGTGCGACCTGACGATCGCCAGCGAAGAGCACGCGCGCTTCAAGCAGACGGACCCGGACGTCGCCAGCTTCGACAGCGGCTACGGCTCGGCGCTGCTCGCACGCCAGGTCGGCCAGAAGAAGGCGCGCGAGATCTTCTTCATCGGCGAGAGCTACACCGCGCGCGAGGCCGCCGACATGGGCATGGTCAACGCCGTCGTGCCCCACGCGGAGCTCGAGAGCTTCGCCCTGGACTGGGCGCGGGAGATCAACAGCAAGAGCCCGACCGCGATGCGCATGCTCAAGTTCGGCTTCAACATGATCGACGACGGCATGGTCGGCCAGCAGCTGTTCGCCGGCGAAGCCACGCGGCTGGCATACGGCACCGAAGAAGCGCAAGAAGGCCGTGACGCCTTCCTCGAGAAGCGCACGCGCGACTACTCGAAGTTCCCCTGGCGCTACTGACGCGCGGCGCAGCGGCCGGACGACCGCCGCGTCATGCCCCGCCCGCACGCGTCACGAGCTTGTCGATGGCCGCGTCGAGCGGCGCGGACCACGCGACGCCGCGCTCGCGAACCGCGAGCGTCCGCGATGCGAGCTCACGCGCACCGACCACGACGAACAGCGGTACACCCTGGGCGTGGGCGTCGCGGACGCGGCGCGAAAGCGTCGCCTCGCCGCCGTCCACGCGGACGCGGACGCACGCGGCGCGCAAGCGCGCCGCGACCTCGTCGGCGAAGGCGCGCTGCGCCGCGGCGACCGGCGCGACCACGACCTGTTCCGGCGCGAGCCACGCGGGCAGCTGTCCGCGATGCTGCTCGAGCAGCACGCCGATGAAGCGCTCCAGGCTCCCCAACATCGCCCGGTGCAACATCACCGGCCGTCGCCGCTCGCCTTTCGCGTCGACATAGGCGACGTCGAAGCGCCCGGGCAGCACCAGATCGAGCTGGATCGTTCCGCACTGCCAGCGCCGGCCGGTGCGATCGCGGAGCGACAGCTCGAGCTTCGGCCCGTAGAACGCGCCTTCGCCCGGTTGAACCACCGGCGAGAGCCGCGCCGCCTCGGCGGCTTCGGCCAGCAAGCGCTCGGCACGGTCCCACAGCGCGTCGTCGCCGGCGCGCTCGGCGGGCCGCGTCGAGAAGGCGACCTCGAGCTGGTCGAAGCCGAGCGCCGCGTAGAATCGCTGCAGCGACTCGCAGAAACGCGCGACCTCCCCCGCGACGTGCCCTTCTTCGCACAGCACATGGCCGTCGTCCTGCGTGAACTGGCGCAGGCGGAACAGACCGTGGAGCACGCCGCTGGGCTCGTCGCGATGGACCAGACCGAACTCGGCGAAGCGCAGCGGCAGATCGCGGTAGGACGGCGCCATGCGCCGCGCGAGCTCGAGGTGACCCGGGCAGCTCACGGGCTTGAGCGCCGCCGGCACGTCGTCGCCGGCGAGGCGGAACATCCCGCTGGAGAAGCTCTGCCAGTGGCCGCTGGCTTCCCAGATCGCGCGGCGCATCACCTGCGGCGTCCTCACCTCCTGGTAGCCATCGCCCTCGAGCTGACGGCGCACAGCCTGCTCGAGCGCGCGGTACAGCGCGAGCCCGCGTGGGTGCCAGAAGACCATGCCCGGAGCCTCTTCCTGGAAATGGAACAGGTCCTGGCGCTGGCCGATGCTTCTGTGGTCGTTCTCGTCGAGCATTGTCGTGCTTCCTTTCCGGGTGCCGGGACCCGGACGGAGCGACATGCACGAGTGCCCCGTCCGGGAGACCCGGCGGGGCTGGACGGCTTCGAGCTCAACGCATGACGCGCACGAAACCGGCCCCGCCGAGGCGGGTCGTGGTCGTCGTGGTCGTGGCGCGGCCGAAGCTCATCGTGCGCCAATCCTGCGGCACGCCGCGCCCGGCGTCAAGACGGGTCCGCACAGCAGCGGAAGCCGGTGGAGTAGTCCCAGTACGACGTGTTGTGCGCGGTGGTGACGTACAAGCAGCCGTTGCCGTTGATCACCGTGTCCACATAGAAGCCACCACGGAACGTGCCCGCGGGATCGTCCGTCCACTCGTGGAGGTTGCCCATCAGGTCGTAGATCCCGCCCGGCGTGACGCAGCCGGGGTTGGCGCCGCACGCGTCGAGGCTCGCCGGCAGCTGGTCGAGACAGGCGTTGTCGAGCGCCGAGTAGATCCACGGATCCGTCGTGCCGTAGTACTCGACGGCGGGATGTACCGCGCGGGCGTCGTTGCACACGCCGGGCTCGCGCGTGTTCCCGTACGGATAGACGTTGCCGGCCGTCCCCTGGCACGCGGCGAGCCACTCGCTGTCGGTGCACAAGCGCTTTCCGGCGTTCGCGCACGCATCGGCGGCTTGCAGCTGGTCGATGTACGCCTGCGGCACCGCGCCCTCGATCGACACCGCACGCACCGGCGTCGCGCCGGGGTTGTCGTACGGCGACCAGCTCGTCGCGCCGCCGCTCGGCGTCACCCGCTCGAGCGACGCCTCGAAGCAATCGATGCAGATACTGCCCGCCGGCGCCATACCCGGCGGACAGCCGCCGAGGCCCGGCGCCTCGGCCAGTCCTTCGTTGGGAAGCGGGTACACCGTGGGATCGCAGGACCACGCGGCGTCGATGTCGCCGGCGTCGCTCGCGTCCGCCGACACGTCGATGGCGACGTCGGCACCGCCGCCGTCCGGCCACGCGTCGTATCCGGCTGCTCCCGCCGCGGCGTCGCCGCCGTCGGCGGGCACACCGCCCATGTCCGCACCCGCGCAACCGGCGACCACGAACCCGATCACGGCAAGCACGGCGGCGCGCACCGCCGCAGTCTACCTCAGCTCACTTCGGCGGCGGCTTCTTCGTCTGGCAGCCGAACAAGACCTCGGTCTTGGCGTTCGTGGCGTTCTTGAACACGTCGCACGACGCCGGGCACGAGATCACCTGCGTCGGGTTCTGGTCGCTGTCGTAGTACCAGCCGCCGTTTTGCGGGTCGCAGTCGGCCTGGGTCGCCACGTGGTAGAGGTCGGTCGTGTTGCCGTTGCTGTCGGTGAAGCGGACGTTGACCTTGGTCGGGTCGAACGACTGACCCGCCGGCGCGGCTGGGATCGGCCACTGGCAGTCGAGCGGTTGTGCGGCCTGGATGATCTTGTCCGCGAGCTGCGTGAAGATGCTCTGGAACGCCGCCGAGCACGCCGCGGTCTGCCCCGGCGCGCAGTCGCAGATGTCCCCGGACAGGCCGCCGGTCTTGGCGATGATCGACTGCCAGTGCACGCCGACGCTCGCGGCGTTCGGGCACAGCGAGAGGCTGGTGATGCCGCTCATCTTGAAGTCCGCGAGCTTCGGCGACAGCGCCTTGTAGTCGGCGATGAACTTGTCGGCGCCGGCGTCGGCGCTGAGGCCGCCGTACGGCGGATCGCTCGCGTCGTCGTCGGTGACGGCGACGACCCAGTGCGACGCGCCGCTGCGCAGCAGCGGCTCGTAGATCGAGAACGCGTTCTTCAACACGTTCAAGCCGTTGGTGGACTGGACGCCGAGGAACCCGTTTCCATCATGGAAGAACGTCGGCAGGTTGTTATCGGAGCCGGCCCCCGACGACGGACACCCGCCCTGCTTGCCCAGCGGCGCCGGCATGCAGATGCCGAGCCCGCCCAAGCCTGGGTATCCGGCGATCAGGATCACGTGGACGTCGATGCCCGACTGCACGATCTGCGTCGAGAACGCGTTCATGTTGCTCTGCACCGACGGCACCTCTTCGGTCATGCTGCCCGAGGTGTCGATGATCCAGATGATGTCCGCGGGCTGCAGCCCCGCCTTCGTTTCCTGGGGGATCGAAGCGCACGACGCGTCTTGATCGATGGCGCCGGCCGAGCCGCCCGTGCCGCCCAACGCACCGACCCCGCCGCTGCCGACGGCGCCGCTGCCACCGGTCCCGATCGCGCCCGTTCCGCCGGTCCCGATCCCGCCGGTGCCGCCGCCGGAGCTGCCGCCGCTTCCGCCGCTCCCGACCTTGCTACCGCCGGTCGTGCCGGAGCACGCCGCCACTACGATCAAGGCTGCACTTGCGCAGCCGAGCGCTGTCGTTCTCGCTCTCATGGTTGTCGCCTCCCGCGAAGAAATAGGCCGGGCAGCCGACTTGAGCTTAGGTCAATTACAGTCTCGACGCAACGCGGGCTCGAACCGGGGGATTCCGCGCCGGGCCGGCAAATAGAACATGTTCTAGTCCTGGGTTGGTCTGCCGCTCCGGCGCGGAACCGCGCGGCCCGCCCGGTCAGCTCGTGACGGCGGCCCGCAGCCGATCGACGAGCGGCTGGATGTCGTCGTGGCGCAGCTTGTATTGCGCGCGGTTCGCGACCAGCACGCTCGACACGTGACAGATCACCTCGCGCTCTTCGAGGTTGTTCTCGGCGAGCGTCACGCCGGTCTCGACCAGGTCGACGATCAGGTGCGACAAGCCGACCAACGGCGCGAGCTCGACCGAGCCCTGGACCAGGATCACCTCGGCCTGCACGCCCTGGGCGGCGAAGTGCTCGAGGGCGATGCGCGGATACTTGGTCGCGATGCGCGGCACCGGCGGCACGTGCACGCCGCGCGGGCCGGCGACGACCATGCGGCACTTGCCGATGCCAAGATCGAGCGGCTGATACAGGTCGTAGCGACGCTCGAGCAACATGTCGCGACCGCTGACGCCGAGATCGGCGGCGCCGTACTCGACGTAGGTCGGCACGTCGTCGGGCTTGAGCAAGAGGAAGCGCAGCGCGCCGTCGCCGCTCTCGCGGATCAGCTTGCGATCGTCGGCCATCAGCGCGGACGTGTCCACGCCGGCCTTCTCGAACAGCGGTGCAAGCACGCGCAGCACGCGGCCCTTGGGCACGGCGATGGTGAGCGGCGTCACGGCAAACCCGGATCGAGCGTGATGCGTTCGATCGTCGCGCCGACGCCGGCGAGCTTCTCCTCGATGCGTTCGTAGCCGCGATCGAGGTGGTACACGCGGCGTACGATGGTCTCGTCCTCGGCGACCAGACCGGCGATCACCAGCGACGCACTGGCGCGCAGATCGGTGGCCATCACGCTGGCGCCGCTCAGGCGCGGCACGCCGGTGACCATCGCCACGTTGCCGTGCGTCTCGATCTCCGCGCCCATGCGCTTGAGCTCGGGCACGTGCATGAAGCGGTTCTCGAAGATCGTCTCCGTCAGCACGCTGCGGCCGTTGGCGCAGCACATGAGCACCATGAACTGCGCCTGCATGTCGGTGGGGAAACCGGGATGCGGCGCGGTCGTCACGTCCACCGCCTTGAGCTCGCCGCGGCGGGCAACGCGCACGCCTTCGCCCTCGCGCTCGATCTCGAGGCCCGCGTGCCGCAGCTTGACGATCACGGGCTCGAGCTCGTCCATCGGCGCGTGCTCGAGCAACACGTCGCCGCCGGTGGCGCCGACCGCGGCCATGAACGTGCCGGCCTCGATGCGGTCGCTGATGATGGCGTGGTCGAACGGCTCCAGCTCGTCGGCGCCGGTGATGTGGATGATGCTCGTGCCCGCGCCTTCGATGTGCGCGCCCATCTTGTTGAGCACGCGCGCGAGCTCCTCGACCTCCGGTTCGCGCGCGCAGTTGACGAGCGTGGTGCGCCCCTTCGCGAGCGCCGCGGCCATCATCAGGTTCTCGGTGCCCGTGACGGTCGCGATGTCGAAGACGATCTCCGCGCCCTTCAGCCGCGGCGCCTCGGCGACCACGTAGCCGTGCTCGACGCGGATGCTCGCGCCGAGCGCCTCGAGCCCTTGCAAGTGCTGATCGATGGGGCGCGCGCCGATGGCGCAGCCGCCGGGCAGCGACACCTTCGCGCGGCCGTAGCGCGCCACCAGCGGACCTAGCACGAGCACGCTCGCGCGCATCTGGCGCACGAGCTCGTACGGCGCTTCAGGGCGGACCTCCCCGGACGTGGCGGCTACACGCACCTCGGGGATGTCCACCGCGACGTCCCTGCCGAGGAAGCGGAGCAGCGCCGCGGTGGTGTCGATGTCGCGCAGCCCCGGTACGTTCCGCAGCAGACTCGCGCCGTCGCTCAGCAGCGTGGCGCACAGGATGGGCAGAGCGGCGTTCTTCGCGCCGCCGATCCGGATGGTGCCGGAGAGCGGGCGGGAGCCGACGATACGGATGGCGTCCATGGTGTGGGTGACGGGCAGGCGCGGGCCCGAAACATGCGGCGAGCGCGCCGCCCAGGCAAGAAACCAGGGCGGGTCATTTTTTTCTCAATCTTCCCGCGCCGTCACACTACCCTGTCAGCCCATGCGCACGCGCCGATTGCTTGCGACAAGTGCGTCCGCTGCCGTGCTGTTCGCTGGCGTCGCACACGCCCAACCCATCCCGTCGCTGGATCTGCGGGATTTCCATCCGCCGACGGATCCGGCGGGCTCGCTCTACCTCGAACCCAGCGGCACGCCGGGGCCCGGCGCGTGGAACGTCGGCGCGTGGGCGTCCTACGAGAACCGCTTGGTCGTAATCAAGGACGCCGCCGGCAACACCGCGACCGTGCCCGTCGAGAACCAGCTCTCGCTCGACTATCTCGTGGGCGTCGGCATCAGCGATCGCCTCGCCATCGGCATGCAGCTGCCGACGGTGCTCTACCAGAACGGTGGCGACGCTTCCGCGATCGGCGCCGGCAAGCTGCCGGCCACCGCCCTCGGCGACGCGACCTTCGGCGCCAAGGCCACGCTGGTCCCGACCAGCGGCCTCGGCGGATTCGGGCTCGCCGCCCTCGGGCGCGTGTCGGCGCCGACCGGGGATCGCGCCGCGTACGTCTCGGACGGCTCGCCGGTGGGCGAGCTCCGCCTGCTCGGCGAGCTCAAGCTGATCCTGCTCGACGTGCGGGCCACGGCCGGCGCGCGCGTGCGCAGCGCGCAGCGCACCTTCGTCGGCGAGGACTTCGGCCACTCGCTGCCATGGGGCGTCGGCATCACCGTGCACCCGCAGGCGCTCGGCCTCGACGACAAGGGGCGCTGGGCGTGGACGCTCGAGACCCACGGCGCCGTGGCGATCACGCCGAGCTTCGGCTCCGGCCCGGAGTCGCCGTCCATGATCGGCGCGTCCGCGCGCTACGGCGTCGGCGACGTGTCGCTGATCGTCGGCGCGGAAGCGCCCCTCGACTCGGCCGTCGGGCTCCCGCGCGTCCGCGGCGTGCTGGGCATCGGCTGGGCGCCGCGCTTCTACGACCAGGACAACGACGGCGTCGCCGACGACGTGGACGAGTGCCCGGAGCTGGCCGAGGACAAGGACGGCTTCGAGGACGCCGACGGCTGCCCGGACTTCGACAACGACGACGACGGCGTGCCGGACAGCGACGACAAGTGCCCCACCGAGAAGGAGGACGAGGACGACTTCCAGGACGACGACGGCTGCATCGACCCGGACAACGACGGCGACGGCATCCTCGACGCCCAGGACGCGTGCCCGGACGAAGCCGGCGTCAAGAGCGCGGACCCGAAGAAGAACGGCTGCCCGCGCAAGGACAGCGACGGCGACGGCGTGATGGACGACGTCGACAAGTGCCCGACGCAGCCCGAGGACAAGGACGGCTTCAAGGACGACGACGGCTGCCCCGACCCCGACAACGACGAGGACGGCATCCCCGACAAGGAAGATCACTGCCCGGACGTGCGCGGCGGACGTTTCTCCGACCCCGAGCTGAACGGCTGCCCGAGCCCGGACAAGGACGGCGACACCTTCGACGACGCGGTCGACAAGTGCGTGGACAAGCCGGAAGACTTCGAGGGCGTCGCCGACGACGACGGCTGCCCGGAGGAGCCGGTGGCCGGCAAGCCCGCGCCGAAGCCGCTGGTCGAGGTCGAGCGCAAGGGGCCGGACGATCTCGTGCACATGCGCAAGCCGCCGAGCTTCGTCGTCAAGGGCGACTCGGTGGAGATCGCGCCGGCGAGCGAGCCGACGATCCGCGCGCTGGCGCAGCTGCTGAACCAGCATCGGTCGTGGGTCATGATGATCGGCGTGCGACCGGTCGGCGCGACGCCCGCCGCCGAGCAGCAGGCGCTGACCAAGGCGTTCGCAATCGCCAACGCGCTGCACGCCTATACCCACCGCGCCGACTGCGCCGAGAGCGTCGGCTGGGCCGAGGTCGAGGGACTGCCCGGCGCGCGCGCGGCGGGCGTGGGCGTGGAAGTCTCGACGCCGCCCCCCGGGCTGGTGCGGCTACCGTCGCCGGCCGGGCGCATCCACCTGCCATCGTCGATCCCCCGGCCGCAGAAGAAGCCGTGACGCGCTCCGCGCTCGCCGCGCTGCTGGCCCTGGCACTGCCGTGCTGGGCGGCCGCGGCCGACGCGCAGCCGCGTTTCGCGCAGCCGCCGCCGCCCAGAGTGCAACCGCATCGCGTGCCGTCGCGTCGGCCGCCCATGCCGCACCGGCGCGAGCCGGCGCGGCCCGCCGGCAGCCCGTCGACGACCTCCCTCCAGAGCCGCCTGGCGATCGCCGTCGCGACGCGTCTGTTCAGCACCGGCCACGCGAAGGACCGCGAGCAGGCGCTCGCGCGCCTCGGCAGCGATGGCAGTCCGCGCGCGCTCGACATGCTGCTGAAGGCGCTCGAGCCCGGTGGCGCGGCGCGCACCGCGCGCGATCGCTTGACCGCCGTGCGCGCGCTGGCGCCGCACGCCGGCGTCGCGTCGGTGCGCCAGGGCCTGGTGCGGCTCATGACCGGCGTCGGCGCCACCAGCAAGAGCAACACCGATCCGCTGGAGGACGTGGTGCGGCAGAGCGCCGCGCTCGCGCTCGCCGCCTCGGGCGCGCCGGCGGCCGTGGACGCGCTCGGCAAGGCGCTGCGCCAGGAGGGCCCCGTCGCTGAAGCGGCGGCCGCGGCGGTGGCGGCGCACCCGCCGCGCGACGTCGCGCCGCTCTTGCGCGCGCGCGGCGTGCCCACACCGACGCTCGCCCGGCTGCTCGGGCGGCTCGGCGATCAGCGCGCGTTCGAGACGCTGCGGGACATGGTGCGCCGGGGCTCCCCGGAGGTCCGCGCCGCAGCCGCGGTCTCGCTCACGCGCCTGGGCGACATGGAGACCGTGCCGCTCGCGCGGAGCTGGCTCGGCAGCGCGAATCCGCCGGCGCTGCGCACGGCGGCGGCGCGGATCCTGGCGCTCACGCACGCCCCCGGCGCGGGCAAGGCCGTGGCGTCGCTGCTGGACGACTCCGCGACGCGCGACGCGGCGCTGGAGCTCGCCGCGGTCACGCCGGATCGGTCGCTGGTGGGCGTGCTCGACAAGCGGCTGGCGAGTGCGCCGCCGGAGCGCGTGCCGCTGCTGCTCGCCGCCATCGGTCGCATCGGCGGCGACGCCGCGGCGCGCGCGCTCTCGCAGCAACTGAGCGTGCCCGACCGCGCGGCGCTCGCCGCCTATGCGCTGGCACTCTGCCCGGGGAGCGCAGCGACCTCGGCGATCGAGCGCGCCCTCGACGCCCCGTCGACGCGACGCCTGGCCGCGCGGGCCGCGGTCGTCCGGGCGCTGGCGATCGGGGATCGGGTGGGGGTCTGTCCGGCGCGCTGGCCGCGCTGCTCGGATCCCGCGACGCCGCCGATCGTGCCGCAGGGGCGTGGGGCGAGGCCGCGCTCGACGGCGCACGCGCGCGGCAGCTGCTCGCGTCGCGCGATCCGGCGGTGGTGCGCGGCGCGGCGCGCGCCGCCGCCGGCACCGCCGTCGCCGCCGACGCCGCGCCGCGCTTGCTGGTGGAGCGCGATCCCCGGACGCGCGCCGCGCTCGCCGTCGCGCTGTCCACCGAGGCCGGCGCGAACGCCGTGCCCACGCGCACGCTGCTCGACGCCCTCGACTCGGGTGGCGTGCTGCTGCCGGCGGTCGCGTACGCGCTGGCGATCCGCGACGACAGCGCGCTGCGCCCACGCATCGAGACCCTGCTCGCGAGTGGCGATCCGGTGGTGCGCGGCGCGACCGCGCTCGGTCTCGCGAGTAGCGCGCGCCCCGACGCGACCGGCCTGCTCGAGCGCGCGTACCGGTTCGAGAGCGACGCGCGCGTGCGACGCGCCCTGGTGGCCGCGCTCGGACGGCGCGCCGCCGGTCGTCGCACGCTCGAGCTCGCCTCGCGGCTCGACGGCGACAGCGGGGCCCGCGAGGCGGCGCGCCGCGCGCTCGCCGGCGCGCCGCCGGCGACGGGCGGCACGAGCGTCGTCTGGATCGCGGTCGTCGGCGGCGCCGACGGCCGCGCCGCGCTGATCGTGCCGGCGGCCGGGCCGCCGCTGCCGGTGGTGACAGACCCGGACGGCCTGCTGATCGTGACGGGCTTGCCGGTCGGCCCGGTCGAGCCAAGGCTTGCAACCGACCCGGCCAGCGACGACGCTGGCCAGGTGAAGCCATGAGCGCAAGACAGGCCAGCCCGGCGAAAGGCAAGCCGGAGAAGGACACAGGCGAGCGCGCGGAGGCCTCGTTCGAGGACGCCGTGCGTCGCCTGGGCGAGATTGTCGATCGACTGGAGGGAGGCGATCTGCCCCTCGAGGAATCGCTCAAGCTGTTCGAGGAGGGCGTGCGGCTCGCGCGCGCGTCGCAAGCGCGACTCGACGCCGCGGAGAAGCGCGTCGAGGAGCTGCTCGGCATCGACGCCGACGACAACCCCGTCGTCCGCGAGCTCGAGCCGGAATAGGAACGCCTGCGTTGTCCTCGCCGAGCACGCCACTTTCCGAGCTGGTGCACACCGCCGCGGCGTTGCTCATCGGCAACGAGCTGTTGAGCGGCAAGATCCACGAGGCGAACCTGATCGAGCTCGCGCGCACGTTGCGCGCGCTGGGGGTGCGCCTGGCACGCGTGGTGATGGTGCCCGACGAGGTAGACACCATCGCCGCCGAGGTCCGCGCGCTGAGCGCCACCCACGACGTCGTCTTCACCAGCGGTGGGGTCGGGCCGACCCACGACGACGTGACGATCGAAGGCGTGGCGCGCGGGTTCGGCGTGGAAGCGACGATCGACCCCACGATGGAGGCGCTGCTCCACAGCGCCTACGGCGATCGCGTCACCGAGGGTCACCTGCGCATGGCCCTCGTCCCGAAGGGCGCGCGCCTGGCCACGTCGCCGGAGATCCTCTGGCCGACGGTGGTGATGCACAACGTCTGGGTGCTGCCGGGCGTGCCGGAGATCTTCCGCATGAAGCTTGCCGTGGTCCGCTCGTCACTGCGCGGGCCCGAGGCGTTCGTCTCGCGCGCGGTGTTCACGAAGATGGACGAGGGCGAGCTGAAGCCGTTGCTCGACCAGGTCGTGGCCGATCATCCCGACGTGGAGGTCGGCTCGTACCCGAAGTGGTTCGACCCGGAGTACAAGACGAAGCTGACCTTCGACTCGCGCAACCGGGCGGCGGTCGAAGCGGCGCTGGCCTGCTTCCTCGAGCTGTTGCCCGAGGGCGAGCCGCAGCGCGTGGAGTAGCCGGCGATCGCCGGCGGCTCGCCGGCGATCGCCGGCCACTCCACGCACGGGCGCGGCGTTTTCGCCCGCGCGACGTGGGCATGCTTCCTGCTGCTTGCCCGCACATGAACCCCTCGACCTGTGCCGCCATCGACAGCGGCGGTCCCGACCTGCGCGAGCGCGCCCTGCTCGGCGGCGCCCACACCCTGGCCGACGCGGAGCTGGTGGCGATGCTGCTCGGCACCGGTGTCGAAGGCGCGTCCGCCACCGCCGTGGCCACCCACCTGCTCGACGACGCCGGCGGCCTGATTGGCGTGACGCGCCTGGGCGCGCACGCCCTGGCGTCGCGCCGCGGCGTGGGCCCGGCGAAGGCGGCACGCATCACCGCGGCGATCGAGCTCGGCCGACGCGCGCTGCTCGCGCAGGTCGCCGACGAGCGCCGCGTCGTCGGCTCGTTCGACTCCGTGGTGGAGTGGGCGCGGCCCCGGCTCGCCGTGCTCGACCACGAGGAGGTGTGGCTGCTGTGCCTCGACGGCCGCAACGGACTGAAGAGCGCACGCCGCATCGCGCAAGGCGGGTTGCACGGCTGCGCGCTCGGACCGCGAGACGTGCTGCGACCGGCCCTGCGCGACGGCGCCAGCGCCATCGTGCTCGTACACAACCACCCGAGCGGCGACCCGGCGGCGAGCCCCGAGGACGTGCAGATGACGCGCGCGCTGGCGGACGCTTGCGAGACCGTGGGCGTGGCGCTGCTCGATCACGTGATCGTGGCCCGCGGCGGCGCGTCGTCGATGCTGGATCTGGGCGTGCTCGGCTAAGCGACGGATCGCGGCCCAATCCGCGGCCCGGACGGCTGGCCCGGCCTTGCCGGCGAGCGAGCGGTAGCATCCACGATCCGATATCGGTATCCTGCGCCGACAAGAGCCGAGGAACGGATCCGATGAGCGACAATCTAGCCGTCGAGTTCGCCGCGCTGACCGACGTCGGGCGGACGCGCGAGCACAACGAGGACAACTTCCTCGTCGACAAGAAGATGGCGCTGTTCATCGTGTGCGACGGCATGGGCGGCCACGCGGCGGGTGAAGTCGCCAGCGCCATGGCGGTGCGCACGATGCACGAGGAAATCAAGCGCGAGCACGAGCTGCTCGAGGACTTCCTCGAGGGCAAGAGTGGCGCGGCCAAGGTCAGCCGCCGCGACGTGACGAACATGCTCGAGTTCGCCGTGAACCGCGCCTCGAGCAAGGTCCACGCGGAAGCGGAGAAGGACGCCAACAAGCGCGGCATGGGCACGACCCTGGTGTGCGTGCTGATCCTCGGCAACCAGGCGTTCATCGTGTACGTGGGCGACAGCCGCATCTACCTGCTGCGAGACGGCGTTCTGGAGCAGGTCACCGAGGACCACACCGTCTACAACGAGCTGATCAAGCGCAAGAAGCTGCCACGCGAGCAGATCGAGAAGCTCGCGCCGAAGAACGCGATCACGCGCGCCGTCGGCGTGTACGAACACGCGGAGCCGGATTCACTGGTCATCGACGTGGTCGCCGGCGATCGCTTCCTGCTCTGTTCCGACGGGCTCAGCGGCTACTTCGAGGACGATCTGGAAGGCCTCGGCCAACATCTGTTGAACCCGGACGCCGATGCGGCGGTGCGCCAGCTCATCGACCACGCCAACGCGCAGGGCGGCAAGGACAACATCACCGCCGTCATCGTCACCGTCGGCGACGTCTCCACCCGCGACGAGACACGCGCGAAGAAGCTGCAGCTCAAGCGCGACACGCTGGCGCGCATGCCGCTGTTCCGCCCGCTCAACGATCGCGAGATCCTGCGCGTGCTCCAGGTCACGGACGTCACGGCCTACAAGCCCGGGGACACCGTGATCCGCGAGGGAGACAAGGGGGAGGAGCTGTTCATCGTGCTTTCGGGCGCGGTGAAGGTGTCGCGCGGCGGCGCGGATCTGGCGACGCTGGTGCCCGGCGAGCATTTCGGGGAAATGGCCCTGATCCGCAGCCAACCGCGCTCGGCCACGGTGGTCGCCGACGGGCCGAGCGAGCTGATGGTGCTCCGCCGCCGCGACTTCTTCGAGATCCTGCGCAAGGAACACCAGCTCGCGGTCAAGCTGCTGTGGCAGTTCACCGGCGTGCTCGCCGACCGCCTGGCGGCGACGAGCCGCGAGCTGGGCAACGCCAAGGAGGAGCTCGCGCTCGAAGACATCTCGGGCGAGATCTTCGACGAGGACGACGAAGACGAGAACCGCAAGACGCTGGTGCTCCCGCCGCCGCCACCGTCCCTCTCCGAGCCCAGTTGACAGCCTGGCGTCCACGCGCGTGGCTCCTCTTGAGCGCCGCGGCGCTCGCGCCGGCGTGCCACTCGAACAAGCATCGCGACGCTGCGGCCGGCTCCGCCCGGACCGCGCCGCCGGCCGCGCCGGACCGGCAACCCCAGCCCAGCGCCAGCGCGTCGCACGCGCACGCCGCTCCACCGCCCGGTCTCTTGCCTCGCTGTCGCGCCATCGCCGTGTCGGGAAAGGTGACGCGGCACGGCTATGGAGAGCTGGCAAAGGGCACGTGGCTCGACGCGCGCAGCTGGCTCGCGCTGGACAAGGGCGCGAGCGTGACGATCCGCCACGCCGACAGCGCGCGGGAGCTGACGATCCACGGCCCCGCCTACGCGACGGTGTGTCCGCGCGGCGACGAGGAGGTCCTGCTGACGCGCGGCGAGGTCACGACCAGCACCGGGCGCGGAGCGAGACCCGGTGCGGAGGTGCTGATCGCCACGCCGTTCGCGTCGGCGACATACGGCGAGGCGCAGCTCGACCTGCGTGCGGACGCCGGCAAGCTCGAGCTCAGCGTCCAGGCCGGGGACGCCTGGCTCAGACCCGCCGCGGGCGCCACACGGCGCGGGCCGGAGCACGTGCTGTCCGGCAAGAAGGCCAGCGTGGTCGCCGCGGCGACGACGCCGGACAAGCGCCTCGAGGAGTGCCGGAAGGCCGCGGACGAGGCCGCCCGGCGGGCCCGGGAGCTGGTCTCGGGAGGCCCGAAAACGGACGCGGGCAGCCTCGGCGACCGCGCCGCCCGCCATATCCGCGCCCGCCAGGCGGCCCGGGAGGCCTGCGCCATCGCCGGGGCGGCCGTCGGGCTGACGGCCGATCCGGCCGAAAGACAGCAACAATGGGCCGCCCTCGGCCGGTCCGAGCGGCTCTGGAGAGCAGTTCCGACACGTTCCGAGTGATGTTCCGTTGACAGTTCCGCCTCTGCACCGCTAGCGTCCGCTGACGACGGGCGACGTCGAATGGGCCTCCGACGCATGGATAGTTCTGACGCGCTGCGGCTGGGTCTCGGG
This sequence comes from uncultured delta proteobacterium, assembly GCA_963775185.1. Taxonomy (GTDB): domain Bacteria; phylum Myxococcota_A; class Polyangia; order Polyangiales; family Polyangiaceae; genus JAPSGB01. The sequence continues at coordinate 69,313 of CAVZIE010000014.1, read as the reverse complement.
GTCGCGACCGCGATTGCCATCGGGCTGGGTGGCAACGTGGCTCGCGCCGAAGAGCCACACAAGGTGACTGAACCGCCGGTTCTGAACGAGCCGGCAGAGATCACTCAGGTCGTCGACGCGTTCGACGGCGATGATCCCTTCGATCTGAACCTGTCGCTCGGCTACCAGCAGTCGTGGTCGAGCGCGACGATCCGCCGCGAGACGTACATCGCGCAGCCGGGGCTCTCCACCGGCGGGTTCGTCAACGACACGATGAACGTCGGCAAGTACAGCCACACCACCAGCCGGCTGAACACGCGCGCCGACATCGGGATCTACAAGGACATCGCGCTCGTCATCCGCGTGCCGATCATCCTGTCCGACGACCAGAAGGTGGAAGGCGTCGACGGCAGCGACAGCCGGCAGAGCACGGTGCTCGCGGGCGCGCCCGGCGAGCAACTGTTCCACCTTCCGTTCCAGTCACCGACGCGCAGCGGCGTGGAGTACCTCGCCGTCGGGCTCGACGTCGGGATCATGAACCAGTTCCGCGACGCCACGAAGCCGACGTGGGTGATCGGCGTGGAAGGCCGCTTCAGCGTCGCGGAGCCGATGCACGCGTGCAACTCGAGCCCCAAGCCGCTCAACCAGTCCAACGCGCAGAAGCAGTGCGCCTATCCGTCGGACGTCAACCGCGACGGCTCGGCCGGGCTCACCGGTCCGGACGGGACGGAGCTCGAGGGCACGTTCTCCGGCGGTCGAAAGCCGGGCGTGAGCCGCGGCACGACCAGCCTGGAAGGGCACACGTTCCTGTCCAAGCGCATCAAGTACATCGAGCCCTACGGCGGCTTCCGCGCCCTGTTCGAGTTCCAGAACGGCTCGAGCGACTTCGGCGCGACCGACCTCAAGGGATCGCTGGTCAACCATCCCCCGCTCCGCGGCTCGCTCATCATGGGCATGAACGTGATCCCGTGGGAGGTGCGCGACCAGTACCAGCGCATCACATTCGATTTCCGCTTCACGGGAACCTACGTGTCCGAGGGACGCGACTACTCGGAGCTCTTCGACGCGCTCGGCTCGAGCGACGCGCCGAGCATCCGTTCGCCGAACTTCGCCGAGTACCAGACGAACCCGGACACCACGAGCTCGACGCCGTCGATCGTGAACCCGAACTCGCAGAAGGTGTACTTCACCGGTCTGACGGACGTGCAGCAGCACGGCGTGTACAACCTGAGCGCGCAGTTCACGTGGCAGGCCGGCGAGTACGTGAAGTTCAACCTGGGTGGCGGCTACACGCTGGTCCAGTCGCACTTCATCACCTTCGATCAGGCGTGCAACCCGGACTTCAGCGACAGCATCGGCAAGGCCGGCCCCTGCAAGTCGATCACGAGCCCGACAGGCAGCAAGGCGACGGGTATCCCGAACCCCAACTACCGGGCGACCATCAACGTCCCCGGCCGCCGCTTCAAGGTGGACGACTCCCACGGGTTCGACGCCTGGATCAACGCCACCGTCATGTTCTGAGCCCCGGGCCGACGCCGACTTGAGGCGCGGGCTTTGGGGCTGTAGAACGAACGCGTGACCGCGCGCGGCGACGCTCGAATCCTTGCCAGCGCGATTGGCTTGCTGATCGCCGCGGCTTCCGCTGTCGCGCGCGCAGGCCCCGACGACGTCACGTTGCTGCCGACGGTGACGCCGGTGGCGACGCCCGGTGCGGCCCCGGAGTTGCAGCGCCCCGACCGGAGCCAGGGGCGGGCTCTCGTGCGTTGGGCGCGTCAGCTCGACGTCATCCTCGGTGAGTCGGCGCAGGATCTCGGACTGAAGCTCGACGTCTCGAGCCGCGGCGAGCGGCTCGAGACGGACGAGGAAGCGCTCGTCGCTCGCGCCAAGGACTCGTGGGTGGTGTCGCCGCGCCTGTCGCTTGAAGGCGGCGTGATCCACCTGCGCCTCGTCGCCGTCGCGCCGGGGTCGAAGGTGATCCTGGTGCGGACGCAGGACGTGGAGCCGCGGGAGTTCGAAGTCCGCGCGATGGTGATGCTGCGCGACCTCGTCCAGGCCGGCCGCCGCGCCCCCGAGCAGCCCGAACCCGGCGCGGCCCCGCGCAGACAGAGGCCGGACATCGTCTCGCACGCTCGCTCCGAGGGCCGCGCGGTGCTCGCGCTGAACGCCGCGGTGCTGGGCGGGTACGTCGGCCTGTCGCTGCAGCGGGCGAGCGGCTCCCAGGATCCGCGCCTCACCTACCCGCTGGTGGCGCTCGGCACGGGCATCGGGCTCGGCGGCTCGATGATCGTCGCCGACGAGTGGGACGTCGGGCTCGGCGACGCCTGGTACCTCTCGGCCGGCGCCTGGTGGCCGACGGCCTCGGGTCTGCTGCTCGCGGAGAGCTACGGTGTGGAGCCGGCGAGCGATCGCTACGTCTACGGCGTGGTCGGCGCTTCGGCGGGCATCACGCTGGCTACCGTGTCGCTCACGTTCAAGGGCATGAGCGAGGGCGGCGCGACGCTGGCCCACTCCGGCGGCGCGTTCGGCATGCTGCTCGGCGGCATGACACAGCTCGCGTACGAGGGACGCACCGACTCCACGCCGACCCGGGGCATGGGCTACGGCGCCGGCGCCGGTGTGCTCGTCGCCGGGGTCCTCGCGACGCAGGTGCAGGTCGCCCCGTCACGCGTGCTGCTGGTGGACGTCGGCGCCGTACTGGGCGGGCTGACCGGCGCCGCCGCGGCAAGCCCGCTGGTGTTCGGAAAGACAACCACCGAAGCCAAGGACCGCGCGTGGCTCGCCAGCGTCGCCGGAACGACGGTAGCCGGCGCCGGCATCGCGCTGTTCATCACGCGTCCCCACCCGGAGACGAGCGCCTCGGCCTCGCATCGAATGTTCCAGCTGCAGCCCTACGGCGGCGTGATTGGCGAGAGCGTGGGGTGGAACGGACGCCGCGCGCCGATCGTCGGAGCGGGCGCGAACGGCACGTGGTAGCGCGCGCGCTCGTCGTGCGCGTCGAGCCGGACGCCGCCGGCGAGCGGCTGGACAAGCTCCTGGTCGCGCGCGTCCCGGGACTCGGACGGCGGCGCGCAGCCGATCTCTTCCGCGCTGGCGCGGTACGCGTCGGCGCGCGCGTCGCCAACAAGGGCGAGCTCGCCGTCGCGGGTACGGAGATATACGTGGAGCTCGGCGGCGACGACGTTCCCGAACCGGAGCCGGAGCTATCGCTGAGCGTGCGCCTGGAGACGCCACGCCTGCTGGTGGTGGACAAGCCCGCCGGACAACCGACGGCGCCGCTCGCGCCCGGCGAGCGCGGCACGCTCGCGGGAGCGCTGATCGGTCACTACCCCGAGCTCCGCGGCGTCGGCTATCGAGCTCGCGAGCCCGGGCTACTGCATCGCCTCGACACCGAGACGTCCGGCCTGGTGATCGTCGCGCGCGACGCCGACGCGTTCCAGCGGCTCCGGCGCGCGCTCGTCGCCGGGCGCATCGACAAGCGATATCTCGCCATCGTGGCGAGCGCGGAGCTGCCGGATCATGGCGTGGTGGACGAGCCCATCGAGGCCGACCCGCAGCACGCGCGGCGGGTCCGCGTCGGGCGCGGCGGGCGGCGGCGCACGACGGAGTTCTCGGTCGTGCAGCGCGGCGCCGCCTGGACGCTGCTCGAGCTGAGGGTGTCCCGCGCGTACCGCCACCAGATCCGCGCGCATCTCGCGTTCATCGGACATCCCATCGCCGGCGATGCGCGCTACGGCGGACCGCCGCTGCCCGCTCTGGGCACGCGCCACGCGCTGCACGCGAGCTACGCGGCCTGGAGCGGCGACGACAGCGTGCCGGGCTTCGCCGAGCGGTCGCCTCTGCCCGCAGACCTCGAGCCCTTGCTCGACTGAGCGTGGACGCTCAGCATCGCCGCCAGGCGCCGCGCCAACGACAGGCACATCCGCCGCGTCGGCAGCTTCGGCCGGATCACCGCGACCCGCTCCTCCGGCTTGCGGCCACGCGACCACACCACGCTGCGCGGCAGCGCGCGGTAGGTTTCCGAGCCGTCGATCGCCCGGACCAGCAGGCAAGGCAGCGCGATCGGGCCGCCGATGCCGTGATGGTACTCGACACCGATCTCGATCGACGTCAGTCCCGGCAGGGCGCGGCGCGGCATCATCAACAGCCGGAGCTCGTCGGGATCGGCAGAGGCGTCGGGGATGCGCGCCCACGGCACGACCTTCAGCGTGGCGTCCTTGCGCAGCCGCTTCGCGAGCCAGGCGAGCAGCGCGCGGGGCTCCTGCACGGGATCGGCCGGCAGCTCGCTGGCGCGCCCGGTGCAGAACACCGGAAGCAGACACGCCGTCGCGAGCGCGAGCATCAGCGCGTGATACGGCGAGTGCGGGAGCAGCCGCACCGCGCCGACGGCGAAGCCCGCCAGGGCCAGCGCGAAGACGACGAAACCACGAACCGAGCCGGCGTCGAGCCAGCGCCCGGGCACGACGCGCTTGGAACGCCCGAACGCCTCGTCGTCGGAGAGCGGCAGCCAGCGCCCGGGCGCCCGCAGCGCCGCCTTCGCGCGCGGCGGGAGCTGCACCGCGAGCACGATCGACAGGAGCAGGAGCGCGCCGGCCAGCGTCGGCAGCTCGGTCATCGCGCCCACGGCGGCGGCACCGGCCAGCGCCGAGCCGGCGAGCACCGAACGCAGCACGACGGGGATCCCGATCAACGCGCGCGGGCTTCCGCCGCGCAGCTTGCAAGCCTCCGCCGTCGCCCGCCACTTGAGCAGCACCAGCATCGCGTACGTGAGCAGGATGCCGAGCCCGATGCCGATCGCGACCGCCCGCGTCCGCGCCGGCATCGGCGCGTCCTCGGGCATGGGCGCCAGGGCCGGGACGTCGACCGGCGGCGCGAACGCATCGAACGCCTTCGCGTCCGTGTCGATCCGCCACACCACCGGTTCGCCCTTCGCGACGTGGGGGCGCACGACTTCGAGCTCGTCCTTGTCCGCGGCACGATGCAGGTTGGCGATGAACAGGCCGTCGATCGGCTCGCCCGCCGCGCCGTGTTCCGGCAGGTGCGGCGGCGCCACGGCCGGCGGCACGCGGAACACGACCCGTGCCGAGTCGATGCCGTCGTCGAAACGCGGACCGGTCCAGTGCACGTCCACCTGTGTGCCGGCCGGCTGGAGCAGGTCGCGTGCGACGAAGTTCGTGCGGTATCGCAGCTTGAACAGGTAGCTGCCCGAGCGGACGCCCTTCGGCGCATCGATCTCGATGCGCAGCGTGCCGTCGTCCTTCTTGTCGATGATGAGCGGCAGCGACGCGCTCGCGCCGTGGCCGCTCTCCGCCGGCGAGACGCTCGCGTCCGGCATGAGCTCCGCGTCGGGGTCCGCGCCGGGCAGCTCGAAGCCCATGAAGGGCCCGCCGCGGACCTTGACCAGGATCTGGTGCTCGACGGTCGCCTTGCCGTCGCGCTCCAGATCGATGGTGGCGGCGTCGGACTCGATCGAGCTCTCCACCCAGGCGCTGGCGCGGCCGGCGAGCGTCCAGATCGCCAGCAGCAGGGCGCCGGCGACCAGATGTCGGTTCAAGGCATACATCCTACGACCCTTGCTTACATGGTCGTTGGAAGCGGGCCAAGTTCGCCTCCGATTGCTCCCACGGGCCCGAAGATCCAGGGGATTTGCTGGATTGTCGGCCCGGCGCGGAACCCCGCGTCGCGCCCGGGGCGCTCAGGGCATCGGCATGTGCGCGGCGCCGAGGGTCGGCGCTGCCGCCGCGATGTCCTCGACCACCGCGCGCGGCACACGCACGGAGTAGTTCAAGCTGACGCCGCCCTGCTGGCCGACGGACATCGTGTAGATGACCGGCGTCTGGCCGTGGTGGGGCACCGACGCGAGCAACTTCGCCGCATCGATGTGCAGCGCGCGGACCGCGGCTCCCGAGTCGGCAAAGCTGGCCAGGCTGAAGAAGCCTCCGGACACGAACTTGCCGGTCTTGAGCTGGCCCAGCCCCTCGCGCGAGGCGAGGCTGTGCGGGTCGTTCGTCTTTCGCACCTCTGCGAGCTTGGACGCGATCACCGACTCGTCCGCCGACAGTCCGATCCAGGTGCGGTTGCCATCGGCCATCACGATCACGACGACCGACAGCGGCTGCGCCTCGGGCTTCTTCGGCTTCTTCTTCGCGCCCGGCTCCTCGAAGGTGTAGCCCTCGAACAGCTTGGCGGGAATCGTCAGCACGTACGCCGTCGATCCGGGCGCGAGCCCCGCGCCACGCGCGCCGCGGGTGGCAAGCTTCGGAAGCGCCTTGGAATCGACTTCCTTCAGCGTCTTCTGGACCGCCGGATCGTTGTAGACACGGGCGAGGCCGCCGAGCAGCTTGCGGTACCGATCGGGCTTCTCGTCGATGCCCACCAGGTACCAGCCCAGGCCGGTCCGTATCGCGTCGCGGCGACGGTCCGCGCGGCTCGCGTGCTCGATGTCCTTCAGAGCCGACGGCACGCCGCCGTGCGCGATCACCGACGCGCCCTCGACCGAGAACACCTGGTCCACGACGTCCACGAGCTGATCGCGCGTGCGGCGCGCCACCTTCGCGTGCGTCAGGTATCCGTCGAGCAGCTCGGAGAGCGTGCGCCGGATCTCGGCGTAGCGCTTCGGGTTCGGCGCGACGCCGAACGACGCGGTGCTCGCGTCCCCGGGCAGCCGCCAGAACGACTCCGGCGCGGCGCCGGCGCGGCTCTGCGAGTCCAGCAACGTGTGCACGGTCCACGAGCTGTCCCCCTTGAACCGCAGCGACGCCTGGGCGTCGATCACCTGCGGGTTATCGCGCATCCAGGCGTCCACCGACAGCTGGTCGAGATCCTCGGCCAGCGCCAGGGTTTCGTCGGCGACGCCGTGGACGGCGTCCGCGAGCGCGCGGTCGAAGGTCGGGCTGTCGAGCTGGAGCTTGTTCAGCACGAAGGGCACCGCCAGCATCTTCAGGCGCCGGAGCTGGTGCGCGTAGCGCTTCTGGAACGGACCCGCGCGGAACTCCATGTGCAGGTCGCTGTCCGCGAAGGTCTCGGTGGGCAGACCGCGCGTCACGTACGGGAGCAGCGCGTCGACGTGGTCGCTCTTGTCGCCGCAGACCAGGCGCGCAGGAGCCGGCCCGACGGCGGCGGCAACCGCGCAGTCGTCGTCGTCGTTCGTGACCCGGTACACGCCCGGCTTGATCATCCGGACGCTCCAGCCGTGCTGGCGCGACACGTCGAGCGCGCCGTCGAGCGAGTTCAGCGGCACCGAGATGACGAACATGGGCGTCGGCTTGTCGTCGGGACTGGTCGGATCGAGCGCCATCGCGAAATCGATGGGCACGCTCGGCGCCAGCACGCGCGCCATCTCCGGGCTCTTCTTCTGGAGCATGTTGCGCCAGTCGATGGGCAGCCCCGCCCAGCCAAGGCCGCGATCGACCAGCGCACCCGGATTCTTCAAGCGACCGACGGCGAACAACTCGGCGGGCGCGGCAACGGGGCTCAAATCGGCCGGCGCATTGCCGCCGACGTGATCGGCCGGCATCACCATCGGGCCCGACGGCTTGGCCGGCGACGTCGGCGGCGGAGTTGCTCCACCGCCGCAACCGGCGACGGCGAACAGCGACACGAGTGCGAGAGCCCGACGGTGCAGCATGGTCATGGGCGGCGAATCTACATACGCCGGCGCCGGACGGGAACTGCCGGCATGAGCGCCGGCGAACCGCGGCTTTATCGCGCCGGACCGACACCCTTGCCCGCGGACCCAAGCGCTCGGTCGCTGGGCCGGCCTGCGTCGCTCGGCTCAGGGGGTCGGGCCACCCGCGGCCCAGCGCGCCGTGTAGCGAAGCGCGCCCCAGCCCGCCTTGGCGATGGCGGCGCGCGACCAACGCTTGCCCGCGAAGTGCTGGATGCCCACCCGCACGAAGTCCGGCGTGTCGAGCAGGAAGCGCTCGATGTTCGGGCGCGGCGGGCCGTAGAACAGATTCACGCCCATCGTCCGGACGTAGAGATCGCGCCCGATCATCGTCGAACGGATCTCGGTGGGCCAGTCGGCGAACGACAGATCGCGCTCGCGGAGCTTACCGGCGATGTAGCGGCCGGCGACCGCGCCGTACTGGATCGCCTGGGCGATGCCTTCGCCGGTGACGGGATCGATGCCCGCCGCTTCACCGACGAGCATCACGTTGGGACGCGACGCCGGCGCGTGGCGCTCGAAGCCGCGCTCGGCGAAGCGCTTCTTCTTGTAGTTCGAAAGATCGAGTCCGCGCGCGGCGAGCTCCGCTTGGAGCACGTCCTGGATCTCGACGCCGGGGCTCTCGTCGCCGGACCTGAGGACGTAGACGCCGCGACACATCATCTCGCGACCGTCGACGATGGTCGGGAAATCCCAGTAGTAGCCCGGCAGCTCGCGGTGCGACGCGTCGAACAGGATCACGTCGCGCGGCAGATCGCTCTCGACGTGCTCGGTATCGATCTCGAGCGCCTGGGCTCGATACCGCGTCGACGGCAGCTCGAGCCAGCGGCGCACGAAGCTCGCCACGCCGTCGGCGCCGACCAGGACGCGCGCGCGGAAAGATCCGGCGGCGGTCTCGATCTCCACACCGGACGCGACGCGCGCGAGCGCCGTGACGCGCGCGTTCTCGATGATGCGGATGCCGCGGCCCTGGGCCGTCTTCGCCAGCGCATGGTCGAACTGGATACGACGCACGACGCGACCGATGTCGCCCTCCCGGACGACCACGGTCTCGCCCATGGCGCGGAACGCGATGCCGTCGAGCCACACCGACGGCACGTCCACCACGACGCCGATCGAGCCGAGAAGCTTGTCGGCGCGGGCGCCGACGCCACCGGCGCAGTACTTCTCGCGCGGGTAGCGTTCCTTTTCGACGATGACGATCCGGTCGGCCAGCTCCGGAGCGGCGTGGGCGAGAAATAGCGCGGTGGAGACCCCCGCGGGGCCTCCACCGACGATCGCGACCTCGACCTGCTCCAAGCGGATTTCCGTCCGGGATCCGCCAGCCTAGTTCGTTTCCTCGAACTCCGCGTCGATCACGTCGCTCTTCTTGCTGTCGCCACCGGCCGGCGCGCTGTCGCCGCCGGGAGCGCCCTCGCCGCCGCCGGGCGCCGCGCCGCCCGCCGCCTCGTAGAGCTTGGACGCCATCGCGTGCGCTTCCTTCTCGAGCTTCTCGAGAACTTCCTGCACCCGCTCGTCGTCCTGCTTCTCGACGGCCTCGCGGCCTTCCTTGATCACGCCCTCGAGCTTGGAGACGTCGCCCGCGTCGAGCTTGTCCTTGTTCTCGGTGATCTGCTTTTCGAGCGTGTAGCACAGGTTGTCGAGCTTGTTGCGGCGCTCGATTTCCTCGCGACGACGCTTGTCGTCGGCCTCGTGCTCGGCCGCTTCCTTCACCATGCGCTCGACGTCGGTCTCGTTGAGGCCGCTCGACGCGGTGATGGTGATGCGCTGATCCTTGCCCGTGGCCATGTCCTTCGCCGTCACGCTCAGGATGCCGTTGGCGTCGATGTCGAAGGTGACCTCGACCTTGGGCACGCCGCGCGGCGCCGGCGGAAGACCTTCGAGGTGGAACTTGCCGAGGGTGCGGTTGTAGCGCGCCTCGGCGCGCTCGCCCTGCAGCACGTGGATCTCCACGCTGGTCTGGCTGTCGCTGGCCGTGGAGTAGATCTCCTTCTTCTGCGTCGGGATGGTCGTGTTGCGCGGGATCATCACCGTCATGACGCCGCCGAGCGTCTCCACGCCGAGCGAGAGCGGTGTGACGTCGAGCAGCACCACGTCCTGGACCTCGCCACCGAGCACGCCACCCTGGACGGCCGCGCCCACGGCGACGACCTCGTCCGGGTTCACGCCCTTGTGCGGCTCCTTGCCGAAGAACTTCGTGACGGTCTCCTGCACCATCGGGATGCGCGTCGAACCGCCGACGAGCACGACCTCGTCGATCTCCGACGGCTTCTTCTTGGCGTCGGCGAGCGCCTTCTTCACCGGCTCCATGGTGCGGTCGATCAGCGGCTGGATCATCTGCTCCAGCTTGGCGCGCGTGAGCTGCTTCTGCAGGTGCTTCGGGCCGCTCGCGTCGGCGGTGAGGAACGGCAGGTTGATGGTCGTCTCCTGCTTGGAGGAGAGCTCGATCTTGGCCTGCTCCGCGGCGTCCTTCAGACGCTGGATCACCATCTTGTCGCTCGAGACGTCGATGCCCGTGTCCTTGCGGAACTCGGCGCCCAGCCACTCCATGACGAGGTGATCGACGTCGTCGCCACCGAGGTGTGTGTCACCGTTGGTGGAGATCACCTGCACGACGTTGTCGCCGACCTCGAGGATCGAGATGTCGAAGGTACCGCCGCCAAAGTCGTACACGGCGATGACCTCGTTCGACTTCTTGTCGAGTCCGTACGCGAGCGCCGCGGCGGTCGGCTCGTTGATGATGCGCTTGACCTCGAGCCCGGCGATCTTGCCGGCGTCCTTGGTGGCCTGACGCTGCGAGTCGTTGAAGTACGCGGGCACGGTGATGACCGCCTCGGTCACCTTCTCGCCCAGGTAGTCCTCTGCAGCCTTCTTCAGCTTCTGCAGGATCTTGGCGCTGACCTCGGGCGGCGCCATCTGCTTGCCGCGCACCTCCACCCAGGCATCGCCGTTCTTGCCCTTGACCATCTTGTAGGGCACGCGGTTCGGCTCTTCGCCGAGCTCGTCGAAGCGGCGACCGATGAAGCGCTTGACGGAGTACACCGTGTTCTCCGGATTGGTCACCGCCTGGCGCTTCGCGATGGTGCCGACGAGGATCTCGCCCTTCTCGTCCCAGGCGACAACGGACGGCGTCAAGCGGGCGCCCTCCTCGTTGACGACGACCTTGGCTTCCTTGCCTTCCATGACCGCCACGACGCTGTTGGTCGTACCCAGATCGATGCCGATGATCTTGCCCATTTTTTCCGGTTTCTCCTGCGGAAGTCTGCTTCTACCTTGATGGGCGCGGGCACGACGACGAATGCCTTCAAGAGGCAGCCGATCGGTCCCTCGCGAACCATGCTCCGGCCCGCGCCGCGAGCCGTGGGATCGGGTCGCAAGATAACCACCGCGGCCTTCGGGTCAACTGATCCATCACCGTGGGCTGGACAAGATCGTGCCAACGTCCCGACCACGATTCTGGTTGACAGCGTAACGCCCCCGGCTACCCTCCCGGTCCTTCCCGACCGGGGCCGTAGCTCAGCTGGGAGAGCGCCGCGTTCGCAATGCGGAGGTCAGGGGTTCGATCCCCCTCGGCTCCACCGGTTCCCCGCCCGTCCGGAACTCCGGACGGGCCGAGCGTTGTCGATCAGCCCTGGCGACGACGACGGATTGTCGCGGCGACGACCAGGCCGAGGCCGATGATCCACGGCACCGGCTTGGCCGGCCCGCGACCGAGCGCCACGGTGCAGCCGCCGGCGCTCCCGCTGTCGCCCGGGGTCTTTGCTCCCGGCGCGTTCGTGCACGCGTGCAGGTCCGCGTTGCAGACGAGACCCGGACGCGCAGTCGCTGTCGCCACTGCACGAGGCGCCGCAGTACGCCTGGCTCGGGTCGCTGTCGTAGACGCACTCGAAGCCGGACGGACACGCGTGCCCGCCGTCGCAGGCTTGACCTTGTGGATCGGTGGCGCCGGTACCGCCCGAGCCGCTCGAAGCACCGGCCGCGCCCGTGGCGCCCGCGGCGCCGGTCGCGCCGGCGGAGCCACCGCTCCCGGTCGGGCCGGTGGAACCGCTGACCGCCCACGCCGGCGGGTTGTAGCCGCCCTTCTGCGCGGCATCCATCGCGCCTTGGATGATGAAGTCCTTCCACGCGGCGACCTCACCGTAGATCGGCGTGGTGCAGCCGGGGCCGCCGCGCGAGACGACGCCGATGACCTTCTTGTCGACGTCCAGGGCCGGGCCGCCGGAGTCGCCAGAGCAGATCCCGATCTCCCCCTGCCACTCGCTCGAGGCCATGCCGTAGCCGCAGTAGGAGCTGTTGCAGACCGCCGGCAGGCTGACGCCGTTGTACCAGCTCACGCGCAGATCCGGGCGCACCATGCGGGTGCCGCTCGGGGCGCTCTGGCTGTCGGCGGTCTGACCGTAGCCGACGGCCGTGTACGTCTCGCCGACCACCACTTCCTTGTCGACGCGCGGGATCAACGGCGTCGCCGTGCTCGCCGGGATCGGTTGGGCCAGCACGAGCAACGCCATGTCGAAGCCGCACGCGTCGTCGCCCTCGGTCGGCACGCGCACCTCGTCGACCGACGTGTAGCCGTTCGGGCTGTACGGGATCGTCGGCAGCGTGGTGACGTGGAACGAGCTCGCCGCGTACGGCGCGCCGAAGGTCGAGCTCCCGCACTGCACGGCCTCGGTCGCCAGCTGGGCGACGCAATGTCGCGCGGTCAGCACCAGGTTCGGCGCGATCAGCGAGCCGGAGCACATGGCGAACCCCTGCTGGATCTGGATCGCGATACCGACCACGGCGGTGTCCGTGGTGTCGGTCTGACCGCCGGAGATCCGCGCCATGTCGCGATCGAGGACGACCGGCGCAGGGTCACCGCTCGATCCGCACGCGGCCGTGAGAGGGAGAGCGAGCAGACACGCGGCGAGAGAAGGGGCGAGGCGCATGCGACCAAGACTCCGGTAGAAGGACTTCGTGGGGCGGTGCGACGCGGGCGAGCGCGAGGGGGAAGCGCTGCCCGAGCCGGGTGCGTTACTCTATAGAGCAAGGTAGGCGTCAGCGCAGGCGAAAACAGCTCTGGTGCAGTGCGTCGATGCACGCCGCAACCGCCCGAACGGCGAGCCAATCCTGGGCGACTGTAGGTCTACAGCGCCGGTGCACGCGAACGCGAGTATCGTCGACGCGAGCCCGCGAAACATGACCCGCGTCATCCATCTCGAACGTTCGATCGCCGCGCCCGCCGACGCGGCGTGGGAAGCGTGTGCGACGCCGCGTGGAATCGCACGCTGGCAAGCCGACGAGGTAACCGGGACCGTCGAACGCGGAAGCTCGCTCGCGCTCAGGTGGCCGGCGCTCGGTGCGCGCGTCGATCTCGATGTGGTCGACGTCGCGCCGGAACGCCGTCTCGTGCTCCGGAGCGGCGACGCGTTGCTCGCCCTCGATCTCGCACCCGGGTCGATCCAGCTCGAGCACGGCGGGCTCGCTCCCGGTGACGAGCTCGAAGGCGTCGCGTCGTCGTGGCGGCTGTCGCTGTCGTTGCTCGCGCAGTCCGTGGAGCGTCATCGCGGACGCGACCGGCGCGTCGAGTGGGTCGTCCGCCGCGCGCGAACCAACACCGCCGCCGCCCACGCGTTCTTCACCGACGGCTCTGCCCTCGGGAGTTGGCTTGCGCGGCACGGAAGCGTGGGGCCCGAGGGCTCGCGCTACGAGCTCGAGCTGATGTCGGGCACGCGCATGAGCGGCCGCGTGCTGTCGCACACGCCCGCGCGCGACGTCGCGCTCGAGTGGAGCGAACAGGGTGACTCGGTGCTCGTAATGCGCACCCTGCCCTCCCCGGTCGATCCCGACGATCGCTTGATCGCCCTGTGCTGGTCGCGCTGGGGCGCCGATCCACCGCCGGACGCGCTGAAGGGCGAGCTTGCCGCCGCCCTCGACCGCCTCGCGCGCATCCTCGGCGGCGACCGCTCGGCGTAGTCGGGGCAGCTGCGGGGCGTGCCGCCAAGTGCGGCGCCGCGAGCGTGGTTCCGCGCCGGACCGGCAAACCAGTCCTGATCGGGCGGAGCGAAGCCAGGTCCCGGCTCAGCGCGCAGCTTCGCAGCAGCGCGTGCCGAGCGAGTAGTCGTAGTACGCCGGCGCGTGGACGCTCACGCGCGCCTCGCAGCCCTTGGTGGTGGAGCGCGCGTAGAAGCCGCCGACGAACACGCCGGTGTCGTCGTCGACCCACTCGTCGAGGTTGCCGACCATGTCGTAGATGCGTGCGTCCCCCCACACGCTCGCGCAGCCGGGCGTCGCGCCGGTCTTGCGCAGCACCGGATCCTTGCCGCGCTCGACGACCAGGTTCAGGCGCGGGTCGGTGTGACCGATCGACGAGTTGTCGTGGAGCACGAACGCCGGGTGATACAGCCGGAAGACGTTGCAGCGCGATCGCACGAACGCCGGCCCGTAGGGGAACTGCGTGCCGCGCGCGCCCTTGCACGCGGTGACCCACTCGTCCTCGGTGCACAGCCGCTTGCCGGCGTTGTCGCACGCCTTCTTCGCCAGGTAGTACGTCAAGTAGCCCTGGGGCACGACGCCCGGCGCGGAGACCGCCTTGGGCTCGAAGGCGTGGTCGCGCTGCCATGCCGGCAGCTCCGGCAACGGCATGCCGCGCGCGCTCCGGCTGCCCTCGGCGCGGCGCTCGTCCTGCCACACCTCGCGCACGCGCCGGAGCAGCACGCGTGCCGGCGGATAGTACGGCGAGAGCGGCTCGCCGCTCTTCACGTCGACCATGGACACTTCCCAGCGATCGACGCAGAAGTCGCGAACCCGCGCCATCTCCGGCGGACAGCCGTGACGGCGCTCCGCGGTCGCACGCTTCGGCGCAGGCGGAGCGTCCCCGCGCGCGCTCTGTCCGAAGGCCACGACAACGAGGGAGCCGAGCGCGACCAGCAGCAGACCGCGCCGTGGATCCGTCAAGCCGAGCCCACCGTACGCGACGTGAACGCGATCGGCGTCGTGCCCATGCGCTCGTAGGCGCGCGTCCACGTCTCGTCGCGCGGCACGTCGAAGACGATGGAGGCGTCCACGTCCGTGGGCAGCCAGGCGCCGGCGCGGATCTCGTCTTCGAGCTGGCTCGGCGCCCAGCCAGCGTAACCGACGAGACCGACCAGCGCGTTCGGGAATTGCCCGGAGGCGACGGCCTCCAACACCTTGCGGGACGCCGACGCGGTGATGCCCTCGCCCACTTCGAACTGGCCCTCGACGTCGACGAGGCGGTGCTCCGTGCGGTACACGAGCCACACCTGCTCCGGGCTCACCGGGCCACCGATGCGCACGCTGCCCTCGGCGTCCACGAGCTCCGTCGTGACCTCCGCGCGCATGAGCAGCTCCGGCAGCGTCATCAGCTCGCGACCGTTGATGATCCAGCCGAACGCGCCGTCGGGACCGTGGGCCGCGAGCAGGACGACGGAGCGATCGAAGTTCGGGTCGCCAAGAGGCGGCGCCGCGATCAGCAGACCCGGAGCGAGAACGGACATTCTCCGACACAGGGTAACAACGACGCCGACCCGCGTCGAGCGGCGGCGCTACGAGATGACGATACCGGCGTAACCCACCACTTGATCGAAGTCTCCGGACGTCTCGCCGGAGTGGCCGTAGCGGACCAGCTCGGCGCGCGTCGCGCCGAGCGCCCGCGCGGCGACCAGCGCGACCGTGGTCGGGATGAAGCCGCACATGGAGATGTCGAAGCGCGTGACGACGTCGTAGAGCCCCTCGGGGTCGAGGGCTTCGATGCGCTCGAGCGCGATAGCGTCGAGGCGGCGAGCCGACTCCGCAGAGATGTAGTGTGACATGTCGCTGCTCGCGACGATCAGCACGTCCCGCCGCCCGACGGCGTCGATGACCCGTGCCAGGCCTTCGCCGACCTCGCGACACGCGGAAGGCGACAGCCCGCCGAGCACGACCGGGACCACCGACACGTCGGGCCGCCGCGCGCGCAGGAACGGCAGCTCCACCTCCACGGCGTGCTCGCGCAAGTGCGCGCGGTGATCGTCGACCAGACCCGCTTCGGCGCTGAGCAGCGCGGCCAGCTCCGCGTCGATCGGGACGTCGTCGCCGGGCAGACGCCACGTGCCGGCGCCCCACAGCGAACGCCGCGAGCCGAGCCCGGTGTGGTTCGGGCACATCACGACGGCGCGCGCGGGGACGCGCACCCGCGCGAAGGTCTCGCCGGCGATGGCGCCGCTGTACACGTAGCCCGCGTGGGGGACCATCACGGCAATCGCCGGCTCGGCAGCCGTGGCGGGACCGAGCATCGCCTGGACGTCGCGCTCGAGCTCTCGCGCGTCGCCGGGGTAGAAGCGGCCGGCCACGGCCGGCTCGCGGATCTCCGCGTTCATGTCCAGCAATCTAGGTCGCCGCGCGCGGCGGCGCGAGAGCCGCGCGGCGATCCAGCCCCAGCTTCTGCATGCGGCTCTGCAGCGTGGACGGCTTGAGCCCGAGCAAGTGCGCCGCCCCTTGATCACCGTAGATGCGCCCGCCGGTCTGGACCAGCACGCTGCGGATGTGATCGCGCTGCACGTCGGCCAGCGTGCGCACGCGCGGAACCGCGGCGGGCACGCCGCCACGCCAGGCGGAAAGCTCGAGCACTTCCGGCCCGAGCGCGACGTCGGCGGCGATGGCGGCGGCCCGCTCGAGCACGTTCGCGAGCTCCGTGAGGTTGCCGGGCCAATCGTGGCGCGCCAGGTGCTCGATGCCGGCGGCGGTGACGTGCGCGCCGCGACGCACCGCGCCGGGCGCGCGCTCCGCCAGCAACAGCTCGCAGACCAGCGGGAGATCTTCCGCCCGCTCGCGCAGCGGTGGCGGCTCGAGTGGCGAGACGGCGAGCCGGTAGTACAGATCCTCGCGGAACCGCCCCTCGGCCACGGCCTGGCGCAGGTCGACGCTGGTCGTCGCGATCACGCGCACGTCCAGCTTGAACGCCGACGCGCCGTCCGGCGCCACGAAGCAACCGTCGCGGAGCGCGTCGGCGAGCTGCTCTTGCAGCTCGGGCGAGAGCACCTCCACGGCTGCGATCAGCAGCGTTCCGCCGCTGGCGAGGTGCAGCCCCGGCGCGGCGCCGTCCACGGCGACCAGCGGCTGATCGGCGCGCGCGCTCCAGGCGTGGATGGCGCGGGCCAGCCGGCGCTTGCCGACACCCGGCTCGCCGACGACGAGCACGGACGCGTCCGTCGCCGCGAGCTGCCGCGCGCGTCCGACGAGATCGCGCACGGCGGGGCTCGCGCTGCGCTCGAACAGGCGTGCCGCGCGCGCGACCGGATCGGCATCCACCGACATCAGGTGCTCGTGGTCCTGCCGGTGCAGCCGCGCGAGCGCGAGCTTCTGCTCGGTGCTGCGGACCGCGATCGCAAGAACCTGCGCGTACACTTCGGCGAGCTCCACGGTCTCGGCCGGATACCTGCCGCACGTGCGTCGATCGAGCGTGACCACGCCGAAGCACGTGTCGCCCGCGCACAGCGGCACCACCATGCACGAGTGACCGGGCGGCAGATCGAGCACGCCGTCGAACGGATCGCCGTCGCCCTCCGAGTGGTCGTGCTCGGTGTAGGCGCGCGCGCGGCGCGTCTCGATCACCTCACGGATGGTCGGGAAATCCCCGAGGTCGAGCGAGTGGCGGCGCACGCGCTCGCCGGCGAGCGGGCCGCGCGCCACGCGGATCACGAGCGCGCCGCCGCGCAGCTCGAACACCGTCGCGAGGTCGTAGGGGACGAGCCGGCCGAGCCAGTCGAGGCCGCGCCGGAGCAGCTCGTCGACGCTGTCGGCGCTCGCCGCGACGCCGGCGAGGGTCCGGAGATCCTGGGCGAGATCGTGCACGGGCCGGGCGCGGGAACGGGACATCCCAGCTGTTCTGCCCCCCAGAGAACCGGAATACCAGTGGTTTGTTCACCGAAATATCGGTGATATGCGAGATTCCGCGCCGACACGCCAAACCAAAGGATTCGGGTTGGCGGCCAACAACAACGAAATGCCGGTGAATGGAGAAGCGGCGGCAGATCGCGCGACGAACGGCGTGAACGCGCGGGGAGGCTGATACAGTGGGCGCGCTCGATGCGCGTGACGTTCTATGGAGTCCGGGGATCGGTGCCCGCACCGGGACCGGACACCGCACGCTACGGGGGGAACACCTCTTGCGTAGAGGTGCGGCTCGACGACGGAACGCTGCTCGTGCTCGATGCGGGGACCGGGATGCGCAAGCTCGGCGAAGCGCTGCTCGCTGAAGGCGGCACGCCGGCGGTGCACATGCTGATCTCCCACACGCACTGGGATCACATCCTGGGCCTGCCGTTCTTCGGGCCGCTGTGGCGCTCGGAGACCGAGCTCTTCATCTACCCGCTGGCGAGCGACGCCCAGGAGCGCTTCCAGCGCACCATCTTCGACGACATCCATTTCCCGGTGAGCGCCAGCGACATCCCGGCGCGCGTCGAGTTCGCGCGTCCGCTCGGCGTCGAGTGGCGCATCGGCTCGGCACGCATCCGGCGCATCCAGCTCAACCATCCGGGCGGCGCCCAGGGCTTCCGCATCGACGACGACGAAGGCGGCTCGCTCGTGTACCTCACGGACAACGAGCTGGGCGCGACCGGCGCCGCGTCCAAGGTCACGATCGAGGAGCTGGCGCGCTTCAGCGAGGGCGTCGGGCTGATGATCCACGACTCGCAGTACGTGCGCGCGGACATGCCGGACAAGCTCGGATGGGGCCACTCGATTGTCGACGACGTGCTGCGGCTCGGAGTCCTCGCGGAGCCCCGCACGCTCGCGCTCTATCACCACGACCCGAACCGCACCGACCAGGAGCTCGACGATATCGGAGCGCGCTCGAAGAAGTGGGTCGGTGAGCACGCCCCCGACACCGACGTCGTCGTCGCGCGCGAAGGCCTCGAGTTCAAGCTGACGTGACCCCGCGCCGCGCCACGTTCGTCTGGCTCTCCGCAATTCTGGGGATTGTCGGGGCGGCGCGGCCGGCGTCCGGTCAAACGCGCGAGCATCCGCGCTTCGCCGTCGATCCCGTCACCGACGGCGCGCTGATCGGCGGCGCGCTCTCGCTCACGCTGGGCGCGGAATTGGTGATTGGCTCCCACGAGCTCGCACCGCAGATGCCCGGCCCGACGAGCGGCCTGCTCGGGCTCGACCGCGGCGCGGTCACCCAGAGCGTCGACTCCCACGCCGCCACGTTCTCCTCCCTGGGCGTCGCGGCGGCGGGCGTCTACGCCGTCGGCGACACGATCTTCACCGGGCTGGGCGCCGGTGCCCCGAGCGCCGCTGCGGACTTCACGCTGTATGCGGAGTCGGCCAGCCTGACGCTGGCCCTGACCGACGTGGTCAAGCTCGGCGTGCGGCGCCCGCGCCCGCTCATGTACCGCGAGCGCGACCGGCTGGCGGCGCAGGGCTTGCCGTACACGCCGACCAAGACCGACGACTCGCTGAGCTTCTTCTCCGGCCACACGGCGATGACCGCGTCGCTCGCGTCGACCGCGACCTACCTCGCGTTCACGCGCTCCGGCCCGACGCGCGGCTTCGTCACGCTCGCGGCGGGCACGCTGCTCACCGGCTTCGTCGGCTACGAGCGCGTGCGCGCCGCCGCCCATTTCCCCACCGACGTCATCACCGGCGGCCTGGTGGGTGCCGCGGTGGGCACGCTGGTTCCGCACCTGCACCGCGAGACGCGCAGCGGCTCGGTCGTGATCGGGCTGGCCCCGGCGCCGGGCGGCGGCGCGGGCGCGAGCGTCTACGGCACGTTCTGATCGGCGTCGCGCGCGCAGCGGATCCCGCCGACCAGCGACGGACGTCCGAAGAAGTAGCCGTGCCGATTCGCGGCGCGCATCTCCACGGGCGGTGACGTCCAACCGCCGCCGCGGTGCATCCCGGAGCCGCCGAGAGACAAGTCGATGCAGTTGTCGCAGCTCGGCTGGGTCAGGTACCAGGTGTTGATGAAGCCGTCGCGGCACGACTCCCACACACTTCCGGCCATGTCGAACTGACCCCAGCGCGACACGCCCGCGGGCACGCTGCCCACGCGCGCGTGGGGCGGGTCGCCCTCGGCGTGGCCGAACACGGCGAGCGTCGCGTCGGGCGGCTGGTTTCCCCACGGAAACAACCGGTTCTCGTCGCCGCCTGCCGCGGCGTACTCCCACTCGGCCTCCGACGGTAGGCGCCCGCCGTCCCAGATGCAGAACGCGTAGCCGATGAACCAGCCCACGGTGTTGACCGGCTCGTTTTCGCGTGTTCCCGGCTGCTCGGTGTAGTTGGAGCAGTTGCAGCCGTCGTACACCTCGAGCGCCTTGAGCAGCTCGTCGCGCGACGCCGGCAGCATCACGTTCCACGACGTCTGCCAGCCGCTGTTGCAGACACCGGGGTGCGCTCCCGAGCCCGCCGCGGGCGGCGTGCCGTCGTACTGATCGACGAACGGCCGGAAGCGCGCCACGGTGACCTCGAACGTGTCGAGGTAGAAGTCGCGCACCGTCGCAGGGTGCTCCGGCTGGTCGCGCCCGCAGGCGTCACAGCTTCGCGTGTCGTACGCGTCGGTGCCGGTTTCGCTGCGGCCCATCGAAAACGATCCGCCCGGTACGAGCCGGCTCTCGCAGCAGCTGCGGCCCTGGCAGTCGAGACCGCCGGCGCACGACGGCGGCGGGCCCGGCGCCGGGGCGACCGGCGTCTGGCACTCCGGCGCGTCGGACCCCGCGTCGGGGATCGCGCCGGGCCCGGGCGCGCTGCTGGAGCAGGCCGCGACGATCAACAGCGGGACGAACCGCGCGCCGCTCACGTTGCTACCAGCCGAGCTTGAGCAGACCGAGAAACAGGCCGACGAGCACGACGCCGACGACGCTCATCCAGAGCGTGCTCGTAATGAAGAACGGATACACACACAGCGCGAAGCCGAAGCCCATGTGCGGCACGCGCGACTGCTTCTTGCCATACACGAACAGCACGAAGCCGATCGAGCCGATCAGCATCGAGAGCAGGAACGACGTGGCGGTGAAGTCGAACATCGCGCGGGCTTTCGTTCTAGCACCGCGCTCGAGCGATGCTAGCCGATGCTGAGTAGCTCGACCTCGAACACCAGCGTGGAGTTCGGCGGTATCACCGGCGGAAAGCCGCGCGCGCCGTAGCCCAGCTCCGGCGGGATCGTCAGCTTCCGCACGCCACCGATCAGCATGCCCGCGACGCCCTGGTCCCAGCCCTGGATCACCTCGCCGGCGCCGAGCTTGAACGTGAAGCCGCGCCCGCGATCACGCGAGCTGTCGAACTTGCTGCCGTCCGTGAGCGTTCCGACGTAGTGCACCGTCACGCGCTCTCCGGCCTTCGCCGCCTGTCCGGACCCGGGTTTGATTTCGTCGATCTGCAGACCCGCCATCCGTCGCTTTTGCCACGAGTCGCGCGTTTCGCGCAACCCGCTCGCGAGGCAAGCCCGACGCCGAGGCGCGGCTGATGAAGATGGGCGACAGGGGCCTGCGCGGGCGTGAGGGTTTGTTTGCCGATCCGGTGCGGTATCCCGCGCGGGCGCAGTTCGGCGGGATGCCGGTCCGGCGCGTGCTCACGCGCTCAGTGGCAGAACAGCGCCTGGCCGCGGACGCGATCGTTCGTGCCGTCGGTATCCTGTTCTTGCCACACCACCACGCTGGAAAAGCCAACCGCGCCGGTGGCTACGACTGGCACGATCGATACCTGCGGGTCGGTCTGGTAGACCGGGTAGTTGAAGATCAACGGCTTGCCGTCGTACCCGACCGCCGTGAACGCGACCTTGTCGAAGCTGAGCGGATTCGCCCCGGCGACATCCACGCGACCGGTGCGGGGATCGGGCCTGGAATAGGCGATGAAATCGGCCGGGGCGGTGATCGTCGCGAACTTGGACACCTCCGGTGGCGGGACCTGATCCAGATCCTGGGGCGCCGTCAGCGGCACGGCTCCCGCGTAGAAGTCCAACGGCGTGTACTTGGGAGGGGTCAAGTATGTCACACCCATGATCACCAGGCTGTCGCCGCTCGGGTTCAGCGCCAGCATTCCCAACGTGCTGGTGCGCGTCGAGTCCGACGTGAAGTGGAGGGGATGCTCGACCCCGAGCTCTCCCAAATTGCTTCCGACGCGCAGCTGGGTGAGGCCGAAGTCGTCGCCGGTCTGGATGACCTGCGTCGACCCGCGGTGGTAGCAACTCCGGACGGACATGTCGTTTCCAGGGCCGCTGGCGACGACGTTCCCGTCGTGGATGAGCGTCAGCTCGGTCCCGCCGTCCGCGCCCGGCGCGCTGCAGGTCAGCGTAGCGTGGATGGCGTTGCCCTCGCGCGCGAAGCACGCGCCCCGCAGATCCGAGCAGACACTTGGCGCGAACGTCTGCTCCGTGGGCATCGGCGCCGGATCGCCCGTGGTGATGTCGAAGCCGATCTGGACCAGACCGGTGCCGCGCCGGCCGAGCAGATACAGCGCGTTCCCGTCCGCGTACCCCGACTCGATGTAGAGCGAGCTAGCTGGC
Organism: uncultured delta proteobacterium; assembly: GCA_963775185.1. GTDB lineage: Bacteria > Myxococcota_A > Polyangia > Polyangiales > Polyangiaceae > JAPSGB01. The sequence continues at coordinate 47,195 of CAVZIE010000014.1, read as the reverse complement.
TCGTACTCGGCCATGCCGCGGACGCGATTCGCGACGTCGTCCTGCAAGGCCCGTACCGTGATGCGCTGGGGGATGGTCGACGAGTGGCTGGACAAGACGACGAAGGTCTCGCTGGGTGTGCCGTCGGTTCTCAGCGGACCGTCGATCACGAACAGACCGTTGTGATCCACCGTCATGCCGTCGAGGTCGGTCGTCGAGAGCACGCTGAACGCTCCGCTCTGCAACGCACAGCCGAAGCTGCCCGCGTCGCTGCCGGCCGCGCCTGCGCTGCCGGCGCTCCCCGACGCGCCGCCAGCGCCACCGCCCGCGTCGACGCCGGCACTGCCGCCGGCGCCGCCACCCGCCGAGCCCGCGGTTCCGCTGGTACCGCCTGTTCCAGCGCTGCCGCCGATGCCAGCGGCACCGCCTGCGCTGCCGCCGTCGGCGGGAGCGTCCTTGAAGTCGCCGAGCCCGAGCAGGGAGCTGCATGCCGGCACGACGAGCGCGAGCGCGAGCGCCCAACCGGTGACCGCGAACGCGTGGAGACGTTTCACTCGAACCCTCCGAGCAGCGCGAGACCGGCGAATCCGGCGCCAACGCTGGGCACGAGTCTGGGTGACGACGACCGCGCTTGCGCGGGCGCCGACGGATGCGCAGTGAACACCAGCACCGCACCGGTGACGAGCGCCGCCGCTCCGACGCCCACGCCGATGGTGGAGATCAAGGCCTTGCTCTTCGCCGAGTCGATCTCGCTCCGTCCGGCGGGCGTGCACACCTCGTTCGGGCACAGCGCCGGATCGTTCTTCGCGTCGCTGGCTTGCTTCGACGCGAGCACGCCGAACACCGCGCCGACCCCGATTACCACGACGCCGGCTCCACCAACGACGAAGCCGAGCGTTCGCGTCGAGCCGCCGGTCCCCACGTCGTGCGTGGCCGGTGCCGGGGACGGTGTGGGTGATGTCGCGGTCCCGGGTGGCAGCGTCGCCGCGGCGGGCGCCGGCTCCAGCGCGGGAATCGCGACGCGCACGAGTGCCGCTTCCTTGCCGACGTCGACGCTCGTCGACCACGGCTTGTAGCCGGGCGCGCTGACTTCGATGCGGTGCGAGCCGGGATCCACGGCGACGGCGACCCCGAGCGAGCCGGTGCCGACGTCGACCGCGTCGCGTCTCACCACCATCCCGGTCACGGCCGACGCGGGAGCGTCGATCTCGAGCTTGCTGAGCCTGGGCGCGATGCGTTTCGAGTGATCGAGCGCGGACTGCTCCTGCTCGCTGCGTCCGCGAGCGCGCGCCATCGACGCTGCGGCCTGGTACTCCGCCCACGCGGAGGCCGTGCGCCCCAGCGCTTCGTAACACTCGCCGAGGTTGAGGAGCGTGCCCGGAGACGGATCCTGGCGCTGGCTGTCCTCGAACTTCGGGCAAGCCTGCGCGTACTCGTGCTGCTCCATCAGCGTGCGCCCCGCCTGGAACAGCGACTCGGCGAGCGCCTTGTCGCCGTCGGCGCGCGCCGACGGCGCCACGAGCGTCGTCGCCGCCGCGAGCGCAACGCACGCTACGACCTGGAGGGTGGATCGATCAGCGAAACTCATCGGGATTCTTTCTCGCGTCGCGTACCGGTGCGACGGGCATCGAAGGGGGATGAATCGGCAACATCCATTCGCGGGCCGCAGTGTCCCAACCCAGGCGTCGAGGGGCAACCCCATGCAGCCCGACCCGGGGCGACCCGGCGTATTCCCTCGGCGTGGGGGTCCGGCCGTGACGGGCGTCAGGGGTCGGAAGCCACGCCGGCGCGCGCGCCGCGGCGAGCCAACCTGGCCAACCTGGATCGCGTTGACAGCGCTTCCAGGCTAGGTCCCGTACGTGCCCGGTCACGTCGGTCAGACCGCCAGCACGCGACTCCGCGACGCCGGACACGACCAGAGCCATTGCGTTGCCTAGGCTCCCGCTCGAGAAGGCCGAGATTTGCCGTCACCGGCGCTGCACCGTCGAAGACGAGGCGCGGACGGCTTCAACTCGGGGCGACGAGCCTCGCGCCGAGCCCGATCGCGGCGTAGGCTACCCTCCGAGGACGGGAGAGTGACGTGGGGGGCTGCGACCGCTTCAATCGATATCTCGACCGGGCGCTTGTAGTCAGGGCGATTGTTCACGATCCGGAGCTGGCGTTCTTCGGGTGAGCGCCGGATAGAGACGCTTGGGCCAACGCGACCGCTACCGCTTCCGATTCGTCGCGGCCACGTTCGCGACGATCCTCTACGCGCAGATTGGCTTCGCGGAAGCGCGCGCCGCCGAACTGTCGCGGCGCCATCCGGGATCGATCGTGCGCGTCGGCGCGGGTCTCGGTGCGTACGTGGGGCCCAACAGCACGGAGTTCTATTTCTCGTACCCCTTCGCCGGAAGTTTTACGAGCACACGGACGGTCACCGGGCTCGCGATCCCGTTCGAGCTCGCGATCGGGTGGCCCATAGCGCACAGCGTGGTTCTCGGCGCGACCGCCTCCGGCGCGGGCGTGCCGGTGCTCGAACGCCGCGCGCGACCGCGCTTCGTCGGCGCGCTGATGGCGCAGCTCGAAGACTATACCGGCGACTACGACGGCTTCCACTTCCAGCTCGGTGTCGGCGCTGGAACGGTCGCGCAGGAGCGGCAACGGCACGCCGGGGTGTCGTTTGCGGCCGCCGCCGGCGTCGGCTACGAGTGGCGCCTCTCGAACAGCTGCGACTTCGGCTTGCTGACCCGTCCACTCGTGCTGGTCGACAAGAAACCCACGCTCGTTGCCGCCGAGCTGGTGACTCTAACCTGGATGTAGCGCGGGTTCGGAGAGTTGGGTTCCGCGCGAAGTTTGGCGCGCGCTGCTAGTGCCGCCCGCAAGCGAACAGGCGTCCGGACCCGGCCTCGTCGACGAGACGGCATTCCCGCAGCCGCGCCGCGACGCTCCGCGGGCGGAACTCCTCGCGCTCCACCACCAGCAACGGTCCGGCGCCGAGCAGCGATTGCAGGCGATCTCGCGCTTGCCGGTCCGGATCCGCGCCATGCGAGTACGCGAGCGGCACGACCTGCTTGTCGGTGCCGGGAACGGACGTCACGCCGCTCGCGTCCGAGCGCAGCAGCCCCCAGTCGATCGGCGCGTCGTGGCCGCGCGCCAGGTAGTATTCGAGGAGCGTCGCGTCGTAGTGGGCGACGGTGGCGACGCGCCGCTCGGGGCGCCCGGCGATGGCGCGCGCGAAGCGCGGCATGAACGCGTCGTCGCTCACCACATACGCGTCGCGCCCCAGACGCGCGCGCGGCACCGCGAATACCGCGATCACGATGGCGAGCAGCCCGCACTTGCGCGCGTCGCCGTCGAAGCCGAGACCGAGCGCGAGGAACGCGGCCGGAAGCACCGCCACGATGTAGTAGGGCTGCGCGCGGGCGATCGGGACGACGGCGGCGATGCCGACGAACGCGACGAGCAGCGCCGCGAGCGGCGCGAGCACCGCAGCGTCGCGACGCACCAGCGCGACCAGCGCGACCAGCGCGACCAGCGCGACCAGCGGCGCACCGAACGCCGCGACCGTCACGTCGGCGAGGTGTCCGGCCATCTCCAGGGGATGGTGCGAGCCCCACGCCAGCGCCGGGTGCGCGGCGGCGGCGGCCCGCGCCGGATGATCGCGGAAGATCGTGACGGCGCCGAGCGCGACCGCCGGCGCGCCGGCCAGCGCGCCCAGACCGAGCCAACGCAGCGCGCGTCGATCGAGCTTGCGAAGGGCGAGCAGCGCCGCCGCGCCGCCGAGCAGGTAGAGCGGCGCGACGTAGTAGGTCCACAGCGCGAGCCCGTGGCTGAGCGCGATCGCCGCGCCGCGCCGCCGGGACGGCGCCTGTGCGAAAGCGAGCAGCGACGCGCTCATGGCGATCGCGAGCAAGCCGAACAGCGGGATCTCGCTCACCTCGCGCGAGCGCAGCACCAGCTCCGCCGACAGCGTCGCCGCGAGGCCGGCCAGCGCCGCCGGTACGATCGGCCGCCGCAGCACGTGCGCGACCGCGACGATGGCCGGCCCCACGAGCGCGCCGGCGATCGCCGCCGGCAGCCTCACGACGGCCTCGCTCTGGCCGAACCACTGCGTCACGTGCAAAACGAGAAAATAGAGCGGCGGGTGCCGATCCTCGAGCCCGCGACCGGTCAGGATCGCCGACACCGGCATGTGTCCGGTAAACAGACGTTGGACGTCCTGGTCGTGCACGAACGGCACGCCCAGCGAGGGCAAGCGCAGCGCGAGCCCGAGCAGCAACAGCCACGCGGCGCTCCACAGCGCGCCGCCGGGCAGCGACGCGAGGAGCCAGCTCGCCGCGACCAACGCCGCGCCGAGCAACGCGCCGCGCGGGCCGACGAAGCGATCGAGCACGCGCGTCGCGAGCGGCGGGACCCTACCTGCGACCAGCGGCAACGCGTCGGGCTGGAGGTTGCCCGGATCGTGGCTCGCGATCACGTCGCGGACGCGCCCGGTCAGTGCCTCGCAGTCCTCGCGACGGGCGCTCGACGCCCCGGTCTCGTACCCGACGCCGAAGCTCGGCGTCTCGCGGATACCCGACCACGCGCCCCGGGGCAGCACGTGGATCTCCACGCGCTGGTGCTGCCGTTCGGCCACGAGCACGATGTCGTGTTCTTCCCCACGACGGAGCGGAGCGAGCACGAAGCCCCGCGCCACGGCTTGACCGACGGCGAGCGGTGACAGGAGATCCTGAAACGTCCGCGACGACGGCGCGACCGCCGCCGGGCGAGCCAGCGCCGCGGCGACGATCAAGAGAACGAGCGCGCCGGCGACGCGGACTGCGGGAGCGGCGCTCGGCACCCGGGGATCCTAGCGCGACCGGCGCCACACAGGTGACGCGCGGGCCAACTCGCCTGTAGAGTGTCGTCATGCGCGGTGCGCGGTGGGATCTCCTCGGGCACGCCGTGCCACGGCTGATGGACGGCTCGCTGCACTTGCTGGCCCGCCTGCCGTATCTCCAGCCTGCGGCGAACCCGACGCGCTACGGCGTGAAGCTGGAGCGCGACGTCGCCTACCGCGACACGGGCAAGCGCTATCACCGACTCGACGTGTACCGGCCCAAGGCCGGTCATCCGCGACCTTGCGTGCTGTACGTCCACGGCGGCGGCTTCGCGACGCTGAGCAAGGACACGCACCGCGTGATGGCGCTCGCGTTCGCGTCGCAGGGCTATGTCGTGTTCAACGCGAACTACCGCCTGGGCCCGAAGTATCGCTATCCCGCGCCGCTCGAGGACGTCGCCGCGGCGCTCGGCTGGGTGATGGACCACGCCGCCGAGCACGGCGGCGATCCGTCGCGCCTCGTGCTCGCCGGCGAGTCCGCCGGCGCGAACCTGGTGACAGCGCTCGCGTACATCGCCACGCACCCGCGCCCCGAACCCTTCGCGCGCGCCGTCTACGATCGCAACCCGTCGATCCGCGCGGTCGTGCCGACCTACGGCTTGCTCGACGTGGAAGACGTCGCGCGCTTCGTCGAACACCCGAAGCTCTCGGGCGTGCTCAAGCTGACGATCATCCGCGCCGCCAGCGCGTACGTCGGGCGCCCGCTGCGCACCGCTGCCCTGCGCGCGCCGCTGGCGAGCCCGCTCGCGCGTCTCGCCGAGCCCCCGAGCGACGGCGCGCGTCCGCTTCCACCGTTCTTCGTCGCGGCGGGCACCGCGGATCCGCTGTTCGCCGACTCGCGACGCCTGCGCGAAGTGCTGGTGACCCGCGGTACCGAGTGCGAGCTCTCCGTGCACCCCGACGAGATCCACGGCTTCGACGCGATGATCTGGCGCCGCGAAGCCAAGCGCAAATGGCGCCGCACCTTCGAGTTTCTCGCGCGACACGTGCAGGGCACCGATCCGGCGAGCGCCACCTCCAACGGGTGATTGCCGGTCCGGCGCGGCAGCCGCCCGGAACGCTTGCGCGGCGCGCGCAAGTCCGGCGCGTTCAGGCGTGGCCACGCCCGCGCGCCGCGCCGCCGGCCGCGCCGGACCGGCAACCAGAAAACAGTGGAATCCGCGCATTTTCCACGTTGCGCCGCAAGTTCTGCTCGAAAGCGCCGCCGATGGCGTTCCCGGTGGGGGCGCGACGCCGCGTCCATCACGCTGGCATGCGGGCTGCAACACGGCGCCCGTGGCTTCAGCACGCGCGTCGTTCGGTAAAGGAGATCTGCCGTGTGCGGCATCGCCGGCATCGTGAACCTTCGCGCGGAGCTGCCTCCCCCCGGGCGCGACGCGCTCGAAGCCATGGTCGCGGCGCTCCACCACCGCGGCCCAGACGAGCGCGGCATCTACCGCGACCCGCACGCGGGGCTGGGGCACGCGCGCTTGTCGATCATCGATCTCGCGACCGGCCAACAACCGCTGGTCGACGACGAGAGCGGGCTTGCGCTCGTGTACAACGGCGAGATCTTCAACTATGTCGAGCTTCGCGCCGAGCTCGCGTCGCTCGGACATTGCTTCCGCACGCAGAGCGACACGGAGGTGCTGCTGGTCGCGTGGAAGGAATGGGGCGAGCGCGCGCTCGAGCGCCTCGACGGACAGTGGGCGTTCGCCCTGTGGGACGCGCGCGCGCGACGGCTCGTGCTGTGTCGCGATCGACTCGGCGTGCGACCGATCCATATCGCCGAGCGCGACGGACGCGTCAGCTTCGCGAGCGAGGTCAAGGCCCTGTTCGCAGGCGACCCCGCGCTTCCGCGCGCGTTCGATCCGCTGGGCATCCAGCAGACGTTCACGTTCTGGGCGGCGCTCGCGCCGCGCTCGGTGTTCGCCGGCGTCACGGAGCTCGAGGCGGGGCACGTGCGCACCTACGAGGCGGGGCGCGTCGTCGACAGAGCGTACTGGACGCCACGTTTCGTCCCCGACGGCGCGCCGACGGTGAGCGAGTCCACCGAGGCCGTGTTGGGCGCGCTCGAGCGCGCGACGTCGCTGCGCATGCTGCGCGCCGACGTGCCGGTCGGAAGCTACCTGTCCGGCGGGCTCGACAGTTCGCTGGTCGCGGCGCTGGCGCTCCGCGCGAAGGGCCCCGGCTTCCACACGTTCTCGATCCGCTTCGATGACGCCGAGTACGACGAAACCCGCTACCAGCGCGAGATGGCGGCGCGGCTGGGCTCGGAACATCACGAGCTGGTCGTGACGGCGCGGGACATCGCCCGCGCGTTCCCGGATGTCGTGCGACACGCGGAGCGCCCGCTGCTCCGCACCGCGCCGGCGCCGTTGTTTCTCCTGTCGCGCGCGGTCGAGCAGGCCGGGATCAAGGTGGTGCTGACGGGCGAAGGCGCGGACGAGGTGTTCGCGGGCTACGATCTGTTCCGCGAGGGCAAGCTGCGGCGATTCTGGGCGAGACAGCCCGAGTCGCGCACGCGACCGCGACTGCTCGAGCGGCTCTATCCGTACCTCGCGCGCTCGCCGGTGCGCGCGCGCGGCCTGGCACAGCAGTTCTTCGGGCAGGATCTGGCGTCGTACCGCGAGCCCGGCTTCGCGCACCAGACGCGCTGGCGCACGACCAGCGCGCTGCTGCGTCTGCTCGCGCCGGAGCTGCGTGCGTCGCTCGAGGTCGATCCCGTCGGCGAGCTGCTCGCGTCGCTTCCACCCGAGCTCGCGCACTGGTCGCCGCTCGCCGCCGACCAGTACCTCGAGATGCGCACGCTCCTGTCGAGCTACCTGCTCTCGTCGCAGGGCGATCGCATGCTGATGGCGCACTCCGTCGAAGGCCGCTTCCCGTTTCTCGACAAGGACGTCGTCGATCTCGGCGGACGCTTGCCCGACGCCCACAAGCTCGCCGTCCTCGACGAGAAGCACGTGCTCAAGCGCGCAGCGAACGGGCTCGTGCCGCACTCGGTGGTGGCGCGCAAGAAGCAGCCTTATCGCGCGCCGGACGCCGCGGCCTTCGCCGGAGCCGACGCGCCGGACTGGGTCGAGTGGGCGATGGACAAGACCGTCGTCCGCGACGCAGGGGTCTTCGATCCCGCCGTCGTCGCGCGGCTGCGCGACAAGCTCCGGACACGCGGGGACCAACCGTTCTCGAACACGGACAACATGGCCGTGGTGGGTGTGTTGTCGACCCAGCTCTTGAGCGAGGAGCTCCTGCGGAAGACGCCGCGGCCGCGGCACATGGAGCTCCGCACCAACATCGATCGGACGACGCCATGAACCAGACGCCAAACGCCGTGCCCTTGCTCCACGACTACCTGGCCGCATCGGCGCGCGACGCCCCCGACAAGGTCGCGCTGGTGTTCGAGGGGCAACGGCACACCTACGGCAAGCTGTACGCCGCGTCCGTCGCACTCGCGAACTTTCTCGCGACCCGCGGCGTGCAACGGGGGGACCGCGTCCTGGTATTTGCCGACGCGGGCGTCGAGACCGTCGTGAGCTTCTGGGGCGCGCTCGCGGCCAACGCGGTGGTATCGCTGGTCAGCCCCCAGACCAAGCCGGACAAGCTCGCCTATCTGCTATCCGACTGCAGGCCGAGCGCCATCATCGTCGACGCGCCGCGCATCGGCGCGCTGTCGCTCGCGCTGCAAAGCGCGCCGCACGACAAGACCGTGATCGCGACGGGACCGCTGAGCGCGGATCGACTCGCCGCGATCCCCGGCGCGGTCGGGTGGGAGCAGACGCTGGGTCGGTCGCGCGCCGGCGAGGCGCCGGCGCGGCGTGCGATCGACGTCGACCTGGCATCGATCATCTATACGTCGGGGTCCACGGGCGACGCCAAGGGCGTGATGCTCACGCACCGCAACATGCTGACCGCTGCCGCGTCGATCAGCACGTACCTGCAGATGACTTCCGACGACGTCGTGCTGGGCGCGCTGCCACTTTCCTTCGACTACGGGCTGTACCAGATGATCATGTCGTTCAAGCTCGGGGCCCGACTCGTGTTGCTCCGCTCCTTCGCCTATCCCGCGGAGGTGCTGCGCACGTTGTCGGCCGAGGCGGTCACGGGGTTCCCCGGCGTCCCGACGCTGTTCGCGATGCTGGGCGACCTCGCGACACTGGGGCAGTACGATCTCTCGCACATCCGCTTCGTGACGAACACGGCCGCTGCGCTGGCGGAGAAGCAGATCGCTATGCTGCAGCGCTGGTTCCCGCAGGCCCGCATCTACTCGATGTACGGGCTCACGGAGTGCAAGCGTGTGTCGTATCTGCCGCCGGAGGACCTCGACCGGAAACCAGGCAGCGTCGGCATCCCGATCCCGAACACCGAGTTCTGGGTGGTGGACGATCACGACCGGCGCCTTCCGCCCGGCGAGGTCGGGCAACTGGTCGTACGCGGCGCCACGGTGATGCGCGGGTACTGGGGCAAGCCGGAGCAGACCGCGAAGAAGCTCCGCCCGGGCCCGCTGCCCGGCGAGCTGGTGCTCTACACCGGCGACTACGCCAGGATCGACGAAGACGGCTACCTCTACTTCGTCGGCCGCATGGACGACATCATCAAATCACGCGGCGAGAAGGTCGCTCCCAAGGAGGTCGAGAGCGCGCTGCTCGCGATCGACGGCGTGAGAGAGGCCGGCGTCATCGGCGTGCCGGACGCCGTCCTGGGTCAAGCGATCGTCGCCTTCGTGGCTCTAGAGCCGGGCGCTGTGCTCGCCGAACGCGAGATCGTCCGCGAGTGCCGCAATCGCCTGGAGAGCGTCATGGTTCCGACGCGCATCGCCGTGCTCGACGCCCTGCCGAAATCGCCAAACGGGAAAATCGACAAGACGGCGCTCTCGCGCCTCTCTACGACGAAGGAGTGAACAATGGACTCCATCAAGCAAACCGTCGCACGCTTCGTGCGCGACAACTTCTACATCCCGGAAGGCGACGCGATCGCCGACGACGCCTCGCTGAGAGATCTCGGCGTCGTCGATTCCACCGGCGTGCTGGAGGTCGTGTCGTTTCTCGAGGGCAAGTACACGATTCGGATCGAGGACGCCGAGCTGCTGCCGGAGAATCTCGACTCGATCGACGCGATCGCGCGCTTCGTCGACAAGAAGCTCGCCGGCGCCGCGGGTCGCGTCGCGTGACGACGCACTACGCGGTCCGCGAGGCGGACCCGCGGGCGGTGGAGACCGAGCTGGCACGGATCTGGCGCGACAATCTTCCCATCCCGGTCGATGCCGGCGAACGCTTTGCGTGGACCCAGCGCGCTCCGGAGCTGCCGGAAGGCGTGTTCGTCCTGACCGCCGAGGACGACGGCGCCAGCCGCATCGTGGGCAGCGCCGGCGTTACCGAGCGCCGGTTCATCCTGCAGGGCGAACCGGCGCGGGTGGCGCAGCTCGTCGACCTCGCCGTGGATCGGCCTCACCGCACCCTGGGGCCGGCTCTCGCGCTGGTCCGCGAGACGCGACGCGCGGTGCTGGCGGATCACGATCTCGCATACGGCTTTCCCAACACCTCGGCGCGTCCACTGTTCCGGCGCGCCGGCTACCGGGAGCTCGGCGCGCTCACCCGCTGGGTCGCGGTGCTCCGCCACGCGCGGTACCTGGCGCGTTACACCGGTAGACGGGTCGCGGCGCCGGCCGGCGCGATCCTCGACGCCGTCGGGTCAGCGCTGCATCGACGCGCCCGACGTGCAAGCCGGCAGGACTGGCAGCTGTCGTGGACCGACCAGGCCGACTCACGCTTCGACGAGCTCTGGGCGGGCGCGCGTCATGGCTACGACATCATCGGCCGTCGCGATGCCGACTACCTGCGCTGGCGCTTCTTCGACAATCCCGCGTGTCGTGCGCGCGCCGCGGTTCTGCGCGGGCGTGACAGCGGCATTTTCCGCGTACGCAATCGTGGAGCGCCACGGCGCCGCCGCGCATGTCGTCGATCTGTTCGGCTACCGCAACGCCATCGGCGATTTGCTGGATCTGCTGCTTCCAGCGCTGCGCGACGAGGGCGCGGCGAGCGCGTCGCTCGCGTTCCTCGGCGATCCGGGCACGCGGAGGCTATTGACGGCGCGCGGCTTCTCGCCGCGCGAGCAAGGCCCCGTGCTGCTCTTCGATGCGGAATCCGACGACGTCGCCGCGGAGCTGGCGAGGCCGGAGCGCTGGTATCTCACCGACGCGGACGACGACGTCTGACCGCTACGACGTGCGACGGCTCCGGCTCGACAAGCCGTACGACTTCAGCCGATACTGGATCGTCCGTATGCTGATGCCGAGTACCTCGGCAGCACGTTGGGTGGACTCGACGGCGTTCAGCGTCGAGATGATCGCCTCGCGCTCGATGTCCGCGAGCTTCGCGAGCCCGGGCCGTGGCCTTCCGTGGGCGCCCTCGAGATGCAGATCGGCGGCCTCGATGCGCGGGCCGTCGCACAGCACCACCGCGCGCTCCACTGCGTTCTCGAGCTCCCGCACGTTTCCCGGCCAGGCGTGACCGAGCAGGCGCGCCTGGGCGGCACGGCTGAAGCCGTCGATGTTCTTGCCGCTCTCTTCGGCGAACTTGCGGAGGAACGCATGCGCCAGCAGCATGACGTCCTTGTCGCGAACGCGCAGCGGCGGCATCTCGATCTGCACGACATTGAGGCGATAGTAGAGATCCTCGCGGAAGTGACCCTTCTCGACCTCCAGGCCCAGGTTGCGGTTCGTGGCGGCGATCACCCGCACGTCCACGTGCACGGATTGGTTGCCTCCGACGCGCTCGAAGGCGTGCTCCTGCAGCACGTGCAGGAGCTTGACCTGGACGGACAGCGGCATTTCGCCGACCTCGTCGAGGAAGAGCGTCCCGTGGTTCGCCTGCTCGAAGCGGCCGATCCGGCGATGGTCGGCGCCGGTGAAGGCCCCGCGCTCGTGGCCGAACAGCTCGCTCTCGAGCAGCGACTCGACGAGCCCCGTGGGCTGCACCTCGACGAACGGCTGGTCCGCTCTCGGGCTGCTGTCGTGGATGGCGCGCGCGAGGTGCCCCTTGCCCGTACCGGTTTCGCCCGTGAGCAACAAGGCCGCGCGAGCGTGCGCGACCCGGCTCGCCAGGCGTGCGACGTACTGCATCGGCGTGCTGGTGCCCACCAGCCCGCCGAACGGCAGCGCCGACGTGTCATCCGTCCCCGCGAGGTCGGGGTCGCGCATCGGCGCGAGCCGGTGGATCGACGCCCTGAGCTCGTCCGGCTCGATCGGCACGAGCAGGTAGTCGCGTGCGCCCTCGCGCATCGCGGCAACGGCCGCGCAGCGATCGTCCGCGTGCCCCAAGATGACCACCGGAATATCGTGGTCGCGCCGGTGCAGCAGCCGGAGCATCTCCCACTCGTCCATGCGCGGTGCACGGACGGCGGCGACGACCACGTCGGGACGGGTCTCGTCGAACCGTTCGAGGGCGCTCCAGCCGTCGTTCGAGATGTCGACGTCGCAGTCGGGCAGCATGCCCTGGACGGACCAGAGCCGCTGCGTGTCGTCGTCGACAACCAGAACGCGATGCCGCGACGCGCCGTCGGTGACGGACAGAATCGGTTCGGTCACGTGAAGTGCCGTGCTTGAAGTCAGCAAGAGCTCCTCCCTTCCTTCCGAGGACAATCGAAGCCGCTACCGACCGGGACTCCGGGCGCGCGAAATGCCGAGGGCGTCTCCTCGACAGGATCAACAACCCACAACACGTGCCGGCTCTTCCCGACTCGGTACTCGACAAGATGGCTCGCCCCTCGACACGCAAGCCGCGTGCCGCGCGAATCGCAGCGTGCGCTCGGCTTCGTCGTGGCAAATCGCACCGCTTCGCGACGCATCGCGGCGCAGATTGCGTCATTCCGCCATTCCGAACGCGACGTCGAGCCGCAGCAGGTTGAAGACCAGCCGCGGTTGGGCGGCGATGCCCAGGAATCGTACGCGACCGCCGACCGCGCGCACGCGCTTGAACAGCGTGACGAGCGCCGCGACGCCCGTCGCATCGATCACGCGCAGCTGCGTGAGGTCCACCACGACGTCGCGCCCCTCGGCGGCGAGCTGGTCGACGACGGGGCCGAGTCGCGGCACGGACAGCGCGTCGAGCTCGCCCGCAATCCGCAGCGTTGTGGTCGCAGCGTCATTCGTCCGGGTGTAGTTCATGGATCGCTCCTGGCGCTCACGTCCCGCGGACAGCGGGCGTCGATGGCTTCGAGGATCTCGTCGTGTGCCCGCGCCCAGTCCTGTCGATCGGCCGGCCAGCTCGACGCGCGGCCCGCCTCGCCGAGAGCACGCGGGATCATCCGGCGCGCGATGCCCTGGGCCACGGCCCCGGCTCCGCACGCCTCCAGCTGACGCAACAGGAGCCGGTCCTCGAGCCCCTGGCGCAACGCTTTCAGTCGAATCGACGGCAGCGGCCCGGGATACGCGAGCACGCCGTCACCGTTGCCGAAATCCGTGCCGCCCTTGCGCCGCTCGTCGAACGTGATCGCCTGCGCTGTCACGTCCGTCGGACCGCCACCGTTGTAGCGGTCGGAGAAATAGAGCGCTTCCCACGCGTACCAGAGCTCTACATCGTAGCGATACGCGATCCAGCCCCATGTCCGGAGCGCGTTGCCGTCGGTGTCGAGGATCATGCTGCCCGCGCTGGGCGGCCGACCGTTGTAGGTCCAGAAGCGCTCCCCGCGACCCTGTCGTTGGCGCGCGATGGCAGGCAGGTTCCGCGGTGAGATGAACACGTCCATCGCGTCGCCGTAGATCGGCGACGCGATGTCGGTGACGGCGCGGAGCAGCCGTGGCCGCCCGCCGCCCGCGCTGCCGATCACCTCGGCGATGTGCCGGGCGCGGAGCTTCTGCTGCGTCGACGACGGCTCGTCGATCGGGATCGCGAAGGGCGTTGCGGGCACACCGGCGAACAGCTCGAGCCAGCGCCGCGTGTCGGCGGCGATCGCGGCGTCGCTCGAGGTGTCGACCGCGACGGGCCAGTAGCGCACGTCGTGCACGAACGCGCGGCGAGCCGGGAATCGCGCCGGCAGCACATCGGACGCGAGCATCACGCCGTGCGCGCGGAACAGCTCCACGTACGCGCGCTCCCGGGCGATCTCCCGCGGCCCGTCGTCGTCGGCGAGCCCGTGCACCCGGGCGATCTCCGCGGGTTTGTAGAAGGCCCAGACCAGCGGGTCGCGCTCGAGATCGATGCGCGCACGCGAGACCGCGAGCACGACCGGAATGCGCCGCTCCCCGATCGTCAGCATGCCGGCGTAGCGGCCCGGCTCTGCAGCCTGCGCGACGGCCACGTCGAAGTAGGCGAGCCGCCGGGCGGCGACCTGGCCGCGCACCGGGACCAGGATATCGGGATAGCGGCCGCGCCCGCTGCTGGGGCCGTACATCGACGTGGACGGCTCTCGAACCTCGATCGACCGGACGCGGAACGCGGAGATCCGCGCGATCGGCTCGGGTAGCTTCAGGCGAACGTCACGCGAGCGAGCGCCCGCGATGCGGACCTCGATGCCCCGCGTCTCGCCGCGCGCAGCGTGCAGGGTCAAGACGTGACCATCGAAGACCGACGAGCGCTTGGGCGACGCTTCGCCGTCGGGGATCCGGCTGGTACCGCCGAGGATCTGGATATCCGGTGACGACCGGCACGCGCCCAGCATCAGCGCCGCTGCGAAGACGACCCCGCGCGCCCTGTGGAGCCGGCAGATGTCTCGACGCGCAATCACGCCACAGGCGCGTGCACGCGCCGTGCCATGTCTCGCGGCTTGCGCGTCGTGGCACAGCGGATGCACGCTGCGCCGTCGACCGCCACCATGCTCGCCATCCCCGGCGTCTTGCTCCTCGTTGCCGTGATCTACGCGCGCCCGCAGGAGCTCCTCGGGCCGCTACGCGCCTTTCCACTCCTTTATCTGGTGTTCGCGCTGGCCGTGTTCGGCGGCGTGCTCGATCTGCGGCTCGGGAACACCCGGCCCAGATCCACCCCGCTCCTGCCGTGGGTCGCGCTGTTCCTGTTCTGGAGCCTCCTGACGCTCATGGTCCACGCGCCGCACGAGACGCCGACCACGACCGAGCTCCTCGTCTCCGCGTCCCTGTATCTCCTGATCGCGCATGGCATGCAGACGTTCCGCGCCCTCGGCGCGATCGCCGGCGTCGTGCTGGCGATGGTGATCTTCGTCGGCACCGTCGCCGTCGAGCAAGGCTTCGGCCCGACCGGCTGCGTGGTGGTCGACGAAGCGTCCGGGGAGCAGATGTCCGGGACCGCCGACGGTCGACCGTGCGCTACGGTCCACGAGTGCTACGTCGGTGACCCCGATCCCGGCGCGGAATACGCGTGCGAGCACATCGGCTGGATGGGCACGACGTCCATCGGCAAGGACCGCGTGCGCTACCGCGGCGTGCTGCAGGACCCGAACGAGCTCGCGCTCGCCGTCGCCGTCGGGCTCCCGTTGGCGTTCGCCCTGGGCGGCACGAAGCGGCGTCGAGGTCGCTGGCTGATTCCGGCGGCCACGTTCGCGATCGTGGTCGCGTGCACGCTGATGACCAAGTCGCGCGGCGGTCAGCTCGTGCTCGCGACCGTGCTTGCCGCGTACTTCGTCAAACGCTTCGGCGCGCGCGGGCTCGCGCTCGGCGCGATCGCGTCGCTCCCCTTGATGCTCTTCGGGGGCCGCAGCGGCGCGGAAGCAACCAGCTCGACCATGGAGCGCATCGACTGCTGGGCGGAGTCGCTGTCGATCTGGCGCTCGCATCCGATCCTCGGCGTGGGGCCGGGCCAATTCGGCGAGTACCACTACCTGACCGCCCACAACTCGTACCTGCTCACGCTGGCCGAGCTGGGATTGCCGGGGATGTTCCTGTTTTCCGTCGTCGTGTATCTGGCGATCAAGATCCCGGTCACCGCGCTCGGCGCCAATGCGCCGGTCGCGCGGCGTTGGGGGATGGCTTTGACGGCGACCTGGGCCGGTCTCGCCGTGGGCATCTTCTTTCTCTCCTTCGCCTACCACTACGTGCTGTGGATCGACGTCGGGCTGTCGGGCGCGCTGTACTCCGCCATCAAGACGCACGATCCCGACTTCGGCGTGCGCTTCGACTGGCGTGACGCATCGCTGGTCGCGGTCATCGACGTTGCGATCATCGTCGCCGTGTACGCCTACACGCGCGTCATGCTCCGGTAGCGCGCGCCGGAGGGCTTGCTCACGGCTCGAGCGGCGAGGGAAATACCGGAAACGCTTGCATCGCGCCCGGTCGCGATGGTCGCGGAACGAAAGGCGTGCGCACCCCGCATCGCCGCGCGCGTTGGCAATCGCGTTGGCACGCGCGGTGCAACACAAACGAGGCGGAAAGAAGGCTCACCGATGTTCTCTCCCGAAGTACTGCACATCGACGCGAGACAGACAGCCGAGGAGATCGCGGGCTTCATCCGCCACGGCGTCCTCGACGTGCTCCACCGGCGCGGCGCCGTGCTCGGCCTGTCCGGCGGGGTCGACAGCTCGGTCGTGGCGGCGCTGTGCGTACGCGCGCTCGGCGCCGAGCACACCCTTGGCTTGCTGATGCCGGAGAAGGACACCTCGGACGACGCGTCCCGTCTCGGACAGCTGCTGGCCGATCGCTACGGCATCCCGGCGCTCACCGAGGACATCGGGGCGACGCTCGCGGGCGCCGGATGCTACGAGCGACAGGAGCGGGCGATCCGCCAGGTCTTTCCCGAGTTCGACCGGAGCTACACCTTCAAGCTTGCGCTACCGTCGATCCTCGAGGGCGATCGCCTGAACGTGTATCAGCTCGTGATCGAGAGCCCTGCCGGAGAACGCAAGTCGTCGCGCATGTCCGGGGGCGCGTACCGCGAGCTGGTCGCCGCGACGAACTTCAAGCAGCGCGTCCGCAAGATGATCGAATACTACCACGCCGATCGCCTGGGGTTCGCCGTCGTCGGGACGCCGAACCTGCTCGAATACGACCAAGGCTTCTTCGTCAAGCAAGGCGACGGCGCCGCCGATCTCAAGCCGATCGCACATCTGTACAAGACGCAGGTCTACCAGCTCGCCGAACACCTTGGCGTCCCGCTCGAGATCCAGCACCGGCCGCCGACCACCGACACTTTCTCCATGGCGCAGACGCAAGAAGAGTTCTACTTCAGCCTGCCGTACGACAAGATGGACCTGTGCATGTGGGCGCGCGATCATGGCGTGCCGCCGGCGGACGTCGCGCCGTCCATCGGATTGACGTCCGAGCAGGTCGAGCGGGTCTACGTGGACATCGAACGCAAGCGGCGCGTCACCGGCTACCAACACGCTCAGCCGCTGCTGGTCACCGACGTGACGACCGGGGCGCGTCTCGGCGCGTAACCCAGCACGCGCGGGCGATTGCGCAACGCTTGCGGCACGCCCCGTCCGTTGCACGCGGCTACGCGGCGCTGCGCGTGACGCGGTCCACGAGCTCGGCCAAGGTCAGTCGATCGACGTCGCTCATGCGGATGAACTTGAGCGCCTGGTACGGGCCAAGCGACCATACCGGCCGTGCAAGCGCCGTGACCGACTCGTCCTCGCCGGGGATCGCCATCTCGACCTCCAGATACACGCGATCATCCGTGCTGCGCGTCGGGCACGACCGCGCGATCAGGACACCACCGGCGGACACGTCGACGCTGCGCGCCGCCGACACGAGGATGCCATCGCCGACATGCATGGGGATCTCGCTTTGCACGCGAGTGGAAAACCGGCGGTCCGTCGCATTCGGCAGACGCGGTAGAACCGCGGATTGTTCGTTCGACGGCATGGGGGTCACCTCGTCGCAAGGTGTTGCATGCGCCATGCCTCGCTGCCGTCGTTGCGCAGCGCGGCGTGCAAGAGGCCTGGTACGGCAGGGCGCGCGGGATCTTCCCGCGCGTCGGATTCCAGCGGGATCC
This sequence comes from uncultured delta proteobacterium, assembly GCA_963775185.1. GTDB lineage: Bacteria > Myxococcota_A > Polyangia > Polyangiales > Polyangiaceae > JAPSGB01. The sequence continues at coordinate 29,480 of CAVZIE010000014.1, read as the reverse complement.
GCTGCGCCGGCGATTGCGGTCCCGCGCGTAGTGGTTAGCATTTCCTGCGGAACCGCGACGCCCCCAACGGCTCGCGGTCCCGCTCAACACGGCCCGCAAGGGCCAGGAGGAATCGGTGGAGACATCCGTGCTTGTGGCGGTCGGCACCATCATCGGCGTCGTGGTGCTTACGCCCGTTATTGTCAGCTCGTTCTTGCGTGACGTCGCAGCAGGAGAGATTCGCCTGGTGAGTTGGCTGAACGGAAGACTCAGAATCTATCGGGGCCCGTGCAAGGCGACGGTGGTTCCGGTGTTGACGGTCAGCCGCGTGATCCCCGCGCAGGCGATCAACGTGGACATCGAGATCACCGACCAGACCGCAGACGTCGACACCAACGGCGCGCCGGCACCGGTCAAGGTTACGGTCAAGGCGTCGGCCATCGTCAGCGTCGGTGAAGACGACGCGATGGTGAATACCGCCGCCAACAAGTTCTTCTCCAAATCACCCGCCGAACAGCTCAACACACTGACGGACGTGCTCTCGTCGGCCGGCCGTCGCGCCACGAACCTGCTCCGGCACGACCAGCTCTTCAACGCGCGCCCGCCGGCGCCGGTCCCGACCCCGTCCGGAAACGACGTGCGTGCGCTCGTCGATCAAGGCGAGGACGACGAGCTTGCCGTGATCATCAAGGAAGCGTGCTCGCGCGAACTGATGGACCTCGGCTTGTCGTTCAACAGCTTGAACATCCGCGCGGTCCTCAGCGAGGTCGCCGACGCGCGGCGTCGCGAAGCGGCGGCACGCGCCAAGGCCAGCGCCGACGTCGTCCAGGCGCAAGAGGAGCGCCGCGCGCGCGTCGCGCAGCTGGAAGCGATGCAGCAGATCAACGACCAGGAGCGCGCGTACCACATGCAGGTCGCGTCCAACGGCGCCGCAGTCGCTCGCGCCGAGATGGAGCGCCAGGGCGCGGCTCGTGGCCAGCGCGAGGCGGAGCTCTCGGCGACACAGATCCCGCAGGCCCGCGCCGACGCGGAGCAGAACGTGATCCAGTACGAGGCCGCAGGTCGCGCCGAGGCAGCGCGCATCCGCGCCATCGCCGAAGCCGAAGCTGAAGCGATCCGCCTGAAGGCGCAGGCGCTGCGTGACGCGGGCGACGTCTACTTCGAGCTGCGACGTCTGGAGCTTGCTCCGGACCTGACGCAGCGCGTGGCCGAGGCGCTCGCGAGCAGCCAGTTCATCAACTTCGGCAGCAACGGCGACGGCGGTCGCTCGGCCGTCGCCACCGGCTACGACGACGTGATGCGTGTCGTGCAGACGCTGATGACCGCGCAGGTGCTCGGCGACAGCCCCGCCCTCAAGCCGGCGCGGGCACGCGAGCCCGAGGCGCTGCCGCACTAGCGGGCGCGCCATGTCGCTGTTCGTCCTGTCGCTCGGTGTCGGCCTCGGCGGGCTCGTGCTCATGGCACTTCCCGCCGCGCGCCGGCACGGACGCCACGCCCGCGTTCATCACGCACGCGCCGCCGGCGCGCGCCACGGACGCGCGCACCCGGCCACAGCGCAGCACGGCCACACGTCGCTCACCGACAGCGTGCTGCACCACGTTCCCGAGCCGCGCCTCGTGTTCAGCGTGATGGCGCTGTTCGGCGCCGCCGGCAACCTGCTCGAGCGCGCCGGTCACACCTCGTTCTGGTTGGCGGCAGCGGGCGCCGCGGCGATCGCGGCACTGCTCGAGTGGGCCGTGGTCGGGCGGCTGTGGCGCTTCGCGCTGGCATTCGGCGGCGAGCCGGCATCGCCGCTGGAGGCGCTCGTCACCGACCGCGCCGAAGCGGTCACGGTGTTCCGCAACGGGCGCGGCATCGTGCGCGTGGTGCGCGACGGTCGCGCCGTGCAGCTCGGCGCGGAGCTCGTCGACGAGGAGCGGCACGTTCCGGTCCGGGTCGGCGACGCGCTCGTGATCGACGAGGTCGACGCCGAGCATGAACGCGTGCGCGTGCTCACCGACCCGCTGCGTCCCCTGCCGCGGCGCTGACGCGTCGCCGGCCGCGCCGGACCGGCACCCAGCCCTCCATGCAGGCGGGATTGCCGGCCCGGCGCGGAACCCCGCGGGGCGTGGTACGCTCGGCGGCGGAGGGTTTGCTGATGCTTCGCTTATGTTGGGTATCGGGGTTGGGATCGATCATCGTCGCAGCCGGGGCGTGCAGCTCCAGCAGTGACTCGTCGTCGTCCTCGGGGGGCGCCGCTGGCATGTCCGACGGCGGATCGGGAACCAGCGGTAGCGCCGGCAGTGGAACCGGCGGATCGGGCACCGGCGGCGGCGCGGGCGCGGGAACCGGCGGCGGCGCGGGCGCGGGAACCGGCGGCAGCGCGGGCGCGGGAACCGGCGGCAGCGCGGGCGCGAGCGGCGGCGCGGGCGCGAGCGGCGCGGCGGGCGCGACGTCGTGCGCGGGCAGCGAGTGCGCCGGGTTTTCGACCAGCTGGGTGCGCGGCTGCACCAACGACCAGAGCTGCGTCGGCGAGCTTCACCAGATCGACTGCTGCGGCGCGATCCGCGCGATGGGCATGAACCACAGCCAGGCGGGGACGTTCTGCGCGGCGGAGTACGGATCGTCCGGGGTCACCAGTTGCCGCGCGTCGTATCCCGCGTCGCCGGGCTGCTCGAGCAACGTGATCACGACGGACACCGGCGACACGACGACGGACCTGAACAAGGTCGGCACGAAGTGCATGAACATCACCGGCGGCGTCGGCACGTGCACCACGTTCGTGTGCGGCCAGGGCACGTGCCCCGTCGAAAACGGCACGTGCAAGTGATTCCCACGCGACAGCGTGAAGCGAGCGCGGGACCAACATCCCGCACGATGGCGATCCTGATCGCGCTCGGGATGTGCGCGGCGCTGGTCGCGCCGGGCTGCAGCAGCGACTCGACGGGCGGAGGTGGCCCTGACGGGGGCGCCGGGACGGCCGGAACGTCCGCGGGAGCGTGTACGAACAGCCTGGACTGCAAGGGCGACGCGGTCTGCGACCCGGCGCTTCACCAGTGCGTGCAGTGCTCCACGGTCGCCGACTGCCCGGCGAACAACGACTGCGTCCAGAACGCGTGCGTGGCGTTCGCGCCGTGCAAGAACTCTCTCGACTGTCCGTCGGCGCAGGTGTGCGACACGGCGCGCGGTCGCTGCGTCGAGTGTGTGCAGGATCCGGACTGCAGCGGCGGCAAGCGCTGCGCCGGCAACGTGTGTCGAAGCGCCTGCACGTCGGACAAGGAGTGCACGCCCCTCGGGCTGCTTTGCGACACGGCGGCCGGCCTGTGCGTGCAGTGCGTCCGCAGCACGGACTGCAGCGCGGGAAGCGTGTGCGCACAAGGGTCGTGCGTGTCGGGCGCAGGCGGCGCTGGCGGCACGGGCGGAACCGCCGGCGTTGGGGGAACCGCCGGCTTTGGCTGGGACCGCCGGCTTTGGCGGGACCGGCGGCTTTGGCGGCACCAGCGGCGTGGGCGGCACGAGCGGCGTGGGCGGAACCAGTGGCGTGGGCGGAACCAGCGGCACCGGCGGGACCGGCGGGACCTGCGCGACCGGCTACACCTGCACCGACGTGAACGACCCGATCTGCACGCTGCTGTTCTGCGCGGGGTCGTCGCAGGTCGGGGTCTGCACCCCGACGGATCTGTGCTGCGTGTGCCAGTGATCGCCTGAACGCGCCCTCGCTGCAGCGCACCAGACCCTCGTGGCTCAGCGTCGCGTCTTCGAGACCTCGCTCGCGATCGCCGTGGTGGTGCACGCCGTCGCGATCGCACTGCTCTCGCGCGGCCCCGCCAGCGCGCCGCCGGCCGCGCCGCACCGGCAAGCCCACGAAGTCGAGATCGAGACCCTGTTCGAGGACACGCCCGCGACGCCGGCCGCGCCGGACGAAGCCGCGGCCGCGCCGCGCCGCGTCGCCATGGTCGGTCGCGCTCGACCCGGGCGGGGTGCCGAAGTCGCACCGGAGTCGCTGGAGCCCGGGCCCGCGCCGGCCGAGCCCGCCGCGGTCGCAGCCGCGTCGGCGCCGGGTCGCCCCGGGCGAAGCGCGCCGCGTCTCGGGCTCGATCAGCTCGGCGTCGGCGCGGACAACCCGCTGCTGCGCGCGCCCGCGGGCCCCGCGCCGCGAGCCCACGCCGGCAACGTCGCGCCGGGCATCGCGCGTTCGCTCGCCGAAGGCGCCGCACAGCGCGAAGCGAGCATCGGCCTCGGCCCGCAAGGCCCGGTGATCGGCGCGCTGGAGGCGATTGCGACGGCCGCGCCCGGCCCGATGAACGGCCGCGCCGTGTTCGCCGCTACCATCGACAGCTCCGGCAAGCTGCTTGGCATCGACGTGGTCGACGTGGGGGAGCAGCACGCCGCGTGGCTGGCGGTCGCGCGCCGCGCCGAAAGCTCGCTCGCGAAGAGAAAGCTGCGCAAGCCCGCCGGCGGCCGCGCCGTGCGCCTGACGATCGAGGTCGTCGCGCGCGAGCAGCTACCCAGCGGCGCCGACCCGGGCTTCGCCGTCGATCTCGCGGGCATTCCCCTGAAGAAAGGCAAGGGCAAGCGCTCCGCGCGCTTGAGCATCCTGCCGCTGCCGAAGCCCGGCGTCGTCCACGTGGAGACGCCCGATGGCGTCTACGACATGCCGTGGGTCACCGCGCCCATCCCGGGCATCGGACTCAGCGGCGATCTCGCCGACATCGGCGCGAAGTCACGGCGCATGGTGCACGCGCACCTGCTGTCCACCAGCGTGCTCTGATTGCCGGTCCGCGCGGTTCCGCGCCGGACCGGCAAGCCTCAGGAACCGGACCCGTGCGTGCGTCCCTTGCGCTTCTTGGTGCGGTGCGCCGGGACCTCCGCGGCGCCGCTCCGCACCGCGGCACGGCGCGCGCGGGCCTCGAGCGCGTCCAGCGGCGCGGCCACGATGCGACGCGCGGCCGCGGCGGCGTCCACGTCGCTCTCTTCCTCGCCGATGTACAGCTCCTCCGCGTCGATCGGCTGGCCGTCGTCGGGGTTGTCCTCGAACGTGAGCACGTGGTCGAAGAGCGCGTCGGCGTTCTCGAAGGCGGCGGCGAGCGGCGTCATCTCGGCCTGGGGCAGGGTCTGGATGCCGACGCGCATCGCCGTGACCAGCGTCTCGCGCACGCCCACGCCGTCGACGGCGGTGGCCGGCAGGAACGGCACGGAGGCGTCGAGCTTGAGCTTCTTCCGCATCCGCTCCGGGTCCCAGGCTTCGCTGGTGTCCTGCTTGTTTACCTGCACCACGATCGGCAGCGGGCTCTTGCGCGCCTTCATCGACGCGCGCAGCCGCGCGAACGTGCGGAGCGTGTCGGGCACCTGCGCCGGCGTGGAATCGCACACGAACACGACTACGTCCGCCATCGCGACCAGCGGGCGGCGGCGATAGTTGCGTTGCACCTGCCCGGGCACGGTGATGAGCTGGAACTTCATGCGCACGCCGTCCCGCGGCGGGGCGTCCACCTCCAGCCAGTCGAAGAACATGGTGCGCCCCTTGAGCTCGGCCGGCGTGTACAGCTCGCTGCGCCGCTTCGCGGATACCAGCTCGCACACCTGCTTGAGGTTCGTGGTCTTGCCGGCAAAGCCCGGCCCGTCGTAAACGACTCGCACCACGTAGCAGCCGCGTTCCTCGTCGTAGGACGCCATGCGGATCGGTTACCGCCCCCGCACGCCGAATGGAAGCGCGTCGTCAGTCCCCGGTCGGCGTGACGCCTTTCGCCTCGATCATCAGCACCACGGTCCGCTCCGGCGATCGCGTGCGGTGCGTGACGCCCCTGGGTACGGTGTAGGCCTGGTGCGGTCTCAACGTGATCGTCCCCTGCCCTTCCACGTCGAGCAGCAGCGTGCCCTCGAGCACGAGGAACAGTTCGTCCTCGGCGTCGTGCTTGTGGAAGTGGAACTCGCCGTGGAAGATGCCGAGGCGCACCACGCTGTCATTCACGGTCGTCAGCGTCTGGTTGAACCAGGGCTCGTGCGCGGCGGCTTCGGCGCCGACGTCGATGTGGCGCAGCTGGCCGTACTTGTCGTCGAGACGGATGTCGTAGTCGCTCATCGCGCGGAAAGTATCACGGCGCGGGCGCCAGCTTGCCGTCCTTGTAGACGACCTCGACCGGCTTGCCCGTGGCCGGGACGTCCACGTCCAGCGACGCGAGGCGCGGCGCGACGAGCGGCGAGCCTGAACCGACGAGCGCGCGCAGCAACACGTGCGTGGGGCGGCTCGGCGGGAGATCCTCCGGGCGCGAGAGCCGCACGCGGACCGCGTCGCTGCCTTCGGGATCGAACGAGAGCGCGATCGCGCCGATGCCCTGGGCCGCGATGTCGGCGGGTTGCTCCGCGGCCGCCTTGCCCTCGGTGCGCAGCACGGTCACGGTAACCGGTACCGTCGCCGCGGGCACGAGCGCGAGCAACGACACGCCGCGCGTCGGCCGCGCGATCTCGAGCGAAGCGGCCACGAGCCTGGCGACGTCGTCCTTCGACGCACCCTTGCCGGCGCTGGCCTCGGCGAGCACGACCGAAGCGAGGCGCCCGGCCAGGTCCGCGAGCTGGCCGTTGCCGTCGCGACCGCCGGTCTGCGCGACGCGCGCGAGCATGCGCCGCGCGATGTCCACCCGACCCGCGCCGGCGTCCGCCAGGGCGAGCCGGATCAAGACCGCGGGATCGTCCGGCATGATCTGATCGAGCGCCGCGTAGGCCGCGCTCGCGTCGTCGAACCAGCCCTCGTTGCGCAGACGGTCGCCGAGGAACGCGCGCGCCCAGGGATCCGACGGCGCGCGCTCGGCGAGCTCGCCGAAGGTGCGGCGCGCTTCCGCCTCCTGCCCGATGCGCCGGAGCGCGCTGGCCGCGTCGGCGAGCAGCGCCGCGTCGGCGAACGGATCGATGCGGATGCGCCGGATCTCGTCGGCGAGCTCGGTCTTCTTGCCGAGCGCTTCGAGCAGCACGAGCATCCGCCGGCGCAGTCCCGCATCGTGGGGCGCGATGGCGAGGAACTTGCGCACCACGGCGAGTCGCGCCGCGTCGCCGCCCGCGGCCTTGTACTGCTTCTTGAACGTCGCGACCGGGTAGCGCTCGTCGCCGAGCAGGGCCGCGCGCACCGAAGCGAGCTCTTGCGGCGAGGCGGCGCGCCGCACGGCCTCGCGACGCAGGAACGCCGCGGCCTCGGCGTTGCCCGCGTCCTCGAGAGCGCGCGCGAGCTGGACGCGCGCAGGGCCGTAGGTCGTTGTCTTCAGGACAAGCTCGAGCAGCGTGCGCTCTGCGGACCAGCTCTGCAGCTCGCAGGAACGGCGCGCGTCGAGGAACACCGTCTCCGGCGGCGACTGCGACAAGCGCTCGCGCCACACGCCGCGCCGCAGCGGCAACGGCAGCTTCGACGTCTGCGAGCACTTCGAGCGCTGCATGCCCGAGCGCGGCGGAGGCAGCTCGATCACGTAGCTGATCTTCACCGTGACGCCGCCGCCCGGGTAGCCTAGCCCCTGCACCACGACCTCGATGCAGCGGTCGAGGGCGGCGTCGTCGGACTCCGGCGTGGCGCCGCGCACGTTCACGTCCTTGGCCCGGCCGTCCCCGTCCACCTGGAACGTGACATCGAGTCGGCCGGACAGATCGGGCCGGAGCGCGGCGCGCGAGTCACGGCACGCGCGCACGCTGTCACCGGCAGCGGCGAGCACGCGCTTGGCGGCGCTGGCGAGTGCGTCCGGGAGGCTGACGTCGTCGCGGTCGCCGGTGGGGATTTCCACCGGGACGTTGGAGAGCGCGCCGAGCTGCTGTGCCGGCGTCACGAACGCCGCGGTGAAGCCGGAGTCGCCGGACAGAGCCAGCAGGCGGGTGTCGAGGGAGGTGGCGACGTACGGCTGGCCGCCGCCCACCAGCGCGGTCCACGGCGTGAGCAGGCCGGCGCGGAGCGCGACGTCGGTGGCCGCCTCGCGACCCTTGCCCGTGAGCACGACGTCGTCGACGCGCGCCGCGGCCCAGCGACGGCGGACGTCGTCTTGGTCCGGCGCCTTGCGCAGCGAAAGCAGCCGCCGTTCCTGGTGCGCGCCGTCGGCGCCTTGCCAGTGCAGCACCACCGCGTTCGGAGCGGCGCCGCGCATGCGCCCGACGACGGTCACGGTGTCGCCGGCCACGACGGCGCGGGGCTTGCGCGGATAGATCTGCTCGATCGCGGGACCGAGCTCCAGCTCGACGCCGGCCAGCGTGGGCCGGAGCGCGTCGGAGACCAGCGCGGAGGCCGCGCTGCCCGCCTCGCCAGAGTCGGCGATCTCGAGCAGCGGCCCGGAGCCGCGCACCAGCGACGCGAGGGCGAAGCGGTTCGCAAGCGGTCCGACCGCGACCGCGCCGAGGCGCGGCACGCCGCCAGCCCGACGCGCCAGCCGCGCCTGGATCGCCTCGACCGTGGGATCGCCGACGGTGGGCCAGCCGTCGCCGACGTAGACCACGATGCCGCTCGGCGCGTCGGCGGGCAGTGCGTCGGCCCCCGCCTCGAACGCGCGTCCGATGTCCGTCGCGCCGCCCGGCTCGAGCTTCGCGAGCGCGCTCTTGATCGCCGTCTTCCGCGCGGCGTCCGCCGGGCCGATCTGCGCGGGCCCGACGGCGCGCGTGGCCTGGTCGGCGGCGATCACGAGCACGCGGTCGCGCGGCCCGAGCGCGTCGAGCACCGCCGTCACGAAGGCGCGCGACACGTCGAGCAGCGCCGGCTCGGCGCTGCCGCTCGTGTCCACGACCAGCACCACCGTCGCGCCGGCGTCTGGCGGCGCGGGCGGCGCTTCCGTGCGCACGAACACCGTCTTCAGTCCGTCGTCGTCCGTGTCCGCGTCGGCGACGTACAGTCGCGCCGCGGACTCGAACGCCGGCAGGTGCACGTCCACCACGAGATCCGCGCTGGGACGGAAGTCCGGCTTCCGGACCCGCACGACGCCGCCCTCGACGCTCGCCCCGAAGCCGGTGGAGATGCCCGTGGCCCGCGACGCACCGGCATCCACTCTCGCCGAGAACTCGCCGATCAGAGGCGGGTCCGCGGCCGCCGCCATGGGATAGCGGTACTGGACGACGGTGTCGCCCGAGGCGTCGCGCTTCGGGCTCAGCCACTCCACGTAGTCGATCTCGACGGCGATCGCGCTGCCGGCGGCGATCTGCGGCAGGTTCCCGCGCAGCCAGCCCTCGCCGGCCCACTCCAGCACCACGCCGCTCGGCCTGAGCACGGTATGGGCACGGTCCGCCAGCGCGATCTTCGCCTCCTGCAGCGCGTCGCCTTCGCCCCAGCGGAAGTGCGAGACGATGGCGCCCGGCGGGATTGCCATGCGGAAATCCCCGACGACGGAGTTGCTGCCGCCGTTGAAGAACACCGTCCGCACATGGGTCTCGGCGACCTCGCCGGTGATGCTGGCCACGACGTCGTGCGAGCGAATCGTGAGCGGGGCCCCGGGGTCACCCGGTGAAGCGTCCGGACCGCGTCCCCACATCTCGCCCACGGCGCGCCGAGGCGGACCGCTGGCGCCCCATGGCGCGGCGAGCCCGCCCGTCCAGTCGTCGAAGGTCTTGGCGGGCCCGACGCTGATGTCGGCACCGCGAAGCGTCGCCTTCTCGCCGGCGCGGACCTTGTGGTCCTTGCCACCGGCGGCGATCACCACCTCGTCGTTCGCGGCGTAGAGGCTCGACGCGTCGCCGCTCTTCTCGATGCCGGCGTTTGAGCCGCTGATGATCGCCGTGGCCTGTCCGAGCTTCACCTCCGAGCGCGCCCCGGGCGCGCCGAGCACGAACACCCGCCCGTGGTCCAGCGACACGCCGTGCTCGGTGACGGACAGCTTCGTCTTGCGATCGACGATCACACTCGCGCCGTCATCGAGGCGGATGCGCGCACGCCCCTCGGCGTCGGTCTCGACCGTGTCGCCGTTGCCGAGGCGCTGCACGCCCACGCTCGGCGCGCCGCGGGCGCTCACACCACCGTGCACCGTCTCGAGGTCGGCCAGCGTGGGCGGCAGCACGTGCACACCGTGTCGCGTCGCGTTCCACACCAAGCCGGCGAAGAGCAGAGCAATCGCCAGCAGCAGCGCCAGCTGCTTCCAGGCCCTAGCCACGGGTCACCTCCGCGTCTCCGACGTTGAACTTCAGCACCGCCGACCCGCCACGTTCGAAGCGGATCGGAAGCTTGATGATGCGCTCGCCCTTGCCGAGCTCGTCGAAGACCACGGTGAGCACGGCCTCGGCGCCCAGACGCGCCGTGCGCTCGAGCTCGTCCGGCTCGATCCGGACTTCCACCAGGATGCCGGTCCGGCGCGGAACCCGGGCCTGCGCGACGCCAAGCGCCACGTCGCCTTCCGACGCGGGCATGGGCGATCCCAGCGCGTTGGTCCACAGCGTGGGGTGCAGCTCCGGGTGCGCCCAGGTGAGCGTGACGCGCGCCGTGGTGGCGGCGGAGCCGGCCGCGCGATCGTCGGCGAGCACGCGCGTGGCGCGAGCGATCAGAATCCTCGAGCTCCTTGTCCTTCTTGTTCTTGCGCGCGTCGAGGCGCCCCCACGCCAGGTACGTCGCGGCCAACGCCCGCGCGACGCTCGCCGGGCTGCGGTCGGTGCCGCTCGACGGCGGGCCGCCGTCGGCGGCCTTCTCGAGCCAGCGCACCGCCGCCTCGAGCTGCCCCTGCCCTTGCGCGGCGGCGCCGAGCAGGAGCGGCACCGCCGGATCGTCCGGTGCGAGCTCGGCGAGGGTCTGGTACTGCCGCTCCGCGTCCGCGTACCAGCCGTGCGCGCGGAGCAAGTCGCCGAGCCGACGGCGCGCCACCGGGTCGTCCGGCGAAAACTCGACAATCTCGCCGAAGGCGCGCCGGCCCTCGGCCAGATCCGTCTGCTGGGCGCCCGGCGCCTTGTCCGCGGCGGAGAGCCGCAGGAACAGCTCGCCGATGGCGGTGCGCACGTGCGCGTCGATGTCCGGCCGCGCGCGCAGCCGGTCGGCGAAGTCCCGCGCGCCGCCGCGATCGCCGGCGTCCTCCAGGGCGTCGAGCAGCGACAGTGCGACCTCGAAGTCGTCGGGCCACTCGCTGACGAGAGCTCTGAGCTTCGCGACGCGCGCTTCCGGAGTCTTCGCGTCGCGGACGTACTTGGCGAGCAGCTGCGGGTCGAGCGACTTCAGCCCCAGCGCCTGGTGCAGCTCGCGCATCTGCGCCGGCGTCTTCACGCGGGCGACCAGCCCGCGGTAGAGCACGTCGGCCTCAACGCGATCGCTGAACATGAGCCGCCACAGCGCGACGCGCTGGCTCACCACCGGCAACGCGTCGAGCATCATCGACAGCAGCAGGCGCCGTTCGCCCCAGGTCTGCGCTTCACAGGCGGAGAGCGCGTGGCGATACACCTGCTCCACACCCACGGGATTGCCGGAGACGCGCGCGAGCCGCTCGCGCCAGAGCTGGCGGCGCTCGGCCAGCGGCACGGCCGCGGCCGCGCCGCACAAGCGGATGATCCGCGGCAAGTGATCGACGCGGACGGTGGTCTTCACCGCCACCGGTTCCGTCTGCGGCTTGCCGCCGTCCGGCGCCAGATTGACCGGATAGACGACGGTCACGATGCCGCCCTCGGGCTGCGGGAAGCTCAAGCCGCTGAACGCGCTCATCACGCAGCTGACGACGCCGGCGTCGGGCAGGTCGGATCCGCCGTTCGCGACGTTGCTGACCGATCCGTCCATGCCGATGACGAAGCGTGCCGAGACTCTGCCTGCCAGGTTCGGGTTGCGCGCGAGCCCTTGCTCGTAGCAGAGGCGGAAGCGTCCGAAGTTCTGGCGCACGATGCGCTGGATCACCTCGGGCGGAAGCCGACCGGACACGTTCAGCTTGCCCGCCTTGAGCGAAGGCGGCGACGCCAGGTGCGATCCGCCGAGCCGTCCGTGGCCGCTGCCGAAACCCTGCCCGGTTCCGGTCCCCGCGCCGTGGCCCAGGCTGCCGATGTTGCCGAGTCCGATGCCGTTACCGCGCCCACCGCCGCCCTCGCCGATGCCGCTGAGCCCGAGACCGCCGGCGCCGGTCGTATCGCCGATCTCCGCGCCCCACATGTTCCCCGACGGCGCGGCCGACGCCGCGGCTGCCGGCGCGGACTGCTCGGGCGCGGGCTCCCTGTCGGCGAGCGGCGCGTCCTTCGCGAGCTTGGCGCCGTCGCCGGCGCTGTCGCGCCCCCAGGGCGCCCCGGGCGCGTTCGGATCGCCGCCGGCGCCCGCGTGCAGAAGGCCGATCATGCCGAACTCCTGCGCCTCCGCGGCCTTCGGCAGGGTCACGTTCTTGTCGACCGGCCCGGCAACGGCGTAGCGGCTGTTCGTCGCCTTGCTCGCCGGCGCGCCCATGGAGCCTTCCTCGCCCTTGGCGCGCGTGCCGGTTCCGCCCTCCTTGTTGTCGCCATCGGCCTTCTGCATCGCGAACGCCGCGGACTCGGTTTCCTCCCGCTGGCGGCGCAGCGCGGCCTGCATCCGCACGCGGGCGTCCTCTTCCTGCAGCTCGCGGGTCGTCGGTACATAAAGCGACGTGACCGGTGTGATGATCCCGTAGCGCGTCCCCAGATCGACCATCGCGGCGCGCCCCGCGCCGCTGGCCAGCAGCTCGGAGAGGCGCGCGCCGGCCCAGCGCCGGCGAAGATCGCCGTGGTCGTCGAGATCGGCGTGGTCGAGCGCGACGGACTTCTTGCCCGCGGGACCGTCGAGGACGAGGTTCGACGGCACCTCGCCCTTCACGCGTCCGACGACCAGCACGGTCTCGTCGGCGACCAGCGCGTCGGGATCGCGCGGATACACGCGCTCGACGTTCTGCCCGAGATCCACCGCGGTACCGAGCAGCGCCGGGCGCTCGGCCACCTCGAACAAGCGCAGCGCGGCGCGGGCGGCGGCGTAGCCGCTGTCGACGCGCTCGGCGAAGCCGCCGGCGGCGAGCCCGGACAGCACGCCCATGTCCGTGCTGTCGCCGACGCCCAGCGCGAACAGGCGCACCGGGTGGGCCATCTTCGCCAGACGCTTCTTCAGCGCCGTGAGCGACAGCTCGCCGACCGTCGCGCGGCCGTCGCCGATGTAGATCACGGCGCCGCGGCGCTTGGGGTCGAGGGACGCCGCGGCGCGCGTGAGCATCGCGCCGAGATCCGTCGCGCCGCCGCGATCGAGCGTCGCGAGCGATGTCAGGACCTTTCGCTTCGCGGCGGCGTCGAGCGCGGCCGGCTTGTCCATGCCCGGCGCGACGGGTCTGAGGTCTTCCGCGCCGGCCCAGACGACGGCCCGATCGTCCTTCGACAGGTGATCGAGCAGCGAGCCGGTCGCGGCGCGAGCCAGCGTCATCGCCGCCTGCTCGTTCGCCGCCGACGCGTCGACCACGATCGCGAGATCGAGCCCGCCGCCAGGCAGCGGCACGTCGCGCGCGCGCACCGGCACGAGCACGTAGTCCGACTCGCCGAGCGACTGCTTGTTGGCTTCGGCGCGCTCGTCCGGCGGCAGCACTTCCAGATCGGGCTTGTGCTTGGCGCGGTAGGCCGTCAGGTTCTTCTTCCCGTCGTCGAACAATTCCACGGCGAGATCGGCGCGCGGCACGAAGTCCTGCTCGTGCACGACGATCTCGTTGCCCTTGCGCACGCCGGACATGCCGACGCGGATCTCCTTCGCGCGGGCCCGCGACACGTCGATGGTCGCCGTCAGCTCCTCGATGTGCGGCAGCGACGCTTCCGAGCCCTCCGCCGCCATCGGGTACACGTACTCGCGACGCTCGCCCGCGGCTCCGGTGCGGCCGAGCCACTCCGTGTAGCGCACCACGACACGCCGCGTCTCGCCAGGTCCGATGGGATACAGCCGCGCGGCGTACTCTCCTGGCGCCTGCCACTCGAGCAGCGCCGGATCCTCGGTCGAACCCTGGTACACGTTCGCCTGGTACTGCCTCGCCGCTGCCTGCTTCTCCTTGACGCGCCCCCACACGAGCTCGCCGTCGCGGTCCACGCCGAAGCGCGACAGGCTCGCGCTCTCCGGCGTGCGGAAGCGATAGATGCCCTCGACGGTGTTCGAGCTCGAGTTGAAGAAGCGCTCGTCCACCTCGGTCAGGGCGAAATCGCCGTCGATCGACACGCGCACGTCGAGGCGCTGGATCGCCAGCGGGAAGCGCGCCGTACCGGTGCTGCCCGGCTCGCGACCGCCGACCGTGCCCACGCCGAAGGGCGCCGGCTCCGCCACGCGATCGGTCGTCGCGAGCCCGCCGGTCCAGTCGTCCCAGACCAGCTCCGGCGTGACCTTCGTCTTGGCGCCCTTGGCCAGCGTCATGAGCTCGCCCGCGCGCCCGCGCACCTCGTCACCGGCGCGCACCTCGCCCGCGAGCACGTACGCGCTGGTCGCGCCGCCCTCGGCGACGTCGATGCTCGCGCGCACTTTCGACAGATGCAACGGCCCGGCCGGCGTCGCGACCTCGGTCGTGCGCGGCGCATCGACAAACACGCGCCCGCTTTCGACGCGCACCGAGTCCGAGTAGAGCTTCAGGCTCGCCGGTCCGCTGACAAGCAGCGTCGCTCCGGCATCGCGCCTGAGCCACGCGAGCCCGCCCGCGTCCAGGCGGATCGCCTCGCCGTCGACGAGCCGCTCGTGCAGGTACGGATCGCGCTCCTTCTCGCCCGGCGGCGTCACCCGCACGCCGCGCCGCACCACGCGCAGCTCCGCCCAGGTCTGCGACCGCGGCGCCAGCGGCCGCTCGCGCTGCCCACACGCCCCTACCGCCAGCAGCACGCACGCCAGCAGCGCCCACTTGACCATCTTCATAGGTTCCACGCCGGTCCGACCCCCTTCGCCCACTCGAAGTTCCCGTACCGCCCTGGAAACGCGGCGTAAACGACCGCGATCGCGGAACGCGACAAAGCCAGGCAAGTGCTTGGGTTTGGTTGCCGGTCCGGCGCGGAACCGCGCGGCCCGGCCGCGCGACCCACACGGACTCGCGGCCGAGGTCTCCGGCAGCTCCCGGCCAGCACTGCGCCGGGCTCGTGCGGCGACAGCGCTTGCTGGAGGAGCGTCGCGCGCTATGACATTATTTGTCATAGCATGTAAAGACGTCTTTACATGGCGGTTCCGCGAGCAATTCAAGCGGCTTGCCGACGACAAGCACGGTATCCGGGGTGCGCCGGAACCGCAAGCTTCAGGAAAGAAGCGCGACGCGCGCCGAGCAGCACTCGGTGTGCGGTAATTCACCCACGTAGCGCGCCGCGAGCGGCGGGGCGCGTCAACGTGCGCGGGTTCGCAGACGATAGGCGACCTGCTTGAGCGGCGCGTCGGCGAAGATCCACCGGGCATCGGGCGACGCCCGATCGCGCGCGATGATCGCTTCAAGCTTGTCGGCCAGTGCGGCCGAGCCGTTCGGCAGGAGATGGTCGATGCTCCCGGCAGCCACGAAGCGGATCGCCGCGTTGTCCACCGAGCCGAGCGCGTCGACGAGCGCCTCCGCGCTGTCCGCGTCGCCCAGGACGCCGATCATGGTCGCAGCCTTGATGCCCGCGAACTGCGTCTCCCGACCCTGGTTGCCCGGATCCGCGACGGCGTCGAGATAGCACGCGACGCGATCACCACAGCGCGCGAGCAGCTGCCGCGCGAGCTCCAGAGCGTCCCGCTCGAGCTTCGTACCGTATGCGTCCACCGCCTTCTTCACGGCGGCCAGCTGGTCGCTGGTGGCGAGCTCGAGCGTCGTGACCAGGATGGCCGCGCGCAGCGCCACCAGATCTTCGCGACTTCCCTTCGTCTTGGCGGCGCGTTCGAGCAGCCAGGCGACCATGGCCGGATCGCGGAACGACTTGGCCGCGTCGGTGAGCATCTGCAGACCGTTCACGCCCGGCGGGATCTCGAAGTCCACGGGGATCGATGCGTAGGCCCGCTCGAACGCCCGCTCGCTCTGCGGGGTCGCGGGCAGCTGCGAAAGCTCGCGCGCCACGACGGCCTTGTTCTCCACGACCGCGGTCCGCGCCGACACATCCATCATCGGCTGGCGCGCTCCGGGCAGGCCGATGGTGCCAAGCACCAGCGCCGCCGTCGCCACCCAGGGCTCGCTCCGGTGCGGGTCGCGCGCGGCGCTGAAGGCGACCAGCGACGCATCCTCGCCCTTCAAGAGCCTGATCGCGGCCTGCTCCGCGGGCTCGCCGATCTTCACCAGAGCGAGCGCCGCTGTCGTCTGCACGTCGGCCTTCGCCGGATCGAGCAACTCGCGGAGCAGCGGATCCACTGCCTCCGGCGCGCGCAGCTCGCCGAGCGCGAACGCGGCGGTCGTCTGCCAGAACTGCTGGTCCCGATACGCGTCAATCGCGGCTTCGTCTTCACGCTTGGTCGGGACCACCATCTCCGCGGCCAGCACACCGATGAGCGGCTTGACCCAACTCCGCTGCGGAGCAGCCCCCATCGCCTGGTTCACGTCGCGATAGGCGAGTCCACCGAGCATCGTGTGCGTCTGGAAGGCGAGGAACGCGCGCAGCAGCGCGTCGCCGACCGACGCCAGGCGCAGGTCGGTCTGCGCTTGCGCCGCCCAGATCACGTCGCGCTCGTGCCGGTCTCGGGGCGGCTGCCGCGCGTACTCGTCGAAAGCCTTCACCAGCGCCGGCGCCGTGCGCGGGTCGCGCATCTTCGACAAGATCCGGATCAACGCGACGCGCGTGGACACGTCCAGCTCGGCGTAGTGCTCGACGTAGGTCCGCGTCAGCGGTTCGACGATCCGGTCGAGCAGCTGCTTGCCGCCCGCCGAGCCCGCCGATGCGTGGAGTAGCTGCTCGACGCGCTCGATGTCGCTCGCCGAGAGCGACGGTCCGCCCAGCTGCTGCAGCCAGCACTCCGGACGCGCCTCGTCGGCGCAAGGCGGCGCCTTCGCGCGCGACGCCGCACGCGGTGGCGCTGCCCTCGGCACCGTCCTCGGCGCCCGCTGCCCGCCGCCGCACGCTCCCATCGCGAGCGTCGCGACACACGCTGCCAGCACCCGTCTCACGAAGCTCCGTTCTTCGGTTGTCGGTCCGGCGCGGAACCGCTCAGCCCGCCTCGCGCAGCTCGATCACGTTGCGATCCGGATCGCGGACGAACAAGGACAGGCGCGCACCGAGCTTCACGGGCCCGTCGCTGACGGCGATGCCCGCGTCCGCGAGGGCGCGCTGGGTGTCGGGCATGGACGCGACGGCGAGGGCGACGTGGGTGTAGCCGGCCCGCTTGCCTGGAACGTCCATCAGCACGTTGGTGCCGTCCGCCGCGGGATCGGCGTTGACGATCAGGTTGATCTCGATGCCCGCGTCGTTCTCGAGGATGACGACCGGATCCTTGTCGTCGTGGGCGACGGCGCGGAAGCCCAGCTTGGCGTAGAACGCCTCGGCGCGAGCCGCGTCGGCCACGCGGATCCCGATGTGGGCGACGCCCGTGACATTGACCATGACGGGCAGCGTATCACGGGATTCCGCGCCGGACCGACACACATGAGCCCATGCGCTTGTGTGTGTGTCCGGGTCCGCTCACGGCGCGCAGCAGCGGAAGCCGACGATGTCGTTGGTCGTGCTGCGGTCGTTGCCGTTGGCGGTGTCGCAGCGCAGATCCGGCGCGCCGTTGTACCAGTACGAGCCGCCGCGCAGGCGACACTGGTCGCTCGCGCCACTGATCGCCTGGCACGAGTCCTCCCACTCCCAGACGTTGCCGCTCATGTCGAACAAGCCCGGCTCGCCGCCCTCGCATGCGCTGGCTTGCCCCACGGCGATCGCCGCGCTGGCGCCGTAGTCGACGCCGTTGCAGCTGCTGGCGTTGTACGCGGCGCCGTACGGGTACGTCCGCGTGCCACCTGCCGAGCAGGCGTCGTACCACTGGCTGGAGGTGCTGGCGTACTCGGCGTACGGATTCGAGCCGCCGCCGTACGCGCCGCACAGGCGCTTGCCCGCCCACTTGCAGTACGCGAACGCGTCGCACCAATCGACGTACACCACCGGGAAGGTGTCGGCGCTCGTCGGCCACCCGGACGACGGCGTGTAGCTGGCGTTCCAGCTGCACTCGCTCGGCTGACCGGTGATCGGAACGCTCGCGGCGAGGAACTGCGCGTAGTCGGCGTTCGTGACCTCGGTGGCGTCGATGCACTGGCTGCCGAAGGCGACCATCGCCGGGCCCTTGCCGGAAGGACACGCGCCGGCGTCGGCCGCGCCACCCGATCCGCCATTGCCCGACGTGCCCGCGCTGCCCGACGCCCGACGCGCCGCGCTGCCCGACGCGCCGGCGCTGCCCGACGCACCCGCGCTCCCCGACGCGCCCGCGCTCCCCGACGTGCCCGCGCTCCCCGACGCGCCCGCGCTCCCCGACGTGCCCGCGCTCCCCGACGTGCCCGCGCTGCCCGACGCGCCCGCGCTGCCCGACGTGCCCGCGCTCCCCGACGTGCCGGAGTCTGCACCGGGATGTGACGGCGCGTCGTCTACCGACTTCGCGCACGCGACGCCGAAGAGCACCGGAACCAGCAACAAGAAACGCCGCACGAAACACCCTCACCGAGCCGAAGGACGCGGACTCTGGCAGCACCCTCGCCGGTGCGCAAGACGCGACGCGCGCGGGATCAGGTGCAGGTCGCGAAGCAAGCGGGCAACCACGGGCCACCGTTGCCCGGCTGCAGCACAAGCAAGCGGTCGGAGCAGCTGTTGCCGTCGTAGATCGACGTGCGCCCGCACGCGTCGGTGAACGTGAGCAGATCCACGCCGATGCTGGCGAACGACTCGCCGGCGCCGAGCGTGCTGGACAGATCGAGGATCAGTGTGTTGTTCGTCACGGGCAACGTGCCCGAGAACGTCGTCGGCGTCGTGCCGCCGTCGGCGTCCATGATCGACGCGTGGATCGCGTAGTCCACGCTGTCGACCGCGAGCGGGTAGTCGAGATGGATCACCAGCACGTTGGTCGATGGATCGAAGCTGGTCGAAGCCGACGAGACGTCCTGGCAGACGATTGTCCCGGAATACGGACCCGAGCCAGCGTCGGTGCCTCCGCTCCCCGCCGCGCCGCCCGTCGCGCCCGTGCCGCCGAAGCCGCCCGTGCCCGCTGCGCCCGCGAAGCCGCCCGTCCCGCCCGTGCCGCTGAAGCCGCCCGTCCCACTCGTGCCCGCGAAGCCGCCCGTCCCACTCGTGCCCGCGAAGCCGCCCGTCCCACTCGTGCCCGCGAAGCCGCCCGTCCCGCCTGTGCCGCTGAAGCCGCCCGTGCCGCTCGCGCCCGCCAAGCCGCCCGTGCCGCTTGTGCCGCTGAAGCCGCCCGTGCCCGCTGCGCCGGCGCCGCCGTCGGTGTTCGCGTAGGGCACGATCACGACGCTGCCGCTCGGGCACATCAAGCACAGCCCGCTCTGGAGCTCGAGAACCGTGCCCGACGGGCAGCCGTTCGACGCATCGAGCGACGAGTCCGGACCTGCATCGGCCACGGCGCCCGCGACCCCGCCACTTCCCGCCGCCGCGTCGACACCGGCGCTACCGCCGTTGCCGGACGTGCCACCCGCACCCGCGAGACCACCACCGCCCGCCGCCGCGTCCACCCCAGCGCCGCCCGCCGCGCCACTCGCGCCGCCGGCCGCGTTCACCGAGCCGTCGCCGCTCGACGCGTCGTCGTCGATCTTCTTCTTGCGGGGCGGGTCCGTCGAGCACGCGCCCGCAGCAACGGTGGCGACCAGCAGGACCGGCGCCCAGCGCAAGAGTCGCAACATCTCGTCAGGATACGCCGCGGCGCATCGAGCGGGGTCAGGAAGATGCGCGGCGCGCCCGAGTGCCGCCGAAGACGTGGAGCGTGCGCGTTCCGGCGCGAACGGCCATGCGCTGCGGCGTGCCCCGCGAGATCACCAGCTCCTGACCCGCGCGAAGCTCGGTGGTCGTAGCGCCCGCGGTCACGGTGCAATGCCCCTCGATCACGAGCACGTACTCGTCGAAGTCGTGGACGTGCTCGGTCGACGCGCGATCCTCGCGGCAGGTCCACAGCGCGACCTGGCTCCCGTCGGCACCGTCGAAGACGTAGCCCTCGACGCCCTCGGTGAACTGCGACGAGGCGGCGATGCGGTTTGCCGGGTGCTGCACGAACGAAGGAAAGTCGGCCATCCGCCGGAGCATAGCCGAACCTCGCCCGCAACCACGGCCGTAGCCGAACCACGATCGGTGATTCAGGGCCGCTGCAAGAACACGAACGTGCCCTTCTTGTTGGCCGCCACGATGTCCATACGCCCGTCGCCGTCGAGATCGACGGCGACGACCTGGGTGCCCACGCCAGACGCCGCATCGATCAAGTGAGGCACAAGCGTCGCGCCGGAGCTGCTCCGCTTCAGCTGGACGTCTGTTCGAACCACGACAAGCCGTAGCCGTGCGCCTGCCAGCTCGTGACGACGTCCGCGTCGCCATCGCCGTCCACGTCCGGGGCGAACATCTGCGCACCGCCCGGCGGCGGGCTGCGGGACTCGGGGCTGGCGGGCTCCGGCGCACACGCACCGCCGCGCTCCGGTTTCCTTTGCCGGTGGTGCGGTATCGCCTCCGCGCGGCGATGCTCGGCCTCGCCCGCTCGGCCTCCGTGCCCGCGGCAAGGCGCTTGCACGCATCGCCTCCAGGTGCCGCGGACGTCGCGATCAGGCGGATTCATCTGCAACCGGGTGATCCCCAACTGTGCGTTCGGCGACGCCGCGCGCATCGTCGCGCAACCGTTACACCGTGTCGTATGCCGGTCCGGCGCGGAATCAAAGAAGAAGTCCGGACATCGATATTCCGCCCTGCCGTATCCGCATCAGCCCTGCGGATCGAGCCGCGACGCGTCACGCGAACTTCGACGCGTATCGGCTTGACAAGAAAAAAAAAACAATGGCACCCTGTGCGCATGGGAGGGAACGACGGACAGGACGCGGCGTGCCGCTGCACGCGGGTTTCCGCGACGCCGTCGCTCCCCGTCTCGAGCGCCAGCGCTCGCAGCACCGCCGCCGCCCTGGGCGCGGCCACGCAGGGAGGAACAGTGATGTTGAGGACATGTGATCTCGTATTCGACGACGTCGTGCAGGGAACGAGCGCGGTGTACACCGATCCAAAGTGGAACACGCCGATGGGCGTCGGCGACGTGTTCCTCCTGTCGGCGATCGCGTCGCAGTTCTCCGGCACCTCGCCGACACTCACCGTGTCCGCGCAGACGTCCGGCGATGGCGTCTACTGGGGCGATTGGGTCGTGCCCCGGTGATCAACGCGGTCGCGCTCACCGGCGACGACAAGATCGGCTCAGGGTCCGACGGCTACCTCAACAACGGCTTGCGCTTCATGCGTCTCAAGATCGTCCTCGGCGGCACCAGCCCGCAGACGCGCCTGCAGCTCTGGTGGGTCGGCCGGGACTTCGCCAAATGAGAAGCTTCCACGTCCTCGCCTACGACGACGTGGTCCAGGGTACGAGCGCGACGTACACCCCGCCCCACTTCGATGATCTGCTCGGCGCGGTCGAACAGCTTTCGATCTGCGTCTCCGCCTCCCAGGTCTCCGGCACGTCGCCCACGCTCACCGTGCAGATCGAGCAGGGGCCGGACCAGATCCGCTGGGAAAACCGCAATACCACCGCGGAAATCAACGGCGCGGCGCTCAGCGCGACCGCCGACAACGTCGAGACCGCCAACGACGGTGATCCCACCGCCACGACGCGCCTGGCCTTCGCGCGGCTCCGGATCCAGCTCGGCGGCACCGCGCCCCAGGCGCGCGTGAAGGTGTGGGTCGTCGGCCGCGGCGAGCTGATGGATATCCGCGTGTAGCCCATGGGCGAAGCGGATCGCTGCGACTCGCTCGCACCGGCGTTGCTACCGTGCGACACTTGTTCCTGCGCGGCGGTCGCGCCCGGAGCGACCGGCGTCCGCGCGGAGGAGCTTGTGACCGCCGCACCCGAGCCGTGCCGCTGCCCGCGGGAGCAGACGATGGCGCCGTTGCCCATCGCCCTGGCGACCAGCTCGCCCGAGCGCCGGCAGCGCAACCTCGCGCGCGGCATCGCCGAGACGCTCGACGACAGCATCGAGCTGGCGCGCCGCTTCCGCGAACGCCGCGGCGCCGGCCACCCCCACGTGGGGGGCGTGCGGGCGCCGGTGGCGGCGACGCTCGACGACAGCGAAGCGCCTCGCCGAGCGCTTCAGCGAGCGCACCCGGCACGACATCGCGACCACGCTGGAGGAATCGAGGCAGCTCGCCGAGCGCTGGCGCGCGCGCACCGCGCCCAGCGTCGCCCGCACGCTCGCCGAGTCGTACGACCTGGCGCGGCGCTTCGAGCGCGGCCAGCTGCGCCCCGCCGAACCGTACCGGCCGCCGCTCCCGCAAGGCCGGCCCCTGCTGCCCCGCACGCTCGAGGACAGCCTCGCGTTCGCGGCGCGGCGCCCGACGGCGACGACGTCCGCATCGCTCGCGGACGCGAAGGCCGCGGCGGCGCGCTTCGGTGCGCGCTACAACGTCAGCGAGCTCGTCAAGGGGCCGTTGCTGCGCGGGCCGACGGACGTGAACGCACCGCCGACAGGGCCGCGGCTCACCGTGAAGACGGGCGGCGGCGGGCCGAGCGGACCCGGTGGCGCTCCGCTCGGAGCGCCCGATCTCGGCGGTCAGGGCACCAACACCGCGCCTGCTTTCGCGACCGGACCGATCGCGTTCCGGAACGCGCTGTGGACGCGCTTCGATCCACCGGACGGCGTCCGGATCACCGACATTGCCGCCGGCCGGCGCTACGTCTCCGGGCAGCGCGTTGTCTGGGCGACCGGCACCGACGCCGACACCGGCCCTGCCCTCGGCTTGGCGTTTCAGCTGCGTCCGTGCGGCCGCTTCGACGTGAAGACAAACGTTCAGTCGGCCGGAACGCTGCACGTCGTCGCCGCCCGCGACACGGGAGATCCGTTCTTGTTTGGAGGCAGCCCTGTGATGTGGAGGGCGTCAGAACCCTGGGACGGGTGGGACAT
Source organism: uncultured delta proteobacterium (assembly GCA_963775185.1). Lineage (GTDB taxonomy): Bacteria > Myxococcota_A > Polyangia > Polyangiales > Polyangiaceae > JAPSGB01. The sequence goes on along the minus strand of CAVZIE010000014.1, from coordinate 6,606 downwards.
CGTGCCCTGGACATCCTACGACTGCGCATTTCGCCCATCCTGATCACTCATTCCGCGGCATCCTGATCGGTCGTTCCGCCGCATCCTGATCGGAGCGAAGCGACGTCCGGGTTGCTCGTAGGTCGGGGGTCTCCTTGGTGGGTTCGGTTCAGGGTATCGGGGCAGGGCGCACGGCTCAATCCGGCGCGTGCGTGCAGGGCGTGGCGCTGGTCACTTGGTCTGGGCCTCGGGCTTGCGACGCGACGGACCCTTGAGCGCGATGCGGTGCGCGGTGTGAAGCACGCGGTCGCAGATGGCGTCCGCCGTGGTCGGGTCAGTGAGGTACTCGTGCCAGTGCTTCGGATCGAGCTGGCTGGTGATGATCGTCGCGCGCGCCTCGTACCGGTCCTCGAGGATCTCGAGGAGATCGCGCCGTTCGGGATCGGTGAGCGGAGCGATCCCGAAGTCGTCGATCAACAGGACATCGAGCCGAGCGAGACGCGCCAGCAGCCTCGGATAGCTTCCGTCTGCGCGAGCGAGACGCAGTTCGTCGAAGAGACGTGGTGCTCTCCGATAGCAGGCGCGGAAGCCCGACCGACACGCTTGGTTGGCGAGCGCGCACGCGATGTACGTCTTGCCCGTTCCGGTTGCGCCCGAGATCAAGACGGCGTGGTGTTCGCGCACCCAGCGACACGTGGCGAGTTGCCGCACCACAGCCTTGTCGAGCTCGCGGCGAGCGCCGTACTGCACGTCCTCGATGCACGCTTGGCTGATGCGCAACTTTGCTTCCTTGAGCGCGCGGGTCACGCGCTGGTTCTCGCGCGCGCGCCACTCCGCCTCGACGAGCAGCCCGAATCGCTCGTCGAAGCCGAGCGCGACGACATCGGGGCTCTGTTGCTGTTCCTCCCAGGCAGCGGCCATCGTGCCGAGCCTCAGCGCCTGGAGCTTCTCGATCGTAGGTTCTTTCAACATGCAATTCCTCCTTCAGTGGTAGTAACCGCGACCACGGACGTTGCCGTGGACAATGCTCGGACCACGCGGGGACACGTCCAGCGCGGCGGCGCGGTCGAGCCCGTGCTTCAGAATCGACTCGACCGGGCGGTACGAGCGCGCGCCGGCGAGCAGGGCGCGGGCGCAAGCAGCATCGACGCGCTCGGCGTCGTACTTCTTCGCGAGCCGGAAGATCCCCAAGCACGAGCGGTAGCCATGCTCGGGGTGCCGGCGCTCGTCGAGGATGGCCCGCGCCAGGAGCGCCACGTTCGGGCCCACCGTCGTCGCCCAGCTCACGATCCGGGTCGGCGTCCATTCAGCGTGCGCGCGGTGCGCGGACGGCATGTGTTCCGCGCACGTCGTGGGCCGCCCGCGGACGTAGCTGCGCGCGTGGGCCGCGACGCGCTTTCCTGCGTGAAACACCTCGATCGTGGCGGTCGTCGCTCGCAGCAACAGACCACCGTCCCGGTCCTCCCGCCGCTGCTGTTGCCGCAGGTGGTGCGGCACGGAGTAGTAGTGGTGATCGAATTCGACATGGTAGTCGATGTTGAGCCCGACCTTCTTCCACTCCGCGTACTCGTACGGCGCGTCGGGTAGCGGCCGTAGCGCGGGACGATCGAGGCGCTCGAAGAGATCCCGACGGCTCGCGCCGTAGCTGCGCATGACGTGCCGGTTGAGCTCGTCCACCAGCTCGCGAATGCGCTCGTTCAGCTCGGCCAGAGAGAAGAACGTCTGGTTGCGGATGCGTGCGAGGATCCAGCGCTGTGCGATCCGCACGCCGCATTCGACCTTCGCCTTGTCGCGCGGCTTTGCAGGGCGCGCCGGAAAGATCGTCGTGCCGTAGTGCCTGGCGAGATCGTCGTACGTGCGCTGTATTCCGGGCTCGTACCGGCATGGCGTCGTTACCGCCGACTTCAGCTGGTCCGGCACGATCGCCGCCGGCACGCCGTCGAGAAACGACAGCGCTCGTACATTGCTCCCGATCCAGTCGGGGATCCGTTGCGTGCGCGTCGCCTCGGCGTAGGTGTAGTTCGACGCGCCGAGCACGGCGACGAAGAGTTCGACCTCGACCACCTTACCCGTCTCTGGATCGACGATTCTCGGCTTCTTGCCCGAGTAGTCCACGAAGAGCTTGTCGCCCGCGATGTGCACTTGGCGCATCGAGAGACGCTGGTGCTCGCTCCATTCGCGGTAGCGTTCGCAGAACGCCGTGTAGCGATAGCCCGTCGGGTTCTCCGCGAGGTACTCGATGTGCAGCAGCTGCAACGTCACTCCGGGCCGGCGCAGCTCGACGTGCAGGTAACCGAAATCCGGCAGCGGCCGTCCGTTGCGGCAGCCACCCGGTGGCCCGTACATGCGTGCGTCGAGCGCACAGTCATCGAGCGCGCACACGTCGTCCCAGGTCAGGCCCAGTCCCTTCGCGCGCGTCGCCGCCATCGCGACCGTGCCTGGGCTCACGCCCGCCGCACGGGCCGCCTCCCGATGGCTTCGCCGCAGCGCGAGCTTCTGTCGAAGGATCTCTCGCAGGTTCCGCATCGCCGTTTTCTCCGTCGCCATCGAGCCTCCAGGGAGGCCGGTGGTTGAAGACCAACGGAGCTGTCGGACGCCGACCTCGTGGTCAGCAGCATCGCCCACTTGCTGAACGGGCGCTCAGCTGTGATCGGGTGCGGCGAAACAGGTGATCAAAGCCGCGAAACGGGTGATCACGATGCGGCGAAACAGGTGATCAAGATGCGGCGAAACGGGTGATCAAGATGGCGCGCAGTACGCACCCTCCGCCGTGTTCCGCGCACACGACGCCGCCGCGCTTCGCGCCTGCCGGCGACTTCTTCGGCGTCCGCGATGCGAATGCGCTGCACAAGAGCGACCAGCTCCAGAGCCAAGTGCCAAGCCTGCAAGCGATGATGTGGAAGTGACGGTGATGTCATGGCGAGCCTCCTTCACCCCAGAAGGAGGCTCGCGAAGCGCGAATCCGGAACCCGCATCTGCAAGCGCGTGCCAGCGAAGCTGGCACGCGCTTGCATCCGCGCCGTTGCCGGCTCCGGAGCGGGAGCGGGAGCCGGAGCCGGAGCGGTAGCCGGAACCGGAACCGGCTCCGCAGCGAGCGAAGCGAGCGACCCCGCTCCGGCTCCGCAGCGAGCGAAGCGAGCGACCCCCGCTCCCGCTCCGCAGCGAGCAAAGCGAGCGACCCCCGCTCCCGCTCCGCAGCGAGCAAAGCGAGCGACCCCCGCTCCCGCTCCGCAGCGAGCGCAGCGAGCGGCTCCGGCTCCCGCTCCCGCGAGCGAGCGCAACGAGCGGCTCCGGCTCAGCGAGCGCAGCGACGGCTCCGGCTCCGTAGACCGTGAACGCGACGTGTGCCGACGTGGGACGACAAAAGGGATACCGCGCCGGTCCGGCATCAGCCGGATTCGCGCGACGCGGCGTGGGCGCTACGCTTCGCCTGCGGCCTCGAGCACAGCTCGCCTCGCCTCCACGCCAATGCGGAAACCGCGGGCGCCGAGCACATCGAGGAGCGGAGCGACCGCCTCGAGGTGACCGTCCCGCTTCGCCCGCAGCAGGACGCCAAGCGTGCCGGTGAGCTGGAGCTGGAGCGCCTCCGCCTGGAGCCGCGCAGCCCGGTCATCCAGAAGGACAAGCGAATCCGGGAGCTCCAGTGCCAGAGCCAGGGCTGCTCGTTCGCCCGGGCCAAGCCGCTCGGATACGCGCTCGAACGCGGCACCCGACGGAGCCTGGATGCGGCACCAGGGGACCCGTGTGGAAGTCGGCACGTCGTAGCCGAGCCGAGTGCCGTCATCCAACTCTGCGACGACGGCCGGAGGCACGATGATGGTGCCGTACAGCTGTCGGAGCAGATCGAGTCTGCCGACGAGGTGGAGATACAGCAGCGGTGAGGTGTCGCTGACGACGCTACGCACGCGACGCGTCCCGCGCGATCTCTTCCGGGGTCGCGTCGAGAACGGACACGCCGAATTCGGCGAGGCGCGACAGGAACGCGACGCGTGGGACGCCGGCAAGCTCCGCGGCCGCTCCGGACGACAGCCGACCCAGCTCATAGAGCTTGGCGGCGGCTGCCATGCGCAGCTCGGCGGCAGCCTGCTCGGGCTGATCGCCAAGCGCGCGCAGCGCTTCGTCGGAAAGGTCGATGGAGAGCGTCACCTCGGTGAAGTGTAGCACAGCGGATCGGCACACCTCGCCGCGGTCGATTTGCAATCCACGTTGCCGCTGCGGTTCTCACGCCTGGGCGTCCCACAGAAGAACGCGGCGCGGGCGTTGAACGGGGCAAGCGGCCCCTCACGTCGGCCGGTACAACATCGCCGACAGGCGGCTCCCGAGCTTGACCACGGCGGCCACGTCCGCCGCCGCACACGCGCCCTTCGCGCCGGCGATCTCGACGAGAGCGCGAGCGGATGCTCGCGCTCGAGCGAGCGCAAGCGAGTAGACGGGGCGGAGGGACGGAGCCCCCGACCGGGACGGGCGACGCACTCCGCGCACTCGCCGCGGGCGATGCCGTACACGCGCGCCTTGTCCGCCCGCGACGTGCGCCCCGCGCCCTCCGCCGTGTTCCGCGCACACGACGCCGCGGCCGAGCGCGCCTGCTTCCAATCCTCCGCGTCCCCGATGCAAACGCGCTGGCCGAGCGCGACCAGCTCCAGCGCCAAGTGCCAAGCCTGCAAGCGATGATGCGGAAGTGACGGTGATTGCATAGCGAGCCTCCTTCACCCCAAAGGAGGCTCGCGAAGCGCTCTCCCGGTTCCCGCATCTGCAAGCGCCAGTGCCAGCGAAGCTGGCGCGCGCTTGCCCCGCGTCGTGTCGGCGGAGCGGGAGCCGGAGCCGGAGCCGGAGCCCGCGAGCGAGCGAAGCGATGCGAGCGCTCCCGCGAGCGAGCGAGCGAAGCGATGCGAGCGCACCCCGCTCCCGCTCCCGCGAGCGAGCGAAGCGATGCGAGCGCCCCCGCTCCCGCTCCCGCGAGCGAAGCGAGCGCCCCCCCGCTCCGGCTCCGCAGAACGTGTCCGCGACGAGTAGCGACGTGGTTCGACAAGAGGAATACCGCGCCGGACCGGCATCAAGATTGACGACTCCCGGCGGCGCGACCGAGCCGGTCAAACCAGCTGGCGCAGCGCGTCCCCCGCCGACACGACCAGTACGCGCGTCCCGTCCACGTCGTGTTCGGCGCGGACGTCGGGAGCGGCGACGATTTGCAGCGCGACGGGGCAGCCGAGCCGGTGCGTGAACGTCCTGAACGCGAGAGCTGGAGTGGCGTCGGTGAGCTTGGTCTCGACGGGGATCCACGGCGCGCCGTCGCGAACGACCAGGAAGTCGAGCTCGCGACCGTCGCGGTTGCGGACGTAGGCCAGCGTGAAGTCGCCGTAGCCCGCGTCGGTCCAGTAGTGACAGGCCTTCAGCAGGTGGCAAGCGACCAGGTTCTCGAAGCGCGGCCCCGGATCGGGGACCTCGCCCGGGTCCCACAGGTACAGCTTGCCCTCCTTGCGCAAGGAGCGTCGGACGCCGCGGATGTAGGGCTTGACCTCGAAGCAGTAGTAGAGTTCCGAGAGGGCGGTGAGCCAGCGGCGCGCAGTGTCGTGGGCGACCTCGAGATCCTCGCGCAACGCCTGGACGCTGAGCAATGAGCCGACGCGCTCGGGCAGCAGCGCCGCGAGCATCTGGACGCGATCCAGCTCGATGATGCGCGACAGATCCCGCAGATCCTCCCGCACCACCGCGTCGATGCGCTCGCGGCGCCAGATGCGCGCGCGACGTTGATCCTGCGCCAGGACGGGTTCCGGGAAGGGGCCGAACTTCATCAACACATCGAGCGCCTCCCGGGCCGCGCTGCTGGTGCGCCCCGGGGCGCCCACGATCGACGAGAGCGACTCGTCCGGCGGCCGCGGTTTCCTGCCGGTCAGCTCGGCCACCGAGAACGGGTGCAGGCGGAACGTCCGGTAGCGCCCGAGCAAGCTGTCGCTGCCGCGCCGGTACACAGCCAGACGCGCGCTGCCCGTGACGAGGATGTCGATCGGGCTCTCCAGCGTGTCGTAGATCCCCTTCAGCGTGCGTTTCCACAGCCGGGCCTTGTGGATCTCGTCCAGCACGAGGAGAGGAACCGTCTTGCCGTGCGGCTCCGGGACCAGCAACTGCGGGTTCTTCGCCCACGCGCGCCGGAACTCCACCTGATCCCAGTTGTGGTACGCGCCTGCTCGCCGCGCCGCGAGCAGACGCTTCGCCAGCGTGGTCTTGCCGCACTGCCGCGGACCGGAAAGCAGCGCGATCTTGCGGTCCGCGAAGGCGATCTCCGTGACCAGCGATTCCAGGTAGCGAGAACGCATCGGCCAGATCTTGCTTTAGCACGAAGCCTGCCGAATTCGGCCGTATTTGGATCTTGTCCAACTTCTGCCGAAATTGCGCCGTCAAGTCAGCCCCCCCCGCTCCCGCTCCCGCTCCCGCTCCCGAGCGACTGCAGCTCCGCTCGATAGTTGGGCCGGTTGAAGGTCGGTGACGCCGGGAAAGCGACGCGTGATCGATCACTTGGGTTGATCCGGCGCGGTATCGTCGCGAGAGGCACAAATTCGCATTGGTGATCGAGTTTGTGGGTGGCTGGGACGGGGCCGGAGGCGGCGGCCGGGGCTGTGGCCGTGTCGG
>CAVZIE010000013.1:0-15452 GCA_963775185.1 uncultured delta proteobacterium | reverse complement strand
ACCGCGCCGGACCGACAACTATCTGTCAATCATGAGGGGATGCCGGTCCGGCGCGGAACCACCCTCCATCGACAAGCGCGGCGTCGCCGCCGACGGCGCCCGAGCAACACCGGGTCCTACACCCCGTGGGCGACGACCGCGCGGCGGCTACTTGATCGGCGCTCCCGTGTTCGGTGACGCACATGACGTGGATCGAGCACACAGCTACCGCCGGCGCAGCGGTGGAGCAGCAGCAATACCGCTATCTCGACCACGCCACCTGCTGACGCTCGGGTACTTGTACCGGCTCTGATTCTGAATCTGAGCGCAGGGGATGGCGATCGCAAACGGCCATGACCGCGGTGAGCCGCGTTTCCTGTCGGCCCGCGCGATCGCAAACGGCCTCGACCGCAGTGAAGACCGTTTCCTGTCGGCGCGCGCGATGCGGCGCTGGGGCAGACGCCCTCGCTTGACTTGATGCTGAGATGCAATAGCATCAGATGCATGAGAACCACGCTGGACGTAGACGATGACGTGCTGCAGGCGGCGAAGGAGCGCGCGCGGCGCGAACGCAAGACCGCAGGCAAGGTGCTCTCGGAGCTTGCACGGAAGGGGCTTGCGACTACGCCCTCGGCGCGTCGCGTGCGAGAGCCGGCCGGGTTCTTGGGCTTCAAGCCGTTTGCCGGCCGGGGCGGCGTGGTAACCAACGAGATCATCGACAACCTTCGCGACGAGGACGCCTATTGACGCGCGCGCTGCTCGACGTGAACGTGTTGATCGCCTTGCTCGACGAGGATCACGTGCATCATGCGCGTGCGCGCGAGTGGCTCGAGGCAAACGTGGCGGGAGGCTGGGCGTCGTGCCCGATCACCCAGAATGGCTGCGTCCGCGTGATGTCGCAGCCGGCCTACCCCAACCCGCTCCCAGCCGCTGCCGTGGTCGAGCGGCTGGCCAACGCCACCAAGCGGTCCGAGCATCGGTTCTGGCCCGACGGCGTCAGCTTGCTCGACCGCGGCGTCGCCGACGGAGGGCGGATCCATGGACCGAAGCAGGTCACCGACCTGTACCTCCTCGCCCTGTCGGTAGAGCACCGCGGCCGGTTCGCCACCTTCGACGGGAAGGTCCCGCTATCCGCGATCGTCGGCGCGACCAGGAAACACCTCGCCGTGATCTGAATCGCGGTCCGTTCGACCGCCGGCGAATGGGAGCTTCCCGCCGCCCAGATCGATGGAGCTCTGCGTGCTTCCGCCGAGCGCGTACTTGCCGGCGGCGTCGAACGACAGACCTCCCACGATGTCGATGCCTTCGTAGACGATGCTCAAACCTGTGCTCGCGCCTGCCGCAAGCAGTGTCCGTCAGCGTGGTTCCGCGCCGGACCGGCATCCAATCCCCCTTCGCGAGGCAGCACCAGTGCGTTGGCTCGACGCGTACGAGCGCTGGCGGAGGCAGCACGAAGACGTGGCGCCATGACCGCTAATGCCGGTCCGGCGCGGAACCGCGCGGGCCGTCGACCTGCTCGGTCGGTTCGCCCGGACGCCTCGCCCGCTCGGCGCGAATCGAGCCGTTGCATGAGCGCAAGCATGCCCCGCCCGAATCTCGTGCCTCGTTAGTGCATCCAAGTTTCGAGCGCGAGCCCACGAATGCGCGCGAAGTGGCGGATGTTGCGCGTTACCAGCGTTGCCTCGAACGCCAAAGCGTGTGCGGCGATAGCCACGTCGAAGTCGTCGACGCGCTCGCCGCGCCGCTCCAGATCGGCTTTCACGGCGCCGAAGTGCTCGCTCACCGCGTCCGTCCACGCAGCTCGGGACATTGCAGCGAGCATCACGGCGAGGCGCTCCTCGAGCATCCGGCGCCGCTTTGACCGCGGCAGCCGGGCCAATCCGTATCGCACTTCCGCGAGCACTGGCTGCACCAGTGCGACCTCCGCCGGGTGCGCTGCGAGCAGCCGCGCACTTGCTGCCGGTTCGGAGCGCATCAACGCCGAAAGCAGCGAAGTGTCGAGAACAAAGCTCATAGCGCGGGGTGCTTCCGACGATTGCGGCGGTGCGAACGGATATCGGCCAGGCTCTCCTCGAGCGCACGGGCCGATCGCGCGTCCAGCGGCGCCGCGAGCATCGCCACCAGCTCCGGCGGCCACTCGCGCGGCGTATCGAACGTTGCCTCGATGGCTTCGACGATGAGCTTGTTGCGGCTCTTGCCCAGCGCCTTCGCCCTCGCGTCCACGCGCTTCAGCAGCCGCTCGGGAATGTGGACCGTGGTGCTCATGAATAGGATCCTATTCGCCACGAAACGAAACGTCAACCGCGACAGAGCGCCGAGCTTCTCGAGCCAGTCCTCCGCGCTTCCCCCGATCCGTCAGCTCCCGAGGACAGTCGCGGCGCAAGCCCTTGGCCGCTTCATCGCCGACTTCCTCGCGCCGGAGGAGCGCCGCGCGTTCCTCGCCTGGATCCCGCGCAGGCGCGGTATCCCGCGGCGCGCTTGACGTGTACATCGTGGGTTGTACATTTGGCTCGTGGCGAAGACCGTCAGCGTAAGCGAGGCACGCAAGCGTCTCCCGGGCATCATCGACGCGGTGTCGAGGGATGGCGGGCGCGTCGACATCACGCGACGCGGCGTGCCGGTGGCGAGCATCGTCCGCACGCGCGACATCGCGCAGGAAGAGCGGCAGGCGTCGCGCCCCGCGAGTCTCGCGGTCGAGTTCGACTTCGACCCGGCAGATCTGGTCGACGTGGTTCGTGACCTGCGCACTCGAGTTGGAAGGCCCAGACCAGAACCCTCCGCGTCGCGCGCGCGGCGATCGCACCGGTGAAGCGCTACGTCGCCGATACGCACGCCGTGCTCTGGTTCGCGGCAGGCGAGCAGAAGCGCCTCGGGCGTTCGGGCCGGCGCATCATCGACGGCCTTCGCGCCGGGCGCTCGTCGATTGTCGTGTCCGTCGTGAGCCTTTGGGAGATCGCGATGCTGCACGATGAAGGTTCCATCCGCCTTACCGCCGGCTACACCGCTTGGACGGACGCCCTCGAGGCGCTGCAAGGCGTGGTGATCGAGCCGTTGACCCGTGGCGACGTGGACGAAGCGCGAACGCTGCGCGATCTCGTCGATCCGCACGACAGGCTCATCGCGGCGACTTCGCTGCGGCTCGGCGTGCCGCTCTTGACCGCTGACGAGCGCATGACCGGCAACCGGCGCGTCTCCACTGTCTGGTAGGTCCGCCGGGCGGCGGGCCTCGATAGCGCGCACCGCGGGCGTCTCGAGGCGGGAGCTCCAGCGACGCGAAGGTATCGTCGACGCGAAGCGCTGGCGGGGGCGGTGATGATGTCGGTGCGGCGCGGTATCTCCTCTTCGAGGAGCTCGAAGACGGCGCGATCGAACGGCAGACCCGGCGCGGCGGCGCGGCGTATGTCGGCCCCGCGGAGGTTCCGGAGCGCGACCCAGGGGTACGAAGCATTCATGGACTTCGTGTCCGCGAGATCCTCGAAGGCAGCCTGCTCGCTTCCCTGCCTCACGAACCTCGACGTCGCCGACGTGTTGACGCGCTTCGTGACACCCGAAGGGGTGCATCCTCGCGCTCTTGCGTCGCAGGCGCGTGATCGCCGCCGACGACGAGAGCGGCGCGAGCGTCGTCACCAGCGACACCGCCCTTGCTGAAGCCGAGCCCGCGCTCGCCCAGCTCGCAGTGGCGTCCACGCAGGGCACGCTCCCCGCCGGTCCCGCGCTTCACCGACAAGATCCCATCACGTTGCGAGCCGGAGCGCAGCTCGCGTTCAGCAAGGCCCTGCGCCACCGAGGGCGGCTTCTCGCTTCACGCCGCGACGGTCGCGAGCGCAGGGGACGCCGCGGGACGAGAAGCGTTGTGTACCCCTTCGGGTATCACGAAGCGCGTCGCGAGTGATGTCGAGCGCTGCGACAAGTGCGGCGGCAGGATGAAGCTCAAGGCGCTGGTCATGACCGGCGCCGGCATCGAGCGACACGCTTCGTGATACCCGAAGGGGTGCTATTTGAGTGGCTCGGCGAGCCGACCGATCCGCCCACGCTCGCCCCCTCGCGCGGACCGCCGTAGTTCAAGAGCCGGGTCATCCGCAGAAGGCTCGGAGAGCCGGCGCAGGCGGAGCTGTTCGACACGCACTGAACGCGCGCTCGACAGCGCCGGAGTCTGTCCGGATCCGGCTCGTGCGTGCGCGAACGACGTATGCGCGATTGAATGCCGCGGTGAGGCCGCTGGAACCGGGCTCGATCGCGGCGTAGACTACCCCGCAGTGGCCGGGAGAGTGACGTGGTGCAAACGGGGAGAAGGCGTTCATCGGGACTACGCGCCAACTTCGGCAGCGTCCAGCTCGACTTGAAGAACACCGACTTCTTCATCTGATTCTGAGCGATTGTTTGTTTGCCGGTCCGGCGCGGAACCGGGCGTGAAGCGCTCCGGTTGTGGAGGCATCCGGATTCGCCCGGTCGCGAGCTACCGGCCGCTCGACGTTTCGGACCATACTCGTTCGTGAATCGTCGTTTCACGTCGGCCCGCCCGATTCGCGCGATGCACGTCATATGACTCCAACTCACGGGTACCAGGATTCGAGTCTTGACACCACGATTCGCGACTGGTAGGCGGGCTTTGTGCTCGAAGCGCATGGGGAGGTCTTCGTGATCCACGACACACACACACACACACACGTGCGCGCACGCAACCGCCGAAAGCCGCAGGCGCTCTTGGCTGGCTCTGACGATCGCGTTGGTGGCCATCCTGTGCGGTTGCGGCGCCACCGATTCGCCGCGCGATCTTCCGGAGCTGTCCGATCCCTCCGCCTACCCTCTAAGGCGCGACGATCCGCGGGCGAAGCTCGATCCGAAGTATCTCGAATTCGCGCCGACGCCCGATCGCCAGAACGTGGCGCCAGGGCGCTCCCGTGTCCATGCCGGTGCCGATCGCACGCGAACGGAGGGGGTTCGTTACGAGGTTGCCACAGGGCGCGTGACGCATCTCGGCACGTTGAGCGATTCCGCTCGTTGGAACGATGCCAGTGAGAGCCTGAAGCATCCCGCCAACCATGGGGCCGTGGCAACCGGCCTGAGCAGCACGCCTTCCGCGCCCGGGGAGTCTACCGGCACGAGCCAGCAGCGTATCATCTACGGCGGCGACGACCGTTATCGGATGGAGGACACGCTGGCGTTCACAAGGCGCACGAACGTGAAGCTCTTCTTGTCGTTTCCCGATGGTTTCGGTCAGGAGTGTAGCGGGACGCTGGTGGACCGGAAGACCGTGCTGACCGCGGCGCACTGCGTATACCCCTGGGGTGACAATTGGCACGGCGGTTGGGCTTCGAGCGTCGAGGTCGTGCCTGCGCTGGACGGCACGTACATGCCCTTTGCCGACACGACCGCAGTCTACGAGTACGTTCACCCCAACTGGATGAACGGCGACGACGATGACTACGACATCGCGGCGCTGACGCTCGACCGACCGCTGGGCGATCTGATTGGGTGGGCCGGTTTCTGCAACGCTGGCGACTCATACTTGTCGAATCAGCGCATCATCTACATTACCGGATACCCCGGAGACAAGGACGATGGGCGGCGCCAATGGAGAGCCGACGACGCGATCCAATCGTACAACAGCACGATGCTCTACACCTACGCGGACACCGCGAGCGGAGATAGCGGCGCAGCAATGCGGCCATGGACCGGCACATATGCCGATTGCCCTATTGGCGTGCTTACCGGGACGAGCACGTACTACACCCAGTACAACAGTGGGACGCGTATCAACTCGTCCAACTTCACCTGGATCCAGAACTGGATAGCCGACGGGAACGGATTCATCGACAACGGCGGGGGCCAGAGCGGCTGGCGCACGGTATGGAACGGCGTGAACTTCGATGCGCCTGCGATGACGACCTCGGGGTACACCAACTTCGATGGTTTCGCGACCAGAGACGACGGCCACATCTACCACATTTGGACGGACAGCTGGCCCGCGCCCGAAGACATCGGCGGCAACAGCACCGCACAGCCGGCTGCGGTCTCTCGCGCGACAGGCCTGCTGGACGTGTTCTACGTGGACAAGTTCGGTCACATGTTCACGAAGGCATCATCCAGCTCCAACAGCTGGCCCTACTGGCATCCGTCCCAGACCGGTTGGTGGCCTCTCGGAGGAACGCTTTCGCCGACAAGCCCGCCGACGGCGATCGCGCGGGACTCGAACCACCTGGACGTATTCGCACGCGGCAGTGACGGTTCGGTGCAGCATGTGGCATGGAGCTCGACCAGCGGATGGGGCAGCTTCGAGAGCGTCGGAGGAAACTACATCAGCAGCGGCACGGTCGCCGTGGTTTCGCGAACACCCCTGACTATGGACCTGTTCATCACGTCGAGTTCCAACCACCACGTGCTGTGGACGGAGTGGATCAACGGCTATTGGTCCTCAGCTGGTTGGACGGACCTCGGCGGGATCGCCGGCGATAAGCCGGTGGTTGTTTCACCTTCGTCAGACCGCATTGACGTCTTCGTGCGGGGGACTGGAAATGGTTCCCTGTACAACGCCGTCTATGTGAACACGTTTAAATTGATTGGTTACTGGTCAGGCTGGACTTCGCTCGGCGGGCAGACCACCGCGCCGGTGGCGGCGGTGTCGCGCGCGACTGGTTGGTACGACCTATTTGCGCGCGGCACGAACGGCCGCATTTTCACGAAATCCTGGAACGGCTCGACTTGGTGGCCCTCGAGGACGGAGTGGCACGACCTTGGCGGCGACATGGCGGAGGTCAGTGTCACGTCGTCCGGGCCCAATCGGCTGGACGTTCTGGCGCGCGGCTGGAACGACGGGGAGGTGTACTACCGGTTCTGGGACGGACTTTGGTGTTACGATGTCGGCGGAACTGGATGGGATTGCTATTGATGCGAAGGTATCTCGCGACTGTGGTCGTTGTCTCCGCCGCTGGCACGCTCAGCGCCTGCGGCCCGAGCTGTGACGACTTCGCGGGTTCCTCGCTGGTCGTCAGGGTTCAGGACGCGACCACGCACACGCCGATTTGCGACGCACACGTCTCCGCCGAACATGGCGGCGAGACCAAGCCACTGCGCGCGTCCGGCGGCTCGCCATGTGCATTCTCGTTCGGGTTCCTGGAGGTTTCCGGGCACTTCGTGATCACGGTCACACGCGAAGGCTATGTGCCGGCGACGAAGGAGCTCGACGTGGCCAAGGGCGAGTGCCACGTCGAGGAGCAGCACGTCACCATCGCGCTGACGCCCGCTTGATGGAGCATTCATGCGTTTCGCTTGCCTCTTCGTCGCCGTTCTGGCCGCCTCGTGCGGCGGCAGCACGTCTGGCGCGAACAACGCCGATGCCGGCGTTCCCGACGGTGGCAGCGGCCATGGCATCTTCATCGACTGTGCGCACTTCTGCTTCGCACTCGAGCAGGCAACCTGCGGGCAGCAGCCCACCGGTCCCACTGCCTGCATGGACGCGTGCCCTTCGTGGACCCAGCCGGCGTGTACACCGTGGCAAGCCCTCGTGACGTGCGCGGGACCGGATCCGCAGATCGTCTGCGTCGCGGACTCGCCGTACATCGTGGGCTGCCAGGACGAGTACGAATCCGTGATAGGCTGTACCGGCCTGCCCGCCGACGGTGGCTCGAGCGACGGTCCGGAGTGCAGCGGCGGATTCAGGTCTTGCGTGTGCCCCGACAAGAGCCCCGGCACGATGTATTGTCTTCCGGATGGCCACCTCAGCGGGTGCGTCTGCGGGGACCGTTGACGATGGCGCGCGTGGCAACCGTCGTCGGGACGCTCGTTGTGCTTTCCTGCGGTAGGAGCACCTCGGGAACCGGCGCTAGCACGAAGGATGGCGGTACGGGCAGCGGCATCTTCCAAGACTGCACGACGTTCTGCCACGCGATCACCGGCGTCCACTGCCCGAACGGGCCGGATACGTCGACGTGTCTGGCCGCCTGTGCGACGTGGGATCGACCCATCTGCGTCCCGTGGATCGACCTCCAGGCTTGTGCCGGACGCGACCCGCAGATCGTGTGTGTTTCCGACGGGCCGTACATCGTCGGCTGTGACGAGGAGCTGCAGCGCGCCCAGTCGTGCTCCGGGATCCCGGCCGACGCCGGGATCACGGATGCGGGCGCACCGTGCGACCAGGGGACGTACACGTCTTGCGGCTGCTCGAACGGCGAAGGCGTCGGGAAGAAGTGGTGCCTGCCCAACGGGCACCTCGGACCGTGCACCTGCTGACGTGACGGGCACCTTGGTCAGCGCGTGCCCGTATCGAGCACTTCGCGACGCCCGGGCACGCTCGTGTGCGCGACGACAATGTGTCCGTCCGCTCAATCCACATTTCCATAAAATCTCGCTGGATGGCGTGTTCGCGGGAGACGCAAACGGCGAACTCGCGTTCCACGCGCTTCCCTGCCTCACGAACGCCGACCACCCGACCGGGTGCATCCTCGCGCTGCTGCGGCGCAGGGGCGTGATCGCCGCCGACGACGAGAGCGGCGCGAGCGTCGTCACCAGCGACACCGCCCTTGCTGAAGCCGAGCCCGCGCTCGCCCAGCTCGCAGTGGCGTCCACGCAGGGCACGCTCCCCGCCGGTCCCGCGCTTCACCGACAAGATCCCATCACGTTGCGAGCCGTAGCGCAGCTCGCGTTCAGCAAGGCCCTGCGCCACCGAGGGCGGCTTCTCGCCGACTCGAACGCCGACGGCACCGTGATGAAGCTTGCAGGCGGCGGAGGGACGCCGGTCACCCTCGCGTCGGGTCAGATCTTCACCCACGCGATCGCCGTGGACGCGACCAGCGTCTACTGGACGGATGCGGGCGAGCAGACCGTGATCCCGTGGAACGGCAGCAAGCATGAAGGTACCGCTGGGCGGCGGCCCCGCGATGACGCTGGCATCCGGACAGAGCTATCCGATCGACATCGCCGTGGACGCGACCCACGTCTACTGGACGAGCTACGCCGGCCCCGGCGCCCCCGGCGTCATGAAGGTGCCGGTCGACGGCGGCACGCCGGTGGCGCTTGCGACCGGATTCACCCGTGCTCGTGGGATGGCCGTGGACGCGACGGGCGTCTACTGGGCCGATGAAGGCGGCGGCCGCATCATGAAGGGCGGATTGGACGGTGGTACGCCGGTGGTGCTCGCGTCGGGGCTCGACTCGCCCCGGGCGGTCGCGCTCGACGCCACCAGCGTTTACTGGACCGACGCGACCGGCGTCATGAAAGTAGCCCTCGCCGGCGGCACGCCGGTGACCCTGTGCTCGGGTCAGTCGGCCGGCGACATCGCGCTCGACACGACGAGCGTGTACGTTCTTCGCGGTGGCGTGATGAAGCTCACGCCGAAGTAGCGCGAACGCGCGGTTCCGCGCCGCCCCGGCAGATCCAGGCGTTGCGGTGCCCAGGACAGAACCACACCCGCGTTGGCCCATGCTACGATCCACCCATGGACTCCGGCGTTGCTGCCATCCGTCAACACATCGACCGCGCGCGCTTGCAACGGGACGCAGCCGTGTGCGCGCGGGTGGCCGCCGTGCGTGCCGCGCTGCCGAAGATCGTTCGCGCGCTGGTCGCGCGCGGCGCTCGCGACGTGTGGTTGTTCGGGTCGCTCGCGGGGGGCAAGCCGCACGAACGATCGGACCTGGATCTCGCCGTCACCGGGCTCGCGCCGGAGAACTACTTCGCAGCACTGGCGGATGCGTGCGAGGCCTCCCCGGTGGACGTCGATCTGGTCACGATGGAGGACGCTCCAGCGTCGCTTCGCGAGAGGATCCTCGCGACGGGACAGCGGCTGCATGCCTGAACACGCGGAGCTGCTGCGACTGCTGGCGGAGCTGCGCGCGGATCGCGCCGCGGCGGAGCGACAGCAGCTGATCTTCGCGCGCGTGCTCGACGACCCGGGTTTCGTCGCCGGCGCGCCCGTGCTCGCGGCCGCTGCGCTTTCTCTGCACCACTACTATTCCGCGCTGGAGAGCGCGTTCGAGCGCATCGCGCTCGCGTTCGAAGGCGCGCCGACGCGATCCGACCGCTGGCACCAAGATCTGCTGCACCAGCTCGAGCTCGACATCGAGCGCGTCCGCCCGGCCGTCCTGCGCCCCGAGACCACCGCGCTACTCCGCGAGTTGCTCCAGTTCCGGCACTTCCTGCGCCACGCCTATGCCGTCGAGATCGACCCGGTGAAGCTCCGCCGCGTCGCTGACGACGCTCTGCGCGTCGCGCCGCTCGTCAGCGCGGACCTCGAGCGTTTCGAGGCGGTGCTCCTCGCCGCTGCCGACTGAGCGCGCAGTCAGGGAAGCGTTCATCCACCCCGGGACCGCTCCCCCTCGAACTGCGCGTAGTGCCGCCAGAGATCGCGATGCTGCACGATGAAGGTTCCATCCGCCTTACCGCCGGCTTCACCGCTTGGACGGACGCCCTCGAGGCGCTGCAAGGCGTGGTGATGGAGCCGTTGACCCGTGGCGACGTGGACGAAGCGCGGACGCTGCGCGATCTCGTCGATCCGCACGACAGGCTCATCGCGGCGACTTCGCTGCGGCTCGGCGTGCCGCTCTTGACCGCTGACGAGCGCATGACCGGCAACCGGCGCGTCTCCACTGTCTGGTAGGTCCGCCGGGCGGCGGGCCTCGATAGCGCGCACCGCGGGCGTCTCGAGGCGGGAGCTCCAGCGACGCCAAGGGATCGTCGACGCGAAGCGCTGGCGGGGGCGGTGAGCGGCGTTTCCTGTCGGCGCGCGCGATCGGAAACGGCCCTGACGCAGTGAACAGCGTTTCCTGTCGGCGCGCCCCACCCGAGGCAAAGCGGTTCCGCGCCGGACCAACAAAAGAAGACGCCCTCCTGCGTAGGCAAGAGGGCGTCGTCCGTATCGGGGAGAATCAGTTCGTCGAAACAGGCGAAGCAGCGGCCTTCGCCGCCATCTCGTCCACGTACGCCTGCGACGGCTGGGGCATGTGCTCCAGCGCCGCGGCAAGAGCCTCGTCCAGCCTGCTGACGAAGACGAACTCGAGCTCGTCCCTGACTTCCTTCGGCACTTCTTCGATGTCCGCCTTTAGGGGTGCCCCAACTGGCGTCGGCGGCTCCGCCGCCTCCGCCCGTCTTCCCCTTACCTGTGCTCGCGCCTGCCGCTCGCGCGGGACGTCCAAGCGACTTCCATATGGAACAACTTGCGGCAGGCGCTGCGCGCAGGTGGGGAAGACGCGCTCGGTGCGTCGTGGCGCGGAGCCGTCGCGGACCGCGATGCTGTGGGGCGGACTGCGCGCTGGCGTCTTGCCGGGCTGCAGGGTCGTGGCGGGTATCGCGGTCTCCGCCACGTAAAGGCGCCTTTACATGGCCATGACGTAAAGGCGCCTTTACGTGGCCCTCTCCGTCTGCTTTTCCAGCTTCCGGTAGCGTTTGAGTAGATTGAGCAGCTGCTTGGCCGAGCCCGGGTCGAGGCGGACGTCCACGTACGGCTCCGGTCGCCCATGCACCCGCATGCGATGCGCAATGCCCAGGCGGCCGAGCTCGCCGCCGAGCCCGCTCGAATCTTCTTCGCCGCCTTGTCGCGCTCCGGCGTCGAGATCTTCGTCGCGTCCGGGATCCGCTCGATGTCGCGCAACGACAGGGCACTCACGGCGAGCCCCGCGATCTTGGCATTCGGCGCCAGGAACCGGCGCGGATCCGCGTTCCGCCCCTGGCGCTTCGCCAGACGAATGAACGCGTAGCTCTTCGCCGGGCCTCCGAGCTTCGTGACTTCCTGTTCCGAGTACGTCGACACCACCCGGATCAACTTGAACGCGGTCATCCGCGACGGAAGCTTCCTGGCAACGAGCAACGCCTCGAAGGTGTCGAACCCAAGCTCGTCGCGGTACCGCGACGCTTGCGACAGCTCTTGCAAGCAGAGCCCGAGTGCATAGGAGTTGCTCGCCGAAGCTGCCTCGTAGCTGGCAATCTGCGTGACCAACTGCTCGGCGCTCATTGCCTTCGGATCTGGGCGCGGCGCCAGCCGAGGGCCGCCCACGGCCGCGGCGCGGGCGGGCTTTGCGGGGGCGACCGCGACCAGGCGAGCGGGCATCTGGCGAATGACAGCCATGCGCGATGATAACCTGTCTCGCGACGCGCGCGACAGGCATTTCCTCCCGCCCGCCACGGCGGCCGGGCTTCGCGGGAGGCGCACGCTCCGCGCCGCGCCCCGCGCGCCGCGTCGCGTCGATGCACTCCGGGCGCGTCACGGATCCTGCGCCAGGGGGGCTGCACCCGGCCGCCACGCCGGGCAGGAGGTCACCATGCATCGCTCGTCCCCTTCCCCCGCTCGCTCGTCGCTCCTCGCCGAACGCGCCGCCGGCATGCGCGCCGGTCCGTCCTGGCCGGAGCGCGTCCTCTGGTCGGCACTGCGCGGGCGGCAGGTCGAGGGCGTGGCCTTCCGCCGCCAGGTTCCTCTGCTCGGTCGCTTCATCGCTGACTTCCTGGCTCCAGGCGCGCGGCTGATCGTGGAGGTGGATGGGCCCCAGCATGCGCAGTCCCGCGCGCGTGATGCGCGCCGGGACCGCGCGCTCGAGCGCGCCGGCTACCGCGTGCTGCGGCTGGAGGCAGCGCTTGTCGCCAAGAACCTGCCGGAGGCCGTCGAGCGCGTGCGGGCGGCGCTCCGGGGTAGATGACCGCGAAAGCCGCCCCCCGGTTTGTAGTCGCCTCACCCGTCGTCCCCGCGCCTGCACACGTACAAGAACGCGAGGCGCCGCCAGTCGCGCTCGCGCGATAAGGGTATTCCGAGAGGACGCGGTTGTGCCTTGGCAGCCGACCGTCGATCCGGTACGTAGTCTACATACGACACCAGTTCCGAGCACCAATGACGCTGAAGCTAGAAGAGGTATTCAAACTCTCCGGAGTCCCCACGCACACCTTCGTGCGCCCCGTAGAGTACCCCCGGCTTCTCGTTGCTCTACGAACCGCTGGTCGGGGGGTGGTCATCGAGGGACCATCTGGGATTGGCAAGACCACTTCAGTCGATCGTGCTCTAGCGGAAGTCGAACTGAATAGGTCCGCATTGCGGCTCTCGGCACGTAAGAAGGACGACATCGACCTGATTCAGGCTCTTCCGGAAATGAAAGACGTTGGCACGGTGATCGTCGACGACTTTCACCGGCTACCTGCGTCGCACCGTGAACGCCTCGCGGACTTCCTGAAGTTGCTTGCCGATGAGGAACGAGCCGACATAAAGATGGTTGTCGTAGGGATCAGCCGCGCGGGCGAGTCGTTGATCCAGTTCGGAGAGGATCTTCACTCGCGGCTTGATACAATCCAGTTCGAGTCGAATCCGAACGAGCGCGTGAAACAAGTGGTCGCGCTAGGCGAAAAGGCGCTCAACGTGTCCATCGCCACGGCGGATGATATCGTGGATGCATCTGCTGGGAGTTTCTACCTCGCGCAGTTCCTTTCGCACCAAACGTGCCTCCAATCGGGTGTGCTCGAATCGTGCGCAACGCACAAGACGATTGAGGTGAGCTTTGAGGTCGTGCGGCAGCGCGTAATGGAGAACTTGAGCGCGCGATTCATGTCCGCGGCCCGCGACTTCGCCAAAGGGACCAAGCTACGCCGCGAGGGCCGTGCCCCCTACCTTCACCTCCTCAAATGGCTCGCCGAGGCCAACGAATGGTCCATTCAACTCGACCGAGAAATGTCTATGCATCAGGAGCTGAAGGGCTCGGTCGGCCAAGTGATCGAAAAGGGTTATCTTTCTGAGTTGCTGAACGCAAACGAGCGACTCCGCCAGCTCTTTCACTTTGACGTCGGCAGCAGAGTACTTGCCGTCGAAGATCCGCAGTTTGTGTTCTTTATCCGCAACCTTCTGTGGAACAAGTTTGCAGAACAGGTAGGTTTTATAAGTCAATCCTTTGCCTCGAGATACGACTTTGCGCTTTCGTTTGCCGGCGCAGACAGAGCGTATGCAGAGCGGCTGTTCAACCTACTTCAAGAGCAGGAGTTCGAGGTCTTTTACGACAAGAACGAGGCGCATCGTATTCTTGCCGAGGATATCGAAGACTACCTTGGCCCAATCTATCGTACCGAGGCGCGCTATGTCGTGTGCTTGCTTGGACCTGAATACCCCAAAAGAGTTTGGACAAGATTTGAATCCACTCAGTTTCGAGAAAGGTTCGGAGACAAGGCCGTCGTTCCCGTGTGGTTTACAACCGCTGCGCCGGGAATATTCGACGAGAGCGCCCGTGTCGGTGGGTTTAAGTTTGACCCGAGTGGGGATATTGAAGAACAACTCAGCGACTTAGCGGACATGTTGACGAGGAAGTTGGGCGAACTCAAGTCCGACTGACGTTGTTGGATGACGACGACGCTCTACCTCATTAAATCACGCGCCACCAGGAGCTACCTTTGCCAGGCGTGCGCGCGTCCGATTGAACGAGGGTCGGAGTACTTTCGCCACAAGCCTCACCCATTCGCGTGGACGCGCGGGGAGCGCCCCACGCAGTGGTGTGAAGACTGCATTACTCACACTCCAAGTGTCCGCGACCAGGTCGGTAGGATCTGGATCCGACCAGCGACGCTAGTACGGTCGCTTGCCGAGTCGCGCGGAGTTCAACTTGAGTTGTTCCAAGCGCGCGCCGTCGAAATTGGCGGCGTACTTTCGTCGCGCCTGGTCGGCGCCCCCGGAATGATTCACAAACTGTCTCCGCGGCAGTTCCAAGACTTCATCTGCGACCGGCTCTACGCGATGGGGTTCGAAGTAAGGCAAGTTGGCGACACCTTTTCAAAGGACGGCGGAATCGACGTGGTATTCTGGCCGCGATGGGACGGCGCGTTTCCGTTTCTTGGCGCTGCACAGCTCAAGCACCATCGCGATCCGAGACGGAAGGAAGGGTCGCCAGCAGTTCGGGACTTTGCCGGAGCCATCTCCGGGCACCCGTTTGGCGCGGCCCTGCTCGTCACCAACACGACCTTCACTCCCGACGCGGAGTGGTTTGCCCGAGAACACGCCAAGTTAGTGCGATTGCGAGATTTTGAAGACATTTGCCGTTGGCTGCAAAACGATTTTTCGCATGCAGCGGAGTGGCGCGAAATCCCCTTATCAATAGAGCTTTGCCCCGGAGTCCGTGTGGCAATTCGCTCCTAACGCAATAAGTGTGGCTGGCCAAGGTCGTGCGGGCGCGGGGACGCCCACGCGCCGCTGCGCGCAGGCGGGCGTCCAACGTAGTTCCGCGCCGCACCGACAAAAGGAAAACGCCCTCCTGCGTAGTGCGAGAGGGCGCGTTCCGTGTGGGGGAGGATCAGTTCGTCGAAACCGGCGTTGCTGCGGCCTTCGCCGCCATCTCGTCCACGTACGCTTGCGACGGCTGGGGCATGTGCTCCAGCGCGGCGTCGAGAGCTTCGTCCAGCTTGCTGACGAAGACGAACTCGAGCTCGTCGCGGACTTCCTTCGGGACTTCTTTGGATGCCCCCACTGGCGTCGGCGGCTCCGCCGCCTCCGCCCGTCTCCCCCAAAGGCGTCCTCACGGGCGCCA
>CAVZIE010000012.1:0-66749 GCA_963775185.1 uncultured delta proteobacterium | reverse complement strand
GGTTGCCGGTCCGGCGCGGAATCCGCCTGCCGCGCGCGACTGGAACAGGTTCTACCCGGCGGCGTGATTTCACGGCGTGCGCAGCCGTTGGTCGGAAGCCGGTGGCGTCGGAGCGCGGTCCGCTCAGTTGACCGGCGGACGCGTCTCGGCGGGCTCTTCGCTCGGGTTCTGGCGCGCGGAGGCGGCGATCTCGTCGCGGCGATGGACGGCCGCTTGAACGAAGCTCGAAAACAGCGGGTGCGCGCTCATCGGGCGGCTCTTGAACTCGGGGTGGAACTGGCAGCCGACGAAGTACGGATGATCCTCGAGCTCCACGATCTCGACCAGGCGATCGTCCGGGCTGGTGCCGCTCAGGACGAGGCCGGCGCGCGTGAGCGTGTCGCGGTACTCGTTGTTGAACTCGAAGCGGTGGCGGTGGCGCTCGCTGATGTCGCTCTGCGCCGTAGATCTGCGCGGCGCGGCTGCCGCTCTTGAGCTTGCACGGGTAGGCGCCGAGCCGCATCGTGCCGCCCTTGTCCTTCACGCCGCGCTGGTCGGGCATCAGGTCGATGACGGCGTGGGGCGGATCCTTCTGGAACTCGGTGGAGCTCGCGCCCTTGAGGTTGCACACGTTGCGCGAAAACTCGATCACGGCGAGCTGCATGCCGAGGCAGATGCCGAAGAACGGCACGCCGCTCTCGCGCGCGTAGCGGATCGCGGCGATCTTGCCTTCCACGCCGCGGTCGCCGAAGCCGCCGGGCACGAGCACGCCGTCGAGACCGGCGAGCAGCGCCGGCGCGCTGCCGCGCTCGATCTCTTCCGAGTCGATGTACTCGAGCTGGACTGCGACGTCGTTGGCCAGGCCGCCGTGCACGAGCGCCTCGTGCAGCGACTTGTAGCTGTCCTTCAGGTGCACGTACTTGCCGACCACGCCGATCTTGACCGAGCCGTGCTGCGGCTTCTTGAACTTCTCCACCGTGCGTCGCCAGGGACCGAGCTCGGGCTCGCGCGACCAGATGTTCAAGCGCTCGGCGATCTCCTCGTCCAGACCTTCGGCGTGGAGCACCAGCGGCAGCTCGTAGATGCAGCTCACGTCCACGGCGGCGATCACGTGATCTACCGGCACGTTGCTGAAGAGCGCGATCTTCTCTTTCAGCCCGCGGGTGATCGGACGGTCGCAGCGGCAGATGAGCAGGTCCGGCTGGATGCCGATCTCCCGCATCTCGCGCACCGAGTGCTGGGTCGGCTTGGTCTTGAGCTCGCCGGCGGTGGCGATCCACGGCACCAGCGTGACGTGGACGCTGATGACGTTCTGCGGCCCTTCCTCGAGCTTGAGCTGACGGATCGCCTCGAGGAACGGCAGCGACTCGATGTCGCCGACGGTGCCGCCGATCTCGATGATGGCGATGTCCGCGTCGGCCGTGGCCTCGCGGATGCGGCTCTTGATCTCGTCGGTGATGTGGGGAATCACCTGCACCGTGGCGCCCAGGTACTCGCCGCGGCGCTCCTTGTTGATCACCGCGTCGTAGATGCGACCGGTGGTGACGTTCGCCTTGCGCGTGAGCCGGCACGACGTGAAGCGCTCGTAGTGTCCGAGGTCCAGATCCGTCTCCGCCCCGTCGTCGGTGACGAACACCTCGCCGTGCTGGTACGGCGACATGGTGCCGGGATCCACGTTGATGTACGGGTCCAGCTTCATGTGCGTGACCCTGAGGCCACGCGCTTCGAGCAGCGCGCCGAGCGACGCGGACGTGAGCCCCTTGCCGATCGAAGAGACGACTCCGCCGGTGACCAGGACGAACTTGGTTCGTCGACTCACCGCAGCGCCTCCATCGAAGTGTCACCTATCACGCTTCGCAGACGCATGCACCTTGAATGCCGAATGCGCGCGCCCAGCGCAAGCGTCGTCGGCGCTCCGACGCGGAACTACTGCGGAATGTTCGCCCGATCGGCGTCATGCCGCGCGGCGTGGAACATTGCGGCAACGTTTCACGCTTCGCGGGGCGCGCTCGCTCAGAAGCGTCCGACGACGCCGAGGCCGACGCTGCCGTGATCGCCGACGATCGGCACCGGCTGGATCTCCAGCGCGCTCGAGCGTCGCAAGCGCGCGCGCGGCGCGGGCGCCGCGCCGTCCGCGTACGTGGGCAGGAACAGCGCCTCGCCCATGACCGCGATGCCGCCGGCCTGGCCGACGCCGTCCATGGTCGTGAGGATCGCGCGCAAGACGACGATCAGCGTGCTGCAGCCCGGGTCGTTGTCGGCGCAGCCGGTGTCTTTCAGCGCCATCCACGGACCCGCCACCGGGATGCGCAGGTCATTGGCGCCGGGCGCGCCGGGCCACAGGTACGAGAACCCCGCCGCGCCGCCGTACCACACCGCGGTGGCGCCGAAGCCCACCAGCAGGAGCGGCAAGCGCGTGGACTCCTGCGGATACACGCCGACGTCGTGCGGGGCGGGGCGCACCGGCTCGTCCGCGCGCGCCGCCGAGGGCGCCAGCACCGCCGTCAGGGCGATCGCCGCGGACACGAGCAGCTTGCCAGTCATCGCCCCCCTTTTGACCGCGCCGTTCGCCGGACGCAAGCCCGGGATCGAGGGATTTCCGGTCCGGCGCGGAATCGCGCGAGACGGGGCGCGGGGTTCCGCGCCGGACCGGCAAACCAGCCCGATTGCGGCGTCCGCGTCACGGCAGGGCGGCGACGGACAGCCAGCGGCCTTCGGCGCTGGGCACGAACGCGCGGGCGCGGTCCGACACGACGGCGATCTGGTCCTCGTGCCACAGCGGAACGACGGGCAGATCGGCGGCCATCACGCCGGCGAGGCGCTGGTAGAGCACGCGGCGGCGATCGGAGTCCTGCACTTCCGAGGCCTGGTCGAGGAGCTGTCCGGCGACGGGCGAGCGGTAGCGCGCGCGGTTGCGGCCCGCGCCGCCTTCGCCGGGCACGCCGTGGGGACTGAAGAACCACTTCAGCACGTTGGGCTCGGTGATCTCCGGCATCTGGAGCGTGGCCATGTCGAAGTCGCCGCCGTCGAGGCGCTCGAGCATCACGCCGAGGTCGAGGGGCACGACGCGTACGTGGAGCCCGGCGTCGCCGAGCATCTGGGCGATGGCGCGGGCGATGGTGACGCGCGAGCGATCCGTGCTCGTGAGCAGCGTCATTGGCCGGAGACCTTCGAGCACCGCGCGCGCGGCGTGCGGGTCATAGGGCTCGGGAGCGAGCGACGGATTTTCCGCCCAGTGGCCCGGCGGCAGGAGCTGGCTCGCGAGCTCGCCCTTGCCGGCCAGGAGCGTCCGCACGATGAGCTGGCGATCGATGGCGCGTGCGACGGCGTGACGCACCTCGCCGCGCTTGAAGGGCGCGCGATCGTTCTGCATCAGCAGGTACGTGACGTTGGCGCCGGGACGCGACACCACGGTCAGGCCGCGACGTCCGGCGAGGGCCGGCAGCAGCGCCGGCGAGATCGCATTCGGCGCGATGTCCGCGCGGCCCGCCATCAGCCTCAGCGCGCGCGCGTTCTCGTCGCGCACGGTGCGGATCACGAGCGCGTGTCGCGGCTTCGGCAGGACGCCGGTGTCGGCCGGCTCGAGATCGACCTCGCCGGTTTCGACGTGGGCGATGCGATACGGGCCGAGGCCGTCGAGATCGCCGGCGGGGTGGGGCGGCAAGCGCGCCTCGTCGGCGCGCAGGATCGGCACCTCCAGGTCCGTCAGCAAGGTGGCGCGCGGCGCGCCAAGGCGGATCGTCAGCGCCAGCGGCCCCGTGGGCTGGCACGCGCCGATGGCCTTGACGACCTCGCGATGCGGGCTGCCGAGCTTCGCGTCCGCGATCGCGGCGAGCGTCGCGCACACGTCTTCGGGGCGGAGCGCGCGCCCGCTGTGGAAATGGACGCCGGGCCGGAGCGTGACGTCGAGCGTGTTGTCGTCTTCGAAGCGCCAGGAAGCGGCGACCAGCGGGATCGGCTTCAGCGTCGTGGGATCGAGGCCGACGAGGCCGGCGTGGACGAGACGCGTGGTCTTGATGTCCAGGGCGCGGGTGGAAAAGCGCGGATCGAGCGTGGCGGCCTCGGTCGGGGCGAGCAGCTCGAGCGGGCGTGTCGGGCGATCGTCCGCGGAATGCCCGCAGGAGAGCGCGACCAGCCCCAGGGCGAGCGACGAAAGTCGCCGTTTTCTGGAGCCTTCCGGCGGTTGACGGTAACCCTGGAGCACCATGCGATCCTTACCGCGACGGGCGCTCTCCGTCCTGCTTCTGGCGGCGCTGGCGGGCGCCGCCGGCGAGCACCCGGCCCAGGCCGACGATCCAGCGCCCGCTTCCGCCGGCAGTACCGGCCTGTCCGGCGCCGTCGCCGACCTGGCCCACTGGGTGGACGAGCACCACGGACAGCTGGGCGCGATGGTGATCGACGTGGGATCCGGCAAGGTGCTGGCGGCGTCCGGCGAGCACGCCGCGCTCAGCCCCGCGTCCAACGCCAAGCTGCTCACCGCCGCGACCGCGCTGGCCGAGCTCGGGCCGGACTACCGCTACACGACCGGGTTCTACGGGCGGCTCCACGACGGCGCGATCGACAACCTGGTGCTGCGCGGCCACGGCGATCCGTCGCTCGGTACCGACGACCTGTGGCGCATGTGCCGCGCGCTCGTCGAGCTCGGACTGCAGCGTATCGACGGCGACATCCTGGTCGACCAGAGCCGTTTCGACGAAGCGTTCGTGCCGCCGGCGTTCGATCAGCAGCCGAACGAGTGGGCGTCGTTCCGCGCGCCGGTGAGCGCCGTCGCGCTCGAGCGCAACGCGATCACGGTCAACGTCGTTCCGCGCGCGCCGGGCGAGGCGGCCAAGGTGTGGGTGGATCCGCCCGGCTTCGTCAGCGTCGCCGGCGCGGTGAAGACCACCGAAAAGGGCGGCGGCCAACACATCCGCCTCTCCATCGCTCCCGACGGCGGACGGCTCCGCGCCACGCTCTCCGGCAGCGTCGCCGAGGGGCTGCCGCGGCTCCGCTTCGAGCGCCGCGTGGACGATCCGCGGCTCTACCCGGGCTTCGTCGCCGGCTACATCCTGCGTTCGCTCGGCGTGAAGATCCACGGCGGCGTCCGCAAGGGCGGCGAGGGCGTGCGGACGCGCCTGGTGTTCCACCGCTCGCGGTCGCTCTCCGCGCTGCTCCAGCGCCTCGGCAAGCGGAGCGACAACTTCTACGCCGAGACGATCCTGAAGACGATCGGCGCCGAGCGCGGCAGCGCCGGATCGAGCGCCGCGGGCGCCGAGGTCGTGACGGCGTGGCTCAAGGGCATCGGCGCGCTCGAGCCGACCACTCGGGTCGTGAACGGCTCTGGCCTGTTCGACGCCGATCGCGTCAGCGCCGCGACCTTCGCCCACGTGCTCCGCGCCGCATACAACGACCCCGCTGTGGCTCCGGAGTACGTCGGGCAGCTCTCGATTGGCGGCGCCGACGGCACGCTGCGTCACCGCTTCAGGGCGCATCGCCGGCGTCGCGACATCCGCGCCAAGACCGGCACGCTGGCCAAGGCGATTGCGCTGTCCGGCTACGTGCTGGACGCGCACGGCGGCTCGCCGGTCGCGTTCTCGTTCATCGTGGACGGCATCACGCAGCACGCCGCGGTGCGGAGCCGCCTCGACAAGGTCGTCGAGCTGATCGCTTCGGGGCGCTGACGAAACGCGGGATACCGCGCCGGACCGACAAGAAGGCAATGCCGGTTCGGCGCGGAAACGCGGCGGTCAGGGCGTCATCGCCTTGGCGGCCTCGTACTCGTCGATGTTCGGCTGGTACTCCGTCCTGTCCGTCAGCGCCAAGCCGATGAACAGGATCACGAACAACAGCGAGCTCAGGAACACGAGCGCGTGGAAGCGGCGATCCCAGCGCAGGTGCATGAAGAAGACGACGACCAACGACGCCTTCATGGTGGCGATCACCATCGCGACCACCAGGTTCGCCTGCCCGCCGAAGTCCCAGTGCGTGACACTCACGGTCAGGATCGTCAGCACGGATAGCGAGGCCCAGATCGCGACCAGCAGGCGCACCGGCGTGACGTGCGCCAGGTCGTCGCCGTGCCCGTCGCCGTCGCCGTGCGCTGCGGCGTGCGCGTGCCCGTGCGCCGGATCCGCCGCGGCGACCTCGTCGCTCGCGTCGTCGTCGTCGTCGTCCGCGTCGTCCTCGTCCTCGTCGCTCGCGTCGTCGTCGTCGCTCGCGTTGTCGTCGCTCGCGTCGTCGTCGCTCGCGTCGTCGTCGTCGTCCTTGTCGGACGTCGACGGCTTGTCATCCTCGCCGTCGTCCTTGGGCTTGTCGTCCTTGGGCTTGTCGTCCTTGGCGCTCTGTCGTCCTTGGGCTTGTCGTCCTTCGGCTTGTCGGCCTTGACGTCGTCGTCCTTGGGCTTGTCGTCCTTGACGTTGTCGTCCTTGGGCTTGTCGGTGCCGGCCTTCGCCTCGTCGCCGCTCGCGGAGTCCTTCGACGGCTTGGCTGCCGCCTTGTCCTCGCCGGCCGCGGCCTGACCCTTGTCGTCGTCCTTGTCGTCGTTTGCCATCGTCGTCTCGTCGGGAGCCGGGGCCTCAGTGGATGAGGTAGAGCAGCGGGAACAGGTAGATCCAGATCGAGATCGACCAGGTGCCAGTACAGCGCGGTGTAGTCGACGGGACCGAAGTACTTGGGACCGAACTGCCCCTTGAACGCCTTGATGAGCATCCAGATCCAGATCCCGATGCCGACCATGACGTGGACGCCGTGCAGGCCCGTCATGAAGAAGTAGAGCCCGAAGAAGATGTGGGCGTTCTTCGGGCGACTCACGCCGCCCATCGAGTGCGGTCCGATGACGCCCGCGGCCACCAGCGGTTCGAGCTTCTCGCGCAGCTTGCTGTTGGGGTCCTCGATCGACTCCTCGGGAGTCTCGGGCGCCGCCGAAGCGGCCGGCTCCGCAGCTGCGTTCGGCGCGGCAGCCGCTGCCACGGCGGGCGCCGCTGCTGCCGGAGCAGCAGGCACCGCGGAAGGCGCCGCGGCGGCCACCGCCGCCGCGCTCGCCGGAGTCGCGGGCGCCTCCGTGCCCTTGTCCGCCGCGGCGGCCATCGCCTTGGCGCCGGTCGCGGGCTTCGCCGCGGCCTTCCTGGTCTTCGTCTTCGCCACCGCCTCGGCGCCGGTCGCGGGCTTCGCCGCGCCCTCGGCGACCGCGGCTGCGGCCGGCTTGTCGGCGGGAGCCGGCGCCGCGGCGACCGCGCCGGCGGGGTCCGCGCCGGACGCTGCCGGCGCCGCAGCTTGCGCGGAGCCGGCGGGTGCCGCCGCTTGGGCGCCCGATACCGCGGGTGCGGCGGCGGCTTCGGCGGTCGCCGCTGCTGGAGCCGTGGCAGGCGCGGCTGCCTCCGCCTTCTTCGGGTTCTTCTCTTCCTCGTAGAGCTTCTCGGCGAGCGCCGCCGCCTCGGGGTGCTTCTCCTTGAAGTCCTCGAGCTCCCACACCTTCTCGGAGGGGTTGAAGTGGTGTCCGGGCAGCAGGCCCACTTCGTACTTGTGATGGTACTCGTGGTACTTGATGCCCATGAACGCGCACGCGCACGCGATCGTGATCACGATGTTGATCTTGAGCAGCCCGGGCTGATTGAGCTGCGCGTTGCGCACGGCCCACGCCGCCGTGAGGCTGCTCAGGATCAGCACGCCGGTGTTGATCGCGCCCAGCGTCGTGTCCAGGAAGTAGTGCGACCAGATGAAGATCTCCGGGTGCTGCGCCCGGTAGATCGTGTACGCGCAGAACAGGCCGCTGAAGAACAGCACCTCCGTCACCAGGAACAGCCAGATGCCGAGCTTGCCGGCGTCGAACTGCTGCTGGGGCGTGTCGAAGTGGTGCGCCAGATGGGGGTTCTCGGCGTGGATCGGGTCGTGGTCCTCGTGACCGTGGTCGTCGTGACCATGACCGTGATCGTGCCCGCCCGCGGGCTCCGTGATCGCTTCGGCAGTCGTATCCGTCATCGCTCTTGGTCCAGTTCAGCCCGTGGCTCGCCGTCGCGACGCCGGTGGCGACGCGACGGGCGAGGCGTTCTTCACGCGGTTTCCGCCTTGCGTTCGATGTATCCGCCGATCTTCTCGTCGTAGACCAGATCCTCGTAGTGATACGGGCCCTGGTCGACGACCGGCGTCGTGCGGAAGTTGTAGTAGGCGGGCGGCGACGTGGTCTGCCACTCCAGCGTGCTCGCGCCCCACGGGTTCGCCGGCGCGTCCGGCTTCTTGCGGAAGGTCGCCAGCAGGTAGATCGCCGTGCTGAGGAAGCCGAGACCGAGAATGTACGCGCCGATCGTCGAGAGCACGTGCAGACCCTGGAACTCCGGAAGGTAGTCGTAGTAGCGGCGCGGCATGCCGCGCGTGCCCAGGATGAACTGCGGGAAGAAGGTCAGGTTCAAGCCGATGAACACCGTCACCGCGCCGATCCGGCCCATCTTCTCGTTGTACATGCGCCCGAACATCTTCGGCCACCACAGGTGCAGGCCGCCGAGGAACGCCGTAATCGCGCCGCCCATCATCACGTAGTGGAAGTGAGCCACCACGAAGTAGGTGTCGTGCAGGTGCACGTCGACGCTCATGACCGCGAGGAAGACGCCGGTCAGACCGCCGATGGTGAACACCCAGAGGAACGCCAGGGCATACAGCATGGGCGTGTCCAGGTGGATCGCCGCCTTGTGCATGGTTGCGATCCAGTTGAACGTCTTGATCGCTGTGGGAATCGCGATCAGGAAGGTGATCGCGCTGAAGATGGTGCCGGCCAGGACCGACTGTCCGCTGACGAACAGGTGGTGGCCCCAGACGAGGAAGCCGAGGATCGCGATCGCCACGCTCGACATGGCGATGAACTTGTAGCCGAAGATCGGCTTGCGCGAGAACACCGTGATGATCTCGCTGATCACGCCGAACGCCGGGACGACCATGATGTAGACGGCGGGGTGCGAGTAGAACCAGAAGAAGTGCTGGTACAGCACCGGGTCGCCGCCCATCGCGGGGTCGAAGATGCCGATGTGGAACGCGCGCTCGACGATCAGCATGAGCAGCGTGATGCCGAGCACCGGCGTCGCCAGCACCTGGATCACCGCCGTCGAGTACAGGCCCCAGATGAACAGCGGGACCCGGAACCAGGTCATGCCCGGCGGGCGCAGCTTGTGCACCGTGACGATGAAGTTGAGGCCCGTGAAGATCGAGCTGAAGCCGAGGATGAACGCGCCGAACGTGGCCGGGATGACCGCGGTCTGCGTCGACGTCGAGTACGGCGTGTAGAACGTCCAGCCGGTGTCGGCGGCGCTGAGCACCATGCTCAAGATCAGGAACAACGCCCCGAGCACCCACATGTGGTAGCTCATCAAATTGAGCCTGGGGAACGCGACGTCCTTGGCACCGAGCTGCAACGGCAACACGAAGTTGCCGAGCGCCGCCGGAATGCCGGGGATGATCACCAGGAACACCATCACGGCGCCGTGGAGGGTGAACATCTGGTTGTAGGTGTCCGCGCTCATGATCGTCCGGCCGGGCGTGAGCAGCTCCGTGCGGATGAGCAATGCGAACGTCCCGCCGAGTGCGAACGCGCACATCACCGAGATCAGATAGAGGACGCCGATCCGCTTGTGATCGAGCGTGAAGATCCAGGACAGGATGCCCTTGTCGTGCGTGAGGTAGTTATCCTCCGCCGTGGGCGCCTGGGGGGCGAGTACGTCTGCCGTCGTGCTGGGGGACGCCATGTTCCTTCCTTGCTACTTGAGAGACTTGATGTACTCGATGAGGCCAGCGATCTGCTTGTCCGAGAGCTTGCCCTTGAACGTGGGCATCACCGGACCGAAGCCGGATACGACCTTGGCTTGCGGATCGAGGATCGATTCCTTGATGTAGTTGTCGTCGACCTTGACCTTCGAGCCGTCGGTCAGGGTCGTCTCCTCCCCGTAGATGCCCTTCCACGACGGCCCGATCTTCTTGCTGCCGTCGGTGGAGTGGCAGGCGTTGCAGCCCTGCTTGTCGTACAGCTCCTCGCCGAGCTCGAGCGGAGGCTTGTTGTTCGCAGCCTCGTTCGCGTGATCGAGCCAGGGCTCGAACTGCCCCGCCGGGTGGACGACCACCTTGGTCAGCATCGCCGAGTGGCCCGTGCCGCAGTACTCCGCGCACTCGACCGGGAACTCGCCGGTCTGGGTCGCCTGGAACCAGAGCTCCGTGTAGCGGCCGGGCACGGCGTCCTGCTTCACGCGGAATGCGGGGATGTAGAGGCTGTGGATCACGTCCACGGAGTTGATGATGATGCGTACCGGCTTGCCTACCGGGACGTGCAGCACGTCGTCGGTGTAACCATTGTTGTACGTGAACAGCCACTTCCACTTCTGGCCCTGGGCGTGGATGTCGTAGCTGTTCTTGGGCGGCGTGTGCAGGTCGACAAAGCCCTTGAAGCCCCACACGAAGAGCGCGACGCAGATGATGCCGGGAATGATCGACCAGGTGAGCTCGAGCACCGTGTTGTGCTCGGACGCCCGCTCCGGGACCTCGTTGGCCGTCCGATCCTTCGCCCTGTATTTGACGACGAAGTAGATCATCGCGCCCATGATCAGGGCCATCGACACGGCCGAGATGATCAAGAGCACCTGGAACAGCCAGTCGGTATCGCCGGCGCCCGTCGAGCTGTCCGTGGGCATCCAGAAGAAGGGCGAGTCGGGAAGCTTCGGCAGCGGTGCGCCGATCAGGCTCAGGACCGATGCGGTGGTGGACGGGATCATCATGTCGTGCTCGATGAAGCGATGGATGAGGCCGCGAGGCCGGCCGGGATGCCCGTCCAGCCCCGTGTGTGGCACGGGCCGGGCGAACGGGGATCGCCGGCGCCGGGGTGCAGGGTGACCGCACGGGGGACAGGGGACAGTCCCCGACGCTCTGGTCCGTGGTTATAGCCGATGGACCGGCGGTGGGCGAGGCTGGGCGGCGGGGTGTTAAGGCGCATTGCCACCCGGTGCAGGTTGGGGCGCCGGCGCGGGAGCGGGAGCGGGCGGTACGGCGGGCTTGTGGGTGGGCTTGGCCGGCTTGGGCTTCGCGGGCTTGTCGTCGGCGGGCGCGGCGCCCTTGTCCTCGGCGGGCGCGCCGGCATCGGCGGTCGGTGCGGCGGGTGGTGCCGCGGGCGTTGCCGCCTCCGGGTTCTTTTCGATCTCGCCTACGACCAGCTGCATCGCGTGCTTGATGGGAATCGTCGCGATGCCCTTGTCCTTGTCGTCCCAGGCCGGAGGCGCGGCAAGCTCGGCCTTTTGATCGGCCTTCAGCTTCTGGACCGTGCCGAGGTCCGCGTTCGCGCCGACCTCGTCGCCGACGAGCGTGGTCTCGTGGCGGACGAGCGCGGTCACGCCCGATGCAACGCCGGCCACGAACATCGCGCCGGCGACGATGATCGTCGCCAGGGCGCCGGTGTTGACCTTGTCCGTTTCGGTAGACATCGTCGTTCCTCTAGTAGTTCTCGAACGCCAGCGACTTGGCCAGTCGCGGATCCTTGGTCGGGACGAGGTTGACCCCGCGCGCGTTGAACGCGGCGCCGGCGATGAACAGGCTGGCCAGACCCACGAGGCACGCGATGTCGACCAGGCCGAAGGAGATGTGCGGCGACTTCATCGTCGGCATCACCAGCCAGTACAGATCGACGTAGTGGGCGACGAGCATCCAGATCGCCCAGAACGCCAGGCCCTTGCGACTACGCTTCACGTGCCGCGACATGAGTCCGAAGAACGGCAGGACGAAGTGCCCGAGGACCAGGAACCACGCCATCCAGAACCAGTCGCCGTCGATGCGGAACTTGTAGAAGACGGTTTCCTCGGGAATGTTCGCGTACCAGTACAGCATGAACTGCGAGAAGCCGATGTAGGCCCAGAACACGGTGAACGCGAACAGCATCTTCCCGATGTCGTGATAGTGATGCGCGTTGACCGTCTTCTTCAGTCGCCCCTTCGACTGCAGCCACATCAGCGTGAGCGCCAAGGTCGCGTGGATGCTGATGACGCACCCGGCGAAGTAGTAGACGCCGAAGATGGTGCTGAACCAGTGCGCGTCCGCGGACATCAGCAGGTCGAACGCCGCGAACGTGAGCGTGAGCCCGAACACCAGCATGCCGGGTGCGCTGACCCGCGCCATCCGCGTGACCAGATCCGCGCTGCCGGAGTCGTCCTGCTTCAGCGACCGCTTGAAGAAGAAGCGGGCGAGCAGCGACCAGAACGCGAAGTAGAAGATCATCCGGCCCATGAAGGCGCCGATGTTCAGGTACGGGGACTTGTGGCGCAGGATCTCGTCGCTGGCGACCCGTGCCTTGTCCACCCAGACGTACAGGCTGGAGTTGCCCATCAGCATCGTCACGAAGATGGGCAAGCCCAGGATCGCGAGCAGCGCCATGTTGGACGCGAACAGCTCACCGACGCGGCGCACGGCGATGCTCCAGTTGGCATTCACCAGATGCTGGAGCGTGACCCACCACAACGCACCCAGGCCGATGCCCAGCGTCCACATGTAGGCGACCAGGTAGCTGTGCAAGAACCGGTTGAGGTGGTCTCCCGCGCTGGCGCCGAGCGCGCCGGCCAGCGCTAGCGACGCGACGCCGATGATTCCAGCCGTCCGGAATAGCTTCGGAGCTACGTCGTCGAGGCGGATATTGTCGTCAAAGCTCTTCTTTTCAGCCATCGATCGACTCCGGCATTACTTCAGGGACCCGCGCTCCGCTTCGGGTACGTCCTGGATGGTGGCCGCGCGGCTGCGCTGCAGCGCGCGGACGTAGAGGACGATCGCCCAACGGTCTTCCGGGGGGATCTGCGGGCCGTAGGCCGGCATGTTCCGGATACCGTGCGTGATCGTGTTGAAGAGCTGCCCGACGGGCTGCTTGTGGATGTAGTCCTGCGTGAGGTCCGACGGGGGCACCCAGGTCCCCTGCGCCAGAGCCTGGGCGCGGACGTTGATCATGCCGTCGCCGTGCCCGACCTGGCCGTGGCACGGCGTGCAGTAGATTCCGAAGCGCTCCTGGCCGCGCTGCATCGTGGCGTCCGTCACCGGCACCTGCGACGGGAAGGTCCGGGCCCACTGTCCGTCGACCTGGCCGCGGTAGAAGTGATCGTCGGCTTCCAGATCGCCGACGGCGATGGTCTCCGCCATCTGCGGTCGCATGGCGCGGTCGTCGCCGAACACCGGGTTCATCCGCTGCGCCTTGTACTTCGTCTGCGAGTCCATGTCGGGGATGATGTGGATCCGCGTCTTCTCCGACTTCGACTCGCGAGCGCGCGCGATCAGGGCGAACGGCACGAGTGACGCCACCACGAAGATCACCAGCCCGTACACCAGCCCCTTGGGCAGCTCTGCTGGCGTCGAGCGATCCTCGGCCAGGTCGTCGAGCGCCGAGGGATCCGTGCCTTCCAGCAGCTTGCGTGTCTCGTCCTCGTCGAACTTGGGATCGCTCGCCTGTATCAGCAGGAAGAAGCGGTCGTCGGTGACCTTGGCGAAGCGGCGGTTGAGATCGAGCGGGTGCGACGGATGCGGCAACCCGTTGAGCACGAGCATTGCCGTGAGCGTCGTGAGGGCGCTGAACAGCACCGTCAGCTCGAACATGATCGGTACGTTCGCCGGGATGCTCCAGAACGGCTTGCCGCTGACGAGGAAGCTGTAGTCGTAGGCGTTGGTCCACCACTGCAGCAGGATGCCGGTGGTGAGCCCGGTGAGACCGGCGCCGAAAACGATCCACGGCAGCACCGTTGGCTTGATGCCCATCGCTCCATCGATGCCGTGGACCGGGAACGGCGTGTACGTGTCCCACTGCTTGAAGCCGGCGTCACGAACCTGCTTCGACGCCTGGATCAAGGCGTGGGGCGTCTCGTACTCGGCGAGCAGCCCGTGTAGCGGGGCCTCGGCGGGCTCGCTCTTCTTGTCGGTGTGCTTGTCGCTCATGGTTCGTTCCAGCGCCAGAACGGCGATTTCAACCGTGCTCCGGGTGCGCGTGTGCGGAGGGCTGGATGGCCTTCACCTCCGCCATGGCCACCATC
This sequence comes from uncultured delta proteobacterium, assembly GCA_963775185.1. Lineage (GTDB taxonomy): Bacteria > Myxococcota_A > Polyangia > Polyangiales > Polyangiaceae > JAPSGB01. The sequence continues at coordinate 52,770 of CAVZIE010000012.1, read as the reverse complement.
GGCAGATAGCGGCAGAAGAGCAGGAACAACGTGAAGAACAGGCCGAAGCTGCCGGCCAGCGTGATGTAGTCGATCTTGGTCGGCAGGAAGTAGCCCCAGCTCGACGGCAGGAAGTCGCGCGTCAGCGACGACGGGATGATCATGAAGCGCTCGAACCACATGCCGACGTTCACGAATACGCCGACGATGAACGTGGCCCAGAGATTGGTGCGCACCTTCTTGAACCAGAAGAGCTGCGGGATGAACGCGTTGCACACGTACGTGGTCCAGCCGATCCACCAGATCGGGCCGAACGCGCGGTTGTAGAACGCGAACATCTCGTAAGGATCGCCGCTGTACCAGGCGATGAAGAACTCCATCAGGTACGAGTAGCCAACCATGGTGCCGGTCGCGAGGATGACCTTGTTCATCACCTCGATGTGCTTCATCGTGATGATGTGCTTCAGCCCGAAGAACTGCCGGGCGGGCACGGCCAGAACGACCACCATGCCGAAGCCGCCGAAGATGGCGCCGGCGACGAAGTAGGGCGGGAAGATCGTGGTGTGCCAACCGGGGATCTGCGACGTGGCCATGTCGAAGGACACGACCGAGTGCACGCTGAGCACCAGCGGCGTCGCCAGGGCGGCGAGGATCAGGTACGCCCGCTCGTAGCGGTGCCACTGGCGGGACGACCCACGCCAACCCATCGCGAGGATTCCGTAGACCAGGCGGCGCACCGTGGACGTCGCGCGATCGCGGAAGGTCGCAAGATCCGGGATCATGCCCATGTACCAGAACAGGATCGAGACGGTCGCGTAGGTGCCGACCGCGAACACGTCCCACTCCAGCGGGCTGCGGAACTGCGGCCACATCTGCATCTGGTTCGGGATCGGGAACATCCAGTACGGCAGCCACGGACGACCGATGTGGATGCCCGGGAAGATGGCCGCGCAGATGACAGCGAAGATCGTCATCGCCTCGGCGAAGCGGTTGATCGCCGTGCGCCATTGCTGACGCAGCAGATACAGGATTGCGCTGATCAGCGTGCCGGCGTGACCGATACCGACCCAGAAGACGAAGTTTACGATCGGGAAGCCCCAGGCGACCGGGATCATGTTTCCCCAGGCGCCGATGCCGGTCCAGAACACCCAGCCGATGCTGCCGACGAACGCCGTCAGCAGCGTCAGCGCGATGCCGAATGCGATGTACCAGGCACGCGGGGGCGTCGGTACTTCGGCAACGCGCGCGACGTTGTTGGTGATGCGCGCGAAGACGTTGTCGCCGGCCGGTCGGCCCTGGTACGGATTGAGGTCGCTTGCGACAGCCATGACTAGCCGAGCTCCGGGTGCGGGTTCCTGACGCGCGCCAGGTACTGGGTGCGCGGTCGGTTGTTGAGCTCCTCGAGCAGCGAGTAGGCGCGAGGTCCCGACTGGAGCTTGGCGACCTTGCTCGCCTTGTCGTTGAGATCGCCGAAGACGATGGCTCCAGTGGGGCAGGTCTGCTGGCAAGCCGTCTTGATCTCGCCGTCCTTGATCGCCCGCTTGTTGTTCTTGGCGACGATCTTCACGTTCTGGATGCGCTGTACGCAGTACGTGCACTTCTCCATCACGCCACGGAAGCGCACCGTCACGTCAGGGTTGAAGGACATCGCCTTCAGCTTGTTCTGATCGTGCTTGAACTCCATGTGGTAGTTGAAGAAGTTGAAGCGCCGCACCTTGTACGGACAGTTGTTGGAGCAGTAGCGCGTCCCGATGCAGCGGTTGTAGGTCATGTCGTTCAGACCTTCGGCGCTGTGTTGGGTCGCACCAACCGGGCAGACCTCCTCGCACGGAGCGTTCTCGCACTGCTGGCACGGGACGGGCTGGAATGCCGCTTCCGGTTCGTCGCTAAGTCCCCGGAAGTAGCGATCGACGCGGATCCAATGCATCTCGCGTCCCATCGCGACGCGCGCCTTGCCGACGACCGGCACGTTGTTCTCCGCCTGGCACGCGATCATGCAGGCGTTGCACCCGATGCAGGTGTTGAGGTCGATGCTCATGCCCCACTTGTGTCCCTCGTAGGAAACGGGGGCGACCCACATGCTCAGTAGCGGGGGATGCTCGACCTCGTGCTGTGCGAAGTCGGGCTCCTTCTTGAACTCCTCGTAGTCGGCCTGGCGCACCAGCTCGGGAATGCGCTTCGCGGCGCCCTCCTGGCCGATGGTGCCGATGGCGTGGACGTCCTGCGTCGTTCCGACTTCGTAGAACTGGCCGGTGGGTGTCGCCCGCAGGCCACCGACGATGTGGAGGGCGCCGGACGCGCGCAGCTTGTAGAGGTCGACGCCGACGGGCTCCACGCCGTCCTCGGCCAGACCGCCGACATGCCCGAGGGTCGTGCGCCCGTAACCGAGCACCACCTTGATCGAGCCCTTGGCCTGACCGGGCGCGAGCAGCGCGACGATCGTCACCTGACGCCCACCCACCGCGAGCGTGACCAGCCTGGAGTCATCGATGCCGAGCTGCTTGGCCGTCTCCGGGTTGATCAGCGCGGCGTTTTCCCACGTGAGCTTGGTCATCGGCTCGGGGAGCTCCTGGAGCCAAGCGTTGTTCGCGTAGCGGCCGTCGTACACCTTGGAGTCAGGCACGATCAGCAGCTCGAGATTGCCGTTGTCCACGTTGATGTCGCCCAGCTCGCGCGGCGTCATGGCGAGCTTCGCGACCGGGCGCAGGCTCGGGCTTGCGACGGGCCAGGCCGTGGACTCGATCAACCCGTCGTGGACGGCGCGTCGCCACGCTTTCTCGGTGTGAAGCTGGTTCGCGTGCGAGCGACGGACGATTTCCAGACCCGTCTTCTTGTCGTCGCCGGTCAGGGTTGCCGCGAGCTCGATGACGCTGCGCCCGTCGTGGATCGGCGCGATCAGCGGCTGCGCCATACTGATCGTGCCGTCCCAGCTACGCGCATCGCCCCAGCTCTCGAGGTAGTGCGCCTCCGGCAAGTGCCACGTAGAGACGTGCGACGTCTCGTCCTCGTAGCCGCACAGGTGGATACGGTTCTTCACCTTCGCGTACGCGTCTGCGAAGCCGTAGTCGACGGGCGCGGTGTAGACCGGGTTTTGGCCGAGCACGACGATTGTGTCGACCTGGCCCGCGTTCATCTCGTCGATCAACGCCTTCAGCGCCGCAACGTGGGTTGGCCGCTCGGGCTCGGGTTCCGCGGTGTAGGTGACGGTCGAGCCGACGTTGCCGAGAACGGCGTTGAGCCGGTGCACCAACGCGTGCACCTCGGGAGGCTGATGGCTGCCTGCGACGATCGCGGACCTGCCGCGGTGCTCGACCAGATCCTTGACCAGGACCGCGAGGAACTTGGAAACCTTCGGGTCCTGCAGGAACGGCGCGCTCGGGCGCGCCTGCGCCTCCCCCAGGCCGGCAGCGGGCTGCAGCTGCTTGCTGAGGTCCGCGTCCAGCGCCGCAGCGACGGCCTTGATCAGCTCGGAACGCAGCGGCAATCGATGATCGGCGATCACGCCGAGCAGCGTGAACGCGCTCTCGATCGCGTACACGCGGTTCATCTCGCCGTTGTCCGGCACGCGACCGGCCGCGAGCGACCGTGCGTGGATCAGCGCCGCGGGGTGGAGCCCGAGCATGTCGGCGTCGAGGCTGAGAACGATCTTCGCCTTTTCAAGATCAAGGTGCGTGCGGTACGGCGCGCCAAACGCCAGGCGGCTGCCTTCGCGCTCGTTGTCGAGCGACACTGGCTCGTACTCGACCCACTTCGACTGCGGGAACGCGGCGACGAGCCGCTGCCGCATCTCCATCACGCTCGGCGAGCTGCTGGCGCCCGCGAGAAACCTGACGCCCTTGCCGGCGGCGGCGCGCAGCTCGGCGAAATGCTTCGCGGCGAACGCGTCGAAGTCCTTCCAGCTGGAGGCCTTGCGGCTTCCGCCCTCGAAGCTGCACACGCCTTCGCTCCGATCCGGATCCCAGACGTCGAGCACGCTCGCCTGGTGCATGGCCGAGCATGCGCCGCGGCTGCCCGGGTGCAGCGGGTTGCCCTCCACCTTGATCGGCCGGCCGTCGTAGCTCGTCACGTGCAAGCCGGTGGCCACGCCGCCGATCTCCATCGAGGTCGCGAAGCTGCGCGGGACGCCCGGGATCAGACCTGCAGGCCGCCGCGTGTACGGCAGCATGTGGTCCTCTTCCCATCGGCACCCGGTCACACCCGCGAGTGCGAGCGACGCGCCCATGATCTGCATGAAGTGACGGCGCCCAGGCGAATTGGGCGGCTCCTCCTCGAACGGCGCTGCGAACTCGTTCTGGAGCAGCTGCTGGAAGCGCGGCGAGTCCTCGAGCTCGTCCAGGCTCCGCCAGAAGGCCTTGCGGGATTTCTTCTCTACCTGTGACATGTCGAGCAGTAGGTTGGAGGATTGATGTTGTTCTTCTCGCGGAGCATCTTGCCGTAGGCGATCGGGTCGCCCGGCGCGGTCCAGGTCATGTTCGTGACCTCCGACGGTGGGCGCAGGTTCTTCTCCGGCGCACGGTGGCAGTCCAGGCACCAGCCCATGCTGAGCGGCTCGTGCTGGTAGACGACGGCCATCTGGTCGATGCGTCCGTGACAGGTGACGCAACCGATGCCGCGCGTCACGTGCGCGCTGTGGTTGAAGTACACGTAGTCGGGCAAGTCGTGGACCTTGATCCACTCCACCGGCTTGCCCGTTCGCCAGCTCTCGCGGACCGGCTCGAGCTTCGGGCTCTTCGTCCAGATCCGGGCATGGCAGTTCATGCACGTCTGGGTCGGCGGGATGGCGGCGACGGCCGCCCTCTCCACCGTGTTGTGGCAGTAGCGGCAGTCGATGCCGAGCTCGCCCGCGTGCAGCGCGTGGCTGTACGGAACGGGTTGCTTCGGCTGGTAGCCGACGTCGGTCGTCTTCGGCGAGAAGCCGTACCAGATGATCGCCGTCAGGTAGACAGGGGCGCCGCCGAGGAATACGCCGGCGAGTTGCTTTACCTTGTTCGCCCAGCGTGGGAATACGAAGAGCTTCATCGCTCGCGTCTGGTGACCTGATCGCGATCGATGTCGATGCGGTCGCGCGTCGGTCGTTGGGAGGTTGTCGTCATCGGGTTGGATCTCGTCCCGCTGGGGCCCGCGGTTCGCGGCTGGGGAGCCGCGCTGCGGGCCACCGCGAGGCAGGGGGCATCTCGCGGTTCGGCGAGTGCGTCGCTACCACGACTCAGGGGCGGAATGCGACAGGAGGTAGCGCGCGTTCTTGCGCCCGGGTCATTTCCCGAGCGCGTGACGCCATCACGCAACGTCACTTCGGCCGGCTTTGCACAAGGCAGTGCGCTGTCGCCTGGGGGGCGGCGCGAGGCACGGGAGGTCCGGCGGGGCGTTGCGAGAGCTCGCACAGGCGTGCTGATCCGGGGGTCGATTCGGCTCTAGCGCTTCCGGGTCCTGCCCCGACGTGCTCGGCTCCCAGTGCGGAGTCGGCACGTCTTTCCACTCTCGGACCAGTCGGTCGCCGGGCTGAATTTTTGACGCGGCACGTTATGCGGCAGGTCGCCAAGAAAGTAAACGAAGCACTGCAGCGTCGCTCTCAAGCTGTCGGAAATCAAGAAGTATCAGGACGGGGCTCGAGCCCCCGCCGTGGCGACCACTGCCTTCGAGCCGAAATGCAGCGAGGGCCACGGGCGAAGCCCGTGACCCTCGGTTGCGGCGTGCTGGCGCGATCAGAACTCGCGCATCTGCTTCCTGATCTTGCCGATCGCCTGCTCTTGCAGCTGGCGGATCCGCTCCCGCGACAGGTTGTACTTGTCGCCGATCTCCTTGAGCGTCAGCTCGTCCTCGTTGTCGAGACCGAAGCGCCAACGAATGATGCGCGACTCGATCGGCGTCAGCGTGCTGAGCAGGCGCTGCACCTCCTCGGCCCACTTCTGGTTCGCGAGGTTGTCGTAGGGCGACAGCGAGTTCTCTTCCACGAGAAAATCGATGAAGCGACGGCCGTCCTCGTCACCGACCGGGCGATCGAGCGAAAACGGTGTGTCCGCGTACAGGTCCTTGACCTTGTCGAGCTTCTCCTTGGGAACGCCCGTTTCCTTCTCGAGCTCGTCCAGCGTCGGCTCGCGGCCGGTGCGCGCGATGATCGTCTGGGTCGCACGCGAGACGCGGTTGTACGTGTCGAGCATGTGCACCGGAATACGCACGGCGCGGCCCTTGTCGGCCAGCGCACGGCTGATTGCGTGGCGGATCCACCATGAAGCGTAGGTGCTGAAGCGATAACCGCGCGTGTGGTCGAAGCGCTCCACCGCCTTCATCAGACCGATGTTGCCTTCCTGGATCAGATCGATGAGCGGCAGGCGACCGCGGTTGTAGCGCCGCGCGATGCTGACGACGAGGCGTAGATTCGCCTTCACGAAGCGGTTCTTCGCCTGGCGCTGACGAAAGTCCGTACGCTTCACCTGATCGATGAAACGCTTGTAGGCGGCCGTCTCCGGGAGCACGGCGCGCTCTTCGCCTTCGTCGCACGGCTTGACCACGTCGCGGACCACGCGGTTCGCGTTGGCCATCCAGATGCGGTCGGAGTCGGGCAGACGCACGGCCCGGGCAAGATCCGCGCACAGATCGCTCCACTCCCGCTGCTGCTGCGCGAGCAGCTTGGAGCGCTGCTTGCGGTAGGCCTTGAGCAGCTTGCGGAGCTCGACGAGGCACGCCGGATCTGGACGATCCTCCTCGCTCGCGCCCGCGAAGTCGCGCTCGAGCTGCTGCAGCACCAACTCGGAGGCCGGCAGATACGACAGCAGCGCGACCCAGTGCTCGACCTCGGCGCGCTCGACGGACTGGGCCGCCTGCAGCTCCTCGTCGGGTCCCATGACCTGGTGCGTTGCCATGTCGCGGAAGTACCGCGACAGCATGGAGTCGGAAGCGGCTTCCACCTCCACACGAGCGGTGTCGTTGGCAGCCGGCTCGGCCTCGTCGGACGAGGAAGAAGACGAGCTGCGACGGGTCTCCTGCTTGCCGAGAACGGCTGCACGAGAGATCCGCACCGACGTTCGCTCTGTGGGATCGTCGGGCTCCTGAATCGGGGCGATGGCTTCACGGTTCTGGGACATGCTTACCTGGATCGGTCGGGGCGTTCGGTTCGTGACGGGGGCTCGGCTCTAGCGGGTCTCGACAACTGCCCGCGGCGGAAGTTGATTCCGCGGCGCTGGGGTCCAGCTCGAAAGCTGCAACAAATGTGCCGGTTTTGGCCCCACCTGGGGCTCGTGAACGGGTGGCTGGGGAGAGTAGGGTGCCAATCGATGGTTGATTCGGTCGATACGGGCTTGACTCTCCCGGCCGGGACCGGCGGCGGGAGCGCCTCAGTAGCAGGTACGGTCGGGGACCCGGAAGAGATCCGCGAAAACGTCCTGGAGGGACCCGCAGGCAGTGTGCTTGCGGCCGACAACAGGCGTTTCTACCGGGCCATCTTGCGTGAGTTGCTTGTCGCCCCCCGGACATTGGCTCGACTGGTGTCGAGCGCGATCTTCCATGCGGCCGGCCACGCTGCGACGGCGGTTGCCGCTGGGCTGTTGGGCCGCGCGCTGGTGCGGTCGTCCGTGGCAGGGAGCCCTGGACCCTGGGGCTGGGGACTCGAGGCTCTGTGCTACGTGGGTCTGGTCGCCACGCTCGTCAAGGCCACCTCTTCGATATCGCTTGCTTTCAGCGAGACCCAGGCTGGAGGCCGGATCGGATGTTCACTGCGACGGCGGGTCGTGCGGGAGTTGGTGCAGCGCGGCTCGCATGACTCTGCGCCCAGGGTCCTCGCAACTATTGCGGTGCGCGTCCGCGAGGTGGAACTGGCTGCGGTTGCCGGGCCTCTCGTGACGTTGCGTGCGGTGGCACAGCTTGTCCCCCTGGCGGTCGCCCTGATCGTCCTGTCACCCCCGTTGGCGATCGGGGGCGCGCTGCTGCTCGTGCCGTTCGGGGTCGGTATCGCCGCGCTGCGGAGCCGCTGGAAGCGCGCCAGCGAGCGCTCCCAGGCGCTGGTCGAGCAGCTGCACGCCGGCGTGGACGACCTCGTCAAGAACCTGGACCTGTGGCGGACCTACGGTGCCAGCGAGATCGCCGAGCGTGCCATCGACGACGCGGGAGCGCGCGCGGCCCACGCGGCGGCGCGCGTCGACGGGGCTCGCGCCGCGCTGTCCGGTGCCAACGAGGTGCTCGGCGCGCTCGCCCTGCTTGGCGCGATCGCGCTCGCGACGCGTCTCGGCCTGCCGCTGGGCGACGGTACGCTCGTGGCGTTCGCGACGGTGTTCTTCATGGCGTACCGGCCGTTGCGCGATCTAGGCGACGCCCGCGCGTGGAGCGCGCGTGGAGCGGTCGCGCTGGAGGCGCTCGATCGCATGGCTGGCGAGTCCGCGTCGGACGCGCCGCCCGCGAGCGCGCAGCACGCGCCGCAGCTCGCCGTGCTCGAGCTCGCGGACTATGGCGCGCGCGACCGGGGGCCGCGCACGAGCCTCTGCGTCGCGCCGGGCGAGCTGGTGTGCGTGATGGGCCCGACGGGAAGTGGCAAGACGACCTTGCTGCGCGCCTTGCTCGGGCTGGCGCCGGCGGCCGGGCGCGTCCGCTACGCGGGCTGCGATCTGTCGAACGCCGGCGTCGGGCCCGCGTCGCGACCGTTCGCGTGGGTTCCCCAGGACGCACCGCTCGTCACCGCGAGCCTGCTCGAGAACGTCATGCTCGTCGGCGGCGATCCCGCGGCGGCGCGCGCCGCGCTCGACCGCATCGGGGCCACGCCTCTGTTCGATCGCGTGGGCGACGCGCGGATCGGCCCCGGCGGTCGCCCGCTCTCCGGCGGCGAGCGGCGGCAGGTCGCGATCGCGCGCGCGCTGACGACCGGGCTGCCCGTGCTGCTCCTCGACGAACCGACGGAGGGCCTCGACGCGCGCGCGCAAGCAGCCGTGCTCGATACGCTCGAGCGACTGCGCGGCAGCGTGAGCGCGATCGTCGTCACGCACCGACCCGAGGTCGCGGAGATCGCCGACCGCGTCGTGCACATCGGCAGCGACGCGCCGGTCCGCTGACAGGCGATGCCGGTCCGGCGCGGTATCCCGCGGCGCGGCGCGGCGCGCCGCCGCGGAAATGAGACGGTACTTCTGGCACCCAGCGCGCCAGAAGCTGGTTCACATTGTAATGTGGCGGCCTTCTTGGCGCTGTGCGTGCCAAGAACCGCTTCACATTTTCCCGCCATCGCGGCGCGGCCCGCGTGCGCGTCGCACGCCGGCGATCCATTGCGCCGCACGCCGGCGATCCATTACGCCGCACGCCGGCGATTCATTACGCCGCACGCCGGCGATCCATTACGCCGCACGCCGGCGATTCATTACGCCGCACGCCGCGTCGCACGCCGGCGATCCGACGCTTCGCACGCCGGACAGGTCGCGCACCGGCGGTCTCCGAGCGATGCCGGTCCGGCGCGGCGTCCGCGCGGCGCGCCACCGCGGAAATGAGACGGTACTTCTGGCACCCAGCGCGCCAAAAACTGGTTCACATTGTAATGTGGCGCCCTTTTTGGCGCTGTGCGTGCCAAAAACCGGTTCACATTTCTTCGCCATCGCGCGCGACGCGGAGCGCGTGCGCGTCGCACGCCGGACGGGGCGCGCGTGCGCGTCGCGCGCCGGACAGGTCGCGCACCGGAGGTCTCCGAGCGATGCCGGTCCGGCGCGGTATCCTGCGCCGCGACGCGGCGCGCGTGCGCGTCGCGCCGGACAGCTGCGGTCATCGCGAGCATCGGCGACGGCAGCTTCGTTGCCGCTCCGCGCGGTTCCGCGCCGGACCGGCATCCAGCAGAAGATCAGAACTGCGCGAGGAAGCGCGGGTCGTTCTCGAACAAGAGGCGGATGTCCGGGATGCCGTAGCGAAGCATGGCCACGCGCTCGACACCGAGACCGAAGGCGAAGCCGGTGTACTTCTCGGGATCGATGCCGCAGTGGGTGAACACGTCGGGGTGCACCATGCCGCAGCCGAGGATCTCGAGCCAGCCCGTCGACTTGCACACGCGACACGTCGCGCGCGAGCCGTCGTCTGGCTTGCAGAAGACGCAGCCCACGTCCATCTCCGCGCCGGGCTCGACGAACGGGAAGTAGCTGGGACGGAAACGGACGGGCGTGCCGGGGCCGTACAGGCGCTCGGCAAAGGCGGTGAGCACGCCCTTGAGCTCGGCGAAGCTGACGCGCTCGTCCACCAGGAAGCCCTCGATCTGGTGGAACATCGGCGAGTGCGTGACGTCGTCGTCGCGGCGATACACGGTGCCGCCGCTGACGATCGCCATCGGCGGCGTGTGCGTGCTCATCTCGCGCACCTGCACGTTGCTGGTGTGCGTGCGCAGCAGCACGCGCGCGTCCGGCTGGCCGCCTTCGACCTTCACCCAGAAGCTGTCCTGCATGTCCGTCGCCGGGTGGTCGGGCGGAAACGCGAGCTTGGTGAAGTTGTTTTCTTCCAGCTCGACCTCCGGACCCCACGCGACCTCGAAGCCGAGCGAGCGGAAGATGTCGAGGATCTCGTCCTTGACCTGCGTGATCGGATGACGATGTCCGCGCACGACGGGCAGGCGCGCCGGCAGCGTGAGATCGAAGGGGCGCGCACGGAGATCGGCGTCGCGCGCCGCGCCGGATAGCTCGGCGAGGCGCGCTTCAAATGCCGACTCGACGTCGGTCTTGACCGCGTTGACCTTCTCGCCGATGGCGCGACGCTGCTCCGCGTCGACCTTGCCCATCAGCTTCAAGAGGCCGGTGAGCTCGCCCTTCTTGCCGAGCACCGCGGCCTTGGCCGCGCGCAGGTCGTTTTCGTTGACGGCGGCGGCAAAGCTCGCGCGGAAGCGCTCGCCGAGCGCCACCAGACCGGCTTCGATCTCCGCTCCGGGGTCGGACACGGCGCCCCGGCGCTACTTCACGTTCGCCGCGAGCTGCGTCAGGTGCTTGAACGCGTCGGCGTCGTTGACCGCCATGTCGGCGAGCACCTTGCGATCGAGCTCGATGCCGCTCTTGGTCAGCGCACCGATCAGACGGGAGTACGTGGTGCCGTTCTCGCGGCAGGCGGCGTTGATGCGCGTGATCCACAGGCGGCGGAAGTCGCGCTTGCGGAGCTTGCGGCCGACGTAGGCGTATTGCCACGACTTCCACAAGACGTGCATCGCCTGACGGATGCGGTTCTTGCGACCACCCCAGAAGCCCTTCGTCTGCGCGAGGACGCGCTTGTGACGGCGGTGGGGGTACGGACCTCTCTTGACGCGGGACATTCTCGATTACTCCCGATCAGCCGTAGGGCAGCAGGATCTTGATGCGCTTCTCGAACTCGGGCGCGACCATGTCGTTGTCACGCAGCCGGCGACGGTGCTTGCGGCTCTTGCCGTTCATGCAGTGTTGCAGGCCGCCCTTGGGGCGACGCACGCGTCCGGTGCCGGTGATCTTGAAGCGCTTGGCAGCAGCGCGGTTGGTCTTCATCTTGGGCATGGCTAGCCTGTTCTGGGCGCTCCACGGATGCAGCACGGGCGCGACCCGGAGCGCGGACTTATGACGGAACGCGGCCGGCTCGTCAAGCTCGCGGTCGATGCTGAACAGACGTAGGGCGCCGTGCCCCCCGTGCCTCGACGAAGCGGCGCTCTGGCGCTAAGGGTTTTCGACGTGTCGAGCGTCGTCGTCCTGGCGGTGGAGGGGGGTCGCGAACATGCGGCAGCCCTGGATCCGCTGCGGGCGGCCGGTCACGACGTGCGCGTGATCGAGCCGCGCTGGCCGGAGTGCAAGGGCAGCCTGCAGGGGCTCGAGCCGGCGCTGATCGTCGTGGACGGGGCGCGCTCGCCGTCGCACGGACGCTCGACCGCCGGCTGGCTCGCCGCGCGTCCCGGGCTCCGCACGGTGCCCGTGCTGTTCGTGGATGTGTCCGATCGCGACGTCCCGAAGGTGAAGAAGGAGGTGCCGCGCGCCCAGTTCGCCACGTGGTCGGGCCTCGCCGGAGCGAGCGCGCGTCTGCTCAGGGGGGACTGAGCCTCACGGCCCGCCGTCCGTCCCCAGGGCGGCGATGTCGTCCGGCGTCGGGAAGCAAATCCGGTAGCGCCGGAAGTGAGCGAGCTGTTCGCCGGACTTCGGATCCGGCTGCTGCCACGACAGGCCGACCTTGTCCGCTCCCGAGACGGCGATGGCGGGCCAGTTCGGCGTCGTGCCCAGGGCGGAGCCGGCGCGCGTGACCTCGATGCCGTTGCTCGGCGTGAGGGCGTAGACCGCGTTGGTCGGATCGCCGGACAGGACCTTGTTCAGGTCGACGCGGATCACGCTGAGCTGGATCGCGGTCTCGCTCGACGAGATGTCGAGCAGGGGCGCGGCGACGATTTCGTAGAGTACGCCGGGCTCGCTCTGGCGCGTCGAGACGGCCACCACCGCGCTGAACGTGATCGGATCCGGCCCGTCCTTGCACGGCGTCTGCTCCAGCGAGCACTGCGCCGCGTCGCACGTGACGATGTGGCTCTCGGTGGCCAGGAAGGTGAGCGTGGCGTCGGTGCGCGTCGAGAGCACCGCCCACGACCCGGGGAGCGTGAGATACGCGGAGCTGGCGCTCAGGTACGCCGCGTTCGAGTGGGTATCGCAGTACGACAAGGGCGCCGGCGAGCCAGCTCTGAACTGCGCGTACGGCCGGTCCGCGAACCACACCACGCCCGGCGCGCCGTTGCTGTTCGTGATCGGGGCGATCGCCGTCGGCGGCTTGGTCGCGTCGCCGACCGAGAACGTCACGACGTTTGCCGACGAGTCCACGTGGACGAGGTTGTCGGCGCCGATCCAGGCGCCGAAGGTGTCGCCCGCGGTGTTCTGCCAGGCCTTGGGATAGCGCGTGAAGCCGGTGTCGGGGACGAAGTCGGCGACGGTCGACGCGGGCTTGACGCCGGCCGGTGCGAGCGACTGATCGAACGTGAGCCGGAAGACCTTGCCGGGAGTGCCCGTGCCCTGGTCGATGGCCAGGAAGCCCACCACGTCGAAGGGGATTTGCTGATCGGCGACCAGTCCTACCGCGCTCAGCGGTTGATGCGACTTGAGATCGCCGAGCGCCAGGGCGAGGTCGGAGTAGCGCGGCCCCGTGGTCAGCGTGTTGCCCGTGGGACCGAAGGAGACCAGCGTGACGTCCGTCGTCGTGCCGTTCGACGTGAAGACGGAACCGTAGAAGCCATGGCCGTTGCCCGTGAGCGTCGTGCGCAAGACGGCAGGGGCGCTGACGTTCGCGTCCAGTCCGTCGGGGATGGCGCCGTTCGAGAAGTGCTTGCACACGCGGCGATCCGCTGCTCGTGTCGCACTCGTCGCGGGTACACGGATCGCTGTCGTCGCAACCTCCGGGGCAGGCGTTGCCGGCGTCGCTGCCGGCGCTGCCCGCGCTGCCGGCGCTGCCCGCGCTGCCCGCGCTGGCGGCCCCGCCGTCGGTCGCGTCGCCCTGGAGCGAGTTGAAGTCGAGAAGGAACGAGCACGACGCGAGCGCGGGCAGGCTCGCGAGGGCAACGACGAGGGCGAGCTTCCGCATGACCTAGAACCTCCACGCGGCGTTGGCGGCCGCCCCGTGCGGCCCGAGACCGACCAGCACGCGGGGCACGGCGCCGGTCCGCGGCCCTTCGTGGCTCGACCCACGGGTGAGTAGCAGCGTCAGCCCGACGCCGACGCCGACCACCGCGACGCCGGTGAGGATCGTGCTCGACAGGGCCAGCGTCTTCGAGGACGAGATCTGGCTGTCGCTGCAGTGCGGGCTGCAGGTGTCCTTGGCGTCGTTGTACTTGCTGTTGGCGAGGACGCCGGTCACGGCCGCGCCGCCCGCGGCCAGCCCGCCGACGCCGATCAGGATCCAGGCGGGCAGCGTGCTCGGCTTGTCCTCCGCGGGAGGCGGCGGAGGTGGCGGAGGGGGTGCTCCGGTCGGGGCGGCGCGGGCCGGCGGGGCGGTGGTCGCCGGCGGCGCGGCTGCGGCGTCGGCGGTGGGCGCACCGGCATCGGCGTCGGCGGCCGCGGCGTCGAGGCGCTTCTGCAGGTTTGCGATACGGATCTTCACCGTGTCGGCCATGTCGCCAGTCGGCTTCTGCGCCAGGAACGCGTCCAGATCGTCGATCGCCGCCTGCAGCTTGCCCATCCGCTCGTGGACGGTGGCGATGTTGAGCAGGATATCCGCGCGCTTCGACAGATCGTACGCTCTCTGGAACGCCTTGAGCGCGCTGTCGTAGTCGCTCTCCTGCAGGTAGGCGACGCCGGAGTCGAAGTGCTTGTGCGCCAGCTCGTCCGGCGAGACCTGCGCTTGGCTCGGCGTGGTGCCAGCGAGAACGGCAGCACACAGCAGCGCCGTGAACCCGGGCCGACCCCCGCGCCGCGCCGCCTGGCGCGGTTCGCCGCTACAACTCGCCTTCATCCTCTCGCCTTCCCGGTCTGGGCGCGGCGCCGCATCTGCCCGGCCGGTACGGCGGGCGAGCGGCCCAGCCTCCGGCGACCCGCACGGCCGCGAAGAAAAACATCGCAAGTCTCAGGGATCGTCAGCATATCACGCCTCGCTTTTCACGGATCCGCGGTCGATCCTCGTCGTTTCCGCGCCGTACAGGCAATCTTCCTGCCACGCTCGCCCGACCCTGTCGTTTGCGGCGTTTTCCCGACGAGGCGCCAGCCCGCGTGTGGTACGGGCAACGCTCATGCCGCGCAGGAACGACATCGACAAGATCCTGCTGATTGGATCGGGACCGATCGTCATCGGTCAGGCGTGCGAGTTCGATTACTCGGGGACCCAGGGCGCGAAGGCGCTGACGGCGCTCGGGTACGACGTCGTGCTGGTCAACTCGAACCCGGCGACGATCATGACGGACCCGGAGCTGGTCAAGCGCACGTACATCGAGCCGCTGGACGTCGCGTCGCTGACGGCCATCATCGAGCGCGAGCGACCGGACGCGCTGCTGCCCACGCTCGGTGGCCAGACGGCGCTGAACCTCGCGCTCGCGCTGCACGAGCGCGGGGTGCTGTCGAAGCACGGCGTGCAGCTGATCGGCGCGCAGATCGACGCCATCCGCAAGGCGGAGGACCGGCTGCTGTTCAAGCAGGCGATGGCCAACGTCGGGCTCGAGTCGCCGCGCTCCGGCTACGCGCGCAGTGTGGAGGACGCGCGCGAGATCGCGAAGACCACGGGCTTTCCGTTGATCCTGCGCCCGAGCTTCACGATGGGCGGCGCCGGTGGCGCGATCGTCGACACGCCGGACGAGCTGGACAAGAAGGTCGACTGGGCGCTCGCCCAGTCTCCGACCGCGCGAGGTGCTGGTCGAGGAGAGCGTGATCGGCTGGAAGGAGTTCGAGCTCGAGGTCATCCGCGACACAGCCGACAACTTCATCGTCGTCTGCTCGATCGAGAACATCGACCCGATGGGCGTGCACACCGGCGACTCGATCACCGTCGCGCCGGCGCTGACGCTCACGGACCGCGAGTATCAGCGGCTGCGCGACGCCGCCAAGTCGGTGATGCACGAGATCGGCGTCGAGACCGGCGGCTCGAACGTGCAGTTCGCCGTCGATCCGGCGACCGGGCGCGTGCTCGTGATCGAGATGAACCCGCGCGTCTCGCGCTCCAGCGCGCTGGCCAGCAAGGCGACCGGCTATCCGATCGCGAAGATCGCCGCCAAGCTCGCCGTCGGCTTCACGCTCGACGAGCTCGAGAACGACATCACCGGCACCAGCGCCGCGTTCGAGCCGACCATCGACTACGTCGTGGTGAAGTGGCCGCGCTTCGCCTTCGAGAAGTTCCCGGGCGCGGACAACCGGCTCGGCACGCAGATGAAGAGCGTCGGCGAGGCGATGAGCATCGGTCGCAGCTTCCCCGAGGCGCTGCAGAAGGCGGCACGCTCGCTCGAGACGGGCAAGGACGGGATGTCCAGCTTGATCGGGCGCGTGGACTACCGCCTGCTCGCGCAGGAGCCGACGGCGAGCCGCGATCTGGCTCACGACGCGCCGCCGGAAGCGCGGCCGCGTCCGACGCTGCCGCCGCCGAGCGCGAGCGAGCTCGAGGTCGCGCTCGACCGCATCATCGCCATCCCGACGGCGGAGCGGCTGTTCTACGTCGCCGACGCGTTGCGCGCGGGCTTCGGCGTCGAGCGCGTGCACGAGCGCACGAACATCGACCGCTGGTTCCTCGAGCAGATGAAGCGCATCGTGGATTTCGAGGACACGCTGCGCGACGCCCCGGCGCTCGACGCCGACCTGCTCATGCAGGCCAAGCAGCTTGGCTTCTCCGACTCGCAGATCGCGCGACTGCGCAGCTCCGACGAGCACGCGATCCGCGCCGAGCGCGAGCGCCAGGGCGTGGGCGCCGTGTACTGCCGCGTGGACACCTGCGCCGCGGAGTTCGTGGCGAAGACGCCGTACCTCTACTCGACCTACGAGAGCGAGAGCGAGAGCGAGGTCAGCGACAAGAAGAAGGTCGTGATCCTCGGCGGCGGTCCGAACCGCATCGGACAGGGCATCGAGTTCGATTACTGCTGTTGCCACGCCGTGTTCGCGCTGCGCGAGCTCGGAATCGAGACGGTGATGGTCAACTGCAACCCGGAGACCGTCTCCACCGACTACGACACGAGCGACCGCTTGTACTTCGAACCGCTGACGCTCGAGGACGTGCTCGCGATCGTCAAGGAAGAGGCGAGTCGCGGCGAGCTGCTCGGCGTGATCGTGCAGTTCGGCGGGCAGACGCCGCTCAAGCTCAGCGTGCCGCTGGAGAAGGCCGGCGTGAAGCTCCTGGGCACGCCCGCGGACGCCATCGATCGCGCCGAGGATCGCGAACGCTTCGACGCGCTCCTGAACAAGCTCGGGCTGATGCGCCCGCGCGCCGGCATCGCCAAGACCGTGGAGGAAGCGCGGAGGATCGCCCGCGAGATCGGCTACCCGGTGCTGGTTCGGCCCAGCTACGTGCTCGGCGGGCGCGCCATGATGACGTGCTTCTCGGACGACGAGCTCGAGGCCTACGTCGATCTCGCGATGGAGGCCGCCAAGGACGCCGGTTCGCCGACCTTGCTGATCGACGAGTTTCTCAAGAACGCCATCGAGGTCGACGTGGACTGCGTCTCCGACGGCAAGCGCGCCGTGATCGGCGGCGTGATGCAGCACATCGAGGAAGCGGGCGTGCACTCCGGCGACTCCACCAGCGTGCTGCCGCCGCACACGCTCGACGCCGGTGTGGTCGCGGAGATCGAGAAGCAGGCCCGCGCCCTCGCGCTCGAGCTCGGCGTGGTCGGCCTGATGAACGTGCAGTTCGCGGTCAAGGACCAGGAGGTGTACGTGCTCGAGGTGAACCCGCGCGCGTCGCGCACGGTGCCGTTCGTCAGCAAGGCCACCGGGCGTCCGCTGGCCAAGCTCGCCGCCAAGGTCATGGTCGGCGTGAGCCTCGACGAGCTGGGCGTCTTCGATGGGCCGATCCCGATGCACATCGCCGTGAAGGAGTCGGTGTTCCCGTTCGCGAAGTTCCCCGGCGTGGACACCATCCTGGGCCCCGAGATGCGCTCCACCGGCGAGGTCATGGGCATCGCGACCAGCTTCGCGCTGGCGTTCGGAAAGTCGATGGCCGCATCCGGGTTCGCCTTGCCGAGCCACGGACGCGCCTTCATCAGCGTCGCGGAGAACGACAAGCCGGCTGCCTGCTACGTCGCGCGCCGCCTGCGCAACCTGGGCTTTACGATCGTGGCCACCCGCGGCACGGCCGAGGCCATCGAGCGCGCGCGGGTTCCGGTCGAGCGCATCAACAAGGTTCTCGAGGGCTCGCCCCACGTCGTCGACGCGATCAAGGCCGGCACCATCCAGCTTGTCATCAACACGACCCAGGGCGCCAAGGCGATCCGCGACAGCTACTCGATCCGCCGCAACGCGCTCTTGGCGAACATCCCGTACTTCACCACGATGAACGCCGGCGTGGCCGCGGTGGATTCGCTCGAGGTGCGCGACATCACGGGCTCGGAAGCCGTGCAGGTGCGCAGCCTGCAAGAGTGGCACGCGCGCAGCGCGACCTGAGTCGCCCCTGGATGTTGCCGGTCCGGCGCGGAACCGCGGCTTGGATCATGGCGGCTGCGCGCGGTACAGCGCCCAGCCGATCGTCAGCACGGCGCGGAAGCCCGTGGTGTCGACGTCCGGACCGGTGACGCCCGCGCGCGTGCCGTGGACGGTCTCCCAGTCGCTCGTGCCCAGCTGGAACAACGGACCGCCGTGGACGCCGACGGCGAGCGCTTGCCCGAGGCTCGCGTCGCGCGCGATCGGGATCAGCAGATCGATACCGAGATCGATCGGGAGCGCTGTGTACGTGCGCTGCAGTGGCCCGACGCCAGGCGGAAACAGCGTGGAGCCAGCCACGTCCGGATCGATGCGAAACCAGCCGAACAGGAGGCCGGTACCCGCGAACACGCTGACGCCGTGGTAGCGCAGCAGCTCGTAGTCGACGGTCAGATCGACGTCCGTGAGCCACGTCGCGAGATCGGCCCCGCCCGGGCTCCGGCTCGCCGCGCGGCCGATGCTGACGTCGACGCCGGGGCGCACGCGGCCGAAGCTCGTGGTGGCGCCGATACCGCCGACGAAGCGCGTCGGCGAAAGCGGCGTGAAGCCGTCGCGGGCGAGCGCCGCGTCGAGGTCGTCGAGCGGCGCGCGGCGGATGCCCCCGACGAGCTGGAGCTCGGCCTTGAAACGCGCGTCGGCGGGATCGCCAGCGGGCGGCGCGGCAGACGTGGCGGGCGGCGTGGCGGACGTGGCGCGCGTGGCCGCCGCGGCGCGTGGCGCGGCGGCCAGGGCCGCGAGCAACGCGCTGCCCACGGTGGCGCTGCGGACCGCGAGCATTCCGCGCCGGACCGGCAAATCCACTCTCTTCATGCGCGGGATCAAGACTACCAGGGGCGCGGGGAGATTCCGATCGGGGGTGGCGTATGGGGGGCATCGTCGGCGGGCTCCTTGATTCCAGGAAGACCTGGAGCTAGGTCCGGCCGTGCCTGGGAGCCCTCGGAGGCGGACCCGGGAAGAGGAGGACGCTGTGAACGAACGCGATCAATTCATCCAGAGCCAGGTCACGCCCATGCTGATGCCGGGCGAGCAGGTGTTGCACACCGCCTACATGGTCCGGCAGCCCGGGCTGCTGTGGCAGATCCTGCTGCTCGGCGGGCTCTTGCTCGTCTTGATGACGAAGGCCTACTACGCCGTCTTCACGAATCGCCGTCTGATCCTGATCCGGACGAGCCAAGGCTTCTTCAAGCCGAAGATGACGAACATCGGCGTCGAGCAGTACGACGTGTCGCAGATGACGAAGTGCACGACGAGCGGCTTCGCCAACAACCGCTCGATGACGTTCCTGTTCCGCGACGGCAGCAAGCAGACGCTGCGCATCGCCCCGTGGGTCAAGTTCGTCAGCGGCAACAAGGCGTTCCTCGAGGGCGTGCCCGCGCTGGTCGGCTCGCCGCAGCTCGCGGCCGGCGCCGTGCCCGCCGGCGCGTTGCCCGCCGCGGCCCCGACGAGCGGCGGCTTCGCACCCGGCGCCCAGGTGGTGGTTGCGTGGAGCGACGGCAATCGCTACCCGGCGACGATCGTCCAGGCCCAGGGCGAGCACTACCTGTGCGCGATGCCAGACGGCCAGCAGCAGTGGGTCCCCGCGCCGCAGCTCAGCCCGGCGTGAGGCTCACCAGGTATCGACGAAGCGCTTCCGCCCCCGCTGCGCCCACGGCGCGGCGGAGCGGAGGCCGCGTGCGATCCACGAGCGCGTCTCCGCCGGGTCGATGACCGCGTCGAGCTCGAGCAACGACGCGGTGTTGACGGCGGTGCCGCGCTCGTGGGCGACGGCGACCATGGCCGCGAGCGCTTGATCGCGCTGGGCCGGGTCGGCGATCGCCTCGAGCTGTTTCCGCATGGCAAGGCGAACGGCGCCTTCCAGGTTCATCGCGCCGAACTCCGCGCCCGACCAGGCGACGGTGAGCAGCGGCGCGTGGAAGTGGCCGCCGCTCATCGCCTGTGCGCCGAGGCCGTAGCCGCGGCGCAAGACGACCGTGAGATACGGCACCGTGAGGCTCGCCGCCGCGATGAACATGCGCGATGTGTGGCGGACCAGCGCCGTCGCCTCGGCCTTCGGCCCCACCATGAAGCCCGGCGTGTCGCACAGCGACACGATCGGCAGCCCGAACGCGTCGCACAGCTGCAGGAAGCGCGCGGCCTTGTCGCTGGCGTCGGCGTCGAGGGCGCCCGCCAGGTGCATGGTGTCGTTCGCGATCACGCCGACGGCTTGGCCTTCCACGCGCACCAGCGCCGTCACCAGGCTCTTGCCGAACTCGCGGCGGAGCTCGAGCACCGAGCCGGCGTCGGCGAGCGTCGCGATGACGGGCCGGATCTTGTAGGCGCGACGCCGGTTGTCCGGCAGCGCGTGACGCAGCGACGTCTGGTCCGCAGCGGTGAAGTCGCGGCTCGGGCCGCGAAAGTATCCGAGGTAGCGCTTCGCGACGGCGACGGCTTCGGCTTCGTCCGCGACGCGCACGTCCACCACGCCGTTCTTGCTCTGTACGTCCACCGGGCCGATCTGCTCCGGCGTGAACGAGCCGAGCCCACCGCCCTCGATCATGGCCGGCCCGCCCATGCCGATGTTGCTGTTCTCCGTGGCGATCACCACATCCGAGCAGCCGAGCAGCGCGGCATTGCCGGCGAAGCAGCGGCCGCTGACGACGCCTACGCGCGGCGCCAGCCCGGACAGCGCCGCGTAGGCGAGGAAGCTTGGCGTGTCGAGGGCCGCGACCGTCTGCACGTCCACGTCGCCCGGGCGTCCGCCGCCGCCCTCGGCGAACAGCACGACCGGCAGCCGTTCGGCGGCGGCGATGGCGAGCATGCGATCGAGCTTCTTGTGCCCCATCGTGCCCTGCGTGCCCGCGAACACCGTGTAGTCGTAGGCGAGCACCATGGTGCGCCCGCCGTCGACCGCGCCGATGCCCGTCACGATGCCGTCGGCCGGGCTCACGCGCACGAGCTCGTCGATGCTGCGGCTCTGGCGTTGCGCCGCGACGGCGAGGGCGCCGTATTCGATGAAGCTGCCCTCGTCGACCAGATCGGCGATGTTCTCCCGGGCGGTGCGCTGGCCGGTCTTGCGGCGCTTGGCCACCGCTTCCGGGCGTCCGGCGTCGGTGGTCGCGTGCAGGCGTTCTTCGAGCTCGTCGTCGTCGTGCATGATCCCTGTCATGTGCCGCCCCGTCGCGCGAACCCATCGTGGCCTGTGCTGGCTCTCACCGCCAGAGAGGAAAATCGATGGATATCCGGATTGGCTTCAGTGGTGGAAAGCGTGTCGATGCGTACCTGGGCGACCAGGTGATTCGCACCGATCAGGGCCTGATGCACGGCGGCGACGGCAGCGCGCCCGAGCCGTTCCAGCTGTTCCTGTCGTCGCTCGCGACGTGTGCGGGCATCTACGTGCTGGGTTTCTGCCAGGCACGCGGCATCCCGACGGACGGCGTCGAGCTGGTGCAACACCACGACTTCGACCTCGAGACCGGGCGCCTCGCCGGCGTGCGGATGGACATCACCGTGCCCGACGACTTCCCGGCCAAGTACGTCTCCGCGCTCGAGCGCGTCGCGGCCAAGTGCGCCGTCAAGCGCGTGCTCGAGAACCCGCCGCACTTCGAGATCACCGCCAAGACGCGCGGGAGCGTGGTCGCGCCCGCGCGACCGTCCGCTGCGCCGCTCTGAAGCGGGCGCGTCGCGGCCCCCGACGCCGCTGCGCCGCGAACGCGAAGCAGGCCAAAGCCGCCACCGCGCGGTTCCGCGCCGGCATTCCCAGGCCGCCAGGCGGCTTGTCGCGTTCGCGGGTTCCCTGTAGCGTGCGAGCCTGGAAGTACTGCCCGTGCGCCCGGACCTTGCCGCTGCGACAGTCGACAACCCGGTCCGGGTCGGCCGCTACGACGTGACCGGGCTCATCCGCGAAGGCGGCATGGGCAAGGTCTACGACGCGGTCGATCGCGAGCACGGGACGCGCGTCGCACTCAAGACGTTGACCCACATCGATCCGGAGAGCCTGCTCCGTTTCAAGAACGAGTTTCGCGCGGTCGCCGACCTGTCGCATCCGAACCTGGTGCCGCTCTACGAGCTCGGCTGCGTCGAAGACCTGTGGTTCTTCACCATGGAGCGCATCGACGGCGTGGACTTCATCGAGTGGGTGCGCCGGGAGCCGCGCGCGCGCCTGCAGGCGGACGTACCCACGGAACGGGCCGCGACGCTCGCCGACGTCACATCGCCGGCGGGAACCGACACGCCGCCGGTCTCCGTGGAGGCGTCGCCGACGCTACCGCCCTCGATCCCGCGCCTGCGCGACGCGCTGCGGCAGATCGTGCGCGGGCTCTCGGCGCTGCACGCGGTGTCGCTGCTGCATCTCGACGTCAAGCCGAGCAACGTGCTGGTGGATCACCGCGGTCGCGTGGTGGTGCTCGACTTCGGTCTGGTGCGTGCGAGCGGCGGCAAGCCGCGGCGTCCGGCTCCCATCGACTCCGAGCGCGCGATCATCTCGGGAACGCCGGCGTGGATGGCGCCGGAGCAGTTCGTTGGCGAAGGCATCGGCGAGCCCGCGGACTGGTACGCCGTCGGTCTGATGCTCTACCTTGCGCTCACCGGCGTGCCGGCGTTCCCCTCGGCGAGCTTCGGTGCGACGTGGTACGCGAAGCAGAATATCCGTCCCACGCCGCCGGCCGAGCTGCTGGGCGGCGTGCCCGCAGACTTGTCGGCGCTCGCCATGGCGCTGCTCTCGCCCGAGCCTGCGGCGCGGCCCGGCCGAGACGTTCTCGCGGCGCTCGCCGCGGGCGACGGTGCGACCGCGGCGGTCGCGGCGTCGCGCGCGCGCCCGATGCAGTCCCAGCTGGTGGGTCGGCAGGCGGAGCGGGCCTTGCTCGCTGGCGCGCTCGACCGAGCGCGCCAGCGCGGGATCAGCGTGGTCCACGTCGCCGGTCCCTCCGGCGTCGGCAAGACCGCGCTGCTCGACAGCCTGCCGGCAGCAGAAGCGCTCGTGCTCCGCGGGCGCTGCTACGAGCGCGAGACGGTGCCGTACAAGGCATTCGACGGCATGTTCGACCAGCTCGCCGCCTGGCTCGCCGAACAACCGGTCGCCGAGGTGGTCGGCGATCTGCCGCGTCACGTCGCGGAGCTGTGCCTGGTGTTCCCCGCGCTCGCCGCCGTGCCGGCGGTCGGCGCGTTCATCGGCGACGGCGCGACGGCGACGGAGCCGGTCGAGCTGCGCCGCCGCGCCGCGCTGGCGCTGCGCCAGCTGGTTCGGAATCTGGCAGCGCGTCGTCCGCTGGTGATCGAGATTGACGACCTCCAGTGGGTCGACGCCGACAGCGTCGCGATGTTGCTCGAGCTGGTGAAGCCGCCCGCGCCGGATCACGTGCTCGTAGCCGTGTCGCTGCGCGACGAGCCGGCGGCGCCGAATCCGGCTCTGCCCCCCATTTCGAGGAGCTCGAACGCCTCGCCGCGCGCGGTGAGGTGCATTTCGCGCGCATCGACGTCGGACCGCTCGCGCAGGCCGAAGCCGCGGAGCTCGCGCAAACGACGCTGGCCGCGCTCGACGTGGGCTCGGCGGAGCTCGCTGCGCAAATCGCGGCCGAGTCCGGCGGCGTGCCGTTCTTCGTCGAAGAGCTCGCGTATCACGTTGCCGATCGGGCAGGCGCGGGGCAAGCGGCGATCACGCGGATCTCCCTCGACGACGTGCTCGCGCGACGCGTGCAGACGCTGCCGGACGTCGAGCGCGCGCTGATCGAGGTGCTGAGCGTGGCGAGCAACCCGATCCCGCTCGGCGTCGCGTTCTCCGTCGCGGGCATCGAGACCGGCGTGCTGCGCGCGCTGTGGTCGCTGTCGCGGAGCCACTTCGTCCGCAGCACCGGCGCCGGCGCGGACGATCTGGTCGAGCTCCGTCACGACCGCTTCCGACAATCCGTGCTCGACTACCTGGACGACGATCGCGTCGGCGATCATCACCTGACCCTGGGCCGGGCCCTCGCGTCGCACGGCGGCTGGATCTTCGACGCGGTTCGCCACCTGAACAGCGTGGAGCATCGCCTGGTTGGGCCGGAGCGCCGCGAGACCGCGCGGCTCGCGCTCGAAGCCGGGCGGCGTGCGCGGCGCGCGGCGGCGTTCGAGCTCGCGTTCGAGTGTTTCCGCAGTGGCGCGCGCCTCGCGGGAGATGATGCGTGGACGTCCGACTACGAGCTCGCGCTCGCGGTCCATTCGGGCGCCGCGGAGGCCGCGTACCTGAGCTCCTCCTGGGATGCACTCGACGCGCTCATCGCCGGGGTGAAGGCCCACGGCCGGACGGTGCTGGATCAGCTCGTCGCCCGCGAAGTGCAGATCGACGCGCTGATTGCCCGCACCGAGTACAGCGCCGCCGTGGATGCGGCGCTCGAGGCGCTCGCCTTGCTCCACGTCGAGCTCCCGGCGAACCCCGGTGAAGCCGAAATCGGCGAAGAGCTGAAGCGCGCGATGGACGGCCTCGCGCGCGTCGGACCGGAAGGGCTCGAGGCGCTCGCGCCGGCGACCGACCCCGAGGTCGCCGCGGCGATGCGCGTCCAGGGCCGGATCAGCTCCGCCGCCTACTTCGCGCGGCCGGCGTTGTTGCCGGTGATCGCGTGCCGGCTGGTCGCGACCTCCGTGGAACGCGGCCTCTCGCCGGCGACGCCGTACGCGCTCGCTGTCTACGGCATCGTACTGAATACCATCGGCATGCTGCACGAGGCGCATACCTGGGGCCAGGTGGCGCTGCGGTTGCTGGAGCGTTTCGACGACAAGAGCATGGTCGCGCGGACGCGCCACGTCGTCTTCGATCTGGTGTGCGTGTGGACGGTGCCGCTCGCGAGCACGCTGGACGATCTGCGCGCGGTCGTGGACGTCGGCCGGGAAACCGGCGACCTCGAGTACGTGGGCTATGCCGCCCACGCGTGGGTCCACAACTCGTTCTATGCCGCACGCGAGATCTCGCCGCTGCTTGAAGAGGCGCTCGCGCTGGGCGCGCTCCTGCGTGGTCACGAGCAGGTGAACGCGCTCCACGTGCACACCCCCTTCGAGCAGGTGCTGCGCTGCTTCTCGGGCGACAAGCTCGACCCGGCGACCCTCGACGACGAGCGCTTCAGCGAGGCGGACGCGCTCGCGCACGCGGCGGCGGCCGGGTCGCGCAGTGCCGAGCTCATCGTGCGCCTGCTCACGGCCATCGTGCGCTACCACTTCGGCTCGCCTGCCGACGCGAGTGCGGCCCTGGAGGCGGCGCGTCCGTTCCTCGACGGCGTGGTGTCCACGTGGCACGTGCCGATCTTCCACCAGTACGCCGCCCTCGCGATCCAGCGCTTGCCACCCGCACAGCGACGCGACCACGCCGACGCCGCCGAGGCGAGCGTCAAGACGCTTCGCGAGCTGGCGGCGCAGGCGCCCGGCAACTTCGCGCATCGCGTGGAGCTCGTGGACGGCGAGCGCGCCCGCGCCGAGGGCGACTTCCCGCGCGCGCTCGCGCACTTCGAGCGCGCGATCGCCGGCGCCGAAGCCGGCGGGTGGTGGAACGATTCTCGGCCTGGCGCACGAGCTCGCCGCGGCGTGCCACGACGCCGACGCGGCGGCCGCGCTCCGTCACCGCGCTGCCGCGCGACGAGCCTACGCACGCTGGGGCGCGACGGCGAAAGCCGAGCGGCTCGGCTGACGCGCGCGGTCTGTCAGCCGTCCTGGGTGATGATGTCGACCAGCTCGTCGAGCGTGGCCTGGGCCTGGTCGTTCGGGACCTGGCACGTGCCAGCGGCTACGTGGCCGCCGCCGCCGAAGGTGAGCATGAGCTCGCCGATGTCGGTACGCGAGCCGCGATCGAGGATCGATTTCCCCACGGCGAACACGGTGTTCTGCTTCTGCTTGCCCCAGAGCACGTGGACCGAGATGTTGCACTTCGGGTAGAGCGCGTAGATCATGAAGCGGTTGCCGGGCCAGATCGTCTCTTCCTCGCGCAGGTCGAGCACGACGAGGTTCTGGTGCACGGTCGCGCAGCGCTGGATCTGCTCCTTGAACTTCTCGTGATGGTCGAAGTAGAGCGCGACCCGCTCCTTGACGTCGGGTAGCTCGAGGATCTCGTCGATGCTGTGCTTCCGGCATGCGTCGATGAGCTGCATCATCAGATCGTAGTTCGAGATGCGAAATTCGCGGAAGCGGCCGAGGCCGGTGCGCGCGTCCATGAGGAAGTTCAGCAGCGACCACCCCTTGGGATCCAGAATCTCCGCTTCGCTGTACTGGGCCGAGTCGCCTTGGTCCACGGCCAGCATCAGGTCGTCGCCGACGCTCGGGAACTTCGCTTTGCCGCCGTAGTAGTTGTAGACGACGCGCGCCGCCGACGGCGCGTCCGGCTCGCACACGTAGTTGTCCGGCTTGCCGACGCGCAGCACCTCGCTGTGGTGGTGGTCGAAGGCGAGGTGCACGCCCTGCACGTACGGCAGGTTCGTCGAGATGTCGCGCGCCGTGATCTCGACCTTGCCGTCCTGCATGTCCTTGGGGTGGACGAAGAGGATGTCGTCGATGAGGTCGAGCTCCTTGAGCAGGACCGCGCAGACCAGACCGTCGAAGTCGCTTCGCGTGACCAACCGATACTTGTCGCTAGCCATCTCGCCGTTCTACACGAGCGGGCGCGCGGTTACCACGTCAGTGCGAGAACGTGCCGCGCGTCATCTTGCAGTCGTCTTGGCAGTTCTGTACGGCGCCGTAGCAGGAGCTCTTCCGGCCGTTGCCTTGATCGCAGACGCCGACGCGCCCCGCGGCCGGGCACGGACCGTCGCCGAGCTTCTTGCTCGCTGCCTCGAGCTCGTTGCACTGGCTCTCGCGGGCGGCCCTCGGCTGATCGCTTGTGATCTCGAAGCACTGCAAGATCTTTCCCGTCGCGTCGGACAGGACGCAGCTGGTTGTAAAGGCGGCGGGCGGCTTGGGCGTCTTCTTGCAAGCCGGCAGCGACACGGCGACGGCGAAGATGAAGGTGGACCACCGCACCGGGATGCCCGCGAGCGTCGCGCGTTCTCTGGGCGGACGCAAGTCGCGGCGCGCCGGGGGATACCGCGCCGGACCAACCTCCCCGTGACTGCCGGTCCGGCGCGGTATCCCGCGCCGCGTTTCCTTCACGCGTCAGGTCGCGAGCGGGATCAACTCGGCGCACCGCGCCTGATCGCCGCGTTCCAGCGCGAGCTCGGCCTCCAGCACGGCCCGCGCGCCGGCCCGGCGTATACTGCCGGGATGAGGACATCGGCCCGCGCGTTCGCCGCGGCGCTCGCGTGTGCGCTCCCGCTCGTCGCGTGCGGGAGCAGTGACAGCGCTGGCAGCGGCGCCGCCAAGTCGACCGCGATCGCGGTGTTCGCGCCGCCGGACAGCGGCGCGCTCCAGTTCCTGGACGCGCCGTTCCCGAGCGACCTCTACATGGGCGACGACGGCACCGTCGACATCGGCGGCGCCCCCGATGCGAGCGACGGCCTCACGCTCGCGTTCGATTTCCTGAACCAACGCCACGGCTTCTGTCGCGCGTGCAGCATCGCGTTCCCGATCGCCGGCGACCTCGATCCGGCGAGCGTGCCCAAGGATGCCGGCCCCGACGCCACGGCGAGCCTCGACGACGCCATCGTGCTGATGCGCGCCGACGGCTCCGGCGATCCGATCCCGTTGGTCGTGGACTACGACACGGTGGAGCCGTCGATTGTCGTCCGCCCGCGCTACGGCATCATGCTCGAGCCCAGCACGCAGTACGTCGCGGCGCTCACCGACAAGATCAAGGCGACCGACGGCACGCCGCTCGGCCCCGACGCCGCGTTCCGCGCGGCCCGCGACGGCGGCGGCGGCGCGGCGGCCAAGCGCACCCGCGACGTGGTCGCGCCGGCGCTCGCCATGCTCGACAAGGCAGGGCTCGCGAAGCGGCACGTCGTCGCCGCGGCGGTGTTCACCACCGACGATGGCGCGTTCATGCTCGAGCAGATCAAGAGCGTCGTGGCCGCGGCGCCGAAGCCGGTGCTCAGCGTCGAGCGCGTGTACCGCGCGTCGGACGGGACGCTCGACGCGCTGCTCGGCATGCCGACCGAGGATCGCCCGGGCGTGGACAATCCGCCGGCCGACGGCGTCGGCACGGCCGCCATCGTCCACGACGCTATCGACTTCGTGCTGCTCGGCAGCTTCGAATCGCCGCGCATCGTCAGCGGTTCCGGCACCGACATCGGCACGTTGAACCAGAGCGCCGACGGCGCGATCACGCCGGGGCCGACGCCCGAGAAGGTGCCGTTCGTGCTCGTCGTTCCGAAGAACGCGAACCTCGCCAAGCTGCCGGTCGTGTTCGCGCACCCCGGCCTGCCCTCGACGAACACGCTCGGGGTCCAGGTCGGCAACACCTTCGCGCGGCTCGGCATGGCCACGCTGTCGATCGACGCGTTCCAGATGGGCCGCCGTGCGAGCAGCGCGAAAGACGAGCAGAACGAGTTTCGCGGCATCCCCGGTGCGGACGGTTTCTACGAGCACAGCGACACCAGCGTGGATCTACGCGTGATCGGCGTCGCCGGCGCGCCGGCGGGCCATGCCGGCGACGTCGCGTACGGCGTCGGCTTCCTGGGACAGGTCGTGAGCGACGCCGCGACGAGCGTGCGCCTCTTGCACGAGGGCGACACCAGCGCGGTCGCCGCCGCCGATCCGGCGCTCGCCGGCTTCGCCTTCGACCCCGACCAGATCTACTACCTCGGCCAGTCCTTCGGCAGCGAGACCGGGATGATGTCGCTGCCGATCATGGAACACGTGCAGGCCGCGATCCTCAGTGTGGGGCCGCCGGATCTGGTCGAGAACCTGTGCAACGGACCGGTCAATCGCGCATCCTTCGAGTTCGAGGCCGTGAACATCCTGGGGCTCTCGCGTCCGTTCGAGGAGGCCGGCCGGCGCCTGGCGATGAACCCCCGCATCAACCTGATTACCTGGGCGGGTGAGCCGCTCTCCGCGGACAGCGGCCTCTACTACCTGATGGACCATCGGCTCGACAACGCGCCGCCGCCGGACATCTTGTGGTTCTTCGTCGAGCACGACGAGTATCTCGGGCAGACCAGCGGCGAGCAGGTGATGGGCGTCACCGGCGCGCCCGTGCACGGTCCGACGTACCTCGCGCACGTGCAGCCGCTGGCGGCGCCGCTCACCGCGAACCGCCAGACGCCGAACGGCGCCATCACCGCGGGCGTGTGGATCCACGACGCGGATCACTCGCTGATCCGCTTGAAGCACACCCAGATCGACTACGAGACGCCGTTCTATCCGCCGTTCAAGAAGCTCGCGACGCCGGCCGACCACGTGAACCCGATCGAAGACGCGCACAAGCAGATGTCCGTGTTCTTCCAGACGCGCATGCAGGCCGGGCGCGCGACCCTCGTCGATCCTGCCGCCCCTTGACCGGCTCGACGAGTCGGAGCCGCGCGTCGCAACGTCATGGCGACAACGCGATGCGGTATGCTTGCCGGATGTCGCGGCGCGGGTGGCTGCTTCTTTCGCTGATCGCCGCGGCTTGTCACAAGCCGCCGGCGCCGACGCCGGCCAAGCCGAAGCCTTCGGCGAGCGCCGCGTCCGCGGTGGCGCCGGCCGGCTCGACCGACACGCTATCGGCGGCCAGCGAGCTTGCGCCCGCCATCGACGCCGGCCCGAGCGTCGTCGGCGAGGGCAAGGTGGACGGTGCGGCGTTGATCAAGCGGCACGTGGCGCGCTTGAAGCACGACACGTCGCCGGTAACCGTGCTCGAGGGCAAGTCCGCGCTCGAGCTCGGCGAAGCGATCTGCGAGCGCGTGATGCCCCGGCTGCGCTGGGATACGCCCGTGCTGCTGAAGCCGAACCTGTGCGGCTTCGACGGGCTGCGCGATCCCGCCAAGACGCGCGGTGACGACGGCCTGGTCGGCCGCACCACGCACGTGGAGTTCACGCGCGGCGTCGTGCGCTGCTTGAAGAAGCGCGGGTTGAAGAAGATCACGATCGCCGAAGGTTGCGGCATCTCCCACGCGTATTTCGAGCGGGTCGCGACCGCGAGCGGCTACCGCCAGATGGCGAACGAGGAGCACGTGCCGCTGGTGGCGATGGACGACGACGGCGTGTACGACGTGGAAGGTGACAAGCCGGGCCTGCCGCTGGCGATCTCCGGCATCGGCGCGACTCACGTGCCCACACTGCTGATGCCGAAGATCCTCGCCGAGACCCTGGACCACGGGGTGTTCGTCTCGCTGCCGAAGATCAAGGCGCACCGTTACTCGGTCACGTCGATGGCGATCAAGGGCATGCAGGGCACGGTCATGCTGAGCGACGCGCGACCCGCGTACCGGCAGAAGTACCGCATGCACCGCGAGCTGAACGCGATCATCAAAGCCCACAAGGCCGCGAAGGCGGTGGATGCCGGGCCGCCGGCGGATCCCGCGGCGGAGCGGCGCGCGTACGTCGCGTCGCTGCGCGCGTTCGGCGAGCGCATGGCCGACGTGCTCGAGCTGGAGACGCCCGACGTGGTGCTGGCGGACGGCGCGCCGGCGATGGGCGGCGACGGATTCTGGAAGCTCTATCCCAGCGCCGAGCTGGTCGCCGTCGGCGGCACCAACCCGGTGCTCGTCGATCGCGTGGGCGCGCAGTTGCTCGGCCTGTGGAAGAACCGCGAGCTCGGCCGCGAGCTGCTCGGCTTCGACACGTCGCCGCTGATCCGCATCGCGGCCAAGCGCTTCGGGCTCGACCTGGAAGCGGCGAAGATCGCCGGCAACGGCGCGGCGCTGCTCGACACGCCGCGGCCGACGCACTACCGCTCGATGGCCGGCTTCTCGGTCTCGAGCGACGACATCCCGGCGTGGCCGCCGATCTCGCTGTCGCTGGGCGCCGCCGCGAGCAAGCCCGCCGTCCATGCCAGGGCGCTCGGAAGCGCCACCATCGTCGTGGATGGCGTGGGGAAGGACGCGATCTGGGCGAGTGCAAGCGTGGCCGAATGGAACACGGACTGGTCGGGCGCGCCGACGCATACGCGCACGCGCGCGCGCTTCGTGTGGTCACCGGCGGCGCTGTATGCGCTGTTCGAGCTCGACGGCGCGGGAGACTTCACGGATCGCTCGAAGCCGACCGACGTGGAGCGCAAGAACCTGTACCAGGAGAACTGCGTCGAGCTGTTCCTGGGTCACGACGCCGCCGATCCGCAGCACTACCTGGAGATCGAGCTCGGCCCGTTCGGGCACTTCTTCGATCTCGACGTGCACCACGGTGGAAGATCGTTCATCGGTTGGTCGAGCGGGCTCACGGTGCGCGCCACACAGGACGAAGCGCATCACAGCGCCGTGATCGAAGCGCGCTTCGAGGCGCCGGCGATCGTCGAGGCGCTGCGACGCGGCGCGCGCTTGCCGCTCGGCCTGTATCGCATGGAAGGCAAGCAGCCGCGCCAGTACCTGGCGTGGAGCCCGACGCGCACCCCGAAGCCGGATTTCCACGTTCCGGGCGCGTTCGGGACGCTCGTGGTCGATTGAGCGTCCGCCCGATCAACCCGGACCCGGGGCGAAGCTCCGGGCGATGCGGCGCTGGAACGCGAGCACGGCGACGGCGACGGGGAGCGTGGCGACGAGCGCGGCGGCGAGCACCTCGCCCCAGGGCACTTGATAGCGACCGCGCAGCAGCGCGATGGCGACGGGTACCGTCTGGTGCGCCGGACCGAGGGTGAACGAGAGCGCGAACAGGAACTCGTTCCACGCGTACACGAAGACGAGGATCGCCGTGGTGGCGATGCCCGGCAGGGCGAGCGGGAACACCACGTGGCGCAGGGTGGCGAGGCGGCTCGCGCCGTCGATCCAGGCGGCGTGCTCGAGGGTCGCGGGCAGCGCGCGGAAGTGGGCCGCGAGCAGCCACACCGCGAGCGGCATCGCGAACGTGAGATACGGCAGGACGAGGCCCGGCGTGGTGTCGACCAGACCCGCCCAGCGCAGCGCGAGGTAGAGCGGCGACAGGATGCTGATCTGCGGGAACATGCCGACGGCGAGGATGGCCGCCGACAGCGCGCGGCGACCGCGGAAATCGAGGCGCGCCAGCGCGTACGCGCAGGGCGCGCCGAGGGCGATGCAGAGCAGCGTCGTCGACAGGGCGACGATGAGCGAGCTGCGCATGCCGGCGAGGAACGCGGGCTCGGACCAGAGCGCGCGGTAGTGCTCGAGCGTCGGGTGCGCGGGCCAGAGCGCCGGCGCGCCGAACAGCTCGCGCTCCGGGCCGAGGGAGCCGACCAGCGCGAGCCAGATCGGAAAGGCCAATAGAAGCAGGGCGACGCCCCGTAGAACGTGTTTCATTGTGCGCCCTCCGTCGGCGCGATCAGCCGCACCCATACGAGCGCCAGGCCAAACGCCAGCGCGAACACGATCACGCCCAGCGCGGAGCCGTAGCCGAAGCGGAGATCGGTCAGCAGGCTCTGCCACGCGTACAGGGCGAGCGGCTCGGTGGAGGTGCCGGGGCCGCCGTTCGTGAGCACGTACACCAGATCGAACACGCGCAAGGCGTCCAGCGTGCGGAACACCAGCGCGACGGCGATCACCGGTCTTAGCAAGGGCAGCGTCACGTGCAGGAAGCGACGCCAGGGGCCGGCGCCGTCCACGCGGGCGGCCTCGAGCAGGCGCGGGTCGATGGTCTGCAGCCCGGCCAGGAGCAAGAGCGCGACGAACGGCGTGGTCTTCCACACGTCGGCGAGGACCAACGGCAGCCACGCGCCCAGCGGACTCGCGAAGGCGCCGCTCGACTGGAACAGGAAGCGCCACACCAGCGCGGCCACCACCGTGGGCATGGCCCAGGGCAGGAGCGCGACGGATCGGAACAGGGCGCGCCCGCGCATGGCGCGATCGAGCAGCAGCGCCAGCGCCAGACCCAGCGCGAGCTCGAGCGTGACGCTGAGCGCGACGAACAGTGCGGTGTGGGCGAGGGCGCCGCGGAAGCGCTCGCTCGCGAGCGCGAGGGCGTAGTTGTCGAGCCCCGTGAAGGGACTGCCGCGCCACGGCGCGCGCAGGTCGTGGACGTGGAGCGACTCGAACACGGCCCACAGCAGCGGGAACAGCGCGACCACGGTGACGACACCCACCGCCGGCGCGACCAGCGCGGCGGCGAACGCCGTGTCGCGGCCGCGCCGTGTGCGCGAGCGCTTGCGCCACAGCCACACGCCCATCAAGAGCGGTGCGAGCGCCAGCCCGCGGGCGCTCCAGCGCGCCCACGCCGGCGGCACGCGCGGGCGCGCCGCCGCGCGCATCTCCGCGGCGGCGCTGGACAACGCCTCGCGCGAGCTCTCTTCGCCGAGCAGCGCGCGGTGCAGGTGCACCGAGAGCGCGCCGGAGAGCTCGCTCCAGAGCGGTGTCGGCGGGCGCGGGCGCGCGTGGTCGACAATCGCGCGCAGCGCGGTGTCGCTGTAGAGCGAGCGCCGCGCCGGCAGCTCACCCGCGACGTCGCGACGCTCGCGCATCTGCTCGGGCGCGGTGAGGAACTTCACGAGCTGCCACGCCTCGGCGGGGTGGCGCGAGCTCGCGTTCACGGCGAGCACCGCGCCGCCGAGCGCCGCCGTGGGCTCGCCGCCGGGCCCTGCGGGCATGGGGGCGACGGCGAAGGGCTGGTCCTTGATCAGACGTCGCGCGTACGGCCAGTTTCGCATCAGTGCCGCGCGCCCGTCCGAGAACGCGAAGCGGGCTTGCTCCTCGTGGAAGCCGAGCACGCGTCGGCTCGACGCCGGGCCCACCAGGCCGCGCATGAAGTCGAGGGCGCGTACGCCCGCCGGCGAATCCACCACGATGTTGCCGCGGTCGTCGGCGATACGCCCGCCGAAGCCGCCGAGGATCTCCTGGAACCCGGTGACGAGCCCCTCGTAGCGCGCGCCCTGCCACACGAAGCCGTCGGCGAAGCCGCGGCGCCGCGCCGCGATCGCGTCCCGGCGCAGCTCGTCGAGCGTCGCCGGCGCCCGCGGAAATACGTCGGTGCGGTAGTACAGCATGCCGACGTCGACGAACCACGGCATGGCGTACAGCTTGCCTCGCCAGCGCGACGCCACGAGCGGCGCGTCGAAGAAGTCGCCGGTTTCCGGGTGGAAGCGATCGAGCGGCTGGAGCCAGCCCGCGGCGGCGAGCTCCGGCGTCCACACCACGTCCAGCGAGAGCACGTCCGGCGTGCCGGCGTGCGCGTTCAGCCACTGCACGTACAGCTGGTGGCGTTGGTCGGCGGCGTCCGGCGTCGGCTGCACCACCACGTGGATGCCCGGATGCGCCCGCTCGAAGCGGGCGATCTGCCGCTCGACAAGCCGCGCCTCCGCGCCGACCGCGCTGCCCGGGAAGACCAGCGTCGTCCCGGGTTCGCGCTGCCGCGACGCGCAGCCGATGGCGAGCAGCAGCGCGCAGAGCACTGGGAGCGCACGCATGCGCCCAGTGTCCGCGCGCTGCCGCGCAGGTCAAGTCAGAGGCAGACGCCCAGCGCCGGTGTGTCGACGAAGGCGGTGCAGGTCTGGCTAGACCCGCAATCGGAGGCGTACGCGGCGTCCATCCGGCAGATCGAGTAGCACTTGGCCGTGCCCGTGGTGTTCGGATCCTGGCAGCTGCCGCGGAAGGCGTGCCCGTCGTTCGCGCAGAAGGTGCCGGCCGGCGCGCTGCACGTGCCGCCGATGGCGGCCGGGTCGCCCGCGATTGCCTGGCACAGACCGCCCATCAGGCAGCGCTCGCCCGAGTCGCTGCACTGCGTTCCGACGGTGACGTGCCAGAAATCGCACTCCTGGTAGCACAGGCTCTGACTGGCCTGGTCGGTGGCGCAGGTGTAGCCCGCGACGCAGCCCGTGGTCGTGTCGGTCACCGTGCACGGCTGCCCGTGGGTGACCGTCCCGCGCTTGAAGCACGCGCCTTCGCCGCCGTTGTACGTGACGGACACGCAGTCGTTGTTGCCGGTGCAAGCGTTGTTCGCGAACGGCGTACACGCGGTGTAGCACGCGCCGTTCGTCGACTGCGTGGAGTCCTCTTGCAGCAGGCACACGCCGGTCGACCCGCAGTCGGGGTTCGCCTGGGTGCAGTCTGGCACCGCGCACTTCTGCGTCTTGGGGTCGCAGACCAGCGTGCCGATGGTGGAGCAGGTCTCCATGTCGGTGCACGACGCGCCTACGCCGCCCCCGGTGCCGCCAGTGCCGCCGGTGCCGCTCGTGCCGCCGGTGCCGCTCGTACCGCCGGTGCCGCTCGTACCGCCGGTGCCGCTCGTGCCGCCGGTGCCGCTCGTGCCGCCGGTGCCGGATGCGCCCGCGCTGCCGCTCGCGCCGGCGCTGCCGCTCGCGCCGGCGCTGCCGCTCGCGCCCGCGCTGCCGCTCGCGCCCGCGCTGCCGCTCGCGCCCGCGCTGCCGCTCGCGCCGGCGCTGCCGCTCGCGCCCGCGCTGCCGCTCGCGCCCGCGCTGCCGCCAACGCCGGCCGTCGCGCCGGTGCCCGCGAACCCGCCGGTGGCGCCGCTGCCCGCCGTGCCGCCGTTGCCCGCCGTGCCGCCGTTGCCCGCCGTGCCGCCATTGCCGGAGACGCCGCCCTCGGTGCCGCCGGTTGCCGACGAACCGCCGGTGCCACCGCCGTCACTGCTGCTGCTGCAGGCGAGCGTGCCGCTCACGGCGGCGAACGAGAGAACTGTTACGCAAGTGATGCTTCGAAGCTTCATGTCGGACTCCCACCCCCCGTGGTCCGGGGTTTCCGCTAATACGAGCGCACGTCCGGGATCTTCCCCCTCGAGCGCGGGGCCAGGTCTTTCCCCTCACGGAGCGAGGGTCAAGCTGGATTCCGGTCCGGCGCGGAATCCCGCGGGACGAGCAGGTACTCGAACGTGAACACACGCAGCCCGAGCAGGCGTACGTCGTGTGTCGCCGTCGCAGAGCGCCCGGCCGGCCGGACCGTGATCGACTCGTGCATCGGCAAGCGCACCGGTCCCATGGGCGTGATCAGGAGCATGCCCTCTTCCGCGGGATCGTCACCGGGTCGCGTTCGCGACGACAGCACAAGCGATCCCGGCTCCGGGCCGTCGTCGAAGCGGAGCATCGCCACCAGCACGAAGCCGAGCGGCAGCGGGAACGCCGGGCTCAGGAACACGGCGCGCGCGCCGCGGCAGATCGCATACGAGGCTACGAAGATCGCGCGCGCTGCGCCGCCGTCGCGGGCGTGCGCCACGCGCACGTAGCCGCGCGCGCCTTCGCGGCCGTCGAAGTCCGGCACGAGCGCGAGCGTGCGCGTCTCGATGCGGTCGCCGGCGCCGCGCGTGGCGTCGACCGGCAGCTCGAGCTGTCCGAGCGCGCGTCGCGCGAAGCCCACGAACAGCCGCGCGGCGAGCCCGAACGGCGCGTGCCAGGTCGGCGTCACCTGCATCGCCCACGCACCGCTCTGCTCGTAGAACGCGCGCACGCTGGGATGCACGCGCGCCGGGTCGAAGCTCGACGACGCGAAGGCAGCGAGATCGTCGAGCTGTCCGTGGGCCTCGCGCGCGGCGTCCACCGCGCCGAGGCGGTCGAACACGTCGGGCCCGACGAAGCCATGCACGCGAAAGCGTGGCCACGCGGGCTCCGCGCCGCTGACGCGCGCCGGAGGCGGCGCGAGCGTGAACGCGGCGAGCGCGGATACGGAGAAGCCCAGGGCGTTCGCTGCGCCGTGCAGCGTCGCCATCGTCGTGAAGGGGATCCACGGCACGCCGGCGCCGCGCGTCGCCGAGCCGGTGGTGGTGAAGACGATGGCCAACGCCATCGAGAACACCAGCGACAGCCCGGCGATGGCGAGCAGCACGCCGGCGCGTTGTCGGCGCCGGATCCACGTCGCGCCCGTGCGCACGAGCAACGCCGCGAGCACGAGCATGCCGGCGCCGAGCAGCACCGCCGCCGGCGCCTCGAGCGCGCGCCCGAGCGTGATGCCCGCTGCGACCAGCGGGATCGCCGCGATCACGACGCCGCAGGCGGCGCCGTACGCGCGACGCACGCCGCTGGGCGCCCGTCGAAGGTCGAGCTCGCGTCCCAGCACGCCGGCGATCAGCGGCGTGGCGAAGCCCGCGAAGTGGAAGTGCGCGGCGGTGTACAACACCACCGGCTCCTGGAAGCCGAGGAGCGGCACGCCCGCGCGCGACGCGAGCAGCCAGATCGCACCCACCGGCAGGTAGATCATGCCCGCGTCGATCGCGAGCTCCTCCAGCGGCGCGGCGCCGCGCCGGAGCAGCCGCCGCGCGCCCTCCAGCGCGACCAGCAGCGTCGCGACGCACCACGGCGCCGCGAGCGCGGCTGCGGCTGTTCCCGGGCCAAGAGCCAGGCTCGCGAGCGCGCCGGGTGCCGCGACGGCCACGGCCAGCGCCGGGGTGCGGCGCTCGATCACGAGCGCGAGGCCGAGCGGGACCACGACGGCCGCGCCGAGCGCGACCAGCGCCTCGGCACGCAGCACGAACAGTCCCAGCGCCAACAGGACGACCCAGGCGAGCGCGCCGAACGCGGCGGCGCGGCGGAGGACGCCGACAAGCGAGCCGCCCGTCATCCGGGGCAGGCTGCCAGATGCCGGTCCGGCGCGGAAGCGCGCGGCCCGGACCCCGCGGTTCCGCGCCGGACCGGCAACCGGACGCTCCTCCGCGGGCGCCGCGGCGAACTGCGGGTGAAGCGGGGAAGCGGGAAGCTTACCCACGCCGGCGGCATCCAGTGTAACTAGGGGTGGGAGCGCGACGTCGCGAAGTGAACGACCCCACACCCAGCAAGCGTCGCGCGATCGGCCTGGTCGGCGCGACCGGCGTCGGCATCGGCGCGATCGTCGGTGGCGGCGTGCTCGTGCTCGCCGGCGCGGCGTTCGCGGCGACGGGCCCGGCGGCGATCGTCGCGTTTGCCGTGGACGGCGTGCTCGCCGTACTGACGGCGCTGTCGTTCGCGGAGATGAGCACGGCGTTCCCGGAGTCGGGCGGCGCCTACACCTTCGCGAAGAAGGTGTTGAACGTGCGCGCCGCGTTCGCCGTCGGCTGGATCCTGTGGTTCGCGTACATCGTGGCGGGCGTGCTGTACGCGCTCGGCTTCGCGGCCTACGCGGCGGCGTCCGCCGCGGAGATCTGGAAGCTTGTGGCGGGCAAGCCGCCGGCGTGGCTGACCGACCACCGCACCGTGATCGCGCTCGCCCTGATCGCGACTGCCGGCTACACGCTGTCGCTCATCCGCAAGGCGAGCGGCGGCGGCCAGTGGGCGACGGTCGGCAAGCTGGTGGTGTTCGCCATCGTGATCGCGGCGGGCCTGTGGGTCTTGCCGGGGCGACCCGCGGGCACCGTGCACTCCGGGCTCACGCCGTTCTTGCCTCATGGGGTGACCGGCCTGTTGTCGGCGATGGGCCTGTCGTTCATCGCACTGCAGGGCTTCGATCTGATCGCGGCCATCGCCGGCGAGGTGAAGCAGCCGGAGCGCACCATCCCGCGCGCCATGCTGCTGTCACTTGGCGCGGCGCTGATCGTGTACATGCCGCTCTTGTTCGTGGTGTCGACCGTGGGCGTGAAGCACGGCATGTCGATCACCGGCATGAGCGAGGCGCACCCCGACACGGTGATGGCCGACGCCGTGAAGAACTTCATGGGGCCGATCGGCTACTGGCTGATCGCGGTCGCGGCAATCCTGTCGACGCTGTCGGCGCTGCACGCGAACATCCTGGCCGCCTCCCGCGTCGCGCTGACCATGGCGCAGGATCGCACGCTTCCGCGCGTGCTCGCCCAGAGTCACTCGAAGCGCCACACGCCGGTGATGGCGCTGTTCGCCACCGCGCTCGCGCTCGCCGGCATCCTGCTGATGGTGCCGAACGTGACCGCCGCCGGCGCGGCCGCGAGCTTGATCTTCTTGATCTCGTTCGCGCTCGCGCACTGGACCAGCATCCTGGCGCGACGTCGGACCAGCGAGGCCGCGCGGGCGCCGTTCCAGACGCCGTGGTTTCCCGCGGTGCCGGTGATCGGCGGCGTGGCGTGCGCGGGCATGGCCGTGTTCCAGGCCGTCGCGGTCCCTGCCGCCGGCATGATCACGGCGATCTGGCTCGGGCTCGGCGTGATCCTCTACTACGCGCTGTTCGCGAACCGCGCGGAGGTCGTCGACGCCATGGCCGAGGCGCGCGATCCCGCGCTGGCGCGCCTGCGCGGTCGCAGCCCGTTGGTGCTCGTGCCGATCGCGAACCCGGCGAGCGCGCCGTCGCTGGTCGCCATTGCCGGTGCCCTGGCGCCGCCGGAGGTCGGGCGCGTGATGCTGCTCGCCGTGATGCGTCCCGAGCGCGGGGACGGCAGCGAGACGCCGCTGTCGCTGGTGCGCGTGCAGGACGTCCTCAAGGAAGCGCTCCGCGCGTCGCTCGCGACGGGCCAGCATCCCGAAGCCCTGATGACGATCTCGCCTGCGCCGTGGATCGAGATCAGCCGCGTCGCGCGCACCCATCGCTGCGAGAGCTTGCTCGTCGGCTTGTCGAACCTCGACGCGGAGGACGGCGGACGTCACCTCGAGCAGCTGATGAACGACGTCGACTGCGATGTCGCCGTCGTGCGCGCGCCGCCCGGATGGCGCCTTCAGGGCGCGCACGAGATCCTGGTCCCGGTCGGCGGCCGCGGCGGCCACGACGAGCTGCGCGCGCGCGTGCTCGGCAGTCTGTGCCGCAACAGCGATCGCGAGGTGACCTTCGTGCGCACGGTTCGCCCCGGCACGCCCGATCGCGAGCGCGCCGACATCCTGCGCGACCTCACGCGCCTCGCCGAGGAAGAGACGCCCGGCAAGCCCCACGTCGAGCTGCTTGAAGGCGACGACGTCATCGCGACCATCAGCAAGCGCGCGCGCGACGCCGATCTCCTGATCATGGGCGTGCAGCTCAAAGAGGGCCGCAAGGTGTTCGGCAACGTCTCGCTCGGCATCGCCCGCGCGTCGCCCTGCGCGACCATCATGATCAGCCGCCGCGGTTGACGCGTATTCGACCCGGTGGGTCGGCGCGGTGCCGCTCCAGGAGAGGGCACAGGAAGGTCGGAAGGTCGGAAGATCGGGGATGGGATCCACCAAGTGATCGGTGCGCTGAACGAGGTGGATCGCCATCTCGGCGCATGCCCCATCTGGAAACCTTCCGCTCTTCCGCCCTGCGCGACCATCATGATCAGCCGCCGCGGTTGACGCGTATTCGACCCGGTGGGTCGGCGCGGTGCCGCTCCAGGAGAGGGCACAGGAAGGTCGGAAGGGCGGAAGATCGGGGATGGGATCCACCAAGTGATCGGTGCGCTGAACGAGGTGGATCGCCGTCTCGGCGCATGCCCCATCTGGAAACCTTCCGCTCTTCCGCCCTTCCTGTGAAACCAAGTCAGGGACGGCGGACGCGCCGCGCGCGCGGGCGCGCCGCGGGATTCCGCGCCGGGCCGGCATGCTGGCGGAGCTGGTTTGCTACTCGCAGCGCTTGAACGGCAGGCCTTCGATGTCCGGGCCGCCGGCGGCGGTGCACGTCGAGCCGGTGGGACACAGGCCGTCCTTGGTGCAGTCGCGCGAGCACTTGTTGGTGTTGTTGCTGCGGTTGCAGTATCCGAACGCGCACTGCGAGTCGGTGCTGCACGCGGCGCCCACTTCACCGGCGCCGAGCGACGGCAGGCACAGGCCGATGCGCCCGTTGTAGTTGCCCAGGCCCGTGCACGCGAAGCCGAACGGACAGCCGCCGGTGTAGCGGCACGAGTCGACGCACGCGTCGCCGCCGATGCCGTCGGTCGTCGTGGTGGCCGAGCAGTTGACGCTGGGGGCGCCCGGGATCGTGAACGCGTTGAAGTCCATGTGCTGCGCGTCGGCGCACACGTTGACGACCTGGCTCGACGCGTTGCACGCCCACTGCGCGGGCGCGGAGCCGCCGGGGAGCGATCCGAAGACGTCGGATGGGCGCTTGCAAAGCCCGCCGCTGCAGCTCCACGGTGGCAGGCCCACGGCGCGCAGCGGGCAGTCCGCGGCGGTGCTGCAGGCCATGGTGCAGCCGCCGATCACCATCTGCGGCGACAGATCGCACGCCGAGGCGGCGATGCACGCCGAGGTGTCGCTGCTGTCGCAGTAGGCCGACAGCTTCACGCACACGTTGATCGCCGGGGTGCCGACCGGCTCGCAGCCGAAGCCGTTCGGACAATCGGCGCCGGTGGCGCACTTGCTCGTGCAGTACTGCTGGCTCGTCAGGCAGGCGTATTGGCACGTGCTCGCGGCGCTGCACGCGCGCCCGACGTCGGACAGCATGCAGTACTGTTCGGCGGCGGCGTTCGCCTCGCAGCGCAGTCCCGCGGGGCACTCCGCCGGCGAGCCGAGCGTGCTGCACGATCGCAGGCAGCGCTTCGTCAGGCCCTTGCCGTACTCGCGGCAGGACAACCCTGCCGTGCAGTCGCCGTCCGCGTTGCAGCGGTCCAGCTCGATCGCCGTCCCCGGCGTGCCGCCGGTCCCGCCGGTTCCGCTCGTTCCGCCGGTTCCGCTCGCGCCGCCCGCGCCGCCGGTTCCGCTCGCGCCGCTCGCGCCGCTCGCGCCGCTCGCGCCGCCGGTTCCGCTCGTACCGCTCGCTCCGGCCGCGCCACTCGCGCCGCTCGCGCCACTTGTGCCGCCGGTTCCGCCGCCGTCGACGCCCGCGCTGCCGCCGGTTCCGCCGCCGTCGCTACCCGCCGCGCCGCCGGTGCCGGTGGTGGGATCGCAGCGACCGACCTCGACGGTGCACGCGAAGCCGGGCGCACAGTCGATGTCGTACTTGCAGTCCTGACGGCACTCGCCGTCGTAGCAATACGCGCCGGCGCAGTCGCTATTGCGCTCGCAGGCCTTCGAGTTCGCGCACGCGACCGGACCGACAGCGACGCTGGCGACCGCGACAAGGATGAAACCACACAGGCCAGCGGTGGAGAGCCGGCGAAGCAACATGAACCGGAAGCCTATCACGAGGGGGATTGGGTTTGCCGGTCCGGCGCGGAACCACCCAGGGGTGCTTCCGGTGAGGCGCCCGCGGCGATTCCGCCGAAGAAATCGCCTCGGTGGGTGCCTTGAGCTAGGCTCCAGGCGTGAAGCGCCGCTATCCGCTGGAGGCCCTGCAGAAGGTGCGTCGGCAGACGGTGGACGAGCGTGCGCGCGACGTGGCCGAGCAGGCGCGCCGCGCCGCGGAGGCCGACCAGGTGGCCAAGCGCGCGGCTGCCGCCCGGCGTGTGGAGGCGGAGCGGGCCAGGCGAGTGGCCGAGGGCGAGCAGCAGCGCGTGGACGACGGCGCGGCGCGCGTCGCCGACCTGGCGGCGGCCAGCGCGTGGTCGGTGGGCGCCGCGTTGCGCGCGCAGGCGTTCGGCCAGGCCGAGCAGGCGGCGCGCGAGCGCCTGGCGCAAGAGCGCGAGCAGGAGACGAGCGCGCGCACCGCTCTGGCCGACGCCGACGCGGACGCGAAGGCCGTGGACAAGCACCGCGACGGCTGGAAGGCCGAGCGCGTCGCCGCCGAGGAGCGGGCGCAGGAGGAGGCGTCGACGGAAGCGTGGACCGGGCGCCAGCACCAGCGGTCGAGCCGAGGTCGCCGGTGATCCGCCGCGGCGTCGTCGCCGTCGTCGCGCTGATGGTCGCGTGCTCCGGACAGCGCCCGCCGCCGCCGTCGCTGGGTGTGAAGACGCCGCTCACGGTCGCGAAGGTCGCGCCCTCGGGCAAGCTCGCGGCGGCCGAGCCGGAAGGCGAGCCACTCTCGCTCGAGCGCTTCACGCCGCTGCTGGCGCGTCCGGAGCTCAAGCGCGCCGCCCAGTTGCTCGACGCGGGCAACGCCGCCGGCGCGGCGCGCGAGGTCGCGGGCGTGGTCGCGAAGTCGCCGCCGTCCGCCGAGGACGTGCCGCGCTGGCAGATGCTGCTCGGCAGTCTGCGCGAGCGCGCCGGCGATCTCGCCGGCGCGGCGGCGTCCTACGAGCTCGCGGCGGCGAGCGACTGGCCGCTCAAGAGCTACGCGCTGCTCGGCGCCGGGCGCGCGCTGCTCGGCTCCGGCCACACGGACGCCGCCCTCGAGCGGCTCGCGCGCGTGCCGTCGGACCTGCCGATCGCGGACGCGACGCGGCTGCTCGTCGCCGAGGCCGCGATGCAGAAGGGCGATCGCGATCTGGCGATCCAGAGCTGGCAGGCGCACCTGGACGAGAAACCGACGGCGCCGGATCGCACGACCCTCTCGCTGTCGCTCGCCGCCGCATTGCTCGCCCGCGCGACCGACGCCAAGGCGGTTCCGCGCCGGACCGACAACCAGGATGACCTGGTCCGGGCGCTCGCCCTCGCGCGCCGCATCGATCTCGAGCAGACGGGGACCGGCGGCGCGCTGCAGCTGCGTGCGCAGGGCCTCGAGAAGAAGATCCTCGACGCGTTGCCGAAGAAGGAACGCGCGCGGCTCGCCCACCCGACCCCCGCCGAGGAATTGATCCGCGTGCAGGCGCTGCTCGGCGCGGGGCAGGACGACGGTGCCGAGCAGGCCGCCGAGGACGTGCTCAAGGCGCTGCCGCCCGCGGAGCGATCGAAGGGTCCGGCGTGCGAGATGGGCATCCTCCGCGCGAAGGCGCTGGCGATGAAGCACGAGGCCGGCAAGGCCGCCGACGCCCTCGACGAGCTCTTGCGTCGCTGCAAGGGCGACGACGATTTGAAAGCGCGCGCGCTCTATCTCGCGGGTCGCTACGCCGCCAAGGACGGGCGGCACATGGCGGCGATCCAGCACTACGAGAAGCTCGAGAAGGAGCTGCCGCATCATCGTCTCGCGGACGACGCGCGACTGCTCGCGGCGATAAGCTATTTCGATCTGGGCGTGGAGGCTCGCTTCACCGAGCTCTTGTCGAGCATGCCCGACGATTTTCCCGAGGGCGACATGGTC
This sequence comes from uncultured delta proteobacterium, assembly GCA_963775185.1. Classification (GTDB taxonomy): domain Bacteria; phylum Myxococcota_A; class Polyangia; order Polyangiales; family Polyangiaceae; genus JAPSGB01. The sequence goes on along the minus strand of CAVZIE010000012.1, from coordinate 8,993 downwards.
GTCGACGGCGTGTTCCGGCTGGCGCTGCGCCGTATCGAGAAGGGCGACTGGTCGGGTGCGGCGAACGTGCTCGACCGCGCGTCGCGCCTTGTCGGGCCCCGGGACAGCACGCGTGGCAGCGACTTCTCCGGGCGCGAACGCTACTTCCGGGCGCGCGCGTGGATCGAGACCGGCGAGAAGGAGCGCGGCGAGCAGGAGCTGGCGGCGCTGATCCGCGAGCTGCCGCTGTCGTACTACATGTTGCAGGCGTGGTCGCACCTGTCGGAGCTCGATCCGGCGCTCGCGAACAAGACCCGTGACGCGGCGATCCGCAGCTCGGCGGAGCAGCCGTTCCGCTTCGAGTACCGGCCGGAGTTCGACACGCCGGGGTTCCAGCGCGCGATGGAGCTGCTGCGCCAGTCGGATCTGGACGCCGCCAAGGCCGAGATCGACGCGCTCGGGATCGCCAAGCCGGGCGCTGCGCCAGCGCTGCTCTGGGGCATCGCGCTGCTCTACTCGCGCGCCGGTTCGGCGGCGCTGTCGCACGACGTCACGCGCGGTCTGCTCACCGACTGGATCCAGCGCTGGCCCGCCGGCGACTGGACGAAGGCGTGGCAGCTCGCTTATCCGCGCCCGTACCACGCCCTGGTCCAGTCGGAGGCGAAGCAGAACGGCGTGCCCGAGTCGCTGGTCTACGCGGTGATGCGCGAGGAATCGGCGTTCGACCCGCGCGCGGCCAGCCCCGCGCAGGCGTACGGCTTGATGCAGCTGGTGGTGCCCACGGCCAAGCTCTACGCGAAGGGCCTGCCGTACGACGCTCGCGCGCTACAGCGGCCCTCGATCTCCATCACCCTCGGCTCGCGCGCACTCGGCAAGCTCGACGCGACGTTCAGCGGAAATCCGCTGCTCGCGATCCCGGCGTACAACGCCGGGCCCGGGCGGCCGCGCCGCTGGCTCCGGAACCGTCCGAGCGTCGATTTCGACGTGTGGGTCGAATTGATTCCGTTCCGCGAGACGCGGCGCTATACGAAGCGCGTGTTGGCGAGCCGCGCGGCCTACGCCTACCTCTACGACCAGGACCACGCCGACGACGCGATGCGGCTGCCGCTCATCCTTTCCCCATGACCACGCGCCCCACCAGCTGGTGGCTCGAAACCCTGCGCCGTCGCGCCACGCGTATGGACGGCGAGTCGCTGGACTTGTCCGCGCCGATCGCCTTCGCGAGCGACGACGAGCGCCGCGCGGCCTTGAAGTTCTTCAACGCCGCGTTCCGCGCCGAGGAGTCCGGGCTGCGCCAGGCGCACGAGCTCGCGGCGGACGTCGCCGCGTGGGATCCGGAGCTCGCCCAGGTGCTCGAGCTCTACGGCAACGAGGAGGGCTGGCATCGCGAGCTCCTGACGACGTTCCTCGACCACATCGGCGGAGAGATCCAGCCCATGGGTCGCGTCACGCGCACGCTCTACAACGTGTACGCGCGCGCGCGGCACATGGAGACGATCGTGCTGGTGAACCTGATGTTCGAGACCATCGGATCGACCACGTACCGCCTCGCGCTGCGCAACGTGCGCGAGCCCGCGGTGCGCCAGATGCTCACGATCCTGACCCGCGACGAGTCGTTCCACGTTCCGCTCAACGTCCACTTCCTGCGCCACGTGCTCGAGCGCGCGCCGCGCTGGCGCCGGCTGAAGCTGCGCGCGATCCATCGCCTGCTGTTCGCGACGCTGGTCGCCCTGCCGCTCGCGAGCCGACCCAAGGCGCAGGCGTTCGATCGCATCGAGGTCGCCACGCTCGCGCGCGCCTACGCGACCGAGCTCGTGCGCCTGTTCGCCGAGGCGCCGGATCTCGGCCTCCCGCCGCCGGTTCTTCTGGCTTGGCTGTTCGGTGCGAAGTCGTCGCGAGCTGGCGAGCCCGCGGTCTCCAGCGCCGAGGCCGCCGTGCTCGCCGCCGACCGCGAGCGCGTCCACGTCACGGCGCTCTGACGGTGTGCTACGCTCGTACCGTCATGGCGACGGCGACCGTCGAGCTCGTCCACGCGCTGCGCGTCACCGCGGAGCGGCTGGTTTCCGGCGCCGAGTACCGCTGGACGCACATGGGCGCGTGCAACTGCGGCCACCTGGCGCAGACGCTGACGCGGCGGCCCGCCGACGAGATCCGTCGCATCTCGATGGACAAGGCCGGCGAGTGGGCGGAGCAGGCCGTGGAGTACTGCCCGGGCAGCGGCTATCCGATCGACCACATCATCGCCGCCATGCTCGAGGTCGGGCTCTCCCCGGACGACATCGGCCACCTGGAAAAGCTGAGCGATCCGCGCGTGCTCTCGGCGTTGCCGGTGGCGCTCCGGCTCGAGCTGTCGTTCCGCGTTCGCGAACACGTCGTGGCCTACATGCGGACCTGGGCCGACCTGCTCGAAGCCGAGCTGCCCGCGGCGCTTCCCGCGCGCGACAAGCTGGTGGCGTAGTCCGCGGCCGACTCCGGTCTGGATGCCGGTCCGGCGCGGAATCCCGTCGGGCTGACGGTCGCCGTTTCAACGCTCCGCGTCTTCGGGATACGCTCCGCGGTTGTCCGACAAAGGAGCGAGCAGCATGAGCCAGTGGGTAGCGCGTGATGATGCCCAGCGCGCGGAGGCGATTTACCAGTGGCCCGGCGTGCCGCTATCGCCGGGCTGCCAGCTCGGGTGCCAACAGGACGAGGCCGCGGTCTTCGTCAAGGACGGCGCCGTCATCGGCGTGCTCGGTGCGGGGCGCTACATGTTGTCGCCCGAGGGCGTGCCGTTTCTCGTGCAGGCGATGGGAGCGGACGGATCGATCTACGCCAGTGTGTGGTTCGTGACGATGACGCCGGCGGCCGGCTTGCACTTCGGCGGCGGCGTCGCCGCGGTCACCGACGTGAGCGGTGCGGCGGTCGCGCCGCGCTTCACGGCGGTCGCGTCGCTGCGCGTCGGCGATCCGGCGCGGGCCGTCGCTGCGCTGCTCGCGACGGAGGCGAGCTCGCTCCGCGATCTGGCGGCTCCGGCGCTGGCCGCGGCGATCCACGGCGCCGTCGCTGGGCTCGTCGCGGAAGGTCGTCCGGTCGCCAGCGTGTGCGACCCGTCGGCGGCCGTCGAGACGGCACAGCGTGTCTCGGCCGCTGCGGGGTCGGAGCTCGCGGAGTGCGGCATCGAGCTGATGTCGCTCGACGCGCTCGACTTGAGCGTGCCCGAAGGTGCGGCGCCGGAAGCGCCAGCCGCCGACAAGGTCTACGAGATGATGTGGGACTGCCCGTACTGCGGGCAGCGGAAGAACCTCGGGCTCACCCACCGGCACTGTCCGGCGTGCGGGGCCGAGCAGGATGCGAGCCGGCGCTACTTCCCGCCGGACAACGAGAAGGTCGCGGTGCAGGACCACGAGTACGTCGGCGTGGACAAGAAGTGCGCGTACTGCGGCGCCTTCAGCAGTCGGCGCGCGCGCTGCTGCGGTGGGTGCGGCGCGCCGCTCGAGGGCGCCGCGGAGGCTGCGCTGATCCAGGCGCCGGTCGGCGCCGCCGCCGGTGGCGCCGCCGGCGCCGAAGAAGAGCGTCGCGTCGAAGCTGCTCGCGGTGGGTTGCCTCGGGATCGTCGTGGTGGCGATCGGGATCGCGCTGCTGATGATCTTCTGGAAGCGCGACGCCGCTTTCCAGGTCGCGAGTCACGAGTGGAAGCGCGAGATTGTCGTGGAGCGCTTCGGTCCGGTGAAGGACTCCGCGTGGTGCGACGAGCTGCCGAGCGGCGCACAGGGCGTGTCGCGTCACAAGGCGCAGCGCTCGACCAAGAAGGTGCCGGACGGCCAGGATTGCCACACCAAGAAGGTGGACCGGGGCAACGGCACCTACGTCGAGAAGCAGGAGTGCAAGCCGAAGTACAAGGAGACGCCGGTCTACGACGACAAGTGCGACTTCACGCTGAATCGCTGGGAAAAGGCACGCACGGCCAGCGCGTCTGGCAGCAGCGTCACGCCGGCGCCGAGCTGGCCCGCCACCTCCCTGGCGCGGACGGGTCAGTGCGTGGGCTGCGAGCGGGAGGGGACGCGAACCGAGACGTACACGGTGCACTTCCGCACTCCCGACAAGAGCGACACCGCCGACTGCACGTTCAAGGACGCCGGCAAGTGGGCGTCGTACAAGGACGGCTCGAAGTGGAAGGGCAGCGTCAGCGCCATCGGCGGCGTGCTGAGCTGCGACAGCTTGAAGGCCTTGTGACGTTGGCGCGCGGCGTGCAGCGCGGGTCGTCGTGTCTGGCGCGGAATCCCGCGGGCAAGAGCCACGAGCTTCATCCGACCACCGTCCCGCCGCGGTCACCCCTCGGCTTCAGGCACGGCGAGGGCCTTGAAACGCGCGGCTAGCGCGTCCCTGTACGCGCGGAGCTCCGCCTCCGGGAGCGGCGAGAGCATGCGCGGCAGAGGCGCGACCGGGAATCCCGAGAGCAGCCAGGCCAGCGTCCCGGGATTGATGCCGGCATCCTTCTCCAGCGCCGCCCCGAGGTCACTCTCCGGCGAGAACCCGGCTCGCTCGAGGAACATCACGTCCACCAGATCACGAGGTTCGGCTCGCGACAGGAGGCACGTGAGCTTCGACGCGCGGAGGTCAAGCAAGGACTCGACGACCACGCCCTCGTCGCTCTGCTCCGGCGAACCGAGATCGACGAGCGATTCATGGACGACGTCGAGCTCCATGTCCACGCCAGGCAGATGGAGGAGCGCGCGCACGTGAGTCCCGCGATCGCGCACGAGCTCGAGACCGACGCCCGCATCGGCGGCAATCCCGGCGAGGTTGTCCACGAGGTCGCGGTGCGCTCCTCGATCGTGCACGAACAGGTCGAGATCGCGCGAGAGACGATGCCTGAGGTGCAGGCCGGCGAGCGCGGCGCCACCGCCGAGATGGCAGGGAACAGCGGCCTGGCAACGGAGCATGACGTCGATGGCCGGCTCCGGAACGACGCGCCGGTCGAACTTCGCCACGACGCCCTACTCCGTCTCGATGTCGAGCAGCCACTGCCACATCGAGCGGCTGTCGCCCAGATGCCGTACGATGCCGGGCCAGCTCGCCCGGATCTCGTCCGGCGTCGTGAATAGCCAGACGTCGCGCGTGTTGGCTTCGCGGAGCAGCGCGCCGAGCCAGTACGCGCGCTCGTCGGGGTCGGCCGCGGCGAGGTGCTGCCGGAGCTCGCCCACGGTGCAGTCCATCCACCACACGAAGTACGGCTTCGTGCGCTCGTCCGCGAGGTCCGGGGAGGTCGGCGGCAGCCGCGCGTTCATGCGCCGGAGTCTACCACCGTTTCAGCGCGGTCCGATTTTCCCCGAAGCCGGCTGCGCGTGCGGCGCCGCATCGATGGGAACGCGCGACCGCCGTCGAGGTAGCAGAGCAGATCGCGGATCCTCGAGGCTCGGGGGCAGGTCGCGGCTCTCGCGACCGCTGCCGGCTTCGCGCCGTGCCGAGCGCGTCTACCGCACCGGGACGCACGCCCGCACGCACTTGGAAAGTCGCGCTCCGGCGGGAACAGCCGCCCGACTCGACGACGGCCTCGAACGGCGATCGCGCGACGCTGGTGTCGTCGTAGGTGCCAAGCTCGACCCAACGCACGCCATCGAGCTGCAGCGCCTCCGGACGCGTGCCGCCGGATCGACCAACCAATAGTGCGGGATCCGTGCTTCGCGTATAGCGTGCGCTTCTTCACCCGGTCGTCGCGTGCGTTGCCGGGGAAGTCACTTCGCAGACCCAATCGGGGACGACGGTAACGGACGAGTGCCCGTGACCAGGTGTCCGCAGGCAAGACGGCGATCCGAGGACACCTGATGGGCGCGAGCCGATGTCCACCTCGATCAGATCCACCACCCGCCGGGACCGCCGTGTCCGTCATCGTCGAACGCTTAACGACCAAGCGCCGCATCGCCCGACGCCATAGAGTGTCGCGCAGCGGAGACGGCGACACGACAATCTCGCCTTCGAGGATCACGGACGACGCCGGATCGGACAACGACCAGGACGGCATCCGACGCGAAGACGCGGTGATGCGGTTCCTGGTGCAAGCCGGCGTGCCTGCGGAGCGTCTGAGCGCGAAGGGTTACGGCGAAAGCAAGCCCATCGCTGACAACAAGACCGCCGCGGGTCGCGCGCAGAACCGCCGCGTCGAGTTCCGCTTCGTCGAGAAGAACGCGCAAACGCCTTGAATCGACGGGCCAGACGTCACCATAGGCAACGGCCGTTTCGTGAGCACTGCGCGCTCGTCGCCGTAGACGCCGAGCTCGAGCCACCGCCCACCCTCGAGGCGATGCGGGCTCCCAAGGCGGCGTGCCGGGCAGCGCGGGCGCCGACCCGGCCGACGGGACTCCGAATCCGCCGCAGCGCCTGCTCGATCCGGGGTCCGCGATCGGCTGGCCAAGGCGAAGCTCTCGCCTGGGGCTGGGACAGTATCCGGGCCCGAGTGAGTCGGAGCGGCCGCCCGATTTCGACATGGCTTCGAAATCTTCTCTCGAGTTCGACCGGCCTCGAGCGCGGCGCGGTTGCGCGCGGTGCTCGCGGCGGCGAGCAAATGGCGCGCGCGTATCGTTCCGCCACCGCGCATCGCCGGATGCCGCGGCGACGTGGCTGGAGCCGGGCTCGATCGAGCCGGTGCGCGAGCGGCGGCCGGCCTGCGGGATACCGCGCCGGGCCGGCATTCATGGAAGACTCATCTACTTGATGCAGAACGCCGTGCACGAACCCAGGCAGCACACCGTGTCGACGCAGCATGCCGGATCGGAGGCGTTGGCGCAGGACGCGCCCTCGCCGCCGCAGCTGCCGCCGCCGTCGCTGCCCGCGCCGCCGTCCGTGCCGGTACCGCCGTCCGTGGGCGGGGGCGGCGTGTAGATCTTCTCCACCCACTGCGCCGAGAAGTTGTGCGAGTTCACGTCCTGGAACGGTAGCCAGAACGCCGGGAACGAACGATCGCCGGCGTCGAGCGACGGGTCCTCGTCGACGATGATGCCGGCCATCCAGATCTGCGGCTGCGCGCAGTCGTCGTAGCCCACGCCTTGCTTGCTGAGTGGCTGCGGCGTGTCGTACGCGGGCGACTCCGGCGGGTAGCAGTGATCGAAGCCCTTGTTCTTCAGCCTGAGGCCGTAGTCGCGATCGGAGGAGAACGTCACCCACAACAGCTTGTGCCCCTTGTAGGTGGTGACGAACGGGCTCCAGCGCGGCCACGAGTTCGCGGTATCGCTCGACAGGTTCAGCTTCGCCAGATCGATGGGCGTCGCGTTCGCCGCCGCCGGGAAGTGCAGGAGCTTCACGCGCGCCTTGCGGTTCCAGAAAGCGTCGCTGTCGGGGGCCTCGTCGAACACCAGGAACGTGCCGTTCGGCGAGAACGACGGGTAGTAGTAGCTGGTCGTGCCGGCGGGCGAGAGGATCGCGCCCGGCGTGCCGAGCGTGCCCGCGGAGGCGTCGAAGCTCGCCGTCCACAGCGCGCCGCCCATGAAGTGGTGGTCGCCCTGCTTCGGGATGCTGCCAGCCTGCGGCACGACGAAGACCAGGTTCTTGTCGTCCCGCGACAGGTCCGGCTGCGTCGCCATCATCATGTTCGGCAGCGTGTCGCTGACGATCTTCGCGACGGTGTCGCCGTCGAACACGTCGAAGGCCTGGTTCTTCGCCGTCTTGAACGTGCTGGCGATGAGCTTCGCGTGATCGTGCGTCCAGGTCTGGAAGCCCGGCGACATGTTCTTGCCGCCCAGCACGTTGCGCGTGTCGACCTCCATCACGCTGGTGTGCACGTCGCCGAGCTCGTCGTCCGCGTCCGGGTCGTCCGTCGCGAGCGACATGCGCAGGCCGTCGCGCGACAGGTTGTGGCAGCCGACGCACACGCCCGCCGCGCCGGAGGTGTAGAACGGCGTCGGCGTCGGGTCGAAGCTGCCGAAGTCGTGGGAGTAGATGCCGCCGGTCTTGCCGCCGATGCCGCCGTATACCGCCGACTGCCAGTAGTAGATGCCGCCGTCCAGATCTTCCTTCGCGAAGTTGATCGAGATTTGATCGGTCGACGTCGAGACGCACGCCCCGTTCGCCGTCGCGCGCACGCTCACCTTCAGCGGATCGCCGTCGCGGTTCGTGTTCGCGATGTCGTTCCACGCGGCCTGCGGCAAGGTCAGGCCGCAGCCGCTGCTGGCCCCGCCGCGCACGGGAGTGATGGGGTTGCACTTCGTCTCGACGCGCACGTCGGTGACCGAGTTCTTGAAATCGACCTCGAACAGTGTCGCGCCGCTTGGAGGCACGAACTGCACCTCGAGCACGTTCATGTTCGGGGGCAGCAACACGCCGTCCGGCGGGTACGCCACCGTCGGCGCCGCGAGCGTCGAGGGATTGCACGCCGGCGTGCCGTTGCCCGGAAACGGCTGGCAGCCGGGGCACGGGTAGTTCGACGTGGTCCCGCCGGAGCCGCCCGAAGCGCCCGAGCCGGCGCTGCCGGCGGTCGCGCCGAAGCCGGCGGCGCCGCCGCTGTTCGAGCCGCCGGAGCTCGTGCCCCCGCTCGCGCTCGCATCCGCCGCCGAGCCGCCGGATCCGCCAGAGCTGCCGCTCTCGCCGCTGCCACCGCACGATGCCGCAATTGCCGCCGCGCCGAGCGCGAGCGAAAGTCCGATCGACGGCGTCGACCAAATCCGGATCGAATTTTTCATGACGATGGCTCCTTGTTGCCCGAGCCGGTCGCCCTCTCCAACACTCACGATATCATCGTCGCGCGTTTCGCGTGCAGGCATACACGCGGCGCCGATGTGTGCAGGAACAAACCCGCGCGCCGACGTACCAAGTAGAGGATGTCGGTCCGGCGCGGAATCCTGCGTGTAACTCCGGTGCTGTGCGTCGCGGCGTGCACCGGCCCACAAGCCGCAACGCCGCGCGTCGCGCGACCGCCGGCGCACAACTCGGCGCATAGGCACGCTTCGTACGCGGATTCCATCAACCCCGGACCGAGCTGCCGGTGAACCTCGATCAGTGCCCCGATCACCTCGTCCGTTCCATCCCCAAATCTTCCGACCTTC
>CAVZIE010000011.1:0-20310 GCA_963775185.1 uncultured delta proteobacterium | reverse complement strand
GCGACGCGCGGGTTGATGGCGATCAACGCCCTGGCTGTGTAATCTCGTCGGGATGTCACGTTTCTGCACCGAGTGTGGCGCGCCGGTGCCGCAAGAAGCGAGGCTTCTGTTCCGCCTGTGGTCACACCGCGCCGCCTTTCAGGCGCCAGCAACCCGGTTGTCACGCAAGCCCGGCACCACGCGGGCCAGCTCGGCCGCGCCGGCGCTGGCCGCCGTGGGCCAGAATGGTCCGCCCATGCCGATCTGCGCTGCGTGTGGCGCGATCGCGCCGAGCGCGCGGACCGAATGCGTGTGCTGTTCGGCCTCGCTGACGAACCCGCTGGTGGTGCACGACGGCGTCAACGGCTTCTGGGCCGGTCTCGACTGCAGCTTCACGTGCCGCGTGTGCGGCCTCTCGTCGCCGATGAACTATCTGGAGCTGAGCGGCAAGGCGCTCTGCCTCCGCTGCGGCATGGAGCAGCGTTTCAATCCGGACCAGTGGTGGGAGGGGCTGAAGCTCGCCCACGAGGTCAGCGACCTGACGGGTCCGAGCCCTGAAGGGCGCTTCCCGATCCCCGGGGCTCCGTCGATTGCCGACAGGAACAATTACGACGTGGTCGGTATCGACAAGACCTTTGCCCGGTGGCGGACGAGCGGCGGAAACGGCTTGGAGATGCGCGCGGTACCGGGGCATCCGCTGTGCGACAATTGCAAGCTGCCGCTCGGTGTCACCGCGTGCGAAAGCGGCTTGCTGTCCGTGCAGTGCCCGAACTGTGCCAGCGCGCACACCTACGTGAGGCCCGACGGTATTCCCGACGCGTTCCGGGCCATTGTCGGCGTCCTTGCTTTGGACCATGAGCAAGGCGGGCGTCACGCGGACGTGCAGAAGGATGCCAGCGGTGGTCGCGATCGCTGCCCAACTGCAGCGCACCGCTGACTGCGACGGAAATGCAGCCGTGATCCACTGCCGGTTCTGCGAGATCGCCGTTCGCATTCCGTCGCATGCGCTCAGAAGCCTCGGTAGCGACGATCCGCGAGAGCTGAGGTGGTGGCTCTACTTCAGCGGCGTGTCGGCCGCGCGCGAGAAGCTCGCCCGGAATGTCGTAACGCAAGCGGATGAGGAGCAGAAGCGGCGAGAGGAGGCCGCCCGGCGCGAGGCCACTGCGCGCGCCGAGCGCGCCGCCAAGGGACGCGCCGCCGCCGAGGCCGCCGAGGCCGCCGAGCAGAAGAGGAAGAGGGACAACAGGTTCGTCGCGCTGGCGCTCGGCGCTTTCTTCACTATCGGCCCTGCGTTCGGAGCTGGCGTGTACCTCTACGGCCGCTACAAGCGGTCGCACCCCAAGCAGACTGCGTCAGCACCTCCCACGACGACGCGGACGGACGACCTGCTCAAGCGCTTCGACTTCACGAAACCCGTCAGCAACGCGGAGCAACTGTTTGGCGTGAAGTCGAGCGACGGCAAGAGCCTCGACGTGGACTTCAATCCGGCTGGCGTCATCGCGCATGCCCATATCTCCTACGGCAACCAGAGCGGCGTCTGGGCGTTCACGCTGACCGGCAGCCATTGGCTCAATGAGGCGTGGCACAACGTCGCCAGGTTGGCACCGCACCACGCCTACGGTTGGTCCTCGCAGAACTACTCTCTCAACGGCGCATCGCTCGGCGTCGGGCACACGCCCGAGAACGAAAAGATCACGATGAACCACGCAACGAACGTCCTGCAGGCGAAGGCGTTGTGGGACGCTGCGCTCTACATGGCATACAGCGACTCCGGGCAACCGAAACCACCCCCTGCCGAGCTGGCGCTCCTCAACGGCCCGAAGCTCACCGAGCTAGCGAGCCTCGACCTGCGCCTCTCCGCCGACAAGGCGAGCGCCAAGGACGCGTTCTCGAAGTACCCCGCCAGCAGTTGTTCCCGCTCGAAGAGCGGCGCGGCCGCCTGAAGTTTCCCGTCGACGACGCTTTGGTCGGCGAGGTGGACGTCGAGTGGTCGAACGCCGACAAGAATCCGCACGCGCACGTCACGGCCGCCACCCTGCACCTCAGCGCGTCGGGCGACCACCCCGACAACTACCTCGAGAAGATCGACAGTTGCATCGACCACTGGCTGGGCAAGATGGGCAATATCGTCCCCGGCACGCACAAGCTCGTCTGGAAGCTGGACGCCCAGGCCGATACCCTGGCGCGTGACAGCACGCACCTCACGGTTTCCGCGCCGACCAAGCACAATCCGGCCGTGGTCCCGGCCTGGACGACGCGCTTCCCCAAGCTCCTGCTCATACTGAGCGGCTGCAACTAGGCCAGTCCCGCCCGGATGCGTGAACCGCCCCGGGCCAGACGACGTGGGCCACACCAAGCACCGCGCGCTACCACGGTGGCAACGCCCTGCGCAGGATCAGCCCGTACACGCCCACCGTGAAAAGAGCGTTTCGCAGCAGCACACCTGGCCAGAACAGCGAAGGCGCGGGTTCCGCGCCCGCCAGCGCGGCCGCTAGTCTACGCATATAGCGGACGCTTCGAGGCCATTCGCTCAGGCCAGCAAGCCACCGACCGGGGATGCCCGACGGTCCTGTCGCCGCACCGACCAGGCCGCCGACGATAGCGCCGGTGGTGTCCGCGTCGCCGCCTAGACGAATGACCTCCGTGAGTGCCGCCTCGAAATCGCGGGGGTGCCTGGCCCAGCAATGCAGCGCCACAGGCACCGTGTGGTTCACGAAGCCGGTGACACCCTGTTGAAGACCGAGTGCGTCGGCCAGCTCTTCGCTGGGTGCGTCCGCCAGACCCGTCGCGCGATCCAGGAGCTGGCCAACTCGCAGGTTCGAAGCGAGTCGCGGACCCGCCCCAAGAGCTGGGCTGGCGTTCGGTGCCCGGCGACGCCCGCGAGCGCCGCCGCGTGCGCAACGGCCATGGCTCCGTCTTCCGCTCGAGGGTCCACGTGGGTCGTGCGAGTCGACGCGTGCACCAGGAGGCAGCGCTTTCCAGCGTCGTCCGCTGCGTAGACACCAAGCAGGGGCGCGCGCATCGCTGGCCCGTTCCCTGCAGAGCGCACGCCGCTGTGCTCGGGTCTGAAGCCCAACCACAATTTCAGGATGCCGCGCAGCGTGCCGAAACCGATGCCCGCAGGCAGTCCGAGCAGCCACCAGCGCAGCTGCCAGGCAAACGCCCCCGCAAACCCGGTTGGCTCATCCGACTCGATCAGCGCGCGAGCAACCATGCAGGCGTGCTCGGTATCGTCGCTGACCATCCCTCGACCGAAATAGAAGCGGTGGGACAGTGGTCCCTCGCCGAGCGTCGCGCGAACGCGACGGCGCGACATCCCCTCGAAGGGAAGCCCCAACGCGTCACCGACCGCCGTTCCCAACAGGGCGCCGGTGAGACGCTGCGCAAGCGCATGCTGTGTGCTCATGACGGTGGTCCGAGCAACTCGCGTGCCGGTTCGAAATGCGCTCTCGCAGTAACGAAATGAGCAAGCCCGAGTGCCACAATGGCAGACGGACGCAGCTTGGTGGGGCCAGCGGTACAAAGTGGCGACGCGGACTTTGCCGGCGGGACTGGCAGGCAGGGCTTCACTGGCGACGGCGGCATCCCGAACCTGAACATCGCCTGCGCGAGAAGACGTCTAGAGCTCGGCAGAGCGAACCACGAGATGCGCGCCGCCGAGCACCCGCTTGCCGTCGGGACGGCGCTCGACGGTGCCGAGGACGTCGACCCGCGCGCTGGCGGCGACCACGCCTTCGTCGAAGCCGAACGTGCGCGGGCGCCCTTGCTTGTTCGTGAGCGGGTGGCCGTACGCGCGGAGGAACTCGACGAGGTGCGGAGGCGGCTCGGTCTCTCCCCGGTCGCCTAGGACGAGTGACGCCGTCTCGACGAAGAAGCGAGCGCCTCGACTGTCGACGTGTACGACGCCCGACGCGTCTCGAACGCCGAAGTCGCACCGCCTCTCCAGCGTTCTGGCCACGTACCAGCTCTGGCCACGGTGCGCGTTCGAGTACTCGCGGACGCGCACGTCGACGGTGAAGTACGCACACGCCTGCTGGTAGACCGGCGACTTCAGCCCGTCGTCGACCAGCGCGACCTCCCCCACGACGCGCACGACCGCGCCCGGCTCGAGGTTCGCGATGGGCACGACGGGTGTCCGGTCGAGACGGCGTTTCAGCCGCCGCGCCGGCGAGAAGAAGTATGCGACCACAGCCCCGACGGAGATGAGGGCGATGGCCGCGAAAACCACGAGGTTCTCGGAGTCCATCTAGATGCCATATCACGGCGCGCCGGGCTCTTGCCCGATCCCCGTCGGCTTGCCGAGTCGCGCCGTCCCATCTCGCGCACAATGATCTGCCCTGCGAGTCGTGCTCGAGGTGATCCGCGACGTGGTCGCGCGACAGCCCGCGTTCGACCGCGTGTCCGTGGGATTCACGCCTTCACGCCACGCTTCACGATGGCCACGGCGTCGGCGCCACGCGGAATCGCGATGGTGTCCAGGTCGGCCAGCGCTTCGGCGGCGCGACGGGATACCCCTGGGTCCACGCCGTATCCGCCTTCCCAGCGATGCTCCAAGCGCGGATCATCGAGCATCGCCACAAGGAAGCTCCGCGCGCGCTTCGCGGGGCCGAGGCTCGCCAGGCCCCACGCCGCCAGCACGCGGTCCTCCCGCGAGTCGTCGAAGCGCGGCCGCGGATCGGGCTCCGGCGCGGTGAACACCGAGCGGAAGTACGCCTTCGCCTTCGCGCTCCGGTGCACCCGGAGCGCGCGCAGGAGCGCCTGCCGCTCCGGCGTGCGCTCGCGCAGATCACGCTTCGCGGCAGCGAGCAGCGCAAGCAGCGTCGACGGCGCGCGCAGCTCGGCAGCGGCGTAGATCAGCGCACGTCGGCACGCCGTGTCCGTCTCCTTCGCGAGGCGCGCGGCGACCAGCGGCGCGAGCTTTGAATCGCCGCAGTCCGCGATGGCGATCGCCGCGACCGCGCGCGCCTCCGCGCGCTCGTCGGCGAGACTGGCCCGGAGGCGCTCCAAGCCGCCGGGAACGTCCGCCAGCGCCGCCAGCACGTGCACCGCGTCGCGTCGCCGGCGCTCGTTGCGACCAACGACGCGATCGAGCGCCTCGAGCACCAACGGATCGCGCGGCAAACGCTCCACCGTGGCGCGGGCGCGATCGAGCGCGACCTCCCGCTGATCGTTCGAGAGACGTGCGAGCTTCGCGAGATCCTGAAAGATCGCGCGCAGCGCCGCATCGTGCGCTCGCGCTCCCGTCGGCCTCGTCGTTCGCGCCACGCGCGTCATTCTAGCCGCACCGCGGCGTGAGGCGCGAGGCGGTCCAGTGCGCAGGAACAGAACCGCACCCCCCATGCGGGCAGTGCTCATCCGGGCAGCGTAACACCGGGCGCGCGCGGGGCGCGCGCGAGCAAATCGCGTTCGGTCCCATCCAGCATCGGTGAACGGCGGGTCACGAACCCATGCGCTGCGATAGCCCGGAGATCATCGCTAGCGTCGCGCGCAAAGCCACACATCGCCGGCGAAATCGGCTCGGGAAAGGGCGTCGATCTAGCCGCTGCCCTCGCGCATCATGTCCGCGCCGGCGCGAGGCGGCTTCTTCGCGTCCATGAAGTCGCGGCCGAAGTCGTCCTCGGCGGCGAGCGCGTTGTGGCTCCTGCAGCGCAGCGTCACGTTCGCGGCCGTCGACGGCCCGTTGCGCGCGAACGGCTGCTCGTGGTGCAGCTCGAGCAGACGCGTCTCCCGGCAGCGTTGTCCCGACGCGTCGACGTACGTGCAGCGCCCGCCGTCGCGCGCATGCACGGCGCGGCGCACGTCCACGGGGATGTGGCGGCTCGACCCGCGCTGGCGCGGAACGCCGGCATGCTTCGTGCTTTCGACGTCGTCGGCGCGTGGCGCGCGCGGCTTCGCGCCCGTGCCGTAGCGACGCTTCTCCAGCTCCGCCACGAGCGATTGCAGCGCACGCACGTGCACGCGCTCCAGCGACTTGTCCTCGCCGGTATGTGACAGCAGATCCTTCGCGCGTTCGAGAAGCTCGACGTACTCCTCGGTCGCGGTGAACTGCACGCTGTAGCGCTGCGGCACGTCGTCGCGCGCGAACATGGGATTCGGCTGCGGCGCGAGCTCCGGCTGCGGCGCGAGCTTCGGCTGCGGCGCGGGCTCCGGCTCCGGCGTCGCCTCCGGCTCCGGTGGACTCGCGTCCATCCAGTCGCGCGGTCGGTTGCCCGGATCGAGCTCGCGCACCGACGCGAACGACGCGACGAACTGGCTCCACGACGGGGCGCGCGGCATCGTGAAGGTGCGCCCAAGCGGCTCCACGCGCGCCGGCACGTCCGGGAGCGGATCGATCTCGCGCACCAGCTTCGCGATCTCCTTCTTGGTGCGGTGCTTGGCGCGCTCCAGCACGTCGACGTGGTTCTCCTCGGTGAGATGCGATCCGAGCATGAGCAGCCCCGTCAGATGGATCTCGCCGGCGGCCACGCGATCGAGCACCGCGGGAAACTCGCGCGCGATGCGCGCCGCCCGCGCCCGTCGGAACGCCGCGTCTTCGGACATCCGCAGCTCGTAGACGCAGTACGTATACAGGCTCGCGCAGGCGCGCTGGCGGTGCAGCCCGCGCGCCTCCACCTCTCCGAGGTGCGCGAGCAGCGCCGCGAGCGCCTGGTTCGACTGCCCCACGATGGCCCGCGTCCGCGCCACGAGCGCGTCGTCCGGCAGGTCCGTGAAGCGATACACGGAATCAATGCTTGCCATGCCGCCACGCTACACCCGCGTTTCGGCGCCTCGCTGCGCGCCCGACCGCGCGCGTTCGCCCACCGCGACGCGATTTTCGCCGTCCGCGCGCCGCAACGCCGCGAGCGCGCCGCCAGCGCGCACGACGCCGTGCTTTCGCAACGAGCCACGCGATCGCGACGCGCGCGCGCTGGAAACGTGTCCAGTGAAATCGACAGCGGTGACGATCTTGTTGTTGGTCCGGCGCGGAATCGCGCGTGCCTCCCCGCGCTGGCGCGGAGCGCCGGCATGTTTCGTGCTTGCCGCGCGTTTCGCGCGCGTCGCGCGAGCGCCAGTCGCGTTTCGCGCGCGTCGCGTCTCGCGCCAGTCGCGTCTCGCGCCAGTCGCGTCTCGCGCGCGTCGCGTCTCGCGCGCGTCGCGCGAGCGCGGCGCGAACGTGAAACGCGCTTCTCCCAAGCGAAGTCGATCTCGGGTGCGTCGCGCGCTCTTGAAGGTCGCGGCGCTGCCCGGACGCAGCCAACGCCGGCGATCCGCGCCGCGGGATACCGCGCCGGACCGGCAAACCCTCCCCGCGCTGGCGCGGAACGCCGGCATGCTTCGTGCCCCTCGCGCGTCTCGCGTGCGCCGCGCGAGGGCGAAATGCGCTTCTCCGAAGAGATGTCGAAGTCGCGTTGCGCCGCGCGATCATGAAACGCGATTCTCCGAGGCGTGCCCCAACGAGCGGCACGGTCGAGTAGCACGGGGAGGTCGTCGAGTCGCATCTCGAGGCGTTCCTCGCCGCTGCGCGCGAGCGCCATGGCCGCGACGGAATGCACCGGGAGGTCTATACCGTGCGCATGAGTGCGGACGGGGCGTCCGAGGGGCTGGATCGACTCCGGGTGGTTGCTGTCGCGCGCAACGCGGCCCGGCGCGCCGCGCCCGACGCGGCCTTCGCCGGTACCTGGGCTGCGGTGGACGAAGTCACCGCCCTGCGGACTGGCTTGCGACGGGTCGTGCCTGGATACACGAAGTCCCTGTAGACCTTCCGTTCTTCCGCCCTTCCTGTGAAAACCCAAATGAGGGGATTTCTCAGGAGTTCGAGCCGAACACGAGAGCAGGCGGGCTTGCCGGTCCCGGCGCGGTATCCCGAGGAGCGCCGGCCACGCTTCGCCGTTCGCGCGTGGCGATCGGCGATTTGCGCCGGCGAACAGCAGCGTCGCCACCTCGCACCCGAGTGATCCCGCGACGGTGCAACCGGCACGCCGCGTGCGAAGCGCTTGCGCCGCATGCCCGTTCTCGAGTGCAGCACGGCGGAGAGCGCGCGTCGCGGACGCGGCGGCCCGCTTCGGTTCATTCGAGACGTCCTCTTCCGGATCGGCGCCATCGCGCACGAGACCGCGCCGCTTGCACCACGCGAGGCACACACGCGCGACGCGGCCCGTCGACCCCGGCCTCTTCACGTTCGCGCGCTGGAGCGGGCTCCGGTGCAACCCGCCGCTGTGCATCACCGAAGAGCAGCTCCGCGAAGGCTTCGCCATCATCGACAAGGGCCCCGACATCACCGACGAGGCCTCGAAGGCCGAGGTTGATCTGCTGGTTGGTCCGGCGCGGTATTCCGCGAAACGTCACCTATGTCGACAACAACGCATCAGCCTACGGGCCGAAGCAGCCTTCGATCTTCGCGCTGGCGTCGGCGATCACGACGGTGCACGTGGCGGGACACAGTGTCACGCGTGTCGGGTTTGTGTTGTCGTCGAAATACCAGCCGCCCTGACCGCTGCCCGGCGCCGGACACGCGGAGACGTCGTTCACCCGGGGGATCGCACTCGCCGGCGGGCTGCCGCCCGGCAGGTAGTCGATGCTTGTGGACGCGGGATCCACGCTGCCGCCGTCGCCGGCGGGCAACGCGTAGTCGCAACCCACGGCCGAGTCCCGGATTGCGGTCAAGACGCCGGTGAACGTGGCGTAGTCGCCGCTGCCGACGTTGTAGTAGTGGCACGGGGAAGCGCTGCAGTACTGCGCGTGGGAGGGGGCGCCGCCGCCCTGGGCCATGGTCTCGAGGTTGGCGAAGGTGGCACCGGTCATGCCGATCACGTAGGTGCGCACGCCAGCGCCGTTGTTCCAAGCGGTGGAGATCAGTCCGCCGACGTAGGACGGGCTGGTGTTGCACACGGTCGGGTCGCCGTCGGTGATGAGGATTCCGATGATGGAGCGGTTCGGTGACGCGGTCTTCTGCGCCGTCGTGAACATGGTGAGTCCGTCGGCGGCGGCCGAAGTCGGCGTATTCGTGCTGGGAGCGTGGGTGTTCAACGACGCGGCGAAATTCGCCTCGCCGGCGGGCATCGCGGTCAGCGCGATCTCGGGTGTCGCGTAGTCGCTGGCCGTGCAACTATCGTTGTTGAGTCCGAAGTACTGCAGCGCCGCGCGCTCGTCCAGCGCCGGGTCGATCGTGGACATGAACCCAGCGAGCGCGTTGACGGCGTAGCACCACTTCGACGCGGTCGACGCCTGGAAGTTGCTGCTCACGGTGCAGTCGGTGCCCATGCTTCCGGACTGGTCGAGCATCACGTACATGTCGAGCGGCACGTGGTCGAGGCTGACCGTTCCGGACGTGCACGCGCCGCCTGAACCGCCCGCGCCCGCGCTGCCGCTCGCGCCGGCACTGCCGCCGCTGCCGCTCGTACCGCCGCTGCCGCTCGTGCCGCCGACGCCGCCCGTGCCGCTCGTGCCGCCGACGCCGCTCGTGCCGCTCGTACCGCCGACGCCGCCCGTGCCGCTCGTGCCGCCGACGCCGCTCGTGCCGCCGACGCCGCCCGTGCCGCCGACGCCGCCCGTGCCACCGGTGCCGCCACCGGCGACGCAATCGCCTCCGATGCAGTGCTCGGCCGCTCCGCAGTCGCTATCCCCCGTGCACCGGACGCAAACCCCCTGCGACACGTCGCAAAGCAAGCCGAGCGGCGTACAGTCCTTGTCGCTCGCGCACGCGGGCCTGCACTTGTTCGCGACGCAGCGATCGCTGCCGCTGCAGTCGTTGTCGCCGACACATTGCACGCAGCGGCCGCCACCCGGCGGACACACTTGGCCGCCCGGGCAGTCGAGCGAGTTCGTGCACGGCGTGTAGGCAACGCACGTGTTCCCCGTGCACTCGTTGTTCGCGGGGCAGTCCGCGGCCGACACGCACTCCACGCACTGACCGGCGCTCTTGTTGCAGACGAGACGATTGTCCGGCGCATCGACACAATCGAGGCTGTTCTTGCAAGGCACGACGCCCGTGCCCCCGCTGCCCGCGGCGCCGGTGTCATCGCCCGCGTCCGGCGTGCCGGAGCCGCCGCCACCCGAGCTCCCGCAGGCCACCGCGAGGAGCCAAGCGGCACCGACCACCGCCGCCACCCCCGGACCCCGCAATCGAAGCCTGCGACGCGCCATGCCCGCGAGCGTACCACGGCAGCCGACCGCGTTTCGTGGCGACGTCCTGCGGCGAGCTGCCCGACTACCTTTCGGTACACCGCACGACGCCCACACCGGCGCGGAAGCATTCGTGGCGCGCGCCAAGTCGATATCGCGGTGGTGGAGGCACCAGAGTGCACACCGGCTGCGGCGGCGCCACGCGCACCACGTGGGCGAAATCCTCGATGTACGCCAGCTCTCGTTCCCCGGCGAACACGCTGCCAGCGGGCAGCTCGTCGCCGAGCATGGTCATCGCCACGACCCGCGCGCCACGCGCTCCAGAGTTCAGCGGCGCGGGTCACCCGCCGTCCACTCCAGCATCAGCAGCATCGAGAAGTGGCAACTTGTCGATTCTCGAAGCGGGCAATGTGCGTCACCGTGGCGGGCTTGGTCAGGTCGCGCCCTCGTCGTTACACGCGAGCGCGAGCCGCTGCTCCGCGTCGAGCAACGCGTTGCGGTACCCTACGATTACGTCACGTTCCCCGTCGATGCGCGCCTGGGTGCGGTGCGCCACTCCAGGCTGCCAGGGCGAGGCGCGCCCGTCCGGGCCGCTACATCGATGCGACGAGCTGGTCGAGCGTGAATGCTTTCGCTCCGGCGAGACCGTCGCCCGTGCCTTCACCTCCACGAGCCACAAGCGCCCCGCGCCGCGCGGGATCACGAAGTCTACCTCGAGCCCTTGCTGATCACGGAAGTAGTAGAGCTCCTTCCGATGCCCCGCGTTGACCTGTCGCTTCACGACCTCGGCTGCGGCGAAGGGTACGACGCTTTCGGGAACAAGCGCCGGAGAAGCGTGGTCTTGCCCGCGCGCCGCGGACCGGTGAGGAGCACCGCCGCGAATCCGTGGGTCGCGCGTTCGATCCGTCCGGCGAGCTGCCGGGTCACATGTCTCATGTGAGTAATTCAATATGTAACTTTAGAAATCTCAACCGTAGCCCCCCCCCGGGAATCCCGGAGACCCGGCAGGGATCCGGTCGCGGCGCAGCGGGATACCGCGCCGGACCGGCAACACCCGGATCACGCGAGGTCGAAGCGGTCCAGGTTCATCACCTTGTCCCAGGCCGCGACGAAGTCCGTCACGAACTTCTGCTGCGCGTCCGCGCTCGCGTACACCTCCGAGAGGGCGCGCAGCTGGGAGTTCGAGCCGAACACGAGATCGACGCGCGTGCCGGTCCAGCGGAGCTCGCCGGTCTTGCGATCGCGCCCTTCGAACGCGTCCGCCGCGTCCGACGTGGGCTTCCACTCCGTGGCCATGTCGAGCAGGTTCACGAAGAAGTCGTTGGAGAGCGTGTCCGTCTTCTTGGTGAAGACGCCGTGCTTGGAGTCCGCGACGTTGGCGCCGAGCACGCGCAGGCCGCCGACGAGCACCGTCACTTCGGGCGCGGTCAGCGTCAGGAGCTGCGCCTTGTCGATCAGCAGCCGCTCGGCCTGCACGCCCGGCTTGCCCTTCACGTAGTTGCGGAAGCCGTCGGCGACCGGCTCGAGCACGGCGAAGCTCTCGACGTCGGTCTGCTCCGCGGAAGCGTCCATGCGCCCCGGCGTGAACGGCACGGTCAGCGCGACGCCGGCGTTCTTCGCCGCCTGCTCGACGCCTGCGCAGCCGCCGAGCACGATCAGATCGGCGAGCGAGACCTTCTTGCCTCCGGGCGCGGCCTTGTTGAACTCGCTCTGGATGCCCTCGAGCTTCTTCAGGACCTTCGCGAGCCCAGCGGGTTGGTTCGCTTCCCAGTCCTTCTGCGGTGCGAGACGAATGCGCGCGCCGTTGGCGCCGCCGCGCTTGTCGGAGCCGCGGAAGGTGGACGCCGACGCCCACGCGGTCGAGACCAGCTCCGCGATCGAGAGGCCCGACGCGAGCAGCTTCGCCTTTGAGGGCGCGCGACGTCCTTCTCGTCCACGAGCGGGTGGTCGACGGCGGGGATCGGGTCCTGCCAGAGCAGCTCTTCGGCGGGGATCTCCGGGCCGAGATAGCGCGCGCGCGGGCCCATGTCGCGGTGGGTCAGCTTGAACCACGCGCGGGCGAACGCGTCCGCGAACTCTTCGGGATGCTCGAGGAAGCGGCGCGAGATCTTCTCGTACGCCGGGTCGATGCGCAGCGACAGATCGGTGGTGAGCATCGTCGGCCGGTGCTGCTTCGACGCGTCGAAGGCGTCCGGGATGGTCGCGTCCGCGTCCTTGGCCACCCACTGGTGCGCGCCGGCGGGGCTCTTCGTGAGCTCCCACTCGTACTTGAACAGGTTCTCGAAGAAGAGGTTGCTCCACTTCGTCGGCGTCTGCGTCCAGGTGACCTCGAGCCCGCTGGTGATCGCGTCGCCGGCCTTGCCGCTCTTGAAGCGGCTCTTCCAGCCGAGGCCCTGCTGCTCGAGGCCGGCCGCCTCGGGGTTGTCGCCCACGAGCGCAGCGTCACCGGCGCCGTGGGTCTTGCCGAAGCTGTGACCGCCGGCGATCAGCGCCACCGTCTCCTCGTCGTTCATCGCCATGCGCGCGAACGTCTCGCGGATGTCCCGCGCCGCGGCGACGGGATCGGGGTTGCCGTTCGGGCCCTCGGGGTTCACGTAGATGAGGCCCATCTGCACCGCGGCGAGGGGATCTTCCAGATCGCGATCGCCCGTGTAGCGCTTGTCGTCGAGCCAGGTCTTCTCGGCGCCCCAGTACACGTCCTGATCCGGCTCCCACACGTCCGCCCGGCCGCCGCCGAAGCCGAAGGTCTTGAAGCCCATCGTCTCGAGCGCGACGTTGCCCGTCAGGATGATCAGATCGGCCCACGAGATCTGCTTGCCGTACTTCTGCTTGATCGGCCAGAGCAGCCGCCGCGCCTTGTCCAGGTTCACGTTGTCCGGCCAGCTGTTGACCGGCGCGAAGCGCTGCTGACCCCGGCCGCCGCCGCCGCGGCCGTCCACCGTGCGGTACGTGCCGGCGCTGTGCCACGCCATGCGGATGAACAAGCCGCCGTAGTGACCGAAGTCCGCCGGCCACCAGTCCTGCGAGTCGGTCATCAGCGCAGCGAGATCCTGCTTCAGCGCCGCCAGGTCGAGGCTCTTGAACGCCGCCCGGTAGTCGAAGTCATCGCCCATCGGGTTGGACTTCGCGGAGTGCGCGTGCAGCAGGTCCAGCCTGAGCTGGTCCGGCCACCAGTCGCGGATCGTCGTGCCGCCGCCGGCGGCGTGGTTGAACGGGCACTTTGCTTCGGTCGTCATCGCGTTCTCCTCCGGTCGCTCCAGACCTGCGACCTGGAGAGAAGCTAAGGCGCTCGCGCGCAACCCGCCATTCGATTGATCTTATCAGTTGGATAGCTTCCGCCTATCGACGCGACGCGGGGGTGCGAGATCGAGGATTGCCGGTCCGGCGCGGTATCTCGCGCTGCGTCCACGTCGCTCCAGGATCGCAGTTTCGGAGAAGCGGCAGCGAGCAGGAGAGCGCTAAGGACGTTTCATGTCCCGCTCCAAAGCGACGCTCACCGGGTTCTGGATCGTCACCGCGCTATTCTGTCTGCAGATGAGCTTCACGGCCTACGCGCAGCTACGCCTGCCGCAGGTCGCGCAGGCGTTCACCCACCTCGGCTTCCCCGCCTACTTCCGCGTGGAGCTCTCGTGGGCCAAGCTCGTCGGCGTGGTGCTCCTGCTCGGGCC
The DNA here is from genome assembly GCA_963775185.1 of uncultured delta proteobacterium. Lineage (GTDB taxonomy): Bacteria > Myxococcota_A > Polyangia > Polyangiales > Polyangiaceae > JAPSGB01. The sequence goes on along the minus strand of CAVZIE010000011.1, from coordinate 6,562 downwards.
GGTGCCGGCGCGGCTCAAGGAGTGGGCCTACGCCGGCTTCGCCATCGACGTCGGCTCCGCGCTGATCGCCCACCTCTCCGTCGGCGACGGCCCCGCGGCGTGGAGCTGGGCGGCGGCGACGGGCGTGCTGTGGGGGCTCTCGTACTTCTCGTGGCGTCGCTTGCACGCTACGCCAGTGCAAGCGTGACGGCGCGCGGCGTCTCCGGACCGCGGCCTTCAGCCGCGCCCGGTCTTTCGAGCGCGTCGGCTGCCTGGACCGACCGCTCTGCTGCTCGGCGCGTTTGCCGTACGCGATGCCGCGGCCGAGCGCGCGCGGAACCACTCGGCGATGCCCTGCATGTCTGGCTCGAAGTCGCCGGGCACCGAGAGGTTGAGCGCACCCGCCCGCTCGGCGGTGCGGTTCTCGAAGTCGTGCGCGGTGCCGCCGGGCGCGATCACCAGCGAGCCCTTCGGCGCGTCGGTCCACGCGCCGTCCACGAAGAAGCTCATGGTCCCCTCGATCACGAAGAAGACGTCGTCTTCCTCGTGCGTGTGCGCGCCGGGGCCGCGCGTGTAGGGCTCGAGCCACCACTCCGAGATCGAGTACTTTCCGCGTGTCTCGTCGCCGTCCGCCTTGAACACGGCGCGCAACGGGCCCATCGCGTACTCGCGGCCAGCGCCTGGAGGTCGAAGGATCGCAGCCCGTTTCTTGTCGCGCGGCATGCCGCGAGAAGCGTAACCGCTGGCTGAACGACCGCCAGCGCTTTCCGGCACCGGTCCGGACAGAAAGCCGGGCCGCGAGCGGGCCGTGAATGTGGGCCCACGGCCGGCGTCGAACGTCGTATGCAGTACGGCAAGTGGGCGGTGGCGCTGGCGATCGGGCTCGCCACCGCGGCCTGCGCGGGAGCGGGCGCGAGCGCACGCGCGCCGGAGGGCGTCGATTCTTCGGCGTCGCAGCGGCTGATCGGCGATCCGCCGGACTTTGCCGCCGAGGTCCGCGTCGATCGCATCCGTGGCGACGCCGTGTATGGGCCCTTGCTCGCCGAAGTGTCGAAGGACGACGCGCTCGACGCGGTGCTCTCGCGGATGTCGAGCGTCGATCTGGTCGGCGCGTTCGACGGGCCGAAGCCGACGCAGGTGTCGCTCGTGCTCACGCTGCGCGGCGCGCCCGGTATCGACGAGCTGCCGGCGAGCTTCCGCCGCGCCCTCGACGAAGCCGGAGTGCAAGTGCTCGCGAGCGGCGTCCGCGAGTACCCGACCCTCGGCGAGGACGGCTGGCCGTGGACCGCCTACCTGGCCAAGCACGACTGGGTCGTGCTCGGCGGGCGCGCCGTCGCTCACGGCCACGAGTGGTTCGCCTCCACGAGCGCGCCGCCGCCCGCGGTCGACTTCGGCGACGACGCGCTCGTCGGCATCTGGTTCGGTGGCGCGGCGATGACGAGCGCGGCGATGGCGGACGCGGCGAAGCAGCGCGGGAACATCGGGCTCCAGAGCGGGCGCCTCGTGCTCCGCGACGGCGTGCACGGCGACCTGCGATACGACGCCGTCTACGACACCGCGGCGCACGCCGAGGAGGCGATGCGCGTCACCCAGGACCGCATCGGTATGTACGCGCTGGTATGGAAGAAGCTCGTCGCCGAGTGCCCGGCGCTCGACCTCCTGACGATCGACGGCAGCGTCGGCGGGCGCGCGCTGCACGCGAGCGTGGGCAACCTGCCCGGGACCTGGCGCGCGGCGAGAGGGTGCACCGGGTTGAGGCACCTGGACCACCTGTAGGCGCCCGGCGCCGCCCGGGATACCGCGCCGGACCGGCAGCTTTCGGCGGCAAGGCATCAACGCGCTTGCCCCCGGGATCGGTGAAACCTATCGAGACTTGATGTGGGCGGCTCCGCTCGGTGTCCTGTTGGCGTCGGCGACGCTGGTCGTGCTTTCGGCCATCATCGCGCCGAAGCACAAGCCGCTCGCGCTCGCGCTCTCCGCGGTGGCGGCGCTCGTGCTGCCGTGGTTCGCCGGCCCTATCCCGCTCGTGCGCGGACTCTTCGCGCTCAACTTCATGGCGGTTTTTCGCGCGATCGATCTTGTCCGGTCGCGCGAGCCCTGGAGCGTGCAGCGGCGTATCGCCCACGCGCTGAGCTTCGTGGACACGCGCTTGCTTCGGCGCGAGCGCCCCAGGCTAGATCTCCGCGCGCTCGCCGCGGCGCTTGTGTGGGCCGCCCTCGCGATGCTCGCGCTCCACGCCGTGCGCAGCGTTCCGGACTTGCTCTGGGTCCGTCTGGGCGGAGGTCTCGTGTTCACGTACGCGGCCATCGAGGCGGGCTACAGGTTGCTCGGCGCGAGCTATCGCGTGATCGGTTTCGCGACGCCGCCGCTCCACGTGTGGCCGCTCGCTTCGCTGTCGGTCGCCGAGCTCTGGGGCAAGCGCTGGGCTCGACCGGTGAGCCATTGGCTTGGCGCGACATGCTTTCTCCCGCTTGCCCGGCGCCGCCATCCGGCGCTTGGTCTGCTGCTGGCCTTCGTCGTGAGCGCGGCGGGCCATGCCTATCCCGTGCTCGTCGCGCTGGGTCCGGCGATGACCGCGATGATGTTCGGCTACTTCGTGGTGCAAGGCGTCGCCGTGGCCGCCGAGACCCGCCTCGGCGTGGCAGGCTGGCCGCGCGCGTTGCGGCGCTGCTGGACGGTCGTGATCATGGTCGCCACGTCACCGCTGTTCGTGGAGCCGTGCTTGCGCGTCGTACTGTCCGGGTGAGCGAGCGGTCAGGGATGGGTGAGCCCCGCGGTGAAGGTGCGGACCAGCTCGTCGATCATGGCGCCGTGCGAGTGGATGAGTGGCGCGGTGTCGGCGACCTCGACGAGCCCTTCCACCGTCAGCATGCCGATCACCGACACGTGGGCGAGGAACGCGGCGCCGGCTCCGATCCACCGAGCCGCCGAGCTCACACGGCGCGGAAGACAATCGCTGCGCGGAACCGACGCCGCGTGTCCCCCACGTGGGTTCAAGATCTGTCACATCTTGCGCGCAAAACCCGCACATCGCGCTTCGTGACCCGGGCGGGCCGGCTCGAGCGCAAGTTCGACGCAGATGCGCTGTCACGCCTCTGTGGGGCGCGCTTCGCGATATTTCCCCGAGGAATCACCGTCGCGCGGAGCTCAGTGCTCGTGGCGGGCGCGAAGGCAAGACCCCACGTAATCCGCCAAGAAAGGCGTGGCTGGCGCGACACGCGATCAGCGCGATGTCGGTGCATCTCCCGAACACCGGACGCACCCCCGAGCTACCCGATGGTCTCGACGTGAATGTCGTGCGCGTCTGGGAGCCCGACCCTCCCGCCAACGAACCTCCCGTCTCGCACGCATCGTGGACGTCTACCGTGCGCGACGGATCATCGAGGACTTCTTCAAGGCGCTGAAGACCGGGTGTTCCCTGGAGCGTTGCCGGGTCGAGTCCTACGACGCTCTCCACAAGGTGCTCGCCATCCTTGCGCCGATTGCTTGGCGCCTGCTCGGGCTCACGCGACAAGACTCGAAGCGCCCGCCCACGTGGGCGTCTTCAACGCTCGAACTCGAGTTCCTGTCGAAAGCACCAGCAACTCAATGGTGCTCACGACCGGAAACCGTCGCCGGCGCGCTCACGCTTCTTGCGCGGCTTGGCGGACATCTCAAGACCAACGGTCCACCCCGCTGGCACACACTTGGCCGCGGCGACGAAAAGCGCTTGCTACTTCGCGTGGGATGGCAACTCGCGATCGAGTTCCAGACGAGAGCCAGTCGGAGAAATGATGGTCCGTCGACAAGGTGCCGTTCGCGCGCGGGCCACGCAAGGCGCGAGAAGCGGAGCGCGACCCCCGTCCGCTTCCACTTCCAACTTATGCCAAACACGCGGGCTTGCGGCAAGCCCCGGGTCATGCCGCACAGTCTTCATCATGACAAGGCATGACGTGGTGATCGCAGGGGGAGGCCCGACGGGGTTGATGCTGGCGGCCGAGCTCGCGTTGGCGAAGGTCGACGTCGCGATCGTCGAGCGGCGCGAAAGCCAGGAGCTTGCCGGCTCGCGCGCGGGCGGCCTGCATGCACGTACGATCGAGGTGCTCGATCAGCGCGGTGTGGCGGAGCGCTTCCTTTCCGAAGGGCAGGGCATGCAGGTCGCGGGCTTCTCGTACATTCGTCTCGACATCAGCGACTTCCCGACCCGCCACAACTACGGACTCGCGCTCCAGCAGAACCACATCGAACGCATCCTGGCCGACTGGGTCGGCGAGCTACCGGTCAAGTTCTATCGCGGACGCGAGGTTACGGGCTTTGCCCAGGACGACGCCGGCGTGACCGTCGAGCTGTCCGACGGGCGATCGCTCGGAGCGAAGTATCTGGTCGGGTGCGACGGCGGTCGCAGCTTGATCCGCAAGAAGGCCGGAATCGAGTTTCCGGGGTGGGAAGCATCGACCAGCTACCTGATTGCCGAGGTCGAGATGACCGCTGAGCCGGCGTGGGGCATCCGCCGTGGCGAGCAGGGCGTCAACGCTCTGGGCAAGCTGGACGATGGCGAGCGCGTGCGCGTCGTGTTGGTCGAGCCGCACGTCGGCAAAGGGGACGGGCCGACGCTACAAGACCTCCGCGATGCGCTCATCGCCGTGTACGGGACGGACTTCGGTGTCTGCAACCCGACCTGGCTGTCCCGATTCAGCGACATGGCCCGGCAAGCGGCGACCTACCGGGAGAGACGCGTGCTGCTGGCCGGCGACGCGGCGCACGTGCATGCCCCAAACGGCGGACAGGGGCTCAACATCGGTGTCCAGGATGCCGTGAACCTCGGATGGAAGCTCGCCCAGGTGGTCGAAGGGACATCGCCGGAGAGCCTGCTCGATAGCTACCAGGCCGAGCGGCACCCGATCGCTGCGCGCGTGCTTCGCCTCAGCATGGCGCAAACCGCGCTCGGCCGCGGCGACGATCGCACGGAGGCCTTGCGCGAGACCGTGTCCGAGCTGCTATCGATGGACGAACCTCGCAAGCGCTACGCCGCGATGATGTCGGGTCTCGACGTCTGCTACGAGATCGGTGAGGGCCATCCGCTGCTCGGACGCCGCATGCCCGATCTGGACCTGGTCACGGAGAGCGGGCCGCAGCGCGTGTTCGCCCTGCTGCATGCGGCCCGACCAGTCCTGCTCGATCTTGGCGAGGCCGACGCTCTCGACATCGCTCCTTGGGCAGATCGCGTTCAACGCGTCGCCGCTCGATACGCGGGCGCGTGGGAGCTCCCGGTGCTGGGCGTGGTGACTGCTCCGGCTGCGGTGTTGATACGGCCCGACGGACACGTCGCCTGGGCCGGAGACGGCACGGACCAGGGTCTACGCGACGCGCTGACGACGTGGTTCGGAGCGCGCGATCACGGCTGAGCAAACCTACGGCTCGCTCGTGCTGGGAAGCAGCAGATCCTCGAGAAAGAAAGCGGCGAGATCGTTCCGGCCGGAGAGCCCGCCCTTCTTGTAGACGGCGCGCGCTTGTTGCCTCGCAGTCGCCTCGGTGGTCGAGCGGACCTCCGCGATCTCCTTGTGGCTGAGCCCCTTCAAGAGCAGCAGTGCCACCTCCTTCTCGGCCGGCGATAGCGCCCACCGCTCGAATTGGCGGTCGAGCGCAGCGCCGAGCCCCTCGAGCACGTCCCGCGCTTCATCTCGCCAGCGGGTCGCCTCCGCTTCCGTGAGCCTGAGCCTCTCCGCCAGGGCAAGCGCCTCTTCACGGGCGGCACGCTCGCTGCGCACGACGCCCATGAGGCGGCGCGCCATGAACACCGCGCCGGCCATTCCGACGGCGAAGACGGCGCCCTCGGCGAGGACGTGACCGATTGTCGTGCCGTCGCCGAAGTCAGAAGCGAGATCGAGCGCCGCGAGCAGCGCGATCGCCACGAACGCGACCAGCACGCCACCCACGAGGCGTCCGTCAGATGTGAGCTCTCGGCGTTCCAAGTGGCTTGAACTCTTAGCATATCACGCATGGCGGATGGCTCGCGCCAGGCTGCACGGCCATGTTCGGACGAGCATGGATGCGCTGCTCTTTCACCCGAAGCTGGTCCACGTCCCGATGGCGCTGGGCGTCCTGATGCCGTTCGTTGCGGGCGGCTTGCTGTTCGCGTGGTGGCGCAAGTGGCTCCCTGCGCGGGCCTGGTTTCTCGCCATCGCCCTCCAGGCGATACTGCTTGGCTCGGGAGTCCTCGCCCTCCGCAGTGGTCAGGCCGAAGAGGACCGCGTCGAGCGTGTCGTCGCGGAGCGTTTCATCGAACGGCACGAAGAGGCTGCGGAACTCTTCGTGTGGGCGGGCGGTGGCGCGCTCGTTCTGATGCTCGTGGCCGGTGCGCTTGGCTCGCGCCGGTCGGGCTTGCCGACCGCGGCCGCCGCCACGCTGGGGACGCTGCTGGTGTTGGTGCTCGGCTATCGAGCCGGCCAAGCCGGTGGGAGCTTGGTCTATCAGCACGGCGCCGCCCAGGCGTACGCCGGCGGCGCGGCTCCGGGCGCAGCAGCGCCGGCAGTAGCTTCGGGTCACGACGACGATGACTGAACGCGTCAGGTCGACGGGTGGAACGTTGAAAACGAGCGGGCCG
>CAVZIE010000010.1:0-22288 GCA_963775185.1 uncultured delta proteobacterium | reverse complement strand
ACCGCCTCGTGCACCACTCCGTCGTGCTGGAGTTCAGCGGCAAGAGCGTGCGCGCCGAGACCGCCATCCAGCGCCATACCGAAGCAGCCACGGTCAACGCCGACCCCGGCAAGGACCAGACGCCGCCCAAGCGCAAGCGCTGATCGCGAAGGACCCCAAGAGATGCGACCGCTCTACAACAACTTCGAAGTCAACCGGGCCGCGGCGTGGTCGCCGGCGTGGTCCATCTACCTGGCGACGACCTGCAGAAATAATTGTCGTTCACCTGCAAGAATAGTTGACGTTCATCACGCGCCGCTGGCCCTGCCCGGCAAGGACCCACCGAAGACGTGCAAGAAGAAGAAGAAGAAGGAACAGAACGTCGAGGCGGAAGCGCCTGCGGCTGAAGGCGGCATCGAAGCAACGAGCGCCGCCACCGGCGCGCCGCACCACCATCGGGCCAAGCGCAAAAAGCTCTGGCTCGTGTTCGGCGTCTCGCAAGACGTGGCGCTACTGGGCGGAGACGACGTGTGCTCCGAATCCGGGCAGAACGCCGGCTTCTATTGCTTCCGCGACGACGGCAACCAGTACATCGGCAATCCGGTGCTGGGAGCTCGCGACAAGATCTCGTTGGGGTTCGCCCTTTTGGCCACTCGCATCCTCGGGCACGACTATGCACTGGGATGCGCGCGATTGTGCGCGCCTGGGGTACATGCTGCCCGGAACGTCGCCAAGCCCGACGGACAGCAACATGCCGTTCCTCGTGGTATCCGCGTGGAGTACTGGATCGCGCCGCACGCGTACTCGACCAAGGGGTTTGCGGTGTACTCGCTCGGCGAAGCGGGTCTGCGGAGGCAGAGCGACCCATCGTGCCGCCCTTGCGGAAGACACCGAACTTCCAATAGGTCAATCGCGCGAGTCAGGAGCTGGATGCTTGGAAGCGCATGGGACACGGCTTGGCCGGTTTGGGTCTGGCGGCTTCGTCCGGTGGGCAAGAGTGGCGGCGTCGTGATCGAGCTCGAGGGCAAGCTGATGTTCCCCGCCGAGCGGATTGTTCCCACCGACGCTCGCCTACGCCGCAGGCTTCTAGCTCGTGGATAAAGACGATGACCACTCGCCGCGCACTCAAGGCGGCGGGCGCTTCGACACGCTGGGGTCATACTTCCCGGATGGCGGCGTGGGCGGGCAGCCGCCCGCTGGAGGGGCCTCGCATACGCAGTCGATGTAGGGGGGCTGTAGACGAGGTAGCAGCAAGTTGCAGTGGGATCAACGTCGCGCAGTCGACCCATCCTGTCCGCTCCCCGCTTCGCACAGGCAGTAGGTGCTGGAGGAGGCCGCGGGCGAACAGGTCCATTGCCATTGCACCGTGGGTCCGTTTCGAGCCAGCGGCGCCTGCGGGCAGTTGGCGACCACCTTGCCGCCGAACTCGTCTGCGAATTGCTGGCATGTTGCCGCTGTCGGAGTGGGGAAGCACTCGCATCGCCTCCATGTGGGTTCGTCAACGCAGCACGGGCCTGCACCGCTGCAGGACTGGGATGTGACGTTCGGCGGCGTCTGCGGGTAATCGCATGTGCAGACTCCGCCCGTTTGGTCATAACACACAGCCTGATCTGCGCTGCTGCCTCCGCTTCCGCCCGTTCCCGCGTTTCCCCCGCCACCACCGCCCGCTCCAGAGCCAGCCGCGCTGGAGCCGCCTGTTCCGGCGCCGCCCGTTCCGGCGCCGCCCGTTCCGGCGCCGCCTCCTCTCCGGCTTCCATCCGCCGCGCTGCACGCGAGCACTGCTCCGCTGGCGAGCGCCGCCACGACGAAAGATTGAATCCGGCTCATGCTCACATGGTCTCGCCCGGGTGCGCGGGCTGTCAAGGGACCGCAGAGTCGCTGCGAGGCGGCGTGCTGTGCTGACGGGAATGGAATCGCCGTTGCGGGGCCCTCACTTCGCCAGCGGCATGATGCCTTGGTCGCCGGAGCCTAGGCAGAGCAACGGCTCAGCCGCGTTCCAGCATCGATTGGGTTGACCGGTGCGCGAGTACCCCGACTTCGGCGCCCTCAGCCCCGTCGCGGTCGGTGGGACGCCGGTCGCGCTCCACCTCTACATCGAGAACGTCGATGAAGTGGTGAAGACCGCCGTCGAGGCTGGTGCGACGATCTTGCAGCCGCTGCGCGACGAGTTCTTCGGCGACCGAACCGCAACACTCTAACACTCTCGGACCCGTTCGGTCACAAGTGGCACCTGGCTACGCGCAAGGAAGAAGTCAGCCCCGAGGAGATGCAACGACGCATGGATGCGGCGTACGCCTGAGCGCAGCAGCGATGAACCTCGCGGAAGTTCGAACGCCGCGTCCTCGCCTCCGGCAAGGGTCAGCTTCGACGCCGAGCGCACCACCCGAGTCGGCCACGCCGACCGATTCTGGGCCATCGCGCTCGCCTGCCAGAAGGAGCGCGGGCCAGCGCCGAGGACCGGGACGGAGATTGGGGTACGGGTGCTCGGCTGAGCAGGCACGCTACTCGGTCGCCTTCAAGAACCACGCTTGCGTCCGCTCATCGAGCGCGTCCAGCACCGTCGCGAACTCTTCGGGCACCCGGTCCTGCGCGCCTTGTCGCTCGCGCCATGTCGCCCAGCGTGCCTGCGCCTCCTTGGGCATCCCGTCCAGCACCTCGCCGAGCGGCCGCAGCAGGACACCTCGATGCCCGGCGACCGCACGCAGCGCCGCGATGATCTCGGACTCCACCAGGTCGCCTGGCACGAGCATGAACAGGTCGGCGAAGTCGCGCCAGCGGGTGCTCGCCCGTCCCCGCTGGAGGGCCGTCACCAGCTTTTCGGCGACGACCATCACCTTCGGGTAGGCCAGCACTTCGATGGTCTCGTCTCCGAGGAGCACCGGGACGGCGGTTCGGATCGGTGCTGGGATCACCGGATCGCCGACGTTGAAGTCCACGCTGAACTTGAGACGTGCGGTCGCGAGGCGTGCTTCGAGCGAGGCGCGAACGCCTGGGTACACGTCATCGTCACGGATCACAGCGGCGGTGATCGTGTCTTGCAGAAACTCCACGCCGTCGTCGGCCTCGACCGAAGTGACATCGACGATCAGGCGCTGGACCGCAGCCGGGTCGTTGTCGGTCTTCAAGGCCAGCACGTCCACGTCGCGCGTGGCTCGCCGCAGATCGAACGCGGCTAGCAGCATCCCGCCCTTCAACACGAGCGTGTGATCGTGTTGGGAGCGCACGAGCCGTCGGAGGAAGCTCTCCAGGACGTAGAGTTGGAGCAACTCGGCGGTGGTCCTCTTCTGTGCCCGAGCGAGGCGCTGGAGCGCGAGATAGCGCGAGCCCGCGAGGTCGGCGTGAGTGGGTTTCGATTTCACGAGAGGATCCTGAGCGTGTGCAGCAGCGATGGCTCGGCCTTGGGGAAGTGTTTGGCCATTTCGAGGAGGTTGGCAGGCGTCGCCCCTGGCCGCTTGAGCCACCGCCTCAAAGCCTCGACGGCCATCTCATCGCCCTCTTGGTGGCGCAGCCGGAAGGCGTCGATGAGGCTGCGCTCGGCATTGTAGATGCCGATGGACAGCCCTTCATCGACTTCGATGGTCTCGCGACCGACGTCGAAGGTGTCCTCACGGAACCGGTGCCAGCGAACTGGTGCGCGGACCCTCGGTGGGCGCCGTGATCGCGGCAAGGCGACATCGATCTCGGACGGGATGACATCGGTGAGGTCGTGGTGCGACAACGCGGTGGTCAGGCACAACGTCGCGTCCGGCGCCCGCAGCGCGATCTCGATCCGGTCGAGGTCGGCGGGCGGCGCGTCCGCCTTGCGGTAGAGTCCGTGCCCCAGACGCTCCAAGGCCCCGTCGGCCAAGAGCCCTCGGAGGCGACGGTCCGACAGACCACGCTCCTGAGCGAGGCCGTGGGAGAAGGCATTGGGCAGGGCGTCGAGGCTCACGGAAAAAAGTGTAGCCACATACCATGGATGTGGCTACAGTTTCCGCCGCTCCGGCCGGCTGGGGGCAGGGTCATAGCGCGCAGAAAGTCGTGGAAATCGGATCGCCTCGAACAGCGCCACGCGCACCACGCCCATGCCGTCGAAGGTGGCGTGGACGAGCTCGTCGCAGTTGGGGCAGAAGTGGAACGCCACCTGCCCGCTGCCGGAGCGGCGGACCACCGTGGTGCCGGCGTCGCCGACATCGAGCGTGCCGTCGGGGTCGGCGATCCAGACGCCGTCGCTTCAGCGCCGGCTTCGTAGTGATCCATTCGCGCCGATTCCCGAGATCCACTCGCACGCCTGGCAGCCCGCGAGTCGCGCCGGGATCGTGATCGACCTGCCGGCACCCGGCGTGGGGCGTCGCGACCCGTGCGGTCACGTGCCGCGAGTGCCCGTCGCGAGGCGCACGAGGTCTCACGGCCGCGCGCGAGCGGCGGGCCGGTCCCTGGTCGGGATTCAGAAGTCGACGTCGTCCGTGCTGTCGGTCGCCGGAGGCCGGAGCAGCAATGGGAGCAAGCATCGGTAGCGCGCGAGCGTGCGCTCGAAGCGGATCATCCGGTGGAGCATCCGCCGGGCAGCGCGCTGGTCGGGGCTGTCGGGACGCCAGGGGTGAGGCTCGCCCAGGAGCGCGGGGAAGTCGGCGACGAGAGCACGCACGGCGACGCCGAGCGCGTACTCGGCGACGTCGATCACGGCGAGATGTGCGGGGTCGTCCATCAGTCCGCTCGCTCACAGGCGCCGCACCGGCGTCATCTCGATGCCGTGGCGCACGGTCGTGTGATCGCACACAAAGAGTCGACGATCTCGGCGGCTACAGTGGCGCTCGGCTGATGGCGCAGGCCACCACGCCGTGCCGCGCCTCGCGACGGCCTGCGTCCGTGCCGCCCAAGCTCCTCGACGGTGACCCGCGCACGCCGCAGACGCGACGAGCCCGAGCTCGCCTGGTCGTGAGACGCTCGACGTTCCCCCGGGGCGTCACGAGTGCGGCTCCGGCGGCGCGCCCTTGGGCGGCTTGCTGCGCTGCTTGGCGGCGCGCTGCTTGGCGACATGCTGCCTGTAGCTCGGGCCGTCGATGTCGATGCGGATGGCGTGCATGGCGAGGCGGTCGAGGATCGCGGCGGCGAGGGTGGCGTCGCCGAGGTAGTGGCCCCAGGCGCTCAGCTCGATGTTGGACGTGACGGCGGTGGATGCCTTGGCATGCCTGCGGTCGATCAGAATCGTAGAGCGTGTGCGCGGCGGTCGGCTCGCTCTCGCGCTTCTTGACCTGACCCAGGCCGACGTCGTCGATGACGAGCAGATCGGCCGAGGCCCAGCCGCGCAGGCGCTTGGGGTAGGAGCCGTCAGCGAGGCCGGCGTAGAGGTCGTCGAGCATGTCGACGCAGCGGGCGTAGCGCACGCGCATCTGCTCCTTGCAGGCGCGCAGCGCGATGGCCTCGAGGATGTGGCTCTTGCCGGTGCCGCTCTTGCCGGTGACGACGAGATCGTCGTGACGCCGGACGAAGTCGAGACGCGCGAGCTCGAGCACGAGCGACTTGTCGAAGCCGGGCTGGAACGGCCAGTCGAACGCCTCGAGCCCAGGGAACAGCTCCGGTCCCGGCGGCCGCCGCCAGAGCCAGTACGCGCGCAACGCCGCCAGCAGCTGCGGGGCGAGCATCACGTCGCGGTCACGCCATCGCTTGGCGTTGCGCACGTGGATGACGCCCGCTGCGCTGTCGATGTGCTCGACCCGCAGCGAGAGCACCTCGCCGATGCGAAGCCCGGCGCCGTACGCCAGCATCAGGGCCATCCGGTGGGTGAGCGAGGGCTGCGCCGCGAGCAAGCGCTCGACCTGCGCAGGCGTCAACACTTCGGCGAGCTTGCGCGTTAGCTTGCGACGCGGGATGCCAGCGACCGTCGCGGGCCGTCCGAGAACGCGTGCGTACAAGAAGACCAGCGCCGCGACGTTCACGTTGTGCGTCATCGCGCTCCGCTGCTCGACAGCGACCAGGTGCAGCAGGAACTCCCGCACCTGCTTCTTGCCGAGCTTCGCCGCGGACACGCCGAAGTGCCGCTCGAACCGGTCGATGCAGCCGGAGTACGTGATCCGCGTGCTGGGCGGCGTGCCGCGCAGGTCGAACTCTTCGAACAATCGCTTTCGTAACTGTGGCCTCATGGCGATCCTCCAGGTGGCGACGCCCGGGATGGGCATCGGACCTGGAAGGGTCGCCGTCGGCAGCTCGACTGTCGAAGGCATCGACCTCGCGGCCTGGAATGCCGCAGCTACGTGCCGGAAGCCGGCGTCGTCGTGCTCGCCCGACGCTCCAGCTCACGTGAAACCCGCGCTCACGCGCGGCTCTACATCAGCAGCGTGCCAAGCTGCCGCGCAGCGGCTTCGTCCAATCGGTTTTATGCGATCCAGATTGGCGCTGCCAACTACGCGGGACAGTTGACGGAATCGCACTGTATGCGATCCAGGCTGGCCTGCGCAGCCTCGCGCCGGATGACCCGGCGTACCGCCCGCACTACGAAGGCGGCGTGCGGGAGCGCGACGGCGCGTACCACCAGGGCACGGTGTGGCCGTGGCTGATGGGGCCGTTCGTGGATGCGTGGCTGCGCGTAGGCAAGAGTCGCGAAGAAGCACGCAAGCGCTTCGTCGAGCCGCTGCGCGCCGCGCTCGATTGCCGCGGGCTCGGCCATCTACCGGAAATCGCCGACGCCGAGCCGTCGTTCTCCCCGCGCGGTTGCCCGTTCCAGGCGTGGTCGCTGGGCGAGCTGATCCGGATTGAACGCGCGACGTCCGTCTAGCCGGACAGCTCCTGACGCAACCACGCCTTGATCATCGTCCATTCGCGTTCGACGCTGCGCTTGGACATGCCAAGCGTCTCGGCGATGCCCTCGACGCTCATCCCGCCGAAGAAGCGCATCGTCACGATCTCGGCTTGCGCGGAGTCGATTTCCGCGAGCCGCTCGAGCGCCTCGTCGAGGCGGATCACGTCCTCGTCGCGCTCCGGGGAAAGTGTCAACGCCTCGTCCAGCTCTACCTTGACGGACTCGCCGCCGCGTTTGAGGCGGCTGCGCGCGCGGGCGTGCTCGACGAGCACGCGGCGCATGACCTTGGACGCCATCGCGAAGAAGTGCGTGCGGCTCTGCCAGTCGACGGTGGCGCCGCCGACCAGGCGCATGAACGCGTCGTTGACCAGGATCGTCGCCTGGATGCTGTCCGCGTGGCCCTCGCGGCGCATCAGCGACTCCGCCCGGGCCTTCAACGCGTCGTAGATGAGCGGCGCGAGCTCGTTCTGCGCCGCCTGGTCTCCCGTGCTCGCGCGACGGAGCAAGAGCGTGACGTCCCAATCCCCTGTCATCGATGGGTTAGGATAACCGGATGGCCGTCGAGCGCGCACGCGTCAAGGCTCTCTTCTTCGAAGCCACGGAGCTTCCGGCGCGGGAACGCCGCGCTTTCGTCGAGGCGCAAACCCGCGGCGAGCCCGAGCTCTACGCGGCGGTCGCCGAGTTGCTCGAGTTCCACGACGACGCTCCGTTGATCGCGGCCCAGCCCGCCACCAGCGCCCCGCGGGACGACGACCCGCTCGGCCTGAAGGGCGAGCACATCGACGGCCGATACCAGGTCGAGCGCTTCGTAGACGAAGGCGGCTTCGCCTTCGTGTATCGCGCGGTCGACACGCAGCGTGGCGAGCCGGTCGCCATCAAGCTGTTCAAGGAAGTGGAAACGGCCGAGCGCGAGCGTCTCGAGCAAGCGTTTCGTCGCGAAGCGGCTGTGCTCGAGCGCTTGGCGGGCGACGTTCCTACGCTCGTTCGCACCCACGGCCTGGGACAGTGCGTCGGCCCGCGCGGGGTGCTGCTGTTGTTCCTGGTGCTCGAGTGGCTCGATGGCGCGCCGCTCGCCGTGGACCCGAACGGAACTCCGCTCGCCGAAGTCGCGTCGCTGCTCGGTCCGGTCGCGCTCGCCCTCGCGGCGGCCCACGACGCGGGGATAGCCCACCGCGATATCAAGCCGGGCAACATCTTCGCGACGCCCGACGGCGTGCGGCTCCTCGACTTCGGCATCGCGAAAGTCGCGAGCGAGCGCGCGCACGGCTTCGCCAGCACGGCCACGTCCGCGCGTGCGTTTACGCTGAGCTATGCGGCGCCGGAGCAGGTTGCCGGAAAACCGACGGGACCGTGGACGGACGTGTACGCGCTCGCGGTGGTGTGCGTCGAGCTCATGGCCGGCAAGCATCCGTACGCTGGGCTCGCGCCGTTCGAGGTGATGCTCGCGCTCGCCGATCCAGCGCGCTGCCCGACGCCGCGCAGCGTGGGTCTCGACGTGACGGATCCGGTGGAGTCGCTGTTCGCGGCAGCCCTCTCCGCCGTCCCGGACGAACGTCCCGACGCGCGCGCGTTCTGGAGCGGGTTGGAGGCACTGGTCGGAAGCTAGCTCTCCCCATCGATCCCGGCGATGCCGCGCTCGATCAGCTCGCGCAGCTCCTCGATCGCCCAGGGCTTGTGCATGACGCCTACCACTTGCGCCTGCTCGTGGGCGCGCTTGATAGCGTCGGGATCGGCGTGCCCGGTGAGCATGATGCGCGCAATGCCCGGAAAGCGTTCGCGTACTTCGGCGAGGAACACGTCGCCGCGCACTTCGGGCATCAGCCAGTCGGACACGATCACGACCACCGAGACCTGGTCCGCCATCAGCTCTTCGATCACCTCCCAGGCTTCTGGAGCGTTCTCCGCTGTTTCGTAGCTGAAGCGGCGTCCGAAGGTGTGACGGAGCTGCGCCTTCAAGCTGTCCAGGATGGTTCGCTCGTCGTCGACGAGGAGGATTGCGGCTCGTGTCATGCGTCGGATTCTCCAGTCGGGGGTTGGCGCGGAAGGACGACGGTGAAGGCGGTGCGGCCTGGTGCGCTGTCGACGGACAGCGTGCCGCCGTGGTTCTCGATGATCTCCTTGCAGATCGAGAGCCCGAGACCTGTGCCCTCGCCCTGCGGCTTGGTGGTGTAGAACGGATCGAAGATGTGCGGCAGCACGTCCGCGGGGATGCCCGTGCCCGTGTCCACGATCTCCAGCCGGACCCCATCACCGTCGGGCTCCAGGTGGAGTGTCAGCGTGCCGCTGTAGCTCATCGCCTGCAACGCGTTGTGGACGATGTTCGTCCAGACCTGGTTCAGCTCGTCGTGGCGGCCGAGGATCAGGCCGTCCGTCTCGTATTCGCGCACCACCTCGACGCCGCGCTTGGTCATGTTCTGGTAGAGCGTCAGCACCGTGTCGAGGTTGTCGGACAGCTTGCCTTCGACTGCGCCGCTGGCACTGCCCGGGTGTGCGTAGCTCTTCAGGGCGAACACGATCTTGGCGGCGCGCTCGGCGGCCACGCCGATGTTTTCCGTGTTCCGGTGGAGCGACGCGACGTTGTATGCCCCTTCGAGGAGCCGGGTGCGTTGCTTGCTCCGCAGCAGATCGAGGTGCGGCTCGACGCCATCGGTCACGCCGAGCTCGACCAGGATGTCCGCGACATGGTCCGCTTCGGCGATGTCGAGCTCTTCGAGCTCGCGCGTCAGCGCGCGTCGCGCCTTGCGCTCCTCGCTGGAGGTCAGCAGCGTGGACGATGCTCGCGTTCGCGCGACCAGGCTCGACCACAGCTCGCGCTCTTTTTCCGACACCTGGTTGAGCAGCGCCGGCAATCCCTCCACCGCTTCCGAGAGTGCAACGGAGAGGTTTCCGGCCGACGCGCGGATGGCGCCGAGGGGCGTATTCAGCTCGTGGGCGACGCCGGCGACGAGCTGGCCGAGCGCGGCCATTTTCTCCGACTGGACCAGCGCGGCTTGCCCGCTGGCGATCTGGTGGTTCTTCGCCCGGAGCTCCGCCATGGCAACGTGGCGGAGATAGCGGAAGTAGTACGTCAGGCCGAACACGGCCGAAGCCACCGTGCCTACGTTGATGGCGAACGCGAACCGGGCGATCGACGGGCTTTGCATTGGCCCCGGGATCGGCAGCGAGCCTTCGAGCCACCCGGACAGCGCTGTCAACACAAGGAACAATACCAGCCAGATGGTTGCGGACTTGAGCCGCTCGAACGAAATCGCTGCCACGAGCGAGAGCACGGCCCAGACCATCATGCAGCCGCTGGTAACGAACCCGCCCAGCGACCATTGAAACAAGAACGGCAACAACAGGCTGATCAAGACCTGCACCGTTCGCGCCGCGCCGAAGTTCTTCGTCTTGGCGAGAAACAGCAGGTTGAAGAACGTGATCACCGCGTAGCCGAAGGGGATGAGCCCCGGGCCGGAGAGCCCCAGCACGGTGGACAGCGTGCCCCAGACGAGTCCGCCGAAGCTCATCGTGGCCGCGGTGATGAGCAGAAACCGATGCATCAGCTTCTCCTCGTCGTCGTCGTCCGGCTTGTCGGCGATCGAGGTGAAACGGTGGTGCCAGGCCAAGGTCGTCAACTTCGGTCTCCAGCCATTTGCCTTCTATCCCTCCGTGTTCACGGATAATCTCGGCCCATGTCTCGACCGGCAATTGTCTGCGTGGACGACGAGCGAACGGTGCTCGTCAGCCTCAAGGAACAGTTGCGTCGCCGATTCGGCAAGGAATATCTCGTCGAGACCGCGGACAGCGGTGTTTCGGCACTGGAGGTGCTCGAAGAGCTGCTCGAGCAGGGAACCGAGGTCCCGGTCATCATCAGCGACCACATCATGCCGGGCATCAAGGGTGACGAGCTTCTGGAGCGTGTCGAGGCCAGGTCGCCCGAGACTATCAAGATCATGCTGACCGGGCAGGCTAGCGCAGACGCGGTGGGCCATGCGGTGAATCGGGCGAATCTTTTCCGCTATCTCGCCAAGCCGTGGGACGAGGGAGACCTCGCGCAAACGGTCCGTACGGCGCTCGACACCTTCGAGAGCCGGCGACGACTGGAAGAGCACCAGGCAACGCTCCACGAGCTCAACGAGCTGGCGCTCGAGCTCACCGCCTCGCTGGGCACGCACGACCGGTACGAACGCCTGGTCGCGCGCCTGCACCGCGCGCTTGGCGTGTCCCACGTCGCGCTGTTCGGATTGCGGCAGGGCGCACTGCGCCGGCTTGCCACGTTCGGCGGGCAGCCCGACGACGTCCCGCGCGTGTTGCGGCCCGACGCCGACTCGAAGCTTGCCATGGCGCTGTCCCACGGCGGCGTTGCTCGCTGTTCGCTCGGTGGTACCGGGTGCGGGATTGCCGAGGAAGTCGGGTGGCCAGCCCTGGAAGGGGGAGCGCTGGGCATCGCCCTGCAACGCGACGATGAAATCGCGGGCCTGCTTGTGCTCGCATCGACCTCCTCGGGCGTGCTCGACGCGCTGGGCGATGACCGGTTGCTTGGATTCGCAGCGCTGGCGGCCGCGTCGATTCGCACGGCGGGCTTGATCGAGGCGCTGGAGGCCGCGTCGGAGCGCCAGCGCCAGCTGGCGGACGCGTTGCTGCGGGAGGCGGATGCTCGTTCTTCGGGGCCGATGCAGGGCGACAGTTCCGCAATCACCGCCACGCTGGATGCGTTGCGGCGCGCCGCTGCCACGGACAAGCCGCTGTTGATTGTCGGGGCTCCCGGCACCGGACACGAGGCCGCTGCGCGCTTCGCGCACCGGAGCTGCGCGCGCGCCGCGGGCCCGTTCTTGCGCGTCAGCGGCGCGGCCGTCCAGAACGCCATGGCGCTCGCCATCGGCGACGCGTCCTCGACCAGTCGCGTGCGCCTGGCCGAGGGCGGCACGCTCTACATCTCCGGCGTCGACCGCTTGTCTTGCGCAGCGCAGGCCGAGCTGGCGTGGACGCTCGAGCGAATTGCCAAGGGCGGTCCAGACATGCCGAAGGTCAACGTCATCGTGTCGACCAGCGTGTTGGATGCCGCGGGGCTGCGTGCAGCGCTGGAGGAGCCGCTGCTCGCCTTCCTCGAAGAGCGCGTGACGTTGCCCTTGTTGCGCGAGCGCCTGGACGACATCCCGGCTCTGGCCGGGTTCTATTTGCGCGCCTACGCACGTCGTCTGGGGCGCGACGTCGACACCCTGCCCCAGGACGCAGAGGAGCGGCTGCGTGCATACCCCTGGCCCGGGAATGTGGAGGAGCTCGAGCACGTCATCGAGCGCGCCGTGCTCACCGCGCCGGATCGCATCGCCGCCCTGGAAACGGCGCTGGTCGATGCCTCGCAGGCACTCGGCAGCTATCGCTTGCTGGAGCGGATCGGCGCTGGCGGCATGGGGGAGGTGTGGAAAGCCCGGCATGAGCATTTGAGTCGGCCGGCAGCGGTCAAGCTGATCAAGTCGACGGTGGTGCAGTCCAGGGTAGAAGTCGACCGGGCCGCCGAGCGCTTCCGTCGCGAAGCGGGAGCCACGTCGCGCTTGCGATCGCCCCACACCGTCGAGCTCTACGACTTCGGCGTGAGCGACAACGGTGATCTCTACTATGTGATGGAGCTTCTCGACGGGATCGACCTCCAGACCCTGGTGGCCGAGCACGGAGCGCTGCCCGCCGAGCGCGTGGTCATGCTCCTGCTTCAAGCCTGCCATTCGCTGATGGAGGCACACGAGGCCGGGCTCGTGCATCGCGACATCAAGCCGGGCAACCTGTTGGTCTGCAGCTATGGGCCGGACCACGACTTCCTCAAGGTGCTCGATTTCGGCATCGTCAGCCTCGGACCGCACACCGGCGACACCGACGTCACCTCGCTCACGGAGCCTGGAACAATCGCCGGCACGCCTTCGACGATGCCGCCGGAATCGTTGAGAGGCGCATCCGAGGCGCGCTCCGATCTGTACGCCCTGGGTTGTACGGCGTACTTCATGCTCACCGGGCGCCACGTGTTCATCAGCAACGTCCCGGCGGTCTACCTCGACCACATGAACACGCCGCCCATCCCGCCGACCGCCGTGACCGACAATCCGATACCCGCGGCGCTCGAGCATCTGGTGCTGGACCTGCTCCAGAAGGACCCCGCAGCGCGACCGCCCAGCGCGCGCGTCTTGCGCGACCGGCTCCGGGCTATCGAGCTGCCGGAGCCGTGGACGGAAGAGCGCGCTGCGGCGTGGTGGGCGGCGCATCACGACTGAAGTCGCGCCTGCAGCCGCACCACCACGTTGCTGTAGCAGAAACAGCCGACACAGAAGTCGAACACGGAGTCGAGGACGTTGAAGCCGAGCAGGGTCAGGCCGACGCCCACCGCGACCACGGGGTTCAGAATCGCGAAGAGTGCGGCGGCCAGCGCGAACAGGAAGCCAATGCGGGCGGCGAACTGCTTCGGCGCCTTGTCCTTCATCTGCACCGGGATGCCCAGACCGCGAGCGATGCGGCGCGCGACCAGCTGCATCGGGCTGGAGTGCCGCGTCCAGGCGCGGATCGAGTAGTCGGCTGCCAGCGCCACCGCGATCGGCGCGAAGCCCGTGACTGCGAAGGCAGCCAGCATGGCGATGGTCAGGCCGCCCGTGACACGGACGGTGTTGTGGTCGACGCGCTCGAGGCTGATGGGGCAAACGGTGGCAGTGGTCATCGGGGTTCCTCGTTTTTCCTGGGTTCACCTGGAAAGGCGCCGCCCACCCCCGGACTCCGCCACGAAAAGTCGAAATAGTTACAAAGCCACGGAATCGTTCATATTTGCTCTTCGCGCAGGGCCTCGTCCAAGCGCGGGATCAGGTCCGACTGGCCCAGCGCTTCTTCGAGCTGTGTCAGCAAATCGCGGGCTTCCGCGACGTCGACTTCCCCGCCAGCCAGGAGCGAGCGCACGTCGTCGAGGTCCTTGCCGCGCCCGGCGAGGATCTTCATCACCACCAGGTCTGTGGCATGGGCGATCGGGACGTCGACGCCTTCGATGACAGTACGTGTTGCTCTACCCAGCGCGATGGCTTCCAGGCCCGAACCGGCAATGACCAGATCCACCTCCATGCCCGAGGCGTGATTCAGCGGAAGAACGGCGCCGTTGGCGAGGAGCTCGTCGGCGATATCCGGATACCGGTGCTGCAGGCCGCGTGCCGCCAGCGCGTCTACCAGCTCCGGCAACTGCTCGCGATCGACCTCCACGGTAACGTCCACGTCCTGAGCCTAGAACACCGAACAGTTTAGATCACGCATCATTACGCGGCCATGGCCTCGCGGCGCTGGATGGTCTCGAGATTGATCACGGCCGACGTGCGCCGCACATCGAACAGGTTCTTCCGGACGCCGCGATAGCGAGCACGGCGTCCCTGCTTCCGTCCAAGATGCGCGAGGCTGTGCTCGATCGTGACGCGTTCGCGGAGTCGCGCGCGCCCGCTCCGGGTGGCCGTGAGCTTCCGGAGTCGGTGCTGCAGTTGCTCGTCCTCGGCGATGCTCACGGTACGTCCCGTTGCCGGCGACGCCATGGTGCACTTCGCGCGCACCGGGCACCGGGAGCAGGTCTCGGGATCGAATTCGACCACGTACCCTGGCTCGAAGTGTTCGACCTGCCCAGCCGGGCAAGTGATGGTGCGCAAGCGCATGTCGATGTGGAAGTCGGCCTTGGCGAAAAGCTTGCCGTTCCGGGCAACCCACGGCTTGCACAGGATCTTGCCGTGACGCGCGATCACCTCGCCAACCAGCTCACTGCCGACGTACCCGCGGTCGATGTGCAGCTCGGAGATGTCGTTGCGACCAGGCAGTCGTGCGATGTCATCGCGAAGTGCGGGGGCCGCCTCTTCTTCGGGACGGTTGGCGGGTGTGATGGCGCACGCGAGGATCAATCCCGTGTCGAGATGCGCGGCCAGGTGGCGCTTGAAGCCATTGAACCGCTTGCTCTTGCTCTTCCGTCCGTGTCGCATCTCGCCGTCTTCGACGGACACCCGACGGTCGGGTGCAACGCCCTCGCGGATGCGGGTGCCACCACTGGGAGGGTCGGGCTCGAGATCCTGATCACGCAGCTCCTTCAACGTAGCGAGGTAGTCCGACAGAGGCGGCTCCGCGAGCTCCTCGGACGTGAGATTCGCCTTGATCCAGGCTTCGAGAGCATCGAGTTGCTCGATCAACCTCTGCAGCGCCTCCGTCTTCTGCTCGGGCTTGCTCCACTCGACGTCGAGCGCGCGCTTGATGCTGTGCTCGGCGGCAAACGCCGGCGCGTGTGCAAGCACGGCGACGTAGCGTGGCGAAAGATTCCGCAACGCGCCGATGCAGTCGAGGATCTTGCTCGCCGCGTGCGCAAGCAGGTTGATTGTATCTTCGACGCGGCCCGCGCCTTCGAGCGGCGACGAGTCGATGGCAACACGAAGCTCCTTCGGCAGCTTCTTCCAATCGAAGGCCCGGGTGCGTTGCGCAAGCTCCACCGTGCGCTCCAACAATCGGCGGTCCATGTCGTGATGGACGAGGCGGGCGCGGAAGTCACACAGCGCGCCCTGCGAGAACGCGGGCGCCGTCTGTCCCAGCCGATCGAGCACCATTTGCCAGCGCAAATCGACCACACTCAGCTCCACCGCCTCGGCGTCCGAGATGCCGTGGTAGGCCTGAAGGAGCACGACGACGGCAAGCAAAGCCGGTGGCACCGGCAGCTTGCCGGCGCCCGTGCTCCGGTACATCGACGCCAGCTCTTCCTGGAAGGCGTCGTCGAACAACTCGCTGCGATGCTCCCGCAAGAACGCGAAGAGCTTCCGCGTGCGGGTCAGCCGCTTCATCAGGAACTTCTCTTGCGGCGTGTACGTCGTGCGCGGCTGCCACCGTGTCGGGCTCATCGGATACCTCCGACGTCCACGCGACCATGGTGCGCGTCGATCCGGCAACGCGATTCGCGCGGGGCCACGTATGATCACGTATGATCACATGGCGTCACGTGGGCAATGCTGCGTCATGGGATCAGCCGCGCGATCTCCTTTGTTTTCGCGCACTTCTAACTGATCGGCGCTCTAGGCAGAGCAACGGCTCAGCCGCGTTCCAGCATCGATCGGGTTGACCGGTGCGCGCACGGAGCGTAGCCTCCGATCTGCGCGCAAGTCGCTGGATTCGTTTACAGAATCGGTTTTATGCGATCCAGATTGAGCTAGTCCAACGCCGGCCACGATCACGCTCCCGTGCGCCTCGGCAACGCTGGCCGGCTGGGCGGCAGCATTGCTGATTGATGCACGCGCGGGCGCTTGGTCCGGTCGCGACGCGAGCGTGCGCGTGCGCGTCGCAACCTCAGGCGGGGTCGCTGGAGTCGGGTGGAGGGTCGAGCGCGTAGTAGTCGGGGGGCGGGTCTGCTGTGTCGTAGTCGGGCTCTTCGTCGAGGCCGAGAGCGGCGTCGGCGCGGAGCGCTGCGCGCAGGGTCGGGTCGGCGTCGAGCTCTCGATCGCTCGAGATGCCGAGCGCCGCGCCGTGGGTCGCGAGGAACGAGCGCGCGTCGCGCTCGTTGTCCACGAGCTCGACGAACTCGAGCTTGCCACCGCAGGGGCACGCGAGCGCATTCACGTCGTACACGCGGCGCAGCAGCGTGGCCCAGTCGATGTACCATTTCGAGCGGCCCTGAGGTGTGCGCTCGCTTGCGGATTCGGGGTCGCCGTCCGGATCGGCGCGCGTAGCCGCGGGGGTTGTTCCGGCCGGCCGCGTCGGCTCTTGTTTGGCCGCTTCCTCCTGGGCCTTGGCGTGCTCGCGCTCGTGTTCGTGCTCGTGCGCGCGGGGGGGCGCGGGCTCGCGCGCATGCTTCTCGCCCGCGAGGCGCGGCGGCGTGAGCGGGATGACGTGCTTGCGCCAGGTGGAGTTCGGTGCGAACGCGCCGTGGAAGCGTATCAGCGGGTGGCGCGGCGGGGGCACGAGCGCGGCCAAGCGGGCCAGGAGCTGCATCGGCTCGAGCAGCACGTGCGTGCGGTCGGCGCGCCAGGCGTGGCGCAGCTCGTACGCGATGCGCCCGTCGGGCATGAGGCTCATGCGCTCGAGGCTCACCGGCGCGCGCGCGAGGTAGCGCAGCAATCGCTCGCGTCCGGCGTGATCCCCCTCGGGGATCATGACGCCGGCGTGGACGTCCCAACGCTCGTACGCCCCCGAGTGCGGCCCCTTGGTGCGACGGAAGCGTTGATCGGACTCCTCCGGTGTGTCCGGGTGAGGCGTGCCGCCGCCCCTGGCGCTGGGATCGGCGGGATCGCCCGCGCGGCGCGGCCGCTTCGGGGGCGTTCCGAGCGTTCCGAGCTGCAGCGCGACGCGCTGGCACGCGTCGATTGGGCTTGTCGCGTCCTGGTCGTTGCCTTGGTCTTCGTCGGGAAGGTCATCGTGGACGAGACCGCGCTTCCGGCACCAGGCGAGGAACCGGAACGCGACGTTCATGGCCAGCTCCGACACCTCCTCCGAGGTCGGGCCGCGCAGGCGATGGAACGTCGCGCGTCGTTCGGGATCGCGCTCGCTTGGCTGCGCGGGTTCCGCTGTCGCGCGGGTGAACACGCCATCGCAGACCAGGTCGTGAAGGTGCACGTTCAAGTTGATCGCGCCACCGAAGCGCTGCATGTGAGAACGCGACTGCTCGCTCGAGACCACAATCCTCGCAGCGCGAGCGAAGCCGTACTCCAGCCGGCCACACTCGAGGTAGGCACGCAGCTCGCGTTCGACGTAGCGCGGCAGCTCGCGGCCGTGACGCTCGCGCGCGGTGGCGAGGAAACGATCGAGGTGCGCCTCCACGACCTGGTAGAGCACGGTCGTCTCCGGACGATGGCGCTCGTACGTTCGACTGGCGGACACGCCGCGCGCATCCGCAATCGGTATGCCGCTGGCGCAGGCGCGTGATTCCGGCTGGTCGACGCCGGCGAACGGGTGGCGACGGCGGTTTCGCCGGCGGCGGCCGCCACCCGCCGCGTGGCCGCACAGCGCGGTTCCGCGCCGGACCGACAGGCCAGCGGGGAGCCGGAGCGCTACGAGGTGCCGCGCACGCTCGAGGAGAGCCTCGCGTTCGCGGACCCGACCACCGCCCCCGATGGCCGCGGCGCGGAGCGCCCGCGGCGGTCACTGCCGCCGCCGCCGACCCAGCCGCCGCCCCTGCCGGAGCGGGCTGGCAATGTCGCTGCGCCCGCACTATCCATCCCCCGATGATGGATCAGCCGTCGCTGTCGCCCGCCTCGCCTGGCACCTTCCCGTCGCTGGTGATCCGGGCGGATGCGCTCGAACCGCGCGGCGCGTTCGCCGAGGCGCAAGCCGAGTACCTGGACCCGGACCCCGCGACGGTGGCGCGGCTCCGCGCGCTGCTCGCCGACAAGCACGTCGGCGTCGTCGCGCATTTCTACATGGGCCCGGAGCTCCAGGGCGTGCTTGCGGCCTGCGACTGGCCGTTGATCCACATCGCGGACTCGCTCTTGATGGCGTCGCGCGCCGTGGAGATGGCGAAAGCCGGCGCGCGGACCATCGTCGTCCTGGGCGTGGATTTCATGAGCGAGAACGTGCGGGCGATCCTCGACCATTCGGGCTTCGCCCACGTGCCCGTGTACCGCGTGGACGTGCGGCCCATCGGTTGCTCGCTGGCGGAGTCCGCCGAGGCGCCCGCCTATGGCGCCTACCTGGCGAAGGCCGCCGCGACGCCGCGCTCGCTCCACGTGATCTACGTGAACACCAGCCTGCGCGTGAAGGCGAAGGCCCACGCGCTGCTGCCGACCATCACGTGCACGTCGTCGAACGTCGTGACGATGGTGCTGCAGGCGTTCGCGCAGGTGCCGGATCTCCACGTCTGGTTCGGCCCCGACACGTACATGGGGGAGAACCTGCACCGGCTGCTGTCGAAGCTGCCGGATCTTGGTGACGCTACGATCCGCGCGCTGCACCCGGACCACGACGCGACCAGCGTGCGGAGCCTGCTCGGGCGCTTCCACTACTTCGGCCAAGGCATGTGCGTCGTCCACCACCTGTTCGGCGCCAGCGTGGTCGAGCGCACGCGCGGCGACTACCCCGACGCGATGATCGCCGCGCACCTGGAAGTGCCCGGCGAGATGTTCGCGCTCGGCCTGGAGGGCCAACGCCGCGGCACCGGCGTGGTCGGCTCGACGTCGAACATCCTCTCGTTCATCACCGGCAAGGTCGACGCGGCGCTGGCGCAAAACGAAACTGGCCGCCTGCAGTTCGTTCTCGGCACGGAGAGCGGCATGATCACGTCGATCGTGCGCAGCGTCCAGCGCACGCTGCGCGAGAACCAGGGCGAGGGCGGCGCCGCCCTCGACGCCGAGATCGTGTTCCCTGTCGCGAGCGAAGCGATCGCGCCGGGCGACGCCTTGCTGCCCATCGTACCCGGAGTCGCCGCGGGGGAAGGCTGCTCCACGGCGGGCGGCTGCGCGACCTGCCCGTACATGAAGATGAACTCGCTGGACGCGCTGCTCGACCTGCTCGATCGCGTGGGCGTGGCGAGCAGCGCGGAGCTCGCCGCCTTCGAGCCGCGCAAGTACACCGAGTTCATCGACGGCCGCACCATCGCCGAGCTGGGCACGGCGTCGATCCTGCACATGCGCGCGTTCCAGCAGGAACAGCGCCTCCCCGACGACCTCGTCGCCGACATCGAGACGCGCCGCGCCAGCTCTTGATCAGGCGCTCGGCTGCGGCGGCGTGTCCGTCTTCATGATCCGGTTCGAGATTATGACGTAGACGACGAAGATCACGACGCACGCGGGGATGATGTAGAGGAAGTTGTGCGTGACCATGGCCTTGCCCTGGTGCACGAGCTCGGGGTAGCCAAGGTCCTTGGTGCGCTCGCCGATGGTGAAGCCCACGCCGGTGAGCAGGCTCACCCAGATCGCCGCGCCCAGGCCCGTCCAGAGTGTGAAGCTCTTGATTGGCATGCGCGAGACGCCTGCGGGAATGCTGATCAGCTGGCGGATCGCCGGCAGCATGCGGCAGACGAACGTGGCGCCGGCACCGTAACGGAGGAACAGCTCCTCCGCGCGCGCCAGCTTCGGCGGCGGTAGCAGGAAGTACTTGCCGTACTTCTCGAGGAACGGCGTTCCGAGCCAGCTGAACAGGTAGTAGTTGATGAACGCGCCGACGAGCGACCCGGTGATGCCAGCAGCGATGCAGATCGCCGCGTCGAGCCCGGGCGAGCCGAGCGTCAGGCCGCCGCGGGCTGCGAGGAAGCCCGCCGGGATCATCACCACTTCGCTCGGGAACGGGATGAACGAGCTCTCGACGGCCATGAACACGACGATCAGCAGGAAGCCCCACGTGGGCGCGTACGCCGCCATCGTCTGGATGTACTTGATCAACGCGTCGGTCATGGTCTTGCCGTGGAAGGGGTGATTCTCGCCGCCGCCGGGGCAGCGGCCGGGGAACCTAGCACAGCGCCCGGCGCCGGCGAAAAACGCCTCAACGAAGCGCTTCCACGGCCCGGCGCAACGCGTCGGATTCCTGCGTCGACCCGCCGACCCAGGCGATGCGCCCGTGGCGGTCGACGACGAATGTCGCCGGCAGCTCGGTGACGCGGAAGCGCCCGGCCAGCACGTTGCCCCGGTCGTGGATGACGGGAAAGGTCAACGAGTACCGCTCCACCTGGGCGGCGGCGTCGCTCTGGCGCTCGTCCTCCGAGACGCCGACGAACGCGACGTCCGGGCGATCGCGATGCAGCGCCTCGGCGACGGGGAGCGTGCGCTGGCAGGGGCCACAATAGGCGGCGAAGAACTTCACGACCACGACGCGCCCGGCGAGCGCGCTGGTGTCGAGCGGCGCGCCGGCGAGCGTCACGCGGTGGAAGCGTGGCAGCTCGCGGTGCAGGATCGGGCTGGGCGCCGACGGCGGCGGCGGCGCCATGCCGCCGCAGGCCGTCAAGCACAGCACCGCGAGGACCAAGCGGAACACGCGGGGAAGATACGTCGAACGGGCCGGCCTGGCCCCGGACAAATGCCGCCCCCGGGGCTGGTCCGGCCAGCCGATGTTGACGGCGGGTCATTCTCGCGCTCGAATCGCTCGCATGCTTGGCGGTCGTGCGGGCTTCGTCCTGGTGGTGGGCTTCGCGGTCGCAGCGGGGTGCGCCCAGGCACAGAAGCTCGTCCCGGACTATCGCCACTCCGGGGACGCGGGGGCCGCCGGCGCGCCGGGCACGGGCGGCACGAGCGGCGGGCAGGACGCGAGCGCCGGCAGCGGCGCGGGAGACGCCAGCGCGGGCAGCGGCGGCACGGCCGGCATGGGCACCGGGGGCACCGGCGGTGTCGCCGGGGCCGGCACCGGGGGAACCGCTGGCGGTGCCGGCGCGGGCGCGACCGCGGGTGGCGGTGCAGGCGGCAACGCGGGCAACTGCGGCACCAGTCTCAAGGCGTGCGGCGGCGTGTGCGTGCTGCCCAGCCTGTCGAACGGCTGCGATCTGGTCAGTTGCGCGGCGTGCGCGCCGCCGACCAACTCCACAGCTGTCTGCACCAACCAGCAGTGCGACTTCACCTGCGACAGCGGCTACGAGAAGGACGGTGCCGGCACCGCTTGCAGCTTATCGGCACCGGCACCGGCGGCACGAGCGGCACCGGCGGCACGAGCGGCACCGGCGGCACGAGCGGTACCGGCGGCACGAGCGGCACTGGTGGCACGAGCGGTACCGGCGGCACGAGCGGTACCGGCGGCACGGCGGCACCGGCGGCTCGGACGCCGGCACGGTCGTGGAGTGCTGCCCCAGCACCAACTGCCCCGGCGGACTGTTCGTGTCGTGCGTCGCCGGGACGTGCCAGAAGGTGAGCTTCAATCCGTCGTGCGACCCGGCGGAGTGCTTGCGCTACTGCACCCAGTGCCCGGACAACGTGCCGGAGGGCGGCGGCACGTACACCACCGGCCACTGCCAGACGTTCCTGGGCATCTCGAGCTGCAACTGCAGCTGAGAGCGCGCGGTCCGCGCTCCCAGCGTGCAGTCGCGCCGCGTCACTCCGCTGGCGGCGGAGCGCTCGGCAGGCTCGGAGCGGCAGCGGGCTCTGCGCCGGCCATCGCGCCGGCACCGGCCGCGAACACGAACTCGTAGTTCGCGTCGGCGGGACGGTTGTCCGCGGGCGCGAGCTTCAAGCCCGGCAGCGCCTGCATCACACACTGCTGGAGCGCCGGCGGCGCGGTGGTCTTTTCGGCGACGACCTGCGGATCGGTGAACTCCCCCGTGTCGTCCTTGACCTTGAAGTGGACCATGACGGAGCCGGCGGCGCTCGGATCGGCCTGCTGCGCGGCAGCCTGGCACTGGGCAAGGTCGCCGCCCTTGGTCTCGAGCACCTTCTGCACGTCCTTGGCGTAGATGTCGTCGCTGCGCGCGGCGCAGCCCGCCGACATCGACCCCAGAGCGACGAGCCCGACAAGCAACAGTTTTCGCACAATCATTTTCTCCTCGCTGGCTCGATTCGAGCGACTGAACAGTAGGGGGCCGGACCGGGGTGTCAAGAGCGGATGGAGCTACCGGGCCGACGAGCGCGACGGCCGTTCGGCCCGTCAGCCGCCACATCAGCGAAAAGCCAG
>CAVZIE010000009.1:0-41053 GCA_963775185.1 uncultured delta proteobacterium | reverse complement strand
GCCCCGCGTAGCGCGCGCACCCCCGTAGCCCGGAGCGAGCGCCCTTGAGCGGCCTCACCATCCGCAGTGCGGTCCGTGCGGGAAGCCGGCGGCGGGGCTCTCTTTCAGACGCTTCTCGGTCTCCGGCGTGTAGCGCCCGTTCTCGGCGATGCAATCGTCGGCGTGGTTCCGGTTCCACAGCTGTTGGAACGCCTTCACGTCCACGCTCGAGTGGGACGACGCCGCCGGACCCTTGTAGTCGAAGTGCATGTTGTCGATGGCGCCGAGCAAGTGGAAATCGTACTTATCGAGCGTGGGACGCCCCGCCGGCGCCTCGGCGATATCGAGCGCGAGCCCGGTCTCGTGATTGCTGTCGCCGGGACGCGTCGCCAGGTGGATGCCGCAGATCCGGTTCGCGTACCAGCGCCACAGCAGATACTGCTGGGCCACGGTGCGCAGCGAGCTGTTCACGGTCATGGTCTGCTTCTTGTTGGCGTCCAGCGCCTTCAGCAGATGATCGCGCGCCGGCGCTTCCATGTAGAGGAACACGTTCGAGCGCGTGACCAGATTCGGTCGCTTCGGCACGGCGACGAACGCGTCCGGATCGATGCAGCGGGACTGCCGGATGATCTGCCGGCTGAGGCCGTCCACGCTGGAGGTGGAGCAGCTGCGCGTCGCGGCCTCGAGCACCGTGCCGCGGCTCGCGTGTCAATCGTGCGCTTCGCGTGGCGCGCGCGGCTCGTGCTTCGGCTCGTCCTCGGCGGGCGGCTCGGGGTTGTCGTCGAAGACGGGCGGATTGCCGGTCCGCGTGCGCTCGACCTCCGCGGCGGCGCCGCTGGGCACGGTCGCGGCGGCGGGCGCTTGATCCGGCGCGCTGCTCGCCGAGGCGGACGCGCCCGGCTTCTGCGCGGCGCCCACGATCGACACCATGTCGATGGCGATCGCGCCCACGTCGCGACCAGGGCGAGCGCGATGCCGATCGTGCGCCGCGGGATCCGGGGCGCCGCGGGCGCCGCCGGGGGCTCGGGCTCGGGCTCGGGCGCGAGCGCGGACGCGGGCGCGGGCGACGCGTCGTCGGTCACCTCCGCGTCGATGGCGGCGGGGGGCTCGGGGTCGGGCGCGTCGTCCGCCATGAGCCCCGCGGGTTAGCGCGAGGGCCGGGCCAGGGCAAGCGCAGCGCCGCAGCGCGTGGCGCGCCGCGCGCGTGCACGCGCCGCCGCTCGATTCCGCGCCGGACCGGCAACCCCCTGGCGATGCGGCGGCCGGGCGCGGATCGTAGTAGACACGCGGAGGCATGGCCGGGATCCCCTGGAAGGCGCTGGCGCCGGCGCTCGGAGCGGCGGCGGTCGTGACGCTCGCGAGCGGCGCGGCGCACGCGTTCGAGCGCGAGTGGCACCTCGGAGCGGGACTCGGCGGCGGGATGTTCACCGGCGAGAGCTCGGGCGGGCCAGCGGTCGCGGCGTACGCGGGCTACGGCCTCTCCGACATGTTCGATCTGCGCGCCCAGCTGCTCGCGTCGCGCCACGACTTCGGCGCGCCCCAGCCCACGTGGGTGTATTCGGCCTCCGCCGGCGTGGCGTACAAGATCGACATCATCCGCTGGGTGCCGTGGGTCGACGCGCTGGTCGGCTACTACCGCTTCCAGGGCGGCGCGTTGCCCGGCGGGCGCAAGCCGGACGAGCTCGGGCTGTCGGTGGGGCTCGGCATCGACTACGCGGTGTCGCGCAGCTTCGCCATCGGCGCGGAGCTGCGCTACCACGGCTTCGTCCGCGATCTGCCGACCAGCCTCTCGGACACTCCGTATTTCACCGGACTTCTCCGGGCCGAGTACACCTGGGGCTGGTAGGCGCCCCGGCGCCGGCGCTGGGGCTGGGGGGAGGGGTTGTCGGTCCGGCGCGGAAGCCGGCAATTTGCGACCGCCCCCGGGTCGCGTGCTACGGAAACAAGCATGCGGAGCGTCTCCCTGCTCGGCGTGTGCGCGCTGCTCGTCTGCGCGTGCGCGCGTAGCTCCCCGGCCGGCGCCGGGGAGGCGGGCCCGCGCGCGACGCCGCCGTTGTCGAAATCCGCGCCAGTGGCCAGCGCCAGCGCCGCGGCGGCGCAGTCCGCGCCGCCGTCCTCCGGCGCGTGGACGGACGCGCTGCGCGTCGAGCGCTGGGCGGAGGCGGCCCGGCTCATCGACGCGCTCCCCGCCGACGCGCGCGGCGCGCCGGACGTGCGCTTCGCGCGCGCTCGCGCCGCCGCCCAGCTCGGCGATCACAAGCTCGCCGTGACGTTGCTCGACGGGCTCGAGGCGAAGCTGCCGCTGCTGGCCGACGAGATCGCGCGACACCGCGCCCGCTCGGAGCTGCAAGCCGGACCGTTCGACGCGGCGGCGAAGTGGTTCGCCGCGCAGCCCGGCGTCGACGCCGCGCTGGACGCCGCCGCGGCCTTCGAGCGCGCGGGGCAAGCCGAGAAGGCGCGCAGCGCCGTCGAGCGCGCGCTGTCGCTGCTCGCGCACGCCAAGCACGACCACACCGCGGTCGAAGCGCGCGCTCACGGGTTGCGCGCGCGCCTGGCCGAAGCCGCCGGCAACGCCACGCTCGCCGTGGTGGATCTGCGCTGGATCGCCGTCCACGCGCCGACCAGTCCCGAGGCGAAGGACGTGGACGCGCGCATCCACAAGCTCGCGCCGAAGCGCGCGCTCACGCCCGCCGAGCGCTTCGATCGCGCCAAGACGCTCGCCGAGGCCGGCAGCATCGACGACGTCGATCGCGAGGTGGAGCAGCTCGGCGCGCTCAAGGCGAAGACGATCCGGCCAGGCGATCTGCTGCACCTGCGCGGCCTGGCCCGCTATCACGCGCGCCGCGACTACAAGCAAGCCGCGACGCTGTTCGACAAGGCGGCGAGCGCGGGCAGCTCGGACGTGGCACGCGACCTGTTCTACGCGGCGCGCTCGCTGTCGCGCGCGCAGGACGACGCGCTCGCGATCAAGCGCTTCGACAGCCTGGCGCGCCGCTTCCCGAAGACGTCCTGGGCGGAGACGGCGCGCTACCTCGGCGCGCGCCTGCACTTCATCCTCGGTCACTGGAAGCAGGCGGCCAGCGCGTATGGCGGCTACCTCTCGCACTACAAGGACAAGGGACGCTACGCGCGCACGGCGCGCTACGAGCGCGCCGTGGCGTGGCTCGCCGGCAGTCGCCACAAGCAGGCGGCGCGCGCCTTCTCGGACCTCGCCAAGGCGACGCGGGACGATCGCTTGACCGCGCGCTACCGCGAGCTTGAAGGCGTGGCGCTCGCGCGCGCCGGCGACAAGTCCGGCGCGGCGGCGCGCTTCCGTTCGGTGATCGCGGATCTGCCGCTCTCGTTCCCGGCGCTCGCGAGCGCTTCGCGCCTGGCGGAGCTGGGCCAGAGCGCGCCGGCGCCGATCGCGCCGCCGAAGAGCGCTGTCGCCCAGGCGCCGTTGGACGTCACGTTGCCGCCGAAGGTCGCGCTGCTCTCGCGCATCGGTCTCGACGGCGACGCCGAGCAGGCGCTGGTGGATTTCGAAGGCGAGATCCGCCGCCAGCACGGATCGCGCGGCGACGAGGCGGTGTGCCAGGCCTACGGCAAGCTCGCCAGCGCGGAGCGCCGCTACCGCGTCGGGCAGCGCGCGGCCAGCTGGTCGCACCTCGACAACGCGCCCTCGGCGGCCACGCGCTGGGTGTGGGAGTGCATCTATCCCCGGCCCTACGAGCCGGTGGTGCGCGAGGCGGAGCAGCAGTGGCAGCTGCCGCACGATCTTGTGTACGCGGTGATGCGTCAGGAGAGCGCTTTCTCGCCGGACGTCGTCTCGCCGGCCAAAGCCGTCGGCCTCTTGCAGCTCGTTCCGGCGACGGCGCGCAACGTGGCCGGAGAGCTCTCCGTGGATTTCGATCCGCTGCTGCTCGAGAGCCCGCCGTACAACATCCGGCTCGGCTCGTACTATCTGGGCAAGGTGCTGAAGACCTTCGGCGGCAACGTCGCGCTCGCGGCGGCGGCGTACAACGCCGGGCCGTCGGCGGTGTCGCAGTGGCTGGCGAGCGGCGAGCACCTGCCGCTCGACGTGTGGGTCGCCCGCATCCCGTTCTCCGAGACCCGCGGCTACGTGTGCCGCGTGATCGGCAACATGGCGCGCTACGCGTACCTGGACGGCGGCGCGTCGGCGCTTCCCAGCTTGTCCCTGGATCTACCGCGCGGATTGCGCGCCGGGCCCGGGCAGTACTGAGAGGCCGTGGCGCGCTCAGCGCTCGCCGCCATCCGCCAGGCGCTTCTCGAGCCGGCACGCGTCCTGGCCGCGCGCGTAGTAGCGCGGCAACCTGGTGACGACGCAAAAACCTTCCTTCAGGAACAAGTCGAGCGCGGCCAGGTTGGCCTGGGCGGTCACCAGGCTCATGCGTCCGGCTCCGCGAGCCCGCGCCTCGGACTCGGCGTGCTGGAGCAAGCGGCGCCCGACGCCGTGACCGCGCCACGACGCCCCGACGGCGATGGCGTCGAGATGCGCCACGCCGTCGCGCCCAACACCGAGCACGGCGAACCCGACCGGCGTTCGACCGCGCGTCGCGACGAACGTGCACGCCGCCGGCGCTTCGCTCATGGCCAGCGTCTGGCCGGCCGAGCGAAGCGAGTACTCGGCGAACGCTTCGCGCCCGAGCGCTTCGATGAACGCCGCGTCGGAGGCGCTGCGGGAACGGATCGCGATGTCCAACGCCGCAAGCGTAGCGCGTCGCCGCCTCCGGGTGCCGGTCCGGCGCGGAATCCAGCTCGAGGCCGAGCTGACGCGTCGAGGGCGCCGATCTGCTACGCTCGGAATCGGCACGCATGACTCCACGCGTTCTCGACCTCGTCGAACGACTCCGAGCGGCGCTGGCGGCGGGGCCAGACTTGCGCCTCGCGCTGTTGTTCGGCTCCGCGGCGCGCGGCGCCGAGCGCGCGGACAGCGACGTCGACGTGGGCATCATTCCGGCGGACGCGGACGTGTCGCTCGCTGACGAGCTCCGGCTCCAGGCCGCGCTTTCCGCCGCGTGCGGCGCGGAGGTCGACCTCGTCCGTCTGGATCGCGCGTCGACGCTGCTCCGCTGGCAAGCGGCGCGTGACGGCGTAGCCATCGTCGCGCATCCACCCGTGGAGTTCAGCCGGTTCCGCGCGCGGGCTGCGGCGGATCATGCCGAGCTCCGCATCGTCCGCGATCCCGCGGCCGAGCAGTTTCGCCGGCGTCTCGCCGAGGCGGGCGGCGGGCAGGACGCGCGGTGACCAATCGCGAGCTCGTCATCCAGCTGCTTTCGGTGCTCCACGAGCACGTGGCGCGCGTGCACCGGCGCAGGAAGGCCGACGTGACGGCGTTCCGGAACGACGTCGACGCCCAGGACGCCTTGTCGATGAGCTTTCTGGTCGCCACACAGGCGGCAGTCGACGTGGCGTTCCACATTTGCAGCGACGAGACCTGGGGCGTCCCCGCTTCCTACGCGGAGGCGTTCGAGCTCCTGGCGCGCAATGCGGTGATCGACGACGAGCTCTCGCGTCGGTTGCGCGGCGTCGTCGCGGTGCGACACCGCGTCGCGCACATCTACGGCAGCCTGGATCTGGATCGTTTCTGGTCGGAGCTCCCTGCAGGCGTTGCGACGCTCGAGCGATTCGCGTCGAGCGTTGCGCGATTCCTCGGCGAAGCACCGTCGCACGCCTGACGTCCGTGGTGCCTACTCGTAGTGACGCACCTGAGGAATCCCCTCATTTGGGTTTTCACAGGAAGATCGGAAGAGCGGAAGGTTTTCAAGGATTCGGGGTGTTCGGGTGTGAGCCGTCGCAAGCCGTTCCGCAGGGCGGTGACGTTGAAGGTGACGAGCAGACCAACTGGTAGGCGGGAAAAACGTAGGCAGGTGATGACCTGCGCCTCGTGAATCGGGCGCTCCGATCACCTCGTCCGTTCCATCCCCAAATCTTCCGACCTTCCGATCTTCCTGTGCCATTCCCATGGGTCGGGACCGCAGCGGAATCAGTGCTTTGGTCGTTGCCTGAAATGAGGGGATTTCCCAGGTGACGCACCTTGTACCCGCGTGCCGCGGTGGCGAAGCCGAAGGCGGCGATCAAGAAGAAGCCCTTCTCGACGTCGCCCGAGAGCGCCAGCATCCCGAACCCGCCGAGCAGGCCGGAAGTCGTGAAGAAGTCCGCCGGCGAATCGCCACACTTCGCGCACGGCATGCCGTCAGTCCTCGCTGCTGAATACCGCGAGGGCGATCATGATCACGGCGAGGCCTGCGAGCGGACCTGCGATCCAGAACGGGCGTACCGGGCCGAACGCCAGCGTCTCGCCGGTCACGCGCGCGTAGCCGAACTGCGCCGCCATCAGCGCCACGGCGAAGACGATCATGCGCAGCGGCAGCGCGACGCGCGCCGACAGCGGCCGCCGCGGACGGATGATGCCGTGCGTTGCCGCGACGCTCGTACCCCGGCGCGGCGGCGCGCGCGGAGTCGCCGACGACGGCATCAGCCCGATGCCGTCGAGCTCCAGACTGCGGCCGCCGCCGCCGCCGAGATCGTCCGCATCGAGCACGTGCCCGCCGAGCGACGATGGCGGCGGCGCGTCGCGACGCGACGCCGGCGCGCGCACCGTGGCGGCAGCCGGCGAGCTCCGGACGTACGCGGGGGGCGCGGGTCGGACGGACTCGAGCGTCGACGACGCCTGGGCCGGCTTCGGCCCGACCACACCCACCGCGGCTTCCAGATCGGACCAGAAGACGTCCATGTCGTGGTAGCGGTTGCGCGGATCGACCGCGAGCGCCTTGGCGAACACCTGCTCGACCGCGTCGCTCACGGCGACACCTTCGTTGCGTGGCGTCGGCCGTCGTACCTCGTCGATGGCCGAGCCCATGATGGCCGCGGCGTCGCCGTCGAGGGGCGTGTGACCGCAGACCACCTCGACGATCGTGATCGCCAGGCCCCACACGTCGGTCCACGCGCCGGTCTGCCCGTAGCGTTTCGGCAGCCACTGCTCGGGCGCGCCGTACGAAGGTGTGAACGCCTGGATCGCCGTCGCCTGTGCGGACAGCTTGCCCGCCACCTGGGACGCCGCGCTCTTGGTCTTGCCGATGCCGAAGTCGAGGATCTTGGCGATCTTCTGGCCGTGGAAGTCGACGATGAACAGGTTGTCCGGCTTCAGATCGCGGTGCAGCACCGCCATCGGGCCTTGCGCGCCGGGAAAGCGGTGCGCCAGCGCCAGCCCGTGCGCGACGGGCGCGAGCAACGGCACCAGCTGCTCGAGCCGGAGCGGCGGCTTGCCCTGCTCGCGCCGCTTCTCGATCAGGTCGCCGAGCGACGTTCCGTCGAGCCACTCGAGCGCGATGAACGGCACGAAGCTGCCGTCGCCCGGGTCCAGGGTTCCGACCTGCAGCGGTCGCACCACGGACGGGATGTTCGCCGACAGCCGGAACAGCAGCTCCGCCTCCTCGCGGAACTTCTCGAGGAAGCTTGCTTGCTGCGCCGGTGCCAGGTGCCCGGGTAGCTTCAGGCACTTCAGCGCGACGTCGGCGCGGAACGCCTGGTGACGCGCCCGGTACACCACCGCGAACCCGCCCTCGGCGACGACCTCCTCGACCTGGAACGCGCCGGCCTGGAGCGTTCCGACGATCTTGAAGACATCGACCGCCACGCTACGGACTCTATCAGGGATCGGCCCACGCGCTGATCGTTCCGAAGCCGCCGCCGGCCGGCGCTGCGCCGTCGGCGGCCCAATAGGCCGCGAACGCGTCGCGGAGCACGCGCCCGGCGAGCTTGCCGCGCGGCGAGAAGCCCCACTCGGCTTCCTGGGACATGTCGTCCGGGTCGGCGTACACGCGCCACACGAAGAAGCCCGAGAACCAGGGCTTGTCGACGAACGCGCCGAGCAGCGCCTCGTATGCCTCGGCCTGCGCCACCTGATCGACCACGACGTGCTGCATGTGGTCCGGCCATTCCCAGGGCTTGACCGCGGGATCCTTGCGCGTCGTGTAACCGAACTCCGTGAACACGATCGGCTTGTCCCAGCTGCGCGCGATCGCGTCGAGGTC
Organism: uncultured delta proteobacterium; assembly: GCA_963775185.1. Taxonomy (GTDB): domain Bacteria; phylum Myxococcota_A; class Polyangia; order Polyangiales; family Polyangiaceae; genus JAPSGB01. Next base: position 33,038 of record CAVZIE010000009.1, on the reverse strand, counting down.
TGCGGCGACCTTGCGCCCGCCCGCTTCCAGCGTGCGGAAGTCCGCGCCGGGCTTGTCGGCGAGCGGGTAGAACGCGTTGACGCCGATCACATCGAGGTCGCCGAGGATCACCGTCTTGTCCAAGTCGTCCCAGTTTGCCGCGTACGTCAGCAAGCCGGGGTACACCGCGCGCACGTCGTGGATGATGTCGATGAAGCTGGGCGCATGCGTGGTCGTCACCCAGCTGCGCAGCTCGACGCCTACGGACAGCATGTCCACGCCGGCGTCGCGCGCGACCTCGGCCCACTGCAGCAAGAACCCGCGATAGCCGCGGGCCCAGACCTCCCACGCGTCGTCGTCGCCGGGATCGATCAGCGCGCGCCACGCTCCGCTCTCCACCCACAGATGCGGGACCAGCATCACGCGCAGCCCCTCGGCGTGCGCTTGCTCGACGGCGCGCGCCACGTCCCTGCGGTTCTTAGCGAACGGCGCCTCGAAAGTCGGCGACACGCCGCTCGGCGCCAGATCCTGCACGCGCCCGAACGGCGTGATGCTGACCCAGCTGCCGCCCATGCGCCGGATCTGGTGCATGCTGCGCGCGCAGGCCGCGCTGCCGTAGCCGCGGTCCGGATGCAGCGCGCTCTCGATCGGTCCGACCGTGACGCCGCGGATCGCACCCAGGCCCGCGTCGCGCCAGCCGTCCCGACCGGGCGGCAGATCGATCGGCCGCGCGCCGGCGGGCGACGCGATCAGCACGAGCGCCGCCCACAGCAAGGCGGCCGCCGATCGCTCAAGACCGCTGCTGGTATAGTTGCGAGAGCACATCGTCGGTAATCGCCGCGACTGTTTCGACCACCAGATCCGCGCCGGCGCGACCCAGCTCGTCCGCCGCGTATGTATGCGCGACGGCCAGACAACAAAGCCCGGCGGATTTTGCCGCTGCAATCCCGGACAGCGAGTCCTCGATCACGAGCGACGCTCGCGCGGCTTCCCCGCCGATCCGCGCCGCGACGCGCTCGACCCCGATCCGGTAGCCTTCGGGATCCGGCTTCGATTCGCGCGTGTCCTCCGCTGCGACGATCCCGGACACGTACTCCGTCACGGCGAGCACCTCGAGCCCCAGCGCGATCTCGTGCCGGAGCGCCCCGGATACGATCATCACCGGACCGTGCGCGGCGCGTCGCTTGACCAGCTCCGCGGCGCCGGGAAACACGCGCAGCCCGCCGCGCGCGCGCTCGAGGTAGAGCGGCCCCTTGGCCTCGACCAGGGCCTGCACCTCGGCGCTCGTCGTCGATCGTCCCGCGTCCGCCAGGATCGCCCGGAACGCGCCCACGTCGTCGAAGCCGAGGTAGCGCTCCCAATATGTCGCCTCGCCCAGCTCGATTCCGAGCGGCCGGAGCGTGTCGCGAAATGCCGCGAAGTGTACCGCCTCGTCATCGACGAGAACGCCGTTGTAATCGAACAAGGTCGCGGGAAACACGGAGCTCACGGGTTAGCCTCGAAGCAGGCGGACGTCGACCGGCTTTCGAGCGGGTCGGCGCCGGGGCCGCCTGGCTGGTTGCCGGTTCGTCGCGGCCGGCGTCACGGTCCGGACGCGCGCTTGCACCGCGCACGGGGTTGTGTCAGCTTCCGCCCGGTTTTCGGTTATGAGTAAAGGCGATCTTCTCGAGATGGAGGGCGTGATTTCCGACGCCCTGGGCGGCGGCCAGTACACGATCCGGGTCGACCAAGGCGGTGCGTTGGTCCGGGCCCAGCTGTCCGGGCGCATGCGGCGCCACCACATCCGCGTGCTGCCGGGCGACCGCGTTCGCGTCGCCGTGTCACCGTACGATCTCACGCACGGGCTGATCGTATATCGCGGCAAGTAGCGCCCGCCGGCGATTGCGCCTCGCCGATCTTCCGAAGTAGATCGATCCGCATGCCGGTGATCGTCGCGCTCTGCCTCGCGATGATGCTCGCCGGGTGCTCGCGGACCGAGCCGCCCGGGGACGCCGGTGCGCCCAAGGCTTCCGCGGCGCCGGTCAGCGTGCCCCCGGCGCGCCCGCCGGAGGTGCTGTATCTGCCAGATGGTGGCGACGTCGCGCCGCCGCGCGCGCCCGGTCAGCAGGTGTTGCCAGGTCCGTGGGGATTCCACGCAGCCGGTCGGTGTCCGCCGGACATGGTCGATATCGGTCACCGCTTCTGCATCGACCGCTACGAGGACGTGCTCGTGGACGTGGCGACCGGCCGCGACATCTCGCCCTACTACCACCCGACTCGCCAAGCGGCGCGGAGCGCTTTCGGCATCTGGCAGAAGAAGCACCTCGACGACGAGACAGAGCGCGGCCGGAGCATGGCGGTTCCGGCGCCGCCGTCGTGGGAGCTCGGCCAGGAGATCGAGCCGAAAGCGGTCGTGCGCGCCGGCGCGGTTCCGAACGGCTATCTCGACGCGCTGACCGCCGGGCGCGCGTGCGCCGCCGCCGGAAAGCGCCTGTGCACGCCTGCGGAATGGGTCACCGCGTGTCGCGGCGAAGCGAACCGCAAGTTCCCGTACGGCACCAGCTACGAGGCGGGCAAGTGCAACGTCTTCCGCGAAGCGCACCCCGCCGCCGTGCTGCACGCGAACGCGTCCATCGATCACCTCGATCCGCGTCTCAATCTCGTCACGGTCGGAGGGCGGCCGTTGCTCCGTCCGACCGGCGCGACCGCGAGCTGCAAGAGCCAGTGGGGCGACGACGCGGTCTACGACATGGTCGGCAACCTCGACGAATGGGTCGACGCCGACGGCGGTCTGTTCCTCGGTGGGTTCTATTCGCGCAACACCCGCGAGGGCTGCGACGCGCGCGTGTCGGCGCACCCCGAGGAGTACTACGACTACAGTCTCGGCGTGCGCTGCTGCAAGTAGCGTGGAGCGCGCCCGGCTCAGCGCGGTTCGCGCGCGCGGAAGTGTCGCGACGCCCACCACAGCGTATCCGACGGTTGGTGCCACGACGCCCAGGATGCGACCTCGCGGCGATCGACCGCGGTGCGGCGGCGCGCCTTGTTGCTGTAGACGACGAACAAGAAGCCGTCGCACGGCTCGTCGGTGATGTCCTCCAGTTGCCTCACGTGCTCCTCGAGCAGCCATCCCTGCGTGCGGATGCTGGTCGGGATGAAGGACTGGTGACGTGGGATGGCGTCGTCGTCGAGATCCACGATCTCCGGCGACGAGCGCAGGACGTGGATGGCGACGGCGATGTCGGGTGCCGCGGCATTGCGTCGCTGTCGCATCGGGAGGCCGAAGAGCTGGCGCGTGTCGATGTGGATGGGAGCGCGCCGGCCCACCGCGTCGGCCAGCGCATGAGCGCCCAGGGTCGAGCTCGAGCCGTCGAAGATGAGCCGATCCCACGCGGCGTTGTCGACCAGGCTCCGGAGCGTGTCGCGCAGGCGGCAGCCGAGCTCGAACAGGATCTGCTGCTCCGGGTGCGCGAGGTCCATCACCCGGGGCTTCGACACGAGCCAGGCGATGACCTCCTCCCAGCTGTTTTGCACAATCCGCCTGATCTGCGGCAACGTGAGCGTCGTCTGCATGGTGAAACGCCGGGGAAATCGAGGGCGAGTCGCGAAGTTATCGCAGATCCGCGGATGCCGCGCGCTCGCCGCGGCCAGCCCGGGCATCGATGTGAGGATTTGTGGGCAGATGTAGGACAGTGTCCTACTATCGCAATCGATGAGATTGCCCATCCCAAGAACAGCACGTCTGGCGCCGGTCCTGGTCGCCGTCTCGCTCTCCGCCGGGTTGGGGGGGTGCGGTCACCCGGTCGAGCGCAAGCTCGACGGTCGGTGGCTGGGAGAGAGCGTGGAGAGCTTCGACGACCCGGCGGTCGCCGCGGCAACGGGCTGGGCCAAGGGGACCAGCCTGGAGTTTGCCGGTTCGACGCTCACGGTGTCGATCCCGGCGGAGGAGCCGCGCACCGGCGAGTACAAGGTCCTCAAGGTCTACAAGAACGACGTCCAGATCGCGGTTACCCGCAAGGACGGCAGCGTGGACAACGCGAAGTTCACCCTCGACGACGACCGGAGCATGCGCTGGCGCCTGTCCGGCGGCCGCTCGATCGTGATGCGCCGCCAGGACTGAGAGGGCCGCGCGCTCAGCGCGCCAGATGCAGCGTGCGCGTGAGCTGCACGCCGTCCCGGGAGCGCGCGAACAGCCGCGTGTCCACGGCGTGATCGCTGCACTGCTGCACGGCAGGCGCGAGCGGCGGATCGGCGACGAGCTTCGTCACCTTGCCCGCGGGCGTCACGGTGAAGCCCAGGTTCGACCGGACGCGGATGCTCACGCCACCCGCCGACGTGGTGTTGTCGACGAAGCACTTCTCGACCAGCGCCATGACCTTGGTGGCGCCCTGCTCCGCGTCCCTGTCGTCGGGTGACGCCGGCAGGGGCTGGCCCTTGTCCTCGGCGGTGGGAGCGACCGGCGTGGGCGGCGCCGCGCGCTTGGGCGCTGGCGCCGTCGGCTCCGCTGCAGCCGTCGGTTCGCGCGGTTCCGCCGCGGCCGCAGGCGCACGGATCTCGCCGGTCCGCGCGCCATCGAGCGAGAACGTGCCGGTGGACGGCGCCTTCATGACGAAGCCGTGGGTGCGCCCGCGGTCGGCGGCCGCGCCGACGGCGACCACGCCCTCGTCCAACACGACATGCGCTTGGTTCCCGACGCGCTCCACCGTGAAGTGCGTTCCGTGCGCTGCGACGCGGGTCTGCTCGACCTCGATCGCGAAGGACTCCGGCGCATGGTGCGGCACGACGGCGACGGTGACCGAGCCGGTGTCGAGGCGCACGGTCATGTAGCGGCCGGTGTCCGCCATCGTCGCGGTGCTGTGGGCGGCCAGCGTCCATACCGCTTGTCCGGGCTCGGTCACGGCGATCGCGTGCGCGTCGGCGACCACGCGATCGCCGGCGGCGAGGCGACTTCCGTCCAGCGTCGCGACGCCCGGTCCGAACACGTGGCTCGAGCTGGTCTGCGCGACCGGTGTTTCCACGTGGTGCTGCGCGCGCAGGCCGATGCCCACGGCAAACACGGCGGCGGCGGCCGCAGCGACCAGCGCGACCCGACCCCACGGCGTCGCGCTGCGTGGCGGCGCCGCGCCGATGCGCGCCAGCACGCCCTCTTCAAGCTTGTCCCAATCGAGCTCGGGGGCCGGCGCGTTGCGCGCTTCCCCGATCACCCGACGCAGCGCACGGATCCGGGCGTCCTGGTTCGACATCACGTTGCCTCCGGCTGCGAACGGGGCGGCGTCGTGGGCGCGCCCAGACCCTCGAGCTCCCTGACGAGCGTCGCCAGTACGGGCTCCTCGTGCATCATCGCGGCGAGCTCGCGCCGCGCGTAGAACAAGCGCGTGCGCACGGTCAGGACCGGCGCTCCGACGATCTTGGCGATCTCCATCGGCGCGATGCCCTCGAGCTCGTGCAGCACGAACACGGTGCGCTTCTTCTCGCTCAGGCGATCGAGCAGCCGCTCCAGCGCCCGGACGCGCGCGATGCGCGCCACCTGCTCGTCGGGCAGCGGGTCGCGGTCCTTGGCGACGTAGGTCTCCGGCGCGTCGACGAAGGCGGGGCGGCTGCGCGCGGCGCGCCGGTGCATCAGCACGACGTTGACCGTCACGCGATACAGCCACGTGGAGAACCGCGCCTGTCGCCGGAAGTCCTTGATGCTCCGATGGACCTGCAGCCACACCTCCTGCACCACGTCGTCCAGATCGGCGGTCGGCCCGAGCATGCGATGCACGAGCCGCGCGACGTCGTTCCGGTGCTGCCGGAACAAGGCACGGAACGCCAACTCGTCGCCGCGCGTGCAGCGAGCGACGAGATCATCGACATCGGACACAGCGGGGAGTGTACCGCTGGGAACGTCTTCCGTCCGGTTCGCGGGGAGCGGGGGTAGCGGCGGAACGCGCGACACACGCGCCGTCCAGGGCTCGGCTGCGGCCAGCGCTGTATCCATCGTTCTTCCGATGCGCAGCGACCGCCCGACCTTCAACGAGCCCGGCGCTCCGCGGTCCGGCCGAAAGGCCGGTCCAGATCAGAAGAGCGTCTTGAGCTCGACCGCGGTCTGCTTCTTCTGCTCGAGCACGCGGTTCACCGCGCGCAGCAGCCGGGTCTTTGCAGGGCCGGAGATGGCCTCGCCGGCGGTCGCCTGCGAAAGCAGCCGCGGCGTCACCGGGCGGCCGGAGCGCGGCTTCGCGGGCGGCTTCTTCTCGTCGCCCTCCTCGCCTGCCTTGGCGTCCGGCTTCTTGAGCTTCAGCGCGCGGTCGGCGGGCCGGAGGCGCTCCACCTGTCGCGAAGCCGTCAGGACGCGGCGCGGGTCGATCTTCTTGTCGGTGAGGAATTGCTCGAACTTGCTTGCCATGGCTGAACAGATGTCGGGGCCCCGTGTCTCGGGGCGGGGCGGGGAACATAGACCCACTCCGCGCCTCGGCCAAGAGGTACCGTCGCCTCGATGACCAGTTCGGAACAGCTCGGGGAGGCCGAGCGCTTCGTTCGCGGGCTCGTCGGAGACGCGCCGCGTGTCGGCGTCGTGCTCGGGTCGGGCCTCGGCGCGTTCGGCGATCAACTCGCGGGGCTCCGCAAGCTGCCCTACGCCGACGTGCCTCACATGCCGCGATCCACCGTGGTGGGTCACGCCGGCAACCTGTGCCTGGGCAGCGTCGGCGATGCGCCGGTCGCGTGTCTGCAAGGCCGCGTCCACACCTACGAGGGCCACGAGATGGAGCGCGTCGTGTTCGGCGTGCGCCTGCTCGCGGCGATCGGCTGCCGCGCCGTGCTGCTCACGAACGCCGCCGGCGGCATCAACGCGGGCTTCGAGGCCGGCGATCTCATGCTGATCGTCGACCACCTGAACCTGATGGGACGAAACCCGTTGGTCGGTCCCAACGACGAGCACGGCCCGCGCTTTCCCGACATGACACGCGCCTACGACGTGGGCGTCGCCGACGCCGCGCGCCAGGCGGCGCGCGACACCGGCGTGGAGCTGAAGCAAGGCGTGTACGCGGCGATGCTCGGCCCCAGCTACGAGACGCCGGCCGAGATCCGCATGTTGCGCACGCTCGGTGCAGACGCCGTCGGCATGAGCACGGTGCCGGAGGTGATCGCGCTGCGCCACCGCGGCGTGCGCGTCGGGGCCGTGAGCTGCATCACCAACCTGGCCGCGGGGATCTCCGGTGCGCTGCTCGATCACAAGGAAGTGGAGGAGACCGCCGGCAAGGCGCGGGAGCGCTTCACGCGTCTGCTCGGGCGCTGGGTGGAGCTGACGGACAAGGCGGTGCGGGCATGACGGCCCCGCTCGCCCCGGACGAGCAGGAGCTGGTCGACGCCGCGCGGGCGGTCCGCGAGCACGCGTACGCACCGTACTCGCGCTTCCGCGTCGGCGCGGCGGTGCGCAGCGCAGAGGGCAACGTCTACCTGGGCTGCAACGTCGAGAACGCGACCTTCGGCGCCACCATCTGCGCGGAGCGCGCGGCCATCGCCCAGCTGGTTGCCGCCGGCGATCACGTCTTGGCCGCGGTCGCCGTCTTCACCGACGCGGCGGAGCTGGCCATGCCGTGCGGGATCTGTCGCCAGGTGATCCGCGAATTCGGCAGCGACGTCGGCGTCGTCAGCGCGAATCCGCGCGGGTTCGCCCGCAGCAGCATCGCCCAGCTGCTGCCGTTGCCCTTCTCGCTCGAGGCATGAAAGCGGTCGCCGACGAGCTTGTGGTGCGAGGTGGCACCCTGGTCACCTGCGACACCGCCGATCGCGTGATCAAGGGCGACCTGCTCGTGCGCGACGGCGTGATCGTCGGCGTCGGGCGCGTGCGCGCGTCGCCGACGGCGCGCGTGATCGACGCCGCGGATCGGCTCGTGATGCCCGGTCTGGTGATGGCGCACGTGCACCTGTGCCAGGCGCTGATGCGCGGCCTGGCCGACGACCTGCCGCTGCTCGACTGGCTCGGACAGCGCATCTGGCCCATGGAAGCCGCTCACGACGAGCGCTCGCTCCGCGCCAGCGCCGAGCTCGGGCTGAGCGAGATGCTGTCCGCCGGCGTGACGGCGATCCTCGATCTTGGCACGGTGCACCACCACGACGTGGTCTTCGACGCGTGCGTGCGCGCCGGCGTGCGCGTGGTCGGCGGCAAGACCTTGATGGACGAGGGCGCCGGCGTTCCGCGCCGCCTCAAGCAGAGCACGGCGCGCGAGCTCCGCGACGCCGAGCGCCTGGAGCGCACGTGGAAGTCGCACCCGTCGGGCCGCGTCGACTACGCGTGGATCCCGCGCTTCGTGCTGTCGTGCTCCGAGGCGCTGATCCGCGGCGCCGTGGAGCGCGCCGCGGCGTCCGGCGCGCGCATCCACACCCACGCCGCCGAGCACCCCGGAGAGCGCGCGGCGGTGCGCGCCGCGCTCGGCGCCGACGACGTGGACGTGCTCGCGCGCTGGGGACTCACCGGGCCGCGCGCCTCGATCGCCCACGGCGTACAGCTCACCGACGCGCAGATGCGCCGGCTGGCCAAGGCGGAAACCCAGGTCGTGCACTGCCCGAGCGCAAACCTGAAGCTGGGCAGCGGCATCGCGCGCGTGGCGGATATGCGTCGCTTCGGCGTGGTCACCGGCCTCGGCCCCGACGGCGCCCCTTGCAACAACAATCTCGATCCCTGGCTCGAGATGCGACACGCGGCGCTGCTCGCGAGCGTGCGCTCCGGCCCCGGCGTATTGCCGGCGAAAGACGTGCTCCGGATGGCCACGATCGACGGCGCGCGCGTGCTGGGCCAAGCCGACCGCATCGGATCGCTGGAGCCGGGCAAGCGCGCCGATGTGGTCGTCGTGCGGCGCGATCGCCCTCACGTCGCGCCGGCGCTCGATGCCGTCGGCACGCTCGTCTTCGCCACCCAGGCGCGCGACGTCGAGACCGTGCTCGTGGACGGCGTCCCCGTGGTCGATCGGGCGGAGCTTCGCACGCTCGACGCCGAACGCGTCGCGGCGGTGGCGCGGGAGCAAGCGCGCCGTCTCGCGCGGCGGGCGGGAGTGTTGTGAGGCGGCATTGGCTGATCGCGCTGTCGGCGCTGACGCTGGGCGCGTGCAAGTCCGCGCCCGTCGAGCCCACGCCCGCGCCGTCGGCTTCTGCCGGTCCGGCGCGGCCGGCGACCGGGGCGGCCAAGCCCGATCTCGTCGACGCGCCGCCGACAGAGAACGTCGCTGCCTACGTGAAGGGCGAGCTCCAGCGCGCCGCCCGCGACAAGAAGAAGCTCGTCGTCTACGTCGGCGCGACCTGGTGCGAGCCGTGCCAGCGCTTCCACCAGGCGCTGCTCGCGGGCAAGCTCGACCGCGAGCTGGCCGGCGTGCGCTTCGTCGCCTACGACCTGGACAGGAGCCGCGAGCTGCTGGACGAGGCCGGTTATAGCTCCACGCTGATCCCGCTGTTCTGCGTCCCCGAGTCTGACGGCCGCGGCGGCCCGCGGCGCATCTTCGGCTCGATCAAGGGGCCGGCGGCGGTCGGCGAGATCATGCCGCGGCTGCAGCAGCTTCTGGCCGACCCGGCGCGCTGACTCGCCCGTCGCGCGCCCATGGCGTAGATTTCCCAGCACTCCGCCCGTGACGATCCCGATCCTGCCCGGCACGCCGCCCGAGCTCGTCGTGTACGACAAGCCGGGTCGATGCCCGTATCTCCCCGATCGCCTCGCGCGCATGCCGCTGCGCCTGCCGGTGCGCGCGCTGTCGCGCGACGAGATGGAGACGCGGCTGGGCGCCGGCGACCGTCGTCAGGGCTACGTGCTCTACCGCACGCGCTGCCCGGAGTGCTGCGCGTGCGAGCCGATCCGTCTGCACGTCGATCGCTTCGCGCCGAACCGATCGCAGAAGCGCGCCTTCCGACGCGGCCAGAAGCTGCTGCGCGTCGAGATGGGCGCGCCGCGCATCGACGAGAGCCGCGTCGCTCTCTACAACCTGCACAAGAAGGTCCGTGGCCTCGGCGACGGGCAGCCGGCGATCGACGCCGACGGCTATCGCGATTTCCTCGTCAGCACGTGTTGCGAGAGCTTCGAGCTCGCCTACTACATCGGCCACGAGCTCGTCGCCGTGGCGATCGTGGATCGCGGCGTCGACTCGCTGTCGGCCGTGTACTGCTACTACGATCCGGCACGCGAGCGGCTCGGGCCGGGCACCTACTCGATCATGAAACAGGTCGAGCTGTGCAAGCGTTGGGGCCTCCGCTACCTGTACCTTGGCCTCTACATCGCCGACTGCGACGCGATGCGATACAAGGCGCGCTACCTGCCGCACGAGCGCATGATCGGCGGGCAGTGGATCGAGTTCGGCGCCAGCGCCGACGACCGCGAATCCGCGCCGCCGGCGTCGCTTCCGCAATCGCTGAAGGGCTGACGCGCCGGTCACGCCGCGCGCGGCGCCGGCGCGCGCTTCACGCTGGGGATCAACGCCAAGGCGGCCAGCACGGCCATCGCGACGAACAGCCAGAAGACCGCATGCCAGCCATAGCGCTGGCTGACGGCGGGCACCGCGACGCCTTCCAGGATCGCGCCGAACGAGCCCACGCCGTCGACGAAGCCGGTGGCCATCGCCGCCGCGTGCGGACCGCCTGCGTCCTGGGCAGCCGCGCCGCTGATCAGCGAGTCCGGACCGTACAAGAGCGCGCCGACGGCGCCGAGGCACAGCACGTTGACCAGCTGTCCTGGTCGCGCCGAGCTGCGCGTAGGCGATCAGCGCGACGGCCAGCCCACCGAGCCAGATCGCCGCCAGCAGCGAGCGCGAGAAGTGCCGCAGCCGATCCGACAGCACGCCGATCACGATCACGCCGGCGATGCCGCCGACCTCGAACGCCGTCGACATGTACGCCGCGACGTCCTCCGCGTATCCCAGGCGCTGCGCCAGGTAGTACGGCAGCCAGAACAGCAGGCTGTAGCGGATGAACTTGATGAAGAAGTAGCTGCCGCCGTAGCACCACAACACCGGGCTCGTCAGCACCGCGCGCTGCGCCCGCTTGCGCAAGGCGCGGAGCTCCTCGCCCGAGGGGGCGTCTTCGGGGATTGCCGGTCCGGCGCGGCCGGCGTCCGGTGCGTCGCCCGCGGCGCCGACCGGGATCGCGCTGTCGGCGGCGACCGGGCCCTGCGACGACGGTCCGGGCTTGAGCACCGCCATCACCAGCAGCGCGACCGCGACGATCACCAGCGCCGGTCCGAAGAACGCGAAGCGCCAGCCGAAGTGACTGAGCATCAGCCCGGCGAGCGCCGTCGCGGCGATGCCGCCGACCTGGTAGCAGGTGGCCCAGAGCGCCATCACCGAGCCGCGGTTCGCCGGCGTGGTCCACTCCGCCATGGCGCGCGTGGTGCCCGGCCAGCCCGTGGACTGGGCGAAGCCGTTCACGCAGAACAAGACGCCGAACAGGATCGCTCCGCTCGACGCGCCGAACGCGGCGCACGCCACGGCTGACAGCAGCATGCCGTAGCCGATCAAGCGTCGCGCCCCGATGCGATCGCCGAGCGCCCCGCTGATGAACTGCCCGAAAGCGTAGGCCGTGAGGAAGGCGGTGTCGATCGCGCCCAGGGCGGTGACGGACACGCCCAGGTGCTCGTGGATCGCCTTCTTCGCGACGCTGAAGCCCTTGCGGCCCGTGTAGTACGTCGCGTAGGCGAGCCACGTCGATCCCCAAGCCACCAGGCGATCGCGCCGGTCCGCGGCGCTCAGCGTGCTCGCCATCGGCCGCCAGGATAGTCCCGCGCCGGGCGCTGCCGGAAGGTCGTTTTCGCAGCATTGCCATGACGTCCACGCGTCGCCGTCTTGCGCGAGCCGCGCGGCGATGGGAGAAAGAGCGGCGTGCGCGTCGTCTCCCTCGCGTGCTCGAACACCGAGATCGTGTGCGCGCTCGGCTGCGCGGGGCTGCTCGTCGGCGTGGACGATCACAGCGACTACCCCGAGCAGGTAGTCCGCGCGCTTCCGCGGGTCGGGCCCGATCTCGGCATCGATATCGACAAGGTGAGCGCGCTCCGCCCGGATCTCGTGCTGGCGTCGCTCACGGTGCCTGGGCATGAGCGCGTCGTCGAAGGGCTCGTGCGCGCGGGGCTCCCGTTCGTCGCGCCGGAGCCCGTGACGGTCGCCGATGTGTACGCGGATATCCGTCTGATCGCGTCTCGGCTCGGCGTGGCGTCGCGCGCCGAGGCGCTGATCGCCGAGCTTGGCGCGGTGCTCGACGCGCGGCCGCCGCCCGCCGCGCGCCGGCCGCGCGTGCTCGTGGAGTGGTGGCCCAAGCCCGTGATCGTCCCGGGGCGCGACAGCTGGGTGAACCAGCTGCTCGACGCCGCCGGCGGCGAGAACCCGCTCGCCGATCGCGCCGTGAAGAGCACGCCGATCACCGACGCCGAAGCGCTGGAGCTCGCGCCGGACGCCGTGGTGATCTCGTGGTGCGGCGTGCGTCCGGAAAAATACCGTCCCGACATCGTGCGCCGGCGCGCAGCGTGGGCGTCGCTGCCGGCGCTGCGGCACGATCGGATCTACTGCGTCCCGGAGGCCTACCTCGGCCGCCCCGGACCGCGCCTCGCCGACGGCGCGCGCGCGCTCCGCGCGATCGTCGAGGCGTGCGCCCGGGATTCCCTGTAGTCGAACAAGGAATCTGCGATCAGTCGAAGGGACGCGCTTCCGCTTCCTCGATCTGCGCCAGCGCGGACGCCAGCGCGTCCTTGGCCTTCTCGAGCGAGGCGCGATCGCCGTCCCACTTGCCGCGCGCCTTCTCGAGCTTGGCCTTCTCGGCGGTGAGGGCGTCGTTCGCTTCCTCGAGATCGCCCTTCGTCGCCGCCAGCTCGCCCTCGAGCGAGACGATGCGCGCGTCGCGTTCCTCGATCGTCTTCTTGGCGGCGTCGCGCTCGCCGGTCCGCGTCTCGAGGTCGCTCTCCAGCGAGGCGATGCGCGCGTCGCGCTCCTCGATGGTGCTGTTGGCGGCGTCGCGCTCGCCGGTGCGCGCCTCGAGATCGCTCTCCAGCGAGGCGATGCGCGCGTCGCGCGTCGCTTCGCCCTCTTCCTTGGCTTCGCGAGTCTCGGTGAGCGTCTGCGTCGTGCTCGCGAGGTCGGCCTTCGTCGCGTCGTGCGCGTCGGTCAGGCGCTGCACCTCCGCGGCGTGGGCTTCGCCGAGCTCGGCTCTCGCGTGCGGCGAGCTGATCGGCGGCGGCTTGCTCGGCCTCCTCCAGCGCCTGCGCGTGCTCCGCCTTGAGCTTGTTCATCGCGTCCTCGTTGGCGCGATGCAGGGCGGCGAGCTTGGCGTCCGACTCCTTCTTCAGCTCGACCTCGCGGGCGGTGATCGCCTCGGCCTGCGCCGCCTCGGCGGCCTCGCTCGCCGACGCCAGCGCCTGCTCGAGCGCCTCGGCGGCGGCCGCCTGGGTCTCGGCGATCGCCTGCACGACGTTCTGCCGGCCTTGCTCCTCGGCGGCTTCGACCGCGGCGGACTGGTCGGCGGCGGCCTTCTCGAGCGCTTCCTGGTGCTCGGCGCGGAGCGAGGCCTCGCGGGCGTCGCGCGTCGCGATCTCGCCTTCGTGCTTGTCCTTGAGCTCGGCGATCTCCTGGCCGCGCGCCTCCAGGTCGGCCTGCAGCTTCTCGCTCTTGCGCTTGAAGTCGTCGGCGCGCTTGCTGGCCTGGTCCTTGTCGGCCTTGAGCGCGTCCCCGGTCCGCTGCAGCTCGGAGCTCTGCTTCTCGAGCTCGAAGATCCGATCGTTCAGATCGGCCTTCTCCCGCTCGAGCGAGAGCCCGCTGTCGCGCAGGCCGAGCAGCTCCTTGTCCTTCTTCGTGAACTGATCGCGAAGATCGAGGATCTCCTTGTCCTTCTTGTTCAGCGCCTCGCGAAGATCGAGGAACTCGCGCGCGGAGCCGCCGCTCTTGCCGCCCACCGCGGCCTTCGCCTTGGCCTCGTCGAGCTCGCGCTGGAGGCGCTGGACCTCGGCGTCCTTGGTGGCGCCACGCTGCGATTCGTCTTCCAGCTCGGAGATGTGCGAGCGCGCCGTGCGCAGCTCCTCGTCGAGCTTTTCGTTCTTCGCCTTGAGCTTGTCGAGCTCGTCGCGCAGCCGACCCGCCTCGGCGCTCTCCGCCGGGCGCGGCGGGATCGACGACATGCGGGGTCGCGCCGACGGTGCCGGCGGTGGACGTGGCAGCTCGGGCTCCGGCTCGACCTCCGCGGCCGGCTCGGGCTCGGGCTCCGGCTCGGGCTCGGGTTCCGGCTCGGGCTCGGGTTCCGGTGCTGCGGGTGCGGCTGCGGCGGCCGCGACCGCCGCTTCGGCGGAGACCGAGCCCGTGGGGGCCTCGTCCATCAGCGCGTCGAAGGCGTGCTCGGTGAAGTCGTCGACCTCGTCGTCGATCGAGCTCGGCGGCGCTTCCTCTTCCGCAGCCGCTGGCTCGTCGTCTTCGTCCGGCTCCGCGTCCTCGATCTCGATCTCGTCGTCGAGGATGATCGCCTCTTCGCTCGGCGGCCCGGCTTCGTGCGAGGCCGCGCCGTTGCCTTCCGCGCCGAGATCGATGAACTGCTGTGCGCGGGCGATCAGGTCGTCGAAGCCGATCGGCTTGTGCACGTAGTCTTCCGCGCGTGTCCGCAGCCGCCGGTGTTGCTCGAACGTCTCCTCGGTGGAGTCGCTGCTCATGATGATGAGCGGCACGCCCTTCAGTGCGGGGTCGCGCTTGAGCTTGTTGCAGACCGAGAACCCGTTCATGCGCGGCAGCTCGATCGACAGCAGGATCAGATCGGGCTTGTCGCTGGCGGCGGCCTGCAGACCCGCGTTCGCGTCATCGACGAGGGTCGTCTCGCATCCGAAGCGCAGCAGCCCGTTCTGCAGCTCGCTGGCGAAGGCGGGATCGCTCTCGAAAACCAGGACCTTCTTCGGCATCGGTGACGGCTCCGCTCGCAGAGGAGAGAGAGAGGGGGGAACAGCACGGGCGGATGCCCGAGGGCGCCCACGATATCGGGCACTTGCACAGGGGTCAAACGTCGCGACGTCGCGGCCTCGCGGGCTCGCGACGCGCGCTTCCGCGCCGGACCGGCAGCCTGCGGGGGAGGCTACGCCTTGGGACGCGCGGCTTTCTCCGCGTGGCCGCTGGTGCCGGAGCGCTTCGCGAGGACGTCGAGCACGCTCCGGAGGTCCACGCCGCGCAGGCGCAGCCCGACGAGCGCGTGATACAGCAGATCGGCGGCCTCGCTGGCGACCCGCTCGTCGCTCTCGGCTTCGAGCGCGCGCGCGAGCTCGTCGGCCTCCTCGCGGATCTTGCCGGCAATCCGCTCGGCGCCGCCGTCGAGCAGCGAGCGCGTGTAGCTCTTGTCGGCGCTGCTGGCCTGGCGCTGGGCCAGGACCTGCTCGAGCTCGAGCAGGAACGGCGCGACGGGGACGGGGGCGTCCGCCACCTCGCCGGTCGGGTCCAGGTCGCGGAAGAAGCAGCTCGGACGTCCGGTGTGGCAGGACGGACCTGCCGGATCGACGAGCAAGAGCAGCGTGTCGGCATCGCAGTCGGCGACCACGCGCGCGACCTGCAGCGTGTTTCCGCTGCTTTCGCCCTTCTGCCACAGTCGCCCGCGCGATCGGCTGAAGAACGTCGCAAGGCCGGTCTCCAGCGTCCGGGCCAGCGCCTCCCGGTTCATCCACGCCACCATCCGCACCTCGCCGGTGAGGCGGTCCTGGACGATGGCGGGGATCAGTCCTTGGTCGTCGTATGCGATCGGCACGGCCACATCCTAGTGCCGGTCCGGCGCGGCCGGCGGCGCGGAACGCCCGCGCTGTGGGCGGCTCCCCACGATCTGTCCCGGGTGCGCGGGGGCAGCCCCCTACGACCTGGATTCCAATGCTCGGTATCTATTGAGTATTCTTGTTGGCGTGGTTCCTGCTGGTAGGCGAGTGGGCGCTCGGCACGTCCCGCGCTCGCTCGGAGGAGAACCCACCCATGGCCCGCAAGCTTCGACCCCACCGCCTGTCAGCCCTGGCGCTACCCCTGCTCGCAGCGCTCGCCCTGCCGTCCTTCGGCTGTTCAGCGAAAGCCACCGACGAGCCCACGGCGCAGAGCTTCAACAAGATCGTCTACGCGGTCCGTCAGCACACCATCGTGGCGCCGGACGGCAAGGTCACGATCGACGTGTCCGGCGGGTCCGATCAGGTGATCGACTACCAGCGCTACATCCCGGGCGGCCGCCTCGAGATCTACGACCTCGGTAGCAAGAAGACCGACAACATCACCGAGGCATTCCCCAAGGCCGATATCTCGAGCCTGGACGTGAGCTACGACGCCACGAAGGTCGTCTTCTCGATGAAGACCGACGACAGCGACAGCTACCATCTGTACTGGGCGTCGCTGTCGCGCGGTGACGACGGCAAGTTCGAGATCCACCAGCTCACCTTCGGGCCCTACGACGACCTGCACCCCGTCTGGCTCGCCGGCGGTCGCATCGCGTTCATCACGAACGAGGGCTACACGTCGATGGGCACGCGCGCCGACGAGTACGAGCACTCGCGCGTCGTGACGCAGATCGGGACCATCACGCTCGCGGCCGGCGACGCCGACCGCAAGCTCTGCTCCCAGAACCTGTCCCACTCGGTCAACCTGTTCAGCATGGCCGACGGCCGCCTCGGGTTCTCGCGCTGGGAGCACCTGGAGAACGTCAACGACGTGAAGCTGTTCTCGATGAACCCCGACTGCACGGGGATGGTCGCGGTGAGCGGCCAGCACGGCAAGCCGTCGAACTCGCTGGTGCAGGTCGTCGAGACGAACCAGCCGAACGTGTTCCTGGCCGTCGCGACCTCGCGCAACAAGACGATCCACTCCGGCGGCTTGGTGCGGATCAACGCCCAGTCCGCGGCGGACCCCACCAAGTTCGACGAGGAGCGTCCGCAGTTCGAGGACCTCACGCCGAACGTGCCCCTCGGCAACGAGCCGTCGCCGGTCGGCCGCTACCGCACGCCGCACTCGCTGCCCGACGGCCGCATCCTGGTGTCCTGGGCGGACGGCGTGGTCAACGACATCGACGTGATGAGCGCGACGCCGCCCGACTACGGCATCTACATCTACGACCCGGCGTCCCGCACGAACCAGCTGGTGGTGAACCACTCCGACAGCTGGGAGCTGTACGCGCAGCCGGTCGTCGCCCGCGACGAGCCGCCGATCCTGAGCTCGGTCCAGGCCAACACCGACGCGACGACGCCGGCGGTGTTCGGGTCGATCGACATCAAGAACACGTCGCTCTACTCGGTCCACGGCGACACGGTGAGCGGCGCGCAGTTCGACAACACGCCGACCGACGAGGCCCTCAAGCAGGCGAAGAAGGTCCGCATCGTGGAAGGCTTCTCCAGCGAGGCCGCGCCGGGCGTCACCATGTTCGGCCTGACCATGGCCGAGGGCGCCGCCGTCGTCGGCGAAGCGACGGTCTACAACGACGGCTCGTGGCTCGCGAAGGTGCCGCCGTACATCCCGATGCACCTGCAGCCCGTCGACGAGTTCGACATGACGATCCGCAACCAGACGTTGTGGATCCAGGGCATGCCCGGCGAGGACCGCGTGTGCGGCGGTTGCCACGAGAGCCGCACCGCGCCGAACCTGTCGGGCGGTCAGCAGCTCACCATCGCCGCTGGCAAGGGCGCCGTCGATCTGGACAAGCCCATCGCGCAGCGCGAGGAATACCCCTGGGCCAACGCGACGGATCCGAACGACCCGAACGAGATCCAGGCGTTGCTCGATGCCAAGTGCGTGCAGTGCCACAACCAGACGACGAACGGCAACGGGCCGCAGGAGTTCTACACGGTCACGACCAACAACGCAGTGGCCGGCGCGACGAGCTACCAGATCCCGCGCATGGATCTGAGCAACCGGCCCATCACCGTCGCGTACGACAACAAGACCGGTCAGTACGCGGCCAGCTACGTGTCGCTGTTCTACCCCGCGGCCGTGGCGATGGAGATGGGCATGGGCAGCACGGTGGTCGGCACCGTACCGCCCGAGTGGGCCGTGCCGAGCGACGCGCGCGGCAGCGCTCTGATCGAGAAGCTCAACATGACGTCGTCGGTGGACGCGAACAAGACGGCGTGGGCGCTCGGGCAGCCGTTCTCGGACCCGAACATCAAGGGCGCCACGCGCACCATGCACCCCGAGGATGTCGGCGTGACGCTCACCCGCGAAGAGCGCGTCAAGCTGATCCGCGCCATCGACCTGGGCGGGCAGTACTACTCGCGACACAACACGAACTTCCAGGCGTACGGCAACGACCCGACGGCCGGCAAGTAAGGATCCGAGGAGAAAGCCATGATTTCCAGCCATCGTCACCTCACCATCGGAATCCTCCTCGCGGGCGCGGCAGCGCTCGTCACCGGCGTCGGCTTCGCCGACACGCCGACGCAGCAGTCCGTCCTGTCCGGCCGCTCCACGGTGTACAAGGACCTCGACCCCGGCTCGCTCGAGAACGTGAGCACGCCGGATCACATCATGGCCGTGACCGGCGGCAACGTCTCGCCGACGGAGATCTGGGCCACGCTGGAGCACGGCGAGAAGGTCGAGTGCGTCGCGTGCGTACCGGCCGTCTCGAAGCTGCTCTACAACGACAGCACGGTCACGCGCGAGATCAGCGCGTGGTGGCTGCGCCGGCGTATCTTCGGCGTGTTCGGCAAGGGCCAGGTCTACGAGCAGACGATCCAGACGCTCGCCGACCAGAGCCAGCCCGAGCTGAAGCGCGCCTACGCCGCCCAGGCGCTCGGCGAGTTCCTGGCCGAGGCCGGCGTCGCGCCGGTTGCCAGCGCCGTGCTGAACGATCCGTCGCCGATCGTGCGCAAGAGCGCGGTCGCTGCGCTCGAGCGCCTGGACAACCAGGGGCCGAACGGCGAGATCGCGACGGCCATGACCGACTCCGACGCGGACGTTCGTCTCGCGGCGGTGCACGCGGCCATCCGCGTGAACGTCTTCACGCACGTCGACGCGGTGGCGGCGCTCATCAGCGACCAGTCCGCGCTCGTGCGCCGCCGCGCCGCCGAGGCGCTGGGCGTGATGCGCGCGAAGGACGCCGTGGCCAGCCTGGTCGCGTTGACCTCGCCGGACACCGAGCCCGACGCGCGCGTCCGTGCGGAAGCGGTCGCCTCGCTCGGCAAGATCGGCGACTCTGCCGGAGCGGCCGCAGTGAAGGCCGCACAGCAGGACCCCGATCAGTTCGTGCGGGATGCGGCGAAGATCGCCGCGCGCCGTCTTTGAGGCGACGCGCGCTGTTCCCGACGCCATTGGCCCCGCCGGTGGCGTCGGCCATTGGTCCGGAGAGGTTTGTCGCGCTGGGTTGCTGGCGCGTGCCGCGCTAGGATGTCCGTCGTGAACGAGAACGGGACGCGTCGCGTGGCGTCGGCACTGGCCCTCGCTTCCGCGCTGGGCGCGATCGGCTGCAACCGGCGCGAGCCGCCGGCGACCAACACCTTCTACGACCGCAAGATCGCGCCAACGCTCCAGGCGTCGTGTGCCTCGAGCCCGACGCGCTCCGGCTGTCACGTGCGGGCCGACGACCACGGCAACGCCCTCGGCAACCTGGACGTCACCAGCTACGACACGGTGGCGCTGCGCCGGGATCTGCTCAAGACCTACGGGCCCTACGGCGTGCCCGGCCTGCTGCTCAAGGTCGTTCCCCCGTACCAGCTCCGGCTGACGTCCTACGACGAGCAGGAGCAGATCATCACCACCGACATCGCGCACCAGGGCGGGTCGTTGGTCGACTTCACGAGCACGTCCTTCAGCGAGATCTCGAAGTGGATCGACAACGGCGCGGCACGCAACAACGCGCCGCTGCCGCAGCCGCCTCTGGCGTTCGAGGGCTGCACGACCGAGCTCGGCAGCGACCCGCTGTTCGACGCGTCCAAGGACCCGGCGACCGCGGACTACGGACAGTTCGTCTCGAGCGTGATCCCGGTCTTGAAGCAGAGCTGCGCCGCCGGCAACTGCCACGGCACGTCCGCGAATACGCTCTACCTGACCTGCGGGGACACGCCCGAGCAGCAGCGCTGGAACTACTTCGTGATGGGCGACTACGTCTCCGCGAAGCCCGCCAACAGCGAGATCCTGCGCCGCGCGCTCTCGCCGCAGCAGGGCGGCACGTTCCACGAAGGCGGTACCGTCTTCACCAGCCCCAACGACCCCGGCTACCAGGCGCTCTCGAACTGGGCCCAGGCGAAGGGCGGCCCGACCAACATCCCGACCGACGCCGGCTTCGACTTCTTCGCGAAGCGCGTGCAGCCGATCCTCGCCAAGCGTGGCTGCATGCAGATCGGCTGCCACTCCGCCGCCATGGGTCACGAGTACCGCTTGCGCGGCGGCAGCGGCGGTCACTTCAGCCTGCCGTCCACGCGCCGGAACTACGAGCTCACGCGCGAGCAGATCGCGCTCGACTCGCCCGATCCGAACGCGAGCCGCATCATCCGCAAGAACCTGCCGCCGACCGAGGGCGGCCTGTTGCACCGCGGCGGCTCGCTGTTCGCGTCGGGTGGCGATCCGGCGGCGTGCGACCTCACGGCGGCGGAAACCGGGCCGCTCGACGACCAACCGGAGTACTGCGTCGTCGTGGCGTGGATCGAGAAGGAACGCCAGGCGCGCATGGTCGACGCCGGCGCGATGGATCTGTCCGGCATCGTCTACGTCAAGCGTCCCCCCGCTCCCGGCCCGGACACCCCGCAGGATTACGCGACGTACGCGCCGGGCGCGGATCTCATGCTCGCGCCGGCCACCCTCGGCGCGAACGGCGACGTCGCGCTCGGCGGCGCCGGGGCCAGCTTGCTCGGCGCGTGCGGGCTCTCGCCGGCGACGGCGGACGTGCGCAAGCCGGCGGTGTCCTGGGACGGCAAGAAGATCGCCTTTGCCGCCCGCGACGCCAAGGACAAGCCGCTGCAGATCTACATCTACGAGGGCGGCACGTGCGCGCCCGAGCCGACGATCAACGCGGCGCCGGTCGACGACCAGGGCAACGCGGTCCCGACCAACAACGAGCTGGTTCACAACTTCGACCCGGCGTTCGCGCCCGACGGCCGCATCGTGTTCGCCTCCACGCGCGGCAACATCATGAACACGGCGGTCTTCGGCTACCAGGGGCCGCAGCGCGCGCCCGCCGACCCGTCGAAGTTGAACGCGAACCTGTACGTGCTCGAGAACGGCAAGATCCGCCAGCTCACCTTCCTGCTCGACCAGGAGCTCGCGCCGTCCTTCATGAACGACGGCCGGCTGATCATGACCACCGAGAAGCGCGCGCCGGGCTTCTACCAGCTCGCCGGTCGTCGCATGAACCTCGACGGCGGCGACTACCATCCGCTGTTCGCGCAGCGCTCCAGCGTCGGCTACACGCAGTTCATGGACGTCGTGGAGCTGTCGGACAAGGACTTTGCCGCGATCGTCAGCGAGAAGGGCGCGGCCCACGAGGCCGGCGCGCTCGCGATCGTCAATCGTAGCCTCGGGATCGACCAGGAGAGCTCCAATCCGGCGGACTACGTGCAGGACCAGAGCGCCGTTGATTACCCGAATCCCGCCTTCTACCAGCACTCGCTTCGCATCGTCGATCCCGCGGCCACCGGCAAGCTCGACGCGACCCAGGGCGCGTACCGCAATCCGTCGCCGCTTCCGGACGGCAAGATGCTGGTGAGCTACGCGGCGAACGTGACGGATCTCGCGACCTTCAACGGCAACTTCGACGTGTTCGTCGTCGATCCCCACACCGGGGCGCGGACGCCGCTCATCTCCGACGCGGACGATCTGCTGTGGCCGGTCGCGGTGTACGCCCGCTACAACCCGCACGGCGTGTACCACTCGAAGCTCGACGAGCCGAACGGCGCGTCGCACGTCTACCCGGACCGCGCGGATCGCTCGCAGATCACCTTCCTCGACGCACCGCTGCTGGCCAGCCTGTTGTTCCAGAACACGCGCAGCGGACGCGAGCTACCGACCGGCGCGGGCTTCGAGGTGTGGGAGGATCTTCCGCCGGAGCAGGGCGTCACGTCTTTCGACGCCGGTGGTCAGTACGTCACCAACGACGATTTCGGCCAGCTGTACGTGCGCCGTCGGAAGCTCGGCTCGCCGAAGATCTACTCCGACGGTTCGGCCGTGATGCAGGTGCCGGGCGGCGTGCCGCTGGTCCTCGCCACCAACATCAAGCTCGCCGGCGACGGAAGCGCGACGGCGCACTTCCAGCGTGAAGAGATGCAGTTCTACCCTGGCGAGTGGGTACGCCAGGGCTTCCGTCGCCAGCTCTTCGACGGTGTCTGCGGCAACTGTCACGGTGCCGTCTCGGGCCAGGAGGATCACGTCGCCGTGAACCCCGACATCCTCACGCAGGCCTCGCGCGTCGAGGCGCGCAGCGCGCCGGCTTCGGACCTGACGGACACCAGCGGTCCGATCCAGGGCCCACCCTTTCCGTGAGCTCGAGTCCGGCCGTCAACGATCGAGCGCGACGCCTTCGGTGTCGATCGCGGCTGCGCGCTCCGCTTCCTGGTAGCGCCGCACGGTGCGCAGCAGGTACCAGGTCGCGACGCCGATGAACCCGAGGTCGTCGAGATAGCCGACGACCGGAATCAAGTCGGGGATCGCGTCGATCGGAAAGACGAGATACACGAGCGACAGCACGAACACGAGCTTGGCGAGCAGTGGAGCCTGGCTGTCGGTCAGGAACAACCAGGTCGCGCGCAGCTTGCCCGCGTCTGCGAGCGAAGAGCGTCGGCGTGCTGACCGGCTCGACGAGGAGCGAAGCGCGGATTGCGCTCGGCGGCTCCGCGTCGGGGGTTGGGGCGGGGAGGGATGCGACACGAGGTCTCCGGCCAGAACGCCGACAACCACAAGGTAAGCATGCTCGCGCGCTGCGCCAGGGGGGGCGTTGCACGGGATTCCTGTGCTCACCGGCGCTGGGCGCCGTCCGGCGCGCGGGGTTCCGCGCCGGACCGGCAACCAGGCCAGGCGATGGTGGGCGGGTCAGACGCGCTCGATGATCGTCGCGATGCCCATGCCGCCGCCGATGCACAGCGTGATGAGCGCGGTCGACTTGTTCTGGCGCTCGAGCTCGTCGAGCGCAGTGCCGAGGAGGATGGCGCCGGTGGCGCCGAGCGGGTGCCCCATGGCGATCGCGCCGCCGTTCACGTTCACCTTCGCCGGGTCGATGCCCAGGCGGCGGATCGTGTTCAGCGGTACGACGGCGAAGGCTTCGTTGATCTCCCAGAGATCGATGTCCTTCACGCTCATGCCGGCCTTCTTCAGCGCGGCCTCCGACGCGGGCGTCGGCGCGGTCAGCATGATCACGGGCTCGGCGCCGGCCGTCGCCGTAGCGCGGATGCGCGCGCGCGGCTTCAGGCCGTGCGCCTTCGCATACGCTTCGGACGCGAGCAGAACGGCCGCGGCGCCGTCGACGATGCCGCTGGAGTTGCCGGCGTGGTGGACGTGGTTGATCTCCTTCACGTCGGGGTAGCGATGCAGCGCGACCTGATCGAGCGTCGCGCCGTTCGGGCCCATCGGCGCCGCGCCCATCATCACGAACGACGCGTCGAGACCGGCCAGGCTCTCCGCCGTGGTGGCCGGCCGCGGATGCTCGTCGTGGTCGAGCACGACGTTGCCGTCGTCGTCGATGACCGCGAACAGGCTCTTGGCGAAGCGCTTCTCTTCGACGGCCCGCGCGCACTTCTGCTGGCTCTCGAGGGCGAACGCGTCCACCTGCTCGCGCGTGACCCCGTCGATGGTCGCGATGAGGTCGGCGCTGATGCCCTGCGGCACCTGGAAGACACGATTGCGGAGCTTGGCGTTGTGGCCGTCCATCATCGCCTCGTCCGAGCCCATGGGGACGCGCGACATGCTCTCCACGCCGCCGCCGATCACCAGATCCTGCTGGCCGGACATCACGCCCATGGCGCCGAAGTTCACCGCCTGCAGACCCGAGCCGCAGAAGCGGTTCAAGGTCACGCCCGTGACCTCGTCCGGCCATTCCGCGGCGAGGATGGAGTTGCGCGCGATGCACGCGCCTTGCTCCTTGGCTTGCGACACGCAGCCGACGACGACGTCCTCGACGTCCTTCTTCTCCAGATGGTTGCGCCTGGCGATCTGGTTCAGCGTCTGGGCCATCAGCTCCTGCGGGTGGATTCCGCTGAGCGCGCCCTTGCCGGCCTTGCCGCGACCACGCGGCGTACGGACTGCGTCGATGATGAATGCGTCGGCCATGAAATCCTCCGGGGAGCGAAATTTCGCGCCGGAAGTATCATGGAGCCCGGACCCTTCCGCAACCGGGGGGCCGGAACTATTTCCGCGCGAACTCGGCCAGCGCGGCGCCGTCGAGGCGGAACACGGTCCACTCGTCCAGTGGAACCGCGCCGATGGAACGATAGAAGTCGATGGCGGGCCGGTTCCAGTCGAGCACCGCCCACTCCATGCGCGCGCAGTCGCGTTCGACGGCGATGCGCGCGAGCTCGCCGAGCAGCGCTTGGCCGACGCCGCGCCGCCGGTGCGTGTCGAGCACGAACAGATCCTCGAGGTACAGGCCGCGCTTGCCTCGCCAGGTCGAGTAGTTGTGGAAGAACAGCGCGAAGCCGGCGGCCGCGCCGTCGAGCTCGGCGATCAGGCACTCGAACGGCGGGCGATCGCTCTCGAGCTGCGCGCGCAGCGACTCCGGCGTGGCCTCGACCGCGTCGGGCTCGCGCTCGTAGCGCGCGAGCTCGGAGATCAGCCGATGGATCAGCGCCGCGTCGCCGGCGACGGCGCGCCGGATCGACAGCGCCATCAGTGGATGACCACGGTCTTGCTGACGGTGACGAACGGGCCCGTGAACGGCGGCACGTGCGCGCGGCGCATGGTCGCCGCGATGCAGCCGCCCGTCGCGGTGCCGGCGAACGGCGGGCCACTGACGTTGGCGCTCGTGACGCGGCCGGAGGGCGCGAAGGTGACCGACACGCGCGCCATGCCGGAAGGGTCGCCCTCCTTGCGACACGCCGATGCTGCGCCGGCGGCGCTGCTCAGCGCGGCGGACGCGGCGCCCGTGTCGAACGGGCCCGCGACCGGCACTTCCTTCTCGGGGGGCGCCGGCTCGGGCGCGGCGGGCGCCGCCGCGGTCTCGGCGGGCTTCGGATCCGGCTCGGTCGGTGCGGTCGGCGGCTCTCTCGGTGCTGGCTCGCTCGGCGTGCCCCCGCTGCGCGGCGTCGCCGTCTCGTGCGCGGTCGCGGGTTGCGTCGCGTGGCCCGCGGCGGCGACGGGCGCCGCCGGTTCGTCCGGCGCGCCGGAGGGTTCCGGCGTCGTGTCGGTCGCGGTCGGCGGCGGCTCCGCGGGCGCCGTGTCGTCCGTCTTCGCGGGCTCGGACGTCGAGTTGGTGGCGTCCTCTTGCGGCGTCGGCGCGACCGCGGGGGCGCGCACGAAGAACCACCACCCGCCGAACGCCGCCGCCGCTGCCGCGAGCAGGAGCCAGATCGCGGCGCCGCCCTTGCGCTCGCCGGGCCCGGAGGGCGCGGGCTCGGCGCCGCTCGCCGGACGCTCGGGAGCGGGCTTCAGCTTGGCCGACTTGGGCGCATCCACAACGGGCGCCGACACATCGACGGTGGGAGGCTCGAAGTCGATCTTCTCCGGTTGGGGCGCGGCGTCGGTCACCGGCGCCGCGACGACCGGCACGTCGATGTCGATGGTGGGGGGCCCGAGAATCGATGGTGGGCGGCCCGGCGGGAGCGCCGAGCGTGCCCGTGCCCAGGCCCAGGATGTCGTCGTCCGCGCGCTCGTTGGTCGAGGCTCTCGGGACGCGCGATGCGGCGAGCGACGTGAGCGCCGGTGTTCCCGACGAGCTCGGCGGCGCGTCGTCGTCGCTGGGTGGCGGCGTCGGCATGGGGCGCCGTACCGCGGGTGGCGGCGTCGGAAGCGAGCGCTTCGCTGTGCGGGCCGCCGCCGGCGGCTTGGGAGACTCCACGCTCGCGCTCTTGGGTCGCGGCAGCGGCGGCTTCGCCGTCGCGCCGGGCGGACGCGGCGTGGTCGCGCGCGGCGCGGGCGGACGCGGAGCGGCCTTTGGCGCGGGCGGCGCCTTCCCCGCCTTGTCCACGAACAGCGTTCCGGGCGACAGCGCGCGGGGCCCCGGCTCCTCGGGTGCTATCGCCGCGAAAGCGTCGCTCTCCAGCGACTCCGGCTCGAGACTGATCGGTGCCGCGCTGATCGGGGCTTCTTCGATCTCGTTGATGTCGTTGCTCGGGAGCGATATCGGCGGCGCCGCGGCGCGCAGCACGCCGGCGAGCTCGGGCACGGCTTCGATCGGGAGCCAATCGCTCATGCCCTCGCGCCACACGATCGTCTCGCGGTCGATCTCCTGGCGCTCGAGCGCCCCGCCGATCTGCTCGGCGGTGAGCTCGCGATCGTCGTCGTCCGAGAAGCTCACGACCCAGAGCTCCTCGACGTGCATGTCGTCGTCGTGCGGCGTCCCGAACGTGAGCGGCACCGTCGGCGTCTCGTCGTGCGTCGGCAGGATCGCCGGCGAGCTGCCCATCCTGCCGGCGCGCTTCGGCGGCGCGTCGGACTTCGAGCGATACGTGCCGGCGACGAGCTGCGCGTCGTCCACCGTGATGTCCCCGCCGCAACGCTTGCAGCGAATGGTCACGATGCGGCCCCTGACCTTGCGCTCGTACAGGTCCGTGGGCAGAGCGAAGCGCGCTCCGCAACTGTCGCAGCCGATCGTGAAAAACATCGCGAGCCGAGCGTACTTCCAGGCGAGACGCAGACAACCTTTCGGTCACTTGCTGCTCATCCGAGCAGTGTCCAGGGGCGCTCGACGGGGCCGGTCGCCGACGACGTAGCCAATCTGTCTACGACGATTGGCGTCGCGGTTCCGACGACAAGGCCCCTCCCACATGAGGAGAGGATCTTGCGCGCCTGCATGCTAGGAGCGCACGGTGACCAATCTCCTGGGTGGGCATGGAGACGGCGGGAGTTCGCTTGGACGCCATTCCGGCGTGATCCTTTATCCGTACGGCGTTCCGGAGCGGGCGGAGCACGCCGAGCTGTGCTCGCGCTTCGTGGTCGCGGCGGGCGGCGATCTGCGTCGAGTCATCGACGGACCGTTTCCGACCCTGGAGCGCTTCATCCAGTTCGCCGCGCGGCTGCCGGCGCTGCGAAAGGCCGCGATCGCCAACCAGCGGCCGATCGTCGTGCTGACGTCCACCACGCCGGTCGCGCTGGTCGTCGTAAACGCGCGGCGCAAGATCGAGACGGCGGTGCCGGGGCTATCGCGAGCGGTGTGGACCGTGTTCGTGGACCCCGCCCAGGATCCGTTCTTCTTCGACACCGTCGCGTCGCTCGGGCGGCTCCAGGGCGCGCGCGACGAGGTCCCGATCTGGCGCGACCCGGACGACCGTCCGTACTTGATCGTGTCGCCGGAGGTGCGGCAGGCCGATCGCGTGCGGACGGCGGTGCGCGTCTTGCTCGACGAAGCCTGAGCGTGTGGCACGTGCCGCCGGCGGCGGGTAGCCTTGCGAAGTCCAGGCCCGTGATCGACACGTCCAGCATCCATACCTGCCTCGACGTGACGGAGGAGCAAATCCGGCAAGCGCTCGCTCCGGCGCGTTCGTTCGACGACGAGACGCCGCGCGCGCGCATCTTCGCGCTGTTGGAGCATCTCGCGCGCATCGCGCGTCCGTCCACCGGAGCGCCGAAGATCCTGGTGGTGGCCGCGCACATCGGCACGTGCGCCTGGCTCGACGGAGAGCTGGTGGTGCGCCTGCGCCGCGACGCGCCGCGCACCACGCGTCTCGAGCTGCTGGTCGACGACGGCCTCAACGCCGAGCGCGTCCTCGGTCCGCTGGCGATCGAAGCTCCGATCGAGGAGTTCCAGAACGCGGTGCGCGCGCGCCCGGACATGGTCCAGCCGCTGATGGCACAGGGGAAGCGCGACGACGATCGCCTGGTGTTGCGCACGACGTCGTTGCTCCGGCGCACCACGGCGCCGCCGTTGTTCTCGGCCATCGCCGACGACCTGATCACCGGTCTCGGCTCGCGGCCCTTCGGCGTGCCGCGCATGCCGACCGGTATCGCTGCGGCGGTCGAGCCCGCGCCCGCACCCGAGCCGCCCGGGCCGCCGCCGCGGCACGTCGCGGTGCCGCTTCCTCCGCACCTGGCGCAGGCGCTGGAGAAGCTCAAGAAGCGCTAGGCGAGCCGGGGCGAACGACGATCGCCGCCAGGTGACGGCCGCTCTGCTTGCCGTCGCGCCGGAACGAGAAGTAGCGCTCGCGATCGCCGACGGTGCAGCCGCCCACGTCGTCGATATCCTCGTCGGCGAGGCCGAGGGCGCGGAGCTGGGCGCGCAGGATACGGCGCAGATCGACGTGCGGCTTCGCGTGCGAGCGATCGATCACGTCCCGATCCGGCGACGCGTCGCGGAGCTGCGCCGCGACGTCCTCGGACACCTCGAACGCATCGACGGAGATGTGCGGCCCGATGGCGGCGATCAGATCGCCCCGGTCCGCGATCAGGCCGCGCAAGGTCCGCACCGTCTCCGCCGCGACGCCGGCCGCGACGCCCCGCCAACCCGCATGGGCCGCGGCCACGGCGCCGCTCGCGCGGTCCGCGATCAGCAGCGGGACGCAGTCCGCGATGCGGACACCGCATGCGACGCCGGCCGCGGTGCTCGCCACCGCGTCGCCTTCCCGATGCAGCACCGCGTCGCGATTTTCGCTGCCGTCGACCACGACGACGTCGCGTCCGTGGACCTGCGACAGGAAATAGAGCCGGCTCGGCTCGACACCGAGCTCCGTCGCGGCGCGCCGCAGGTTCTCGCTCACGTTGTCCGCGCTGTCGCCCACCGCGACCGAGAAACTGAGCGATTCGTAGGGGCCCGCCGACGCGCCGCCCCGGCGTGTGAAGAAGGCGTGGCGGAAGCCGGCCGCTCGAAGCAGGGGGCTCTCCTCGAAACTATCGGGGGTCATGGGCGGAAAGCGTCGAAATAGCCGTCCCGGAGCGGGGCTGGCTCTCGTAGCCGCAGAGGAGTTTTGCTATCAGTCGTTCGATGCGTCCGAAGGATCCCTTTATCGGTCGGGAGATTCTCGATGGCCAGTTCCAGGTCATCCAGAAGATCGGGACCGGTGGCATGGGGTCCGTCTACAAGGCGTCCCAGCCGGCGATGAACCGGATGGTGGCGATCAAGATCCTCCACCCCAAGCTCGCCAATCGCAAGGATCTGACGTCGCGCTTCCGCCGCGAGGCGCGCGCCATGAGCCAGCTCTCCCATCCGAACACCGTGAAAGTGTTCATGTACGGCGAGCTGGAGGACGACGGCTCCCTGTACATCGTGATGGAGATGCTCGAGGGGCGGAACTTGAACCAGACGGTGCGCAAGGAGGGCCCGATGCCGGCCGAGCGCGCGATCCCGATCCTGGTCGCCGTGTGCGGTGCGCTCCAGGAAGCGCACGAGATGGGCATCGTGCATCGCGATCTGAAGCCCGAGAACATCTTCCTCTGCAACCAGGGCGGCGTCGTGGATTTCCCCAAGGTCCTCGACTTCGGGCTGGCCAAGGTGACCGAGCGCCAGATGCGTCCCGGATCGCTGATCCTGACGCAGGAAGGCATGGTGTTCGGTACGCCCGAGTTCATGTCGCCCGAGCAGGCGCAGGGCAAGACGCTGGACGCGACCAGCGACATCTATTCGCTGGCGGTGATCCTGTACGAGTGCCTCACCGGCAAGCTGCCCTTCATCGCCAAGACGCCGATGGAGTACATCCAGAAGCACGTCGTCGAGAAGCCGATCATGCTCGACGAGCGCGTGCCGGATCGCACGTTTCCACCCGGCCTCGGCGACGTGCTCGCGAAGGCTCTCGCCAAGAAGCCGGAGCAGCGCTACCAGAGCGCCGCCGAGTTCGCCGACGCGCTGCGGCCGTTCGGCGTCCCGGGGAGCACGAGCTTCGCGGCGCCGCAGAGCAAGCGCGGCTCGCTGCCGGAGGTGAACACCACGCCGCGTCCGCCGCAGATCTCCGAGGGCAGGATCCAGGTCGGTTCCGGCCGGCCCGGGCCGTATCTGCTGGTCGGCGTGGCGGCCGCGTGCCTGGTCGCCGGCGTGCTCCTGGCGATCATGTTCATGCGGGTGCTGGGCAAGTAGCCGGCTTTTGGCGGGCTCCGCGCCGGGGCGCTAGGCTCGCCGGCGGATGAGCGAGATCGACGAGCGGCCGTCGCAGGGGCTGGAGGCTGATGCCGGTCCGGCGCGGAACCCGGACGGTCCGACGCCGCCCCGGCGTTTCCTCCCGGTGCTGCGGAAGATCGCCAAGTGGACGTCGATCGCGCTCTTGGCGCTGATCGCCGCAGGCTCGGTGACGGTGTTCTTCACCATCCGCCACTACGAGGCGGGGCTGCCCAGCGTGGACCAGCTGCGCAAGGGCTACGACCCGCCGCAGGTCACGCGCGTGCTGGCCGACGACGGCGCGCTGCTGGCGAACCTGTTCACGGAGCGGCGCACCGTGATCCCGATCGCGGAGGTGCCGCCGCGCGTGAAGCTGGCGTTCCTGGCGGCCGAGGACGCCGCCTTCTACGAGCACCAGGGCGTGAGCTACCTCGGGATGCTGCGCGCGATGGTGGCGAACCTGCGCGCCGGTCACACCGTGCAGGGCGGCAGCACCATCACGCAGCAGGTGGTGAAGAACCTGCTGCTCGATCCGGAGCGCACCTACAGCCGCAAGATCCGCGAGACGATCCTGGCGCGTCGCCTGGAGCAGTACCTGACCAAGGACGAGATCCTCGGCCTGTACCTGAATCACATCTACCTGGGCGGCGGGCGCTACGGCATCGAGGAAGCGGCGCGCTATTATTTTGGCAAGCATGCCAAGGAACTGGACGTGCCGGAGGCGGCGCTGCTGGCCGGGCTGGTCGCGTCGCCGGAGCGCTTCACTCCGCGCACCAGCTTGCCGCGCGCGCTCGAGCGCCGTCGCTACGTGCTCGGTCAGATGCTGGCCAAGGGCTTCGTCACGCGCGAGCTGTACGACCAGTCGATGAAGGCGCCGGTGCGGCTCGCGCCGGAGATCGAGGCGGAGAGCGAGCTCTGCCCCGAGGTCGTCGACTACGTGAAGAAGCTGCTCGTGCGCGTGGCCGGCGAGCGCGCGCGCCACGGCGGCTTCACCGTGACCACGACCATCGATCCGGCGCTGCAGGCCGCGGCGCGCAAGGCCGTGCGCGAGAACCTCGACAACTACGCGAAGCGCCAGAAGCTCGAGCCGCCGTTCACGCTCGACAAGCGCCGGCTGTGGGGCAAGCCGTTCTCCGGCACGCCCAAGGCGAACCACATCTACGTCGCCACGGTGACCGCGCTCGACGACAAGGCCAGCACCATCGACCTGTCGGTGGGCGACACACGCGGGCCGCGTGCAGCTCGACAAGGAGGACCGCTACAACGACAAGCGCCTGCCGCCGAGCAAGTTCACCGCCATCGGCGCGTCGCTGCGCGTCGGGCTGCTCGCCACGCCCGACCCCGCGGGCACGCCGGTGCCGCTCCGGCTCGAGCTCGGCCCCGAGTCCGCGCTGGTCGCCATCGACGTGCGCACGCGTCGCGTGCGCGCCTTGATTGGCAGCTACGAGGCCCTGGGCGGCGGGCTCGACCGCGCCATGCAGGCGCGCCGCCAGCCGGGCTCGTCGTTCAAGCCGTTCCTGTACAGCTACGCGTTGCACTCGCGCCGCTTCACGCCGGCGAGCGTGCTCGAGCTCGACAAGGACGCGCACGGCAAGAAGAGCGCGCCGCGCCGGATCAGCGT
This sequence comes from uncultured delta proteobacterium, assembly GCA_963775185.1. GTDB lineage: Bacteria > Myxococcota_A > Polyangia > Polyangiales > Polyangiaceae > JAPSGB01. The sequence goes on along the minus strand of CAVZIE010000009.1, from coordinate 1,384 downwards.
GCGCCTCGCCCTCGCCAAGAGCGACAACGCCGCCGCCCAGGCGCTGTTCCGCGAGGTGGGCCCGGCTAACGTCGTGCAGTGGGCGCAGACGCTCGGCATCTCTTCGCACCTGGAGCCGGACATCTCGCTCGCTCTCGGCGCCTACGAGCTGACGCCGATCGAGATCGCGAACGCGTACACCACCTTCGCCAGTGGCGGCGAGTACGCCGAGCCGATCCTGGTGACGCGCATCACCGGCCCCGACGGCAAGGACATCCCGCTGCCGCCCGAGCCGCCGGCGCGTCGCGTGATGCAGCCGGACGAGGCGTACCTGACGACCAGCCTGCTCCAGAGCGTGGTCGACGAGGGCACCGCGCGGCGCGCGCGCGGCATCGGTTTCCCGATCGCCGGCAAGACCGGCACGACGAACCAGGCGAAGGATGCGTGGTTCGTCGGCTACACGACGGACGTCACGACCGCGGTCTGGGTCGGCTACGACGACGCGAACCCGCTCGGCTGGGGCGAGGAAGGCGCCGTCACCGCGCTGCCCGGCTGGATGGCGTTCATGAAAGCCGCCCACGCCGGCCACCCGCCCGCGGAGTTCCCGCGCCCCGGCAACATCGTCACGGTGCACATCGATCCCGGCTCGGGCCTGCTCGCGTGGTCCGGCGAGGACGGCGGCACCGACGAGCAGTTCCTGGAAGGCACCGCGCCGAGCGAGGCCGCCGCCCGACGCCGGCCCAGCGCCGCGTCGCCCGGCGCCGCAGCCAGCGAGATCGACGAAGAGAACGCCGCCGCCGACGCGTCCGCCGCCTTCCATGGGGAAAGAGGATGCCGGTCCGGCGCGCCCGGCGTCCCTGGACGCCGGCGCTGCGCCCGCGCCGCCCGACGAGACACCGCCGTTCTGAAGCGCGCCTGCGGTCGTCCTTCGCCACTCGCCGGCCGACGTCCGCGCGCGGTTCCGCGCCGGACATTGGGAAATCCCCTCATTTGGACTTTCACAGGAAGGGCGGAGGAGCGGAAGGTTTCCAGGGACTTGGGGTATTCAGGCGTGAGCCGTTGCAAGCCACTTTGCAGGGCGATGACGTTGAAGTCGACGAGCAGGCCAACGGGCACACGTGAAAGACGCGAGGTCGGTGATGACCTGAGCCTCATGAATCGGGAGCAGGCGCGGGGCCGCCTTCAACTAGAGGAGGCTGCGATGTCCAACGATAAGGTCTCGGACGCAGATTCCATCAACCCGGGGCCGAGATGGCGGTGCACCTCGATCAGCGCACTGATCACTTCGTCCGTCCCGTCCCAGATCTTCCGCCCTTCCGCCCTTCCCGTGCCGTCCGCATGCCGCGGCATCCCACCCGAATAGGTTGCCGGTTTCCTCCGCCTGAAGATGAGGAGACTGCTGCCG
>CAVZIE010000008.1:0-10769 GCA_963775185.1 uncultured delta proteobacterium | reverse complement strand
GGCCAACCAGGGACTCAGATGGGATACGCTCAACAGCCTCGAGAATGGCGGCCAGGACATTGTAGCGAGGAAACGTGCCGCGTGCCTCTCGGGTGTAGTGGTACCCGTCCTTCTCGCGATCACGACCCGCAGCGACAAGGCGTTCGTATTCGCTGCACCATTTGGCGTGCGCCTGGATGCAGTAGTGGCGCGCCGCCGTGTGGAGGGAGACTGCTTTCCGCATCGTCTGCACCATGCAGAACTCGCTGTGCAGTATAGCGCCGTTCGCCCGGTTCCGCAGAGATCGTCGATGCGAGCGAGCAAGGCGAACACGAGGTTCGGCCAGCCTGCAGCGCCGCAAGGACGACGGATGCCTTCGCCGATCCCCAGCTCAACGCGAGAAGTTCGAGCCAGCTGGGCCGCCTTGCTCTCGGCGTCGGCGCCCGGTTCCGATGATGAGCGGCTACCGGTGGTCCGCCCGACGAAGCGAAATTCTTCTGCGAGCGCCTGCCACGACTTTACCGGACGCTACCACCCCAGCAGCGCGCAGCTCGCTCGAATGGATGCCGGTCCGGCGCGGTATCGTCCCTTCATGAGCACTGCGTTGTCCGGCGCACGTCCCCCAGGAGCAACGCAACGCCCCCCTGGGCGCGCGTCACGCATCCCATTTCACGTCGGGGACGCCGCCGCCCCACACGAACACGTTGTTCATGCACAGCCACGCCGACTTCTCCTCCCCGTCCGGCAGCCGCGCGGTGATTGCGAACACGCTCGTCCAGTACCCGCGCGTCGCAAAAGGCCCCCGCCGAGAGCCACGAGCCGCTGCGACCGGAGCTCGTAGCCCCCGTCGACTGCCCATTTCGCGAGCAATCGCGCCGCGCGACGATCGCCGAAGACGCGCAGCGTCATCGGGATCGCGGCGGCCACGATCCCGAACAGCGCGCACGTGACGAGGACAGCCCACGTCGGAGGCGGTGGCGAGTGGGTTCCTGCCGCAAGGAGACGCCCCATGGAATCCATTCGATACGACCCGTCCTTCGGGCGACGGTTATGGCAATTGGACCGAGGACTGGGAAGGGCGTCGCGAGGAACGAATAGAGCGCCCTGATCCGGGAAGAGCCCGCGCGCTCACGCTCCGAGGAAGCGCGTCTCGGGGTTTTCCCGGCGCCAGATCACGAGTTTCATGAAGTAGTGGTGGATGTTCACGAACGTGAACATCGCGGCCAGGTACGGCGTCGGGCCGAAGGCCTCGCCGCGCTTTGGCATGGCGGTATCGAGCAGCGTGGGCCCGCCGTGGAACAGCACCCAACCCAGGCCGAGCGCCGACAGGGCGACCAGCCCGACGGACAGGCCCACGGGGCGACCGAACGACGGTGGCCCCTCGTTCGCCCGGGCCTTGTTCCGCGACAGCAGCCAGACGAAGAACAGGTACTGGATCGAGTGCAGCGCCGGGATCGCGTACGCCAGCAGCGGATCGGCGTTGGAGAACACGGACCAGGCCCACACGCTGGCGAGCAGGCCGGTGAGCGCCGCCAGAGGCGGCAGCTTGCGCTCTGTCCGCCACTTGCGGACCAGCACGACCACCAGCAAGACGGTGCTGGCGGCGAACAGGATGCCGGTCACGTTTGCGAGCAGCGCTGGATGCGGCAGCGCCCGGTACACGAGCCCCTCTTCCTCGACCTGCACCGCCGGCGCCGCGGGGCGCGCCCAGGCGAACGCCCAGCCCGTGAAGCAGTGCGCCAGGAACGCGTGTCGCTCGAGGTCGGACAGGCGGATTCCGCGCCGCGCCGACAGTACGGAGAACACGCCGAAGCCCTGCTTGACGTAGTGCCAGCCGACCAGCATGTACATCAGCTCGACCATCGCGCCGAGCACCGGCGGCGCGCCTCGCCACAGCGCCACGGCGGCCCAGCCGAACAGCGCCACGGGCACCACGAAGCCGGCGAGCCAGTAGCGGGCACGCTGCACCGGCGTGAACACATCGCCGAACGCCCGGCGCTTCACGTCCTTGTAGAACAGGAGATACGTGACGGAAAAGTGCGGATCGTTGATCACCCACGCGGCGTAGAAGAACACGAAGCTTACCGGATACACGGACGTCTCGACGCCGAACGCGCGCTCGAGCGCCCATGCGATCGGCAGCAGCACGAGCGTGAACCCGCCCACCACGAGAAACTCCATGACCCGCGCGACGCGGTGTGCGGATCGCGGGCGCTCGGTGGCTTGGATCAGTGTCGCGGCGGCACTGGTCATTGACCGAAAGTAGCACGCTCCGGCGCGATAGGCGCCGAGCAGCGCCGCGACGAATTCTTCGCCGTCGATGCGATCGGCGGCCTGTTGCTCTGGTGCGCGTGCAGCTGTACGACGCCGCGACGGGAGAGCGGGTCGCGACCATCGGGCACCGGTGCGGCGCTTCCCCGGGCCATCGCGTTTACGAGAACTCACCGCTTGTTGCGTAGATGCAACTCGTGGTTCACCCGATTCAACTTGTAGCCTCGAAAACCAGGACTTTCCGCGCCGCCCGCGCGGCGTCGTGGCTGGCACGCCGTTTGCAGACGGCGCCCCGCGTGAAGGTTCCCTACTTGCCGGCGATGCAGACCCGCGAAGCGGGCTGATTCTCCGGCGGAGATCGAGGCATTCGTGATCAAGAAGGCAGTGCTCCTTGGATGCTCGTTGCTTGTCGCTGCGTGTGGCTCGAACGCCGACGCCGGCTTCCCCGGGTCCGGCACTGGTGCGGCCGCGGGAGCCGCCGGGGTCGGCGGCCAAGCCGGCAGTGCCGGGCAGGCCGGAAGCGCCGGGAGCGCCGGCGCGGCGGGCAATGCTGGCGCGGCGGGTAGTGCGGGCGCAGCGGGAAGCGCCGGCGCAGCGGGAAGCGCCGGCGCAGCGGGAAGCGCCGGTGCGACCGGTAGCGGCGGCAGCGCCGGCGCGGGTGGCAGCGGCTCGGGACTCTTGATCACCGAGATCATGGCGAACCCGAAGGCGGTGAGCGACGACGTGGGCGAGTACTTCGAGGTCGAGAACTCCAGCGCCTCCACCATCGATCTGAAGGGCTACCGGATCTACGACGGATTCGGCAACACGCACGTCATCGCCAAGGACGTGAACGTCGATCCTGGCAAGTACGCGGTCCTCGCGCGGAACGGCGACCCCAAGGTCAACGGCGGCGTGATCGCCGACTACGTGTACGACAACTTCTTCCTGTCGAACTCCCAGGACTCGATCAGGATCGACGATCCCCAGGGCAAGCTGGTTGCGTCGGTGGACTACACGACGTCTTCACCGTGGCCGGCAGCCGAAGGCGTCGCCATCGAGCTCTCGGACCTCGGCAAGGATCCGGCGGATCCCGCGAGCTGGCAGCTCGCCAAGAACCGCTTCGGGACGGGGGATCTAGGCACACCCGGCGGGCAGAACGGCTGGAGCGCCGACCCGTACGCGCTGGATGCGTCGGACCTGGGCTGGCAGGACCCGGCACTCGGTGCGAGCCTGTTCTTCAGCTACTTCGATCAGCCGAAAAAGGCGATCCTGGCCGCGCTCGCGACGGCCAAGACGTCGGTGCACATCGCCATGTTCAATCTGCGCGACAGCAGCATCGTCTCGGCCTTGGGCGCGCTCGCACAGAAGGGCGTCGACGTGCAGATCCTCCTCGACAAGAAGCAGATGGATCAGACCTACAACCAGCCGACGCTGCAGGCGATGGCAGCGGCAGGGCTCTCGCCCGTCGGCGTCGAGAACACGGTCGCCACCGACGCGACCATGCACGACAAGTTCACGGTCGTGGACGGCCAGACCGTGCTGACCGGATCGATGAACTACTCCGGCAACGCCTTGACGCTCAACGACGAGGAGCTGCTGCGTATCGACGACGCCTCGGTGGCGTCGCTCTTCGAGTCGGAGTTCGACAAGCTCAAGGCCGGGACGCCCAAGACGGCCACGGCGCCCACGACCGATCCCGTCCGCGTGCTGTTCGGCACCGAAGACAAGCTCTACAACGCGGTAGCCGACGAGATCCGGGCGGCCCAGAGCAGCGTCTACGTTGCGATGTTCTCGCTGAACTCCCAGAAGCTCATCGACGAGCTGGTCCTTGCCAAGCAACGCGGCGTACACGTCGTCGTCGTGCTGGACAAGCTCCAGGCCGACGCCGGCACCGAGGACGAGCAACTCGACCAGGCGGGCATCCCCGTTCTCCGTTTCGAGAACACTCGCGGCAGCGCGGGCAACACGGGCCTGGTGGAGCTTCACAACAAGCTGTGCGTGATCGACGGCAAGAAGGTGCTGATGGGCTCCTACAACTGGACCAATCTCGCCAGCTTCTTCAACGACGAGAACATGCTCGAGCTCACCTCGGACAAGCTTGCCACCCAGGCCAACCGCGAGATCGCCCAGCTCATCAACGACTACGACCCGGGCTTCATCCCGTCATCTGCGGGCTTCTCCGCGGGCAACCGCAGCGTGGAGATCAGCGTGCGCGGACTCACGCTCGACGCGGGAGCCGGGCTCTACCTGGTGGGCGACGTCGACGCACTCGCCGCCAACAACTACGCGCTTGCGCTGCCGCTCACGGCCGGCGCGGCTGGTAGCTGGCATGTGACCGTCGATCTGCCCGCCGGCACCGCTTTCAGCTACCAGATCATCGCGCGCAACCAGATCAAGCACAATCACACGGAGCCCGTCGCTGCGAGCACGTTCACCGTGCCCTACGCCGATGGGCCTGCGCTCATCGATCACGCGTTTGGAAAGACGCTCGAGTAACTAGCATCGAGCGCGCTCCGCAGACGCCGCGCTCTTTACTATGGGCGAGTGATGTTGGTCCGGCGCGGAATCCCGCGGCGCGCCGCGCCTACTCCGACCGCGTTCGACGGCTCACACCCGAACACCCCGAATCCTTGAACTGCTCGCTCACCGACTGCACCGCCGGAAGGACCGTGCGGCATAAACACCGGCGCGGGTTGCATCACGTTATACTCTCGCGCGGTGTCGCTCGAGCGTTACGTGCAGCTCTCCGTTGCGCTGGTGGGCGTGGACGACGCGGCGCGCGCTGCGGTGCTGGCCAAACTCGGCTCGAGCACTCGCGAGTGGCAGGCGCTGGGGCGAAAGTGGCAGCTTTGCATGGCCTCCGATGCCGACGTGTCGAAGCGGTACGACGAGCTGATGCGGCAGCAGCTCCGAGCCGGGTGCGCCGGCGCCCCGCAGCTCGGCTTCGACGAATACGTCGAGCTTTCCGCGCTCTCGACCGCGGGGCAGGATCTCCAGCCGCTGCTCGACGAGCTCGGCCTCGATCTCCGCGGATTCTATTTTCGCGGCTACGAGTGGAAGGCACGCTTCGCGGAAGATACGCGGCTCGGCGCCTATTTCCGCATCAGGACGATGCTCCGGGCGGCCTCCTTCGGTCGAATCCGCACACGCTGCCGCACCCCGCACGCGCTTCCGTCGTGTGGGCGAACCAGTGCCCGAGCTGCGGCGCGCACAAGGTGACCGAGCCGCGAACGGCGTACATCTACTGCGACTACTGCTCCACGCTATTCGACTACGACGGGAACCGCGCGAGGCGCGACATCAACGGAATCGACCCCCAGGTCGCGTTCAACACCATCGTCGACGGCGCGCGCGCCGACATCCGCGCCGCCGCCAAGGCGAAGGACTTCGAGAAGTACCGCGAGGCCTGGCGTTGGGTGTACGGCGCGGACATCGAGCTTGCGACCGGCGGTTGGTCGCCTCGCGTCGCCGAGCAGGTCTACCGCGAGGCCATCATCGAGTCTTCGATGGAGACGTGCGTGGTCCAGAACTTCGACCCGGAGCTACGAGCGGACAGGCGTCCTTGCGCGCCATCCCGACCGGCTCACGCCGGAGCGGTTTGTCCGCATCAACCTCGGTACAACCCTCGTGGGCGTGCTCGACCAGGCACCGGCCGACGCGCGCGAGGCGCTGCTCGATGCCTCGGGCTTCCGCCGCCACGTCGTCGAGATCCCACCCCCGGAGCTACACCGGTCGACCTGCGGCCGCTGCGGGGGCCGGCTGCTGGCGCCCGACGGCGCGACGCACACGCTGTGCGAGCAGTGCGGCGAAATCTTCGACGCCGCGCGGCCCCGCTTCGCGTGCCCGAGTTGCGGCGCGACTGTCATCGCCGCACAAGGCCAACACCTGCATTGCGCGTACTGCGAGACGCGCTTCATGCTGAGCAGCTGAGCTGGGGGCTGCTCCGACTCAGCGCGCGCGCCGGTAGTGCATCGCGACCGCGCCGCTGCGGAGCGGCTTCGCCGAGACCAGCTCGAGCCGTCGCGTGCTGGGCAGCCCGCTCTGGTACAGGGTCGGGCCGTGGCCGGCGATCCTCGGGTGGACGAGGAACTTGTACTCGTCGATCGAATCCAGCCGGTCCAGCTCGGTCGCGAGCTTGCCGCTACCGAGGAGCACGCCGGCCGGCGTCGCGTCTTTGAGCTTCTGCACGCCCGTGCGCAGGTCGCCCGCGATGTGGTGGCTGTTGGTCCACGGGAAGTCCTTTCGCGTCGACGACACCACGTACTTCGGCTTGGCCTCCAGCTTCACCGCCCACTCGCGCAGCGCCGGCGGCGCCTCCTCGTCGCCGCGGGCGACCGCCGGCCAGTAGCTCTCCATCATCTCGTAGGTGACGCGGCCCCACAGCATCGCCCCGCCCTCGTCCATGAGGCGGGTGAAGAAGGCGTGGGTCTCGTCGTCGGCGATTCCCTCCTGGTGGTCGACGCAGCCGTCCAGCGTGACGTTGATGCTGAAGGTCAAGAGTCCCATTGGTAGATCCTTTTATCCTTTCTTCGCCTGAGCGAAGGGAAAGAGAGCAAGACCCCTTTCAAACCGTGCGTGCGGATTTCCCGCACACGGCTTACCGGCGGTCTGTCGGCGTGCAGCATTACGCGGCCCGCAAGACGCCGCAGCCGCGGTGCAGCCGGCAAGACGAAGGGCCAACCTCCCAACCGACACCCGGAACGCGGGGCGGCGCAGTCCGCGACAGCGGCTGGAGATTTCCAGACGGAAACAGGACCACCTTCAGGATGCGAGGCTGCCCAACGGACCGGCGTTCAGCTGCGAGCGCCAGCCCCAATCTCACCGGATGCTACCACCCCATCAGGCGCGCGGCTCGCGAAGGAACCATCGAATGATGGCCGAGCGTTGGCCGCGCGCGGGACGGAACCACGCGACCAGTCAAGAGACGGCGCTCGGCAGCTGCAACGCCCTGTTAGCCCGCACGGCGTCATGAGGCAGAACTCAGGTTCTCTCGGATGATGCGTGGATGCCGGGCGGCGATGCGAAGCAGCGCTATCGCGGGCCCATCCGGACGCCGCCGGCCCTGCTCCCAATTCCGCAACGTGTGAACACTGATCCCAACGGCGCGCGCAAACTGGACCTGGCTCAACCCGACGAACTTGCGCAACGCAACCACATCGTCACCGGTCTCGAACACGCCGGCAACCAGGCGACGGCGAACGCGCGCCGGGATGGCCCGTGCGAAGTCGCGTTCGGTGAGTTCGGGGATATCACTCATGAGTACGTCTCCAGTGCGCGGAAAACAGCGTGCGCTCGCGCTTGGACGCCCACCGAGCACTGATGAGCCGCACGGTGTCTTCGTCCTGCTCTGTGTGGATGACGAGCACCAGCCCGCGTTTGATCGGACCGATCGCGATGAAGCGATCTTCGTCGACCGAGTGCGCTTCGTCGAATATCTCGAGGTAGTCGACGCCGGAGGAGAAGAGCTCCGCGGCCTCCTCGAAGGAAACGCCATGCTTCTTCCGGTTGGACGCGTTCTTCGCGGGGTCCCACGTGACCTCCACCGGGACATGGTAAGCCATTGACGCAGTCAGTCAAGGGCGGACCGACAGTCGGGCTAACGGATCGAAATTCAGCTGCGAAGGCGCAGCCACAGCCTGCCCGCATGATACCACTTCTCAGGCGCGGCTCGCGCCGGAGCCATCGAACGATGGCCGGCGCGTTGGCCGCGCGGGACGCCATAAGGCAGGCAGGTCACCCTGTCAGTTGCAGGTTGTTCCCGGCGGAACTTCCTGGATCGCGAGATTGCGGACGGGGGCGTTCGGGTCCGTGGTGAAGACCCAGAAGTTGGTGTCGAAAGCGCCGAGAATCATGCACCCACTCGCGGCGGGGGACAAATCGAGGCTGCAGTTGTCCGCGATATCGCTGGCCTTCACGATCTTCCAGGGTGGCCCGACGGTCACCTTGGCCGCCACCATGTCGGACTGGTAGAACTCGAAGCGGGCCACGAACGACGGGCAGCAGCCAGTGAGTGCATCCTCTGAAAAACGAATCACTCGGGGTTTCGGCTCGTTCGTGAGCGTAAACCCAGCGCAAGCATTCCCGAAGGTGCAATCCAGCAAGCTCGGATCGCACGTGCCCGTCATGTCGCAGACGAGCGGCGTGAAGCACGGATCGTCACCGCTTGCTCCGGCACTGCCGCTCGCGCCCGCGCTTCCCGATGCACCGCCGGTACCCGCACCGGCGCTCCCACTCGATCCGGTCGCTCCGGTTCCGCTGCTTCCGCCTGCGCTCGCGCCACTCGTCCCACCGGCGCCACCGCTGCCGCTCTGCCCTGCGGTGCCGCCGGCGCCGCCGGAACCCCCACCCCCGCAGTCGCAGGCGCCGAATCCGCTGCCGTCGGCGTTGCACACCTGCCCGCCCTGACAAGCACCGGGTCCGGTGCACGACACGCTCTCGCCCGGTTTGCAGACGGTCGAGCTTGGGCTGCTGCCGTTCGAGCCACATGCCGCGAGCAAGCCCGCGACGACGAGGCCCATTATTCTGCGCCCTGCTACTGCATCGAAGCGCACCATGTGCTCTCCTCGCGGCACCCACCGCCAGCCCGGCAGCGCACCCGCTCGCGACCAAAGCACGATCCCGTCGTCGCATCAACGCTCTATTGCGTCGCATCGCGTCGATTCCAAGTTTTAGCCCAGAACTTGGATTCGCTTCCGGCGCGGTCACTCGCGCTTGACGCTTACCTGTGCTCGCGCCTGCCGCAAGCGCGGAGAGGCGTGGGTACTTCCATATGGAATCCTTGCGGCAGGCGCTGCGCGCAGGTGGGGGAGACGCGCTCGGCGCGTCGTGGCGCGGACCTGTCGCGGACCGCGATGCTGTGGGGCAGCGTGTCGGGGCGCCCTTCGGGGCTGCCCAGGTCCTGGCGGGCATCGCCTCCCCAGGGTCACGTTAAGACGTCTTAACGTGGCGCCGACGCGGTCGTGACGGGCATCGCTTCCGGGCTCACGTTAAGACGTCTTAACGTGGCGCCGACGCCTCCAAGTTGCCGCAATGCCGAGCATATCAGCATCGGCGGCGCGAAGCGACGGGCGGCCCAGCGCGGGCGCTTTCCCTCCACCCGCCGCGGCGGCCGGGCTCCGCGGGAGGCGCACGATCCGCGCCGCGCCCCGCCATCGGTGGTCGAACTCGGCTCTTGGGCGCGTCACGCATCGTGCGCCATCGGGGCTGCGCCCGGCCGCCACGCCGGGCAGGAGGTCGTCATGCATCGCTCGTCCCCGTCCCCCGCTCGCTTGTCGCTCCTCGCCGAACGCGCCGCGGGCATGCGCACCGGTCCGTCCTGGCCGGAGCGCGTCCTCTGGTCCGCGCTGCGCGCGCGCCAGGTCGAAGGCGTGGCCTTCCGCCGGCAGGTTCCGCTACTCGGCCGCTTCATCGCGGACTTCCTGGCTCCAAGCGCGCGACTGATCGTGGAAGTGGATGGGCCGCACCACGCGCTGTCCCGCGCGCGGGACGCGCGCCGTGATCGCGCGCTCGAGCGGGCCGGCTACCGCGTGCTCCGCCTGGACGCGGAGCTTGTCGCCAAGCGGCTGCCGCAGGCGGTCGAGCGCGTGCGCGCTGCGCTCGGGGCGAGTGGACCGGACGCCGTATGACGAATCGCGCTACCTGGGCGTGCTCAAGGAGCGCGGAGCACCACTGCTCCAGTTCGCGGTCAACGCTTCGACTTGGGGCTTGCGATCCGCCTCGGGGAGTAGGTTGGGCAGCCAGCGCCGCGCGATTCGTCCTGGCGTGCTTCGCACACGCAAAGCGCAAACCGCGGACCGGGTGCGGCACCTGGCATTGGTAGAGGCTCGCTGCCCGTGCGATACTAGAGCTGGTTCAATAACCCCACGATGCCTCCGTGAAACCAGTTGTTCATCCGGTAGCGTTGCTCGCCGCGCTCGTGATCGTGGGGGCGCAGGGCTGCTACGGATCGACCACGCGCGGCTCGGGCGGGTCCAGCGGAGCGCCGGGGTCTGCCGGGGCGGATGCCGGAGGCACGGGTGCGGGCGGGTCTGGGGCAGCCGGCGCCGGAGGAATCGGCACCCGTGATGCGGGCGCGTCGGGCGGGGCGGGCGGAGACGCCGCCTCCGGAGGGGTCGAGTGCGGCACGACGCGTTGCGGGACAGATCAGGTCTGTGTCGTTGAAACGATCGGCGAGGCGATCGGCCACAGCTGCAAGGCCAACCCATGTGGAAGCCACACTCTGAGCTGCACGTGCGCCGCATCGTTGTGCGAAACGAACGATAGCTGCTCGATCACGCCCGCCAGCACCGTAAACTGCACCTGTAATACGTGTGTGTGATGCCCGACGGGCGCGCGCGGAGCAACAACCTAGCGCCAGAACCAGCGTTCGGCGTGCATCTGAACTCTGACATGCGCTGGAGTTCAGTCCGCCCAACTATCATTCGATTGCAGAAGGTCCGAGCATAACGCCAGCGCCGCGTTCGCACAGGCCGGAGCGCGGCGATGCGCGCCGAAGTCCCACAAATCAGGCGCTAGCAGCCGCGACTACGCCGACACTC
>CAVZIE010000007.1:0-8645 GCA_963775185.1 uncultured delta proteobacterium | reverse complement strand
GTAAGCCCCTTACGGCCAGCGTCGTAGCCGAAGTCGCCACGCGCCAGCAGACTGCGGTCGATGGCAACGGCAGTGGAGTCGCAGGCGGGCGCCGAGGGTGGCGGCGGGCTACTCGGCGCCGTGCTGTGCGGATTGATCGGCGGCCCAGCGCGAGGGGATGAGCTCGGAGAGGCGGCGCACGGGCCAGCCGCGCTCGATGCGGTCGATCACGTCGACGAGGTAGCGGGACGGGTCGACGCCGAGCAGGACGCAGCTGTCGGTGAGGGTGAAGGCGGCGGCGAGCCGCTCGCCGCCACGCTCGGAGCCGGTGAAGAGGAAATTGCGCCGCGCTACAGCAAACGGCCGGATGCGGCGCTCGACGCGGCCGTTGTCGATCTCGAAGCGCCCGTCCGTGAAGCAGCGGCGGAAGAAGCCGCGCTGGTTGATGGCGTAGGTCGTAGCGCGGCGGAGCGGCGACTTGGGCAGCAGCTTCGGATGGATGTCGTCCGTCCAGGCATCGAACTGGTCGAGGATCGGCAGCGAGCGCCGCCGTCGCTCCTCGCGGCGCGCGTCGGCGTCGAGGCCGCGGGCCTTGCAGTCCGATTCCACCTTGTACAGATCGGCGAAGTGCTTGAGCGGCACGGCGGCTCGTTGGTCCCTGGCGAGCAGCGCGGCGTGGAACTTGGAACGGATGTGCATGCCGCACCCGAGCCGTCGCTCCGGCGGCACCGCGACCTGCGTCTCTCCGTCTTCGTCCTCGACCTCGCGCGAGTAGCCGGCGTAGCCATCGCACTGGATGAAGCCATCGATGGCGGAGAACCAGTCCGTGATCTCCTCCGCTTCCCAGCTTGGCGTGTAGCCGTAGGCGACGAGCTCGCTGCTGCCGGGCGCGCCATCGGTGCCTACGAAGCACCAGATGTGGCCGCGGAACACGCCGTGTCGGCTGCTCTTGTCGAGGGTCTTGAGGTGCGAGTCGTCGGCGCCGACGATGTTGCTGCCGAAGACGAGCGACTGGGTGGCGACGGCGATGGGCTCGACCAGATCGGTGGTGTAGGCCCAGTACGACTGCAGCGTCTTGTCGGGTACGTCGAGCCCGAGTCGGGCGAGCTCGCGACGCTGCCGGTCGAGCGGCAGCCCGAGCACGCACTTGTCGGCGACGAGCTTGGCGAGCAGCGAGGCATCGACCTTGCGCACGACGGCGGGCGCCTGGGTACGCGGCGCGACCGACACGTCCTTGCGGCAGTGCTCGCAGGTCGCTTTCTCGCGCCGCTCCACGTCGACGACGATGTGGCCTGGCACGTAGCGGATGCGCTCGTGCTCGACGTGACCGAAGATCGTCTTGTCACGCCCGCACAGCGCGCAGAGCCGCTCCTCCTCGGGGATCGGCGTGCACGTCGTGTTGCGCTCGACGTGCGGCGCGATCTTCATCGAGCGCACGCGTTTGCGCTTGCGCTTGACGTCGCTGGCGTTGTCGGCGTCGCCAGCCTCGCCGCTGCCGGCAGCCTCGGCGTCTGGCGGTGCGCTATCGGCCTGGTCCGGCTCGTCCGGCGCCGGCACGGCGAGCTCCGCGCTGCCGTCGCCGGCGACCGCAGCGTCTTGTCCCCCGAGTGCGAGGAAGAGCTGTTTCAGCTCGTCCCGCGACAGCTTCTCGGTGCTGCGACCGAAGCGATAGCGGTTGGCGCGCAGCACGCGCCAGGCCAGTCGCTCGTTTTCTCGCTCGAGCGACGCCATCGAGACCATCACCTGGCCGAGCGCTTCGGAGCCGCGCCCCTCGGCGAACATCTTCTCCAGGTGGGCCTTCAGCGCCTCCAACCGCTGCTGTCGCTCCATCTCCAGGTCGGCGTCGAGTGGCACGCCCGCGGTCAGAAGCTCGCGCGGAACGGGCAGTCGTCCGGAGAGTGGATTGCGCGGCTTCGTCGCGTGCTTCGAGCGCTTGCGGGTGCGTTGTTTCGAGGTCGCGTTGCGCATGGCGGAACGTCATCCCGTATGATCTCCCGCTCTCGACTTTGCAACAGGATTCGACAATGCCGCGCACCATTGTCATGCGCACTCGCCGCGCGTGATCGCTACGCCGCGTGACGGTAGCGCTTGCGACGCTTTGCACCGGCGAGCTCGATGCCTTCGAACATCAGCGCGAGCTCGGCCGCGTCGATCTCGACGTGCGTCGCTTGTCCCTCCGCGTCGCGCACCAGACGGAACGTGCCCGCCTCGAGGCGCTTCTTGACGATACAGAATCCGTTGCGATCCCAGAACAGGATCTGCGCCAGATGACCCCGGCGGTTGAGAAACACGAACAGGTGTCCGCTCATCGGCACCAGCCCGAACTCCGCCTCGACGACGGCGGCCAGACCATCGAAGCTCTTGCGTGCATCGACTGGCTGGGCGGCGACGTAGATCTTCACGCTCGGTGGCAGCGTCAGCATCACTCGCCTCCTTCTACGACGTCGAGCAGGCGAGCGAGCTCTTCGAAGCCGAAACCACCCGCAACGCGCACGCGACGCCCGCCGACCAGCTCGATCTCCACGACCAGCTCCGTCGCCCGAGCCCCGGCATGCTCCGGAGCTCGCGCACGCGTGCTGACGCGCACCGGAAGAAACCCCATCGCCGTACCCGGCTCCCCACCGCTGCTCGCGCGGCCGCGCGGCGACGCTCGCTGCTCGCCCAAGCCGCTCCTGCGGCTCGACCACCACTGCAGCGTCGCCGCCGAGATGCCGTACGACCGAGCGTACTCGCGCGCGGTCATTCCGCTGCGCTTCCACGCGGCAACCTCGGCCGCCCACTCCGCCGCACTGCGACGCGGCGCCTTCGCGCCACGCTTCACTTCCGTCTTGCCTGCCATGCCCGCAGCATGCTTCATCCGGTCGCGCTCGCACTCACGCTGGGCATAAGGGGCTTACCGCACGCCTTCGACCTCGACGACGACAGCGGCACCGCTCGGCGCCGCAGCCTTGCCGGCGCCCGCTGCCCGGACGACGCGGGCTATCCGGACCGCAGGGCGCGCCGGCTTCGCCGGTGTCGGCCCGATCTGGCTCGACCACCAGCGCAGCGTCCCGGACGCGAAATCATGCTCCTTGGCGAATTCCGCGGCGGTTTGCCCGCTCGCCCGCCACGCCGCTACTCGCTTCACCCATGTCGCTCGATCTGCCATGCACGGCAGCCTGCGCCGCGGCAGCTACGTGCGAAAAACGGGGTCCGTGCAGCGGATACCCGACGAGAGCTTCAACGGACGCTTCCGCGACGAGTGCTTGAACCAGGAGTGGTTCCGCAACCGGCGCGAGGCTGCGGTCATCATCGAGAGCTGGCGCCAGCACTACAACGCCGTGCGTCCGCACTCGAGCCTCGACTACCTCACCCCGAACGAGTACGTGAAGAAGATCCAGTCGACGTCAACACAGGCCAGGGCGGCGGTTCTCAACTAACGAATGGTCCGGAGAAACCAGGCAGGTCACAGTCTCACCGACGCGATTTCCTTGACCGAATCTCGTATCGACGGGCATCAGAGCATTCCCAATCCGCGACCCACGGCCCGAACGGCTTCGACTTGAACGGGATCATCGTCACGCAAGACCGCCGCGTCCGTCGCGATCACGATCGCCCCACCTCCTGGCGCATCGATGGCCCGCGCTCCGTCGGGTAACCGCACGCCAGCGATCCCACGTCGGGCAAGTGTATAAAATCCCAGGTGCCGGCCGAGGCCGGTTCAACGCTTCCCACATAGAATACGTCGATACGCTGCCATCGTCCGGGCTCATGGCGGCGATGATTAACACAAACAATGCGAATACTTCTCTTGGTGCAAGAACGCCCGACGTGAGTTCAAGGCTTGCATGCCCAATATTGACCGGTGACATGAAGACTTCCAGAGAGTGACCAGCATGTCGTGCGGTAGTCAAATGCAGCCCGTACGTATCGGGGAAGACCTTCCCATTATCGGCGCAGACCGGCACAACGCAGATATCATTGGGGACTGGCTTCAATTTGCGCACCGGGCGAGTTGGCACGTAGAACCACTGCTCGAGAGCCGATGATGCGCCGCGACACGCCTCAAGTACCGCGCGAACGCGGTCGTTCCACGACCCAGCGGCCTCGACCCGAGGCGCCCAAGTGACACCTACTTCGAATTCACACGCCGACGCCAGGCGCGTAGGCGCGATGAACGCCCTCTCCTCGTTGCCCCACGTCACACTCCCGGCCTCTCACGGGTAGTCTACGGCACGATCCGGCTCGGCGGAAGGCGCGTCAGCGCGACGACCGGCCGTGCATGGGTCCTCCGCGCACGCACGGGCCGGACCCGGTCGCAACGCTCGACGTCGATTTTGAGACTCCTCCGGAGCAATTCTTTCCACGGGCGATACCCTCACCGATCCCCTCACGGAGCGCACGAAGAACGGGCGGCAACCGATCGATCTCGCGATCACGCTGGACGCGCGCACGAAGTCGGGAATCCATGGCGCTCTCGGCTGGAGACACCAGGCATGTCAATTCGGCCGTGCTCGGGGTGTCAGCGGAGGGCGGAATCATTGAACCGGCTGGCGCAGCTTGGCGGGCGGAAACGATAGCGTCGTCCAGACTAATGACTTTAGTCCTACGGTCCCACAGGTCCGGTCCGCACGGTGACCGTGTGCAGATCTTCACTTAGACGGCGAAGGAAGCGAAATCCGAGAAACTCCCGTCTTGAGAACAATCGTTCCGCCTCTCGCGGCCCCTTCGGCCGTCGGTCCGATGTGGCGAGACGCATCCTCCGCGGCAGACACCCACTTGCGCACCCTCGCGCCTAGGCGCCGGAATAGCGCGGGCGCGGAGTCGTTCGTGACTCTACGTGGAGTCGCCAAATAGAAGCGTCCGGCTTGAAGTCCTCCGTGGCGCCATGACGGCAATGAGTACTCGACTACCGGACTCGCCCGCCAGTCCACGCCGGAAATCCTCTGCAACGGTTAGCCGCCGCACCACTCGTGAAGCGTCGGCTTCGTTAGCGAGCAACGCATACGTGCTGCCATCCGGTTCGACGAGGGTACGTGGGTCAACGAGACGCGCGCCACGGCTTCTCGCAGAAAACCTCTCTTGAACCACTACACCGAACGCGACGAGCCATTCTGCAACCGTGACAAGATCCTCGTGGACCGCAAAAAAAAATTACCTGTTTACCCATTTTAGAAAAACTATTCCATATCCATTATTCCGATAGCGCCCACCACTTCTGGAACCTCGGATCGTGGTCAGGGTCCACAAAATTCCTCCCCGCCCTTGGACTTGAACACGATCACCGCGTCAGGCTCTTCGTGTCTCAAGTCATCAATCGCACGGCGCTCACGTGCTATCGGGTCGCCCCGGACGGGATTCGTGTCCCCGATTTGGTAGATCGTAAGCTTGGCGCGTAGTCCCGATGAACGCCTTCCCTTCTCCCCGTTTGCACCACGTCACTCTCCCGGCCCCTCACGGGTAGTCTACGGCACGATCCGGCTCGGCGGAAGGCGCGTCAGCGCGACGACCGGCCGTGCATGGGTCCTCCGCGCACGCACGAGCCGGACCCGGTCGCAGCGCTCGACATCGATTTTGAATCCTCCGGAGCAATTCTTTCCACGGGCGATACCCGCAGCGATGCGTGGGCGGCTTGTCTTTGTTCGCGGTGCACGATGCGCACTCTGCGTCGTCGTCGTGCTCGTCGAGCGGCGGCGGCGGCGGCGGCGGCACGATGCGCGCTCTCCATTTGCTCGCCGCCGCAAGTACGCCGGCATACCTGACCGTATTGAAACGTGGGGGATGCACGGACGCCGCGAGTCGTGCCAGCAGGGAGAGAGGGTCTAGATCGATCGCGAAAGTTCCATCGCTGAACGGCCGCTTCAGCGTCAGCCTCACGAGGTCGTCGCCGACGAGCTCGATGCGGTCCTGCGAGATCGGCGGCCGAAGGATGTACTTGCAGAACGCCTCTCGTCCCGCGGCGTCCCCTGCGCTCGCGACAGTCGCGGCGTGAAGCGAGAAGCCGCCCTCGGTGGCGCACAGGGCCTTGGTGAAGGCGAGCTCCGCTCCGGCTCGCAGCGTGATGGGATCTTGTCGGTGAAGCGCGGGACCGGCGGGGACCGTGCCCTGCGTGGACGCCACTGCGAGCTGGGCGAGCGCGGGCTCGGCTTCAGCAAGGGCGGTGTCGCTGGTGACGACGCTCGCGCCGCTCTCGTCGTCGGCGGCGATCACGCCCTTGCGTCGCAGCAGCGGATGACCCCCGGGTATACGAAGCGCGTCGCGTGCGGGCGATCTGTAGCACGTCGGCGACGTCGGCGTTGGTGAGGCAGGGCAGCGCGTGGAACGCGAGCTCGCCGTTGGCGTCTTCTACGAAGACGCCATCCAACGAGATGTTGTGGAAATGTGGATTCAACCGGAAATCACTCGAGACGCGTTGCACGGCGGTGACGGCGCCGCTCTTGCCGCCCTTGATGCCGCGGTCGCGCATGCGCCGGCGGTACCAGGCGAGGACGCTGTCCACGAACGTCCGGCACACGGCACCGAGCAGCTTGCCGTCGTAGGCCAAGCGGGCCCTGAGCTCGAATGGCAGCGTGAGCACCCACTGCCTCAGCGGTACGTTTTCGGGAATGATGTGCTCGACGAGATCCGCGGAGGTGGCGGCCATGCGGCGTCCCAGGCACGATGGACAAAAGGCCAAGCCCTTGCACGAGAACCCGACGACGATCCGCTTCTGGCAGTCCGGACACGCGAGCACGGAAAATCCTCGCGCGAGCACACCGCAGTCCACGTAGCGCTCGAGCTCGTCGCGGACGAAGCCAGGCAGCGGCGCCGCAAAGCCGTGCTCGGCGGCCTCGTAGAGCGTGCGCAGGTTGTCGCGCACCACTTGGTGAAGCGCGCTCGCCTCCGGACGGCGTCGCGCGTACGTCGGCTTGGTCGGCTTGGCGGACGCGGCCACGCGCCGCGCTTTCGCAATCGGCGTGCCTGGCTGTCACGCCTGTGATTGCGGGGCGTTCTCGGGCGGCGAGGGTGGCGACGCGGCGTTTCGCCGGCGGCGATCGCCGGCGAAACGGCGACCTGTCATCACCGCCGCCGGCATCCGGCGCGTCTCCGCCATCCGGGCTGACGCCTGGTGCGGAGCTGCGGCGCTCGCGTGGGGGACTCGGGGCGCACAGGCACTGCCGCGCTGCGGCTACTCCTTCGACCGTGAGCGCCGCCCGCACGCGCTCGACGGCCTCGGGCAGCCGCTTGGCGACAAGCGCTGCCTCCAGGCGCAGCACGCGGTAGCCGGCGCGCTCGAGCGCGCGATCCCGCCGCGCATCACGCGCGCGGGACTGCGCGTGGTGCGGGCCATCCACCTCCACGATCAGCCGCGCGGCTGGAGCCAGGAAGTCAGCAATGTAGCGGCCGAGCAGAGGCACCTGCCGGCGAAAGGCCACGCCCTCGACCTGCCGCCCGCGCAGCGCGGACCAGAGGACGCGCTCCGGCCAGGACGGACCGGCTGCGCATGCCGGCGGCGCGTTCGGCGAGGAGCGACGAGCGAGCGGGGGAAGGGGACGAGCGATGCATGGTGACCTCCTGCCCGGCGTGGCGGCCGGGCGCAGCCCCCATGGCGCACGGATCCGTGACGCGCCCGAAGTGCCGCGCCCGTACGCCGAGCGCGGGGCGCGGCGCGGAGCGTGCGCCTCCCGCGAAGCCCGGCCGCCGCGGCGGGCGGGAGGAAATGCCTGTCGCGCGCGTCGCGAGACAGGTTATCATCGCGCATGGCTGTCATTCGCCAGATGCCCGCTCGCCTGGTCGCGGTCGCCCCCGCAAAGCCCGCCCGCGCCGCGGCCGTGGGCGGCCCTCGGCTGGCGCCGCGCCCCGATCCGAAGGCAATGAGCGCCGAGCAGTTGGTCACGCAGATTGCCAGCTACGAGGCAGCTTCGGCGAGCAACTCCTATGCACTCGGGCTCTGCTTGCAAGAGCTGTCGCAAGCGTCGCGGTACCGCGACGAGCTTGGGTTCGACACCTTCGAGGCGTTGCTCGTTGCCAGGAAGCTTCCGTCGCGGATGACCGCGTTCAAGTTGATCCGGGTGGTGTCGACGTACTCGGAACAGGAAGTCACGAAGCTCGGAGGCCCGGCGAAGAGCTACGCGTTCATTCGTCTGGCGAAGCGCCAGGGGCGGAACGCGGATCCGCGCCGGTTCCTGGCGCCGAATGCCAAGATCGCGGGGCTCGCCGTGAGCGCCCTATCGCTGCGTGACATCGAGCGGATCCCGGACGCGACGAAGATCTCGACTCCGGAGCGCGACAAGGCGGCGAAGAAGATTCGAGCGGGCTCGGTGCCGAGCTCGGCCGCCTGGGCATTGCGCATCGCATGCGCGTGCAAGGGCGACCGGAGCCGTACGTGGACGTCCGCCTCGACCCGGGCTCGGCGAAGCAGCTGCTCAATCTGCTCAAACGCTACCGGAAGCTGGAGAAGCAGACGGGGAGGGCCACGTAAAGGCGCCTTTACGTCATGGCCATGTAAAGGCGCCTTTATGTGGCGGAGACCGCGATACCCGCCACGACCCTGCAGCCCGGCAAGACGCCGACGTCCAGCCCGCCCCACAGCATCGCGATCCAGTACAGGTCCGCGCCAAGACGCGCCGAGCGCGTCTTCCCCATCTGCGCGCAGCGCCTGCCGCAAGTGGTTCCATATGGAAGTTGCTTGGACGGCCCGCGCGAGC
>CAVZIE010000006.1:0-481538 GCA_963775185.1 uncultured delta proteobacterium | reverse complement strand
GTCGCTTGCTGCATGCAACTCGCTGACGCCGCGCTCCACTTCGGCTTCGTCAGAAACCCGCCGCGTAGGCGAGGCCGGGCGCGACGGCGAAGCCACTTGCCGGGAACAACAACTTGCCCTCGAGCTCGAGCGTGAGGCCGCCGCTCTTGCCGATCGGCACGAAGCCGCCCAGACCCACTCCACCGAACCCGCGCCCCATGCGCTTCCACGCATCCACGCTCTGCCCCGGCAGTGGATTCACTTGCTTCGACGGTTTCGTCGTGTCTTCCACGACGTCCACTCGATGGGTCGCGTCCGTTTCCGCGAGGCCGCCTTCGGCGAGCAAATACATGCTGAATCCCTTGTTGTCGTAGGCGTGGCGCGCCAGCCAGTACTCGAGCCGCGCGGCGGCCAGCAGCGGCCACGCACTACCTCCGCCTGGCGTCGGCGAGTTGCCGCGGAGCGTGTAGCCGACGCGCGCGCCGAGGGCGGCGCGGCCGAGTACGTAGTCGAGCCCGACGACCACGCGGGTGGCCGAGAGCGCGAACCCGCTGGATATCTTGTCGCGATTCCCGACCAACGGATTGCCCAGGTACTGTTGACCGTCGTCGCGGAAGCAGTAGTACCCCGCGTCCTGGCTCGAATCCGCGCAAACGTCGTCGCCGCCAAGCAGAGCCAGATCCTGCACGACGCCGAGCACGAAGAAGAGCCGCTTGTACTTGTGGTGTTTCTTGTGCGCGGTGGCTTGCGTATCCGCCTGACCCACAAGCCCGGTATCGACGGGTGATTCTTCCGGCTTGGGCTTCTTCTTCTTGCACTTCCTGGGCGGATCCTTGCCAGGCAAGGAGGGCGCCTCGCCCTTGAGCGCCGGGACGAACGCCACGGCGAACGGCTTCTTCTTCGAACCGCTCCGGGCGACGGTCTTGCCCCTTTTCTTGATGCGCACGTAGTACTCGACGATCGCCTCGTTCCGGACGCGCTTGCACGGGATCGTGGCGCCGAAGCCCTTGCCGACGGGCTTCATCTTCCTGTGGTGCCACTTCTCGCCACTGGACGGGTGATAGTAGAGCAGCACGTCGAGACCCGTCGTGTCGCCGCCGATCTCCACGTAGATGGGGACGGGTGTGTCCACCACCTGCTCCTGCACCGGCTGGAGCGTGATCGGAAGGGCGTCGTGCGGCGCGGCAGCGGCGCGGCCGGCCGCCGCCACCGCGAAGCACGCCGCCAGGACGACGCAGAGCATCGTGCGGTGGCTCATGGGAAATGCCTGCCTTTCAGTCGTCGTCGTCGTCGTCCTCGTCGTCGCTGCTCTTCTTCGGCTTCGGACTCGCCTTGTCACTGTCGCCCGTGTCCACGTGGACGTTCGGCATCGGCGTGTCGCCGCCCTCGTCGTTCATCTGCGCCTCGGTGCACGTGACCGGCCCGGCGCCTCCCGGTGGCGGACAGTAGAAGACCTTCGTGCTGAAGGTGATGAAGAAGATCCCGGTCGTTCGCACGTACCAGGCCTCGCCGTTCACGCTGCTCTGACCCGCAACCGAGGTGGTCGCGAAAGAGCACCCGGTGGCACCGAGCGCGAGAGCGAGAGCGGCCAACGTCGCGTGGCGTCGCATCAGTCCCGTCCCTTCTCGGTGACGCGCCAGCACGTCGGCGCGCCGCCGACAACTGCGCAGTTGTACATGCTGGTCCCGAAGATACTGCCCTTCGTCACATAGGCGCGCCCGTGCACGGCGGGCGTCGCGGTCGCGCTGATGCAGCCCGCCGTGGAGAACGCCAGCAGCATGAGCAGAAGCCCCACGCGCGTTGTTCGTCGTTTCCTCATCTCGATCCTCCTTCCGGCTTCATTCGACTGTCTGGGTCGCGGCAACGAAGCTAGCCACCGCGACCTCGCCTTGCGTATTGTAGAAGTCATAGAGGTTCGAAACCGACGACGTCGATGTCCCCGAGCAAGCGCCCGGCGCCCCCTGGTAGATCGTCGCCGCCGAGTACGTCCCCGCCACCTGGAGAACCGTGTACCCGGAAGAACACTGCCCCGCTGGGGCATACGCGTACTTGGGTGCACCCGCGCACATGGTCTTCGCGACGATCGCGACCGGCTGCGTGCATCCGGCATCGTCCGCGGCGGGTCGGAACGTGCAGTCCTCGTTGCGCTGGGTGTCATGCCAGCCGACGAACTGCTTGCTGCCGTCCTCGCCCGAGTAGTAGCGGACGCGAAGGCGTGACCCGCTGGTGGCCGCCGTGGCGTCCGGAATCACGCCACTACCGCCCTGGCCGCTGCCACCTTGACCATTGCCCCCCGCACCGTTGGCACCGCGGAGATGCGCGCCGTCGGCGGCGCTACACGCCGCCATCGCTACGTAGATCGCCGCGCCACCCGCAAGCGAGAACCCGATATCCCGAATACGCATGTCCCGACCTCCTGCGCGGAAGGCGAAAACCGCCCCCTTGCCCAATACCTCAAACGCTTCTGGCAGCAAATGACGGTTGGCCGGCCGCGCACGCAGCCTGGGTCCGTGGGCGGGAAAGCCCTGCACAACGGACGCGATCACGCCGGCCGCGGTGGCGTCGAACGCGAGGATCTCGCGGTGCTCCGATTCGAGTCTGCCGGTCCGGCGCGGAATCCCGGGACGCGTTGCCGAGGCGCGCGCCGCACCACGCGCCGCCAGCGCGCGGCGCCGCCGAAGGCTCGGGGCGCCCACGGGCTTCACGCGACGCGTCCGAGGGCGCGGAGCAGGACGAGCGGCAGCGGCACCGGCGCATCGCCGATCTCGTCGAGGACATCCGCTCGCGTCGCTAGCCGGCGAGGTCCGGTGGTCGGACGCCGCCTGGGTGGCGCCTCCCGGGCCTACTTCGCCTCGCTGAACTTGTTGCGGCACGTGTCCGCTGCCATGCCGAACCTTCGCTTCGCGTCGTTCACCGACCGGCACCGCCGCTCGATGAAGGCGCGCATCGCCGGCAGATGATCGGTCGAACCCTCGCGCTCCGCGGTCTCCAGAAGCGTCGGAATGATCGCGGTGAGCGCCCCGTCCGCCCGTTCCAGATGCGCCCTCGCCTCGGCGAGGTAGCGCTCTGCTTCCGCCATCGTGGCGGAGAGGGTGGCCTCGGCGCACGCGCGGTGGAACGCCACGAGTGCGTCGAACGTCGCGCTGACTGCCCGGGCCATACCAGGACCGACACGGATATCGAGTATTCGCTGGCGGTGCATCGTCTCCTGCTCAGGGCTAGTTTCCCACGATTCGGAGCTGCTGCCGACGTCGCGGCGGTGATCGTGCCGAAAGACGGCGTAACCGGCTGCGCGCGGTGATCCGGCGTTACCGTCCACGCTTCGTTCTGTTAGCCGCCTGGTGCGCGCGCGCCGGGCAGTGGCGCGCCAGCTACTGAACGAGTGGTTATCACCCCGCGGGGTTCATTCCAGAATCCCGCTCCAATCATATCGTGTTGATCGTCGACGACCGACGCGGGTGTCGGAAAGCATCGCTCACGTCGAGCATGCCGCACGCCGACAATTGTTGTCGATGCACCAGACTTGTCGGCTTGGGGCTGCCGGCAGGACCCTCGCCTGCCGGATCGTTGTGTTTGCGCTGGCGTTCGCCGGACGCGCGAGCGCACAAGACGAGGCTACGCGCGCGCCTGCCGTGCAGGTGCACGGCTTCGTCAGTCAGGGCTTCCTGAAGACGGCGAACGCATACTATCTGGCCAACGACTCGAAGCGTGGGAGCTTCCAGTTCACCGAAGCCGGCATCGACTTCACCGCTCCGTTGAGCGACAACCTGACCGCTGGCGTGCAGTTGTTCGCGCGCGACCTCGGCAGCCTCGGCAACTATCGCCCACAGTTCGATTGGTACTACCTCGACTACCACTTCCGCGACTGGCTGGGTTTCCGGGCAGGGCGCACCAAGATCCCGTTCGGGCTCTACAACGAGACCAGCGACATCGACGCTGCGCGCGTTCCGATCTTCTTGCCGACGTCGGTCTATCCCGTGGAAAACCGGGACTACTTGTTGGCGCAGACCGGTGGCGAGATCTACGGCAACCTGCGCAGCGACAACGCCGGGGAGATCGAGTATCGGCTCTACACGGGTACGATCCACATCGACACCACCGACTCGCGGGACACGATCCAGAACTTGTCGGTGAAGTACGTCGTAGGCGGGCGGCTGATGTGGTTGGCGCCCGTGGCCGGGCTTCAGCTGGGCGGCAGCGTTCAAGCGCTGCGCCTGGACTACGCCTACGCCCCGGACGCTACGACGCTGAAGGTCCTTCAAGACCAGGGCAAGGTCGCCTCCGACTTCACCGGACCGGTAGACGGACGGATCAGCGCTCTGCTCTGGGTCGGGTCGCTCGAGTACACGGCTGGAGACCTGTCGCTCGCGTCGGAATACAGCCGTTGGTACATCGACTCCGACAGCTCGTACCACGCCATCGTTCCACCAACGACCGAGACCAACGAGCGCGCCTACGTGATGGCGTCATATCACGTTCGCCCCTGGTTCACCCCGGGGGCCTACTACGCCGTCACGTTCCCGGACACGAGGCAGCGCCACGGTCGCGCGGCCTATCAGCACGACATCGCCGTGTCCGTTCGCTACGACATCGGACCGCACTGGCTCGTCAAGCTCGAGGGGCACTACATGCTGGGGACGGCCAATCTCGATAGCGCGCTGAACGACAACACGCCGCGCGACCGGCTCCCGAAGAACTGGGGGCTGTTTGCAATCAAGACCACCGCCTACTTCTAGTCATGAAGGTCCCCGCACACAGCAGTTCTCTTGCGCGCCCATCAAGGCGCAGAGTTCTCCTGTTCTTGGCCGGCCTGGCGACGCCGCTTTGCCCGATGGCAGTGCACGCCAAGGAAAAGAAGCCGGCTTTGCCCCCGTTCAAGATGATCGTGCATCCGGACAACCGGATCGCTTCGGCACCCAGGGCGTTCCTGGCTGACGCGTTTCTCAAGCGCGTCACACGCTGGGAGGACGGCTTGGCCATACGACCCGTGGATCAACGTCCGGACGCCCAGGTCCGGAGCCGCTTTTCGCGCGCGATTCTTGGACGCTCCGTGGCGGCTGTCCGGAACTACTGGCAGCAGAGGATCTTCTCTGGCCATGGCGTACCACCGCCGGAGCTGGACTCGGACAGCGCGGTCGTGGACTACGTCCTCGAACACCGCGGCGCCGTTGGGTACGTGTCCGGTACCGCTGCCCTGCGAGGCGCGCGTGAGGTGCGCGTCGACTAGGAGTCGAGCATGCGGCTGACCTTTCGATTCAAGGTCTTTCTCATCGTGGGGGCCGCGGCCGGCGCGCTGCTGCTGCTGACGATGGCCGGCGCGGTCAGCAGCGCGAAGCGGACGCGCGCGCTCACGGACGTCGAAGGGCACCTCGTGCCCAAGCTCGAACTGGGGCATGAGCTCGCCACGGCGTTCGAGCAACTGCGCCAGGGCATGCAGGACGCCGTCGCGGCGCAGGACGCTCGCTCGCTCGACGCAACCCGGGACACACGGCGGAAGTTGTTCGACATGATCGCGACACCGGGAGTGCTGACCCGGGCGCACGCCGCGCGATTGCGGGAGGCTATACAGCAGTATGACGATCTCGCGCGCGACGTGTCCGCGCGAATGATCGGAGGCGAGACCGGCGAACACCTCGTGGAAGACATCGCGACGATGCAGGCGCGCCAGCAGAACGTTACACGGCTGATAGGCGAGCTTGGTACGCTGAACCAGACCGAGCTTGGTTCCGGCTTCACATCGATACGCAAAGCCAACGCTCGCGCGGACCGTCTACGCTTCGGCATCGCGGGGGCGAGCCTCGCGCTGCTGTTGCTGCTTGGGCTCTGGGTGGGCCGAGGGCTCGTGCGTGCCGTCGACGCGCTGTCCAGTGGGTTTTCGCGATTTGGTCAAGGGCACTTCGATGTGCCGATCGGAACACTGGCACGCGACGAGCTGGGCGACGTCGCGACGCGGGCGAACGCGATGGCCAGCAGCCTGGCGGAGCTTGGACGGCGACGCGACCGTGAAGACTGGCTGAGAGAGGGCCAAGTCGCCCTCTCGGCCGCGCTGCAACGAGACGTCGCGCCGGCGGAGCTGGCCGAGCGCACGCTGCAGCTCTTGATCGCTCGACTCGGGGCGCACGCCGGCGCGTTCTACGAGCCCGACGCGAGCGGTGCGCTTTGCTTGACCGCCGGCAGCGCGCTGGCGGCGGGCGCGCGACAGACGCTTGGCACCGACGAGGGCCTACCGGCACGCGCCATCGCGAGCGCCGGCGTTCTCGTGGTCGAGGATGTTCCCTGCGGACTTCTTCCTCCTCCGCTCCGGGCTTGGAGAGGCGCCGCCGGGCGCGCTTGCGCTGGCACCGCTGATGCAGGGTCCCACGCTAGCGGGTCTAGTCGAGCTCGCGTTCATGGGGCGTTGCGGCGAACGCGAGCGCGCGTTGCTCGAGTCGGTGCGCGACTTGCTCACGAGCGCGGTGCTGACCTCGCGTTCGCGCGAAGCGCAGCGCCGATTGCTCGAGGAGACGCAGCAGCTGGCCGAGCAACTCGCGGCACAAGAAGAAGAGCTACGCGTCAACAACCAGGAGCTCTTCGCGCAGCAGGAAGAATTGCGCCAGGCAAACGAGGAGCTCGAGGAGCAGCGCCGCGAGCTGGCCGGCAAGAACCGTGACCTGGAAGCAGCCGGTCAGGACTTGCAGGACAAGGCCGACGAGCTGTCACGCGTCAGCAGGTACAAGTCGCAGTTCCTCGCGAACATGTCGCACGAGCTTCGCACTCCACTCAACAGCATGTTGCTGCTGTCCAACATGCTTGCGGAAAACGACCTCGGGAACCTGACGCCCAAACAGATCCTTCATTGCAGCACGATCCATTCGGCGGGGCGGGACCTGCTCGATCTCATCAACCAGATCCTGGACTTGGCGAAGATCGAAGCGGGGCGTCAAGACGTGGAGCTCGCGGAGGTGCCGTTCGCGCGGCTGCTCGACAACGCGCGCCGGGTGTTCGAGCCGATGGCGCAAGACAAGGGTCTGGCTCTCGAGCTTGGCGCGGACGCCGCGCTCCCGCCTACGCTTGTTACGGACGCGCAGCGGCTCGAGCGCATCCTGACGAACTTGCTCGGAAACGCGATCAAGTTCACCGAGCACGGGACGGTCACGTTGCGCGCCGCGCGTCCGCCCGAGACGACACGGCTGTCGCGCCCGGACCTGGTGGCGGGTCGCGTCGTCGCGTTCTCGGTGGAAGACACCGGGATCGGGATATCCGAGGCAGACCAAGCTCGAGTCTTCGCGCCTTTCGAACAGATCGAGTCGCGTACCAATCGCCGCTACGCGGGCACCGGTCTGGGGTTGGCGATTGCGCGGGAGTCCGCCGAGCTGCTGGGCGGTGAGCTCCAGCTCCGGAGCACTCCCGGCCAAGGCAGCGTCTTCACGCTGATCTTGCCGTTGAACGTCGACCTTCCGACGTCTGCCAGCTCGGCTCCCGCGGGATCCGTCGCGCCGCCGGCGCGCGCGGCGGATGCGCCCCTGCTCGTGATCGAAGACGACACCGTGCTCGCCGAGCAGCTGGCCGGCATCGCACGCTCGCGTGGCCTCGAGGCCGTTCTGGCGGGCACCGGACGCGAGGGGCTGGAGCTTGCGCGGTCGCTGACGCCGCGCGGGATCATTCTCGACGTGGGGCTGCCCGACACCGACGGCTGGCAGGTCATGGCCCAGTTACAAGGAGACCCTGCGACGGCTGGGATTCCCGTGCACTTCCTCTCCGCGCTCGACGAGGCCAAGCGCGGTCTGGCACTTGGGGCCATCGGCTATCTCACCAAGCCCGCGTCGCAGCCCGACCTCGCCGGCATGGTGCGCACGCTGGCGCGCGCCGGCGGCGCGGCGCGCCGTGTACTTGTCGTGGAAGACAACGTGGACGAGGGCGAAGCCCTGGTCGAGCTCTTGAGGCGCGACGGCCTCGACTCGGTACACGTGACGAGCGCGGCCGCTGCATTCGGTGCGCTCGGTACCGAGCAATTCGGGTGCGTCATCCTCGACCTCGGGCTGCCGGATATGGACGGTCTGGCCGTGGTCGAGTCGCTGCGCGAGCGCAATCAGCACGCGCCTCCGATCCTCGTCCACACGGCCCGCGCACTCACGCGCACCGAGACGCGCGAGCTTGAAGCGTACGCGAAGGCCGTGGTCCTGAAGGACGGAGAGTCCGCGAAGCGCTTGATGGACGAAGTCCGGCTCTTCCTCGGTCACGTGGCGGGGGAGCGCGTCGACGCGAAGCGCGTGGTCTCGCAGCTATCGGACGTCTCGCTCGAGGGGGCGAGGATCCTGGTGGCGGAGGACGACATGCGCACGGCGTACGCTCTCTCGGCGCTCCTCCAGGGCAAGGGAGCAGAGGTGCTGATCGCGGAGACGGGGCGGGAAGCGATCGATCGGTTGCGCGCCGATCCGTCGATCGCCTGCGTGCTCATGGACATCATGATGCCGGAGATGGACGGCTACGAGGCAATGCGACGCATCCGGTCAGACAAGCGCTTCGCGGGGCTGCCGGTGATCGCGCTCACAGCGAAAGCGATGAAGGGCGAGCGCGAACGCTGCATCGAGTGCGGCGCCAGCGATTACCTCACCAAGCCGGTCGATGGAGCACTGCTGCTATCGACCCTTCGCGCGTGGCTCACCGCGGAGGCCACGCCATGACGCCCGATGTCGACACCGAAGCTCTGGAGGTGCGTCTGCTGCTCGAGGCCATCCACGACAGATATGGCTACGACTTTCGCGAGTACCAGTCGGGATCGATCCGGCGACGCGTGCTCGCGGCGCTGGGCAGGTCCGGCCTTCGCCACCTCGGAGATCTGCAGCACGAGCTCCTGTCCTCGCCGGCACTCTTCGCGTCCGTGGTGGACGACCTCACGGTCAAGGCGACGTCGATGTTCCGCGACCCGGCTTTCTACATCCACTTCCGGAGCCACGTCGTCCCGATCCTCCGGACCTACCCGTTGCTCAAGATCTGGCACGCGGGCTGCGCCAGCGGGGAGGAGATCTACAGTCTCGCCATCCTCCTGCACGAAGAGGGACTCTACGAGCGCGCGCAGATCTATTCGACCGACGTCAGCGCCACTGCGCTCGATCGCGCTCGCGCCGGCGTCTATCCGGGCTCATGCGTCGACTCGTTCACCCAGGCGTACCACGCTGGTGGTGGCACGCAGCGCTTCGACGAGTACTGGTCGAGTGGCTACGAGCGAATCGCGGTGCGCCAGTCGCTGCGCGAGAACATCGTCTTCTTCCAACACGACCTGGCGACGGACTACTCGCTTGGCGAGATGCACGTAATCCTGTGCAGGAACGTGCTGATGTACTTCTCCGGACCGCTGCGGACGCGCGTGACGTCGATGTTCGCGCGGGCGCTGGTGCGCGGAGGATTCCTGTGTCTGGGTGCCAGTGAGTACCTTCCGACCGCTGCGCGTGGCGACTTCTCCGAATACTCCACTCGAACGCGCATCTACCGCAGGCGAACCGACCGATGACGACGCAGTCGACATGTACCGACGAACGCTCTCGCGTGCTCGCCGTGGACGACGTGGAAGCGAACCTCGTCGCGATCGACGCCGTGCTCGAAGAGCTCGACTGCGAGGTCGTTCGAGCACGCTCGGGCAACGAGGCGTTGAGTGCGCTTCTTCGCGATCATTTCGCGGTCATGATTCTCGACGTGCAGATGCCCGGGATGGACGGCTACGAAGTCGCCCTGCACGCCAGGAGCAACGCCCAGACCCGCGAGGTACCGATCATCTTCCTGACGGCAACCCACGGCACGCGCGAGGCGGCGCTGAGGGGATACGGGTCGGGAGCGGTCGACTTCTTGCTCAAGCCGCTGGACGCCACGGTGCTGAGAAGCAAGGTACGGGTGTTTCTGGAACTGCATGCGGCGCGCCGCCAGATCAGTGACAAGAACGCCGCGCTCGAACGCGCCTATCGTGATCTGAAGACGACCCAGGCACAGCTCGTCCAGTCCGCCAAGATGGCTTCACTCGGCGAGCTCGTCGCGGGGATCGCGCACGAGATCAACAACCCGCTGGCTTTTGTGTGCGGGCACCTGGATACCGTTCGGCGCAACCTGGGCGTCGTGCACGCGGAGAACAGCGCGGCGTGGTCTCCGGATGCTGTCGAGCGGTGGGAGCGGGCGGACCATCGGTTGGGCGACATGCAAACCGGTCTCGAGCGCATTGGCGACCTCGTCGTCAAGCTGCGCACGTTTTCGCGCAAGGACGAGGGTCGCCGCAAGCGCATTACCGTCAGCGAATCCGTCAACGCGACGCTACGGATTCTGGCGCATCGGATGGACCGCATCCAGGTCGAAACGCACTTCGGGGATCCAGACGAGCTCGACTGCTATCCGGATCTCTTGAACCAAGCGGTCATGAACCTGGTCGCCAATGCCGTCGACGCGGTGCAGGGCGAAGGCACGATCGGAATCGCGACGGGCGCCGACGGCAAGGACTACCAGATCACGGTCACGGACGACGGCCCCGGCGTTCCGGCCGCAATTCGCGAGCGCGTGTATGAACCCTTCTTCACTACCAAGCCGGTGGGGCAAGGGACTGGTCTGGGCTTGTCCATCACGTACTCCATCGTCGAGCAGCACGGTGGAACGTTTCGCCTGGAGAACCGGAGCGGCGGCGGCGCCGCGGCAATCATCCGCATTCCGCTGGGGAACCCGGAAGGGAGCTAACCATGCAAGCCAAGGACCACATTCTACTGGTGGATGACGAGCCCCAGGTGCTCGTCGCACTCGAGGACCTGCTGGGTGAAGAATTCACGGTACTGACTGCGGAGACGGGCGACGGCGCGCTGGAGCTGTTGGAGCGCGATCGCGACATCGCCGTGATCGTCACCGACCAACGAATGCCCCGCATGACGGGAGACGAGCTGCTTGCGCGCGCGCGCAGGAAGTCCGGCGCGCCGAGCATCCTGCTCACCGGCTACGCGGACCTGTCCGCGGTCGTTCGCGCCGTCAACGAAGGGCGGGTCTTCGCCTATGTGACCAAGCCCTGGGACGCGCCCGACCTGCGCGTGAAGGTCACCACGGCCGCCGAGCACTTCCGACTGTCGCGCACGCTCGCACACGAGCGTCAGCTCCTGCACGACTTGATGGATAGCACGCCCGACGCGGTGTACATCAAGGACCGGGACCTGCGGTTCCAACGCGTCAACAAGTCGTTTGTCCGCTACCTGGGGCTTTCCGAGCCGGATCTCTTGATCGGCAAGCGCCTTCGCGACGCGGGCGTCGAGGACGAGACGTGTGGAATTCTTGAAGCTGAAGAGCGAGCCGTCGTCGATAGCGGAGAACCCCGCTCCGACTTGCTTCGCCGCCTCACGTTCGGCGACAAGGCGCGGTGGTTTTCCGGGACGAAGGCCCCGATTCGCGATCCTCGTGGTCAAGTCGTCGGCGTCGTCGGAATATCCCGCGACGTGTCCGTGCGCGTCGCCGCCACCGAGGCGCTGGCCGAGAACGAGCTTAGATTCCGCGAGCAGAACCGCTTGCTCGGATCGATCCTGGCATCGATGGGCGAAGGCGTCATCGCGCTTGGGTCCGACGGGCGCAAGTTGCTGGCGAATGCCCGCGCGACAGTTCTGCTCGGTGCGGACCCGGCGGACATCCCGGCGAAGGATTGGCCCACTCGCTTGGGGATGTATCTCGCTCGGGACCTGAAGACGCCGGTTCCCGCCGACGCGAACATCATGCTTCGCGCCATCGAGCACGGCGAGTCGGCGGAGACCGAGGTGTACGTGAAGAACCAGGTCGTCGAAGGCGCAACCATCGCCGTGACCGCCGGGCCGCTCCAGGACGACGCCGGAAGCCTCGCCGGCGGCATCGTGCTGCTGCGAGATGTGACCCAGCAGCGGAGGCTGGAGCAACAGCTCGCCCAGGCACAGAAGATGGAGGCCATCGGCGTGCTTGCCGGCGGTATCGCGCACGATTTCAACAACCTTCTGTCCGTGATCATCAGCTGCGGCGATCTGGCGCTCACCAGCGTGACCGGAGCGGACCCGGTGCGCGAGCATCTCTCGGAGATGCTGGAGGCGTCTCGGCGCGCCTCGACGCTCACGCGGCAGCTCTTGGCGTTCAGCCGCAAGCAGGTCGTGGAGCCGAGCGTCCTCGACCTCAACGCCGTCGTCGGCGACAGCGAGAAGATGCTGCGACGGATCCTCGGCGAGGACATCCTGTTGGAAGTGAGGCTCTCCCCTTCGCTGTGGCGGATCATGGGCGATGCGGGGCAGATGGACCAGGTCGTGCTGAATCTGGCGGTGAACGCGCGCGATGCCATGCCGGACGGCGGGATGCTGACGATTGAAACGCACGATGTGGACCTCCGCGAGGAATACTGTTGCCGGCACGCCGGCGTCGCGCCCGGCGCATACGCCATGTTGGCGGTCACGGATTCCGGTTGTGGGATGGACGCCGAGACGCGCGATCGGATCTTCGAGCCGTTCTTCACGACCAAGCGGCTCGGCCACGGCACGGGACTGGGTCTGTCCACGACCTACGGCATTGTCACCCAGCACGGCGGGCACATCGATGTGTACAGCGAACCCGGGCACGGCACGGCGTTCAAGCTCTACTTTCCGCGAGTCGACGCTACGGCCGAGCCGCAAGTCCGTCGGCCCTCCTTCCCGCGCGTCGCGAGCGAGCGTGCGACCGTGCTGCTGGTCGAAGACGACGAAGCGGTGCGACGCGTCGCTTGCAGGATCCTGAAGCTCGCGGGGTACAACGTATTGGAGACCCGATCCGCGTCGTCCGCGATCGACCTCTGCAGGAAGAACGAGACCATCCACCTGCTGCTGACGGACGTCGTGATGCCCGAGATGAGCGGCCCGCGCCTGGCCGAAGAAGCGCTGCAAGTTCGCCCGGGGCTCCGCACGTTGTTCATGTCCGGATATCCCGGCGGGGCGGCCTCCCGCAACACATCGCTCATTCCGGGCGTGGCCTTCCTTCCGAAGCCGTTCACCGCGGCGTCGATGCTGGAGGCAGTCCGCAACGTGCTTGAAGACCGCCGCTGACGGTGCGAGCCCCGATTCAAGTCTGCCGGTCCGGCGCGGAATCCCGGGACGCGATCACGCCGGACGTGCCGCGGTCACGGGCAGATCACGACCGCGACGTTGTCGCCGTGCACGTTCATGAACGGACCCGGGTCGAGTCGCAGTCCGCCAGTGACGACGCTCACCGACACGCCCGCGGCTGTCGACCGTGCCGCCCGTCGTGGTCGTCGCAGCGGCACAGTGGTTGCCGGGCTGCCACGCCCAGCGCACGATCATCACCACGCCGGGATCGCCGTCGCGCGCGCTGCAGCGCGCCGGGTCCGGCGCTTCGTCCAACAGGACGATCTCTCGAACACGCGCGGGGACGGCGCGGGCGTCGTCGCGTCCGGCTCCGGTGCGCCGCCGTCGTCGGCGGGTCGCGGCGGCACCTGGATCACCGCGTCGCGCGGGCGCGCGCGCGACACGATGGCGCTTGGTGGAACGCGGCGATGAAAATTATCGAGAACGCTCAGCGCACGCGGAGCAGCTTGACGTCGTAGGCATCGAAAGCGGAATCCGCCGACAGGATCGCGACGGACTCGACGCGCGCTTGCGCGATCAAGATCCGATCGAACGGGTCGAGATGATGCAAGGGCAGCGCCGCGGACTCCATGGCGTGTAGCTGCGTGATGGGAAGGGGCGTGACCCGCGTCTCCGCGCTGCGGGTGGTCACGAACTCTTCCACCCCGCACGGCAGGCGGAGCTTGCCAAGCCTGACCTTGAGCGCGATCTCCCACGGCACCGCCGCGGAGAGCAAGAGCACATTGCGTTCGTCCTCGAGCTGGCGGCGCACCTTCGCCGACATTCGCTTTGGCGCGCTCCGCATCCAGATCCAGATCTGGGTGTCGAGCAGGATCCTCATCGGCGACGGCGCTTGTGCTCCGCACGCCGCGCAGTCTTCCGCGGCGCTGGGGCTTCGCCGTAGAAGGCGGCGGTCACCTCGTCGGGAAGCGGCGCATCGAAGTCGTCGGCGATCCACACGGCTTGTTCGTCGCCGCCGAGGCGACGCGGCCCCGTGGCGTTCGCGAGGGGAACCAGGCGCGCCACGGGCCGCCCGGCATCGGCGATGATGATCTCTTCGCCGGCGCGCACGCGCCTGAGCAGGCGCGACAGCTGTGTCTTCGCCTCGTACACGTTGACCGGGCTCATGCGCACAATCTAGGCTTGGTCAAGAGCTTGGTCAACCTGCTGGGACGTCACACCCAGCCCGTGCTCGACCGGCATCAGCCCGCGGCGGCGGCCCTGCGGCGTGCCGCTTCGACGCCGGCGCTCACCCAGCGCGTGAGCATCGCGGCGGTGCGCACGCCGGCGGGCGCGACGTACAGCATGTTCCTCGACGGGCGACCGGTGAAGTCGAAGGGACGGGCGTGCGGGCTCGCGACGGCGCGCGGGTGGCGGTCATTGCCGACGCGCACGATCAGCTCGTCGCCGAGGACGCCACAGCACATCGCGCCGTTCACGAGGAAGCACAGGCCACCGAACATCTTCTTCTCGGAGACGCCACGGCGGCGCGCGAGTGCCCGGCGAACGCGGGTCGCGAGGTTCTCGTCGTAGGCCATCGCTTCAAGGAGATATCACGACGGTCGCGCGCCGGGCTTCGGCGTTGGCGGCGCGCTCGCGGCCCGCTGCGCGGGGCCGTCGCAGCGGCTCAGGCGCTCACGAGCTCCGCGACGCGCTTGTCGTCGAGCCAGTCGTCGGTGACGACGTCGGGATTCCGCTCTGTTGCGGCGAGCCGAGCCGCGGGATACCGCGCCGGACCGGCATCAGGCTGCGGCTGACCGGGAGCTTGCGATCCGGGCGCGACCGGGATAGCCTGCGGATCGGTAAGTCGTCTGAATCGTTGACGGAACCATGTAAAGACGTCTTTACATGCTATGACAAACAATGTCATAGCTGGGATCGGGGACGGCGCCCATATCTCGGCCCCCGCGGCGCTTGCTGGAGCGGCAGCCGAGTGGTCCGGCGCGCGTCATCGAACCGACGTCACTCGCTCGGTGACGCCGGCAGGGTGAAGAAGAACGTCGCGCCGCGGTCCACTTCGGCTTCGGCCCAGATGCGGCCGTGGTGGCGGTGGATCACGCGCTGGACCGTGGACAGGCCCACGCCGGTGCCTTCGAAATCGCTGTTCGCGTGGAGGCGTTGGAACGGTGCGAACAGCTTGGCGGCGTAGGCCATGTCGAAGCCGGCGCCGTTGTCGCGCACGAAGAACGCGGCGTCGTCGCCGTCGTGGCGGCCGACCTCGATGCGCGCGGCGGGCGTGCGCCGGGTGTACTTCCAGGCGTTGCCGATCAAGTTGTGGAGCGCGACCTCGAGCAGGCGACGATCGCCCGTCGCGACGAGGTCGTCGGCGATCTCGACGTCCACGTCGCGATCGGGCTGGGCCTGCCGGAGCTCGCCGACGACGCGGGTGGCGAGCGCGCCGAGATCGACGGGCTGGACGTCGACCTCGGCGCGGGCGATGCGCGACAGCTCGAGCAGGTCGTCGATCAGCTGCGCCATGCGCTCGCTGGCCGCGCGCACCCGGTCGAGGTGCGACCTGGCGTCGGCGTCCAGGCTGCCGGCGTGGTCTTCGAGCAGGATGCGACTGAAGCCGTCGATGGCGCGGAGCGGCGCGCGCAGATCGTGGGACACGGAGTAGCTGAACGCCTCGAGCTCGCGATTGGCGCGCTCGAGCTCGGCGACGAAGGCCCGGCGCACGCGGGCCAGCTCCACGTGGGTGCGCACGCGGGCCGTGAGCTCGCGCGCGGAGAACGGCTTGAGCACGTAGTCGTCCGCGCCGGCGTCGAGGCCTTCCACCGACGACTCCTCGCCCGCGCGCGCGGAGAGCAAGATGACGGGCAGCGACGCGGTCTCCGGGTCTTCGCGGATCGCGCGCACCAGGCCGATGCCGTCGAGGCGCGGCATCATCACGTCGCTGACCACGATGTCGAAAGGGGCGACGCCCAGCGCCTCGAGCGCCGCCTGGCCGTCCTCGGCCACGGTGACGTCGTAGTGCTTGGCGAGCACGCCGGCCATGTACGCGCGCAGATCCGCGTTGTCGTCCACGACCAGCACGCGCGCGCCGGATCCGGAGGGCGGCGTCGCCGCGACCTCGGCGGCGTCGGCGGCCCAGCGCGTGGCCTCCGAAGCGTGGGCGACCGCGTCGCGCGCGGGTGCCGGCGGCTCGACGACGGCGTCCGCGGGAAGGTGCTCGAAGCCCTTGGGGATCGCGACGCGGAATGTCGTGCCGGCGCCGAGCCTGCTCTCGACGGCGACGGTGCCGCCGTGCAGCTCCGCGAGCTCCCGCACCAGCGACAGGCCGATGCCGCTGCCTTCGTAGGTGCGCCCGATGGTGCCGGCGACGCGATGGAAGCGCTCGAAGATGAACGGAAGATCGCGCTCGGGGATGCCGACGCCGGTGTCGGCGACCTCGAGCACGAACGCCTCGGCGCCTTCGCGCACGCGCACGGTGATGCTGCCGGCGAACGTGAACTTGAATGCGTTCGAGATCAGGTTCAGGACGATCTTCTCCCACATCTCGCGGTCCACCCACGCCGGGGCGGAGAGCTTCGGCAGCTGTGTCACGAGTTGGATGCCGGCCTTGTCGAACGCGGACTGGAACATGCCGGCGAGCTCGGCGGTCAACGTCGAGATGTCGAGCGGCGCGTGCTTCGCCTTCAGCCGACCCGCCTCCAGGCGCGAGAAGTCGAGCAGCGCGTTGACGAGCTTGAGCAACCGGAGCGCGTTGTCGTGCGCCAGCGCGACGCGCGCGCGCTGCGCCGGCGCCAGCGGCGCGACCGCGTCCTCCAACGCGTCCGTCGAGCGGGCCGAGCATCAGCGTGAGCGGCGTGCGGAACTCGTGGCTCACGTTGCTGAAGAACGCGGTCTTCGCCGTGTCCAGCTCGCCGAGCTTCGCGTTCGCGTCGCGCAGCGACGCGTTCGCCGCCGACAGCTCCAGGCTGCGCCGGACGACCTCGCGCGCGCGCTCCTCGCCAAGCTCGTTCGCCTGCACCAGCTCCGTCACGTCCTCCACGCGGTGCAGGATGAACAGCAGCTCGCCCGACGCCGAGAGCACGGGCAGGTTCTTCGGACTCCAGTACCTGGCCGTGAACGTGCCGTCGGGGCCGCGGATGTCGTACTTCTGCACGGCCATCGTGTCCGCCTCGCGCGTCGCCATCACGCGCTCGAGCGACGCGCGCAGGTTGCTCGTCCCGGTCGCCTCCGGGTCGTCGGGGTTGTCCGGAAACACCTCGAACAGACCCTTGCCCAGCGTGTCCGCCGTGGTGTGCGTCGCTTCGAAGCGCGCCCGCGTCGCCGCGACCATCGTGAAGCGCGGCGCGTCCGGCAGCAGCACGAGAAGTACGTCCGGCGATGCCTCGAACAGCAGCCGGAAATCGAGATCGAGATCCGCCATTACCGGGAAACGATAACATCGATTCCGCGCCGCCCCGACATCGCGATCCCACCTTGCCGATGGTGTTGTTGGTCCGGCGCGGTATCTCCAGCGGCAGGAGCGCGAGCGCACGATGCCACGAGGCATTTGAGTCGCCGGCTGGGTCGTGTAGCCTGGCCCGCGTTCGCGGCGGGAGGTCATGTGGAAGCTCGACGTTCGGTTCTTGGCGTCTGTTTGGCGGTGCTCGCAGCGGCGAGCTGCGGCGACTCCACTTCTGGCACGGACGCGCGCGCGCACGCGTCGCCGCCGCTCGCTGCTTCGGCCGCGGCGCTCGGTCGAGTAGCGGCGCTGCGCTCGCGCTTCGCGCTCGGCGCGCCGGTCGCGACCGGCTTCACCCTCGGCGGCGCCGGCGCGGTGCGCCCGGAGCTGCCCGCCGGCGCACGCGCGCGCGCACGCGTCGAGCTGCCGGCCCGCGCGAACGGTACGACGCGCGTCGAAGACGCGGCGTCCGGCGTCGCGATCGCGTTCGCGCTACGCGGCGCGAGTGGCGCGCCCTTCGCCGCGGCGCGCGGTGTGGCGCTCTACGCCGGCGCGCTCGGCGGCGCCGACGTGCTGCAACGCGTGCGCACGGCCGGTACGGAGGACTACGTCGCGTTCGATACCGCGCCGGACCGGCAGGAGCTCGTCTATGATGTGGACGTGTCGCGCGTCGCCGGCCTGCGCCTGGTCGCGAACACTCTGGAGTTCGTGGACACGAACGGCACGCCGCGGCTGCGCGTCGCGCCGCCGGTGGTGGTCGACGCGAAGGGCACGCATCACGCCGCCGCGCTCGCGCTCGACGGCTGCGCGGTGGACACAAGCCCGCGCGCGCCGTGGGGCCGCGCCGTCACGCCGCCCGGCGCGTCGCACTGCGCGCTGCGCGTGTCGTGGGAAAGCGTCGCGTATCCCGCGCTGGTCGATCCGTCGTGGGTCGCAACCGCCGGGACCATGACGAGCAAGCGCTCGCACCACGTGGCAACGCTGCTCGCGAACGGCAAGGTGCTGGTCGCCGGCGGGTACGACGGCAGCGGCGCCCTGAAGAGCGCGGAGCTCTACGATCCGGCGACGAGCACCTTCGCAGCGACGGGGTCGATGGCCTCCGCGCGGATGCGTGCCGAGGCGGTCACGCTCGGGTCGGGCAAGGCGCTGATCATCGGCGGCAACGACCAGACCACCGGCCTCGCCAGCGCGGAGCTGTACGATCCAGCAGCCGGCACGTTCGGCGGCGGGGGCGGCATGTCCACGCAGCGCGCCGGCCAGCACGCGGCCACGGTGCTGGCGAACGGCGACGTGCTGGTCACTGGCGGCTACACGATGAGCGGCGGGACCGCGGGCTCCGCCATCGCCAACGTGGACCTGTACAACTCCGGTACCAACGCCTTCACGGCGCTCGGCGCCATGTCGGAGCCGCGCGCGGCGCACTCCGCCACGTTGCTGGCGAACGGCAAGGTCCTGATCGCCGGCGGCAGCGGCGGCGGCAGCACCGTGTACAAGGACGCGGTGCTGTTCGACCCTTCCACCAGCGGCTTTTCGCCGACCGGCTCGCTGACGGCGGAGCGGCTGGGGCACACCGCCACGCTGCTCGCGTCGGGCAAGGTGCTGCTGGCCGCCGGCGAAGACAAGAACCTCGCTCTGTCGCTGACGGCGGATGTGTACGACCCGTCCACCGGCACGTTCACGGCGACCGGCGTGCTGCCGGCTGCGCGGGTCTTCGCCTCGGCGGTCCGGCTGGTGACGGGCAAGGTGCTGGTTGTCGCGGGGGGCCCCAAGACTGCCGCGGTGTACGATCCTTCCGCGGGCACGTTCGCCGCCGGCGCCGTCATGAGCTCCGTCCGCGTCGATGCCGCGGCGAGCTCGCTTCCGTCGGGCGCCGTGCTGGTCACGGGCGGAGAGGCCAACGTCGACTCGCCCCAGGACACCGCGGAGGTCTACGACCTGAAGGCCAACGGCGAGAGCTGCAGCACGCTGGACGACTGCCAGAGCGGGCACTGCGCCGACGGCGTGTGCTGCGACACGGCGTGCGCCGGCACGTGCGACGTGTGCAACGCCACCCCCGGCACGTGCACGCCTGTCGCCGCGGGCACCTCCGGCGCGTGCGGCGTGTACGCCTGCGACGGCGCGAACGCCAGCTGTCCCACGAGCTGCACCGGCGATGCCACGTGCATCGCCGGCGACTACTGCACGCCCGCGGGCAGCTGCGTGCCGCAGAAGGCGCAAGGCGCGGCCTGCGACGCGCACGCGGGCAGCGACTGCATGACCGCGGACTGCCGCGTCTGCGCCACCGGCAACTGCGTCGACGGCGTGTGCTGCGAGAGCGCGTGCGCCGGCGCGTGCCAGTCGTGCAGCGGCGCCGCCAAGGGCGACAGCGTGGACGGTACCTGTGGCGCCGTTTCAGACAATACGGATCCGCGCGGCGACTGCGGCGCGTACACGTGCCACACCGGCGCGTGCACCACCAGCTGCACCGCCGACACGGATTGCGGCTCCGGCGCCACCTGCAACACCGCCACCGGGACGTGCGACAAGCCCGCCGCGAACGGCAGCGCGTGCGTCGCCGACGCCGGGTGCACGTCGGGACACTGCGTGGACGGCGTCTGCTGCGACACGGCGTGCAGCGGGCAGTGCGAGGCCTGCGACGGCGCGACGCCCGGCAAGTGCGACGCCGTGATCGGCACGCCCCACGGGACGCGCGACGCGTGCAAGGGCGACGGCTCCGCGTGCAGCGGCAGCTGCGACGGCACCACCCGCACGTCGTGCAGCTACAAGCCTACCGGCACGTCGTGCGGCACCGCGACGTGCAGCAGCGGCGCCGCGGTGACGTCGGCCTGCGACGGTCAGGGCACCTGCGCCGCCCAACCGGCCGCCAAGTGCGACCCGTACGCCTGCGGCGCCACGACGTGCAAGACCAGCTGCACGTCGGGCAGCGACTGCGCCGACGGCGCCACCTGCTCGACCGACGGCAAGTGCCTGAGCGGCGGCCAATGCTCGGGCGATCTCTCCCAGTCGATCACGCCCACCGACACGATCGACTGCGGCGCGTTCCTGTGCAGCCCCGACACCGGCGCGTGCCGCGAGGTGTGCAACGGCTCCAGTGATTGCGCCCCCGGCAACATCTGCGACACCGCGACGAAGACGTGCGTCAAGGACAGCGGCGGCGGCGACTCCGGCGGCTGCGGCTGCCGCGCCGCCGGCGAACGTCGCGGGAGCGGCGCGCCCTGGCTCGTGGTCGCCGGCCTGGCGCTGCTCGCGTTGCGCCGGCGCGACTAGCGCCGTCCCGGGATTCCGCGCTGTGCTCGGTCCAGCGCCAGGTTCAGCTCCAGCACGTCGACGCGCGGCTCGCCGAACACGCCGAGCGCGGGCGGCGCGGTGTGGCGCGCGACCAGCTCGCGGACGCGGGCGACGGGGAGACGGCGCGCGCGCGCGACGCGTGGGATCTGATAGGCGGCGGCGGCCGGGGAGATGTCCGGATCGAGCCCGCTGCCGGATGCCGTGACGAGATCGACGGGCACCGGCGTCGTGCCGCCGAGCGCCGCGAGGCGCGCCTTCGCCGACGCGGCCAGCGCGGCAGAGCGCGGTCCCTCGTTCGAGCCGGAGGACGCGCCGGCGTTGTACGGATGACCGGGCGTCGCCGAGAGCCGGCCCCAGAAGTAGCGCGGCTGGTTGAAGGGCTGCCCGATCAGCCGCGAGCCGACGATCTTGCCGTTCTGCTCGATCAGGCTGCCGTCCGCGCGGCGCGGAAACGCGCTCAGCGCGACGCCGGTAACGACCAGCGGATACACGACGCCGGTCAGCACAGTGAGCAGTCCCAGGACGGCCAACGCGGAGCGGAGTTGTTTCAACATGGGAATCTACGCCAGGTGGAGGACGGACAGCAGCATGTCCACGAGCTTGATGCCGATGAAGGGCACGACCAGGCCGCCGAGCCCGTAGACCAGCAAGTGCTTGCGCAGCAGCTGCGACGCACCGATGGGACGGTAGCGGATGCCGCGCAGTGCGAGCGGGATCAGCAGGATGATGACCACGGCGTTGAACACGACCGCGGAGAGGATCGCGCTCGCCGGCGTGGCCAGGTGCATCACGTTCAGCGCGCCGAGCGCGGGATACGTACTGGCGAACGCCGCCGGAATGATCGCGAAATACTTCGCCACGTCGTTGGCGATGCTGAACGTCGTGAGCGCGCCGCGGGTCATCAGCAGCTGCTTGCCGATCTCCACGACCTCGATCAGCTTCGTGGGGTTGGAGTCCAGGTCGACCATGTTGCCCGCTTCCTTGGCCGCCTGCGTGCCGCTGTTCATGGCCACGGCGACGTCCGCCTGGGCCAGCGCCGGCGCGTCGTTCGTGCCGTCGCCGGTCATGGCGACGAGCTTGCCGCCCTTCTGGTGATCGCGGATCAGCGCGAGCTTCGTCTCCGGCGTGGCTTGCGCCAGGAAGTCGTCCACGCCGGCCTCCGCGGCGATGGCCGCGGCGGTCAGGGGATTGTCGCCGGTGATCATCACGGTGCGGATCCCCATCGCCCGGAGCGCGGCGAAGCGCTCGCGGATGCCGCCCTTCACGATGTCCTTGAGCTGCACGACACCGAGCACGCGCGCGCCCTCGGCGACGACCAGCGGGGTGGCGCCTTGGCGGGCGACGTCATCCACGACGGCCCGGACCTCTGCCGGGACGCTGCCGCCGGCGCTGCGGACGGACGCGTCGATGGCGTCGGCGGCGCCTTTGCGGATCTCGCGTCCGTCCAGATCCACGCCGCTCATGCGCGTCTGCGCGGTGAAGGGCACGAAGCGCGCGCCAAGCGCCGCCGCGTCGCGCGCGGCGATGCCGTAGCGTTCTCTTGCCAGCGCGACCACGCTGCGTCCTTCGGGCGTCTCGTCGGCGAGCGACGAGAGCTGCGCCGCCTCCGCCAGTTGCGCGGGCGTTACGCCGGGCGCCGGCAGGAACGCCGTCGCCTGCCGGTTGCCGAGCGTGATGGTGCCGGTCTTGTCCAGCAAGAGCACGTCCACGTCGCCGGCCGCTTCCACGGCCCGACCCGAGGTCGCGATCACGTTCGCCTGGATCATGCGATCCATGCCGGCGATGCCGATGGCGGAGAGCAGGCCGCCGATGGTCGTGGGGATCAAGCACACCAACAACGCGACCAGCACCGTGAGCGTGACAGGCGCGCCGTGGCCTGCCGCGGCGACGGAGTAGCGCGAGTATGGGAGCAACGTCACGGTCGCGAGCAGGAAGATGATCGTGAGCGCTGCCAGCAGGATATCGAGCGCGATCTCGTTCGGCGTCTTCTGGCGCTTGGCGCCTTCTACCAGGGAGATCATCCGGTCGAGGAAGGTGTGGCCCGGATCGCTGGAAATGCGCACCACGAGCACGTCGGACAGCACGCGCGTGCCGCCGGTGACGGCGCTACGGTCGCCGCCGCTCTCGCGGATCACCGGCGCGCTCTCGCCGGTGATCGCGCTCTCGTCGACGGAGGCAACGCCTTCGACGATCTCGCCGTCGCTGGGGATGTAGTCGCCCGCCTCGACCAGCACGTGGTCGCCCTTCTTCAGCTGCGACGCCGCGACCACGGTGACCGCCGCGTCGCGCTCCGGAGCGGCCAGGCGCTTGGCCTGGATGTCCTGCTTCGCCTTGCGCAGTGTGTCGGCCTGGGCCTTGCCGCGCCCTTCCGCCATCGCCTCCGCGAAGTTCGCGAACAGCACGGTGAACCACAGCCACACGGAAACCGCCAGGATGAAGCCGGCCGGCGCCTCGCCGGATCCGGACAACGCTTGCGCGAACAGCGCGGTGGTGAGCACGCTGCCCACCTCGACCACGAACATCACGGGGTTTCGCGCCTGGTGACGCGGATCGAGCTTCTTGAACGCCGCAGCGACCGCGCCCTTGACGATGGCGAGCTCGAACAGCGGTCTCGACGGATGCGCTTTCCGATGGGAAGACATGGCGGACCTCAGGCGTGCAGCAGCAGGTGCTCGACGATGGGCCCGAGCGCGAGCGACGGAATGAACGTCAGCGCACCGACCACCACGATGGTGCCGACCAGCATCGCAACGAACAGCGGCGTGTGCGTCGGCAAGGTGCCGTCGCTCGCGGGCACGACCTTCTTCCGTGCGAGCGAGCCGGCTACGGCCAGGACCGGCACCATCACCCAGAAGCGCCCCAGGAACATCGCGATGCCGAGCAGCGTGTTGTAGAAGACCGTGTTCGCGCCGAGGCCCGCGAACGCGCTGCCGTTGTTGTTGCCGGCCGAGGACAGCGCGTACAGGACTTCGCTGAAGCCGTGGGGACCGGCGTTCAGCATGCCGGCGCGACCCGCCGCCGTCGCGACGCCGATGGCCGTCCCGACGAGCACCACCGACGCCGGCACCAGGATCACCAGCGACGCCATCTTCATCTCGCGGGCTTCGATCTTCTTGCCGAGATACTCCGGCGTCCTGCCCACCATCAGCCCCGCGACGAAGACGGCGATCAGCGCGAACATCAGCATGCCGTACAGGCCGGACCCGACGCCGCCGAACACGATTTCGCCGAGCTGGATCAACAGCAGCGGCACCAGGCCGCCCAGCGGCGTGAAGGAGT
Source organism: uncultured delta proteobacterium (assembly GCA_963775185.1). GTDB lineage: Bacteria > Myxococcota_A > Polyangia > Polyangiales > Polyangiaceae > JAPSGB01. The sequence continues at coordinate 457,541 of CAVZIE010000006.1, read as the reverse complement.
CGTGCATGGCGTCGACGGAGCCGTTCGAGGCCGCCGTCGTGGCCGTGGCCCACAGCGCCGAGACGGGCACGCCGAAGCGGACCTCCTTGCCTTCCATGTTGCCGCCGACCGCACCGAGCGCCGCGAGCAGCGGACTTCCGGCCTGCTCCTGGTGCACGCACAGCGCCAGCAGCGGGACGAAGATCACCAGCATCGCGGCCAGCAGCGCGCGCCCCTGGCGCGCGTCGCCCACCATCCGACCGAAGGTGAAGCAGAGCGCCGCCGCCAGCTCGAGGATCGCCACCAGCTCGACGAAGTTCGTCAGGCCGTTCGGGTTTTCGAACGGATGGGCCGAGTTCGCGTTGAAGAAGCCGCCGCCGTTCGTCCCCAGCTGCTTGATCGCGACCTGCGACGCGGCCGGTCCGACCGCGACGATCTGCGTGCGCCCCGACTCCAGCAGCGTGACCGTGTGCGAGGCGTGCAGCGTCTGGACCACGCCTTGCGAGACCAGCACGAGCGCGAGCACGAGCGACAGCGGCAACAGCACGTACAGTGTGCCGCGCACGACATCGACCCAGAAGTTGCCGATGCCCTCGGTCTCGCGCCCGCGCAGACCCCGGATCAGCGCGACCAGCACGGCCATACCGGTCGCCGCCGAGACGAAGTTCTGCACCGTCAGACCCAACATCTGCGTCGACATGCTCTGGGTCGTCTCGCCCGCGTAGCCCTGCCAGTTGGTGTTCGAGGCGAAGCTGACCGCGGTGTTCCACGCGGAGTCCGCGCTCACGGCCGGTAGATCCGCCGGGTCGAGCGGCAGGTGCCCCTGGGCTCGCTGCAGCGCGTATACGACCAGCAGCCCCGACACGTTGAAGACCAGCGCGCCGAGCGCGTAGCTCTTCCAATTGCTCTGCGCGTCGCGCGTCGTTCCCGCCAGGCGGTACGCGAGCCGTTCCACGGGCCCCAGGAGCTTTTCCAGCCACACCCGCTCGCCCTCGTACACTCGCGCCATGTAGTGACCGAGCAGCGGCGCCAGCCCCAGCAGCACCGCGAAATAGAGCGCGATCTGCGCCCACTCGCGCGCGTTCACTGGAACCTCTCCGGCGCCAGCAGCGCGACGAACAGATAGACGAGCAGCGCGAGCGCGACGCCCGTCGCGACGAGGTGCATGAAGTCCATGGCTAGTCCTGTACGCGGCGACACAGCTCGATGAAGCCGACCGTGAGCACGAACAACAGCGCGGTGAGCGCGACGAAACCCAGATCTTGCATCTGGTGGAAGCTAGCGAGCGGCGTCCAAGGAAACCGGAAGGAGAGCGGGGCGCCGTCCAAGGATCTTGTAAAGACTCAGCGCTCCGCTGCCGCGTACCGCAAGACTGCTCGCCCGACGCGTCCGGATTGTGCAAGGGCCGCCAAGCCCGAAGCCGCGGCCAGCAGCAGCAAGAACGCGACCAGTCGAAGCAAGCGTCGACTTTCGCGCGCCCGGCTTGGCAGCACCAACGCCACCGCCGACGCGATCAGGGCGATGGCCACGATTCCCATCATCCGTGACCACGAGCGTGCAACTTCACGCATATGGATGCTGAAAGGATTGCCGGTCCGGCGCGGTATCCCGGGGTGCGCTGGCCTAGCCGGACTTCAACCGGTAGCCCACACCCGGCTCGTTCAGCAGGTAGCGCGGCCGCGCCGGATCCGGCTCCAGCTTGTGGCGGAGCTGGCCCATGAACACGCGCAGGTACTCCGTGTGCTCGACGTACGCCGCACCCCAGACCTCTTTCAGCAATTGCCGGTGGGTGATCACGCGGTCGGCGTGCTGTACCAAGACGACGAGCAGCTTGTACTCCGTGGGCGTCAGGTGGACTTCCTTGCCGCCGCTCGAGACGCGGCGCCGCGCCAGATCGACGTGCAGCTCGCCTGCCTCGAAGACCGCGTCGGCTCGGTCCACGGCGCTCGTGGCCACGTGACGGAGCGCGACGCGGATCCGCGCCAGCAGCTCGCCGACGCTGAACGGCTTGGTCAGATAGTCGTCGGCGCCCTCGTCGAGCGCCCGGATCTTGTCTTCGTCGCGGCCCCGCGCGCTGATCACGATGATCGGCGTCTTCGTCCACTCCCGCAGGCGCGTCGTGACCTCGAGCCCGTCGATGTCGGGCAAGGTCAGGTCCAGCAGGATGACGTCGGGATTGCGCGTCGCGGCCTGCGCCAGTCCGTCCTTGCCGCTGGTCGCCTCGCTCAGCCGATAGCCGTGCACCTCGAGCGAGGCGCGCAGGAACCGCAGCATCTGCGGCTCGTCCTCGATGATCAGCACGAGCGGACCCGGTGTCGTCATGGCTCGCCTTCCTCCGTTACCTCGGGCAACGCGCCCGCCAGCGGCAGCCCTTCGACCGGCAGCGTGAGCGTGAACGTGGCGCCGCCGCCGGCGCGAGCCGAGGCGACAATCCGCCCCGCGTGCGCCACGGCGATCGCGCGGCAGATGGCGAGGCCGAGCCCGGTGCCGGGCCCGCGGGCCACGCCGGGTCCGCCGCGGTGGAACTTCTCGAACACGCGCGCCTCCTCGCCCGCCGGCAGCCCGGGGCCGCGATCGGACACGCTGATCTCGACCTCACCGCCGAGATCGCGGGCAGCGACCTCGATGGCGGCGCTGGGCGGCGTGTGCTTGGCCGCGTTCTCGAGCAAGTTGACCAGCAGCTGCTCGACCAGAACGGCATCGAACGGCGCGCGCAGATCGCCCGGCACAGAGGTCGTAACCTCGCGCTCGCCGAGCTGGGCCTCGACGCGGTTGAGCGCGGCGCCGACGACCTCCTCGACCGCCTGCCATTCCTTGTGGATGACGACGCTACCCGACTCGAGACGAGTCATGTCCAACACGTTCGACACCAGCCGCTCCAACCGGTCCGTCTCCTCGACGATCGAGTCGACGAGCTCGCGACGCGTGCTCGCATCCAGCGCGTCCCCGTCGTCGACGAGAGCGGTCGCCGCGCCCTTCATGACGGCCAGCGGCGTGCGCAGGTCGTGCGACACGGAGCTCAGCAGCGTGCTCCGTAGCTGCTCGGTCTCGATCATGACCCGCGCGTGCTCGGTCGCGGTGGCGAGCGTCGCTCGCTCCAGGGCCATCGCCAGCTGGGCCGCGAACGCATCGGCCAGACGTCGCTGCTCGGCGTCGTCGAAGCGCGCCGGATCGTCGGCGACCAGGCCCAGCACGCCGATCGGCTCGCCCGCGGCGCCGGAAGCCAGCAGCGGGAGGAAATAGCCGGCGCCAGCTGGGACGGTGGTCGTTCCGCGCCCTGCCTCGCGCCGATTCGACCAGACCCACCCCACCAGACCGAGCTCTCGCGCGTCCGCAGCCACCGAGTCCCGGCGTGGTGTAGCTCGTGACGAGGGCGCCGTCGGCGTCGCGTTGGTAGAGCCTGAGCTTGCACTCGAGCGCGCTCTCGATGTGCCTCGCGGCCGCTTGAACGAGCGCGCTCCGGTCCTGGGTGCGCGACAGCTCACGGCTCATCGCGTACAGCATGGCCGTCCGGCGCTCGTTGTGGTGCGAGATCAGCGCCTGATCGCGCACGCGCTGGGTCAAGCCCGTGATCACGAGCGCGACCACGAGCATGACGCCGAATGTCACGAGGTACCGCAGGTCGGCCACGGTGAACGTGAAGTAGGGCGGTGTGAAGAAGAAGTCGAAGGCGAGCACGCCGGCCGCAGCGGCGAACACGGCGGCGCGGAATCCGGAGCGCATCGACACCACGACCACGCCGAGCAGGTAGATCATCACGACGTCGGCCAGGTCGCTTCGCCCGAACAGCAGCGCGCCGATCGCGGTAGCGACCACGATCGCGCCGAGGGCGACGAGATAGCCGGCCGCGGCGCGCTGCGGCACCCGATACGGCAGCGCAGCGGAGCTGGGCCGGGCGTCCGCGACGCCGGCCGTCACGTAGACGTCGATGTCGGTTCCGCTCTTCAGCACCAGCTCGTCGACGAACGGGGTCGTCAAGCGCTCACGCCAGCCGCGCGATCGCGGCTTGCCAACGACGATCTTGGTGACGTCGTGCTCGCGCGCGAACGCCAGGATCTCCGACGCCGCGTGCTCGCCGGTCAACGTCACCGTCTCCGCGCCGAGCTGCTCCGCGAGGCGCAAGGTCGCGGAGATGCGCGCGCGATCCGCCGCCGACAGACGCAACGTCGCCGGTGTCTCGACCATCACCGCGAACCAGCGCGCGCGCAGGCCTGCGGCCATGCGACGCCCGGACCGGAGCAGGTCGGCTGAATACGGACTCGGGCCGATGCACACCAGCAAGCGGTCGGACGCACCCCAGCTCTGCTCGATCCCGTGCGCGCGCCGATACTCGTCCATCTCCGCGTCGACGCGCTCCGCGGTGCGCCGCAACGCCAGCTCGCGGAGCGCGATCAAGTTGCCCTTGCGGAAGAAGCTGTCGAGCGCGCGCTGGGCCTGCTCCGGGATGTACACCTTGCCCTCGCGGAGTCGCTCGAGCAGCTTCTCGGGCGGCAGGTCGATGAGCTTGATCTCGTCCGCCTCGTCCAGCATCGAGTCGGGCACGGTCTCGCGCACGCGCACGCCGGTGATTTGCGCCACCACGTCGTTCAGGCTCTCCACGTGCTGGACGTTGAGCGTCGTGCACACGTCGATGCCCGCGTCGAGCAGCTCCTCCACGTCCTGCCAGCGCTTCGGGTGCCGCGAGCCCTCCACGTTGGTGTGCGCGAGCTCGTCTACCAACAGCACACCGGGCCGGCGCGCCAGCGCGGCGTCCAGATCGAACTCCTCGAGCAGGCGGCCGCGATATTCGATCTCGCGCTTCGGCAAGCGCTCGAAGCCGGCGAGCAGCGTCGCCGTGTCGAAGCGACCATGCGTCTCGACGACACCCACGACGACGTCGGCGGCGTCGACGTCGCGCTTGTAGCTCGCCTCCTCGAGCATGGCGAAGGTCTTGCCCACGCCGGGAGCCGCTCCAAAATAGATCGTAAGCTTGCCGCGCGACTGCTTGCGCTCTTCGTGCGCCACGCGCCTGAGCAGAGCGTCTGGATCGGGGCGCGTCGGAGGCATTCAGCAATCCTTCATGCCACGGCGGCGGCAAGGGAACCGCAAGCCTTGTCGGCGCGCCGCACCGCCGCGATGCCGCGAGCGGAATATTTGCACAATCCTTACGCCGCCAACGCTCGAGCCCGCGTCATGCTCGCAGAGTGATGTCGGCGTTCCTCGACGGGATCCTGCTCTTGGCGTGGCTGTCCGTCGCCGTGCTGAGCGCGGCGTGGGAGGTGCGTGGCACGCCGGCGGCGCGCCGGGGCGGTCCACGATCGCCCTGCCACGCGGCGTCCCCGCACTCGGTCCGCGCCGTGCTCCCCCGGCGCGTCGGGATATCGCGGGTGCACGGGGCGCGGCGTCGGCCCGGTCGGTGCCTCGGCGCAGCTGTGGGCCTTCGCGAAGCGCGTCCTGAGCTGGCTCTCGGTGCTGTTGCAACCGGCGAGCAACAACACCGCACCGATCGCGCCTAGCGCACGAATCGACAATGCCATGCTGGCGGTGATCCTACTGGATGCCGGTCCGGCGCGGTATCCCGGCTGGCGGCCGCGGCCCGCGCGAGAGAGCGGCGTCCGTGCGTCGACGGCGTTGTCGACCTGCCGCAGCCCAGCTACGCTACGCTCGTGCGGGGAACACCGATGGTCGTGCTGGCGCTCGCGCTCGCGCCGCTCGCGAGCTGCGCGTCCGGCGACACCCTCGACCCGACGGGCAGCGCCGGCAGCAGCGGCTCGAGTGACGCGAGCGCCGGCACCGCCGGCAGCGCAGGCACGGCCGGAAGCGGCGGCACAGCCGGCACTGGCGGCACGGCCGGCAGCGCCGGCACAGGCGGCGCCAGCGGCACGGCCGGCAGCAGCGCGACGGGAGGAGGCGGCGGAGCCGGGGCCGGCGGAACCGCGGGCACCGGCACGAGCGACGGCGGCGACGGCGGCGGCAGCGGTGGCGCGTCGGGCAGCGGCGGCGCGTCGGGCAGCGGTGGCGCGTCGGGCAGCGGTGGCGCGTCGGGCAGCGGTGGCGCGTCGGGCAGCGGTGGCAGCGGTGGCAGCGCCGGTGGTGGCGGCTCGGGCGGCGCGACGTGCTTCTCGTACTCGAACAGCTTCGACACCTCCGCGGCAGCGCAGGAGTTCACGCACGGCAACGACGTCGTCGGATCGCAGTGGGGACAGTTCGGCGATCACTGGAAGTGGGGTGTGCCGTCCGTCGGCCCCGGCGGCGACCACACCGGATCGGGCAGCCTGTGGGGCAACCGAGTGGACGCCGCCCACTACACGTATTTCGAGAACTCGTGGCTGCAGAGTCCGGTTTGGGATCTGAGCGGCGTCGCCACAGCGACGCTCACGTTCTGGCACTGGCTGGATCTCGAGTGGTGCACGTCGGGGTGCGGCGCGGGCAATCCCACGCCCACGGCGCTCGACGGCGCGAACGTCGAGTGCTGGGACGGCGCCGCGTGGATCCTTGCCACACCGAGCGGCGGCTACGCGGGCACCGTGCGCATCTTCGACTCGTTCACGCCGGCGCATCCCATGAAGGACCAGCCCGGCTTCAGCTACGACCCGCAGTTCGATCCACAGTGGAAGCAAGCGACGATCCCGCTGCCGAGCGCGTGCGTGCGCGGCGGCGCGCGCGTGCGCTTCCGCTTTGGATCGGACAGCTCCGACGCGTCGCTCAACGGCCAAGGCTGGTTCATCGACGACGTCGCGCTCACCGGCACGTGTCCCTGACGGACGCGCCGGACCGGCTATACGCGACCGACTCACTTGCCGGTGCAGAACGTGGCGTCCGCGGCGAGCTCGGGATCGGGCGTCATCGGCCCGGTGCCGCCGTACTGCTTGCGGAGCGCGGCGTCGAGCTGGTGCGCGCCGGCGATCTGGCCGAGCACGTCGGCGCCGAGCGTGGGCGTGCGCGCCTGGCTCGCGAGATCCACGGAGTAGAGTCCGAATTTCGGTGTGAAGCCCTCGGCCCACTCGAAGTTGTCCATCAGGCTCCAGTGGTAGTAGCCGCGCACGTCGGCGCCGCCCTTGCGCGCGCGGTCGATCTGCTCGAGCGTGCGCACGACGTTCTCGGCGCGGCGCTCGCCGACGTGGGTGGCGATGCCGCCCTCGGTGACGACGAGCGGCAGGTCGGGCCAGCGCTCTCCGAAGTCGGCGAGCACGCCGTACAGCCCCTCGGCGTCGTACTCGTAGCCCATCTCCGGCACGCAGAAGGTGCGGTCGAGGGGCGCGACGCACGCGCCGCCGATGTCGAAGCCGCTGAAGCACGGCGTGGCGTTCAAGACGGGGATGAGGCCGTTGTTGCCGGTGACGCCGGCGCGGAAGTAGTACTGCACGCCGAGCCAGTCGAGCGTGCCCTTCCAGTCGGGGTGGTCCTCGTCGGGCGTGCCGTCCAGGTTCGCGTCGAAGCTGCCGTCGCGCAGCGAGTCCACGGGCAGGTGGTGGTACACGTACAAGACGGCGTCGCGTGCGGCGACGTCCTCCGCGTTGTCGCTGACCTCGCCGAAGCGCGCCGGCACCCACTCGCCCACGCTCAGCGTCATGCCCACGCTGGCCGCGACGCCGTCGCCGTCCGCGTCGGTGGTGTCCGCCGCCTTGATCGCCTGGTACATCGCCGCGTGCGCCGCCAGGTAGTCGCGCACCACCGGCACGAACTTGTCGAGGAGTGAAAACAGGTACTTCTTGCCTGGGGGAAACTGGCCCACGCCGTAGCTCGCCACCAGGTAGTTCACCGGCTCGTTGAGCGTGCCCCACTCGTCCACGCGATCGCCGAAGCGCTCCGCGAGCAGCTTCGCGAACTTCGCCATGGCGTCGATCACCATGGGTCCGCCCTGCGGATGCCCGAGCCCGCACAGGTTCGTGTCCGACGGCCCGTTCGCGCAGTCCGGATCGCGCGGATCGTCCACCCACACCGGGTTCGAGAAGTGGTGCACGGTGATCATCGGCTTGATGCCCGCGGCGACCAGCGCGTCGATCTCGTCGCTGTAGTGCGAGAGCGCGGCCTCGTCGTAGTTCCCGCGCGTCGGCTCCACGCGCGCCCACTCGATGCTGAAGCGGTACGAATCCAGGTGCATCGCCTTCATCAGCGCGATGTCGTCGAGCGCCTTCGTGTAGCCCATGACGGCGTCGCCCACGAACGCCTTGCCGTTGCCCAGGCCGCCCTGATCCGTCGGCTTCGTCCACAGGTACCAGTCGGTGTTCGTGTCCTGGTCCTCGATCTGCGTGGCGGCGCTGGCCACGCCGAAGCGGAAGCCGCCCTTGCCGCTCTCCGCCGACAGCGAGCCGATAGGCTTGAACGCGATGCTACCCGACGGCGCGTCGCTCGAGCTCGAGCAACCCAGGAGAACCAGCGCGACGGGCAGCGCCGCGAAACGGATGCGCATTCTCCGAGTCTACAACAGCGCGGCCGCATCGCTGGCTACGGCCCCATGCCCGGATCGAACATCGGGCGCACCTCGGACTCGCCTTCGAAGCGATATTTCTTCTGATGCCGGTACGGCGCGGAATCCCGCCGCTCCGTGGGGGTGGCACAGGAAGGGCGAAAGGGCGGAAGATTTGGGGATGGGACGGACGAAGTGATCGGTGCGCCCGATTCACGAGGCGCAGGTCATCACCTGCCTACGTCTTTCCCGCCTACCAGTTGGTCTGCTCGTCGACTTCAACGTCACCGCCCTGCGGAACGGCTTGCGACGGCTCACACCCGAACACCCCGAATCCTTGAAAACCTTCCGCTCTTCCGATCTTCCTGTGAAAACCCAAATGAGGGGATTCCTCAGCCTGTAGACCTTCCGCTCTTCCGCCCTTCCTGTGAAAATCCAAATGAGGGGATTTCCCGGGCGGTTCCGCGCCGGACCGGCATCCAGACCCAGATACGGACTCAGTCGCGCTCGACGACGACCGCGACGGCTTCGCCGCCGCCGATGCACAGCGTGGCCAGGCCGCGCTTGGCCTTCTGGTCGCGCATGGCGAACAGCAGCGTCGTCAGGATGCGCGCGCCGCTGGCGCCGATCGGGTGACCCAGGGCGACGGCGCCGCCGCGCACGTTGACGCGCGCCGGATCGATGCCGACCAGCTGGTTGCACGCCATCGTGACGCAGCTGAACGCCTCGTTGATCTCCCACAGATCGATGTCGCCCGGCTTGAGGCCCAGCTTGGGCAGCGTGGCTTCGATGGCCTTGGCCGGCGCGGTGGTGAACCACTCCGGCGCCTGCGCGGCGCCGCCGTAGCCGACGATGCGCGCGATCGGCTCGAGCTTGTGCTGCTTCACGGCGGCTTCGCTGGCGAGCACCAGCGCGCTCGCGCCGTCGTTGATGCTGGAGGCGTTGGCGGCGGTGATCACGCCGTCCTTCTTGAACGCCGGGCGGAGCTTGTCGAACTTGGACGGATCGCCGCGGCCCGGCTCTTCGTCTTCGCTGACCATGAGCGGGTCGCCCTTGCGCTGCGGCACCGGGACCGGAGCGATCTCGTTCTTGAACAGCCCCTCTTTCGTGGCGGCGATGGCGCGGCGGTAGCTCTCGCGCGCGAACTCGTCCTGCGCTTCGCGCGTGAGCTTGTACTCGGCGGAGCAGAGCTCGCCGGCATTTCCCATGTGGAAGTCGTTGTACGGGATCCCACAGGCCGTCGAAGATCATGCCGTCGACCAGCTTGCCGTCGCCCATGCGGTAGCCGGTGCGCGCCTTGTCCAGGTAGTACGGCACGTTCGACATGCTCTCCATGCCACCGGCGACGACCAGCTCCGCGTCGCCGAGCCGGACCGTCTTGGTGCCGAAGATCACCGCCTGCAGGCCCGAGCCGCAGACCTTGTTCAGCGTGGTGCAGGGCACGCTGTCGGGGATGCCGGCGAAGATCGACGCCTGGCGCGCCGGGGCCTGGCCCACGCCGGCAGTGAGCACGTTGCCCATGAAGACCTCGCCGATCTGGTCCGGCTGCAGCTTGGCGCGTTCGAGAGCCGCCTTGATCGCGATCGCGCCGAGCTGGGGGGCGCGCAGCGACGCGAGCGCTCCGAGGTAGGAGCCGATGGGCGTGCGGGTGGCGCTGACGATGTAGACGGGCGGCTGCGACATGGGGCGGATCTCCTTCGGGGGGTCGTGTACCGCCGCAGCCCGCGGCCGACCAGCCCCCCGCCTGACGTCCCCAGGGCGACGCAACGCGTCGGAAGAAGCCGAGGTTCCTCGCGTGTCCGGCCGACCGTTCCGTGTTATGCGAAACCCGGCTGTTCGGCGAGGTCGGCGATGCGAGGACGTGTGCTTGGGGCTCTGGCTCTCGCCCTGACGGGTGTGGCGGTCGCGTGCAGCAGCGCCAACGGCGAAAGCCGGGTCAAGGGCTCGGGCGGCGCAAGCGGAAGCGGCGGCGCCGACGGCGGCAGCGCGGCCAGTAGCGGCTTCGGCGGGGGCAGCGGCTCGACGGGCCTGCCGCCGGGATGCGCGTCGAACACCTACGACGGACAGCTGGTTCCACTCGACATGTTCATGGTGCTCGACCACTCCGAGTCGATGACCGACACGGTCGCCCTGGGCAGCACGAAGTGGTCGGCGGTCACCGGCGCGATCAGCCAGTTCGTCGCGCTGCCGGGCCTGACCGGCCTGGGCATGGGGCTCGGCTTCTTCCCCAACCCACCGTCCACTCCGCCGCCGTCGACCTGCGTGACGTTGAACGATTGCGGCAACTACGGGCCGTGCACGAGCGGCAAATGCGCGACCACGTGCCCGCTCGGCTTCTGCAACCTCGGCGGCACCGACTCCTGCGACTACCCGGACTACACCACGCCGGTGGTGCCGATCGCGCCGCTGCCCGGCGTCGGCAGCCAGATCAGCTCCGCGCTGTCGAGCCAGCAGCCGAACGGCGGCACGCCGATGGATCCCGCCCTCCACGGCGCGATCGCCTACGCCGAAGGTTGGAGCCAGCAGCACACCGATCACATCACGATCGTCGTGCTCGCGACGGACGGCAACCCCAGCGGCTGCGATCCGGACAACGTGAACACCGTGGCCGCGCGCGCGGACCAGGGCCTGAACAGCACGCCGTCGATCAAGACGTTCGTCATCGGCGTCGGCAGCTCGCTCACGTCGCTGAACAAGATCGCGGCGAGCGGCGGCACGACGCAGGCAATCATCGTGGACACCGCCACCAACCCCGGGCAGCAGTTCCTCGACGCGCTCGACCAGATCCGCGGGGCCATCGGCTGCAACTACAACATTCCGGACTCGGGCGGGCAGGCGCCGGACTACGGCAAGGTCAACGTCGCGTTCACGCCGAGCGGAGGCGCGCAGGACATCCTGAAGAACACCGGCAACGCGGGCGGCTGCCAGGGCGGCCCGGGTTGGTACTACGACAACCCGTCCAACCCGACGCAGATCATCCTGTGCCCGTCGAGCTGCGACGTGGTCTCGAATCAACCCGGCAAGGTCGACGTGGTCGTCGGCTGCCAGACAATCGTGAAATAGCTTGGAGGCAAGGTCGATGATGCATGAGCGCGTGCTCGGAGCTCTGTTGGTCGCCGTGACTGGCGTGGCGGTGGCGTGCAGCAGCGCCAACGGCGAGAGCAAGGTGGGTAGCGGTGGCTCGGGCGGCACGGCGGGCTCCGCCGACGGCAGCGCGGGCAGCGGCGGTGGCCTGAGCGGCAACGGCGGCGGCAGCGGCGGACTGCCTCCGGGCTGCGCGGCGGACACCTACGGCGGCCAGCTCGTCCCGCTCGACATGTTCATCATGCTCGATCGATCGGGGTCGATGAACGACGCCGGCAAGTGGCCGGCGGTCACCAACGCCATCAATAGCTTCGTGCAGCTGCCGGACGCGGTCGGCATCGGCATCGGCCTTGGCGTGTTCCCGACCAAGCCAGCGGTCAAGCCACCCACCAACTGCGCCGCGGGCTGCGGCTTCTACGGCCCGTGCCTGGGCGGCTTCTGCACCGGCGGGCTGAGCCCGAACGACTCGTGCATCGACACCGACTACGCGACGCCGGTGGTGCCCATCGCCACGCTCCCGGGCGCCGCAAGCGCCATCACCAGCGCGATCAACGCGCAGAGCGCGAACGGCGCCAGCACGCCGACCACGCCCGCGCTGCGCGGCGCCATGCAGTACGCGACGCCGTGGGCCGCCGCGCACCCCGACCACATCACCGTGGTCGTGCTCGCCACCGACGGTGACCCGAACAACTGCGACCCGAACGACGTGAGCCACGTCGCGCTCGCCGCGCAGACCGCGTACCAGTCCAAGCCGAGCGTGCGCACGTTCGTGATCGGCGTCGGCAGCTCGCTCACGTCCTTGAACCAGATCGCCCAGAGCGGCGGGACGGACAAGGCGCTGATCGTGGACACCGCGTCCGATCCCGGCAAGCAGTTCCTCGACGCACTGAACCAGATCCGCGGCGCCGTCGGCTGCACGTACAACATCCCGGACACCGGCGGCAAGACGCCCGATTTCAAGAAGGTCAACGTCGGCTTCACGCCGGACGGCAGCAGCCAGGATGTGATCCCCTACGCAACCGACGCCAACGGCTGCCAGGGCGGCCCGGGTTGGTACTACGACGTCCCGCCTCCCGGCACGCCGAACCAGATCATCCTCTGCCCGTCGAGCTGCGATCTCGTGACGCACCAGCCCGGCAAGGTGGACGTCGTCGTCGGCTGCGAGCAGATCGTCAAGTAGCCACTCTGCTTCTGGATGCCGGTCCGGCGCGGAATCCCGCGGCCCGGCCGGCGCCGCGCGGCCGTGGTATTCTGCAGTCCGATGCGTGCCACCCTGCGGCTGCCCCACGCGGCGACCTACGCCGAGTACCTGGCGGTGGAGCACCACAGCGAGCACCGTCACGAGCTGATCGACGGCGTCATCGTCGCGATGGCTGGCGGCTCGGACGAGCACAACGCCATCGCCGGGCGGCTCGCCATGTTGCTGGGGATGCACCTGGGAGAAGGGTGCCGCTACTTCACGCCGGACCAGCGCTTCTGGATCGCTGCGACCGCGCGCGGTCGGTACACGGATGGGTCGGTCATCCGCGGCAAGCCGGAACACCCGGCCCACGACGGCCAGGCCACGACGAATCCGCGCGTCGTGATTGAAGTGCTTTCGCCCAGCAGCGAAGGCGACGACGACGGCGACAAGCGGCTCGACTTCCAGTCGCTGGCCTCGGTGCAGGCCTACGTGCTCCTCGACCAGGACGCGCGGCGGGTGCGCGTGTACCGGCGCGACGAGCGCGGACAGTGGGGCTCCGATCCGGATCGCTACGCGAGCGGCGACGCCTTCGCGCTACCGGCGCTGGAGAAGCCGATCGGCGTGGACGACGTCTATCGAGACATCCTCGACGCCGAGGGACGCTCCTTGCTTCGTTGAGCGAAGCGCCGCGGGGTTCCGCGCCGGACCGGCAATCTTCCCTGGGACAACGCGATCCGCGACATCCGGCCGGGGCGATCTACACTACCGCGGTGATCCGCCCCCACGAGATCGCGCCGGGCGTCGAAGGCTTCGCCGTACGGACGCCCACGCTGCCGCCGGCGACGCACACGAACAGCTACGCGCTGGGCGGGCGCGACGTGGTGCTGGTGGAGCCGGCGACGCCCTACGAGGACGAGCAACGCCAGTGGCTCGAGTGGGCGCGCTCGCTCGCGGCGCGCGGACGCAAGCCGGTCGCGGTGTTCCTCACGCACCATCACGTCGATCACGTCGGCGGCGCGGACTTGCTGGCGCGCGAGCTCGGCTTGCCGCTGTGGGCGCACGCCGCCACCGCCGAGCGCTTGCCGGCTCTCCTCGTCGCGCGTCGCCTCGACGACGGCGACGAGCTGGTGCTCGACGGCCCGGCGCCGCAGCGCTGGCAGGTGCTGCACACGCCGGGACACGCGCCCGGTCACCTGTGCTTGTTCAACGTGGAATCCGGCGACGCCCTGGTCGGTGACATGGTCGCCAGCGTGGGCACGATCTTGATCGCGCCGGGCGACGGCGACATGGGCGTGTATCTCGATCAGCTCGCGCGCCTCGAGCGACTGGGCGCGCGCCGCGCGCTGCCCGCGCACGGCGACCCGATCGACGAGCCGTCGCGGCTGTTCGCCTTCTACATCGCGCATCGCTTGCAGCGCGAAGCGAAGGTGCTGGGCGCGCTCGTGGCCGCCGGCGAGAGCGGCGCGACGCCCGCGGAGCTGGTCCCGCGCGCCTACGACGACACGCCTCCGGCGATCTGGGGCCTGGCGGAGGTGAGCCTGCGCGCGCACTTGCTGAAGCTGGTAGCGGACGGCGTCGCGCGCGAGGCCGACGAGAGGTACGTTGCGGCATGAGCGATCGCGACGACGCCCAGACCCGCTTCGAGCGCGCCTTCGTCGCCTTCAGCTATTTGCTGGGCCGGCGCGGAACCGAGCTGGTCGATCCGCTCGTGGAGCCGGCGATCGCCACGCGCGCGCTCGGCAAGTCCCTGGACCACGCGGAGCGCGAGGCGCGCGCGGTCGCCCTCGCGCCGGAGCTCGCGCGGCTGGTGGCGGCGCTCGACGCACGGAGGCTCTCGTGAGCGTCACGCGCGGACGCGTCGATTCCCGGCGGCCGAGCTCGCCGGCAGCGCACTCCCGGTGGCAACGCCCGCGGCGGCGACCGGGCGCGCGCGGGTCGTGCCGCGCGCGATCGTGGACGCGTCGGCGCGCGCCGACGCCATCGTCGCCGACGCGCAGGCGCGCGCCGCGGAGCTGCTCGCCACCGCGGAGCGCGACGCGGCCCAGGTGCGCTTGCGCGCCGAGGCAGAGGGCCGCGCCGACGGCGCGGCGCAGCTGGCGGCGAGAGCGATCGCGCTCCAGACCCTGGAAGCGCAAGCCGACGAGCGCGCTCTGGACCGCGCGGTCGCGCTCGCGCGGCTGCTCGCCGAGCGGGTGCTCGGCGAGCAGCTGTCGCTCGCGCCGGACAAGATCGCGTCGCTCGCGCGCGCGGCCCTCGCCGAAGCGAAGGGCGCGCGGCGCGCGACGATCGTCGCGCACCCCGAGGACGCGACGATCCTCGAGCGCGCGATCTCGAGCCTGGGGCTCGACGCCGAGGCGATCCGGATCCAGAAAGACGGCGCCCGGGCGCGCGGCAACCTTCGCGTCGAGACCGACATCGGCGCGCTGGACGCGGAGATCGCGCCGCAGCTCGAGCGCCTGGCGCTGAAGCTCCGGGAAACCCTGCGCTGAACGCCATGAGCGACCTGCCCGAATTCGGACCGTTTCCGCCGGCCTCCGCCGGCCCGGCGCCCCGGTCGCCGGCCGCGACGGCCCGGCCAACGAAGATCCGGACGCGACGGCCGAGGCAGTCAAGCCGCGCGGGCCAGCGCTGAACGCCGTGCTGTTCGTGCTGACGGTGGCGAGCGTGTTCTTCGTCGGCAACGTGGTGTGGGGTTCCCGCTGGCAGTTCGCGGTCGCGCTGCTGACGATCCTGGTCGCGCACGAGTCGGGGCACTACATCGCGGCGCGGCTGCACCGCGTGCCGGCGTCCTTGCCGTACTTCATCCCGCTGCCGATCTTGAGTCCGTTCGGCACGATGGGCGCCGTGATCCTGATGCCGGAACGGATCCGCTCGCGCAAGGCGCTGTTCGACATCGGCGCCGCCGGGCCGCTCGCCGGCATGCTGTTCGCGATCCCGATCATGATCTACGGGCTGTCGCTGTCGCACCTGGGGCCGATGGACAACGGTCCGCACATCCAGGAAGGCCAGAGCCTGCTCTACATGGGCCTGAAGGCGCTGGTGTTCGGGCACATCGGCCCGGACCAGGACGTGTTCATCCACCCGATCGCGCTGGCGGCGTGGACCGGGTTCCTGGTCACGTTCCTGAACATGCTTCCGTTTGGACAGCTCGACGGCGGGCACGTGGCGTACGCGCTGCTGGGCGATCGACACAACCGCGTGGTGCGCTGGGTGATGTGGGTGCCGGCGGTGATGGTGCTCTACAACCTGGTCAAGTTCGGCAAGCCGCTGCTGCCGCGGCTGCTCGCCGACGGCTACTCGAAGCTCCCGGCGGGGACGCTCACGCCGCTGACGTCGGCGGTCATGACCTGGGTCGTGTTGTTCGGGTTGCTCGTGTTGATGGCGCGCTTCTCCGGCTCTGAACACCCGGAGGTCGACGACACGTCGCTGTCCGCGGGCCGCAAGCTGCTCGCGGTCGTGACGCTCGCGCTGGTGGTGCTCTTGTTCATGCCTACGCCGTGGGTCACCTACTGACCCACACGCGTAACGCCGTGCCCCGGCCCAAGGTCCGACCAAGCAAGCGCAGTATACGAATCCACTGCGAGCGGTCGCGCTTGAGCGGCGCGGCGGTGTGTCCGTACACTGCTGGCCGCTTGGGTGTATTCGAGACTGGAGGATCCATGAATCGCATTGGCTTCGGGGCTCTCGGCGTTGCGTTGTTGGCGGTCGGCTGCTCGGGGGGCCCGCGCGGAACGGGAGGCGAGCTGGGTCGTACGCAGGACGACATCACCCACGGCTCGAACGACACCACGCACCAGGCGGTGATGTTCCTCTACAACAAGGGTGCCACCGCCGCGTGCTCCGGCACCGTCGTGGCCGTCAAGGGAACCACAGGGTTCTTCCTCACGGCCGCCCACTGCATGGCGAGCGCCACGAACACCAACCTCACGGTGTTCCAGGGCGACGACCAGGCGACGTCGACCACGGTGTACCCGGGCACGGGCTTCATCGTCCATCCGAGCTACCAGGCGCAGAGCGGTAACAACCCGGCGATCTACGATTTCGCGATCGTGAAGTTCAACGGCGCGGGCGGCGCGACGCCGACCATGCCGTTCTTGACCAAGACGCTGGACGATCTCGCGGCGGGCTCGCCGGTGGAGATCGTCGGCTACGGCGAGACGTCCAAGAGCGGCGCGGGCACGGGCGTCCGGCGCTACGTCGACAACACGCTCGCCAACAGCCAGTACGTGTCGGCGGTGACCGCCCTCACGCTGGGCTACGTCCAGAACTCCTCCACGCTCGGCGGCGCGTGCTCCGGCGACAGCGGCGGCCCGGTGCTCTACTCGAAGGGCGGGACGCAGTACGTGGCCGGCATCACGTCCTACGGCGACCAGAACTGCACGCAGTTCGGCGTCAGCGGACGCGTGTCCGCCGTCGCCGACTGGGTCCAGTCGTACATCGACGGCACGGTCATCAACCCCACCCAGACGTGCGCGGAGTGCGAGCAGTCGTCGAGCAGCGGCGTGGGCACGTGCGCCAGCACGTGGACGGACTGCACCAACGACACGGACTGCAACGCGCTGCTCACGTGCCTGCAGGCGTGCGCCTCGGGCGACACCACGTGCTCGAACGCGTGCTTCACGGCGCACACCACGGGCTCCACGGTCTACGGCAAGATCGGCGACTGCTTGTGCAACACCGGTTGCAAGACGGAGTGCGCCAGCGACCCGCTGTGCCAGAAGCCGGCGTGCGGCTTCTCGTTCACGGACGCGACCTGCACCACCTGCGTCGAGGGCGCGTGCTGCACCGAGGACCAGGCCTGCTACGACGACACGGCGTGCTCCGCGTGCGCCACCTCGACGACGCCGGATCCGAGCTGCAACAACGACACCAAGCTCGCAGCGCTCAGGATCTGCTACCAGAAGAACTGCGCGACGGAGTGCGGCCTGACGCCGGCGCAGTGCGGCTTTTCCGCACAGAACGCCACCTGCCAGAGCTGCTTCGAGCAGAGCTGCTGCGCCGCGACGAAGGCCTGCGCGGAAGACGTGGACTGTTCGATCTGCGCGACCAGCGCCTCGCCGCCGGCCAGCTGCGCGCAGAACCAGCTCTCGAACGACTTCAACACGTGCCTCGGCACGAACTGCGCCAGCCAGTGCGGCGGCTCCGCGACCGACGGCGGTGTCGGCGGCGGCGGCGCGGGCGGCGCGGCAGGCGCAGGCGGCGGCGCCGCCGCGGGGGGCACGGGCGGCGGCACCAGCGCCGGCGGGAGCGGAGCGGTCGGCACCGGCGGGAGCGGCGGCTTCGGCGTAGACGGCGGCGTCTCGGGCAGCGGCAACGGCTCGGGCAACTCGGGCTCGAGCGGAAGCTGCAGCGTGTCTGCAGAGGGTCGCGGCAACGGCCAGGCGTGGCTGCTGCTGGTCGGCCTGGTCGGCCTGCTGGGCGCGCGGCGCCGGCGTCGCTGAGCGACTCAGCCCGCGGTGGCGAAGCGCTGCTTCAGCGCTTCGCACACCTCGGGCGGCGCGTAGCGACTCACGTCGCCGCCGTGGCTGGCGATCTCGCGCACCAGTGACGCGGAGATGAAGCCGTAGTTCGCGCGTGTGGGCAGGAACACGGTGTCGATCTCCGGGCGCAGATCGGCGTTGGCGTGGGCGATCTGCAGCTCGTACTCGAAGTCCGTGCCGGCGCGGAGCCCGCGCACGATCACGCGCGCGCCGACGTCCTTGCTGAAGTTCACGAGCAGCCCGTCGAACGACCGCACCGTGACGTTCTTGTACGGCGCACAGATGCGCTCGAGCAGCGCCAGGCGCTCCTCCGCGCTGAACAGCGGCTGGCGCGTCGGATGGACGCCGAGCGCGACGATCACCGTGTCGAAGAGCTTCGACGCGCGATCGACGAGGTCGAGGTGGCCGTACGTCGGAGGATCGAAGCTTCCGGCGTAGACGGCCGGCTGGGAGGCACTGTCCATGCGGTTCGCCTAGCGTAGGGGATCCCGGTCGTGTGTTCACCCGCCGACTTCGAGCGGCGCGTCAGTGCGAGTTCGGGGTGGCGCCCTTCGGCGCCGGCTTGGGCTCGCGCAGCTGTGACGGGCCGCCGGGCGGCGCGAGGCCCTCGGGGGCGCCCGCTCTGCCGGGGGCCCCTCGACCCCGGGCTCGCTCAGCTCCAGATGCCCCCCGGACGTGCCGGGGGCGGCGCCCTGCTGCGGAGGCGGCATGGCGGGGGCCGGCATGTCCTCGAGCCACATCGTGAGCCCGCGGTCGGCCAGGGTGACCCGGAAGGCCGCCAGCAGGCCCGAGCCGACGATGCCGTCCAGGTGCACGCCCAGTCCCTCTTCGACTTCCTTGATCGGCGCGCCGTAGACGGCCGGGACGCCCGGGACCTCGAACGCGCCGACCTTCAGCAGCGGAAGCGTGCCGTGCTTGAGCGAGCCGCCGTGGGGTACCGGCTTGAGCGAGCTCAAGGCGACGCCGGCTTTCTTCCAGCCGGCTTCGTCGAGCGCGACGGGGAACGTCATGCTCGTGTCCACCATGAACGAAGCCATGGGCGCGTTGTCCTCGCTGCCGATGGCGCTGCGCATGACCATGCCGCCGCCGCGCAGGTACGCGAGCTTGACGGTGGTGGCGTGCGGCGGAGGCGGCGGCTCGAAGTTGCGGACGACGAACTGCGAGCCGGCAAAATCGAAGGTGCAGTGCAGGTGCCGCAGCAGGTTCACGCCGATCAGGAGCTTGATCGGCGCGTTGAGCTGCCGCGAGATCCCCGACAGATCCTTTGGAAACGCCGGCACGTCCTTGACCTCGACGCGCTCGCCGAAGCGCAGCGAGACCCAGGACGGCTCGGTATTGCCGGCGCTCGAGTCCACGAACGCCTCGGCCGTGCCCGTAGCGATCATGCCCAGCGCGGGCTCGCCGTTGACCTCCACCGGCACGACCAGCGTGGTGGCGCCGATCTGGGGCATCTCTTCCGCCACCAGCATGGCGCCGCTCATCTTGAACGGCGTGCGCCCGGCGCCGCGGCGCGCCAGCTTGGCCACTTCCTGCGCCCAGGGGTCGCGGACCTCCGGATCGGCCAGCAGCTGATCGAGCTCGTCGGCGGCGCGATCGAGCTGCCCGGAGTACCAGAGCGCGCGGCCGCGGATCCCGCGCGCCTCCGTGGTCTGGATGCCCTGCAACAGCTGGACGGCGCGCTCGTAGTCGAGGGACGCGAGGGCGATCCGCGCCGCCAGCATGCGGATCTCGTCGCGGTGCGGATCGATGCGCAGGGCGTTGTCGACAGCCTGCTGCGCGTCTTCGATGTCCACGGCCTGGTAGCTGACCGTCGCGCGGTCGTACCACTTCTTCGCGAGGGGCGGCCAGCTCGCCTCCGGCGCCCCCGCGGGCGTACATGCCGCGACGGCAAGCGCCGCGAACCCCGCAACGGCCAGGACGCGACGCCGGACACCGGGCTGTCGATGTTCTGTCAAGACCGGCCTCGTGTAGCCGATTGTTCCCGTGCGGTCGAGTGGGTCGGCCCCAGCGCCCGGACCGGGGCCTGGGCGCACGGCCGGGTGCGGCGCCTGGCGCATGCTAAGCTCGGCATCGTGCAGGCGACAGCAGACGCTCCAACAAGCCGGGCGGGCGACGTCCTTGCGCTGCCGGTGCTGCTGCTCAACCGGTTCTTCTCGCCTGTCAGCCTGACCACCGCACGCCGCGCCATGGTCCTGCTCTACGGCGGTGCGGCCGTCGCCGTCGACGAGGAGGGCGACACCCACGACTTCGGCGAGTGGCGCTCCTTGCCGGTGCGCGCGGTCGACGACGGTCTGCCGATCATCGGCGGCGCGCTGCGGATCCCGCGGGTCCTGCACCTGCTCCGCTACGACCGGACGCCGCGCTTGAAGATCCGGCTCACCCGGCGAAATCTCATGCTGCGGGACGAGCACCAGTGCCAGTACTGCGGGCGCCGCCCGAGCACGCGCGACTTGAACATCGACCACGTGCTGCCGCGCTCCCGCGGCGGCACGGACTCGTGGGAAAATCTCGTGATCTCGTGCCGCACCTGCAACCTGCGGAAGGGCCGCCGTACACCGGAGGAAGCGGGCATGCGGCTGCTGCGCCTACCCACGCAGCCGCGCTGGACCACCTCCGCACACATCCTGCTGGCCACGCGCGAGCCGTTCTCCGAGTGGCAGCAGTTCCTCAAGACGGGCTGAGCCCCGGCGCCGCGCCGCATTTCCGCACCCACAGCTCCGGCGAGCGGCACTAGACTCGGCCGCATGAAGGTGTGCACGTTCACGAACCTCGCGGCCGGGGCTGCGCTGCTCGCTCTGATCGGCTTCTCGGCGTGCAACGCCAGCACGATCCAGACGACCGCGGAAGAGCCGGCGACCAGTGCTCCGCCCGCGGAGACGACCCCCGCCGCTCCGGCAGGCGACACCGCCGCTCCGGCAGGCGACACCGCCGCTCCCGCAGGCGACACCGCCGCTCCCGCGGGCGACACCACCGCTCCCGCGACCGCCGACGACAAGTCGGATCGCAGCAACGACGCGATCGCCGCCGTGATCCAGAAGAACCGCGCGCCGTTCCGCGAGTGCTACGACAAGGCCCGGAAAAACATCCCGTCGCTGCAGGGCAACATGACGCTGCACTTCGTGCTCGACGGCGCCGGCAACGTGAAGAGCGCCGAGCTCAACATCGAGCGCAGCGACATCAAGTCGCCGAAGGTCGTCGACTGCGCGATAAAGGTGCTCAAGGGGCTGAAGTTCCCGCCCCACCCGCGGGGCATGGACAGCACCATCAACTACCCGTTCAACTTCCGCCCACACTGACCCCGCGCGCGGAGCTCCCGCGCGCCGCAGCTGTCCCGACGCCGGGCCTCCGGGCGGCTGACCCACGCCCCGGAGCGGTTCCGCGCCGGACCGACATCCCCTTCCCCTTGCCAGAGCAGGGAAAGCCGGGCTCTCTTGCCGGTCCGGCGCGGAATCACCGGGAACGAGCGCGCTGGACGGCGCGTAGGTCGAAGGTGCTACGCTGCGCGCGGCCGGGCTAGCAAGCCAATCGCTAGTACCCAAAGGCTCCTGGCACGCGCGCTGCAGCCACCGCCCCGACCATGCGCCGACCGCTCCTCGAACCGCTCTTGATGTGGCTGGCGGAACGCCAGATCTCGAGGCCGTGGGTCGTCGTGCTGGTGGTGGTCGCGACGCTGTTTCCAGCCGCCTGGGCGACCACGCACCTCCAGCTCAAGACCAGCTTCAGCGAGCTGTTGCCGGACTCGAAGCCGAGTGTGGTCGAAATGCGACGCGTGAACAAACGGCTCGCCGGAATGTCCACGCTCACGGTCGTCGCCGAGGGCAAGGACGTCGCGTCGCTGAAGCGCTTCGTCGACGAGGTGTCGCCGAGGATCCGCAAGCTGCCGTCCGGGTACGTCGCCGGGGTCGACGACGGCACGCGCGCGACGCGCGACTACTTCGAGAAGTACAAGTACCTGTACGCCGACCTCGCCGACCTGAAGAAGCTGCACGACGACGTGATCGCGCGCTACGACTACGAGGTCGGCAAGAAGACGGGCTTCGACCTCGATCTCGACGAGGACGTCGCGGCGCCGCCGCCGATCACCGCCGCGACGCTGGAGAAGCGCTTCCAGAAGAAGGTCGACGAGGCGAAGAAGTCGAGCCCCGGCGTCGACGGCTACTACATCGGCGAAAACGGGCACATGGCGGCGATCCTGGTGCGCACTCCGCTGGGCAGCGGCGATCCGGGCGCCTTCGAGCTCAAGGACAAGATCCGGCAGATCGTCGCCGACGTCGAGCCGCAGCGCTGGGATCCGACGCTCAAGCTCGAGTTCACCGGCAACTTGATCACCAGCGCCGAGGAGCACGCCGCCGTCACCCACGATCTGGCCCACGTGGGCATGTGGGGCATCGGCCTGATCATGGGCATCGTGTTCCTGTTCTTCCTGCGCTTCCGCACGCTGTTCACGATGGCGCTGACGATCGCGACGGGGTGCGTCTGGTCGTTCGGCGTCGCGGACCTGACCGTCGGCTACCTGAACATGGCGACGGGCTTCCTCGTGAGCATCATCGCCGGCAACGGGATAAACTTCGGGATCATCTACATGGCGCGCTACATCGAGGCGCGCCGGGACGAGAAGCTCGACGTCGCCGAGTCCGTCCGCACCTCGCACCGCGATACGCACACGGCGACGCTGGCCGCCGCGGGCGCTGCGATGATCGCCTACGGCTCACTGGCGGCCACGGACTTCCGCGGCTTCAAGCACTTCGGCATCATCGGCGGCACCGGCATGGTGCTGTGCTGGATCGCGACCTACGTGCTGCTTCCGGCGATCCTGGTGATCAGCGAGCGCTTCAGCCCGATGTACGGCGAGAAGATGAGCTGGCGAGCTCGTCTCAGGGGCATCTACGGCTACCCGTTCGCGCTCGCAGCACGGCGCTTCCCGCGGACGATCGCCGTGGTCGGCCTGGCGCTGGGTGCGGCGTCGGTCGCGCTGTGCGTGCGCTACTTCGTGAACGACCCGATGGAGTACGACCTGGCGAACGTGCGCAACGAGCGCCTGTCGCCGACCTCCGCCGGCAACCTGTCGGTGCGCGTCGACAAGATCGTCGGCCGGCTGGGCCAGGACGGGCGCGCGATCCTCGCGGACAAGCTCGAAGACATCAAGCCGCTGGTCGCCGAGCTCGAGCGGCGGCGCGCCGCGGCGCCAGCCAAGCGCAAGCCTTTCAGCAAGGTAGTATCGATCTACAACCTGCTGCCGACGGATCAGGCCGAGAAGATCAAGCTACTGTCGGAGATCAAGGATCGCGTGGAGCGCGGCCGCAAGCGCGGGTTCGTCTCCGACGCGGACTGGAAGAAGCTGAAGTCGGAGATCCCCGACAAGCTCGCCCCGCTGCACATCGCCGACCTGCCCGACCAGATCGCGCGGCCGTTCGAGGAGAGAGACGGCACGCGCGGGCGCATCGTGTACATCGTGCCGACCGATGGCCGCAGCGTGTACGACGCGCACTACCTGCTCGAGTGGGCCGACAGCTTCCGGGTCGTGAAGCTGCCGAACGGCGACGTGATCCGCGGAACCGGCGATCCGGTGATCTTCGCGGACATGCTGATCAGCGTCGGGGAGGACGCTCCCAAGGCGGTAGCGCTCAGCTTGCTCGGCACGCTGATCGTGATCCTGGTGGCGTTCCGCGGCCGTGGTTCGGGCTGGCTCGCGCTCGGCACGCTGCTGCTCGGTGTCGCGTGGCTCGTGGCGTTTCTGGCGCTCCGCGACATCAAGCTCAATTTCCTGAATTTCGTCGCGTTGCCGATCAGCATCGGCGTGGGCGCGGACTACGCCGTCAACGTGATGAAACGCCGGGACATCGAGGGCGATGCCCAGCTGTATCGCGTGTTCGTGGAGACGGGCGGCGCGGTCGTGCTGTGCTCGCTCACGACCTTTCTCGGCTACATCGCGCTGACGCTGAGCATCAACCGCGCGGTGCAGAGCTTCGGACTCGCGGCGGCCGTGGGAGAGGTCACCACCCTGCTCGCCGCCATGCTCGTCCTGCCGGCGCTCTTGTTCTGGCGGGCGCGGCGCCGCCACGTCCGCATCGCGACGCTGCCCGACGGCGTCGTCCCCGACTCCTTCCGCACCCGCCGCCGCGCATCGTAGGCAGCGAGTCCCGCTTGGCCGACGCGGGGAAAGCTGCGAAAGTGGCCGTCCCTGATGGTCGACGGTTCGGGTCGCAGCGTGATGCCCTCTATGCCGGGCGACGACGCCTACGTCGGGCTGCTGAGTGGGACGCGTGCGCTGGCGCGCGAGCAGCGGCACGCCCGCGACGCATGGTTCTCGAACCTCGGCGTCGAGGGCAAGGAAGAGATCCTGTTCGAGCTCGAGGTGCTGCTCAAGGCCACCGCCTGCTTCTCGAATCCGCGCAACCATCCGGGGGCGCCGCGGCGCGCGCCGGTCGTAGCCCAGGACTTCCGCGAGGCGACGATCGTGTATCGCGACGGCATGCAGCGCGCCGTGTCCCTGGCGCGACAGCTGCTCGGCGCGCGCGACCGCGCGGTGGTGTTCCAGCGCTATCTCGAGACGGTGCTGCCCGAGGACAACGCGCGCTCGCGCCTCTCGCGGGACTCCGGCGCCCAGTCCACGCCGGAAGACGGCCTGATCGTCATCCGCCAGGGACTCAGCAGCACGATCGAGGTCGTCGAGGGCATCCTGCGCTCGCAGCGCGTGCCGTTTCGCTTGTTCTACGCGTCGCTTGGCATCGCGCAGCGCGAGGTCGCGCGCAACGCGTTCTTCAACCCGCTGAGCGCGCTCGAGTTCCGACCGGAGTTCGATCGCATCCGGTCCTCCCAGGTTCTCGACCTGATGCGCAGCGTGCCCGGGGACGAGGCGCATCGGCTCGTGGCGCTCACGTTCCTCTCGCTGTTTCGCATGCTGCGCTACCTCAAGCTACTCGGCCGCATCTCCGTCGAGAGCGGCGGGCGGCGGCGGCGCGCGGGAGGTCGGGCCTATCTGGTGCTGTCCGTGCTGCGCTCCGACGCGCGCGCGCTCAGCGACTATCTGCGGCAGCACGCGGGGCGCTTGCTCGCCGACAGCTTCGAGCGCGACCTGTTCCGCATTCCGGCGAGCTCGGTCCGCGAGCGCTCGCCGATGCTCCGCGCACAGGGACATCGTCTCATCGCCATCAAGAGCGCGCTCGAGGGTATCGCCGGCAATCTCCGCCTGGAGATGCGCCGCGCGTTCCAGCACGACATCCCGGCGCCCGACCAGAGCATCTCCGACAACGAGTTCCGGGCGGCGCTGCAGGGCGCGGTGACGAACCTCCGCCCGGCGCTCCGCAACGAGATCCTGTTCCTGGGGCGCGCGCTCGGCGTCAGCCTCGAAGAAGGCGGCGTCTTCGACGACCAGGCCGCGCGCCGCGAGACCAGCGAGCGCCTGCGACGCGATATCTGGATGTTCGCCCAGATCGTTCGCGCGTTCTCGACCAAGGCGCAGCACTCGCCCACCGAGGATCGCTGGGCGGCGGTCTACAACTTCCAGTACGTGCGCGAGTTCCTCGCGTACTTCCGCGCGATGGGCTACCCGCTACTGCGCTCCGCCGACTATCCGCGCTTCGACGCGTTCATGTCTGCCATGGGGCGGCTCGAGGACACGGATCTCGTCGATCCCGCGCGTCTCGAGAACGCGATCGACGAGTGCGTCGCGTTCCACGGCTTCCTGCAGCAACTGTTCGAGGACATCTCGAAGCGCGACGTCCTCACGGGAGCGAGCTTCGACCGCCGCGCGGCCGCGCAGAGCCTGCGACTCTACCTCGGGGATTGACGCACTCCCCGCGAGCGCTCCGTGCGAGCGCGCGGACGACCGAGCGTTAGCGCTCGCCCGTCCGCGCACTCGCCGCCCCGGCTAGCTCGGCCCCCGGAAGGCGCCCGGAAGCACCTTCAGAATCGGGTGTCCCTTGTCGGGACGCGGCCGCGTTCACCGCGGCGTCAGGGTCGGGCCACATCCGGGTGGATGCGCCCGAAATCCGACGCCTGGAGCAGCGTCGGAAAATCCCCTCTTCGAGCGGGAGGGCGTGCCGTCGGACAACCCGCGCATCGCGCGAGCCGAGTCGGCGCACACGCCCACCAGCCCGTTGCCTATCAGGCCTTCTTGGCGCGCGCCTTGCGCTTGCCAGCCTTCTTCGCGCGCTTCTTGCCAGCCTTCTTCGTCTTGCGCTTGGCAGTGCGCTTCTTGGCAACCTTCGGCGCCTTCTTGGCAGCGGGCTTACGGGCGGTCTTGGTCTTGGTCTTCTTTGCGGCCATTTGTTGTGCCTCCTGCGAGCGTGGGAAACGCACAGCAGTGCCCTTCCCGCGGTATGTTGCACGACGTATATTGCCACCTAGTGTGATGTGTCAACGAAAAAAGTTCACAAGGGTTCGTCGCGATTAGGCCAGGAGCCGAAAGAGGGCCGCAACGGGTGCGGACGCTTCACCCATTCAGTGCCACCCGTGCGCAGCTGTGGATAACCCCAAACCTCGCGAAATCATGGGACTTGACTCGCGGCGCCGGGTAAGGGTAGGCGTGCTCCCCGGCCCGTTTCTGGGGCCGCATCGAGTCGGAAATCGGAGCATGCGGAAAATCGGCTTGAGCAGGCGCGGACGCGCCATCCTTGTCGCGGGAGCCTTCCCCTTCTTCCTCGCCGGCTGCGGCTACTCGCAGGAGGAGTGGGACCAGAAGACGCGGGAGAACGAGAGCCTGCGCAACCAGCTGGCGGCGCAGCGCCAGCAATACAAGAAGTGCGAGAGCGACTACGCCGACGCGGTGCACGAGATCGAGGATCTCAAGAAGAAGCTCAAGGAGCGCGGCGTCAATCTCGACAACCTGAGCGCGAGCCTCGAGCAGCAGAAGAAGGCGCTCGAAGAGTATCGCCGCCGCGCCGAGCAGCTCGACCAGATCCGCAAGCGCTTCGAGCTGCTTCGCTCGAAGCTCCAGCAGCTCACCAAGCTGGGGCTCAAGGTCGAGGTCCGCGACAACCGCATGCTGATCCAGCTGCCGGGCGACGTGCTGTTCGACTCGGGATCCGACAAGCTGAAGAAGGACGGCATCGACATCCTGAAGAAGGTCGCGGACGTCATCCGCGACGACGCCGATCTCAACCAGCGCGAGTTCCAGGTCGCCGGCCACACCGACAGCAAGCCGCTCCAGGGCGGGCCGTTCCGCGACAACTGGGGCCTGTCGGCGATGCGCGCCCGCTCCGTGCTGGTGTTCCTGACCAAGCCCGTCGCTGACGGCGGCGGCGGTCTGGATCCGAAGAACTGGAGCGCCGCCGGCTACGCGGACACCGATCCGGTCGCCAGCAACGACACCGAAGACGGCCGGCAGAAGAACCGCCGCGTCGAGCTGGTCGTGCTGCCGAACGTCGAGGAAATGCTGAACCTCAACAGCCTGGCGCAGTAGCGCGGGCGAGCGGCGCGGATGGCGCGCGTCGCGGCGATCGACATCGGCACCAACACGGTGCTGCTGCTCGTGCTGGAGACGAGCCAGGGTGGCGTTCGCGCGCTGGTCGAGCGGGCGACGATCACGCGGCTCGGACAAGGTGTCGACCGCAGTCGACGCCTTTCGCCCGACGCGCAGGCGCGCACGCTGGCGTGCCTGGCGGACTACGCTTCCGCGATCCGGAGCGCCGGCGTCACGCGGCTCGCCGCGGTGGGCACCAGCGCGCTTCGGGACGCGGACGGCGGCCCCGCGTTCCTCGACGAAGCGACGCGTGTCCTCGGCGTGCGTCCGCGCGTCATCGAGGGCAAGGAAGAGGCCGCGCTGACGTTCTCCGGCGCGCTCTCCGGCCTCGACGTCGACGGCGAGGTGGTCGTGTTCGACGTGGGCGGAGGCAGCACCGAGATCGTCGTCGGCAGCCGCGATCGCGGCGTGCCGTGCGCGCGTCTCGCGCGCAGCCTGGACGTCGGCAGCGTCCGCTTGTTCGAGCGTCACATCGAAAGCGATCCGCCGCTCGCGATCGAGCTCGACCGCGTCCGCGCGGACGTGCGCTCCGCGCTCGCCACGCTTCCACACGCGAGCGGCGCCGCCACGCTGATCGGCGTCGCCGGAACGGTGACCACGCTCGCCGCGATCGACCAGGGACAGGCGAGCTACGACGCCGACCGGGTGCACGGGGCGCGCCTGTCGAGTGCAGCGCTGTCCCGGCTTGTCGCACGCCTCGCCGCCACCAGCCTGTCGGAGCGGCGCGGTATCCCGGGGCTCGAGCCCGGCCGCGCCGACGTCATCGTGGTGGGCGGGCTGATCGTCGAGCAGGTGCTCGAATGGTCAGGCGCCGCGGAGCTGGTCGTGTCGGACCGTGGAGTGCGCTGGGGACTGGCGCTGGAGCTGGCGACGACCCTCGGTCGCCCCGCTATCTGACCGGCTGTCCAGTTTTCATATTGCAGCGCGTCATGATCGCTGCTAAGGTGTTTCATGGCGTGGTTTCAAAGGTTTCGCGCCTCACCGCGTCGGAGGATTGGCGCTCCCGCGACGCTTGCGGGATAGTCGTGGAACCTTTTGTTGACAGATTCCGACTCGGTGACTAGAGTGCCGCGCCTGGCGACCTCTGGCCTCGTGCCAGGCCCGACCGCCCAGCCGGCACATGCCGATCGCGGTCCCCCACCGGGCTGTCGCCTTTCCGTCTCTGGGAATCAAGAACTTCTCCGGTCCGTTGGAATCTCCGCGTTTCGTACGCGCTCCGGGATCGGCTTAGCGGTCAGTCAATAGCCAAGGTGTCACGTCCGCGCTCGGCCATTCGGTGCGCGGCGACGCCGGGTCGCAGCAAGGAGTCGTCATGCAGGCAAGCCAGGATGTTGAGTTCAAGGTCGGCGACAAGGCGGTCTACCCTGCCCAGGGTGTAGCCGAAGTCATCAGCATCGACGAGAAGGACATCGCCGGCTCGCGGCAGCGTTTCTACGTGCTGCGCATCCTCGATACCGATCGCAAGATCATGGTTCCCGTCTCGAACGCGAACGCGGTCGGCCTGCGTCAGGTAATCAGCGAGCAGGAGATTCGCGAGATCTTCGACATCCTGAAGGAGCGCACGATCGGTTTCGACACCCAGACGTGGAACCGTCGCTATCGCGGCTTCATGGACAAGATCAAGACCGGGTCGATCTACGACGTGGCAGAGGTGCTTCGTGATCTCTACCGTCTGAAGGCGAACAAGCAGCTCTCGTTCGGCGAGCGCCGCATGCTCGACACGGCGCGCTCCCTCATCGTGAAGGAGATCGCCATCGCCCGCGACCAGACCGAAGAGAACGTCAAGAACGAGATCGAGGCGATCTTCTTCAGCAACTGATCCGCATCGACCGGATGCGCCCGCGACGCACGTTCCCGAGAGGGGACGTGCGTTGCGTCGTTTGTGGGTCTTCATCCTGGGCAATCCCCCTCGCTTTCGGCAGGGCGTGTCTTGCGGGCTTCCCGTCGCGAGACACTCCAGGCGCCACCGCCGCGGCCGACAGGCAAGGCTGATGTCCAGCGCGACGGCTTGCGGTCTTGTCGATCGCTGAGCTGTCGAAGCGAGGGGATTTGCCGGGTCTTCATCCCGCGCGCGCGTCGAGTCACGGTTCGTTCGCCTCCGGGCGTTTCTGGATCGGCGGCACCGGCGGCAGCTCGAGCACGACGCGCCAGTGGCCGTCCTCGCGAACACACTTGATGTCGCGCCGCTGCGTGTCGGCCACTTCACCGGTGACGGTGACGACCGCCCACTCGCCGTCGATGCGCGCCTGGTAGTGGTGCGGCTTGAAGCGCATGGAGAAGCGTGACGGCGCGATCATCTCCTCGGGTCCGATCTTGCGACCCGCGACGGCGCTCGCGCGCTTCGCCCGCTCCGCGAGGTTCTGCTTCGCCTCCGACCACATCAGCTCGTAGGCGGCGCGCCCGGATACGGGATCGCCGTGCACGCGCTGCATGCGTGAGATGAACTCCTCCACCACCGTCTCGGGATGCGCGTCGGGCGGCGTCGCCTCGCATGCGGCGGCGGTCGCGATCAGCACCGCCAACCCGAGCGCGCGCAGCGCGCCGCACAACCTTGGCGCGCGCGGCGCGCCAGACCGGTCGTGACGCGGCGGGCGCGCCCGGCCGTTGCGATGTGGAGCGCGTCGCACGGGTCGTGGACTAGCCGCCTGTACCCGACGGCGCAAGCGGCGCCCCGACGGGTATCGGTCGCCTGCGCGCCAGGCGCGAATTTGGCCCTTCGCTCATCCGCCCCGCTACGATTTCATCGCAGATGCGTAGCTCCTCGTCGACGATCCGCCTGACGTGGCCGGGCAAGACCGATTCGGCGCCGTTGCCGGCGGCGCGGCTCGAAGTGAAGCGAGCCGGACACCCGTCGTGCATGCTCGTTCACGGCGACAATCTCGCCGCCATGCGCGCGCTCGCCGTGCGCGGCGCTCGCTTCACGCTGGCTTACCTGGACCCGCCGTTCTTCACCGGCCGCGTGCACTCGCGGGTCACGCGAGCGAGAGAGCCCGGCACGGGCAAGCTCTTGCGTTCGGTGACGCCCGCCTTCGACGATCGCTGGACCGACCTGCCGGAGTACCTGCAGGCGCTGCACGCGCGCGTCGCCGCGGCCCGCGAGCTGCTCGCGCCCGAGGGCTGCCTGGTGCTCCACGTGGATCCCAAGACCAGCCACTACGCGAAAGTGTTGTGCGACGAGGTGTTCGGTCCCGGCTGCTTCGCGAGCGAGATTGTCTGGCGCTACCGGCGCTGGCCGTCGAAGACCCGCAACTTCCAGCGCGTGCACGATGTGCTGCTGCGCTACGTCCGCGATCCCGAGGCGACCCCGCGCTTCCGCCAGCTGTACGAGCCGCTCGCCGCTTCCACGCTCGCGACCTGGGGCGATCGCAAGCAGCGCGCGGTGGTCGTGGAAGGGCGCCGCGCCCGCTCGAGCAGCACCGAGGAGGCGACGCCCGGCACGCCGATGGGCGACGTCTGGGACATCGGTATCGTCGCGCCGGTGGCGCGCGAGCGGACCGGCTACCCGACGCAGAAGCCGGAGGCGTTGCTGGAGCGCCTGATCGAGGCGTGCACCGAACCGGGCGACCTGGTCCTCGATCCGTACGCGGGGAGCGGGACCACGCTCGCGGTGTGTGCCCGGCTCGGCCGCCGCGTCGTCGGCGTAGACGAGAGTACGCAAGCGGCGGCGACGACGCGTCGCCGTCTCCGCGAACAGGGCGTGCGTCCGCTGGAGGAGCGCGTCGTAGCCAGTGACGCGGTCCAAGCCGTCGCGCCGTCGAGCACGCGCCGCGCGCGCCGTCCCGTGGCGCTCGCGGGCTGACACAGCCGCAGCGCGACGCGACGCGCAGGCGGCTCTCGTGGCCAGCGCGCCGGGCCGACAAGCTGCCCTCGACCCCGGCGGTCGCGGCCGCGACAGTTGGCCGTTGGCCGCAGGCTGTTGCCTCTGGCGCGTCCGGACGTGCGATGTCTGGCGGACTCTGTCGGTCGCTCGCGGATTGTGCCAACAGCCGACGGCCATGGATGTCCCGACAGTGGTAGCGTCCGGGCGTGGCCGCCAAGCCCAGCCGCAACCCACCGCCGAACCGGCGCGGTGCACCGGAAGCCATCGCCAAGCGCCGCGCGGGACGCGCGTTCAACGATTTGTTCGACACGTCGTCGAGCCCCCGCCTCGACGGCCGCACGGAGAAGCGGCGCAAGCGCCTGCTCGACGAGCTCGAGCAGGGACGCCGCCGCGGCTCGAAGCGCGAGCTCAAGCCGCTGGAGATCCTCACGCACGTGGACGAGCTGCTGACGCTCGGCGAGAGCGTCGCGACGATCAAGAAGGTCTGCAAGCCGCACCCCGCGCCGCAGACCGCCGAGGCAGAGCTGGTCGAGACGGTGCGTGAGCTGCACGCCGCCTACGCGTTCCGACCGGAGGCGTACCGCTTCGTAGGCGTCTCCGACGAGCTGCTGCGCACCGCGGGTGTGATCGACCGCGACGCGCCAGGGCGGGGCTCGCGGCGCGCGTCCGTTCCTCCGCCCGGCCGCCGCCGCTGAAGGAACGCGCGCGACAATCGACGACACGGCGGATCCGGGCTAAGCCACGCGCATGCGGAAATTTGCCGCGGCGCTCGTCCTGTTGGCCGGCGCTCTGTCGACGATACCCGGCTCGGCCGACGCACCAGCGGACAAGACCGTCGTCGTCACGGTGGGCGATCAGAGCGTCACGGTCGCTGCGCTGCAGCAGCGCATGGACAAGATCCCGCTATTCCAGCTGCGCACCTTCGGCAAGACGCCGGACGAGATCCGTCACGGCTTCGTCGACAAGGTGATCGTTCCCGAGCTGCTGCTCGCGGCAGAAGCAAAGCGCCGCAAGCTCGACGAGACGCCGACGGTGCAGGACCGGCTCAAGGCGATCCGTCGCAGCGCCATGACCGAAGCGCTCGCCGACGAGGCAAAGCCGATCGACGACGCGGAGATCGCGGCGTACTACGCCGAGAACGCAGCGCGCTTCAACACGCCGGAGCGCCTCCGCATCTGGCGCATCCTGGTCGCCGACAAGAGCGACGCGGAGAAGATCGTGAAGCAGGCGCAGGGCATCCAGGGCCCCGAGCACTGGGACCAGCTCGCGCGCGAGAAGTCCTTGGACAAGGCCACGGGAATGCGCCAGGGAAACCTGGGGTTCGTCCGACCCGACGGGCAGACGGAGCAACCGCGCGTGCGCGTCGACCCGGCGCTCTACGACGCCGCCGCCCACGTCAAGGACGGTCAGGTCGTTCCCGAACCGGTCAAGGAGGGCGACAACTGGGCGGTCGTGTGGCGACGCGGGAGCATGCCGGCGGTGCATCGCTCGGTCGATCAGGAGAAGCGTTCGATTCGCCAGATCCTCACGCGGGAGCAAACCAAGGACGCGCTCGCGAAGCTGATGACGAAGCTGCGCAAGGAGCGCGTCAGCGACGTCAACGAGAAGCTGCTCGACTACGTCGAGGTGAACAGCTTCGGCGACGTGGCGTCGAAGGCGCGCCCGGGCGTCGTCCCCCGCCAGCGTCACCGCGGAAGCCCGACGCCGAAGGCGACCGAGCGCGGGTATCGCTAGCGAGCGGCGCTAGCGCACGTCCTTCGGCAGCGGCCAGCCGAGCTCCTTGAACACGCCGCGCAGGATGCGCTCCTCGTCGCGCGCTTTCTGCAGGTAGACCATGAACTGCTGGGTACGCCCTTCCTCGGCGTAGCGCGATGCGCGCTCGTAGTTCTGCAGCACGAGCAGCACGTGCGGGTGCGCCTGCACCACCTCGGGAGGCACCTGCATCTTGCTCGCCGTCTCGAGGCGCGCTTCGGCCATCTTGTGCACCACGTGCGCCAGCTCGCGATCGGACAGGCGCGCGCGCAGGTAGTCCGCCTCGTGGTTCGCCTGCGAGATCAGCAGCGCCGCGCGATCGAGATAGCTGCCGGCCCACGCCGGCGGCGCGACGGCGATCACCGCCAGCGCGAGTGCGAGCGTCGCCAGCGTTCGGCGCGCGACGCCACGGGATGCAGGGACGGCTGTGTGGGTTCTCGGTCATGAATCGGGTCTCCTGGATCCTGGCGGCAGCTCACCGGCCTCGAGTGCCTCGGCGGCCGCGGCGCGCTCCGCGAGGCGTTTGGATTGCCCGCGGCCTTGCCCGAGCGGTTCGCCCTTGACGAGCACGCGGACGAGAAACCAGCGGTCGTGCGGCGGGCCGCCGCTGTCGACGACTTCGTAGACCGGCGCGTCGTGACCCGACGCCTGGGCGCGCTCCTGGAGCTCGCTCTTCGGGTCGCGCGCGCCGCCCGGCTCCAGCGAAGCAAGCCGGCTCTCGACGATGCGCGCGCACGCGGCGCGCGCGGCGTCGAGCCCGGCGTCGAGAAACGACGCGGCGATCAGCGCCTCGACCGCATCGGCGAGCACGTTCGTGCTGTCGCGCAAGCCGCTCGAGTCCGCGCCCCGGCCGAGCAGCAGGGCCTCGGACACGCCGACCTGTCGCGCCCAACCCGCCAGCGCGTCGGCGTTGACGAGCTCGGCGCGGACGCGCGTGAGCGTGCCCTCGTCGGCCGTCGGGTAGCGCGCGAAGAGGTTCTCGCTGGTACAGAAGCCGAGCACGGCGTCGCCCAGGAACTCCAGCCGCTGATTGTCCGGGGCGTTCCGACGCTCGTTGGCGTAGCTCGGGTGGGTCAGCGCCTGTTCAAGGTGTGGCGCGTCGGGCTCGAGCCCGAACAGAGCGGCGATGACCTGTCGCATGAGGCGCGGGGAAGGCTAGCGGACGAGCGCGCGATGTCATGCGCCAGATATAACGCATCGCGTTACGGAACCCCGCGGGTCGGGGCGCTGTCGAACCGGCATGATCCAGACCCTGGGCTATGCTCGCGCCGTGGCTCGTCTGCTCGCTTGCCCGTTCTGCAGGGAGCTGTTCAGCGACGACGAGCACCAGGACTGCCCGGAGTGTGGCGTCGCGCTCAAGCCGATGGAGCAGCTGCCGCCGTCCCTCGACGCGCTCGCCGACGAGGCCGAAGAGGGCATGATCACGGCTCCGGAGGACCGGCGGCTGCCGTTCGGGTATCTGGGTCGCGGACGCGGCGCGCTGGTCCTGATCGCGCTGCTCGGACTCGCCGCGTTCTTCACGCCCTGGGTCACCCTGCACCGGCCCGAGGAGTTCGTGTTTCGCGGCTTCGACATCGCGCGAGGTCGCGCCGGCTGGCTCTGGGGCGGGGCGGTCGCGTGGTTCGTGATGATCCCGTTGGTCCTGACGCGGCGCACGATCTACGCGATGCGCGGCGTGAGAATCGTGTGCGCGCTGTTCGCGGCGATGACGCTCGGCGAGGTGATCATGCTGTTGGCGCTGCCGCCTTCGAGTAGCAGCCGCTACGTTACGTTCAACTTCTCGTGGGATTGGGGGCTGTACGCGAGCGGCATCATCAGTGCCATCGGCGTCGTCGTCGCCGCGCGCTTCGGGGGGCGCCTGGACGACATCCCGGCGCTGCCATGGCAAGACAAGCAGGCGCGCGTCCATCAAGAGACGAGCGACGGCGAGACGCTCCACTAGACGAGAAATCAGAACTTCGCGCCCGCCGCCGCCGACAGGCAACGCGTTGGCCAGGGCGACGCGTCGATCTCGGGCCGCGGTGCGGGGCGTCGTGGCGTGCATGGAACCGGAGCTGGGGCGAAGCCCCGCTAGTTGTCCCCGCGTGTCGCGTCCCGTCGTGCGACGTGCTAGCGCACAGGGTATGCGCGCCCGGGGAGGAGCCCAGCGCCGGCAGCCCGACCTGGCCGCCGTCGAGCTCGACGATCGAGACTTCGAGCTGGTCGACGTGCCGGCGGCGGTCGTGTGCGCGAACTGCGGCGATCCGGCCTGCGCCGGCTGCACCGCGCTGGACGAGCCCACACATGCGTCCGGCGTCGTCGCCATCGTTCCCTGGGAGCGCCCCGGCATGACGGCGACGCAGCGGCTGTGGCACACCGCGCGCCTCGCCACGACCGGGCACCAGGCGTTCTTCAGCGCGCTTCCCGACGGCGACGCTGGCGCTGCGCTGCGCTTCGCCGTCAGCGCCGAGCTGGTGGCGGTGACCGGGCTCGCGCTGGCGCTCTTGCCGGTGCTGCTGTTGCTCGCGCCGGGCCTGCCGGACGCGCTGCTCGCCGATGCTTCGCTGCGCAACATGCTCGCGCGCGCGCTGGTGGGTGGCATCCCGGGCGTCGCGCTGCTGATGGTCGTGCTGCACGCGGTGCACGGCCTGGGGCTCGATCTGGGCGCGCGCCGCCAGGGTTCGCGCTCGCGACGCGGTCGTGGGCTGCGCTTCGGGCTGTACGCGTGCGGGTGGGATCTCGTGACGTTGCCGCTGGGCCTGGCGGTCGTCGCGATCGCCGACGGGCCGCGCGCCGCGGCGCGCATCGCGCCCCTCGGCATGACGGTGCCGGCCAAGGCCGCGCGCGCCTACCTGCGGGGCGTGCACCAGCTCGACTCGGAGCAGGCACGCGGTGCCGCGCGCTTCGCCGCGATCATCACCGGGGCGATCGTGTGCGTCGGCGGGCTCGTGGTGTTGTCGGGCGTCGTCTTCAGCGTGCTGTTCCGCTGACGAAGACCGCGTCGTTGTCGGCGAGCGTGTGACAGCTCGCGCAATCGTCGAGGCGTCCCTGACGCAACGGGCGCGGCGTCGCGTCGGCGTACGCGTACTCCCAATCGGCGCCTGCGGCGAAGTAGCCGGGGGCCCGCTTCTGCATCACCAGCACCGGACCGGGCGCGCCGCCTGCGACCTCCACGTGCGCCGCGACAAGCACGGCGCCGCGCGGAAAGCGCTCGCTTCGCTCGCGCCACGCGCGGGCGGCCACGGCGTTGCCGTAGATGCGCAGCCGGTAGCGCCCCACGGCGTGACCGCGCGAGAGCGCCTCCGGCGCGAGCGCGACCAGCGAGCGCGCGAAGTCCGCGTCGATCGGGAAACGCCGCGGCGCGGGCGCGCGCGGTGCCTCGTGCTGCGCCGGCGGCGGCGCGGGGCGGGCTGCCCGGACCAGCGGAGCGGGCGCACACCCGAGCGCGAGCAGCGCGCCGGCTAGAAGATGCTGCCGAGCTCGAGCGCCAGGGTCCACTGGCGGTTCTCGCCCTCGAGATCCTTCTTGTCCTGACCCGAGTTGGCGTCGGCCGGGTTCACGATGTCCGTGATGAACTCGATGCCGAACATGACCATCTCGTAGCGGTAGCTGGCGCCGAAGATCAGACGCTGCCGCTTCAAGCGGACCTGCTGGAAGACCACGTTGTTGTTGTAGTCGGTGGGCTGCCCGCCGTTGCACACCGGCTGTCCGTCGTAGACGAAGTTGCCGTTGCTGTCCTTCTTGGTCGGGTCGGGATTGCCCGGGACATTCTGACCAGAGTAGTTGCAGTAGCCGGACGGGTCCGTCGCCGGCGTCAGATCGATCAAGCCGGAGTCGCCGAAGATCCACACGTACTGGTAGCCGACCCAGGGCGTGATGATCGACGAGTCGGCGATCGGCAGCGGCTTGGAGATCTGCACGTCCACCGCGGTGGTCGTCAGCTGGAACTCCGGCGTGCCGGTGATGGTGCGTACGCCGCCGCCGACGGCGATGTCCGGCAGGATGCCGGGCACGCCCTGACGGAAGCCCTCCAGCAACGACAAGCGCACGTCGGCGCCACCCGAGACGATGCGCGTCTGCGGCATGAAGCCGACGGTGCCCATGATCTCGAGACCGAAGCCGAAGCTCTTGCGGATCTTGAGCGAGTAGAGCTGCAACACCGACGCCGGGCTGGTGTTCTTGATCGACGCCTTGTTGTTGTTCGGATCGACCGTACCTTGCGTGCCGTACTGCCAATACGAGGCGTTGTTGTCGATCTTCGTGTAGTCGCCTTCGATCGACAGGTGGAAGCCACCGAAGCCGGTGGTGCGCGCCGCGTGCATGGCCGTCGGCGCGAACGCGAAGCCGTACTGGTTGATCAGCTTCTTGAACGCGACGTTGTCCGGCGCGCACCAGCCGCGCTGACCCGGGCCGCTCTGCAGCGCCGCGATGTTCTTGTCGTTGTACGCGCCGAACGGGCCCTGGCCGGCGGCCGAGCCGCCGTAGTGGCACGTGGGGTCGAGCACCAGGCGCTCCAAAGCCGGATCCATCGGATCGGCCGAAGCAGCAGTGGCAGCCGTCAGCGCCAGTAAGCCAGCAGCTAAAGCTGCGACAGGAGCCTTCATTCCCGTTCCAATCTCCGCCCGGGCGAGGCTACTTGCCGCGTGGGATCGCAGTCAAGAAGTGCTGACGCGGGCATGGCTTTCCGGCGCGAGGACGACGCTGGTAGAAGCTTTCTACCACTTGACCCCGCCCGGCCCCCCCTTGATTCGTCTGCGCGCTCCCGCCCTCGAGCGGCCCTTCCACATCGTGCTCGTGGAGCCGGAGATCCCGCCGAACACGGGAAATATCGCCCGGCTGTGCGCCGCGACGGGCTGCCCGCTGCACCTGGTCGGCCGGCTCGGCTTCCGGATCGACGAGCACGCGGTGCGGCGGGCCGGGCTGGACTACTGGCACCTGGTCGAGGTGCGGCAGCACGCCGACCTGACGCAGGCCGAGCGGGCGATCGCCCCCGCGGGAGCAGGCACGCCGCGCTCCTGGCTCTTGAGCGGCAAGGCCAGTCGCAGCTTCCTGGACGCGGATTTCCAGCGCGGGGACGCCCTGGTGTTCGGCAAGGAGAGCGTCGGGCTACCCGGGTCCCTGCTCGAGGAGCGCGCCGCGCAGGTGATCGGGATCCCGACGCTCGGCGGCGTGCGCTCGCTGAATCTGTCGAACGCCGTCGCGATCGTGGTCTACGAGGCGCTGCGCCGGATTGGCGCCCTCGCGCAGGCCAGGCTCGGCGATTTCAGCGAAGGATGACCCGCGGGCTCGCGCTGGTGAAGTCCGCGTGCACGCCCCGGGCCTGGCCCGCCTCGAGCGTCACCGTCGCCGACACCCGCTCGTCGAGGACGCCCAGGCTCTGGAACGTGACCGCGTAGCGCCCCGGCGGCAGCTGCAAGCCGACCACCGGCGTGCTGGCGAAGCTGCGGGAGCCCACGCTGACCCGCGCCGGGGGCTGGGACGTCAGGCTCAGCGTGCAGCGCCCCTGAGGCCGCTCTGACGTGCTCGCGCCGTGGCTGGGTGAGGTTGCCGGTCCGGCGCGGAAACGCGCCGCAGCGGACGCTGGGGCCGGCGGAGGCGCGGTCGACGCGCTGGCGGGCGGCATCCCGGCCGCCAGCGCGGAGGGCGCCCCCCCGGGCCCGCGCCGGGCATCGGGGCGCGCCGGGGCGGCGAGCGCCGCCGCGGACGTCGCGGACGACGCGGCGGGGGATTTTGCGCCGCCCAGCCATCTCACGCTGACGACGCCGGCGATCACCATCCCCGCGAGGCCGGCGGCGACCACGCGCCAGCGACTGGCGGCGCGCGAAGGATCGGGCGCGGCGGCGCCCCCGACGATGGCCGCGGTGATCGGCGACGCTTCGTCGTCGCGCGAGGGCGGGGACGGCTCGGCGGGATCGCCCGTCTCCACCTCGGGCAGCCGGCGCGTCCATTCGACGATGTCGTCGCGCGCGGCGAAGGTGCGGGTGACGGGACCGGGCGGCGTGCCGTCGCGAGCCGGCGGGGTGTGCGCCAGCGGTGGCGTCGCCGGGCCGCGCGGCGTGGACGACGTCGGCGTGGCGCCGGCGCCGGTCAGGCCTTCGCCGGGCAGCCACGGGCTCGAGGTGTGGGTGCGCTGTCGCGCGCGACGCACGCGCTCGCCGAGCCGTCGAGCGACGTCGCCCAGATCCGCGCTCTTGACGAAATCCCGCAGCGGCCGCGCGAGCAGCTCGGCGCGCGCCGGTCGCGCCGCCGGATCGAGCGCGACCGTCGACGCGATCAGCGCGTCGAGCCCGGCCAGCTGCGGATCGTGCTCGCCGAGCGGCGGCGGCGGCTCGCCGAGGGCCCGCTCGCTGTCCGCGGCGGTGGCACGCCGGAACGGCGGCGTGCCGGTCCACGCCTCGATCAGCAGCGCGCCCACGGCGAACACATCGGTGGCGGGGGTGAGCCGCGCTCCCTGGAGCTGCTCCGGCGGCATGTGGCCCGGCGAGCCGAACACCTCGGTGCGACGGTGCTTCTCGTTCTCGTTGGTGGCGGGCGCGGCGATGCCGAAGTCGATCAGGCGCACCGCGCCTTCGTCGTCGATCATCACGTTGCGCGGCGTGACGTCGCGGTGGACGATCGACGCGCGACGATGCGCGTAGTCGAGTGCCCGGCAGATCTCGACCCCGACGTAGGCGCCCTCCTCGGGCGACAGCGGTCCGGTCTCCGCGAACAGCTCCGCGAGGGTGGCGCCCTCGCAGAGCTCCATCGCGATGTAGTAGATGCCCTGCTCGACCCCGAGCTCGTACACGGGCACGATGTTCGGGTGACCGAGCTCGACGGCCGTCTTCGCTTCCTCGACGAATCGCCGCACGAACGCGTCGTCGCTGGCGAGCTCCGGACGGATCTGCTTCACGACCAGCCGCTTCTCGAAGCCGACGGCGCCGCGTAGCGTCGCCAGGTACACGCGCGCCATGCCCCCCGCAGCGATCTCGCGCTCCAGCACGTACTTGCCGAAGATCTGGGGAAACATGCGACGCCGCTATGCTAGCGCCGTCTGCTCGCTGCTGCTGCTTTCCGGCTGTGGCACCAGCGATCCGACGGGGCACATCCGAGCAGTGCGGATGCACGCGCTCGCCGCCTGCCCGCCCGAGGCCGGCGACATGTCGCTGACCGCGCTCGGTGATTTCGATCCCACGCCGACCACCGCGGAGTTCGTCGACTCGCGCCTGCAGGGCAAGGCGATCGGCTTTCCCGCGACGACCCGCGCGATCCAGGCCAGGCTCGCGACGAGCCGCGGCACGTGGATCGGGATTGCCGAGGAGAACGCGCCCGACGGAGATTTCGACGTCCCGCTGTGGCCACCTGGACGCAGCTGCGATCTGGCGCCGGCCATCAACGGCTACCCGGCGGGAGCGGGCGGACAGGCGATCGGATTGTCGGGCGACGGGCGCGTGCTGCTGGTCGCCGGCGGTTCGACGGCCAGCGCCGACAGCGCCCGCGCGATCGCGGTCGACCTGCGCACCGGGATCGCCGCGGAGGTCGCCGGCGGCATGGTGCCCGGGCGCGCGTTCGCGACGGCGACGCCGTTCGGCGACGATCTGCTGGTCGCCGGCGGCCTCGATCCGCGCACCAGCCAGAGCGGCGATCCGCGCGATGGCCGTCCGCTCGACTCGGCGATCGTCTACGAGACGGCGAGCGGGCGCTTCGATCGTGCGGGGCTTGTCCCACTATCGACGGCGCGCGCGCGGCATACGGCGCTGGTGCTGCCGTCGGGCGAGACGTTGCTGGTCGGAGGCGTCGACGAGAGCGGGCTCGCGCTCGCCACGCTCGACGCGATCTCGCCGGTGGACCGCGCGCCGCGCGAGATCGGCCTGGCCACGCTCGCCGTCGCGCGCATCGACCCCGTCGCGCTGAAGCTCGACGACGGACGCATCCTGGTCGCCGGCGGCGTGACCAGCGCCGGCGACGCGATCGACCGCCTGGAGTATCTGTCCGCGGACGCGAGCAGCGCGACGTTCAAGAACGTGAGCGTGCCAGCGCGCTTCGACCGCGCGTTCGTCGCCATGCCGGGCGGAGCCGCGCTCGCCGTCGGCGGCTGCGCGACGCGCGGCGGGAGCGACTGTCGCGACGCGTGGTGGATCTCCTCCAGCGGCGTGCCCGAGCGTTTGCCGGACCTGCCGGTGGAGGCGCCGCACCCGATGCTGGTGCGCGCCACGGACGGCGCACCGTGGCTCGTGGCCGGCCCCGACAGCGCGCGCGTGCTGCTGCGCTTCGATCCGTGGCAAGGCCGCTTCGCGTCGCCGCCGGCCGCGCCGACCGACGCGCCGCCGGCGGATCTCCCCGCGCCCGTCGCGCTCGACGGCGGCGCGTTCGTGTGGCTCGCGCACGCGGCCCAGGGCCTTGCGCTGCGCGGCACGCGCTTCGACACGCGCGGGCGTTTCGCCTTCGACGTGGCGCCGCTGCTGTCGACGCTGCCGCCGGAAGGCAGCTATCCGGAGACGCAAGCCCTGCACGTCGCGCCGGATCGATCGCCGCTCCGCGATGGCGCCGGCGTCGCCTTCGACGCGGCTACCGGGCTGCACCTGAGCGGCGACGTGGCCAGCGCCGTCGTGACCGACACGACCTACGCGACCTTGAACGCGAGCATCACGCTCACGTCGGGGCCGCCCCCGCTGGTCCTGCTCGACGAGCACGTGTTCGGCGCCGCCGACTGCCCGTGGCCCGCCGCAGAGGGCGACACGCTCACGGTGACGCTGGCGCCGAACACGCTGGTGTTGTCGCGCGGCGACGTCTCGACGACGTGCAGCATACCGAACGGGCGCTTCGCCCTGGGATTCCGCGCCGTACCGACAGCAGAAACCGTAATCCGCAGCGTCACGATCCGACGCATCCGACAGTAGCGTCAGCGCTTGAAGATCTTGTTGAGGAAGCCGCCGCCCTCGTCCTTCTTGGCGGGCGCGATGCTCTTCTTTTCGGGGGGCGCCGTGGAGTTCTTGCGCATCTCGAACAGGCGCACCTCGCGGATCGCGTCGAGGTGCTTGGGATTGTGCTCGGCGATCCAACGAAAATCCTTGATCGCGGCGTTGGCCTTGCCGCTGCGCTTGAACAGCTGACCGCGGTACCAGCGCGCGCGCTGGTTGTTCGGCTCGCGCGCGACGGCGAACTCCAGCCGCGC
The DNA here is from genome assembly GCA_963775185.1 of uncultured delta proteobacterium. Taxonomy (GTDB): domain Bacteria; phylum Myxococcota_A; class Polyangia; order Polyangiales; family Polyangiaceae; genus JAPSGB01. Next base: position 415,258 of record CAVZIE010000006.1, on the reverse strand, counting down.
GATCAGGTCGTCGAACGGGCCGTTGGCGCGGTCGGGCTTGAGCGACTGGATCCACGCGTCGAGCGCGATGTATTCGGCTTGCTCCGGGTCGCCCTCGAGCGCGGCCTTCGCCTGCTCCTCGGCGGCGACCAGGTTGTGCTTCTTCAGCAGCACTTCCGCCTTCTGGAACGCGGTCGCCGCGCGCAGCACGCGTGTCACGGCCTCCTGCTCGTCGGGATTGCCGGCGCCACCCTCGGCCAGCAGCTGGTCGTACTGGGCGCGGCGCTCCTCGTCCATCAACGTCTGGTTCGCCTCGCTGATGCGCGAGAACAAGCGGGTGACGATCTCGCGGACGTCGTCGTACTCCGGGCCGAGGCGATCCGGGTGGAAGCGCTTGGCGAGCTTGAAGAACGCCGCCTGGATCGTGGCGCCCGGCGCGTCGCGCTCGACGCCGACGATCTCGTAGTAGTTCATCTTGGGGACGCGCTCGTCGGTCTCGCGGATCTCCTGCTTGAACGCCTCGACCTTCGGATCGCCGAGCATCGTGCTGGCGGGCGGGCTGGAAAAGCGCTGCTCCGCGCGGGGCGCCGGCGGCGAAGACGACGGGGTGTCGGCCTGGGGCGCCTGGCGCGCGCCGGTACCGAAGCGGATGCGACGGCGAGCGGTCGCGCCGGCGTCGCCGACCGGAACGCGGGACGACGACGGCGGCTCGTCGACACCGACGGGCATCGCACCCGGGACGCCGAGGTCGAGGTGGCGCGTGATGAGCAACGTGTACAAGAGCCGCTGGATCGTCCCCTCGTCGAGCAGGCCGCTCGCGCACAGGGCCTCGTAGCGCCAAGGCTTGGCCCGGAGCACGTCGATGACGGACTGCTCTTTCTTGCCGAAGTAGAAGCGCGATACCTGCGAGTCGACGTGGAGGCGGAGCTCCCGGCCGGCCAGGCGCGACACCTGCTGCTGCACGAACGCCTCGTCGCAGCGCGCGTGGATCCCGCGCCACACCATGGCAAGCGGCTTGGAACGCGGCATGTCGCGGCCACCCCACTGATCGAGGAAGTTCTTGCCCTCGTAGAACCCGTAGATGGTCTGGGGCGGCAGCGTGAACATCCACTCGATCTGGCGCGCGAGCTGCTCGCGAAGCGCGTCCTTGAGCGTGTCCATGTCGATCGCGCCGCGCGCCACCAGGATTTCGCCGTGCAGGCGGCGAAGCTTGGCAACTTCGGCCAACGTCTGGCTCTCGGTGGCGTCGTCGATCGCGCCCATCTCGAGCAGCAGCCGACCGAGATAGATCACCGGCTCGGCTGTCTTGGCCTTCATCGGCGCGCCGTCCTCGAACCAGACCGCGCTCTTGGCACCGCCGGGCGCCTCCAGCACCAACGTGCCGTCGAGCCGCCGATCGAGCAGGTACACCAGCAGATTCGACACCGGTGTCGCCTGCAAGCTACCCGTAGCCGTCGGTGCGGTTCCGCCCATGAGTGACCCCGGAGAGTAGCAGACACGCGCCCGCCCGGGACCAGCTCTGGCGGAAGTCCCCGGCGTCCGCTACGTTCGCCGCCATGCCGCGCGGCCAAGTGCTGGTGGTGGACGACGAGCCCTCGATCCTGGGCACGCTGAAAAAGGCGTTGTCGCTGGAAGGCTACGCCGTGGACGTCGCGGGCGGGGTCGGCATCGCGGAGGAGCGCCTGGCCAAGCGCAGCTACGACGTCGTGCTGCTCGACGTGGCGCTTCCCGATGGCGACGGCGTGGACTTGCTCGAGCGCCTGCGCGCCGCGGGCAACGACTCCCAGGTGATCATGATGAGCGGCCACGCCACGGTCGACGCCGCGGTGCGCGCGACCAAGCTCGGCGCCCTCGACTTCCTGGAGAAGCCGCTCTCCACCGATCGCCTGCTGATCGTACTGGACAACACCTTCCGCCTGATGCGCGCTGAAGAGGAGGCCGCCGAGCTCCGCGCCGAGGCCGGCTACTTCGAAGAGCTCCTCGGCGACAGCCGCGCCATGCGCGAGCTGCGCGATCAAGTCGGCCGCGCCGCGCGCGCGTCGGCGAGCGTGCTGCTGACGGGCGAGCGCGGCACCGGCAAGGAGCTGGTCGCGCGCGCGGTACACCGCGCTTCGCCGCGCGCGAAAGGCCCGCTCGAGAAGCTCAACTGCGCCGCCGTCCCCGCGGAGCTGATCGAGAGCGAGCTGTTCGGGCACGAAGCGGGCGCCTTCACCGGCGCGACGAAACAGCGCCGGGGCAAGTTCGAGCGCGCTAGCGGCGGCACGCTGTTCCTCGACGAGGTCGGCGACATGCCGCTGGCGATGCAGGCCAAGCTCCTGCGCGTGCTGCAGGAGCACGAGATCGAGCGCGTGGGCGGCAGCGACACGTTCAAGGTCGACGTGCGCGTGGTCGCCGCGACGAACAAGGATCTCGTGGCCGCGTGCAAGGCCAACGACTTCCGCCCCGATCTGTACGATCGCCTGAACGTATTGCCGCTGGAGATCCCGCCGCTGCGCGCGCGCCGCGAGGACATCCCGCTGCTGGCGCGCCACTTTCTGGAGCTCGCCGCGCGCGCGAACACCCGCCCCGGCGTGCGGCTCGCCGACGACGCCGTCACCGCGCTCGGCAAGCACTCCTTCCCAGGCAACGTGCGCGAGCTCCGGAACCTGGTCGAGCGCCTGGTGATCCTCAGCCCCGACGACACCATCACCGCCGCCGACGTCGAGCGCTCGCTCGGCATGAGCGACTCGCCTACGACCGCGGGTCTGTACCGCCCCGGCGTGCCCTACCGCGTGCTGGTCGAAGAAGCCGAGCGCACGATCCTGGACGAGGCGCTGTCGCACCACGGCGGGCAGATGGCCGCGACCGCGCGCGCCCTCGGGCTCGAGCGCAGCCACCTGTACAAGAAGACGCGCGCGCTCGGGCTGCGCGGCGGCAGCATCGCCGACGACGAGTCCGGACAATAGCTGGCGCGCGCGCCGCTCAGAAGTCCGCGAGCACGCCGACCGTCAGCGCCGCTTCGAAGTACGAGAACCTCGACTGCTCGCGCTGCGACGCGCCGCTCGTGGGCAGCGTGCGATCGGTAGTCTGTATTCCGGCGACGCCGATCTCGAACATCGGCCCGACGACGATTCCGAAGTTGTCCAGCGGCCGGAGCACCGCCAGGACTTCGACGCCGGGCAAGACGTTCGAGACAGTGGCCGAGCTCAAGCTGAGCGTCTGGCTGGTGTGCGTGTACGCGATGCCGGCGCGCGCCCAGACGGCGACGCCGCGCGCGAGCGTGAACGCGGCGCCGACACGCGCGCCGAGCAGGACGCTCGTCCCGTAGCTATCGTTGTCGACGTAGTCGAGCAAGGCCCCCAGCGAGACGCCGCGTGCGACGAAGTAGTGCACGCCGAGTCGGGACTCGGGCGTGGCGGGCGAGACGAACGGCGTGAACACGCCCGCCTGGATCGACGTGCGCGTGTCGCCGCCGTCGAACCCGATGCGCTGGTAGCTCACCCCGGCCAGATGCTCCAGCGAGAGCACGAACGGGTGTGCGACGCCGAACGCACCCACGGCGGTCTTCGCGCCCGACGCGGGCGCCTGGGCGAAGGCACGACCCGGGGCGAGGAAGAGCGAGCCGAGCACGGCCACCGCCCACAGCGCGCGCGCCATCAGTAGAGCTCCCCGATCAAGCCCAAGGTGAAGCCCGCGGAGCCGTACTTGCTGGCCGCCACGTCGGCGACGAGCTGAAGCTCGTAGTTGGGACCCAGCAGCACGCCGACGTGCGGCGCGACGTGGAACACGGCGTAGATCTCGGCCCCCGCGGAGATGGCCTTGTGCGTCTTCTTGTCGGAGTCGGCGAAAAGCAGCCCGGTCGGACCCAGCCGCACCCAGTAGCCGAAGGCGCCGGGCAGCGGGCCCGCGTAGCCCACGCGCGGGCGAAACCAGATCATCGTCTTCCTGAGGGACTCGACGCTGTTGCCCGTACCGCGGGTGGTCAAGGTGAAGTGGGTCGCACCCAGCAGGGCGCCAAACGTGAACCCCGAGCGCGTCTCGAGGTGAGCGCCGAGCCCGGACCAGAAGAGCGGGTGGAAGCCCACGCTGTCGACGGTGGCGTCGCCGAATTGTTGTTCCTGGTAGCCGGCGATCCGCTCGACGCCGAGCACGAGCGCGCTGTGCCTGCCGAACCTGTTCTCTGCCGCAGGCGGATCCGGCGCCGCGCGCGCCGCGTGCGCGAACAGCAGAAGCGCCGGAAACAACGCGCGCGAAATCCGCCGCCTCGGCGCGCGACGACTCCACACGTCGAACCGGCACCTGCGCATCGCGTCGCGACCTCAGCACGCGGTGCTCGCGTGGGCAAGCGCGCCATTGACGCCGTGATCGCGTGGCTCGATGTTGGAGCGCGATGACGGCACGCGCACGGTCGGCTCCCGCGTCGTGGCGTGCGTTCGTGGTCCTGCTCGCGTTCGGCTCCGCGCAGTGCCGTCCGGCGGAGCTGTCGTGGAGGCTCGGCGGGATCCGGGACCTGAAGACGCCGGACGATCCCCCGCTGTCGTGTCCCGTCGTCATCGACTCGGAGCCGGCGTCCGCGCTGCGCGCCGCGTGCAGATTCGGCAGCGGCGCCAGCGTGGAAGACACGTTGGGGATCGCGCCCGGCGTGTCCGCGACGATCCCGGTGCGGCACATCGTCGTGCTGATGAAGGAGAACCGCTCGTTCGACCATCTCCTGGGCAAGCTTCATGACCGCGGACAGAGCGACGTCGAGGCCGTCCCCGCGGATTACTTCAACCACGACCTCGACGGTGCGCGGGTGACGCCAGAACACGCGACGACAACCTGCATGAAGGCCGACCCGGACCACGGCTGGGATGCGATGCACGCCGCGGTCAACGGCGGCGAGATGGATGGCTTCGTCCAAGCTGCGGCGGCGTCCACCAGCACCGACGGTCACTTCGTCCTCGGCTACTACGACCAGCCGGATCTGCCCTTCTACTACTGGCTCGCCTCTACCTGGGCGATCGACGACCGTCACTTCTCGTCGGTGCGATCGGGCACCGACCCGAACCGGGATTTCCTCTTGCTCGGTACCAACGCCGGCGAGCGCGACACCAATACGCAGACGCCGGACCCGTCGAACTTGTCGGTGTTTGTCGAGCTGATGCGTGCGGGCTTCACCTGGGGCGTCTACAGCGACGGGACGCCGCTGAGCGGCACGCTGCACTGGGACAGCGACAGCCCCGGCTTCTATCCGCTGGCCAACTTCATCCAGGCGCTCGACGACGGCAGCTTGCCCAACGTCGCGTTCGTGGACGGTCGCGACTACGTCGACGACGACCACCCGACCGCCGATCTGCAAGCCGGAGAGGCGTGGCTGAGCAACATCTACGCACACGCGATCGGGAGTCCGGAGTGGCCGCGCATGGCGCTGATCTGGACGTACGACGAGGGCGGCGGCTTCGCGGATCACGTCCCGCCGCCCGATGCGTGCGTGGCGCGTCCGACACCGCTGCTTCCGTCTTCACCGACGTGGCCGGCGGTCTCCGACGATCCGTACTTCGAGCTGGGACCGCGCGTTCCCCTGGTCGTCATCTCGCCGTACGCGAAGCCGCACTACGTGTCGCACGTCGTGGAAGAGCACACCGCGATCACGCGCTTCATCGAGGCGGTGTTCGATCTCCCGGCGTTGACCGCCCGGGACGCGAGCAGCGATGCGCTGCTCGACATGTTCGATTTCTCGTGCAGCCCGCCGATGCTGACGCCCCCACCGGCACCCAAGCCGGGCACCGGCGGCTGCACTTCCGGTTAGCGATCTGGGAAATCACCTCATTGGGACTTTCACAGGAAGGGCGGAAGAGCGGAAGGGTTCCATAGACTCGGGGCCCGAATCTTCCGCCCTTCCGCCCTTCCTGTGCCATCCATTGAAGAGATGACGACGCACCGCGCGGTTCCGCGCCTGACCGACATCCCCTTCCCCTTGGAACCATTCCAGAAGGGCCGGACGCGACCGGTGCTGCCCGTGCTCGAAGGCGCTGCGGCCTGGCACTACGGCGTGGACTTGTTCAACGCCGGCTACTTCTGGGAAGCGCACGAGATCTGGGAGCCGTTGTGGCGCGTGGCAGCGGACGGCAGCGTCGAGCGCGTCGCGTTCAAGGCCTTGATCCAGATCGCCGCGTCGCGGGTCAAGCTCCGCGCCGGCAACGTGCGCGCGGCGCGGCGGCTGGCGGAGCGGGCGGCCGGCGCGTTGGATGCGCTCGGCGCGGCGCGCTTCCGCGGCGTGGATCTGGCGGAGCTGGCGGCGCACGCGCGGGCGATCGAGGACGGCGCGATGGCGATCAGAGCTTCAACGTCTTGAGGCGCGGGTTCGCCGGATCGAGCTTCTTCGCCTCGGCGGCGGCCTTGGCGGCGGCGGGGCGGTTTGGCACGCGCGCGTAGGCCTGGGCGAGCATGGCGTAGGCGTCGGCCTTCTGCTTTGGATCGCCCTTGCACAAGACGGCGGTCTCGAGCTCGTAGACGGCCCGCGGAATCATGCCCGCGCCGATCAGCGCTTCGCCGAAGAGCTGGTGCATCGAAAGCTGCTCCATGCCCGACCAGATGCCCTTGTTGCCGTCGTCGACGGCCTCCTTGTAGAGCTTCTTGTCGATCAGGAGCCGCATCAGCCGGCGATAGACGCGCGGATCGTGGCTGTCGAGATCGGTGAGCCGGCGGAGACTGGCGAGCTCGGCGTCCGCGTCGCCGGCCTTGTGCGCGATGTCGACGAGCGCCTCGATCGGCTCGGATTGAGTCGGGTCGAGCTTGGAGGCGGCCTCGAGCGCGGCCTTCATGCCGGCCGCGTCGTGCTTCGCTTCGGCGAGGTCCGCGAGCGCCATCTCGATCATGTAGCCGTCGTGACCGGCGGCGACGAGCTGCTTCAGCTTGGCTTCGGCGCCGGCCTTGTCCCCCTTGGCCACGGCCAGGCGCGCCGACAGCCACAGCGCGTCGGGCAGCTTCGGATCGAGGGCCAGCGCGGCGCCGATCGCCTTCTCCGCGCCGGGACCGTCCTTGTCGCGGAGCAGCGCCAGCGCGTAGCGCACCTGCGCCATCGCGTCCTTCGGCGCCGCGTCGGCCGCGGCCTTGGCCTTGTCCGTCGCTTCCGGGCGCGTGAGCGGCACGAACTGCGTCGCGTAGCGCGCGAGCTTCTCGCTCGCCCACTGCTTGAACTGGGCGTCGAGCTCGTCGGGCGTAACGCCGAGGGCGGTCTTCACGACCTCGGGCGTGCGCTTGCCGTCGCCCCAGAGCTTCAGCATCAGCGGCAGTTTGTCGAAGCCGTACTTGTCGACCAGCATCACCAGGATCTGGCTCGACGCGTAGTACGCCGTGGCCACGTCGCTGAGCTGCTCGGCGCGGGTGAAGGCACGGGTCATCGCCCCGACCTTGGGCAGCCGGTCCGCGCGCAGCGCCTGGTAGAGGTCGAGGTCCATGTGGCGCGACCACTCGGGCCGCTCGGCCAGCGTCTCGTACTCGGCCAGGCCCTCGGTAAACCATCGCGGGACGTGAGCCTTGCTCAGCTGGATGTGGAAGACGTGGCTGAGCTCGTGCCACACCGTCATGCCCAGATTGAACGTCTCCTCGTGGGGGCTCATGGCCGCCAGCGTGTGCCCGAAGCACACGCCCTGGATCGCCGTGTTCGGCAGGCCGTCGGTGCGGATCGCGAAGTTCTGGCGCTCACCGTAGAGCTCGACGCCCACCGGCGTCACGGGCGTGAAGTGGTACTTCTTGACGAACTTGCTCCATGCCAGATCGAGCAACCCGGGCACATAGCGCGACAAGATCGCCTGTTCGTCCTTGCGGAAGCGATAGTCGAAGACCTTCCCCGGAACGTCCACGTACTCGTGCGCGATCGTCTTGTCGAAGAGGTTGAGCGTGTTGTAGACGCGGACGTTGAAGCTGTCCTTCTTGAACGCGCGCTCGAGGACCGCCACGCCTTCCTTGTCTTCGCCGGCGCGGATCAGGTTCAGGCCGAGCTGGGCCAGCGCCTTGGCGTCGTCGGGATCGATGCGCACCGCCTCGCGCATCATCTTGACGATCTCGTCGTAGCGATGCTCCCAGTCGGCGAACTCGCCGATGATGTCGTACATGCGCGAGTACTCGGGATTTTGTGCGAGCACCGCTTGCTTGGCTTTTTCGAAGCCGGCGCTGTCGTCGGCGAGGAAGCGCACGGCGGCGCGCATGCTGAGCAACGGCAGATCGCGCGGATCGATCTTCAGACCGGCGTCGATCTGTTGATCGGCCGCGGCCAGGTCCTCGTCGCGCAAGCGGATGCCGGCTTTGACGAAGTACGCCCCGGTGAGCGACGGATTGATCGACAGCGCCTTGTCCGTCTCGGCCTCCGCCGCGTCGAAATCCAGCGCCTGCGCCAGCTTCACCCGCGCCATCCACACGTGCGCCTCGGGCTGGTCCGGCGCGATCTTCAAGACGTCGTTCACCACTTCCTCGGCGTGGCCGGGGTCGTACTTGTCGAGGAACAGCTCGGCGCGCCAGAGCAACGTCTGGACGTCGGGGGTGGTGCCGGCGGCGCGCTCCGCCTTGTTGAACGCGTCGTTCGCGTCCTCGGGCGAGCGCAACAGGTACGCGGCGCGCCCGACCATCGCCAGCCCCGCCGCGTCGTCCTCGCCGATGCGGTCGCTGTTGTAGTCTTCAACCAGCGTCATCAGCGGCGCCTCGGCGTCGCTGCGCTTGCCCTGCTCGATCAGGATCTCGCCGAGCAGGAGCCGCGCGCGCCGTGCCTCCGGCACCTGCTGGACCTTCGAGAGCGCGGCGACGGCGTCGGCGAGCTTGCCCTGGCGGCTCAGCGCCGCGCCGGTGAGCCAGGCCGCGTCCGGCGCGGCGGCCTTGCCGGCGCGCTCCAGTTGCTTCGCGGTCGCCAGGGCGTCGGCGTAGTGGCCGGTCTCGAGCTGGGCTTGCCCGAGCCCGGCGAGCGCCGCGGCGCGCTCGGGCCCGCGCGCGGCGGCGCGCAGCGACTTCTCGGCTTCGGCGTAGCGGCTGGCGCGCAGCGCTTCTTGCCCGCTCTTCAGCAGGTCCGCGGGCGTGCGCGCCGCCGCGGCCGGCGCCGCGCGCACCGCGTTGGGCGTCGCCGGCCGCGCGTGCGCAGGCGCGCACGACAGCGCGAGCAGCGCCAGAGCCGGGACGGACGACACACGACGGAATCTCATGATGACAAGCCTGGATTACGGGGAAAGCGCGCGCCACTGACGTGGACGACGGTGCCCGCGCCGGCACCGAGGGTCGACGCCGCGCTGCCGTCGCGACACGCGATCTCGAGCGTGCCGAACGAGTTCACGACGCCCAGCAGCGCCCCGGGCTTGGCTTCGGCGTAGGTCCCGACGATCGCCAGCTCGCGCTCGCCGAGGCGTACCCGCGGCTCGACGAGATCGGCGAACAAGGCCGCGTCGATATCCGTGATCAGGTTGCCGAAGTGGTCGACGAGTACGACGTGGCCGTGGGCGCCGCCGGCGTCCTGCGTCGCGACGCGGAGCTCGAGCTCGACGATTCCCGACGCGGTCGCGCCGACGCGCGCGAGCTCGAGCCTGCCCGACGCCAGAATCCGCGGCGGCGGGCGCGAACACGTCGCGCCCGTGGAAGGTGCGGCTCGGCTCGGGCAGCGCGAGCGCGGCGCGATCGATGACGCGGATCTCCGCGCCAGGCGACGCCGCGAGCACGCCGCCGAGCACGCCGTTGTCCGGCGCGACGAACCAGTGCTCCCCGACGCGGGCCGCCAGCGGCGCGCGGGCGCTACCCACGCCCGGGTCGACGACGACGACGTGCACCGTGCCCGGTGGAAACCAGCGGTAGCATCGCTCCAGCCAGAAGGCGGCGGCGGCGACGTCCTGCGGCGGAACGCCGTGGGTCAGGTCGACGATGCGCGCATCCGCGAAGCGCGTCAGGATCACCCCCTTCATCACGCCCACGAACGGGTCGCTCGTCCCGAAGTCCGTGAGAAGGGTGACGATTTTCGACGGCTGCATGCGGTCAGGGTAGCTGCGCTGGACCGGGACGCCAGCGTGTGAGCCGCCGCGGCCAGCTCGCCGCGGGATCCGTGTGGCAACCGCGCCACGCCGTGCGCAGCGCGGCGCGCGCGGCGTCGCAGAGCCAGCTGGGAGGCGCCGGCTCGCCCGGCCAGGGATCGAGCGCGACGCTCCCGTCGACACGCAGCAGCCGCGCGCGCGTGCGCCACTCGGCGTCCGGCACGTAGAGCGCGAGCTCGTAGTCGAGGCACTCCGCGTACTCCCCGTCGAGCCGCAGCACGAATCGGCCGCCGTGGTCCGGTCGCACCGCGCGATCCTACCACGCGCGCGCTTGCTCGCGTCGCCGGCGCGTGGTCCCCTCGCGGCGTGGGCTACGTCGTATTCGCACAAGCCGCCGACGGGCGAGTCGACCTCGCGCGGGTGCTGGCGAACGCACGCAGCTATTTCTTCCACCTGGGCGTCGAGGTGCTGGACGAGCAAGGCGTGGTCCCCGGCGGCGCAGCGCCGGAGTCGACGACGGTGCGGCTGGAGCTCGCCGGCGGCGACTGGACGGCGCGCTTCACCGTCGGCACGCGCCCGGCGACCCGCGACGACCGCGCCGACGCGGAGATGGCCGAGGCGCGCGGCCAGGCCACGGGCATGGCGCTGCTCGCCGCGCGCTGCACCTGGGTGTGGCAGGTCGAGCCGGAGGGCGACGTCCCGGCGCAGGCGCTGCTCGACCTCTGCGGCCTGCTCGCGTCGGTCGCCCTCGGACCCGTGATGCCGCCGGAGCACGACACGCTGTACGGCGTCCGAGGCGCCCGCGAGCGCGCCGACAAGCTGCGCAAACAGCACGGCGTGTATCGCTGATGGGGATTGCCGGTCCGGCGCGGAATCGGCACATCCCGCAGGCACCGGAGCATGGACGGACGACCGCGACCCGATCCCGATCTCGTGACCGTCCCACGGCCACCAAACGCCGATCGGTCGACCCGATCCCGATCTCGTGACCGTCCCACGGTCACCAAACGCCGATCGGTCGACCCGATCCCGATCTCGTGACCGTCCCACGGTCACCAAACGCCCGTCGCTCCGAGCGGCCCCCATCTCGTGGCCGCGGCGCGGTCACCAAACGCCCGTCGCTCCGAGCGGCCCCCATCTCGTGGCGGCGGCGCGGTCACCAAACGCCCGTCGCTCCGAGCGGCCCCCATCTCGTGGCCGCGGCGCGGTCTGTTGTCGCCTCGGAATCTGGTGGCTGCACGGCCGCCAGATCCGCGACGCCGAAGCGCCCCGCGCGCTACGCCGCGGCCCCGTTACACGGGTAGAGAAGGAATGATCGCCTTCCGCTCGAATGGATCCGCACCGATTTCATGTCATGATGGCGCTGGAGGCATCATGAAGTCGCGTCGTCCCAAATTCCTACTTTGGCGAGTGTCGGTCCTGGCAGCGACAACGGCGCTCGCATGTGGCGGCTCGACCGCGAGCTCGGGGACCGGCGGCAGTGACGCGGGCGGCGACGCAGCGACAGGCGGCAGCGGAACCGGCGGCAGCGGTACGGGCGGCACGGCACGGGCGGCAGCGGCACGGGCGGCACCGGCACGGGCGGCACCGGCACGGGCGGCACCGGCACAGGCGGTACGGGTACCGGCGGCACGGGTACGGGCGGCACGGGTACCGGCGGTACCGGCGGCGTGCCTGCTGCGGTGGTGTGCAACGGCGTGCCGTGCGCGACGAACGAGCAGTGCTGTCTCACCAGCGGCACGTGCTTCGATCCGTCGACGGATCCAGGCGCGTGTACCGCGCCGACGGACCCGGGACCCCAGGGACAGCAGCCTTGCGCGGCGTCCTCGCAGTGCGGCCCGGGCGAGTACTGCGTGCCGTCGAACGCGAGCCTCTGCCTCGGGCCGGGCTATTGCACGTCGACGACGAACTGCCCGAGCGGCAGCCCGGCGGAATTCTGCGGGTGCAACGGCGTCACGTATCCAGACCCGCAGACGGCGTGTGCAGCGGGCGTATCCATCGCCGGAACGGGCGCCTGCGGCCACACCGTGACGGTCGGCGCCGGCGGCGGTTCTTCCGGCATCAGCGTCATGTACTGCGGGACCAGCGCCCAGTGCACGAACGGCCAGCAGTGCTGCGGCATCACCGGGCAGTGCTACGATCCGTCCAAGCCTGCCTTGTGCGCGTTTCCGCCGCCTGGCACGCACATTCCGTGCATCGACGACTCGCAGTGCATCCCCGGCGCGGAATACTGCAAGGGTGACGGCTGCGACGCTCCGGGCGGATGCGCCGCGATCCCGGGCTCCACGTGCTCGGGGCAGCTCGACCCGGTGTGTGGCTGCAACGGCAAGTCGTACGTGAACGCGGACTGCGCCGCCGCGGAGGCCACGCGCGTCGCGCACAAGGGCGAGTGCCCGTGAACAGCCCAGCCGCAGACAACGGTCGTCGAGGTCCACTACGTCTCGGCCCGTCACACGTCCGCGCTGACGTCCACGACGAATCCGTCGTCGTCGTCGGAATAGACGGCGTGGAAGCGGATCGGGCGGCAGCACACGCTGCAGTCTTCGATATACGTCTGCTCCTCGCCGCCGCCGAGGTCCGGCCAGGTGTCGATGGGTTCGCCGCAGTGCGGGCACTCCACCTGTGTCTCGCGCCGGACCGACATCACCTAGAATCTTAGATCGAGGCTGTCCTTGATCTCCAGGTCGGCGCGCTTCACGCCGTCGGGGACGACGCTCTCGTAGCGCAGGGTGGCCAGGATGCTCGATCCCAGGTGTCGCGCGATGGTGAAGCCCAGGGCGAGCTGGCTCAGGACGTGATAGTCGCGGAAGCGGTCGAAGCGCGGCTGGATGTACGTGGTGTTCGTCAGCTGCACGCGGTCGTCGGGGTCGTAGCGGAACGCGACGTAGTTGCTCCAGCGCACGACGGTCTGGCGCGTGTCGCTGCCGACGATGTCGGCGTTCAGGATCGTCCGCTCGAGCATGGCGGCGGTGCCGTAGAACAAACCGACCTGGTCGGACTGCACGACGCCGAAGCGCGGGCCGGCGCCGAGCAGCTCGCGATCGCGGATCCGCCGGAAGCGGTCCGTCTCGATCTGCGTGAACGCCTCGGCCCAGAGCGGATGGCTCAGCTGGTAGTTGTAGCGCAGGTGCGCGAAGGACTTGGCGACCAGGGTCGTCTGGTTCACCCGCGAGTAGTCGCCGCTGGCGGCGAAGTACGCCAGGTGCGGGCCGCCCGCCACGCCGACCAGCGCGCTCGACCCGGCGGTGACGCCCGGGGTGTTGCCCGCCGATCCGCTGAGCGTCCCGCTCAGCTTGGCGCTGAAGCCACGCTCGGCCACCTCCTTGCGGAGCGGCTCGACGTTGACCTGGGCGTGCGCCAGCGGCGACAGCGCGAGGCACGCCGCGCCGGCGGCGATGGTCGACGAGCGCATGCCTCGCTCTTATCAAGCTAGGCAATTCGCAGCCGCGCCACGAAGTGGCGCGCCGATTGGCCCTGATAATAGAGATATAACCAGCCAATTTCGCAGAGAACTGGCTAATTTCGCCTCCGGCGGGGCGGCTGAAATTGGCCGGTTACATTTCCGGCCAATCCCAATGCGCACGTAATCGGTTCTCGATGACGGTGTCGATCAGATGTAACAGGTCGCCGCGGTACGACGCGGCCGATGCGCCTCCGGCGCCGCGGATGAAAAGAGCGGGCCGCAGAGAGCTCAGAACGCGTAGGCCAGCGTGCCGCCGAAGCTCGGGCCGCCGCTGGTGGACTTGCGCGCCTGGTAGCCGCCGCGGACGCCCACCGAGAAGCCGTCGCCGAGGTCGTAGCCGATCTCGCCCAGGAGCCGCACGCCGAACTTGTTGGCGTGGGGCATGTCCGTGACCTCGATGATGGGCGAAAAGCGTAGGCGCTCGCCCGCGACTAGATCCAGGCGGCTGTAGATGCGCGATCCGAAGGTCTGCACGCTCTCGAAGCCGAGCACCAGCTTGGCGCCGTACGGGTCGCCGATCTCGAGCGCGCCGCCGCCGCCCACGGAGAAGCCGACTTCGGTGACGCTGGTCAGGAACTCGCCCTGCAGGTGGAACAGGTCGTTGAGCCGGAACGTGACGGTGGGCGCGCCGTAGTTCAGACCGACGTGGTCCGTGGGGACGTTGTTCAGATCGGGATCGGCACGGGAGAGCGCCCGCGCACCACGCCGATCTTCAAGCTGAACTCGGTGACGGTCCGGAGCGGACGGTACGTGTACGAGCCCTCGACGCGGTAGTAGTTGTCGTTGATGTTGCCGCCGTCGCTGGTCTGGCTCTTGCCGAAAGACACGTACTCGGCGCTGGCGGCGAACACGGACCGACGCCCGCCGAGCCGCTCGGCGAGGGCGCGCTCGCGCACGTCCATCAGATCCTCCGGCACCTCCACCCGATGCATGTGGTCGCGCGAGGCGAACACCTGCATACGCGTGCCGTCGAGGCGCTCGATCTCGATCGCATACTCCAGGGACGGCCAGGTCACGTCCTTGCCGGGGATGATCGCGACGTACTGCTCCGAGCGCTTGAACTCCGTCTCGTGGATCGCCGGGTCGGTCCCGACGCGGTACAGCAGGAGCGCGCGCTTGACGAGCTGCGGGCTGTCGATGGCCGCCTCGATCTCGAGATCCGCGTGCGCCTGCGCGATGCTCACGGGGGCGTGGTGCAGGCGCGGGCCGATCGGCTGCGACGCTTGCTTCAACTGCGCGTCGGGAGCCGGCGCGGCGTCGGCCGCCGGTGTCGCCGACGTCGCGGGCGCCGCGGTGTCGCCGACGTCGCGCCCGCCGGTGTCTGGGCGTGCGCCACGGCGCCGGTGGAGAACAGCGCCGTCAGCGCGGCGCCGGCCGTGATGTTGCGAAGCGTCACCATGAGTACGTCACCGCTCCCCCGAAGCCCGGTCCGGCGTGGTTGATGGTCCGGCCCTGGTACGAACCGCGCACCGCGAGAACCAGCGTCGGCATCACGCGGTAGCCGACCTGCACGATGGCGCGGGCGCCCACCTCGCCTTGTTCGACGGACGTGTTGTTCGGATCGCCGCCCTCGTCCGCAGGTCGTACGTCTTTCGTGTTCGTCGCCACGCCGGCGGGTTGGTTCGTGACCTCCGTGCGCAGCAGGATCGGCACGCGCTGGAACGTGTTCAGCTCGAGCTGCGTGATGCCGCGCAGACCGATGCCGCCCAGCACCTCGCCGCCGATCATCAGGTTCGTCTCCTTGTCGTTGCCGATGCGGATCAGCGCCTGGGCGCCGCCGCTCACGCCGTCGTCACGCAGCCCGAGCACGCCGCGGACGACCAGGGACGTGAACGAGCTGAAGCCGAACTCGCCCTCGAGATAGCCGTAGGTGAGTCCGACCGCGCGTGGTCCCTTGTTCTGCTTGTCGAGCTCGTCGAGCGATCCGCCGACACCGCGGAACACGCCGAAGCCCGAGCGCACCGCGCGCACGCCCACGTCGTCGAAGCGCATGCCGAACCAGCCCTCGGTCTGCCACGTGCGATCGTTGTTCTTGCTCGGCGTGTTGTACCAGGCGTAGTCGGTGAGCACGCTCACCGTCGCCTCGTGCCGCGGTGGCGGCGTGGGCGTGGGGATGTCGTGCACCACAAGCGTCTTCGGGTCCATCGCGTGACCGACCACGGCAAACGCCTCGCCGCGCGCGTTGGTCGCCTCGATGAAGTAGTCCATGCGCGGCGCGTTCATCCGCTTTGCCGGCAGCGTGAGCACGTAGTAGCCATCGCCGGCCGCCACCATCGGCGTGGACGTGTACGCGACCTCACCGGCATTGCGCGAGTGCAGCACCGCACCCGTCGCCGGCCCGGTGAGCTCGACGCCGAAGGACACCGGAATCCCGCTGAGCGCGTCCGCGGGCGCGTCGAAGCTCGCGAGGGCGGGCTCGGCGCCCTTGCCGGCCTGTGACTCCAGCGTGAGCAGCGCGCGCAGCTGCGCCGCCTCCTCGTACAGCACCACCGCGAAGCGGCTGTTCGGGTTCTCGCGGACGTAGTTCTCGTAGCGGATGATGCGCGTCGTCGGATCCGCGCCGCGCAGCGACTCGAAGATGCGGGTCACCTCCGCGGCTTCGGGATCCAGGGACGTGCCGCCGGACGAAGGCGCCTCGACTTTGGGGGTTGGCCGGTCCGGCGCGGAACCGCTCGCGGGCGGGGCACCCGGCAGCGCGGGCGCCGGCGGCGGCGCCTGCTTGCGCAGGATCACGATGTCGCCCGCCTTGGGCTCGCGCGCGAGCTTGCCCTCGGGTCGCGCCCACGACAGCGAGTCGCGCACCTGCGTGAGCCGGAGCGTACCGATGCGGAAGCGATCGGTGATCATCTGCCCGGTCACCGGGTGCCGCAGCTTGAGCGGGCGCCACAGCTCGACGTCGTCGCCGATCATCGCGCCGCGCTTGCCGGCGATGTCGACGACGATGTCGCCGTCGGACAGCTCGACGACGTAGCCTTCGACCGACGACGCTTGCGCCGCGCTCGCGGGTCCGGCGTGCGCCGCTCGCGCGACGAGCGTCGTACCCGCGAGTGTCGCGACGCCCAGCGAGAGCCGCGCCGCGACGCCGGCCGCGCCGCGCAGCCAACCCGATCTTGCCCTTCCCGGGCTGGTGGTCCCCGTCACGGTCCGAGGCTACTGCAAGCCGCGGACCACGGATCTTCCGGCGTCATTTGCCGCGTCCTGGGGTCGGGTGTGGCAAACCATGCTCGCGGATCGTAGTGGTTCAACCACTGGCGTGCCGGCGCGGCACACCCCGCGCACGTCGTTACTCGGCGGCGCTGGCGGCGCGCTCTTCAGCGATCTCGCGCTCGCTCTGCTTCAGATCCTCGAACGGGTCCTGCCAGTCCTCGTACTGCAGGATGCCGAGCTGGTCGAAGCGCTCGCGCTGACGCTGGCTGAGCAGACCGATGCGCTTCACCGCCGGGACGATCTTGCTGAACAGGACCTGGCGGAACTGGCGCTGGCCCTCGTTGTTCAGCGCGATTTCCATGCAGCGCTCCTCGGGCAGGCCCAGCTTCTGCCACACCTGTTGGAACAGGAAGCGATCACGCATGAGCACTGCGGACTCGTAGATGAAGTCCTCGCGCTCGCGGACTTCGCTCTCCTTCATGTCCTTGTAGTAGTCGCGCAGCGACAGCACGCCGTAGGCCACGTGGCGCGCCTCGTCCTGGATCACGTACGTGGTCAGCGACTTGAGCAGCGGCTCGTACACGGTCTGGCGCGTGACGCCGAATGCGGCCAGCGCGAGGCCTTCCACCATGATCTGCATGCCCAGCAGCTTCATGTCCCAGCGCGAGTCCGTCAGGATCAGATCCAGCAGCTTCTTCAGGTGCGGGCTGATGTCGTAGGAGAAGCCGATCTTCTCGTGGAGGTAGCGATCGAACACTTCCACGTGGCGCGCCTCGTCCATCACCTGCGTCGCGACGTAGTACTTCGAGTCCATGTCCGGCACGCAGTTGACGAGCTGCGCCGCCGCCAGCAGCGCGCCCTGCTCGCCGTGGAGGAACTGGGACTGGATCCACGCCGGCATCTCGCGCCTGAGCAGCGCGTGCTCTCTTCCGTAAGCTTCGCGTAGATCTCCGAGCCATACAGCGGGTGCATGAACTCGGGCATGTTCTCCTTGTCGAGGTCGACGTCGATGCTCCAGTCGAGGCGCTCATCGGCGTTCCACTGCGCCTTCTTCGCCTTCCGGTAGAGATCGCGGAGATCGGCGCGCGTTTGCTCGTAGCCCCAGTTGTAGGTGACATCGAGGGTGGCCTCGATGCGCTCGAGGTTCAGTGGGCGGACGTCGGCATCGGACATGGCACGTGCTCCTGGGCTCGGGAAGTGAACCTGGTTTCAGTTTCTTGCGCGTCTTGATTCCGGTCAAGAAAAAAGCGAACCCTACTTCACTTTTGAAGCGTTCCAGCGTAAATTCCAGGGAATCGATGGACCGACCCTTCGACACCGCCGATGCGCCGTCCTCGGCGCGCCGCCCGTCGCTGCCCCCGCCGACCCGGGACACGCGGAGCTTTCCCCAGAAGCGCGCCCGCGAGACCTACAAGGCGCTGCTCGAGGCCAGCGCCGAGGTGTTCGCCGAGCGCGGCTTCGACGCGACGCAGACGCCGGACATCGCCGAGCGCGCCGGCGTGAGCGTGGGCACGTTCTACCGCTACTTCGCCGACAAGCGGCAGGCGTTCATCGAGATGATCCAGGCTCACCTCGAGCGCACGTACGAGCGCGTGATGAGCATGCTCACGCCGGACGCCTTCTCCGTCGCGCGTGCAGCGCACGACAAGCGCGCGACGATCGATCACGTGATCGACGTGTTGTTCCAGACCACCGCGGAGCACCCGGGGATCCACCTGGTGTTCCTGTCGATGAGCATGCGCGATCCGGAGGTCGCACGTATCCGCGCCGAGTTCGAGGAGCGCGGACGCGAGGCGCTCGCAGCGTTGATCGAGACCGTGGTCTCGCGCGATCGCGTCGCCGATCCGCTCGCCGCCGCGGAGGTGATCCAGGTCGCCGCGCAAGAGGTCGCGCTCGCGTCGATCGGCGGCCACGGTGGTCACAAGACGACGGCCCGCGCCGAGGCGCTACGCGCGGCGCTCGCGGAGATGCTGTATCGCTACGTGTTCGGCGACGAGTAGCCCTGCGCTCGCCACGCCGACGCGGCGAGCGGCAAGAAGATGCGCACGCTGCTGCCGACGCCCGGCTCCGAATCCAGCAAGAGCTCGCCGCCGGCGTGACGGACGTGCATGGCGGCGAAGGTCAGCCCCATGCCGAGCGCGCCGGGACGGCGCGTCGTGAAGAACGGGTTCAGGGCCTGGCGCCGCACTTCCGGCACCATGCCGCAGCCGTTGTCCGCGATCTCCGCCACGACAAGGCCGTCGTCCACGCCCACAAGCAGGGAAATTTCCGGATCTTCGGGCTTGCCGTCCTGGATGGCCTCGATGGCGTTGTTCAGGAGCGACGACAGCACCGCCATCGTGCGGGCGGCGCTCATCTCCACCGGACAGTGGCTCGACGTGATCTCCACGCGCAGCCGCGCGACGCGCTCGACTTGTCGCTTCGCGATCACGCCGAACTCCTCGGCGATCAGGCAAAGATCGCACTTCTCCAACGTGTGCGTGGCGGTCAGATCGACGACGCGCTGCACGACCCGACCCATGGAGTCGAGAGCGATCGACAGCTCCTCGATCACGTCCTTGATCTCGCGCGGGTTCGCCTGGTTGGCGACGGCCAACACGTGATCGAGACCGGCGCGGTCCGGTGCACCGGGCGCGAGCAGCTGGGTCTCGAGCGCCTCTACGACCTTGACCAGCGGCGACAGGTTTTCTCCAAGCCAACCGCAACTCAGTGTCGCCGCGGCGAGCGGACTGTTGATCTCGTGACCGAAGGCGGCGCCGAGCAGCGCGACGGCCGCGAGCTCCTGGCCGGGCACGCTGTCCGGTACACCACGCCGCGCCGCGGCGCGCGATCGCGCCCGCGCGATCGCGATGGGCAAGCGCTCCACATCCTGCGCGACGACCTCGTCCGCGCCGAGTGACAGCGCGCGCTCGTCTTCGGTGCCGCCAGCGACGACGACCGCGCCACGCGTGCGCGCGCGCACCACGGCGAGCTCGAGGCCTTGCGGATCCACGCGCGCCACCTGCACGTCGTTCGATGACTGCGGCGCCGCCGCGGATGTCCCGGTGGCGACCCAGATCACGGTGACGAGGTCCCGCATGGCCAGGAGTCTAGGCCCGCAGCGGTCTGTACCGCCAGCGTCAAGTCGCTCGAATACGGCGCCCGGCTAGCACCGCCTGGTCCTCGGCGTACACGGCCTGCGCGAGCACCGGGACGATGAAGTAGAGCACGCACATCGCAGTCGCGGATTCGGGTGACAACCCCATATCGCGCATCAGCGCACCCTGGAGGCCGGCGGAGTTGATGTGAACCCCCTTGTGGCGATGGAAGAAGGCATCCAACTCCATCGCAAGCTTCCAGCTCGTGCCCGCGTCCCGGCCGAACGCGCGCGCCAATTCGACCACCTGCGCGTTCCGTTCGTCCGGGCCGAGGGCAGGACGGCCGACGCCCGGCACGCGCTCCCGGCTCCGCAGCAGCTCCTGCAATTGACATTCAATATCGATTCCCGATTCGAGACGTTGGTCCAGGCGCTGCAAGAACCGCATGAATGCACCGACGGGCCGCACCGCCATGTTCGGGTTCAGCAGCGCAGCCAGCCCGGCGACGATGCCGTGGATGTACCCGGAACGGAACGCGACGCGGCGCGTGATCGCGAGCGGCCAGATGCGCGCGTCGGCAAGCTGGGTGTTGACGCCGAGCTGCTCGAGCAGGTCGGCGTCGGCGCGCGACAGCTCCAGGCCGGCGATGGCCAGCGCTGCGACCTGGAAGAACGAGCGCTGTCCGAGGAGGTCGCGGAACACGAGCTTCCCGCGCAGCTCGTGGTCACCCATGTCTCCGCGCACGCGGGCGAGCTCCGGATCGAAACGGAGCTCCGGCTCCAGCTCGGCCAGACCGCGCGGGAAGGTGGTGCGGGCGGCGATGCCGCACAGGTCGTGCCCGGCGTCGGTGACGAAGCGCAGCGCCGCCTCCATCGTATCCGGCGCCTCGGCCGCGAGGGCCACGCCCAGCACCAGCGCGGGCGGCGCGCCGCACGCTTGCGCGAGCTCGACGCTGCGCGCGACGCCCGCGGACAGGGCGCTCATCCGGACCCCGCGACCAGGCTTCGCAGCCCGTCCGAGCGAGAGCGCGTACTCAGGACCTCCGACGGATCGATGCGGACGTCCAACAGCACCGGACGATCTCCGTCGGCAAGACGACGCAATCGCGCCGGGGCGAGCTGCGCCGGGTCGTCGATGATCGCCGCCATCGCGCCGTAGCCACGCGCGACCGCCGCCAGATCGGCGGTGCGCGGTCGCAGAAAATCCGGCTCGCGGTGGAACACGGTCCGGAAGCCGTGCTCCACCATGTTCCAGCGTCCGTCGTTGAACACGACGATGAGCAACGCAAGCCCCATCTCCACGCACGTCAACACCTCGCCCGCGTGCATGTTGAAGCCGCCGTCGCCGATCAGCGCGATCACGGTCGCCTCGGGGTCGGCCTGCTTGATGCCCATGGCGGCGCCCAGGCCGCTGCCCATGGACGCGAGCCCGGTCATGCAGTGGAAGCGGTCGGGGCTGTCGACCGCCAGGTAGTGCTGGGCGAAGCCCATGTGCTCGCCGATGTCGGCACACCACACCGCGTCGGGGAACGCCTCGGACAACGCCGCGAGCGCCAACTGCGGCTTGACCGTGCCTACGGGCGCGTCTTGTCCGGGTGGGAAACGTCTCAGCATGTGCGCGCCCACGGCACGCGCCCGCACGCGCGGCCGTGCGCGCACCATCTGCTCCAAGGCGATCGCCGCGTCGCCCACGATGCCGTGCGTGACGCGCGTGTTCCTGCCGATCAGCCCGGGATCCCGATCGATCTGGATGGTTGCTCGGCGCCCGGACAGATCGAGGTTGAAGCCGTTGGTCGCGAAGTCACCGACGCGCGACCCGACGATGCACACGACGTCGGGACCCCGCGCGACGTATTCGCTGGCGGAGGGATGGCCTGCGTTGCCGATGATGCCGAGGTACAGGCGATGCGACTCCGGGAACGTGCCCTTCGCGTGACCCGTCACCACCACCGGTAGCGCGAGCGCCTCGGCCAGACACAGCGCCTCCGCGTGCGCGTTCCGGGCGCCGTTGCCCAGCACGAGCAGGGGCCGTCGCGCCGCAGCGAGCAGCCGCGCGGCTTCGTCGCACGCTTCGGCGTCGGGCACGACCGGCACCGCTCGCGGCGCCGCGATCGGCGTCGATTCCGCTTCGGTCAACCCAACATCGAAGGGCACGCTGAGGAAGACTGGCCCCGGCTGCGCGCCGGTCGCAGCGCTCCACGCCCGCTCCGCGGCTCCGGCGGCCATGCTCGCGCCGTACACGGTCGCAGACCACCGCGTCACACGACTCATCATGCCGACGACGTCGAGCCCGGCCGCCGATCCTTCCTGGAAGCCCGCCCGCGCCGTAGAGGCGAGCGGCACCTCGCCGCCGATCATGATCAGCGGCGTTTCCTCGAGCAACGCCGACGCGACGGCGGTCACGGCGTTCATCACGCCGGGGCCCGCGGTCGTCAGCAGCAGGGCCGGTTTGCCGGTCCGGCGCGCGTGCCCCACGGCGGCGAATCCGGCGATCGCCTCGTGGCGCGTCGGGATGTATTCGATCTGCGGGGTGCCGGCGAGCGCATCGAAGACCGGACCCGCCGCGCCGCCGGGGATCCCGAACGCCGCCGTGACACCGTGCGCGGCGAAGGAACGCAAGAGGATGGACGCTGCACGATCCGCCGTCACGGCGGGAGACGTGCGGCGCACGGAGATCGCTGATTTCATGCGTCTGCGTTACCGAGCGGCGCGCGCCGGGGCCAACATCCCGGTGCACGCCGCTGCGCTCGATCAGCTCAAGCGCGCGGCGTCCAGCGGATGTGAAGGTGTCCCGAATAGAGACCGGTCATCTCGGCCTCGACGCTGCCCTCCACGCCGCACGCGATCAACAGTCCCTCGGCGCCGCCGCGGTGCGCGGTGTCGATCCAGATGTACTCGTCTTCCATGACGAACGTGACGGAGGTCGGCGAGAGCTCCTCCAGACGCGTCGCGCCATAGCTGCAGAAGTGGTCGCGATGCGACGACACCCAGCGCAGGTAGCGCATCGGGTTCGGGCGCAACAGCCGCATCAAGGAACGCCCGAACGGCGTCGAGACGTACACGGCCGTCGCCTCGCGCCAGAGCGTGCGCATCGCACCGAGCGGATTGTCGGCGTCGGTCAGGACGGCGGCGACGGCGAGCTCGTCGAGAAACTCCACCAGCGGGTACATGCGGAACGCCGTGCGGTCGCGTGGAGCGCACAGCCGGTCGAACGCGACCGTCTCCGCCGGTCCGAGACGCACGGCGTGCTTCCGCGCCATGGTGAACCACACGCCGCGGACCTCGGCACCCGGCGGCGCCGCGGCACGACGAGCGCGCAATCCCAGCAGCTCGCTCGCTCGCTCGAGATCGACCGAATCCACGCGCCAAGTTTACACCCGAACCTGGACTTGTCTTATGCCGCTCGAGCGGTCCGCGCCGGCCACGCGCGGTCGAACCCATGCTCGACCGGCACGCCCGGCGCGACGCCCAGCCCGAGGCGAAGCCGCTCGGTCGGGTAGGCGCGCTCGGCGGTCAGGAACTTCACGGCGTGCGACGAGATCGGCAGCGGATCCGGCGCGAGGCGCAGGGTCGACAAGGCGCTCATCCCGTGCCCCAGTGCGGCCGCCAGCACGCGCGGCAAGCGCCGAGGCGCGTCGAAGCCGAAGTGGAGCACCATCCGGTCGAGCAGCTGCTTCCAGGTCAGGTCATCGGGGCCCATGACGTTGAAGAGATGGTCCGCTCCGGCGTGGTCGGCCGCCGCCACCAGCCCGCGCACGACGTCCGACACGTGCACCAGGCCGACGTGGCTCCGGCCGTCGCCGATCAACGGCAGCTTGCCCTCGCCGAGCAGCTCGATCATGCGCGGCAGCATGCCCGTGTCCCCTGGGCCGTAGATCACCGCCGGGCGCAGGATGCGAACGTCCAGCCCCGAACCCTCGCACAGCTCCTCGGCGGCGGTCTTCGAATCCACGTAGGCCTCGCCGACCCGACGGCGCGGCGCGCTCTCGTCGAACGTGCCGGCATCGAAGCCGTACACCGCGACGCTGCTCGTGTGCACGAAGCGTCTCGCGCCCGCGGCCCGCGCGGCGTCCAGCACGTGGCGCGTTCCTTCGACGTTCACCGCGCGCGCCACCGCTCGCGTTACCTGATCGCCCACGGCACCCGCGACGTGGAACACGACCTCGCAGCCGTCCATCAGCGCCGGGTCGAGCGCTTGCGTCAGATCGCCGCGCACGACCTCGGCGCCCGCGCGCTCCACCGCTTGCAGATCGCTGCGCGCGCGCCCGAGCACGCGCACGCGAAAGCCACCGCCGAGGAGTGCTCGAACCAGGTGACCCCCGACAAAACCGCTGCCGCCCGTCACGAACGCCGTCCGCATGCGGCCGACTTCACGCGCATCCAGCCGAGCGGGACAACTTTCACGCGATCGCCACGCGCATGCGCCGCCGTCCCCACGCGCCGGAGCCCTCGGCGGCGAACTGCCCCGCGACGGTCGCGCCACAGTGCTTGCAGCGGTTGCCGACGAGCCGATACGCGCCGATCTGGTACCAGTCGCGCTCGATCACGAGCTTGCCGCAGCTCGCGCAATACGTGCTCTGTCCGGCCTCGTCGTGGATGTTGCCGGAATAGACGTACTTGAGGCCGTGCGAAAGCGCCTGCTCGCGCGCGCGCTTGCACGTCGCGGGCGGCGTCGCCGGTGTGTCCGTCATCTTGAAATCGGGATGGAAGGCCGTGAAATGCAGCGGCACTTCGGCACCGAGCTCGCGCGCGAACCAGTCGCACAGCTTGTCGATCTCCGCGGGCGAGTCGTTCTTGCCCGGGATGAGCAGCGTGGTGACCTCGAACCACACGTTGGTCTCGTTCTTCAGGTACTTGAGCGTATCCAGCACCGGCCCCAGGTGAGCGAAGCACAGCTTCTCGTAGAAGCCCTCGGTGAACGCCTTGAGATCCACGTTGGCGGCGTCGAGCACGGAGTAGAAATCGCGGCGCGCCTCGGGCGCGATGTAGCCCGCGGTGACGGCCACGGTCTTCACGCCGCGCTCGTGACACGCCTTGGCGGCGTCGATGGCGTACTCGGCGAAGATGACCGGGTCGTTGTACGTGAACGCGACGCTCTTGCAGCCGGCCTCGATGGCCGCCTCGGCGAGCTGCTCGGGCGTCGCGCTGTCGCTGAGCAGCTCCACCTCGCGCGCCTTCGAGATGTCCCAGTTCTGGCAGAAGCGGCAGCCCAGGTTGCAGCCCGCCGTACCGAAGGACAGCACGCTGGAGCCCGGATAGAAGTGGTTCAGCGGCTTCTTCTCGATGGGATCGATACAGAAGCCGGTGGCCTTGCCGTAGCTGGTCAACCAGACGTCGTCACCGACGCGACGCCGCACGAAGCAGAACGCGCGCTGCCCGTCGTGGAGCTTGCAGAAACGCGGGCAAAGATCGCACTGGATGCGCCCGTCCTCGAGCTGGTGGTGCCACCGACCGCGGACGTAGCCCGGCTCCGTTTCCGGATCGAAACTGGGCTCCTTCTGCACGGAACCCAATCTGTGTCGCAGCGACTCCGTCCGCAACGATCAGTTGCCGCGTGCAGCCGCGTTGAACACGCCCTTCGCCATCAGGCTGGTCTCGTGGTCGGCCCGCCGCGAATACACGCTCGATCGCGCCTTCGCGATGCCGGCGTCGTCCGGCGCAGCCTGGCTCGCCATTTCGATCAAGTGACACGCCATGCGGTGATTTCCCGCGCTCGACAGCTCCTCGGCCCGTGCCGCCAGCCGCGCCGTGCCGCCAGCCAGCGAAGCAAGCTCCAGCGCGAGGTCGGCCTCGCGCGCCGGCTTCAGGTTCGCGGGATTGCCGTCGTACCAGCCGCCGTACAGGCGCCACAGGTTGCGCACGATGAACTCCGGCTCGTCGTATACGGGCCGCAAGTACGGCCGCGCGAGCAGGCGCTCGGGCGCCTTCACCGCGTGCAGGATGTCGTTCAGGCGCGCGCCCTGGTTCATCAACGCGACGGTCTGGTCGTGGAGCGTCTCGAGCAGCTCCGCGGTCTCGCCGAGCGCCTGCTCGATGCGCGCCTTGCCGAAGATCGGCGGACCGTGACCCGGGCACATCGTCTCCGCGCCGAGCACGGCCATCTTGCGCAGCGCGCGCGCCCACTCGCGCGGATAGCGCTGCACCTTCTGCGGATTGCCGCAGTTCGGCGACGCCCAGATGAACAGATCACCGGGGCACAGCAGCTTGCGTCCCGGCACGTACACCCACGTATGATCGTCGGTCTCGCCCTTGTCGTGGTGTAGCTCGAAGCGCTCGCCGCCGACGTCCACGCCCAGGTCGCGCGCGTACGTACGATCCGGCTGACGGAAGCTCGTCGGCCAGTTGGTGGCCATCCCGAACTGGCGCGCGTTGATGTGCTCGTTGTAGCCGGCGGTCAGGGCGTAGCGCTCGAAGCGCGCCGGCACCGCCTCGTGCGCGATCACCTCCGGCATCGCGTCGCCGCGCTCGCGCGCTTCCGCTTCGAACGGGCCGAGCCCGAACGCGTGATCGACGTGCCCGTGGGTGTACACCGCCGTCTTCACCGGCGCCTTCGACCACCCGCGCACCTCCGAGTGATTGTTCGACGCGAGAAAGAAGCTCCCCGTGTCGATCATGGCGAGCCCCGCGCCGGTCTCGATCAGCGTGACGTTCGCGAAGCTCGACAGGAACGCCATCCCCGGCTCCAGCTCCTCCAACCCGAGCAGCACCGTGAACGGGTGCAACCCCTCGGTCGATTCGCCGCCCGTCCAGAGTTGCTCCGCCAGATCGCGCACCTTGCCCATGCCGCGATCCAAGCGCACTCCGCCAACGAGGGAAAGCCCAACCTTGACCGATCGGTCAAATTCTCACAACATACCGGTTTTCTTGTGTTTGTCGGTCCGGCGCGGAACCCCGCGGCGCGCCGTCACGCCAGCGGACGCATTGCGGAGCGGGCTCGCGCGGCAACCGCGCTGGTCGGCCCGCAGGCGCGCTCCAGCGCGGCCGCGCGCGCCGGCGCGGGATTCCGCGCCGGACCGGCAGCAGGATCCGGGAGCTACAGACGGCTGCGATCGACGCCTTGGGCTTCGAGCAGGTCGTCCTGGACCTTGCACAGATCCGCGACGCCCTTGAGGGCGAGATCGATCATCGCGTCCACCTCGGAGCGGGGGACGGCTTCGCCTTCGGCGGTACCCTGGATCTCGACGATGGCGCCCTTGGCCGTCGCGACGACGTTGAGATCGACGCGCGCCGTGCTGTCCTCGGCGTAGTTCAGGTCGAGCGTCATCGCGCCGTCGACGTGACCGACGCTGACGGCGGCGATCTGGTCGCGCAACACCTTGCGATCGAGGCGGCGCGTCTGGTGCAGCTTGTCGAGGGCGAGCGCGAGCGCGAGCCAGCCGCCGGTGACGGACGCGGTGCGCGTGCCGCCGTCGGCCTCGAGCACGTCACAGTCGATGACGATGCTGCGCTCGCCGAGTCGCTCCATGTCGATCGCGGCGCGCAGCGAGCGTCCGATCAGCCGCTGGATCTCGCGGGCGCGGCCCCCGAGCGGGCGATCGCGACCGTCGCGGTTCTCGCGGCGCTGGGGATTCGCGCGCGGATGCATCTGGTACTCCGCGGTGATCCAGCCCTTGCCCTTGCCTTCGAGGAACTTGGGCACGCTGTCGTCGATGGACGCGGTACACAAGACGACGGTGCCGCCGGCCTTGTACAGCACCGAGCCTTCGCTCAGGCGGTGGAAGCCGGCAACGACCTCCACCGGGCGGATGTCGTCGGCGTTGCGTCCGGGTCGCTTGTCCTTTGCCATCGGGGCGGCGGTCTAACACACTCCCTGGCGTGGCGCCGGATCTTCCCGGAGAGATCAGGGTCTCGGAGGTCTTCGAGAGCATCCAGGGCGAGGGTCCGAGCGCGGGCAGCCCGTGCATGTTCGTGCGCCTCGCGGCGTGCAACCTGAGGTGCACGTGGTGCGACACGCCCTACACCTGGGACTGGCAGCGCTTCGACTATGATCAAGAGGTCGCGCGACAAGGCGTGGAGCAAGTCGCAACACGCGTGCGGGCGTCGCAGACGTCGCGGCTCGTCATCACCGGCGGCGAGCCGATGATCCAGCAACACGCCATCTCGCGATTGCTGGCGCTGTTGCCGCGCGAGCTGGTGGTCGAGGTAGAGACGAACGGCACGTTCGCACCCGAGCCGGCGCTCGCGGAGCGGGTGGACCAGTGGAACGTATCGCCGAAGCTCGCCAGCGGCGGCGACGCCGTGCGGCTGCGCATCAAGCCCGCCGCGCTGGCCGCGCTGCGCGACACGGGGCGCGCGTGGCTCAAGCTCGTGGTCGACGCCGATCGCGACATGGCCGAGGCCGAGGCGCTGATCGGTTTGATCGAGTGGCCGCGCGAGCGCGTGCTGTTGATGCCCGAGGCGCGCTCTCGCGACGAGCTCGCGGAGCGCTTGCCCGGCGTACAACGCGCGGCGGCGCAGATGCGGGTCGGCGTGTCGTCACGCCTGCACCTCACGCTGTGGGACGGCGAGCGGGGGCGCTGAGGCGCTCGACCGTGAACACGGCGACGAAGCCGATGGCGACGGCGACCCAGAGCAGCGCCCGCGCCGCCGCGTCGTTGCCCGCCTGCTCTTCGCTGAAGATGGCGAGCGAGAGCGTGCGCGTCTTGCCGGCGAGGTTGCCGGCGACGATCACCGTCGCGCCGAACTCGCCGAGCGCGCGCGAAAATCCGAGGATCAGCGCGGCCAGCAAGCCGCGCTTCGCCAGCGGGAGCGTGATGCGCGAGAACGTCGCTGCCTTGCCGAAGCCCAACGTGCGCGCCATCGACTCCAGGCGCGGGTCGACGCTCTCGAACGCCACGCGCGCGGTGCGCACGACGAGCGGCCACGCCATCACCGCGGACGCCACGACCGCGCCCTTCCACGTCAGCAGCAAGCCCAGATCCACGCCGAGCACGCGCTCGCCGAGCGGGCCGTCGACAGCGAGCAGGGCCAGCAGGAGATAGCCGACCGCGGTCGGCGGCAGCACGAGCGGAAGCGCCACCAGCGTCTCGACCAGGCTCTTGCCGAAGAAGCTGCGACGCGCCAGCAGATATGCGACGAGCACCGCCGGCACGACGATCACGGCAATCGCCCCCGCCGCGACCTTGAGGGTGATGAGCAGCGTGGTCCCGAGGTCCGTCACGGCGTCAGCATAGCGAAGCCGTAGCGTTCGTAGACCTTCTTCGCGTCGTCGCTCTCGAGGTAGGCGAGCAGCTTCTGCGCCGCGGGCTGGTGCGGGCGGCCGGCGATCAGCGCGACCGGGTAGCGAATCGGCGGCCCCGCATCGACCGGCACGCGGTAGAGCGCGTGGACGTGCTTGTTCGCCAGCAGGTCCGACGCGTACACGATGCCCACGCGCCGCGGGTCCGCCGCGACCGCGGCCAGCGCCGCCCGCACGTCCAGCGCCGGCGCCAGCCGCCCCTCGACCTTGTCCCAGAGCTTCACGCTCTCGAGCCAGCGCTTCGCGTAGCGCCCCGCCGGAACGGCGGCGGGATCGGCGAGCACCAGCCGGTCGTAGCTTGTGCCGGCCAGATCCGCGGGCACGGCGACGTGCGCGGCGCTGTCCTTGCGCGCCACGATCACCAGTGTGTTCGAGAGCAGCGAGCGACGCGAGCCCGGCACGAGCAGCTGCTTGGCAGCGAGGTAGTCCATCCACTTCTCGTCCGCCGAGAAGAAGATGTCGGCCTTGTGGGAGCTCGCGATCTGCCGCGAGAGCGCGTTCGAGCCTGCGAAATTGAGCTGGATGTGCACGCCGGGCGTGCGCTTCTGGTAGCCCGTAGCGAGCTCGCCGAGCGCATCCTGCAGGCTCGCCGCGACGAACACGCCCAGCTCGATGCCGTCGCTGTCGTGCGACTTGCACGCGACCAGCACAAGCGCGATGCACGCCGCGACGAAGCCGCGACGGCCCGCTCTAGAACCGGACCGCAACGCTCGACGTACCGCCGGCCGCGACCTTGGCGCCCCGGACCTGACGCTTGCCGTCGGGACCGATGAACATGATCGTGTGCGAACCCGCCGACACCTTCACGCCGACCTGCGGCGTGGACCCGATCGGCCGACCGTCGAGCACGACGGCCGAGATCGGGATCGAGTTGATGTTCAGGTGCGCGACGCCCGAGGGCGCGGCGGGCTTCGCCTTGGTCGAGCCGATCGAGCCGCTGGTGGCATGCGAGGGCTCCGACTTCTTGGCGATGTCGGAGACTTCCATCGTCGGGACGTCGTGCTCCGGCTTCTTCTGCTGGTCCGGCGCGGCGGCCGCCGCGGCCGCGTGATCGGCGTCGTCCGCAGATGCGACGCGGGTGCTCTCCTTCTCGAGCTGCACCTGGAGCACCGCTTCCTTGTCGCCGTCGACCATCACCGCGCGCGAGGCGGTCGTCTGGTATCCGGGCGCCGTCACCTGGACGAAGTGGGCGCCGCTCGACAGCTTGTCGACGCGACACGGCGCGGTCTCGCACTTCGCCGCGCCGTCGACGAGCACCTTCAGCGACGGCACGACGCCACCGTTCGGACCGGAGACGCTGACCACGACCGATCCGCCGGCTTCGCCGAAGCCGAGCGCCTTCGGGCGCGCGACGAGCAGGGCGCTCGTGACGAGCAACGCCGCGGCGGCCGCCGCGAGCAGCGGCATGGCCCAACGGCTGCGCGGCGGCGGCGGTACCAGCGACATCGACGGCGGCGGCTGCGAGCTGACGATCGCCGGCGGGATGCTCGCCGACACGGGCGGCGGGGCCGAGACGCGTTGCCCGCCGGGCAGCGGTGCCGGGCGCGGCAGCGAGGGGAGCGTCGCCGGGGCCGGCGGCGGCGGCGGCACGGACGCGGATCGCGACGTCGCGAGACCCGCCGGCAGCCGCGACGACAGCGCGGGCGGCGACGACTGCTGCGCCATGAACTGCGTCGGCGTGTCGTCGAAGCCGTCGTCGTCCGCGTCGTCCATCGGCTCGATCGGCGTAGCCGCGCGGAGCGAACGCTCCGTGATGGGCTTCTCGGTGCTCGCGTCGGTCGACTTGTCGAGCGCCGTTGCCTCGACGCCGTCGGCGACCATCACGGACTCCGACGGCTCGTCCACCGTCACGGGCGCGGGAGGCTTTACGGCGGCGCCCTGTTGCGCGCTCGGCGGCGAGGAAGTTGTGGCGGCCTCGGCGACCGGCGCCGGTGCGACGCTACGGCTCGGCGGGGGAGGCGCGCTGCGCGGTGCCGGCGCGGGCGGCGGTGCGGCGCTACGCATGCTGGGCGGAGGAGGCGGTGCCGCGCTGCGCAGGCTCGGTGGCGGAAGAGGCGCGGCGCTGCGCAAGCTCGGCGGAGGCGGCGCGCTGCGCGGAGCGGACGAGTCGGTCGCGGTCGGCGACGGCGCGCTGCGCAGGCTCGGCGGCGGCGGCGGTGCCGCGCTGCGCAGGCTCGGCGGCGGCGGCGGTGCTGCGCTGCGCAGGCTCGGCGGAGGCGGCGGTGCCGCGCTCTTGCGCTGCAGATCCGCGATGCTCGCTTGCGACGGCGGAGGCGGCGGTGCCGCGGCGCCACGGCGCGAATCAACGAGCGCGCCGAGACCCGTCGGCGCGGCGTTGCCGTTGGTCGGCGCGCCGGGCTGCGACTTGCGCTCGCCACGCGAGAGCTCCGGGAAGAGATCGTCCAAGTTGCTTTCCTTGCGGGGCTCGTCCTGCGTCATCGACATGGATGGGTCCTCCGGTCGCGATCGGCGCGCCACCCTCTCTCGGCCTACCGTCCGGCCCAGCACCACTCAGGCGCGCGCGAAGGCGTAAGTTTGGGCGCAACTAGGCGAGTTTGCAATGGATTCCGATCAACTACGAAAATTCCACGGCTCTTGGGGGCGACGGGCGTTCAGGAAACTGGCCGGGAAACCGGGGAGGCCTATCATCCGCCGGGATTTTTCCGTCCGCGCCATGACTGACCGAAGCCTGCACATCCGTTCGGTAACCGCGGGGTTGGCCGCCACCGTCGCGATCGTTGCAGGCCTCGCGGTGCTGGGCCAAGCGGACGTGCCGGTGGGCGTCGCGCCGGCCACGCTACGCGCCCAGGACATCGCGGGCCGCTTGCGCGTGTTCGCCACGGCGGGCGACTACAAGCTCGACAACGGCGAGGTGACCGCCGTGGTGCGGCGTCGCGACGGCTGGCTCACCGAGCTGTGGCGCGACCGACCGCGCATGCCGAGCTCGCGCGAGCTCGGCGCCACGACGGCGATCGACGGACTGTGGCAGCTCTGTCCCATCGCCTACTTCGGACACCGCGAGGTCCCATTCGAGAACAGCCGCGTCGCCATGCTCGCCGACGGCATCGAGACGGAGGGCACCGCGCGCTTCACCACGCTCGTGCTGCACGCGCTCACGACGTACCGGCTGGATCCGCACAAGCCCGTGCTTCGCATCGTGACGCGGGTCGACGTCCAGTCCGGAGACGGAACAGCGCGCATCGGGCTCGGCGACTCGGTGAAGTGGGGCAACGTGCGCGTCGTCGTCGACGGCGCGATCAAGCGTCCGCTCGCCTGGAAAGGCACGGCGCACTGGGTCGGGCGCCACGGCGCGGGCGGCGATCTGTCGCTGCGCGCCGCCGACGGCCGCGCGTTCAGCGTGAAGCTGAGCGGCCGACATCCTGGCGCGATCGGCCCGCTGCGCGCGTTGTTCTCGCACGCGCCGATCCCGGTCCACGGCAGCGTGACGATCACGCGCGAGCTCGCGTACGACGCGATGCCCGCTTCCGCGCCGGTCCGGCAATCCCCCGAAGGTCACCTGGTAGTGCGGGTCGTGGACGAGAAGGGACGCCCGCTGCCGGCGAAGATGCGCGTCGATCGCGAAGGACACGACACGCCGGTGTTTCCCGAGGACGGCGATCTCGACGGCGCCGATCGCTTCATGTGGACCGGCAACGGGCACCTCGAGCGCGACCTCGCACCGGGTCGATACACGCTGCTGCTCACCTCCGGCATCGAGCGCGACGCCGCGCGGCTGTCCGCGACGATTCGGAACGGCAAGAGCGTCGAGCTGGACGCGCGTCTGCCTCGCGTGATCGACACGCCAGGCTGGGTCGACGCCGATCTCCACCTGCACCAGGCGCCGAGCGTGGACGCGGACATTTCGCTGGCGAACCGCGTCGTGGCGATCGCCGCCGAGGGCGTGGAGTTCGCCGTCGCTTCCGACCACTACGTGGTGACGGATCTTGCGCCTACCGTGCGCTGGCTCGTGGATCGGGGCGTGCTCGTGCGCCACGTGCGCACCGTGACCGGCAGCGAGGTCAGCACGCTGGGCACGCGCTTCGGGCACTTCAACGTGTTCCCGCTCCGGACCGACCAGAACGTCGAGTACATGGACACGACGCCCGCGAAGCTGTTCGCGAGCGCGCGCCGCGCGTCGCCGGACGGCGTGCTGCAGGTGAACCACCCGCGCATGGATCCGGCGATCGGGTACTTCAACTACTACGGAGTGGACAAGCAGACCGGCAAGCCCAGCGTGCCGGGCTTCGACCCGCATTTCGATACGCTCGAGGTCTACAACGGCGATGAGGCCTACGACCTGAAGCAGGTCGAACTGGTCTTCCGCGACTGGCTGCATCTGCTCGGAGCCGGCGCGCGCTACACGGCGACGGGCAGCAGCGACTCGCACAACCTCGCGTTCCTGGATCCCGGTCTGCCGCGCACCTTGATCCACTACGCCGCCGCCGGCGACGACGACAGCGACGCCGACGCGGCGGCGCCGCAGGTGATCGCGGCGCTCAAGAGCGGGCACGCGATCGTGAGCAGCGGACCGGTCATCACCGCGACGATCGACGGCAAGGGCCCGGGTGAGACGCTGCACGGCGCGGGTTCCCGGGTGAAGCTGCACGTCCTGGTGCGCGCCGCACCCTGGGTCGACGTGAGCTGGCTGGACGTCTACGTCGGCGGCAGCGGACAGGCCGCGATTCGCGTCCCGGTGCCGCGCTCGCGACGCGTCGTGCGTATGGATCGCACCTTCGACGTCAAGCTGCCGGGCAAGACGTGGATCGTGGTCGCCGCCCGCGGAACGCGACCGCTACCCAACGTCTCGCGCGAAGGCACGCAGCCGTTCGGCTTCACGAACCCGATCTGGCTCGAGCCCTAGCGGATATCGCCCCAGACGGTCAGCGCGGCCGCCGTGTCCGGATCGATCGCCGCCGGCTCGCGCTGCGTCTTCCGGCCCGGCGAGAGCTCCGCGCTCTCGACGTCGAACGTCCACTGCCACAGCGCCTCGCCGGCGATCGCGTCGTTGCCGAGCACGTCGTTCACGCAGGCGGGATCGACGTCGAGGCGGCACAGTCGCGGTGGGTGGTCGAGATGACCGCGAAGCAACCACGACCCGACGCGAGTGGCGTACGCGCTGCCCAGTGTCGCGACGAAGGGACGCCCGCCCACCGGCTCCACGCCGTTGGCGAGCGACCACAAGTCCACGCCGCCGACTTGTTCCGGCACCTTCAGCTGCAGAGCGTCGAGCACGGTGCGCGCGACGTCTACCGACGTCGCCCCTGCCTTGGCTTCCTTGCCGGCGAGCTTGTCGCCGGGAAATCGCACGACGAGCGGGACGATCAGGCGATCCTCGGAGAGCGACCCAGCTGGATCGTACGGAACCCCGGTCTGTTCACCGCCCGCGACATCGCCGGCAAAGACCAGCAGCGTGTCGTCCCACGCGTTGTGCTTCTTCAGCATCGCGACCAGCTGCGCCAAGCCGCCGCTCTCTTTCTCGATTGCCGCAGCCTGCAGTGCGCGCAGCCGCGTCCAGTCCTGGTCGGCGAGTCGCCGCTGCTTGCGCGAATTGCGCGCGCGGATCTTGGCGAGGGTGATGCCACCGCGGCGCGCGTCGATCACGCCTTCGTATTCCTCCGGCGGCAGCTTGGCGGCCTCGTCCTTGTCCAGGTCCCACGGCGGATGCAAGCCGCGCTCGTGGATGACGACGAGCCGCGGCGCGCTGCCCTCGTTCAGCTCGTGGTCGAGCCACTTCGCGGCCGCCAGGTACGGCTCGATAGCGGGCAGATCCTTCACCGGCGAGATCGACTCGAACCGGTCCCACCCCGCGTCGAAGCCGAACGCGGCCGATGTCGTTGGTACGCCGGTGAACATCGCGGTGCGGCCGCTCGCCTCCTTCACGATGCTCGCGATCGTGCGAACGACGGCCGGCAGTCGCGCGGCGTGGTCCTCGAGCGCGTGGGCGCGCGGCTCGAGACCGGTCAACATGGACGCGACGACGGCCGCCGGGACGGTGGTCGGAACGCGGTACGAGCTGAACGCCACGCCGCTCCGCGCCAACTCGCCAAACGCCGCGAGGTCGCCGATGGGGCCCCACGGCGGGACCAGGCGCCGCTCCATCGCCGACGCGACGACGACGATCACCGTCTTCGCCTCCGGGACCTCCGGCACGCTGCGGTGCTCGTGCACGATCAGTGGATCGCCGAACATCACGCGGCCGCCGCGCGTGGCGTCCTGGACGACCAGCTCCAGCCCGACGAGCTGGTTCGCGTAGCGCCCGAGATCCACGTCCAGCGGCGTCCACGTCGCGCCCTGACCGCCGGTCACCTTGCGCTCGGCCAGCGTGACCGGCTCCTCGCCGTCGCGGGCCACGCGAATCTCCGCGACGCCACGACCTGCGCCCCAGTACCCGAGCGCGAGTCGCAAATGGGCGTCCTCGGTGGGTCGGATCGCGCAGCGCACCGACGACGGCGAGCGCAGCACGATCGATCGGCGGGGTCGGCCGTCGAGTGCCTCGTCCGCAACGATGTCCTTCAGCGTCGGTGCGGAGTAGGTCGCGGGCAGATCGTCCTCGATTCCGAGGCGCGCCCAGTCGAGCTCCGCATAAGGCTCGCGGTTGCCGCCTTTCGAGCGCCCGCCCCAGAACCTGAGCATCAACGTGTGCCGGCCGCGTTCGAGCTTGGAGGTGGAACCCGGTAGCACCACGACGCGCGTCTCGTCCGTGGCCAGACGCGCACCGCCCACGGGCTTGTTGTCCACGTACGCGCTGACGCGATGAGCACTTCCGCTGTGGACGCGCAGCGCGACGAACAACTTCTCCTCGGGTCGGTCGAGCCAGAAGTCGTAGCGGGCGCGCCGCGCGAAGATCCGGACGAAGCTCGCGCCCTCGCGATCGACGGTCTGCGTGTCGGGGAAGGGGCCGATCGACCAAGCGCGCCGCGCGCGCGTCGCCGGCGTTCCGAAGTCGATGGAGATGCCGCGGTGCCGGATGTCGCAACCGGGTAGATTGGCGATCGAGATCGTAGCTGTCCGTGCCAGTGGTGCGCGGCGCGTGCGCCGGCGCGGCCGCGCTCGATGCCGGGGCGGCCGACGCGGGCGCCGGCTCGGGCGAGCGGTGCTTGGTGCAGCCGGAGCTCGACGCGGCGGCGACCAGCGTCGCGATCAGGAATCTGCTCCGGTTCAGCTGCACGGGTTCCAGCCCGCGGCCCTACCGCGAAACGCGGGCGGACGCAGGCCCGGAGCGCACCAAGCGGCTATTTCCAGGCGTCGGCGAGCGGCAGCCGCGCGCGCCGTCCGGCACTCACGTCCACTTCGTCCTGCCGTTGGTCGCCGTTCTGGCGTGTCTCGACGGTGTGTCGACCGGGTGGGAGTGGAATCCGCCGCAGCGGCCCGTGGCCGACAAACGTGCCGTCCACGTAGATCGACTGGTTGCCGCCCGTGTCCACCTCGAGCAGCCCCTTGCCCGGCCCCAGCACGAATCCGGGCGGCAGCGGCAGATCGTCGGCCTTGGCCGCGAGCTTCTGGCGATCCACGGCCTTGCCCGGCTGGGCCGGCCCGGGCGCTCCCGCCGACGCCGGCGGTGCCGCGGCCGACGCGACGACGTTCGGCTTCGCGGCCGGCACGGCGTCGGTCGCCGGCTGGTGCTTGCCGAACATCAGGCTCACACCGAGATACGCGGCCACGCCGGCGCCCCCCGCGACCAGCAGCATCTTCGCCAGGCTCATCGGTTGGTCCCCGGTCGCGGCCCCGCCACGAGGCTTGGCCGATGCCGCCGCCTGCTCCTCGCGAGACGTCTTGTCCGGCCGCTTCTCGTCGCGCTTGGCGCTCGGGAACTCCACCTTGCGCGTCGGGGGCAGCGCCGCCGCGCGATGGCCACCCGTTGCGCTCGTCACCCGACGCGCGCTCTTGCGTTCGGCGGCTGCAGGCGCCGCTTCGCTCCGCGTCGCACTCTCGGCGACCACCGCGCTCGCCGACGCGCGAGCGGCAACCGGCGGCGCGGTTCCCGACGCGCGCGTCGGCGGAACGCTCTCGGGCGCTTCCTCGTCGCGCGCGTCGACCGCATCGTTGCCTGACCCGGTGGCGTCCGACGCGTCGTCCGCGCCCGGTTCCGCGCCGGACCGACCCCCGGCATCGACCTCCGGCGCCGCCTCCGATTCTGTTCCGACAGGTCCAGGGGAAGGGGTTGTCGGTTCGGCGCGGCCGGCGTCGCGGGCAGCTGGCCGCGGCGGACGCGCGACGGTGCGCACGACGATCGGCGGCGATGGGCTCGGAGCGATCGGCTGTGATGGGTTCGCCGCGTTCGCCGCCATGGCGACAGGTGCCGGCGAATCCGACGTGGCCAACGATCCCGCGACCGCCGCCGCGAGATTCGAGCGGCGGCGCGTCCGCGCTCGACTCCGCCATCCGGCGCGTCCGCGCTCGACTCCCCATCCGGCGCGTCCGCGCTCGACTCCGCATCCGGCGCGTCCGCGCTCGACTCCCCATCCGGCGCGTCCGCGCGTGGCTGCCCGACGCCGGGCATGGTGTGCGACAGCGCGAAGCGCTCGGCGGCGGCACGCTCCGCGTCGGAGGTCGGGCCGGGCGTAACGTTGGTGCTCATGGGAAGCGGCGAGGCACCGGCGTCGCTCACCGCGATCGCGTCCCAGTCCTCGGGTCGCACGGGCGCGTTGTCCTCGAGCAAGGGCGCCGTCACCGGCGCCGCCGCCGCGGCGCGCACCGGCGAGACGTCAGGCGCCAACTCGCCCGGCGCGATTTCCGGTGGCATTGGCGAGAGAGCGAAGGTGAAGGCCGGCCCGGGCACCGCCGCTGCTGCGGGCGGCGTGGGCGGTGCAACTGCGGGCGGCGCAGCCGCTGCGGGCGGCGCAGCCGCTGCGGGCGGCGCAGCCGCTGCGGGCGGTGCAGCCGCTGCGGGCGGTGCAGCCTGCGAGTCCGCTGCGACGACCGGCGCGACGAGCCCGGGCGGAGGCGTCCGGCCTCGCTTCGCGGCTTCCACCAGCGCGGTGTCGATGATGGCGGGCGGCACCGCCGTCACGTCGAGGTTGGTGCCGTCGCTGCGCTCGACCTTCAGCACCGCGCCGTGCCGTGCCACGTCCGCCAGTACGCCTTCGAGCAGGCGCGTGGAAGTACCGGCTTCAAGCAAGAGCTCGCGCGGAGACGAGCCCGCCGCGAGCCGCTGCAGCAGCGTCGCCGCCTGCCCGGGCATCGCCGCGATGTATCCGGCCATCGCGGCCATGTCGATGTGGACGCGTTGCACGCGCAACAGCGCGTCCGCCGCCAGAGCGCGTTGCGCTTCGCGCGCTCGACCGATCGGACCGGCCAGCACCTCGTCGAGCGAGCCGCTGAACTCCTGCCGACACGAGCTGTTGTCCGGCGCGATCACGAAGCGCCCGGCAGCGACCCCGAGCGCTGCGTCGAGAACCAGGTCACCGCGCTCGAAGCTGCCGTCGCTGGCGGTGCGCGTCGCGGATCGCAACCGGCCGCCGCGGATCTCGAGCTCGTACAGGTAGACCGCGTCGCGAATCGTCACGCGCAGATCGCGCTCGCCGCGGCACGCCAGCTGCAGGATCAGCCGGGGCGTCGAGCCCGTCGAGCCGCCCGCGCACCTCGCCACCTTCGGCGATGCGCGCCTCGACGCGCGCCCGCGGCCGCAACACCTCGCGCACGCGCTGCACGACCTGCGAAGCGGTCGCTTCCTTGCGCATGTAGCCGTCCGCATCCGCGCCGAGCTCGCGCATGCGCTGCAGCAGATCCTCTTTCCACGACAGCAGGATGACCGGCACGTCGCGGATGGCGGCGTCGCGCTTGATCTCGCGGCACAAGGCGTAGCCGTCGAGACCGGGCATGAGCACGTCGCTCACCACCAGGTCGGGCCACGCGTTCTGCGCGAGCTCCAACGCCCGATCGCCGTCGTGTGCTTCCAGCACCTCGGCGCCCGCGGCCTGCAGCAGACCGCTGATGAACCACACCACCGCCGGGTCGTCGTCGACGACGACGATGGTGCGCCCGGCGATGCTCACGTCTTGTGCGTCGCGGCTCCCCGGCAGGCGCTCGCCGGCGCGACGATCGGCACCCGTCCACGGCGCGAGCGGGATCGCACCCTCGGGCCCGCCGGGCTCGAATCGGACCTTGCCGCCGGAGCGCATCGTGACGAGCTCGCGCACGCGCGCCACCGCTGCCCACACGGCCGCGAGCACGTCCGTGCCATCGCCGAGCGGCACGGTCAGCACGTTCCCGTCGGCTTCGACGCTGTCGACGAGCCCGCGGCGGACCTCGGCGACCAGGCGGTCGGCGAGATTGGTGACCGTCACGTCGCCGAGCGGCTCGCGCGGCATCGGTTGCGACGGGGCCGCGGTGACAGACCTCGAGCACGGTGCGGCGCAGCGTGCCGGGAGTCACCGGCTTCGGCAGCACGCGAGCGACGCCAAGACCCACGAAGCTCGACGCCGCCTCCGGGATGGTCGAACGTGCCGATGAGCACGAGCGGGACCGGCTCGACGAGCGGATCGTGCGCCAGCGTCTCCACGAGCTCGCGCGCTCCCCGGCGGTCCGCGTCGATGATCGCGACGTCGGGCCCGAACACGCGCGCGAGCTCGCGCGCGTCGTGGGGGTCCTCGGAACGCGCGACCTCGATCGCCTCCGCGTCGCTCTCCAGCGCACTGGCTAGCGCCGGGCCGCCGAAGACCAGGACGCTGGTGGGCCAGCCCTCCGCCTCGGGTGGGACCGCGTCGGCGTGGACCGAAGGCGGCGGGCGCATCGACACCGGCGCGCCCCAGGCGAGCGACGGCAGCAAGTCGAGGGCGCGCGACACCTCGGCCAGATCCGCCGGCGCGGCAACGCCACCGGTCGCCGCGCGCCGGAGCGCCTGCTCTGCGCTACCGAGCGTCTCGGCTA
Source organism: uncultured delta proteobacterium (assembly GCA_963775185.1). Lineage (GTDB taxonomy): Bacteria > Myxococcota_A > Polyangia > Polyangiales > Polyangiaceae > JAPSGB01. Next base: position 375,521 of record CAVZIE010000006.1, on the reverse strand, counting down.
CCGTTTCGAACCCCAGGACGCCCGCGGCGGCGCCCATGGCGTGGATCCGCCGCTGCAGGTTCGCGCGCCGCGTCGGGCTGCGAGGCTCGTCCTCCAGCGACCGGAGCGCGATCCGGAGCACCTCGAGGCGGCGCCCCAGGCTCGCCACGAAGTCGGCTCGCGCGCCGGACGCGCCGACCTGATCGTCGGTCGTTGTTTCCTGCGCCTCCATCATCCTGCCCGGCCCTATCACAGCCAGTCAGGATGGCAGAGTTTTCCGGGTAAGCCCGGAAGGCGCTATTGGCGCGCGAGGCGCGCGCGGACCGCCGCGCCGGCTTCGACGGTTCCAAGCTCGCCGCCCACGTCGCGCGTGCACTCGCGCGCGTCGAGCGCTTCGGCGACGGCGCGCTCGATGCGCGCCTCCTCGTCGGGGAAACCGACGTAGGCGAGCAGCATTCCGACCGTGAGCAGCGACGCTATCGGGTTCGCGACGTTCTTGCCCGCGAGCGGCGGCGCCGAGCCGTGGACCGGCTCGAACAAACCCACCCGACCGGGATCGGCCGGATGGACGTTGGCGCTCGCCGCCATGCCGAGCCCGCCCTGCAGACCCGCGCCGAGATCGGTGACGATGTCGCCGAACAGGTTGTTCGTAACGATGACGTCGAACTGCGACGGATCCTGCACGACGAACAGGCACAGCGCGTCGATGTACAGGTGCTTCGCCTCGATTGCCGGGTACTCGCGCCGGACCTCGTCGAACACCCGCAGCCACAGCTCGTGGGCGTGGCGCATGGCGTTGGACTTGTCCGCCATATGCACGCGCTTGCGGCCGGTGCGCTCGGCGAACTCGAAGGCCGCGCGGATGATGCGCTCGACGCCCTTGCGCGTGTTGATGTCCTCGTTGATGGCGACCTCGTCGGGAGTCCCGCGCTTGAACTGGCCGCCCATGCCGGCGTAGACGCCCTCGGTATTCTCGCGGAAGACGACGAAGTCCACGTCCGCACGCGTGCGGCCCTTGAGCGGCACCAGTCGATCCGCGAGGCACTTGACCGGACGGATGTTGGCGTACAGGTCGAAACCGAAGCGCATCCCGAACAAGATGTCGCGCGCGTGCTCGAGGTTGGGCACGCGCGGATCGCCCAGGGCACCGAGCAACACCGCCGAGCACTCGCGCTGGATCGCGGTGCGGATCTCCTTGGGGAATGTCGTCCCGTCGCGGAGATAGCGGTCGGCGCCCAGATCCAGCTGCCACAGCTCTATCGGCAAGCCGCGCTCGGCGGCATACCAGTCGAGGAGCAACGAAGCCTCGCGAGTCACCTCGGGGCCAATCCCATCGCCGCCGATGACGGCGATCTTCTTCTTTTGCACCATCCACGCCGGTCATAGTTCGATCGCCATGCTGCGATCAAAGGCGCCAAGCATAACGCGCCGCGTTAGAGATCGCGGCGCCCTGCCAGCGCGTCCAGCGTCGCGCGGATCAGCGCGGCGATTTGCGCGGGATCGGCGTCGTCGAAGGGACCGGTCAGGGCCACCGCGTCGAAGGTCGGAACGCCGTGCAGCGCCGCCAGTTCGTCGAGCGCATCGGAGCCGGCGCCGTCGAGCCGGAGCACGACGGCGCTGCCCGGCAGCGTGAGGCTCCACAGCGGAGCGTACGCGTCGAGCAGCGGCAGCCCGACGATGTCCAGCTCCGCGCCCTCGGATACGCGCAGCGTCGCCAGCTGGTGCGGCACCGGTGCGGCGGGCACCGACTCCGCCGGCGGCACCGCGTCGATGATGCGCCGCACCGAGTGCGTCACCGTCGCGAGCTGGCGCGGCGAGCCGGCGAGCACCAGCCGCGGCGGCCCTTCGAAACCGGGGCGGCTCAAGCGACGCGTGAGCGCGCCCAGCACCGCGATCTGTCCGGCATCGGCCAGCTCGACACGCTCTCCGCCCCGGGGAATGCGCCGCACGATGCCGCTCTTGATCAACCCCGCGAGCGCTTCCACGACGGCGAGGTCGGTGAAAGGCACGTCGTCGAGCGCCTCGTCCAACGTCAGCGGCGCGGTCAGCGCTTCGACGACGCGCCGCACGACCGCCGTCGCGTCGTCGGGCGGCGCACCGATCGCCAGTAGCGCGTCGTCGTCGACGCCGAGCGCTTCGCGGGCGCGGTGCAGCTCGTCGAGCTGCCGCATGCCTTCCATCAGGAGCATGTTGGTCGGCGTCTCGACGCGTCGCATCGGTGCCGCCGCGCCGCCGGCGAACGCGAAGCTGCCTTCCGACTCGCCAAGCAGGCGGTAGAGCGCCTTCTCGGCTTCCAGCCGGCGGTACACCGCGTCGACGACCTGGCCCTCGACCAGGCGGACCTCGCCTGCCCCCGCGGTCGTGGTGATGCTCAGCACCCCGGTGCGGCGATTCATGCCGAGCAGCTGCAACAAGTCGACCGCGCCGACCTGCGCCAGATCACCGCGGAAATCGCCTCGATCCGCGGCGACCGGCGCGACTTGCGGGACCAGCGCGTACAAGCGCTTGGCGATCGCGTCGGTGTCGGAGAGCAGCAGCGTGCCCTCGTCGGGCTCGCCGTCGTACGCGTCGACCAACACGAAACGCGGCAGAGCACCCAGGACCCTGTCCGTCAGCATGCGCTCGAACGCCGGCACGTCCGACGCCACGCGATCCGACACCAGCAGCGCGTCGAGCCGTGTGCCGCGCGCGCGCTGCACGGCGCCGTCGGGCCCGTCGGCGAGCAGTACGCTGAGGCCGCGTGATCGCAGCCCGGACGCGAGCGCGCCGAGCTTGTCCACGTCGGGCTCCACGAGCAGGATCGATCGCATGATCAGTCGACGAGCCTCGCGCCCACAGCGTCGCCGAGACGCTGGGTCATGAGATCCACGAGCAGCGGATCGGCGGCGTGGATCGCGCGCACCACGCCGCGATCCACCCGCCCGATGAGCGCGTACGCGCCATGCTCGGCGATGACCCCCATGGCTTCAAGCTCGGCGCAACCGGGCACGCCGGTGACGTCGACGGCGTCGAAGCGCACCGCTTCGCGGTCGCGACCGAGCGCGGCGCGCAGCGCGGCGCCGATCGACAGACCGGAATGCAGCGTCGCTACGATCCGCGCTCCACCGCCGCGCAGCGCCTCGGTCATGGCGCCCACCGCGAGGCCCGCGACGTCCGTGGCCGGCAGCTCGATCATCCGCCACGCGTCGACGCCGCTGTGCTGCTGGCGCGGATCGCTCGCGTCCCAGAACAGCGCGTCCACGATCTCGGCCAGGCTCAAGCGCTCGAGCTCGAGGCGTCGCACCGTCGACGTCGACGAGCGTTCCGAGCGGTGCTTCGCGACCCGGAGCAGCTGCGACAGGTCGGTGCCGTCGTGGGGATAGGTCGCGACGCCCACGCTGACGCGCGGACCTGGACGCGCGCCGCGGCGCGACCCGATGGGCCCCTCGAGCGCGTCGATGATCCGCCGGCGACAGGTGTGCGCGCCGATACCGCCCGTCTCGGGCAGCAGCATGTAGAACTCGTGCTCGTCGACGCGCGCGAGGATATCCGTGTCGCGAACCGCCGACAGCACGCGCTCGGCCATCTCGACGCTCGCCTCGTGCTGCTCGACGGTCAGCGTGGCCAGCGAGAAGCGGCGACCGTGACGCCGTGCCTTGTCGATCTCGCGCCCCGCTACGTCCACGAAGTAGGCGAACGTGTAGGCGCTCGAGCTCGGATCCTTCATCGCGCCGTGTTTGGACTGCTCGCGCTCGGCGATCAGCGCCAGCACCGTCGCGGCCTGCGCGGCGACGACGTCGGCGAACGGCAAGCCTTCCCCGCGCCGCTCCAACAAGAGAAGCCCGAGGTGTTCACGCTGCGCCGTCATACGCAACACCTCGAAGCCTCGCCGCTCGGCGAACTCCATGAGCTCCAGATCGTCGCAGAACGCCGGTGCATCGGTCGGCGCGCCGTGCGCGGATGTCTGCACGAGCTGGCGCGATCCCCCGCCCGCCGCAAGGTAGACCAGCGCCTGCTCCACGCCGACGTCCGCGTCGAGCAACGCCACCAGGCGCTCGCAGGCCTCGCGGCTGGTCGTGGCGTCCGCGAGGGCAGCGACGTGGCGCATCAGCTCGGAGCTGCGGCGCGAGCGTGCCGAGTCCCGCTCCAGCCGGCGGCGCTCGACGCGCTGCGCGAGCCGGCTACGAACGTCCGCCAAGGCGACCAGCAGCTCGTCGCCGGACAGCGGCAACATCAGCAGACCGGTACCACCCAGGGCGATCGCCTGCATGCCAAGGTCCGTCGCATCGGGAGACGTCAGGGCGTACACATTCACGCCCGGCGCGACGGCTCTTAGATGATGTACGACCGCCAGGCCGGCGTTGTTGCCGAGCGCGACGTCGATGAGTACCGCGTCCGGCGCTTCGGCACCCGCGCGCGCGAGCCCCTCGGCCAGGTCCGTCGCTACGCAGAGCGTGTCGCGGGAGTGGGCGAGCGTGCGCTCGATCAGCTCCGCCGTGGGCGCGTCCTCGACGATCGCCATCACGTGGAGCGACGGCACCGCGTCGCTCATGTCATCGCCGTCGCCGTCGGTCACGCGTTCCACACCTGACCCGCGAACACCCGGCGCGCAGGCCCACGAACGCGCACCGCGAGCGTCTCCGGCTCGACCGCGACCTCCAGCGTGCCGCCGGGCAAGTCGATGCTGAGCGGCTCGCCGAACGGCGCGTGACCCGCCAGCGCCGCCGCGACCGCCGTGGCCGCGGCTCCCGTCCCGCACGCGAGCGTGCGGCCCACGCCGCGCTCCCACACCACCAGCTCGATGTGCCGCGCGCCCTTGCGCGTCGCGAACTCGACGTTGCAGCCGCCCGGGATCTCGCTCGAGACCCGCGGTCCGATGCGGTCGATGTCGTCCTCGCTGTAGCCAGCGTCGAACACGATCGCGTGGGGGTTGCCCATCGACACGCGCCTGAACCGGATCTCGCGCCCCTCGTGCTCGCTCCGGTGCTCGCCCTCGGGCTTCCCGCGGCCCATGTCCACCGCGACCTGGGCGATATCGCCGTCGCGATCGACTTCGCACACCAGCGGCCCGGCGTCCGTGTCCACCACGTACGTCGCGCCACCGGCGTTGTCCCGACGCGCCAGGTGCAGCGCCACGCAGCGCAGCCCATTCCCGCACATCTCGGGACGACTTCCGTCGGCGTTCTGCACCACCATGCGCGCGCGCGCCTCGGCGCTGGTCGGCGGCAACACCAGCAGCACGCCGTCCGCGCCGATCCCGAAGTGGCGATCGCACAAGCGCACCGCGCGGGAGGCATCGGTCCACTCGGCGGTCGCCTCGACGACGACGAAGTCGTTGCCCAGCCCTTCGTACTTGTCGAACGCCATGGGCGTCATCGCTCGCCAAGCATACCTCGCTTTGCCGCCCCCCGGCCCGCCAGCGGGTGCGGGCCGCAGTGGCCTCCCGTCACCCAGCGCCGAGCCGCGCGCGCAAGGTCGCTTCGTCGATGCCCGCGATCGCCAACAGCTTGGTCCGGCCGGTGGCTCCCATGACCACCGTCACGGCACCTCGCGGCACGCCCAGCTGTCGCGCGACGGTCCGCACCAACTCGGCGTTCGCTTCGCCGTCGACCGGCGGCGCGGCCACCGCGACCTCCAGCGTCCCGTCCCGCTCTCCGACGATCCGGCTCCGCGACGCCCGCGGCTTGACGTGGACGCGCACCCGCAGCGCGCCGTCCTTCTCCCGGATCTCGAGCCCGTGCATCGCAAACCGATCCTGGCAGATCCCACCGGCCAGCCGCCAGGAACCTCCCGGACATCGCGACCGTCGTTCCAGGAGGATGCCGGCCCGGCGCGGAAACACCCGGGGCGCGACGCCCGCACCCATCTTGGAACAACCCCGGTGCCACCGCAGCACCCGCGGAACAACCCCGCCGCCACCGCAGCACCCCGCGGATACGTCGCCTGACGCCGCGACTGTACCGGCGCTACCCGGGCGCGACGGCGGCCGGACCGCGCTGGTGCGGCGACCTGACCGCGCGGTTCCGCGCCGGGCCGACATTCCAGCAGAAGAGTCGGCGCCGACGCTTCGCCGCTGGGATTTCGTGCGGTCGCCCGGGGCGCGTTGCACAATCGTCGCCCGATATGAAAACGTCCGGCCGGATCGCCCTCACCTCGCGCCCAGTCGTGCTCAACGGCTTCATGGCAACGGGGAAGTCCACCGTCGGGCGGCTTGTCGCCGAGCGGCTCGGACGGCCGTTCGTCGATCTGGACCGCGACATCGAGGAGACGGCCGGGGCGTCGGTGTCCGCGGTTTTCCGGGAGCGGGGCGAGGCGGCCTTCCGGGCACTGGAGCACGATGCCGTCGAGCGCGCGCTCGGTCGGTCCGACGCTCCCGTAGTGGCGGTCGGCGGTGGCGCGTTGCTGGATCGCGCGCGGCGGCTGGACGCCCTCGATCGCGCGGTCGTTGTCGTGCTCGAGGCGTCGGTCGGAGAGATTGTCCAGCGCGCCACCGCACAGGGCGGGCGGCCGCTACTCGACGTTTCCGATCCAGCCGCGCGCGTGGGGGAGCTTCTCGAGCAGAGGCGCGAGGCGTATCTCGAAGCGCACGCGCGCATTCCGACCGACGGCCGCGCTCCGGACGCGATCGCGGCCCAGATCGCCGAGCTGTGCGCGCGCGATCCGATCGCTGTTGCCGCCGGCGAGCGAACCTACAACGTCGAGGTCGTCCAGGGCGCCGGCGCGTTTCGCGCGGCATCGCTCCTCGTCGGCGCTACCGCGACGCTGATGGTGACCGATCGCAACGTGGACGCCCACCACGGCGACGCCGCGCTCCGCGCACTCTCGGCGGCTTCCGCGGCTGTGACGCGTTTCGTTCTCGAGCCCGGGGAGGAGCACAAGCACATCGGGTCGGTTGAACGCATCTGGCGGGCGGCGCTCGACGCGGGCCTGGATCGCGGCAGCGTGCTCGTGGCGCTCGGCGGCGGCGTCGCCAGCGACATCACCGGGTTCGCCGCCGCGACCTGGATGCGCGGCGTCCCGTGGGTGTGCGTCCCGACGACATTGCTCTCGATGGTGGATGCGTCGGTTGGCGGCAAGACCGCCGTGGATCTCGCCGACGCGAAGAACTGCGTCGGCGCGTTCTGGCAGCCGCGAGGCGTCGTGTGCGACGTCGATCTGCTGCGCACCGAGCCCGCGCGCGGCTTTTCCAGCGCGCTCTCGGAGGTGGTCAAGACGGCGCTGATCGGCGATCCGGAGCTGCTGTCGCTGCTCGAGACCGAGGGCGCGCGCATCGCGGCGCGTGATCCGGCGCTGATCTCCGACATCGTGCGTCGCTGTGTGCGGGTGAAGGCCCGTGTCGTCGGCCTCGACGAACGCGAGAGCGGCGTGCGCGCGACGCTCAATCTCGGCCACACCATCGGACACGCGCTCGAGGCCCACGGCGGGTACACGCGCCTCACGCACGGCGAGGCTGTGTCGCTCGGGCTGGTCGCCGCGCTACGGATCGGCGAGACGCTCGGCATTACTCCGTCGGATTTGACGGCGCGAGTCGTCGCGTTGCTCGCAGCGCTGGGTCTGCCGCACGCGCTCGAGGGCGAGCCGCTGGCGGAAGCCGCCACGCTCGTCGGGCGCGACAAGAAGCGCGCCGGTGCACGTCTGCGGTTCGTCGCCGCGAGAGCGCCCGGGGCAGTGGAGACGGTGAGCCTCGAGGTCGAGCGCGTGTGCGAAGCGATGCGCCGGCTCAGCTGAGCATACGACCAGCGCTTCACTTCGATAAGCGGGGACCCTTGCGTAATCTTGGCGCTGCAAGCGTCCGCCCGATAGACTTCGACTTGGGAGCTTCGGCATCTGCTCGCGCTCCCGGAACCTCGAGGTCGATATGCGTCGGTTGCAACCCAGGCACCTGTTTTCTGCTGCTTTGCTCGCGCTTGGCGGGCTTGTCCTGTCCGCCGGTTGCGCGGACAACAACAGCATGCTGTTCGTCCGCGGTGTGGTCTCGGCGGACGCGTCGAGCTGTACACCGAAGGCCGACCCCGCGAACACGTATCTCGCGTACGGCTACCTCGACACGGCGTTTACGTCGACGTACACGGGCTTCTTGCTGGTCGGCAACCAGCTCGTGGCGCGCGGTTCGCGCACCCAGATCAGGACCGAGCCGAACCGCATCACGATCCGCGGCGCGGTGGTGACGATTTCGAACCCGGCGGCGACCGGCGCTGCCTTCAGCTTTTCCACCACGGCCACCGGCTTCGTCGATCCTTCGTTGGGTGACACGCCCGGCTACGGGCTGGTCGCCGTCGATCTCATCCCCGGCGTGAACAACGTGACGGTCGGCGGTCAGCCCTACCTTCCGACCAACGGCGAGGTCATCGTCACCGTCAGCGTGTTCGGCGACACGCTGGGCGGCACGTCGATCACCTCGAGCTCGCTCACGTTCCCGATCAAGATCTGCTACGGCTGCCTGGTCAGCTTCCCGTCGAAGGCGCTCGATCCGCTGATCAAGACCCGCTGCACCGGCGATCCACCTACCACCACTCCGTGCACGTTCGGTCAGGACGCGGCGGTCGACTGCCGCTTGTGCGTCGGCAATCCGGCGTGCGTACCGCCGGCGTCGGCCTTCTGATCGCCGCGCACTCGCAGGGCGCGGCGCTGATGTAGTAGCGTCTCGGCGATGCGCCGATGGGTTGTCTTTGCCGGCGTCGCTCTTGCCGCCACGCTGAGCGTCCCGGCGGCAGCCGACCCCCAGTGGAACGCAAGCCTGGTCACGGGCGTGTGCGGCGTCGGCACGCACCAGTCGTGGTGGCAGCACACCTGTTGGTACAACGGCGTGCGCGGGGACGTGCTGTTCGGGCGCTCGCGGTACTCGGACATCGGCGTCGGTCCGTACGTGGACGTGACCACGGCCGGCTTCGACGATCTGAGACTCGGCGGCGGTGGCACGGTGCTCCTTCCGATCACCTCGTACATCCCGATCGGGCTCTCCGCCGGGGGCTACGCGCGCAAGAGCGACGTCGGCTGGGAGCCCGGCGTCTCCAGCTGGCTGTTCATCGGCAGCCGCAGCTACAACTTCCACTCGAGCTACATCATGGCCGGCGGGCTGCTGATCGGCGCGCAGTACGGGTTGGGCGAGACGCACGAGACCACGTTCGTGATCGCGGCACAGGTCGACGCGCTCGCGATCGCGCTGCCGTTCCTGCTCGGCTACGAGTGGTTGCGCGGGCCGCCCGACGAGGAGTGAGGCGCGCGTCGCTGCGGCGCCGCGCTATCGGGGTAGCGGCGACTCGGGTTCGACCACGACGTTGCCCTCGGGCGCGTCGGCGGCCTCGAGGGCAGCATCGATGCGCTGCAGCAGCGCGGTGAACGCTTCCTTCGAGCGTTGCTCGACGTGCAGTCGCTTCTCGCGCTCTTCCTCGACGTCGTGCGCGAGCGCGAGCGCGACGAGCAACATCGCTTGCGGCGTGATGGCGCGCCCCGGACCGACGAGCTCGCGCAGCCGCGCGTCGACGACGCCCGCCAGTCGACGCACTTCCGCCTCTTCAGCAGAAGCGACGACGCGGTACGTCTGTCCGCCAACCCGGAGCTCGACCGGCGCGCGGTTCATCGTCGGCGACGGTAGCACCCGTCGCGATTCATGGAAATGGCACACTGCCGTCCTGGCAATCTCTTGCGCGCTTCAGGTCGCGGAAGGCGGCAGGATGTCCACGACTTGCCCACAGTTAGCGCACCCGTTCGCGGCATTTCGAGAGTTGACAACCGACAGCAAGGCTGGTCGGCGCACGCTTACCTGAACGCACGGACGAGCAGATCCGCGAGTAGCTCGGCGTCCTCGGCGGCGCTGCGGAGATGTTCACGAGCGAGCGTCTCCGCGACGGCGCTCATGACGACGACGCGCCGCTCGTCGGCGAGCGGCGTGATCGCAGACGCGCGACGCGCCTCGGCGATTACCCCGTCCAGCAACTTCCGGAACAGCGCCCCGGCATACGACAGGTCCGTGCTCTCGCTTTCGCCGTGACGGCGCAACAACGCGCGGGCCAGCTCCGGGCGCGCATCGACCGTCGTGATCCACGCGTGTGCGAGCGCGCGGATCCGTTCGATGGGCGTCAGCGCGTCGACCAGGGCGTCACGGATCTCGTTCTCCATGTCGGCGATCGCAAGCCGCGACACCTCGGCGATCGCGGAGTCCAGGTTCGTGAAGTGCTCGTAGAACGTGTTCCGGCCGACGCGCGCCGCGCGCACGACGGCCGTGGCCGTTGCGCGCGCGCCGGCGTGCGCCATCACCGTCGCGGTCGCATCGAGCAAGCGCCGGTGCTGCTCGGTCCGCCGCTGCTCGGGGGACGCGTCGCGGTCATAGCGTCCGCGGCGCGGCGCACGGCGCGGCGCTTGGGAGTCGACGTGTGCGGCTTCGGACATCGCGACTTTAGAAGTATGCCGTAGTTTTTATGTCTCTGCGCGTTTTGCGGAACGGCATTTGATGGCTTGTAAGTCTTTAGAAGTATTAAGAATATAGTAATATGTTAGCGTTTTTATGTGGTAGAGCTCCTCGGTTGTCTGGTGTTGGCCGCGGGTTCACCCCGCCTCGGCCCGCGTTGGCGAGAGGTCAAGCGGTCGTTTTGCCGCCCCCAGCGCGCCAGTGGGGCGAGTTGCGCTGGGTTTCGCCGCTGCCCCCTGCCGCGCTGGGTCGGGTCCTGCTAGAACCGCGGCCACATGGTGCTCGATTTTCTCGGTGCAGAGCTCGACGCGCTCCGGCAACGGGGATTGCTGCGCGAGGAGGCGGTGCTCCCCGAACCGGGCGTCGTAGACGCCTGCTCGAACGACTACCTGGGGTACGGCCGCTCGGCTGTTTCACGTGAAACGCTCGCGGACCTCGCGGGAGCCGAATCAGGGGCGGGCGCGTCCCGGCTAATTCACGGCACGAACCACGCGCACCTCGAGCTCGAACACGATCTGGCGGAGTGGGTGCGGTTACCGGCCGCCTTGCTGTTCACCAGCGGATACGCCGCGAACCTGGGCGCCCTGGCGGCCCTTCTGGCTCCTGGCGATCTGGTCGTCAGCGACGAGCTCAACCACGCCTCGATCATCGACGGCTGCCGCCTGTCCCGGGCCACGGTGCGAGTGTACCCGCACCGCGACGCGGAAGCGGCCAGACACGCCCTCGCCGCCTACGGCGCGCGCCGGAAGTGGCTCGTGACGGAGAGCTACTTCAGCATGGATGGCGACAGCCCTGACCTCCAGGAGCTGGCGACCATCTGTCGGCAGACCGGCGCCGGACTGCTGGTCGACGAAGCCCACGCCCTCGGCGTCCACGGGCCAAATGGCGCCGGTCTGAGCGCCGCAGCGGGCGTCACTCCGGACGTCCTGATCGGCACTCTGGGAAAGGCCGTAGGCGCACAAGGGGCGTTCGTGGCGGGGTCCGTCGAGCTCCGCCGCTGGCTATGGAACCGCGCCCGGTCGCACGTCTACACGACCGCCCCCTCGCCGCTCATGGCCCGCCTCGCCGCCCTGAACGTCGCGCGAGCACGCCAGGACGATGGGGCGCGCGACGCGCTCCAGCAGCTGCACACCACGTTCGTAGACGCGCTCCTCGCCGCGGGCGTCGCCGTCCCGCCGCATCGCGCCGGACCGATTATCCCGGTGATCGTCGGCAGCAACGAGCGCGCCGTCGAGATCGCCGAACGGACAAGGCAGCGCGGCTTCCTCGTTCAGCCAATCCGACCCCCGACCGTGCCCCACGGAACCGCGCGCCTGCGTGTCACACTGCACGCGACCATGAGCCCGACCGACGTCCAACGACTCGCCGCCGCGATCGCCGAAGCATGCGCCGCATAGTCATCCTCGGAACCGGAACCGCGGTGGGAAAGACGTTCGCCAGCGTCGCCATCGCCCGCGCCCTGGTGGAACACGACCCGCGCGCCCACGTGCTGGCGCTCAAGCCCGTCGAAACCGGAATCGAGCGCAATGCCGACGGGGCCCCGCCGCCTGGCTCCGACGCCGCCGCGCTCGAGAGCGTGGCCCACCGCTGCACGCCGCCGAGACCGCACCCGTTCTACGCATTCCGCACGCCGGTCTCGCCCTTCCGCGCCGCAACACCCGACGACCGCCGCGTCTCCGCGACCGACATCGCGGAGACCATTCACAGCCATACACTACACTACACCGCTGGCGGCTGGTGCATCGTGGAGACGGCTGGCGGCGCCTTCAGCCCGCTGAGCCCCAACGAGACGAACGTCGATCTCTCGCGCGCGCTCGGACCCAACGCGCTGTGGGTGCTCGTGGCGCCCGACTCCCTCGGCGTCATCCACGATGTCGTCGCGACCACAGGCGCGATGCGCGCAGCCGGACGCGTCCCCGACCTGCTCCTGCTCTGCGGCGCCCGACCCCCCGACGCGAGCACCGGCGGAAACGCCGACGAACTCCGCGCCGTCGGCCTCACGGTCCCGATCGTCGAGCTACCACGCGACGCCGGCGCGGCGCCGGCGTCGCTCGTGCAAGCACTCGTCGGCGCGACGACCGGCCGCGGCTGAGCAACGCTACTTCGAAACGACGCGCCCGTTCTCGAGCCGAACGCGGACGCCCGCGAGGCGCTCGGCCAGACGCTGCGAGTGGCTGACCACCACGACAATCGCGCCCTGCTCCGCCTCCTCGACCACGATGCGCTCGAGCCGCTCCCCGCTCGCGACGTCCAGCCCGGACCACGGCTCGTCGAGCAGCAAGACCGACGGCGCGTGCACCAGAGCACGCGCCAGCGCGATCCGCTGCCGTTGGCCGCGTGACAGCGTCCCGACCGCCCGATCGGCGAGCTGCTCCGCGCCGACCCGCGCGCTGGTACGCTGCCACGCCTCCCGCGGATCCACGCCGTACACCCGCGCGGCGAGCTCCACGTTCTGCCGCGCGGTAAGCTCGCGGTAGGCGTGACTCTCGTGGGAAACCCAGCCGATGTGCGCCCGCGCGAGATCCGCCGAATCCCCGAGCGGCTCGTACGCCACCGAGCCGGTGTTCGGGCGCAACGTGGTGCCGACGACGGCGAGCAACGTGGACTTGCCCGCGCCGTTCGGACCCTCGAGAAATGTGATCGTGCCGGCCTCGAACGTGGCGCTCACCCCTCGCAACGCCGGCGTCGCGCCAAACATCCGCGTCACACCCCGAACCACGATCCGCTCGATGGCCTGCACGCGCCCTCGATACCACGAAATCAGGCGCCAACCGCCGCCCGTACCCCGTCAGATGAACAGGCCTTCGGCCCTCGACCGGGCCCTGCCCCAAATGCCGCGCCCCCCTGTCGGTTCCATAGAGCGGCCCCTGGCGGGCCCCATGCTACGATGCGAACGATGTCTTCTTCTGCCGTCGTGGTAGACGCAGAGCCGATCGAGAGGCTGGTAGAGCTCACACGCGCCGTGGAAACGGCCCTTGAAGGCAAGCCGGCGGCCGTCGAGTTGGCGCTCGTCGCGCTGCTGGCGCGGGGCCACGTCTTGATCGAAGACGTGCCTGGGGTCGGCAAGACCACGTTGGCGCGCGCGCTCGCCAAGGCCGTCGGCGGCGACATGCGCCGCGTGCAGTTCACCAGCGATCTGTTGCCGAGCGACGTTCTCGGAGTCTCCGTCTACGACCAACGCACCAGCCAGTTCGTGCTGCGCCAAGGACCGATCTTCGCGAACGTGCTGCTCGCCGACGAAATCAACCGCGCGAGCCCGCGCACGCAGTCGGCGCTGCTGGAAGCGATGAACGACGGCCAAGTCTCCCTCGACGGCAAGACGATCCCGCTCCCCGAACCGTTTCTCGTCGTCGCGACGCAGAACCCGCAGGACTTCACAGGCACGTTCCCGCTGCCGGAATCGCAGCTGGACCGCTTCATGGTGCGGATCCGGATCGGCTATCCGCCGCCTCAGGTCGAGACGCGCCTGATGCTCGACCCCGAGGCAGACCGCGTGAAGAACGTCCCCACCGTGCTCGATCCGCAGTCGCTGGTCGAGCTGCAGTGCCAGGTCGACCGCGTGCCGATCGACAGCGCCCTGGGAACGTATCTGCAAGCCTTGATCACGGCGACGCGCTCGACGCCGGCGTTGGCACTCGGCGCGTCCACGCGCGCGGGCATGAACCTCTCGCGGGCCGCGCGCGCACGCGCGCTGCTGCAAGGTCGCCGCTATTGCATCGCCGACGACATCCACGACCTGGCGGTCCCGCTGCTCGCGCACCGCGTACGCCTGGCGGCCCACGCCGAGGGTTACGTCCCGACCCGTGAGGAGGCGGAGGCCGCCGTGCGCGACGTCGTCGCGCGCGTCCCGGTCCCGCTCTGATCCGGTCGTGGCGCGCGTCACCACCCCTCCCAAGACGCACGACGCCGAAGTCCAGCGCCGCCGCGGCGAGCGAGCCCGCCGCTGGTTCCGTCTGCCGCGCAAGCTGAAGGTCACTCGCGAAGGCAAGTGGTTCATCGCCATCACGTTCGGCGTCGGCTTCGCCGCGATCAACACCGGCAACAACCTCTTGTACCTGCTGCTCGGCATGCTGCTGTCGCTGATCATCGTATCCAGCGTCATGAGCGAGCTGAGCCTCCGCCGCCTGACCGTGGTCCGTCGGCTGCCACCCCGCGCCCAGGTCGGCCGCGCCCACCTCGTCGAGATCGAGGTCTACAACCACAAGTCTCGCTCGCCCTCCTACGCGATCGAGATCGAGGATCTGCGCGCGGGTCAGCCCGCCGACAAGCGCTGCTTCTTCTTGAAGATAAGCCCACACTCGGCGCAGGTCGCAGCGTATCGCCGGACACCTGCCAAGCGAGGCCGCGATCGTCACATCGGCTTTCGCGTCGCAACCCGCTTCCCTTTCGGCTTGTTCGAGAAGTCGCGCGAGCTGTTCGCCGAGGGCGACCTCATCATCTACCCCGCGGTCGATCCGGTGCGTCTACCTCCCGATCAACCGGGCCGGCGCCTCGGAGGAGAAGGCGCGCTCGGACGTGGAGGCGGCGACGAGATCCTGGGCGTGCGTCCGATGCGCGAAGGCGACGACCCGCGCGACATCTACTGGCGCAAGAGCACCCTCGCCAGCGCGCTGGTGCTGCTCGAGCGCGCGCGGGAGACGCGGCGCGACGTCGACTTTGTCGTCGACAACACCTTCCCTGGTCATCACCCGGACGATGACTGGAACGCGCGCTTCGAGCGCCGCATCCGCGACGTCGCCTCGCGCGCCGTCGCCCACCTGCGCCGCGGCGACGGCGTGACGATCCGCACGAGCTCGCGCGAGCGCGTGCGCGCGGATTCGAACGTGGGCGCTGACCCGCTGCTGCGCTTCCTCGCACTGCTTGAAGCCGTGGAAGGCGCTGCCGCACCGGGCCCGGACGCGCCCAGCGTCCGCCCCACGCCGCCGGCCGCGCCGCCCCGACAACCCTCCCTCGCTGCCGGTGCGCCATGAAGTTCGGCTTGATCCACCGGATCATGACCGACGCCCTCGCGACGCTGGGCTTGCTCGCACTCGTCACCAGCGACGAGCTCAGCCGTTGGGTCAGCTGGGCCCTGCTGTTGGGTCTGGCCGGCGCGCTGGCCCTGCCGGAGCGCTGGCAGGACAAGGCGATGGTGCGACGCATCGGCACGTACGGCCCGGTGCTCTTGCTCGCGCTGCAGCTGTCGCGGTTCTTCCTCGGCGCCGGCGTGCTCGAGCTCGCGGTCGAGTTCGCGGCGGCGCTACAGGTCGTCCGGCTGGCAACGCGACGGGGTGCGGCCCACGACCAGCAGGTCATCCTGCTTGCGCTGCTCCACCTGATCGCCGGCACCGTGCTCGGCGGCGGGCTGGCCTACGGGCTGTGCTTCGTCGGCTTCCTCGTGGTGGCGCCGGGGGCGCTGGTGCTCAGTCATCTGCGTCGCGAGGTCGAGGGCAACTATCGCCAGGGTGCGCGCGACCGGACCGGACTGCCTGTCGACGTGCCGCGCATCCTGCGAAGCCGACGCGTGATCGGCAAGCCGTTCCTCGCCTTCACATGCTTGCTGTCGGTTCCGATTTTCGTCTTCACCGCGGTGCTCTTCATCCTGTTCCCGCGCGTCGGCCTGTCGCTGTTGCTGCTGAACCACTCGAGCTCGGAGCGCATGATCGGCTTCTCCGACCGGGTCGATCTCGGGGGCGTCGGCAAGCTGCGCAGCAATCCCGCGATCGCCATGCGCGTGGAGTACCCGGACCTCCCGGCGCATCCCCCCGAACGCCTGGCGCTGTACCTCCGCGGCACCGCCTTCGACCACTACGACGGCCGGACCTGGTCGCGGACGATGACCCGCCGCACCACGGCTGAACGGATCGGCGCGACGGTCAGCGTGCGGCGCTTCCCCGATCCGGTGCACGACCGGCGCATGACGATCGATCTGGAGCCGATCGACCCGCCGGTGCTGTTCCTTCCGCCCGACACCGTTGCTCTGAAGATCCTCCCGCGCGGCGCGCCGCTGCTCGGCGCGCTACCGAACATCTTCCAAGGACCGGAGGGCGAGCTCAAGTACGCGAGCGCCGACAGCCACGGCATCCGCTACGACGTGTATCTCGCCCGGCCCGCCGAGCACCGTCCTGAGGCGCTGACGACGGCCGAGCGAGCGCGCTATCTCGCGCTGCCGCGGGGCATGCCAGACCGCATCGCCGGCCTCGCGCGCACGTGGACTGTGGGGCTCACGACGCCCGCGGCCCAAGCAAAGGCAATCGAGACGCATCTCCGGAAGGGGTACAGCTACGACCTCGACTCGCCGTCGGGGAGTGCAGCGAACCCACTCGACGATTTCCTCTTCAACTCGAAGCGTGGCCACTGCGAGTTCTATTCGACGGCGATGGCGGTCATGCTGCGCACCATCGGCGTGCCGACGCGCAACATCACGGGCTTCATCGGCGGCACGTACAATCGCTTCGGGCAGTACTACGCCGTTCGCCAAGGCGACGCGCACTCCTGGGTCGAGGCGTACATCGACACGAAGGGTTGGACGCGCTTCGATCCGACGCCACCCGCAGACGCCGCGCCCCAGAGCGAGGTGAGCGGGATCCTCGCGTTCTTCCGCGATCTCGTGGAGGCGACCGCGCAGCGCTGGAATCGTCATGTGGTCGGTTACGACCTGAAGCAACAGGTGCACCTCTTCCACAGCGTGCGCAGCAAGTACTGGCACCTGCGCGGAACCGGCAAGCTCGGCGATCGGACGCTCCGCTACGGCGCGCTCGTGCTGGGTCTGATGCTGATGGTCGCCGGCGGCGTGTGGATGCGACGGCGCAAGCCCGGCGATGCGTCTTCACCGAAGAATCGTTCGCCGAAGCAAGTCGCCGCCCTGCAGACCGTGGCCCTCTACCGAAGCCTGGAGGACGCGATGAACGCGCACGGCGTCATGCGGCAATCTGCCACCCCGCCGCTAGCGCACGCGCGCGCGCTGCTCGAGCTCGGCCATCCCATCGGTCCCGAGGTGCTCGCGCTCACCGAGCTGTACCTCGAGGCGCGCTTCGGGGGCCGCGAGCTCACCGAGGGCGATCGCCGCGACTTCTCGCGCCGGGTGCGCGCGATGAAGATGAAGCAGTCGCGCGAGAGCGCTTCGCAACAAGCCGCCTGAGGGTCACGGACTACCCGGGGCGCGCACTGTCACGGTGTCACCCTGCGGCCCGCCAGCGTGTCATGCCGTCCACACGCCGGATTTTCGTCCGAAACGCAGATAGTGCGTCAGGCGCTGCGGCGACGGAGGACGACGCGCGTGTGCCCGGACGCATCCTGCGCGGACGGCGCCATGCCATAGAACGCATTCGCGCCGGGGCGCGCCTGCAACGCGTCGTACTCGAGATCCGGGTGGCCCGGCTCGATCCACGCGACCACGACAGCTCCGTCAGGGCTCAGCTTGGCTTCTTCGCCGACCTGGAGAATGTCGACGGCAATCCCGCGCCGCAGCTCGTCGGCGGTGATCGCGCGCTGGATCGAGCCCAACGGCCGGGCAAACTCGCCGGGCAGGTGGTCGGCCCCGACGCTCTCGGCGGCGTAGGACTGGACGATCAGCCGCATCGCGTCGACGTTGTCCGTGTCGTCCGCCACCGCGCCGTTGTCCGACGAAATCTCGGCGCGCACGCGCCCGACTGGGCCCAGACCGAGGGTCGTCGCCGCCACCAGCGCCATCCACGACACACCGACGGCAGCCACGTTGGCAGCCTTCTTGGCGCGGGGTCGCTGGGAGGAGGTGTTGCTGGGCCGGGTCACGGGACTCTCCTGCATGAGAACGAGGTCGGACGGTCGGGGCTTTCAGTTGCGATCCATCAGCCGCACGCAATGCATAAGCACGCTTCGTGCCAACGCAAGCGGGGCACTTTCCGCGGCTCACGGCCGGACCGTATGGGTCAATTTCGCCCCGGTCGGGTCCTCTGTGACCCGGACCGGGAAACCGCGCTCGCCCAAGCTGCCGCGTCGGCGCAGGAGCCGGCACTGTGCGGGCCAGCGGCGAGCCGCTGGTATGGCCCCGCGACGACCGCCACGTCACGCCCGTGCAGCGCGGCGGCGAACGGACCGGCGCCGCTTCGCTCGCGACAGATCGACCCGCGCCGCGACTGCTCGCGCGCCGTCGACGCCGCAGCGGCGTGGCCGCCGAGGATGCCGCGCGCGAACGCCTCGAGCGCGCGGCGCGCCGCGGCTTCGGTGTCGAAGCGCAGGTGCCAGCCGAGCGCATTCCGATCGCCGTCACGGAACATCGCCAGGCGATCGCCGCTCCAGTCGCCAGCGGACGCGATCGCGGTCCGCTCGGGCATCCACTCGTCGAACAGCAAGCGCAACGCCTCTTCACCGATCACGTCGTGATAGACGACATGCGCGGGCCCCGTCGCGGAGGCGGCGGGAACCGGCAAGACCTCCGCGGGCTCGCGCGCGAGCAGCTTGTCGGGATGCAGCAACTGCTCGGTCGTCGTCGGTGGATCGCGCCACAGCGCGTCCACTGCAGCCCAACCGCCGCGCCGGCGCGCCCAATGCACGAGCACGATGCCGTCCACATACGGCGCGATCAGCGAGCGCTTCAAGATGTCAGGGATATCCCCGGTGGACGGGGCGATCTCCATCGCGCCGGTGACCTGCACGTTGATCACCGAGTCGGGAATGTCCGTCGCGAGGCGACCCTGCGGCGCCAGCATCGCATCGAGCATCGCGCTGGTGGCGTCACCCTCCGCGAGGGCATGCAGCGCGCTCTGCGCGTCCGATGCGTCGTCTCGATACGCGAGCTGACTGCCGAGATCGTAGTGTTGATCCTGCAGCGCGTGCACGAGCTCGTGATCGAGCGTGGCGGCGCGCTCGGCGCCGTGCAGGTCGTCACCGAGCACCATGGTCTTGCTCTTCGGATCGTAGAAACCCGCGAGCTGGGCGGTCATCAACGACAGCAGGCTCTTCTCGAAGTCGAACCCTGCTGGAACCGTCCCCAGCGCGTATAGCTCCTCCGTCTGCGCGGCGAGCACCTCCGCCGGGACCTCCTGGTGAAGCTGCTGCTTGACGAGCCGGATCATCTCGTCGCGCGACACCACCTCGCCGTGGACGGGCCCCGTCGCGGCGAGCTGTCGAAGGCGCGCGACACGGGCCAGCGCGCGCGCGACCACGCGGTCCGCAGCCGTGTCCGGCTTGGGCGCCGGATGGGCCCGGGCGGGGGCGGATCCAGGGGTTGCCGGTCCGGCGCGGCGTGCGGCGTGGGGCGCCGGACGGAGATCCGAACGGTTCGTGCCGCACGCCGTCGAGGCGACCGCGACGGCGGCCGCGAGCGCGACAACCGCGCGACGCATCACGCGCACGCCTGGCGAATCGCAGCGATGGACGCGCGGCGGTCGGTGTGACCGAACACCGCGGACCCCGCGACGAGCACGCGCGCGCCGGCGTCGACGACCCGTCGCGCCGTCTCCGGCGAGACGCCGCCGTCCACCTCGAGATCCACATCCAGGCCGGCGCGATCGATCATCTCCCGCAACGCGGCGAGCTTCGGAAGCACGCTCGGCAGGAACGCCTGACCGCCGAAACCTGGATTGACGCTCATGACCAGGATCAGGTCCGCGTCTTCGAGGACGTAGCGCACCGACTCCTCGGGCGTATGCGGGTTGAGCACGACGCCAGCGCGCTTTCCGAGCCGACGGATCTCCGAGAGCGTGCGCTGCAGGTGGGGCGATGCTTCCTCGTGCACGCTGATGACGTCGGCGCCCGCCTCGGCGAACGCCTCCACGTAGCGCTCCGGTTCGACGATCATCAAGTGCACGTCCACGGGCAGCGTGGTCGTGCGCCGCACCGCGCGCACGACAAGCGGACCCAGCGTGATGTTCGGAACAAAGCGTCCGTCCATCACGTCGACGTGGATCCAGTCGGCGCCGGCGCTCTCGGCATCCCGCACTTCCTCGGCCAGCCGACCGAGGTCGGCGCTGAGTATCGACGGCGCGATGCGAACCGGGTGTCCCATTTCGACAACGGGATACACGACGATCCGCCACGAGGCCAGCGACGGCACCCGGGTCCCAATGGTGGGCTTGCGGGGCTGCCGGCGCGGACTTTTGCCTGGCGGCGGCTCTGGCAAGGCGTGTTACGCTCCGCCCAGCCGCCTCCCGTGTGCGGCAACTCCACGATGATCACGCGGCCGCTCGGCAAGCAGGACTACGACCACATCGTCCAGGTGATCGACCGCTGGTGGGGGGGGCCGACGAGCGCGCTCGCGCACCCGATCTTCTTCTACGAGCTCGGCTCCCTGGCTCGCGTGGTCGAACACGACGGCGTCATGGTGGGCTTCCTGTTCGGATTCATCACGCCTGGGCCGCCGGTCACCGGCTACGTCCACCTGGTGGGCATCCACCCGGACTACCGCCGGCGCGGCGTGGGCAAGATCCTCTACCAGAGCTTCGAAGAGGACTGCCGCAAGTCCGACTGCAAGCGACTCAAGGCGATCACCACCACGGGCAACGAGGGCTCGATCGCATTCCACCGCGCGACGGGCTGGTCGGTGACCCTGGTCGAGGACTATGCGGGACCCGCAAGGCCTCGCGTGGTGTTCGAGAAGACGCTCCAAGCGTGATTGCCGCGCGACAACATTCGGGAAGCAGCGCGGCGTGCCACGCGAGGTTCGGAGGACCACGCTAGCCCATGGACTCCGACGGTCCGGTGCCGTCCAACTCGACACGCTCGGCGCGCCAGGCACGCGAGCTGCTCGCAGAAGCGCTGGGTGCGTTGCAGCATCTGGATGCGGTCGCCCAGCATCCACTCCAGACGACCATCTCGGCTACCGCGGCTGCGTCCAGCGCGTTGTACGAGATCGAGACCGGTGCCACGCCGGCCGCGTCCGGCGTGCGCGTCGCGATCGGCCAGCTAGGCGAAGCCCTGGCCGCGCTCCAGGAGATGTCCATCGACGATCCTTCGCTGCACGCCGCCACGGAGACGGTCGCCCGCACCTTGGCGCTGCTCTATCCGATCGCACGCGCACAGCAGCGACAACGCCGCGAGGTGGTCGTGCACGAGTCCGGGAGCGAGCCCGAGCGCGAGCGGTCCTCGACGATTCCGCTGGCGCCCGAGCCCACAGGCAGACCGCGCCGGCCGACGCCGTTCGACGGCAAGGACAAGCGCTCGCGCGGCCGGCGCACGTTCGTCGAGACCGACATCGGGCTGCTGAGCGAGTCCCACTTCTATGCGGGTCTGTCGCAAGATCTCTCGAGCGGCGGCTTGTTCGTCGCGACGTACCAGCCCAAGCCCGCGGGCACTGAAGTCAGCCTCTACTTCGTGCTGCCGGATGGATACCAGGTCGAGGCCGAAGGGATTGTCCGCTGGTCACGCGACGCCGGCCCGGACACGGCGCCGGGCATGGGGATCGCGTTCCAGCGTCTGTCCGCGGAGGATGTGGAAGCCATCGAGCGCTTCTGCCGCGACCGCGCGCCGCTCTACCACGACTCCGGCGACGAGTAGCCGACGCCCCCTTTGACCGCGGACGGAAGGGCGATAAGGTTGGTCCGGCTCGCGCACCTGAGGTGCGCCACACCCGGAGGATCCTCGATGCGACGTTACTGCCCGGTGCCGTGGCGCTACGCCGGCGGCGCCTTGCCGAACGCGGTGTGGGTACCCGGAGCGCGGCCGTGAGCGACCGTCCGGCCACGGTTATCGCCCCGACGGAGATGCGGAGCATCGGTCTGTTCGGCGCCCTGTCCGACGACGTGCTGGCGCACCTCGCCGCCACGCTCTCGCCGGCGACACCGTCCGCCGGAGAGGTGATCTTCCGCGAAGGCGAGGAAGCGCGCGACATGTTCGTGCTCATCAGCGGCGAGATGGAGGTGCTCAAGCGCAGCAAGCGCGGCATCGACGCGCGCGTCGCGCTGCTCGGACCCGGCGATTGGTTCGGGGAGATGAGCATCCTCGACGTCCAGCCGCGCTCGGCGACGATCCGGACGCTGGCACCGTCGCGCCTGCTCCGCATCACCTCGGCGGACCTGGACGCGCTGTATCGCTTCGACGTGAAGGCGTACGCGCTGATCGTACTGAATCTGGCGCGCGAGCTCAGCCGCCGGCTGCGCGTCGCAGACGGCATCCTCGCGGATTTCGTCGCGAACGTCGTCGACAGCTATCTGGTTCGGCCACAGCAGCAGTAGCCGCGCCCGGATCAGCCTGGCCCGGCGTCGTTGCCGCCGTCCGTCGTTGCCCCGGCCGCGCCAGCACCACCGTCCGTCGACGCGCCGGCACCACCGTCCGTCGACGCGCCGGCACTCCCCGCCGCGCCCGCGGCTCCGGCCGCTCCGCCTGAGCCCGCGGCTCCGGCCGCGCCGGCACTCCCCGCCGCGCCCGCGGCTCCAGCCGCTCCGCCCGAACCCGCGGCTCCGGCCGCACCTCCGGCACCGCCGTCGAGACCGCCGCCGCTGCCTCCCGAGCCGCCCGAGCCTCCGGTCGCGCCAGTCCCGGACGCGCCGCCCGAGCCGGCAGTGCCGCCGGCGCCAAAGCCGCCGCTGCCGGCACCGCCGTCGATCGTTCCGCCGCCCGCGCCCGGAGCGGCGGGCGGCTCCGGCTGAGGGTTCAGCACGCACGAGCCCAAAGCCAGCGCGGCGAGCAGTGCCAGGCCCATCGGATTCAGAGAACGCCCCATCGGCCGCCAACCTAGCACGTGCCGCGCCATTCGATGAGCGCGCCCATGCCTGGGTAAACGCCCTCCGACGCGCCGTCGAGTGGCACATCGTGGCACATAGGCGGACCTCGATGCCGCGCTGCTCGGCTCGCGCTTGCCTCGCGCTCAGCCCGCCACGGCGCCGTCGCCGGGCGTCGCGTCGCCGCCTTCCGGGGACGCGGCGTCGCCCCCCTCCTGGGACGTCGCGTCCCCGTTGCCGTCGGTCGCTCCGTCGCCTTCAGCGTCCGTTCCCGCGTCGGCGCCGCCGTCCGTGTCCTGGCCGCTACCGTCCGCGCCGGCCTCGGGCGGCGGCGCTTGCGCATCGGAAAAAGACCCGGTTCCGGCGCCGCCGCCGAGTCCACCGGTGCCGCCCGGACTTCCGGAGCTACCCCCGGCGGCGCTGTTGTCCCCGCCCGTGCCGCCGCCACCGCCGGCCCCCTTGTCCGCGGTATCGCTCGGCGGCTCTGGTTGCGGATTCAGGACGCACGCCGCCGACGTCGCGAGGGCGATCGTCCCGAATACAAGCAGCCAGCGGTGAGCACGAAGCACGCCCGCCAGGTAGCAACATCCCTGCCACCCGGCGCCCAGCCGACGCGGCGTCACGCTTCGTCGCGGCGGCGAGCGGCGGCGAGCAGCGCCAGCGCGGACGACAGATCCGGCGACGGCGCCGCGAGCCCGTCGGCGACCTTGCCCAACTCGGCCGAGAGCTCGCGAAGGACAGCCGCGATCTCGTCGGCGTTGGTGGCGAAGATGTCGCGCCACATGGCCTCGCCGCCGCCGGCGCCGCGCGTCGCGCGCTCGAAGGCCGGGCCGGCGGCGAGGGCGGTTCCGCGCCGGACCGACATCACCTGCAACACGCTGGCGAGGAGCTGGGGCACGTGGCTCGTGAGGGCCACGGCGCGGTCGTGCTCCGCCGCGTCCAGGTAGACCGGGTCGGCGCCCAGCCCGCCGACGAGGGCCTCGACGCGGGAGCGAGCCAGGGCGGCGGCGGCGGCGGGGCAGAGGATCCAGCGCGAGCCGTCGAACAGGTCGGGACGGGCGCGGTCGAGGCCGCCCCCGGGCGCGCCGGCCATGGGGTGACCGGGGACGAAGCGGTCGAACGCGGGGGAAGTCCCGGCCGCGCGCACGATCGCGCGCTTGGTGGAGCCGCAGTCGGTGACCGCCTGTGCGCCCGCCAGCGCTTCGACGACCAGGCTGGTGATCGCGCCGACCGGCGCGGCCAGGACGCACAGCGTGGCGCCGGCGAACGCCCGCGCGCGCGCCGCGGGATCGCGCGCGTCGACGCCCTCGTGGACAACGCGCGCCGCACTCGCGGTCGCGATTACGTCCGGCAGGTCGACGCCGACGACGTGATCGAACAGGCGGCGCTCGCGGGCGGCCAGCGCGACCGAGCCGCCGATCAGGCCGAGCCCGGCGATCACCAGGCGCGTGGTCATCCGCGTACGGCGGCGCCGACGGCACGCAGCTTCTCGGCGAGCTCCACAGCGTCGTGCCAGCGCAGCGTGGCGGGGACGCGCGATCGCTCGCCCTCGCGGCCGACCCACACGCGCAGGATCACGCCGTCGGCACCGGCGGCGATCGCCGCGCACGCGACTGCGGTGGTGTAGCGCGCACGCTGCGCGATCGTGGGCACGTCCACCACGATCGGCAGGTGGGTGCGGATCTTCGCCCGAGCGATCGCCGCGATTTCAAGCGTCCGCGCGCCGTTCGGGTACTCGCCACCGGCTTCCAGCAAGACCACGCTGCCTTCGCGGCGCTCGAGCTCCCTGTCGGCGGCGCCGATCCACTTGTTCGCCCCCCAGCTCGGACCGCGCTCGACGAAGCACACGGCGAACCGCGGCTCTGCCGGCTGCGGATGCAGCGACAGACAGGCGAGGGCACCGACCGCGTCGGGCGCGATCCGCGAGCGCACCAGCGCGGCGTCGAACGGACGACCGGCGGCGACCTCGTACGGCAGGCCGGCGGACTGCGGCCCGTCGTCGCCCTCCTCCGGCTTCTGCGTCGCGAGTCCGATCGGCTCGATGGCGATCCACGGCCGGTCTCCGCCGATGCTGCCCCAGGGCCCGTCCACCACAGTGGACTGCTGGCGGAAGCGCCGGGACGCGAGGCGGTACGGCTCGCTGACGCGCACCACCTCGGTGACCCCTTCGAGCTCGCGAACCACCGACACGTCGTCGGGCGTGACGTCGCCGACCACGCCGAGGATCGTGCGGGATTGCCCGCTCGAGCGGTGCACGTCGAAACCGACGCCGACGAGGTACGCGATGACGGCCTCTATGGTCGACTCCGGCGCCTCGGGCTCCATCACGACGATCATGGGACCGTCGAGGGTATCAAAACCGCGGCCGCCGCAAACGGCCATTCGCCGGGGTGCCCTCCGCGCCGCGCCTGCGCTAAGGTGGCGGACCCGGGCTGGATAGCCGCCAGGGGTTTCCGCATGCAGATGGACAGCCAAACCGATCCGCTGGTCGGCACGCTGGTCGCGGGGCGCTACCGCGTGGAGAAGCTCCTCGGCGAGGGCGGCATGGGCCAGGTCTACCTGGCCGTCCACGAGGCCATCGAGAAGAAGGTCGCGGTCAAGGTCCTGCGGCGCGAGTACTCGGAGAAGCCGGACATCGTGGCGCGCTTCCAGCAGGAGGCGATCAGCGCCTCGCGCATCAAGCACCCCAACGTGCTCGACGTGTTCGACTTCGGGCGCCTCGACGACGGCTGCTTCTTCCTGGCGATGGAGTTCCTCGAGGGCAACGACCTCGCGGACGAGCTCGCGAAGTCGCGCGTGATCGATCCGGTGCGCGGCGTGCGCTTCGCGCTGCAGATCACCCGAGCGCTCGCCGCGGCGCACTCGCGCGGCGTCGTCCACCGCGACATGAAGCCGGAGAACGTGTTTCTCCAGCGCATCGGCGACGGCGAAGAGATCGTCAAGATCGTCGACTTCGGCATCGCGCAACTGCGCACGACGGAAGAGGCCGCCGCGAGCGAGCCAAAGCGCAGGCGCTTGACCCGCACCGGCATGATCTTCGGCACGCCCGAGTACATGGCGCCGGAGCAAGCCGCGGGAAAGAAGGCCGATCTCCGCGTCGACGTCTACGCCGTGGGGATCATCCTGTACGAGATCTTCACCGGCAGCGTGCCGCACACGGGCGAGACGTTCATGGCCGTGCTGGCGGCGCACCTGAACGATCCGACGCCGCCGCTCACGGCGATCTGCCCGGACGTCGCGATCTCGCCGCAACTGCAGCAGGTGATCCTGAACGCCCTCGCCAAGAAACCGGAGGAGCGCTACCAGTCGATGAGCGAGCTGGCCGCGGCGATCCTGGCGACGCCCGAGGGCGGACAGGTCGGCGCGCGCGGATCGATGCCGGAGATCTCGCCGAGCCAGTTCGCGGGCCCCGGGCAGTCGATGGCGCCGCCGCCGCTGCAGGCCGTACCCCCGGGTAGCCCGACCGCGCACCAGTTCGGGTCGGACGCCGCCGTCTCGTCGCAGACCGCTGCGCAATTCGCCAACGCGGGCCCGATGGGACAGGACGCGCTCGAGCGCGCCCAGACACAGCTCGGCGCCGAGACGATGGCCGCGCTCGTGCCACCGAAGAAGTCGAGCGTGGGGCTCTGGGTCGGTGCGCTGGTCGTGCTCGGAGGGATCGGCGTCGGGGCGGTGCTGCTGCTGCGACCCGGAGCGAAGCCGGCGGCCGCCGCTAGCGACAGCGCCGACGTCCCCGCGACCGTCGCGCCGTCTGCCGCCGCGGCCCCCACGCAAAGCGCGCCGGTCGCGCCCACGGCGAGCGCCGCCGCCTCGGCCAAGCCCGCCGACGACGGCCGCATCCACCTGCACGTCGAGACGGACCCCGACGGCGCCACGGTGACGAAGAACGGCTTCCAGGTGTGCGACAAGACGCCCTGCGACGTGGACGCCAAGCGCGACGAGACGCTCGAGCTCGAGGCCCACAAGGATCGCCTCAAGGGCAGCGTCAAGGTGCTGGCCCAGCAGGACCAGACCGTCACCATCCCGCTCAAGGCCCCGGCCGCGACTCCCGCAGCAAAGCCACACCACCCCGCGGGCCCGCGCATGTGCGAGGTCGAGGTGGACGGCTTGAAGATCCTCCGCCCCTGCCCGCAGTAGGCGCTACCAGCGCTTGACGCTGAGCGCGCGCCCCGGATAGGACCGTCCGCGGGAGACGGTGGAGGATGCGGGAGAGCTGGAAATCGCGCTTTGGGCTGATCCTCGCCGCGGCGGGCAATGCCGTCGGCATCGGCAACCTGCTGCGCTTTCCGGGGCAGGCCGCCAAGAACGGCGGCGGCGCGTTCATCCTGCCGTACCTGATCTCGCTGGTGATCTTCGGCGTGCCGATGATGTGGATCGCCTGGACCATCGGTCGCCTCGGCGGTCGCCACGGGCACGGCACCACGCCCGGCATGTTCGACCGCATGACGAAGTGGAAGGGCGCGAAGTACATCGGCGCACTCGGCGTCGCGATCCCGCTCGTGTTCTGCTTCTACTACACGTACCTCGAGGCCTGGTGCCTGGGCTACGCGTGGTTCTCGTTCCGCGGCACCTACGATCACGCGCACCTCGGCACGTTCCTGCACGAGTTCCAGGGCGTTCTGCCGAGCGGCAACTACTTCTCGTCGCCCAACGTCGCGTTCGGGTTCTTGCTGCTCGTGGTCGCCCTGAACGTGTGGGTGCTGTACCGCGGCGTCGCTGGCGGCATCGAGCTGCTCGCGAAGATCGCGATGCCGCTCTTGCTCGTGTTCTGCGTGCTGATGTGCGTGCGCATCTTCACCCTGCCGGACGCCAAGGGCAGCGTCACCGACGGCCTCGGGTTCATCTGGAATCCAAACTTCTCCAAGCTCACCGATCCGGGCGTATGGCTCGCCGCCGCCGGCCAGATCTTCTTCACGCTGAGCCTCGGGTTCGGCGCGCTCGAGTGCTACGCAAGCTATCTGGGGCCGGACGACGACGTGGCCGTGAGCGGTCTCACCACCGCGGCCACCAACGAGTTCGTCGAGATCATCTTCGGTAGCATGATCGCGATCCCGGCCGCCGCGGTGTTCTTCGGCGCCGCCGCGATCCCGGCCATCGCCAGCAGCGGTACTTTCGATATCGGCATGGTCAGCATGCCGGAGATCCTGCGCTCCACCGGCTCGTCGCACATCTTCGGGACGATCTGGTTCTTGCTGCTGTTCTTCGCGGCGTTCACCTCGTCCGTGGGCATCTGTCAGCCGGTGATGGCGTTCTTCCAGGACGAGGCCAAGCTCGGCCGCGGCGCGTCCGCCGCGCTGGTCGGCATGTTCTGGCTGCTCGGCAGCATCCCGGTGGTGTTCTTCCTCAAGTACGGCTTCCTCGACGAGCTCGACTTCTGGGCGGGCACCCTCGGCCTGGTGCTGTTCAGCTGCATCGAGGCCGTGCTCTTCTCGTGGGTCTTCGGCATCGGCAAGGGTTGGGACGAGCTGCACCGCGGCGCGCTGATGAAGGTGCCGCGCGTGTTCCGCTACATGATGGTCTACGTCACGCCGATCGCGCTGATGCTGATCCTCGGTGGCTGGGTCTACAACGACGTGATCATCGGCGGGAAGCTCACGCCGCACCCGGACATGACCAGCGCCGTCATCGACGAGACGCACTTCACCGGCAGCTTCGCCTCCGGCGCGCCGAGCGACGCGGCCAAGAAGCAGATCGCGGCGATCAAGGCGCCCTTCCTGCACGCGGTGGAAGAGGCCGGTCGCGACGTCACCGGCTGGGTCGACGTGGACATCGACGCCAGCGGCGAGCCGACCGTCACCCGCGTGCAGGGCGATCCGCTGTTCAAGCAGACGCTGCCGGCGGCCGAGCTGCAGAAGCTGCTGCGCCTCCAGAAGTACAGCTACTCCGAGAAGGGCCAGCCCCACGCGGCCTCCGTCGAGCTGGTGATGCAGGGGCTCTACACCGCGCCGTACATCTGGATCGCACGCGGGCTCATCATCGGGCTGATCGCGCTGTTCGCCGTCATGGTCGGCGTCATCTGGAAGAAGCGCGAAGAGGACGCCAGCCGCGCCGGCGAGCCTCCGAAGTCGAATCCCGAGCCCGAACAGGAACCGGAGGCAGCATGACGACAGGTGGCTGGATCATGATGCTCGGCACGTGGAGCGTGGTCATCGGTGTGACCCTGTTCTGCATCCTGAGATTGCTGCGCAAGCTCTAGTAGCCATGGCCGACGGATCGGGGGTTTGCCGGTCCGGCGCGGAAACCGCGCGGGGCGCCTCGCGCTTCACGTTCCGCGGCAACCTCGCGGGCACGCGCCACGGTTGGCTGCGTCTCACGCCGGCGTACTCCGTACACCTCGTCCGCGAGCTGATCGAGACGCGCGCGCGCCCGGATCTACCCGTGCTCGATCCGTTCTGCGGCACCGGCACCACACTGCTCGCCTGCGCCGAGCAAGGCATCGACTGCGACACGGTCGACCTGAACCCGTTCCTGGTGTGGCTCGCACGCGCGAAGGTCGCCGCCTATCCGCCGCGCACGCTGGCCGCCGCGCGCGACGCGGTGGCGACGATGGCGCGCGCCGCGCGCGCGCCATCCGCCGCCAAGGCGTGGACGCCGCCAATCCACAACATCGAGCGCTGGTGGGACGCGGACACGTTGGCCGCGCTCGGCCGCGCGCGCGCGGCGCTGCCGCGCGCACGCGGCAACGCGCAGAACCTCGCACGGCTGGCCCTGTGTCGCGCCGTGATCGACACGGCGAGCGTCAGCTTCGGCCACCAGTCGATGTCGTTCCGCGCGCGCGGCGGCGCGCGCGGCGCCGCCGCCGCGCGCACCGCCGTCGCGGACGCGCTCACCGGCGCCGTGGAAATGCTGGCCGCCGGCGCCACGCCGCTTCCGCGATCGCGGCGACGCGTGTTGCTCGGTGACTCGCGCAAGCTCGCGCCGATCGCGAACAACCGCTACGGCGCCGTGATCACGTCCCCGCCGTACTCGAACCGCATGAGCTACATCCGCGAGCTCCGGCCGTACATGTACTGGCTCGGCTACCTCGGCGATCGCCGCGACGCCGGGGAGCTCGACTGGAAGGCGATCGGCGGCACCTGGGGTAGCGCCACCAGCCGTCTTGCCACGTGGAAACCGTCGCGAGCCATACGCTTGCCGGGTCTGCTCGACGTGTGCCGGCAAATCGCCCGGCAGAGCCCGCTGCTCGCGACCTACGTCGAGCGCTACTTCCACGACATGGCGGCGCACGTGCGCGCGCTGCGCCCGCGCGTCGCCTCCGGCGGACAGCTCGCCTACGTCGTGGGCAACTCGAAATTCTACGACGTGGTGCTCCCCGCCGAGCAGCTGCTCGCAAAGCTGTTCGAGATGGAAGGCTTTACGGAGGTCCGCGTGGAGACGCTGCGCAAGCGCACGAGCAAGCGCGAGCTGTACGAGTATCTGGTCGCCGCGCGGCGCGCCTGACAGCGAAGCACCGCACACCGTTGCGACGCCCGCCGCGGCCACCAAATGGCACCCGCTACGACCGGACCCCATCTCGTGGCCGCCGCGCGGCCGCCAAGTCGCACCCGCTACGACCGGGCCCCGTCTCGTGGCCGCCGCGCGGCTGCGAGAGGCCGAGCGGCGGGCGCGCCGCGGGGTTCCGCGCCGGACCGACAATCAAGCGGCAACGGAGATCATGCCGAACGCGGCGACGCCGCTCCGGCGCAGCTCGCGCTTGAGCTCGCGACGGCGGCTGTCGGGGGCGTCGAGCAGCGTCGCGAGCAGATCCGCCGCCCAGTCGTCGAGCATCGAGTCTTCGCACGCGGCGAGGTCGTCGCTCTCGCCGCGGAGCACGGCGCGCCACGCCGCGGCGACGGCGGCGAACGCCGCTGACGCTCGCAGGCGCTTGCCCGCGCGCTCGGCGAGCCCGGCGGCGATCAGGCGATCGCAGAGCGTGGCGTCGCTGGCGAGATCGTCCAGATCCGCGTCGCCGAGCAACAGCGGGAGCGCGGCGGCGGCGCGCGTGGCGCCGGCGTCGAGCGCGATGCGCACCGTCGCCGCGACGAACGGCGCGAAGCCGTCGGACGCCGGGCACGCGGCGCGCGGCTCGACGACCTCGGCGCGCGGCTCGACGGCTTCGGCGCGCGGCTCGACGGCTTCGGCGCGCGGCTCGACGGCTTCGGCGCGCGGTTCGACGGCTTCGGCGCGCGGCTCGACGGCTTCGGCGCGCGGCTCGACGGCTTCGGCGCGCGGCTCGACGGCTTCGGCGCGCGGTTCGACGGCTTCGGCGCGCGGCTCGACGGCTTCGGCGCGCGGCTCGACGGCTTCGGCGCGCGGCTCGACGGCTTCGGCGCGCGGCTCGACGACCTCGGCGCGGGGCAACTCGGCGGGCTCGAGGTCCACGTCGATGTCGATGTCGATCTCGAGCTCGGCTTCCGGCTCGGGCGCATCGCGCTCGAAGCTGTCGATCTCGCCGTCGTCGCCGACGAGCGGCTCGGGAAGCGTGGACGGCAGGGCGAGCGTCTTCGGCCGGATCAACGGCTTGGCGCGTCCGATCACGCCGGGGCGGACCCACAGCGCGCCTTCGTGCAGCTCGGTGTTGTCGTTCGGGAATTCGGCTGAGGCCGCAGGCTGATACTTCACGAGCCCTCCCGCTTGTCACCTATTCGCGGGTGGGCGAAACGGGCAAGAAAGCCGCGGTCTCGTGTTGGTGGGCGTCAGGGATTGATCGCGACGCTGGCGGCGTTCGCCGCCGTAACGCCGCCGGCGGGCACGTCGTGGTGGTTCGCGGCGACCAGATACGTCACGACCGCCCAGTAGTCGGCGTCCGCGAGCGATCCGACGCGCGAGCGCGGCAACGGCATGTTGCCTTTCACGTACGCGAACAGGTCGGCGGCGGTGTGGAGGGGTCCGGCCGAGCCCTCCGCCGGCAGGGCGCCCTTGCCGATCACCTGCGGCGTGCTGCCGCGTCCCTGTCCGTCGTTGCCGTGGCACCCGGCGCACTGGCGCGAGAACACACTGCTGCCGCGCGGCGCGGCGGCGCGTGCCGTGGCCAGATCGGGTGCCTTGCCGTGCCCGCCGCCACCTCCGCACGCGCCCATGCCCGTGCCTGCCAACGCCAGGGCCACTATGACCAAGTACCGGGTATTTCCGCTCATCGGGCGGAGATGATGTCAGATCCGGCGGCGCTGGTGCCAGCATCACCCACCCTGGCCGCGAGGCCGAGGCGCCGGCACACGTCCCCGCTTCGCGCGACTTCCCCGTACGGGCTATCCTTGTGGCCATGCGTCGCTTCGACCTGCTCTTGACCCTGGCCGTGGCCGTGGCCGCGGCGGGCTGCTCCGCGACTCCGCCGCCGAGCTGGCAGGAGGGCGGCGCGCCGCTCATCATCGCGCCGGCGCGCTGGGACCGCCCGGATGACGACCCGATCGAGATCCTGGCGAACGGCCAGGTGCTCGAGGGCGGCGACCTGTTGTTCGTCATCGACCGCGCGGGGCGCATCGTGAACAAGGACTACGATCCGCTCGGGATCCTGTTGCCGGACGGCCACCTCGCCGGCACCGACAACCGCCTGCTCGGACGCATCGGCGTCGAGAACGCCGCGCCGCCCGGTGGCGCCGCCGCCTGGTTGGCGATCACGCCCGACGGCCGCGTGACCTACTTCAACGAGGACGGCGATCGCGAGGACGGCGGCGTGTGGCACGGCTGCAACGGACCGCAGCAGCGGACCTGCACACTCGTGACCGACTGGCTGCTGGTGCAGAAGTACGTCAACCGGCCGCGAACGTCCGTGGGCGTCGGCATCGGCGTCGGCTTCTGAGGCTGGTCGGCGCGGCGCGGAAGCGCTAGGACCGGGCGCCATGCTCGACGCGCGCCACGTAGCTGAACACCTCGACGAAGTCCGCGCGGGTCTGCGCCGTCGCTCCGACGCCGCCGCGGCGAGTCTCGACGGCATGGCGGACGCGCTCGCGCGCCGGCGCGAGCTGATCGCGGAGACCGAGGCGCTCCAGGCGCGGCGCAACGCCGCGAACCAGGAGATGAGCAAGCTCGCCAGGGGCGGCGACAAGGCCGCCTTCGCGGCGCGCCGTGACGAGCTCAAGCAGGTGTCCGAGCAGGTGAAGCAGCTCGAAGCGCGCCTCGCGGAGGTCGAGGCGGAGGTGGAACAAGGCCTGCTCGCGGTGCCGAACCTGCCACACGCGTCGACGCCGGAAGGCAGGGGTGAAGGCGACAATCCCGTGCGCCGCGTGTGGGGCGACAAGCCGACGTACGACTTCGAGCCGCAGGCGCACTGGGAGGTCGGCGCAGCGCTCGGGATTCTCGACTTCGAGCGCGCAGCGAAGCTGTCCGGTGCGCGCTTCGCCGTGTTGTGGGGCGCGGCGGCGCGGCTCGAGCGCGCGCTCGTGACGTACATGCTCGACCTGCACACGCGCGAGCACGGCTACACCGAGGTGTACCCGCCGTTCCTCGTGAAGGCCGAAGCGCTGCGCGGCACCGGCCAGCTGCCGAAGTTCGAGCAGGATCTGTTCAAGACGCACCGCAGCGGCGAGGACGACCCGAGCCCGCTCTACCTGATCCCCACGGCGGAGGTCCCCGTCACCAACCTGCACGCCGACGAGATCCTCGACGGGGCCAAGCTGCCCATCGCGTACGCGGCGTTCACCGCGTGCTTCCGCAGCGAGGCCGGCTCGTACGGCAAGGACGTGCGCGGGCTGATCCGCAACCACCAGTTCGACAAGGTCGAGCTGGTGCGCTTCGCCGATCCGGAGACGTCGCTCGAGCAGCTGGAGCTCTTGACGAGTCACGCCGAGAAGGTGCTGCAGGGGCTCGGCCTGCACTACCGCGTCGTGGAGCTGTGCACCGGCGATCTCGGCTTCGGCTCGGCCAAGACGTACGACCTGGAAGTGTGGCTGCCGTCGCAGAACGCGTACCGCGAGATCTCGAGCTGCTCGCTCTTTACCGACTACCAGGCACGCCGCGCCAAGATCCGGTTCCGCGCCGAACCGAAATCCAAGCCCAGGCTCGTGCACACCCTGAACGGCTCCGGCGTCGCCATCGGCCGCACGATGGTCGCGATCCTCGAACAGCTCCAACAGAAAGACGGCAGCGTCGTCGTGCCCGAGGCGCTGCGATCGTTCATGGGGATGGAAGTGATCACGCCGCGCGTATGACGCGAGGGAGAGACTCATGTCGGTTCACTTCGGGGCTTGGTTCGCAGGGTTTACCGCGGTCTCGCTGGCGGTCGCGTGCGGGGGCAGCGGCGGCAGCGGCTTCGGTGACGGCGGCGCGCAGGGCGGAAACGGCGGCCAGTCGGGCAGCGGTTCCGGGGGCAACGGCGGCAGCAGCGCCTCCGGGGGCAACGGCGGGAGTGGCGCATTCGGCGGCACCGGCGCCTCTGGCGGCACCGGCGCATTCGGCGGCACCGGCGCCATGGGCGGGGCCGGCGGATTGGGCGGCGGCTTCGGCGGCACCGGCGGCACCGGCGGAAGCGGCGGCGGCTTCGGCGGTACGCGGCGGCCGGCGTACGGCGGCGGCACCGGCGGCAGCGGCGGCGGCACGTCGGCGAGCTGCCAGACGCTGTCGACCTGCTGCGCCGAGCTGCCCGCCTCGTACCAGTCCGGCTGCCAGCAGATCGTCGCGTCGAACTACGACGCATCGTGCGCGTCGGCGCTGTCGTCGTATCAGCAGAGCTGGTGCAACGGGCAGGGACACCCTTCGTGCGACGACCTGTCGGCGTGCTGTAGCTCGCTGCCCACGAGCTACCAGTCCAGCTGCCAGACGACGGCCGATCTGTGGATCGAGTCGAGCTGCTCGAGCACGCTGCAGGCGTACAAGAACACCGGCTGGTGCACCGGCCAGGGCGCGCCCTCGTGCGACGAGCTCACGAACTACTGCTGCCCGTCCCTGCCGTCGCAGTACCAGTCCGGCTGCCAGTCGACGGCGGACCTGAAGATCGAGTCGAGCTGCGCCTCGTACCTCGTGTCGATGCAGAGCGCCGGATACTGCTGAGGCGCCAATCAGCGCCGGCGCCGCTTCTTCGTCGTCTTGCCGCGCGCGGGCGCGGCGGGCCCGGGCTTGCCGCGCGCCGGCTTGCCGGGTCCGGGCTTGCCGCGCGGCGGCGGCGGCGGCGCGCCCTTGCTGCGGCGCCCCTTCGGGCGATCGCGCTCCAGCTCGTCCAGCACCTTCTGCGGCGGGACGCGCCGGCCGTAGACGGTACGGCGCAGGATCGCGACGTCCTCGATAGCGACCATGACGCGATCGCCGACGCTCACCGTGTCGCCCGAGCGCGTGCCCACCACGCCGAGCTCGTCGTCCGTTGCTTCATAGCGATCCGGACCCATGGCTTCGTACAGCACGAGCACGTCGACGTACGGCGCGTCCAGGGACACGAACATGCCGCTGCCGACGATGGCCGTGACCGTGCCCTCCAGGATATCGCCGATGTGATCGCGCATGAGCAGCGCCCGGTACAGATCGACGACCTCGCGTTCCACGTCCACCGCGGCCCGCTCGCGCGTGCTCGACTGGGTCGCGCTGGAGCGCAGTGTCTCGATGGCGGACGCGCTGGTGTCCGGCTTGGCGCCGCGAAGCAGGCGCTTGACCGCGCGGTGCACCTCGATGTCCGGGTAGCGACGGATCGGCGAGGTGAAGTGCAGATACGCGTCCGACGCGAGCCCGAAGTGACCGATGTTGACGATGTCGTAGACGGCCTGCTTCAGCGATCGGAGCAGCAGCATCTCGAGCACGTTCTTCTTCGGGTGGTCGGCGGTCTTCCGCAGCCACTTGCCGACGCCCGCGGGCTCGACCATCTCCGACAGGTCGAACTCCACGCCGAGCTTCTCGGCGACCTCGCCCAGACGGTCGAGCTTCTTCTCGTCGGGCTTGCCGTGCACGCGGTACACGGTCGGCGCGCGGTGCCGGCTCAGCCACTGCGCCACCAGCTCGTTGGCGAGCAGCATCAGCTCTTCGACGATCTGGTAAGCGCGCTTCACGCCCGGATCCTGCGTGCGACGCACGACGTCCGTCGGCGCGCCGGTCTTCTCGTCGAGGATCACGCGCGGCTCGGGCAGATCGAGATCCAGCGCGCCGCGGCTCATGCGACGCTTGCGAAGCTTGCGCGTCAGTTCCTCGACCACACGCAGATCGCGCTTGAACGCCTCGGCGGCCGGGCTCTTCGGTGGCAGCTCGGTGAAGCCGAGCGCGCGCGCCACGCCGCCGTAGCTGAGCATCGCCGCCGAGCGCATCACGCCTTCGACGATCTCGAAGCGGTTGACCTTGCCCTGCTTGTCCAGCTCGGCGATCACGCACAGGCACAGCCGCTCGCGCTCCGGCAGGAGCGAGCACAGATCCGCGGCCAGCGCCGCGGGCAGCATGGGGATCGCGCGGTCCGGCAGGTAGATCGTGCAGCCGCGCGACTCCGCCTCCTTGTCGAGCTCGGAGCCGGGCTGGACGTATTCGCTCACGTCCGCGATGGCGATGTACGCGCGGTAGCCCTCGCCGTTGCGCTCCACCCACACCGCGTCGTCGTGGTCGCGCGCGTCGTCGGGATCGATGGTCGGAAGCGGGACGTCGCGGAGATCGACGCGACCCTCCAGCGACATGTGCTGGATGCGCGCCGCCATCGCCTCCGCGTCGCGCACCGCGCCGTCCGGGTGCTCTTCCTCGATCTGCTCGCGCACCAGGATCTTCGCGACCTCGGAGTTGGGATCGCCGGGCTGCCCGAGCACGGCGACGATCTCGCCCTCGGCGGTTCTCGTTCGCGTAGGCCGGGAAGCGCGTGATGCTGACGACCGCCGCCTCGCCGTCCTTGCCCTCGCGGCCTTGGGTCACGACGATTGGACCGCGCACGCGCGCGTCGTCCGGCTCGAGCCACGCGCTCTTGCCGCGACGTCGGAGCACACCCGCCACGCGCGGGTTGCGGCGCTTGACGACCTCCTCGATGCGTCCCTCGATGCCGCGCGGCGTCCGCGCGATCACCGCGACGCGCACGTGGTCGCCGTGCATCGCGCCGCCGATGCCGTCCGGCGCCACGTAGACGTCCTCCTGGCCGGCAGCGGCCACGAAGCCGAAGCCCCGCGGATTGACCGACAGCACGCCCTCCCACATGCCCAGGCGCGCGGCCTCCGGCCGGACGGCGAACCGGTGCCCGATGCGCTTGATCGTGCGGTCGAACACCAGCTGGTCGAGCAGCTCCAGCATGCGGGAATACGAGCCTTCCGGCACGCCGCAGCGCGTGGCGACCTCGCGCGCGTGCAACGCCCGGCCGGCAGCTTCGAGACAGCCCACGATGTCGCCGCGGGAAGGCAGAGGTTGCGCCATGGCCCGGTCGGTCATAGCCCAGGCACGGGTCATCCGTCCCGAGGTATCCTCCCGCCCTGGTCTCGCGTGCGTTCCGCCCACTGGCTATTCCTGTTGCGCCTCTGCTGCGTGGTCGCGCTGGCCGCGAGCGCGGCGCTGTTCGTGGACTACGCGACGCTGAACCCCGCGTTCTGTACGGCGGCCGACTCCGGCTGCGGAGCGGTGCGGCACAGCGGCTACGGCTATCTCCCCATCGGCCCGGGCATCCCCGTGCCCGACGTCGGGCTCGCCGGCTTCGGGATGCTGCTGCTCGCGTCGCTGTTCGGCTCGCTCGCGCAGCGACGGGTGATGCTGCTGGCGCTCGCCGGCGTGGGCGGGCTGGCCGGCTCGATCTTCATCCTGCTCCAGGCGCTGAAGATCGGACGCTTCTGCGAGTTTTGCCTGGTCGCGGACACGTCGTCGATCGTCGCCGTGGTGGCGGCCGTCATGTTCTGGGTCAAGAGCGCCGGTCAAGAAGAGACGGGTCGGCCCGATCTCGCGCCGTGGGCGTGGGTCGTGCTGGGCGCACTCGCCGTGGCGGCGCCGCTCGCGTGGCCGCGCCTGCGCCCGCGGCCGCCGGTCCCGCCGGCGATCGCCGCACTCTACAAGCCGGGCAAGATCAACGTCGTCGAGTTCGCGGACTTCGAGTGCCCGTACTGCCGCATGCTCCACCCGCAGCTGCAGAAGCTGTTCGCGGCCTACGCGGGCCAGGTGAATTTCGTGCGCTTGAACATGCCGCTGTCGCAGCACCTGCACGCCCACGACGCGGCGCGCGCCTACGTCTGCGCCGAGGCGCAAGGCAAGGGCGACGTGATGGCGAACGCGCTGTTCGAGGCCGAGGAGCTCACGCCCTCGGCGACCCGACGGCTGGCCGTGGGCTTCGGCGTCGACGTGGATCGTTACGATCACTGCATCGTGGATCCCGCGACGGACGCGCACATCGACGCGGAGCAGAAGATCCTCCACGACGCGGGCTTCGAGGGCCTGCCTACGACGTGGGTCGGCAACCAGCAGATCATCGGCGCGCAGCCCGAGGACGTCTTCCGCAAGGCCTTCGACCAGGCCGCCGCTGGCGACGGCGGGGTCGGCATTCCCGGCCCGATCTACGCCATCGCCGCCGCGCTCCTCGCGCTCGGCGTCGCCTTCGCAGGCCGGAAGCGCGCGGGAGCCGGGACCAATCCCGCCTCCTGACCGCCTGCTGCCGGCGGTCCGGCCCGTCAGCCGCGCCGGACCGACATCAGTCGACGGGAAAGGCGCCCTTGGGGCTGCGACAGAACGCAGCTATGCTTCGCCATGGAGCATTCGAATCCCGACACCCAGCCGCCAGCGAACGGCGGCTACCCCGAGAACAACGTCCCGATCGAGGTCTTCCGGGCGTTGCCGAAGACCGACCTCCACGTCCACCTGGACGGCTCGCTCAGGCTCGAGACGATTCTCGATCTCGCGGAAGCCAACGATATCGAGCTGCCGGCGCGCACCGTCGAGGGCCTGCGCGAAGCCATCGGCTGCGGCAAGAACTTCGGATCGCTGGTCGAGTACCTGCGCGGCTTCGAGATCACGCTGCGCGTGATGCAGACCGAAGAAGCGCTCGAGCGCATCGCCTTCGAGCTCGCCGAAGACGCCCATCGCGAGAACGTGCGCTACATGGAAGTGCGCTACTCGCCCATGCTTCACACGCAGCAAGGCCTCAAGCTTATCAAGGTCGTGGAAGCGGTGCTCGACGGCCTGCGCCGCGCTCGCGAGACCTACGGCATCAAGGCCAACGTCATCATCTGCGGCATCCGCAACATCTCGCCGGAGTCGAGCTACGAGATGGCGGAGCTCGCCGTGGCGTACAAGGGGCGCGGCGTGGTGGGCTTCGACCTCGCAGGCGCCGAGTACGATCACCCGGCCAAGCACCATCGCGCGGCGTTCCAGCTGGTGCGCGACAACAACATCAACACCACGATCCACGCCGGCGAAGCCTATGGCCCGGAGTCGATCGCCCAGGCGATCCACGTCTGCGGCGCGCACCGCATCGGCCACGGCGTCAGGCTCCGCGAGAACGGCGACCTGCTGCACTACGTGAACGATCACCGGATCCCGCTCGAGTGCTGTCCGTCGAGCAACGTGCAGACCGGCGCGGTCAAGGACCTGAGCGTGCACCCGCTCAAGTTCTATTTCGATCTCGGCCTGCGCGTGACCGTGAACACCGACAACCGGCTGATCACGGACACCAGCGTGTCGAAGGAGCTGTGGCTCGTGCACACGCAGATGGGCGTCCCGTTCAAGGACATCAAGAGCATCATCGTCGCGGGCTTCAAGTCGAGCTTCCGCCCGTTCCACGAGAAGCAGGCGGCGCTGCGCCGCGTCACCGTCGAGCTCGATCGCTACGACGACCACGGCA
Source organism: uncultured delta proteobacterium (assembly GCA_963775185.1). Lineage (GTDB taxonomy): Bacteria > Myxococcota_A > Polyangia > Polyangiales > Polyangiaceae > JAPSGB01. The sequence goes on along the minus strand of CAVZIE010000006.1, from coordinate 335,860 downwards.
ATCTGCTGGCCGCACCGCCGCCGACGGCGTCGCGACCGCGCGCCAGCGCCGAGCTGTCGGCAGAGTAGCGTCGCTCAGAAGCGGACGCCGGCGCGGACGTCGCCTTCGGTCGCGGCGTCCAGCGCCGCGGCTGCCTGCTCGAGCTCTTCCGAGTCGCCTTCCGGCAAGCGGATCAGGAAGCGCACGTACAGGTCGCCGGCCTTGTCCTTGCGCTTGACGCCCTTGCCCTTGAGCCGCACGGCCTGACCGCTCTGCGCGTGCTTCGGCACGGTGAGCGTCACCTCGCCTTGCGGCGTGGGCACGGGCACCTTGGCGCCGCGGTAGGCCTCACCGACGGTGATCGGCAGATCCAGGTACAGGTCCAGCCCGTCGCGCTCGAAGTGCGGGTGCGGCTTGACGCGGATCACCAGCACCAGGTCGCCGGCGGGTCCGCCGAACGAGCCGGGCGCGCCGTGACCCGGCACGCGCACCTTGTCGCCGTCGCCGGCGCCGGGCGGCACGCGCACCGTGACCTCTTCCCCGCCGTCCTGCACGCGCAGCTTGAGCGCCGCGCCCTCGATCGCCGAGACGAAATCGACGGTGACCTCGCTGACGACGTCCGAACCCTTCGCGGCACGACGGCCGCCACCGCGGAACAGATCGCCGAACAGGTCGCCGAAGCCCGCGCCGTTGCCGCCGAAGGCCTCCTCGAAATTCACGCCGGAGCCGCCGCGGCTGTAGCGCACCCGGCCGCCGGCCCCGGCGGCGCGCCGATAGGCCCGGGCGGCGTCGGCGTCGAAGCCCTCGCGCAGGCCGTCCTCGCCGAACTCGTCGTACAGGGCGCGCTGCTTGGCGTCGCCCAGGACCTGATAGGCCCGGTTCACCGCCTTGAAGCGCGTCTCCATCTTCTTGTCGCCCGGGTTGCGGTCCGGGTGCAGCTTGGCCGCGAGCTTGCGGTACGCTTTCTTGATGTCGTCCGCGCTGTCGTCGCGCGCGACACCCAGCTCCGAGTAGAAGTCCGTCGCCATGCTGCCGGACGATCAAGCTAATTGCGCCGACGCCCCCCGGCAAGCGCCCGGCAGCTCACGACCAGCGAGTCCACGCTCTCGTCGGGCGGCAGATCGGTGAAGTCCGCCGTGAAGGCGAGCTCGCCGAAGCCGGCGTAGTGAAGCAGCGCCTCGATCTCGCGCGGGAAGTACTGCCGGTGGACGAGCGGCACGGTCCAGCCGGGCCCGCCGTCCTCGGGCGAGAACTCCATGTGCACGAGCAACAGCTGGCGCAGCGGGTCGTACTCGAAACGCTCGGCGTAGCGCACGAGCTGCCCGGTCGTCGGGTGACGGATGCGCGGCGCGCCGTAGCGCCGGGCCGGATCGCGGCTCAGGTCCTCGCCGTGCGGAACCGCGAAGTCGAAGACGAAGCGCCCGCGCGGCGCCAGGTGCGCGCGCACCCGCGCCAGGAACGCCTCCATGTCGGTGCGCTCGTACAAGTGCAGCACGGTGTTGAAGGCGGCGATCACCAGGGGAAAGCGCCGGCGCAAGCGCACCTCGCGCATGTCGCCCTGCACCAGCTCCACGCGCCGGCGCACCGCCGCCGGCTCGGCGTCGAGCTCCTGGCGCAGCCGCTCGAGCATGGGCGCGGACAGATCCACCGCCACCACGCGCTTGCCCGCACGCGCCATCGGGATCGCCACGCGCCCGCTGCCCGCGCCGTACTCCAACACCGGTCCGCTGACGCCGCTGGCGAGGCGTACGTAGTAGTCGACGTCCTGACGCCGCGCGCGGTACGCCTTGTCGTAGTACGCCGGGTCCGCGTAGTGCGACAGCGTCGCGGCGTCGCCCGCGCGCCCCACCGCGTCGATGTGCAGCGCGTCCCGCTTGACCGCACCGGGCGGTCGACGGCGCTTGGCCACGCCTGCCGCGCTCAGGTGTTGTAGCGCTGGGCGAGCTCGGCGATGTACTCGGCGACGACCTCGGTGCTCGGCCGGTGGTAGCGCACCTTGCCGGCGGCAATCTCGCGCAGCGCGGTGACCGAGGCCTTGTTCTTGCTGTTCACGAGCGAGCGAGAGCCCTTCATCAGGCTGCGCGTGCGCTGGGCCGCCAACACGACGAGCGCGAAGCGGTTCTCTTCCTGCTCGAGACAATCTTCAACGGTGACGCGCGCCATCGGGGCTCCTTCAAGGGGGCCGGAAAGCTAGCGAATGCACCCTGCACACGCAAGCCCGCAAGCAAACAATCGAAACGCTTCTGGTTCTTGATGCCGGCCCGGCGCGGAACCTCCGGCGCCGGCGCGGTTCCGCGCCGGACCGGCATCCCTGGAAAGCCTGCCGAACCCGGGAAACCGGGCACGGCAAACCGGGCACTGGACGCCCGCCCGCGCGTGCTCCATCTTGCGCGCCCGGAGGACATGATGCCGATGCGATCCCGAACTTTCGTCTTGCTTGCGCCGCTTGCCATCGCCGCGGTGGTCGCCGCCTGTGGCGGCTCCCAGCCGCCCCGCGGAGCCGCCGCCCGCTCCCACCGCGAGTGCGCCGGAACCGGAGGTCGCGCCGCCCGCGCCGACCCCCGAGGCGTCCGCCAGCGCCGCGCCCGAGGAGGCGCCGCCGGCCGAGCCCGCGAAGTGGAGCGACCTCAAGGACGAGGACGCGAAGAAGCATTTCATGAAGACGGTCGTCCTGCCGCACATGAAGGAGCTTTTCACGCAGTTCGACGCGAAGCGCTTCGCGGACATGAACTGCTCCACGTGCCACGGCAAGGGCGCCAAGGACGGCACGTTCAAGATGCCGAATCCGGACCTGCCGAAGCTCGACAAGGCGGCGTTCGCGAAGGCGAAGAAGAAGGCGCCGAAGATGCTCGAGTTCATGATGAAGCAGGTCGCGCCGGAGATGGCGAAGACGCTGGGGCTCGAGGAGTTCAACCCCGAGACACACACCGGCTTCGGCTGCGGCGGCTGCCACACCATGGGCGACATGGGCAAGCCCGGCGGCGCGAAGAAGTAGGCGCGGAACGCGGGCGGAGGAGGAGGGATTCGAACCCCCGGTACCCTTGCGGGTACGCCAGTTTTCAAGACTGGAGCCTTAGACCGCTCGGCCACTCCTCCGGAGGTGCTGATGTCTAGCATGCCCTCCGGCTCACGCGGGCATTGACTCGGCCCGTGGACCGTATGCATGGTGCCGGCGCGCGGCACCCCTAACAGGACGCGCGGAGTCGCCCATGACCTCGAGATCCTTATCTGGGCTGATCGCGCTGGCTTGCGCGACCCTCCTTGCCGTCGCCTGCGCGGGCAACGACGAGGACACGTTCGGCGTCGCGTGCGTGCCCGGCGCCCAGACGGCCTGCAGCTGCGACAACGGCGCGACGGGCGTGCAGTTCTGCCAGCAGGACGGCTACAGTGTCGGCACCTGCCAGTGCGCTCCGCCGGCACCCGAAGGCGGCGCGGGCGGCAGCGGCGGCGCGCCGCAGGCCGCGTGCACGCTGTTCCCCGACTGCAACGCGTGCGAAGGCTGCTGGGCGACGTGCATCTGCCAGACCAGCGGCGACGTGAAGGGCTGCAAGCAGACGTGCCTCGTCGACGCGGGTGGCACAAGCGACGCGGGCAGCGATGCCGGCGGAACCTGCGACGTCGCACAGTGCCCGCCTGCCACCGGGATCGGCGCCCAGTTCGCGCAGGCCTGCTGCACCGGCGCGGGCAACTGCGGGCTGTCGATCTCGGCGATCGGCGGCGGTTGCCAGGAGAAGAACCAGCCCGGAACCGCCGATCCGAACTGCCCGACCCAGTCGTTGATGGGCATCACCGTCCAGGGCTGCTGCCGCCCGGATCACACCTGCGGGCTCCAGGATCCGCTCCTCGGGCTCGGCTGCGTGGATCCGACCGCCTTCGGTCAACCAAAGGGACCTTCATGCTGAGATCCGCTGCTCCCCTCTCCGCCGCCGCGCTGCTCCTCGCTCTCGCGCCCTCCGCCGCCGCACAACCCGCTCCGGCACCCGCTGCCGCCCCGCCACCCGGCGCGGCGGCGCCGCCGCCCGCGCTCGCGCCCCCGCCTGGCATGGGCCCAGTCGCGCCGGCACCGGCTCCCGCGCCCGCAGCGCCGGCCCCGGCCAGCGCGAGCATGACGATGGGCGTCGGGGCGACGGCGCCGGCCGCCACGTCCAGCGACGTGCCCCGGCGCGTGGTGCGCTTCATCGGCGGCGCGTCGCCGCAGCTCGTCGCCGACGACGACAGCGACGCCCACGGCGCGGTGGAGGTCGAGCTCGATTTCGAGGGCGTCAACCCGCTCTGCTACGCGTACCGCACCAACTTCGCGGCGAGCGCGCGCAGCCTGCCCGCGCGCGCGCCGTCGCTCGGCGGAGCGCCAGGCGCGGCCGCGCCCGCTGCCGCGGCCGAGCCCGCGTCGCTCGATGAAGCGGAGCGCGCGGTCTCCGACGCCAGCGCGGCCGTGGATCGAGTGCTCGCCGACGCCCAGAGCCGCATCTCGCTCGACGACGTGTGGCTCGCTTGCGACTCCGGCGGCGATCTCGGCTCGCAGCGCGACCGCGTCGAGTCCGCCCTCGCCGTCGTGCAGCAGCAGGCCGGCGCGAACGGCGCGTGGCGACGCGTGCTGGAAGACGCGAACGCCACCGCCGACGCGGCGGCGCGCCTCGCGGGCACGTCGAGCTCCGGCGGTGATCGCGGAAATCGCGACGCCGTCGAGCAGGCGGCGCGCGACGAGCAGCGCGCGCGCGAAGCCGTCGACGCCGCCAAGCGCCCGGCGCCGAAAGAGCTCACCGACGCCCTGGACCGGGCGCGCGCTGCGCTCGCACAAGCCCGCTCCGCCGCGCGCAGCGCCGACCAGCGCGGGCGCACCCCGGAACGCGTCGCGCACATGGCGCAAGCGCTACACGAGAAGAACCGCCGCGCCGTCGGACGGCTGATGGCCATGGTCGGCGAGGTCGAGCGCGCCGCCGAGCTGCTGCATCACGCGCCGGGCACGCTGACCCGGCGCTTCCCTGTCGGCGAGAAGGTGACGGTGGAGGTCACGCGCATCCCGCTCCATCGCGGTCGCCCGATGCGCGGCGGCGCGGAGCGCTTCGCCGTGGGCCCGTTCCGCACGCTGCACCCGATCCTGTTCGACGTGGGCGTCGGACCGGCGCTGACCTTGCGCAACTGGCGCGAATACGGCGTCGGCGTGCGGCCCGGCAAGGGCAGCGACACCGCGCTCATCCCGCGCGTGGTGCGCACGAAGGACGAGATGAACTACGACGGCATCGTCTCGCTGAGCGTGTACATGTGGGGCAGCCGTTACCTGGACGACACGGTCTTCAACTGGAAGCAACTGCTGCCGCGACCGATGCTCGGCTTCTCGATGCGGCAACCGTTCACGTCGATCTATCTCGGCGGCCAGATCGACCCGGTGCAGTTCCTGGATTTCTCCGCCGGCGTGCGCTGGTACCAGCAGGATCACCTGATGGGACCCTTCGTCGGCAACCCGGCGCTGATCGACGCCCAGGGGCACGCCGTCGATCCGGTGGTGCGCAAGGAGACGACCGCCGAGGTGTTCGTCTCCATCACCGCCAGCACCGACCTCGTGACGCGCTGGCTGGTCCGCGGGCTATAGCGGAACTCCGCGACACCGTTGGGCCATATCCGGGCTTGTGAAATGACTACGAGCCGGGATCGGCGATACAGCTATTCTGCCCGGACTGATGGCGGAACGGCGCGTCGCACGCAAGGCAAGCGCGCATGTGGGCGTGCGCGTCACGCGCCTCCCGTACGGCGTTGACCAGCTGCTGGTGCTCAGCGCGCCGGCACGCGGCGGCCACCGCCCGGAGTCGCTGTCGGAAGCGGAGTGGCAGGTCGCCGTGCTGGCGGCGTCCGGACGCTCCAACCGGATGATCGCCAGCGAACGCGGCACCTCCGTCCGCACCGTCGCGAATCAACTGGCCAGCACCTTCCGCAAGCTGCGCGTGGTGTCCCGAACCGAGCTCGCACTGCTTCTCGGCGGCGGCGGATCGGCTCCCGATGCCGCGGAGTGATCTCGTCGCGATCGTCGAGGCCGCCTACCAGCTCGAGGGCACGCCGTCCGACTGGATGCGGCGCGTCGTCGAGGCCGTACACCCGACGATCAGCACGGGCTTCGGCACGGTGGGCTTCCGCTTCCGCCTCACGCACGACCCGAAGCGGCGCCAGAGCCACGTAACGCTGGCGTCTGCGCCGGCGGAGTACGCCAAGCTCGCGCGTGCGCTGATCCGGGGCCGCGCGGCCGACCAGTTCGTGCGGCTGTATTCCGCGCCGTTCCACCTGGCAGCGCTGAGCGCCGCGGTCGATCGCGCCGATCCGGATCCGAGCCACGAGATCCTGCGGCGCATCGGCGCGCGCGACTTCCTGGGCGTGAAGGCGATCGATCCCACGGGCAACGGCGTGATGATCGCCACGCCGACGCCGGACGCGCGACGCGTCACGCGGCGCGAGGACGCGCGCTGGGCGCGCGTCACCTGTCACATCGCGGCAGGCCTTCGCCTGATGAGCGCGGGCCCGCGCTCGGCCGACGCGATTCTCGACGCGTCGGCGCGCGTCGTGCACGCGAGAGGTCGCGCGCGGGACGCCGACGCGCGCGAGCGCCTGCGCCGCGCCGCCGCGGACCGCGACCGCGCGCGTTCGCGCCGGACCCGGCACGACCAGGACCAGGCCCTGGAGCTGTGGCGCGGCCTGGTCGACGGCGAGTGGTCTCTGGTCGACCGCTTCGAGCGCGACGGAAGGCGCTTCGTGATCGCGCGGGCGAACGCGCCACAGGTCCGCGACCCGCGCGCGCTGACGCCGCTGGAGCGCCGCGTCGTCGCCTACGTCGCCCTCGGCAACTCGAACAAGCTCATCGCCTATTCGCTCGGAATGAGCGAATCGTCGGTGGGTATGCGCCTCTCCGCGGCGCTGGCGAAGCTCGGATTCGAGAACCGCACCGCGCTCGCCAGCTTCGTGTCCCTGCTCGGAGACCCGACGAAGCCCTGAGCGCGCCTTGCCGCGCTTCCGTGTCCGCCGTATTCTTCCGCCATGCTTGCAAGACTTTCGCGGGCGGGCGTCGCGCTCTGGCTTTCCGTGGCGGTAGCGGCCGGGATGGCCGCGTGCGGCGGCAACGCCGGCACGGCCTCCAATATCGACCACGACTCGGGCGCCGCCGGCGACAGCTCGACCACCGACGGCGGGGTCAGCGGCTCCGGCGGATCCGGCGCGGACGGCGGCTTCCAGTTCGACTCGGGCAACAGCGATGCGGCCCAGGGCTTCGACGTGCAGCCGAGCACGCTGCAGACGATCACGGTCGCGCCCGGGCAAAGCACGCCGACCGCCACGTTCACCGCAACCCTCGACGGCAAGCCGATCGCGGCCGGGTGGACCATCGATCGCGGCGACATCGGCTCGATCCCGCAAGCGCCGTCGGCGAGCGGCGTGTTCAGCCCCACCGGCAACGTGGGCGGGCTGGTGACGGTGACCGCGGGCTTGAACGGCAAGACGCTCGACCGCCAGGTGCTGGTCGAGATCGCCGGCACGCAGAACGGCTCCGATCCCACGAACCCCGCGGAGACGCCGCAGATCGCCACCGACCCGACCACTCTCACCACCGGCGGCGGCATCGGCGGCGTCGGCGGCGAGGGCCTCGGTCCCGCGGTCTCCGATCCGTCGCTGGTCAGCGCGCTCGGGAGCCCATCCGGCGACGGCAGCGCGCAGAACCTCCGCTTGCTCTACCCCTACGACAAGACGGTGTTCCCGCGCGGCATCCTCGCACCGCTGCTGCAGTGGGACTGGTCGATCGGCGACGCGGACGCGATCCAGATCGAGCTGTCGACGAAGAGCGGCTCGTTCTCCTGGAGCGGGACGTTCGGCCGTCCCGCGGTGCTGCAGCAGACCGGCGGCAAGTTCATCCGTCACCCGATCCCGCAAGACGTGTGGGCGATGGCGACGAACAGCGCGCAAGACTCGAAGGACACGCTCACCGTCAAGCTCACGGTCGCCCAGGGCGGCCAGGCCTACGGCCCGATCACCGAGAACTGGACCGTCGCGCCCGCCCGCCTCTCGGGCATCATCTACTACAACTCCTACGGCACGAACCTCGCCAAGAACTACAGCGGCGCCGTTGGCGGCGATCACAAGTTCGGCGGCGCGGTGCTGTCGATCCACGTCGGTGACACGGGACCGCAGCTGGTCGCCGGCACCGACACCGCGTGTCGCGTGTGTCACTCCGTTTCCGCCGACGGCTCGCGCCTCGTGGTGCAGCACGGCGACAGCTACGTCACCAGCTCGGCCTACGACCTGAGCCCTTCGGGCGCGACGGAGACCGTGATGGGTACGGGCGCGACGTTCCCCGGCATCTATCCGGACGGCTCGATGGCGCTGGCGCCCAGCGGCCAGCTCTTGCCGCTTCCCGCTGGAACGCCGGCCACGCCCACCACTGGTCTCGGCCCATACGGTAGCGACCTCGGCACCCCGGCGTTCTCGCCGGACGGCAAGCGCGTCGCGTTCAACCCGACCGTCGGCGACTCGCTGGTCGTGATGGACTTCGACTCCACGAGCTTCGCATTCTCGAACGCGGTCGACGTCGGGACGGGGGCCGGCGGACGCGTCGGCTGGCCGGCGTTCTTCCCGGACAGCAACTCGCTGGTGTTCCACCACCAGACCGACCCGGGCTCCGACGGCAACGGCGAGAGCGCGCTGCACACCCGCAAGGGGGCCAAGGCGCAGATCTACTGGACCAGCACGGCCAGCGCCGCCGACGTCACGCCGCTCAACGAGCTGAACGGCATGGACGCCTCCGGCAACGCGTACCTTCCGAAGCTGGCCGCGCCGTACAGCCTGGCGTGCAGCGCGGACGGCACATCCGTCGGCAGCATCGACGCCGATCACGGCGATGACGTGGACCTGAACTACGAGCCCACCGTCAACCCGATCCCCGGCGGCGGCTACGCCTGGGTCGTCTTCACCAGCCGCCGCATGTACGGCAGCGTCGCGGACATCCCGCCGTACTGCAGCGATCCGCGCGGCGTCGATCTGATCCAGAACGTCACGACCAAGAAGCTCTGGGTCGCCGCCGTCGATCTCTCCGCCAAGCCCGGCACCGACTCCAGCCACCCCGCCTTCTACCTGCCCGGCCAGGAGCTGCTCGCGGGCAACGCGCGGGCGTTCTGGGTGCTCGACCCGTGCCGCGCCGACGGCAACTCGTGCGAGAGCGGCGATCAGTGCTGCAACGGCTACTGCGAGCCGGACAGCAGCGGCGCCCTGGTGTGCTCGAACGACACGCCGAACAACCACTGCTCGGGCCTGAACGAGAAGTGTTCCACCGCCGCCGACTGCTGCGACGCGAAGAACACGTGCATCAACGGCTTCTGCGCGCAGCCGGGCCCCGCCTGATCGCGCAGCGTCACCCCGTCTGGTTCCAGCGAACGAGAACGAGGATGCCGGTCCGGCGCGGAACCCCCGTCGCCGACCGCAGCACCTGCAAGCGCCGCCGCGATCGCGCGTCGCGCGTCACGCGGCCACCAAATGACACCCGCTACGAACGGACACCATCTCGTGGCCGTACCGCGGCCACGAAACCACCGCCGCCGCCCGATGCCCGATGCCCGATGCCCGATGCCGATGCCCGATGCCCGATGCACGCCCCCGATGCCCGATGCCCGATGCCCGATGCACGTCGTCGCGGCCGCGAGCCGGCCGGTGAACCGGTCGATACCGCGCCGGACCGGCAACACTGGCTGGCCTTGTCGGCGCGTGAACGCACGGCAAAGCGTGGGAACCTGAGCAGCCCATGAAACGTCGCTTGCTTGTCGTCACTGCGCTCTGGGCCGTCGCGTGCGCCAGCTCCGCTGTGGAGCCGCAATCGCCCGATCCCGCACCGACCACGCCGATTGCGCCGCCGCCACCAAGCGCGAGCGTCGCCAGCGCCTCGACGACAACGGCGACCGCGACGGCGAACGGCGCCGCGCCCGCCGCCACCGGCACGGCACCGCTGCCCTTGCGCGGCGGGCACGCCACTCCACCGTTTCCGCACGTCGCGGACGACGGCGGCGACAACGCGCCGTGCACGGCGGACACGCTGCGCGCGCGCCTCGCGGCCATCGTTGGCAAGTGCCGGCCGAAGGCGAAGTCGTTGTGCGGCACGGTCAAGGTGCGCGCGAGCGGCGACGCGTCGGCGGTCGCCGTGGCGGTGGATCTCGGGACGACCACCGGCGCGAGCGAGTTCGTGCGCTGCGTCACCGATCAGGTCAATGCCGTGCGCTGGGAGTGCGCCACGCCCGGCCAGGACGTCCAGGTCGATCTCGGCTGCAAGCTCTGACGTGGAGCGCTCAGCGCAAGGAGAGCAGCCCCGAGACGTCGATACCGCCGCGCTTGTCGTGGGCGAGGCGCGTCTCGATCTCTTTCACGAACGGATGCGCGGGATCGATCTTGCGGAGATCGGCCACCACGCGCGCCACGCTGTCGCGATCGCCGAGCTGGGCCAGCGCCACCGCCTGCTCACGGGCGCGCTCGGCAAGGATCGCCAGCGTCGCGTCGTCGCGATAGGTGGGCGTGACCGCCGCGGCGAGCACGCGATCGAAGGCGCGCTGACCGCGCTCGAACGCCGGCGAGCGATCGGAGCGGCCCAGGGCGTGCGGCGCGAAGCCGAGCCACAGCGGGCGCGGGATCAAGTGATCGACGAGGCGGCGCGACCACGTCGGGTCGAGCTCGACGTAGAGCGGCCGCGCGTCGGCGAGGGTGGAGAGCGCGTACTCCGACGGCTCGCCGGTGATGGCGACGTCGCGGACCAGCGGCGCCATCTGCGGCTCGGCCGCGAGCAGCTGCCGCGCCACGCCGCCATGGTCGATCAGCGCGAGCGGCGCGACCACGACGTCGGGACGCTCGCCGCGCACCAGCCGCGCCGCCCACAGCCGCCACGCCACGGCCGGCGAGCGCACGAGCAGCGCGGCGCGCGGCGGCAGCTCGCCCAGCGCTTCCTCGGTCCACACCTCGGCGCCGAACTGCGATCCGCGATCCGCGACGTAGGACGCGTCCTCGGCGGTCATGATCAAGAGCACCAGCTGGAACACGACGAGCAACGCCGCGGCGGGCTGGGCCATGGGGATGTTCGCGCGCTGCAGGCCGAGCGCGAGGGTCTGCACGCCGAGCGCCGCCGCGATCGCGAGCGCGACGATGGCGAGCAGCCGCAGCGGCGCCAGCGGGTCGGCGGCCAGGATGCCGGCGCGGCTCGCGGGGAACACGAGATCGGCGATCACCAGCGCCGCCAGGGGCAGGGCGATCCAGCGCGTGCGCGGGCGGAGCACGCCCCACGCGCCGCCGGCAGCGGCCAGCGCCAGGGCGATCACGCCGACCTCGCCGAGCCACGCGACGAGCGCGCCGGGGCGCGCCGCCGCCGCGTCCGCGCTGCCGACGCTGGACAGGCCGTAGCCGAGGTCGACCCACTCGTGGCCCGAGAGCGGCCTGAGCAGCACGGGCGAAAGCAGCAACATGCCCGCCGCGCCGGCACCGACACCGAGCAGCACCACGCTCCGGCGCGGCGGCAGCTCGCCGAGCACGGCCACCTGCACGCCGAGCGCCACGGCCAGCGCCGCGCCCGCCACGTGGCTCTCCAGCGCCGTGGCGGCGATCAACGCGCCGAACCCGAGCCACACCCGCGCGTCGCGCACGTCCGAGCGGGGCCGGAGCACGAGCCCGGCGAGCGCCAGCGCGACGGCCAGCGTCGCGCCACCCGCGATCGTGCCCTCGAGCTGCCACGCCGGCGCCAGCGTCGCGGTGAGGGCGGCGACCAGGGCCAGCGGCGGCGCGAGCCGCGGCGTGGTCGTGTTGGCGTCGAGAACGCGACGGGCCAGCGCGTAGGCGAGCCGTGCCGCCAACGCCAGACCTATCGCGCTGGCCAGCGACGCGCGCAGCAACCGGCCCCCGACGGGCAGCAGCGCCAGCACCTGGACCAGCACGCCGGACAGCACACCCTCGCCGCCAAGTGGCACGAATCCCAGGCTCCTGACCACGGCCAGGTCGTCGCGCCACTGGGTCGAGGGGCTCGCCCGGGCGATGGTGACGAGCAGGGGCACGGCAAGCGCGAGCCACGCGCACACCGGATCGAGCCAGTGACGCTTCGGCGAGATCGCCGGACGGACGCCTTGCTGCACAGCCTCTCGCTGCCATGTCCGCGGAACCTGGGCCAAATTAGCGGTTGGCCCGTAGCTTTTAGCTGTTGGCTGAAGGTGCTAGAGAGCGCCGGTGGCGCGATTTATCGATGAGTTGAAGCGAACCCACGACTGCGGCGCCCTGCGCGCCGCCAACATCGGCCAGGAGGTCGTGCTGTTCGGCTGGGTGCAGAACCGGCGCGATCACGGCTCGCTGATCTTCATCGATCTGCGCGACCGGAACGGTCTGACGCAGGTCGTGTTCGATCCCGACATCTCCAAGCCGGCGCACGACCTGGCGGAAGCGATGCGCGGCGAGTGGGTGATCGGCGTGCGCGGCAAGGTCCGGTCGCGCGGCGAGCAGTTCAGCAAGAAGGAGAACAAGATGGTCTCCGCCACCAACCCGAACCTCGCCACCGGCGAGATCGAGGTCGAGGTGACGGAGGCCACCGTGTTCAACCGCGCGGAGACGCCGCCCTTCGAGATCGCCGACGAGCTCGACACCCGCGAGGAGATCCGCCTGGCGCACCGCTATCTCGATCTGCGCCGCGGCCCGCTGCAGAAGGCGCTGCGCATGCGTCACAACGTCAACCAGGCGACGCGCAACTACCTCGCCGGGGAAGGCTGCCTCGAGATCGAGACGCCGTTCCTGGTGAAGTACACGCCGGGCGGCGCGCGCAACTTCCTGGTCCCGTCGCGGCTCAACGCCGGGAAGTTCTACGCGCTGGCCGAGAGCCCGCAGTTGTTCAAGCAGCTGTTCATGGTGGCGGGCTACGACCGCTACTTCCAGATCGTGCGCTGCTTCCGCGACGAGGATCTGCGCCTCGATCGCCAGCCGGAGTTCACCCAGATCGACATCGAGCTCAGCTTCGTGAACCAGGACGACGTGTTCGCGCTGGTGGAGGGGCTGATCTTCACGATCTGGAAAGCCGCCCTCGGCATCGATCTGCACGAGACGTACCCCGACGGCCATTTCCCGCGGCTCCCGTTCGACGAGTCGATGGACCGCTACGGCAACGACAAGCCGGATCTCCGCTTCGGCATGCCGCACGTCGATCTCACCGATCTGATCATCGAGCACTCCGGCGGCGCGGTGCCCTTCTGGCAGCCGATCGCCGAGAAGTTCAAGAGCGGCGCGTACCGGCGAGATCTGCCCGCCGAGATCGTCAAGGCCATGCTCGTGCCGGCGAGCGCGGGGCTGTCGCGCGCCGACGGCGACAAGCTCGAGCAGAGCGCGAAGAGCATGGGCGCCGCGGGGCTGGCACGCGCCAAGGTCGCCGCCGACGGCACCTGGACGCAGTCGCCCCTGGCGAAGACCGTCACCGAGGATCTGCGCCTCGCCATCAACGCCGCGACCGGCGCCAAGGAAGGCGACCTGATCCTGTTCCAGTTCGGCAAGGCCTCGCTGGTACACACCGTGATGGCGAATCTCCGTGTGGAGATCGCCAAGCGCTTGAAGCTGATTCCCGAGGTCGGGCACGGCGGCAACTTCAACTTCCTGTGGGTCGTCGACCCGCCGCTGTTCGAGTACGACGACGACAAGAAGCGTTGGGCCGCCGCGCATCACGCGTTCACGCGCCCGCACGACGAGCACGTGAACCAGCTCGAGACCGATCCGGGCAAGGTGCTCTGCTACCGCTACGATCTCGTTCTCAACGGCTTCGAGATCGCCGGCGGCTCGATCCGTCTGCACGATCCCGACGTGCAGAAGCGCGTGTTCAAGGTGCTCGGCATCGGCGACGAGGAAGCGCAGGAGAAGTTCGGCTTCCTGCTCAGCGCGCTGCGCTACGGCGCGCCGCCCCACGGCGGCATCGCCCTCGGCATGGATCGGTTGGCCATGCTGCTCGCCGGCACCGACAGCATCCGCGACGTGATCGCGTTCCCCAAGACCCAGAGGGGGACCGATCTCATGAGCGACGCACCGGGCCCGGTCGGCGCCGATCAGCTCGCCGAGCTCCGCATCCGCACCATCACCGAGAGCTGAAGCTCGTCCCGCGGCCTGGGGTTTGCCGGGCCGGCGCGGAACCGGGCGCTCCGGCAAGGGAGCGCGCGCGCCGCGCAATAGCCCGACTTCGCTCCCGGAAAGCCCCGCGCCGGCCGTGCTTCGAGGCGTGCGCATCCGTCGCGCGCGGGCGCGCCCGCGCGGTTCCGCGCCGGACCGGCATCACCCTGAACGCATGGACCGAGCGGCGGAAACGCCACGGTTTGATAACATGCCGACTTGACGGCGGTTTCTCGCTGCCGTCACGATTCGGACCGCGATGGGTGCTCGCATTCTAGTCGTCGACGACAGCTCGACCATCCGCAAGGTGGTGGCGTCGATCCTGGAAGCGCGCGCCTACGAGCCGGTGGTCGCCGAGGACGGGCAGAACGCGCTCGACCTGCTCGAGAACGGCGAGAAGGTCGACCTCGTCCTGCTCGACTTCGTGATGCCGAACATGAACGGCTACCAGTTCTGTCGCGAGCTTCGTTCAAGGCCCGCGCTGAAGAACCTGCCCGTCGTGTTGATGAGCGCCAAGGGCGACAAGATCCGCGGGCAGTTCGTGCAGCAGACCGGCGCCATCGACGCCATCACCAAGCCCTTCGACGCGCGCGGCCTGGTGGCGGTGGTCGAAGGCGCGCTGAAGAAGCAGGAGGAGGGGCGCTCGCGGCCCGTTCCCGAAGCCGACGCGATGCCCGACGAGGACTCCCTCGACAGCATCCGCCCGAGCTCGGCGAGCCTGACGGGTGACCCTGCCTACCAGCGCGTGCGTGCGGCGATCCAGCTCGGCAGCTCCCTGGGGAAGATGCTCGCGCCGGATCTGGCGCGGCTTCCCGGGATCCCGCCGGAAGCGGAGACGAAGATCGCCGAGACGATCCAGCGCGTGCTCACGCCGGACGCCCTGCGCGAGGTCCTGCCGCACATGGAGGCCTTCGCCAGCGGCGAGAACGCGATCTCGGTGCTGTCCGGCGACATCTCCGTGATCTCGATCGCGGAGGTCTTGCAGCTGCTCCACCTGCAGCGCCAGAGCGGCGCGCTGTCGGTGACGACGCGTCGCGCGGGCATCACCCTGTACGTGCGCCAAGGGCAGCTCGATTTCGCCAGCTCCCACGGCTTGCGGGACGAGTTCCTGCTCGGTCGCTATCTGGTCGAGGACGGCACCGTCACCCGCGACGACCTGCAGTCGATGCTGGCCAACGCGGGCGAGGGGCGGCCGCTGCTCGGCGAGCTGCTCAAGCAGGTCGGCCTCGCCTCCGACGACCAGCTCCGGCGCGCGCTCGAGCGCCAGACCTCCGATCTCGTGTACGAGGTCGTCCGCTGGAAGCACGGTCGCTTCGGCTTCATGGTCGACGAGCTCACGCCGGCAGCCCAAGAGGCGAAGCTCGGTCTCGCGCCGAGCGCGCTGATCATGGAAGGCTTCCGCCGCGTCGACGAGTGGCGGATGATTGAAGGCTCCTTCGACTTCGACGAGGTGCTGTACCGCGACGAGATGGCCATCGATCGCGTCGGCAGCGAGACCAAGCTCACGCGCCAGGAGAAGGCCCTGCTCGACGCGATCGACGGCGAGCGCACGGTGCGGGAAATCGTCGACGAGCTGGACCTGGGTTCGTTCGAGGCGTGCAAGTTCCTCTACCAGTTCCTCAATTCGCGCCTGGTGCGGCGCAAGGCCGCGTGATGCCCGCGCCCACGGCGGGCGTGATCGTCGCGCTCGGCGACGAGCTCCGCTTCGTCCCGGCGAGCGTGGCCGAACGGATCGTGGCGCGGCCGGTCGTGACGCGCGTTCCCGGCACCGATCTCGGGATGGCGCTGATCGGCGGACGCGTCGTCACGGTGCTCGAGCTTGCATCCGCGCCGCGACGAGCTCTTGCTCTGCAAGGTCGACGGCGAGCCCGTCGCGCTCAGCGGCCTCAGCGTGCGCGCGTCGGGATTGTTCGAGACGCAAGGCGACCATGTGCGGGTCGACGGCGAGCTGATCCCGGCGCTCGACGTCGGCACGCGAGCTGCGCCGCGCCGAGCGCGCGTTGTTCTCGCGGCGAACCAGCAGCGCACCGCCCAAGCCAGAGACGAGCGCATGAACCCGATCGCGACGCGTCTCGTTGCCGCGCTCCGCGGCGCCGCCTCCCGCGTGCCCGCGGCAACGCCCCGTGGAACGCTCGACGACGCGCTGCTCTACAACCAGCACGAGTTCGCGACCAAGACCGCGCAAGGCGCCATGAGCACCTGCCAGGCCGCCGGCGCGACCGCCGCGCAACAGCGCAGCGCCCTCGATGCCGCCGCCGATCACGCGCGCTTGCTGGTCGCCCGCGGCCGCGACCTGCGCGGCGCCGCGCAACAGGTCCGCGACTCGTTGGACCGGGCGAA
Organism: uncultured delta proteobacterium; assembly: GCA_963775185.1. GTDB lineage: Bacteria > Myxococcota_A > Polyangia > Polyangiales > Polyangiaceae > JAPSGB01. The sequence goes on along the minus strand of CAVZIE010000006.1, from coordinate 319,417 downwards.
GCTGGTGGCGCTCAACGCGGGCCTCGAAGGCTCGCGCCTGTCCGAACCGGCGGGCAAGGCGATGCTGGCGATCGCCGACGAGATGCGCGCGCTGGTGTCGCGCGCGCTCGAGTCCCTCGACGAGCATCTGTCCCTGCTCGGGCAGGTCGAACGCGAGCGCGACAAGCTCGCCGAGCAGGTGGAGCACGCCCGGCAGCGCGCCGCGGCGCTGGCAGAGGAGCTGCTCCGGGCGCAAGCGGCGCAACGCGAGACGACCACCGCGCTGAGCGAACTCGGGCAGAAGCTGCAAGTCACGACCGGCACCGATCCACAGGCGGCCCAGGCAGCGGCGAAAGCCGCGGAGCACGCGCGCGGACTGCTGGACGCGCTGTCTACGTTGTCGACGCAAGCGCAGCGCGGTTTCGTGTGGCGCGCCGTGGGCCCGACGGTAAGACCGTTGCTCAGGCTGTTGCGCGAGCTGGACCGGAGCGGCGCCGGAGGCCGCGAGGAGTGACCGGCTCGCGCGACGCGGCCCTCGACCAGCTGCTGTCGGAGGAGATCGCGCGCCGGCTGACCGCGTTGGAGCCCGGGTCGTCGCCCGCCGACGCCCACGCCGCGCTGCACTCGCTGAAGGGCGCCGCCGCGATGGCGCGTCACGACGACCTGTCGCTGGTCCTGGCGCAGCTCGACGCGCGCCTGCGCGCTGGAGACGACCGCGCACGCAGCCAGGCGCGCGAGCTGCTGGGCAGCGCGCGCGACCGCCTGCGCGCCGGCAAGCCGCCGTTTCCGACGAGCTGGCCCGAGCCGCCGCCCGGGCTCGGGCCGACCGCTCCCGAGGCTCGCTATCGGGCCGAGTACCTGGCCACGATGCGCGACCGGCTGGGCGAGCTCGACGCCGTGCTCGCCAGCGACGAGCCGCCGCGCGAGACCGTCGAGCGCGCGTATCGCAGCGCGCACAGCATGAAGGGCGCGGCGAGCTCCGTCGGCGACGACACAACCGCGTGGTACTGCCACGGCCTGGAAGCGCGGCTCAAGTCGGCGCTCGGCGACGACCGCGCGGCGAGCGACGTCGTGACCGAGCTCGCCCGTCATCGCGTCGTGCTCGCGCTGATGCTCGATCAGCCGTCCCACGCCCTGGCCACGTTGCGCGCGAAGCCGCGCGCCGCGACGCCACCGCGAGCGGACGCCGTGCGCGTGACCGGCTCGGCCCCGCCCGGCACCTGGGCAGCGCCGGAAGACGAGGCTCCCGCCGACGAGCTACTGCGTGTCCCGGCCGCGACGATCGACGATTTCCTGGAGCAGCTGGAGCGCCTGGACCTGGTCCAGGACGAGCTCGAGGCCACGGCCGAGAGCGCGCGCCAGGTCGCCACGCGCCTGCGCGACATGCGCGCCAGCTTGCTCGAGGCGCTGCGGTTGATCGGCCCGCCGCGCCCCTGGGGCGCGCCGGCAGCGGCACTGCAGCGCGTCGAGGTCGCCGCGCGCAAGCTCGGCGCCGCGGCGGAGAACGCGGATCGCAGCGCGCTCGTGTGCCGTCGCAACGCCGAGACGCTGCACGCGCGCACGGGTGACATGCGCCAGAGCGTAGCCGCGCTGCGCCGGACCAGCGCAGGCTGGCTGTTCGAACGCGTGGCGCACGGCGCGCACCGCCTGGCCTCGCGCGAGGGACGCACGACGGAAGTGCTCGCGAGCGGTAGCGACATCCCCATCGATCGCCGCGTCGCCGAGCGCCTGCTCGACCCGGTGATGCAGCTCGTCCGCAACGCGATCGCGCACGGCATCGAGTCGCCCGAGGAACGCGCGCGCGCCGGCAAGCCGCCGAACGGCACGATCATCGCTGCACGCCGAACGGCTCGGCGACTGGCTGCGGCTGGTGGTCGAGGACGACGGCCGCGGCGTGGACGTCGCGCGCGTGCGCGAGCTCGCCGTAGGCGCGGGCACCATGTCCGGCGAGATCGCGTCGATGGTGCACGACGACGAGCTCCTGGCGCTGCTGTTCGCGCCAGGGCTCACCACGCGCGAGGGCGCCGATCTGCTCGCCGGACGCGGCGTCGGTCTTGATCTCGCGCAGGACGTCGTGCGCCGGCTCGGCGGCGCGATCCGCCTTGGCAGCCGGCCCGGCAGCGGTCTGGTGGCGACGATCGAGGTCCCGAGCGAGCGCGGCATGGTCGACGTGTTGTGGCTGGAAGCCGCAGAACAGCTGTTCGCGCTGCCGGTGAGCTTCACCGGACGCATCGACGTCCCGCGCGCCGGCAAGCAGGCCGTCCCGCTGGCGCGCTGCCTGGGGCTCGCCGCCCCCCGACCTCCGAGCCTCGCGCTGGAGCTGGTGATCCACGGCGTGCAGTCGATTTCCATCGGCGTGGACGCCGTAGGCGAGGTGGACGAAGTCGGAATCCGGGCGCTGCCGCCGCTGGTCGCCGCGGCGGGACCGTACAGCGGTGCCGTGCTTCGCGGTGACGGCTCGCTGAGGCTCGCACTGGACGCGGCCCTGCTGGCCGCGCGCGCCTGGGCACACGTGGCGTGACGGGCTAGCCTTCAGACCCCATGCACGTGGTTCCGATGGCTCCCGGCGAGCGCGAAGCGGTCGAACGCATCGCGACCCTGTCCGGCGTGGAGCTCGACGTCGAGGCCGAACAGAAGCGCGGCTTCGCGTGCGTCTGGGTGGTGCGCCTCGATCCCGACGATCCGTCGCCCGCCGGCTTCGCGCTGGTCTGGTCGGTCGCCGACGAGGTCCACGTGTTGAACGTCGCCACCCATCCCGACCAGCGCCGCCGCGGCGTCGGCCGCGCGTTGATGAGCGCGGTCGTGGAAAGAGCCCGCAGCGAAAAAGCGCGACTCGTGCTACTGGAGGTCCGCCGCACCAACCGCGCGGCCATCGGCCTGTACCGCTCGCAAGGTTTCACGGCGATCGGCGTGAGGCGCGGGTACTACGCCGACAACCTCGAGGACGCTATCGAGATGATGCTCGCGATCGATCCGGAAACCGGCCAGGTGCTCCCGGCGCACGACGAGATCCAATTTGCGGACAGCTGAGATGGACGAACACGCGCCACGCCGCCTGCTCGTCGCGCCGCTGCTGCGCCGCGAGAGCATCGGCAACGCCTATCACGTCCTGACTTTCGACGTCCCGCAGGGCGTCCCGGCGCGCCCCGGGCAGTTCGCCATGGTGCGCGGCGCGGAGTGGGGCGACGCGCCGCTCCTGCCGCGCCCGATGAGCTATCTCACCGCCGGCACGACGCCGTCGATCCTGATCAAGGTGGTCGGCGAAGGGACGACGCGCATGGCGCGCGCCGAGCCCGGCGAGCCGTTCTCCCTGCTCGGACCGCTCGGCAACACCTGGCATCCGCCTTCGCGCGATCGCAAGCCGTTGCTGGTCGCCGGCGGTGTGGGCGTCGCGCCGCTCTTGTTCCTGGCGCGACAGCTTGCCGCGGACGGCGTGCGCCCGCAGTGCATCTACGGCGGGCGCAGCGTCCGCGATCTGCCGCTCGACGACGAGCTGGCGGAGGTGAGCGACCTGACGATCACCACGGAGGACGGCACGCGCGGAACCCGCGGTCGCGTGACCGACGTCCTCGGGCCGCTGCTCGACGCCGGCACGGAGGTCTACACCTGCGGGCCCGACCGGATGATGGCGCGCGTCGCGGAGCTCTGCGCCGCCCGCGACGTCCCGTGCGAGGCGTCGCTGGAGACGCCCATGGCGTGCGGCTACGGCGTGTGCCTCGGCTGCCCGGTGCCGATGCGCGAGGGCGGCTACATCTACGCCTGCACCCAGGGGCCCTGCGTGGACGCGCGCCGTGTCGACTGGGCGCAAGGCGACCACGCGCCGCGCAAGGCGTCGAGGCCGACATGACAGCGCAGCGCGTGGTCGTCGGAGCGCTCGAGCTCGCGAACCCGGTGCTGACCGCGTCGGGCACCTTCGGCTACGGGCTGGAGTACGACGACTTCTTCGACGTCGCGCGCCTCGGCGGCATCTGCACCAAGGGGCTCAGCTTGCACCCGCGGCCGGGCAATCCGCCCGAGCGCATCTGCGAGACGCCGGCGGGCATGCTCAACGCCATCGGCCTGGCCAACGTCGGGGTCGAGGCCTTCTGTCGCGACAAGCTGCCGACGCTGCGCGAGCGCGGGGTCACGGTGATCGCGAACATCTTCGCCAGCACCGTCGAAGACTTCGTGCGCATCACCGAGCGGCTCGAGGGCGAGCCCGGCGTGCACGCTGTCGAGCTCAACGTGTCGTGCCCGAACGTGACCCACGGCGGCATCGAGTTCGGCAAGGATCCGCGCCTCGCCGCGCAGGTCACGGCCGCCGTGCGGGCCGCCACCAAGCGACCGGTGTGGGTGAAGATGAGCCCCGAGGCCGGCGACATCGCGGAGGTCGCGCGCGCTTGCGAAGGCGCCGGTGCCGATGCCATCACCGCGATCAACACCATCCGCGGCATGTCCATCGATCCGGAGACGATGCGCCAGCGTCTCGCGAACCGGACCGGCGGCTTCAGCGGGCCGGCCCTGCGCCCGATCGCGCTCCGCATCGTGTGGGAGCTGGCCGGCGCCGTGAGCATCCCGATCATCGGAATCGGAGGCATTTCCACGGCCCGCGACGCCGTGGAGTTCCTGCTCGCCGGCGCCACGGCGGTCCAGGTCGGCACCGCCAGCTTCTCGGACCCGTGTGCGGCGCTGAAGGTCATGAACGGCATCGCCGACTACTGCGAGCAGCGCGGGCTCACCGCGGCCGAGCTCGTCGGCCGCGCGCGCGGCTAGCGCGCCCGGGTCGACGAGACTGGGTTGCGAGCGCACCTCGCGCTACGCTACGCCTCCCCGATGGCCTCCTCATTCAAGCCGCCGCCGGTCTCGCGCGGAGACCAGACGAAGCTGCTCCGGAGCGTGATCGAGCGCGCCGGCGCCGCCCGGAATCGGCCTCCGCTGGTCGTGTTCGACCTCGACGGAACGCTACTCGACAACCGTCCACGGAGTCTGGCCATCCTGCACGACCTCGCGGAGGTCTGGGCCGGGCGCTACCCGCGCGAGGCGGAGCTACTCAAGCAGGCCGAGTTCGAACGCCTCGTCTATCTGGTCGAAGAGAGCCTCGGGCTCATTGGCGTGGAAGGCGAGCAGCTGGTCGAGGAAGCCTTGTCGTTCTGGCGCGACCGCTTCTTCACCGACGACTTCCTGGTGCATGACCGGCCGACCGAGGGCGCCCTCGAGTTCGCGCGCGCCTGCTACGACGCCGGCGCGACGATCGTCTATTTCACCGGACGGGACCTGCCCAACATGGCGCTCGGCAGCCTGGCAAGCCTGCGCGATCTCGGCTTCCCGATCGGCGTCCCGGGGACGCAGCTGGTACTCAAGCCAGACGCCGAAACCGACGACAGCACGTTCAAGCAACTCCACGCGCCGCGACTCTCGCGCAGCGGCGACGTGATCGCGGCTTTCGACAACGAGCCCGGGAACTGCAACATCTTCAAGCAGCTGTTTCCGGAGGCGGAGTCGTTTCTCGTCGATACGCAGCATCTGCCCGGCGCCCCCGATCTCGACGCGCGCGTCCGCGTGATCGAGAGCTTCGGGATCGAGCCATGAGATCGACGACCGGCGCGATCGTGCTCACCGCCCTGCTCGCGACGGGCTGCCCTGCGCATGAGAAGGAAGCGCCGCACAACGATCCGCTCGAGCCGAGCCCCAACGCCAGCATCATGCCCGCACCGCTGGCCTCGGGGGCCGAGCTTTCGCCACGCACACGCACCGCCGACGGCGGACACGGCGGCATCCCGGCGGACTCGGCCGGACGCTTGATCATCACCGAGGCCGGGCCGCCCACTCCGAAGACGCTACGCCCGGACGACGTGCTGCCGCGGGACACGCTGACGCAGCGCGACGGCGTCGGCGTCACGCTCGATGCCGCGTGGCGGTGGGCGGACGTGCCAGCTCCGTCACCCGCGCCGGAGGTCGACAAGGACGCCCTCAAGAGCGCCCGCGAGAAGACACCCCTCGCCGTCACGGTGGATCTATCGGTCGCCGGTCGCATGCGCTTCGAATTCGCCAGCGCCGCGTTTCCCGTGCCGCCGCACGTCGCGCTGCGCGCGCGCTCCGACCGCTACGGCAACATCCTGGTGTGGCCCAACGAACAGAAGTACCGGATCATGCAGCCGGGCACGCTGCGCGCGCTGTTCGCCGAGCGGCGTGCCGACGTGGTGCCGCTGGTTGTCGGCAAGGCGAAGAATCTCGGCAAGGGCAACCTGCTCGGCATGGTGACCGAGCGCACGCAGCTCACGACCCAGACGGGCACCATCACACTGGAGCAGGCGCGCCTCCCCGGCATCACATCCAGCGGCGAGCTCTTGTGCCGCCTGCTGGTCGAGCTGGTCGCCGTGGAACCGTCGTCGACCGTGTGTGCACCGGAGCTGACGCCGCTGAAGGCCGAGCTCGCCTGGCCGGATCACGGTCACGTGGCCTTCGAGGTGCGGACCATCACGCGGCGCCAGGACCTGCCGTATGGCGAGCTCTTCGTGCCACCGGTCGACGCCGAGCTCAGCGTCGATCAGCTGCCGCCGCAGACCACCGGCGTGTTCCTGACGCGGGACGACATCGCCAAGTTCCGCACGCGCGACGTACGCTCGACCGATCCGCCGACTGCGGGCGCGCCTGGCGAGGGCCTGCTGGCTGTGAATCACACGGACACGCTGCGCTACGTCCTGCTCGACGGCGTTCCCGTCGCGTGGGTCAAGCCGCACAGCCAGCAGTACATCATCGGGCCGCGGCCGGGGACCTACGTCGTGTCGTGGCGTGACTTCTTCGGCGCGGAGGTCGATCCACCGAAGACGCTGGCGCTTCCCGCGCGCGTCGAGGTCGGCGCGGAGCCCGACGCCGGCGCACCGGAGCGTTGACCTAGCCGTCCAGCTCCAGATCTCCCTCGTAGTCCGCCGGCTCGAACGTGACGTCCTGCCGACCGCCGGCCATCATCTGCGCGCGCAGCGCGTCCACGGCGATGTCGAGGACCTCGAGACGCGTCGACAGCAGGAAGTAGTCGCTCTCGCTCACCGGCGGAAGCAGCGCGAGCCGCTTCTCGACCGCCTCCCGGTCTTCCGGCGCGAGCCGCAGCTCGGCGGACGGCCCGTCGTGGTCGCTCTGTCCATACAGCGCGTCGTAGGCGATCCCCACCGGATTGAGCGACAGGTACACCGGCGTCGCGCACAGCAGCCAGTGGTGCACGTCCGCGTCGGGTAGAAACCAGAACCCGCCGATGCGCCGGCGCACGAGCTCGCCGAAGTACGCGCCCACCGCGCGCGTCACCAGCGGCACGAGCGTCGGCCGCTCCTCGGCGCTCGACCGCACCAGCGACAGATAGTGGTCGAGGACGGGCAGCGTGTCCGCGGACAGGTCCAGCTCCAGCGCCAGGGCGCGCCGCACGAACTCGCGGCAAGCCTCGACCAGGTCGCCGATCTCCGCCGGAGGCGGCTCGGGCGCCTCCGGAACGCTGCCGCCGCCGTCGGAGTGAAGCGGATGGCCCGTGTCGTCTGTGCCAGTCACGCGGCGAGCCTAGTCCGGGGACATCCCGGCGTCCCGCCCGCGACTGCTCGCGTGTCCCGTACCTCCCGGCGGCTCCAGGGCCTTGCCGGCCTTTTCGTGGAAAATCCGCCCTCACGTCGAAGATCACGTACCGTCACTTCGCGCCCGTCCGTGTTATCGTTCGCCCTCCCCCCAATGCGTCTCGGCATCCTCAGCGACATCCACGCGAACTACGAGGCGCTCTCCGCGGTGCTCGAGGCGTACAAGTCCGAACAAATCGACGCGTTCTACTGTCTCGGGGACACCGTCGGCTACGGCGGCTCGCCCAACGAGTGCGCGGATTTGATCCGCGAGCGCACCAAGGCGTGCATTCTCGGCAATCACGACGCCGCCGTCGCGGGCCGCATGGACTACTCGTACTACTACGAGGCCGCACGCCACGCGCTCGACACCCACGCGCAGCTGCTCTCCACAGAGAACATGCAGTGGCTCCGCAGCTTGCCCTACCAGATCAAGCTCGACGAGATCGCCGTGCACCTCTGTCACGGCTCGCCGGTTCGCCTCGAAGAGTTCGAGTACATCTTCGCTCCCGAGCAGGCGCGCGAGTGCCTGCCGATGTTCGACCAGCTGGGCCACATCACGCTGATCGGACACTCGCACTTGTGCAAGGTCTTCGCCCTCACCCCCACGTCGGTCGAAGAGCTTCCTCCGGTGGACTTCGATCTCGCGGACGATCGCAAGTACATCGTCAGCGTCGGCAGCGTCGGCCAACCGCGCGACTACGACAACCGCGCCAGCTTCACCGTGTTCGACTCCGACTCGAAGCGCTTCGAGTTCAAGCGCGTGGAGTACGACATCGAGACCGCGGCAGACAAGGTGCTCCGCGCCAAGCTCGAGCGAAACTTCGCCCACCGCCTCTTCATCGGCGTGTGATCGCGTCCAACGGCGGCGGCTAGTTTTCCACGGCTGGATGCCGGTCCGGCGCGGTATCCACCTCGACGTCCCCGCCGAGGCGTCGCTCGCCGCGTCCCCCGCCGAGGCGTCGCTCGCCAGCGGTGCGGCCGGCGCGCGGCCACCAGATGCCACCCGCTACGAGCGGACCCCGTTTCGTGGCCGGCGCACGGTCACCAGACACCCGTCGCGCCGGGCGAGCCATCTCGTGGCCGCCGCGCAGTCACGACGCGGACGCGACGTTGATGGACGGCGCGATCGAGCAGGTGCCGACGCGCGGCGACGCCGTGCGAGCGAGCGCCGGCCTGCGGGATACCGCGCCGGACCAACCCCCCTGCCGACGGCCAACACCCGACGATCAACGACAAGCGGCCGACAGCTTCACCGCCGATCGGCTCGCCGCGTTCGTCAGATGTCGATCGACCAGGTGGTGCCGACGACGGTGTCCTTGAGCACGATGCCGAGCGCGGCCAGCTCGTCGCGAAGCGCGTCGGAGCGGGCGAAGTCCTTGTTCTTGCGGGCTTCCGTGCGCTCGACGACCTTCTGATCGATGACGTCCGCGGTGAGGCCGCGCAGGCGGATGCGCCGCTCGCGCGTGCGACGGCGATACTCGACGACGGGCGTTCCCAGGACGCCGAGCTCGCGAGCGAGGGCGACGAGCGCGGTCTCGACGAGCCGGGCGGCGACCGCGGCGGCGCCGGCGAAGCTCGCGTCCTTGCGACGCTTGAGCGCGAGATCGCCGATCTCGTTGGCGACGGTCGCGATCTCGCCGAGGGCGGCCAATGCGACCGGCGTGTTCAGATCGTCGTCGAGCGCGGCGCGGCCTTCCTCGAGCGCCTTGGTCGCGGCGTCGCGCAGCCGGGTCAGCTCGGCGGGCAGCTTCGCAGGAGCGGTCATGGCTGCGTCCACCAGCTCCCGCAGCCGTTCGCGCGTCCGGTACATGTAGTCGACGCGACGCTCCGCCTCGTCCACGCCGGGGAAGATGACGCGACCGCTCTCGAGCTTCTCGGTGTCGAACTGGATCGGTCCGCGGTATTGCACCGTGAGCAGGAACCAGCGGAAGCCCTCGGCGTCGTTGCGCTCCATGACGTCGCGCATCGTCACGAAGTTGCCGAGCGACTTGCTCATCTTCTCCTTGTCGATATTGACGAAGCCGTTGTGCATCCAGATGTGCGCCATCGGCACGGCGTCGGGGTGCGCCGCCTCGCTCTGGGCGATCTCGTTTTCGTGGTGGGGGAAGATCAGATCCATGCCGCCGGCGTGGATGTCGAAGCTCTTGCCCAGGAAGTGCGTGCTCATCGCCGAGCACTCGATGTGCCAGCCGGGGCGCCCACGCCCCCACGGGCTGTCCCAACCCCAGTCCTCCGCGGCGGCGCCCTTCCACAGCGCGAAGTCGAGCGGATCCTTCTTGCTCTCGTCTTTCTCGACGCGGGCGCCGACCCGGAGATCGTCGATCTTGCGCCGCGAGAGCTTGCCGTAGTCGGCGAAGCTCCGCACCGAGAAGTACACGTCGCGCGTGCCGCCGGGCATGTCCACGACGTAGGCGTGGCCGCTGTCGATCAGCTCGCGAACCAGGGCGAAGATGTCTTCAAGGTGCTCGCTCACCTTCGGCTCGTGGTCGGGCGCGAGGCAACCGAGCTCGGCCATCTGCTGCTGGTAGGCCGCGGCCATCCGCTTCGAGAGCTCGAGCGGCGCCTCGCCGCCCTCCTTGGCGCGCGCCAGGATCTTGTCGTCGACGTCGGTGATGTTGCGGACGTAGGTGACGTCGAACCCGCGTGCCTGGAGGTGTCTGACCAGGATGTCCGGCGCGAGCGCGGCGCGGGCGTGGCCCGCGTGGGGAAGGTCGTAGACCGTCGGCCCGCAGCAGTAGATCCGCACCTTTCCGGGCTCGATGGGCGCGAGCTGCTCGAGCGTGCGGGTCAGCGTGTTGTAGAGGCGAACGTTGGTCATCGGCAGGGGATCTTCCCTATCCTTGCCGATCGGACCGCGCAAGCCCACGCCCTACCAACCGTCAGGCTAAAGCCACGGATCGCGACGGCGCTCGCTGTCCGGGACGTGCGTCCCGGGGTGCGGTCCCGCCGGCGGCAGCCTGGGCGGTGGGCGCCAGCCGACCCACGCCGGCGCCGGGCTCTTGCGGCGACCCGCCATCCACAAGCGGATCGTGAGCAATCCCGCGATGAACCCGCCGATGTGGGCGAAGAACGCCACGCCCCCGATCCCATGGGCGCCGAGCGATCCGACGCCGCTCACGAGGTTCCAGAGGAACCACTCGCCGACCACCACCCACGCCGGGAACTCCAGCAGGAAGAAGCCGAAGAACACCGTGACCGGCGCGCGCGGGTAGAGAACGACGTACGCGCCGAGCACCGCTGCGATCGCCCCCGACGCGCCGATCATCGGGATGTGGCTGCCGGGATCGATCATCAGCTGGGCCGCCGCGGCGACGAGCCCACCGACCAGGTAGAACAGCGCGTAGCGAACGTGGCCGATCGCGTCCTCGACGTTGTCGCCGAAGATCCACAGAAACAGCATGTTGCCGGCGATGTGACCCCAGCTACCGTGCATGAACATGCTGGTGAACACGGTGAAGAGCTCGCCACCGGGATCGGCCGTCAGCCGCGCCGGCACCATGCCGTAGCCGGGGATGACCCAGCTCGCGCCGGCTTCCATCAACGCGAACTCCCAGAGCCACGCCGCGACGCAGATCGCAATCAGGCCGTAGTTGACGACCGGGACGATGCTTCGCGGATTGTGGTCGCGAATCGGCAGCACGCGGACGACAACCTAATGCTCCCGCCGGCCGCCGTCATGCTACGGTCTGCCGCGAGCCATGACCGGGTTTTCTCGAGCGTGCGCCGCGGCGGCGGCAGCCCTGCTGGCTCTCGCGACGGCCTGCGCCAGCACCGGTTTCGACGGCCGGATCTACCGCGGACAGGGCATGGCGTTCCGGGTCGGGGACGTCCCGGGTAGCTGGCGCAGCATCGACACGGACGGCGCCCTGCTCGCCTTCCGGGACGACGAGGCCGAGGCCACCATCGCCGTCAACGGACGCTGCGGCAAGGACGGCGACGACGTGCCGCTCCCGGCGCTCACGCACCACCTGTTCATCTACTTCACCGACCGGGAGCTCGTGAGCGAGCAGCCGCTCGAGCTCGACGGGCGTGCGGCGCTGCGCACGGAGCTGACGGCGCGCCTCGACGGCGTGCCCAAGCACTTCACGGTGTACGTGCTGAAGAAGGACGGCTGCGTGTACGACTTCCTCTACATCGCCGCGCTGGCGTCGCCACACTCCGCCCAGGACCAGTTCGAGCGGTTCGTTCGCGGCTTCGCGACCCTGGGGGCGTCATGACGGACGACGGTCGCCCGAGCCTCGCGCCGCGCCCCAGCCTGGCCCCGCCGCCCGAACCGCGGTTCCTGGTCCGCATCGGGGCCCAGGCGAGCGGACTATTTTCCCACATCGGGATGGTCAGCCAGATGACGGTCGGCACGATCCGCCAGGGCCTGAAGCGCCCGTTCGAAGGCCGCGCGATCATGCAGCAGATCGAGTCGCTCGGCGTCGCTTCGCTCGGCATCGTGGCGGTCACCAGCGTCTTCATCGGCATGGTCATGGCCACCCAGTTCGCGTTCGGGCTGCGCAAGTTCGGCGGCATGGAGTACACGGGCCGGGTCGTCGGGCTGAGCTTCGCGCGCGAGCTCGCGCCGACGCTCACCGCGGTCATCGTCGGCGGCCGCATCGGCGCCGGCATGGCGGCAGAGGTCGGCTCCATGTCCGTCACCGAGCAGATCGACGCGGTGCGCGCCCTCGGCGCGAACCCGCTGAAGAAGCTCGTCTGGCCGCGCCTTGTCGCCTCCGTGCTCGTGATGCCGATCCTCGCGGCGTTCGCTCTGGTCCTGGGCTTCGGCGGCGCCATGCTCATCACCGATCTCCAGTTCAACATCCCGTCGATGTTCTTCCTGCGCAGCGCGCTCGGCACTGTGACCATGATGGACTTCCTGAGCGGCATGATGAAGACGCCCGTCTTCGGCGCGATCATCGCGCTCGTCGGTTGTCATTTCGGCATGACCACGCGCGGCGGCACGGCCGGCGTGGGCAACAGCACGACGCGCACCGTCGTGGTAGTCTCCATCACGATTCTGATTGCCGACTTCTTCCTCACCAAGCTCGCGATCGCTCTGTGGCCGGCGGCGTAGCGCCGCGCTGCTGTGCGGCATCGCCGTCGCGGCGTGCAGCAGCAAGCCCGACGTCCCGCCACCGGTTACGAAGCACGCGCCGCCGGATCCGCTCACCTGTGGCACCGTGTCCGACGCCGGCAGCGTGGAGGACGGGCTGATCGTCGTCGACGGCGGGCCCGCGAGTTGCGCCGCCGACGGCATGGAATGCCCGCTCGCGCGGGACGTCGCGGCCGCTGCGCAGTGCGGCAACGCGCGCGTGATCGCGGTCTGCCAGCAAAACCGCTGGGTCGTCTCGTGCGGGGACGCCGGCGCCAGCGACGACGCCAGCGACGACGCGTCCACCGCTGACTGAGCCGCAAGGTGCGCGTCGTCACGCCTCGCCTTGACCGGCGTGCGACCGCTTCCTAGTCTTCCACCCGGGGGATCCATCGTGTCCCAGACGAGAGAGCACAGCACGCCGCTGAACGGGTCGTCCGCCGCCACGCGGCGGAAGGACGGCTTGCTTACGACCGGGGACATGGCGCGCATGTCCGGCAACACGCTGCGCACCGTCCGCTTCTACGAGGAGACGGGCCTGCTCTCGCCCGTCCAGCGCACCGACGGCGGACATCGCCTGTTCGAGAACACGGAGCTGAGGAAGCTGCTGCTGGTCACGGAGATGCGCGCCGCCGGGTTCTCGCTCGAGGAGATCAAGACGATGATGGAGGTCAAGGAGCACAGCGCAAGCGGCGCCGTGGCATCCAACGACATCGCGCGGCGTCTGGCGTCGCAGATCAACGTCATGTCCGACCGCATCTCGCTGTTGCAGCAGCTCCGGGCCGAGCTGGTCGCCACTCAAGAGCTGCTCGCGCGCTGCAGCGAGTGCACCACCGACGACCATTTCCCGAACGCCTGCGGCGAGTGCGACAAGATGCACCACGCCGACGAGCTCCCGAACGCCCTGAGCGTCCTGTGGCGAGTGCCATGACCACGACAGCCTCGCGGGTCTTCACGATCGAGGAAGTGGAGGCGCTGATCCCGCGGTTGTCGCAGATCGTCGGCATGCAGCTGTTTCAGCAGAGCGAGATCGAGCGCGGCCTCGCCGAGCTCGCGCGCATCCTGGGCGGCCTGCCCGAGTCGCTCGAGCTCGGTACGGACGACGCACCGGAGGCCGCGCGACTCAAGCGCGACCTGTCGCAACGCATCCTGCGCTACGAATCCGGCTGGCGCGAAGTGCAAGAGCTCGGCGCGCTGGTGAAGGACCCGCAGATCGGGCTGCTCGATTTCTACGGGCACGTCGATGGTCGTCTGGTCCACCTGTGCTGGCGTTACGGCGAGGACACGCTCTGCTACTTCCACGACCTGGAGGCGGGCTACGCTGGCCGTCGCCCGTTGCGGACCGACGCACGCCAGCGCCTGCTGAACTGATGGCCGTCGATCGTGCCGCCGCCGAGCGCGCCGTCGCGGCGTTCCTCGAAGCACTCGGCCGCTCACCCACGAGCGATCCCGAGCTGGCCGGCACTCCGGCGCGCGTGACCGAGGCGTTCGCCGACGATCTGCTCGCCGGCTACGCCGTGGACGTCCCGGCGTTGCTCGCCGAAGGCTCGGCCACCGACGCGGCGGCGAGCGGCATCGTCGTCGTACGCGACGTCGCGGTCGCCACGATGTGTCCGCACCACCTGCTGCCGGCACTCGGCCGTGCCACGCTGGCGTATCAACCGGGACCGCGCCTGCTCGGTATCGGCACACTGGCGGCGCTGGCGGACGCGTGCTCGCGACGCCTCGTCGTGCAGGAGCAGATCGGCGAGACCATCGTCCGTGCGCTCGTGGATCACGCCGGCGCGCGTGGCGCGTGGTGCCGATTGGAGCTCGTCCACGGCTGCCTCAGCGCGCGCGGCACGCGCCAGGCCAGCGCGAGCGTGGTCACCGTCGCGGCGGCGGGAACGCTGGCCGAACAGGCCGCGGCCCCGGAGCTCGCGCTCGCGCTCGGCGAGGCTCCGCGTTGAGCGTCGTCTTCCTCACCGGAGCCAGCCGCGGCATCGGTCGAGCGACCGCGCTGGCCCTCGCCGCACGCGGCTGCGATCTGGCGCTCCCCGGGCGACCCTCGGAAGCGCTCGACGCCACGCTCGCCGACGCCCGCAAGCACGGCGTACGCGTCCTCGCGCTGCCGTGCGATCTCGCCGACGTGGGCCAGGTGGAGGTGGCGGTCCGGCGCGGAATCGCCGAGCTCGGCAGCCCCGACGTGCTGGTGAACAACGCCGGCGTCATCGAACGCGCCAGCGTCGAGGAGACAACCACGTCCGCGTGGGATCTGCAGCTGGCGGTCAACCTGCGCGCCCCGTTCGTGCTCACGCGCGAGGTCCTGCCGGCGATGCGCGCCGCGGGGCGCGGCCGGATCGTCAACGTCGGCAGCATCTCCAGCACGCTCGGCACCGCGCGCTCGGCAGCGTACAACGCTTCCAAGTGGGGCATCGTTGGCTTCACCAAGAGCCTGGCCGAAGAACTCTCCGGTACGGGACTCATGACCGTCGCCGTGCTGCCCGGGTCGGTGGACACGCGCATGCTGAACGGCAGCGGCTTCACGCCGCGCATGTCCGCGGCGGACGTTGCAACGACGCTCGTCTATTGCGCGCTGGACGCGCCGCTCGCGCACAACGGTGGCGTCATCGAGCTGTTCGGGACCTAGGCATGTCGAGCGACCGGATCCACTACGCCGAAGGGACGGTGATCGAACCGCTGGCGGTATTCCCGCTGCCCCAGGTGGTCTTGTTTCCGGGCATGCTGCTGCCCCTGCACATCTTCGAGCCGCGCTACCGCGCCATGACGGAGGACGTGCTCGAAGGCTCGCGCCAGATGTCCGTCGCGTTGATCACCGGCGGCAAGCCCGTCGAGGGTCGACCGACGATCGCGCGCGTCGCGGGCCTGGGCGAGGTCGTGCAACACGAGCGCTTGTCCGACGGGCGCTTCAACATCGTTCTTCTGGGGCGCGCGCGCGTCGAGCTCGACGAGCTGCCGTTCGTCGGACCGTATCGGCGGGCACGCGCGCGGGTCCGGGCGCCCGTCGAGGCGAAGGTCAACCAGGCCGACGTCAACGCGCTCATGTTCAGCGTCGCCCGCTTCGCGACGGAAGTCCGGCGCCGTG
Organism: uncultured delta proteobacterium; assembly: GCA_963775185.1. Classification (GTDB taxonomy): domain Bacteria; phylum Myxococcota_A; class Polyangia; order Polyangiales; family Polyangiaceae; genus JAPSGB01. The sequence goes on along the minus strand of CAVZIE010000006.1, from coordinate 303,699 downwards.
CGCCAGAGTTCCGGCTCGAGCTGCCGTCGCACGACGATCCCGGCGCCCTGTCCGACGCGTGCGCGCACCATCTGCTGATCGAAGGCGAGGACCGCCAGCGCGTTCTCGAGACGCTGGACGTCGCCGAGCGCGTGCGCTGCTGCACCGAGGTGCTCGCGGTGCAGGTCGCCGCGCTGGGCGAGCCGCGCACGCTGCAGTAGCCCGCCGACCGCCACAAAAGGGAACGGGCCCGCCACACCCGCTGGTCTCTACCGCTGCTCCCTTCCGGGCCTGACGGGGTTCGAGCTGCGCTGTTGACGGGCCCACAACGGGCGTTTCGATGCCTCAGCTACCTCACCCTGGCGCGGCTGTCCACCGCGGACCAGGAATCGACAGCCGTGGCGCGGTCACGCTAGTCTTTTCCTTTATGGCCGAGCGACGCGACGACGGGAATCCGCTGGTGCCCGACCTGGAGATCCCCGACCTCGCGCCGGCCCCGCGCCCGGCTCCGCAGCCCGCCCGCAGCGCGCCGGCCCCGCGGCAGCCCCGACCCGCGGCGCCGGCCGCGCCGGCCAGTCCCCAGGACTACTTCGGTTCCGGAAGCTTCGACGAAGACCACTTCGACGTGGGCGGCGGCGCGCCCCTGCCGCTCGACGACTCCGCAGCACCGGGCGGCGGAAGTGCGCTCGACTACTTCGGCGCGGCCACGTTCGACGACGACGACTTCGACCTCGACGGGCGTATCGACGTCGGCGTCGACGCCGGCGGACTGGCCGCCGCGCCGCAGCTCGCCGGCGCGCCGGCGGATCAGGAGAAGTGGCCGTCCGGCACCTCGCCCGACCCGCAATCGCTGATGCTGGACCCGCTCGAGATCGAGCTGCTCGCGGACTACGGCAAGCCGCCGACGGCGATCTATCTGGCGCCGCTGTATTCGCTCAGGGTGTTCCAGCGCGGTCGCACGCTGAAACCCGTGCTGCAGCAGATCAGCGCGCGACTCGCGGAGACCGAGCGCCGTCGCGACCAGCTCCTCGCCGAGATCGTGCAGGCGAACCTCGCGGCCATCGAGGCGAGCGAGCGGCTCCAGGTCCTGCTCGAGCCGGTACGGAAGATCGACGCGCTCGCCGGCGAGCGCCAGGCCGCCCTCGCCGCCACGAACGCCGAGTACGCGCGCCAGGTCGGCGCCGCGGACGAGCAGATCAAGGCGATCCAGGCCGAGCAGACCCAGCTCGAGGCCGTCGCGGTCGAGCGCGCCAAGCTGCTCGCCGAGCGCGAGGAGCTGTTCAAGCGCGCCGACGTCCGCCAGAAGCGCGTCTACATCGAGCTCCGCTCCGCGCGGGAGGTCGCCGCGCAGGTGACGCCGGCCGGCGGTGCACCGCCGGCCGAGCACGCCGCGCGCATGGCCCAGCTCGAGCAACAAGCCGCCGCCATGCAGCCCGACGTGGATCGGCTGCGCCAGGATCTCGACGCGGCCCGCGCGGAGCACGACGCGGTGCGCGCGCGCATCACGCAGGCGACGCGCGGCATCCGTCAACTGCAGACGCAACGCCAAGCGTTGGCCGACCAGTTCCAGAAACAGCTCGACGTGCGCCACCAGGGCGTAAGCAGCGCCGTTGCCGAGCGCGATCAGGCCCTCGCCGACGCCGGCCGCGCCGTCCTGGCCACGCGCGCCATCCCGCTGCCCGCTCCGGATCTCGAGCGCGTCCGCCAGGTCGATGCCGAGGTCGAAGCGCTGGTCAAGGACAACACCCGCCACCTACGCGCCCTCGACGCCTTCGACGCCGACACCTACAAGCGCGGGCTCAACGCCGTGATGGCGCTGGCGGCGGTGGTAGTGCTGCTGACAATCCTTGCGATCGTGCTTTGACGATCACTGCCACTTCATCCACAGCTCGACCTGCACCAGGTCCCGGCCGTGGGCGTGACCGTCCGGCGTGACCTCGCCGATGCCCGCGCTCGCGCTCCGCGCGCCGGCCGCCTCGAGCGCGCCCTTGCAGAACCCGATGCTCGCGAACATGACCCACTGCGCGAGCTCGGCGGGCACCCCGCGCCGCACGCCGCGGACCTCTTTCGACCCTGCGGCGCGGGTCTCGGTCTTGCCGAACTCGAAATAGATCGCCGAGATGCGCGGCCCCCACAGCGCCACGCTCTCGTTCGACACCACGCGCAAGAGCGCGCCGTAGATGCCGCGAGTCGCCGCTTGCGCGTGCCACACGCCGGTCTGCCGCCGGTGTTCCTCGAAGGTCAGCCCGCGCAGGCGAGCGGCGGCGAGCTCGAGCTGCGTGCCGGGATACGCGTCGTACCACTCGGACGGCTTGAACGACTGCCGGAAGAACTTCTGCGACGCGGGGTCCGGCAGCGCGTCGACGACGCGATCGTAGCCGCCGCGCACCACTTCTTCGAGAAAGCGCCTGTCGCCCAGGTAGCCGTTGCCCTTCTGCCGGAACGGACTGGTTCCAACAGGAAACGGGAGAACGGCCGGCGGCGCGTACGCCGGATCGTGGATGCTGGCCACTACAACGGTATGTTGCCGTGCTTCTTCGGCGGGTTTTCCAGGCGTTTGTTGCGGAGCATCTCCAGACACACGCCGAGTCGCTTGCGCGACTCGCGCGGGTAGATCACCTCGTCGACGAAGCCGAGCTCGGCGGCCTTGTACGGGTTCGCGAACTTCGCCCGGTATTCCTCGACGAACTCCTTGCGCGCCACCTCCGGCTCCTTCGCCTTGGCGATCTGGTTCCGGTAGACGATGTTGACCGCGCCGTCCGGCCCCATCACGGCAATCTCCGCGGTCGGGAACGCGAAGTTCACGTCGCCGCGCACGTGCTTCGAGCTCATGACGTCGTACGCGCCGCCGTACGCCTTGCGCGTAATCACCGTGAGCTTGGGCACCGTCGCCTCGCAGAACGCGTACAGCAGCTTGGCCCCGTGCACGATGATGCCGTGGTGCTCCTGATCGACGCCGGGCAGGAAGCCGGGCACGTCCACCCAGGTCACGATCGGGATGTTGAAGCAGTCGCAGAACCGCACGAAACGTGCGGCCTTCACGCTGGCGTCGATGTCGAGCACGCCGGCCAGGTACGCCGGCTGATTCGCCACCACGCCGATCGGCCGCCCGCCGATGCGCGCGAAGCCGACGACCATGTTCTTCGCCCAGTGCTCGTGCACCTCGAACAGGTAGCCGTCATCCACGGTCGCGCGGATCACCTTCTTGATGTCGTAGGGCTTGTTGCTCTCGGTCGGGACGAGCGTGTCCAGCTCCGGCACGTCGCGCTCCACCGGATCCTCGGTGTGCCGCACCGGCGGATCCTCCGTGTTGTTCGACGGCAAGAAGCTCAACAGCTCGCGGACCTGCGCGACGCACGCCCGGTCGTCCGGCGCCGTGAAGTGCGCCACGCCGCTCTTCGCCGCGTGCGCGCTCGCGCCGCCAAGCTCTTCCTTCGTCACCTCCTCGTGCGTCACGGTCTTGATGACGTCGGGGCCGGTGATGAACATGTAGCTCGAGTGCTCGACCATCAGGATGAAGTCGGTGATCGCCGGCGAGTACACCGCGCCGCCGGCGCACGGCCCCATGATCGCGCTGATCTGCGGGATCACGCCGCTCGACAACGTGTTGCGCAGGAAGATGTCGGCGTAGCCGGCCAGCGACTCCACGCCCTCCTGGATGCGCGCGCCGCCCGAGTCGTTGAGGCCAACCACCGGCGCGCCGACCTTCATCGCAAGATCCATCACCTTGCAGATCTTCGACGCGTAGGCACCGGACAGCGAGCCGCCGAAGACGGTGAAGTCCTGCGCGAACACGAACACGCGCCGGCCGTCCACCGTGCCGTAGCCGGTGACCACGCCGTCGCCCAGGATCTTCTGCTCCTGCATGCCGAAGTCGGCACAGCGATGGGTCACGAAGCGATCCATCTCGACGAACGTGCCCGCATCGAGCAAGAGATCGACGCGCTCGCGGGCCGTCAGCTTGCCGCCCTTGTGCTGCTTGTCGATGCGCGCCTTGCCCCCGCCTTCCAGCGCCTTCTGGTTGAGCTCGTCGAGGTGCTTTACCGCGTCTGACATGGCGGATTCCGGTACCACGTGCTGCGCGCTGCGTCATGCTCCGAGGCCATGGCGCCGGGACGCCGGCCCGCCAAGCCGCGCGAGCGCGCGGTTCCGCGCCGGACCGGCAATCCCTTCTGGAGGATCAGGTCGGATGCCACGCCGGCGGCGAACCGGCCTTCAGCGCCGGCGGGTCGATGCCCAGGATGTAGTCGACGCGGCGGTTCTTCGGCTCGTCCACGTTGTCGCCGGTCTTCACCGCCGGGATCGACTCGCCGAAGCCTTCCCAATAGACGGGGACCTTCACGCCGCGCTGCTTGAACCAGCGCGCGATGGCCTGGGCGCGGCGGCGCGACAGCGTCAGGTTGTGCTCGTTGCTGCCGACGGTGTCGGTGTGGCCGGCGATGAACAGCTTGATCGGCCCGAGGTCCTTGTGCGCGGCGACGGCCGCCTTGATCTTGCCGAAGCTGTCCTCGAGCTTGGGCTTCTCCGCCGGCAAGATGTTCGCCTTGTTGGTGTCGAACAGCACGTCCTGGTGCGGGATGCGCACCGACCACGGAACGATCGCGACGCCGGCGTAGTAGCCGTCGGTGTCGTGGCCGAACACCTCGATGCGCGCCACGGCTTCGTCGCTGCTCGGCGTCCACGTCACGACCAGCGGCGTGCCGGCGGGCTTGCCCGTGAAGTCCTGGCTCTCGTTGGCGAGCACCGCGCCGGAGTCGCCGATCACCTTGATGTCGACGGACTTCGCCGTCTGGCTCATCACGACCTCCAGCCGGTGGTGCTCGAGATCGACCTTGCTGCGGTCGATGCTGACCTTCAGCGAAGCGCGCTGGGCGGACCCGCCATCGGCGGCGTCGGCGACGACGCTTGGAGCGACCGTCGCCACGGAGAGTGCCAGGCAGGCCGCAAGGGCCCGGATTGCGGTTGTCATGCGGTCCTTCCCGGACCGAGTCTACCTCAGTCGAAGGTGAACAGCACGGCCACGGCGCCGCACCGCTCGCCATCGCGCGCGTACTGCGTCACCTCCACCGGGTACTGCTCGCCCGGACGCGCGCCGGCGGGCTTGTCGGCGGCCAGCGTAAAGACGTGAGCCGCGTTCGGCTGCTTGTCCACGAAGACCTGCGCCTTCGGCGCGGTGACGTCCACGTACCGACGCCCGTCGCGATACGTCAGGGTGCCGCCGTCGAGCTCGGCCTGCACGCTGTCGCCGCCGGCATCACGGTCGAAGCGGGTGCCCGGCTCGACGGTGAGCACGCCGTCGACCCCGGCCACGCGCGCACGGATGCGCGTGCGCTCGAGCAACACGAACTCCACGCCGTCGCTCGCCGCGCCGGCGGCCGAGCGCCGCGTGGCCGCGCGGTCGAAACCGGGAATCGCCTTGCCGTCGTCGTCCAGGAACATGCCCAGGCGCATGCCGTCGGGCAACGCGCTGCGGTCGATCACCAACGTCATGCCACGAGTGGCGTCGGCAGGATGTCCGGCAATGAATGAGAATGTCTTCATCTTGAAGCTCCTGCGAGATCAGACGACCGAGAGGTTGCGCTGCGCCAGGTTGTTGAAGAGTCGTTGCGCCGAGGCACCCGAAACCGAGGCGCGAGTGAAGTTGACGTCGTTGGCGGCCACGACGCGCGCGACGCAGCATGCGTGCCCGCTGAAGCCGGTGAAGTCGGAGCCCACCGGAACGGCGAGGCGTGCGACGAAGATGCCGCCGACGGGCAACGGCCCCTGCAGGTACGACAGGTCCGCGGGCGGCGCGTCGTTGAGCGCGTTCACCGTGATGGCGCCCGTCGGGTCGTCCCAGGAGTTCGGATACATGAAGCTCGTCGCGCACGCGGCCAGCGACGCGGTGACGCGGACGCAACGCGCCGGCGCCGGTCCGATGTTCACGACGCGCACGAATACATAGTAGGCCGACGCCGAGCCGACCTGGTTGACGGCCGAGAGCACCTTGCTACTGAAGTCCACGTCTTCCGCTCCCCCGGCGGCAATCACCCCCGTTGCCACGTGGGCGGGATCCGTGGACACAATGATGTCGCACTGGGTGACAAGGCTGCCCGATGAGGGCTCGGGCAAGCCCAGGTCGGAGGGATTGTCGCGGATGATCACGCGCGCGACCTCCATGTCGGTGGTCGCGGCGTCCGTCTCGGGCGTGGTTCCCAGGAGCACGGCCGACGCGTCGATCGAGCCGTAGCCCAGGTGATCGTTCCAGATCCCGTTGGGATACCCGGCGACGGTCCGGTAAGCCGTCTGCTCGACGCCGGGATTGGACGGGCGATCGACGCCGCATTTGGCCGCGGTCTGCTCGAGTTGCGTGCGAACCTGTGCGGGCGTCAGCGTTGTGCTCAGGCTCCACACGAGCGCGGCCATACCGGCCGCTTGCGCCGCCGCAAGCGACGTCCCGCGCAAGCCAGGCGCGACCGTGTACTTGTTCGACATACCGCTGACCCACGTCGTGGTCATGATGTCCGCGGCGGGCGCCGCGACGCTTACCTCCGGACCGAACTTCGAGCCGACCAGCGGCAAGGCTTCGGCAAGCCAGCGTCCGTTCCGGTCGGCGGCGTCCGTCTGCTCGTAGCCCGCGGCGATCAAGACGTGCGGCTGCACCGCGCCGTAACCGATGCTCGACCCGGACCCGGTGTCGTTGCCCGCCGCGACGACGATCAGCGACTTGTTGTTGTTGTTGATCGAGGTCTGCACGCTCGCGTCCGTGAGCACGCCGGCGCCGGCGTCCATGCCGATGAGCAGCACGCTGTTGTCGATCGTGCCCGCGTAGTCGATCGCGCTCGCGATCGCCGCGGTGCCCACCGAGAACGGGTCGATCGTGTCGTTGTAGCGCAGCGACGTGAACGGGCAGCCCGGCGCGATCCCCGCGAGGGCGTTCCCGTCGTCGTGCTGGGCCGCGACGATGCCGGCGAGCTCGGTACCGTGCGCGTCGAACGGCGCCGTGGCCAGCGGATCCGGCGCGCCGTTGAACAGCTCGATTTGCTGGATGGCGCCGAAATCCGCATGCGTCTGGTCTACGCCGCGATCGAACATGAGCACGCTCACGCTCGCGGCCCCCGGCTGCCCGGGGCCGAACATGCCCCAAGCGTAGCGGGCTCCGATGCGCTTCAAGTACCACTGGTGCGCGGCCAGCTCGACGTCGCCACCGCCAGTGTCGAACAACAGGTCCGACGGGTCCACGGGCACGACGGCGAAGGGCGAAACGAACGGCACCCAATCGTAGGCGACGGCCGCCGCGGCGACGGGGACCGCGGCCGCGAAGCGCGCCGCGAACACCGGCTTGACGACGGGTCCCGCCGCGAGCTTCGCCGCGACGTCGAAGATACGCGCGTCGTTGAGGTCGCCGCTCGTCATGTAGCGCAGTCCGCGCACCCGGAAGCGCTTCTCGACGTGCAACCCGGACCCCGAGAGATCCTTGGCGAAGCGATCCGCTAGATCGCTGCGCACGATCAACGCTCCCAGGCGGGGGCTCATCAAGCCACGCGCACCAGGAATGTCGGTGCGACGATACACGGGCCACAACGCGACGACGTTGCCGTTCGCCACGATTGCCTTCACCCGTGCGCGCTGCAAGACGCTCCTATCCAACGTCCGCACCCAGTACGAGCGCTGCATGCGCAGGAGCTTCGGCAGGAGCTCGTCTCCCGGCACGCGACCGTCGTCGAGCTCCAGCTTCAACTCCGAAAGAAGCTGCTGCAGTTGCCGGGGCGCGAACGGCCGCTTGAGCGTGAGGCACGCACGCGCGCCGTCGAGCTGGAACACGTGACGACCGCTCTGCAACAGCGCCGGGAACGCCCCCGGTGCCGCTGCGGCCGCCGCCGCCGTCCGCGCAACGGCACGCTTGGTTCCGCTCGACGCACGACCGCGCTTCGCCTTCTTCTTCTTGGCTGCCATCCCAGTTCCCCTTCCCGCCCGGAGCTTGATCCCCGTCAATCGCGACGTCGACCCCCGTCGGCGGCGCATCTTCGCCATCGGGAAACCCCGCGGTCAAGCGCGATTGTTCGGACCGCTTCCCTACGGACACCCGCGGATTGTCGGCGCATCGTGATCCTGATACCAATCACGACGTCCCGGGGGGACCGGGGAAAGAGGGGGTCATGTCGCGGACATCGTGGGCTCTTGCGCTATCGCCGTTCGTTGCGGCCGTCGCCGTCGCTTGCTCGGGAACATCCGACCGCACGTCGCTCGACGCCGACGCCGGAAGCGCGCCGGCGCGCACCGCCGCGGCGGCGCCGCGGGCCGTCACGCTCGCGCGCTCGGTCGCCGCTCATGCCGTCGCCGTCGACACGCTGCTGCGTGCGCCGGGCCGCGGCTTTGCCGCCACGACGACCGCGCTCGCCGCCGGCGACCGGGGCGGAGACGGCTTGACAGCACGCCTGGCCACGGTCGCGAGCGGCCCCCTCCAGGTGTCCGTCGGCGGCTCGGATTCAGTCCGCCTCGCGCTCACGCCGCTCGGCGCCCAGGACTCGCCGGCGCTGCTGCACCAAGGTCGTGCCGTCTTCGAAGACGTGTACCCGGCGACCGACCGCGTCGTCATCGCCACGCCGGACAGGGTGGAAGAGCTGCTGGTCTTCCGCGGCGCGAATTCCCCTTCAGAGCTCACGTGGCAGGTTGACCAGGGCGACGACCTGGTCCAAGTCGACCACGAGCCGAACGGCGCGTACACCTTCTCCAGCGCGAACGGCGAGCCCCAGCTGCGCATCCCCGCGCCGTTCATGGTGGACGCGAAGGGCACCGAGCGTTCCGTGAAAGCCGAGCTAGTCGACGGCTACTTGCACGTGGCGCTGGATCTCTCCGGGCTGGAGTACCCGGTGGTGCTGGATCCGGGCGTGGAGACGGCGATCTGGACGCAGCTGTCGCCGACCACGTCGCCGGCCAAGCGCGCGTACGCGACGCTGTCGTACGACTCGAGCGCGCAGGTAACCGTCATGTTCGGCGGCTACTCCAGCGCGTACCTGAACGACACGTGGGAGTGGAACGGGACGAACTGGAACCTGATCTGCGACACCGGCGCGTGCGCGCCGCCAGCCCGGCGCCAACACGCGGGCGCCTTCGACAGCGCGCGCGCGCGCACCGTCATTTTCGGCGGACGAGACGCCTCCGGGGCGATCGACGACACCTGGGAGTACAACGGCACCGCCAACACGTGGGCGCAAGGTTGCGGCGGCAGCGGCTGCTCCACGAAGCCCACGGCTCGGCTCGGCGCAGCCATGGCGTTCGATTCGCAGAACGGCGTCAGCGTGCTGTTCGGCGGCCTCGCCGGCGCCACGGCGATGAACGACACGTGGACGTACAACGGCACGACGTGGACGAACGCCTGCACGGGAGCGTGCCTGACCAACTCGCCGCCCGCCCGCTACTACCACAACGTCGCCTACGACTCGGCCCGCCACGTGCTGGTGATGCACGGCGGCCAGAGCTCGGTCGGCTATTACTCGGACACGTGGGAGTGGAACGGCTCGAGCTGGACGAAGCGCTGCGACACCGGCGCCTGCGGTGTAGGCGATCGCGACTTCTTCGGTATGACGTACGACTCGCGGAGCAAGCGCACCGTGATGTTCGGCGGCTACGACTACTCGGTTCCCACAGCCTTGGCCGACACCTGGGAATGGAACGGCACGACCTGGTCCAACCCGTACCCCTCCGTCTCCACCCCCGCGGCGCGATCGAACCACGCCCTGGCCTACGACGCGGCCCGCAAGCGCGTGGTCATGTTCGGCAGCAACACGGACAACGAGACGTGGACGTACTACACGCGAGGCGGCACCTGCTCGACCGCCGCCGACTGCGACACGGGCAACTGCGTGGACGGCGTCTGTTGCACGGCGGCAAACTGCGGCACCTGCCAGAGGTGCAACGGCGCGGGCACCAGCCGCGGCGTCTGCAGTACGGTTACGAACGCAACCGACGACACTTGCAACGGCACCAGCTCCTGCGACGCGAGCGGCGCGTGCAAGAAGGCACTCGGTCAGGGCTGCAGCGGCGCGACCGAGTGTGCGAGCGCGTTATGCGTCGACGGGCACTGCTGCGCGACGAGCTGCACGACGCCGTGTCTCTCGTGCGCCAATTCTGCTGGCACATGCAGCACCGTCGTCGCTTCGCAAAACGACGACCATTGCAACGGCGCGAGCTCCTGCGACGCTTCCGGCAACTGCAAGAAGGCACTCGGGCAGGCGTGCGCGCTGGCGAGCGAATGCGCCAGCAACTTCTGCGCCGACGGACACTGCTGCCAGAGCGATTGCACCGCTGCCTGCCGCTCCTGCGCCAACTCCACAGGCACTTGCGACACCGTCGTCGCGTCGCAGGACGACGACCACTGCAACACCAACAGCACCTGCGACGCATCCGGCGTCTGCAAGAAGAAGCTCGGGCAGAGCTGCACGACCGGTGCTGAGTGCATCAACAATTTCTGCGTCGACGGCACCTGTTGCTCGGACGCTTGCACGACGCCTTGCCGCTCCTGCGCCAACGCCGCCGGCACCTGCACCACGCTCGTTACGAGCGGCACGGACGATCACTGCAATGGCGCCAACACGTGCGACTCTTCCGGTGCGTGCAACAAGGCGCTCGGCCAGACGTGCGCCGGCGACACGGAGTGCGGCAGCGGCTACTGCCGCGACGGGCACTGCTGCACGAACGACTGCGCGACCCCGTGCCGCTCGTGCGCCAATGCCGCCGGCACCTGCACCACGGTCGTCAGTTCGGCTAGCGACAACCACTGCAGCGGCGCGAGCACCTGCGACGCCTCCGGCGCTTGCAAGGAGTCCAACGGTCAGACTTGCAGCGCCGGTTCCGATTGCGCCAGCGGGTTCTGCGCCGACGGCTACTGCTGCAACAGCGCGTGCAGCGGCGCGTGCAACAGCTGCGACGCCACGCCGGGCACCTGCTCGCTGAAGGCGGCGGGCTCGGCCGGCAACCCGAGCTGCGCTCCGTACCAGTGCACCGGCGCCAACGCCGCGTGCCCGACGTCGTGCGCCAACGACGCGCAGTGCGTCGCGGCCCGCTTCTGCAACACGTCGGCGGGCACCTGCGACCTGGACCAGGCCGACGGCGCGACGTGCACGGCCAGCTCGCAGTGCACTTCGGGTCACTGCGTGGACGGCGTGTGCTGCGATACGGCATGCACCGGTAGCTGCCAGGCCTGCTCCGTGGCAAAGAAGGGGTCGGGCGCCGACGGCGTGTGCGACAACATCGGCGCGGATCTCGATCCCGACAACGAGTGCGCGCAAGACTCGGGCTACCCCGCCTCGTGCAAGGCCGACGGGCTGTGCAACGGCGCCGGCGCATGCCGCCAGTACGCCAAGGCCGGCACCGGATGCGGATCGACGGCGACCATCTGCAACGGCAACGTTGTGACGGGAGAGATCTGCAACGGCAACGGCCAGTGCAACCAGGATCCCAACGGCGTCGACTGCACGCCGTACCTCTGCACCGCCGGCGCATGCGGGACCTCGTGCACGAGCGATAGCGACTGCGTCGCCACGGCGTTCTGCGCCGGCGGCGCGTGCCAGGCCAAGAAGGGCCTCGGGGATTCCTGCGGCTCGACCAGCGAGTGCACGAGTGGCTACTGCGCCGACGACGTATGCTGCGACACCGCGTGCAACGGCGCGTGCGACGTCTGCAACAGCACGGCGGGCAGCTGTACGCTGACCAGCTCCGGCAGCCCGGGCTCGCCCTCCTGCGCGCCGTACGTCTGCGACGGCACGAGCCAGACCTGCCCGACGACGTGCGCGACGGACTCGAACTGCGCAGCGGGCTACTTCTGCGACGCCGGCACCTGCGCGCCGAAGCTCGACAACGGGCAGGCGTGCAGCCTGGCAACGGAGTGCACGAGCACCTTCTGCGTGGACGGCGTGTGCTGCGGCAGCGCGTGCACCGAGCGCTGCGCGGCCTGCGACGTCTCCGGCGCGGAGGGCACGTGCTCGCCCGTCACCGGCGCGCCCCACGGCACCCGGCAGGCGTGCACCGCCGATCCGGACTGCGGTGGCGCGTGCGACGGTGCCGATACGGCGGACTGCAAGTACACGGCGGCGGGGAAGCCGTGCGGCACCGCCGCCTGCAGCAACGGCCAGGCGACGGCATCGCAATGCAGCGGCTCGGGCGTGTGCCAGCCCCTGGCCGCGACGACGTGCGCGCCTTACAAGTGCGGCGCCAGCGCCTGCAACACCACTTGCCAGGTCGCCAGCGACTGCACCACCGGCTACGTCTGCCAGAACGGCGAGTGCACGCCGGAGGGCGCCATCTGCAAGGACGACTTCACGGTGCAGGAAGCGGACAACTCGCTCAAGGACTGCAACCCGTACCACTGCGTCGGCGGCACGTGCCAGACCACTTGCAACACCTCCGACGACTGCGCTACCGGATACATCTGCGACAGCAACGGCAAGTGCGTCGCGAGTCCCGGTGCCGCGTCGCCGGACGACGGCGGAGGCTGTGGCTGCGTGACGGCCGGCCGCAGCCCGGCGGGTTCCGGCTCCGGTTTCGCCGCGCTCGGCTTGATGCTGCTCGTCGCACTGCGCCGGCGTCGCCGCGACGCGTGAAGCGTTACGGCGCTGCCGGTTGCACGGCGTCTGGTGTCGCCGGTTGCCGGCGCGACGCGCTTGCCGTCTCGGCTTCGAGCACGTAGCTGCCGGCGTCGAACTTCCGCGTCCGTGCCATGAACTCCAGCGTGTAGCCCGGCCAGAGCGTGGTGTTGCGGCCGTTCGAGGCCATGTACCAGCTCGAGCATCCGGAGCTCCACACCGTCTGGCCGAGGCGCGCCTGCAACCGCTCGTTGTACGCGTGCTGCACGTCGTCGCGAACATCGACGCTCTTCAGCTTGCGCGCGCGCATCAGCTTGATTGCGTCGAGAATGTAGCGGACCTGGCTCTCGATCATCAGCACCATGGAGCTGTGTCCGAGCCCGGTGTTCGGCCCGACGATGATGAACAGGTTGGGGAAGCCGGCGACCGTCGTGCCGAGGTACGCCTCGGCGCCCGGCTTCCACGCCTCGCTCAAGTCGCGGCCGCCCGCGCCGCGCACCTCGAACGGCGACCCCACCTCGGCCGCCTGGAAGCCCGTCGCGAGCACGAGCGCGTCGAGCTCGTGGAGCGTGCCGTCCTTGGTGCGGACACCGCGCGCCTCGACGCGATCGATGCCGTCGGTGACGACCTCGACGCTGTCGCGACACAGCGCCGGGTAGTACTCGTTCGAGAGCAGGATACGCTTGCAGCCCATGCGGTAGTCCGGCGTGAGCTTGGCGCAAAGCGCCGGATCGCGGACGCTCCGCTTCAGGTAGCGAAGCGCCAAGCGCTCGGCGAAGCCCAGGATCTTCGGCTGCACCACGAAGCCCGTGGCAAACACCTCGTGGCGCCAGTACTGGCCGAAGCGGGCCAGCATCTGCAGCGACGGGAAGCGCGCGAAGCGCGCCCGCGCGGTCTTCGAAATCGGCGGGTCGTGCTTCGGCAGGATCCACGGCGGCGTGCGCTGGAACACGCTGAGCTTGCCCGCGACCGGCGCCACCGACGGTACGATCTGGATCGCGCTGGCGCCGGTTCCAATCACGCCCACGCGCTTTCCGTCGAGCGAAGCTTCGTGGTTCCAGCGCGCGGAGTGGAACATCTCCCCCTTGAAATCCGCGAGGCCGGCGATGTCCGGATACGACGGCCGGCTCAGCCCGCCGCAACCGAGCACCAGGGCGCGCGCCTCGATCGTGTCGCCGGTGCTGGTCTCGACGCGCCACAGCCCGCGCGCGTCGTCGTAGGTGGAGCGCACGACAGCGGTGTTCAAGCGCAGGTGCGATCGCAGCCCGTGCTTGTCGACGCAGTGCTCGAGGTAAGAAAGGATCTCCTTCTGCGGCGCGAACGTGCGCGACCACTTCGGGTTCGGCTCGAAGGAGAACGAGTACAGGTGCGACTCCACGTCGCAGGCCGCGCCGGGATAGTGATTGTCGCGCCAGGTGCCGCCGACACCGCCGGCTTGCTCGAGCAGCGTGAAGTCGTCGATACCCGCCCGCTTCAAGCGGATCGCCATGCCGATGCCCGCGAAGCCCGTGCCCACGATGACGATGTGCCCGTTCCTGCCGCTCATGCGCCGCTCCATTCGCCAATAACTCTATTGGCGAATGTGGCTGCTGTCAATCGAGCCTATTTCATTTGCCGGTCCGGCGCGGAATCCCGCTGATAGTGCTATTATCCGCGACATGGCCGGCGCGACCCATACCCGCCCGCTGACGCGCGAGGAGTCCAAGCTCATCACGCGCCGGCGCCTGCTCGAGGCCGCGGCGAAGATCCTCGGCGACAAGGGCCACGCGGCGCTCAGCACCAGCGCCGTCGCGCGCGCCGCGGGCGTCGCCCAGCCGACCTTCTACGTGCACTTCAAGGACAAGCAGGACCTCGTGCGCACGCTGGCGCGCGAGAAGACCGACGCCGTGCGCCGGCCGCTCAAGGCGGCGCGCGAGCAGGTCGCGCGCGGTGACGGCATCGCGGCGCTGCGTGCGACGTTCCGCGTTCCGCTGCAAGCGCTGCTCGAGCAACCGCAGCTGTTCCGCTTGTTCGTCCAGGAAGCGCACAATCCGGGCTCCGCCTTTGGCGCCGAAGCGCGCGCGCTGCTGCGCGAGCTCGAGAGCGATCTCGTGGGCGATCTGATCGCCTACGGCGCGCCCGGGAGCAGCGACGCCGAGCGCGCGCGGCTGTCGATGATGGCCGAAGGCATGATCGCGCTCACGCTCACGCTGGCGCTCGGCTACCTCGACGGCCGCTACGCGGATCTGGATCAGATCGTGGACGTGCTCACCCAGTTCGCCCTGGGCGTGCTCGGACCGCTACCCGGCGGGTGATCGCGGCGCGCCGCGGGATACCGCGCCGGACCGGCATTCCTTGTAGCCTTACAAGGAATGCGAGGCGGCGACGAGGCGGCGCAGCGTGCGGTAGTGGTAGGCGCTAGCGAACAACGCGATCAGCACGGTCTGCAGGATCCACGTCGGGATCATGCGCCACGCGGCGAGCGCGCCGGTCGCGACGGAGACGATCTCCGTCAGCGCCAGTCCGTAGACCACGATCACCGTGAGTGCCGCCACGACGCGGCGCTCGAGCGGTTTCCTGGCCGCCCACAGCAGCAGCAGCGTCCAGCCGAACATCAGCGACGCGCCGTAGCCCATGGCGAAGCGATAGCTGCCGGTCGGATCGGAGAAACCCCAGAGCAGCTGCGCGAAGCGAGCGCTCAGCATCGGGACGAGCGCGAGCGCGTCGGTGATCGCGCCGGCCAGAAACGCGGTGCGCAGCAACTTCTCTTCACGGCTTTCCATGAAACCTCGATGGCGTGGGTGCAAGCACCGGTGTAGCGGTTTGCCCGCGTGCACGCAGCATCGAAGTACCGGCCCCGGGGGTAGCGTGACGGAAGGCCAGCGCACGCCGCCGGGTCCGGGTACGATCGCCGCCCGTTGACCGACGATCCCGCATCGCTCGACGACGCGCTGCTGCTGCCTCGCGAGCACCCCTTCCAGCGCTTCTTCTCGTGGAACGAGAGCTACGTGCTCGTCCGCTTCGCGCTGTTGCGGCTGCTCGGGCTCGTCTACCTGGTGGCGTTCCTGGTGACGGCGCTGCAGTTCCGCCCGCTCATCGGTCACGACGGACTGCTGCCGGCCGCGTCGTTCCTGGCGCGCGTGCAGGACGTGCTCGGGACGGGGACGGCGATCGCGAAGCTGCCGACGCTGTTCTGGTTCGGTGCCTCCGACCACGCGATCGCCGCCTGCGCATGGATCGGCGTGGCGCTTTCGGCGGGCGTGCTCTTCGGCGTGACGAACGCCGCCGTGATGATTGTCCTGTGGCTCCTGTATTTCTCGATCTCGCAGATCGGCCAGACGTTCTACGGCTACGGCTGGGAGTCGCAGCTGTGCGAGACGGGCTTCCTGGCGATCTTCCTGTGCCCGCTGCGCACGCTCTCGCCGCTGCGCGCGAAAGCGCCGCCGACGATCGTGATCGTGCTGTTCCGCTGGCTGATCTTCCGCATCATGCTCGGCGCGGGGCTGATCAAGCTGCGAGGCGATCCGTGCTGGCGCGATCTCACGTGTCTCGTCTACCACTACGAGACCCAGCCGATCCCGAACCCGCTGAGCCCGCTGTTCGCCGCGCTGCCGCTGTGGCTCGAGAAGATCAGCGTCGCGTTCAACCACCTGGTCGAGGTCATCGCGCCGTGGTTCGCGTTCGGACCGCGCCGGGCGCGACTCGTCGCGGCGTGCCTGTTCGTCGCGTTCCAGACGATCTTGATCCTGAGCGGCAATCTCTCGTTCTTGAACTGGCTCACGATCGTGCCCGCCATCGCGTGCTTCGACGACCGCGCGCTGATGCATCTGGTGCCGCAGCGCTGGCGACCGCTCTTCACCGATCCGCCCGAGCCGTCCAAGCCGCAGCGCGTGGCGGCGTGGGCCTACGCCGCGGTCGTCGGCTTCCTCAGCTGGGGCCCGATCGTGAATCTCACGAGCTCGCGCCAGGCGATGAACACGACGTTCGAGCCGCTGCGGCTCGTCAACACCTACGGCGCGTTCGGATCCGTCAGCCAAGAGCGCTACGAGGTCGTGCTCGAGGGCACCGGGGACGCCACCCCCGGCGCGAGCGCGCACTGGCGCGAGTACGAGCTCCCGTGCAAGCCGGGCGATCCAGATCGACGCCCGTGCTGGATCAGCCCGTACCACCTGCGCCTCGATTGGCAGATGTGGTTCTTGCCGTTTTCGCCCGAACGCAAGCCGCCGTGGTTTGTCCATCTGGTGTTCAAGCTGCTCGAAGGCGACCACGGCATCGACCCGCTGCTCGCGAGAGATCCGTTTCCCGACAAGCCGCCGCGCTACCTGCGAGCGGAGCTCTACCTGTACAAATTCGCGCCGCCCGGCACGAACGCCTGGTGGACGCGCGAGCGCGTTGGACAGTACTTGCCGCCAATTGCCCTGGACTCGCCGGCGCTGCAGCGCGTCGTGCACAGCTACGGCTGGAAGCGCTGATACAAACGCTCTACCGTGGGAGAGCATGCCACCGGGGGAACGTCCTGCTTGTCGCCCTCGCCCTCGGCGGCTGCGGCAGCGCGCACGAGCAGCAGCTCGAGGCGCGTGTACAGAAGCTCGAGCGGGAGGTCGCCGCACTCCACGCGCCGCGTCCGGCGTGCGCCCGCGTCGCGGACGACTCGGCGCCCGCCGGGACGACGTTCGCGTACACCGTGCACTACGACGTGGGCCAAACCACGCTCGGTGCAGGCGACCAGCTCGAAATCACCGAAGTCCGCGGAACGCGTCCGGAGTTCGCGGCAGCGGCACGTTCGAGGTCGCGACGCGGATCTCGTACCAGGGTCACCCGCACCTACTCGCGGTTTGCCGCGATCGCCCAGTAGTCGCGCATCAGCTCGTGCGACCACGCCGGCTGGCGCACCGGCTCGCGCGGCAAGAACTCCTGCATCACCGGCTTGACGTCGAGCACGGGCGTGCCGTCGATGGCGTCCAGCTCCGCGACCACCAGCGTGCGCCCGTCGCGGCGCACGACGCGCGCCACGCTGCTGCCGATGCGATTCGGACGGTTCTTGCCGCGCTGCGCCAGGATGCCGACCTCGGGCCACGCCGGGTTGTTCCGCGGGTGGCGCGCGCCGCGGACGATCTTCGCGGCGGGTACGCGATCGAACACGAACAGCACCTCGACGTGGGAGAATGTCTCGATGCCGTCGAGGGCGCGCTCGTCGATCGCGTCCGTCAGCACGATCGACGACTCGGCGCCGCCCCAGTTGTCGTCCTGCGCCTCGGCGCGTGCGCCGCGCACGAACGCGATCGGCTCCATCTTCGAACATCGCACGCCCCGCACAAGCGGTGCGGCGCGGGATTCCGCGCCGCACCGACAAACTCAGCCGAGCTGACCCAGCATGGTCTCGGCGTTGGAGACCTCGAACTTGCCGGGCGCTTCCACGTTGAGCTGCTTGACCACGCCGTCCTCGACGAGGAGCGAGCAGCGCTGCATGCGCCGGCCCAGGCCGCCGCCGGTGAGGTCCAGCTCGAGACCGAGCTTCTGCGCGAACTCTCCGCTGCCGTCGCCGAGCATGCGCACCTTGCCGCTGGCGTTGTGCTCCTTGCCCCAGGCGGCCATCACGTAGCCGTCGTTGACGGCGACGCACCACACCTCGTCGACGCCCTTGGCCTTGAGCGCGTCGAGGTTCTCGACGTAGCCGGGCAGGTGCTTGGCCGAGCAGGTCGGCGTGTACGCACCGGGCACAGCGAAGATCGCCACGCGCTTGCCCTTGGTCGCCGCGGTAACGTTGACCTTGGCCGGCGGCAGCGGGCACGCGTCGCCGAACTCCGTCGACTCGTAGAGGGTTGCGTCGGGGATGCGGTCGCCAATCTTGATCGTCATTTCGTCCTCCGGAAGTTTGAAGGCGCGCAGCCTACTCCAGAGCGCGGCGGTCGAGAACCGTCGGATTGCCGTGTTACGCGGGAACGCTAGCCGCCGACGCCCGCGCCGAGCAGGAAGCCGATCACCAGCCCAATCGCGCCAGCCAAGGCCACGGCGAAGACGTCGTACCGCATCCACAGCGTCCGCGCGCGCGTCGCGCCCACCTCGTAGGTAATCGGAGGTGGAAGCGACGCTGACTCGCACTCGAACGCCTCGCCCATCCCTGCAGATCTACGTCCATCGGGGCCGGCGCGCCAACGACGGCGACCGCTCGCGGTCGCTCAGGCGCTCGCGGTCGCGGCGCGACAGCGCTGGAGCGCGTCCAGGACCGCGCCGTCCCCGGGGTTCTCCGCCAGCAGCGCCTCCAGCTCCGGCACGAACGCCGCGTCGCCCACCACGCCCGCGGCCTCGATCACCAGCACCGACGCGCCTGCGCCCAGCTCGGCGAGGATCGCCTTGGTCGCGCGCCGGTCGCCGCGCCGGGCCAGCCCCAGGATCGCCTCGCCGCGGATCTCGTGGTCCTCTTCGGAGAGGCGAGCGGCGAGGGCGTCGCGGATCGCAGGCGCGTCGCGCTCCGAGACGGAGCCGAGCCCGAACGTCGCCCAGTTGCGGACGTCGCGATCCGCGTCCGACGACAGCGCGATCAGCGTCGAGATCGCCTGCGGCGCCTCGCGTCCGCCGAGGCAGATCGCGACCGCGAGGCGTACGCCCTCGTCTGCGTGTTCGGCGAGCGCGCAGACCGCGGCGGTGTCGCCCACGCCAAGATGTCCGCACGCGACCAGCGCACTGGCGACAGCCGCGGCGTTCGCGTCGCCGAACAGCGCGCCGAGCACTGGTGCGGACTGCCGCGCGAACGGGTACGACGCCTCGTACCCCAGCTGACCGAGCACGTCCGCGCCCAGACAACGGAGCGCCAGCTCGCGCGCGCCGCACCAGCCCACTGCGGCGCGGAACACTGCCTCCTCTGGACGCGCCTGCAGCTCGCGCACCAGCTCCCAGCGCGCCTCGGACTCCGCCGCCGGATCCCCGCGCGCAACGCTGGCCGCGCGACCCACCAGCTCCGACGTCTCGAGATCCCTCGGCTTCGACATGCGCGCCATCCTGAAGGAGCGCGCGGCGAACGTCACGCGGCCTGCCGCCGAAAGTGGGGTCGATCGTCGCGGATCCGCTCAGAAGACGCCTTCGATGGTCGTCTTTCGTCCCTTGGCGGGCGCCGCGGAGCCCTGCGCGGCCCCGCCGCTGTTGGCACCGATGCAGGCGCCGTCCTTGGCGGCGCAGCGCTTGGAGTGGACGCACACCGACGAACCGGCGCAATCCGCCGATGACGCGGCGATGCACTTGCCGTCCTTCAGCGAGCAGGTCCCCTCCAGCTTGCAGCGCGCGCACTTCTTGCAATCCGCACCGGACGCCGCGACGCACACGCCGTCCTTGGACGCGCACAGGCCGTCGTTGGCGCAAGCGGTGGACTTCCGGCAGTCCTCGTCGCTGGCCACGCACGCGCCGTTCTTCGCCACGCACTGCATCGCGTCCTTGCACACCGCGGACCCGGCGCAGTCCTTGTCCGAGCCGGCGACGCACTTGCCGTCCTTGGCCGTGCAGTGGCCAAGGCGCGCGCAGGCGCTGTCCTTCTCCGGCTTGTCGTCGCTGGTGCCGGTGCAATGGAAGCGTGAAAGCGCGACGCACTTGCCGTCCTGCTTCACGCACAGCCCCTCCGACGCGCAGGTCTTCCCGCACTCGGTCTGGACCAGGCGCGCCGGATCCACGCAGGCTCCGCGATAGGCCGTGCACAGCGCGCTCTTCCTGCAGTCGTCGGACGCCTTGCAGCTCTTGTCGCTCTCGACGACGCACGCTCCGTCCTTGGCGTCGCACTTGCCGTGGAGCTTGCAGTCTTCCGAGCCCAGACAGTCATCGCTCGACTTGGCCGTGCACGCGCCCTTCGGGTCGACCGAGCACTTGCCCTGCTTCACGCACTCCGGCTCCGACTTGCAGCGGTCCGCGTCGTCGCACCCCGCGAGCGCGCCGAGCGCGACCGCAATCCACAGAAAGCCCCAGGTGTTCCGCCTCATCCGCGCGAGTCTAACCGGGCTCACGTGCCGAGCGCACCCGTTGTGTCCGCGAGCCGTCCGCGCGAGCACCACGCGACCGGGAGAGCTTGATGCCGGTCCGGCGCGGAACCGCGACGCGCCCGCCCGCCGCTTCGCGCTCGGCGTGTACGAGCGCGACCGCGTCGCTACTTGAGCGGCAGGAACACGTCCGTCACCGACTCGTGCTCCGGCACCTCGGGGAAAAAGCGCACGCGCTGCAGATACAGGGGGAAGTCGCGGGGCTCCTCGCCGCTGCCGGGAAGCCACGTCGCGTACAGGTAGCCCACGGCCTGGAACAGCGTGTCCTCGCTCCCGACGTGCCGCAGCGTCGCACAACGACCGGCCGGAATCGTCGCTTCCACGATGCCGGCGTCGTTGTCCGCGACGGCGCGATCGATCGCCGCGCACAGATCGAGGCGGAACTCGTCCGGCGGCGTCGTCGCGGGATCGCCGTAGAGCAGGTTGAACGTCGCGCTCTTGCTCGGCGGCAGTCGGTTCGCCTTGCGCCACTCGATGAAGCGGCGCACCGAGTCGTTCACGCGCCGCGGGTCACCGCGGTGCTCGAGCACGGCGACGCGCGTTGCCGTCACGTCCACGATCTTCACGTCTTCAGCACGATTCTCGCTCTTCATGTGCACGCTCCTCAGCTCGGTCAGTTTTCGATACTTCGCGTGCCACGACTCCCACTCCGGCCGCTCCCGGAATGCGGACGGCGTCTGCCCGATCGTCTTCTTGAACGCGCGCGAGAACGCCTCGTGGCTCTCGTACCCGCTCTCCAAGGCCACATCCACGACGCGATGCCCGTGATACGCGAGGCGATACGACGCGCGCCGCAGGCGAACGAGCTGGACGTACTCGTACACCGCGAGCCCGAACAGCTCGGTGAACTGGCGGTGGAAGTGATACTTCGAGAACGCCGCCACCGCGCTCAGCCGCTCGACGCCCAGATCGCCGTCGAGGTGCGCGTCGATGTACTCGAGCACCCGGCGGAAGCGCAGGCGATAAGCGGCGTCGGCGTCGGCGTTCACGATGTGTCTCCGTGGCGATCGACAAGCTAGCGGTCGCGCCCGGAACCTGCCTGACAGAAGTTGCTGTTTTTCTGCCGGTCCGGCGCGGTATCGACCGGCCCGACCCACGCTCATGGAGCGGCCTCGCGCAGGCGATCGTGCATCACGTCGCGCCGGGCTGACGCACCCGGACCGCGGGATTCCGCGCCGGACCGGCAAACCCGGAATTTGTGGCGCGCAGACTCGTTGTGCGACATCCTTGTGGACATCATGCTTGGCTTGAAGCTCGGGATATCGGCGTGGGTGGCCATCGCGCTGTGCGGCTGCGGTGGCAGCAGCACGCAGTGTGGACAGGGAACGAACGATTCCCGGTGTATGCCCAACGGCACCGCCGTGTTCGATCATGGCGCGGATGCCGGCAGCGGGGGCAGCGGCGGTGGAGCGACAGTCTCGAAGTATCCGGATCCTCCCGCGGGTCCGTATCCACCTGCGAGCTCGGCGCAAGACATGTGCGCCGTGCCGGGCACCGTCACCGACGTGTTCGACCTTCCCGGCGTGCGCGCGTGGCTTGCCCACACCTGGTACCACTGCAGCGGCGCGTACCTGTTCAACACGCAGTCGGACGGCATCGAGGTCGCGCCCGACGGCAAGTGGTACTTCCTGGACGATCAGGGCGGCACACTGGTACGGCGCGCCGGCTTCCAGGCAGGCGGCACCTGGTCGCTCCATGACAACTCGCCGGTGAACGGCTCCGGCGACTACTCCAGCATCCAGATCGATTTCGAGAGCTACCAGGGCGGCGGCATCGGCGCGTTCGCGCGCTTCGCGACCGATCCGCTGGAGCTCCAGATGACCGCCGATCCCGGCGACGGCAGCGAGTACGTGGCCGTCCAGCCTTGAGAAAACCGGGACTTACGCCCGATGGCTAACAAGTGTTAGCCTAACGGGGTGTCCGTCCCGAGGGTTCGCGTGGAGACGACGATCCAGGCGCCGGTGGCGGCGGTCTGGAGCGTGCTGATCGACTTCCCGCGCTACCCGGAGTGGAACCCGTTCACGACGCGCGTCGAGACGACGGGCGAGATCGGCGCGCGGGTGGTGATGGACGTGCATCTCGGCAAGCGCCGGCTGCGCATGCGCGAGCGGGTGCGCGTGCACGAGCCCGGGCAGCGCATCGGCTGGGGGCTCTTCATCGGCGGGGGACGGCTGCTCGATTGCACGCGCGTGCAAGAGCTCACGGCGATCGACGAGAGCACGACGCGCTACACGTGCGAGGAGGCGTTCCGCGGCTGGCTGGTCCCGCTGTTCTTCGGCTGGACGGAGCAGGCGATGCACGAGGGCTTCGCGGCGACGGCGGCGGCGCTCGAGCGTCGCGTGGAGGAGCGCGCGTGGTGAAGACATCCGACCGCATCCTCGAAGTGGCGGAGGCGAACTTCGCGCGGCGCGGCTACGACGCGACGGCGCTCGCCGACATCGCCGCGGAGGTCGGTATCCGCACGCCGAGCCTGTACAAGCACTTCGAGAGCAAGCACGCGCTGTACGAGGCGGTGCTGGATCGCTTGCTCTCGCCGTTCTTCCAGCTGCTGGGCGAGCTGCTCACGGCGCCCGGCGACGCGGAGCACGCGGCGCGCAACATGCGGCTGGTCGCCACGCACTTCATGAACACGCCGAACCTGGCGCGCCTGGTGCAGCACGCGGCGCTCGCCGGCGGTGACGAGCTCGCGCTGATCGCGGACCGCTGGTACGCGCCGCTGTTCGAGCGCGCGGCGGCGCTCACGCCGGGGCAACCGGCGCGGGCGATCGTGATGGCGGTGCACGCCATGCTGTCGGGCTACGTCACGCTGGCTCCGCTGCACGCGCGCTTGACGGGCGCGGATCCGCTGGACGAGCACACGATCTTGCAGCAGCTCTCGCTGATGGGGCGCCTCGCCGGCGAGCTGTGGAAAGGCGGAAGCGATGCGTAGGCTGGTCGTACGCGGGCTCGACGGCGTGCGCCGCGCGCAGTCGTGGTGGCTTGGGCTACGCGGGCTGACGCCCGACGACGCGGCGGAAGCGCGCGTGGTGAGCGGCAAGGCGTGGGAGGAGTACTGCGACACGCTGAAGGCCGCCGGCGCGTCGCTGCGCTTCCCGGGCGCGCCAATCAACGCGTTCGACCAGGCCGAGGGCTATCGCTACCTCGCGCGCCTGGCCCGCGCCGGGCTGGAGGGCTTCCTGGAGGACGCCGACCCAGAGGCGCCGGTGCTCAAGCGCGTCGTGCACGAGACCGTGAAGATGGGCTCGGACAACCCGGACAACTACTACCAGAACGCCAGCATCAGCGGCGACTGCGAGTACCGGATCCGCGGCACGCGCGGCAGCGTCGCCTACCTCGCGTTCGGCACGCAAGCGGGCCACTACGGCCAGGGCGGCGGCCTGCCACCGACGGGCTTCCTCGAAGCTTCGCAGCTCGAGATCGACGCCGACGGCCGCTTCGAGATCGCCGTATCGCGCGAGCGACGCCCGGGCAATTGGCTGCCGATGACGCGCGAGACGGGGCTCTTGATCGTGCGCCAGACGTTCGGCGATCGCGCGACCGAGACGCTGGCGACGCTCGAGCTCGAGCGCATCGACGGACCACATCGACCGCGCCCGCTCACGCCGGCGCAGCTCGACGCGGGGCTGAAGAACGCGAGCACGCTGGTGGCCGGCGCGTCGCTCTTGTTCGCGAAGTGGGCGCGCGACTTCCAGCGTCATGCCAACCAGCTGCCGCGCTTCGATCAGGAGCGCTCGAACCAGGCCGGCGGCGATCCGAACATCGCCTACTTCCATAGCTACTGGCAGCTCGCGCCCGACGAGGCACTGGTCATCGACGTCACGCCGCCGGCTTGCGAGCACTGGAACTTCCAGCTGAACAACTACTGGATGGAGTCGCTCGACTACCGCTACTTCAAGATCCACGTGAACAAGCACACCGCCGTCGCGAACCCCGACGGCTCGGTGCGCATCGTGGTCGCCCACGAGGATCCCGGTGTGCCCAACTGGATCCAGACCGTGGGCCACAGCTCGGGCACGATGTGTTTCCGCTGGGTGCGCGCGGCGTCGCACCCGGTACCGGCCACGCGCGTGGTCGCGCTCCGGAGCTTGCGATGAAAGAGACGTCGCGCAACTACACGCGCCCGCGGCGCCCGGCGGCGCTGCGGGTGGCGAACCAACTTCCCGCGACTGCCCTCGACGCCGACGCGTTGCTCGCCGCGGCGCGCAAGCACACCGGCCTGTCCGACTTCGGCGATGCGTTCTTCCGTGAGCCGTTCGAGGTGCTCATCGACGCGATCAACCGCGAAGCGCGGCTGAACGCCGTGGGCGTCGGCATCATGAAGGCGCGCCTCGCCGGCCTGCTCCAGAACCGCTTGCGCATCGAGGCGCTGATCCCGCGGATCGAGCCGACCGAGATCCGGCGACCGATCGTCATCGCCGGCCTGCAGCGCACCGGCACGACGCTGCTGCATCGCTTGCTCGCCGCCGATCCGCGCACGCGCGCGCTGACCGGTTGGGAAGCGCTCGCGCCCGCGCCGCTGCCCGGCGAGGGCCGTCACGGCAACTTCCGGCGCCGCGCCGCCGGCAAGCTCGCCGAACGCGCGCTGGCGTGGATGGCGCCCGAGTTCTTCGCCGTGCATCCGGTCGAGTCCGCGGCGGCGGAAGAGGACGTGCTGCTGCTCGATCACTCGTTCGCGAGCCAGGCGCCCGAGGCGACGCTGTACGTCCCGACCTACGCGCGCTGGCTCGAGCAGCACGACATCACGCCGGCCTACCGCTACCTGGAGCGCATCCTCCAGCTCCTGACCTGGCAGCGCCCCGGCGATCCGTGGGTGCTCAAGACGCCGCACCACCTGGAGTACCTGCACGAGCTGCTGACGGTGTTCCCCGACGCGGTGATCGTGCAGACGCACCGCGACCCGCTGGTCACGATGCCCTCGTTCTGCAGCATGGTCGCCCACGGTCGCGGCGTGTTCTCCGATCACGTGGAGCCGCGCGAGATCGGCCGCCACTGGCTCGCCAAGGTCCGGCGCATGCTCGATCGCTCCGCGGCCGTGCGCGAGGCGCACCCAGGCGCGTTCATCGACGTCTCCTACTACGATCTGGTGCGCGATCCGCTGGCGCAGGTGAAGCGCGTCTACGCCCACGCCGGCCTGGATTGGACGCCCGCCGCGGAGGACGCGCTGCGCGCCGCGCTCCGCCACGAGAAGCAGAACCGCCACGGCCGCCACGCGTACAACCTGTACGACTTCGGTCTGTCGCCGCGCATCGTGGACGCCAGCTTCGCCGACTACCGCGCGCGCTTCGAGATCCCGCGCGAGCCCGGCGCCCCCGACGCACCGCTCACGTCGCGCGTCACCGGCTTCGGCCACCGCACCACCCTCGCCGCCACCGCGACCGCGCTGCTGGATCTGCGCGATCCCGATCCGTCCCTGCCGGCGCTGGACAGCCACGTGCGCCTCGACGGCCGCACCGCCGTCGTGACCGGCGCCAACAGCGGGCTCGGCAAGGCGGTGGCCACCGATCTCGCGCGCCGTGGCGCCCGGGTGATTTTGGCTTGCAGGAGCGGAATCCCGGAAGCCGGCCACGACGTCGCCCGCGACAGCGGCTCCAGCGACGTCTCGATGCAGCACGTCGATCTCTCCGACCTGCACTCGGTCGCCGCGTTCACCGACGCGCTGGTCGCCCGCGGCGAGAAGGTCGACATCCTGGTGTGCAACGCCGGGCTGATGCCGGCGCGCCCGCAACAGACCGCGCAGGGCTACGACGTGATGTTCGGCGTGCACTACCTGGCCAACCACCTGATGATCGCGCGCCTGATCGCCGGCGGCGTGATCGCGCCCGCCACGGGCGAGCGCATGCCGCGCGTGGTGCTCGTCGCGTCCGAGACGCACCGCTCGTCGTCGGGCCTCGACTTCGAGCACCTCGGCGCGCCCGTCGACTACGGCATGGGCGACGCGATCCTGCGCTACGGCGACAGCAAGCTCGCCGCCGTGACGTTCGCGTCCGAGCTCGCGCGCCGCTACACCAGCGAAGCCGGGCCCACGCTCGGCGTCCATGCGCTGTGCCCCGGCGCGATCGCCTCGCGCATCACCCGCGACGCCCCGGCATTCCTCGAGCCCGTGGTCGAAGGCGCGATGCGCGTGATGTTCCAGGCGCCCGAGGCCGCGGCGCTGCCCGTCTCCTACCTGGCCGCCGCGCCCGAGCTCGCCGGCGAGACCGCGTGGTACCTCCACTTCATGCGCCGCAAGGCCGTCAGCGACGCGGCCGCGGATCCGGCGAACGGCAAGCGGCTGTACGAACAAGGCGAAGCCATGCTCGCCGAGTGGCTCCGATAGCGACCTCGGTGCTTGTCGGTGAGCTCGAGCAGCACCATCGCCGCGCCGCTTCCCGCTTGCTCGACGGCTCACCGGTGCGTGCCACCGTCGGCCGCTCTCGACGCCAAGGTCCGGGCGCGCTGCGCGCAGACCCAAGGCTCCCAGCCTGCTGCCGGTCCATCGCGGAACCACGCGACGCAGCAGGCGATGTGACCTCGGAGCACACGCGGTCAGAGCTCGGCACGACCCGCGAACAACGGAAGTCCGTTGCGGCTGCGCCCTGGAAACGCCTCGGCGTGTTCGGCTGCGAGGTCGCCGCATCGTGCCCACTCGGGCTCCGGGATGGTCCGGTGCAGCATGCGCACCCGATCCTGGTCGTCCGAAAACACCTCGGCAACAATGGGCACGAAGTTGGTCCAAGGACCGTTGAAGCTCGCGTGCTGCCCCACCCGGATATCCGGCGCGATCCCGGTTCCGCGTGCGTAGGCGTTGACGCCCAGCAACCGCTGGCCCTCGTCGAACCGCAGCTCCTCCTCTACCCGCGTTGGAAACCGAAGCATCAGAATCGCATCGAACTCGTCCGAGTACACAGCAACGAGAAGGGGTCGCCTCGACCAGACAACGGCAGCCCTCGCGTCACCATATTTCAAACATTCCGCCAGGAACCAACGAACCTTGACGCGCTTGCGCACGGACCAGAGAAGTCCGCTTATGCCACAGGCCTCCGGATGAAACCGACGCAGCCGCTGATCGCCAAGCGACAAGTCGGCACGATTGGAGGCAGAGTTCGCGTAATGGGGATCTCCGCTCATCTCGACGCCTGACGCTAATATCCGCGTTCCGCTGCTGCAATTCAGTATGCGTGCTCCCAGGCGGAGCCGTGGTCCGCTACGTGCTCACGGTCCAGCCAAAAGGGCGCCGCGCGCGAATGCCGCTGGCGGGAACGCAAAGGATCGAAGAAGCAGGAGCGCCGCAACAGCGGCCGCTCCGCCAGCGTGCACCCAAGCCGCGAGGCCGGGGTCACGACGGCAGGGAGCGCGTCCTGCCCACGATTCCCGGTCCAGTCGCCGATGTAGAATCCTGTTCCACGAAGCTACGCGCGAGTGGGCATGAGTCCGCCCGACGGACCGGCGTTCAGCTGCGAGCGCCAGCTCCGACCCCTCCGGATGCGCTGCCACACCTCGCGTCGCACCGCCGCCGGCACGTGGCGACTCCCGCGCTGGCGCGGAACGCCGGCACGCTTCGTGCTTTCCGCGCGCGGCTTCGCACCGACCCCGAACCGACGCTTCTCCAGCTCCGCCACCAGCGCCTGCAGCGCGCGCAGATGCACTTGCTCCAGCGACTTGTCCGCGCCCGTGTGCGACAGCAGATCCTTCGCGCGCTCCAGCAGCTCGACGTACTCCTGGCTCGCGGTGAACTGCACGCTGTAGCGCTGCGTGTCGTCCTCGGGTTCCGCGACGGGACTCGGCACGGGCTCCGGCTCCGGCACGGGTTCCGGCTCCGGCGCGCTCGCGTCCATCCAGTCGCGCGGTCGGTTGCCCGGCTCCAGCTCGCGCACCGGCACCATCGACGCCACGAACTCGCTCCACGAGGGCGCGCGCGGAATGGTGAAGCCGCGCGGACCCAGCGGCTCCACGCGCGCGGGCACGTCGGGCAACGGGTCGAGCTGCCGCACCAGCTTCGCGATCTCCTTCTTGGTCCGATGCTTCGCGCGCTCGAGCACGTCGAGCTGGTTCTCCAGCGTGAGGTGCGAGCCGATCATGAGCAGCCCCGTGAGGTGGATCTCCCCCGCTGCCACGCGGTCGAGCACGGCGGGAAATTCCCGCGCGATGCGCGCCGCGCGCGCCCGGCGCGACGCCGCGTCCTCCGACATGCGGAGCTCGTACACACAGTACGTGTACAAGCTCGCGCACGCCCGCTGGCGATGCAGCCCGCGCGCCTCCACCTCGCCCAGGTGCGCGAGCAACGCCGCCAGCGCCTGGTTCGACTGCCCCACGATGGCCCGCGTGCGCGCCACGAGCGCGTCGTCCGCCAAGTCCTCGAAGCGGTAGACAGATTCCGTGTTTGCCATACCGCCACCCTACACCGGCGTTTCCGCCCCTCGCTGCGCGCCCACTCGCGCGCGATCGCCCGCCACGACGCGATCTCCGCGGCAAAGCGCACCGTTCGGCCGCGAGCGCGCCGCCTGCGTCCGCCAGAGCACGCTTCAAACGCGACCGGCGCGATCCGGGCTCCGGCGTCGCGAAATCCCGTCAATGGAAATCGACGGGGAAGAGTCCCTTTCTGGGCGTGGAGGCTGGTTGGGTTTGCCGGCCCGGCGCGGAACCACGCGGGCATGCCGCGCGCCTCGTCGTCTCCTCGTCGCTGAACTCGAGCAGGACTGCGCCGTGAGCTACCCAGGGTCACGTTAAGACGTCTTAACGTGACGCCGACGCGATCGTGAAAGGCGTCGATTCCGAGGGCTCACGTTAAGACGTCTTAACGTGGCGCTATCACCTCCAAGTTGCCGCAATGCCAAGCATATCAGCATCGGCGGCACAAAGCGCCTCGGATTTCGTCGCTCGCCGGTGAGCGACTCGCTGGTCGTCGCGCATCGAACCCTGTGGGCGATGGATCGTTCCTGTCGCCCAGTCAAAGACCGAGAGGCCGAGCGTATTCGCTTCGCGAATGAGGAACGGGAGGACCTCATCGACGCGCGAATAGACTAGCCCGAGGACAGTCGCCCGGTGGCCAAGGTTGTTGCGAAGGGGGCCGTCACTCCAAACGCCGTGATCGACATGATCGTCGTCGAGGTCGCAGATGCACGGATAGCGTGCGGTGCTCCGCCCCGTCACGGATCGACATACTCCACGTCCACCCCGCGCGGCGTCCTGAACGTCGTCACGCCGCCCTCTCGCGACAACACGTAGTCCGGCCCTACTGGCACTTTGCCGAAGCCGCCCGGGGTGTCGACGATCAGCTTCGGCAGCGCGATCCCGCTCAGCCGCCCTTGCAGCTGCTCCATGATCGCGATGCCCGTCGCCAGTGGTGTGCGCAGGTGCGCCGTGCCGCTCACGGGATCGGCTTGCAGCAAGTAGTACGGACGCACGCGCGAGCGGACCAAGCCCCTGAACAGCTCCGTCAACGTCTCCGCGCTGTCGTTCACACCGCGGAGCAGGACCGTCTGGTTCATCACCGGGAAGCCGGCGTCCGCCAGGCGCTCGCACGCGGCGCGCGACTCGGCGGTGAGCTCCTTCGGGTGGTTGAAGTGCGTCATCACCCAGAGCGGGTGATGGGGACGGAGCGCGTCGGTGAGCTCCGCCGTGATGCGCATCGGCAGCGCGACCGGCACGCGCGTCGCGAGGCGGATCGTCTCGATGCTGGGAATCGCGCGCAGCATCTCGATCACGTCGAGCAGCCGCGTGGTGCTCATTGCCAGAGGGTCGCCGCCGCTGACGATCACGTCCCGCACTTCCGGGTGGGCCGCGAGATACCGCGCCGCACCGGCCAGACGATCGAGGGAACGCGGGCCACCGCCGGCGCCGACCATGCGGCTGCGGGTGCAGAAGCGACAGTAGACGGCGCAACGATCGGTCGCGAGCAGGAGGGCGCGGTCCGGGTAGCGCTGGATCAGATCGGGGGCGACCTCGTGGGCTTCCTCGCCGAGCGGGTCGCGGAGATCGCCGGGGGCGGGGGCGCCTTCGGGCGTGCGCGGGACGACCTGGCGGCGGATCGGGCAGGCCGGGTCGTGCTTGTCGCAGAGCGAGAGGTAGTAGGGCGTGATCGCGATCGGGAAGCCGCCTTGCTCCGCGGCTTCGGCGCCGGCGCGCTCTTCGGGCGAGAGCTCGAGCGCGGCGGCGAGGCCGGCGGCGGTGCGCACGCTCGCGCGGAGCTGCCACTGCCAGTCGTCGGGAGCGACAACCGCGAGGCTATTCGCCGCCATCGGTCACGGGATGCGCCGCGGGCAGCTGCACCTTGCCGAGCGCGGCGTCGTCGACCTTGACGGGGAAGCGCCGGCGCAGCGCCGCTTCCAGGGTCTTTTCCGCGTCCGCGATGCGCTGCTGCACGATCGCGACGCGGATCGTGCGCTCGGCGTCGGCGATGCTGCGGTCGCGCGCGTCCGTCTTGCTGGTCATGCGCACGATGTACGCCTTGCCGTCGGTCTTCACGAGATCGGGATACACGCCGCCGAGCTTGTCGATCTTGAACACCGCGTTGACCACGTCGCTCGGTACGGCGGTGTTCGTGTCCTTGGAGCCCGGCGCGTTGACGATGCCCATGTCGCCGAACAGCTCCACCGGGTTGGTGGGCCCGGGCTTCGGCGGCTTCTCCAGCGAGTTCGCCTGCACCAGCTTGCCCCACTCCATCGGCGTCGCGGTCCTGGCCTTCTCGAGCACCTGCTGCGCCTTCGGGCTGTCGGGCATGACGATCACGCTCACGCGCCGGCGCTCCGGATCGCGGAACTCGTCGTGGTGCTCCTTGTAGTAGGCGCGCACGTCGCTCTCCGGGATGTCCGGCGGGCTGGGCACGTCCTTGCGCGCCTGGCGCAGCAGCTCGTCGCGCAGGATCTGGCGGATGCGCTCCTGCGTGTCCGGCCGCTGGTCGAGGCCGCGCCGCTTGGCCTCGTCGGCGAGCAGCTCGACCTTGATCATGTCCTCGAGCAGCTCCTTGCGCCGCTCCGGCGACTGGTAGCGAAGCCGCTCGAACTCGTCCATGCGGTCGATGGTCGCGGCGAACTCGCCGAGCGTGATCGTGTGATCGCCGACCTTCGCCAGCACCTTCGCCGCCATCTCCGGCGAGAGACCGCCGGGCGTCGCGCTCGCGGACGCTGCCGGCGCCGCGCGGTCGAGCGCCTTCTCGTTGCAGCCCGCGGGCACGCCGAGCGCCGCCGCCACGAGCCCCGCCAGCGCAATCGTCGCGGAAACAGCTGGAAATGGCCGGAGCCGGGCAGTCATCGTGCCCCGGAGATACTACGCCCCGCCGGGACTTGCCAGCCGCGCCCCGCCAGTAGGGGTTTGCCGGTCCGGCGCGGTATCGACCGGTCCGGGCGTCACTCCGGGGCGCAGGTGGACGCCCCGGCGCCGACCACCTGCTCGCCGGCGAGCGTGGCCACGACCTCCGTCGTGCCGTCGGCGCTGTGATAGCGGGTCACGCTGGTCGACCCGCCCTGCGGCGCCACGAAGAACAGGAAGTCCCCTGCCCAGTGCGAGAACGCGAAGGCGGAGTCGGGCGCGCCGAACGGCAGCGGCGTCTGCTCGAGCAGCTGGCCGGTGCTCTTGTCGACGCGGGTCAGGTAGCTGCCCGTCACCGGGTCGAGGAAGTACGCGTACAGCCGGCCGTCCGCCGTGCCGGTGAGCTCGACGGCGTTGCCCAGCGTGGGCGTGAAGGGCGCGACGAACTGGAACGCGAACGTCTTGGTGTCCACGGTCCCGAAGCCAACCGACGGATGGTTGTACGTCGCTTCCGCGATGAACAGCTGCTCCGCCGGTCCGTTGTCGACGGCGGAGAACCCCATGCCGTAGTGGTTCCAGGCCTGGGCCGGCTTGAACGCCGTGCCCGTGCACTTGGCGGTCTGCGTGTTCACGCGGAACAGGCTGCCGCTCGTGTACTCGACGTAGGCCGTGCCGCCGCGATCGACCGCCATCGAGTCGACCGTGCCGACGATGCAGTCGATGTTGCCGACCAGCGTGAACGTGCCGCCCCCGGGCTCGAACGCGTACAGGTTCTGCCCGGCCGTCACGACGTACACGTAGGCCGCCGACGCGTCCGTGCAGCCGACGTGGCTCACGTCGTGTCCCGCGTCGACGGGCGCGTCGGCGTCCGCGTCGACGCTCGCGTCTTCCGGCGCGTCGGCGTCCGCGTCGGCGCTCGCGTCTTCCGGCGCGTCCGGGCTCGCGTCGACGCCGGGCTCCGTCGCAGCATCCAGCGGCGCGTCCGGCAGCGCGGCGTCGGCGGGCACGGGCTCGCCGTGGAGCCCCGTCTTCGCGCCGCAGCCGCTGCAGGCGCCGATCAGCGCCAGGATCGCCATGCGACGCATCGCCGGCGATCGTGCGCCGCGGCGCGGAGGGCCGTCAATTCGCGGCGCGCCCGGTTCCGCGCCGGACCGGCATCCCCCTGGCCCATCGATCAGCGCCGATCAGCGACGCCGGTCGGTCCTGAGCGGGCCCGTTGCGGCGCCGGGGGCCAGAGGGTACACACCGCGCTCGTGGAAAAGGAAAGCTCCGGGCTTCACTACCGCCGCGTCGTCATCAAGCTCAGTGGCGAGGCCCTGTCGGGCGGCGTCGGGGGCTCCGGGATCGACACCGCGACGCTCAAGGCGACCGCCGAAGAGCTCGGCGAGGTGCACGCGAGCGGCGTGCAGATCGGCATCGTGGTCGGCGGCGGAAACATCTTCCGCGGGCTGCGCGGTGCGAGCGAGGGCATGGATCGTGCCCAGAGCGACTACATGGGCATGCTCGCCACGGTCATCAACTCGCTCGCTCTGCAGGATGCACTGGAGCGCTGCGACGTTCCGACGCGGGTCATGACGGCGATCGAGATCCGGCAGGTCGCGGAGCCTTACATACGGCGTCGAGCGATGCGGCACCTCGAGCGCGGCAATATCGTGGTTTTCGCCGCGGGAACCGGCAACCCGTACTTCTCCACGGACACCGCCGCGGCCCTGCGCGCGATGGAGATCCGGGCCGACGCCCTGTTCAAGGCCACCAAGGTCGAGGGCATCTACGACCGCGATCCGGCCCGCGACTCGAACGCCACGCTGCTCCCGCGCGTCAGCTACGACCGCTTCCTCGCCGACCACCTCGGCGTGATGGACTCGACCGCCGTGGCCTTGTGTCGGGAAAACGGCATGCCGATCCGCGTCTTCAAGATGGCGCGCGGCTACATCCGCCGCGTGTGTCTCGGCGAAAAGGTCGGGACCATCGTCTCCGAAGCCACCTGACATTCGTCAAGTTCGGCCCCCGACAGGGGCTTGCTTGGCGGATCCGGGTGCTATCCTGCTCGCGTTTCAATGTGGGATTCACTGCCTCAGTTCGGAACCGGGGTCATCTACGCGATCCTCGTCGCCGCGGCCTACACGTTCGCGGTGTCGATCGCCGCGGGGCGCGGCTGGCCACGGCTCCTCAGGTCGGCGCGCATGGGCGCGTATGCGACGTCGGGCCTCGTCGCCGTGGGCGTGCTGCTGCTCGCCTACGGCTTCGTGACCCACGATTTCCGCATCCGCTACATCGCGCACTACAGCGACCGGTCGATGTCGCGGACTTATCTGCTGGCCGCACTCTGGGGCGGACAGGACGGCTCCATCCTGTGGTGGCTGTTCCTGATGAGCCTGTACATCGTGGCGTGCGTGCGTTGGCTCAAGGGCCGCTACCGCCAGCTGCAGCCGTACGTGATCGCGACGCTGATGGTGATCGTCGCGTTCTTCGCGATCCTGATGCTGTTCGCCGCGAACCCGTTCGCGACCAGCGTGTCCGGCGCCCGCCCGGACGGCGAGGGCCTCAACCCGCTGCTCCAGAACTACTGGATGGCGATCCACCCGCCGTCGCTCTACACGGGCTTCGTCGGCTGCAGCATCCCGTTCTCCTTCGCCGTCGCCGCGCTGGTGACCGGGCGTCTGGACAACGAGTGGATCGTCGCGGTCCGCAAGTGGATGCTGTTCGCGTGGATCTTCCTCACCATCGGCAACTGCCTGGGCATGATCTGGGCGTACGAGGAGCTCGGCTGGGGCGGCTACTGGGCCTGGGATCCGGTGGAGAACGCCGCGTGTCTGCCCTGGTTCACCGCCAGCGCGTACGTGCACTCCACGATGATCCAGGAGCGCCGGAACATGCTGAAGATGTGGAACGTGATGCTCATCTGCATCACGTTCCTGCTGACGATCTTCGGCACCTTCCTCACGCGCGCCGGCCTGATCTCCAGCGTCCACGCCTTCGCCCAGAGCGACATCGGCAAGTACTTCGTCTGGTTCATGGGCTTCATCATCGCGTCCAGCGCCGCGCTCATCGTGTGGCGCTACCCGCTCTTGAAGAGCAAGGCGCAGATCGAAGCCGTGGCCAGCCGCGAGGCGATGTTCGTCGTCAACAACTGGGCCCTGATGGGCACCATGACGTTCATCCTGGTCGCGACGCTCTACCCGAAGATCAGCGAGTGGCTGTGGAAGGAGAGCGTCACCGTCGGCCCGCCCTTCTTCAACCGCTGGCTGGCGCCGCTCGGCCTGCTCATCTTCCTGTTGATGGGGCTCGCGCCGCTGTTCGGCTGGCGCAAGACAAGCGGCGCGTCGCTGAAGCGTGCGTTCGCGATCCCGCTCGGCGTGGCTGCGCTGTTCGCCGTGGCCCACATCGCCCTCGGCGGCTCCGTGGGCTTCCCGGCGATGGTGCCGAACGACCGCTTCTACCCGGGCTTCGTCGGCACCGTGCTGCAGAAGCTGGGCGCCGTGCTGCCCTTCATCACGGTCACGCTGGTCGGCTTCAACGTCGCGGTGATCGGGCAGGAATTCGGGCGTGGCATCCGCGCGCGCCGCGCCGCCGCCGGCAAGCGCCAGGAGTCGGAGGGCTTCCTCACGGCCCTGTTCCGCCTGGTCGAGAAGAACCGGCGCCGCTACGGCGGCTACATCGTCCACCTGGGCATCGTGCTGCTGTTCATCGGCTTCCTCGGTCGCGCCTGGGGCATCGACAAGGAGACGAACCTGATGCCCGGCCAGAGCGCGCGCGTCGGCGAGTACACGCTCACCTATCTCGGTCCGCGCATGGAGGTGGACGAGACGAAGCGGATGATCTTCGCCGACCTCGACGTGTCGCGCAGCGGCAAGCCCTACGGCAAGGTCAGCCCGGCCAAGTTCATCTACCTGCGGCAAGGGCAGCCCACGACCGAGGTCTCGATGCTGCACAGCTTCAAGGACGACCTGTACACGGTCGTCGGCTCGGCCGACCCGAAGACCAAGCGCGCGACCTTCCAGTTCCACGTCAACCCGCTGGTCAGTTGGATCTGGACCGGGGTGATCGTCATGATCTTCGGCGCTGGCGTCAGCCTGTGGCCCGAGGTGGCGCTCAAGGAGGTCGGCGCCTGGGCGTACCTGCGCGGTGCCGCCGGCATCGCCACCGGCATCATGTTCGCGCTGGTCATCGCCATGACCCCGACCACCGCCTTCGGCGCCACGACGATGAGCCTGCACCAGCGTGCGCCACCGTCGGACGTGGTGCCGCGCATCGAGCTGCCCCGTCGCCATCTGGTGGGGGCTGTCGGTGCCGGCGTGGCCGGCGTCCTGATCGGCTTCGGCCTGGTGCTGTCACGTCGCCGTCGCGATGCGGAGCGTTGACTTCATGACAGAGATCAAGAATCCCCCCGGCGGCGCTTCGAGCGGCGGCGTTCGTGGCGATGGGCATCGCCGCCGTCGCCGTCGGCGCGATAGACGGACTCGGCACGGCGCTGATGGTCGCCGCCGGCGGAACGTTGCTGCTGGCCATCAGTCTGTTCTGGGCCAGCATCCAGGATCTCTCCGGCGAGAGCGAGCTCACGCTCGACGAGGCGCTCGGCATGGCCGCGCCGAGCGCCGAGGAGGAGCGCAAGCGCTCGGTGCTGCGCGCGCTCAAGGACCTGGAGTACGAGCGCAGCGTCGGCAAGATCAGCCAGGACGACTACACGGAGCTGTCCGGCCGCTACCGACAGGAAGCGAAGGCGCTGCTGCAGTCGCTCGACCAGCACCAGGCCACGATGCGCGAGCGAGCCGAGAAGGACCTCGCGCGCCGGCTCCAGGAGCGCGGCATCGCCGCCAAGAACCGCCGCGCGAAAGCTGCGACGAAGAGCGCCACCGCGACGAAGAGCGCCACCGCGACGAAGAGCGCCACCGCGACGAAGAGCGCCACCGCGACGAAGAGCGCCACCGCGAGCGGAGCGGATTCCGGCGCGCCCGCGGCGACCCGCGCCGCCACCGGTCCGACGCGACGTTGCGCGTCGTGCGAGCAGCGCAACGACCTCGACGCCCAGTTCTGCAAGCGCTGCGGCGGCGCCATGGCGGGCGACGATGAAGTGCTCTGCAACACCTGCCCCGCCGTCTACGACGCCGCGCTGGACGCGTGCCCGGACTGCGGCGTGGCGCGCCCCGTCGCCGAGGCCATGGCGGACGACGAGGTCGACGGCAATCCCGACGCCGACGACAACGCCGACGACGACGGCGACGACGGTGATCCCGACGAGGCCGACGACGACGACGACGACGACCTCGACGCGCCGGCCGCGCTCGTCTCCGGCACGGACGACCCGGAGGGCGAAGACGAGGACAAGGATGAAGACGACGATGCCGAGGACGAGCGTGAAGCGAAGTAGCGCGCATCGCCCTGCTCGGGTTCCTGCTGGCGCTGACCGCGCCGGCGTTGGCCGCGCCCGGCGCCGCGGCGTCGGGCCAACCCGCTGCCACCGCCAAGCCCGCCGCCGCCAAGCCCGCCGCTGCCAAGCCCGCCGCTGCCAAGCCCGCCGCTGCCAAGCCCGCTGCCAAGCCCGCCGCTGCCGAGCCCGCTGCGCCTGCGATGGCCGCGCCGGCCGCCGCGGCGTCGGGAGCCCCGACCGGCGACGATACCGCGCCGGACCAACCTGGCGAAGACCAGCCCGGTGCCTTGCCGGACGACGGTGACACGGGCGACCAGGCACTGCCGCCGGGTCACCCCTCGGTCGCCCCCGGTACCGGCGCGACGCCCGGCGCGAGCATGCCGCCGGCGGACAGCAGCGTGCCGGACTCGTCGCTGCCGCGCGGCACGATCCAGGTGCGCGTCGTCGACGCCGCCGGCAAGCCGATGAGCGGCGCGCTCGTGCGCCTCGGCGTGCTCCGGCAGTCGATCGCCGAGGGCGACAAGAAGACCTCGAAGACCGCGATGACCCAGGACGACGGGAACGCGCGCTTCCCGGCGCTCCCGACCGGCACGGCCATGAGCTACAGCGTGTCGGTGCCGTACGGCGAAGCGACGTACGCCGTCGCGCCGTTCAACCTGCGCACCGACATGGGCGAGACGGTCATCGTCCACGTCTACACCGTCACCAACGACATCGCCCAGGCGCTCATCGGCATGCGCGGCGTCGTCTACGTCGAGCCGCGGGACGACGTGTTCCAGCTCGAGGTGATGTTCCGCGTGTTCAACATCGGCAAGGTCACGTGGGTGCCGAAGGATCTCGAAATCGTCCTGCCCCAGGACTGGAAGGCGTTCAGCTCGCAGGATGCGATGGACGACGTCCGCGTCGAAGCCGACGGGGACAAGGGCGTCAAGATCCTCGGCACGTTCTCGCCTGGGCAGCACGACGTCACGTTCCGCTTCCAGCTGCCGAACCCCCACGACAAGACGTACACGACCACGCTGAACATGCCGCCGCACCTGGCCGAGCTACGCGTCATCACGCAGTCCTCGCCGGGGATGGAACTCCATGTGGAAGGGTTCGACCCCGCGCAGCCCGGTACCAACGACCAGGGCGACCACGTGCTGTTCACGTCCCGCCAGCTCAAGCGCGGCGAGCCCGAGCTGAAGGACGTGTCGATCACGCTCAGTGGCATCCCGACGCCGGGAACCGGGCGCTGGGTCGCGGTCGTGATCGCGCTGGCGTTCGCCGCAGCCGGCGTCGGCGTGGTCGCCTCCCGCGAGCGCTTCCAGCGCCCGGAGCTGATCCACGAGGACTACGCGCGCGCTCGCGATGTGCTCCTCGACGAGCTCGTGGCGCTCGAGGAAGCGCGCCAGAAGGAGCGCATCGGCCCCCGGACCTACGAGAGCACCCGCCGCTCGCTGCTGGACGCGCTGACGCGCCTGGAAGCGGCCGTCCCGGATGCCGGTCCGGCGCGGAAAAGCCACGTGAAGTCCACTAGTTCCGCCGCTCGCGCCAATCGCGGATCGGCCCGCCGCTCGCGTCGCTGAGCCGGTCTTCCACAGATTGTGGAAAACATCGGGAAAACCATGCGGACGACCTCCGTGTGGATCGGGGATCGAGCCAGGCTGGACGAATTGTCCCCATGACACCTACCTTGCCGTACCCGTGTCGCTCCCCAGCCGAGGGGTCTCGAAACCCAACTGTTTCCAGAACGTTGCAGGGCTTGTCCCCAGCGTCCACAGGCCCTACGTCTACGACGTATTTTATTTAAATATATCAGGGATCTGATCGCAGAGCGTCCGGACCTGGATCGGCTCGCCAGCCGGACCTGTCACAGTCAGGCCACGAGCCGCTAGCGGCCTGCGCCGTCAGCAGGTACACGTCATGCGATGCACGTCGTCGTCGCCAAGAAGGACCTGCTCAGGATCCTCGCGCGCTGCCAGGGCGTGGCCGACAAGAAGAGCACCATGCCGGTCCTCGGCAACGTGTTGCTCGAGGTCGACGGCCCGGACCAGCTGCGCCTCGCTGCCACGGACTTGCTCCTGGCCGTCAGCGGGAAGATCCGTGCGGAAGTGGACAAGGGCGGCAGCGTCGCGATTGGCGCACGCGACTTGTTCGACCGCGTGCGCATGATGCCCGAGGGGCAGATCTCGATCTCGACCAGCGAAGGTTCCGCGACGACCATCCGCGCCGTCGGCTCCGCGCGTCGCTACATGCTCCACGGCATCCCGGGCGAGGACTTCCCGAGCTTGCCGCAACCCGACGACAGCGCGCCCGTGCTCTCGCTCGACGCCGAGACGCTGACGCGCCTGGTCGCGTCCACGGTGTTCTCGATCTCGCAGGACGAGACGCGGCTGCACCTGAACAGCGCGCTGTTCGAGTGGGACGGCGATCGCGTGCGCATGGTCACGACCGACGGACACCGCCTGAGCAAGATGGAGGTCCACATCCCGGGCAGCCAGGCAACGGCGACGATGCTGATCCCGCTGAAGGGCGTGCAGGAGCTCAAGCGCCTGTGCGACGAGGCCGTGAGCGACGGCGGCGAAGGCGCTTCGCAGATCGAGATGATCCAGAGCGGCCCGAACGTGTTCTTCCGCCTCGCGGGCTTCCAGTTCAGCGTCAAGCTCGTGGACGCGCAGTTCCCGCCGTACCAGCAGGTCATCCCGGAGACGAGCGAGCGCGCCATCCGCGCGCCGCGCCTGGCCCTCGCCGACGCGCTGCGCGCTGTGAGCATCGCGGCCAGCGACCGCACCGGTGGCGTCAAGCTCACGCTCGGCTCGAACAAGATGCGCTTCGAGAGCGAGAGCCCGGAGAGCGGCGAAGGCTTCGACGAGGTCGCCGTGGAGTACCCGGGACCGGAAGTCACCATCGGCTTCAACGCGCGCTACTTCCTCGACGTCCTCGCCTGCATCGACGACGAAGAGGTGATCCTCGGCGTGAGCGGCGAGCTCGACCCGGCGGTGATCCGCCCCGCGACGGAGAGCACCGAGCGCAGCTACCTCGCCGTCGTCATGCCGATGCGGATCTGATCGGCGCGGCGCCGGCCTGGGCCATTAGCTACGGCCACCGGCCAACGGCTAGATGAATCCCATCCGCTTCCACTCCGTCGCGACGCGCTGCTTCCGCAACATCGCCGCGCTCGACTTCGAGCCCGCGCCGCGGCTGAACGTCGTGAGCGGCGACAACGGGCAGGGCAAGACGAGCTTGCTCGAGGCCCTGTACGTGGTGGCCACGAGCAAGAGCTTCCGCGCGGACAAGTTGGCGGAGATGGTGCAGCAGGGGAGCGAGCTCGCGACGGTGCGCGCGGCGATCGTCGAGGGAACGCTGCAGCGCGAGCAGCGCGTCGCGTTCGGTGCGCGCTCGCGCTCGTTCCTGGTGGACGGCAAGCGCCCGGCGACCATCAGCGCCTACGCCACGCGCACGCCGGTGGTCGTCTTCCATCCCGGCGATCTGTTGCTCGCGAGCGGGCCGGCGAGCGTGCGCCGCACGCTGCTCGATCGCGTCGCGCTGTTCCTGGATCCGGTGAGCGGCGACGACCGCGCGCGCTTCACCCGTGCCACGCGCGAGCGCCAGCGCGTGCTCGAGGAGCGCGGCGTGCGCGCCGGCGAGCTCGAGGTCTACGAGCGCCTGATGGCCGAGCACGGCGCGCGCTTCAGCCGCGCGCGCGCTCGCGCCGCGTCGCGCATCGCCGAAGCGCTCGCGCCGGCGTTCCGTCGCATGGCCTCGCCGGACCTGGCGCTCGGCATCACGTACCTGCCCGGGGGCAGCGAGGACGTGGACGCGTTCCAGCGCGAGCTCGCTCAGCGCCGGCCGGTCGATCTGCGCCGTGGCAACGCGACGTTCGGTCCCCAGCGCGACGAGCTCGAGCTGACGGTGGACGGTCGCACGGCGCGCCGTCACGCGTCCCAGGGCCAGCAGCGCATCCTCGCGCTGGCGCTCAAGGTCGCGGAGCTCGCGTGCGTGCGCGACGCCCGCGGCGCGCACCCCGTGCTGCTCCTGGACGACGTGTCCAGCGAGCTCGATCCGGCGCGCACCGGCGCCGTCTACGAGTTCTTGCGCGACACCGAGAGCCAGGTCTTCGTCACCACGACGCGACCCGAGCTGTTCACGACGCCGGACATCGCCGTCGGGGATCGCGCGGACTGGACGCTCGTGGGCGGCGCGCTCTCGCACGGCTGAGCCGACGCCCCGAAAGGCCGCAAATCGGGGTTCCGCGCCGTCCCGACAGGCCCCTGGAAATGGGGCCGCGAGAGGCTTGCCGGATCGGCGCGGAAACGGCGCGTCCCGAACGGCGAAAACAGCGGTTTTGATGCTTCATCCTGCTTGCCGCGCCGCTCGGAAATGGCTATACAAACCCGACGCGGATCGGCGGTCTGTTTCCGTGCGCCGGTCACCGTGTCGAACGCTCCCGGACGTTCCGGGAAGGCGACGCGACAAAGCCTCGAGAGAGGCGTGCGATTCATCACAGGAAGCGAATTTGACGAACGAGGCCACACCGGTTTCCGGTAGCGACTACGGCGCCAGCAACATCACCGTCCTCGAGGGGCTCGAGGCGGTGCGCAAACGTCCCGGCATGTACATCGGGGACGTGCACGACGGCTCGGCGTTGCACCATCTGGTCTGGGAAGTCATCGACAACTCGGTCGACGAGCACCTGGCGGGCTACTGCACGCAGATCGGCATCACGGTGCACTTCGACGGCTCCGTGACCGTCGAGGACGACGGCCGCGGCATCCCCGTCGGGCAGATGGAGGACCGCGGCGTGAGCGCTGCGGAGGTCGTGATGACCGTGCTCCACGCCGGCGGCAAGTTCGACCACTCGAGCTACAAGGTCAGCGCCGGCCTGCACGGCGTCGGCGTGAGCGCGGTCAACGCCGTCAGCGAGTGGTTTCGTCTCGAGATCAAGCGCGAGGGCAAGGTCTGGTTCCAG
The DNA here is from genome assembly GCA_963775185.1 of uncultured delta proteobacterium. Taxonomy (GTDB): domain Bacteria; phylum Myxococcota_A; class Polyangia; order Polyangiales; family Polyangiaceae; genus JAPSGB01. Next base: position 261,612 of record CAVZIE010000006.1, on the reverse strand, counting down.
GAGTTCGCGCGCGGCGTGCCGCAGGGGCGTCTCTCCGCCATCGGGGAGTCGTCGGCGACGGGCACCAAGTCCACGTTCAAGCCGGACCACGAGATCTTCACCGACACCGAGTACAGCTTCGACATCCTGACCAACCGGCTGCGGGAGCTCGCGTTCCTGAACTCCGGCTTGCTGATCAAGCTGACGGACGAGCGCGGGGAGGGCCGCAGCGAGACGTACCAGTACAAGGGCGGCATCAAGGAGTTCGTCTCGCTTCTCAGCCAGAAGAAAGAGCCCGTGCACGACGACGTGATCGCGTTCACCACGGAGAGCCCCGCCAACGACCCGAACGCCGCGCCGATCGTGGTGGACCTGGCGATCCAGTGGACGAACGCGTTCGCCGAGCAGATCTTCTGCTACACGAACAACGTCCACAACAAGGACGGCGGGACGCATCTCACCGGCTTGCGCTCCGCGCTCACGCGCACGCTGAACAGCTACGGCCAGTCCGCGAACCTGTTCAAGGACCTGAAGAACGGCCTCGCCGGCGAAGACACGCGGGAGGGCGTGATCTGCGTGATCCACGTGAAGGCGCCGGACGCGTCGTTCGACTCGCAGACCAAGAGCAAGCTGGTCTCGAGCGAGGTCAAGGGCATCGTCGAGAACGCCGTCGGCGAGCACCTCGGGCGCTACTTCGAGGAGCACCCGCAGACCGCCAAGAAGATCATCGACAAGGCGACGCTCGCGGCGAAGGCGCGCGAGGCAGCGCGCAAGGCGCGCGAGGTCGTGCGCAAGGGCGTGCTCGACAACACGTCCCTGTCCGGCAAGCTCGCCGACTGCCAGAGCAAGGACCCGGCCCAGAGCGAGCTCTACATCGTCGAGGGAGAGAGCGCCGGCGGCAGCGCGAAGCAGGGCCGCGATCGCCACTTCCAGGCGATCCTGCCGCTCAAGGGCAAGATCCTGAACGTGGAGCGCGCGCGGCTCGATCGCATGCTCGCATCGCAGGAGGTGGCGACGCTGATCAGCGCGCTCGGCTGCGGCATCGACGACAACGGCAACTTCGACGTGTCGAAGCTCCGCTATCACACCATCGTGCTGATGGCCGATGCCGACGTGGACGGCGCGCACATCCGCACGCTGCTTCTCACGTTCTTCTACCGCCAGATGCGCCAGGTGATCGAGAGCGGCTACCTGTACATCGCGCAGCCGCCGCTCTACCGCGTGCGCAAGGGCAAGAAGGACCTCTACATGAAGAACCAGCCGGCGCTCGATCGCTTCCTGATCGAGAACGGCATCGACGACCTGACGATCCAGGCGTCACGCGGTCCGGCGCTGAGCGGCACGCCGCTCTACAACCTGGCGAGCCGCCTGCGCTCGTTCCGGCAGATCCTCGACAAGGTCGACCGGCGTTGCGACGCGCGCGTCGTCGCCGGCATCCTGCGCTCCAACGGCCTGGACCTGAACGACTTCCGCGACGCGGCGAAGGTCGACGCCGCGGCGGACAAGCTGCGGGCGTGGCTCGAAGAGCGCTACCCGGACTTGATGCCGCTCACGGTGAACGTGGAGTGGGAGAAGGAGCACGGCTCCGGACGCATCGTCGTGAACTTCCGGCCCGGCGCGTCGGCGCGCCCGGCGATCGTGGATTGGGAGCTCGCCGAGAGCGCCGAGTACGAGGAGCTGCTGAGCATCGAGGAAGACATCCGCTCGATCGGTCCAGCGCCGTACACCGCGCGCATCGGCAGCGGCGAGCCGCTCACCGTCGCGGACGCCGAGGCGCTCGATCAGTTCATCGACGAGCGCGGCAAGAAGGGCACGCACATCACCCGCTACAAGGGCCTCGGCGAGATGAACGCCGCGGAGCTGTGGGAGACCACGATGAACCCCGACGCCCGGACCTTGCTCCAGGTCAAGGTCAACGACCCGGTGGCCGCCGACGAGCTCTTCAGCATCCTGATGGGCGACCAGGTGGAGCCCCGACGGCAGTTTATCGAGAACAACGCCCTGAACGTGCGCAACCTGGATATATAGGCAATACTTCAGGTTTCCGAGGGCAGGGGCGCACGGATCCTGGCCAGAAGGCCGAAAACGGCTTCTCAGAGCCGGGAAACCGTGATTTCATCCCCTGCGTTCCGCGAGGTAAAACAAATGCGTTCGAATTTCTTGAAGATGGGTCTGGTTCTCGGGGTTGCTTCTTGTGCCGCGCTGTTCGCGCCGGCGTGCGGAAGCAGTGACGACAGCGGTGGCGGCAAGGCCGGCACGGGCGGCACGGCCGGCACGGACGCCGGCACGGGCGGCGCGGCGGGCATGGCTGGCTCGTCCGGCACGGGCGGCACCGCGGGTGCGAGCGGTACGGGCGGCAGCTCGGGCACGAGCGGCACGGGCGGCAGCGCTGGCGCCACGGGCATGACGTGCGGGACGAGCACCTGCATCGACTACAACATCGCGAGCATCGTCGACCTGCCGGCCTGCTGCGCGGGAACCGGAAGCGACAAGTGCGGTAGCGACCTGACGGCCGCCCACAACCTGCTTCCGGCCATCCCTGCGGTGTGCGAAGAGCAGAACCAGCCGGGCACGCCCGACACGAGTTGCCCGGGCATGACCCTGCCGGTGATCAACCTCCCTGTGGACGGTTGCTGCCGGCCCGACGGCTTGTGCGGCATGGCGCTGGACCTGAGCTCGCTCGGCGGTCCCAACTTCGGGTGCGCCGATTCGAGCCCGTTCATCGATGGCGGCACGCCGGCGGCCTGCGGTGGCAACACCGACGGCGGCGCGGGTGCGGCGGGCGCTTCCGGCTCGGCGGGTGCTTCCGGCGCCTCGGGCTCGGCGGGCGCGGCGGGCGCCACCGACGCCGGCACCGACTGATTCTCCGGTCGCGATAGAGTGCACACAGGCCACGGCGGCGCGAGCTGCCGTGGCCTTCGTGCGTTTGTGACGTGCGCGCATGGCACGCCGGTTGCTCCAACGCTGTGTCATGTCGCATCCCGCGGGAAAACGCCCAGTGATGGCCCAGAGCGTGCCAGTACGTCGGATCCAGCGATCATGTCGCCTCCCGATCGCGTTGGTAACGGCGCTGCTCGCTGTTGCCTGCGGGAGCGGCGTGGACGGCGCGGGTAGCGGTGATCCCGTGTGCGCTGCCGGTGCGCCCGAGGTGATCGCCGCGAACCAGACCAATCCGGACAACATCGCCGTCGACTCCGGGTTCGTGTACTGGACCGCGTCGACAGGGGGCACCATCGGCGTATCGAGGGCGCGCAAGGACGCTTGCAGCCCGGAGCCGAGCGTCTTCGCGACCGGCGGCAGCTGCCTCGTCTTCGGACACGACGAGATGTTCTGGAGCGAATCCGATGGCGTCATGAGCCAGCCGAAGGCCGGCGGGGCGAGCACGCTGGTGGCTGCCGGTGGGCGCTGCCCGTTGTTCGTCGACGACGGCGACTTGTTCTTCACGGACAGCACGGGCCTGTCGCTCATGCACCTCGATCTCTCCAGCCGCGCCGTCGGCGCTGTCACCGACACGCCGCAGCGGGTCTTCGCGCTCGCGACGAACCAGCAGTTCGTGTTCTTCACGGCTGGCGACGGCGTGTGGCGTGTTCCGCGTGCAGGCGGCAACGCCGACGAGATTGCCTCCGGCCAAGCCTCGCCGACCGGCATTGCCGTCGACGCCACCGACGTCTACTGGGTCGACGCCGGCAACGCCGGCACCGACTTCTGGCGGGGGGACGGCGCACTCATGCGGGAACCGCTCGGCGGCGGAGCGCCGACGCCCGTGTCGACGGGCCCGAGCCTGCGCGGGCTCACCTCCCTGGCGATCGATGGCAAGGACGCGTTCCTGACGGGCTCGCCCATCGAAACGGAGCAGATGCCGCTGCTGCGCGTGCCTCTCGCGGGCGGCCCGGCAACGACTCTCGCCAGCGACGTCGGTGTCGGCGGCGAAACGAGCGCCTCGCTGCTCGCCGTGGACGAATCGGCCGTCTACTACTTCTCGCACTCCAGCGTGCAGCGCGTCGCCAAGACGTACAGCCCCTGACGCAGCGCGGGATTCCGCGCCGGACCGGCAGGCCCTTCCAACCGCTACGCGTGCACTTCGCGCGGCGGCGGCTCGGGCGAGCGCTCGACGGGCTTGTCCTTCTTCTTGAACTCGAGATCGCCGGATGCCCTGGCGATCGACGAGGATGGTGTCGCCCGGGACGAACTCGCCGCCCAGCACGCGGCGCGCGAGGCCGTCTTCCACGTGCTTCTGGATCGCGCGCTTGAGCGGGCGGGCGCCGAACTGCGGATCCCAGCCGACCTCGCCGAGGAAGTCCTTGGCGGCGTCGGTGAACTCGATGCCCAGATCGCGACTCTCGAGGCGCTCGGCCAGATAGCGGACCTGGATGTCCACGATGCTGCGGAGCTGCTCGCGCCCCAGGCGGTGGAACACGACGATCTCGTCCAGCCGGTTGATGAACTCCGGGCGGAAGTGGTGGCGCAGGGCCTCCATCGCCGTCTTCTTGCCGAGCTCGTACTTGTCCTCGTCGGACAAGTCGCGACGCTCTTCGATCTGCGCCAGCTCGCCGGAGCCGATGTTGCTGGTCAGGATCACGACGGTGTTCTTGAAGTCCACCGTGCGCCCCTGGCCGTCGGTGAGGCGACCGTCGTCGAGCAGCTGGAGCAGCGTGTTGAAGACGTCGGGGTGCGCCTTCTCGACCTCGTCGAAGAGGATCACGCTGTAGGGCCGACGGCGCACCGGCTCGGTGAGCTGGCCGCCCTCTTCGTAGCCGACGTAGCCGGGCGGCGCGCCGATCAGGCGGCTGACGGCGTGGCGCTCCATGTACTCGCTCATGTCGATGCGGATCATCGCGCGCTCGTCGTCGAACATGAACTCGGCGAGGGCGCGCGCGGTCTCGGTCTTGCCTACGCCGGTCGGGCCCAGGAACAAGAACGAGCCGATCGGGCGCTTTTCGTCGCCCAGGCCCGCGCGCGATCGGCGCACGGCGTTGGCGACGGCGACCAGCGCGTCGTCCTGACCGATCACGCGCTGCTTCAGGTTGTCCTCCATGTGCAGGAGCTTCTGCATCTCGCTCTCGAGCATCCGGCTCACCGGCACGCCGGTCCACTTGGAGACGATCGCCGCGATGTCCTCGTCGGTGACCTCCTCCTTCAGGTAGGAGCCGTTCTCCTGCGCCCGCGCGAGCTCGGCGCGCAGGCCCTCGAGGTCCTTCTCGAGGCCGGGCAGCTTGCCGTACTGGATCTCCGCGGCCTTGCCCAGGTCGCCCGTGCGACGCGCCTGCTCCTGCTCGACCTTCAGCTCCTCGACGGCGACCTGCTTGTCGCGCAGCTTGCTGATGATCTCCTTCTCGCGCAGCCACTGGGCGCGCATCGCGTCGCGCTGGCTGTTCAGCTCGCCGACCTCGTGCGTCAGCACGGCCAAGCGCGCCTTGCTCGCCTTGTCGCGCTCGCGCTTGAGCGCCTGCTCCTCGATCTTGAGTTGCAGCAGCCGCCGCTCGACCTGGTCGATCTCGAACGGCATGCTGTCGATCTCCATCTTGATCTTGCTCGCCGCCTCGTCCACCAGATCGATGGCCTTGTCGGGCAGGAAGCGATCGGTGATGTAGCGGTTCGACAGCGTGGCGGCGGCGACCAGCGCGGCGTCCTGGATCTGGATGCCGTGGTGCACCTCGTAGCGCTCTTTCAGGCCGCGCAGGATCGCGATCGTGTCCTCCACGGTCGGCTGCGAGACCATCACCGGCTGGAAGCGTCGCTCGAGCGCCGCGTCCTTCTCGATGTGCTTGCGATACTCGTCGAGCGTCGTGGCGCCGATCGCGCGAAGCTCGCCGCGGGCGAGGGCGGGCTTCAGCATGTTCGCCGCGTCCATCGCGCCCTCGGCGGCGCCGGCACCGACCAGCGTGTGCAGCTCGTCGATGAACAGGATGATGCCCCCGCCCGAGTCCTCGATCTCCTTGAGCACGGCCTTCAGCCGGTCCTCGAACTCGCCGCGGAACTTCGAGCCCGCGACCATGCTCGCCAGATCGAGCGCCAGGATGCGCTTGTCGCGCAGCGACTCCGGCACGTCGCCGCTGGCGATGCGCTGGGCGATGCCCTCGGCGATCGCCGTCTTGCCCACGCCCGGCTCGCCGATCAAGCACCGGGTTGTTCTTGGTGCGCCGGCTCAGCACCTGCATCACGCGACGGATCTCCTCGTCGCGACCGATCACCGGGTCGAGCTTGCCGCGCTTGGCGAGCTCGGTGAGGTCCTTGGTGTACTTCTCGAGCGCCTGGAACTTCCCTTCCGGGTCCTGGTCCGTGACGCGCTGGCTGCCGCGCACCTCCGCCAGGGCGTGCAGCAGCTTGTCGTACGACAGCCCGTGACGATCGAAGACGGCCTTGAGGTCGTTGTCGTTCTTCGCGCCGCTGAGCACGAAGTGCTCGATCGAGATGTAGTCGTCCTTGAGCTTCTTGGCCTCGTCCTCCGCCTTGTTCATCAGCGGCAAGGTGCGACGCCCGAAGTGCGGCTCCGCGCCGCCCGAAACCTGCGGCAGGCTCTCGATGCGCTCGGCGAGATCGCGCTTCAGCGCATCGGCGTTCGCGCCCGCCTTCTCGACCAGCGGCCGCCCGATGCCGCCATCCTGATCGAGGATGGCGACCATCAAGTGCTCGGGGATGATCTCCGGATTGCCGCGCTTGACCGCCAGGTCTCCGGCGGCGCGCAGTGCTTCCTGGCTCTTGTTGGTGAGTCGATCCATGCGCATAGCAAGTCTCCCGCGCGTGGCACGCTTCGTGCACGCCAGCAGAAGGTAAGTCGCATTCCGCGCCGATCAAGGGATGCCGGTCCGTCGCGGAATCTGGCGGTCCGCGGACCGTTCGGCGCGAGCCCGCGAACAACGACATCGACACAGCGAGCACGATGCTCGACTTGGCAGCCGCACCCGCTGTCGTCACCGGAGGCTCCACCCTTCGTGCCGCCGTCGGTGCCAGCGTCCGTCGCGCCGGTTCCGCCCGTGCCGCTGCCGGAGGTTCCGCCGCTGCCGGAGGTTGCCGGCGTGCCGCGACGCGCCGGCGGAAAAATGTGAGCGGGTTTTTGGCACTCACAGCGCCAAAATGGGCGCCACATTGCAATGTGACCCGGTTTTTGGCGCGCTGGGTGCCAAAAGTACCGTCTCATTTCCGCGGCGGCGCGGCGCGCGATACCGCGCCGGACCGGCATGAAGATTTGTACCGCCAGCCCACGCCAAGCCGAGCGCGGGCGTCAGCGCTCACGCTTCGCTCAGGAGCGTGGACTTGCGGGCGCCTCGTCGGGCGCGTCGACCACACTGAACCCGTCGACGATCGACAGCCGCACCCGGAGTCGCTCGACATGAGTGCCCAGCCCGCCGCCGGCACCCCGGATCTCCACGTCCTCGAGGTGCGCCACGGCGGTCGCCTGGTCGACCCGCACCCGATCGCGGAACATCGTGCTCAGGTTTGCTTCGGCGCGTGCCCGGATGCGCCCGCGCTCGGCCTCGAGCCAGGCGTCCGGGCTGATGACCGTGCCCGTGATGATCCAGGCTCCCGCGATCAGGCTCAGCCGCACCGGCGCGTCCCGCCCGCCGTAGTCCTGCGCCGCGAGCTCCGCCAGGAGTTCCACCAGCGCCGGGTCGGCGTCGCGGCGGGCCATCCGACAATCGTAGCCGACAACCTGCGGCGCCCGACAGCCTCACGAAAGTCGGGTTCCACGCGCCGCGCGGGGCTACGGCGCGCACGCCGGGAACTGCGCCTTGCCGTCCTTCACGCCGCCTTCGACGAAGGCGATGCCCGTGTCTTCCAGCGTGTGGCCGAACACGTCCGTGACGCGGAACGTGTACGGGCCGGGGCCCATGCCGGAGCTCTGGACGAAGTAGTTGTACGACTCGCGCGCGACGGACACGTACTTGCCGCTGTCGTCCTTGAACTCGAGCTTGTCGATGGCGTAGCGGTGGTTCCTGATCTGCACCGCGCTCCACCACTGGTTCGAGCCCTCCTTGAACTTGTACTGGATGGGCCCGGTGACGTCGCACGCGACGAGCTGCCAGCTGATGCTCACGCGGCCCGCGGACATGTCGGCGATCTTGCCGAACGCCTGCGGCGACAGATCGAGATCGCCGTGCTTGCACTCCGGGCAGCGATCCACGATGCGCACCGTGACCTGTCCCTTGGGTCCGGTGACGGTCGCGCACGCGCCGCACAGCGCGGAGCCCGCGTAGTCCGGGTCGTTCATGGCGGCGACCATCAAGTCGTTCGGGCTCGCGTCGAAGCTGCAGTTCCCGCTGCCGTCGGCGTTGTAGTAGGTGCCGTCGCCGGTGAACGTCGCGGCGGTGCTGCAGCTCGTCGCAGTGCCGCCGCCGGAGCCCCCCGAGCCGCCGCTGCTGCCACCGCCGTTGCCGCCGCTGCCGCCGTTGCCGCCGTTGCCGCTCGCGCCAGCGTTGCCGCTGCTACCGCTGCTACAGCCCGCGACCAGCACCGCGAGCGCCAGGACCCAGCGCGCCTTCACGCGGACGAGGCTCGCTCCGCTCCCCGCGCCCGTCAACGGCGACCGCGCTACCTCGCGAGCCAGTTTTCCACGCGCAGCTCCGGCACGCGCGCGAAATGCCGGACGTTTCCGGTCACGAGCGTCAAGTCCCGGGACAGCGCTATCGACGCGATGCGCAGATCGGGCTCGTCGATGCGCCGACCTTCGCGCTCGAGGCGCGCGCGCAGCGGGCCGTAGCGCTCGGCGGCGGGCTCGTCGAACGGCACGATCGTCAGCGCACCGATGACGAGCTCCCGCACGCGGCGCTCGAGCTTCTCGCTGCCTTTCCGGGCGGCACCGTACAGAAGCTCCGCGAGATTGACGGCGGTGGTCATCTGCTGGTCCGGAGGCACCAGAGCCAGGCGACGCACCAGGTGAAGCGGCGGCTCCGCGCGCATCACCGCACTGATCACGTCGGTGTCGAAGCAATAGCTCATTCGTCCAACGGTGGTACCGCGCGCTCGCGGGAGCGACGGCGCGCCGCATAGATGTCGCGCACGTCTTGATCGAGCTCTTCCCAATCCGCGAGAGCACCGGCGGCCGCCGCTAGACCTGTGGGCGCCGGGCGCTGGGGACCCGCGGCTTGTCCCGGCGACGACAGCGTCACGACCGGCTTTCCGCGCCGGCTCACGACGATCCGCTCGCCCTTCTGCACGCGGTCGATCAGCTCGGAAAAGCGACGCTTTGCCTCGGCAACCGGGATCGCGCTCCGTCCAGATGACATGCTGTCATTCTGTCATCTGAGTACCCGGCGGTCAACTCGCACGCACTCGGCGGAAGCTTCGCCCCGCAGTGCGTGGCCGATAGACCTCATGCTCTCTTTCCCGTCGCTTCGGCGGACAAAGGATAGAAGGATCTACCCATGACGGCAGCGGTCCTGTCCATCGGTACAGAGCTTACGCGCGGCGAGATCGTCAACACCAACGCGAGCTGGCTCGCCGAGACGCTCACGACGCTGGGCATCGAGGTCACGACGATCGAGACGATCCCCGACGATCGCCAGCAGATCCAGCGCGTGCTCGGTCGGCTTGGCGACGCGCACCGGCTGATCGTGTGCACCGGGGGCCTCGGGCCCACCACCGACGACATCACCAGCGAGTGCGTCGCCGAGCTGCTCGGCGTGCCGCTCGATCGCGACCAGGCGTCGCTCGACGCGATCCGCGCGCGCATGTCGCGCTTCGGGCGCAGCATGGCGCCGTCCAACGAGAAGCAGGCGGACTTCCCGCGTGGCGCGCGCATCCTCGAGAACGCGAAAGGCACCGCGCCTGGCTTCGCCGTGCGCGTCGGCGGCGGCGAAGCGTTCTTCATGCCGGGCGTGCCGCGCGAGATGCACGCGATGTTCCGCGAGCACGTCGTGCCCGCCGTCGAGCCGCTGATCACCGATCGCATCCACCAGATCCGCCTCAAGACCTTCGGCATGACCGAGTCCGCGGTAAACGATCGCCTCGCCGGTCTCGAAGAGGAACACGGCGTCGTCGTCGGCTATCGCGCGCACTTCCCGGAGATCGAGGTCAAGCTGCTCGCCCGCGCCGCGACGGCTGAAGAAGCCAAGCAACGCTCGGAAGCTGCTGCCGGTGCGGCGCGGAATCTGCTGGGCCCGGACGTGGTGTACGCCGAGGGCGACGTCACGCTGAGCGAAGCGGTGGGCGCGCTGCTCGTCGAGCGCGGCTTCATGCTGGGCGTCGCCGAGTCGTGTACCGGCGGCCAGGTGGCGGCGCTCGTCACGGAGCGCAGCGGTTCGAGCGCGTACTTCGCCGGCGGCGTCACGAGCTACGCGAACAGCGTGAAGGAAGGCGTGCTCGGCGTCGATCCCGCGCTGATCCGCGATCACGGCGCGGTCAGCGCGGAGGTCGCGCGCGCCATGGCGAAGGGCGCGCGCCGCGTGCTAGGCGTGGACATCGCGCTCTCGCTCACGGGCGTCGCGGGACCGACCGGCGGCACGCCGGACAAGCCCGTCGGGCTCGTGCACTTCGCGGTCGCCACCGCGGGCGGCACGACGGATCGGCGAGTCGTCTGGCCCGGATCGCGAAACCAGGTGCAACGCATCGCGGCCTTCGCCGGCCTCGCGCTGGTGCGCGGCGTGTTGATGCACGGACTCGAGCCGTGAGCGACCGCGTGCGCGCGTTCTTCGCGCTGCCCGTGCCGGACGGCGCGCGCGCGGTGCTCGCGGAGGCGCAGCGCACGCTCAAGCGTCGCGCCGGCGACGCGCCACGCTGGATCGACCCGGCGCAGATGCACCTGACGCTCAAGTTCCTGGGCTGGGTCGATCCGGGCGCGCTCCCCGACCTGGAGGCCCTGACCGCGGCCGCGGCCGCCCGCGCGGCGCCGATCGACGCGCGCTGGAGCGGCGTGACCGCGTTCCCCGCGTCGCGTCGCGCGCGCGTCGTGGTCGCCGAGCTCGCCGAGCCCGCGGGCGCGCTCGCCGCGCTCGCCGATCGCCTCGAGAGCGCTGTGGAAGCGCTCGGCGTAGCGCGCGAGGGACGCGCGTTCCGCGCCCACGTCACGCTCGCGCGCATCAAGCATCCGTGCAGCGTGGAGTCGTGGATCGACGCGGCGCGCCTGGGCGGCGCGGTGCGCTTCGACGAGCTGGTGCTGTATCGGTCGGAGCTGCTTTCCACGGGGAGCGTGTACACCGCGCTGGCGCGCGTGCGGCTTGGCGCGGCGCTTGCCTAGTCCGCCGGCACGAGGCTTCTGCCTGGCACCCGGCTACCGGGTCGCGACGAAGCACGGCGTCGATACGGGCACGCGCCACTACTTCTCCGCGGACGGCTCGCTCGTCGCCATCGTCCACGAGAACGCGAACTCGCACACGCTCACGTGCGAGGTCGGGCCCGACGGCGTCCGCTTTCCGGACCCCAAGGCCGTCAGCGATTTGAAGCGACGCCGGCGCGCGCGCACAGCGAGGTTCCGCGCCGGGCCGGCAAATCAGAACTGGTAGGCGAGCGCGAAGCCGTAGATCGTGCGCTTGTTGTAGTACTTGAGATTCTGCCAGTTGGTCTGCATCTCGGCGCGCATGTGCAGGCCGCCTTGCACGTTCACGTCGACGCCGCCCAGCACGCCGAAGAGCGGATCGACGCCCCAGTTGCCGACGCGCGGCGCGGCGTAGATCCAGATCGGCTCGAGCGGGCGCGCCGCCAGCGGCAAGGACGCGCCGACCCAGCCGTAGCCGCCTTCGGCTTCGACGCCCACGGCGAAGCGATGACGGCGCAGCGCGTAGATACGCGCCGCGCCGCCGACGCCGAGCGCGGAGGTGTCGAAGGCCGTGATCGCCGTCAAGGACAGCCAGCGCGAGGGCTCGCCCGTGAGCCAGACCTGATCCGCGGACGCCGCGCTCTCGTCGACGTACTTTCGTGGCTCCACCACCGCGAAGCCCATCCCCGCCTCGAAGCTGCGGTCCGGTGCGAGCCCCGAGGCGGGGCGGAAGCTCGCGAGCGGTGCGCACGCCGCGAGCCCGAGCCCGGCGAGCAGAAGCGTGGAAGCCGGACAGCGAAACACGCCGTGAAACGATGCACCGCGCATGCCAGGCGAAGCGCGCAACGCCTGCGCAACGACGCCCAGCATGTATGCAAGGCACACACAAGATTGCGCGTCCGGCGTTGCCGCCACGCCGTCACGTGACAACTTGGAAGGCCTTCATGCGTCTCTTCCTCGCCTCGGTCGCGCTGCTCGTCGTCGGTTGCGGCCAGCCTCCGCTGGAGCCGCGCGAAGCCGATCCTGGCGTCCCGCATTTTACGATCGAGACGTTCAACCTCTCCGACGACGCGAACTCGGCGACGGCCCACGATCGGGCCACGGTCGCCGCGATCGGCGCCGCGAACGCGGACATCGTGTGTCTGCAGGAGCCGACGGAGGTCTGGAAGACCGCCATCGAGAAAGCCTACGCCGACAAGTATCCGTTCCGGATCTACCGCGAGAAGGACGGCGCGAACGGTCTCGCGGTGCTGAGCAAGTTCCCGGTGCTCGACGGCGGCTACCAGGACGCGCCGAACGGTTGGCACCCGGCGTGGCACTTCTACGTGCAGACGCCGGCGGGTTGGTTGCAGGTCCTGAACCTGCACCTGCGATCGTACTTCACGGGCAACGGCGGTCGGGTCAGCTCGTACCTCACGACGAACAGCGATCATAGCTACGAGATCCAGCTGTTCGAGTCGCAGGTGACGGCGAACGTGCCCACCATCGTCGTCGGCGACTTCAACGAGGAGAACGGCTCGGCCGTGTCGTTCCTGGAAGCGCAGGGCTACACGGACACGCTGCCGCTGTATCACCCGGGCCAGTACACCTGGCGGCATGCGTCCGTCGCGAACCAGTTCACGCAGATGCTGGACCACATCATGTTCGACTCGTCGGTGATCCCGCTCAACGCGTGGGTCGTGAACCGCGGGCACTCCGACCACATCCCGGTGGTCGCGCATTTCGAGGCGTCGCGACCCTGGCAGGAGCCGGTGCTAGAACCGGAAACCAGCGCGGGCCTGGATGCGCCGGTCCCACTGTTCGCTGACCAGCGGGGCCATCTGGCTACGGCGGAACGTCTGCTCGCCCGAGACCCCCAGACGAACCCGTGAGCGCGGCGGCGACAGCGCCAACCACGCGCCAAGCTCCATGATCTGGTCCAGGTTGTGGACGTCGCGCGTGACGGTCACCTGTTCGCGGTCCAGCCCGTCCACCGAGTCGTAGACGCCGACGCCGAGCGAGGCGCCGAGCTCCGCGCCGCCGCGCTGGACGCGCGCGCGGAAACGCGCCGAGGTGCCCAGGCCGAGGTAATAGTTGTGGCGTTGCAGCGTGGTCTTCGTTCCCTGCTCGCCAAAGCTGGTGCGCCAATCGTCGTAGGGCAGCGAGCGGATCGCCGCCGCGTCGCCGCTCGCCGCGGCCTCGATGCGCGCCGTGAAGCCGCCGCCGGCGAGCCACAGCTTGAACGAGGGGCCGAGCACGCTGGCAATCGCGTACTGGTCCTCGCGGCCGAGCAGCCAGCGGTCAACGAAGCGGTACGCGGTGTTCAGCCCGACCATCGTCGCGTAGCCGTGAAGCCCGCTCCGCGTCGCGTCGAGATGCTGCGCGTAGTACCCCGCGTAGTCGCTCGAGAAGAACGCGTCGACCTCTTCCCAACCGCTCCGTCCGAAGCTCAAGCGCACGCGCATCTCGTTGAAGTTGCCGTCGCCGAACGCACGCTCGAAGTGACCCGGCACGAGGAAGCCGGGCATCGCGACCAACGTCGCGCCGATCAAGGCGTCGTGCACGATGGCGCTCCGCCCGGTGTCGTTGTCGACCGCCGAGAGCCCGTAGGCGAAGTCGAACGCGTGCCAGTACGCGGAGCTGAAACCAAGCGAGTCGGGCGGGAGCGCGGGCGGCGGTACGGCGTGGTCCACGGCGTTGTGCAGCGCGACCGGCGCTCCGAGCGACCAGCGCGCGGTGTTCGTGGCCCAGGTGCCTTTGCCGGGCGCGCTGTTCAGATAGCGGCCGAGCTGGAAGAACATCTCGCCTGAAGCCCAGCCGCCGGCCGGCGTGAAGACGAGATCGTTGATGCTCACCTTCTCCAGCCACTCGAGCCACCACTCGAACACCGCGGAGGTGCCGGCGGAGTACACGAACGCTTCCGGAACCGACAGCCCGTTGGCCCGCGCGAAGCCGTAGTACAGCGTGCCCGACGCCGGGTGCAGCACCTGGTTGGTGATGAACAGGTTGTTGTCGAAGCGGACCGCCTGCAGCGTGAGCAGGCGATCCTCGAGGTTCGGAAAATCCCAGTCCGTCGTGTTCTGCTCGGCCTTGATCCAGTAGTAGCTGAGCCCCGCGCCGAGCAGCGCCGCCATCTCCACGCCGGCGCGCACGTAGTACCGCTCCCGTGGTTGGCCGAACCAGTGCCAGTACACGTGGCTGAAGCGCAGCCTGTGTCCGAGGGGATCGACGTAGAAGTCTTCCTCGGCCGACGGCACCTCCGCGTGGACACGAGCCGGATCGGCGACGGCGCGCCCCGGTACGAGCAAGCCAGCGGACAGCAACAAGGCGGCGACCAGTCGGGCCACTGCCGCGACGCAGTGCACCACGCGTGCCACCGGTGAAACGGCGTTGCGTGTTGCATGTCACGCAACGGTTGCGTCACGGGGCGTCGTACGCGCAACGGAAGCCGACGTTCGGCTGGGCGCGATCGCCGGGCTCGGCCGACCAGCTCTTCAGCTCCGCGGCGCCGCGCGAGCGATACGATCCGCCCCGCGCCACGAAGCGCCCGCCCGGCTCCGCGCTCCACTCCGCGACGTTGCCGGACAGGTCCAGGACGCCTTCCGGGGTGGCGCCGTCGGGTCGCGCGCCGGCGAGATCGGGACCGCGCGCGCCGCGGGCGCAGGGCCCGGCTTCGAGACCGAAGGCGGCGCGCCGGCACACGAGCCCGGTGGGTCCCCACGGGAAGCGCCGCTCGGCGCTCCCCGCAGCGGCGAACAGCCACTCGTCGCCGGTGGGCAAGCGCCCGCCCTCGAAGCGACAGAACCGATCGGCGTCCGCCGGTGAAACGTCGGTGACTGGTCGGCCCGGCTCGGTGGACCCGGCGGCGGGACAGGTGCCGGCGGCGACGCACGCCTCCCAGCGCTCGACCGTGACCTCCGCGGAGTCGATGGCGAACGCGGAGACGCGGATCGAGCGCGGCTTGACCACGCCTTCGGCTTCCCAGTCGCTGGCCGCGAGCGTGAGCTGCCCGGCGCGGAGCGCGATCCGCCGGTTGTCCACCACGCAGCCCGGATGGGCGCCGGCGGCGGCGTGCATGTGCGCCGCGCAGCCCGCGGGTGGACCGCTGCAGCGACCCGCGGCGAGCTTCTGCGCTTCGCCGCAGCAGCGCGCGCCGATGGCGACGAGCCCGGTCGGACAGCGCTCCGGCTCGCTGCGTTGGTGGCGCGCGACCCGCACGACCGCGACGATCGCGACGATCGCCACGCTGGCCCCGGCCGCCGACAGTCCGATGACGAATGGACGCTTCACGTGCTTTCATCCCGAGCTTCCCAGATGGCGGACTTCAAACACAAGACCACGCTCGGCCGCAGCGGGCTCCGGGTGTCCCGGGTCGGCTTCGGATCCAGCTACGGCGCGCCGACCGCCGCCTACGAGAGCGCCTTCGAGCGCGGCGTCAATTACTTCTACTGGGGCTCGCGCCGGCGCGACGGTATGGGCGACGCCATTCGGCTCGTCGCCCGCACGCACCGCGACGATCTCGTGGTCGTGCTGCAGAGCTACGCGCGCGTCGGCCTGGCCGTGCGCGTCAGCGTCGAGAGCGCGCTGCGCTCGCTGAAGCTCGACCGCGCAGAAGTGTTGCTGCTCGGCTGGCACAACCGCGCCCCGGCGCGGCGCATCCTCGACGCGGCGCTCGCGCTCCAGCAACGCGGCCTGGTGCAGCACATCGCGCTGTCGAGTCACCACCGCCCGCTGTTCGCGACGCTCGTCGACGACGAGCGCATCGGCATCTGGCACCTCCGCTACAACGCCGTGCACCGCGGCGCGGAGCGCGAGGTGTTCCCGGTGCTCGACGGCCGCGCCAGCGAGCGCCGACCGGGCGTGGTCACGTACACCACGACGCGCTGGGGTCACCTGTGCGATCCGTCCCGCACGCCCCGCGGCGAGCGCACGCCGGACGGCACGGACTGCCTGCGCTTCGTGCTCGGCAACAGCGCCGTCGACGTCGCGATCAGCGGTCCCTCGAACGCCGACCACGTGGACCAGGCCGTGCGCGCGCTCGAGCTCGGCCCGATGAGCGACGACGAGCTCGCCTGGATGCGCCGCGTCGGCGATCACATCTACCGCGGCGACGCGACCAGCGGCGTCCGCGACGGCGTTTGATCCGGCAGCTGGTGCCGGTCCGGCGCGGTATCCAGCTGGCTCAAGTCTGTTCGGCGGCGACGTTGAACTCGAGCGTGCCGAGCTCGTCGATCTCCACGGCGACGTGATCCCCCGGAGCCAGCGGGCCGACGCCCTCGGGCGTGCCGGTGGCGATCAGATCGCCCGGCAAGAGCGTCATGGCCTGGCTGACGTGCGACACGACGCGGGCGATGTCGAAGATCATGTCGCGCGTGTTGCCGTCCTGGCGGAGCGCTTCACCGACTCGCAGCCGGATGCCGAGTGCGGCGGGATCGACGCCCGTGACGACGTACGGCCCGACCGGGCAGAAGGTGTCGAAGCCCTTGGCGCGCGACCACTGGCCGTCTTTCTTCTGCAGGTCGCGCGCCGTGACGTCGCACACCACCGTGTAGCCGAACACGAAGTCGAGCGCGCGCTCCGGCGGAACGCGGCGACAGCGCTTGCCGATCACGACGCCCAGCTCCGCCTCGTGCTCGACGCGCGTGCTCTCGGGTGGCAGCAGCACCGTGCCGCCGGGATCGAGCAACGCGGACGGCGGCTTGAGGAAGACCAGCGGTTCCGTGGGAACGTCGTGACCGAGCTCGGCGGCGTGCGCGCGATAGTTGCGACCGATGCACGGGATCTTCGTGGGTCCAACAGGGAAGCGCAGGTGCCCGCTCGCGAGCGCGACGCGGCGGCCGGTCGGTTTCTCGCCGAGCCAGGGCGCACGGTCGAGCAGCACGGCGTTGCCGTCGTCCTGGACCAGGGCGTAGCCGTCGTCGGTGCGGGCGTAGCGCTTCATGGGCGGGAGCATGGCACATCAGCCGATGTGGGCGCGCAGCCACGCGACGATGTGCGCGATCAATCCGCCCTCGTCCTCGTCCGGGTCGCGCGGCGGCCCTTCGCGCACCAACTGCTCGAACGCGTCGCGGGGCACGAACGCGCCGGCGCACCCGCCGCAGCGCAGCACGACCACCGCGTCGTCGCCGTACGGGGTGGCGACCAGCGCGAGCGCGCACAGCGGACAGGCACCGCCGCGCTTGGTCGCAGCCGGCGTCGGGGGCAGGTCGCCGACGCTGCTCGCCACCGACGCGATCTCGCCGTCGAACCAGTCGATCCACAGGCCGCTGCAGTCCGGGCAGACGTCGACCACGGCGAGCTCGCTCGCCTGCGAGCGCATCGGCGTGGAACACGTCGGACAGCGCAGCAGCTTGTCGCGATAGCTCGCCGCCATCGCGACAGCGTAGTCCGTTCTGGTGTGTCAGGTTGTGCCGTTGTTGCGGCCTTTTCCCTGGATTCTCCTGGCACATGGCTTGCTCTCTCGCGGCACATGAGAACGATTTCCTGGGTGGCGACGATCTTGGGTGCGAGCCTCGCGCTCGCCTGCGGCGGCTCGAGCTTCAGCGACAACGGCAGCGGTGGCTCGAGCGGGAGTGGCGGCTCGAGCGGGAGCGGCGGCTCCGGTGCCAGCGGCGGCTCGGGCGGTAGTGGCGGCTCCGGTGCCAGCGGCGGGAGCGGCGGCTCGGGCGGCGGCGGCGCCGTGACCGGCTCCTACGACCTGGGCTTCAAGGACGTGGTGCAGAAGAGCCAGAGCAACTGGGGCGTGCCGTCGCCGAGCGAAGGCGCCGCGGCGCGCCTGGACATCCGCAGCAACGCGGGCGGCTACGACGCGGTGCTGACGCCGCGCTTCGGCGATCCCGCGGCCATGACCGTCACCGTGACCGCGAAGTCCGTCACGCTCGACGGCAACGTCACGGTGACGGGCAGCGCCACCGATCGCTGGTCGACGATCGTGATCCAGCGCGCCGCGAATGGCTCGCTCGCCGGCCCGATCCAGGCGAGCGGCCAGGAAGAAGTGTTCATGGGCGACGTCGGCGACATGTACCCGATCACCAGCGGCGGCAGCGTCGGGCCCGACGCGACCGCGCCGGAGCTTCGCGCGTCGATCGTGTCGGGCCACGGACCGAAGGACGCGATCTTGCCCTGGGACACGCTGTATCTCGACGCCGCCGAAGGCGTCGACGCCGCGACGTTGAACGACCACCTGCACGTGGACTTCGCCGTCGCCGCCGGCGGCGGAGGCGGGACGGGGGGCGATCCCGGCGGTCCGCCCGCGATGCAGACCGTCACGTGGAGCTTCACGCCCGGCGCCGGTGACGCCGAAGCGTGGGCCGGCGTGGTGCACGGGCGCGGTCGCTTCACCGCGTGGGCAAGCTGGTCGTCGGACTTCATGCTCGGCGTCGACGCAGGCGTGCCCGACCTGGCCGGCTTGCAGAGCGCGGCGTACTCGACCATTGGCTCGCTGTTCTACATCGGCGATCCGCAGCCGCAGATCCACTACGGCGCCGGCGCGACCGACTACGGATCCTGGGGCAAGGTCGCCATGCTCGGCAGCGGCGATCCGGCGTGCGAGAGCGGGAGCTGCGCCCGCATCGGGACGTTCCAGAACACGGTCTGCGGCGCCGACCGCGACGGCCTCGCCGGTCGCATCCAGACCGGAGGCGGCACGCTGCACGTGCGCTACCGCGTGCTCGTGAGCTCCGACTACCCGGGCAACACCGCTCCGCCGAGCTGGGTGCAGACGCCCTTCGGCGTGGACACGGTCGCACCCGGCGGCGACGTCACACAGACGCTGGCGCAGGTCGACCCCGCGTTGCTCGCGCCGCTGCCCACGCCCGACGGCGATTTGGCGTGGACCACGTCGTGGCGGACCCTCGACATCCCGGTCACCGCCAACGCCGCCGGCGAGATCGGCTACGCCATCTACGCCGGCAGCGGTCCGGGCGACTGCGGCGGTGGTGGCGGCCCCGTCCCCGCGCCGACCAACGCGGCCGTGTTCATCAGCAGCGTGACGATGAACTGAGGGCTCCGGGAAATCCGCTCATTTGGACTTTCACAGGAAGGCCGGAAGAGCGGAAGGTTTCCAGGGACTCGGGGTATTCGCCTCGTGAATCGGGAGCAGGCGCTCGACCGCCTTCAGCCGATTCCAACAATCCTGGGCCGAGACGGCGGTGCACCTCGATCAACGCACCGATCATCTCGTGCGATGCATCCCCAAATCTTCCGCCCTTCCGCCCTTCCTGTGCCTCCCCATGGAGCGGCATCGCACTCGAATCGGTTGCCGGTTTCTCCGCCTGAAAATCAGCGGACGCCTTGGTTGAGGGACTATGCCGGTGCGGCGCGGAACAGCGGTTCCGCGCCGGGTCGGCAATCACCCGAGCATCTTCTTCCACCAGGACGTCTTCGCCGGTGGTGGATCGGCGGGTGGCGCCGGTGGCGGCGGCGCTGGTGGCGCTGGTGGCGGCGGCGGCGGCTTCGCCGGAACCGCGGCGGGCGTCGCGGCCCACTGCTGCAGCTCCGCCATCGTGACGTCCTGCATGTAGTGGAGCGGGCCCTGCGGCGTGGCGGTCAAGAACGGCAAGTTGATCGAGATCTGCTTTCCCGCCGCGAGATCTTCCAAGGAGCTCAAGTACGCCCGCGCGATGCGTCCCATCGCCAGGGCGTCGGACGAGACGTCGACGTGGTTCTTGTTCCAGAACTCCATCGTGATGCCGAAGGCCACGTTGGCGAGCGTCGCGGGATCGATCAGCGCGGGCAGCGCGCTCTCGGCGGCCGCACGGAATGCCGGCAGTGGCGCTTCGCCACGCTCGAAGCGCTCCCGGAGCTCCTTCTCGAACGCGTCGAAATCATCCTTGAACCGCGCCCAGAACGCCGCGAACGGCGCGGGGTTTGCCGATGCCTGTCGTTCGCCGGTCTGCAGATCGCTGGTCGCTTCGCAGAAGCGGCACGTCACGAAGCGGGCGTCGGCATCCGGCCGCGGGAGCGGGCCGCCGCATTGACCGCAGAGCAGCACTTGAATCACGTCATCATCCGATCATCCGATCGAGATCCGCCTCGCTGATCACTTCCGTGCCGAACTTCTTCGCGCTGTCGAGCTTCGCCTTGCCGACCTTCTCGCCGGCGACCAGGTAGGTCGTGCCCTTCTTGACCTTGTCGTGGATCTCGCCGCCCGCGGCGCGGATCGCCGCGTGCACGTCCTCGCGCTTGCGTGACAAGACGCCGGTGACGCAGAAGCTCTTGCCCGAGAGCGGGCCTTCCGTGATCTCGCGCTTCGGCATGGGCGTGGAGACGCCGCGATCGCGGAGCTTGTCGAGCAACGCGCGGCTCGCCTCGCCGAACAGGTAGGCCTTGACGCTCTCGACCATCTTCGGACCGAAGCCGCTGATCGCGTCGACGCGCTCCTCGGCCTGCTCCGGCGACCACGCGAGCAGCGCCTCCAGCGAGCCCGCCGCCTCCGCGAGCTGGCGCGCCGCGACCTGGCCCACGTGCTCGATGCCGAGGCCGGTCAGCAGCCGATCGAGCGTGCGCGTGCGCGACGCCTGGATCGACGCGACGACGTTGTCCGCGCTCTTCTTGCCCATGCGCTCGAGCGCCTCCAGCTTGTCCGCGTCGAGGTCGTACAGATCCGCGACGTCCTTCACGAGCCCGGTGTCGACCAGCTGCTCGACCAGGGACTCGCCGAGGCGATCGACGTCCATGGCGAAGCGGCGCGCGAAGTAGAAGATGGTGCCCTTCACCACCGCCGGACACACCGGGTTCGGGCAGCGGATCGCCACCTCGTCCTCGCGGCTCTCCGTCTTGGTGCCGCACACCGGGCAGTGCGTGGGCATGGCGAACGGCGTCTCGTCGCCGGTGCGCGCGTCGGCGTCCACGCCGACGACCTGCGGGATGATCTCGCCGGCTTTCTCGATCGTGACCTGGTCGCCGATGCGCACGTCGAGGTGCTCGACGATCTCCGCGTTGTGCAGCGACGCGCGCGACACGGTTGTGCCCGCGAGCTGCACCGGTTCCAGGATCGCCACCGGCGTGAGCTGGCCGGTGCGCCCGACCTGCACGATGATCTCCAGCAGACGCGTCGCGGCTTGCTCGGCGCTGAACTTGTAGGCGATGGCCCAGCGCGGGAACTTCGCCGTCGCGCCGAGGATGTCCTGCTGTTCGAAGCGGTCGACCTTGATCACGGTGCCGTCGATCTCGTACGGGTACTCCTTGCGGAGCTGCTCCATCGCGGCGATCGCCTGGTGCACGTCGTCGAGGGTGCGGCACACGCGCTCCTTCTTGTGCGTGGGCAGGCCGAGCTCGGCGGCGCGGGCGAGGGCGCCGGAGTGGGTCGGCGCGAGATCCGCGCCCTCGACGACCTGCCACACGAACGCGCGCAGTCGGCGCTTGGCGACCACGCGCGGGTCGAGCATGCGCAAGCTGCCCGCGGCGGCGTTGCGCGGGTTGGCGAACGGCGCCTCGCCGGCCTCGGCGCGCTCGGCGTTGATGGCGTCGAGATCGCGCCGGTAGATCACGACCTCCGCGCGCACCGTGAGCGGCCCCTTGTAGTCGATGGTCACCGGCAACGAGCGGATCGTCCGCAGGTTCTGGGTGATTTCCTCGCCGCTTGTGCCGTCGCCACGCGTGGAGCCGCTGACCAGCTTTCCGTCGCGGTACAGGATCTCCACGCTCGCGCCGTCGAGCTTCGGCTCGACGCAGTAGCCGACCTCCGCGCCCGCCGGCAGCCCGTCCCCGACGCGTCGCGCGAACTCGGAGAGCTCGTCTTCATTGTAGGTGTTGTCGAGCGACATCATCGGCGTGACGTGCTCCACCGTGACGAGCGCGCCGCGCGGCGCGCCGCCCACGCGCTGTGTGGGCGAGTCCGGCGTGACCAGCGCCGGATACCCGCTCTCGAGCGCGCGGAGCTCGGTGTACAGCGCGTCGTACTCGCGGTCGCCGATCTGCGGATCGTCGAGCACGTAGTACCGATAGTCGTGCGCGCGGATCTCGCGCACCAGGTCGTCGTGTCGCTGTCGCTTGTCTTTCGGCACGCTCATCGGGGCTCGGCGAACGTGTAAGTGGTCCGGGCTGGCGTCAATCCGCAGCTTATGCGAGGTTTCCGCGCGTGATCATCGCGTACACGGACGGCGGCTGCCGCGGAAATCCGGGCGGCATTGGAGCCTGGGCCTTCGTGCTCGTGGACCCGCGCACGCGCGTCGCGCTCGAGCGCGCCGGCGGCGAGCCGGCCACGACCAACAACCGCATGGAGATCCGCGGCGCGATCGAAGCGCTCGCCGCCCTGTCCCGCGACGGATCGACAATCCAGATCCACAGCGACAGCAAGTACCTGATCAACTGCGCCACCAAGTGGATGCCGGGCTGGAAGAAGAAGGGCTGGAGCCGCGGCAAGGAGCCGCTCAAGAACCTTGATCTACTCAAGGAGCTCGACCGGCTGCTCGCGCTGCATCGCGTGAGCTGGCAGTGGGTGCCCGGGCACTCCGGCCACGCCGGCAACGAGCACGTCGATCGCCTGGCGAACGAGGTCATGGATCGCATCCGGGTGCGTCGCGAGCCGGCGCACGAGCGACGCTTCACCTGGGACGGCGCGCTATAGGTCGAGCGCGCGCGCCAGCCGCTCCAGGCCTTCTTGCAGAATCTCCGTGCGGTTCGACCAGCTCAGTCGGAACGACGCCGCCTCGCCGAAGAACTCCCCGGGCGAGACGATCACGCCGTGCTCGGTCACGGCGCGCTCGACGAGCGGGCGCAGGCTGCGGCCGCGTCGGTCGCGCACGAAGCCGTACAGGCTCGTCTCCGGCGGCGCGGTCCACTCCAACGCCGACGCGTGCGCTTGCATGAACGCGTCCACGATCGCGCGCTTTCCCGCTTGCAGCGCCGCGGCGCGGGCGGCCAGGCGATCCACGTTCTGGAACACCACCTCGCCCCACGCCCAGGCCGACGGTGGCGCATTGCCACTCACGTGCCGCTCGATGCTCTCGGCCGCCGCGGCGTGCTCCGACGGCAACAGCAGCCAGCCGGCGCGCGCCCAGTTGACGCCCCAGCACTTGGTCGCGCTCGACCACGCCACGATGTTGCGCGCGAGCCCACGCGCCGTCGTGGCGGGCCGGGCCAGCTCCAGATACGCCTCGTCCACGAACAGCCACGCGCCGCGCTCGAGCAGCCTGCCGGCCAGGCGCGCGAGCGTCGCGTCCGGCGCGATCCCGGCGCCGGGGTTGTGCGGATTGGTGATCACCACCGCACGGGCGCCCGCCGGCAGCGCCTCGATCACGGCGTCGGGGTCGAGCGTGTCGCCACGCGTGAAGCACGACACCTCGGCGCCCAGCGCCTCGGGCACGCGCCAGGTGGGCTCGTAGCCGGGGCTCTCCACGACCACGCGATCGCCACGCTCGATCAAGCTCGCGAACGCCGTGAACAGCGCCCCGGAGCCGCCGAGGCACGGGACCACCTCCGCCGGCGTGACGCCGTAGCGCGCGGCCACGGCGGCGCGGAAGCGCTCGCGCGCCGTCAAGTCGTCCGGCCGCGCGGCGCCGAGCTCGGCGGCCGTGATCGGCATCAGGCCGCTCGACGCGAGGTCGTAGCGCACCTGTCCGAACCAACGCCCGGCAAATGCCAGATAGTCCAGAGGCGGGAACACTTCGCCAGCCTACACCACGCTTTTCTTCGCACCGCGCCCGTTTGCGCTATCTTCCGCGCCCGTCTGCCGATGACCGAGAGTTCCGACCCCGAGGGCGACAAGCCGGAAGTCGTCTCCGCGCCGCCGCCCGAGCCGCGCAGTGAAGGCCCGCTGTCCTGGCGGATCGCCGGCGTCGTCAAGACCATCCGCCCGCACCAGTGGGTCAAGAACGTGTTCGTTCTCGCGCCGGTGGTCTTCGCCAAGGAGATCTTCAGCCCGCTGTTGTTGTTCCGCGCCATGGGCGCGTTCGGCGTGTTCTGTCTGCTGGCAGGGGCGGTCTACACCATCAACGATCTGGCCGACGTCGAGGCGGACCGCGCGCATCCGGTCAAGCGCTACCGCCCGATCGCGTCCGGGCGCGTGCCGGTACCCGTGGCGCGCGCGCTCGCGGTCGTGCTCGTCGTGGCCGCCCTCGGCGGCGCCGCCTACGGCCCACTGCCGTTCCTGATCGTCGCCGCGAGCTACTTCGTCCTGAACCTGGCGTACTCGTTCAAGCTCAAGCACGTCGCCTACATCGACGTCTCGATCATCTCGTCCGGCTTCGTGCTGCGCGTGATGGCCGGCGGCTACGCGACGCGCATCGACGTCTCGGCGTATCTGCTGCTCTGCACCGCGCTGCTCGCGCTCTTCCTGGGCTTCGGCAAGCGCCGCCACGAGGTCGCGATGGCGCGCGCGGGCAAACAGCGCGCGGCGCTCGAGTCGTACACACGTCGCGGGCTCGATATCGGGCTCGGCGTGACGGCGGCGCTCACCGTCGTCACCTACGTCGCCTACACGCTCGACCCGCACACGCGCGCGTTCTTCCACACCGATTGGCTGTGGGTGAGTGTCGTCTTCGTCGTGCTCGCGCTTGTGCGATTCTGGCACCTGGTCCGCAGCCGCCCCCACGCCGAGAGCCCGACGCAGGAAATCCTCCGCGACGGGCCGTTCGTCGCGATTCTGCTCGGCTGGGCGATCCTCGTCTTCTGGGTCGTCTACAATCTCAGACCGAGCTGATGGTCGATCCCGACACCGCGCCCGAGTCCGGTTCCTCTCTCAAGAGTGCGAGCGGTCCCTGGGCGGATCTCGCGCTGACCCTGCCGTTCTTCGTCATCTATCACCTGGGCGTGATCTTCCTGCCGGTCCGCAACGCCGCGGACATCGTGACGCAGGAGCTGGTCGTCCTGGCCAACCACAACCTGCTCGGCTACGGCGGCCTCACCCTGGCCATCGGCGCGGTCTACGTCGGCATCCTGGTCGTGCTCGGCCGCGGTCACGCGTTGCACTGGAACCGCTTCGCCTACGTGGCGCTCGAGGGCGTGCTGTACGCGTTCGCCATGCGTCTCGCCGCGTCCTACGTGGTCGGGCGCCTGCACCTGGGCACCGGCGCCGTCGACAACCGCTTCACCGGCGCGATCATGGCGCTCGGCGCGGGCTTCTACGAAGAGATCGCGTTTCGCGTGATCCTGTTCGGCCTGGGCGCGAAGCTCCTCGGCATCCTGTTCGCCGCGGCCCCGTCCACCAAGACGCGCCTGATCACGCTCGGCTGGGCCTTCGCCAGCGCGGCCATCTTCAGCGCGTGGCACTACATCGGGCCGCTCGCCGATCCCTTCGAGCTCCGCTCGTTCGTGTTCCGCTGGGTGTGCGGCCTCGCCTTCGTCGCGATCTACGCCTTCCGCGGCTTCGCCCCCGTCGTGTGGACCCACGCCCTGTACGACGTGTGGGTCATGGTGCTCTGACCCATCTCCGGTCCAGAGGTCTGCCGGCCCGGCGCGGAACCGCGCAGGGCGCTAGGAGCGTGATTTAGAACCGCTGCCGTAAACCACTCGGCCACTCCGCCGTGGTGGGCGAGCTCGAGATGGCAAGGCGCGGCAGAGGCCCACGAGGACGAGAGAAGGACGGCCGTCCCGCCTTCCTCCTAGGCCAGACTAAGATTACGGATCTTCACAATAAATTCTCGCCCGACCGCTTTCCAGATCACACTATACTTCACAAACCCTGGAGCGTGCCTTAGCTTGTCAACGTGGCTGCGATCTTCGATCCGTTCAGTTCGAAAGGCCCGGAGGAGGTTCCCCTTGAGCGCACGCCGCTCATTCGGGTCATCGTTCAGCTCCGGTTCGCGCCCATCGTCTCCTTGGGCCGTGCCGATTTCATCGGGCCCTTCCAAGAAGCGATCCGGTCCCGCTACCCCATCCTTCGGCCAGAGCAGACTGCGGGGCTCGTCGCCGGCCCTCTCGGGGTCATGCTCCAGAAGAGCGAGGGCGTCGTCTGGCGCTTCCACGACAAGGCCGATGCTTGGCGAGTCTCGCTGGCTCCGGAGTTCATCGCCTTGGAGTCCGCAAACTACAAGGACCGCGATGACCTCTTCGGGAGGTTCGAGCAGATCCTCGATGCACTGGACGCGGTAGCGAAGCTCCCCGTCTACGATCGTCTGGGTGTGCGGTACGTCAACCGCGTACACGGACCCGAGCTGGGGAAGCTGGCTTCACTCGTTCGGGCGGAGGTCCTTGGCCTTGGTGCGTCGTCCGTCGTGGGGCTCAACCATTCGCTGTGCGAAAGTCTCTTCGTGAACGGAGAGGTGGCGCTCAACACTCGTTGGGGAAGGCTTCCGGCTGGGGCCACGACTGATCCTGCCGCCATCGAACCGATCGCTGAACCGAGCTGGGTCCTCGACTTGGACGTGTTCAGGGGCGTGCAGAAGGACTTCATCACCGCCGCCATTCTCGAAGACGGCCGCTCGTTCGCCACGACGATCCACGACTTTTTCCGTTGGTGCGTGACGCCGGAGTTCCTGCGAACCTACGGGGGCAAGCCATGACGATCGAGTACGTCAAGCCCACGGCGCTTCTTCAGGATCACACGTGGGCGGTGCCGCCGGGCATCCCTCCTCAGAAGCCCATGAACATCATCCTCGTCGCCGGAGTGCTGGGTCTTTTCCCCGCGATGAACGCGACGGCCAGCACGCTGGATCAGCCGCTTGATCCCCGTCGCCTCGCGAGCCGTTGGACCAACAGCGGTACGGTGCTCGACGCGGTTCCAGTCGATCGTGCTTTCGCAGCCGCCGTACTGGAGGTCCGCCGGATCAGCGGCCTTACCTGGGAACAACTCGCATCGCTCTTTGCGGTGGACCGCCGGTCGGTGCATCTCTGGGCCAGCGGCCGTCCGATGAGCGCCGCCAACGCCGAGCGTCTCAACCGCATTCTTGCGCTTCTTCGTCGCGCCGATCGGGGCACACCGTCAGCGACCAAGGCGTGGTTGCACTCGCCCACGTCCGACGGTTCCTGCCCCTCGACCTGCTTCGAGAAGGGCGCTTCGACGAGATCGTGACGCCTGGGGCTGCGGGTGTTCTCCTGCGACCTGCCCCCCTCTCAGCAGCGGCGAGAAAGGTCCGCGCTCCCAGACCGCCCGAGGATCTTGTCGCTGCACGGCAAGATCGAGTTCACATCGAGAAGGGCAAGCTCATCGCTGCGGTGCCCCTCAAGGTGTCCAAACCGATGTGATGCCGTGCCCCGTCTTGGCCCCGACGATCCCGACACGACGCGCGTAGATGCGGCCCTTGCCGGGTGGAGGCAGGGTGACGTGGCACTCGACGCGGACTGGTTCGTCCACGTTGCAGACGGCGGCGCGGCTCTCACGGACGAAGCCGCCGAGGCTGGGGAGGGCACGAACGTTATCCAGCGCACCGTCGAGGGCTCCGTGGTCCTCACCCAGACGTGCGACATCGTGCGGCCGTGCGTGAAGCGGCCGTTCATCGAGGTGGCGCCGCTCGTCGAGGTCGAGGAAGGCGTTGCCCACGAGATCGAGCGTGGCTACCGACCGAACTACGCCATCATCGCGGTGCTTCGGGAGAAGCGTCTCGTTGCGGATCTCGATCGCGTGATGACGGTGGAGAAGTCGATCGTCGCGACGTGGACCAGGACCCCTGGTTACACGACGGATGAGCAAGGGCGAATGTTCGCCCAAGCTCTGGCGCGGAAGCGCGTGCGTTACGCGTTCCCAGACGACTTCAACGGGCTGGTGAAGAAGCTCCAGTCCCGGATTGAGGACAAGCACGACAAGCTCAGCGACGAGGGCCGCGCACTCCGTGCGCTCCGCGAGATCCGCGTCACGGGAAGTCCGTCGTGGGATGCCTCCAACGCTGTCGAGGTCTTCTTCTGGTTCGTAAGGAACGACGCCGAGACGACCTTCGAGGGGAAGAGCTGGGACGGCCTCTTGGAAACGTGGAAAAAGCTCGTGTTGGCGAAGGGCAGGATTAAGAAGGTCGAGGGCGTTGTGGTGACCCTCGCGGACATGACTGCTCAGGACTACGTGGACAGCGACCCGCTCGACCTCGACTACCTCAGCACCCGCGACGACTCCTCCCAGCAATGAGCGAGATGACAACCCCGACCCTACCGGGTGCCCTTGGGAAGGGCGACGTAATCCGCCGCCTTCGTTGAAGAACCTGTCGCCCGGGGACCTCGGCGCCTTCGCCAAGGCGTTCCGCATCTTCGACCGCTGGGACCGAGAGGCGAAACGACAACTTCCGTGGCGTGATCGCCGTGACGGTCCCAGGTTCTCGCTCTTGGACTTCGCGAATCCATCGGAACGGGGCGTGACCGCGGTGAGGGTCGTTTGCTGTCGGCGCGTCGGACCGGAACGGGCTCTGACTGCGGTGAGGGCCGTTTTCTGTCGGCGTGCGCGATCGGAAACGGGGCTGACCGCGGTGAGGGGCGTTTGCTGTCGGTGTGGGCGATCGGAAACGGGTCCGACCGCGGTGAGGGGCGTTTCCGCTCGGCGGACTCAGAGGCGCGCGGCGAGGACGAAGCGCTCGACGTTGCCCTTCGGGCCGGCGAGCTTCGAGTCCTGCTCGTCGATCACGCGGAAGCCCTCGGCGACGATCGCGGCGCGGGCCTGGGCGATGGCGGCGTCGCGCACCGCCGGGTCGCGGATCACGCCCTTGCCTCGCTTCACTTCCGCGCGTCCGGCTTCGAACTGCGGCTTGATCATGGCGAGCAGGCGCGCGCCCGGCGCGAGGATCGCGGCGATCGCCGGCACCAGCTTGTCGATGCCGATGAACGACGCATCGACGACCACCAGGTCGACCGTGTCGGCGAACGCGTCGCGACGCAGATGGCGGGCGTTGACGCCCTCCATGACGACGACGCGGGGATCGCGGCGCAGTTTGTCGGCGAGCAGACCCGTGCCGACGTCCACGGCGTAGATCTTCGATGCGCCGCGCTGGAGCAGGCAATCGGTGAAGCCGCCCGTCGAGGCGCCGACGTCCAGCGCGACCAGCCCTTCCACGTCGAGGGCGAAGCCGTCGAGCGCGCCTTCGAGCTTGGTGCCGCCGCGCGAGACGTAGCGCTCGGTGCCGCGCACCTCGAGCGCTGCGTCGGTCGCCAGCACCTGGCCGGCCTTGTCGATCCGCTGCTCGCCGACGAAGACGCGGCCGGCCATGACCAGCGCCTGGGCCTGGCTCCGGCTCGGAGCGAGCCCGCGCTCGACGAGCAGCAGGTCCACGCGTTGCTTGTTGCGGGGCACCGCGGGATCCCTAGCGCGCCGCGCCGCCGGCCGCGCCGGACCGGAATAATCCAACGACAACGGTGAATGCGCTCCGGGTTCGCATCGTCCAACTAAACGGAATTGCTTGTATGACGCAATGCGTCGTCGAATAGATTGACTGCGTGGAGCGGGTCGGGCAAGCATCGACCAGGTGCTCGGAGCGGGTGGAGCCATGTGGCACGACCATCCGCGTGCACGCTGTCTGACGGGTCATTGGAGGAGTCGATGAAGAAAGCACTCAAGCTCGGTGTGGCGGCCTCGGCTGCCGTGGTGACGGTTCTGGCGGCGGGCGGCGCGCTCGCGCAGGACGCCAACGCCAGTGCCGGCGCGTCGACGTCCGGCCAGGTCGGGATGGCGCTGCCGGCCGCTTCGTCTACGGCCACGGCCGTGGCCGGCGATTCGGATCACGACCAGATGGTCGGGCGCTTCGCGGTCGGCTACCTCGGCCGCGGTGGCGTCCCGATCGCCAACGGCGCACAGGGCACGGCTGGTCAGGAGGTCGTGTACGCCCCGACGGTGGGTATCCGCTACTGGATCGACCAGATGCTCGGTATCGACGCGGGTATCGGCTTCCACATGGGCGGCGGGAGCACCGAGGTCACCAACGCTGGCACCTCCGTGACGGCGGACGCCACCGAGCCGACGGCGTTCCTGATCCACGGCGGCGTGCCGCTGGCGCTGGCTTCGAGCGGACACTTCGCGTTCCTGATCGTGCCGGAGCTCAACGTCGGCTTCGCGACCGCGACCGACAAGGCGCAGGGCGCGGGGCAGTTCGACAACGACTACAGCGGCTTCCTGCTCGACGTCGGCGCGCGCGCCGGCGCCGAGATCCACTTCGGCTTCATGGGCATCCCGCAGCTGTCGCTGCAGGGCAGCGTCGGCCTCGGCTACGCGCTGAGCAGCGTGAAGTCGACCTACAAGTCGCCGCAGGAAGTCTCGACGAAGGCCAGCCGCTGGACGCTGGAGACGAAGGTGTATGATAGCCCCTGGCGGATGTTCACCGAGAATATCGCCGCCTTCTACTACTTCTGATCGACGCTGCTACACTGGAGCGGTCCCATGACGATTCCCCGCTTGGCACTTGCATCTGCACTCACCCTGCTCGCGGCAGGGTGCGGCAGCGGCGTATCGTATGGCACCGCTCCAGGTGGCGGCAGCGACAACGCGGCCAGCCAGAGTGACATCCCGCCGAGCCAGGGCAGCGTGCCCAGCGCCAGCGACACGCCGCCGAGCGCGGGCGACACGGCCGGCAGCGCGAGCGACACGCAGGGCGGCGGAACGAGCAGCATCTGCGATCTCTTTTGTACGCTGCTCGCGAAGTACCCCTGCTTCGGCGGCGGCACGCTGCCCGCAGCCGGCTGCACGTCGGCGTGTCAGCAGGAGCTGGCCACGAATCCGGACGCCGCGGTCTGCGCGGCTCCAGAAGCCGCGTTGCTCAAGTGTGCCGAAGCGGCCGGTGCGCTGTCGTGCAACGACAACGGCGACCTGAAGATCACGGAGCAAGGCCTGACCGCGTGCGCGGCCGAGGCTGGCGCGCTCCCGCAGGAGTGCACCCAGAGCAACGGCGGCGGAAACTGCCAGTCGCCAAGCTGCACCGGCTGCGCGAACGCGTGCGACCAGTGCATGTGCAGCGCTCCCGACCAGACTGTCTGCGACAGCCTGTGCGCGCCGGCGGCCGGCTGACGTCACCGGCGATCGCCGCCGGCGGCCGCCACTGTCGCCACCCCTGAAGCGCGTGATTCCCGGCGATTGGCGCCGGCGCGCGGCGTGCACGGCACGCCCGCGTGCGCGTCGATCCGCTGCTCCTGGTGTCCGCGGCGCTGCTCGGCGGCGGGGCCGCGGCGTCGGCGCCGCTCGCGACCACGCTGGCCGCGGTCGGCGTCGCGTGCGTCGTGGCGCGTCGCGTGCGCCCGGCGGTGTTGCTGGTCGCGATCGCGGCGTTCGGCTTCGGCGCGTGGCGGGCGCACGGCGCGTGCGTGCGCTTCGAGACCCGGCGCGTGGCCGCCCGCGACGCGCTCGGTCCGCCGGCGCGCTGCTTCGGCCAGGGCACCGTCGTGGCGTCGCCCACGTGGGCCCACGACGCGGCGGCGTACCTGGTCGATCTGGACCACGCGGACTGCGAAGGTCGGCGCTTGCCACCCGAGGTGCGCGCGCGCGTGTACGGCGGCCCCGACGATCTGCGTCGCGGCGATCGCGTGGAGATCGTCGCGCAGCTCGCGCCGGTGCGGCTGTTCCGCGAGCTCGATCTGCCCGACCCGGTGCCGCGAGCGGCGCGGCAGGGCACGTTGCTCAGCGGCATGGCGCTGTCCGTGGTGCCGCTCGCGCGCGGCCACGGCTGGCGCGCGTGGGTGGACGCCGCGCGCGCCGAGGCGCGCCGGCGCATCGACGCGACCTTCGCGCCGGCGGCGGCGCCCATGGCGCGGGCGCTCGTGCTCGGCGAAAACGACCTGGATCCGCGCGACGACGACGCGTTCAGGAAGAGCGGCCTCGCCCACATGCTGGCCGTCAGCGGCACGCACCTGGTGTTCGCCGTGGTGGCGCTGGTACGCGCGCTCGGCTTCCTGCTGGTGCGCATCGAGCGCCTGGCGGCGCGCTGGGAGGTGGCGCGCTTCGCCGCCGGGTTCGGCGCCGTGCTGTCGCTGGTGTACGCGGATTTCGCCGGCGGCAGCGGCTCGGCGTGGCGCGCCGCGTGGATGCTCGCCGCCGCGCTCGGCGCGCGCGCGCTGGGACGCCATCCGCGCATCGCGCGCGTGCTCGGCGCGTCGCTCTTGATCGGCGCGCTGGTCGATCCGCTCGCCGTCTACGACATCTCGTTCCTGCTGTCCGGCGCCGCGACCGTGGGCCTGGTCGTGTTCGGGCGCCCGCTCGCGCGGCGCTGCGAGAGCTGGCCGCGCGTGCTCAAGCACCTGGGCGAGAGCGTCGCGGCGACGATCGCGTCGATGCTGCCGTGCGCGCCGTTGCTCGCGCTGCTCGCGCCCACGCTCACCGTGGCGGGTATCATCGCCAACGTCGTGGCCGCGCCGTTCGGCGAGCTCGTCGCGCTGCCGCTGTGCCTCGGCCACGGCTTGCTCGAGCCGTGGCCGGCGGCCGAGCGCGGCGTCGCGCTGGTCGCTTCCGGCGCGCTGCTCGTGGTCCGGCGCGTCGCCCACGCCAGCGCCGACGCGACCTGGCTCGCGTTCCACGTACCCGCGCCGACGCCGTGGCACCTGGCGCTGCTCGTCGTGGGCGGCACGGCGCTCGTGCTCGCGCGCCGCCAGCGCGTCGTGTGGGCGCTGTCCACCGCGGCGTCGCTCGCGTTGGTCGAGCTCGCGACGTGGCGCGCCGGTCACCCGCGCGGCGAGCTCCGCGTCACCGTCGTCGACGTCGGACAGGGCGACTGCACGCTCGTCGATCTTCCGGACGGGCGCGCGCTGCTCGTCGACGGCGGCGGCTTCGTCGGCAGCCCGGTCGATCCGGGAACGCGTGTGATCCTGCCGCTGCTCCGCGCTCGCCGCCGCACGCGCATCGACATCGCCGTGCTCTCGCACCCGCACCCCGATCACTTCACCGGCTTGGCCAGCGCGCTGCCCGGCGTCGACGTCGGCGAATTCTGGGACACCGGTCAAGGCGAGGCCGAAGGCGCCGGCGCGACGTACGCGGGCTTGATCCGCGGGCTGCGCCGCCGCCACGTGCCGATCCGTCATCCCAGCTGGTATTGTGGTCGGTCCGTCGCGGCCGGCGGCGCGGTGATCCAGCCGCTGGAGCCGTGTCCCGGCTACGTCCCCCACGGTCCGGCGAACGACAACTCGATCGTGCTGCGGATCAGCTACGGCGAGCGCAGCGTGCTGCTCGTCGGCGACGCCGAAGCGCACGAGGAACAGCTGCTGCTCCGCGATCACGCGTCCCAGCTCCACGCCGATCTGCTCAAGGTCGGCCACCACGGATCGCGCACCAGCACCACGCCGCCGTTCCTGGCCGCGGTGCGTCCGTCGGTCGCGACGATCTCGTGCGGCGTGCGCAACCGCTTCGGTCATCCGCGGCCCGAGACGCTCGCGAAGCTCGCCGCCGCGCGCGTCCGCGCGCTGCGCATCGATCGCGTCGGCTCGGTGCAATGGACCACGGACGGACGTCGCGTTGCGATGCGGGCCTACAGCGTGGTCCGGTGACGACGCTTGACGCTTGTGCGCCGCGCCGTTACGCGCGGGCATGAACCACGTCGCGCTCCACGCCAAGATCCGCACGCTGTATTCCGCCGAGCAGATCCAGGCGCGGGTGAAGGAGCTCGGCGCGGAGATCACGCGCGCCTACGAGGGACGATCGCTGGTGCTGATCGTGGTCTTGAAGGGCAGCTTCATCTTCGCCGCCGATCTCGCGCGCGCCATCGATCTGCCGCTGCGCATCGAGTTCTTGGGCGTGCGGAGCTACGGCGACGACACCGAGTCCAGCGGCGTCGTGCAGATCACGCAGGATCTTACCAAGCCCATCGAGGGCGAGGACGTGCTCGTCGTCGAGGACATCGTGGATACGGGGCTCACGCTCAACTACATCCTCGAGCAGTTGCGGACGCGCCACCCGGCGAGCGTGCAGATGTGCGCGCTGCTCAACAAGCCCGCGCGCATGAAGCAGCCCGTCCACATCGACTATCTCGGCTTCACGATCGACGACCACTTCGTCGTCGGCTACGGCCTGGACTGGGCGCAGCGCTTCCGCAACCTGCCGGACATCGGCGTGGTCATCGATCCGGATTAGCGACGTCAGGGCGCGGCCGGGACTTCTTGCGCGGCGGCGTGGACCGCAGCCGGATCGATCGTACAGCCGATCGCCGCGATGGTGGCCAGTGCCGGCGGCACGACCTCGACGCTCGACCACCCGCCATCCGCGCGTGTCCACAGCTCGATGCGCGCCTCCCGGTGCGACACGATCACGACAGCCTGCAAGGACGGAATCTGCTTGTAGTGCTCGAGCTTCTGCGCCCGGTCGTAGTGCTCGGTTCCGTCACTCGTGATCTCCACCACGACGCTCGGGTTCGTGACGTTGGTGGACTTCTCCGGATCACGCTCCGTCGGACCGCATACGACGGCCGCATCCGGGTAGGTCGAAAGCCCTGTCCGCAACACGCGGACGCCAAGGTCGGAAGAAAAGACCCTGCAAGGCCCACCTTCGAGCTGGTTGCCCAGCGCGCGAATGACATACGCCGCCATCGCGGCATGCTCGGGCGTGCCGCCCGCCATCGCGACGATCTCTCCGTCGAGGAACTCGTGCTTGACCGGACTGTCCGCTTCCAGGTCCACGTAGTCCTTGAACGTGTAGCGATGCAGCGGGAACACCGAGGTCACGCTGCCAGGGTAGCGCCGGGGCACGCGCCGTACCAGCGGACCTCGCTGTTCCGCGCCGGACCGGCAAACCCCCAACCCCCCGTCAGGCGATCAGGTCTTCTTCCACGCACAGCCAGGCACGCCGATTGCGCAAGTGCGCGGCGTGGTCGCGTCCGCCGAGCCGACGTATTCGAGCCGACGTATTCGCGCCGCCGTCCGGAGTCGACTGGCTCAGCGCGATCGAGGACGCGGAATCGGCCGAATGCTATCGTCGGCCGCCGACAGTGGCTGTGCACGCGGAAAGTCCCGTCTCGCTGGACGCGCTGCGACGCAAGATCGCCCGGCTCGAGGCGCGACGAGACGAGCTCGCGGCGCGCCTCGCGGAGGAGTCATCGCCGGAAGCGGAGCAGCGCGCGGAGCCGGCGCCATCGCGCGACGACGTGGAGCCGGGCAGCGGGCCTTGGGTGCTCGCGTGGAAGCTCGGCAACCGGGAGCTCCGCGTCCTGACGCTGGTCGCACTCGTGGTGGTGGCCACCCTCTTCGGCAATACGGCGGTGCGCGGCCTCGCCGCCGTGCTCGCGCTCCTCGTCGTAGGTGGTCTGGTGTGGCCGCCGACCCTCGTCATGGACGAACAGGGGCTGGCGATCCGCGGCTTGTTCGCGCGTGTCGGGTATCGCTGGACGGAGCTTCTCGACTTCCACGCGTCCGGCGCGACCCGCTCGGTCGAGGTGAAGACCGCCAACGGCTGGGCGAGCCACGTCTTGCCCCTCTCGCGCAGCCAACGCGACGAGGCGGACGCGTGCGCGCAGGGGTGGATCGCCGCCGCGCGCGCTGGCGCGGAGCCGGAGCAACGGCACCGCCACCGGAAGCACAAGAAACGCAAGCGGCGGCGGGACGGGGATCACGATGGCGTATCGTGACGAGCGGCACGCCCTCGAGGCGCGTATCGAAGCGCTACGTGCGGAGATTGGCCAGCTCTTGGTACAGCTCGAAGCGGGCGAGCAGCAAGCGGACCTTCACGAGCGCGCGGCGCTCCTGAAGCGCGCCGGCGATCTCCCGCCGCCGGTCGAGCACCGGCGCCGGACGCTGTCGTCGTCCATGCGCGTCGTCGGGGCGATCGCCGGCGTGTTCGTCGTGTTCGGTTGCATCGTCACGCTCGGGGAGCACAAGCCGTTGGGCCAGCGGGTCTCCGAGCTGGTGTCGACGTGCATCGTGGCTGGGTTCGCCGTCGGCATCGCGTTCGTCGTTGTGCGCATGGCGCACAACCGGGTCGTCGACGTGCGCCTCGATGAAGATGGCCTGCGCGTCGAGGGCGACGGCGTCGACCTGCACCTGCCGTGGCAGGACGTGGAGCGCCTCCACTTCGTCAAGCAGGCCAGCGGAAACGTCGGCTCGCAGCTCGTGATGGGCGCGCTCGCCGTCCGCGTCGACGGCGTCTGGACGGAATATCGTCTGCCACGGCTCGGCCCGCCGACGCTGTCGGCGATCCACGACTGGGCGGACTGGGTCCTCGGCGTACACTCGGCGCAACAAGGCTGAAGAGGTGCCGGTCCGGCGCGGAACCGCGCTTGGCGGCGGCCTTGATCGCGAGCTGGGTGCCGCGGCCTCGCAAGCCGTGCCGCATCACCCCTACGGGTTCAACGTCGACGGATTCGGCCTGCTGAGCGGCGTGCTCGCGGTCGGCGATGGGCGCCGGGGATCCGTGAAGCGGGTGGGCAGCGCGATCGGAGAGGGCGCGCAGGTCGTCGCCGTGCTCTACGGGATTTGTCCCCGCCGACGCGTGCTTGCCCGACGAGCCCAACTGGCTGGGATGCCGGTCCGGCGCGGAACCCCGCGGCGACCATCGCACCTACGCGCACGCGTTTTGCATGCGTTGCAATTCCGGCTCCGAAGGAGCACGCTGGATACGCAACATGGAAACGCGTGCGGGGGCGGGCGCGGACGCGGATGAGCTACAATCTCACCAGCGTGACGACGCCGGGCGCAGCCGCAAACACGCACACGTTCGACTACAACGAGCTCAACCTGCTGTCGGCCTACGTGCCGCCGTACGTCGATTTCACGCCCGTCGACACCCAGTACGACTACAACCTCGACCGCCAACTCTCGTGGGTGACGACGCCCGACGCGGATGAACTGGTCCCGCTCTACGACAACGCCGGCCGTCCCGCCGGAATCTGGACGACGCTCGGCACGACGGGGTTCCAGTACTACGACGATACGGCCTGCCAAAACTATTCGGGAACGTGTCCGAAGGGGCACCTATGGAAGGCGACATCCGCCGACGAGACGATCACGCACGACTACCACGGCGCCCTGCCAGCATCCGAGACCTGGAGCGGCGCCGTTGTGGGTTCCGTCAGCTACGACTACGACGGCGACCTGAAGCTCGCCCACGAACACGTTACGTTGGGCGGCTTCACCGGGCACGAGGCACTCGGCTACGACGCCGACGGCCTGTTGACCTGTGAGGCGTCAATCTACACGGCGAACGGTGCGTGCACACAAGGTGCCTACGGCGCGATGACCATCCAGCCGGACGCGGCAACCGGTGCGTTCACAGGCAGTCGGCTTGACCTGGTTGGCGACTACCAGTCCTACAATGCCTACGGAGAGCCGGCGCACTACGACGCCTCGTTCGACCCGGACGGCGACCCGGTGCAGCTCGTCTCATTCGACTGGGATGCCCAGGGCGCCCCACGCGACCCGCTTGGCCGAATCGTACACTTCCACGACGAGGATTCTAAGCGGCGCCGAGGACTGGACGTACGCCTACGATGAACGTGGACGCTTGGCGCACGTCACCAAGGACTCGGTGACCCAGGACTTCACGTACGATCCGAACGGGAACCGGACGAGC
This sequence comes from uncultured delta proteobacterium, assembly GCA_963775185.1. Lineage (GTDB taxonomy): Bacteria > Myxococcota_A > Polyangia > Polyangiales > Polyangiaceae > JAPSGB01. The sequence continues at coordinate 224,140 of CAVZIE010000006.1, read as the reverse complement.
GGGTACGACGCGAACGGCAATCCGATCTCCAACATCAACTACGACTCCCAGGATCGCTTGATGACGTGGGGAGCGTACTCCTACACGTACGACCGCAAGGGAACGCTGACGTCGCGTCACAACAGCACTACGGGCGAGACGATGTCGTACCACTACGACCTGTTCGGCAACTTGACGGAGGTCGACTTCTCGACGGGCAAGACCATCACATACAAGGTCGATGCGTACGGTCGCCGTGTCGCACGCACCGTCGACCCCGACGGCCCGAACGGCAGCCAGCAGCCGAAGACGACGACGTATCTCTACAACGCGGCGTCGCAGCTCGTCGCGATGCACGACCCATGGAACAACGTTTGGCACTTCATCTACGGCACGCGCCAGAACACACCCGACTTGATCTACCTGGACGATTTCATCTACCGCGTCCTCTCGGACCATCTCGGAAGTCCGCGCCTCGTGGTCGACACGACCGACTTGTCGGACACCCTGCTCGAGGCGCGCTACGACGCGTGGGGTAACGCTTCGGGGTTCTTCTACAACTTCCCGTTCGGGTTCGCTGGCGGCCTGTACGATCCGGACACAGGACTGGTCCGCTTCGGCGCGCGCGACTACGACCCGATGACGGGGAGGTGGACGAGCAAGGATCCGATCTTGTTCGGCGGAGGGCAGGAGAATCTGTACGTGTATGCGGAAGACGATCCGGTGAACCACGCCGATCCGAGTGGGCGAGTCGGGTTTGCGATCGGTGGCGGGGGCGCCGTCGATTCATCTGTGGCCATGTTCCTGACAGCGGTTACGGGTTGGCCGGGTGTGGGCGGAGTTGGCTTGGGGTCTGGATTCTTCGTAGACGTCAGCGCATCACGCGGCCTCTCCCTAGGCGTGTACGATAGCGGTTCGGCCAGACTAGGCGTCAGTATGCCCGCTCAAGTGGCTGGCGGTGCGGCGGCTACATTTTTCACCGACCTGAGCAAATTCAGTGGAAGTTCTGTTGTCGGAAAGGGGGAGGTAGGGAAGATCGGCGTCGGCGTTGGGAGCGGGCTTCTTTCCATCTCGTTTGGGCCTGGTACGGGTGCCTTCCTGGGTCTGGAAATCAGCAATACGGAATTACTTGGGCTTAGATTCAAGCCGTGGGGGTCCGGACCTGGCTGCTCCCTCGTCCTCTGAATCTGATCTGAACCGCAATGGTTGATCATCGCGACGCCATGCTTCCGGTCGGAGCGGTCCCTGAACGCGAGTGGGCGCACTTTTGGAGGTCCAGGCGGCGCCACCGATTCTGGCTCCTCGGATTGCTGCTTGCCTACGTACCGGCCATGGTGCCGGTTGGTTTTGTCGCTCACATCCTGGGAGGAGACCCGGACCGGTGGACGACGATATGCATGTACGCTTACGGTCTGACCATGTTCCTGCTCATGTGGAGCGGATTCGCGTACCGGTGCCCTCGTTGCGGAAGGCCTTTTGGACGTCGGCGCAGCCGGTACTCTGGCCTAGTGGTCGGCGTGTTCCCTGAGAAATGCATGAATTGTGGGCTGCCCCGCGGAGCGACGGAAGACCCAGACGCCGCAAGGCATGGCCGCGGCTGCGGGTCGGGTTAGCGCGGAGTGCCCCCTTCGATCCGCGTAGCACCACCCCTGTACGGACGCAGCGGCGAAGTGGGGATGGCGGTTGAGTGGAGAGACGGCGTCGCGGTTTGGAAAGCTCGTTCGCGAGCAGTTTGAACGACGGTCCGCAGATAATGAGCGCGGTGTTCGTTGGCAGGAGGCTGCTCGCCGCCTCCGCGTTCTTCGCCGTGACGTGGTTACGCGCCGACTTGCGCGAGTCCCGTACAAGCTTCGGCGTCGACGGATTCGGCCTGCTGAGCAGCCGACGAGTTGCTTCGGCCAATTGAACAGCGGCACGCGCGAATGCTGTTGTCGGCCGCAACCCTGGGCGCGCATCACGACCTTCAGCCAACCCTTGTGACCTCGCTGCGCGGGGTTCCGCGCCGGACCGGCAGTACGCGTGATCATCGATCCGGAGCAGCGACGGCGGCGTCGTAGCGGACGCGGATTGCCGGCTCCTCGCCGGCGCGCGCGCTCATCTCGAGCACCACGTGGCGACCGTCGGGCCAGCGCCAGGTGTTCGTCGCATGCGCGGCGCCCGAGCGCAGGCAGTCGATCAGGGCGGTTGTGCGGCGGCACGCGGTCGGCTCGTCGATGTCCACGCTCGTGGGACGACCCCAGACCCGCACCAGCTCCTGGCGATACAGCCGGAATGCTTGCGCCCAGACGCGCGCGTCGGCGACGGGGCGCGCCACCAGCTCGGCGCCGGCGACGCGATCCTGTAGCAGCCACACGTGCACCTGCACGGCGGGATCCGGCTGGCGTCCGGGCGCGCCGCTGCACGTGAAGCCGTCGACTCCGGGTGTCACGCGGTGACCGGACGCCGCGCACACGCGGCGCGCGTCTGCGCCCGGCATCCCGAAGCTGAAGCCCCAGCCGCCCCAGGGGCCGCGCTTGGCGAAGTCGAGCTCGGCGAGCGCGCGCTCGTCCGCGGCGCGGCTCTCGTCCTTGTCGCGCGCGCTGGTCCGCGCATGCCCACACTCGGCGCGCGCGCTGTATCCCGACCGCCGCGGACACGCCGAACACCACGCCAACCACACCCAGGATTCCGACCGCGCGTAGCCCGGTCCCGGGCGGTTGGTCCCACTTGGCAACGGTGTACGCACCCGATGAACAACAGACTCGCGATCACCGTGTCGGCGATCGGAAAGCCGATGCGCCCCGAGCAGCTCGCGTCGTCGCCGCGCTGTGGCGGTCGCGAGAAGAACAGCGAGCACCCGCTTTCGCTCGCGAGCGTCGCGACGACAAGCACGATCACCCCGGCTCGGCCCCTCACGCATGAAGGATAGCGCGCCCGCGTGCTTCGTGCTCGGATCGCGCTCGATGACGCTCGCCGACGATCTCCGCGCGCTGCTCGCCGCGTACGAACCCGCGCCCGACGAACGCGAGGCGCTCGCCGCCATGCACGCACTGCTCGATCGCGGCGCGGCCGCCTTCGACCGCGAGCGCTTCGAGCCCGGTCACTTCACGGCCAGCGCGTTCGTGACGAGCCCGGCGGGCGACGAGCTCCTGCTGATCGAGCACGCGACGCTCGGGCGCTGGCTGCAGCCAGGGGGCCACATCGAGCCCCACGACGCCAGCGCGCTCGACGCCGCGCGCCGCGAGCTGGCGGAAGAGACGGGCCTGGTCGACGTGGCGCCGCGGCCGGTCCTGCACGACATCGACGTCCACGCGATCCCGGCGGGCAAGCGCCCGGCCCACCGCCACTTCGACGTGCGCTTCCTGTTTCGCGCCGCGACCCGCGAGCTTGCGCCTTCGAGCGAGGTCCGCGCCGCCCGCTGGGTGCCCCTCGCCGGCGTGAGCGCCGTGGAGAGCGACGCCTCGGTGATGCGCGCCGTCCGCAAGATCGTCGCCAGCCGGGGCTGAATCCTTTTCCGCGCGCGCGGCTCGAACCCTCCGAGGAACCCGATGAAGCTCTACGACTTTCTGTGCAACAAGTGTGGGAAACAATTCGAGGATCTCGTGAAGGACCTGTCCGAGGCGCGGTGCCCGGGCTGCTCCAGCGCGGACGTCCAGAAGCAGCTCTCCGCGTTCTCCATCGGCGGCAGCAGCAGCTCGTCGAGCGCGGCGTTCGATAGCGGCGGCGGCGGCGGTGGTTGCTGCAGCGGTGGCGCCTGCGGTTTCAACTGACCGGAGCTCGCGTGGATCACGCTGGCCCCACCGCGATCGAGCCCGCCCGCAGCGGCTGGCAGAAGCACCGCAAGCTCGTGCTCGGCGTCGCGCTCGGCGCGGCCTTCGGGCTCGCGTACCACTACGTGGTCGGGTGCAGCACCGGCACGTGTCCGATCACCGCGCGCTGGTGGACCTCGTCGCTGTACGGCGCCCTGATGGGGTTCTTGATGACGCGCGCCTGACCTACGGCGCGATCGAGTCCCAGAAGTCGCAGTTGGCGGCGTTCAGTCCCGTGTCGGTCGAGATCGCGAGATCGAGCACGATGTTCTGATCGCCGGCGGCGGTGTATGCAGGCCACGCGGACGCGCCGCTGCCGTTCGGATCGCCGGCGGCGGCCATGCGACCCCAGTAGCCCATCATCGCGGTCGACAAGGGCGCTTCCGCGGCGGTCGGGGCCGACGGCAGCAACACCGACGCATTGCCGAACACGAACGGGATCTCGCTCGAGTGGAACGCGCCCAGTCCCGGGATCGTCGCGGGCGTGGCCACGTGGACGAAGTGGTACAGATACGTGGGCACGCCGGCGCCGGACAGCGCGCGGGCGACGTCGCGCGCCGGGCACACGAAGCCCGCATCGCCGAACGCGGCGGCGGCGGCGTCCTGCGCCGACGCGTAGGCCGAGCTCGGATAGTGCGCCACGACGTCGGCGCCGTGCCCCGGGGCGAGCCCGCTGGCGAGCGCCAGGTACGACGCGTCGTCGGTAACGGCGCTGCCGAAGGCGAAGAACAGCGTGCCCTCGTTGGCGTTGGTGCCGAGGAGCGTCGGCACCTTGGTGAAGCTGCCCGACGCGAACAGCTTCTGCGGCGTGTCCACCAGATCGTAGCCGTCGACGACCGGACCCCAGCTGGTGCCGCCGTTGGCGAACGAGACGGCGGTCGTGGGCAGGGCTTCGACCACCGCCTTGGTCGAGCGGCTGCGCATGCACACGAGCGTGTCGGCGGGCGATTTGCCGTCGCAGCCCAGCGCCTTCACGAACGCGTCGCCCTGGGTCTCGGCCTGCGTCTCGGTTTGCTGCGCGGCGATCGTGCACGCGCCGCTCTCGATGATCGCGCGCTGGAACAGCCCGTCGCTCTTCTGCGACAGCAGGTGCAGACACGTGCTGATGCCGCCCGCGGATTCGCCGAACAGCGTGACGTTCGCCGGATCACCGCCGAAGCCGGCGATGTTCGTCTTCACCCAGTCGAGCGCCGCCCGCTGATCGTCGAAGCCGTACATGCCCGACGACGGATACGCCGGATCCTCCGCACGCAGCGCGGACTGCTGCCAGGAAACCGAACGGTCCCAGGCGATAGTTGATCGTGACGACGATGGCGCCGGTCGCCTCCGACAGCTTCTTGCCCACGTAGTCGGGCAGACCGCCGCTGCCGGTCACGAACGACCCGCCGTGGATCCACACCATCACCGGCGCCGGCGTCGACGGCGTCGTGGCCGGCGCCCACACGTTGAGCGTCAGACAGTCTTCGCTGCTCGATGTGTCGAAGGCGGGCGCCAGCGCCTGACCCTGCGCGCAATACGCGCCCCGCTGGATCACGTGCATCACGTCCTTCCACGCCGCGTGCGCCTGCGGCGGCTTCCAGCGCAGATCGCCGACCGGCGGTGCAGCGAACGGGATGCCGAGCCACGCGCGCGTGGCGTCCTGGACCATGCCCTGCACCGGACCCTTGTCGGTCTGCACGATCGTGCCGTCGCTGCTGTCGAGATCCGGCGCGCCCGCCGAGCCTGCCGCGCCGCCACCGTCCGCGCCGCTACCACCATCGGTCGCGCCTCCTGCGCCTCCCGCGCCGCCCGTGCCCGCGGCGCCGCCGCCGCTATCCGAGCTGCCGCAGCCGGCAACGATGAACGTGAAGAGCCCCCCGATAACCAGCGCGCGACGCAACATGCCCGGATCCTGGACCAGAACCCGCCGCTCCGCGAGCCTCGAGGGTTTGTCGGCCCGGCGCGGAACCCCGCGAGCGAGCCCTTGTGTGCTCGCGCGGCGTCCGGTTCGGCTTCCGCCGTGGCGGCGAAACCGTGCTGGATCGGTGCGCTCCGCGGCCGGCTCAGCGCGAGGTGGCGGGCCGCGTATCGAGAACCGAGCGCACTTTCTCGCAGAGCGCGGTGGGCGTGATTGGCTTCTGAAGGAACGCGACGCTGGCCTCGAGAACGCCGTGGTGGACAATCGCGTCGTCGGTGTACCCGGACATGAACAGGACCGGGAGCTCCGGACGGAGCCCGGACAGACGCTCGGCGAGCTCGCGCCCGCTTGTGTGCGGCATCACGACGTCGGTCAGGAGCAAGTCGATTGTGGTCGGGCTCGCCTCGAATATTTCGATGGCTTCCGGAGCGCCCGTCGCTGCGAGCACCGTGTAGCCTCGGCGTACCAGGATCGCGCGTGCCGCCTCGCGCACCATCGGGTCGTCCTCGACCAGGAGAATGGTCTCTGCGCCCCCGGCCAGTTCCGCGTGCGCCGCGCTCGTGCGCCCAACTGACCGCCCGATCGGTGTGAGGCAGATACACCTTGAATGTCGTGCCATTGCCCGGCTCGCTGTACACCCAGACGCTGCCCCCGCTCTGCTTCACGATACCGTGAACGGTTGCGAGGCCGAGCCCCGTACCCTTGCCAGGCCCCTTGGTCGTGAAGAACGGGTCGAAGATTTGCGCGGCGGTCGCCGCGTCCATGCCGTCACCGGTGTCGGAGACGGCGAGCACCACGTGGGGTCCAGGTTGCGCATCGAGATGCTCCGCGACGTAGTCTTCGTCGAACACGACGTCGCGCGTTTCGATCGTCAGGCTGCCGCCGCGTGGCATCGCGTCGCGCGCGTTGACGACGAGGTTCAGAAGCACCTGCTCGATCTGGCCGGGGTCGACCAGTACCCTCCCCAGACCCGGTGAGAGTCGCAGCGCGAGGTCGATGTCCTCCCCGATCACGCGGCGCAGCAGGCTCTCCGTGCCTCGAACCACGTCGTTCAGGTCGGTGACGCGCTTCTCGAACACCTGTTGACGGCTCAACGCCAGGAGCTGCTTGGTGAGCGCCGCCGCTTTCTCGCTGGCTTCGAGCAGATCATCCACGTCCGGGCGGCACGGGTGATCGGGCGGCAGGTCTTCCCTGACGAACGCGCAGCACGTCAGGATCACGGACAACAGGTTGTTGAAATCGTGGGCCACGCCGCCCGCAAGACGGCCGACGGCCTCCATCTTCTGTGCCTGGAGCAGCTGCGCCTCGCTCTTCTCGAGAGCGCGCTGCGCCGCGACAAGCGCCGTGAGGTCATGCGCGATCACGGACGCGCCGACCAGCGCCCCCGATTCGTCGCGGATCGGCGAGACGGACAGCGACACGTGCACCAGCGTACCGTCCTTGCGCAGGCGAGTCGTCTCCAGCTGCTGTACGGCTTCACCGCGGCTGACCTTCGCGACGATCTCCGGGATCTCGTCGGGTCGATCAGGAGGTGCGAGCAGCGCGATGTTCTTGCCGACCATCTCCGACGCGCTGTAGCCGTACAGCTTCTCGGCGCTGTGGTTCCAGCTGGTGACTGTGCCGTCGAGCGTCTTCCCGATGATCGCGTCGTCACTCGAACGCACGATCGCCGCAAGCCGCAGCTGCGCCAGGTCCGCGCGCGAGCGGGTCGCGTCCCACGCGGCTACCGCGTAGGCAGCGCCAACGCGCTCGACCGCTACCGTTATCGGCGCCGGGCCGTTGCCGGGACGTTGGATGTGGAGCGTCATCGACGCCGACCCCGCTGCCTGACAGCGCGCGAGGAGCTCGCGCGCCCGCGCGTGGTCGTCGCGCGGCAGCCACGCGAGCAAGCTTTCGTCGAGGCGCTCCGGCGCAGCGCGCCCCAGCAGCTTGGCGAAGCGGTCATTCGCGAACAGACAGCGCCCGTCGTCCGCAAACACCGCCAGAGCGTCACGGCTCAGCTGCGCCATCGCGCGTAGCTCGTCCGCGCCCGCGTCCGCCCCCGCACGCGTTTCCATGTTGCGTATCCAGCGTGCTCCTTCGGAGCCGGAATTGCAACGCATGCAAAACGCGTGCGCGTAGGCGCGACGGTCGCCGCGGGATTCCGCGCCGGACCGGCATCCCCATCCAGTCGAGGGATCGGCCCGGGGCGGCGCTCACCGTGCGCGCAGTGCGGCGATGGTTCGGCGGATCCCCTCGTCGATGTCGACAGCGGGCACGTATCCGAGATCGCGGCGCGCGCGATCGATGGAGAAGTAGTGGTGCGTGCACATGTAGCGGATCGCGAAGCGCGTCAGGCCGTTCTCCGGTCCTGCGCCGCCCACGCGCTCGGCGATCGCCGCTGCGGCGTACGCGACGCCGTAGGGAACGCGGCCGCGCGTGCGTGGCTTGTCCATCGCGACGAGCAGGCGGTCGACGAACTCCCAGAACGCGATCGGCTCGCCGTTCGTCACGAACCATGCGCGCCCGCCCAGCGACGCGTCGGCGGCGAGCCGGCGGTCCGCGAGCACCAGCGCGTCCACGAGGTTGTCGATGTACGTGAAGTCGGACAGCTTGTCCGCGCGACCGACGCCGAAGCGGGGAGGCCGGCGCAGGATTGCGGGCACGAAGCGGCCGTCGCCCGGCCCGTACACGACGTGTGGCCGGATCGCGCAGGCGGCGAGACCGTCGAGCCCGTTCGCCGCGAGCACCTCGCGCTCGGCGGCGATCTTGCTGTCCGCGTACGGCGCCTGGGACGTGGCCGCGTACGGAAGATCCTCGTTGCCGTTCTCGATGTCCCGGCCCTGGTACACGACGCTCGCGGAGCTGACGTACACGAAGCGCTTCACGCCGGCAGCGCGGGCCGCGGCGAGCAAACGCTCCGTCCCCCCGAGGTTGACGCGCCACACGGCGGCGGCGCCGCTCTGCCGCGTCTGCACCAGCGAGGCCGCGTGGAATACCACGCCGGCGCCGGCGACGAGGCGCTCGCAGGCGGCGCGGTCGGTGACGTCGCAGGCGAGGAAGCGCGCGCCGTCGATCGATGGATCGACGAGATCCGAAGCGATGACATCGGCACCGTCCGCCACCAGCCGCTCGGCGAGGCGCCGTCCCACGAAGCCGGCGGCGCCGGTGACGACGGCGGTCGTCATGGCGATGCGAGCCCGTGGGCGGCCAAGAGCTCGACGACCCGCTCCGGAACGGCGAACGCGCGCACGAAGCGCTGCTGCATCCGGCGCACCACGGGCTCCGGAGCCTCGGTCATGCCGTCGTCGACCCAGCGCGACAGCGCGACCTGGTGCATGGCGTTGGTCGTCCGCGCGAGCAGCACCGGGTCGTCGTCCACGAACACTCCCGCCTTCATGCCTGCGCGGAACGCCTTCGCCATCGCCTCGATACCGCGGTTCCACGCTTCGGTCTGCTCGGGACTCCGCAGCCGCTCGTCTCCCGACCAGGCGTTGCCTTCGCGCAGGTGCATGCCGAGCCACATCGGGTGGGTCATGTGGAACGTGACGTAGACGCGCATCGCAGACAGCATCTGCGTCAGCGCGTCTGCCTTGCGCGGCGCGGCGCGCTCGAGCGCAGCGCCGAGGGCGGCGAGCCGGCGCCCATGGACGGCGCGGTACAGGTCCATCTTCGTCGGGAAGTGCGCGTACAGCGTCGCGAGGGAGATACCGGCGCTGGTGGCCACGCGCTTCATGTGCGTGGCCTCGTAGCCGTGACGAGACAGCTCGGCCTCCGCCACGTCGAGGATGTGGTCCTTGTAGGTCGCGAGCTTCGCGTCGCGAACGCGCTCGCTCACCGTCACCCGGGGCTTGACGGACATCTCCTGTCCGAGTAATCTGAATTACTCAACGGGAAACGTCAAGTACTGAGCGCCATGAAGCTCGCGATCATCCTGGTCTCCGTTCTCGCGATCTCCGGAGTGTTCATGCGCGCGATCGCTGCGTTCGCGGGCTCCGCCTTCGCCCGGCGCCAGCGCGTTCGCGTCGATCGACCGGCGCGCGTCGACCCCGCGGCTCACCGGCGGAGCGTGGTGGTGAATTCCGCCGTGTCCACCGGGCTCCTGTTCGCCGTGACGCTGCCGCTCCAGTCCCGGCTGTTCGTCGCTGCGCCGCTCGCCACGCTCCGCACGCTGTACGAGGCGTGCCTGATCCTCGCGCTCTACGACTTCGGTTACTACCTCTTGCACCGCTTCGCGTTCCACGCGTGGTCGGTCGGCTCGCGCATCCACGCCGTGCACCACTCGATCCGCACGCCGTACACCGTGGACAGCCTGTACATCCATCCCGCCGAGACCGTCGCCGGGTTTGGCCTGTTCCTGGCGTGCACGGTGCTCGTCGGGCCGGTCGGTGTGTGGTCGTTCGCCCTGGCTTTTCTCGCGTACTCGCTGCTGAATCTGTTGATCCACTCGGCGCTCGATCTGCGCGTCTTCCCGTTCAAGACGCTGACCGCCCTGGTGCGCCACCACGACGTCCACCATGAGTCGATGAAGGCCGGCTACTACGCGTCGATCACTCCGCTGTGGGATATCGTGTTCCGCACGGCGCGGCCGGCCCGCTCGGCGTGACGTCGTCGCACGTGGCCCGCCCAACGGGATACCGCGCCGCACCGACACCCGGAGTCAGCGTGGTACAGCCGGCGGATCGGTCCCGGGTGCGCAGGATGGGCGGACGACCGGCGGCGCAGGCAGCGGCGTCTCCGTACGCCTGCACAGCGCATCGAGTCGCTGCGCGAGTGGAGCAGGGCGCAAGTTGAACAGAAAATCCGACAAGCTCGTATTCAGCACTCGCGTAACAGCAGGATCGCAACGCCCAATCCCACCAACAGTGCCACCCACAGCGCAATTGCGATGCGCGTGGCCTTTACGGCCCGATCTTTCTCCCACCAACTCGTAGGGTGAATGCCCTGCACCAGGAACGTGGCGACGCCGGCAAGATTCACGCAGATCAGATTCACCAGGAACAGCGACAACGCGCCCATTGCCAGAGCCGGATGGCCGCCGCCCAGCAACAGCCCAGACGTCACCAGCGGCGGCAATAACGCTACCGCCACCATCACGCCGATCAAAGTTGCCGATACACCCGTCGTGAACGCCAGTGCGCCAGCGCAGCCCGATGCCAATGCCACCGCTATGTCACCAAGCCCGACTGCCGAGCGCGACGCTATTTCGGGCGTTGCGGGATCCACCCGCAGCAGCACGCCGATGAGGACCGACAACGCCATTGTCGTCAAGATCCCGGCCAAGACCGTCAGGAGCGCGCGCCGAAGCAGTGACAGGTCACCCAGAGTCGTGCCGAGCGACAACGCCACGTTCGGCCCGAGCAAGGGCGCAATCACCATCGCTCCTATGATGATGACGATGCTATTGTAATACAGACCCATGGCCGCCACGATGGTGGACAACACCGCCATCGCGACATAGACGCGCGAAAACCGCGCACCGTTCTTGATGTCCTCGTATAACTCTTCGCGGCCGATCCGCTTCGGCGATGTCTTCCCGGAAGGCGATTGATCGGATGTGGCGGCCGGCTCCGGTTCGGCGCGCGGCAATGTCGCTTCGACGGGCAGAATCACCACTCGGCTGCTCTCTCCACCGGAGCCGCGCTTCTCCAACAGATCGAGTACCGCTTCGCTCTGTTCCGCGTCCAGCAAGATCCTCACCAGCACTTCCCCGTTCGATAATTGGATCTGCCGGTGCTCGAGCACCTTCTGCTGTTTGAGAAGCTCGCCGACCTCGCCGCCGTCCTTCTCCGGCAACACCATTTCGATCAAGCGCAGCGCCATCGCGTCGTCGTCCCATGCGTCGAGAAGTTTCGCTATAGATAGTGGTGCTTGTAGGGCGCGATCGACGGTTGTGGCGGCATCCTATGTCGGGCTGTCCCTGACCGTCGGGTTATCCGTCCAATCGATCGCCCTTGTCGACCGTGGGGCGACCAGAACTTTCTTGCCAGGCCACGAATTCTTCGTATCAACCGCCGCTGATCGCGACGTGCTCCACACGTGCACGGGCGACAACCAGGCGCCGGGCGCGTAGAGCAGGTGCTCGAACGGCTGCGTCGTCGCACCCGGCACCAACGACTACTGCAAGTAGGGGCGGGGTTGCAGGTTCGGCGCCGAGGCAGGCAACGCGCCGTCCTCGAGTGAGGGAGGGGATGTCGGTGCGGCGCGGAACCGGATCTCGGCGGGGACGAAGCAGCCGTCGCAGGCCCGGACTGTGCCACGGCATTTGCGTGGCACAGTTCGAAATGGCGGCGTTTCGTGCTCGCGACGCGGGCATGCGACTTGCTCGAAGCACGGCAATGCGTTGGGCCTGGCCGGCGTTGGGGGCTCGCGGTGATCGCGTGCGGCGGCGCGCACTTCACCCGACCATGCCGCAAGATCGAGCGCGTCCTGGAAAGCAACGAACAGCTTGAACGCGGCCACCTCTTCCGCGTGATCGGACAGGAACGCGTCGCGGTCCGGCGCACCGCGGACGTGATCTTCCCGGCCGGGGCTCCGTGATATCCTGGTCGCATGGGGTTCGATCGGAGCGTGTTCGTGGTGGCGATCGCCACACTCGCGGCGACGTGGAGCTGCGGCGGTGACGACAGCGCGTCGGGCGGGTCCGGTGGGAGCGGGCAGGACGCCGGCGCGGACTCGGCGACGGGCGGAAGCGGCGGAATCCGCCGGAAGCAGCGCTTCGGGAGGCAGCAGCGCCAGCGGCGGATCCGGCGCTAGTGGCGGCAGCGCCGGCAGCGGCGCGAGCGGCGGAACCGGCGGAGGCGACGCCGCGGCGCCGGTGGTGAAGGCCGAGGCCGCGTCGTACACGATCGAGCAGGGCGGCCAGGTGGACGCCGTGCTCGGCAGCGTGATGCCGGGCGATCCGGCGTACTCGTTCGTGGTCGTGTCGGGGCCGACGAGCGGCGAGCTGCTCCACGTCGACGCGGCGAGCGGGCGCTTCATCTACACGAGCATGGTGATCGGCGACGACAGCTTCGACTTCGCGATCCAGAAGGGCGGGCAGACCGTCGACTCGGCGACGATCGCGCTGACGACGAACGCCCTCGACTTCCACGGCGATTGGAGCCTGCACCCGCTGGTCACGGGCTGCGTCGACTACACGTTCAGCGTCTCCGACATGGACGGCGGCGGACTGTCGATTCTCACCGCTCACGTCCGCGTGCATCAAGAAGGGCGCAGGGTTCTCGCTGCCCGGCGGCGGCACCACCACGACGACCCTCGAAGCGCAGGCCCTCGGCGCCAACGGCTGCGTCACCGACATCGCGAACCTATCTTACTGCCATGCGTTCCGCTACTGGCGCTTGAGCTCGCGCGACGACTTCCAGAGCATCGAGACGATCGGCGGCTCGGTCACCATCGGTGGCGTACCGAACCTGATCAGCGGCTCGGTGCGGGGTCGCGTGCGGCGTCCCGCCGATACCGCCGATCGTGCCGCGGTCTCCGCGCGCGACAACCCGATCATGAACGTCGGGACCTCCGACGGAGCGCCGAAGGTGCAAACGCTAACCCTCGAGAACAAGGGCACCCTCGCCGCGACTCTCGGCAAGCTCGCGTTGCCGTCGCAGGTCACGATGGAGGGCGGCTATCCCGGCACCGGCGGCACCTGCACCGCCACGCTCGCCCCCTCGGCCACGTGCACCGTGAAGCTCACCGTCACGCCGACCGCTCCCGCCACCGGCACCGACGGGTCCGCGCCAATCTCGCTCTACTACTCGGACAGCGCGGGCTTCAATCTCGCGCGCTTGACCGTGAACTGGACCTGGAGCCCGCCGGTCACCGACGCCGGCGCCGACTGACGCCGCCCCGGGGCGGCGCGCACGAATGCGCAAGCGGCCAGCGCGAGCGGGTGGCGGTCGTGGGCTCGATGCGCGGATGGGGGTCGCATGACGTAGCGACCACGGCGTCCCAGCCGCGCGCTGGACCTCGGCAATCCACGTTGGATTGCCTACGCCCCGGTTGAGCCGGCGATGTCCGCGACCGGAACGTGCTACGAGATCACGCGATGCGCCTACGTCACGTGGCCGCGGGTTTGATCGGGCTGGTGCTTTGTGTCGGCTGCAGAGGGAATCGGAACCCCTTCGAGCGCTTGAGTGCCACCGCGAGCACCGCTCCGCCCACGGCGACCTCTGTCGCATCCGCGATCACGACCGCGTTCCAGACAACCGTCACCGGCAAGGTCCACTCCGCCGGTGGCGAGCTTGGCACCTGGGACATCGTGCTGGACAAGTGCCAATCGGGCGAGGTCAACGGGTTCTACGGCGCGGACTTCTACGCGGTGGGCAGCGACGAGCTGCGCTTGCGCTACGTGCACGACGAGGCGGTCGGCGACGTGGTGAAGGTCGCCATCCCGTCGCAGCCGGGAAAACTGATAGTCTTCGATCGCAAGTCGGAGTGCACGGTCCTTGAAGGATCGATCGCGAAGACGAACGTCACGAGCTGGACCCCCAAGGGAAAGATCCGGCACCTCGACGGGCACGTGAAGTTCGATTGCAAGCATAGCGACGGCAAGGGGCGCGTTACCGGCGAGGTGACGTTCGCCCAGTGTCACTGAGCTTCCAGCGCGCTGACGACCAGACTTGCGCTGGTCGACCGGCTCGAACGCAGTACGGCGGCACGCTTGCGCCGGTGCGATGAGCGGCCTCCCGACGGGCCATTCAGTTGATGGTCCAGGTCTGGCTTGCGGGCGAGGCGTCGCAGTTGCCCGTCGCGTCACAGGCCCGCACGTCGAAGGTATGGCTTCCGGTGGCCAGCGACGTGTACGACTTCGACGACACACACGCCGAGTAGGCTGAGCCGTCGAGGCGGCACTCGAATGTGGCGCCGCTTTCCGGCGACGAGAACGTCGCGGTCGTCGCGGTCGTCGTACTTGGCGGGCCGCCGGTGATCGACGTGTCCGGCGGGGTGGTGTCGACGGTGAAGTTCCGAGCAGGCGTGGTGGAGCAGTTGCTGGCGGCGTCGCAGGCGCGAACAGTCCACGTAGCGCTCGAGCTCGGCGCGAACGAAGCCGGGCAGCGGCGCGACGAAGCCCTGCTCGACGGCGACGTAGCGCGTGCGCAGGTTGTCGCGCACCACCTGGTGCAGCGCGCTCGTCTCGCGGGGAGTGGCGAAACGGTGGGTCGCCGGCGGCGATCGCCGCGGGATTCCGCGCCGGACCGGCATCCCATCCAATCACGCTACTGGTCTTCTGGTTCCTTCGCGTTGCCGGCGGCGCGGATGCGCTCGAGGCGCTCGCGGATCGATTTCTCGAGGCCGTGATCGGTCGGCGCGTAGAAGCGGGTGCCGACGAGCTCGTCGGGCAGGTACGTCTCGCCCGGGGCAAAGCCCTCGTCGTGGTTGTGCGCGTAGTCGTAGCCGGCGCCGTAGCCCTCTTCCTTCATGAGGCGCGTGGGCGCGTTGCGGAGCTTCTTCGGCACGGGCAGGGCGCCGCGCTGGGCGATGACGGCGCGCGCGGCGGTGAAGGCGCGCCCGACGCTGTTCGATTTAGGGCAGCTCGCCAGATACAGGCACGCGTGGGCGATCGGGTAGAGGCCCTCGGGCATGCCCATGCGCCGGAACGCGGCGTCCGCGTCGACGGCGATGGACAGCGCGCGCGGGTCGGCGTTGCCCACGTCCTCGCTGGCGAAGATCATCAGGCGGCGAAGCACGAACAGCGGATCGTCGCCGGCCTCGAGCATGCGCATCAGCCAGTAGATGGCGGCGTCGGGATCGCTGCCGCGCATGCTCTTGATGAGCGCGCTGACGACGTTGTAGTGCTCCTCGCCGCTCTTGTCGTAGAGCAGCGTGCGCTCTTCGGCGGCGCGCTCGACGAGCGCGAGGTCGAGGCGGCCTTCGGCGAGCGACGCGGTGGTCTCCAGCAGCCCGAGGGCCCGGCGCGCGTCGCCGCGCGCGCTCGTGGCGATGGCGCGGAGCGCGTCGTCGTCCGCGGTGAGCTGCTCTGCGCCGAGACCGCGCTCCGTGTCGGACAGCGCGCGTCGGAGCAGCACGACCAGGTCGTCCTCGGACAGTGCTTCCAGGTGGAAGACCTTGCAGCGCGAGAGCACCGCCGCGTTGACGGCGAACGACGGATTTTCCGTGGTCGCGCCGATCAACGTCACCGTGCCGTTCTCGAGGTGCGGCAGGAACGCGTCCTGCTGGGCCTTGTTGAAGCGGTGGATCTCGTCCACGAACAGCGTCGTGCTCTTGCCCTGGTAGGCGCGGCGCTCCTTGGCGGCGGCGATGATCTCGCGCAGCTCCGCCACGCCGCCGAGCACGGCGGAGAACGGCACGAACTCCGAGCGCGTGACGTGGCTGACCACGTGCGCGAGCGTTGTCTTGCCGGACCC
This sequence comes from uncultured delta proteobacterium, assembly GCA_963775185.1. Taxonomy (GTDB): domain Bacteria; phylum Myxococcota_A; class Polyangia; order Polyangiales; family Polyangiaceae; genus JAPSGB01. The sequence goes on along the minus strand of CAVZIE010000006.1, from coordinate 208,136 downwards.
CGGCGGTCCCCACAGGATCAGCGACGGCACGCGATCGCCGGCGATGGCCCGCGCCAGCAGCCGCCCCTCGGCGAGGATCGCGCGCTGCCCGACGACCTCGTCGAGGGAGCGCGGGCGCATGCGATCGGCGAGCGGCGGGGGCGGACCGCCGAGCGCGCCGCGGCGCGCGGCGGCGTCGAGCAGCGTCGGGCCGCCGGCGTGCGAGCCGCGCTTCGCCATCAAGCGCGCGCTCCGAAGATCGCCGTCCCGACGCGTACGATGGTCGCGCCGGCGGCGACCGCGTGCTCGAGATCGTGCGTCATGCCCATGCTGAGCTCCGGCAGGCGCGCCGCGCCGCCGTGCGCGTCGCGCAGCCGGACGAGCTGGTCGAAGAACGGCCGCGCGCCCGCCGGGTCGTCGCTGTGCGGCGGCACGGTCATGAGCCCGGCAAGCTCGAGCGCCGGCTCGGCGTCGACGGCCGCGAGCACGGCGTCGAGCTCCGCCGGCGCGCAGCCGCTCTTCTGCGCCTCGCCGCCCACGTTCACCTCCACCAGCGCCACGACGCGCCGGCTCTCGCCCGCCGCGCGCTTGCCCAGCTCGCGCGCGAGCTTCACCGAGTCGACGGTGTGCACGACGCTCGCGACGCGCACGACCTGCCGCGCCTTGTTCGTCTGCAGGTGGCCGATCATGTGCCAGCGGATCCCGGCTAGATCCGCGAGCTCTTCGGCCTTCGCCAGCAGCTCCTGCACGTAGTTCTCGCCGAACTCGCGCTGGCCGGCGGCGTACGCCTCGCGGATCGCCTGCGCCGGCTTGGTCTTCGACACCGCGAGCAAGCGGATCGACGCCGCGTCGCGGCCCGCGGCCGCCGCGGCGCGCGCGATGCGCCCGCGGACCTCGGCCAGGTTGTCGGCGACGGCGCTCATCGTCGGCAAGCCTAGCGCCCGCGCCGGGCCACGTCTCGATACACGTCCAGCGTACCTGCGGCCATGCGCGCCAGGGTGAAGCGTGCGGCGCGCGCGATCCCGGCGTCGCGCAGGCGTTGCCGCTCGCTCCCGGAGCGTGTCAGCCCGACGATCGCGTCGGCGATCGCCTCGGGGCGCTCCGGATCGACGAGCCACGCCGCGTCGCCGGCGATCTCGGCCATCGTCGCGCGGTCGCTGGCGATGACCGGACAGCCCGAGGCCATGGCTTCGAGGAGCGGATAGCCAAAGCCCTCCGCGCGCGAGACGAACAGCTGGGCGAGCGCGCCGCGGTACAGCGCCGCGAGCTCCGCGTCCGGCACGTAGCCGAGCAGCCGGAGCGCGTCGCCGACGCCGGCCTCGCGGGCGGCCGATCGCACCGCGTCGAGCTCGTCCGGGTCGAGGCGCGCGGCCCAGGCGAGCACCAGATCCGGCTCGCTCCGCCGCGCGATCGCCAGCGCGCGCAGCATGCCCTCGGCGTTCTTGCGCCAGTCCGCGGCGCCGACGAACAGCAGGTAGCGCGCGCCGTCGAGGCCGAAGCGCGCGCGGGCGCCGGCGTCGTCGGCGTCCGCCAGCGGCGACCAGCGCGTGGCGTCCACGCCGCTGTGGACGACCGTGATGCGCCTCGCCGGCACGCCGATCACGGCGACCAGATCGTGCGCGGTGCTCTCGCTCACCGCGATCACGTGGTCTGCCGAGTGGAAGCGCCGGTGGTCGAGCCACCAGCGACCGACGAAGAAGCCGTCGCGCCAATCGAGGTAGTGCGCGGGATAGAGCAGCGGGATCAGGTCGTGGCAGGTGGTGACGCGCGGGCATCCCGGGTTGCCGAGCGGCGTGGCTGCCGGGTGCCCGAGGTGCAACACGTCCGGCGCGAGGGCGCGCGTCGCTCGCGCCGCCGCCACGCGCACGCGGTAGCTCCACGCTGCGTGCGCGATGCGCGGCGCGCCGCTCGCCGTCAGGCGCCAGACGGCGGCGTCGAGGTCGTCCGCGACGTCGGCGCGACCGGACAGGTGCAGCCGCTCGATGCCGCGCACGCGCACGTCTTCGTGCGCCGCGCTCCCGAGCGCATGGGCCAGATCCGCGATGTAGCGTCCGATGCCTCGCGTGCGCGTGCTCGTCGCGAGCACCGAGAGATCGAACAGCGCCGTGATCACGGCGCCTTGTGCAGCGTCACAGGCGCCTCGCGCACGGTCAGGCTGTCGCCGCTCGACGCCGACAGCTTGCCGCTGGCTGCGTCGCCGTTGCGCTTGGCCACGACCAGGCCGCGGAACGCGGCTGTCGCGGCCTTCGCCGGCTCGAGTCGGATGCGCAGCGCGTCCGCGTCGGCTTCGCCGCTGGCGATCAGCTCGCCGAGCGCGCCGTTCGAGCTGCCGTGGATCGCGCCGACGTCGTCGACCTCGACGGCGATCGTGCCCTTGCCGCTCGCGAGCTTGCCGGGGTCCGCCTTCCACTCGTGGACCGCGCCCTGCTTCGCGGTCATGTCGATCGTGTGTTGCGCGGCGTCGTAGCTACCGGACCACCTGCCGACGTACCAGGGCTTGGGTTTGGGTTTGGGCTTGGCCGGCGCGGCCGGCGACCGGCCCGGGGCTTGCGCGCTCGCGGCGCTGCCCGCGCCCGACGGCGCGCGCTTGCACGCCGTGACGCTCGCGACGAGCGCGATCGCGAAGCAGAGCGCGCGCCTCATCCGGCGTCGGGTCCGACGATCTCGCGGATGCGCACGCCGAGCTCGCCCTCGACGTCGACCAGCTCGCCCCGCGCGACCTCGCGCCCGGCGACGCGCAGCACCACGGGCTCGGCGACGCGCCGCCCGGTCTCGATCACGTCCCCGGCGCGGAGCCGCGCCCAGTCGCGCGCGGCCAGGCGCACCGTGCCGAGCTCCACGCGCACCACGATTGGCGCGTCGAGCACCGCGTCTCCGAGCTTGTCGATCCCCGTGTCGTCTGCTGTGGTCATGTCCTCGTCCACCCCTGGCTCGTCGCCGGGCGCGCTCCGGGCCGCGTCCTCGTCGGCGCCGAGCGCGACTGTGTCGTCCCGTAGCACGACCGAGCCGTCGCGACCCAGGTCGACGCCGATCCCGTGCTCCGCTTCCGGCGCGGCGAGCGCCGCGCGCCCGTGTCCGTCGCGCTCGATGGTCCAGCCCGCGCCGGGCATGAACGCGTCGCCCGGCGCCAGCACGAGCAGCGCGTCGCGCGTGGTGGTGGCGCGTGCCACCACCACGGGCAGCGCGATCTCGAGCGCCCCGAGCTGTGCCGCGTTGACCGTTGGCGCAACGTCGTGGGTCGGCTGTTCGGCGCCCGTGACCCAGGCGCGGGCGCCGAACAGCCGACCCGCGACGCGCACGGCGAGATCGACGGACAGGCCCGGCTCGCTCCGGGCCGCGGCGGCGCGCCGCACCACGAGCGGCGCGCTGCCGCCGGCGCGGCGCGCGATTCTCGGCGAGCACCGCGGCGAGGGCGCCGGTCAAGCTGGCGTCGAACGGCGCATCGGGGGCCGCCAGCGTCACGGCGCGACCGAGCACGTTCGACAGCGCGAGCGCCGCCAGATCCGCGTCGACGTGCAGCTCCACGCCGAGCGAGCCGTCGTCGAGCTCGAACGCTACGCGCGGCCCGGCGCTCGCCGGGGGTCGATCGCGCGCGACCACCGCGCTCGCCGCGAGCTCGACGTCGGTGCCGAGCACGTCGGAGGCCGCCGCGGCGATCCGTGCCGGATCGACCGCGCGCTCGACGAGCGGTCGAAGCCGACGGCTGGCCCGCAGCGTCGCCCGGCTCGCGGAAGGGAGCGCGGCCCACGGGAACGGCTTGACCAGAGCGCTGCGCCGCATGTCGGACAGCATCGTACACGCATGCTCGCGTCCCCCGTCGGTCCGCCTCGCGGCCTGGCGTGCCGCGCCGGCCCGGCGCCCTGTGGGGTTCCGCGTTGGACATACAAAAATCAACAAAATCGGAATGTTACATACCAATACCCACAGCAATTCCCCAACTCTGTGGGAAACTCTCCGCGGCGCGCGGATCGGCCCCGCGCGCGCCGTGGCGAGGGTTCGCCCGGCCGTGTTACGGTTCTCGCGGAGGACGTCAGCCCATGCTCGCCCGCTTCAACGCCGTGCCGTTCGCTCTCGCCGTCGCGCTCCTGTCGGCTCCCGCTCTCGCCGACGACAAGCCCGCGAAGGGCGACAAGCCCGCCGCCGGCGAGGTGCGACGCGATCCGAAGGGCATCAAGGGCATCAGCCCGTTCTGGGAATCGCTCAAGAAGGGCGACGATGCGTTCATCGCGCGCGACATCGACGCCGCGATCACGGCGTATCGCGACGCGATCACGAAGGAGCCGCAGAACGCGCTCGGTCACTACCGTCTGGGCGAAGCGCAGCTCGCCAAGGGCAACACCCAGGAGGCGGACGCATCGTGGGCAAACGCGCTGCGCTTCGCGGGGGAAGACTGGACGCTGAAGGCGAAGATCCTGTTTTGCATCGCCGATCTCCGCGAGCGCCAGAAGTCGTACGACGACGCCACCGACAGCTGGACGCAGTACGAGACGCTCGCCAAGGAGCACACCGACGCCAAGACGTATCCGGACTCGGCCGCCAAGCGCAAGCAGGCGATCGTGACCTGGAAGAAGCTCGTCGAGGACTACGGCGCGGTGAAGAAGCGCATCGAGCAGCGCCTCAAGGAAGCGGACGACAAGGCGAAGAAGAACGCCAAGTAAGCCGTCGCGGAACGCTACTTCAGCTTGATCTGGATGCTGCTCGACAGCGCGTCGTCCGCGCGGTGCGCGAACTGGACGAACGCAGGGTAGCGATCCGGCTGGATGCGGCCGGCAGGTAGATCCAGCGTCCGGTCGAGGACCAGCGTGTTGCCGCGCAGCGTGTCCTTCACCTCTACCGAGCGATCGCCGTCCTTGATCGTGCCGCCGGCGAGCGTGCTGGCGAGCTGCGCGCCGGGCGGGAGCTGGATCGATAGACGCACCTCCTGGTGCGTGGCCTCGCCGATGAGCAGCGGTGTCTGGCGCGCCGGCAACGTCGCGAGCTGACTGATGCGCGGCGTGAACGGCGGCGAGATCACCAGCCCCCCGCCGACGCTCTGCGCGAAGCCCGGCTGCGTTGCCTTCATGTGCAGCGTCAGCGGCGCGTCGAGATCGTCGAGCTGCTCGACCTTGAAATCCACGAGGTGCGCGCCGCGTAGCGCGTGACCGAGCAGCCGCGACTCGATGACGTCGTGGAGCTGGCTCTCGGGAAGCTGCGCCAACGCTCCGCGCAGCGCCATGGCGTACTTGCCGTAGAACTTCTCGGCGAAGTCGATGGTGCCGGTGCCGTCGGCGGCCAGCTGCACGGTGCCCTCGTAGACGAGGCCGTCCTGCGCGCCCTGGTTCGGCGTCTCGAGCTTCTGCGGCTTGCTGCCGGTGAGCAGGTACGCCGGCATGCCGCGCACCTCCGCGGGAACGTAGCCGAACGGCGCGAACTTGTTGCTGACGGTCAGCCACGTCGGACCCCGATCGCCCTCGAGCCGCAGCAGCGGATCGGTGAAGAGCGCGGCCTTCGAGATCGGTCCCACGGGCGGCGAGGCCAAGCGGTTCTGTGCGATCGCGTACTCGACCGGGATGCCCAACGATCGACACAGCGTCATGAAGCCGCGCCAGCGGTTGCCGTGCTTGCCCACCACGACGCGGCGGCCGTCGGTCTCCGGGCCGTCCTCGACGTTCGCCAGTACCCAGCGGTACAGCCGGATCGCGCGTTGTGTCCGCGCGCGAGCCGGGACGCCCTTGGCGATGTCGCGTGCCATGCGCTCGATGCGCGGATCCACCGGCGTCAGCTCGGTGACCGAGTCGGCGAGGCTCCGCAGGCGCTTTTCCAGGGTGAAGCCCCAGCCGATCTGGACGCTCGGCAGAAACTCGGTGATCGGCGCGCTGCTCGGCTCGACCGGCGCCGCTGGGCTGTAATCGACGCGCCAGCGATGCACCACGTTGTTCGCCTGGTGCTCGACGCGCGGCTCGGGGACGCTGCCGCGCGTCTCGATGTCGAGCGGCTTGTCCTCCGGCGAGATCACGACGAACTCGCTGCGCGCGTACGCGATGTTCTCCTCGCGGAAGAACCAGTGTGGTCCGACGTACTGCTGGCCGTGCTGACCGTCGCCCGGCGTGCTGGTGATGTGCTCGGTCTCGATGAAGTCGCCGACCTCGAGGTGCGGGTAGGTGACGGTGGGCTTGCCCGGCACGTTCTCGGGCTCGAGGATGCGGCCGTCCTGCTTGATGACACGCATGTGCAGCACCAGGCCGTCCAGGCGCCGCTGCTCGGCGAGCTGGCTGATCGCCTCCGGGCTCTGGATGCGGACGATCTCGTGCTCGAGCATGCGACTGGAGCCGTCGGAGTGCACCCAGATCGCCGAGTAGTCGAGGACGCGCGCCGCCGTGCCCGGCATGTGACGACCGCTCGCCTCGTAGGCCTTGATCACGGACAGACCGTCCAGGCGGTACGGTGCGAGCTCGCTCATGCCCTCGACTAGATCGATGGCGTCCTTGAGCTCCTCCGTGGACGCGCCGCTGACGACCGCGTCCACGAGCGCCTTGCGCAAGGCGCCATGCTTGCCGGCGGCGTAGTGCGCGTCGGCCAGAGCGAGTCGCGCGCCGCCGTCGCGCGGCTTCTGCTTGATGGCTTCCTCGAGCTTCTTCCACGTCTCGCTCTGGTTGCCTGCGCGAACCATCACGTCGTAGATGCGCTCGGCGATGTCCTTGCGCTTGGGCCGGCGCTTGCCGATGCGCTTGAGCTCGGCCAGCGCGGTGCTGTAGTCCTCGCGCGCGAGAGCGCGGGTCAGGACGATCTCGCTGTCCGGATCGAGCTTCTTGATGCGCGCGACGAGCTTGTCGGCATGGTCCGCTTGGCCGAGCATGTCGTAGACGTCCACGCCCGTGGTCAGCGCGTCCACGTCGTCCGGGAAGCGCTGCACCAGCAGCTCGACCGCGCTCGCGTACTCCGCGCTCCAGCCGAGCTGCGAGTACAGGTGCGACAGCGCCGACAGCACGTCGGGTACGTCCGGGAAGGTGTCGACCAACGCCTTGACGCGCGCGACGCCGGCGGCCGGTCCCGCGCGCTGCGCCTCCCACAGCGCCAGCGCCAGCTGCGGCTGCCATAGGCCGGGGTCGCGCTTCTTCGCGCGCTCTTCCAGCTCGCGGGATAGATCCTTGGCCTGCGCCTCGTCGAAGATCGGGTCGTCGCCCACGAAGCCCGCGGCCATCACCATCGCCGGACCGGTCGCGCGCTTCGTGTCGGCGACGAGCGGCTCGATCAAGACGTCGGCGACGTCGCCCTGGCCTTCGATGTCGGCGAGGTAGGCGGCGGTGTAGCGCACCAGGTCGTCGCCCGGGTCGACGACCTTGCCGTTGGCGATGAAGCGGTCGAGGATGTTCGGATCACCGGTGACTTCCGGCGCGACGATGGAGTACGGCGCCGCCGCGTCGGTGCTGCCGTCGAGGCCTGCCGGGCGTCCGTCGGCCTCCATCGCGCGCACCGACGTCTGCGGATCGCCGATCCGCGCGAGCACGCGGTGGCGCCCCTTCTCGAGCCACATCTGGGCGCCGAACTTGGGCCAGATGCCCCACTGCCGGGGATCCCGATCGATGACCAGCGTGTCATCGACCCAGAGCTCGATCGCGCCCTGTACGGAGATGATGACGTTCTTCGCCGTCGGCAGATCGAGGTACGTCTCGGCGTAGAAGATGCCGTCCGTCACCGGCTCTTTCGCGCCGATGTAGCAGCCGTGCCGCTCGGTCACGAGCACGTGCGGCGCGTGGGCGATGCCCGGCTCCGGCTGCCAGCGCTCGGGCCACGGGCCCGGCTCCTCCGCGGCGAAGTGGCGGATCGCGTCCGCGCTCGCGCCGCGTCCGAAGGGGCCGGCGATGCGGACGTTCTTCACGCAGCCGAACTGGCTCGCGCTCAGGTCCTCGACGTTCTGCTTGGCGGCGTCGTAGGCCTCGTCCGCCCACCAGTCGACCAGCTCGCTGCGCGCGCGCCAGCCCATGTGGAGCGGCGCCTTCATGGCGTCCTCCACGAACGAGCGCCAGTTCTTCCACAGCTCGGGCGTCTCGTCGCGCAGCGACATCGCGCGGCGCGCGGCGAACCACGCGACGAAGGGCGCGCGCGGGTCGGTGGAAACCCGCGCCGCGCGCGTCGCGCGCAGGAAATGATCCGGCGCCGCCCGGAGCCGTCCGTGGAGCGAGTCGTCGACGCCGCGGGCGAGCTCGGCGAGCATGCCCGTGCCACCCAGCGCGTCCAGCTTCTTGCGCGCGTCGCGCGCGGTGCGCGCGTCGCCGCCGGGCGAGATCAGCTCGCCGAGCAGCCACTGTCCCGCGATCTCCGGATCCTGCGTCGCCTTGCCGCTCGTGCGCAGCGCTGCAATCGGCGTGGCGGCGCTCTTGGCTGGTGCGCCGTGCGTGCACGAGGCACAGAGCGCGCTCAGCGCTGCCGCCGTCGCGAGCATCGCGATCCGGGATACCGCGCCGGACCGACCCCTCATGGCCCGACCACCAGGCGCGCGTCCAGCGCTTGATCGGCGTTGCCGCAGAAGGTGCGCCACGCAGCGTACTGCGCGGGGGTGATGCGCTGCACCTTCACGGCAAGTCGGCTGCGGACGACGACCTGGCCGCTCTGCTGTTCGACCTTCACCGAATACGAGCCGAAAGGCGTGTCACCGCTGGCGTCCGGCGGCGCGCTCAGCACCTTGGTGCCGGGTGGCAGCTTGACGGTGAAGGTGTCGTCGATGGTGGAGAAGGCGAGGATGCGTACGTCGAGCGAGCGCTTCGACAGCGACGCGTAGGCGGGCGTCAGGCGGTAGTTCGTCGTTACCGACATGCTGAGCTGCTTGCCTTCACGGCGCGCGAACGAGCTGGTCGTGCCGTGCACCTTGATCTTCACGGGCTGCTCGAGATCGTCCATGTCGTTGGCGCTGATGCCGGCCGCGCCGGCGACGATGTTGAAGCCGGGGAACTCGCGACCCAGGTCGCTGCCGATGCGGTCGCGTCGCGTCGCGTCGGCGTGGTAGCGACGGCGCCACTCCGCGGCGCTCGTGCCGCGCGTCTCGTAGTCCAGATCGAGGCGCGCATCGCCGCTCGCGGACACGGTCGCGGTGAGGTGCCGCTCGATGACGTTCTTGGTCGGATCGGGCGCGGGCAAGTGGACGAGCTGCGGATTGCCCTCGTTGATGCGCACGGCGAGCGCGCCGAGGTCCATCTTCGGCAGCTCGGTCGCGCCGGCGTATTCCGCCGTGCCGTCCAGGTAGAGGTCGAGCGACGGCACGTACGCGATGGCGTGATCGAACGGCGCGAGGCTCGGCACCTTGGACGGGAACTCCCCCTTCAGCTGCGTGCGCACGATCACGATCGTGGACGGGATGTGCAGCTCCTTGAGCAGCGTGACGAGGACCGTGGCCTTGTCCTTGCAGTCGCCCCAGCCGCGCGCGACTGTCTGAACGCAGCGCCGCGGCTTGAAGCCGTAGATGCCGAACTCCAAGCCCACGTAGCGCGTGTTCTTGACGACCCAGTCGTAGACGGCCTTGACCTTGTCGATCTCCGTCGTCTTGCCCTTGGTGATGTCGTGGGCGAGCTTGCGCGTCTCGTCGTCGAGGTCGAACTGGTCCTTGGCGAGGCCCCAGTACCACTGCCCGAGCTGCTTCCACGTCTTGTACGTGGAGACGTGGATGAAGCCGAGCACCTCGGGCCACGGCGGCATCGCTGGCTCGGGCGTGATCGGTGGGATCTTCGCGGCGAAGAAGCGATAGATGCGCTGATCGCCGGACTCGGTGACCTTCTGCGTGAGGCCCTGCACCTGGCTGTCGATGTAGAACGAGCGGCTCTTGGGCGTGATCAGCACGTACTCGGCGTTCGCGACGGGCTCGCTCGACTGCAGGTACTCGACGTCGCCGAAGTAGTTTGAAAACTCGTTGTTCGGCACCGTGTCGTCGATGCGGTAGCGCAGCTCGACCACGTCGCCGGGCTCGAGCCGCGGCAATTGCACGTAGAACGTGCGCGCCGACGTGTACATGGCGATCGCCGGATCGTCGGCGGCGCCCTCGCCGGACTCCACGGCCTCGTCCACGCGTCCGTCGGCGCGGAAGACGCGGGCGCCGCGCAGCTGCACCGTCTGCCGGTCGGCCTGGTACTGGAACACGTACTGGCGCGCGAGCGCCGCGGCGGCGTCGGTGAGCGGCTGGAACACGACCTGGCGGAACTGGCTCGACAGCCCGTTCTGGTAGACGGTGGACACCGTCAGATCGCGCAGCGTGCGACGGTTCTGACCGGCCGCCGGCGCGATGCGGAGCTTCAGGAACTTGTCGGGAGCCCAGGCGTAGGCCTCGTCCGGCCGCGGCTTGGGCGGCTCGATGTGCTCCACGTACTCGCGCACGTCGTGGTCCTGCGGATGCAGCTCGAGGATGCGGTGCAGGAGCGCCAGCTGCTCGTCGCGATGGCCGATCTCGCCCTGGAGATCGGCGAGCGTGCGCAGCGTGCCGGTGTCCTCCGGGGCGAGCTCCAGCGCGTGCTTGTAGCTGGCGATGGCGCGTTCCGGCTGGCCGAGCGCGCGATAGGTGCGCGCGGCGACGCCGAGCGCCCACTGGCTGTCCGGGTCGGCCGCGAGCAGCCGCCCGACCCAGCGCTCCGCCGCCGGACGATTGCGCCGCGTGACGGCCAGGCTGATCATGCCGTTCAAGTACGTCCGGTCGTCGAAGCGCAGCGCCGAGTAGCGGCTCTCCACCTCCGCGGCGTCGGTCGCGCGCCCGAGCGCGCGCAGCTCGGAGGCGTACATGTTGAGCAGCGTCACCGAGTGCGGTGCGCGCTCGAGCGAGTGTTCGAGCGTGGCGAGCGCGGTGCGCCTGAGCCCGGCCTCGTTGAACAGCTCGACGCGGCCGTCGATCGCCGTCAGGTTGCCGGGCTCCAGCGCGAGCACCTTGTCGTAGAACGGCGACGCGTCACGCCAGTTGGGGCTGGTGCGGGCCAGGGCCGCTTGCGCCAGCAGCACGTCCACCTGCTCTTTCCGCCGCTTCGAGCTCTTGGCGAGCGCGGCGGCCTTGTCCACCCACTCCTTCTGCTGGTTTCGATCCTCGGAGAGCCGGCCGGCGAGCAGCAGGCGCTCCACCGTCGGCTCGCGCTCCGCGGCGCGCCTCGCCAGGTCCCGCGACTTGTGATCCGCCGGGTCGTCGCCGCCGGTGGCGTCCAGGTACTCCGCGTAGGCTTGCAGTGTCGCCGCCGACGGGTTCTTCGCGCTCGCCGTGCGCTCGAAGGCCTGCAGCGGGCCCTCGACGCCGCCGCGTTGCTTCTGCACGGCGGGTGGCTTCGCGCCCTTGTCGCGCTTGACGGCGATCTTCGCGGCCTCGGCGCTCGCACCGAGCTCGTTCGTGGCTTCGATGCCGGTGTCGGGCCCGCCGCGCGCGTCCCCGAGGCGCAGGCTGATGATCGGCGCGGCGTCGTCGCCGCACGCCTTGATCGTCAGGTTGTTCATGCCCGGCTGCAGCGTGAGCTGGACCGCCTCGCGCTCGGCGTCATGGCCGCGGTAGGCCTTGTCGGCGAGCATCGGCTGCCCGTTCCAGAACAGCTTGAACGCGCCGGACACGCCGACCCATGCGCTGATCGGTCGCGGCGCGCGCGTGCCCTTCTTCGCGTGGACCCAGGTCGTAGCGAACGCGCAGATCTTCTGTTCCGGTCGCATCAGCGAGCCGGTGTCGAGGAACCCGTACGGAAACGCCGCGACCGGGACGGTGCGCCAGCGCACCGGTCGCTCCTTGCCGGAGTAGGCGCGGCCCGGCACGATGGCCTTGTCGAAGTCGAGCTCCGGGCCGAGCTCGGCGTCGAAGCCGGTCTTGCCGTCGTTGTCGAACGGGCCGACGACCGCCCAGCTGTGGACGTAGCCGAGCCCCGCGATTCGGTCGCGCGCGTCTTCCAGGTCGCCGCGGCGGCTGCGCGCGTAGGCGACGAGCAGCGCGGCGTAGGCGCGAGCGGCGGGCGCGAGCCGCGGGCTCTCGGCGCTCGCGCGCAGGATCTCTTCGACGTGGAGCGGATCGGCGCGGTCCCACGTGCTCCACACACCGCGCAGCGCCGCGTAGACCTCCGGCCCCCGCGCTGCGTCGAGGCGGCTGGCAGCGTCGCGCAGGTCCGCGTTGTAGAGCGCGTTCTCTGCTCCGGCGTGCGAAACTGAACATAGCAGCGCTAACGAAAGCGCCAGAGCGAGGAACTTCACGATTTCCCCGAACCCTTGTTAGCGTCCCGGAGCGGGCCGGGCAAACTCAATCGGGCGTCGCGTGCGTTGCGGCCGGCGCGGGCGTTCAGTGCGCCGCCGCCCGGCCTCCAGACCGGAGAAAGCGGTCGATCCCGCGAGGCTCTGCTTGCTGGCCCGGTGGCGGTCATATAGAAGGATCCAGCGTCAGCAAGTTCGACCCCTTGCGCGAGCGATTCTCGTGGGCAGGGGGTGGCCGGGCGCCGCCGCAAGAAGCGTCGGCAAGCCAGCCCGCGACCGGCCCACGGCCAAGCGTTCGTGGCCTAGCCGGCGCATCGAGCAAGCTCTGGAGGCTCGAATGGTCAACCCGCAGATGGTGATGTACGAGGAGGAGTTCAACCAGATCCAAGCGGTCGTAGACCGCCTGGTTCGGGAAGCGAACGCCAGGGTCGTCTTCATCGTCGACAAGAATGGTCAGCTCATCGCCGCCAGCGGCGAGGTCGACAACATCGACACCACGTCGCTGGCGTCCCTCACCGCCGGCAACATCGCGGCCACGGGCGGCATCGCGAAGCTGCTGCGCGAGAACGAGTTCGCGACGCAGTTCCACGAGGGCGAGAAGGCGAACATCCACATCCAGCTCGTCGGCAACCGGGTGATCCTTGTGGTCATCTTCGACTCGAAGTCGAGCCTCGGCCTGGTTCGCCTACGCGTCCGCAAGGCGAGCGACGAGCTCAACCGCATCTTCGAGGCCCTGTTGTCAAAGGTCCAGGAACCCGGTGGCGACTCGCCTTTCGCCGAGATCACCGACGAGGACATCGACAACCTTTTCAACGACTGAAGGCGCCGGGCGATGAGCTTCATCAACTACATGGCCCGGGAGATCAACTGCAAGATCGTCTACTACGGGCCCGGTCTGTGCGGGAAGACGACCAACCTGCAGTACATCTACGAGCGCACGAATCCGGACGCCAAGGGCAAGATGATCTCGCTCGCGACGGAGACCGAGCGAACGCTATTCTTCGACTTCCTGCCGCTTTCGCTGGGCGAAATCCGCGGTTTCAAGACGCGCTTCCACCTGTACACCGTGCCCGGGCAGGTGTTCTACGACGCAAGCCGCAAGCTGATTCTGAAGGGCGTCGACGGCGTGATCTTCGTTGCCGACTCGCAGATCGAACGCCTCGAGGCAAACCAGGAGAGCGTCGAGAACCTGCGCACCAACCTGGCCGAGCAGGGCTATTCGCTCGAGAAGATCCCCTACGTCGTGCAGTACAACAAGCGCGACCTGCCGAACGTCGTGGACGTGGAAGAGCTGCGCTCGCTCATCAATCCGATGACGGTTCCCGACTACGAAGCCGTGGCGCGCACCGGTGTCGGCGTGTTCGACACGCTCAAGGCCGTGAGCAAGCTCGTGCTCACCGAGCTCAAGCGCGGCGGCTGATCCGCCACGCCGATCGAGCGTCCGGGCCGCTTGATGCCGGTCCGGCGCGGAACCGCGCGGCGCGCCGGCGGCGTCCGTCGTGCGGGGGGGCCGCAGCGGAAAGCGCCGGATTTCAAGGGGCAATGCCGTCGCGCCGCGGGTCGCCCGCGGGCGGTGTCGGCCGTTCGGATTGAAGGAGCTTGAAACCGAGTTGAGCTGGGTCCATTCTCGATCGGGGCCGGCTGGCCGGTTCGCGTGGAGGCGAGGAACATGCGACAGCACGGAAACAAGAGACTCGGCGCCGCGCTCGTGTGCGCCGGCATCGCGTGCGCGTGGGGCTGCGGCAGCTCGAGCGACACGGGCTCGACACCGTCGCAAGACGGCGGCGCCGGCACCGGCGCGACCGGCGGCACTGGCGCGACCGGCGGCAGCGGCGGTTCTGCGGGCGCGTCGAGCGGCGGTACCGCGGGCACGTCTCCTGATGGAAGCGCCGGCAGCGCGGGCCAGGCTACGGGTGGCGCGGCCGGCATGGGCGGCAGCGGCGGCTTCATCGCCGACGCGGGTGCGCTCGGCATCGGAGGGTGCAGCGCCGATCCGCCGCCCGGTGCGCCTCAAGCGCCCGATCCGCCGAAGTACAGCGGCGGCACGTGCCCCACGTTGCCGACCGACGCGGATTCCGCCGGCGAGACCAACCCGGTCCACATCATGACCTCGGGTGCGGACCGCCAGTTCATCCTCGCGCTTCCGCACAACCTGCAAGCGGGCGAACGCTTGCCCGTGATCTTCCTCTGGCACTGGCTCGGCGGCGACGCGAAGGGCTTCTACGAGAAGGGCGAGGTGCAGAACGCCGTCGACGCGCAGCGCTTCATCGCCGTGATCCCGGAAGCGGATCCCTCGTCGCTCAACTTCTTCAAGTGGCCGTACTCGCTGATCGCGTCCGCGCAGCAGGTCCAGGCCGAGCTCACGTTCTTCGACGACATGCTGAGTTGCGTGTCCGCGCAGTTCAACGTCAACAAGAACTGCGTCGCGAGCGCCGGTGTCAGCGCCGGCGCGCTGTGGACCGATCAGCTCGTCGGTGCGCGCAGCGAGTACCTCTCCAGCTTCCTGTCGCTCTCCGGGGGCGTCGGCACGCCCGCCAACGCCACGATCAAGCCCTGGACGGAGCCCAAGCACCCGATCCCGGGCATCGTCCTGTGGGGCGGTCCGAGCGACATCTGCGTCACCGAGCACTTCCAGGTCCTGAGCCAGCAGCTCGAGACGAATCTGGAGAAGGACGGGACGTTCTTCGCCGAGTGCGTGCACAACTGCGCCCACGCGGAGCCGCCGTTCGAGCCCCCGGCGGGGTACTCGCTGTACGCCGGCCTGTGGCAGTTCGTGCTCGATCATCCGTACTGGTTCCCGAAGGGCTACTCGCCCTACGTCGCGCAGGGGCTGCCCGCGGCCGACCCGTCGTGGTGCGGGATCGGGGCCGGCAGCGCGGTTCCGCGAACCGGCACCTGTCCGCCGCCCGCTTGTCCGTTCTGATCGAGCCGCGCGCGCCGGTATGCCGGCCGCCCGTGACGCGTGGCCGCGGCTCGTGGCAGAACCCTCACATGAAGCGTGCGCGACGACCCGCCGCCCCGCTCGACGCGGCGGCACTCGAGAGAGCCGCGCTGGCGTACCTCGACCGCTTCGACAGTTCGGCGGACAACCTGCGGCGCGTGCTCATGACACGCATCCGGCGCGCGGCGCGCACGCAAGAGCTCGACGAGCCCGGGCTGACGCGGGTCGTCGACGAGTTGATCACCCGCTATGGCTCGTCGGGTCTGCTCGACGACGCGCGCTACGCGGAGAACATGGCGCGCGGTCTGCGCGCGCGCGGCAGCTCGCGGCGCGGCATCGAGCACAAGCTGCGCATGAAGGGTGTCGACGACGGCGCGATCGCGCAAGCGCTGTCGGGCGCGGAGCGTGACAGCGGCGACGCGGAGCTCGAGGCGGCCCAGCTGTTCGCCCGGCGCCGTCGTCTCGGACCGTACCGGCCGGCCGCGGAACGCGCCGCGAAGCGGCGTCACGATCTCGGCGCGCTGGCGCGGGCCGGGTTCTCGTTCGACGTCGCGCGCCGCGCCCTCGGTCCGTCGCGCGACGACGACGAGGGCGAAGCGTTCTAGGATCCGCCGAACCGCCACCGGGCGCTTCGGTGTGGCGGGTTCTCGCGCCGCGATTCAGCCCGGCGATCGCGATCGACTCCGGCCACGGCGCGTGGCCTGCATCGCGATCTCGAAGCGGCGTCAGTCGGCCTTGTACTTCTTGAGCCGCTTGTGGCGGTTCTTGTTCTTGGCCTTCAGCTTGGCCTTGAGCCGGTTGGAGCGGGTCCGGTCCGTCTTGCGCGGGTTCTTCGTCTTGGCGAGGTACATGGGCCGCGTGTTCTAGATCAGCGAGCGCGGTTTCGCCACAGGCGTCGACCGCAGGTGCCAGAGGTCGCGCGTTTCGCGCGGTTCCGCGCCGGACCGGCAGACCCCGGATCGAGGCGTCCTGGTCGTATGTCCAGGTCTATCGCGACGCGTGTCGCGTCAGGAGCTTGGCCAGGAGCTCCTTGGAGTAGCTGGAGAGCTCGCGGAAGACCACGCCCATGCCCGGGGGATCGCTCTCCACCCGCACCACGACGCCGACGCCTTCGATGGTTTCGATGTCGTCCATGATCACGGTGAAGCGGAGGTTCACCTCGGTGCCGATGGGCAGCGGGCTCTTCGACTTGATGAACGCGCCGGTGGCCGAGATGTTCGTGACGTACTCCTGGATGAACTGATCGAAGGAGTCGAACTCCTTGTTGATCGTCACGCGTTCGTCCTGGCGGCCCGTCATTGCTACTTCCCCTGCAAGTCGAACTGCTCGATGTGGTACTCGCGGCGCGGAACCAGCTCGATGCGGCGCTGGTAACGGCGCTCCGCCTCGACCACGGCTTCCTTCTCCTCGCCGTTCATCAGGTCGACCACCGCCGGGTGGGCGTTTACCAGGACGACGTAGCCCGGCAACGTCTGCCGCTCGCGGCGGATCTGCCGGATGATCTCGTAGGCGATGGTCGTGCGCGACTGGATCTGGCCGGTGCCGTCGCAATAGAAGCACGGCTCGTGCATCACGCGGCTCAGGCTCTCGCGCGTGCGCTTGCGCGTCATCTCGATCAGGCCAAGCTCGCTGATACGGTTCAGCGTCGTCTTTGCCTTGTCCTTGCTGAGCCGCTGCACCAGCGCACGCCAGACCTTCTCGCGGTTCCCACCGTTCTCCATGTCGATGAGATCGAGGATCACGAGCCCGCCGATGTTGCGGAAGCGGAGCTGGTAGGCGATCTCGTCCACGGCCTCGAGGTTGGTCTTGAGGGCGGTCTCTTCGAGATCCTTGCTGCCCTTGCCGACGTAGCGCCCGGTGTTGACGTCGATGGCGGTCAGGGCCTCGGCCTGGTCGATGATCAGGTAGCCGCCGCTCGGCAGCGGGACCTTGCGGCTCAGCGCGCGGCCGATCTCGTCCTCGATGCCGTAGGCGTCGAAGATCGGTTCCTCGCCGGTGTAGAGCTCGATGTCCTTGACGCGCTCGGGCAGGAACATCTCGACGAAGCGCACCAGCCGCGCGTACTGCTCCTTGTCGTCGATGACGATCTTCTGGATGTCGTCGGTGAACAGATCGCGCGCGGTCTTCAGTACAAGATCGAGCTCGCTGGAGAGCACGCTTGGCGCCTTCGCGCCTTCCTTCTTGCGTGCGACCTCGGCCCACAGCTTCATCAGGTAGCCGACGTCGGCCTTGAGCGCGCCCTTGGTGAGGCCCTCGGCGACCGTGCGTACGATCAGGCCGCCGACCGGCGGCTTCAGCGCCTCCATCACGGCGCGCAGGCGCTGACGCTCGCGCGCCGAGCCGATGCGCTTGGAGATGCCCACGTGATCGACCGTCGGCAGATAGACGACGTAGCGGCCCGGCAGCGAGATGTGGCTGGTGACGCGCGCGCCCTTGGTCCCGATCGGCTCCTTCGAGATCTGGACGATGACCTCGTCCCCCTCTTTCACGACCTCGGTGATCGGCACGGAGCGCGAGACGCGACTCGTGGCCGGCTTGGCGCGCTGTCCGTTGCGCCCGTTGCCGCGCGCTTCGGGGCGCGGCTTGGCTTCCTCGCGCGGGGCGGGCGGTTCGCCCTTGCCGCGCCGCCGCCGGCGCCGCCGGCGGCCGCGTCCCCCGGCGTCGCTGTCGGGCGCCGGTGCGTGGCGGAGCGACGTCACGGTTCCGGTGTGATCCTCGTCGCCCTCGGCGCTGGCGGCGGCGGCTGGCTCCTCGTCGCCAGCGGCGTCGTCCGTGGCGTCGTCCGTGGCGTCGTCCGTGGCGTCGTCCGTGGCGTCGTCGGAGGCGTCGTCCGTGGCGTCCTCTGCCGGCGCGGTGTCGGCGTCGGCGTCTTCACCGACGTCGTCTTCGCCCGTGTCGTCGCCAACCGCTTCCGCTTCCGGATCGGTCCAGGCGGCGTCCAGGCTGTCGTCTTCGCTCGCATCGTCCGCGTCCGCGTCGCCCGCGTTCGCGTCGCCCGCGTCGTCGTCGCCCGCGCCGGGTTCTGCTGCCGCCGACTCGTCGGTCGCGCCCGTGGCGGCCGGCTCGACGATGCGCGCTCGGCCCCGGCCGCGGCGTCGCCCGCCACGCTTTCGATCCGCGGGCGCCTCGCGCTCCGGTTGCTCCGCTTCCGCCGCCGGCTCGACGACGGGCTCGGCCGTCGTCACTTCCTCGACGCCCTCGTCGTCGTCCTCGTCGGAGTCGAGGCGCCAGTTGCGTCGTCGCCCGCCTTCGCCGCGCATCGAAGGCTCATCGGAGTCCCGCGCGTTGCCGTGCAGGTACGTCTCGAAGTCCTTCGGCCGGATCAGAATCCTCGACGTGGAGGAACGCGGCGCGCTCCATGCCGACGTCGATGAACGCGGCCTGCATGCCCGGGAGCACGCGGGTCACCTTGCCGAGAACGATGTTCCCGACGGTGCCACGCGCGATCGCGCGCTCGATGTGAAGCTCGGCGATGACCCCGCCCTCGATCAGGGCGACGCGGGTCTCACGTATGTCACAATTGATAACAAGAGTATTTTGCGCCATGCGCTCGGCGACAGGGGCGCGCCAGCGACTCCATCGAGCCACGCTGGTCTATGTGCGCCCACGCTGTCCATCCCGGTGAGAGAAACGTCTTTTTCAGGGGTGGAGCTGGATGCAGCTCCCCCGGAAACTTTGGATCCACACGTCAGCACGGACCGCGCGTCGCTGTCAAGTATCCGGAAAAACTCCCGAAAGCAGGCACTTCCGGGGTCCGTTGACCGGAACCGCCGCCGGAGAGGATGCTCGGCGTCCCGTGAGCAAGACCTACCTCGTCCTCGACATCGAGACCGTCCTCGACGCGGAGCTGCCCATCGCCGAGTCCAGCGAGGCCGAGCGACTGCCTGCCCCGCCCCACCACGCGGTCGTGGTGGTCGGGGTGCTGTGGCTCGACGACCAGTACGCCGTGCGTCGCCTCGGGGTCATCGGCGAGGGCAAGAGCGAAGCCGGAATCCTCTCTGATTTCGCTGGCTTCCTTGAAGGCCACAAGCCGGACCTGGTGACCTGGAACGGGCGCGGGTTCGACCTTCCGGTCATCTCCGCGCGCTGCCTGCGGTACGGCATCCCGCTCCGGCACTACTACCGGTCGCGCGACGTGCGCTACCGCTTCAGTCCGGATGGTCATCTAGATCTAATGGATTACGTTGCAGATTTCGGAGCAGCGAAGCCGAGTAAGCTGGACATCGTCGCCAAGCTCTGTGGCATGCCCGGCAAGGTCGGGGTGGACGGCAAGGACGTCGGGCCGCTCGTCCACGCCGGCAAGCTGGCGGAAGTCCGCGACTATTGCCTTTGCGACGTGGTCCAGACCACAGGCATCTTCCTCCGGGTGCAGCTGCTGCGCGGCGAGCTCGAGCGGGAGGCGTACCTGACTGCGATGCAGGGACTGATCGACGCCGTCCGCGGCGACGAGCGCGTGCGCGCTGTCGCGGCGGCGCTGAACGAGCCTAGATTGCTGCTTCGGGAGGAGACGACGACATGACGGCACTGGCCGACAAGCGATGCAAGCCGTGCACGGGCGATACCCCCGCGCTGTCGAAGGCGGAGCTGACCGCCGGCCTCGGGGCGCTGCCGGGGTGGGAGCCGAGCGACGACGGCAAGGCGATCAGCGCGAGCTTCGGCTTCGCGAACTTCTACGAGACGATGGAGTTCGCCAACGCCATCGCGTGGATCGCGAACCAGGAAGACCACCACCCCGACCTGGCGCTCTCGTATAACCGCTGCGTTGTGCTGTTCACGACCCACGCCGTCGGTGGCTTGAGCGAAAACGACCTGATCTGCGCCGCGAAGGTGCAGCGCTTGATCGATCAGGGCTCGCGATAGAAGCGCGGAACGCGGCGCGACACGCTCGTGAGGATCTCCCACGGGATCGTGCCGAGGGTCTCGGCCATCTCCTGGGCGGTGATGGCGTCCTCGCCGAGCGGGCCCTTCTGCGCGCCGAGCACGACGGCCTCGTCGCCGGCGCTCACGCCGTCGATGTCGGTCACGTCGAGCATGGTCATGTCCATGCTGACCACGCCGGCGATGGGCGCGCGCCGCCCGCGTACCAGCATCGCGCCGCGGTTCGAGAGCGCGCGGCTCAGGCCGTCCGCGTAGCCCATCGGCACGGTGGCGATGCGGCTCGGGCGCGCCGCCGTCCAGGTGGAGCCGTAACCGACGCTCCGGCCCGCCGGTAGCTCGCGGAGCGAGATGATCTGGCTCTTCACGTGCATCACCGGCCGTAGCTCGCGTGTGCCGACCGGGCGCGGATCGACGCCGAACAGCGCGACTCCGGGCCGGACCATGTCGAGGCGCGCGCGCGCGCTTCCGAGCAGCGCCGCGCTGTTCGCCGCATGGCGCAAGCGCGGCTCGAGCCCGGCCGCGCGGAGTACCGCCAGCGCGTCGTCGAACTGGTCGAGCTGGCGGTCGACCGACTCGACGTTGCCGGAATCCGCGCACGCGAAGTGGGTCATGACGCCGTCGAGCTGCACCTCGGGATGGCGGCGGATGACCTCGGCTAGCGGCGCCACGTGCCTCGGCAGCGCTCCGAGGCGGGACATGCCTGTGTCGATCTTCAGGTGGATCGGCAGGGGCTCCGAGCCGGAGTAGCGGACTTCCTCGGCGACCGCCTCGACCTGGCCGGCGTCGTAGAGCACCGGCGTCAGCGCGTGGTGCAGGAGCTCGCCCCAGGCGCGGCCGTAGTAGCCGCCCATGACGAGGATCGGGCAGCGGATCCCGGCGCCTCTGAGCTCGATGCCTTCCTCGAGTAGAGCGACGCACACGCCGCTCACGCCGGCGCGCTCCAGGGTGCGCGCGACGGCCTTCGCGCCGTGGCCGTAGCCATCGGCCTTGAGCACGCTCCAGACCTCCGCACCGCCGGCGACGCGCTGGAGCACGCGCAGGTTGTGGCGCAGGTTGGCCAGGTTGACCTCGGCCCGGGTCGGTCGCACCGCGTCCGACGGAACCGCCCGCTGGGGGCGAAGCACGCGCGGCAGCGGGGTTGCCAGGGCGGAGGAGGCAGGTTCCAGAGCCGGGTGCCTCAGCGTCATCTTCGAACTCGACGGTTAGCGCCGCCTTCGACGGCGCGTCAACTAATCCTCTATTTGAGGCAACGCCGCATGCACTTCTTGTAGTCCGGATCGCACGCCTTGCATGATTTCGCGGACTTGGAGCCGTGGTCGCGACCGGCGTCCTTGCCCGCGTCGGCCGGCGCGGCGCAGGGCTTGCCGCACTCGAGCCAGTCGTCCTTGCAGGAGCGGGCGCACTCGGCCCCGGGCGGCGCGGGCTCGGGCTCGGTGGCGGCGTCAGCGGCGGGCGCGCCGGCATCCGCGGGCGCGGCCGAGGGCATGGTGGAGGGCGGCGCGACGTGGAGATTGGCCGGAATCGGCGGCTCCGAAGCCGCGACGCTCTCGTTGCGCCCGCCATCGAGGTCCAGGTTGGGACGCGAGTAGTCGCCGGACGAGAGCGCCCGGATCCGGCGATCGGCGTAGTCGATACGATCGCGGCTCTGGCCGTATGTGTAGAGGTTCTTCCACTCGCTCCAGCACGCCTCGCGATGGGTCGGCGTGATGGCGGCGTCCATGTCCAGCCGGTAGCAGTGCTCGAAGCGGACGTTGCCCTCGTAGATCGACTGCACGCTGGGGCCACACGCCGCGACCCCGACGAGCAGCAGGGCCGCGCCGCCGGCCGCGCCGGACCGGCAACAGGAGAAGGCGGAACGCGTCATGACAGCGTGCTTGCGATGCGGCCGAGCGTGCCGGCTTTCGCCCGGCCCGGCAAGCCCGCCCTCCGGCTGCTTTCCGTTGGTGGGCTCGCGGGCGCGATTGCGCTAGGTGGAGCGCATGTTCACGGGCTTGGTGGAGACGACTGGAACGCTCCGCGAGCGGGCGCGTCGCGGGCCCGGCTATCGGCTGGTCATCGCGACCGGGCTCGGTCCGCTGGAGCTCGGCGAGTCGATCGCGGTCAACGGGGTTTGTCTGACCGTCGCGGCACACGGCGCGGGGTGCTTCGACGCCGATGTGTCGCTGGAGACCGCCGACAAGACGACGCTCGGGCGGCTGCCGATCGGCGGCGCGGTGAACCTGGAGCGATCGCTCGCGCTGGGCGATCGGCTGGGCGGCCATCTCGTGAGCGGGCACGTCGACGGCGTGGCGCGCGTGACCTCTGTCACGAACGTCGGCGACGCGTTGCGCGTCGGGGTGGCGGCACCCAAGGCGCTGTCGCGGTTCGTCGCGGCCAAGGGTTCGGTGGCGCTCGACGGCGTGTCGCTCACGGTCAACGCCGTCTCCGGCG
Organism: uncultured delta proteobacterium; assembly: GCA_963775185.1. Lineage (GTDB taxonomy): Bacteria > Myxococcota_A > Polyangia > Polyangiales > Polyangiaceae > JAPSGB01. The sequence goes on along the minus strand of CAVZIE010000006.1, from coordinate 185,743 downwards.
ACGATTTCGAGATCATGCTGATTCCCCACACGCAACAGCTGACCAACCTCCACGCGATCCGGCCCGGCAGCGAGCTGAACATGGAGGTCGACGTGCTGGCCCGCTACGTGGTGCGCTATCTGGAGAGCTCCGGCAGCGAGTCGTCCGGTGGGCTGCAGGCCGCCCTGGAGCGCGCCGGGTTGATGTAGCGTGCGGTGCCTTCCGCGGGGGGCAGGCCGGTAGGAGATCATGCGAGACGACGAAGAGGTTCCCAGCATCCCGCCCCGCGCCCTCGACATCAAACCCGCGCTGCTCGAGCGCGTGAGCATGGCCATCGACGCGATCCGCGCCGGCAAGATGGTCGTGTTGGTGGACGACGAGGACCGCGAGAACGAAGGCGACCTCACGCTCGCCGCCGAGCACATCACGCCCGAGGCCATCAACTTCATGGCGAAGTACGGTCGCGGTCTGATCTGCGTGACGCTCACCGAGCAACAAGTCGAGCGGCTCGAGCTGCCGATGATGACCGCACCGCGGCGCGCGGGGCCGCCGCTCGGCACGGCTTTCACGGTGAGCATCGAGGCGCGCGAGGGCGTCACCACCGGCATCAGCGCCGCCGATCGCGCGCACACGGTCAAGGTCGCCATCGATCCGGAGACGAAGCCGCAGGATATCGTCACGCCGGGCCACGTGTTCCCGCTCAAGGCGCGGCGCGGCGGCGTGCTGGTGCGCGCGGGGCAGACCGAGGGCTCCGTCGATCTCGCGCGCCTGGCCGGGCTGTCACCGGCGGGCGTGATCTGCGAGATCATGAACGACGACGGCACGATGGCGCGGATGCCGGATCTCGAGCAGTTCGCGCGCGAGCACGGTCTGTTGATCGTGACGATCGCCGACTTGATCGCGTACCGGCTGCAGACCGAGCAGCTGGTCAAACGCGTCGACGAGAGCGACATCGTGCTCGATCGCACCGGCACGAGCTGGCGCGCGATCGTGTACGAGACCAGCGTCGAGCGCCGGCAGTTCCTGGCGCTCGTGAAGGGCAAGCTCGACGGCACGCGGCCGACGCTGTGCCGGATGCACAGCGGCTCCACCCTCGCCGACACCTTCAGCTCCACCGTCAACGATGGCGGGCGCAACTTGCACGAGGCCATCGACGCCATCGAACGCGAGTGCTGCGGCGTGGTCGTGTACCTGCCGCCGCGCGGCGATCTGACGAGCGAGCTCAAGGCGTTGACCCACCGCGAGAGCAAGAGCTCGCCGAGCGCCGTGGCCCAACCGCTCGCCGCGCCGACCCGCGCCCACGGCGGTACGCTCCGCGAGTACGGTCTGGGCGCGCAGGTGCTGCGCGAGCTGGGGCTGCACCGGATCCGGCTCTTGACCAGCAACCCGCGCAAGATCGCCGGCATCCACGGCTACGGTCTGGACGTCGTGGAGAGCGTGTCGCTCGGGGCCGGCTGAAATAATCGCCGCCACTTCCATAAGTGCCGGAAACAACGGGTGTTGTCGGTGGACCGCGGCCACGGCTGGGGTAGATTGGTGATCGCATGTCCAAGGACTCGACCCCGCGCTCGATCGAGGGCTCGCTCGTCGCGCCGGCCGGAGCGCGCTTCGCGATCGTGGCCGGACGCTTCAACGCGTTCGTCGTGGAACGACTGGTGGAGGGCGCGGTGGACGCGCTGCTGCGCCACGGCGTCGATGCAGCGAACGTGAGCGTCGTGCGCGTGCCGGGCTCGTGGGAGATCCCGGTGGTGTGCTCGCGCATCGCGCGCGCCGGCAAGGTGGACGCGATCGTCGCCGTCGGCGCCGTGATCCGCGGCGCGACCGCGCACTTCGACTACGTCGCCGGCGAGGTCGCCAAGGGCGTCGCGACGGTGTCGATGCAGACCTCCGTACCGGTCGCGTTCGGCGTACTGACCACGGACACCATCGAGCAAGCGGTGGAGCGTGCGGGAACCAAGGCCGGCAACAAGGGGTTCGACGCGGCGATGGCCGCGATCGAGATGGTGACCCTCGGCAAGGCGCTCCACGACGCCGGCTTGTGAAGCGTTGGCTGTGTCTGTGCTGCTTCCTGGCAGCGTGCGGTGGTGAACGGGCCGCGACGCCGGCCGCGCCGGACCGGCATCTTCCCCCTCGGGCGGCGCCGGCTTCCGCTCGCGGGCAGGAGCCGCCGTCGGACCTGAGCGCGAACGTCGAGACGGGGTGCCTGTCGCAGTGCGCCGGTACGGTCACACCGGCGTTGGTGACGGCCTTGCGCGTGCGCGCGGGGGACGCCAAGCGCTGCTACGACGCGGCGCTCAAGCGAAACCGCGCGATCACCGGTCGCATCGTGGTCGGCTTGCAGGTCACTTCCGAGGGCGCGGTGTGCGCGACGCGGATCGTGGACCAGCAGATCGACGACCCGGAGCTGGTCGCGTGCATTCGCGAGATCTTCCTGGGTCTGACGTTCCCGGCTCCGGCGGGCGGTTGCATCGACGTGGCCCTGCCGCTGAACCTGGTACCGCACGAGGACGCCGACGGCGGCGCGGCCGACGGCGGATCCTGACGCCGGCTTGCACCCCGGGGCGATCGCCTCCACGATCCGCCGCTCCCATGGGTGCTCGCACCACCGCCCGCGAAGCGGCTCTGCAAATGCTGTACGCCGTCGAGTCCACTGGCTCGCCGGTGGAGGAAGTGATCCGCGAGTTCTGGCGCGAGCTGCCCGGCGACGCCGAGGATCGCGCGTACGCCGACGAGACGGTGCGCGGCGTGACCGGCGATCTGGAGGCGACCGACGCGCGCATCCGCGTCGCGAGCAAGAACTGGCGCCTGGAGCGCATGACGCGCGTGGATCGCAATCTGTTGCGCCTCGGCGCGTGGGAGCTGATGCAGCATCCGGAGATCCCGCGCGCGGTGATCCTCGACGAGGCCGTCGAGCTCGCGAAGCGGTTCGGGACCGAGGAGAGCGGCAGCTTCGTCAACGGCGTGCTCGATCGCATCGCCGACGACTGCGGTCGCGCCGACGCGGACCGCAGCGCGTCCGACGCGGAGTGATCGTGGATCTCCGGTTCTCTCCGCCGCGCTTGCGCCGCCTGGATCTCGCGGGTACCGAGCTGCTGCTCGCGAATCTCGCGAGCGACGACCGCCCGCCGCACGGTGTGGCGGGGCTGGTGGATTGGCGCCTGGCTGGACGCATCTCGTCGCTCGTCGAATCGGGCTTCGCCACCGGCGAGGTGGGCGAGGTGCTGCTCGTACCGGGCAAGCCCAAGCTGCCGTTCGACAAGATCGTGCTGTTCGGCATCGGCGCGCGAGCGGACTTCAACGAGCGCGTGTTCCGGGCGGTGGTGGCGCGCATGCTCGCGACGACGGAGGGCCTGCGCGTGCGCAGCGCCGTGGTGGAGCTGCCGGGGCGGCATATCGACGCGATCGCGCCGGAGCGCGCCGCCGACATCCTGCTCGAGTGCGCGGGAAACCGCCAGGAGCACGACGTCTGGACGCTGATCGAGCCGTCGGAAGCGCAGCGCTCGATCACGCAGCACATGATCCAGGAGCGGCGGCGCGTGCGGCGCTGAGCTACTTCGGCGGCTCGCCGGGGATCCACACGCCGCCGAGCACGACGCGACCTGGGCCGAGCTCGTCGAACTCGAGATCCATGCCCTTGTAGTGCTCGACGTAGCGCGTGTTGTTCGGGTTGTCCCCGGACACCTGGGTGACGGAGAGCGGCTTGCCCAGGTACTGGTGCACGGCCCACGGCAGCATGCCGAGCTTGATGTCCGGCGGGATCGCACCGTGGAACACGCCGTACTTGCGCTCGATGCCGCTCTTGTCCTTGCCCGCCGGTCGGTCGATGCGCTCGACCAGGATGCGGACCAGCTTGCCGTCCTTCATGTGGAACTCGACGGCGCGGCCGAAGTAGCGGCACACGTCCTTCGTGTTCACGTCGCAAGGCAGCGCCATCTGGCGTTCGATCGTGGCGACCGTGGCGCCGAGGAAGATCGCGCCGATGCCCTTGCCGGCCTGGATCCCCAGCATCGGACCGCTCGGCGGAGCGTGGAAGACGCGCTTCTCCGTCGGCGGCGGCCGCGCCGGGGAGGCGCCGGATGCGCTGGCGGACGGCGCAGGTGCGGGCGCGGGGACGTCGGGCTTGCTGCAGCCCACGGCCGCGAGGATCGCGGCGAGTGTGGAGGCGGCCAGGAGCGCGGGCGGCGTGGAGCGGTGCATCGCGCTCCCAGGCTTAGACCCGGATCGCCCCGCTGGCCAGCCCCGCCCGCGGGCCGTGCTATGTAGCGCCGCGTCAGGATGACTGCCCTCGACCAACGCCGTTTCCTGTTCATCACCGGCAAGGGCGGTGTGGGCAAGACGACGGTGACCGCGGCCCTGGCGCGGTCCATTGCCGGGCGTGGGCGGCGCGTGCTGATCGCGGCGACCGACCAGAAGGAGCGCATCTCCGCGCTCTTCGGCACGTCGCCGCTCGACACGCGGATCCGCGTCATCGCCGACAACATCCACGCGGTCCGGATCACGCCCGACGTCGCCATGAGCGAGTACGGCGAGATGATCCTGAAGAGCAAGGCGGTCTACGGCGCGGTCTTCGACAACAAGTACGTGCGCAGCTTCTTCAAGGCGGTGCCGGGGCTCTACGAGTGGGCCGTGCTCGGCAAGGCCTGGTACCACGCCGTCGAGGAGCTTCCGGACGGCTCGCCGCGCTTCGACGTCGTGCTGTTCGACGCGCCGGCCACGGGGCACGGTCTGGACATGCTGCGCGTGCCCAAGGTGATCGTGGAGATCGTCCCGCCGGGGCTGCTGAGGCGCGACGCGGAGCGCGCGTGGAAGATGTTCCAGAATCCGGCCGAGAGCGGCGTGGTCGTCGTGACGCTGCCGGAGGACATGCCGACCAACGAGACGCTCGAGCTGCTCGACGTGCTGCGCGGCGAGCTCAGGCTGCCGATCGCGAAGCTCGTCATCAACGGCGTGCTGGAGCCGCTGTTCAGCCACGCCGAGCGGACGCTGCTGCTCGAGCCGCGCGAGCTCGACCGCGCCCGGCCCGGCGACGAGGCCATCGCGTGCGGCGTGCGGCGCAGTATCCGCGAGCGCGTGCAGGAGGAGAGCCTGGTGCGCCTGGAGGCTGTGGACGCCGACGTGGTCCGCCTGCCGCTGCTGCTCGGCGACGCCGCGGCGCCCGAGGCCATCGTCGAGCTCTCGCGGTACCTGTGACGTCGCCTCCCCGGCGACGTCGCGCTATCGTGGGTCCGGTCGCCCATGGCAGATGATTCCTCCGATTCCGGCCGCGTGCTGTCCGGCCGCTACCGGCTGGAACATCAGCTCGGCGGCGGCGGCATGGGCGCCATCTGGCGCGCGGAGCACCTGGTGCTGCGCGCGCCGGTCGCCGTGAAGCTGCTCGACGCCGAGATCGCCGCGGACGAGCAGGCCATCGCGCGCTTCAACCGCGAGGCGCAGGCCGCCGCCTCGCTGCGCAGTCCGCACGTCGTGCAGATCATCGACTACGGCGTGGACGAGGGCGCGCCCTTCATCGTGATGGAGCTGCTCGAGGGCGAGACCCTCGCGGACCGCATCAAGAGCGCCGGGCGGCTGTCGCCGGCCGAGACGTCGCGCATCATCACGCACGTCGCCCGCGCCGTGGCGCGCGCCCACGAAGCCGGCGTCGTGCACCGCGACCTCAAGCCCGAGAACGTATTTCTCGTGCACAACGAGGACGCCGAGATCGCCAAGGTGCTCGACTTCGGCGTGGCCAAGGTCGATGCGGGCAAGCTCGGTGGTTCGGCCATGACCCGCACCGGCTCGCTGCTCGGCACGCCGTACTACATGAGCCCGGAGCAAGCGCAGGGGAACAAGGAGGTCGACCACCGGTCCGACCTGTGGGCGCTCGGCGTGATCGCCTACGAGTGTCTGACCGGCGAGCGCCCGTTCGACAGCGACGGGCTCGGCGATCTGGTGCTCTCGATCTGCGTGCGCGACATTCCCGTGCCGTCGTCGGTCGCCAGCGTTCCGCCGGGGTTCGACGCGTGGTTCGCCAAGGCCGTGTCGCGCGATCCCGAGCTCCGCTTCCAGTCGGCGCGCGAGCTCGCCGACACGCTGCGCGAGAGCCTGGGCGTGGAGGCGCGCGAGACGATCGACACGCTGTCGGATGTCGCGCCGTCGGTGCCGAAGCTGCGCCGCGCCAGCGCCGCGGGGCCGGGCCCCGAAGCGCCCACGCCGCGGAACGACGCCATCGCGGCGACGATCGCGGCCGCCCCGTCCGATACCGCGCCGGTCCGACAGGCGGCCGCCCCCAAGGCGAAGACATCCACGTTGCTGTGGGTCGCGGGCGGCGCGTTGCTCGTGGGACTCGTCGGCGGGCTGGCCGTGCTCGCCACCGGAGGTGGTGGTGCGCAGGTGGAAGACCGACCGCTGCCCGACGGCGCGGCGGTGGCCGCCGTCGCGCGACCGGACGCGGCGGCGGGGCCGGTCGCGCACCATCACGGCGCCGGGCACGCCGCGCAATCGGCGGACGAGCCCGCTGCCGACGCCGCGGCCACGGTGGTGCGCGACGCCTCGACGCACGACGCGTCGGCGCGCGACGCGTCGACGCCGGACGCCGGCGCGGCTGCCGCGGGAAAGCACGACGGCGGCGCGCTCGATGCGCCGCACCCGCGCAAGGAGGCGGGCGCCGGCGTGGCGCCGACCGCGTCGGCGCTGCCGCCCCCGCTGCCGATCCCGCTGCCGGACCCTTCCGGCGCGCCGTGACTCAGGGCCGCAGCGCCGTCATCAGCGTGCGCAGACCATCCACGATGGCCGGCGACGGCGCGTCGTCGTCCAGCCGATAGCCGCCGCGCGGGCGGCCGTCGTCGTCGGCGAGCCACACCGCGGCGCTCTCGCCCGCCGGGCCGCGCAGCGACAGCTCCGCTCGCTTGCCGTCGTCGCCGAGCTCGAGCGCGGTCCACTCGAGCGCGCCGAACGGCGAGCGCTGCCTCAGTCGCGCGAGTCGCGCGGCGATGGTGCGGGTCGCGCCGCCGGCAATGGCGTCGGGGCCGAGCGGATGCAGCACCTTGTGCCCGCTCTCGCACAGCTTCGCCCAGAGCAGCTCGAGACCGCGCCGCGCCAGCGCGCGATCCTGCGGGAGCTCGACGATCTGCACGCTGAACAGATCGAAGCTCGCCGCGCCTTGTCCGGGCGCAGCGAGCCGCGCCACGAGGCGCTGCTCGCCGGCCGCGAGCACGACCACCGCGTCGGCGTCGCTGCTGACGTGCGCGTGCGCCCCAGTGAACGGCGCAGGCGGCGTCCACGCGTCCACGTGGGCCACGACCGGCGCGAGGTGCAGCGCCATGTGACGCAGCCCCGGGTCGTGCTCGCGCAGCATCGCGGGGGTGACCGGCAAAAGCTCGCTCGTCCCGTGGAGCTCGACGTACTTCTCGAACACGCCGCTGCAACGGCTCTCGAACACGCACGCCGCGCAGCTCGGCGGCTTGCCCTTGTCGCGACGCTTGACGAAGTACTTGTTCCAGGGCCGGCTCAGATCGCTCTCGCCGTCCACGGCGATGGTGTCCGTCCGCTCGCCGTCGTGGTGGATCACGTGGGCGAGATCCGGCGCGATGCAATACGGCAGGTTGCCGATGTTGACGTCGAAGCCGTCGGCGAAGCCCGCGACCATGCGGCGGAGCGGCGCCACCATGTCGCTGTAGCGCGGGATCATCGCTGCGAAATCCTCTTCCGAGCGTTCGCCGGCGTCCATGCGGACGCACCATGTCCAGGTGCAGTTGCCGGACGCCGTAGCGCTCGAGCAGCGCCGGGAACGCGTCCACCGACTCGAAATTCGACTTTACGACGCACATGTTGACGGTGGTGCGCTGCTGCTTCGCGCGCAGATGCTCCATCGACTGCACGATGCGATCGAAGGAGCCGGGCTTCTGCGTCGTGCGCTCGTGCGTCAGCTTGTCCGCGCCCTGGATCGAGATGCGCCACGTGAAGTTGCCGCCGAGCGCGATGACCTCGTCCACGAAGCCCTCGCGGGCCGTCTTCACGCCGTTCGTGAACAGCACGATCTCCTCGAAACCGAGGGCGATCGCGTGCCGCACCACGTCCTTGAAGCCGGGCTGCAGCGTCGGCTCGCCGCCCAGAATCGTGAGCTTCCGGTGCCCGCTCTCGAACGCCTCCGTCACGCGATCGAGCAGCGGCTGGACGGACAGCGGCCGCGCGCGCCCGAACGCCGTCTGCTGCCCGCTGACGCAGAAGACGCAACGGTTGTTGCACATGTGGCCGAGCTGGATCTCGACCTGCGTCTTCGGCTCCATCCTTCGTCATCGTACCGCGCCCGTGCCCGATCGTCGATCAGGCGGGTTTCATGCCGGTCCGGCGCGGAATCCCGCGGCGCGCGCTGCAGTCGCGGAAGCACGTGGAAACGTCGCCCTATCGCCAGCCCGTCCGCCCCTGAAAAATCCCCTCATTTGGGTTTTCACAGGAAGATCGGAAGAGCGGAAGGTTTTCAAGGATTCGGGGTGTTCGGGTGTGAGCCGTCGCAAGCCGTTCCGCAGGGCGGTGACGTTGAAGTCGACGAGCAGACCAACTGGTAGGCGGGAAAAACGTAGGCAGGTGATGACCTGCGCCTCGTGAATCGGGCGCTCCGATCACCTCGTCCGTTCCATCCCCAAATCTTCCGACCTTCCGCTCTTCCTGTGCCATTCCCATGGGTCGGGACCGCAGCGGAATCAGTGCTTTGGTCGTTGCCTGAAATGAGGGGATTTCCCAGCGTCCGCCCAGGGAGGACACGGCGAGCCGTCTCGGATAGCGTGGGCGCATGACACGGAGTCACGTTTTCCGGGGCGCGCTGTTGGCGGCGGCGCTGCTCGCAGGGTGCGGCAGCAGCTCGTCGGGTAGCGGCAGCAACGCTGGCGGCGCGGCCGCGACGCCTTCGGACGTGCAAGCGGCGTGCACGGCGCTGTGCAACCACGAGCAGGCGTGCCAGACCGGCAGCAGCTCGTGCGTGACGAACTGCTTCAACTTCAGCCCGGAGCTGGTCCGGCACGACTTCATCGTGGCCTACACGGCATGCATGAACAGTGCTGATTGCTCGAAGAACGCCGATGCCTGCGTGCTGGATGCGGCCAATCAAGTCGCGCCCGCGTGGCAGCAGGATCCGGCACGGCAGCAGTGCCTCGATCGAAGAACGGCGTGCGACGGCAGCTTCGCCGACGACATCTGCGGGGACGTGACGACGATGACGGCACTGGGCCGGCAGCAGATCGCGACGTGCCTGGCGAAGTCGTGCGACGCGATTGCCGACTGCATCACGGCGCTGTGAGATCGGTCGCTCTGTCGCCGCGCGGTTCCGCGCCGCACCGGCAAACCCGGAAGCTCAGCCCGCTTCTACGCGCTGCTTCATCAGGTTTTCGGCGAGCACGGCCAGGTTGTCCGGATCGACGACACGGCTCGACAGCACGGTACCGGTGGTGTCGCTGACGAAGATGCGCAGCAGCAGGCCGTGGACGGACGTGACGACGATGAACGGCGTCTGGATGCCGTCGCTGCGCGAGCGGGCGAGCACCTGCAAGCCGCTCAGCGACGGGAGCTGGGCGTTGGCGACGACCAGGTCGAACGGGCCCTCGTGCCGCAGGAGATGCTCGAGGCGATCCCCGGTGTCGGCTTCGGCGATGTCGGCGTCGAGGCGCCGCAGCACCGGGCGGAGTCGCTCGCGCACGGAAGGGTCTCGATCAGCGACAAGGATTCGGCGTCGGGCCATCGTTCGGGGAGGTCGTTGTGCGGGAATCTCTCCGGAATCGCGCCGGCGCTCCCCAAGCGCCTTGGCGCTGGCGCCCGAGATCGGACTCGAACAGCGATCGAAGTCGGGAAGATCTTCGCGTCGCGAGTTGTCATCGAAGGCAGCCACGTAATCCCGGTGCCCAGCAGGTGCCGTGCCAAGCACAGGCAGGGTCCAAGTGCGCGGGATCGCGTCGGGCCGGGCCACGACCGGCCAGCTGCATTCCAGATCTGCGATGCAGTTGTGAAACCGGCCGGCCTGCTTACAGCAGGCGCACCTCGACCTCGAACGAGGAGTCCCCGCGCGCGGCGTCCCGCGGCGAGACGCTCGCCCGCGTGCGGTTCAGCGCGAGCAAGGCCTCGAGCACGGCGACGGTGAGGTCTCGATAGACCGGTGACGCCATCGGCGGGTGGTCCTTGTACTCGACGACCAAGCCGGAGTGACCCGCGTGCCAGCGCACCGCGATCGAGCCCGTGCTGTGCGTCATCGTCCACATCCGGGGCAGCGCGAGGAACAACATGTTCGGCGTCGCGTGGCGTAGGAACAGCCGGTAGAAGCGCTGGATCGCGCCGGCGCTCTCCTCGCGCAGCATGGCGTGCCACCGCTCGTCGTCGCCGACCACCGCGTGCGCGGTCTCCAGGATCTCGACGACCACGCTCTCGTCGACCCAGGCGTCGGGATCCGGCGAGGCCAGCGCGCCTGCCGCCGCGCGGCTCAGGCGGCGCTTCACGTGCGCCAGCTGTCCATGCTTGTCCAGCGCCGTTCCGAGCTGGGCAAGGAACGGTCCGCGCGCCCGGGGAGTCTCCTGGCTGGGTGCGGACATGGGCCCCAACTCTTGATCATAGACGATCACGCGCCCGGCCGGCGATCGTTGTCCCGAGGCGCCCCCGGACCCATGTTCGAGGCGTGAGCGGATCAATCGCGCGGTGGCTTGGCAAGGCGATTCCGTGGCTGTCGGTGGACATGGCTGGGCGCCTGGTGAGCGCGGTCGTGGTCGCGGCGGTGGTCTTGACCGCCGTCTACCTGGCGCGGCGCGCGATCAGGGCCCGCATCGAGGATCCTTCGCTGCGCTACCGCGCCCGGAAGCTGGTGGGCACCGTGGGCTGGGTGGTCGCGCTGCTGTTCGTCGTGGCCGCGTTCAGCGACCGACTGCAGGGGTTCGCCCTGTCCGTCGGTGTGGCCGGTGTGGCGGTGGCGTACGCGCTGAAAGAGGCGATCTCCAGCCTCGGCGCGCGCGTGGCGATCAGCTTTGGGCGGATGTTCAGTGTCGGGGACCGCATCCAGATCGGCGACGTCCGCGGCGACGTGATCGACATCGGCCTGCTGAAGACCACGCTGATGGAGGTCGGCGGGTGGGTCGCTGGCGATCTGTACACGGGGCGCATCGTGCGCGTCTCGAACAGTCGCGTGTTCTCCGATTCCGTCTTCAACTACTCGGCCGATTTTTCGTTTCTGTGGGACGAGGTCCGCGTGCCGATCCGCTACGGCAGCGACGTGCGCCTGGCGCGGCAGCTTCTGGCGCAGGCGACGGATTCCGTGTGCGGTGAGTTCGTCGCCGAAGCGCGGGAGACGTGGAAGCGCATCACCGGCCGCTATCGCCTCGAGCCGGCCCAGACGGAGCCGCTCATCACGCTGGTCGCCAACGACAACTGGGTCGAATTCACGCTGCGCTACGTGGTGCCGTTCACGGCGCGTCGTATCACGCAAGATCGGCTGTTTTCCGCCATCCTGGACGCGGTCGCCGCGAGCGACGGAAAGGTCGCCCTGGCGTCGGCGACCTTCGAGCTGGTCGGCGCGCCGGCGCTGGACGTGAATCTGACGACGCCGGCGCCGTGACTTTACGGGCGCCCAGCAGCCCGTAGCTGAGCAAGGTCGTGGCGAACCTGGGGTTCGATTAGCGCGGCTCAGAAACCCATCTTCCAGCCTTGTTCGCCCAGGCGGAAGCGCGCCTGGTCCGCGCGGAGCCCGGCCGGAATCGCGAAGCCGGACAGGATCGCAGCGCCCGCGGCGAGCGGGATCACGCCGAGCGCGAGCAACGAGATCAGCCCGTGGCTGATGCTGTAGATCGCCCAGCCGAGCTCCACGAGCGCGTACAGGCCGCCAATGACGGTTCCTGCGATGGCGGCCCAGCCCCGCAGTGTCGCCGTCTTCCAGCCGCACACCGCCAGCGCGGCCCCGAAGACCAGCATCACGATCGGCACCGCGATCAGCCAGCCGTTCATGTACAGCACCGCCCAGGTCTGCAGCCCGAGCACGAGCGTGAAGATGCCGGCCAGCGCCAGCGCCGCGCCCGCGACCTTCGAGAGCAGCGGAGCGTGGAGCGCCTCGATGTCCTCGTTGTCCGGCAGCTCCTGGTCCGCCACCTCACGGCTCCTTCGCGTCGGCGCAGCAGCGGAAGCCCGTCGAGTAGTCGTGATAGTCGAACGGATGAGCCACTGTCCGGTACTCGCAGCCCTCGCCGTTCTGGAACGTGTCCATCAGAAACCCCCCGAAGAACGTGCCGTCGGCGTCGTTCACCCACTCGTGCAGGTTGCCGACCATGTCGTACACGCCGTAGCCGTTGGTGCAGCCCTTGAAGGCGCCGGCGGGCGCGACGCTGTGATCCAGATCGAACAGCCGCGGATCGTTCATCCACTCCGGCCACCACATGCGCGACGGATCCGTGCCCGGCGGCGCGTACTTCTTGAACAACCGCATCACCGGGTGGTTGTCGAGCTTCTTGTAGCGGTCGTTGCACACGTTGGGCTTGCGGACGTTTCCATACGGATATGTCGTCAGCTTGGGCCCGCGACACGCCAGCACCCACTCGTCGATCTCGCACAGGTGCTTGCCCGCGTGCTCGCACGCGACCGCGGCCTGGGCGCCGCTGATGTAGCCCTGCGGCTTCTTGCCCGGGCGCGTCACCGCGCGGATCTGGCTCTCCATGCCGTCCACGCGATGATTCGGCGGCCACGGCTTGGTCGATCCGTCGGGCTGCACCGTTACGATCGCCGCCTCCCACTTGTCGATGCAGTACGGACCCTGCACGCGATGCACCAGCGCCATGCCCTCGGGGCAAGTGGGCGGCGCACTGGCGACGGCAGGCGCAGCGGATTGTGTCGGGGGAGGGGCTGCCGGTCCGGCGCGGACCACGGGCGGTGCGCTCCCAGCCGCGACGCGTCGCGCCGGCGCGGGGGCGCTGGGCGCCGGCGCGGGCGCGGCGCTGCACGCGACGACAAGCGCCGCGGGCAGGAGTCGCGCTAGCGCTCCCATCGCTCCTGCACGTCGATGCCGCGCGCGCGGACCGCGGCGGCGAAGTCGTCGAGCGGCACGGCGAGCTCGCCGGGCAGTACGCCGCGCTTCGTGATCGCGCCGGTGGCCAGCATGTACGCGACCACCGCCGCGGGATAGGCCGTGGTGCGCGCCATCGCCGAGTGGCCCGTGGCGGCGTCGTGACGATCGATGATCTCGAACACCAGGCGCCCGGCCTCGTCGCCGTTCTTGCCTGCGACGGTCACGCGCAGCAGCACCACGTCCGTGTCGTCGTCTTGAAGCGTGTGTTCGAGCATCTGCTCCGTGAACACGCGCGGCACGATCGCGCCGACCGGCTGCTCGCCGAACAAGCCGAGCGCCTGCATGCCGGCGAACACCGCCATGTGCCCGGGGTAGCGGATCGTCTTGTAGTCGAGATCCTTGATCTTGCCGGCGAGGGTGTGGGGCAGGGTCGACGAGCCGCCGCTGGTGTTGAACGCCTCCAGTGTGCCGAACGGATGCGGAAATTCGATCGACTCCGGCTCGGCCAGCGACGGCACCCGCGCGAGCTTGCCGTCTTTCAGGACCTCCGCCGGCTCCAGGTACTCGTTGGTCAGGCCGCGGACACTGAACACCAGCTTGTAGTTCAGCGGCGGCACGGGATGCGCGGGCAAGCCGCCGACGCGGATCTTCACGCTGTCGGCGCTGTCGAGCCGTGCCACGCCGAGCGCGGCCAGCAGCCCGGCCATGCCCGGCGCGAGGCCGCAGTCGGGGATGATGGTGACGTTCTCCTGGCGCGCGGTCTCGTCCAGGGCGAGCTGGCGCTCCACGACGAACAGGTTGCCGCCGAGATCGCACAGGTGCGTCTTGGCGGCGATGGCCGCGCGCGTCAGCGTCTCGTTGAAGCGGTAGTCCGCGGAGGACAGCGCTACGTCGTGCGGCGCGAGCAGCGCGGGCAAGGCCGCGGTGTTGTCGAGATCCACGCGCTCGGTGGCGATGGCCGCGGGCTTGTCGAGCTGCGCGAGCAAGCGCGCGAGCTCGTCGGCGGCGTGCTCGAGCGCCGCCGCGTCGCGATCGGCGAGCGTGACGCGCTCCATCCCCGGCTGGCGCGCGAGATCCCACGCCGCCGCCCGTCCCATCCTGCCCGCACCGAGAACGACCGCACGCATGCGCGGGTTCTATCATGGCGCGGTCACGGCGCCGAGCGTGGAACGAGCTTCCGACAAGATGATTGGAAGTTTGGTGGTCCCGCGCGGAATCTCGGGCGGGGCGTCGCGACCGTCTCCTCTTCCTGGTCGCCGTCGCGCACACGTTGCTGACGTTGCTCGGTGCCGCCAGCGAAGAATCGGGACTCGACGCCTATCTCAAGGTCAACACCGTCAAGAAGCGGACGCACTCGCTCTACCGGCAAGGCCGCTACTGGTACGGGTGCCTGCCGGACATGCGCGACGATTGGTGCGAACGCCTGATGACCGCCTTCGATTCGAATCGTGCGCGAGCATGAGTTCTTCAGCCTGTTCTTCGCTCAAACCGGCCCGATGCCGGAGGCCTCGGAATGAGGGGATGCCTCAGCCCGCACACCGCGCCACGGCGGTGAACTGGCCGGGCCTCGCCTACTCGCGGTCGAGCACCTGGGCCAGGTCGAGCTCGATGGCGTCGAAGGGTTCGGCGCGCACGTGCTCGTCGGCGGTCGCGCCGAGCGCCTCGAGATAGCCGTCGGGCGTCCATCTGAGGACGCGCAACGTGCCCGCCTGGGGGTCAAGCAACCAATAGTGAGGCACAGCGTGCTTCTGCAGCACCCGGAGCTTCTTCACCGTGTCGGTGGAGGCGTTCGATGGCGACAGGATCTCGCAGACCCAGTCCGGTCGGACGCAGACGGGGCGTTCGGTCGGTCGCGCTCGGACGCGCTCGCGTCGCCATCCGACCAGGTCGTGACGGTAGATCTCGTCGCTCTCGTATTGGACGTCGACCTCGCTCGCGATCCACCAGCCGCCGGGACCTTGCGGACCGCCGGCTCCACCGCGGAAGCCGAGCAGCGCGCCGCTCAGGCCGGACTGCGCCGCGCCGGATCGAACGTCGGCGCCGCCTTGTCGACGGGCTCGCCGCCGACGATCTCGGCCGCGCGATAGCCGGAGACTGCGAGAAGATCGCCGGACGTCGCCCTGCGCGACGATGGATCGTCGGAACGCATTTGCTGGATTCTACCACGCGGCGCTCGCCGCCCAGCGCAGGCGCCCGGGTCGCGCTCGTGAACGGCGGAGGCGGCATCGGGCGTTGAACAGCTGTGCAGGCGGCGTGCGGAGGGAATTTCCGGGTTGCTTGACGAAAATTGTGCGCCGATTGGCCGCCCTCGTCGCGCACCGTTGCGCGTGCAGCGCCGAAGCGGGAGATTCCGCGCCATGGAAACCAAACCCCAGGAAAACGGCCTTCCTGCGACGCTCGTCGCCCCCAACTGGATCGGTGGTGAAGAGCGCAAGCCCAAGGGCGAGACGTTCGAAAGGCGCAGCCCGTCGAATCGCGATGACGTGGTGACGATCGCGGCGCTGACGACGGCGGCGGAGGTGCGGGAGGCGTGCGAGAAGACGCGCGCGGCGCAGCAGCGGTGGGCACGCACACCGGCGCCGCAGCGCGCGCAGGTATTGTCGCGCCTGGCTCGGCTGTTGGTGGAAGACAAGGAGTCGCTGTCGCGCTTCGTGTCGCGCGAGATGGGCAAGCCGCTGCGCGAGGCGCGTGGCAGCGTGCAGGAAGCGATCGACACCGCCGAGTTCTTCCAGAGCGAAGGCCGGCGCCTGTACGGCCAGACGGTGCCGAGCGAGCTTCCGAACAAGGAGCTGTTCACGTACCGGCGTCCGATCGGCGTGGTCGGTGTGATCACCGCCGGCAACTTCCCGGTGGCGGTGCCCAGCTGGAAGATCGTCCCGGCCCTGTTGTGCGGCAACGCCGTGGTGTGGAAGCCGTCGGACGACGCGCCGGGCACGGCGGCGCTGTTCGCCGATCTGTGGCTGCGCGCCGGCCTGCCCGCGGACGTGCTGTCGGTGGTGCACGGTCGCGGCGGCGCCAGCGCCGGCGAGTACCTCGTCGAGCAGGTCGATGCCGGGCTGCTCGACAAGATAAGCTTCACCGGCTCCACGCTCGTCGGCCGGCAGATCGGCGAGATTTGCGGCCGCAACCTGCAGATCCCGTCCCTCGAGCTCGGCGGAAAGAACCCGCTCGTCATCCTCGCCGACGCCGACATCGAGCTCGCCGTCGAGGGCGCGCTGTGGGCGAGCTTCGGCACCGCGGGTCAGCGCTGCACCAGCTGCGGCAACATCATCGTCGACCGCCGCGTGATGCCCACGGTTCGCGATCAGCTCGTGCAGCGCGCGAAGGCGCTCAAGATCGGCAACCCGCTCGACGAGAACATCGACTACGGCCCGTTCATCAACGCGCGCTTCCTCGAGAAATGGATCGAGCAGCGTGCGATCGGCCTCGAGGACGGCGCGGAGCTCTTGCTCGACGGCAAGCGCATCATCGCCGGCGACGAACCGCAGGGCTTCGGCGGCGACGCCGCCAAGGGCATCTACGCGACGCCGCGCATCTTCGACAAGGTCAAGCCGAGCATGCGCATCTTCCAGGAAGAGTGCTTCGGTCCCACGGTGAACCTGGTCGAGGTCGACGGCATCGACGAGGCCATCGCCGCGGCCAACGGCACGCCCTACGGCCTGTCGAGCGCGATCTACACGCGCGACGCGAAGGCGATGCTGCGCTTCAAGGAGGAGATCAAGGCCGGCATGACCAGCGTGAACAACTCCACCACCGGCGCCGAGGCGCACCTGCCCTTCGGCGGCAACGGCTGGAGCGGCAACGGTACGCGCGAGAGCGGCATCTGGGTCATCGACGCGTACACGCGCTGGCAATCGGTCAACGTGGATCTGGCGGGCAAGCTCCAGAAAGCCCAGATCGATATGACCGACGTCGAGCCGCCCACGCCTCCGGACTGGTCCGTGATCCTGCCGAGGTAAGGGGTGCCGCTCCGGCGCGGAATCCCGCGCTGCCGTGGCTGCATCGTTGCGGGTCGCGTGCCGGCTCGATATCGTGGCTCCGGAATATCGATGTTGTTTCGCACGACCGTGCTCATCCTGGTGTCCGCGTGTTGGATGTCGGCGTGCGGCGGCTCGTCCGGCTCCGGCGACTCCAACCAGAAGGTTCCCGACTGCTTCACCGAGCTGACCGCGGACGGCGGCTACTCCGCCGACGGGTCGAACGGGGTGTGGTTCCATTCCTGAGCGACAAATCCCGCAGTCGTCGGCCGCGGGGGATGGGGCCCCGGCGGCTGCCACGACCTTTGGGTCTTGGCGGACAAGATCACGATCCGCCAACGAGACCCGACAGAACTACCCGGCGAGGCCGGGCGCCGGCTTGTGTCCGGTAGCGTGAGGCGCGAGGCGGTCCAGTGCGCAGGAACAGAACCACACCCGTCGAACACCTATGGTTGCGGATTCGCGTACGCGCGCGACGCGCAGCGCGTCGAGGTCGCCGGCTCCGTTCCCGGTGGAGATCCGACGCTGTCCTCGGTCCAGGTCGAGGTCATGGGTCTCGACGAGAACGCGGGCAGCGCCACATTCGATGCGGGCGTCCACCTGACCCCCACCATCGGCGGGCCTTGGTGGAGCGGCGTCGGGTGCAAGGCGACGGTGGAGTCGCAGGAGCCCACGCTGATGTCGTGGACGCTCGTCACGCTGTCCGTGAAGTGCGGCTCGGCGCTCGCGGAAGCGAGCGGCGGCACGCCGTGCAATCTCGGCCACCTTCGCCTGAGATCGGTGTACGGTCCGACTCACCGAGGCGACCGCGCTGCGGGATACCGCGCCGGATCGGCAGACTCTCGATCGGCTACTTGCCGCAGCGCACCTGGAGCGGGCCGGTGTTCGTGCAGAACGCGCTGCCGCCGGCGCAGGGCGGCGTGAACGGGCACGCTGCACGCGTCGGTGCTCTGGCGCAGTTCGACTGCAGGCAGTGCTTGCTCCCGTCCTTCGCGGTCGCGCACACCATGCCGCCGGCGCACTGCGTGCAGTCGCTGACGGCCAGGCAGCGATCCGCGCCGACGCAGTCCGCCCAGCAGCTGTTCGACCACGCTTGGGAGCTGGCTTTACGGACAGCTGGGCGCAGGCGTGCCGCAGGTCGCGCCGGTGCACGCCAAGCCCAGGAACGTGCAGGAGCCGCCGAGGGGCGCGTACTTCGAGAGCCAGTCGACGAGACCCGCGGCTTCGGGCGCGAGGTTCAGCCCGGACTGGTCGCCGTCGAGCCCGAGGATGACGGGCGAGTAGCGCGCCGTCGCCTCGTCGAACAGGTAGCCGATGCTCGTCACCTCGCCGGCGTCGGCGCACAGGTACTGACGGAGCAGCACGCCGCTGGCGGCGCCGGGAACGGACGCGAAGTGCGCGAGCAACTCGCTCACGGGGACGCTGCCGGTCTTCACCGGGTTCGCGCCGTAGCGCGCGCGGATCTCCTGCTCCGTCGCCGGATACACGACCGCGGGCGGCGAGGCGTCGGGGGCGGACGCGTAGTAGTCGTACTTGTACACGCTGCCGTCCGCCGTGATGAACACGCCGTTCAGGTTCGGCCCCCACGCGTAGTTCTCGTACGAGACCTCGAACAGGATTGTCTGCCCCGACGGAGGCTTCACGTCCGGCGTGCCCGCGTCGCCGCCCGAACCACCGGTACCCGACGCGCCGCCGGTGCCCGACGCGCCACCGGTGCCCGATGCTCCGCCGGTACCCGATGCTCCGCCGGTACCCGATGCTGCCGCCGATCTCCGATTGTCCACCGCACGCCACGGTTGCCGTCAGAGCGACGAACACGATTGCCGCGCCTACCCTCATGCGGCAACACCGAAAGCAAGCGCTGTGCCGCGCACGGAAGCCCCGCGAGTCCGCTCCGCGCGCTAACGTCATCGGCACAGCGTGACACACATCGAGGCCGCGCTGTCGGGCGCACCGCGCGGTTCCGCGCCGGAACCGGCACCCTTGCGGAGCCCTGTTCCGGGCGGGATGCTCGTCCGGCCATGGAGCGATTGACCCAGAGCTACGTGTGCGGAACCGGTTCCACGCCGCTGCGCTACCAGACGGTGGGGCAAGCGTTCGACGAAGCCGTCGCGCGCTTCGCTGAACGGGAGGCGCTGGTGGTGCGGCACCAGGACGTGCGCTGGAGCTACCGCGAGCTCTCGAAGCGAGTGGACGCCGTGGCGGCGGGGCTGCTCGCGCTCGGGCTCGAGCCGGGCGAGCGCGTCGGGATCTGGTCGCCGAACTGCTCGGAGTGGGTGGTCACGCAGCTGGCGACGGCCAAGGCCGGGCTGATCCTGGTCAACATCAATCCGGCGTACCGCGTGTCGGAGCTGGAGTACGCGCTGTCGAAGGTCGGCTGCCGCGCGCTCGTCACGGCGGACCGCTTCAAGAGCAGCGACTACCTGGCGATGCTGCGCGAGCTCGCGCCGGAGCTCGCGAGCGCGTCGCCGGGTCGGCTGCAGGCCGCGCGCTTGCCGGAGCTGCGCGCGATCGCGCACCTCGGCGCGGATCCGGAGCGCGGCATGCTCCAGTTCGACGACATCGCGAGCGCCGCGACGGACGCGACCCGGAAGCGCGTCGCGGAGCTGGCCGCGGTGCTCGGGGCCGACGACCCGATCAACATCCAGTTCACCAGCGGCACCACCGGCTACCCGAAGGGCGCCACGCTCACGCACTTCAACATCGTCAACAACGGCTTCTTCGTCGGTGAAGCCATGCGCCTGACGGAAGCGGACAAGCTCTGCATCCCGGTTCCGCTCTACCACTGCTTCGGGATGGTGCTCGGCAATCTGGCGGCGATGACGCACGGCGCGGCCATGGTCTTCCCCGGCGAGGCCTTCGAGCCGCTGTCCGTGCTCGAAGCCGTGGAGCACGAGCGCTGCACCGTGCTCCACGGCGTGCCCACGATGTTCATCGCCGAGCTCGACCACCCGGACTTCAGCCGCTTCGATCTGTCGACGCTGCGCACCGGCATCATGGCCGGCTCGCCGTGCCCGACCGAGGTGATGAAGCGCGTCGTCGATCGCATGCACATGGCGGAGGTCACCATCGCCTACGGCATGACGGAGACGAGCCCGGTGAGCTTCCAGAGCGGCACCGACGACCCGCTGGAGCTCCGCGTCTCCACGGTGGGTCGCGTGCACCCGCACGTGGAGGTGAAGATCGTCGATATGGAGGGCCGCGTGGTGCCACCCGGCGAGCGTGGCGAGCTCCTGACGCGCGGGTACTCCGTGATGCGCGGCTACTGGAACGACGAAAACCGGACGCGCGAGGCGATCGACGCCGCGGGCTGGATGCACACCGGCGATCTGGCGACGATCGACGAGCACGGCTACGGCAACATCGTCGGGCGCCTGAAAAACATGGTGATCCGTGGCGGCGAGAACGTGTACCCGCGCGAGATCGAGGAGTTCCTCTACCGCCACCCGAAAGTGCAGGACGTGCAGGTGTTCGGGCTTCCCGACGCGAAGTACGGCGAGGAGCTGTGCGCGTGGATCCAGCTTCGCGAAGGCGCGCAGCTCACCGAAGAAGAGGTGCGCGAGTTCTGTCGCGGACAGATCGCGCACTACAAGGTGCCGCGCTACGTACGCTTCGTCAGCGAGTTTCCCATGACCGTCACCGGCAAGATGCAGAAGTTCGTGATGCGCGACCGTATGGTCCGCGACCTCGGGCTCGAAGAGGTGGAGACCGCTTAGGCGGTTGCTTGTCAGCCATGGACCTCGTCTGGCCCGCTCGCGCGTATCTGCCCGGCTACGTCGACGCGCTCCGGCGCGGCTGGTCGCGGGACACCCAGCGACCCGCGTTCGCACAGGAGGAGCTCGAGCAAATCGCCGAGGGGCCGGAGCGCTTCCTCGCGGAGCAAGTGGACCGCGAGGCGCGCGGCCCGGCGATCACGTTGCCCGACGGCTCGACGGTTCCGCGCCTTCCGGGCTTCGTGCGCTGGATCTGCGACGGCGAGTTCTGCGGCTCGATCAGCCTGCGCTGGCAGCCGGGCACGACGGATCTGCCGCCGTACTGCCTCGGGCACGTCGGCTACACCGTGGTGCCGTGGAAGCGGCGGCGCGGCTACGCGACGCGCGCCCTCTCGCTCTTGCTTCCGGACGCGCGGGCCGAAGGGCTGGCGTTCGTGGAGCTCACCACCGAAGCCGCCAACGTCGCGTCGCGACGTGTGATCGAGGCGAACGGCGGCGAGCTGGTCGAGCGCTACAGCCGGCCCGAGCTGCACGCCGGTGCGGAGATCCTGCGCTATCGCATCCAGCTCGCGTGACGCGTGCCTCACGTCGCGGCCGCGCGCGAGACGCGCAGCCGGACCGGCGGCGCGCTCGCCTCGGGGTGCAGGATCGTGCCCTCCGGCGCGCGGGCGTCGGCGGGCAGGTTGCCGCTCAGGCGCTTCAAGCCATAGAAGCCGTTCATCGCCGCGCTGAGCAGCAACCCGCCGGGCGAGAGCGTGCGCGCGCCGCGGGCGAGCCGGTCCGCGATGAACCCCGGCGAGAACGCGCGGCGCCACAGGCCGCGGTGGGCGTCGCGCAGCGCCTCCGGCGACATGCGTCGCGGCGTGAACGCGACGTCGTAGCCGCTGTAGTGGTTCCAGTCCGCGTCGGGCAGGAGACGACCGGCGGCGAGCATCTCGTCGTACAGCGGCGTGCCGCGGAACGGCGTGAGGATGCTCAAGAACGGCACGTCGACGCCGATCTCCTGCATCCGATCCGCGACGCGTACGACGGCGTCGGCGGTCTGGTTGTCGAAGCCGGCGATGAAGCCCGCCATCACGCAGATCCCCCGCTCGTGAAGCCGCGCGACGGCGTCGCGGTAGCGCGCGATCACGTTCTGGCGCTTGTCCACCGAGCGCAGCGCCTCGGCGTCGAAGCTCTCGATGCCGAGGAAGATCCCGATGCACCCCGACGCCTGCATCGCGTCGAGGAGCTCGCGGTCTTCGACGATGTCGATGGACGCCTGGGTGAGCCACCAGCGGCCGGTGCCGCAGAGGGCGGTGAGCAGGCGCTTGGCCCAACGCCGCTGGACGAGCAGGTTGTCGTCCCAGAACCACGCCACGCGCTCCTGCCACGGCAGCGCGAAGCCCGACACCATCACGTCCCGGACAACCTCGTCCACCGGTCGCACGCGGAAGCCCGGGTTGAGATCCGGCACGCTGCAGAACGAGCACCGGAACGGGCAGCCGCGGGTCGCCTGCAGCACGCGCGGAACCAGGAAGCGCCGTTCCAGCAGGTCGTAGCGCGGCGTCGGCAGCCCCGCGAGAGGTCGCGCCTCGCCGCGATACACGCGCTCGAGCCGGCCGCGCCCGGCGTCGCGGAGTACGTCTGGCCATACGCTCTCGGCCTCGCCGACGACCACGGCGTCCACGTGCTCGAGCGCCTCTGCCGTCCAGTATGACGCGTGCGGTCCGCCGGCGACGACGCGCACGCCGCGGGCCCGGTACGCGTCCGCGACGGCGTAGGCGCGTCGCGCGAAGCCGGAGAAGAACGACAGCGCGACCAGATCCGGCGTGTCGTCGATCGGCACGGCTTGCACCTGCTCGTGGACCACCTCGACCTGGTGATCGGGCGGCGTCAGAGCCGCCAGATGGATCGCCGTGATCGGCGGAACGAAGTGGAATGCGTGCCCGCGCTGGTAGCGCGGGACGTACGAGACGACGATCCGGACTTTCATGCTCGGTCTCCCTTGCCCAGACAACGCCCGGCGCGCGCAGGCGAGATGGAGCGCGCGTGGAGACACCGCGGTGAACGTGCGCAGGCGGACATGCTACCTTCCGCACGAGTGAGCGAGCCCACGGCGCTGGAGCAGGCCAAGCGGATCCGCGATGGCGACGTGTCGTGCGAAGAGCTCGCGCGCGAGGCGATCCGGCGGATCGAAGCGCGCAACGCGTCGCTCGGGGCGTTCGTGGAGCTGCGCGCGGAGCGGGCGATCGCGACGGCGCGACGCATGGATCGCGCGCGCGCGCGGGACCGCTCGGTGGTGCGTGGGCCGCTGTGGGGCTTGCCGACGGCGATGAAGGATCTGCACCTGACGCGCGGCTTCTTCGCGCGCATGGGCTCGCGCAGCTTCCGCTATCTGTGGTCGCCGATCGACGACGTGACCAGCGCCACGCTGCGCCGCGCCGGGATGGTCATCCTGGGCAAGCTCGCCACGTCGGAGCTGGCGATCCTGCCGGTGATCGAGACCGACTTGCATCCTCCGGCGCGGAATCCCTGGGATCGGACGCGTAGCGCCGGCGGCTCGTCGGGTGGCTCGGCGGCGGCGATCGCGTCGGGCATGCTGCCGATCGCGTCGGCAAGCGACGGCGCGGGATCGATCCGCATCCCGGCGGCGTTCTGCGGCCTCGTGGGCCTCAAGCCGACGCGGGATCTCGTGCCGAACCCGCACAGCCGCTTCGAGAGCCTCGGCCTGTCCGTGATTGGTCCGCACGCGCGCAGTGTGGACGACGCGGCGGCGTTGCTCGACGTGCTGACAGGGCGCGCCGGTCACTTCCTCGACGCCGCGCGCAAGGCGCCGCCGCCGCTGCGCTTCCGCTGCACGCTGGAGACGCCGGTCGCCGAGACCGAGCCGGCGATCCGGCGCGCGGTGGAGCGCGTGACCCGCGCCCTCGCGGAGCTCGGTCACCACGTGGACGAGGGCCCGCCCTTCGACGGGACGGTGGAGCAGTTCCTGCCGATGTTCCAGTTCCTCGCGGCCGGCTCGCCGGTGTTGTTCGAGCGCGCGCTCCAGCACACGACGCGCTGGCTGCGCGAGACCGGGCGCAGCATCCCGCGTGCGCGCGCGGTCGCCGCGCGCGATTCGTTCGCGACCGGCGTCGAGCGCTGGTTCGGCGACGCGGACGCGTGGATCACACCGACCGTCGCCGTCTCGCCGCCCGCGGTCGGCGCGTGGTCTGGGCTGGGCGCCGAGGAGACGATCCTCGCCGCGGCGCCCCTCGGCGGCTTCACCGCGGCGTTCAACGCCAGCGGTCACCCGGCGATCACGCTGCCGGTGTGGGTCGACGACCACGCGTTGCCGATCGGCGTGCAGATCGTCGGGCAACACGGCGACGACGCTCGCCTGCTCGCCATCGCGCGCGGCGTGCTCGAGGCTCTCGGCACTCCCGTCACGCCGCTCGCGACGTAGTCACACTGACATTCCGCTCAAGCTTCGCAGGCGCGGACGCGTTGCTCGAGGAAGCGTCGCTCGGCGGGGTTGCGGGCGAGGGCGAGGGCGGCGCGGAAATGGTCGCCGGCGACGGCGGCGTTGCCGCGTCGTAGCTCGAGCTCGCCAAGCGCCGCGGGGTAGAACAGGTAGCGTCCGAGGCGCTCGTGATCGCCGATGGCGGCGATCTCCGCGAGGCCGCGATCGGGGCCCAGCTGTTCTGCGACGGCGATAGCGCGGCCGAGCGCGACGACCGGCGAGGGCCGCATCGTCAGGAGCGTGTCGTACAGCGACACGATGGTCGCCCAGTCGGTGTCTTCGGCGCGATCGGCGCTGGCGTGGACCGCCGCGATGGCCGCTTCCACGTGGTAGTCGGTGATCGCGGTGCCCGTCGCGGCCAGCGCCAGAAGACGCTGACCGTCGGCGATCAGCTCGCGGTCGTAGAGCGAGCGATCCTGCGCGGAGAAGGGCATCAGATCGCCGGATGCGTCGGTTCGGGCCGGCAAGCGCGCAGCGTGCAGGCACATCAGCGCCGCGAGCGCGTGGGTCGCCGGCGTGGCCGCCGGCGGGTGTTCGAGCAGGAGCGCGGAGAGGCGCATGGCCTCCTCGCACAGCTCGGCGCGCACGGCCTCCGTCTCGCACGCACCGTGATAGCCCTCGTTGAAGAGCAGGTAGAGCGCGCGCTGCACGGCGACCAGACGCGCCGGGAACGCGTCGGCGTCGACCAGATCGAACAGCTGCTTCGATCCAGCGAGCACCTTCTTGGCGCGCGTGATGCGCTTCTCGATCGCGGCCTTGGTGCCGAGGAACGCGCCGGCGATCTCGCCCACCGAGAAGCCGCACAGGATGTGCAGCACGAGGGCGATCTGCGCCTCTTCCGCCAGGCGCGGGTGGCAGCACGAGAACATCATGCGCAGCTGGTCGTCCTTGATCGCCTTCGGTTCGAACAGCTCCTCGACCGTCGGGACCAGCGTCCACTCGCTCTCGAGCAAGCGCCCGAGCTCCGGCGCGAAGACGCGCGCCGTGCGCTCGCGCCTCAGGGCATCGAGCGCACGGTTCTTGGCCGTGGTCATCAACCACGCCGACGGATCGTCGGGCACGCCGCGAAGCTTCCACACCTCCAGCGCGCGGCAGAGGGCGTCCTGGACGACGTCCTCTGCCAGCGGGAGATTGTGCACCCCGAAGACCTTCGTCAACGTGGCGACCAGGCGTCCCGCCTCGCGCCGGAAGAGATGGGTGTCGCGCTCCTTCACGCGCTCACATCTTCAAGACAGGGCGCACTTCCACGAGCCCGCCGGCGTCGAAGATGGGACACCCCGCCGAGAGCTCCGCCGCGTGGGCGAGGTCCTTTGCCTCCACGATCGTGAAGCCGCTGACCACGTCCTTCTCGGCGTACGGGCCGTCGGTGACGGCCTTGCCCTGTCCGACCACCACGCCCGCGCCGTCCAGCGGATTGCCGGGGTTCTTGAGGTTGCCCTTGTCGCCAAGCGCCTTCATCCACTCCATCCAGCGCCGCATGTGCGCCTGCATCTCCGCCGGCGATCCGGACTGCGTTCCACCGCGGTACACGAAAATGAACTCGCTCATCGAGACCCTCCTTCTTGGTTTTGGGCTTCAGACCGTGGACGCGCGAGACCTCCGCCACCGGACAGCATTTTTGTAGACTGGCCGCACCGGGGACGCCAGCCAGCGGAAATCCGCAGGCGCTTCCATGGACCGGCGTCGCGGGCCGACTTATCGTGCGGGGCATGAACGCCAGCGACGACGTCGACCTCTCGAACCCGTGCGAGCACGTCACTGCCGAAATGTCGCGTAGCGTGCAGCGCCCGGCGAAGGGCTGCGAGGAGTGCCTCGCCATGGGCAGCAGTTGGGTCCACCTGCGCATCTGCCTGACATGCGGCCACGTCGGTTGCTGCGACAGCTCACCGAACCGCCACGCCACGGCTCACTACCGCGCTACCAAGCATCCCGTCGTCACCTCCGGCGAGGTCGGCGAGACATGGGCCTACTGCTACGCCGACGACGAGTTCCTCTCGGAAGGGCCGTAGACGCTCGACGGAGCGCCTGCTCCCGACGGCTCACGCCTGGATACCCAGAGTTGCTGGAACAAGCGCAAGCGCATGAAAGCCCGATGCTCGACGCCCCCGCGGCGCTGATCTTCCTCCCCGGTGCGTCCGGCGATACGTCGCTTTGGCGTGCCGTTGCGGACGGTCTGTCTCAGCCAGGGCCGCGTCGCTTCGTCGAGTGGTTGCCGGACACGGATCCCGCGCAGCTCGCGCGGGAGGCCATCGACGGACCGGTTGTGGTGTTCGCCCAGTCGATGGGCGGGGTGGTGGCCGTTCGTGCGACGCTGGAGAAGCCGGAGCTGGTGCGGGGGATGGTGCTCGCGGTGACGTCAGGCGGGATCGACATGGGCGCGCTGGGTGCGGCGGAGTGGCGTGCGGATTTCGCGCGGGAGTATCCGGGGCTGGCGCAGTGGTTCGTGGACGAGCGCGAGGACCTGTCGCCGCGGCTGCCGGAGATCGACGTCCCCGTGCTGCTGCTCTGGGGCGACGCGGATCCGATCAGTCCGGTTGCAGTAGGGCGCCGGCTGGCGGAGCTGCTGCCTCGCGCAAAGCTGGTCGTGATCGCGGGTGGGACGCACGATCTCGCGCGGGAGCGCGCGGCGGAGGTGTTGCAATACATCGAACGATGGTGGGAGGAATGTTCGTGAGCGGCGCGCGCTTGGCGTGGTTCCGCGCCGGGCCGGCATTCCCTTCCTCCGGTCATCAAGCCGGATTTCTGTTCTCCCATCGGAAACGTTCCGGTAACGTGGCCGGCCATGGTGCGGTGGAGCGCGGCGCTGGCGCTGGTCCTCGTCTTCTCGGCGTCGGCGGCGCATGCCGATCCAGAGCCCTGGGTGGACGACGACGGGCTGGGCAAGCCCAGCCGTCAGGAGTTCGGCGACTACGGGCTCAGCATGAACGCGGAGTACCGCGCGAACTGGCTGTACGTGAACCCGGTCAACCTGAACGGGACGACGAACCGGCGGGCGAGCTGGATCGAGCACCGGCTGCGGCTGGGCGGGCAGGTGGACTACCAGGAGAAGGTCCGGCTCGTGTTCAGCATGGACGCGCTGAACGGCACGCTCTGGGGCGACAACGGCACGTATGGCGGCGATCCGTCGTCGAACAGCGGGACGGCGGCGGCGGCGCGCAATCCCAACAACGCGACGGTCGGCGTGGGCTACAAGGGCTCCGGCGATCCGCTGGATCCGAAGAGCTACGGCTACGTCCTGAAGGACGGGCCGCCGGTGCATTTCCGCCGCGCGTACGGCGAGGTGATGACACCGGTGGGCATGCTGCGCATCGGGCGACAGCCGACCATCGAGGGCACGTCGATTCTCGTGGCGGACGGCGACGGCCGCCCGAACCGGTTCGGCTACAGCAACGCGGGCGACACGGTCGATCGCATCCTGTTCGCGACCAAGCCGCTGGAGGGGCTGAAGCCGAAGGACAAGCGGGACACCTCGCGGGATCACGGCCTGTTCATGGCTATGTTCTACGACCGCGTGGTGACCGACGAGGTGCACCTGTTCCACGACGACGTGCACAACGCCGGCGGTGGGCTGATGTTCTTCGACCCGGATCCGGTGCACCAGACGAACCTGAAGTTGTACGGCTTCTACGCGCACCGCTGGCAAAACCAGTACGACACCGACATCAACATCGTGAACATGCGGGCCATGGCGCGCGCCGGCAAGCTGAGCGGCGGCGCGGAGGGCGTGTTCATCTTCGGCAAGACTCGGGAGGTGGCCGAGGCGCTCACGCTCATCACCCACGACCCGATCGTGCGCCAGAACGTCAGCCAGTACGGCGCGCGTGCCGTGGTGCGCTGGGACGAGCCGAAGTGGACCGCGTATCTGGAGGGCGATCTCGCGTCCGGTGACGCCAACCCGGACCCGGGCACGACGCTGTCCCAGCTGTATTTTTCCCAGGACTCCAACGTGGGCTTGCTGATGTTCGAGCGCATCCTGGCGTTCGAGACCGCGCGCGCCTCGGCTGCCGGCGTCGCCCTGCTCAGGCAGCTCAACGCTCCAACGTTCCCGGCCGAGCGCGTGGACTCGCACGGCGGGTTCACCGACGCCATCGCGATCTTTCCGCAGTTCGACTTCCGCCCGAAGCCCGAGTTGCTGTTGCGCGGCGGCGTGCTGATGGCGTGGACGCCCTGGGGCGTGGTCGACCCCACGCGGAGCCTCCAGCTCAAGGACGGCACCCAGATCTCCGACGACGTCGTCAACTACAACGGCGGCAAGCCGGGTCATTTCTACGGCGCGGAGTTCGATGGGCGCTTGTCCTGGCGCTACCTCGAGCACTTCATCTTCGATCTCGAAGGTGCGATCCTGTTTCCAGGTGACGCCTTCTACGACCAGAACCGCCAAGCGGCACGCAGCGTCCTGATCCAGGGACGCACCACGTTCGTCTTCTGAGTTTGCCATGTCCAGGCTGCCCCGGCTGTTCATCATCATCTTTGCGGTGTTCGCGCTGTCGTTCGGCGCGTCGTGCGAGACGTTCGATCCCGCGCCGAGCGTGACGCTCGACAACGACGTCAACGGCGCCATGACCGTGGATTCCACCCAACCACTGGTCGTGCGCTTCTCGGAGCCGGTCGAGCCCGGCACGATCCGCATCAAGGTGATCTCGCTCGATGTCGACAACGCCATCGACTACGAGGGAAACCTGCTCGACGAGCAGAGCCCGCCGCAGCTGCAGGCGTTCAAGGACAGCACCGTCATCGCCTACGACGGCGCGCATCCGGACGACGAGACGCGCAGCTACGGCGGCACGTTCGAGCTCGACGCGAAGCACACGGCCCTCACGATCACGCCGGGCGTGTCGCTCAACGTGACCGTTCCGTACATGCTGCTGATCGAGCCGGGGCTGTCGGACACGGCCGGCAACGTCACGGTGCCGCGGATCCGCCTCCCGTTCACCTATCCGCTCAAGGGCGGCGGCCCCACGAGCTTGCCGAGCGGCTATTACTACTTCTTGATCAACGTCGATTTCCTGGCGCAGCAGATCAGGACGTACTCGTACCTGGACGTCGACCCGGTCACCGGGGAGTGGCACGGCGTGTTCACGGAAGCCGTTCGTCGCGACGTCCTCAACACCCGCCCGGGTTGCCCTTCGAGCTGTCCGGAGGCCACGCCGATCTGCCAGCTGCTCAACCCGGCGCTCGCTTCGTGCGTCAAGCAATCGGAGCACCAGAACAAGCTCACCGAGTTCCCGGATTTCATTCCGGATCCGAATCCGGGCACGGGCTTCGTCTTCCGCGTGGTCGGCTTCGCCCGCGACGAGGCGAACGGCACGATCTCGTTCGGGACCGCGCCGTTCAACATCGATCTGCTGATCGGCGCCACCAAGGTGACGACCCATGGCTCGGTCATCACCGGCAAGTTCACCGAGTCGCCGACGGAGCCGGGCCGCTTCGTCGCCACGGGCAGCATTGCCGTCGACGTGGTCCAGATCAACGGCAACGACGGCGGCCCGACCAAGGGCACGCTCCAGGCCATGACCATGACCCAGGACGAGATCGACGGTGTCGAGGCGTTCGGGACGAAGGTCCCGACCAAGTAGTCAGCGGACCCGCACCGATAGTTCGAACGCCTGTCCGTCGCGCTCGAGGCGCGCGACGAGCGAGTCCTTGTCCCGCACCTGGCCCAGCGCGTCGAGCGTTCCGCGCAGCGTGGTGCAGGGTGCGTCGTTCAGCGCCAGCACGATGTCGCCTCGCTCGATGCCCAGGCGATCGAACAGCGAGTCTGCCGGCACCGTCGCCAGCTCGATGCCGACCACGGTCTCGTCGCGCTTGACCGGCCGTAGCTGCACGCCGCTGAGCAGCTCCGCGGCGTGGGCGTAGATCTGCTCGACCGCGGCGCGCCCGATCTCAATCTCGGTCTCGGATTGCTTGTCGATGGCCGCCGCGATCGCTTCCGGCACGCTCCACGCCGGCGCGTCGTCGGCCGGGACGAGGAGCTCGTCGTGCTTGCCGTGCAGTTCCGCTTGCGCTTCGCGCGCCCCGACGTGCATGCCGACCGCGCAGCGTGTTCCGCCCGATTGCACCCACACGCGGTCCCAGTCGATGCTGGTCACGCGCCAGTTGCCGACGCGGTCGCCGACCCGACGCAGGTGCGCGTCCGAGTCGTCGTCCGTCGCGATCGAGGCGAACGACCACGCCGGGTCGTCGCTGGCGGTGATGAGCCGGACCTCGAGCCCGCCGCACAACGACGCGGGCTCGTGATGGGCATGCGTGGACGCATGAAGGGGATGCCGGTGCGGCGCGGAACCGCGCGGCAGCGGCAGCTCCGGTCCGGCGCCCGCGAGCGGCAGATCGACGGCCGCGTGGGCCGGCGGCGGCCGCGACGCCGGCGGTGGCGGCGACGCCGCCGGCGGTGTGGGCGGCGGCGGCGCGTCGCGCTGGGCGAGCGCGCGCTCGCCGTTCTGGAGCGGCGCGGCTGGCCGGGGCGTCGCCGGCGCGGCGGACCGCGCGGTCACGGGTGCGGCAGCGTCGGGTGCCGGCGGCGGCTTGCGCAGCAGCCACACCGCGAGGGCGAGCGCCGGCACCGCCGCGATCGCGGCTCGTCGTACCCAGACGTCGACGTCCATGCGCGGACTGCCCGGAGCGAGAAGCGTGCCACGCGGCTTTTCCGCGCCGGCCCGGCATCCAGAACCAACAACGCTGACATTCTGTCACGCTCGCCCGCTTGCCCGAAGGGCGCCCCGTCAAGCTGTCATGGCGCCGACCCCGGTCCAGACTGCTATGCTCCGGCCCCTTCGCCGCGATGCGTCAGATGCTTGGACGACCCGCCACCGCCTTGCGAGCGAGCTCGTGACGGAGGCCACCGCGCCGGCGGACACGCCGCTGTGGCGCAAGATCGCGTCGATCGGCATCGCGGTGGCGCTCGTGGCGTACGTCCTGTCGCGGCTCGACCCGCGCACGCTGCTGACGACCCTCGCGCACACGCACTACATCGCTTTCCTGGCGTTCACGCTGGCGTTCAACGCCGCGCTGCTCACGGCGGATTCGTTCGCGACCACCTGGATCTACCGGGAAACCGTGTGCCCGGTGCGCTTTCGCGAGGTCTTCATCGTGCGCGGCGCCTCGTACCTGCCGGCGTTGCTCAACCACCACGTGGGGCAAGCGTGGTTCACGTATTTCCTGTCGAAGAAGTACCGCGCGCCGCTCTGGCGGGTCGCCGGCGCGACACTGGCGGTGTACGCGACGACTTTCGCGTGCCTCGTCGTGATGGGGATCGGCGCGCTGCCGTTCAACCACGGACGCGTGCCGTGGCTGGCCCCGGTGGTGATCGCGCTCGTCGTCGGGGGGTTCGCGTACCTGGGTGTGGTGTACCTGCGGCCGTCGTTCCTGCGGCATCGGGAGGCCGTCGCGCCGCTCATGGAGCTCGGCGTGCGCGGCCATCTGCTGGCCGTGGCATATCGCCTCCCCCACGTCGCGGTGCAGTTTCTCGGAGCGTGGTTGCCGTTCTTCTTCTTCGGCGTACGGATCCCCTTCACCGATGCGCTGGCCTTGATGCCGGTCCTGATGCTCGTGGTCACGTTGCCGATTACGCCGCAAGGCATCGGTACGCGCGACGTGCTCGCGCTGCAGCTGCTCGTCGGCTACGCACCGGGCACCGGGCCGCACGCGGCGGCGGCGATCGTCGCGACGACGTTGAGCTGGGCCGGCGCCACGACGTTGGTGCAAGCGCTGCTGTCTCCCCTGTTCATGCGTCGAGCGCAACGCCTGCTTGTTGCACCGTCGAAGGCTTGACGCTCTCCGCGCGGGCGACAACACTGCCCGGGCCCAACGCGCATTTTCTCGAAACCTCCGCGCGGCGTGGGCATGGAGGCGGTCATCAGCACGATAGGACGGCGTCTGCCGCGACTCGTGATCGAGAACGTTGGCCCCGAGATCGACGGCGGCCGGCATCCGATCAAGCGCACCCTCGGGACGACTGTGCACGTCGGTGCGGACATCTACAAGGACGGCCACGACCAGATCGCGGCGCGCGTGCTGTATCGCGCCGCGGACGAGTCGAGCTGGCGCTCGCTGCCGCTCGCCTACGATTTCAACCCGGACCGCTGGCACGCGACGTTCGTCGTCGATCGGATCGGCCGCTGGGAATACACGGTGGAGGCGTGGCCCGCGCGCTTCCGCACCTGGCGGGACGACCTGCAGAAGCGGCTCGAGGTCGGCCAGGACGTGCGGGGCGAGCTCTCCGAGGGCGCGGCGTTGCTGGCGCGCGCCGCCGAGCGGCTGCGCGGCGACGACGCGGCGACGGCGTCGGCGCTCGTGCGCACGCTGTCCGACACCGGCGCGGATCTCGAGCAGCGGTTGCGCGTCGCGCTCTCGCCGGAGGCACTGGCGTGCGTGCCGGGGCCGATCGATCCGGCGGAGGCGACGCGCTACGACTGGGTGCTCGAGGCCGTCGTCGACCGACCGCTCGCCACGTGCGGCGCGTGGTACGAGCTGTTTCCGCGCTCCCAGGCGACGAAGCCCGGCGTGCACGGCACGTTCAAGGATACGGAGCGCCGGCTGCCGGAGCTCGCCGCGCTCGGCTTCGACGTGGTGTACCTGCCGCCGGTGCACCCGATCGGGCACACGCACCGGAAGGGCCGTAACAACGCCAACGTGGCGCAGGCCGATGACGTCGGCAGCCCGTGGGCGATCGGTTCGGAAGAGGGCGGCCACACCGCCATACACCCGGATCTCGGGACGCTCGAGGACTTCGATCATCTCGTCGGTGCGGCGCGGGATCACGGGCTTTCGATCGCGCTCGACTACGCGTTGCAGTGCTCGCCGGATCATCCCTGGGTGCGCCAGCATCCGGAGTGGTTCTTCATCAGGCCGGACGGTTCGATCCGCTACGCCGAGAACCCGCCGAAGAAGTACGAGGACATCTACCCGCTCGACTTCTGGTGCAAGGATCGTGAGGGCCTGTGGGCGGCGTGCCGCGACGTGTTCCTGTTCTGGATCGAGCACGGCGTCAGCGTGTTCCGCGTAGACAATCCGCACACCAAGCCGCTCGCGTTCTGGCAGTGGGTGATCGCGGAGGTGCAGCGCGAGCACCCGGAGGCGATCTTCCTCGCGGAGGCGTTCACGCGCCCGAAGCGCATGTCCGGCCTGGCGAAATTCGGTTTCTCCCAGTCCTACACGTACTTCACCTGGAAGAACTCCAAGGCGGAGCTGATCGAGTACCTGACGGAGCTGACCGCGCCCGCGATGGCCGAGTACTACCGTCCCAACTTCTTCGCGAACACGCCGGACATCCTCCACGAGTACCTGCAGACCGGCGGTCGTCCGGCGTTCCGCATTCGCGCCGTGCTCGCCGCTACGCTCTCGCCGACCTGGGGCATCTACAGCGGCTACGAGCTGTGCGAGAACACGCCCGTGCGACCCGGGAGCGAGGAGTATCTCGACTCGGAAAAGTACCAGGTCCGCTTCCGCGACTGGGACGCGGCGGGCAACATCAAGGCGGACATCGCAGAGCTGAACCGCATCCGTCGCGAGAACGCCGCGCTGCGCGAGTTGACCAACGTCGTGTTCCTCGAGTGCGAGTCGGACGACATCCTTGCGTACTCGAAGCAGACCGGGGACAGTCGCCTGATCGTCGTGGTCAACCTCGATCCGCACGCGCCGCACGACACGACGATCCACGTGCCCGTCGAGCGCCTCGGGCTCGAGCCGGGCGCTCCGTTCGAGGTGGAGGATCTGCTGACCGGTCATCGCTACGTGTGGCACGGTGCCGACAACTACGTCCGTCTCGACCCGGCAGATCAGGTCGCCCACATATTGCTCGTACGCGCGTGAAATGAACGAAGACAAGCTCTGGTACAAGGACGCCGTAATCTACGAACTGCGCATCCGCTCCTTCCACGACGCGGACGGTGACGGAATAGGCGATCTGGCCGGGCTGTCGCAGAAGCTCGACTACCTGCAGGACCTGGGCGTCAACACGCTGTGGCTCTTGCCGTTCTATCCGTCGCCGCTCAAGGACGACGGCTACGACATCGCCGACTACATGAACGTCCACCCGGAAACGGGGACGATGAAGGACTTCAAGTCGTTCCTCAAGGAGGCGCACCAGCGCGGGTTGCGCGTGGTCACCGAGCTGGTCATCAACCACACCTCCGACCACCATCCGTGGTTTACGCGCGCGCGCAAGGCGCCCAAGGGCAGCCGCCACCGGAACTTCTACGTGTGGAGCGACGACCCGCGGAAATACTCCGACGCGCGCATCATCTTTCAGGACTTCGAGACGTCGAACTGGACGTGGGATCCGGTGGCGGGTCAGTACTACTGGCACCGCTTCTACTCGCATCAGCCGGACCTGAACTTCGACAACCCGGCTGTGCGCAAGGCCGTGCTCTCGGTGCTCGACTTCTGGCTCGAGATGGGCGTCGACGGGCTGCGGCTCGACGCCGTGCCCTATCTGTACGAGCGCGACGGGACGAACTGCGAGAACCTGCCCGAGACGCACGCGATGCTCAAGCGTCTACGCGCGCACGTTGATCGCGGGTTCGACGATCGAATGCTGCTCGCGGAGGCGAACCAGTGGCCCGAGGACGCCGTGGCCTACTTCGGGGACGGCGACGAGTGCCACATGGCGTTCCACTTTCCGATCATGCCGCGGCTGTTCATGGCGCTGCACATGGAGGATCGCCACCCGATCGTCGACATCCTGGAGCAGACGCCCGCGATTCCGGAGACGTGCCAATGGGCGCTGTTCCTGCGCAACCACGACGAGCTCACGCTCGAGATGGTCACCGACGAAGAGCGCGACTACATGGTCGGGGCCTACGCGCAGCTGCGCCAGGCGCGCATCAACCTCGGGATCCGCCGGCGGCTCGCGCCGTTACTCAACAACAATCGCCGGCGTATCGAGCTCTTGAACGCGCTGCTCTTCTCGCTGCCCGGCACGCCGGTGATCTACTACGGCGACGAGATCGGCATGGGCGACAACGTGTATCTCGGCGATCGCGACGGCGTGCGTACGCCGATGCAGTGGAGCC
Organism: uncultured delta proteobacterium; assembly: GCA_963775185.1. Taxonomy (GTDB): domain Bacteria; phylum Myxococcota_A; class Polyangia; order Polyangiales; family Polyangiaceae; genus JAPSGB01. The sequence continues at coordinate 150,581 of CAVZIE010000006.1, read as the reverse complement.
CGGATCGCAACGCCGGCTTCTCGCGCGTGAATCCGCAGCAGCTGATCTTGCCGGTCGTGGTCGACCCGGAGTACCACTTCGAGGCGGTCAACGTCGAAACCCAGCAACGCAACCCGAGCTCGTTGCTCTGGTGGACGAAGCGGTTGATCGCGCTGAGAAAGCAGCACCAGGCGTTCGGGCGCGGCACGCTCGAGATCCTGACGCCTGGCAACCGCGCCGTGCTCGCGTTCGTACGGCGCTACGAAGGCGAGGTGCTGCTCGTGGTGGTGAACCTGTCGCGCTTCCCGCAGTACGTGCAGCTCGACCTTGCAGAGTTCCGCGGCGCGACGCCGGTGGAGCTGTTCGGTCGCGTGGAGTTTCCGCCGATTGCCGAGGCGCCGTATCTGCTCACGCTCGGTCCGCACGCGTTCTTCTGGTTCGCGCTCCAAGGGTTGAAGCCCGAGGCCGATCTCGTCGAAGCCGACGTGGGGGAGATCGTCGTCGACGGCGCCTGGGAAGACGTGTTTCGCGGCGCGGCCAAGACGCAGCTCGAGCGTCTGCTCAAGCCGTACGTCGCGGGCCGGCGTTGGTTCCGCGGCAAGGCGCGCACGCTGAAGGCGCTGCACATCACCCACGTGTTGCCGCTCGGCGCGGGCTTGCGCGACGCTCGGCTGTTGCTGATACAGGTGGGCTACGCCGAAGGCGATCCGGAGACCTACGTGCTGCCCGTACGCTACATGTCCGGTGACGACGTGCCGGACCCGGTGACGGCCATCGTGTGGACGCGTGCGCGCGGCGTGACCGGCATCGGCGGCATCGTGGATGCGTCCGGCGATCCGCGCGTCGCCGCCGCGCTGCTCGACTGCGCGATCCGACGCCGTCACCACGGCACCGAGGCTGCGGAGATGGTCGGGGTTCCGGCGCGCCCGCTGCTAGAGCTGAAGGGCGAGGCGACGCTCCCGGCCGCGCGCCCGCTGGCCGTGGAGCAGACGAACACGACGTACGTCTACGGCGACGTGCTGGTCGGGAAGCTCATGCGCCGCGTCGAGGACGGCGAGAGCGCCGAGCTCGAGATCCTGCGCTACCTCGGCGAGCACGGCGGTGACGCGCGGGTGCCGTCGCTCGCCGGTGCGGTCGAGCTGCGCTTCGGGCGCGGCGGTCGCGCGACGCTGGCCATCTTCCAGCGCTACGAGCCGAACCAGGGCGACGCCTGGACGTACGCTGTCGGCGAGATTGGACGCTACTTCGAGCGCATCCTGGTGCGCCGCGACGAGCTCGGCGCGGCGCCCGGGGTCTCGGGGAGCGCCTACGAGCGCGTCGGCAGCGCGCCGCCGCCGCAGCTCGTGGAGCTGGCTGGCGGCTTCCTGGACGTCGCGCGGTTACTCGGTCGCCGCACCGCCGAACTGCACCGCGCGCTGGTCGGGCCCGACGACAATCGCGAGTTCTCGCCGGAGCGCGTGACGGCGCTGTCGAAGCGGTCGTTCTACCAGTCGTTGCGCAATCTGGCGTCGCGGTCGTTGGACCTGCTGCGTGACCGTTCCGCAAGCCTGCCTCCGGAAGCGCGAGAGAAAGCCCGCGCCGCGCTCAAGCGCGAGCGCGAGATCCGCTCGCAGCTCAAGTTGATCCTCGACCGCAACCCCGGCGGCCGGCGCATCCGCGTCCACGGCGACCTGCACCTGGGCCAGATCCTGAACGTCGGCGCCGACTTCGTGATCATCGACTTCGAGGGCGAACCGGGCCGGAGCTTGTCGGAGCGCAAGCGCAAGCGCTCTCCGCTCGCGGACGTCGCGGGCATGCTGCGCTCGTTCCACTACGCCATCTACGGCGTGCTCGGCTTCGATGCCTTGGGTCCGCAGGTCCGGTCCGAGGACTTGCCCTTGCTCCGGCCGTGGGCGGCGCTCCTGTACGCGTGGGCGTCCAGCGCGTTCCTCTCGACCTGGCTCGAGGGTATCGCGGGGGCGGACCTGCTGCCTGCCGCCGCCGACGACGTCGCCCTCCTGCTCGACGTCCATCTACTGGAAAAGGCGCTGTACGAGGTAGGCTACGAGCTCAACAACCGTCCCGATTGGGTCGCCATCCCGCTCGAGGGTATCCTCGCGATCCTGGGTTGAGCTCGAAGATGCGGATCTGGCCCGGAAGCCACTACCCTCTCGGCGCGACGTTCGACGGCGAGGGCGTCAACTTCGCCGTGTTCTCCCAGCACGCCACGGCCGTCGAGCTGTGCCTGTTCGACGACACCGAGCAGTCGCGGGAGACGCTGTGCGTGTCGCTGAAGGATCGGCACAGCGGGATCTGGCACGCGTACCTCCCCGACGCGCGTCCCGGACAGCTCTACGGCTACCGCGTTCGCGGGCCGTACGCGCCCGAGCACGGGCATCGCTTCAACCCGGCGAAGTTGCTCCTCGATCCCTACGCGAAGGCGATCAGCGGCGCCATCGACTGGAGCGACGCCGTCTTCCCGTACGTGATCGGCGACCCCGCGGAGGATCTCGCGCCGAGCGACACGGACAGCGCACCGCACATCCCGAAGAGCGTGGTCGTGGACACGGCCTTCACCTGGGGCGACGACCGCCCGCCCCAGACGCCGTGGAGCCGCACCGTGATCTACGAGTGCCACGTCAAGGGCATGACCGCGCGGCACCCCGACGTGCCGGAGAAGCTCCGCGGCACGTACCTGGGCCTGGCCTCCGACGCGATCCTCGACCACCTGCTCGACCTCGGCGTGACGGCCGTGGAGCTGCTCCCGATCCAGCATTTCGTCACCGACCGGCGGCTCCGCGACGTCGGGCTCGTCAACTACTGGGGCTACTCCACCATCGGCTTCTTCGCGCCGGACCCGCGCTACGCGACGGCCGCGCGCGGCCAGCAGGTGGACGAGTTCAAGACCATGGTCAAGGCCTTCCACCGCGTGGGCCTCGAGGTGATCCTGGACGTCGTCTACAACCACACTGGCGAGGGCAACCACCTGGGTCCGTCGCTCAGCTTGCGCGGCTTCGACAACGCCGCCTACTACCGCCTCGTTCCTCACGACGCGCGGCACTACGTGGACTTCACCGGCTGCGGTAACACACTCAACGTGCGTCACCCGCGCGCGCTGCAGCTCGTGCTCGACAGCCTGCGCTACTGGGTGACCGAGATGCACGTCGACGGATTCCGCTTCGACCTGGCGCCGGTGCTGGCCCGCGACGAGCACGAGTTCGACGGCTTCGCGCGCTTCCTGGCCATGGTGCAGCAGGATCCGGTGCTGTGCCGGGTCAAGCTCATCGCCGAACCGTGGGATCTCGGCCCGGGCGGCTACCGCCTCGGCGCGTTCCCTCCCGACTGGGCCGAGTGGAACGGTCGCTACCGCGACACCATCCGCCGCTTCTGGCGCGGCGATGATGGCCAGGTGCCCGAGCTCGCGTCGCGGCTCTCCGGGTCGAGCGACATCTTCCAGGGCAGCGACCGCGGCCCCTACGCGAGCGTCAACTTCGTCACGTGCCACGACGGCTTCACGCTGGCCGACCTCGTCAGCTACGAGGGCAAGCACAACGAGAAGAACGGCGAGGAGAACCGCGACGGCGCCGACGACAACTGGAGCCGCAACTGGGGCGCGGAGGGCGAGACCGACAACCCCGCCGTGCGGCGCGTGCGCGAACGAACGATGAAGAACTTCATCGCCACGCTGGCGTTCTCCCAGGGCGTCCCCATGCTCGCTCACGGCGACGAGATCGGTCGCAGCCAACGCGGCAACAACAACGCGTACTGCCAGGACTCCGAGCTCACCTGGCTCGACTGGGATCTGGACGCCCATCACCGCGACCTGCTCGCGTTCACCCGCAGCGTGTTCCAGATCAGCCGCGAGAACCCGGTGTTCCGCCGGCGGCGCTTCTTCGCCGGCGACCCGGTGAACGACAAGGGCGTCAAGGACGTGCAATGGCTGCGGCCCGACGGTCGCGAGATGACGATGGAGGACTGGAGCAGCCCGCAGAACCGCGCGCTCGGCATGCTCATCCACGGCGACGCTTCCGACGAGGTCGACGAGCGGGGCCGGCCGAACAAGGGTCAGACGCTCTTCATGATCATGAACGCCGGCAACCGTGCCCGCCACTTCCGGTTGCCCGACATGCCCGAGCGCGGCACCTGGCGAGAGCTGGTCAACACCGCCCAGCCGCCCAAGCGCCAGCCGCGCACCACCACCGCCAATGTGCCGCCGCACGGTCTGGTCCTGCTCGAGCACGAGCGCTCTTGACCGCACGATTGCGCGGAAATTTCACGCTTCCGGCTGCGACGCGCTTGCGCATCCCGCTTTCGAGGGTGATGTTGGTCCGGCGCGGAACCGAGGGGTTTGCGAGCCTTGCTTGCGACGCACCCGGGCCGCACCCCGGGATCGCGACGCGCCGCCGGCCGCGCCGCACAGGCAATCAACCATCAAGGCCAAGATGACGGAATTGGATCAACAAGAGCTGGATCGGCTTCGCGCCGGCGAACATCACGAGCCGCACCGCGTGCTCGGTGCGCACGCGGCGCGCCAGAACGGACAGGGTGGGTGCGTCGTCCGCGTGCTGCACCCCGAAGCGGAGCGCGCCGAGCTCCTCTTCGCCGACCGCTCGCTCGCGATGACGCCGCTCGGCGGCGGCGTGTTCGAGGCGTTCGTGCCCGACCGGACGCCGCCTTTCGCGTATCGCGTGCGCTTCGGCTTCAAGGGCGGCGACAGCTGGGAACGCGAGGACCCTTACCGCTTCTTGCCCACGCTGGGCGACATGGATCTGCACCTGTTCGGCGAGGGCAACCATCGGCGGCTGTGGGAGGTGCTCGGGGCGCGTCGCGTCACGCTGGAGTCCGTAGAAGGCGTCGCGTTCGCGGTGTGGGCGCCGAACGCGCGCCGCGTCAGCGTGATCGGCGAGTTCAACGGATGGGACGGGCGCCTGCTGCCGATGCGCAGCATGGGTAGCTCCGGCGTGTGGGAGCTGTTCGTTCCCGGCGTCGAGCCCGGCGCGCTGTACAAGTTCGAGATCAAGACGCAAGAAGGCGCGATCCGCGTGAAGACGGATCCGATGGCGCGTTGGATGGAGTTGCCGCCCGCCCAGGCGTCGCGCGTGGAGTACTCGACGCACGCGTGGAGCGACGACCCGTACATGGATCGGCGCGCGCGCCGCGACCACACGCGCGAGCCGATGAACGTGTACGAGCTGCACCTGGGTTCGTGGGCGCGCGTGCCCGAGGAAGGCAATCGCCCGCTTCGCTACCGCGAGATCGCGCCGCGCCTGGTCGAGCACGTCAAGCGCTTCGGCTTCACGCACGTCGAGCTGTTGCCGATCGCCGAGCACCCGCTCACCGCGTCGTGGGGCTACCAGGTGACGGGCTACTACGCGCCCACGTCGCGCTACGGCACGCCCGACGACTTGCGCTGGTTCGTGGACTACTGCCACCAGCACGACGTCGGCGTGATCCTCGACTGGGTCCCGGCGCATTTCCCGAAGGACGACTTCGCGCTCCGTCGCTTCGACGGCAGCGCGCTCTACGAGCACGAGGATCCGCGTCGGGGCGAGCACCCGGACTGGGGCACGCTGATTTTCAACTACGGCCGGGCCGAGGTCCGGAACTTCCTCATGGCGAACGCGCTGTACTGGCTCGAGGAGTTCCACATCGACGGCCTGCGCGTCGACGCGGTCGCGAGCATGCTCTACCTCGACTACAGCCGGAAAGCCGGCGAGTGGCTGCCGAACCCGTACGGTGGCCGGGAGAACATCGAGGCCATCGACTTCCTGCGCGCGACCAACGCCATCATCCACGAGGAAATGCCCGGCGCCATCACCGTCGCCGAGGAGTCGACGTCCTGGCCCGGCGTGACGCGCTCGCCCGAAAGCGGCGGGCTCGGCTTCACGTTCAAGTGGAACATGGGCTGGATGCACGACACGCTGCAGTACTTCGAGCACGAGCCCGTGCACCGGAAGTACCACCAGGACGATGCTCACGTTCTCGATGCTGTACGAGTACACGGAGCGCTTCATCAACGCCATCAGCCACGACGAGGTGGTCCACGGCAAGCGCTCCCTCGCCGACAAGATGCCCGGCGATGTGTGGCAGAAGCTCGCCAACCTGCGCACGCTGCTCGCCTACCAGTACACGCGGCCCGGCAAGCAGCTCATGTTCATGGGCACGGAGCTCGCGCAGTGGCGCGAGTGGAACTTCGATTCGAGCCTGGACTGGCACCTGTCCGAAGAACCGGAGCGGAAGGCGTTCGCGCTCTTCCTGGAGGAGCTTGGCAAGCTGTATCTCGAGCGCTCGTGCTTGTGGCGCGGAGATCCTGACCCGTACAGCTTCCAGTGGATCGACTGCTCGGATCGCGAAAACTCGGTGATGAGCTTCGTACGCCGCGACGGTGACGAGCACGCCGTGGTGGTGATGAACCTGACGCCGGTGCCGCGCGAGGAATACCGCATCGGCGCGCCGTCTCCAGGCCGATACGTGGAGCGCCTGTCCACCGACGACACGCGCTTCGGTGGCAGTGACTTCGAGACCTTCGCCTACGTCGACACGGATCCGATCCCAGTGCACGGCCGCGAGCAGTCGATGCGCCTGCGCCTGCCGCCTCTCGGCGTACTGGTGCTGGTACCGAGCTAGCGCCCGCGCGTTTCTGGTCGCGATTGGAACAGGTTCTAGTCGCGACGGCGGCTGCGTCGCAGCGCGACGACGCCGAGCGTGAACAGCGCGAGCAACGCCGTGCGACCGGATCGGCGCGGTTCCGCGCCGATCCGGCAGCCATTGCAGCCGCCTGAAGCGGAGTAGACCGGCGGCGCGACGCGCGTGATGCCGAGCGACGCGGCGTAGGTGTTGTCGTCGAGGCTCGTCTCGCAGCCGCTGGTGGAAGCGGCCTTCGCCGACAGCGCGATGCTGTCGGCGCCTTCGGCGGGCGTGGCCGTGACGGTGATGGTGACGGTCTGATCCGGATCGAGCGTCCCGAGATCGCACGTGACCGTGGCGCCGGCCTTGCAGCTACCGGCGTCGCTGTCGATCGACTGGATCGTCGCGCCGTCCAGCGTGGCGTCGACGCTGACGCCCTCGCGCGCGGCGGTGCTGTCGTTGTGGACGGAGAGCGTGAGCGTGGCCTTGTCCGCGGCGGCGACGCTGTCCGGCGCGCTGCCCGTGAGCGCCAGGTTGCCCGACTCGCCGCCGCTCAGGTCGACGATGTCCACGCGCTGGCCGGGCATGTTCGTGTGGTGGAGCAGCAGCAGCTGCGGCAGCTTGCCGCTCTTGGCGCTCGCGGGGTCGACGTGGACCTTCACCTCGTCCCCGGTGTAGACGGGGTGCCCGTCCACGCCGTTCACGGCGGTGTCGATGGCCGGATGGTTCGCGTCGAACTCGACCCACTCGGTGCTCTCCGTCGGGTCGGCAAGCTGGAGGGATTGGGTCCTCACCGAGTACGCGAAGCGCGCGTTGTCCTGCGTGAGCCCGACGTCGGACAGGATGAACGGGATGACGACGACGCTGTTGTTGAAGGGTTCGGTACGGACCTTGTCCGGCGTGACGGCGTTCAGGGACTCCCGGGACTGCGTCGGCTGCGCGGGGTCGGTGCTCAGGTCGTAGGCCCGGGCTCTCAGCACGTCGAGATATGGTCCGTCACGTGTGAGCGGCTCCGCGTCGATCTCGAAGTCGGCGCTGCCGTCGAGGTTGGTGTCGAGCAGCACTTGCACGGTGGAGAGAGCGCCGCGCGCCGGCGTGGCCCAGTCGCCGGCGACGGCGACGCCGATGTACGCCGAGGCGCTGGCGAAGTCCGTGGACGTGGCCACGTCGCTGGCCGCGCCGACCGCGAGCAAGTCGAGCACGGCGTGCGCGGGGTTCGTGGCCGAGTCCTCGCGCTTGTCGCTGACCGCACCAAGCTGGAACGCGGATACCACCGGGTCTGGATTGATCTTGTCGCCGGTGATGGCGACGCTGATGTCCGTGGTGCCGGCGCCCGGCGCGCACCCCTGGAGCGGCGTGGCCTTGCGGTCGTTGGCGGCGCGGACCACGGCGTTGTAGGGGACGGCGAGCGACTGCGCGCCCTGCGCGTCCGTGAGCTTCACGAGCCCGCCCGCTTCGACCAGGTAGTATCGCGGGTAGAGCTGCCCGTTGTAGAACGTGATCTGGTCCGGCGTCGCCGGATCCGGCCCCGGCGACCCCAGCTTCACCGGATCGACGTCCAACGTCAGCGTCACCTTCGCGGTGCCGCCGGCCGGAACGACGATCTGCGCCGGCGTCACGCTCGCGGTGACGCCCGGCAGGTCGTAGCCCGTGCTGGTACCGGTTGTGTACGTCACGTCGGCGCTGCCGAGGTTCTCGAGCACGATCGTCCGCGTGGCGCTCGCGGGCTTGTCGGTGACGATGACGCCCAGTGAGGCCGCCACGGAGCCGTCGGTGGAGTCGACGTGCGCGACGACCTGTTGGTCGACCGCCTTGTCGATGGTGACGCGGCCGGCGCCCATCATCGACACCGGGTAGAGGTTGCTGGAGGAGTCCGTGAGCGGCGTCGCGGTACCCATCAGGATCGCCTTCGCCTGCTCCGGCGACAGCCCGGGACGCGCCGAGCGCAGCAGCGCCGCGGCTCCGGTGACCACCGGCGTGGCCATGGAAGTGCCGGACATGTTGCGCGAGCCGCTGCCCGTGGACACGCCGGCGGACACGATCGACTGGCCGGGCGCGCTGATCTCGGGCTTCAACGCGCTGTCCATGGGGCTGGGGCCCCGTGAGCTGAAATCCGCGAGGACCTCGCTGCCGGGGCCGGTGTACGCCTTGCTGCCGTCGAGCGTCACGCTCACGCCTTCGGTGAGGTGCTGCTTGATTGCGTCGCCGTCCAGCTTGCGGACCATCACGCCCGGGATCGCCGACGTGGTGCCCGAGCCGCTCATCGTGAACGGCACGGGGCTGTCCACGTTGTCGACGACGACCACCGCGACCGCGCCGGCGGCGCTGGCCGCGTCGAACTTGTCGCTGAACGGGCACGTGCCGCGATCGACGAGCGCCACCTTGCCGGCGAGCGCCCCGGCGTTGACGAGCGCGCTGCACGCGAGCGGCGGGTCGGCCTGCACGAGCGCGCCGCTGATCACGCCGGTGGACGCCAGCGGCTTGGTGAACTGGCCCTCCGCCGCGACCACGTTGCCGGCGATGGACGCCGGCGTGTCCACGTGCATGACGACGTAGTCTTGCGTGGCGCTGGCCGCCACGGACAATACCTGGGGATAGCTGCCCGGCGAGCTCGTCGAATAGAACGTGTTGCCGTCGTTGCCCGACGCGACCACAAACAACGTGCCGACGTGATCCAGGTTCGCGACGATCTGCGCTTCCGCATCCACGCCCAGCGAGTAGGAGGTGCCGAGCGACGCGTTGACGACGTCGAGGTGATCGCTGAAGTCGCCGTCCTTGTTCGGATCTGCGGCACGCTCGAGAGCGACCGAGAGCACGCCGGTGCCGCCGGTGCACCCGAACACCTTGAGCGAGTACAGCTTCGCCGTCGGCGCCACGCCCGGATACACACTGAAATCCGCCGGATCAAGGCTCTGCGTGTAGGGACCGGTGAACGGTGTGCCGTTCGCGAGCACGCCGTTGCCAGCGGCGATGCCCGCGACGTGGGTGCCGTGGCCGCCGGAGATCTGCTGGCCGTTGGTCGCCTGCGCGCAGTCGAGCGGGTCGGGATCGGGCGCGGGAATGCTGTTCGCCGCGGTCGTCGCGTCGTAGGCGTCGCCGACGAAGTCCCACCCGCCGACGACGCGCGCGGTGGGGAACGTGCCCGGCTCGATCACCTTCGGGTCGTTGCTGCTGTAGGCGCTCGTCGTCCCGGGACCGCCGAAGTCCGCGTGCGTGTAGTCGAGGCCCGTGTCCACGATGCCGATGGTGACGCCGTCGCCCGTCACCGGCGTGGATCGCGTCCACACCGCGGGCGCGTTGATCGCCGGGACCGCGTGCGACAGCGACGGGAAGTAGATCGGAACGCGCTCCACGCGGGTGACGTCGGAGATGCGCTGCAGGCGCTCGACGTCCGACGGCTTGGCCAACACCTCGAACGCGTTGGCGAGCCGCACCAGATCGCCGATCACCGTCGCGCCGGCGGCTTCCACTTGCGGGCGGATCGCGGCATGTTGCGCGTCGAGCGTCGCGAGGCGTCCGCGCACGCGGGGCAGCGACGCGGCGGGGTGCGTGGGATCGTAGACTTCCGCGGCCGGAATGCCGTCGAGCGTGACGTACCAGGCGACCGGTTGATCCGACGTCGCGCCGAGCGCTTGGCGCGTACTCTTCGACGCCGCACTCGCGCCGGGCGCGCTGCAGGCGCCGCTGGCGGCGGCGGCGAGCGCCAGGAGCAGCGAGCCGGACCTTCGTACGTCGGACACCTGATAGCGATAGAAGCTCCATGGCAGCGCGCAAATCGAAACCGCCCTGCAATCGTCATCAATCCAGCCCCGCAGGGAAATGAGCAGCGGCGCGAGAACCCCGGCGTTGCAACTCGCGTCGCCGGAGCTATCTTCCGGCCCTTCGCTCCGACCCTGGCCCATGACCGTCTCCGACACCCCCAACCGCACGGTCGACGCTTCCGCTCCCGCCCGCGCGAAGCGCGCCCGCTACTTCGAGTCTTCGCTGCCCGTGCGCTGGTTCGAGGGCGAACGCCTGCGTGCGATCCGCGAGATGGTCGCCGAGGACCCCGGTCACCGCGTGCTCGAGATCGGCGCGGGGGCCGGCCACGTCGCGCGCATGTTCCGGCGCTCCAGTCTGGTGCTCGTCGAGCCGAGCCCGGAGCTGCTCGAGCTCGCGCGACGCAATCTCGCCGGCTACGACGCAACGCTGCTGCAGGGCGACATCGAGTCGCTGGAGCTGCCTCCGCACAGCTTCGACCGGGTGATCTGCAGCCAGGTGCTCGAGCACCTGGAGCATCCCGATGTCGTTCTCGACCGCATCGTCCGGCTGCTCCGACCGGGCGGGCGCGCGATCCTTTCGGCGGCGAACGGTCCGCTCTCGCGCGGGGTGAAGCGGGTGCTGTCGAGCCCGCCGATCGGCTGGGCGTTCGGCGACGAACTGGCGACCGCCGATCAGCACGACCGCCTGCACCACTGGACGCCGGACGATTTTCGCCGGCTGGTTACGCCGCGCTTCCACGTGGAAGAGCAGCGCGCGATCCCGTTTGCGCTGCTGCCGCTCAGGATCTGTTACCTGTGCCGCGTGCGCAGCGGTCCGGACGCCAGCGGGCGTATCGAGTCGTAGCGCTAGCGCGCCGCGCGGCCCATGCCGCGGTACGCGAGGCCCGCGTCGGTCACCGCCTCGGGCAGGAGCACGTTGCGCCCGTCGAAGACGTGTCGGCCGCGCATGAGCTGCTTGACGCGGTCGAACTCCGGCGCGCGGTACTCGTTCCACTCCGTCGCGATGACCAGCGCGTCCGCGCCTTCGCAAGCCGCGTACTCGTCCTCGAACAGCGCGATCCGATCGGCGATACCCATGTGCTCGAGTCGTGCCTTTGCGGTCTCGAGCGCCTGCGGATCCGTGGCGCGGACGCTCGCGCCCTTCTGTACCAATTGCGCTGCGAGATGGATCGCCGCGGCCTCGCGCACGTCGTCCGTGCGCGGCTTGAACGCGAGGCCCCAGATCGCGACGACCTTGCCGGAGAGGCCGCCGAGATCGTGCTCCATGTGCGCGACCAGGCGCGGCACGGGGATCTGGTTCGCCGCGACGGCGGCCTCGGCGATGCGCATGGGCGTGCCGAGCTCGGCCCCGGTGCGCACCAGCGCGCGCAGATCCTTCGGGAAGCAGCTGCCGCCGAAGCCGAGCCCCGGGTACAGGAACTGGAAGCCGATGCGCTCGTCGGCGCCGAGGGCGCCGCGCACGTGCTCGACGTCGGCGCCCGCGGCCTCGCACAGCGCGGCGACCTCGTTCATGAACGAGATCTTGGTGGCGAGCATGGCGTTCGCCGCGTACTTCACGATCTCGGCGCTCTCCGGCGCCATGCGCTGGATGCGATTGCGCTGGCGCGTGAACGGCGCGTACAGCCGCGACAGGACCTCGAACGCGTGCTCGTCATCGGTGCCGACGACGACGCGATCGGGCTTCAGGAAGTCGTTGATCGCGTCGCCTTCCTTCAAGAACTCCGGATTGCTGACGACGGCGATCTTGTGCTTCGCGTGCGCCTGCACCGTCTCGCGCACGCGCTTGTTCGTTCCAACCGGGACCGTGCTCTTCAGGACCAGGCACAGGTCGTGCTCCGCCGCCTTGGCCACGTCCTCCGCGACCTTCAGCACGTGCGACAGGTCCGCCGAGCCGTCCTCGTTCGGCGGCGTGCCGACGGCCACGAACACCGCGGCGCAACCGCGGATCGACTCCGTCAGGTTCGAGCTGAACTCGAGGCGCGCCGGCCAGTTGCGCTGCAGCACCTCTTCCAGCCGCGGCTCGAAGAACGGGACGTGTCCGGCGCGCAGGCGATCGAGCTTCTTCTCGTCGATGTCCACGCACGTCACGTGGGTGCCCGCGTCCGCGAAGCACGCCCCTGCCACCAACCCGACGTATCCCGTCCCAACGACTGCGATTTTCACGGTCCCGGGCTTAGCCGCGCATTTTCGATTTGTCGAGGGCGGGTGTCGGTCCGGCGCGGAATCCCGCGGGGCGCCGGCGCGGCGGGACTTGCCCGGAAACCTGCCGCGCCGGGGCATATCTGCCAGACTTGGGACGCCCCGTGATGTTCCGGTCCGCGCGCCTTGCCCTGGTCATCGTCGTGCTCGCGTCGGGCGGGGCGGTGGCGGGCTGGCGCTCGCGCCAGCCCGCCACCGCCCCGCCGGCCGCGTCGGCCAGTGCGCCGGGCGTCGGGGCCGTCCCCGCGCCGGACCGGCATCCAGCAGAAGCCCCGGCCAAGCCGGCGGACAAGAAGGCGGACACGCTGGTGATCCTGGCGGGCGGGGACGTGAACCTCGGGCGCGGCGCGGGACAGGAGATCCTGCGCGACCCGGCCTACGACCCGTTCAGCGAAGTGAAGCCCCTGCTCCAGACGGCGGACCTGCGCTTCGTCAATCTGGAGTCGCAGCTCAGCGATCAGCACGGCGAGACGGAGCGGCCCGGGCAGCACCTGGTGTTCACCGGGCCGCCGGGCGGCGCGGACGTGCTGGCGCGGGCGGGGATCAACGTGGTGTCGCTGGCGAACAACCACGCGTGGGACTACGGCAAGAAGGCGCTGTTCGAGACCATGGACAATCTCGATCGCGCGCACGTGGCGTACGCCGGCGCGAGTCGCGAGCCGAACCAGCAGTACCGGCCGGTGGTGCTGCACGTGAAGGGCTGGTCGGTCGCGCTGTTCGCGGTCACCCAGATCTGGAACCAGCCGCCGATCGAGAAGCACGAGGGCCGCTTCTACGTCGCGTGGGCGAGCTTCGACGCGTTGCAGAAGGCGCTGGCGAAGGCCCGGCGCGAAAACGATATCGTGCTGGTCGCGTATCACGGTGGCGCCGAGTACGTGGACATGCCGATGCAGTGGACGCGCGCGTTCGTGCACGCCGTGATGGGCGCCGGCGTGGACGCGCTCATCGGCAGCCACCCGCACGTGCCGCACGGTGTTGGCTGGACCGGCGATCGGCCGGCGTTCTACAGCCTGGGGAACCTGGTGTTCGCGATGCATAGCGACTTCCCGTGGACCGGCACCAGCTTCTTCGCGAGGCTCACCTTCCATCGCGACGGCACGCATCAGGTCGAAGCGTGTCCGTATTTCATCATGGGTCACACGCCGACGCTGTTCTCCGGCAAGAGCAAGCCCGCGCGCGAGCGCGCGTTCAAGGCGCACCTCTCGCAGATCTCGGTGACCGTCGGTCGGACGCAGGTCGGTGACCCCGGCGAGTACAGCTGCATGCCGCTCGAGCCGCCGGCGAAGCGCGGCGACAAGGAGAGGAAATGAGAGTCGAGCTGATGATGGCCCTGTGTGTGTGCATGGCCGGCTGCAAGCAAGCGCGCGGCGCGGCGAAGCAGGATCCCGCGCCGCCGGCGAGCGCGAGCGCCGCGGCGGCGGCCATGCCCGCGCCGGCAGCGCCGCAAGCGAGCTGCTCGCCGGCGTGCGCGTCCGTAGAGCGGTGCGACGCCGGCAAGTGCGTGCCCGGCTGTCCGCCCGACCAGATCTACGTGCCGGCGACGGGCCCCGACGGTTTCCCCATGGGCCACGGTCCGCGCGGCGCGTTCGATCAGAAGCACACGGTGATCTTGACCAAGCCGTTCTGCATGGACCAGACCGAGGTGACGGTCGCCGCGTACCGCAAGTGCATGGACGCCGGGAAATGCACGATGCCGCAGCTCCACGACGTGAACTCGAACTTCCGACCCGAGTACCATCGCGACAACCAGCCGCTGAACATGGTCAACTGGAAGCAGGCGACCGCGTACTGCACGAGCCTCGGTCGCGCCTTGCCCACGGAGGCAGAGTGGGAGTGGGCCGCGGGACACGGCGACGGTCGCAAGTGGCCGTGGGGCAACACGCCGGACCCGACGTGCGAAAACCACTACGCCGATTTCACGCCCGGCGGCGCTCCGAAGAGCGACCCGGCCGGCGACGTGGGCTGCTACGGCGGCGGCTCGAGCCCGGTGAAGTCGTTTCCGCTCGGCGTCTCGAAGTGGCCGGCGGGCGAGATCTACGAGCTCGCCGGCAACGTCTGGGAGTGGGTGGACGACTGCTACCTACGGTACCCGAGCGGCAGCGTGACCGACCCTGATCCGAAGAACAACGCCGCCCTCGGCGGCGAGTGCTACGTGCATTCGCTGCGCGGAGGCGGCTGGAACCGCAGCAAGACCGCGCTGCATCCATACTTCCGCGGCGGGTCCAAGTGGACCTATCGCGTCGGCGGACTCGGCTTCCGCTGCGTCACGCAAGCAAGCTGAGACCGGCGCCGTTGAAGCGACGTCCGCTCGTGGTGCTGCTGCTGGTCGCGGCGCTCGCTTTCGGCATCGTGCTCGCGGTGGTGCGCGTCGTGCTGCCCGCGCCGGCGCCGCCGGACGTGAAGCCGCGTCCACCCGCCGTCGCCGCGCTCACGCACCACCTCTTGTTCGTCGTGGTGGACGGCCTGCGCTACGACGTGGGTACCGATCCCAGGCGTATGCCGCTGTTTTCCCGCGCCATGCGCGAGCACACGAGCGGCGAGATGTGGGCCGGCCGCGTGTCGATGACGACCAGCGCGGTGCTCGAGTTCGGTACGGGTCAGCCCGGGCGTCTGGAGCAGATCGTCACGAACATGAACCCGGCGCTGGTCGCGTTCAACTCGTGGATCGAGAACGCGCACGCCGCCGGTCTGCACGTCGCCGCCGTCGGCGATCCGGCGTGGGTCGAGATGTACGGACCGTGGCTGTCCGAGCATCGGCTGGATCCGGAGGGCGTCGCCATCGACGTCGACTTCAACCCACAGACGTTCCGGAACGTGCGCGCGCTCGCGGCGCGCCGCCCCGACGTCTTGATCGCCCACTTCGTCACGCCCGATCACCAGGGGCACGCCTACGGCATCCCGTCGAAGCGCTACGCGAAGAGCATCCACGCCTTCGATCGTGATCTCGGCCGGCTGCTCGGCGAGCTCGGCCCGGAGTGGACGGTGGTCGTGACGAGCGACCACGGCGCCGCCGACAGCGGCACCCACGGAGCCGACGTTCCGGTGCAACGCCGCGTGCCGATCTACGCCTACGGGCCGGGCATCGCGCCGGGCGTGCACCTGCATCGCAAGCTTGCCCAGGCCGACGTCGCGGGCACGCTCGCCGCGCTCATCGGCGCGGCAGCGCCGGTGCACGGGCGCGGTCACGTGCTGGTCGAGTGGCTCGATCTTCCGCCCGACGGCCGCGCCAAGGTCGCGTGCAACGACGCCGAGCGCGCGCTCTCGTACGGCAAGGCCGCCCTCGGCGACGACGCCGTGCAAGCCGCCGAGCACGACATGGCGGTTTGCCGGTCCGGCGCGGAACCGGGCGCGCGCATCGCCGCGGCGCGCCGCGCGGCGGCGCGCGTCTCGTCCGACGTCGCCGCAGCGACGGGGTTGGGCTCGCGGGTGGCGTGGCTGGCGGCGTTGCTGGTCGTGCTGGGGAGCGTCGCGATCGCGACGCTCGTGCTCGGACGAAGGTTGCTCGCCGGGTTGCCCGCGGCGTCCGGCGTCGCCGCGATCGCGCTCGTGTTGCTCTACTACGTCGAACGCTTGCCCGGCGTCTGGCCCAACGTGGCGCGCGCGAGCGTGTTCGCGAGCGTAAACCTCGCGGTCCTGCTGATGCTGCTCTGGCCGGGCCGCGCGACGCGCTGGCTCGAGCGGCACGCCACGCTGGCACCGGCGCTGCTGCCGGGGTTGCTCGTGGCCAGCTATCCGACCAACGTGCAGCCCGAGGCATACGCGGCGGTCTGCGTGTGCGTGCTCTTGTTCGTGCTCGCCGGGCCTGTGCGGCCGGACATGCCGTCGCTCGTGCGCGGCGCGTCGCTGCGGCTCTCGTGGCCTCACTTCATCGTGCTCGTGGGGCTCGTGGCGCTGCTCTTTCCCGCCGGCACGCGCTCCGACCAGGTGTATCCGCGCTGGATCTACGACCACCCGCAGTGGCTCGTCGTCGCGGGCTCGGCCGCGCTGGCGCTCTGGATCGCCGCGCACGCCCGCGAGCGCACGACGTCCCGCGGCGTCCTCGTGGCGCTGGTCGTCGCCGCGATCGCGTCGCTCTTGCTGCGCCGCGTCGCGCCGCCGCTGGTTGGACGAACCTGCATCGTGGCGAGCGCGCTCGGGGCGGCGATGCTGGCGGTCCGGGGACGCCCGACGCCGGCGCTGCTGGTGGGCGTCATCGCCTACGTCTGGGTGTCGCGCGACTTCGAGATCGTCCCGCTGCTGGCCACCGTGGCCATCGCCGAGAGCGTCGGGGCGGCGCTCGCCGACGGGCGAGGCGAGCGGTTCCGCGCCGGACCGGCATCCCCATCCTGCGGGAGCCAGGTGCTGCTGCTCGCGTGCCTGGTGTTCGGGCTCTTGTTCGTGCAGCGCATGGGGATCCAGGGAGCCATCGATTTCGGGTCGATGGACTGGGGCGTCGCCGGCTTCGGCGACCCGCACGTCCCGGAGTGGCTGGTCGGGACCGCGCTCGGCTACAAGTACGTGCTCGCCGAAGTGCTCGTGATCGGCGCACTTTCGGCGCGCCTCGATCAAGGCACGCGGATGCAGCTCTTGCCGGCGCTGATCGTGGTCTACGTGGCGCGCAGCGTGATGCTGCTCTTGATGCTGATGTTCTGCGGGCGCAGCTTCTGGACGGCGCTGCGCGTGCTGTCGGACATGCCGTTCGGGCTGACCGGGGCCGTGGCGGCCGTCGTCGCCTGGATCGGGGCGAGCTACTCCGTGTCTTCCTCGTCCTCGGCGCGGTCTTCGTCGAGCTGATCGAGGATCTCGTTGCAGCGCTCCTCGGCGATGCCGAACCACTCCGCGAGCTGGTTGATCAGGTCGTTCTCCTCCTCGGCGATCTCGTCGTCGGCGAGGGCGACCGCGGCAGCGAGGGCGAAGGCGCCTTCGGCTTCCGCAGGCTCCTCGGCGAGATCGTCGGCGATCTCCTGGAGGCGCGCGTCGCGACCCTGCTCGGCCAGGCGCTTCTCGTAGTTCTCGAGCATCACGTTGATCGTGCCGCTACGCAGCAGATTGTCCGTGAGCCCGCGGATCGCGCCGCGGACCGCGTCGCGCTCGACGTCCTCGATCTTGCCGTCCGCCGACATCATCAGGAACATGGTCTCCGCGAGCGGATCGACGCGGTTCAGCGCCGCGCTCTCCTCCGGACTCAGCATGCCTTGGCGAGCCAGCGTCTCGTACGCGCTGGACAGGACAACGCTGGGACGACGGCCGCTCTGCAGCAGCGAGTCGCGAAGACGACGGATCGTCATGGTCTCGACTTTCATGCACCCAACGCTACACGTTCGCCGACCCGCGATCCAGCGCGCGCCGCGCTGCGGCGATGACGAGCGTCGTGCTCGCGCCCGGGATGCCGCCAAGGGCGACCCGGACACGCTCCGTCAGGGGATCGGGATCCATCGCAGCGAGCGCCGGGCCGGCTTGCGCCAGGTCGAGCTTGATCGCGCGCAGGCTCATGGCCTCGCGATGGGAATCGCCGCCGCTCCGGGCGGCCATCAACCAGCTCGCCTCCCACGACAGCGCCACGCGCTCGTACGGATGCGGTGCGCGGTCGGCGTCGATCAGCGGTCCAGAACGAGCCGGAAACGTCATCAGCGAGCCGTCACGGTGGGCGCACACGATCGGCGGCAGCCCCGCGTTCAGGACCTCGGCGCATCCGTCCGAGGGCGAGAGCCCGATGATGCCCAGCGCAATCACCCGGCGCGGGTTCGCCGCGGCCAGGCCCTGTCGCATCGCCCGCATGGCCGCGTGGAGCGACGAGCTCTCCGCGAGACACGCGCGAGCCTGATCGGCGAGCGTGGCAGCGCCGTCCACCTCCGTCGCGGCGAGCTGCAGCAGGGCGATCCAGCTGTCGCCGCGCTCGTTCACCGTCACGGTGACGGCCTCGGTGTCGAGCGCGCTCGAGCGGGTGGCCGAGACCAACGCGCCGGTCGTGCGTGCGGGCAGCTCGAAGCGCTTCCCCGTCCGCGGCGCGATGTCGCTCCACATCTTCGTCCCGTCGCGATTCGAGGCAGGGTCGGCCATGACCGAGTCCACTGCATCCCTCGTGCCTGGTAGCGCCAAAGCAGAATGATCAATAGTTCAGGTTACATAGCAGTTATCGTCGGCGCGGCCGGGTGTCCCGCAGCGGGATCCCGTCCCGGTACGAGACGTCGCGTCTTAAGTGGCCACGGGCGCGTGCCGTAGCTCTCGAAAGCGCGATGTTCGAAGCAGCCCTCCCGTCCCCACCCGTCTCCCGCGAGGCCCCTGCCGACAAGGGACTGGTCGCGTTGATCGACGACGACCCGACCGCCCGGCGCATGATGCGCGCATGGCTCGAGCGGGCCGGCTTCCGCACCGTGGAGTACGACTGCGGTCGCGCCGTGCTAGCGGACACCGGCGAGGTCCCCAACGTCGCGTGCGTCGATCTCGGGCTCGGTGACGTCACCGGTCTCAAGGTCCTGTCGCACCTGAAGGCGCGCGACGAGACCCTGACCATGATCGTCGTGACGGCGCAGCGGGAGATCGAGACGGCCGTCGCTGCCATGCGCGCCGGCGCCTACGACTACGTGACCAAGCCGCTCGAGCGCGAGCGGCTGCTCCACGCCGTGGGGCGCGCCAGCGAGCGACACGAGCTGCTGGAGAGCGTGCGCCGGCTGCAGACGGAGCTGTCCAACCACGAGGTCATGGGTTCCATCGTCGGGCGCAGCTCGCCGATGCAGGAACTGGCGCGGCAGGTGCAGCGGGTGCTCGACAGCGACGTCGCGGTCTCGCTGTCCGGCGAGAGCGGCACCGGCAAGGAGCTGGTGGCGCGGGCCATCCACGCCGGTGGACGCCGCGCGCGAGGGCCGTTCGTTGCCATCAACTGCGCCGCCATCCCGGCGTCGTTGCAGGAGTCGGAGCTGTTCGGCCACGAGCGCGGGGCCTTCACCGGTGCCACCGCGACCCACCGCGGGCGCTTCGAGCAAGCGCGCGGCGGCACGCTGTTCCTCGACGAAGTCGGCGAGATGAGCCCGGCCACCCAGGCTGCACTGCTGCGTACGCTGCAGGAGAAGACGATCCGCCGCGTGGGCGGAACGACGGAGATCGACATCGACACGCGGATTATCTGCGCGACCCATCGCGATCTACGGGCCGAGGTCGAGGCCGGGCGCTTTCGCGAGGATCTGTACTTCCGGCTGGTCGTCTACCCGATCCGCCTGCCTCCCTTGCGCGAGCGCCCCGAGGACATCGCGCTCCTGGTCGGTCACTTCCTGCGCCAGCTGTGTCGTGACGTCGGTCGCGACGTGCTGCGCGTCCACCCCGACGCGCTCGACGCGCTGTCGCGGTACGCCTGGCCGGGCAACGTGCGCGAGCTCGGCAACGTCGTGCACCGCAGCATGCTCGCGTGCGCCGGCGAAGAGATCGTGCTCGCCGATCTACCGAACGACATCCGTGCGCTGGTGTTGCCGAGCCTGCCGCCGCCGACCTCGGGACGCCCGGCGAACGACCACGACAAGCTCGACGGCGAAGCCGTGCTGCCTCTCAGGGAGCTCGAGCGGCGCGCCATCGAGCGCGCGCTGAAGCTGACCTCCGGCAGCGTGGGCAAGGCCGCCAAGCTGCTGGGCATTGGCCGCGCGACGCTGTACCGGCGCCTGTCTTCGTCCGACTTCCCCCAGGGCGTTCCGTGACCGCCGCGGCATTCGAGCCGTGGCCGGCCGGCGACTCGCGCTGCACGCTACTGGCGCTGGCGGCGACCGAGGGAATCGCCGTGCTCGAGCCGGGTCGCGTCGTGGACTGCAATCCGGTCTTTGCGCAGATGCTGGGCTATGCCGTCGACGAAATCCTCGGCATCGCGACGATGGAGCTGCTCGCACCCGAGGAACGCGAGCGGGTAGCGGGGCTGATTGCGGATGGCTACGCGCTGCCCTACGAAACCGTGGGGCTCCGGAAAGACGGCACGCGCTTTCCTGCGGAGGTGTGGAGCCGCGCCATGGATTTCGAGGGACGATCCGTCCAGGTCGTCGTCGCGCGCGACGTCACCGCACGAAAGAACACGGAGAACGAGCTGCGTCAGGCGAAGGAGGCCGCTGAGGTGGCGAGTCGCGCGAAGGACGCGTTCCTCGCCAACATGAGCCACGAGCTGCGAACGCCGATGACGGTCGTGATCGGATCGACCCAGCTGTTGCTCGAGACCGACCTCGCGCTCGACCAGCGGCGCGTGCTCGAGAACGTGATCCGCTCGGGCAACGTGCTGCTCGGCCTGATCAACGACATCCTGGACTACTCCAAGATCGAATCCGGCAAGTTCGAGCTGGTGACGACGGACTTCGATCTGCGCAGCGCGCTGCATGACGCGTGCGACGCCTTGCGTCCGACGGCGGCCGCCAAGCACCTGGCCTTCTCCGTAGCCATCGATCCCGACGTGCCGCGCTGGGTGCGCGGCGACGCGCTGCGGCTTGGTCAGCTGATCACCAATCTGGTTGCCAACGCCATCAAGTTCACGGACCGTGGCTCCGTGTCCGTCGCGGTGCGCCGCCAAAGCGAGGACGCGGACGGCACCACGATGCTGGTCGAGGTCGTCGACACCGGGATCGGCGTCGCAAACCAGGACGTGTCGCGCTTGTTCGAGCCCTTCTCCCAGGGGGACGGCTCGTCGTCGCGCCGCTACGGCGGCAGCGGGCTCGGCCTGGCCATCGCGAGGCAGCTGGTCGAATTGATGGATGGCTGCATCGACGCCGAACCCACGCCGCAGGGCGGCAGCCGCTTCTGGTGCAGCGTGCGCGTGGGCCGCGGCACGGAGATGGCGGCGCGGCACAGCTCGCTGCCAGCATCGGCGCGTTCGTTCTCGCCGATCCCCGGCAGCGGACCGCGTCGGCTCTTGCTCGCGGAGGACAACGACCTGAACCAGACGATCGTGATCCACGCGCTCGGATCGCTCGGCTTCGCCATCGACACAGTGCGGACCGGTCGCGAGGCCGTGGATGCCGTTGCGTCGCGGGAGTACGACGCGGTGCTCATGGACTGCCAGATGCCGGGTATGGACGGCTTCGAGGCGACGACGGAGATCCGCCGGTTGGAGGGCAACGGACGTCGCGTTCCCGTGATCGCGCTCACGGCAAACGCGATGGTCGGCGATCGGGAGAAGTGCATCGCCGCCGGCATGGACGACTACGTCTCGAAGCCGTTCAACATCTCGGGACTGCGCAAGAAGGTCAAACGCTGGATCGCCGGCGAGCTTGCGATGGCGAACCCGCGTGCCGTCGCGGAGTCGGCGTCGCGCACCGATATCCGCATCCGCTCCGCGCCCGCGGCGTCCGCGCTCGACGCCGAACGACTGCAGGTGCTCGAGAGCGAGGCGGGCTCCGACGTCATGGGCGAGCTCGCGCAGATCTTCATCGAAGACATGGGGGCGCGCTTCCAGACCCTCGCCGACGCGCTCCAGAGCGCGGACGAGACGGCGCTCAAGCGCACCGCGCACGCCATGCGCGGTGCCGCGGCGAATCTCGGCGCGACGCATGTCGCGCGGATTGCCGAGTCGATCGAATACAGCGACGACCCGGTGGACAGCGTCATCATGTCGGGCCGCGTCGCCGCTCTCAAGCTGGAGTTTTCCCGGGCCGAGCGCGAGATCCGCAAGCTGTTCGATCTCGGATCGGGACCGGCCGTCTCGAACTAGCGCCCTACCGCCGCGCTTCCGGCGGCGCGAACAGCAGCGTGCCCGCGCCGAGCCGCACGCGCTTGCCGCGCCAGGTGACGTGCCGCTTGAACAAGCCGCGCGCCCAGACCACGAGCATCGCGACCTCGCGAGCCGGCGCGAGCAACAGCGGGATCCAGGCGCGTCCCCAGCCGCGCAGCGCGACCCAGCCGCCGACGTCGCGCAGCAGGAGCAAGAGCAGCGCCCACGCGCCGCCGGCCGCGCCGAACAGCCATACTGCCGGCGCCAGGAGCGCCAGCGGGCTGGCTAGCGGCTCGAGGGCGTACGCGGTCGGCCGGAGGCGCGCGCGCAGCATCGACCAGCGCAAGTGCCGTTGCATGAAGGCGCGCACGCTCATGCTGCTGGTGACGTTGTGGAGGACGGTCGGCGCGATGCGCACGCGGTAGCCTGCGTGTTGGAACATCTTGCCCATCACGTAGTCCTCGGCGAGCACGTCGGCGACGCGGGCGAAGCCGCCGACGCCGTCGAGCACGCGACGCGAGAACAGCATCGATTTTCCGACGACCAACGCGTCGCCGAGGGCGGTTGGCAGCGCGGCGCCGGCGGCGCAGAAGCCGTTGAGCTGCACGTTCTCCAGCGCTGCGCCGAGCCCGTCCTCGCCGGTGCCGGCGAACAGGTTGGTGACCAGGCCGACGTTCGCGCGGCTCTCCAGCGTATCGACCATCTCCGCCACGTAGTGCCGGGGGGCGCGCACGTTGCTGTCGCTGACCAGCACCAGGTCGTGCGCGGCGAACGGCAGCATGCCGCGCAGGTTCCGGACCTTGGGGTTGATGCCCGCGGCGAACTCGTGGATGACCAGCTTGCAGCGGACGCTTGGGAAGCGCGCGCGGAGCGCGTCCACCACGGCGATGGCGGGGTCGGCCGGATCCTGCACGCCGAACACGAGCTCGAACTCCGGGTAGCTCTGCGCGAAGAAGCTCTCGAGGTTGGCGGCGAGCCCCGCGTCCGCGCCGCACAGCGGCTTGAGCACGCTGACCGGCGGGCGAGCGCTGCCGGGCAGGATGCTGCGCCGGCGCGTACGCCGCGCGATGCGCACCACGTTGACGAAGCCGAGCACCGTCCAGACCGTGCACAGCGCGACCAGCAGCATGACAACGAGCCTCATCACAGCGACTCCTGGCGAGAGGGCTTGAAGATCAGCGACCACAGCGGAAGACAGATGCAGAAATAGACGAGCGACGTCGTGAGCAGGCGCACCGGCAGGTACGGCAGATGCGTGAGCGCCATCGCGCGATCGAACAAGAGCAGGTTCAGCGCGAACCCGAGCGCTTCCACCGCCATGAACTGCGCGCCCTGGCGGACCCACGCGGGCCGGCGGTCGTCGAAGGCGAGCAGCTTGTTGCCGAAGAACTGGATCGCGATGCCGAGCACCAGCGCGGGCACGCTCGCCACGCGCGGCGCGACACCAAACCCGCTGACGAGCAGCGCCAACACGCCCAGGTCCGTGGCCGTGGCGAACACGCCGACGCCCAGGCTGCGGACGAGCACCGCGAGTCGGTGCAGGAGAGGTCGAGGAGCCATGCCCCTCGCCTAGCGAGGCGCATGCCACGAGCGCGATCCAGTCATTTCAATAACTTACGAGCCAGGTGCGAAGCGCCTGGGCGCGTACGGCACGCCGCAAGTGGTTAAACCACTACGCAGTCAGATCCGGCAAGCATCCGCGACGCGCCGGAGCACAGCGGGCCTCTGGATGATCAATCGGTGCACATCTCCGAGCAGCGGTCGATGTTGATCTTCCTGTCCGCTACGAACGCGGCCCGCATCTCCCGGCGCAAGTGGGCTGGCAGGTCCGGGGATTGGGGCGGCGGGCCCGCGACGATCGTCACCCATTGCTTGCAGAGCGCGCGGCAGTCGCTGCGCGTCGCGCAGAACCCGTACGGCTGACACACCGTGTTCCCGCGCGCTCGCTTGTAGGTCGCCGTGCAGCCTTCGGCGGTCTGCACCATGCACCCCGGGTGGCAAACCGAGCCGTCCCAGATGCCGTGCTTGTCGTCCGGGAAGTCGCACTGCTCGAAGAAGTCGTCCGGCGCCAGCATTCCGTTCGGCTTGCCGGGCGTCGAGCCCTTCTTCAGCGTGAAGTACGGCTTCATCCCCTTCGGCAGCGGCCCCGTGAGTGGAGCAGGCGGGGAAGCCGGCGCGCTGGCCGCGGGCGGCGTGGTCGACGCTGGTTCGGCGCTGGCCGGCGGTCCCGGCGCGCTCGCACTCGCGCTCGGCGCCGCCGACGCCGCCGACTCGCGCGGAGCCGCGGTTGCTGGCGGCGCGGCGCTTTCGGCCAGTGGCTCCGTCTCGGCAACGGGCGCGGTCGCGACAGCTCGCGTCCCGCTGCTCGATCCGCAAGCAGCCGCCACAATCATACCGACGCTGAACAGCGCGACCCCGAGCCTCACGCGAGCCACGCTAATCGCCCGGCGCGACCGAGGCAATCACAAGCAAGCCAGCTTTCAACGAGTCGCGAGCGCGATCAGCGGCGCGATCACCAGCGCGACCACGCTCATCAGCTTGACCAGGATGTTCAGCGACGGGCCGGCGGTGTCCTTGAACGGATCACCCACGGTGTCACCGACGACCGCGGCCTTGTGCGCGTCGCTGCCCTTCGGGTGCAGCGAGCCGTCTCTCATCTTGAAGCCCTCGCCCTCGAAGGACTTCTTCGCGTTGTCCCACGCGCCGCCGGCGTTGCTCATGAAGATCGCGAGCAGCACGCCGCTGACCGTCACGCCGGCGAGCAGACCGCCGAGCGCCTCCGGGCCGACGCTGAAGCCGACCACCACCGGCGTGACCACGGCGAGGGCGCCCGGCGCGATCATCTTCTTGATCGCCGCGCGCGTGGAGATGTCCACGCAGCGCGCGGTGTCGGGCTTGGCCGTGCCCTCGAGCAATCCCGGGATCTCGCGGAACTGACGCCGCACCTCTTCGATCATGTCCATCGCCGCCTCGCCGACGGCGCGCATGGCCATGCTCGAGAACAAGAACGGCAGCATGCCGCCGACGAAGATGCCGGCCATCACCAGCGGCTTCGAGATGTCGATGCCCTGGATGTGCGCTTGCTGGCTGAACGCCGCGAACAGCGCCAGGGCCGTGAGCGCCGCCGAGCCGATGGCGAAGCCCTTGCCGATGGCCGCGGTGGTGTTGCCGACGGCGTCGAGCTTGTCGGTGCGCTCGCGCACCTCCGGCTTCTGGTGGCTCATCTCCGCGATGCCGCCGGCGTTGTCGGCGATGGGACCGTACGCGTCGACCGCGAGCTGGATGCCCGTGGTCGAGAGCATGCCGAGCGCCGCGATCGCCACGCCGTACAAGCCCGCGACGTGCGCGCTGCCGACCACGCCGGCGGCGATGCACAGGATCGGCAGCGCGGTGGACTGCATGCCGAGGCCCAGGCCGGCGATGATGTTCGTCGCGTGGCCGGTCTTGCTCTGTTCGGCGACGCTGTTGACCGGGCCCTTGCCGAGCGAGCAGTAGTAGCTGGTGATGATGCCGACGGCGACGCCCGTGGCGAGGCCGATCACCGTCGCGACGCCGACGTTCAGCCACGTGACGTGCTGGCCGCCCATGTCCGTGCCGCCCTCGGGCCACATGACCTTCGCCAGGCCGAAGGTCGCGAACATCATCACCGCCGCGGCGCCGAACGAGCCGGTGTCGAGCGCGACCTGCGGGTTGCCGCCTTCCTTCGTGCGAACGACGAACGTGCCGAGGATCGAGCACACGATGCCGCCGGCGGCGATCACCAGCGGCAGCGAGACGGGTCCGAAGTGGCCACCGGCGATGCTGCTCGCGCCGGCGCCGAGCACCATCGCGCCGACGATCGCGCCGACGTACGACTCGAACAGATCCGCGCCCATGCCCGCGACGTCGCCGACGTTGTCGCCGACGTTGTCGGCGATCACCGCCGGGTTCCGCGGGTCGTCCTCGGGCAGTCCGCTCTCGACCTTGCCCACGAGGTCCGCGCCGACGTCCGCGGCCTTCGTGTAGATGCCTCCGCCCACGCGCGCGAACAGGGCGATCGACGACGCGCCCATGCTAAAGCCGGTGATCACGTTGATCGCGGTCATCAGGTTGGCCGCGCCGGGGAACAGCACCTGGGTGTAGAGCAGGTAGAGCCCGCCGAGCCCGACCAGGCCGAGCCCCACGACGCTCATGCCCATCACCGATCCGCCGCTGAACGCGACGGCGAGGGCTTGCGGCAGGCCGATCCGCGCCGCGGCCGTGGTGCGCACGTTCGCCGCCGTGGCCACGCGCATGCCGAAGTAGCCCGCGAGGCCCGACGCACACGCACCGACGACGAACGACAGCGCGATGAGCGGGCTGTGACCCGGCTCGTTCTTCATGTTCGCAGCCGCGAGCAGCACCGCGACCACCACCACGAAGCCCGCGAGCACCTTGTACTCGCGCGCGATGAACGCCATCGCGCCCTTGCGGATCAGCTCGCCGATGCTCTTCATCTCGTCGGTGCCGGCGTCCTGCCGGTTCACCCACGCCGTCTTCCAGAACGCGAACAGGAGGGCCAGAAGGCCCGCAGCGGGGGCGGCGTAGATCAACGATTCCATCTCGATCGCTCTCCGTGGACTGGGAGGGATGTCGGTTCGGCGCGGAAACGCCCGGCCCGCCTCCTACGCGATGCGTCAGGTCGCCGCAAGCTGCAGGCCGGCGCGCGGCCCGCCCCGAAACGCGCGAAACGCCCGCGAAACCGCGGCGGAGTGCCACCCGGTTGCCGCCGGGAGCGGCCTCGGACAAGAGGGTCGCATGCGGCTCCCCGCGATCGCCCTGCTCGCCGGCGCGCTCCTGGGCTGCCGGCACGCGTCCACGACGAGCGACGCGCCGCCGGGCGAGGCGTCCGCGAGCCGCCTCGCGCCGGCCGTCGAAGACGTCGCCGCGCGCGCCGACAAACTCGACAAGCCCGTGGCGAAGCTGTCCAAGGACGACGTCGAGGCCGCGCTCGCGAAGGGCGGATGGCGCGTGACCACGGCGACCGAGACGTCGTCGGGCAAGAACCGGACGATCCTGGTCGGCGCGAAGAAGGGTCCGTGGATCGCGACCGTGAAGGTGTACTCCCACGCCGACCCGTTCTGGTCCGAGCAGCTCGCCAAGGAGCAGGGCGCAGCGGAGCGGCGCGGCGACGCGCTGATCGGCGTGGTGATCCCGGGCAAGCCCGACGAGGCGCGCCTGCTGCTCGATTCGCTGCTCGGCAAGTGACGCAGCTGCGAAAGCCCCTGATTTGGACTCTCACAGGAAGAGCGGAAGAGCGGAAGGTTTCCAGGCGGGTGTGGTCTCATTGCTGAGCAACAAACGGGGTATCCAGGCGTGAGTCGTCGAAAACTGCACCTCGATCAGCACACCGATCACTTGGTCCGTCCGATTCCCAAATCTTCCGCCCTTCCGCCCTTCCTGTGCCATCCCCATGGAGTGGCATCGCACTCGAATCGGTCCGGTTTCTCCGGCTGAAAATCAGGGGATTTCCCAGGTGACGTAGAATTCCTGGTTTCCTACAAGGAATTCCCACGGGTGTTGTCGTGCGCGCCGTGCGCGCTGGCTTCGATGGACGTCCGGCCCGGCCGGTTCCGCGCCGCCCAGCCAACCCTTCCTCCTGAAGAAGAACAGCAGGCCGATGGTGATCGCGAGCATGAGTCCGAGCGCGAACGGATAGCCGTAGTACCAGTCGAGCTCGGGCATGTTCCACCGCGATACGTGGGGATCGAAGTTCATGCCGTAGATGCTCGAGACGAACGTGAGCGGAATGAAGATCGTCGCGATCACGGTCAGGACCTTCATCACCTCGTTCATGCGGTTGGAGACGCTCGACAGGTAGACGTCCATCAGCCCGCTGGCGATCTCGCGGTACGTCTCGACCATGTCGATGAGCTGGATCGTATGGTCGTAGCAGTCGCGCAGGTAGACGCGCGTCTCCGCGGTGATCAGCTTCGCCTCGTCGTGCAAGAGCGCGTTCAGCGCCTCGCGCAGCGGCCAGATGGCGCGCCGGAACTGCATCAGGTCGTGGCGCGAACCAAGGATTCGCGCGGGCGTGCTGCGGCTCGGCGAGGCAATCACCTCCGCTTCGATCTGCTCGAGCTCGTCGCCGTAGCGCTCGATCAGCGGGAAGTAGTTGTCGATGACCGCGTCGATCAGCGCGTACGCCAGGTAGTCCGTCCCCGAGGTGCGGATGCGGCCACGGTTCTTGCGGATGCGGTCGCGGATCGGACCCAGACAATCGCCGCCGGGCCGCTCCTGGAACGTCGCGACGTAGCGCTCTCCGAGGAAGATGTTCAGCTGTTCGGTCACGAGCTGGCCGTCCTGGATGTCGGCCATCCGCACGACGATGTACTTGTAGTCCTCGTACTGCTCGACCTTCGAGCGCTGGTGACTCGACAAGACGTCCTCGAGCGCCAGCGGATGCAGATCGAGGATCTTCGCAATCCGATCCAACATCGGTACGTCGCCCAGACCGTCGACGTCGATCCACGAAACCTGCCACTCGTCGAGCAAGCCCGAGAGCTCGTCCGTGGACGTCAGCGTGCGCTCGAGCATGCGTTCGCTGCCGTAGGCGATGACGCGCAGATCGGGCGACGTGGAGCCCGGGCGCGGCGTGAGCGTCCCGGGCAGCGCTCCGGGCATGGTGTGGCGGCGGATCCGCTCGATGCGGCGCCCCACGAACGGGATCGGGAGCTTCATCTCGGCACTCCGGAGTAGTCCACGGCGAACACGCCGTCCGTGCCGGCGACGCTCTCGTTCCGATCGCTGAACGACACGCCGGGAAACGCCGCCAGCGCGCGCCGCGCGTCGCTCGACAGCAGGATCTCGTTCGCCTTCGCCGTGTCCTCGCCGAGCTTGCTCGCCGCGTTGACCTCGCGTCCCCACACGTCGCTGTCGCCGATACGCAGCACGTCGCCGAAGCCGATGCCGACGCACAACAGGATCTGCTCCTCCGGCTTGCGCCGCCGGTTCACCTGCTCGCACGCGCGCTGCATGGCGACGGCGCACTGGAGCGCGCGCTCCGGGCGGCGGAAGAGGAGCAGGAAGCTGTCCGCTTCGCTCTTGATCAAGAGGCCGTCGTGGTCTTCCGCGATCGGCAGGAGGAGCTTCCGCTGCTCGTGGATGATCTGGAGAAAATGGATGATCCCGAACTCGGCGACGCGTCGCGAGAAGCCGGAGAGATCCGTGAACATGATCGCCCAGCGTTCGCCGAACAGATCGAAGATGCGCCGGTCGATAGCGGCGGTGTCGGCGTCGTGCCGGCTTCGTTCCTCGATCAGCCGCCAGAGGCGGCGCTCGCTGGCGCCGAGAAGCGGGTCGTCCGTGGCCATGCGCCCACGGTATCGCATCCCGCCGGCGCTGGCGTGGTCCCGCGCGCCGTGGAAGGATGCGCCCCGATGCCGACGGCCTTCGTCACGGGTGGCACGGGTTTTCTCGGTCTTCACGTCGTCGAGCAGCTCACGCAGGCTGGCTGGCGCGTGGTCGCGCTCCAGCGCAGGACGTCGGACACGACGCGCCTGGCGAAATTCCCAGTCGAGCTCGCGGTAGGCGCGCTCGACGACGCCGCGTCGCTGCTCGCCGCCGTTCCCGACGACGTGGATGCGGTCTTCCACGTCGCCGGCAACACCAGCTTCTGGTCCGGAGACAACGCGGCGCAGACGCGCACCAACGTCGACGGGACGCGCCACGTCGTCGAGGCGGCGCTCGCCCGCCGCGCCAAGCGCTTCGTCCACACTTCGAGCATCTCCGCCTTCTTTCCCCAGCCGGTGGTGCCCTTCGACGAGAGCGCGCCGTCCCACGCGCTCTCGTCCAAGGTCAACTACGAGCGCACCAAGTACCTGGGCGAGCTCGAGGTCGAAAAGGGGATCGCGCGCGGGCTCGCCGCGGTCATCATGAATCCGGGGCACATCGTCGGTCGCTACGACGAGCACAACTGGTCGCGGATGATCCGCTTGGTAGATCAGCAGAAGCTGCCGGGAATTCCGCCCGGTTCGGGTTCGTTCGCCCACGCCGACGAGGTCGCGCGCGCCCACCTCGCCGCGCTCGACAAGGGTCGGGTCGGCGAGCGCTACATCCTGGGCGGCACCGACGCGACGTACGTGGAGATGGTGCGCATCATCGGCGAGCTCACCGGGCGCAAGGTGCCGCGCAAGGCGCTGCCGGCGATCGCGCTCCGCGTCATGGGACGCCTCTCGCAGTGGGGCTCGCTCGTGACGCGCCGGGCGCCGGACGTCACGCCGGAGATTGCCACGACCTTGTCGAGGCCGATGCTCGTGAAGAGCGACAAGGCGATCCGCGAGCTTGGCTACCGCGCGGTGCCGCTGGAGCAGATGCTCCGCGAGTGCTGGGAGTGGATGACCGCTGAAGGCCTGCTCAGCGCGGCTCCAGCAGCATGACGGGAATCGTGCGGGACGTCCGCCGCTGGTACGCGGTGAAGCCGGCGTAGGTCGCGACGGCCTCCGCGAACAGGTGCGCGCGCTCGTCGCCCTCGGCCTCGCGTGCCACGACCTGAATCACCTTGCCGTCGGCGTGGACGGTCGCCTCGGGGTGGGCCTTCAGGTTGTAGTACCAGGCCGGGTTCTTCGCCTGTCCCGCTGCCGACGCGATCACCACGTAGGCGTCGCCGTGGCGGGCGAAGAGCACGGCGACGTCGCGCTGCTTGCCGGAGCGTGCGCCGGTCGTCGAGAGCACCAGCGCGTTGTTGTGGAAGCGCGAGCCGATGCCCGTCGAGAGCCGTCCGCGGCTGCTCTTGATCAGGAATCGATCCAGGTGCGTGAACACGTGTACGAAGAGCCAGCCGCCGACGCGGCTCTTGGCGACGCTCTCCACCAGATTGTCGTAGGCTCTCACTTGCCGACCTCCACGAACACCCGCTCCGCCTGCGGGAGCGGCTCCCATTGGATCATTGCCAGCGCGTCGTCCACGTAGTCCGGGCGGCGCATGCCGACCAGCACCGTGCTGACACCGGGTACGCTCGCGAGCGCCCACAGCGCTTTCTGCGACAGCGGCGCGCTCCGGCGCGCTTCGGGGAGCAACGGATCGATCACGCGCGCGATCTTCGCGCTGCGCGCGCGGCTGCGGTCCGCGGCGCGGGCGCGCAGCGCCGCCATCAGACCGTCGAGCTCGCGTATGTAGCGACCACGCCAGTCGCGCCAGCGATCGGCGAGCTCGCCCTGGAGCGCCCGGTCCAGCATGCGGAAGACGTGGCCCACGCGCGGCGCTACCGCGCGCGACTCGATCTCGCGCCACTGGTCGAGGCTCTCGAGCGTCGCGGGCAAGCTGCGGAGCTGGTCCGCCCACACGAAGAAGCGCGTCGCCGGCACGCTGCCCTTGCCGACTTCGACGTGCGGCGCGATCTCGCGGCCAAATTCCTGCTCCAGCTGTTCGACCTTGGCGAGCTGTGCGTCGAAGGGTGGCGGGGGGTCGAGCTCCGGCGGGTCGGCGAGGCGCAGCAGCTTGCCGTCCACGATGGCGTTGAGCGGGCGGTTCACCAGCACCGCGACCTCGCGCTCGTGCGCGAGCGCGAGCACGGTCTTGCCGTCGTTGTTCTTCTCCAGCACCGCGCCGCCCTCGATCAGGTTCGCCGGCAGCTGGAGCACGCGAAAGTGGTGCTCTTCGCCGCCGGCGCGTCGCGCCGCCTCGAGCATGCGCGCGAGCGACGTCGCCTTCTTGTCGCCCTCGGGGGCGACGCTGGTGTTGCTCGACACGCCGTAGGAGCGGATGCGGCCGCGCTCCACCTCCTTCTCGAAGTGGGCGAAGGCGTGCTCCAGCCGGCGATAGAACTCGTCGCGCGTGCCCGCACCGGTGTCGAAGAAGTACTCCGGGTTGTGCACCAGGCACACGTCCAGCGTGGCGAGGCCCAGCCGCGCGAGCGAGCGGTCGAGCTGATCGGCGAGCCAGCGCGGATGCATGCAGTGCCACAGCTGATCGTCGAGCTTGACCATCTCCGGAAAGTCGCCCTGCTTGGCGATTTCCAGGTTCCCGCCTTGCACGTAGCCGATCTTCGAGACGATGATCACCTCCGCGCGCGCGAGCTCGCCGCGCCCGATCAGATCGGCCACGACCTCGCCGATCAGTCGCTCGCTGCGACCGTCGGTATAGTTCGTACTCGTGTCCACCAGGTTCACGCCCTCGCGCAGCGCCTTGGCGAGCGCGGCGCGGTGGTCCGGGTCGCCGTCGTCCACGCGGTAGCCGCCGAAGCCGAGGCGGCTCGCCACCAGCCCGGTGCGCCCCAGCGGCGCGAAGCCGCGGTCGCCGTGACGCGCGGCGTAGGCCGCCGTGCCCGCCGCGGTGGCGTGGCCGCCGAGCGACGTCCCGCCCACCTCCGATGCCCGCGTCGCGGCCGCGATCTGTGTGTCGAGTGCCGCGGCCACGCCGGCCGGATCCGTCACCGGCGCCTGGCACGTGAAATCGCGACACACGTACAGCCCCGGCGCCGACTTGCCTTCGAGCAGCGGCAGCGCCGCGCCGTCGTGCGCGACGATGCGGTTCGGCAAGTAGTGCTTGGCGACCTCGCGCCACAAGGGCTCCACGTCGCCGACGAACGCCAGCTCCACCGGGCCTTCCGCCAGCAGATCCACGACGCCGAGCGCGGTCGCGAACGCGCGGGGTTGGCGCTCGATCAAGCGCCCGTATGCGCGGATGGCGCGCAGCGCGTGATCGCGGAATTGCTCGCGATCGAAGTGGAACGAGAGCCGCGCAAGCGCCCGCGCCGCGACCGCGTTCGGATTCGGGATCGCGCCGTCGTGACCCTCGCGCGTGCGCACCAATAGCGGCTCGTGGGCGTGCGCGGTGTGGAAGAACGCACCGCCGTCCGGATCGCCGAAGTCGGCGACCATGCGCTCGGCAAGCGTGGCCGCCTCGTGCAGGAACTCCGCCGGCGCGCCGCACTCGTACAGATCCAGGAGCGCGTCGCACAGGTACGCGTAGTCTTCCAGGTACGCGTCCAGGTGCACCTTGTCGCCCCGCGCGGTGCGGTACAGGCCGCCGTCGGGCCGGCGCATGCGCTCGAGCACGAAGCGCGCCGCGCGCTCCGCGCTCTGCCGGTAGCGCGCGTCGCCGAGCACACGCGCGCCCTCGCTCATGGCGCCGATCATCAGCGCGTTCCAGCTCACGAGCACCTTGTCGTCGAGGAGCGGCGGGACGCGCTTCTTCCGCGCCGTGTAGACCAGACCCTTGGCCTGCTCGAGCTGCTCCGCGCGCGCCGGATCCGGCTTCGGCGTGTTGGGGATGCTCGCCCCCTCCCAGTTTCCGTGCGGCGTGATGTCGTAGTAGTCGCAGAAGCGCGCCGCCGTCCCGGCGCCGAGGATGTCCGCGATCTCGTCGGGTTGCCACACGAAGAACTTGCCCTCGACGCCCTCGCTGTCGGCGTCGGTCGCGGAGTAGTAGCCGCCGGCGGGCGCTTGCATCTCGCGCAGGACGTAGTCGAGCGTCTCGACGGCGACGCGACGGTACTCCGCGTCGCCGGTCACCTGGAAGCCTTCCAGGTAGGCGCGGGCGAGGCCGGCGTTGTCGTACAGCATCTTCTCGAAGTGCGGCACGAGCCAGCGCTCGTCGGTGGAGTAGCGCGAGAAGCCGCCGGCGACGTGGTCGTACATGCCGCCGTTCTTCATGCCGTCGAGCGTGACGGTGACCATCTTCAACGCGCTCTCGTCGCGCGTGCGCTTGACGTGTCGGAGCAGGATCGACAGCGACGCGGGAGCGGGAAACTTCGGCGCCGGCGAGAAGCCGCCCCAGCGCGGATCGAAGCCCGCGGCGAGCTGCTTCACCGCGGCGTCGATGGCGCTCGTCTCCACCGTCGAGGGAAGCGTGTGACCCGACTGCTCGCGCACGTGGGACGTGAGCTCCGCCGCCTGCTGCACGAGCCCGGCCCGATCTCGCTTCCACACGTCGCTGATGTGGATAAGCAGCGTGGGAAATCCCGGGCGGCCGTACTTGTCCACCGGCGGGAAGTACGTGCCGGCGAAGAACGGCTCCTGCTCCGGCGTGAGGAACACCGTCATCGGCCAGCCGCCGCTGCCGCTCATCGCCACGGTCGCCGCCATGTAGATGTCGTCGAGGTCCGGCCGCTCTTCGCGGTCGACCTTGATGCACACGAAGTGCTCGTTCATCAGCTGCGCGATGGCTTCGTTCTCGAAGCTCTCGCGCTCCATCACGTGGCACCAGTGGCACGCGGCGTAGCCGATGCTGAGCAGGATCGGCTTGTCCTCGCGCTTGGCCCGCTCCAGTGCCTCGGCGCCCCACGGATACCAGTCCACGGGATTGTGCGCGTGCTGCAGCAGGTACGGGCTGGTCTCGCCCGCGAGGCGATTCGTGTGCTCGGGCATCCCGGGGAAGTAGGGCGCGAACCTCGCGCACGCAAGCCAGGTCGGGAGGGATTGCCGGTCCGGCGCGGAACCCCGGGGATTGCGCCCGCCTTGCGCTAACATCGTCCGGCATGGGGACGGACGCGGCCATCACGCCGGCGACGCGACGCGCGCTCCGGCGCTTCCGCGTGATCCAGAAGCTGGTCGCGCTCGAGTGGCCGATGCGGCTCGTCGATCCGATCATGGGCGGCTTCAACCCGTTCCTGCCCGCCTACCGCGACAATCCGTACCCGACCTTCAAGCGGCTGCGCGAGCGCAGCCCCGTGCTCTTCCATCCGGTGTTTCGCAGCTTCATCCTCACGCGTCACGCCGACTGCGTGCGGGTCCTGAAGGACGCGCGCTTCTCGGTCGATCGCGCGAGCACGCCGTTATTCCGCGCGCTGGATCCCGAGCGAACGCTGGGCCCCGCGGTGGCGGCGTCGATCAAGCGCAGCTTGCTCATGCTCGATCCGCCCGACCACACGCGGCTTCGCAAGCTGGTGGTCAAGGCGTTCACGCCGCGCGTCGTCGAGCGCCTGCGCCCGCGCATCACGGAGATCGTGAACGACCTGCTCGACGCCGCCGAGCGTCGCGGCACGCTCGAGCTTATTCGCGACTTTGCCTATCCCTTGCCGGTGATCGTGATCGCCGAGATGCTCGGCATCGCTACGCGGGATCGCGATCGCTTCAAGCGCTGGTCGGACGACTTGTCGGCGTTGCTGGATCCGTTCCGCTTGCCGACGGGCCTCGCACAGGTGCGTCGCGCGCATGAAGAGATGAGTGAATACTTCGCGCGGGTGTTCGACGAGCGAAGGCGCGCGCCGCAGGGCGACCTGGTGAGCGCGCTGGCGACGGTCGAGGAGGACGGGCAGCGTCTCGACGCGACGGACCTGCTCTCGATAACGTCGCTGATCCTGGGCGCGGGTCACGAGACGACCACCAACCTGATCGCCAATGGCGTGCTCGCGCTGCTCCGTCATCCCGCCGAGGCGCGCCGGCTCGTCGAGCAGCCGGGGATCGCCGAGAGCGCGGTGGACGAGCTCTTGCGCTACGACAGCCCGGTGCAGATGACCGACCGGATCGCGCTCGACGACTGCGAGGTCGGCGGGCGCCGCGTCCTCGCGGGCCAGATCGTGGGCGTGATGATCGGCGCGGCGAACCGCGATCCCGCCGCCTATCCCGATCCGGACAGGCTCGATCTCGCGCGCACCGGCGAGCCGCACGTCGCGTTCGGGCAGGGCCTGCACTACTGCATCGGCGCCGCGCTCGCCCGGGTCGAGGCGCAGATCGCGCTGCCGGCGTTGTTCCGGCGCTTTCCCGGTCTCTCCGCCGGCCCCGACGCGCTGCGGTACCGGGCGTCGCTGGTGTTGCGCGGCCCGGTGGCGCTTCCGCTGCGGATTCGCGAGGCCTGAGATCCTCGGGTACCATCCCCGCCGTGCGGAGCGACGAGGAGCTCATGGCCGCCTACGTGGCGGGGGACGCCACGGCGTTCCGCGAGCTGTTCACGCGCTACGCGCCGGTGCTGCTCAGGGTGATGCAGCGCCAGCTTCGCTCGCAGGAGCAAGCCAACGATCTAGTGCAACAGACGTTCTTGCAGCTGCACCGCGCGCGAAACGATTTCCAGGCGGGCGCCAAGCTGAGGCCGTGGCTGTTCACCATCGCGCTGAACCTGAAGCGCGAGTATTTCCGGCGCGTGAAGCGTCGGCCCGAGGCGCCCCTGGAGCTGGACGGACGCCTCGATCCGTCCGAGGGACCGCGGGGCGTCGAGCAAAGCGACGCCCGTCAGGCGCTGACCCTCGCCATGGCCAAGCTGCCCGACGACCAGCGCGAGGTCATCGTGTTGCACTGGTTCGAGGGGCTCTCGTTTCCGGAGGTGTCGGAGGTCGTAGGCGCAAGTGTGTCCGCGGTGAAAGTCCGGGCCCACCGCGGTTACGAGAAGCTCCGCGGCATCCTGGGAGATGCAGGTAACCTGCCCGGGGGCGGCGGCATAACCAAGGAAGGGAACGACCTTGGACTGCCGTGATATCCGCGACACGCTCGTCCGGGGCCAGATTCCTTCCGGTCCCGGTGTCGATGCACACCTCGCTTCGTGCGAAGCCTGTTCGGCGTTGCTCGCCGATCATGCCGCGCTCGGTCGCGGGCTCGCCGAAGCCGCTGGCAGCGACGGACCGGCCCTCGACCTGGAAAGCCTGCTGGCCGAGGTGGAGCAGTCCGTCGGGCGCGAGCGCGGCCCGGTGGCGTGGTTGCGCAGCCGCCCGACCGGCAAGCGCACGGCGCTGGTCCTCGTCGCCGTGGCCGTGGTGGTGCTCTTCATCCTCGCGTTCAAGCTGCGTCCGGACCTGGCCGAGTACCCGATGCTCGCGATGCTCGTGGCGGTCGCTCTGGAAGGCCTGATCATCGGCGCAGCCGTGCGTATCGAGCTCAGGCCGGTGCAGGACGCGGCCCCGCCGGCGTGGATGCGTCCGCTGCTCGGTATGCTGGCGCTGGCGGTGCCGACGCTCGTCGCGCTGTTGCCGCTGGCGCACGCCGGCGCGCCGCTCGCGTACGCGCCGCCGGGCAAGAGCTTCGTCCAGCTGGCGCTCGGCTGCTTCAGCTTCGGGACCGCGCTCGCCGCGCCGGTCCTGTTGCTACTCTGGGCGCTCGACCGCCAGGGTCACCGGGCGCGCGGTCTGGCGGTGCTCGCCGCGGCGACCGGCGGCGTCGTCGGCAATCTGGTTCTGCTCCTGCACTGTCCGATCACGGACATCGGCCACATGCTGCTCGGCCACGCGAGCATCGGCTTCGTGCTGGTGCTGCTCTACGCCGTGCTCTTCCGCCGGCGCAGCGCTACGCTCGACGCGTGACTCGACGCATCGCGCTCTCGCTGCTGCTGCTGTTGTTGGTGCCCGCTTGTGCGACTTCGCGCAGCGCGAAGCCGGGCGCGAACGACGCCGGAATGGTCGCGTCGCGTCCCCAGCGCTGGGCCCAGCCAGTGACGCGGTCCGGCCTATCCAACTTGTTCCGGGTGGACAAGGGCTACTACCGCGGTGCCCAACCCACGGCGGAGGGCTTGCGACAGCTCCCCAAGCTCGGCGTCCACACCGTGGTGAACCTGCGCGCGCTGCATTCCGACAACGACGAGCTAGGCGATCTGCCCTTGCGCTACGAACAGATCAGCTTCAAGGCCTGGCATCCCGAGCACGAGGACGTGGTGCGCTTCCTGAAGATCGCCACCGCGCCCGGCCGTCGCCCCATCTTCGTGCACTGCCAGCACGGCGCCGACCGCACCGGGATGATGACGGCGATCTACCGCGTCGTCGTGCAAGGCTGGTCCAAGGACGACGCCGTCGCCGAGATGACCCAGGGCGGCTTCGGCTTCCACCCCGAGTGGCAGAATCTGGTCGACTACGTGAAGGCGATCGACGTGGACGCGCTGCGTCGCGAAGTGGGCGTGAAGGCGCCCGGGTAGCGTTCCGGGGGGGATTGCCGGTCCGGCGCGGAATCGCGCAGGGCGTTCCGGCGCTTGCGCGCTCTGCGCAGTACTGTCGCATTTTCGCCCACGCGATGACGCGCATCTGCGTCAAGGCACGCCCTATGCAGCTATCCCTCGTACCCGAAGGAGGACGGCATGCGCGTGCTCGTCACATGGGGATCCAAACGAGGAGGAACGGCGGGCATCGCCCGCATCGTCGCCGAGGAGCTGCGTGACGCCGGCTACGACGTGGACGCGCTTCCCGCGCGCCAGGCGCTGGGCACGCGCGGCTTCGATGCCGTGGTGATCGGCGGCGCGCTGTACGCGAATCGCTGGGCTCCCGACGCACGTCGCCTGGTCCGGCGCCGCGCGCGCGAGCTCGCGCGCGTGCCCGTGTGGTTCTTCTCCAGCGGCCCGCTCGACGACTCGGCGGCCAGCGGCGAGATCGCGCCCACGCTCCAGGTCGAGGTCCTGATGCGGCGCGTCGGTGCGCAGGGACACGTCACCTTCGGCGGGCGCCTCGAACCGGATGCGAAGGGCTTTCCCGCGAGCGCCATGGCGCGCGAGCACTCGGGCGACTTTCGCGATCCGGAGCGCATCCGCGCGTGGGCGCGCGGGATCGCGCGCACGCTGCCCCACGCGCGCCCGAAGCCGGTGATCGAGCTTCCCGGTCGGTCTCCGGCTCGCTTGTTCGCTCATGGCGCCGTGGGTTGGCTCTTGTGCGGTGTCACCATGGGCGTGCTGCTGCTCGCGACCACGGAGGCGGCGGCGGTCGTCGTTCACGCGGTGCTCGCACCGATGATCTTCGTGGGCGTGGCGCGGCACTACTTTCGCACCCGCGGCGCGCGAGAGCCATTGCCCACGGCGCTGGCGTTCACGGGCGTGGTCGCGCTGCTCGACGTGGTGATCGTCGCGGCGTTGGTGCTGAGGACCCACGCGTTCTTGCTCAGCTTCGCGGGCTTCTGGTTGCCGCTGCTGCTGATCTTCGTCGCGACGCTGGCGACCGGCGCGATCATGTCGACGATGCCCTGGCCGAAGCCGCCGCAGCTGCGCGACGCGAGTTCCTTGTGATTCCACAAAGAACATCACGAGCTTCGCCGTGACAGACCGAGCCCGGCGCGGACGGCGGCTAGAACCGTGCGGCTGCTCGCACTAGCCGCGCGCGAGCAGCACCACGTGCTCCCGGCGCGGGCGCTCGCGGAAAGCGTCCTGCGTCGGCATGTGGAAGTGCGGGCGCTCCTGGCTCCCGATCGCCTGGACGCGCAGCCCGGCGTGGGGCGCCAGCCCCTCGAGCATGCCGTCGGCGTAGAGGGCGCGCTTGCCGACGACGGAGTCGGCCATTACCAGCGCGGCCATGCCGCGCGGCGCGATCGCCGCCGCGATGCCGTCGAGCACCGCGCCGAAGTCGCGCTGCCACGTCGCGACGGCCTCGCGGAAGCCGAGGCCGCGCAGGCCGCGCCGCGATCCGATCTCCGCGGTGGCGAAGCGCCGCACGTCGAAGCCGAGCCAGCGCAAGCGCGCCGCGTGGTGCTCCACGTAGTCGTACACGCCGGGGTAGGGCGGACTCGACACGACCAGATCGACGCCCTTCTCATCGATACTGCGCGCGTCACCGACCACGACCAGCGGATCGGGCGAGCGCGGCGGCAAGAGCGCGGCGTACTCCTCGAGGCGCCGCGCCAGCTCCTCGGTCTTCTTGACGAACAGCTTGATCGCGTAGCCGCCGGCGATGCGCCGCCCCGCTTCGCGACGCTGCGTGGTGTCGCCGGGTCGCGCACTCACCTTCGTCAAGATCGCCGACAGCACCAGCTTGAGCGCGCGCCGCACGTCCGCGCTCGCGGCGCTGTCGATGCCCGCGGCGAGGCCGTCGAGCTCCAGCAACACGTGCACCTCGAACAGCTCGCGATCCGCCGGCCCGTAGCGCTTCGTGGGCCCGGCCTTGGTCTTGCGGCGATCCTCGGCGTGCTCGGCGGCCTTGCGCGCTGCGGCGACCAGCTCGGCGCGCCGGCGCTCCGTGGTGCCGCGCGTCTTCAACCACGACAGCTCGACGGCGAGCGGGTTCGCGTCGAGCCCCATCGATTGTCGTCCCAGCCGTCGCGCCTCCACCAGCACGGTGCCGCTGCCGCAGAACGGGTCGAGCACGCGACCGCGCGCCGGCGCCAGCCCCTCGATCAAGCGCGCGGCCGTGAGCGGATGCAGCCGCGCCGGATAGCTGTGGAAGCCGTGCACGTGCGCCATTACGAC
Organism: uncultured delta proteobacterium; assembly: GCA_963775185.1. GTDB lineage: Bacteria > Myxococcota_A > Polyangia > Polyangiales > Polyangiaceae > JAPSGB01. Next base: position 110,345 of record CAVZIE010000006.1, on the reverse strand, counting down.
CTGCTCGTCCGGGTCGACGCCGAGCGCGTGCGCCAACACCGCCGCCAGGCGCGGGTCGCCCCGCGTCTCCACCGCGCCGCCTACGTGGCTGAGCGCACGCCGCTCGCGCCGTTCGACGTACGGCTCCGGGGCGGCCTTCTTCTTCATCGCGGCGGGAATCTAGCCCAGGTTGCGTACGCGCGCTTTCTGCGGAAGAGAACAGGGCATGGATTACGTCAAATTCGGATCGACGGGGCTCGAGGTGTCGCGCATCTGCGTCGGCTGCATGAGCTTCGGGCTTCCCGACCGGGGCAACCACACCTGGACGCTCGACGAGGAGAAGAGCCGCCCGATCATCAAGCAGGCGCTCGAGCTGGGCATCAACTTCTTCGACACGGCGAACGTCTACTCCGACGGCACCTCCGAGGAGATCGTCGGCCGCGCCTTGAAAGACATGACCCGGCGTGACGAGATCGTGCTCGCGACCAAGGTGCACGGCCGCATGCGTCCCGGGCCGAACGGCGCGGGGCTGTCGCGCAAGGCGATCTTCGCGGAGATCGACGCGAGCCTGCGCCGGCTCGGGACCGACTACGTCGACCTCTACCAGATCCACCGCTGGGATCCCGGCACCCCCATCGAGGAGACGCTGGAAGCGCTGACCGACGTCGTGAAGGCCGGCAAGGCGCGCTACATCGGCGCGTCGTCGATGGCGGCCTGGCAGTTCTCCAAGGCGCTCTACGCATCGCGGCTGCACGGTTTCGCGCGCTTCGTCAGCATGCAAAATCATCTGAACCTGCTGTATCGCGAGGAGGAGCGCGAGATGATGCCGCTCTGCGCCGACCAGGGCGTTGCGGTGATCCCGTGGAGCCCGCTCGCGCGCGGTCGCCTCGCGCGGCCCTGGGACGAGAAGACGGAGCGCGCGCAGAACGACAAGTACGGCGAGCACCTGTACGGCGGCACGCGGGAGCCCGATCGGCGCGTCGTCGACGCGGTCGGAACCGTGGCGGCTGCCCGCGGCGTGTCGCGCGCGCAGGTCGCGCTGGCGTGGCTGCTGCACAAGCCGGGCGTCACGTCGCCGATCATCGGCGCGACGAAGCCCCGACACCTTGTCGACGCGGTCCAGGCGGCCTCGCTCGGACTCGCCGCAGAAGAGATCACCGCCCTCGAGGCGTCGTACGTGCCGCACGCGGTCGCGGGGTTCTCGTGAACGAGCCCGTCCTCGAGTGCGCGACGGCGGCAGACTTCAGGGCCTGGCTCGGCAAGAACCACAAGCGCTCGCCGGGCGTGCTGCTACGCATTCCGAAGCAGGGCGCGCGCGGCGGGCTCGGCTACGCCGAAGCGTTGGACGTCGCGCTCTGCTACGGCTGGATCGACAGCCAGAAGCGGGCGCTGGACGAGAGCGCGTGGCTGCAGCGCTTCACGCCGCGCACCGCCAAGAGCCCGTGGTCGAAGATCAATCGCGAGAAGGCCGAGGCGCTGATCAAGACGAAGCAGATGCGCGCCGCCGGCCTCGCCGAAGTCGAGCGCGCCAAGGCGGACGGACGCTGGGAGCGAGCCTACGCCGGGTCGCGCACCGCGACCGTGCCCACCGATCTGGCCGCAGCGCTCGAGCGCAATCGCCGAGCGCGCACCTTCTTCGAGCAGCTCGACAGCGCGAACCGCTACGCGATCCTCTACCGCGTGCAGAGCGCGAAGAAGCCGGAGACGCGCGCGCAACGCATCGAGAAGTTCGTCGGCATGTGCGCGCGCGGCGAGACGCTCCACCCGCCGCGCGTGAAGAAGGGCTAGTCGAGCCGGCGTAGCGTGTCCCACGGAAATGGGCGCCAGAACGGCGTGAACACGTCCTTCGATGGGTCCAGGGCGAACCACGCGCTGCCGTTCACGTCGCGCAGCACCTGGTAGCTCTGCGCCGGCATGTAGCTCTGCCCCAGCAGCGCGACGCGCGTGCCGTCCTTCGCCGTCGCCACGTCGAGCACGAGCACCGTGTGCCCCGGATTTCCGCCCATCACGAAGAAATCGCCGGGGCGCAGATCCGCGGGAGCGACGGGCTTGGCCTGGCGCGACAGGCTCACGGTGTTCGCCCAGGCGAACACCGTGTCGAGGTAGCGGCGCAGCGCGGCGTGCGTGCTCGCGGGCTTGGCCATCGGCTGCCACGCGATGTCACGCCCGCGCGGCACGACGCGTTCGCCGCGTGCCCAGCGCGCGAACGGCAGCGGCGTGCCCGACGCGGCGCGGTAGCTCATGTCGCGCTTGCCGCCGGACCAGCGCCACTCCGCGTCGAGACGGATCACCGCGTCGGCGCACTGCTGGAGATCCGCCGTGCCGACGTCGATGGCCGCCACCGCCGCGATGCGCCGGTCGCTCGCCGGGTGCAGCACGCTGCCGTCGTAGCTCTTGACCGGCGTGCCTCGCGCCGCCAGCGGCAACCCGCGCAGCCACGCGCCGAAGCCGTGCGGCGTCTCCGCGACGCGCGTGAAGCCCGCGGGCGTCGTGAAGCGCTGCTCCAGCGTGTCGACCGGCGCGGGCGCCTTCACCGTTGGATCGTCGAGCCACGCGTACGCCGCTCGATCGATCTTCCTGGGAAAGATTGCCGGTCCGGCGCGGAACCCCGCGGACGCCGCGGTTGCGGCAACCGGCTCGGCGCGCAGCTGGGCTCGGCCAGGCGCGCCGCTGGCGGGCCGGCTGCAGCCGATCAGGATCGCGGCCCCGAGAACGAGAGTCGTCTTCATGCTTCGCTCATCGGGCGCTCTGCGGACAATGTGACAGCTTTCTCGCGCCGGGCGTCCGGTGGGGGTCGGTCCCAAGGTCCCATATGTCGGTAATGAAACGGCAAATTGTCCAGGTGCCCGCGCGCGTGGGAGGTCTCGCTAGGCTCTCTCCGATGAAGCCGTTGAACCTCGCCGACTACGAGGTCGCCGCGCGCGAGCGCATCGCACCGGAGTCCTGGGACTACTACGCGAGCGGCGCGAACGACGAGATCACGCTGCGCGACAACCGCGCGGCCTACGATCGCGTCAAGCTCTACTACCGCGTGCTCGTCGACGTCGCGTCGCGCGATCTCTCGACGACGGTGCTCGGCCAGGACGTCGCGATGCCGATACTGATCGCGCCGACGGCCTTCCACAAGCTCGCGCATCCCGACGGCGAGCTCGCCACGATCCGCGCCGCCGGCCGAGCCGGCACCATCATGATCCTGAGCACGCTGAGCAACACGCGCATCGAGGACGTCGCGGCCGAGGCGACGCGGCCGTTCTGGTTCCAGCTGTACGTCTACCGCGATCGCGGCGCGACGGAGGCGCTGGTCCGGCGCGTGGAATCCGCCGGCGCGACGGCGCTGGTGCTCACGGTGGACGCGCCGTTGCTTGGACGGCGCGAGCGCGACGTGCGCAACGCGTTCCGGCTTCCTGACGGCCTGTCGATCGAGAACATGTTGCCGGCGGGCTACGAGCACATGCCGCGAGGCGACGCGGGCTCGGGACTTGCCGCATACTTCGCCGAGCTGCTCGATCCGGCGCTCACGTTCAAGGACATCGAGTGGCTGCGCGGGATCACGGCGCTGCCGATCGTGGTCAAGGGCGTGGTTCGCGCCGACGACGCGCGGCGCGCCGTCGATCACGGCGCGGCGGCCGTCGTGGTGTCGAACCACGGTGGCCGCCAGCTGGACACCGCGCCGGCCACGATCGACGCGCTGCCTGCCGTGGCCGACGCGCTGCACGGGCGCGCGGAGGTGCTGCTCGACGGCGGCGTGCGGCGCGGCGTCGATGTGGTCAAGGCGCTCGCGCTCGGTGCGCGCGCGGTGCTGCTCGGTCGTCCCGTTCTCTGGGGCCTGGGACAGGGCGGCGCGGACGGCGTCGCGGGTGTGCTCGAGCTGTTGCGCTCGGAGCTGGACCTGGCCATGGCGCTGTGCGGCTGCCCGCGCGTCGGCGACGTGACGCGCGATCTGGTAGCCGGGCGATGAAGCGCTGGTTCTTCGAGGAGCTGGCGCGGGCCGTGGTAACGGTGCCGTTGGCCCGTCGCCGGCGCGGCCCGCTGCGGCCGAGCTGGTCGGCGCGCTTCGAGATCTTGATCGCGGCGCAGAAGCGCTTCAGCGCCCGCGTCGCGCGCTTGCCGCTGACCGGGCAGCGTGCCGCGTGGGCGTCGCTGAAGGGACCCACTCCGACGCTGAAGCGCGCGCGCGTCGCGCGCACGACGGTGGGCGGGGTGCCGTCGCTGTGGATCGCGCCGGCGGGCGTGCCGGACGGCGCGCCGGTCATCTTGTACTTCCACGGTGGGAGCTTCGCGTACGGCTCCGAGGCTTCCCACGGTGAACAGTGCGCCCGCATCGCCGAGGCGGCGCGCGCGCGGCTGCTGATGCCGTTCTACCGGCTCGCTCCCGAGCACGCGTTTCCCGCGGCGCTCGAGGACGCGCTCGCCGTGCATCGTGCGCTTCGCAACGACGGCATCGCGGCTTCGCGCCTGGTCGTCGCCGGCGACTCGGCGGGCGGCAACCTGACGGTGGCGTTGCTGCAGGCGCTGCGCGACGCCGGCGAAGAGCTTCCGGCGGCCGGCGTACCCATCTGCGCGTGGCTGGACATGACCGCGCACGGCGGAAGCCTGGACGCCAACGAGCCGTTCGACTGGGGCGAGCCGTGGATGTTCGACGTCTGGGCCGACGCCTACGTTCCGCGCGGGCAGCGCGCCGATTCGCGGGTGTCTCCCGGGCTCGGCGACGCGCACGGCCTGCCGCCGCTGTTGGTGCTGGTGGGCGACGCGGAGATGCTGTTCGACCAGGTGATGGCCTTCGTCGACAAGGCGCGGAGCGCGGGCGTCGAGGTCGAGACGCACGTCGGCACCGACATGGTCCACGAGTGGATCGCGCTCGCGCCGATGTTCGCGAGCTGCCAGGGCGCGATCGACGTGATCGGCGAGTTCGTGGGCCTGAATGTCGACCACCGTCGCGGCTCGTGAACGCGGCCCGCGGTCGATAGACGCCGCGCGTCGGAAGCTGTACGCGGGTGGAATGCGCCCCGTAGCTTCGCTCCTTGCCACTCTGCTTGTTGTCGTCTGTGTCGGATGCTCCACCGACCCTTCCGGAGGTCACAGCGAGCGCGTCGCTCCGGCCACCAGCCCGCTCGCCATCGTGCGCTTGCATCGCTCGCTCGCGCCGCAGCCCGGAACGACGAAACTCGAGCGCGTCGCCGACGGCTTCGCGCTACGCGACGCGCCGGCGACAGCGCTCCAGGCCGCGCTACCCGCGCAGGCGAACGGTGCGATCCGGCTTGCCAACGGGGCGGTGCAGGTCCAGGTCGACGCGCTCGGCGTCGCGCGCGCGCCGGCGAGCGTCGAGGGCTCGGCGCTGGTGTATCGCGACGTCGCCCCGGCGACGGACATGGTGCTGTCCCCGACGCCCGGCGGCGTGGAAGAGCTCAGGGTGCTGCGCGACGCGCGCGCGCCGACGACGCTGCGCTGGAAAGTCACGCCGCCGCCGGGCGGCACGGCGCGCGTCACCGCCTTCGGCGTGGAAGTGCTCGACGCGAAGGGCGTGCTGGTGGCCGCGGCCGCGCCGCTGTTCGCGCTCGACGCGAAGGACGTGCGGCGCGACGTGCCGGTGCGCTTCGACGGTGGCGCGCTGGTCGCGCGCGTCGACACCGCGGGGCTCGCGTTCCCCGTCGTGGTCGATCCGGTGTGGAGTAGCTCGGGCGACCTGCGCTCGGTGCGTGGCGCACCCCCGCTGGTCGCGCTGTCCGACGGCAAGGTGATGGTGATTCCGAACGACACCGCGCCGTACGTCGACATCTACGATCCGGTGACCAAGACCTGGGGCACCGGGCCGAACATCCCGATCTCGTGGACCGGCGCCAACGGCATCGCCCTGGCGGACGGCAGCGTGCTGGTCGTCGGCGCCCAGGACACGTCGTTCGCGCGCTTCAACTATCCGGCCAAGACCTGGACGACGTTCACCCAGACGCAGATCGGCGCATGCACGAGCTGCGTCCTGGCGCGCATGAACGACGGACGCGTGCTGAAGATCCCCGGGTCGGGCAAGGCAGTCGAGATCTTCAATCCGTCGAACAACACGTGGACCGCGGCGGCGGTGTGCACCTACTGCGGGACGCCCATGGCCAACCCCGTCGTGCTCGACGATGGGCGCGTGTTCTCCGTGGACGAGAGCCTGGGCCAGACCGGTCGCATCTACGATCCCGCCACCAACAGCTGGTCGACCACGACGGCCACCGGACGCCACGCGAACGCGCGCCTCGCGAAGCTGAAGGACGGACGCGTGATGGTGATCGGCGAGCCCCAGGGCGGCAGTAGCCCGCCGCCGGTGTACCAGATCTGGGATCCGGCGACGGGCACTTGGAGCCCGACGTACAACTTCGTCCGCGACCGGACCACCCCGGCCGTGATCACGCTGCCGAGCGGGCGCGTGATGGTAATCTCGGGTGGGCACACCTTCGGCACGACCACCGAGTACTACGACGACGCGGAGCTCTGGGACCCGAGCTACAACGCTTGGGTGCTGACGGGCACGTTCCCAGCGGTTGGGCGCGAGAACGCCGGTGTTGCGCCGCTTCCCGGCGGCTCGGTGCTGATCGCCGGCGGCACCGGTCCGACCGGCATGACCTCGACGACAGTGCGCTACGATCCGCTCCCGGACGGGAGCTCGTGCACGCCGCCCGAGTATCCCGTCACGTGTGCGGCGCTCTACTGCGTGGACGGCGTGTGCTGCAACTCCGCGTCGTGCCCGGGTGGTACGTGCGCCGCGCCCGCGGTCGCCGGTCGCGCGGCGGGAACCTGCGCGTTGAATCTGGGCCAGGCGTGCACCAAGGCGAGCGACTGCGCGTCCGACTTCTGCGTGGACGGCGTCTGCTGCGACAGCGCGTGCGATGGCCAATGCGCCGCCTGCAACCTGCCGCCGTCGCCCGGCACCTGCCGCGCCGTGCTCGGGCAGCCGATCGGCGGAAGGCCCGTGTGCGCCGGCGCGACCGCGGACTGCGGCGCCAGCTGCGACGGCAGCGACACGACCCAGTGCCACTACGACGCGGCCGGTACCGTCGCGTGCGGGACCGACAGCTGCTCGAGCGGAACGGAGACCAAGGCGGGTACGTGCGACGGCGCGGGCGCGTGCACGACGACGACCCAGGCGTGCGGCGCGTACGATTGCGGCGCGACCGCGTGCAAGCACTCCTGCGCCGCCGATACGGATTGCGTCTCGGGTTACTACTGCGCCGGCGATCAATGTCTGCCGACGGTCGGCCTGGGCTCGCCGTGTACGGCGTCGTCGATGTGCCCGAGCGGCCTGTACTGCACGGACGGCGTGTGCTGCGGCGTGCAGGCGTGCGACGCCGGCGCGTCGTGCGCCGCCGGTCCCGTGAAGGGTACGTGCTCCAAGCTGCTGGGCACGGCGTGCAGTGCCGATGCGGACTGCGCCTCCAATCACTGCGTCGACGGCGTCTGCTGCAACAGTGTGTGCGACGGCCAATGCGAGGCCTGCGACCTGTCGTCGACGCGCGGCACGTGTTCGCCGGTGGTGGGCGCGCCGCACGGCACGAAGCGCACCCCGTGCGACGACGGCTCAGGGGACGTGTGCAAGAAGCGGACTTGCGACGGCAACAACACGACAGCGTGCGACGGCTACGCCAGCGGCGCCACGGTGCAGTGCCAGCCGGCGAGCTGCGATGCGGCCAATCTGGTGCCGAAATCGAGCTGCGACGGCGCGGGCAGCTGCGTCACGCCGCCGGTCGCGTCGTGTGGTCGCTACGCTTGCGACGTCGCGACGCTCTCGTGCCGCACCGACTGCAACGCGAACGCCGATTGCGCTACCGGCTTCTCCTGCGTGGGCGGCGTGTGCTCCCAGGGTGCGCGCTGCTCCGACGACGGCCTCTCCTCGATGTCGACGGACGGCGTGACCGCCGATTGCGAACCGTTCATCTGCGGTACGGACGGCACGTGCCTGAAGAATTGCGCCACCAGTGACGACTGCGCGCCCGGCTCGGTGTGCGACTCGACCACGCGCTTGTGCACGGCCGCGACCTCGCCGAGCGGCGCCAGCAGCGGGGGCTGCGCCGTGGGCGGCTCGGCGCCGCGCGCGCCGGGAATGCTCTTCGGCATGCTGCTCGCGGCGGGCCTCGCGCTCTCGAGGCGGCGCGCGCGGCGCTGAACGCGTTGCCGCAATGTCCGTCCGATCGCATCCGTACTTCCAGACGCTCGCCGACGCGCCGATCGGCACGCACCTGGTGCGGCCGGACACGCGGATCATCGATGCCGACGGGTGGTACCAGCTGGTCACCCCTTCGTCGCGCGAAGCGTCGCTGAACGAGGTGGTCCGGGCGCGCGCGGCGGCGGCGCGCGTCGAGGCGGAGGTCGAGCGTGTGCTCGGCGAATACGCGGCGCTCGGCGTGCCGCACAAGTGGATCGCCGGACCCGACAGCGACGCTCCGGGCCTGGAACGCTTGCTCGCCGCTCGCGCGCTCGACGCGTGGGAGGCGTGGGCGATGTGCGCGCCGTCGTCGATCCAGCTCGCACCCGCCCCGGTCGGTGTGCAAGCGGTCGCCCGCGGCGAGCTCGCGCTCTACGCCGAGGTGTGCGCGCGCGGCTGGGGTGCCGACCGCGCCGGGCTGCTCGCGTCGCTTGAACGCGCCGGCCCCGGGCTCCGCTGCTTCATCGCCAGCGTCGACGGAACGCCCGTGGGCAGCGCCGCGTCGTTCCACCGGGAGCGCTCCGCCTACCTTGTCGGCGCGGTCGTGCTGCCCGAAGCCCGGGGTCGAGGTGCCTACCGGGCGCTCGTTGCAGCGCGCGCGCGGGCCGCCGCGCGGGCAGGCATCCCCCTGCTCACCACCCACGCCCGTGCCTACACGTCTGGGCCGATCCTCGAGCGCATCGGGTTCGAGCGCGTGTACGACTACCGGATATTCGCGCGCTAGCGGCGCACAGCGCTCAAGCCGCGCGCGGCGCGAGGCGTCCTTGTGCGCGCAGCATCCCCGAGCGCAGCGGCTCGTAGCGCGGCACCTCGCCGACGCCGAGCTGCGCGCGCACGCTCTCGATTCGGAAGCTCGAGCAGCGCCTCCCAATCCACGGCGGGCAGCCAGCGCGCCTTCGCGCCGCGCCGGAAGCCTCCGACGATCAGCTCGATGGCGCGACGCTGGTGGATGCGCAGGATGCCCAGCGAGACGATCAGCGCGATGCCCGGGTTCTTCGTCTGCGGCACGTTGAACGCCAGCAGCGCGGCCTCGCCGATGAGATCGCCCTTGTAGCCGGTGACGGCGTGCCAGAGGTCGTGCGTGTCCCGCATCCGCTGGGCGACGTAGTCGAGATCCGGATCATCGCCGCGTTGTGTGACGCGGCCCGCCTCGCTCGCTGCGACGAGCCCGTCGGCGGTGATGCCTTCGCTCTCCACGAACGCGAGGTACGCCCGGCCCAGCGAACCTTCCGGCATCCGGCGCAGCCGCTCGCGGTCGGCGAGCAGCGGGACGATGTCCGGGCGCTCGCGAAGCAGGCGCTTGCCCGTGGTGTCGGCCCGGAAGCTGCTCAAGAGGTGACGCGGTCCGGCGCCCGACAACGACTCGATGACGGTGAAGACCTGGGCCGTGTCGTCGGGGTCGCGGAACAGGGCGCGCAGCGCCTTGGTGGCGCGAAGAGGCTGGAAACGGCACGCGAGGGTCGTCATCGGGGTCCTCCTTCTACTATCAACAATATTGTCTATAACGACGCCGACAATAGTGTCAATAGGGCCGCGTTCCGTGCGAGCATCGCGCATGCGGAAGCGGGCTCCCCGCCGGATCCGCCGGACCGCCGAGGAGGCCCGGGACGCCATCCTCGACGCCGCCCAGCGCCGGCTCGCCGAAGTGGGGTTCAGCGGGATCCGGCTGCAGGACGTCGCGCGCGAGGTGGGCGTCTCCCACTCGACGGTGTTGCACCACTTCGGCAGTCGCGAGGGGCTGATCCAGGCGGTCGCGACGCGCAGCGTCCACCAGCTCGAGGCCGACCTGGTGAGAGAGATCGCGACGAACCCGGTCGACGTGGCGTCGATGACCGCGCTGCTCGACAGCGTGGCCCGCGTGCTCGGGCCGGGCGGACACGCGCGCGTCGTCGCGTGGCTGTCGCTGGAGGGCGGCGAGAGCTTCGCTCCGACGGCGTTCCACCGCATTGCCAAGGCCGCGCATGACGTCCGCTGCGCGCGCGCGGCCGAGTGCGGTGACGACGCGCCCGACTACGACGACACCTTCGCGGCGGTGCTGCTGGCGGGGCTCGCGCTGTTCGGCGACGCGATCGCCGGGGCGATGTTCCGCGGCGAGTCCGATCCCGCGGTGACGGACGAGTCGCGTGCGCGCTTCCGCGCCTGGCTCGCGACGCTGTTGAAAGAGCACCTCGGCTGAGGCAGGCGCCGCACCGGGATTCCGCGCCGGACCGGCAGGCCCGGGTCAGCCGAGTCCGCGGAGATCGGTCGCTTCCTTGACGCGCAACACGGCCAGCGTGAAGGCAGCGGTGCGCATCGAGCACTTGTAGCTGTCCATCGTCCGCGCGATCGACCGGTGTGCGGCGACCATGTGCTCTTCCAGCAAGCGGTTTACCTGCTCTTCACTCCAGCGGAGCTTTTGCGTGTTCTGCGCCCACTCGAAGTAGCTGACCGTCACGCCGCCGGCGTTCGCGAAGATGTCGGGGATGCACACGACGCCGCGCTCGTCGAAGATGTCGTTCGCCTCGGCCGTGGTCGGGCCGTTCGCCCCTTCGAGAACGATCTTCGCTTTCACGTTTCTCGCGTTCTGCGGCGTGAGCACGTGCCCGAGCGCGGCTGGCGCGAGCACGTCGCAGTCGCAGACCAGGAGCGCCTCGTTCGAGAGCGGCTCCGTGCCGGGGAACTCCACGACACTGTGCGTCTTGGCGTTGTGCTCGTGCAGCTTCAGGATGTCGATGCCGTCGCCGTTGAAGATGCCGCCGCGCACGTCGCTGACGGCCACGACCTTCGCGCCTTGCTCGTGGAGCAGGCGCGCGAGCCAACTTCCGACGTTGCCGAAGCCCTGGATCGCGACGCGCGTGCCGGTGAGCGACTTGCCGCTTGCGCCGAGCACTTCGCGAAGGGCGATCATGCAGCCGCGACCGGTGGCGGCGTCCCTGCCGTAGGAGCCGTGGAGATCGATATGCTTGCCGGTGACGACCGCGGGCGCGAAGCCGTGGCGCTTGGTGTACTGGTCGAAGATCCAGCTCATCACCGTGCTGTTCGTGTTCATGTCCGGCGCGGGGATGTCCACGTCCGGTCCGATCAGCATCGAAATCTGGTCGACGAAGCGTCGCGTCAGGCGCTCGAGCTCGCGGCGGCTGAGCTTCGCCGGGTCGACCTGGATGCCGCCTTTCGCACCGCCGAACGGCACGTCGACGAGCGCGGTCTTCCACGTCATCAAGCTCGCCAGCGAACGCACCTCGTCGAGATCGACGTCCGGGTGGTAGCGGAGCCCGCCCTTGAACGGACCGCGCGAGTCGTCGTGCTGGATGCGGTATCCGATGAAGTTGCCGATCTCTCCGTTGTCGAGCTCGATCACCAGCTCGACCCGCAGCTCGCGGGTCGGGGTGAGCAGCAGGGTCTCGTAGCGCGCATCGAGCTTCAGCAGATCGAAGGCGCGCTGCAGGTAGTGATTCGTCGTCTCCGCGGCGCCGAGGGACACAGCAAATGCCTCAGGTGTTCGCGTTGATGACGGCGACTACTTCGTCGTCGTGGAGGATATGGTCCGATTCCTTGGCCTTGGCGAGGATTGCCTTCACGAGCTTCTCGTTGGGCTCGATGTTCCTGTCGCGGAGCCAGTACGTCACGTTCGACGCGCCCGACATGTAGCCAATGCATATCTCCTGGTGGCGGCCGAACATGCCGGCTGGGACGCCGCTGTAGATGCGATCGGCGAGCCAGTCGTCGCCCTTGGCCTTGGCCTTGATGATCGCGGCCGCGTGGACGCCCGTGGCGGTGCGGAACGCGTCGTGACCGACGAGCGGGTAGTTGATCGGCACTTGCCAGCCGACCGCTTCCGCGGCGACCCGGCAATACTCGAGCAGATGCGTGAGGTCCTGGTTGTCGAGCAGGCCGAGCAGCTTCAGGTTCAGCAAGATGAGCTCCATCGGCGCGTTGCCGACGCGCTCGCCGATGCCGAGGGCGCAGCCGTGGACGCGATCGGCGCCCCACTCGAGGGCGTAGATGGCGTTCACCAGGCCGAGGCCGCGATCGTTGTGACCGTGCCAGTCGATGCCCACGTCGGCGCCCATGCCCGCGATCAGGCTGCGCGTGAACTGGATCAGATTGCGCACGCCGTCGGGCGTGGAGTGCCCGACCGTGTCGCACAGACACAGCCGCGACGCGCCGTGATCGACGGCGAGCTTGAACAACTCCGCGAGCACCTCGGGGCGCGAGCGCGTCGTGTCCTCGGTGACGTACGCGACCTGCAGCCCGCCCTTGACGCCGACGTCGATGGCTTCCGCGCTGCGCTTCTTGATAAGCTCGAGGTCCCAGTCCTCGGCAAGCGCGCGGATCGGGCTCGAGCCGACGAACGCGTAGACGTGGATCGGGATGCCGGCGCGTTGCGACAGCTCGAGCATCGGCGTGATGTCGCTGGCCACCGTGCGGCCCGCCGCGGTCACCTTGATCCCGAGCTTGCTGTCGGTGATCTCCTTGCACATCCGCAGGCAGTCCTCGAAGGCGCGCTTCGAGCTACCGGGGAGGCCGATGTCGGCTTCGTGGATGCCGATCTTGTCCATCAGGTGGAGGAGCCGGAGCTTGTCCTCGATCTTCGGGTCCGTTACCGACGGGTTCTGCAGGCCGTCGCGCAGCGTCTCGTCGAGGAACTCGACCGTTCTGGGGATCACGCGGCCCTTCCGGGCAATTTCGTTCCAGTCGTAGACCAGGTTGTTGGTCTCGGCGTCTGAGGGCATGGAGCGGAGTATACGGCACGGGCCGCCTCGGGGGTCGAGGGCGGTCAAGCATGCCGCAGCGCGTCGTCACGGCGCTTGGCTCGCCGCCATCACCAGCGCGACGATCTCGTCCAGGCTCGACCGGGGGATGTCGAAGGTGGCCCGGAGCTCGTAGTGGGTGCCGCCCGGGTCCGCGGTGCTGGTGACGACGAGCGGGAGCGGCGCGGCGCCCCGGTGCGGCAGGGCCCAGAGCGTGTCGACCAGATAACGCGCGAGCTCCACGTCGTGCCGCGAGTCGGCCGAGAGGGCCAGCGTGCTGCCGGCCGCGAGCGACACGAAGCCCACCATGTTGCCGCGGAGACTCGCGAGCCCAGCGAGATCCTCGCGGCCGGCCAGCGTTCGATCGCGCTTGCCCGCCAGCACCGTGTGCAGCTTCTCCAGGGCGACGGCGCTGCGCCCGGCCCACGCGATCCAGGTGCGCGCCCCGTCCGGCGCGACGTAGAGGTCGGACTCGTAGGGCACCGCCGGAGCCTCGTCCGGGCTCTTGGGCGTGTACGCCGGATTGGCGGCGGTCGAGTTGTGCAGGTGGAGCGATCCCGGCGGCAGGTGCTCGCGCGGGCGGATCGCGACCTTCACCGTGATGGTCTTCGTCTTGTCCGGAGTGACGCCGGCCGCGGCGCCGTTGCCGCCGGCGCTCGCGGGCCGGGTCGTCCGCTTCCCCAGGCGATCGATGTTGTCCAGTCCCGTCGTCCAGCGAGCGGCCGGCTCGTCGAGCTCGAAGACCGCCCAGCCCTGGACGGCGTCCATGGCGTGACTCAGGTCGGCGACGCTCGACTGCTCTTTCTCGAGCAGGTGGTGCAGCGTCGGCCGCGCGCGATCGACGTCGAGCCCGTAGGCGAAGATCGAGGGGCCCCCGGTGAAGAACAGCTGCCCGAGCTCGGCTTCGAGTGGCGCGGCATTTGCCGGATCGATCTCGCCTTCCATCGCTTGCACGAACCGGTGCCAGAACGGCTTCGCCGCGGTCTGCACCGGCCCGCGCTCGGTACCGAGCGAGTACAGCGCGATGCCGGCGTCCGCGGGCAGCTGGAAGAACGCCGGCGGCGGCGATGTCGCCTTGCCCGGCTGCCCCTGGATCTCCAGCTGGACCGCGGACTCTGGCGTGCTCGCCGTGATGTCGAGCGTCGCGTGCAGTACGCGATCGCTCACGTCGATGCCCAGCCCGAACCGATGCATGTTGCGGAAGATGTCCTTGCCGAGGTCCCGGCCCAGACGTTCGGCGGGGCTTGCGCCGGGCGGCGCGGGCTCGTTCAGGAACGACGCGCGCGAGATGTCGAGCATCCCCACCCACAGGTCGGCGGACGGCGGCTTCGCGGCCAGCTCCCTCGCCAGCCACGGGCCGAAGCGCGGCAAGGCGTCGCGCGGACCGCACACCAGCCGGTACGGCGATGCGCCGCGCGCGGCGCGGATCTCGCACGCGGCCGCGCCACCGAGCTTGCCGTTCGCGTCCGCGCGTCGGGGCTCGAGAAACAGCGCGCCCGCCCTTCGCGACAGCGCGAAGTCGTTCGCCAGGTTCGTGCGCGCCTGGTCGAGATCGACCAGCGCCATCGACACGACGAACCCGCTGTTGTCGCGCTCGCCGATCTGGGCGATGTCCACGGGCTGGCGCAGATCGACGCTGGCCGCCAGCGCGCGACCGACGAACACTTCCAGCAACGCCTCGGGCGCGACCGCGAACATGTCGTGCGCTTCGCCGACGGCCGGCACGATCCGGGCGAGCGCCGGCCACGCCGTTGCCGGTGCGCGCAGACGGGTCACCGGCCCGAGGTCGTCCGGCGGTGCGACCGCTCCGGCACCCGTCGGATCGGGCGCGAGGGGCTTGTCGCCGCTCGCCTGCACCACCACGGTCGGCCGCGCCGCGGGCCGCGGTCTGGGCGGCGCTGCGCCGCACGCCGTCGCTAGAATCAAAAGCCCGGTCGCGATCCGGCACCCCATGCCGCGAGTCTACCTCGCCGCGAGATCCGCGAGCACCCGATCGTGCACCAGCAGCACCGGCGGCGCGCCGTGGGACAAGAGCTCGTCGTGGAAGGCCTGCAGCGAGAAGCGATCGCCCAGCTGGGAACGCGCCGTCTCGCGCAGCGCCAGGATCTGCAGCTTGCCGAAGGTGTAGGCAAAATACCCTGGATCGAACGCTCCCCGGTTCGCTTGCTCGCGCGCCGTCGCCCTGTCCTGGTGACAGTCACTCTGGAAGCGCTCCGCGGCTTGATCGAGCGTCATGCCCTCGGTGTGGATGCCCACGCTGACCACGTACCGGCAGTCGCGCAAGAGCGCGTCGGTCAGCTGCCCGAGCCGCGCACCGGGTCGGTCGGCGCCGAAGCCCTCGTCCACCATCATCTGCTCGGTGTAGTGCGCCCAGCCCTCGGTGAACGCGTAGCTGTGGAGCGATTTCTCCACCCGCGTCGGGGCCTGCTTGATCCACAGACCGTGCACGAAGTGGCCCGGGTAGACCTCGTGCACCGTGGTCGAGATGATCGTGCCCCACGACGGAACGTACTCGGCCTGCTCCTTTGCCGGCCACGACGGATCGGGCAGCGTGATGTAGTAGAACGCCGGTAGGCTCGGCTTGTCGAAGGGTCCGGGCGCGTTCAAGAACGCCGAGTTCCAACGCATGAACGGCGGCGTCTCCTTCACGACGGCGCGCTCGTCGCTCGGCAGCTTCACGATCTTTTCGTCGACCACGAACGCGCGCGCCTGCTCGGTCACCTGGCGCGCGTCCGCCAACAGATCGGCCGCTTTCGGGCGCTTCGCCTTCACGCTCTTTGCCAGCTTCTCGTACGCCGCCTTGTTCTTCGCCAGGTCCGCCTCGCCGCGCGCCTTGAAGTCGGCGAGCGACTCGGTGATGCCCTCCTGCGCAAGCAGAAGCTTGCGATAGCGCTCCGCGCCCAGCACGTGGCTCGCGTCGGCTCGCGGCAGCTCGTCCTTCCGGAGCCACGCTGCGAGATCGTCCGCGGCTTTCGCCAGGGCAACGTTCGACTTGGCGAACTCGCTGCGGAACGCCGCGTCGCCACTGTTGCCGACGAGCTTCACCACGTCCCCGCGCAGGTACTTCGCGTAGCCCGCGTAGATCTTGATCGCGGTTTCGACGATCGGCTTCGACAGCGGTCCCGCGATGTTTTCACGGATATGCGGCACCTGGGCGAGCGCCGCCTTCTCGTGCTGGAGCAGCTTCGCCGCGCGCTCGGCCAGCGGCGCGTAGTCGCGATCGAGATACGCGTTCACGCCGAACAGATCCTGGTAGTACGCCGGGTTTTTCTGCCACGAAGGGAAGTCGACCAGCCAGAACAGCTTCGACGCCACGCGCTGCTTCAGGATTCCGAGATCGAGCGCGCCGTCCGGCGTGAGCTTGGACGGGTCCACCGCCGCGAGATCGCGTTCGGCCTGCCGGAGCGCGGTGATCTGCTGCTCGATCGCCGCGCGCGAGCAATCCGCGACCTTGCCGTCGTAGGCGTGCAGCCCGAGCCCGCGCGCGAAGTCCGGATCGTCCGCTTGCCAGGCGTCGAGCAAGCGGCTCGCCAGCGCCTCGAAGGCCGCCTCGGGAGCTTGCCGGTCCGGCGCGGTATCTCGTGCTCCGGCTGCTGCGACAGGAGCCGGCGCCGTCGTGCTCCGTGGAAGCGCGGGCGCGGGCGTCGCGCTGCAGCCGACCGCGCACAGCGCCGCACCAAGGGATACCGCGCTGGACGAAGCTGCGAAGTCCCCGACGAGAGACCGACATCTATTCAAGAACCTCTTGTAACGGTGGTTCCATTGCCGAGCAACAAACGCTGCTGTCGTCGGCCCGCCGGGGATGGGGCCCTGGCGGCTTCCGCCAAAGAGCCCCGACAGAGCTACCCGGCGAGGCCGGGCGCCGGCTTGCTTCCGATAGCCGGAAGCGCGAGGCGTTGCCGTGCGCAGGAACAGAACCACACCCTCTTGTAGCGCCGACGTGCGCGGCCGCACAATCCGCGACATGCCGATAGTGCTCTACCAGATCGACGCGTTCGCGGATCAGGTGTTCCGTGGCAACCCGGCCGCGGTGTGTCCGCTCGACGCGTGGCTGCCCGATCACACGATGCAGTCGATCGCGCTCGAGAACAACCTGAGCGAGACGGCGTTCTTCGTTGGCCAGGGCGGCCAGTACGAGATCCGTTGGTTCACGCCAGAGATCGAGGTCGACCTGTGCGGCCACGCCACACTGGCGAGCGCGTTCGTCGTCATGACGGAGCTCGAACCAGGGCTCGACAGCGTGCACTTCCAGTCGAAGTCCGGACAGCTCGGCGTGGCGCGACGCGGCGAGCTGTACGAGCTCGATTTCCCCGCGCGACCGGCGACGCCGTGTGCGGCGCCCGCCGGTCTCGCCGCGGCGCTTGGCGTCGATCCGCGCGAGACGCTGGGTGCGCGCGATCTGGTCGCGGTGCTCGCCTCGGAGACCCAGGTGCGGCACCTCGAGCCGGACATGACGGCGCTGGCGCGGCTCGACTGCTTCGCGGTGATCGTGACGGCGCGCGGCACCGACGTCGACTTCGTGTCGCGGTTCTTCGCGCCCGCGAAGGGCGTTCCCGAGGATCCGGTGACGGGCTCGGCGCACTGCACCCTCGCGCCGCTGTGGGCGTCGCGACTGGGCAAGACGCGCCTGACGGCGCGGCAGCTGTCGCGGCGCGGCGGCGAGCTCACGTGCGAGCTCCGCGGCGATCGCGTGGCGATCGCCGGCCGCGCCGTGAAGTACCTCGAGGGCGCGATCGAGGTGTGAGGGGTGTGAGAGCGTGCCGATCGCCCGGGCTCTGGTAGAGTCCGCGCCGGATGGTTTCCGAAGGGATGCGCAGCACGATTCGTCGCCGGTTGGCGGCGGAGACCGGGCGTATCCGCAAGCAAGCGCCGCAGTCGGTCGCGCTGGCCTATCCGTCGCCCTACCACGTGGGCATGAGCTCGCTCGGCTTCCAGCGCGTGTACAGGGCGATTCAAGAGACGCCCGGCGCGATGTGCGAGCGCGTCTTCCTCGAGGACGGCGCGGACCGGCCCGGCGCGAAGCTGGAGCGGCCGGTGAGCTACGAGGCGCTGCGCCCGCTCGAGGACTTCGACGTGATCGCGTTCAGCGTCGCGTACGAGAACGAGCTCGCGGGTCTGGTGCGCATGTTGGACGCCGCGGGCATTCCGGTCCGGCGCGAGGACCGCGACGAGTCGCACCCGTTCGTGGTCGCCGGCGGACCGCTCACGAACTCGAACCCGCTGCCGCTGGCGCCGTTCTGCGACGCCATCGTGATGGGCGAAGCGGAAGAGATCGTCGGGCCGCTGTTGGCCACCCTGGCGGGCTCGTCGGACAAGCTCGCGGTCCTCGCGAAGCTGCCGCACGTGTTCGTGCCGGCACACCACGGCTCGCGCTTGCCGTCGATCGCCGCCGCGGACGACGCGCTGCTGCCCGCGTACAGCACGATCATCACGCCCGAGACGGAGCTCGCGTCGATGTTCCTGATCGAGACGGAGCGCGGGTGCTCGCGCGGGTGCACGTACTGCGTGATGCGCCGCTCGACCAACGGCGGCATGCGGATCGTGCCGAAGGACGTCGTGCTCGGCACGATCCCGAAGGACGCGCGCAGGGTCGGCCTGGTGGGCGCGGCTGTCAGCGACCATCCGCACATCGTGCAGATCGTCGACGAGCTCGCGGACCGCGGCTGCCACGTCGGCCTGTCGAGTCTCCGACCCGACAAGCTGCGCGATGATCTGGTGCGCGCGCTCGCGCGGGTCGGCTATCGCACGCTCACTACCGCCCTGGATGGACCGAGTGAGCGCATGCGCAACCTGATCGAGCGCCGCGGGCGCGAGCCGCACTACCTGACCGCCGCCGAGAACGCGAAGAAGCACGGCATGGATCGCCTGAAGCTGTATCTGATGATCGGCTTGCCGGGCGAGACCGACGCGGACATCGACGAGTGCGTCACGTTCGTCACGGAGCTGTCGCGCGTGATCCCGATCGCTCTCGGCATCGCCCCGTTCTGCTCCAAGCGCAATACGCCGCTCGACCGCATGCCCTACGCCGGCGTGGAGATCGTTCAAGCGCGCCTCGAGCGGCTGCGGCGCGGTCTCCGGGGTCGCGCCGACGTGCGCTCGATCAGCGCGAAGTGGGCCTGGGTCGAGTACGTGCTCGCGCAAGGCGGCGAGGCCGAGGGCCTGGCGCTCGCCGAAGCCGTGCGCGCCGGCGGTCGCTTCGCGGACTACAAGCGCGCGTTCGCGAAGCTGGGGCACGAGGCGGACGGCGCGGGCTATCTCGACGTCTCGGCGCCGATCGCGCCGGAGCGGCTCAAGCACAAACGCGGCGCGACGCTGACATGAAGCGCGCCGTCCTGATCGCCGCCGTCGTCGTCGCCGCCGGGGGCGCGACCTTCGTGGCACTGCGGCATCGCGGCGGGCACTATGCGCTGTGCGCCACGCGTTGCAGTGACGGATCGTGGTGCTCCGAGGACGCGGGCGGGTGGAAGCGTGTGGTGCCGCCTGCGATCCCGGGCTTCGACGTCAAGCACGCCGACTTCGACGCGGAGAGCGGCGTTGCCCTGGCGACCGACGCCCAGCAGCGCGTCGTGCTCATGGGCTTCGAGCGCGCCGCCCCCGCCGTGCGCTGGACCGCGAACCTCGCCGGGTCACCCGCGGACGAGCCGGACCCGGCGCGCATCCCGCACGTCCTGGCGCTGGGCAAGTGGGTCGGCGTGTACGGCACGCCGGGCCGCGTCGAGCACGCGGTCGCGTTCGACGCGCAGTCGGGTCACCGGGTGTGGGATCGCGAGCTCGACGCCTCGCGCCGCGTCACGGGGCTGCGCCTCGAGGACAAGCTGTTGTTCCTCGACACCACCGGCACGGCTGCGCCGATCGTGCTCGACGTGATGACGGGCCGTTCGAGGCGCTGAGCGCCGGGCTCAGCCCGCGACGTCGGAGATCGCCGCGAGCAGCTGCGCCACCGGAGTGGGCTTCTCGATCACCGGGTTCGGAACCGACGCGAGAAACTCCTGCACACCGGGTGTGCTCGCGCTGCCCGTACAGAACACCACGCGCGTCCTGAGCTCGGGAGCGATGCGTTCGAGTCCCTCGTAGAAGCCCTGGCCGTCGATGTCCGGCATCATCAGGTCGCAAAGTACGACCTGGAAGTCGCGGTCGCCGGCCAGGAGCTCGAGCGCCTCCCGACCGCCCTCGCGCGTGACCACATCGTGCGAGCGACGCATCATGCGTTGGTACGACCGCAGCAGCATCGGTTCGTCGTCCACGACCAGTACTCGCGCCATCTTGCCGTCCTCTACGGCGCGAGGCTGCCCGCATTAAGGCGCTACTGACAGCGATTCACCGGGAAGGCCGGGGGGACCAGCGGGGCGAGGTCGGGCGCGGCGCTGGCGGTGCCCGCCGCGCTGTCGAGGCGGAACACCTTGGCGCCGGGGCCCACGCCGATCTGCAGCTCCTCGAAGCCGGTCACGTAGAAGTAGCCGGTGTGCACGCTGCCGTCCGCGGAGTTGTACTCGAGGATCAGCGTCTTCTGACCCGCGGGGCCCGTGCCGCACTCGACGCAGTAGTACGCGAACGGGTCGTTCTTGGTCGGCGGGTCGTCGACGTAGGCGCCGCTGGCCGCCTTCACCAGCAAGCTGCCGTCGGGCGTCGGCGTCTGGCTCACGATCGGCGTCGACGCGGCAACGGCGAGCACCAGGCGATCCGTGCCGTTGTCCCACAGCGTGTCGCCCAGGCCGCCGCCGCCGAAGAAATTCGGTCCGAGCCACTGGGCGGTCTGCACATTGTCGTCGACGTACCAGACGGCCACGTCGTCGCCAGCGCCGCCGAACACGCGGAAGTCGTGGGTGTTGCCGCGGAGCTCGACCAGATCATCGCCGTCGTTCGCGTCGAGCGTGTCCGTGCGTCCGTCCGCGCCGTTGCCCAGATCGATCGCCGCACGATCGAGATCGCGCGCGAACACCCAGTCCGAGCCCGGCCCGGTGTGGATCGTCGTGGTGGTGATGTCGAACGAGCCGTCCGGGTTGTCGTCGCAGCCCGCCACCACGAGGTCGTTGTCGCGCGCGTGGCCGGCGCTGCTCGAGCCGGTGCGGAAGTCCAGGCTGTAGCTCGCGTTGAAGACGAGCACGTCGGGGCCGTCGCCCAGGCCCACGTCGCCCAGGCTATGGATCGTGCCCTGCGCGCCCAGATCGAGCACGTCCGCGCCGGACGAGCCCTCGAAGTACATCGCGGGTCCCGAATAGTCGACGGCGCCCGGCGTCTTCGGCGACAACGTCCAGCCGTATTGGTGACCCGCGCCGTCCGACAGCGCCTGGAATGCGCCGATGTTCTGCTCGAAGTTCCGCCAGTTCGCGAGATCGTTCGCCGCGTCGTCCCAGTCCCAGGCGCCGGGCGGCAGGACCGGCGTCGCGTTGCCCTGGGCGTCCGGGTGACCGTCGAAGTACTCGTTGTCGAACAGGCCGGCGAGCGGGAAGTCGGACGCCGACGGGCTCCAGCTCCCGTCCCACGAGTAGTCGTTCGGCGTGCCCCAGCCCGCGCTCCCACCCGTGCCCGCGCCGCCGCCCGTGCCCGCACCGCCGCCCGTGCCCGCGCCGCCGCTAGCGCCGCTGCCCGCGCTGCCGCCCGTGCCCGCGCCGCCGTCCGCGCCGCTGCCCGCGCTGCCGCCCGCCGCGCTGCCGCCCGTGCCCGCGCCCGCCGCGCCGTTCGTGCCTGCGTCGTCTCCGCCGCACGCGAGCGCGAGCATCAGCGGCGCGCCGAGCCACAAGCAATACGCGAGTCTCACCACCGGCCCTCCGCCCGCGAGGCTATCAGCAAAGCCCGCGTCTGAGCAGGGTCGCCGCGGGCCTCGGTTCCGTTTCGCCGTCGAGAAACGCGTCGCGGCCGCTCGCCTCGTCGATGCCCAGCGCCTCGCGCAGCGCGCGATCGTACAGGTGCGTGGCGCGGATGTTGCCGAGCGCGGCGAACAGGTTGGCGGGCACGTCCGGGTTGTCGGCGGCGAGCTGCCGGATCAGCGCCTTCACGCGCTTTCGCTGGAGGTTCTCCTGCGAGCCGCACAGATCGCACGGGATGATCGGGAAGCCCCGCTCCTCGGCGAAGGCGGCGATCTCGGTTTCCGAGCACGTCACCAGCGGCCGGATCACGACGTTGCGGCCGTCGTCGGAGCGCAGCCGCGGTGGCATCGCCTTCATCTGCCCCGAGTAGAACAGGTTCAAGAGCAGCGTCTCGACGACGTCGTCGCGATGATGGCCGAGGGCGATCTTCGTCGCGCCGAGCTCGACGGCGACGTTGTACAGGATGCCGCGCCGGAGCCGCGAGCAGAGCCCGCAAGTGGTCTTCCCGTCGGGCACCTTCTGCTTCACGATCGAGTGCGTGTCCTCGCTGACGATGCGGTACTCGTAGCCCTCGCGCTCGAAGTACGCCGGCAGCACGTCCTTCGGGAAGCCCGGGTGTCCCTGATCGAGGTTCACCGCGACCAGCGACAGCTCGAACGGCGCGCGCCGCTGGATCTCGCGCAGCAGGTACAAGAGCGCGTGCGAGTCCTTGCCGCCGCTGACCGCGACCAACACGCGATCCCCCGGCTCGAGCAAGGAGAAATCGTGGCTGGCGCGCGCCACCTGCGAGAGCAATCGCTTTTCGACGCGGGAAGGCATGAGCGCTCGCGAAGCTAACATTTCCAGGGGACTGATGCCGGTCGCGGCGCGAAAATCCCACGGTCCGACCGGCGCCCGGCGATACAGCGACGCGGTGGAACCGTTCCAGCGCATGCCGTTCGACCAGTTGCCGGAGACGCCGCGCGTCGCCCATCTGTACTTCACGACGGCTGCGCGCGAGGTCGAGATTGATGCGCCCCGATTCGGTCGCATCCCGGTCCACGTGCGCGAGCACGGCGCCGAGCCGTCGCTGCTGTCGATCCACGGCTTGATGACCAGCAGCTACTCCTGGCGCTACGTGATCGAGCCGCTCGGACGACGCTTCCGCGTGATCGCGCCGGACCGGGTGTGGTTGCATTGCCGAGCAACAAACCCTGCCGTCGTCGGCCCGCCGGGGATGGGGCCCCGGCGGCTGCCACGACTTCGGGGTCTTGGCGGACCCGATCGCGATCCGCCAAAGAGCCCCGACAAGACTACGCGGCGAGGCCGGGCGCCTGTTTGCTTCGGATAGCCGGAGGCGCCAGGCGTTGCGGTGCGCAGGAACAGAACCACACCCGCCGGACCTGCCGGGCGCGGGGCGCAGCGGCATGCCGGGCGCGCGCTACACGGCGCCGGCGCTCGCGGCGTTCCTCGCGGCGTTCGTCGACGCTACCGGGATCCGCGGATGTGCGGCCATCGGCAACTCTCCCGGAGGCTACGTCCGGGTGCGGCGCGATCCGGAGCGCTGAGCGCACGCGCCCGTCCACTATTTCGACGAGAGCCTGAAGTCGCGCGAGGATGCGCGCGAATACGGCCGGCCGCTGTCCGGCGTTCCCGGCTCGCGTGCGTTCGTTCGCTGGCTTGGTGACGCGCTGGCGCCGGTCGACCTGGCCGCGTTCGCGAACCCGCGTCGCGAGCGCGCCGCGGCGGGCCGTGGCTCTCCGATCCCGCTACTTCTGCTGTATGCCCGCCAGGATCCGATGGCCGATCCTGTCACGGGCGATCGGCTCGCGACTGGAGTGGATCGAACGCGGCTCGCATTTCTCCCACGTGGACACGCCTCGGCGCGTAGTCGATCTCGCGTTGCCGTTTCTCGAGGGCTGAGGGCGCGCTCAGGAGACCGAGCGCGCGCTCCGCGCGAGCTCGCGCACCAGCTGGCGCACCTCCTGGAGATCGAACGGCTTCTCCACGCGACGGTTGGGCACGGTCGCGAGGAACTCCGAAGCGCGCGGCGTGAACGCCCCTCCGGTCATGAACACGAGACACTTCTCGAGTCCGGGCCGGCGTTCGGCGAGCTTCTGGTGCAGATCCATCCCGCTCATGCCGGGCATCAGCAGATCGCACAACACGACGTCGAACGGCTCACCGCCGACGAGCAACTCCAGCGCCTCGCGTGCCGACGTCGTGACCCGCACCTCGTGCTCGTCGCCGAGTACGCGGCTCAGCATCGAAGCGACGGGGAGCTCGTCGTCGACGACCAGCACCCGCGCACCCTGGGGCGTTGCGGTCGAGGGCGCGCTCCGCTGCTCCGGCGCGACCTTGTCGCCGGAGGTGTCGACCGGCAGGGCCACGCGGAAGGTGGTGCCGTGACCGACCTGGCTCTCCACCGAGATCTCGCCGCCGAAGGCGGTGACGATGCTGTGGCAGATGGGCAGCCCCAATCCGGTGCCGATCCCGGCCGGCTTGGTGGTGAAGAACGGATCGAACACGCGATCGAGCAGCTCCGGCGGAATGCCCGCGCCCGTGTCGGTGATCTCGATCGCCACCCGTGCCGGGTCGAGCGAGCGCACCGCGACGCGCACCTCGTGCTCGCCCGTGGCGTCCTCCGGCAGCGCTTGCGCGGCGTTGACGAGCAGGTTCAGGAACACCTGCTCGAGGCGGGGCGCGTCGGCGCGCACCGGCGGGACATCCGCGTAGTCCGCGACGACCCGCGCGTGTCCCGAGAGCTGCGTCGCGGCCACGCGCAGCGCCGATGCCAGGACCAGCTGGACGTCGACGGGGCCGCTGCTGTCCCGGTCGGCGCGGGAGAAGGTCCTGAGGTCGCGGACGATCGCTCCGACGCGCTCGGCGCCGTGGCGGGCCTCGGCCAGGCGCTCCGAGAGCCGATCGAGGCGCGCCACGTCGCCATCGAAGCGCGGGAGCTCCCGCATCAGGTACTCGAGATTGAGCAGCACGTAGGCCAGCGGATTGTTGATCTCGTGGGCGACGCCGGCGGCGAGCGTTCCCACGGCGGCGAGGCGGTCGGCCTGGATCAGATCCGCTTGCAGCTGGCGCCGCTCGCTCAGGTCGCGAGCGACCGCCAGGACCGCAGGACTGTCGCCCCACTCCGTCTGCATGTCGACCACTTCGACTTGGATGTACCTGCCGTCGCGGCGACGCACGCGCAGCTCGTACGCGGGAAGGGCGTCTCCGCCGCCGAGCAAGGCCTGGACCCGCGCCAGCATGCGCGGCAGGTCGTCGGGGTGGATGGCCTCGACGAGCGAGGTCGTTCGCAGCTCCGTCGCCCCTGGCTCGCCCAGGAGCTCGAGCAGCGCCGGGTTCATGTACGCCAGGCCGTCCCTCGTCGCGACGGCGATGGCGTCCGGCGCCGCCTCGATCAGGGCGCGGAAGCGACTCTCGGAGTCGCGCAGCTCCTCGGCGGCGAGACGCCGCTCCATGGTGTCGAAGAAGAAGCTGACCTTGGCCGGCGCGCCGTCGAGGAGCGCGTCGCTCTCCGCCATGCGCACCGGGATGTGCGAGCCGTCCTTGCGCACGAGCTCGGTCTCGATGACGTGCTGCCGGTCGCCGCTCGCGTTCCCGCGCCGCCACGCCAGGATCTCCGGAAGCTGCTCCGGTGCGAAATGCGACTCCGCCGGCAGCGGCAGCAGCTCGGCCGGTGAATATCCGAGCACATCCGCGGCGGCGTCGCTGACGAAGCGGGCGCGGCTCGCTTCGCCGGCGCCCGTCGCCACCACGATCCCGATCCGGCCCCGTCCCGCGGCCTCCACGATGGCGCGCGCGAGGCCCCGGGGCGGTGCGGGCTGCGGCGGTTTGGACGGCTTCCCCACTGCCCGTCAGTCTACCAGAGAGCGCAGGGACAGTCCCCCAGGGGGCGGCGGTGGCGGACACGTGCGGGCTGGTCTACAACGCGGGCGTGAAGCTGACCCAGATCGCGCAGGTCGTCTTCGTGCTCGTCGCTGCGCTGGCCGTGTACTCCTTCGTGTCCACCGCGCGTGACGCCGAGCGCCGTCGGGTGTGCACGCCGCTGTGCGCGCTGTCTCCCACGTATGCCGCGCGCAATCGTACCGCGCCCGATTTCGAGTTGCCGTCGATCAACGGCGGCAAGGTCCGACTTTCCAGCTATCGCGGCAAGGTCGTGATCCTGAATTTCTGGACGAAGACCTGCGGGCCGTGTCTGCAGGAGCTGCCGTCTCTGGGGGAGCTCGCGCAGATCCTCGCAAAGCGCAGTGACGTGGTCTTGGTCACGATCTCGACGGACGAGAGCGTCGCGGACGTCCAGAACACGCTCAAGTCGGTACTCGGCGGCAAGAGCCCGCAGTTCGAGGCGCTGGTCGATCCCGACGCCAGCGTCGTCCGCGACAAGTTCGGCACCAAGCTCTATCCGGAGACGTGGTTCATCGACAAGAAGGGCGTGATCCGTGCCCGCGTCGACGGTGCGCGGGACTGGACGTCCGCGGCCGCCATCGAGTTCGCGACCAGCATCGAGGATCCGCTGGCGTGCAACATCCAGTTCTCGCGCGGCACGCCCGTCGGAGACTACACCGGCTTGTGCGGGGACTTCGGCGGCTGATCGGGGATCGGCATGAAGGTCATCGTCTGCCGTTGCGAGGACGTGAGCCTGGCCGAGCTCGACCACGCGATCGCGCTCGGTCATCGGGATATCGAGTCGCTCAAGCGCTACACCGGCTTCGGCACCGGCTGGTGCCAGGGCAAGAGCTGCCTCGCGCTGTGCGCGCGCCAGCTCGCCGCGCGCGGCGGCGATCCCGCCCAGGCGTTCACGCCGCGGCCGCCGTACCACCCGACGACCCTCGCCGACCTCGCCGGTATCGATCCCGACTGGGATTGAAGCCGGTCAGTCGCCTTCGTACTCGCAGCGGGCGTCGCAGGTCTCGTACACCGTCACGCGAACGAGCGACGGCAACGACGGCTTGATCCGCTGCCACAGCCAGTGCGCGAGGTTCTCGCTGGTGGGATTTTCGAGCCCCTCGACCTCGTTCAAGTAGTTGTGATCGAGCACGTCGTGGATCGGCTGCCAGATCGCGTCCACGTCGCCGTAGTCGATGAACCAGCCGATGTTCGGATCCGTCAGACCGGCGATCGACAGCTCGATCTTGAAGCTGTGACCGTGCAGTCGTTGGCACTTGTGTTCCGCCGGCACGTTCGGCAGGCGATGGGCGGCCTCGAACCGGTATTCCTTGACCAGACGAACCTTCACGCCGCCGAGCGTAGCACCGTTCTTCATGCCGGGAGGAGCACGCCGGGGTTCAGGATCCCGGACGGGTCCAGGTGGTGTTTCACAGCGCCGAGCGCCCCGGCGAACAGCTCGGGTCGCTGTCGCTCGTAGAACGGGCGGACGTCGCGTCCGACGGCGTGGTGGTGCGTCACCGTGCCGCCGTGCTCGAGCATGGCGTCGGTGATCGCGGCCTTGATCGCGTCCCACTGGCGAAGCTCGCGGCCGCGCGTCGCCGGCGCGATGACCGTGAAATATGGCGCGGCGCCGTCGGGATACGCGTGCGTGATCCGGCAAGTGACGATGGCGCGCGCCGCGCCGCTGTCGCGCGCGCTCGCGGTCGCCGCGGCGACCACCGCCGCGTGCAACGCCTCGAAACGATCCCACGTGACCGCGGTTTCAAACGTGTCGACGAGCACGCCCAGGCGCACCAGCTCGTCACGCAGGTAGGGCGCGCGCAGGAAGGCGGCGCGCCACGCCGCCGCGGCGCCGCCGTCGACCTTCTCCTCGTCGCTTCGCGTCTTCACGGCGCTCGCCGGAAGCTCCGCGCCGAGCTCGCGGCACAGCTCCGCGGCGCGCGCGATCCACGCGTCGAGCGGGTGGTCGTCGCTCTCGAACGCGACGATCAGCACCGCGCTGTCCCCGCCGCCCGCGCCGTTCAGCATCGCCTCCAGCGGATCGAGCAGGCGACAGTTCGCCGGATACAGCCCGGCCTGGGCGATGCGCCGCACCGCGGCGGCGCCGGCGAGAAAGTCCGGGAAGCGCGCGCTCAAGCCGGCGCGGAAGCGCGGCCGCTCGAACACGCGCATCCACGCTTCGGTGATGACGCCCAGGATGCCCTCGGAGCCGATGAACATGCGATCGGGGCTCGGTCCCGCGCCGGATCCGGGCAGACGCCGCGTCTCCACCACGCCGCGCGGCGTGACCACGCGCATGCCTTCCACGAGCTCGTCGATGTGCGTGTAGAGCGTCGCGAAGTGGCCGCCGGATCGCGTCGCGATCCAGCCGCCCAGGGTGGAGAACTCGAACGACTGCGGGAAGTGACGGAGCGTGAGTCCGTGACCTCGCAGCTGGTCTTCCAGCAGCGGGCCGAGCGCCCCGGCCTGGATGCGCGCGGCGCGCGAAGCGCGATCGATCTCCAGCACGCGATCGAGGCGCGTCAGATCGAGCGACAGCGTGCCGGCGAACGACGGGCCGACCAGCGGCTCGACCCCGCCGCACACCGACGAGCCTCCGCCGAACGGAATCGCAGCGACGCGCGCGTCGCTGCACCAGTCGAGGAGCTGCGCGACCTCGGCTTCGCTCTCCGGGTACGCGACCAGATCCGGCGGATGATCGAAGCTCCGCGACAGCGCGCGGACCACGTCGCGGTACGATTTGCCGTAGCTGTGCGACGCGCGCTCCAGCGGATCGTCCCGCACGATCGCCGACAGCGAGGCCGGCGCCGCGACGCGCGGCGCGCCAAGCACGATGTCCTCGATGCGCGGGATCGGCGTGCGCTCGAGTCGATCGATGCCGAGCATCGGCCCGAGGGCGCTCTCGATCGCGGTCAGCTGGGCCGGGTCCGGCCCCTCGTCCTCGTAGCCCCAGCCCCAGAAGCGTCGTGCGCGCATGGCGAGCGGATTGTCCGCCGTGGAGCGGCTGCGGCGCCATCGCACCCTGCCTCGCGCCGGACCGGCATTCCCGGATCCCTGTATAGGTCGGTCGGCCGGCCTGTTGAATCACCAAAGCCGATCGTTCCAGAGCGGCGCTACATTCTGCGCGCAAGGAGGTACTTCCCATGGCGGTCATCAAGCTCGGCGGTTCGGCGCGGAACCGATCGGTCGCGTCCGTGGTGTGCGTGGTGCTGAGCGCGGCGCTCGCGAGCACGGCGTGCGGGAGCTCGGGTGACTCGAAGGGTGGCACCGGCGGCAACCCGGACGCTTCCGACGGCAGCGGCGGCACGAGCGGCAGCGGCGGCACGAGCGGCAGCGGCGGCACGAGCGGTAGCGGCGGCGGCGGCACCAGCGGCAGCGGCGGCACGAGCGGGACCGACGGCGGCGCGGGCGCGAGCGGCGGCGCGGGCGCGAGCGGCGGCGCGGGTGCGAGCGGCGGTGCGGGTGCGAGCGGCAGTGCGGGCGCGAGCGGCAGTGCGGGCGCGAGCGGCAGTGCGGGCGCGAGCGGCAGTGCGGGCGCGAGTGGAACCGACGGTGGAGCCGGTGCGTCGGGGAGCGCCGGTGCGGCGGGCGCCGACGCCGGCGCGAGCTGCGGCGCGGACGAGACCGCGTGTACGCCGGCGGACGGTGGAACCGGCGTGTGCTGCTCGAACGTGTGCACGGCAGCGGAGTGCTGCGGAGACGACGGCTGCACGGCGCTCCACGGCGCGGGCTGGATCTGCTCGACCGGGACGTGCACGAACGTCGTGGGTAGCTTGTCGGCGCTGCGCTGGGAGCTGCCTTGCACCGCCGACTCGACGTCGACGGTGTGCTACACCGCGGGCGCGACCACCACGTCGACGAGTGTCGGTGGCGCGACCGGCATCACCTACGACGTCACGCTGCGCTTCCGCGGCGTGGTCGAGGAAAAGACGTACACCGGCGGCACCAAGACCGGCTTCTGGCAAGACGGCGGCGCCCCGGCCAGCGACGACTGGAACATCTACAAGCTCGAGATCTCGAGCCCTGCGCAGACCTACTACCTGAACAGCGGGACGTCGGGGCTCTACTACTGCGACGCCATCGACTACCAGCAGACGGTCGCGATGGACGCCGGCGCGACGGTGACGCTGACCGCCGATCCGGTCGACGCCAACCACTACGAGATCAAGAACCTCGACCAGGCGTCGGCGACGCCGATCGTCGTTTCCGGCGTGTCGCCCGATCCGCAGGCTTACAACGGCCAATTCGTCCAGATGGACATCGTGTCCGTCGTCCCGCAGTGACGGCTACGGGTACGACGGCGCGACGGTGGCGTGGGCGTTCTTCAGCGCGCTGTTGAAGAAGCCCACGTACTGATCTTGCGCTTCAGGCGAGAAGATCAGCTCGCCATGGGTGGCTTGCTTGCCGCCCTCGATCTTGTCGAACTGCGAGAGCACCGCGGTGCTGCCGTTCGGGCCGTTGCCCGTCGTGGCGCCGCTGACCGTCGTCATGCCGGATACGTCGTGCACCTTGTGCTCGAGCTGCATGCCGGCGGCGCGCGCTAGTGCCTCGGCGGTGGAGTTCGGGACGATCGTGTCGTTGTCCACCTCCTGGAGCAGGAGATCGCGCGGCTGCCAGCCGGTCACGCCGTCGAGCGCCTCGGCGTTGGCGTAGCGTGCGAAGTTCAGCGGATCGCCGGGATCGACGATCGCCTGCGTGGCCGCCATGAAGCGCGCCACCGCGCCGTACGGCGTTCCGGCGGGGACGAAGCCCTTGACCACGATGTTGAACGTGTTCGAGTCGCGAAGCAGCATCATCAGCCCGTCGCCGCCGACGTTCCACGTGGCCGCTGTGATCTCCGGCGCCAGCGCGAAGATCGTCGGGCCCTGTACCGAGCCGAACGAGTGCCCGATGTACAGGATCTTCGACAGGTCGAGATCGGGCACGCCGTCGGGCGCGGGATTGCCGTTGGCGTCGAGCGGGAGCACGTCGAGGCTGCCGAGCGTCTCGATGAAGCGCACCAGCTCGAGCTGGTCGGACGCCATCTGCCGGAAGTTGTCGCGGGCGCGCTCGATGTCGAACTCCTGCGTGTCCGGGTCGATGCCGAAGAACGCGTACACGCTGGTCAGCGTGTTGGTCGCGCCGACGGCGCGTGAGCCGTGCTCCGGCGAGTCGATGGCGAAGACCGCCACGCCCTTGTCGCCTACCCCGGAGAGTCGGTCCGCGGTGCCCCAGCAGCCGTCCTTGTCGCCGCCGAGCCCGTGCTGGTAGATGACCACCGGTCGTTTGCCGCTCTGGGTCGCGTCGGAGAAGGCGAGGAACGTCTCCAGATCGACCGTCTTCTGGACCTTGGGCGCGCCGTCGGTGCCTGTCTCCCACTTGCCGTCGGCGAAGGCGAGCGGCTGTCCCGTAGTGCGCGGCTTGCGATACTCCGGCGCGTTGTAGGTCGCGCGGAAGCGCACGCGCTTGTCCGGCGCGGCGAACGCCGTCTCGATCGTCCAGGGCGCGGTTGCCGTCGGCGGAGCCGCGGCGCGACGCTGCTTGCCCATGGCGATGATGCCGTCCTGTACGGTGGCCGTCGTGAACACGGTCGCACCCATGACGTCCTTCTTCGCGACGCCCGTGTGCTCCACGATCACGTCGAGGGCGTCGGAGAGCTCGTGGCCGTAGTCGTCGCCCGGGTGCAGGATGAGCGCGTCCATGTCGGCGCTGCGTCCGACCGGCGTGTCGTCGGCGGCGAGCAGCTTGTTCGTGACGACCAGCGCGTAGCGCCGGCCCGGAGCGAGGGGCACCGCCGGCGTCGCGATCAGGCTGAACTCGTCGACCGTGTAGTAGTCGTCCTTCGCCTGGCCGAAGTACGTGGGCACGATGCCGATCGTCTTGCCCACGTCCGGCGACGCAGGGTCGACGTCGACCAGCAGCAGCGGCGAGTCCGCGCCCTTGTAGTCGTTGGCGTTGCGGATCGGATCGAGCACCGGGGGGTCCGCGTCGGGCAGCTGCACCAGCCCGCGCGGATCGATGGCCGTGCTGAACTTCACGATCACGCCGCCCACCGGCGAAAAGCCGTCCAGGGTCGAGAGCTCGTCCGCGGACATCGGGTACGACGCGAGCAGCGCGTCGGCGGTCGTGTTGGCGCTGATGTCCACGCGCAGCCCCGTCGGCGTGCTCGCGTCGGCGACCGTGTAGCGGTCCGACGGATAGGGCGTGAGATCCGTCTGCTCGCGCGGCCCGAACACCACGACGGACGTCGCGGGCTTCGCGCCGGACGCGGCCGTGTCCGAGCCGGAACAGTCGACCGCCGCCAGCAGCAACGGACCCAGAACAAGCAACGGAAAGCGCCGCAACATCCCGCCCAAGCTACTCCACCCGGCCAGCCGATCAAGAGGTGGGTGGGTCTGCCGATTCCGCGCCGGACCGGCAAGGCCTCCATGCGGAAATGGCAGGAAAACCGCTAGAAACGAGCGCTTTCTTGCGGCCCGCGATACGCTTTGGCGAGACGAGCGATGTCCGCCCCCAAGGCAATCCGCAAGTACCGGCGACCGTGGGATTTCCCGCGGTTTGTCGCTCGTCTGCTGTGCGCGGTGTTCGCCCTGCTGGGCGCGCTGCCGCTGCTGGGCGGCGCGTTGGTGCGGTCCGCGCCGATCCAGCGCTGGGCGGCGAGCGAGACGGCGCGGGTCCTGAAGGAGCAGCTGGGCGTCACGGCCAGCTACCGCGTCGAGATGAAGCTGTGGCCGCTCCAGGTGTCGCTGCACGATCTGGTCGTGCCGTCGACGGACGGTGGCGCGCCGGCGCTGTCGGCGTCGCGCATCGCGGTCACGCCGCGCATCTTCTCGCTACTGGCTGGGCGCCTCGACGTCGGTGACATCGAGATCGACGAGCCGCGCGGGCACATCGTGGTCAAGGACGGCGCCATCGCCAACGTCGCGTACCGGCTGCCGAAGCGAACAGGGCCGGCGCCCAAGCTGGAGCGCGCGCCGTTCTCGTCGCTGTCGATCACGGACGCGCGCCTCGATCTGGACGTGGAGGGCGTGCACGTCGTGACCGGCGCGACGGACATCGACGTGTTCGCCGACAAGGGCCCGAGCTTCGAGGTGGCGGTGCGCGCCGGTGCGTCGCAGCTCACGCGATCGCGCACGCGGCTGGTCCGCGTCGCCGACGATGTCGACGGTCCGGACGTGGTGGTGGACGCCAAGAAGCGTCACTTCCAGAAGCAGCCGGCAGTGGACGAGGACGTCATGTGCCGGCTCGACGTGCGTGCGCGCTACGACAACGGCAATCTCCTGGTCCGCCGCTTGTCGTTGCTCGGCGAGGCGGACAAGGACCCCGCCCCGGGCACGCGACCCGGATGCCGGACAGTCGTGGCTGGCGGCGAGGACCCCTGGCGCGTCGCGGTACGGCTGTCGGAGCTGCGTGTGGTGCGTCACCCGGGCGAGCCGCCGCTGATCGACGGACACGTGATGGCGCGCGCGCCGACGCACCTGGTCAACCGCTTCGTGCACATGGGCGAGCTCCAGGGTTGGGCGGGCGTCGCCGGGGACGTGCGCTACGACGGCAAGAACACCCTGCCCGATTTCCAGGGAAAGCTCCGCGGCGGGGGCATCGTGCTC
The DNA here is from genome assembly GCA_963775185.1 of uncultured delta proteobacterium. Taxonomy (GTDB): domain Bacteria; phylum Myxococcota_A; class Polyangia; order Polyangiales; family Polyangiaceae; genus JAPSGB01. The sequence goes on along the minus strand of CAVZIE010000006.1, from coordinate 77,179 downwards.
GACGTCTACCACCTGGCCAAGACGCTCGACGCGGACGTCGCGATCGACGGCGACGTGGTCAAGATCCCGCGTTTCCAGATGGGCTTCGCGGACGGTCAGGTCGTGCTCACCGACGGCGAGGCGAAGCCGCTCGAGCCCGGCGCGCCGCTCACCGTGAAGAAGGTCGAGAGCACCAACATGCTCTTCGAGTCGATGATGCGCGACCTCGACGTCACGCCGGACACGATCGTGCAGTGGCACTTGAAGAAGACGCGCGTGACCCGGATCCGCGGCACGCTGGCGCCGCTGCACATCGACGCGGATCTGTACTCCGACACCAGCGATTTCGAGGTTTTCGATCGCGCGTATCACGATCCGGCACGCAAGCACATGATCGGCGTGCACGCGGCGCTTGTGCGCGGGCGCATCGGCGTGCGCCCGGACGCGTTCGAGATCTACGACACGCGCGCCGACTTCGGCCACAGCTCGCTCTACACGAACCTCGTAAGCATCGGCTTCCACAACGACATGCGGCTCGTCGTCAGCAAGACGAGCAAGCTCGACCTGGCGGACATCTCGCCGCTGGTCGGCATCAAGATGGCCGGCAAGGCGCAGATCGGCGCGGACATGGCCGGAAAGTCGGGCAACCCGCTGCTCACGGGCGATCTGGCGATCCAGGGCTTCGAGTTCGGCGGCTTCCCGATCGGCGACATCAAGAGCGCGAGGGTGAAGTTCCGGCCGCTGTGGGTGGCGTTCACCGACGTGCGCGGCAGGAAGGGCGCCAGCGATTTCCGGATCCCCACGGCGCGTCTCGACTTCGACGGGCCCAACTCCGTCGTCGCGGACGCCGACGTGAAGAGCGATCGCTTCGGCCTGCGCGACTTCCTCGCGATGTGGCTGTTCGACACCGATCCGCGCTTCGACGACATCAAGGGCGAGACGGCCGTGAACGCGCGCGTGCGCTACGTGCTCAAGGGTCCCGACGACCCGTGCGGTGACGGCAACCTGCGCGTCGACGGCAAGGCCGCCTTCACGCGTCTCGATCTCTTCGACGAGCGCTACGACTCCGGCAAGGCGGAGTTCGACTTCCGTTGGCCCGACGGCAAGGCGAGCTACATGGGCTTCGACCTGGACGTGCCCAGCATGACGCTGGTGAAGGGTACGGGAACCTTGCTGGGCTCGCTCCGCGTCCGGCCCGGTGGGATCGTGCACGGGAACATGGTGGGCACCGCCGTGCCGCTGTCGAAGATCGACGCGCTGGGCAGCCTCGGCGTCGGCCTCGACGGCCAGGCGAGCGGTGTCGGCGAGATCGGCGGCACCATCGATGCGCTCTCCGTCGACATGCACGTGCGGCTCTCGCCGGTGCGGATCGGCAGCGCGCGGCTGCCCGGATCGGAGCTCGCCGTCAAGCTGGTGCCGGAGAAGAAGCCGCTGCGCACGCTCGGCACCACGCGCTGCGGTCAGCCGATCCCCGCGCCGTTCGAGCGCGCGGAGTTCGACCGTGACAAGCCCGACGGTGTGTTCCACGTCGACGGCCGCGTGTTCGGCGGGCAGATCAAGCTGTCGGATCTGCAGATCACGCGCCAGCGTCACAAGCGCGTCGAGGGCGACGTCGATCTCGACGCGCTCGATCTGGGCGCGCTGGCCCAGCTCTCGCCGGGCATCGCGCTGTCCGACTCGCCGCCGACGGGGCACCTCAGTGGGAGCTTGCACCTTGCGGATCTGGCGATGGATGACGCCGCCCACGCCGACGCGACGCTGGCCGTCTCCGCGCTCGATCTCGGCAAGGGTGGGCTGCGCGTGAAGCTGCAGCCGGGCGCGAAGCCGATTCGCGTCCACGACGCCAAGCTCGAAATGCCGGGGCTCGCGCTGGCCGTGACCACGCCCGCGGGACAGCGCGGCATCTTCGACGTCAAGGGACGTGTCGTCGATCTCGATCGCTCGCCGGACGTCGACGCGCGGCTCGTCATGCGGCCGGTCGATCTGTCGGCCTTCGCCTCGATGATCCCGCGTGCCGAGCGCGCGTCCGGGCGGCTCGGCGGCGAGCTGCACATCACCGGCTCGCCGCGCGCGCTGCGCTATCAGGGCGGCTTCAACCTCGCGGACGGCGAGCTCACGCTGCGCGGCTTGCCCGCGTCGATCAGCGACATCCAGCTCGGCTTCGTGCTGGACAACGACGAGCTGCGTATCACGCGCGGCACGGCTCGAGTCGGTGGCGGCACGCTGTCGCTCGGCGGCAGCGCGCCGCTGCGCGGCTTCGACATGGGCGCAGCGCGGATGGTGCTCACGGCACGTGGCATCGGCTTCCCGGTGGATACCGGCGTCCACGCCACCGTCGACGCGGATCTCGTCGCCAGCTGGCAGCCGCCGAGCGAGACCTCGTCCGAGCGCACGCTACCGCACGTCACCGGCCAGATCTCGCTCCGCTCGTTCGAGTACACGCGCCCCGTGACCATGACCGCCGACATCTCGGCGCTCGCGCAGCGGGGCAAGCGCACCCAGTTCGAGTCCTACGATCCGTCGGATGATGCCGTGGACTTCGACATCACGCTGCTCGCGCCGAAGCCGATGCGCATCCAGAACAACCTGGTGGACGCCGAGCTCTCTATCGACCGCGACGGCCTGCTGCTCGCCGGCACGAACCAGCGCTTCGGCCTGCGCGGCACCGTCAAGCTCAAGCCCGGCGGACGCATCCGCCTGCGCCGCAACGAGTTCGAGATACGGCAGGGCTACGTGCGCTTCGACGATCTCACGCGGATCGCGCCGCAAGTCGACGTCACCGCCGTCACCGACTACCACCGCTACTCGGAGAACCTCAGCGCGTCGAGCAGCGGTGCCAGCTCCGGCACCAGCGCCAGCTCGGCGGGCGCCGGCGCGAGCGGCACCTCCGCGCGTGGCGGCCAGTGGCACATCACGATGCACGCCTACGGCGACGCCGACAAGCTGCGCATCGACCTGACCAGCGAGCCGCAGCTCGCCCAGGACGACATCTTCCTGCTCCTGACCGTCGGTCTCACGCGCGCCGAGCTCGACCAGGCCCAGAGCGCCAGCGTCGGCGAGAGCGTCGCGCTCGAAGCGCTCGGCACGCTCACCGGCGCCGACAAGGCCGTCACCGAGGCCTTGCCGGTCATCGACGAGTTCCGCTTCGGCAGCGCGTACTCGTCGCGCACCGGCCGCACCGAGCCCACGGTGACCATCGGCAAGCGCCTCGCCGAGCGCATCCGCGCCAATGTCACCAGCGGCCTCAGCGATTCGCGCGAAGTCCGTTCCAACGTCGAGTGGCGCCTCAGCCCGCGCGTCAGCGTCGAAGGCTCGTACGACAACGTGAACGACATCTCCAGCTCGTCCCTGGGCAACCTCGGCGCCGACATCCGCTGGCGTCTCGAGTTCGAGTAGCTCGACCGCGCCCCACCGTGGAGGGATTGCCGGTCCGGCGCGGAACCCCGCGCCCAGGTTTCCCAGGCGGCCAGGTAGAACCTGCTCAAGATCGGGCGTCTTCTACGCGCGCACGAGACGGAACAGCGGCAGCTCGGGGCGACACATCATGCGCGCGGGCACGACGCTGGTGCCGGTGCCGCGGCTCACGTACGCGCGGCCGCTCGGGACGTCGTACCAGCCCGACACGAAGCGACCGCTGCCCGGCGGCAGGATCGGAGCGTAGCCGCCGATGCGTCCCTGGCCGCCGTGGGTGTGACCGCTCAGGGCCAGGTCGAACCGCGCGTCGCGGGGCACGCGGTCGAGCAGCGACGGGCTGTGCGTCAACAGCAGCGACACCGGCGCGGCGACCCGCGACGCGATCGTGTCGCGCAAGCGCGGCGCGCCGCCGGTGGCGTCGTCGGTCGCGCTGATCGCGACGCCGCCGTCGAGGGCGACGCTCTGGTTCACGAGCAGCTGCGCGCCGGCGTCGCGGTAGGTCTTGTCGAGCTGCGCGCGCGGCACGCGGCCCCAGTGCTCCCAGTTGCCGAGCGTCGCGACGAGCGCGCGGCCCGGGGCGCCGATGCCGACGCACAGCTCGGCGAGATCGTCGAGGCGCGCCGCGCTGTCGACGAGATCGCCGGTGAGCACGACCAGCTGCGGCGCCCGGGCGCGGATCGCGTCGCGCAGCGCGTGCTCGAGCACGCCGATGCCGCAGAGGTGCACGTCCGTCAGGTGCGCGACCGTGTAGCCCTCCAGCGATCGCGGCAGCGCCGGCACGGCGACGACGTGCTCCGTCACCTCGAGCCAGCGCGGCTCGAGGGCGAACGCGTCGAGCGCGACCGCTCCGCCGACGGCCGCGCTTCCGATCAGGAACGTCCGCCGCGACGGCCGGCGCGTCATCCTCCGAAGATGGCGGTTCCGCGCCGGACCGGCAAGCCATTCCCGGCTGCTGAAGCCACCCGCTGTCGGTTGCCGGGCGCGTGGCTGCCTGGCTACTTCGCCCGCAGCTTCAGCGAGCCGATGAAGTCGATCTTGCCGAGGTCCACGCCGTTGTGGCGCATGATCGAGTACGCCGTGATGACGTGGAAGTAGAAGTTCGGTAGCGCCATCTCGCACAGGTAGTCAGCGCCGTCGATGACCTGGCCTTCGGCGAACGGCAGCTCGATCTGGCGCTTTTCCGCGCCGGCGAAGTCTTCCGGCTTGAACGTGTCCAGGTAGGCGATGACGCTCTGGATGCGCTCGCGCAGCTCTGCCATGGTCTGGTCACCGTCGGGATGCGCCGGCGGCTTCTTGTCGGCCAGGCGCGCGGCCGGGAACTTCGCGGAGTCGCACGCGGCCTGGATCTGGCGGCGCAGGGTGTACTGATCCGGCGCGAGGCGCGCGACCAATAGCGTCTCCAGATCGAAGTTCTTGGCCTTGGCGTAGTCGCCGGCCTTGTCGAGCCAGCGCGCCAGGTTCTGGAGCATCTTCTTGAACTGCGGAACCGAGGAATCGTAGAGCGACATCGGGGACCTCCCGCGCGCTTTCTGGGGCGGAAGCCGTCGCGCCGCAATAGGGGGTCAGTTGATTTCGTAGACCGCCCTCATCGGATCGTGGTCGCTGGCCTGGTTGGTCGCGCTCGAGTGCAGGATCTCGGCGGTGGACGCGTCGAGCAGGCCGTCGGCCACGGCGTTCAGCACCTGGTTGTCGATGAGCTGTTTCTGTCCCTGGTAGACGAAGCTGTAGCGGTCTGCCTGGGCAACGAGATCGCCGAGCTCCACCAGCTGGTTCGGCGGCGCGCCGGCGAGCGCTTGCATGGGTGCGGAGTCTGGCGTGCAGTTGAAGTCGCCGAGGGCGACGATCGCGGCGGTGGGATCCGCCGCCTGCAGATCGAAGGCGATCTTGCGCGTGTGCTCGGCTTCCGCCTGCCGCTTCTCGTCGCTGCCCGGGTCGCTGGTCGCCTTGAAGTGCACGCCGAGCAGGATCACGTGGCGGCCGTTGATCGTCAGGTGGATCTCCAGGCAATCGCGCGAATACTTGTACGAGCTTAGCCCGTTGGTCGACGGGGAGAAGAAGTCGTTCTTGTGCGAGACGATCTTGTCGAACGGGTAGCGACTGATGACGGCGATGTCGATGCCGCGCGGATCGTTGCCCTGGCTGGTCGTGTGGTACGGATAGCCGCCGAGCTTCGCGGCGAGATCGGCGGTCACGTTGTCGTTCTCGACCTCCGGCATGACGGCGATGTCCGGCGCGAGCGTTGAGAGCACGCCCGACACGTCGCTCAGCTTCTGCTGGTACGCGCCCGACGACACCACGGTCTCGCCCTGGATCTCCGGACTGTCCACCTTGTCGTTGAAGAAGTCGTGGGTGTTCCAGTTCACGAGCGTGACCGCGAGCGGCGGGGGCGCCTCTTGCGTGGCGTCGCCCCCGGCGTCGACCGGCGTCGAGCCATCGGGCGGATTGTTGTCGGCGCCCGCCGCGCCCGGTTGGGAGAAGTCGCGCGCCGTCCCCGGGCAGCCCGTGATCGCGAGCGCGAGGCCGAGGGCGCCCAGGGCGAGCACGCGAGACATCCGGCGAGCTTACCCGGGGCGCCAAAGCTGTGCTAGGAAACCGCCCCCGCTGGGGTCCGATGCCGGGAGAAACTGCAGCCGAGAGCGGCGACAAGACGCGCGCGATGGACGCGCTGGAGCGTGCGGTGGCGTGCGCGGAGCGCGGCGCGCCCGATCGGCCCATCGTGCTGGCGCAGCCCGAGGACATCGCGGCGCTCGCGCCCGCGGACCTGCGCAGGCCGCTCGACCGCGTGATGATGGCGCCGCACCCGGACGAGGGGCTGGACGCGTTGCTCGCCGGCGGCGTGCTCGACGCGATCCTGCCCGAGGTCCGCTCACTGGTCGGCTTCGGTGACGGCGAGTGGCGTCACAAGGACGTGTGGAAGCACACCAAGCAGGTCGTGCTGCAGAGCACGGAGCGGCTCGAGGTGCGCTGGGGCGCGCTCTTCCACGACATCGGCAAGGTGCGCACGCGCAGCATCTCGCCCGCGGGCGAGGTGCACTTCTTCGGCCACGCCGAGGTTGGCGCGCGCATGTTCGAGAAGATGGATCGGCGCCAGAAGCTGTTCCGCTCCGACGAGACGCTGCGCGCGGAGATCCACTTCCTGGTGTTGCACCACCTGCGCGCGAGCCAGTACGACGGCAGTTGGACGGACAGCGCGGTGCGCCGCTTCGCCCGCGAGATGGGCCCGTATCTCGACGACCTGCTCTGCTTGTCCCGCGCCGACATCACCACCAAGCGCCCCGAGAAGAAGCGCCGCGGCATCTCGATGATCAACGAGCTCGCCGATCGCATCGGCGCGCTCGCGGCCGAGGACGCCAAGGTCCCGCCGCTGCCCACCGGCGTCGGCAACGACATCATGACCAGCTTCGGCCTGCCGCCATCGCGTCTGATCGGCGACATCAAGCGCGCCCTCGAAGCCGCGGTGGACGCCGGCGAGATCGAGAGCCACCGCGAGTCGGCGTACTACGTCCAGTACGTGGCCGAGCACAAGTCGCGCTTCGGGATCGAGTAGCGGCGCTACGCGGCGCGCTCGCCCGCCGCGGCTTCGAACGCGAGCCGGGCCACACGCTCGGAGCGGAACTCGAACAGCTCGCCGTCGAGCGCGATCTTCCACGTTCCAGCGTCGCACAACAGCGTCAGCGACTCGCCACGTCTCGACCGGCAGCTCTCCACGACACGCGCCATGCTGCCTGTTCGAGCAACCCGCGTGCCGGTTGCGTGGTGTTTGTAACACCCCGAAATCATGCCAGTTTATCAAGGCGCCTCGAGCCGCCGGTGTGGACGGACAGCCACAGCTGCCGACGTCCCGGGGGCACACCCGGGTGGGGAATGCCGGTCCGGCGCGGAAGCGCGGGGGCGCCACGGCAGAGCGCGCGCCGGCGATGGCAGCGGCGATGTCTGCGTCCCACGCGCTCCGCCTGCAGCGCGGCGACACCTTGTCGACGTTGCGACGGCGTGACAGCTTGACGCCACGTCGAACCCGCTCCGGGCGCCCCTGCGCTTCATCGTCCTCGCCGCGCTCGTCGTCGCCGGCGCGCTTGCCGGTTCGCGTCCGCACGCCACCCGCGTCGCTGACGGACTGCCCGAGCTGCGCGACCAGCCGGCGCAGGGCGTACTTGATGCCACGCTGCCGAGCCGCTGCAATCCCGCCCGTCCCGCGGCGCGGCTCGACGCCGGCGGAGCGGCGACAGTCGCGGTCGAACGCGTCGGCGCGGTCTTGCGGCGCGACGAAGCCGGACGCGAGCTCGGCGCGACCGCTCCACACGGCGGTCCGCGGACCACGCGCTACCGCGTGGCGTGGCCGCGCGGGCCGCCGCCGTCGTCCGCCCGCATAGCGTAGTCGCGCGTCGACGACGCGCGCCGCTGCCGCGCCGCGCTCCCTGGCGGTGAAGCGCGCGCACACCCGCATCCCAAGCGTTCATTGCGAGAGGACGTCACATGGGCGACGAACAACAACCCGCGAACGAGCCGGAGCAGCTCGAGAGCCCGTTGAAGCCCCTGCTCTGGATCTTGATTCCGTTTGTGCTGATGCTGATCTACGGCATCTTCGGAAATCGCTGAGTCAGGGACCGCCGTACACGACGGCGCGCCGGATGCTTGCGAGCGGCGCGTCGTCGTGGAGGCGTACGCCATCCGGCGTGCGCTCCACGCCGAGATCGTGCAGCAGGTTGTCGAACGCGATCGGCCGACCGTGGAACGCGTGGAGCTTGGCGAGATCCTCGAGCGCGCTGCCGCCGACGGCGCGATCGGCGGCGCGCATGGTGTCGGCGAGGCTCCACACCTCGCTGCAGTTGCCGCCCTCGGCGAGCACCGCGCGAAAGCCGTCCTCGAGGCCACGCTTGCCGCCGGAAGCGCGCCGGATCGCGACGTCGGCCATCAGCGTCATGATCGCGCCGCCCCAGTACACGCCGCGGTAGCTGGTCGCGCTCTCGAGCCCCTTTCGCGCGACCGCCGGCAGACCTTGCGGCATCGAGTGCGCGAAGCCGCTCCACACCTGCTGCTCGGTGAGCCAGCCGGCGCGCGCGCGGATCAACGGCTCGTAGTAGGTGGCGAGCCCCTCGTCGAGCCACTTGCCTTCGCCGACGTACGACGGCGATCCGATGTGGAACAGCTCGTGGACCAGGATCCAGTCGTCTAGCATCTCCGGGCGGCGCGCGTGCTCGCCGACCAGCAGGATCACGCCGGGCCGGCTCTCGGGCAGCACCTTGCCGAACAACACCTGGTGCCGATCGGCCACGGGCACCACGACCAACAGGGCGCGCGGCACCGGAAAGCCGTTCCAGAACCGGCTCACCGCCGTGGCCGACTCGCGGATCCAGCGCAGGCGCTCGGCTGCCGGCGCGTCCAGGTGCGCGTCCAGCGTGGCGACGTCGAGCTCGGAACGCGACCTTTCCGCGCCGCTACCACCAAGAGAACCTGGGCCCGGCAGCTCGAGCTTGTCCAGAGCGAAGTCGCCGAAGACGGCGTAGGTCGCGACGCGGATCTCCTGCGTCTCGAGCGTGTAGTCGTCGCCGACCTTGTGGAGCCCCGTGACGAAGCGGCCGCCGGCGGGCGTCTCCACGTGCACGACCACCGGCGCGCCGTCGGGCAGTGGATCGGGGCGCAGAATCCATGTGGAAACGGTGGTGAGCATCGAGCGACCGACGCGCATCGCGACGTCGAGGTCGCCGGCGCTTTGCGCCACCTGGTCGAGATCGATGCGATAGTGGATGCGGCCGTGGTTGGTCCGGTGCGGAAACCGCCAGCCGTCGCCCTGGGCGACGAGCGGCGTGCCGTCATCCGCGACCACGTGATCGATAGACGGGGCTGCCGCGCGCTCGGAGGCGACGAAGCCGTCGAGATCGGCGCCGATGCACAGCGCGGAGACGTCGAGCACGGCCGGCGAGAGCGAGACCAGCCGGGCGTCGTAGCGGCAGCTGGCCGCACCGGCATGTTTCGCCTGGGCCGGAGCCGGCGCGGCGGGTGGCGCCGGCGCCGCGCACGACGCGAGCCCGAACGCGAGCGCGAGCGCCGCCGGACGCGTCACGGGACGACGAAACCGCGAGGAGGATCGGAGATGCGCTGGGCGCGGTAGACGCCCACGTAGAGCGGCATCTTGATCTCCCAGATCGTCTTCGCCTCCGGCGAGGCTTCCACGAGGGTCGTCCGCCAGGCCACCGTCCGCTGCCCGAAGTCGACCAGCGTGTTGCCGTTGGCGAGACGCTGCGCGCTGCCCCAGATGTCGGCGTAGATGTCGGGATCGTGGCGGTACTGCCACACGACGTGCGCCTCGCTGCTGCCGGCCGGGTCGTAGGTGTAGGCGATCTCGATGGCGCGGCTGTAGCTGCGCACGCCCTTCCAGCCGTTGTCGAACATCAGGATGTTCCCGGACGGGAGCACGGTCGCGTCGTGCTGGCGATAGAAGCGGTCGACGATCGGCATCGCGAAGTCGCCGTTGAAGCCGTCGCTCACCATGCCGCGGAAGCCCAGGACCCACACGAGCTTGCCCGTGGCGCGATCGACCTTCATGACCGAGCTCTGGTTTCGCGACGAGAGCAACAGCGCCTTGTTGTCCGGAAACGGCGCCACGCTGTTCAGGTGTGCCCAGTCCGGGATGTCCTGGATCGGCGTGTAGCGATCGCAGAGGATCCAACCCCATGAGGTGCTGTTGGCGACGGAGTCGTACTCGTAGATCATCCCGCCGGCGTTCTGCAGCGATGAGCACGGCGTGTCGGCCAGATAGTAGAAGTCGCCGGGCGTCTCGGCGGGACGCACCTCGTGGTTTCCTTTCGGGCCGCGCCAGACGATCTTGCCTTGCCACGTGACGTAGGACATCGGGACGTAGCGGCCGCCGATCACGACCCCGTTCTGGTACGGGATGACCGGCGTGTCCGATCCCGGCTCGGTCGTCGGATACTGGTAGTACCAACGATAGCGGCCCTCCGCGTCGATCAGGGCCACGGTGTAGGGCACTTTGTGCTCGGCGTCGGAGAGGTTTACCAACGTCCAGCCGGGCGCGACCGCGTCCGTCGCAGGCACCGAGAGCTCGACGGCCGGCAGATAGTCCGGAAGGTCGCCGACCTGGATCGTCGTCTGCGCGCTGGAGCTCTTGTCGCCGAGCGTCGCTTTCGCGGACAGCGTGCAAGTCACGCCGGTGACGAGTCCCATCAGGAACACGTCGTGCGAGTCGGTCGCGGTCGCGTTGAAGATGGTCCAGGGATCGAGTCCGTCGCACGCGACCTCGAGATCGGTGACGACCGCCGCCGACGTCTTCCACGACACGTCGTACGCCAGGACGTTGCCGGGCGCCTCGACCGCGCGAAGATCCGAGATCACGAGCTGCCCGGCGTTGCCGGACGTCTTGGGGTCGCTCGCTTGATCCGCTCCGGAGCAGCCGGCCAGGATGACGGCGACGCACACGGCTCGCGCCGTCGACCTCACGGGATCTCCACGAAGGGATCGACCAGCAGCTGGTCGTTCTGCAACGTCCAGTAGTGCACGCCGACGGTCGGCGCGACGTCGGCGCCGTCGACGCGCGTGGTCGTCAGGATCAAGAGCTGGCCGAAGTCGTTCGTGTAGTCGCTGTTGTGTTGGATCTCGTATGTGCCTGCCCGCTGATGAGCGTCCTCCGTGCTTTCCGAGAATGTGCCGTCGGCGAGCAGCGTGAGCGTCGACGTCGCGGTCTGCGGGAGATCGGCCTGGCGCGTCCAGGTGCCGGTGATGTCCGCCGACGCGGCGCCGCCCTGCCGCACGTACGGGCGGTCGGAGAAGTACGTCGCGTCGACGTAGAAGGCGGCGGTGCGCGTGGCCTCGACGCTGTCCCACTCGGTCCCGAAGTCTTTCGTATCGCACGCCATCTGATGGCGCGTCTCGATCGTGAGCCGGCCGTCGGCCTGCACCGACCAGCTCCCGCCGCGCGGCCCGCCGCCCTGCGCGTCGTCGTCCTGGCACCAGCTGTCGCTGGTCAAGGTGTCGAGGGGGCGCGCGGTGACGGTGCCGTTCTCGTCGTACACGAGCAGCGACCACTGCCGGACCAGGGCCTGCTCCCGGGTCGGAAACACCGCGGCGTAGGGCCACGTCGTCCGGTTCTTCGCCTCGTCGTCGACCGCCACGTGGAGCGACAAGCCGGGCGTGGCCGTGGTCGCGATCTCCCACAGGCCGTTGTGGAGCGTGGCCGTCTGATCCGCCAGCGGCTGCCCCGTGTCGTCGAGGGCAACGACGCTGAGGGCGTCTGTCGCGCTCACGTCGTCGGTGGCGAAGACCTGCAGCGTCAGCGGGGTCGGCGCCGTGATGATGCGCTGCGCGTCGCTTGATCCGAGATCCAGCGTGCCCGGGGTCGGCGCACCCAGGGTGCCGCGCACGTCGCGGATATCGGGCGGCACGGCGTCGGTGCTCTTCGTCCCCGAAGGCGCGTCACCGCTGCCTCCGCAGGCCGTGACGCCGAGCCCGAAGGCCATCGCCACCTGCCATTGCCGCATGCTTCCGAAATTACCAGCGCGCGCTCGGCTGTCAAAGTCGGGTCGAGCGCGGTACTGTATGGCAGCTTCTCCGATGTGGCTTCCTGAACGTCTGGGTCTCGCGACCTTGCTGCTCGCGCTCGGCGCGGTGCCGCTTGTCGGCTGCGGCAGCAGTGACGCGTCGTCGGCGGGCGGGCCACGCATCACGTCGGTCCAGCTCACCGTGAGTCCGGCCAACGTGCTCGCCTACCTGCTCACCGTCGACACGGACAAGCCGACGACGGTGAGCGTCGAAGTCACGCCGGATGACGCGAGCGTGGCGCCCTGGACCGTGTCCGGCCCCGCCGACTTGTCCGCCGACAACGAGCTCGCCGTCGCGGGACTCCGCGCCGAAAACAGCTACACGCTGCGGATCACGGTGACCGACGCCGGCGGCCGGACGGCGATCGACGACGCGCACTCGATTACCACCGACGCGCTCCCGCCCGCGATGCCGCCGATCGACGTGCAGACCAGCGACCCGCAGCGCATGGCGGACGGTTTCACGCTGTTCGACGTCTTCCGCTGGTTGCCCAGCGGCGGCACCGACGACAGCTTCGGCTGGCTCGTCATCGTCGACGCGGAGGGTCAGGTCGTCTGGTACGCGACGACCGGGAGCCGCCCGGAGGACGCCCGCCTGCTGCCCGACGGGAACATCGGCTACAGCTACGCATCGGACGCGGACGACGGCTACATCGAGCTCGACCGACTGAGCCAGCCGCAGCGCCGCTGGGTCGCCACCAAGCTGGGCAACACGCCGCCCGCCGGAGCGATCCCCGTCGACGTGGACTCGATCCACCACGAGGTCTTCCCGCTGCCGAACGGCAATTTCCTGACCCTGTCGAGCGAGCTCCGCCAGATCGGCCCGTCCACGTGCCCTGGCTACACGGGCACGTTCAACGTCGTCGGTGACGACGTGGTCGAGTTCGAGCCGGAGACCGGCAAGATCGTCCAGAGCGTGTCGCTGTTCGACATCCTGGATCCGTGCCGGCGGACGGACCACGACTTCGACGGCACGTTCTGGAATCGCCACTACGGCGGGATTACGACCAAGGACTGGACGCACGCCAACGCCGTCGTCTACGACCCGGTGCGGAAGCTCGCGCTCGTCTCGGTGCGGCAACAGGACTGGGTCGTCGGTCTGCACTGGACGCCGGGCGGCGGCACCGACAGTGGCAAGCCCGCTTGGCTGCTCGGCGACGAGGCAACGCCGGGCGACTACGGCGCCTACGCCTCGTTCGCGCCGACGGGCACCCCGTTCGCGTGGCAGTACCACCAGCACGCGCCCGAGGTGACCGCCGACGGCAATATCCTGTTGTTCGACAACGGCAACCTGCGGCCGGGCACCAACTTCGACCCGACCGACGCCCAGGGCGACGCGGACCTGCCACTCAGCCGCGTGGTCGAGTTCCACCTCGACGACGCGAACAAGACGGTGAGCCAGACCTGGGAGTGGCGCGGCCCGGATTACTGCCCGTTCATCGGCGATGCGGATCTGCTCGACAACGGCGACGTGCTGGCGACCTTCGGGGGCGCGGTCGAGCCGGCGAGCGACGCGATCGGCGATCCCGCGCACCGGAAATGGGGGCGCATTGCCGAGCTGGCGCGGGACGCGAACGACGACATCGTGTGGGACTTGCGCGTGCGCGACCCGGCGGCGACCGGCTTCACCAGCTACTCCATCTATCGCGCGGACCGGATCACCGGCTTCCCCCGCTGAGGCGGACCTCGACGGTTGACGTCCCCGCCGGGACGGTCGAGCGTCGTGGCATGCGAACGCGATTGCTATACGTGGCCGGGGTGATGGGGTGTGTGGCGCTGCTCGCGCAGGCGTGCGGGAGTGACAGCTCGAGCGGCAGCGGCGGCGCCGGCGGCAGCGGCGGCACGGCGGGTAGCGGCGGCAGCGCCGGCACGGCGGGCAGCGGCGGCAGCGCGGGCGCGTCGGGCAGTGGTGGCAGCGCGGGCGCGTCGGGCAGCGGCGGCAGCGCGGGCGCGTCGGGCAGCGCGGGCGCGTCGGGCAGCGGCGGCAGCGCGGGCGCGTCGGGCAGCGGCGGGCAGCGCGGGCGCGTCGGGCAGCGCGGGCGCGTCGGGCAGCGCGGGCGCGTCGGGCAGCGACGGCGGCACGCCGACGGCCGATCACCTGCTCATCAACGAGGTCGGGATCGCGCCGGGCGCCGCCGAGTTCATCGAGATCCGCAATCCGACGGCGTCGCCCGTCGACCTGACGGACTACTACCTGGCGGACAACTCCGCCTACTACGAGATCACCAGCGGGCCGTGGAGCCCCGTGGGCACGGCGGGCACCGACTTCCTCGCACGCTTCCCGTCCGGAACGAGCATCGCCGCGGGCGGTGTCTTGACCATTGCCGCGGATCCCGGCTTCGAGACGACCTTCAGCGCGTGTCCGGACCTGATCCTGAACTCCACGGGTACGCCCATCACGTGCGGCAGCTCGAGCGTTCCCGCCATGCTCATCCCCGCCAACGGTAGCGTGGGCAGCGCGAGCGGCAGCTTGCTCAGCAACACGCGCGAGATGGTCGTGTTGTTCACCTGGGATGGCTCCGGCAGCACGGTGAAAGACGTGGACTACGTCAGCTGGCTCGACCCGAGCGCGAGCTTCGACGACGCCACGCGCATCGACAAGACCAGCGTGTCGGGCTACCAGCCCGACACGGCGCGCGCGTCGCAGAAAGCCGCGGTTCCCGGCTCGGCCTCCGGCGGCGCCACGGTCGCGATCCAGCGCTGCGCCGGGGAGATCGGCGAGACGCAGACCGGCGGCAACGGCATCACCGGTCACGACGAGACCAGCGAGGACCTGAGCGCCTCGTTCAAGTCCGGTACGCCGTCGCCTGGCGCGACCAACGCGTGCCCCTGACGGGACTGGCGCTCCGCGGGGTTCCGCGCCGGACCGGCATCAGGAGGTCGCGGGGGCCTCGTTGGCGGGCGGCGGGTTCTTCGACGCGGCCATCACCAGGAACGCCTGCGACGCGAACGGCAGCACCAGGCCGGGCAGGCCGGTCTTCGGGGCGAGCTGGCCGGCGAGCCCGAACAAGAGCACGAGGGTGCGCTCGACGTAGAAGTAGCCCTCCGGATATTCCACGCTGCGCATGATCTCGCGGAGCTTGCCGCGCGTCTGCTGGAAGCCCGACAGCTGCTCGACGGCCTTGCGATCGATCTTGGAAAAGTCCCGGATCTTCACGTCCGAGAGCACCTTCAGGTACTCCCGTCCGACGCTGGCGAGCAGGTCCTTGTCGCCGTCCTCGGCGACGAACCCCATGCGCTCGAGGCCCTCCAGGATTTGCTCGTCGTTGCGTGTGATGGCGCCGAGCACGACCATCTGCATGCCTTCGGCAAGTGCCGGCGTGACTTCCTCGACGGCGCCGTAGTCGAGGATCACGAGCGTCGGGCCGGGGCGGACCAGGAAGTTTCCCGGATGCGGATCGGCGTGGAACACGCGCCGCTCGAACAGCATCTTGAAGTAGCAGTCGACGAGCAGGCGCGCGACGGCCTCGGTGTCGATGCCCTGGGCCTCTAGCGTCGAGAAATCGTTGATCTTGGTGCCTTCTTCGAAGCTCATGACGAGCACGCCGGCATTCGTCAGCTCGTCGATCACGTCCGGCACGACCACGTCGTCGCGGTCCTTGAAGATCTCGCGCATGCGCTCGATGTTCTTGCGCTCGTTGGCGTAGTCCGTCTCGTGCGCCAGCATCTGCGTGAGCTGTTCGAGCACGCGGTCCATGCGCGACACGACGATCAGCTTGCCGACGATCGGCAGGATCGAGCGCAAGACGCCCAGGTCGCGCTTGATCAGCATCTCGATGCCCGGGTACTTCACCTTGACCGCGACGGCGCGGCCGTCTTTCAGCCGGGCGCGGTGCACCTGGGCGAGGGACGCGGCGGCCAGGGCGTGGTGATCGAACTCGGCGAAGTGTTCGAGCGGGTGCTCACCGAGGGCCTCTTTCAGCCGGCCCTCCACCTCGCGGAACGGCCGGGGCGGCACCTGGTCCTGCAGCGTCTCGAGCTCCTCGCCGTAGGCCGGCGGCAGGAACGTGCCGATCACGCTCAGCACCTGCCCGACCTTGATGAAGACGCCGCGCAGCTTGACGAAGCCGTGGACCAGGCGCCGGGCGTTGGCCCGGTGCACGCGTTCCAGCCGGGACTTGAGGCGCCGCGCCCCCAGCACCTTCGCCAGCATCCACTGCAGCCCATAGGACGCGAAAATCGTCCAGAACATCAGCAGGGCGCGCAGCGAGCGGAGCAAGGTCCGCGCAGCGTAGTCCAGGGCCGCCGCCGCTTCCCGAGGATTCTGCCGGCTCGGCGCGGTATCGCCGGGTCGCGGGAAATCACCAGGCGGCACTGAAGTGCCGCCCGCACGCGGCCGTATCCACAGCTGCCGGGGATGCCCGTGCTTACCGGGGAATGCTGTTGAAACTGCTACTCGCCGACGATGAGCCGATCGCCAGAACGTTGGTCGAGCGCTGGGTTCGCGGCTGGGGCTACGAGGTCGTGGTCGCCCGCGACGGCACGGAGGCCATGCGGGCGCTGGAGACGGACCGCGACATCCGCGTCGCGCTGCTCGACTGGATCATGCCGGGGATGGACGGCATCGACATCGCGCGCCAGATTCGCCAGCGGCCCCCCGAGCCGTACGTGTTCGTCGTGTTGCTCACGGCCAAGGACAACAAGAACGACATCATCGCCGGGTTGGAAGCCGGCGCGGACGACTACATCGTCAAGCCGTGCAACCCGCTCGAGCTCAAGGTGCGGCTGCGCGCCGGGCAGCGCATCGTCGAGCTGCAGGAGCAGCTGATCGAGGCCCGCGAGAAGATGCGCTTCGCCGCCATGCACGACGCGCTGACGGGGTTGCCGAACCGTGCTTCGGGCCTCGAGCGCCTGGACGAGGAGCTCGCCCGCTCCCGCCGCTCGGGCGCGCCGCTCAGCGTGATGATGATCGATCTGGACCACTTCAAGCGCGTCAACGACACGTATGGCCATGCGTCGGGCGACGCGGTGCTGCGCGAGGCGTCCTCGCGCTTCCGGGGCGCGATGCGGGTGTACGACGCCGTGGCGCGCTTCGGCGGCGAGGAGTTCATGGTCGTGATGCCGGAGTGCGAAGAAGACGCCGCGCTGCGCGTCGCCCAGCGACTGCGCACCCGGCTTCGGGGCTCGAGCGTCGCGCTCCCCGGCGCGGCGCCCATCAGCGTCACCGCCAGCGTGGGCGTCGCCTCGACGCTCGGCCACGCCGCCGCCGATGCCGCGGAGCTGTTGGCCGCCGCGGATCGGGCGCTGTACCGCGCCAAGGAATCCGGGCGCGATCGCGCGGTGCTGGCGCAGCGCGAGGACTGGCGGTCCTCCAGCGACTCGAATGTCGTGCCGTTCCGCTACGGCGCCACGTCCTGATCCAGAGGTGCTGCGACTTTCCGCGTCCAGGGAAAGTCCAGGCGGCGCGATGCCGCACCACGGGAATGGCCGGCGCGTCGGGATTGCTTGCCAAGGCGATCGGCGGCACTAGACCGGACACCGTGGCAGCACCCGAGCATCCCAGCGACTTCGGAATCTACCGGCGCGCGCTCGGCGTCGGCGTGGCCGGCGTCGTGGTCGTGCTGCTGGTCGTGATGGTCGGTGTCGCTTCCGGGAAGCGCGGTCCGCGGCTGGCGCGGTTCGCCGTTCCCGACAAGCCTGCGGTCAGCGCCGCGCCCGCCAAGCTGACGCTCGAGCCGCTCACCGCCGCGCTTCGTCGCAAGGGCTTCCACGAGTGCAACCCGCACGACCCGCTCGGGCTCGGGCCGTACCGGCCATACCGCAACGTGTCGATGGGCCAGATCCTGGTGCCGCAGGAGGGCGGGCACACCGCCGACATGGGCTACGACGTGATCGTGCACTTCCACGGCCACGAGCCGGCGCGGAAGATCCTGGTGCAGGTCGCGCGCGGCGTGGTGTTCGTCGGCATCGACAAGGGGCTGGGCAGCGGACCCTACGCGGACGCGTTCCAGAATCCGGACGTGTTCCCCACGCTGCGACGCTCGATCACCCACGCGCTCCAGGCCGAGAGCGGCGACGACCGCGCGCACATCCGCCACCTCGCGCTCTCGGCGTGGAGCGCGGGCTACGGCGCGGTCAACGAGATCCTCAAGCACGGCGACGAGGGCATCGACGCTGTAGTGTTGCTCGACGGGCTGCACGCCGGTTGGACGCCGGGGCACAAGCACGATCACTCGGTCGCTGCGGCGGACAGCGCGTACATCCAGCCGATCTTCGATTTCGCGAAGCGTGCGCTGCAGGGCGAGAAGATCTTCATCTTCACGCACTCGCAGGTCGACCCGGTCACGTACCCGTCCACGACGCAGACGTCGGCGCTGCTGCTGTCCAAGCTCGGGCTCACGGTGACGCCCCACGATCCCGGCGACGAACCGTACGGCCTGACGGGCACCGTCGACGTGAAAGGATTCCACGTGTGGGCCTACCGTGGGCGCGACGAGGACGCGCACTGCTCGCACCTCACGCACTTCGCGCGCGCCGTTCGCGACTACCTCGAGCCTGCCTGGAACACGCCGGCGATGGATCGCGACGTCCCGCCCACCGCGGCGCCCAAGCTCGGAGGCGGCGAGACGGACGCGGGGACCGAGCCGCCGGCGTCCGACGCCGCTCCGCCAGCGACCGAGCCCGCTGCCGACGCCGGTCGCGCCGGTCTGCTGCCAGGCCCCGCCGACTCGGTGCCCTCGCCGGCGGCGCGGCCAGCGCCGCCGCCCGACGTCCCGGGTCTGCCCGGGATCACGAAGGATTTCGCGCCGCGAGCGGCGGCCGCGGCGGCGTCCGCCCCGGCCGCGCCGAGGCCTTCCGGCGCGCCAGAACCGCCACTAGATTAGCGGATTCCGACTAATGTCGGCGCCGGTCGCCGCCGTTCTATGATGAAGGCGCGGCAGGTTCGCTGCCGCCAGCGGTTGGAATCACGAGCAAGAAGCGACTCGGTCTGGAGGGGGGCCCATGATCACGCTGTGCGGCAGCGGTCGCGCGACGAGCGATGACACGACGAGTGCCGTCGGCGAGGCCGTCGCAATGGCGCGGCGTTGGCTGGGCGACGCGAAGCCTGCGTTGGCGCTGTTGTTCGTCTCGGCCAGCCGCAAGCTGGACGTCGCTCTGGACGCCGCCTGCAGCGCCTTGCCCGACACCGAGGTCGTGGGTTGCACCACGTACGGCGAGATCAGCGAGCACGGCGCGACGCACGGCGGCGTGAGCTGCCTTCTCGTGTCATTCGGCGATGCGTCGTATCGCGTCGTGTTCGCGGAGTCCGCCGATGGCGCGCAGGCGCTCTGCGACGCGCTGTGCGTCGGTCTCGAAGACGACATCCATCGCAGCGCGGCGCGCGGTCTGACCTGCTCGACCACGGTGTTGCTCGGTGACGGGCTCTCGCCGCTGCTCGAGCAGATCGTGATGCGCGCGCGCCAGGTCGCGCCGTCCGACCACTTGGTCGTCGGCGCGGGTGCGGCCGCCGAGGGGAAGCTCCGCTCCACCTACGTCGGCGTGGGGTCGCGCGCCGTCGCCGGCGCGAGCGCGGCCGTCCACGTGTTCTCGGCGCGCAAATGGGGAATCGGTGTGCGCCACGGTGTCCGCGCCGCGTCGCCGCGCATGACCGTGACGCGGGCCAGCGGCAACGTCGTGTCCGAGATCGACGGGCGACCGGCGTTCGACGCCTATCGCGAGCATATGGTCGTACCGCCCGGGGCGAGCGCCAAGCAGCTGGCCACGTTGGTCCAGAACGAGCTGGGCGTGTACCTGTTCGACGAGCTCGTCCGGGTGCGCGCGCCGCTCGCGATCATGCGACGACGGCGCGCTCAGCTGTGCCGGTGAGGTGCCGGAGGGTTCGACGGTGTGCGTGGTTCGCGGAAATGCCGCAGCAGATGATCGCCGCCGCCGGCGACGCCGCGCGCGACGCCGCCGCGCAGCTCGCCGGCGTGCCGGCTGCGGGCGTGCTCGTGTTCAGCTGCATGTGCCGCGACTTGTCTCTCGGCGACCGCTACCCGGAGGAGGTCGCGGCGATCCGCGAGGTGTTCCCGGGCACGCCCATCGCCGGCTTCATGAGCTACGGCGAGATCGCGCAGACGCAGAGCCGTCTGGACGGCTATCACAACAACACGGTCGTGGTCGTCGCTATCCCGGCGTAGCCCAGCCCACTGATCGAGATCGACGTTGCCGCCGCAAAGCACGACGGCGACGCGCTCGAGCCCGCCCAGGGCGCGGAACGCGTCGGACAGCGCGACCGCGACGCCGACGGCCGCACTCGGCTCGATCACGAGCTTCATGCGCTCCCACACCAGGCGCATGGCGGCGACGATCGCCGGCTCGTCGACCGTGACGATGCGCTCGACGAGATCGCGCACCACCGGCCACGTGAGCTCGCCCAGGCTCGTGCGCAGGCCGTCGGCGACGGTCTCGGGGTTCGTCTGCGGCTGCCATTGGCCGCTCGCCTTGCTGCGCGCGGCGTCGTCCGCGCCGGCGGGCTCGGCGCCGATGACGCGCACGGCGGACGCCGCGCCGTGCATCGCGATCGCGATGCCCGAGATCATGCCGCCGCCGCCGACGGGCACGATCACCGCGTCCAGGTCCGGCACTTGCTCGAGTAGCTCGAGCGCGATCGTGCCCTGGCCGGCGATCACGTCCGGGTGATCGTAGGGCGCGATCAGCGTGCCGCCGGTCTCGGCGACGACGCGCGCCGCGCCTTGTTCGCGCGCCGCCTGCGTGGGATCGCACGGGTGCACGATGGCCCCATAGCCCTCGACGGCGCGCCGCTTCACCGGTGGCGCGTTCGTCGGCATGACGATGTGCGCGGGAATGCCGCGCAGCTTGGCGGCGAGCGCGAGCGCCTGGGCATGGTTACCGCTCGAGTGCGTCACCACGCCGCGTGCCGCCACGTCGTCGGGCAGCTTCATCACGGCGTTGCACGCGCCCCGGAACTTGAACGCACCGACCTTCTGGAACAGCTCGCACTTGAAGAACAGCGCGCGCCCCGACATCTCGTCGAGGGTCGCGCTGGTCATGACCGGCGTGCGGTTCGCGTAGGGCGCGATGCGTACGGCGGCGGCGCGCACATCGTCCAGGGTCGGCGTCATGGCGCCCGAGCCTACCAATGTTTCCGCGCCGGACCGGCAAACACAAGAAAAGCGCCCGGCACTGCGACGGGAGGGGGGTGGCTGCAGTGCCGGGCGCCGGGGGAGGATCTGGATGTCTTGTGCTTGCTTGTCCTGTTTGTATCTACGATCGGGGAGGGGAAACGGTTTCCGGTCTAGCCGCGCTTCTCCTGTCCGCGCGGCCCGTGCTTGCCGTGGTGCTTGCCGCCGTGGCCGCGCTTGCCGTCGTGGCGCATCTGGTCGAGCTTGGCGATCTCGGCGGGCTTGAGGATCTTCGCCAGGGCCGCCCGCTCGCGCGTTCCGATCTCCTTCATCTTGTCGCGGCCGGCCTTGACCGCCTTGCGCGCCGCGTCCAGCGCCGCCTTGTCGTTGGACTTCGCCTTTCTGAGCTCGCGCAGCTTCTTCATGGCGTCGCGCGTCTGCTTCATCGCCGGCGCGCGCTGGCCGTCGAAGCTCTTCATCGTGGCTGCGGCCTGACGCGCGCGAGCGTCGTCCACGCCGGCCTTCTTGAGCGCCTCGAGCCGGCGCGTCTCGCGCTTCGCGGCCCGCTCGGCCGGGCTCTTCTTGGCGTGCGCCGCGGCGGGGGTCCGGCCGTTGGCGGGCTGGGCGAACACCGGTGCGGCGAGCAGAGACGCGGCAAGCAAAGCGGGGAGGATCTTGAGAGAACGCATGATCGGGGCTCCTTGTTCCTTCTTCTGGGTCGTGACGGCGCGAAAACCACTGGGTCCGTGCCTCGCTGTCGACCGGTCATGCCGCCCCGGGCCCCGGCGTTAACCGTGGTAGCTTTCCGGCCGATGGCCGACCCGCCGACCGACGACGAAAAGGCCGCCCGGATCGAGCGGATGAACCAGGGCTTCACCGAGGCGGTGCCCCACAACAAGGCGCTCGGGCTGCGCATCCTCGACTTCGACGTGGGCGTGGTGACCATGCTCCTGCCCTACGCGCCGCACCTCGTCGGCAACCCCGACAGCGGCGTGCTCCACGGCGGCGCGATCACCGCCATGCTCGACGCCGCGTGCGGCGGCGCGGTGTTCATGAAGCTGGGCATTCCGGCCGCGGTCGCCACGTTGGATCTGCGCATCGACTACATGAAGCCCGCCGTGCCGCCGAAGGATCTCGTGTGTCGCGCCGAGTGCATCAAGGCGACCAAGAACGTGGGCTTCGTGCGCGCGGTCGCCTACCACGACGATCCGGACGACCCGATCGCGGCGGCTACCGGCACGTTCATCATCTTCCGCCAAGGCGGAAAATCGGCGATGCAGACCCGCGGGGGCATGCCGTGAGCAGCATCGTCGAGCTGATCGAGCGCGCCAAGGACAGCGGCGACTACGCCGCCGTCGCCGACGCGATCCCGTACGCGAAGTGGCTCGGCATCGGGGTCGATACGTCGCAGGGCGAGCCGCTGGGCAAGCTGACCTTCGCGCCGCACATCGTGGGCAATCCGATCCTGCCGGCGCTCCACGGCGGAACCATCGGCGCGCTGCTCGAGTCCACCGCGGTCTTCCAGCTCTTCTGGCAAGCCGAGACGGTGATCTTGCCGAAGACGATCAGCATCACCATCGAGTACCTGCGCTCGGCGCGCCCCGTGGACACGTTCGCCAAGGGCGTGGTCACCAAGCACGGACGGCGCGTGGCAAGCGTGCGCGTGGAAGCGTGGCAGGACGATCGCGACAAGCCCGTCGCGACGGCCAACGCACATTTCCTGATCCTGCCGCCGGAGTAGGCGGCCGCGCTACTTCGTCTTCGTCAGCGAAAGCGGCTTGCCGTCAATCTCGATACTGTCGTCGGAGCCCACCGGCAGACCGTGGATTGGCTTGACGTGTTGGTGGGCCACCACCGAGTGCTTCACGCCGTTGTGCTCGAAGTCCGCGTGCAGCGTGATGTCTTTCGGCAGCCAACGCTGCTCCGACGCGACGACGTCCCCGTCGATCAGCAGGTTCAGCGTTTTGCTCAGGTTGTTGCGGACAAGCTCGATCTTGTGACCGTCGAACGTGCCCTCGTAGCGATCTCCGGTGATGCTCATCGAAGCCCTCCTGCGTCAGCCTAGGCGTGTCGGCCGATCGTTGTCCAGGGTGGTTTCGCGCCGGACCGACACCAAGCGCCAATTGGTGGGAAGATGGTCCACGATGACGGATCAACGCTTGGAGCATGTGCTTGCGTACCACGACGCGACCAAGCACCACCTCGGCCGCTACGCGCGCGGTCCGGGCTATCTCGACTGGGACACGCAGCCCGATCCGTTCCTCCGCTTCCACGGCGCGCCGCTCATCGCGCTCGATCACGCCGAGCCGGGAGCCGAGCCGCGCCCGCCGCGGGCGGTCGACCGATCGAGCGTGTCACAGCTCTTCGAGGACAGTCTGGCTCTTTCCGCGTGGAAAGAGGCGGGCGGCTCGCGCTGGGCGCTGCGCGTGAATCCGTCGAGCGGCAACCTGCACCCGACAGAGGGGTATCTGGTGTGCGGTCCGGTCGCGGGGCTGTGCGAAGCGCCGATGGTGGCGCACTACGCTCCGCGCGAGCACGCGCTCGAGCGACGTGCGGCGTTCGATTTCGACATCTGGGCCGAGCTGGTGGCGGAGCTGCCCGCGCCGGCGTTGATCGTCGGGCTTACGTCGATCCACTGGCGCGAGGCGTGGAAGTACGGTGAGCGCGGGTTCCGCTACTGCCAGCACGACGTGGGCCACGCGATCGCGGCGCTGGGCGTCGCCGCAGCCGCGCTCGGCTGGCAGGCGACGCTGCTCGACGATCTGCCGACGCGCGCCGTCGCGACGCTGCTCGGCGTCGCGGGGCGCGAGGGCGTCGAAGCGGAAGCGGCGGACTGCGTGATCGCCGTGCATCCCGCGGGCGCGCCGTGTCCCGGCGGCTTGCCGGAGGCGGCGATCGACAAGTTCGCCGCGCTGCCCTGGATCGGTGAGCCCGGTCCGCTGAGTCCCGATCACGTCGAGTGGAGCATCATCGATCAAGTGGCGCGCGCCAGCGTGAAGCCGCCCGGTGGCGGCGCGCTTGGCGAAGCGAGCGGCGCGCCGCTCGCTCTGGGGGACGATCCGGTCGCGATCCGGCGCCTGGTTCGCCAGCGCCGCAGTGCCGTGGCGTTCGACGGCCACAGTGGGATCACCGAGGGGGCGCTCTACGAGATACTGCAAAAGACGCGCGAGAGCGCGCTGCCGTGGTCGCCGCGGGTCGACCTCGCGCTGTTCGTGCATCGCGTGCAGGGGCTCGTGCCCGGCTTGTATTTCCTGCTTCGCGATCCGGCGCGCCGCGATGCGCTGCGCGAAGCGATGGACGACGGCTTCGAGTGGGCGGTGCCCGGAGCTTGCCCCGACGATCTCGACCTGTTCCGGCTCGCCGAAGGCGACGCGCGCGCGTTGGCCCAGCGCGTCTCGTGTCATCAGGAGATCGCCGCCGACGGCTGCTTCGCTCTGGGCATGATCGCCGACTTCGAGAGCTCCGTGCGCGGGGTCGGGCCTTGGGTGTATCCGCGGCTGTTCTGGGAGTGCGGTGTGATCGGCCAGGTGCTCTATCTCCAAGCGGAAGCGCTCGGCATCCGCGGCACGGGCATCGGCTGTTTCTTCGACGACGCCATGCACCGCGTGCTCGGCTTCGAGGGCGCGCGTTTCCAGAGCCTGTATCACTTCACGCTGGGTGGCCCCGTGGACGACCCGCGGCTCAGGACGCTGGCGCCGTACGGTTGAGTGGGGCTACGGTCGCTATGTGAAGACGCAGCGGCTCGAGGCGTTCAGCGACGGCGTACTCGCGATCGTCATCACCATCATGGTGCTGGAGCTGCGGCCCCCGCACGAGGCGCACCTCGCCGCTCTTGCACCCGTGCTGCCGGCGCTGTCGAGCTATGTGCTGAGCTTCGTGTATCTCGGCATCTACTGGAACAATCACCATCACATGCTGCACAGCGCGAAGCGCGTGAACGGCGGCATCCTGTGGGCGAACCTGCACTTGCTGTTCTGGCTGTCGCTGCTTCCTTTCGTGACGGCGTGGATGGGCGAGAGCCACCTGGCAGCGACGCCCGCCGCGGTCTACGGCTTCGTGATGCTGATGGCCGCGATCGCGTACTACGTGCTGCAGCGCGCCATCATCGCCGATCAGGGCGAGGACTCGCTGCTAAAGCGGGCGATCGGCAAGGACTGGAAGGGCAAGCTGTCGCCGGTGACCTACGTCGCGGCGATTCTGCTGGCGTTCGTCAGTCCCTGGATCTCGGCCGCGCTCTACGTCTCCGTGGCGCTGATGTGGCTCGTGCCCGACCGTCGCATCGAGCGCGTGCTGGCCGAGCAGCCTGCCGGCGAGCGTCAGAGCACGTAGACGTTGCCGTCGTCGGCGGCGCCGTACGGGCAATTGCCCTGCAGAAACAACTCGAGCAGCTCCGACCAGAACGCCGGTCGGTGCAGGTAGCGCTCGGTCACGGCCCAGCGCGCTGTCTCGGCGGCGGCGTGCACTACCGCGGGTCTTCGATCGATCGAACCGAAGCACAGCCACGGCGAGCGCGGAACGTCGGGAGCGAGGCGTTGGATGCGCCGGTGGACGGCGAGGCGCGCGTGCTTGAGCGGCTCGAACACACGCGGCTCGGCCTGCAGGCGCGCGAGCGTCGCGGCGAGCTCCGGGTCGGGGTCGAAGTCCGGCGACGCGAGCGAGACGAGGCGCGGGATGCTGCTCTTGTTCTTGACCGGGATACCCAGGTCGGCGGCTGCCGCGTACTTCACGTACGTCCGGAAATCCGCCGCGTCGACGACGGCGACGAAGCGGCCATAGGTCACGGCTTGACCGAGGCGTCCAAACCACGGCGCGCGCTCGATGCGCGAGAACAGCTCCTCGGCGGTCGGTCCGAACGGCACGCGGCTACCTCCTGCACTGGCCGTCTACGCAGCTCGGCCGACACTGCCACGCCGCGCAATTCAGGGGCAGCTTGCAACCGTGCTTGCGGAACTGGTCCACGATCCCCGAAAGCACGGCGACAGATTTCTTCGACGTGACGCCGCCGCAGCCGCTCCCTTCCATGCCCCCGGGGTAGCAGCCACAGTCGCCGTCCGCCTGGCACGTATCGTCGCGATCCGCGAGTGCTCGCTTGAACCGTGCGGTGTCGACGACGCACGGATGCGTTATCGGGTCGGGCGTCGGATCGGTCGGGCGCGCTGGCGTTGCGGCCGTCGCGATCGGCGCCGCGCTCTGGGGCCCGACCGGTGGTACCGCGGTGGACGGCTTGTCCCTTCCCGGCTTGTTGTCGCACCCCAGCAACGCGACCACGGCGAGCAGCACGACGCCTCGAGCCATGGCGACATGCTACACGACCTAGCAGCCTCCGCCCTTCTTCACGCTGCGCGTGACGGCCTTGGGCACGACGGTCGCGACCGGCGGCGCGGGTGCGTTGGCGCCGGTGAAATGGGCGTGCAGCGCGGCGCGCACGCGATACGCCGTCACCGCCGCGGCCGTGGGTTGCTCGGGCGGCGTCGGCGGCTCGCAGCACCGTGGAGTCCCAGGCCGCGTAGCCGCCCTCGAGTACGCGCAGCTTGCCCTTGAACGAGCCTGCGCCCTTGGGCAGAGCTGCGAGATTGCCGGATCCGTACAGCACGAGCGGGCGCGTCGCGGGAAGCTCGGTGAAGATCTTGCCGTCGGTCGAGGCACAGCGCGCCGGGGATGCGGGCCTTGGCGCACTCGGCGGGGTTGCGCGTGTCCACGAGGTACAGCGACGCGCTGTTGCCGGCGAGCTGCTGCCCGAGCTCGGTCGTCGAGATCGGCGTGGCGCGCGGCGCGGTCGCGGTGACCGCTGGGCGGGCAGCAACAGGGCGACGATCGCGAGGCCCGCCGTAGCGGCCATCGCGATGAAGGCGCGATTGCGCGTGGTCGCGGTGCCGTCGGGGGGCAAGTCGCCGTCCTTCCGCGCGAGCACACGCTCGACCTTCTCGGCGAGCAAGAACGAACCGATCGCCAGCGCGACCACGCCCGCGGCGACCCACGACCAGGACACGTGCAGCAGCGCCGGCAGCGTGACGACGCCCATCGCGCTCGATTGGTAGAAGTGCTCGAGCGCAGGGAAAGCGAAGCCGAACGCAAGCGAGCCGAGCATCACGCCGACGAGCGTGAGCACGCCGTCCACGTAGCCGGATGCCGTCGCCACCACGGCGGTGCCCGGGCAGTAGCCGGCCATGATGAAGCCGACGCCCAGCAAGCAAGCCGCCGACCACCTGTGGCCAGAGCCACGTCTCCGGGATCTTCAGCGCGCCGAGATCGACGGCGCCGACGGCGCCGAGCAGCGCGAGGCCGACGGCCGCGGTGGCGATGGCGGAGAACATCACTTTCAGCACGCGCATGTCGCGGCCGTAGAACTGGGCCGCCAGGACGTTCGACCGCGCGAAGCCGGATCGCTCGAGCACGAAGCCGAAGCCGATGCCGAGCACGGTGGCCAGGGCCATCGCCACCGGGTAGCCGAACGCGTCGAGCTGGTAGAAGGGAGCGTTCATCGCCACATCCTCCGGATCAGGGGCGCCGCCGCGTAGCCGCCGGCGAAGACCGCGAACATGAACAGCCACGAGCCGAGCGACAACACCGCGCCGCCGGTGAGCGCCTGGCCCGAGGTGCAGCCGCGCGCGAGCCGCGCCGCGAAGCCCATCACCGCGCCGCCGCCGATCGCGAACGCGACGCGGTTCGCGACGCTGGCGCGTGGGCCGCGGAGCAGGGTGGGTTTGCGCATCAGCCGGTTGCCGGAGTAGGCCGCCAGGATGCCGCCGAGCAGGACGCCCACGACCTCGAACACCATCCAGTCGTCGAACGGATTCGTGGCGACGTAGGGCGCCATGTACGCATTGTGTTCGATCGCTCCCGGGGCCACGACGTGCGCCGCCGCATACGCGACGCGCGCGGCAGCCGAAGACGAGCCGAGCCCGAAGCCCATCACCACGTAGGTGGCGAGCAGCACCAGGCCGAGCGCGATGCCGGCAATGTACGGATTCCAGTCTGCGCGAGGTTTCATGAGCTCTTCCTCAGCCGGTGAACATGCGAAAGCCCGTGGCTTGGCCCGCGGCGACGAGCACGGCGCGGAGCGCGAGTCCGCCGACCAGCACCAGGATCGGAGCCAGGACGCTGACGCGCGCTCGCTTCCGCACCTCCAGCACGTTCATCGCCAGCGGGACGAGTAGGCCGGCGAGCACGACCAGCGCCCAGAACCAGGGCGTGTACGGCCCACCCATCAGATTCCACGCGGCGGCGTTCGAGCTCGCGCCGCCGGTGGTAAACGACACCAGCATTGCCGCGATCAGCAGCAGCTCGACGGCGATCGCGGCGGTGTCCCAGCGCACCACCAGGCGGTGCTCGTCTTCCTCCAGGTGGAACAGCATCATCAGCGCGGCGCCCGTCGAGATGCCGGACGTCAAGAACAGCGGGCCCAGGACGCCGTTGTTCCACTGCAGGCGCGCGACCATCGTGCCGAGCAGGAGCCCCGTGTACGCGCCGAGCCCGACGCCGAGCGCGAGCGACGCCCAGACCACGGGGGTGCGCGCGCGATCGGCGAGCGCGAACAGCGGGTCGAGCCAGCGCGTGCGCACGCGCTCGCGCTGCTCGTGATCGAGCGCGCCCAGCCCGAGCAAGAGCAGCACCGGGTAGACCAGGAGCAGGATCCACGAGCCCCAGCTCATGGGCGAGGTCGGCTCGAACGCCATGTAGAAGCGGTAGACGTGCGCTTTGAACGACAGGTCGAGGAACAGCGCGCCCATGCCGAGAGAGAGCAGGCCCACACCGATGAACGGCATCCACTGTGCGGCCGCCGAGCGTGGCCGCTCGTGGCGCGTCAGCTCCAGGGCGGCGAGCAGCACCATCAGCCCGGCAACCACGCCGCCGAGAAACAGGTACATCGGGATCTCCCAGCCCCAGATGTGCAGGCCCGGATCGACGAGCGGGTTGTTGCGCGTGGTGACGACTTCGAGGTGAACGGGGTTCATCCTGGGCTCCACATCATTCGAGGAAGTAGACGTTGGGTTTCGTGCCCGCCTCGGGGTGCAGCAGCTTGGACTTGCGTGTGCGAAGCAACACGCTGGGCTCCGAATCGGGGTCGTTCACGTCGCCGAAATGCAGGCTCCGGGTCGGGCACACGGACACGCACGCCGGCTGTTCGCCCAGCTGCACGCGATGCAGGCAGAACGTGCACTTGTCGACGTAGCCCGCGGGGTGCACGTAGCGCGCGTCGTAGGGACAGGACGCGATGCAGGCCTTGCAGCCCGTGCACTTGTCGCGATCGATGAGCACCACGCCGCCCTCGACGATGTGGCTGGCGCCGGTCGGGCAAGCGTCCACGCACGCCGGCTCGCTGCATTGATTGCAGCGCTCCGATCGGATTTCCTGGCGCAGGTGCGGGAACTCGCCGGCAGTCTGCTCCACGACCCAGCTCCGGCAGAAGCCATCCGGCACGTCGTTCTCGGCCTCGCAGGCGAGCACGCACGCCTTGCAGCCGACGCACTTCCTGGTGTCGACGACCATCGCGTAGCGCTTGTCGCCGGTCATGCTTGCCACCTTTCGATCGTGACGAAGTTCACGTTGATTCCCGCTCCCCCCATCACCGGATCGATCTTGGTCCGCGTGACCATGCCCGTGTCGTTGGCGCCGCGTCCGCGCGCGAAGGTGAGGCCCTTGGACGTGTGTCCGTAGCCGTGGACCATGAACACGCAGTCCGGGCGGATGCGCTCCGTGGCCCGCACCGGCAGCGGCGCCGAGCGCGCCCCGTCTCGCCCGACGAGCGTGACCAGATCGCCGCTCTTCAGCCCAAGCTCGCGCGCGCGTCTCGCGTTCACCCACACGTCGTTGTGGTCGTAGACGCGCGACAGGAAGCGGTTGTTCGTCGTGCGCCCGAAGGTGTGGGTCGGCGTGCGGCCGGTGAGGAGACGAAAGCTGCCGGGTGGCCCCGCCTCCGGCGGCGCGTACTCCGGCACCGGGTCGAGTCCCGCTTCGGCGAGCTGCTGCGAGTATAGCTCGATCTTCTTCGAGGGCGTGGCGAACGTCGGCGCGACGCCGTCCTCGATGTAGATTGGCTCCTTCGGCGCGTGCAGCACGCCCTGCAAGCGGATCTCGTCGAGGGACGATCCGGCCGACCGGAGGCGCGTGTCCAGGTAGTCTTCGATGCGCTCGAACGGGAACGCGTCGCCGTGGCCGATGCGCTTGGCGATCTCGCGGGCGATCCACCAGCCCGGCTTCGAATCGTACATCGGCTCGACCGCGGGCTGCCGCACCGCCACGTAGCCTTCCTTGTACGGCGGCGCGTGCAGATCGTCGAAGCGCTCGAGATAGGTCGCTTCGGGCAGCACGACGTCGGCCCAGCCGGTGATCTCCGCGGGCAGCACGTCGATGGCCAGGACGAAGTCGAGCGCCTTCAGCGCCGCGATCGTCTTCTCGGGCTGCGGCAGCGCGTGAAGCAGGTTCGTGCCGTACACCAGCCACGCCTTGATCGGATAGGCGACCTTGGCGCCGGGCAGGCTCGCGTCGCGCAGTCCGTGGGCGAGCCCCTCGTCCACGAACGGGAACACCGTGCCGACGGGCACGTCCACCGGATCTCTCGGCTTGGTGCGCGGCTTCGGGACGCCGGGATACGCCGGCACGCTCATCGCCGTCGGCAGGTAGAAGCCGCCCTTGCGCCCCCAGGCGCCGAGCAGCGCGTCGAGGATCGCGATCGCGCGTCCGCGCTGCGTGTCGTCGCCGTACCACGCCGTCCGACGTCCCGGGTGCACCAGCGAAGCCGGCCGCGCGCCGGCGATGAAGCGCGCCGTTTCCACGATCGTGTGCGCCTCGATGCCCGTCTCGACCGCGGCCCACTCCGGCGTCTTGTCCTTCAGGTGCTCGGCCAGCTTGTCGAAGCCGACCGCGTACTTGTCCACGTAGTCGCGATCGTACAGGCCCTCGCCGACGATCACGTGCATCCACGCAAGCAGCAGCGCGATGTCCGTGCCCGGCTTGATCGGCAACCAGTAGCGCGCCTTGCCGGCCGCGACGCTGAAGCGTGGATCCACCACCACCAGCTCCGCGCCCTTGTCGATCGCCTCGGCGAGCTCCTGCACCTGCGTGTTGTGCATGTTCTCGCCGAGGTGGCTGCCGATCAGCGTGAGCACGCGCGCGGACGCGATGTCGACCACCTCGGGCGATCCGACGGGGCTGCCGTAGGTGAGCTGGAACGCCACGTCGCGCGATCCGCGACACTGCGCGTAGCCCGGCGCGCCGATGTTGCGAGTGCCATACGCCTGCACCAGCTTCTGGAACCAGCCGCCGCCGAAGCCGTGGATGAAGGCGGCCAGCGCTTCGGGCCCGTGTTGCTTCTGGACGTCGAGCAGCCGCTCCGCGACGTGATCGAGCGCCACGTCCCAGCTCACCTCCTCGAACACCTGCGCGCCGCGCTTGTCGCGTCGCAGCAGCGGCTTCTTCAGCCGGTCGGGGTCGTACAGCATGCCGATGCCGCCGGTTCCACGTGGACACAAGCGTCCACGCGACAGCGGGTGCTCGGGGTTGCCGGTGATCTTGGTGACGCGGCCCTGGCGAACGTGCGCGAGCACGCCGCACTTCCAGAAACACATCTCGCAGAAGGTCGGGACGACCTCGTCGCCCGCCGTGCCCGGATCGGCCGCCAGCTCGCGGCCGCGCACCAACGCGCGCTCCGCCACCAGCGGCACGCCCATGGCCGCCGCGCCCGCGGTCGCCCCGCCGATCTTGATGAACGTGCGCCGGCTGACTCTCATGGAAGGCCTCCGCCGTGGACCGACAGCAACCCCCAGGCCAAAGCATAAACCACATGGATTTCATGGGTTTGTGGGTCCGGCGTGGAATCTGGCGCAAAACCGTTTGTTTCAAATTGAACCAGAATGTTTCAGTCCGCTGGAACACGACGTTTCATCCAGGACCAGACCTTTCCGCGGCAGCGCGTGCCGCCCGCGGCCAGTCGGGTGAGCGATCTCTCGAAGTCGGTCCACACGGGGTCGCCCGGCTTGTCGTGACAGGGCACGCACACGCCGACCCGCAGCACGCGCCGCTGCTCGCGCGCGTCGAGCCCGCGCGCGCCGACGCGCGTGCCGGTCGCGGGGCGCGCCGGCAGTAGACGCGTCCAGCCGTCGCTGGCGACACCCGGACGGTCGGGATCGGGGTGCGCAGGCGCGAACCGCGGTCCGTCCGCGCCGAGCGCGAGCTCGCCCGCACCCAGCCCGAGCGCGCTCGACGACGCGTGGCACGACGCGCAGTCGCGCGCGCGCGTCGCTGTGGTGTGCGGATCGAACACGCTGACCGCGCGCAGGTCGCGGAGCGGCCCGCCCGCGGCGCGCGCGTCGAGCGTCGCGATCATGCCCGGCGCCGCCGGCGCGATGCGCCCGTCCGCGCGCACAGCCAGCCCCGGCGTCGCGGTGCCCATGCCGTGGTTGGTCTCGGTCCACGCGCCCGGCGCGAGCGCCGCGCGTCCGAAGTCCCACTGCTGCCTCGCGCGGTCGAAGCTCGTGTGGCAGCTGGTGCAGGTGGGGATCCAGGCCGCGTGACACGCGCTGCACGTGAGCCGCTCGTGACCGCGTAGCGCGTGCTCGGCGTCGCGGGGCGTGGGCCTGACCGGCCAGCTCCTTCCGCCGGCCTTGGCCTCCAGCTTCCAGCCTCCAGCCTCCGGGCGCAGGTTCCACACCGGCGTGCCGCGCCGTCCGGCGCGCTGCTTCTCGTCGGGATCTCGCCGCTGCTTGTGGATGCGCAGCAGATCCCGCGTGATTGGATCGGTCACCCTGGACCAGCTCGCGTCGCGCGTTGGACCGTGACACGTCTCGCAGCGGAGCTCGGTCTGCTGCTCCGCGTGCAAGTGCGCCGTGCCGTCGCCCATCAGCTCCGTGTGGAGGTGGCAGTCGGTGCACGCGATGCCGGCGCGGTGATGTACGTCGTCGTCCTGACGGCAGCCGGCGCGGCCGTCGAACAGCTTGATCGGGTCTTGGCAGCTGTCGGCGCCGGGCCCGGACACCTCCGCGAGCCCCTGGTACGACAGGCTGATGCGCGCGCTGCGCGAGTGGCAGCCGAGGCACTGGCGATCCGGCGGCGCGCCCAGGATGCCCGGATGGCGGTTCGTCGCGACGCCGGTGGCCACGTGACACGCGCTGCAGCCCGACCCGACGCCGCGCACCGCGTCGTCGCGGTTGTCCTTGCGCGACGCGAGATGGCAGCCGCCGCACAGTCGTCGCAGGTGGTCTTCAGCGGGCGTCGGTTTCGCGGCGGCGAGCACGTCCGGCATCGTCTGCGTGCCGTCGGGCGTCGCGGTCTCGCCGAAGGCCCAGCGATCGACGGCGACCACGCCGCGCGCCGTCGCCATCAGCGACGTCCGCACGCGGTCGAGCTCGCGGCCATGGCACTTGCCGCAGGTCTTGTCGGCGCTGGACAGCGCGCCCGGCTCGGGCTCCATGCCGACGTGGGCCGCCTTCGCGGTGGTGGCGCGCGGATCGCCGAGATGACAGCTCGCGCAGCCGATCAGCGCGGCGGCGTGCGCGCCGCCTGGGTCCTCACTGGGCTTGTCGTGGCAGACCACGCAGCGATCCGTCGGCGTCGGCGCGCCGCTGGCCTTCGCGACGGCGGGCGCGGGCGTCGCGCCGCCCAGCATCACGCGGGCGACCAACGCGACGATCACGAGCAGCGCGATGCCCGTGCCGATCAAGATCCGGGCGAACGCGGAGCCTTCCCCCGTCGCGGGCACCTACTCCAACCCCAACGCTCGCATCCGGCGCCACAGCGTCGTGCGGCTGATGCCGAGCGCCTCCGCCGCTTGCTGCCGGTTCCAGTGGTGCGCGTTCAGGACGCTCCGGAGCTGCTCCTTCCCCGGGCTCGTCGGCGGCCCGGCGGCGGTCGGCTTCGCCGCGGGCACGGGCACGGGCGCCGCGGTGTGCGGCGCGGGCGCCGCGGGCGGCACGGGCTCGCTGGAACCGGCGGAGAGCGGCTCGGGGTCGGGCAGCTGCGCGCGCACCTCCGGTGGCAGGTGCTCCACCTGGAGCGTCTGGCCCTGGCACAGCGCGACGGCGTACTCGAGCGCGTTGTCGAGCTGCCGCACGTTGCCGGGCCAGTGATAGTGCACCAGCAGCTCGAGGGCGTCGGGCGAGAGCTGCAGCGCGCGGCCGGCGCGCGACGTGATGCGCGCCAGCAGGTGGCGCGCCAGCGGAGCGATCTCTTCCGGGCGTTCGCAGAGCGGCGGGATCGCGATCGGGACGACCCGCAGCCGGTAGTACAGATCCTCGCGGAAGCGTCGCTGCTCCACCGCGACGTCCAAGTCGACGTGGGTCGCCGCGATGATGCGCGCGTCCACCGGGCGCGCGTTGCTCTCGCCGAGGCGCGTGTACTCGCGCTCCTGCACCACGCGCAGCAGCTTGACCTGCAGCTCCGGCGGCATGTCGCCGATCTCGTCGAGGAACAGCGTGCCGCCGCGCGCCAGCTCTATCGATCCCTTGCGATCGCGCACCGCGCCGGTGAACGCGCCGCGCACATGGCCGAACAGCTCGCTCTCCAACAACGGGCCCGGAACCGCCGCGATGTTGACCGGCACGAACGGTCCGCCGGAGCGCGGCGAGTGCGCGTGCACTGCGCGAGCGACCACCTCCTTGCCGGTGCCGCTCTCGCCGGTGATGAGCACCGTCGCCTCCGACTCGCTGAGCGCCTCGATCAGACCTACGATCTGCAGCATGGCGGTGGATCGCGCGATCAGCGCGTCGTCGGCCTCCGCCTGTGTGCCCGGCGCGTCGGCAGGCCGGATCACGACGAGGAAGCGCGCGTGCACGTGGAGCGCGCGGGCTCGAGCGTCCGGCAGCGACGCGACGGTGAGCGACACCAGCTGCGCGCCGGTCCGGGGGCAGCGGATGAACGCGCGCCGGCCCTCGGCGCGCCGGCCCTGCGACAGTGCCCGGTGCAGCGACGCGCCGGGCATGAACAAGCGGCTGCCGAGCAGATCCGCGACCGGACGTCCCAGGATGCGCGAGCCGGTGCCGGCGCACACGAACGTATCGAGGTAGTCGCTCGCGCGCAGCACCTGGTAGCCCGCGTCGAGCACCAGCACCGCGCGGCCGAGTGCGGCGAAGGCGGACTCCACGGCGCGCCACGCCTCGGGGACCGCGTCGGAGAGATTGCCCTGAGCCATCGGCTTGTGTTTCCGACGATGCCAGAAACAGCACCGATGTGGATCCGCCGGCGCAGCGGGGCAAGCGATGCCCGTCGGTTCTGGGCGCGGGGGGGCGGTGCCCGCGTCGATCCGTAGCCGCGCAGGCTCGTGCCGGCGCGCGTCGGCGCCGCGGCTTGCGGCGCTTGCCGCCGGCGCGCATGGTTCGCGCGTGTCGGTGGCGCGGGGAGGGTGGGTGACGGCCTTGCTGCTGCTCGTGGGCAGCGGCTGCGCGTCGCGCGAGGAGCAACAGGAGCTCGCCCTGTGCCAGGTGCTGCTCGACCGCGCCGGCCACGCCGGATCGCTCGAGGAAGAGCATGGCATCCTGGTCGAGGCGGAAGCGCACTGCCGCGCCGCGGGTGGCGCCGGCGACGCGACGCAACGGCTGGCACAGGCGAGCGCGCGCCGCGCCGCGCTCGCGCCGATGGTCGCCCGGCGTGCCGCGCTGGCCGAGGCCCGCCGTCGCGTAGAGCTCGTCGGCGTGGACGTCGGCGCGTGCCCGCCGCTTCCGGCGCTGATGGGACGCAACGCGTGGGCGTGCGTTCCGATGGGGCAGAGCTGGCCGGCCTACGCTTTTCCGCGCCGGGGCAGCGGTGCGCACCGGAACCTCGCGCGCTGGTGCAACCTGGTTGCCGAGTCCGACGGGCTGCCGCACGCGGTGGGCGTGGGCCGCGGGTTTCTCCGTGGCGGCAGCGACCCGGATCACGTCGCCGGCGAGCTCGTGTACTGCCAGCGCGGCCCGGGGGATACCGCGCCGGACCGGCAATCAGGCCCTTGAAACCCGCGTGGGCTAAGCGATGACAGGCGCGGGCACCGCCGGGCCCCGCGGACGGCGGAATTGCGCTATGGAAGACCCCGACCCGTAGCCTGGTTCGCTTATGAAAGTCGGAATCCCCCGAGAAATCCACGTCGGCGAGCGACGCGTCGCGGCGACGCCGAACACCACGATACGCCTGCGGAAGCTTGGCTTCGAGGTCCTGGTCGAGGCGGGCGCGGGAGACGGCGCCTCGTTCCACGATTCGGCCTACGAGGAGGTCGGCGCGACGATCGTGCCCGGCGCGGAGGAGATCTGGCAGCAGTCCGACGTCGTGCTCAAGGTCCGGCCGCCGGAGCTGGACGCGAACCGCAGCCGCCACGAGACGGAGCTGATGCACGAGGGCACGGTCCTCATCAGCTTCCTGTGGCCGGCGAAGAGCTCGGAGCTGATCGAGAAGCTGGCCGAGCGCAAGGCCACGGTCATCGCCATCGACCAGGTGCCGCGCATCACGCGCGCGCAGAAGATGGACGCGCTCAGCAGCATGGCGAACATCGCCGGCTATCGCGCGGTGATCGAAGCGGCGAGCTTCTTCGGGCGCTTCTTCACCGGGCAGATGACGGCGGCCGGCAAGGTGCCGCCGGCCAAGGTGCTGGTGATCGGTGCCGGCGTGGCGGGCCTCGCGGCGATCGGCGCAGCGCGCGGTCTCGGCGCGATCGTGCGGGCCTTCGACACGCGGCCGGCGGTCAAGGAGCAGGTCAAGAGCATGGGCGCGGACTTCCTCGAGCTGACCTTCAAGGAGGACGGCTCGGGGGAGGGCGGCTACGCGAAGACCATGAGCAAGGAGTTCATCGACGCGGAGATGAAGCTCTTTGCCGAGCAGGCGAAAGACGTCGACATCATCATCACGACCGCGCTCATCCCCGGCAAGCCCGCCCCGGTGCTCATCACCAAGGAGATGGTGGAGAGCATGAAGCCGGGCTCGGTGATCGTGGACCTGGCCGCGGAGAACGGCGGCAACTGTGCCGCCACCAAGCCCCAGGACGTGACGCGCTACGGTGACGTCACGATCATCGGCTACGTCGACCTGCCGAGCCGCTTGGCTCCGACCGCGAGCGA
Organism: uncultured delta proteobacterium; assembly: GCA_963775185.1. Classification (GTDB taxonomy): domain Bacteria; phylum Myxococcota_A; class Polyangia; order Polyangiales; family Polyangiaceae; genus JAPSGB01. The sequence goes on along the minus strand of CAVZIE010000006.1, from coordinate 40,153 downwards.
GCTCTACAGCAACAACCTGTATCACCTGCTCGCGGACATGGGCGGCGCCGCGAACTGGCACGTCGATCTGGAGGACGACGTCGTGCGCGGCGCGCTCGTTCTGCTCGACGGCGAGCTGATGTGGCCGCCGCCGCCACCGAAGGCAGCGCCGGACAGGCCCGCGCCGAAGCTCAGCAGGCCGCCGCCGCCGGTGGCGCACCAACCGCCGGGCAAGGACGAGCACAAGGCGTCGTCCGGCGTCGGCACCGCGGTCTTCCTGGGCGTCGTGGCGCTCGCGCTGTTCGGCCTGGGCATGGTCGCCCCGCACGAGTTCCTGGCGCACTTCACCGTGTTCGTGCTCGCGGTCTTCATCGGCTGGCAGGTGGTCTGGAACGTGACGCCGGCGCTGCACACGCCGCTGATGAGCGTGACCAACGCCATCAGCGGCATCATCCTGATCGGCGGCATGCTGGAGCTCGGCGCGAACACGCTGACCGTCGTGACGGTGCTCGGCGCCGCCGCGGTGCTGCTCGCGACCATCAATATCAGCGGCGGTTTCCTCGTGACCCAGCGCATGCTGCGGATGTTCAGGCGGTGATGCGATGCCTCCGAGCCTGATCACTGTCGCGTACATCGCCGCCGGCGTGCTGTTCATCTTGAGCCTGGGCGGTCTGTCACAGCAGACCACTGCCCGGCGCGGCAACGTGTTCGGCATGATCGGCATGCTGATCGCGCTGGTCGCGACCACCGGCGTGGCGCGCGTGCACGGTTACGCCTTGCTCGGCGTGGCGGTCGCCATCGGCGCCAGCATCGGTGCCGTGCTCGCCGCGCGCGTGGAGATGACCAACATGCCGCAGCTCGTCGCGGCACTGCACAGCTTCGTCGGCGCGGCGGCGGTGTTGGTCGGCTTCGCGAGCTATCTCGACACGACGCATCAGCTCACCGGCGTGGAGCTCACGATCCACGAAGTGGAGATCTTCGTCGGCGTGTTCATCGGCGCCATCACCTTTACCGGCTCGATCGTGGCGTTCGGCAAGCTGCAGGGACTGATCCGCAGCAAGCCGCTGATGCTGCCGGGCCGTCACTGGCTGAACCTGGCGATGGTCGCAGTGAGCCTGTGGATGGGTGCGCGCTTCCTCGGCGCGCCGGTCAACGTAGGGATCGTCCCGCTCGGCGTGATGACGGCGCTCGCCGCCGTGCTCGGCGTGCACCTGGTGATGGCCATCGGCGGCGCGGACATGCCCGTCGTCGTGTCGATGCTGAACAGCTACTCGGGCTGGGCCGCCGCCGCCGCCGGCTTCATGCTGTCGAACGATCTCTTGATCATCACCGGCGCGCTCGTCGGGTCCAGCGGCGCGATCCTCAGCTTCATCATGTGCAAGGCCATGAACCGCTCGATCGTGAGCGTGATCTTCGGCGGTTTCGGCGCCTCCGAGGGCGCGAAGCCCGCCGCGGGCGCGGCCGAGCAAGCGGGCACCGTGACGCCGATCACCGCGCCCGAGACGGCGGAGCTCTTGATGGACGCGAAGAGCGTCGTGATCGTGCCGGGCTACGGCATGGCCGTCGCGCACGCCCAGTATCCGCTGTACGAGGTCGCCCAGCTGCTGCGCGAGAAGGGCGCGAAGGTACGCTTCGCGATCCATCCCGTCGCGGGTCGCTTGCCCGGCCACATGAACGTGCTGCTCGCCGAGGCGAAGGTGCCCTACGACATCGTGCTCGAGATGGAGGAGATCAACGCGGATTTCCCCGAGACGGACGTGGTGCTCGTGATCGGCGCCAACGACATCGTCAACCCGGGCGCTCTCGAGGATCCGTCGAGCCCGATCTACGGCATGCCGGTGTTGGAAGTCTGGAACGCCAAGACCAGCATCGTCATGAAGCGCAGCATGGCGGCGGGCTACGCCGGCGTGGATAACCCGCTGTTCTACAAAGAGAACACGCGCATGCTGTTCGGCGACGCCAAGAAGAACGTCGACGCGATCCTCGGCGACCTCCGGAGCGGCCTCGCCGCGAAGGCCGCCGAATAGGCGCTGCTGCTGGTCCGGCGCGGTATCCCGCGTGACGCCTGCGCGGGGCCATGCGACCTTGTTGTCGCTGCCATGGCTCGCTTTTCGCCCGTCGTTTCAATCTGGATCGCGATTGTCGCGTTGCTGACGCTCACCGGCTGTGGCGACAGCGGCGATGCCAGCTCCTCGGCGAAGCCCGACGCCGGCGCGGACGCGGCTGCCGACGCGCCGGCCGACGCTCCCGCGTCCGACGCGTGTCCGGACGGGTCGCACTCCGCGGACGGCGGCTGCGCGCTGGACCAGGGTTGTACGAGTGCGAGCTGCGTGCACGGCCAGTGCGACGCCGCGGAGGTGTGCACGTGCGAGCCCGGCTGGGGCGGCGCGAGCTGCGATGCGTGCGACAGCGCCGGCGGTTACCACGCCGACGGCAAGGGTGGCTGCAGCAACGACCCGTGTACGCCGAGCCCGTGTCTCGATCCGGACCGGACCTGCGTCGCGGCCGCGGGCAGTGCCAGCTGCGCATGCAAGGCGGGCACCCACGACGACGGTGGCGCCTGCGTTGTCGACACCACTTGCGGCGCGAACAGCTGCGCCGGGCACGGCGCCTGCGACGACAAGAGCGGCGCGACGGTGTGCACGTGTGACAGCGGCTGGAGCGGCACGGCGTGCGACCAGTGCGACGCCGTGGGCGGCTACCACGACGATGGTCAGGGCGGCTGCACGAGCAATCCGTGCATCCCGAACGCGTGCACCGAGGCGCACAAGACGACCTGCGTCTCCACCGCCGGCACACCGTCGTGCGAGTGCGATCCGGGATATCACGGCGCCGGCGGCGCCTGCGTCGTCGACGAGACGTGCAGCGCCGGCAGCTGCGCCGGGCACGGCGCGTGCAGCGTCGTTCTCGGCGTGGTGCAGTGCGCCTGCGACACTGGCTACGCAGGTACGGCCTGTGACCAATGCGACGCCACGGCGGGCTACCACGATGACGGCGCCGGCGCCTGCACCAGTGATCCGTGCTCGCCCAATCCCTGTACCGGTGCGAACCAGACGTCGTGTACGGCGCAGGGCAGCGCGTTCACTTGCGCCTGCGATGCGGGCTTCCACCCGGATGGCGCCGGCGGATGCAGTGACGACCCGTGCACGCCCGATCCGTGCCTGGCGTCGAACCAGGCGTGCCACGTCGTCGCCGGCGCCGCGGAGTGCTACACGCCGGACTGCGACGACGCGAATCCGTGCACGACGGACGCGCTGGTCGGCGGGGCTTGTGAGCACACGGCGCTCACCGACGGTACGACGTGCCAGACGTCGTTGTGCCTGGTCGGCCAGACGTGCCAGAGCGGCACGTGCTCCGTGGGCAGCCCGCGCGTTTGCGACGATGGGAATCCGTGTACCGCCGACAGCTGCGACAGCGTCCAGGGCTGCATCGCGCCGCCGGACGACAGCCTGGTTCCCGACGATGGCCTGGACTGCACGGTCGACAGCTGCGCCAGCGGCTTTGCCGCACACGCGCCGGACGATACCGCGTGCGACGACGGCAAGTGGTGTACCGGCGTGGAGCTGTGCCAGCCCGGCGGCCAGGCGGACGCGCGCGGATGCGTCACCACGAACGTTCCCTCGCCGCCCGCGGATCCCGGCTCGTGTGCGAGTTACGGCGCCTGCAACGAGAGCACGCACGACTTTCCCCTGGTCCCGAAGACGCCGGGCACGCTCTGCAACGACGGCATCGCTTGCACGCAGAACGACGTCTGCAACAGCGCCGGCTCCTGCGCCGGTGCGCCGATCGCGGGCTGCGGAACCGGAAGCTGCACCTCGAGCACGCCGCTCGTCGGAGACGTGGACATTCCCGTGGCGGCGGTCAGCGGCGTGCTGACGCTGGGCGGCGTGGCGCTGCCGTCGACGAACACGAACTACGACGGCGCGGACATCTACCTGGTGGCGAAGGACACGGGCGCGGCGCACTACATCGGTGGCTACAGCTACCAGTACCAGAGCTCGGGGAACTACACGCTGCGCACGGGCACCTACGGCGGCAAGGTGCTGGCCGGCGTGTACGATGTGCTGTACCGGCGCTACTGGGACGGCACGTACAACACGGTGTCGCGCACGACCGCGAGCGAGACACACGTCGCGGGCTATCGCTACCTGAAGCGCGACGTCGTGCTCGGCAGCGGCGCGGACAAGTTGGATCTGGACATCCCGGTGTCCACGGTGAGCGGCAGCATCACGCTGGGCGGCGCGGCGCTGCCATCGACGAACACGAACTACGACGGTGCGGACATCTACCTGGTGGCGAAGGACACGGGCGCGGCGCACTACATCGGCGGCTACAGCTACCAGTACCAGAGCTCGGGGAACTACACGCTGCGCACGGGCACCTACGGCGGCAAGGTGCTGGCCGGCACCTACGACGTGCTGTACCGGCGCTACTGGGACAGCACCTACAACACAGTCTCGCGCACGACCGCGAGCGAGACGCACGTCGCCGGTTACCGCTTGCTCAAGCAGAACGTGGTGATCGCGCCGGGCGCGGTTACCCTCGATCTGGACATCCCCGTGTCCACCGTGGGCGGGACGATCACGCTGGGCGGCGCGGCGCTGCCATCGACGAACACGAACTACGACGGTGCGGACATCTACCTGGTGGCGAAGGACACGGGCGCGGCGCACTACATCGGTGGCTACAGCTACCAGTACCAGAGCTCGGGCAACTACACGCTGCGCACGGGCACGTACGGCGGCAAGGTGCTGGCGGGGACCTACGACGTGCTGTACCGGCGCTACTGGGACAGCACCTACAACACAGTCTCGCGCACGACCGCGAGCGAGACGCACGTCGCCGGCTATCGCTTGCTCAAGCAGAACGTGGTGATCGCGCCGGGCGCGGTCACGCTCGATCTGGACATCCCGGCGTCCACCGTGGGCGGGACGATCACGCTGGGCGGCGCGGCGCTGCCATCGACGAACACGAACTACGACGGTGCGGACATCTACCTGGTGGCGAAGGACACGGGCGCGGCGCACTACATCGGTGGCTACAGCTACCAGTACCAGAGCTCGGGGAACTACACGCTGCGCACGGGCACGTACGGCGGCAAGGTGCTGGCGGGGACCTACGACGTGCTGTACCGGCGCTACTGGGACAGCACCTACAACACAGTCTCGCGCACGACCGCGAGCGAGACGCACGTCGCCGGTTACCGCTTGCTCAAGCAGAACGTGGTGATCGCGCCGGGCGCGGTCACGCTCGATCTGGACATCCCGGTGTCCACGGTGAGCGGCAGCATCACGCTGGGCGGCGCGGCGCTGCCATCGACGAACACGAACTACGACGGTGCGGACATCTACCTGGTGGCGAAGGACACGGGCGCGGCGCACTACATCGGCGGCTACAGCTACCAGTACCAGAGCTCGGGGAACTACACGCTGCGCACGGGCACCTACGGCGGCAAGGTGCTGGCCGGCACCTACGACGTGCTGTACCGGCGCTACTGGGACAGCACCTACAACACAGTCTCGCGCACGACCGCGAGCGAGACGCACGTCGCCGGCTATCGCTTGCTCAAGCAGAACGTGGTGATCGCGCCGGGCGCGGTTACCCTCGATCTGGACATCCCCGTGTCCACCGTGGGCGGGACGATCACGCTGGGCGGCGCGGCGCTGCCATCGACGAACACGAACTACGACGGTGCGGACATCTACCTGGTGGCGAAGGACACGGGCGCGGCGCACTACATCGGTGGCTACAGCTACCAGTACCAGAGCTCGGGCAACTACACGCTGCGCACGGGCACGTACGGCGGCAAGGTGCTGGCGGGGAACTACGACGTGCTGTACCGGCGCTATTGGGACAGCACCTACAACACAGTCTCGCGCACGCTCTTGACCGATACCCACGTCGCTGGCTATCGCATCCTCGTGCCGTGTGGCGCGGTCCAGTAGACCGCTGGATCCGCCGAGCGGTTCGCGTCGCCGCCCGGGGTCGCAGCGCGCGGACGCCGGACCCGTCAGGGCGGCGCCGCCGCGAGGCGGCGCTCTACCGCGTCGGCCGCGGCGACCATTCCGTGCGCCTCTAGCCAGATCTCCGCGTCCCAGCGCGTCACGAAATAGCCGAAGCGCTCGCGCGCCGAGAACACCTCCGCTCGTCCGTCTCCCAGCACGAACAGGCTCACCCACTCGGGGGGCGTGGCGCCGTCGTCGAGCCACAGCTCGCTATGCTTCACGCGCAGCACCTTTCGCAGCGCCACCAGCAGCAGGAACGCGAGCAGGAGCGCGATCAGTTGCGCGAGCACGCACAAGACGAGCACGAGCTCGAAGCCCCGGGTCGCCAGGCTGAGCATCGCGACGGTGGGCGCGACCACGCCGACCGCGAGAACTCGCGCCTGGAGCGCGCGATCGGGCAACCCGACAGCGCTGAACAGCGTCCCGACGTACGCCAGACCGCCGCTGGCGACGATCAGCAGAGCCAGCGGCTCGAGCCACGCGGGGTACACGCCGAACGCCAGCGGCGCCCATCCCACAAGCTCCCCTACGACGCCGGCGCGCAGCAGCCACGCCAGGACGCTTGGTCGCTTGGACGGCGGCGGCGCGGTCAGCGTCCACGTCGCGCCGCAGACGCAGAGCTGCGTCAGCAGCAAGACGACCGTGACCACGTGCGCGCTTGCGTCCGCCGCTCCCAAGACTACCAGGCTGGCCCACTTGGCGGCCACGGACGCTGGCACGAACAGCGCGCCGCGGGCCACGCGCCGTCGCCACGCGATCTGCTGCGCTGGAAACGCCGGCGGCGCCGGCGCCTCGCGGTACGCGCCGGGCAAGGCGGCTATCTCCGTTTCACGGACGCGATCTCGACGTCCGTCACCGGTACGTCGTCGTACAGGCCGACACTGTGCGTCGCGACCTGGCTGATCGCGTCGAGCGTGTCCGAGCCCGCGATCAGGTGACCGAAGGCGGCATACTGGCCGTCCAGACTGTGCGCGCCGGATTGGCTGTTCACCACGAAGAACTGGCTCGTCGCGCTGTCGGGGACGTTGGTGCGCGCCATCGAGATGACGCCATAGTCGTGCACGATGTCCGGACTGGTCTCGAGGACGATCGGCGCGTGGGTGCTCTTGGCCACCAGCCCCGACGTGAAGCCGCCGCCCTGGGCCATGAAGTCCGGAATGACGCGGTGGAAGATCGTGCCGTCGTAGAACCCTTCATCGACGTAGGCGAGCAGGTTCGCCGTCGTGACCGGCATGCGCGTCGCGTCGAGCTCGAACGACATGCTGCCCATCGACGTGTCCATGTCGATGATCGGGTTGGCCGCGCCGGCCGCGCCGGCGGTTCCCGCCGCGCTGGCCGCGCCGGCCGTTCCCGCCATGCCGGCCGCGCCGGCACTGCCGGCACTGCCGCCCGCGCCGCCGCTTGCCCCCGCCGCGCCGGCCGCGCCGCCGCCCGCGCCGCTCGAGCCGCACGCGCAGACGAACACGAACGAACCCATTCCGAGCACTGCCCGAGCCGTCAGCATCGGGCGAGCATACGCCGCGCGCCGGCGAAAAGCCGAGAGTAAAGCGGCGTGCGCCGAGTGGGCCCTGCCGTGAAGTTGGTCGGTGTGGAAGCGGCGCGCTACGCTTTGTGCACCATGCGAGCGCGCGGACCGGTCCTGCTCGCGGGGGCGCTCGCCGCGGCCCTCGCCGCTGTCCCCGCTCAGCCGGCACAAGGGGCGCACGCTGAAGCGCCGTCCGCGCAGGGCGTTTCCGCGCCGGACCGGCAAACCCCCAAGCAGCGCTATGTCGTGGCGGCCATTGGTGATTCGCTGACGGATACGCGGGTCGGCGGGGGCCTGTATCTGAAGGAGCTGGCGAAGCTGTGCCCGGGCAGCCGCTTCGACGCATACGGGGTAGGCGGACAGCAGACGCGCCACATGCGCTGGCGGCTCGAGCAGGACCTGTTCGGCGTCGGGTTGCCGCCGGGCGCGCGGTCCAAGCCGAAGTACACGCACGTCCTGATCCTGGGCGGCGTGAACGATCTGCTCGCCGGGTCGATCCACGACGCGCGCATCCGGGGTATCGAGAGCAATCTGCGCTGGATGTACGGCGCGGCGCGCGAGCACGGCGTGAAGGTCGTGGCGCTGACGGTGTCGCCGTGGGGCAAGCTGCGCGGCGTGGACGATCGGCGTATCGGCGCGACCCACGCCCTCGACACGTGGATCCGCGCCCAGGCGGCGATCGGCGCGGTGGACTTCGCGCTCGATACCTATCCGCTGCTGTCGTGCGGCGACCCGGACGTGCTGTGCCCGGCGTACCGACGCTTCGCCGACGACAACGTGCACTGGGGCAAGAAGGGGCACGAGATCATCGGCAAGGCGCTGTGGCGCGAGGTGTTCGCCGACTGCGAGTAGCGTCAGTCGAAGCCGGGGACCTTCGCCTCGGTTCGCGGCGCGCCGCACACGATGGCGGCACCACCCAGCGCCTTGGACAGGGCGTGCGCGGTCTTCATGTCGGGAGCCTTGGCCTGGATGCTGTCCACGCCGGCCATCCCGCGGTGCCCGAACACGAGGGACACGCCGGACACGCCGGCGCCTTTTACCTTGTCGATGACGTCGGCGTACTTCTTGGTGCGCTTCACGTGGCTCTCGATGATGACGTACGGCTCGGTGCAGAGCGACGTCGCGCCGCCCTCGATGCTCACGGCGACGCCGCCGCCCGCCGATGCGGGACCGATCAGCTCGTGCTCGGTCAGCACGAACGGCTCGTCGTTGTCGGAGGGGAAGACGCGGGTCGCCTGCTTGCCGTCGGGTAGCACCGTCTCGCTGAACGCGGCGCCGGCGCTTCGCGAGAACACGCGGCCGCCGACGACGAGCCACAGGCGCCCCGCCGGCGACGCGGCGACCTGTTGGATGCTGCCGCTGCCCGGCGCTTCGAGCTTCGCCCAGCTGCCGTCGGCCTTGCGCTCGATCGCCCAACGCGTGCCCGCTACGGCGACGACGGCCTGGCCCTCCGCGGTCATGACCACGGTGACCGCTCCGCTCGGCGGCTGCGGGATCTTCTCGAAGGCGGCCTTCCGCTTCTTCGGTGGCCAGTGCTCGACCCATGTGTCGCCGGTACCCGGACAGACGCGTCCGACGACCATCGCCTCGCCGCTCTCCAGGCCGTCGAACGCGCTCGGCACGACGCGCGTCTCGCAGCCGGCGTCGAGCGCCGGGTTGGGCAGTGACGGGTCGGCGGGCTTGGGTGGCGGCGCGGCGCTCGCCACCGCCGCGCTCGCCTCCGCGGCGCCGTCCGCGCCACCGTCCGCACCGCCGTCCGCGGCGGTGTCCGCTGCCGCGGGCTCGGGCGGCTTGTCGGCGGGCGTCGGCGCGGGCAGCGCGATGCCCGGCTTGCCGGCCACGAGCTTGAAGCGATAGTCCTTGCTCCCGGGCATCACGACGGCGGCGACGATCCGGCCGCGGAAGCGGCCGAACCCGCCCAGCGACTCGCCTTCGTCCACCGCGCCGACGCGCACCCAGCCGCCGTGTTTGAACGCGCGGAACACGGTGCGATCGGCGCCTATCTGCGGATCCTCCATGTACATCATGCGGTCGCCGAGCTGCAGCGCGTCGGGATCGCGCTTGCCGGCGAACGCGACCAGCGTGCTGTCGGCGCCGACCACCTGGCGCTCGCTCCAGCGCGGGTTCTCGAGGCCGAGCGCGAGCTCGGGATTTTCGCTCGGCTTTCCGCCGACGAGCTGCAACCCCGTCGCCTTGGCGACGACCACGCCGTCGCCATTCGCTCCGGTGCCGAACAACGCGTCCTTCGACTCCGCCAGCACGCGCAGCTTGCTCTGCGGAGCCGCGGCAGGCGCGGCGCTCGGCGCGGGAGCCGGCGTCGCGATCGACGCGCTGGGCGCCGGCGCCGCGGCCTTGTCCTTGCTGCACGAGAGCGCACACGGCGCCGCGAGCACAACCACGAGCGCGAGGCTCGCCCTCTTCGTGTTCCCCACGCCGGGCCGGATACCAGACTCGCCGCACGACGGCAATCGCGCGGGCCGGGCACTCGGGATAGACTCCGCCGACCCCATGCCCGAGTTCATATTCACGATGCAGGAGGTGACCAAGGTCCACCCTCCCGACAAGAAGGTCCTCTCGGACATCACGCTGGCGTTCTTCCCCGGCGCGAAGATCGGCGTGATCGGCTCGAACGGCTCCGGCAAGAGCTCGCTGCTCAAGATCATGGCCGGCGTCGATCACGAGTTCCTGGGGGAAGCGAAGCCGCATCCCGGGACCAAGGTCGGCTATTTCGCGCAAGAGCCGGAGCTGGGTGACGCGAAGACGGTGAAGGACGCGGTGGAGCAAGCCGTGGCCGCGCAGCGCGCGCTCTTGACGGCGTTCGAGGAGCTGAGCATGAAGCTCGGCGAGCCGATGAGCGACGACGAGATGAACGCGTTGCTCGAGAAGCAGGGCGCGCTGCAGGATCAGATCGACGCCGCGGACCTGTGGAGCCTCGACTCGCACCTGGAGCAGGCGATGGACGCCTTGCGCTTGCCGCCCGCGGACGCCGAGATCGCAAAGCTCAGCGGCGGCGAGAAGCGTCGCGTCGCGCTGTGCCGGATCCTGCTCGAGCGGCCCGACATGCTGCTGCTCGACGAGCCGACCAACCACCTCGACGCCGAGAGCGTGGCGTGGCTCGAGCGCTTCCTCCACGACTACCCCGGCACGGTCGTCGCCGTGACGCATGACCGCTACTTCCTCGACGACGTCGCCGAGTGGATCCTCGAGCTCGATCGCGGGCACGGCTATCCGTTCAAGGGGAACTACTCCGGGTGGCTCGAGCAGAAGGCCGCCCGGCTCGCCATCGAGGAGAAGCAGGAGAGCGGCCGGCAGCGCAAGCTCAAGCAAGAGCTCGATTGGGTGCGCGCGTCACCGCGTGCGCGCCAGGCCAAGAGCAAGGCGCGCCTGAACGCGTACGAGGACCTGGTCGCGCAGTCGAACAAGGGGCCGGCGGATCCCACGGAGATCGGCATCCCGCCGGGGCCGCGCCTCGGCGACCTGGTCATCGAGGCCGAGGGCCTGACCAAGGGCTTCGCCGATCGCCTGCTGATCGATCATCTGGACTTCCGGCTGCCGCGCAGCGGCATCGTCGGGGTGATCGGTCCCAACGGCGCGGGCAAGACCACGCTGTTCCGCATGCTGATCGGCGAGGAAAAGCCCGACGAGGGCGAGCTCAAGGTCGGCGACACGGTGCAGATCGCCTACGTCGACCAGAGTCGCGAGGCGCTCTCCGGCGACAACAACGTCTGGAAGGAGATCAGCGGCGGCGAGGACAAGATCGAGCTCGGAAAGCGCGAGGTGTCTTCGCGCGCGTACTGCGGGTGGTTCGGCTTTCGCGGCAGCGACCAGCAGAAGCTCGTCGGCAGTCTGTCTGGCGGCGAGCGCAATCGCGTGCACCTGGCGAAGCTCTTGAAGCAGGGCGGCAACCTGCTGCTGCTCGACGAGCCCACGAACGACCTCGACGTCGACACGCTGCGCGCGCTTGAAGAGGCGCTGCTCGGCTTCCCGGGTTGCGCGGTCGTCATCAGCCACGACCGTTGGTTTCTCGATCGCATCGCGACGCACATGCTCGCCTTCGAGGGCGACAGCGAGGTCATCTGGTTCGAGGGCAACTACCAGGCGTACGAGGCGGACCGGCATCGTCGCCTCGGTACGGACGCGGACCAGCCGCACCGCATCAAGTACAAGAAGCTGACGCGAGACTGAGCGCCCGCATGGACACGGTCCAGTTCGACTACCGGTTCTTCCCGCTCGTCATCTTGAGGTGGCCGGATCGGATCGACGAAGACGGGCTCACCGACTTCTTCAGGCAGAACGAGGCCGCCGGCGCCCGCGCCCTGCGCGAGCGGACCTGGTACGTCACGGTCGTGGTCGCCACTGGCAGCGTCACCGCGGCGCAGCGCAAGCGGATCACCCAGTGGACGCGCACGATGCCGGCGGAGATCCGCGAGCGCGTGCTCGGGTCCTTCGTCGTGATCCACGGGCCGGTGCAGCGCGGGATCCTGGTCGCGCTCAAGTGGATCGCCCCGGACTTGAAGGAGGTGTTCCCGGTCGAGTCCGTGGAGGCCGCGGTCCGCGCCGGGATCGACAAGCTCGCCGAGCGAAACGTCGTCGTGCGGGCCACGCCGGACGAGATCATCCGCTACGTCGCCCGCTGAGGACCGCTGGGCCACGACACCGAGTCGCAGCGTTGCTTCGTCCTCGCAAGTCATTGTATGTTCGGTGCGTGGCTCGCCGGTGGCTTCTGGCAATTGCGCCCGCTGCGTTGGTCGTCGGTGCCTGCGCGACCGGCAGCGGCATCGTACGGGAGCGCGCGGCCAACGAGTTTTCCTGCGACGAGTCGGAGGTCGAGGTCGAGGCGATCGGTGGTAACTCGTACCGCGCCACGGGCTGCGGCCAGGAGGCGACCTACACCTGCCGCTCGCGCTACGAATACACGGGGCTGTCCGGCCAATCGATGCCGTGCGTCCACGACGAGGACGTGGCCACGGCGGTGAAGGAGTCAGGGCGCGCCGCCGCCTCCGCAGCGGCCAAGCCCGCTCTGCCGAAGGCGAAAGAGCCGCACGGCGCCGCAGGCTTCGCCTTTGGCGACGGTGCGGACGCCGTGCAGGCTGCCTGCGAGTCGAGCGGGCACAAGTACGAGTCCACCAGCGCCGATCACGCGACGTGCGACGGCATGCCGCAGGATATCGGCGTGTCCGGGCACGCGTTGTTCCGCTACTGCGCCGGACATCTGTGCCTGGTGACGCTCGTGCTGGAGCCTGGCGCGAAGCAGCTGGAGAAATCCGTGGTGTCGCTGAAGACAGCGCTCGCCGCGAAGTACGGCACGCCCGGGGCGAGCCTCTCGGTGGTCCCGCCGAGCTGCCTCAGCGACCTCGCCGCGTGTATCAAGTCGGACGACGCGAAGGTGCGACTCGAGTGGACGTGGCCCAGCCGCAGCGGCATCGTGCTCGCCGTGGTCAAGCCGCCCAAGGCCGACGACGACCCGTTGATCCACGTCTCGTACTCGTCGCCGGACGTGTACGGCGTGCACCTGCAGAGCACGGGCCTGTAGGCCGCTCAGTCCGGCTGCAGATACGGGTTCGTGCGACGCACCTCGTCCATCGGCGCGTGCTCGCCGCCGTAGGCGTGGCCGGGATAGAGGATCGTGTCGCCGCTGATCGTGGCGAGCCGCTCGGTCAGCGTGCGACGCATCTCTTCCGGGTCGCCGCCGGGCAGGTCCACGCGTCCGCAGCCCTGCAGGAACAGCGTGTCGCCGGCGAGCAGCGCGTCCTTCACGCGGAAGCAGCTCGAGCCGGGCGTGTGACCCGGCGTGTGGAGGATCTCGATCTCGATGCCGCCCACGCTGATCCGATCACCAGAGTCGTGATCGACGAAATCGCTCTGCGAGAGCCCGGTGACCTTGCGGATGCCGGACGTCTCGAGCTTGTGCGCGTGGACCTTGCACGGGTGCGTCTTCATCAGCGCGGACAGTCCCTCGATGTCGAGCCCGAAGATCGACCCGCCGACGTGGTCCGGGTGATAGTGCGTCGCCAGCGCGCCGGTGATCTTCATGTTGTCGGCGTTGGCGACGTCGATGATGCCCTGGACGTCCCACGCCGGGTCGATCACCATGCACTCGCCGGCGTCGCGATCGCCGACCAGGTACACGAAGTTCTGCATCATCGTCGCGGCACGCTGACCCTGCGCGGCGTCGCGTCCCATCAAGAGCTGCTTCAGGTAGAGGTCGGCCATCGCCGAGGATTGAAGCACAGGGTAGGATGACCGGCCATGTCCGAGCCCCTCGACGCCGAAGACGCAGCGTTCCTCCACGCGACGTTCAAGCATTGCCGCTTCCATCTCCATCTCGGTTTCGAGCTGGTGCCGGTCCGGCGCGGAAAAGTGGAGGTCGTCGCGCGCTACAAGCCGGATCTCGACCAGGGCATGGGCTTCATCCACGGTGGCGTGTACGCGGCGCTGCTCGACACCGCGACGTACTACTCCGCGCTCAGCCACTACGGCCGCAGCGGGCGACTTCCGCTGACCTCGGAGTACAAGATCAACCTGTTGTCGACCGCGAGGCAGCAGGACGTGCGCGCCGTCGCCGAAGTGCTCAAGGCGGGCCGCACCGTGGCCGTGGCGGAAGCGAAGCTCTACGCCGGCGACCCGGGCAAGCTGGTGGCTGCCGGCATGGCGAGCTTCATCGTCCCTAGCGCGTGATCCACGAAAGCTCCGTGATCATCTCGCCGGTCTGGCCGCAGTCGCGGACGCGCGTCGGGCTCTGTGCGTCGGAGCCATCGGTGTGTACGACGTCGATGTGCGAGCAGTTCGCGCCCGCGTCGTTGTACAGATACGCGAGACGCGTTCCGTCCGGCGAAAACGCCAGGTTCGTCCCCTCACGATCGGCTATTTTCACCGCGCCGCTGCCGTCCAGGTTGGCCACGTAGATCTTGCGGTTGTCGCCGTAGTCCTGGTAGGCGAAGCGGGTGCCGTCGGGGGAAACCGCGTCGCCGGATGCGTTGTCGAGCACCAGCGTGTCGTCGCCGCACGGTGACAGCCGCCGGATCGAGCGGTGCTGCGTGCTCGGCGGCGTGACGTCGATGCGGGTATAGAGCAGCGCGCCGTCCGGCGTCGGCTCGGGATGCAGGTGGAACTGGTTCGTCACGTCCGGCGTGAGGAACGCGAATGCGCCGCTTCCGGTGTCGATGCGTCCTAGACGATAGCCCTTCGACGACCCGTCGCTCTGGAAGTCGTAGCGGCGACACACGTAGACGGCGTCGCCCGACGCGGAAAACGTGTGGCACTCGTCGTTGATGTTGCCCCAGGAAAGCGCGCTCGCGCTCTGGGTCGCGGCGTCGTACACGAACGTGTTCTGGATCGCGTCGCCCAGCGTGAGCCCGTAGTGCTGCTCTTGCATGGGATCGCCGCACGCGAACGCGATGTGGTTGCCGTACTGCGACACGCCCATGCTCCACACGCGGTACGCTTCGAAGATCTTCGTCGCCGCCGTGCCGTCGGGGTGCATGCTGTACACCGCGTTCGGGGCCGAAATCCAGTCATTGAACAGGATCTGCTCGCCGGACGGCAGGGCGGCGACCGCGCTGAACTGGATGTCCGCGGCGGTCGGCTCGGCAACGCCGGCGTCGGCCTCGTCGCCCGCGGCCGGGAAGCTGCATGCCGGCGCGTCGCTTCCCGCGTCTCGCGTTGGCGACGCGTCGGAAGACGACGAGCTACACCCGCACAGCGCCAGAATCGCGAGCCCGCCGCCGAACCATCGAAGCATCCAGGCGCTTATACCATGCCGTGGATCAGCCACTGCCCGGCGGTGCCGAGCCCGCTCATGAGCAAGCCGCCGACGAACGCCGTGGCGAAGCTCTTGATCTTCAGCGAATCGGAGACCGAGTCGGTGACCTTCAGCAAGATCGCGTTCACGAACCAGCGGGTGAGAAACGCCAGCAGGAACCCGACGCCCAGCGTGCCCAGACCGATCACCAGGAACAAGAACCAGCCGACGGCCCAGTTCAGGAGCCCGAAGATCGCCGCGACGCCGATCGCGCTACCGAAGCTCCTGACCTCGAAACCCGGCAGGATCTTCGCCGTCAGCCAGACGGCGACGCTCAGCACCAGCCAGGAGAGCAGGATTGTCGTCATGCGCGCAACGTAATCACACTCGGCTCCCACGCAAATGCGTCACCATACCCGTGAGCTCGGCGACCAGCTCCCGGCGTTCGACGTCGGCGAGCTGCGGGAAGCGAGCGAAACGCGCGATGAAGCGCGACGCGTCCTCCCCGGCGAGCACGAGCTCGCGCAACAGTGGTGTCGCGCGTTCGAGCAGTCCGCGCGGGGCCTCGTGCGCCGGCATCGCGCGCTCGACTCCGATTGCGTCGGCGTCGGTTCTTGACAGCACCTCCGCGTAGCGATCCGCGTCGCTCGCGCGCTCGATCCCGCACGCGTCGCAGCGCACGGTCGACGCCTGCAACCGTCCCTTTCCAAGGGGAATGAAGTACAGCTCGAAGACCCGGTAGGTGTCGACCAGGGCAAGCCAACGCAGGTCGTGACAACCGGGGCAGGCGTCCGCCACGAGCCCGCGGACCTGCTCGCGGAGGGCCGTCCCAAAGACGAAGAACATCGGCTGGGCGAAGCGTAGCACCGCGAAATCCTTGACTGTCCGGCTGGCCGGGTGCCGCCCTGGGGGTGATGCCGGAACCCGACCCAGGGGAAATCCCAGCCGATCGCACGCCGGCCGGTTAGACTACGTCTCTGCCCCGACGGGTGGACAACGCGCGCGCGTCACCCCCCCGTCATTGCGCCGTGAAGCACCAGATACCCATCGCGCTCTGCGAGACACTCGACAGCGTCGTGTCGCCGGACGTGCGCGACGCGCTGCTCGCACAGGCGCTGCGCGAGGCCGACGCTTGCGAGCTGCCGACCGACGCGCTCCACTTCCGCACCTTCACCGACGGTCCGCTGCGTCGCGCGCTTGTGCAGGGGCTCGGCCTCGAGCTCGCCGAAGCGGTCATCGAGGAGCTCGACCGGGTTGCCGATCTGCTCGAGCGCCACAGCGGCGCCAAGCCGAGCCCGCGACGCAGCTCCGTGAGCTCGCAGCTGCGCGCGGTGACGCCGCCGCGGCGTTCATCGCGCCCGCCGCCGCTACGTTCCCTCAGTCCGCGACCCGGCTCGCTGCGTTCGCTGCCTCACGCGCTCGGCACGCCGCCGCCCTGGTCCGGCCCCATCACGAAGCCGCCGATGCACAGCGCCGCGGTATCGGGGTCGGTGCCGCGGCCGATCGATCGGCTGAGCACGCCGCCGGCGCCGTCGCCCGTGGCGTCGCTCTTCCCGACGCCCCAGCTCGCGCCGAGCGCGACCTACGAGCCGCCGCTCGAAGGGCCCGAGACGCGGCGCTCGATCCCGTATGTGCTGGTCGTGTCCAAGGACGCGACCATGATCCGGCGCCTCACGTCGTGGCTGGATCCGCACGCGGCGCTGGTCCGGGTGCACAACGTGAGCGGGCTCGTGCATTCGCTCGAAGACATCGCGCACGCGCGGGCCGTGATCCTGATGGACTGTCGCGCGCCGTCGATCCGCGCGACCGCGCTGGCCGCGCTCGCCGACGAGATCCCCATGAACGTGCAGGTCGCGCTCTGGGGCGCGACGGCCGAGCTGCAACGCACGCTGCTCATGGTCTCCGCCCGCACCTCCGAGTGGGTCGTCTACAAGGGCGAGACGCGGCCGAAGGAAATCGCCGAGCGCTGCTTCGGCCTGGTCTCCTGACTCAGCGCGGGCGCCCCTGGGCGACCCACGTCTCGACGAGCTGGATGTCCTCGGGCGACAGCGACGGCAGGCCGAGCGGCATGCCGCGCACCGCCGGGTCCGCTTGACCCGCCTCCTCCGCCTGGCGCGCGAGTAGCGCGGCAACCAGCAGCGGCGTTCCGTCGGCGGTCTTGTCGAACACGCTGTGACGCTCGCCGTGATTGTCGAGCAGCCCGGCGCTCACCGCGCGATAGCTCACCAAGGACAGCCCGCGCTGTCCGAAGCCGAAGCCGCCGGTGTTGCCCGGACCGCCGTCACCGAGTGCGACGTCGGGGTTGCCATGGCAGTGCTGGCAAATCCGCCCGAGCACGCGCTCCTGCACTTCCTTGAACAACACCGGCCGCTCGAGCACCGGCAGCCGTTTCGGAGTCGTCTTCTTCACGGCCGCAAGCGGCGTCGTCATCAAGTACGCGGCGATGTCGCGCGCCTCGGCCTGGCTCAGCTTGAAGTCCGGCATCGCCGTGTCCGGCTTCACCGATGGCGGGTCGAGAAGCCACGCGACCAGCCGCGGCGCCTCGTAGCGGTCGCGCACGAACCGGAGGTCCGGTGCCAGTGCGATGCCCTTCGACATCAGGCCCGCCTGCTTCGAAGGCGTGACCGGAAGCGCGGCCACGCCGCTGAACACGTGGCAGCTGCCGCACCCCTTCTCCTCCATGAGGGCGCGACCGTGCGACGCGTCGGCTGCTTTCAGGTTTGCCGGTTCGGCGCGAAATCCCTCCGCTCGGCCCTCGCGCTGCACGAGGTAGGTCGCGATGTCGCGGGCCTGGTCCCGGGTGAGCGCCAGGCGCGGCATTGTCGGAACCAGATCCGGCCGCAAGTCGTGCGGGTCGAGCAGATACGACTCGATGAAGTCGCGCCGGAAGCGCTTGCCCGCCGACGTGAGCGACGGCGCGAACTGCACTGGCGCCACGTTCGGCTTCCAGCGATCGAGCGCCGCCCTGGGCGCCTTGAACGTGCCGGCGAGGATCTGCTGGTGACAGCCGACACACGCTTTCGCGGTCGGCGGTGCCGCCAGGCCCGTGCCCTCGTGACAGCGGTTGCACTCGAACTTCGTCACCAGCTCCTTGCCGCGCGCCGCGTCGCCGGGCGCCTTGTCGACGAACGCGACGGCGGCCCGCGATGCGGGCGCCGCCGCGCTCGCCGACGCCGCGGCGCTTGCCGGCGGCGCGTCGTGGCGGGGCGCGCCGCGCTCGCCGGTGCAGCCCAGGGCTGCGGTGGCGAGCGCGGCGAGCGCGATCAGGAGGAGGTGGAGACGCGCCATGACTCAGCCGTTGCGCGTCGTGCAGACGGCGGCCTTGCCGCTCATGGCCTCGCAGCGCTTCAGCGCCAGCTTCTTGCCGTTCGCGTCGCCGTTCTCGCCACGCAGCTGCGCCAGCGCCGCGTAGCCTTCGGGCGTCGCGACCAGATCCTTCTTCGCCAGCTTCTCGAGGATCGTGCGTGCCTCGGCCTTGTGCCCATCCAGCTTGGCCATGGCCTCGCCCAGATCGGTCATGCTCGCCGGGTCGCGCTTCTTGGTGTCGGCGATGCCGCCGAGCGTCTTCACGGCCCACTCCAGGTTGGCCTGGCGATCCGCCGTGGTCTTGCCGAGCCAACGGCCCTGGATCCACTCGGGCACTTCCTTGTCGACCGGCAGCGCGCCGTTGGAGCGCGCGACCGCCACCGCCAACATGCGCTGCGCCCGCGCGACGATCTTCGCGCTCGACGGCTTGAGGCCGCGCACGTGCGGCATCATCCGGATCACGCTCGCCGCCGACGAGTAGATCTTGCCGTCGTCGAAGGACTTCTCCGCGTGGGACACGCCCTGCGGGCGGTAGTCCACGCCGTTGTCCATGTACGGGACCCACACGTCGCCGCAGGCGCGCGCGTCGTGACTCACGCCGGCGACCGCCGCCGCCATCCCGAGTGCCACCAGAACCGTCCGAACCGAAGTATTGCCGTTTTTCATCACACCACCTCCTGGGTCGCCAAGGGCGCCGTCCCGACAACGGAGCAGCCCGCCATTTCGTGACAGCGCCTGGACGATTCGAGTTCCCAGCAAGCCCCGGACCAGTGAAAATTCCCTGTATTTTCGCGCGATCGGCGTCTGACGCGTGTCGGCGCACCCACGACGCCGTGTCGTGGGGGACGCCGCGTCGGAGCGCGGGGAAGATCCCTCGGCTTCAGGGCGTACGACAGCGATCGGCGCCCGTGCCTTGGCTCGGCGCCGGCCCTCGGCGCGCTGCGCGCCGTCGTCGCCACAGCAACGGCGCCAGCAGCAGCAGCGCCGGCGCGCCGCCGGCAGGCGCGTGCCCGACGTCGCACGCGCCGCAGCCGCTCTTGCTCGGCGCGGCGGGGGGCGGTGCCGGCGCTGGCGCCGGCACCGCCTGCGCCGGTGGCGGCGGCGGTGCCGGCAACGGCGGCGGTGGCGCCGTGGTCGCGGCGCTCGCGTTCGCGGGCGCCGGCGCGCCGCCGTCGGGATCGACGGCGTTACCGCTCTTGTCGAGGAAACTCTGGCTGACGAGCTTGGCGCTGCACTTCCCGCCGGCGAACGTTACGCTCCAGGTCCAACGCACCTCGTCGGCGGGCGACGTGTCGGGGAGCGTGCGCACGCCGTCGAACACCGGGCCGCACACCGACGCGCGCTTCTTCAGCGCGGTGAAAGCGTCGCGGTCGAAGCTCTTGCGAGCTTCGTCGATGCCCTTCGCCTCGCTCGCGCCGACCATCATGATCTGCATCGAGCCGCCGAGCGGGTGCCACTCCAGCGGCTCGACGCCGTTCGGCTTGACGATGTCCGCGCCACGGAACGTGTTCGCGATGATCAGCAGCTTGCCCGCCGGCACCTGCGCGTCCACGCGGATCGACAACGTCACACCCTTCGCGTTCGGCGGCAGGACATCGGCGCGCGCCGCGGAGCCGACAACAACCAGGGCAAACGCAACGACCGCAGCGGTCTTCATAGCCACGACGCTAGCACGCCTTTACGTCGCGCCGCGTTGGCCTCAGGCTCGCCGCATGGCGACGCGCACCGCGTACCGGATCTGCACCCTGTGTGAAGCGACGTGCGGCATCGCGGTCGAGCTCGAAGGCGACACGATCCGAACCATCCGTGGCGACGCCGACGATCCGTTCTCGCGCGGCTTCATCTGTCCCAAGGCGTACGGGCTGAAGGCGCTCGAGGAGGACCCGGACCGCCTGCAGCGGCCGCTCCGCCGCACCCCTGGCGGCTTCACGGAGATCGGCTGGGACGCCGCGTTCGACGAGGCCGTCGATCGGCTGCTGGAGATCCGCGAGCGGAGCGGCGCCGACGCCGTCGCGACGTATCTCGGAAACCCTGTCGCGCACAGCCTGCACGCGATGCTCTACGGGTCGGTGCTGCAGAAGGCGCTCGGCACGAAGCAACGCTACAGCGCGTCGTCCGTCGACCAATTGCCGAAGATGGTCAGTGCCGGGCTGATGTTCGGCGGCGGGCTGCTGGTGCCGGTGCCGGACGTGGACCGCACCGATCACTTGCTGGTCCTCGGGGCGAACCCGCTGGTGTCGAACGGCAGCCTGATGACCGCACCGGACATGCCGGGTCGGTTGCGCGCACTGCGCGAGCGCGGCGGCAAGCTGGTCGTGATCGATCCGCGCCGGAGCGAGACGGCGCGCGTGGCGGACGAGCACCACTTTATCCGGCCGGGCACCGACGCGCTGCTCCTGCTCGCGATGTTGCACGTGCTGTTCGACGAAGAGCTCGTGCGCCTCGGGCGCGCCGAAGGGCTGGTGCGCGGGCTCGATACCGTGAAAGAGATCGCGCGCCGCTTCCCGCCGGAAGCCGTCGCCGAGCGCACGGGCATCGACGCGGCGACGATCCGCCGGCTCGCGCGCGAGCACGCCGCCGCGCCGCACGCCGCGTGCTACGGCCGCATCGGCACCACGTGCCAGGAGTTCGGCACGCTCGCGAGCTGGGCCGTGGATCTCGTCAACATCCTGACCGGCAACCTCGACGAGCCCGGCGGCGCGCTGTTCACGAAGCCCGCGGCGAACCGCGGCGGCAACCCGCCGCCGGGCAAGCGCGGGCGCGGCGTGAAGCTCGGTCGCTGGAAGAGCCGCGCGCGCGGCTTGCCGGAGATGTTCGGCGAGCTGCCGGTGGCCGCTCTCGCCGACGAGATCCTGGCGCCGGGCGGCGTCCGTGCGCTCGTGACCCTCGCCGGCAATCCGCTTGTCAGCGCGCCGAACGTGGAGCGCCTCGACGGCGCGCTGGCGGGTCTCGACTTCATGCTCTCCGTGGACTTCTACCTGAACGAGACCACGCGCCACGCGCACCTGATCCTGCCGCCGCCGTCGCCGCTCCAGCGCGACACCTACGATCTCGCGCTCTACCAGCTCGCCGTGCAGAACGTCGCGAAGTACTCGCCGCCCGCGCTTCCGCGCCGGACCGACAACCCTGATGAATGGGAGATCCTGCTCACGCTCGCCAAGGGCTTGATGGGCATGCGTGAAATGGATCTTCCCACGGCCGACAACTTCGTGCTCGCGTCGCTGGTGCAAGGCGAGGTCGGCGAAGAAGGCGGACGCTGGCCGGGGCTCGAAGCGTCCGAGGTGCTCGGCGCGCTCGGCACGGAGCCGGGGCCTGCGCGCGTGCTCGATCTGTTCCTGCGCACCGGACCGTGGGGCGACGGCTTCGGTCGGAATCCGGACGGCGTTTCGCTGGCGCGGCTGCGCACGGAGCCGCACGGCATCGTGCTCGGCCCGCTCGAGTCGTCGCTACCGGACGTGTTGCGCACGCCGGACGCGATGATCGATCTCGCGCCGGAGCTCGTCACGAGCGACGTCGAGCGCCTCGCAGCGTCCCTCGATCGCGCGCCGGCGGAGGTCGTGCTCGTCGGTCGCCGCCAGCTGCGCTCGAACAACTCGTGGATGCACAACCTGGTGCCGCTGGTGAAGGGCCCCGAGCGCTGCACGCTGATGGTGAGCCCGGTCGACGCGCAGTCACAAGGTCTGGTGGATGGCGGTCCGGCGCGGATCACCAGCCGGGTCGGTAGCGTGGTGGCGAACGTCTGCGTCACCGACGAGATGATGCCCGGCGTGGTGTCGCTGCCGCACGGCTGGGGCCACGATCGCGACGGCATGCGGCTCGCCGTGGCGAGCGCCCACGCGGGCGTGAACGTGAACGTGCTGTCCGACGACGCGGCGCTCGACGTGCCCAGCGCGAACGCGGCGCTGAACGGCGTGCCGGTGCGACTCGAGCCGGCTTGAGTCACGCGTCGAGCGCGGTCAGCGCGATCACCGCGCCGATCGACACCACGTCGACCAGGGCGGCAAGGCGCGCCTGCCGGCGGCCCTTGGCGCTGAGCTTCCCCGGCGCGCGCGCTATCTGCGACAAGAGCAGCAGCGAGTACAGGTGCACCACGACGGGCAGCGTGATGAACGCCATGATGCTCGCCGCCCACGCGCGCCGTGCCAGATCGTCGCGCTCCGCCGGCTCCGGCTTCGCGACGGCTTCCGTCGCCGGGTCCGGGGCATACAGCGCCTGCAGCAGCTCGCGCGCCTCGTCCGCGTCGCGCGCCGGGACCTGCACGCGGATGCCGCCGAGCGCGATGCCCCACAGCGGATTCATCGACGCCACGACGTTGTTGTCGACCTTCGCCTTGATGCCGCAGGCGCGCAGATGCATTGCCGCGAGCTCCGCCTCGTGCAGCGCGTAGTAACGACCGGCCGTCTCTTCGGAGTCCATGCGTTGCCCAGCCCGACGCGCCCAATCCTAGCAGAACGTGGTAGGACCCGGGTCCGCCGCAGCCATGCCTTCGACCGACAGCGAGTTCGACGATCTGGTGATCGGTGCCGGCATGGCCGGGCTCTCGACCGGCGCGCTCCTGGCGCAGCAAGGGCGGCGCGTGCTGATGCTCGAGGCGCACGACACGCCGGGCGGCTACGCGCACACGTTCCAGATGGGGCAGTACCGGTTTTGCGCGCAGGTGCACTACATCTTCAACTGCGGCGAGGGCGAGCCGGTCCACGAGCTCTTGCGGCGACTCGATCTGCACGAGGCGGTGCGCTTCCACCGGCTCGACCCGGAAGGCTTCGATCACGTCGTGGTCGCCGGCGACCGCTACCGCATCCCGAACGGGCTGGAGAAGTCCCGCGACCGGCTGATCCGCCGCTTTCCCGCCGACGCGCGCCCGATCCGTCGCTACTTCGCGACGGTCATGGCCCTCGGGCGCGAGCTCGACGTGCTGCCGCGCGTGCCGGGATGGCGGGACATCGCTGCTGCGCCGTTCCGCTTCCCGCATCTGCTCCGCATGCAGGGCTGGACGCTCCAGCGACTGTACGACGAGGTCGGCATGCCGCAGCGGCTGCAGGCCGTCCTCGCCGGTCAAGCGGGGGACTACCTGTTGCCGCCCGAAGAGGTGTCGCTGCTCTTGCATGTAGCGCTGGTCCGCGGCTACGACCGCGGCGCGTACTATCCGGAGAAGCACTACCAGCACTTCATCGGCAGCATCGCCGACCAGTTCGCGGCGCGACCCGGCTGCCGGCTCATGCTCGAGACCGAGGTCGATCGCATCCTGGTCGAAGGCGACCGCGTCGTCGGCGTGCGCACCCGCGGCGGCCAGACGTTCACCGCGCGGCGCTACATCTCGAACGTCGATCCGCGACGCACCGCCGCGCTGATCGGCGAGCGCGCGCTGCCGCGCAGCTATCTCGACAAGCTCGCCTACGCGTACTCCGGCAGCACCATCACCATCTACCTCGGCATTCGCGGGCTCGATCTGCGCGATCACGGCTTCGGCTCGTTCAACGTGTGGCACTACCCGCACGACGACCTGAACGCGATCTATCGGCGCCAGCGCGAAGCCGGCGCGCTCGACGATCCGTGGCTGTTCATGTCCACGCCCACGCTCCACACCGACGAGCCCGGGCTGTGCCCGCCCGGTACGCAGATCCTCGAGCTTGCGACGAGCGTGGCGTACGCGCCCTTCAAGCGCCTGCGCGATCGCGATCCAGCGCGCTACCTGCGCGAGAAGAAGAAGATCCGCGATCGCATCATCCAGGTCGTGGAAGAGCGATTCGTGCCGGGGCTGTCGCGTCACGTCGTGCGCAGCGTGACCGGCACGCCGCCCACCAACGAGCGCTACTGCTGGGCGCCCCAGGGCAACGCCTACGGCTCCGCCCTCACGCCCGCGAACGTCGGTCGCCAGCGCCTCTCCTTCGAGACGCCGCTCGACAACTTGTGGACCGTCAACGCGTCCGCGGGCTACCCGAGTATTGCCGGCACGGTGGGCGCCGCGACGGATCTCGTCGATAACGTGCTGCGGTAGCGGGAACCTTCGCGCGCCGGATGGCGTAGGACGCTGCGGAGGCGACCCATGACGCAACGTGCGCGATCCCGGTTTCTCTGCTCCTCGGGAGCAGTGGTCGCGCTGCTGGTCGGCTTGTCCAGGTGCGGCGGCGGTGACAGCGGCAGCGGCGGGAGCCCGGGTGGCGGCGCGGCCGGCAGCAGCGAGGGCGGCGCCGGCACGGGTGGAACCGCCGGGACCGGCGGAACCGCGGGGACCGGCGGCAGCAGCGGGACGGCGGGCGCGAGGCGGGCACCGGCAGGGTGCGGCGGGTGCGGGCGGCACGGCGGGTGCGGCGGGTGCGGACGCCGGCGCGGCGGGTTCGGATGCGGGCACGGCCGGTGCGAGCGGTAGCGCCGGCGCGGCGGGTGCCGACGCGGGCGCGGCCGGCGCCGGCGCTGGCGGTGCGGACGGTGGTGCCGGTCATGCTCCTCCCAACTGGGTGATCTACGACCAATCGAGCGCGTCGAAGCTCTCGGCCGTCGCCGTCTTCGACGACGGCACGTTCGACAGCCCGGTGATCCTGGACAGCGGACACAGCCAGTACCTGTACCCGGGCTCCGGTCCGCTGTGGACCGCGGACGCGCGCGTGCTCGCCGTGAACGGCGCAAGCGTGCGCATCTACGACATGCAGAGCGCCGCGCCCGCGCTGCTCGCTTCCATCCCCAGCCCCGGCGGCTACACCGGCTGCGTCGCGTGGTCGCACGCCGCGTCGAAGCTCGTCTACTGGGACACGGACTCGAGCTTCAACGCGACGTCGCGCTTGTACGACCGCGCCAGCAAGCAGAGCGTCAAGCTCGCCACCGGCCAGCTGAGTGGCGTCGCGTGGTCGCCCGACGACAAGTGGCTGGTGTGGGCCGACAACGACACCTGCCAGATCGCGAACGCGGCGACCGGCGCCATCACGCCCGTGACCGCGCCTTCGGCGTACTCGTACGTGTACTCCTGTCGGTGGGCGTCCGACGGCAGCTTCCTGCTCATGGGCGTCCAGGACAGCGGCGTCATCGCGCCGTTCAGCAACGGAACCGTCGGCGCGTTCGTGGACGTCGGCAAGCGCACCGCGCTCTCGCCCACGGACAAGCTGGCCGTGATCACGCTGTCCAGCGGCGAGCTCCAGCTCGCCCAGGTGTCCGCGTCGGGCGTCGGAAACACCGCCTCGCTCTACACGCCGTCGACCAGCGCGTCGTACGCCGTCAGCTGGAACTCCACCGGCGCCCGCGTGATGCTCACCGCGCTCGGCGGGCCGCCGGTCCTCGTCGACGCTACCAGCTGGCCTCCGGGTGTCACCGTCGGCACGGCGCTCCCCGGCGGCGGCGCCTCCGCCGCCTACGGCTGGCCCGTGCCGCGCTGGTTCGGCATCATCCAGGACGCGAATCTGTTCGTCATCGACGGATCCATCACCAGCGCCGTCACCAGCTACCCGCTCGCGAACGACATCAGCGTGAGCTCCAGCGGCTGGTCGCTCGGCTACTTCGAGCTCTCCCACGACGGGACCGGGATCCTCATGCGTCCCGCCACGCCGGGCTTCTTCGACCCGCCGAATCCGTTTCGCTTCGCCGACCTCGCCGGCGCAACCCCGGGCGCCGTCGTCAGCCTGCCGTCGAGCAACGCGCGCATCCTGTCGCGAAGCAGCGTCCGCTACGTCGTCTATCAAGACAGCACCGACAGCGGCCTGTACGCGCGGAAGATCCAGTCCGACGGCAGCCTCGCCAGCGCCGCCGTCCTCACCGGCAGCCTGACCGCCGTCGACGGCATCGCCGTCCAGCCGTAACCCCCATCTCCGATTTCTGGTTTGCCGGTCCGGCGCGGAACCGCGCGTTGCGACTACCGCGAGAGCGTGGGGCGCGGCATGCAGCGCCCCGCCGCCTGTCGGACCTCGCGCAGCGCTGCCGGGTCCTTGGCATTGGCGGCTTGGAAGAGCTTCCCGAGACTCCGCGACGTGGTGTGAGTGCGCTTCAGCTCGTGGAGCATGCACGCGCAGGACTTCTTGCACTCGGGAACGCCCGTTCCCCCACTGGCACAAGGACGCTCGCAGCCCGACAGGAAACCCTGCTCGAGCCGCGCCGTGGAGTAAACGAACCCGCCATCTACGAACACCAGCGAGACAACCCCGAACACGACCCCGCACACCGCACCGGCCGCAGCCAGTACGAACGGCACGACTCCGCGCCACGCCGACGGCGCGCGCGCGTCCGGCTCGGCAAGCCCCGCCAGCTGTTGCAACCGACGCACCTCCGTGACGCCGTCGCGACCCACGAGCTTGCGACCGACAACGTATCCCACGAGCGCGAACACGAACAAGGAGCCCGACAGATAGCTCAACGTATAGGCGTCCATTCGCGTCACCGTAGCTCACCGGGGCGGCTGCAACGTCAGGTTTAACGGGCGTCGGGAGAGCGCCGCCGCGAGACGGCAACAACCCGATCTTCAACAGCCTGCCAGGCGCTATCCTCGGGACGTTGGAACGCGGGCTCTGGATCGCGCTGCTGTCACTCACGTCCGTGAGCGCGTGCGCTCACGGACAGCCACGGCTTGCGCAAGCAGCGGCGGAAGATCCCCGGTCCGGCAGCGCGCTCGTCGATGCTTTCGCCGGGCCGGAAAGCTGCGGCACCAGGCAGACGCGCGTCAACGTACCGATGCGATTGCCGACGAACAACGGTCCGACGATCGGCTTCCTCCGACATGGCACGCCCGTGTCGCTCATCCAGTGCGACGGTGGTCGCGCGCTGGCCGACGCGCGCTTTCCCAGGGCGCGGAACACGGGCGTGCTGCAACCCGGCGCCGTCATCGACGACGTGATTCCGGTCGCGGTCGATCTGCACGTCCCGCGGCGTGCGATTCCGGAGGAAACCGCGACCGGCGCCGGAACGTCCGACGTACGCTACGGGCTGTATCGCGAGATCTCCGCAACCGGGAACGGGCCGGGCTTCGCATTCGTGAAGTGCGGCAGGCTGCGCGTGCTGGACGTCCGGGGACGAAGAATGCGCGTCCCCGCCGAGTTCGAAGCGGGTGAGCTTCACGGTTGGGTCGACGCGGCGGCCCCGGGCGCGAGCAGAAGCGGGAGCACGCCCGTGCTCGCGTCGACGACCGCGGAAGCGTCCCCGGTCGAGCGCTCGTACAGCATCGACGGCGCGTTCATCACCCTCGGTCCGCCATCCCTCTGGCGAAAGGACGGCATGATGACCATCGGCAGCGTCGACACGTATTTGATCGCGACCACGACTGGCGACGCCCTCGTCGTGTTGGAGCCCGGCCATCACGAAGAGAACGACCCGCCCATCGCGGCCTACCGCGTCTCGGCAGGAGAGCATTGGTTCCTGTCGGAAGCCGCCTGCGATCGAAATACCAGTGACCCGGCTACCTCGGTGTGACGGAGCGTGGTGGCGGTACAAAGCGTGCCGGCGTTCCGCGCCAGCGCGGGAGTCGGCACGTGCGCGCGGACGTGACCGCGCCGGACCGGCAAACCCAACCAGCGTCCACGCCCAGAAAGGGACTCTTCCCCGTCGATTTCCATTGACGGGATTTCGCGACGCCGGAGCCCGGATCGCGCCGGTCGCGTTTGAAGCGTGCTCTGGCGGACGCAGGCCGCGCGCACGTGGCGTATTGGCGCGCGGACGGCGGAGATCGCGTCGTGGTGGGCGATCGCGCGCGAGCGGGCGAGCGGCGAGGCGCGGAAACGCGGGTGTAGGGTGGCGGTATGGCAAACACGGAATCTGTCTACCGCTTCGAGGAGTTGGCGGACGACGCGCTCGTGGCGCGCACGCGCGCCATCGTGGGGCAGTCGAACCAGGCGCTCGCGGCGTTGCTCGCGCACCTGGGCGAGGTGGAGGCGCGCGGGCTGCATCGCCAGCGGGCGTGCGCGAGCTTGTACACATACTGCGTGTACGAGCTCCGCATGTCGGAGGACGCGGCGTCGCGCCGGGCGCGCGCGGCGCGCATCGCGCGGGAATTTCCCGCCGTGCTCGACCGCGTGGCAGCGGGGGAGATCCACCTCACGGGGCTGCTCATGATTGGCTCGCACCTCACGCTGGAGAACCAGTTCGACGTGCTCGAGCGTGCGAAGCATCGGACCAAGAAGGAGATCGCGAAGCTGGTGCGCCAGCTCGACCCGTTGCCCGACGTGCCCGCGCGCGTGGAGCCGCTGGGTCCGCGCGGCTTCACGATTCCGCGCGCACCATCGTGGAGCGAGTTCGTGGCGTCGATGGTGCCGGTGCGCGAGCTTGAGCCGGGCAACCGACCGCGCGACTGGATGGACGCGAGCGCGCCGGTGCCGGAACCCGCGCCGGATCCGGAACCCGAGCCGATGCCGATGTCCGAGCCGCCGCGCGACGACGACACGCAGCGCTACAGCGTGCAGTTCACTGCGAGCCAGGAGTACGTCGAGCTGCTGGAGCGCGCGAAGGATCTGCTGTCGCACACGGGCGCGGACAAGTCGCTGGAGCAAGTGCATCTGCGCGCGCTGCAGGCGTTGGTGGCGGAGCTGGAGAAGCGTCGCTATGGCGTCGGTGCGAAGCCGCGCGAAAGCACGAAGCGTGCCGGCGTTCCGCGCCAGCGCGGGAGTCGCCACGTGCCGGCGGCGGTGCGACGCGAGGTGTGGCAGCGCGACGGCGGGCGATGCGCGTACGTGGACGCGTCGGGACAGCGCTGTCGCGAAACTCGGCTGCTGGAGCTGCACCACGAGCAACCGTTCGCGTGCGGCGGGCCGGCGACGGCGTCGAACCTCGCGCTCCGGTGCAAGAGCCACAACGCGCTCGCCGCCGAGCAGGACTTCGGGCGGGAGTTCATGCAGGCCAGGCGGGACGCGCGAGCGGCGCCTGGGTGGTAATCTCCGACGAGGTATCGGGTTGACATGACCGACGCGGTGATTCGACGGGCCCTTCGCGACGATTTGCCACGGATCGTCGAGCTCCTCGATCAAGTGGACGAGCTCCATCGAGATGGTCTGCCTTGCCTCTTTCGAAAGCTGGATGAGCCGCGACCGCCAGAGCTGCTCGAGACGTTCATCGACGACCCGGACCGGGCAGCGCTCGTGGCAACCGATCTGGCCGGTTCGCCGCCGGCAGGCGTACTTCTCGTGATGATCCGTGAGGTTTCCAGAACACCCATCGTTCGCCCCGCGCGCGTCGCCGAGATCGACACCCTCGTGGTTGATCGGGCGTCCAGACGTCGAGATATCGGCAGGGGGCGCACGTCACACGAGGAGTCGCACCACGTCGCCGACTACGAAGGTGCTTGGTGCGGGGCGTACTGCCGCTGGCAGCAGTCTTCCTGCTGTCTGCGTGCGGCGCACCTCGACCCGTCGGCGCCGACGAGGTTCATCGCCGCCGTTGCCACATCGATGATTGGATCTGGCATCTGGCGGGCGCCGGGGCGCGGGACTGCGGACACGCCGGCAGAGACGACCCAGCGTCGCAGCAGGCGTGCGTAGCCGGCGCAACCCGATTCTATGTCTACAATTGGCGGCAGGGTATCGACTCGTTCGTCGCCGTCGGGTACGCCAGCTCCGAACCGGGCCGCATACACGAACTGACCTACGACAGTTCCGTGCGTGGCGCTGGCCGGGGTGACGCCCGTATCCAGATTCGTAGCTGCGCGTCGCTCTCGCCCGTGTAGAGGCTGGCGCTTGTGCCAAGCCGAGCCTGCCGCGCCTCCACTATCGGTTGATGGGTACGACGTCGGTGCCACGCGGACGGAGCTCGGAGTCTACGAGCTCAACCGTGATGTGAAGCCACCGTCCGCGCGCCTCTGCACGGCGGTACGTGTGCAAGCCCGCTAATGTCGGCCCCGCGATCTACTTGCTGCCCGCCGCGCGGATCGTCTGGTCCTTGTCCTGGGTGGGCTACGGCGTCGCGTCGCGACGATTGCGGCGCCCGTTCGGTTGGACTGTGAGCGAGCGCCCCCCAACATGAATTTGGGCAGGCGCCAGCTTGCATCTGGTAGCGTGACGCGCGCGGAGCCGATGCCGCGAGCGGCGCGGACATCGATGCCGGCACGACTTCGCCGGCGGCGATTGAGCCCGAGCCGCATTGTGGTAGCGAGCGCGCCGACGACCTCGAGCGGCACCCACGCAAAGCCGCGGTCACCGCCTGGTCGAGTGCTCCCGGCGGCGCCGATGATATCGCGTCAGAACGCCATCTGCATCGACAGCGCCGCACCGCCTGGCGTGATCGCCGCGGAAAAGCGCGGTGGCGGATCGAGCGGCGGAGGCGCCGCGCTCTCGACCGACGGACGACGGTTGTGCGCAAACGTGACCCAGCCGATCGGCGTCGCGATTGCCCCGACCAGGATCGACGCGAACCCGATGCCGGCCCAGCGTCGTTGCGTGTCGGTCGCGCAATCGTTGTGGCATTCGTTGCCGCCGATCGGCAGCACCGGGCTGATCAGGAAGAACCCGGCCATTATCAGGGTCGCGCCCGCGATGCCGGTGGTCAAGCCCGCCCAGTACGCCGTGCGATCCGGCGGCGTGATGCGCCACAGAGCGTCGATGTCGGCATCCACGCGCGTCGAGCCGAGCGAGCGCCCATCACGATCGAACAGTTCCAGACGATAGTGGCCAGGAACAAGATCGAGCACGCATTCGGCGTCGCAATTCAAAGCCACGGCATCGTCGTTGTGCACCGGCGCGATACGGAGGCGCTGCCCCGCCCTGGGCGGCGCGATGTGGACGCGCACCGTGGTGGGCTCGGCGCAAGCCATACGCGCACTTCCGACTGCGAGTACGAGCGCGGTGACGGCAGCAACGCGGCGCATGCCCGAGCGCGGAGCAATGCGCGTGCCGACGCGTATGCCGCGATAGTGCGTCCCGATCGTGGCAGCGCAACGACAAGCGTGTGCCCCGGACGCACAGGTCGTGCCGCTTTGGCCCTGCCAGCTCGGAGAAGGCAACGACCGAAACATGGACTCTTTGCCACGCGGGCGCGCGCAAGAAGGCAGTATGCTGAGCCGGCGATGGCGGGGTTCGAGCGGGTGCGGTGCCGCGGTTGTCATCGTGCTGGTCGTCGGTGGTACTACCATCGGGCTGCTCGCCACCAGCACGGTGCACGGGATCGCGGACCTCGGGATACCGCGCCGGACCGACAACCAGAAGTCGAGACATGGGCCGATGACATGTAGCGAGTCGTTCGGGGGACTGTTGGCGATGTTGCTGCTGGTCGTTGGCTGCGCGCACGCGCACCAGACCCGCTATGAGCCCGCCGTCCGGCGGTGCGTCGCCGCCACCGCCGGCCCGTGCCAGCGCGTGCGTCGCGCCGACGCCCGACGCCGTGGCGCAAGCGAAGGCGGCCCATCAGCTGGCGCGGACCGCCTTCAATCAGGGCGACTATGTCGACGCGATCAGCGATTGGCGCCGCGCCTACAGCTACGACTGCATGGCGACCGCGCTGCCGCTCGACCTGGCCCGCGCGGAGGAGATGCAGGGCGATGTTCGTGGCGCCGCGTAGACGCTGCGACTCTATCTCGAGCGCGAACCCAACGCCCCGGATCGCGAACAGATCGAGGCTCGTGTGCAGCGGCTCGAGGGACGATAGGCTGCTGGAGGGATGCCGGTCCGGCGCGGAACCGCCCGGGCAAGATCGCCGCGGTGTGCCACTCGCACTGGCACACAGGTGCGCGTTCCGGCCGAACAAGCGCGTACAAGGTAGGCATGGACATTGCTCGGTCCGGGCCGTGCGCCTCGCGGTCGCCATTGCCGTAGTCGTCGGGTTGCAGCAGGTCGCGTGCACCAACAGCGCTGCCGGCGATCCTGGACGCGATGCTGGAGCCGACCAGGGCGCGGCCGGAGCTGGTGGCGCACAGGGTGGCGGGCACTGCTACGTCGACTTCCCGTGCGACTACGGTTCCTGGTGCGAACCGGCGACCCACCAAGGGGGACTGCTCCGTCTCTTCGCTGGACTGCGACGCCGGCACCGTGTGCGTCGACGTCGGAACGGAACCGTTCGGCGTCGCTGCGGAGTGCGTGCCGGTCGCGAACGCGTGCGGCGGCCCGGACATGCTTGCGTGCCCTCCGGGGGAAACGTGCGAATACGGCCCCTACGTGTCCGGCAATACGGGATGGAGCAGCCTGGGGCGACCGTCGAAGACGGAGGCGAGCGGCGGCTACGGGCGCTGTGCGCCCGCGGTCGACGCGGGAGAAGCGCGTTTCAGGACCGTGACCGCGCCCGTAGCGCTCGCCCGGGAGTGACGCTACCGTGTTGGATATGCGTCGCGGGGGCTGGGCAGTCGTGGTTCTTCTGGCGTGTGTAACGGGGACCGCGCGTGCCACGACCTACGTCACCGATCCGCTCGTCGATCCGTCCTTCGCCGGGCGCGGTTCGAAGGGCGGCACGTTCGGTGCGAACGGCTGGACGACGACGAACGCGCCCACCGACGCCTCGCAGGACTCCGTCTGGTACGAGATCCCGGACGCGCTGACGACGGGCAGCGTGGAGTTCACCGTGACCGGCATCTCAATCGGCGGCACGCTGACCGGCTCCGATCACGATCTGATCGTGCTGTACGCCGCGCCCACGGGGGAGGCCGAGCCGATCCCGTATTCGCCGTCTTTCCGCAACAACGACTTCAAGGCGTTCATCCGCATCTTCGGCTCGCTGGAGCCGACCCGCCCTGGCGCGACCAAGCTGGAGGTCGCCGCGTGCCCGCGGGGCGATCCTTGGTGGCACAACGACGCGTGCCCAGCAGGCTGCGATCAAGCCGGCATCGCCTACGCGAACGGCGGCAACGACCCCGGCTGGGATGGAGCCACGCCGTACCGGATGCGTATCGAGTGGTCGCCGGGCTTGATGTCCTACTACCGGAACGGCGCAAAGCTTGGCGACGTCCCGTTCACCGGTACGTACGCGCCACAGCCACTGCGCGTGCGCATCGGCTCGCCGCGCAACGACAACGTCTACCCCGGCGAAGCGTTCATGCCCGCCGGACTGACGTTCAAGGACGTCCTGATCGAAGGCACGAGCGGATCGGCGACCCCCGCGTGCAATCTGAATCCCACCCCGGACGCAGGCGCCGCCGGCGCGACGTCGAGCGACGCCGGAGGTGGCGCGACGACGGAGAGCGTGCTCGCCGACGTTACCGGCGCAAGCTGGGAGACCGGCGTGTTCCCGGACGTCACGGATCTGAACGTCGAGGCCAACGCGGACACGACGCCGTCGGCGGTGGTGTACTTGCGCTTCCCGCCGGTCACCGGCAGCGTCGACAAGGCCGTGCTTCGCTTGCACACGCAGTCGAGCTCGTCCGCCGCCGGGGAATCCGGGATTCGTGTGCCGCGTCGCCGACGATACCTGGCAGGAAACCACGCTGACCTGGGGGAATCGTCCGCCGGTAGGCACCCAGTGCGCCGGTGCTTCCGCCAGCGTGGACTCCGACGCCGAGGTGGAGTGGGACGTGACCTCGCTCGTCCCCGCGAGCGGCAACGTCGACCTGGCGATCGTGTCGCAAGACGCGGACGGCGTGCACTACATGTCGAAAGAGGCCGGCGACAGCGCGAAGGCGCCGCGTCTCCTGGTGTGGACGAGCCCGGCGACCGGCACCGGAGGAGGCGCGGGCGCGAGTGGTGGGGGAAGCGCCGGGGCCTCGTGGTCGGACGCTTCCACGTCCGGAGGCAGTGCCGGCAGCGCCGGTTCGGGCGCGTCCAGTAGTGGCAACCCTCCACGCGGCTCGACGGAGTCCGCGTCGGGCTGCGGCTGTCACGCGCCTGCGCAGCGCGGGGACGGCGCGTGGCCCGCGCTCGCGCTTGGCCTGGCCCTGTTTGCGCGGCGCCGACGACGCCGGTCCGCGCTGGTCACGACGCGTCGATGAAGAACAGATCCATCGGCTCGTCGGTGCCGCCGACGACCGCGCGCGGCGCGTACGGAAAGACGAAATTGCCGAACAGCGGCGAGTGCGGTGCCAGGCGTTTCACGCGGCGCTCGAGGTCGTAGACATACAGCCCCTGGGAGCTGCCGATGGTGAGCAGCGCGCCGCCGTAGCCGAGCGCGAAGGTGCTGCCGCTCGGCCACTTGACGTTCTTGAGCTGCCGCACCTCGAGCGTCTGGAAGTCCACGAGCGCGTACGCGTCGCGGACATCGTCGTCGTCCGCCCACTTGAATAGCGCGCGCCGACCGCTGGGGTCGTAGACCGAGTACGTGTCGCTGCTCTTCTTGCTCCACACGTCCTCGACGCGTCCGTCCGGATAGCGCACGCAGCGGAAGCCCGCGTCGTCTCCGCTGCACACGCGGTCCCCGGCGGTGGAGAGCGTACCCTGGATCCCCATGCCCGGCGCGGGCAGCATGGGCAACGCGCGCGCCGCGCCGCTGGTGCCGTCGACGAACCAGCGCTTGTCGTAGCCCTCCACGAGCCAGCGCGTTCCGTCCAGGGACGCGTAGCACGTCTCCGCGTCGCGCACGCCGCCAAGCGGCGTGGCCCGCCCGGTCGCGAGCGACATGCGCCACAGTCGCGCATTGCCGTCCTTCGACGCGGTGTGGAACACGATCTGGTCCTGGCCGACGAAGCGCACGGCGCACGTGCTGACGTCGCGCGAGACGCGCACCGCGCCGGTCGCCACGTCCAGCACGCCGAAGGCGCCGAAGTAGCTCCAGATCGCGACGCTGCGTCCGTCGGGCGCGAACAGCGCGCTGCCGATGCTCGCCGGGAACCGGTAGCCGGCGGGCCGCCTGGGAGTGACGAGGAGCGCCGCGTCGTCGGCCTCGATCACCCAGCTCTTGGTGTCCGGAGACAGCGCGAGGATCCGCGTGTGCTTCGCTAGCGGCTTCAAGCGCAGCGCCGGGCCCGGACGGAACACGAGCGGCGGCAACTCCGTGAACGTGACCGTCGGCGCGGGAGGCGCAGCTGCGGCCGGCGCCGGCGCGGCGCTCGCCACCGTCCCCGGCGCGGGCGCGGTTGTCGCGCCGGGCGCGGGCACGGCGCGAGGACGGGGTGAAGGCGCGCACGCGGCGATGATGGCCGCCCCGCACGCCGCTCGACCGACTCGCCCCATGCCCGACGAGGTAGCACGCGCGGCGTCGGGGGTCGTGCCGGGACGGCCATCCCGCTATGCTCCGCCCATATGAGCAAACCGGACTACCAGCGCAGCGGTGCGGACTACGAAGAGCTCGCCTCGAACAACGACCTGGCGGCGATTGCCAGGCTCGCGGAGCTTGCGGATCACGGTTGGCGCGGCGTGCCGAAGGACCCGGCGCGCGCGCTTGAGCTGCTGCGGCGCGCGGCCGAGCTCGGGAGCGCGGAAGCAGCGCGCCGTATGGGCGATCGCTACTATCGCGGAAGAGGCGTACCCATGAGCGAGCCGGACGCGCTCGACTGGTATCGCCGTGCGGCGGCGGCGGGCGACGTGAGCGCGATGGCCAATCTGATCCCGCTCCACCGGAGCGACGATCCTCGTCTGGCCGAAGAGGGACGGCGCTGGTTGGCCGAAGCGGCCCGTGCCAATGAGCCTTACGCGCTGAACACCTTGAAGAACATCGGGAGCGGCGCCGACGACGCGACGCTCGTCGACTTCGCTCGCGCGTCCCTGGCCGAGACGGCCGCCAAGGTCTCCGCGAGCGGAGACGAGCTGCACTTCACGATCGAAAACGTGGACGCGACGCTCGAGCAGGTGAACGAGATCGTGGGATTGTGGATCGAATCGCTGCTGGGTCGCTGGCCGCACGTGACGTTTGTCACCTCCGTCGGTGGCGACGACATCGATTTCCCGGCGCCGGACGTCGGCGGCGTCCCGCCGGGCGTCCTGGAAGAGAGCGATACCGTCGACGTGACGATCCGGTCCGGGGTTCGCCACTTGATGCTCTCGCTGGACAAGTGGGACGAGGGATGGGCGTTCGCCCTCCGCTCCTTCGCGCCGCACCCGGCGGGCGACGAGCAGCGCGCCATCGTCGCCTCGCTGCAGACCGAGATCGAGCGCGCGGGCGTATCCGTGCCTGCATAGTCCTGGCGTGCCACCAGCCTCCGGCGCGCATCACTTGCAGGTCATCGCCACGTTGCTGGTGCCGGCGATCTTCCTGGTCGTGCACGCGTGCTTGCACTTGTGGTCGACGGCGAAGCGCTGCTTGGTGCAGGCGAGGTACGCCGTCTTGTCGGACGAGCAGGCCGCGCGCTCCGAGTCGAAGCACGGGTCGCCCACGTCGGCGACGTGATCGTCGCAAGACAGCGTGTAGCCGCTACCCTTCGCCGACGGCGTGAGCGTGCATCCGTCGGGCCCCTTGCAGGTCGAGATCACCGAGAAATGGCCGGCCTGGCAGCGGAGCTCGGCCTTGTGATCGGTCGAGCACGACGAGCTGTTGGCCGTGCACGTGTCGCCCGGATCGGCGAGGGTCGTATCGCACGAGACCGTCGTGCCATCGGGATGGACGTTGCAGGCGTTCGGCCCCTTGCACGTTTCGCTGACGACCATCTTGTCGTCGGGTCCGCACACGAGCAGCGCGTTCTTCTCGACCGAGCAGGCCGCGTGACGACCGTTGCACGGTTCGCCGGCAGTCGCGGTGGGCTTCAAGGGGATCTTCTTGGCGGCGGGCGCCGACGCTACGCGCACGAGCGCGACCACGCCGCCGAGCGCCACGCTCGCGACCGCGATGCCGGCGATGATCATGCCTCGCCACGGCGTGCTCGGGCGGCCCGCAGCCGGCGCGGGCGTTGCTGGATGAAACCGGAGCCAGATGTGTTCGGGGAGCAGCGACTGGGTATTGCAGTACGTGCAGACGGGCGTCTGCGTGGACCCATCGACGACCACGTGCGCACCGCAGTTGGGGCACGGAAAGTCGAGCAAGGCACCCGGAGCAGCCACGGCAGACCCAGGCTAGGCCAACGCTCGCGCGCGGTCACGCCCGAGGACGACGCGCAGCGCTACAGGCTGCCGGCGTTCCGCGCCAGCGCGGGCGAATGGCCGTGGTGTGCGCGGATCGGAGGTCGCCCTGCACGCGACCGGCCTCGCGTGAAGCTGACCACGGGTTCGGTCATCGCAAGCTGATGCGCTATGCTTTGCTGGTGCGGCCGCAGCTGAAGATCGCAGCAGTCTTCCTGTTGTCTGCGTGCGGCGCGCCCCGACCTGTCGGCGCCGATGAGGGCCACCGCCGCCGTTGCCACATTGATGATTGGATCTGGTATCTGGCGGGCGCCGGGGCGCGGGACTGCGGAAACGCCGGCAGAGAAGACCCAGCGGCGCAGCAGGCGTGCGTCGCCGACGCAACCCGATACTATGTCTACAATTGGCGCCAGGGAGTCGACTCGTTCGTCGCCGTCGGGTACGCCAGCTCCGAACCGGGCCGCATACACGAGCTGACATACGACAGTTCCGTAGGCGGCGCTGGTCGGGGTGACCCCCGCATCCAGGTTCGCAGCTGCGCGTCGCTCTCGCCCGTGGCAACACCACGCGATGGACTTGTCTTCGACTGCATCGACCCGGGCGAGTCGGCGTGCGCGTGCGGATGCGATACGCCGGAAGGCGTAGTCGTCGTCGACAGTGTGTCGAAGTAGAGTTGGTGTCTGCGCGAACCGCCCGTGCTACCTTGCGTGCGAGCTCGATCGCGCAACCTCGATACCGCCGTCGCCGTGAATACGCTCTTCGAAAAACTAGACGGTGGGCTCACCGGGATTCGTCTCTACGGAATCGCGCCGCCGAAGCTAGCGTCGGACCCCGATCGGCTGCGCGAGATCGCGGCTCAACAGGTAGCTCGGCTTCGCCTGCTCGCGCCTGACGGCTTGGTCGTCTACGACATCCAGGACGAGCCGGGACGCAGCGGCCAGGCGCGCCCGTTCCCGTTCCTGCCCACTGTCGACCCCGACGTGTACGCCTACGACGCCCTCGCCGAGCTCGAGATTCCGAAGATCGTGTACCGAT
Organism: uncultured delta proteobacterium; assembly: GCA_963775185.1. GTDB lineage: Bacteria > Myxococcota_A > Polyangia > Polyangiales > Polyangiaceae > JAPSGB01. The sequence goes on along the minus strand of CAVZIE010000006.1, from coordinate 1,759 downwards.
GCGTCGGCGCGCATCCGCGCGAAGCGTTCTCGAGCTGGATCGACGGGGTGCGGTCAGCAGCCGATCGGCGCCTCGGCGTCTTCGTCGGCGCACCCAGCGGCCGGTCGCGCCACCCGGGCCTGGCGCTGGCCGAGGCGTATGCGCTCGCGCGCGCTGCCCCCAACCTGATCGTCGGCGGCATCGCCATCGCGGAGCGCCACGTCGCAAAGGAAGACGAGCACCAGCGGATGCTCGCCAAGCAGGACCGCGGCTGCCGCTTCTTCATCACTCAATCGGTGTACGACGCCGCTTCGACGCGGTCGCTGCTCTCGGACTACGCGCTGTCGTTGCAGGCGTGCGGCCGTTCGCCGGCCCCGGTGGTGCTCACGTTCTCGCCCTGCGGCTCGGTGCGTACGCTCGAGTTCATGAAGTGGCTCGGCATCTCGTTCCCGCGATGGCTGGAGAACGAGCTGCGCCATTCCGACGACACGCTGCAGCGCTCGATCGACCTGTGCGAAAGCGTATTTGCCGACGTGCAGGACTACGCGCGCGAGAAGCACCTGCCAATCGGCATCAACGTCGAGAGCGTCTCCATCCGCAAGTCGGAGATCGACGCGTCGGTGGAGCTCTATCGCCGCTTGATCTCGCGTCTCGAGGGCTAGTCAGGCACTGCGCGCTCCCGGCGCGCCAAGCACGAAGCGTGCCGGCGTTCCGCGCCAGCGCGGGAGTCGACACGTGCCGGTCGGGCGCGGAATCCCGCGTGCGGAGGACCCCTCGCGCCGCCGATGCTGATATGCTTGGCATTGCGGCAGCTTGGAGGCGCCGGCGTCATGTCAAGACGTCTTGACGTGACCCTCGGAAGCGATGCCCGCCACGACCGCGTCGGGGTCACGTTAAGACGTCTTAACGTGACCCTTGGGGAAGCGTGCCCGCCAGGACCTGGGCAGCCCGGAACGGCGCCCTCGCGACACGCCGACCACAGCAACGCGGTTCTGGCCAGGGTCGCCAAGAGCGGTGCGACGCGCGTCTCCGCCGCCTGCGCGCAGCGCGTACCGCAAGTTTCCATAGGGAAGTTCACGTGACGCAACGGATTCTCGCTGGAACGCCCGTGGGCGGAATTCGACTTGGGTGTCTGGGTCGAGTCGATCGGCCGGTGGCGGCTCGAGGAAGTCTCAGACTCAGTACTTTGGGTGTGGGTGACGGCGCCGTCTGAGCGCCTCGAGGTCGACGACTCAGAAGGCCGGGCGCTCAACGACCGTCTGCATGAATTCTGGCAGGCGCTCCAGATGCAGCGGCCGCCGGAGATTCATTCCGCATGGATCGTGTCCGGGGCACTGCGATCAGGCAAGGCCGACGTTCGGTCGCTCCAAGAATCTCCCTTCCATCTTCGTGAAAGAGCCCGGGCGCTACCTCGGCCTCGACCAACTCAGAGGCGCTGCGGTTACCGCACGCGATCTCGGATCCGAATATCGGTCCGGAGCCCTCGTCGGTCGTGTCGAGCGAGGCTTGACCGCGTTTTTCTCCGGAATGAAGTCCGCACACGTTGACGAGTCGATGCGCATCTCACCGCGAGGTGGAGCATCTCCTTCGAGAAATTTACGACGCTCGCAGCGGCTTCACTCACGCAGAATCCTTCGAAACAGTCTTTCCGGGGAGAACTCCAGCCGAAGCTCTTCATCGAGCGCAGCAACTTCAGGCGGCGACATACAACATCGTGGCGGCCTGCTACCGCGCGGTCTTGGCAGAGGCGAATTTGGTACGCCGGTTCGCGACCGAAGGC
>CAVZIE010000005.1:0-12880 GCA_963775185.1 uncultured delta proteobacterium | reverse complement strand
GCGCGGCTCGGCTTCGACCTGCATCTGAAGTGAAGCGCACCGCTTCGGCGACCGCGCGCGCGCGCCGGCGTTCAGGTGCGCGCTAGCGCGTCGGCGAGCCCGGCGGCGGCCTTCCTGACCGGAGCGCGGGCGTGAGCCTTTGCCGCCGCGCGCAGCAAGGGGATTCGCGGGCTTGCCGGCGCGCGTCAGCGCGATGCGGGCGCTCGCCGGAACGGCGTTCCGGACCCTTGAAGTCGAGCATGTCGATGACGAAAGGAAGATGGGGGACCGCGTCGCCCGTCACCGCTGCGAGCGCCGCGCGCGCGTGGACGCGGATCACGGCGCCTCGTCGTCGACCAGGCGCTCCAGCATCGGCTGCGACGTGCGCTCCGACAGTACCATGGAGTCGTCGTCGAGCGCGTCGATGCGCGCGAGCATCGACAGCGGAATGGCGACGTTGCCCGGGTGGGCGCGGGCGTGCGCTGCTCAAGCGACCCAATCGGGCGACCCGCGCAGCAGTAGGGAAACCAGCTCTGCACGAGAGGAAACACCGAGTCTGAGAAACATCCGCGTGAGATGCTTCTTCACCGCGTTCGCCGAAACGCAGAGGGCGGTTCCCACCTCGGCATTCGTCAAGCCCAGCGCGACCATCTCGACCATTTCCATGTCGCGTGGCGTGAGCACTCCTCTCCACGTGGTGGCCACCGTCGGGAGCTTTCCGAGGGCGGATAGACGAATCGACACGTGGAGCGACATGGCTCCGGCGAGCCCAACGTCCTTCAATCCAAAGGGGTGGTCGTCCAATCTTGCAAAACTGAGCGTGCCGCGAGATTCCCGCTCACGACGATGGGCGAAAGCAAGTAGTGCTGGAGCTGCGGGTACAGCCCCAGAAACTGAAGAAATCTGTCCACCCGCTTGGGACGTGTCGTTTTCTTGCGCGACCCGGAAAGAGCTCAATTCCAGAAATGCAGGACTGTGACTGGCCGCAACGTGAGCAAGCAGCGGATCGCCGGTGCGCCCGTACTGCTCGTAGTGATCGACGAACCCCCTTGGAGTTCCCTGGAAGGCAAACCGGGGCGCGGGGGTCTGGGGTCTTGAACTCTGTCCGACATGCTCAAGCGGGAAGTAGCCGACCCATGGCGCCATTGTGCTCGCGTACGCCAAGGCGACCGCGGCCAAGGCCCGTCTCGCTCCTCTGCACCTGCTCGCGAGCGCGGAGAACCGACTTAGCGCTGCGTCCCATCCCTTCCCTTGAAATCAAGGTACTTCTGAGCAAGCCACGGCCGCAATGGTCAATTCTTTTCTGTCCGCTATCGCCATTTGCGCGCGGAGCCGAGTGCCTGCTCCTGCTCCGACAGACGGCCGGTGGTCCACCCCGTTCCCGACGGCCAGCTCTTCGTGGCGACCTCCCGCGCCGCGTGCGGAGGCCACGCAGGGTATCCGTTTGGGTACCGCAACGCCCCTGTCCGACTTGGCTACTGCATTTCGCTTCGGGCGAATCCCAGGCGCTCGCGCCAACGCCCCGCTCGAAGACGACCGAGAGCCCTGGCGAAAGCGCCAGGCAGAAAAATGGGCTCATGACAGATTTCAAGAGGCGGATCCGCGTCGATGCTCCCGTCGGAGACGTCCAAACGCGCTTTCTTGGCCCCGTGGGAAGACGGTTCGTCGTCGTGGCGCTGTCATCGTGGTGCATATCGTGTGCGGCGCACTCGACAAAGGATGTGGACGCGATTCCTCGCGACAAGATGCTGGCCGCCGTCTTTGGTGCGCCCAAACGCGCCATCGACGATTGCGTCCCCGAAGCGGCGACCCGAGCCGCCCTTTCCGTCGAGCACCGTCCAGTCAGCGCCGACGATCAACCTGGATCCTCGGCCGCGACGCGGGTTTCTCCACGCCCGGATTCTGGGTTCGACTCGACACCGTAGGTGACGGAAGGGACACGCGCATTTATCTCCGAATTCCTGGGTCAACGCCAAGACCATGGATTGTACGAGTTTAGCGGTCGGTCGCTCTACGGTCGCCCGTCGGTATGACTCAAGTACTGTGTGAGTTTCTCGAAGATGGCAGTCGCGTTGTCGACGTGAGCCAGATCGACGTGACGCAGGGTCGCGAGTGCCACGAAGACCCGCCGGTAGGCTTCGACGACGGCGACGTCCCCACCATTCTCGAGATGGGCTTCGAGTGCGTTGAAGAGGGCGCCAAGCTCGACCGCCGCGTCGTCGAATCGCGACCTGCGCGGCACGGCTCGGCGCAGCCTGCCAACATGCGCGACGGCACGTTCGTCGTAGGCCATCGGTCGCTCGCGAGCCTAGCTTGGCGCGAAAACGGACGGCGGCGCTCGCCCGTGCAAGTGCGCGTCGTAGAGGTCGGTCACGTAGCCCGCCAGGGACAGACCGTTCTTGCGCCGCGTCTGGCCGATGCTCTTCCAGTGGGCAAGACTCTTGCTCCCGGCTTCGGATCGCGTACCGCCCGTCGCCTTGCGGTACGAGGCGATGGGCCGGATGTCGCGCTCGGTCGCGTTGTTGTCGGAAGACACGTCCTTGTCATGCACGAAGAGCGTGATGCCGTCGAAGTTCGCGCTGATGCGGGCGCAGAGTCGCAGCACCTCGGGATGGAGCCAGGGCTGGTCGATGATCTTCGCGAGGGAGCGGCAGATGTCGCGCTTGTCGCGTGCCGTGCCGGTCTGCTGGATCTCCTTCGCCGCCACGTACCACTGGCCCATCTTCTGCTCGAACAAGGCCGTGATCAGCCCCTCGTCGATCTCCGCGATCTTCTTGGTCTCCCGGATCAGGTGGGCACCGCAGTAGGCGTGCCGCCAGTCCTCGCGCGCGGTGTAGACGCCGTAGAAATCGCTGCACACGATCCCGGTGAAGCCGTCGCCCAGCATGCTCTCGGCGACCCAACTCCCGCGCGACAACTCGACCCGGAACAGCGACGCCTTCGCCGTGCGCGCCAGCCACACCCAGCCTCTGACGCCATCCTGGCGCAGCCCGGTCTCGTCGATGCCGACCACGGCGACCGCGCGGACGTGGTCGGCGATCTCGGCGTAGCCGGCCTCCGACCAGCGGCGCACCCGATCACTCATCTGCGTGATGCCGCCGGGCGTGATGGCGAGACCGAACCAGGTCTCGATGAACCGGCTGATCTGGTGCGCCGGCACGTTGTGCTGGTAGCGCAGCGTGATGATCAACGCCTGCGCGTTCGGACCCACCGGACCTTAGCGATGGACTGGCCTGCCGGGACCGCTCCCGGCAGCGGCTCGACCACGCGCTTTCCGCAGCGCTCGCAACGACCCACGTGCGCGACGTGCTCGATGTTCTTGACCTGGACCTTCGGGATGTCCTGCACGATCGTGCTCTGCGTCTCGCCGGTGTCTTCCACGCATCCGCCGCACGTGCAGCGCTCCGGCACCGGGTGATCCACGGTGTCGTCCACCTTCGGCTCCGGCCGGAACGCACCCTTGTGTCCCGGCTTGCGCCCACGTGGGCGCCCCGTACCGCGCCGCTTGCCCTCGGCGCGCGACGACCGTCGCTTGCCACGCTCGCGATGCCCGCGCTTCCACTCCTCCAGCTCCTTGCGCAGACGCGCGTTCTCCTCGCGCAACGCGGCGTTCTCTCGCTCGACCTCGGCCAAGCGCCGCTGCAGTTCTGCGATCTGCTCGCCGACCCCCATGACCACTGGATGCCCGAACACTGCGCGGATGGAAAGCGCGCACCTCGCTCGCCGCGTGAGATTTGGAGGATGGAGTGCGACATGGAACACATGGACCTACCTGCGCTTGTCAACCGCCTACCGTTCGGAAACGCCGGACAGCCGCCAGGCGTGAGGCCGACGCGGTTGCCTGACACCTGACGGCGCTACGCGATGGTCACGAGCCGGTCGGCGATGTAGCGGACCATGTCGTGCCGCTCTCGGGGCTCGACGGCGAAGGTCGCCTCGATGAGTCGAGCCGCGTGCATGTACAGCCGCTGACGCTCGTCGTCGGCGTGCTCGCCGAGCGTCTGCACGATCGTATCGAGCCAGAAACCTCGCTCGAGTCCGGCGGGGACAGCGGTCGCTTTCTCGACGCAGGTGTGCAGGATGGTCATCCCGTCGGCTCTGGAGCACAGCGCCTCACGCTCGACCCGCAGGCGGGCGAGGAAGCGATCGCGCAGCTCGACGCGATTGCGGTACAGGATTTCGGCAAACAGCTCGCCCTCGGTCTTCTCTGCGATGTTCCTCACGATGCCCAGCAAGTATCGCGCATCGACGCCGTCGGGAAGAGTCCTCGCGCTGCGCTTGGCGTCGAAAGTGGAAACGCCGCCCACGATCGCGTCCAGCGGGTAGCGTGCGATCGCGACACGGACATGGCGCTCTGGATCTTCCAGTCCAAGACGCGAGAAGGACTCGTCGAGCAGCGCGAGCACCTCGGGGCGGCACCGGGCCTCGCTCGTCCGGCGCGCCTGCTCCTGGCGCTCGGCGATCTCGCGCAACTCGCGCTTGGCCTGCTCGATCTGCTCCTGCGTCGGAGCATCGGCGTACAGGTCGGCGCGCGATTGACCACCGCGATCGTTGCGTGGGCGATGGTTGGTCGTGCGCGCCCAGAGGTCGACGGCGACGCCGAGGAAGCCGCGCGCGATGTCGTGCGGCGTCTGGCTCATGTCGATGACGAGCGGCGGCAGCACCTGGGAGAAGAGCCCGAACGCGCCTTCGACATGCGCCTTGTTCTGGGGTCTTTCCGGGGTGGCGCGCATACGGAGCGTGTCGCCGAGCGCTGCATCGACAACGGGGCTGTGGTTGCACGGCTTGTTGTCGAGCAAGAGCGCAAGCGGCCGCGCTCCAGTCGTCGCGATGCCGCTGTCGAATGCCTCGATCACCGCTTCGCTGTCCTCCGCGTCGCGCACCGACACGCCGACGAAGGCGCCGGAGCAGGCGTCGACGTCGAGCTCCACGTTGAAGACGAAACGCTGACCATCCACGAAGACCGGCACCTCCATGCCGTCGCCGACCCACTGCGCGCCAGGGAACCAGGTGCGGAACGCGCCGCGCAGCGCGATCTCGTCGGGGCTCCGGCCTTGTCGCCGTGCGGGAACGCGTTGTCCGTGCGCTGCGAGGATCCGACGCACGAGATCACGACCGAAGGGCACGTGCAGATCCCGGCGCACGTGCCGGCAGAAGTCGAGGAAGCCACCCTCCCATCGCGTCCAGGCATCGAGCACCGTCTGGACATGAAGCGTCTCGACCGCGCTCGCCGGTGTCGGCGTTAGCGCGCTCATGCTCGCTTCCGCCGGCTCGGCGCCGTCGCCCGGCGACGTACGCAGCCAGTCCTTGAGCGTGCCGGACGGGATCCCGGCGGCATCTGCGAAGACGTCGACCGCGAGCGACTCATGCTCGACGCGGAGCCCGATCACAAAGCGCCGGAAGTCGTCGGAGCAGCGCAGCCGCTCGCCGCGATCCACGCAACCAGGATGCGTCATCACGTAGTCGCGCACGGCGCGCATTACGGACATCACCGCGTCTGGCGTTGCCGGCGTCGGCTCCTTGGCGGGCCGCCCTGGCGCGCGCACGAGCCCTGGCAGGAGCGTTGTCAGCGCGCCGGCGACCTCGTAGGCGCGGCTCTTCGACGCGCCAGTCACTTCGAGAATCGCGTCTACTGGCGGGCACGCGAGCCCGCGAGGCTCGCCGATCGCACGCCCGAACAGGAGCACGCCGGCGAGCCAGGCGGGAGGAAGCGCGGGTGGTGCGATCACGACGGCACGCGCCGGATCTGCCTCCGCTGCTGCACGTTTGTCTATCTGGTATCGATCCGCTATTGCGGTGCAGAAGCCCCGAGCAGCCTCTGCCCGAGCAGCCACACCTCCGGCACGCCGCCGCGGCTCGTCACCTTGAAGAGCTCGAGGCACCGGTCGCGCAAGTCGAGCAGATCGCTCGCGTCGCGCGCGGCGCCGGCCTCGATGCGCGCGAGCACCTCCGCGACGCGACCGTAGTAGCGGTCGGCCGGCACGAGCAGGCCGCCAAGCGCATGATGCGTACGCGCATGGTTGTACCAGTGGATGTGGGCATCGAGCCGGCGCCGCATGTCGGCGACGTCGTAGAAGCGCTGCACATCGAACAGCTCTTTGTGGAGGTTGGCGTTGAACACCTCGACCTTGCCGTTGTGCTCCTTCTGCACGGCGACGACCTGGTCGACGCCCAGCTCGGTAAGCAGGTCGGTGAAGCGGGAAATCCCACGCCACGACCAGAACGCCGCGCCGCGATCATTCATTACACGCTCCGGGCGCCCATGCCGCTCCACGGCCTCCTCGAAGGTCTTGATGACCATGTCGGCGCGCTCCGCTCCCTCGTCCACGCCGTGGCCGACGACGTAGCGCGCGTAGTCGTCGATCAAGATGAGCGTGAACGTGGACGTGCGGTTGATGTGGCGGTGCACGAAGTCCAGGTGCCACAAATGATTCGGACGCACCGCTTCGTAGCGCTGATCGTGCGGCTCGCGCTTGACCTTCGGCGGTCGGTACCCGGCGTCCTCCATCACGCGCCGCGCCGTGTGCACCGCCACCTTGATCCCGCGCCGGCGAAGCTGGTTGACGATCTGGCTCGGGCCCAGGCCGGGGTGCTTGTGCCACTCGTCGAGCAACTCGCGATCCCGCTGCGCTTCGATGTCCTTCGGCGCCGGCCCGCTCGTCGGCGACGGCCCTTCGCCCTTCGCCGCCTTCGCCAGCTTGCGCCGCCAGTCGTAGATCGAGAACCGGCTGATGCCGAACTTCTCCGACGCCGCTGTGACGCCGTGAGCGTCCGCGTGCTCGAGCACCTCGGCCTTCTGCGACGGCGTGTATGACTTCGCGACGCGCGCCTTCTTGTCCGGCTTCGTCGCCGCTGTCGCCGGCAACGGCGCCGGAGCGTTTCCATTGCGCGTCACGCCCGCCGCTGCCGCCCATCGGCTCACGCAGCTCTGCGGAACGCCGTGCAGCTTCGACGCCGCGCACACGCCCTTGGCGCGCACCGTCGCCAGCACCGCTTGCCTTTGCTCGCTCGTGTAACTACTACGATGCTTCTTCCTTGCCATCTCGACCTCGACCCGCGCGCGGTCGCGAACCCGGGAAGTCCGGGGTTTCGGCGCCGATCGCGGATGGTCAGATGGTCGCCATCAGCATCTAGTAGTCCCACTCGACAACATCCACGCGGCGAGCGGCGAGACCCTGCGCGCTGCCGTCGAGGACAAGCTAACCGAGCAAGCGGCAGCACAACTCGGTCTGCCGAACGACGCAAGTTTCACATCTGAGCACGACGGACAGGGCATCGTCGCCATGGTGGAAGCACTGCCGGACGCTGACCTACGCTTTGGGTTGACGAAGAACTTCGACATGTACCGTCAGTTGGCCTTCCAAGGAACAGGTGTCACCGACTTCGGCGCACAACAAATTGGCGGAGGACTAACTGCTGCGGCAAGGACTGGGAACATGAAGAGCCTTGGCGCAATAGCGATCAAGGGCGGTGTTCCGACGGGCGACCTGGGTGCAGATATCACCGCTCGCATCGCCGGCGTCCACGCACAAGCCGAATGCAATGCCATTGGGAGTTTCGCCGCCGCGTTGAACGCCGACCTCGACTATGTTGGCGTGTTTCAAAGTGTCTACATGCTGGGCGACCAGTACAAGCGACGAATGACAGCACTGCGGGAAGATGCGCGGAGTCTGGCGCACTTGTCCGACACTGACCAGACCGTCACAGTAGCGCGCGGTGGGGCGGCGGAAGTCGCCACATGGACCGGCCCGGGCCGCGTCGTCGCAACAGGGCTCGGACAAGGCACTTCGCCGGGCGAAGTCGACGTCTTCCTGGACGGATTCGAGCCACGTGACCTGGCGGTCGACACGACAGCGCAAATGAAAGACGAGATAGAGATAGTCTACGGCGAGCCCTGGGTAGCAGATTGCGCCGCACGCATCCGGACCTCGTGTCCCGCAGACTTTGTCAACCAGTATGTGATTCACCCGACCGATGCGATAATCTGGACCGACAGTAGCTACCCGTGGCCACGTCTGCTGGGTAGCGACGGAACGCTAGTACAGTACAGGTTCCAGAGCTTGGATGTTGCCAATCGTCCAGAATTTGTTGGCAACACGCTGACACCCAAGCATCTGTACGTTGTCGCGAGACACGATCCGAGAAATCCGTCGGCAGCGGGTCGTGTGCTCGGGTCGCTGGAGCTGCGGGGCGACGGCCAAGCGACGGAAATACAAAGCAGCGACGACCTGCGGCGTCACGAGAACGCGACGTTGGGAGTCTCGCCATCGTACACGACGAGAATCCTCGGCGGCGGCGGTGACGACACGACGGCATCTCCGCCGGGGTTCTGCATCGACGGGGTGACCGAGCAGCCGTTTGCGCCTCTGGAGAACGAGCTCACATCCGACTCCGACCAATACGAGAATTCGTGGAAGCACTACCTTTCGGTCGCGCAACAAGCGGCGACTCGAGCCGACGACCTGGGGCAACAGCTGATTCGAAACGGGGCTGCAGAGGGACCTCCGGCGCGAAGCGGCGGGCGAGGAACTCGCGAATGAGTGCGGCGAGTTCGGCGCGCTGGACAGCGTCTCGATCGACAGCAAGGGAGACGTCCAAGCACCAGCGGACGACCAGACGCTCAAGCAGTGCCTGAGCGGTGACACGACTGATATTGTCTTTCTCACGACGCCCCCCGACGATTTGGCGGCCATAACGGATAAGGAGGAGAAGAATGCGGGCAAGCGCACGACCTGGATCCAGGACAATGTCCTCCGCTGCACAACGATAGACGAGGAACGAAAGAGCAGCCTCTGCAAGAAGGACGTCAGCGCCGGGGAACGCATTACGTACGATGGTCTCGGTCTGGCACCTTACTCATCGCCGACCACCATTGCACCAGACGAATGCAACATCGCGGTGGGCGCCGCACAACAGCTCGTCACGGGGCTGCCCAAGGTATATCTCTCGCAACTCGCGAGCGAGGGCTGGGTCACTGCGGCGACCCTACGTGCTGTGCTAGGCCAGGCACGAATGCACGTACGCCCGGACGGTTCTTGGGACGTCACCTACTTCGCTTCTCCAATCATGTCGAGTTCCAACGCGGAGTACTGGCCCGCCTGCTCGACAGGAAATTCGTGCACAGGTCAAGCCGCCCAGTTCGAGCAGGTTTTTCATGCTGACGTGAGCGAGCCATTGAACGCGACCACACAGACTCGTCTGATGTGGCGCGTGGAAGGCGCTCTTTGGATGATTGGCGTACTGACCGGTGCGGAGCCAAGCGGTCTCATCAGTACGGTTGTCCCGACCGTCAACTTCGCCAGCAATTCGGCGCCGACATCAGTGCATGGCATATCGGTTTTCGGAACCGGACTTTGGGACGAGGACTTGAGCCAAGGGACGTGGTCGCCTCGAAAGCCCGGCGGATTGGTGGACGGCGACTTCACCGCGGCCGACGCACAAGCGACGATCGGGGCGACGCCAGTGGGAAGCGTTCCTTTCGACTTCAACATCGGCGACGTGAGCGATAACCGCAGTGCTCTTTTTCAGGAGGTGACCAACGCCCCCGGTGCCTTCCTATACTTGCCCGGCGCGACGCCCGCGGTGCAATTCCCGTCTGATCGCGTATCCAACGGTGGCACGGTTAGTGACCCTGCGACGGGCCTTCAAAACTTCATAACCTTCCTGGCAGATGCGACTCCGAGTGTGGTGACATGTCCTCGCCTCTACGGAGAGCCGGCGTTTGCTGGAGCGCTTGATTGGGTCAAGAACACAGTCAGCGGTCTCTATGGACCGGCGTACATCGCTTCCGACCCATGCGCGCCAACGTTCATTGCGACGCAAGACGGGGTCTCGGTCAATGACCAGCTGGCTGAGTGCGGCCGCACAGATTCACAGGTGACACCAGACTGTGCCTTGACGGGCGACGCATATGCTCGCTTGCGGCCGTCGCGCTGTACTCCCGGACAGCGTGCCGCATACGAATCGAACACCACACAGCAAGCCAATAATGGTTGCGGGGACTATGCCCGCATACTGGACTCGCTGGCATTGGGCTGCATGTTGGCAACCGGGGGGGTGGATGTTGCGCTGGATCAACCGCCGACGCTCAACAGCACGAACGATCTTCCGCTTCTAGAGGCTTGGTACAAGCATGCTGGGACCATTGCACAGACGGCACTCAGTCGGCTGTATATGGAGCAGGTTCCGAACCGCGTCGTAAAGGACTTCAAGGATGGTACTGTCAACTCGGGATCTCTGGGCGGCGCGCACGGGCAATCAGTGTTGCAGTTGGAGTCGTCGCTTCAGGATGTGCAAGGGCAATGGGGTCACCTCGGCGGCCTACTGAGCACCATTGGCGGGGCTATTCACGACGCGCGAATCAACCTGGATCTCAATGAACTCCAGAGCGAGGAAGCGCTCAAGACGCTGGCGTTGCAGCGACTCGAGGCCTACGACAAGATGGCGCACAGCATCGCGAATGCGGTGTCTGCGTACGGTTCTGGTACCTCTTGGAATCCGCTCGGCGGCGTCGCGCAAAGCGCCGCCACGACGTTCGATGCTTATGTGTTCAGTCAGGAGTTGTCGACATATGACGACATTGAAAACATCAAGAACAAGGAGAACGCGAAGCAGATCTTGAAGATACTTAATGATCTCCAGACGTCTACCGCCACCACGTTCTCGGACGTTGGCGGGTCCCTGTCGGAGCTCCGGAAGGCAACAATTGCGGCGAGCAGTACCTTGGTGGCGCTGCACGGTGAGGAGTCCGCTGCCCAGTACCAGGCAGCCAAAGGCACCGGCGCAGATTTCTTGGAGATAGACGGAAAGCGCGTGGAATTTCCGGTCAACACCGTGTTGAATAACCAGTACGATCTTACGAAGCGCCGCTACGAGTTGGCGTTCCGCGAGGCGAAGTTTCTTGCGTATGTGGCGCAAATTGCGATCGAGCAGCGGATCGGAATGCGGTTGCGTGACATAAAGGAGGACGTTGCCCCAGTCGGTACGCCCGCTGGTTGGTACAACGATCTGTGCGAAATGACGGGAGTGGACTACAACGCTCTCCGGTCCGGTCACCTGCCCGGACTGGATAGCGACGCCGGTGTCGATGCGGGCGCCTCGCTTACGTCGTTTTCGGATCCCTACATAGGGGATTACGTTGATCGTTTTTCGAAGTTTATGGATGGATATAACCTCAAGTATCCGTCACACGATGGCGACGACGTCGCTCTGCTATCCGTCCGCGATGACCTCTTGGGGCCGGCTGACACGGTGTGTACGCGCCAATCTCCAAATTTGCTTCTTTATACGTCGGACATGACGGGTCACGACCAAGTGGCCGCGGAAAGTGGGGGGCCATCCGTTCGGGGGTGGCAAGTCAGTGGCTGTAATGCCGCCGACTCGAAGTGCTTACACGTTGCCCCGGGCGGGGCACTGACGGACGCTTCTCCGCCCACGTTCAGCGGCCGCGGCGGAGGGCTCTCGTGGCTGTACGAGGTTCCCGCGGCGGATATTCTTGACCCCTTGGACAAGCCTGGCGCGCGGCCGGACGTTCCCGTGCAAGGTGTGGTTTTTCAAGCAGTGGCTCTAAAGGCGAACCAGAAATATGCGTTGTCCTGGTGGGACCAAGCGAGGGGCGGACAGGATGGTGCCGTAGGACTAGCGGCAAGTGATTATCAAGTTGCTGTGTATGACGAGAATTGGCACCTGGTAGGCGCCGCGGCTCGCACGTTTACACCGTATGTTCCGGAATCGAGTGGAGCTGGAGGTGCTGCTGGCGCCAGCGGGGCCGGCGGTGCGGGCGGGGCGGCCGGTGCGAGTTCGGGCGCGCTCTCTTGGGCTCCACGCGCGATCAGCGACTGGAGCGTGCCATCGGCGGGGACGTACTACGTGGCGTTCAGCGCGGGAACGCCTGGAGGAGCGGCGGGAAGCGTCGCAATATCCGACGTTCAGTTGGAGGAAGGAGCAGCGCCGAGCGGGTACGTCGAGAACCACGGAACCCGCCTCATGAGCGACACGAATTGCGCAGCCGGGGATCCCGAGGCGTTTCGCCGGGCGTTCGATTATCGGTGCGAGGGGGCGACCTGTTTTTACGAGTTGAAGGCGCCGCTTGTCATCGATACGACGAATCTGCTTGGGGGAGACACTCGTGTTGTGGGCAAGATCGCCGCGGGGAATTTCAACTATCGGCACATCAGCGTCGCCCTGAACTTGGTTGGCACTGGCGTTATCGACTGCTCGCTGGAGCCGGGGTCCGCGTGCTACGGCTCAAGCTACGTCGAATACACTTTGCAGCATACGGCGTTCGACGTTCCAGTGCTGAACCACGCCGGCGCGACACCGACATTCAACTTCGGGGAGGCTGCGATCAACCACGGCAAGGCGCTCGCGGCAGAGCGGTACATCACGCTGCCGATCGGTTCGGCTGATGAAGGCTTGCTGTCGGCGCCCGAAGTGTCGAAGCCCGAGTTCCGGGGGCGCCCGCTTGACGGAAGCTATGCGCTTCGCATCTACGACAAGCCATCGCTCGCGTGGAACCGTCTCGAGGATGTTCAGATCGTGCTGAATTACCGGTATTGGTCGCGGATCGCGCCGTCACCACCTTCCAACTAGCTCGGTCGGCCTCCGCCAAGGGTGCACGATGAAGGTCGTAAAGCTTTGCGTGATCGCCGTTTGCGCGGCGCAGATTGCTGCACAGTGCAACCCCGGCGGCGGCGGCAACGACAGCGGCGCCGGCCCGGCCGGCGCCGCGGGCTCAGCTTCCGGCGGCGCTGCAGGTAGCGACGCCGCAGTCGGGCACGCCGGCGGGGCCGGGATCGCGGGCAGCGCGGGCAGCGCGGGGACTGGAACGGGCGGCATTGCCGGCGCGTCGGGCACCGTGGGCGGGGCGGGAACCGGAGCTGCGGGAATGGGAGGCACCGCC
>CAVZIE010000004.1:0-432892 GCA_963775185.1 uncultured delta proteobacterium | reverse complement strand
TTCCATCCGTACCCGTGACGCAGTCACGCCGCAGCGACGGGACCGCGCGGTCGCTGCGCGAGGCGCCGCGGCGTTCGAACCAGTTCTGGCAACAGCGTCGGCGCGCCGTACGTGGCGTGAGCGCGGAGGGGACGCTGACGCTTGCCACCGTCCCGTTTCGCGACACCCACCTCACTCCGCGGTATCGTCGACCCATGAACACGCGCGCCCATTTCCGTCCACCAACGCGACCTCATTCGGCCCGCATCCGAAGGATCTCGCCGAGCTTCGCACCGCGGCAGATGAGGCTGATCGCGGTGAGGTGTTCGACGCGGAAACGAGCGCCGCATACCTGCGTTGGCTCGAAACCGGCGTGGGCGCCCGAGCCCGCGAGCTCGAGTCCGCAGCTCGCGCCGCCTGCTGTCCTGACCGCGTGGATGGGCAGCGGCTGCAGCGGGTCATCCCGAACTTCGCGCCGCCAACCTCCCGGGACCTGCAAAGGCGGCGCGTGCGCGCGCCGTACAGCGAACGCGGGGCGAGGCCGAGCGGGCCAGGACGCACATGCCCCAGGAAGACGCCAACGTGCACCGTCGTGCAACAGGGCGAGACTATTGAGCGCGAAGATACAGGACCGCGCGCCGAGGCGCATCATCGCCCACGTCGGAGCCGTCAAAGTGGGCCACACGGGGCAGGTTGGGAGAGGGCGCTCCACGCCGCGCTTCAAGTAGCACCCCTCTGGGTGTCAGAGTCGCGGTCCTGGGTCGGACGGCGAGCGCGGTGCGATGCCCCGCTCGACGTTCGGCTTGACACCTTGGGGCGCCACGGTGGATGTTCCGCCCGTTTTGGACGCGTCGTCCGTGCCGCGGGTCCTCGTTCCCTACGTCGCGCCGTTCGCGATCGGGTTGGGCGTGGCGGGATGGATCATCGAGCCCCAGCCGCAATGGTCGGCCACCAGGACACAGGCTGTCGCATCAGGGTACGTCGCGGCCGGCGCACCGCGATCCGGCGGCATGACGCGCGGTCGCGCTACCCGTCGCACGACGGCAGTGTCCGGGCGCGCGGCGAAGCGCGCCGCGTCGCACGGGGGGGCGGGGTCTTCCTCCGCGGCGCCGCAACCGTGCGCGGCAACCGACTTGTCCGCTGCGCCGAAGACGTCGCCGCCGCCTGCGGCGTGAGAGGCCAACTCCCAATGAGTCGCCCCGCCGGGAGGCCCGTCGCGCGTCGCGGTCGTTCCGCCGCGGCGCCCAGCGACCGACCCACGCGCGGCCTGTCCGCCTGCCCCCGAGGTTCGAGATGCGCGTCATCGTGCAAGCGGCGATCTTCGCCCTCCTGTTTTGTTTCACACCCGTCACCATGGCCGATTCCCCGGCGACGGTCTTCTACAACGCGTCTGTGTTCACGGCGCGCACCGCCGCCGCCGATGCGTCGTGGTTCGTCGTTCGTGATGGGCGCATCGCGGACGTGGGCGACGGCGCGGTCCCGGCGCGATGGGCCGGCGCGCGCAGCGTCGATCTCGGCGGGCGCTTCGTCGCACCGGGATTCGTCGACGCGCACGTTCACTTCGTGGACGGTGGCCTGAGCTTGCTCGAGACGGACGTGTCCGACGCACGCACGGAGGACGACATTGTCGCCGCCGTGGGCCGTGCGGCCGCGCATCCCGTCGGAGCGTGGATCGTCGTTCGCGGCATGGGGCTCGACGTGCTGGGCGGCGATCTGCCGACGCACACACGGATGGCGCGGATCGACGCACCAGCCGGAAGTCGGCCGCTGGTCATCCTGCTCAAGGGCGGGCACCACGCGTACGCCAACTCTGCCGCGCTGGCGCGTCTGGGGATCGACGCGGATACGAAGAATCCCGCAGCGGGCGTCATCGTCCGCGACCGTGCCGGAGTGCCCACGGGACTGCTCGTGGACGACGCGGCCTGGGACGCGATGCGAGCGCTCGACGCGGCGCTGCCGCCTGCGGAAATCGCGCGCGCGATCTCTGTTCGCCGAGCGGCGCGCGCTTCACTACGGGATCACGAGCATCGGAGACAACACGTTCTTTCCGGCGCACATGGCGCAGTACGTCAGGATGTCGGGGCAGGGCGCCTTCCAGATGCGCGTGAGCGCGCGTTCGTTCGGGCTCGCGCCTTCGACGCGGCTGACGATGAAGTCGCAAGGCGCCGGCCTGTTCGGGCGGCTAGGCGACAAGATTCGCTACTTCGGCGACAAGTACTTCCTGACGGCGCGCTCTCCACCGCCGGAGCGCGCCCGGGCGAGGCCATGCCCGTGGCGCGGGCGCGCTACGGCGTGCAAGAGCTGCGCGACTTCATGCTGTTCGCCGGGCCGTTCGGAACCGCGTACCACACGCAGTCGCGGCAAGGCGCGGAGCGACTGGTCGCCGCCCGCGCCCCCATCGTCTCGCGGCGCAAACACTCGCTTCCCGACATCATCGATCACTGCGGCCGGTGCGGCGGTGGCGGGTTGCCGCAGCGGATCAAGGCTGCGGGGTTCCGCGTCACCGTGCTTCCGGGCCAGCTCCACGAGCTCCCGCAGATCCTCGCCGGGTTGCCCGACCGCGATCGGGCGTCGGTGCTGGCCATTCGCGAACTGTTCGCCGCGGGGCTGCGCCCCGCGATCACCTCGGACTGGCCGTATGGCGCAGAGACGTCCTACCCGGGCGTACCGGACGGCTTGCAGCGGCTGGGTCTCGCGCCGCTCGCCAACGTAGCCGTCGCGGTCAGCGGGAAGACTCCAGCCGGGCGCACGATCGACGGTGTCGCGTCGCGCACGATCCCCGTCGGCCAGGCGCTGCTCGGCGTCACGGTCTACGGCGCGCGCGCCATCGGTCGAGACGACGTCGGGCGGCTGGTGCCGGGCGCTCGCGCCGACTTCGTCGTGCTGCCGGTCTCGCCGTTCAAGGTCGATCCCGTGGCGCTCTACCGCGTCGACCCGGACGCGACGTATGTGGACGGCGTGCTCGTTTCCACGCGCGACCGCGACGCCGATCCGGACGTCGACGTCTCGCGGTTCGCCTCCCAGCCCAGCGGCGCCGCGTTCTCACCGGTCCTGGGCTACGACCCCGTGACCAGCTTCCTGGTCGGCGGCGCGTACTTCTTCTACCCCTACGCGCCGCACGGCCTGCGCGGCTCGGTGCAGGCGTACTTCGCGCCGGCCCAGCTGCGCGGACGCCTCGAGATGGAGATGGTCGGAATGCGCGCGTTCGGCGCGGTTTCGCCGCGGGCTTGGGCGCGCTTCGATACGCTGAAGGATCGGTACTACGGCGTAGGGATGAACACCGATCCCGATGCCTACGACGTCACCGAGCCGGTGCGCGTGGACGCGAGCCTCGGCGTCTCCGTGGCCGTGGGACGAGCGTGGAGCGTCGGCGTGCACGGCGTAGGCGGCTTCCTGCACGATCGCGCCGCGCGAAACATCGTGGCGCGGGGTGCGGGTGCAGAAGGGCACGTCGACGGCGCCTTCACCGGTGGAAGGTTGGAGCTCGTGGACGACGATCGCGACAACGAGTTCGCGACGCGCTACGGCGGCCGGCGCATCTTGTGGACGGAGACCTACGGCGCACAGGCCGGGCGCGCGTCCTTCCGGCAACGCTTCGGCCTGTCGGCGACGCAGTTCATCCCCTTGCGCGCGCCGGACTTCGTGCTGGCGTTGCGCGCGGAAGGTGCCGGCAGCGCCGGCGAAGCCGCCTACGTCACCGACTACGCGCTCGGCGGCGGGGACATCTTGCGTGGCTACTACTCGAACCGTTTCCGCGGGCGCTACTACGCAGCGGGCAGCACGGAGCTCCGCTTCCCGCTGTTGCTGGCGCTCTCCGGAGCCGCCTTCGTCGATGCCGGACGGGTCTGGGTCGAGGATCTCGACGAGTCCGGGGGCGTCGCGTGGACCTACGGGGGCGGCCTCCGCTACGGCTTGCCGCCGGATCGCCTCGTGCGCCTCCGCCTCGACGCCGGCTTCGCGCCTGATCAGTGGGGCATCTTCTTCAAGTTCGGCGAGGCATACTGACGACGAGCACCGGGCGAAGCTCGCGCGACACAAGCGGTCGATGCTCCTTGCCTCGACGGTGGTTGTCGGACGGCAATGAGCGCGCCGTGGGATTCCGCGCCCGACCGGCAAGAAGAAATAGTCGCGGCGAGTGGATTCGAAGCACCGACCCCTTGACTGGAGGCGCGGAGAAGGGCGCCAGGGGCTGGCAGTGCTCGACCGGGCCAGAGCAGACAAGCGCCGCGCACCGCGCTAGAGTTCCACGCGTGCCGCCGGTCACGAGCCAGACGTCGATCACCGAGCTGCGCGCGCGTGTGCGCTCGGCGGTGGAGCGCGGCGTCGACCAGTCGGATCGACTCGTCCGGAGCGTGCAGCAGTCACTCCGCGTCGAAGGCTACGAGGTTCGCGAACAGGTTCTTCGCGAGGCGCTTCGCCGCGTCACGTCCCCGAACGCGCGGTGAGTGGGTGGCTCGCAGGGAGCGCCACACCGAGCCGCTCGCGTCCCCAGCATACGCCCGATTGGGCACGCCCGGTGGCAAGCGAAGAAGCGCGACGCCAACGTGGAACGCGCGGAGCCCGATGCGGAGGAATGCGCGTGGCGTGAGCTGGCGCGCCCGCTCACGCGGAGACCGTAACGAAAGTGCGAACGACGGGGCCGAGCGTGGCACTCGTCAGGACGTGGTAGAGGCTCCGTCACTGGACTCTTCGCCCCTGCGTGCGGCGCGAGGGCAGGATCCTCGGCACGAGTCCACCCGCGCATTGCCTTCGACGGTCCGTCCAGGAGCAGGTAGACTTCTTCCCGATGCATGCGGTGAAGGCGCACGTACTGGGTCGCCCATCTGCGCCGCTTCAAGCTGATCGAGCGAGCGGACGCGCGCCTCGCCTATCTCAACCTGGTGCTGCTGGCATTCATTGCGCTCATCCCGTTTCCGACCGCGCTTATCGGGGAGCATGGGGATCAGCCCTTGCCGGTCGTCATCTATGCCGGGACCTTGGCCGCGGCCGGGATCGCCGGGTTCCTGTCCTGGGTCTACGCACTCCGGGCTGGGCTCGTGAAGGTTGATGCGCCCCACGATCTCGTGCGATCCGGTTCTGTACGCGGGCTTGCCGCACCCGTGGTCATGCTCGCGTCGCTGCTCCTCCTGCCGTTCGCGAGCACCTACCTCGTCGAACTGTCGTGGCTGCTGATCCTGCCGGTTCAGTGGCTCCTCGGGAGGCGGGCGATCAACAGGAGCGCCGTAGCGCCCGGAGCAGGTCGCGCTCGACGGCCCATCGTGCGGCCTGTTCTCCGTCCTGTCGCGGTCAGCGAGGGTCGCACCGGGGACCGTAGAATCGACCGACAATGGCCCGCCGACACGTGATATGGGTTCTCGAGGACGCGCCGGGCGTCGAAGCGGCCGACGTGTGGCTGCTTGGCGATTGGCTCCGGGCGTCGGGGGTCATCGTTGCTGGCGGAGCCGTCCCATTCCGCCTTGACTACGAGCTGGCGACGGGTCCGGGGTGGCGAACGCGACGCCTCCAAGCGGCGGCCCGTGGTGAGGGTTGGTGGCGCGAGGTGCTCCTCGAACGGAACGCTCGCGGTGCCTGGTCCGTCCGGGCTGCCGCGCGGGGGCGGGTCGGGCTGGCTGCCGCCGGAGGTCCGCCGGACGTGCTCGCCGGGGCGGCGGACTGCGACCTCGGCGGGTCACCACTGACCAACAGCATGCCGGTGCTGCGGCACGGCCTCCTCGAGGCGCCCGGTGCCGTCGACCTGCGGGTGGCCTTCGTCGACGTGCCCTCGCTCCGGGTCACCCCGGTGCGCCAGGGCTACCGCCACGTCCGCACCGATGATCAGACCGCGTGCGTCCAGTACCGGTCGCCGGACTCTGGCTTCACGGCGGACCTGATCTTCGACCACGACGGCTTGGTCCTCGACTACCCGGGGCTGGCTCGCCGGGCATGACTCGAGGGCGGGCGACCCCCTCACCGCCGACCGCTCGCGTCTGGCGGACCGTAGCGGGAAGGCCGCTTGGGGCAGGGACGAGCATCGCGGCGGCCGCGACCGCGAAGCCGACGGCGTAGCCGAGGTCGGCGCCGTGCAGGACCCTCAGTTCGTCGGATGGCGGGCTTCCTCGGCGCGGTGCCCCGGCCGATCGCGGGTCACCAGATGCGCGCTAGGACCGACAGGACGACCAGCGTCGCGGGAATGAGGAGGTCAGGCAGGATCGCGTAGTAGTTGCCCGGGCTGAAGTTGCCCCGTCGCCGGGTCTCGACGATGTGGATGACGGCCGCACCCACGAAGAGCGGGACCACCATCAGGACTGCGGCGTTGACGATTGTGCCGCGGTAGAAGACGGCCGCGAGCCCGACGAGAGCCCAGCCCAGCTCCGCGAGGCCGAGCTCCTTCTGGAAGTAGCTCCCCGTCGGCCACCCGATGCTCTCGGCCGTGCGGTCCGACGCGAGGGTGTGGCCGGCGAACCCGATCAGACCGCTCAGGCCCACGGTGACCGTGATCTGGCAGAGGAGCAGGTTGCCCGCGATCGCCGGAATCGCTCTTGTCGCCGGATCGGCGAGTGTCGTGACCACGCCGGCGAGCATGCCGGCGACCCAAAGTGCAAGGAAGACCATCGTCAGTTCTCCTCTCCCCGCCGAGCCATGCCGGCGGCAGGCGCCCCGGTCGTGGAGCTTAGGCAGAGCAACGGCTCAGCCGCGTTCCAGCATCGATCGGGTTGACCGGTGCGCGCACGGAGCGTAGCATCCGATCTGCGCGCAAGTCGCTGGATTCGTTTACAGAATCGGTTTTATGCGATCCAGATTGGCGCTCCCGCGTTCGGACCACCGCCGGGCGCTGCGCCCTATGGGCCGCCAGCTGGTGCAGCGCCGTACGGGCCGCCGCCGGGCGCCGCGCCGTACGGCCCGCCACCCGGCATGATACCGCCGTACGCAGGCGGACCGGTACTTCGCGCCCGTTCCAACACCGGCGTGATCGCCGCTCTCGCCGCCGTGCTCGTGCTGCTCGGCACGGGGATCGTCGGGTTCGTGGTCATGCGCTCGAGCAGCGATAGCAGCGAAGACGTCCAGCCGATTGCGACGACGGACACGCCGTCGACAGAGGTGAAGCCGGAAGTCACCGGCACGGAGCCGGCCGTCGAGCCGCCGGCGACCGTGGCGACCCCGACCCCGACGCCCGTGGCGACGACCCACCCGGTCGCGACCGCCACACCGAAGCCGACCGCCACCGCCACGGCGACGCCCACGGCAACCGCAACCGCAACGGCGACGGCGACGCCCACGGCGACCGCGACCGCCAAGCCCACGGCGACCGCTACGGCGACTCCGACCGCTACGGCCACGGCCACGACCACCACGCCGCCCGCGCCCGGCCCGATTATCAAGCCGCGCATCCCGCACTTGCCGGGACGCTCGCACTAGCGATTCGGCGCGCTATCGAGTCGGCGCGCAGCACTGCGCGCGGAGGCGGCTCGTCAGAAGCAGCCGCTCATGGTGCAGTTGAAGCACTCCTGGCGCGTCCCCGTCGGGCACGGCGGATTGCATGCCCCCGCGGTGCACGTCCACCCGGGGTCGCAGTTGCCGTGCTCGCCGAGGCAGTCGAACCCGCTGCCGTCGCCGCGGCACGTCGACACGCCGCAGCGGCCACAGGCGCCGCTGGTGCTTCCGGGGCGCGTACTCCAGATGAACGCCCCTCTGCTCGCTGCCCCACGTCACTCTCCCGTCCTCGGAGGGTAGCCTACGCCGCGATCGGGCTCGACGCGAGGCTCGTCGGCGCCGTGTCCGGCGGTCGGCGCGTCGTCATCGCCCGCCCGGGCGTGTCGCGGGCGGAGCTCGGCCTCCTCGAATGCGGCTAATGCGCGTCGAACAGCTCCGCCTGCACGGGCTCGCCGAGGCGGCGGCGGATGACGCGGCTCTTGAAGAAGGGGGGCCCGCGCGACGGCGCGAGCGGCGGCGGCTCGGTGGGCTCGCCGAGCCACTTCAAGTACCGCTCGATGCCGGCGCTCGTGATAACCAGCGCGCGCAGCTTCATGCGCGCGCCGCAGCGGTCGCAGTGCTCGACATCGATCTTGAATGTCCGGCGGAGAAGCTCACGCCATGGACGATACCCGCAGCGATGCGTGGGCGGCTTGTATTTCTTCGCGGTGCACGTCGCGCAGTCGGCGTCGTGCGCGTCGTCCTCGTCGGGCGGTGGCGGCGGCGGAACGATGCGCGCCCTCCATTTGCTGTTCGCAGCGAGCACGCCGGCGTAGCGGACCTGGTTCATGCGTGGCGGTGGCACGGAGCTCGCGAGCCGGACCAGCAGGCTGAGCGGATCCATCTCCAGGGCGAAGGTGCCGTCGCTGAAGGGTCGCTTCAGGGTCAGCCGCACGAGATCGTCTGCGACGAGCTGGATGCGATCCTGGGCGATGGGCGGGCGCAGGATGTATTTGCAGAGGGCCTCCTTTCCCGCGCGGTCGTCGGCGCCGGCCGTTGTCGCGGCGTGGAGCGAGAAGCCGTGCTCGGCGGCACACAGGCCCTTGGGGTGCGCGAGCTCCGCCGTGCTGCGGAGCTTGATGGATCCTGTCGGCGCAGCGCGGGACCGGCGGGTACGGTGCCGGCGACGGAGGCCGCGGCGAGCGCGGCCAGCGCGGGCTCGTTGTCCGCGAGCGCGGTGTCCGCGTTCACGACGCTCGTGCCGCTCTCCGCGTCATCGGCGATCACGCCCTTGCGACGCAGCAGCCGGACGATGCACCCCTTCGGGTATCACGAAGCGCGTCGCGTGCGGGCGATCTGGAGGATGTCGGCGACGTCGGCGTTGGTGAGCGCGGGCAGCGGATGGAACGCGAGCTCGCCCGCCTCGTTTTCGATGAACACGCCATCCAGGGCGAGGGTATGCATGTGGGGATTGAGCCGCAGGTCGCTCGAGACGCGCTGCACGGCGGTGACGGCGCCGCTCTTGCCGCCCGGGATGGCGAGCGCGGCCATGTGCCGGCGGTACCAGCCCATCACCGAGTCCACGAACGTCCGGCACACCTCGCCGCAGAGCGCGCCGTCGAAGGCGAGCCGCGCGCGCAGCTCGAAGGGCAGCGTGAGCACGAGCTGACGGAGCGGCGCGCGCTGGGGCAGGATGTGGTCGATCAGATCCGCGCTGGTCGAAGCCATGCGTCTGCCGGCGCAGGATGGGCACACGGAGCGCGCCTTGCACGAGAACCCCACGGCCATCCGGCGCGGACAGTCGGGGCACGCGATCAAGGCGAAGCCTCGCGCCAGGATTCCGCAGTCGACGAACCCCGCGAGCTCGGCGCGCACGAACGCCGGCAGCGGCGCGGCGAAGCCGTGCTCGATCGCCTCGTCGAGCGTGCGCAGGTTGTCGCGCACGACCTGGTAGAGCGCGCCCAGCTCGGGCCGGCGGCGCTCGTAGGCTGCGGCGGCATCGATCACACTGCGCGCTTGCGCAATCCGTGTGCCGCGAGCGCTTGCGAGCGATTCCGGCTACTTCACGCGCGGCGAGGGTGGCGACCGCCGCTTCCGCCAGCGGCGGTCGCCACCCGGCACGCCGGCGCAGCATGCGACTTCCCACCCCGCCGCCGGCGTGCCGTGCCCGGAAGCCGGCGTCCGCACGCCGCGAAGCGCCGGCCTCCCTCCGCGGCGCGCGAGGCGGCCGCGCGCACGCTCGCGCGCAGGCCCGCAGTGACGACGCGCGGCGTGACATGTTCGCGCATCGCGCGGGCCGAGCACGAGCGAGCACGGCGCCGAGATTGGCCGCGATGAACTCGCGCAGCGGCACCGGCCAGGCCGAGTTACCGAATCGGTGCAGGCTTGCCGGCAGGCGCGTCGCCGCCGTCGACGTCGACGTCGAAAGCATTCACCGCCGCCGCAATCGCGTTCGCGACCTTGTCGATCCAATCGAGAAGCTCCGCGCGGCCAGGCGGAGTCGGGATTCGTCCGGCTGAAGTGGGATATCGGTATGTCGTTGCGTAGGCGGCCAGCGCTTCGATTGAGCGCAACGTCGGCTTCAGCGGGTTCTCCTCCGGCACGAGATCGACCATCGCGTCGAGGTGGTGGCGGATTCCACCGTGTGTTCGCTCGGAAGTGAGCACGGCGAGGATGACCTTCTCTGCCGCCTGTTGGCACAAGTAAATCGCGTTGCGGTTGCTACGCTCGGCAAGCACGCGCGCGGCATCGAGATCCTCGCGCGCGACGCGAAGGCTATTCGCGATGAGCCGCGCCGCGCTCGAAGACACGGAGCCCCTCCTTCGCTACGACATAGCCGATCGTGTTCACGGTGTTGCGGTCGGCGTCGAAGTCGCTCTCGGTGCATATCACCAGATCGGCGACGACACCGGCGGCTTTTTGCGCGCGCCAGGCTCTCATCGGGTCGAAGACGTCTTGGTTCGCGTCGTCGGGGACCACGACCAGCAAGTCCCAATCGCTGGTTGCCCCCGCGTATCTATGTGCCCGGCTGCCGAACAGCCATACTTCCGCAGGATGGTATTCCTGTTCGATCCGTGTGAGTAGCGGGCGGACGGGCTCGAGGTTGGTGGCGTAGTGCTGTCCATCCACACGCAGTCTAGCAGACCTGACGCTGCGGAGCCGAAACGCGCAGCTTGGGGCGTGGCGCGCAGCGTGCGCCGCCCGGCGGAGCCCGGCCGCGAGCGGGGCGAGGAGGTCGAGACTCTTCGCGGCGCGAGCGTCAGGCCTCCGACCGAAACCCGCACGCGACAAGCAATGCGCGCTCGACCTCCGGCGAGCGGTCAGCGGGAAACATCGCGACCACCGTTCCGAGCCGGTCTTTGCGCGCCAACGAAGCGTGATCGAGATTGACCGCGCACGTCACGGGCATGCCGTCGTCCGCAAGACCTCTGTGGCGATGCCCCGGATCGTGCGGGTAACCGGCGCGACGATGATCTCACCGAGCACATCGATCACGGCGTCGCGGGTCAAGCGCAGGACGGGACGCCGCTTGTCGGGCGCGGCGAACGTGTACCAGCGAATCTCACCCCGACGCACCGAGATGCTCCCAGCCCTCGGCTTCCCAGGCAAGCGGCTCGTCGTCTGTGCTGAACTCGTTCTCCGCCGGTGGCTGGGCACGGTAGGCCGCGGCCGCAGGACGGCCGAGCGCGGCGGCTCGCAGCGCGAGCTTGGCGAGGTAGAGTTGTTCTTCAGCCGGCAGCTTTTCGATGAGCGGCCGAGCTCCTGCGCCGTCATTCGCTGGGTCATGCGAGAACTCTACCACGCCTTGGGCGCGCGACATGTGCGCCTCGCCGAGCCCGACACCGTGCATGACTTCGGCCTCCCTCCGCGGCGCGCGAGGCGGCCGCGCGCAAGCTCGCGCGCAGGCCCGATTCGACGTGACGTGCGTCTCATGGACGATCCGCGCGCGGGCCGAGCACGAGCGAGCACGGCGCCGAGCCCGACGCTTGGGGGAGGCAGGACGCGCGCAGGCCCGCAGGGCCGAGCACGGAACGGTGGGGGCAACAAGAGCGCGCGGAGCCATCACCGGATTGACGGGCCGGCGCGGCACCCTGCAGCCGCTGCCGTGTGGACGCCACCGCAGTATTTCCCCGCCCTGTCGTTCGCGCGTCCACGGCGATAGCGCCGACCGTCCCGCTGGCGACGACAATTGGCGTCCCTCCCGCTTCACGGGCAGTCCGCGCCGAGTTTCGCGGCGGCCTTTCGATAGGCTTCGAGCGCTTGGGTACATGAGGCCAGTGGAGCGTCGTCGAGTGCGTCGCAGGCGCCGCTGGGGCTCCCCGCGCTCGTAGCGATCGACTTGCAGCAAGCTTTGGCCGTAGCGCAGATGGTACCGCTCGTCGCGCTGGTGCCGCCAGCCTTCGCTTGCGCGATCCGCTCCGTGAGCTTCTTGCCGCCCAGCTGCTCGAGGTCCCCGGGGTCGGCATTGCGACCCGATGCCAGGGTCCGCACGATCCGCGCGGCTGTCTCCGCGTTTCGCTTCTGCGCAGCAAGGTAGCGCGCGATCATCTTCTGCTCGCTCGCACTCGGCTCGGGTTCGATGTCGAGCGTCGCCACGAGACCGGAGCGGCCGGCGCGCGCCCTTTCGATGCCCTCCAGCAGGAGATCGAACATTGTCTCCTCGTAGTTTCTCGCGACGTCCGGGTGCTCGTTGATCTTGTCCAGATAGGCCTTCGCGAGGTCGTCGCGGTTGTTCTCGATGTACGCCCGCCACTCCTTCCGGTAGTCGTCGAGCTCGGAGACGATCGACTTGGCGCCGTCCTCGTCCTTTCCAAGAAAGGCGTACCGGAAGCGCAACCCCGTTTCGAGGCTGGGCGGCGCGAGCGCCACACTGGTGCCGCGACTCCTCGTGGCCAGCACCTCGCTCGTCTTGTTCGCGCGATTCGACGGGGGTCAGCGAAAGCCCCGAAGCGTCCCGAATGCCCATCCAACGGAGCACGTCGTTGCCTATCGGCAAGGTGCTTTCGCGCTGGGTCGTGATCACCGAAACAGAGTATCCGGCGAGCGCTGGTGCCATCGCGCGCACGACCTCAGCCGCAGGCGGCGCGTCCGGCGCGGGGGTGTCGTAGAGCCGGACGAATTCGTCGACGTCAGCAAGCTTGCCGGTAACCCAGAACCCGGGGAGCATCGCCAAAGCCCCGGACGAGTCCGTACACTTGCCGGCGTGCTCCACGCCGTTCTGATCGGCTGTCGTCCCGGATTTGCATGCGCCGGCGTGGTCGCGAAACGCGCGCTTCTCGAAGGGCGGATCCGCCTCGGGCACTTTGTCCTCGGACATGGCGAACGCAGTAACGAGCCGCGTTTGTTGGTGATCCTTGGACTCCACGAACCAGACCGGTGCGTGCGGCCCCGTCTTGTTCGATCTCGCCAGGTTTCTTCCACAGCGGAGCGCGAGTTGCTCGGACACAAGCATCGGTCCGAGGGCCTTCGAAAGGCGGTCGAGCGTGGCGTCGGAGACCTTGGCGCCCGCAGCGGCCGCCTCGGTCAGCTCGCCGTATACATCCAGTCCACCGCATGCGAGAGCCGCCAAGGACGACCACGCGGCTTCGTCGGGGGCGACTGTGGAGTTCGTCGAGTTGTCGCCGAACAGGGCACTTGCCCCACCAAGCTCCATCCTGAGGACTTGCTTGGTCTGTCCAGGCAAGCGCTTCACATCGAAAGGAAGCGCAGCGGACTTGTGGACGTGCTTCCACGCCAACACTCCGCCGCCCGCCACCAGCGCCGCGAACGCCAGCGCAACGATGAAAAGCACGATGATGCGCACGCGCGACTTCCTCGGGCCCTGTATCGGCAAGGGCGCCGCGGCGTCCGGGGTCGTATCGCCAGGTTCACTCACCCGATACTCCGATCGCTACTTCCAGATCAAATCCGGATACGACCCGTTGGCGGTCCAGTCGTATCCGATCGTGAGGGTTTCCGACTCGAGCTGCAGCGTCGCCACGCCGCGGCGGCCTCGCACCATGCGCACGATGACGTCGGCGACGGATCCGGGTTTCAGCCAATGGAAGTTTTCGCCGATTTGCGCGAGCCCGCCGAATTCGACCGGACCCGGGTCGTTGTCCGCGCTCTTCGAGCAGTTGAGCTTCAACCACTCGCGGACGACCTTGCGGAAACATCCCGGCGGCTGGAGCTTGACCGTCGGCGCGTCGCGCCATTCGCTGACGCTTGGCGGTTTGGATTGCGACGCCGGGATCTCGTCCGGGAAAACCCTCCGGCCGCACACTTGTCACCCCGGCTGCCGGCACGCTCGACGCAGTAGCCATCGCCGACGGCTCCGGTGCCGGCGCGCCGCGAGACGCCGACGTGGGGCCGCGGTGTGACGTGCAATGGGAAGATCTTGCTCGGTATCGGACGGGGGCTTGCGGGAGCACGAACACGCACATGCGCCGAGCGCCATGATCGCGACACGCCGCGTTGCGCTGTACTTCCTCCGCATCGCCGCCGCCAAGCGCAAGAAGCGTACCCACGCACTTCGCGAGGGTTCATGTGCCAAGCCGGCAGCGCGACGTCCAGACGTGGACAGCACCCTGTCCACTCGAAACACCGGGCGACGCGGCGCCGCGCGATTCCGCGCCGGACCGGCATCCAGCTGAACTACACTCGCCTTGGCTATGCCTGGACGCCACGACTCGTTGATCGCCGTACTCGTGTTGGCGGCGCAAGCGTACGCGCCGGCTGCGAGCGCCGCCGGTTCCAGGCGCGACGCGGAGCGTTCGTTCCGGCACGGGCGCGAGTTGCTGAAGGCTGGACACCTCGACGCGGCCTGTAGCGCGTTCGAACGTAGTCTTGCCGCGGATCCGGCGCTGGGAACCCTGCTGAACCTCGCCTACTGCCACGAGCTCGCCGGCCGCACGGCGAGCGCGCACGACGAGTACAAGCGCGCGGCCAAGCAAGCGCGCGCGCAGGACGAGCGGCGCCGCGTGCGTTTCGCGGAGCAGCACCTTGGAAAGCTCGAAGCGAAGCTGTCGTTCATCGTGGTCTCGCGCACCGCGCTGCCCTCGCGCGCGCGGGTTGCCATTGACGGCCGCGCGGTGACGGATCGCGTCGCGCTCGATCCCGGCCCGCACCGCATCGACGTGTCCCTGACCGGTCATCGTTCCTGGCGCCAGAGAGTGACGCTCGCCAAAGGCCCGACGACGCTGACCGTGTTCGTTCCTGCCGACGCGCTGCCACCGGTCGCCGCTCCACATCGCCGGGCGCGGCAACAGCCGCGCCCGGACGCCGGAAGGCGCTGGGTGCTCTACGGCGGCGGCGCCCTGGCGCTGGTCGGGGTCGGCGCGGGGTCGTACTTCGGGTTGACAGCGATCGCGCGCAAGCGCAGCGCCGGCGCGCATTGCCGCGACGCCTACTGCGACGACACAGGCCTTGCGCTCCACGACGAAGCCAAGCAAGCCGCCACGTGGTCCACGGTCGGGTTCGTCGCCGGCGCCGTCGGGGCCAGCGCCGTCGCGGTGACGCTGCTGGCGTGGCCGCGTTCTGGAGGCGCCGACGTGCGTCTGGCCACAGATGGACAGCGCGTCCTGGTCGATGGCAGATTCTGATGCCGGTCCGACGCGGAACCGGCGCGCCGGGTTGCGGCGACGCTTCGCTACCTGCGAGCCTTCGTGGGTCGGGTCCGGACCTGCACGAGCTTGTCGTGGACAACGCGATAGGTCACCTTGGCCCCGGTCCCTGCGTCCGTGCCCTGGATCGCAGGGTATCCGGTAACGGCAGACACATGGAGATCCTCCAACGTCGGAACGGGACCGAGCACGACCGGCCCGGACGCACGATCGAGCACGACGGTCATCTCGCCGCGTTGCTCGGATTCAGCTATCCGACCCAGTGGTGCCGACGGCGATGGAATGCGCTGCTCGCAGACATCGTCGAACGCCGTGAGCAACGTCCTTTCCGGCCGTCTCCGTCGAAGTCCGTCGGTACGCCGACGGGCAAGCCACGCACTCTTTCCGTCTGCCAAGCGTCCGTCGCCAGGAACCAACTTGTCGAACCTCGACGGGCGTCCGGACATGGCCCTTGGGGTCCGTCGGACGGGAAGTCGCGCTCGAAGGCCGCGCCTCCGGCAACGAACGCGCCGGACGTCTGGACCTTCACGTCGCCGACGTCGGGAGCCGTCTGCATGCGCTTCTTCCACGCCTCGGCGCGATCCCTGGCCGACCCCGCGGCGGACCCAGACGCACCCGCTGACGTCTGTGGCTGTCGCGCAGCAC
This sequence comes from uncultured delta proteobacterium, assembly GCA_963775185.1. Classification (GTDB taxonomy): domain Bacteria; phylum Myxococcota_A; class Polyangia; order Polyangiales; family Polyangiaceae; genus JAPSGB01. The sequence continues at coordinate 417,278 of CAVZIE010000004.1, read as the reverse complement.
GGTAGATGTCGTGTCCCGACATCCAGTACACGTACCGACCGTCGAGCGCGAGCGAACCGACCTCGCCGTGCAGCATCGCGAGCGTCAGCGCGGGGACGGACGGCGTCGCGTAGCGGATTCTTGTGGTCGACCGCGCAGGCCACACCACGGTCGTCGGCCACGAAGGCGACGCCTGCACCCGAGCACACATCGTCGGTCACGTGCGAAGCAGAGATCGACGCGGCGAAGCGTGCCGCTCAACCGATACAGCACGTAGGCTTCGCTCGCAGTCACCTGCAGCAGGGTCGGACGCAGACCGCTGGTCGCGACGGGAGACTTTCGCGACTTGCGCCGCACGACGAGCATTGTCTCGTAAGTTGACATACGACCTTTCCGCGCCGACTTGACGAGCCGCGTCCAGAGGACGTTCTGCGCGGACGCGGCGAGCAGATCCTCGACTGGCGTCTTGTCCTTCACCAGGACTCGCTGCTTGCCCGAGGCGTCCACCGCGGTCAGTGCGCCGTCCCGCCAGAAGACAGCCTCGCTGCCCTTGGCGACGACGAGCGGATCGCTCTCGCGACGGATCTCGGCGATCTTTTCCACCACGTTCTTGGATTCCGAAAACCGCATGACGAGGGTGGGCGTCCGACCCGACGAGGCTTCGTGCTCCGTACCGTCGACGTAGTAGACGTCCGATCCCACGATGACGGGCGTATCGATCGTACGCCCATGCATGATCGCCGGCTGCCCGACCACGACCGCGGGACCGCCGGCGATTGGTATGGCCCTCAGCACGAGATCGAACAGGTAGACCGACTTCGTGGTCGCGCCGAGCACGACGGCAGAGCTGTCGCTCTTGCCTACAACGGAAGGTGCGCTTGAAGGCCGGGCACGACGGAGCTCGTGACCCTCCATCCAGTAAGCGTAGCCGTCCACGAGTACGAACTGATCGGCGCCAGACGTGGTGATCACTGGAGCGTTCGGGTCGGGCGCGGCAGCAACCCGCCGTGAAGGGGTCGTCGATGGCGACGTCGCGGATGGCGCCGGCAAGTGTGGCGGAGTCGATGTGTCTCCGGCCCCGGATGCAACAGGCCACGCCGCCATGCGCCCGGGTGGGCTTCCCTGCGCGGTGGGACTGCGTCGAGCGGCGCCCATTCCGGAACCACAACCGATAGCCAGGGCGGCCGCGACGACCCGCACCCTGAAGCTCCTGCAGTTCCTGCGCATTGCTACCGCCCGCACACGTGGATCACGGCGCAGTAAATTTCCTGAAGACATTCGTCTCCTTCACTCCGCGCACTCTGCCCTCGCCCGACCAGATGTAACGGGTGCTTACGAACGCGAGCTTCCCGGCCCTTTGCGCCGTGGTCGCGCAGTCAGCGGTCCACGTCGCGTCGATGCCCGGTTGAATGGTCACGTCGCACGTATCGTAGATTGTCCATTGATCGGGCCACTGCCGGAACCAGGCGTCGTAGCGAGAGACCATCTGGTCGTGGGTGAACGTGCTCGCGAAGAAGCGTATGGAATCGTCGATGAGTGGCCCGAGCGCGGCCCCGGACTCCTTCAGGATGCCCCTCTCGTAGCGGGTCATCTTTCCGGAAACCGTCATGAGGAACGCCGCGTTCTGGTTGGTGGTGATGATGGCCACCGCCGGGTCGCAGCATACGCCCGCGCGCGATGGGCTCGCCTGACCAGCGCTCACGACCTTGTGCGCCGAACAGCCGCCCTCGCCGCCGCGTACGACCAAACCGGAGTCCGCGGAGAACGTTGCGGTCCACGTCTCCACCGCACCGACCGACGCGTCCGCCGCGCAAGCGCGCGCCCACTGGGCGTCGGTGCACAGCGCCATCCCGTTGGCGGCGCACGCCTTGAAGGCTCCGAGCACCGTCCGATTCTGGTCACCCGGGTCGCGCTGAAGCTTGAACTTGGGTAGCCAGGCTCGCGAGCCGGGCACACGACCTGCCGGGACCAGGCGCGGTGCCAAATCGGGAATGGGCTTCGCCCCCGCACTCGTCTGCGCGTGCGCGACGGCGGCGGGCTCGTGCGTTCCGGCTGACGCTGCTGCTCCGGTTGAAGCGGACGTTGCCTCGGGCGGGATCGGCAGGTCATCGTCGCCCGACGATCTCTTCTTCCTGGAACAGCCGGCGAGCAACATGGGCACAAGAAACAGAAGCCCCGCGACAGGCTGCGCCGGGCTGCATCTCCTCCGCATGGCAGCCCGTTCGCGCAAGAAGCGTACCCGCGAATCGCGTCAGATTCGCGCGGCGAAGCGCTGGGCGCGACGTCCAGCCGTGGACACCGCGCCGTCTGCGCAGGACACCTGGACGGCACCACCGCGCGGTTCCGCGCCCAATCATCGTGAGCTGCCGAGCGAGCGCGACCTCCACGAAGTACGTGCGCGAGCTACTCGGGGGACGTCCGGCTCCCGCTTGACGGCTTAGCCGACAGACCGTCCACACTGGACGTTGCGAGTGTCCAATCTGTGCGTACCATCCGACACTGCGGCATCGTCCTGCGTGTTTTGTAGCCGCCGCGCGCCGGTACGGCACGTGCTTGGTGTCGCGAAATGACTCGAGGCGGACGTTGATGCCGGCAAGCTCGCTCGTCGCAATACTGTCTTCGCCGGGCGACCCCGATCCGACGGCGGGATGCGCGGCGTGTGGAACCTGTGGTGGTGCCGGGATGGCGATGTTGATCATCGTCCCCATCGTCTACTTCGCGCTGAACCTGGCGTTGCTCGTCTGGGTAGCCCGTGATGCCAAGTCGCGCGGCATGGATAGCTCCATCTTGTGGATGGCATTGGTCATGTTCACGGGCTTCATCGGGCTGTTCATCTATTTGATGTCACGCCCGCAGGGCAACCTCGCAACGTGCACCTACTGCGGCAATCAGCGCCTGCAGGCCAGCGCCAGATGCCCGCACTGCGGCAATTGAAGCGACCGCATCCGTGGCTTGCGCTGTACGCGTTGCTGGTCGTTCTTGCGGCACTCGACACGCTTCGCCCACCGCGCGAGCAGCTGACGGCCGCTGCCTACGTCGAGCTGGTCCGTGCGTACCAGACCGTGGGTCGCCCGTTGCTGGCCGGGCACGTGCGGTGCCGCTACTCGCCATCCTGCTCGGTGTACTCGATCGGTGCGGTGCAGCGCTTCGGCATCCTCGAGGGGCTGTGGTTGACGTGGAAGCGGCTCCGCTCGTGCACACGCGCGGTGAAGCCTGGAACGTGTGATCCGGTTCCGCGGACGCTGCCTGATTTGCCGGTCCGCCGCGGAACCGGCGCGCCTAGTTCCGGACGTACTGGCGCTGCACGAGGTCGAAACGGTAGCGAACCGTACTGCCACCGTCGCAGAGATAGCAGACCGCTTCCTTGGGCGCGCGGCGCCCTTCCAGCTTGACCTCGTGGGCAGGTTTGCCCGCCTTGTGCCACACCTGAACGAAGTCGCCGATCGCTTCGAGTCGCTGATGGACCGCACTGTAGATCGTCGTCTCGCGTAGCGTGCCTTCGTCAGCCGGAAGATGAAATACGTCGACCACGTAGAGGTCCTGGAACCGGGCGGATTCGGCGTAGACGGGGCTGACCACCGGAGAGCTAGGCAGCATCAGGCCGCGCTTGGCGAACAGTCGCCCGGCGTGGGGATCCAGGACCACGACAGCGGTGGCTGCGCCGCCCGAATCGTACTCGCCCCCATCACCGACAGGCTCCACGCCAACTCTGAACTCGACGAGAACTTCCTTCTCCTTGTCCGCGTCGAGATTGAGCAGCCGACGCTTCACGTCGGTGACGGGTCCAACCGCCGCAAATTGTTCTGGTGGTCCCAGACGGTACCCATTGCCGATGATCCCGCCGACAGCGACGAGCAAGTCGTCGTCCTGGAAGCCGAGGCGCTTCAGCAAGCGACGAATCTCCTCGCGCGACGCTGTCTTCCTGCTTGCGCTCTTCAATGCGGCAGCCAGCTCCTTGGGCGTCCAGCCCGCGGCGCTTGTGGCAGCGCCAGCCGAGTTCGTGTTCCGAGCGCTCGCGACGCCCGCGATGGCGAAGCACGCGACGAGCGCCAGCGCTGATTTCGTACCTCTCGCGACCCTACGCTTCACTGACACTTCCCCCACGCACAGTTCACGCCGGCGGGGCACTTCGTTCCACATGAACCGCAGTTGTTCACGTCGGTGTGAGCATCGACGCACGTTCCAACGCACCGCAAGGGCAGCGCGCCGGAGCCACTCGAACCGCCGCTGCCACTGCCGCCTGGTTTCGGAGGGCACGTCCCCCCTTTCTCGTTTCCGCACACGCACACTCCACAATCGCAATCCTCGAACTGGGCGCACGTGTGGCCGCAGCCACCGCAATTCATGACGTCGTGGTACGGATCGACGCAGGCACCGTTGCACACCGTCTCGGGAGCGGCGCACGTGCATGTGCCGCTGACGCAATCGTAGCCTGTATCGCAAGCTTGAGCGCAGGAGCCGCAGTGCAACGGGCTGCGTTGGATATCGATGCAGTCCGAGCCACACTGATGGTCCGGAAGGCACGTGCAGGTCCCGGAAACGCACTCTTCGCCACCGGTGAGATCCGTGGGGCCACACAACGCCTCGTCCGAACCGTCGTCGATCTGGCCGTTGCAGTCGTCGTCCTTGCCGTTGCAGAACTCCGTGGCGCCCGGATAGACTTCAGGATCGCTGTCATCGCAGTCGGCTCCCCCGCAGACGCTCGGAGCAGAGCCGTCGCCGTCCTTGTCGAGCATTTCGAAAACACAGACCGAACTGGCCGGGTCACACTGCGGGTTGTGCTTGCAGGCGTCGCCCTGCCAGGCATCGATGCAGTCTTGGTCGGTCGCGCAGGCCGGAGCGGCGGAGCAACCTTTCTCCACCGTGCAGTACTGCCCAGGCGGACACGCGGTCGTGCCGGAGTTCGGGCCGATAACGTGCGTGCAGCCGTTGACATTGCACCCGTCAACGGTGCAATTGAATGCGTCGTGGCACGCGGACGGATCGCACGTGGACCCAGCTCCGCCACCCGTACCCGCCGCTCCAGAGTTCCCTCCGGAAGTGCTGCCCGAAGTCCCGCCGGTGGAGCCGCCCGTTCCTCCCCACGCGGTAGCCCCGCTACCGGCCGTCCCTCTGCCGGCATCGGTTCCAGGGTTGCTGCCGTCTGAACTGCTGCACGCTGTAGCGATCGACAAGAACGTGTACCAAAGCATTGCCCTGCGGTTCGTCATCTCGAACTCCTCGTCACCTGTCGCTCATTCACTTGGGCGTGCACGAGTAGCAGTTGCCGCCCGTCTCGCACGTATCGGTAACCGTGCCGTCTGCGGCACCATGCCATGTGCCCAAGGCCTGTCCGCTCTGCACGATCCGGCCATCACACGTGAACTCCAGATTGTGGGACACGTCGATGTCGCCGATGCACTTCCCGCCAACTTCCTGCAGTGTCAACTGGTCGCTCCCGCACTCGTACTTGCCGCTGCACTTCGGGCACGCACCGCCGGTGCCGGAACCCGACGACGAGCACGCCACGATTGCAGCAAGCACGGCTACGCGAGCGACGCTCGTGCGTAGCGTCCTATGCAATGTCGGTTCCGGCATCGAGCAAGACGCTACGCAACCCGCGTGCCATCACGTTGAGCGACAACATCGGCCCGTTCAACCCGCCCGCACTGTCGAACCTGGACGCCCACCCCGTCCGCGCTGGACGCCTATTCCCGATTCTCCAGCACGCTGTCCGGATCGACCTCCGCGCTCGGTGCCGCGGAAGGCGGCGGCGGCGGTAACGGCGCGGCCGACGGAGTTGGTGACGGAGGCTTCGGAGCGATGCGCACGATCCTGCGCCGTCGAACGCGGTGCGGGACGGGGGCGGACGCGCTGGCTGATGGCTCGGGCACAGTCCCGACCACCGTCGCGCGCGACGGGATGGCCGGCGCGCGCGACGCGGTCACTGGAGCCGGCGACGACAACGCGGGCGCATGCGAAGGCGTACGCCACCGCGCGGCGCCGATGCCCGCGGCGACCGCGACTGCAGCCAACCCCGCGATCCAGGCGAGCGGGGCGCGACCGCCGTGCGACAGTGTCCTTGATGCGGCGCCCAACGATCCCGTGTCGCCAGCCGTCGGCGCCGTCGTTCCGGTCGCAGGCGCCGCGTCCGATGTCCACTTTGTTGAGGTTTCTTCCGCAAGACTGTCAACCAACTCGACATACTGGGAGGTCACGGCAGGGCTCGCGGTACCGATGCCGCTGGCTTCGCCGAGAGCGCTCCACAGCTCGCCCGCGTCGGCGTGGCGCGCTTGCGGATCGATGGCGAGCGCGCGCCGGAAGATCTGCTCGACGGCATCCGGGACGTCGGCCCCGCGCGTGCGGGGTGTCGGGCGCACGTCCGGATTGGTGCTGGCCCCGACAAACTCTCCAACGTCGTCGCCCTCGAGCGCCCGCCGGTTGGTGATCATCTCGACCAGCACGAGCGCGAGCGCGTGCACGTCCGTCCACGGCCCGGTGGGACCAAGACGTCGCCGGAACTGCTCGGGAGCGCCGTAGCGCGGAGTGAACCGCGACTGGCCGCTGCCCGTCATCGAAGCAGTGTCCATGGTGTCCGTGACGTCGGAGACCACCTTCGCGAGACCGAAGTCCAGCAGCTTCGGGCGCACCGCATGCCCGTCCGGCACCAGAAAGATGTTTCCGGGCTTCACGTCGCGGTGCGAGATCCCCTCGGCGTGCGCGCGGGCGAGGGCCGCGGCGATCGGCCCCAGCAAGTCCAGCGCTTCCGGGAGCGTGAAGGGTGTCGCACCGAGCTGCCGGCGGCGGTCGAGCGCCGCCGCGAGCGATCGTCCCGCAAGCCACTCCAGCGCCAGGTATGGCGCGGAGCGTCCGTCGGGCAGGACGACGACGCCGCTCTCGATGGCACGGACGACCGCCGGGTGGAGCGCCGACAGGCGAAACAGCAGGCGCCCTTCGTCGCGAAAGGCCGCCACGAACGCGTCGTTCTGCGCGCGCGACATGCCCGCCGGCACTTTCAACACCTTGAGGGCGACCGGCGCGTCGAAGCGCAAGTGATGGGCGCGGTAGACGACCCCGAAACCGCCCTCGCCGGCAACACGGTCGACGCGATAGCGTCCGTCGACCACGCTGCCGCCCAGACCGTACCGATCACACAGCGGCTCGGACGGCGCCATGCCTTCAGCTCGTGCGCAGCGAGCCGGGCTCGATGCGGAGCCGCTTGCAGGCGTTGTAGAACGTCGAGCGGGACACGCCGAGCTCTCGCGCCGCCCGCCACGCCACGCCGTCGGCGCGCATCATGGCCGCGCGGATGCCTTCGGGCGTCAGCCCCGGCGAGCGCGCCGGACCCGCTTCGATGGGCTGGAGCTCCGGCAGATCCGCCGGCTTGATCGAGTCGCGCTTTCCCGTGACCGCCTCGGCAATCGCGTGGGTGACGGCGCGTCGCAGGTTGCGGACGTTCCCGCGCCACGGAGCGATCGCCAGCAACTCGGCGGCGTCGGTCGAAAGCCGGAGCCCGGGCGCCTCCGCCTGCAGCATGGCCAGCGCGAGCAGCAGGATCTCGTCGCGCCGCTCCCGGAGCGGCGGAACCTCCACGATGACACCCGCAAGCCGGTAGAAGAGATCGGGTCGGAAGACGCCGGTCTCGCACGCGTATCGCAGATCGCGCGACGTCGCCGCGACCAGCCGCACCTTCACCTTGACGTCCGCCGACGCACCGATTGGCCGGACGCGCTGCAGATCAATCACGCGGAGCAGCTTCGCTTGCAGATCGAACGGCAGATCCGCCACCTCGTCGAGGAACAGCACACCGTTGGTCGCCTCCCGGAACGCGCCGGGCCGGGCGATGACCGCGCCGGTGAACGCGCCGCGCTCGTGGCCAAACAGCTCGGCTTCGAACAAGGTGGGTGGGATCGCGGCGATGTTGATCCCGACGAACGGCCCGCGCGGCTTGCGCGCCGCGTGGATCACCCGCGCGATGATTTCCTTGCCCGTGCCGCTCTCCCCGAGCACCAGCACCGGGTCGGGCAGCTCCGCCAGCCGCGCCGCATGATCGATGGCCTGCGCGAAACGCGGACCTGCGACGATGCCCTTTTCCAACCCGAGCGGTGTGCCGTCGACCTTGCGAGGCGAGACGGCGTGCCCGGTGACGTCGTCCGTGACGAGCAGCAGGACGTCACCGACGCGAAGTACGTCTCCGGTCGTCAGGTGTACGGATCCGGTCACCGGGGCAGCGTTGACGAACGTGCCATGACGGCTACCCGGATCGCGGAGGGTGAACCCGCCCGACACAGGCTCGACGTGTGCGTGGACACGCGACACACGCGCGTCTTCGATGCGGATCTGCGCCTTCCGGCTTCGACCAATCTCCGCCGGCTTGACGACCGTCCAAGCGGGAGGCGAGCCGTCCAGCCTCCGCGGGAAGATCTGCAGGAACCCAGCGCTGTGCGCTCGAACGCGCCCCGGCGCTTCCGCGTGCGGCCCGCTCCGCGTCGTGCCATCCGACGGCGCTTCGTCGCTCGCGTGCGTGTCCCGCCTGCCGCCGTGGACCCCCATGATCGTCCGCACATCCTACACGTCCAGACATGCGGCGCACAACGCTGGCGGCCCGGTGGAGCAGTGTCCAGATCTGTTCACTGCTGACCGGGATCTGGACAGTCCGGTCCGGGCTGGGTGGGGATTGCCGGTCCGGCGCGGAATCCCCCTCGGCGAGCGTCGCGTCACCGGACGCGCATGACGCGCGTCACGGACATGCCAGCGCGGCAGCGCTCACGCTCCGCCCGTCCGTCGCGATGCGGATCAGGACCGGCGCGCCGTCACCGCCGGCAATGGCGTGGGCCGACGCATCTTCGACGACGATCGGGTGATCCGGGTCGTCGACCTTGGCCAGGGACGGTCCAAAGCGATGCACGTCGAAATCGTTGTGTCCCGTCGTTGTCGCAACCACGTTGTCGCCCACGCTTACCACCGAATGCGCCTCTCTCCCTTCCGCGCCGACGCTGCTGCTCGTCACGACCGTCCCGTCCGCGCCGGACATCTTGTACAGCGACGGCTGGGTGCGCGCCGCCGTCGGCCTGAACGTCGCGATCACGACGGGATTCGCGCCCAGCCACGCCACGCCCGACGCGTCGGTCGCGACGACGGGCGGTTGGGCGCCGGGCTCTCCCACCACCAGCGACGGCGGAGTCAGCTCGTGGTACCCGCCGGCCGTACTGCACCCGAAAAGAACCTGCACCGGCCCACCCTCGGTGGGACCCAGCGCCGCCCAGGCCAGCGCGGGCCCCGGCGCGAGCGATCCGGTGACAGGATCGAGCCCGGAAATCACGCCGTTCCAGGCATTGGGAAAGTGGCCGTTTGTCTGGGCGACCCACCCGACGCGCGCCCGGGCGTTCTCGTCGACGGCGAGCACGACGAAGCCGGCGCTGGTCGCGGAAAGATCGAGCAAGCCATGCGGCACGAACGCGAGCGCACCGGGCTGTTTGTCGAACGCCACGGCGCCGCTTGCCACTGAATGCAGCGCGCCGTCGAATTGCGAGAGCGTGATGGGGCAGCCGTCCGGACAGCCGTTGCCGTCGTCCACGAACGTCGCCACACCGACGGTGCCGTCCCACCTGGCGGCGATTCCGAACCCGGACACCTTGCCGGAGGTCTTCACGAAGGTGGGGCCATGTAAGGGCTTGCCGTGCGCGTCCACGACAGCGACGCTTACGCCTTCTCCGCCACCGCTGGCGCCCCGGACGGCGAGCGTCACCGAGCCGTCCGGCAAGCGCGCGGCCCGCACCGCATCGGCGCGATCGAGCGTCGCGACGTCGTGCCACGCCCCGACGGACCACGCGAAACCTTGATCGACCAGTCCGTCTAGATCATCGTCGCGGAAGTCGCAGACCTCCGGCGGTCCGATCTCCCGGTCGGGCAGCGTGTCGCCGCCCGCGTCGGGAAACGGCTGGTAATCCCCCTCCCCGATCACCCTGCTGCAAGCCGCGAGTGCGATTGCCGCTGCGCAGCAGACGACGAGAGGGGGCGGGTGGGGCGGGCAAGACCTGCGCATCGGCTGAGCTCGAAGATTCACGGGCAATGGATCGTCGTGGATTCGATGGTGCGGCCGTCGTAGGTCCCGCGCACCAACACCAGGCCGCCTTGCGCCCTCGCCAGCGCCCCGCTCTTGAAATCGACATCCGCGGAGAAACGCGGGGCCACGGGATCGGGCTCGAACCCTGCGCCGAGTTGGAACAGATCCATGCCGAACGGTCGCACACCGGCCACGACCGTCGCTCCCGCCACTCCGAGCAGCACCGGGTACGATACGTTCGTCGTCGACAATGTCACCGGCGCCTCGACGCCGCCGTCGCTTCGCGCGATGGCCACGTGCAATCCCGTCGGAGCGCCGTAGGCGACGAGCAGGTTGCCGCCTGCCCACATGACCGATGTTTCGCTGTCCACCTGTACGGTCTGATCGCGAGCGAGCTCGGTGGGCGCCACGATCTCGCTGCCCTGGTTCATCGCATAGATGCCGGCCATCACCTTGCGGGCGGTCCCATCGGGGGTCGGAACCGTAGCGGCCCACGCGAGACGCCCGTCGCTCGACGCCAGAAACGCGTTCACGGCTCCTTCAACCGCCGCGGGCTTGACGTGGGTCACGACGCCGGACGGATCGAGCCACACCGCGTGGAGCGCGGGCGGACTCGCGTTGTCGCTCACGACCGTGACACAACGATCCGGGTCGCACGCGAGCGTGCTGCACCTGTCGCCGCTGGCAAATGGCAGCTCGATCTGCTGTTCCAGCTCGAGCCGCAGGTCCGGCAGCGCGAAGACAGCGAACGTGACCGGGCAGCCCTGCTTGCAGCCCGCCCAATCCGTGGAGCCGAAGGCGATGGCGACGCGATCCGCGCCCAGGCTGGCAAATCCGGCGCCTCCGACGTTCGACAGCGGGACGTCCACGTATGTAGGACCCGACAGGATCGCCCCGGACTGGTCGATGCGAACTACGAACTGCCTGTCGCCGGGCTCGCCCCACTGGTCCTCACCGGAGAGCACGATGCTTCCGTCTTCGAGCTGGAAGGCCCGGCTGACGCCGGCATAGCGGTCCGTGGTCATGACGACGCGAGAGGGTGACATCACCCAACCGAACCCCTCGTCGACGAAGCCGTTGCCGTTGTCGTCCACGAAGTTGCAGACTTCGTCCCCGCCGTCTGGGCTGGTTCCTGTCGCGGCGCGCTCGTTGCCGCCGCACGCCGCGACGAGCAGCACGGCGGTGACCGTAGCCACCGCGTGAGTGCATCTGGCTCGCCATTGTGACATGCGTCCGTCCCGGGTGGTTCCGCGCCGGGCCGCCATCCAGACCCTGCCCGGCTGGACCGATTAGTAGACGCACTTCTTCGACCGGTGAAGCACGAATTTGAAGCGCCGCGGATCGAACCCGAAGCCGCCGCACACCGTCCCGTCGGGCGTCAGCAGCGGCATGTGACCGGGGACGTCCAGTAGCCCGATCTGGAACAGCGCGGTCGCAGGACCGAACGCGGCGCCGGGCTCGTCGGTAGCCGCCACGTCTTGACGATAGTCCAGAACTGTCTCCGGTCTGCCGCGCTGGATCGTGACGAACCGGATCTCGTCGTGGATACGCCTTCTGGGCTTCGATCCGGTCGTCCAACGTTGTTCCATGACCACGTCAAGCACGGTCTCCGACTGGGCAGCGATCGTGTTGACCTCGATCGTGTCGAAGGCGGAATCGACGACCCGCTGTGTCATCACCCGGCGGTACACCACCTTCGCCCGTCGCCCTTTGCGCCGATCCACGAGCGCTACGAACTTCGCGAGCCGCGCCGGTGTGCGCGCGGTGGCCGGCACTCTCGTGGTGACCACGACCAGGGATTCGTCCGGGTCGTCGCGGTCGAATTCCCCGCCGGTCACGGTGATCCCGACTGTCACCGAAGCCGGCATCACGCTCGTCTTCGGCGGAAAGCCGAGCAACGCGAGCAGCGCCTGCGCACGGTCCACGTCCTTCGAGCCGTCGGCGTTCGCGACAGCCGCCTCGAGCGCGCCGGCCGGTGCCGGCTTCGCCGCGACCGCGGTGGCCGCCAGGAGCAGTATCGACATGACGCGCAAGTACACGAACCCTCCTTCACCAGCTCTCCGGCGCGGCTGGTGCCGGGAGCAGGACGTGGAACTCCACTCTACGGTTGAGCGCGCGTCCGGCGGAAGTGTCGTTCGTCGCAGTCGGCCGGTCGGGCCCGTAGTAGATGCCTCGCAGACGCGACGCCGCGATCCCGCCGCGTCCAACCAGATACTTGATGACTGCAAGCACCCGATCGCGCGATAGTCGCATGTTCACGTCGCGGTCGCCCTGACTGTCGGTATGACCTTCGATGCGGACGACCTGCAAAGCGTCCGGCCGTTCCCGCATCACCCGGGCCACATCCCGCAACAAACGCAGCGACTCGGACCGGATTGTCGCGCGCCCGGTATCGAAGTGGATGGCGTCGTCGATCTCGACACCCCGTGCCGTCAATCGCGCGTGACCGAAACGTCGAGGGCAACCGTTGTTCCGGGATCCGCGTCCCTCAGCCCCGGTTCATGGGGGCAGCTGTCGAAACGGTCCGCAATCCCGTCCAGGTCGGTGTCCGGACACCCGTTCTCGCCGGGGACGTCAGAATACACGCCTGGCTGGTCTGGGCACGCGTCCTGGGCATTGATCACGCTGTCGCGATCGCGATCCGCGCCGACCGCGAACGCGAAGTGGACGCTGGCGCCGGACTGCGCCTGCAGCAAGAGCGGGATACGGAACGTCTTGCCCGCGATGCGGCCACCAACCATGGCCGCGATGCGGCGCCCGACGTCAGCGCGGTCCTGAACGGCACGAAACACCTCGACCCATCCCCGGTAGGTGCCCGGCATCGGCTTCCTGTCTCGTGGTGTGAAGATGTTCTCGACGTTCTGGGCAAGACAGTTGTGGCCGAAGCTGCCCAGGCAATCGACGTCGAGTTGCAGCCCAGCAGCGCCGCCGCGCCGATGCCGGAAGTAGACGTGCACGCCATCGGGACCGATCACGTGCAGATCGAGGTCGTCACCCGTCTTCCACGCCAGCGTCCACTGCAGCGCGCCGCTCTGGTATCCGCAGCCGACGTCGTAGATGCCGTCGCAGTCGTTGTCGATCGCGTCGAAGCACACGTCGGTGCCGGACGGCGTACACGCGAGCGTGAAGCCGCTTCTGGCTTCCGTGTCGCCGTGGACCACGCCGGTAAAGTCATAGCGGTCGGCGTCGGCGTACCGCTCCTGGGCCTGCCGCCGTCGCGCGGCGAGTACCGGCGCAAGATCCACCGTTCCAAGCGGTTGGCCAAGATCGACAAGCCGGTACGCGGTCTCCGGCACCGACTCCAGCGTCAACGGGTACGTGGTCGTCGCCGACAGATCGGCCGTTGGCGGGATGGGGATCCGGAACCGACCCTCCGCGTCGACCTGCCCGAGCAGCGCTGCGGAGCCGTCGAAGATCCGGACCTTGGCGCCCGCGAGCGAGGCTGTGTCTCCGCACGGCTTCGGCGAATCCGACGCGTGCTGGTCCACCTTGACGACCTGATCCGAGGTCTCCTCCTTCTTGCCGAAGCCGACGATGGCGCCGCCGATGGCCAAGGCCGAGCCGATACCGAGCGCGAGAGCTGCGGCGTAAGCCTGATCCCGCGGACTGCCGCAGCTCTGCTTGCCGTTGCTGTCCGTCGAGCACGACTGCGTGTTCGATTCGTGGGGCGCGTCGGCCAGGGCCACGACTGCGCCAACCCCCATTCCCACGCCGGCAACCACCCAGAACCCATTGCCCGCGCCGCTCGGTCCCTTCGTGGTGCGGACGTGCGTCTCGACCGGGCGCGTTGTCGTCAGCACGCAAGCATCCTTGGCGAATCCCACCTGACCGACAACTGCCTCGTCCTCGACGTGGAACGCGCCGGTCACCACCGGAGGATTGCCCGGAGCCCGGTCCAGCTTGGAGCCAGGCGTGCCCGGAACGACGACCGTCGTCGTGTCGGTCGTCGTGCAGGACATGTCGAGGCAGAGCGCAGCCGACAGTGCGAGATACGCCAGACGATCATGACGCGGCATTGGGCGTGTTCGCCGTGCAAGCGGTGTACCTCGGGCACGCGAGCGCGAATGCGCCTTGCGAAGACGAAGACCATGTCCAGCGTTGGACAGCCATTCGTCCACGCGAGACACGATGATTCGACGCTTGCCCGCCGCCGCTCGGCAAACCCATCATGTGCGCGAAGGGAGATCGAGATGAAGGGAAGTCGTCACGGAATCATCCTGCTCGGAACCGCTTGCTTCGTCGCGATGCTCGCCGCGTGCAACAAGAACGATGCGCCGACCGCGGCGCAGGCCGCCGGCGCCGCCCCCAGCAGTACGACACCCGCCATGGCGAGTGTCGTGCCCCCAGCTCCCGCCAGTGTTGCGCGTGCCCCCGCACCCGCAGCGACTCCAACGCCCGTCTCGCAGCCGAAAGGTCTCGCGTCCTATCCGCTCGACGGCATCAAGCCGATTGCCGACAACTGCTCCAGCGCGACCGCCGTGCTGACGGTGACACCGAAGAAGGTCTTCGACAATTGGCGCGAGCACGTCCCGGACTGGAACTGGCCGAGCACGGTGCAGGCACTCTACGCGCACCCCGAATTCGACGTGGTGTCGGGGCGCCCCACGGCACCGATGCAGGTGCAACTGCTCCGCGGGCCGCACGGCGACAAGAACATCGCGATTCTGGGCGCGCTGCGCGGACGGTGGCACGTGCAACAAGCTGGCCGCCATGTACCGCGCCGTCGTGAAGACGGCTCGGCCGTGGGTCTACTGCGGCAAGGGTGACACGCGCGTCGACGTCACCGCGAGCCGTCCGATGTTCGTTACTTCAGCGGCGCTCGCAGCCGAGGCAAAGCGTATGTTGAAGAAGGACGTCATCAGCCAATGCTCCCGCATCGGCATCTGCAGTCGTTTCGAGAACGCGCAGTTGACGGAAGACGTCTCGCACCAATGCAACATGCGCCCGTCGAAGTACAAGCTCGCCTGCGCGAGAAAGGAGAGCTGCCTGGACGTCGTGACCTGCAGCAAGCAGTAGGGTCAGACCTTCGACGTGGCGACGTGCGCCTTCTGCCCCGGCTCCTTCACCAGCTTGAAGCGCAGGTGTTCCGCGCCCACCAGCGCGTCGTAGCTGCCGAAGCGCGCGTCCGCGTCCTCGATCCGGTCGAGCGGATCCTCGCCGTCCGCGGCCGGGTCGTCGAAGCGGCGCAGCGCTTCGTAGCGCGTGTTGCGCTGGACCGGCGTGCGGCCGGCGTCGCGGATCGTGCGCCGCAGCTCCTTCGGCGTGACGAGCTGGCCGTGCGCCGCGCCGACGGCGGTGGAGATGCTCTCGTTGATGAGCGTGCCGCCGAGATCGTTCGCGCCACACGACAGCAGCCACTGCGCCTGGCGCAGCCCCTCCTTCACCCACGACACCTGGACGTTGCGGAACGTCGCGCCGAGCATGAGCCGGGCGATGGCGAACAGCCGGATCACGTCGTTGCCTGTCGGGCCTGGCCGGACTTCGCCGTTCATGGCGTCCGCGAACATCGGCGCTTCGCTGTGCACGAACGACAGCGGCACGAACTCGGTGAAGCCGCCGGTTCTCTTCTGGATCGTGCGCAGGAGGTCGAGATGCTGCATGCGCTCGGCGTCGCTCTCCACGTGGCCGAACATCAGCGTGCTGGTCGTGGGGATATCGAGCTCGTGGGCGGTCGTGATCACGTCGATCCACTCACTCGTCGTGATGCGGCCCGGAGCGATGCGATCGCGGATGCTGTCGTCGAGCACCTCGGCGCTGGTCCCCGGCAAGGAGCCGAGGCCCACGTCCTTCAGCTCGGCGAGGAAGTCGCGCGTGGAACGGCCGGCGAGGCGCGCGCGTAGTCCAGATGAACGCCCCTCTGCTCGCTGCCCCACGTCACTCTCCCGTCCTCGGAGGGTAGCCTACGCCGCGATGGGCTCGACGCGAGGCTCGTCGGCGCCGTGTCCGGCGGTCGGCGCGTCGTCATCGCCCGCCCGGGGGTGTCGCGGGCGGAGCTCGGCCTCCTCGAATGCGGCTAATGCGCGTCGAACAGCTCCGCCTGCACGGGCTCGCCGAGCCGGCGGCGGATGACGCGGCTCTTGAAGAAGGGGGGCCCGCGCGACGGCGCGAGCTGCGGTGGCTCGGTGGGCTCGCCGAGCCACTTCAAATACCGCTCGATGCCGGCGCTCGTGATGACGAGGGCGCGCAGCTTCATGCGCGCGCCGCAACTGATCGCAGTGCTCGACGTCGATTTTGAATGTTCTTCGCAACAATTCACGCCATGGGCGATACCCCGAGCGGTGCGTGGGCGGCTTGTCCTTCTTCGCGGTGCACGTCGCGCAGTCGCCGTCGTCCGTTACCTCGACCGGCGGCGGTGGTGGAACGATGCGTGCTCTCCATTTGCTGTGCGCTCCGAGCACGCCAGCGTAACGGACCTGGTTCATGCGCGGCGGCGGCACCGAGCTCGCGAGCCGGACCAGCAGGCTGAGCGGGTCCATCTCGATCGCGCAGGTGCCGTCGCTGAAGGGTCGCTTCAGGGTCAGCCGCACGAGATCGTCGGCGACGAGTTGGACGCGCTCCTGCGCGATGGGCGGGCGCAGGATGTATTTGACGCGCTTCGTGATACCCGACGGGGTACACAGCGCTTCCTTTCCTGCGCGATCGTCGGCGCCGGCCGTTGTCGCGGCGTGCAACGAGAAGCCGTGCTCGGCGGCGCACAGGCCCTTGCTATGTGCGAGCTCCGCCGTGCTGCGGAGCTTGATGGGATCCTGCCGGCGCAGCGCGGGCCCGGCGGGGACGGTGCCGGCGACGGAGGCCGCGGCGAGCGCGGCGAGCGCGGGCTCGTTGTCCGCGAGCGTCGTATCGGGGGTGATGACGCTGGCTCCGCTGCCGCCCTCCTCGTCATCGGCGATCACGCCCTTGCGGCGCAGCAGGCGAACGATGCACCCCTTCGGGTATCACGAAGCGCGTCGCGTGCGGGCGATCTGTAGGATGTCGGCGACGTCGGTGTTGGAGAGCGCGGGCAGTGGATGGAACGTGAGCTCGCCCGTCTCGTTTTCGACGAACACGCCGTCCAGAGCGAGGGTATGCATGTGGGGATTCAATCGCAGGTCGGAGCTGACGCGCTGGACCGCGGTGACGGCCCCGCTCTTGCCGCCCGCGATGCCGAGCGCCACCATGCGCCGGCGGTACCAGCCCATCACGGAGTCCACGAAGGTGTGGCATACGGCACCGAGCAGCTCGCCGTCGAAGGCGAGACGCGCGCGCAGCTCGAAAGGCAGCGTGAGCACGAGCTGACGGAGCGGCGCGCGCTCGGGCAGGATGTGGTCGATCAGATCCGCGCTGGTCGAAGCCATGCGTCTGCCTGCGCAGGATGGACACACGGAGCGCGCCTTGCACGAGAACCCCACGGCGATCCGGCGCGGACAGTCCGGGCACGCGATCAAGGCGAAGCCTCGCGCCAGGATTCCGCAGTCGCCGGCAGCGGCGCGGCGAAGCCGTGCTCGATGGCCTCGTCGAGCGTGCGCAGGTTGTCGCGCACGACCTGCCCACCCCGCCGTGGGCGTCCCGCGCCCGGAAGCCAGCGTCCCCGCGCCGACGCGCGACGGCCTCCCTCCGCGGCGCGCGAGGCGGCCGCGCGCACGCTCGCGCGCAGGCCCGCAGCGACGACAAGCGGCGTGACATGTTCGAGCATCGTGCGGGCCGAGCACGAGCGAGCACGGCGCCGAGCCCGACGCTTGGGGGAGGCAGGACGCGCGCAGGCCCGCAGGGCCGAGCACGGAACGGTGGGGGCAACAAGACACCCTCAAGAGCCGTGGAAGTTGCCGCTGCCGCAGTTCATCGAGTCGCTGTACGAGAAGCGGTTCGGCAGGACGCGACCCGCAATCGACGACGGCCGGAAACTCGCGGCCTCTCCGCACGATACCGCGCCGCACCCACCCCATTCCCGAACCCGCCGAACTGGCCCCGGGGCGAGTTGGCACGCCGGAACTGGCCCCGGGGCGAGTCGTGGCGCCGGTCTGGCGACGACTCCGCCCGCGGTCAGCGCGAGCCCGCGGCCCCGAATCGATTTCTGCTCACCCTCTCAGTGAAGCGCGAAGCGCCAGTGTCCCGTGGTGTGCAAAGCCGCGCAGAACGTGCAAACGACCGTCTAGGTCAACGCCAGCTCCACTCCCACAAGTCGGTGCAGGCGATGATGTCTGCCATGCGCTGCCCCCTCGGGGGCAAAGCCCGGGACGAGGCGAACGGGGGACTGTGCGCACAAAAGGGAACCCACGGTTCCTAAGCGTGAGCGCCGACCACCACCACATTGCACAGTATGTCGGAGCCGGAATCCAATGGACCGAACTGGGACCGGCTGTTCGAGGCCGCCGCCGGGCAGTCCGGGTACGTCACGACGAAACAGGCCGCGGAGGCAGGCTACTCGACCCACCTGCTCCGGAAGCACATCCACGCCGGCCGCGTGACGCGGCCTCGGCGGGGGATCTCACCGGCTCGTGCATTTCCCGGCCACCGAGCACGAGGAACTGGTCACCGCCTGGCTCTGGTCCGAGCACGCTGGCGTGCTCTCGCACCAGACGGCGCTCTCGCTGCACGGCCTCTCCGACGTGCTGCCGGCGCAGGTCCACCTGACCCTCCCGGCTGCGTGGAGCAAGCGCCGCTTCCGCGTGCCGCCCGATGTGGTGCTGCACCACGCCGACGTAGCGCCTGAGGATCGCGCGTGGTTCTCCGCGGTCCCGATCACGAACCCGCGCCGCACACTGAACGACTGCGCGCGCGACGGGCTCTCGCCCGAGCTGCTGCGGCAAGCGGCACAGCAAGCCGTTCGCCGTGGGCTCGTCACGAAGGCCGAACTCGACGACGTCGAAGTCGCGCTCAAGCCGTTTGGAGGGCTCGCCGGATGACGCTCCGCACGTACTCGTCACCCGCAACGATGTGCGAATCTCCGATCAGACGATCAGGGACAGCCCCTAGAGCACCGAACAGGTTGGCGCGTAAGTCGGATGACCGCCATCTCTGCATCGCCCCCCGTCTCTGTATGACCTCTGCCGGGTAGCTTACGCCGCGATCGGGGGCGGTGGAACGCGCGGCGGAGGGTTCGTGGGCGCGATCGGTGGCCCGGAGTGGCCCGGAGCACGGCGCCGGGCAGACCTTGGCCCTTGTCCGGCGCGCACTGAACCCGCCGTCGCCGGCGCACCGGTGCGCCTTGAGCGCGCTACCCGCCGCGATGTGGCAGGCGTGATGTCAATAATATTGACAGTCAATATTATTGACAGTGGTACGCTTCAGTACCCCGGACAGCCGAACACCACGGTCTTGAACGCTCCGTCGTAGTAGTCCACGCCGCCGGTGGACGAGAGGTTCGGTTGATATCCGTAGTCGTCCCAGCCGGTCGAGGTCGAAAAGAAGATCGACCCGCCCGCGTATCCGTCGGCGTTGTGCGACGTGTGCAGCGTCCAGTCGTGCCGCGCCGTGCCGGTCGCCGAGATCACGATCGCGTACACGGTTCCCTTGGTGACGGTCGCCGGCGCCGAGAACGTCACGACGATGTCGCTACTGGGCGGATAGCCCGGGAGCGAGCCGGCCAGGATCACTTCGCTGGCGAGAACCACCGACGTGGGGATCGTCCGTTTCGCAACCGTCGAGTAGTCGTAGCCATTGGAGACGCCCGCGGTACCTGCGACGGTGGTCCGGATCTCGACGGTGAGGTCGCCCGGCGTCGGGGTCTGGTAGGGCTGCGGGGGCTCGGTGCTGAGTGGCAAGCTCACCTGGGTCAGGAGTCCCGAGACGCCGGCGGTGAAGGTCTGCGCCCACACGTTCACCGGGTCCATGGGCTGGTAGATACCCATCGCCGTGACGCTCTGATCGGTGACGGCGCTCTTGGTGCAGCAGGCTCCGCCATGGCACGCGCCGTCCGCGCCGCAGGCGGTGCCGCAGTCTCCGCAGTGGTCGGGGTCCGTGTTCGTATCCACCTCGCAGCCGTCGGTCGGCGTGCCGTTGCAGTTTGCGAAACCGGCGTGGCAAGTGACTCCACACGACGTGCCGTCACAGGTGGCCGAGCCGTTCGGCGGGTCGGTGCACACGGTGCATGAAGGACCGCACGCCGCCGTCGTCGACGTCGACGTCTCGCAGCCGTTGGTCGGATCGTGGTCGCAGTCCCCGTATCCGCTCTGGCACGACAGCCCGCACACGCCAGACGCGCAGGTCGCAACGGCGTTGACCGCCGCAGGGCAGGCGTGGCGGCAGCTACCGCAGTTGGCCGCGTCGCTCGCGGTGTCCACCTCGCACCCGTTTGCCGCCTGGCCGTCGCAGTCGAGGTACGCGCCGTCGCAGGTATATCCGCACGTTGCCGAACTGCACGTCGCGGTTGCGTTCGCGTAGGGACCACAAGCGTCGCCGCACGCCGCGCAATCGAGCGGCGTGCCGAGATCCACGCAGGTACCAGCGCAGTCGGTCTGGCCGGCGCCGCATCCGGCAGCCCCGGCACCCCCGTCTCCGGCGTCCGCCCCGGACGCCCCCGCAGCGCCGGCTCCTCCATTGGTGCCTGCGCTTCCGGCGGGCCCGGCCCCGGAGCTTCCTCCGGTCGCCCCGCCACCGTCCGGCGCCCCGCCTGTGCCGCCGTTTCCGCCGGAGTTGCCTCCGCACGCCACCAGCCCGATCGACAACGCTGCAATCGCAGCGCCACCCAGACGATTCGTCATCCCAGACCTCCGTCGTCCCGGTCGTGTTGGCGGGACGCGAATCGAGCACTGCAGGGCAGAAGCGATTTCTGGCCCGTCGTCCGGCGTCGATCTACGTTGACGAGATGGCGGCCGCGGACGGACTGGAGCATGCCATCGATCGCTTCGTCGATCACCTGGAAAACGAGCGGAGCGCTTCGCGGCACACCGTGGACGCGTACCGGCGCGATCTGTGTCAGCTCGACGGCTTCCTGGCGGAGCGGCTCGGGCGCGCGGTCCAGCTCGGGGACGTTTACAAGCTCTTGCTCCGGGCGTGGCTCGGCGATCTGGCGAAGACGCGTTCGACCACCACCATCGGCCGCAAACTGAGCGCGGTGCGCGCGTTCTTCTCGTGGCTGGAGCGCACGGGCAAGCTGCGCAAGAACCCCACGACGCTGCTGGCGAGCGCGCGTAAGTCGGATGAACGCCATCTCTGCATCGCCCCACGTCTCTCTCTGCTTTCGCGCGCCGACGCGCGCATGTACGTCGCGACGCGCGCGGGCAGAAATCGCCTGGTCGGCGACGATCAGTCGGTAACCGGCGCCGTCTTCGACTCCACGGCGCGCCGCTTCAGCTCCGGCCACGGGCCGGTGGCGTGAAGCAGCGCCAGCACGCTGTTCATGCCCCGCTGCAACCGGTCAGCCAGAGCCTAGGCAGAGCACAGGCCGGCCGCGTTCCAGCGTCGATCGAGGCGAGCGGTGCGTCGCACGGAGCGTAGCCTCCGACCTGCGCGCATGCGATTGGAAGGGGTGACGGAATCGCGTCTTCTGCGATCCAGCCTGGCACTGTCATGCGCATGCTTGGCGCGGCGGGGTACGCCGATGCGGGCACCGACGCCGGCACCTCCGACGCGAGCGACTGACGGCGCACCGCGCGGTTCCGCGCCGACCCGGCAAGCAAACCCTCACGCTTTCGCGTCGAGGAGATCGCCGACGGTGGCGGCGAGCACCTTGGTCACGAGATCGTCGACGGCGACGTCCTCGTCCAGCTGGTGGTGCCGGGGCTGCTGGATGCCGGTCCGGCGCGGAATCCCTCAAGGGCGGCGATCCGGCCAACGATGCGATGCGCTTCACGCGCTTCGAGATCGAGCTTCGACGACGTGGTTGCCGGTACGACCGCCACGTACGCACCGCCGCACCTGGACGCGCTCTCCATCGCGGTGCGCCGCGAGCACGCCGGCGTGGCGCCCCGGGATCCCGGCTCCGCTCGCCCGCGGCGTTGGATTCCGGCCGGACCGGCAGCTCTCCCGTCACCCGTCCGCGATGCCCGCTTTCCGGAGCTTGGCCGGATCTTCGGCGCGCTCGCGCCACTTGGGATCGAGGGTGTTCACCAGGAAGAGCCCGTCTTCTTGATCGCCCTCCTCGATGTCCTCGAGCACGATGCGGGCGACGCCGAGCGAGAGCTTCTTCCACGCGCCGTCGCGCAGACGCTCCTTGCGGACGACGCCGTGGATCTCGGGGTTCGTGCGCACGAGGCGGCTTGGCAGGCCGCGGAGCTCGAGGCCCGAGAACTTGTCGCGGAGATGTCCATGGCCCAGTCGTCGTCCCGGCCGGTGCGCGCCAGCACGGACGCAGGGAACTGCTGGAAGATCAGCGAACCGCGATTCTTGCCGCGGAACGTAACACGTTTGATCGAGCCCCGAGAGGAAGCAGGGCTTGCCGCGGGTGCTCGCTGTCGAATCCCGCCGAGCCGGGTGCCCTTGGCCAGGTCGATCCACGCGAGCCCGACGCCGGGATGCTGCGGCATGCCCTTGCGGAGCTTGCGCAGACCTCCGAGCGTCGCGTGGTCCAGCTCGTAGAGGCCGTGGCTCGTTCAACAGGCGCACGCGCCCGCCTTCACGGCCGAACAGCGCGTCGCGGAGCAGCCCGAAGGTCTTGCCGCACTTCGCCAGCACACTCGTTGTTGGCGAAGCACGCATCCACGCTGTTGCAGCAGGTGGATTGCATGCACGAGTCGCACGTCGGTGTTCCGAAGCTGACCTGATCGCAGGTCAGTCCCGCGCCACGCCGCAAACGAGCAAGGCTTGAAATCGACTGGCCCGACCAGTACAAGAGCGTGCAGCGCTACACGCCGAGGTTCAGATAGCCCGGATCGGGATCCCGAGGGCCGTCGCGGCTTCAAGCATGCGCTTGTCGAACGTCGCGAGCTCGACGCGACGACCGCGCGCGCGCAGATACTCCAACGTCGACAGGTGCAGCGCGTCGAGCGTGCGGACGCGCACCGGGAACGGGTCGAGGGCGCGCGCCAGCACGTCCCTGTCGAGCTCCTCGTACGTGATCCCGTCGAGCAGCCGCTGGACCACGTCGCCGTGGGAGCGCGACAGTCCCGCGGCGTGGATGCGCGTCCAGACCTCGTGCTGGAGCAGCCGGCTCGACACGAGCGGCTCAGACCAGGATCGTGGGGATAGGGGAAGCGGTCTTCCGCCAGCGCCTGGGCAAGCAGCACGGACGTGTCCAGGTAGATCATCCCGCGCTCACCGGTCCGCGCGGTCCTCGTCCAGCTGCCGGAGCAGCTTTTCCAGCTTCAAGACGGGCTTGCCGCGAGGTGGCGGACCGGTGAACGGGCGCGCCGCCGGGGTGAGGATGCCCTTCTTCACCAGCTCCGCCAGGATCGGATCATCAAGCACGGCGGCGCGCTGCGCGCGCGGCGGGGACAGCTCCGCCACGACCCGCTCGCGATCGGTGATAAGCACGGTCTCGCCGGATTCCGCGAGCCTCACGTACTGGCTCAGCTTGTTCTTGAGGGTCTTGATTCCGACGCTGCGCATGCGACGAATGCAGCTACTAGTAGCTACTTCGTCAATCGACGCGACGGCGGCACGACGTACGGCCCACGATGATCTGCCACGGCTCGCCGTTGCGCCAGAACACGCCGTCGATCTCTGGCGCGTGCGCGGCGACAGCAACCCCTGGTTCATCAGCGTCGCCAGGATGCTGGTCATCAGCTCGCCGAGCGCCTCGCCGTGCCCGACGCGAAACTGCGACAGCTTTTGATGGCTGATGTCCACGTCGCCTGCGATCCACCGATACGCCATGTCGCTGTCGACCAGCCGGGCGATCTCGCGCGCGCTGCCCACCGCCTGCGTCAGCGCGTACAACCACAGCGTCAGCAGCATTCGCGGACTCTTCAGCGAGCGTCCCGCGCTGCCCTCCACCGCCTCGCAGCCCCGGCTGAAAGCCGCCAGATCCACCTTTCCCAGCACGTCCCAAATCACCCGGGCGGGATGCGACGATTCCAGCGCATCCTCCGGATACTCGAACCGGATCTTCCCCTTGCCGTCGCTGCGGCTCCTCAATTCGGGGCTTGCCCCCGCGGGTCGTCTTGCCGGTGCCTCCGGCGCCCGGCCCATCGTCGAACAGCCGCGGCGTCTTCTCCTCCGTTCTTCACCCACGGGCTGCCACGCCAGCCGGGCGCGACGCGACGGGGGCTCTGCCTACGCCGATCCGACGTAGACCGGTGCCCGGCAGTCGGACACGCGGAGCGAGACGCTTCCGAGCGCGGCCCTGAGCAGCTTCTCCACACTCGACGCGGCTCCGCCCCTCGACGCGGCGTCGACCGCGCGGCGCGCCTCCTTCTCCTTGAACCCGAGCCCGCGCATCGCGACGAACACGCGCGCGGCGGCATCCGCGCGCTCCGGCGCCGCCACGCTCCCGTACGCCGAGCCGTCCGCGTGCTGGAACGTGAAGCCCGCCGATGCGCTGCCCGCCACAATCAGGCGACCCCGGTGCACCGCGCGATGGTGGGCGCCGCATAGGATCAGGATATTTCCCGGATCATGCCCGCCGCCCTCGGCACGCGGGTCGACGTGGTGCGCGTCCAGGAACACCGCGTTGTGACACCCTGGCACGGCGCAGCAGCCGCCGTCACGGCGCACCACCTCGCGGCGCGTCGCCGGCGGAATCGTCTGCGTGGCGCGCTTGCCGTCGGCGACGTGCTGGGCGTCGCACTCGGCCGTCTCCACAATCGCGGGCTCCACGTCGACGGCTTCGCCCTTGGCTTGCTGCGTTCCGGCACGGCAGCGCTCGCACACGGTCATCGCAATCTGGTAGCTCGCGCGCCCCGGGTCGGCAGGCCCGCCGAGCACGGCGCGCGCCATGAGCAAGAGCGCGGCGTCGTCATCCAGCGATCCGTCCGCGTCGCGCCGCAGCCGCGCCATCGCTTCGCGGACCGTGGCAAACGTGTCCGCCGACACGTCGAAGCGCAGCACATGCCGGCGCGCTTCGGCCCGCGGCGGATCCGCCGGCCCGTCGCCGGGCGCGCGACCGCTGACGAGCCGCTCGATATCGCGCACCGTGCGCGTCTTCGCCGCGTCGATCCACGCGCGCTCCGTGGCCGGCGTGGCCACGCGCGTCAACTCGCGCAGCGCCGACCACGACGAATCGCTCGCCGAGAGCAGCGGCAACTGCTCGAGCGCTTCCGCGACGCGGAGCTTGTCCTCGGTGGTGCGCGGCCCGTATCCGAGCACGCGCTCGACGTACTCGGCGAACGTCGCGTAAGCGAGTTTCACGTGCACGCGCGCCCGCCGCGCCGCGAGCAGCCAGCGACCCTCGTCGCGATCCAACGACCAGATGTTCTCCGGCGATGCGCTGCAGCTCCGCGTGCGCCTGCCGCCAGTCGTTCCCCTCGTTTTTCATGCTTCCGGTCTAACACGGGCTTTTCGGCCCCCCAGCGCGCCGCGCTGGCGTGCAATCGCGCACCCGGACGCGTTTCGAGTCGGCCGATTGCGCGCGCGGCGCCCACGTGGGCGTTCTGGCCGCCAGCGGGCATGGCGCGGCGCGGTCGACCGTTTCTCTCGCCTCGACGCGCGCCAATCGTGTCAAGCGCGAAATTCGATATCTGTACGATTGTGCCGGCGCCCGGGGGGGGGGGTGCGCCCACGTGGGCGCCCCGGAGCTCGCCCTGTCTCGATCGTGCCTTGCATCCAGCCGACGTAGACGGGTTGCCCCGCACTCCGACGGCGCCCATGTGGGCGGCGTTGACCGCGCTCACCGCCCCCAAGTGCGCGAAATCCAATCTTGTGCGCGCCGGCGGGATCCAGGCGGCACGAGCTCCCGCGCTCGGATTGCAACGTGACGGCGTTCCTGTCCGCGCCGACGGCGCCCACCCCTGCAATTTCTGGACACCTCTTCAGAGCGATTTCTTTCCGTGGAAGGAATTGGGCCGAGCCGGTGGCTACTGCGGGAGCTTCCGGCGGGTCCCAGCGTCCAGTGACATCCCCCGTGTCGATGTCCACGTCGAACGGTGACCAGGTGTCGTCGAGCGGGTTGAAGGCGCTGCCGTGAAGCTGCCCACCGTCGAGAGACACTTCCATCATGCCGTCCCAGGGAAATCCTTCGGGTCCTCCAACGCAGACCCTCCGGGCCGGTACACTCGAACCACAGTCCGTTGCCGAGGATCATCGCCTCTCGATCGCCCAAAGAGAACACGTCGCTGATTTGCCCGCCGAAGGTCCGGATGAGCGCGCGGGTCTCCGGCTCGACGACGTACGCCTGCCCCTCGGCGATGACCATCGCCTGATCGCTTCGGCCAAGAACGGTGAACGCGGCGCTGTTGCCGTAGACGCCCGCTTGGAAGTTTCCGACCCACTTCTGTCCGCTCGCGCACGTGAACTCGACGACGAATCCCTCCGAGTACACCCCCATGCCCGTGACGTTGAAACGCACGGGAGGTTAGCCCGTGCCGGGCAGTGCGGGGAGGCCGGGAGGTCGAAACGGGGCGCCTTCGAGAGTTTGATCTTTCGATCGTCCAACTGGCCAGCGCGTCGTCGGCTGGTCCCACGTCCCGCCGTTGGTGATCCATTTCTCCCGATGGCGCTGAACCCCTTCTGGCAAACAGTCCTCGTACCCGAACTCGCAGCCGCAACACGCGCAGATGTTGAAGGTCGCGCTCTGCCCATCCACCCCCCAAATGGCTTCGTCTTGGCGAAATCCGCAGACGCGGCAGTGCATCTCCCCGCCGGTGCTGGCGTTGCTCATCTCGACCCTTGTGCTGCGCCTACGACCGGCACCGCTTCACAGACGGCGTCGGAACCCTGAACGATCGCGGGAAGCTCCGTCTGGTCGAAGTCGATCTTGAACGTTAGCCGATTGCCCATGCCCGGCTGATCAATCGCCTCGCAGGCTGCATGGGAGTGGCCTTTGCCGTCCCCCTGAACGTCGATGCGGAGCCCCCCTTCCCCCGTCGTCGAACGTCGCCTTGCCCGAGAGGCGCTCGTATAGGGGACGAAGTTCGTCGCGGAACCGAGCCAACTCCTCCGCCCGGCTGCATCCCTCGAACGTCCCCCGGAAAGCGCCAGCCGCGATCTCGAGCGTCGCGTAGACCCAGTTGCCTTCGTCGCAGTCCTCCGCCTCGGGGTACTCGCGTCGGCTCGGTCGCACGATGACGCGCTCGCGGTTCGATGAACCCACGCGGAAGGACAGAGAGTCGAACACGAGGGAATGGTACCCTGGAACTGCGCACCCTGGGCGCTGGTACATCGCTATCAACAGCGAACGAAAGGGGCCATATCCGACCGAGGACGTCGTTCGAGCTGCCGCGTCGGGGCAGCTAACTTGGGTCTACGGAGCCGTTCAAGACATTGGTCCGGCAACCCCGCGCTCCCGCGCTGCCGTGGAGCCAGGGAGGAAGGCGGGCGGGAGACTCAAGGAAGCCACTTTCCCCGGAACGCACTTCTTTCCCGGACAGCGCTCGGGGCGCGAACCAGTACGACCAGTTCCAGAAGTCGTCCGGCGCGTGTACCGTACCAGCGCTGGTTCTGCACGCGCAGCGTCTGGTTTCCGAGCACGAGGGTGCGCGTCTCGCCCATGGGCACGACGACGTCGGGCTGTCCGGCGCTCGAGAATCGCAGCTTGAACCCTTCGACGTCGCCGTCGGACTCTGCACGGTGCCGCAGCTCGGCGTGCGGGCCACCGTGAAGCCGGCGCCGTCCGGAGCGGATCGTCGCCGTCCTTGGCGGCCAGGTACAGCTTGCCGTCGCCCGTCGGCGACCCGAGCCGCATGGTCGCGCAGCGCTCCGATTCCCATCGCGCGCCGTTTACCACCGTCTGGGGCACCAGGCGTATCCTACCGCAACCGAGCTGTGGGGTGCGGTTTCGCCGGATTGGTACACCGCGGCCTACGCCTACACCGTCGCGCGCGTCCCCTATGCGGACATGCAGCAGATCCAGCGGGGTTGCCGTGAGCATCGCCGGACGCGCCGTGGAGCTGGCGGCCGTGCTCGGCGCGCTGCTCGCGTGCGGGTGTGCCCAACAGGAGGGGATAGGGGACAGCTGACGTTCTATGACGACACCGACACCTGGTTGTCCGGCGACGCCATCCAGCCCATCGCGGCGCGCGCAAACATCCACATGACCGAGTGCTGCGCACCCGAGCGCGTTCTTCGCGTGTCACGTGAGGGGATCGGTGAGGCTGGCGCCCCAACGAAGGCTCGTGAGGCAACCGAGAAATCTTGTGCGCCCGACGCAGCTACCAGCTTGAAACGATACTACCACAGTAGTATGCTTCAGGCATGAAGAGAGGAAACCCAGCTGTCAAGCTAGCCGTCACCGTGGACGCGGATGTCCACTCCAAGGTGATCGACGCAGCCGAAGCCGAAGGGAAGAGCGTTTCGGCCTGGATCACGGAGGCGGCTCGGCGCGCTCTGCTGGTCAGGGACGGACTGCAGCTGTCGCGGAATGGGAGAGCGTGCACGGCGCGCTGACGCGAGCGGAACTCGCAGCGGCGCGCGCCCGCGTCGAGCGAAAGGCTCCGCGGCGGAAGCGCTCGTCGCGATGAGACCAGTGGTTTACGACGCCGGCGTCTTGATTGCCGCCGACCACTCCAAGCGCCGGATTTCGGGCCGAGCACCGGGTTCGCCTCGAAGCGGGCCTTGTTCCGCTGGTGCCGGCGGCCGTAGTCGCTCAGGCGAGCCGCTCTCCGAAGCAGGCACAGATGAGGCGCCTGCTTCGCGGTTGCGAAGTCATCCCGTTCGACGAACGGGCGGCGCACGCTGCAGGGGCACTACTTGGCAAAACACGCACGCGGGACGTTGTAGACGCATCAGTGGCCGAGCTTTCGATTCGGAAGCAAGCCGACATTGTCAGCGACGACGCCGACGACATTCGAAGACTCTTGGCGGCGGCTAAGGCGAAGACGTCGATCTTGGACCTCTGAAGGCCCAGCCAATTGGTGCCTTGGCGTCACTCCGAGAACGAATGCGAGGACGCGGGGGCGTCACGCAACGAGCCGCCGCGGTTGCTCCCTGCCCACAACTCATCGTGCGGCCGCCGGAGGGAGCGCTGGCTCCTTGTCACGTCGACTTCGACGGGCCCCGGCCGCGTGGAGCCCAGAGCGCGACGCGAGCCTCGCGGTTCGCGTGGGGAGCCTGGTCGTCGGCCTGGTGGTGATGCTGGCGGCGTGCTTGGTGGTGATTCCCGTCGTCGCGCGGCGAGCGGATCGCGCCGGCGCGGTGAAGCTCTTCGACATGGTGGAATAGCGCCGAGCTGCAATTTCAACCAGCCGTCGCCGGTCGTCGAGCTCAATCGCGCGGTGGCCGTCGCCATGCACGAAGGTCCGGAGCACGGGCTCCGTCTCGTCGACGATCTTCTCGCGCGCAACGAGCTCGCCAGCTACCACCTCGCGTACGCTGCCCGCGCGGACATGGGTCGCCGGCTCGGGCGGCTTGCCGAGGCGCGCGCTTCGTACGAGAAGGCGCTTTCTCTCGCTCGGCAAGAGCCGGAGCGTCGCTTTTCCTCCGCTGGGCGCCGGCCAGGAGCTGGCCTGGCGCTTGCAAGCGAGCGCTGTATGCGCACCCCGCGATTCGTGTTCGGCGTGTTCCTCGTCGCGTGCAGCGCGGGCTGCTCGTCGCCAACGGCACAGGATGGCACATCGGGGTCCTCGTCCGGGTGCCTCGAGGTCCGGAGCTATCCGGCCTCGCCCAGCATGACCACGTATACGCGGGTGAGCTGGGATCCGGCGCAGCGAATCGCCGTCGCGGAGACAGCGTCCACGTCATCGTTCGACCAGGCGACGACCCTCGAATGGCGCTACGCGTCGGACGGACGCGTGATTGCGTACATCGGTGTCGAGCAGCCGTTCCAGCACGACTATCGCTACGATGCGCAAGACAACGTCGATGACTTCCGGCTGTCGTACCCGGACAACCTGATCTGATGACGCCTTCCCACGCCGCGACGTGGATGGGCACGTCGTACGCGAACCAGTACGACGCGCAAGGGCGCCTGGTCGAGTCCGTGCAGACGCCGTACGGCGACGGCAACGCGGGCGTGCCGACCGTCAAGAACGTCTACCACGAGGACGGCGACGGGCGCTGCGTGCGAATCGAGTCCACCACGCCCAACGGCACCGGAGTGGAGACGCGCGCGTACGACGCAGACGGGCGCTTGACCCACAGCGAGACCACGGGCGGGAGCTCGACCCGGATGCAGGACTACACATACGACGACCGCGGGCGGCTATCGAGCACTACCGACACGGAAACCAACGCTCCCTACATCGGCCAAGGCGGCTCTGTAACAAGCTATTCGTACTTGCCCGATGGGTCCGAGCGGATCGTCATCCACGACGGGTTCACCGACGTCGGGAACATGCAAGACGCGACCGAAACGCGGACGGCGCGTTGCCTCGAAATCGACGCGCAGATAGGCGCGCCCAGCGACCCGCGCTGTCGCGTGGAGTAGCGCCTGCCCCTGGTGGCATCTTCCGGCGATTCCGCTGGGGCGAAAGCCGGCGGGCAGGTCAAACTTGAACGTGGCTTGGATCACCCACGCGCTTCGCTGTGGCGCGAGGGCGCTCGTCGGCGCGCCAGCGGATCAAGTCATGACTACGGGGTCGGTCCGGCTGTTCTCGCGCAGCGGGACCGCATGGACCCACGAGGCGCAACTCCTGCCCTCGAACCCTGGAAGTGGCGGCTTCGGCAAATCGACGGCCATCGCCGGCGACGGCTCGTTGCCTCCGCCGCAGTCGACGTCGGTCTCCTGAGAGTCCTCGACTCCGTCGCCGCATTGGTTGGTCGTGCACGCGCCCTTCAAGCACACCGAGCGGTCGCGCGCCAACTCGCGCGCAGGCCCGGAGGGCTCCAGGAGTGCTAGCCTGGAAACCGTGCGCTCCCGTCGGCTTGCGTCCTTGCTCGCGCTGGCAACCCTCGCGTGTCCGGCGACGGCGCTCGCCCATGGCGGAGCCGCGGCGATCTTCGACGCGTCACCGTTCTACGCGGGACACTGGTTCGTACCGGTCGGCGTCGCGGTGCAGGTCCTCGGCTCGCGCGAGCGCGCGTTTCTCGACGGTGGGCTCGAAGTCAGCGTCCACCATTTCCCCGCCACGCGCGGTCGGCTCGATTCGCTGTGGGGCTACGGCGGGTTCGCCCAGCTCCAGGTTGGCGGGGTCGGGTTCGACCACGCCGATTCGCGCGCGCACTTGCGCTGGGCGAGCGGTGGCCAGATCACCTGGTCGGTGCTCGGCTGCGAGCTTGCCGTCGCCCATCGCGCGCTGGTGCCCGGTCACGCGGACGCGATCGACTTGGCCGCGGCCGGCTTCGTTTCGATCGGTATCGTGTCGGCCGGCGTGCACGTCGAGGCGCCGGTTGTCCACCTCGGCGACAGCTCGCACCAGCTGCCGGCGATCGGCGGCATGTTCACCGCGAAGTTCCCGTGGGATCTGGGGGCTCCGGCGCCGTGAGCACTGCCGCTGTTCATTTCGCGTCCTCCACGATCAGCTCGAAGTCGCCGCGATCGAACGGTACGCCCGGCGCCGGCGCGGTCGGCACGAGGCGCTCGCGCTTGCCGGCGCGCTGCATCTCCAGCGCCCGGTGATGGCAATACGGGTTGTTCCCGGGCTTGCCGAACAGCGAGTGCGCGGTCCAGGTGCAGCCTGCGCGGCACTCGTCCGCGTAGTAGCAGCTCCGGCAGTAACCCCACAGATCGTCGATGGTGCGATCGCGCGTGTAGCGCAGCGGCGCAGCGCGCTCCCAGATGTCCAGCAGCGATGCATCGCGGATATTGCCGCCGGTCCAAGCGTCCGACTGCAGGGACGGACAGCCCTTGATCGATCCGTCCGCCTCGATGCCGAGCGTGCCGCGCCCGGCGCCGCACGATGCCAGGTGACCTCGCGGCAGCCCGCCGCGCAGCACCGACTCGTACGGCCCGAAGTAGCCGACGTTGTTGCCCGGCCAGAGCCGGATGCCGAGCGCCTTCGCGCGCCCGGCCAGCTCGCCGAGCAGCGGAAACAGCTCGAGCAGGTCGTAGGGCTGCAGCAGGACATCGGGCTCGTCGGCGGCGCGGCCCATGGCAACGGTCAGCTGGATCTGCCAGCTTGCGGCGCCCTCCGCCGCGATGCGCTCGAGCACCGCGGGCAGCTCGGGCATGCTCAAACGGTTGATCTGCGTGTTCGCGGTCACCGTGATGCCTGCGTCGCGGAGGTGACGCATCGCTTCGAGCGCTGCGCGCCATGATCCCGGTACACCACGTAAGCGGTCGTGCGTTGCCTCGTTACCGTCGACCGACACGCTGACGAGCTGCAGACCTGCGTCCGCGGCCTGGCGGGCGCGCGTGGGCGTGAGCCCGCGACCGCCCGTCGTCATGGAGACGTGGATGCCGCGCTCGCGGATCGCCGCGACGATGTCCGTCCAGTCCGGGCGCAGGTACGCCTCGCCGCCGATCAGCGTCACCTCCTTCACGTCCAGCGCTGCGAGCTGACGCACGAGGTCGAGGCATTCTCCGGTGGACAGCTCGTCGGCGCGCGCGTGGCCCGCGCGCGAGCCGCAGTGCCGGCACGCCAGATCGCATGCGAGCGTGATCTCCCACACGCAGTAGATCGGGCGCAGCTTGCGATCGACGTCGCGCGCGTCGCTAGCGAGCGGCAGCCGCCGGCGCGCCGGCGGCGCGTGCGGCGCTATCGGCAACCGTGCCGGCGCGCGCGTCATGATCGCCTCGCGTTCGGCGGTGGGCAGCGGGTCGCGCGCGGCCCCCGTCATCAGTCGCCGTTCGCGTCGGCCCCGGCGTCGCTGCCCGCCGTGCCCGCTTGCCCGGCGTCGCTGCCCCCCGCGCCCGCCGCGCCCGCTTGTCCGGCGTCGCTCCCCGCCGCGCCGCTGGCCCCGGCCTGTCCCCCGGCTTCGTCGGCGTCCGGCTCGCTCGCCGCGTCCGACGGCGCGGCGCCGGTCCCGCCAGTGGCCACGCAGTTTGGCGCGCACGGCACGCCGTAGGCTGCCATGTTCGTCCCGGTGTCCGAACAGTCGAGCAACGCGCTCGCCGCCACCGTGGCCGCGACCGTCGCGCCGAAGCTGAACAGCGCCGAACGTCCGAGTCGGCGCGCGGGCAGGCGCGGCGGCGGCGTGCACGACAGCTCGAGCGCCACGCCGCAGAACGGGCAGCTCGCCTCGCACGTGCTCACGTGCCGGGCACAGGACGGACAGGGTTCCAGATGTCTCATGCGCTCCCCCCGACGAAGTGTAGCGCGATTTCGTGGCGCGGGGTTCCGCGCCGCACCGGCCCTCACGGGCGAGCGGTGATGCGGTGTTACCGGGCCATGCCGGGTGCGGCCTGGACCATGGGGCAGGGTGGGGGAAGGCAGACTCGCGTCTGTTGCCTGGCCACCATCTGGCCTTGAGCAGTCTGCATCGGCATACCGCCGACAAAGGTCGTGCAGCACACGAGCCCGCTCGCGCATCTCGCGCCGGGGCCACCGCAATCGCTGCCCTGGGCGGCTCCCGAAACCGCCGCGCCGTCCGGACTCGCGGGAGCGTCGGTCGCGCCTCCGACTCGCGAGCGTCGGCGGGAGGGGCTGCCGGGGGCTGTGGACTTGCCGTCCGCGGGGTCGGCGGGGACGTTCGCGGTGCGGCGCCGGGACCCGCGCCGCAAGCGACCGTGAGCCAGGACGCGTACAGGATCGTCGCCCTGGTCGCCATTCGATGGATCAGGCTATCACAGGCACGCGCAACAGCCGCCGAGGCAGATGCCGACCTTGCTCTGTATCGCACAGACGGTTATGCACATCGCGTCCACGGGTTGACCGCTCGCGCAGGGGAGGCCGGTCGCGCAGTTGGGGGGCGGGGTAGCGGGCGCACCGCCCGTGCCGCCACCGCCGCCGCCGCTTCCGCCGCTTCCGCTCACTGCTTGGCAGAAGTTGCCGTTGCGCACGTAGTCGGTGTTGCACGAAAAGTCGCAGACGCCGCTCGTGCACACCGCGACGGAGTTCGGCGGTGCGCCCGGGCAGGGCGTGCAGTCCGCGAGCGTGCAACCGATCCCCGGCATGGGTGGCACGCACACGCCGCCGCAAGACTTCTCGCCCGAGGCGCAGCCGTTCGCTGCGCCCGCGCTTCCACCGGGCGGTGCGCCCGCGCTTCCGCCGAAACCCGAGCCACCGCTGCCGGACCATCCGCCAGCGGTGGCGCCCGCGCCGCTCTGTCCGGCGCCGCCGCCGACAGTCGCGCCCGCAGCACCGCTCGCACCGCCCTGTCCCGCGCCGCCGCCGGTGGTCGCACCGCCTGTGTAGCGACCGATGTCGGTCCCCTGCGCGCATGCGCTAGCCAGCACCAACACCGCCAGGAACGAGAGGGGGATCGAGCGCATCGCTACTCCAATCGCGAGCCTTGGTTCGGCATCGGAAACACCCGACTCGCCAACGTATATGCATCGTATACCATCTACGCAAAGGCGCGTCCAGGGTCGCTCCAGAACAGCGAGCACGAGCGTGATATCGTGACGCGGGTCGATGAGGTCGACGACGATCACGAACCTCCGCATGGACCGGCTGGCGCAGCGCCTCGAAACGGAGCGGCTCGTGCTTCGGCGCTTCGATCCGGACGACGCGGCGCGCGTGCTCGCGCTCGTGGACGCGAGCCGGGCGCATCTCGAGCGCTGGCTGGTGTGGCCCTTGCGCATGACGTCGGTCGGCGTCATCGCGCGCTGGGCCGCGCGGCCATACGACGCCAGCGAGGGCTATCGCATGGGGCTGTTCACGAGGCACGATGACCGGCTCGTCGGCGCCGCGGGGCTCAAGCTGCGCGCCATCGACGCGAGCGCCGACTGGCGCTGGGTCGACATCGGCTATTGGCTCGGCGCTACCGAGACCGGCCACGGCTACGCCACGGAGGCCGCGCGGTGTCTGGCGTTGCACACGTTCGACGAGCTCGCGGCGCCGCGCGTCGAGATCCGCGCCGAGCCCGCGAACACGCCGAGCACCCGGGTCGCGGAGCGTCTCGGCTTCCGCCTCGAGGGCGTGCTGCGCTCGGTCGGCCATCGCCGCGGCGGGCCGGTCAATCTGGCGCTGTACGCGCTGCTCGCCGGCGAGCGCGCGCCGCTGGCGGCAAGCGCCGGCCTCAAGACGCCGGACGAGCCGACAGCCCCGCGGTGAACGTCGCTGCGGTCGTGACCGTGGCTTGACGCGGGAACACCTTCTCGACGAGCACGCGGTGCACCTCCGGATCGCGATCGGCGCAGCAGTCGGCGACGACGACCAGGCGATAGTCGGCGTCGGCGGCGTGGCGCACGGTGGAGAGCACGACGCCGCTCGTGGCGATCCCGGCCAGCACCAGCGAGTCGATGCCGCCGGCGCGGAGCACCATGTCCAGATCCGTGCCGGTGAACGCGCTGACGCGGTGCTTGGTCACGATCACGTCGTCCGGCGCGGGCGCGACGGCGGCGCTGATCGCCGTGCCCGGATTGCCCGCGGCGAAGCGGTCGGTACCGCGGAGCGTGCTGAAGCCCACGTTGTTCGCGCTCACTTCCGGATAGCCGGGCCGGAACCCGACGACGACGTAGATGATCGGCAAGCCGGCGCCGCGCGCCGCGCGGATCAGGTCCGCGGTGCGCGCGAGCAAGGCGTCGTCGCCGATGCTCTCGACGATCGTCTGCTGGTAGTCCATGACCAGGAGTGCGGTTGCCATTGCCGGGAAATAGAGCCGCGCGCCGGCGATCGCAACGTGCTATCTCCCGGCTCGTGGATCGCGCCGCGCTCGTGCAGCTTCTTCGGCGTCACAAGCTTGCCGTGCAGGCGTCGGTGGCGTCGGGCGGCGCGCCACAGGCAGCGGTCGTCGGCATCGGCGTCAGCGACGCATGCGAGATCGTGTTCGACACGCTCGAGTCCACGCGCAAATACGAGAACCTGCGCGGCGATCCGCGCATCGCACTGGTCGTCGGCTGGGATCACGAGATCACCGCCCAGATCGAAGGCACCGCGGACTTTCCCCAGGGCGCCGAGCTCGAGCGGATCCGCGAGTGCTACTTCGTCGCGTACCCCGACGGCCGCGATCGTCTCGCCTGGCCGGGCATCACCCACGTACGCGTGCGGCCCACGTGGGTGCGCGTCAGCGACTTCACGCGCGATCCGCCGCTGATCGTCGAGCTCTCCGCCACCGATCTGGGCTAGAGGGTGCCGGTCCGGCGCGGAATCCCGCGGTCCGGCCCGCGACGCGATCGCACACCGACAGCGTCACGGCGCGAGATCCACGGCGCGCCACAGGTACCAGCTCGCGAGCGTGCGATACGGCTTCCAGCGCGCGCCGCGCTTGTCCAGAGCGCCGGCGGACGGCAGCGCGGACTTCTTGAACGCGATCTGGAAGCCCTTCTTGATGCCGTAGTCGCCGACGGGCAGCACGTCCGGGCGGCCGAGGCGGAACATGAGCAGCATCTCCACCGTCCAGCGGCCGATGCCACGCACCTCCGTCAAGCGCTCGATCAGCGCCTCGTCGTCGAGGCGTCGCGCTTCGGCGAGGCGTCGGGATCGCGCCGTCGGCGCTGCGCCGCGCGAGATCGCGCACGCTGAGCAGCTTGTTCGCCGACAGACCCGCGCCACGCAGCTTGTCGTCCGGCGCGCGCAGGATGTCCGTCGGCGTCGGGCCGTCGGGCGAGCGTGGGAACAGCGCCAGCACGCGACCATGGATGGTCGAGGCGGCCTTGCCGCCGAGCTGCTGGAACACGATCGACTTGAGCAGCGCGCCGAACAGATCCGGCGTCTCGAGCAGGCGCATGCGGAACGGTCCGACCCGCTCGATGATGCGCGCGAGCGCCGCGTCGGATCCGCGGACGTGCGCGAGCGCGAGCGCCGGGTCGAAGCCGAAGCCCTGGGGCGCCTGTTCGATGGCGAGCATGCGCAGCTTGGTCGACACGCCGCCTTCCGCCGAGAAGCCGCCGGGCTTGCCGCCGGCCGCGAGCACCCGATGGCACGGCACGACCACGGCGAATGGATTCTTGCCCAGCGCCTGGCCCACGGCGCGCGCCGAGCCGGGCGTGCCGAGACGCGTGGCGATGGCGCCGTAGCTGAGCGTCGCGCCGGGCGGGATCTGGCGCGCGACCTCGTACACCCGCCGGTAGAACGGCGGCACGCCGTCGAAGTCGAGGGCGACGCCCGACAGGTCGACGGCTTCGCCGTGAAGCAGCGCCGACGATGTCGTCGACGACGCGCGCGATCGCGGGCGGGGGCGCGCTCTCGCGCGCGTCGGGGAAGCGGCGCCTGAGACGCGCGCGCGTGGCGGCGTCGCGCGCCTCCGGCAGCTGCACCGCCGCCACGCCGCGCTCGCTCCAGGCGATGGCGCAGCGACCGATGGCGGTCTCGAACAGCGAGAATCCCTCTGCCGTCACGAGCCCGAGCGTAGCAAGCCGGCTGGGCGGAAACTTGGACAATCTTGCTGCGCGCCGACTACTGCACGCCCGCGAAGGCGAGCGCCGTCAGCGACGCGCGCCTGCGCAGCGCGGACAGGGCGGTCGCCGCCATCACCACGACCAGCACGTTCCACATCGCGAAGGCGATCAGGCCCGGCGCCGACAGCTCCCAGCCCGGGCGCGCGGCGGTCCACGCGGCGCCGACGATGCTGATCGGCCCGTTCGCGACGAAGGCCCACGTGGCGGCGCGGTGGCGCGCGAACACAGGGGCGACCAGCCACGTCGCGACGCCGAGCGCGCCGTAGCCCCACATCTCGAGGGCCCAGCCGAGCGAGCGCGGGTTCGACATGCTGAACGCGCCGATCAGCGACGCGTTCGCGTCCACGTCGCGCGCGAGCTCCGGCACGACCGTCGTCTGCAGCACGTAGTTCAGCAGCACGAGCGACGCGAACGTGCCCTGTGAACACCAGCGCCGTCGCGGTCAGGGCGCGATGGCGCGGCTCCGCCAGGGCGTGCAGGCTCCCGATCAGCACGACGAAGCCCGTCACCAGCAGGAACCCAACGCGTACGGCAGCAGCTGGATCGGGTGGTAGCTCGCCGCGAACGCCGCGGGTCCGTGCCAGGCGGGCTGGGGGTGGGTCAGCTCGACGACGGCAATCGCCACCGGCCCGGAGAACACGGCGCCGAAGCCCGCGGCGATCGCGCCGATCGCGCCGACATGCGCGGCATTGTGGGCCATGCCCGGATCCCGAGCATGCGGCGTGCCACGCGCTCAGCCGAAGTGATACGCCGAGAGCCGGAGGCCCGCGAAGGTGCCGTTGTACGCAATCGTTGCGCGGTCGGCGCCGGCTGCGCCCGCGGCGACCATCATCGGGATCAAGTGCTCCTCGCGCGGGTGCGCTTGCCGCGCCATCGGCGCGCTCGTCCACGCGGCCAGGCGCTGATCGCGCTCGGTCTGCGGCTGCGGTGCCCGTCTCGCGCAGCCACGCGTCGAACGCCTCCGCGACCGGCGCGCTGCCCGGCGCCGAACGCGCGCAGGTTGTGGAACGTCATGCCGCTGCCGATGATGTACACGCCTTCGTCGCGCAGCGGCGCGAGCGCGCGGCCCATCGCCAGGTGCTCCTGCGGGTCGAGCCCGCGCACCAGCGAGAGCTGCACCGTCGGCACCTCCGCTTCGGGCCACGCGAGCTTGAGCGGCACGAACGTGCCGTGGTCGAAGCCGCGCTCGGCGTCCTCCGCGGTCTTGAAGCCCGCCGCGCCGAGCAGCTCGCGCACGCGGGCGGCGACGCGCGGCTCGCCCGGCGCGGGCCAGGTGAGGCGATACGACGCCTCGGGGAAGCCGTAGTAGTCGAAGAGCAGCGGCGGGTGCGCCGACGTCATCACCGTCGGGACCGCTTCTTCCCAGTGCGCCGACACGCACAACAGCGCCTTCGGCGGCGTCTTCGGCAGCTCGCGCACGGAGCGCAGGTACGCCGACAGCGCGTCGAGCTCGCTCTTGTCGCCGAAGCCGACGTCCACGAACGGCCACGGGCCGCCCCCGTGGGGCAGGTACACGACGGGCATGCGTTCGGACTGGGACATCCTGGTCTCCTTGCCGCCGCGATCGCCCGGCCAGGCCGCGAGCGCGGCGGCGCCGGCGAGCCCCGCGGCGAGCGCCTGGCGGCGGCTGACACGGGGTTTCGGATCGCGAGTCATCGGCCGCTCAATATGCGTCGGCGCGGGCGCGGGCACCAGAGCGCTCTCGCGGACCAGAGCGTTGTCCGCGCCGCAACAATCACGCGGCGGTCGGATCCTTCCTACGCTATTGGCAGACGCGGTTCTTGCCGCCCTGCTTGGCGCGGTACAGCGCCTCGTCGGCGCGCTGGAACAACGCCAGCGCGTCCGCGGCGGACGCGGGAAACGCCGCCACGCCGATGGAGATGCCGGGACGCAGCGGAATGCCGTCCTTCTCGAACGGGTAGCGCGGCGATCGCCTGGCGGATCTCCTCCGCGACGGCCGCTGCCGCCGCCACGTCCAGGCCGGGCAGCGCGGCCAGGTACTCGTCGCCGCCGAAGCGGCACGCGATGCCGCGGGTGCCCACGACCTGGCCGATCAAGCGTCCGCTCTCGCCGATCACGTAGGCGCCGAACAGGTGTCCGTGCGTGTCGTTGATGCCCTTGACGCCGTCGAGATCCATCACCAGGAGCGCCACCGTGCTCGCCGCGCTGTCCGGCCGCGGCGACCAGCTGCTGGAGCTCGGCGTCGAATTTACGCCGCACCAGCAATCCCGGACAGGTCATCGATGTTGAGCAGCCGATCGACGGCCTTGGTGTACGCCTCGGCGACGGCGTCCTGCAGCTCGAAGCGGACGACCGTCTGTCCGAACACGATCGTATCGTTGGGCTCGAGCGGCGTGTCGCTGGCACGGCTCGCCGTTCACGTTCGTGCCGTTGGTGCTGCCGAGATCCACCAGCGTCCAGCTGTCGCCGCGATCCTCGAGGCGCGCGTGGTGCCACGACACCAGCCCGTCGCCGAGCGACAGCTGCGCGTCGGGATCGCGGCCCACGACCAGCGTCTGATCGACCATCACGCGCTTGCCCACTTCGCTGCCGCTCATCACCACCAGCACCGGTCGGTGCGGCGCCTTCACGCGTCGCCGCAGCTCGTCGGTGACCGTGTCGCTCGCCTTCAGCGTCGCCGTCGGGATGT
Source organism: uncultured delta proteobacterium (assembly GCA_963775185.1). Classification (GTDB taxonomy): domain Bacteria; phylum Myxococcota_A; class Polyangia; order Polyangiales; family Polyangiaceae; genus JAPSGB01. The sequence continues at coordinate 377,276 of CAVZIE010000004.1, read as the reverse complement.
GCGGTCGTCTCGAGCCGTCGCTGGGCACAGCGCAAACGGTATCACCCGCGCCGGACCGACAAACCCCATCCGCGTCCCGGGGGTGCTGCCGGTGCGGCGCGGTATCCCGCGGCACGCCTTGATTTCCGCCGGCTTGGGCGTACCATCGGCCCGATGGCCGGACGCGGGGCGGGGGTGTGGTTGGCGGCGCTGGCGATCGCGGCGTGCTCCGGGTCCGGCGCGGACGGCGCGGGCGCGGCGGGCGCCGGCGGCGCGGGCGCGGCGGGCAGCGCGGGTGCCGGCGGCGGCGCGGCGGGGCAGGCGGGCGCGGGCGGCTGCGCGCGCGCGGACACGTCTGGCGGCGGCGCGGCCGACGCGACGCTCGTCTATCCCACGCCGCAGCTGGCACAGCTCGGCGATCTCGGGGCACGCGTCGGATCGGTGTGCTTCGACACCGCGGCGCTGGCGACGCACGCGACGATCGACGCGCTCGCCCCGCAGCTGTTCAAGCCGCGCGGTCTGCCGGCGGTCGGCGCGTCGTGCGACTGCGACTGGACGATCCACTTCGCCGCGGCGGCGCCCGCGCTGTCCGGCGACGCGGCGGCGGCGTGGACGGCGGCGGCCGGAGAGCCCGGAGCGCTACGTGATCGAGAGCGCGTCGTCCGCGGGGCGCGCGACGACGGAGATTTACGCGCCGACGGAGCGCGCCGCCGTGCACGCCCTCTACACCGCGGTCGCGCTGGCGCAGCCCGATGGCGACGGACAGCCGCCGCGCGTCGCGAGCGGCACCGTCGTCGACTATCCGGCGATCCGGACGCGCGCGGTGCTCGAAGGCTTCTACGGCACGCCGTACTCCACCGCCGATCGCGCGACGCTGATCCGGCTGTGCGCGCGCCTCAAGCAGAGCACGCTACGTGTACGGACCGAAGAACGACGCCTACGCGCGCGACCAGTGGGCCGACGCCGTATCCGCAAGCCGAAGCGCAGGCGATCGCCGACGCCGCGAAGGTCGCGCGCGAGCACGCGGTCGACTTCGTGTGGAGCGTGAGCCCCGGCCTGCCGTTCACGGCGGTGCCGCCCGGAAAATCGATCAAGTACTCGAGCGACGCGGACTTCGCGAAGCTGACGGCCAAGATCGAGAGCGTGCGCGCGCTCGGCGTCACGCGCTTCGCGCTCTTCCTCGACGACATCAACGGCTTCCTGGTGTGGCCCGAGGACATCGCCGCGTTCCCGACCCTGACCGCCGGCCAGGCGTCGCTCATGAACAAGCTCGACGACTACTTGAAGTCGAAGGATCCGGACAGCCGGCTGCTGGTCGTGGGCACGGCGTATTCCAACTTCTGGCCCACCTGGGACAGCGTACAACACCGAGCTCGGCCAGCTGCTGCACCCCGACGTGGACGTGATGTGGACCGGGCCCAGCATCTACTCTGCCACGATCCAGGCTTCCGATCTCGACGCCATCAACCAGAAGCTCGGCCGCCACGTCAGCCTCTGGGACAACGGCCCCAAGGACATCATGCCGCTCACCGGTCGCGCCGCGGATCTCGGTCGGCGCCATCGACGGCCTGTACTCGAATCCAGTCGTAAACGAGAACGGCAAGTATCCGACCAGCGACTTCTTCAAGGTCCAGGGCACGCTCGCCGACTACGCGTGGAACCCGGCGGCGTACGTGCCGGACGCGTCGTTCGCGCGCTGGCAGACGCTGCTGGCCGCGTATCCCACTCCCTAGCGCTTGTTCACGTCGACGGGGCGGCCCGTGTGCCACAGCGAACGGCGCCGCCGAGCGTGACGAAGAAGCCCGGCCCCTGGCGGATTCGCCTGTCGGCCGTTCAGCGGCACGTACAGCATGGCCGAAGCGCGCAGCCCGATGGATGTCGATGCCGTAGCCGGCGCCGCCGAACAGGATGAACGCGTCCTTCTGCGGCTTGCCCTCGTCGGAGCCGACCTGGTCGGTGAAGCCGTCGTTCTTGAAGCTATCATGTCCGCTCAGTCCGCCGAACAGGTGACCGTAGGCGCCGTCCGGCCCGAAGCGGACGCTCGGGTAGAGCGCCAGGTTGTAGACCCACATCGTCTCGCTGGTCGTGGAGTCGAGCTTGTAGCCGTCGAAGCAGGTCTGCGGCGGCGCGCAAGTGGCGTCGAGCGTCCAGCGCGCGACCGGCAACGAGTAGCTCAGCGCGTTGGCCGCAAGCCCCAGGTGGACGCGCTGCTCGCTGTCCAGCGGGATCGCCCAGCGCAGCTCCGGGCCGTAGCCCCACAGCGATGGATTGCCGGGCACGGGCATCGTCCCGTTCGCGGTCGGATCCGTCCAGACGTATGCCGCATACGACACGCGCCCGCCCAGCTCCAGGTGGTCCACCAGCGCCAGCGTCGCCACGCCGTCGACGGACGTGGTCGCCTCGTGGAGGGCGGTGTCGTGATAGACGGGCGCGCTGTTGTAGCCGACGTCCGTCTGGTGCAGCTCGCCCTCGACGCGCAGCGACCCGGCCTTGACGGTCTCGCCGTCCCAGCCGAGCGCGCGCGTCTCGGGCACCACGCCGCTGTGCCGGAAGCGCGACTGCGGCGGCACGCACGCGAGCAGCGCCAGACCCAGCGCCGCGACCGTCTCGAACGGAAACCGCCCGCGTGCCATCACTCGGCCGGAAGCACGCTCCGTGCCGATCGGAAAAGCCGCACCGCCGCGGGTCTGCGTGGCGTGGTGTTGCAACCGACTCACACCTGCCGGACGCGCATGTCGTGGTTCCGCCACGGGGTTCCGCGCCGCCGCGACAACATCCAGCGAGAACAGCAGGTCTTCGGGATGCCGGCCCGGCGCGGAATCCAGGTCAGCGGGTCATCACCCAGAACACGACGATACCCAGCACGATTCGGTACCAGCCGAACGGCTCGAGCCCGCGGCGCTTCAGGTAGCGGATGAACATCGCGATCACGCCCCAGGCCACGAAGAACGACACCACCAGGCCGATGATCACGCTCAGGTCGCCGACGCCGGCGCCGAGCTCTGCCCGCGCCTTGTAGCCCTCGTACAGCGTGGCGGCGCCGAGCGTGGGCAGCGCGAGCAGGAACGAGAACTCCGCGGCGGTGGATGTGCTGAGCCCGGCGAGCTGCCCGGCCACGATCGTCGTCATCGATCGCGACGTGCCCGGCCACAAGGCGAAACACTGGCCGATGCCGACGAGGAGCGCGCGGCGAGGCGTCACGTTGTCGAGGCCGTCGAGCCCGGTGACGCCGCGCTTCGCCCGGACGCGCTCCACGGCGATCATCAGCAGCCCGCCGACGATCAGCGCGCCGGCGACGGGCAGCGGTGTGAACAAGCGCTCCTTGATCGCGTGATGCAGGAGCAGGCCGACGATCGCCGCGGGTACGAAGGCGACGGCCAGCGCCGTCCACAGCGAGAGCGAGCCGGGCTTGCGCGCGAGCAGATCGCGCAGGTGATCGCCGAGCAGCTTGCGATACTCCACGACCACGGCGAGCACGGCGCCGAGCTGGATCACGATCTCGAACGACGCCGTGCCCTTGCTCTTCTCGCCGAGCAAGTAGCCCGCGAGGATCAAGTGTCCGGTGGACGAGACCGGCAGGTATTCGGTGAGCCCCTCGACGATACCGAGCAGGACGGCGATCAGCGGGTGCATGCGCGCGTCCGGGTACCACGATTCCGCGCCGGACCGGCATCCAATCCCCCTTGACAATATTCAACTAATAGGTGGAATATTACCGGCCATGGAATCCAGCCTCGATCTCGTGCTGTCGGCGCTCGCCGATCCGACCCGGCGGGCGCTCGTCGAGCGGCTCGTCGTCGGCGAGGCGAAGGTCACGGATCTCGCCGCGCCTTTCGACATGTCGCTCGAGGCGGTGTCGAAGCACATCCGCAGGCTGGAACACGCCGGCCTCGTCGCGCGGCGTCGCGTCGGGCGCGTGCACTTGATCGCGCTCGAGCCCGCGCCGCTCGGCGAAGCCGTGGCGTGGATGGACCGACAGCGCGCCGGATGGAGCGCGCGCCTCGACCCGATCGATGCGGTGCTCTCGACGAACAAGAAGGGACGGAAGCGATGAGCGACGATGTTGCGCAACCGGCAGTGTCGCGTGCGGCAGCTGTGGGCGGGATCCTGCTCGTGGGCGCGCTGCTGATCGCGCCGCTGAACTTTCTTGTCTGGGAGGAGGGGGTGATGAACTCCTCGTCGTCGGATTGGAGCGTGATCTTCGCGGTACTCGCGGCTCTGCAGTTCGCGATCGGGCTTGGTGCGTGCATCGCGTTCATCGTCGGCATCGTGCGACGACCGGCCGGCGGCGGCACCGTGCTCGGCGTGTTCGGGGCTTTCGTCGGCATCGTGGTGGCGGCTGGCGCTCCCGTCGGCTGGGTCCTCGGGATGGCGGCGTCGGCGCTGAGGGGCGGCGGCGCGTGGGGCCGACCGCTGCGCGTGCGTGGCCGGCAACTCCACCCGGAGCTTCGCGAGGGCAGCGACTGGACCGCCGGCGATCGTCCGGACCCGCGCGATCTGGACGAGGCCACGCGGCGCGCGCTCGAGGCCCTGTGGCTTCACGACGCGCAGAAGGAGCACGCCAGCGTGCCGGCGTTTGCGCGCGTGTCGTGGCTGCTCGCCGCCGTCGGCGCGCCGGCGGAGCTCACCGAATGGACGCACCGCGCGGCGCTCGAGGAGATCGATCACACGCGACGCTGTTTCGCCCTCGCGGCCGGCTACGGCAGGCGATCGCACAGCGTAGAGGCGATGCCGGATCTGCTGCTCGGCGGGCTCGACTCGAAGGCCGATCCGCTCGTCACGCTGGCCGTGGAGAGTCTGTCGGACGGCTGCCAGCTGGAAGACTTCAACGCCGACGTCGCGGCCGAGTGCGCCGCCGCGTGTCGCGAGCCCGTGACGCGCGCGGTGCTCGAGCAGATCGCTCGCGAGGAGCGCACCCACGCCGAGCTGTCGTGGGCCACGCTCGCCTGGCTCGTCGGCGAGCACGGCGCGCGCGTGCGTCCGGCGCTCGACCAGGCGCTGGCCGATCTCGCGCGCTACCCGCGCCCCACGGCGGCAACCCCGGCGAACCAACGGCTGATCGCGCGCGCGGATCCCGACCAGCTGCGCGCCCACGGACGCATCCCGGACGCGCGCTGGGCGGCGCTGTGGGACGCGCGCCTGGTCGCGACGCGGCAGCGCGTCGAGCTGCTGCAAGCGCGCGCGGCCGCCTGAAATCGCGGCAGCGTCGATTTTCCGCAACCGCGCTCCCCCGCGGGCCGACCAGCACGCCGAACTCGAACCAGTCGCGGCCGGCGTGCGTCCGCGCGGGAGAACTCCATGTTTTCAAGCTTTTTCGACGGATGCTGGCGGCGCTGCCCCACGGCGGCGCTGACGGCGCTGGTGGTCTCGACGGGCGTGACCGCGTGCGGGGGCGGTGGCTTCGACAACTGCCAGCAGTCGCGCACCTGCGCGAGCGACGCTGGGCCCGATAGCGCCGGCAGCGCCGGGTCGTCGGGCTCGACGGGTTCCGGCGGGAGCGCCGGCGACGCGGGCAGCAGCGCTGCGGGCGCGAGCGGGAACGCCGGATCGGCCGGCAGTGCGGGCGACCAGGACGCCGGCGCGAGCGGCGCGAGCGACGCCGGGGACGCGGGCGACGGCGGCCCGGTGTGCGACGACGGCGGCACCGCGTGCGGCGGCGCGGGTTGCGTCGATCTCGAGTCGGATCCGGACCACTGCGGGGCGTGCGACAGCGCCTGCGGCACGGCGAATACGACCGCGCGCAGCTGCGCTGCCGGGACCTGCGCGCCGACCTGCGACGGAAGCCACGCCGCGTGCTCCACGCCGAAGCTCGGCTGCAGCGTCGATCTCGATACCGATCCGGACAACTGTGGCACGTGCGGTCACGCGTGCGGATCGGACGGCGTGTCCCAGCGCGCGTGCGTGGCCGGCGTGTGCAAGCCGACCTGCGCCGCGAACCGCGCCGACTGCAACGCCGACGGCGACGACGGCTGCGAGGTGGACACGAGCACCGACGTCGATCACTGCGGCGCATGCGCGCACGCCTGCTCGTCCGCCGGCGTCGCGACGCGCAAGTGCGACGCGGGGGCGTGCCGGCCGACGTGCCAGAGCGGCAAGGCCGATTGTACGACGCCGACCGCGAGCCAGGCCGACGATGCGTGCGAGACGAACACCAACGCCAGCGCGACCGACTGCGGCGCTTGCGGCCACGACTGCCAGGGCGGCACGTGCTCCGCAGGCAAGTGCCAGGCCTTGACGCTCGCCAGCATCGACACCCCGACCGCCATCGCCGTCGACGCCAACAACGTGTACGCGACCATGCCGGATTCGGTGATTTCGGTGCCGCGCTTCGGCGGGGCTGTCACGACGCTCGCGGCCGGCGAGACGACCCCGCTGTTCATCGCTACCGACGGGACGAACGTGTACTGGTCGAACGGGTCTGGGGCACGCGAAGGCATCCGCAAGGTGCCGGTAGGCGGCGGCACGGCTTCCTACGTGCAGTCGCAGTCCGGCAAGAACGCGTTCGGCGTCGCCGTCGACGCGACGGACGTGTACTGGGCGAACACCGGCGACAGCAGCGTCAACCGCAAGCCGATCGCCGGCGGCTCGTCGGTCACGCTCGCGTCCGGCTCTGCCGTCGACCAACCGATCTCTGATCGCGGTGGACGCATCGCACGTCTATTGGGCCGGCAGCAACGACCACCACTTGAAGCGCGTGAAGTTGCCCGCGGGCGGGTCGGCGGAAGACTCGACGATCATGGCCGGCTACCCGCTCGGCGTCGTCAATGGCTACGTGTATCTGACGGACACGAGCAGTCTGTCACGTCTCGCCACGAGCGCGTTCCCGGGCGGAACGCCGAACTCTCTCGCTACCGGCCTGAGCGTTCCCGCCGCGTGGAGCATCGGCGCCGCCGTCGACTCCAGCGGCGTGTACGTGGTGGACGATCCGGATCTCGTGCGCGTACCCCTGGCGGGCGGCTCGCCCAAGACGCTGGTCGCGGGCGTCGGTTCCGTGTCCACGGTCGCCACCGACGCGACGGCCGTGTACTGGGTGGAGTGCCAGATGGCCAGCTGCTCGCTCCGCAAGATCGCGAAGTAGCGCGCCGCGTGCCCGGGGATTCCGCGCCGGGCCGGCATCAGCATGTCGGTCCGGCGCGGAATTCCATCTGGTGTCGGCTTCGCGCGCGTCCGGCAAACCGGCTGCCCTCATCGCGCACTCTGATCCGTTGAGCAGTCTGGTGCGTTCTCGATCTTCCCGGCCTCGTCCTTCTTGCCCGAGGCGCGAGCGAGTGCGACGCGCATCCGGTGGGCCTTGGTCGCGATCGGCGAGTGCTGCACGCATCCCTCGTGCTGCGCTGTCTCCAGCCACGTCTCGGCAGCATCGGCCTGTCCGTATGCGACCAGGCGCTGTGCTCCGCCGAGCGCGAAGAGCGGTCGCTCGTCGTAGAAGGCGCCACCCGGACTGGAGACGCGCAGGAAGTCTGTCCTCAGCTCGATCGTCGACTGGGCCTCGGGCGGCAACGGCACGGCGGGCGGAAGAGGCGACGTATCCAGGTCCGGCGTGGCGTGCGGTTCGAGACCTTCCGCACCGTTGGTCTCCTTGAACCTCTTGAAGTCGCCGCCAACAAGCGGTCGGCCATCGTGACGAGGTCGTGGGCGACAACTTCCGCTCGCTTCGGGTTGTTGTCCCTGACCGCTTCGAGCGCCGATTTCGGCCTCGGCGATCTCTCGTGGGGTCGGCGATTGGTCGAGGGCCACCTGCAGCACGACGATCCAGTACGCGGCATCTGCGTACCGGAAGCGGTACTCCTCGTCCGGCTTCGTGGCCAACCGGAAGAGCCAGCCGTCCCGCGCGTTCCTGTAGTGCGCGATGGCTTCGAGTACCTCGCGTTTCTGTTCGCCGGCATCTTGCTGCTTCAGCGCATGCTGGAAGGCTGCGCGTGCCGTATTGGTTGCGGCGGCGGGGCTGACAGGCGACGAGCACCTCGGCTCGCCACGCATCCCGAACGGGACGAACGACAGCGGGATCAGGTATCCAGATCCAGCTCTGGGCTGCGCCAAATGCCCGCGCTTGATCTCGGCGACGACGCAGGAAACCAGGGCGTCCGGAAGAACGGTGGCACCAGGAGCGACCTCCAGCGCGGCACCTGTGGGATCGACCGTGACCTTCAACATGACGCAGCCGTATGCCGACGAACCGGACTGCCGATAACAGGAGTCGAACGCCGGACGGAGTACTTCCGCGACGCTGGAGCAGCGATTCGAGCAGGTCCGGGTTTCGGTGAAGCGTAGACGCCGCCACTCCCCGGAGCCGAACCACCGCGACAAGGTACCGCCTTTGCACGCGGAGCTGTAGTGGCCATCTCCGCGCGAGGACTTCGCGCGCCGGTAGATCGCGGATCGGCGTCTGCGCGACAGCCACCCCCACGGCGGCTATGATCGCCGGCATCGAAACCAACCGGGAGGTGACGATGACGACGCTTCGCTACAAGTTGTTCGGTATCGGAAAGCTGCCCGACGAGATCCGCTCGGCGGTGGAAGAGGAAGGCGTGCTTCACGTCTACGAGGGCGTGCCGGTCGCGTACCGGTTTTCAGGGAAGCTGCCCGGGCTCATCGTCGGCGGGACGAATACGCGGAGCTACTCCGGAGCACTCGCTCTCACGCGACGGCGCATCGTCGGTACACTGTCGGTCGTTCCGAAGCTCGCAGGCAAGGCCATTGATCACGAGTGGAGCGCGACGACGCCCGGTCCGCTCGCGGTGACCATCGACGAGCACGGCGTGCTGCTGGCGGTCGACCTCGCGCACGTCGATGCGGAATGGAGCGGGCACCTCTCGCTGCACTACGAGTTGAGCTTCTCTCCCGAAGAGCTGAAGGAACTGCCCGCGACCGCATTCACCTTGAGCGTCCCCCACGAATGGGTGCTCAAGCTCGCGGGCGTACCTACCTGACGCCCACGTCCAGGCTGGTCCGGCGGGAAGCTGCCGTCGAACGGCGTGAAGGACACCAGCGGTGCCGTCACTCCGACCGTCGACGTGACGAAGAGCATCAGTCTCGGAAAGACGAAGAAGTCGATTTCCGTCGGAGGCAAGACCGTCGACATCGATCTCGCGGGGTCGATCGACGCGCACGCGTTCATGACGTTCAAGCCCGACTTCGATCTCGGCCTCCAGATCGATTGGTTCAACGTCAAGGAGTTCCACGCGATCGCTACGGGTCAGTTCGCGGCGGTCTCCAACCCAGCAGCGGTGGAGAATTTCACCGCTGCGACCGGCTGGACGCTGGAGCGCTGAACGGCGAGCTCGACGCCCCGCTAGCGTCGCCGTCGGACAGCGAGCAGCGCGAGCCCGAGCAGCACGAGCCAGGGAGCGCTGCCCGATCGCCGCGTGCCCGTTGTGCGACAGCCGCACCCGCCGGAGTCGCTCGTCGCGCTCGCGCGTGGACCGGCGTCGGCACCGCCGGTCGCGCCGCTGCCGCCCGTGCCGCTGCCGCCCGTGCCGCGGCCGCCGCCAGTTCCGCCGGCGCCACCAACTCCGGCGCTACCGCCCGAGCCGCTCGTGCCGCCCGAGCCGCCGCTGCCGCTCGTTCCACCGCTGCCGCTGGTGCCTGCCGCGCCGCTCGTTCCACCGCTGCCGGTGGTGCCTGCCGCACCGCTCGCGCCACCGCTGCCGCTCGTTCCCGCCGCGCCGCTCGCTCCGGCCACACCGCTCGTTCCACCGGTGCCGCTCGCTCCGGCCGTTCCACCGGTGCCGCTTGTTCCACCGGTGCCGCCCGTTCCGCCGTCCGCGGCGATGACGCACTTCGACGTCGCGGTGTTGCACGTGTAGCCCGCTCCGCAGACGCTGCTGTCGCTGCAGCTCGTCGCGCACGCGGTGCCATCGCATGCGTAGCCGGTGGCGCAGGGCGACGGCGTCGCGCTGGAGCACGCGGACGCGCCGTTGCACGTGGTCGCGGGCGTCGCGACGCCGCTGGTGCACTGCGCTGCGGCGCACTCGCTGTCCGGATCCGTGCCCGCGGTGACGGGGCCGCACGTGCCGTCCTGCGCGCCGGTCTTGGCGGCGCTGCACGCCTGGCAGAGCCCGCCGCAGGCGGTGTTGCAGCAGGTGCCGTCGGCGCAGAACGCGCTGGCGCACTCGCTTGCGGCCGCGCAACTCTGGCCGATCTTCTTCTTGCACGCGCCGCTCGCGCTGCACGTGCTGGAGCCGGTGCAGGTGTCGGGATCGTCCGCGCTGGTCACACTCGTGCACGCGCCGGTGCCCGCCGTGCACGTCTTGCACGTGCCGCTGCACGCGCCGGCGCAGCAGATCCCGTCCTCGCACACGCCGGTCAAGCAGTCGTCCGCGACGGTGCAGCTCGCGCCGGCCGCGTGCAGGTCGTACAGCTGCGCGGTCGCGACCAGGTTGACGTTCTTGTCCAAGCCGCCGGCGACCAGGACGGCACCGGACGCGAGCAGGCTTGCTGTGTGCTGGTAGCCCGCGATCGCCAGATACCCTGCAGCCGAGAACGTGCCGGTCGTCGGATCGTAGAGCTCCGCAGTGCCGGTGGCGTTGCCGCCGGCGACGAGCACCTTGCCGGTGCCGAGCAGGGTCGCCGACTGGCGATCGTGGGCAGCCGCCATGGATCCGGTGGGCGAGAAGGTGCCGGTCGTCGGGTCGTACAGCTCGGCGCTCGAGAGGCTGTTGTTGGTGTCGAACCCGCCGGCGACGAGCACCTTGCCAGACGCGAGCACGGTCGCCGTGTGGCTGTCGCGCACAGTCGCCATGGATCCGGTGGCGGCGAACGTGCCCGTCGCCGGGTTGTAAAGCTCGGCGCTCGACAGGCGCCCGGCGTTGACGAAGCCGCCGACGACCAGCACCTTGCCCGACACGAGCACGCTCGCCGTGTGGAACGCGCGCACGCCCGCCATGGACCCGGTGGGGGAGAACGTGCCTGCCGTCGGATCGTAGAGCTCCGCGGTCGCGAGATAGCCGCTGGTGTCCTCGCCGCCGACGACGAGCACCTTGCCGGAAACGAGCACACTCGCCGTGTGGTACAGGCGCGGCGTCGCCATGGCACCGGTCGGGGAGAACGTGCCCGTCGCTGGGTTGTACAGCTCCGCGATCGCGTTGCTGGTGGTGCCGCCGACGACGAGCACCTTGCCGGAAGCGAGCACGCTCGCCGTGTGCAGAGCGCGTGGCGTTGCCATGGATCCGGTGGCCGAGAACGTGCCGGTTGCCGGATCGTACAGCTCCGCGCTCGACAGGAACGTGCCGCCGCCCCCCGCGACCAGCACCTTGCCCGACGCGAGCACGCTTGCCGTGTGCGACGCGCGCTTCGTCGCCATCGATCCGGTGGCGACCCATGCCGGATCGACGATCGCCGGATAGGCGACGCCGCTCCACGTCACGCGCACGACGCAGCTCGCGGCGCCAGGCGCTGTGATCGCGCGGCCCCACGGCGCCCGTGGGCTCGCGTCCGCGGCGCAGCCGGCGAGCGCGATGCGCGCCGCGTGGCGCTCGCCGCCGGCGTCGACGACGACCGGCGGCGCGATGCGCAGGCGCGGCGCGCCGCCCTCGTCCAGGAACTCCAGCGTGTCGGCGACCAGGCGCAAGCCTGCGACGCGCGATACGTCCACGTCGTAGACGAGCTCCTCGCGCGCCGGCGCGCGTTCGAACGCGACGTAGTCCTCCGTGCCTTCCGCGCCCGGCCGGTGCACGACGTCCGCGCCCGGCAGCGCGCGCGCGTACAGCGCGATACCGTCCGCGACAGAGAGCGGCGCGCCGCTGGCGCCGCGCAGGGCGAACGCGACCGCGACGTGGGAGCGGCCGTCCTCGACGCGCACCGCGCCGTTCGCGCGCATCGGCAGATCGACGCGCGCGGTCCCGAGCACGGCGCGCATGGCGGCGGCGGGCAGCTCGGGCCGCACGCTGTCCGCGCCGTCGAAGCGAAAGCTCGTCGTGACGGCAGCGCCGATCACGGATTTCTCTCTTGCCGGTCCGGCGCGGAACCGCCCTCGCAGCTCCGCGATGCGCGTCCGTGCCGCCGGCGCTTCCACCAGCTGCTGCGACGCGCCGGTGCCGGCGCCGCGGTCCGCGCTGGGCGCCTGGCCGCTGCAGCTCGCCGTCGCCAGGATTCCGATCGCGACCACCGCGCACGCGGCGCGCGCGAGTCCCTCGCTTGTCATGTTGAGCCTCCGGTTGCGGACGGACCCTAACAGAAACGGAGCGGACCACACGCGCGGTTTCCGAGCCGCGGCAGCGCAGCTGAAATCCGCGCACGCGCTGCACCCTGGCGGGAGCCGGGGTGCTTTCAGTTCGCCTCTACTTGCCGATCAGCGCGGAGTCCGGTTTGCTGGACTTCAGCCACTCGTCGAAACGCTTGCTGTCCTGCTTGACGTCCAGCTGGGATGCGAAGCTCTTGAACGCGTAGTCGATCGGCACCGCGAACGTCAGACCCTGGCCGCCGCGCAGGATGAACGACATCACGCCAACGAGCTCGCCCCGATCGTTCAGCACCGGCCCGCCCGAGCTGCCGGCGTTGGCCGGGAGATCCGTCTGGACGAAGGCCGTGCCGTCGAACGAGCGCCCGACATATGAAACGATGCCCTGGCTCATCGAGAACGTCATCTTCATCGGCGCTCCCATGGAGAACACGGTGTCGCCCATGGCGACGCCGGTGATGCTCGCGAGAACGGCCGGTGCGTGTGCGGGGACCTGGGCAAGCTTCAACAGCGCCAGGTCGGCGCCGTGGTCGCGAGCGACGACTCTTACCGCGATGGGTTTCGATTCGCCGTAGAACCACGCGCGCACCTGATCGAGACCGTCGATCACGTGATCGCAGGTCAGCACGTGGCCCTGGTTGTCGACCAGGACGCCCGCGCCGTAGACGTTTCCGCCGCGCAGGAACACCGTCGCGGCAAGCGCACGCTGGGCGACCTCCCGGGTCGGCAGGCGGGGTGACGAGGCCGGAGCGGTGCTCTGCGGGTGCGCCGCCGGCGCGAGGTGTTTGACCCCGTGGTCCGGACCGTCAGGGCTCCCACGGATCAGCTCGACCGCGATCGGCGTGCCGCTGCTCAGCTGCCCGGCAGACGTCCCGGCGCGCTCCGCGTGTGACAGCGTCCAGCCCGTACAGACACCGCTGCCGAACAGAGCCAGCGCGAACAGGGCAAGCAGACGCCGGTGAGGCGAGTGCAAACTCATTGGGGGGAAGCCTACGCTCTAGCATGACGTCCGCAGCCGGGCCTGCGCCGCCGCGATTTTGGTAGGACACGCACCCACCACGACCGGAGCGCCGTGGCGGACGCTATTCGAGAGCGGAACACGTCGCATGCGATGCGTCGGGTCGTCGAGGACTCGGCAACCGCTGCGCGAGGTCCCGAATCGGATCTTCGCGGCCTGGCTCGAGGAATCTCGCCGAACCCGGATCCAATCGCCTTTTGGGTGCGGGTCGTTGGCGGCACACATGATGCTTTTGAGCGTCCGACCATGACAAGTATTCCATCTCGCGTGTTGAGCGTCGCTCTGGTTGCATCGGCCGCCAGTGCGCTGTTCTGGGGCTGCGGAGGCGGGACTCCGACTCCCACGGATTCCGCGGGGGCGTCCGGCCCTGGCTCCGCCGTGCAGACGGCGGGGGCTCCTGCGATCCCGCACGACCTCGTGGGCAAGGACGATTGCACGAGCTGTCACCAGGTCGGAGCGGGCCAGCATCCCCTCGCCGAGTCCCACCAGGGCCGCGACAATACGACCTGCAGGGGTTGCCATCAGCCCAAGGCCGACTGAGCGCACGTGCGCTGTCGCGAGACTGCGTAGGCGGTGATGCCGGTCCGGCGCGGAATCCCCCGAGGCGCCGCGCACGATGCCTTTATCCAAGTATAGGGAGGCAAGTTCCTTCGACTGGAACGGGCCGCATCACCGTGAGCTGGTTGTTCGTGAACACCAGGCGCTTGCCCTGCGCGCTCGGCTGCAGCTGGATCGAGCTGACGAGCACGCCCGCCTTCGTCATCTCGGTCTTCAGGCGGGACAGCGCGGCCTTCTGCTGCGGGCTCCGGCCGCCACCCTCGGTCGGGAATTCGAGACGGTCTCGGCACGACCTGCAATCCACTACATGGCTACCGCGCAGACACGCGCGCTAGTGAGTGCCCGCGTCATTGCGCCAGTTCCACGAAGAGCGCTGGCCCGGCGTCGGTCTCGACCACGTACAGCCCGTAGCCGCTGTTGTCGTCGCGGATCTGCATCGCGCTGCTCGGCGCTTCCGGATCCGCGCCGGCGCGTAGCGAACGGGCCCACGGCGTGCCGATGTCGCGCTTGCCAGTCGCCGTGCGGAGCGCGCCGACCACCTGCGCACCGGTGACGGTTCCCGGCGGCGGCGGCAGCGGATTCTTCGTGGCCAGTACGTTCGTATTGCAGATGAAGTGCGCGTGGTTGACGCCGAACGGATTCGCGGCACGGGGCCGGTAACAGATGCGCACCCACTTGCCGACCTCGAGCGTCGTCGCCTTGCCCACGATCGTCGTCGGCGTCGCTGCTGCCGCCGCGGATGCGGGCGGCGCCGCAGACGTCGCGGGCGCGGCGGATGGCGCGGTCGCAGCGGGGCGCGCCGTTCTGCTGCCCGTGGAGGCCTGGGCGGTGGAGCGGCTGTGGCAGGCGGAAGCCGCGAGAATGGCGGCGAAGGAGAACGCGACGGAGATGCGTGACGGCGAGCTCATGAAGACCGGAGCGTCGCGCATCAGCGTGCGCGGCGCTACGGGGAACGTGTGACGCCAGTGGGTGGAGACTCACGCCGAGGCCCGGACCACCACGACGTCGCTCGCGGCATTCCTTGCTGGTTTCGCCCGACGCGGCGCGGCATTCCGACGACCGCGAGCCATTCACCCTTCAGCCCCCGAGAAACGAGAACCACGACCTTCCACAACCCGACGCTCTCCACCGACACGGCGTCGGGCGCTACGCGTGTCGCCCACGTGGGGGCCGCCGACGCGTGGCTGATTGCCGGCCATGCGCGTCTGGGCTATCGCTTGTTTTGGGGCTAGTCGTCGTGGTTGTTGCGGCGCTCGCTGGGTGCAGTGGCGGAGAGCCATCCACGACGCGCCGGACGCCATCGCCCCAGCCGCGTCGCCGCTGGTCATCCGCGCAACCGGGCATGCGGCGCTCGCGCGGGATACCGCGCCGGACCGGCCACAGGCCCTTCACCGCAACGGGCGACTCGCGCGTAGCGATCCGTCGAGACCTGCGCTGCCGTCCGGCGGCGACGGACGCGAAGCCCGCCCGACCGAAGACGGCGTGGGCGCGCACGCGTAGCTCGGCGTCGCCGCCCAGGCCAGCGGCCGCCACGGGCGACGACTCGCGCGCCTGCACGTGGTTGGCGCAGGCGCCACCACCGAGGCTGCCGGTGCCGAGCTGGCCGAAGCGGTTCGCGCCCCAGCACTGCAGCGGATGGCTGCCGTCGATGGCGCATGCGTGTCACATGCGCCCGGGCCATCCGCCGGCGCGAGGCACGGTCGAACACGGGCGATCGCGCGTTCACGGAGCGGGGGTGCCGTGCGCGTCCGAGTACGAAACGCTGATCGCGGCCGGAACCTGCTTGGTTGTGCCGATTCGAAGCATGACGGCATGCCCGTCGTCCCAGCGCCAGCGCAGCGTGGCCGACGCTTCTTCGTTGCGCACGCAGCCGGCGAAGTCCGCCTCGCAAGTGGCGGGGAAACTGCGCGTCGTTCTGGTCGGGGTCGCCGTACTGCCTGAGCAACTGGCGGCGCAGATGCTCGAACGGGACGAGCCAGCTCTGTGCATCCGCCCGGTCGAGCGTCAGCAAGCTGTGGATGCGGCAGACAGCCCCGCCGCAATACTCCACCAGCGTGATGAAGGTGGCGCCGACCTCCGGCTGGCGCGTCAGGCATGTGCTGACCTGCCCCGACTGCACGAACTTGCCGTGCGCGGCGCTGCACTTCGCGCGTACCTTCGCGACGTCGGCGCCGAATGCGAAGCCACCTCCGCCCGTGGGCGGCTCCTCGGCTCGCGTCGGGGCGTCGGCTGACTCCGGCGTGTAGCCGATTGGAGGCCCGCGCTTCGCGCACCCGGCGAGCGCAAGGCAGAGCGCCGCGACGAGAGTCGAGCGAACCATGATTGCTCAGTAGGCTACGTCGCTTCCGGGCTCGCCGCTATCCCGCCGTCGCGCTTCGTGCTCGTGGTACGTCGACGGGGGATCGCAGCACCCTGCAGATTGGCTCGACCGCTTACGCCGTCTTGTTGTCGTTGATGAAGTCCAACGGACACGTCGCAGCCGTCCGCGGCCGGGCCGTCATAGTTGCACGCGCCGCTGCAGAACCACGCGACCTTGCCAGTGCGGAACAAGTCGTCGGCTTGCTGTGTGGCAGGTGCCAGGAAGCGCACGCGGTCGAGCGGCCGGCTACAGGTTTTGCGCGATGCATCGCGCGGCGCGGATCGCGGGACCAAGACGACGTCGGGCCACCGCGCGTCCCGCGCGCGGTGGCCCAACTTCGATGCGCTGCGCGCCTAGCAGGGGGGCATATCAGGGCACTGTGCCGGGTCGGTGCACTGGCCCGAGCTTCCGCTCGCACCCGCCGCCCCGCTTCCCGATTTGCCGCTCGAGCCTCCGCTTGCCGGAGCGCCAACGGTCGAGCCGCGTCCACCGGTCGCGCCACTGCCGCCTGCGCCAGGTGCGCCCGCCGCGCCGCTTCCGCCAGCGCCAGGTGCGCCGCGCGCCGCTTCCGCCAGCGCCAGGTGCGCTCGCCGCGCCGCTTCCGCCAGCGCCAGGTGCGCCCGCCGCGCCGCTGCCGCCGGTGCCGGGTGCGCTCGCCGCGCCGCTTCCGCCAGCGCCAGGTGCGCCCGCCGCGCCGCTGCCGCCGGTGCCGGGTGCGCCCGCCGCGCCGCTGCCGCCGTTGCCGGGTGCGCCCGCCGCGCCGCTGCCGCCAGCGCCAGGTGCGCCGGCTGCGCCGCTGCCAGACGTACCACCGGTGCCGGTGCCCGTGGTGCCGCCACTACCGCCTGCGGGCGGCGGGATTGGCGAACCGGGCGACACGGTACCGGTCTTCGTTACCTGGAACGAGAGCACGCCTGCCGGCGACGCTTGGAACGAACCTCCCGTCGACACGCTGATCGAGAGCCCGCTCCCGGTCGCTTGCGCGGAGATCGCGTAGCCGCTCGCGGACGGCTTCATGTCGACAATCACGTGGTCGGCATTCGCGGACTGGTTGACGACATACTGGACGCTGGAGAGCAGCGCGGTTTCCGCCTGGTTCGCCGGGAACAGCACGACCTGCTCGCGCGAGCCCCGCACTTCGACGCCAACGGCGTTGTTCGACGGGACGTTGCCATCGCCGGCGGAGAGTCGAACCTGGTCTGGAGCCGTCGCCGACGCCGTCACGACGCTGAGCCACTGCTCGGACGCCGCCCCAGGACCGTGGACTTCAATGCGCGTCGTTCCACCCGGCAGCGAGACCGTCTGGATCGCCGGGCTCTCCGGCAGCAACAGCCGAAGGCTACCGCGAATCGCGCCACCCGACGTCACGTCGTATCGATGCTGCGTGGCATCGGCGAGCGGAACCTCCTTGGGCGCGCTCGGCACGTGGAACGCCATCCACCGATTGGCGCTCGCCGAGGCGATGGTCGTGCGGTCGAACAGGACCAGCGTCCCCGGGCGCATGTAGACCACATCGCGCGTGTACGCGGTCACAGGGTGGCTGCTACCGGAGCCGTACTGATCGCCGAGCCCCGCGGCGCGGGCGCGAACGTAGCTCCCGCCGTCCTCGAAGCGCTCCACGTGCGCGTTCGAGCTGTTCGGGCTCTTCGAGTTCTGACCGGGAGAGTTGGAGCTACCCGGGTCGGTCACGAAGAACGAGTTGTACAGCCGCCGGCCGCCGCCGCCCCAGCTGTCCGTGTACACATAGTCCTCGCCGGCGGTTCCGCCGGTATTCGGGATCCAGCCGGTAGCGTTGACCAGCACCGGATCGCCGCCAGCAACCATTGTGACGCCGCCAGCGTCGAAGAGCTGCTCGCCCGAGTCCGGTGCGTTGATGTAGCGCCCCGCCGTCAGCGAGGCCCAGCTCGCGGTCTTGTCCCAGCTGGAACGCATCGCGACGTCGCCGGGCCCCGTGGCGTTGTACGACAACGGCAGCGACGCGTACGAAGTCCGGGCTCGCGCTGGATCCGAGTACAGGAATGTCTGCCACGGGTCACGGTCGTCGCCGACCGTTGCGACGATGTCATCGGTAAACGCCATCGCGGTCGGGGCGTTCGCGTCGCCGTGCTCCGCCAGTATCGTCGCCAACGACGACATCAGCGCCGCGGAGGGCTTGAGCGCGATGCCCGAGCGCACCGTGCCACGATCTGCCATGCGCTTCAGCGACGGCCACGCGAACTGCTCGAGGTAGAGCGCCTGGTCGCGAGCTTGCGGCAGATCGGAATACCAGGAGAGACCCTTGCCGGTCTCCACGCCCCACAGCACCTCGGCCACGCCGCGAACGGCGCGTGGGCCGTATCCCCAGCCCTCCGGCCAGCCGCCGCCTTGCATCCAGGCGCTGTAGGCGGGCTTGACGAGCTGACCCCACAGGTGCGTCTGCACGTCGGTCCAGTAAGCCGCCGCCTTGGCGTTGTCGGTATCGGTTGCGATCGCGGTGTACGTCTTCGCGAGGAAGTATCCGACGAAGTAGTTCCCGATCGGCTGATCGCGACTGAACCCGCTCGTGTCGTACCAGTCGACCCAGCTATTGAGCGCGGTGATGACCGCAGTCTTGGTGCTGGCGGGCAGAGCCGGCGCGAGCCAGTCGTAGCCGATCGCCATCCCGACACCGTAGTTGCGGATGCCGTAGCCACTGTCCGCCGACGGCTTCGCGCCGCCGGAACCCGACGGCAGCGCCATGGCCTCGAGCACCTTGATGCCGGCCGCGGCGTACTTCGCCGCCGCGGCGTCATCGACGCCCTTGGTCGTACGGTAGCAGAGGCCCAGGAGCGGATCGCCGGCAGGTAACCGTCGCCTTGGTAGCCTTGCCCCACGCTGGTCGAGCTCGGATACGCGTCCCCGTTCGGGGGGTAGACCGTTCCGGTCGTGTAGCCGTCGCAGAGCTTCTTGAGCGAAACCCATGCGGCGTCGTTCGCTGCCGCCCGTTGCTGCAGACGCGTCACCACGCTCGTCGTCAGGAACAATCGAGAAGATGCCGCCGTGAGCGGTTGGCTTGCGGAGGTCGTCGCGGGACGGCACGCCTTGGTCGGTTGGGCGGTGCCCATTCCGCAGCCCACGGTGGACAACGCGACGAGCCAGGCAGCGCGTCGCAGCGTGTTTTGGGTAGTGTTCTTCATTGTCGTATCCTTCGTGGTGACTGGTTGAACTGTGTCGGGTTGCGTTGCGAAGCCGCCGCTTGGTGCGTTCTCGATCCCGGCTCCGCAGCGCGGAGACGGTGGCACCAGGAAGATTCGGTGGCTTCGCGAGCGGCGGCTCGATGGCCGCACGCACGCGAGCAAGCTACTCAAGCGGACTTATGAAGCCGCCTCATGGGCTCACACCATCGTCACAAGCTTGTTGGCCTGGCCGCGGTTCGCCTCGTCGTCTGGTTGTTCGAATGCTAGATCGAACGGTTGTTCGAAGAGCATCCGCGCGCACGCTCTTGTTCGCATCCGCAGGCTGCACCGTCGTCGCAGTGCTTCGCTTGCAGGTCACACGCTCGCGACACACCGCGAGTGCGGGGCGCCGACAGCGACGCGATGTTGGGCGAGCGCGCGACGCGAGCCGCGCGTGGTGGCGCAGCGCTTGCGATCCCTGTGAATCTCGATCTGCACCGTCGACATATCCGGCTTCGATGCGAACGCCGTTGCAAACATGTTTTGAATTCAGGGTGCTCACTGCCCAGTAAACGTAGCGACGGCGCACACGCGGGCAAGCATAAATCGTGGAGTAAGACAAGGTGCGACCTTGCACGACGTGCACTTCTCCCACGCGATATGAAACGTTGCGCGCGGGCGTATCGTGCCGGAATCGAACTGCGCATGTGCCGCGACGGACCGACACACCGTGAAACCGTTTCGCGATCACACACGCGCGAGTGGGGTCGAAATACTTTATTTTGCGTGTCCAGGAAGTTACCGGGCGACGGCGCGAGCTGGCCTGACGCTTCTAGGCGTCGCGTAAGATCAAGAGACGCGCGCTCGCGGAGGCGGCGACGCAGATCTTCCCGTCCGCGTTGGCCATGGAGTTGCAGGCGTGCCCCGACGTGGCGCCGGCTGCGACGACGCCCGGCTCTTCCTCGTCGGAGCATCCCACGATCAACGAACCCCCGCGACGTGGAGATCGACCCACGCCTCTCGCCGAGCGGAGCCGGGGAAGGTGAGGGAACAGCGCTCCACGACGCGGTCGAAGGCGATCGACATGCCTTGTTCAGCAGTCGGTCACCGCTTCTTCTTCGTCGTCTTGCGCCGAGTCTGCGACAAGGCGCTGCCCGCGGCACGGCGGCCCTCGGGGCTCGTCTTCTTGCGGCTCAGCGCGCGGCCGGCAGCGGACGCCGCGCCCTTGTGCGTGCGCCCGGGGCCCCCGGTCTGCTTGAGCGCGCTTCCGGCCGCCGTCTTCGCAGCCCGTGTCGCGTTCGGGTTGCTCAGCGAGCGCGAGGCAGCGGTCGATGCGCGCTTCTTCGTTTGCCGCGTCGTCGCCCTCTTGCTCGTCGCCGCCAACTTCTTCTTCGGACTCTTCCCCACTCTTTTCGCCGCCATGCGTGCAGACATGTCGATGCTTGCACCGGATGTCGAGCAGCGAGTCCGAGCGCTGCCGCCCCGCGATTGAGCTGCACGCTCCCTACCGTCCCGAAATCCAGCCGCTTGGCGAGTGGCGGATCGAGCCGCCGAACCTGCCCGCGCGCTTTCGTGGAAACCCCACTCTGCGCCACGCACCGCGCACGCGGGAGCGCGTGTGCGCCAGTTCGAATGACGGGCGCCGGTCCGGCGCAGCGCCGCGCGCTTGCTTGACATCCCGCGGTAGCGCGCGGACGCTCCCAGTAGGTGGTAGCGGCGGTGCCGCGATGACGAGGGGATAGAATCGATGCGAAACGGATGGGTCGTCGTATTCGGCTTGGGGTTTGCGGTTCTTGTCGGCGCGTGCTCGAGCACGAGCTCCGGTGGATCGGGATTGCCGGGGACGAACGCCGCGGCCGCCCAGTGCAATGCGCTGGCGAACAAGTACTGTGGCAAGGCGGCGCCCTGCTACAGCTCCACGACCGCCGAGTGCGTCGCTGCATTCGCCGACACGATGAAGCAGAGCTACGGTTCGGATTGCAGCGGGGCCGATCAGGTCGGCGCGAGCTACGACACCTGCATGTCCGATCTGGACAGCTTCGTCTGCGGCGACTCGCTGCCGGCGACCTGCAGCGGCGTCATCTTGTTCCAGAAGTGAGGCCACAGCGCGGGATTCCGCGCCGGACCGGCAAACCCGGGCGGCGCTGGATCGAGCGGGCAAGCCCCGGCATCGACGCGCTCTGCTAGTCGGCGGACGCCGCGTCCGCGTGGGCCATGTGGCGCACATCTTCGGGCCGCCAGTGCGCGCGAACACGACGAACAGAATCAATGTCACGGACCCGAACACGATGTCGAGCACCGTGGTGTAGTTCCAGCTGATGCTGGCGGTGGCCACCGTCGCGTGACGCACCGCCGGCGTCGCGCCGAACAGCGCGAAGGCCCCTTCGACCAGCAGCGCCGCCACCACCATCATGGCGTAGGACGTCGCGAACAGGAAACCGGTCATCCAGCGGCCGTAGTACTTCCGGTAGATGAGCAGGATGGGGATGATGACGAGGTCGCCGAAGATGAACGCGACGACGCCGCCGAAGCTGATGCCGCCGTTCCACAACACCGCGGCCAGCGGCACGTTGCCGATGGAACAGGTGAAGCTGACGAGGGCGATGAGCGGACCGATGAAGGCTCCCCAGATCGGCGCCAGCAGCGGGTGATCCACCAGGAAGAAGCTCTGCCAGACGGCGTGCGGCACCCACGCGCCGAGAGCCCCGGCAATCAGGACGCCGCCGAGGATGTCGCGCCATAGCATCGACCAGTTCATGACGTAGTCGTGGCTGATGGCGATCCAGCCCTGCTTCGAGGCGAGCCGATCGCGCCAGCGGCCTTCGCGGGCGCTCATCGCCATCTGCGCGTGCCCCTCCATGCTGCCGGTGAGGCCCTTGTCGGCCTGGGCGCGCGCTGCCTTCACCCGTGGGGCAGGAAGGAGCAGACGGAAGAGCAGCGCGAGCCCCACGATCATCACGCCGCCGCCGAGGAACTCCGCAGCGGCGAACTGCCAGCCGAGCAGGACCCAGAGCAGCACGCCGAGCTCGAGCACCAGATTGGTGGCGGCGAACTGGAAGGCGATGGCCGCGGTGAAGTCGCCTCCCTTGCGGACGATTGACCGGGCCATGGCCACGGCAGCGTAGGAGCACGACGAGGACGCGGCGCCAAGCACGCTCGCGACCCCGAGCGAGCGCGGCGAGCGTCGGGAGCAGCCGCGCCATCTCGTCCTTGGAGACGAGGACTTCGATGACCGCCGCGATGGTGAATCCCAGCGAAAGTCCCCAGAGATTGCCACAGCATCCGGAAGCTGAGCGACAGCGCGGCAACGATGGCGTGGATGACGGTCAAGCGAGTTATTTGTGCATGGCCGCGCGGCCCCGCAAGGTGTGGTCGAGAAGCGTCCGGAGCCGACGCTCGAGAGCGCCATGCGCTATCCTCGGCCATGCCTGCAATCATCGATCGCGCCTCCGCGCGCGGATTCGCGACGGGAGTGGATCGCCGCCTGGAACAGCGGGGATCTCGAGCGCATCTTCGCGCTCTACGCCGATGACTTCGAGATGCGCTCGCCACTGATCGCGGAGCGCGGCTTTTCGCCGGATGGCTCGCTCCGCGGCAAGCACGCGATCCGGCTGTACTGGGGCGGCGGGCTCGCCGCCGCGGACCCGCGCTGCGCTTCGAGCTGATCGACGCCTACGGCGGCGTCGACACGATCGCGATTCACTACCGAAGCGTCGGGCGGAAGGTCGTCGTCGAGATCATCGAGTTGGACGCCGCGCGGCGCGCGATCCGCGGCAGCGCTTGCCACGGAGCGCGACGCGGGCGCGTGACCGGGCTCACGGCGCACCGACCTGGTCTTCTCGCAATACGCGCACGAGAAGCGGTCGAGGAACTGGTCCTCGGGCACCGGCCCAGATGGCGATGTCGTCGCGCTGCCGCCCGCGCACGAGAGCACGAGCAGCGCCACGCCGACCACGCCGTCCGTCCCCCGCCCATGAATGGGATTCTAGTGCCCTGTCCCGGAAGTTGCGAGCTGGTGTCGGTCCGGCGCGGAATCCCGCGTTCCGCAGCGTGGGATTCCGCGCCGGACCGGCCAATGGCCGGTTCGAGCCGCCCGAAGCTGCACGCGCGCACGCTGCTCGCCACGCTCCGCGGCCTCGACTCGCTTGACGCGGCGACCTGACATCCGCAGTGTTTCGCGCTGGGGAAAGAACCATGAAGCGATCCATCGTATTGATTGGGTTTGGTGCGTTGGTGTGTGCGTTCGCAACGCCCGCGTGTAGCAGTTCGGACAACTCGGGCACGGGGGGCACGGGGGGCACCGGTGGCTATAGCGGCACCGGCGGGAGCCAGGATGGCGGCAGCGGGAAGGCGGGACGTCCGGCAGCGGTGGCACCGGTGGATCCAGCGGCACCGGTGGCGCGTCGGGCAGCGCGGGGACGGCCGGCAGCGCGGGCATGGCCGGCAGCGCGGGCATGGCCGGCAGCGCGGGCATGGCCGGCAGCGCCGGCGTGGCCGGCAGCGCGGGCATGGCCGGCAGCGCGGGCATGGCGGGCCGTGCGTCCGGCAGCGCGGGCGCGTCGGGCCGGGCGCCGCGCGGGCGCGTCGGGCACGGGCGGCACCGCGGGTGCGTCGGGCACGGGCGGCAGCGCGGGTGCGTCGGGCACGGGCGGCACCGCGGGTGCGTCGGGCACCGGCGGTCAATCCTGCACGTCCATCACCGTGGGCGCCTTCATCGGAGACAACGCCGCGCGCGTCGTCTCGGCCGTCAGCCCGAACATCGGCGGCAGCGACCCGGACGTTCTCAGCGTGGGGCTGTACTCCTCCACGACAGGTAGCTTCAACCTGGCCAACGAGACCGATCTCAACACGTGCAACCAGTGTGTCCTGGCGTTCGAAGACGTCACGAACAGCGGGACGGCCCGTTACTACTTTCAGCAAAGCGGTAGCCTCACGGTCAACTCCGTGAACTCGTCGACGCCCGCGTTCTCGAGCGGGACTCTGGCGAACGTGAAGCTCATCGAGGTCACCATCAACGGCACCACGGCAACGCCGGTCCTGAACGGCAAGTGCCTGATCTTGAACAGTGGCAGCTGGAACGTCTCCAACACCTGCGCCGACGGCGGACCCGAGTACGTCACGGGCGGTACGACAAGCTGTTCGGACTGCGCCAGCGCCGAAGATGGCAGCGGCGGGTGTTGCTACGCGCAGTACAACGCCTGCGCAGGCAACGCGGAGTGCGTCGCGATCGGCAACTGCGTCAGCACTTGCGCGACTGGCGACAACACCTGCATCCAGAACTGCGGTACCGCGCATCCGAGCGGCGTCTCGAACTTCAACGACTGGACCGATTGCCTGGTCGGGGCGACCGCGAACGCCAACGGCGCTTGCGGCATCGCCTGTCAGTAGCGCGGGAGAGATCGGCCGTGGCGTGCGCACGCCCGCCTCGCGGTGGACACGACGCGCGCCTGTACGTGCTCACCACGAGCGCGCTCATGACGATCGCGCCCATTTGAGCGCGATGCGCGCGCGTCCGGCCGGACGACGCGGGCGCGTCGCCCCGCGTCGCGCCGGACATCGCCGATGACGCTCGCGAGCGAAGCCGGGACCTCTGGTACCGGCCGCACGCGCCGATTCTCGTGGTGCTCCGGGAACCGCTCCCCACGGATTCCGGTTTCTCGCGCCTCGCGCGCGCGTTGCGCGGGCGCGTCGACGGCGTGCGCGGGCAAGGCGTTGCAGGGCCAACGTCGAAACAGGCGCCGGAGCACACTCGCGCGCGATGGAAGTCGATGTATGGACCGTCGGAAGGTTCCTGCCGTCATGCGGCGCGGACAAACCCTTGGGCCTTCGCCTCGTCCACGCCGTCGAGGCTGAAGTCGAGGGTGTCGGGGACGACGACGCCGATCTTCTTGGGGTCGGGGAAGACCAGGGCCGAGGCTTTCACCGCCGGCTTGATGTCGTTGATGAAGTCCTGCATCACCGCCGCCGCCGCGCGCTTCTTCAGACCGACGTCGACCGCGTAGCGATCGCCGTCGGTGCCCGGGCGGCCGAACGACAGCATGCCCTGACGAAGCCACGACTCGAACTCTGCCTGCTTCACGTCCTCGAAGTCGCCAGTGCGGCAAAGCTCGACGACCATGCGCTCGCCCAGGTTCTGGTGACCGGCCTCCTCGACGATGATGTTGCGGATTGTCTTGCGGTAGGGGAGGTACGCGCAGCTCTCGTACTCCTGAAGCTGCCAGTAACCGCCGCGGTCGTAGAGGAACTGCGCCATCGCGAGCTCGAACCAGCTCTTGGCAAACGCGATTGGCTTCGCGGCGAGGCGCGCGTTCACCTTGGGCTCGACGCTCTCGCCGGTGAATTCCTCGTACATGTGCACGACGAGCTCGTAGTGCGTCATCTCCTCGTGCACGTGCCACGTGAGGAATTTCAGCCACTTCAAGCGGGGCACGAACTGCAGGCCGTAGCCGAACATCTGCGCGGCCGCTAGCTCGCGGTACGCCTGGCTCTCCATCATCTGCACGAGCGTGTCGATCATGCGCGGGTCCATCTCCGCACGGGAGGTGTACGTCTTCATCGAGGGCTCCGTCTCTTGCTCTGGGTTCACAGCACGTGATCGACGTCGCCGTCGCCCCACATGTAATTCCATGTGCCCGCTCGCGTGATCGCCGCGCGGTCGCTGTAGCTTTGCTTGAACTGCACTTGAAACGGCTTTGTTCCGCGGGAGATGAACCCGAACGAGGCAAGGTTGACCTCTATCAAGTGCGACGGAACGTGGATCTGGATTTCGACCGCGTCGGCGTCGCGGCTGGCGTGGAGAATGCCGCGGAGCACCGAGCGAAACGCGGCAGGGGGGCAGGTGAAATCGACGATGCCGACGCGCCGCCCATCCTTGCTGCGCTCGAGGGCCACGGCACCGATGGGTCGGCCGCGATCGAGCACGATGTAGCCGAGCTGGCGTCCCGCGACCGAGCGACCGAAGCGCCAGGCATAGAACGCGGCGTCGCGAACCGGAGTGACGACGCGCTCGTCCTTCATCGCTTGCAGCGTCTGGTGCCAGACATCGGCCACGCGCGGATCGGGCTTGCCCCCGAGCAGCTCGAGCGTCAGCTTCGATCGCGTCGGCCCGAGAGCCCAAGTGAGCGCGCCGGGCATGCGCGCCGGCACGCGGCTGGCGGTTCGTCCGAGCCCCCTCGGCGCGAAGCGCGCGCGTGTAGCGGCGCACCGAGCCGGTGATCTCCGCGCCCGCTTGGAGTAGCGCGCGGAGGTTGTTGGGCTCGGGTGGACCGAACATGAACGCGAGATCGCCGTCGAGGTCTTCGTGCGCGAGCCGATGCAGCTGTGTGACGATGCCGCGCCGCCGGAAGCTGGGTGTCACGAAGGCGTCGCCGCCGATCGCGCCGATCACCTTGGCGTCGCCCACCTGCACCGCGCGAGGGAAGAGCGACGTGATTCCGACCGCCGCTCCGGTCGCGCTGTCGAGCGCGAGGTAGGTGCGCGCGAGCCCCGCAGGGTTGTCGAGGTACAGCCAGCGGTAGCGCGCCTCGGCGTCATCTCGGCCGGGTACCGTCTCGAAATACTCGCGGAGAATGCCGAGCACGAGGTCGCGATCCTTGGCGTCGCCGTGGTTTCCTCGTCGGACTTGGAACGGGGCAGCGGCCGAGGCAGCCGGCTGATTCCGCTCGAACATCGAAGTGTTCGGGACCATGTTCCTGTCTCGCATCCACTCGCTAAGTTTGGCGCGTGGTGGGCGTGAACGCCACTCCCGGCGCTGATGCACGTCGCCGCCCCGGCCTTGGAGGCAATCCGTGACCGGCACCCCCTGCGCGGACGCTAGTGGCACTCCTGCTGTCGTTGCTCGGGCTTCGGTGCAGCAGATCGCGAGCCCGGTGCACGTCGTGATCCACGCCTTCGTCGCGCCGCACTCCGCCACCGCGCCTTGCCATCCCACCGAGAGCACGCCGCACAAGCCGACGGAGCAGGCGCCAGTGCCAGTCCAGTGCTTCTCGGGCGCGCCGCTGCAATCGTAGTCGTAGCTTCCGTCGCCGCGGTCCGCGGCGAACCACGCCTGTTGGCCGGGCCTGGCCTCGGCGTTGCCGTCGTAGCAGTCGTCGTGGTTCGCGACGTAGCCGGCCGGCTGCGCGCACGCCGTGGTGAACGCCCCGGGATCCCCGTAGCCGTCCTGGTCCGCGTCGCTGTAGTACGTGGCCGGCGCGTCGCATCCGCCAGCGTCGATCGGCCCGGTGCCGCCGGCCCCGCCCGCCGTGCCCCCGGAGCCCGTCGCGCCGGTTCCGCCGCTCGACGAGCCCGCGGACCCACCCGCGCCCGCGCCGGATGCCCCGGCCATTCCCGCGCCGCCCGTCCCGGCGGCGCCCCCGGCGCCGCTGCCGCTGCTGCCGCCCGCGGCTTCCGCGCCGGCGTCGCTGCTCGCTCCCGCCGCGCCGCCGGTGGCGCCGCCTGAAAACAGGCTGTTGTCGGAGCCGCCGCACGCGACGAGCGTGACCGCGGCCAGCGCGAACAGCGTCGCGATGGACACCGCGACATCAGGACGGCCCATGCTCGAAATCTACCACGCGGCTTTGCTCCGCGATGTTTCCGGCCATGCTGAAGATCCTCGCGTTCGCGCGGGGACGCACGAAGCCCGTTCTCCGGCATCCTCATCCATCTTCGCAGATGCTGTCGGTCCGGCGCGGTATCTCCTCTTCGAACAGATGAACGCGGCGCGATCGAACGGCAGGCCCGGCGCGGCCAGGCCATCAGCTCGTGGCCTGCGCCTTCTCGATCACGGAGCGGAGCACCGTCTCCGACTGTGCGCCGGGCACCGTGAAGCGATCGTTGAACACGAAGAACGGCACGCCGGTGATGCCGCGCTCCGCGGCGCCGGCGGCTTCGCGGCGGGTCTTGGCCAGCTCGCTCGCGTCGGTCGCGAGACGCGCGGCCTCGGCGGGCTCGAAGCCGTGCGCGCCGGCGATCTCCGCCAGCACGATCGGGTCGGAGATGACCAAGGCGTCGTCGAAGTAGGCGTGGAACAGCGCGCGGGCGAGGCTCTGCTGGGTGCCGCGCCCGGCGGCGTGGCGCAGCAACGTGTGCGCGGCCACAGTGGGGTAGCTCATGGGCTGCTTGGAGAGATCGAGGGCGAGGCCGCTCTCGCGCGCGGCACCCTCGACGCGCGCCAGCAGCACGCGCAGATCGCCGTACCGGCGCTGCAGGCGCTCGTGGACGTTCACGCCCTCCGGCGGCGTGTCCGGTTGGAGCAGGAACGGCCGGTAGCGGACCGTCGCGCTGTCTGCGAGGCCGAGGTGATCGAGCGTCTGGGCCAGGCGCTCCGTGCCGAGATAGCACCAGGGGCAGACCACGTCGGAGAACACGTCGATGGCGAGCATGCTCTTGCCATAGCACGCCGTTCGACCCATATGGATTGTCTGCAATGTCGGTCTTGGGAGGCAGGGCAAGCGGGCTCCGGCTCGAGCGGATGGCGGCGTCGCCGCGCTTCGCCGACGGCGTCTTCCGCAACACCGCGCGCGTCGCGCCGGGCCTGAAGAAGGGCACGGCCGCGCCGACCATCGGGGAGTTCCTGTTCGGCGGCGCGCGGCGCACGCCTCCGGCGCCGCTGCCGTCGGCCGATCCGCGCGGCGCGTGGTTGCACCCGCCGGAAACAGGTCTGCGCGCCACATGGCTCGGCCACTCAACGGTGCTGATCGAGATCGACGGCTTGCGCGTCCTCACGGATCCCGTGTGGGGCGACCGCGCGTCGCCGGTGGGCTTCGCCGGGCCCAAGCGCTTCCAGCCCGTGCCGGTGTCGCTCGACGCGCTGCCGCCGTTGGACGCGGTGATCGTGTCCCACGATCACTACGATCACCTGGACTATCCGACGATCCTCGCGCTCGCCCAGCGCGACGTGCCGTTCTACACGTCGCTCGGCGTGGGCGCGCACCTGGAAGCGTGGGGCGTTTCGGCCGAGCGCATCGTGGAGCTCGACTGGTGGGAGCGGGCGCGCCTGCCGCGCGGCGATCTGGCGATCACCGCGGCGCCGTCGCAGCACTTCTCTGGTCGCGGCCCGCGCGATCGCAACCGGACGGCGTGGTCGTCGATGCTGATCGAGAGCGCGCGGCACAAGGTGTTCTTCAGCGGCGACACCGGGCTCACGCCGGAGTACGCGGAGATCCGCCGGCGTCTCGGGCCGTTCGATCTGGTGATGCTCGAGGTCGGCGCGTACCACGAGGCATGGGGCGACATCCATCTCGGGCCCGACAAGGCGCTTGAAGCGCTCGCGCTGCTCGGCGGTGGTGCGCTGCTGCCGGTACACTGGGGCACGTTCAACCTCGCGCTGCACGCGTGGGACGACCCGGCGGAGACGCTGGTCCGGCTCGCGCCGGAGCGCGGCGCGCGGCTCGTCATGCCTCTGCTCGGCCAAGCCACGGAGCCGTCCCGCGTCGAGCGGGTCGAAGCCTGGTGGCGGTCCGGCGCGGAATCCCGCTCGGAGCCCGCCCCCGTCGTCGCCTGACGGCGCGACTCGGGGCTCGTACGCGCCGATCCAGCGGGGCGCGGCTTGCCGGTGATGTCCACGCCCGGAATCAGCACGCCCGGGTAGGAGCCCACGCCGGCGCCGTCGAGCGGCGAGCCCGCCTTGGGACGAAAGTCAGCGGTCGTCGGGTCCTCGCCCGGATTCACGAAGCCCGGATTGGCGAGCTTGGTGTAGCCGCCCTTCGTTCCCGATTCGTCGCGGGTGACCGGGTAGAACACGTTGTTCGACTCGACGATGTTCGTGGAGTTCCACACGTCGAAGCCGTTCACGCCGGCGCGGCCGATTGACACGTTGTTGATGAACCGCACGTCGTCCGAACCGCTGGCGTCGGTCTGTCCGGCGTACTGGTCCGCGGCGTTCTGGAACGCCGGGTTGAAGTCGAGGTAGTCCGTGTTGTTGACGACATCCGCGTGCGCGCTGGTGGGGCCGATGTGCACGCCCCGGCCGCCGTTGGCCACGCACAGGTTGTTGGCGATGAGCACGCGGCCGGTGTACGGGCCTTCGCTCTGGTTGCCCTTCTGCTGGTCCTCTGTGTCGTCCCAGATGATGCAGTTGCCGTCCGTGTCGTTGCCGCTAGCTCGCCGTTGTGATAGCCGACGTTACCGATGATGTAGTCGGTGTAGCCGTTCGCGTCCGCGGCGCCGCCGCAGTTGCGCGGCTCGTAGATCGTGATGCCGCTCTGCGCCGCCGCGTCGTGGTACGCGGTGTTCCAGATGCGGCAGTAGCGGATGTCCACGTGGCCGCACAGTCCGTTGCTGCCGGCGATGCCCGCGGAGCCCATGTCGTGGATCCACACGTCCCACACGTGGACATGGTGCGCGTCCAGACCGATGCGCACGCCCAGGTCGTTGTTCGCCTGCGTGCCGACGATCTCGAAGCCCTCGACGTGCACTTCCGACGAGGCCGTCACGGTGACGCCGTTGCCGCCCTTGGTCTGCACGATCGGGCGCGCGCCCGGCGCCGCGCAGATCGTGACGTCCTGCTTCTGATCGACGCTGAACGCATCGTAGGTTCCGGCGCCGACGACCAGCGTGCCGCCGTTCGCAAGCGCGGACACGGCGGCGGCAAGATCGCCGCCGCTGAGCGTCGTCGCTCCGGGGGGCACGCTGGCGCACTTGCGGTGCGGCGCGAACGCGTCCACGCCCGCGTCGTTCTGCCCACTGCCCGCCGCGCCGCCGGTCCCTGCACCGCCGGATGACCCGCCGCCTTGCCCCGCGCTCCCCGAGCCGCCGCCCGCACCGCCGCCGTCGCTGGCGCCGCCGGATCCTCCCGCCGCGCTACCGGCGCTGCCTCCCGCGCCCCCGGCGCTGCCTCCCGCGCTCCCGGCGGAGCCGCCGCCCCCGTCGTGGCCGCTCGGGCCCGGCGTGGTGTCGTCTCCGGAACCGCACGCCCCGGCCGCGCCTGCGGCGAGCGCCGCCATCAGTAATGCTGTCGCCCAGCTTGCCGCGCGCTCCATCTCGCCTCCGACGCGAGCGTACCACGTGGCAGCTCGCGTTGGTCCGGCGCGGAATCGGTGTCAGTCGCCCGAGGCGAGCCCGCGGAAGAACATGACCGCGCCGCCGATGATGGCGCCGTACGCCACGACGTACGAGCCACCGGTCTGCGAAGCGCTCGAGTACGTCGCCAAGGTGACGCCGATGCCGAGCAACGCGATGACGGCGCCGGTCACGGTGCGCGCGTTGTGGCGGCCCGCGGAGCGTGCAGCCATGCGCTCCATCTCGCCCAGATCCGCCTGGACGTCGTCGTCCACGCGCCCGACGAGCCGGAGCGCACGCTTCGGCTTCACGCCCTGGGTGCCCAGCCACGCCACGATCTGCTCCGGCGTGTGGCCGCGCTCGATGCGCGTCCGCACCTCCCGAACCATGTACGGGCGATTGGCTTCGCCTTTCGCTTGCGTACCGCTACCCCGGTCGTTCCCGCGTCGCTCATGCCACCCCCAGACACGGTATCCGGCCCGGCGGCGCTCGACAAGCCTTGCCGGGACTTGCCCAGCGGAGATCGGCGTTCGGCGGCGCGAGTTCCGTCGTCCGGCTTCGGTGACCGTGTCAGGGTCGGTGGCCGCGCCGGCGGCAGCGGCGGTGACCGCCGCGGACGCTCCGCGCCGCGGCCATCGGGGGCGGTGGCCGGGTCCGGGGCGTCCGCGGCGGGATGTTGTCAAAGAGCGCGTCGGCGCGGAGGCCTGGCTGGCGGCTACGCCGGAGGCGGCGCCAGCCGGTGGCGGCGTAGCCCGGCGAGCTCTCCGGCCGTGGCCTTGATGACGGCGAGCTCGATGTCGCGCATCACCTTCCGCCAGGGCCGGTGGCGCTGCTCGTCGCTGCGCAACGTCACATAGCGCCACAGTGCGAGCAGCGTGTATGCGATGCGGCGCAGCACCATGACGACAACGGTGGCGCGCGGATTCTGCTCGATCCACGGGTGGTCGTCTTCCTGGAAGGAGACGTCGAGGATCTGGTGCGACGTTTCCACGCCCCAGTGCCGGCGCACGAGCAAAGCCACTGGTCGTTGGTCAGACGGCAGCGCGGCAGGCTCGACACGAAGTAGCGATTCTCGTGCTTGGTGCGCGTGCCCTGCGCGTCGAGCGTTTCCATCTCCACGCGCAGCATCGTGCGCAGGTGGTCCCATCCGTCGGGCGCAGCCATTGCCTCGCCGATGTAGAGGCGCCTCACGATCGTTTCGTCGCCGTGGACGTCGGAGGTCGTTGCGAGAAGTGACAGCCCGTAGGGCTGGCACGAGCACCGCTCGCGCCGTCGCCGAGCCGCCCGATGCCGCCCCGGTCACCGCCACCGACACGGCCGCCGTCGCTGACGCGGCCGCCGTCGCTGACGCAGTCGCCGCCACCTCCGGGACGCGATCCGATGCGAATTTGTGCCTCTCGCGACGATACCGCGACAGACCTTCCCAAGTGATCGATCACGCGTCGCTTTCCCGGCGTCACCGACCTTCAACCGGCCCGACTACCGAGCGGAGCTGGGGACTTGCCGATCCGGCGCAAGAGTCCCAAATCCGGAAGATGAAGACGGTGGTGGTGACGGGGGCGAGCCGCGGGCTCGGCCGCGAGACGGCGGGGCAGCTCGAGCGGCGCGGCATGCGCGTGATCCGCGCATCGAGGCCGGAGCTCGACGTCAGCGACGACGCGAGCGTCGCGGCGCTCGCCGAGCGGCTCCGGCACGACGGGGTCGTGCTCGACGTGCTCGTCGACAACGCCGGCGTCGCTCTCGACGGTTTCGACGCGGAGGTGGCGCGACGCACGCTGGACGTGAACTATCGCGGCGCGCTGCGCGTGACGGACGCGCTCTCGCCGCTGCTCGCCGACGGCGCGAACGTCGTGATGGTGTCGAGCGGGCTCGGCGAGCTGTCGTGTCTCGGCGCCGACCTGCGCGCGCGCTTCGCCGATCCCGCGCTGACCCGTGCCGCACTCGAGCAGCTCGCGGGCGAGTTCGTCGAGGACGTGGCACGCGGCCGACACCGCGCCGCCGGATGGCCGTCGTCGGCGTACAACGTCTCGAAGGTCGCGCTGAACGCCCTGACGCGGGTGCTCGCGCGGGAGCTCGCGCCGCGCCGCATCCGCGTCAACGCGGTGTGCCCCGGCTGGGTGCGGACGGACATGGGTGGTCGCCACGCGACGCGCAGCGTGGAAGAGGGCGCCGCGTCCATCGTCTGGGCCGCGACGCTGGGCGACGGAGCGCCGAGCGGTGGCTTCTTCCGCGACGGACACGCGGTCGACTGGTAGCGGACTATCAGTCGCGCGCTCGTCGCTGGTACTGGTTGCGAAGCAGGGGCAGCCGAGGGCGGTCAGCGCGAATACCAGCCCGGGCCCGGCCGGCTCAGCTGGGCCGGGCACGCGACACCCACAGCCGCTGTCCGATTCCGACGCGGGCGCGCCGAGCTGCGACTGACCGCCGTCCGCGTCGGATGACGCGTCGCCGCCGTCCGTCCCGACCCAGCCAGCGCCGCCCGCGCCGGACGACGCGCCAGCGCCGCCCGCGCCGGACGACGCGCCAGCGCCGCCCGCGCCGGACGACGCGCCAGCGCCGCCGTCGCTCGCATCGCTGCTCACATCGAGGTTGAACGTCTTTTCCGCGTGGCCGCTGTCGTTGTCCACGCGCACGGTGACGCTCGTGGCAGAGGCGGCCGTCGGCGTCCACGTGATGGTGCCGCTGGCAGCGTCGATGCGCATGCCCGCGGGCGGCGTCAGGAGTCGCCACTCGAACGGCGCGTCACCGCTGGCGGTCACCGACGTCTGGTAGCCGTGCCCACCCACGCCGACGGCAGGCTCGCGGTCGTGATGGTCGGCGCGACGACGGGCGTCGACTTGGTCACCTCGATAGCGTTTGCCGCGACGAAGCTGTCGTTGAACTGGAACAGCGACTTCGTACCGGAGTAGGCGAAATAGAGGCCCGGGACGAACGGTACGAACGCTTCGCCGAACTCGCCGAGCTCGTCGCAAGGCGCACGACGTCGTGGTACTTGGCGCCGTCCCACTGTTGTACGGCCGTGCGCTTCCACGCGCGGTACCCGAGCTTCGTTACGACGGGCGCGGTCGGGTCCGGCGGGTCGATGAGCACGTTCGCGCCGAACGCCGTCGCTTTCTCGTACGTGCCGTGGTCGGCCCAGTCCACGACGTAGAAGGAGTAGTCGCGGACCGGCGGCGCGTGCTCGGAGATGAGCGCGCGAGCGAGCAGTACCGAACCGTTGCTCGCGGTGGACGCGACGTACAGGTTCGCACCCACCGGCCAAACCCGGGCATCGTAGGGGCGAGAGCCCGAGCCACAGCGCGGCGATGGGGGTGTACTTGTTCGTGCCGCCCGTACCGTCGACGAGATCCGCGGTCGTCGCGCTGTCGACGTGCACCTTGTCGAACAACGTGCTGGCAAAGCGCAACAGGTCCGAGTCGGTGAACACCAGGCTCGCTTCACGCAGGCGCACTGCGAAGTCCACGTTGATGGCCGCGTGCGAGATGTCTTCGCCGTTCGTGCCCGTCCACGCGACGCCGCGGTACGTCCAGGCGTAGCTCGTGCCGTTCACGGACAGGCCATGCTTCAAGTACATGCCGAGCGCCTGGGCGCGCTGTTTGTAAGCGTCGTTCTGCGTCACCTGCCACAGCGCAAGCTGCGCGCGCCCGAGCGCGTTCATCATGTTCAGCGGCAAGGCCTGGCCGCCGTACCCGGTGAACGTCGCGCCGCTCTCGGCGATGTAGTGCCCCTCGCCCGCCGCCGGACCGCTCCGCCAATCCGCATCGAACACGGCGATCGCTTGCTCGATTTGCGGCACGAGCGCGGCCGTGACGTCCCCGAGCTTGCCCTGCCCAGGCACGTCGAGGCCGGCGTACTCCGGGTGCACGGCGACGAGCCCCACGAGCTTCGCCATGGGCAGGAGCAACATGCCCGCATGCACGGCCCAGCAGTACGGCTCCGATCCCGACGAGTACTTCTTCGACTGCCAGCACGCGCGACTCCGGCCGGCGTAGTCGTTGATGCCGCGCGCCTGGTCCGTGCTCTTCATCACGCTCGCGGCGTGATCGGCGAGCTTGACCAGATACGTCGGGTCGCCACTCTGCCGGAACATGGCGGCGTAGCCCATCATCACGTAGCTCTCGCCCCAGCCCAGGGTGCCGGTCTCGTTGGTCGCGGTCTTGTCGCCGTCGCCAGCGTTCAGCGCCTGATCGGCTTTGTCGAACGCGAAACGCGCGGACGCGCCTTCGGCGCGAGCCCGCCCGGGTACCAGAGACAACGCCAGGACCAGGGCGGCCGATGGAGAAAAGAGGCGCTTCACGCGCGGCGTCATCGCCACCAGCATAGCGCGTCCGGCCCGCAATGTCGGTCCGGCGCGGAACCGCGGCCGCGCGCCGTTTGCGCGCCTTCAGTGGGGTGCGGCGCTGGAGAACAGATACAGGACCAGGACGCCGGCGGCGATCAGCGCCATGCCCACGACCGCTGCCAGATCCAGACGCTGACGGAAGAACACCCACCCGACGGTGGTGATCAGCGCCAGGCCCGCCCCCGACCAGATCGCGTAGGCGACGCCCACGGGGATCGTGCGAAGCGTCAGCGACAGGAAGTAGAGCGCCGACGCGTAGCCCACGACGACGAGCACCGACGGCATCAGTCGCGTGAAACCGTTCGACGCCTTCAGCGAAGACGTCGCGACGACCTCCGCGACGATCGCGAAAGCAAGAAACAGATAGTTCATGGGCTTGCGCTCTCCGCCGGGTCCCGCAATGGGGCTGTTCACTGCACCTCGATGCACAGCGTCGCCTTGTCGCTGCTGCTCTCCGGGACGAAGAGCGCGATCTCGTACCAACTCGACCACGTTGCCGTCAGAGTTGCCACGTGTGCGCCGCCGATCGTGTCTTCTGCTTCGACCGTCCCGAACGACTCCGAGGGCCTCATCGGCCAGTTCGCGCCCTTGATGTGGTGGCGCTTGAACCGGACGCGTGTTCCCGCAGGGAGCGTCGACGAGCGCAGCGTCAGCTTGTCACCGCGACGGAGCGCCGCGAACAGCCATACCGTGCACACTCCGGCGTCGCACTCGTCCTGGCGGACGCGCAGGGGTGTCTCCGGCGCGCACGCCCCGAGGCCCGGGCCGGGCACGTACAGACCCCAGGAGCGCTGGTGGGCGACGGCGACCCGGCGCACGAGCGTCCGCGGCGTCAGGTGGTCGCTGAAGCGCGGGCCGTAGGCGTTGCCGAAGTGGTTCGGATCGCGCTCCTTCAGATGCGGCGGGAGCGTCAGCTCGAGCAGGCCGATCAAGGCGAGGAACGCGCCCACCGTGACGCCCGCGCGGACCAGGGCCGACTTGCGCAGGCGCTGGTGCTCCTCGGTCAGTGCCCGCGCTGCATCCGCCGCACGCTGCGCGACCTCTAGTGTCGTTGCGACGACCTTGCGCAGCCACTTGGCCGGAGCCGCGACGAGATTGTCGCTGCCGCAGTAGGTGCAGCGGACGCCCAGCGCGTCGGTGGGCACGGAGAGCGGCGCGCCACAGATCCGGCACTCCGCCGGGCCGCCCTCGCGCGCCGGCGGATGCGCCGACAGCGCCGCCTGGAGCGCTGCCGTGGACAAGGCCTTCTTCCGGCCGTACGCGCCGAGCACCGTCCCGAGCGCGAGCAGACCGATTGTCCCGGCGAGCATCCACCGCTCGACGGACGACCGCGGCTCCACGTCGAGCAGGTGCTCGTGAAGCGCCACTCCGATGAGGAGCAGGCCGGCATCCGCGGTGGCCATCGCCGCCACCACCATCAGCCCGCCGGTGGCGAGCCAAGTCCAACCGCTGAAGAGGATCGCGCAGGCGCGGAGCACGAGCGACGGTCGCCGCGACAGCTCGCGGTACGTCTGCTCGGCGCGTGCGCGTGTCGGACCATCATCGCGCTGCGCGCGGAACGCCGCGCGATACTCCTCCGGTAACGCCGTGCGGTTGCCGCAGTACGGACACTGCTCGTGCTCCGCGTCGGCCAGGGGCACCACGCCGCCGCACTTCGTGCACCGGATCGGCTCTATGTCGCTCGCGCCTCGCGCGGTTCCGCGCCGGACCGGCATCCCCATCCAGGCCTGTCAGCTGCGCTCGCTGTCGAGGCCGCGCATCTGCGCTTCGGCGTAGCGCGTGCCGGCGATCTCCGACGCCGGGACGGCTTCGGCGATGCGCGCGAGCTCTTCGGTCGAGAGCGCGATGTCGAGGGCGCCGAGGGCGTCGTCGAGCTGCGCGCGCGTGCGCGATCCGATCACGGGCACGATGCGCTCGTCTCGAGCGAGCACCCACGCGATGGCGATCTGTGCGGGCGTCACGCCGTGATCGGCGGCGATCTTCCCGAGGGCGTCGACCAGACGGCGGTTCTTCTCGAGGTTGTCGCCGCTGAAGCGCGGCAGGTGCGCGCGCATGTCGCCCTTGCCGATCTTCGAGCCGCCGAGCAGGCCGCGCGAGAGCACGCCGTAGGCCGTGACGGCGATGCCGAGCTCGGCCAGGGCAGGGAAGATGCGCTGCTCCGGCCCTCGCGTGACCAGGGCGTACTCGATTTGGAGATCGACGACCGGGTGCGTGGCGTGGGCGCGGCGGATGGTGTCGACGCCGACCTCCGACAGGCCGACGTGGCGCACGTAGCCGGCCTTCACGAGATCCGCGATCGCGCCGACGGTGTCTTCGATCGGCACAGCGGGATCGAGGCGCGCGGGGCGATACACGTCGATGTAGTCCGTGTGCAGGCGCGAGAGCGTGTGCGCGAGGAAGTTCTTCACGGCGGAGGGGCGCGCGTCGAAGCCGTGCCAGCTGCCGTCGGGGCCGCGCAGCGCGCCGAACTTGACGCTGAGCAGGGCCTGGTCGCGCCGGCCTTCGAGGGCGCGACCGATGAGCATCTCGTTGTGGCCCATGCCGTAGAAGTCGCCGGTGTCGAGCAGCGTGACGCCGCGCTCGAGGGCGGCGTGGATCGTCGCGACGCTCTCCTTGTCGTCGCTCTGCCCGTACATGCCGCTCATGCCCATGCAGCCGAGGCCGATGGGGAACACCGCGGGACCGGTCGCGCCAAGCTGCCGGATCGACTTTTGGGGGTTGTCGGTCATGCGCGGGAACGTAGAGTTGGCGCCGACGGATGGCAACGCTCCTGGCCGGCGGGCACCGCCTGGAAACGGTCTGGCTCGGCCCGCGGTCGGATCAGGCGCCGACCCTGGTATTCCTGCACGAGGGGCTCGGCTCGGTGTCGATGTGGCGCGACTTTCCCGCGCGGGTCGCGGAGGCGACCGGCTGCGGCGCGCTGGTGTTCAGCCGCTTGGGCTACGGCAAGTCGGATCCGGTGACGCTGCCGCGCCCGCTGGACTACATGCAGCGCGAGGGCCGGGACACCTTGCCCGAGGTCCTCGACGCGGCCGGGGTGCGCGAGGCGATTCTGGTCGGGCACAGCGACGGCGGCTCGATCGCGATCGTGCATGCCGCGACGGAACGCCAAGCCCGGGTGCGCGGGCTCGTGCTGATGGCGCCGCACGTGTTCGTCGAGGACGTGTCGGTGACGAGCATCGCGCGCGCAGCGGACGCGTACCGGACGACGGATCTGCGCGCACGGCTCGCGCGCCACCACGGCGACAACGTGGACGGCGCGTTCTGGGGCTGGAACCGCGCCTGGCTCGATCCGGGCTTCCGCGCCTGGAACATCGAGGAGTACCTGCCGCGCGTCCGCGTGCCGGTGCTGGCGATTCAAGGTGCGGACGACGAGTACGGCACGCTCGCGCAGATCGACGCCATCGAGCGCGGCGCGGGAGGCATGGTGCAGCGCGTCGTGCTCGCGGCGTGCGGGCATTCGCCGCATCGCGACCAACCGGAGGCGACCCTCGATGCGAGCGTGCGCTTCGTGCGCACCCTTTGCAGATCCGGTTGGCACGGCTAGTGCTTCTCCCCGGATCGTCATGGTCCCTGGAACGCGCATCCTCGTCGCCGACGACGATCCGGACTTGCTCGACGCGGTCGCCGAGACGCTCGAGCTGCTCGGCGCCCTGGTGGTGCGCGCGAACAGCGGCGACGCGTTGATCGGTGCCCTCGCCGACGAAGGGCCGTTCGCGCTCGTGGTCACCGACATCTCGATGCCCTGGATGAGCGGGTTGCAGGTGATGCATTCGGCGCGCTACGCCGGATTGGGCACGCCTATCGTCGTGATGACGGCGAACCGCGACCCGCAGACCGCACGGGACGTGCGCGCGTTGGGCGCCGCGGTGCGGCTGCTCTACAAGCCGTTCGGGCTCGCCGAGCTCGAGAGCGCGATCGACGCGCTGCTGCCAACCTTCCAGGCAATCGAGCAGCGGGCGTGAGCGATGGCCGCACTTTCCGACGTCCACGTGTTTCCGCCGGCGTTGGTTCCGGCGCTCCGCGAGCGCACCCGCGGCACGCGCAGCGTCCTCGACGGTGCGGACGACGCGACGCTGGAGCGGCTGCTCACGAGCGTGTTCTTCGCGGGACTCGAGGCCCACGAGAGCGAGCGGCGACCCGTGCGCGTGCTGTTCACCGGCCGTGCGGCGCTGGTGCTGCTCCCCGCCTGGACGGCGCCGGACGCGCCGCCGACCTACCGCTGGAGAGCCCTGGGCTTCGAGACGCCGCGGCCGTTCTCGGTGCTGGAGCTCGTGCGCCTCGCGGTCGCAACGGAGCACGAGCGTCAGTACGTCACCGTGGCACTCGGCGACAACGGGCTCGCCATCGCCGGGCTGTCGCGCGAAGGCGACGGTGTCGACGGCGATCCGTATCTCAAGATCCTCGCGCCGCGCCCAGGCGAGCTGTCCATCCGCAGCGGCCGCGAGCATCTGCTCGACTACGAGCGCGGACTGGTGCTCGGCGGTACGGACAGCCTGGTGCTGGCCGCCGGCGTCGCGCGTCGGGCGCTCGAGGCCGCGGCCGTCGGATGTGGCCTCGCCGGACCCGCCGTGAGCGCGTACCTGGACGCCGTCCGGTCGATGGTTCGCGAGATGGCGGCGCACGGGCGCGGCGGGATTCTGGTGATCGCGGCCGAAGAGCGGCCGGACGTGCCGATGGCCGCGCCGTACCGCGTGGTTGCCGACGCGCCGTTGGCCGGGATGCTGAAGATCTCCGAGCTCTTGGGACGAACGACGCGCCCGGCCGCGGACCCCGCCCACGGTCAACTGATCCGTGCGGCGTTCGCCGGGGAGATCGAGCGTGCGGTCCGCCAGATCGGCGCGCTGACCGCCATCGACGGCG
Source organism: uncultured delta proteobacterium (assembly GCA_963775185.1). Classification (GTDB taxonomy): domain Bacteria; phylum Myxococcota_A; class Polyangia; order Polyangiales; family Polyangiaceae; genus JAPSGB01. Next base: position 336,866 of record CAVZIE010000004.1, on the reverse strand, counting down.
CCACGATCCTCGGGCGTTCGCTCTCGCTGCTGGGATTCGGCGTGATCCTGCCGGTGAGCGACGGCACGCCGGCCCCGGCCCACCTCGCCAGTCGCGGCACCCGCCACCGCGCCGCGGTGACCTACGCCCACGATCATCCGGCGAGCGTCGTGTTCGTGGCGTCGGAAGACGGGCACATCAGCTGCATGCTCCGCGAGCCCAGCGAGGACGGCGTCGGGGTATGGCGCCTCGGGCCCGGCGAGGTCGACGCTGCGTAGCGAACCGGTTGCGCGGGTTGGCGGGAGTTGCGCAGCGTCTGCCGAGCGATCGAGCTCAAGTCCGTGTCTGCGCGCGGCACGATGGATGCATTCCCGTTTCAAGATGGCTGGGAAACCCCGGATCCTGGTAGCGGAAGACGACGCCGACCTGCTCGAGACGCTCGCCGAGGCGCTCGAGGAGTGGGGCGCGGAGGTGGTGCGCGTGGAGACCGGCGCCGACCTGCTGCTCATGATCCAGGAGGACGGCCCCTTCGATCTGGTGGTCACGGACGTGTCCTTGCCGTGGGTCGACGGCTTGCTCGTGATGCGCGCGGTCCGGCGCGCGGGCTTCAGCGTGCCGGTCATCGTGATCACGGCGCACGTGGACGAGCGCATCCCACCCGAGGTCGCCGCGATCGGCGGCCACGTCGTGCTGTTGCGCAAGCCTTTCGATCTTTTCGAGCTCGAGTCGGTGGCGGCGTCGATGCTCGCGGCCTCCAGCCCGGAGCACGCGGCGCAATGACAGCCCCGGACTTCCGCATCCTGTTCGAGTCCGCCTCCGGCTCGTGCCTGGTAGTGGAGCCGGGGCCAGGCTTTCCGATCGTGGCGGCCAGCGACGCGTACCTGCGCGCGACCACGACCACGCGCGACGCCGTGGTCGGGCGCAGCCTGCTCGAGGTGTACCCGGATACCCCCGGTGACGACGTGGCTGGCGGCGTCGCGGACCTACGGGCGTCGCTCGAGCGCGTCGTCGCCGGGCACAAGGCCGACACGATGGCCGTGCGGAAGGTCGACACCCGCCGACCGCCGGAAGCGGGCGGCGGACTCGAGCAGTGCTGGTGGAGTCCTGCGAACTCGCCCGTGCTGGATGCCGAGGGGCGGCTTCTCTACATCATCCATCGCGTCGAAGACGTCACCGATCTCGTCCGGAGCGCGAACGGCGAGCTCGCCGGCGCGACGATGACGCTGCAGGACATCTCGCCGATGAAGGAGCTCCTGCGGATGCGCGAGGAGTGGGCGTCGCTCGTCGCCCACGATTTGAAGCAGCCGATCAACGCCATCGTGCTGACCTCGGATCTGATGCTGCGCGCCGACCTGGACGACAAGACGCGCGATCGCGTCGGGCGCGTCCGCACCTCTGCCAAGCGCCTGTCGCGGATGGTGGACGACCTGAAGGATGCGTCGCTGATCGAGGCGCACCACCTGCGCCTGGATCCGGCGCGCGTCGAGCTCGGTGCGCTGCTGCGCGATATCACCGAGCATGCGCCGAACGCGGACGCGGCAGACGTACGCCTGGTGCTGCCCGACCAGGCGATGCACGCTCACCTGGACGCGGCGCGCATCGATCAGGTGCTGACGAACCTGCTGTCGAACGCGCACAAGTACGGCGAGCCCGGGACGCCGATCACGGTCGAGCTGCGTGCGCTGCCCGATGGCGCGGAGATCGCCGTGACCAACCACGGCGAGGGGATCGCCGCGGACGAGCTGTCCGTGCTGTTCACGCGCCACGGACGTACGCGCTCCGCCCGCCAGCGTGGCGTCGAGGGCTCTGGGCTGGGTCTCTACATCGCGGCGGGCCTGGTCGAGGCGCAAGGCGGGCGGATCCGGGTGGAGAGCGCGCCCGGCGAGACCACGACGTTCCGCGTGGTGCTGCCGCTCGAAGGGACAGCGCCGTGCGCCGATACCGCGCCGGACCGGCAAATCATCCATGCTTGACGGGCCCGGAGCGTACTCGCCCTCCATCACTCCACCACGTGCCGGTCGAGATAGCCCGCGACCGCGGCGCTCTCGTGCACCACGCGCGCGTTGATCGACGGCTGGTCGCCCTGCCAGCCGAAGGCGCGGAGCGTGCGCGCGTCGTCGATCGCCGCTGTGACGGAGAGATCGAAATCCGACCGGTAGCGATCCGGGCTCGCGCGGGACGCGAAATCGCCGCCGCGCTCCAGCCACAAGCGCGCGGGCTGCGCGGCGTGGCAGCTCACGCAGTCCACGCTCTCCGAGGAGTAATGGTCCGGACTCTCGACACGCAGCGCGGACTCGTAGAGCGCCCACTTCGCGGCGTCGTCGAGGGCCATGGCGCTCGCGGAGTCGTAGAGCGGACCCAGATCCTCCGGAGGCTGGCGCGGGGCCGGCAGCACCGTGGCGTCGAACGTGCCCGGGTCCGCGGCGGCGTTGTCGAACGTCTCGCGCGTCACGCCCGGGTCGAGGATCCCAATCGGCGTCGCGCTGGCGTCGTCGAAATCGAAGCCGCCGTAGGTCTGCGCGTCGTCCTTCGCGCCGAGGGCGGCGAAGGTCATGCGCGTGAGCCGCCTCGCGCCGATGGCGGCCAGTAGCGCGCTCTGAACGCTGGTGGCGTACGGACCGTCGAGCCCCTCGGCGACCAGCGTGGGGTGCACCTGCAGCGGCGCGCCTGCAGGCAACGGTGCCGCGGCCGTTTGGGCGTCGAGCAGCGCGCCCACCAGCGTGACGAAATCGTCCACCGGCAGATCGTAGAACAGGTGCACGGCCGCATCCTGGACGCTGACCGCGCCTGCGTCGTCGTAGATCGGCTGCATCACCAGGCGCACCTGGAAGCGGCAGTCCGGGCTCGGCGCCGCGTCGAGCAACGGAAAGCACGGGTCGATGCGCGCGGCCACCACGCGAAGGTGGGCGTAGTCTTCCGCGCTGTCGTGCGCCGGCGTGAGCCGCGGCGCGAGCGCGAAGTCGGCGACCGGCAGCAACTCGCCGTACGCCGCGCCGGTCGCCGCGCTCATCAGCGAATCCAGGCGTCCGCTCGGCGGAAGCGGGAACAGGATCGATACGTCGTTCATCCCGAGCCGGCCGTGGAGCTTCACGCCCGGGGCGTCGCGCGTGGTGACGTTCGAGCACGCGAGCGCGCCAACGCACAGCAGCAGAGCGAGAGCTCGATACGACATACATCGCGACTGTTGCCGCGCTCGCGCCGGACATTCGAAAGTGAATTGTCGGTTACGCGCCGTGTGGCTGTGCGTTCTCGACGTTCGAACGATCGCCGCGAAAGTCGCCACGAAAGTGAACGGCACGCCGGTTGCTCGGCGGAATCGGAGGAGGCTTCATGACGGCAAAGGCATTTCTCGTGGCAGCGGCGGTGATGACAGTGGCGGCGTCGGCCAGTGCGGATCCAATCTTCGGCACGAACGACGCGCCAGCGGATCGCGACCGCGGAGCCCACGAGACGCCCGGGCAGCGCCGGACGCGCGCGGAGGCCTTTCGCCCTGGCTTCGGCGCGCGCGTCGGCGGCTACGGCTTCCGCAATCCCGACGGCGGCACGCTGTGGGACACGTGCCGGATGAATGGCTTCGGTGTATTCGGCACCCTCGACTTGAACAAGTACCTCTACGGCGAGCTCGCGGTGGACTTCTACAGCGCCACTCCGCAGGTGGTGCAGCAGGGCCTGGATCGGACATCCACGGAGACGCTGGTCGGCGCGGGCTTCCGCATGCTGCCGGAGTTCGTGATCACGCCGTACGTGGAGCTGGGCGGCGGCGGCGAGGTCACGCGAGTGGACCTGCCCCAGGGCAGCATCAACGGCGTCTACCCGATGGGCTACCTCGGCTTCGGCGGCGAGCTCAACGTCACGCGCGAGCTGAAGCTCGGTGCCACGCTGCGCATGCTCGCGACCACCCGCCCCACGTTCGCGAGCGCCAACGCGAGCGGTGGCATCTACGGCGCGTCCACCGCGAGCTCCCTGACCGGAGAGGCGCAGGCCCAGCCGGAGATGCAGTTCGACTTCGCCGCCCAGGCGCAGTTCCACGTACGCTACGCGCTGTGATGGGCCTGCTGCCGGTCCGGCGCGGTATCCCACGGGGCGGAGCCGTCGCGTCGGCGCGCCTTCGAACGCCGGCGCCAGATATGACATTAATTGTCATAGCATGTAAAGACGTCTTTACATGGCGCTTTCGTGTCGGCGGCGTCGCGCGTCACTTGCATGATCCGGCGTGCAATACGTCGACGCCTGCTGCGTTCGCCGTGCAGGCATTGCAGTAGAATTTCTGGTCACAGCCGCAGACACCCGGACAAGCGTGCGTGCACGTGGTCGCCGCCGGACGCTCGACACAACCACCGATGGTGTAGCCGCACGCGCCAATCGGGTCGTAACACCACTGCGAAGAGCTGCAGAGGTTGTAGTTGAACGCGTTGGGGTTGGTGCAGCAGTACCCGGCGCTCGCGTCCCACGGCGGTCCGGCGTCGTCCGGATACCCGCTCAATCCGCCGCCATCGGTGCCGGCGTCGGCAGCACCGGCGGCGGCGCCCGAGCCAGCGCTGGCGCCCGACCCAGCCGCACCGGCGCCGCCGCTGCCACCTGCGCTTGCGCCACCGGTTCCGCCAGTTCCGCCGGAGCCCGCGGTTCCACCAGTGCCGGTTCCGCCGGAGCCCGCGGTTCCACCAGTGCCGGTTCCGCCGGAGCCCGCGGTCCCACCAGTTCCGCCGGAGCCGCCGGTGCTCGGCGACGGGTGCGTGCACGCGGCCGTCGCGAGCGTGATGATCGCCGAGAACGCACGAGACGAGAAGGAACCGGGAACGCTGTACGCTGTTCGCGTTGTTGCTGCTTGGCCGACGGCGCCGTCGCGCGCGTCGGTAGCGGTAGTCCCGCGGGCTCCGCGCGCCACTACCACGGCCAGCCCCGGACGATGACGACGGCGAGCGCGACCAGCGCGAGCGCCAGCACGACGTTGGTGCGGCCGAGCAGCGTGGCGAGCCGGCGCCAGCGCGTTGCCGCTGGCGCGCGCGGATCGCGCATGATGGCGCGGCTCGCGCGCGGCCCGACGACGAAGTCGTGGACGGCGCTCACCGCGACGACCAGCACGAACGCGCCGAGCTTGTACAGCACCGCCGTGCCGAAGCCCGACGCGCGCCAGTCGGGATCCGCGAAGCTCGCGAAGCGCACGCCGCGCGCGTACAGGTTGAACGTGCCGGTGACGAGCACGGTGGCGAAGCAGATCCACGCGATGTTGCGCAGGCGCGGTCCGGTCTGCTGGAGGAAGCGCGCGGCCTGGCTGCGGTCACCGCGGCGCAGCCACGGTACGGCGACCAGCATCAGGAACAGCATGCCGCCGACCCAGGTGATGGCCGCCATGATGTGGAGCCAGACCGACAACACGTAGAGCGCGTGCATCCCGGCTAGCGCTCCCGACCGGGCAGCTGGCGGTAGTTCGTGATGCGATCCATCTCGCCCCGAGCATTGGCCCCGGCGTGCCGCGGCGCGCTGACATATATCACCGCGGGCGGTCGCCGCGCCGGACCGGCATCACCCGGTGAATCAGGCGGCCTGGCCGTACGCCGGATCGAGCTCGAGCTCCCGCTTCCAGGTCTCCAGCAGGTCGCGATTGTCGAGCTGCCACGGGTGGAAGCGCGGACGGTAGTACGCGAAATAGTGCCGCACGACGATACCCGCGCCGCCGGGATCGACGAACAGGAAGCGGCCGAGGGCGCCCCACTCGCGCGGCGACCACAGGATGCCCTCGGTGTGCATCAGGCGGATCTGGTGCTCGATCACCTTGGCCCAGAAGATCACGCTCGTCAGCACCATCACGACCGCGCGTTCGACGTAGCGCGCGCCGGCCAGCTGGTAGACGTCGAAAGCGACGGCCTTGTGCTCGTTCTCTTCGGCGGCGTGCCAGCGCCAGAGCTTCGCCATGACCGGGTTCGCGCCTTCGAGCAGGCGCGGATCGCTGAGCAGGTAGTGGGCCATCACCGCGGTGAAGTGCTCGAGCGCGCAGGTCGCCGAGAGCTGCCAGCGTCGTGGCAGGCTGCGCCGCACGCGCCGGAGCAGCGCCTCCACGCGGCGCTCCATCGCGATCACCGGGTAGCCCTGCGCGGCGAGCATCTGGTTGTAGTGGACGTGCTCGCGGCTGTGGATGCCCTCCTGTGCGCAGAACGTCTTGACGTCGCGATCGAGCTCCGGTGCCGGCGGGGACGTGCCGACGGAACGCCTTCACGCTGTCGATGAAGAAGCGCTCGCCCGCGGGGAAGAACACGCTCAGGTTGTTGAAGAAGAGCGTCACCGCATCGGCCGCGCGGGTGCCACGTGCGCTCGATCGCGTCGCCGATGTCGAACTCCAGATTGCGGACCTGCATGCCTCCAGTCTGCGCACGCCGGCGGTTTGATCGCAGGTCAGGCTGTGCCAAGCTCTTGTCATCTTGGGCCAAGTCGCCACGATCCCGGCGATCCACGCCGTGCAGCTCGCCGACGCGGTGGGCGTCTCCGCCGACGAGCTGTTCGCCGGCATGGGCTCACGCGCGAGGCGGCGATGCACCACGGCGCGCGCATTCCGCATCCCCGTCGGTCGAGCAGCTGGTCGAGCGCGCGCGGCGTCTGAGCGGCGAGCCAGGCATCGGCTTCCTGCTCGGCCTCGAGCATGCGCGTGTCGGGGCACGGCGATCTGGGCTTCGCGGTCATGACGGCGCCGACGGTGCGCGACGCGCTCGACATCGCGATCCGCTTCGCGCCGACGCGCACCGACGCGATCGCGCTCCGGCTGCACGTGCACGGCGACGTGGCAGCGCTGGTGATCGACGAGCTGGTGCCGCTCGGCAGCGCGCGCGACGTGGTGCTGTTCGCGCTCGGGGTTGGCATCTGGCAGATCGGCAACGCGCTCACCGGGCGCGGCTGTTGCGGCGCCGCCGACTTCGCGTTCGACGAGCCCGCGTACGTCGCGCGCTTCGCTGCCGCCGCGCCGGGGCCGATCCGCTTCGGGCAGCCGCAGAACCAGATCCTGTTCGACGCCGGCGTGCTCGACGCACCGCTGCTGCTCGCGGATCCCGCGGCGTCGCGGCTCGCGTGCGAGCACTGCGAAGAGCAGCTGCGCGCCTTGGGCCGCGACGCGCAGGTGGTCGCGCGCGCGCGCGCGCTGGTGCTCGATCACACGCTGCCGGAGGTCGCCGCGCGGCTGCACCTGTCGACGCGCACGCTCAAGCGCCGCCTCGCCGAGCACGGCGCGAGCTACAGCGATCTTCTCGCCGAGCAGCGTCTGGAGCGCGCGCTCGTGCTCTTGCGCTCGGACGGCGCTGTCGATCGACCAGATCGCCGACAAGCTCGGCTACGCCGACGCCGCGAACTTCACGCGCGCGTTCCGGCGCTGGACCGGCACCACGCCGGGCGCGTACCGGCGTCCGCCGCCGGCGGGCTAGATTTCCGGCGTTCGGCGTCGCGCGCGGTGCGACGGATTCGGCTATGCTCGCCGGCGATGCTGAAGGCGACGAGCGTGATGGTCTCCGGAGCACTCCTTTTGACCGCGGCAGGCGCCGCCGCGCAACCCGCGGATCAAGGCGCCGCGCCGTCGGGCACGGCGGCGCTGCCCGATGCTCCCGGAGCGCCGGCGTCCGCGGACGCGCCGCCCGCGCAGCCGGCGCCCGCGCCCGTCGCCCCGGCTTCCGCGCCGGCGCAGCCGGCGGCGGTCGGACCCGCGCCGCCGCCGCCGGGCTACTACGGGTATCCGCAGCCGCCGCCTCCGCCGCCACCACCAAAGCCGCGCGTGCGCGACGTATCGCTCACGTTCTCGCCCGTGCACCTGATCTTCCCGTGTTCGAGCTCACCGCCGAGCTGCGACCCGTGGACCACTTCGGCGTGGCGGTGATCGGCGGATATGGATCGATCAGCTTCGATGACGGTCTCGGCGGGCAATACCGCTTCAAGGTGTCCGAGGTCGGCGGTCAGCTCGGCTGGTATCCGCTCGAGGCCTTCGACAGCCTCGAAGTCGGCGCGGAGGTCTTGTACGCGAAAGTCTCGAACGACAACGCGAACGTCCAGGTCAGCGCGAGCGCGGACGGTCTCGCGATGGGACCGTTCGTCGGCTACAAGCTGATCACGAGCGGCGGCTTCACGTTCGTCGCACAAGGCGGCGCCGAGTTCGTGACGGCGCGCGCGCACGCGACGGACGCATCTTCGAGCGCGAGCGACGGCGGGAAGAGCACGATCTTCTTGCTCAACCTGAACATCGGCTGGTCGTTCTGAGCGCTGAGTCCTGGGGGGGCCTTGCCCCCCGCAGCTTGCTCCGCAACTGCTCCCCCCGCCGCCTGCGGCGGGCTCGCTCCGCTCGCATCGAGCGTGGTCGACATTGGCTCTCAGTCTTCCGGCGGCACGGTCAGATCGCTGGCCGCGCCGATGCCTTCGGCGACGCGCGGCAGGATACCGAGACGCTCGTAGGCCGGGCGCGCGGACGCGCGGATGCGCGGTAGCACGCGCAGGAACACCAGCGCGCCGAGCATGATGGCGATGCCCGCGCCGAGCAGCGTGTCCGGCGCGCCGAAGCGCGCGGCGAGGGCGCCGCTGATCAGGCTGCCGAACGGCAGCGTGCCGAAGAACGACATGGCGTACAGGCTCATCACCCGACCGCGCTTCTCGTCGTCGACGAGGGTCTGGATCACGGTGTTGCTCGACGCCATCTGGATCATCATGCCGGCGCCAGTGACGAGCATGAACGCGAGCGACAGCCACGCCGTGTGCGACCGCGACAGCAGCACCAGACCGGCGCCGAAACCCAGCGCCGCCAGCGGGATCACGCGGCCGAGCCCGAGCACGCTGTTGCGCGACGCCAGATACAGCGCGCCGCCGAGGGCGCCGACGCCGGACGCGCCGGTGAGGTAGCCGAGCAGGTGCGGCCCGCCGTGGAGGACGGTCGCGACGATCATCGGCAAGAGCACCATGTAGGGCATGCCCATCAAGCTCGAGAGCGCGAGCAGCGTCAGGACCGAGCGGATCGGGCGAGAAGCGGCGACGTAGCGGAAGCCGTCGGCGAGCTCGGCGAACACGCGCTTGCCGGGCGCCCGGGCGGGACGCGGCGCGACGCGCATCATGAGCAGCGACGCGATTACCGCGAGGTAGCTCGCCGAGTCGATGGCGAAGCATCCTCCTTCGCCGAAGGCGGCGATCAGCGCGCCGGCCGCCGCCGGGCCGATCAGCCGCGCGCCGTTGACCATGGAGGAGTTCAGCGCGATGGCGTTTGGAAGGTCCGCGCGGTCCTCGACCATCTCCACCACGAAGGCCTGTCGCGCCGGCATGTCGAAGGCGTTGATGATGCCTTGCGCGATCGACAGCACGAGCACGTGCCAGACCGTGATCGTGCCGCGGAGCGCGAAATAGGCGAGCAGGCCCGACTGGAGCATGGCCGCGATCTGCGTCACGACGAGCAACCGGTGCTTGTTCGTGCGATCGACGAGCACGCCGGCGAGCGGGGCGAACAGGAACGTGGGGATCTGCGACGCGAAGCCCACGACGCCGAGCAGCAGCGCGGAGTGCGTCAGCCGGTAGACGAGCCACCCGGTCGCGACGCGCGTCAGCCACGTGCCGATCAGCGACGTGCCTTGCCCGGCGAAGAACAGCCGGTAGTTCCGGTGGCGCAGCGCGCGACCCAGCTGCATCAGCGCTTCTTCGCCTTCGGGTACGCCTTCTGCATCGCTCGGGCGAGCTTGACGAACGAGGCCGCGACCGGCGACCCGCGACGCCACACGAGCGCGATCGTCCGGTGGTAGGCCGGCGGCGCGAAGGCGCGCACGTCGATCCTGGCGCGCGCGGTCTCGGTCGGAACGGCGAGATTGGGCAACAGCGTCACGCCCGCGCCGCCCGCCACCATCTGCGCCAGGGTCGACAAGCTGGTCGCGCGGAACTCGAGCTCGCCGGCGTCGGCGCGCTCGCACAGCTCCAGCGCTTGATCGCGGAAGCAGTGCCCCTCGTCGAGCAGGAGCACGTTCTCGCCACGGAGCTCGGCGAGCTTGGCGAGGCTGTGCTTGGCGCCGAGCGGATGACCGTGCGGCGTCGCCACGACGAATGCGTCCACGGCGATCTCGGCGTGCTCCACGTCGCCGAGCTCGGCCTCCAGGGCGACCACGGCGGCGTCGAGCTTGCCCGTCTCCAGGGCGCGCACGAGCGCGTCCGTCTTGTCCTCGTCCCACAGCACCGACAGCCGGGGGAAGGCCTTCTTGAGCGCCGGCGCGATGCTGGGCAGGAGGTACGGCGAGATGGTCGGGATCACGCCGATGCGCAGCGTGCCGGCGAGCGGGTCGCCGAGCAGGCGCGCAGCGTCGATCACGTCGTCGGCGGCGATCAACACGCGCCGCATGCGCTCGATCAGCTCGCGCCCGGCGGCGGTGGGCAGCACGCGCCGGCGATCGCGCTCGAACAAGCGCGCGCCGAGGGCGTGCTCGAGCGCCGCGAGTTGCGCCGACAGCGATGGCTGGGCGACGCGACAGCGCTCGGCGGCGCGTCGGAAGCTGAGCTCGTCCGCGACGGCGACGGCGTACTCGAGCTGGCGGAGCGTGATCGGGCGGGCGCTCATGCAGCGCCGCATTCTTCCCCGTCTGCACGCTCCGCGCTACTCCAGGGTTTGCCGGTCCGGCGCGGTATCGTGTTGCTCGTGCGCGATCAGCCAGCGCTTGGCGTCGATGCCCCCCGCATAGCCCGCGAGCAGGCCGCCCGTGGCGACCACGCGGTGGCACGGAACGACGATGCTGAGCGGATTGTGGGCGTTGGCGGCGCCGACGGCGCGCGCGGCGCGCGGGCGCCCGACGGCGCGCGCCAGCTCGGCGTAGCTGCGCGTCGCGCCGAACGGGATCGCGGACAGGGCGCGCCACACCGCGAGCTGGAACGGCGTCCCCCGCGGCGCGATCGGCACGTTGAAGCGCTGGCGCGCGCCGTCGAGATACTCGCCGATCTCGCGCGCGGCGCGGTCCAGCACTGGATGCCGGGCGACCGTGCGGGCCTCGACGCGGGGCGCCGGCCGATGATCGGTGAAGTACACGCCGACCAGGGCCGTCGCGCTGGCGACGAGACGCAGGTCGCCGAGCGGCGAGACGACGGTGGTTTCAACGAGTCCGGTCATGCTTCCTCCACGGCGACGGCTCATCCGCCGGCTGCCCTCGTCCATAGATGCAGCACGCCGTAGGCGCGCCACGGCTGCCAGGCGCGCGCGCGTTCGATGGCGTCCCGCGGCTTGTCGACGCCGAGCGCATGGCGGACGCCGAGATCGCCGGCGGGAAACGCGTCCGGGTGGCGGAGCGCGCGGAGCGCGATGTACTCGGCGGTCCACGGCCCGATGCCGGGCAGCGCCATCAGCCGATCCATCGCCTCCGCCGGCGCGAGCGAGCCGTCGAGCGACAGGTGCCCCGCATCGACGCCGCGCGCGAGCGCGACGATGCTCCGCGCGCGGGCTTCCGGCAGGCCGATCGCGGCGATCGCTGGCGCGCGCGTCGCCGCGACGCGCGCCGCCGAGGGGAACGTGTGATGGAGCTCGCCCAGGTGGGTTCGAGCCGCGTCGCCAAAGCGCTCCACGAAGCGGCCGGCGAGCGTGGTCGCGGCCCGCACCGACACCTGCTGGCCCAGCACGGCGCGCACGGCGATCTCGAAGCCGTCGAACGCGCCCGGCACGCGCAGCCCGGGCAGGGCGGCCACGTGCGGCGCGAGCAGCGGATCGGCGCCGAGCGCGGCGTCGACGACGTCCGGGCGCGCGTCCAGATCGAAGAGCGCGCGCAGGCGCCCGACGATGACCGCCAGGTGCGGCGCGAGCGACAGCGCGATCCGCACGCCGAGCGCGGGCCGCCGTCCGTGGGGTTCCGCGACGAGCCAGCCCACATCCCCCTCGACGGACACGCTGCGGTGGTACGCGCCGCCGGTGACGTGCTCGACGCCGGGGATCGCCCGGGCCGCCAGGAACCCGAGCAGCGCGTCCCAGGCGAGGGGAGGACGGTACTCGAGCGCGATCTCCACGGCGTCGCGCGGCGCCGTGGCGTCGATTGCGCCGTCGCGCCGCCGACGGCGGAGCGCCGAAGCGCGCGCGGAACGCGGAGTTGAAGCGGCGGACGCTGCCGAAGCCCGACGCGAACGCGATCGTCGCGAGCGACAGCGGCGTGTCGGCGAGCAACTGCTTGGCGAGGGCGAGCCGGCGGGTCTGCGCGAGCTCGAGCGGTGACACGCCGAGCGCGGCCTCCATGGCGCGGCGCAGGTGACGCGCGGTCACGCCGAGCGTCGCGGCCAGGTCGTCGACGGAGGCGCGGTCGAGGAACCCCTGCTCGACCAGGCGCGCGCCGTGCGCGGCGAGTCGCGACACGGCGTCCACCCGTCCCGCGCCCGGCGCGAGCTCGGGCCGGCAGCGGAAGCAGGCGCGGAAGCCGGCGCGCTCGGCCTGGGCAGCGTGCTCGAAGAACACGCAGTGGCTCCGCGCCGGCGTGCGTGCCGGGCACACCGGCCGGCAATAGATGCCCGTGGTCTCGACGCCGACGAAGAACAGGCCGTCGAAGCGGCGGTCGCGGGCTCCCAGCGCGCGGTAGCAACTGTCCACATCCAGCGTCATCGCCCCACATCTAGCGCCGCGCGGCGGGGCCGTCTGGCCATTTCCGGACGCTATGGCAAGTTCTACCCGTGTCCACCTCGCGGCAGGGCGCCGTGATCCTGGAGGCGCTCCGCGCCCATGTCGTCGGCGAGAACCACTTGTGGTTGCCGCCCGTGTTGCATCCGGAGGACCAGCCCCGCTCGAGCACGCCGGGCGCGCTGGCGGGCTACGCCCACCATCACCGCGACGAGATCGTGGCGTGGCTCGACGACGTCCTGGTCGTCGTGCGCCCGAGCGGCGCCTGGCTCGACAACCCCGCCCATCACCTGGGGCTGTACGTTCTGCGCCGCGTGCAGGCCGTCAACCAGTACGTCGAGCTCGAGCCCGCCCGGGTCGGCGCGCTCGACGAGCTGGCGTCGACCGCGCTCTCGCGCTTCAGCCGGGCGCTGCAGCAGACGCAGAGCGAGGCCGCGCTGGTCGTCCGCGTCGAGGAACTGTGGGCGGACTGGGCACGCGGCATCGCCGGCTGGCTCGAGGATCTGCTCGCGCGGCAGTCCCCGGGGCTCGGGCGGCCGACGGAGCGCTCGGTCGTGTGCGCGGAGTACGATCCGGATTTGCAGTGCCACCTGCTGGGCATCGAGCCGTCGGAGCTGCTCGAGCCGGTGCTCGATCTCGGCTGTGGCCAGCACGCCGCGTTGGTGCGCGCGCTCCGCGGGCGCGGCATCGCCGTGGCCGGCGTCGACCGCGTGGCCGCTCCGCTCGAAGGCGTGACCGAAGGTGACTGGATGACGCTCCCGCTACGCGCCGGCGAGTGGGGCACGATCATCTCGCACCTGGCCTTCTCGCTGCACTTCCTGCACCACCACTTGCGCCCCGGCCAGAGCGACGCCGAGCTCTACGCGAAGCGCTACATGGAGCTCCTGGCGGCGCTCCGCCCCGGCGGGCTATTCGTGTACGCGCCGGGGCTGCCGTTCCTCGAGCGGGTCCTGCCGAAGGAGCGCTACCGCGTCGAACGACGCGTGATCCACGCGCCGTCGCCGGGCGACTCGGGCTACGCGTGCCGCGTGCAGCGCGTCGACGTGTAGCGCGGGCCCGCGCCATATCGAAACTTTTCGATATTGACAGTTTTCGATATGGCGGCGATGTTCCGGCCGTGCCGCGCGCTCCCGTCTCCGTCGTCGCCGCCGCCGCCAAGGCGTGCAAGCCGCGTCCGCGGCTGAAGCCGAAAGCGACGCGCTCGTTCGTGCAGCTGTTCAAGGCGCTCGGCGACGACACGCGCCTGGAGATGATGGGTCTGCTCGCCGCCGAGGGCGACGGCGAGCTGTGCGTGTGCGAGATCGAAGCGCACTTCAAGCTCTCGCAGCCGACGGTGTCACACCACCTGAAGCTGCTGCGCGACGCCGGCCTGGTGCGTTCGGAGCGCCGCGGCAGCTGGGTCTACTACGCCATCGACGCGGCGGGGCTCTCGAAGCTCGAGGAGTTCCGCGCGCTGATCGCGCGCTGAAGAGTCTCGATATGAAGAAGCTGTCCTTCCTCGATCGCTATCTCACGTTGTGGATCTTCGCGGCGATGGCGCTGGGCGTCGCGCTCGGCTACCTCGTGCCCGGCGTGAACCGCGCGCTCGACGCCATGAGCGTGGGCACCACGTCGATCCCGATCGCGGTGGGTTTGATCCTCATGATGTACCCACCGCTGGCGAAGGTCCGCTACGAGGAGATCGGCAAGGTCTTCCGCGACAAGCGGGTGCTGGCGCTGTCCCTGGTCCAGAACTGGGTGATCGGTCCGGTGCTCATGTTCGGCCTCGCGGTGCTGTTCCTGCGCGACAAGCCCGAGTACATGGTCGGCCTCATCCTGATCGGCCTGGCGCGCTGCATCGCCATGGTGATCGTCTGGAACGATCTGGCGCACGGCGACCGCGAGTACTGCGCGGGGCTGGTCGCGTTCAACTCGATCTTCCAGATCCTGTTCTTCTCGGTGTTCGCCTGGTTCTTCGTCACCTGGCTGCCACCCAAGCTCGGGCTGCACGGCGTCGTGGTCAACGTCACCATCGCGGACATCGCCAAGAGCGTCGCGATCTATCTCGGCGTGCCGTTCGCGGCGGGCTTTCTCACGCGTCGCGTGCTGGTCAAGGCGCGCGGGCGCGATTGGTACGAGACGCGCTTCGCCCCGCGCATTGGGCCCATCACGCTGGTCGCATTGCTCTTCACCATCATCGTCATGTTCTCGCTCAAGGGCGACAAGATCGTCCAGCTGCCCTTCGACGTGGTGCGCGTCGCGATGCCGCTGCTCGTGTACTTCGTCGTGATGTTCTTCGTGTCGTTCTTCCTCTCGAAGCGCGTCGGCGCGAGCTACGCGCAGACGGCGACGCTGTCGTTCACCGCGGCGTCGAACAACTTCGAGCTCGCCATCGCCGTGGCGGTCGGGACCTTCGGCATCGACCACGGCGCGGCCTTCGCTGCCGTGATCGGACCGCTGGTGGAGGTCCCGACGCTGATCGCGTTGGTCAACGTCTCGCTCTGGCTCGGGCGACGCTACTGGCCGGCCGCGCCGGCGGCGGCGGCATGAAGACGGTACTGTTCGCCTGCGTGCACAACGCCGGCCGCTCGCAGATGGCCCGGGCGTGGTTCGATCTTCTTGCCGATCCGGCGCGGGCCACGGCCATTTCCGCCGGCACGGCGCCGGGCGAGCGGGTCCACCCGGAGGTGCTGGAAGCGATGCGCGAGGTCGGCGTCGATCTGGCGGGCGTCCAGCCCCGCAAGCTCACCGACGCGCTCGCGTCGCAGGCGGTCCTGCTCGTGACGATGGGTTGCGGCGAGCAGTGTCCGGTGGTGCCCGGCCTCGCGCGCGAGGACTGGCCCTTCGACGACCCGAAGAGCCAGCCGATGGCGCGCGTGCGCGAGATCCGCGACGCGATCCGCGTCAAGGTCCAGGCCCTCGTCGATCGCGAAGGCTGGGCGCGGTCCCCGCGCTGACGCGGCGGGGCTTGCGCTTCGCCGGCGGCGACTCGATGTTGGGCGGGGCAGGGGCCTCCCCTGCGACGAGGAGATAGCCCGATGAAGGTCGCAGTCCTGGGCACCGGGGAGGTCGGTCGCACGCTCGGCAAGGCGTTCGTCGACCTGGGTCACGAGGTCCGGCTCGGGTCGCGTAGCGCGACCAACGCCAAGGCCGTCGCGTGGGTCAAGGAGGCGGGCGATCGTGGCGCTGCGGCCACCTACGCCGACGCCGCGAGCTGGGCGGACTTGATCGTGCTGGCGACGCTCGGGACCGCGAACGCGATGGTGATCCGCGCCGCGGGGCCGGCGGGCTTCGCGGGCAAGATCGTCATCGACGCGACCAACCCTCTCGACTTCGGCAGCGGCAAGCCGGCGCTGGCGCTCGGCTTCTCGGAGTCGGGGGGCGAGCAGGTGCAGGAGCTCTTGCCCGACGCGAAGGTCGTCAAGGCGTTCAACAGCGTGGGCAACGCGCTGATGTTCAAGCCTGATCTCCCCGGCGGTCCGCCGGACATGTTCATCTGCGGCAACGACGACGGCGCGAAGCAGGAGGTGACGCGGTTGCTCACCGACTTCGGCTGGGGCGCCGTGGACATCGGCGGCATCGAGGGCTCGCGCTACCTGGAACCACTCGCACTGCTGTGGGTGCTGCGCGGCGTGACCTCCGGCAAGTGGAAGCACGCGTTCAAGCTGCTCGTCGGCTGAGTCGCCGACTAGCTCAGCGGACGAGCTCGACGGCGGTGACGTCGCCCCGCCAGTAGACGAAGCGCCCGCTCGGGAGCTCCCACCACACCTCCGCGTGGGTCGGGACGCGCATCCCCGCGAGATCCGCGTAGGCGGAGAACGCGCCGCCCCACGGCGTGGGCACCGTCGCTTCGCCGACGCTGCGCGGTCGCAAGGCGGAGGCGCCGACGATGTCGCCGGCGTCGTCGAGGTGGAGCGTCACCGTGCAGCGTGACGTGCCCGTCCCGGTCGAGACCAGGACGTCGTGGTCGTCGAGGCTGCTCCAGTCGAGAGCGCCGTTGGCGACGATGGCCTGCGGGACCCAGGGCAGCTCTGCCAGGTAGCGCAGGACCTCGCCGCGATCGATGTCCGGGCCGGCGGCGTGTGCGACGCGCAGCGTGTTGAACAGGCGCGCGTCGAGCTCGCCGTGACCGTGCGTGTAGCGATCGATTACGATGGCGCTGAACAGCGGCGCCATCCGCACGCGCGCTTGCCACACGAAAGCGACGGTCTGTACCGCGAAGTACTCCTCGGCGACGAACGGCTGCCATGCCCGGTCGGGCCCCAGCCGCATCTCGCCCTGCTGCTCGAGACGGACGACGCGCGCATTCCGGGCGCGTGGGCGCACGGCTTGCGCGTGGAACCGCAAGATGGCCGATGGCACGCGGTCGAGGCGGGGCGACATGCTGCGGTCGTCCCCGAGCTCCTCGACCTCGCGCTCGACCGCGCGAGTGGAGTGGACGTGCATGTGCGCATAACGTTGCAATATCGGGGCCATTTCCGGCGCGGGACCCGGCTCGCTCACTTCCCCGGTCTGATATCTTCAGCGGCATGCGAGCCGTCGTGTGCGCGTGCGTCCTGACCCTCCCTGTCATCGCCGCTTGCGGCACGGACGAGCCCGTCGTGTCGGCGCCGCCCGGCATCGCCGTGACGCCCGGCGCCGGCGGTCGCTTCGACGTCTCTGGCGGCCCGGGTCGCACGCTCTTGCGCGGCGCCTGGGCGGAGGTGCTGATCGAGGACGGCGGCGCGCAGCGCACGCTGTCCACGCGCGACTGCCACGCGAGCTGGAAGCGCCTGGACGCGTCGCCGAAGCCCGGCGGCTACTTCGACGCCGCCCGCGGTCACGAGCTCGACTGCGAGATCGACGGTGTTGCGTTCACGCTGCGCCTGTACGCCGATCCTGCGCACAACGCCGCGCTGGCGATCCTCGACGTCACGAACCACCGCTCCCAGGATCTTCGCGTGCTGCGCTTCACGCCGGTCCTGAGCGAAGGCGACGGCGGCGGGCTGTTCGTCGGAGCAAACGCGCTGCGCACGCGCGTGCTCGACGACGGGATGGACGTCATCGCCGACACGGAGGCGAACCTGCACTACCCGGACGAGAGCTCGCGCCAGGGAGTCATCGACGCGTTCTTCGACATCAAGAGCCGCGGCGACGTGCTGTCGAACTGGAACCACGCGGTCGTGGATCTGGACAGCAACCAGTCGTGGATCGCCGGCGCGCTCGGCGTGGAGCGCTCGTTCCCCACGTTCGGCACGACGCTTGACCCCGACCTGCCGGCGCGCTCCAACGGTAGAACCGGTCAGGACGCCTTCTACGCGGACCTCGCGCTGCTCTACAAGGGCAAGCCCGTGAAGCCCGGCAAAACGCTGTCGTCGGAACCCGTGTACATGAACCCCGCGGCCACCGATCCGTGGACGGCGCTCGAGGACTACGCCGACGCGACCGCGGCGTGGCTCGACTACGTGCCGTGGATGAAGCGCGACGGCGGGCGCCCGACGCCGAACGGCTGGAACAGCTGGGGCGGCTCCGGCTCGACCGGCGGCCTCGGGCACGACATCGACGACAGCAGCATGGCGGAGAACCTCGCGGTGATGGCGCGCGAGTTCAAGCCGTTCGGCATCGACTACTTCCAGGTGGATGACGGCTACCAGGTCGCCTACGGCGACTGGCAAGCCAACGCCAAGTTCCCGTCCGGCATGCCCGCCTTCGCGAAGAAGGTCACCGACGCGGGTCTGCTGCCGGGACTGTGGATCGCGCCCTTCACGGTCTCCGCGACGTCGCAGTTCGCCGCGGACCACCCCGACTGGCTGATCGATCCGTCGACCAACGCCATCCACGGCTTCGTCGATCCAGGCGCGGGCACGCGCATGCTCGATCTGTCGAACCCCGACGTGCAGGCGTGGCTCGCCGCGACCATGAAGCGCTACACGAACGACTGGGGCGAGCGCTGGATCAAGCACGACTACGGCTACTACGACCTCTTGTACCCGCCGAAGCACGACCCGACCATGACCAGCATCGAGGCATACAAGGCCGGCTTGCGCGCGGTCCGCGGCGCGATCCCCGACAACGTCTTCTACCTCGGGATCGCGCTCATGGGCGTCAACTTCGGCGAGGTCGACGGCATGCGCCTTACCCTCGACTCCGGACCGCTGTGGGAGCAAGCCCATCCGTTTTCCCTGGTCGGCAGCGGCAACAGCTTCAAGAGCACGGTCAAGACCGGAGCGCGCCGCTACTACTTCCACAACCACCTGTGGGTCACGCACAACGACCTGCTCTTCTTCCGCACGGACATCCAGCACCCCGACCAGACCGTTACGCTGGACGAAGCCAAGACGTACGCGTCGTTCATGGCGCTCAGCGGATCGATCATCAAGTTCGGCGAGGATCTGCGCACGCTCACGCCCGAGCAGATCGACGTCTGGCGTCAGCTCTTGCCGAGCTACCCGGACGCGGCGCGCCCCATGGACCTGTTCACGCGCCACTACCCGGAGGAATATCTGCTGCGCGTGAACGGCACGCTCGTGGGGTCGGACGCGAGCTGGTACGTCGTGGGGCTGCTCAACTGGGGCCGCAACTACGACTTCGACGCGCGCCCGATGCTCGACATGCCCGACGAAGCGCGGACGTACAGCATCGATCTCGGCAAGTGGGGGCTCGATCCGGACAAGCAATACCTCGCGAGCGAGTTCTGGAGCGAGAAGTTCCTGGGCATCGTAGAAGGCACGCTCGAGCGCACGGTGCCCGCCCACGGCCACGAGGTGATCGCGCTGCGCGAAGTCACCGGGCACCCGCAGTACCTCGGGGACAATCGCCAGATCACGCAAGGCGCGACCGACCTCGAGAGCGAGCAGTGGGACGCGAGCGCGCGCCGCCTCGATCTGCGCTTCAAGGTCGACGCCGGCGCGCCCGATGCGGTGCCGTTCGAGTACCGCTTCCGCGTGTACGCGCCCGACGGCTACGATCTCGCGAGCGCCGACGGCGCCGAAGCCGCGCAGGACGGGCGCGTGGTCACGCTGCGCATCACGCCGTCACAACCCGGAGATCTGGCGCTGGCCGTGCGCTTCAAGTAATCGGATTGGTGCCGGTCCGGCGCGGAAGCGCTCTTGCGTGCGAGGGCGTCCAGGTCCACATCAACGCTCGGTCGCCGAGCTTGCGACGGATCACGACACGCTTCGTAGTGCCCGGACGACCGGACAGGGTACGAAGGGGGGCGCCCACGCGAGGCGCGAGCGTCGGCGGATCGGTGGGCTCGCTCGGCCACTTCGCCGCGACGAGAACCGACGAAACCCGGGCCATTTCCGCGAACGATCGACGGCGGCCGGCCGGCGGTGATAGCTTCCGGGCATGGCGACCCGGCTACCGAAACAGGCGTTCCTGGCGATCGCGGCCGTTGCGTGGGCCGATGGCCGCATGCGCAAGGACGAGGCACGCGGTCTCGAGCGCGCCGCTGCCGCGTTCGGGCTCGACGAGGCCGAGCTGAGCGAGGTCAAGCACGCGACCGAGTCCGCGGTGTCGATCGACGACGTGGAGTTCGGCGAGATGAACCGCTGGCAGCGCGCGTTGACGTACGCGTTCGCGAGCTGGCTCGCCAAGCTCGACGGCGTCGTCAATTCCGAGGAGCTGGCGACGTTGCGCAAGCTCGGCGCGCAGCTCGATCTACCGCAGGCAACGTTGCAGAGCGCAGCTTCCGCCGCGTTCGACATCGCGTGCCTGCCCGAAGGGCACCGCCCGGACAAGTACGACCTCGCGGCGCTCGAGGAGCGGCTGACCGAGAAGCTCCCTGGCTCGTTCCGCGACTCGCTGCCGCCTTCGCGCTGAGCGCGGTCCGGTGCCGCCGGGGCTCGCCGTGGTGTGGTAAGGGAGCAGGCGCGCCCGGACCGGACGCCGGCCGCGCCGGACCGACATCAGGAGGCAGCGATCATGACCGACTTCGCCTATCAGGACATCCTGCCGCTGGGCCACGACGACACGCCGTACCGGCTCGTCACCAAGGATCACGTCTCGACCTTCGACGCCGCGGGCAAGACGTTCCTGCACGTCGCGCCCGAGGCGCTCACGTTGCTCGCACGCGAGGCGCTGCGCGACGTGGCGCACCTGCTGCGACCGGCGCACCTGGCGCAGCTCGCGAAGATCCTCGACGACCCGGAGGCGTCGCCGAACGACAAGTTCGTCGCCCTCGACCTGCTCAAGAACGCGAACATCGCCGCCGGCGGCGTGCTGCCCATGTGCCAGGACACGGGCACCGCGATCGTGATGGGCAAGAAGGGGCAGTTCGTGGTGACCGGGGGCGGCGACGAGGCCGCGCTCGCCCGCGGCATCTACCAGACGTACCAGACGAGCAACCTGCGCTACTCGCAGATGGCGCCGCTCGACATGTACACGGAGAAGAACACCGGCTCGAACCTGCCGGCGCAGATCGAGATCTTCGCCACCGACGGCGATGCCTACAAGTTCCTGTTCATGGCCAAGGGCGGGGGCAGCGCGAACAAGAGCTACCTGTACCAGGAGACGAAAGCGCTCTTGAACCCGGAGAGCCTGCTCGCGTTCGTCGATCAGAAGATGCGCTCGCTCGGGACGGCGGCGTGTCCGCCGTATCACCTGGCGATCGTCATCGGCGGCACCAGCGCGGAGTCCACGCTCAAGACCGCGAAGCTCGCCAGTGCGCACTATCTCGACACGCTGCCGACCGAGGGCAACGCGCTCGGCCGCGGCTTCCGCGACCTGGAGCTGGAGCAGAAGGTGCTCACGCTCGCGCAGACCACGGGCATCGGCGCGCAGTTCGGCGGCAAGTACTTCTGCCACGACGTGCGCGTGATCCGCTTGCCGCGCCACGGCGCGTCGTGCCCGGTGGGCATCGCCGTGAGCTGCTCGGCGGATCGCCAGGCGCTCGGCAAGATCACCAAGGACGGCGTCTTCCTCGAGCAGCTCGAGCACGATCCGGCCAAGTACCTGCCGCACCCGACGCCCGACGAGCTCGGCGGCGAGGTCGTCCGGCTCGACTTGCGGCGCCCGATGAGCGAGATCCGCGCGGAGCTGGCGAAGTATCCGATCAAGACGCGGCTCGCGCTCAGCGGCACGCTCGTCGTCGCCCGCGACATCGCCCACGCGAAGATCAAGGAGCGCCTCGACGCCGGCGAGGGCATGCCGCAGTACCTGAAGGATCACATCGTGTACTACGCCGGCCCGGCGAAGACGCCCGAGGGCTACGCGTCCGGCTCCTTCGGACCGACCACGGCGGGCCGCATGGATCCGTACGTCGATCTGTTCCAGTCGCACGGCGGCAGCATGGTGATGCTGGCCAAGGGCAACCGCTCGGCGCAGGTCACGAACGCGTGCCGGAAGCACGGCGGCTTCTACCTCGGCAGCATCGGCGGCCCCGCCGCGCGCCTGGCCAAGGACTGCATCAAGAAGGTCGAAGTGCTCGAGTACCCCGAGCTCGGCATGGAAGCGGTCTGGAAGATCGACGTCGAGGACTTCCCGGCGTTCGTCATCGTCGACGACAAGGGCAACGACTTCTTCTCGGGCTTCACCGGCGCCGGCAAGCTCAAGGTCGCGGGGTAGCGTGGGGTAGGGGATGCCGGTCCGGCGCGGAACCGATTTTGACGATTCCGCGCCGCACCGACATCAACCGGCAAGCGCTACTGGCAGATGCCGGCGGACTTGAAGCCGGTGTACGCGTAGCCGCAGTTCGTGTCGCTGCCGGCTTGCACGACCTGGTCGCACGCGCTCTTCTGGTTGGCGTCGGCGATGGCGCTGCAGCACGTGGCGAGGTCGGCGCAGGTCGCGCCGCCGCCGGTGCCGCCGGTGCCTCCACCGGTTCCGCCCGCACCGCCGGTTCCGCCCGCGCCGCCGGTGCCGCAGCTCTGGAGCTGGGCCGAGCAGTTCTGCTGGCTGCAGGTGCCGACGTCCGTGAAGCAGGTCTGGCACGCGCTGTCGAGCGGGCAGGCCGTGTAGCAGGCCGTGTCGTTGCACGCGCACTTGTTGGTGCAGGCTGACGTAGCTCGAACACGCGCCGCTCAGGCACTGCGACTGCTGGGTTCCGCACGCCGACTGCACGCACTGCGTGTATGCGCTGCAGTTCGAGCCGCCACCCGCGCCGCTCGTCCCGCACTTCGGACCCGCTGGGGAGTCGCTGCTGCTGCTGCAGGCGACCGCGCCGCCGACGATACCAATGGCCAACGCGAACCAGGCGATGAAGTTCTTCATCAGCGCCCTTTACGCGTGCTCCCCGCGAGACACAAGACAGGGCGTGCAGGAGTGACTCGCGAACAGCCGACCGTTCGGATAGGCTGCGCCCTGCAACGTGTCCCAGAGTCGCAAGCTCCGTCGCGCGCAACACGCGCGCAACAAGCCGGCCGCGCCACCGGCGGGGCCGCCGAAAGACCGCGACGCGCTCCGCCGCCAGCTCGCGAGCGAGCGTTTCAAGAAGCCCGGCTCCGATACGCTGTGGAGCGCGCTCCTCGGCTGGGATCGCGAGCGGCTGGCGCGGATCTGGCTGGCGCAGGCCGTGCACGACGCCGCCCGGCGGGACGCGCCGGCGGAGGTGGGTCCGGATCTCGAAGCGCGCTTTCCCGAGGTCGCAGCGCGCCTCGCGCCGGACGACGGCGGGACGGCGGTCGAGTCTCTGGAAGAGCTCCGGCGACGCCTACGTCGCGAGCGACCCGGCGCCCAAGTGGCAGTACCTGGCGAACCTGTCCGCGAAGCTCGAGCTCGGTGCGACCACGCCGGAGGAGCTGCAGGACGACTGGGAGGTGTGGACCAGCGTCGCGCTCGCCGCGCCGGTGCGCAAGGCGCTCCTCGACACGCTCGGGCAGGCCGAACAGATGGCGGGCGCGTTGGCCAAGGGGGCGCGCTCCGCCAACGCGGACGCCGTCGCGAACGTCGTGCGCGCGCTGTGGTCCGCGCTCGCCTACGGCGACGAGACGACGTTCACACGCGTGCGCGCGTGGAGCGACGAGTGGTTGGCGAAGCTCGCCGGCACGCCGCGAAAGTAGCGAGACCGGGCGTCCCGGCTCGAGACGCGGGCGTCCCGAAAGGAGACGCGCGCTCGGCGGATCTCCCGGGTTTTCGCGTGGCACATCGGTTGCAGAATGCCGTCGCGTGTCCCAACAACACCCCTCCCGCACCCTCTCCGGTCAACACCTCGTCGCGCAGCTCGCGTCGCAATACTCGAGGCTCGCGTCACCCGCGCCGGGCGTCGCCGATCGCGCCGCGCTCGTCGTCGACACGATCCGCAACAGCTGGGACCAGACGCGCACGAGCTGGCTGCTCGCGCCGGCTGCCGGTCGCTTCCCGGTGCTCGTCGACGGCGCCAGCGCCATCGACTGGCGGACCGCGCTCAGGCCCGCGGAGCTGCGCTTCGTCGTCGCCCTCGACGGCGAGACCAGCGTCGAGACGCTGATCGGCGACTCGAACCTCGATCCGCTGCACGCCGCGCAGGTGCTGTGCGCGCTCGCGCTGCTCGGCGCGATCCGCTTCGAGGCCCAGGCCGACCGCTTGTTGTCGACCCTGCCGCCCGCGAACGGCGCCGACGATCTGGGCGACCCGTTCCCGCACCACGATCCGCTCGAGGCGGCGACGGCCTTCGGCGATGGGCGCGCCGCGCTTCGCGAGGGTCACCTGGTCAAGGCGGCGAGCGACTTCGCCCGCGCGCGCGCCCTCGACCCGTTCACGCCGCTCCACGGCCTGTACGCCGCCTGGGCCGCGTTCCTCCTGCTCGACGACTCGGAGCGGATCGGCGTGGCGATCCCCGAGCTCGAGCGCCGCGCGCTGGCCGTGCTGGCCGAGGATCGCCGGGTCGCGTTCGCGCACTACGTCTACGGCCGCCTGCAGCTCGCGCGCGGCGAGACCGAGGTCGCGCTCAAGGCGCTGCGCATGGCGGCGCGTCTCGACCCCGACGACCTGGACGCGAAGCGCTACTGCCACGTGCTCGAGATGCGACACGCGGCCGGGTCCGGCGCGTGATTCCGCGCCGGACCGGCAAACCTTCAATCCGGTGAGACGACTTTCAAGCGCCGGGGCCCGGTGGCTTCTGCCGGCGCGGCGCGAGGCAGGGCGGGGGCGGGCTCCGGCCACGCCGCGGGATCGTCGTCGAGCGGCCCCGGTAGCGCCGGTTGCAGGTTCTTCTCGAACAGCGAAAAGTCGTGGCTCGCGTCGAGCGCCAGGGGCGCGCCGCGCTCGGGACCGCGCTCGGCGAACCACGCGCGGGCGGCCTGGACGTTCTGCATCAGGACCGCGTGCTGTGGATCGCGCTTGGCGGCCTCGAGGAAGCGCGCCTGCATGCCCGGGATATCGCCGCGCGCGTGCGCGATGCAGGCGAGCAGGTTGAGCGCGAGCCCGGGCACGGGGTAGCCGGCGTCGAGCGCCTGGCGCGCGTGGTGCTCGGCGTCGTCGAGCTGGCGCGCGCGGTAGCAGGCACCGGCGACATCCATGTGCGCGGCGTGATGCCCGCCGAGGCGCTCGAGGATCGCCTTCGCGGTCGGGACGTCCATCCGGTAGACGTCGCGGAGCCCCTTGTTCGCGGAAAACCACTCGTTCATCTCGCGCGTCAGCTCGGGCGTGGCGTCGAAGGGCGTCTTCAGTTCCTGGAACGCCTGCTTGAAGTACACCTCGCGGTCGAGCCACCCCGCGTTCTCGGCGTCGGTGAAGTCGACGGTGCCCGGATAGATCGACAGGCACGAGAACAAGTACTGGTCGGGCTTGGCCGCCTCGAGGAAGCGCAGCGTGTCGTGGAACGTCTCGTGCGTCTCGCCGCGGTTGCCGAGCATCATGTAGTAGCGCACGGCGATGCCGTACTTCTTCGCCATCTCCGTGCTCGCGAGGATCTTGTCGACGGTGATCTTCTTGTCGATCGCCTTCAGGATCGCCGGCGAGCCGCTCTCCACGCCCAGGCTCAGCCGCTGGCAGCCGGCCAGGCGCATCGCGTAGAGCAGCTCCTCGCTCAGCACGTCCACGCGCGTGTCGCAGCTCCACAGGAACGACAGCTTGCGCTGGCGGATGCCGCGGCACAGCTCGAGCACGCGCTTCTTGTTGGTGGTGAAGGTGTCGTCCTTCACCAGCAGCATCTTGACCGGCACGCGGGCGAGCGCGTGCTCCAGATCGTCGAGCACCACCGGCACGCTGCGCCCGCGAAAGCCACGGCCCCAGGTGGTCTCGGCGCCGCAGAAGGTGCACGCCCACGGGCAGCCGCGGCTCGTCATCACGATGTGGGTCGTGAAGTAGTCATGAGGAGACGCCAGCGCGTCGAGGTCCTCGATGGCGGCGCGGTGCGCCCCTTCGGCGACGCGCGCGCCGTCGCGATACAGCGTGCCGGCGATACCGGTCGGTGGCTCGCCGCGCTCGAGCCGGGACGCGAGCTCCATGAACGTCGCTTCGCTCTCGCCGACGCACACCGTGTCGACGTCCGGGTAGTGCTCGAGCATCTCGCGCGCGAGCGGCGACGCGTGCGGGCCGCCGATCACGACGTGCGTCGCAGGACGGACACGTTTCACCTCGCGGGCGACCAGCGCCACGCCGCGGCGGTTCGAGGTCCAGCACGACATGCCGACCAGCTCCGCGTCCAGGCTCGCGATCAGCGATTCGACCCTGGACCAGGCGAAGCCGGACAGGTTCAACAGCTTGACCTGATGCCCGGCGCGGATCGCCTGCGCGCCGAGGCTGAGCAGGCCGTAGGGGATCTGGTGGAAGTCCGGATCGAGATCGCCCGGCTGGAAGCCGGGCGGCGGTCCGTCGCGACCGGGCGCGGCCTCGCCGGGCGCGGCGATCTTCCACGGCGGCGGGTAGACGAGGGCAATCCGCATGCGTCAGCCAGCATAGCGCACTTCGACTGCGTGTCTGACGCCGCGGAAACACTGCGGAATCGCTCGCGGGGTTTGCACTCGCGACGAGCTGCCCCATGCTCGGGGTTCGAGAGGGTTATCCGATGTTCTCAGGACTCAGCAAGCTCGAGATGCCGACCGCGGCGCAGGCGCTGCCCGGTCGCGTGGACAAGATGGCCGTGCCCGCGCGGCACTTCGTCAAGGGCACCGCCCTGGAGCCGCCGTTCCCGGACGGAATGGAGCGCGCCATCTTCGGCATGGGGTGCTTCTGGGGCGCCGAGCGCAAGTTCTGGGAGCTCGAAGGCGTGTACTCGACCGCCGTCGGCTACGCCGGCGGCTACACGCCGAACCCGACCTATCGCGAGGTGTGCAGTGGTCGCACCGGTCACACGGAGGTCGTGCTGGTCGTGTTCGATCCGAAGAAGATCTCCTACGACAAGCTGCTGTCGGAGTTCTGGGAGAGCCACGATCCCACCCAGGGCATGCGCCAGGGCAACGACGTCGGCACGCAGTACCGCTCGGCGATCTACTGCACCACGCCCGGGCAGCAGCGCGCCGCCGAGGCGTCGCGTGGCGCCTACGCCGCACGCCTCGCGGACGCCGGCTACGGCTCGCCCAGCACCGAGATCCGCGAAGCGCCAGAGCTCTACTACGCCGAGGACTACCACCAGCAGTACCTGGCGAAGAACCCCGACGGCTACTGCGGCCTCGACGGCACGGGCGTCAGCTGCCCGGTCGGCGTCGTGAGCGCGTAGCGGATCGCGGGTCAGTCCCAGCGACACTCGAAGAAGCATGCGTCGGCGCCGCGCGCGCGGCAGCGAGGGTGCTCCAGCTTCACGTGCTTCGCGCCGACCAGCTCCAGCACGCGCCCGATGTAGGCGCAGAGCTCCAGGCACATGGCGTCGTCGGCGATGCCCCAGCCCGTGAGCGTTCCGGTCGCCTCGGTCGACGACACGCGTTGCATGTCCCAGGTGCCGGTGTCGTGGTAGCGGCGCCAGTACTCGCCGGATTTTTCTACCGCCGCCGCGGGATTGAGCATGCGGAAGAACAGCCGGTGGTAGATCTTCAGGTCGGTCTCCGCGGCGAAGCGCGCCATCGGCGCGACGAGCTGCAGGTCACCGGCGCCGTGCGTGGCGTCGATGGCGCGGATCAAGCGGGCGTAGCGCGCCAGATCGTACCAGCCGACGGCGACCACCCCCTGCACGTCCTCGCGGTCCTCCGCCGATAGCGAGGCGAGCACCTGCTCCCAGCCGGGCTCACCGAAGCGCGCGAGCACGAAGCTCCGCACGCCCAGAAACGCCACGCCCTTGGTCTTCGCCCCCGCCGCCATCCGCCGCGCGCATCCTAGCATTTCCCATTGGATGCCGGTCCGGCGCGGAAGCGCGCGCCTCGACACGCCCGAGCCCGGTCTTAGGTTCCCGCGATGGCCGCAGCGCGCGTGATCGCCGTCGTCGTCGCTTCGGACGATCCGCTCGCGCGGGCCGGGCTGATGCGGCTGCTCGGCGACGATGCCGATCTGGACGTGCGGGAGGAGCTCTTGCCGCATCTCGACGCGCGCGAGCTCGACGCGCTCGATCCCGACGTCGTGGTGGTCGACGCTGCGACCGAGCTCCCGGCGCTGCCGCCCTCCGCGCCGGCGCTCGTGCTCGCGCCGGACGCGGCGAGCGGCGTGGAAGCGCTGGCCGGCGGGGCGCGCGGCGCGCTGCTGCGTGACGCGTCCGCGGACGCGCTGCGCGCGGCGACGCGTGCCGTCGCCGCCGGCGCGGTCGTGATCGACGACGCCGTGCTCGCCGCGCTGCTCGCCGGGCGTCGCGCCGTGGCGGAGCCGGCCGAGACGCTCACCGCGCGCGAGCTGGACGTGCTCGCGTTGCTCGTGGAAGGCCTGTCGAACAAGCGCATCGCCGCGCGCCTCGGCATCAGCGAGCACACAGCGAAGTTCCACGTCAACGCCATCCTCGCCAAGCTCGAGGCCGACACGCGCACCGAGGCGGTGGTCCGGGCCGCGCGCCTGGGGCTGGTCATGCTGTAGATCGCGGCGCGATCTTCGCTCAGCCGCACGTCTCCTGCGAGCAGGTGCCGCCCGGTTCGGTGCAGATGCCGCAGCTGGGGTTGCAGCAGACTTGTCCGACGTTGCACGTGTTCATGCCGCAGGGCGCGCTGTACGGGAACTGGATCGCGTTGCCGCACGGCGCGGTGTCGCAGGCGGCGCCCGGCTCGGTGCACACGCTGCAGCTGGGGTTGCAGCAGACTTGTCCGACGTTGCACGTGTTCATGCCGCACGGCACGCTGAACGGGATCTGGATCGCGTTGTCGCACGGCGTGGTGTCGCAGGCCGCGCCGGGTGCGGCGCAGATGCCGCAGCTGGGGTTGCAGCAGACCTGGCCGACGTTGCAGGTGTTGATGCCGCAGCTCTCGCTGGTGGGAACCGGCGACGCGTTGCACACGACCTGGGTGCAGTCGTCGCCGGGGCGGGCACAGATGCCGCAGCTCTCGTTGCAGCAGGTGTAGCCGACGGCGCAGTAGCCCGGTCCGCACGCAATCGGTTCCGCGGCGGGCTCCTGCTGCGTCGCCGCGTCCGCGTCCGGCGCCGTGTCCTCGACCGGAGCTCCGGCGTCCGGGCCGGCGGCGGCGTCCGGGCCGGCGGCGGCGGCGTCGACGGAGCGCGCCGCGGCGGCGTCTGCGACGGCGTCGGGTGCGTCCCATGCCGGTGGCTCTGCACTTCCTGCGTCGGGGGTGGCGAGCGCCTCCGCGGGTGCGCCGGCGGCGGTCGCGGGCACGTCGGGCGTGGTCCACAGCCACGGCCCGGGCAGTGCGGGAGGCGTCCGGATCCGCACCGCGACGGGCGGCGCGGTGGGCGCCGTGAGCCGCTGCGCCGTGATCGCGATGCCGGCTCCTATAGCGGCCGCAACCGCGAGCGCGAGTGCCCGGCCTGCGACGACCGATGCATGCATACCCACTTGCGAAGCAACAAGCATGCCCCGGCTCGTCCTGCCCGATCGGGCAGGACGAGCCCCCGTCGATCGGCCGATTCGCGTCTCGCGCTGCGTCGCTACGTTGCCCGTCATGGCAAACGCTGAAGAGCTCTCGAAGACATTGGCAAGCGTCGCGGCGGCGGCCGCGGCGACGGTGGTGCGCGTTGGTGCGTGGCGCGGCCGCGCGGCGAGTGGCGTGGTGTGGTCGGACGAGCTGATCGTCACCGCGCACCACAGCCTGGGCGACCTGGGCGACGACGACGACGTGGAGATCGGGCTCGAGGGTGGCGAGGCGATCAAGGCCACGCTGGTCGGGCGCGATCCGGGCACCGACGTGGCGGTGCTGCGCGCCGAAGGAACGAAGCTCGTGCTTCCGCGCTGGACCGACAAACCCGATCTGGCGCTCGGTCACCTGGTGCTCGCGCTCGGACGCCCGGGACGCGCGCTGCGCGCCTCGCTCGGCGTCGTCAGTGCGCTCGCCGACGGCATCCGCACGCGCGGCGGTGGGCGGCTCGATCGCTACGTCGAGAGCGACACGGACCTGCCCGCGGGCTGGTCCGGCGGTCTTCTGGTCGACGTCGGTGGCAACGCCATCGGCATGAACACCGCGGGGCTCGTGCGCGGCGCGCCAATCGCGGTGCCGGCGGAGACGCTGCGGCGGGTCGTCGACTCGATCGCGAGCCACGGCCGCGTGCGGCGCGGCTATCTTGGCATCGGCGCGTACCCGGTGCGTCTGTCGCCGGCCCTCGCCGACGCGAGCGGGCAAGCGCGGGGACTGATGCTGGTCGCCGTCGAGCCGGGCGGTCCGGCGGACCGCGCGGGCCTGCTGCTCGGCGACGTGCTGCTGTCGCTCGGCGATGACAGGCTCGCGCACATGCCGGACCTGTTCGCGGCGCTCGACGAGTCGCGGATCGACCAGAGCGTGACGGCGAAGGTCGCGCGCGCCGGCCAGGTCGAGCAGCGTGCGATCAGCGTGGGAGCGCGGCCGTGAGCGGGCTCACGGAGCTATCGCGCGAGCTCGAGGATCTGGTCGCGCGCAGCACGCCCGGCGTGGTCGGTGTAGAGCACGAACGCGGTCAGGGCAGCGGCGTGGTGCTCGCCGACGACGGCTACGTGATCACCAACTCGCACGTCGTCGCGCACGCCGGCGACGGCGTGCGCGTGCGCCTCGCCACTGGCGAGCGCACGCGCGCGCGGCTGGTCGGCGACGATCCGGCGAGCGATCTCGCCGTGCTGCGCACCGACGCGCGGAGCCTCGTCAGCCTGTCGCTGGCCGACACGCGCCAGCTGCGCGTGGGGCAGCTCGTCGTCGCCATCGGCGATCCGCTGCGCTTCCAGCGCTCGGCGAGTCTGGGCATCGTGAGCGCGCTCGACCGCACGCTCCCCGGCCCGCGCCGGCGACCCTTCGAGGGGCTGGTGCAGACCGACGCGGCGATCAACCCGGGCAACTCCGGCGGCCCGCTCGTCGACACGGAGGGCCGCGTGGTCGGCATCAACACCGCGGTGATCCCGTACGCCCGCGGCATTGGCTTCGCGATCCCGGCGCACACCGTGAGCTGGGTCGCGGCGATCCTGATCAAGAGCGGACGCATCGAGCGACCGCTGCTCGGCATCGCCGCCAGCGGCGAGGAACTCGCGCCGCCACTCGCGCTCGAGGCGGGGCAGCCGCGCGCCGTGCGCGTCCACGACGTCGGCGGCGACACGCCGGCGGCTGCGGCCGGGATCCGCAAAGGCGACCTCTTGCTTGCCGCCAACGCGAGGCCGATCTTCAACATCGACGATCTGCAGCGCGTGTTGGTGCTGTCGGACGTGCCGCAGGTCTCGCTGGAGCTGCTTCGCGACGGCAAGCGCGTGGCGATCGACGCCCATCCGGAGCGGGAGCGGCGTCGGGCGGCGTAGGTTGTCCTTTCACACGCTGCTTCTAGCGGTGCGCAGCGCTTCGCGGCAGGCGTCGATGACGGGCGCGCCGTGGGCGCAGA
Source organism: uncultured delta proteobacterium (assembly GCA_963775185.1). Taxonomy (GTDB): domain Bacteria; phylum Myxococcota_A; class Polyangia; order Polyangiales; family Polyangiaceae; genus JAPSGB01. The sequence continues at coordinate 305,581 of CAVZIE010000004.1, read as the reverse complement.
GCAGCATGCGGATCTCGTCGCCGTCGTCGACACTCTCGAGGAAGCGCCGCACGGCGGGCTTGTCCCTGACCTGACGAAGCTTGACGATCCGCGGCACGCCGTAGGCGCCCCGCGGCCCCATCATGCGCAGTAGCAGCTTCGGCGCGCCGCCGTGGGCGAGGAGATCGGTGAACACCAGCGCGCGGCCGCCGGCCACGTCCAGGTCGAGCACCAGCTCGGAGTAGCGCATGCCGGGCACCACGTGGTGGCGGAGCCCGAGTTCGCGCATGCCGCGCTCCGGATCGAGATCCACCTGGACCGCGCCGAGCTTCGCCCTGGCGTCATCGGGCGCGATCACGCGCAGCGACGGGTAGCGGCTCTTGAAGAACGCGGTGTCCATCGTGTGCAGCGGGTGCGGCACGACGAGCCACGCCGGCGTTCCGAGCTTCTCGAGCTCCGCCATGCGAGCGTCGTCCAAGGCGATGGCGCTGTGGATGACCAGATCGCCGTTGTCGAGACGGAGCACGGTCATCTTGCGCGGCAACGGGAACGGCAACGACCCGGTGAGCTGCCACAGCCCGGGCGCGAGCTGTTCGAAGTCGCCGTGCGGAAAGATGCGATGAGCCGCCATGGGCGGAGCTTCGTCGCGGTCCGCGCTGGCGGCAAGCTGCGACGGCGATCAGTCCGGAGCGCGTTCCGGCGCTGGCTCGAGCAGCACGACCGGGATCTCGCGATCGGTCCACGTCTGGTAGCTCGCGAAGTCGGCGTAGTGGGCGACCAGCCGGGGCCAGAGCCGCGCGCGCTCGTCGGGCCGCGCGATGCGGCCGGCGACGTCGCGGACCTGGCGCCCGATCTGCACACGCGCGCGCGGCGTCGCCTCGAGGTTTCTCACCCACAGCGGCACGTGCGGCAGGCCGCCATAGGACCCGACCACGACCACGGCGTCGCCGTCCTCGATGAACAAGAGCGGCGTGGTGCGCGGCTGGCCGGACTTGCGACCGACGGTCGTGAGCAGGCACACCGGTACGCCGCGCGGGAACGCGCTACCGACGCGCCAGGTGTTGCCGAGGCGTCCGCCGGACTTCTGGAACAACCACACGTTCACCCGCGACATGACGCGGATGATGCGCGGCACGATCGGGCGATCGAGGCCTTCCGGGCGAGGTTTGACCGGGGGTTCCGTCATGCGCGATAGCCGCCGGCTACGGCAGCGCGATCACCTGCGGCGTCATGCCGAAGGTGTGCGTCACCGTGTCGCAGAGCGTGCGGCCGGTCATGTCCGGCAGATCGCGGGCGGTGACCACGAGGTCGTAGAGCGGACCGCCGGCGTCCGCCTCGGTAAGCTCGGCCAGGGCGTCGAGGCCGTCCCGGGCGGGCGTCACGTCGAAGCCGTGGGAGCGGACGGAGTCGGCGATAGCCGCGCGGAGCTTGTCGTCGCCGGCGACGACGAGCGCGCGCCGTACGGTGGGGGAGGGACGGTAGCTTGGGGTGATGTTCTCGCGGAGTTGCATGGTTGCCTCCGCGTGGGCAACGGTCGCCTACCGACGTACATAAGCCCCGTCCACGAATGTTTCGCGCCGGACCGGCAAGCCAGGACTGACGTCGATCAGCCGGTGCCTTCCGGAGGAGGCGGCTCGGACGGCTGGGCGTCGCGCTTCTTGCCCTTCTTCTTGCCGGCGTCGGCCTCGTCGCGAGGGGCATCGCCGACCTCGAGCTCGCACTCGCCGAACATGACCTGCATCCGCCCGTTCGCGGTGGCGAGCTTCACCTCGAGGGAGCGCGCGCGGATCACGGTGTTGTCGCGCACGGTGCCGGACAGCTGCACGCTCTCCGCGTCGAACTCGCCGGAGAGCTCGCCCTCGGAGCGGACTTCGCCGACGCGGGCCTTGCCGTGGACGGCCCCAGTGGGGCTGACGGAGAGCGACGGCGTCTCGATCTCGCCTTCGATGCGACCGCGCACGACGACCGGACACTCGGACGACAGCGAGCCCTTGAAGCTCGAGCCTTCCTCGATGAGCGTGTGCTTACCTTCGCCTGACATCTGATCTCCTCGCTCTACTCGGCCGCGGTGCGGGCCCGCAGGATCTTCACGCGCAGCCGGCAGCCGGGCTCGAACGCGAAATTGGTTGATTCGACGGATTGCTCGATGGCGCTCGCCAGCGCGCCGCGCGAGCTGACGACGACGGTGCGCGGGCCGATGATGCCCGGGCTCTCTCGTTCGAAGAACTTTCCGTGGATGGTGACGTTGCCGGCGCCGCTGATCACGCAGTCCTTGAGCACGCCGGCCTGCCCGACCACCAGGTCCGTACCGTCGGCGATGTTGATCGAGCACTTCTCGAAGCGGCTCTCGATCTCGACCCGCGAGCCCTCCCCGAACTCCAGCGTGGCGTTGCGGAGCACGTCCCCTTCGCCAAAGTAGCGGGTGTTGCCCGTGGCGACCGGCGTCTTGCCGGAGAGCACGATGGCGACGTCCCCGCCGCTGACGCGACGCGAGCCGTTGGCGTCGGGGCTCGCGTCGACCCACTCGGCGACGAGCGTGGCGAGGGTGGCGCGCCGCGCGAGCGCGCCAGCGATGTGCGCGCCCGTCAGAATCGCGCCGTCGAGGTCCGCCTCGTCGAGGACGGCGTGGCGCAGATCCGCGCCGTCGAGGTGCGTGCCCGTGAACACGGCGCGCTCGCAGTTGCAGCGCGCCAGGTTCGCGTTGACCAGCACCGCACGCGGGAGCTTCGCGTCCGCCAGCTGCGCGTCCTCCAGGTTGGCGGTGGTGAGATCCGCCTCCTCCAGGTTCGCCGACGAGAGATTGGCGTTGCGCGCGTCGGCTTCCACCAGGCGCGCGCCGCCGAGATAGCACTCGATCAGATCGGCGTGGGAGAGGGCCGCGCCTTCCAGGTTCGCCTTGCCGAGATCCGCGCCCTCCAGCGACGCGCCGACCAGGCGCGCGCCGCGCAGCATCGCCTCGACGAGCTTCGCGCCGTCGAGCGCGGCGCGGCCCAGGTTCGCGCCCTCGAGATCGGCCTTGGACAGCGTTGCCCCTTCCAGATCCGCCTTCTCGAGGTTCGCGTGTTTGAGGTTCGCGCCGGTGAGGAAGGCCTCGCGCAGGCTGGCGTTGGCGAGGTTCGCGTCCTCCAGGTTCGCGCCTTCCAGGTTCGCGCCTTCCAGATCCGCGCGGCGGAAATCGGCGCCGCCGAGCGCTGCGCCGGACAGATCGATCCCGCGCAGATCCGCGCGGGCGAAGCTCTGCTTCTGCGCGACCCGCGCGAGAACGTCCTCCCGTGTCAACTCCGCCATGTGGCATCTCCCATCGCGACGTCGCCCTTCTTGTTCTCTGCGGCCAGATAGCCCTCGAGCAGCTCGGCCTTGCGCCCGAAGGGGGCGCGCTCGAGCTGCTTGACGAGATCGAGCGCGCCGAGCCGCGCCAGGACCACGTTCAGCTCGAGCAGCGTGTCCTCGCGGGCCTGGCGCACGCGGCGCTTGTGCGCGGCCGCGTTGGGGCCCCACGCCTTCTGCACCTGGTCGAACTCGCGGTTCTGGTCGGCGAGCTTCTGCGAGAGTGCCTCGAGCAGGGCGCGATCGGCGGCGTGGCCGGCGGGCGCCTCGGTGCTCTGTCGCTTGTGCTCGCGGAAACGCGCGACGACACGATCGGCCAGCTCCCGTGGGATGCCGCTGGCGTGGGCGAGCTCGTCCGGCGTCGCGGCGTAGAGCATCGACAGCGACGTCAGGCCGGCGCCGAAGATGCGGTCGAGCGCCACCTTGCGCACGCCCGGCACCTGTAGCAAGAGCGCCTGCACGATCACGCCCTCGCGCTGCGTGCTCTCGCCGTCCACCGCGAACGCCTCGGGCATGCACGCGGTCAGCGCGCGGTAGCCGGCGCTCAGACGCTCGCGCGCTTCGCCGGCGATCAGCCGGTTGGCGGTCTGCTCCTCTGCTGCGAGCGAGGTCGCGAACGAGCCGAGCGCCTGGCCCAGCTCGTCGAGCCCCATGTCCGTGGCCGCGCGCTCGAGCGAGCGCACCGCCGGCAGGCACAGCGCCAGCCAGTCGCTCGACGGCTCGCCCAGCTCGAGCTCGATCGCGAGCTCGCGCACCGGGCCGACGTAGCCCCGCGCGATCTGCCGGAACAGCGCTTCCACCTCCGCGGCGTCGCTCTCCGAGCCGCCGGTCGGCGCGTCGGTGACCGCGCCGGGATCGGGCGTGTTGAAGATCTGGTCGAAGCTGCTGTCGATGTCCTGCAGCATCGCGCTGATCGGCGGACCCTCCACCGCGGCTGGCTCGTCCGGCGCGCTGGTGACCTCGATCACCGGGCGATCGACCTGGGTCTTGTCCGCGCCGTGGGTCGCGATGTCCGCCTGCGCCAGCGCTTCCGACATGCTGGTCGCCGTCGTGCGCGCGGTGACGGCGCGTGCGCGCGTCGTCGTCTTCTTGCGCGACATGGGCGCCGGTGCGGTCGCGTCCTTGCGTGGAGTCCCGCAGCTGACGCAGAATCGCGCGTCGTCGAAGAGCTCCGCGCCGCACTGCGTGCACTTCCAGCTTTCCGCCATGGCTCCTGTCCCGGAGCCGACGAAGCTATCATGCCTGACCGCCGGATCGGTCGCCCCGAGCGTCGAGGCGACAATTTCGCCCGCGGGGGCGCCAAGCGGCCTCGCGACGCGATGCGGCAGGGGGGATTGGCCGGGCCGGCGCGGAAACCGCATCCTGCGATGGGACAGCGGCTGTCACACCTCTTGCCGCGTTGCCGCGAGCGGCGCGAGCCCGTGCTAAGGCTCGGGCGCCGATGATCAAGATCGTGCACGCCGCGGATCTGCACCTCGACAGCCCCATGCGCGGTCTCGAGCAGTACACCGGCGCGCCCGTCGACGAGCTCCGCGGCGCGACGCGCAAGGCGCTGGAGAACCTGGTGCGCCTGTGCATCGACGAGCAGGCGGGGCTTCTGCTGATCGCCGGCGATCTCTACGACGGCGACTGGGACGACTACAAGACGGGCCTGTTCTTCGCCAAGCAGATGTCGCGGTTGCGCGAGGCGGACGTCGAGGTGGTGTGGGTGCGCGGCAACCACGACGCGGAGAGCGCGATCCGCAAGAGCCAGCGGCTGCGCTTGCCCGACAACGTGCACGAGCTCTCGCCGAAGAAGCCGGCGACGCTGCGCTTCGAGCAGCTCGGCGTGGCCGTGCACGGCCAGGGCTTCGCCGATCGCCGCTGCGAAGACGACCTCGCCGCGGGATACCCGCCGCGCGAGTCCGGCGTGGTGAACATCGGGCTCTTGCACACGTCGCTGACCGGGCGCGAAGGCCACGCCGAGTACGCGCCGACGCGCGTGGAGGTGCTGGCGGGCAAGGGTTACGAGTACTGGGCGCTCGGTCACGTGCACCAGCAGGAGATCGTCGCGCAGGATCCCTGGATCGTCTACCCGGGCAACCTGCAAGGGCGGCACGCGCGCGAGACCGGCCCGAAGGGGGCCGTCGTGTTCAGCGTCGAGGACGGACGCATCGTCGGCGCGCCGGCGCATCGCGCGCTCGACGTCGCGCGCTGGGCCGTGTGCGAGATCGACGCCGGCGAGGCGAGCAGCGGCGACCACGTGGTCGAGCTCGCGTGCGCCGCGCTGCGCCGGGAGATCGACGCGGCCGACGGGCGCACGCTCGCGGCGCGCTTGATCGTCCGCGGCGCCACGCCGGCCCACGCGGCGCTTCGCCGCGATCCGGAGCACTGGATCACGAATCTCCGCGCGGCAGCCAACGAGATCGGCGGCGAGGGCGCCTGGCTCGAGAAGATCAAGTTCGACACTCGCGCCGCCGGCGAAGATCTCGCCACGCTCGCGGCCCGCGACGACGCCATCGGGCAGCTGCTGGAGTCGCTGCGCGCGCTGCGGGCCGATCCGACGGCGCTCGATGCGTTCGCCGACACCGAGCTCGCCGAGCTCTCGCACCGGCTCGGCACGCTGCGCCTCGACGACCCGCCGCGCTTCGACGCCGCCGCGCTCGTGGCCGCGGTGGACGACGTCGAGCAAGTGCTGCTCCCGCGTCTGCTCGCGCGCGAACGCGAGGAGGAGCCGTGAGGTTCGCCGAGCTGTCCCTGATCGCGTTCGGGCCGTTCACCGATCGCGTGCTCGACCTGTCCGGCGGCGCGGGTCTGCACGTCATCCACGGCCCGAACGAGGCGGGCAAGACCACGACGCTGCGCGCGATCACCGGGCTCTTGTTCGGGATCCCGCGCAACACCAGCGACGGGCACATCCACCCCATGCCCAAGCTCCGCGTCGGCGCGCGCGTGCTGGGCGCGGACGGCAAGCCGTGGGCGGTGGTCCGTCACAAGAGGGACAAGGCTTCGCTGACCGACGACGCCGGCACGCCGATCGACGACGCGACGTGGCGGCGCTTGCTCGCCGGCACCACGCCGGAGCTGTTCGCGAGCATGTTCGGGCTCGACCACGTGCGCTTGCGCGAGGGCGCGGCGGAGCTCTTGCGTGCCGGCGGCAACGTCGGCGAGAGCCTGTTCGACGCCGCGCTCGGCGGTCGCGGGATCCACCGCGTGCTCGCCGAGCTGCGCGCCGAGCGGGACGAGTTGTTCAAGGCCAACCCGCGGGCGAAGACCACGCTCGCTGGCGCCATGGACGCGTACAAGGACGCGAAGAAGGAGCTCGACGCGACGCGCCTCAAGCCGAAGAAGTGGCGCGAGCAGGAGGACGGGCTCGCGCAAGCCAGGCAGGCGCTGGCGGAGCTCGAGACGCGCCGGCGGGAGCTCGGCGCGGAGCGCGCGCGCCTTGAACGCATCAAGCGCGCGCGCGACGACGTGTCGCTGCGCGTCGCGCGTCTGGACGAGCAGGCCTCGTTGAGCGGCGCCCGGCGCCTGCCCGACAACTTCGCGGAGCGGCGCGTCGCCGCCGAGCGCGACATCGACGAGGCGACCCGCGAGCTTGGCCGGATCGGCGCAGAGATCGCCACGCTCGCCGGCGTCCGCGCGTCGCTGCAGGTGCCGGAGGATCTCGTCGCGCTGGACGAGCGCCGCATGAACGATCTGCACAAGCGCCTTGGTGCGTTCGATCACAACCAGCGCGATCTGCCGTCGCGTCGCCGGGAGCTCGCGGTGGCGGAGGAGACGGCGCGTTCGATCCTGAAGCGGCTCGGGCGCGCGGGGGATGCGGACGATCTCTCGCCTTTGGCGGTGGACGTCGCGGTCGAGAAGCGGCTGCGCCAGCTCGCGCGCTCGGCCGTCGGCGTCGAGCAAGCGCTCGCCGGCGCGCGCGGCGAGCGCGACGACCTCGTCGCGCGCAGGGCGGGCCTGGCGGCGCGGCTCGAAGAGCTGCCGCCGGCGCGCGATGCGACGGCGCTGACGCGCGCCGTGGACGCGGCGCGACGCCTGGGCGCGATCGACGACCAGATCGCCAAGGCCGAGCGCAAGCTCGCCGACGAGCGCGGGGAGTGCGCGCGCCGGCTCGCGACGCTGGGCGCGTGGAGCGACTCGCTCGCGGCGTTGGTCGCGCTGGTCGTCCCTTCGGCGGAGACGTGCCAGCGCTTCGAAGCCGCGTTCGACGCGCTCGCTGCGGACGAGAAGGCGCTGGAGCAGCAAGCGCGGAGCGCGGACAAGCAGCGCCGCGACGCCCGGCGCCGCCTCGAGGAGCTGCAGGGCGCCGGCGAGGTGCCGACGGAGGCGCAGCTGACGGATGCCCGCCGCAAGCGCGACGATATCTGGGTGTCGGTCCGGCGCGAGCTCGGCGCGGGGGGGGCGCTCACCGACGAGCGCGCGGCCGGCTTCGAGAACGCGGTCGGCGACGCGGACAGCGTCGCGGATCGGCTGCGGCGCGAAGCCCGGCGCGTCGAGCAGGTCGCCGCCCAGCTGGCGGCCGCGGCGGACGCGCGTCGCGAGCTCGACGCGACAGAGCAGGAACGAGGCGCGCTGGCCACGCGCCGGACCGGCATCCAGGCGGATTGGCAGTCGGCGTGGCAAGAAGCGAGCGTGGCGCCGCTGACGCCGCGGGAGATGGTCGCGTGGCTGGCGCGGCGCGCGGAGCTGGTGACGGCGGCGTCGCGCGCGGACGCGGCGGCGATGGAGCTGCAAGCCCTGGCGCATCAGCGCGACGCGGCCTGCGCGGCGCTGGCCACGGCGATCGGCGCGGACGCGATCGGCGGCGTGCTCGCGGCGCTGCTCGATCAGGCGCAGGGCGAGCTGGACGCATGCGACAGCCGGCGTTCGCTCGACAGCGAGATCGCCGAGCTCGACGTCCAGGTCCAGGCCGCGACGAAGAAGCTGGAGCGCGCAGAAGCGGCTCACGCCGAGTGGAAGCGCACGTGGGCGGCGGCCACCGCCGCCATCGCGCTCGGTCCCGACGCGCTCGCCGACGAGGTCGACGGCGTGCTGGAGGCCCGGCAAGAGCTCGGACAGATCGACGAGAGCATGCGCCGGCTCCGGCATCGCATCGACGGCATGCAGACCCAGGTCGACGACGTGGTCGCCGACGTGGCGGGGCTGGTGAGCGCGCACGCGCCGGATCTCCAGGGCGTGGGCACGGCGGAGGCCGCCGACCAGCTGCTGCAGCGCTACGCGGTTGCTCGCCAGAACCGCGTGAGCCGCGACGGCGCCGATGCCCAAGCGTTGAAGCTGCGCGCGGACGAGGCGCGGGAGCGAGCGCGCCTCGAGCTTTCGCTGCGTACGCTGGACGAGCTGATGGGGCTCGCCGGCGTGGCCGACCGCGCCGGGCTCGACCAGGCCGAGCGGCGTTCGAAGCGGCTGCGCGATCTCGAGGGCGAGCTGCGCGCGATCGAGGATCGCTTGCGCGCGCTGGGCGAGGGCACGAGCGTGGACGAGCTGGTCGCCGAGGTGTCCGCCAGCGATCACCGGCAGGTGCTCGAGCGGCTCGATGCGGTGGAGCGCGAGCAGGAGGATCTCGACGCCGCCTGGAAGGACAAGCACCAGGAGGTCGTCGGTCTGCAGCTCGGCTTGCACCAGCTCGAGGATGGCGACACCGACAAGTGCGTCGCGGAGCTCGAGAGCCACACGGTCGTGATCCGCGATCTCGTCGATCGGTACGTGCGCGTCCGGCTCGCGATAAGCGTGCTCGAGCGCGAGGTGGAACGCTTCCGCGAGCAGAGCCAGGACCCGATCCTGTCCCGCGCCAGCGCGCTGTTTCCGCGCCTCACGCTCGGCGCATACCAGAAGCTGTCGGCGGTGCTCGACGACAAGAACGTGCCGGTGCTGCGCTGCATGCGCCAGGACGGAACGCTGGTCGACGTCGAGGCGCTCAGCGACGGCACGCGCGATCAGCTGTATCTCGCGCTGCGCCTCGCGGCGCTGGAGCGCCACGCCGAGACCAACGACGCGCTGCCGCTGATTCTCGACGACGTGCTCATCAACTTCGACGAGCAGCGCACGAGCGCCGCGTTCTCGGTCCTCGGCGAGCTGTCCGAGCGCATCCAGATCCTGTTCTTCACGCACCACGCCCGGCTCGTGGAGCTGGCACGGGCGGCGGTGCCGGCGGACCGGCTGGTCGTGCACGAGCTGGCGCAGGACGAGCGCACGACGCGCGGCTTGATCGCCGGGGCCGGCTGAATACACTGCGCCGATGCTGATCGACCAGGACGCGGGCGAGACCGTGCGCGAGCTGCTTGTGGTGCCGCGCGATGCGCGCGACGCGGCGTGGCAGCAGAGCTTCGACGACGCGATCCGCATCGCGCCGTTCGTGAAGCTCGAGGGCCAGATCCAGCAAGGTCCGGACGACTTTCCGTACCTGGTGCTCACGACGCCGAAGGACGAGCCGCTCGACGTGCTCGTGTCGGTCAGCGGCATCGCCGAGGAGTGCACCGAGCGCGGGCTCGGGATCGTCATCGATCCCGGACCACACGGCCCGTCCTGGGTCTTCCACTACGGTCAGCTGTGGTCACTCCGGGAGTACGACAGCTTCCACGGCGATCCCGACGACGAGCCCGCGGTTCGCGCGCCGGACGAGATCGTCGAGGAGGATCGCGCGGTGATGGTCGGACAGCCGAGCGAGCACCTCTTGCCGGACTACGCACGCCGCGTGCTCGACGCGTATCTGCGCCAGGCCGTCGGCGTTCCCGAGCCGCGTGTCTTCGTGCTGGTCGACCCCACGCAGCGCCCCGCCCGCAACCTGGTGTTCAACGTGCACCCGGAGAACTTCCGGGAACCGGGGGCGATCCAGAGCGTGCTCAACTCGCTGAGCTGGTTCCTGCCGCCGGGTCGCGGGCTGGTCGCGATGTCGGTGCACGCCGGCTTCGACGACGCGTTCCAGCCGCTGGCTCCCGCCAAGGATTGAGCTTCAGCGCCGGGCAAGCCCGGCGCGCTCGCGTTCGATCAGCTCGTCGACGCGTATGCCGTCGATGGTCAGGCCTTCGATGTTGGCGTTGTCGATGACCACGCCGGATAGATCGGCGTCCGTGAAGCGCGCCCCGGCGAGCTTCACGTCCTCGAACAGCGTGCGCTCGAAGTCGCAGTCGGTGAAGCTGGCTCCCGCGAGCTTCGCGTTGGTCACGGTCGCGCGCGACAGGTCGATGTCCTCGAGCTTCGCGGCCAGCGCGAGGGCGTCCTCGATCGCTATTCCGCCAAGGTCGACGTTGGCGAAATGGGCGCCGGCGAAATTCGCGTCGACGATGTGCACGTCGCTGAAGTCGACGTTGTGGAAGCGCGCCTTGGCCAGGTTGGCGTCGTCCATCGCGAGATGTGCCAGGTTCATGTTCACGAGCGTCATGCCACGCGCCTCGCCGTCGTCGATGGACACGCCGGAGAGCGTGACGTTGTCGAGCTTGGCGTTCGACAGGTCGACGTCGCTGAACGCCGCGCCTCGCATGTCCGCATGCTCGAACCGCGGCGCGGCCGGCGGGTCGCCGCGCTTCTTCGCTGCCATGTGCCGGAGCGCATCACGCTCGCCGGTCCGGGGCAACCGTCCCCAGCGGCAAGCGGCCATGCGCGTGGTCGCGCGCGACGAGGCGGTTCGCCGAGCTCGCCGCCTTTCCAGCACCGTTGATGAAAAACGCATGATTTCGAATATTTGAAGGTGCGGAGCGAGCGCGTTGCCGCAATCCCTTTGGACGACCCCGGGCCGCACGCTTATGTGCCTGCGATGAGCTTCGCGGGCTACGCGTGCCGGCACTGCGGCGGCCGGTTCGGACCCGACGAGGCCACATACCGCTGTCCGCGCGGCTGCGGGAACCTGGACGTGCGGCTCGACTTGTCCGGCGTGCGGCGCGCCGACATCGACGCGAGTCGCGACGCGTCGCTGTGGCGGTACGCCGCGCTGTTGCCGGTGGAGACGCCGCCGGACGACGCCGGACCGCTGCGCGCGGTCGGCGGCACGCCGCTCTACGACGCGGAGCGCGCGGCGCGCCGGCTCGGACTCGGGCGGCTGTGGCTCAAGGACGAGGGGCGCATGCCCACCGGCTCGCTCAAGGACCGGGCGAGCGCCGTGGTGGTGCAGCGCGCGCGGGCGATCGGCGCCCAGCGCGTGATCACGGCCTCGACGGGCAACGCCGGCGTCGCGCTGGCGGCGATGGCGCCGTGCGCGGGCATCGAGGCAATCGTGCTCGTGCCCGAGAGCGCGCCGCCGGCCAAGCTCGTGCAGCTGGCGATCTTCGGCGCGCGCGTCGTGCTGGTGCGTGGCAGCTACGACGACGCGTTCGAGCTCTCCGAAGCCGCGGCCCGCGAGCTGGGCTGGTACTGTCGCAACACCGGCTCGAATCCCTTCACCGTCGAGGGCAAGAAGACGGTCGCGTTCGAGCTGTGCGAGCAGCTCGGTTGGCGCGCGCCCGACGCCGTGATCGTGCCCGTCGGCGACGGCAACATCCTGGTCGGCGTGCACAAGGGGCTGTCCGAGCTCGTGGAGGTCGGCTTCATCGATCGCATGCCGCGTCTGGTGGGTGTGCAGGCCGCCGGCTCGTCGCCCATCGCGCGTGCGTTCGAGCGCGGCACCGACCACATCGACCCCGTCGTGACGGACACGATCGCCGACAGCATCGCCGCCGGGCGGCCCGCCGACGGCGCGCGGGCGCTCGCCGCCGTGCGCGCGACCGGCGGCAGCTTCGTGGTGGTGAGCGACGAGCAGATCCTCGCCGCCGTGGCCGATCTCGGGCGTGACGCCGCGGTGTTCGCCGAGCCGGCGGCGGCGGCGGCCTACGCCGGCCTGCGCGTCGCGCTCGAGTGCGGCGTCATTGACCGGGACGAGGAAACCGTGGTGCTGATCACCGGCAACGGCCTCAAGGACATCGCCGCGGCCCGACGCGCGGTTCGACAACAAGCGCCCGTCGTCGAGCCGGAGCTCGACGCCCTGCGAGCGTTGCTCGCGACAGAAGGAACGACATGATCGATCTGACAGTGGACAAGGCCGGTCTCGAGAAGGCCGTCGCGCGCGCTCGCGAGCGCAACATCGTCATCCCGACGCTGGCCCAGATGGCCGATCCGACGAAGATCCCCGCGGCCGTCGTGACGAAGCTCGCCGGCGTGGGCCTGTGGGACGTGAACCCGCTGAATCTCTTCCGCATCACCTGGCACAACCAGCCGGTGGAGAAGGGGGGCGGGTTCGGGCCGGTGAACTTCATCGAGCTGCCGCCGGCGCTGACCGGAGTCGAGGCCCGCGTCATCGCGCTGGTGGGCAAGTGGTTCCCGACCGGCGCCCACAAGGTCGGCGCGGCTTTCGGCTGCCTGGCGCCGCGGCTGGTCACCGGCCAGTTCGATCCGACCTCGCAGAAGGCCGTCTGGCCTTCCACCGGGAACTACTGCCGTGGCGGGGCCTACGACTCGGCGCTGCTCGGTTGCGAGTCGATCGCGATCCTGCCGGAGGGCATGAGCCGCGAGCGCTTCGAGTGGCTCGAGAGCGTGGCCGGCGAAGTGATCAAGACGCCGGGCACGGAGAGCAACGTCAAGGAGATCTTCGACAAGTGCTGGGAGCTGCGCCGCTCCGGTCAGGCGCTGACGATCTTCAACCAGTTCGAGGAATTCGGGAACTACCTGTGGCACCACGAGATCACCGGCCGCGCGATGGCGGAGGTGCTCGAGCGGGAGCTCGGCGCCAAGGGCCGCCTGGCGGGGCTCGTGGTCACGACCGGGTCGGCCGGCACGATCGCGGCGGGCGACTACCTGAAGAAGCATTTCGCCGGCGCGCGCATCGCCGCCAGCGAGGCCGCCGAGTGCCCGACGCTACTGTCGAACGGCTTCGGCGAGCATCGCATCGAGGGCATCGGCGACAAGCACGTGCCGTGGATCCACAACGTCAAGAACACGGACATGGTGATCGCCGTGCAGGACGAGGCGGCGATCTCGGCGCTGCGCTTGTTCAACGAGCCGGCGGGCAGGAAGTACCTCGCCGCGCGCGGCATCGAGCCGGCACTGCTCGATCGCCTGCACCTGTTCGGCATCTCCGGCGCCGCCAACCTGGTGAGCGCGATCAAGTTCGCCAAGTGGTTCGAGCTCGGCCGCGAGAGCGTGGTGATGACCGTGCTCACCGATTCCGTCGAGATGTACCGGAGCCGCCTGTCGGAGCTGCGCTCGGAGCGCGGCGAGCTCAGCGAGGCCGACGCTGCGGTCGCGCACCAGCGGTGGCTCGCCGGCGCCACCACGGACACCATGCAGGAGCTCGATTTTCCGTCCAGGAAGCGCGTCCACAACCTGAAGTACTACACGTGGGTCGAGCAGCAGGGGCGCACGTATCAGGAGATCCAGGCGCAGTGGCACGATGATAGCTACTGGACGTCGATCCCCGACGCCGCCGCGAAGCTCGACGAGCTGATCGTCGAGTTCAATCGCCGCACCGGTCTCGCGGCCGGCTGACGATCTCCGGATTGCCGTTCCGGCGCGGTATCCTGCTGCGCAAGCGGGCCGCGGGATACCGCGCCGGAACGGCAACCCACCCGTCAGTCCCAGCGGACGCGGGCGAGGAAGAACTTGTTGTTCATGCGCTTGGTCGTGAGCACGTCGAAGTGCGGCGGCTTGCCGAGCTCGTTCTTCAGGCCGTTGACGCGGCCCCACTCCGTCGTGAAGTACATGACCTTCACGCCGGCCTGCCTCTGCTTCTCGACCCAGTCCTTGAACGGCTTGCCGGACGACTTGAACGCCGGCACGTGGTTGCCGGTGTAGAAGTTTTCGCCCTTCCAGTTCATCTGGTACGCGACGAAGGGCTGCTCGGGGCCCTTGCGATCGCGGTAGTAGGCGATCACCGTGTCGCGCTGGCCCCAGTGTGCCGCAGCGCGGACGAAGTACTCGTCGACGCCCCATGCGCCCCACAGCACGGAGACCGAAAATAGCAGCACGACCGCGTGCGTGCGCCAGCGCCGCACAATGAACAGGGCGCACAGCGCGGCCGAAGCGATGGTGAAGGCTTCGAGGATGGCGTTGAAGTCCAGCGTCTCCGGCCACGGCCGCGAGTAGTTGTAGCTGATCAGATCCATCAGCCGGACGTTGCCCGGGATGTCGCCGTGGCCGGTGATGAACAGGTCGCTGCCCGTGAGCGCGACGGCCACCGCGCTGGCGAGGCCGACGACGCCCAGCATCACCGGCTCCGGCCCGGGGCGCGCGTCGTCGGCGCGACGCACCAGAAAGCGCGCGGCGGCGACACCGGCGACGACGCCCAGCGCGACGAGCACGCCACCCCACAGCGCGGAAGCGGGCGGCGGCTTGTTGTCCGCGTTGGTCCAGCCGCTGATGGCGCCCGGAAACCAGCGCATCAAGCCGTACACCACGAGTGACGCGCTGGCGCCGACCGCGCCAAGGTAGCCGGCGAGCTTGCGGCCTGTCGGCAGGCGCGTCTCGATGGCGCGATCGAGGAGCACGCCGGTGAGCGCCGCGATCGGCGGGACGGCGGGGAAGATGTAGTAGTGATACTTGGTCAGCGTCACCGTCATCATCCCGAACACGGTGATGAACCACAGCATCAGCAAGGCGCTGGCCTCGCGCTGTTCGCGCTTCACCGGGTCGGGGCCGAACGCCCACAGCATCCCGCCGACGCCGAGGCCGACCCAGGGAAAGAGCGAGTAGCCGAGCTGCCAGACGTAGAAGCGGAAGCTGGTGTCGTCGCCGGCGTTGGTGTCGTGCACGTGCTCGAACGCGCGCTTGTACATGTCCGAGAGCAGGAGCTCGTCGGTGAACGGCGCGCCGTGGCGCACGTACATCTGCACGTACCAAGGCAAGCACACGCATGCGAGCAGCAGCACGAACGCGCCGAGCTCGAGGCGCGCGAGATCCTTCCAGCGGCGCGTGGCGCCGACGTAGACCGCCGCGACGAACAGCGGGATCACCAGCCCGGGCGCGCCCTTCGCCAGCGAGCTGATGGCCATGAAGTACCACGCGCCGAGGAAGTACAGGCGCTGTAGCCGCCGCTCCCCGCGATTCAACCAGAGCAGCACGGCGGCGACGCCGCCCCAGAGCAGCGCGGCCGCCCACGGCTGGAAGTTGCGGTTGACCGGCAGTTGGCGATGGCACGCCATGTTGCCCGGGAGCCCGCAGTTGCCGCCACCGGACCCGGCGAAGAATTCGTCCGCGTGGATCCGGAAGCCGTGGGGCAGGCTCGCGAGCTGCAATGTGACGTTGCGGCTCAGCAGGTACAGCAGCTGCGGCAACACCGTGACGATGACCAGCGCGAACAACAGGTGGAAGCCCGACAAACGCAGCACGCGCGAGCCCACGCGGAGCTCGCATTGCCCCGCGCGCTGCTCCGGGTCGGTGTTGAAGCCGAGCAGCAGCAGCGCCATGCACGCGACCAGCG
This sequence comes from uncultured delta proteobacterium, assembly GCA_963775185.1. Classification (GTDB taxonomy): domain Bacteria; phylum Myxococcota_A; class Polyangia; order Polyangiales; family Polyangiaceae; genus JAPSGB01. The sequence continues at coordinate 289,911 of CAVZIE010000004.1, read as the reverse complement.
GGCCGACGTACGGCATGTCGCACATGGTCTGGTGTGCGAGCAGGTACCAGAGCGGCATGGTTGTCAGCACAACGCCGCCGAGGAAGCCCGCGCGCCGGCCGAACACCTTCGCCATGGCCTTGTAGAGCAGGTACGTGGCCAGCACCGTAAGCAGGAAGATCGGCATCCGGTTCGCCCACTCGGGCTGGGGGAACCGGCCGTGCGCCGCCGCGCCCAGCATCTGGTCCGGCATGTAGCGCACGCCGAGCAGCGCGAAGCTGAGCGCCTGGATCCAGAAGTCGAAGACGGGCTTCGAGTAGAACCAGCCGTCTTGCGCCCACCAGGTGCTGATCCAGTCGTCGCGCGCGAGCAGCTCCCGCGACACCTCGCCGTAGTGCGTCTCCCACGGATCGGTGAGGGAGTAGCTGCCGAGCATCGGCAAGTACAGCAGCGTGACGAGCACGATCAGCCAGAAGCCGTGCCTCCGCAGCAGCGAGCGGCCGTCCTCGTCCTGCCACGCGCCGAGCTCGCGCCCGGTGCGGAAAACGGCGGTCACCACCCACGTGAACGCGACCGGCATCAGCACGGCCATCGTGATGACCTGCTTGGGCAGCGCCCCGGCTACCGCCAGGCGCATCAGCGCGATCAGCACGACGACGCTGGCCGCGAGCTCGCCGAGCTTCGGCAAGAGCGCTGCGAGCGTCGTCTGACCCAGCACGACGTCCGCCGCGTCGTCGAAGCTGCCGAGCAGGTCGAGGATGCCCCACGCGGAGACCAGCAGGGACACGATGCCGACTGGGACACTGAAGCTCCAGTGCCGGTCGGTGGTCATGAGCAAGAACGGCAGCGCCGCACCGGCGAGCGCGACCAGCGTGCCGCGCAGCGGATGCAGGGCGTTGCCCGGAGTCGTCTCCGGCGTCTCGTCTTCCTCGGCGCCCGTCGTCATCTCGAATCGCGCGGCAGTGCGCCGACGTTATAGACGCCTCACGAGCCGTGGCAACCACTGTTCGGCGCACCGCGAAATGCGCCGCTGCCCGTGGGCCGGGGTCCGGCCGCGCATGCCCGTCACGCCGCCTGACTCCCCGCCGAGAGCACCCCGAGCGCGCCGCGCAGCAGCGCTTCGACTCCGGCGCCGACGCCGGCGCCCACATGGGCACGGGCCTGCTCGATCGCACGCCGCGCCGCCGCGACGCGCAGCTTGTCGTCGGTCGTACGCGGCCCGTAGCCGAGCACGCGCTCGACGTACTCGGCGAACGTCGCGAAGCCGAGCCGCCTGTGCACGCCGGCCCGCTGCGCTGCGATCAGCCACTGCCCCTCGTCGCGATCGAGCGCCACGCGCTCGGCTGCAATCCGCAGCAGCTCCGCATGCGCGCGCCGCCAATCGGAGATTTTCCCACTCATATTTCCCCTCCCTCCTGCTTCCGCTCTACCACGAGCCTTTTCGACGCCCGGAGCCGCGCACAGCCGCGCGATCGCGTGCTCGATCACGCTTCGAGTCGCTCCGCCGCTGCGTGCGCGGCACGCGGCGCGACACGCCGCCCACGTGGGCCATCGCGAGCACGATCGACGTTCGACGACCGGCAGCGCCGCAGATCGCGTCAAACACTTTCTACGCGCGAGCGTCGATTTTCCGGGATCCCTGGCGCGCGAGCCCCGGTTCGCCCACGTGGGCCATCGCCAGCGCGATCGGCGTCAGGCGGCCCGCGTCGAGAACCGGCGCAGGCGCAAGCTGTTGGTCACCACGAACACGCTGGACACGCTCATGGCCGCCGCGGCAATCATCGGATTGAGCAGCAGGTGGACCAGCGGATACAGCGCGCCCGCGGCGACCGGGATCAGGGCGACGTTGTAGGCGTAGGCCCAGAAGAAGTTGAGGCGGATGGTGCGCAGCGTGCGCCGCGACAGCCGCGCCGCGTTGACCAGGCCGCCCAGATCGCCGCTCATCAAGATCACGTCGCCGGCCTCGATCGCGATGTCGGTGCCGGTCCCGATGGCCAGCCCCACGTCGGCTTGGGCGAGTGCGGGGGCGTCGTTGATGCCGTCGCCGACGAATGCCACACGCTTGCCTTCGCTCTGAAGGCGCTTCACTTCGTTCGCCTTCTGGTCGGGCAGCACCTCGGCCAGCACGCGCTCGATGCCGGCCGCGCGTGCGACGGCCTCCGCCGTCGTCCGGTTGTCGCCGGTGAGCATGGCGACCTCGAAGCCCAGGGCCTGGAGATCGCGCACGGCCTGCACACTGCCCGGCTTCAGCGGATCGGCGACGCCGAGCACCGCACGGAGCGCGCCGTCCACGGCGACGTAGATCGGCGTGCGGGCCGCGGCGGCGAGCTCGTCGGCGACCGCGCGGGCGGGCGCGGGGTCGACGCCGATCTTGTCCATGTAGCGGTCGGCGCCGACCTGCACATGGCGCCCGCCGACGTGTGCCTCGAGGCCGTAGCCGGCCTCGGCCTGGAACGTCTCGGCGCGCGGCACCTCGAGCCCGCGGCTCCGCGCGCCGGCGACCAGCGCCTGGGCGATCGGGTGCTCGCTCTGGTCCTCCGCGGCCGCGGCCAGCGCGAGCAGCTCGGATTCCGGCATGTCGAACACGTGGACGTCGGTCAGCTCCGGTCGTCCCTCGGTGAGCGTGCCGGTCTTGTCGAGCACCACCGTGTCCAGGCGCGCCAGCGTCTCGAGCGCCGCCCCCTGGCGAAACAGGATGCCGAGCTCGGCGGCCTTGCCGGTGCCCACCATGATCGCCGTGGGCGTGGCCAGGCCCATGGCGCACGGGCAGGCGATGACCAGTACGCTGACGGCCGCCACGAACGCGTAGCTGAGCGCCGGACTCGGCCCGACGGCGAGCCAGATCGCGAACGTCAGGAGCGCGGCGGCGATCACGATCGGCACGAACACCGCGGCGATGCGGTCGGCGAGCTGCTGGATCGGCGGCTTCGTCGACTGCGCCTGCTCGACCAGCTTGATGATCTGCGCGAGCACCGTGTCGGCGCCGACGCGCGTAGCGCGGAACACGAAAGCGCCGCTCTTGTTGATCGTGCCGCCCACGACCTCCGCGTTCGCGCTCTTCTCCACCGGCACCGGCTCGCCGGTGATCATGCTCTCGTCGACGAAGCTTTGGCCCTCGAGCACCACGCCGTCCACCGGCACGCGCTCGCCCGGGCGCATCTGGATGTGGTCGCCCGGCACCACGGCTTCGATCGGCAGCTCGACGCTGTGTCCGTCGCGCAGCACGCGCGCGGTCTTCGCCGTGAGCTGCATCAGCTTCTTGATCGCCTCGGACGTGCGGCCCTTGGCCTTGGCCTCCAGGTACTTGCCGAAGTGGATCAAGGTGATGATGACGGCGGAGGCCTCGAAGTACAGGTGGGCCGTGCCCGCCGGGAAGATGCCCGGCGACAGCAGCGCGAGCACGGAGTAGAAGTACGCCGCGCTCGAGCCCATCATCACCAGCGTGTTCATGCCCGGGCTCTTGTGGCTGAGCTCCGCCCAGCCCTGACGGTAGAAGCGCCGCCCGACGTGGAACTGCACCGGCGTCGCCAGCGCCATCTCGAACACGCCCCACACCGGCATGGGGAACACGCGCGCCATCGCGGCTTCGAGCCCCGGCACCAGCATCGGAAGCATGGCGATCAAGACCAGCGGTGTGCTGAGCGCCGCGCCGAGCACGAGCTCGTGGCGGAGCTTGTCTTGCTCGTGCTCGTGTGCGATCGCTTGCGCGTCCGGCTCGGCAGACAGGTCGACCGGCTCGTAGCCCGCGTCGGCGATGGCGGCTTTCAGCCGCTGCACGCTGACCGCCTCCGGCGAAAACTCGATGCTCGCTTTCTCGGTCGCCAGGTTCACCGTCGCCGAGAGCACACCGGGCTGCTTCTTCAGTACGCGCTCGACGCGCGCCACGCAGCTCGCGCAGGTCATGCCCTGCACGCCGAGATCAATCCGGCTTTTTATCACGTGTTGCGTCATCGCGCTCACCGGTACTTCAGCACTTCCATCAGCTCGGCCACGATCTGGTCCACGTCGCCGCGCTCCGCTGCCGTGACGACGTGGTCCTTCAAGTGGCTCTGCAAGACGAGCGCGCCCACCTTGTCCAGCGCGCCGGTGACGGCCTTGATCTGCTTCAAGGCGTCGACGCAATAGATCGACTCGTCGTCGAGCATGCGCATGATGCCTTCGACGTGACCCTTGATGCTGAGCAGGCGCCGGCGCGCTTGCTCGCGCGTCTCCGGATCGAGCTTGAGACCGTGGGTGCAGCTCTTCACGACGCGGCCGCCTCCGCCTGGTAGCCCTCTTCCTCGATGGCGGCGACCAGCGCCGACACGTCGGGCGCGCCTTCAACCACCGCTTCCTGTTGGGCGCGGTCTACCGACACGACGCGCTCCACCCCGGGCACGGCCGCCAGCGCCTTCTTGACGGCCATCTCGCAGTGGCCGCACGTCATTCCCGTTACCTTGAGCTTGATCATCGCTATCTCCTACCCACCCCACCCGGGGAGGGGTAGTGCTAGCTTGGGTCCGCAGCGGGTCCCGGTCAAGCGCGCGCCGGGCGCCGCTGACAGCCGTCATTCCGGGGGAAGGGGATGACGGTCCGGCGCGGAATCCTGAATGACGGGCGTCGCGCTCAAGTCCACTTCGCGCGGTCGCCCTTGAGGCGGCCCACGCTCATCGCCTTGCCCGCGGGCGAGTCCTTCATCGGCAGCGTGGTGCGGCGGATGCCGTCGAAGGCCTCGAGCGCGCCGGCGACGGCGCCGGCGGTGGGCACGAGACCGATCTCGCCGACGCCCTTGGCGCCGAACGGGCCCTCGGGCTCCGGCTCTTCCACGAGGATCACCTCGCACTTCGGCATATCGCGGGCGCGCAGCACGCCGATGTCGCGGAGCTTGAAGCTCACGGGCATGCCGTCGCTGCACGGCAGCTCCTCCGTCAGGGCGTAGCCCAGGCCCATGTGGATCGAGCCCTCGATCTGGCCGGCGCAGAGGGCGGGGTTGATGGCGCGGCCGACGTCGTGGGCGGCGATGAAGCGCTCGATGCGTCCCTTGTCGTCGAGGATGCACACCTGCGTCGCGTAGCCGAACGCCGTGTGTGTCTTGATCCGCGCGACGTCGGCGCCGAGGGCCGTGGTGTCGTCGATGACGATGTCGGCGGCGTACACTCGGCCTACCAGATCGCCCAGCGTGAGACCGCGGTCGAGGTCTGCCTTCATCTTCTCGGCCGCGCTCTTGACGGCGCGCCCGGCAAACAGCGTCGCGCGCGAGCCGGTGGTCTGGCCGCAGCCGAGCGCGAACGTGGAGTCGACCTTGGGACGGAACGCGCTGCCGGGCAGCCCCGTCACTTCCGCGGCGAACTGGATGGCGACGGTGAGCAGGCCCTGGCCCATCTCCGTGTAGCCCTGGTAGAGCGACACGCTCCGGTCCTCTTCGACGACCAGGCGGCACTTGCCCCACTCCTCGACGCCGTTGCCGATGCCCGTGTTCTTGATGCCGCAGGCGATGCCCACGGCTTTGCCTGCGCGCTTGGCCTCGTAGTAGAGGTCCTTGACCGCCGCCAGCGTGCGCTTGATGCCCACGGACTTGTCGAGCACCTGGCCGGTGGAGAAGATGTCGCCCACTTCGACCGCGTTCCGCTCGCGCATCTCGAAGCCGTCGAGCCCGACCTTCTTCGCCAGCATGTCGAGGCACGCCTCGATGCCGAAATTCGCCTGGTTCGCGCCGAAGCCGCGCATGGCGCCGCAGGGCGGGTTGTTGGTGTAGAGCGCGAGCGCTTCCACGTCCACGTTCGGCACGCGATACGGGCCGCACGCGTGGCCGGCGGCGCGCTCGAGCACCTTGCCGCCCACCGACGCATAGGCGCCCGAGTCGCCGATCATGCGCGCCTGCACCGCGGTGAGGTGACCCTCGGCGTCGCAGCCCACCGTGTAGTCCATGACGATCGGGTGGCGCTTCGGGTGGATGCGGATCGACTCCTCGCGGTTCAACTTCAGTCGCACCGGTCGCCCGCTGAGCATCGCCAGGAGCGCGGTCTGCGACTGCACGCTCATGTCTTCCTTGCCGCCGAAGGCGCCGCCGTTCGGCACCAGCTCGACGTACAGATCGTCTTCCGGGATGCCGAGCAGGCCGGACACCTGCCGCCGATCGTCGAACACGCCCTGGCCCTGGGTGTAGAGCGCCATCTTGCCGTCGGAAAGCGGCTCGGCCAGCGCCGCCTCGGGCTCGAGGTACAGGTGCTCGATGCGCTGCGTGACGAAGTGCTCGCGCACGACGTGCGCGCTCGCCGCCAGCGCGGCGTCGGCGTCGCCGCGACGGATCTGCGAGCGGCTGAGCAGGTTTTCGTGGGTCGGGTTCACCTGCGGCGCGCCCTCCGCCAGCGACGCCAGCGGGTCGCGTACCGGCTCGCGCACCTCGTAGTCGACCTCGATCAGCTTCGTCGCTTCGCGCGCCGTGCGCTCGTCCACGGCGGCGACGGCGGCGATCACGTCGCCCACGCAGCGCGCTTCTTCGCCCACTGCGACGAAGCCCGGCCAGTCGTTGTAGAGCAAGCCGTACCAGCGCTTGCCCGGGACGTCCGCGGCCGTGACGATCTTCACCACGCCGGGCAGCGCTTCGGCCTTGGACGTGTCGATGCGCTTCACGAGCGCCCGCGCGTGCGCCGACAAGAGCAGCGCGCCGTGCAGCATGTTGTCGCGCGTCATGTCCGCCACGTACGGCCGCATCCCGAGCGTCATCTCCGTCGCGCGGTAGCGCCGGTACGACTTGCCGACGTGCGCGTCCTCCGTCGGTTCCGGGATCGGCTCGCCGCGCCGCGCCTTCGCCATCAGCTCCACGGCGTCGACGATCTTCACGTAGCCCGTGCAGCGGCACAGGTGGCCGTCGAGCGCTTTCGCGATCTCGTCCCGGCTCGGGCTCGGGTTCTTGTCGAGCAGGTGGCGCGCGCGCAGGGCGATGCCCGGAATACAGAACCCGCACTGCAGCCCCGCCGCCGACACGAACGCCTTCGCGATCTGCTCGCGCTCCGCCTCCGGCACGCCCTCGAGCGTCACGATCTCCTTGCCTTGAGCGCGCTCCGCGCCGATCGCGCAGATCGTCTTCGGCTGGCCGTCGACCAGCGCCAGGCAACAGCCGCACTGTCCTTGCGGCTGGCAGCCGTCCTTGGTCGAGAGGATCCCGCAGCGCTCGCGCAGGGTATCCAGCAGCGTCTCGCCGGGAGCCGTCTCGACGCGCTTCTTCTCGCCGTTCAGGGTGAACTCGATCGTCGACATGCATCGAGGATAACACGCGCTCGGCTCTGCCGGTTCGATGCCGGTCCGGCGCGGAATCCCGCGTTGCGCCGCAGCGCTCAGCCGCTTTGTGCGGAGCGAGACTCGAACAGCGGAAAGAACGCGCGGTCGACGACCAGCAGGTGGCGCGCCACGACATCCTGGGCCAGGTACTCGACGATAGCGCCGAGCGTCGCTTCGCCGGTGTCCAAGCGCTCGCGCAGATACGCCGCGCGCCGGAGCAGGCCGGCGTGCGCGCGCTTGTGCGGCTCGAGATCGGCGTAGTGATGGCGGGCCAGGATCGCCTCTTCATCGGCGAAGTGCCGCCGCAACTGCGCGAGCAGCTCGTCGAGCGCCGCGCGAACCAGCTGGGGCTCCGCCTCGCTGTGGAACGCCGCCTCGATCAGCCGGTTGGCCTGCGCGTACAGCTGCCGGTGCTCGTCGTCGATGGTGGCGTCGCCGCACTCGTAGGCTTCGTGCCACTGAAGGCGCAGGGGCGATGCGCTCGATTGTGTCGCCCACGTGTCCGAGTTGCCGCGCCGATCGACGACCACGCGGTTTCGCCCGCCCTCCTTCGCGGCGTAGAGCGCCGCGTCGAGGCGGTTGAACAAGGCCTCGGCGCTCTCGTCGCCGAAGCGCTCGGCGACGCCGAGGCTGACGGTGACCGTGCCCACGGTCTCGAAGCGATGCCCGGCCACGGCGCGACACAGGTTCTCGGCCAGCCGCTCCGCGCCGCGGTAGCCGGCCGAGGCGGCGAGCACCGCGAACTCCTCGCCGCCCCAGCGGAAGAGCACGTCCGAGGCTCGCGTGCGCGACACCACGAGCGACACGAGCTCGCGCAGGACCGAGTCGCCGACGCCATGGCCGAAGCTGTCGTTGATGCGCTTGAAGTGGTCGATGTCGAGCAGCACCAGCGACAGCGGTTGCTGCTCCAGCGCGCTGCGCGCCAGCTCCGCGTCGATCAATCGATCGAAGTGTACGCGGTTCCAGGCGCCGGTCAGGTGGTCGGTCGCGGCCAGTTGCTCGAGCGCCGACACCCGGTCGCGCAGGGCGTCGACCTCGTCCTGAAGCGGTGACGCCGGCTGGTCGCCGACCATCAGCAAGACGCGGTCGGCGGTGCGGATGGCCATCGCGCTCGCCTCGAGGATGCCGCCACCGTCGGGCGGCTGGAAGGCGAGGCGACGCGCGTCGGCACTGCCAGCCGCCAGCGCGTCGAACTTCGCATCGACCAGGCTCGCCGCGCCGAAGCGCGCCGACCACGCCTCGTTCACCAGCACCAGCGCGCCGTCGATCGTGGCCAGCGCCAGCGGGGAGGAGAAGCGCATGAAGCTCTGGAGAACCTCGCCGTTGCCCAGACCCGCGGACGCCTGCCTTGCCACCAGGAAACGGGCTAGGCGCCCGCCTCCGGCGAGTCAATCCGACGCCTGACACCGGTCAAGAGCCGCGCGCCAGGGCGCGCCGCCGACGCCCGCGCGCCGGACACGCGCTCCGGGACGACGGGTGCGCGCGGTCCGGAGTCGCGGCCGGCGGAGCGCGGGATACCGCGCCGGGCCGGCAGTTCGAAGCCAGCTACCGCACGAGCCCTTTCCGGCGTAGAAACCCGGGATGAGCGCGCTCCACCTGGCCGGCGGGCCTCGCGAGCTGTTCGTCGCCGAAGGTCGCGTCGCCGAGGGCCCCGTCGCCGGCGCGCGGCGGATCGACTGCGCCGGCGCGGAGATCGCGGCGGGCGCGGTGAACGCGCACACGCACCTGTACAGCGGGCTCGCGGGGCTGGGCATGCCGGCGCCGGACCGCGCGCCGGAGAATTTCGTGCAAATCCTCGAGCGCGTGTGGTGGCGGCTCGATCGCGCGCTCGACGCGGCGTCGCTCGGCGCGGCGGCGCGGCTGTACATCGCCGAGGCGCTGCTCGCGGGGACGACCACGCTCGTCGACCACCACGAGTCGCCGGCGTTCATCGACGGCTCCCTGGACGTGCTGGCGGACGCGGCCCAGGAGCTCGGCTGCCGGCTCGTCACCGGCTACGGCGCGACCGAGCGCAACGGCGGGCGCGACGAGGCGCGCGCCGGGCTCGCCGAGTGCGCGCGCTTCGTGCGGGACAATCGCCGCCCGCTGGTGCGCGGCATGCTGGCGCTGCATGCGTCGTTCACGGTCGGTGACGACACGATCCGCGACATGGCCGCACTCTGCAGCGAGCTCGACGTGCCGCTCCACGTGCACGTCGCGGAGGACGTTGCCGACGTCGAAGACGCGCGGCGGCGCGGCTACGCGGGCCCGCTCGAGCGCTTGCTCGAGCTCGGCGCGCTGCCCGCGGGCAGCGTGCTGGCCCACGGCGTGCACCTCGACGAAGCAGAGGTGAAGCGCGCCGGCGCGGCCGGCGCGTGGCTCGTGAACAATCCGCGCTCGAACGCCGGCAACCGCGTGGGCTTCGCGCGCGCGCTCGGGGCGAGCGCGCGCGTCGCGCTCGGCACCGACGGCTATCCGGCGGACATGCGCGCCGAGCGCGCAGCGTTGGTCGCCTCCGGCGTCGACGAAGCGACGGCCGACGCGCGCGCGGCGTGCGGCGCCGCGATCGCCGCCGAGCGCTTCGACCAGCCGCTGACGGCGGATCTCGTGGTGCGCGACGCGCGCGTGCGCCACGTCATCGTCGCCGGCGCGTTGGTGGTCGACGACGGGCGGCTGGTGCGCGGCGATCTGGAAGAGATCCGCGCGAAGGCGCGCGAGCAGGCGCCGCGCCTGTTCGAGAGGATGGGACGGCTGTGAACATCGACGCGGATCGTCTGTATACGTCGCTCGAAGCGCTGGGCCGCATCGGCAGCTATCGCGACGAGCGCACCGGGCTGACCGGCGTCAATCGCCTGGCGCTCACCGCCGCCGACGGCGAGGGCCGGCGTCACGTCGTCGAGCGGATGCGCGCGCTCGGGCTCGCGGTCAGCGTGGATCGCATCGGCAACGTGTTCGCGCGCCGGGCCGGCAAGCAGCCAGCGCTCGCCCCGGTGATGATGGGCTCGCACATCGACTCGGTGCAGACCGCCGGGCGCTTCGACGGCTGCCTGGGCGTGCTCGGCGCGCTCGAGGTCGTGCAGACGCTCGACGACACCGCGTCGAGACGCAGCGGCCGGTGGTGGTCGCGTTCTTCACCGACGAGGAAGGCTCGCGCTTCGGGACGGACATGCTCGGCAGCGCCGTCGCCACCGGGCGGCTGACGCTGGAGGACGTGTACGGGCTCGTCGATCGGAACGGCGCGGTGCTCCGCGACGAGCTGGAGAAGATCGGTTTCCTCGGTGCGGAAACCCCGCGTCTCGACCCGCCGCACGCGTACCTGGAGTGCCACATCGAGCAAGGGCCGATCCTGCGCTCGAAGAACCTGGACGTCGGCGTCGTCACGGGCGTGCAGGCGATCGGCTGGCACGAGCTGGTCATCGCCGGCAAGAGCGCGCACGCCGGCACCACGCCGATGGAGCTCCGCGCGGACGCGGGCGTCGCGGCGGCGCGCATCAATCTGAAGCTCCGCGAGATGACCGGCTCCGGACACTACGGCGCGCTGCGCGCGACGATGGGCGTCATCGCCGCGCGGCCCGGGCTGGTGAACGTGGTGCCCGCGGAGGTGCGCTGCACGGTGGATCTGCGCAACCCGGACGACGAGGCGATGCGTCGCGCGGAAGCCGACATCACCGCGTACTACGACGAGGTCGCCGCGCAGGAGCGCGTGGAGATCACGTTCCGGCAGACGGCGCGGACCGACACCGTGCCGTTCTCGGCGCAGGTCCAGGCGCGCGTCGCCGCCGCGGCCGAGGCGCGCGGGCTCGCTTGCGAGCGCATCGTCTCCGGCGCCGGCCACGACGCGCAGGAGATGGCGCGCGTCTGCCCGGCGGGCATGGTGTTCGTGCCCGGCGAGTACGACGGCATCAGCCACAACCCGCGCGAGCTGTCGACCCCGGCGCAGTGTGCGAACGGCGTGAACGTGCTGTGCGACGTGCTGCTGTCCTTCGCCAACGAGGCACCATGATCGTCGCCCTGACCGAGACCCTGAACGCGTATCGCGACATGCCCGCGCGGGTGGAGGATCTGCCGCGGCTCGCCGGGCAATTCGAGGCGATCCGCGCCGCCAACGTCCAGCACCACATCCAGCTGATGCGCGAGGCGAGGGGACGTGGCGCGGCCATCATCGGCTTCGGCGAGCTGTTCACCGGGCCGTACTTCGCCCTCGATCGCGATCCCATGTGGTTCGACCTCGCCGAGGACGCCACGACCGGGCCGACGGTGACGGAGCTTCGCGCCGCCGCCGCCGATCTCGGTCTGATCGTCGTCGCCCCGATCTACGAGCGCGCGCCGTCGGGCCGGCGCTTCGACACCGCGGTGGTGATCGACGAGCACGGCCAGCTGCTCGGCCGCTACCGCAAGACGCACCTGCCCGCCGGCACGAACGAGCAGGGCTCGTTCCACGAGCCGTTCTATTACGACCCGAGCGACGGCGACAACGGCGCGAGCGACTGCAACGTCTCGAAGAACCCGTTCTTTCCCGTGTACCAGACCTCCGTCGGCCGGGTCGGCGTCGCGATTCTGCTACGACCGCCACTTCGAGGGCGTGATGTACAGCCTGGCGCGCGAGGGCGCCGAGCTGGTGTTCTCGCCGGCCGTCACCTTCGGCGAGAAGAGCCAGCGCATGTGGCGGCTCGAGTTCCCGGTGGAAGCGGCGCGCCACAACCTGTTCATCGCAGGCTCGAACCGGCGCGGCAGCGAGCCGCCGTGGAACCAGCCGTTCTTCGGCGACAGCTACGTCGTCGGCCCGAACGGCCTGTGTCCGGACACCAGCGACCACCCGGAGCTGGTGCTCGCCGAGGTCGAGCCCGGCGAGCTGTCGCGTCCCGATCCGTCGGGCTGGAACCTGCCGCGCGACGCGCGCTACGACATCTACTCCAAGCGCGGGTAGACGCCGGGTCGCCACGCGCGGCCGATTGCGGGCATACTCCGGGTCATGCGATTGCTCCCGCGCACCGTGCTGCTCGTCGTCGCGATGGCGGCGCCCGTCTACTTCGCCGGATGCTCGGACCAGGCGCTCGTGGACGATCTTCCGGACGCCGGTGGGAGCGGCGGCCACCACGCCGACGCGGCGGCGGGCGCGGGCGGCAGCGCCGGCAGCGCGCGGCAGCGCCGGGCTCGACGCTGGCCAGGCCGGCAGCGCGGGCGCGGGCCAGGCCGGCGCCGCGGGTCAAGCGGGCAGCGCGGGTCTCGACGCGGGCCAGGCGGGCGCCGCAGGTCTCGACGCGGGTCAAGCGGGCAGCGCGGGTCTCGACGCGGGCCAGGCGGGCAGCCGCGGGTCTCGACGCGGGCCAGGCGGGCAGCGGCGGCGGAGGCGGCACGGGCGGCACGGGCGGCAGCGCCGGCGGCGGGATCTTCGATTGCCCGGCGCTCGGCGCCGCGGGCGCTGCCGGAACAGGCGCGAGCGACGCGTCGAGCCCCGACGCCGATGCCGCGGTCGACGCCGCATCGACGGACGCAGGCGACGCAGGTGATGCAGGCGCGAGCGTGCGCGTGCGCATCGTGGCCGCCAACATCACCAGCGACAACTACCAGGCCTACGAGCTTCCGGGCATCCGCATCTTCCAGGGCCTCGCGCCGGACATCGTGATGATCCAGGAGTTCAACTACCGTCACGGCACGCTACGCGATCTCGTGGACACGGCGTTCGGCGCGAACTTCTGCTTCTTCCGCGAGCCGCAGACCGGCGGCATCCCGAACGGCGTGGTCAGCCGCTACCCGATCGTCGCCTATGGCGAGTGGCAGGACGTGAACGTGCCCGATCGGGATTTCGCCTGGACGCGCATCGACGTGCCCGGTCCCGTCGATCTGTGGGCCGTCAGCGTGCACATGAAGACGTCGAGCACGAGCACGCGCGCCGCGCAGGCCGCCGAACTGGTGGCGGACATCCAGGCAGAGGTGCCGGCGGGTGACTATCTGGTGATCGGCGGCGATCTGAACACGGACAGCACGACGGAGACGGCGGTCACCGAGCTGTCGGCGGTCGTGAGCACCGGCGGCGCGCGCCCGGCGGACCAGAACGCGAACGAAAACACCAACGCCAACCGCAACAAGCCCTACGACTGGGTGCTGCCGAACGCGGCGCTCGCCTCGCGCGAGCTCGCGGTGCAGATCGGCGCCAGCACGTACGCGTCGGGCCTGGTGTTCGACAGCCGCGTCTACACGCCGCTGTCGGAAGTCGCGCCGGTGCTGACTACCGACTCGGGTGTGAGCGGGATGCAGCACATGCCGATCGTGAAGGACTTCGCGCTGCCCGCCACGCCGTAGCACCGAAGCGCTTGCTTGTGGCTTCTTGCCGGTCCGGCGCGGAAGCGCGCGTTGGCGTCGCCAGCGCGACGATGCGCTGATCGCCCGTGACGTGATGGGCTCGCGTGCCCGCTCCGCGGGATACCCCGCCGGGCGATCGACAGGCGCATGGCGAAAGCAGGCGAGATCAGGCGACACCGGCGAACCGCGAAACCAGGACAGGCTTGCGCGGCGCCGCTGCTGGAGCGAACATCGACCCCTCACCGAGGAGGTGTGCCGATGGCTGGGGAATTGCACGCACGCACGCACGGTTCTTGCCGTCGCTGCGCTGGCTGTCGTCATCGCGGTAGCGCCGTGGGCGCGGGCTCAAACCTGCCCCGGCGGCCAGCCCCCGATCGACTTCCAACAGCCCAGCAGCGGCGACAGCGGGAGGTTCGACACGAGCTGCGAGTTCCTCCAGCGCTCGCCTGTGCTGATGGCCCAGAACATGCCCGACTACTGCGCGCACGACGAGGACGGCAACGGCCTCGACGACGACATGGAGAACCAGCTCGCCAAGTGCTTCGTGCCGGAGTCCCGCTTCGATGCAGCGGAGAACGAGCTACGGCCGTGCGAGCCCGTCACGGGCTTCACCGCATGGCGGCTCACGGACGTCGAGCCCGGGCACGTCCTCGTCAAGATGCACTACGAGGGACTCTGGCGGAAAAACGGCGGCTTCGCTGCGGACGACGATTTCGGCTGCGGCGACGCCCACGAAGGCGACAACGAGTACTTCGACGTCACGCTCGACATCCACCAGGACGGCGGCGTGTGGCGCGCCGAGCCCACGGCGTACAACCGCTGCCCGAACGGGCAGTTCGATGGGACGCACCTGATCTTCTATCACTCCGCCGGAAAGCACCATGTGTACTGCACCGCGGGCTTGGGCAAGTACGACATCACTGATCCCGCTGGGCTGTGCAACGACCCGCACTACGGAAACGGTCGCATCCGAGTGCCGGCCTGGCTCTGGCACGCCCCAGCAATAGGACCCCTCACGCGCTGGCAATGCGGAGTTTCAGCAGGCGCGCATCCGAAGACGCAGAACTTGTCTGCGACTCTGTGGGCCTCGACCGTTCCGCAAGTCGCCGGTACCGGCGGATTCGTGAACGCTTGCGCATGGGCCAGGGACGGCAGCCTGACTCCCGCTGCGACCCTCCAGCCGAGAGACCTGACGAATCTGGGCTTTCCCGGGCAGGATCTCCTCGGCTTGCATTTCTACAGCACCGAAACTTCGGGCGTGCCGTCGTTCATGCACGTCGGCCAGGACTACACCACGGACGCGGACGCAGATGGATTTCCCGAAGTGTCCGGCATCGATTTCACCAAGCCCCGCGAGTTCGGGGCAAAGTGTGTCTTCGATGACCACGGCAACCCGATCGTTCTTCCCGACGGCAGTCCGCAAACCGCGCCGGTCGAGGAAGTCGTTACTCCCGTTTCTGCAACAGACCCGTGCCCCATCGACCCGTCGCAGGACGACGCCGATGGCGATGGTCTCAGCGGCATTTGCGATCCCGACTCCACATGGAAAAACCAGTACGTCGGGCGGGGCACCGCGGATCTTCCTGCCGTGCCGACGCAGCCTTCATGGTCGTCGAGGCCGCTCTACGCCTACGGCGGCTACTGGGACAGCGATCAGGACACCCGCCCCAACGGCATCGACGAGTGCCCGTCGATCGCAAAGAGCGCGCTCGGCCTGTCCAACCGCGTCGGCGAGGACGCCAACTGGCCGCCCGATCCCGTGACGAACAACCAGCTCGGCGCTTTCCAGCGCGGCGACGTCTGCGATCCGTACCCGGTCAGCTTCTCGCGCTGGATGCCCGACGACGTGAAGCCCGCAAGCTGCAAGACCTTCGGCACGTACGCGTCCGGAGACGACTCGATCCCGATCCAGACGCAGACCTACCGCGGTCGGAGCGCCAACGATCCCGCGTGGGACGGCACCACCATCAACTACCCCGGCTACGGCTGGACCGCGCAGACGTACCGGTGCGCGTGCCGCGACAGCAACGGTGACCCGTTGCCCGGTTCGGGTTGCGTCGCCGATCCTTCCAGCGAGTGCTTCCAGGCCGCGGTCACGCCCGCCGCGGACAAGACCCATCCCGGTCGCGGTTGGCGTCCCGTCGAGCGCGGCGGCTGTGCCCTCTCGCCCAGTTCGTCCTGGTGCGCGAGCCGCAACGTCGCGGTCCCGCAGCTCGACACGGCCTCCGACACGATCTCCTGGGATTGGACGGCCGAGCTCGCGTCCCACGGTCCGGCCAAGCCCGAGCCGCACTTCGAGAGCGACGACGTCCAGCACGTGGCCGGCGGCTTGCTGAACAGCGCGTACGACCGGCTCACGCACGACTACGCCGCGTGGACGCTGATCCACATCGACCAGGCGCCAAGCTTCCCGCAGCGCCCTGGGTCGTTCTACGCCGATCCGGAGCGGGTCCTCGCGGGGAGCAAGCTGAACGACGTGACGAGCCTGGAGAGCCGGCGCATGCGCTCGGACCTGTCCGACCAGACGGTGAAGCCCGAGCAGCTCCACTCGTCGGTCTCGATCGGGGTCGGCTGCACGTTGCTCACGGCCGATCAGCTCCTGGGCCGCCTCACGCTCTGGTTCGGCCCCGATCCGGTGAGCTTCGCCGGCCAGAATATCGCCGACGCGCGCGTCCTCGCCCACGCCGGAGGCCTCGTCGAGAGCGCGGTACTGCTCCGGCCCGCCCAGCAGGACTACGCGACCATCCTGCTCGCGAGCGAACCACGCACGAGCGGAAGCTGGCTCGCAACCGCGCAGGTCTCCGTGGTCCCGATGACCGCCACGTTCCGGCGCATCGGCGGGATCGAAGGTTCGACTGTCCCGATCGCCATCGGCGCATCCGCCGAGCCGGACCTCTTGGTCCTGGATCGCGCCGGCTCGAACTGGGCGCGGCTCGCCCCCGTTGATAGCGACGCGACGAGTGTCCAGTATGCGGTACTCGAACAAGGCACGATCCCCGCCTCGCTCTCGCCGGATACCGTCCTCGTTGCCGACTCCGCCGGGCGCGCGGCCGCCGCGGTGGATTTCGCCGCGGGCGCCGTGGAGAGCTACTCGCCGGACGAGCAGGCCTGGACGCGCTTGTTCTTGCCCGACGCGCTTCGCGGCCGTCAAGGCGCCGCCGTGGCGCTCTGGGGTCCGAACCTGATCATCGCCTCCGGGATCCGCGATGGCGAGCCCACGACGGATTTCTGGGTCATGGATCTCTACGGCGCAGGCGCGCACGAGCTCCGCGGAGATCTGCCGCCCCGCGTGAACGCGGCACTCACCGTCACGCCCGACGGCGGGCGCGTGCTCCTGTCCGGCGGACGCGATCCCGCCGGCGTGCTCCACGACGACGTGTGGGCGCTCGCCGATCCGGCGCATCAGCCCGGGCAGCTGCTGCGCCAGCTCTCCGCCGACACCTCGGGCGCCACGCAGGGGACGCATTCGGTGTTGCTGCCGGATCGGCGCGGAACCGCGCTGCTGCGCTTCGTCGTGAATCCCGATCTGGACACCAAGACGCGCATCGAGACGCGCACACCCAGCGGCTGGGAGCCAGCCGGCGCCGGTGGCAAACCCAAGACCTGTGCCGCGGACGACGTGCAGGGCGGTCGGCTGTGCCGGCTATCCGACGCGTGGTGGGCGGACGCGGGACGCGTCCCGTGCGGCGGCGCGACTTGCGACGGATCGGCCGGCGTGCCGTCGCGATTGGCGCGGATCCCCGGCCACCGGAAAGCCGTCGCCGCCGACGCGGATGCCACCGGACTCTGGGTGCTGCGCAAGCGATCGCTCGAGCGGTGGATCATCGCGCAGGACGGCAGCCTTCACTTCGTCGCCGCGGCGCGGCTCCCCGCGCGCGGCTGGGACGTGCGGGCGCGCGCCGGCGTCGCGCTCGTGGCGACGAGTCGCGGCGTGGTCCGCGCGCAAGCGACGGAGGGCGCGCTGGATCTCGATCCAGCGCTGCCGCTGTGTGGCCGTCCGGTCCACGTGACGCCCATGGCCGACGGCGTGTGGGGCGTGCAGACGACGTTCGCATTCGTGATCGTGGGCGGCGAGCCGGACGCGCCGCTCTCGCCGCTCTCGACCTCGGTGCTCGTTCCCGCCGGCCACGGCCACGGCCGCGCGTTCTCCATCGGCAGCGACGCGCGCACCGTGGCGGCGTGCCGCGCGTTCGACCGGGAGCCCGGCGAGATCGAAGAGCTGAGCCGCTCCAGCGCGGTGACGAGCGCCGGCGCAAGCCGCGCGCTGGTCGCCTGGGGCGACACGCTGTTCGATCTGGACGTGAGCCGTCCGGAGGCGCCGGAGGTGCGGAGCGCGCTGCGGCTCGCCGAGCCGCTCTCGGCGCTGCGCGCGGACGAGACGGGCGGCCGGATCTACGGCCTGAGCCGGGACGGCAGTCTCGCGCCTGGTCACTGCAACCGGGACGACGCGCCGATCTTCGATCTTCGCGGCGTAGTCCTTGAGCGGTCGGGCCAGCACGACGTGCCCACCTGGGTACTGCGTCGCGAAAATGGCGACGTGCGCGTGCGCGTGTCACGATTTGGAGTGGACGTCGCGGAGGTGGTGCCGTGATGAGGCTCGCGGCGCGCCTGGGCGCGGTCGGTTTGCTCGGCTTGCTCGCGGGATTTCTGGCGTGCACCGGCGACGACGGCGCGGCGCCGGGAGCGGACGCCGCCGCGGGGGCGAGCGGAGCAAGCTCGACGGACGGCGCGGCGGGAGACGGTGCCGTGCCGTGGGATCCGGTGTGGCACAAGACCACGCCGGCGGGCTGGCAGACGATCCCGCCGGAGAGCCCCGCGCCCGACTGCGGACCGGGGTGTCGGATGGCGATCAACGTGCCCGTGTGGTCGCCCTACGCCGGGCAGACGAGCGTGACGACGCAACGGGTGATCGGTGTCGGCAAGTACTCGCTCGTGTTCGCGTCGCTGGGTTTGGGCACGACGAGCGTGATTCCCAACGGTGACACGGGAGACGTCACGCGCCCCTCGATGTGGGGTGACCACGTGGCTGCGCTGCGTTCACGTGGCGGGGGTGACGGGCAGGTCGAAATCGTCAGCCTGACCACGGGCGAGCGAAAGATCGCCTTCGAGTACAGTCCTGAAGACGCGGGCAACTTCAACGCGGACGAGATCGCCCTCGGTCCGCACCACGTGTACTTCCACTACAAGGGCCTGGAGAGCTTCAACCTCGACACGGGGGAGCTGAAGCGGCTGCTGGGCGGCCCGAGCGCCTGCTACAGCATGTGCGCGACGGACAGCGGGCTGTTGTGCGAGGACGGCAAGATCTACTTCCTCCAGCCCGACACCGGCCCGAACGGCAGCGTGACCTACGTCGACAACGGCGGAGAGATGCAGGTGGACGGGCAGTGCTCACCGGACCGCAAGCGGTACGCGTGGGTGGATTTCCGCGATCCGCCCGGGCCGGGCTCGACCTACGACTTCGGGCGCAACGGCGGCGAGATCTACATGCGCGATCTCGCCCTGGGCAAGACGGTCCGGCTGACGTTCGACTCGCCGGCGAGTCCGCGCGGGAAGATCCACCCGGCGGTTGGCGACGATCTGGCTGTGTGGAGCGAGCCGGACGATGGCGCACCGCAGAATCCACCCGACCTGCAGACGTTGTTCCAGGTATCGGACACGCTCGCGAAGGTCGACTTGAAGACCGGCGAGCGCTGCCGCCTGCAGTCGGGACCGGGCTACATCAGCTACAAGTCGCTGGTGGGGCACCACATGTACGCGCTACTGGACCGTCCGGAAGGCTGGCGCCTGATCGATCTCGATCTGGACGATCCCGGTCTGACCTGGCAGTGCCAGCCCACGCCGAACTGGCCGAGCGGCGGCGTGCCGTGACGGCGCGCCGGGCCGGCATCAGGCTTCTGCTTCGGCCTTGCCGGCGAGGTACGCGTCCTCGAGCGACTTGCCGCGACGGATCTCGAGCAGGCCGGCGTTCATGTGCATCAGGTACGGCACGACCGCGCCGTTGAGGTTCGCGGGCGTCCAGCTGCCGGAGCCGCGCACCACCAGGCTCTTGCCGTCCCAGGTCATCTCGAGCTCCGGGTGGGCGGTCTGCAGCCCCGCCAGATCCACCGTGGCTTCGACCGAGTAGCGCATCACCAGGCCCTGCTCGGTCACGTCGGCCATCGACCCGCTCTGGGTGCAGCGACCGCGCTGGATGAACACGACGTGATCGCACAGCGCCTCGAGCTCGAGCAGGTTGTGCGAGCTGACGACCAGGGTGCGCTTGCCGCGGTGCGCGGCGAGCACGCCGCGGATCTGGATCACCAGCTCGGGATCGAGGCCGCTGGTCGGCTCGTCGAGCAGCACCAGATCGGGCTTGCCGAGCAGCGCTTGCGCGATGCTCACGCGCCGGCGCATGCCGTGGGAGAGGCTCTTGATGCGCGCTTCCGCGCGATCGGCGAGGGCGACCTCCTCGAGCCGGGCGTCCACGTCGCGCGCGGCCTCGGCGGCGCCGAGACCCTGGAGCCGCGCGTAGTGCACCAGCAGCTGGCGCAAGCCGATGTGCGGGCTGAGCTCGCAGTCCTGCGGCAACAGCGTGAGCGAGCCGGACTGCCGGAGCGCCGAGAGCGGCCCGCGGCCGAGGATGTCGACCTCGCCCGCGTCGGCGTGGATCAAACCGCCGACGATGCCGAAGGTGGTGGTCTTGCCCGCGCCGTTCGGGCCGATGAAGCCGCAGATGACGCCCTTGGGGATGCTGAGGTCGAGCCCGTCCAGCGCGACGGTGCGACCGTAGCTCTTCCTGAGCCCGCGGATCGTCAGCGCGTCCGTCATGCGTCCCTCTTCGAGAAGCGCCAGAAGCCGAGCGCGAACCAGGCGAGCCCGATGGCGACGAGCGCGAGCATGGCCGACAACGCTGCGCACGAGATCCGGGTGCCAGAGCCCGAGCGAATGCCCGGCCGGGACGAGCTTGGCCAAGGCATGCATCAGCGCCGGCGCTTGCTCTTCCACCCACTCGGACTGCAGCACCGTGCCGGCGAGCCAGTTGAGGAACAACAGGATCAACGCGAGCCCGCCGGCGCGCGCGCTCGTGCGCGCCACCTGCGACGCCCACATCACCATCCCGAGATAGGCGAAGCTGTAGACGATGGCGCGCCCGCAAATGCGCAGCAGCCAATACGCGGTGTCGGCCGCCGGCATGTGATCGAGCCAGATCGAGACCCACGACCCAGCACGCCACGGCGCCGACCAGCACGCCGACCGCCATCATGCATGTCTGGCCGATCAGCTTGCCCACCGCCCAGCTCAGCCGGTCCGTGCGGAACAACGAGAAGCGCGCCGCGCCGCTGGAGAGGTCGCCGGAGATCGCGTCCGCGGACGTGAACAGGACCAGCAGCGGCACGAAGTGGATCGCCAGCCAGCCGTAGAACAGCGCCATCGGCGGGATCGCGACGATGGCCTTGGCCACGGCGTCGTCGCCGGACAGGGCCCCGACCAGGCGCGCCATGCCGGGGCTCGCCATCAGCTGGGCCATGTCGACGGCCTGGCCCACCTGCTCCTCCAGGCGCTCGCGAACGGCCGTCAGCACCTGCACGAAGATCGCGGAAGCCCCAAGCGATCCGAGCAGATACAGCGCCAGGAGCACGATCGCCTTGCGCGAGCGGAGCGACTCCAGGAGATCGAAGCCGGCCACGAGCTGGATGCTCCGGGCGCGGCTGGATTGTGAAGAAGTGTGTTCCAAGCGGCGAGGTCCGTGCGCTCTCGCCCGGAACGCTTAAGCTGGATGGCATGCGGAGCCAAGCCAAGCGTGGAGTCGGCGTGCTGGTCGGGGCGCTTGCCCTGGCCGCCTGCACCGCCCAGGTCGCGGACAAGACGCAGCAAACCGACGTGCCGGCCAAGACGGCCCAGGCCGCCCGGCACCTGCACGGTCCGGTGAGCGCGGTGATCGAGGCGGCTCGTGCGCACGGCAACCTGGATGCCGCCCAGGCGGCACACCTCGACGCCGTCGCCGCCGACCTGCAGGCGGGCCGCGCCGACCGTCACGCGCTTCACCAGAAGCTGAAGAGCTCGGTCGCCGCCGTCGTGCGCTCCGGCAGCGCCGACTCCGCCGAGTTCGATCGATCCGTGAGCGAGGCCGTGCGCGTCTTCGAGGCGCGCGTCGACCAGAGCGTGGACGCGGTCGAGGAGATCCATGCGATCCTGACGCCCGCCCAGCGCGTCGCCGTCGCCGCGGCGTTGCGTGCCCGTATCGACGCGCACTTCGGTCCCCGGCGCGCCAACCTGCGCGAGCGCAAGGGCTTCAAGCGGGTCGCGACCTATCTCGTGCTTTCCACCTTCCAGCTCGACAAGCTCGAGGCGATCAAGAAGGAGCTCCTGGGCGAGAAGAAGCAGCTGCGCCCGAGCCGCGACGAGCTCTTGGCGCTGGCGAACGCCTTCGAAGGTGATCACTTCAGCGCCGCGCTGGAGACATTCCGAGCGGGCAAGATCGCGATCCTGCGCGAGCACGTCGCCCGCGCCGGCCAGCGGACGGACACGGTGCTCTCGGTGTTCACGCCCCAGCAGCGCGATCTGCTCGCGGACTTGATCGTGAAGGGCCCGCGCGAAGTGCTACTCGGCGAAGCCGCGCAGCCGCGCGTCACCGTCCGCTGATCGGCCCGGGCGCGCGAGCCAGGGCGCAGGAGCGCGATCGTTGCTGCGGGACTGCCGGCGCGGCGCGGTATCCCGCGGCGCGCTGCTTTCGTGTATCCGCTGCACGAACCCCGTCTTCCGGAGCGCCGCGTAGCCGCCGCATGATGCGCGTGTGGAGGCAGCGAACCGATCAGTCCGGAGCCGGCTGCTGTTCCGCTGGGGCCGGCACGGTGAGCGGCCCGAACTCGAGCGCGAGCTCGGCCGCGTCGAGCCGGACGCGGGTAGCGGCCCAGTAGCGGGGGGCGAGTTCGAGGTGGCGGTCGCGCGGCCAGTGCGCGAGGACGCGGAAGAGATCGGGCAGGTAGGTCTCGGGGTCGAGGCGGTGGAGTCGCGCGGACGCGATGAGCGAGAACAGGTGCCCGGCGCTCTCGGCGTGGTCGTCGCTGCCGACGAAGAGCCATGCATTTCTGCTATGCGGAGGTCCGCATAACAGAAATTATGCTGGGCTCTCGATTATGCGGAGGTTTCCCGCGATCCCGCGAGAATCGCGCGTCGGCGTGTTGAAACTCGCCGCGTAATCAGCGTCGCTTCCATCGGCCAAACGGCCAGGAAGGAAGCGATCATGATCGAGGATGTGTTCCGTTCGGCGCGCGTCGTGCACCGGCTTCGAGGCAGTCGCCTGGGCTCGGCGTTCGACGACCTCGTCGCGTATCTCTCCGAGCGCGGTCACCCACCGTCTACGATCCAGCAGTACGTGCAGGGGGTAGAGCACTTCGACGGTTGGCTTCGTCGCAGCCGTCGCGAGGTGGCGATGGTCGACGAGACGGTCGTCGACAAGTTCCTCAAGCGCCACCTCCCGCGCTGCCAATGTCCACCGCCGTGCTCCACGTCGGTGCATCAGGTTCGGACAGCACTTCGCCATCTGCTCGTCGTCCTTCGACGGACAGGGCGGGTGCCTGCTGCGCCGAAAGTGGAGGCGCTTGTCGTCGAAAAGATCGTGGAGGAATTCACTGCGCATCTCCGCGATGCGCGTGGTGCGGCAAACGCGACGTGCGTGAGCAGCGCACATTACGTACGTGAGTTTCTTGCAGACCAGTTCGGTCACGAACAGATCGACTTCTCCAGCGTCGAGTCTTCGGCGATCGTGGAGTTCTTCGCCGTGCGTGCTGGTCGCTGGTCGCCGGGGTCGATGAAGGTCGCGGCGACATCGCTGCGTCGGTTCTTCCGATACCTTCAGATGACCGGCTGTGCCGACGCCCGACTCGTACACGCGGTGCCAAGGATCGCCCAGTGGAGGCTCGCGTCGGTTCCGCGTGTCCTCACCGACGCACAGGTCGCCGCGCTGCTCGCGTCGTTTGACCGATCCACACCCGTCGGGCTGCGCGGATACGCGACGACGATGTGCCTCGCACGCCTGGGGCTCCGTGCCTGCGAAGTGTCCGCCCTCACGCTCGACGACATCGACTGGCGCGCGGAGACCATCACGATTCCCGCGACGAAGACGAGGCGAGCGGACGTGTTGCCGCTCCCTGCGCCCGTCGCACGAGCGATCCTCGCGTATCTACGGCGTGGACGACCTGCGGTGGGCACGCGCCAGATCTTCGTGCGCCACTCGACGCCGATAGGTGCGACGGGGCCTGGAATCGTACGCGCCGCCGTTCGCAGTGCCGGCGCTCGCGCTGGCATCGCCGCCGCCTTCGCCGCGGGCGCGGTTGGCCCAAACGTGCTGCGGCACACAGTCGCGACGCGACTGCTCCGATCCGGCGCCACGATGAAAGATGTCGCCGATGTCCTCCGGCACCGGAGTATCGACACGTCCGCGATCTACGCCAAAGTCGACGTCGCTGCCCTTCGCAAGGTCGCCGCTCCGTGGCCCGCGAGGGCGCGATGAGCCGCGCGAAAACGATGGTCGCCCGCGCCGAGGCGTACCTTCTTACGCGTCGCGCGTTCGGCTTCCAGCTACGAGTCGAAGGCGGTGAGCTTCTCCGGTTCGCACGATACGCGGATGGCGCGGGGCACCGCGGTGCGGTGACGACGGCGCTGGCGTTGCGGTGGGCTCAGGAAGCGACGACGGCAACACCGCTCTACCGGGCGCGCCGTCTCGAGATCGTCCGGTGTTTCGCGAAGTACCAGGCTGCCTTCGAGCCCAAAACCGAAGTCCCCGCGGTCGGCCTCTTGGGACCGGCTCACCGGCGGACGCCGCCGTACATCTTCTCGCCGCGGGAGATCGAGCGACTTGTTGCCGCCGCTGGGCGTCTCTCCGCGCCGAGCGGACTTCGAGCCAGGACCTACAGCTCCCTCATCGGCCTGCTCGCGTGTACTGGGCTCCGAATCTCCGAAGCACTTCGGCTCGGGCGCGTAGACGCCGACCTGGACACTGGCGTGCTCTTCATCCGCCAAACCAAGTTCTGCAAGTCGCGGCTCGTTCCTCTGCACCCGTCCGCGCGAGTCGAGCTCCAACACTACGTCGCGTGCCGCGATGCAATCGTGCCCTCGATCGCTGGAGCCACATTCTTCGTGTCCCAGTCGGGACGCGCGCTCCCGTACCGTACCGTGCAGTGGGTGATGCGGAAGCTGTTCGACGAAGTCGTCTCGTCCAGCGCGCCAACAGATCGAAAGCCCCGCATCCACGACTTGCGGCACACGTTCGCGTGCAGGCGCCTTCTCCAGTGGTACAGGGACGGTGTCGATATCGATCAGCGCGTCGCCGCCCTCTCGACGTATCTGGGGCACGCGAAGGTGTCGGACACGTACTGGTACCTCACCGGCGTGCCGGAGTTGCTGGCGATCGCCGCAACGCGGTTCGAGCGCTTCGGGCACGAAGGGGACGACAATGCCTCGCGCGTCTGAAGTTCCCGCGTTCGCCGCTCTTCTTCAGGACTACTTCTGCCAGCGTCTCATCGCGCAGCGCGACGCCAGTCCCGCGACTGTCGCGAGCTACCGCGACACGTTCCGGCTGCTGCTCGGGTACGCGCACGACCGGATGCGAAAGAAGCCGACCGAGCTAGCGCTCGGCGACATCGACGCGCCGCTCGTGCTCGGGTTCCTCGCTCATCTCGAGCGTGATCGCGGAAACTGCCCGCGCACCCGAAACGCACGCTTCGCGGCCATCCGCTCGTTCCTGCAATTCGCCGCGCTCAAGTGCCCCGCATCCCTTCCGTCCATTCAGCGTGTTCTCGCCATCCCCATGAAACGATTCGACCGTCGCGTGCTCGGATTCCTCACGCGCGAAGAGGTCACGGCGATCATCGCTGCGCCCGACTGCGCGACATGGACCGGGCGCCGCGATCACGCGATGCTCGCGACGTTCTACAACACGGGCGCGCGCGTCTCGGAAATCGCCGACGCGTGCGTCGCCGACTTCTCCCCCGGTCGCCATCGCTGTCTCCGGGTTCACGGCAAGGGGCGCAAGGAGAGGATCGTGCCACTTTGGCCCAGCACATGTCGGATTCTCTCGGCGTGGCTCCGGGAGACGAAGTCGATTTCCGGCGCGCCGCTCTTCCCGGCGCGCAGTGGCGCTCGCCTCTCGCGGTCGGGAATCGAAGACCGCCTCGCCAGCGCCCTCGCGACGGCCATTCGATCATGTCCATCATTGAGTGGCCGGCGCATCTCGCCGCATACGCTGCGGCACACAACGGCGATGCACTTGCTCCAGTCCGGCGTCGACGTGACCGTGATCGCCCTGTGGCTCGGACACGAGAGCCCAGCGACCACGCACATGTACATCGAGGCCGATCTCGCCATGAAGAAGCGCGCTCTCGACAAGCTCGCCGATCCCCGCGCTCGCACGAAACGACTCGTCCCGTCCGACGCGCTCCTCGCATTTTTGGACGGCCTGTGATTATGCGGGGCTGAGGGGCACGCTTCCCGCGTTTCTCAGCCGCCGTGGCCGTTCCGCCACGACTGCGCCACGGCGCCTCCGCATAATCCAGAGCCCAGCATAATTTCTGCCTACGGCGATTTTCCTGAGCCCGCGCTCGGAGCGGTTGTTCTCGAGGACGAGACGGCCGTCGTCGAGCACCCGCATCAGCGCGGCTTTCTGGCGGATCGCGTAGCCGAAGGCGGATCGCAACAAACCGCGCTGGTCGCGCACGAGGGCGTACTGCTGCTCCGCCCACGCGAAGAACGCCTCCATGTGCGGGCGCAGGTGCGCCTGCCGCAGCTCGCGGATCTTCGACGGCGGCTTGTCCTTCCACGACCCGTCGAGCTCGAAGATGCGGCCGATGCGCGCCAGGCCCTCGCGCGCGACGGCGCTCTTGGCGACGGTCGCTTCCCAGAAGCCCCTTCGGCAGTGCGACCAACACCCGACCTCGTGTCGCACGGCGTCGTCGTCTTCCGGGCCGCGCTCGGCCGGATCCCAGAACAGCACGTCGTAGACACTCTTGGCGTCGGCCTGGACGTAGCCCGAGTAGCCACGGAACATCTCGCTGATGACGCGGCTGGTCTCCTTCGGCGTGTACTCGAAGAAGATGTGGTCGCGGTCGGCGACGAGCACGAAGTAGTGCCCGCGCCGGCAGGCTTGTCGCTGCTTCTCGTGGGTGCGGATCGGTTGCACGGCAACGCCGGTCGCGTCGGTGGCGATGCAGAACGCGGTAGCCATCGCTTCCTTCCGCGCTGCCGCGATCACCGTCGCGCCGACGGTGGCGCCGGCGTCCTCGACCCAGCGGCACATGGTGCCGCGGTCGATGCGGAAGCCGTCGCGGGCCAGCCGGTCCTCGATGCGATTGAGCGGCAGGCCGTCGCAGTACTTGTCGGTGATGACGTGCGCGAGCATCGAGGGCGCGGCCATCGAGCGCGGGAAGCATTCGGGAGGCATCGCCGTGGTCTCGATCTGCGACTCGCCCTGCGCGTCGAGGATGCGGTACTTTGTCCGGGCGACCACGACACGGCGCTGCCCGCCGCGCTTCCACGCGACCTTGTAGCTCTCCTCGAAGCCGATGCGCTCGGCCTTGCCCTCGGCGACGAGTTGCTCGAAGAGCGGGTCGGTGAGCTCGACGCGCTCCTCGTCCATCGAGGCGTTGCGCAGGTTGCGACGGCCGGTGGGCTTGCCACGGGTACGGCCTGGCTTGGCCTTCCCATCGTCGTCCTGGCTGCCCGGCGCGGTATCGCCTCCGGCGATTCCTTCGGCGATTTCTTCGGCGGCTCCATCGATTCCCGCGAGGCCTGCGAGCTGATCGAGCTCGCGGAGCTTCTGCGCGAACTCCAGCTCGAGCTGCGCGGTATCGACCCGCTCGGCCTTGGCGACGAAGAGGCGCCGTCGCAACAGCTCCAGCTCGAGCCGCAGCCGCTCGTGCGACGCACGCAGCCGGTCACGCTCCGCCGCGAGCGCCGCCACCAACTCCTGCGCCGCCGCCAGCGCGCTGCGCTCGGTCGCCAATGCGCTGCGCTCCGTCGCCAGCGCAGCCTCCAACGATGCGATCCGATCCGGCATCGCTTCGGCGGCAGCGGCGGGCTCGTGCATCGCGAATCTACTGATAGCGACCCGCGATCGATCTGTCGATCCCTTCGTGAAGAAAATCGACATGCATGCGCGTCAGTGCAAGCGCACGCGCGGCGCTCGCCGCGGCTTCGCTTCGACGTCGATGCCGTCGAGCAGAGCGTCGAGCGTGGCGTCGTCGATCAGGACGCTCGTCGCCTGCGCGTCGAACGCCTCCGGCAAACGGAACACCAAGCGATCGAGGCGCTTGTAGAACAGGCACATTCCCGAGCCATCGAAGAACAGGATCTTGATCGCAGTCCGACGCTTGCCAAAGAACACGAACAGCGCGCCGCTGCGCGCGTCACGCCCGACGCGCTCGCCCACGATGCCGGCCAAGCGATCGAACCCCCAGCGCAGATCGATCGGCTCGAGCCCGACGAACACCTCGACGCCGTGCGGAATCACCGCGCACCTCCTCGTCGCGACTCGAGCACATCGACGACGGACGCGAGCGTGCCGTGATCGAAGCCGGCGCCCACCACGACGCGCACGCCTTCGACCTCGACGACGACAGCGGCACCGCTCGGCGCCGCAGCCTTGCCGGCGCCCGCTGCCCGGACGACGCGGGCTATCCGGACCGCAGGGCGCGCCGGCTTCGCCGGTGTCGGCCCGATCTGGCTCGACCACCAGCGCAGCGTCCCGGACGCGAAATCATGCTCCTTGGCGAATTCCGCGGCGGTCTGCCCGCTCGCCCGCCACGCCGCTACTCGCTTCACCCATGTCGCTCGATCTGCCATGCACGGCAGCCTGCGCCGCGGCAGCTACGTGCGAAAGACGGGGTCCGTGCAGCGGATACGCTTTCGTCACGGCACGCCGCCATCGATGACGGCGTCGAGGGGCTGACCGGCACCGAGCGAATCGAGGCGATAGCGGACGATCGTGCGGAAGTAGGACGCGAAGGTCTTGCGCGTCTTCTCGAGCAGCGCGACCTCGGTGTCCGAGACGTAGAGCACACGGTCCCAATACACGTCGGGCGAGCGATTGTGGATCGTCCAGAATCGTCGGTCGGACAGGCGCAGCACGTACGGCAGCAACTCGGGCTTCAGGCTCGCGTCCATGCTCGCCCAGCCCGCGACGTAGTCTCCGCGCAGCAGCAGCGGTGTCCACGCGTAGAGCGTGGGTAGCTGCCCGACACTATTTCCCGATACCGGATACGACCCGGTGTCGGTTGCCACCATGAGCTCGATCTTCGACCACCGCGCGACACTCTGGGCGTCCACCGTGAGCCCGGAGCCATGCTCCCACGCGATCCGGGAACCGTCGCTGGCGACTGCGCCGTCCGTTTCGCTCGACGCGCTCGTGCCCGTCAAGGAGATGAGGCCAGCGCCAGGCGCCCATGAGTAAGCCACGGTTTGTACCGGTCGGTAGGCCGCCAAGACGAGAGCGTGAGAAAGGCCCGCCAGCCCGGAAGTCCAGGACCACCCCGCCGGGGGGGAGATCAAGCTCGGCAGAGCGGGCATCGGCTCGTCCAGCGGGAGCGTCCCGGTGACAATAGGGCCGATGTCAGACCGGAGCGCCCACCGGTCCGTAGAGGTCGCTAACTCGAAGAAGACTTGCGTGCGATCCGCCGTGGTTTTCTCGGAGAAGACACAGTGAAGCGCCTGACCTGATGGGGTCGCCGAGAGCACCCAGTTGGCACTTGCCGAGCCAGGCGCGTTGTAGACCGTGACGACGTACCCTGCGCCATGCACCCCGACCGGCGACGAGAATCCGTGATCTTCCTTCGCCCCTTCGATCTGCTCGTCGAGCATCCTGACAGCGCCTCCCTCCACGGGCCCAACCCACGTTTGCAGGCGCGTCGCGTATCGCCGCTTCAGCATCAACCATGGCGTGCTGCTGACCAGACCACCCTTGGTGTTCGCGTAGAGCGGGTCGCTCAATCCTGTCGCCCACGTGTTGACGAGCTCGAGGCAACCCGTGCCGCACGCCTTCCACGTGAGCGGCGCCGGATCCGGCGGCACCTCGAACACGTACACGTCGGGGTCGAGCGCGGGCAGCCGCTTCGCGCCGGCGGGCCAGCCGTTGGGCACGGGCTCGCTCGAAGGCGGCAGCGACGCGCACGCCAGCAGTCCGGTCGGACCGGTGTACGCGCCGGCTGTGCCAGCGCCAGAGGTCCCGCTGCCGCCGCCGGATCCGCCCCTCGTGCCACCCGCCGCGTCGCTCGCGTCGGACGCGCCGCCCGCCGCGTCGTGGATGACGTGGCCGGTGTCTCCCAATCCCGCGCGCGTCGCCGGACTGCGGCTGCACGTGCAGGCCGACGCGAGCAGGACTGCCGCGGCCGCCAGCGAGCCAGGGCGCAGGAGCGCGGTCACGGCGTCGCCGGCGCGAAGAGGGCGCCTTGCGTCCGGCTCCGCAGCTCGGAGAGCGGGATCGCGAGGGTCCGAGGCACAGGTGGATGACGCGGGTTATCGAGCGGTCCCGGGCCGACCGCGTCGAAGAGCACGCTGCCCGCGTCAACCCGCAGGCCGCCGAGCGCACGCCCGATACGCCGGCGCACGCCGGCGACGCGGATTGCGGTGGGTTTCAGCAATGTGTTGGGCTCGAACAGCACGACCAGGTACCACGGCGCAAAGCGCGGGGCGGCGATCATGGCGACGGCGTTGTCCTCGCCGGATGCGAACCAGAACCGTTCAAGTGCGGGATCGAGCGCTCGCACGGCTTCCACCCGCGCGGCGTGCGTGTCGATGACGTAGAGCGAGCTGTGTCCGCCACGGCGATGGCGGGTGCCGATCATCCACAGCCGCTGATCGCCCGGCGCGAAGACCGCGGCGCGCCCGGCCATCGGCAACGCGAGCGAGGGCAACCGCGAGGCGAGCCGGCAGTCGGCCGGCCGCCGATGCGCGTAGCGGCACGTCGTGGACAGCGCGGCGCCTCGGTGGTCCAGGCATCCCGCGGTGGAGAGCGCGGTCGTGATGGAGTCCTGGTCCAACCCGACCACGCGTAGCGTATCGAGCGGACCGCCGTCCGACGACGCGACGAGCTCCACGATCTCTCCCGCGGTGCGCGAGTACGCCGCCGGCCCGGCCTGTGCCGCGGTAGCTGCCGCGTGGGCCTCCCCAGCGATCGACGGACCCTCGCCGAGATCGAAGAGCCGAAGCTGTCCCTCGTCGTCGCGGACGGTCGCCTGGGTCGGTGTTCCAGACGCATCGACGGCGACGGAGAGCGGATGCGGTGAAGGGCGAAGCAGCGCCGGCGGCTCGCTCGGTGGCACCCAGCGCGCGGCGACCGGATGCAGCAGTGCGCCGGCGAGCTCGGGCGAGAACAAGCCCGTAACGAGGACGGGGCCGAACGCCGGCGTGACGCGTGCGAATCCCGGACGTGCCGCACGGCGCCGCGAAGGACGCCTCCGCCGCGCCCGTGGCGACCCGTGAAAGCGACACGCGCGAGTCGTTCGAGATGTTGTCCGGGTAGGCCAGGAGCGGAACCGCCAGGTTGTAGTCGGTCGCCTCCAGCCAGCGAGACGACGTCGAACTCGCGCTCGACGCCGCGCCGGCGGCTCCGGCGCCCCCGGTTCCGAAGCTCGTGAGATCCGAAAGCCGCGGTGGGACGGGGCAAGCATAGGTGCCGTGGGTCGATGGGTTCACGAACGTGAAGTTGTCGCCGAAGCCGCAGCCCGGCCCGATTCCGGTGCAGGTGGTGGTCGTGCCATGGGCGTAGGACCCCAGCGTCGAGTCGTTGTGCGTCCAGAGCAGCCCGCCAACATCCGGACCGACAGCGCCCGGCACCGGCGTCCAATAGCCGCTCCCCTTCCAGTTGTCGGCATCCGTGGGCCAGTCCCAGGTGGCGGACGCGATCTGCGAGTGACTACCGTCCGCGTACGTGAGCGCCTCGCCGTTCTCCGTCTCCCAGGGTGTGGCGTTGGCGACCTGCCCGGCGGAGAGCTGGGGCGGGCCCTGGTACACGCTTGTGCGGTGCCAGTTATTGACACCTTCAGGTTGAGAAAACAGTTGGTTGTCGAAGGCGCACCCCAAGCTTGCGCATTCGCCCTTGTTGAGGTTGGGACTCCCGTCCGGGTTCGTACAGATGCAGTGACGGAATCCGGTCCGCGCCTGGACGGAGCCCTGCGCCTCCTTGGACGGATCGCGCGCCCAGCTGGTGTCCACGCCGATCTCGAACGAGACCTGCCGCATCTCGCACGGGCTCAAGTCGCAATTGGCGACGTCTCCGCCCGGGCAGAGCGCTGAATTGCAGTCCCCTGCGTTGGGCCCGAACACGAGCCCTCCCTCGAGTTCGAAGAGCGAGGAGCGTGCCACGGGGACCGGGTCGCATGCGTTGCCGAGGTGGCCCTGAAGCAGCGGCCCCTCCACATCGGCGTTCCAGTCGTCCTGGCTGGCGTTGGCCAGAGTGGGGCAGTTGTCCGTCGCGTCGGGGAAGCGGTCGCAATCCGCGTCGTCGCCCGAGATTGCACATCCGAACAGTCGCTCGAACGTGTCGTGGTTCGAAGGAATGGACGAGAAGATGTCGTAGCCTGGCGCGTAGCCTTGGCAGGTCCCACCCACGAATTGCTGCTGGAAGCTGGAGACGACGCCGGCAATCGCCGTATTCCCACTGCCGTCATCGACGAGCAGCGCGCCGCCGGAATCGCCGGGCTCGTTCTGGCCATCACCGCGTCCGGATGGATCCCCGGCCTTGACCGGGTAGTTGTACGCGAAGAACGGCAGGTCACCGCCAAAGATGGTGGGGTTCTGTTGACCTGAGACGCAAGTATCGGTCAAGGACGAGGGCAACGTGACCGTTCCCGAGAACTCGAGCGTCGTGAAGTTCGAGTCCCTCCCGACCCAGGTCGCATTGCCTCCGTTCCGGAAGCGAGACAAGGCATCGCCCAGCCGCGCGCTCCAGATCGGCAGCGGCGGAACCAGGCCCGGGTCTACGGGCGGGTCGAGGGCGACGACCGCGAAGTCCTGGTCGGGATGATCGCGATAGTAGTCGATGGTCGGCACCCCCGCGCACTTCTTCGTTGTGGCGTCGTAGCTGCCTGAAAGGCCATTTCCGGCACCCGCGTCGAACAACGCGTCCGGCGTTCCATCCAGTCCCGGCATGAAAACCAGCCGCTGCCGAATGCGGGTCACGACTCCGTTGAACGAAAAGACCGTGTCGTAGTTCGCAGCGGCGCCGGGTCCGTTCTCGAAGATGAAAGGCGTGCAAGCATTGCCCTGTTGTCCGTCCAGGGCGACACAATGGGCGGCCAGCAACGCTACGTGCGAATCGATGAGCTCGGCCGTGCAGGGCGTTGTCGTGCCTTGACCGTTGGTCGACGCGAAATCGCCGACAGCAGGGATGGGAGAAGTCGGTGGTGCGCCCCCGACGATGCTGGCCGTGCTGGCGGCTGTGTCATCGGTGGCCGGCGCGCAACCCATCGCGACCACCGACGGCAAAATGATCAACGCGCAGTAGAGTCTTGCTTGCTTGCTTGCTTGCTTGATGCATGCCGCCCCCTCTCATCTGGTCACACCCGACTCTACACCCGTGAGTGCCACGACGTCGACTTCACCCTGACGACGCAGCTTCGACCGGATCTCGCCGGTGCGAGCTCCGCGGTACAGACTTGTGCTCGCCGCACCGATACCGCGCCGGACCAACCCGAGTGATCGAGCCCGCGGCGCTCCAGAGTTCGTTTCGACCATCGCCGTCGGGCGTGTGTCTGAGCTGATTTCGCGGAGTTGCGCGAGCCGGCCTCGGCCAACCGTGTAGCTCGGCCGTGCGCTGTCCCTCACGCGAAGCGCGCGCGCCGGCAGGTCGGCGAACGCCGCGCGCAGAACCTGCTCGACGCTGCTGCCATCCCTCACGTGGGCGCTCGCGATCGCCCGCGCCGCTTCGCCCTGCTTGAAGCCGAGCCCGCGCAGCGCCGACAGCGCGCGCGCGGCGTTGTCGGGCGACGCGGCCTGCCCGTACGGCGATCCGTCGGCATGGCGGAAGACGAAACCGGTCGACGCACGTCCGTCGACGGTGAAGCGACCGCGATGCAGCGCGCGATGGTGCACACCGCATAGAACCAGGAGCAATTCCGGATCGTGGTCGCCGCCATCGGCGCGCGGACGCACGCGGTGGATGTCGACGAAGATCGCGTTGCAGCGTTGCAGCAGTCAGGCACCTGACAGCGGCCGCCGTCGCGGCGCATCACCGCGCGACGCGTCGCCGGCGGAGTCGTCTGTGTCGCCCGCTCGCCCGCGTGGAGGTGCTGGGCGTCGCACCCGGCCATCTCGACGACCGCGGGCTCGACGGCGATGGCTTCGCCCTTGCCTTGCTGGGTTCCGGCGCCGCAGTGCTCGCACACGGTCATGGCAATCTGGTAGCTCGCGCGGCCGGCGTCGGTCGGGCCGCCGAGCACGGCGCGCGCCATCAGCAGCAGCGCCGCGTCGTCATCCAGCGCCCCGTCGCTTTCGCGACGCAGCTTCGCCGTCGCTTCGCGGAACGTCGCGAGCGTCTCCGCGGTGACGTCGAAGCGGAGCGTGTGCCGGCGCGCTTCCGGGCGCACCGGATCCGCCGGCGTGTCGCCGGGCCGGCGCCCGCTGACCAGGCGCTCGACCTCGCGCACGGTGCGCGATTTTGCCGCGGTCAGCCAGTCGCGCTCGGTCTCGCCGACGGCGACGCGCGTCAGCTCGCGAACCGCCGACCACGAGAGATTGCCGGCGGCGAGCGCCGCCTCGAGCACGGGCAGCCGCTGCAGCGCGTCGGCGACGCGGAGCTTCTCCTCCGTCACCCGCGGCCCGTAGCCGAGCACGCGCTCGACGTACTCGGCGAACGTCGCGAAGCCGAACCGCTCGTGCACGCGCGCGCCTCGCGCGACCAGGAGCCAGCGCCCCTCGTCGTGGTCCAGCGCCGCGCGTTCCCCCGCGATGCGCACGAGCTCGTCGTGGGCGCGCTTCCAGTCGTTGTCGGAATGGGTCATGAACTTTCATAACACGGTGTTTATTGGCCTCCCGAGTGACACGCTGGCGCGCGAGCGCACGCGCGAACGCGTTTCGCGTCGCCCGCTTCGCGCGGCGCGCGCGTGCGGGCCCACAGCGACGGCAGCGACGCATTCTGGCCGCGACGGGCGATCGATGGGCAACGTCGGTCGCGAAACGTGTCAAGCGCGAAGTCGCCCGCGACGACATTCTTTCGCCCCCACGTGGGTCGTAGCCGCGGCCAAGTGTGTGCCAGCCTGGTGGACCGTTGCTCTCGAGATGTCCGCCAAGCCGCGCAAGAAGCGTGAGCGCGTCGGCCACGGTTTCCGGTCGCGGCATCCTCGAGTTGCTGCTGCATTCGACGTCCCGGCGCCCAGCCTCCGGCGAACGCCGCGCAGTCCGACGCGACGATCCGCTGATCGGCCGCCCGCCCGTGGAATATCCGCGGGCATCGCGGGTTGAGCCGTGGTGCGGCGCTTCGGCTGGCTGGCGTTCTCGGTTCTCCTTTTCGGCGTGGTCGGCTGCGATCACGCGACCAAGCACGTCGCTGAGGCCGCGCTCGCCGCCCGCGCGCCGCTCCAGCTCGTGCCGGGCGTGCTCGACCTGTCGTACGCGCCCAACACGGACACGGCGTTCAGCTTGCTCGGACATCTCATGCTGCCGGGTGCGCGGCTCGTGCTCCTGCTCGTTGTCTCCACATTGGCGACGCTCGCCGTCACCGCGCTGGTTGTCCGGCGTTGGAAGCACTCGTCGCGGCTGGAGCGCGTCGCCGGCGCGCTATTGCTCGGCGGCGCGATCGGCAACGTCGCCGACCGCGCGTGGCGCGGGCAGGTCATCGACTTCATCCACGTCGAGCACTGGCCCGTATTCAACGTCGCGGACGTCGCCATCTGCGTCGGCGTCGCGTTGCTCGCCATCGCCTGGCGCACGGCAGAGCACGCGACGCACGCGTGAGGCGCGCGGCGTCCAGCCCCCGACCGCGCGCCGCTCAAGCGTTGACGTAGTTCGCCGCGCCGGCGTCGAGCACGGCGCGCGCGATCAGGCGCATCAGCGTCAGGTACGTCAGGTCGACCTCGCCTTCGGCGCGCCCCGACAGCTCCGATGTGGGATCCTCGGCGGCGCAGCGGAGCTCGAAGCCCGCGCCGGCGTACTCCGCGCGGCCATGCTCGAACGCCGCGCGGTACTCCGCGCCGTCGAAGCGCGCGTGCACGCTCGTGCGATCGCCCTCCTGTTCCACGTGGAAACCGTCGTGGGTCGAGAGCGCGGCGAACTGCTCGCGGCTGCCGAAGAAGCGCGGCTTGAGCACGTACGGCCCGCCGTCCTCCGGACAGAACACGTCGCAGTTGCCGCACTCGTTGCAAAAATCGGCAAAGTTGCCGATCTGGTGCTTCTTCGTGATGGCGAGCGTGCCTTCCTGCCGCACGCGGAACGCGCCGCCGTCCGGCGCGGCCTTCAGGATCGCGACGTCGCAGGGCGGGACTACGAAGGTGAAGTTGGCGTCGTTCGGGCACACCGGGATGCACTTGTCGCAGGTGAGGCAGTCGAACAACACCAGCAGCGAGCCGACCTTCTTCGGGGGCTTGTTGGTGCCGGCGCGGGTATACCGCGGGTCGGCGAGCAGCCCGTCGACGTAGCTCTGCGTATTCGCGAGGCGCGCGGCGTGGAGATCCGTGTCGTCGGCCAGCCCCGCGGTGCGCAGGATGAACTGATCGAGGCTCGTCGCGCCGACCTTGTCCATGCGCGCGCCGAGCTCGCGGAAGTACGCCTGCATGCGCCCGTAGCCGCCGGGTCGCAGCAGATCGGTGCACACCGTCACCGGCACCAGGCCGAGCGACGCCGCGTCGGGGAAGTTCTTCGCGTCGATGCCGGCGGAGAACGAGATCGGGTAGCGGTCGGCGAATCGCTCGCGGAAGCGCTGGACCAGGCTCATGGCGAGCACGTGCAGCGGCTGC
This sequence comes from uncultured delta proteobacterium, assembly GCA_963775185.1. Taxonomy (GTDB): domain Bacteria; phylum Myxococcota_A; class Polyangia; order Polyangiales; family Polyangiaceae; genus JAPSGB01. Next base: position 253,471 of record CAVZIE010000004.1, on the reverse strand, counting down.
CCGGACAGGTACATGTTCTTCTCGGAGGCGGGGAAGAAGCTGCGCTCGTTCTCCACGATCAGCGTGTTCGAGAACTTCACGCCGAAGCCGAGCCCGAGCTTGTCGGCCTTGTCGCCCAGACGCTCGACGAAGCCGACCGCCTGGTCCCAGGTCGTGTCCTTGTCGAAGGCCTCGTCGGGGATGCGGTCCTCGTAGCCGAGCACGTCGTGCAGCAGTCGCCGCGCTTCGGCTTTGCCGAGCAACGTCGGGTTCAGCTTCACGATGCAGTGCAGGCCGTTGTGCTCCAGCAAGAACTCGATGATCTTCTCGATCTCGTCCGGCGGGCAGCCGTGGAAGGTGGAGAGCGTGAGCGTGTCGGAGATCCGCGTGCGGAAGTCGACGTCGCGGAGCGCCTTGTGCTCTTCCGGGATCTGCCGGCGCAGCCGCTCGACGATCTCGCTCGCGTCGAGCATGCCGCGCAGGAACGCCTGCACGCGCTCCGTCCTGATACCCGCCAGGTCGTAGCCGACGCTCATGTCGAAGATCGACTGCTCGAAGCCGGGCTCGAGCCCGAGCTTGCCGCTCGCCACCAGCATGTCCACGAGCATCGACGCCTTGACGTACTCCTCGAGCGACTGTTCGAGCCGGAGCTCTTGCGACCACTCGACGTTGTAGCCGACGGTCTGCGCGTCGATGCACGGCCGCGGGATGGCGAGCTCGTCCATGATCTGCACCGTCTTCAGCTCGAAGATGCGCCCGCCGCCGAGAAACGACAGCACGACGTTCTGCGCCAGCTGGGACTGCGGGCCCGCCGCCGGCCCGAGCGGCGTCGCGGCGCGCCGCCCGTGCAGCGACACGGACACGTCCTTGCCCGGCAGCCCGCGCACGAACTTGCGCGCCGGCAGGTCGAAGATGCTGTCGCTCTGCGCCAGCTCGCGGAACATGCGCCGCACCAGGCGCTCGAACGGAAACGGGATCAGCTCTGCCACCGGGGCATTCTACGCTGCGGCGGCAGGAGCGCGTAGCGCGGCGGTCCGGCGCACCGGCAAGCTCCCGTCACAGGCCGCCGCGCGCGCCTCCCGAACGCGCGACCGGAACGCGGGCGCTGCCCGCGAGATTCCGCGCCGGGCCGGCACCCATTCAGGGCGGATCCGGTCTATCGTGGCTCGGCATGTCGGACCTGGTTGGGCTCAGCCGCGACGAGATCGAGCAGCTGAAGAGCGAGAAGCGCTTCAACGCGGACCTCGCGCCGACGGCGCCGGCGCAGCGCACCTGGACGCGGTGGAACATCGCGGCGCTGTGGGTCGGCATGAGCGTGTGCATCCCGACCTACATGCTCGCGTCGAGCTTGATCGAGCAGGGGATGAGCTGGTGGGAAGCGAACCTCACGGTGCTGCTCGGCAACGTGATCGTGCTGATCCCGATGGTGCTGAACGCACACGCCGGCACCAAGTACGGCGTCCCGTTTCCGGTGCTGGCCCGCACCTCCTTCGGCACGCTCGGCTCGAACGTGCCGGCGCTGCTGCGCGCGTTCGTCGCGTGTGGCTGGTTCGGGATCCAGACGTGGATCGGCGGCTGGGCGATCTTCCAGCTGATGCGCGCGGTCCTCCCGACGCTGCCCGCGGGCGATCCGACGGCGCTGTGGCCCGGCGCGCTGCCGTTCGCGTGCTTCATGCTGTTCTGGCTGGTCAACGTCGGGTTCATCGTGCGCGGCACCGAGAGCATCAAGTGGCTCGAGACCCTGGCCGCGCCATTCTTGATCCTGTGCGGGCTGGCGCTGCTCGGGTGGGCGTACGTGCGCGCCGGCGGCTTCGGCCCGATCCTCCACCAGGGTGACAAGTTCAAGAGCCCAGGGGAATTCTGGGGAACGTTCCTTCCGGGGCTGACCGCGATGGTCGGCTACTGGGCGACACTGTCGCTCAACATCCCGGACTTCACGCGCTTCGCGAAGAGCCAGCGCGATCAGGTGATCGGGCAGGCGATGGGCTTGCCGACAACCATGACGCTGTTCGCCTTCATCGGGTCGGCGGTGACGAGCGCGACCATCGTCATCTTCGGCACCGCCATCGGCGATCCGGTGTTGCTGGTGAGCAAGCTCGGCGGCTTCGTGATGGTGACGCTGGCGATGCTGGCGCTGAGCGTCGCGACGCTGTCGACGAACATCGCCGCCAACGTCGTCTCTCCGGCCAACGATCTGGCGAACCTCGCGCCGCGCCGGATCTCGTTCCGGACCGGCGGTCTGATCACCGCGGTCGTCGGCATCCTGATCATGCCGTGGCGGCTGTACTCGGACCCCACGGGGTACATCTTTACGTGGCTGATCGGCTATTCCGCGCTGCTCGGACCGATCGGCGGGATCCTGATCGCGGACTACTACCTGGTGCGCCGCTGTACGCTCGACCTGCCGGGCATGTACCAGGCCGAAGGGCCGTACAAGTACTCCGGCGGCTACAACCCGAAGGCGCTGGTCGCCCTCGCGCTCGGTATCGCGCCCAACGTTCCGGGCTTCCTCGGCGCCATCGGCGTGGTGAAGGTGGGACACTTCTGGTCGCAGCTCTACAGCTACGCGTGGTTCAACGGCTTCATCATCGCCGGCGGCGTGTATCTGGCGTCGATGTGGGGAGAGCGGGCGCGTCTCGCGCGGGCGCATGGCTGACGTCCTCGAACGTGTGCTGCGCGAGATCGATGCGGCCCAGGACGAGCTGGTGGACTTCTGCGCGCGGCTCGTGCGCGTGCCCAGCGTCAATCCGCCCGGCGACTGCTACACGGAGTGCGCGCACGTGCTCGGCGACGAGCTCGCTCGCTTCGGCTTCGACGTCGCGTATCACGCGGCGGAGGGCCGGCCGGAGCACACGGCGGCGCATCCGCGCGTGAACGTCGTGGGACGCCTGCGCGGCGCGCGCGATCGCCCGCGCGTGCACCTGAACGGCCACCTGGACGTCGTGCCGCCCGGCGACGGCTGGAGCGTGGATCCGTTCGCGGCGGTGCTCCGTGACGGGCGCCTGATCGGGCGCGGCACCGCGGACATGAAGGGCGGCATCGCGGCCGCTGTGTACGCGGTCGCGGCGCTCGGGCGAGCCGGCGTCGAGCTCGGAGGCAGCATCGATCTGAGCGGTACCGTCGACGAGGAGAGCGGCGGACACGCCGGGGTCGCGTGGCTGTGCGAGCAGGGCATCATCTCCAACGCCCACACCGACTTCGCCATCATCCCCGAGCCGCTGAATCCCGACCGCGTGTGCATCGGGCACCGCGGCGTGTACTGGTTCCGGGTCGTGGCGCACGGGCGGATCGCCCACGGCAGCATGCCGTTCCTCGGCAGCAGCGCCATCGATCAGGTCGCGCACGTCGTCGAGCGCGTTCGCACCGAGCTCGTGCCCGCGCTCCAGGCGCGCGAGACCGCCATGCCCGTCGTTCCGCCGGCCGCGCGCCGCGCCACCATCAACGCCAACAGCATCCAGGGCGGCCAGTGGGACAAGTGGCCGCAGTCGCCGTGCGTCGCGGATCGCGCCGAGGCCGTCTTCGACCGGCGCTTCCTACTGGAAGAGGGCTTCGAGGTCGCCAGGGGCGAGATCACGAGCTTGCTCGAGCGCGCGCGCGTCGAGGATCCCGCGCGGCGCTACGAGCTGGAGGACCTGCTGGTCGTGCACCCGACCCAGGCGCCCGACGACTCGGATCTGGTGCGCGCCCTCGAGGGCGCCATCCAGCGCGTGCTCGGCAAGCCGGCCGAGCGCATCGCCAGCCCCGGCACCTACGACCAGAAGCACTTCGCCCGCATCGCCGGCGTCGAGCACTGCGTGGCGTACGGCCCCGGCATCCTCGAGCTCGCGCATCAAGTCGACGAGTATGTCGCGGTCGACGATCTGGTCGCGGCAACCAAGGTGATCGCCGTCGCGCTCGTGGAGTTGCTCGGCGCTCGCGCGTAGCGGTTTCGACGTAGCTTTCTCGCCACAGCTATTCCGACGCACTGCGCTCGGCTTCGAATACGGTCCGGCGGCCCCGGCGCGTCGGGGCGTGGAGTCTTCCGCCGCGAGGCGGCCCGGCGTAGCCTCGCGTCGAAGCAGGGCGCTGGTGGTCGCGCGCGGGTCGACCTTTCCGAGCGAGGGCGAGGACAATATGCGTAGATGGTTCTTTGCACTGTACATGGGTGGGTGCGGCTTGGGTCTGGTCGCGATGGGCTGCGCCGGCGGACCGCCGGGCGCGCGACCCCACGCCAGCGCTTCGGGGCGTCTGCAAGCGACCGTCGCCGCACGGGCGCGCATCGCCGAGGTGCGCGCGCGGTTCCGCGCCGGACCAACAAACCAGAATCCTGTCATCGGCCCCGGGATCGCTTCCGGGTTCGACTGGGCCGGCGCGGACCACGTGCAGCCTGTGCTCGCGGAGGACGCGAAACGCGCGGTCTTGAAGAGCGCGACCGTGGAGCTGCCGGCGAGCGCGGACGGCGCGGTGCGGGTCGAGGACGACGCGTCCCATGTCGCGGTTGCGTTCGCGCTGCGCGGGGCGAGCACGGCGTCAATCTCGGTCGCGAACGGCGTCGCGCTCTACGCGCGGGCGCTCGCGGGTGCGGACGTCCTGCAGCGGCCGCGCGCGGAAGGGACGGAGGACTTCGTCGCGTTCGACCATGCGCCGGTGCGCGAGGAACTCTACTACGACGTGGACGTGTCGCGCGTCGCGGGCCTCCGGCTCGTCGCCAACACGCTGGAGTTCCTCGACCGCGACGGAGCGCCGCGGCTGCGCGTCGCGCCGCCGGTCGTGTTCGATGCCGAGGGTGCGCGGCATGTAGCGGCGCTCGGCGTCGAGGGTTGCGCGTTCGACGCGAGCCCACGGGCGCCGTGGAATCGCGCGGTGACGACGCCGGGCGCGACGCGCTGCGGCGTGCGGGTAACGTGGAGCGGCGTCCCGTACCCCGCCTTGGTCGACCCCGCGTGGGTTTCGACGGGATCGATGGCGACGGCACGCGAGAACCACACGCTGACGATGCTCGCAACGGGCAAGGTACTGGTCGCTGGCGGGATCAACAGCAGCTATGTGGGCACCGCGGAGCTGTATGATCCGGCGAGCGGCACGTTCGCGGCGACGGGATCGCTGCAGGCGGCGCGCATGCAGCACACCGCCTGCCTCCTGGGGTCCGGGAAGGTGCTGATCGCCGGCGGAAGGGAGTCCGGCGGCGCGACTTCAGAGTCGGAACTCTACGATCCGGGCAGCGGTACGTTCGCGAACACCGGCCAGATGAGCGTGGGGCGCCGCAGCCACACGGCGAGCGTGTTGGGCTCGGGCAAGGTGCTGGTGGCGGGTGGAAATAGCGGGATTTCCGCGCTTGCGAGCGCGGAGCTGTACGACCCGGCGAGCGGTACGTTCTCCGCGACCGGAAGCATGACGGCGGCGCACAACTACGGGACGGCGACGCAGCTCGCGTCGGGCAAGGTGCTCGTCGCCGGGGCGGCGATCACCGCCGATGTGTACAGTCCGGCGACCGGCACATTCGCGGCGACGGGCGCGGCGGGCGACCTCCGGTACGACGCCACGGCGAGCGTGCTCGCGTCGGGCAAGGTCTTGCTCGCCGGCGGCACGGACGCGCTCGGCGGCAATTCGCTGGTGACCGCCGAGCTGTACGACCCTGCGACGAACGCATTCGCGGCGACTGGATCGATGGCTTCGGCACGCTCCGGCCACGTTGCCGGCGTGCTCGCATCCGGCACGGTGGTGATAGCCGGTGGCAGCAGCTCCAGCACGCTCTCGAGTGCGGAGCTGTACGACCCGGTGGCCGGCGCGTTCTCCCCGACGGGATCGATGAAGACGGCTCGCGAGAACGACGAGGCGCTTGTCCTGGCGTCGGGCAAGCTTCTCGTCACGGGCGGTATCGACAATGTCACGCCGCTTGCGAGCGCCGAGCTCTTCGCGTTCGTGGCTAGCGGCGGGAGCTGCACGATCGCGGGCGAATGCCAGTCGGGCGTGTGCAATGGCGGGAGCTGCTGTTCCGCGGCGTGCAGCGGCAGCTGCAAGACTTGCGCGGCCGGCACGGGCGCATGCGCCGCGGTGACGAGCGCCGATGATCCGGACACGTGCACCGGCGCGTATACCTGCGACGCAAGCGGCGCTTGCAAGAAGAAGAGCGGACAGATCTGCGGCGCCGCGAGCGAGTGCGCGAGCGGCTTCTGTGCGGACGGCTACTGTTGCAGCACGGCTTGCGCGGGCGCATGCGACGTCTGCGACGCGACGCCCGGCACGTGCAAGCCTGCCGCCGCGGGGGAATCCCGGAACGCCGTCGTGCTCGCCCACGGTGTGTGACGGCACCGGCGTCGATTGCCCGGGCGGTGCGTGCACCTCCGACGCAAGCTGCGGCACCGGCTTCTTTTGCGACGTCGCAGGCGCGTGTGCCGCGGACAAGACGCAAGGCGAAGCGTGTGCAAGCGACCACGAATGCGCCGCGGGTCGGTGTGTGGACGCGTTCTGCTGCGACAGCGCGTGCAACGGGGCATGCGATCGCTGCGATGGCGCCAGCCTGGGTTGGGCCGGCGCGAACAACGGAGCGTGTGCGATCGCGCCGGTCGGTTACGCGGGCGACCCCTCCTGCGGCGCCTACGCTTGCACCGGCACCGCCGCGACGTGCACCGGCACGAGCTGCACGGGCGACGCCGAATGCGGTGCCGGGTACCATTGCTCGAGCGCGGTGTGCGTCGCCGACAAGCCGCAGGGCAGCGCCTGCTCGACGAACGGCGAGTGCGGGTCCGGCTTCTGTGTCGAGGGCGTGTGCTGCGACACGGCGTGCACCGGCACGTGCGAGACGTGCACCGGCGCCGCGGTCGGGACGTGCTCCGCGGTCACGGGCGCGCCCGCGGCCGGGCACGGTGCCTGCAACACGGACGGCAGCGCCTGCGGCGGCGCGTGTGACGGCACGTCGCGCGCGACCTGCAGCTATCCCGCCTCGGGGACGGCCTGTAGCGATCCAGCCTGCGCGAGCGGCACGGCGAAGAGCTACGCGTGCGACGGGCAAGGCAGCTGTGCCGCGCATAGCCAAGCCTGCGGCGCGTACGAGTGCGGTGCGACCGCGTGCAAGACGACCTGCACGTCCGACACCGACTGCACGGCCGGCTACGCTTGCTCGTCCAACGGCGCTTGCCTGCCCGCCGGCGGCGCGACGTGCTCCGACAATCTCTCGAAGTCGGTCGGGCCGCAGGGCACCAAGGAATGCGGTGCGTTCCTCTGCGACGCGAGCAAGGGAACGTGCCCCGATGTGTGCCACACGTCCGGCGACTGCGCGACCGGCAACATCTGCGACCCCACGAGCAAGACGTGTGAGGCGAGCGGGGGAGGCGGCGGCGGCGACAGCGGCGGGTGCAGCTGTCACGCCGCGGGGAACGAGCCTCCCAGCGGCGGTTGGTGGCCGGCGCTCCTCGCGCTCGCGCTGATCGGGGCGCGGCGACGCCGCGCGGCGTGATCCGTTGCCCTGACGCACCGCGCAGCGCGGCGGAACGGCCGATCGGCCGTTCCCGGCGTGACCGCGACCCTGGTCAGCGCGGCGAAGTTGCGTATCCTGCATGTCCTTTTTCACGGAGGGCCAGGCGATGAGCCAGATCGTGCGTTGCGGACTGATCCAGTGTTCGAACCCCATCAATGACGAGAAGGTGCCCGTCGCGGACATCCAGAAGGCGATGCTGGACAAGCACCTGCCCTTCATCGAGGACGCGGCGAAGCAGGGCGTCCAGATCCTGGGGCTGCAGGAGATCTTCAACGGTCCGTACTTCTGCCCGAGCCAGGACAAGCGCTGGTACGAGGCCGCCGAGACGATCCCCGGGCCGACCACGGAGCTGATGCAGGGCATCGCGCGCAAGCACGGCATGGTCATGGTCGTGCCGCTGTACGAGCAGGAGATGCGCGGCGTGTTCTACAACACCGCGGCGGTCATCGACGCCGACGGCACGTACCTCGGCAAGTACCGCAAGCAGCACATCCCTCAGGTCGCCGGCTTCTGGGAGAAGTACTTCTTCCGTCCCGGCAACGGCGGCTACCCGGTGTTCCAGACCAAGTTCGGCAAGGTCGGCGTGTACATCTGCTACGACCGCCACTTCCCCGAGGGCGCGCGCTGCCTCGGGCTGAACGGCGCGGAGATCGTCTTCAACCCCAGCGCGACGGTCGCGGGGCTGTCGCAGTATCTGTGGAAGCTGGAGCAGCCGGCGCACGCGGCGGCCAACGGCTACTACATGGCGTGCTCGAACCGCGTCGGCACCGAGGCGCCGTGGAACATCGGCAAGTTCTACGGCACCAGCTACTTCGTGAACCCGCGCGGGCAGATCATCAAGGAGGCGTCGGAGGACAACGACGAGCTGGTCGTTGCCGACCTCGACCTGGGCTTGATCGACGAGGTCCGCCAGACCTGGCAGTTCTATCGCGACCGCCGTCCCGACGCGTACGACGAGCTGGTCCGCAAGTAGGAGAACAAGATGACACAGCAAAGCTATCCCCCGCGCTTCGAGGCGCGGGATGACAAGTTCGTGGAGTACGCCGGTGCCAAGAACTGGATCGGCGGGGAGTGGCGCGACGCCACCAACGGCAAGAGCCAGCCCGTGGACAATCCGCGCTGGGGCAAGGCGTTCTCGAGCGTGCCCCTGTCCGGCGCGGAAGACGTGGATCTGGCGGTGCAGGCCGCATCGCGTGCGTTCCCCGCGTGGTCGCGCATGCCGATGCGCGAGCGCGCGCAGATCTTCTACAAGCTGAAGCAGCTGATGGAGCGCGACGTCGAGGAGCTGTCGTGGCTCGTGGTGCACGAGAACGGCAAGACCTACGACGAAGCGAAGGCCAGCGTGCTCAAGGGCATCGAGTGCGTGGAGTTCGGCGCCTCGTTGCCGAACGCCGGCGGCAGCGGCGAGGAGCTCGAGGTGAGCCGTGGCGTCGTGTGCAAGGAGATCCACGAGCCGCTCGGCGTCGTGGCGGGGGTCACGCCGTTCAACTTCCCGGTGATGGTGCCGCTGTGGATGCTGCCGCAGGCGCTCGTCGGCGGGAACACCTTCGTGCTCAAGCCCAGCGAGCGCGTGCCCCTGGGCGCGCTGAAGCTCGCAGCGTTGTTCAAGGAAGCGGGCGTGCCCGACGGAGTGTTCAACATCGTCAACGGCGCCGCGGACGTGGTCAACGCCCTGTGCGACCACCCGAAGATCCGCGCCATGGCGTTCGTGGGCTCCACGAAGGTCGCCAAGCACGTCTACGGGCGCGGCGCCCAGACCGGCAAGACCATGCTCTGCCTCGGTGGCGCGAAGAACCACCTGATCCTCGTGCCCGACGCGGACGTGAACGTGACGGCCGAGAACGTCGTCGCTTCCTTCACGGGCTGCGCCGGACAGCGCTGCATGGCCGCGTCGGTGCTGGTGGCCGTGGGCGACGTGAGCAAGGTGATGGACGCGGTCGTCGCCAAGGCCAAGACGCTCCAGGCCGGCAAGGACATCGGTCCCATCATCACCAAGCAGGCCGCCGAGCGCATCCGTCGCTACATCGACGAGGCGGAGAAGGCCGGCGCCAAGGTCGTGGTCGACGGCCGCGGACAGAAGGGCACCGAGGAAGGCAACTGGGTCGGCGCCACCATCATCGACGGCGTGACGCCGGAGATGGGCGCGTGGAAGGACGAGATCTTCGGTCCCGTGCTTTCCGTCGTGCACGTGAAGAACCTGGACGAGGCCATCGCTCTCGAGAACAGCCACCCGTACGGCAACGCCTCGTGCATCTACACCACCAGTGGCGCCGTCGCCGAGTACGTCACCCGTCGCGTGGAGGCGGGCATGGTCGGCGTGAACGTGGGCGTCCCCGTGCCGCGGGAGCCCTTCGGCTTCGGCGGCTGGAACGACAGCAAGTTCGGCCACGGCAACCTGACGGGCCTGGACGGCTTCCACTTCTGGACCCGGCCGCGCAAGGTCACCGTGAAGTGGGAGCTGCAGCCCGACGCCAACTGGATGTCATGATGAACAGCCAAGAGATGATCGAGCTGTGCAAGCAGCACACGATGTACACGTGGAGCGCCGGCGACGCGGTGAATCCCATCCCCGTCGCCCGCGCGGAGGGCGTGTACTTCTACACGCCCGACGGCAAGCGCTACCTGGACTTCAACGCCCAGCTCATGAGCGTGCTCATCGGCCACAGCCACCCGAAGGTGGTGGCGGCGATGAAGAAGGCCTGCGACGGCCTGCTCTACATCTACCCGCAGACGGCCACGGAAGCGCGCGCGCGCTTCTCGAAGCGCCTCGCCGAGCTCATGCCGGGCGACATCAACACCTTCTTCTATACGCTGGGCGGCGCTGAAGCGAACGAGAACGCGATCCGCGCGGCCAAGCTCTACACCGGGCGGCAGAAGATCCTCGCGCGCTACCGCAGCTATCACGGCGGCACGAACGCGACCATGCAGCTCACCGGCGATCCCCGACGCTGGCCGAACGAGCCGGGCATGCCCGGCGTGCTGCACGTGCTCGATCCCAAGCCGTACGACTACTCCTTCGGCGACAACGACGCGGAGATCACGAAGAACAACCTCACGTATCTGGAAGAGGTGATCCAGGCAGAGGGGCCGCACACCATCGCCGCGATGATCATCGAGTCCGTCACCGGCACGAACGGCATCCTCGCGCCGCCCGCGGGCTACCTGCAGGGGCTGCGCGCGATCACGAAGAAGCACGGCATCGTGCTCATCTGCGACGAGGTGATGGCCGGCTTCGGTCGCACCGGGAAGCTGTTCGGCTTCCAGCACGGCGACATCGTTCCGGACATCGTCACCATGGCCAAGGGCCTGACGTCCTCCTACGTGCCGCTGGGCGCCGTCGGCGTGAACGACGCCATCGCGGAGCACTTCAAGAAGAACGTGTTCTACGGCGGGCTCACCTACAACTCGCATCCGTTCGCGTTGGCCACCGCGGAGGCCGTGCTCGACGTGCTCATCGGCGAGGGACTGGTGGAGAACGCCGCGCGCCTGGGGGAGGTCATGCGCGGCGAGATGCAGCGCCTGAAGGCCAAGCATCGTTCGGTCAAGGAAGGCCGCAACATCGGCCTCTTCGGCATCATGGAGGTGCAGAAGAACGCCAAGGGCGACCTGCTCGCGCCGTTCAACGGCACGCACCCCGCCATGGGCAAGCTCGCGAAGTTCTTCTCCGACGAGGGCTTCTTCACCTTCGTGCGCTGGAGCGGGTTCATGTGCAACCCGCCGCTGTGCATCACCGAAGAGCAGCTCCGCGAGGGCTTCGCCATCATCGATCGCGGACTCGAGATTACCGACGAAGCCTTCGAGGGCTGAGATCGGTCTCCGTGCAGTACGCCCTCGCGTACCAGCGCGCGAGCCCGGCTGCTGATGCTGATCGCATGAGGCACGCGCGCGGAGTCATGGCGGCGCTCGTGGCGATCGGCTGTGGGGCGCGCTCCGGTCTCCTGATCCCGCAACGCGACGTCGCGGACGCCGCGCCGGACGCGGCGGCGAGCTGCGTCGCGTTCCCGCCGATTCCGGCGGCGGCGCCGGCGTCCGCGTGCACATTCGACGCGACCGGCCCCGCCACGCCGGTGCTCGCCGCGATCGCGGGCGACGATCTGGTCGCGCTCACCGCGCAAGGCGCGTTCACGAAGCTCTTCCACTTCGATCCGGCGAGCGCCGCGGGCCAGTACCGCATCGTCACGAGCCGTGGCGCGTACCTTGGCGCGCTGCGCGCCGGGATCCCGGCGGCGGGGCAACTCGACGTGGAGTGGGTCCTGGTGCGCCTCGACGGCACCGTGATCGCGCACGACCGCGAGCAGTTCACGGCTCAATCCTTCGGTGGCGCGGCGGGCGTCGTCGGCAACGCCGGCGGCACGTTCGCGTTCGGTGCCGGCATGGGCGATCTCGGCAAGGTCTGGGTCGCCGTCGACAACGGGTCCGGCGCGGTCCTCGGTCCGTTCGACGGCAGCGTACTGCCGAACGGAGGACTCTACTCGCCGCGCGTCGAGCCGGACGCGCGCGGTCGCTTCACGGTCCTGCCGGTCGCATCGAACAGCTCGGCCGCGGTGGACTGGCTCGACCCGTGCACTGGCGTCCACCCGCCGGCGCTCCTGCCCGCACAAGGTGACGCCGTCGGCTTCGTGCGCGAGCTGTTCGGCGCGTCGCGCACGGGACAGCTCTCCACGGAGACGGCAGACGGCGTGACGCCGGTCGCGCACGCGTCGCTGGGCTCGCAGTTCGAGCTGTGGGACTTCGTCGCGCCCCACGCGATGTTCGACGTCCCGCCGTTTTCGAGCGGCCTCGGCACGAGCGCGAGCCTGCTGGTCGTCGATGCGCGCACGCTCGCCGATCGTCATCTGACCCTCGCGTATCCCGGCTTGACCGTAGTGCCGACGAACGCATGGCTCAGCGCCGTGGGCGACAGCAACAATCCCGTCGGCTTCGGCCTCGACTCCGCAGGAGACGTGACGATGTTCCTGTCCGACGCCAGCGGCGCGATCCACCTGGAGACCACCGCAGACGGCGGCACGTGGACGCCGATCGGCGCGCCGGTGACGTTCGATCCGGTGTTCGCGCCTTCGGAGAGCCTGGCCTTCGCCGAAGCGGACGGAACCTACGTGATCCAGGGCATCGCGCCGGGTAGCGGCAAGCAGTGGCAAGTGGTGCGCCCGTCCGCGGGCGTCGCGCTGAAGCTCGCCGGGCCCGGCCGCATCGCGTTCGACGGACGCTGCGTCGCGGCGCTCGTTTCCGCCACGGAGCTCGACATCGTGAACGCGACGACCGGCACCCGGACGGCGTTCGCGCCGCCCGCGGCCGCGGATCCCCAGAGCTGGACGTCGACGTGGATCGGGGGCGACGACGCCGTATTGCCTGGACCGTGACCGGCGCCATCACCTCGGAGAACCGCACGCAGCGGAGCCGTCGAGCTTCGGTCCCGCGGTCAGGAGCCGCCGAGCGCGGCGGCGAGGTTTCGCGCTTCGGACGCGGTTTCGGCGGGGTCGCCTGCGCCCATCGTGATGCGGACGCTGCCGCCGGAGATCGGCGCCTGGACCACGGGGGCGCTCTCGACGCGGTCGTCAACCACGATCGCGATGCGACGCTTTACGCCCTCGCGCGTGGCTTGCTCGAAGCGCCCGGCGGCCGCGTCCGTGAGCGTGATCGCGACATAGGGCGCCTCGTCGTCCACCACCGCGTGCGCGTGGACGACGTCCGCGGCGGACACGATGGGCGCGCCCGCGAGCACGTAGCTCCTGACACCTTGCGGCACGGCGCGGCCCGCCTCGTCCGGTTGCGTGAATTCACCGAACGCGATGCGGCGACCTTCGGGCGCGGAGACCGTCTTCGCCCAGGCGCGGGCACGCGCCAACGTGGCGGCGTGACTCTCTCCGGGCGCGTACACCATGCGCACGAAGTGACCAGTCACCTGGTGCTCCGGGCCCAGGGGCACCGCCTCCGTCCTGAGCGACATGCCTCTGGGCAGCGCGGTTTCGTCGAGATGCTCGAAGATCGAAGTCCCGTCGTCGACGCGGACGATCTGCAGACTGGCAGCGGCGTGCAAGGTCGTGGGTCGCTCCGGCGCGGGGCGGTCCAGGAGCACGAGGACTGCAGACGCGGCGACCAGCATGGACAGCATGGCTGCGCGCGCCGGCGCGCGTTTTGGGGCGGGAGCTTCGGGGGAGGCGTCGACCGGCGGATCAACGGTGGACGCCAGCATTCCGGCCAGGAGCTTGCGCGCGCGCTTTGCGGAGCGGGCCGGCACCATCACCTCCGCAAGGACGAATGGGCCGAAGAAGCGCAGCAGCGTCTGTTGCGCGAGGTTGCGCGGGAAGCACTCGACGCCTTCGCGCCCGAGCGCTTCGACCATGGCCGGGACCAGCCATGGTCGTCGTTCCTCGCGGATCGCGACCCAGTCGCCGCGCGTGCCATGGGCGCGGACGGACGCGACGAGATCGACGACCGCGGCCGTGCCGAGCGCGAGCAGCGACGCCTGGACGAACGCCCACGGGGTGGCGGCGAGCACAGCCTCGCACAGGACGAGGCACGCGACCACGCCCAGCGTGGGCGCGATCGCGGTGCGTACCCTCGCGTCGATCGCCCTCGCGCCGACGGCCGTGCCCGATACGCGCGAGAGCGCGTCGCTCATCTCGTGCGGCCGGTGGAACCCTGCGGAGAACCCGACCACGGCGATTGCCGCCACCACGCCGGTCACCAGCAGCCTCGTCGGCGGCGGCGCGAGCCAGCGCGCGGTGCCCGCGGCGAGGTCGGAGAACGGCGCCAGCGACGCGGCCATCGCGACGACGCTCGCCGCGATCGTCGCGGGCGCGATCGAGCTTGCCGGCACGGGAACCCAGGTGGACGCGGCCTTTCCCGGTCCATAGCCGCCCAGCGCCACCAGCGTCGCGCCCACGACCATCACGCTCGCTCCAACCCCCAGGATCGCGGTGGTCGACGTGACGCCGCTCGCCGAAGCGGGAGCCGACAGCGCCGGTACGACCAGCGCGAGCAGCACGAAGCCGTTCACCAGGCCTGCGCGGGAGATCCAGCGCGCGACCAGGATCGTCGCGCATGCGCCGCCGGTGAGCGTCGCCCACGTGAGCAGGCGCGAGGCGTCCTCCGTCAGTACCGACGGATGTCCCGGGACCGCGCCCATGGACTCGAGGTAGAGCGCGACCCCGAACGATTGGAACGCCGCGAGCACGACCGACGTGATGATGGCGGCGCGATGGAGCTTCTGCTGCGCGCGTGGTCCGCCGCGACGCAGCGCCATCCAAGGCGGATTCGCCGCGCAAGCCAGCTCGACCAGGATGTAGCCGGTAAGCGCCGGCTGGATGCCAAGCGCGAAGATCCCGACGCGCGCGCCCAGCTCCGCCATCGCCGCAGGATCCACGCCGGGGATTGGCACGCACGCGAGCAGCGTGTAGGCGGCGCCGAGCGCGATCGTGACGGCGCCCCGTGCCCAGAGTTGTGCCCCCCGCGGCGCCATCCCGCGCAGGATACCCGGGCGGGTCGAGTCTCGATACCATCCGCCCAGGCACGGGTTTCCCGATGCGCGCGCCGCCGGCGCGCCTTACGCTTCGGGGCATGCTTCCAGGCTGCTGCCTCGTCACGGCGGTCGCGCTCGGCGGTGCGCCGGCTGCGCCCGCTCCGGCGCCGCGTGGCGCGTTCAGCGTGGGCGCGGACGTCGGCGTGCGCGCCGCGCGCGACGACCTGATCGTGCCGCTCGCCTCCACGGGGCCTGTCGTGGGTTTCGCGGCCCATTTCCTGGTCGCTTCGGGCCCCGGCTTGCTCGACTCCGGGCTGCGCTTCGGCGTCGCCGCGCTGTTCGATCGCGACGGGCGTCCCGCCGCCGGGCTCTACCACGCGCTTCGCCTCGGGTACCTGCCGTACGTGCACCGCGCGCCAGACCGCTGGTCGCTCGCCGTGGGGCCGCTGGTCGCGTGGGAGACGGACGTCCTGTGGCTGGCGAAGTGGGACGACGCGCACGCGTACTGGATAGGCCGGCGCTGGCTCGGCATCGCCGCGCGCGCCTGGAGACCACTGGGTCGCACGATGCGGGTGGACGTCACCGCGGAGACGTCCTTGCTGGGATTCGAAGCGCGCCCGCCTGCCTATCGCTACAACAACGAGGACGCGCTGGATCAACCGGTCTTCTACTTCGCAGACGTCAACCGCGACGCCCGGTTCGGCACGCTGCTCGACTGGCAAGCCGTGCGCGTCGAAGCGGATCTGGGCTGGGTCCCGGGCTCGCGGAAGCGCGCGGTGGTGCCTACGGGGTGGTCGATCGGCGTCGAGCAGCGCGTCGCGCACGCCTCGAGTCCCGCTTCGGCCTTCATCCTGCAGACCACGGCGCGTCTGGCCTACGCGTGGGGTGTGCCATGAACCGCAGGCTGTTCCTGGCGTCGTCGTTGCTTGTGCCGCCCGCGCTGTCCGGCTGCTTGTTCGACGGCAAGCTCAAGCACGACTTCGGCGTCGTCCCCGAGCAGCTCGACGACGGCTGGTCGATCGGGACGCCGGCGAGCGTGGGCCTGTCGTCGGACGCGCTCGCGCGCATCCACGGCGTGCTGCTCGACGAGGATCGCTTCCCGGGATCGCTGGGCCTGCTGGTCGTCAAGGACGACACGCTCGTCTTCGAGACGTACCTGCGCTCGCCGGCCGATCGCGATCGCATCCATCACGTGCAGTCGGTCACGAAGAGCGTCGTCGCCACCACGCTGGGCATCGCGCGCGATCGCGGCTTCCTTCCCTCGCTGGACGTGACGCTGGCAGAGATCTTCCCCGACTACATGGCGCGTCGTGACCCCCGCAAGGGCGCGATCACGCTCCGGCATCTGCTCACCATGTCGTCCGGCATCGACGTCGATAATATCGACTTCAACCTGGAGATGTGGACCCACCACCACGCCGATCCGCTCGGCTACCTGCTCGACAAGCCGCTGTATGCCGCGCCGGGCGCGCGCTTCTACTATCGCAACGCAGACCCGCAGCTCCTCGCCTACGCGCTGGAGCGTGTCACCGGGCGTCGCTTGTGGGCGCTGGCCGAAGCCGCGCTGTTCACCCCGCTCGGCATCTCCGACTACTACTGGCAGACCGGGCCGGACGACGGCGTGACCATCGCCGGCAGCAGCCTGCACCTGCGCCCGCGCGATCTCGCGAAGCTGGGTCAGCTCGTGCTCGACGGCGGCTCCTGGCACGGTCACAACGTCGTGTCGCCCGCGTGGGTCGCGGCGATGACCCGCGCACAGGCCACGTCCGACACGCACGACGCCAACGGCGACCTCTACCCCTACGGCTACTACTGGTGGATCACGCCGGACGGCTTCGCGGCGTGGGGCAACGGCGGTCAGTTCGTCGTGGTCGAGCCCGCCAAGCGCCTGATGTTCGTGCACATCGCCTTGCCCGACACCTCCGGCATGGACGGCAGCAAGCTCGGCGACTTCCTGGCGCTGATCAAGCCGCTCCTCTAGCTCCTTGGCTCGCAGGGAGTGGATGCCGATCCGGCGCGGAATCCCGCGGCCCGCGTCACGCGCGCAGCGGCGGTAGCCAGCTGTCGGGCGACTGCATCGCGAACGCGGCGAAGCCGGCGACCGTGTCGACCGAAGCGCCACGCACGCTGGCGACCTGCATCAGCAGCTCGAACCAGCGCGCCGTGCCCACGAGGCAGCCGATCGGCGAGCGCCGCACGGCTTCGACGAGGCGCGCCTTGGCCGCGTCGTCGAGCGCGTCGAGCGCCAGCGCGGACGCGGGATATTCCTCCGCCATCTCCTCGCGGTCGGCGTCCACCGCCGCCTTCGGGATCAGCAGGCCGAGGGCGAGCCGACCCTTGTGCTCCGCGAGCCACAGAACGCAGGACATCGCGCGGACGCTAGCACCAGCGCCGCCAGAGCGGTCGTCATCCAGCCTGACTGCTGTACGCGCTCCGGAACGCTGGCCGGCGGTCCGGACCGCGGGATTCCGCGCCGGACCGACATCCTGGTCACGCACGCGCTGCGAGCGCACAATCGGGCGCACGGAGGACGCATGAGCATCTTGATCAAGGGCGGTCGCGTGGTGACGGCCGCGGACGACTACTTCGCGGACGTGTTCGTCGAGGGCGAGAAGGTGTCGCTCATCGGCAAGGACCTGGACGTCAAGGCCGACCAGGTGATCGACGCCAAGGGCAAGCTGGTGATCCCCGGCGGCATCGATCCGCACACGCACATGGACATGCCCTTCGGCGGCACCAACTCCGCCGACGACTTCGAGACCGGGACGCTGGCCGCGGCCTTCGGCGGCACGACGACGATCGTCGACTTCGCGATCCAGTCCAAGGGCGAGTCCACGTTGAAGGGCCTGGACACGTGGCACGCCAAGGCCGAAGGCAAGGCGACCATCGACTACGCCTTCCACATGATCGTGACGGACATGCCGGACGAGCGGCTGCCGGAGATGCGCAAGCTCGCCGACGCGGGCATCACCTCCTACAAGCTGTTCATGGCCTACCCGGGCGTCCTGTACGTGGACGACGGCACGCTGTACCGCGCGTTCCGCCAGGCCGGCGAGAACAGTACGCGCATCTGCATGCACGCGGAGAACGGCATCGTCATCGACGAGATCATCAAGGCCGCGGTCAAGGACGGCAAGGTCTCGCCGGCGTGGCACGCGAAGACGCGGCCGACGCGCATGGAGGCGGAGGGCGTGCACCGCGCGATCGCCATCGCGGAGGTCGCGAACGTGCCGCTGCACATCGTGCACCTGTCGTGCAACGACGCCCTGGAGCAGGTGAAGCTCGCGCGCATGCGCGACGTGGACGTGCAGGCGGAGACCTGCCCGCAGTACCTCTTCCTCGACGACAGCTACTACGACAAGCCGGGCTTCGAGGGCGCGAAGTGGGTGATGACGCCGGCGCTGCGCCAGAAGTGGAACCAGGATCACCTGTGGCGCGGGCTGCGCTTCGGGCACCTGGCGCTGGTGGCCACCGACCACTGCCCGTTCTGCATGAAGGGCCAGAAAGATCTCGGCAAGGACAGCTTCACCAAGATCCCGAACGGCGCGCCGGGCGTGGAGAACCGCATGGTGCTGCTGTATCAGGGCGTCCTCGCCGGTCACTACGACCTGAACCGCTTCGTCGAGCTCGGCTCGACGGCGGCGGCGCGGACCTTCGGCATGTATCCGAAGAAGGGCACGGTCGCCGTCGGGTCCGACGCCGACATCGTCGTCTTCGATCCCGAGCGGCGCGTGACCATCAGCAAGGACAACGCCGACACCCACCACATGAACGTCGACTACAGCGCCTACGAGGGCTTCGAGGTCCAGGGCTATCCGGAGACGGTGATCTCGCGCGGCCGCGTGATCCTGAAGAACCGCAAGCTCGAGACCAAGGGCGGTGGCCGCTTCATCAAGCGCGCCCACACGGGTGAGCTACTCCGGTAGCAACCGCGGTCCTTGCGACGCGCGCAGCCCTTGCTTCGCTCGCAGCGGGTCGCGCCAGCTCAAGCCGGGGAAGCGCGCGAAGTCCGTGTCGTGGGAGCAGAGCGTCGCCTGGTTCTCGATCGCGAGCGCCGCGAGCTGGGCGTCGGTGGTCAGGTTGCCGGCGGTGCCAATCTGCTGGAGCAGGCGTAGCGCCAGGCGCGTCGACTCCGGCGTCTGCGGGAGCAGGCGCGCCGGTCCCGCGTCCAGCCAGCCCTCGACGCACGCGACGGCGTCCTCGACCCGGAGCGGCACCTGGAAGGCGCGGCGGTTGGTCGCGACGCGCACGAAGCCGAACACAGCTGGCTCCGCGAGCCCGACTGGCTCATCGCCGTTCATCACGTCGTTCCACCACCGGCGACACGCCGCGTGCTCGGCGAAGGCGTCGATGTGTGCGTAGAGCAGCAGATTGACGTCGACGACGATCGACGCCGCCCGCCCTGGATCACCGCCTCGACCTCCAGCTCGTCGACAAGGCGATTGAACCCCGCCGGATCCGCGCCCGGCGCAAGTTCCGCATGGAAGCGCGGCGCGCGATACTTCTTGTGGCGGTGGACGTCAGGTTGGAGGCCGCGCCGCAGGGCGTCGTTGACGACCTTCTTGAAGCTCGTGCGACGACGGTGCACCTCTTCGTCGACCAGCCGGGCAACATCCGGATCGAGCGTCAAGGTGGTTCTCATGGAGGCATCATGATGCCTCCCAGCGGAGCGGTCAAGCGTGCCTCGGGGGCCGCGTGGCCAGGCCGTCGCCGTCAGTGCCCGAGCAGCGCGCGCGCCTTTTCGAGGAGGCCGCTCCGGAGCACGAAGATCATCACCGCGAACATGATCGTGTCGAACGCGGCGTGGGCGACGATCACCGACTCCAGGCGCTTGCGGCGGATGAATACCGCACCGAACCACAAGCCGAGGATCGCCGTCTGCACGGCGGCGATGTGACCTTCCTCCAGGTGGCCCAGTCCGAACAGCACCGTCGCCAGGACCAGTGCCGGAGCCCAACGCCCGAGTACGCTTCGCATGCGAGTGATGAAGAAGCCGCGGAACACGACTTCCTCGAACGTCGCGGCGACGCACATGTAGATGGGGATCTCCCACAGGCGCACCTCCTGGGCCCAGCCCACCAGATCGCCCAGAAAGCCGGTTCGCGCGCTCACTTCGGACTTGCCCGCGCCGATCGCGGCGGCGAACACGGCCAGCGGCAGCGACGCGGCGATGTGCACGGCGTACGTGCCCGCCAGCACGAGCAGCCCGAAGGCGAGCTCGCGCCCGAGGCGGTCGCGGCGCAGGCCGATCTGGCGCAGGTGCTGACCGTCCGACACCACGAGCAAGAGCGCCAGGCCGAGCAGACACAGGTCGCGCACGCCGAGCGCGAAGAAGAACGTGCGCCCGCTGGTGTGCGCTGTCGGCGGCGGCAACGCGAGGTCCACCGACTGCACCGCGCCGTCGCGAATGATCCGGAAGCGCGTGCGCGCTCCCGTGAGATCGTGTGGATCGCCGGCACGGCGCGTCACGTCGTTTGCCGGGTCGCCGCGCTCGAGCGGCCTTTCGTCGATCGCCGTGATGCGATCGCCGACGCGCAGGTGCCCCGCCGCCGGGCTCCCGTCGGCGATCTTCGTCACGCGCGCCGCGCCGTCCGTGTTCTCGATCGAGACGCCGATGCGCGGCTTGTGCTCGAGCAGGCTGCGCGGGCGCGTCGTGAAGCTCGCCAGCACGAGCGCGACCGCGCCCAGGGCGAGCGCGATACGGGCCGGGAGCGCGTGGGTGCGCCAGACGAGCGCCGCGCCCGCCGCCGCGAGCACGCCGGCGGCCGTCCAGGCGCGCGCTCCGGTGCCGAGCAGCGTGGGCGCGAGCAACACGGCGAGGACGTACGCCGTCTCGACGGCCGCGCGCGCCCGGCCCGGCAGCGACGCTTCCAGGGCGTCGAGACCGGCGCGGTCCGGGCCGATGACCAGCGCTTCGAGCCTGCCGTCGGCCATGTCGTTCAGCCGTGGCTCAGTGCACGCCCTTCTTCGGGCGCAGCTTCGAGCCCTCGGTCACGTGCTGGTTCCAGGTCGAGGGCGAAAATCCGTTGTCGACTTCCACCATGCTGATGCAGCCGGGCACCGGGCAGACGATCTCGCACAGGTTGCAGCCGACGCACTCGGACTCGTCCACGCGGGGCACGCGCGATCCGTTACCGTCCGTCGGCGGGTGGATGCACTGGTGGGCGCCGTCGTGGCAGGCCACGACGCACAGCTGGCATCCGATGCACGCGCCGGCGTCGATCTTCGCGACCGTCTCGTAGTTGAGGTCGAGGTCGCCCCACTCGGAGAAGCTCGGGATGGCGCGGCCCACGAGCTCGTCCAGGGTCTTGAAGCCGTGGCTCTCCATGTACTGCTCGAGCCCGTCGATCATGTCTTCGACGATGCGATAGCCGCGCAGCATCACCTCCGTGCAAACCTGCACGCTGGAGGAGCCGAGGAGCAGGAACTCCACGGCGTCGCGCCAGTTCGCGACGCCGCCGATCCCGCTGATCGGCAGGTTGAAGTCCGGCGAGCGTGCCAGCCCCGCGACCATGTGCAGTGCGATCGGCTTGACGGCGGCGCCGCAGTAGCCGCCGTTGGTGGACAGGCTGCCCACCCGCGGCTCGAGCACGAAGCGGTCGATGTCCACGCCGATGATGCTCTTGATGGTGTTGATGAGCGACACGCCGTGAGCGCCGCCGCGCTGCGCGGCCAAGCCGTGGGGCAGGATGTCGGAGACGTTGGGCGTGAGCTTCACCAGCACGGGCACCTTCGAGTACTCGACAGCCCAGGACGTGATGCGCTCGTTGACCTGCGGCTCTTGTCCGACGGCCGAGCCCATGCCGCGCTCGCACATGCCGTGGGGACAGCCGAAGTTCAGCTCCAGGCCGTCGGCGCCGGCGTCGACGGCGCGCTTGATGATGTCCTGCCACTCCTCGCGCGTTTCGACCATCAGCGACACCACCACGGCGTGCTTCGGGTACTTCTTCTTGGTGTCGTAGATTTCCTTGAAGTTGACCTCGAGCGGGCGGTCGGTGATGAGCTCGATGTTGTTGAAGCCGATCGCCGGCGTGCCGCGGAAGCCGACGGCGCCGAAGCGGCTCGACACGTTCTGGATCGGCGTGCCGAGCGTCTTCCACACCGCGCCGCCCCAGCCCGCGTCGAAGGCGCGCTGGATCTGGGCGCCGGAGTTCGCCGGGGGCGCCGACGCGAGCCAGAACGGATTGGGGGAGCGGATGCCCGCGCAGTTCGCCGAGATGTCAGGCATGGTCGCCTCCGAGGTGCTGGTGGATGGCGCGCGCCGCGGCCTTGCCTTCGGCGGCGGCGTTGACGACTTCCTTGCCGCCGTTGGCGCAGTCGCCGCCTGCGAACCAACCGGGTCGTCCGGTGCGGCCCGCGTCGTCGACGACGATGCGACCGCGGTCGAGGGTGATGCCGTCGAGCGTCGCGAGCTGCTGCCCGAGCTTGGATTGCCCGATGGCGAGCAGCACGAGATCCGCGTCGACGACGAACTCGCTGCCGGCGATCGGCTGCTTCTTGTCGTCGGTGCGGACGGCGCGGACCCGCTGCACGCGGCCCGCGCCCTCGTACGCCACGGGCTGCGCCTGGAATGCGGCGCTCACGCCGTCGCGTCGCGCGGCGCCCCACTCGTGCTCGTAGCCGGGCATGCCGCTCTCCGTGCCGCGGTAGAGCATGGTCACGCTCGGCACGCCGAGCCCGACCAGCTCGCGCACGCAGTCGATGGCCGTGTTGCCGCCGCCCACGACGACGGCGCGCGTGACGCCGTCCAAGGGCAGCTCGCCGAGCTTCATGCGCTCGATGAACGCGACGGCGCCCTCGATGCCCGGCAGATCTTCGCCGGGTGCGGGAAGCGGCGTGTCCGGGCCGAGCCCCATGCCCAGGAACACGGCGTCGTGCCGCTTCTCGAGCTCGGCGAAGGTCGGGCTCGCGCCCACCTCCGCGCCGGTCTGCACGTCGATGCCGCCGATGCCGAGCACCCACTCCGCTTCCTCGAGCGAGCGGTCCGCGCGCATCTTGTACGGCGCGACGCCGGTCGTGTTCAGCCCGCCGATGGCCGGGCGCTTCTCGTAGAGCGTGCACGCGTGACCCAGGCGGCGCAGCTCGTGGGCGGCCGCGAGCGACGCCGGCCCCGCGCCGATCAGAGCGACGCTCTTGCCGCTGGACGCGCCGGCTTCGAAGAAGCGCCAGCCTTCCTCGAACGCGCGGTCCGTCGAGTAGCGTTGCAGCTTCCCGATCTGGATCGGCGGCACGCCCATCTCGTTGTAGACGCAGTCGCCGACGCACAGCACTTCCACCGGGCACACGCGCGCGCAGCTCATGCCCAGGATGTTCGCGTCGAAGATCGTGCGCGCCGAACCCTTGACGTTGCCCGTGGCGATCTTGCGGATGAACTGCGGAATGTCGATGTGCGTCGGGCACGCCTGGATGCAGGGCGCGTCCGAGCAGAACAGGCAGCGGTTCGCCTCGATCGTGGCCTGCTCGGGCGTGTACGCCGGCTTGAAGTCCTCGAACACGCTCTCGGCGCGCGCTACCGGTAGTCGTTTCTGCATGGTCCTTCGCGTCCTCAGCCGCTGATCTTGCCCCACGGCAAGCCCTGGCCGTCGCCCTCGCGCAGCGTCCACAGGCTCAACGTGATCTGCTCGAGCCGCTCGCGGAGACAGCTCTTGCACAGGAACGGTCCGGCGCCGCTCACCCCGGTCGACGCCACGGCGTCCACCACGTTCCCGCACGCATCGCAGCGGGCGCGCGTGCTCGCGTCCTTCTGCGCCGTGCCGCCGGCGACCGTTCCGCGTCCGTGGATCCGGACCTCGATGACATCACTGCTCATGCCCGCCCTCCTGCTTCGTCGGGAGGGCCGTCATAACACGGGGGCTGCGCTCCGACCACGGCGCAGAGCCTGCGGATCCAGCTGTTTTCTGCCGGTTCGAGGCTCTGGTGTTGTGCCGGTCCGGCGCGAGGCAAGGGTGGGGCGACGCGCGGGTCGCGGGCGATCACGCAATCCGAGCGCCGAGGTGCGAGTCCTGCGGCAAGGCTCCACGCGCGAGCCCACGGATCGGCGCGGAACCGACGCGTGGCACACCCGATGCAGTACCCGAGGACAAAGGAGGTGCCCGTCATGACCTCGTTCAAATTCTGTGTGGCATCCGCCGCCATTCTCGCTGTGCTGCCCGGCTGCGGTAGCGATGAGTCCACGCCCACCGTGCCGCCACTCGGGATGGACGAGGCGCCGGTGCTCGTGGATGCGGCGCTCGGTTCCCTGGCGCTGAGGAGCGCGCTGATCGACAACCAGATCTCTCCCGACGCCATCATGAACACCAACCCCGGCAGTCGCTGGGTGGTGGCCCGACCCATCTACAAGTTCCTGCAGGATCTCGACATCACGTTGCCGAACCGCGAGACCGCGTGCATCACCGACGCGACCAAGTGGGTCGACGCCGACGGGGACGGCATTCCCGTGGGCTACGCCGTCAGCTTCAACTGCCACGACAAGCTGGGAGCTGCGTTCAGCTACTCGATCCAGGGCAAGGTATCGGTCAACGACCACGACGATGCCGATCCCGCGAGCGGCTTCGACATGACCTGGGCCGGGTTCAGTGTGGATCGGAGCTACTTCGCTGGCGGCAACCTGAAGGGGCTGTCGCTCGACGGAACGCTCAAGCTCACGCGCAGCGACAACTACCTGACGCTAAGCGAAAATACCGTGGTCCGCACGCGCAACCAGAAGGGCGTAGTCGTCCAGAGCGGTACGCTCCGCAGCGCCGAGCTCGTCGGCTACAAGCCGGACGACATCGGCAACCCGTTCGCCGCCGGTACCGTGACCTGGCTCGCGGCCAACACGTTCGAGTCCGGCGTCTTGACGCATCGCCTTCGCGTGCAGACCGATCCGACGCTGCACTTCCAGGAAGCGTGCCGCGTCGGGCACCCGGGACGCGCGGGTTGGGACGGCGGTGCGGTGGTCTACACCGACGGGTCGACCTTGCGGATCCAGTACTCCAGCTGTGACGCCATGACGGTCACGCTCGACGGCGTGCCCGTACCGCTCTGAGCGCGCTCCGTGCCCCGCGCCTGGGTCGGGCTCGCAGCCCGACCCAGGGCACGGGCCAAGTCCACGGGGCAACGCCGAGCCTCGACGCCGCGAGCGAGCGAAGCGCTGGCCCAGGTCGCGGGGAGACGCCATCCTCGACGCGGCGAGCGAGCGATGGCGCTCGCCCGCGGCGCTCGGCTAGGATGCGACGCAATGGCGCCTCGTTCGATCTGGACCCGCAGCTGCATCGTCGCCGTCGTCCTGCTCGGGGGAGTGTCATGCAGCCCTGGCGCGCGCGATGACGCCGCCGTCGGCGCGACGCGATCATCGCCGCTTACGGTCGCGCTCGGAAAGAAGGTCACGGGGGACGGCGCGGCCGGCGACAAGTTCGGTAACAGCGTGTCGGCGGACGGCACGACGGTCATTGTCGGCGCGCCGCAAGAGTCGCTCGGCGGCGTCACGCGCGCGGGCGCCGCGTACGCGTACGTCCGCGGCGCCGGCGGCTGGAGTTTCCAAGGCAAGCTCCTGGCGAAGGTCGCGGTGACCGACGAGCACTTCGGCACGGCGGTCGCGGTCAGTGGCGACATCGCGTACGTCGGCGCGGACGGGCGCGACAGCCAGATCGGCGGCATCGACGTGTTCCAGCGTGCGAGCGGCGTGTGGACACGCACGAGCTCGATCACGCCGCTGACGCCGACCCAGTATGCGTTCTTTCCGCAGGTGCTCGCGGCGTCGGGCACCACCGTGGTGGCGGCGCACCGTCCGCGTCCACCGGCGGCGTCGGCGGAACGGCCGAGGTCGACTACCAGGCCGGCGGCTTCAAGCAGCGACTTTCTCCCCCACGCTGACTCCAGCAACGGCGACCAGTTTGGAGCCGCGGTCGCCGCGTCGGGTGACACGGTCGCCATCGGCGCGCCGAGCAATGATGCGGCTGGCTCCAAGTCAGGCGCGGTGTACATGTACGTGCTCTCGGGCACCGCGTGGACGCTGCAGCAGAATCAGCGCGTCGGGAGCGATCGGACTGGGGCGTGGCGTGGGTCTCGCCGGCGACACGCTGGTGGCGACCGCTGGCGCGACGCTCCACGTCTTCCAGCGCACCGGGACCACCTGGAGCGAAGTGGCGGCCCCGGCGGCGAGCAGCGGCAGCGGCTGGGGCATCGCGGCCTCGCTGGCGCCCGGTTGGCGATCGTCGGCGGACCAGCGCCCCGGCCGGTGGCGGCGGCGCGGCGCAGGTCTTCAGCACCAGCTCGGGCAGCTGGGCGCCGCTCTCCGTGCTTACCGGCGACGCGCCGGCCAACGGCAACGCCTTCGGCACCAGCGTCGGCGCGGCGCCGGGCGTGCTCGCAGTCGGTGCAATCGGCGACTATACGCACGGCGACAAGGGCAACGCGTACATCTACAACGTGCTGCTCGATCCGGGCGCCGCCTGCAACGCCGACAGCGAGTGCGGAACCGGGCATTGCGCCGACGGCGTATGCTGCGACACAGCCTGCGACGGCCAGTGCCAGACGTGTCTCGCCGCGCTCGGCGCGGGCGTCGTGGACGGGACGTGCGGTCCGCTCGCAGACGGCGACGACGTCGCGACGTCGAGCTGCAGTCCGCTCGCCGGATACTGCAAGGCCGGCAGCTGCGTCACGAAGGGGACCCCGGGGGCGCCGTGCAGCGTCGCCTACGAGTGCGGCACCGGATACTGCGTGGACGGCGTGTGCTGCAACACGGCCTGCGATGGCGCGTGCGAGGCGTGCAGCGCGACGCTGAGCGGGGCGACTAGCGGCTTGTGTTCGAAGATCCCCACGGCCCGGACCCGGACGGCGTGTGTCCGTCGGGCTTCGCGTGCACGTCCGGGCAATGCCAGACGCTGGCGAATCTGCCGCCCGGGTCGGCGTGCAGCGCCGCCACCCAGTGCGGCAGTGGCTTCTGCGTCGACGGCGTGTGTTGCAACGCGGCGTGCGATGGCGCGTGCATGGCGTGCACCGCCGCCGCGACCGGCGCCGACCAGGACGGGACGTGCGGTCCCGTCCGCGTCGGCGCGGACCCGCGGGGCGACTGCGCCCCGGGACGTCCATCTGCGGTGCCGACGGCGCCTGCGACGGGCAGGGCGCTTGCCGCGAATTCGCGCCGTCCGGCACGCCGTGCGGCGCGACCTTGTGCCAGAAGGACGAGGTCCAGGGTCAGCTGTGCGACGGCGCGGGCAGCTGCGCCGAAGCCAAGGCCGCGTGCGCGCCGTATCGCTGCAGCGCCGACGTGTGCGGCACGAGCTGCAGTTCGGACGCCGAGTGCGCTCCGGACGCGGCGTGCTCGGGCGGGCTGTGCGCCGGGACGAGAGCGCTCGGCGAAGTGTGCGCGAGCGACGCACAGTGCAAGCGGGGCTATTGCACCGACGGCGTGTGCTGCGACACGCGCTGCGCCGGCCAGTGCGCGGCGTGCGCGGAGCCGGGCAGCGTCGGGACATGCAAGACCGTTGGCGGCACGCCGCGCGCCGGGCGCGCGGCGTGCGGCGGCACCGGTGAGTGCGCCGGCGCCTGCGACGGTCAGCACGCGGATGCGTGTCACATGCCGGGCGCGGAACCGCGTGCGGCGACGCGCCAGGACGCAGCTGCGCGAACGGCGCGTGCGTACAGAGCGACAACGTGTGCACCGATGACGGCACCGGCAGCCGCGCTCCGGACAGCCAGGGCAACGTCGTGACCGCCTGCTCGCCGTACCTGTGCGATATGTCGAGCGGCAGCTGCGGGACGAGTTGCGCAACGACGACGCAGTGCGCGCAGGGCTACATCTGCGACACCGCGCAGGGCAATGAACGTACGTTCGAGAACGCTGTCGCAAGCCGACTCCGGTGGCTGCTCGTGTCGCGCTTCGGGCTCGCACCAGCAGATGCCGCCCGCTTCCCTCCTGGCCGTGCTCGGAATCGGCGTCGCGCTGCGGCGCCGCCGGCGCCGCGCCCGCTCGTGACCAGCGGGCGGTTCCGCGCCGGACCGGCAAACCCGCCAAGGAACGACTTTCGACGTCGGGGCCCTTTTGCCTTGGAGCCCGCCGACCTAGGACTGTCGGTCCGCGCATGTTCTCCCCCGAGCAGCAGATCGTGTTCGTCACCGGCAAGGGCGGTGTCGGCAAGAGCACGGTGGCGGCGGCGCTGGCGCGCGCCGAGGCGGACCGCGGCGGCCAGGCCCAGCTCGTGGAGTTCGAGGGCATGCACGCGGCGGCGCGCGCGCTGGGCAGCCAGGCGAGCGGCGTGCGCACCGTCACGGTCGAGTACCTGGACGCCCTCGGCGACGCGATCGCGAGCATGATTTCGAGTCGTGTGCTGGCCCGCTTGATCGTGCGCCAACGCGCGCTGAAGCGCGTGATGCAAGCGGTGCCTGCCGTGCGCGAGCTGGTGGCGCTGGAGCGCGTCCGCACGCTGGCCGCCGAGATGCCCGGCGCGCGCGTGATCGTCGACCTGCCGGCCACCGGCCACGCCGTGGACTGGCTCCGGGTCGTGGCGGCGGCCGAGCGCTTCCTGCTCACGGGACCGGCGGCGAAGATGTGCCGCTCGATCCTCGACGAGGTGCTGAGCCCGGAGCGGAGCGCGATCGTCGTGGTGAGCACCGCCGAACCGGTGGTGGCGAGCGAGACCGGAGAGCTGTGCGAGCGGCTGCGTACCGAGCTCGGTCGTACGCCGGCGATCGTCATCGTCAATCGCGTGCCCCGTCGGCCGGCGATCGAAGAGCTAGAAGCCGCGGAGCGCGCGGCGAAGACCGATCCGCGCTACGCAGCGCTCTTGCAGACGCTGCAAGCGGACGCCGCGACCCAGGCCGAGACGGCGCTGGCCCTCGCGTCGTTGCGCGGCATCGCCGGCACGCAGGTGGCGGAGGTGCCCGATCTGTTCGCGGATCCCGAACCGCGGAGCTTCGCTGCGCTGCTTGGAGTTGCCACGTGAGCGATCGCGCGGGGCTCACGGTGGTGCTGGGGGGCGGGGGCGTCGGCAAGACCACGACCAGCGCCGCCCTCGGCCTGGCCCACGCGCGTGCCGGGCGCCGCGTGCTCGTCGTCACCGTGGATCCGGCGCGGCGCCTCGCGGACACCCTGGGCGTCGAGGTCGGCACCGAGGCCTGCCGCATCGAAGTCGGCGGCACCGCGCTCCACGCGCGCATGCCCGACTCGCGGCAGTCGGTGGATCGCTTCGCGGAGTGGCTGTTCCAGGATCCCGACGCGCTGCGCCGCGTGCGCGACAACGGCATGTACCGTGAGCTCGGCAACTCGCTGGCGGGCGTGCACGAGCTCGTCAGCATCGCCTTCGTCGACCAGGAGCTGGCGAGCGGGCTGTACGACGAGGTGGTGCTCGACACCGCGCCGTCGCGCCATGCGCTCGAGTTCCTCGACTACCCCGCGCGCCTCGGTCGCATGCTGGAGGCGCGTTCGCTGGAGTGGGTAGCGGGCCTGGCGCGCCTCGCCGGCGTCGCCCTGGACGCGCGGCCGGAGGAGCGCGGGCTCTTGTCCTGGGGCAAGAAGCGCGTCGGCAACCTGGTGAGCCACCTGGTCGGAGCCCAGGCGATCCACGACATCGCCGCGCTGTTCGCCGAGTTCGTGCCGGTGCGCGAGCGCTGGCTGGGCGCTCGTGCAGAGCGTCGAGAGTCGCATGCACAGCGCGGACACGCGCTACGTGATTGTGAGCGGTCCGAGCGGCTCGTCCCTCGACGACGCCGCGTATCTGCAGGGCGAGCTCCACGCGCGATCGCTGTCGCCCAGCGAGATCCTGCTCAATCGGCGCCGTGGACGAGCTGCCGGCGTGGCTCGCCGCCCTCGACGACCAGGGCGATCCGCTGCTCGGCGCGGCGCTCGCCGCGTACCGTTCCGAGTTCCGCGCGCGCGTGCTCCAGACGCGCATCGCTCGCGAACGCCTCGACGACCTGGGCTCCGAGCGCCTGCCGGTGCGCGGCCTGCCGGCGCTGCGCACCGCCGATCCGCGGGCGATCCTCGAGGCGCTCGCCACGGCCCTGGCCGGGGCGTGAGTTTCCTTACAAGGAATTCGCGCCGCGCAGGGGCTCGCACGCGTACAGCGCGCGGCACAGCGAGAGTGCGCGCCGGGACCTGACGCGCCAGTCCATGCGGTTCATCACGTAGCCGATCGCGAGATCCTGCACCGGATCGCACCAGCCGAGCGAGCCGCCCATGCCGGCGTGTCCGAAGGCCTCGCGCGTGGGGCCGAACACGCCCGCCTCTTCCTTGAGAAAGCCCTGCGACCAGCCGAGCGGCTTCTGCAGGATGCGATCGCGCCCCGACCAGCTCTGGCGCGTGGTCACCGGCGTCAGGTTCTGCTCGCGGACGAAGCTGCGATCGCCGAAGCGGCCGCCGCTCGCGAAGGGGAGATACGCGCGCGAGAGCCCGCGCGCGCTCGCCGTCGCGGACGCCCAGGCGAGCTCGGCGCGGCGCGCCGGCGGCTCGTTGTAGGCGTGCAGGCCCCGGGCATCGAGCTTCGGGTTGGCGAAGGTGTCGCGCACCAGCGAGCGTGGCGCCAGGATCGCGCGCAGCACGCGCGCTTCCGGCGACGCGGGCCGTCGCAGCGTGGCGCCCAGCATGCCGGAGAGTCGCTCGTACGCGCTGGGGGAGACGAGCGTGGCCACTTTCGCGTCCAGCTCCGGCGGCGTGCCGAGCCGCGCGTCGGACTCGACGACGTCGAACAGCTCGCGCTTCAGGAACGCGCCCATCGATTCGCCGGCGATGCGCTCGAACAGCTCGCGTACGTAGAGGCCGAAGGTGATCGCGTGATAGCCCTGCGACGTTCCGGGCTGCCACCGCGGGCGCTGCGCCTCGAGCGCGTCGCGTACGCGATCGGCGGCGTCCGCGCGCACGCAGTCCGCCATCGTCAGCGGTCGATCGAGCGCGCACAAGCCGGCGCGGTGGTTCAACAGCGCGCGCACGCTCACGGCGTCCTTGCCCGCGCGCGCGAAGCCGGGCCAGTAGCTCGCGACCGGGGCGTCCCACTCGAACGCGCCGCGCTCGGCGAGCAGCAGCATGGCCATCGCCGCGAGCCCCTTCGTCACCGAGAAGACGACGATCCGCGTGTCCCGTTCCCACGGACGGCCGGAGGCGACGTCGGCGAGGCCGCCCCACAGGTCGACCACGGCGCGGCCGTGGTGGTGGACGCACAAGCCGGCGCCGACCTCCTCGCCGCTGGCGATCTGCGCGGCGAAGATCCGCGCCAGCGGCTCGAAGCCGTCCTCGTAGTGACCGCGAGCGGGGAAGGGAGCGTCGTGGCTCATCGCGAGGGGCGGAGTCTCAGCGCTTCTTGGTCAGCAGGTGGGCTCCGACCTCGAGCGCGACCAACAGCGCCTCGTGCTCGCCGTCGCCCGGCGACTCGTCTTCCGCGAGCGGTCGCACCGTGAGCTCGCCGCTCGCGCCCTCGCCGGGGCGGACCGAGACGCGCAGCGCTTGGCGTTGGCGAACGGTGGGCGGGTGCGAGGGGCGCGCGGACGGCCGCGACGAGGGGGATCGGGCCGGTGGTTGCTGGCTGGGCCGCGGCCGGGTGCGCGGGCACCGGCGCCGGCGGCGGGATCGACGGCGGAAGGTCGAGGGCGCTCGTCAGGTCCGCAGCGACGCGTGCCAGCGCCACGGCGCGGAGATCGGCGCCGCTGTCGCCGGCCGCCTCCGCGGCGCGTCGCAGCCAGCGGATCGCCTCGTGGGTGTCGCCACGGCTCCACATCGTACCGGCGGTCTGCAGCGTCCAGCTGACGTCTTCCGGATCGCCGGGTTCGGGGGCGGGAAACTGGAGTTGTTCGGTCATCGGTTCCTCCACGCGCCAGCATACACCCGGTCACGGATTGACCGAGCGCGCGAAAGCGCGCTCCGTCAGCGCGACCGAGGCGAGCAATGCGGCAAACGTCCCATAGGCGCCGAGCAGCGGCGCGGCGAGCGCGAGCATGGCGGCGGCGGTGCCGTGGCACGCCCAGCGATAGCCGGCGAGGGACGCCCCTTCGGTGCCGCGCAGCGTCGCGAAAGCCGCCGAGCCGAGGGACGCCGCGACCGCGATGGCGAGCAGCGTGACGCCGGTCGCCCCGTGAACGATCCCGAGGCGCAATACGGTCACGGCGAACACGGCGCTGCCCGCGCCGCGCGCGACGGCGCTGCCGCGCACGCCGAGCACGTGGGCCAGCGTGCGGTAGCCGGCCCGGGCGTCGCCGACCCGGTCCTTCTCGTAGTTCGCCTGCAGATACAGGGCGGCGACGGCGGCGCAGGACAGCGCCATCGGAAGCGCGCTCTCGAGCGTCGCGCCGAGCGGGACGCCGGGCAGCGCGGCGGCGCGGCCGATGACGGCAGCGGTGCCGATCAGCGCGCCGTGGGCGACGTTGCCGAGCCCCGGGTGCGCCTTCGCCGGTTGATAGGCGAACAGCAGCACCATGGCGATGATGGCGAGCCACAGCATCGCCGCGTGGGCGCCGACGGTGACCACCGCGACGCCGACGCCGAGCACCATCGCGATGGCCGTGGTGGGACCTTCGGGGAGCAGGCCGCGTGGCGCCGGGCGATGCGGGGCGTCGACCCGGTCTGCTTCGATGTCGAGCAGGTCGTTGACGAGTTGCCCGACGCCCCAGCCGAGCCCGGCCGCGATCGCGGCCAGGATCACGTGGACCGGCGCTTCCACGACGCGCGCCGACGCCGCGCCGGCGAGCACGGCGCCCGCCGGGAACACGAAGAAGTGCGGGCGCAGCGCCGACAGCACGGCGCGCGCATAGGCGCGGCGGTCGATGCCGAGCGCCGGCGCGTGTCCGGTCAGCGCCGCACCGAGATAGCGCGTTCCCTCGCGCGCCAGCCGCGTCACCGATCCCACGACGCGACGATAGCAGACGCGCCACGCGGCGCGCTTGCTGCTATACGTCCGGGCCAGATGATGAAGCTCAGCTATTTCGACTTCCACGGCGGCCGCGGCGAGGCCGCGCGGATCGCGCTCTCCATCGGCGGCATTCCGTTCGAGGACGACCGCGTGGCGCGGGATCGTTGGGCTGCGCTGAAGCCGACGATGCCGCTGCGTCAGATGCCGGTCCTCGAGGTGGACGGCAAGCGCATCACGCAATCGAACGCGATCAATCGCTACGTAGGCAAGCTCGCCGGTCTGTATCCCGAGGACCCATGGCAGGCCGCGCTCGCCGACGAGGCGTGCGACGTGGTCGAGTCGTTCTTCGCCGTGATCGCCCCGACGTACGGCCTCGCCGGCGCGGAGCTCGAGAGCGCGCGCGCCGCGTTGGTGGAAGGCCCGCTGCCGCTGTACCTGGGCGCGCTCGCGCGCATGCTCGCCGAGCGCGGCGGCGAGTGGTTCGCGGACAAGCGCTTCACCGTCGCCGATCTCAAGGTGCGCGAGCTCACGCGCTACTTGAGCGCCGGGTTGCTGGACCATATCCCGAAGGACATCGTGACGCGCCTCGAACCGACGCTCGCCGAGCACCTCGCGCGCGTGATGGCGCACCCGGGCGTGCGCGCGTACTACGAACGCGTCGGCGCGTAGCCGAGCCGCTATCCCGCGCGCGGCCGCCAGCCTTCGAGCGCCTTCTCCACGAACATCAAGCGGTCCTGGCCCCAGTACAGCGAGTCGCCGACGCGGAACGTGGGCGCGCCGCACAGACCGAGCTCGCGCGCTTCGCGGCCGGCGTCGAGCAGCGCTTGCTTCGCGCTCGCGTCGCTTGCGCGCGCGACAGATCTCCGGCGCCGCCAGATCCGCGCGAGCGTGTCCGGATCGGAGATGTCGCGACCCTCGGCCCAGTAGGCGCGGAACAGGGCGTGGCTCAGCTCCGCGATGTGCGGTCCGGCCGCGACCGCCATGCGCAGCGGCGTCACGGTGCGCATGGGGAAGCGCGACGGGAAGCGGAACGGCACACCGTACTCGTCGGCGAAGCGCTGCATGTCGCGGCGCATGTAGCGCTCCTTCGGCGCCGGGAACGACGTCAGCGGCACGTCCGGCGTGCCGATCTCGCGGAACAGGCCACCGAGCAGGAACGGTCGCCATACCAGCTCGGCGCCGTGACGGCGCGCCACGGCTTCGATGCGCGTCGAGGCGAGGTAGGCGAACGGGCTCGAGAAGTCGTACCAGAACTCGACGCGCCGCCCGTCGCCGGTCGTGGCGGGGCCCGGCGCGTCGGGCGCGAGCCCGAGCGCGCGCCCGACCTGGTCCAACCGATCCTGGCCCCAGAAGAGCTCGCCGTTCACGAACAACGCCGGCGCGCCGAACACGCCGCGGGCGATCGCCTCGTCGGTGCGCTCGCGGAGCTCCTGCTTGATCGCGGGATCGTCGGCGCGCGCCACCAGCGCGTCACCGTCGAAGCCCGCGCGCGACAGCGCGTCGGCGACCACGGCGGGGTCCGACAGATCCCGCGACTCGACCCAGTACGCGGCGTAGAGCGCGCGCGTGGCGCGCGGGACGTCGCCCGACGCCAGCGTGGCGCGGAGCGCCGTGACGGTGCGGTTCGGGTGCCCCGGCGGGCATGTCCAGGGGCACGCCCCAGTGCTCGGCCCAGCGCAGCATGTCCAGGCCGTTCAGGCGCGCGCGCGACGGCGCGTGCGTCTTCATCGGCCCGGCGGCGTCGCCGAGCGAGCGGAACACGCCGCCGAGCAGGAACGGCTTGTACACGAGACGCGCGCCGGCGCGCTCGGCGAGTCGTTCCACCTGGGTCGACGCGAGGTACGCGTACGGGCACGAATAGTCGTAGAAATACTCCAGATCCGTCATCCGCCGACGAGCGTGTGGCGTGCGCGGGCTGGACGCAAGCTGCTAGCCTCCGCGCGATGTCCGCCCTCGACGACTTTCCCGTGGTGATCCGCTTTCCGCTCCACTGGGGCGAGATGGACGCGCTCGGGCACGTGAACAACGCGCGCTTCTTCGCCTGGTTCGAGTCGGCGAGGATCGCGCTGTTTTCGCGGGTCGGCATCATGACCGACAAGCCGCGGGACGTCGGCCCGATCCTGGCGACGACGGGCTGCGACTTCCTCGTCCCGGTGGTCTATCCCGGCGACATCCGCGTCGGCGCG
Source organism: uncultured delta proteobacterium (assembly GCA_963775185.1). GTDB lineage: Bacteria > Myxococcota_A > Polyangia > Polyangiales > Polyangiaceae > JAPSGB01. The sequence continues at coordinate 218,572 of CAVZIE010000004.1, read as the reverse complement.
CGCGTCGCGAAGGTCGGCACGACGAGCATCACCATCGAGTACGCCGTGGTGCGGGACGACGCGCCGGAGCGGTTGTGCGCGCGCGGCAGCTCCGTGGTCGTGCTGATCGACTACAAGAGCGGCGCCAAGGTGCCTGTCCCGGACGACGTGCGCGCCGCCATCGACGCGCTCACGGTCCGACCTTGACGACCCGCCCGCCGACGTCGATGCCCTCGAACAGCACCACCGCGACGATGCACGGCTGGTCGGGCAGGACCACGTAGCTGTGTCGCTGACCGGGGCGCATCTCGTGGAGATCTCCCGGATGATACACGGTACCGCCGACGTCGCGGTAGCGGCCCTGGAGGATCAGCACCGCCTCGTTGCCCAGGTGATCGTGATCGGGGAAGGGCGTGCCCGGCGCGAGCCGCACCAGGCCGCAGTCGGCGCCGGCGACGCGCGGACCGCCGTCGAGGTGCAGCAGCTCGACGCCCTCGAGCGGACCTGCGACCCAGCTCGCAGCCCTGGTCGCTCGATCGAGGAACGCCTGCACGGCGTCGGCGCCGAGATTGAACAGCCGCTCGAGCGCCGGCACGAACGGCGCGAAGCGGCGCGAGCCGCGGGTCGCGGCGGCGAGCAAGCGGTCGCGCGCGCCCGCCGGCGAAGGCGCCGGAGCGAGGGACTCGGCCAGGGCGACGAACACATCGTCGTCGAAGAGGTCGTCGCTTCCGCTCACGCTTCCTCCGAAAGAGCGCGGCGGAGTCGCGACAACGCCGCCGCTACGCGCGATTTCACGGTGCCCGTCGGGATGCCGAGCCGGGTCGCGATCTCGCTCGAGCTCAGGCCCTCGAAGTAGCCGAGCCAGAGCACCGTCTGCTGCTCGTCCGGTAGCGAGCCCATCACGGCGCGCACCCGCGCCCGGTCCGGAGCGAGGCTCGCCTCGCCGCCGATCTCGCCGATGTGGTCGGTGAAATCGCTGGTCACGACGGTGCGCGACACCGCCGCGGACTTGCGCCGGTCGAGCGCGCGGCTCCGCGTCCTGAGCAGGAGCCAGGCCCGCACCGACGCGCGCCGGGCGTCGTACTCGGCGGCGTGACACCAGGCCTCGAGGAAGACGTCGTGTACCAGATCCTCGGCCTCTTCCGCGCTCCCGACGATGCGGCGGCAGACGGCGCGCATCACTGGTCCGTGCCGATCGTACAGCTCGCCCAGCGCGTCGACGTCGCCACGCGCGACGCGCGCCACCAGCCCCGCGTCGTCGAGGACGCCAGAGCCGCTGTCAGGAACGTCGGCGCGATCCAACAATCCGTCACGCTAGCATGCACCAACCGGGATTACGGCCGGGCGCGGCGTCCGGATCGGGCGCTTCACCTTTCGGCCATCGTTTCCGGCACTTGGCTTGACGAGCCCGGGACCGGCGCCTACGACCCGCCCGGCGCATGCAGGAGATCACGCTGCAGCTCGGCCTGGACGAGCCCGACGACGAGGCCGAGCTGCGCCGCAGGCTCGGCGTCGATGCGTCCACGCCGATCCAGGTACTGCGCCGCTCCATCGATGCCCGGCGCGGACGCGTGTCGTTCTCGCTGCTCGTCGGCATCGGCATCCTGCCGACCGCGACGCCCGGCGAGCCGCCGCCGCGCGAGGTCCGGCCCCCGGCGCGCGTCGTCATCGTCGGCGACGGGCCGGCGGGTTTGTTCTGCGCCTACGAGCTCGCGCGCCACGGCGTCGCCTCCGTCGTGCTCGATCGCGGCAAGCGCGTGCAGCCACGCCGCCACGATCTGGCCGCGTTGAACCAGCGCGGCGAGGTCGATCGCAAACAGCAACTACTGCTTCGGCGAAGGCGGCGCCGGCACCTACAGCGACGGCAAGCTGTACACGCGCGCCCACAAGCGCGGCAACGTCCGCGACGTCATCGAGCTGCTCGCCGCCCACGGCGCCCCGGAGTCGATCCTGGTCGACGCGCGCCCGCACATCGGCTCGAACAAGCTGCCCAAGGTCGTCACGGCGCTCCGCGAGCACCTGGAACAATGCGGCGTGGAGTTCCGCTTCGAGGCCAGGGTCGTGGAGCTCCTGCCGGACCGGCGCGGAATCCCCCTGCGCGGACCGTCCAGCGTCGCCGGGGTGCGTCTGGCGGACGGCAGCGAGATCGCGGCCGAGGCCGTCGTGCTCGCCACGGGACACTCGGCGCGCGACGTGTTCGAGCTCGTCGCGCGTGCCGGCGTCACGCTCGAGCCGAAGGCGTTCGCCCTCGGCGTGCGCGTGGAGCACCCGCAGCCGCTGGTCGACGCGATCCAGTACGGGCGCGCCGCCGGCCACCCGCGGCTACCGGCCGCGTCGTATCGGCTGGCCGAGACCGTGGACGGCCGCGGCGTGTTCTCGTTCTGCATGTGTCCCGGCGGCTTCGTCGTCCCGGCCGCGACGGAGCCCGACGGCGTCGTGGTCAACGGCATGAGCCTGTCGCGCCGCGACTCGCCCTTCGCGAACTCCGGCCTGGTCGTCGGCATCGAGCCGGAAGACGTCTTGCGCGCGGGCTTCGCGGGACCGCTCGGCGGCGTGGAGCTGCAGCGCCGCATCGAGCAGGCGGCGTTCGCCGCCGGCGGCGGCGCGCTCCGCGCCCCGGCGACCCGCGTGACGGACTTCGTCGCGGGGCGCGGCTCCACGCATGTTCCCGCGACGAGCTATCAACCCGGCCTGACGGCCACCGACGTCGCCGACGTGCTCGACGCCGCGGGGCTGCCGCTCGCCGCACGCCTGCGCGAAGCGCTCGCGGCCTTCGGTCGCCAGATGCGCGGCTTCATCACCGACGAGGCGGTGCTGATCGGCGTCGAGTCGCGCACCAGCTCGCCGGTGCGCATCCCGCGCGACCGCGAGTCGCTACAGTCGCCGGATCTCGCCGGCCTGTACCCGGCGGGCGAGGGCGCAGGCTACGCCGGCGGCATCGTCAGCGCCGCCGTGGACGGCATCAACGTGGCGCGGAAGATTGTGGAGCGCGTCGAGCAGAGCCAAGCGCGTCGAGGGTCCGGCTTGACAGCGCGGTGAGGGTGGTGGCCCGCTTCGCTCGATGGCGCGATGCTCGTCTATCGGTTTGCTCGTGTGTGGCGCTCTTGCCGGGTGCGCGGGCCCGGGCGGTTCCCGGGCGCCGACGCCGACGACGTCGCCGGTCGACGTCCCAGCCGCCGAAGCGCCCGACGCGAGCGTTGGCGAGCCCGCCGCCGCAGGCTTCCGTGCCGCGCGCGGCGGGCGTGGTGTCGAAGCCCGGGGTGGTCGCCTGCGAAACGGTGGAGTGCAACGCGAAGACCGAAGTGTGCTGCGCCGACACGAGCATCACACGGGGCGCTGCATCCCAGCGCCGCCCGCGTCCGACACGAACCCGTGCGCCGACGCCGAGGCGCCGTGGCGCTGCGACGAGAACGCCGACTGCGGCGGCGGGCAGACCTGCTGCGAGTCGTACGCGTGCAGCGACGGCTGCCCGACCGAGCGCGTCTGCGAGACCGGGCTGTGCAGCGCCACCAACACCGAGGTCTGCGTCCAGGGCGCGGCGTGCCGCGCCGGCTTCTCGTGCTTCGTCGACAAGGGCGCGCAAGCCGGAGATTGCCGGCTCGCGCCGCACACCACGCCGTGCGGGGCGAAGGCGTGTGCGGCCGGTGAGGCGTGCTGCTGGAACAAGACCGCGAAGCAGGCGACGTGCGCCGAGGAGTGCGACGACGTCGAGGACGTGGTCGGGCTCGACTGCGTCTCTCCGGGTCAGTGCGGTGGCTACGCGTGTGCGGACTTCTTCGTGGCGGGTCGCCCGGGCGGCACGTCGCTGGGCTGCATGGCGGCCTCGTTCGCCGGCGACCGCGCCAGCGTGATCCTGTGTCGTAGCGTCGCGGACTGCCCGCGTCACCTTGGCGACCTGCCCACCGCGTGCCGCGAGTCCTACCCCGATCTGCCGCACGGCGTGAAGCAGTGCGTCTATCCGTGATCTCCCGATGCGCTGCCGGGGCGCGGTGTCGCGCCGCCCGGTGATAGAGTGCGGGCCGCTCATGCGCTTCGAACGACCCTTGCACATGCCGCTGCAGACCGGCGGCACGGCGTTCCGTTCGATCCTGTTCTCGTTCGTGCTGGTGCCGTTCTTCTGGGCGGTCCTTCCGTTCTTGCTCGTGATTCCGTTCCTCGTGGAAGCTCGCAAGCGGCGCGCCTGCGACGTCGTGCTCAGCCAGACCGGCGTGCGCGTGGATGGGGGCCCGCACGCCGGCTTGGCCTGGAGCTGGACCGACCCGGCGCTGGCGAAGACGGCGATAGAGAACACGATGGAGATGTTCGTCCAGGTCGGCGACAAGCCGCCGGAGTACGTCCGCAAGCTCGCGATCGACGGCATCGTCGTCGCGGAGGTCGCCGACGCGGAAGAGTACGCCTCGATGTCCACGCTGGCCGAGGTGCTGCGCGACGCCGGGCGGCCGGACGCGCCGCGCGCCCCCCCGAAGGTGGACGTGGAGCGATGCGCCTCGTGCGGGGCGCCTCTCGTGCCGGCGGACGCCGACGCGGTCACGTGTCCGTACTGTGGGGCGAGCGAGCCGGTCCCTGCCGAGCTGCGCAAGCGGATCCAGCAAGCCACCGGGATCGACGAGTCGACCGGCGCGATCCGCAAGAACGTCGCGCGCGCGATGCGCGGCGGCAGCGCGCGCAAAGCGAACCTCGCGCTGGCACTGTTCGGAGCTTCGACCTACGTGACCGTGCTGGTTGCGCTGGTCGTCTGGCTGGACGGCGCCCACTGGGCCGTGTTCGCGCCAGCGATGCTGCCATTCGTCGCGGGCGCGTACGCGCGGACTTGCATCGCGCATCGCCGCGCGCTGCGCGCGCTCGTCGTCGGCTGCGCCGCGATCGCCCCGGGCGATACGAGCCATCCGTCCTTGTGTCGGTCCTGCCGCGCGCCGCTCCCGGCGTCGAGTCATGTCGTGGTGAGCTGCGTGTACTGCCACACCGCGAACGTGATCGGTGTCTCCCTCGGGCAAGCGGCCGAAGCCGCCGCAGCCGAGGGCGAGCTCGAGACGACGATCCTGGAGCAACGGCGCGCGATCCGGGCGAGCTGGGCGCTCGCCGGCTTCGCCGTGGCGCTTGGAACGACGTGGCTGATGCTCGGCTCGCGCTTCGGCTGAGCGGCCGCGAACTCACCCGGGCCGCCGTGCGTCGTCAGTTGTTCACGAGATCGAACGTGGCTGTCGCCGTAGCGTCCTGCCCAGCGGTGATCTCGATCTTGTTCGTGGTCGGCAGCGTGACGGGATCGCCGGGGTCGGGACTCCGGTCGGTCGCTCCGTTGCCATCGACGTCGTAGAACCCCAGGAAGATGTACTGGCCCTCCGGGATCGGATCACTGGTCCACGTCGCACTGCTCTCGGTGTCGGTTACCAGATCGACATTCGTGGCCTCGACGCTCGCGACGTCCTGCGCGCCGTCGACCGGGCCGGTGAGCGTCACGTCCTCTGGCTTGAACAGCGATCCGTACACGGAGCCGCTCAGCGCGTCGACGAGGTTCGGACTCTGGCGCACGCCGTTCGAGACGGCGAAGCGGAGCGTCGCGGTGCCCGTCTTCGGCGCGGATGCGCCGTCGCTGGAGCTGGAGCTGCAGCCGACGAGTGCAGTCCCAAGCAGCGGTAGGGCGAGGTAGATGGCCGGCCTCATGGCGCGGAAGCCTCGCACTGGAACGAAGTGTCGGTGTTCCCGATGACGCCGAAGGCGGCGCACATCTCGTTCGGGAACTTGATGGTGTTCGTCGTCGGGTTGTTCCATTCGCAGACCGTGCGCAGGATGTAGCCTTTGGTTAGCGGGAACGGCTTGCTCAGGAAGAGGCTCACTGGGGGTGTGTCGCGGAAATCCGGTTGCCACGGGTCGGCCAGATAGATCGACTCGAGATGATCGACGTCCGGACCGTAGAGGAGGTTGAACTTCGAGCCGTATTCGTGCATGTGCCCACCGACGATCAGCAGCTCCGCGTTCTGGTCGATCGTGCAGTCGAAGCTCTCTGTGCTCGGCGACTTCGGCGCGACGACGATGTTCGAGCTGTTCGTGGCGAGGGAGGCGGCCCAGGTCTTCACCTGGTCCGGCGCGATCGTCTTGAGACGCGCGACGTCGCGGACGCGCAGTGCGCGGCTGCTGGTGTTTACGTAGTGGAACTGTAGAACGAACTGCGTGCCGCTCGGGACCTTGATCGCCGTCTCCGCTGGAAGCGAGAGCGGGAGGATCCAGGGTCGCACCTTCCACATCTCTTCGCCGCTCGTGCAGTCCTCGAGGGTGCCGTCCGGCTGTTGATCGATCGCCTTCAGGAGCGCGACGTGGTGCCCGAATTCGCCTTGCTTGGTGTCCAACTCGGCGACTGCGATGTCCGGCCCCGTGTACGTCATGTAGTAGCAGAACATCTTCTCTGTCCCGGCGGGGATCACCTCTTCCGGCGAGACGAGGTCGACATACGCCGGATCCGCCGCGGGGATCGGGACGCGCACGTCACGGATGCCGTCGCTGTTCGCTGAACTGCTGTCGGACGAGCCGCACGCGGTGAGCCCGACAGTGGCGAGCAGCAGAGTGCTCGCGCAGAGGATGAAGCGCATGAAAGCTTTCCGTGGAGGTGGGGGGGGCAGGGCTCGGCCACGAGGACACCCACGCAGCCGCGGAGCAAGCGTAGTCGGTCGAGCCGGCGCCGTCGACCAGCGTCTGACTGCGGCATCTGATGCGCTGCGTCGCGGCGCGTGCTCCCGCAGCTTCACCCGCGCGTCAGCGTGATGCGCGTGATCTCCGGCGGCGCGCCGAGACGCATGGGCGGGCCCCAGTAGCCGGTGCCGTTCGAGACCCACACCAGCGTGTCGCCGAAGCGGCCCAGGCCGCTCACGATCGGCTGTTGCAGATACACCATGTAGCGCCACGGCCAGATCTGTCCGCCGTGGGTGTGGCCGGACAGCTGCAGGCCGACGCCGTGCTGCATCGCCTGGGTGACGGCGCGGGGCTGATGCGCGAGCAGCACGCACTCGCGCGCCGGGTTGCGACCGGCGAGCGCGCCGGCGACGTCCTGGCCGTGGTGTTCCGCGCCGCTCTTGGCGTAGCGGCTCGCCTCGTGGTCGTCCACGCCGGCGAGATCGAAGGCCGCGTCGCCGTCGCCGATGCGCACGCGCTCGTTGCGCAGCACGCGGATGCCGAGCGAGCGGATGTGCGCGCACCACGCGTCCGCGTCGTAGAAGTACTCGTGGTTGCCGGTCACGAAGTACACGCCGTGCTTCGCCCGGAGCTTCGCCAGCGGCGCCACCGCGTCGCGCAGCTCGTCCACCTCGCCGTCGATCAGGTCGCCGGTGATGGCGACGATGTCCGGCTCGAGCGCGTTGGTGCGTCGCACCAGATCCTCGATGAAGGCCCGGCCGATGGTCGGCCCCAGGTGCACGTCCGTGAGCTGCACGATGCTGGTGCCGTTCATCGACGCGGGCAGCCGCGGCAGCTTGATCGCGAGCTCGCGCAGCATCACCTTGCCGAGCCCCGACGCGAGCGCCGCGGCCGTCGCTCCCCCGGTCACCAGCGCGACCAGGCCGCCGACCATGCGCGCCAGCGCGAGGCGCCGCGACGCATCCAGCGGCTGATGCTGGATCGCGTGGCCGGCGCGGATCCCGAGCTTCGCCAGATCGCCGAGCCCGAGCGTGACCAGCAGATAGAACATCACGCCCATCCAGGTGTAGAGCGCGAGAAACAGCCAGCGCGCGTGCCCTGGCGGCAGGCGTCGCTGGAGCATGAACGTCGCCGGCACGCACAGGAACAGCGCGATCACGATCGCCGTCCCGATGCGTCGCCCCGGGTCGGGCCACGCCACGTCGCGCACCAGCCGCGCCCAGATGTAGTAGTGGACCGACCCGACCAGCGACAGCGCGATCGTGAAGAACAGGACGAACGACAGGGTGCGGTGCATCGGCGCCCGTGAGACTTGGAGCCGCGCAGTCCGGGCCGCAAGCCGCATCACGGGTTTGATGGGTTTGCCGGTCCGGCGCGGAACCCCGCGGTGCGCGACGCCGGTGCGCTACGGGCACGAGGCACGCGGGTTGGAGATGGCGATGCCGGTGCCGCGCTTGGCCGGCGCGGCGTCGATGGCGATCGCGAACGAGATCGCGTCGCAGTCCTTCCGCGCACCGGCGCTGCCGTCGGCCATCAGATCCGCCGACCTGGACAGGGCGCGCATGACCTCGTCGCGCGCGTCGGCCGCGGCGATGCCGCAGCCGGCGTTCGCCAGGGTGTCGGCCCACTCGGCCGTCATCTCGGCGATACCGACCGTGCCGGCGATCACGCCGTGGTTCACGCCGTCAGCGTCGGGATCGAGGGAGAGCGTCACGATCGGCCGGCTCACGCGCAAGGGGACGATCAGCTCGATCTGGCACACGGCGGGGTCGTCGAGGAACGGGACGTCGAGGGTCGGGCCGGGGCCGGAGACCCAGACGCGGTCCGCGACCCAGCCGTGATTGAACGTCGCATCGCCGCCGCTCGGCCAGGTGTCGCCGCTCGCGCAGCGGCCGGTGGCGACGGACGCGCTCACCGGAAAGTAGTCCGCGCCGTCGCCGACGCCGTCGATGGCGAACACCAGCGTCTCGACACCGCTCTGGGCGTGGCCGTTGATCGACGCTTCCACGCCCAGTCCCGCCACGATACCGGACATCGCGTCGTCGATGCCGCGCTTGGCGTCGGCGACGGCGTGCTCGGCGCGCGGCGGCCAGCACACGTCTGTGGATCGCTCGCTGGATGCGTGGCCGTCGAGGTCGTAGCCGACGTCGGCCGCGACGTGGAACGCGCGGACGGTGAAGAACAGCTCTTGCGCGCCGTCCGTCGGCGGGCCGGGCGGGGCCGGGGAGGCTTCGCGAGATCCGGCGCGGGCGCCGTTGCCGTGCCGCCGCACGCCGTCACGGCGAGCGTCGCGAGTACGACGAAAGAGCGCGCGTACCCCACGGCGCCGACGTTACCACCGCGTACACGCGTGCGCAGCGCACCGCGGGATATCGCGCCGGACCGGCAACAAAGGAAAGGACTGACGCACTGCGCAGCGTGCGTCGGCTTGAAAGCGTCCTCGCGGCGTCCTACCACGTCGGCATGACCACAGTGGAAAACCACATTGAAGCGCCGCGGCCGTTGCCCGGCTACCGCCACGACGCCTCGGACAAGGATCCGGCGGAGACGCGCGAGTGGATCGAGTTCGATCGAGCAGGTGATCACGGCGTCGGGGCGCGATCGCGCGCGCTACCTGCTGCGGCGCGTGCTGGCGAACGCCGTGCGCAATGGCGTGGTGCCGGCGGGGCCGCTGGTCACGGACTACGTGAACACGATCCAGAAGGACGAGGAGCCCGCGTTCCCCGGCGACGAGATGATGGAGAAGCGCATCCGGCGCATCATCCGCTGGAACGCCGTCGCGATGGTGCACCGCGCGAACAAGAAGTATCCGGGCATCGGCGGACATCTCTCGACGTACGCGTCGAGCGCGAGCCTGTACGAGGTCGGCTTCAACCATTTCTTCCGCGGCAAGGACGCGCCCGGCGGCGGCGACCAGATCTACTTCCAGGGCCACGCGGCGCCGGGCATGTACGCGCGCGCGTTCCTCGAAGGGCGCATCTCCGTCGACGCGATGGATCACTTCCGGCGCGAGACCGAGCGGGGCAGGGGGCTGTCGAGCTATCCGCACCCGCGGCTGATGAACAACTTCTGGGAGTACCCGACGGTGAGCATGGGGCTCGGACCGCTGTCGGCGATCTACCACGCACGCTTCAACAGGTATCTCCAGGCGCGCGGCATCGCCGACACGTCCGGGTCGCGCGTGTGGTGCTTCATGGGCGATGGCGAGTCGGACGAGCCGGAGTCGCTCGGCAGCCTGAGCATCGCCGCGCGCGAACGGCTCGACAACCTGACGTTCGTCGTCAACTGCAACCTCCAGCGCCTCGACGGGCCGGTGCGCGGCAACGGCAAGATCATCCAGGAGCTCGAGGGCGTGTTCCGCGGCGCGGGCTGGAACGTGATCAAGGTGATCTGGGGTCCGGAGTGGGATCACCTGCTCAAGCGCGACGAGGAAGGCGTGCTCCGCCGGCGCATGAACGAGGTCGTGGACGGCGAGTGGCAGAAGTACACGACCGAGCCGGGCGGCTACACGCGCCAGCACTTCTTCGGCACCGATCCGCGCCTGCTCGCCATGGTCGAGGACATGGCGGACGAGCAGATCCAGAAGCTGCGTCGCGGCGGTCACAGCTACCGGAAGCTGTACGCGGCGTACCAGCGCGCCACCGAGACCAAGGGGCGACCCACGGCGATCCTCGCGCACACCGTCAAGGGCTGGACGCTGGGCGAGAGCTTCGAGGGCTCCAACGTCACGCACCAGAAGAAGAAGCTCGAGCTCGACGAGCTGCGCCTGTTCCGCGACACGCTGCATCTGCCCGTGCCCGACGACAAGCTGGCCGAAGCGCCGTTCTATCACCCGGGCAAGGACAGCTTCGAGGTCGAGTACCTGCTCGATCGCCGGCGCGCGCTCGGCGGCCTGGTGCCGAGCCGGCGCACGACGGTCAGCGTGCCCGTGAAGATCCCGGAGGCGTCGACCTACGACGAGTTCTACGAGGGCATGAAGAAGGGCGAGGCGTCGACCACGATGGTGTTCGCGCGGCTGCTCTCCAAGCTGCTGCGCGATCGCGAGATCGGACCGCGCATCGTGCCGATCATCCCGGACGAGGCGCGCACCTTCGGCATGGACGCGCTCTTTTCCCAGGTCGGCATCTACTCGTCGCAGGGCCAGCTGTACGAGCCCGTCGACAAGGGCAAGCTCCTCTACTACCGCGAGAGCAAGGATGGCCAGGTGCTCGAAGAGGGCATCACCGAGGCGGGCAGCATGGCGTCGTTCATCGCCGCCGCCACGAGCTACTCGAACCACGGCCAGCCGATGGTGCCGTTCTACATCTTCTATTCGATGTTCGGCTTCCAGCGCACCGGCGATCTGGTGTGGGCGGCGGGCGACGCCAAGGCGCGCGGCTTCATGCTCGGCGCGACGGCGGGTCGCACTACGCTCAACGGCGAGGGGCTGCAACACGAGGACGGCCACAGCCCGATCCTGAACAGCGTCGTGCCCAACGCCCTCGTGTACGACGTCGCCTACGCGTACGAGCTCGCGGCGATCGTCGAGGACGGCATCCGCCGCATCTTCCAGGACGAGCCCGACGCGCTCTACTACATCACGCTCCAGAACGAGAACTACGCCATGCCGCCGATGCCCGAGGGCGCCAAGGACGGCATCCTGCGCGGCCTCTACCGCGTGCGCGCCGCCGACAAGCGCGACAAACGCCACGTGCAGCTGTTCGGCAGCGGCTCGATCCTGAACGAGGTGCTGCGCGCCCAGGGCATCCTCGCCGAGCGCTTCGGCGTGACGGCGGACGTGTGGAGCGTCACCAGCTACAGCGAGCTCCGCAAGGACGCCCTGCGCTGCGAGCGCGAGAATCGCCTGCACCCGACCGACGAGCAGCGGGTGCCGTACATCAGCCAGGCGCTTCGCGACGTGCACGGTCCGTTCATCGCCGCGAGCGACTACCTGAAGCTCCAGGCCGACCAGATCGCGCGTTGGATCCCGGGACGTCTCGTCCCGCTCGGCACCGACGGCTTCGGCATGAGCGACACCCGCGAGGCGCTGCGCCGTCACTTCGAGATCGACGCGGAGAACATCGTCCTTGCCGCCCTCGACGCGCTTCGCCAGGACGGCAAGATCGAAGCGAACGAGGTCGCCGCCGCCGTCGAGCAACTCGGCATCGCGCCCGACAAGGTCGATCCCGCCTCCGTTTGATGCCGGTCCGGCGCGGAACCCCGCGGCCCGCCCGCGCGTGGAGCGTCCCGGAGCGCGCAGTGCGCGGGACGGCGCGGCTCGCCGGTGCGCGGGGCGGCGCGTCTCGCCGGCGCGCGGGGCCGTTCGCTCGCGCGCGGGGGCGGCGCGCGAGTGTGCGGAAGCACGTTGCGCGGGTCGGTGCGGAGCGCGAGCGCGTGGATTCACGTTGCGCGGGTCGGTGCGCAAGTGCGCGGGTCGTCGTGCAGCGGGCCCGTGTTGGCGCTCACTGCATTCGCTGCAGTGTGCCGTGGCCGCGCCAGGGCGAGGTGAGCGACTCGAACTCGAGCGTGGTACCGCGGAGCTGACCGCGCACGTTGGTGCCGATGCCGTCCTCGTCGTAGCTCGTGAGCGAGAGCTGGTCCTGGTACGCCTGCGTGATGGTGTAGCGGCGCGTCGTCGAGAGGCCCGTGCCGTCCACGATCATCTGCTTGCCGTCGAAGCGCACCGTGAGCTTGCCGATCTGGGCCTGGAGCAGCAGCGCGAACATCGGCTCCAGCCGCTGCTCGGGCTGGAACGACGCGAGCAGCCAGGTGCCGACGAGGCGCTGGTTCGCCGCGGCGCGGCTTGCGGCGCCGGCGTCCTCTGGCTGCTGCCGGGAACCGCCGCACGCCACCGGCGCGAGGGCGAGCGCGGCGGCCAGGATCACGAAACGCGTGGCATTCACGACTCTAGCGTGACCCAAGTGACGGCGCGCCGCACGCGCGCTACGACGCGCGCCTCGTGCTGCCCGTCCATCTCGCCCTGATCGCCGTCCAGATGCTGTTCGGCTTGTGGCCCGTGGCGGGCGCCGCGGTGCTGTCCACCATGAGCCCGACGGCCCTGGTCGGGTTCCGGCTGCTGCTCGGCGCGCCGCTGCTCGCGCTGATCGCCGGCGTGCCCTGGAGCCGCGTTCCGCCGCTGCGCGATCTCGCCGCGCTGGCGGTGCTGGCCGCGTTCGGCACGACCATCAACCAGCTCTTGTTCGTCGAGGGGCTGAGCCGCGCCGGACCGATCAACGCGTCGCTGATGGTGCTGCTCGTGCCCGCGTTCGCGATGCTGTTCGGCGCCGTGCTCGGCATCGAGCGGGCCACGCGCCGGCGCGTGATCGGCGCGCTGATCGCGTTCGCCGGCGCCGCGCTCTTGACCCACGTCGAGCGCTTCGATCTCGCCGACCAGAAGATCGTCGGGGACTTGATGCTCACGGGCAACACCGCGTCGTACGCGCTGTACCTTGTCCTGGCGCGGCCCGTGCTCGAGCGTGTGGGCTCGCTCCGCAGCATGGCGTGGGTGTTCGTGTTCGGCGCCCTCGAGACGCTCCCGTTCACGGCGCGCTCGGTGGCGCGCACGCACTGGACGGCGCTGCCGGGCTGGGCGCTCGGCTCGCTCGCGTTCATCCTGATCGGCGCGACGATCCTCACGTATCTGTTGAACGCGTACGCGCTCCGGCGCGCCGAGAGCTCGCTCGTCGCCGTCTACATCTACGTGCAGCCGGTGGTCGCCGCGTTCGGGTCGTGGCTCGTGCTCGGGCTCGTGCCCACGCCGCGCACGCTGGTCGCCGCGGCGGTGATTGCCTTCGGAGTGGCGATTGCACTGCAAAGTGCGGTTCCGCGCCGGGCCGGCAAGAAGGCATGATCGGAGCATGTCGGATCTGTGGTCCCACCTGATCGCGGGCGGCGTCCCCGTCGGCGAGAAGATCGTCCGTGCCGTGGCCGTGTACGCCTTCCTGCTCATCAGCTTGCGGGTTGCGGGCAAGCGCGAGCTCGGACAGCTCAATCGCTTCGACCTGGTGTTCCTGCTGCTGCTCGCCAACACGGTGCAGAACGCGATCATCGGACCGGACAACTCCGTGGTGGGCGCGATGGTGAGCGGCGGCACCCTGCTCGCCGTCCACTACCTCGCGGTGCGCTTCCTCTACAGCCACCGCGGGCTCGACCGGATCATCGAGGGTGATGCGGACACACTGGTGGAGCACGGGACGGTCCTCGCCGAGCATCTGCGAAGCGAGCTCATCACGCGTGACGAGCTGGAGATGGCGGCGCGTCAACAGGGGATCTCGAGCCTCGACGAGGTCGAGGAGGCGCGCCTGGAGGTCGGCGGTGGGCTCAGCTTCGTCGAGAAGACGCCGAGCGAGGACGAGCGCCGGCACCAGGAGCTGATGCAGCGCCTCGCCGCGCTCGAGGAGCGGCTGCTTTCGCTGGCGGGGAAGGCGTGAGCACCTGCGCGATGCGTCGATGGGCCGCGGGCATGGCGAGCGCTTCCAGCTCGTCCGGCGCCTTCCACGAGCCGCCGGTGCGTGCCGGGAGCGTGCAGCGGTACGCGTCCAGGGTGATGCGGTAGCGCGTCACGGCGTGGCGCACCGAGATCAGCAAGCCGCGCGGCTTCGCGCCCACGCGCGCGAGCGCCGCGATGGCCGTCTCGCCGCGCTCGACCGTCGCGTTCGGGAACCGCCACAGCCCGTCCGGCTCCTGCGCGACCAGGAAGCGACCGCGGCGCTCGGCGATCGCCGCGACCCTGTGTACCGGCGTCGTCTTCGGGCGCTTCGCCGTCTCCGGCAACCGGTCCACGACGCCCTGGGCGCGCGCCTGGCACGAGCGCTTCAGTGGACAGCGCGCGCAGTCCGGCGCGCGCGGCGTACACACCGCCTGGCCGAGCTCCATCAGCGCCTGGTTGAAGTCGCCGGGACGATCCGCGGGCACGAGCCGCGCCGCCGTGTCCTGAAGAGTTTGCTTGAGCGGCGCGCGGGACGGATCGCCGCCGAGCGCGTACAGGCGGCACAAGACGCGCACCACGTTGCCGTCGACTAGCGGCACCGCGCGGCCGTGGGCGATGCTGGCGATGGCGCCCGCCGAGTACGGCCCGATCCCGGGAAGCGCGCGCAGCTCGTCGGGGTCCGCCGGCACGCGGCCGGCGTGCCGCTCCATGACCGCACGCGCGCCGCGCAGCAGGTTCTTCGCGCGCGAGTAGTAGCCGAGCCCCTGCCACGCGTGCAGCACCTCGTCCTCGCTCGCGCGCGCCAGCGCGCCGACGTCGGGGAAGCGCGCCATCCAGCGCTCGTAGTACGGGATCACTGTCGCGATCTGGGTCTGCTGAAGCATCATCTCGCTGACCCACACGGAATATGCATCGCGGGTGCGCCGCCACGGCAGGTCGCGCTTGTGCGCGTCGAACCACGCGAGCAACTTGTTCGCGACGTCAGCCACGGATCTTGTCCACGTTGTCTTCCCAGTTCCGGCCGTCGAAGGCACGGATCTCGAAGCGCGACAGGGCGTCGCCGTCGAGGCAGCGCAGGTTCACGTCCACGCTGTCCGGGTGCGAGCGCGGCGTGTAGAACGGATGCACGCCGCACACGCGGCAGAAGCGGTGCTGGGCGACATGGGTATTGAAGCTGTAGGTCGCCAGCGCGTCGCCGCCGGAGAGCAGCGTGAAATCCGCCGCCGGCACGATCACGTGCAGGAAGGCCTTCATCGTGCAGATCGAGCAGTTGCAGTCGAGCGCCAGCTGCTCGCGGACGCGCACCGCTGAAGCGCACCGCGCCGCAGTGACAGCCCCCGGTGTGCTGCGCCGGCGCGGCGCTCATGCGAAGCGATCCAGCTCCACCGCGTCGTGCGCCGAGAACACGCGCACGTCGCCGGCGTTTTCCGCCGCGAGGTGGCGCAGCCGCTCCTGGTTCTCGAGCCGCGCGCTGTCGTCCACGGCGAGCACGCGCTGGAACAAGTCGAGCGCCGGCGGACAACGACGCGCGTCGGGATCCATCTCGAAGCGATGGAAGTACGCGTCGCCCGCGTGCAGCAGCCAGCCGTCGTCGCTCTGGACCGCGACGCCGGCGTGGCCGCGCGTGTGGCCCGCGAGCGGCACCAGCAGGATCTCCGGCGGCAGGCCCTCGAGCTCGCGCACGCACTCGAAGCCGAACCACGGCTCGCCCTCGGGCCGATACAGCGCCCAGCGCGGGCCGTGCTCCCACTGGGCCGGTCGATAGCGTCGCCGCTCGACCAGCGTGCGCCGCGACGTGGCCGCGTGGTGCTCGTCGGCGAGCACGTGGACCGTCGCATCCGGGAAGTCCGCGAGGCCGCCGGCGTGATCGACGTCGAGGTGCGTCAGCACGATGTGCCGCACGTCGCGCGTCTTGAAGCCGAGGCGCTCGACCTGCCGCGCTGCGGTCTGCGCGGCGTCGAGCCGCGGCTGCACGATCGCGACGAACTCGAGGCCGAGCCGGCCGCGCGGTTCCGCCACGTCCGCCAGTCCGAGCCCGGTGTCGACCAGCGCGAGCCCGTCGGGGAGCTCGACCGCGAGGCAGTGGCAGACCATGCGGGCGCGAGCGAACACGCCGCCGGCGCCGCTCACGAGCCGGCCTCCCAGCGGACACATCGTCGCGCAATCGAGGTGATGGACGTGCATCGGACGCCCAGCGTAGCGCGCCTTTGTGCCAGCTGTGCCAGCGCGTTTCGCGGCCCGGCGCGGCCGGGACTCTGGAGCCTGTTCTGGCGCGGCCCGATCGCGGGCCCGGCTCCTCCCGCGCCAGCGCTGGACGCCGCGCCCGGCCGGAGTAGACCGGGGGAGACGCCGGAGGAGACCGCATGCGATCGATCAACCCCGCCACTGGCCAGCTCATCGCCGACTACGAGGCGATCCCGTTCGACGTCGCGGTCGCGAAGGCCGAGGCCGCGTTCGCGGCGTTCCGGCACTGGCGCGCGCAGCCGCTGACGGAGCGCGCCGCGTGCGTCGCGCGCGCCGGCGCGGTGCTGCGGGAGCGCCAGGCGGCGCTCGCGCGCTTGATGACGCTCGAGATGGGCAAGCCGATCGCGCAGGCCGAGGGCGAGGTCGAGAAGTGCGCGTGGGTGTGCGAGCACTACGCCGAGCACGGCGCGCGCTACCTGGAGCCGGAGCGCGTCGAGAGCGACGCCCGCGACAGTCGCGTGCGCTTCGATCCGCTGGGCCCGGTGCTCGCGGTCATGCCCTGGAACTACCCGCTATGGCAGGTGTTCCGCTTCGCCGCACCGGCGCTGGTCGCCGGCAACACCGGGCTGCTCAAGCACGCCCCGAACGTGTGCGGTACCGCGCTCGCCATCGCCGACGTGCTGCAAGCCGCCGGGTTGCCGGACGCGACGTTCACGGTGTTGCTCGTCTCCGACGCCGACGCCGACGCGCTGCTCGGCCATCCGGCCATCGCCGCCGCGACGCTCACCGGCAGCGGCCGCGCCGGCGCTGCGGTCGGCGGCGCGGCGGGCACCGCGTTGAAGAAGGTCGTGCTCGAGCTCGGCGGCTCGGACGCGTTCATCGTGCTCGCCGACGCCGACGTCGAACGCGCCGCCGAGGTCGCGGTCAAGGCGCGCACGCAGAACAACGGCCAGAGCTGCATCGCCGCCAAGCGCTTCATCCTGGAGCGCGCGATCGCGCCGCGCTTCACGGAGCTGATGCTGGAGCGCATGCGCGCGCTCCGCGTCGGCGATCCCCTGGATCGCGCGACCGACGTGGGACCGCTCGCGCGCGCGGATCTTCGCGACGCTCTCGCGCGCCAGGTCGACGAGAGCGTCGCGCGCGGCGCGCGGCTGCTCGCGGGCGGCGCGCCGCTGGCCGGGCCGGGCTTCTTCTATCCGCCCACGGTGCTCGCCGACGTCGCGCCCGGCATGCCCGCGTTCGACGACGAGACGTTCGGGCCGGTGGCGGCGATCACGGTCGCCGACGACGCGCGCCAGGCGCTCGATCTCGCGAACCGCTCGCGCTTCGGCCTCGGCGGCTCGATCTGGACCCGCGATCTCGATCGCGCCGGCGCGCTCGCCGCGGAGCTCGAGGCCGGGTGCGTATTCGTGAACGAGATGGTCAAGAGCGATCCGCGCCTGCCCTTCGGCGGCGTGAAGACCTCCGGCCACGGACGCGAGCTGGGTCGCTTCGGGATCCGCGAGTTCGTCAACGTGAAGACGGTCTGGGTCGCCTGATCGGGTCGGCCGCTGCCGGTCCGGCGCGGAATCCTGGCGGAGCGGACGGCCTCCGCACCCGCTGATACCGCGCCGGACCGGCAAGCAGAGGCAAGCGGAGGCAAGCGGAGGCAAGCGGAGGCAAGCGGAGGCAAGCGGAGCGCGGGAGCAAGCGCGGGAGCAAGCGGAGCGAGGAAACGGGGGACAAGGCTTGTTCGAGCCGGCTCGTCCGTGCGATTCTCGCGCCTTACCCCATGTCGGAGCCGCGCGTCTTTCCGCTGGAGTCGATCCGGACCGACGGATGGTTCGAGCGCATCGGGGAGGGGATCGGCAGCTTCCAGGCGCTGTGCGAGATCATCGGCGCCCGCTTCTTCGCCTTCGCGATGATCACCGGGGCGCGCATCACGGCGCTCACCGTCGATCGCCGCATCCCGGACAACACGCTGGTCGACTTCGCGGTCGGCGGCGGCGAAGGCGAGATCAACGACGAGGACACGCAACGCCTCACGCTCGGTGATTTCCGGCGGCGGCTCGTGAACGCGCTGGTCGCCGAGGAGCCGTCGGGGCCCGCGCCGACGCGTCCGACCGACACCGAGGCGCTGCAGCTCTACATCGGCGTGCGCTACCTGCTGCTGGCGCCGCTGTACGGCTACAGCCTGCAGTCGCTCGAGATCGCCGCCGACGGCACCACCATCGATTTTCTCCACGACGGCATCGCGACCGACTGCACCATCGAGGAGTTCCGCGCGCGGCTCCGGGGTCACGTGCGCGAGGAGCTCGACCGCGTCGCGCGCGGCGCGGGTCGTAGCGCCATCGACCTCGGCCGCGTCGCCGAGGCCGACGCGGCCGCGCAGAACGGCGACCACGTGCGCGTGCTCGAGCTGCTCGGCTCATGGCCCGCGCCGCTGGCGATCTTCCTGCGCACGCCGGAGGGGCAGCTCCTGGCCCAGGACACGCGGGCGCTCATCGCCAAGGGCCTCGGCCTGCTCGGCAGCGCCTGCATCGGGCTCGGCGAGATCGAGAAGGGCGAGGAAGTGCTCCGGCTCGCCATCCAGTACGCGGGCGACAGTCCGATCGCGGCGGACATCTACCGGCGGCTCGGGGAGGCGCTGGTCGGCGATCGCCGCTCCGGCGAGGCGATCGGGCCGCTGCGCCGTGCGGCGAACCTGGGTGCGCCCGGGGACATGGTCTGGCCGCTGCTGGCGTCGGCGCTGCTGGCCCGGGGCCGGTTCATGGCAGCCCTGGGCGCCGTGCTCGAGGCCAAGGCGGCCGGCGTGCCGGAAAATCGCCTGGAACCGCTGATGCAGCAGATCAAGCAGCGGCTGGGCCCGGCCCTGACCGTCTGGAGCAGCCTGTTCGAGCCGGGGGCCGAGCAGGGAGCCGAGTGATCCGGCGGGGTTACCGCCGCCTTCGCGGGTCGCATTGACAGCCCGGGCGCCGGACGACTAAGTAACACGCGACCCGCGTGATTTCGCGGTGTTATCCCGCGACACCGTCGCACCCGAGAGCGTCATGGTCCAGCTGTACCTGCCGATGTTCCTCATGTTCCTGATCGCCGGGGGCGTGTGCCTGGCGATGTTCGCCGGCGGTCACCTGATCGGGCCGAAGAACCCGACGGCCGAGAAGATGATGCCGTTCGAGTGCGGCAACGACTCCGACGGCGCGCGCCACATCAAGATGAGCGTCAAGTTCTACCTGACCGCCATCTTGTTCGTCGTGTTCGATATCGAGGTGGTGTTCATCTATCCGTGGGCCGCGCTGTTCAAGAGCCTCGGTTGGGCTGGCTTCGCCGAGATGCTCGTGTTCGTGACGTCGCTGGTCGTGGCTCTGGCCTACTGCTGGAAGAAGGGAGCGCTCGAATGGGAGAGCTGAAGCCGAAGACCACCGAGGTGATCGAGCCGGGTGGGGGTCAGGGGTTCGCCACCACGCGCTTCGAAGATCTGCTGCACTGGGCGCAGAAGTACTCGCTGTTCATGTATCCGTTCGTGACCGCGTGCTGCGGCATGGAGTTCATGGCGGTGTCGAGCCCGCGCTACGACTTCTCGCGCTTCGGCTCGGAAGCGCCGCGCTTCTCGCCTCGACAGGCCGACCTGCTCTGGGTCGTGGGCACGATCTCCCAACGCCAAGCGCCGGTCCTGAAGCGGATCTACGAGCAGATGGCCGAGCCGAAGTGGGTGCTCGCGTTCGGGACGTGCGCGTCCTCGGGCGGCTTCTACGACAACTACACGACGGTCGCCGGTATCGACAAGATCATCCCCTGCGACATCTACATCCCCGGCTGCCCGCCGCGTCCGGAGGCGGTGCTCGACGGTCTGATGCTGCTGCAGGACAAGATCCAGAGCGGCAATCGCACGCCCGCCGTGGTCAAGCCGCGCAGCGATCCCGCGACCGACCAGGACATGGGCGTGGTGCAGCTCCGCCGCTCCAGAACGTCGATAAGTTGAAAGGCACTTGAGATGGCCAAGGCCCTGGTCGAGCTCCTGAAGAAAGAGTTCGGATCCGCCGTGCTCGAGACGCATGCGCAGTACGGCGACGAGACGGTCGTGCTGGATCCGGCGAAGTGGAACGAGGTCGCGCGCTTCCTGCGCGACGATCCACGCAGCGACATGCAGATGCTGGTCGACCTGACCGCCGTCGACTATCCCGAACGCGAGCCGCGCTTCGAGGTCGTCGCGCACCTGATGTCCCTGACCCGGGGGCACCGGCTCCGGCTCAAGGCGCGCATCGGCGACGAGGAGGGGGAGTCCGTCGAGATCGGCACGCTGACCGACCTCTGGGCGAGCGCCAACTGGATGGAGCGCGAGTGCTTCGACCTGTTCGGCGTGACGTTCCTGGGCCACCCGGATCTGCGCCGGATCCTGCTCTACCCGGAGTTCATCGGGCATCCGCTGCGCAAGGACTACCCGGCCGACCGGATCCAGCCGCTGGTTCCGTATCGGGACGCCGACAACATCGAGAAGCTGCCGCCCTTCGGCCCCGACGAAGGCATGAGCTTCGGCCGACAGACGCACGCACGCAGGGGCGAGGACGAGAGCTGATGGAACCCCTGGATCTGGATCTCGAGGCGTCCGAGCTCGAGCTGCCCGCCGACCCGATGCTGATCAACGTCGGTCCGGCGCACCCCGCGATGCACGGCACCGTGCGCTGCGTGATGGAGCTCTCCGGCGAGACGATCATGCGCTGCGACGTGCAGGTCGGCTACCTGCACCGCGGCTTCGAGAAGATGTGCGAACGCGGGACGTGGTCGCAGGTGTTCCCGTACGTGGATCGCTGCAACTACGTCTCGCCGATGCTGAACAACGTCGGCTTCGCGCTGGCTTGCGAGAAGATGCTCGGCATCACCGTGCCGGACCGCTGCCAGTACTACCGCATGGTGCTCGGGGAGCTCGCGCGCATGAGCGATCACCTGACGTGCGCCGGCGCCATGGCGATGGAGCTCGGTGCGTTCACGCCCTTCCTCTGGATGATGAAGGGGCGCGAGATGATCTGGGACCTCATGGAAGAGGAGACCGGAGCGCGCCTGACCCACAGCTTCGGCCGCGTCGGCGGTATGGCGCACCCGCCCACGGAGGGCTTCAAGGAGAACGCGCTCGCGGTCGTCGCGCACAACCTGGGCATCCTCGACGAGGTCGAGAAGCTGCTCTACGGCAACCGCATCTTCCTCGATCGCCTCGAGGGCGTCGGCGTGATCAGCGCGGAGGACGCGATCTCGCTCGGCTGGACCGGTCCGGCGCTGCGCGGGTCCGGCGTGCCCTACGACGTGCGCAAGGCCTACCCGTACATGAAGTACGGTGAGATCGAGTTCGACGTGCCCGTCGGCAAGACCGGCGATTGCTACGACCGCTTCGCCGTCCGCATCGCCGAGATGCGCCAGAGCGTGCGCATCGTCGAGCAGTGTCTGGAACGCATGGCCGACGAGGGCCCGGTCAACGTCGACGACCCGCGTGTCGTGCTGCCGGCGAAGGAAGACGTCTACACGACCATCGAGGCGACCATCCAGCACTTCAAGATCGTGATGGAGGGGCTGAAGATCCCCGCCGGCGAGGTCTACTCGTACACCGAGGGCGGCAACGGGGAGCTCGGGTTCTATCTCGTCAGCGACGGCAGCGGCACGCCGTACCGCGTGCGGATCCGGCCGCCGTCGTTCCTGATCACCGGCGGGCTGGAACGAATCATCACCGGCGGCATGGTGGCCGACGTCGTGCCGGCTTTCGGGTCGCTCAACATGATCGGTGGCGAGTGCGACCGGTGACAGCTGGTGAAGCACTAGAGGCAAGGAGCTGAAGGGTGCCGACGTTCAAGCTCGATAATCGCGAGATCCCGTTCGAGCCGGGCGACACGATCATCCGTGCCGCGCACCGGCACGGCATCGACATTCCGCACTACTGCTGGCACCCCGGCCTGAGCGTCGCGGCCAACTGCCGGATGTGCCTGGTCGAGATGCTGCCGCCGCCCGGACGGCGCCCGCTGTTGCTCGACGTGTTGCGTTGGGACCCGGAGCAGCAGGACTACGTCCCGGAGAAGAAGCCGAAGCTGGTGCCGGCGTGCCAGCAGGCCGTGGCTGAGGGCATGGAGGTGCTGAGCGAGTCGAGCGAGCACGTCTCGCGCGCTCGCGGCGCCGTGCAAGAGCTCCTGCTGCTCAATCACCCCGTCGACTGCCCGATCTGCGACCAGGCCGGCGAGTGTCGTCTGCAGGACTACTGGCTCGAGCACGAGCATCACGGCAAGCGGATGCGGGACGAGATCGTCCACAAGCCGAAGGCCGTCGTGTTCGGCCCGACCATCGTCTACGACGCCGAGCGCTGCATCGTGTGCACGCGCTGCGTGCGCGTATGCGAGGAGCTCGCGCACGATCCCGTGCTCGAGAAGCGGGAGCGCGGCAACCTCTCGGAGATCGTGCTCGCGCCGGACCGGCAGCTCGATCACGCCTACACGCTGATGACCGAGTACGTGTGCCCAGTCGGGGCGCTGACGGCCTCGGACTTCCGCTTCAAGGCGCGCGTCTGGTTCCTGCGCGGGGCGCGGACGGTGTGCGTCGGCTGCGCGACCGGCTGCAACGCGTTCGCGGACTACGACCCGCGAGACCAGCACGTGTACCGCTATCGCCCCCGGGAGAACCTGGCGGTCAACAAGTACTGGATGTGCGACGAGGGCATGCTCGACTACCAGCGCATCCACGACAACCGGCTGCTGTCGGCCCACGTGGACGGCGAGGACGTCGATCGGACCGCCGCCGTCGCCGAGGCGGCCCGCACGCTAAAGGCGGTCGATCCGGACAAGCTCGCGATCGTGCTGTCCGCCCAGCACTCGAGCGAGGACAACTACGCGCTGCTGACGCTGGCTCGCGACTACATCGGCGCCGGTAGCCTGTTCGTCAGCGGGCGCGCCCCCGGCGAAGCCGACGACATCCTGCGGCACGCCGACAAGAACCCGAACGCGGCGGGCGTCGTCGCGCTCTGCACCACGGCGCCACCGGCGTCCTTCGCCGATCTGGTCGGCGCGCTCGAGACGGGCAAGCTGACGCACGTGCTCGCCCTCGGCTCCGACGCGCCGGACGAGGCGGCCGCCGCGGCGCTCAAGGCCGCCAGCGGTGTGATCACGCTGGGGACGCACACCGGTCCGTTCGTGAAGGTCGCGGCCGTCGCCCTTCCGGCCAGCAGCTGGGCGGAGAGCGACGGGACGTTCGTGAACGCCAAGGGGCTCGCGCAGGAGAGCGAACGCGTGATCCGGCCGCTCGGCGATTCGCGCCCGGCGTGGCAGCTCGTCGGTGAGCTCGGCCGCGCGATGGGCTTCGCGATCGGGTTCAAGAAGCTCGCCGACGTGCGTGCCGCCATGGCGCCCGCGGCGGGGGCGGCCGTGGCCGGGACGGCCAGCACCACCGAAGCAGGAGCGGCAGGATGACCGTCGGCATGATCGTCGAGTTCGCCCTCAAGGCGTTCATCATCGTGATGTTCGGGATGAACCTCGCGGTCGTCCTGACCTGGGCGGATCGCCGCCAGGGGTCGATGATGCAGGACCGCGTCGGTCCGAACCGCGCGGTGGCGTGGTTGCCCCGGACCGCGGCGCAGGTGCTCGCGGTCGGCCCCGCGGCGCTGGTGGCGGCCGGCATCATCTTCTACTTCCTCAAGGTGCAGGCGCTGCCGATCGAGCGCACGAACCGCGCCATGCTGTTCAGTCAGCTCGCGATTCTCTCGCTCTGGTTCACCGGCATCATGATCGCCGGGCGAGTGCAGCGGCGCGGCGTCCGCAACAGTGTCGACCGCTTCATCAAGGCGATCGGCGATCCGCGCCGGATCTTCTACGCCGGCCTGGCAGCGCACGTCGGCACTGCGCTGGTCGCCGTGGTGATGAAGGGCACGCCCGAAGGCCGGCAGCTCCGCGAGATCGGCTACGGCGCCGGACCAGCCGTGCTCGCGCTCACCATCATCCTCGCGGGCGTGTACGCCGCGTACGCCATCAAGGACGAGGAGCGCATCGGCATCCGCCTCGCCGGGCTGCTGCATCCCGCCGCCGATGGCCTGAAGTCGCTCTGGAAAGAGGACCACATCCCGCCGAACGCGGATCGTTTCCTGCACAGCATCGCGCCGATCATCTCCTTCTTCCCGGTTCTCGTCGTGATGGCGGTCGTGCCCTTCGGCGACACGCTCTGCTTCGGCGTGAAGAACGGCCACACCGACTACACGCACCTGCTGCACCTGGTGCCGCGCGGCGGCGTGTGCGTGGACGGCGCGGTCAAGCTCCAGGTCGTCGATCTGAACGTCGGTATCCTGTACTTCTTCGCCCTGGCGGGCACCGGCATCGTGGGTGCGGCGTTGGCCGGCTGGGCCAGCGACAACAAGTTCAGCCTGCTTGGTGGCCTGCGCGCCGCCAGCCAGATGGTGTCGTACGAGGTGACGCTCGGTCTCACCGTGATCGGCGCGCTGATGGTGTACGGCACCGTGCGCCTCGACGAGATGGTGCACTGGCAGGCCGAGAACGCGTGGGGCATCTTCGTGCAGCCGCTGGCGTTCTTCCTGTTCTTCGCGGCATCGGTCGCCGAGTCGAAGCGCATTCCCTTCGACCTGCCGGAAGGCGAGAGCGAGATCGTGGCCGGGTACTACACGGAGTACTCCGGCATGAAGTTCGCGATGTTCTTCTTCTCGGAGTACGTCTCCGTGGTCACCGCCAGCGCGCTGATGGTGACGATCTTCTTCGGCGGCTGGCACCTGCCGTTCGTGTATCGCGACGGCATCCACGTCGCGATCGGCGGCGCGTCCTATTACGACCAATCGCTCACCCAGCTCGCCGTCGTGGGCCTGGGCTTCGTCGCCTTCGTCGGCAAGGTGCTGCTCTTGTGCTGGGTGCAGCTCAGCATCCGCTGGACGCTGCCGCGTTTCCGCTACGATCAGCTGATGCGCCTCGGGTGGCGCAAGCTGCTGCCGGCTTCGCTCGCCAACATCCTGGCGACGGGCCTGGTCATCCTGGCGATCCAGTCGGCCAGCCCCGCGTTCCATCAGCTGCTGGCAGTCGCTGCGGACCTGTCGATGGCCGTGGTCGCCATCGGCGGCTTCGCGGCGTTCGTGTGGTTCGTCGCGTTCGTGCTCAAACCCGTAAGCAAGCGCCGGATGCTCGCGACGAGCTCCGCGCAATTCGCGGCCGCCCAGGGTGGCACCCGCACCGCCCGGATGGGAGCCTGAGGGAACACACGATGGACGCACCGCTTGGACCCCGCAAGGTCGTCGGCACTCCGGTGCCGCGGCCCGACCGCAACATGGTTGTACAGAGCTACGTCCCCGAGGTCGTCCGCGGCCTGGGGCTAACGATGGGGCACTTCTTCAAGAACACGAAGGAGATGGTGCTCGGCCAGCGCCCGGATCCGGTGCTCGAGGCGATCGAGGACGGCGTCAACACGGTGTCGTACCCGGAGCAGCGGCGCCCGTATCCGGCACGCTTCCGCGGCGTGCACCGCTTGACCCACCGCGCGGACGCGTCGCCGCGTTGCGTGGCGTGCCTGTGCTGCTCCACCGCGTGCCCCGCGCAGTGCATCCACATCGAACCCGCCGAGTACCCCGTCGGCGACAAGCGCCGCGGCTACGAGCGCTACCCGGCGAAATTCGTCATCGACGAGCTGCGCTGCATCTTCTGCGGGTTCTGCGTGGAGGCGTGCCCGTGCGACGCGATCCGCATGGACACCGGCATCCACGCCGCGCCGTACGACTCGCGCGAGCAGTTCATCTTCGACAAGGACCTGCTCATGGGCTTCGCCGGTCGCGACGGCAGCCAGGAGAGCGCGAACCCGCGCAAGGAGCCCGGCGAAGAAGGCCACCCCGGTGTCGCGCGCGAGAAACACCACTAGGCCGCGGGTCGAGGTCGACCCAGCGTGACGGTCGAGTACGAGCCGGTCATCGGGCTCGAGGTCCACGCCCAGCTGCTCACGGCCAGCAAGCTGTTCTGCAGCTGCGGGACGAGCTTCGGGCACGAACCGAACTCGAACGTCTGCCCGGTGTGCCTCGGGCTCCCCGGCGCGCTACCAGTGTTGAACGCGCGCGCCGTCGGCTACGCCGTGCGGACGGCGCTGGCGCTCGGCTGCGCCGTCCACCAGAGCAGCGTCTTCGCGCGCAAGAACTACTTCTACCCGGATCTGCCCAAGGGCTACCAGATCAGCCAGTTCGAGCAGCCCCTCGCCACGCGCGGGCATCTCGACGTCGAGGTGGACGGCCGCACCAAGCGCGCCGGCATCACGCGCGTGCACATGGAGGAGGACGCCGGCAAGAACGTCCACGGCGTCGGCGGCGACTCGCTGGTCGATCTGAACCGTGCCGGAACGCCGCTCGTCGAGATCGTCGGCGAGCCGGATCTGCGATCGG
This sequence comes from uncultured delta proteobacterium, assembly GCA_963775185.1. Taxonomy (GTDB): domain Bacteria; phylum Myxococcota_A; class Polyangia; order Polyangiales; family Polyangiaceae; genus JAPSGB01. The sequence continues at coordinate 192,014 of CAVZIE010000004.1, read as the reverse complement.
CGGCCGAGGCCGCGGCGTACCTGCGCGCGCTGCGCGAGGTGTTGGTCTTCATCGGCGTGAACGACGGTAACCTGGAGGAGGGCAGCTTCCGCTGCGACGCCAACGTCTCGATTCGTCCGCGCGGCAGCGAGGCGTTCGGGACGCGCGTCGAGCTCAAGAACCTGAACTCCTTCCGCTTCGTGCAGCGCGCCATCGAAGCGGAGATCGCGCGCCAGACGGCGGTGCTGGAGAGCGGCGGACGGGTGGCGCAGGAGACGCGCTCGTTCGATCCCGACGCCGGCACCACGCACACGCTGCGATCGAAAGAGGAGGCGCACGACTACCGCTATTTCCCCGACCCGGATCTTCCGCCGCTGCATGTCGACGAGGCGCAGATCGCCGTGGAGCGGAGCCGCGTCGGGGAGCTGCCCGCCGCGGCGCGCGAGCGTCTGGTCGGGCGCGCGGGACTGTCGGCGCAGGCCGCGGCGACGATCACCCAGCATCCGGCGACGCTTGCCTTCCTCGAGCGCACGCTGACGCTGTTTCCCGACGCCGTGAAGGTCGCCAACTTCATCCTGACGGAGGTGCTCCGCGGCGCTCGCCTCCACGGTCAGGAAGCGGTGTTTCCCGTCACTCCGGAGCAGCTCGCCGAACTGCTCTCACTGGTCGAGGAGGGCGTGATCAGCGGCAAGCAGGCCAAGCAGGTGTACTCCGTCGTGGAAGGCTCGGACCGCTCGCCGCGCGCCGTCGTCGACGAGCGCGGCCTGCGCGTGATCGGCGACGCCGGCGCGATCGAGGCGCTGTGCCGAACGCTCGTCGAGACGCACCCGAAGGAGGCGGCGGCCGTGCGCGGCGGCAAGCAGGGCGTGCTCGGCTTCTTCGTCGGCCGCGTCATGAAAGAGACGAAGGGCGCCGCCGATCCGCAGCTCGTCAGCTCGGTATTGATGAAGCTCATTGGAGAACAGGGATGATGCCAGGAGGGTTTGTCGGTCCGGCGCGGAACCGCGCGCGGCGCCGTTGGTTCGAAGCCTGGGGCCGGGGTGAAGCGTGATGACAGCGCTTCCCCATCCCGATCCGCTCAGCGGCGCGAGCTACTCGGCGGCGGAGCTGTCGCTGGATGATGCTCGCGTGATCCTGCTCGACCAGCGCAAGCTGCCCGCCGACGAAATCTACGTCGTGCTCGAGGATGCCGCCGCCGTCGCTCGCGCGATCACGGAGATGGTCGTGCGCGGCGCGCCGGCGATCGGCATCGCCGCGGCGTACGCCATGGTCCTGGCCTCGCGCCGCACCGGCATCACCCTGGAGGACCTCGAGCGCGCCGGGGCGGAGCTGAAGGCGGCGCGCCCGACGGCGGTGAACCTGGCGTGGGCGGTCGAGCGCATGCTCGAGGTGGCGCGCGCGGAAGCGCCGGGCGCGTGGGCCGGCCGCCTCGCCGCTGAAGCGCGGGCGATCCACCGGGCAGACGTCGCGGCCAACCGGCGGATGGGCGCGATCGGCGCCGAGCGCGTGCCGGACGGCGCGACGATCCTGACCCACTGCAACGCCGGCGCGCTCGCGACCGGCGGCTACGGCACAGCCCTCGGCGTGATCCGCGCGGCGCGCGACGCGGGCAAGCAGGTCCGCGTGATCGCCGACGAGACACGACCGTGGCTGCAGGGTGCGCGCCTGACGGCGTGGGAGCTCGCGCGGGACGGCTTCGACGTGGAGCTCGTCGCCGACGGCGCCTCGGGCTCGCTGTTCGCGCGCGGCATGATCGACCTGGCGGTCGTCGGCTCGGATCGCATCGCGCGCAACGGCGACGTGGCGAACAAGATCGGCACCTACACCGTCGCGTGCCTGGCGCGGCTCCACGATCGACCGTTCTACGTCGCGGCGCCCTGGAGCACCGTCGACGTCGACTGCCCGAGCGGCGACGCGATCCCGATCGAGGAGCGCAAGCCGGAGGAGGTCCTCGAGCTGGCCGGGACGCGCATCGCACCCGCGGGCGTCGGCGCGCGGAACCCGGCCTTCGACGTCACGCCGGCGCGCCTGGTGACGGCGATCTTCACCGAGCGCGGCGCGATCGAGCCGGTGGGCCCGGACGCCCTGGGCAGGCTGGCGCTGGCCGCGCCCGCGCCCTAGAGTGACGTCGTGGAACCGCCGATCATCCGCGAGCGCAAGCCACCGTGGCTGAAGGTGCGCGCACCGGGAGGCGAGAGCTACGCGCACCTCAAGCGCACGCTTCGCGAGCTGGATCTCTACACCGTGTGCGAAGAGGCGCGCTGCCCGAACGTCGGCGAGTGCTGGGGCGCCGGTACGGCGACCGTGATGCTGCTCGGTCACACGTGCACGCGCGGCTGTCGATTCTGCGCCGTCACGACCGGCAACCCGCGCGGCGCCGTCGACCCGCGCGAGCCGGAGCACGTCGGTCGCGCGATCGCCGGGCTGGGTCTGAAGTACGTCGTGCTCACGATGGTCGATCGCGACGACCTGCTTGATGGCGGTGCGGCGCACATGGCGGAGGCCGTCGCATCGCTTCGCCGGCACCAGCCGGAGCTCCTCGTCGAGACGCTGGTCGGCGACTTCGGCGGTCGACGTCGAGACCTCGATGTGATGCTCGACGGCGCGCCGGACGTGTTCGCGCACAACATCGAGGTGACGCGACGGCTGACCCCGTCGATCCGTGACGCGCGCTGCAGCTACAATCGCTCGCTCGACGTCCTCGCCCACGCCAAGCGCCGCGCGCCGGAGCGCCTGGTCAAGAGCTCGATCATGGTCGGGATCGGCGAGTCCGACGATGAAGTCGTGGAGACCCTCGCCGACCTGCGCGCCGCGGGCGTCGACATCGTGACCCTCGGCCAGTATCTGCGTCCGACGCCCAAGCACGCGTCGGTCGCCCGCTACGTCGATCCGGACGGCTTTGCCGCCTTCGAGCGGGCCGCGCGCGACCTGGGCTTCGCGTTCGTCGCGTCGGGGCCGCTCGTCCGCTCGAGCTATCACGCGGCCGAGGGCTTCGTGCAGGCGCGGCTGCGCCCCGCTGCGGCGCCGGAAGCGCTGGCGCCGGGCAGGAATCCGCTGCACGACGGCGGCGCTCCAGGTGCCGGGCTCGTGAGCCCTGCTTCGCTGGTCAAGCGCCACCCGAAGCCCGTCGCCGGCGCTTGACGCCGCGCGCCACGCACAAGTCGGCTCGCGAGTCGGCAATCGGGGCAATCCGCGTCCAAGGACGCTGACTGGCGCGTGCGGTTGGGTTAGGCTCGCTGGCTCCGAGGAGCACCGAATCGATGACCGTCGCCGACGAGACCCTACTCAACAAGGTTGCCGCCAAGCTGGGGGAAGCACCCGCGTATGCGGACGCGGGCGTCAAGGGCTCGCTGCTGACCGCGGCCGCGGCGTCGTACGGGTCGAAACCGACGGGCGACGAGGTGACCCAGCCTACCGGCTTCGACCCGATCGCCGCCGCCTTGTTCGAGGCGGTCGTGGAGAGCGCGTTCCTCGTCGCCCACGCCGACGGCGAGTTCGACGACAAGGAGCAGGAGGCGTTTCGCCATGTGGTGCTCGCCGCCTGCGAGGATCGCGTCGGCGAAGCGCAGGTCGCCGCGTTGCTCGCCGACCTCGGCGACCAGCTCGCCGAGGACGGCCTCGACAAGCGCGTCTCCATGGTCGCCCGCACGGTGACGCGTCCGGAGCACCAGCGCGAGGTCCTGCGCATGGCCGCGCTCCTGGCCCACGTCTCCGGTGGCGTCAGCGACGTCGAGCGCGACGTGCTGCATCGGCTCGCGAGCGAATTCAAGCTCGACAGCGCGGTCTTGCAGCAGGCGCTGGACGAAGCCGAGCGCGCGCTGGCCGACTAACCGGTCTCCCCTGACGTCCGTCATGCGCACGAGCGCGAGCGAGAGCGCGCGAGCGAAGCCGTCGGCGCAGCGCGTCACGCCGCAGGAAAAACTGCCCTTCGGGGTTACACGGAGAGGGGCGTTCGACTAGGCTCCCCTCGCGCCCGGCGCGACGTTCCGGGCGGACGTGAAGATGACCACAGCAGCACCACAAATCCCCTCGAGTCCCGCTCGACAAGACGGTGTGCTCCGGGTCCTCATGGAGGACGGAAGCCTGGACGCGGCCAGCGATCCGGGGCTGGAACAGAGCGAGGTCGTCGAGCTGTATCGGCACATGGTGCTCACGCGCATCCTCGACGAGCGTCTCGTGACGTTGCAGCGCCAGGGCCGCATCGGCTTCCACATCGGATCGCTCGGCGAGGAAGCGGCGATCATCGGTTCCGCCTACGCCATGCGCGGGCAAGACTGGATCTTCCCCTGCTACCGCGAGTTCGGCGCGGCGTTGATGCGGGGCATGGATCTCCAGGCCTTCATCGACAACATGTTCGGCAACGGCAACGATCCGGCGTGCGGTCGCCAGATGCCGGACCACTACACGTGTCGTGCCGCGAACTGGGGCTCGATCAGCTCGCCGATCGGCACGCAGATCACGCAGGCGACCGGCTTCGCGTGGGCGGCGCGGCTGAAGAAGCAGGACATCGCCGCGCTGGTGTACTTCGGCGACGGTGCCACCAGCTCCAACGAGTTCCACAATGGCATGAACTTCGCGGGCGTGTTCCGCGCGCCGGTGGTCTTCTTCTGCCGCAACAACGGCTGGGCGATCAGCGTGCCGGTGGAACGGCAGACGGCGTCGCTGACCTTCGCCGGCAAGGGCGTGGCGTACGGCGTGCCCGGGCGGCGTGTCGACGGCAACGATCTGTTCGCCGTGATCGCGGCGACGCGCGAGGCCGTGGCGCGCGCCGCGGCCGGCGAAGGGCCGACCCTGATCGAGGCGCTCACCTACCGTATGGGCGGGCACTCGACGAGCGACGATCCGAATGCGTACCGCACCAAGGACGAGCTCAAGCCCTGGGTCGAGCGCGATCCGATAGAGCGGCTGCGCCGGCACCTCTTGCTCCGCGGCGCCTGGGGGCAGGAGCAGGAGGAAGCGCTGCGCGCCGACGTTGAGCGACGCTTCCGCCAGGCGGTCGAGGCGGCGGAGAACGCGCCCCCGCCGTCGCTCGACTCGATGTTCGAGGACGTGTACGCGAAACCCTCGTGGAATCTTGTGGAACAGCGCGCCGAGCTGCTCGCGGGCCCGCGGGCTCCGTCGACGCACCACTGAGCGTCGACCGCGAGGCGCCGCCAAAGGATCTTTCAAGGGCTCATACCCGGCGGAGTGATTCATGCCCCAGATGAACATGGTCCAGGCCATCAACGACGCGCTGCGCGTGGCGATGCGTCACGACGATCGCATCGTGTTGATGGGGGAGGACGTCGGCAAGGTCGGCGGCGTGTTCCGCGTGACGGCGGGACTGTTCGACGAGTTCGGCGACGACCGTGTGATCGACACGCCGCTCAGCGAAGGCGGTATCATCGGCACGGCGGTGGGCATGGCCTTGTACGGCCTGCTGCCGATCCCGGAGATCCAGTTCTCCGACTTCATCTGGCCGGCCTACGACCAGATCGTCAGCGAGCTGGCGAAGTACCGCTATCGATCCGGCGGCGAGTATCCGGCCAAGATGGTGATCCGCACGCCCGTCGGTGGCGGCATCCGCGGTGGCCACTACCACTCGCAGCACCCCGAGGCTCAGTTCATCCACGTCGCCGGGCTCAAGGTCGTCTGCCCGTCCAATCCCTACGACGCGAAGGGCCTGCTGCTGGCGTCGATCGCGGATCCCGATCCGGTGCTGTTCTTCGAGCCGAAGCGCGTCTACCGCGCGGCGAAGGGCGACGTGCCCGAGGGTGACTACGTCGTCCCGCTCGAGAGCGCCGCCGTGGCCCGGGAGGGCGACGCCGTGACCGTGCTCGCGTACGGCGCCATGCTCTACGAGGCGCTCGATGCGGCGCAGAAGGCGTCCGAGGAAGGCGTCGAGTGCGAGGTGATCGATCTGCGCACGTTGTGGCCCGTGGACATCCAGACGATCCTCGAGAGCGTCAAGAAGACGGGGCGCCTGGTCGTGGTCCACGAGGCGCCGCGCACCTGCGGGCTCGGCGCGGAGCTTGTCACTCTCGTCTGCGAGAAGGTTTTCTATCACCTGGAAGCGCCGCCCCGGCGCGTCACCGGCTTCGACACGCCGTTCCCGTACACGCTGGAGATGGAGTACCTGCCGCTCTCGCACCGGATCCTGCCGGCCTTGCTCGAAACCGCGAGACTCTGAGAGGAACCAGTCATGGCCAAGTTCGAGTTCAAGCTGCCCGACATCGGCGAAGGCGTGACCGAAGGCGAGGTCGTCAGCTGGTTGGTCGCGCAGGGCGATCAGGTCACCCAGGACCAGGAGATGGTCGAGGTGATGACGGACAAGGCGACCGTGACGATCGGCGCGCCGAAGGCCGGTACCGTCGTCGAGCTTCGCGCGAACGTCGGCGACGTCGTTCCCGTCGGCCACGTGCTCGTTGTGTTCGAGGTCGGCGGCGCCGGCGTCGCGGCGCAGCCGCCGCCCGCTCCCGCGCCGCAGCAGGCCGCGCCGCCGCCCGCGCCGCGCCAGGCGCCCGCACCGGTCGCGGCGGCGCCGGCGCAGAAGAACGAGCCTGCCGCCACAGCCGTGGGCGACATCAAGGAATCGTTGCCCGGCATGGGCCTCGCGCGTCCGCGTGCGGCGAAGAAGCCCGAGCCCACCAACGGTGGCGGCTACTACAACGACAAGCCGTTGGCCGCGCCGGCTACGCGCAAGCTCGCGCGCGAGCTCGGTGTGGATCTCCACCACGTGCCGCCCACCGGCAGCGGCGGCCGCGTCATGCGCGAAGACGTGGAGCGCTTCGCGCAGGGCGGTGCGGGCGCGGCGTCGACCACGACGCCGGCTCCAGCGCCGTCGGCCGTGCACGACGCCGCCACGCTGCGTCCCGCGCCGGTGATGCGCAACGCGCCCGAGATCATCCTGCCCGCCGCGGCGCCGGTGCCGGTCGCGCCGGCCGAGCAACGCGTTCCGATCAAGGGCATGCGTCGCCGCATCTACGAGAACATGGCGCGCTCCAAGCACACGGCGGCGCACTTCACCTACGTGGACGAGTGCGACGTGGGTGCCCTGAAGGCGCTGCGCGACCGTACCCAGAGCTTCGCCGAGCGCGAGGGCGTCAAGCTCTCGTTCCTGCCGTTCATCTTGAAGGCGGTGGTCGCCGCGCTGAAGAAGCACCCGGCGTTGAACTGCCTGGTGGACGACGCCAACCAGGAGCTGGTGCTGCGCAACACCTTCGACATCGGCGTGGCGGCGGCGACGGAAGCCGGGCTGGTCGTGCCGGTCGTGCGCGGGGCGGATCGCTTGAGCGTTCTCGACGTCGCGCGGGAGATCCAGAGGCTTGGCGGTTCGGCGCGGGAAGGGCGCGTGAAGATGGAGGACCTCGGCGGCTCGTCGTTCACCATCACCTCGCTCGGCAAGCTCGGCGGCTTGTTCGCGACGCCCATCGTCAACTACCCGGAGGTCGCGATCCTCGGCGTCCACGAGATGAAGCGCCGTCCGGTCGTGAAGGGTGACGAGATCGTGATCGGCGACGTGATGCTGCTGAGCCTCTCGTTCGATCACCGCATCATCGACGGGCACGTCGGCGCCGCGTTCGCGCAGGAGATCATCGGCTATCTCCAGGAGCCGGAGCGCCTGCTGGTGTCGATGGGCTGAAGGTCGCCGCACACGCGCCGCCGGATCGCACCGGAGCGAGCGCACGGCCGAAGCGCGCCGCGGTGTGCTCCCTGGTCGAGCAGCGGTGCGCCCCCTGGTCGAGCAGCGGTGCGCCCCCTGGTCGAGCAGCGGTGCGCCCCCTGGTCGAGCAGCGGTGCGCCGCCGGAGCGCGTCGCGGTGGGCCGCCGGAGCGCGTCGCGGTGGGCCGCCGGACGGCGACCGGACCGCGCCGCCGGCCGCGCCGGACCGGCAAGAGGCCGGGAGAAGGGCACGCGAGCGGCTGCATGACGCCGCGCGTCACGAGCGCGCTCCGTTGCTGGAGGAGTGCTGATCTGGTTCACTTCACTCGCCGGATCCGTGGATACAGTGTACCTTTTTGCTCCATTGGTGCGCAGGGAGGTTCCGACAGGATGAACAGCCGTCTACGCGCCGCCGCCGTCGCGACGGTCTTGGCCGCCACGGGGGCAGCGGGCGCACAGGATGCAGCGCCGACGCCCCAGGACGTGAAGGCTGCCGGCGATGAGTTCGACCAGGGCCGCAAGGCCTTCACGTCGAAGGACTACGCGCAGGCCGCGGAGCACTTCGAGAACGCCGATCGACACGCGCCCAGCGAGAAGCCGCTCGAGCTCGCGATCCGCTCGCGCGACAAGGCCGGTCAGCTCGATCGCGCGGCCACGCTCGCGGCCCTCGCCGCATCGCGCGGCTACAAGGACGACAACCTCAAGAAGCTGATCGCCGGGATCCTCAAGCGCGCCGACAAGGACCTGGGCAAGGTCACCGTGCACTGCGACACGCCGTGTGACGTGGTGGTCGGTACGAAGCTGATGCCCGGGCACGCCTCCACGGAGAAGACGATCTACGTCGATCCTGGCGAGTACACGCTGCGAGCCGGCTGGTCCGGCGGCCGGGACGCGTCCGGGCAGGTCAAGCTCGCGAAGGGCGCGTCCTCATCGCTCGATTTCAAGGAGCCCCCCGAGCCGAAGGTCGCCGCGACGGCGACCGCCACGCCGGAGGGAACGCCCCCTCCGCCGCCCGTCGCCTCGGCCGCGCCGCCGCCGGGGCACGATCAGGGCGTGGTGGTCCAGCCAAGCGGTTGGTCGCCGGCGGTCTTCTGGATCGGGGCAGGGCTCACCGCTGTCGCCGGCGGCGTGACGATCTGGAGCGGGGTCGACACGCAGAAGCACCCCGGGCCCGACGCCGTGCGCACGGCCTGCTCCACCGGCTCGCCCGATTGCGACACGCTCTACCAGCAGGGCCGGGACCGCCAGACGCGAACGAACATCCTGGCCGGCGTCACGGCGGGTCTGGGCGTGGTCACGATCCTGGTCGGCGCGTTTGCCACCGACTGGAGCAGCGCGGACGCCCCCGCCAAGCCCAAGAAGAGCGCGTCACGCATCGAGCCATGGCTCGGCCTCGACAATGGCGCCACGCTAGGCGCTGCGGGAAGGTTCTAGGAGACAGTGGTTGCCGCCAAGCTGATCGACATCGGCCCCGAGGGGCGCCAGCGCATCGACCGATACGAGCTCGTTGCCGAGATCGCGTCGGGCGGGATGGCGACGGTGTTCCTCGCGCGCTTGTCGGGCGTCGGCGGCTTCCAGCGTTTCGTCGCAATCAAGCGGCTGCATCCCCATCTGGCGGGGGAGCAGGAGTTCGTCGAGATGTTCCTCGACGAGGCTCGTCTAGCTGCCGGCATCCATCACCCGAACGTGGTCCCCATCCTCGAGGTGGGGGCGAGCGAGCGCGGCTACTACCTGGTGATGGAGTACATCGAGGGCGACACGCTGGCGCGGCTGCTCGCGCGTGCGGCGACCTCGGGCAACAAGCTCCCGATCTCGATCGGGGTGCGCATCATCATCGACATGCTCCAGGGCCTGCACGCCGCGCACGAGCTGCGCGACGAGATGGGACAACCGACGGAGCTCGTGCATCGCGACGTGTCGCCGCAGAACATCCTGGTCGGCACCGACGGCATCTCGCGGATCACCGACTTCGGGGTGGCGCGCGCGTCCAGTCGCTTGAGCGCGACCCGCGTCGGACAGCTCAAGGGCAAGATCGCGTACATGGCGCCGGAGCAAGCCACCGGCCAGCCCGACATCGATCGCCGCGCCGACGTGTTTTCGGCCGGCATCGTGTTGTGGGAAGTGCTGGCGGCGCGGCGCCTGTTCAAGGCGGAGAACGAGGCCGCGACGCTCTCCCGCGTCATCTCGGAGCCGGTGCCGAAGCTCACGACGCTGACCAACGACGTCAGCCCGCAGATGGCCGCCGTCTGCATGAAGGCGCTCGAGCGCGATGTGAGCAAACGCTACAAGTCGTGCTCCGAGTTCGCCGACGCGCTTGAACGCGCGAGCGTGGCGGCGGGCAAACTCGGCTCGTCGAAGGACATCGCCGCGTACGTCGCGGACGTGATCGGCAACGAGATCGCCCAGGCGCGCGAAGCAGTCCGCGGTTGGCTCGCGCGCAGCGAACCCAGCCAGGTGGCGATTCCGGAGGCGGCGCCGCTGGGCGACCGGGCCTTGCCACTCGGGAGCGTCTCGGCGGCCGCGATGACGTTGCCGGAGACGACCAAGTCGGGCGTCGCGAGCTACCCGACGGTGGCCGGCTTCGGCACCGGGTCGTTCGCGCCCCCGCAGCCGCGATCCCGGACTCCAATCATCCTGGCGGCGATCGGCGGCATCGTCGTGTTGGGCGTCGTCGGGATCCTGGCGTTCCGGCCGACGACTTCGACGTCGGATGCGGCAGCCCAGCCGCCCCACGGGACGACTCTGCCGGTCCCCACGCACGTCGACCCTTCGCCGGCGCCCACCGTCACCCCGCCGGCGCCGTCCGCGAGCGTCGCCCAGTCGGCGGGCGGGCCGGACGCCGGCACGGTCGCGGCGGACGACACGAGCCAGCCCGAGGCGACGACCCACCACGGCTCCGGTCACTCGACCTGGCGCCCGCCCTCCGGGGCAGCGAAGCCCGCGTCGAAGCCCGAGACGAAGCCCGCCGACGTCGATTTGTCCAACCCGTACCGCTGAACCGCAGCCCGACGGCCGGGCCGGGGCCCGGGCGGGCGACGTTGACAGCGCGCCGGCCGGCTGCTAGTTGTCCGCACCCTCTCCGGGTGCCTCGTGAAAGTGCTTTGTGCTTTCGCGGGGTTAACGCGGTAACGCACGGTGGCGAGTCGTGGCCGTCAAGAGAATCTGTCTGTTTACCGGGAACGCGAATCCCGAGCTCGCGTCCGAGATCGCGAAGGTTCTCGATACGCCGTTGGGTGAGGCGCGCGTCTCGCGCTTCAGCGACGGCGAGACGTTCTGCGAGATCCGCGAGAACGTGCGTGGCCTGGACACGTACGTGGTCCAGCCCACGTGCTCGCCGGTCAACGACAACCTGATGGAGCTGCTGATCATGTGCGACGCCTTGCGTCGCGCGTCGGCCGCGTCCATCACCGCCGTCATCCCGTACTACGGCTACGCGCGCCAGGACCGCAAGGTCGCTCCGCGCACCCCCATCACGTCGAAGCTGGTCGCCGATCTGCTGGTCGCCGCGGGCGTCAACCGCGTGCTGTGCGTGGACCTCCACGCCGGGCAGATCCAGGGATTCTTCAATATCCCGTTCGACCACCTGTACGCGCTTCCGGTGTTCCTCGAGGACTACTTGAAGATGCGCTTCGGCAAGGAGGCGGTCTTCGTCTCGCCGGACGCCGGCGGGGTGGAGCGAACGCGCGCCTACTCGAAGCGCCTCGGGGCGTCCCTCGCCATCATCGACAAGCGCCGCGAGCGCGCCAACGTCAGCGAGGTGATGCATCTGATCGGCGACGTCGAGGGCCGCGATTGCATCATCGTGGACGACATCATCGACACCGCGGGAACGTTGTGCAATGCGGCGCGCGCCGTCATTGACGGTGGCGCTCGCCGTGTCGTCGCGTGTGCCTCGCACGGTGTGCTCAGCGGCCCGGCCGTGCAGCGCATCGAGGAGTCGGCGCTCGAGGAGGTGGTGGTCACCAACTCGATCCCGCCCAGCGAGGAAGCGGCCGCGTCCTCGAAGATCCGTTTCCTTTCAATCGGCAGACTGCTCGGCGAAGCCATCCGTCGCATCCACAACAGCGACTCGGTGAGCTCGCTTTTCGTTTGAGGCACACGTCAGAGCCTCTAGAAGGAGAATCCTGGTCATGGAGCTCGTCAACGTAACCGCTATCCGGCGCTCGACGCACGGCAAGGGGCCGGCGCGCCGGCTGCGCCGCGAGGGCAAGATCCCCGCCGTCGCGTACGGCAAGGGCTTGGGTGCCGAGGCGCTCGCGGTGTCGCCGAAGGATCTCGTGGTCGTGCTTCAGAGCGAGCGCGGGCGCAACACCGTGATCGAGCTCGCGATCGAGGGCGAGGAGAAGCGCACGGTGCTGTTGAGCGACTACCAGTATCACCCGCTCACGCGCGATCTACTGCACGCCGACTTCCTCCAGATCCGGACGGACGAGCCCGTGGACGTGGACGTACCGCTCGTGCTCGAGGGCAAGCCCAAGGGCGTCGTCGTCGGCGGCGTGCTGCGCCAGGTCTACCGGAAGCTGCCCATCAGCTGCCTTCCGGAGCACATCCCGGTCAAGATCACCTACGATGTGACCGAGCTTGGGCTCGATGAGCACGTGGCGACGCGCGATCTGGCGCTTCCGGAGGGCGTGAGCGTGCGCCTGCCCGAGACGCAGACGGTCGCCGCGGTCGTCACCGAGTCGAAGCGCGGCGAGGCCGAGGAAGTGACGCCCGCAGCGGCGGCAGCCGCAGCCGCGGCGACGCCTGCCGCGACGCCCGAAACGAAGACGTGATCCTGGTCGTCGGCCTCGGCAACCCGGGGACGAAGTACGCAGCGACCCGACACAACGTCGGTTTCATGGTGGTCGAGCGGCTTGTCGCCGCGGCGAGCGGCCAGTGGCGCGAGAAGTTCAACGCGCGGCTGGCCCAGCTCGACCTGTGGGCCGAACGTCTGGTCGTGCTGGAGCCGCTCACCTTCATGAATGAATCCGGCCGGAGCGTGCAGCCCGCGGCCGCGTTCTTCAAGATCGCGCCGTCGTCGGTGCTGGTGGTTCACGACGAGCTTGACCTGCCTTTCGGCGAACTCCGGCTCAAGCAGGGTGGGGGGGACGCGGGGCACCGCGGGCTGAAGAGCATCACCGCCCACCTGGGCACCCCGGACTACGGCCGGCTGCGGGTCGGCATCGACCGTCCGCCCGCGGACTTTCGGGGTTCACAAGCCGATTATGTGCTACAAGCCTTCGCCCCCGCCGAACGAGCAGGCCTCGATGACCTGATCGAACGCGCGGTGGATGCGGTACGGCTCGTCGTCGAACGCGGTTTCGCGGCGGCGATGAACGTCACCAACCAACGACCGAAGCGTTGATCGCTCCTTGCTCCCGGGTTTCGCCGGGGGCCGAGAGTCCAGAAGGAGAAACAAATGACCGAAGCACAAGCGGGTGCGGCAGTCCATGCCCGCGAATACGAGACCATCTACGTGATGCGTCCCGACCTCGCGAAGGAAGCCGCCGCCAAGGTGGCGACCCGCGTCGAAGAGGTCGTCGGGCGCGAAGGCGGACGCCTGACGCTGGTGGAGACCTGGGGCAGGCGCCAGCTGGCCTACCCCGTGTCGAAGTTCAAGCGCGGCGTCTACGTGTACGTGCGCTACCTGGCCGGCGGAGCACTCGTCAGCGAGCTCGAGCGCAACCTGCGCATGCTCGACGAGGTGCTGAAGTTCCAGACCGTCCTCCTGCGCAAGGAAGTCGACGTCGACGCGGTCGCCGTCGATCCCGAGGTGGTGAAGTTCGAGGACGTCGAGCCGCCAGCAGAGGGCGAGGAGCTCGAGGAGTCCCTCGAGCGCAGCCTCGGCCTGGTGGATGCACCGGATCGTGACCGCCATTCGCGCCACGACGACGATGGCGACGGACGCGACGACGACTCGAAGGACGACAGCTCGGAGGACGGCGAATGAAAGACACGATGCGTTCGCGCGACCGCGACCGTGATCGCGGCGACCGCGACGACGGGGTTGCCAACGGGTTCCGCAGGAGCCGCCGGCGTGGTTGCGGGTTCTGCGGCGACGAGAACCTGGCGATCGACTACAAGGATCCCCAGGGGCTCCGATACTTCATCACCGAGCGCGGCAAGGTCGTGCCGCGTCGTATCTCGGGCGTCTGTGCCAAGCACCAGCGCGCCCTGACGCTGGCGATCAAGCGCGCCCGCAACATCGCGCTCCTGCCGTTCACTGCGAACGACTGAGCGAGCCCCCAGCAAAAGGAGAAGCCACATGGCCAGTGCAATCCGGGTGGTGTTGCAGGAGAACGTCGAAAACCTGGGCCGCGGCGGCGACGTCGTCCGCGTGCGTCCGGGCTACGCGCGCAACTACTTGATCCCTCGCGGGCTGGCAGCTCCGGCGACGCAAGCGAACCTCGCGCGCGTCGACGAGCTGAAGCGCCTCGCGACAGCTCGCGCCCAGGCGGAGCTCGAGGTAGCGCAAGGCGTGGCCCAGAAGCTGTCGAGCATCTCGGTCAAGCTGGAGCGCGCCGTCGGCGAAGAGAACAAGATGTTCGGCTCCGTCACCACGCGCGACATCGAGGAAGCGTACGCGCAGCAGGGCGTGGAGATCGATCGCCGCAAGCTGCACCTCGTCGAGCCGATCAAGCAGCTCGGTCTCCACGAGGTTCCGATTCGCCTGCACTCCGACGTCACGGTGAATCTGCGCGTCGAGGTCGTGAAGAAGACCTGACGATGGCGGCGCATCGCGATCGTCGTTGACACGACGGACGCGCTACGCCAAAAGGAACACGAAGCACCCCGGAGCTCGTTCGAGCTCCGGGGTGTCGTGCATTTGGGAGCCTGGGGACAAGTCGTGGAACGGCTAGGGAAAACGCGGGGATGCCCTGGTGGCAAGTCACGGGCCAACGCGCGGACATTCCCTGTCAGTTCCGCAGTGCCGGATCGAAGGGTAGAGCCCTGGAAGGTCGGGAAGTGATGTTCGCGAGGGATCAGAAGCGAAACAACGACACCAGCCTCGAGCTCCAGCCCATCGCGGGCCGGGTTCCGCCGCACGATCTGGACGCGGAGGGGGCAGTGCTCAGCTCCGTGCTGCTGTCGTCCGAGGCGTTCGACGCGATCCAGCACATCCTCAAGCCCGAGCACTTCTACTCCGACGCCAACAGACGCATCTACGAGGGCGTGCTGGCGCTGCAGGAAGGGCCGCACGGCGTCGTAGACGTAGTGGCGGTGGCGGGCTGGCTTCGCGACCGCGAGCGCCTCCAGCAGATCGGCGGCACGCCGTACCTGGCGCAGCTCGCCGACGCGACGCCGGCCGTCGCCAACGTCGAGGCACACGCGAAGACGATTCGGGAGAAGTGGCGACTGCGCCAGCTGATCGCGACCTGTCAGCGCTTCGCGGCCGAAGGCTACGGCGATTGCGGCGCCGTCCAGGGCTTCATCGACGAGGCCGAGCAGGCGGTGTTCGACATCGCGCGCACCGACGAGGGCACGAGCATCCATCCGCTGCGCGACGCGATCCACGACGCGTTCGAGCTGATCTCGGCGGCCGCGCGTCACGGCGGCGGCATCTCGGGCATCCCGTCCGGCTTCGCGCAGCTCGACGAGAAGTGTGCCGGACTCCACTCCGGCGATCTATACGTGGTGGCCGGCCGTCCCGGCATGGGCAAGACCGCGTTCGTGTTGAACCTGGCCGTCAACGTCGCCAAGCCGCGCGCGGCTGCGCTGGCCGACGACGCCGATCCCTACGCGGAGGCGCCGGTGGAGGAGCCGGGCTTCGGCGTGGCGTTCTTCTCGCTCGAAATGCCGCGGGAGCAGCTGGCGTCGCGCCTGCTCGCGTCCGAGGCGCGCGTCGACGTGTCCCGAATCCGCAGCGGCAAGCTGCCGCGTGAGGACTGGAACAAGCTCACCGAGGCCGCCGGCCGCCTCGGCAGGCTGCCGCTCTGGCTCGACGACACGCCGGCGCTGACGCTGCTCGATCTGCGCGCGCGGATCCGCCGGTTGCAGGCCGAGATCCAGCGCGGCTCCACCCAGGGCCTGCCCGTGAAGAAGCTCGGCCTGGTCGCCATCGACTACCTGCAGCTGATGCAGGGGCGGCGAGGGGTGCAGAGCCGCGAGCAGGAGATCAGCGAGCTGTCGCGCGGCCTCAAGCAGCTGGCCAAGGAGATGGGCGTGGCCGTGATCGCGCTCAGCCAGCTCAACCGGTCGGTGGAGACGCGCAACACCAAGGACAAGCGCCCCCAGCTGAGCGATCTCCGCGAGTCCGGCGCCATCGAGCAGGACGCGGACACGATCATGTTCATCTATCGCGACGAGTACTACTTCAAGGACAGCGAGCAGAAGGGCATCGCCGAGGTGATCATCGCCAAGCAACGCAACGGTCCGACCGGCCGCGTGATGACGCGCTTCACGTCGGAATACACGCGCTTCGACGATCTCGCCCCCGACGAGTACGACTTCGGCGAGCTCGACCTGCAGGACGTCTGACGGTCGCACCCGTCGCCGGCCGCGCCGGACCGGCAGAATCCCTGGAAAAATGCGCCGCTCGCGCGATGGAGCTACGCTCGCCGCATCATCATGCGCACGAGCTTGCTTTGCTGGGCGGCACTGGGCGTCCTCGCCGCCGTCGGGGCCTGCAGTCGATCCGATCTCGAGGATCTCGAGACGCCGCCGGTGTTGGACGCGGGCGCGGCCGGGGGGGACGCATCGGCGGGCTCCTCCGGGAGCGACGCCGCGGCGGGAGCTGCGGGCGCCGACGCGGCCGCTGGCGCCGCAGGTTCTGCCGGAGCGAGCGGCGCCGCGGGGTTCTGCGGGCTTTGCCGGGACGGCCGGCGCCGGCGCCGTCGGCGGTAGCTCCGGAATGGGTGGCGTCGCCGGTGCGGGCGCGATCGGCGGCACGGGCGGCACGGGCGCGGTCGGCGGCACGGGCGCGGTCGGCGGCACGGGCGCGGTCGGCGGCACGGGCGCGGTCGGCGGCACGGGCGCGGTCGGCGGCACGGGCGCGGTCGGCGGCACGGGCGCGGTCGGCGGCACGGGCGCGGTCGGCGGCACGGGCGCGGTCGGCGGCACGGGCGCGGTCGGCGGCACGGGCGCGGTCGGCGGCACGGGCGCGGTCGGCGGTACGGGCGGTGGGCCGCAAGACGGCGGCAATTTCTTCGACGCGTTCCCGTTCCCGGACAGCGGTCCGATCGCCGACTGCGTGCAGTGCGCGGACAAGTCGTGCAACGGCCAGGTGAACACCTGCTTCAACAATCCGGGGTGCGCCGACGGCGTCCTCTGCGCGGTGACGTCGTGCACCGGCGGCGTCAACCTCGGCTGCATCCTCGGCTGCTTCAACGGCGACTTCGGCGCCGCCGGTCAGGCGCTCCAGGCCTTCCTGTGCGTCACGCAGAGCTGCGGTCAGCAGTGCATCGGCGCGATCGGTGGCGGCGGCGTGCCGGGCGGCGGCGTGCCGGCGGCGGCGTGCCGGGTGGTCCTCCCGCCGGCGGCGCGCCGACGGCGGCGACGCTGCAGGCGTTCACGCCGCGGGCCGGCGGCTACGTGATCTCGGTACAGCCCGACGTCGCCGGGCGACTGGGGATCCCGGCCGGTCCGCTGTACGTGCCCGGCTTCGAGGTGCTCGACGCGTTGCCCGCCGTGACGCAGAGCTGCGCGGCGCACGGCGCGCAGTGCCGCTGAGACGTCAGAGCAGCAGGCTCTCGGACAGCTCCTGCATCAGGTCGTCGAGCCCCTCGTGGGTCGCGGCGCTGATCAGGCGCAATGGGATGCCGAGCTGCTCGAAGTCCGCGCGGGCGGCCTCGTAGGCCTCGCGCACGTCCGGCAGGTCCGCCTTGGTCATGGCGACGATCTCCGGACGCGACACGAGCTCGCGGTTGAACGCGGCAAGCTCCGCGCGAATGACGTGGTAGTCGTCGACGGGCGAGCGCCCCGCCTCGCCGGTGAACGTCACCAGATGCAGGAGTACGCGCGTGCGCTCGACGTGTCGCAGGAAGCGCAAGCCGAGGCCGGCGCCCTCGCTCGCACCGGGGATCAACCCCGGGATGTCGGCGATGACGAAGCTGCGGCCGAGGCCACGCCGGTAGTCGCCGACGGTGACGACGCCGAGATGCGGCTCGAGCGTGGTGAAGGGATAGTCGGCGACCTTCGGACGCGCGCGGCTGACGGCGCGGATCAGCGTGCTCTTGCCGACGTTCGGGAACCCGAGCAGTCCGACATCGGCCATCACCCGGAGCTCCAGCCGTAGCAGCCGCTGTTCGCCGGGCTGGCCGGGCTCCGCCTTGCGCGGCGCGCGATCGACGGGCGTGGCGAAGTGCTTGTTGCCGCGCCCGCCATGTCCGCCGTGCGCGATCACGAAGGTATCGCCGGCGCGTGTGAGCTCGCACAGCTTCTGCTGCGACTCGGCGTCGTACACGATCGTGCCGAGCGGCACGCGCACTTCGGCGTCGCGCCCCGCGCGCCCGTAGCAATCCTTGCCTTGGCCGTGCTCGCCGCGCTCGGCGCGTACCGAGCGCACGTGGCCGACGTCGTACAGCGTCCCGAGTCCGGGATCGGCGACCAGCACGACATCTCCGCCGCGTCCGCCGTCGCCGCCGGCGGGACCGCCGAACGGGACGAACTTCTCCCGTCGGAAGGCCACGACGCCGTTGCCGCCGTCGCCGGCCTCGACCTGCAGCGCACACTCGTCGATGAACCGCATACGTGCCGGCGGTATTAGTCGCGCCGGGCGCCCTCGGCTACCACGCTCGCCACGTTGTCAGCGACCCCTGCCTGGGACCGGCGGTTTGAGCGGTAGCGCGGGGGCCCGCGGGGCGGTCGCGCCGCCGGCGGGCTGGGTGGCCGCGGTCTCGAGGGCGCCGAGCGCCGCGAAGACGGCGTCGACGCCGTGCTCCAGTGCGGCCTCCTTGCGGAACACCGCCGGAATCCGCACGAGGCGGGAGCTCACCACCTTGCCCAGCTCCAGCTCGCGCTCGGCGAACGACTCGAACGAGACGTAGCCCTTGGCCTCGTACGCCCGGGCGTCGCGAACTGCCGCGAGCTCCTGTCCGAGGTCGTAGAAGCGTGCCGCGAGGTTCTTTCGCATCACGCGCATCCGCGCCAGGGCGCTGTTCAGCTCGGCGACGCGCGCCTTGAGCTGTTCGGCACCCGCGGGCTCGCGCAGGGTCGCGCGCGCGCTGCCCGGCGGGGGCGGCGCGGAGTTGCGGGCCTGGGCCTCGGCGGCGTGCTTCGCCGCGTGACGGGCGGCCCAGGGGGCGGCCCCGCGGAGCCCGAGGCGGCGGGCGCCGGAGGCGTCCGGCGCCGCCTTCGCCTTCGCCGCCCGCTTGCCCTTGGGCGCCGGCGCGGCCCGGCCCGGCGACTTCGCCCGACGGGGCGCTGCCTTTGCGCCGCGCGCCGGCGCCGCGCTCTTAGCACTCGACTTCGTTGGTGTTTTCGCCATCTCCGGCGCGCCCCCCTGCGGGCGTCGTCTCCCGTGGATACCGCCCGGGCCGCTTTCTAGCGTATTCCATCGCCCCGCGTCGTGCCAACTCGCGTGGTATCGAAGCAACGCATGCACGATCCGGGCAGCTCCGATCGCGCCGGCCCGGCGAGCCAGCGGCCGCCGGCGTCCGGCGTACCCCCGGCAAGCCAGCGCATCGCCGTCGTCGTGAACGGCAACGCGAAGAGCGTGAACGACGAGGTGATCTCGACGCTCGACCAGATCCTGCTTGGCGGCGATCTGTTCGTGTCGCGGCGGCTCGAAGACAGCTCGGAGATCGCCAGGACGCTGGTCGAGCGCGGCTACGGGACCGTGCTCACCGGAGGCGGCGACGGCACGTTCACGGTGATGGTGACGGAGGTCGTGCGCGAGGCGCGCGCGCAAGGCAAGCCGCTCCCACGCTTCGGTCTGCTCAAGCTCGGTACCGGCAACGCGTTGGCCTGGGTCGTCGGCGCGAGCAAGGCCAAGGGACGCGGCCTCGCCGCGGACATCCAGAGGCTACGCGAGGACGCTGGCAGCCGGCCGGTCCGGCTGATCGAGGTCGAGGGGTTCATCGCGCCGTTCTGCGGCTTCGGCATCGATGCCGTCGTGCTCGACGACTACCAGACGGTCAAGACCGCGCTGTCGAAGACCGCGCTCAAGCGCGTCGCTCCAGGCGCCGTGAGCTACGCGGTCGCCGCGGTGACGAAGTCCATCCCGAGCTACTTCTTCCGCCCCGTTCCCCACTGCCGCGTCGTCAACGACGGCGGAGAAGCGTTCCGTATGGGCGCCAAGGGCAGCGTCGTCGGGCCGCCCATCCCGTCCGGCGAGGTGATCTATGAAGGGCCCGCCAAGATCGCGAGTATGTCGACGATCCCGTACTATGGCTTCGGTTTCCGCTTCTTTCCGTACGCCGAGGAGCGGGACGACCGCATGCACCTGCGCATCTCGACCATCAGCCCCGTCGCGTTCGTGCGAAACTTCCCCGCGATCTGGCGCGGCGAGTACGAGAGCAGCACGGCGCTGTTCGACTACCTGGTCGAAGCGGTGACGATCCACGTGGACCCGCCCACCGGCTTCCAGATCGGAGGCGATCCCCGCGGCGAGCGCGCGAGCGTCTCGGCGGTGCTCTCGCCGCAGCCGATCCGTCTCGTGGACTTCTACGCGCCACCCAGCGCGAGCTGAGGCTGCCCGTGGACCGCATCCCCGCCGCGCTCGCCATCCTGGCCCTGGCGCTCGTGGTGCGGGACGCAGCGGCCGACGCTGCGGCGCCGGCCGCCCGCCTGTCGTGTCGCCCACAGGCGTCGCCGGGTCGCGTCTACTGCGAGCTCGAGCTCGAAGTGGGATCGGGACGTCTGTCATGGGTCGATGCGTTGGTGCGTCGCTCGCCGTCGTTCGCGCGTCCGCTCCGTGCGCGTGTCGGGATGCGCCAGGCCACGGCCCGCAGCGAGCGCCGCGTGCGGTTGCCGGTGGTGCTGGTCGCCACCGACAACGGCGCCGGCGAGCTGGTGGTCGAGGCTCGCGCCGTCGTGTGCCACGGCAAGCTGTGTACGTCGGCGGTGAAGGCGAGCCGCGCGGTCGTGCAGGTCGGGCCCGTTCACGACGAGCCCCCGTGATGGCGCGACGCCGCATCCGCATGGCGGAGCTCTCGCGGGAGAGCGGAGTGTCGCGCGAGACCATCCACTACTACATGCGCGAGGGGCTCCTGCCGCAGCCGATCAAGGCGGGGCGCACGCTGTCCTTCTACGACGATTCACACGTCGAGCGCCTGCGCCTGATCCGCCGGCTGCGCGAGGAGAAGTACCTGCCGCTCGCGGTCATCCGCCGCATGATCGCGGCGGGGCCCGAGCGGCCCCACGCGCGCGACCTGGACACGCTGGCCGACGTGCTCGGCATCGATCCGACACTGTCGCGATTGGAAGCGCCCGCGACGACGCCGGACGAGGAGGCGACGCGCACGGCGCGCGAGCTGGGACTGCTCGGTGCCGCCCGGGGCGCGGCGCCCGGGCTCGAGCCGGCCGAGGCGCGCGTGCTCGGTGCCGTCGCCGAGGCGCTCGCGCTCGAAGGTGCGGCGCGCGATCTGACGCTCGCGGACATGCAGGCGTGCGTCGGCGAGCTGACGCGACTCGTCGAGCGCGAGGCGGCGTTGTTCTTCGATGCCGTGTGCCGCACCGGCGACATGACGCGCTCCGTGGGTGCGCTGCGCGTCGGGCGCGCCCCGGTGGCGCGATTCATCAACGCGTTCCGCGATCTGATGCTCCGGCGCATCGTCGAGGACATCCTGACGGCGATCGCCCGCGGTCCGCGCGTGCTCGACCAGACGCCGCTCGTGCCGCTGGGCGCCGCGCGGTTGCGGCAGCTCGGGGCGGACGCGCGCCGCGCCGGCCTGGTCGAACGCGCGCGTGCCGGCGACGCCGCTTCGGCGAGCGACCTGGCGTGGATGCTCTTCAGCGTCGGTCCGCCCGGCGAGCTGATCCGGCTGCCGCCGGCCGTACGCGAGCTGCTGCGGCCGCGTGCCTGGGTGCTGGTCGAGGCGGTGCAGGTGGAGTCGGAGGGCGCCGATCCGGATTCGCTGGAGCGCGCGCTCGAGCGCGCCGGCCCGTTCGCGCTCGGCGAGGTACTGCTCGCGGAAGCCCGCCTTGCGCGATGTGCGGGCGATGCCGCCGCCGACGACGGATTTCTCGATCGCATCGTGCCGGCGTTGCGCGGACTCGCCATGGCTTGTCCCGGGACCGACGCCGATCCGCTGGCGTCCGCGTGCGCGTACCACCGTCGCGGGCGAATCGGTCTGGCGCTGCCGCGGGTGCTCGGCTGGCGCGAGCGCGCCGTCGCCGACCTCGAGTCCGCGCTGGAGGCGGTGCTGGGGGCGCCGGGTCGGGTCGACCCGGCCGCGGCAGCGCTCATCGAGGGCAACTCCCGTCTGTCGCTCGCGCGCGTGTGCGCGGACGACGGCCGCGTGTCGGTCGCGCGGGATCACCTCGAGCGGGCCCGCGCCGTGGACCCCGGTGGCCCGATCGGCGCCGCCGCGGCGGCGGCGCTGGCCGAGCTCCCTGCCGGCTAGCTTCGGCCGGGAATTTGCCCGCGCTTCGCCGGCGCTGCTAGCGGCAGGGTATGCAGCTCCCCGGCCGCATCGAGGCCACCACGCTCGGCGATCTGCTCGGCGCGCTGTATCGCGCGCGGGCGACCGGCGTTCTCGAGCTGGTCGAGCGTGCCGGCGTCAGCGCGGGCCGGACCCACCGCGTGCATCTGTCCGGCGGGTTGGTGGAGGACGTCGAGACCGCCGCCGGCGTGGCGCGCCTCGGCGAGATCCTGCGTCGCGAGGGCTTCATCGACGAGCGCGGCATGCGGCGCCTGTTGCACGGGCTCGCGGACACGCCGACGCGCCGTGCCGGCGATCTGCTCGTCGCCGAGTGCGGCGTGTCGATGGCCGCGGTCGGTGCCGCGCTGCGCTGCCAGCTGCGAGCGCGCCTCGACAAGCTGTTTACCCTGGCGGACGTCTCGATCCGCTTCCACGTCGCGCGTTCGCGGCGCGACAGTGCGGCGGCCGTGCCGCTCTCGCCGCGGGAGTTCCTCCACGGCAGGCCGCGCGCGCGTGGGGCGGTCGGGCGCGCGCCGCGCGCTCAGCCGGGCTTGCCCTCCAAGCGCCACGACCCGGTGCGCTCGCGCGCGCTCTCCGTGCTCGGCCTCGGTCCGTTTGCCGATCGAGACAGCGTCCAGCGCGCGTTCCGGGCCCTGGCCCGCGACGCCCATCCGGATCGCTTTCCGCGGGCGACCGCGAGCGAGCGCGCGCAACTGATGCAGCGCTTCGCCGAGATCAGCGCCGCCTACCACGCGCTCGTCGCCTGATCAGCTTGCCGGTCCGGCGCGGAAGCGCCAGGCCCGGATCACGTCGGGCAGCGCCGCGAGCGCGACCAGCGCGTCGGGGTGCGCGGCGGCGAGCCGCTCGCGCGCCTGGATCCCGCCTTCGACGCCCACCGTGCGCGCGCCGGCGGCGCGACCGCACTCGATGTCCTGCGCGCCGTCGCCGACCATCACGAGCGTCGCGGGCGGGAGTCCGAGCTTGTCGGCGGCCAGCAGCAGGGGCCCCGGCGCCGGCTTCTTGTCGGCGAGATCGTCGCCGGCGACGACGACGCGGAAGCGGCGCTCGAGGTCGAGCCCGCGCAGTGTCGCGTCGGTGGCCCGGCGCGGCTTGTTCGTCACGAGCGCCAGCGGCAGATCCGCGAGCGCGTCGAGGACGCGCGTGGTGTCCGGCATCAGCCGCGTGTGGTCGATGGCGTGCGCCGTGTAGTAGTCGAGGAAGTCCGCCAGCAGCGACCGCAGCCGGGCATCGTCGGGATCGAGACGCGCGGCGCGGGCGAGCAGCAGCGTCGATCCGTCGCCGACGTAGCTGGCGATCTCCTCGTCGGGAAGCGTTGCGAAGCCGTGCTGGGCGAGCGCGTGGTTCGTGGAGCGGACGATGTCGGTGCGGGAGTCGATCAGCGTGCCGTCGAGATCGAAGGCGACGCCGAGCACCGGCGCGTCCGCGCCGCTCACGTGCGGCCGGCGCTGCGCCACGCGGCGTGGCCCACGAAGAACGGGCCCATGTGCACGATGAACTCGCTGGTCTGGCGCGTGCGGCGCATGGCCTGGACGACGTGCGACAGCGGGTGCAGATCCTTGCCGATCAAGCCGATCACGAACTCGTTGTCGTTCGCGTCGAGGCCGTGGCAGGCCAGTCGGATGTCGTGGGCGAGATCGGCAGTGCCGTACGCTTTCCCGATGCCGGCGTGCTCGCGCATGATGCCGCCCTTCTCGCGCCCTTCCAGCCGCTCGAAGGCGCCGCTGCGTCGGAGCGGGTACCACACCGCCCACGGCCAGTCGGCGTTCAGCGCCGTGCTGCGCGGGCGGTCGATCAGCCAGTGCACCAGGTCGTCCTCGAAGCCGCTGCTGTAGCTGCGCCCGAGCATGGTGAACTCCGGGCGCAGAGTCAGTCCGTGCACCGCCGGGTCGACGACCGCCGAACGCACGACCGTCGCGAAGTGTGCGGGGTCCTCGCTCCACGTGAGCAGGGCGATGCCGCGCGGGTTGTTGACGTCCTCGTACAGCACCCCCGCGCAGCCGCGCTGCTCGAGCGCGCCAGCGAGCGCGCGCAGCGAGTCGGCCGGCGCGAGATCGGGCGAGCTGTCGAATACCAGCAGCTGCATGAACAGCCTGCGGTCCATCACCTGCGGCTTGCCGTCGCGCTCGGCGCCGTGCTCCTGTACGTCGATCGGGGCGCTCTCGTGTGGGCTGCTCATGGCGCGCCATGGATAGCGCGCCCGGGCGCTCTGGACCAAGCCGATCCAGCGCCGCCGGCGGATTCCGCGCCGCCTCGGCCTGGGGCCCGGAAGGTTCCGAGCGTGCTAGGCTCCGCCGCCGTGTCTCCCCTGTCGGCCGCCGCACCCGATCCGCCCCCGGCGAGCCCGTCGCCGCGCGGTTCGTCCAACGGGACGGCCCTGGAGCATCCGCTCCCCGGCGGCATGCGCGACCTGCTGCCGCTGGAGGCGTGGCGGCAGGCGGCGCTCGCGCGGCGCCTGATGGGCGCGTTCGAGCTGTACGGGTACCAGCGCGTGAGCGTTCCGGCGTTCGAGTATGCGGAAGTGCTCGAGCGCGGTCTGGGCGCGCTCGACCCCGACGACGTGCTGCGTTTCGTCGAGCCCGAGACCGGCCGCGTGGTCGCCCTGCGCCCGGACATGACGCCGCAGATCGCGCGGCTGCTGGCCACGCGCCTGAAGGACGAGCCGGCGCCGGCGCGGCTCTGCTACGAGGGCTCGGTCCTGCGCCGCCGTCGCGAGCGCGCGCGCATGCACCGGCAGATCCCCCAGGCCGGCATCGAGCTGCTCGGGCTCGACGCGCCGCGCGGCGATCTGGAGGTGCTCGAGGTCGCTGCCGCCGCCACGCGCGCGACCGGCCTGGCGGACTTCGTGCTCGACCTCGGGCACGCCGGCATCGTGACCGCGCTGCTCGCCAACCTGCCGCCGGAGCATCGCCCGGAGCTGGTCGAAGCGCTCTCGCTCAAGGACGGCGCGCAGGTCGCGCGGCGCGCCGCGCGGAGCGGTCTCGCGCCCGCGGAGGCCGCCGCGCTCGCCGAGCTGCCGGCGCTGCATGGCGGTGCGGACATCTGGCCGCGTGCGGAGCGTGTGCTCGCCGGCACGCGCGCGGCGGCAGCGGCCGCGGAGCTGCGTCGGCTGCACCAGGCCGCGGAGGATCTCGGACTTTCGCCGCGCGTCGTCGTCGATCTCGGCGAGACGTGGAATTTCGCCTACTACACCGGTGCGATGTTCCAGATCCTCGCCGAGGGCCCCGGACGCCCGATCGGCTCGGGGGGGCGCTACGACGGCCTGCTCGCGCGCTTCGGCGCGTCGCGGCCTGCCGCCGGCTTCGGCCTCGACCTGGACAACCTGGCGTGGGCGCTGGCGCACGCCGGCGTCGACGCCGGCGTGCCGGTGCGCGTGCTGCTCGCCGCTGCGGACTCCGCGGCGCTGCTCGCCGCACTGCGTGAGCGCGGTCTGCCGTGCGCCCCCGCGCCGGACGCCGGCGGCGCGCGCGACTACGCCGCGGCCTGGGGTTTCTCGCACCTGATCGAGCCCGCCGCGGGCGGGCTGGCGATGGTGCGGATGCGGGACGGTGTGCGCGAGGATCTTCCCGCGGTCGCGCCGGCGGATTTGGCCGCCGTCGTGACGACGCGGATCGAGCGACAATGACGAGGAACATGTCGGCTGTCGTGATCGTGGGTGCCCAGTGGGGCGACGAAGGCAAGGGGAAGATCGTCGATCTCTACACGGAGTTCGCCGATCTGGTGGTGCGCTACGCGGGGGGGCCCAACGCGGGTCACACCCTCGTCGTCGGCGACGACAAGCTGGTCGTGCGGCTCTTGCCGAGCGGCATCCTCCGCGAAGGCACGCGCTGCGTGCTCGGGCAGGGCATGGTCGTGGATCTGGACGTCCTGGTCGGCGAGATCGACGAGCTCGTGCGGCGAGGCCACGAGCACCTGGATCGGCGGCTCTTCGTCAGCGACCGCGCTCACCTGATCTTGCCGTATCACGTCATGATCGACGAGCTACGCGAGAGCTCGGCGCGCAAGGACCGGGCGATCGGCACGACGAAGAAGGGCATCGGGCCCGCCTACGAGGACAAGGTCCGCCGTACCGGCGTGCGCGCCGGGGAGCTGCGCGATCCAGCGCGCCTGCGCCAGCGCGTCGAAGCCGCCCTCGACGCGTGGGCCCCGACGATCGCCGCGCTCGGCGGAAAATCGCCGACCGCCGACGCGGTGCTCGCTGGGCTCGAAGGGCCCGCGCGTCGCATCGTGCCGATGCTCGCCGACGCCTCTTCGCTTGTGGACCGCGCGCTCAAGGACGGCGCGCGCGTGATGTTCGAGGGCGCGCAGGGCACGCTGCTCGACATCGATCACGGGACGTATCCGTTCGTCACGTCGAGCTCGGCCGTGGCCGGCGGCGCCGCCATCGGAGTCGGCATCGGGCCGAACCGCATCGGCAGCGTCATCGGCATCACCAAGGCGTACACCACGCGTGTCGGCAGCGGACCGTTCCCGACGGAGCTCGACGACGCCGCGGGCGTGCACCTGCGCGACGCCGGCGCGGAGTTCGGATCGGTCACCGGGCGTCCGCGCCGCACCGGCTGGCTCGATCTGCCCGCGCTCCGCTACGCGGCGCGCGTCAACGGTATCGACGGCCTCGCTCTGACCAAGCTCGACGTGCTCACCGGCCTCGATCGCCTCAAGGTGTGCGTCGCCTACGACACGCCGTCGGGCCGCGTGCAGGATCTGCCCATCGATCTGCTGGACGAGCCGGGCGCGATCGCGCCGGTATACGAAGAGCTCGCCGGCTGGACGGAGCGGCTCGAGACCGTGAAGACGCTCGACGATCTGCCGCGGAACGCCCGCGCCTACGTGCGCTTCCTCGAGGACGGCGCGGAAGTGCCGGTGTATCTCGTAAGCGTCGGACCTCGCCGTCGCGAGACGATCGTGCTCCACAATCCGTTCGTGGGGCGGGCCGCGGCGCCCTGACCGCGGTAGGCTAGGCGGCATGCCGGCGCTCGCCGCAATCGTGCTCCTGGCGCAGGTCGCGACCAGTCCGCCGCGTCCGCCGCCGCGGCAGGCGTCGCTCCGCACCGCGGCCGCCGCCAGCCCGCGCCCGACCACGTGCGAAGCCGGACGCGGAGCGACGGGCGGTGAGCGCGACACGCTGTGGGATCGCGCCCGGCAGCCCGGGCTCGCCGTATGGTGCCGGGCGCTCGCGCGCGGCTACGCGCGGCTCAGCCGCTCGCCAACCCTGGCGCTGGCCGCGGCGCGCGACGCCGAGCGGGCCGTGCCGGGTCGGCCGGGCCCAGCGGTGCTGTCGGGGCGCGCGCTGCTCGCCGAGGGCGACGCGGCAGCGGCGTACAAGCAGTTCGCGCGCGCGCTCGCGCTGTCGCGACGCAGCGTGGAGGAACCTGCCGCGCTACACGACCTTGCGATGGCCGCCGAGCTCACCGGACACACGCCGGAGGCGCTGGGTGCGTACCGCGCGCTGGTACCGCGCGCGGGACTGCTCGACGACAGCCAGCGCCGCGAGCGCGTCTACGTGGAGGCCGCCTCGCTCGTGATGTCCACGGGCGAGTCCGGGCTGAACGAGGCCATCGGTTACCTCGGCGAGGCGCGTCGTCGCGGCGGTCCGCCCGGCTTCGTCGCGGTGGTGCTCGCCGATCTCGCGCTGGCGCTCGATCGACAGGGACGGTCGGAGGAGGCACGCGGCGTGGTCGCGGAGGCAGGGGGGCCGTGGGCGCTCGCCGAGCTTGCCGGTCTCGACGACACGACCAAGCCCGCCGCGCGCGCCCGGCGCGCGCTGTTGCCGGTCCTGCCGCGGGGCGAGCTCTCCGCGATGGTGGCGATCCTCGCCGAGCGCGACGATCCGGAGCTCGCCCGCGATCAATGGCGAGCGTGTGTTGCCGCGAACCCGAAGGGCGCCTGGGCAGACTACGCGCGCGCGAAGCTCGCGAAGGCGCCGCCGCGCGCCGCGCGCCGGGGCGGGCACTGATGCGGCCCGCTGCCGCCGTCGCGGCCGCCCTGCTCGTCGCGACGGCGACGGCATCCACGAGCGCGATCGCCCGGCCGTCGATCTGGGACGCCGCTCGCGACCCCCGGACGCGACAAGCGGACTTCGTGCTGCGCGCGGTCGAGCGCAAGCTGATCCAGGCCGGCGAGTCGGGCCGCTTCGACCCGGCTGCCGGCGGACGCATCACCCGCGCGGCCATCGCCATGCTCCAGCTCGCTCGCGGCCGCGATCTGCCGGATGTGCGCTTGCGCTTCCTGCTCGGCACGCTGCTCGTGGACAGCTCGGTGCGTCGCTTCGACGATGCGCGCGTCGTGCTCGAGAGCGCGCTCGCCGACGCGCCGGACAGTCCACTCGCCGGCGAGGCGTGGTTCAACCTCGGCATCGCCTACGCCTCGATCGACCAGCCGAAGAAGGAGATCGTCGCCTACGGTCATGCGCTCGAACGGAGCTGGAGTCGCAACACCCGGGCCACGCTGTTCATGAACCGCGGCGAGGCGTGGATGCACCTCTTCAAGCTCGATCTCGCGATCGCTGATTTCAGGCAGGCGCTCCGCAACGCCGACTCTCCGGACACCGCGGCGCTGGCCGAGTACGACCTCGGCGTCGGGTTGGAGCGCAACGGCGATCTCCCATCGGCGCTCGACGCCGTGGCGCGCGGCGCGGCCGTGCGCATGACGTCGGCGTTCGGCTCGAGGAGCATTCTCGAGGCATCGTCGGTGTTCTTCGTTCCAGGCTACGAGTTCGACTACTATCGCGCGCTCGAGGCCATGGCGCTCGCGCGCCGCGCCAAGCCGCCGCAGGCGATCCTGCTCTACCAGCGCGCGCGGCAGGACTTCGGACGCTACGCGGCGCTGGCCGCTGCCGACAACCCGCCGTGGCTCTCGCACGCGGCGCTCCTCGCCGAGACGTGCCGCGGCAAGATCGACGAGCTGAAGCGCAAGCGCACTCGCGCCCGCCCGCGCTGAGCGTCAAGCCGCGCGGGGCAGGGACGGCGTGTCGTCGGGATCCGCCGTCAAGATGCGGCTCACGCTCTCGGCGTCTTCGACGGACTGGAACACCGGGCGCAGGTTCGGGCCGCGCTCGCCTTCGCCGAACGCGCCGCTCGGCGCGAGGGCGCGGGCGCGAGGACCGTCCAGAACCAGGAACACGTCGCTCAGCCCGTCGCCGCTCGGCGCGTCGATGACGTCGACGATGCGCGAGCGATCGAGGTGCAGCTCTTCGCGTCCGCGTTGGATCAACACCCGACGATCGGTGATGAGGTAGCGCGTCTCGCGCGCGAGACGTCCGGGTCGGACCGCGGAGTCGAACACCAGCCAGCCTGCCATCGCCAGCAGCATGCCCGCCGACAGCACCAGGCCGCCGAGCAGCGCGATGAACGGCAGCGAGCCCGCGGGCAGGCCGGCGGCGACGAGCCGATGCAGGTTCGGAACGGACTCGAACACCATGCGTCCGAAGCCAGCGAGCAGGAATCCGGCGATGGCGAGCTGCATCCACTCGCGACGCCCGTGCGGACGGTACGCGCGCCACGTGGAACGGGGACGCGCCGCCCACACCACCTTCTCGCCGACGTCGAGGCGCTGCGTGAGCGGTCGCTCTCCGCGCCCGCGCGGCGAGACGTGTTCAGCGCCGCGGATGATCGCCCACACGCGATCCGGAGCGGCGAGCCCCGGCATGCGGAGGATCAGCCGGCGCCGCAGCGCACCGGTGGGCACCGCGCGCACCAGCTCCAGGTCGCCCATGCCCGGCTTCGACGGGCTCCAGAAGATCCGCGCGAAGCTGATCGAACGCCGCTCGATGGTGCGGCGGAACGGGCCACGCTGGTAGATCACGTGATCGTCGGTGACGAGATAGCGCACGCCCGACAGCCACAGCCGCGGCCCGTGCAGGCACGCGATGCCGAGCGTGGTTGTCCACGCCGCGAAGACCAGCATCGACGCCGGCGACACGTCGAGCGCGAGCGCGATCACGACGGCGAACAGCGTGCTCACCGCGCTCGTCACGAACATCACGACCGACGCGACACGCAGTAGCGGCGGAGTGGTCACTGCTTCGGGATGTCCCGACCACTCGATGCGTTCGTCGAAGAGGGAATCGCGAGCCACGGGTCGTCCGCATATTAGCGTGCGGCGTCCGGGATGGATCGTCCAGTGATGCTGGACACTTTCGCGTTCACTGGAATACGCGGGGGCTCAGGACGCGGGCGCGACGAAGACGATCTCGACGCGCTCGTTACGCGCTGCGGCACCAGCCTGACCCGGATCGACCAGGGGCTGGACCCCGCCGGCCGCCTGCGACTCGACCGTGGCGGCACCGGCGGCGCGCAGGGCGTCGGCGACGGCCGCCGCGCGCTTCGAGTCGCGCGCCGTGGCGGCGCCCTGGCTCGAGTGCATCACGACCAGGACCGGGAAGCCGGGGTGCGCCTTGGCGACGCGGCCGAGCTTGGCGAGCAGGGCGGCGGCCGATGTCGTGGGCCTGTCGCCCGCCCCGAGCACGCCGCGGAGCGTCACGACGACGCCCCGGTCGTCGCGATACGGGTGCAGCCCGCCGAGCTGACCGAGCTCGGCGAGCAGCGCGTCGGAGACGCCTGCCGCGGGCGCCTGCAGCGTCGCGGTGCGCCGCGTGGCGGTGAGCACCGAGAGGCACGCCGAGCGCACCTTGATCGCGTCGTCGATGGGCGCCGCCTTCGCTTGCTTGCCGAGCGCCTTGTCGAGGGTGTCGAGATCGGCCGTCGCGTGGTCGAGGGCATCGCCCTTCGCGCCGAGCAGCTTCGCCGACACGCACAGCAGGCGTCCCTCCAGCGCCAGCTCCCGTGCGGCTTCCAGGCGCGCGTGCTCGCGATCCGGCGTCGCCGGACCGTTCGGCACGAGCGGCAGCGCGTCCTGCGCGACCTTGACGCGCATCTCCAGGGCGTCGGCATCGGCGGTGACGCTGGCGACCTTCGCGTCGAGCTCTGCCAGCCGCTTGTCGGCGTCTACCAGCCGGCTCTTGGCCTCGGCCAGGCGCCGCCCGGCCTTGGCGACGCGCGCCAGCACGAATGCGTGGGTGTACGCCGCGATGGCGTGCTCCCCGAGGATTTGCGAGCCGGCGACGTCGTCGTCGTCGAAGGCCCGGGCGGCGCGCTTCTCCACCAGCTCCGCTTGCGCGTACGCCTGCGGCGCGAGCGCCTTGGCCTCGAGCGCCGCCGCAGAGCGGGCGACCACGTCCGCCTGGCTCAGCACGCGTGGCCGTGGCGTGGGCGCGCACGACAGCAGCGCGGCGGCGAGCGCGGCGGCGACCACGCGCCTCATGGCTTGGCGGCCTTTCCAGCGGGCTTGGCTGGCTTCGCGGGTTTCGCGGGCTGCGCGCCGCCGTCGGTCGCTGCCGGTGCGCCGCCGTCCGTCAGCTGCCGGAGCCGCTCCTCGGCGCGGCCGCGCCGATCGATGGTCTCCTCCAGCAGCGCGCGGGCGCGCACCGCCTTGCGCTCCGACTCGGCCGCCTGCTTCTCGATCGCGGAGGCTTGCCGCTCCGCGTCGGCGGCGCGCACGAGATTGCTGGCGGCCTGCGCCCACTCCAGCGCGAGCGCCTCCAGCTGGCCGCCGTGCCGCTGGTCGCCCGCGGCGCGGGCTCCCGCGGCGCGGCGCAGCGCCCGGTGCGCCTGGTCGAGCGGCTCCTTCGCCAGGGTCTTGTGGGCGGGCGTCGCCTCGACCTGTTTCAGCGTCGCTTCGGCCTGCGCGCGCGGGTCACCGGCGCCGCGCGCCACGCCCGCGGCGATGCCGAGCGCGAGGCCGGCGAGGACGAGCAATCCGGAAGCGCGAGCGAGCCGCACGGCCGGCAAGAAGCCACGAGCGGCAGGCGCGGTCAAGCGCCGATGCTCGTAGCCCGCGGGCCGGTGCGGTATAGGCGCGGCCCGGAGGACGCATGGCACACCACCGAGCGAGCTGGGACGAGTACTTCATGGCCATCGCCCGGGAGGTCGCGACGCGATCGACGTGCGACCGGAAGCACGTGGGCGCGGTAATCGTTCGGGAGAAGATGATCCTCGCGACGGGCTACAACGGCAGCGTTCGCGGCCTCGCCCACTGCGACGACGAGGGGCACATGATGGAGGACGGCCACTGCGTCCGCACGGTGCACGCCGAGGCCAACGCTATCGTGCAGGCGGCGCGCAACGGCGTCCGGCTCGAGGGCGCGGGCATCTACGTGACGGCGTCGCCGTGTTTCGGCTGCTACAAGTTGATCGCCAACTCGGGGCTGTCGCGCATCGTCTTCGGCGAGTTCTACCGCGACGAGCGCATCTTCACGCTCAGCGAACAGCTCGGCATCCAGCTCGAACACCTGCCCATCGAGCAGGTTCCCAGGTCGTCGTGAGCGTCGTCGCCGTCGTCGCCGGCGGTCCGTCGAGCGAGGCCGCGGTGAGCCGGGCGTCCGCCGCCGGCGTGGCGCGGGCGCTCGAGCAGGCGGGTCATCGCGTGACCCGCGTCGAGCTCGGGCGGTCGACCGCGACGGCGTTGCTCGCCGAGCCGTTCGACGTCGTGTTCCCGGTGACCCACGGCCCGCTCGGCGAGGACGGCTGCCTGCAGGGGCTGCTCGAAGTGCTCGATCTGCCGTACGTCGGCTCGGGCGTCCTGGCGAGCGCGCTGTCCGCGAGCAAGCCCGAGGCGAAGATCATGTTCGCGCGCGCCGGCTTGCCCGTGGCAGAGCAGGCGATCGTGCGTCGCGGCGAGGATCCCGCGCGACGCGTCGCCGAGCTCCGCAGCCGGCTCGGCCGCGCCATCTTCGTCAAGCCCGCGAGCGGCGGAAGCGCCATCGGTGTGGGCCGCGTGCTCGCGAGCGACGACGACGCGGTGGCGATCGCCGCGATCGGCGCCGCCCACGCGGTGGAAGATCTGGCGCTGGTCGAGACGCTGCTCGTCGGCGACGAGCTCACCTGCGGCGTGCTCGACGACGACGGCGGCGAGCCGCGCGCTCTGCCGCCGACCTTGATACAGAGTCGCGCCGGCGAGTGGTACGACTTCAAGAGCAAGTACGCCGCCGGCGGCAGCGTGCACCAGTGTCCCGCGCCGCTTCCGGCCGACGTGCTCGCGCGGCTGCAAGCCATGGCCGTCACCGCGCACCGCGCCGTGGGCGCGCGCGATCTCTCGCGCGTCGACTTCGTCGTCGGCGACGCGATCACCGTGCTCGAGATCAACACGCTGCCCGGCATGACCGCGACCAGCCTCTTCCCCGAGGCCGCGGCCGCCGCGGGCATCGCGTTTCCCGAGCTGTGCGACCGCTTGATCCGGCGCGCCCTCGCGCGGCCGCGCCGCGCGGTGCCGACCGAGATGGCGATGCCCTAGTCCTAGCCCGTGCCCTCGTCCACGCCGCGCTCCGGCTCCGCGACCTTCACGAGACCGCGCGCGCGCTGCCGGAGGCGCGCGAGCAGCGCGTCGCGATCCGGGGGTGTCGGCACCGGCTTCGAGTGGACGCCGCTCACCTCGCCGGCCAACGCGCGATCGATGAACGCCTTGGTCGTCGCACCGAAGCGGCGGAAGCGCACGCGCAGGCCGCCCGGGCGTGCGCCGATGGGAGCCTCGCTGCCCACGACCTTGCCCTCCGCCACCACCAGCTTCGTACCGTCGGCGAGCGCCACGTCGAAGCGCACGATCGTGTCGGCGGCGAGCGCGTCCTGATCGACGAGCAGCATGCCCTTCGACCCGACGGTCCAGCCTTCGCGCTCGATCAGCTCGGCCTCGCTCGCGTACGGCCGGACGACGTGCAAGGTGACGGGAGCAGGCACGGTAACCCAGGCTAGCCGCGATCGAGCGCCTCCGGCAATAGCCCTCGCCCGACGCGGCGCGTGGTGCCAATATCCCGCGCCATGGCCGCCGG
The DNA here is from genome assembly GCA_963775185.1 of uncultured delta proteobacterium. Lineage (GTDB taxonomy): Bacteria > Myxococcota_A > Polyangia > Polyangiales > Polyangiaceae > JAPSGB01. Next base: position 158,051 of record CAVZIE010000004.1, on the reverse strand, counting down.
GCGGAAGGTACTGGTCGTCGGATCGGGCGGGCGCGAACACGCTCTCGCCGCGCGCCTCGCCGCGTCGCCGGGTGTGTCCGGGGTGGTCGTCGTTCCGGGCAATGCCGGTACGGCGCGGCCGGCGGCGCGGTCCGCCGGCGCGCCGCTGCAGAACGCCGAGGGCGACGTGCTCGACGTGTGCGCGGCGGAGCGGCCGGACCTCGTGGTGATCGGCCCCGAGGCGCCGCTCTGCGACGGGCTCGCCGACACGCTCCGCGCGCGCGGGATGCGCGTCTACGGGCCGGGCCGCGACGCGGCGCGCCTCGAAGGCTCGAAGCGCTTCATGAAGGAGTTCGCGAAGCGTCACGGCATCCGCACGGCGCGCCACGAGGTCGTGCGTGACGCGGCCGGGGCGGCGCGCGTGATCCGCGATTTCGCCGCGCCGCCGGTGGTGAAGGCCGACGGCCTGTGCGCCGGCAAGGGCGTGGTCGTCGCGGCGACACACGAGGAGGCGATCGACGCCGCGCGCGCGATGCTCTCGGGCCAGAGCTTCGGCGACGCGGGTCTGACCGTCGTCGTGGAGGAGCGCATCGAGGGCGCCGAGGCGAGCGTGCACGCGATCTGCGACGGCGCGCGCGCGTTCGTGCTGCCCGCCGCCCAGGATCACAAGCGCATCGGCGACGGCGACAGCGGCCCGAACACCGGCGGCATGGGCGCGTATGCGCCGGCGCCGCTGTTGACGCCGGCGCTCGCCGCACGCGTCGCCGAGGACATGATGCAGCGCGCGGTCGACGGCATGGCGAAGGACGGCACGCCGTACCGCGGCACGCTGTTCGCGGGGCTGATGATCACGGCGTCCGGCGAACCTGTGCTGCTCGAGTTCAACGTGCGCTTCGGCGATCCCGAGACCCAGGTTCTCGTCAGCGTCGTGGACGGCGACTTCGCCGAGGCGCTCGACGGCGCCGCGCGCGGCCGGCTCGATCCCGCCACGCTGAGCGTGAGCCCGGATCACGCCGTGTGCGTCGTGCTCGCGGCGGCGGGATACCCCGCCGCGCCGCGCAAGGGTGACGCCATCACCGGCATCGAGGCCGCCGAGGGCGTCGAGGGCGTCCGCGTGTACCATGCGGGCACGCGCCTGGACGGCGATCGGCTGGTCACGTCCGGAGGACGCGTGCTCGGCGTGACCGCGCGCGGTGCGACCCTTGCCGAAGCCCATGCGCGCGCCTACCGCGCCGCCGATCTGATCCACTTCGACGGCAAGCAGATGCGCCGCGACATCGCGGCGCGCGCACTGGGAGGCGGGGCGTGATCCCGGGCGCGCTAGCGCAGCTCCACGGCGGCCGCGTCGTGGCCGCCGCGACGGAGACGTTCTTCGGTTTGCTCGCGGACGCGACGCGCGGTGACGCCATCGAGCGCCTGTACGAGGTCAAGCCGCGCACGCCCGACAAGGGCATGCCCGTGCTGTTGCCCTCGCGCGCGGCGTGGGGCGCTCTAGTGCAGGAGATCCCGCCGCTGGCGGCGCGGCTGGCCGACGCGTTCTGGCCCGGTCCGCTCACCATCGCGCTGCCCGCCGCAGCGGGCGTCGATCCGCGACTGGTGCTCGACGGCAGCATCGCCGTGCGCCTCCCGGCGGCGTCGCCCGCCGCCGAGCTCGCGCGCGAGCTCGGGCGTCCGCTCAGCGCGACCAGCGCGAACCAGACCGGCGAGCCCGCGCCGACGTCGTCACGCACCGTGCGCGCGTCCTTCGCCGACGCGCTCGCCGACGGGCGGCTCGTCGTCGTGGACGGCTGGGCGCCGGGCGGCGCGCCGTCCACCGTGGTCGTCGTCGCCGGCGATCACGCGCGCGTGGTCCGCGCCGGCGCGATCGAGACGCATCGCCTCGAGGCCGTGCTCGGCGCGCCGCTCGGCTGACTCATCGGCGTGGCGCCGCGTGCTCGCCCGGAACGCGGGATTCCGAGCCGGGCCGGCATCCCGCGCCAGCAATCCCGGGTCAGCGCGCGCTGGTCTTTGCCGGTCCGGCGCGGCCGGCGGCGCGCGGTGGCGCTCTTCGTCGGCGCGATGGCGCTCTCCGTCGAGGTGGCCGCGCCCTGCGCGGCTTCGCCGAGGCGGCCGAGCAGGCTGCGCAGGCGCGGGCTGCCGCGGCGGGGATCGAACAGCTCTTGCAACCCGAGGCCCCACACCGCCGCCATCAGCAGCTCGAGCTCCGGGTCGGCGGGGTTCCGCTGCAGCGCGCCAGCGAAGCCGTCGCGGATCAGCCGCGCGCCGTCGCGGAGCGCCGCGCGCAGCGCCGGGATCGCCTCGGCGCCTCGAGCATCAAGCCGAGCAGCCGCCGCGTGCGAGCGCGATCGCGCACCAGCGCCGCGGAGAAATCGACGAGCGCGTCGAGGGGCGTCGCGGGCGCCCGCTGGTGACGGCGCGTTCGACGAGCTCGCGTGCCGCCGCGACGTCGGTCTCGATGAAGCGCCCGCCGACGACCAGCACCAGATCGTCGCGGTGCGGAAAGTAGCAAGTCAGGTGGCCCTGCGGAACGCCGGCCCGGCGCGCGACGTCGGTCTGGCTGAAGCGGGTCGTGCCAGCATCGCGCATCAGCCCGGAGGCCGCGTCGAGGACGCGGTCCCGTGTGTCGCCGCGCGGTCGCGCCATGGCTGGGCATCGTAGTCCAACGCGCTCGGTCCAGGCACGGTCATGCCTCGCCGCGAGTCTGCTTGAACCCGCCCGCACGCCGTGGCCTGATCGACGCCGATGGCCGAGATCGCCCCGCTTCGCCCGCTCGCGTACGATCCGGGCACACTCGCGCGGCGCGTGGCGCCGCCGTACGACGTGGTCGACGCCGCGATGCGCGCGGAGCTCGCCGCGCGCGATCCGCACAACGTGGTGCACGTGGATCTGCCCGAGGGGGACGGCGATGCGCGCTACCAGCGGGCGGGCGCGCTGTTCGAGGCCTGGCAACGCGAGGGCGTGCTCGCGCGCAGTCACGAGCCGGCGCTGTACCGCTACACGCAGACGTTCGAACCGCCGGGTGGCGGGGCGCGGCTGGCGCGCCGCGGTTTCTTCGCGGCGGTGCGTGCGGTGCCGCTCGCTGCGCGCGTGATCCTGCCGCACGAGCGTACCCTCAGCGGGCCGAAGGTCGATCGCTTCAAGCTGTCGCACGCCACGCGCGCGGCGCTCTCGCCGCAGTTCATGCTGTACTCCGATCCGGAGCGCGCGCTCGACGCCGATCTCGACGCAGCCGAGGCGTGGGCGGCGTTCGAGACCGACGACGGCGTCGAGCACGCGATCGCGCGCGTGACGGATCGCGGCGCGATCGCGCGCGTGGTGGCGTTCCTCGCCGATCGCAGCTTGCTCATCGCCGACGGCCATCACCGCTACGAGACGGCGGTGTCGCTCGCGGAGGCGCTCGACCGCGAGGCGCGCGAGGCCGGTGCGGCGCCGCTCGCGCGCGGCGAGCACCTGTTCACGCCGGCGCTGCTCGCGAACGGCGACGATCCGGGCTTGGTCGTGTTCCCGACGCACCGGCTCGTGCACTCGCTGCCGCACTTCGACTTCGACGAGCTGTGCGCCCGCGCCGCGGAGCTGTTCGACGTCACGCCCGTGAGCGGCGTGGCCGAGCTGTGCGATCGCGTCCGCGACGTGGGCGCGCCGGCGTTCGGCGCCCTCGCGCGCGGCGGGCGCGCGGTGCTGCTCGCTCCGCGCGCCGACGTCGACCTTGCCCGTCACCCCGTACTCGGCGCGCGGCCCGAGGTGCTGCGCCACACCGCCGTCGCGCTGCTCCACGACGGGCTCGTCGAGCACGTGTTGGGCGTGACCCACGAGGCGCAAGCCGCCAAGACGAACCTGCGCTACGAGCAGGACGCGCACGAGGCCGCCCGCGCGCTCGAGCGCGGCGAGGGCCAGGTGCTGTTCGTGATGAACGGCACCCCGGTCGCGACGATCCGCGCCGTGGCGGAGGCCGGCGAGGTCATGCCGCAGAAGTCCACGTTCTTCTATCCGAAGGTGCCGACGGGCCTGCTCTTCCACACGCTGCACGTCGATCGCCCAGCGTAATTTGCAGCGTGATGGCGCTCCTTGACGCGATGCGTCCTGGGCGGTACGTGGCGCTGCACGGAGGTTCCATGACCCGAATCATGAATTTCAACGCCGGCCCGGCGACGTTGCCGCTTGCAGCGCTCGAGCGCGCCCAGCGCGAGCTGCTCGATCTCGAGGGCACCGGGATGAGCGTCATCGAGCACAGCCATCGCGGCAAGGCCTACGACGCGATCCACACCCAGGCGATCGCGCTGGTCCGCGAGCTGCTCGGCGTGCCGGACAACTACGACGTCCTGATGCTGCAGGGCGGCGCGAGCCAGCAGTTCGCGACGATCCCGATGAACCTGCTCGGCGCCGGCCAGAGCGCGGACTACGTCGTGACCGGCTCCTGGTCGAAGAAGGCGCTCGGCGAGGCGAAGGGCATCGGCACGGTGCGCGTCGCGGCCACGACAGAGAAGGACGGCAAGTTCCCGCGCATCCCGGCGCAGGCCGAGCTCGATCTGGACGCCAAGGCCGCCTACGTCCACATCACCAGCAACAACACCATCGCCGGCACGCAGTGGCAGACGTTCCCGGACACGGGCAACGTGCCGCTGATCGCCGACATGTCGAGCGACATCATGTGGCGCCCGACGGACGTGTCGAAGTTCGGCCTGATCTACGCGGGCGCGCAGAAGAACCTCGGGCCGAGCGGGCTGGTGCTCGTGATCGTGCGCAAGGATCTGGTCGAGGCTGGCCGCAAGGACATCCCCAAGATCTTCCAGTACCGCACCCACGCCGAGGCGAACTCGCTCTACAACACGCCCCCCACGTTCAGCATCTACCTGCTTCGCAACGTGCTCGCCGTCGTCAAGGACATGGGCGGGCTCGCGGCGATGGAGAAGCACAACCGCGAGAAGGCGGACCTGCTCTACGCCGCCATCGACGCGCGCCCGGACTTCTACTCATCGCCGGTGGAAAAGGGCAGCCGGTCGATGATGAACGTCGTGTTCAACCTGCCCACGCCGGAGCTCGAGGCGGAGTTCATCGCCGCCGCGCAGAAGCAGGGGATGGGCGGGCTCAAGGGCCACCGCTCGGTGGGTGGCATCCGCGCTTCCATCTACAACGCGGCGCCCACGGAGTGGATCCAGGCGCTGGTCGACTTCATGAAGGGCTTCAAGAAATGAAGAAGGTTCTGGTCAGCGATTCACTCAGCAAGGACGGCCTCGCGATCCTCGAGGCGGCCCAGGGCATCGAGCTCGACAACCAGCCCGGTCTCTCCGAAGAGGCGCTGGCCAAGGCCATCGTGGGCAAGCACGGCCTGGTGATCCGTAGCGGTTCCAAGGTCACAGCGCGCGTGCTCGAGGCGGCTGACCAGCTCGAGGTCGTCGGGCGCGCCGGCATCGGCGTGGACAACGTCGACATCCCGGCAGCGACGAAGAAGGGCGTCATCGTCATGAACACGCCGCTTGCCAACGCCGTCACCACCGCGGAGCACGCCATCGCGCTGATGTTCAGCGTGGCTCGCAAGATCCCCGCCGCCGACGCGTTCATGAAGGCCGGCAAGTGGGAGAAGAAGGCGCTGGCTGGTCGCGAGATCAGCGGCAAGACGCTCGGCATCATCGGCCTCGGCAACATCGGCAGCATCGTCGCCGACCGCGCCCGGGGGCTGAAGATGAAGGTCATCGCCTTCGATCCGGTGATCAGCAGCGAGAAGGCCGTGGAGCTCGGCGTGGAGCTCGTCAGCTTCGACGAGCTGTGCCGTCGTGCGGACGTCGTCACCATCCACACGCCGCTCAACGACAAGACGCGGGGCATCGTCAACGACGCCGCCATCGACAAGATGAAGAAGGGCGTGATCCTCGTGAACGCCGCCCGCGGTGGCGTCTACGACGAGGCCGCGGTGCTGCGCGGTTTGGAAGCCGGCAAGGTCGGCGGCGCCGCCTTCGACGTGTACCTGGAGGAGCCGCCGGGCCTGACGGATCTGGTCAAGCACCCGAACGTCGTGGCCACGCCGCACCTCGGCGCTTCGACCAAGGAAGCGCAGGATCGCGTCTCGACGGAGATCGCCGAGCAGGTCGTCCAGTACTTCACCGACGGCACCATCATCAACGCCGTCAACAAGCCGGCGAAGTAGTCCGGGCCGCTCGATACCGCGCCGGACCGGCAAGCCCGATCGCCTGTCATCGGCTGTGGGGTTTTCCGGTGCGGCGCGGAACCGCCCGGTCAGAACAGCGGCAGCTGGCGGCGCGCTGCGATGGCGCGGCCCTTCGGGTCGCGCACGGTGGTCGCGCCCGTGGCGAGGAAGGGCAGGGACGCGAGCACCGTCACGGCGCCGACGGCAAGGGTGATCGCGCCGGCGGTGCGCAGCCCGGCGCGATCGTCGAGGCGGCCGTAGCCGTACAGCCCCATGCCGCCGAGGGTGATCGGCACGCCGACGATCATGGCGGTGATGCCGGTCGCGCGCGCGGTAGCCGACCCGCCCGAGACGTGCAGTCGCGCGACGCCGCGGCCCGCGCCGATGCGGAACACGTTCGACGTCGTCATGCCGGGCGCGGACACGCGCGCCTCCATGCCGTCGACGCGCAGCCGGCGATCGCACGGCGCGGCGCACGCGCGCGTCCAGTCGCCGCCGTCGACGTAGTCGCGGAGCTCGAGCCACGCGCGCGGGCGATCGACGAAGACGTGGACCGTCGCGCTTGCCGGATCGAAGACTGTCGCCGGGCCACCTGCGGGAGCCGGCGCAGCTGCGGGAGCCGGCGCAGCTGCGGGAACCGGCGCAGCTGCGGGAGCCGGCGCAGCTGCGGGAGCCGGCGCAGCTGCGGGAGCCGGCGCAGCTGCGGGAGCCGGCGCAGCTGCGGGAGCCGGCGCAGCTGCGGGAGCCGACGCGCTTGGCTGCGGCGCCGGGGCCGCGGGCGCGCTGCCCGACGCTGGAGGGGAGGCGGAGGCGCTGGCGGGCGGAGGCGCGGGGCGTGGCGGTGGCGTCGGTGCGCCGGGCGGGGGCGCCGCGGGCGGCGGCGCGGGACGGGACGCGGCGACGCCGGCAGACAGCGCCAGGGCGGTTCCCGCTGCCAGGCCGATCGCGCGGCGGAGCGGGTGGTGCGTCGGGGCAAGCATGGCGCGTAGGAGCGCACGACCGCTGTCACGGGGCAAGACTTGACGTCGCGGTCGCGGTGCGGCTTACCCCCGGACGTGATGGAGCCGGTCGTCGATCTCGGTCCGGGCGCGGGCCGGAACGAGCTCGCCCGGAACTTCGCGGAGCTCGTCCGCGACAACGTCCGGCGCGACTGGCAGCGCGCGGAGTTCGAGCGGCTGCGTGGCTCGATCGGCGTCGTGGTCGACGACCTGGGCAGCGCGCTCACGCTGCGCTTCGATTTCGGTCGGCTGACGGTGCACGACGGCCTGGTGGGCGTGCCGGACGTGACCATCCGCGGCCGGGCCGCCGACATCCGTGCCTTGCAGAACCTGCGCTTCGATCCGCGCTTCCGCCTGCCCACGATCGGGCGCGAGAGCCGGCGCCTGCTCGCCGCGGCGTTGCGCGGTCGGGACCTCAAGATCTACGGCCTCGTGCTTCACGCCGGGCTCGTCCTGAGACTCCTCCGGATCCTGGCCCGGACGACGGACGATCCGGCGGTCGCGGCGCCAGAGCCCAAATCGTGACGCCTGACGGGGGGTTTTGACCTCCAGCCGTAGCTTCGGTAGGCTTCTTCTGGCGGAAGAGCGCCAGCAAAGGCGTCAGGAAGAGACGAGCGTGGCCCGGTATCGCCTACGGTTCCTGCTTCAGGAGATCGACCTGCCCCAGGGCGACACGTTGATCGGTCGCAGCGCGAGCTGTCACGTGACGATCGAGGATCCGCTGGTGTCGCGGCAACACGGCCGGCTGCACATCGCGGGCGACGACGCGACGGTCGAGGATCTGGGATCCCGCAACGGCCTGCTCGTCAACGGTCGGCCGATCGAGGGCCGGCACGCGCTCACGGACGGCGATCGCATCCGCATCGGCACGCAGGAGTTCGTCTTCTGTACGGTCGCGGCGCCGCGTCGCTCCTCGGGTCCCGGCACGCGCGCCACCGGCTTCATGTGCCACTGCGCGGCGTGTGGCGTGCCCTATGCCGCGGAGCTCGAAGCGTGTCCCAGCTGCGGCTCGGCGGCGCGGGTCGACGAGGATACGATCAGCGGCGTCGTGTCCGGCGGCGACCGCAACTGGACGCTGGAGCTCCTGGTGGAAGTGCTCGATCGGGCGCTGGCGCTCGAGCGTTGGGACGACGTCGAGCGCATGCTGCGGCGCGCGCGCGCGAACATCGAGGAACGGATGGCCGCCGGCAAGGAGATCCAGCGCGCGGAGCTCGACCAGCTCGCCTCGCCCGCAGCGCGGCTCGCGCTGCACCAGCAGGCAGGCGAGTGGGCGGGCTGGCTGCTCGGGGTGTACGCCTCGCTCGGCATCGTTCCGGATGCTCGCGTCTCGCGCTCGTTGTCCACGCTGCCGCCCGGCGTGCTCGCGACGCTCGCACCCGAGGCGGATCGCCTCGTGCAGAACGTCCGTGCCCGCGGCGGACCGAGTCCGGAAGACGCCGACGCGTTCTCCGGCCTGGTGTCGCTGACGGCGGACCGGGCCGGTGGAAGCTGATGGGATTCAGGCTGCGCTACCAGCAGCACGAGTTCGACCTGACCGAGGGACAGTTCCTGATCGGGCGTAGCCCCGAGTGTCAGCTCTCGCTCGATGACCCGCTGGTGTCGCGCGCCCACGCCGCCCTGGTCGTCACCGGTGACGAGGTGACGCTCGAGGATCTCGGCAGCCGCAACGGCGTGCGTGTCAACGGCCAGCGCATCCAGGGCGTGACGCGCGTCTCGCACGCGGACCGGATCATGATCGGCAGCCAGGAGCTCGCGCTGGTCGTGGACGACCCTCCCGCGGGGCAGACACAAGTGCAGGCCGCCCGCTTCCAGGGCTCGGCGCTCGGGCTGCTGGCGGGGCTGGCGGACAAGGCGATCGCGCTCGGGCGCGGCGACGAGGCCGAGCGCATCCTCGGTGGGCAGCTCGAGGCCCTGCTGCGGGAGACGCATCCCGGCGCGGATCCGGCGGCGCTCGAGCGCGCCGCGCGCTACGCGCTCAAGGTCGGGGCCACCACCGGCCGCGCGCGCTGGTTCGACTACGTGATCCGGTTGTACGCGGCGGCGGCGCTGGTTTGCCCCGCGGCGGTGGCCGACGAGCTGTATGCCGTGCTGGGGCGCGTCAGGGCAGTGGATCTGGCCGCCCTGCGGGAATACCTCGCGTGGATCCGGTCGCGGGAGGGCCTCGGTCCGGCCGAGCGCTTCACCGCCAGCCGCCTCGAGGGGCTCGAACGTGTCGCAGCGGTGAAATAGGCCGCGCGCTCGCGCTCGCGCTCGACCGCCGCCGCGCGGGCGGCTATCTTGCGTAGCAGGCGATGCGTGCCCCCGGTCGCCTGATTGCCCGAGGAACCGCAGCTCTTGTCCGACCCCTCGTCGCGACGGCCAACCCAGGGAGACATCCCGGTCAGCACGACCCCCGACGGGGACCCGTATCGTTGGTGGCTCGAATACAACGGACATCGCTTCGAGATCCGCGGCGTGCCAGTCGTGCTCGGGCGCAGCGCGACCTGCCAGGTCGTGCTCGACGACGCGCTGGTGTCGCGGCGCCACGCGCACGTGGTGATCGACGAAGGCCAGGCGAAGGTCGTCGATCTCGACAGCGTCAACGGCGTCTACGTGAACGGCCAGCGCGTCAAACAGAGCCGCCCGCTGGAGGCCGGGGATCGCGTCACCATCGGCCAGCAGGAGATGCTGATCCACTGCATCAAGCGCCCCTCCATGTCGGCGGCAGCCACGCAACGCTTCAGCGCCGAGACGCTACACGGGCAAGAGTCGCCGTTCGCGGTGGGCCGGGCCACACTCGCCGACGCGAGCGACCTGTACGAATCCACGAGCGAGTCCTTCGATCTGATCGGCGGCCTGGCCGACAAGGTGCTCGCGCTCGGCCGCGGCGACGAGGCGGAGCGTCTGCTGTTGGCGCCGCTGACCGCTATCCGCAAGAACGCAGCCAACGCGAAGCTGGATCTTGCCAAGGCCGGCAAGGCCGCCGGGTGGGCGCTCAAGCTCGCGTCGAGCACCGGCAAGGGCGAGTGGGTGGACTACCTGTTCGACCTCTACCGGCTGCTGCGCCGGCCTCTGCCCGCGGCGACGGTCGACGAGCTCTATTCCGTCCTCCGGCGCGTCTCGGCGATCAACCTTCCGGGTCTCCGCGCCTACGTCTCGGCGCTCCAGGCCGCCCGGGACGAGCTGGGGCCTGCGGATCGCTTCCTGATCCAGCGGATCGAGGGCCTGGAGCGGCTCGCGGCTTCGCGCTAGCGCGGCCCGCGTCGAGCGCCAGCGAGTGGCGCGCCGCCCGCGCGATCACCGTGCGCAGCTCCGGATCGTCGATCTCGCCGATGCGCTCGACGAGATCGACAGGCAGCGGTGCGGGCGGTGGTGTCGCCCGTCGCGTAGGTCGGGCGGAGCGATCGCCGGCCGCGCCGCGATCGACCCGGAAGCGGATCTCCTTCACCGCGATGTCCGCTTCGGCCAGGCGTCGCCGGATCTCGTCCGAGAGCATCGACAGCTCCTGCGCCCAGGCGGCCGACGCGACGCGCACCGTGAGCGTCCCGGCGCGCAGCGTCCCCGGCGTCGTCCGCTCGGCGATGCGCGGCCCGACCGCGCGGCGCCACGCGTCGGCGTCGACACGCGGCGTGCCGCTTCCGCTCGTCGCGAGTCCGCCGAGGACCGAGCCGACCAGGGCCGGCCCGCGGTTCTTGCCGCCTTTGGTTCTCATGCTCGGGTGCCGTTGTGGGACGCCGCCGCGTGGGCTAGCTCTCGATCACGCCCCCAGGTCGATAGCACATGATTTCCGTGCGCCACGATCCGTTCCCGTTCGAGGCCGTTCGCGACCTGCTCGGGATCCTGCGCGCGATGTACGCCGCGTCCAAGGCCGAAGGCGCCTCGCCGCGCCGGCTCACGGCGATCCGCCGCGTGGGGCGCGAGCTCCGCGCGGCCGTCGATCTCGCCCTCGAGCACGAGCCGGGCACCCTGGGCCACGCCGCGGCCTGGCAGCGCGCCGAGCACGCCACCGCGGGGCTCGGCGATCTCGCGGACTGCACGACGCCCCTCGAGTCCACGCTGACCGCGGCCGGCGATCGTATCCGTGTGCCCGCCGTGCGCGATCGCCGCGACGACGCCAAGGCCAAGCGCCGCGCCCGCGGCTGAGCGAGCGGCCCAGTCGCCTCCGGCGATGGGAATTTGCCGGTCCGGCGCGGAACCGCGCTCCGCGATCAGCCGCGCGGTGCGCGCAGGCGATAGAGCACGTGGCGGCGGAGCCGGTGACCGGCGGGCACGCGTGGATGATCGAAATCGTCCGCTTGATCGTGGGTCATCCCGAGGCGCTCCATGACGCGCCACGACGCGCGGTTGGCTGGTACGGTCCACGACAGGATCTCGCCCAGCCCGGCGCGGGTGAAGCCGTGCTCGACCGCCGCGCGCGCCGCCTCGGTCGCGTAGCCCTTTCCCCAGTGCTGCGGCGCAAGCCGCCACAGCACCTCCACGCAGGGCGTGAACGGCGCCTCGAAGGTCGCGCGGTCCAGGCCGACCATGCCGGCGAACGCGCCGCCTTGCGCCAGCTCCACCGCCCACACGCCGAACGCCTCGCGCGCAGACGCCGCGCGCAGGCTCGCAAGCAGCGCGTCGCTCTCCGCCCGCGACAGTGCGGCCGGGAAGTGCGCCATCACGCGCGGGTCCGCGTTCATCGCCGCGAACGCGCCCGCGTCGCCGTCACGGAACGCGCGGAGCAGGAGCCGCGGCGTACGGAGCTCGGGCAGCTGCGCCATCTGCGGCAACGATACCGGAACTTGCCGCGTCCGAGCCGGCGTTGGGATCGGATCCGGAAACCGGGTCGCGATCGAGCACGAATCACGCGTGAGCGGCTCGTCGACCCGGCGCTGGCCGAGAGCCGCTCCAGCGCCGCGGCGCACCATGCGCGGGGCGTCGACGAGCAGAAGAACGGCGACGCCGAGGCGGCGGGGCAGGAGTCTCGCAAGGCGCTGGAGGCCGATGTGCGCTACGCGCCGGCACGCCACGCGCTCGGCAGCAACGCGCCGCCGCTGCCGAAGCAGTGACGCCGGTCCGCTGTGTCGAACGATCACTGCGACGCGACGACGACGATGTGACGCCGGATGGGGCGATTGCGCCAGCCTGTGCCGCCGCTGACGTCGGCGCGCCGCGTTCCTCCGGGCTTTCGCCTTGGCACGCGTGCTGCTAAGGCATGCGGTGTGCGCTCCGTCGCCGTCGGTCTGGCGTTGCTGGTAACCGCGTGTAGCGGCCATGCGGTGTTGACGGAACCGGGCGACGCGCAACCGGACGGGTCGGCGGACGCCGGCGCGATCGTGTTTCCCGTCGGTACGTACACGAACTGCGCCCAGGGCATGCAGAACCCGGACTCCAACGCGTTCCTGAACACGGCGGGTTTCGAGGTCGGCGCGGCGCTGACGCTTGAACAAGACGGCAGCGATCTCGCCGCGACGTACGTCGACCAGAACGGCTTGACGAGCGCGTTCGACTTCGGCGTGACCGCACAGACGTCGGCGGCGCTCGCCCACGGGGGGCAGACCGTCTCCGGGTTCACGAGCCTGTGCGTGCTCGGCGTGGGCGTGTCGAACGAGCAGATGATTCCGGGGATCCTGACCGCCAGCTCCGGGCGCGCTGACGTACGACGCTGGCGCGGTCTTCCTCTCGCTCGCAGGCACCCTCGACAGCAACGGCAGCGGGGCGTCATGCCCCCCGCTGTCCACGGCGGCAAGCTTCTGGATCGTATGCCAGGACGGCTCTCCAACGGCGTCCGCGCAGGCCGCTCCGGCTTCCGCCGACTTGCCCGTCGGCGCCTATGCGTGCCGCTCGCAAGTCGAGACGCGCTTCGACAACAACGGCACGACCACGTTCGTGAGTGGCGGCGGCAAGGACGGCACGCTCGTCTTGACCCAGGGCGGCGCGCAAGCCACCGCGGAGTACAGCGGCGACACCGCACTCTCCGGAACGCTCCACTTCGACGTCACCACGACGACGACGGCCAGCGTCCAAGCGAGCCAGAGCTTGACAGCGCTGTGCGAGACGATCGGCGCGCCGTCGGCAGGAGCGACCGGGTCCCTGTCCGTCTCGGCCGGCGCGATCGCGGCGAACGGCGACACGCTCGTCGTGTCGTTCGCCGGCAGCATGGACGACGGCTCCGCATGCGCCGGCGCGCACAAGGCGGGCAGCGTGATCTGCTCGAAGCAGTGACGATCAGCTGTTCGCGCGGGTCGCGGCTTCTCCGTTCGCGATACGCGCGGGCTCGCTCACTTCCAGCCGTCGAACTTCATCTCGAGCTTCAGCGCTGCCAGCGACTGGTTGACCTCCAGCAGGAACGCCACGAGCGACACCGTCAGGGCGAGCATGCTCAGGATGAACAGCGTGCCGATCACCCAAGCGAGGTCGAGGTCGAACAGGGCGGCGCAGAAGATGGTGACGATGAGCAGCACGTCGCAAAGAGCGCTCGAGGCGATCATGATGATGGCGATGCGGATCGCGCGCGCTCGCCGAGACAGGATCGACAGCTGCGTGAGGATGCCGGCGCGCGACGCGTCGTGCGCGTTCAGCAGCTCGTCGCCGAGCAGCCGCGAGCGATCGATGACGCGGCCGAAGCGGTTGGTCATGGTGAGCAAGAGCAGCCCCACGCCCGAGATCAGGATTACGGGTCCGATCGCGGTCTGCAACACCGGGACCAGCGTCTGCACCGTCGCGTGTGGCATCGGTCCCTGCACAGTAAGGCGGTTCTCGAGGCGGTGCCGCTCGGGTTCCGCAGATCCTCGCTGCGGGACCCATCAGCTGGCCTCCCCGGTCTCCGGCGCACCGCGCGGTCTCGTTACGTTTGATCCGGGACGCTGGACCGTTCATCCAGCGCGCGCTCTTCCCACCCGGCGCGATCCGATCGGCTCATCGAGAGACCTTCCGGAAAGGTCGAAATTCGCGCGCCCATGGCGACCGAACGCAATATCTTCCAGTTGCGGCCCCCATCGACGGCGCAGCTGTGGCCCGGGAAGTGCAAGCAGTCATGGCGCCTCGAACGGGTACTCGGTGTCGGCGGCTCGGCCACAGTGTTCCTCGCGACACATCGGAACGGGAGCCGCGTCGCGATCGAGATCCTCGATCCGGCGTTGGCGGTGGTCCCGCAGGCGCGCGCGCGCTTCCTCCGCGAAGGCTACTTCGCCAATGCCGTCGAGCACCCGGGCGTGGTCCGCGTCCTCGACGACGACGTCACCGACGACGGGACCGTATTCCTCGTCATGGATTTCCTCGACGGCACATCGCTCGAGCAGATCTGTCCGGTCCGGGCGTCGGTCGCAGAGGCGGCCTGGGTCGCCAACCAGGTGCTCTCGGTGCTGGAGGCGGCACATGCGCAAGGCATCGTGCACCGTGACCTCAAGCCCGAGAACATCTTCATCACGCGCGACGGTCAGCTGAGGGTGCTGGACTTCGGGATCGCGGCGCGACAGGCGGCCGTGAGAGCGACGCTCAACGGGCTGGTCCTGGGAACGCCGGCGTTCATGGCCCCGGAACAAGCACGTGGGGACTGGGACGCGATCGACGCGCGTACGGATCTCTGGGCCGTCGCCGCGATCGTATTCCTGATGCTGACGGGTCGGCTGGTGCACGAAGCAACCAGCGTAGATGCGGAGCTCGTGCTCGCGGCGACGGAACCTTCTCCGCCTGTGCGCCAGTATCGTGCCGGACATCGCGGGACCGATCGCGGACTGGATCGACCGTGGACTGTCCTTCAACCGCGCGGACCGCTTCGCCTCCGCCGCGGAAATGCGCGCCGCTTTCGCTCTGGCGACCACGGTGACGAGCCCCGTGCGTGTTCCGGACATCGCGCCGTCACGAGTCGCAAGCGGCGCACATCCCACACCGCTTACCGTTCCGGAGCAGCAGCGACGCGGACCTGACGCGCTTGTGCGGGTCGAACGGCGGCGTCGATCGCGTGTACGCGGCTACGTCATCGCGGCCGCCATGCTCATGTGGGTCGCGCTCCTGCCGGCGGCCCAGCGCGATCCATCGCCCGGTGCGGCCAGCGCTCCGACCAGCTCCGCCGCCACGCTGCTCGTTTCCGTCCCCCCTCGTGTCGCCGACGCGCTCGTTCCCGAGCCCTCGGCGATGCCCGCGCCACGCCCGCTGATCATCCCGCTCGTCATCCACGCAACGAAGGCTCGTGTCACGCCGGTGTCCGCGTCGCCTCCCTTCTACGTCCGCGCGAATCCCGGGTTCGTGCATTCACGCCGATGACGCAAGCTCTCCCCCGCCGCGCCCTTTCGTGCATGCTCGCTCTCGTCGTCTCGGCGCTGTCGGTGGCCGCGGGCGCCCAGCCAAGGAATTCCGACGCCGACAGGTTGTTCGACACCGGTGTGAAGCTTGCGGAGCTCGGCGATTGCGAGGGCGCGCGCGAGAAGTTCGAGGCGAGCTTCCGGGCCGATCCCGCGCCAGGATCGCTGATCAACTGGGGCTTGTGCGACGAGCAACTCGGGAAGCTCGGGTCGGCCTACGTCCGGCTCGAACGCGCCCGCGCGATGCTTCACGCCGGCGATGCTCGCCTTCCCGCGCGCGAGCAACGACTCGAAGCGCTCGCGCGTCGCGTTCCGAGGCTGGAACTGCAGCTGTTCCCGAAGGCGCCGGAGGGCACCCGGGTCGTGCTCGACGATGCGTCTGTCGGACGCGACCAGCTCGGAACCGCGATCCCGTTGGACCCGGGCATGCACGTGGTTCTGCTCCGGCTGCCGAACCATCAGGCGCGACGCTATGATGTCGCACTTCACCCTGGCCAACGAGAGAAGCTCCTGCTCGAGCCGGCTATACCAGCGGCGCCCGCGCCCGCTTCTGTTTCGCCTCCGCAGCGCCTTCCACCGGCGACGCACGATGCTCGGCCCGCGTCGGCGGGCGCGGGTGCACGGACCGCCGGCTGGATCGCGCTAGGCACGGGAGCGGCGGGGCTCGCGACCGGTGCCATCGCGGGAGCGCTGGCCATCGATCGCTGGAACACCGTCCGCGACCGGTGTGACCAGAACACCAAGCTCTGTCACGATGCCGCCGCCACGGCCGCGAGCCACTCGGGCGACACGCTTGCCACGGTGAGCACTGTCGCGTTCGGGGCGGGTCTGGTGTTCGTCGGGGTCGGCGCCTACCTCACGTTGTCGAACCGACCGGGCGGCGCACCCACTGCCGTCGTCGGCCCCGGCGCGGTGGGCGCCGGACTCGGAATCCAGTTGCGGGGGAGGCTTTGATGCGCCCGTCCCTCGGCCGCTATCTCTCGATTGGAGCGCCGCTGGTGGTCGCGATCGTGGCGGGCTGCACGTCTGTCATCGGTGCGGACTTCGAAGGCTTCGAGACCGACCCTGGCGGCGATGGCGGAGACGCGTTGCCTGGGCCCGATGCAGCCGACTCGACCGATGCGCGCGATGGGCGCCCCGTCGTGGATGCCGGCGGAGACGAAACGCTCGACCCGTGCGACGCCGCCGGAGCATGCAAGCGTGGAGCGGTCGAGACCGTCGCTTGCAAGGGCAAGGGCGACGAGGTCCAGACACGAACTTGCGACGCCCTCTGCAGCTGGGGCCCATACGGCAAGTGCCAGAAGCCGGGCCCGACGTGAGCGGTCGTCTGCCCGCTGCGACCGCCGTCCAGGTCGCGTCGCGTGGCGGCCGTCGCCGGTGACTGCTGGGACAGTGAGCCGCGCATACGAGCGCTGGCCGCCACCTGCGAACGTCGGGAACGCGATCTTTCGCTACGGCACGCGCGATGCATGTCGTTGAGAGCTGCACCAACTACCAACCCTCAACTACCAAGCGAGGCAACCAATGGGCGAACTCACCGACAAGGCCAAAGGCAAGCTCAAGCAAGCCGCAGGCGCTCTCACCGGCGACGACAAGCTCAAGCGAGAGGGCGAGGTGGACGAAGCGAAAGGCAAGGTGAAAGGCGCCGTGGAGGACGTCAAACACGCCGTCAAAGAGGCTGTGAAGAAGTCGTGACAGATCGCAAGAAGGGCGGATGACGTCATGTTGAATTTGCTGTGGGCCATTGCTGCCCTGTTTGTCGTGATGTGGATCCTCGGGTTGGCGTTGAGCTTCACGATGGGTGGGCTCATCCACGTGTTGCTCGTGCTGGCCGTTATCGCGATCATCGCTCGGCTCATCATTGGCATGGGGAGCCATCGGACCGCCTGAGCACGGGCGCGCCAGCGCACGTGCGCCTCGGTCAGCACCTTGTACGCGACGCCATGCAAGCCCGTCAGGGCCGCCGTCCAGACGGGCCAGCCGAGCGCGCTCGAGGTCGGCACGTGAGCACGCCAGCGAGCCGAATCGATCGAACGCAGCCGCGGCGGCCTCGGCCGTCGGTTCGCCCAGAAGCACCGCAAGGCGCGCCAGGATTTCCGGCCGGGCCGCGCTTCGCCCCACGACAACGCTGGTTGCCGCAAGCGCCAAGGTCGCTGGCGGCGGCGCTCATCGTGGAGGGCCGCTCAGAACATGGGCCTTTGCATGTACTGGAAGCCGACGATCCCGACGACGACCAGAATCACCAGGAACGCGAGCCAGATCCACATCATCCAATCCACGCGCGATTTCGGGATGGGCGACAGCGGTCCGCCGCGAGGTTCCACCGTGGCTGCTTTCGACATCTCTATTTCTCCTGGTTCAAGGAGTGCATGGCGCGTGCCGGGTCCCGCACGGAGCCTTCACGCGCAGCACGCCGAGGCCGAGCGCGATGCTCTTGCTCACGCGCCCGTGACGCATGCCTCAGCGCTCCTGCAGGGAGAATTGCCTGTCCGGCGCGGAACCGCGTGGTGCAGGCCCGATCGCAACCCCAAAAGCGGTCGCGGACGGAGCGACGACAATCTCGCCCGCGATGATCCCGGCGCGCTTGCCCTCGGGCAGAGCCAGGCGGTCGGCTCAGGTCGAAAGCCGCTTCGCGGGTTCGCTCGCGGCGCCGTGCAGTCGCCGGAAGCCGCCGCCGCGGCCCGGAGCCGCCGCCTTCATCGGAGGAACCGCGCGACGCGCGTGCACAAGCCGTTTGCCACGTGGAATCCAGCGCGCCGCGGCGACGGTCCGCGCCGACTGGTGTTCGTTGCGTCGCGTGACTACTTGATAGTCGCCTGCACGGATCACGTGCGGGTGTTCGACGCGGCGCACGACGCCGCGCCGCTGGGTAGGCGCGACACCGGCGCGGGCGCCGACAACATCGGCCTCGCCGCCGGCACGCCGCAGGTGTTCGTCGCCGCCGGACGCGCGGCGCGGCTCGCGATCGCCCACGTGGGCGACGGCGGCGCGCTCGAGCTCGTGGCGACGGTGCCCACGGTGGAGGGCGCACGGAATGTCGTGGCCGACGCCGGCAACGCCTACGCGGCGGATCCATGGGGGGCCGCTTGCTGGTTGTCGGGAACGCCGGTCCGGCGCCGTGCCTTCCCGGGGCGGCCAATCCGCGCTAGTCGCCGGTCATGAAGCACGACGCGCTCGCCTTGCTCTTGTTCGTCCTCGGCGGCTGCGCCGGCTCCGGCGAGAAGCCGCCAGCTCCGCCGCCACCGCCCGCGCCGGCTCCGCCGCCGCCCGCCGTCGCTGCGCCGTCGCCGGCGCCGAGCTCGGCGCCGGCGCCTGCCGGACCCGCGACGCTGTCGGCGAAGTCCGTCGCGCTGCCCGGATCGGACAAGCCGGCGTCGATCGATCTGGTGGCGTACGAGCCGGTCAAGCGTCGCGTGTGGGTGCCCGTCGGCAATACCGGCAGCGTGGACGTGTACGACATCGCCAGCGGCGCGTTCACACGCGTAGACGGCTTCAAGACGAAGCAGGTCGAGCGGCACGGCAAGAAGCGCACGGCAGGACCGAGCGCGGTCGCCATCGGCGACGGCGTGGCGTACGTCGGCAACCGCGGGACCGAAGAGGTGTGCGCCGTCGACGTCGCGACGCTGAAGCGCGGGACGTGCGTGAAGCTGCCGACGGGAGCGGACTTCGTGACGTACGTCGCTTCCACGAAGGAGGTGTGGGTGACGACGCCGCACGACAAGTCGCTCGTCGTGCTGGACGCGTCCAAGCCCGCCCATCTGGTGAAGAAGGCCGTGATCAAGCTGGACGGCAGCCCAGAGGGCGCCGCCGTGGACAACGCCGGCGGGCGCTACTTCACCAACTTCGAGGACAAGGATCTGACCGTCGTGGTCGATCTGGCGACGCGCAAGCAGACCGCGACGTGGAAGCCGGAGTGCGGCGACGGCGCGCCCCACGGCCTGGCGTACGACGCGGAGCACCAGTACCTGATCGTCGGTTGCGGCGATCACCTGGAGATGCTCGACGCGGCGCACGACGGCGCCCCGCTTGGCAAGCTGGACACGGGCGCCGGCGTGGACGACATCGGCTATCTCGCCGACAAGCAGCTGGTCTTCGCCGCCGCGTCGCACGCCGCGAAGCTCACGATCGCCCATGTCGGCGACGGCGGGAAGCTCGACGTGGTCGCGACCGCGCAGACCGCCGAGGGCGCGCGCAACGCCGTCGCGGACGACGCCGGGAACGCCTACGTCGCGGACGCGCCGCAGGCGACCTTGCTGGTCGTCGCGAGCGCGGCGAAATGATCAGGAAGCTTCGCCGCTGCCGCCACGTGGCGCCCGCGCATCGTACCGCCGCGCCGGCCGGCCGACGCGGGCGTGGACACACGCGCGACCTATGCCGCAAAGGGACGTCGTCTGTCTGGTCGTCGGTCCCGGACGGGTGTCAGGTGGTTGGTTCACGGGGTTCGAAGACGATCACGGGCGTCGCGACCGAACGCAGGGCGGCGTAGCCGTCGAGGTCCTTGTCGACCTCGGCCCACCGCCGCCACAGCCGCCCGCGCTCCTCACCCTCGACCTCGCGGGCGCGCACCGGGCGCTCCGGCTGGCCCTTCAGGCGGATGACGACGTCCGGGTGCGCCTCGAGGTTGAGCCACCACGCGGGATGGCCTTCGTCCCAGCCGTTCATCGCCATCACAACGGGCGTGTCGCCGTCCTCGATGTAGCCGACGATGACGCTGCGGACCTGGCCGGACTTCCGGCCGACGGTCGTGAGGTGCATCGCACCCCAGCCCCGCTTGCTCGCCGGGGTCCACAGGACGCGGCTGCCGGCGAGCCGGTAGAGCACCCGGTGACAGCGCCAGAACAGGTGCTTGAACCACGTCGGTGGCAGCTTCGGCGACTTGGTCGACTCGGTATTCATGCGACCCTCCGTGGGTGGCGGCCGTCCTCCCAAGCGTGGATTCCCCCGAGGGGAAGCGCCAGAGCCCAAGGACCACGTCGACGCCGCTGCGGACACCAGGGCGAAGATGCCGACTGGAAGCGGGAACCAAGCGTGGGGCCTTCGCGACTTTCGTCGCAGATCAGGTCGGAAGTAAATGCTCTCCCTCGAAGCTCGCCACGGGAACCAGGCTTCGGCGTGCTCGACGCCTGCGGTACCAACGCTTCGTCCACGCGTGCGAGGGTCGTACACCTCCTGGCGCTTCGCATCATGGCGCGGGCCGGTCGCAGCACGTTCGCCACGACGCACTTTACGTGCGCGAGGCCGAGGTGCTCCGGGACGGGTTCGGCGACGTGTTCCCGCCGCTGCCTTGGGCGGTCGTGGAACCGCCAAGCGATCACGCGAAGCGATCACAGCGACGTAACTACGCGAAAGGAAAGTGCCGAAGGTGGGACTCGAACCCACAAGCCCTTGCGGACAGCGGATTTTGAGTCCGCCGCGTCTGCCATTCCGCCACTTCGGCCGGGACGCGGAGATTACCCGGGAACGGCGCGGTGTCGAGCCCGATCGCGCTGTGCTACGCCGGCCGGATGGCTGCCGTGACGCTGAGCGACCAGTACCGGGTGCTGGCCCGCTACAACACGTGGATGAACGAGCGCCTGTACGGGCTCGCGGCGACGCTGCCCGACGCCGAGCGCAAGCGCGATCTGGGGGCATTCTTCAAGTCGATCCACGGGACGTTGAACCACGTGCTGCTGGGGGATCGGGCGTGGATGCGGCGCTTCACCGGCGACGCGGAGCGCTTCACCTCGCGCGACGGGCACGGCGAGGCGATCGCCGTCGCGTCGTTGGCGACGGAGCTGTACGCGGATTTCGAGGTGCTGCGGCGCGAGCGTGCTGCGACCGACCGGGACATCGAGGGCTGGGCGGATGGGCTCGACGACGCGACGCTCGCCGCGCCGCTCGCGTACAAGAACAGCTCGGGTGCGGCCTTCGAACACCCGCTGTGGTTCGCCGTCGGGCATCTGTTCAACCACCAGACGCACCACCGCGGCCAGGTCACGACGCTGCTGATGCAGCTGGGCCACGATCCCGGGGTGACGGACCTGGCCGTCTTCCAGCGCAGCTGACGGCGCGCGCGGGCGTCAGTGCCAGGTCGCGGCGTCGGCGCTCTCCACGTATTCGAGCGCGACGTCGCGCGTGCCGCGCTTGGCGCGGCGCCACAGCACGACGGCGCGGTCGCCGACGGCGAGGACGTGGACCTCCAGCGGCGCGCCGTCGTGCGTCGCCGCGGCGATCGGCGTCGGCGCCGTGAAGGCCGTGCCGTCTTTCGCGGCGCGCTGCACCAGCAACGTGCCGCGGGTGACGTAGGCCAGCAGCAGGCCGCTCCGCGTGCATGCGGCGCTTGCCGCGCGGCGCGCCGCCACGTCGGCGGCGACAGGCAGGGGGACGTCGCGCACGGCGCTGCCGTCGGCGGACAGCAGCCGCAAGCCGGCGTCGCCGCGCTCGAGGACGAGCGGCGCGCACGCGCCGCACACCACCTGCAGCGTCGTGCCCGGGCGCGCGGCGATCGGCACGACGCGCGCCGCCGCGGGGCCCACGTCGACGATCAGTGTGCGCGCGCCGGCGCGCGCCGCTGCGACGAAGTGATCGCCGCAGATCGCCGCGCTGTCCGCGTCGATTCCCGGCGTCTCGGCGCCGGGAATCGACGCCAATAGCGGGTCCGGCCACGTGCCTCCCGGCGCGGGCACGTCGAAGGCGGCGAGCTCGAGCCCCTTCGCCGACGGACGCACGAGCGCGAGGCGTGCGCGATCGGTCTGCCACGCCGCGATCGCGCGTCCCACCGGCGCCGGCTCGCGCGCCGA
This sequence comes from uncultured delta proteobacterium, assembly GCA_963775185.1. Taxonomy (GTDB): domain Bacteria; phylum Myxococcota_A; class Polyangia; order Polyangiales; family Polyangiaceae; genus JAPSGB01. The sequence continues at coordinate 135,892 of CAVZIE010000004.1, read as the reverse complement.
CGGGAACAGCAGCGCGCCGCGTTCCGCGCCGGACGCGCCCTGCCCGAGCGCGAGCGCCGGCGCGTGGTCGACCACAAGCAAGCGCGAAGCGGCGCGCAGCGGCGACAGCCCCGCCGGCAACGCGTCGAAGCGGGCAACCCGGGTCGAGCTCGCGTGCGGCAGATCGAGCCGTGAAACCACGCCGTGCCAGCCGCCGCCCGCCTCCCGCTGGCCGTCCAGCACGAAGGCCGGGCTCGCGCCGTCGAAGGCGACGCTCGGCGCGACGAATGGCGCGTCGCCGGCGCTTCGCGCTGTGTCCGCGTCGATCTGCGCCCACGGCCCGGTTCCGCGCCGGACCGACAGCCAGGTCCCGGTGACGCGGCGGTCGCGGCTGGTGCCGGAGACGGCGAGCACCAGCGTGTCGTCGCGCGCCTCGGCGCTCCAGCGCACCTCGCCGACGGCTGCGCCGAGGGCGACGCCGAGCGCGCCGTGGGGCGCCGGGAGCGTCAACGTGCGCGTGGGGCCGGCGCGCGGGCACGGCGGTGACGCGAACACCTTCTCGGCGACGGCGACGTCGCAGCCGACCGCGAGCGCGCGCCCCAGCAGCTCCGCGACGTGTGCGGTGCGCGACGACGTGGCGAGGGCGCTCGCCGGATCGTTCCAGGCGAAGCGATTGAGATCGCCGGCGAGGCTCGCGAGCGTGGCCACGTCCTCCGGCGAGCGGTGGTAGGGCGCCGCGCGCAGGGCGCCGGCCCGCGCGCCGAGCTCGCGCGCGGCGTCGCCGCACTCCGCGAGCGGTCGCGACGTGGCGAAGGCGAGATCGATGCGCGCCGTGAGCAGGCGCGCGAGCTGCGCTTGCTGCTGCGGCGGCGCGCGGTCGAGCGCGCAAGCGGCCAGCGCGACCGCGGCGGAATACACGTCCGCCGCTCCCCGGCGCGCGCGCCGTCGGGACACGACCCAGTGCGCTACGACTGCCGCGACGGCGACCACGATCACGGCGATTGCCGCGCGGCGCACGGCGGCGGAGCTCGAAGATGCGCGTCTCACGGGGGCGGCATGGTATCCTGGCGGACGTGTCGGGAGGGGAGCGCTTGGCGGTGAGGGTTGCGGGCTGCGCGGTCGCGCTGCAGCTATTCGTCGTGGCGTGCGGTTCGTCCGGGGATTCCGGCGCGAATCCGGGCGCGGATGCGGGCTTCGACAGCGCCGGCGCGGGCGGCAGCGGAACGGGCGGAACAGGCGGAAGCGCCGGATCCGGGGCCGGGGGCCGGTCAGGCGCGGGAGCGGGGGGTAGCGCCGGCGCGTCGGGCACCGGCGGCGGCGCGGGCGCGGACGGTGGGGCAGGGGCCAGCGGTTCTGCCGGCGGTGGTGGAACGGCCGGCGTGTCGGGCGCGTCCGGCGCGGCGGGCACGGCGGGCGCCGCGGGCGCGGGCGGCTCGTGCTTCGATCCGGGCCCCGAGCCGAACAACAACCAGCCGCTCGCGAGCCCGGCGTGCGGCACGACGCCGTGCGACGTCACGGACTGCGACAGCACGGGCTCGCTGTACTTCGGCGGGCCTCTCGATCCGGCGCTGGGGACGTTGTCGCCGGGGGACGTGGATTGGTTCCATTTCCACGGCAAGGACACGGTCGGGATCTGCCAGGTCGACGTCACCGCCGACACACCCGACAGCGGCTTCCGGCTGTGCGCGTTCGTCGCGTGCGACGTCAGCACCACGCAGAACGTCACGTGCACGACAGGGACGCCGGCCACGAGCCCGATCGGACAGAAGGGCTGCTGCATCGACGCGCCGGGGACGCTCGAGGTCGCGCACGACTGCGGCTCGAGCGCCACCGACGACGACTCGGCGACGGTGTACCTACGCGTCGACCAGGCGACGATGTGTACCGACTACCTCGTCGACTATCACTTCTAGCTCGGCCCGCCGTCAGGGCAGGCCGGTGCCGGGCGGGTTGTTCGCGCACCAGGTGACGTGCGCGGGGTCGGGCGTGGCGTCCGGCGCGCCGCTGGGCGGCGAGGGGAAGCTCGCGGCCGAGAAGTCGAACATGTCCAGCATGGGCCACGCATTCGCGTCGCGGTACGTCATGGCCGGCAGGTCGAAGCGGTTCTCGATGAAGCGCGTGACGCTGGTGATGTCCGTGACGCGGTGGCTGACGTAGCCGGCGCGCGAGTAGGGCGACACGACGACCAACGGCGTGCGGATGCCCAGGCGATCGAAGCGGAAATCCGCCGGCACGTAGTTGTCGGGCTCGCACGCGGGGGGCGGCGGGACGTGATCGTAGAAGCCGCCGTGCTCGTCGTAGAGCAGGAAGAACACCGTCTTCTTCCACACGTCCGGGTTCGACATCAGCGTGCTCACGATGTGGGCGGTGAACTGCTGCCCGAGCTGGATGTTGGTCGGCGGGTGCTCGTCGTTCTGGTCGCTGCCTGAAAAATCCGGGTCGATGATCGACAGCGCCGGCAGCGAGTCCGTGGCGACGTCCGAGTCGAAGGTCGCGATCGAGCTGCCCTCGTAGGCGAGCGTCTGCTTGAACACGACGGCGAACGACGTCGTGCCGTCGCGGTAGATCTTCCACGAGCGACCGGCCTGATCCATCAGGTCGAGGATCTTGGTCGCGGTGCTGTACTTGTTGTTCACGAGCACGCCCACGTCGCCGGTCTTGGTGTTGCCCCACGACGTCGCGCCGTAGAAATAGAAGCGGTTGGGCCAGGTCGGGCCGAGCAGCGAGCAGAAATGTCGATCGCTGATCGCGAACGTCTTGGCGAGCCAGTAGTAGTACGGGATGTCCGTCTGGTCGTAGTAGCCCATGGCGCGCGCGCCGCCCGGGTTGTTGGTGGCGACGAAGCCGTCCATCAGGCCGGTGTCGTACTGCAGGTGCACCGCCGACCACTCGTGGTTCGTGTCGAACGTGCAGTAGCGCGTCTCGTGATAGCGCTGGATCTTCTGCAGCGGTACGGCGTCGGGGTCGTAGTTGAAGTCCTGGTCCGTCGCGACATCGACGTCCGTCACGCCCGCGCTCGGCAGCTTCGAGAAGTAATGGTCGAAGCTGCGGTTTTCCAGCATCAGCACGACGACGTGATCGAACGGCAACGCGTCGCCGTGGGGGACGCTGGGTCCGACGCTGTCGGTGGTGTACGAGCCCGGTCCGAACGTGCAGCCGTCGCGATCGCCGGCGTGCACGTCCCACGGCGTCGGATCGACCGAGCCGTCGCTGCCTGCTCCGCCGTCCATCGGCGCGCCCGCCGTCCCGCCATTTCCACTCGTTCCGCCACTGCCGCTGGTGCCGCCGCTGCCGCCCGTGGCGGCGCTGCCCGCGCTGCCGGACGTGCCGCCGTTGCCGGACGTGCCGCCGTTGCCGGACGTGCCGCCGTTGCCGGACGTGCCGCCGTTGCCGGCCCCGCCTCGGTACCCGCCGCGCCACCGCTGCCGCCGGTGCTGTCGCCGCCGCCGCACGCCTGCGCGGCGGTCGCCGCGACGAGCAACGCCATGAACCCCGATCCCCACCACGCAGTACGCACGAGAGTCAGGATACGGTCAGCGCGCCAGGCCGTACAGCGCAAAGCTGCCGAGCCAGTGCGCGCCCTCGTAGTGCTCGCCGTCGAGCGCGGCCACGCCGGCTTCGAGGTGCTGCCGCGCGGATCGCTCGAGCGCGGGTCGCCGGAGCTCGTCAGCGGGCAGCGCGGCCGCGATCGCCGCGAGCATCCAGCCGCGGCTCAGGTTCAACCCGTCGAGATGCGCGAGCTTGCCGTCCGACGGATCGGGACACACGACGGGATCGAGCCGGACGTCCGGAAGGAAGCGCGTGAGCCACGCCGCGAACGTGTCCGGCGGGAGCACGCGCCGCACCAGATCCGCGGCGCCGAGGCAGGGCGACAGGAAATCGTGCGACGACGGCTCGAGGTGCAGCGGACCGTCGCGGTCGCTGCCGTGCAGCTCGAGCACGCGCTCGGCGACGCGCCGATCATCGCGGCCACGAGCGCGCGTCCAGTCGAGCAGGAGCCCGGTCGCGAACGCGCTCTGCGAGTGCTCGCCCGAGCGGATCGGCCAGAGCAGCCGCTCGAGCCAGGCGAGCAGGCGTGTGGCGGCGAGCTCCTCGAGCGGCGCCAGCGCCGCCGACCAGGCGCGCGCGTCGTCGTCGTCCCAGCTCGCGAGCTCGGCGGCGAGCTGCAGCAGCCACGCCTGGCCATACGGCAGCTCGAAGCCCGGACGCGTCGCCGCGTACGCGAGCTCCGCGGCGACGTTGTCCGGCGTGAGGCTGCGTGCCAGCGCGCGCCGCGCTTCCACATGGAAAGAGTCCGGCGGCGAGGCGCGGACGGCGCGGACCAGCGCCCAGTGGCTGTGCACCGCGGAGTGCCAATCAAAGCAGCCGTAGAAGGCGGGCGTCAGCGCGCGCGGCGGGCGCGCGTCCGCGTCGCTCGTCATCACGTGTCCGATCTTGTTCGGGTACTCGCGGTGCACGCCGTCGAGGGCGAGCCGCGCGCAGCGACGGATCAGCGCCGCGCCGTTCAGTAGCCGAAGTCCGGCGTGGTCGGTGCGGCGGGCTTGGACCCGGTCGCCGGCGGCTTGGCTGGCGGCTTGGCTGGCGGCTTGGCTGGCGGCTTCGCCGCGACCGGCCGCGGCGCCGGCCGCGGCGCCGCCGGAGCCGGAGCCGCCGACGGCGCGGCCTCCGCGCTCGCCGGTGCTTCCGCGACCGACTCTGCCGGCGCGACGGGCGCGGCGGGCGCGAGCGTGGGATCGGGGGGGAGCGCGCTCGCCGGCGCGGCGACGGACGCCTCGGCCGATGCCGAGGCGGGGCCAGCGGCATGTCCGCCCATCAACTTCACGGCGGCCAGCGCGCCACCGCCGACGACCAGCAGGCCCACCACGCCGAGCGCGGCGAACAGCGGCGCGTTGCTGCGTTTCATCGGCAGCGCCGAGGCCTGGGACGACGCCCAGTTGCCCGACGTCTGCGCGCCCGAGAGCGCGATCGGTGTGCCGGGAGCCGACTGCGACGCGGAGAACGTGCCGACGGCGGGGGAGTTGCCCGTGATGTCCGCCATCGACGGGGCCGGATCCCGCGGCGGCACGGCGACCCCTGCGCCGTGCAGCTGCCAGGCGTGGATCGCCGCTTCGAACTCGGCCGCGGTCTGGAAGCGGTTCGCCGCGTCGCGCGCCATCGCCTTCTGGATCAGCGTCGCGAAAGCGGGGTCGAGGTCGGGCACCAGCTGCTGCAGCGGCGGCGGCTCCGACAGCACGATCTTGAACAGCAGCTGGTTGAACGTGGCGGCGTCGAAGGGGACCGAGCCCGTCACGGCCTCGTACAGGATCACGCCGATGGCGTAGAGGTCGCTGCGCGCGTCTACCTCGGAGCCGCCGTGCGCTTGCTCGGGCGACATGTAGTACGGCGTGCCCATGACGGCGCCCGTCTGCGTCATCTTCATCTCGTTGTTCAGCGGTTGGAACTTCGAGATGCCAAAGTCGATGATCTTGACGAAGTCTCTATTGCCGGCCTTCTCCTTCAAGAGGAAGATGTTGTCCGGCTTCAAATCGCGGTGGATGATCCCCGCTTCGTGGGCCGCTCCCAGGCCCGCCAGCACCTCGCGCGCGATCGGCGCGAGCTCCTGGGGCGACACCCGGCCGCGCCCCTTGATGCGATCGGAGAGCGACTCGCCGTCGAGGAACTCCATCACCATGAAGTAGTCGCCGTTCGCGAGCTCTCCGAGGTCGAGCACTTCGAGGATGTGGTCGTTGCCGATGCGGCCGGCGGCCTGGGCTTCCCGTTCGAAGCGCTTCACGACGTCGGCGTTGCCGGCGAACGCGGCGTGAAGCACCTTGATGGCGACCCGGCGGTTGATCCGGAGGTTCTCGCCTTCGTAGACCGCACCCATGCCGCCCTCACCGATGAGGCGCACGATGCGGTACTTCCCTTCGATGACCTCTGCGGGTTCGAGCGACATGTCGGACCTGGCGAGAGTAGCTGTCAAACGCCGCTCGCGCCATTCCATGCGCGCTCCGGCGAAAACCTGCATGATTTCGCTCGACAACCCTGGCGCTAGCGGCGCAGTCGGCCGTGCGGCGCGTGTGATAGGATCTCTCCCCATGAGATTTCTTCGCCGGGGGACGTACGGTGCCGTCGCGCTGGTGGTCGGGCTTCAGGCGTCGACCGTGCTCGCGCAGACGGATGAGCAGAGAGCCGGGGCCCGCGCCGCCGCGACCCAGGGCGCCAAGGCCTACCAGCAGGGGCACTGGCAGGAAGCCATCGATCTGTTCACGCGCGCGCAGTCCCTGGTCCATGCGCCGCCCCATCTGCTGTACCTCGCCCGCGCGAACGCGAAGCTCGGGCACTTCGTCACGGCGCAGGAGCTGTACCTGAAGATCGTCCACGACTCGCTGCCGGCCGACGCCCCCGCGGCGTTCCGCCAGGCTCAGCAGACCGCCGCAAGCGAGGTCAAGGAGGTCGAGGCGAAGATCGCCCATCTGTCGATCAAGGTCGACGGGGCGAGGGACACCACCGTGATCGTGACCATCGACGGCAAGCCCGTGCCGCCGGCGCTCGTCGGCATCGCGCTGCCCATCGATCCCGGTGCGCACCAGGTCAAGGCCGCGGCCGCCGGCTTCAAGCCCGCGGAACAGAGCGTCAAGCTCGATCCGGCCGCCAACCAGGCGGTCGCGTTGACGCTCGTCGCCGAGCCGAACGCGGCCGCCGCCGCGGACGCCTCGCCGACCGACACCGCACCAGCGACCCCCGCCGCGTCCACCGCCGCGCCGCCGCCGTCCACCGGCGACCAGGGGACCTCGCACGGCGGCTCGAACGGGATGCGCATCGGGTCCTACGTCGCGCTCGGCGTCGGCGTGGTCGGTCTGGGACTCGGCACCGTGTTCGTGTTGAAATCGAGCAGCAAGCGCAAGGACGCCGACGCCGCCTTCGCGGCCTGCGGTTCGCCCTGCCTCGACAGCAACCCCAAGTCGGCGGAGGTCGCGTCGCTCGACGACGAGGCGACGAGCGCGAAGACGCTCGCCACCGTGGGCTTCGTCGTCGGCGGCGTCGGGTTGGCGACGGGAGTGACGCTTTTCATCCTGTCGAACAAGAAGCACGGCGACGAGCAGGCGCGCTCGCCCGAGGTGCACCCGTGGGTCGGGTTGCGCTCCGCCGGCGTGACCGGAACCTTCTGAGCGCGTCTCAGGCCGCGCGCGCACACACCAGGATCGCGTCGTCGAGCGCGTACAGCGGCGCGTCCGCGTCGCCGCCGGACAGGTACGGCGCGCGCGCGAGTCGCTGCACGTGCAGACCGAGCGGCTCGAGCACGCGTGCCGCGAGCCGATCGACGCTCGACTCCCAGTCGGCGGCCTCGCAATCGAGCTTCTCGATCGGCGGAACGGTCGCCCCGCCTTCGTACACGAACGGCGAATACGGCAGGACCACGGCCAGGATCAAGCGCCCGCCCGGCGCGAGGCCGTCGCGCAGCCGCTCGAGCAACGTGTGCGGCCGCGCAGAGCGATCGAGCACGTTCAGGCACGCGATGGTGTCCCACGGGCCGCCGGGTACGCCCGTCTCCGCGACGTCCACGCGCTCGCAGCTGAAGCCACGCCGCCGCAGGCGCCGCGCCATCGGCGCGCTGAGCTCGGTTGTCGTCACGCTGTCGAAGAGCGGTGCGAGCCCGGCCGTGACGTCGCCGTTGCCCGCGCCGACATCGACGAGCGCGCCGCCGGCCGCGCCGAGCAGACAACCCCATTGGGCGGTCGACAGCAGGTGCATCGGGTACATGCCGAGCCAGCCGTTGGCGTCGAAGTCGCTCATGAAATGCCCGAGCGCGCGCTGGGCCCAGGTGCGCAGCCTTCCATGGGTTGTCGGTGCGGCGCGGAATCGTCGCGCGGCGTCGTCCTCGGCGAGCTCCACGAAGCGCTCGGCGAGCTCGGGTCGCAGCCGCTGGAGATCGCAGCCGTAGCTCACGATGGCAGCGGGCGCTCGCGGAGCTTCCACGCCACGCGCGTGGCCATGGTCATGATCGAGACCTGCGGATTCACGCCAAGGCTCGTCGGGACGATGCTGCCGTCGGCGATGAACAGCTCCTTCAGGTCCCAGCACTGTCCGTCGGGATCGACCACGCTGTTCTGCGGCGCGACGCCCATGCGGCAGGTGCCGAGCGGATGCTGCGAGCCGCACTCGAGTTGGCGGCCGGGCACGTGCTCCAGATCCACGCTGCGGAAGCGATCGGCGTCCACCGCGCCTAGCCCGAGCACGGGCAGGAACACCTCTTTCGCGCCGGCCGCGAAGTAGATCTCGGCCATGCGCCGCATCAGCACCGGCACCGCCGCCTTGTCCGCGTCGGACATGCGATAGGTGAGCAGCGGCTGACCGAAGAAGCTGCGGCGGATCTCGCCGCCGGCGTCGTCGTGGAGCATGCCGCCGAAGATCGCCAGGTTCGGGATCGAGCGCGCGCGACGTACGTGCTCCTTGCCGACGCCGTGCATGGTCGCGGCGAGCACGCCCGGCGGCACGAACAGGCTGGTCAGCGTGATGCGGTCGTGCTCGAAGTGATCGCTGTACACGCTCTGCAGCGCGCCCTTCCAGCCTTCGATCTTCTCGTCGAAGCGCGCCATCACGCGGAAACCCGGATGCAAGGTCAGGTTCTTGCCGACCTGCCCGGAGCGCCGCCCGATGCCGCTGTCTTGCAGCAGCAGCGGCGAGCCGTACGATCCGGCGGACAGCACCACGCGCTTCGCGCGCACGCCGAGCGCGCCGCGCGTGCCGCCGCGGGGGCCGTCCAGCACGCGGCCGACGACGCCGGTCGCGCGGCCGCTGTCGTGCGTGATGCGATCGACGTGGCAGTCGGAGTACACCCGGGCGCCCGCCGCGATGGCGCGCGGTAGATAGCTCACGTCGACGGAGAGCTTCGCGCCGTGCGGGCAGCCGAAGTTGCAGCGCCCACAGCCGTTGCAGCCCTTGGTGTTGCGGCGCATCGGCTTGGTCACGACGCCCAGGCGCTGTGCGCCCTCGACGAAACGCACCGTGGACAGCGAGCGCATCGAGTCCGGCACCGTCTCGACGTGCACGGAGCGCTCCACGGATTCGTGGAAGGGCTCCATGTTCTCCTCGGTAAGCTCCGTCAGCCCGAGCTCCGTGGACCAGTGGTGGAGCACCGACCCCGGGATGCGGAAGCACACCCCGCCGGTGAGCACCGACGAGCCGCCGACGCAGCGGCCCATCATCACGTTGATCATCGGCGAGTCGCCCACGCCGACCGCGAACGTGAGTCCGGCGTCGCGCCACATGTGGCGCATCGTCTCGCTCGGACGCATGCGCCCGTAGTCTTCCGGCGCGACGTGGACGCCTTCCTCGAGCACGACCACGTCGTGGCCGGCCTCGGCGAGCACGGCGGCGACGACCGCGCCGCCCGCTCCCGAGCCGATGACAAGCACATCGGCGTCGATCGTCAGGTCGCCCTCGTGATCGCGGCCGTGGATGATGGATCCGCTCATCGTCAGCTCCCCAGGCACTGTCCGTCGAAGCCGACTTCCGCCTGCACGTCCGGGTGCTCGTAGTACAGCACGCAGAGCAACGCCTTCACCGCCAGGACCGGCGCGCCGAACGCGCTGTCCTCCATGCGTGCCAGCGCGCGGATCCGCTCTTGCACCGGCAGCTTCCGGAGCGGAACGAAGCGCAGCGACAGCAGCGGCGCCACGACCGCGAGTGCCAGCGCCGCCAAGCCGAGCACCAGCCGGGTCTGCCTGCCGGCGTGCGCGAGAAAGTCCTCCAGCTCGCGCTCGAGCCAGGCCAGGCGCGCGGCGGAGGGCGGGCCCTCGGCGCTGCAGAAGATCGCCTCGGCGACCGCGACCATGCCGCGCAGCATGCGGGTCGCGACGATGGGCGTCCCATCGGCGCGACGCAGGGGGACGAGCTCGCTGGACGGGGGATCGATTTCGACGTGCACCGGCGCGCAGCGTGCCTCGCGAGGGGCGCGGGGACAAGCGCGGTCTGCCTCTGTTCCGGGTGTGCCCGGATGGCCGGATGCCCGGATGCCCGGTCGCCTCAGGGCGTCGGGGTCGCGATGCACGCTCCAACGTTGTGGCCGCTCGCGGCCGCACAAGTACCAGTGGTGATCGTCGGGCACAGCGTCGCCGGACACGCGATCGTGCACTGGGCGTCCTGGATGGCCTTGAACGCCGCTTGATAGTCCTGCGTGGCTTGGGAGTCGGCCGACGCGACGACCTCGGTGCAGCACAGGCCTTGCACCGTGTCCTGGCAATCCTTGGTGCCGGTCTGGCAGATCTTCGCCTTCTCGAGCTTCGCCTGCGCGTCTGCGATGAGCGTGGAGCAGCTCACGCCGCCATCGCCGGCGCCGCCCGTGCCGCTGCCTCCGCCGGTTGCCGACGCGCCGGCGCTGCCGCCGGTGCCCGCGGTTCCGCCCGTTGCCCCGCTCCCGCCGGTACCGGCGCCGCCGCTGCTTCCCGCGGCTCCGGCCGCCCCGGCGCTGCCACCGCCTCCCGCGCCGGCTCCGGCGGCGCCGCCGCTACCACCCGCGCCCGCGCTGGCGCCGCTTCCGCCGCTACCCGCGCTGCCGTCGTTGCCGCCGGACGCGCCGCTGCCGCCCGCGCCGGCGGTTCCGGCCGCGCCGTCCGGCGCCGAACCGGAGGAGAAGCTGCTGTTGCCGCAAGCCGCGGCAGCGAGCGCGAGCGCCGCGATGATCGCCCCCCGATGGACGATGTGCATATGTGGGACCTCCGGGGACGGCGCGCCGTCCCCAAGCAAGAAGTGTTCACAGTATATGTAGCACGCCCGCGCCGCGGAATTCGACGGAACGGAGACGGGCGCGGCGGTTGCAGCGCGCGACTTCGCTCCTATACTTGCGGCCGAGGGACGGCATCCGCTTCCAGCCGGCGCGGCCGCGGCCGTGTTCGCTGTTGACACCGGGAACGCCGGGAAGCACGTTCGTGGGCCCTCGACGAGACACGCTCGCAGGAAAGGAGCTGACTACGATGGACTTCGAAGTACCCGCGCTTCCGTATTCCAAGGACGCACTCGCGCCGGCCATGAGCCAGGAGACGCTCGAGTTCCACTACGAGAAGCATCACAAGGGCTACATGAACAAGCTGAAGGGCATGCTGGAAGGCAAGCCCGAGGCCAGCAAGACTCTGGAAGAAGTCATCAAGGGCAGCTCCGGTGGCGTGTTCAACAACGCAGCCCAGGTCTACAACCACACGTTCTTCTGGAACGGCATGAAGGCGAACGGCGGCGGTGCACCGCCCGCCGGTGACGTGGCCGACCTCATCACCCGCGATTTCGGCGGCTGGGACGGCTTCCGCGACGCGTGGAAGAAGGAAGGCATGGGCCGCTTCGGCTCCGGCTACGTGTGGCTCGTGCTTGCCGGCGGCAAGGGCAAGATCATCACCACGCCGAACGCGGAGACGCCGCTCACGACGGCGGACAAGCCGCTGCTCACCACCGACGTGTGGGAGCACGCGTACTACCTCGATCACCGCAACAAGCGCGACGCCTTCCTCGAGGTGTTCTGCGACAAGCTCCTGAACTGGGACTTCGTCGCCAAGAACCTCAAGGGCTGATCTCCGCGCCCAGTCGCTTCGCGCCCTCGCCGGCCATCGCTGGCGGGGGCGCGCGCGTTTTGTGGGTTTGCCGGTCCGGCGCGGAATCCCCCGGGGCGCACCTCTCGAACCGATGCCGCGCGCGTCGAGCTGGAACGGCCCAGGCAGCTTCGCGCGCCGCGCCAGCGTCGGTGCCTTGCGTCGTTTCGCGACCGTCACTTCGGTCTTGTTGTTGAGCAGGATCACGAGCCCGACGACGCCAACGACGGCGCCGACCAGCATCATCGATCCGCCGACACCACGCAATGTCGAGCGTTCGCTGTCCGTGAAGTTCCGGGTGCTGCCGTTCGAATCCGTCGTCGTCGAGTTCGACGACGAGCCGATCAAGAACACCATGCCGCCAACGTAGAGAACGCCACCGCCGCCATCCCGAGCAGCGCGCCCGCGATCGTGCTGCCCTCGGTGCCCACGTTGGCGTCGATCTTCAGCTTCTTGCCACTCTTGGGCAGGCGGAACGGTTCGGAGGGGCGAATGCCGTGGCCCCCCACGCGGTACGACGCGCCCAGCGTGAGCTTGCCGTCGCACGGGGTCAGGCATACGGAGCGCCAGGCGCCGACGTACTTCTCGATCGCCGCGCTGGGGCTGTCGGCCTCGAAGCGCATCGCGACCTTCGGCACGTCACTGGCCGTCGCGTCCGGCCCCGTCATCTTCGCGATGTATTGCCAGGCGATGCGCCGGTATTCACCCGTCGCAAGGTGCAAGGTCACGTAGCGTCCTGGCAGTTTTTCGACCAGGGCGCCGTGGAACACCGCGCCGTCGAAAGTCGTTATCTCGACCTCCGTATTGGCCGCGGGTGCCGGAGCGGGGGCTGGCGCGGCGCTCGGGGCAGGGACTGGAGCCGCGGCAGCCGCGGCCGGCGGCGGCGGCGGTTGGGGCGGCGGGGGTGGTGCCGGGGGCAGCGAGGCGGTGCCTGTCGCGTCTTCCACGGGCGGAGCGCTCGGCGGGGCGGACTGGCTCCATGCTGGAAAGCTCGCTGAACCGACGGCAATCGCGCAGGTGAAGGCGCAGATCCTCCGCATCGCATCTCCCTTCGGCGGGCCCGACCCGCCGTCGGGACGGTACTCGGCTCACAGAGCGGCCGCAAGCGGGCTGGTCTGCGTACTTGACCGCAGCAGATGACACCGATATCCCAGTGGCTGGTTCAGCGCTCCTGAATCGAACAACCCCGGAAGAGGAAATACCCATCATGCGAACGTGGAAGTTCTTGTCGATTATTGGAGTCGGGCTCTTCGCGATGAGCTCGCCGGCGTTGGCGCAGGACGACGCACCCGCACCGCCCGCGGAGCCGCCGCCGGCGGACGCTGCTGCGGCCCCCGCGAATGCTCCGGTAGAGCCGGCGCCAGCCGCCGCCGCGCCCGCGCCCGCCGGCAACGCCAAGTACGGCAACGCCGGTTGCGGTCTCGGCTCGCTGCTGTTCAGCCCGAGCGACGGCTTCACGCAGGTCTTCGCTGCGACGACCAACGGGACGTCCGGCTCGCAGACCTTCGGCATCAGCTCCGGCACCAGCAACTGCGACGGCGCGGGCTACCAGCCGGGCAGCACGGCGGCGTTCATCCAGACCAACCGCGCGGCGCTCGCCAAGGACATCGCGCGCGGCAAGGGTCCCACGGTCACGGGTCTCGCCGAGCTGGCCGGTTGCAACAACGCGCAGGCCGTCGGCCACGCCCTGCAGAAGAACTTCAAGAACATCTTCTCGGGGCCGCAAGTCGACGACAAGCAGGTCAGCAGCAACGTGATCGGCGTGCTCAAGAGCGACAGCGCGCTGGCGTGCGGCCACCTCGGCTGAGCGCCCGGAGTCACAACGCACTGGAAACGGGAATCGCGCCAGCGGTTCCCGTTTTTCTTTGGCTGCGCGGCGCGGAACCGACGCGCTCCACCCACTTCACGAGCAGGCGCTGCAGAGCCGGATCCGGGTGGCGCGGATGTGCGCGCCGTAGTCGACGGGCCAGAGCGTCTTCGGCTGTCGCGCGAGGTCGTACACCGCCACACCGAATCGGAACGGCACGACCGGGTCGTGCAGGTCGTGGATGACCAGCAGCGGGATCGGGCTGATGCGCGGGATGCTCTCGTCCGGCGCGTAGGCGTCGCTGACGAGCGCGTACGCGAAGCCCGTGAACGGAAACAGCAGCGGCGCGCGCCACAGCACGCTGGCCGCGATCTCCTGGTACGAAGTGAACGTCCCTTCCACGATCACGGCGCGGATGCGCTTTCGATCGTGCACGTCGTCGAGCGCGCGCAGCAGCACGGCGCCGCCCAGGCTCTGCCCGAACAGTACCAGGTCGGGCCCGTCCTTCCGCGCCGACACGCGCCGCTGCACGGTGCGGATGGCGGCTACCGCGTCCTGGTCGACGCCTGCCTGGTCGGGCGTCCCCGCGGACTGGCCGTAGCCGCGGTAGTCGAACGTGAACAGGTTGTAGCCATAGCGCGTGACCCAATCGAGCGCGGCGAAGTGGCTGGTCATGTTCCCGGCATTGCCGTGGAACTGCACGAAAGTGCCTCGCGCCGGCCCGCTCTGGGCGTGCAGCAGCCACGCGTGCAGGCGCGTGCCGTCGCGGGCGCGCATCCACACGTCGTCGGGGCGTTCGTGCGGCCAGCCGAGTAGCTTCCGCGACGGCATGTACACCATGCTCGTGCAGCCGCCGGTCGCGCCGACCAGCAGCAGCAGCGAAAGCAGACGGACGGCGCGCATCAGAAGTACAACATCGACTCGGCTTGCGCCGACCAGGCGTCGGGCGCTGCAGTGGCGTGCAGGTCCAGGGCGAAGTCGCGGACGTACTGCCAGCGCACCGTGCCGTCCGCGCGCCACGTGCTCTTGGGATCTCGCCCCGGCAGCCACGACCACGTCCCGGTGCCGAGGGCGAGCAGATTGTGCGAGAGCTTGACGCGCACGCCGCCGGACGGCCCGATGCCGGCGCGCAGCGCGTGGAACACGCCGCCGTGCACCGGCGCCAGCAGCTGCGCGTCGGCGAGCGCGTAGAACAGCGTGCTCTTCGAGAACAGCGAGAACGCCCAGCCCGCACCGATCTCCCCCATGCCGGCCAGGCACCCATTGCAGCCCCCGTCGCGCACGCGCGTCGCGCCGGCGCGCACCGTCCAGGACCACGGATGCTGGAAGCGGCTCAGCGGTGTCAGGCTCGTCACGCGAACGAGCGAGAAGTCTTCGAGGGAAGGGCGTGCCTCCTTGATGTAGTAGCGCAAGCGAGTGGGCATGAACTCGATGGCCGCGTACTCCGGATAGCCGTCGGTGGGATCCGCGAGGTCGTGCAGCGCGAGGCGGAACTCCAACGTGTGATACGCGTTGCGGTCCGAGGAGTAGCCCGATCCCAGGCCGACCCGCGTGGAGCCGTGGCCCATGTGCGGCATCTTGCGGAACGGCGGCGCGACCACCAGGTCCGGGCTCTCGGCGAGGATCGCCGCGCGCCGCTCCAGCAGCCGCTGCTGGAGCTGCTCGCCCGCCGGATCCCGGAGCGCGGGCGGTTTCGTCAGATCGTCGGCATAGCGGAAGTCCGCGAGATCCAGCGCCGCGTCGAGCACCGCGACGCGGCGGGGCTGATCGAAGCCTGCCGGAAACGGCGCTTCCGGGTCGCTCATCAGTTCGGACAGCGCGTCCTTCTCGTCGCCGTCGAGCTTGTCGAGCCGCGCTCGCACCTGCGTGCGGATCGACGGGCGATAGTGGATGCTGCGCACCAGTCCGGGCTCCGCCATCACGGACTTGATCGTGTCCGCCGGGATCACCGGCCAGCCCACCTTGTCCAGCAGGTGCAGCTTCGGGCTCGCGACATCGAGCGCGTCCAGGATGTGATACGAGCAGTTCTCCGACAGGTAGAAGTAGTCGAAGTAGTTCGAGCCGAGCTCCCACAGGTGCGCGATCACCAGGCTCACTTCGGCGTGGGTGAGGTTCAGCTCGTACTCCCACAAGTCGCGCGAGTCGTGGTCGTTGTATTCGCGCACCTTCAGGTAGAACGGTACGCGCCGGTACACGCCGGGGAACATGCCGGTGAGCCCCTTGAACGTGTAGATGAACGAATTGCTCGTGTCCACCGTCGCCGAGAAATCGATGCCGTAGTCGAGCAGCTCGAGGTCGTGCTCGTCGCGCCGGCGATCGAGCTTGTTGATCCGCAGGAACGTGTGGCCGAACGCCGAAGCCGGGTTGTTCAGGTAGTACGACGAGAACACGAGCGTGATCGACCGCGCGCGAAGCTGGTGCACGAACTCCTGGAAGCGCGGGCAGCTGCGTCGCGGGACGCGCGAGAAGTCGAAGTGCAGCTTCGCGTTGAGCCACGCCAGGCGCGCCGGAAAACGGCAGTACGGATGCTGCAGCTTCTTGTCCGCCGGCGCCGGCCCGAACAGCCCGCGGATCGTCGCGTCGAGCTCGGCGGACGGATCGTCTTTGCCTTCCGGCGAGAGGAAGAACTCCCGCGCGTCCGCTTCGCTCTTCCAGCCGCCGAAGAGCTGGTGCCGATAGTGTCCGAGCCGCCGCCAGGTCGTCATGTCGGCGAGGTGCAGGGCGTGCGCCCGCGCGATCAGCGCGTCGATGTAGCGCGGGTCGGCGCGGACAGCCGGTCCGGCGGCGCGCGCGTCGCGGGCTTGGAGCAGGGCCGCGACAGCGAGCAGGGTGGCGCAGGCGACGAAGAGGGCCCGGCGTGTCACGGATGCTCTTGCAGCTGGTAGCCGGCGAGCACCAGGAGAAACATGGCGGTCCGGCGCGTCGCCGGCGTCGCCCCTTCCACGTGGACCGTGGGCCCCGCCGGGTTCGCGCCCTCCAGAGTGCCGTCGTCGTGCAAGCGGACGACGCGGTTTTCCTTCAACAGGTGCACGGCGCCGTTCTTGTCGATCGTGACGGGCAGATAGTCGCCGTTCGGCAGCACCAGCTCGCCTTCCGGCGTCAACTGGAGCAGCGGCTTGTCGTGTGCGTCGAGGAACCGCCCGTCGCGCTCGACGCGCCCGACCTCGCCCTTGCCGGGCACTTCGACCGTGCCGTCGGGATCCAGCACCAGTCCGGGCTTGCCGTTCGTGAGCAGCCGGATCGCGGCGAGCTTCAGCTGTCCCGGCGGTGCCGTCAGATCCTCGGCCGTGGTCTGGGGCGCGGAGTCGGCGCTCGCGACCGGCGCCGGGGCGGCTGGAGCGGGCGCCGCAGCGGGCGGAGCGGCCGCCGCGTGACAGCCGGCCGCCGCGGCCGCGACCGCGGCACAAACCAGGAACGCTCTCGGGATACTCATCGGCGCGGAGCATCGCCGGGACGCCCGTGCCCGTCCACGAAGGCCGCAACTCACCGGGATCGAACCGCTAATCGTGGTCTGGTTTGCCGGCCCGGCGCGGAATCCCGCGCTTCGGGCCCGCGCGGTTCCGCGCCGCACCGACATTAATAAGCAAATACTAATGGATTATCGCTGCGGCTTCCGCTGGCTGCCGCCCCGACCCCGTTCGGCAGCAGCTCGCGCGCGCGGATTGGGCCGTCGCAGCGCGAGCGCTTCGGGCACGCTATCCGTGAAGCGCATGTTGCCAGCCGTGCGGGTCGGCGTGCATGCTTCCACCAGGAAAATGCCGCGGACGAGACGGAGCGGGGTCGTCGGCTCGCGAACGAGCGCAAGTCCATTGGACAGCAAGCCGCGGCGGTGCGTGGCGTCCCATCCCTGAACCGCCCGCGCGGCGGTGGTCTTCGGCGTGGCGGGCGCGGGAGCGGGAGCGGGAAGCATGCGGGCAGGTCAAGCTTGAACGTGGTCTGGATCGCCCAGGCGCTTCGCCGCACGTCCCCGGCGCGGCCACTGGTCCGCATGGAAGTCGCGGTGGCACGCGAGCACCGGTAGATCGCGGGTGGGCGTCTCCGCGCGACAGTTCCCGACAAGCCGGCTATGATTGCTCGCATCGGTATGCAGCCCGAGGTGAAGATGACGACGCTTCGTTACAAGTTGTTCGGTATCGGAAAACTGCCCGAGGAGCTCCGCTCGGCCGTGGAAAAGGAAGGCGCGCTTCACGTCTACGAGGGCGTGCCGGTCGCGTACCGGTTCTCGGGGAAGCTGCCTGGGCTCGTCGTCGTCGGGACCAATACCCGGAGCTACTCGGGGGCACTCGCCCTCACGCGACGGCGCATCCTCGGTACGCTCTCGGTCGTCCCGAAGCTCGCGGGCAAGGCGATCGATCACGAATGGACCGCGACGACGCCGGGCCCGCTCTCGGTGACCATCGACGAGCATGGCGTGCTGCTGGCGGTCGACCTCGCGCACGTCGATGCGGAATGGAGCGGGCACCTCTCGCTGCACTACGAGTTGACCTTCTCCCCCGACGAGCTGAAGCAGCTACCCGCGACCGCATTCACCTTGAGCGTCCCCCAGGAATGGGTGCTCAAGCTCGCTGGCGTTCCTACGTGACGCCCACGTCCCCGGTCGCGCGCGCATCGAACTTCAGCAACAGGCGCCCGAGCAGCAGGTGCCGACCGCGCAGTCGTAATTGATTCTGCACGGATCGCCGACCAGCGAGGTCCCGCGACAGCTTCCATTGCTGCAGTTGGACGACACGCAGTCCGCGTCGTATACGCACGCACCGCCGTTCTGCGCGGGACCTGTCGACGAGCCGGCGCAAGCGCCGCCGATGCAGCTTGCTGATTGGCACTCGGCCACATCGGCGCACGGCTCGCCGTTCTTCTTCTTCTCGGTGCAGACGTCCTTGTCGCCGGAGTCCGTCGGCGAGGGTCCAACAGGCTTGGCCGGCGTCGCACGCCCGCGGATAGACACAGTACGGAACGCACAAGGCGCCGCACGTGGTCTGCTCGAACGGGGCGCATGGGATCTGCGCACACGGGAGCCCGCCACAGTCGGCGCTGGAGTTACATGGCCCCGAACAGTGACCGGCGTAGCAGAGGCCACTTTCGCACTGCGAGCTCGAATCGCACACGGTCCCCAATTTGCGGGGCGCAGTCTCCGCCGTGCAGTCGTCGCAATTGCAGACGTAGCTACCGTCGGTTACGCCGGCGCAGGCGGTGGGGCACGTTGGATGGCCGGACCGGACGCCGGCCGCGCCGAACCCGAACCAACGCGCCTCAAGGCGCTTCCGCGTACTCGATGGCGAAGAACACCACGAGCACGACCAGCATCGCGAGCAAGGCGAGACCCATGTGCGACTTGCGCGCGTCGCTCGGGCGAGCGGGACGCCTGCGCGCGGGGTCGCCAGCGTCGAGCGTCCCCACCGACATCCCCATCGAGTAGATGACGAGCGGCGTGACGTCGATGCCCACCGCGGTCGCCCAGCCCGAGGTGCGGAACGACTTGCCTCCGAACGACCACAGGCACGGCAGCACTGCGAGCACCGCCCACACCGCCAGGATCACCAGCGACGAGTACGACGCCTTGTGACCGCGCTCGTGGAAGTGGGCGAGCGCGCGGTCCGCGTCGGCGTCGGCGTGCTCGACGGACGCTGCGAGCCGGCGCGCTTCGATGGCGTCGAGCACCACCAGGCTGTCGGCGCCGCAGTAGATGCAGCGCGCGAACGTGTGCCCCGGCTCCACGACGAGCGGCGCGCCGCACGATCGACACGCGGGCGGTGCGCCGGCGACCGGCGGCGGTTTCGCGGCGAGCGCGGCCCGCGCCTCCGGCACCCAGCCCGACAGGTAGCTGCTGTACCAGAACACCAGCGTGACCAGCCCCGCAGACAGCACGAGCGGGATCCACACCCACGTGCCCAGGAACAGCGGAACGTCGATGCCACCGCCCACGCCCGCGAACTCGAACAGCGCCGCCGCCACGATCCCGACTATCGTGATGGCGCCGGGCAAGAGAGCCACCATCACGACCACGAGCCACGGCACCGTGCGCGCCTCGTAGCGCGCGAGCGCCGATGCCGCGCGTTGACGCGCATCCGCCGAATCACGCAGCAACCGTACGGCTTCGCGATGCGCAGCGGGCACCGGCTGCTCGGCGCCGCACGCCGGGCAGGTCGCGGTGGGTGCGTCCACGGCCGCGATCGGCGAGCCGCAATGCGCGCACACGAAGGGTTCAAGTGAAGCTGCCGTGCGCCGAGCGTACCGCACGATTCCGCGCCGGACTGGCATAAGATGCCTGCATGGTCGAAGCTTCGTGCCACTGCGGCAGGGGCCGCATCCGCGCGGCGCTTCGACGAAGCGGACGCGTGGCGGCTTCTCGACTGGGTCTCGTCGCCGTGCTGGCGCTGGCGCCGCTTCAGGCGTGCGGCGCGCGGAGCGGCTTGCCGGAGGCTTCGGCAACGGCTCCCGACGCGGCGGCCGACCCGTGCGCGCCGCTGCAGGTGGACGCCGCGTGCGCCGCGAGCATTGCCGCAGCACGCGCGGGCACCGCGCTGTGGCAGACCAGCCTCGATGCGGGATCGGACACGCTGCTGGGCCCCGTCGCCGCGGATGCGGCGGGCAACACGTACTACGTGGCGGCGGAGCAGGCGCTGTACGTGCGGACGGTGTTCGCGCTGGACGCGTGCGGCGCGCTGCGCTGGAAGGCGTCGTGGTCACGGCGGGCTCGCACCCGGCGGCCTGCCGGGGTATTCTCGGCGTCCATGGGGATGCGGGGGTCGTTGGCGCTGCGCTTTCCGTTGGCAGCGGCGGCGTCCGGCGGGACGTCGCGCGACGAGACGGCACTCGCGACGCTGTACACCGTGCTCGCGCGCGGCATCGTCAGCGGCAGCGACGCCGAAGAGATGGTGGACGTGCTGATTCGCGCGTTCGGGCTCGCCGGGGTCGTCATCGGTCACGAGTGGTCTTTCGACAGCTGGTACCGCGCGGTCGGCGCCGTGGAGCGCTGGGCGGAGCTGTACGCGCCGGTGGCCGACCAGGATCCGTCGCGGCCGGCGCTGATGAACGCGCCGCCGGGCGCCTGGTACGTGGGCCACGACGCGCCGCCGAATCCAGTGCAAGAACTACTGGATCGCGAAGGACTCGACGACATCGCGCTGACGCGCATCCCGACGGCGCGCAACGGCAACGCCGTGCTCGCGCTGTATCGCGCGCGCGGCGAGCCTCTGTTCAGCGACGCCGAGTTGGCGTCGTTGGCGGTCGTCTATCCGCACCTCGCGCGCGCGCTCGGCACGCGCGCGGCGCTCGACGCGTTGGACCGCCCGGCGAGCGAGACGCACGACAGGGGCGTGCACCGCTATCCCCACGCCGTCATCGGGTTCCCGTCGCGGCGCGTGACGTGGTCGAAGGCGGCGCGCCGGCTCTTCGCCGCGCGCCTGGGCACCATGGGCGACCGCGGCTGGGCGCGGATTCGAGCGTGCGCTTGTCGCTGCGGCGACCTCGCCGGAGCGCTCGCGGCTCCTGTTCCGCGGCATCCGCGTGGAGCTTGCGACGTCGCGCCCAGGACCGGGGGAGGCGCTCCGCGTGGTCGCCCTGTTCTCCGACGACACGTTGCACGCCGTGACGCCGAGCGCTGTCGACGAGCTGCTGTCGCCGCGCGAGCGCCAGATCGCCCGGCTTGCGGCTCGCGGCGGGAGCGCGCGGCAGATTGCCGCGCGGGTGGCCGTGCGGGAAGGCACGGTGCGCGTGCACCTGCGCAACATCTACGCCAAGCTCGGCGTCCGGAGCCGCGCCGAGCTGGCGCGGCTGTTCGCGTAGCCTGCGTTGCGGCGCCCCGCGGAATACCGCGACGGACCGGCCATCAAGCGCTACTGGCCGTTCTGCGAGTACCCCATCAGCACGATGTTCTGCAGCGTGCCGCCGGTGCCGATGTCCGCGATCTTCGTCAGGGCGCCCTCGCCCTGGTAGGCGCCGATGTTCGGCATATAGACGCACGTCTCGTCTGACTCGCACAGGCCGTTGTCGTTGCCGATGCCGTCGTCGTCGACCTCGAACGCGTCGCGCAGGAACGTGATCGTGCACTTGAAGTTCGTAGAGTCCCAGACCGCGCCGGAGTAGTCGCTACAGCCCGACGCGCTGGTCGGGTTGTACGTGTGCGTGATCGTGTCGCTTCCGGTGGGGATCGGCGCGACGTTGCGGAGCAGCGTATCCGCGGTCTTGACGGCGAACGTCGGCCCGGCGCCGACCGAACCCGAGGCGCTGCCGAAGACCACATTCAGCCCACCGGTGGCGGCGCAGTTGCTGTCGAACGGCGGCGACTGGCACTGGCTGCCGACCAGACAGCTGCTGCTGCTGTCCACGACGAGCCGGCCGGTGAACGGTGAGTAGTCGGCGTTGTCGCCCAGGAAGATGTTCGGCGACGGGCCGGTGGAGCTGATCGCGAGGTTCCGCATGGTGGTCGTCGAGTCGATCTCGATGCCGTAGTAGTTGGTGCTCTGTCCGTCGCCGTTGACGCGGTCGAGGACGGCTTCCATCGTGTTCCCCGGCACGCCCATGTCGACGCCGCGGCCAACCGAGTCGGAGATCGTCATCCCAATGTACAAGCTGTTGAACTGGGAATTCACGGCTTGGTACGCGCTGTTGTAGACGACCGTCTGGATGTAGCGGTCGTTCGTGCCCGCGGCGAACGCCTCCGAGGTCTTGCCGGGTTGGCCCGTGACGGTCATGCGGTATACGGTGGTGTTCGTGTCGCCCTCGAATGCCGTGTCGCCCGCCGCGGGATTGGTGATCGTGAAGTCCGCCAGCACGTCGCGCGGCCCGTTGCTCACGTGCACGTAGCCGTTCGTAATTGTCACGTTGCGGATGTGCGTGTCGCTGCCGCCGATCCACAGCGGATGGTCGGCGATCGTGATGTCCTCGGCGCGCCCTTGGATGAAGCCGATGAGCACCGCGGAGTCGTAGCCGTTGGTGCCGTTGCCGCTCGCCGTCAGGTGGCGGGCGTGGCCGTACTTGCCCGTCAGCTTGATGCCGCCGGTCTTGTTGTTCGTCGCGGTCAGATCGTAGGCGCGCAGATGGATCACATCCGAGTAGATGCCTTGGGTGCTCGCGCTGGAGGCGTGGACGCCGCGGAGCCACGCGATGTCGCCGCCTTGTTGGACGCCCACGCCATTGCCCGTGGCATTGACCGTGCCCTCGAACCAGAGGAACGGGTTGTGGGACTCGTCGACCAGCGCCGGGTACGTGTACGTGCCGTCGCCGGTCACCGTGACGCCGGGCGCGACGACCATCGCCATGTTCTGGTTGTCGATCGTGTAGTGGCCGACGGTCGTGTCCTGCGTCACGACGATGATGTCGTGCTTGGTTGACTGCGAGCCGCCGTCGTTGTCCACCACGATCGGGTTCGACCACCAGACGCCGCTGGCGCTCTGCTCGCTGGTCGAGCCGTCGGTGGCGGTTACGCTGTCTTCGCGCCAGGCCGGCGTTCCCGAGAAGTCGATCAGCGTCGAGAGGTAGCGCTGGTCCTTGAGGCCCGTGGAGATCACGCGCGGGGTGCCGGTGCTGTCGTCACAGATCCAGTCGAACGCGTCGAGGGCGTCGGTGGCGGTCACGCCGGTGCAGTTCGAGAACTTGGTGAGCGAAAAGACGCGCATCTCGCCGCCGTGGAGGCATGCGTTGTCCACGTTGCGCGCCGCGACGTAGTCGCATGCGGTGTCGGTGGCGTTGTACGGCGTGGTGCCGTCGTTCGCGACGCAGTCCGTCCAGTAGTCGCCGTTGTTCGGATACAGCGCCTGGACGCCGGCGGGCGCCGCGGCTTCTGCTTCCGCTTCCACTCCCGCGTCCATGCCGGCGCTGCCCGCCGCTCCCGCGGCCGCGTCGCTGCCGGCCATGCCTGCCGCGCCGGCGCTGGCGTCCATCCCGCCCATGCCGCCGGTCCCGGCCGTACCGCCGGTCCCGGCCGTACCGCCGGTTCCGGCCGTGCCGCCGGTCCCGCCGCCGCCCGCGTTGCCCGAGCCGTCGGGCTTCGTGCCGGCATCGCCCGGCTTCTTCTGCGTGCTGGAGCCGCACGCGGAGGCGACGATCGCCGCTCCGAGCACGAGCCCGTACCCCCACCCACGATAGCTCGCCATGAGTCGATCACACCCCAGGAGCGCGGGTGCGTCGATACCTCGAATGAGGTAGGTCCAGCCCGACTGGCCGCTCTGCGAGTCGCCCATGAGCACGATGTCCTGCAGTCTGCCGCCGGTGCCGATGGTCGAGATCTGGGTCAGCGCGGTCGATGTGCAACTCGACGAGGCGGAGTCTTTGGCGCCGGATGCTGGGCCGCTCCAGCGCGGTGACGAGCGCCGGCGCGAGCCGCGCGCTGGTCGCCTCCGGCGACCAGCTCTTACGGAGCGTCTCCTCGCGTTCCGGCAAGTGCGTCTTGATCTCGCCGGGGGTGACGCCGGCGTCTCCCGCTCGGTTCCGCGCCGGACCGGCATCCCCTTCCCGGCGCTGCACGAACGCGAGCTACCGCGCGGGTCGTCGCATCGCGCGGATGTTATCGCACTTCGACCACCGGCAAGTGCCGCTTGTCCTCCCGGCTCTCCTCGGCAAGCGGTTCTTCGATGCGCACCCGCGGCGCTTCGCTTTCCACGCGGCGCCGCTGCACCTCGACGGGCACACCGAGCTTCTTCTGGGCGAAGCGCGCCTTCGGCACGCTCCGGTGTGCGCCGCGCCGGACGGGTTCCTTGCCGGGCTCGTAGTACGACCAGCGCACCCCGGGATCGCTGACCACGGGCGGACGCTCGAGCGTGTCGTACTGTTCGCCGCGTCGTGTCGCATAGGCCTCGACGGCGCGGGAGATCACGCGCACGGTGATCGACGGCGCCGGCAGCAGCCGGTCCGCGGTCGCCTGCAGGTCCTTGACCCGTTGCTTGACCAGCGGCGACGGCGCGCGGTTGCCGATCGCGCGGACCAGCGGCAGGGCGCCGACGGCGAGCTTGCGGGCGAGATCTGCCTGGTGACGCAGGTACTCCGTGTTCGAGTCGCGGAAGGTCTCGTAGGCGCGCAGGTTGAGCTCGCAGAACTGCAAGGTCGGCGGGCCGTTCACGGTGCGGAGCTTCTCGTGTGCGACGTCGAACCAACGCTTCATGTCGCCGTCACCGAAGTGCTCGAGAGTGTGCGAGCCCTCCTTCCAGATATGGAAGTCGCTGTAGTTGTAGCCGTCCGAGAGGCGTCCGCTCTTCTGCATGTTGCGGTAGAGCTTCGTGCCGGGGCACGGCGTCAGCGGGGCGATCTGGTAGAACATCGGCTTGAGCTTCACGAAGTAGTCGATGTCCGCTTCGATGTTGTCCGGCGTATGGAAGTCGAAGCCGAGGATCATCGATCCGATGGTCTCGATGCCGACACGATGCAGGTCGTCGAAGAGCTCGGTCGGCGACTTGGCGCCGTCGCGCTTCTTGTAGCCGGTCTTCGAGCATTCGTCCTCCGTGATGCCCGACTCCACGCCGACCCACACACCGCCGACGCCGCACTCGCGGAGCTCTTCCGGTTCGAAGGCGCTGAGGGCCTTGACCGAGCCGAAGGTCACGTAGCGCACGCCCCACATCTTCTTGTCCGCGCGGATCAGGCGCCCGAGCTCCCGCACGTAGTCGGGGTTCAGGAAGAAGTCCTCGTCGAACAGCGTCACGTTCAGCGTGTCCACGCCCAGGCGTTGCACGTGACTCTTCATGAACTCGAAGGTCTGCTCGGGGTCGGCGACGTAGATCTTCTTGTGGTGGTAGAACGCGCTCGTGTTGCAGAACTCGCACGCGGAGGGACAGCCGAGCGAGACGAGAACCGCCGGGATCCTCAGGTCGAAGTTGCGCACGCCGGGCAGGTTGAACGTCGCGTAGGGCAGGTGATACTGCGTGATCGGCCGGTCCGTGCGCTCGCCCAGCAGCTCGCGCATGAAGCGCACGCCCTCGTCGCGGCACAGGTGATCGGCGTTGTCGAAGATGTACTGCCCGTGACCGTGGACGTCGCCGGGCATCTTGTCGCGCAGCGCCGAGACGCCGTAGCCGCCGATGACGATCTCGCTCTTCGGCGAGTGCTCGCGGATGGCCTTGACCATGCGCGCGGTGCGCTCGGTGTTGAGCGTCTTCAGCTGGATGCCGATGACATCGTAGCCCTTGTCGATCTCGCGCAGGAAGTCGTCCCAGTGCGGATACTCGAGCACCGTGGAAGGACTCTGGATGTTCTCCGCGATGAGATATAGCCCCCAAGTCGGCAGCTCGGACTTCAGCCCGGCGATGTCATGGCCGCGCGCCAGACGCGCGCTCAGGAGGTCCATCATGTCCTCGCCCCAGGCGACGTCGAACGGGGCGCAGGGCGTCGTGAGCAACACCTTCCGGGTCATGGCGAGATCTCCTGGGTTGTCGGTTCGGCGCGGCCGGCGTCGGGCTCGGCTGCCGCGACCGGGTAGTGGCGCATGAAGTCGCGAATCGCCCGCGTGACGGCCTCCGGCGCGTCGTCCTGCACGAAGTGACTGGCGTCCGCGATGCGCACGCTTGGCGCGTGGTTCGGCAGGCGGCGCTCGAACTCCTCGAGGAACCACGGCACGAATACCGGATCTTTCATGCCCCAGACGAGCTGCGTCGGGACGTTCCAGCCGTCGAGCTCCGCGCCGATCTCCGAGAGCAGGCGCCACGTCGGATGCCGGCGCGTGATCGGGATCTGGCGCACGCTCGCCAGGTGCGCCCGGCGCGATCCCCAGGTCGGATAAGGATCCGTGTAGCCCTCCATGGTGCGCGGCGACAGGCGCTCCTTGTGGTGGATGCCCGCCGGCACCAGGCGCTTGGCGAAGCCGTTCCGCCCCTGCACGAAGAGCTCGCCGAGCACGGGTATCTTGAGCGCCCAGAGCGGCAACAGGCCGAGCGGCGGTGGCTTGATCGACGACATCCGGTGCTGGCTGGACGGCACGAAGCCTGTCGTGTTCATCAGCACCAGCCGCTTCACCAGGTGCTTGTGGCGTGTCGCCCAGGAAAGTCCGATCACACCACCCCAGTCTTGCGCGACGAGCGTCACGTCGCGAAGCCCGAGCTTGTCGACGAAGCTGGCAAGGCGCATGGCGTGCGCGCGCATGCTGTAGTCGCCCCGCGCCGGCTTGTCGGAGAAGCCGAAGCCCAGGTGATCCGGTGCGACGCACCGGAACTCGCCTCCGAGGCCGAGGATCACGTGGCGGTACAGGTACGACCAGGTGGGGTTGCCGTGGAGCATGAGCAAGGTCTCGCCCTTGCCTTCGTCCACGTAGTGGATTCGCTGGCCGTCAACCGTGACGAAGTGCGACTTGAACGGATATGCGGGATAGGTCATGTCTTGTCGTCCTCTTCAAGGTCGAAGGCCGGTCGGGCGCGCGGGCCCGAGCGATCGGCAGGAAACCAGGTGACCGGCGGACGCTCGCGGGCCACCGCCTTGTCGATGCGCGTGCGCGGGTAGCCGACGGCGATGGACGTCATCACCTTCCACGGCCACGCGATCCCGAGCTCGTCCTTGAGCGCCGGCAGCGTGTTCAGCATCTTGGTGAAACCGACGTAGCAGGTGCCGAGCCCGAGCGAGTGCGCGACCAGCACCATGTTGTGCGCGGCGAGCGAGCAGTCGATGAGCGGCTCGCCGATGCCGCGCGTGTCGCCGAGCACCACGATCAGCGCGGGCGCATGCAGGAACACGTCGTAGCGGTCGTTCGACGCGATGGTGTCGATGCCGTGCGCCAGCCGCTGATCGAAGTTGTTCGGCGAGAGACGCGCCAGGGCGTTGACGGCGAGCGTCTTCAGCGCTTCGCGCGGAGTACCGCCGCCATTCTTCAGATACAGCTTGGACAACGGCGCGGCGCGTGCCGTGCAAGCCGCGCCGATACGATCGAGCAGGTCGCGATCGGCGATCACCAGGAAGCTCCACGGCTGGCAGTTGCCCTGGGACGGCGCGAAGCGTCCGGCCTCGACCACGCGGTAGAGCAGCGCGTTCGGGCACCGCCTTCTTCTTGAACAGGCGGTTGCTCCGGCGCTCGTAGATCTGGCGCTCGACGGGCGTCAGCCTCGTCGCGAGCTCCTCCCACTCCGGGGCTCGCGCCGAACCGAAAGGATTCGGCGGCTCCGGGTCGGCGAGGCGTGTCGCGTAGAAGCCTTGCTCCACACGGTAGCGGTCCTCTATCTCGATGGCGTCGTGCGGGCACACGGACACGCAGTTCCGGCACCCGATGCAGCCGAGCGCGCTCTCGCCGGTGTCGAACTTGTTTTCCGGCAGCTTTCCCCGCATTTCGAGCAGCTGACCGGGACAGGTCTGGACGCACTTCCGGCAGGCGTCGCACTTCTCGGTCCTGGACCGTGAAGCGCGCGAAGCGTGTCGGCGGATAGCGTCGGTTCTCGAGCATCATGACGGTGTTCCTCGCTCCAGCCAGTCGCTCGCCAGCGCCTGGCGCTGGACGTCAGTGCGTCCGAGCAGGCACTGCGCCTGGCGCGCGTCGCGCAAGCAGCGCTCCTGGCCGTATTCCTCCATGTACCCGTAGCCGCCCAGCAGCTGGACGCCGTCGACGGTGGCGCGCGTGGCGCGTTCCTTGGTGTCGATGAACAGCGCCATCGCTTCGTGCTCGGGGAGCGATTCCTGCGATAGGCGGCGTGCGGCGTCGCGACAGGCGGCGCTGTCCGTCAGCAGGCGCGTGAGCATCGCGCGGACCTGTTGGTGCGCGATGATGTTCGTGCCGCCCTGGTAGCGCTCGAGCGCGTAGCTGGTCGCGGTCTCCAGCGATCGCCCGACCAGCCCCGCGGCGATGCCTGCAGCGGGGCCGCGGAAGCGTCGCGCCACGCGCTCCACCGCTACCGACAGGCAGCGTTCGTGCGGCACGCGCACGCGCTCCAGCCACACGTCCGCGACCGGGCAGCCCCGCATGCCCAAGGTCATGAGCGGCGCGTCGATGCGCATGCCAGGCGTTTCGCGGTCGAGCACGACGACCTCGCGGTCCGTCACCGGCAAGACCACGAGATCGGCGATGGGCGCGCCGACGACAAGCTCCGCGCGGCCGTCGAGGAGCAGGTCGCCATCCAGCCGCTGGACCTCGAGCTCGCCGGTCGTGGACGCGGGCTCGGCGTAGAGTGGATAGGCGAGCACGAGCGGCTCGCTCACCGCGAGCGCGCGAACCGTGCTCGAGCCGTTGGTCGCTTCGCTGTCGACCAGCAGCTGCCGCGCCAGCGCGTGGGAGAGCAGCAGTGCCGCCGGCGCCGCCGTCGTGCGTGACAGCGCCTGGAGGGCGGTTGCGAGCAGTCCGAGTCCTCCATCCGCCGCGTCCAGCTGGAACAGTCCCAGCGCGGCGAGGCCGTCCACGACTTCGCGCGGCAGTCCGGCGCCGTGCTCGATGTCCTGCAGGCGCGGTTCGAGCTCGCGTGCCGCGAAGCGCTTCATGCTGTGCGAGAGCAGCTCGGGATCATCGGTAGTCATGGTGCTCACCTGCGGGCGCGCGCGGCGCGCGGCTTGTCGGGGTCGGTTGGACGTGTTCGGCCGGCGCGACGGCTTTCTTGAACAGCTCGATGCGGTTCAATTGGTTCGTACCCTCGTAGATCTGCAGGAGCTTCGCGTCGCGATAGAGCTTCTCCACGCCGGCGTCGTGCCGCAGCCCGGCGGCGCCCATGACGTCGAGCGCGAGGCCGCAGTTCTCGATGCCGAGGTCCGTCGCGACGACCTTGGCGGAGGCGCCGGCGGCGCTCGAAGCATCGACCCGCCAGTCTTCGAGGTCGTCGATGGCTTCGCGAACGCTCTTCTTCACGCCTCGCGAGTGGAACAGGCGCTGCGCCGGAGCACTCTGCAGCACGGCAGACGGCAAGACGCGCATCAGCTCGCCGCCGGACACGAGCGACGACAGCCCGAACAGCTCGTTCTCGAGCATCGCCGTCACGTAGGCATTGCGCGCGAGCGTCGCGTTCTTGTGCATGTCGGCGAGCTTGAACTGGACCCACTGCTCGTCGAGCAAGCGCCGTCCGCCCAGGGTGTGCGTCAGGGCGTATTCGCGAGCGCGCTCGTAGGCGCCGCGCGCCACGCCCGCGCCGAACGCCGCTACGCCGCCGCGCGTCGCGCCGAGAACCAGCGCGATGCGACGTCCGGGCAGCGACTTGCCGCTGATGCGCTGTCGCTCCGGGACGAAACAGTCCTCGAAGACCAGCTCGGCGGCGGGGCAGGCCTTCTGGCCCATCTTCCGCTCGACGCGGCCGACCGAGAAACCGGGCGTGCCGGTCTCGACCAGGAATGCGAAGGTCGTGCCCACGGGATCGCGCTTGTTCGTCGGCATGATCACGACGTGCGTGTGGGCGATGCTGCCGTTGCTGATGAACACCTTGCGGCCGTTCAGGCGATAGCCCCCCTTCACGGGCTTGGCCTCGCACGACAGGTGCGCCGTCTCGAGGAACTCGACGTCCTCGACGTCGCTTCCGGCGTCCGGCTCCGTGATGGCGGTCGACAGGAGCTTCGGGTGGCCCGTGCGCTCGCTCTCTACCAGGAGTCGGCACACATGCTCCATCTTGTCGAGATCGCCCGTGGCTGCGACCGTGGACACCGCGAGCCCGTGCACGCCGATCAGGTTGGCGATGCCGAGGCACCCCGCGGCGACCTCCTCGATGGCGATCATCGACGCACCGAACGGCAATCCTTCACCGCCGAACATCTTCGGCACCATGTGCGTGAAGTAGTGGCGCTGCGACGCTTCACGCAGGATGTCCTCTGCGACGTGGCGCGGGTTTTTCATCATCCGGCGCTCGAGCTCGAGCGCGTTCGGTTCGACCACCGTCTGGCGGAACTCCCGCGCCTGCTCGAAGACGCGCTCGAACTCGGCGATCGCACGCGGCCTCCGTTTGCGGAGCGACGCGAACAGCGGGTACATGACGTCGAAATCGTGGTTCATGGCTAGATGTCCTCCCAGGTCCGGTCCGTCACGCCGCGCTCCTTGAGCGCGCTCTTCTGCACGCGGTGCGTCGCGGTCTTGGGCAGCTCGCCGGCGATCTCGATGAAGCGCGGGCATGCGTGGCGCGCGAGACGAGCGGTCAGGAACTGCGACAGCTCGGCAGGGTCGAGCGCGCGGCCGTCGCACGGCACGACTACCGCCATGATGTCCTCTTCGCCCAGCTCGGACGGCACGCCGAACACGGCGGACTCGAGCACGGCGTCGTGCTGATCGATGACGCTCTCCACTTCGAAGGCGGACACGTTCTCGCCACGACGGCGCATGGAGTCGGTGGCCCGTCCGGCGAAGTAGAGGAAGCCGCGCTCGTCGCGGATCGGGAGATCGCCGGTCCGGAGCCAGCCGCGGTCGTGCTTCTGCTGGGAAGCCCGCGTGTCGCGGAAGTACTCGACCCGGCGCGAGCCGGTCCACACCTGCAGCTCGCCGGGCTCGCCTGGCGGCGCGTCGCAGCCGGTCTCGTCGACCAGTCGGTAGCGCGCCTTGCCGAGCGGCGTCCCGATCGAGCCGACCGGCGCGTTGCCGAGGTTCAGCGTGATGAAGCCGCCGGCGTCGACGGCGCCGTAGGCCTCGATGATGCGCACACCGAAGCGCTCCTCGAAGGCGCGCCACGCGCTGTGCGGACACGCCGCGCTCACCACGGTCCGGATCCGGTGCGCGCGATCGAATGGTCCCGGTGGCTGCTTCAGCAGGATCGGGATCATCGCGCCGAGCGCGTTCACGCTCGTCGCTTCGAGACGCGCCGCCTCCGCCCAGAACCGGCTCGCGGAGAAACGCCGGCACAAGGCCAGTCGCGCGCCGACGTTCAGGGCCTGGATCGTCGCGAGCAGGAGCGCGTTCGCGTGGAACAGCGGTAGGCACGCGAGCAGCACGTCGCTGTCGTCGTAGAGCAGGTTCGCGAGCAGGCGGAGTCGCTTCGTGTTCGAGTCGCGGTAGCGGTACACGACGCCCTTGGCGCGGCCCGTCGTGCCCGAGGTGTACATGAGCAGGGCGACCGCGTCGGGGTCCGGCGTGGACGCCGGCGCGGCCGCGCCGGCGTGGTGTACCAGCCATGCTTCCAACGTCGGGAACATTCCGAGCGGCTCGCCCTCGGTGATCACGACGATGTGCTCGACCGAGAGGCGTTCGCGGACGTGGAGCACCTCGGCGAGCTGATCGACGTGGACAATGAGCACGCGCGCGCGTGAGTTGTCGAGCACATGGCGAAGCCCGTCGCCGACCAGCGCGGTGTTCACCGGGACCGCGCCCAGGCCAAGCTTCTGGATCGCGAAGAACGCGTACAGGAACTCCGGGCAGTTCGGACACATCAGCGCGACCGTGTCGCCGGAGGCGAGCTCGAACGTCGCGAGCCCGGCCGCGACGGCGTTGGCGCGTGCGTCGAGCAGACCGGCGGTGATGCGCTCGTCCTCGAAGGCGAGGAACGGCGCGTCCGGCGCGGCGCGCGCGCGGCGCGCCAGGAGCTCGCCGAACGTCGGCTCGCCGGCGAAGGACAGCGTGCGCGCGCGCACCGACTGGACCAGCGTCTGGCGGAGCGTACCGTCGTCGATCTCGCCCTTGACGGTGCGGAGCAGGGCGCGTCCCACGCGGTGCCCGGCCCGCACCCGTCCGACCAGCTCTCGCGTCTCGATCATGCTGCACCTCCCTCGAGGACGTGGATGCCCATGGCGGCTTCCTCCACGCCGAGCATCCCGCCGCCGTTCTGCGCCATGCCGATGCGCGCGCCTGCGACCTGACGCGGCCCGGCTTCGCCCCGAAGCTGCGTCGTGATCTCGTGGATCTGCGCCAGCCCCGATGCGGCGATGGGATGGCCCCGCGCCTCGAGGCCGCCGCTGGTGTTGAGCGGGATGCGACCGCCGATGCGCGTCGCACCGGACTCGGCGAGGATTCCGCCGTCGCCCTCGGCGCAGAAGCCCAGCGCCTCGGCCTGATGCAGCTCGCCGAAGGCCGTCGCGTCGTGTACCTCCGCGACGTGGATGGCGTCGGGGCCGAGCGCCGCGAGCTCGTAGGCGCGCCGGCTCGCGCGCGTGGCGATGTCCGCGTCGTCTTCGCCGCGGGCGCGTCCGCTGGCGATGACCGACGCCCGGATGCGCACGGCGCGCGCGCTGCCGTGACGCGCGAGGAAGCGCTCCGAGCAGACGATCGCCGCCGCCGCGCCGTCGCCGATGGGCGCGCACATGGCGCGCGTCAGCGGGAATGCGACGGGCTTGTCCGCCAGGACGTCCGAGGGCGTGAAGCGCTCGCGGATCTGCGCCAGCGGGTTCAGCGCGCCGTGGTCGTGGTTCTTGGCCGCGATCAGCGCGAGCTGCCCCGGCGTGCTGCCGTAGCGTGCCATGTGGCGCCGCGCCGCGATCGCGTACACGTCCATGAACGGGCTGTGTCCGCCGCCGTTGCCCCGGGAGCGCAGCGCGTCCTTCGCCATCGCCGGGATGTCCAGGTGATAGCGGTCCGCGATGACGACCAGATCCTTGAGCAGCGTCGCAAGCTCGGCGATGTGCGGGCGCTTCTTTCCGTTTCCGCGCCGGACCGGCAAACCAGCAGCAGGAGGTCGAGGGGGAGGGGGAGGGGGAGGGGCGCTGGCCTGGAGCTCGCGGGCCTGGGCGATGAGCGCGGGCAAGTTCTCGACGTCGAGGGCGCCCAGGAAGCTCGCGAACATGCGCAAGCGGTCGCGCTGGAACAGCTTCTCGACGCCGACGGCAAGCGCGACGTCGCTCATGCCGCTCGCCACGGACAAGAACGCGCCGTGGAGCGCGGTCGCGCCGCCGGCGCACGCGTTCTCGACGTTGACGATCGGCACGCCGTCGATGCCCATGGGGCGCAGCGCGACCTGGCCGCGGATGCAGTCTTGTCCGCCGTTCATGCCCCAGCCGCTGTTGGCGAACCACACGCCTTCGAGCGCGGGGGCGTCGAGGCCCGAGTCGGCGAGGGCGAGCGTGACGGCCTCGGCGGCGAGATCCTTGATCCCGCGACCGGGCAGCTTGCCGAAGCGTGGCATGCCCACACCGATGACGAAGACGGGCTGCATCAGTTCGCCTCCACGCGCACCGGGGCGCGCCGCAAGCGGTGGGCGAAGCCGTCGACGCGGCGATCGTCGAGGGGCGAGCCGTCGCTGTAGAGAAACAGCATGGGGATCGATCGCTCGTGCCGCAGCAGGCTCTCGCCGACGAGCGACGGACCGCAGCCCCACGGGCTGGCGATGACCACGCCGTCGCAGGTGCGGCTCTGCCACGCATGCATCACACTGCCGACGGTGATCGGCGCTTCACCGAGCGGGTGACGATCGACGAAGGGACGCGCGACCTCGAGCAGTCTGGGCACGTCGGGCATGGGTAGCCAGGGGTGATGCGCGCGGGCGCGGGTGTACAGCTTGTGGCGCATGCGACGCATCACGGTGCGGGACACCGTGCCGGCGAAGAGCCCCGTCGGCAGCCCCAGCAGCTCGGCGGAGCGCTCTTCGCCGAGGTACTCGACGAGCACGCACACCGGATCGATCACGACGCGCAACTTGCGTTCGTTCAGGGCGCGGATCAGAATCGCCGTTGGCGAACTCGTCCGTACGCACGTAGATGTCGCCGGTGAGCAGCACGGTGCGCAGGCCGCGCTCGTCGTCGATGCGCGGGAGCGCGGCGTAGGCGCGCGACACGCGCTCCACCAGCGCGCCGAGCTCGCTCATGCGCTGCCGGCCGGGGCGCTCGACGAGCGCGTGCAGCTCGTCGTTGAATGCATCGTCGAGGGCATCCACGGCGGCGGCATCGCGCACGACCGGGCGGTGGTAGGCCGCCAGCTGCGACAGGATGTCGCACACGACGGTTCCGCCCCAGAAGCGCGAGAAGAACGCGCCGCGCAGCTCGGGGTCCGCGCCGAAGTGACGGACCGACACGCGATCGTCGAGCCCCAGTCGCTCGAGCGAGATGCGGTCCTTGATCGAGAACATGCAGTTGCGACACGCGCCCTGCCCGGTGACCTGCACCAGCACCGTGCGCTTGTCCGGCGGCGTGTCCTCCAGGTGCTTCTTGAACGCGCCCCACATGATCTGGTACGGCAGGCACTCCTTGCCGGAGCAATCCCGGCGCCCTCGGGCGAGCACGTCCGGCGAGCCGGGGCCGGCGGCCACGGCGTCGTAGCCGAGCGAGCGGTACGCCGCGGCGGCCAGTGGCGCGAGTCGCTTGCCGATGGTGAACAGCACGAGCCGCGAGTCCTTCTCCTCGGACAGCGGTCGCGCCTCGATCGGCGCCAGGAGCTGGAGTTGCCGGCGCGGCGCGGAAGCGGGTTTCGCGCCGTACTGGCGGACTCCGTGGAGGAACGCCTGGATGCGCGTCACGTAGCCCGCCGCGCCGCCGTGGCCGTCGCTCTCCAGCGACGTGTGCGGGTAGCCCTGCATCAAGAGCGAGAACACCTGCTCCACGAACGACGCCGGCCCGCAGCCGAACGACGACAAGAGCAGCGGATAGGCGTTGCCGCGCTCGCGAGCCGCGAGCGCAACGCGTAGCGCGCGGCGTGCGTCCGCCCACACCACGCGTGGCAGCGCGTCGATGTGCGCGGGCACGGGGTAGCAGTCCATGGGCAGCGCGAGCACGGCGTTCTTGCGCAGGATCGCCGGGATCCCGGCGTTCACCGCCGGGTCGTGGATCACGTGCAGCGCGCCGCACACCACGACCACGGGCAGCCCGTGCTCGAGCGTCCGGCGTCCGATCGCCGAGAGCTCGCGCTCGTAGTCGCGTTGCGCGTCGGCGGCGCGGAACGCGGCGTGCACGGCGCGCGCGGGGTCGGCGCCCAGCTCGCGCGCCGCGCGGGCGAGCGCCAGCACGACGCCGGGGCTGGTCGGTCCGTCGCCGAGCGGAATCGCTGGCGCGACGACGCGGAGCTCGCGTCCTTGATCGCGGGCGACGCCGGCGACGAGGTCCGGCATCGCCTGCTCCGTCGCGCACGTCGCGCCGCTCGGTCCGTCGCGATCGGGCACCCCCAGCAGCTTGGGGAAGAACAGGATCGACGCCTCGACGTCTACCGCGCCGTGGGCGATCTTCGCGGGCGCGCACGAGTCGTAGGCGTAGCAGAGCTCCTCGCCGCGCGAGAGCGAGCGTGGCGAGGAGCGCTGGACGCGCACGCCCAGGCCCAGCTCCGCGAGGAAGGTCGTGATCCACGGCAGCCAGCCGGCGAGGGAGCCGGCGAGCGGGACGGCCACGGTGACGTCGCCCGGGCGATCGGCGGCGTAGCGCGCGATCAGCCGCTCGCGCTCGTCGAAGGCGCTCGGCGCGTCGAGCGGGAGCTTGGGCCGCGTCGCGCTCGCGACCTCGAATTTCGGGCACGCACCGCCGGACAGCACGTCGTGGCGCTTCGTTCCCACGCGCACGCTCGTGCGATCGATGTTGCAGAGCGTCGCGCAGCGCGCGTCGCGGCAGCGGATCTCCGAGCGCGCCACGACCTGCGCGTGAAGCAGCGCCGCGAGGTCGAACGGCGCGTCCAGTCGCTCGAGTGCGCCGAGTGCGAGCAGACCGATGCCCCAGGCGCCCATCGCACCGGGGTTCGGCGGCACCACGACGTCGCGCCCGCTGACGGCGGCGAGCGTCCACGCCAGCGACGGGCTCGACGCAGGCTTGCCCTGGAAGAACACGCGCTCGCCGAACGCGCGCTGCCCCATGACGCGGTCCAGGTAGTTGTGGATGACGGAGTACTGGAAGCCCGCGAACAGCTCCGGCAGGACGAAGCCCTCGCGATGCGCCTCCGCCGCCGCGTCGGCGACGAACACCGTGCACATCTGTCCCAGGTCCGGCGGGCGCGTCGCCTGCTCGGCCTGGCGCGTGAACTCGCCGATGTCGTCCACGCCGTAGAACGCCGCCTGCTCCTCGAGGAACGAGCCGGTGCCGGCGCTGCACGCCTTGTTCATGTCGCTCTCGACGATGCGGCCGCCCTCGATCTGGATGAACTTGGCGTCCTGTCCGCCAATCTCCACAACGCTCAAGCTCTTGCCGGCGTCGGGATCGCAGCGGATGGAGGCCGTCGCGTGCGCGACAATCTCGTTTTCGACGACGATGCGCCCGGCGAGCTCCGGAAACGCGGCGCGCAGTACAGTTGCCGCGGCCTCGCGTCCGGAACCGGTAACGCCGATGGCGCGCACGTCCGGTCGCACGGTGTCGAGCAGGCGACGCACGAGTCGTTGCGCGGCTTCCACGGGGTTGCCGCGGGTGCGGTCGTACACGTCGAGCACGACCTCGCCGTCGGCGATCGCGACCAGCGCGGCCTTGCTGCCCGTCGAGCCGAGATCCAGGCCGAGCACGGAAGGTCGCTGCGCGGCGCCGTCGGCGACCGGCCTGGCGCGCTGGATAGTGACGCGCGCTGCCGCGTGGCGCGCCGGCTCCAGCACCTCGAAGCGACGTCGCTTGGGACGGATTCGAACGCGTCGGGTGCCGGCGGTAACGCGCCGGGGCGAGCATGCCCCGCGGCGAGGGTCAGCGCGCCCAGCGCCTCGAAGAACAGCGCGTCCCCGGGCACCTCCAAGGCCCTTCCCAGCTGCTGCGACAAGCACTGGCCGAGCGCCTCGAGCTGGCTGCCCCCGCCGATGAGCAGCACCGGGCCGTCGCTGCGGATACGCGCGAGCAGCGCCGCCACGTAGCGCGCGATGGACTCGAAGTAGCCGCGGAACAGCCGATCGACCGGCATGCCCTGGTTGCCGAAATGGGTCATCTCGCTCTTGGCGAAGACCGAGCAGCGCGCGGTGATCGCCACGGCGCCGGTCGCGGTCGCCGCCAGCCGATCGGCCTCGCGAAGGCTCATGCCGAAGCGCGCAGCGGTCTTCACGATCGTCTCGCCGGTGCCGGACGAACACTTGTCGTTCTCCACGTGCTGGATGCGCCCGCGCGCGTCGCGGGACAAGATCGAGTAGCCGCGCGCGCCGACGCTCACCAGATTGACCGGTCCCTGCAGATCCGAGCGTGCCGCGAGCGCCGCTTCCAGGCATGCGTCCTCGGGAAGACGCGTCAGCGCAGGCAGGATGATGCCGTCCGCGTGGATCCCCGTGGCGCCGAGCGCGACCGCGCCGCCAACCTGCTCGCGCCGGTACCAGTCCGCGAACACCTCGAGCGGTCGTCCCTCGTGGGCCACCGTCTGCCGCGACACGATCACCGGGACGCCGCCGTCGAGCTCGGCCACCAGCAGCTTGGCGCTGGATTTTCCGAGATCGACGGCGGCGACGCGCGCGTTCACGACCGCGGCTCCCGGAGTGCCAGGCTGAGCAGGGTTCGCAACCCGGAAAATCCGCGGTCCACGCGCTCCGGACCATCGAGCACGGACTGGAGCGCGAGACCGGTGATCGTCGCCCACACGAGATCGGCGGCGTCCGCCACCGGCATGGGCAGCGCGTCCGGCTCGACGATGCGATGCATCGTGTCTTCGAGCAGGTTCCGAAGCTCGCTGCGCAAGCGCCGGAAGTGCAGCCCACGCGTGTCGTCGCCGAGCGCGCTCGCGCCGAGCGCGGCATACGTTGCCAGATCATTGCGCTCGGCGAGGGTGGCGACGAGCGCGTCGAACGCGGCGAGCGCGCGCTCGCGCGGCGCCGCGTCGCTCGCTGCCGCCGACTCGCGGATGCTCGCGGCGAGGCGTTCGTAGACGCGTAGTTGCAGCTCGACGAACAGCTGCTCCTTGGTCTGGAAGTGGTAGAGCACGAGGCTCTTGGACACGCCGGCTTCGAGCGCGATCCCGCGTAGCGACGTGGCGGCGTAGCCGGTGCGCCGGAACGCGCTCTCCGCCGCGTCCAGGATGCGGTGGATCGCATCCGGGACTTCGCTCTCGCGCTGCGATGGGATGACTTGCTCGTACACGCCGCGCCCTCCCGCGCCCAGCCTGCTGGCCTGCTGGCCTGCTAGCCTGACTGAGCGGTCAGTCGATGGTGATAGCGCGCGTGCGGACTTGAAATGAGAGCTGTCAGTGCTTGATCCGCGACAACTGCGACAGCAGGTGCACGGCACCCGGCGCCTTGTCGTCGCCGTCGAACGTCACGGGCAGGTGCATGCTGGAGCGGGTGGTGCGCGCGCCCTGGGATCGCGCGAACGCCCGCGCCTGCTCGATCACGTCCTGGGGCACGCGCATGCGCTCGCCGATGTCGAAGGTGAAGTCGCTGATGCGCGCGTCGACATCGTCGGCTTGCAGTGCCGGAAAGCGCTCGCGCAGATCCGCGACCACGCCAGCGATGTGCCGCCGGCGCGCGCGCCGCGCCGCTTCGCTCCACGCTGGCGCCGTCGCGGTGGCGCAGGATCGCGCCGTTTTCCGCTACGGCGCCGTTGATCGGCCACTGGCGCACCCGGAGCGCGCTCCAGCCTGCCGGACCGACGTCGTAGGCCGGACGCGCTATGCTCGTGAACATGGTGCGTCGTGACGCGAGACGTCTCTTTTCTCCATCAGCCGCCCTGGTCCTGGCCTTGACTCTGGTACCCGGGCGGGCGCGCGCCGAAGGCGCGTCCGCTCGCTTCGCGTTCGACAAGGCCGATCAGGCGCTGAACGCTGGCGACGGCTACAAGACGGCGACCAACGAGACCGGCACTCTCGGCTGGGGCGAGAGCTACGTGATGATGGGCTACGCCGCCATGTTCCGGCAGAGTGGCGATCCGACGTATCTGGTCAAGCTCGCCGATCACGCCGCGAGCGTGATGAAGAGCACAGACCAGGCGCGCGGCATCAACGACTACGCTGGCCGGAGTCGCCCGTGCTGGCAGTCGACGAAGTACTCGTCAGGATCGGAGCCGTACTGCTGGGCCGTGCATGCGGGCATGTTGCTCCTGCCCATGGCGGAGCTCGCCGAGCTCGTCGCCGCGCACCCGGAGTACGCTGGCCTCGACGTGCCCGGGCAGGGCAAGCTCGGGGACGTCACGGCCGCGCTCGTGCCGCAACTCGAGCAAGCCGTCGCCGTGTTCGACGCGGACTGGAAGAGCGGCCCGGCGGCGGGCGAGGGGCACTACGTTGCCGAGAGCGGCGCGACGTTCACCGGGTACGGCGGGCAGGCCTTGCCGCTGAACATGATGAACGCCCTCGGGCGCGCGCAGCTCGCGTTGTGGCAGGTGACGCAGAACGACGCTTACAAACAGCGCGCCCAGGCCCTCGGCACGTACTTGAAGAACCGCCTGTCCGTGAACGGCACGAGCTACGCCTGGACTTACCGTGGCGTCGCGTGGACGGGCACGAACGGCGAAGACATCTCTCACGCGGCCATCAACGTGGACTTCGCTGTGCGCCTGCGTGAAGCGAGCCTGGTGTTCACCGACGCGGATCTGAAGCGCTTTGCCAGCACGTTGTTCGACAAGGTGCACGTCGACAGCGCGACGACCGCGGATCTCGTCGACGGTACGGGCGGCACGAACAAGTACACCCCCATCGCCGCGCTGTGGCTCGGGCTCTCTCCCTACGATGCCCGGGTGTGGCCGGTGGGCGCGAACCTGTACATCGCGTCCACCGCGAGCAACGGTTCGGTACTGCTCGCTCGCGCGCTCATCTCCGAGCACGCGCCGCCGGTCCGCGACTACTCCTTCTACGTTGTGGACTGGGCCGATCACGGCACGTACGAGAAGGCGACGGCATTCGGCGCGAACGTGCTCATCGACCCGCCGGACCCGTCCACGCCCGTCGTAACGAAGCTCGGTTACCGCGCGTGGAAGCGCACCGCCGTACAACAGTGGGACGGCACCAAGTACCACGACGTCGTGCGTCTTGCGACGAGCTCGGCGAGTCTTGGCGAAGCGTTCGTGCCGTTCGTCCCGGACCTCTACTTCGCGTACTCCGGCACGAAGACGCTGTTCCAGTTCAACGACAGCTTCGTCGCAGCGAACGCTATCGAGGTGACCAAGCCGACGCCCGTCGTCGCGCCGACCATCACGACCGGGAGCCTGCCGTCGGCGTGGGTGGACACCGCCTACCAGACGTCGGTGACCGCCAGCGGTGACGCGCCACTCGAGTGGCGACTTCTGACGCCGCCCGCGGGCATGCGCATCGACGCCGCCAGCGGCACGATCACGTGGACGCCGACGGCCGCCTCCGCATCCGCCACGAGCGTCACCGTGCGCGTGGACAACGACACCGGACACGCGGAAAAGACGTTCAACCTCGAAGTGCGCAGCGATGCGAGCGACGGCGGCGGTGGCGCGTCGTCCGGCGCGGGCGGCGGTGGCGCGTCGGCCGACGCGGGCGGCGGTGGCGCGTCGGCCGACGCGGGCGGCGGTGGCGCGTCGTCCGGCGCGGGCGGCGGTCAGTCGCAGCTTGGCGCGCCCGCGTCGGGATCGGACAGCGGCTGCGGGTGTCGCTTGCCCGGGCCGGCTGCGCCGGCCGGGCAAGGACTGCTATTCGCGCTGACCGCCCTCGGCTGCGCCTTGCTTCGCGACCGCCGCGGTTGACGAGCACGTACACGGTGTCCGCGTTGTAGTGCCTGGAATGGGCGAACTCGCAGCGTGAGGAGCTCGGTGAGCGCCGTGGCCAGGCCCCGGCGTCTTCTCGGCGCGGCGCGGCGAATGGTCGGCGCGGGGGCGACATCGCGCGCGTCGGCGGTCGCCACGACGACCCGTCGGAGAATCTCGCCGCCGCCACGCGCTACCGGGCGCCCGCCCGCAAAGTGCAACAACTGCAGCGGCAGCTGTGGGCCGCAGCCAAGCGGGCACCGGGTAGACGCTTCCACGCGCTGTTCGATCACATCTGGAGGCGTGACGTCCTTCAGGAAGTTTGGATGCGTGTGAGACGGAACCGTGGCGCCACAGGAGTCGACCGCCAATCACTCCTCGAAGAGCTGGGCGACGTGCTGTGCGCAGGCAACGTATTGGGGCCGCGCAAACGACGGGACCTGCAACTTGGCGAACTGCCTGCCGGGCTTTGATGTGGCGGTGGCAAGCAGATGTGGGCCGAGGTCACCATGGTCGCTCCGCGACTCGGCGCCGTGACTGGTACTTGGAGATCCGCCAATTCGTGCGGATCACGTGTGCCAGTTGCCCGGCGCTTCAGCTGGTCCGGAGGTGCCATGGGCCATGGGCGGCGGAAAGGGTGGTCCTGCGCGATCCCGTACGCTAGTATGGCTTCCTTGGAGGTGTGCGCGGTGGTCGGGGCCCGGGCATCGCGCACGCGCGGAGGAGCAAGGATGGAGCGGGCGCAGTGAGCTCGAACGCGGAGTATCCGGCACCCGTGCAACCGGGGGACGTGCTGGCGCAGAAATACCGCGTCGAGCGGGTGCTCGGCGTCGGCGGAATGGGCGTCGTCGTCGCGGCGACCCACATCCACCTCGGCCAGCTCGTGGCCCTGAAGTTCCTGCTGCCGGAGATGGTAGTGGTACCGGAAGCCGCGGCGCGCTTCGCGCGCGAGGCGCGCAACGCCGTGCGGATCCAGAACGAGCACGTCGCGCGGGTGAGCGACGTCGGCACGCTCGAGGGCGGCGCGCCGTACATGGTGATGGAGTACCTGGGCGGCTGCGATCTCTCCGAGCTTGTCCGCCGCCAGGGCGCATTGCCCATCACGGAAGCGATCGACTACGTGCTGCAGGCCACCGTCGCGGTCGCCGAGGCGCACGCCCTGGGGATCGTCCATCGCGACCTGAAGCCGGCGAACCTGTTCCTCGCCGACCGCAGCGACGGGATGAAGACGGTGAAGGTGCTCGATTTCGGCATCTCGAAAGTGACGCTGGACTCGACGGACGCTGCCCTCACGAAGACCAGCACGATGATGGGCTCGCCGCTGTACATGGCTCCCGAACAGATGAGAGCCTCGCGCGACGTGGACGCCCGCGCGGACATCTGGGCGCTGGGCGTGATCCTGTACGAGTTGCTCGGTGGGCGGACCCCGTTCCGTGGCGAAACGATGCCGCAGATCTGCGCCGCCGTACTCGCGGAGCCGGCGCCGCCGCTGTGCAATCTCCGACCGGACGTTCCGGCCGGGCTCGAGGCCGTGATCACGCGTTGTCTCGACAAGAACCCGCTCCAGCGTTTCGCCGACGTCGTCGAGTTCGCGTCCGCGCTGCTGCCGTTCGCGGACAAGGGGTCGTACGCACACGCCGAGCGCGCGTCGCGCCTGTTCGCCGCCCACGGCGTGCGGGCGAGCATGGTCGACATCCCCCAGCCGGCCTCGGCCTCGGCACCGACACGACGCGTGTCGGGCGTCGATGCCGAGGCCACCGGTGTCGATGCGGACCCGACGGCCATCACCTCGGGTACGGTCGGCTCGTGGAGCGACACCCAACCGCCGATGAACTCGGGCTCGCGCACGCTCGTGCTCGCGCTCGGCGCGTTGGCGCTCGCGGGCGTCGCGGGCGGCGCCTGGTTCGCGTTGCGCTCGCCGGCAACGAGCGCGAGCGCGACGCCCGCTGCGACCGTGTCCGCGATCGCGCCCTCGGCGGCGCCGCCCACGACCGCGCCGCCGGAGCCCAACGTCGCCCCCGCGGCCCCGGCGCCGGCCAACGCTCCGGCGTCCGCATCCGCCGTCGCGCCGGCGCCGGCGCCGGCACCTGCGCCGGTTGTGCACGTCGCGGCGGCGCCGGTCGCGCGACCACCGGCCAAGCCGAAGCCCACCGCCGTGGCTGCCGCTCCCGTTCCCGCACCGGCCAAGCCTCCACCCACGGCGAAGCC
This sequence comes from uncultured delta proteobacterium, assembly GCA_963775185.1. Classification (GTDB taxonomy): domain Bacteria; phylum Myxococcota_A; class Polyangia; order Polyangiales; family Polyangiaceae; genus JAPSGB01. The sequence goes on along the minus strand of CAVZIE010000004.1, from coordinate 93,049 downwards.
GCTGCCCGCCACGCCGAAGAACCCGCTGCACATCGACATCAAGTGACGAGGCCGTTCATGCGAAGCCGTGCACATACCCATCTGGCCGTTCCGCTCGCCGTTTGTCTGGCGGTCGGCGCGGTCACCGCCGCCGCCCAGCCTGCTCCGCCGCCGCCCGCACCGGCTCCGTCGGCCGCACCGAGCGGCTCCGCGGCTGCCCCGGGCGACGCGCCCGCGCCGAGCGCCGCGCCCGCGCCCAGCGACGCCCCCGCGCCCAGCGACGCTCCGGCGTCGCCCGGCGACGGCGCGGAGCCGGCGCCGGTTCCCGCGCTCGCGGATACCCTGCAAGGACCCGCCAAGGACGCGTACGAGCAAGCGCGCATCCTGTACTCGGACGGCGACAGCGCCGGCGCGCTCGTCAAGTTCAAGCTGGCGTACGATCAGTCGAAGGATGCGCGCCTGCTGTGGAACATGGCGGCGTGCGAAAAGAACCTGCGTCACTACGCCAAGGCGCAGGAGCTGGTCGAGCAGTATCTCCGCGACGGAGCGGGCGTGCTGACGGCCCAGGACCGTCAAGACGCGATCGACGTCATCCAGGCGATCAAGCCGTACGTCACCACGCTCACCATCACCGTGCTGCAGCCGGGCGCCGCAGTCGTCATCGACGGCGAGCGCGTGGGCACCACGCCGCTTGCGGCGGGCGTTCGTGTGGACGTCGGCGATCGACACGTCAAGATCTCGAAGGACGGCTACAAGGACTTCACGCAGACGCTCGTCATCTCCGGCGGCAGCAACGCTACCCTCGACGTCAAGCTCGAGGAAGTCGTGCACCAGGGCCGCTTGCGCGTGGTCACCGACATGGACGGCCGCATCAGCATCGACGGCAAGCAGGTGGGGCGCGGACAGTGGGACGGCGTGCTGCCCAGCGGCACCCACGTCGTGAGCGTCACCGCTCCCGGCAAGAAGGCGTACCAGAGCGACGTGGCGATCGCGGACAACCAGCTCCAGACCACCAACGTGACGCTCCAGAGCGACCAACCACCGCCCGCCGCCGAGAGCGGCGGCGTGCCCGGTTGGATGTGGGCCGTCGGCGGCGTGGTGCTCGCCGCCGGTATCGGTGCGGGCGGCTACTTCCTGCTCAAACCCTCCGACACCAGCGCCCCGTCCCGCCCCAGCGGGTCGATCGATCCCGGCACCGTCTACGTCTCGATCTTCTAGGTAGTCATGAAGCGATCCCGAAGCCAAAGCCGCCGTCTGTTCGCAACCTGCGTGGGAGCACTGCTCGCCAGCATGCTCGCGCCCTCGTGCGCCAAGAAGGCGGACGACCCGACCGGCGAGCTCATGCTCGCCATCCAGACCGACATGTCGATTCCGAAGGACGTCGACGCCGTCTGGATCGAGGTCTCGTCATACGGCAACACCGTGTTCCGGAATCGCTACGAAGTCGGGCCGAGCGGCGTGAAGATCCCCGCCACGCTCGCGATCCAGGCGTCGCCGGGCAAATCCCCGCCCGTGACCATTCGCGTGATCAGCGAGCATGCCTCCGTCACGCGTACCTTGCGCGAGGTGGTCACCACCGTGCCGCCGGATCGTGTCGCTACGCTGCGGATGCCGATCCAGTGGCTGTGCGACGGCTCCGGTCAGCGCATCCCGAACACCACGCCGCCGCAGTTCTCGAACGGCTGTCCCGCGGGCCAGACCTGCGTGGGCGGCAGCTGCGCGTCGAGCGACGTCGACTCAACGAAGCTGCCCTCGTTCAAGCCCGGGGACGTGTACGGCGGCGGCTCGGGCGACGGCGACGGAACCTGCTTCGATACCGTTACGTGCTTGTCGACGAACACGCCGCTGTCGGTCGATCTCCAGACCTGCACCGTGGACGTGTCGCAGCTCGGCGGCGCGCAGGCCGCGCATCCCGACGGAGGCACGGTCGGCAGTGATGGCGACGCGGGCGTGCCGCCCTCCGGCGCGGCCACCACCGCGCGCGCCGCCCTCGACGCCGCCAGCTTGAACATCGGGCTCGAGCTGCCCATCGGCGGCGACGGCATCTGCAACGACAATGCCTGCTTCGTGCCGCTCGACGGCGACACCGGCTGGGTCCTCGACAACACCACGCTCAAGCTCCCGCCCGCCGTGTGCGAGCGCTTGAGCGCCGGCACCATCCTCGAAGTCGTGGCAAGCACGTCGTGCCCGACCAAGACCGCTGGGACGCCCACCTGCGGCCCATGGTCCAGCGTGGGTGGCGGCGCGGCCACGACCGACGCCGGGAGCGGGGACGACGGCGGAAACGGCGACGCAGCCGTCGGTGAGGTCATCAGCTGCGGCAACCAGCAGTGCCCCACCGTCGGCACGCCCCCGGGCGACCTGTCCCCGTGCTGCCCAACGTCGCCCGACCCGAACACCTGCGGCCTCGACGTGTCGCGCCTCGGCGGCATCCCCGCCAACACGTGCCTGGCGACGCATCAAGCGAGCATCCCGGACAACACCTGCCCGTCCATCAACACCCCCTACGGCACGCTCCTCGGCTGCTGCCGCGCCGATACGTACCAGTGCGGTGCACAAGCGGACACGCTCACGATCGCCAGCGGCGTGCCGACCAACTACGGCCTCGGTTGCGTCGACACGGCCGCGTTCGGCGACTACGGGACGCAAGGCTGCGGTTCCACTCTCGGAACCGGCGGCGCCGCCGGAAGCAGCGGCGGCGGAAGCGGCGGAACCGGCGGCGCCGGAACCGCCGGAACCGCCGGAGCCGCCGGAGCCGGAACCGCCGGAGCCGCTGGAATCGGCGGAATCGGTGGAAGCGGCGGAAGCGGCGGAACCGGAACCGGCGGAAGCGGCGGAACCGGAACCGGCGGAAGCGGAACCGCCGGCAGCGCCGGAGCCGCCGGCAGCGCTAGCCAAGACGCCGGCGGGGTTGGCTGCAATCCGCAGTTCTGTCCGAACCCCGGATCGGGCACCGCCTGCTGCGTCACGCCCACGGGTCCGTGCGGCGCCGACCAGGGATCCGGCTGCCAGTGACGCGGAGCGGTGCGCAGAGGCGCGTCTTGTCGACGACCTGCTTCACGATCTGCCGTAGGTAGGCGCGGCGCGCCTGGACAACGCGAGCGGTTCCACCAGGAACGCGTTCGTCGGCTGCGTCGCCGTCGACGCCGCAGGCTGCGTGTTCGCAAACGCGCCGGTCACTGGCACGTCGGCCTCCCTGCGTCGGCGACGCGTAGCGATCACCTGCTGCTCGGTGCGGCGGGCGCCTTGACGCTGGTCATCGACAACACGGTGTACGCGTTCGCAAGTGGCGGCGCGCATCCTCCCATGTGCGCCTGGTGGCCGACCCCACGCGGTCCCATCGATCAACGCATGTGTGCATCCGGAAGGTGATGCCGGTCCGGTGCGAAAACCAAGCGCCGCGAGGACGGGAGAGCCCGCGGTGCGCCGCCACGCGTGTCGCGCACCCAGGGCCTCCTTGCCGGGCGCAGGCTCTCGCTCGGCGAGCGGCGACGATGCGCGTGCGGGCGATCTGGTCAGCTTCGGGTATCACGAAGCGCGTCGGGATGTCGGCGACGTCGGTGTTGGTGAACGCGGGCAGCGGACGCTGCTGCGGGTGGTGGTCGAGGTTCGCGGCGGGCACCACCCCATGGCCGGGCAGCTGCGGGAGTTCGGTCTGGACGGCGACTCGAGCGGACCTGGGCAGGGTTGCGGCGGCAGCGCCGGGGAATTCCTTGTTCGGCTCGCCGTCGCGATTCGGGGCCAAGACGGCCAAGATCGCTCGCTCAGGTCGGCGCGGGATCCGCCGGGTTCCGGGCGCAGTCGATGAGCGGCGGGGTCGGCAGGCTGCCCGGATCCGTGATGACCTCGAACGTATAGGTCGAGCCGTCGAGCTTGATCGTAATCGGCTTGGTAACGTTGCCGCTGACCGTGCCGCAGTAGAAGTCCTGCACCCCGCAGAACTGGCCGTGCAGCGCGGCGCTGGCCACGATGCCCAACCCGACCTGGATGGGATTGGCGGTCCCGTCCACGGTGATGTCGGGCAGCTGTGTCGAGGCGATCTGGCCGTCCGCCCCCAACCCAAGCGTCGGAATCACGAGCGGCGCGCCTACCGGGGTCTTGCGATCCTTGGCGTCCAGACTCTGCAGCGTCATGTCGAGACCGACACCCGCCGCGCCGGAGCCCGCGTAGGCGACGGACTTCAGATGCGCGAGGAACAACACCGGTAGCTTGGGATTCAAGGCGGCCGAGAGCGCGAACAGATACTGGCCGTCGAGATCGCCCGGCCCGGGCGGCATGCAAGACCCCGCGTCCACCTCGGCGTCCACGCCAGCTCCGGCGTCCGTCCCGGCTTCCTGAAGCGCCTTCTGACGATCCGTGAAGTCGTTGAACGCGCCTTCGGGATTCGTGCACCCCGACACCGCCATAGCCAGAACCGGCAACGCGGCCAGAACTAGAGCTCTCCCGAGCATTGGCCTCCTCGACGAGCATGGCCATGGCCACGGTCCGGTCAAGTGGTTACGTCGATGTCGATGAGGGGCTCGCAGAGGATCGCACTGGGAGGGCTCGCGCTGTCGTGCGGGGTCGGTCTGTGGTCGTCCCACGCGGCGGCATCGGGAATGTCGGTGGCCCGCTTCGGCGGCGAGCACGGCAACGCGGTCACCGACAACGCGACTGCCATCTACTACAATCCCGCCGGTATCGCCGAGAGCGAGGGGACGCATGTCTTCCTCGATCTGACACTGGCATGGCGGCAGCTCGGCTATGTCCACACGCCGGCGAGCACGGACACGCCGGAACCCGCAGGCGCAACCGGTGCGAACACCGACAAGGCGTCGCTGTTCAATATCATCGCTTCGCCCATGATCGGCCTGACCCTCAAGCTCGGCGATTTCGCCCTCGGCGCGGGCATGTACACGCCCTTCGGTGGCCAAGCGACCTGGAGCCGGAACGAACGCTTCGACGGCAGCAAGAGCTACCCCGGTCCCGTCGATGGCGCCCAGCGCTGGTTCGTGATCGACGGCGCGATCCGCTCCACCTACTACACCGTGGCAGCAGCGTATCACGTGCCGAAGACCGGGCTCAGCTTCGGCGTGTCGGGGAACTTGATCCAGTCGCTGGTGGATATCGTGCGCGCGCGCACGATATCCAGCGACAACAACATCCCGCTCGAGGGCCGCTCCTGGCTCGACGTGAGCGGCTGGCAAGGCAGCTTCGGCGCCGGCGTGATGTACCAGGCCGTCCCGAAGACGCTCTGGTTCGGTGCCTCGTACCAAGCGCGGCCGAACATCTCCGGCGGCATGAAGCTGTCGGGGACACTGAAGAACAACTTTGCTGGCTCGGTCGACAGCAGCGACGTCGACGTCCGGCAGGATCTGCCCGACACGGTCCAGCTCGGCGCCCGCTGGAAGGCCCGCAAGGACATCGAGCTGCGTCTGTTCGGCGACTACACGCGCTGGAGCTCGTTCTCCTCGCAGTGCGTCGGCGCGAAGGGCGCCCCGTGCTCGACTGCAGCGAGCGGCGCCGCGGACCCCGGCGCGACGGTGATCCTCAATACCCCGCGGAATTGGCACGACACGTTCGCGGTGCGCGGCGGCGGCAGCTTCTGGGTCAACTCGAAGACCGAGATCCTCACCGGCGCCGGCTACTACTCGAACGCCGTGCCGGACTCGACGTTGGACCCGTCGATCCCCGACTTCAACGAGGTGTCGTTTACGCTGGGCGGCCGGGTCGAGGTGGTGAAGAAGCTGAAGGTCGAGTTGTCGTACTCGCAGTTCTTCTCGTTTTCGCGCGTCAACAGCCGTCAAAGCGCGCTCGCCCAGCAGCAGAACCCTTCAAAGAACCCCGACGCCGGCGGCGCCTACAAACAGAGCCTCGGCGTCGCAAACGTGAACGTCGATTTCGCGTTCTAGATCAGTGCACACCCCTTGCCGCTCATGTTGGCCCGGCGCGGAACCGAAAGGACAGCGCCAGCGGCTATGTCCCGTTCTCCCAATTCTCGGGGCCGGTGCTCGCCGCGGCGCCGCTCGCGCCTTCGACGGCGGGGAAGCCCTTGCCGACAGGTTCCACGAGTCGAGGCGCACGAGGTTCACCGCACGACGATGTTGTGCTCGAACTGCCAGTCGACGACCGATCTGCTCCAGAAGGATCTCGCCTGGTGGACGCAAAGGCGCGTCGGCTCGATCAACACGAGCTTGCTCTTCAGGCACGAGGTGCCGGACGGCGTCTGGCTGCGGCTGCATCCGGCGCCCCCCATGGACTGGTTCCGGCTCGTCATCGACATCGACGAGGCCGCGCTGGCTCACGAGAAGACGCGCCGGCTGTTCTGAGCGAATCGAAGCAGCCGACCGATCACGACCACATGTCTTCGACGCGTGCCGTGACGATCGCGCGTGCTTTCGCGAAGCGCGGCTCACCGCGCAGCGGCGCCAGCAGCGGACATCGATCGAGCCACGCGACGTCGATCAGCGGCAGAGCCGCCGAGGCCTCCACGTGAGCGAGGGCCGCCGCGACGTGCCCCTGCGAGAGCAACGACTCCGCGATCATCTGGTGCCCGTACGACATCCGGCGGCGCCCCGCGCCCTCGACCAGATCGTGGGCGAACAGCCCTTCGATCGTCGCCACGTCGGCGGTGTCGTCGCTGACCTGGAGCCGCAGCAGCGGCTCCATCGCGTTCCTGGCAAACTCCCAGTCCAGCGTCTGGACGTCGGCGAGGCACCGCCGCACGCGCTCGCGGTCGTTCCACCACAGTGCGATGCGCGTGCGCAACAAGAGCGAGAAGGCCCGACTGCCAGTGCGCCGGATGCTCTCTGCGGCTTCACGATCGATCTCTGCCAGGTCACCGTTGAATCCGGCCTCGCGCATGCGCACCACGAACGGCTCCGGGCGGTTCGGGGCCAGGCGCTCCAGCACCGCGATCCGCTCGCGGGCGAGCTCGGCGTAGCCGGACTCTTCGAGCAGCCGGGCGAGATAGGCGTTCGCTTCCACCAGATCCGGCGAGCGGGTCAGCGCCTCCCGCAGGGCGCGCGCCGCCCCGCGCATCTCGCCGTCGACGTAGCGCAACATGCCGAGCGCCTGGAGCGCGAGCGGATTGCCGGCGTCGCTGGCGATCGCGCGGTAGCAGAGCTCCTCGGCGCGGACCCATTCCTCACGCGCGGTCGCCGAGAACGTCATCATCCTGCGTCTTGCCAGGGCGAAGGCCAGCGCGCCCTGCAGGCTCGCATCGTCCGGCGCTTGCGCCGCAGCCTGCTCCAGGAGCTGCATCGCGCCCTGCAGTTGCGTCACGTCGAGCGCCGCCAAGTCGAGCTTCACCATCGCCTCGTCGGCCAGCTCGCGCACCGCGGGGTCGAGGCGATCGAGGGTGCTGCGCGGCGGCGTCAGACGCGTGCCCACCGTGACCAGCTCCGGCGCGTGTTGCCGGAGCGCGCCGCTCACGGCGGCCACCACCGCGTCCTCGAGCTCGAACTCGTCCGCCAGCGTGCCGTCCACGCTCGTGATCCACGCGTCCACGCCGCTGCGCTGGAGCCGCAGTCGCACGCGCGCCCGCTCGCGGCGCACCCGGACGGACGCACCCAAGAGCAGGTCCGCGTCGCCCTGCACGAGCTCGGCCCGCTCCGACGTGTGCACGCACTCGGTGAGCGCGCGCGCAAGCTCCGTCGCCAGCTCGATTTCCCGGGGCTCGCTGGCCTCGATGTCGCCGATGCGCACGCGTGCCGCGCGCGCGCGCGACGGCTGCGCGGGAACGCCCGGCAGGACCGGCGCGGCCTCGCCGCGCAGCGTCTCGAGTCGCGCGAGCACGGTCTGCGCCGCTGGCCGCGCTTCGCGTGCGCGCGAGAGCATGTGCAGGACAAGCTCGGCGATGGCCGCGGGCAGGCGTGGGACCAGCGTCCGCGGATCCGGCGGTTCGGTAGTCAAACGCGACGCGGCCAGCGCCAGCGGCGTCGGCGCCTCGAACGGCAGCTTGCCGCACAGCGCCTCGAACAACAGCACCCCCAGCGCGTACACGTCGGTCCGTCCGTCGAGGGGCTGCCCGGCGACCTGCTCCGGCGCCATGTACGCCGGCGTCCCGATGAGCCCCGACGTCATCCGCGCGTCGCCGTCCATCCGCGCCGAGCGCGCGATGCCGAAATCGGTGATCACCACGCGGTCGTCGGAGACCATGACGTTCTCGGGCTTGAGATCGCGATGGACGACGTCCGCGGCGTGGGCGGCCGCCAGCCCGCGTGCAATCTCGCTGCCGATACGCAACGTCTCCGAGAGCGAGAGCGCGCCGCCGGCGCGGCGCGCCGACAGCGGCACGCCGTCGATGAGCTCCATGGTGAGGAATGGCGCGCCCTGGTGCACCCCGAGATTGTAGGTGCGCGCGACGTTGACGTGGGTGACGCGGCGCGCGAGCTTCACCTCGCGGCGGAACCGCCCGAGCGCTTCGGGATTGTCTGCCAGCGCGTGGCTCAGGACCTTGAGCGCGATGTCCTCGTCGAGCTCCTCGTCGTGCGCCTTGAACACCGCGCCCATGCCGCCGGCGCCCAGCGGCGCCACGATGCGATAGCGACCGGCGAACGTCGCGCCGACCCGCGGTAGCGTATCCGGGGCAACGATGGTTGCAGCAAGCGGATCGTCCACCGCTCGACAGCATCCCGCGGCACGGCCCCGCGCACAAGCGCGACGCTCACACCGTGGCCACGTCCTGACCCAAGAGCTGCCGGCGCTCGGGCAGGGGGTGGAAGTCGCGACGTGAAGGGAGAGAACGCAGCGGGGGATACCGCGCCGGACCGGCATCCCCTCCTATCCCCGGTTGATGTTGGTGCGGCGCGGAACCGCGCGGCGCGACCGCTACTTCCCGTTCTCCCAATGCTCGGGGCCGGCGCTCGCCGCGGCGCCGCTCGCGCCTTCGACAGCGGGGAAGCCCTTGCCGGACAGGTTCCACGAGTCGAGGCGCATGAGGTTCACCAGGATCTTCGCGCCGGCGCCGTCGGCGCGGATGGCGTTGCCCGTGAAGATGCGCAGGTCGCCGTTGTAGCCGGCGATGTTGGCGCCGGTCGCCGACGCCTGGGTCCAGAGCCCGGTGATCGCCTGGTCCGTGCCGTTGTCGCCCTGACAGCTGAAGTTCGCGAGCGTGGCCTGGGTGTTCGCGCCGGAGACCGAGTAGCCGTGCGCGCCGAAGATGTCCTGATCGGTGTTCCAGACGCGAAGATCGGTGTTGACCTGGCCGGCGCCGTTCTGGCCAAGCAGCAGGCCCGTTGCGTAGCTGATGGAGAACGCGTTCGACAGCTCCGCGTGCACGCTGTGATCGAAGCGGAACGCGACGCCGCTCGCCTCCTTCGGCGTGTTGACGAAATACGCGAACGTCCCGCTCTGGCAGCCGTTCGGCGGACTGCCGGCGCACACGCCCCAGAACGGCCAGAAATGGACGTCGTTGACGCGCAACGCGGCCTTCGTGTCGACCTGGAGCCCCACCGAGAGCGGGCTGCCGACGACGCGATCCAGCAGCACCGGCCCGGTGCCGCTGCTCGACACGAAGATGCCCTTGGTCGGATTGAGCATGAACAGATCGCGCACCGTGACGTTCGTGCCGGTGACGCGGACGCCCCACCCGAACGTCGCGCGCGGCTTGAAGCCGGAGGCGACGTTGCCCTGGTCCCAGTGCATGCCGATGGACCGGAGCGTGGAGCCGTCGCCGAGCTGCACCGCGTCGCTGGTGTTCGCGGTGTCCACGAGCAGCCGCGCCCCCTTGTCCGCGGTCGCGTTCCACCCGATGCCGACGAGGGCGACGCCGGCGGGAACCTTGATCGAGCCTTTGATGCGATAGTCGCCGGCCGGGACGATGACCGGGCCGCCGCCCGACGCGTCGGCGGCGGCGAGCGCCGCCTGGATAGCTGCCGTGTCGTCGGTCTTGCCGTCGCCGGTCGCGCCGTACTGCAGGACGTCGATCTTCGCGTCGAACGGCTCGAGTCCGTCCTCGGTGACCGACGTGGGCGTCGGGATGCGCAGATCGTACGCGGCGTCCGCGGCGTTGGTGTCGACCACCGCGGTGCCCACGCCGCCGACCTGGGGCCCGCTTCCGGTGAAGGTCTTGAAGTACCCGACCTTCACCGTGGCACCCGCCGCGGCGGCCTCGATCGCGGGGAAGCCGCTGCCGGACGTGTTCCAGTCGGTGATGGTGAGCTGGTTGCCGAGGAACGCCGCGCCCGCCGCGTCCACGCGCACCGCGTTGGCCGTCATCTGCTCGAGATCCAGATCGGAGGCGCTGACGACCGCGCCCGGCGCATGCAACCACAAGCCGGTCACGCCGCAGCCCTTGCCCCAGAAGCGCGTCAGCCTGCCGGTGGTGTTCGCGCCGTCGACGGTGACGCAGCGGCCGGCGCTCGCGACGGTGGTGTCCATCGAGCGAGAACTTCGACGTCGGGCCGGCTGGGCTGCCCCCGTTCGCGGCGTTCTCGCCAAAGTGGATGCCGGTGGCGTAGCCGCTCACCTTGACGTCGTAGAACTCGGGGTTGTCGTCGCGCAGGCTCTCGATCGCCGTGCCGAGGCGGCTCGTGACCGACGCATCCGACGACCACACGGGAGCGCCGTCGGCGGTCCAGTTGAAGCGGATACGGCGCAGCCGGACGACGTCGTACGCGTATTCGATCTTGATACCGGTGGTGATCGGCTCGCCCTGCACGTTCTCGATCGTGACGCGACCCGTGCCGTGGATGCCGAGCGTCGGATTTTCGAGCCACATGTGACGCACGAGCGTATCCGGCGACGTCATGTCGATCGCCCAGCCGAACGTGCGCGGCTTCCACCCCGCACCCGGCGCCGGCTGCTCGTGGAAGATGCCGAGGTCGCGCGCCGTCGCCCCGGCACCGCCGAGGTTGATCGCCGGCGCGTCGAGGAAGCTCTTGTCGACGATGATCCACGAGCCCGAGAGCGACGACGCGGTTGCGGCGGCGGGCGGCGTCTTGAAGCCGTCGCCCGCGAGCGTCACCGCCGCACCGATGGAGAGGGTCGCGGTGAGTCGATAGCGTCCCGCGGGGAAGTAGACGATGCCGCCGCCCGCCGCGGCGGCATCGGCGATCGTCGCCTTGACGGCGGCCGTGTCGTCGGCGCTGCCGTCGCCCGTCGCGCCGTGATCGCGCACGTTGAAGATACCGTGCACCGGCGCTGCCGGCGGCGCGCCGTCGGTGGTCGCGTCAGGGGTCGCGTCCGCACCGTTCGCGCCGTCGCTCGCCGCGTCGGCGGCGGGCCAGGCGTCCAGGTCCGGCGCGCCGTCCTGCGCGTTCGACTCCGCTCCCGCGTCGCGCGGACCGGCGCTGCCCGACGATCCCGAGCCGCACGCCGCCGCGACCAGCACGAGCGACAACAACGCGATGCGGGTCGGCGATGACAGGTCCACCGACATCGCTTCATCGATACAGGGAGATGCGTCTGCACGTCAACGCGCACCGGCGGCACCCAGGAGCTGCCGCGGCGGCCTCACGTGGTGACCAACCGGGATCGGCACGAGGCGATCGAGCAGGACCTGGCGCCGTGTCGCGCGGATGCTACCGCACTTCGACCACCGGCAAGTGCCGCTTGTCCTCCAGGCTTTCCTCGGCAAGCGGTTCTTCGATGCGCACCCGCGGCGCTTCGCTTCCCACGCGCCGCCGCTGCACTTCGATGGGAACCCCGAGCTTCTTCCGGGCGAAGCGCGCCCTCGGCACGCTCCGGTGTGCGCCACGCCGGACGGGTTCCGTGCCGGGCTCGTAGTACGACCAGCGCACCCCGGGATCGCTGACCACGGGCGGACGCTCGAGCGTGTCGTACTGTTCGCCGCGCCGTGTCGCGTAGGCCTCGACGGCACGGGAGATCGCGCGCACGGTGATCGACGGCGCCGGCAGCAGCCGGTCCGCGGTCGCCTGCAGGTCCTTGACCCGTTGCTTGACCAGAGGCGACGGCGCGCGGTTGCCGATGGCGCGGACCAGCGGCAGGGCGCCGACGGCGAGCTTGCGGGCGAGCTCTGCCTGGTGACGCAGGTACTCCTTGTTCGAGTCGCGGAAGGTCTCGTAGGCCCGCAGGTTGAGCTAGCAGAACTGCAAGGTCGGCGGGCCGTTCACGGTGCGGAGCTTCTCGTGTGCGACGTCGAACCAACGCTTCATGTCGCCGTCGCCGAAGTGCTCGAAAGTGTGCGAGCCCTCCTTCCAGATGACGAACAGCTGCTCCTTGGTCTGGAAGTGGTAGAGCACGAGGCTCTTGGACACGCCGGCTTCGAGCGCGATCCCGCGTAGCGACGTGGCGGCGTAGCCGGTGCGCCGGAACGCGCTCTCCGTCGCGTCCAGGATGCGGTGGATCGCATCCGGGACTTCGCTCTCGCGCTGCGATGGGATGACTTGCTCGTACACGCCGCGCCCTCCCGCGCCCAGCCTGCCCTGGGATCGCGCGAACGCCCGCGCCTGCTCGATCACGTCTTGGGGCACGCGCATGCGCTCGCCGATGTCGAAGGTGAAGTCGCTGATGCGCGCGTCGACATCGTCGGCGGCTTGCCTCCGTTACGGCGCCGTTGATCGGCCACCGGAGCGCGCTCCACTCCAGCCTGCCGGACCGACGTTGCAGGCCGGACGCGCTATGCTTGTAGACATGACGCCGCGCGCGAGACGTCTCTATTCTCCGTCCGCCGCCCTGGTCCTGGCCTTGACTGGTACCCGGGCGGGCGCGCGCCGAAGGTGCGGACGTTGCCAGGGCGTGCGCGGAGTACGCTGACATGGCGTGCGCCCAGGAGGCCAAGTGCGCGCCGTTCGTCTTGGCATCGGAGTTCGACGACGACGTGTCGCGCTGCAAAGTCTGGGCGTCGAACTACTGCCGGCTCGAGATCGAAGCCGACGGTTCGAACGTGACGGTCGGCTGGGTCGCCGACCAGAACGCCAAGCTCTCATGGTCGCGCCCACGCGGCCGCGCGGGTTGATGCCGCTCTGGAGCAGGATCGCCGGCGTGTGCATGGTCCCGGCGGGCAGCACGACGTGCTTGGCGCGCACGCGGCCGCCGGGATCCACGGCTGTCGAGTGCGACGTGAAGCGCGCGCGCTTCTCGTAGCCGCGCGGATCTGCGTCGCGCGCGAGTCAGGCTGCGGCGACCCATCACGACCATCGGCGTGGGCCCGACGCCGCGGCGCTTCATCACGCGCTTGTGCGCCGCGTCCAGATCTGGCCCGTCGAAGTGCGCGACGCCGCTCTCGCTCTTCCACGTCTCCCGCACCCAGTCGGGCAGCTCGAGCATGATCGCCGAGTAGACGACGGTGCTCCCGCCGAGAGAGCGCGCCTGGAGCGACGGGCTCTGCGAGGTCGCGCCGATCAAGCGCTGCCCGCCGTCCCGCGTAGCGCACCTGGTTCATGCGTGGAAGCGGCACCGAGCTCGCGAGCCGCACCGAGCGCGCGCTCATCGGCTTGACGGACGCGTCACTATCACCCGACCCGTGCCCGCGCGACGGACTGACCGGGCGTGGCCGACGTCGTAGTGCGGCCACGTCCACGCCATTTGAGGATCTCGAACCAGGTGATGCTCAGCGCCGCCGCCCCGAAGCACAGGGCGACGTCGACGAGGCCAAGTGCCGCAAAGTGAAATAGCTGAGCGAGAGGCGGGACGTAGATGACGAGCGCCAGGAACGCGAGCGCTCCTCCGGTCACCGACCAGAGGGTGACGTCCTTGAGCGACGAGGACGCGATGACATGCGTCCACGAGCGATTGGTGAAGATGAGCGCCAGGTTTGCCATCAGGAATGTCGCGAAGGTGAGCGCGCGCGCCTCGGCTTCGGCCTGACCCAGGCGAAGCGCCACGAAGTAGACGGCGAGGACGACGACAAGCACGGCGGCCCCTTGCGCGCTGCTCAGGCCGATCACGCGCCGACCGAACATGGGCGCGTTCGGATCACGGGGAGGCCGCTGCATCACGTCGGCTTCCTCCGGTTGCCCCTCGAAGACCACCGAGCACGCGGGATCGATCACGAGGTGCAAGAACGCGATGTGGATCGGCATGAGCACCAGCGGCCAACCCATCGCGATCGGGACGAGCGTCAACCCGACGATGGGCAGATGCACGGCCAGGATGTACGCGAGAGCCTTCTTCAGGTTATCGACGATGCGACGTCCCGTGCTCACGCCATGAACGAGCGACGCGAAGTCGTCGTCGAGGAGGACGACCGCGGCCGCCTCGCGAGCGACATCGGTGCCGCGCGCCCCCATCGCGATCCCGATGTGCGCGGCCTTCAGTGCCGGCGCGTCATTCACGCCATCACCCGTCATGCCGACGATCTCGCCGTTGGCCGCAAACGCATCGACGAGCCGCAGCTTTTGCTCGGGCAACATCCGGGCGAAGACGCTCGTGTCGCGAACGCACTGCTGCAGCTCCTCGTCGCTCATCGCGGCGAGCTCCGGCCCCGAGATGACGCGCGTTGCGTCGAGGCCCGCCTCACGCGCGATCGCCTCTGCGGTCGAGGGATAGTCCCCGGTGATCATGACGACGCGGATCCCTGCGCCGTGGCACTGGGCAACCGCGGCCGGTACGCTCTCGCGCACGGGATCGACGAGGCCGACCAAGCCAGCGAACTGGAGGGCCAAGGCGTTCGGGTCGTCGGTGACGGTGGACGCATCGACCTCCGCCTTCGCGACCGCGAGGACGCGCAGGCCGTCCGAGGCGAGGCGCCGAACGCCTTCCTCCATCTGGGCCCGCGCCGCAGCGGTCATTCCGCAGAGCGCGGCGAGCGCTTCTGGAGCGCCTTTGGCGGACGCGACGAGACGTGAGTGGCCGGGCGCACGCCAGACGTGCACGACGGCGAGGCGCTCCCGCGTCAGCGGATACTCGCGCACGAGCTCCCAGTCGGGGTGCAGGTGCTCGGTCCCCGCGAGCTCGCCCTCGCCGAGCTCCTTGAACGCGCGCTCCATCGGATCGAACGGGTCCTTGCGGCTCGCGAGAATGCTGTACTCCACCGTCTCGTGCATCGACTCGGGCAGCGATTCCGCACGGAGACGACCGACATCGAAGGGCTCTCCGTTCGCGAGGATCCGACTCACGGTCATCCGGTTGGCCGTCAACGTCCCGGTCTTGTCGACGCACAGCACGGTGACCGCACCGAGCGACTCCACGGCGGGGATCCGGCGAGCAAGAACCCGGCGCCGCGAGAGGCGCCACGCGCCGAGCGCGAGGAACATCGTGACGACGACCGGGAACTCGTTGGGCAGGATCGCCATCGCCAACGTCAGGCCGGCGAGAAGGCCCGCGAGCGCGTCGTGCTTCGCGATGCCGTAGCCGAACGCAGCGACGGTGGAGAGCAGCCCTCCCAGCCAAGCAAGCTTCACGACGAGGCGCTTCGCTTCTGCCTGCAGCGGGGTCTCCTGCACGTCACGCGTCTGCATTGCCGTGCCGATGCGACCGATCTCGGTTCTGGGCCCCGTCGCGTTCACCCGCGCGATTCCAGCGCCGGAGGTGACGAGCGTTCCGGCGTAGATAAAGGGGAGATCTTCGCCGCCGGGCCTCGCGACCGTGAGGAGACCATCCCAGACGCTCTTGCGAACGGGCACCGACTCTCCCGTGACAAGCGATTCGTCGGTAGCAAGGTGGCTCGCTTCCACCACCTTGGCGTCGGCCGGTACGCGATCGCCCTCGGCGAGCACGACGAGATTGTCGATGACAAGCTCTCGCCCGGCGACACGAACGCGCTCGCCGTCCCGGATGACGAGCGCCCGGGGGCTCGCCAAATCGCGGAGCGCCTCGAGCGCCCGCTCGGTCTTTCGCTCCTGGAAGAGCGTGAGCGCCATGATGAAGACCACGAACCCGAGGAGCATGAATCCTTCGCGGCTGTCGCCGATAGCCATGTAGATGCCGCCGCAGACGAGAAGGAGCAGGGTCATCGGCTCACGAACGAGCGCAAGTACATTGGCCAGAAGGCCGCGGCGGTGCGTGGAGGGCAGCTCGTTCCAGCCGTCCCGTTCTCGACGTGCGAGAACTTCCGCAGAGGTCAAACCTGCGGGCGCCGCGCCAGGTTCGGTCGTTGCTAGCTCCGTGGGATCACGCATGAAGAGTGGCCGTCGGTGCATGAACTAGACCGCACCGATGCACCGAACCCGGCGTGTGGCACACGGCGACGCCCAGCTCGGTAGAACCCTCGTGCCCTTCCGACATCGCCAGCCGCGCGCTCTGCTCGCGCGCGACGTCGCAACGGGTGCGCGCTTCCGCGTCAGGCGCGCATCCGCTTCGCACAGCGAGGCGTTCATCGATTGCGGCGTCCCGGCGCGACGGATCGTCGTGGGGTTCTCGAGCAAGGCGCGAGCCGTGTGCCCGTCTTGCGCGCGGAAATTGGAGCGCAGGAACTGCGTGGGTGGGGGCTACGTCGCCGCGTGACGTCGCCCGCGCCGACGGCGCGGATCCTGCTCCCACTGCGATCGTGCAGCGCAGCGTTATTCTGTTCGCCACGGATCTCGCCGAGCCCGCGGAACCCTCGATCGAGCACGCCCGCGTCGTCGCCCGGCTGTTCGACGCCGACGTCCTCCTGGTCCACGCGCAGACGTCGTCCTGGCGCGGCTGGGTGTCCTCCGGGCTGGTCGAGCGCCAGGCGGCAGACCGCCTCGAGCGATGGGCGGGCGAGCTCGAGGCGCGCGGCGTGCACGCCGAGTGCGCGCCCGTGCTGCGCGTACACGCGGCCGAGGCGATCCTGGGATTCGGTTACGCCGCCGACGTCGTGCTGGTGGTGGTCGGCGCGGCGCAGAGGACGCCCGTGCAGCGCCTGCGGGGCACGACCGCCGAGACAGTGGCCCGCCTCGCCGGGCCGCCGGTGTGGGTGCGTCGTGGCGTCGCGATGCCGGTTCAGAGGGTGCTGTGTGGCGTCGACGGCTCGGAGCGATCGCGACAGGCGCTGTCGCTGGCGGCGCGCATCGCGCAGCGCGCCGGCGCGTCGCTCGTTGTCGCCAGCGCCATCGGCGACGCTACGCTGCACGCTCTCGGCGCGTCGCCCGACGACGTCGACGCCGGTGCACGGGCCTACAAGCGCGGTCGCGCCGCTGCGCTGGATTGGTTCGTCGACGAGTCGGAGCTCCACGGGCTCAGGCCGGAGCGGCGTTGGCTCTGGGGACATGCGGAGTACGTGCTCGCCGCGCAGGCCGCCGACCTGCGCAGCGATGTCCTGGTGCTGGGACGCTCCGGCCCGGGCGCGCGCCGTCGGCTGCTCGGAGGAACCGCGGAGCGTCTCCTGCGCGAGGCGCCGTGCTCGATCCTGATCACGTCCGCCGCCCCCGTCTCCTCATACCCGACCGGATGATGTCGGCCCGGCGCGGAACCCCGCGGGCCGCGCCCTGGGCCCACCCGGCGGCCGACGTGCTCGAGGAGCTCGGGGTCGCGGACTCACGCGGGCTCGACGCCGCCGAGGTGCAGCGGCGCCGCCAGCGCTTCGGTTCGAACCGGCTGCGCGAGATCCGGCCGCGCGGCGCGCTCGAGATCCTGATCGCGCAGTTGTGGAGCGTCATCGTGCTCTTGCTGCTGGCGGCCGCCGCGGTGTCGTTCGTGGTCGCGCGGCTGGTGGAGGCCGTGGCGATCCTCGCCGTGATCGTGCTCAACACCGCCATCGGCTTCGCGATGGAGCTGCGCGCGGTGCGCTCGATGGAAGCGCTGCGGCGTCTCGGGCAGGTCCAGGCGCGGGTCCGGCGCGACGGCGAGCTGGTCGCGGTGCCGGCGGCGGAGCTGGTGCCCGGGGACATCGTGGTGTTCGAGGGCGGAGACGTGGTGACGAGCGACGTGCGGCTGATCGAAGCGAACCGCTTGCAAGCCGACGAATCGGCGCTGACCGGCGAGTCGCTGCCGGTGGGGAAGTCGGTGGCGACGATCGCCCTCGACGCGCCCCTTGGCGAGCGCTGGAACATGCTGTTCAAGGGTACCGCGGTCACGCGCGGATCCGCCGAGGGCGTCGTGGTCGCGACGGGAATGCGCACCGAGCTCGGCCGCATCTCGGAGCTGGTGCTCGCCGCAGAGGACGTGGCGACGCCGCTCGAGGAGCGCCTCGCGCGTCTTGGCCGCCGGCTGGTGTGGCTGATGTTGGCCATCGCGGTGATCGTAGCCGTCACCGGGTTGCTCGCGGGCCACGACGCGGTCGTGATCTTCGAGACCACGATCGCGCTGGCCGTCGCGACGGTGCCGGAGGGCTTGCCGATTGTCGCCACGCTCGCCCTGGCGCGGGGCATGTGGCGCATGGCGCGCGAGCACGCGCTGGTCAACCGCCTGTCGGCCGTGGAGACGCTGGGCGCCACCAGCGTCATCATCACGGACAAGACCGGCACGCTGACCGAGAACCGGCTGAGCGTCGCGCGCGTGATCGTGGATGCGCGCAGCGTGGAGCTTACCGGGGACGCGCTGTCGGCCGAGGGCGCGTTCATGGACGACCGCGGCGCGCGCTTCGACCCCGCTTCCGACGCGCGCGTCGTCGAGCTGCTCACCGCCGGCGCGCTGTGCAACAACGCGGCGCTGCATCTCGTGGGCGCCGACGCGACCGGGGACGCGATTGGAGAGCCGCTCGAGGTGGCGCTGCTGGTCGCCGCCGCGAAGGCGGGCATCTCCGCGCGCGAGCTCGAGCGGCGCTTCCCCGAGCTTCGGGAGGAGGCGTTCGATCCCGAGACGCGCATGATGGCCACCTTCCACCGCGACGGGACGCACGTGCGCGTGGCCGTGAAGGGCTCGCCGGAGGCCGTGATGCAGGCGTGCACCCGCCTCGCGGCGCCAGACGGCGTGCGCGGCCTGACGGACGCGGACCGCGCGCGGATCGACGCCAGCGCGGAGCAATGGGCCGCGCGCGGGCTCCGGATGCTGGCGCTCGCCGGCAAGCAGACGGAAGACGAGAGCGAGCCGCCCTACTCCGGGCTGGTGTGGCTCGGGCTCGCGGGCATGCACGACCCGCCGCGGCAGAACGTCCGGGCGGCGATCGCGGCGTGTCACGCGGCCGGCGTGAGCGTCGTGATGGCGACCGGCGACCAGGTGGCCACCGCCGCCAGCGTCGCCGGCGCGGTCGGGCTCGACGGGCGCGATCCGCCGCCGCTCGCCGGCAGCGAGATCGACGCGCTGCTCCACGGTACGCAGGCGGACCGCGAGCGCGTGCGCATGGCGGTCGTGCTGGCCCGGACCAGTCCGCGGCAGAAGCTCGATCTCATCGAACTCCACCAGCGCGCGGGCTCCATCGTCGCGATGGTCGGCGACGGCGTGAACGACGCGCCCGCGCTGCACAAGGCCGACATCGGCGTGGCCATGGGTCGGCGCGGGACACAGGTGGCGCGTGAAGCCGCCGACATGGTGCTCGAGGACGACGAGCTGGACAGCGTGGTGGTCGCCATCCGCGAGGGCCGCATCATCTTCGGCAACATCCGGAATTTCGCTGTGTACCTGCTCTCCTGCAACGTGAGCGAGCTGTTCGCGGTGGGCGCGGCGCCGCTCCTGGGACTGCCGCTGCCGGTCCTGCCGCTGCAGATCCTGTTCCTCAATCTGGTCACGGACGTGTTCCCCGCGCTGGCGCTGGGGGCCGGGGAGGGCGAGCGCGACGTGCTGGAGCGCAAGCCGGCGGAGTTCGCCGAGCAGCTGCTGGAGCGGCGACACTGGATGCTGATCTGGGGCTATGGCGTGCTGGTCACGGCGGTCGTGCTGGTCGCCCTCGGCGCCGCGCTCCGCGTGCTGGGGATGCCGGAGGAGCAGGCGGTGACCGTGTCGTTTCTCGCGCTGGGCTTCGCCCAGCTCACGCATGTATTCAACATGCGAGCGCCGGGCACGCGGCTCCGCGACAACGAAGTGACGCGCAACCGCTGGGTGTGGGGCGCGCTGGCGCTGTGCACGGCGTTGCTGCTGATCGCCGTGTACGCGCCGCTCGCGTCGCGCGTGCTCGGAACCACGCGCCCGGGCCTGGCAGGCTGGCTCGTCGTGGGCGCGGCCAGCGTCGTGCCGCTCGTGGCGGGGCAGCTGGTGAGCCGGTGGCGTCGCCGCTAGCGCGTCAGCTCGCGCTCCGCTCCGACCGCTCGGTTTGGGGAACGACGACCTCCACGAGATCCGCGCTCGCGCCCGCGGCGGCGGAGTCGCGGGGCGTCGGTCCCAGGTGCTGCGCCAGTGGCCGCAAGTCCTTGGTCGACGAGAGCACGAGCTTGACGAAGACGGTGAGCAGCGCCGAGAGCAGCGCGCCGACCGGCCCGAGCAGCAGGCCCCACACGATCACCGACAACAGCACGACGAGCGGCGACAGGCCCAGCGCACGTCCCATGATGCGCGGCTCCACCACGTTTCCGATGACGACGTTCACGCCGACGTAGCCCGCGGCGACCAGCAACGCGGCGCTCGCGCCGCCCTCGAGGAATGCCAGCGCGATCGCCGGCGCTGCGGCCAGGATGCTGCCGATGTTCGGGATGTAGTTCAGCACGAACGCCAGCAGGCCGAAGAGCACCGGCAGATCGCCGCCGACCAGCCAGAGCCACAGCGCGACGGCGACGCCGGTGGTCGCGCTGGTGAGGGTCTTGATGGCCACGTACTTGTTCACCTCGGCCATGGCCCGTCGCGCCGGCGAGCCCCGTGCCGCCCGGCGGCCGTCATCTGCGGGCTTGGTCAGCTCGAACAGCAGGAACGCGGCGACGATTACGGCCAGCATGGCGTTCCAGATGAACCCGGCCGCGCTGGCGAGCGTCGACGCCACCACGCGACTGAGCGCGGCGGTGTCGACCAGATCTGGAAGCGTCAGCGTCGGGCTCAGGCGCTGGAGCCACGTCGTGGCCCGGCCGCTCGCGGACCGCGCGAGCTCGGCGTACTCGGGCAGGTTGGCGGCGAGCTGGCTGGCCGACACGATCACGAGCGCACCGAGGCCGGTGAGGACGGCGGCGTCGACCATGACCGCGATGCCGATCGCCAGCGACCGCGGGACGCCCCGGTGCTCGAGCCACTCCACCACCGGCGTGCTCACGGTGGTGACGAGCACCGCGAGGACGCACGGCACCAGCAGCGGCGCCGCGAGCTTGATCCCGATGCCGATCACGACCACGCCGGCGAGCATCAGCACACCGAACGCGCCGCGCTGGGTCTCGACCCAGGATGAAGCCCTCCGCGCCGGCGTCCTTCGCCACCTCGATGCCTTCATGGGCCGGGTCCGAAGGCGCGTGGAAGATCGGCCTCGGCGGCGTACACCACGATCCGGTCGCCGGGGTGGAGCATCATGTCCGCGTCGGGCAGCGGATAGCTCTCCGTGCCGCGTTCGATCACCAGCACCTGCACCGGACTCCGCGCGTGCCGGAGCTTGTCGAGCGTCATCCCGGCGGCGGGCGAGCCCGCGTCCACGGTCCGCCGCTCCAGCGCGTAGCCTTCGTGGAGGTGCATGAGCTCGGAGGGCGGCGACGCGTGCAGCGCGTAGCGCCGGCTCAGCCATCTCTCCGACGCGGCCTTCAGCGGCACCGCCAGCGCCGGTTTGCGCGCCACCCACACGATCAGGATGACGCCGCTGACGACGATGGCGAGGTTGCGCAAGGCCAACGCGGCGTTGGTCTCGACGAGCGAGCTGGCGAAGGTCGCGATCGTCGTGATGAGTCCAGCGTTGCCGAGCACGATCAGGTACCCGACGATCTTGCGCCGGAACGGATGGCGGACGACCTCTTCCGCCTCGCGGGTGGGAAACCCCGTGTTCGTGAAGGCCGAGAGCGCGTGGAATTTCGCCCGGTCCCACGGAACTCCCGTGAGCTCGAGCGCTACGGCGGCGAGCCGCACGATGGCGAGCGAGACGATGACCACGACGAGGAGCAGGATAACGGACACTGCGCGGAATACGCGCAGCATGCGCCGTGCCAGCCTCCGCTGCGTCGTACAGCGAAGTTCCCGCAATTCCTGCGTGCGAGCCCGACGCATGCACCGCGAATCTGCGTGGTCCGATTGTTGCTCGTGCGTGGAGCGATGCGGGGCGTAATCGAGGCCATCTTCGGCAGTGTCGTCGACGTGCGCTTCGCGCCGGGTTCGAGTCCGCGTCTGCGCGAGGCACTCCACGTTCCCGACGCGGCGGATTGCGCGCTCGAGGTGCAGAGCCAGATTGAGCCAGGGCTCGTGCGCGGGCTCGCGCTGGACGGCGGCGCCGGTCTCTCCCGCGGCATGTCCGTGGATGCGACCGGCTCGACACTCATGGTGCCGGTCGGACCAGGGCTGCTCGGCCGCGTCATCGACTGTCTGGGCCACCCGCTCGACGGCGGACCGCCGGTGGAGGCCGAGGAGTACCGGTCGATCCACGCGGCGCCCCCGGCGATGCACCTCCACACCGCCGAGCAGAAACCGCTCGCCACGGGGCTGAAGGCGATCGACTTGTTGTGCCCGTTCGCTCGTGGAGGCAAGACCGGTCTCTTCGGCGGCGCCGGGGTGGGCAAGACCGTGCTCCTGATGGAATTCATCAGCAGCGTCACCGAGGCCTATCACGGCGTGGCGGTGTTCGCGGGGGTCGGCGAGCGCATCCGCGAAGGACACGAGCTGTGGCGCGACTTCACCCGCTCCGGACTGATGGACCGCACGGCGATGGTGTTCGGGCAGATGGACGCGCCGCCCGGCACGCGCTTCCGCGTGCCCCACGCGGCGCTCACGGTGGCGGAGTACTTCCGCGACAACCAGTCGGCCGACGTGCTGCTCCTGATCGACAACATCTTCCGGTTCGTGCAAGCAGGCATGGAGACTTCCGCGCTCCTCGGCCGCGTGCCGTCGCGCGTGGGCTACCAGCCGACGCTCGCGACAGAGCTCGCCGAAGTCGAAGAACGGATCGCGTCCACGACGCTCGGCGCCATCACGTCGGTGCAAGCGGTCTACGTGCCTGCCGACGACCTGAACGACCCCGGTGCCGCCGGCGTGATGGAGCACCTGGATGCGCGCGTGATCCTGTCGAGAGCGATGGCCGCCGCTGGCCTCTACCCGGCCGTCGACCCGCTCGCTTCGGAGTCGCGGCTGCTCGATCCCCAGGTTGTCGGAGCCCGGCACTATCGCATCGCCGGGCAGGTGCGCCGCGCGCTGGCCCGCTATCGCGAGATCGAGGACGTGATCGCCATGCTGGGCGTCGACGAGCTCTCCGGCGAGGACCGCGACCTCGTGCGCCGCGCACGGCGGCTCGAACGCTTCCTGACCCAGCCATTCAAGGTGTCCGAGGTGTTCACCGGCCGGCGCGGCGTGCGCGTACCGCTCGAGGAGACCCTGGACGGTTGCGAGCAGATCCTGGTGGGTGCGCTCGACGACGTGGACGAGCAGCGGCTGTACATGATCGGCGGCCTCGCCGATCTCGGTCAAGGTGCAGCATGAGCGCGCTCTCGCTGCAGATCCGCACGCCCCACGGGCTCCTGGTCGCCCAGGCCGTCGACGCGATCACGGCCGAGGACCGGAGCGGCTGGTTCGGGGTGGCGCCGGGACGTGCGGATCTGGTCGCCGTCTTGCCGCCGGGGCTCTTGACATTCCGCGACTCGGAGGGGGAGGGATTCGTGGCGCTCTCCGGCGGGCTGCTCGAGCTCCGGAGTGGCCGCTGTCGCGTGCTCGCGCGCGAAGCGGTGGTCTCGCGGAACCTCGATGAAATCGCCGACGAGTTGGAGGCGCACCTCCGCGACCGCAACGCGCGAAGCGAGACACATCGGAGCGTCATGGACGAGCTCGTACGCGAGGCGTTGCGTCGCATGGTCGGGGAGGTGCGTTCGTGATGGCCGGCGAGCCCTTCACCAGCGAGGTGCGTCGCAAGGTGGAGCGCATGGCGCGCGCGCGCCGGAACCGCGCGTCCGCGTGGCGCTACCTGGCGCAGGTGGGTGTGCTCGGCTGGACGTTCGTCCTGCCGGTGGTGCTCGGCGCAGCCGGGGGGCGTCTGCTCGCGCGCTCGACCGGCGTGCGCGCGTTCGCGGTGGTGGGCCTGCTCGCCGGCCTCGCCACGGGCGTGTACGCCGCCTGGCGGCAGGTGCGGCGCAGCATCGAGGATGCGGAGAACGACGGCGAGCCGCCGGACGGCAAGGCGGGCTCGGCATGAGCGCGTGGCTGCTGGCGCTCGCCGGCGTCTGTCTCGGCGCCGTCGCGGGGCTTTCGCACCTGTGGCTGACGCGTTGGCGCGCCGGGGTCGCGCTGCGACGCGGCGGCGCTGCCGCCTTCTTGACGTATCCACTCGCCCTCGGCGCGGTGGCGCTGCCCGTGGTCATGGCGGCGAGCCTCGCGCCGCTCGCGGCGTGGTGCGTGATCCCGGGCCTGATCGCCGTGCGCTTCGTCGTGCTCCGTCGGGAGGTCGGTCAGCCATGAAGGCGCCGTTCCCGAGCGAGGTGTTCCACATCGGCTCGATCGTGGTCACCGACACCGTGCTGTTGTCGCTCGCGCTGTCTCTGGTGCTGATCGTCGCCGGGCGCGTACTGCTGGCCTTCCCGCGTGCGCGGCGCGTGCTGGAGATCGTGTACGACGTCCTCCAGGACTCGGTCCAGAAGATGGTGAGCGCGGACGTGCGGCCGCTGGTGCCGCTGATCCTGACGCAGTGGCTGTTCATCGGGTTCGCCAATCTGGCGGGCATCTTGCCGGGTCTGGCCAGCCCGACGCGGGATCTGGCGCTCACCGTGGCGCTGGCGCTGATCGCCTTCGTGGCGGGCCACGTGTACGCGTTCCGCAGCCAGGGCGTCGGCTACCTGCACCAGTACATCGAACCGAGCCCGTTCCTGCTGCCCTTCAACATCATCGGCGAGCTCAGTCGCACCGTGGCGCTGGCGCTCAGGTTGTTCGGCAACATGCTGTCCGGCACCCTCGTCGGGGCCATCGTGCTCTACCTGGCAGGACTGCTGCTGCCGGTGCCGCTGCTGCTGCTGACGGTGCTGACCAGCCTGGTGCAGGCCTACATCTTCGGCGTGCTCACGCTTGTATTCGCTGCCAGCTCGCTCGAAACCGCCAGCCGTCGCGACCACCGCCGCCGTGACGGGAAAGGAGAGATCAAATGACCGGTCAGGAATGGATTGCTCTGGCGAGCGTCGTCACCGCGGGGCTCACCATGGCGATCGGATCGGTGGGGCCCGCGTTGGGGGAGGGGCGCGCCGTCGCGCAGGCGCTCGACGCCATCGCGCGCCAGCCCGACGCCACCGATCGCATCACCCGCACGCTGTTCGTCGGTCTCGCCATGGTCGAGTCGACCGCCATCTACTGTCTCGTGGTCGCGCTCATCCTGCTCTACGCGAACCCGCTGGTGCGCTAGCCACACGAAAGGGGCGAGGTCTCCACGATGGACTTCAACCTCACGACCTTCCTGTTCGAGATCGTCAACTTCCTGGCGCTGGTGTGGCTGCTGCAACGACTGCTGTACAAGCCGCTGCAGCGCGGCATCGACAAGCGCAACACCGCGATCCGCGAGCGCGAGGAGTTGGCGGAGCAACGGATCGCCGGCGCGGCGCGCTCGCTTCAGGAGTACAACGAAAGTCGCGCGGAGCTCGACCAGCTGCGGGAGCAGACGATCCGCGAGGCGACCGAGGAAGCGAGCGAGCAACGCGCGCGCATCCTCGAACAGGCGCGCGAGGACGCCGCCGCGGAACGCGCACGCGCCCAGCGCACGCTCGAGGTCGAACGCGAAGCGGCGCTGGCGTGGGTGCGGGAGGTGCTGGTCGAGCGCAGCGCGGAGGTCGCGGGCCGCATCCTCTCGCAGCTGGCCCCCGACGCGCTCGAGCCCGCGCTGCTCGATCAGCTCCTGGTCGAGCTGGGGCGCCAGGCCGGTAGCCTGCGGCACGAGGTCGGCGCGAACGGGCACGCTCCCAGCGTGCCGCCAGAGGTCGAGGTCACGTTCGCGAACATGCCCGGCGACGCAGGCGTGTCGCGCCTGCGCGGCAAGCTGAGCGAGACACTCGGCGGGACGCCGCGGCTGTCGTTGCGGGAGGACGCGACGCTGGGCGCCGGGCTGGTGGTCCGCATCGGCAGTCGCGTGCTCGACGCGTCCATGGCAGGCCAGCTCGAAGCGTTCCGCGACACCGTCCGCGAGATGGTGGAGGCGGAGGCGTAGCAGTGCTGCAAGAACGCGTCGAAGATGCGGTGCGCTCCGTCGGCCAGGCGCTGTCGCGAGCCGCCCGCGAGTTCCAGCCGCAGGTTCGTGTGCTGGAAGAGGGACGCGTCCTCGGCATCACCGACGGCGTGCTGCGCATCGAGGGGCTGCCTGGCGCGTGCTCCGAGGAACTGCTCGAGGTCGGGGGTCACGGGGGGCGCGCGCTCGTGTTGAGCCTCGACACCGGCAGCGTCGAGGCCATCGCTCTCGACGACGATGTGCACATGGTCGACGGTGCTCCGGTTCGCGCGATGGGGCGCTCGGCCACGATCCCCGTCGGAGACGCCATGCTCGGCCGCGTCGTCGACCCGCTGGGGCGTCCGCTGGACGGGGCGGCGGCGGCCAGCGGTCTGCGCCACGTGCCGTTGGAGCGGCGCGCGCCGCAGATCTACGAGCGGACGGCTGTGCACAGTCCGCTGTACACAGGCACGCTCGCGATCGACGCGATGTTCCCGATTGGCCGCGGACAGCGCGAGCTCGTCGTCGGTGAGGAGGGCACGGGCAAGACCGCGCTGGCCGTCGACGCGTTGCTGCGCCAGAAGAACACGGGCGTCGTCGGCGTGTACGTGGCGATCGGGCGCCGTCGCTCGGAGACCTGGCGCCTGGTCGAAGAGCTGCGCGCGGGCGCCGACCGCTGGATCGTCGTCGCCGCGCCGGACGACACCAGCCCGGGCATGCGCTATCTCGCGCCGTACGCGGGCACTGCGCTCGCCGAGCACTTCACCTACCGCGGCGAGCACGCGCTCGTGGTCTACGACGACCTCACGTCGCACGCGGTGGCGTGGCGCGAGCTGTCGCTGCTCTTGCACCGCCCGCCAGGGCGCGAGGCGTATCCAGGCGATATCTTCTATCTGCACTCGCGTTTGCTCGAGCGTGCGGCGCAGCTCTCGAAGGAGCAAGGAGGCGGCTCGCTCACGGCGCTTCCGCTGGCGGTGCTCGAGGGCGGGCGTCTGACCTCGTACATTCCCACCAATCTGATCTCGATCACGGACGGCCAGATCGTTCTGTCGCGAGACCTGTTCACGGCCGGCCAGAAGCCGGCGATCGACGCGGGGCTCTCGGTGAGTCGCGTCGGCGCCAAGGCGCAGGCACAGGCGTTCCGCGACCTGGCTGCGCGGCTCCGTCTGGACTACGCGGCATTCCTCGAGCTGGAAGCCTTCTCGCGGCTCGGCACGCGCCTCGAAGCCACGACGGAGCAGCGCATCGCTCTCGGGCGGCGCATTCGCCGGTTGCTTCGCGGCGGGCGGCTCGAGCCGAAGGGCGTCTTCGAAGAGCTTGCGCGTCTGATAATGGCCTCGTCCCACGACACGATGCTGGCGCTACCCGAGGCGGACGTGCAAGACGTGGCAGCGGCATTCACGAGCGCCGCGCGGCGCGAGCTATCCGATCTCGCCCTGCGCGTCGACCGCGACGCGGTGCTGGCGCACGCCGACCGCGAGAGCCTCGAGCGCTTGCTGCGGCGCATCGTCGCCGCGCGCGCGGCGCCCGAGATCGAGGTCACGTTCGAGGAGCCCGACGTCCGATGACCGACCAGGTGTTCGATCCGCGGGTGCTCGAGCGACGGATCTCCGCCGTCACCGCCGTGGGACAGGTCGTGCACGCGATCTGGGCGCTGGCGCGCGCGCAACTGCCGCTCGCGGAGCAGGCTTCCGCGCAGGCCAGCGCGTACCTCGACTGGGTCGACGAGATCGTCGAGCGGCTCGCCGGCGCGCCGCTGCCGGAGCACTCGCGGAGCCGGCTCTACGTCGTGCTCGGTCCCGAGCGCGCGTACTGCGGGTCGCTGCCCCGGCGGGTGCTCGCACAGGTGCCCGCCGCCGGCTACCTCGGTATCGTCGGGTCGCGCCTGATCGAGTCCGTCTCCAGGCGTCCGGAGCTGATCGCCCGCACGCTGTTCAATTTGCCCGGGGCCGTCACCCACGACGAGCACGACGCGATCGCACACCGCATCGCCGAGGCCGTGCTGCTCCACGGGGGCGGGAGCCACGTCGAGCTCTACTACCCACGCTCAGGCGGCAGCACGCTGCATCGCGTCGTGCTTCTCGCCGGCGAGCGCGAGCCAGTGCGGAGCCCTCCAGAGACGTGGTCGCCGCTGCAGGCGGTGCTCGGCGAAGCCGTCCGCGAGGCGATCGCGAGTCGCCTCGCGGTCGGGGTCGCCGAATCGCTTCGCGCCGAGGTGCACTTCCGCATCCTGGCCGCCGAGAAGGCGCGCGGCGCGTCCGACCGCAAGCTCGCCGAACTGCAGCAAGCCTGGCGCGTCGCCCGCCAGGAGCAGATCACGAACGAGCTTCTCGAAGTCGTGGCGGGACGCCAGGCCGCGCTCTCTGCCAGATAGCCGCCGCACGAGGCGTGGGTCGGACCGGCACCCTCTTCGATCCGACCCCGGGGGATGGGGATGCCGGTCCGACGCGGAACCCTGCTCGCACGTCGATTCGATGGTGCTGTGGCCGCGCCGGCCAGCGCATCGTGACGGCCGCGGGACCGCTCTTGGCTGACCGAGCACGCCTCGCGCCGTTACGCCGATCTCGCGCATCTCGAGCAAGAGTTGCTCGAGATGGCCGCCGCGAACGCGCCCCCCCGCCTGATCCGCCACGTGCTCTTCCACCGGCGCCGGGCGGTGGATCCGAGGCACAATTCCCGGATCGACCGTCAGGAGCCGGCGCGATGGGCGGCCGCGCATCTGCCGCGCAAGAAGCCGCAGAGCGTTCGGCGTGCTCTGGCTCCGGTCGACGATGCCGCTGGGATACCGCGCCGGACCGGCATCGTGCTCATGATGCCCGAGCCGTAGAAGTCGTCGTTCATGGACAAGAAGCCGTCGAGGTCGGTGAGCGCCGCTCCGCGCATGAGCAGCGTGTTGACCATCTGCGCGCGGAGCGGGAAGTCGAACTGCCCGTCGAGCATGCCGGGGTTCACTGTACGTGTCCATGCGCGGCGCGCCGTGGACGGTGACGGCGCTGCAAGTGTGCGGAAGCTCGTCGGGGCGCGCGGGTTCTCGCGCGCGCGAGCTCGGCGTGCGGACATCGGAGGGGGGGATAACCGGTTATGCGGGGTGTACGTGTCCATGCGCGGCGCGCCGTCGAAGGTGACGGCGCTGCAAGTCGAAGAAGTCCCGTCACCTCCAGGCGAAGAAGACGGGCAAGCGATCCGGGTGCGGTGCCGCTCCATCTGGGTGGCACAGGAAGGGCGGAAGGGCGGAAGGGCGCAGGATTTGGGGATTGGACGGACGAAGTGACCGGTGCGCTGATCGAGGTGCGCCGCCACGGCGGCCCAGGGTTGATGGAATGTCGCCGGGAACCTTCCGCTCTTCCGCCCTTCCTGTGAAGTCCAAATGACGGGATCTTCCGGCGCGGGATTCCGCGCCGGATCGGCATCCCGATGGAGGGACGGCGAGGTCAGTAGCTGTGCTTGTCGAGCTTGGTCTTGCCGCGGAACACCCAGTACACCACGGCCGTGTAGCTCGCGATGAAGGGCAGGCCCACGAACGCCACGATGCGCATGATGCGCAGCGTCTTGTCGCTCGAGGCGGCGTTGTAGATGGTCAAGCTCCACTGTGGGGCATCGCTGGACACGAGCAGGTTCGGGAACACGGCCATGCCGAACAGGAACACGAGCGCCGCGATCGTGCAGCACGACGAGACGAACGCGTACGCCGGGCGGCCCTGGTAGATCGCGCGCGGGATGTTCGCGACGGCGAGGGCGTTCAACAGCACCACGACCCAGGCCACGGGCATGCGGCGGAAGTTCACGACCGCGCCGGGGACGTCCACCAGCGTGTATACGCTGACCGCCAGATACAGCGCCGCGAACAGCGCGAAGGTGCGCCAGATCCAGCGGTGCACGCGCTCCTGCAGCTCGCCCTCGGTCTTGAGGTACAGGTAGATCGAGCCGTGCATGGCGCACGCGGCGGCGGCGAACACGCCGACCAGCAGCGCGTACGGGCTGAACAGATCCGCGAGCTGTCCGCTGAACTCGCCGTCGCGGCCCACGGGGATGCCGCGGATCGCGTTGCCCACGGCCACGCCGAACACCAGCGCCGCCAGCGCGCTCGCCCCGGCGAACGAGAAGTCCCAGTACGCGCGCCACCAGCGCGCGTGGTACTTGCTACGGAACTCGATCGAGATGGCGCGCCCGATCAACGCGAACAACACCAGCATGAACGGCACGTAGAAGCCGCTCAGCGCCGTGGCGTAGGCCCTGGGGAAGGCCGCGAACAGCGCGCCGCCGAAGGTCACGAGCCAGACCTCGTTGCCGTCCCAGAGCGGGCCGATGGAGTTGATGACGATGCGGCGATCGGTGTCGCCGCGCACGAACAGGTGCAGCATGCCGACGCCGAGATCGAAGCCGTCGAGGATGGCGTAGCCCGTCAGGAGAACGCCGAGCGCCGCGAACCAGAAGACGTGGATGTCGAAGGGGTTCATGGCGTTCCGGCTCGTCGTTGTCGGTCTCGCCGTCGTCGGTCTCCGTGAGCGAGTGGCCGCGGCTGCGATCGGCGAGGTCCGCCGCGGCCTCGAGGAACAAGCGCGCCGCGCGGCCCGGCTCGCGCTTCGCCGGCGCGTGATCTTCCGGCTCCTCCGGCCCGTGCTCGATCTTCTGGTGGAGCACGAACACCCAGATGAACAGCAGCGCCAGGTACAGCAGCCCGAACATGACGATGCTGAACAGCACCTGCGTCGGCACGAGCACGGCGGACACGGCGTCGCTGGTGCGCAGCAGGCCGTACACGACCCACGGCTGCCGCCCCGTCTCCGCGGCGACCCAGCCCGCCTCGTTGGACAGGATCGGGCCGATCACCGCGACCACGAACACCCACAGTAGCCAGCGCGTCTCGAACAGCTTCTTCCGCCACAGCATGAACAGGCCGAACAGCGTGAGCGCGATGAAGCTCATACCGAGCGCGGCCATCAGGTGGTAGCTCTGGAAGGTCACGCCGATCAGCGTCGGCCACTCGTCGCGGGGGAACTCGTCGAGCGCCGTCACCGGTTTGGAGGCGTCGTCGTAGACCAGGAAGCTCAGCATGCCGGGGATGGCGATGCCGTCGACGCGCTCGCGAGCGACGTCGGGAACGCCGAGCACGTACATCCCGGTGCCGTGGTGCTCCGTCTTGAAGTGGCCCTCGAACGCCGCGAGCTTTGCCGGCTGGTTGTGCGCCACGGCGCGCGCTTGCTCGTGGCCACTGATCAGGATCGCGACGCTGGCGACGGCGGCGATCAGCAGCCCGACGCGGAAGCCGCGCTTGGCGAGCTCCTCGTGCCGGCGCTTGAGCAGGTACCAGGCGCAGATGCTCGTGACGAAGAACGCGCCCTGGATGAAGCTGCCAAGCAGGACGTGGACCAGGCGGTGCATGCTCGACGGGTTGAACACCATCGCCCAGAAGTCCGTGATCTCCGCGCGCGCGTTGGCGCCGTGCCCGACGATGTGGAAGCCCGCCGGCGTCTGCTGCCAGGAGTTCGCGATCACGATCCAGGTCGCCGAGAACACCGACCCGAAGAACACCATGCAGGTGGCGAAGAAGTGCATGCGCCGGGACACGCGGTCCCAGCCGAACACCAGCAGCGACAAGAAGCCGGACTCGAGGAAGAACGCGAAGATGCCTTCCGCGGCCAGCGCCGACCCGAACACGTCGCCGACGAAGCGCGAGTACGTCGCCCAGTTCGTGCCGAACTCGAACTCCATCACGATGCCGGTCGCGACGCCGACCGCGAAGTTCACGGCGAACAGCTTCGTCCAGAAGCGCGCCAGCGCCTCGTAGCGCCGGTCGCCGGTGCGGAAGAAGACGCCCTCGGTGATCACCATCACCAGCCCGAGCCCGATCGAGAGCGGCGGGAACAGGTAGTGGAACATGATCGTCAGCGCGAATTGCGCTCGCGAGAGGCTGACGACGTCCATCGACGACGGTTCTAGGCTCCGCGGGGTGCAGACGTCGAGTGTCGACGAGCCCATGGTCCGGGCGACGCCGGCCGCGAAGGGAAGGGCGCGAAACAAGCCGGTTGCGACGGGCCGGGCGGACGGCAGGTGGCAATTTGGACGACAACGACGCAGGCGGGGCTACACTGGCGACGGATTGGGCAGCCTGGACAGTGCACAAGCCGCCGGTCGCTTCGAACCGGCGGTCGTCGTCGAGACCGGCGCATTCGGCGTGTCCAGCGTGGCGCGCGCGAACGCCGGCGACGACGTGGGACGCATGGCGTGGCTGCGTCGCATCGACGCGCGCCCGCCCTGGGACGCGGCGCTGCTGTCGGCGCTCGAGGCGTCGGTCGCGAACGCCCGCGAGATCCACAGCCCGGCGGTGCTCGGCATCATCGACGTGGCGCGCTCGCCCGACGCGCTGCTGGTGGCGACCGAGTACGTCGAGGGCGTGCTGCTCGAGTCGGTGCTGGTGCGCGCCTTCAAGCGTCGCCGCCCGGTCCCCGTGGAGGTGGCGGTGCACGTCGCGCGGGCCCTCGCCGGCGCCCTCGCCACCGCGGAAGAAGCGCTCGTCGCCGCCGGCGCGCCCCGGGCGCTGACCAGCGTCCACCCGGAGTGCGTGCTGCTCGGGACGGGCGACGACGCGTTGCTCGCGGATCTCGGGTTGGTCGCGCTCGCGCCGGACCTCGACGACCCGGTCGCGCTCGCCTATCGCGCTCCGGAGCAGCTCGCGGGCGCTGCCGCCGCCGGTGGGGCAGGGGCGGTGTACAGCGTGGGGCTGATCCTGTGGGAGCTGCTCGCGGGCCGCGAGGCGTTCGACCAACGGCTGCCGGGGACTTCGTCCGCGGACGTCCGGCGTCGAGTGGCGGCTGCGCCGCTTCCGCGCCTCGAGCACGTCGCCGGTCGCCAGCTACCGCTGGTGGCGGAGCTGGCGATGCAGTGCCTGGCTCATGAGCCAGGCGCGCGCTTCGCCAGCGCGCGCGAGCTCGCCGCCGCGCTCGGGACCGTGGCCGGACGCCCGCGCGGCGAGGTCGCGCGCCTCGTCGACGAGCTCGCCAGCGATCTCGTGGCGGCCCAGCGCAAGGCGTTCTACGCGGATCGCCCGCCGGTCGCCTCGGAGCGGCCGACGCTGCACGATGTGTCGATCTCCGAGCTGCCGAAGGTGCGGCGTCCGATCGGCCTCGCCGCCTTCACGCCGGTCCCGCCGCCGTCGGGGCCGGGGGTCGACTCGGGCCAAGCGGTGGACGCGCTGCTCGACGGCGCGCCGGTGTCGAACCCGCAGCCGCTGCCGCTGGTGCACGCGGTCGCGCCTGCGGCACCTGCCCAGGAGCCCGCGCCGCCGAGCGCGCCGCCGGGCTCCGCCCCGCGCTCGTTGTCGATGTCGGAGCCGCAGCCCACCTCGGCGACGCTGCCCACACCGAGCTCCGGCGAGCTCGACCTGCCGCAGCCGGGCCGTCGCTGGGGTCTGGTCGCGGTGGTCGTGCTGGTGGTCGGCGGCGCGCTCGCGCTCGCGGTGGTCGCCGGGCTGCGCGCGCTGGAGAAGCCGGTGCCGATTGACGTCGCTGCTACCGTGGCTGCGGCGCCGGCAGCGCCCGCGAGCGTGGCCGAGCAGGACGCAGCGTCACCGAGCGCGTCCCCCGGGAGCGCGCCCGCGCCGGAACCGGGCCGCGTCGCCGGCGCGCAGCACGGCGCACCGGCCCGCCACGCGGACGAGCCGCACTCGTCGGTCAAGCCTTGGGACCCGTGGGACCACTCGGCGGATGCCGGAGCCCACGCCGCCGCGCCGCCGAGCAGCGCGCCGCCCGCGGCAAGCGCCGCCGCGCCGTGCTTCGGCGGCGCCGGCGAAGCCGGAGGCATCGTCGGTGCCGCTGGCGGATCCCGGCTTCTGAGCGGCGTGGGCTACGGCGCGGGCGTGCCGACGACCTCGAAGGTGTGCTCGCCGTCGTCGGTCACCGGGCACACGAACGACGCGCGCCCGGTCGCGGCCTGCACGTCCACCGGCGCGCCGTCGCACAGGATCTGGATGTTGGTGACGGCCGCAGCGGAGACGCTCACCTCGTTCGGCAGCCCGCGCGTGGCGAGCGTGGCGCGGTAGCGCACGAGCAGGTGGCCCGCGTCGGGATGTTCGATCGAGATCAGATCGCCGGCCACGGCGCGCGGGTAGGGCCGCGCGATCGTCTTCGCGCTCGCGGGCCGCTCCTGGTCGCCGGCGTCGCGCAGCCCCCAGCTGCCGTTCTCGGCCCAGATCCAGGCCGTGCTCGACGCAAGCAAACGGTCCTGAAGGTCGAGCTCCGCGGCGATCCACTTCGGCCCACGATCGATCGACTGGTCGCAGCCGAACTCGGTGATGAACAGCGGCGTGCCCCAGGCGGCGGCCTCCGCGTCGGCGGCGAGCATGCTCGGCTCGAGCGCCGCCGGATCCTCGCTCGCCCAGTTGTTCTGGTCGGGTCGGGAGAACCAGGCGGTGTAGATGTGCGGCGCGTACGCGCCGGGCCCGTTCGACCACGGCTCGGCGGGCAGGCGCGCCGCGTCGGCCTGGTTGCGCGTCGCGAGCGGCTCGAACAGCACCGGCGCGTCCTTGTCGATGGCGTGCACGCCGTCGGCGAAGCGCTGATGGAACTGGTCCAGCTTGTCCGGCGACAACACCACCGGTTCGTTGAACGCCTCGTAGCCGAGCACGACCGGGTTGCCGACGACGTGCTTGACGATCTGCTGCACGGCGGCGACGAACGCGTCCTGTAGCGGCCGTCCGTCCGTGGCCGGCGCGTTGTCGAAGAAGCTGAAGCCCGCCGCCAGCACCTGATCCGACGTGCGGCGCGCGTCGTCGTACGGACCGCTCAAGAGCTCGGTCGGCGCCGGCACGATCGCCCACAGCGGCGCGCCGTCCTCGCCGATCTCTTTCGAGTAGGCGTCCTGGTGCATGTCGATGAAGACGTAGAAGTGGTGCGCCGCCGCCAGCGCCAGCACTTGATCGAGCTTGTCGAAGAACGCGGCGCTGTACTGCTTGGGCTCGGGCTCGAGCGCGCTCCAGCTCACCGGCAAGCGCATCACGTCGAGGCCGAGCTCCTCGTAGCGGGCGGCGTCCGCTTCGGCGAACTCCGGGAACGCCTCGGTCGGCGTGCGGCCGTCGGCGAACACGACGTCGAATAGCGGCGCGAACTTGGCGTTGTCGCCGCGGAACAACAGCTGCCGCCCCTGGCCGTCGCGGAAGGTCCGTCCCTCGACGTGCACGGCGTCCGGCGCCGTTCGCGCCCGGGGAAACGCCGGGTCCGCCGGATCCTGCGATCCGCACCCGGCCGCGGCGATCGCCAGCAGCAGCCCGCCCAGCGCGGTGATCCCGGTCAGTGAAGCTCGCATCCAGGCCGCCTGGACTACCACGGCCGCCGGCGCGGGCAGAGCGGCGGCACGGGCGTCGCTCTCCCTTGGGGAAAGCCCGCAGCGGCCGCGCCGCGCTCGCGGGCCACGCCGCCGGCCGCGCCGGACCGGCAACCAGAAGCCGGAAAGCCTTGAAATCCAGCGGATCCGCGCTCGTGATCGGGATCCTGGCGCGCGCCGGCGTAGATGCGGTAGAGGAAACGCCGTACGGGACCGGTGATCTCGAGCGGCCCCGGGAGAAATCATGCAGAAGGCGCTCACCCTCTACGACACGGCGATCGGCAAGAAGGCCGTGATGGCCGTCTCGGGCCTGGTGCTGTTCGGGTTCGTGATCGGGCACATGCTCGGCAACCTGCAGCTCTACATGGGGCCCGCGCAGCTCAACCACTACGCCGAGGCGCTCAAGCACAACCAGATCCTGCTCTGGGGCGTGCGGAGCGTGCTCCTGGTGTCCGTCGTGGCCCACATCGTCACGACCATCCAGCTCTACGACCGCTCGCTCGGCGCGCGGCAGACCCGTTACAAGGTCAAGAAGAGCCTGGCGGCGACGTACGCGTCGCGCTCGATGATCCTCACCGGGCCGGTGCTGTTCTTCTTCATCCTGTTCCACCTGGCGCACTTCACCGCGCCTGGGCTGTCGCTCGGTCACGAGTTCAGCGCCACGGACGTGTACAGCAACGTGGTGGCGGGCTTCTCGGTGCCGTGGGTCGCGGCCATCTACATCATCGGCAACATCTGCCTCGGCTTCCACCTCTTCCACGGCTCGTCGAGCCTGCTCCAGACGCTCGGGTTCAACCACCCGCGCTACAACGCCCGGCGGCGCCTCGTCGCCCAGACCTTCGCCTTCGCGGTCACCATCGCGAACGTCTCGTTTCCGGTCGCGGTGCTCGCGGGCATCGTGAAGTGAGGACATGATGGAGCTGAAGAGCAACGCACCGTCCGGTCCGATCGAGACGCGCTGGGACCGCCACCGCTTCAACATGAAGCTGGTGAACCCGGCGAACCGGCGCAAATACAAGATCATCATCGTCGGCACCGGGCTGGCCGGCGGCGCCGGCGCGGCGACCCTGGGCGAGCTCGGCTACGACGTGCACTCGTTCTGCTACCAGGACAGCCCGCGCCGCGCCCACAGCATCGCGGCGCAGGGCGGCATCAACGCCGCGAAGAACTACCAGGGCGACGGCGACAGCGCGTACCGCCTGTTCTACGACACGGTGAAGGGCGGCGACTTCCGCTCGCGCGAGAGCAACGTGTTCCGGCTGGCGCAGCTCAGCGTGAACATCATCGACCAGTGCGCCGCGCAGGGCGTGCCGTTCGCGCGCGAGTACGGCGGTCTGCTCGACAACCGCTCGTTCGGCGGCGCGCAGGTCTCGCGCACGTTCTACGCGCGCGGCCAGACCGGCCAACAGCTGCTGCTCGGCGCCTACCAGTCGATGGCCAAGCAGATCGACGCGGGCACGGTCAAGAGCTACCCGCGCCACGAGATGCTCGAGCTGATCGTCGTCGACGGCGTGGCGCGCGGCATCGTCACGCGCAACCTGGTGACCGGCAAGGTCGAGCCGCACATTGGCGACGCGGTCGTGCTCGCCAGCGGCGGCTACGGCAACGTGTTCTACCTGTCGACGAACGCCAAGGGCTCGAACGCGACGGCGATCTGGCGCGCGCACAAGAAGGGCGCGCTGTTCGCGAACCCTTGCTACACGCAGATCCACCCGACGTGCATCCCGCAGAGCGGCGACTACCAGTCGAAGCTCACGCTGATGAGCGAGTCGCTGCGCAACGACGGCCGCGTGTGGGTGCCGAAGAAGGCGGAGGACTGCGAAAAGACGCCAGAGAAGATCCCGGAGGCGGATCGCGACTACTACCTCGAGCGCATCTACCCGAGCTTCGGCAACCTGGTGCCGCGCGACATCGCGTCGCGGCGCGCCAAGATGGTGTGCGACGAGGGCCGCGGCGTGGGCCCGGCAGTCGCCGGCGTCCGGCGCGGCGTGTACCTGGACTTCCGCGACGCCATCAAGCGCGTGGGCAAGGCCAAGATCGAGGAGCGCTACGGCAACCTGTTCGAGATGTACGAGCGCATCACCGGGGACGACCCGTACAAGACGCCGATGCGCATCTACCCCGCGTCGCACTACATGATGGGCGGGCTGTGGGTGGACTACAACCTGATGACCACCATCCCCGGGCTGTTCGCCGCCGGGGAGGCGAACTTCTCCGACCACGGCGCGAACCGCCTGGGCGCGAGCGCGTTGATGCAGGGCCTCGCGGACGGCTACTTCGTGCTGCCTTCGGTGCTCGGCGACTACCTGGCGCGCACCAAGTCGACCAAGATCGACGAGAGCCACGCCGAGGTGAAGAAGGCTATCGCCGACGTGGAGGAGCGCACGAAGAAGCTCCTGTCGATCAACGGCGAGCGCAGCGCCGACTCCTTCCATCGCGAGCTCGGCCACATCATCTGGGAGTACTGCGGGATGGCTCGCAACGCCGAGGGCCTCAAGACGGCGCTCGAGAAGATCCCGCCGCTGCGCGAGGAGTTCTGGAAGAACGTGAAGGTCCTGGGCACGGGCGAGAGCCTGAACCAGAGCCTGGAGAAGGCCGGTCGCGTGGCGGACTTCCTCGAGCTCGGGCGAGCTGCATGTGCCACGACGCGCTCGCCCGCGACGAGAGCGCCGGCTGCCACTTCCGCGAGGAGCACACCACCGAAGAGGGCGAGGCCAAGCGCGACGACGCGAACTTCCAGTACGTCGCGGCCTGGGAGTACACCGGCGTCGGCAGCGCCCCGACGCTCCACAAGGAGCCGCTCGAGTTCGAGTACGTCAAGCCCGTGCAGAGGAGCTACAAGTAGATGGCCAGGACGATGAATCTCGTGCTCCACGTCTGGCGTCAGCCCGGGCCGCAATGCCGACGGGCGCTTCGTGCGCTACGACGCCAAGAACGTCAACGAGCACATGTCGTTCCTCGAGATGCTCGACGTCGTCAACGAGGATCTGCTCGCCAAGGGCGAGGAGCCGATCGCCTTCGATCACGACTGCCGCGAGGGCATCTGCGGCATGTGCGGCATGATGATCAACGGCGTCGCCCACGGCCCGCGCAGCGCCACCACGGCGTGCCAGCTCCACATGCGCAACTTCAAGGACGGCGACGAGATCACGATCGAGCCGTGGCGCTCGCAAGGCGTTCCCGGTGCTTCGCGACCTGGTCGTCGACCGCAGCGGCGTTCGATCGCATCATCCAGGCCGGCGGCTACATCTCCGTCCACGCCGGCGCCGCGCCGGACGCGAACGCGATCCCCGTGCCGAAGAAGGACTCCGATCTCGCCATGGACGCCGCGGCCTGCATCGGCTGCGGCGCGTGCGTCGCGGCGTGCCCGAACGCCTCGGCGAGCTTGTTCGTCGCCGCCAAGATCGCCCACCTCGGCCTCTTGCCCCAGGGCCAGGCCGAGCACGGCGATCGCGTCCGCAACATGGTCGCCCAGATGGACGCCGAGGGCTTCGGCCACTGCACCAACCACTACGAGTGCGAGGCCGTGTGCCCGAAGGGCATCGGCGTCGGCTTCATCGCGCGCATGAACCGCGATCTCGATCAAGGCCATGGCCACGTCGCGCGACACCGTCGCCCTGCGCACGAAGAAGGCCGGGACGTCGTCCTGAGCCGCTGACGATCCCGGGCATTGCCGGTCCGGCGCGGAATCCCGGGCCCCGCGCGCCGGAACCCGGTACAACGCAGCGTCGCGACATCGCGTGGACGGTCAATGCCGTCGTGGCGGCGCACCGCGGTGACGATTGACCGACGAGTCCGCGTACGCGCGACCCGCCACCTGGGAAGACGTGAAGCGGGTGGGCGAGCTGCTCGAAAGCCACGGCGTGCGTTGGGCGCCGTGATCCCCGCGGCCTGCGGCCACTCGTGGACCGAGCTCTCGCCTTGGATCGAGGAACGCGACGTCGACGGCGCGAAGCTCCGTGTCCTCGGTCTGGAAGGGTTGCTGCTCACGAAAGAGGGCACGCGAGACAAGGACCGCGCCGATGCCGCGGTGATTCGCGCCGCCTTCCTTGCGAGCTACACCCAGGCGAACGCCGCAACCGGCTTCGACCTGGCAACCGGGACGAGCGTGACGACGACCGAGGCGACGGGGATCTGCCGGACGCTGTGGGCACGCGCGGCGGCTGGCGCGGATCGGGTGCTGTGCACCAACGAAGATGCGCAGGCGATCCTGCTGCTCGGCTTCGGCGCGCACCCGACGCGCATCTCGCCGAGCGCCTACGCCCAGAACCACGGCTACCTGGCTCCCGACGGCCACGAGGCGGTGTGGCTCGACTACCGCGACCCCGGTCCCAACGGCGAGCACGGTAGCTACGACTACCAGTTCGCTGGCGAGATCTACGAGAAGGATCTCGACAGCGGCGACGAGCGGCGGCTCACCTTCGACAACCCCGGGCATCCGGTGAAGAAGGGCTGGCCGTCGCTCCGCGACGGGATCGTGGCGTGGAACGATTGGCACGGCGAGCCCAACGAGAATCCCGACTACTACTCCGGCTTCGAGCTCGTGACCGCGCCCGTGCGCTGGATGAAGCTGTCCGACGGGCAGATCCACGAGCTTGGGCCGTGGGTGATGACGTATCCGCAGGCGACGCCGTACGGGATGATCGGCATCGTGGGCAAGACCACGACGGAAGGGGACGGGCACGTGTGGACGCGCGCATGGCTCGCGTCGGTGGCGATGCAGTAGGTCGACGGCGGCGACGGCCGCACTCCACGCGGCGAGGCGGCGAGGCGACGCGCGCGCGTTCACGACAACCGGCCGCGAAGCGTCTCGTAGATCGTCCGTCGTGGGTCGTTCTGCGGAAATAGCGTGTCCATGCCGCGGACGATGTACAGATGATCGAGGCGATCTCCGCGGACGGCGAACAGT
Source organism: uncultured delta proteobacterium (assembly GCA_963775185.1). Taxonomy (GTDB): domain Bacteria; phylum Myxococcota_A; class Polyangia; order Polyangiales; family Polyangiaceae; genus JAPSGB01. Next base: position 52,901 of record CAVZIE010000004.1, on the reverse strand, counting down.
CGCTCCAGATCGGCCACGTCCTTCGTGCGACCGAACAGGAGCTTCAGAAGGACCAGATCCTCGGCGCTGACGACCCAGATCTCGCGATCGCCGAAGGGCACACGGACCTTGCGTTCGAGCGCCTGTGCGGCCAGCGGAAGCACCGGCAGGAACACATCGACGCGGACCCCGAGCATCCGGCAACCGAAGTCGCCGCGCATCGCCGCTTCGCTCGCGCGCGCCAGGTCGATCTCGCAGCCGGCGTCGCGCAGCGCCGCGAACAGATCCGGCAGCTGGAGCGGCTCGGCCGCGACGCCGACGTCGACGTCCACGGTCGCGCGCGGCACGCCCCAGTAAGCGAGCGCGATGGCGCCGCCGAACGCGTGGTCGAAGCCGGCCGCGTCGAGCGCGTCGGCGATGCCGCCGACGGCCTCGAGCACGGGCACGATCGTCATGCCGGTGCCTGCCGCCGTGCCTGCTCGATGAGCTCCCGGGTTTCCGGTGGCAGCGGCTCCTGGAACGCGAGGATCGCGTCCCGGTCCGGACTCGTCTCGAGGACGGTGAACACGAGGCGGCATGCCGCCTCGAACAGCGCGTAGCGCTCCTCGAGCGAGAGGTCCTTCACGTCGCGCGCTTCTGCTACGGCGTCGGCCCAGCTGTCGCGAGGCGGCGGAGCGATGATGCGAGCGGGCGCGGCCATGTCACGGGGAATGTACCACGCGCCGCGACCCACGCCCGGGCGCGCCGTCCGGGTCTGTCGGTCCGGTGCGGAACCCCGCGGTGCGATCGCTGGTTCCGTCCATTGTCCGGGCCGTGTGGACGCGCGCGTGGCTCGCGTCGCTGGCGATGCAGCAGGTCGACGGCGGCGACGGCGAAACGCGGGATACCGCGCCGGACCGGCAAACCCCCAAGCGTCCAGGAAGCGTGCCTTCCGCCCACGCGACCGCCAAGGTCAGCATCAAGCTCTCGCCCGATCTCATCGTGGACGCGGCGGCGTCACGGCAGGGGGCAACGCGCAGCAGCGTCGTGGAAGAATGGTTGCTGCTCGTTGTGCCATGCACCACGCTGGTGCGCGAGGCGCCCACGCACGTGCTACTCCGGCGCGGCGAGGGCGGCGTGAGTTCGACGTCCGCGCTGAAGTGCGAGCAGTTGACCACGCTTCCGCGCTCGGGCGTCGCCGTTCCCGACATGGAGTAGTGGGGGAGCACCGGACCAACGAAATCGCGCAACTGGCGCGGCGCTGCGCCGACAAGGCTCGCACAGCCCCCAAAAGAGGAACGCGATGCCCAAGCCCATTTCCGGCAGTAACTGCCACGACACCCGCATGTGCATGCCCGAGCCCGACGCTTCCCGCACACCGGAGGCCGAGCTCAGCCGCAGCAACATGAGCGGTGGCGACGAGAGCCCCAGCTGCCACGCGGAGCCGTCCCGCGCGGCCATCGACAGCTTGAAGGTCAGGGTCAGCCGCCGGCAGACGCCGCCGGCGCCGAAGAGCCCGCCATCGTGCCGGTTGGAGGAGCTGAAAGCCGCGGTGGCGTGCGGCGGTGCCGCAGCGGCGGCAATACTGGGGACCGCCACCGGCCCCGGCGAGATTGCCGCCGTAGCCGCCGGCGGCGCCATGTGCGCGCTCGAGCTCGAGAGCGCTCACCAGTGCGAGAGCCAGTGAGGGCGCCATGGTCTCCCTCGGAACCGATATCGCGCTGGTGACAGTGCCAGCGCTCGCTGCCAGGTTCGTCCCGGACACGCGCGACCGGAAGTCGTGCATAGCCGAGACCATGGTGATCGCCGCGCTGCTGTGGGCCGACGCGGCGGGGTGGTTCCATGCCGTCGGCGCGGGCGGCCATGCCGTCGCGTTCGCCGTCGTGGTCTACGCGCTCTGCCGGACATGGGTGCCGCGCTCGCCGGACGGTGCGCGATCGCACCTGGCGCCCGTCCTGGCGATGGCGATCGGAGGAATAGCGGTGCCCGCCGGCGTTGCTCCGACTGCCGCCGGAACCGGGGCGGGCTCGCTGATAGTCGCCGCATACGTCGCGCTGGACCATCCGGCTGCGGGTCGCCTGCTTGCGCTCGGATGGCTGCTCTATGTCGCGGCGGCGCTCGGCGGCGCGTGAGCGTCCGCAGGCTGGCCCGGCGCGGAATCCCCGAGCCCGAGCGCGTCGTCGACCAGCTGCTTCACGAACCTCGCCTGGTGCGCGGACAAGCGATCGAGCGCGAGCAGGCGCTGGCCGTCGTCGAGGACGATCGCGATGCTGCGTCTCCGGCTCGAGTGTCCCTCCTCGACCGCGCGCACGCGCGAGACGTGGACCGAGCCAGGTGCGCGCCGCGGCCAGCCGAGCCCGATCGCGATCTGGTCCGGACGCACGAGCAGCGCCCGTCGGATGAAGAGCCAGCGTCGGACAAGCGGAACCGCGCCTGCGCACCCGGCGCCCGCCAACACCGCGATCAGCGGCGCGGACGCGGCGGCGCGGTGGCGGTGCGGTGTGGCGGCGGCGGTGCGGTGGCCGTGGCCGTGGCGTACGGCGACGGCGACGGCGAACCGCGGGATTCCGCGCCGGGCCGACCAACCCGGAGAACGCGATCAGGCGTTGGTCGTGGTCGCGGTGGCGCCGGCGGTGGTCGGCAGGATCGGCGCCCAGATCAGGCGCTCGAGCAGGCCGTCGTCGATCATCATGCCGCGGTCGCTGAAGTACAGGGCGTTGGTCTCGCCGTCGTCCTGCCACTCGCCGACGAACAGGATGCCCTGGCCGGCGTCGTTGTAGCCGAGCTGGACGATGGCGTTCTTGAGCCAGCGTCCGCCGCCCTCGAACTCGAGGTCCTTCGGCAGCGTGTAGAAGCCCTCCGACGGGAGCGCCCTGAGCGTCTTCGCCCAACTCGGCGAGCGCAGCGGCGTGGTGGGCTCGCCCCAGAACCAGCGATTGCGGCGGTTCTGGCCCGGCCGCACCACGAACTTCACGCCGCCGTTGGACGGCTGGCCCAGGAAGACGAGCACGCCGGCAGGGAACGCGTCCTCGTGACCGGGCATGGGCTGCGTGGTGCGGTAGAGGCCGGGATTGGGAAGCTCGAGCATGGGGCGAAGTCCTCGGGTTGGTCGAAAGTGGGCGGGAATGTAACCCATCCCGCCGCGAGGACAAGCCCACTGCGCGCGCTTCCGGTGGGCCGCCGCGATCGTCTATATAGACGTGGTGCACGTGTCTCGTCTCGCGCTGATCACGCCGGTTGCCGTCGCCTTGCTGCTCGGCGGATGCCGCGGGCGAACCGGGCGGTCCGGAGCGAGCGCGCCCGCTGCCAGCGGTCCCGTCACGCGGCCGCCGGGGCCAGTGCACCTCGACGACGCGCGGCGCTACGTGCTGGCGCTGGTGAATCGCGACCGGGCGGCGGAGGGCTTGTCGCCGGTGGAGCTCGACACCGCCGCGTCGCAGGCCGGCCAGCAGCACGTCGACGACATGGCCGGGCACGGCTTCACGGCGCACTGGGGGACGGACGGTTCGGTGCCGGAGCAGCGCTACACCGAGGCCGGCGGCACGGACATGGTTCAGGAGAACGCCGCGTGCTTCTTCGATGGACAGAAGCGCGAGCTCGATCCGGATCCGGTGTTCGACCCGGTCGCGCTCGAGAAGATCGAGGCGGCGTTCATGAGCGAGGTGCCGCCGAACGACGGTCACCGCAAGAACATCCTGAAGCCCGTGCACAACCGCCTCGGCGTCGGGCTCGCCAAGCCGACCAACGTGGATCAACCGTGCATGGCCCAGGAGTTCGTCGACGACTACGGCAACTACGGCGAGCTGCCGCGCCAGGCGCCGGTGGGCAAGCAGGTCGAGGTCTCGGGCGAGATCGACAAGCCCGTCGAGTTCGGCGGCGTCGGTATCGCGCGCGTCGCGCCGGCGGCGCCGATGACCGCGGCGCAGCTCAACCAGACGTCGATCTACGCCGTGCCGGAACCGTATGTGCTGTTCTTCCCTGCCGGCTTCAAGACGCCGAAGCCGGTGAGCGTCAAGGGCAACCACTTCAGCATCGATGTCGCGCTCGACGAGCATCACCGTGCGGGTCGCTACGAGGTGAGCGTCTGGGGGAAGTACCCAGGCAGCGACGCGCTGGTGATGGTGAGCCTGCGCACCGTCACGGTGCGCTGATTGACGCCGCCGCGGCGGCCCGGCACGCTCGGGTCCATGGGTAGGACAACAGCGCTCGCGGGTAGCGTACTGGTCGCCGCCGTGATCGGCGTCGCGTGCAGCTCGAGCGACAGCGGGGCAGGGGGCGGCGCCGGGACCGGCGGCAGCGGCGGCGCGGATGCGTCGGCGGGGGCCGCGGGCACGGCGGGCGGTGCGGGGATGGCCGGCGCCGCGGGCAGCGCGGGCGGGTGCGCCGCCGGCGCGGTCACGCTGCAGAACGACGCCTTCGTCAACAACTCCCAGGTGGGGTTCGAGGGCGGGTTCGTGGTCGGCGAGTGCTGGGCGAGCACGTACATGCCGCAGGCGTGCAGCTTCGATCTCACCAGCGCGCTGGTGCTGGTTGGCGGCGGCGACGGCGGCAACGCCGACTTCACGGTTGGCGTCTGGGACGTGGACGCGACGGGCAAGCCCCAGACCGAGCTCGCCTCGACGCAGGTGACGATCACCGGCGCCTCCGACGTGCTGAGCGAGATCCCGTTGAATACGCTCGGCCTGGCGCCGCGTGACGGCACGCCGTTCGCGATCGCCATGTGCCACGTGAATCACGACGGCACGCCGTCCATCGGCCGCGACAGCGACGGCATCACGGCGAACAAGAACTGGATCTTCACCAACAAGCAGTGGGTCGAGGCCGGCACGCTGGGCGTCAAGGGCGACTGGATCATGCGCGCCAAGATCACGAACAAGTAACGGGGAGGCTCGTCATGCGGACCATACATTCGCCGATCGCGGCGCTGCTGCTCGCGTTGGTCGCGGCGTGCTCCGGTGCTGACGGCAAGGACGGCGCCCAGGGTCCCGCGGGCCCGGCTGCGGAGGGCGGCGCCGAGGCGAGCATCAGCGCGGTCGTGCCGGCGGCGGCCTTCCTCGGCGGCAGCGTCACGGTGACGATCAGCGGCAACGCCACGACCTGGAGCGACCAGGCGCAGCCCGACTTCGGCGCCGGCGTGACGGTCAAGTCCGTCGCCGTCGCGAGCCCGACGGCGATCGTCGCCGACATCGACGTCGCGTTCGACGCCGACCTCGGCGCACGCGACGTCACGGTCACCGACGGCCCGAGCTCGCTCGTCTACAAGAGCGCGTTCCGCGTCGCACCCCCCACCGCGGTGGACGCGCAGGGCACGGTCGCCCAGGGCTCGGTGGTGATGGCCAAGATCCGCGATCTCGACTTCTCGCGGCCGTTCGACACCACGCAGGCCGGCGACGGCCTGTTCACGCCGATCACGTATCCGAATATCACGGTCAGCACGGACACGGGCGTGGCCGCGCAGCTCAACGGCGTCCAGGCCTACCAGCTCGACGTCCTGCTGCTGATCGACGCCGACGTCGCCGCCGGCCCGGCCAAGGTCGACGTCCTGAGCGGGCCGGTCGGCGCGCGCACGAGCTTCGCCAACCCGGCGGGGCTCGACGTCCAGGCGCGCACGCCGGAAGCGCTGGCCACCGGCGTCGACAAGACCGTCACCGTCGACAAGCCGTACGCGTCGCAGCTGTTCACGTTCACCCCCGCGTCGGGCCTGCGCATCATCGAGGTGAGCGCGACGACGACGAACCTCGACGCCAATCCCCAGGCGTTCCTGATTGGTGCGAGCGGGCACTTCGGCGATGCCATCGGCTTCGGGGCCAACGTCGGCTTCGCGACGGACGCGGCGCCGAAGCTCCACGTGATCTACTGGGACAACTCCGGTACGTCGGGATACGACGCCACCATCCGCGCCGACGAGATGCCCGCCACGGGCGGCGGCGAGTCCGAGCCGAACGACAGCGTGGCTACCGCCAAGGCGATCTCGACACTGCCGTTCGTCGTGCAGGGCGCGAAGCTGGCCGACGGAAACGACCAGGACTGGTTCCAGATCACGGTGCCCGCGGCGTCCGTGGGCAAGCGGGTCCACGTGCGCACGTTCGGCACCGACACGCTGACGGACACGGTCGTCGAAGTGTTCGAGAGCGACGGCACCACGACGCTCGGCGGTCCCAGCGGCGACGCCGGCTACCACGAGAACTGGTACTCGGATCCGATCCCGTCCGCGGGCGTGTACTACGTCGAGATCTCCGGGTCCGCGTTCTTCGACGCGGCCCACGCCGCCTACGACGCCTACATCCGCGTCGAGTAGGGTCAGGCCGCCGTTTTCAGCGTCTTTCCTGGGGTTGTCGGTCCGGCGCGGTGCCGGCACACGGCGGCTTGACGGCTCCAGGCGACTCGTATAGGAAGTTGGAAGTTCAACTTCCAACTGCCATGAACGCGCCCCCCGCAGACCCGGAGCCCGAGCTCGTGAAGATGGCGGCGCTGGCGCGCCGCAGCGGCGTGCCGGCGGCGACCATCAAGCACTACCTGCGCGAGGGCCTGCTGTCGGGTCCGGCGCGCCGCAGCGGCCGCAACATGGCCTGGTACGACGCGCGGCTGGTCGATCGCATCCGCGCCATCAAGGCGCTGCAGCGCGATCACTTCCTGCCCCTCGGCGTGATCAAGGAGGTGCTCGACGGCGCGCACGCGCTGCCGGACGAGCAGACCGCGGCCACCGCGATCGCGCGGGTGCTCTCGCGCGACGGCGCGGGCGAGGGACGCACGCGACCCGAGCTTGTCGCCCTCGGCGTGGACACCGCCGACCTCGATCTGCTTGAAGGGCTCGGGCTCGTCACGCCGGCGGGCGCCGGCAGCGAAGCGCGTTACTCGGGTGACGACCTCGCGCTGCTGCGCGTGCTCGGCACGGCGCGACGCGTGGGGATCCGCGCCGACATGCTTCCCACGGCGATCCTCGCCGACTACGCGCGGGCGATCCGCGAGCTGGTACGCGTCGAGCTGTCGCTGTTCCGCGCCGGCGTGTTGCCGAGCGCGGGCGACGATCTCGACCGCATCACGGAGGCGGCCACGACGCTCAGCGAGCAGCTGGTCGTGCTGATCCGCCGCAAGCTGCTCTTGCCCACGCTCGGGCAGATGGCGGAGGAGGCGCGCTCCCCGCGCCGCGCTTCGAAGTCCGGAACGCGCAAGCCCCGTCGCCGCTGACGAGGGAGGGAACAGGAGGACCGCATGCGACGCGCTGCAAATCGGGGTTGGATCGTGATCACGGGAGTCTTGGCCGTCGCCTGCGGCTCGTCGAGCGCCGACGGCTCGGGCAGCGGCGGCGCGGCGGGCAGCGGCGCATCGGCGGGCACCGCCGGAACAAGCGGCGCCGCGGGCGGGGCCGGCGCTCCGGGTGGGGCCGGCGTGTCGGGCGGGACCGGCGCTTCGGGCGGGAGCGCGGGCGCGGCGAGCGGTGGCAGCGCGGGGAGCGGCGGAACCGGAGGCGGCGCCGGCGGTGCCGGGGCGCCGGCGGCAAGCGATCCCGCCAAGGCCGGTCCGTTCACGAGCACCACGCACGACGCCACGACGAGCGTCGCGGCCACGCAGCACCAGGTGCCGCTGCACTGCGCCGTGCCCGACGGCGCCGGTCCGTTTCCCGTCGTGATCATCGCCCACGGCTTCCAGCTGCCGGCGAGCCAGTACGCTGGCTACGTCGAACGGCTGGGCAGCTTCGGCTACGTCGCGTGCACGGCGGACTTCCCCGCCGCGCTCACGCAGGTAAACAACGTCGCCAACGCCAAGGATCTCAGCGGCGCGCTGGACTGGGTGATCGCGGCGTCGGGCTCGTCGGGCAGTCCCTTCAACGGCAAGGTGGACGCCGATCGCGCGGGCGTCGCCGGACACTCGCTGGGCGGCAAGCTCAGCGTCCTCGCGGCGAGCATGGATCCGCGCTTCAAGGTCGTGGTCGGCCTCGATCCGGTGGACTCGAGCATGTTCTGCAATCCCACGGACTGTCCGGACGCGAGCAGCAAGCTACCGCTGCCCATTCCCACGGCGTTCCTCGGCGAGACGACGGACTCCGCCGCCGGACTCGGCGGCCAGGCGTGCGCCCCCGCCGCGGACAATTTCCAGACGTTCTTCGCTGCCGCGTCCGCGCCGAGCATCCAGGTCACGCTCCAGGGCGCGAACCACATGAGCTTCATCGACAACCCGCAGTCGTGCGGTCTCACGTGCAGCTTCTGCAAGGCGGAGACGGCGCCGCACGCCCAGGTGCTGGGTATCGCCTACGCGTACACGGTGGCGTTCTTCGAGCGATACCTGCGGGGCAACGCCGCCTACGACGAGTATCTGACCGGAACCACGGCCCAGCAACGCTACGTCCAGACGGCGCAGATCGCGCTGCAGACGAAGTGACGGGCGCGGCTACCAGGCGCCCTGGATGTTCCGCATGAAGTCATACGGGTAGCCGAGCTCGAAGCGGCTCGCGTCGTCGAGCCGCCCGAGCTGATCGGCGGACAGCTTCACCTCGGCCGCCTTCAGGTTGTCGGCGACCTGGTCGGTCGTGCGCGCGCCGAAGATGACCGACGTGACGACCGGCTTGTGGAGCAACCACGCGAGCGCGACCTGTGCCGGAGTGGCGTCCGTCTCGGTGGCGACGGCCCGGAGGGCGTCGAGAATCGCCCAGTTTCGCTCGTTGTCGAAGCGAGCGTAGCGATCCTTCCACTTCTCGAGGCGGGTGCCTCCGGGCGGCGTCTGGTTCCTTGCGTACTTGCCGGTGAGAAAGCCGCCCGCCAGCGGTGACCACGGCAAGAGGCCCAGACCGTAGCGCTCGCAGACCACCGTGTGCTCGCGCTCGAGATCGCGCACCACCAGGCTGTACTGCGCCTGCAGCGACACGAACCGCGACAGATGCTCCGTCTTGCTGGTCCACAGGCTGTCGACCAGTCGGTACGCCGCGTAGTTGCTGCAGCCGATGTACAGCACCTTGCCGGCGCGCACGAGGTCGTCGAGCGCGCGCAGCGTCTCCTGCTCCGGCGTGGAGATGTCCTGCATGTGGATCTGGTAGAGATCGATCCGGTCCGTGCCGAGGCGTCGCAGGCTGTCTTCCACGGTCTTGACGATGCGATAGCGCGCGGCTCCCGTGCCGTTCGGACCGTCCTGCATCCGGAACCTGAACTTGGTCGCAAGCACGACCTCGTCGCGCCGGGCGTCCTTCTCGAACCACCTGCCGACGACGCGCTCGCTCAGGCCGTCCTGTCCGTACACGTCCGCGGTGTCGATGAAGTTCACGCCGCTGTCGAGCGCGGCGTTCATGATCGCCATCGACGTCTTCGCGTCGGCGCTGACCTGATGCATGAACGATTTGTCGTCCGCCTCGCCGAACGTCATGGCGCCGAGGCAGAGGCTCGAGACCTTGAGCCCACTTTCGCCGAGACTGCGGTAATTCATCGCCCCATCCTTCCGGTTTGGTGCTTCCGCGCGCGCGCAAGCTCCCTGCCGTATCGAGCGAATCGGCACCATGTCAAGTGGCCCCGCGACAGCGCCACGATCGCGTCGGCGGCTGCGGCGCGCGACGCGAAATCCCGTCGGGAAAGCGCCGCCTGACGGAGCTTCACGCCGAGGCTTGATGCCTGCGCCGTGACAGGCCATCTCTGGTGGCCCCGGTGCGCGCCGGGGGTTCGCAGCATGTCGGACGTCATCGGCCAGATCATAGCGGGACGCTATCAGCTCGTGGAGGTGATCGGTCGCGGCGGGCACAGCGTGGTGTTCCGCGCGCGCGACGCGCGCGGCGGTCCGGACGTCGCGGTGAAGATGCTGCACGAGGCGGTCGCGGGCGATCCCGAGTACACCGTGCGCATGGTGCGGGAGCAGCGGGCCACGGCCGCGCTCACCGGGACCGCGGCCGTGCGCGTCTACAGCCTGCGCACCAGTCCGGACGGCGCCCTGTGCCTGGTGATGGAGCTCCTGCGCGGCAAGGACCTCGACGAGTACCTGCCGGCGCTCGAGGCGCGCGGCGAGCGGTTGTCGGTGGACGCGCTCATCGAGTATCTGGGCCCGATCGTCGACACGCTCGAGATCGCCCACGACAACGGCATCATCCACCGCGACCTGAAGCCAGGGAACATCTACATCATGGACGGGCGCCGCGGCGTGCGCCTGCTCGACTTCGGTCTGGCGAAGATGCAAGGTTCGCGGCCGCTCACTCGCGACGGGATGATCATCGGATCCCCGAGCTACATCGCGCCGGAGGTCTGGAAGGGCGAGACGCGCCGCCTCGATCATCGCGTCGACGTGTACTCGCTCGGCGCGATCGTGTTCCGGGCGCTTGGCGGCGCGGTACCGTTCCCCGGCGGCACCATCCGCGAGAAGCTGGACATGGTCACCAGCGGCCCGCGGCCCAGCCTTCATGCGCTCCGGCCCGATCTTCCCCAGGAGATCGACGAGTGGGTGGCCCAGGTGCTGGCGATCTGGCCCGACAAGCGCTTCCGGCGCGTGCGGGCGATGTGGAATGCGTTGCTCGAGGTCGTGGGTGCCGGCGTCGAACCGGCCCGGGTCGACGTCGCCGCCTCGAGCGCGCGCTGATCGACTCCGGCGTAGCGACCGGAGTAGAGTGCATCGAAATCGGAGGTCTGGAGATGGCGGCGAGGAAGTCAGCGAACAAGCGCGGCAAGCGCGCGACGGCACGGAAGGTCGCCAAGCGCCCGGCAAAGGCGAAGCGCGCCGCGAAGGCGAAGCGTCCCGCGAAGGCGAAGCGCCCCGCGAAGGCGAAGCGCCCCGCGAAGGCGAAGACCGTGAAGCCGGTGACCGCGAAGGCGAAGCGCCCCGCGAAGGCGAAGCCCGCGAAGCGTCCCGCGAAGGCGAAGCCCGCGAAGCGTCCCGCGAAGGCGAAGGCCGCGAAGCGTCCCGCGAAGGCGAAGGCCGCGAAGCGCCGAAGCGACCGCGAAGGCGAAGGCCGCGAAGCCGGTGAACGAAGCCGGACGAAGCCGGTGACCGCGAAGCCGGTGACCGCGAAGCCGGTGACCGCGAAGGCGAAGGCGGCGAAGGCGGTGACCGCGAAGCCGGTGACCGTGCCCGCGAAGGCGAAGGCTGTCACGCCCGTGAAGCCGGTGACGGCGCCGGACGGCGTGGCGGACGCGCCGCGCGTTGCGGCCACCGCGCCGGCCCAGGCGGCGTCACCGCGCATCGCGCCGGGCGATCCCGCGCCCGCGTTCGAGCTTGCCGATCAGCGCGGCAACGTCGTCTCCTCCGCGTCCCTCGCCGGCGCGCCGTACGTGCTCTACTTCTATCCGAAGGACGACACGCCGGGCTGCACGCGCGAGGCGTGTGAGTTCCGCGACGCCAGCGGGCAGGTTGGCGGAAGCGCGCGGGTGATCGGCGTGAGCCCGGACTCGACGGCGAGCCACGAGCGCTTCGCCGCCAAGTACGGTCTGCCGTTCACGCTGCTCTCGGATCCCGACAAGACCGCGGCGCAGGCGTACGGCGTCTGGATGATGAAGAAGAACTACGGGCGCGAGTACATGGGTATCGAGCGCAGCACGTTCCTCGTGGACGGCGACGGCGTCGTGCGCGAGGCGTGGCGCGGCGTGCGCGTCGCGGGGCACGTCGAGGCCGTGCTCGGTGCGCTTGCCGGCCTCTAACAGCCGGTAGGCGCGCGTGCGTGCACCCGTCGTGTCGGTGCTGCTTCCGGCGTACGACGCGGCCGCGACGCTCCCGCTCGCTCTCGCGAGCATCGCGCGGCAGAGCGAAGACCGCTGGGAGTGCGTGCTCGTCGACGACGGGTCGCGCGACGCGACGCGCGAGATTGCGCTCTCGGCCGCTCGTCACGATGCGCGCGTGCGCGTCGTGACGATAGCGCACGGCGGTATCGTCGCGGCGCTCGGTGCAGGGCTCTCGCGCTGCCGCGCGCGCTACGTGGCGCGCATGGACGCCGACGACGTCATGCATCGCGAGCGCCTCGAACGGCAGGTCGCCGCGCTCGACGCGGATCCGGCGCTCGGCGCGGTCGGCTGTCACGTCCGGATGTTTCCGCGCCGCGACCTGCCCGGCGGGCTGCGCGACTACGAGCGCTGGCTCGCGTCGATCGACAGCGCGGAGCGCGTCCGGGTCGAGGCTTTCGTGGAGTGTCCCGTCGCGCACCCGACGTGGGTGGTCCGGCGCGAGCTGCTGTTGCGCTTCGGCTATCGCGATCAGGGCTGGCCCGAGGACTACGACCTGCTTCTCCGGTTCGTCGCGGCCGGCGTCCGGTTCGGGGTCGTGCCGCGTCGGCTGCTCGGCTGGCGCGACTCGCCGGGGCGGTCGTGGCGGACGGCGGCCGCGTGTGACCGCGACCGCATCGTCGCGTGCAAGGCGGCATTCCTCGCGGAGAGCTGGCTCGGGACGCGTCGCGAGTACGTGCTGTGGGGCTACGGCGGTACGGGGAAGGCGCTGCGGCGAGCCCTCGCCGCGCACGGCAAGAATCCGAGCCACGTTGTGGAGGTGCATCCGGGCCGAGTGGGCCAGCGGATCCACGGCGCGCCGGTCATCTCGCCCGCCGCGCTCGCCGCGGTGAAGGGGTGCCGCGTGATCGTGTCGGTGGCGGGCGTCGCCGCGCGCGAGGAGATCCGGGGCTTGCTGCGGGCACTGGGTCTGGTCGAAACCGTCGACTTCGTTTGCGCGGCGTGAGCGCGCGTGTGCAATCATTGCGCAAAGCTGCCGCGCTTGCGTGCGCTCGCGCAAGAACTGCTCGCGAAAATCGTCGTGGCACGCACCGTGCACTGGATCCAGGTGAATCCGGGCCGGAAGGCCCTTTGCGCAAATTCCGCGTTCGCCCCGATGCGGGCCACAGGACAGGAGCTGAACGATGACGACGAGCACTGGCACGTCCCCCTACACGATCGTGGTGGGCGTGGATTTCTCCAAGACCGGGGACATGGCGCTCCAGCGCGCGTTCGAGCTCGCCAACCGCGAGCCTGGCGCCGACCCCCACGCCGTGTACGTCGCCAGCTCGTACGGCCCGATGTTGCGCCTCGAGCTGGCCGACGACGTCCGCACCGTGAGCATCGAGGAAGCGTCCGACTACCTGCAGGAATACGTCGAACAAAAGCTCGAGGAGTTCCAGCAGGGATCGTCCACGCAGTTCGAGCGGGTCGTGACCCACATCCGCGTCGGCGCCCCGGACGACGAGGTGGCGCAGCTTGCTGCCGATCTCGACGCGGACATGGTGATCGTGGGCACGCACGGACGACGCGGCGTGCGACGCCTGTTGCTCGGCTCCGTCGCCGAAGGCGTGATGCGGCTGTCGCACTGCCCGGTGCTCGTCGTGCGACCGAAGGACCACTACGGCATCGAGCTGGCGAACGCCCCGCAGATTGAGCCGCCGTGCCCGCGCTGCGTCGAGGAGCGCAAGAAGACGAACGGCCGCGAGCTCTGGTGCGCGCAGCACCGCGAGCGGCACGGGCGCCGCCACACCTACCACTACATCGGCCGTAACTCGGGCTCGCACGAGAACCTGCCGCTCGTCGAGCGCGAGTAACCCGCGCGCAAGCGCACCGACTCCGCAGGCAGGCAGCTCGCGGCCGCGGCCTGCGCGTCGGTGCGTCCGGCCACGGAACTCCCGGGCGTTCGCGCTGTCTGCATCCGGGTCAGGCGCCCGCAACGCGCCGGGGGGCGTGATTTCGCGGCCTCGGCGGAGTAGGAGTCGAGAGGCCATGAGGAAGAACGCCGGGATTGCCCTTCGGTCCGCCGCCCAGCTCGCCGCCGTCACGCTGCTCGTCGCGCTGCTGCCGGCGTGCACGAAGAGCGGAAAGGTCAGTGCCGACAACGCCAAGCAGCACGTCGCGTTTCTGGCCAAGGCCGTCCAGGAGGACGTGCAGGAGGTACGCAAGGGGCTGCCGCAGGGCGCGGCGCACCTGCAGGACCTCTACAAGAGCGACACCAAGCCCGCCGACGACCTGAAGGCCGTACGGACCGCGCTGGAGAAAGCGCGCTCGAGCGTGCAGGATCTCCGCGTCGCCAAGAGCACGTTCTTCGCGCTCGCGACCACCGACGGCGCGGTGCTCCGCAACGACCAGGAGCAGGACCGGATGGCCGGCAAGAACTTCTTCTCCGCGTACCCGGAGCTGAAGCAGGCCGCGCAGGGCAAGTACGTCGAGACGCGTGGGTTCATGCCCGAGGCATCGGCCGTCCGCGGCGCGGACGGACAGTGGGTCGCGGCGCAGCCGATCGTGGTCGATGGCGCGACCAAGGGCATTTACGTGACGGGCTGGTCGTGGTCGGCCTACGCGTATCGCCTCGAGAACGCCTTGCGCAGCGAGCTGCACTCGAAGCTCGCTGCCAACGGCAAGATGCCGCTCGTGTACGTGTACATGGTCGTGGACAAGAACGTGTACGGGGCGCCGGTTTCACCACAGATCAACGCGAAGGCCGTCGAGGACCACGATCCGCTGTCGCACCTGCAAGGCGGGCTCTACTCCACGCAGCTCGAGATCACGGACCGGGACTTCGGGCTCGCGGTCGAGGCGCTGCCGGTCTTGGGGCCGCGCGTGGGCGTCGCCGTGCTCCGCAGCGAGACCTGACGCGCGATCATCGCGACGTGTCGGGACCGCTGCGCCCGAACAGGTGCAACGCCGCGATCAACATCACGAGCGCGAGCAACGTGATGACCGCGCCGGTGTCCGGATGCCCGGAGACGCTCCAGCCGATCCCGACCGCCGCCGCCGTCGCGGCGAAGGAAAGCATCGAGCGACTCCGTCGCGCCGGGCTGTCGTGCTCTACGGCCAATTTTCCGCGTGGGCTCGTACCAGGAAGTCCCGCACGTCGCGCGTGAGCTTGTTCTCCGCGGCGATCGTCGTCTCCTCGTGCTCGGTGCCGACCTGGTCGTCGTACTTGTAGTCACCCGAGCGCAGCACGAGGATCTTCGCGTCCGCGTCGTCGCCGGTGCCGCTGACCAGCTGCAGCGCGTCGCCCATCTCGGGCGTCCGCGGCGGCAGCGCGCTGCCGACCGCTTGCTCCTGCGCCGGCGTGACGTAGGCGACGCCGTACTTCCGCCCCTGCGAACCGACGTCGATCTCGAGCATCTTGCCGCCACCGATGTCGACCTGGCGACCGGGCACGGGATTGTCGTTCTCGGCGTGGAACGCCTTGATGATCACCTGCACGGCGCGACGCTCGTCGAGCGGCCGGGTTGGATTCGGGGCCCGGGGCGGCGGGCCGCCGCACGCGGCGACGAGGGCGACCAGCGCGAACGCGCCGAAGCAGGCGCGGCGCGTCAGGCCGGTCCGGCCAGCGCGTCGGGGGAGGGGACGGGAGTTGAAGTCGTTCATCGGTCGCAAAAGGTAGCCAAGCGCCCGGCCTTTCGCTAGCTCTCGTGGGACATGCTCCAGGTCGGACCCAGGGGACGATACCGCGCCCCGGCGCCGGTGGCGCGGTTCCCGACGCTCGCCGCGGCGCTTTTCGCGGCTTTGGGGCTGAGCGGGTGCGCCCGGCCGGTGATGCCGGATCCCCGGGCGGCGGCGCGTCAATACGCCGATGCCGCGCGGCGTGGTGACGCCGACGCCATCTACGGCATGCTCTCCGACGAGGCACGCCGCGAGTTCGGCATCGAGGGAACCCGCAGCCTGGTCAAGGATTCGCGGGCCGAGCTCGCGCGAAATGCCGCGTCGCTCGCCGCCGAGCACGTCGCCATGCAGGCCCGCGCCCGCGTTCGCTTCGAGGACGGCGAGGTCGCGGTGCTCCAGCTGGAAGATGGCCGTTTCAAGATCGACTCGGCCTCGGCTTTTCCCGCCGGTGCGCGCACGCCGGCCGAAGCGCTGGCCGAGCTTCGTCAAGCGCTGGCGCGCCGGAGCTACGCGGCGCTCGTCCGGGTGCTCAGCGGCGAGACGCGCGGTTCGCTGGAGAGCGACCTGCGCTCGTTGGTCGACGGTCTGGAGCACCCGGACACGCTGGACGTCAAGGTGACAGGCGACAGCGCCGTGGTACGGATCCCGGGCGGCCATTCGGTGACGCTCAAACGCGAGGCAGGCGTGTGGCGGATCGACGATTTCGATTGAGCGAGGCAGCCGGCGCTTCGCGCATCGACCGACGCGCGGCGCTCGGCGCGCTCGTCGCGCTGCTCGCGGCGCCGCGTCGCGCCGCGGCGTTCGGACAAGCTACCGCCTTCCATCCGCGGGTGTTGCTCGCGGGAAGCGAGGCCTGGGGCGGCGTCCGGGCCAGCGCGCCCTCGCGTTGGGCATGGGAGCTCGTGCGCCGGACGAGCGCGCCGGCGCGGCTCGTCACCACCACCGTGGGCGCCGATCAACCGGCGCTGTTCGCCGAACCGTTCCTGATCTGGGCCGGCGACTCGGCGATCCACGATCTTGACGCCGCGGAACGAAAGGGACTCGAAGCGTTCATCCGCATGGGCGGCATGATCGTCGTCGACGACAGCGATCCCGGCAGGGGCGCCTTCGGCAAATCGGTTCGCGAGCAGCTGGCGCACGTGATGCCGTCGAGCGCCGTCGTCAAGCTGAGCGCGAGCCACGTTGTCTACAAGTCGTACTACCTGCTCGACGCGCCGGTCGGCCGCGTCGTCGGCTCCCCGTACATCGAGGCCATCGTGCGCGGGCGCAACGCGCAGGTCATCTTCCTGAAGCACGATCTGCTCGGGGCGCTCGCGCGCTCGCCGAGCGGCTCGTGGGCGCTCGAGGTCGAGCCGGGTGGCGCGAAGCAGCGGGAGTACGCCATCCGGCTCGCCGTGAACCTGGCGATGTACGTGCTCTGCTCCGACTACAAGGACGATCAGGTGCACGCGTCGTGGCTGATGCGCCGTCGCGCCCGCCATCACTAGCCAATGGACGCGCGGTCATGGGCTCTGACCGACGACCTGCCGCGATGGGGCGTCGTGTGCGTCGCGGCGCTCGCCGTGCTCGCGGTGGCGCTGCTGCTGGTCGAGCTCCGTCGGCGCGAGCGCCTGGGTGGCGCGATCCTCGCGAGCGGCGTGCTGGGCATCGCGCTGCTGGTCGCGAGCGTGCTCAGACCGGTGCGGGTGACGAGTCGCGGCAGCGTCGTCGGACCGCGCGTGGTGGTGCTCGTCGATCAGTCGCGCCGACTGCTCTTGCCCGAGGGCGGCGGCACGCGGCGCGACGTGGCGCTGAAGGCCGTCGACGGGATCGCCAAGCATTTCGCCGACGCGCGGCTCTCCGTGCTCGGTTTCGGCGAAGGCGCGCCGGTGCCTCTCGCCACCGGCAAGCGCACGGACCGGTCGCCGGCCGCGCCGCTACAAACAGAAAGCGACCTGGCGGCGGCGATGTCGAGCCTCGCCTCCAGCCCCGGCGAGCGGCCCGAGGCCGTGGTCGTCGTCAGCGACGGGCGGCTCACGCGACCCGCCGCGGGCGGCGACGACGACTCGCTCAGGCGAGCCGTGGGCGCGCTCGGCGTTCCGGTGCATACGGTCAGCGTGGCGCAGCAAGCGCCGAAGGACGCGAGCATCCGCTCGGTGCGCGCCGCCGGCGCGGCGGTCGCCCACCAGTCATTGGCGCTGACCGTGGAGGTCGGGTGCTCCGGTGGGCTCGACTGCGGCGACGTGCCGGTGAGCGTGCGCGAGCTCGGACGCGGCGTGGCGCCGGCGCTGCTCGCGAGCGGCGTCGCGAAGGTGGAGAACGGCAGCGCCACCGTCGAGCTGTCGATCACGCTGGAACGCGCCGGGTCGCGCGTGGTCGAGGTCGCAATCGACGCTCCGTCCGGTGACACGATTCCGGAGAACAACCGTCGCTTCATCACGTTCAGCGTCACACGCGATCGCATCCGTCTCCTGCACGTGGCGGGTCGACCCACCTACGACGTGCGCGCACTCCGGATGTGGCTCAAGAGCGACGCATCGGTCGACCTGGTCTCGTTCTTCATCCTGCGCACGGACATGAACGACACCGGCACCACCGACGACTCGGAGCTGGCGCTGATCCCGTTTCCGGTCGACGAGCTCTTCAACGAGCACCTGCCGAGCTTCGATGCTGTCGTGCTGCAGGACATCGACGCGCAGAAGTACAAGCTGGCGCGGCATCTGCCGTCGCTCGCCCGTTACGTCGAAGCCGGCGGCGGCTTGATCATGGTAGGCGGTCCGTCGTCGTTCATCGGCGGCGGTTACGCGGGCACGGCGCTCGAACGTGTGCTCCCGGTCACGCTGCCCGAGTCCGCGCAGGCGTACGACCCGGGACAGTTCGTGCCCGTCTACACCGAGGCCGGTCGCGCGGCGCCGGTGCTGCACGGCTTGCGCGCGCTGTACGGCGACGAGCTTCCGGCCATGACCGGCTCGAACACGCTCGGCCCGGCGCGTCCGGGGTCGATCGTGCTGTGGACGCACCCCACACGAAAGGCCGGCGATCAGCCGATGCCGGTGCTCGCGCTCGGCGAGGCCGGGGACGGCCGCAGCATCGCACTCGGCGTCGACGGGACGAACCAGCTCGCCTTCAGCGAGCTGGCCGCCAAGGCCGCCGGCCGCGGTTACGGCGCGCTGTGGGACGGCCTGCTCGGCTGGCTGATGCGCGACCCGCGCTTCGAGGCCGCGCACGTCGAGCTGGTCGGCGAGTGTGTCGCCGGCGAGCCGACGACGCTCGAGCTCACGCGGCTGCCCGGTATGGACGGCGACGTCGATCTCGAGCTCGCTCGCCTCGGCACGCCGGGTGGCACGCCGATCAAGCGGCAGGTGAAAGCGCCGCCGCCCGGCCCGACGCGCATCGACGTCGGCAAGCTGGATGTGGGGGGCTACACGGCGCGCGTCCGGATCGGCCAGGCGCCGCCGACGCGGTTCGACTTCTCGTGCGAGAAGGGCGGCCAGGCGTGGAGCGACTCGCGCCCCGATCCGCAGCTGCTGCAGCGCATCTCGGAGGTGACCGGCGGGCGCCCGGTGGTAGCCGGCGAGATCGGCAGCTTGCCGCTGCCCCCGCCCAAGCGCATCGCGGCCGAGCGCCACGTCACGCCGATCGTGCCGGCGTGGGTGTGGGCGCTCGCGGCCGCCGTCGTCCTCGGCGCGCATTGGCTCACGCGGCGTCGCGGTGGGCTCGCGTGAGGCGCTTCAGTACGCGCACTTGAAGTCGCCCGCGCCGCACACCTGCGACGCGGCGCTCATCTCGGCGTCGCACACGCCGCAGCGCAGCGCGAGGTTGCCGTTCTGGTCGCACTTGGCCGCGTACGAGCCGACCTTCAGGATGCAGCGGTACACGTCGGTGAGCCGGGACATGCAGTCGGCAGGCAGCCCGCTGACGTTGCAGTTGCAGCCCGGCTTGGGCGTGCCGGGGCAGTGCACGTCGTTGGCGATGGCGCAGCTCTGTGCGCAGCAGTCGGCGAAGCCCGTGCAACCCACCGGCGTTGTTCCGCCCGTGCCGCCGCTGGACGTGCTGCCGCCCGTTCCGCCCGTGCCGCCGCTGGACGTACTGCCGCCCGTTCCGCCGGTCGACGTGCTGCCGCCCGTGCCGCCGCTGGACGTGCTGCCGCCCGTGCCGCCGCTGGACGTGCTGCCGCCGGTCGCGCCCGTGCCGCCGCTCGACGAGCCGCCGCTCCCGCCTGTGGCCACGTTGCCGCCGCACGCGACGACGAGCGCCGCGATCGCGAGCGAACCGAACCCCCGCAATGCCATGCGGGGATGATACGCCGGGCAGGCGCTCAGTCGTAGTACTCGTTGCCGAGGTGCGTGATGAGCTCCTCGCCCATCATCCACCGCAGCGTATTTTTCAGCTTCATGCTCTGGATGAACAAGTCGTGCTCGGGATACAGCCCCGGCGCGGTCATCGGGCTCTTGAAGTAGAACGAGAGCCACTCCTGCACGCCGCGGAACCCCGCGCGCTTGCCCAGATCCATCAAGAGCGCCAGATCGAGCACGAGGGGCGCTGCGAGGATCGAATCCCGGCACAGGAAGTCGACCTTGATCTGCATCGGATAGCCGAGCCATCCGAAGATATCGAGGTTGTCCCAGCCTTCCTTCGCGTCGCCCCGCGGCGGGTAATAGTTGATGCGGACCTTGTGGTACACGTCGCCGTAGAGCTCCGGGTTCACGTCCGGCTGGAGGATGTGCTCCAGCACGCTGAGCTTCGAGACCTCCTTGGTCTTGAAGTTGTCCGGATCGTCGAGCACCTCGCCGTCGCGGTTGCCGAGGATGTTCGTCGAGAACCAGCCGTTCAGACCGATCATGCGCGCCTTCAGGCCGGGCGCGAGGATCGTCTTCATCAGCGTCTGGCCGGTCTTGAAGTCCTTGCCGCAGAACGGGGTGCTCGTCTCGCGCGCGAGCTCGTGTCCGGCAGGGAAGTCGACGCTCAGGTTCGGCGCGCCGTTCGCGTACGGCACGCCTTCCTTCAGGCACGCCCACGCGTACAGCTGCGAGCTCGAGATCCCCGGGTCGTTCTCGAGCAAGCCCTTCTCGAAGCTCTTCACCGACTGATGGGCGGCGCCGGGCTCGAGATAGATCTCGGTGGAGCCGCACCACACCGCGACCGCGCGATCGCAGCCGCGCTCCTTGATGGTGCGGCGGATGTCGTCGCGTAGCGCTTCGACCATGTCGGCCTTCGTCTTGGCCTGCTTCACGTGCGTACCGTGCAGGCGCTTGACGTATTCCGGATAGAAGGCCGCGTGCATCGGCTTGATGTTCTCGAGCTCGTCCTTGATCGCGTCCAGGTGCTTGTCTTCGAGCACCTTCGCATTCTTGGCTGACTCGTACGCGGTGTCGGGGAACAGGTCCCAGGCTGCGAACTCGAGATCGGCGAGCGCGGCGAGCGGTGCGAAGTCCTTGAGCTTCGGCACGCGGTTGTCGGTTCGCTTGCCGAGACGGATGGTGCCCATCTGCGTCAGCGAGCCGATCGGCTTCGCGATGCCTTTCTGTGCCAGGTAGCACCCGGCGATGAACGTGGTGGCGACCGCTCCCAACCCAGGCAGGAAGACGGCGAGCTTGCCTTCAGGCTTCGTCAATTTTTCCGGGCGCTTCATGGCGGCGGTCAGTAGCAAGGCACGTGCCGGTGTGCAATCGTCGCCGTCGACATGGATGCGCAGGACAGGGTTCGCGTCGCCGTGGTGCTGGTTGCCGGGGTCGGTTCCCGCTTGCGACCGCTCACCGACGACCGGCCGAAAGCCCTGGTCGAAATCGGCGGGAAAAGCATCCTCGCACGCGCGGTGGAGCAGCTCGCCGAGCACGGCGTCGAGCGCGTCGTGCTCGCAACGGGCTACCGCGAAGACGCCGTGGAGCAGGCGATGCGGAGCGCGCCGGTTTCCGTCGAGTGCTACCGGAACGAGCGCTTCGACAGCACGCAGAACTCCGTGTCCCTGGCGCTGTGCCGGGCGGGCATCCGCGGGCAAGCGTTCTACAAGCTGGACGGTGACGTGATCTTCCGCGAGGCCGTGCTTGGGCGACTCGACGCGTGCCCGGCGCCGCTGGCGGTCGCCGTGGATCGCAGCCGCCAGCTCGACGCCGAGGCGATGAAGGTGCGTCTCGGCGACGGACGTCGCATCTCCGGCTTCGGCAAGGGCATTCCGCTCGCCGATTCCGCGGGCGAGACGATCGGTATCGAGCGCGTCGCCGCCGGCGCCGTCGATGCGTTGTTCGACGCGCTCGACGCGGCGATCGCCGCGGGGCGGAACGACCTCTACTACGAGGACGTCTACTCGGAGCTCGTCGGTTCCGGCGATCTAGAGGCGGAGCTGGTCGACGTGGGCGATCTGCCCTGGACCGAGATCGACGACCAGGACGACCTCGCCCGCGCCCGCACCCTGGTCTGTGCCGCGCCGGACCAGAAAACCCCCGATCGTCCCTGAGAGCGTGAGCAAATATTGCTCACGCGCCGAGCGAGCGGAGCGAGCCCGCCGCAGGCGGCGGGGGGAGCAGTTGCGAAGCAAGCTGCGGGGGGTCAAGACCCCCCGAGGACTGGGCGAGCCCGCCGCAGGCGGCGGGGGGAGCAGTTGCGAAGCAAGCTGCGGGGGGTCAAGACCCCCCGAGGACTGAGCGAGCCCGCCGCAGGCGGCGGGGGGAGCAGTTGCGAAGCAAGCTGCGGGGGGTCAAGGCCCCCCGAGGACTGGGCGAGCCCGCCGCAGGCGGCGGGGGGAGCAGTTGCGAAGCAAGCTGCGGGGGGTCAAGGCCCCCCGAGGACTGAATCGGCGACGCGTTCCGGCCCGCCACGCCAGGCGAAGTGAGCGCGTCGTGTGCATGCCAGGCACGATCAACGCGTCACGGTGTATCCGCCCGTCACGCCCTGCGCGCGACGCGGTGCAGGCGTGTTCGCGGCTGCAGACGCACCCGTCGCCGGCCGCGCCGGACCGGAAAACCCGCCTGGGACCCCGAGGGGAGTGGACAGCGGTTCACGACCCGGCTCGACGGGTGCGAAGCGGATGACGCGCCTGGACGCTGGCACCCCGCTTGCTCAATAGAATCGGAAGAAAGCTCGAAAGTCCTTCTTCAACGCAGCCAAGTCGGCGGGACCCCACAGGTATCGACCGACAGCACGCGGCGGGCGACTTCCCGGAAGGTGTTGCCCGACAGCAACAGTGTGGTCTGTCCGCGACACCTCCAAAGGCACGTAAATGACCGAGACGAAAAGGGTTTGGCCGGATTACGCATTGCGTGGTAATCGGCGGCCTGCCGAACCCCCGGTGGCGAAAGCGAGACATGCGGATGACTGAGCGACGGGTAACGCGAGCGATCGTCCTGGCTGCCGGGACCGGATCGCGGCTGGGGGAGGGCGCCGGGTCGGTGCCGAAGCCGCTCCGTCCCGTCGCGAATGTTCCGCTGCTGGTGCGCGTGCTCCGCACGCTCCAGTCGGTCGGTATCCAGGAGGCCGTGATCGTCACCGGCTTCGAAGGCGACCAGGTCCGCCGCGCGCTGATCGCCGAGCCCAGCCTCGGCTTGCGTCTCTCGTTCGTCGACAACCCGCGCTACACGGCGAAGAACGGCGTGTCGCTGCTGGCCGCCGCCCCGTTCGTGGACCGGGAGTGCCTGCTCACGATGAGCGATCACCTGTACTCGCCGGAGCTGGTGCGTCGGCTCGTCACCGCGGAGCTGCCGGACGGCGCATGCGCGCTGGCCGTGGACCACGACATCGAGCGCTGCTTCGACATCGACGACGCGACCAAGGTCCGCGTGAGCGCCGGCTGCATCACCGACATCGCCAAGGAGCTCGAGAGCTACGACGCCATCGACACCGGCGTGTTCCGCATCGGTCCGGCGCTGATCGAAGCGCTGGCAGGGCTGGAAGACCGCTACGGCGACTGCTCGTTGTCCGACGGCGTGCGCGCCCTGGCGGCGCGCGGGCTGTTCCACGTGGTGGACGTCGGCGACGTGCGCTGGATCGACGTGGACACGCCGGCGGCGCTGGAGCGCGCGGAAGCGATGATCCGCGTGTTCGGTGACGCCCTGGGCGACGAGCCCGGTGCCGGCGCGCCGCCGGTGATCGACCCCGACGCCATCGAGCTGTTCGCGCCGACCTGGGTGCGCGCTGCAAAGCCGTACAACGAGGACCATTTCGCGATCGCCGAGCACAGCGACGTGATCCGGCTGATGTCGAACGAGAGCCCGTACACGCCGAGCGAGCGCGTGATCGAGGCGATCGTCGAGGCCGCGCGCCGCGGCAACCTGTATCCGGGCGGCGCTCGCGCGCTGCGCTGCAAGATCGCCGCGCGTGACGCGCTGGAGGAGCAGAACGTCCTGCTCGGCGCCGGCTCGACCGAGCTGATCGACGTGATCATCCGGACCTTCGTCGGGCCTGGCGAGGAAGTGCTGCTCAGCGTCCCCACGTTCAGCATGTACGAGGCGCGCACGCGCACTGTCGGCGGCATCCCGGTGCTGATCCCGCTCACGGAGGATCACGATCACGACGTCCCGCAGCTGATCCGCGCGGTGACCGAGCGCACGAAGGTGATCTTCGTGTGCACGCCGAACAACCCCACCGGCAACCGCATCGCCGAGGCGGATCTGCGTCGCGTGCTCAGGCTCGGCCTGCCGACGGTGATCGACGAGGCGTACTACGAGCTCGGCTCCGGGCCGTCGCTGGCGTACCTGCTCAAGGAGTTCCCCAACGCGATCCTGCTCCGCACGTTCTCCAAGGCGTTCGGGCTGGCGGGCATGCGCCTCGGCTACGCCATGGGGCATTCCTCGGTGGTGCGGTTGCTCAATCGCGTGAAGGTGCCGTGGAACATCCCGGCCATCACGCTCGCCGCCGCCGGCGCCGCGCTGGACGACGCCGCGGAGTTCCAGGCGCGCATGCTCGAGCTGAAGACGTCGCGCTCCAGCCTGGTGTCGCGCATCTCGCGGATCCCGGGGCTGGTCGCGGTGCCGAGCGAAGGCAACTTCGTGCTCGTCGACATCTCGGCGACGAGCTGCAGCGCCGACGAGTTCGTCGCCGCCGTGCTCGACGAGGGCGTGCTGATCCGCTCGCTGGCGGTGCACCACGCGAACAAGAGCTACGTGCGCATCACCGTGGGCACGCCCGCGCAGAACGAGCGCTGCATCACCGCTTTCGAGCGCGTGGTCGCGCGCCACTCCCGTGAAACGCCCAGGCCGCACGTCGCCTACGCGGCGACGGGGGACGCGGAGTAGGTCGCCATGGGCTCGGGCAGCACTTCCGCCGCGGCCGAGACGGGTCTGGTCGCGGAGCGCCGCTCCGGCTTCTGGTCAGGCTACCGGAAGACGCTCAAGCCACTCGACGTGGAAGAGCCGGTGGACGTGTGGATCCACCGGCCGCTGGCCTACGTGCTCACGCGCGTGCTGTATCCCACGCCGATCTCGCCGAACGCGGTCACGGTGATTTCCATCGTGTTCGGCTTGATCGCCGGCTTCTCGCTGTTCGTCGCGTTCCCGTGGCACATGCAGGTCGCCGGCCTCGCGATCTTCCTGTCGGCGATCTTCGACTGTGCAGACGGACAGCTCGCGCGGATGCGCGGCACGTCCTCCGCCTTCGGGCGCATGCTGGACGGCTGCGCGGATCTCGTCGTCTCGGTCGCTGCCGTCGGCGGCGCCATGTGGATCGTCTGGTCGAAGCACAACCATCCGTGGTGGGTCGGCGTGCTGGCGCTGGCGCTCGCCATCACGACGTCGGTGACGAGCTCGTTCCACACCGGGATGTACGACCACTTCAAGAACCTGTACCTGCGCTTCACCAGCCCCGGCTACAAGGAGTGCGAGGACCACGTCACGGCGCGTCGCCGCTACGAGGAGGGCGAGAACCTCGACTGGTTCGGCGCGCGCCTCGCGTGGTTCATCTACTTGTTCTACCTGGACAGCCAGGCGAACGTGGTGCGCAACTTCGATCCGAACTCCACGGCGCGGTTCAACGCGTTGCCGGAGTACGACCCCGAGCGCGCGCGCATCTACGAGCAGCACATGGCGCGGCTGATGCGGGTCTGGCGGACGTGGTTCGGCTTCGGCTCGCTGGTGTTCGGGCTGGCCGTGAGCAGCGCGCTCGACGTGCTCGACTACTACATGCTGTTCCGCTTGGCGGCGCTGAACGCGCTGTTCTACGGCTGGCTCAGGCCGGCCCATCGCCGGGCATCGCGCGCGGCATTCGCGGAAATGGGCATCGTGCCGCCCGAGCAGCAGGCTGCCAGCAGCGTTTCCGCCGCGACCGCGGCCTGACCGCTCGCGCCGGCCGGGGACGGCGGGCCCGGAGCGGATCTGCTAGCGTTGTCGGCGTGCGACACGCAGCCTGGCCGCTGGTAGCCCTGGCCCTGCTGGGGACGGTTCCGGCGCACGCGTTCGTGTGGCCGAACACCGCCGAGCGCGTCGAGCACGATCTGGACAACCAGAACGACGTCGGCGCCCGGCGTCGCGCGGCGGCGCGTCTGACGGAGCTGCCGCGGGTCGTCGCCAGACGGCTGTCGAAGAAGGCGCTGGCCGATCCGGATCTCGAGGTGAGGCTCTCGGCGATCGAGGCGGCGCTGCAGCTGCGCGTTCGCGACGCCGGCCCGCTCGTGGTCGGCTGGCTCAACGATCCGGAGCGTCGCTTGCGCCTGGCCGCGGCCGAGCTGCTTCGCGCCGCACCCACGCCCCACGTGACGGGCGCGCTCGGCCGCGTGCTCGGCGATCCCGACGCGGGTGTGCGCGCCGCCGCCGCCGCCGCCCTCGGCGCGTCGCACGACAAGGACGCCGTGATGCCGCTCGTTGGCCACCTCGACGACTCGTCGCCGGAGGTGAGAAAGGCGCTGATCGCCGCGTTGGCGCGCCTCGGTGATCGGCGCGCCGTGGTGCCGCTGATCGGCAAGATCCAGGATCCGCGGCCGGAGGTGCGGCGCGCGGTGGCGACCGCGCTCGGCGAGCTGGGCGATCCGCGCGCGTCGAGCGCCCTGGTGCTGTCGCTGCGGGACAACGACGAATCGGTGCGCATCGCCGCGCTGGTCGCGTTGGCGGCGCTGAAGGACAAGGGCGCGACGCTCGCCATCGTCTCGCTGCTCGAGGAGGACACTCGTGACCCGGTGCGCGCGGCCGCGCTGGATGCGCTCGCCCACGTCGGCTCGTCCGAAGGGCTGGAGGCGTTGATGCACGCGCTGGCGTCCGACGACCCGTACGACGACGACTCGCCGGTGCGCGCGGCGCTGACGGTGGCGGGCGCGCGCGCCGTACCGGCGCTCCTGCGCTGCCTCGCCGGTCAGCCCGCGCCGCAGCTCGCGGACGGCTGCGCGTTGGCGCTGGGCGCGCTCCATGCGCAGCACGCCGGTCCCGCGATCGGCGCCGCGCTGCGCCGTGGCGTGGTGCGTCCCCGTGCGGCGCTGGGCGCGCTCGCGACGCTCGACGATCCGTCCACCCTGCCGACGGTCCTGGAATATCTGCGCGACAGCGACCCGTTCGTGCGGCGCGCCGCCATCGACGCCGCCTCGGCGTTGCTCGACCCGCACCAGCCCGACGGGCGCGCGGTGGAGCCGATCGCGAAGGCGCTCGCTGCGGCGCGCTCCGGCGTCGCCGAGCGCGCGGCCCTGGCGCTGCTGCTCGGGCGCACGGGATCGCCTCGGGCCGCGGCCACGCTCGCGCCGCTCGCCACCGACGCCGACGACGCGACGCTGCGCGCCGCGGCCATCGAAGCCCTGGGGATGCTCGGCCCTGCCGGCCAGGACGACGCGCTGATCTCCGCGCTGGACGCCGAGGAATCGGGAGTGCGCATGGCGGCCGCGGTGGCGCTGTCGCGCTCGGCCTCGGGGAGTGCGGCGAGCGCGCTGCTCGATCGCCTCGACCGCGCCGCCGAACAAGATCGGGCGGCGATCGAGATCGCGCTCGGCTGGCGCGCTTTCGCGCGCGGGCAATGCTTCGGACATCGCCCGCACCGAGCACCTGCTCGCGTCCAGTCGCGGCGGCGAGCGCGACGCGTTGATCGAAGCGCTCGGTCGCGTGCCCGGCAAGGCCGGCTCGGCACGTCTGGTGGCGCTGGTCGCGAACGGTGCGGACGTGGCCGATCGCGCCAAGGTCGCCGAGGCGCTCGCGTCCCACGCGGAGGCTGTACCCGCGCTGCGCAAGCTGGCGGGCGACGCCGACGGCTCCGTCCGCGCCAACGCTGTCTGGTCGCTCGGAGCGGT
The DNA here is from genome assembly GCA_963775185.1 of uncultured delta proteobacterium. Lineage (GTDB taxonomy): Bacteria > Myxococcota_A > Polyangia > Polyangiales > Polyangiaceae > JAPSGB01. The sequence goes on along the minus strand of CAVZIE010000004.1, from coordinate 25,493 downwards.
CGGCGGACGCGCCGAGCTGCCGCTGGTCGTCGCAGCGCTCGGCGATGCCGACGTCGCGGTTGCCGGCGACGCCGCGGCTGCGCTCGGCAGATTGGGCAAGCGCGGCGTCGCCGTGACGGACGCACTGTGCCACGCCGTCGACGACGCGCGCAGCTACGTCCGCGCGAACGCGCTCTCGGGACTGCGCCTCGCAGGCAAGCGCTGCGGCAAGGGCCTGCGGGCCCGCCAACTGCTCGAGGAAGACAACGCCGAGGTCGTCCGCCGGGCCGCCGCCGAGCTGATGACGAACGTCACGGCGTCGGATGCGGCCGCGGACCGCGCTGCGCTCTCGCACTGCGCCGCGGAGGACCCGAGCGGTGTCGTCGCGACGGCCTGCTCCGCGCCCGCGTCGGCGCTGCCCCGGGCCGCCGATCCCGTCGCCGTGTTCGTCGTGCCGCTCGGGGAGGCATCGCCGGTGTCGCGCGCGCCGTTCGCGCTGGTGCTGGCCGACGGTCTGATGCGGCTCGGCCTCGCGGATCGTCGCGGCGAGGTGCACGAGTCGGCGGCGCCGCGTGGCACCGTGTCGCTCGCCGTGCCGGCGCCGCTGGCCCTTTGAGCGTGGATGCACGCGGGCCCGCTACGCGTCCGCGCGCGTTGCCCGCGACGCGCGGTCGCGGGCGCGCCTCGCGCCGTCAGCCGCCGGCGGCGCAGCGCATGGCGCACTGCAGATCGGCGGGGGCGCAGCCGCACGGCGAGTGGTGCGCGGCCGGCTTGGCCGCAGGCTTCGACGCGGGCGCGGGAGACGAGCCACCCGCCGGCTTCGACGCTGGCTTGGAGCTCGGTCGCGAGTAGTGCGTGGCGGCCTTCGGAGCGGCCGCGGCGCTGGTCGGTGGCGCGGCGCTCGGCTCCTCGGTGCCGGTCGTCGGCGGTGCGGCCGTCGCTGCGGATGTGGTCGGCGTGGCCACGGGGTTGGGCGTCGCCACGGGCGCGGCGACGGTCGCTGCGGGCTGCGGCGGCGGCTCCTTCGGCCGCGTCGCGATCACCGCGCCGCCGATCACGACCGCCGCGAGGACGATCGCGGCGCCGATGTACAGGCCGCTCTTGGACTTGCCCGCCGCGGAGGGCGGCGCGACCTGCGCTTCCACACCGCTGCCGAGCGGTGCGGCCATGCCGAGCGGTGCCATGCCCAGCGGCGAGCCGAACCCGCCGCCGAGCGGGGAGGGCGCCGCGTCCTCGGGCTTCGCGGCGGCCGTCAGCGCCTTCAGATCGATCAGGCCAGAGTCCTCCCTGCTCGCCGTGGTCTTCGACGGCGACGAGCCGAAGCTCGGCGCGGAGGCGGCAAGCGGGGCGCTGCTGCCGCTGCTGGCGGACGGCGACGGCTTCGCGGAGGCGGTGAGCGCGCTCAGCGAGAACAAGACGGAAGACTCGTTGCGCGCACCGGTCGCCACGGCGGCGGGGGGCGGTGCAGCGGCGGCAGCACCTTGCGGCGCGCTCGTCGTCACGTCATCCTCGCTGCCGGCGGTGTCGAAGCCACCGAACAGATCGGCGTTCGACGCCCGACCGCCGGCGGTTCGTGCCGCGGTGCGGGCCGGCGACGAGTCCTGCGGGGCTTCCCACGGTGACGCCGCCGGGGCCGCGTTGAAGGCCGGCGCCGCGGCCGGCACGGACGCCGGCGCCGCCGCTTCACCCGACGACGCGGCGTGGAGCGCCTCGACGATCTCGGGGACCTCGCCGAGCGGCTTCCAGTCGGTCATCGATTCCGACCAGACGAACGTCTCCGCGGTGACCTGCCCGGCGTTGTAGGCGGCGACCAGGTCGTGCAGCGCCAGCGTGCGCTGATCGTTGTCTCCGAAGTCGACGGAGTACTCGCCGCCGCCCGCGCCGCCCGCTGCTGGATCGGGCGCTGCAGCGTCGTCGCCGCTGGCGACGGGCGACGAGCCGCCGTCGGCGGCGTAGACGTTCGGTGGATCGATCTTGCCGTCGATCACGATCGTCGTCCCGCATTTGCGACAACGGATCTTGGCGAGCCGGTCCTGGACCTTCTCGTCTGCGATCGAGTACTTGGCGGCGCAAGCAGGGCAGGAGATCTTCACTGTAGGCCTTTCTCTTCGGCGCCGCGCGTCGGCGTGACGCCACCCACTGGTACCGGTTGTCTAGATTGCCTAGATATTACCAGGAGATACGTCCAAGTTCACGCTTCGATCTGGGCCCGAGCGTGGAGGCTTGTGTTTTAGCACCCCTCCCGCGGGGATCGCCAGTCTCAAGACGTCCCGGCGGGCCGGCCTTCCGCCCTGGAGAAATCGCCGCCGTCTCGTGGTGTTGCCGCGCTCGATCGGCGGCGCGGGTGACGGGGGTGGGGGAATCTTCCAAGCTCGACCCTGGCAGGTGACCCGGGCGATGCTCCGCCGGCCCCGGTCGACCCGACATTCCGACACCTGGCTGCTTGCTTGCCTTTGGCGCCGGCCGACGCGCGCCGCGCTCTCATCGCCGGCGTGTACAATCCTGGCCCTCGAGGAACATCCGAACCATGTCGTCGTCCACAACCGAAGCCGCCGCCTCGCGCGGCGCCCTGCCGCCGCTCGATCCGCCTCCGCCTGTCGACCGCGTCGCCGTCGAGGAGCGCGCGGCGGCGCTCGGCAAGCGAAGCATCAAGAAGGCCGCGAAGGTCGCGGGGCTCAGGATGGCCATCGGCATGATGGATCTGACGACGCTCGAGGGCTGCGACTCGCCGGGCAAGGTCCGGGCGCTCTCCCAGAAGGCGCGCTGGCCCGACGAGAACGACCCGTCGATTCCGTCGTGCGCCGCGGTGTGCGTCTACCCGACGCTCGTCGCGGCGGCGAAACAGGCGCTCGAGGGATCGACGGTACGCGTCGCCAGCGTGGCGACGGCGTTCCCGAGCGGGCTGTCACCGCTGTCGGTGAAGCTCGACGACGCGCGGCGCGCCGTCGAAGCCGGTGCCGACGAGATCGACATGGTGATCGATCGCGGCGCGTTCCTCGCTGGCGAGCACCGGCGCGTGGCCGACGAGATCGCGGCGGTGAAGGAGGCGTGCGGCGACGCGCATCTCAAGGTGATCCTCGAGACCGGCGAGCTCGGCTCGTACGACAACGTGCGGCGCGCCAGCGAGCTCGCGATGCAGGCCGGCGCCGACTTCATCAAGACGTCCACCGGCAAGATCCAGCCCGCAGCCACACCGGCCGTCACGCTGGTGATGCTCGAGGCGATCCGCGACTTCTATTTCTTGACGGGCAAGCGCATCGGGATGAAGCCCGCCGGCGGCATCCGTACCGCCAAGCAGGCGCTGCACTATCTGGTCATCGTCAAGGAGACGCTCGGCGATGCGTGGCTGACCCCCGAGCTGTTCCGGATCGGCGCGAGCACGCTCCTGAACGACGTCCTCATGCAACTCAAGAAGGAGCAGACCGGCGCGTACCAGGCCGCCGAGTACTTCTCCAGGGATTGAATCATGGCTATCAAGCTCGTCGAACCCGGCACGTTGGTCGGACAGGAGCGGCGCCAGGGCGAGCGCCGTCTCGATTTCGGGCATGCGTGGGACTACGCGCCGGCTCCGGAGGCGACCGATCACGTTCGCATCCAGGAGCGCTACGAGCTGTTCATCGACGGACGCTGGCTGGCGCCCGCCAAGGGGCGCTACTTCGACACCATCAGCCCGTCCACCGAGCAGAAGCTGGCGGAGGTCGCCGAAGCGGACGCGGCGGACGTGGACCGCGCCGTGTCGGCAGCCCGGCGGGCCTACGAGAGCGTGTGGAGCCGGATGAAGCCGCTCGAGCGCGGCAAGTACCTGTTCCGGATCGCGCGTGCGATCCAGGAGCGGGCCCGCGAGCTGGCGGTCGTCGAGAGCATGGACGGTGGCAAGCCGATCAAGGAGAGCCGCGATTTCGACGTCCCCACGGCCGCGGCGCATTTCTTCTACTACGCCGGCTGGGCCGACAAGCTCGAGTACGCCTTCGCCGGACGGAGCGCGCGGCCGATCGGCGTCGCGGGACAGGTGATCCCGTGGAACTTCCCGCTGCTGATGGCCGCGTGGAAGCTCGCGCCCGCGCTCGCCTGCGGCAACACCGTGGTGCTCAAGCCGGCCGAGACCACGCCGCTCACGGCGCTGCTGCTCGCGCGCATCATCGAGGAAGCGGATCTGCCGCCGGGCGTCGTGAACATCGTCACCGGCGCCGGCGCCACCGGGTCCGCGCTCGTCACGCACCCCGACGTCGACAAGGTCGCGTTCACGGGCTCGACCGCGGTCGGCAAGAAGATCCAGTCCGCGCTCGCCGGCACCGGCAAGCGCATGACGATGGAGCTCGGCGGCAAGGGCGCGAACATCGTGTTCGCCGACGCGCCGATCGACCAGGCGGTGGACGGCATCGTCAACGGCATCTTCTTCAACCAGGGGCACGTGTGCTGCGCGGGATCGCGCTTGCTGGTCGAAGAAGGCGTCGCGGACCTGGTCGTGCGCAAGCTGCAGGACCGTATGACCACGCTGCGAGTCGGCGATCCGCTGGACAAGAACACGGACGTTGGCGCGATCAACTCGCGCATGCAGCTCGACAAGATCAAGGAGCTGGTCGCCTCCGGTGAGGCCGAAGGCGCGTCGCGCTGGAGCGCACCGTGCGAGCTGCCGGCGAAGGGCTTCTTCTTCCCGCCCACGGTGTTCACGGGTGTCGCGCAGTCACATCGCATCGCGCGGGAAGAGATTTTCGGACCGGTGTTGAGCGTGCTCACGTTCCGCACCGACGAGGAGGCCGTCGAGAAGGCCAACAACACGATGTACGGGCTCGCTGCGGGCGTGTGGTCGAACAAGGGCGCGCGGCTGTTCAAGATCGCCGCGCAACTGCAGGCGGGCGTCGTGTGGGGCAACACCTACAACAAGTTCGACCCGAGCTCGCCTTTCGGCGGCTACAAGGAAAGCGGCTTCGGTCGCGAAGGCGGGCGACAGGGCCTGGCCGCGTATCTGGTGGTGGAGTGATGACGACCGACCAACGCAGGAAAGCCGGCTCCGATCGTCGCCACCCGGCTACGGAAGATGTCGCCATCGTGCACGTGCCGGAGCAGGAGCGGCTCCCGGTCAAGAAGACGTGGAAGCTGTACGTGGGCGGCGCCTTCGTTCGCAGCGAGTCGGGACGCTATCTGGTCACCAGCGACGGCGCGGAGAACTATCCGCGGGCGTCGCGCAAGGACGCCCGCGACGCCGTCAAGGTGGCGGTCGCCGCGCACAAGGGCTGGGCGGGCCGAACCGCGTACAACCGCGGACAGATCCTGTATCGCCTCGCAGAGGTGATGGAGGCGCGCCGCGGCGAGCTTTCGGCGAGCCTCGCCCAGGGTGGCGCGACCGATGCGGCGCGCGAGCTCGACGCCGCGATCGACCGCGCCGTCAGCTACGCCGGCTGGTGCGACAAGTTCCAGTCGATCTTCGCCAGCTCCAACCCGGTCGCAGGGCCCCACTTCGGGTTCAGCGTGCCCGAGCCGATGGGCGTGGTCGCGATCGCAGCGCCCGCGCGGCCGGCGCTGCTCGGTCTGGTGGGCAGCGTGTGCCCGGTGATCGCCGGCGGAAACGTCGCGGTGGTCGTGACCAGCGAGATCGATCCGCGCACCGCGCTCGCCTTCGCCGAGTGTCTGGCGACCAGCGACCTGCCCGGCGGCGTGGTGAACCTGCTCACCGGCGCGCGCGCCGAGCTCTTGCCGCACCTGTCGAAGCACATGGGCGTGCGCGCGCTCGACCTGTGGAACGTCGAAGGCGACGAAGCCGTGACGCTCGAGCGCGAGGCCGTGGACAACGTCAAGCGCGTGACCCGCCGGAGCCTCGACGAGGAAGCCTGGTACGACGAGGCGCGCGGCAGCTCGCCGGCGATGATCGAGCGCTTCGTCGAGACCAAGACCATCTGGCACCCGATGGGCGCCTAGTCAGCGCAGGACGAACCACCACGTCGCGCCGCCGCCGACGACGACCAGCACGATCAGCGACAACACGGCGACGGCGATCTTGGAGCCGCTGCTCGGCGGCGGCCGCGCCGCCGCCTGGGTCGCGGCCGCGCTGCCGTACGATTGCATCCGGAACGGCGACGCGCCGGGCGCCGCCGGCCGCGCCGGCTGCGGCGCCACTCCGGCTTGCAGGTACGCCGCGGCCAGTGCCGGATCCGCGACCGTGGCGGCGAGCGGCGCCCGGCCGGCGGTGGCGACGGACGGCACCTTCTGCATCGCGCGCGCCTGCTCGGCCGGATCGATCGCCATCGTCGCGGCGATGGCCTGGCCGTCGAAGTAGCCGCGCATCGGCAGCTGCAGATCCGGGATCGACGGGCGCGCGCCGTGATCGCCCGAGGTCGCGGCCACGGCGTGATCGAGCGCGAGCTTGAAGGAGGCCATGTCCGGATAGCGATCCTCCGGACGGAACGCGACGGCGCGATCGATCACCGACGCCACTTCGGCGCCGAGCTGTGGCGCGACCTCGGCGAGCGAACGCGCGGGCTTGGTCGCGGCTGCCACCAGCACGTCCATGGGCGTGGCGCCCTCGTGGACGTTCTTGCCCGTGAGCAGCGTGAACAGCGTCGCGCCCAGGCTCCACACGTCCGCGCGCGCGTCGATCTGGCTCCAGCGCCCCATGGCGTGCTCGGGGGACATGAACGCCGGCGTGCCGAGCACCGCGCCTTCGCGCGTCGAGCTGGCCTGGCCTTGGCGCTCGGCGAGCCGCGCGAGGCCGAAATCCAGGATCTTGACGCGTCCGTCGCGGGTGAGAAACAGGTTGTCGGGCTTGATGTCGCGGTGCAGCACGCCTTGCTGGTGGGCGGCGCACAGTGCGTCCGCGGCCGACGCGCCGATGGCCAGGACCTCTCCGCGAGGCAGGCTTCCGCCCTTGCGCTCGAGGCGCGCGTCGAGCGCCTCGCCGTCGAGCAACTCCATCACCAGGAACGCGGCGCCGTCGGCCTGATCCACGGCGTCGCCGAGCACCTTCAGTACGCCGTCGTGGGGGATGCGATTCGCGGCGTAGCCCTCGCGCAGGAAGCGCTCGCGAAGCTCCGCGTCGGCGCTGATCTCCGGGTGCAGCATCTTGACCGCGACGGCGCTGCCGTCGGGTTGCACCGCGCGGTACACCGCCGCCATGCCGCCGACGCCGAGTACGCTGTCGAGCCGCCACTGGCCGTTCAACGTGCGGCCTACGCGGACCTGGGCGAGTGCGAGATCGTCGTCCATCGTCTTGCAGTCCGAGGATGCGGCAGAACCGCCGGGCGCTGCAACGGCTTGTGGGAGCGCGTCGCGGAATGCCCCGCATTCACGGCCAGGGCGGCTACTCGCCCATGGCGAAGAGCGCGATGTCGACACCGTCGAGGCGCTCGGCGAGCTCGGGGTTGTCGCCGCCGTCGTGGTGGATCGCCATCTGGAGCTCGCGCTTGGCGCCTGCGAGGTCGCCCTCGCTGATGAGCTTGTCGGCCTTGCGCGCGCACAGCTGCGCGGCGGCCGTCTTGCACAGCTCGTCGAGGGATTTGACGCCGGTCGGAACCGTGGGCGCGTTCGGGACCTCGCCGGCGTCGAGCCGGAGCTGACCCTTGGCCACGGCCATGTCGTAGCGCTGGCGCAGCTCGGGGTTCGAGAGCACGCGGTACGCCTCGGCGCCGCGCTGGAACAGGCGGCGGATCGTCGCCAGCGTCTGTTCGTTCGCGCCGATGTGCTGGTCGGGATGGAAGGCCAGAGCGAACTGGTGGAACGCCGTCTTGATCGCCTGGTCGTCGGCGATCTCGAGCAGCCCGAGGAGCTCGTAGTAGGTCGAGTCGTCGAGGACGGCGGCCCAGTCTTCGATCCGGACGTGGTCGGTATTTTCGCCCACCAACCGATCCTACATCGACGGATGGGCGGCGTGGCGCGCGATCATCGCGTCGACCTGCGGGCTCTCGGGCAGCCCCACCAGGCGCACGCGCGCCGACGTCGTGTGGCCGGTCGTGGTGTCGCGAGCCTGGACGTTGAGGATGCCGTCGGCGTCGAGATTGAAGGACACGGCGATCTCCACCTGGCCGCGCGGCGCCGGGCGCAGGCCCGCGAGCTCGACCTCGCCGAGCAGCGTGTTGTCCGCGAAGCGGTTGGACTCGCCCTGGCTCACCCGCACCCGCACCGTGGTCTGCTGATCGGATGCGGTGACGAAGGCGCGCGCTCGCTCGCACGGCACCGGCGTGTTGCGCTCGATGACGGTGTCGCAGTAGCCGCCGATGGTCTCGACCGACAAGCTCAGCGGCGTGACGTCCACCAGCAGCGGTGCGTGGGGCTGCTCGCGGATCACGGGCTGCGCCGGCACCGGCGCGAAGCCGCCGCCGAAGGGCGGCGCTTCGCCCCAGGTGGGCGCGGCTGGAGGCGGCGCGGCGCCGCCCCACGCGGGAGCAGCGGGCGGCGCTGCGGCCGGGGCGCCACCCCACGTGGGAGCGGCGGGCGGCGGCAGCGGGGGAGGGGTGGCGACAGGCGGCTGCGGCGCGTTCCACTGGCCCACCGTCTCGGCGGCGGCGAGCGCGCCCCACGCCGGCGCGCCGGCGCCGACAACCGGGATCTCCGGGATCGGCAGGCTGTCCTCCGACGGCTGCTCGACGGTCGGCGAGGTCGGGCTGCGGCGCACCGCCGTCACCTCGTCCGTGGACATCGGCGCGGCCATCGCGCGCAGCGCGCGCGGGTCGGGCTGTACGTGCGTGACGCCCGTGTCCTCCTCGATCTCGCTGTCCTCGACGCTGATCGGCGGCGCGCTCTGCTGCGCCGGCCGCCTGAGTGGCGGGGGCGGCGCCTTGGCTTCAAGCAGCTGGGTCGAGCCGAGGCCCGGGCGTGCTGGAGGGCCGGGTTGGGGCTCCTGGTCCGGCGCGGCCGGCGGCGCGGCGGGCTGTCCCGGCTCGATCAGGCCATCCGGCATGATCAGCGGCAGGTTGCCGTAGCGCTCGGCGACCTCGTCCGGCGACAGCGCCTTCTGCGCCGCTTCCGCGCGTTGCGTGGAATCCTCGACGCCCGCGTCGTCGATGCCGACGATCGGCAGCGGGATGTCCGGACCGCCGTGCACCTGCCGCGTGTCGTCGCCGACCCCGACGATCGGCAGCGGGATGTCCGCCGCGGCGCGCCGCGCGCGCGCGGCGGCGTCCGACGCGCTCATCAACGTGGCCCGATCCGCCCCCGGTCCAGGCGCGGCCGCTCGATGTGCGGACGGGACTCGAGCCTGGAGCGCGCTTCATCCGCTTCGGGGCCGAGGCCGGCGCCGGTGGGGATCCGCCCGCGCGCGCCCAGGCCGTCGAGCGTGGCCGGCGGCCCGTAGCCGTTGGCGGTCGTGGTGCGCTCGCGGACGCGTTCCGTCGCGCGGCGGAACGACGAAGGGCTGACCCTCGGTCGGTGCAACGGCGTCCGTCGGGTCGGGGTTCAAGCCGGGCGCCGTCGGCATGCGCTCGCGACCGAACGGGCGGGTGTTCGGCTCCGGCGGCATGTTCGCCGGCGGCGGGACGGCGCCCGGGGGCGGGTCGGTGCGGCGGTGGATGCCCGCGACCGTGCGCATGGGACGGCGCGCCGGGATCGGCGGTGGCTGGGACTTGCGCTGCCGACGGCGGCTCCGTCTTGCGCGAGATGAACGGGAACGACGGGGCGCGCGCCGGCTTCGGCGCCGACGGGATCTCGCCGCGGCGTCGCTCGGCGCCGGTCAGCGCGGACGCCTGGATCGCCGCGCCGATCGCGACGACCTCGTCCGGGCTGATGTTGCCGAGCACGGGCTTGTTGAAGAACTCCTCCACGCGCTGGCGCACCAGCGGAATGCGCGTCGAGCCGCCGACCAGCAGGATCTGGTCGAAGTCGCCGGGCGACAGGCGCGCGACGCTCATGGCGTCGCGACATACGGCGAATGTGTTGTCGATGATCGACGCGGCGCGCTTCTCGAGCTCGGCGCGCGTCATGTTGAAGACCAGCCCGAGCTCCTTGCCGCCGGGCCCGTGGGCGACCTCCGGAACCTCGATGCTCGCTTCGGGCAGGCTCGACAGCCGCATCTTCAGCGTCTCGGCGGACGCGCGCAGCCGCTCGAACGCCTGCGGGTCGGTGCGCGCGTCGTAGCGGTGCTGCGCCAGGAACGCGTCGGCCATCGCCTCGGCGATGGCCAGATTCGATGTCGTCGCCGCCGAGGAAGGTGTTGCCCGCCGTCGCCAGCACCTCGAACACGTTGTCCGACAAGTCGAGCAACGTGACGTCGAAGGTGCCGCCGCCGAAGTCGTAGACCGCGAGTCGCTCGCTGTGGCCCTTGCCGTAGCCGTAGGCCAGCGCGGCGGCCGTCGGCTCGTTCAGGATGCGCAGCACCTCCAGCCCGGCGACGCGGCCGGCGACCTTGGTCGCGGCGCGCTGCAGGTCGTTGAAGTTCGCGGGCACGGTGATCACGGCGCGGTCGATCTGCTGGCCGAGCGCTGCCTCCGCGACGCTCTTTGCCTGGCGCAGCACGAACGCGCTGATCTCCGGCAGCGTGTAGGTCTCGCCGCGCGCGACCACGAGCGCGGCCTGGCCCGGGCCCTCGCGCATCTCGAACGGGAACCGCGGCGCGGGCGCGCCGCACCTCTTCGGTGTCCCAGCTGCGGCCGATCAGGCGCTTGATCGAGTAGATGGTGTTCTTCGCGTCGACGAGCCGGCGCTCGCGTGCGCCGCGACCGACCAGCACGCTGCCGTTCGGATGGAACGACACGACCGACGGGATCAACTTCTCGCCGTTCTCGTCGGCGAGTGCCGCAGCCTGGCCGTCGCTGACCACGCCGACGACCGTGTTGGTCGTCCCGAGGTCGATGCCCACCACCGGTCCCATCTACCGTCGTCCCTTCATGCTCCGACTACAGGCTCCGCGCGGCGGGCGCGCTCGCGCTCCTCCGCGTCGCGCGCGACCAGATCCGCGATCACTTGGTCGTACCAGCTTTCCACCTGCCCCTTGAACGGCCACATCCAGCCGTAGGCCGGACCCGAAAAGCTGCCAACTATTTGATGCCGTAGCTCCGGCGAACGCGCGGCGTCCAGCCCCTTGAGCTCGGCGGTCGCCCGGAGCGTCTCGGCGTAGGCTTCCCACTCCAGCCGCGCCCGTCCCCAGGCGAGCCCGAGCGGCAGGATCGGCACCAGGTACACGAACGCCATCAGCGGGAGCCCCAGGCGCCGACGCTGCCTGAGGTGCACCCGCTCGTGACGCAGGACGATCGCGCGGTCCACCGGCGCTCGTGGCTTGCCACGCGGCCGGAAGATAGAGCGTCTTGCCGATCACGGTGTGGTAGCGCGACAGGTACTCGCGCTGGCCGCCCAGTGTCACCAGCCGCAGCGCCCGGTCGATCCAGCGCGACAGCCGGTCATCGCGCTTCGCGACGAGCCGGAAGCCGGCGAAACTCGTGCTCGATGGACGCCACGAGATCACGCTCGATCTGCTCGTAGTTTCGCTGGCTTTCCATCTGTCCTTCAAGCAGTTTAGCATCAGGATCTGCCGGTCCGGCGCGGAACCGCGCGGGACGCGCCGGAGTGGCCCGGATCCCGCGTCGTCGCGAGCCTACGAGGCGGAGACGGAGGCGAGGCGCGCGGCGCCGCAGCTAGCCATTCCATAGCGGCGCGGCAAGCAGGACTCCGGGGTCAGGCCGCCGGCTGCCCGAGCACGTCGCCGACCTGCAGCACGCGCCCGTTGACCAGGTCGAGCCCGGATACGGCCTTCCGGCCTTCGAGCTGGGCGCGCAACGAGCTCCACGCTGCCCGCGCCGGCGCGCACCAGCACCTGGCGTCGCGAGCCGGTACCGACCGACCCCGGCGGGCCCGCCACCGGCTCGTCGTCGACGCGAACCGCGTGCACGCGCAGCCGCTTGCCGCCGACGGTGGTGTGCGCGCCGGGGCGCGGCGCCATCCCGCGCACCAGATCGACGACCTGGCGCGGGCTCGCGCTCCAGTCGACGAGCGTGTCCTTGCTCTCGATCAGCGGCGCCCAGGTCGCGCGCTCGTCGTCCTGGCGCTCGGCGACGAGCTCGCCGGCGACCGCGCGTGGGAGGTCCTCGCGGACGATGCTCGAAGCCAGCGCGGCCAGCCGCTCGGCGAGCTCGCCGGCGGTTTCCTCCGGGCCGATGGGGATGGTCCGGCGCGAATACACGGGGCCCGTGTCCAGGCCGGAATCCATCTGCATCAGGCGACACGCCGGTCTCGTGTTCCCCGCGCACGATCGCCCAGTTGATAGGCGCGGCGCCGCGGTAGCGCGGCAGCAGCGACGCGTGCAGGTTCATGCAGCCCCGGCGCGGCGCTGCCAGCACCGGGTCCGGCAGGATGCGCCCGTACGCCATCACCAGCGCGACGTCCGGCGAGCGCTCGCCGACCCACTCGTGCAAGCTGCCGGTCTTGACCTTGACCGGCTGGTGCACCTCGAGCCCGAGCTCGCGCGCCGCGACCTTCACCGCCGGTTCGGCGAGGTGCATGCCGCGACCGGCGCGCCGGTCCGGCTGGCACACCACGCCCACCACCTCGGCGATCTCCGACAGGGCGCGCAGCGCCGGCACGGCGATGGCCGGGGTTCCGAAGAAGATGGCGCGCATGACGCGGATGTCCTAGCGCGGCTGGTCGCTACCGGTCCACGGGCGTCGTGTCCCGCTGCGCGTGGTTCCGCGCCGGACCGGCAGACCTCTCCCTCGAACCACGCGACTTTTCCCGCTGTTACTGCCCGGAAGCGACAGTCGGGGTGACGACACCGACCGGATAACGTAAGGCCACAGCAAGGGACGTGCCAGCCCCTGGCGCGGTGCTCGCATGTGGTTAGCTTGACCGACGTTCGCGATCGTCGGAAAAGCCGCGTAAGCGGTCCCTGCGCCGAATCGCCAGCCCACCCCCCGGAGTACAACGACACATGACCGAAAAGAAGAAGGCCCCGCCGCCTCCGACTCCTGCGAGCGAGGACGAGATCAAGTTCGGCGACGAGCTCGCGGTCCTGCCGATCCGCAACGCGGTGCTGTTCCCCGGTGCGGTCGCGCCGTTCGATGTCGGTCGCGAGAAGTCGGTCGCCTTGGTGGAGGACGTGCACAACCTGCCGTCGCCGGTGATCGCGATCTTCGCGCAGCGCGATCCGAGCACGGACGATCCCGGCTCGGATGACCTGTACCCGGTCGGCTGCGCCGCCCGCGTGCTCAAGGCGCTCAAGCACAGCTCGGGCAACTACTCGCTGATCCTGCAGGGGCTGACGCGCATCCGCCTCGACTCGATCACGCAGACCGGCCCGTACCTGAAGGCCAAGGTCGTGCGCGTGGAAGCGCCGCCGATCGAGGACGTGGAGGCCGAGGCGCTGGCGATGAGCCTGCGCGACGTCGCCAAGCAGGTGATCCAGCTGATGCCGGAGCTGCCGCGCGAGGCGGGCTCGCTGATCGACTCGATCCAGGCGCCGGGCGCGCTGGCGGATCTGGTCGCGGCGAACCTGGACGCGCCGGTCGAGGAGAAGGCGCAGCTGATCGAGACGGTCGACATCAAGGAGCGCATCCGCAAGGTGCTGCGCTTGCTCACGCGCCAGCTCGAGATCCTCAAGATGCGCGAGCGCATCAACTCCCAGATCAAGGAGGAGATGGGGAAGAACCAGCGCGAGTACGTGCTGCGCCAGCAGCTCAAGGCGATCAAGGAGGAGCTGGGCGAGGACGAGGGCGACCAGGGCGACCTGGACGGGCTCGAGGACCGCATCGCGAAGGCGAACCTGCCGGGCGAGGCCGACAGCGTCGCCAAGAAGCAGCTCAAGCGCCTGCGCAGCATGCAGGTGGGCAGCGCGGAGTACACCGTGGTGCGCACCTACCTCGACTGGATCCTCGATCTGCCGTGGAGCGTCTCCACCGACGACAACATGGAGATCGCCGAGGTGCGCCGTGTTCTCGACGAGGACCACTACGGCCTCGACAAGGTCAAGAAGCGCATCGTCGAGTATCTCGCCGTGCGCAAGCTGAAGAAGGACAAGAAGGGGCCGATCCTGTGCCTCATCGGTCCGCCCGGCGTGGGCAAGACCAGTCGCTCGGCAAGAGCATCGCTCGCGCCCTCGGCCGCAAGTTCGTGCGCATCAGCCTCGGCGGCGTGCACGACGAGGCGGCGATCCGCGGCCACCGGCGCACCTACGTCGGCGCGCTGCCCGGCCAGATCATCCAGGGCATGAAGAAGTCCGGCACGATCAACCCCGTCTTCATGATGGACGAGGTCGACAAGATCGGTCACGACTTCCGCGGCGACCCCAGCGCGGCCCTGCTCGAGGTGCTCGACCCGGAGCAGAACAACACGTTCGCCGATCACTATCTGGAGATCCCGTACGATCTGTCGAACGTGATGTTCGTGGCCACGGCCAACATCGCCGACCCGATCCCGCCGCCGCTCCGCGACCGCATGGAGATCCTGGAGATCCCCGGCTACACGCGCCGCGAGAAGCTGGCGATCGCGCGCCAGCACCTGATCCGGAAGCAGCTCGAGGAGCACGGGCTCACCGAGGAGCAGCTGAACATCACCGACGAGGCGGTCGAGGAGATCATCGAGCACTACACCCGTGAAGCGGGCGTGCGCTCCCTGGAACGCCAGATCGCCAGCGTCATCCGTGGCGTCGCGGTCAAGGTCGCCGAGGGCGACAAGACGCCGCGCGTGATCAAGACCGAGGACGAGCTGCGCGAGTACCTCGGCGCGATCAAGTACACGAGCGAGGTCGCCGAGCGCACCGAAGAAACCGGCGTCGCCACCGGCCTGGCCTGGACCAGCGTCGGCGGCGAGATCCTCTTCATCGAAGCGACGCGCATGTTCGGCTCCGGCAAGCTCCAGCTCACCGGCCAACTCGGCGACGTCATGAAAGAGTCGGCGCACGCGGCCCTGAGCTACGTCCGCACCAACGCCGAGAAGTACGGCATCCCCAAGGACTTCCTCGAGAAGAGCGACGTGCACATCCACATCCCGGCGGGAGCCATGCCCAAGGACGGACCCAAGCGCCGGCATCACCATGTTCACCGCGCTCGTCAGCCTGCTCACGGGCATCCGCGTCAGGCACGACGTCGCCATGACCGGCGAGATCAGCCTGCGCGGCCGCGCGCTGCCCATCGGCGGCCTCAAAGAGAAGACGCTCGCGGCGCACAGGGCAGGGATCAAACGAGTGATCGTCCCGGATCGGAACAAGGCGGACATCGAAGAAGTGCCGAAGGAAGTCCGCGACGAGCTCGAGTTCGTGTTCGTCAGCAAGCTGGACGAGGCTCTTGCGGCGGCGCTGGAGCACATGCCCCAGCCGTCGCAGGCGTACGTGGACGAGATGGCGGCGAAGGCCGCTGCTTCGCCTGTTTCGACGAACTGATTCTCCCCGAGACGGAACGCGCCCTCTTGCCTTACGCGGGAGGGCGTCTTCTTTTTGTTGGTCCGGCGCGGAACCGCTTTGCCTCGGGTGGGGCGCGCCGACGGGAAACGCGCTTCACCGCGTTCAGGGCCGTTTCCGATCGCGCGCGCCGACAGGAAACGCCGCTCACCGCGGTCAGGGCCGTTTGCGATCGGGCGCGCCGACAGGAAACGGCCTTCACCGCGGTCAGGGCCGTTTGCGATCGCGCGGGCCGACAGGAAACGCGCTTCACTGCGGTCAGGGCCGTTTGCGATCGCGCGCGCCGACAGGAAAACGCTGCTCACCGCGTTCAGGGCCGTTTGCGATCGCGCGGGCCGACAGGAAACGCGCTTCACTGCGTTCAGGGCCGTTTGCGATCGGGCGCGCCGACAGGAAACGCTGCTCACCGCGTGTGGGCGGCGCGAGAAGCCCGGAACGGCGCCCTCGCAACGTGCCGACCACGCTCGACCGCCGGGAACAGAGTGACCGATCTCATTGCGCGCGGAGCGCGGCGCGAACGCGCTCGACGGCCTCGGGCAGCCGCTTGGCGACAAGCGCTGTCTCCAGCTGAAGCACGCGGTAGCCGGCCCGGCGCGCATCACACGCGCGGGACTGCGCGTGGGGCGGGCCCACTTCCACGTCGGGCACCAGGACCTGGGCAGCCCGGAACGGCGCTCCCGCACCCCGTGCCCCACAGCATCGCGGTTCTGGACAGGTCCGCGCCACGACGGGCCGAGCGCGTCTCCCCCATCTGCGCGCAGCGCCTGCCGCAGTTCTTCCATATGGAAGTATCCGCGCCTCACCGCGCGTTGCGGCAGGCGCGAGCACAGATAAGGGGGCAGACCGCGGAGGCGGCGCAGCCGCCGACGCGAGAGGGGGCAACCCTACACATGCCCCAGCCGTCGCAAGCGTACGTGGACGAGATGGCGGCGAAGGCCGCGGCTACGCCTGTTTCGACGAACTGATTCTCCCCCAGACGGAACGCGCCCTCTCGCCTTACGCGGGAGGGCGTTTTCCTTTGTTGGTCCGGCGCGGAAGCGCCGCCTCGGGTGGGGCGCGCCGACGGGAAACGCGCACCACCGCGTTCAGGGCCGTTTGCGATCGCGCGCGCCGACAGGAAACGCGCTTCACTGCGGTCAGGGCCGTTTGCGATCGCGCGCGCCGACAGGAAACGCGCTTCACTGCGGTCAGGCCCGTTTGCGATCGCGCGCGCCGACAGGAAACGCTGCTCACCGCGGTCAGGGCCGTTTGCGATCGCGCGCGCCGACAGGAAACGCGCTTCACTGCGGTCAGGGCCGTTTGCGATCGGGCGCGCCGACAGGAAACGCCGCTCACCGCCCCCGCCAGCGCTTCGCGTCGACGATCCCTTCGCGTCGCTGGAGCTCCCGCCTCGAGACGCCCGCGGTGCGCGCTATCGAGGCCCGCCGCCCGGCGGACCTACCAGACAGTGGAGACGCGCCGGTTGCCGGTCATGCGCTCGTCAGCGGTCAAGAGCGGCACGCCGAGCCGCAGCGAAGTCGCCGCGATGAGCCTGTCGTGCGGATCGACGAGATCGCGCAGCGTCCGCGCTTCGTCCACGTCGCCACGGGTCAACGGCTCCATCACCACGCCTTGCAGCGCCTCGAGGGCGTCCGTCCAAGCGGTGTAGCCGGCGGTAAGGCGGATGGAACCTTCATCGTGCAGCATCGCGATCTCCCAAAGGCTCAGCATGCATCCGGATGGCCGACCCGTTTTACTCTGTCGCTACGAACGACGCTTCAAAACCGTTCCACCAGTCCACCCGTAGCTCTGCCTTCTCCATCCGCAACCGTGCCAGCCCAGCGACCCAGGGATAGTCGCTGCTAGCAATTG
Source organism: uncultured delta proteobacterium (assembly GCA_963775185.1). GTDB lineage: Bacteria > Myxococcota_A > Polyangia > Polyangiales > Polyangiaceae > JAPSGB01. Next base: position 8,356 of record CAVZIE010000004.1, on the reverse strand, counting down.
TAAGACTAGGCTCCTCCTCGAACTGGCCTCCTGCCAACAGGCGAAACATCGCCGGGACATCCTCAGGAGCGCGACGAAAAACGTACTCGTCTACACCCAACACACACGCCGGCCAGTCAACACCTGACTTGCGAGTATACTTCGAAAGCATCGGATCGAGAATATCGATCCAGGGGATCTCGGCCACCCAGAGTTCACCAATGGAGAACGGGGTGACCTTGCGGGGGGCGCTCGGTGCGAACTGATGACCATATGGCTCCCCGCGCTTGCCTCGCCACCCGGGATATTCATGCAGCGCCAGAGCAAAGGTCTGGTACGTTGACAGATCAACCACCTCTAGAAAGCGCCGGGAAACAATGATCCACGAACTCGGTCCGCCCCAATAGTAGTCCGCTTGTCCAATCAGAGACGGATTCGCCCACACGGGGATCGGTTGTCCCAACCATTCTGCTGCCGCGGATGGCAAGAGATCGCTCATGTCGTCGCGTGGACGCGGTACAGTGACGGTTCGCCTGTCCTGCCCCCAGATCCGGGCAGGCCTCATCAAATAGGCGTGGTTTGCCATTCGTTCAGGCATCATTCGAACAATGCATTGAGCTTTCCGGAATTGATGAGTCCGCGAACCCGCGCCGTCAACATGTCCATGTTTTTCGCCAAGATACCTGGCTCTGCGGCTTCCGCAGCGGCGAGGGAGCCATACTGTTCAACCATACTTTTCTCGCTCTTGGTGGGAACTGGGGGTAGCGGATCGTGCAGGAAGGCCGGGCGCCGGCCGGACGCGCGCGGCGGCGTGAAGACCGCGCGAGCCGCGTGAGCGGCGAGTGCATCCGCTGGTGAAATAGCTTGGTCCGAGTCGCAGGCGTCGAGAGTCGCGCTGACCCATCGACGCCGCACCATCGCGGTGACTCTCTTCGTTGTTCGCAAAAACGGCGAGGAGGAAGCCAGGATGGGTCAGCGCGCGAGGATTCTCACACAGATCGCAGGGTTCAGGGGCTGGAAGGTGGCGGAGGCGTTCTTCGAAGGCCAGGGCGGCGCGCGGGTGGAGCCCGTTGCCGGCTACGACGTGCCGACCGGGTGCCGGCTGGTGCTGAGGGTCGAGCGCCGTTGGGCGACGCGGTGCGCGAAGTGTCTCGCCATCGGCGGCGGTTGCCACGAGCGGTTGAAGACGCGTCGCTGGAAGGACTTGGCGTGGGCAGACCATTCCGTCGAGATCGAGTACGCGCCGGTCCGGGTCGACTGCAAGCGCTGCGGAAGTCGCGCCGTGGAGCTGCTGGCCTGGGCCGACCCGACGCAGCGCCAAACGCGGAGGTTGCAGCACCACATCGCGCTCGATGCGTTCTCGATGCCGCTGCTCCACGTCGCTACGAAGTACGGCCTGGGCTGGCAGGGCCGCTGGGAACACCAGGCCCTGCTGTCGGTCCAGTGCCCGCGACCGCAGCTGCTCGCCATCGATTTCGATTACATCGATCCATCGGATGCCGTCGACCAGTTTACCCATCGCATGAACTTCAAGAAGACGGCAGGATTCGTGCCGATCGAACGGCTGGATCCGACGGCCACCCTGTCGGGGTGAGGGCACGCGGTGCCTGGAAACTGGCTTGGCGCGTTGCGCATTCTGCGCGTCGCGCCGGTCGGCGCAAGAAGAAGCTCGTGGACCGCGACGTCGTCGTGCGTGCCGGTGAAGCGCTCATGCGTTTCGACTGACGCGCCATCTCCAGCGGCGGCGCCGTCGTGCGCGACGGCGCCGCTGCGAGCGTCATCATGCCGGCGCCATGCCCGCGCTTGCTGCGATGTCCATCACGCTGGGCGCACACCCATCACCGGCGTGACGGACATCGTCCTGCTGGCGCGCAGTGCCATCAACCAGCCGGCGCGCGCACAATGAAGCACGCCTCGTAGATGACGTTCGCGCCGGCCTCGATTGCTGCCCGCGTCGCTTCTACTCGACGGTGCGGCTCGGTGTGGGGCAGGTCGATCAAGACGCCGCCGGGGATGTACGAGCGGGCAACCTCTCCCACGCGACGGCCGTGTTCCAGGATCGCTTGGTCGGCGACGGAGCGGGTCAGCTCGGGAGCCTCTCGCTCGCGCACCTCCAGCCAGAGCCGTCGATGGCATTGATTGCCGACGAGGAAACGGGACTTGGAGAGGCGAAACATCCACATCGAGGATGAGTTGTTGGGTGTGGTTCCGCAAGCGCGCCTGTGATCGAAAATGTCAGCACCGCAGATCGAGCATTCTTGCCCCGCTCCCATGCACGTCGCCGTCGACCACCTGATTGCACACGTGGACCTCTCGCAGGGCGAACCCTTGGCGTCGTGGCGTTGGCTCGTTGAAGGCGATGCTGCAGTGATGCTGGTGACGGCGCTGGGGGATGCCTTCTTCCAGCTGTCGTCGGGAGAGATCGCGTTTCTCGACACGTACGAGGGCACCTGCGAAGGGATTGCGGCCGACAAAGATGGCTGGGAGGCTGCCCTGCAGAACATCGACGCCAGGTTCAGTTCGTCGCTCGTCGAGGAGCTGCAGGGGCGCGGTCTACGGCTCGGCTATGGCCAGTGCTACTCGCCCGTGTTGCATCCGGCGGTCGGTGGCTCGATGGATCCGGACAACTTCGAGGTCAGCCCCTGGCTCCTGCACGTAGCGCTCGCCGGACAACTCCACGAGCAGAACACGCGGCATCCGGACGGGACGAGGATCGCGAAGTTCGTCGAGAGGTAGCGGCTCGTCGCAAGTCCGAACGTCAGTCGGGGTACGACTCGAAGTACAGCGACCGGTGGTTGCTCTCTGCGTAGTTCGAGATCGCGACGAGCTTGCACAGCACCGCGCTCCAGGCGTCGGCGCGGTATTCTTCGGGATCTGGTGGCGGCAAGGGACCAGCCGGAGGAGGGTGTCCGAACGTCTTGGTGAAGAACGCCTTGGCGATCGGTGACATCGTTTTCGGCTTCTTGGCGTCCGCGAGCAGTCGCGCAGCCCACTCTTGCCCTTCGCCCTTCCAGTCCTTCACGGCCGCGAGTCTCTCGACCGTCGCTGATGGGACTTTGTTGACCACCGCATCGTAGGGGCCTTCGAGGACCTCGCGCGAAAGAAGTGCGTGCCGGTTCTTGCTTGCGATCCAGGGCAAGAGGTCGATCTCGTGGCCGTCTATCGTCTCCATGTCGACGGCCCCGAGCTGCGACATGGCATGAACGGCCGCGCCACGTTGGTCGGACGTTGTCTTGGGCCATGGGCTTGGCGCTTCCTTGCCGTCCGGTCCCATAGCAATCGCGCGATATGTGGGTCGGACTGTCCGCAGCTCCTCCGGCGTGGCAGCGAAGAAAAACACCCCGCCTCTTCCATCAGGCCCGTGCCAATCGTCGGGGATGCGGCACTCCCTCTCCGTTCGCCACAGTGCCTTGAGTGTCATGGGGCGTACGGAACGGCTCGAAGCTGTAGCTGTTGGAGGAGCGGTCTTGGCGCCATGCGCGCTCGGCGATGCCGGAGGTGAAGGTGCGCAGGCCGACGCAACCAAGGCCGCGACCCCGACGAGCGCTACGAGGCGCGTAGTCCCGATGAACGCCCTCTCCTCGTTGCCCCACGTCACTCTCCCGGCCCCTCACGGGTAGTCTACGGCACGAGCCGGCTCGGCGGAAGGCGCGTCAGCGCGACGACCGACCGTGCATGGGTCCTCCGCGCACGCACGACGGGGGCGGCGATCGCGGTCCGGCGCGCCTGGGTAACGCTGGACGGCTGGACGGCAGCAGTGCTGCCTGGTGGGCACGCAGGCGTTTGGCCGGTCGCGACGCGAGCTTGCGCGTCGCGACCTCAGGCGAGGTCGCTGGAGTCGGGCGGAGGGTCGAGCGCGTAGTAGTCGGGGGGCGGCTCTGCCGCGTCGTAGTCGGGCTCTTCGTCGAGGCCGAGAGCGGCGTCGCCGCGGAGCGCTGCGCGCAGGGTCGGGTCGGCGTCGAGCTCGCCATCGCTCGAGAGCCCGAGCGCCACGCCGTGGGTCGCGAGGAACGACCGCGCGTCGCGCTCGTTGTCCACGAGCTCGACGAACCTGAGCTTGCCACCGCACGGGCACGCAAGCGCGTTCACGTCGTACACCCGGCGCAGCAGCGTGGCCCAGTCGATGTACCACTTGGAGCAGGCTTTGGCCGTCTCTTCGCCGGCGGGCTCGGCCTCCCGGGTCGGATCGGCGCGGGCCGCGGGGCGTGTTCCGGCAAGGCGCGTCGGCTGTTGTTCGGCCTGTTCCTTCGGCTGTTGTTCGGCCTTGGCGCGCTCGCGCTCGTGCGCGTGCGCGCAGCGGGGCGCGGGCTCGCTTGCATGCTCGCTTGCATGCTTCTCGCCTGCGAGGCGCGGCGGGGTGAGCGGCACGACGTGCTTGCGCCAGGTGGAGTTCGGCGCGAACGCGCCGTGGAAGCGTATCAGCGGGTGGCGTGGCGGGGGCACGAGCGCGGCCAAGCGGGCAAGGAGCTGCATCGGTTCGAGCAACACATGCGTGCGACCGGCGCGCCAGGCGTGGCGCAGCTCGTACGCGATGCGCCCGTCGGGCATGAGGCTCATGCGCTCGAGGCTCAGCGGAGCGCGCGCGAGATAGCGCAATAGCCGCTCGCGTCCGGCGTGATCGCCCTCGGGGATCATGACGCCGGCGTGGACGTCCCAACGCTCGTACGCCCCCGCATGCGGCCCCTTGGTGAGACAGAAGCGTTGGCAGCCCCAGAGATGGCCGCCAAGGCCGCTGCAGCACCGACCAGTACCAACTGACGCTCGATCGCGAACAGAAGCGCCCTCTTGCCCGACGGCAGGAGGGCGTCTTCCTTTTGTCTTCACGGCGCGGTATCGGTTCGCCTCCGCGCGGCGATGCATGTGCGCTGCTCGCCCCCTTGGCCTCGTCCCCGCCTTTCGTCTACGTATGGCTGTCGTTGCGGCGCCTGCGGAGGCCGGCTATCGCGGCGATCGCGGCCAGCCACCAGCTCGCGCCCGGGGCGTTCGCGCCCCGACCGGCCGTGGTGCACGAGCAGCCGCCGTCGTCGCTCGGCGACGCATTGCCGGCGTTCTGCCCTGCGTCCGTTCCAGCGTCCAGCGGCGTCCCGCCACTGCCGGAGGTCGCGCCGGATCCGGAGTCGCCGCCGCTGCCGCCAGTGCCAGCGCCGCTGGTGCCGCTTGCGCCACTACCGCCGTCTCCCGCCGTTCCGGCACTGCCCGCGTTGCCCGCGTTGCCCGCGTTGCCCGCCGCGCCGGCGCTGCCCACGTTGCCGGCCGCGCCCGCGTTGCCGGCCGTGCCCGCGTTGCCCGCCGCGCCGGCGCTGCCCGCGTTGCCGGCCGCGCCCGCGTTGCCGGCCGCGCCCGCGTTGCCCGCGCTTCCGTCCACCGCTGCGTCGCTGCCGCCGTCGCTCGCGTCGGGGGTGCATGCAAAGCCGTTGCCCGTGAAACCGGCGTTGCACACGCAGTCCCAGCTGCCCGTCAGGTTGTGGCACGCGGCGTTCGGGTCGCACATGGACGTGTAGGTCGGGTCGTTGCACTCGTCGACGTCCGTGCACGTGTAGCCGTCGCCTGCGAACCCCACGTTGCAAGCGCAGTTGATGACGCCAGGGGACGGGTTGGTGCACGTGGCGTGGACGTCGCACGGCGCCGTCGAGCATTCATCGGCGCTGGCGTTCTGTGCAGCCAGTAGCGCGACCAGCAACGCGGCAGCGGAAATCCGTCGCCTCATCCCAACTGAATCGCCTTCCCTGGCGCTCCCGTCAAGCCGAACACGTCCGTCAGCTGCCGCGTTCGCCTCGAGCCAAGGCGGCGCCGTCACGACCGGGCCGGGGCGAAGACGTCCAGCGGGGGAAGGGGACTAGCGATGCATGGACCTCCTGCCCGGTCGCCGCGGCGGGCAGGAGGGAATGTGCTCGTGCTCGCATCTGTGCGACCTCGGCAGCCAGGCACGGCACTTCGCTCCGCGTGCAGAACAGCATCGCGGTCCGAGGCAACTCCGCGCCACGACGCGACGCGCGCGTCTCCCCCACCTGCGCGGAGCGCCGGCCGCAGTTCTTCCATATGGACCTTCCCCGACGCTTCGCGTTTGCGGCAGGCGCGAGCACAGGTTTGGGGGAGACAAGCGGAGGCGGCGGAGCCGCCGACGCGAGTGGGTCGCGCCCGGCATGGGCGCAGAACAGAGAGGTGAAGCCAAATGACGCAGAGAAGGGAGGTGGAGAAGCCAAGTCCTCTTGGGGGCCCCGACGGAGGGAACCCCGCACCTATGAGGCAGGGGCGTTGACCGGAAACGACCGGCTCTGGGGCGTTCGCGCGAGCGGCGTCCTGCCCGCGAGGGAATGTCCGATGGAAGCCTACGGTGAAGTGACGAACCGAACGCAAGTGAAGCGCCGTGAGGCGTGCGTCTGCAGGGTGAGCCGGCCCCCAGCGGTGAAGCCCGGTATCCGTCGGGCAGCGCGCGTACGGGTTACGGGGTCGTCACGAAGTTCTGCGTTCTTACCCGGGGAGATTCTCGGCCTCCGTGGCGCGACGAGCGCCAGCGGTAACATCGACGGACGAAAGAACGAGATGGCGAAGGGACGAGAGAAGTCGGATGGTCGAATACAACCACAAGGCCGTCGAAAGGCGGCTGTAACCGCTGCGGGACGCCCGAGCGTCACGGCGTCCGGGCGGGGAGGGAAGGAGACCACGGCCAGCCAACAGGTGGAGCAGCTGGGACTGTTTCGCGAGACAGCCGACAGCCCGCAAGGGGCCGACGGCGGAGCGGCGGCGGGTCGGCCCGCCGCTGCGACGCACGCGGTGCCGAAGTCGCGAACCACGAACGGAACCGCCCCACCGGCGATGACGATGGAGGAGATAGCAAGCGAACAAAACCTGAGAGAAGCGTTCCGGGAGGTCGCGTCGAACAAGGGCGCACCCGGTCCCGACCGGCAGAGCGTCGACGAGGTGCGAGAGCAACTCGACGAGCTATTGCCGGAGCTGCGCCGCCAGCTGCTCGATGGCAGCTACAAGCCGGGTGATATCCGCCGTGTGTGGATTCCGAAGGCCGGCGGAGGGCAGCGGGGCCTTGGCATTCCGAACGTGGTCGACCGGCTCGTACAGCAGGCGGTGTACCGGGTACTCAGCCCGAACTACGAGCCGACGTTCCACGCAAGCAGCCATGGCTTCCGGCCGGGGCGAAGCTGTCACACGGCGATCGCCGAAGCGAAGAGCTATGTCGAGGAAGGCTACGACTGGTTGGTAGATCTGGATCTGGAGAAATTCTTCGACCGGGTCCACCATCAGCGTTTGCTTGCGAGGTTGGAGCAGAAGATTGACGATCGGAAGCTCATCGACCTCATCCACCACATGCTCAAGGCCAAGGTGGTGATGCCGGATGGAGTGGTGGTGAGCAACGAAGAGGGGGTGCCGCAAGGCGGTCCACTTTCTCCGCTGCTCAGCAACATCGTGCTGGACGAACTCGACCGCGAGCTCGAGCAGCGCGGGCACCGCTTCGTGCGCTATGCCGACGACTGCAACATCTACATACGTAGCGAGCGGTCGGGGCAGCGCGTGATGGCCAGCGTCGTGAGCTTCATCGAACGCCGCTTGCGGCTGAAGGTGAATCGCGACAAGAGCGCCGTGTCGCGGCCGGAGAAGCGTCACTTCGTCGGCTTCAGTCTGCAGCGCGAGCTGCTGGACGGGAACGTCGAGGTGCTGTTGTCGGAGCGGTCGAAGCGCCGCCTCGCCGACAAGGTCCGCGAGCTGACGCCGCGAAACTGGGGGCAGTCGCTGCGCGACTGTATCTCCGGAATCAATGCATACCTGCTCGGTTGGATCGGCTTCTTCTATATCTGCGGCGAGGCCGAGCTTCGCACGATGCACAACACGGACGCACACATCAGGCGACGACTGCGTGCTCTGGTGCTCGCGCACTGGAAGCGCCGTCGTCATATCGCGCGTCGTCTCATCCGGCGCGGCGTCCGACCACGCACCGCGTGGCGAAACGTCTATGACGGACGCAAGTCCCTCTGGGCGCTGAGCCACTGCCGCGCCGTGGACCTTGCTCTCGCCCCGGCATGGTTTGCCGGTCGTGGGCTGGTCTCGCTGGAGCAGCGGTGGATGGATCGGAACGCCGTGCGCGTCATCGCCCCGGCGCAGCTCACGCTCGCGTTGGGATAGCTGAGGGTGGAAGCACCGGCGATGGACTACATGCCCGCGTCAGAGCCTGGAAACGTCGCCAGGACCGGATTAGGCCCCCGCCCGGCAATCGAAAGAGCCGGTGCCGGTCACTCCCGGTCTACCGCGCACGCCCCGGCAGCAGCGCCGTCACGAACGCCGTCGTCCCGAAGAGCCGGATGTGAGGACCACAAGTCCGGTTCTGTGAGAGGGGCCGCCCCGCAAGGGGCGGTCCCTACTCGGC
>CAVZIE010000003.1:0-13301 GCA_963775185.1 uncultured delta proteobacterium | reverse complement strand
ACCACGGCACGGGGCCGTCCTTGTCGAAGAAGCCGGCGGTCGGTCCGTCTTCGCCGAGCAGTGCGAGCGCGACGCTGGAGCGCGCGCCGACCTCTACCGGCTGCGGGCCGCGGTGGCCGTTCAGGTCGGTGGCCGTGTAGCCGGGATCGGCGGCGTTGACCTTGATGCCGGTGTCGCGGAGCTCCTTGGCGAACTGCACCGTGACCATGTCGAGCGCGGCCTTCGAGCTGGCGTAGCCGATGGAGTTGAGCCAGCCGAGCGCTCCATCGAAGTCGGCCTGCTGGGTCATCGAATCCGACGCCGCTCGACACCATCACGATGCGCGCGGCCGGCCGCGCGCGGCGCAGCAGCGGCAGCATCGCTTTGGTGACGCGGATCGGGCCGAACACGTTGACGTCGTAGACGCGGCGGACCTCGTCGAGATCGCACGCGCTCGGCGGGTTGTGGTCGCTGGCGATGCCCGCGTTGTTGACGAGCACGTCGAGTCGGCCGAGCTCGCGCTCGATGCGCTCGGCCGCCGCGGCGATGGTCGCCGGTACGGTCACATCGAGCGCGACGAAGCGCGCGTCGACGTCCTCGCCGCGCAGCTTCTCCTCGGCGGCGCGCCCGCGTGCCGCGTCGCGCGCGCCGACCAGCACGGTGTAGCCCTCGCGGCCGAGCTGCCGCGCAATCTCGTATCCGATGCCCTTGTTCGCGCCGGTGATCAGCGCCACGTTCCGGTCTTCCATGCGCACAGCATGCTCGTGCGCAGGCCTTCGGTCTTGGGCGGAATTGGCACGACGGCGCCGCCAAGAACGTACAAGCCGTGCGCGGCCAGGCTGCCGCCCTTGGACGCGGAATCGCCGCCCCGCTTTCACGGCTTCCGGCACGCCGCGGTGCCCGGGCTCGCCGTCGGGCAGTTCGAGAGCGACGGGCGCCTTTACTGCGGCGTGAAGGACCGGCTCGCGCTGGTGCACAACCAGACCGGACACTGTCGCTGGTGGGCGCGCGGACGGCTGCACGAGAGCGGGTGCGCCCGGCGTTGCAGGCCGCGGGCCTGGCGGCCCTCGGCGAGCCGGACGCGCTGCAGCTCGACGCCGGCGATCCGCGCGCACGCCCGCTCGGCGCGCTGCACACCGCCGTCGCGCGGCCGGACGTGGACGCGCTCGAGATCGAGCAGGCCGTGGCGGAAGCGCTGTCCGCGCTGGTCGGGATGATGTCGCGCGAGCGGCTTCGCCCCGGCCCGAACACGCGCGCCGTGCACGGCTGCGCATCGCTCGCGCCAAGCAGCTGCTCGCACGCGGCACGCCCGCTTCGGAAGTCGCCGCGCGGGTCGGCTTCTACGACCAGAGCCAGCTGAGCCGCCACTTCCGCCGCGCCGTCGGCACCACGCCCGGCCGCTTCGCCGCCGCGCACGCGTTCCGCGCGCGAGCCGCGCGGCGCTAGCGCTGCATTTCGCGGGATACCGCGGCGAAGATCACGCGCCCAGGGATCTCCCTATAGCAACGGCGGCAGTCTCGCCGGTACGTTGAGGAGATGCGCGCTTGGTCGGCTGGACGTCGATCGTAGCGACGCCGGCACACCGGAGCGGGAGCTCCGGGAGAGGGAAGAAAACATGCGTATCCATGGCCGAGACAACGAGAAGCGTTCTAGACAGCTGGTGAGGGGGGCGTTCGTCGCGGCCATCGTCGCCGCTGGCGTGGTTGCGCCGCGCGTCGCCCGCGCGTCCTGCCCGAGTGGCGAGGTACCGTGCGGCGCGGACTACTGCATGTATTCGGGGAATGTCTGCTGCGACAGCGTGGGACGCCCGGACATCTCCTGCCCGTCGGGGGACACCTGTCATTCCGACGGCTCGTGCACCAAACCGGGCGGCTCGGGCGGCTCGGGCGGCTCGGGCGGCTCGGGCGGCTCGGGCAGCTGCGGCAGCGGCGAAACACCGTGCGGCAGCGGTTGCATGCCGGTGGGCGCCGATTGCTGCGGTGGCACGGCGTATTGCGATCCAGGTACCAGCTGCACCGGATCGGGCACGTGCTCGTCCAGCGGCGGAAGCGGCGGAAGCAGCAGCTCCGGCGGAAGCGGCGGGAGCAGCAGCTACGGCGGAAGCGGCGGGAGCAGCAGCTACGGCGGAAGCAGCAGCTCCGGCGGAAGCAGCAGCTCCCCGCCCGCCGGCTACACCTGCAGCGGGCAGGTCGAGCAAACCTGCCAGCTCGATTTCTGCGTCGATCTGGACACCTGCAGCGCCTACTACGAGGTTCTCGGGCACCGGTTCCAGTGTTCGTCGTGCAACGATATCACCGGCTGCGCCAGCGAGGCGGTGAGCGCGTGCTCGGCGAAGCAGCAATCGGACTCGTCGACCAGCGACTCGTCGGGCGGCTGCAGCATCGACGCGACCGGGGGCCACAGCGCTCTGGAAGGTATCGCGATGCTGCTCGGGCTCGGCCTCCTGAGCGGGCGCCGTCGGCGCCGGCGGGCTGCGGGTTCCAGGTAGGCGCTCGCAGTCGCGCGCGCGACCGGCTGCAGTCGCGCGCGCGACCGGGATGGCGGCCCACTGCGGTTGGACGCTGAGCTTGTGCTGCGCTGGAAGTAGCGCCGCCCTAGCGCATCGGAGCGGGCGGCATGAAGAATGGCGCCGGGTGGGGTTTCTCCGAGCCCTCGGGAATACAGCCGTCCTGGCTGCATGAGTACGTTGCGGCGCTGTCGCACGCTTCCACGCGGTACGTCTCATGCTGCACCCATCGCACCGTGATCTTGTCCGGCGAGCAGTTGAACTCCCGCGAGGCCCGGGTGCGCGCCTTGTCCGCGAGGTAGCCCTGGGCCCAACACTCGTCCTCGTCGCACTGATAGAGATTGTGCTGCCCGCAGCCCGCCACGCGGTAGCGGTCGTCATCCAGGTCCGTCACCTGGATGTTGTCTTCGGAGCAGCCGAAAGCGTCTGACGCCGTCTTGATTGCCGCGTGTTCGGCGCTTCCACAACCGGCGCTGCCGAGCACTGCGATCGTCAACAAAGCTGCGCGCGTCGACTCTCGCATCGCCGACCACCATATCACGCGAAGCGCCCCGCGGGATTCCGCGCCGGACCGGCAAGACGGGAACCGGAATCGTGGGGCGTGCCCGCTGCGCAGCATGCCCTCGCCTGCAGCGGCTCACCGAGCGTGCGGCTGGCGGCTCCGTCGCGATGGCGTTGCGAAGTCCGAGGGCGGCATTTCACTCGCACCAGACGTGGATCGCGCAGTTGCTGTCCGCCTTCATATCCGCGCGTTCGAATCCGTCGGAAACGATGGAAGACGCGCTGCGCTCCGTGTCCACCCTTGCGACCGCGGTCGCGCTGGTGAACTCGGGAACATTGAAGGAGAGGACCGCGAGGCGAACCTTCCGGCGCTTGCGCGGCGGCGCCGAAGTCGGCAGCTTGCCGAGACCCTCGCGGAGCTGGAACTCACAGAGGTCGCTCTGATCGTAGGACCATGGATCCGTCGGGTGCGACGGGAGGATGGTGCTGGGCGGTGCGCAGTACCCGACGAAGTACGTGCACAAGAAGCGGTGCTGGGGGAGGTACGCCGCGGCGAATTCTTCCGGCGACTGAGGCATGAGCGGCATGATCTCGGCAGAGGGGCACTGTTTCTCCGACGGATCCTGGAGGCATCGATGCAGGCTGTTCGCACCGAAGCTGCAGTCGCGCATGCAGCCCATGAAGAAACGATCGTCCACGACTCCGAACTGTGCATCGCAGGCGCGATACTCGGCGCAGGGCGTTTCACACGGTGCGAAGCAGCCGCTGTTGTCGCTGTAGCCGTCGCAGGTCGCCGCGCTGTAGCCGGATAGATCGGACACGCCTCCGTCGGCGGAGCCGCCCGAGTAGTCCGTGGGGGGAGGGAGATCCACCGGAACGATGACGTGGACGCCGGCAATTGCCAGATGGATCTCGCTCGGCAGGTACGCGCTGTCCACGGTCAGCTCCAGCTCGGCTTCGTCCTCGTCGACGGGCAGCACGGCGAGGTCCACGATCTCGGGCACGTCTGGATCGTTCGTCGTCTCGGGCATCGGATCGTTGGAGATCTCTCCGCCGACGATCACGGTATCGACCTCGGCGATGTATGCACCGTCCGGAGCTACGCCGCCATCGTTCGTGTTTGGAGTCGTCGTGCTCGCATCGCCCGTGGTCGACCCGTCCGGTGTGGTCTTGGCGGTGCCGCCGGGCGTGCCGTTGCTGGAACCACACGCGGGAAGAGCCATCGCCCCGACGCAACCTGTAATCAAGATGCGGGGGAGCGTCGCTCGCACGAGAAACTTGAAGCCCTTGGAATGCATCCTTCTTGTTGTACCGAGACGCTTGCCACACGACCATGGGGAATTCCTTGAGCCCATAGCGGGGGATATCGGTCCGGCGCGGAATCTCGCCGTCCGTCGCGCGATCACTGGCAAGCGGCGCCGGTCGCCGCGACCGGGGTCGCAACGGGCGCGACACGTCCTCCTTCGCTGCAGTCGCGGCTGCACCGCAATCACACGCCCTCCAGTTGCCGTCGTTGCGGGCCCAGGTGATTCAGGGCCGTTCGAGAGATGCACGTGGCAGGCGCAGGTTCCGCTCCACAGGGCTACTGCCACACGCGCGCCGCGAGGCCGGCGCGGGAGTCGGCATCGAGCTTTTCCAGCAGGTGGGTCATGTGGACTTCGACCGTGCGTTCCGCGCAGTCGAGGTGGGCGGCGATGATCTTGTTCGACTCGCCCTCGAGAACGTGTTCGAGCACTTCGGTTTCGCGCGGGGTGAGAGCGAAGCGCTGCGCTGCCACTCGCAGTCTGGCCTCCAGCTCGTCGCGTCGTGAGCGCGTCCGGGCGATGGCAACGACGTAGCCCGGGGCGCCGTGGGCAGCGAGCGGCAACAGCTCGAATTCCTCGCACCGCTCGGGATGGTGAATTGCGTCGGAGAGCGCAGCCCGGGTCTCCCGAGCACGCTCGGCGAGCCTGCGGCGGCCTGCGGAGCTCGCCAGTTCGACGCGCCCGCGCCGGGAGACGACGAACGCTGGACCGCCCACGCGTTCCAGAAGCGCTTCGAGTCCCGCCAGGTAGAATGGAGCGCCGGCCAGGCGCTGCTCGGCGGAAAAGCGCCAGTGCAGTGCAGGTACCAGCTTGCGCAGCATCTGCTGCTGGCGTCGGGTCGTGGGACCCGGGTTGAAGATGCCGACCCAGGCCAGCAGCGCGGGGCCGTCACACACCAGCACGCGGAGCTGATTGTGTTCGTAGCAGCTCATGTACTCGTACGTTGGGACTCCGGCCCGCAAGTTCGCTGCCATGCGCCGGCGCAGTTCCGGCGGAAGTTTCAGGTGGCGGAAACCCAGCTGCGGTCCTTCCCCCGAGCGCACCAGCTCGGCCGCTGACCCGACGTCCTTTACGACGTTGCGTTGGAATGGCTCGGGCTTCAGCGGATTGAACATCCCCCACCCCCCGGACACCGTGCCGAGCCACTTGTTGAATACCTCTGACAGCTCCCGCGGCATTCCATGGGTGCCGAAGCTTTCCAGCGCGTAGTGGCCCCCCGCCGACTTCGTGCTGTACGACAGCGCCTTGTCGCTCCCCAGAAGTTCCGCCAACAGCGGGGCGACCAACTCGTGCGCTGGACGCGAGCCCTCACGCAGCGTGTACAGCTCCGCCATGACGTCTTGGCAGCGCTGTTCGTCCCTCCGCGCAAGTCGAGGCATCCTCACCCAGGTTAGGGCAAAACGGGAGGCGGGAGAAGTCCAGTCCGCAGGTCAGTCATCTGTCGTCTGTCATCTAGCATCTAGGGGATTCCCACGATGGCAGGGAAAGTTGGCCTCCGGCACGCTGGGAGAGTGCTGCTTCTGCGATCAACCGATGAATACGCGCCGTGCTCGGCGCGACCCGGGGAAGCTGCGGAAGCGGCCGAAGAGGCACTCGAAGTCTGGCAGGGACTGATCGACGGGCGCTGGTCGCTGGTCGACACGATCGACACCGACGGCCGACACCTCTTGTTGGCACATCGCAATCCGGAAGACATCCGCGACCCTCGCGGTCTGAGCAGGATGGAGTCGCGCGTGGTGGGTCTGGCGGTGCACGGCCACTCCAACAAGCACATCGGCCATCACCTGGGCATCGCGGAAGGCACGGTGTCTTCGCATCTGGCGCGAGCGCTGGGCAAGCTCCAGATCGCAAGCCGCATCGAGCTCGTGCGGCGGTTCGGTACTCGCTACCCGCGAGCGGAGCTCCAGCAGGGGGCCGCCGTACGGTGACCATGACCGATGCCGAGAACACATCGCCAGACGTAGAAGACAGCGTCCCGATGCCAGCGGGCACCCGGGTGTACTACTTCGGACCCGACGTCGCGCTACTCGATCTGCCCGAGCCCGAAGCGAGGCTGCCCCCCGCGTTGACCGGAGCGGAGGAGGACATCGCCTTGCGCGTGTTCGAAGGCGCGACGAATCGCGAGATCGCCGAGGCCCGCGGGGTCAGCATCAAGACCATCGGCAACCAGCTCGCGTCCATCTACCGGAAGCTCGGTGTGGCGTCGCGCACGGAGCTCGTGCTTCTGCTTCGCCACGTGCCGTAGCGCGAAGCGAAACAGCCGCCTCCCGGTCCCGGCACGGTGCGCTCCACTTCTGCTACGCCGGCTGCTGGCGTGCCGCGTGATGCGGCCGTCGGCACACCTGTCGTCCTGCTGCACGGCATGCCGACGCGGCCGGAACACCTCGCTCCACTCGCCCGCGAGCTGTCCCGATCTGCGCCCCCGCCTCGGCGAGCTCGCCGTCCCCGTCGCGGGCAGCCGTAGGGCACGCGCTGTTGTACGAGGATTTCGACGCGACCGCGCGAGCGGTGGAACAGCGCACCACGCGTGAACGCGCCGACCGTCGCCGGCGCGACCGCGTCGGGCGCGAGCCCGCTCGCCGACAGCCTCGACGCGAAATCCGCCGGCGCGAGCTTCTTCACGAGCACGAGCACGAGCGTGACAATGAGTCCCGCGAGCACCAGGGCCGCGGCGACAATCGAGGCGACCAGCGTCATGGTGAAGAAGCGGGCGTAGTTCGCGCCAGCAGCTTCTCGAGCTCCGCGCTGTTGCCGTCCACCCGCACCGTCGGGAACGCGTAGAATCTTGGCCACCGCGGTGTGCACCAGACAATCGACGGCCCGCGTGTAGTCGTCCAGGGCGCGCTGCTGGTCGGCCGCGCTCGCGCGCCCGAGCGCCGACAGCGATGCGTCGAGGGGCGCGCAGCCCGTCGCGCCCGGAAGCGCCGCGAGCGGTGTCGCCGTCCCGCGACAGCAATGCTCGCGAGCCACGGCGAACGCCGCCATCTTGTACCAGCTCATCGTCGCCCACGCCTTCATGCCGTCCGTCACGCCCGCGCCGCGCGCCGCGACGATCTGGTGCTCCATCAGCTGCGTGCCGGCACGCGCGTCTGCCTCGCGACACAGGAACGTGAAATCGACGACCTCCGGCTTCTGGAACGTGCCGTCTGGCAGCAGACCGGTGACGCACGTGAGCAGCTCGCCCTGGGTCGGCGGCGCCGCGGGCGCGGACACGGCGCTCGCCGTCGCGCTCGGCGTCGCGCTCGGCGCGGGCGGCGGCGCGGGCTTGCGCGGCGCGCGCGGTGTGGCGTGGGCCACGGGTGTCGGCGGTGGCGGGGCGACGAGCTTGTCGTGGATCCGGCGCACCGCGCCGCCAGCGCCGAACGCGAGCACGAGCGCGACGAGGAACCACGCGACGCGCGGGCGACGCGCGGGTCGGCGCCTTGGGCGGGTCCTCCCGGACATCGGGAAAGCCTAGCCCAGACCGCCGGCGGAAACCCAAGCTTGAAAGCTTGGATGCCGGTCCGGCCCTTCGAGATCCCGGCGTCGTGCTACACGCGGAGCATGACGCCCGGACGCGCCCTCGCCGGCGGCCTCGGTCTGCTGCTCGCGGCGGCCGCCGCCGGTGTCGGCTGTCGGCATGCGCGGGCGGGCGCGCCGGCGTCCCACGCTGTGGTCGTGGCAACTGCCACGCCATCCGCCGCGCCGGCGCCGCCGGTCGTCGCGGCCGGGAGAGCACCCTCGTCCAGCGACTGCGAAGCACTCTGGTCGCGCTACCACGCGGCGGCGCCCGAGGATCCGTACGTGAACCGGACGACGTTCGTCGCGCGCTGCATGCGCAGCACGCCGGCGGTGCTCGGTTGCATCGAGCGTGCGCACCAGGAGATCGAGGACATGATGCACGGCGCCACCGAAGGCCTCGACGCCGGCGCGTCCGGGCCGTCGGAACCGCTGATGCTCGGAATGATGCTGCGGGTGGCGCTGCCGAGCCGCATGGGCATCTGCATGACGCGCGAGCGACTGCGCTTCGCGCTTGGCTCCGGGGAGCTCGACGCGCTCGCGCGCGACGTCGTCGCCGGTCGCTTGTCGCCCGACAAGCAGGGCGTCGCGATCGCGAGCGGTCCCGCAGCCACGCTCTCGTCACGAGGCTTCGCGGAGCACGCGAGCTCCGTCGTGCTCGCGCCCGAGGGCGAG
Organism: uncultured delta proteobacterium; assembly: GCA_963775185.1. Classification (GTDB taxonomy): domain Bacteria; phylum Myxococcota_A; class Polyangia; order Polyangiales; family Polyangiaceae; genus JAPSGB01. Next base: position 4,838 of record CAVZIE010000003.1, on the reverse strand, counting down.
GTGCGCGTCTCGCGGCGACCGGGCGGAAACGTGTGGCTCTACTTTCTCGGCGGCCTGTTCGGGCGCCACCAGAACCAGGCCGGCTTCGTGTACGCGACGACGCCGTTCAGCGCGCGGGACTTCAGCCCGGGCGAAGACGGTCGCGACGAGGTGTGCCTGGCCCGCGACGAGAAGGGGGTAAGCAGCGCGGATCCCGTCGTACCGCTACCTGCTCTCGTGCTTCACCGTGATCGACCACCTGGCGCCACGCCTGCTCGAGGTCGGGGCCGCACCCGACTGATGATGCTGTCGGTCCGGCGCGGAACCGCGCGCACGCCGGCGGCCCGGGACTGCCGCGGGCGGCACGGCGCTAGCGTCGCGCTTTCGCGGAATACCGCGGCGCAGAGCATGCGTCCAGGGATCTCCCTATAGCAACGGCGGCACTCTCCTCGGTACGTTGAGGGATGCGCGCTTGGTCGGCTGGACGTCGATCATAGCGGCGCCGGCACACCGGAGCGGGAGCTCCGGGAGAGGGAAGAACACATGCGTATCCATGGCCGAAGCATCGAAAAGCGTTCCGGACAGCTGGCGAGGGGGGCGTTCTTCGCGGCCATCGTCGCCGCTGGCGTGGTTGCACCGCGCGTCGCCCGCGCGTCCTGCCCGAGTGGCGAGGTACCGTGCGGCGCGGACTACTGCATGTATTCGGGGAATGTCTGCTGCGACAGCGTGGGACGCCCGGACATCTCCTGCCCGTCGGGGGACACCTGTCATTCCGACGGCTCGTGCACCAAACCGGGCGGCTCGGGCGGCTCGGGCGGCTCGGGCGGCTCGGGCGGCTCGGGCAGCTGCGGCAGCGGCGAAACACCGTGCGGCAGCGGTTGCATGCCGGTGGGCGCCGATTGCTGCGGCGGCACGGCGTATTGCGATCCAGGTTCCAGCTGCACCGGCTCGGGCACGTGCTCGTCCAGCGGCGGAAGCGGCGGCAGTAGCAGCAGCTCCGGCGGCTCCGGCGGAAGCAGCAGCTCCCCGCCCGCTGGCTACACCTGCAGCGGGCAGGTCGAACAGAGCTGCCAGCTGGAGTTCTGCGCGGATCTGGACACGTGCAGCGCGTACTACGAGGTCCTCGGGCAGCGGTTCCAGTGTTCGTCGTGCAGCGATATCACCGGCTGCGCCAGCGAGGCGGTGAGCGCGTGCTCGGCGAAGCAGCAATCGGACTCGTCGAGCAGCGACTCGTCGGGCGGCTGCAGCATCGACGCGACAGGCGGCCACAGCGCTCTGGAAGGCATCGCGATGCTGCTCGGGCTCGGCGTCCTCGGCGGGCGCCGTCGGCGCCGGCGGGCTGCGGGTTCCAGGTAAGCGCTCGCAGTCGGGCGCGCGACCGGCTGCAGTCGCGCGCGCGACCGGGATGGCGGCCCACTGCGGTTGGACGCTGAGCTTGTGCTGCGCTGGAAGTAGCGCCGCCCTAGCGCATCGGAGCGGGCGGCATGAAGAATGGCGCCGGGTGGGGTTTCTCCGAGCCCTCGGGAATACAGCCGTCCTGGCTGCATGAGTACGTTGCGGCGCTATCGCACGCTTCCACGCGGTACGTCTCATGCTGCACCCATCGCACCGTGATCTTGTCCGGCGAGCAGTTGAACTCCCGCGAGGCCCGGGTGCGCGCCTTGCCCGCGAGGTAGCCCTGGGCCCAACACTCGTCCTCGTCGCACTGATAGAGATTGTGCTGCCCGCAGCCCGCCACGCGGTAGCGGTCGTCATCCAGGTCCGTCACCTGGATGTTGTCTTCGGAGCAGCCGAAAGCGTCTGACGCCGTCTTGATTGCCGCGTGTTCTGCGCTTCCACAACCGGCGCTGCCGAGCACTGCGATCGTCAACAAAGCCGCGCGCGTCGACTCTCGCATCGCCGAGCACCATATCACGCGAAGCGCCCCGCGGGATTCCGCGCCGGACCGGCAAACCAACAATCCCGATGCCCACCCGGCGGTCGATACCCGAGGCGTCGCTCATGTAGATCGCCTTCGATGGCCGATCAACGCGTGAACAGCGTGCTGCCAACCAGCAGGCCTTCCGCGACATACGTCCCGGTGCTCGACGCCGGCAGGATGTCGTAGGTCCGCTCGAACCTGTACGGCACATCTTCCACTCCAAGCACGCGCACGCCGGCGACCGCGTCGCCTGCGCGGAGATCACGGAACGCCCGGCCGTCGGCGAGGGGGTGCTCGCGGCTCATTGCCACGACCGCGCCTGTCTCGAGCCGCACGCGCACCACGCGGTGCGCTGGCGCCGCGACGCTCGTGGTACGCAGCACCGGCACGGCGCGGAACGCTAGGCCGTCCTCGCTGTAGACGAGATCTCCGACGTGGATGTCCTCGATGCGCACCGGACCCGACGGCGTGGACACGAGGGTGCCCCGCGAGGCGCAGCGCGGGCCGCCCGATGTGTCCGCGCACAGGATGCCGTCGTCGTGGCAATAGGTCGGCGTCGGATCGCTGCACGGCTTGTCCGGGATGCACGACACGCACACGCTGCGCTCGACGTCGCAGATGGGCCGGGCAGCGTCCGCACAGTCGGTGTCTGTCGTACAGCTCGTGGTGCAAGACGCGAAGGTGCTCGTGTCGCACACCGGCGTGTCGCCGCTACAGTCGCCGTCGTCGCGGCATCCGACACAACGCTCGTTCTTGCAATGCGACGTCGCGGAACTGGTGCAGTCGCTGTCTGCCCCGCAGGTAGCGCAGTGATTGCCGGTTCCGTCCGGGTTCGGGACGCACACGATGAGCAATCCTTCGCAGTCCGCGTTCGATCGACATCCCGCAAGTCCCGCGTCTGGACCTGGCCCTGCTTCGCCAGGCACCGTCGCGGCGTCCGGCAGAGACCCGTCCGCCATCGCGGCTTCGTCGTCGATGCGTCCGCCGCACGCGAAGCCGGGCGCCAAGGCGAAGAGCGCGAGCATCCCACCAACCCAGCGCATGCGTACATGGAAGCCCCTGTGCACCCGAGCGTCAAGGTGTCGCCCCGGGCGACGCCGCGGAGATGCCGCGCTAGGCGGAGCCGTCGCGGAACTGCTTCGGGGTCCGCCCCGTCCAGCGCTTGAACGCCCGGTGGAACGTGGTCTGGTCGGAGAAGCCGAGGTCGAGCGCGATTTCGGCGATTGGCTTGTCGGAGTTGGCGAGCATGAGGAGCGCGCGCGTCTTGCGAAGGTCCTCGCGGATACCGGCGAAGCTCGTCGACTCCTGCTTGAGCCGTCGATGCAAGGTCCGCGTGCTCATCCCCAGGCGCGTTGCAATGTCACCGGGCGACGGGCAAGGCCCGCGCCCGTCGGCAAGCTCGCGGCAAACTGCACTGGCCACGGAGTGCACGCTCGCGCCGAGCTCGCCGGCCCGCGCCAGCATCCGCAGCGAAGCGTGCAGCTCCGGATCGTGTGTCGCAAAGGGCGCTTCGCACGACGGCCCCTCGACGACGAACGCTGGGTACGGCTTGCCGAAGTCGATGGGCGCCCCCACGATGGCCTCGAATCGCTCCGGGTCGCGCGGTCGGTCCAGTGCGAGCTCGAGCCGGAAGCGCTGCGGCGCCGGCGTCGTGGCGCGAAAGCGCGCGAGCAGAGTAGCCGGCGTCATGAGCAGCGGCACGCCGACGCGTCGGGCGTCACGGTCGAACACGATCGGGAGGCGCGCGCGGACGACCGTGCCGCGGACAATTGTGCGCTCGACGGGAGCGAACGGTTGGAACTCCGCGATCGCGTCGAGCGCCTCGACCGCGTTCCGCGCGGTACGGATGAGGAAGTCGAAGGGGCCGAACGCTCCGAAGGGGGTCGCGAGACCGACTTCGATAGCGAGGGTATCGCGCGGGGCGAGGGCGAAAGCGGCGCGCCAGACCGCCTCGATGGTCGAGTTCGGGATCGGTCGAACCGAATGATCGAACTCGGACTCGTCGACACCCGCGCGCTCGAGCAGAGCCGACATCGGCAAGCCGGTTGCCAGCATCCCCTGGAGCACGGCACGGAACCGGAAAGCCTGGATCACCCGCCGCGAGGGTACCAAGACGTAGCCCGCTCGCGCCACCGGCGATTGTCGCCGGCGGCCAAGCGAATGGCGCTAACGGCAAAGAAGGCAGGCGCGCGGCGCTCGTACAGTCCTTGGTCGACCGGAGGAGAACATGATGCAGCGAGTGGTCGCGTTTGTGGTGGTGGCGTGCGTCGGCTGCGTCGCCGGCTCGAAGGGAGACGGCACCGGCGGATCGGGGGGCTCGGCGCGACCGGCACCGGAGGCTCGACCAGCACCGGAGGTGCAGGCGGCAACGGCGGAGGGGCCGGCGCGAGTGGAGGGGGAAGCTCGGGATCGGCGGGGGCGACGGGTTGCGGACAGATCGAGGGCACAGGCGTTTGCACGGATTGCGCGAACCTGAACTGTTGCCAGCAGATCGACGCTTGCGCGAGCGAGACGCTCTGCACTCAATGCTACGCGCTCGCGCAGCAAGGCGATGTGCTGGGCGAGCAGCAGGCGGGTGCTTCAGCGACGACCCGTTCAACGGGCTGTCGAACTGCATCAACGATCCCCAGGGCTGTGGACCCATCTGCGACCCTTCGCTCGGGTGCGCATCGGTCGCGTGCAGCGCGAATGTCGATTGCACGAACCTCGGCTGCGCCGCGTGCGGGTCGAGCGGCTTCTGTCAGTAGCTTTCGGACGACGCTTACGACAGGCCGTACACGCGCTTCATGTTGCCGGGGCGATTCAGCTCGCGCTCTTCCGCGGAGACATGTCCACCTGCTCGGTCGACTTGCGCCGCGTCCGGCCGCCGGCGGCGACCGCGTCGCGTCCCGCCCCGGACCGACAGCGTGACGCGCGGGCGCATCCAAGGTACCGGATC
>CAVZIE010000002.1:0-12493 GCA_963775185.1 uncultured delta proteobacterium | reverse complement strand
ACCGACAATCAAGCCATTATGCCGACCGCGCCTGCGCCTGCGATGACCGCCAGGCGGCGCTCGAACGCGAGGGGGCGCGCGGAACGCGTGCAGCGGCAATCGCTTTTCCTGATGGAATCTAGCTGTTGCCAGTCACGGGGAGCGTGTATCTTCCAGACGAGCTGGGAGCATGCGAATGAAGACGATACGTCCGATTCTGCGCGTGATGTTGTTGCTGTCGACGGTGGGCTGCAGTTCTTCGAGCAGCGGCGGCGGCGGCGGGCTCGCGACGCTCGAGGACTTCTGTGCAAAGTGCGAAGTCTGCGTGAAGGAGAGCGGCTTCTCCGAAGGTTTCTGTACGCCGTGGCTCAACGGCAACTCGTTCAATCGGCTGGGCTGCAACGCACACGGTGACTCGACCCAGCTCGCCAAGCAGGACGTCTCGACAGGCGAGCTTTCCGGCTGGACTTGCCCGCAGTTCGACGACAACGAGTAGTGGGGTCGCTGCATCTCGCGCCAAAAGGGTCAGTTGCAGTGGTCGGCTTGTCCCGCGGGCGCGGCGTAGCACCCGTACGCGCAGTAGACGTCACCCACCGTTTGTTGGTTCGAGCAGGTGTAGAGCGTGTTCAGCGCGGTGCCCGTCAGCGGTACCGCCAGGTTCGAACCGCATGCCACGCCGTTGTACGGGTTGTTCATGCACGGGTTGCTCGAGCTGTTCTCGCAGTAGTCTGGCTGCCCGATCGTACCGACGTGGCAGCCGTATGGGCACGACACGGAGCCGGCCGTGGTGGAGCTCGAGCACAGGTAGAGGGTGCTCGGATTGGCGTGCGGTGAGAGGTTGCCGCCGCACGCGTAGCCGTCCGCGTACGGGTTGCAACCGCATGGATCCGAGCACGTCTTGCAGAGACATGACGTGGCCCCCGAGCTGCCGACGCCGCAGCCGGTGGTCGCGTCGTAGCCCCCGTTGACGCACGCCGTCTGGCAATCCAGCGCCGTGTACGACCCGCCGGAGCAGTAGTTCAAGGTAGTGGAGCTGATGCAATAGCTCGAGGTGCAACCGCCCGTGCCGCCCGTGCCGCTGCTGCCGCCCGTGCCGCTGCTGCCGCCCGTGCCACCCGTGCCGCCGCTGCCACCCGTGCCGCCGCTGCCGACGCAGTTCGTGGCTGGCGTGAACGTATAGCCGGAGGTTGTCTTCGGAGACTGGTTCTGCCACGTGCCGACCTCCGGCTCGTAGTCCTCGAAGAACGAGTCGCAGGTCGACGTGGTGCACAGCGTCTTCGCCGTGGAATACGTGTAGATCCAGAAGCGATCGGTATCGAGCGTGACGCCGTAGTCGTAGCTGTAGTCGGAGCTGGAGGTACTGGTTGTTTCGTGCTTGGCGTAGGAGCCGGCGATCGCGCACTCGGCGGCCGTCAATGGCGCGAGTGGGAAAGGACACCCGGAGACCTTCGCCGACTTCCACATCGTCTTGCCGCCGACCTTGAGGATGCGGCAGTTCGGGGTGAGGTACACGGTCAGGTCGTAGCTGTAGCCGCCCAGGGTGCCGCCGGTGAACGTGAGCGTGTTGCCCGACACGGACCAGTTGCCCGCGCTCGGCGTGCACGAGTTGCACGCCGTGTAGGAGTAGCTGCCGCTGGTGTTCAAGCTCACGCTCACCGCACCGGTTCCGGAGTTGGTGAGCCGATGCCCGGGGTTCGCGTAGTACCCCGCCAGCCACGCGGGGTGAGGATCCGGCGGACCGCCGCCGCTGCCGCCCGTGCCGCCGCCGGCGCCCGACGAGCCGCCGCTGCTGGTTCCGCCGGTTCCGCCGGTTCCGCCGGTTCCGCCGGTTCCGCCCGTTGCGCCTGTGCCGGCGCTCCCGCCGCCGTTGCCCGCGCTCCCGCTCGAACCCGCTGAGCCGCCATACCCCGCGGTTGCGCCCGTGCCCGACGTGCCCCCGACTCCAGCGACCGCACCAGTACCGGCGGCCCCCGTGCCACCGGCGCCGGCGTTCGCACCGCCGGTGCCCGAGTCGCCCCCGCCGCATCCCGCGGCGACGAGCGGGCTGGCAAGCAGCAGGGCGGTCACGGTGCAAGCCAGATTCGAACGTATCCGGCCGTCGATCGCGAGGCGCATCGGTTCCATCCCCTCCGTGGCGCAGGCAGCGCGACGGAGAGTAGCCATGGGGGAACCTCGTCGGCCATGGTCAAAAGTTCCAGCTGACGCGGCGCGGAACGCCGAGCGGACTTTACTCCCCGCGGGCCGGACCCCATGCTGCCGGGCATCGCCGAGGGGAAATCGCGTGAAGGCTGACAGCGTCTCCGTGATCGAATCCGCGTACGCAGGTGACTTGCCAGACGGCGAGTGGATCCGGCGTCTGTGCGAGACCGCTTGGTCGGCGTTCGGAATCGGCACGGGCTGTACCGTGTACGACTACGACTTCTCTGGCTCGAAGCCCGAGGTGCGCCATCTCCACACGACCGAAGGCGCCGCGTTCCAGAGCCTGCACGACGTACGAGCCATCGCGACGGGGCTGCCGCTCGCGTTGGTGCACGAGCTCCATTCGCCTTCACCGCCCGTCGCGATGCTGAACTCGATCCTCGGTGTGCGCCCCGCCGACTATCCGCTGCAGCCCCACGCACAGACCTGGATCGACAACGGAATCGAAGACTGCTTGGGTGTGCGCGCTGGCGGGCAAGACGGGCGCGGTGTGATCGTCTCGTTCCCGGTCACGGCCCGGTTCAAGCGCCCAGCCTGGAACACATGCCAGGCGCTGGAGCGCGTTGCCGCGCACATTGGCGCGGCGTACCGCTTGCGAACGTACTCGGAAGCGGGCGCCACACCGGACTCGGCGTCCGCCGTGCTCACTCCAGCAGCCAAGGTCGAGCATCTGGGCGACGAGAGCGGAGTGCGGGAGTGCAGCGGCGCGCTGATCGACGCCGTTCGCCGCATGGAGCGCGCGCGACTCGGCCCTGGACGCGAGGACGCCAGCGCGAGCCTGGCCGAGTGGCGAGCGCTCGTGCAAGGCAAGTGGTCCGTAGTCGATTTCGTCGACCGCGACGGCAAGCGGTTCATCCTCGCGCGTCGGAATGAACTTCGCGGCCGGGATCTAATGGCGATCACCGACGTCGAGCGCCAGGTCCTGGAGCTCGTGTCGCTCGGCCATTCGAACAAGTACATCGCCTACGAGCTCGGGCTCGCTCCGTCGAGCGTCGCTGGGCACGTGAAGCGTGGACTGCGCCGGTTGGGGCTCAAGTCACGGGCAGAGCTGGTCGCGCTCCGCGCGTGACAGCGGGGCGCGCTTCACTGGCGCGTCGGTCGCGGCGCGTCAGCCGACGGCGGCGCCGCATCGACCCACGGCGTCACCGGATAGCGGCCGCGGCCGCCGGCGGCGAGGTGGAGCTCGCTGATATCACTTTCGCCGGTGCCGGAGTCCACGAGCGTCGCGCTGGGCGCTTCCTTGAACGACGTGAATTCCGTGCGGATGAAATAGACGCCACCATTCTTGGCGTCGATGGACACCGGCGTCTCGGTGGCCTTGGCTTCGGATGACGCCGTAAATCCGCTCACCGCGCCTGGCGCGTAGCTCACAATCACCTGCGACCAGGTGTTGATCGCGGCTTTCATCGTCACGCGTCCCGCCGGAACCACGAATGTCGCGTAAGCGCCGCTCGCCAGGACGGCGACGCGCCCCGGCTGCGACGCTTCGATCATCTGCATCGCTCCCCATGCCTTCTTGGGACGATACACATGCACGACCGCGTAGCCGACCGGCGGCCTCACGTCGGCATACGGCGGTCCGCCGGAATAGTGCGACATGCATCCCGTGGCCCCGAGCATCAGGGCGGCGCCCAGAAACAAGAGCGCGCTTTTCACAGGAACCTCGGCAACGGCGCCGGCGGGCAGAGCACGGCGTTCTTCTGCGTTTGCTTGTTCTCGATAGTCTGGGAAAAGACGACGACGTTCGGGTGCTCGATCGAGCGGACGGGGTGGTCGAAGACGAGGTCCATCCTCGTGGAATGGACGACCTGGAGAACCACCCAGGCTGGTTTGGTGATATCCCGAGGAACGGCGTAGACGGCCGTCGACTCGCCGATACCAATCGTGAACTCGAGCCGATTGTCGGCGATCGGCTTCGCCTGCGACGCGATGGCGTCGGAATCGAGCTCGTGCAGCACGAAGCCCGAGCCTCGCTTGGCCAACAAGATGTCGGCGGCAGGGCAAGACCAGTGCCCGACCGCTGTCCTCGAGAGAATCCGCGCCCACCACACGCTCGGCGAACCTGGGCTCCGGCGGCTCGGGCACCGAAACACACCCGGTCGTCGCACCGAGAGCGATGAACACGCCGAACAAGCCGCCGGGCGAACAAATACGGGTCAGCGCCAGCGACATGATCTCCGGTGGCGCGAGAAGACTATATTTCACGGCGTCTCTGCCATGGTCACTAGTTCGCGCCGATCGATTCGACCTGCCTCGGTGCTCCTTGCCCCGCTTTCCCAGTTGAGTCTGGGCGCGGTCTACTCATTGGCCGTAGGTCCGCTCACCGGACGCTGGGCGTATGCCGGCGGCAAGAGCTACGACGCGCTGCTCCTCGGCGTGATCGCGAGCCGGGGTTCGCGGTGGGTGTTCGAATTTCCGCGCGGTCCGTAGCTGAAGCGGGCGGCTCTAGAACGGCACGTCACCGACCACGCTGCCCGGGAGCTTGGTCGGTTTGGCAGGTGCGGCCGGTGCGGCCGGTGCGACGGGTTCCGCCGTCGGCTTGTGTGGAGCCGGCGCGGCGCCGACGCGATGCGCGATGGGGTGCGGCGCTGGATGCGACGCACTCGCGCTGGCACTCGCCTCCGGAACCACGAGCGGCGCCGCCGGTAGCGCTACGCTGCTCGACGCGGCGCGCGGCGCGACGTCGAGTGCGTTCGGCGGCGACGCGGGCATCGAGGCCGCTGCCGCCGGAGGGGGGGCTTCACTCGACGCTGCTGGAGCGCTGGTCCGTCCAAGCAAGAGCCAACCCGACGCGGCGCCGATGCTGCCGATCAAGCCGATCGCGACCGCGCCCGCAACGCCGATGCGACGGCGCGCGGGTGGTCGAGCGCCGCTTTCCGCCGCGGCGCTGCGCGAGAAGACGTCCGGCGCGCTGCGTGCCGCGGCGTTCAACGGTTCCTGGGCGGCGCTGGTCGCCTCGAACGCGAGCGCCGCGTCGCTGTTCGCGGACCGCGCCGTGCCCTGCGTGGCGGCGACGGCACCACCGAAGGAGATCGCCTTGTCGGACGTGTAGCGCGAGAGCGTGTCGTACGCTTCCCGGAGATCTGGAGGGCGCTCGTCCCGGTTCGGACGCAACATGCGCGCGATCAATTTCGTGACGTCCGCAGGCAGCGTGGGCACCCGTTGCTCGATCGGCACGACCGTGCCGGTGGCGATGGCCTTGAACAGTTGCCCGAAGTTCTCCCCCTCGATCGGGCGACAACCCGCCAGACACTCGTACATCATGATGCCCATCGACCAGACGTCGGCGCGCTGGTCGATGTCCTTCTCGCCGAAGACCTGCTCGGGCGACATGTAGTACGGCGTGCCGAGCACGGCGCCGGTCTGCGTCAGATGGGCCGTCTGTGCCGCTTCTCCTTCGGTGGCGCTCAGCTTGGCGATGCCGAAGTCGAGCACCTTCGGCTCCATGCGGCCGTCGGCGCGCATGTGAAGGTAGATGTTGTCCGGCTTCAGATCGCGATGAACGATGCCGGTCGCGTGCGTCGTGCCGACGGCCGACAAGACGGGAACCAGAACCTGCGCCAGCTCGTCCAGCGGCATCGCCTTCACCTGCAGCAGGTGTTCCGCGAGTGAGCTCCCGTTCAGGAGATCCATGACCATCACCGGAGTCCCGTCCTCCAGCTGCACGATGTCGTGGACGGCGACGACGTTCGGATGGTTGACGGCGCTGACCGCTCGCGCTTCCCGAAGGAAGCGCCGGAGAAGGCTCTCGTTCGCGCGCTCCGACGCCTTCAAGAACTTGAGCGCCACGTGCTTGCGCGTGATGACGTGCGTCGCCGACCACACCGCGCCCATCCCGCCCTCGCCCAAGAGTCGCTCGAGCCGATAGCGGCCCGCCACCACGGCATCTGCAGCGGGTTCGAAGCGGGCCATGACTAGAACGAAAGCCCGCTCGGTCGCACGACCCAGTTGGTGCTGCCGCCGTCGTACGGCGGCGGTTCGGGCGTCGGGCGTGTCAGCGCGTAGGTCGCGAACGCGCCCCCGGCGAGCACCGCTGCCGCGCCCGTCCAGAACCACCAGCGTTTGGTCAGCGGGACCGTCTGCTCGGACATGCGCGCGCGGAGCGTCGCCTGCTCGCCGGCCTTGACCGCGACCTGCGTCTCGTACGATTCGAACCCATCCTTCGACACCACCACCCGATATGTGCCGGCGGGCCGCAGGACATCGACCGGGACCGGACCAAGGTCGTGACCGTTCACTTCCACGAGCGCGCCGCGGACGTTCGAGGAGATGTCGAGCGTCGCCGGCAGACGCGCCAACGTGAGGTCGACCGGCGTGGTCGTGCCTGGACCGAAGCTGTGGTTGACGATCGCATCGGCGTAGCCCTTGCGCGACACCGTGATGACGTGTGCGCCGGGATCGCAGCTCGATCCGGAAGCGCGTCATCCCGAGCGTGCGACCGCGGCCCGGTTCTTCGATGTCCGGCAATGAAGACGGCACTGCCTCGCGTCGCGGCGCGCAGCGGTCGCCCGTCGACGGCTACGGCGGCGGTCGCGGGTGCGAGCGTGATGTCGGCTCGAGCGAGCAGACCGTCGATCTCCTGACGAAACCCTTGGCCTCGTCCTCCAGGCTGGACGGCAGCTCGCCCGGGTTGCCCGCGTTGCGTGCCAGCGCGTCCGCGAAGTGCAGTCGCGCTCGCGTGTAGCGTCCCATGGCGCGCTCGCACGCGGCGATGTTGAACGTCGTCGTCGCGTGGGGGCGACCTGCCGCAGAACGCTCGAAGGCCGCCAACGCGTTTGCCCACTGCGCGTCCTTGACTAGCTCGACGCCTCGTTTGTAGAAGTCGCGCGCCTCGACGACGGCGGGACTGGCCGCAGCGTCCGCGCCCGCGGCGGCGTCCTGGGCTCGCCCGCTCGCGCTCACGGTCATCAACAGGCCCACGACAAGCAAGCTGCGTCCGTTGATCACGTTCTCCTCCTCGCGTTACATCGACTTCGCACAGCGAAACCCGGTGAGCGCGTCGCGGTTCGTGGTGGCGGCCGCGTTGCGCCCGGTGCTCCGCGTGCCGAGCGCGATCCCCGCCCAGCTGGAACCGCGGAGGGATTGCTGCGCGTTGGGATTCTCCGGCGGTGGCGTCGACACGTCGCAGCGCGGATCGACGAGGAGCTTGGCGCCGTTCCAGCACGACGCCGCGTAGCTGGAGAAGCGATCCGCGACGCGCTCGCTGACGTTCCCGCCGAGGTTTCGCACGCCAAGCGCCGTCACGTCCTTGGGATTGCCGCCGGGCGCAGGCCCCGGGGGCTTGCCCGTTGCCAGGCAGAATGTCGCCTCGGCTCCCAGGGAGCTTTGCCTTCCCAGACCAACGGCCGTCAGATTGCAGATGTCGCTGTCGTCGTCGCCCCACGGATACAGCGTCTCCGCGGTGCGGTTGGACGCGACGAACTCCCACTCCGCTTCCGTCGGCAATCGTTCCCCGAGCGCCGCGCACGCCGCCACCGCCTGATCGACCGTGACGCAGTTGACCGGCGCTGCGTCGTTGGCGGCATTGTCCTTGCCGAGCCACGTACACATCTCGCTGCCACCGATCGAGTTCTGCTGGGTCGGCGCGGGAACGGTCCCGGCCGCAACCAGTGGTCTCAGCGCTCCGACCGTGAACTCGTCGGCATCGATCGCGAACGGCGAGAGCTGGACGAGGTGCTCCGGAGTCGGCGCGCTGGCGTCGTCGTAGTAGAAGAAGCGCGGCGCACCGAGCAGGAACGCGCCACCCGGGACGCACACCATCCCCGCCGGCGGCGCACCGTTGCAGTCGCGTGTCGCCGCGGGCGGCCAGCTACCCGGCGCGGGAAGTGCGGCCGGCGGCGCCGCGAGCTCGCGCTCGTCCGCCGCTTCACCAGTCGCCGGATCGCAGCTCGACCCCGGGGCAGAGGGGACCCCGAAGCAGCTCATCATCAGCGGCGCGTACACGCGCGTGATGCCACGTGCCGGGGGCAAGCTGCCGCGCTCGTCGATCAGCGCGGCACCCGTCGGCAGGCCGTCGCTCCCCGTCGCCGCCGAGCGATACAGACGGACGCGTAGCCGCGGGACCGGGACGGCGGGCAGCGGCTCGATGCCGAAGGAGATCGGCCACGCGTCGGGCACGCCGAATTCCCGTCGACAGCCGCTGCAGGCAGGCTGACCTTGCGCGTCGAGCACCTCCACGAGCACGCGATCGCCGAACTGCGGCACCGGCGCGTCGGTCGCGATCACGACGGTCCATTGGTCGCGCGCGTCCACCGTGCGCCCACCGCACCCGGCGAGGAAGAGCATGCCAACGACGCTCGCGCGCAGCATTCCCGTCATCCCTTGTCCGGATATACGCAACGGAACCCGAAGGTCGGGCTCGCCTGGTCTTGCACGGCGCGGTGGCGCAGCGCCGACGCCGCGAGGCCAGCGCCTTCCGAGTAGTTGCCGCCGCGAACGATCGTCGACCCGGTCTTGTCCGTGTGGCAGTCAGGGTCTTCGAGTATTCCCGCATCGCCCCAGCAGGGGTCGTCGTACGCCACGTAGCTGTCGAGGGTGAACTCGCTGACGCCGCCGCCCAGATCCAGCACGCCGTCCAGCGACACATCGCCAAGGCCGCCGCACGCCGCGGACGCTGGATGCGCGCCCACGGGCTCTGGGCCAGTTTCGTCACAAGCCACCGGTGCGGCGACCGCCGAGTGTCGCGACAGGCTCGCCGTGCAGCACTCCGGAACGGCGTCGCCCCACGGGTAGCGACGACCCTGCCCGCGGCCTCGCGCCACGTACTCCCACTCTGCCTCGCTCGGCAGCGAGCCACCCGCGCTTGCGCAGATCTGTGCGGCCACCGTGAAGTCGACGCAGGTCAACGCCAGGTCGTCGTTCGCAGTGCTCTTCGTGCCGAGCCACGAGCACTCCGAGCGCGTGGCGTCAGCGGGCGCTTGCACGAACGGCATCGGACCCGTGTACGCGCCGGAGCTGACCAGAGTCTTGAAGCGCTTCACCGACATTTCCGTGCGATCAATCCAGAAGGGTGCGAGCAGAACCGGACGCGGCGGCCAGCTCGCCGAGAAGTCCGACGGGTCGAGCCCGGCGGCATCCGGGTCGCCCAGCACGAAGAAGCCTCCAGGAATGCAGACTCGATCAGCGCTCGCGCTGCTCGAGCACGGCTGGTAGCGGGCGCGAGCCCAACTGCCCGCGTCCGTGTGGTGACGCGCGTCGGCCCCGCCCGTCGCAACGCCGGCGGTAGGGGCGACGCTCGGTTGGTCCGCGTCGACGCACGTCGTCCTCGGCTGCAAGAAGACTGGCGCCCGCCCGATGCAATCCGCATCGAGCACCGCGCGCACGACGCTCTTGCCGTTCGACGGGAACGCGATATCCGCGAGTCGATCGATGGTCGTCTCGGGCGTGGGCTCGAGCGTGGTGCGATTGTCGAGCGCGCCCACCGATGCGTCCCTGCCGCGAAACCCGCGGATTCTCAGGTGCACGACACTCATGCCTGGAGCCGGTTCGATCCCGAACGAGATCGGCCAATCGAGCACGCTTGGCGCCACCACGTCGAGGAAGTCCACGACCGAGCCGTCGTCCCCGATCACGTCGACCCTCACCGTGTCGATGGCAGCGTCCGGCGAGAGCGTCGAGTCGGCGTCCACCTGCTCGACCAGCGGCGCGTTCGTGTCGATCACCACGAGCAGCTGTCGGCGTTCTGGCGCGGATCCCGAGCAAGCGCTCGCGAGTAGCGCCGTTGCCACCACGACCCCCCGGGCCGTCAGTTGCAGGCGTCGGAACAATAGCTGAGCGAGCACGACGAGTACCCGTCGAAGGCCGGCTGCGAGCCGGGGTTCTTGGTGATGCAGTCGTCGAAGCACTGTTGCGAGCCGCTACAAGTGCCCACGCACAACGCCGCGCGCGAGCACGCTTCGTTGGTCTGGCAATCCATGTACTCCTTCGCACAGTGGTCGTTCATGCACTGCACGCACGGACTCGGACCGCTGCACTCGGCGAGGCACCGGACCTCCAAGCACGCCAGTCGCACGGCGAACTTGGCGTAGCCTCCCGGGTGCGCGCTGTCGCAAAAGGCGACGCACTGGGCCTGGTCGCCGAGCGTGCACTCGCTCTTCATGCATGTGGCGTAAGCTTGGCACGCTGGATCGTTGTGACAGTCGGCGTACGTGTCACAGCATTTCTCGTCTTCACAGATGGGACACGGCGCGGTCTCGGTGGACCCGCCGCACTGCTGGCAGAGCAGCGGGTGCGCGCACCCGGCGTCGCCGCCGTCACCGGCGTCTTGGTTTGCGCCGCCGCAAGCCGCGCAGCTTGCGCCTGCGCCGGCATGGCGGCACGCGTCGAGCGCCGTGATCAACGATTGGCCCGCGGTCCCCGCGCCGGCCGGGCATGCGCTCTCGCAAGTGGGATCGACGTCGCCATTCGGTGCCGGTGCGCACGCCCGCAGGCACGTCAGGTGGGCCGCACAGCTCGGCTCGCCGGCGCACGCCTGGATCTCTTGCGCGCAGCTCGTGTCGACGCAACTGGCGCACGCACTCGTTCCCCAGCCTGCCGAAGGCGCGTCGATGCCCCCGTCGCCTGCTGGCGCCGTACCGCCGTCGCTCGAGCTGCAGCCGGCCAACACGAGCGTGAACGCCCCTGCCCCCAGATCGCCAGGGCGCGCGAGCTTGGCTTCATCGTGCGTCTAGTATCGCGCGTCGGCAGGTAGCGCGAGATGGTCAAATCCTTGGGCCGATGCGAAACGTTCCGGATGGAATCGACACTCGCGCAGTCCGCGGGTCGCCTCGAACAATTGACTACGCGAGCGCGTATGCGGCTTGCATGAAGCGAACATTTCCCCCCGGGAGACGCCTCTTCGCGCTCGGTTCCGCGCCGGGCCAGCCCCCTCTTCCTGTTGAACAGCGAGGCGCGGACGTAGCCGCGAGCGTTGGAAGTACACGGAACCTTGGAGGTTGGCGTTCGACGGTCAGTACGAGGAATTGACTATGCGAGGCCCGGAGACGCGGTTGCCTGAAGCACGCTATACATCGGCCGTGGGTGGGGTTCCCGATCCTCGAAGCGTCGCGTGCACGATGTTGCGGGTCGCGGGGGAAGAGTTCCTCCTGGTCGAGTTCCCGCTCCCCGAGCTGGTCATGCCGCTTGGTCTGACGCCGGCCGAGGCCGCGATCGTGCGACACCTGCTCGAGGGCCGCGATTCGCGCGAGATTGCCGCGCTCCGCGGCGCATCCGTCAACACCGTACGAAACCAGATCCAGAGCGTGCACCGGAAGGTCGGTGTGTCGAACACCGCCGAGCTTGCCCGGCTCTGCTTCGGCTCGGCCGAAAGCGGAGCCACGCGTGAAGGCTGACGCCGTTTCGGTGGTCGAGGGCGGATACGCCGTTGATCTTCCGGAGTCGGAGTGGGTGCGCCGCGTCACCGAGGCGGCCTGGGCGGCGTTCGGGATTGGCCTCGGCTGCACGGGCTACGTGTACGACGCCACGGGAACGGCACCTCGCGTTGGCTCCGTCCACTCGACGACGGGCGTGGCGGTCCAGGCGCCCGAGTTCGTGAGCACCGCCGCGGAGGCACTGCCGCTCTCGCTGTTCCGCGAGCTTCACGCCGCCACACCGCCAGTGGGAACGCTCAATCGAACGCTCGGCGTACCGATTCGCGAGTACTCGGGAAGCCTGTTGCCGTGGGTTCGGGAGCTCGAGTCGGTCCATGACTTCGTGGGCGTTCGCGCCGGCGGAGGAGAGCATCGCGGTCTCCTCCTCACGTTTGCGACGACAGCACGGTTCAAGGGCGTGGCGCCGCACACGCGTCGCTCTCTGGAGCAGGTCGCGGCGCACCTGGCCGCGGCGTTCCGTCTGCGTCGCGTCGCTTCGGCGTTGGACCCGGACGCGGCGTCCGCGGTGCTCACGGCCACGGCGAAGGTCGAGCACCTGGCCGACGATCCCGACGCTCGCAAGAACACCGGTGCACTCGTGGACGCGGTGCGCCGCATGGAGCACGCGCGGGATTGACGCGCAGACGCGAGCTCGAGCCTCGCCGAGTGGCGCGCGCTCGTGCAGGGCAAGTGGTCTGTGGTCGATTTCGTGGATCGCGACGGCAAGCGCTTCATCCTGGCGCGCAGGAACCCGTTGATTGGCCGGGATTCGATCGCCATCACCGACGTCGAGCGAGCGGTGCTCGCGCTCGCTTCGCTGGGACACGCCAACAAGCACATCGCGTACGAGCTCGGCCTCGCGCCATCGACCGTCGCCGGGCATCTCAAGCGCGGTCTACGCCGGCTTGGCCTGAAGGGACGCGCCGAGCTCGTCGGGCTCGCAGCGTCGAACAACGCCGAGCGGTGAA
>CAVZIE010000001.1:0-16191 GCA_963775185.1 uncultured delta proteobacterium | reverse complement strand
TGCTCGGGATCCGGGCATGGCCCACAATGCCGCGCATGTCGGCGCGATCGGCGCGATCGCCGCGGGCTTCGGCGCCGTGTTCTCCGGGCCGGTGGCGATTGCCGTCGTCGAGCTGACCCACCCCCAGCCCGCCTGGCACGGACCCGCGGCGTTCGCGGCGAGCTACCACCCGATCCAGCTGCTGCCGTACGTGTTCGGGTTCCTGCTGGTGACGGGCTTCGTCGTGCTGATCGGGAGCCTGCACGCCCTGGCGGAGCCGCGCCATCGCGCCCTGACCGCGACGGCGCTGGTGTTCACAGGCACGTTCGCGTCGCTCGTGCTGCTGAACTACGTGCTGCAGACGACGGTCGTGCCGGAGTTCGCGCGCGACGTGGACGCGAACGCGTCGCTGATCGGCGCGTTCAGCATGTCGAACCCGCGCTCGCTCGGCTGGGCCCTCGAGATGTGGGGCTACGGCGCGCTCGGCGTCGCGACGTGGCTGGTCGCCCCTGTGTTCGCGCGCCACCGCGCCGCCACGTGGGCCTTCGTCGCGAACGGGCCGATCAGCATCGTCGGCGCCGCGTGGACCGCCGCGCGCCCGGGCTGGGAGCTGTCGGCGCCGGGCCTGATCGCCTTCGCGATGTGGAACGTGCTGGTCGTGGTGATGGCGGCGACCGCCCTGTCCGCGCTGCGCAGGCGCGCGTCGCTGACGGCGCTCGCCTTCGCGGGCGTGCAGTAGTCGGCGCGCAGCAAGATTGTCCAAGTTTCCGCCCAGCCGGCTTGCTACGCTCGGGCTCGTGACGGCAGAGGGATTCTCGCTGTTCGAGACCGCCATCGGTCGCTGCGCCATCGCCTGGAGCGAGCGCGGCGTGGCGGCGGTGCAGCTGCCGGAGGCGCGCGACGCCGCCACGCGCGCGCGTCTCAGGCGCCGCTTCCCCGACGCGCGCGAGAGCGCGCCCCCGCCCGCGATCGCGCGCGTCGTCGACGACATCGTCGCGCTGCTTCACGGCGAAGCCGTCGATCTGTCGGGCGTCGCCCTCGACTTCGACGGCGTGCCGCCGTTCTACCGGCGGGTGTACGAGGCCGCGCGCCAGATCCCGCCCGGCGCGACGCTCAGCTACGGCGCCGTCGCCACGCGTCTCGGCACGCCCGGCTCGGCGCGCGCCGTGGGCCAGGCGCTGGGCAAGAATCCGTTCGCCGTGGTCGTGCCGTGCCATCGGGTGCTCGCGACTGGCGGCAAGCCCGGCGGCTTCTCGGCGGAAGGCGGCGTGTCGACCAAGCTGCGCATGCTCGCCATCGAACAGGCGCCCCAGGGCTTCGGCTTCGACCCGGCTGTCGCGCTCGCGCACGTCCGCGGATCCGACGCGGCGCTCGCGCGCATCATCGAACGGGTTGGACCGTTCCGCATGCGCCTGCTCGACACGCCGGATCTGTTCGGCGCGCTGCTCAAGTCGATCGTGTTCCAGCAGCTCGGCGGCAAGGCCGCCTCGACCATCCATGGTCGCGTACTGGCGCTGTTCCCGCGCTCGCCCGACGGCCCGACGCCGGCGGACATCCTGCGCGCGCCGGACGACAAGCTGCGCGGCGCGGGTCTGTCGGCGAACAAGCTGCTCAGCGTGCGCGATCTCGCGCGGCGCAGCGCCGACGGCGCGATCCCGACCCTCGCCGAAGCGCGACGCCTCGACGACGAGGCGCTGATCGAGCGCTTGACGGAGGTGCGTGGCATCGGCCGCTGGACGGTGGAGATGCTGCTCATGTTCCGCCTCGGCCGCCCGGACGTGCTGCCCGTCGGCGACTACGGCATCAAGAAGGGCTTCCAGATCGCGTTCAAGAAGTCCGCGCTGCCGTCCGCTGGCGCTCTGGACAAGCGCGGCGCGCGCTGGAAGCCGTATCGCACGCTCGCGAGCTGGTACCTGTGGCGCGCCGTGGATCTCGCACCGTGACGCTGTCGGTGCGGGAACTCTACTGCGGTGTGCGCGCCGGCGACGCGCCGTTCACGGAGGTGCACGCGGGCTTCTCCATGTCGTACGTCGAGCACGGGAGCTTCGGCTACCGGGTGCGCGGACGACGCTACGAGATGGTGCCGGGATCGATCCTGATTGGTGCCGCCGGCGACGAGTACGTGTGCACGCACGAACACGCGTTCGGCGACGTTTGCCTGTCGGTGGAGCTCGATGCCGCGCTCGCCGACAGCCTCGGACCGCTCTCTGGTGTATGGCGGCGCGGCGCGGTGCCCCCGCTTGGCGAGCTCGTGGTGCTCGGCGAGCTGCTGCGGGCCGCGGCGCACGGCGACAGCGACGTCGCGCCCGGCGAGGCCGCGCTACTGCTCGCGGCCCGCGTGGCGGCGCTTGGCGGCGCCGTCGCGGGGCCGCGGCGGACGCCGCAGCCCCGCGACCGCCGCCGCGCCGTGCAGGCCGCGCACTTCATCGACGCGCACTTCGGCGACGCGCTCGATCTCGAGCGCGTCGCCACCGAGGTCGGGCTCGGCGCGTACCATTTCCTGCGCGTGTTCTCCGCGGTCGTCGGCGTGACGCCGCACCAGTACCTGGTGCGCACGCGCCTCCGGCACGCGGCAGCGCTGCTCGCGACCGACACGCGCCCCGTCACCGACGTCGCGCTCGACGTCGGCTTCACCGACTTGTCGAATTTCGTCCGCTCGTTCCGGCGC
The DNA here is from genome assembly GCA_963775185.1 of uncultured delta proteobacterium. GTDB lineage: Bacteria > Myxococcota_A > Polyangia > Polyangiales > Polyangiaceae > JAPSGB01. The sequence goes on along the minus strand of CAVZIE010000001.1, from coordinate 13,544 downwards.
GCGGCCGGCGCGTCGCCGCGCGCCTTCCGGCAGGCGGCGCGCGGCGATCGCGGGCCGCAGCGCGGGGTTCCGCGCCGGGCCGGCATTCCCTAGCCCAGATCGGTGGCGGAGAGCTCGACGATCAGCGGCGGATCGCGCGTGAGATCTCTGACGCGCACCCACGTCGGCCGCACGCGCACGTGGGTGATGCCCGGCCAGGCGAGACGATCGCGGCCGTCGGGGTACGCCACGAAGTAGCACTCGCGGATCCGCTCGAGCTCGGCGCCCTGGGGAAAGTCCGCCGTACCTTCGATCTGGGCGGTGATCTCGTGATGCCAGCCGACGACCAGCGCGATGCGCGGATCGCCGTGCAGGTTCTCGTATTTGCGCGTGGTGCCGCACAAGCGCGGCGCGATCCACGACCCCGGGGATAGCACGTTGCGATCGGCGGCGCGCCGCTCTATTTCCCAGCAATGGCAACCGCACTCCTGGTCATGGACTACCAGCAGACGATCGTCGACGGCATCGGCGACAACGCCTTGCTCGCGCGCACCGCGGACCTGATCCGCGCGGCGCGCGGCGCCGGATTGCCGATCATCTACGTCGTCGTCGGGTTCCGGCCCGGCTATCCGGAAGTGAGCGCGAACAACGTGGGCTTCAGCACGCTCCGCGGCACCGACCGCTTCGCCGCGGGCAATCCGGGCACGGCGATCAGCGCCGCCGTCGCGCCCGCGCCGGGCGACGTGGTCGTGACCAAGCACCGCGTCGGCGCCTTCGCCGGCACGGATCTGGAGATGGTGCTCCGCGCCGGCGGCATCGACTCGCTGGCGCTGGCCGGGATCGCCACGAGCGGCGTCGTGCTCTCCACCGTGCGCCACGCCGCCGACGCCGACTATCGCCTGGTCGTCGTCGCCGACTGCTGCGCCGATCGCGATCCAGAGGTGCACCGCGTGCTCGTCGAGAAGGTGTTCCCGCGTCAAGCCACGGTCACGACCGCAGCGACGTTCACCGCGGGGCTGTCGGCTCGTCCGGCGTCTTGAGGCCGGCGCTTGCCGCCAGCGGCGCGCGCTCGCCGGCGAGCAGCGCGTACAGCGCCAGATCGACCGGCCCGCCGCGGCGATGGCCGACCGAGCGCAGCACGCCCTCGAGGCGGAAGCCGAGACGCTCCGCGACCCGGGTGCTCGGCGTGTTCGCGGGCTCGGCGCGGATCTCGACGCGCGGCGCCGCGAGCTCGTCGAACGCGTGCAACGCCAGACACCGCGCGGCCTCCGTGGCGTAGCCGTGGCCGGTCTCGGTAGCGCCGAGCCAATAGCCGATGTCGACCCAGCGCCAGTCGGCGCTCGCGTCGATGGCGCGCAGCTTGAGCCCCGCGGCGCCGACGAGCCGGTCATCGTGCCTCGTGAACAGCCCCATGCGATAGCCCTCGCTGGCGTCGTATGGCCGCGCGGCCCAGCGCGCGATGACGCCGACCGACGTCATGCGCAAGGGCCACACCAGCCAGCGCTCGAGATGCGCCCGGCTCGCGTCCACGAGCGCGAGCAAGCGCGCCGCGTCGTCCGGATCGAAGCGCCGAAGCACGAGCCGCTCCGTTTCGAGGCGCTGCGCCAGCCGGTCCATGCGGAGGTTCGTGATCGTCGTCGACCTCATCGACCCCGCGTCGCGATACCACGCTCGTGCTCGCTGTTCTGGAGCGACCCTGGACGCGCCTTTTCGTAGATGGTATACGGTGCATATACGTTGGCGAGTCGGGTGTTTCCGACGCCGAACCAAGGCTCGCGATTGGAGTAGCGATGCGCTCGATCCCCCTCTCGTTCCTGGCGGTGTTGGTGCTGGCTAGCGCGTGCGCGCAGGGGACCGACGTCGGTCGCTACACAGGCGGTGCGACCACCGGCGGCGGCGCCGGACAGGGCGGTGCGAGCGGTGCTGCGGGCGCGACTGTCGGCGGCAGCGCCGGACAGAGCGGCGCGGGCGCCTCCGCTGGCGGATGGTCCGGCAGCGGTGGCTCGGGTTTCGGCGGAAGCGCGGGCGCACCGCCCGGTGGAAGCGCGGGCGCAGCGAACGGCTGCGCCTCGGGCGAGAAGTCTTGCGGCGGCGTGTGCGTGCCACCCATGCCGGGGATTGGTTGCACGCTCGCGGACTGCACGCCCTGCCCGGGCGCACCGCCGAACTCCGTCGCGGTGTGCACGAGCGGCGTCTGCGACTTTTCGTGCAACCCCGACTACGTACGCAACGGCAACTTCTGCCAAGCAGTGAGCGGAAGCGGCGGAAGCGGCGGCGGCGGCGGCGGCACGGGCGGTGCGCCCGCTACCCCGCCACCCAACTGCGCGACCGGCCTCCCCTGCGCGAGCGGTCAACCCGTGGACGCGATGTGCATAACCGTCTGTGCGATACAGAGCAAGGTCGGCATCTGCCTCGGCGGCTGTTGCGCGTGCCTGTGATAGCCTGATCCATCGAATGGCGACCAGGGCGACGATCCTGTACGCGTCCTGGCTCACGGTCGCTTGCGGCGCGGGTCCCGGCACCGCACCGCGAACGTCCCCGCCGACCCCGCGGACGGCAAGTCCACAGCCCCCGGCAGCTCCTCCCGCCGACGCTTCCGCGAGTCCGGACGGCGCGACCGACGCTCCCGCGAGTCCGGACGGCGCGGCGGTTTCGGGAGCCGCCCAGGGCAGCGATTGCGGTGGCCCCGGCGCGACATGCGCGAGCGGGCTCGTGTGCTGCACGACCTTTGTCGGCGGCATGCCGATGCAGACTGCTCAAGGCCAGATGGTGGCCAGGCAACAGACGCGAGTCTGCCTTCCCCCACCCTGCCCCATGGTCCAGGCCGCACCCGGCATGGCTCGGTAACACCGCATCACCGCTCGCCCGTGAGGGCCGGTGCGGCGCGGAACCCCGCGCCACGAAATCGCGCTACACTTCGTCGGGGGGAGCGCGTGAGACATCTGGAACCCTGTCCGTCCTGTGCCCGGCACGTGAGCACGTGCGAGGCGAGCTGCCCATTCTGCGGCGTGGCGCTCGAGCTGTCGTGCACGCCGCCGCCGCGCCTGCCCGCGCGCCGGCTCGGACGCTCGGCGCTGTTCAGCTTCGGCGCGACGGTCGCGGCCACGGTGGCGGCGAGCGCGATGCTCGACTGTTCGGACAGCGGGAACGTCCATGGCGATCTACGGCGCGCCGTGCGCGCCGGACTGCGTGGCCACTGGCGGGACCGGCGCTTCGCCGTCGGACGCGGCGAGCGAGCCGGACGCCGACGAAGCCGGGGGACAGGCTGGGGCCAGCGGCGCCGCAGGGAGCGACGCCGGACAAGCGGGCACGGCGGGCGCGGGGGGCAGCGAGGCCGGGCAAGCGGGCACGGCGGGCAGCGACGCCGGGGCCGACGCGAACGGCGACTGATGACGGGTGCCACGCGCGACCCGCTACCCGCTGCCGAGCGCGAGGCGATCATGACGCGCGCGCCGGCACGGTTGCCGATAGCGCCGCACGCGCCGCCGGCGCGCCGGCGGCTGCCGCTCGCTAGCGACGCGCGCGACGTCGATCGCAAGCTGCGCCCGATCTACTGCGTGTGGGAGATCACGCTCGCATGCGATCTGGCGTGCCGGCACTGCGGCTCGCGCGCGGGCCACGCGCGCGCCGACGAGTTGTCCACCGGAGAATGCCTCGACCTCGTGCGTCAGCTCGCAGCGCTGGACGTGAAGGAGGTGACGCTGATCGGCGGCGAGGCGTACCTGCGCCCGGACTGGACGGACATCGTCGCGGCGATCCGCGAGCGCGGCATCCACGTCTCCATGACGACGGGCGGTCGCGGGCTCACGCCCACGCGCGCCCGCCAGGCCGCGGACGCGGGTCTGCAGCTTGTCAGCGTGTCGGTCGACGGTAACGAGGCAACGCACGACCGCTTACGTGGTGTACCGGGATCATGGCGCGCAGCGCTCGAAGCGATGCGTCACCTCCGCGACGCAGGCATCACGGTGACCGCGAACACGCAGATCAACCGTTTGAGCATGCCCGAGCTGCCCGCGGTGCTCGAGCGCATCGCGGCGGAGGGCGCCGCAAGCTGGCAGATCCAGCTGACCGTTGCCATGGGCCGCGCCGCCGACGAGCCCGATGTCCTGCTGCAGCCCTACGACCTGCTCGAACTGTTTCCGCTGCTCGGCGAGCTCGCCGAGCGCGCGAAGGCGCTCGGCATCCGGCTCTGGCCGGGCAACAACGTCGGCTACTTCGGGCCGTACGAGTCGGTGCTGCGCGGCGGGCTTCCGCGAGGTCACCTGGCATCGTGCGGTGCCGGGCGCGGCACGCTCGGAATCGAGGCGGACGGATCGATCAAGGGCTGTCCGTCCCTGCAGTCGGACGCTTGGACCGGCGGCAATATCCGCGATGCATCGCTGCAGGACATCTGGGAGCGCGCTGCGCCGCTGCGCTACACGCGCGATCGCACCGTCGACGATCTGTGGGGTTACTGCCGGAGCTGCTACTACGCGGACGAGTGCCGCGCAGGCTGCACCTGGACCGCGCACTCGCTGTTCGGCAAGCCCGGGAACAACCCGTATTGCCATCACCGGGCGCTGGAAATGCAGCGCGCCGGCAAGCGCGAGCGCGTCGTGCCGAAGGCGCCCGCGCCGGGCGTCCCGTTCGATCGCGGCGACTTCGAGCTGATCGTCGAGAACGCGCGCTGAACAGCGACCGTGATCACGGCGCAGCGTTCGCGGCAGGAGCCCCCAGATCCCACGGGAACTTCGCGGTGAACATGCCGCCGATCGCCGGCAGCTGGTGCGGGCCGTCGCCGAGGTGCACAACCGGCGCCTCGACGTGCACGCCGGCCGACAAGACGCCGATCGAAACGAAGCCGGCCGCGGCCAAGTCGATCGCGTCCGCGTGACCGGGCACCAGCGCGCGATGGGCGACGGCAAGCTCGCAGCCGAGGACCGACCAGGTGACCTGGCCGCCGCTCGCCCAGCGCAAGTGCGCGCGCGAACCGTCGTGGTCCAAACCGACCCCGCCGACCTGGAGCTGGGCGAACCCGCCGTAGCCCCACAGCGAATCGAGTCGACCGCGCGTGGCGGGGAAATGGTGGACGCTGACTTCGAGCCCACCGTCGAGAAACGCGCGCTCGCGCGAGCCGAGGACCTGCGCCGCGACGCCGACCGGTACGAACCAGTGTCCCGCATAGAACGGTGAAGCGTCGAAGATCGCCGCGGCTCCGCCATGGGCGAGCGCCGTCGCCGGACACACGAGGGTTGCCAGCGCGAGCAAGGACGCAAGCCGACGGGAGCGCACGGTTTCCAGGCTAGCACTCCTGGAGATACACCTGGCGCGGACCGCTCTGGTTCAAGAGCGTCGTCATCAGCAGGAGGCTTGGCGAGCCGGCGCAACTCGCTCCGCTGCGATTCTCGACCGCCTCGGCCCGGCCGCGGCCGGGCTCCGCCGGGCGGCGCACGCTGCGCGCAACGCCCCGCGCTCTACCGCGGGTCCGCCCACGAACGCGGCTTCAGCGCGGCTAGCCCTTGCGTCAGCGCGGATCGATCGGCGTGGGCATCGTCACCGTGGCCTCTACGATCTCCGCCGCGGCGAGGCACAGGTCCTCACGCCACAGGTCCGCGTAGATCTGCACGCTGCCGGGCGGGCCATCCGCGGCGGGCGCACCGACGGGCAATGCCACGCACGGCAAGCCCAGCACGTTGCCAGGCGAAAGGAAGCGCGCGGCATCGACCAGGCGCTGAACGCCGTGGTCGGGGTCCAGATCAGCATCGACCTGCCAGACCCGCGCCGCCCACGTGGGCCCCACGAGAACCGCGTACTCGGACAGGAGCCCGCTCCACGCGCGGCAGAGCCGCGCTCGCTCGGCATGCAGCCAGATGAGCGGCCTTCCGCGAAGCGCGTGCACGGTGGTGATGCGTCCCAGGTGCTCGTAGACCGCGTCTGACAGTATAGGACGCATCCGCTCCCGCACGGCGCCGAAGTCCATCGAGAAGATGAGGCTGAACACCTCGTTCACCAGCGGAAGCTCGGGCGCCGCTGCATGCTCTACCTGATACCCCGCGCGCGAGAGCGCGGTCCCGGCGCGCTCGATATCGGCCACCATCGCGGGTGGCAGCTCCGTGCCATGGAGCGACGTGATCAGTGCTGCTCGCCGCTCAGCGGGCGGCGGCCCCGCGAGCGGAGCGTCCACCGATCGCGGATCGCGCACGTCGCGCCCTGCCATGACGGAGAGTGCCAGGCGCAGGTCCGCCACCCGCCGCGCGATGGGGCCGTCGGACATCATCAGCTGTCCCGCAAGCCCAGCGTCCTCCGGCGGTATCGACGACGCATGCGCGATGCGCCCCGTGGTGGGCTTCAACGCGCAAACGCCACACGCGTGCGCTGGCGCGCGCAACGAGCCGCCCATGTCGTTGCCCAGCCCCAGCGGCACCATCCCGCACGCCACGGCCACCGCGTCACCGCCGCTAGAACCGCCCGGCGTGAGCGCGGCGTTCCACGGGTTCTTCGTGCGCCCGCGGAGCGGGTTGTCGCACGCGATGCGCATGCCCATCTCGGACATGTTGGTGCGCCCCAGCACGATGGCCCCCGCCGCCTTCATGCGCGCCACGGCCGGCGCATCCATGAACGGCATGGCGGCCGACAGCGCGGGGACACCGAGCGTCGTGGCGGAGCCCACGCAGTCCAGGCTCTCCTTCACGGTGAACGGAACACCGGCGAGGGCGCCAGATGGTCCGGCGTCATCCATCGCGTCGGCGAGTGACAGCGCGGAGCGTTCGAGCTGAACCGTGATGGCGTTCACCTGCGGGTTCACCTGGCGGACACGCTCCAGATGAGCCTCGATCACCTCCCGACAGGATACGTCGCGGCTGCGCACACGCGCCGCAAGCTCGGTCGCCGAAAGCTGGAAGAGGTCCGACGGCATGCTGGCGCCAAGGCTACCGCATCGAGCAGCACTCGAGCGTCACGACGTCGGGGTTGTCGTACGGTCAGCGTAGCGGCGCGGCGTTCCGACCTGCCCCGCCGGAGCGGTCGAGGCGAACGGCGTTTGGGTCAAGCGGCTCCCGGGAGGGAATCACTTCACTCGCGCCCAGGCGGAAGCCGTGGCGGTGCTGCCGAACCAGGAAGTGGACCCCGCGTGCTGTGAAGCCCGGCAATTGGAACCACGCGTCGCTTGTGTCGGCTTCAGCTCGGACCCGAACGCCATCCCCCCGCGCGGCGCGAGCCACGGCCCGACTCGGGGCAGTGTCCGGGGCGCGATGGGGCTGAAGCGGCGGGGCTGGGGTCTGGGGCCGGCTGGGGGTGGTGGCCGGCGTCGGGCGAACGATGGGCATCGGGCTCGGCGCCGTGCTCGCTCGTGCTCGGCCCGCGCGTGGTTCGGCGATCGAACACGCATCTCGTCGCGTAGGCCTGCGCGCGAGCGTGCGCGCGGCCGCCTCGCGCGCCGCGGAGGGAGGCCGGAGCTTCACCATGCGTGGATGTTCGGTCGAACGAAGCGCAACGGCATGTGTGCGCGCGACTGCCAGCCTTGCGCGACGCGCTACCCGCTCACACCGCTTCAGCCGCCGCGGCGGCGTCCGCTCGAAACCGATGGCTGACCCGGATGCGCGCGGAACGCGTCGGTCTTTGATCTGGTCATACTGGTCCTGAAACTCGCGGCCCTCGCGCCCCAGCCAGTCGATCTCGGATGCGGTCAACGGACGCGGACCGGATGAGGTAGCCGGCCTCCGCTTCGGTGAAGACGTCGAGGCAGGAAATGCGTCCCAACTGATCGCGCCTCGATGACGTCCGTCATGTCCGCGACGCGCGCAGCGGTTGATACTCGACCAATGGCGGATGCTCGCCGCCTGGATCTCAAAGTCGGCTTCGCGTGCAACAACCGTTGCTTGTTCTGCGCGCAGGGCGACAAGCGCAAGGTGTGCGGCGCGTTGCCCTACGCGCGCTTGCTCGATCAGCTTGTGCAGGGGCGGCGCGAGTGTCGTGGCGTCGTGTTCACCGGCGGCGAGCCGACGGTGCACAAGAACCTGTTGGCGTTGGTGCGCGCGGCGCGCGAGCTCGGCTACACCAGCGTCCAGATCCAGACCAACGGGCGCATGTTGGCGTACAAGAAGGCCGTCGACATGCTGGTCGAGGCGGGCGCGACGGAATTCTCGCCGTCGATTCACGGTGCCACGGCGGAGGTTCACGACCTCCTGACGCGCGCAGACGGCTCCTTCGAGGAGTCCATGGCGGGCATCGACAACGCGGTGCGTTCGGACGCCGACGTGGTCACGAACAGCGTCATCACGCGCTTCAACCTGGGCACCTTGCCGGATCTCGTCCGCGTGCTGGCGGGGCTCGGGGTCAAGCACGCGCAGCTGGCGTTCGTGCACCCGGTCGGTACGGCGCTCGAGCGCTTCTTCGAAGTAGTTCCGAAGCTCTCCGATCTCGTCGCCCCGCTCGCGCGGGCGCGGACCATCGCGCTCGACGCGGGCATGAAGCTCGTCACCGAGGCCGTGCCGTTGTGTTTCCTCGCCGGTATGGAGGACATCGCCGTGGAGGCCGCCATCCCCGACACGACGGTGGTCGACCTCGACGGCACGCTCGACTACTCGGAGTGGCGCGTTCACGAAGGCAAGGTGCACGGTCCGCCGTGCGAAGAGTGCGCGCTCTGCTCGCGCTGCGAGGGACCGTGGCGCGAGTATCCGGAAAACTACGGTTGGAGCGAGTTCGTTCGGGTCACCGAGTCGTAGCGGAGCCGGCTCGTGCTCAGGATCGCTCTCCAGTCCCTGGCCCACGACCGCGGCAAGCTCCTGGCCTCGCTCGCCGGCGTGGCGTTCGCCGCGACGCTCGCGCTCGCCCAGATCGGGCTGTACGCGGGCTTCCTCGAGACATCCTCGGCGCTGGTCCGGCGAACCGGCGGCGATCTGTGGGTGATGGCGCGCGGCACGCGTGTGCTCGACAACGGCGAGCGATTGTCTGCCGGCACGCGGGACATCCTCGCGGAGCATCCGTGTGTGAAGTCGGTCCGCGGTGTCATCATCGCGTTCGTCGCGCTCCGCAAGCCAGACGAGAGCATCGACGCGGTCCAGGTCATCGGCTTCGACCCCGCGTCGGGGCCGACCATGCCGTGGAGCCTGCTGCGCGGGTTGCCCCAGGACCTGCACGCGCCGTCGCGGGTCTCGGTCGACGCGCTCGATCTCGGAAAATTGGAGATCCACGGTGAGCCGTTGGGCACGTCGCTCAAGGTCGGCGCCGAGCAAGTGTACGTGGGCGCCGTGACCGAAGGCATCCGCTCCTTCACGCTCTCGCCGTATCTGTTCTCGGAGCTCGACGGCGCACGCCGCATCGCCGGCATGAGCGACGGACAGGCCACGTACTGGGTGCTCGACTTGAAGCACCCGGGGTGCACGGCGGACGTGCTCCACGCGGTCGAGCGACACCCCGACCTCGAGGCGCACACCACCGACGAGTTCCGGCGCATGACCGAGCACTACTGGGTCACCGGATCCGGAGCGGGCATGGCCCTGGGCTTCAGCGCGCTGCTCGGGTTGGTGGTCGGCGTCGTCATCGTGGGGCAGACGCTGTATGCCGTCACCAAGGAGCACATCCGGGAGCTGGCGACGCTGAAGGCGATCGGGGCCACGTCCGGAGAGATCGTCGGCTTCGTCGCGTGGCAGGCGGCGTTTCTAGCGCTCTTTGGCGGTGGTCTCGGCGTCGCGATGTCGTTCGCGGTGCAAGCGCTCGCCGCGCAGCGCGGTCTGTACATCGTGCTGTCCCCGCCGGTGCTCGTCGTCGGCTGCGGTGCGGTGCTCGCCATGTGCGCGATCGCGAGCCTGGGCAGCGTGCGCGCGGTGCTCCGGCTCGAAGCGGCGGAGGTGTTCCGGTGACGCTCGCTGAGCCGCGCACGCTGGTCAAGGCCGCGGCCGTGACCAAGGTCTACGGCCGCGGTCCGCTGGCCACGCCCGTTCTCCACGGCGTCTCGCTGGAGATGCGCGCCGGCGAGTTGGTGTTGCTCATGGGTCCGTCGGGGTCAGGCAAGACGACGCTGGTCTCGGTGCTCGCCGGTTTGATGCGCGCGACCAGTGGCGAGGTCGAGCTGTGCGGTCGTCCGATCTCGAAGCTGCCCGAGAGCGAGGTCACCCGTGTCCGTCGCAGCCATCTCGGCTTCGTGTTCCAGACCTACAACCTGTTCCCCGCGCTGACGGCGCTGGACAACGTCGCGGAAGTGCTGCGCATGAAGGGAACTCCTGCCGACACGGCGCGGAACCGGGCGCGGCAGGCCCTCGACCGCGTCGGCCTTGCCGACCGCGCCCACCACCGCCCGGCCGAGCTGTCCGGCGGACAGAAGCAACGGGTCGCCATCGCGCGAGCGCTCGCCGGCGAGCCAGCGCTGGTCCTCGGCGACGAGATCACCGCGGCCCTCGACACCAGCACCGCCATGAGTGTGATGGCGCTGCTTCGCGAGCAGGTCGGAAAGGAGCGCGGCATCTTGATCGTGACCCACGATCGCCGGCTCGAGCAGTTCGCGGATCGCGTCATCGAGATCGAGGACGGCCGGATCGAAAATGAACGGATCCCGGGAGCAGCATGAAGAAGCGCTGGAAGCTGTCGATTCTCGGGGTGGTCGCTGCTTCAGCGGCGGGCGCGGTGATCTACCAGCGCGTCGCGCCCGAGACCGTGAGGGTGAGCTCGGGAGAAGTCGAGCAGCGCGTCGTAGCTCGCGCGGAGGTGGTCCCGGTGGACGGCGTCGCGGAGGTGCGAGCGCGCATCGACGGCACCGTGCTTGCCGTTCACGTGCGCGAAGGCGATCACGTCACCCAGGGTCAGCCGCTCGCGGAGATCCAGGCGGACACCGTCGGCGACGAGCTCGCGCGTCGCGAGGCCGAGGGTCGGTCGCTGGCGGCGACGGCCCGGTCGGTCGCCGCCGGCACCCGACCCGAGGAGCGCGCCGCTCTCAGGGCCGAGGTGCGCGCGGCGCGCCACGAGCACGACCTTGCGTCCGGGCGCAACGCGCGCGACAAGCAGCTCCACGCATCGGGGGCGCTGACCCAGGAGCAGCTCGATGAGTCGGCGCGCGCCGAGGAGATCGCGCGTGCCCGCTTGGACGCGATCCAGGCGCGGCTCGAGCTTGCCGTGCACGGTGCCCGCGCCGACGACGTGCACGCGGCGCGCGCGCGCGTGACGGCCGCCGAGGCCGTCATCGCGGAGGCACGCCACGAACTCGACTGGACGCACTTGCGGGCACCGATCGAGGGCGTCGTGCTCGCGCGCAACATCGATCCCGGCGACGTGATCACGAATGCTCGCATGGGCGGCACGATCGTCTTCGAGATCGCCGACGTGTCCCACACCGAGCTGCACGCGGAGGTCGAGGAGATCGACGCCGCGCGGATCCGCGTCGGCCTGCCGGTGACCATCACCTGGCCAGGCGGCCTCGGCGATCTCGGCAAGGGGAAGCTGACGCGGCTCGGGGCGCGACTGCAGCGCCGCGCCATCGGCGCGGCCGACGCGCGCGAGCGCGGCGAAGGTTGGGTGAGGAGCGCGTGGATCGCGCCGTCGTGGAGCGCGGGCGCCGCCGGGGGCTTGCCTGTGGGGCAGCGCGTGGAAGTGCGTCTCGTGCTTCCGCCGCGCCGTGTCGACTCCCGCGTGCCGCGCCGCGCCATCATTGTCCGCGACGGCCGCCCGGCCGTGCGCGTCGCGAGCGGGCTCTTGTGGCACGACGAGCCGGTGCAGCTCGGGGTCGCCGACGATCGCTTCGTGGAGATCCGCGGCGTTGCGCCGGGCGTGGCGATCCGCGTCGTGCGGTGAATAGACGCATGCCTGCGGCTCAATGCCCACGCGCATCGTCCGGCTGCTGCGTCGCAAGGCGTGATCGCCGATGACGACGCGAGCGTCGTTACTGCGGACGCCGCCCTGGAGGACAAGGAGCCCGCGCTCGCCGCGCTCGCCGCGGCCTCCGTCGCGGGCACCGTGCCCGCCGGGCCCGCGCTGCGCCGGCAGGATCCCATCAAGCTACGAAGCACGCCGGAGCTCGCACACACCAAGGGCCTGTGTGCCGCCGAGCACGGCGTCGTAGAGCGGCGGGAACTTCCGGCACAGGCGCGCGGCCTTGGCGCGTTCGCCTGCGCGACGAGCTGGCGCGTGCCGGCGAGCAGCGCGGCGTCGGAGAGCTGTTCGAGGTGTAGCGGTTCGTGCTGGAAGCGGTGATGAGCGCGTTCATGGCTGCACCGTACGTCCTGTTTTCCAGGCTTCGCTGGAGCGCGACCGACGCGCTTTCGCGCAGCAGAGCGACTTGTTTCGCGTCCCGTTTCCGGAACAGCGCGAGCGGGGCGTCGAGGCGTCTGCTTCGCAGTTGCCGACCAAAGTCGTGGATTCGAGACTTCGTGCGCCACAAAACCTGTCAAGCACCAAGTCGTCGCCGCACTTGCGCTGTAGAATTGCCACGTCATGCGCGGCTTGGTGATCATTGCGATCGGGATGGCGTCGTGCGCAACACGCGTCCCGGCGATGCGCGTCCCTGCTTCGAGCACGGCGGTTGCGAGGCGAGGTGAGACCGGAGCAGCTCATCCCGTGCTGGGGACGGACGACCCTGCAGCAAGTCCGCCGACCGCATCGACCGCGCCGACCCAGCCGACCGCGCCGACCCAGCCGACGCCGGCTGCGGCGGTGCGGGAAGAAGCAGGCTTCTGCGTGCACGACTGCACGGTGGTCCGGAGCGCGCACGGGTCGGGGGCGATCAAGAGTGCGCGCTTGCTCGCCGAGTCGCGCGGAGGCAGATGGCGTCCCGGGACGGGCGTGTCGGCGCTCTTCGACATCGAGATCACGACCCGGACGGGGAAGTTCGTCGCGCGCGGCGTGAGCGCGCAGGACGGCCTTCGCGAGACGTTTGCGCAGGGCGCAAGCCCTCAACACTTCCGGATCCAGAAGGTGGCGGGAGCCGAGCGCGTCGTCGCGACGTTCGGCGAGCAGGTTTCCGGTTCGCGCGGCTACCAGGCCAACTGGCAGGTCCTCGTCGTCTGCGGTCTCGGTGCCGCCGGCACACCCGCATGCTACGTGCTGAACGACGGAGCCCTGCTGCCAAGCGGCGACCTCGAAGTGGGTCCCCGCAACGCGAGGCGCGACTTCACGCCGACCTTCCCGTAGACCCGGCCGCCCATCGCCCACCGGTGAGCGACGAAGTCGGCCGGGGTCACGCCGATGTAGCGGACGAGCAACCTGCGCACGCTCGACGAGGCGATCGAGCAGGGGATGGTTCTGTTCCTGCGCACGGCAACGCCTCTCGTCGTGGGCTACCGGAAGCAAGCCGGCGCCCGGCCTCGCCGGGTAGTTCCCGATGTCGTCGCAGCCGCCGGGGCCCCATCCCCAGCGGGCCGAAGCCGCTCGCACCTCACCGACACCGAGCAACTGCTCTGGGCGGGCTTGCGCGGCGGTCGGCTCGGCGTCTGCTTCCGCCGTCAGGTGCCCATCGGTCGCTTCATCGTCGATTTCCTGGCGCCCGCCGCGCGCCTCGTCGTGGAAGTCGACGGCGGCTATCACGCCGCCCGCCGCACCGCGGACGCCCGCCGGGACGCGAAGCTCGCCCGGCTCGGCTATCGCGTGCTGCGCATCTCTTG